>NZ_CP178737.1:0-4800000 GCF_047324245.1 Sodalis sp. RH16 | reverse complement strand
TAGCGGCGCAGGCCTCCTGTGAAAGCGTTAAAGCGGATATCACCCAGAAGATTGTCGCCAACGGCGTGGAGGAATCCAGCTTCCATTTGGATATAGTTCCCAGCGATCAGGCTGACCAGGCCGGCGGACAGGTTGTGGGCCATTGCGACAATGATACGCAGAAAATAGTTTATCTGCGTACCGGCGCCGATACCAACAGCGCCCCCAGCCCCTAGCACAAACGATATGACATCAGGGCGGCTCCCCTCGCCCTGGCTATCACGCATAGATATACTGTGCCGACAGCACAAAACTCATTACGCTTTGCATAATTTGTTAAGCAAGCAAATCAACTTCAAGATCAAGCGAACGCTATATCTTTTTGATCCATGATGCTGCCTAATTCAATATAACCGGAGAGATCGCGCTGTTCCGGCCGAGGTAAATAAGGCAATTCACCTAATTGAGGTGCGGGTATTTTGGTTCTCAGAACATCCATAATTTCCGCATAATGGGCTAATCCGGGATTGATACGATTGGCCACCCAGCCTAATAATGGTAAGCCATCATGAATGATGGCCTGCGCGGTTAATAAAGCGTGATTAATGCAGCCAAGTTTAATACCGATCACTAATATTACCGGCAATTGCTCCTGGATCACCCAATCTGAATAAGGGCGGTAGTCACTCATGATCGTCCGCCATCCGCCGCTGCCTTCCACCACCACCGTGTCGGCTAATTCGCTCAAATGCTGCAGCCCTTGGGACATCAGGCCGTAATTGATTTCACCGCCGGTATAGGCGCTGATTTCCTCTTCCCGCAGAGTAATAGGATTTATCTCAGCATAAGGCAGCTTAATGGAAGAAGAGGCACCGAGGATCACCGCGTCCTTATTGCGTAAACCTTCGGACGTTTCCTCGCTGCCCCGGGCGATGGGCTTATACCCTACCGCGGTCAGCTTACGGGCCGCCAGGTTTTGCAACAGCGCGCGCGAGACAATGGTCTTGCCGACAGCGGTATCAGTACCGGCAACAAAAATACGCTTCAACATGACAACTCCAGCCTGTCGTTAATCCATTGGACATGTTTAAATGATCGGATAAGAGAAATGTACGTGATATTCTCCCGGCACGGCTTGCGTTAGCTCAATATTTTATCGGAAGATGCACTTATGATACGAATTTAGGCCGGAAAGTGTGTGTCGCTATGCCGCCGCCGTATACATAAGGGTTGGTTCAAGCATGCATAAGGAAAAGCAAACTCTCCCCCGCGCATGCATTGATTTGTTAGCTGCTACGGACATTGCATCTCATCTCCTGGATAAGAACTGTTGCATAGCATTCCTCAAATGCTCACGGGGGTCTCTGGTTGGCTCATTTCCATTCGTTATTGCTGGTCTGGATAGCTGCTCGGGAAATTGAGTATTTGCTGGTACTAATTCATTCCCTTGAGGATTGGCTATCGCACGCCAGGAAGTCTGTTGGGAAAACGGAGTATTAACCCTGACTAATTCATTCCCACGGGTATTCCCATTGGTTAAAGCGGGTCTGGTAGGGAGTTGCTGTGTAGGAGGGTAATAGTTTGATATTATTGCAATAAGGTCATTCACGTTAGAAAAGCCATTTAAATCAGGGTTAGAAACCCGTGTGGGATATTGCCAGCCGGTACCTTGATCGAATACCGTGCCAAAATTTGAGTGAGTTGATTGGTAAGTTGATAAGTGGTCTATGCTGATATCTTTATGCGCTTTGACATGACCAGCATTAGAGTTAATGAGATTCACATTGGAGAATTCTGATGTCAAATATTTTTCTGATGCTTGGTCACAATTTATTGTCGTAAGTTCTTTGTGAGCTTTGACATTTGCACCAATCAAGCACCCCTCAAGTTTAACATTGCCAAATTTTGATTCAATGTTAGCATCGATAATGACAGCATTGCGTATTTCGATATTTTTGTCCGCATGGATTTTCCCAGTGACAAAATAAGGCTCTTCGGGGTTGTCAGAGCCTATAAAGACTCCGCCAAACTCCGAATGAACATTTTTAATATGCTGAGAAATTTTCGAGTTACTGCTGATTTTTATATCGTTTTTGGAAGTCACATTGCCAGGACGCTCCTGGGGGAATACAAACGACGATATAGCGGTAGTTGAATTATTCATGTGTTAACCTTTTAACAACAGATGATTTATGAAAAGCTTTTCTTAGGACAACTCTATTTAATAACAACAGAAGACGATTTCCAATAAACCTTCTTTAAATAAAGTGTGATATCTTAAAATGATGGCTGATGTATAAAGGGAGATAGATAGGATTATTTGGTATTGACGAAATTAACCCTGCAGCAGTTTCAACAGCAGCGAACCGTCGTAAAGCGCATCTTTTACCAACGCGGCGCCGGGCATGGTGCCCTGGTTCATAAAGCGCGTCGCTTGTACTGTGATGTTTTTACTGTAATCCGGCAACGATTGCTGACGGATATTGGACAGGATCACCGGGAAGAGAATGTCTGAAGCCGGGTTGAGCGGCGAACCCACCAGAATCTTTTCCGGATTGAACAAATTGACCATAATGGCCAGTATCCGCCCCACGCTGTTGCCGATGCCGACGATAATGTCGCGGGCCAGGGTATCCCCGGCGTTGGCCGCGGCGCAGAGTGACTCCACGCTGACGCCGGTGTCGTTCAGGGCGGAATCCATATTAAGGGCCAAGCGCTGGCGGGTCAGGTCAAGAATGCTTTCGATACCGGCCACGGTTTCCAGGCAGCCCCGATTGCCGCAGTAGCAGCGTTTGCCATAAGGCTCCACCTGGGTGTGGCCGATTTCCACCAGGCTTCGGCTGCCGCCATGCAGCAGGGTTCCGCCGGTAATTACGCCGGCGCCGACATTGTGATCGATGACGATCTGGATGACGTCGTTGCAACCCCGCGCCGCGCCATACAGCGCCTCGGCCATGGTCCAGGCGCAGATATCATGCTGCAGGTAGACCGGTACGCCGATATGCTCGCTCAGGGCGGGCCCCAGGGACAGGTTATCCACATTGTACCAGGGCATGCGGTGTACCATGCCCGCCGAGGCGTCGATAATGCCCGGCAGGGTCACGGCGATAGCCGTCAGCCGTTCCAACAGGCTTTGATGGCGGATAAAAAACTGGTCGATGGTCTGTATCAGGCGTACCAGTAATGGCTCAGGCGCCTGTGCCGCCAAAGGGACCGTATCTTCAACGATAAGATGGCTGCTGAGTTCACGCAGGGCCAAGGTAATAGTGCCGTGTCCGATACGCACTGAAAGAAAATGCCAGGCTTGGGTTTCCACCACCAGGCCGATGGCCGGCCGGCCGCGCAGCCCGTTTTCCTGATATTCGGTTTCCGCCACCAGATGGGCTTCCACCAGTTCACGGACAATCTTGGTGATGCTGGCCGGGGCGAGCCGGGCTTCTTTCGATAAGGCGATACGCGAAATCGGACCAAAAGAATCAATCAGACGATAGACAACACCCGCATTGGTCTGTTTGATTTGATCGATATGCCCCGGTTGACCATGGCCAATCACTCACCCTGCTCCTGATATTTTCACGCTATAAAATAATTGATTCCGGCTATGGTGAGACTTTTAGATTTAACCGTCAAATATTTGATTAGTTATGTGATTTAACGCACATTATCAGCTGTGTTCGGCGTCTTTTACCGTAGCAGCCATGGCGGAAAAGGACATTCGTGACGCTCGCGCCCGCTATAGGTCTTTCCTTGATACCAAGTCTACCATTATTCTTTTAACATTAAATTGATCAACATCTTGGCCGCGGCGGAAAGTGTGCGCTGCCGGTGGGTGACCAGCCAGACCTCCGTCTTGGCTTCGGGCTCCTTTAAAGTAAGATAACGCACGCTGTCCACCCTGATTCGCGCGAAGGAAGCCGGCAGTATGGATACCCCCAGTCCGGCGGAAACCAGGCCGATAATCGTCATTGCTTCGCCTACTTCCTGAGTGATATAGGGCTGGATATCGAACCGTTTTAGCAACAGCAGCGTATCGTCATACAGGCCCGTTCCCACCTTGCGGTCGAAAAAGACAAACGGCTCACGGGCCAATTGCCGAAGTGAAATCACGCTATCCGGCTCCTTGGCCAGCGGATGATCCTGGTGTACCAAGGCCATCAGCGGTTCGCGGAGCAATAATTGATGATCCAGTCCATCAGGCAGAGTGGTATTACGCATCAACCCGATATCGAATTTACCGTTAAGCAAGGGTTCAATCTGCTGCTTCGTGTTGGTTTCCACCATTTGAATATGGATATCGGGATGCTGCTGCCGAAAGGCCAGCAGGCTGGCGGAGATGCTTCTGATAAAGGGGGTGGATGAGGTAAACCCAACGGTAATCTCTCCCAGCTCACCACGATGGATCCGGGCGGCGCGGTCCGCCGCCTGATTGACCTGCTCGATAATCAGCCACGCCTGCTGCAAAAATAGTTTTCCCGCCGGGGTCAGGCGCACATTGCGATTATTGCGTTCCAAAAGCTGGGCGCCCACCTGTTGTTCCAGTATCTGGATCTGCTGGCTTAACGGGGGTTGAGAAATATGCAGCTTTTCAGCGGCGCGGCCGAAATGCAGCGTTTCAGCGACGGCGATGAAATAGCGTAAATGGCGCAGTTCAATATGACGCAACTCAGTATTCATACTTTAAACATATCAATTGAGATTATTAATATATTAGACAACAAAGACAAATATTCCTATGATTTCCCTCAAATACTTCCAAAGGATATAGTGTGAACACCCCATCGCGTAACACCGCGCATGAGCCTGCGACGCCTCATCAAACGTCAGCCGCCATTCATCATCTTCCGGTTAAACTCGCCTTCATTGAACGTGGTACGCCGCAGTTTATGCGGTTGACGTTAGCGCTTTTTTCCGCCGGTTTGGCCACGTTCGCCCTGCTCTACTGCGTTCAGCCTATTTTGCCGGTCTTGTCACAGGATTTCGGCGTATCGCCGGCCACCAGCAGTCTGTCGCTTTCGGTGTCCACCGGCCTGATGGCGTTGGGACTGCTGATAACCGGTCCGCTGTCCGATGCCGTCGGACGCAAATCGGTGATGGTAGTGGCGCTTTTGCTGGCGGCGCTGTTTACCCTAATGAGCGCGTTTATGACCAGTTGGCAGGGAATCCTGATAATCCGCGCGTTGGTCGGGTTATCCTTAAGCGGTGTGGCGGCGGTGGCGATGACCTACCTGAGCGAAGAGATCCACCCAAGCGTGGTGGCCTTCTCCATGGGGCTCTATATCAGCGGTAACTCCATCGGCGGCATGAGCGGCCGGTTGTTAAGCGGGGTTCTGACCGACTTTTTTTCCTGGCGTATCGCCATCGGGGTTATAGGCCTGCTGGCGCTGGCCAGCGCCGTGATGTTTTGGCGGATCCTGCCGGCATCGCGTCATTTTCGCCCGTCTTCCCTAAAACCCCATACGCTGGCTATTAATTTCCGGCTGCAGTTTCGTGATGCCGGTCTGCCGATGCTGTTCGCCGAAGGCTTTTTGTTGATGGGCGCCTTTGTTACGCTGTTTAATTACATCGGTTATCGCCTGCTGGCCGCGCCCTGGTTTCTCAGCCAGGCGGTGGTGGGCCTGCTTTCAGTCGTCTATCTCACCGGCACTTACAGCTCACCCAAAGCCGGCGCCCTGACCGCCCGCTACGGCCGCGGCCCGGTATTGATGGTGTCGATTATGATTATGCTGGCGGGGCTGCTGATTACCTGGTTTGATTCCCTGATTATCATCCTCATCGGCATGATGCTGTTCACCGCCGGTTTTTTCGCCGCCCACTCCACCGCCAGCGGCTGGATAGGAAGGCGCGCGCGCCGTGCCAAGGGGCAGGCATCCTCCCTTTATCTCTTTTGCTATTATGTCGGGTCAAGCACCGCCGGCACGCTGGGGGGATTTTTCTGGCACAGTTTCGGCTGGACCGGCGTGGTGCTGTTCCTATCCTGCCTGCTGCTCATAGCCCTGTTTGTGGCGCGGCGGTTGCGTCATCTACCTGAGCTACGCAGGCTTTAAACGCGCTCTTCTTCAAAATCCCCGAGATCCTGCCAAGCGACTGGGATCTCGGTTGTTAAGGGGTGGCTTTGTTTGGCTATATATTGTATGTTGTAACTAAAGGAGTCTTTCTTATGCGTCCTCTTGACCTTATAGTCCGGCTTAATGAGCGTTTCACTACGCTGCAAGAACGCCTGAGGAATTTTCAGTTCCTGCTCACTGACGCCCCCTGGCTCACCGGCCGGGTTTTCGAATTGCCGGAAGTGCAAAAAGGCCGCGAGCATCAACCCGTTACGGGTATCCCGGTTATTCAGCATCTCGGGGCGCAGGCCCTCAACCGGGGATTGGAGCACTTCCAGCGGATGTTTATCTACCATCAGAATCAGAACAGCAGCGCCAAGGCGGCCATTCGCCTGCCCGGCGCCCTGTGTTTTGATGTTGATGAGGCTTTGCTTGAGAACGTGCTGGCGTTGACGGCGGAAATTAATCGCCTTAAAGCCGAGTTGTCCCATATGATTACCGTGGAATCGGCATTGCCTCCCGAACAGCGTTTCGAGTTTGTCCACACGCATCTGCGCGGCTTGAAAACCCTGAGCGCCTATCGGGCATTACAGGTTATTGTCGATCCCTGGAGCGTCCGTTTCGGCTGGGCCAATAAGCAGATAATAAAAAACCTGACCCGGGCGGAGGTGCTGGCCATGCTGAAAAAGAGCCTGGAGGCAGGCCGTGCGGTGCCCCC
This sequence comes from Sodalis sp. RH16, assembly GCF_047324245.1. NCBI lineage: Bacteria > Pseudomonadati > Pseudomonadota > Gammaproteobacteria > Enterobacterales > Bruguierivoracaceae > Sodalis > Sodalis sp. RH16. The sequence goes on along the minus strand of NZ_CP178737.1, from coordinate 4,793,259 downwards.
TTACAGTAAAGAGCAGTGGAGCGAGAAAATACGGCAGGAGATGGATGTCATCGGCAAACTGCCGCCGGATATCCGGTTGAAAATAAGGCGGCCGGTGAAGGTACAGCCCATCGCCCGCGTGTGGTATCAGGAACAGCAGCGGCAGATTCAATACGCCTGCCCTTCCCCGCTTATCGTTTTGTGCCGGCGGCATGCCGGGGCGCCGGTGCCCCAACTGGGGGAATTAACAGATTATCGACGCGATACCATTAGGCATAAATACAAACCGGCCTCACGGCCGGCGCATTTGGTTATTGAACGATTGCATCTGTATGTCGCCGAAGACTAACGCCTTAGCTTGCGGCTGATTAATTTTTAAGACTGCCCACCATATCTTCCGGCCGGACCCATTGATCGAACTCCTCTTCGGTCAAATAGCCCAGCTTCAGCGCCGAGGCCTTCAAGGTCAGCCCCTCTTTATGGGCCTTTTTGGCGATCTCCGCCGCTTTGTCATAACCGATATGGGTATTGAGGGCGGTAACCAGCATCAGGGACTCGTTCAACAACTGTTCGATGCGGGGCCGGTTGGGCTCGATTCCCACGGCGCAGTGGCGGGTAAAGCTGTCAATGCCGTCCGCCAACAGCCGTACCGATTGCAGGAAATTATGAATGATCATCGGCCGATAGACGTTTAATTCAAAATTGCCCGAGGCGCCGCCGATATTCACCGCCGTGTCATTGCCCATAACCTGGCAGCACAGCATGGTCATGGCTTCGCACTGCGTCGGATTGACCTTGCCCGGCATGATTGAGCTGCCCGGTTCGTTCTCGGGGATGCTGATTTCGCCGATACCGCACCGGGGGCCGGAAGCCAGCCAGCGCACATCGTTGGCGATTTTCATCATTGACGCCGCCAGCCCTTTCAGCGCGCCGTGGCCGTGAACCAGCGCGTCGCAGGTGCCCAGCGCTTCGAATTTATTGGGGGCGGTGACAAAGGGATGTCCGGTGAGCTCCGCCAGGGCTTTCGCCACCCGCACCGCGTATTCGGGATGGGTATTCAGGCCGGTACCGACCGCGGTGCCCCCCAGCGCCAGCTCGCATAAATGAGGAATGCTCTGCTCGATATGGGTGAGACTGTGGTCCAGCATCGATACCCAGCCGGAAATTTCCTGACCCAGGGTCAAGGGGGTGGCATCCTGCAAATGGGTGCGGCCGATTTTGACGATATCACGAAAATCGGCGGATTTTTGCGCCAGGACTTCCCTTAATGCATTGATTTTGGGGAGCAGGTGTTCGTTAAGGGCGATGACCGCCGCCACATGCATGGCGGTAGGAAAGACGTCGTTGGAGCTCTGGCTTTTGTTAACATCGTCGTTGGGATGCACCAGGCGCCCCTCCGCGCCGCGTCGTCCCCCCAGGAGTTCGCTGGCGCGATTGGCCAGCACTTCATTCATGTTCATATTGCTCTGGGTGCCGGAACCGGTTTGCCAGATAGCCAGCGGAAATTCTTCCGGATGCTTGTGGTCCAGCACTTCGTCCGCCGCGCTGATAATGGCGTCGGCGCGATCGGCGGGCAACAGGCCCAAATCCTTGTTGACCTGCGCGGCCGCGCGTTTGGTCCGGGCCAGGGCGGCGATGAGGGCTGGCGGCATTTTTTCACTGGAAATACGAAAGTGTTCCAGGGAGCGCTGGGTTTGCGCTCCCCACAAACGTTCGGCCGGTACTTCGATCGGTCCCATGGAATCTTTTTCGACGCGGGTAGCTGTCATTAATGCCTCCTGGTATTCTTCCTAATGATCAATATCCTGCCCGGCCACGGTTCCAAGCCAACGCCGGACATTGATAGTATAGTGCCGTAGAAAAGCTTACCATTATGCGACCGGCTCGCGATATCACATTTGGGATTCAGTAAGGGCAGTTAACAATGAAAAAAATGATCAACTCTGTTCAGCATTACGCCTGGGGCAGTAAGGATGCCTTGTCCAGACTGTACGGCATTGCCAATCCGGACAACCAGCCGATGGCGGAGCTCTGGATGGGCGCGCACCCCAAAAGCAGCTCCGTAATAAGCGATGAACAGGGCCATGACATCAGCCTGCGGGATTACATAGCCCGGCAGCCGGCGGCGCTGCTGGGCAAGGCGGTGGCCGAACGTTTCGGCGAGCTGCCGTTTTTGTTCAAGGTGCTGTGCGCCCAGGAACCCTTGTCCATTCAGGTCCACCCCAGCAAATCCGCCGCCGAGCGTGGTTTCGAGCTGGAAAACCGCCGGGGCGTACCCTTTGACGCCGCTAATCGTAATTACAAGGATCCTAACCACAAGCCCGAACTGGTTTTTGCCCTGACGCCTTTTCAGGCCATGAACGGCTTTCGCGAACTGTCATCGATGGTTTCCCTGCTGCAGCCGGTGGCCGGCGCCCATCCCTCCATCGCCGCGTTTTTGCAGCACCCGGATCCCTCGCATCTGGCTCAGCTGTTCGGCGACCTGTTAAGTATGGCCGGCGAGGAAAAATCGCTGGCGCTGGATATCCTGAAAAATGCCCTGGGCCATCAGCACGGCGAGCCATGGGACACCATTCGCATGATTGCCGGTGATTATCCGGATGACAGCGGTTTGTTCTCCCCGCTGCTGCTCAACGTGATTACCCTGCAACCCGGCCAGGCCATGTTCCTTTATGCCGAAACGCCCCATGCCTATTTGCACGGCGTGGCGCTGGAAGTCATGGCCAACTCGGATAACGTGCTGCGGGCCGGACTGACGCCGAAATACATCGACGTGCCTGAATTATTGGCGAACGTGAAATTTATCGCCAAGCCGCAGGAAGAATTGCTGACCCAGCCCACCGGCAGCGGCGCTGCCCTGCGCTTCCCGATTCCGGTGGAGGATTTCGCTTTTTCGCTGCATAACCTGTCTTCGAACCCCCAGGCGCTGGCACAGCATAGCGCGGCCATTCTGTTTTGCGTCGAAGGCCAGGCGGTGCTGGAAAAAGGGGGGCAATCCCTGCGGCTCAACGCCGGCGAATCGGCATTTATCGGCGCGGAGGAGTCGCCGGTCAACGCCAGCGGCACCGGCCGGCTGGCCCGAGTTTTTAACGAACTTTAACGGTTGTTCCGTCAGGAAGGCCCGCTATTGCTGCTATTATTGATAGCAGGTGTACCCGACAGCCTGTAACAGGAAGGGTATAAGGCAGGGTTCGTTTATTGGCTCGTTACAACAACTTGGAATGGGAAATAATAATAAGGATGAATCGACAATGAGAAAATCACTTATCGCCGTCGGCGTTATTGTCATTTTAGGCGCGGCATGGACCGGCTCGGCCTGGTATACCGGCAAACAGTTTGAACAACGGTTGCCCGCCCTGCTGGATGAAGCCAACGCCCGCATCAAAACCACCTTTCCCGAAGCCGGGGTGAAACTGGCGGTGCAAGATTACCACCGGGCGCTGTTCTCCAGCCGTCTGAACGTGGTATTGCTGTCGGACGGCAGCACCGGTGACAATAAGCCGCTAAAACCCGGCGACGAAATCGTCATCAGGGAAAACGTCGATCACGGTCCTTTTCCCTTCGCCCAGCTGAAAAAAGGCGTGTTTATCCCCAGTATGGCGTCTGTCCAGAGCCGATTGGCCGAGACACCGTTCGTCAAGCCGCTGATAGCCGCCAGCCAGGGTAAGTCGCCGGTATCCGCCGTCACCCGCGTCGGCTATAGCGGCGATACGGTGTCGGCCATCGATTTCGCCCCCCTCGATTATAAAGATGCCGATTCGCTGGTCCGCTCCAGCGGCGGCCAGCTTAATGCCGCCATTGATCACGACCTGAACAAGGTTACGCTGGATGGCGCCCTTTCCAGCCTGGTGGTGGCGGGGATTAATCAATTCCAGCAGCGGGAACAGGTGACGTTGCATGATGTGAGCGTCGACAGCGATACCCATAAAGGTAAGCAGGGTTACAGCATCGGCGACAATACCCTTAAGGTAAAATCGCTGATTTACAACCTTGATGGCAAGGACATGCTCAACACCGACAACCTGTCCCAGGTAACCACCGCCACGGAAGACGGCGATAAGCTGAATGTACAGGTCGCCTACAGCCTGGATATGCTCCATGTGCAGGGTCAGGAATTCGGTTCCGGTAAATTGACCGTCAAGCTGTCCAACCTTGATGCCAAGGCCATCGCGCAATTCAGCGATCGGTACCATAATCAGGTACAGCAGATCATGCAGCAGACCGGCGCCGCCGATCCGGCTGTGCAGCAGGAACAGATCACCCAGGCGTTGATTACCAGCCTGCCGCTGGCCCTTAAGGGCAGTCCCTATTTGTCTATCGCCCCCCTGAGCTGGAAAAACAGCAAGGGCGAAAGCGCCTTCAACCTGACGCTGAATGTAAACGACCCGTCCCAGCTGCCGCCCGGCGCGCCGGCGACGACGCCGGAGCTGCAACTGGCGAGGTTTGTCAATAAGCTGGATGCCAAGCTGACCATCCCGCTGGATATGGCCACTGAATTAACCACTCAGTTCGCCAAAATCCAGGGTTATAACGCCGATGAAGCGCAAAAACTGGCTAAGCAGCAGGTGCAGGGATTGGCGGCCATGGGCCAGATGTTCAAATTGACCACCGTGGATGATAATGTTCTTAGCAGCAGTTTTCACTATGCCGACAATCAGGTGAATCTGAACGGCCAGAAGATGTCATTGCAGAACTTTTTAGGTTTGTTCGGCCTGTTCGGCGCACCGGACAGCCCGACGCAGCCGGTACAGCCCCAGGCCGTGCCGCAGCCTTAACGGCAAAACCAGAGCCCCCTATCGCCAGATCGGGGGCCCGACAGCCTCATTTGAGCCTCGCGGCGCCGATGGCCCGGTCAATGCCGGTCATCCCCCGCCACGTTCGGAGAACCGCTCCCATGATTGATAAATCCCTGCCGTTAACCGATATCCATCGCCATTTGGACGGTAATATCCGCCCGCAAACCATACTGGAACTGGGCCGCCAATTCGGATTGCCCTTGCCGGCGGACAATCTTGAGGGACTGCTCGCACATGTTCAGGTCACCCGCACCGAACCCGATCTGGTGAGCTTTTTGCAAAAGCTGGACTGGGGCGTGGCGGTATTGGGATCCCTGGATGCCTGCCGACGCATCGCCTACGAGAACGTGGCAGATGCCGCGGCGCTGGGACTGGATTATACCGAACTGCGCTTCTCACCCTACTATATGGCTATGAAGCATCAACTGCCGCTGCCGGGCGTGGTTGAAGCGGTAATAGACGGCGTACGCGCCGGCTGCGAAGATTATCCCGTGATGGTGCGTTTAATCGGCATTTTGAGCAGGACTTTTGGCGAGGACGCCTGTACGCAGGAGCTTGATGCCATCCTGTCCGGCGGCGACGGCATCGCCGCGCTGGATTTGGCCGGTGACGAGCTGGGTTTTCCCGGCAGCCTGTTTTTAACGCATTTTACCCGCGCCCGGGATGCGGGTCTGCATATCACCGTTCATGCCGGCGAAGCCGCCGGGCCGGAGAGCATCTGGCAAGCCATCAACGAGCTGGGAGCCCAGCGCATCGGGCATGGGGTGAAAGCCATTGAGGATCCGCATTTGATGGATTTTCTGGCGCTGCACCGTATCGGCATCGAAAGTTGCCTCACCTCTAATGTGCAAACCAGCACCGTGCCCTCTCTCGAGCAGCATCCGCTGAAACGTTTTTTAGAGCATGGCATACTGGCCACAATAAATTCAGACGACCCGGCGGTTCAGGGCATCGATCTGGATTATGAGTATCGGGTCGCTGCCCCCGAGGCCGGGTTGAGCCCACAGCAAATCCGCACAGCGCAGCAAAACGGATTGACTCTTGCGTTTATCAGCGAAGCGGAGAAGGAGATGCTGCGTAAAAAGGCCCATGCCCGAGGGAGCAGGTAAATCCCCGTTTGGCACAACGTTCATAGGACAATGCCCGAATGAATGAGCAGCGCTTGGGGGGAATTTCCCCTTTCTTTTTTATGTAAAAGAACACTCATTATTATCAAAAGTCGCAAATATAACCGGGTTATTACCGTCGAGAAAATATTCGCGCAATTTGTCTAAACTTGTATCATAATCAGAAACCAGAAATTTCAAGGCAAATGCGCCTTTGCTATTCATTTCATCAACAAACCCTTCCAGCGATTTGTTCAGGTTAAGGAGGTCAATTTTCCGGCCTACAGAATTGGCCACCCCTTCCAGTTTATCCACATAAGGCTTAATTCCCTCATTCAGAGCACGTCCAGTCGGTGATGGACTGTGTATTACCACGACCTTTCCGCTGCTATTAACCGAGCAATTCAAGGCGCAATCCAGATAAACGATTGAGTCACCTTCGGATAATGCCTTTTTCACGTTTAGCAGATCCTCTTTAGACGCAGGCGATGCCATTAACAGATAAATACCATTCGCCTTTCGGCCTCTTCTATAGGCCTTCCTCGAATAAGCATGCAATCAGAATCATAATCCGCCGTGGAAGAGGAATCTGTTATCGCTCTCGGTGGGGAGACATTTAACACCACAACCGCGCCTTGATTTTTGTCGTTATCCGACAAAAAGTTATGGTCAATCGATTTTCTAAAATAGGCCTGTTCAGTGGTGAATGCCTTGACATTTTCGTTTCCCGCCTCAACCTTGAAATCCTTCCGGCACTGCTCGTAGCCGCTATTTTGATAGTCCAGGTCGATAACGCGCCAGTATAACTGCCGATAGGCCGCTTTTTTAAGTTGCTGATGTATAATATATTCAGTCAGGAGACCACCCGAACCGAGGGACACGAGCGTAACGGGGCTTTCCCTCAGCGGGATGGACTCAATGATGCGCGAGGTGGTCTTGTTGATGTAATCGATTCGGCCCTTGAGGGAAGAACACTCGTTCTCCACCCAGGAGAAATGTCTCATGCGGCGATGATTTAAAGGATCGCCATGCTCCAAGCGGGTCATTTTCAAAACATCGCCGACGGTTAAAGGAGCCATTTTGACATCTAGTTGGGGAGCAGAGGTAGGTAAATCCCTATTTTTGACCATTGAAGGAATCACTGTTAATCATCTCCATTTGATTAATTAAATTTTTATATGTGAAATAAAAAATTTTAAATATTATTGAAATTCCACTTTAAATAATGAGAGATCCTTTAAAATGGAACTTTACATCACGCAGGGTTACATGAAAATTCACTCATTTAAAAGACAATCCAAACCATATTCATTATACGATCTTTCACAACCATGTAACAATTTAATATGTGTTTTTTTTATTTTCATTGTATTTTCAATGGGAAAGTCTTTTAGAAGCCGATCACCCATTGAAAATAATCTTGGATAAGCTGCGGCCGCATCATTAATCCTCTTAGCAAAATCAATATCCGAGATTATTGTTGAAAAAAAGCGGACTGAATGAGCCGCCATGGCTTCGGTCCGCTTTTTAATTTTACAGTCGCAACAATTGCCAAAATTATAAGAGTTATAATTACTCGCCGGGCGTGGCGCTTAGCGCGCTTTTCTCCCGCTGTGACGCCTGCTTGCGGGCGTAGCGCTGCGCCAGCACCGCGCACACCATCAGTTGGACCTGATGGAAGATCATCAGCGGCAGCACCATGGTTCCCACCGCAGCCGCCGGGAACAAAACGTTTGCCATGGGGATTCCATTGGCCAGGCTCTTTTTGGAGCCGCAGAACACGATGGTGATTTCATCGGCGGTACTGAACCCGAGCAAACGGGCGGTCCAGGTATTGATGACCAGCACAATGGCCAGCAGCATCAGCGAGTATACCAGAATCGACACCAGCGACCAGCCTGTGATTTGGTGCCAAATGCCCCCTACCACCGCTTCGCTGAAGGCGGTATAAACCACCAGCAGTATTGATGACCGGTCAGTAATATTAATCAGCTTTTTATGACGGTTCACCCAGCCGCCAATCAGCGGCCGCGCCAGATGGCCCACCACAAAAGGCACCATCAGTTGCAGGATGATTGAACCGATGGCATGCAGCGTATTGTTCGATCCGCCGCCTTCCTGGGTTTTCATCAGCAGGCCCACCAGCACCGGCGATAAAAATACCCCTAAAATACTCGAGGCGGAGGCGCTGCAGATAGCGGCCGCCACGTTGCCGCCGGCCACGGAAGTAAACGCGATAGCGGACTGAACGGTAGCGGGCAGCGCACACAGATAAAGAAAGCCCAGGTAGACCGGCGTGGACAATAGCGACGGCTGAAAAATCTTCATGGCAAGACCCAGCAGCGGGAACAGTGCGAAAGTACTGAGGAAAACCACCAGATGCAAACGCCAATGGCTCATCCCGCCGATGATGGCATCCCGCGACAGCTTGGCGCCATGCATAAAAAACAGTAAAGCAATGGCGGCGGTGGTGAGGTATTCAAACAATGTTTTGAAAACGCCGCGACAAGGGAAAAGAGACGCCAAAATAACCACTGAAACCAACACCAGTAAAAACTTATCAATACGTAAACGTTGCAACCACGACATGACCACTACCCTTACCGTCGACCGAAACCAGGGCGATCCCAGGATCGCCCAAAACCCCTACCATGTCATTAACTGTTCTTTACCGCTAATGTTTTTTTCTGTTCCGATGAGGAGATACCCAGCTCAATCAACTCCATTACGCGAATAGCGTCGGACGGAGTTACCGGATTATCGCCTTTTCCCAGGATAGCATCCCGGATAGCGGCGTAATAAGCAGGATAATTACCGGGCTGGGTGCGGACGGTATGCTCGGTCATGACGCCGCCTTTCGGCAGCGTCAGCACGCCGTCCTGGGTATCGACGCCCCAGTCGGGCTGCGGCGGAACTTCACCGTTTTTCAACCGCGCTTCCTGAGCGTCGAGACCGAACTTAACGAAGCTGCCTTTGGTGCCGTGAATGGTATAGCGGGGAGTGGGCGCCGCCGCCGACATGGAGCCGTGCAGCACCACCCGCCGTTGCGGATAGGTTAGCGTGGCGTGAAAATAGTCATCGGTGAGCGCGCCGGGACGAAGCAGCGCCAAATCGACGTTTATCGCCACCGGCATACCGAACAGCACCAAGACCTGGTCAATCAGATGCGGTCCCAAATCGTACCAGATACCGCTGCCGGCGCCGGGCTGTTCGCGCCAGCGGTCCTTCACCTCCAGGCGGAACCGGTCATAATGGGACTCGAAATACAACACGTCGCCGAGGATACCGTCGCGGATAAGCTGGCGAGCGGTAAGGAAATCGCTGTCCCAGCGGCGGTTATGGAATACCGACAGCAGCACCTGGCGATTTTCCGCCAGCTGCTTCAATTCCTGTGCTTGTGACAACGTCACGGTAAAGGGTTTATCCACGATAACGTGCTTGCCCGCCAGCAACGCCTGTTTTGCCAGCGGAAAATGCGTTTCGTTCGGGGTGGGAATCACCACCAGTTGGACCGCCGGGTCGTTGATAACCTCATTGGGATCCGCCGCCACCTTTACGCCGGGCAAATCCCCCTGAACTTTACCCGCATCGCTGGAGGAGACCGCCGCCACCCGCAGGCCGTCAGTGCCCTTGATCAAAGGAGCGTGGAAGGTTTTACTGGCAAAACCATAACCAATCAGTCCGATTCCGATATTTTCAGCCATCGTTATTCCTCTTTTAGGCTTATTTTCGATGGAGCCGCCCTCGATGGGAAGACGGCAAATCAATCTTTACCGGACCAACAGTAGCAATAAATTATTATTCTCCGATAGCCTTTTCGCTTTGCAACTGCCAGTTATTGGCGGCCTGGATGCTGCGGCCGGGATAATTGATCTCGCTGCTGCGCCGACGGAAATCGCTCGGACTAACCCCCACGCGCTTGCGGAATACCCGGGAAAAGTAGAGCTGATCGTCATACCCAACCACCCGGCCGATGGTGGCAATGGATTCCTGCGTGGTCTGCAACAGCAGTTTGGCGCGGATAACCCGCTGGTCTTCCCGCCAGCGCAGGATATTGATTCCCACCTGTTCGCGGAATAAATGCGCCAGGCGCGAAGGGGATAAACAGACGTGACGGGCCACTTCGTCGATACGCAGCTCGCCGGACAGATTACCGGTGATGAACTGGCAAGCCTCGATAATGCGCGGGTCCATGATTTTGCTGGGGCTTTGCGGGTCCTCTTCCATGGCGCGCAGCAGCAGGCGTTCCAGCAGATTCATGCCCAGCTCTTCGGAAAAACGCCGGCCGGAGCGCTGGGTCTGCTCTATGTTGGCCAGCAGGCGGTCGAACTCGGTGAGCAAATTGTCATTGCCCAAAGAAAGCCGTCCCACATCATGAATCTTGCTGTGCCACTCCAGCCAATCGGCCCAATAGGCCCGGGGGCGGAAATAGACCCAGCGATGATACCAGCAGTCGCTGTCCGGAGAACGGCCGTAATAATGCGCCGACTTCGGCGGAAACAGCAACAGATCGCCGGGGTTGCAAACAAATGAACGGTCGCCTTCGAATATTTTTCCTTGGCCTTTGATGGTCAGGTTAAGAATAAACCCTTTCATGCCATCAGGACGATCGATGAAAAAATCCAGCGGCCCGCCGGCAATGATCGGCGTTAAGCCGGCAACCAAATAGGCATTGAACATATAGCCGGGCAAGAGCGGATTTGATTGCGTCTCGTGAGTCATTCTATGATACATCTCACCTCCGGACAGGTTGTCGTCTGATTGAGAATATCCGCAAGAGCGTGGAATAGCCTGCAACGGTTATAAAACTGTGAGCGGACCGGCGCTTTTCGTCGCGGCGGCCCGCAAAACCTTACACCGTGCGTTTCGCCTTTTGTTTGTAGCGGTCAAATATTACCGCCGCCAGCAGGATTACCCCGCGCACCACGTATTGGGAGAACGGTGAAATATTCAGCAAATTCATCGCGTTTTCCACCGTACCGAGAATCAGCACCCCGGCCACTACGTAAGAGATTTTACCGATACCGCCTTTCATCGATACCCCGCCCAACACGCAAGCGGAGATGACAATCAGTTCATATCCCAACGAGGTCATCGGCTGGCCGCTGGTCATGCGCGAGGCCAGGATAATACCCGCCACCGCCGATACCAGGCCGGAGAGGATAAAGATGATGATCTTGGTGCGAACCACCGGCACCCCTGCCAGGCGGGCGGCTTCTTCATTGCCGCCGATGGCCAGCGTGTTGCGGCCGAAAGTGGTCTTGTTCAGCAGAAAACCGAAAATGATCATGCAAATAGCCATGATCCATATCGGCGCCGGCAGGCCCAGCCAGTTGGAATTGCCCAGCACAAAGAATCGTTCATCTTCGATGCCCACGGCTTTACCATCGGAAATGATATAGGCCAGACCGCGCACAATCTGCATGGTGGCGAGGGTGGTTATCAAGGCGTTGATTTTCAGCTTGGCGATGACGAAACCGTTTACAAGGCCGCAGATTACCCCCAGCACCAGCCCCGCCAGCACACCGAGCCACAGGCTGTCTGCGGCATTGATGACCACTGCCGTGGTGACGCCGGCGCAGGCGATAACCGAGGCCACCGACAAATCGAAATCGCCGGAAGCCAGGCAGAACAGCATGCCGCAGGCGACGATGCCGGACATTGAAACCGCCAGGCCAAGGCCCTTCATATTGATAAAGCTGGAGAAATTTGGAACGAAAATGGTACAGGCGACAAACAGTACGACAAATACCACCAGCATGCCGTAGTTATCCCAAACCCGAGACAAACTTAACGATTTATTCGCCTTTGGCGAAGATGTAGTGACCGTTGACATCTTTGACTCCTTCACAATCAGGCAACCGCATCCGCGGGGCTGGTATGGGTTGTATGTAACATTGCCAGGCTCAGGGCTTTTTGTTCACTGGCTTCCGAGTGGGTGAGCTCGCCGGATATCGTCCCTTCGCGCATCACCACAATACGGTCCGCCAGGCCTAATACTTCCGGCAAATCGCTGGATGCGAACAATACGGCAATTCCCCGTTTCGCCAATTCGTAAATCACGTGATAGATTTCATGCTTGGCGCCGACATCGATGCCGCGCGTCGGTTCATCGAGCATGATCACTTTCATGTCCTCCGACAGCCAGCGGCCGAGGATAGCCTTTTGCTGATTGCCGCCTGAGAGGTTCATGATCAACTGTTCGGCTGAAGGCGTTTTGATGTTCAACGCACGAATATGCTCCAGGGCATTGGATTTTTCCCATTGATCGTTTATCAAAAAGCCGGCTTTAACGGTATTGCGCCGGGCGCTGATATTGATATTTTCCCGCACTGAATGTACCGGAATCAGGCCGTCGGCCTTGCGGTCTTCCGGACAGAGCATCAGCCCGGCGCTGATGGCATCAATGGGGGAACGGATGGAAATGGGTTTGCCGTCCAGCAGCAATTGGCCGCCGGTAATCAGCGTTCCGCCGAAGAGGCCTTTCATCAGTTCGCTGCGCCCCGCTCCCACCAGTCCGAACAGACCGACGATTTCACCGGCGCGTACCGATAAGGAAATGGGAGTCTTCACCCCCACCGCCTCTATTTTGTCCAGTTCCAGCCTGACGTCGCCGTGGGGACGGGGAACATAATCATAAATGTCCCCCAGATTACGCCCCACCATGGCCTGCACCAGAATGTCGTGGTCCACGGCGGTCATGTCGTCAAAGGTGCGCACATATTTGCCGTCTTTGAATACCGTGATGGCGTCCCCCAGCGTAAAGATTTCTTCCATACGATGGGAAACGTAAAGAATGACCCGTCCCTCGGCGCGCAGCTCGCGGATAACACGGAATAACTGCTCTATTTCCCGCGCCGACAATGAACTGGTGGGCTCGTCAAAAGCGATGATTTTGGCATTACGGGTTAATGCCTTGGCGATTTCAACCATTTGCCACTGGGCGATGGACAGATACTTAAGCGGCGTTTCCGGCGCGATATCCAGCCCCAAATGCTCCAGCTGCAGCTTGGTTTCATAATTCAGAATGCCGCGGTTAACAAAACCGTGCTTGTTTGGTAATTGACCCAGATAAATATTTTCCGCCACCGTCATCTCGGGAACCAGATGCAGTTCCTGGTAAATAATCGCTACCCCGGCGTTCAACGCATCGGTGGTGGTATTGAAATGAACCGGCTGCCCCTTGATCAGGATTTCGCCCTGCGTCGGCGTATAGCTGCCGCTGAGAATCTTCAGCAAAGTCGATTTCCCGGCGCCGTTCTCCCCCATGAGGGCATGGATTTGACCCGAATAACAATCGAAGCTGATATCGTCCAGCGCTTTCACGCCGGGAAAGGTTTTACCAATGCCGCGAAACGATAGATAAGGTGTCTGAATTGTCATGAACACATCCTCGCGTTAACAGATCCGGACAGTGCGCCGGCAATCCCGCTACGGTAACTATCAGGGGTTTTGACTGACACGGACACATCCTCTTGATGAATGACGTCGTCATGGACCGGGACGGCCTCGGCCGTCCCGGCAAACACTTGTTCCGTTAAAAATGTCGGTTAAAAATTACAGGCCTTTTTTCTTCAGTTCTTCTTTGAAGTTATCGCGGGTAATCAATACCACGTCGGTGACTTCGGTGAATTTCGGCGGTTCAACGCCCTTGGTTACCCAGTCATGCATCATCTGGATACTCTTGTAACCGTGTACGTCGGGGCTGGGCAATAAAGAACCGTAGAAACCGGTGGATTCGTTTTTGGACAGCTCATTCACCGCATCCACGCCGTTGATGCCGACGCCGATAACGTCAGGCGCCTTGAATCCCTGACCTTCGGTGGCGCGCACGCCGCCCAGCACGGTATTGTCGTTCATGCCGACAATCAGCCAGTGTTTCACGCCGGGATGCTGGACCAGCAGTGAGTTGCCGGCGTCAAACGCGCCGGGGATATCATTGGACTTGGTGGGGACCTGGTAGATTTGTTTATCCGGTATGCCGGCGGCTTTTAACGCATCCATGGCGCCGGTGGTGCGGCGACGAGCGGTATCGAGCTCATTGGCGGTAATGGCCATGACCCCGGTGTCGGCCACTTTCCAGCCGCGCTTGGTCATTTCCTTGAACTCTTCCTGGCCGGCGCGCTGGCCCAGCTGGGTGGCGGCCATCATGACGATGGGAACGTTAACCATGGGTTTGCCTTTGGCGTCGACGAACTGGTCATCCACCGCCATGACTTTCATATCGTAGCTGCGTGCTTTGGCGACAATCGCCGAGCCAAGTTTGGGATCGGGGGTACAAATGACAAACCCTTTGGCACCGCTGGCCGCCAGGCTATCGATCGCATTAAGTGTTTTTTCACCATCGGGTACGGCAATTTTAATCACGTCAAAGCCCATATCTTTGCCGGCTTTGTCAGCAAAACGCCATTCGGTTTGAAACCAGGGTTCTTCAGGTTGTTTCACCAAAAAACCCAACTTCATGTTCTCCGCCATAGCCGAATGAGACATAACAGCGGCTACTGCAATTGCCGCCAGTGCCTTAGTGAATTTATGCATGGAACTCTCCGGTAATTATTATCGCTCTGCTTCGAAATGCTGAAGCGTGTAAGCGTTATCAGTCGGTAAGATTTTACCCGGTGGTACTGCCAGGCGGCCTATGAGTCGCCATTTATCCAATCGGGCCCTTTAGACGGATGTAGTTTTAACGTTTACGTGTTACCAAAATGTAGAGCGTTATCACAGTTCTCAATAACAGCAGTTTTGTGCATAGATACAGCAAAATTCATCTGTGAAGGACTTTATGAGGAACATCACATTTCAGTCACTGGCGGCAGGAAAGTGCATACTTCCAGCTAACGTCTCCTCACTGCCCGATTAAAACCCCCTTATGGTTATCGACATCATCAGGTTTCGGGTTAACAGGAGATACGAGCATGACTGAAGAGGCCATTAGCCTCGGGCTTGATTTCGGCAGTGATTCAGTGCGCGCCCTGGCGGTTGCCTGCGGCAGCGGTAAAGAGCTGGCCACCGAAGTTGTCTGGTACCCGCGCTGGCGCGAGGGCCGGTATTGCAAACCCGCGGATAACCAGTTCCGCCACCATCCGGCGGATTATCTGGAGTCCATGGAGCAGGCGATCCGCGCCGTGGTGGCGCATTTGTCGCCGGCGCAGCGGGAAAGCATCGTCGGCATCGGGGTGGACACCACCGGCTCGACGCCGGCCCCCATTGATGCCGAAGGCCGGGTTCTGGCCCTGCGGCCGGAATTCGCCGATAATCCCAACGCCATGTTTATTTTGTGGAAGGACCATACCTCCATAGAAGAAGCTGAAGCCATCAACCAACTGTGCCGCAGCGGTGAATTCCCCGACTATTCCCGCTATATCGGCGGTGTCTATTCATCGGAGTGGTTCTGGGCAAAAATCCTCCATATCACCCGCCAGGACCGCCAGGTCCGCCAGGAAGCGGTCTCCTGGATTGAGCTGTGCGACTGGATCCCGGCGGTATTGTCTGCCACCACGCGTCCTGAGGAAATCAGGCGCGGCCGCTGCTCCGCCGGACATAAATCCCTCTGGCATCCGGTATGGGGCGGCGTACCGCCAAAAGCGTTTCTCCATGCCCTTGATCCGGTATTGACGGAAAATCTGCAATACCCGCTCTTTACCGACACCTATACCGCCGACCTGCCGGTGGGCCGCATCAGCGCCGAATGGGCGCAAAAGCTCGGCGTGCCGGCTACCGTAACCATTGCCGGCGGGGCCTTTGACTGCCATATCGGCGCCGTGGGGGCCGGCGCTCAGCCCTATACCCTGGTAAAGGTCATCGGCACGTCCACCTGCGATATCCTGATAGCCGATGAACAAAAAGTCGGCGAACGCTCCATTGCCGGTATCTGCGGCCAGGTGGACGGCAGCGTCATTCCCGGCTTTATCGGCCTGGAGGCGGGACAGTCGGCTTTTGGCGATATTTATGCCTGGTACGGCAAGGTGCTGGGCTGGCCCCTGCGCCGGGCCGCACGGCAAAATCCTTCCCTACAGCCGGCGCTCGAGGCCATAGAAACCGACATGCTGTCGGCGCTGGCCGAAGCCTGGGCTGAGGAACCGTCCCTGGAACATCTGCCGGTGGTGCTGGACTGGTTCAATGGCCGCCGCACTCCTTATGCCAACCAGCGCCTGAAAGGGGTTATCACCGGACTTAACCTGGGCACCGACGCGCCGGCGCTGTTCGGCGGGTTGATTGCCGCCACCGCCTTCGGCGCGCGCGCCATCATGGAGTGCTTCGTTGATCAGGGCATTCCGGTGGAGAACGTGCTGGTGCTGGGGGGCATTGCCCGCAAATCGCCGATCATCATGCAGGTGCTGGCGGATGTCATGAATCGTCCGCTGCAGCTGGTGGCCTCCGACCAATGCTGTGCCCTGGGAGCGGCGATTTTCGGCGCGGTGGCGGCGGGTACCTACGGGGATATCGCCACGGCCCAGCAGCATATGGCCAGTAAAATCGAACGCGTCCTACAGCCGGACCCTGACAAAGTCTCCTCATTCCAGGTCCTGTATGAACGCTACCGGCACTGGAGCGAAATCGCTGAACCCGCCTATGCCGTAACGGCTGCCATCGGGCATTAACCAACAAAAACCGGGCCGCGGGAAAGACCGCCGCCCGAAACCTCCCTTTGACGGAGACGCACAGGAGTCATTATGGAAAATTTTCAACAGCACGAAGTCTGGTTTGTGATAGGCAGCCAACATCTTTACGGCCCGGAAACGCTGCGGCAAGTCACCGAACATGCGCAGACCGTGGTCAAGGGCCTGAATGATGAGGCAGGCCTGCCGGTCAAGCTGGTTTTGAAACCCCTGGTCACCTCGCCGGATCAAATCCTGGCATTGTGCCGCGAGGCCAATTACGATACCCGCTGCATCGGCTTGCTCACCTGGCTGCACACTTTTTCTCCGGCCAAGATGTGGATAGGCGGCCTGAGCATCCTGAATAAACCCCTGCTGCAGTTCCATACCCAATTCAATGCGCAAATCCCGTGGGAAACCATGGACATGGATTTTATGAACCTGAACCAGACCGCCCACGGCGGCCGTGAATTCGGTTTCATCGGCGCGCGGATGCATTTGAATCATCAGGTCGTGGTGGGCCACTGGCAAGACCCGCAGGCCCATGCAGGCATCGCCAAATGGATGCGCGCCGCGGTGGCCCGCGAAGAGAGCCAGCATTTGGTGGTGGCCCGGTTCGGCGACAACATGCGTGAAGTGGCGGTGACCGAAGGCAATAAGGTTGGCGCGCAAATCCAGTTCGGCTACTCGGTTACCGCTTACGGCCTGGGGGATCTGGTGAGCGTGGTGGATGAAGTTTCGCACGGCGATATCGACGCGCTGGTGGAAGAGTATGAAGCTTCCTACATCCTCACCGACAAAATCAAGCACAATGGCGAAAAACGCCAGAACCTGCTGGATGCGGCCCGTATCGAACTGGGCATGAAACGCTTCCTGGAGCAGGCGGGCTGTAAAGCCTTCACCACCAACTTTGAAAATCTGTACGGACTCAAGCAGCTGCCGGGGCTGGCGGTGCAGCGCCTGATGCAGCAAGGCTATGGCTTCGCCGGCGAAGGGGACTGGAAAACCGCGGCCCTGCTGCGCATCCTTAAGGTCATGGCCGCCGGTCTGCCCGGGGGCACCTCGTTTATGGAAGATTATACCTATAACTTCCAGCCGGAGAATAACCTCGCCCTTGGCTCGCATATGCTTGAAGTGTGTCCGAGTATCGCCAAAGAAGAAAAACCCACCGTGGACGTGCAATTCCTCGGTATCGGCGGCAAGGCGGACCCGGCGCGGCTACTGTTCTCCACCCCGGCCGGCCCGGCGGTTAACGCCTCGGTTATCGATATGGGCGACCGGTTCCGTATGCTGGTGAACGTGGTGGATACCATCGAGCAGCCCCATCCCCTGCCGAAGCTGCCGGTGGCCCGCGCCATCTGGAAGGCCCAGCCGTCCCTTGAAGTGGCGGCGGAAGCCTGGATCCTGGGCGGAGGTGCGCATCATACCGTATTCAGCCAGGCCCTGAACCTGGATCATATCCGGCTCTATGCGGAAATGAACGGTATCGAACTGCTGGTTATCGATAATGACACCCGCATTCCCGACTTCAAGCAGGCCCTGCGCTGGAATGAACTCTATTATAAG
Organism: Sodalis sp. RH16; assembly: GCF_047324245.1. Taxonomy (NCBI): domain Bacteria; kingdom Pseudomonadati; phylum Pseudomonadota; class Gammaproteobacteria; order Enterobacterales; family Bruguierivoracaceae; genus Sodalis; species Sodalis sp. RH16. Next base: position 4,775,214 of record NZ_CP178737.1, on the reverse strand, counting down.
CTAGCGGCGAAATAAGACGTTTTGTTTATAAGGCCGGGGACAATCCGTTCCCGGCCTGAACGCCCCGCGCTTTTTTAGCTTTTTATAGCGGAATATATGGACACCGGAGCCGCACTGAATATACTACTTTGCTTATATTTCCTTCCCTGAACGCTCAACAATGACTGCGCAAGAGTACTTATTAAAATTCCGTAAGGTAAACACCCCCGAGAGCCTGGAAAAGCTGTTCGATCATCTGAATTACTCCCTGGTGGACAGCGGTGAAATCATCAATATGTACCGGGCGGCGGATCACCGCAGGGCGGAACTGGCCTCCGGCGGCCGTCTGTTCGATCTCGGCCAGGTGCCTAAATCCGTATGGCGGTTCGTGATTTGAACGCCGGCCACGCTCCGGCGGGCTCCCCGCCGCGTATCGGCGGCTGGCTGTGGGTCGCGACGGCCTACCTTGGGGTGGCGCTTATCAGCGCGAGCCTTATCATCATTATCTTCCTGCTGGCGCTGGTGAACCACTGGGACGCGCTTTCACAGTCCGCGCAACACTCCATGTTCGGTCTGCAATGGCTGGCCTCGCTGCTCACCGCCGCCGCCATGTGGTGTTTTACCTTCTGGACGCTGCGGCTGATGCTCCGACGCTCCCTGCGCTTTCCCAAGATATTTATCCTCTGGCTGCTGGCGGGGGTTTTATTGGCCCTGAAGGCCTTTGCCTTTTCCCCTATCACCGACCAGTTGGCGCTGCACCAGCTATACTGGCCGCTGCTGGCGGCGGCTCTCGGCGTGCCTTACATAAAACGCTCGCAGCGGGTTAAGCATACCTTTATCCAGCCATGATATCGGCCATGGCCACCGGAAGGCGGAAATCCGCTATCGGCATAGGGCATACCGGCCGCCGGCGGATAATAACCCTACGGAAACTGTGTTGTCGAAAGGGAACCTATGCCGGATAATAGCCCGCGTCTTTTTAAATGGGTACGGCAATGAATGGTTACCTGCTACTGTTTATCGGCACGGTGCTGGTAAATAATTTCGTCCTGGTCAAATTTCTCGGCTTATGCCCGTTTATGGGCGTATCCAAAAAGCTGGAAACGGCAATGGGTATGGGCATGGCCACTACCTTCGTCATGACGCTGGCGTCCATCTGCGCCTGGCTGATAAATGACTTTATCCTGCAACCCCTGGATCTGGCCTATTTACGTACCCTTTCCTTTATTTTTATTATCGCGGTGGTGGTGCAGTTCACCGAACTGGTGGTGCGAAAGACCAGCCCCTCCCTCTACCGTCTGCTGGGCATTTTCCTGCCGCTTATCACCACCAACTGCGCGGTACTCGGCGTGGCGCTGCTCAATATCAATCTTGCCCATAACTTCCTGCAGTCCGCGGTGTATGGTTTCAGCGCCGCGGCGGGCTTCTCCTTGGTGATGATCCTGTTCTCCGCCATCCGGGAACGCATGGCGGTGGCCGACGTACCGGCGCCCTTCAAGGGTTCGTCCATCGCCCTGGTGACCGCCGGACTGATGTCGCTGGCCTTTATGGGCTTTAGCGGGCTGGTGAAATTCTGATGGTCTTGGTCTATGCCGTCGGCGCGCTCAGCCTGCTGGCTTTGCTATGCGGGGCCCTGCTGGGGTTTGCCGCCCGCCGCTTTACCGTAGAAGAGGATCCGGTCGCCGGACAGATCGATGCCCTGCTGCCCCAAAGCCAGTGCGCGCAGTGCGGTTATCCCGGCTGCAAGCCTTATGCCGAAGCGGTGGCGGTCCATGGCGAAAAAATCAACAAGTGCGCCCCCGGCGGAGAACCGGTGATGCTGAAAATCGCCGGTTTGATGAACGTGGAGCCGCAGCCGCTGGACGGCGGCGGCGAGGCGTCCCGCCCCGTGGCCACCGTGGCCTGGATCGATGAGGCCAACTGCATCGGCTGCACCAAATGTATCCAGGCGTGTCCGGTGGATGCCATTATCGGCACCACCCGGGCGGTGCATACGGTGGTGAGCGAGCTCTGCACCGGCTGTGATTTATGCGTCGCGCCCTGCCCGACCGACTGCATTGAAATGCGGCCGCTGGCGGACACCGCGCAAAATTGGAAGTGGGATCTTTCCCGCATCCCGGTTCAGGTCATTTCCCTGGAGCACCATGTTTAATTTATTCTCCGAACTGCGCAAAGACCGCATCTGGGAATTTGACGGCGGCATTTATCCTCCGGAAATGAAGGAGCAGTCCAGCGGTACGCCGCTGCGCGCGGTGCCGTTGCCGGACCAGCTCATTATCCCTCTCAAGCAGCATCTTGGACCGGAGGGTGAACTGTGCGTCGCCGCCGGCGACCGGGTGCTGCGCGGGCAGCCCCTGACCCGCGGCCTGGGGCGCACCTTGCCGGTCCATGCTCCCACCTCCGGGGTGATTGAGTCTATTACTTCCCATATCACCGCTCATCCGTCGGCGCTGGCTGAGCTTTGCATCATCCTGCGCGCCGACGGCTTGGACAGCTGGTGCCCGTTGCAGCCGGCGGCCGATTTCCGCCGGCATAGCGCCCAGTGGGTGCTGAATCGGATACATCAGGCCGGCATCGCCGGTTTGGGCGGCGCGGGTTTCCCCACCGCCGCCAAAATCACCGGCGGCGGCAGCGTTGAGACCCTGATTATCAACGCCGCGGAATGCGAGCCTTATATTACCGCCGACGACCGGCTGATGCGGGAACGGGCCCATGAAATTGTCGCGGGCATTGATGTGGTGGCCCATGCCGTCGCCCCCGGGCGCGTACTCATCGGCATCGAGGATAACAAACCGGCCGCCGCATCCGCCCTGGAGCAGGCATTGGCGCAGCGGCCGAATTACCTGCTGCGGGTTGTGCCGACCAAATATCCTTCCGGCGGCGCCAAGCAGCTGACGAAAATCCTTACCGGGCGGGAAGTGCCCTTCGGCCAACATTCGGCCTCCATCGGCGTGTTGATGCTGAATGTGGGCACGGTTTTCGCCATCAAGCGGGCGGTAATAGACGGGGAGCCTCTTACCGAACGGGTGGTGACGCTGTCCGGCGGCGCCTTGAAACAGCCGGGCAATGTCTGGGGGCGCATCGGCACCCCGGTGGGGCATCTGCTGCGCCATGCGGGCTTTGTTGCCGAAGGGGAGCAGTTGGTTATCATGGGCGGGCCATTGATGGGATTTACCCTGCCGTCTCTCGATGTCCCCATCGTCAAGATCAGTAATTGTATCATGGCCCCCGCCGCCGGGGAGCTGGCCAAAGCGCAGCCCGAGCAAGCCTGCATTCGCTGCAGCCTGTGCGCCGATGCCTGCCCGGCCGGACTGCTGCCCCAGCAGCTTTACTGGTTCAGCCGCGGCCAGGAGCACGACAAGGCCCGGCGCCATCATCTGTTCGATTGCATAGAATGCGGAGCCTGCGCCTATGTTTGCCCGAGCAATATCCCGCTGGTGCACTATTACCGTCGGGAAAAAGCGGAGATCCGGGCCCTCGATGGGGAAGCGGAAAAATCAGCCACCGCCAGGGCGCGTTATGAGGCCAAGCTTGCCCGGCGCGAACGGGAAAAAACAGCCAGAGAACTGCGCCACCGGCAGGCGGCGGTGAAGCTGGACGAAATCGTCCCGCGGATGCCGGCAAAAGTATCCCTTGGTGATACCGTCCCCTCCAGCGCGACAAAAGTCGTGTCCATGGCGTCCGGCGCGCCGCAGCGGCCTGCTGCTGACGGTGACGGCGTCACTTCTGACCTGCATCATCAGCAGCAGGATGCCGTCGCCGCCGCCATTGCCCGGGTAAAAGCCCGTAAAGCCGCCGCTGCAAAACAGCCTCAAGAGGAATAAATGGCTTTCAGAATAGCGAGTTCACCATTTACCCATAACCGGTTAACCACCGGCCAGATCATGTCGCAGGTGATTGCGGCATGCCTGCCGGGCTTCCTCGCCCTGAGCTATTTCTTCGGTTACGGCACGTTGATTCAGGTGGTGTTGGCCTGCATCACCGCATTGCTGGCCGAGGCGGCGGCGGCGGCGCTGCGCAAACAATCCGTACCGGCAAAACTCACCGACTACTCCGCGCTGCTGACGGCTGTCCTGCTGGGGTTAAGCCTGCCGCCCTTGGGTCCCTGGTGGGTCATTGTCCTGGCGACGCTGTGCGCCATTATCATTGCCAAGCAGCTTTACGGCGGCCTGGGGCATAATCCCTTCAATCCGGCCATGGTGGGGTATGTCATCGTGCTTATCTCTTTTCCGGTACAAATGACCAGTTGGCTGCCGGAAGAGAGCATGCGGCTGCACCCCGCCGGACTGGCGGATACCCTGGGGCTTATTTTTTCCGGCCATACGTCCCTGGGTCTGGATTTACAGCAGGTGCGCCAGGGGTTTGACGGGATTACCCAGGCCACCCCGCTGGATAATTACAAAACCGGCCTGCATGCCGGCCGCGATGCGGCCCGGCTTTTGCAACAGCCGCTTTATAACGGCTGGCTGGGGGGGCTGGGCTGGCAATGGGTCAATCTTGGTTTCCTGGCGGGCGGCTTGTATCTGCTGCTGCGCAACATCATCAGTTGGCATATCCCCATCGCCTTTCTGGCGAGCCTGGGTTTTTGCGCCGTCCTGGCCTGGCTGTTGATGCCCCAGGCCGCGCCGCCGATGCTGCACCTGTTTTCCGGCGCCACCATGCTGGGGGCGTTTTTTATCGCCACCGATCCGGTAACCGCCTCCACCACCCATCGCGGGCGGCTGATATTCGGCGCGCTGACCGGCGGTCTGGTCTGGCTTATCCGCACCTACGGCGGCTACCCCGAAGGGGTGGCTTTTGCCGTATTGCTGGCGAATATCTGCGTGCCGCTTATCGATCATTATACCCAGCCCCGTGCCTACGGACATCCATGAGGAGCGCCGGATGTTGAGCATTATGCGCAAGCACGGCATTACCCTGGCGGTCTTTGCCGCCCTGTTCACCGCCCTTACCGCCCTGGTGCACGCCCTCACCGAACCCGCCATCCGGCAACAGGCCGTCAATCAGCAGCGGCAATTGCTCGATGAAGTGGTGCCGCCGGGGCTGCATGATAATGATATGCTGGCGGAGTGCTATCTGGTGACGGACAGCGCACTGGGCAATGCGAACCCCCACCGGCTCTACCTGGCCCGCAAACAGGGTAAAGCCGTGGCGGCGGCCATAGAGTCCACGGCGCCGGACGGCTACTCCGGCTCCATCCAGCTACTGGTGGGCGCGGACTTTCACGGCAACGTATTGGGCGCACGGGTTACCGAACATCATGAAACGCCGGGGCTGGGAGACAAGATTGAACTGCGCGTCTCGGATTGGATAACCTATTTCAGCGGTAAAAGGGTTGATTCGGCGGAAGATGGCTTCTGGGCGGTCAAAAAAGACGGCGGCGGCTTCGATCAGTTTACCGGCGCCACCATCACGCCTCGCGCGGTGGTGAACGCGGTGAAACGCACGGCGCTTTATCTGGAAACCCTGCCGGAAGATATGCAGGGCGTTGCCACATGCGGGAGGAGAGAAAATGAGTGAAGCCAGACGACTTTTGCGCCAGGGCCTATGGGAAAATAACTCTTCGCTGGTGCAGTTATTGGGCCTGTGCCCCTTGCTGGCGGTATCCAATACCGTGACCAACGCCCTCGGCCTGGGTTTAGCCACCACGCTGGTAATGACCTGCACCAATGGCGCTGTCTCGGCGCTGCGACGCTTCGTGCCCGCCGAGATTCGTATTCCTATTTATGTGATGATCATCGCCTCGGTGGTCTCCACGGTGCAGATGCTTATCAATGCCTATGCCTACGGCCTTTACCAGTCGCTGGGCATCTTCATTCCCCTTATCGTCACCAACTGTATAGTCATGGGACGGGCTGAAGCCTACGCTTCGCAAAATCCGGTGGCGCTGTCGGCCCTGGATGGACTGGCTATGGGGCTGGGGTCCACCGGCGCCCTGGTGGTGCTCGGCGGCATCCGCGAACTGCTGGGGAACGGTACCCTGTTCGACGGCGCCGATCGGCTGCTGGGGCCGTGGGCCAAAGCGCTGCGAATAGACATTTTGCATCTGCAAACCCCGTTCCTGATAGCAATGCTTCCCCCCGGCGCCTTTATCGGGCTGGGATTTATGCTGGCGGGAAAACATGTCATCGACCACCGGCTTAAAGCCCGGCAGCGTCAGGCGGCGGTAAGACAAACGACGGAACAGGAACAGGAACAGGCAGGATCATGAATCAGGCTAAACGTATAGCCATTTTAAGCCGCTTGCGGGAGGCCAATCCCCATCCCACCACCGAACTGCGCTACGGATCGCCGTTTGAATTATTGATTGCCGTATTGCTGTCGGCCCAGGCCACCGACGTCAGCGTCAACAAGGCCACCGCCACGCTGTTTCCGGTGGCCGGCACCCCGTCCGCCATGCTGGCTCTGGGCTCCGAAGGGATAAAAAGCCATATCAAGTCCATCGGGCTTTTTAACAGCAAGGCGGAAAACATCATCAAAACCTGCCGGATTTTGCTGGAGCAGCACCAGGGCCGGGTACCTGAAGACCGGGCAGCGCTTGAAGCGCTGCCCGGCGTAGGCAGGAAAACCGCCAACGTGGTATTGAATACCGCCTTCGGCTGGCCTACCATTGCCGTTGATACCCATATCTTCCGGGTTTGTAATCGCACTGAGTTCGCGCCGGGCAAGGACGTGGCGGCAGTGGAGCAAAAGCTTATCAAGGTCGTGCCGGCTGAATTCCGGGTTGATTGCCATCACTGGCTGATTCTCCATGGACGTTACACCTGTATCGCCCGCAAGCCGCGCTGCGGCTCTTGCCTGATTGAGGATCTCTGCGAGTTCAGGGAAAAAGTCTATGCCTGACTTGCCCTGTTGCGCTACCGCAAAACAGCCGTTGTTTGCCTTTCAGAATGAAAAACTATGACAGCGATGCAACCATCGCTATCCTGCCACCTAAGTTGGACGTATTCTATGAGAACGCATCATCGTGGGGGGTCGTTTATGAAGCTTTTCTATATGCCTGGTGCAAGCTCGCTGACCGCTCACATAACCCTGCGCGAGGCCGGACTGGATTTCACGATTGAAAAAGTGGATTTTCGCACTAAAAAAACCGAGCACGGCGAAGATTATCTGACGATAAATCCGAAGGGCAAAGTACCGGCGCTGTTGTTGAACGACGGCACCGTGCTGACCGAAGTCGTGGCCATAGTGCAGTACCTGGCGGATTTGGTGCCGGACCGTCAATTGATCCCGCCGGCGGGCACCCTGTCACGCTATCAGGCCATGGAATGGCTCAATTATGTCGCCAGCGAGCTGCATAAAGGCCTGAGCCCGTTATTCGATACCCACCTGCCGCCGGACTACAAAGAGCAGGTACACCAGCAAATGGAGAGTAAATTGCTCTATCTCGACCGGGAAATGGCCGGTCAGGATTATTTGCTCGGCAGCAGGTTCAGCGTAGCGGATGCCTATCTGTTCACCATGCTGACCTGGGCCGACCGGTTGGGATTTGATCTCTACGCCACCCCGACGGTGGGGCATTTTTACCAGCGGATAAAACTTCGCCCGTCCGTGGTTGCGGCGCTGCATGCCGAACGGGCGGAATCCCAGGCGGTTGATTAACACCAGCGACAACATCGCAGGGGCCGGTTTCGGTCCCCTGCCGATACGTTTAATTCCAACTGATCAAACAGTAATTTTTCTTGCCGCGCCGCAACAGGGTATAACGCTCAAACAGGCGGTCGGCGTCCGTAAAGACATACTCCGCCGAGGACTGTTTTTCACCGTTCACGGCAATAGCGTTGGAAGAGATCAGCGAACGGGCCTGACCGCGGGATGGCACCAGTTGCGCATCCACCAGCGCCTGTTGCAGATCCGCGCCGTTTTGCAGCGTAATCACCGGCATACCGTCCTGGGCCAGCTGTTGCAGGTCGTTGGCGGTAAGATCCTGCAATGAGCCGGAAAACAGGCTCTGGGTAATACGCACCGCCGCCGCCAGCCCCGCGTCTCCGTGCACCAGGCGCGTCACTTGCTCCGCCAGCACATATTGCGCCCTGGGTGCGGTCCCGCTGTTGCTATCTTCCGCTTCCAGGGCATTGATCTCTTCAATGGGCATAAAGGTGAAGAATTTTAAAAACCGGTAAACGTCGGCGTCGGCGGTGTTGATCCAAAACTGGTAAAACTTGTAGGGACTGGTTTTCAGCGGGTCCAGCCATACCGCGCCGCCTTCCGTTTTACCGAACTTGGTGCCGTCGGCTTTGGTGATGAGCGGCACGGTCAAACCGTACACCGTTTTTTGATGCATGCGCCGCGTCAAATCGATGCCGGAAGTGATATTCCCCCACTGATCGGACCCGCCGATCTGCAGCTCAACGCCATATTGCTTGTTCAAACAGGCAAAATCATAGCCCTGCAGCAAGTTGTAGGAAAACTCGGTAAAGGAAATTCCCACATCGTCGCGGTTGAGGCGCTGCTTCACCGCTTCTTTATTGATCATTTGGTTGACGGAAAAATGCTTGCCGATGTCCCGCAGGAAGGTCAGGACATTCATGCTACCGAACCAGTCGTAGTTATTTGCCGCTACCGCGCTGTTCTCGCCGCAGTCAAAATCCAGGAACGGCGATACCTGCCGGCGGATTTTATCCACCCACTCCTGCACCGTTTCGGCGGTATTCAATTTGCGCTCAACGGCCTTGAAGCTGGGATCGCCAATCAAGCCGGTAGCCCCGCCCACCAGCGCCACCGGACGGTGTCCGGCCAATTGGAAACGCTTTAAACACAGCAGCGGCACCAAATGTCCCAAATGCAAGCTGTCGGCGGTCGGGTCGAAACCGCAATACAACGAGAGCGGCCCCTGAGCCAGCCGCTCGGAAAGCGCGGCCTCATCCGTTACCTGGGCTATCAAGCCCCGCTCTTGCAATTGTTGTATCAGGTTGCTGCTTGCCATCAAAAAAACTCCGTAATATACAAATTGAGTGATAAAGTGCTGCGAATAGCATAATGAAGAAAGGGATTAAGGGGCCAGGCGGTCGATGCTCCAGCCCGCGTCCTGGCGCTGGTAGATAAACCGATCGTGCAGCCGGTGTTCACCTCCCTGCCAAAACTCCATGGTATCGATAACCACGCGATAACCGCCCCAAAAACTGGGCAGCGGCACTTCGCCCTGCTGGAATTTCTGTTTCAGCTCGAGGAATTTGCTCTCCAGCACCCCGCGGGTGGAGATGCGGCTGGACTGTTGCGAGACCCAGGCGCCGATTTGGCTGTCCTTGGGCCGGCTGTGAAAATATTTCAAGACCTCAAACACCGACAAGCGTTCCGCGCGACCCAGCACCATAACCTGGCGCTCCAGGCTATGCCAGGGAAAATGGAGGCTGATGCGGTTGTTGTGCGCCAGCTGCGTTGCCTTGCGACTGCCCAGGTTGGTATAGAATACCATGCCGGCGGCGTCGAAGTGCTTGAGCAGAACCATGCGCTGATAGGGTTGTCCGGTCTCGTCCACGGTCGCCACGCACATGGCGGTGGGATCGGCGAGCTGCGCCTCGCAGACCTGCCTGAGCCAAAGCTCGAACAAATCCATCGGTTCCGCCGTTAAATCCGCCCGCCGCAAGCCGCCGCGGGTATATTCCCGACGCAGGTCGGCGATATCAATTTTCTGTTCAGTCATAATGGTATATAGCGTGAAACCGTGGCTTTATTGTGCGCCGCGTGGTTAAAAATCTCAATCATTTACCGCTCTCCCCGTTCAGGATGCAGTCATCAATGATGACGCGTCCATCGCGCTCGATAAATGCCCGATTCCCTTTCGACCAGAAGCCATAGTGGCCGTTATCGTAGCGAACGCCCGAAGCGGAAGCCACCTGCGGCAAGGTTAACTGTTTGCCGTCAAGTATCAGGCTGACCTGCGACAGCCGGTTATTTTGCCGTACCGTCAACGGCGTGGTGCCGCATTGATAATGAAGCGCCTGCACGTCGGGGCCGCGGTGCAGACGGGAACAGGCGCCGGTGGCGAGCACGCTTAGCACGGTCAGGCAGAAAATCGCTCTTTTCATTATTTTGCTCCCGGTTGAACATGTGGATAAACGATGTCCCTGTTCAGACCGGATAAATCGCTCCGAGCAAGGTTTCCCGGCTGGCGCCGGTCACCGAAGGCAAGTTCCCCGGCAAACCCGACAGCGTGCGGCAGGCAAGCCAGGCGAATGCCAAGGCCTCCATATCGTCGCCGCTGACGCCGTATTTGTCAGTAGGACTTACCTCAATTCCCGGCAGCAGCGCCGACAGCCTGGCCATCACCAGCGGATTGCGGGCGCCGCCGCCGCAAACCAGCAAATGCTCGCAGCCGCCGGATAACATGACCTGCTGGGAGATACTCCGGGCGGTGAGCTCAGCCAGGGTCGCCTGAACATCCCTCGGCGGTATCGGCATAAACTGGCTCAGTTGCTGGTTCAACCAGCCCAGGTTAAAGTGTTCCCGTCCGGTGCTTTTCGGCGCCGGCAGGGAAAAGTAGCGGTCGGCCAGCATCCGGCGCAACAGCTCCGAATGAATTTTTCCGCCTGCGGCCCAGATCGCGTCCAGGTCATAAGGCTTACCTTTCTGGCGCCAAATCCAGGCGTCCATCAGCATATTGCCCGGGCCGGTATCGTAACCGCGAATCGGCTGACCCGGCAGCAACAGCGATAAATTGGCGATACCGCCGATATTGAGCACCATGCGCCGTTCCGTGGGATGGGCCAGCAGAGCGTGATGGAAACCCGGCACCAACGGCGCCCCCTGTCCGCCGTAGGCCATATCGCGGCGGCGAAAATCTCCCACGGTGGTAATCCCGGTCATGGCGGCAACCAGGTTGTTATCGCCGATTTGCAGGGTGCAGGGAAAATCGCCGCCGGGCTGATGCCATACCGTCTGGCCGTGACAGCCGATGGCGGTGACCTCTCTCCCATTGACCCCCGCGTTGCGCAACATTTTTATCACCGCCTCGCCGAACAACCTGCCCAACCGGGTGTCCAATTCCCCTAATTGGGATAAAGTCACCGCCTGCCCCTGGCACATGGAGAGTATCTGCTGTTTGATGTCCAGCGGAATCGGATGCGTGTAACTGGCCTGCTGCGCGACGGTATGCTCATCTATGGCGGCGAGCACCACATCGATGCCGTCGAGGCTGGTTCCTGACATGACTCCCACATAGCGACCTGTTTTCATTGAGCCGGCCTTGTTCCTTATAAAGAGGGTTTTGGTTATCATACTGTAATAACGTTAACATTTTTACCGAATGAGACCATCAAAAGCAGGCAAATAATTAAACTTGTTACAAAATCATGACGAAATAAGAAAAAGGTTAGCCGTAAAATCATTGCGAAAGTCACAAATTGGCGTCCGTTTATTCGCAGTTTATGATTTTTTCAATATTATCAACTACAGTAACTAAACTAGCCTTGTCTGATGTAGCATCACCCATCAGCGCAGCTATATTAGCATGAGTTCCGTCTGGGTTTGCCTTGGACGAACGTCGTACAATAGGAGTTTTCAATGATGAAACGTTTGCTCGTGGTCACCCTGGCTGGTTTGACATTGGCAGGATGTGCCAATAACAACGGCTTATCCGGTGATGTCTATTCTGCCTCCGAAGCCAAAGAAGTTCAAAGCGTGACTTACGGTACCCTGGTTGGGGTCCGTCCGGTGCAGATCCAGGGTGGGGAAGATTCAAACATTATCGGCACCATCGGCGGTGCGGTATTGGGTGGTTTGGTGGGCAATACCATCGGCGGCGGCGCCGGCAGAGGTGTCGCTACCGCCGCCGGCGCGGTAGTGGGCGGCGTCGCCGGACAGAACGTCGGCAGCGCCATGAACCGTACCCAGGGTGTGGAGCTGACCATTCGCGAAGACGACGGCAGAACCATCATCGTCGTACAAAAACAGGGGCCGACCCGCTTCAGCGTGGGCCAACGCGTCGCCATGGCCGGCAACGGACGCGGCGTGACCGTTTCGCCCCGCTGACACAGCGGCATGTCGTGATTTCTCCCCTACTGTTAAGGCGGTGGGTGAAAATCAATGGTACGACATCATTCACATCTGTCTATATAAAGAACCGGCAAAATATGCCGGTTTTTTATATGGAACATATGCAACACACCCAAACTGATCAGGATTTATTATAAAGTTCCAGGATATTCTTCTCTAGCCTGGCGATCATATTACTCAGAAATTGAATTTCTTGTTCTGAGATACCCGCCAGGATTTCATCTCTGGTACTATTTATAACATGATTAACTTCTTTGATGATTGGCTCGGCGGACTCCGTCAATTTTATACGTTTCGCCCGCCTGTCATTGGCGCAGGTATGCCTGGTGATGAGTTTCTTCTCTTCGAGCTGATCAAGCGTCCGGACCAAGGAGGGCTGCTCGATGCCGATGGCTTTTGCCAATTGAATTTGCGACTGCTCAGGGGGCAATTGGCAAATATTATGCAGCGTGATCCAATGCGTTTGTGTAAGCTCTAAAGGTTTTAAGCGATGGTCAATCAGTGCGCGCCAAACACGAACAAGTCGCGCCAAATCAGATCCTAATGGCGATTCCAATTCTCTCTCCTTATAATTAAGCTGATTAAGCTTGTTCCCTGGATTCCCATCCATTCTAATGGGTGGAATGGCAAAATACAAATATATATATAAATATGGTGAAACTTAAGTTGAGATGGATGTAATATGCATGTTATTCCTTTGATAAAATGGATGTTACCGAAGAGCGCATATGTTTTCGAAACATCCGGTGAATCGGATGAATTCACTCTCCTTCCTTCGCATTTTCCCACCTGGTCTAGGGTAATCTCTGGAAACGTTCAATAATCCGTTCCTCTTTGCGACTACCTTAACCCTTTCATATTGAGGCAGATCATATGCCAAGCGGATTATTCATAACTGTAACACTATTATTGTCATTCAGCGTGATTTATTGTTAATTTAAGTTAAATGAAGACATAACAAATATCAATATTTCATGTATTCAGGGTAATAATGTAATTTTAATATATAAGTAGCTACTAATTAGTTCGTAAAATAATATTAATCAGTACCACTAATACCTCATCTATACTCACCTCAGCGTCAAAACAGGCTGGGTTGATCCGGGGCGTCCCCAAGAGACTCCGCCGTTTTAGCGGCCCGCGCCAGGCGCAAATAACGCAGGCGGCATAAACGCAGTACCTCCTTTTTCTGGTTGTCATTCATCCCCATCCAGTCAAAGCGCTCTTGCCGGGAACGGAAACAGCCAATGCAGTAGCCGCGGGCGTCCGACTGGCAGATACCGCGACAGGGACTGGGTATGGTGAAAAACTCAAGCTGTTCCGGCACAGGCCCTCCTTATTTACTTTCATTGAAGACGTTATTTACCCAACTGGCAAGATTTATTGCCCTCGCCCGCCCGTCCGACATACTGTAAAACCGCCGTCCCACGGTCTATACTGGCGACTACCTTTTCTGCGGCGGACATTACCCCGTCATGATCCCAAGAGGATATTATGCGCCTGCTACATACCATGCTACGAGTTGGAAACTTACAAAGATCTATTGATTTCTATACTAAAATACTCGAAATGCGCCTATTGCGCACCAGTGAGAACACTGAATATAAATACACGCTGGCGTTTGTCGGCTATACCGAAGAAACCGAAGGCGCAGTTATTGAATTAACCTATAACTGGGGAGTCGACAGCTACGATCTCGGCAGCGCCTATGGCCATATCGCCCTGGGCGTAGATAATGTCGCCGCTACCTGCGAACGCATCCGCCAGGCCGGGGGCACGGTTACCCGTGAAGCCGGACCGGTGAAAGGCGGCACGACCATCATCGCCTTTATCGAAGATCCCGACGGTTATAAAATAGAATTGATCGAGCAGCGTCACGCCGGCCTGGGCCTCGGGCACTGACATATTGGCCACGGCCGGGCACGGCGGTGGCGGTCGGTAATGCGCCGCACATCATAAATCCGCGAATGCTTAAAGTTACATCGTAACGGACGGGACCCAAGACAGGGGTCCCTTTTCAGGATTATCTTCCCATTTTCCGTTTAATCACCGCACTATTCCATTGCGGGCAGCCAATGAAAATGGATTCGCCATGCATACCGGAACAAAATTTGCCATAATGCGGGCTGTATTTCTAAATAGTAAGAACAGGCATGGCTGAAATAGACGATGTAAATTCCCTTCGCGGCCGTTTCCGCGGCTTTTATCCGGTTGTCATTGATGTAGAATCCGCAGGCTTTAACGCCGCTACCGACGCCTTGCTCGAAATTGCCGCCGTGACATTGAACATGGATGTAGAAGGCTGGCTCGTGCCGGACCAAACGTTGCACTTTCATGTCGAACCTTTCCCCGGATCGCTGTTACAGCCGGAGGCGCTGGCGTTTAACGGCATCGATCCGTCCAATCCTTTACGCGGTGCGGTAAGCGAATACGATGCGCTGCATGAAATCTTCAAGATGGTGCGCAAAGGCATAAAGGATCAAGGCTGCAACCGTGCGGTAATCGTGGCCCATAACGCAGGTTTTGATCATGGTTTCCTGATGGCGGCGGCGGAACGCGCCAATCTCAAACGCAATCCGTTTCATCCTTTTGCCACCTTCGACACCGCGGCGCTGAGCGGACTGGTGCTTGGGCAGACCGTATTGGCGAAAGCCTGCGCCGCCGGAGGAATTGAATTCGACAGCCGCCAGGCCCATTCGGCGCTGTACGATACCGAGCGGACCGCCGAGCTGTTTTGCGAACTGGTGAATCGCTGGAAGCGTCTCGGGGGTTGGCCGGTACCGCCGCTCGGCGACGATAGCAGCGGCGAAACTGATTAAATCAAATCACGGAGATGGCCGAACAGCGGGAGAGCATGTTTGTTTTGACCATAAAATCAAAGCCAATCCCAGCGATAGGATTGGCTTTTTCTGTTCTGAACGCTCAGGCTAGAAGCCCTCACTGACTCAATTGGACGGCTGATCTTCCTGAGAACCGTATTTCACCGCGGTTTCTTTGATAAGCGGCTGTAGCTCGCCGTGCTGGTACATTTCAAGAATGATATCGCAACCGCCAATCAGTTCACCATCCACCCATAATTGCGGGAAGGTCGGCCAATTGGCGAATTTCGGCAGTTCGGCCCGAATATCCGGATTCTGCAGGACATCCACATAAGCGAAACGCTCGCCGCAGGCGGAAAGCGCCTGTACCGCTTGCGCGGAAAAACCGCAACCAGGCAATTTCGGAGAGCCCTTCATATAAAGAAGAATCGGGTTTTCAGCAATTTGCTGCTGAATTTTTTCAATCGTCGTCATTGTCTCGCTTCCTCAAGCCATAAGCTGGCCTTATCTGCTCTGGGCGGGATTATGCTCAGAATCACTATTCTAACGATTACCGTATAAATAGATAAACGTTTTTTTGCCCGCCATAGCCCGCACGGACAAAGATGCGCAGCACCTTAATAAAGGATAACACCAAAGGCGGCCTTTTACCCGGCGCCGGGGCATGGCTGCCAAACTCTTTTTTAACAATTGAAAAACTGTTGAATTTTGCGCCAAATTATGCCGATGAATGCAACAAATATGCAGTCGTTCACGTTTATTCACAATATGATGATAATTCATGATGCAAAGTAGGGGTAAATAGCTTAAATTCCTTTGAGGCATTTATAACCCCCTCTTTGGGGCCACAGAGGATAGCGTTAATCATGCGTTTATGCTTTACGCTTTTTGTGTTGCTTTTTACTCAGTTATTTTTCAATTTGGCGCATGCCGCGCCCAATGCCGGTATCAATGCCGACCAGCGAAAATCACAGTCCAGTACGGCTAAAACAGGTGACCGACGCAAACGAAAACCTCTTAAAGAGGTGTTGAAGATAACCAAAAAAAGCAAACCGGTGACCGAGCAGAAAATCACCCGTCATAGCACAGACAAACCAAAAGAGCTCGTTGCTGAAAAAAGCAGCAATAAAAAATTACATTCCATACCCGTCGCCAAAGCGAAAGAGCCGGCCGTCGAAAAAAACCACGTTAAAAAATTGCATCCAATGCCCCCCGCAAAAAAAATAGCCAAGTTTACCCCGCCGAAAAAAGGCTACAAAAAGGGTTACGGCAGGCATCGGATGAAAGAAAGCGCCACGCTCGATCTCATTGCCAACGATCAACCCATCATCATGAGCGATAGCCACAAAAAACGCTATCAGCATGCCAAATTGACGGCGATGAACAAGCTGATGTCCCAGATGGGCAAGCCTTATCGCTGGGGCGGCATGTCGCCCAATACCGGGTTCGATTGCAGCGGCCTGATCTATTATGCTTATAAGGACGTGGTACGGATTCATATGCCCCGTACCGCCAATGAAATGTTTCATTTACGCGATGCGGCGCCGGTGAAGAAAGACGATCTGGAAAGCGGCGATTTGGTTTTCTTCCATATCACCAACCGCGGCGCGGCGGATCATGTGGGCGTTTATTTGGGCAACGGACGGTTTATCGAATCCCCCCGCACCGGCCGCGATATCCGCATCAGCTATCTGAATGAAGATTATTGGGCGGATCACTATGTCGGCGCCCGCCGGGTCGTGACGCCGAAAACCATTCGCTGAAAGGAAAAAAAGGCGCCTGGGCGCCTTAATTCATTACCGCGGTAAAGCTGAACGCAATGATCACCAGCAAGGAAAATACCGTGGTCATTAATGACAATTTGAAATCGCTGCTCATCACTTCTCCTTATCACTACACCTATCGCTGAACGGGATATCTTTACACCCGTAGGTTGTAAGCAGTGTCGCATAACCCGATTAAAAAAGCTTGCCGGGCAGCAACTCCCGAGCATATTTATCTTTATCGCTTTCACTTTAGTGCCGAATCAAGGAAAATTGGCGATTTATTTATTTCGGCGTACAGGAGTTCTACACGCATGGCAACCATTAAAGACGTGGCGAAACGCGCCGGGGTATCCACCACTACGGTGTCACATGTCATCAATAAGACGCGATTTGTGGCGCAAGAGACCAAGATCGCCGTTTTGGAGGCCATCGGGCAGCTGCACTATTCCCCCAGCGACGTGGCGCGCAGCCTTAAGATCAACCGCACAAAATCCATCGGCCTGCTGGCCAGCTCAAGCGAAGCGCCCTACTTCGCGGAAATTATCGAGTCGATTGAGCACCACTGTTTTGTGCGGGGATATACCCTTGTGCTGTGCAACTCCCATAACGATCTGAACAAACAGGGCGCCTATCTGGCGATGCTGGCGCAAAAACGGGTGGACGGGTTGCTGGTGATGTGCGCCGAATATCCCGAACCGTTGCTGAATATGCTGGAAGAGTATCGCCATATCCCCATGGTGGTCATGGATTGGGGCGAAGCTCGCCGGGATTTCACCGATACCATTATCGACAATGCCTTCGCCGGGGGTTACATGGCGACCCGCTATCTGATTTCCAGGGGGCATCGCGATATCGGCGCCATACCCGGCCAACTGGCGCGCAATACCGGGGGCGGCCGTCATCGCGGCTACCTGCGGGCCCTGGAAGAAGCCGGCATCGCCATTCCCCATCAATGGATTGTGCAGGGGGATTTCGAACCGGAATCCGGCTATCAGGCCATGAAACTCATTCTGTCCAGGCCGCAAAGGCCCACGGCGGTATTTTGCGGCGGTGATATCATGGCCATGGGTGCAATGTGCGCCATTGATGAAATGGGCATGAAGGTTCCCGATGACATCTCAATTATCGGTTATGATAATGTGCGCAATTCGTGCTTTTTTACCCCGTCATTGACTACCATTCATCAACCCAAAGAAGAGCTGGGCGAGGCCGCGCTGACCATGCTGCTGGACCGTATCACCAGCAAACGGGAAAACGCCAGGATTATCGAAGTGCATCCCGCCCTGATTGTACGCCGTTCGGTGGCCGACGGCCCGTTTCGCTCCTGAAGGGCGGCGCACGGCCTCCTGAGCCCCTTATCAAAGGTGATTCGCTCCCGAATGTAATAATATATTTCATACCGCCGAATGTGCCTGATGAGTTATTGTTTCGATAGGAAATCATTAACTTATCTGTGAAATACATTATTCTGTCAGCTATTGTCTAAACCGGAATGCAGGCTTATACTCAATATCGTTAACAAATATAACGAGTTGTCTAATAATTTTGCTTTAAAAGAATGTCGTGTTTTTACATGGCGTCATCCTATTTATGAAGCGCCCGTCTGACAAACAGTCTATTGGTGTTTTTTATATTCCTCTGTTTATTGTGGTACATCCGACACCACGGATACCCGTGGATGATTATAAAAGCCCGCAGGTATCGGCTACGCTTTTCCTGACGGGGTTATAACAGAAGAAAGGTGATGGAGAAGCTATGAGTTCCTCGTGTGTTGAAGACCTGAGCTTTCATGATAATGCTTGGTATCGAATCATCCATGAAATGCTTGCTGAGGCAGGTGTAAAGATCAACGGCGCAAGGCCGTTTGATATTCATGTCAAGAACCCGGAATTTTTTAAACGCGTGCTAGAGGACGGGTCATTGGGGTTGGGTGAAAGTTACATGGACGGCTGGTGGGAATGCGAGCGACTGGATATCTTTTTTCAGCGCGTTTTAAGAGCCGGTTTGGAAAATAAGCTTCCCCGGCATTTCAAGGATGTTATGCGCGTTGCCGCCGCGCGGCTCATGAATCTTCAGTCTAAAAAACGGGCTTGGATTGTCGGCAAAGAGCATTATGACTTGGGTAATGACCTGTTCAGCCTGATGCTGGATCCCTATATGCAGTATTCGTGCGGCTATTGGAACAAGGCCACCACTCTGGAGGAAGCGCAGCAGGACAAGCTCAGGATGATCTGCGAAAAGCTGCAGTTAAGACCGGGCATGACGCTGCTGGATGTGGGCTGCGGCTGGGGCGGGCTTGCCGCTTATGCGGCCAAGAACTACGGTGTTTCGGTTCAGGGGGTGACTATCTCCGCTGAACAGCAGAAACTGGCGCAGGATCGCTGCGAAGGTTTGGACGTCACTATCTCGCTGCAGGATTACCGCGACCTCAACGTGCAATTCGACCGTATCGTTTCGGTGGGCATGTTTGAGCACGTAGGTCCGAAAAACTACGCCACCTATTTCGACGTCATTGATCGCAACCTGAAACGCGACGGCCTTTTCCTGCTCCATACCATCGGATCCAACCAGACCGATATGAACGTGGACCCCTGGATCGACAAATACATCTTCCCCAATGGCTGCCTCCCTTCCGTGCAGCATATCGCGCGGGCCAGCGAGAAGCATTTTGTTATGGAGGACTGGCATAATTTCGGTGCCGATTATGACAAAACGCTGATGGCCTGGTATGAACGTTTTCTCGCCGCCTGGCCGACGTTATCGGGAAATTACTCGGATCGATTCTTCCGGATGTTCTGCTACTACCTGAATGCCTGCGCCGGCGCTTTTCGCGCCCGTAACATCCATTTGTGGCAGGTATTGTTCAGCCCGCAAGGGGTTGAAGGCGGGATTCGTGTGCCCCGCTAAGCGTCCATTGCGGTACGTTCTTTTGGACTTTCCGCTCCAACGCTTTATTGCCCTGGACGGGCAATAAAGCGTCCCTATCCCGACAGTCGGGATACAGCGTTTTACCTCATGTTAACTTCGTGTCCGGCAGCGACGGCCAGTGCGGCCTCCCGCTGCGCCAAAACCCGTTCAACGGTGTCCACAACCGCCTGGGTTTGCGGATCGATTTCAATATTCACCCGGTTTCCCAGGCGTTTCTTGCCGAGTGTTGTCCTGGTGAGGGTTTCCGGAATCAAGTGGACGCAAAATTTATCCGCGGCAACCTCTCCGATGGTCAGGCTGATGCCGTCGATACCGATATAGCCTTTGTACAGCACATATTTCATCAACTCCTTGTCCGGCATTTTAAACCAAATCTGCCGGTTGTTTTCCGAGGTGACGATTTTAACGATTTCCGCGCTGCACATGATATGGCCGGACATGACATGGCCGCCAATCTCGGCGTTGAACGTAGCGGCACGCTCCACGTTCACCTCATCTCCCACCTGTAATTCCCCGAGGTTGGTAATGCGCAGCGTTTCTTTCATCAAGTCGAAGCTCGCCACATCTCCCTTGATGGCGCTCACCGTCAGGCAGCAGCCGTTGTGGGCCACCGATGCCCCGGTCTCAAGCCCGTCCAGCAGCGCCGGCGGCAGTTTAATGTAATGCGTGCGGAAGTTGGTTTTTTCATCAATTTCCACCACCGACGCGGTGCCCTGAACAATACCCGTAAACATGGCCTTGACCTCTTTTAATGACACCTTAAAAAGATGGGTATTATATTGCCCCAATTTCAGGTGAAAACCAAATACCCTCCCGCGGCGAAACGCTATGCACGGAAAATGTGCATTATTGCACTGGTATAAAGCAGGGAATCCATTACACTATGCCTCAGAAACGCCGCATAAATTACCGCTTAAATTCACTCATAATCATTAATTTATCTGCAGCTTGTATTATTTTTAATCCATAACATCATAGGTGCCTGCGTGCAGAAGTATTTCCTCGAAGCGCGTACATTATTGTCGCTGGCCTTACCGGTGATCCTTGCGCAAATCGCTCAAACCGCCATGGGCGTGGTGGATACCGTGATGTCCGGCTCCGTAAGCGCCACCGACATGGCCGCCGTCGCCGTCGGTACTTCCATCTGGCTGCCCGCTATTTTATTCGGCCACGGTCTTATCATGGCGCTGACGCCGGTCATTGCCCAACTAAACGGTTCCGGCCGGCGCGATCGCATCGCCTTTCAAGTGCGCCAAGGGTTTTGGCTGGCCTTGTCCGTCTCGCTGCTGATTATGTTCCTTTTGTATCATTCCAGGTTTGTCATCGGCAGGATGCATCATGTCGATCCCGCCCTGGCGCAAAAAGCCGTCGCCTATCTGCATTTTCTGCTGCTGGGGGCGCCGGGGTATCTGTTTTTCCAGGTGCTGCGCGGCCAATGCGAAGGTCTTTCCAAAACCAAGCCAGGCATGGTCATCGGTTTCCTCGGCCTGGCGGCTAATATTCCGATCAATTATGTGTTTATCTACGGCAAGCTGGGTATGCCGGCCCTGGGCGGTGTGGGCTGTGGCATCGCCACGGCGTCGGTGTATTGGATTATGTTTGGGGTCATGTGGCTGTATGTGCGCCGGGCCGGCACCTTTGCGGATTTCCGTACCGCCGTCGCTATCGTGCTGCCGCACTGGCCGACCCTGCGGCGTTTGTGCTCGCTGGGATTGCCGGTGGCATCCTCGCTCTTTTTCGAGGTGACGCTGTTTGCCGTGGTGGCGCTGCTGGTGACGCCGCTGGGCATTGTGTCCGTAGCCGGTCATCAAATCGCCCTGAACTTCAGCGCGCTGATGTTCGTACTGCCCTTGTCAATCGGGGTGGCGGCCACGATCCGCGTGGGTTTCCGCCTGGGTGAAAACAAGGTGGACGAAGCGCGGGTCGCCGCCTGGACCAGCCTGGCCGCCGGTGTGATGCTGGCCTGCGTGACGGCGATACTCACCTACCGGTTCCGGGTGCATATCGCCAGCTGGTATAATGCCACCCCGGCGGTAGTGAGCATGGCATCGCATTTGATGTCCCTGGCGGCGCTTTATCAGATTTCCGACTCAATCCAGGTCATTGGCAACGGCATCCTGCGCGGTTACAAAGACACCCGGTCGATATTTTTTATCACTTTTACCGCTTACTGGCTGCTGGGCCTGCCCTGCGGCTATGTTCTGGCGCTGACGGACTATGCGGTCCCCGCTATGGGCCCCAGCGGTTTCTGGATAGGTTTTATTATCGGCCTGACCTCGGCGGCAATCATGATGTCAATGCGCATACGCTGGCTGCAACGTCAGCCGCCGCTGCAGATTCTCCACCGCGCGGCGCGCTGAAACCATCGCCGGCAACGCGTCCCGGCGTGGACAAAAAAACGGCTTCCTGCACATTACGTCGGCAGTTGGATGACCTGGCGGGGAAAAAACGGTTTTTCCCCTTGCAAGGGTTGATAATGCCCGTTAATATTCGTCCCGCTGTCAGACTGGCAGTGTTGTCCGGTATGCGTTCTTAGCTCAGTTGGTTAGAGCACCACCTTGACATGGTGGGGGTCGATGGTTCGAGTCCATTAGAACGCACCATCCTTAGTGCGTCCGTAGCTCAGCTGGTTAGAGCACCACCTTGACATGGTGGGGGTCGGTGGTTCGAGTCCACTCGGACGCACCATATCCATTGTTTCCTTTCTTTTCTGATTTAACCCTTTTTTCCGTTTAAACTTCCATCTCACCCCCATCATCAGGCCGTTTGCGCCGATGCTTTAATATATTTGTAACATGGGACGGTTGGACATGAGTTAATTCCGTAGTACATATGTACAATAGTTGATAACAAAATTTTGCGTATATGCCAAAAAAGTCGCTTTTTGACGCCTAAAGCATTATTTGCGCTGTTTTTATCTTGTGTCCGCCGCCTCAATAACTATAATACGAAACGTTATTTCAATTGAATGGTTTCAGCCGATTGATTAGCCCCATACTAATTAAAATAGTCTTGCCTGTTAAACGTCCCCCGCTTTACCGGGCGACTTGTTTACATTTTTTTCATCTCTTTCTCACTTTTGTCACCTATCCTTGAACGTAGGGAACAGGCTCGCCGAGCTGCATATTTTCATCGTCGATACTCACCGGCGATACACCAGATTCATCATCCATCACAACTTGCAGATACCATTGTTATGAAAAAGACAAAAATTGTTTGTACCATAGGCCCGAAATCCGAATCCGTAGAGATGCTGACCAAACTGCTGGACGCCGGCATGAACGTTATGCGTCTGAATTTTTCCCACGGCGACTATGAAGAACATGGTCAACGTATCAAGAATCTGCGATCCATCCTGGCAAACACGGGCAAAAAAGCGGCTATCCTCCTGGATACCAAAGGCCCGGAAATTCGCACCATGAAATTGGAAAACGGCAGCGACGTTTCGCTGTTGGCCGGCCAGAGCTTTACCTTTACCACCGATCAAAGCGTTATCGGCAACAAGGAACGCGTTGCGGTGACCTACACCGGCTTCCCGCAGGATCTTTCCATCGGCAACACCGTTTTGGTGGATGACGGTTTACTGGGCATGGTCGTTACTGAAAAGACCGATACCACCGTGGTGTGTAAGGTCCTGAATAACGGCGACCTGGGTGAAAACAAAGGGGTTAACCTGCCGGGCGTTTCCATTGCACTGCCGGCCCTGGCGGAAAAAGACAAACGCGACTTGATTTTCGGCTGCGAACAAGGCGTCGATTTCATCGCGGCGTCATTTATCCGCAAACGCTCTGATGTTCTGGAAATCCGTGAACATCTCAAACAGCATGGCGGCGAACATATCCAGATCATATCGAAAATTGAAAATCAGGAAGGCCTGAACAATTTCGACGAAATTCTGGAAGCATCCGACGGCATCATGGTGGCTCGCGGCGACCTGGGCGTGGAAATTCCGGTGGAAGAAGTTATCTTCGCCCAGAAGATGATGATCGAAAAATGTAATCGCTCTCGTAAAGTCGTGATTACCGCGACCCAGATGCTCGACTCCATGATCAAAAACCCCCGCCCTACCCGCGCTGAAGCCGGTGATGTGGCGAACGCCATTATCGACGGCACCGATGCGGTTATGCTGTCCGGTGAGAGCGCCAAGGGCAAATACCCCCATGAAGCCGTCAGCATCATGGCCACCATTTGCGATCGTACCGACCGCGTGATGCCCAGCCGTATCGAAAGCATCAACGACAGCCGCAAACTTCGCATTACCGAGGCGGTTTGCCGCGGTGCGGTGGAAACTGCTGAAAAATTGGAAGCCCCGCTGATTGTCGTGGCGACCGAAGGCGGCAAATCCGCCAAAGCAGTGCGTAAATATTTCCCTAAAGCCGAAATCCTGGCGCTGACCACCAACGAAATAACCGCCCGCCAGCTGTTGCTGACCAAAGGCGTAACCTGTCAATTGGTGGACAAGATCGCTTCAACCGATGATTTCTACCGTATCGGCAAGGCGATGGCCCTAGAATGCGGCCTGGCGCAAAAAGGCGACATCATAGTGATGGTTTCCGGAGCCCTGGTGCCGAGCGGCACCACCAATACCGCTTCCGTCCATCAGCTGTAAGTCACCCTGTTTAAACCGAGCCCCCGCCTTGTCGGGGGCTTTTTTTTGCCGATTGTTCGTACCCTCGAGGTTTAAGCACGGGCTTTCATCCCAGCTTCGCCTTAGTTATAGCAACAGGTATAAGCCATAGATTTGCACAACTGTTTGCTCACCGTCTTAAATATGTTAATTCTCGCGATTCGCACCAGTCCCGCCAATAAAATCAACCCGCACAGCACAAAATAAACGATACTTTTTATCTCCCCTTTAATCAGAGTTATCTTATGGCACCTGGAAGTTACGCCTCTTTTTTTTAACGTCTCTGTAAAACAAGACGTTTCTTTGAGCATTCGGTCGAAATTAATCGTTTTACTAGTAAAATTATTTCTCTTTCGAAAATACTTTGTGTAATACTTGTAATGCTACATGGAGATTAACTCAATCTAGAGGGTATTAATAATGAATCGTACTAAACTGGTACTGGGCGCGGTAATTTTATGTTCTGCTATGCTTGCTGGCTGTTCAAGCAACGCTAAAATCGATCAGCTGTCCTCTGACGTTCAAACTCTGAACGCGAAAGTTGACCAGCTCAGCAACGATGTGAACGCTATTCGTTCCGACGTACAGGCTGCTAAAGACGACGCTGCCCGTGCTAACCAACGTTTGGATAACCAAGCTCACTCTTATCGTAAATAAGAGCTTCCTTGTTTAGAAAATGGCGCACATTGTGCGCCATTTTTTTTGTGCCGGGTTTGCCTTCTCGTTTATCCTTAGGAACCCTTTCTGCCGCTGCGCTGCAAGCCCCAAATCCCCTCATAGCGCTGTTTTATCCTCTGACTGACCCCACCACACGACCAATGACCCACAATGGCCAGGATTGCCGTTTGGCAGCCTTTACACGCTAGAGCGCGCCATCGCTTTCAGCAACCCGACTAACGGTCGCCGCAGGAGATGATTGGGGTACCGGCGCGGACATATCGGCCGGCGGCAAACTGTCTTCGGCAATACCGGAGGAAATCAGGATCGGCATACCGGCGCGGCGGACTATCGCTTCATCGGCGACCGTTTTATCCGAGGCTTTGTCGCCGATGAATTTTTTCACCTTTGGCGTAAGGGCGATGTGCATAGTCTGCGGATCGTCCTTATCGTTGCGGGACAAAGGCTGATGTACTTCCATATATCGCTTGCCGTCGGGTTCAACGGCCACCTTAATGGGTTCATTCACCACCTGCACCCGGGTGCCGACAGGCACCTGCTCGAACAATGCCTGGATATCATCGGGACGTAACCGGATACACCCGGAGCTGACCCGCATGCCGATGCCGAAATTGGCATTGGTTCCGTGGATAAGATAGGTCCCGCCGCCCGCCGACAGACGCAGGGCGAACAATCCCATGGGGTTGTCCGGGCCGGCCGGAACCACCGCCGGCAGCGTAATACCCTGCTCAGCCAGATAATGCTTGCGGATATTTGGGGTCGGCGTCCAGGTAGGGTTGGTGATCTTCTTGACGATGGAGGTAACCATGACCGGCGTATTACGACCCAGCTGGCCGATGCCGATGGGGTAAACGATGACGCTGTTGCCCCCGGGGGGATAATAAAATAGCCTCAGTTCGGCAAGATTGATGACAATGCCTTTTCGCGGAGCATCGGGCAACAGCATCTGCGCGGGAATGGTGAGCTCGGTACCCGGCGTCGGCAAATAGGGATCGGTGCCGGGATTGGCCTCCAGCATCGCCAATAA
This sequence comes from Sodalis sp. RH16, assembly GCF_047324245.1. Taxonomy (NCBI): domain Bacteria; kingdom Pseudomonadati; phylum Pseudomonadota; class Gammaproteobacteria; order Enterobacterales; family Bruguierivoracaceae; genus Sodalis; species Sodalis sp. RH16. The sequence goes on along the minus strand of NZ_CP178737.1, from coordinate 4,749,396 downwards.
ACCTATTTTATATTGCGCGGCCACCGCCTCCAGCGAACCGCCGTTATTGGCCACCGTGGCTATGGTATTCTCACCGATAAGGCGACTGTCAGGCGGCGGCAACGGATACTCGGTAGCCGCCGCGCTGCCGATGGCTCCCGCCAAGCAGGCGGCCATGGCAAAACCTATTAGGGTCAAGGTTCGATTCATAGTGTCTTCCTAGCAGTTTTTATTTTCAAATCCGGTTTTCCGGCAGACTTCTCACCGGCGGACAATAAACATCACCACCAATAGCAGCCGCCTGCCGACCCCTGCAATAAGAATTCGCCGATAAAAAGAGACAGGCGTAGCGCCCCATGCCACGGTAGGCCCGCCGGCGCCGAACGTGCAGCGAGCCTGTTAAAGGGAGACCGCGGCAATGGGGTCGAAGCCGCCGTCCTGCGGCGGCCGGAGCGCCCCATGCCACGGTAGGCCCGCCGGCGCCGAACGTGCAGCGAGCCTGTTAAAGGGAGACCGCGGCAATGGGGTCGAAGCCGCCGTCCTGCGGCGGCCGGAGCGCCCCATGCCACGGTAGGCCCGCCGGCGCCGATCGTGCAACGAGCCTGTTAAAGGGAGACCGCGGCAATGGGGTCGAAGCCGCCGTCTTGCGGCGGCCGGAGCGCCCCATGCCACGGTAGGCCCGCTATCACCGATCGTGCAACGAACCTGTTGAAGGAGGATCCTGCCGGTGGGGCATTTTGAGGACTGAGGCGTAGCCTTTTAATGCAATGCGGCGGCTTTTTTCCGAATGCCGCGCACCATGGCCTCCAACCCCTGGGAGCGGGACGGAGTGAGATGCTGGCTCAAGGCCAGTTCGCTGAAAAACGGCCGCACATCCTCTGCGACAATCTCCGAAGGCGCCAGGCCGTGATAAAAAACGAATACCGTGGCTATCAGTCCCTTCACAATGGCCGCGTCGCTGTCGCCGAAAAACCTCACTTCCCCCGTCTGGGGATCACGGTTCATAACGATCCACACCTGGCTCTGGCAGCCGGAAATCAAATTGCCGGCAATACGGGTTCCCGAGGGCAGCGGATCCAATTGAGCGCCCAATTCAATGATATACATATACTTCTCTTCCCAATTACTGCAGCGGGAAAAGTTACGCAGTAGTTTATTCTTATCCGGCAGATTCGCCATGACTCATGTTCTCCACAGGCGACGGATTCAGCCCAGCAAACGCCGGACTCGTACCAGACCGGTCACCAGCCGATCAATGTCCTCACGGGTGGTATACAGGGCCAGGGAGGCGCGACACATACTAGGCACCTGATAATAAGCCATCAGCGGCATCGCGCAATGGTGGCCGGTACGAATGGCAATACCGTACTGATCGAGGAAGCTACCCACATCATAGGCATGGTGTTTGCCCAGGTTGAACGCGATAACCCCAGCCCGATCCGCGGGACCATACAGGATCAAATCCGGCACCTGCTGCAATGACTCCAAGGCATAGTGCATCAGCTCGCCCTCGTACTGCCGGATATTATCCAGGCCCAGGCTTTCCACATAGCTCAGCGCCGCCCCCAAGCCCATCATGCCCGCGGTATTCGGAGAACCCGCTTCGAAACGCCAGGGCGGTTCGAGAAAGGTGGTGCCTTCCGTCAGGCTGACGGATTGGATCATCGACCCGCCCCCCTCCCATGGCGGCATCCGGTCCAGCAGCGCTTTTTTACCATACAGGATACCGATACCGGACGGACCATAAATCTTATGGCCGGAGAAGGCATAGAAATCGCAATCCAGCGCCTGCACATCCACTTTGCCATGCATGATGCCCTGGGCTCCGTCCACCAACACCACCAGATCGGCGGCAGCGCGAGCCCGTGCGATCAGCCTCTTCAACGGGTTTACGGTGCCCAGCACATTGGAAACCTGGGTGATGGCCAGCAACCGCGTACGATCGTCAATAAGCGAGGATAGCTTTTCCTCATCCAGCGTACCGTCCGCCAACAACGGCAATACCCTGACTTCCACCTGCCGTTCCGCGGCGATAAGCTGCCAGGGAACGATATTGGAGTGATGTTCCATTTCCGTCAGGATCAGATTATCCCCAGGCTGGAAAAATTGACGCCCGTAGCTGTTGGCCACCAGGTTGATACCCTCGGTGGTGCCTTTGACAAAGATGATTTCCTCATCCGATGCCGCATTGATAAAGCGCGCCGCCTGGGCTCGGACATCTTCCATCCGGGTAGTGGCTTGCGCGCTTAGGGTATGGATGCCGCGATGCACGGCGGCATAGCCCTGGCGGTAATAATCCCGTTCGGTATCAATAACGATATTGGGTTTCTGCGCACTGGCCGCGCTATCAAGATAGGTGAGCGGCTGTCCGTTAACGTCTCGTGCCAGAATGGGAAAATCCCCACGCACTCGTTCAATGGGATAGGACATGACTCCCTCCTTGCAAAGCATCGGCGATACGGGCCAATACGGTTTTCCGCACGACCTGGTTGTCCATCGCCTCGGTGATTTCGGCGGCAAACGCATGGATAATCATCTCCTGCGCTTCCTGGCGGGGAATGCCCCGTGAGCGTAAATAGAACATCTGCTCATCATCTATCCGGCCCACGGTAGCCCCATGGCTGCATTTGACGTCGTCAGCGTAAATTTCCAGCTGTGGTTTGGTGTCCACCTCGGACAGCCGGTCCAACAGCAGATTATTGTTGGTCATCCGTCCGTCGGTTTTCACCGCGTATTTGGCCACCTTGATAAGACCGTTGAATACGCCTTTGCCCCGATCGCGGGCAATGATTTTGTGCAGCTGGCGGCTCAGGCAATATCCTTTGTTATGCTCCAGATACGTCCGGGTGTCGGTCACGTCATTTTCCGACGGCAACAGCAGGCTGTTAATGGCCAGGTCGGATCCCTCGCCGTCAAGCCGGGCGCTTACCTGATGACGGGTCAGACCGGCGCCGAGCAAAAAGCTGTTGCTGCGTACGAAGGCGTCGCGGCCGATAACGATATCATCATGGGCAAAGTGGTAACTGGCGCGATTTTCAAACGCCAGCTTGATATGGCTTAACCGCGCGTTATCCCCCACCGTCATGGTAAGGCGGGCGCCGGTAAAATGCCCCTGCCCGTCCAGGCTGGCAAAATGTTCGATAACCTCGGCCTGCGCCCCGCGTTCCACATCAACATGGTGGCGGTAATGCAGGGTATTCAGCTCTTCGGCATCGTCAACGCCGCTGCTGATATGCAGAAGGTAGAGCGGTTTTTCCGCCGTTTTGCCGGCGGGCAGCCGGATACGGGTGGTTTCGCGGCTGAGGCTCTCGGTCAGATGCAAAAATATTTCCGGCTGGATAGGCTCGGGCAGGGTCGTGCGCGCCGCGCCGCGCTCAATGTCGATAAGCCAGGAACCGGTAGCGCTGTCGCTCAGGCCCGGCTCGAACCGTCCGTCAATAAACACCAGCCGCACGGCATCCAGCGGCAGACTCAGCCGGTCGCGCTGCTCCGGGGTAACGGACTGTGCCTGCGCCTGGGAGAAACGATGGGACAGCAATCCTTCCAGAGGGGTGTATTTCCACTGCTCGTGCTTGCGCGTAGGCAAACCCAGCCGTTCCACGTTTTGCCAATGGGCGTAGGATTGCGCTGAGCGGGAAACGCTCTGGCCTTCGAATAAATGATGCCACTGCTGCAGTGTCCGGGCATTATTCTTGTTCGGTAAGCCAGCCATAGCCTTGCTCCTCCAGCTGTTTCACCAGGGCGAAATCGCCGGATTTCACGATGCGGCCCTGATAAAGCACATGGACCTGATCCGGTTTGATATAATCCAGGATACGCTGGTAATGGGTGACGATAATAAATGAGCGATTTTGGTTACGCAGGGTATTGACCCCGTGCGCCACGATTTTCAGCGCATCGATATCCAGACCGGAGTCGGTTTCATCCAGGATGCAGAGGGAAGGCTCAAGGGCCGCCATTTGCAGAATGTCATTGCGTTTTTTTTCACCGCCGGAAAAGCCGACGTTTACCGACCGGGTCAGGAGATCCGCCGGCATTTTCAGCAAGGCGATTTTTTCTTCGATGAAATCGGCAAAATCAAAACGATCCAGCGGTTCCTGACCACGATATTTGCGTACCGCGTTCACCGCCGTCTGTAAAAAGAACTGGTTGCTGACGCCCGGGATTTCAACCGGATATTGGAAGGCCATGAAAATCCCTTCCCCGGCGCGCTCCTCAGGATCCAGCGTCAGCAAATCCCTGCCCTTGAACAGCACTTCCCCCTCGGTGACCCGGTAATCTTCCCGTCCCGCCAGCGTGGCGGACAAGGTGCTTTTCCCGGAACCGTTCGGCCCCATGATGGCGTGCACCTCGCCGGGTTTAACTTCAAGGTTCAGGCCCTTGAGGATGCTGTTATCTTCCACACTCACGTTCAAATTACGAACTGTTAACATTTTTTTTCCTTTACCCGACTATCCAGACCAGCAATCAGGCAGAATACTTACTGTGTGGTCAATGGCTTAACCCACACTATGTTCAAGACTGATGGCTAAAAGTTTCTGCGCCTCCACGGCGAATTCCAACGGCAATTCAGAGAACACGTCCTTGCAGAAGCCGTTGACAATCATCGAAATGGCGTCGTCTTCGCTGATGCCGCGCTGGCGGCAATAAAACAGTTGATCCTCGCCGATGCGCGAGGTGGTGGCCTCGTGCTCCAACTGGGCGGTGCTGTTGCGCACTTCCACATAAGGAAAGGTGTGCGCGCCGCTTTCGCTGCCGATAAGCATCGAATCACACTGGGTGTAATTACGGGCATTGGTGGCGGTGGGCATAATCTTCACCAGGCCGCGGTAGGTATTCTCGCTTTTACCCGCGGAAATACCCTTGGAGATAATGGTGGAGCGGGTATTTTTACCGATGTGAATCATCTTGGTGCCGGTATCGGCCTGCTGGTTGCCGTTGGTCAGGGCTACAGAGAAAAATTCCCCTACCGAATTGTCGCCGCGCAAGATACAGCTAGGATACTTCCAGGTGATGGCCGAGCCGGTTTCCGACTGGGTCCAGGACATCTTGGAATTTTCCCCTTCGCACAGTGCCCGCTTGGTGACAAAGTTCAAGATGCCCCCCTCGGTTTCGCTGCCCGCGAACCAATTCTGCACCGTAGAATATTTTACCTCGGCATTCTTGTGGACGATGACCTCCACCACCGCGGCATGCAGCTGATAGCTGTCGCGCACCGGCGCCGAACATCCTTCGATATAGCTGACGTAGCTGTCTTCATCGGCAATCAGGATTGTCCGTTCGAACTGGCCGGTTTTCGCCGCATTGATGCGAAAATAGGTGGAAAGCTCCATGGGACAACGCACCCCTTTCGGGATGTAGACAAAGGTGCCGTCCGAGGCCACAGCGGAATTCAGCGCGGCGAAAAAGTTATCGTTGGGAGGCACTACGCTGCCCAGATACTGGCGAACCAGATCCGGATGTTCGTGAATGGCCTCGCCGAAGGAGCAGAAAATAATGCCCTCTTTCGCCAGCTTATCGCGATAGGTGGTGGATACCGACACCGAGTCGAAAATAGCGTCCACGGCGACTTCCGAGCCTTCCCGTACCGGTACGCCCAGCTGGTTGAACGCCGCTTCCACCTCGGTGGTGAGATAGCTGTTCGCCGCGTCGACGCCGGGCTGTTGCATCGCCCCCGGCTGGGAGCCGCAGTTATCATCGCAACTGCCGCAGGAAGGCGCGGAATAATAGCTGTATTCGTTATAGTCCAGCGGCTTATAGTACGCTTTCAACCAGTGCGGTTCTTCCATATTCAGCCAGGCGCGATAGGCATTAAGGCGAAACTCCAGCATCCATTCCGGTTCGTTGCGTTTCGCCGAAATAGCCCGCACCACCTCTTCGCTGATGCCATGGGCCAGCTCGTCAGTGACCAGTTGGGTAAAAAAGCCTTCTTTATAGTTAGCGCTTTTTACCCAGGGCTCCGGCGCGGCATTGATGGGCTCGGGAGTTTCAATATTGCTTCGTGCCATAATGGTTCATCCGCTCAAAGACCAAAGCTTTCGCCACACCCGCAGGCATGCTGAGCTTTGGGATTATTGAATTTAAATACGTGATTCAGGCCTTCCTGCACATAATCCACTTCCGTGCCGTCAATAAAAGGCATGGCTTTAAGCGGCACATAGAGGTGGGCCCCATCACGTTCATAAACCAGTTCGCTATCCTCTTGACGGGTAGCCATCTCCACCACATAGCCGAAGCCGGCGCAACCCGATTGTTTTACACCCAGGCGCAACCCCCGCATTTCGGCATTCTGCTCCGCCAGGCGACGTATCTGTTTGGCTGCTGCTTCGCTCAGGGTCAGGCCTTGCCAGGTATTATCCTCGAGTGAAAAAGTTTCAACGGTGTCCGTTTGCATAAAACTGACCTCTCAATATGACAAGATTGATAAACCGCAATCTCTCTATGTTAGTGATATCAATTAACACTGCAACCTTGCCCTTAGCAGGGGAATAGACAAAAGCGGCGGTAAATGCCGGTCTATTCGGATTGGCGGCGATGTTTTAACGATTTAAGTTGTTATAATATATGAACTAAATATTTATACTATATTGATTTTAAAGTAGTTTGATCAAAATAAAAACCACAAAATAATTATCAGATCTTTTTTTTTCTTGCAGTGACAAATAATTCATCGAAAAAAACTATTTTTATGACAGGCGAACCGAACGTCGCCGTTATGTACATTTTTGTACAAGGAACCATCATCAGGCGCTGAATATAGGGGTATTGCCGAATAAAGCACCAGGGCGTTAATTGATAATGATTACCATCATTATTTACCCGTTCGGTTTAAACAACTAAAACAAATAGACAATAATAAGATCCGGTCCCGCCATGCTACTTTACATTACCCCCGCGCGCAGGGTTTTTAACAAGCAATCCGTGCCATAAGCGCCGGAACCTTTACTCCCGGCCCGCTCATGGCCGGGGAGGCGCCGACCTGCTAAACCGTCTTTTTCTTTCGTTACAATTATAATACAATTATATCACATTTCCGCCATTTAGCCCATGTGGCAGACCGGCGGCCGGCAATAATAATACAATTATTAGCATTTTTTAAGGAGATAGTCCGGCCCGCTCGCGTTATGCTATTGAAAACAGTCAATTGCCGGATCTCTCACGCTTATGCCTTCGTCAGCGGTTCCCAAGCCCGTCTTAACCACGCCTCAGCTCAACAAACTTATCATACCCATCGTCTTTTTTACCTTTATCTGCTACCTGTCCATCGGCCTGCCGCTGGCCATTATTCCCGGTTTTACCCATAACCGGCTGGGCTTTAACACCGTCATCGCCGGCTTCGCCATCAGTATACAATATATCGCCACGCTGCTCAGCCGCCCCCATGCGGGACGCTATGCCGACATGCTGGGACCCAAGAAAGTGGTCTTGATCGGATTGAGCTGCTGTGGTCTTAGCGGACTGATGTATCTTTTGGCCGCCTGGATGACGGCAACGCCCTGGAGCAGCCTCGGGCTGCTGTTCATCGGCAGGCTGGTGCTGGGCATCGGCGAGAGCTTTGCCAGCACCGGCTCCACGCTTTGGGGCATCGCCCGGGTCGGCCAGTTCCATACCGCCCGGGTCATATCCTGGAACGGCGTAGCCACCTATGGCGCCATCGCCATCGGCGCCCCCCTCGGCGTTTGGCTCAACTCCCTCGGCGGGATCGGGGCGGTGGGCGTGTTTGTGCTTTTCATTGGCCTTGGCGCCTGGGCGGTGGCGCTGCGCAAACCGGCAGTCTCCATCGTTACCGGAAAGCGCATCGCATTCACCACCGTGGTGGGCAAAATCTGGCCCTATGGCCTCGGATTGGGCCTGGGCACCATGGGCTTTGGGGTGATTGTCAGTTTTATCACGCTCTATTTCGCCGATCTCGGCTGGAGCGGAGCGGCGTTTTCCCTGACGCTAATGAGCTGTGCCTTTGTCGGCGTAAGGTTGATTTCCGGCAATGTTATTAACATTTACGGCGGACTGACCGTCTCGCTCCTGTCGTTTATTTGCGAGATGCTGGGATTGTTACTGATTTGGGCGGCGCCCGACGCCATGGTGGCGGATTTGGGCGCACTGCTCACCGGTGCGGGATTTTCCCTGGTATTTCCGGCGCTGGGGGTGGAAGCGGTTAAACAGGTCCCGCCGCAAAACCAGGGCACCGCCCTGGGCACCTATTCCGCTTTCCTCGATCTCGGACTGAGCCTGGCGGGCCCGGCCGCGGGCTTTGTCATGTCCCATTTGGGCATGTCCTATCTTTACCTGTGCGCGGCAATGATGGCCGCCCTCGCCGCGTTGCTGATGGTGCGCCTGAAGTTCCGCGCCGACGCGCACGCCCGTCAGCAGGGTTAAGCGGCCAACCGCTCCGCCAGGGTCAGCTTAGCGTGGTTCCAGCACCGCAGTGGTGAGGCGGGCGATACAGGTCAATCTTTGTTGGTCGTCATGAATGCGGATATCCCAGACCTGGTGGGTACGCCCGACGTGCAGGGGGCGGCAGACGCCGCGTACGCTGCCCTCCGTAACGCCGCGCAGGTGATTGGCGTTGATTTCAAGCCCCACCACCCGCTGCCCGCCTTCGGTACAAAGATAACCCGCCACCGAGCCCAGGGATTCCGCCAGCACCGCCGAAGCGCCGCCGTGCAGCAAACCGAACGGTTGACGGGTCCGGTGGTCCACCGGCATCACCCCTTCCAGTTCGTCGTCGCCGATACGGGTATAGACAATGCCCAGATGGGCGACCAGGGTATTCCGGCTATGTTGATTAAGACCCTCAAGGGAGGCCGGTCGTTTCCAAATCATCACATGATCTCCAGTAAAGCCTGTAAAGGATGGCGAATGCCCTCGCCTTCGATGCGTTTCACCTGGCTGCGGCAGGAGTAGCCGGTGGCCAGACAACGCGTCCGCGGCAAACGCTGCAGGGGCTGCTGCCAGGAGAGGGCATAAATACCCAAAGAATTTTCCACATTGGCGCTTTCATGGCCATAGGTGCCGGCCATGCCGCAGCAGCCGACGCTGACGTTCTCCAGCCGGGCGCCGAAGCGGGAAAAGATGGACGCCCATTGCTGGCCGCTGGCGGGAAGTTCGGTGGATTCGGTGCAGTGGCCGAAAAGATACCAGGTATTTTCCGCTGACGGCGCCGGGGACAGGGTCTGCGGCAGGCCCATCAACCATTCATGTACCAGCATAACCTTGAAATTTCCCAACCCGTCACCCAACGCCTCCCGGTATTCATCGCGATAACAAAGGACCAGAGCCGGGTCCACACCCACCATGGGCAAGCCCAGCAGCGCGGTACGGTTAAGAAAATCGGCGGTTTTGGCGGCGGTTTTGGCAAAGCGCTGCAAAAAACCTTTGATGTGCTGGGCTTTACCGTTCGGCGAAAAAGGCAGCAGCACCGGTTTAAAACCCAGCTTTTCCACCAGCCGGATAAAATCCGTCACCACGCCGGCATCGTAATAGCTGGTAAAGGGATCCTGCACCACCAGCACATGTCCTTGCCGCTGTTCGGCGCTCATGGCTTCCAGCTGTTCCAGCGTGGTATCGGCGGCGCGATGCCCCGCCAGCTGCGCGCGCAGCGAAGGGGCCGACAGCAGCGGCAAATCCACCATGCCGATGCGTTTGCGGCTCAATTCATTCAACCAGGGCTGTTTTAGAAAAAAATTGAAAAATGACGGCGCTCGCGCCATCAAAGGCGCATAGCTTTCCACGCCGGCCACCAGGTGATCGCGCAAGGGGCGCAGATAGCGGCTGTGATAAAGCTGGAGAAAGCGCGACCGAAATCCCGGCACATCAATCTTGATGGGGCATTGGGTAGAACAGGCCTTGCAGGCCAGACAGCCGGACATGGCCGCTTTGACCTCATGGGAAAAATCATATTCGCCGCGGTCGGCCCGCCGGCTGTTGCGCGCCCGCGCCACCAAATCGCGCAGGCTCGCCATCCCGGCGGGCAGATTCTTTTCCAGCTCCAGCGGGTCCACCCCCTGCTCCGCCAGCAGCCGCAGCCACTCCCGTACCAGCGTCGCCCGCCCTTTGGGCGAATGGATGCGGTCGCCGGTGATTTTCATCGACGGACACATGGGACTGCGGGCATCGAAATTGAAACAAAGCCCGTTGCCGTTGCACTCCATCGCGCCGCGAAAAGAGTTCCGGACCGCAATGGGGATTTGCCGGTCATAAGCGCCCCGTTTCACCCCGTCGACGGTTTTCATCGGCGCGCTGCTCTCCAGTGGAGAGCAGATTTTGCCGGGGTTGAGGCGGTTATAGGGATCAAACGCCGATTTTATTCTTCTCAATTCTTCATAAAGCGTTTCGCCGAAAAATGCCGGACTGTACTCGGCGCGAAAACCCTTGCCATGCTCGCCCCACAGCAACCCGCCGTACTTGGCGGTGAGGGCGACCACCCGATCCGACAGCGTTTTCATCAATACTTCCTGCGCCGGATCGCACATATCCAGCGCCGGCCTGACGTGCAGCACCCCGGCATCCACGTGGCCGAACATGCCGTATTGCAGATGATGGCTGTCGAGCAATTGCCGGAACTCGACAATATAGTCGGCCAGATGCTGCGGCGGTACGCAGGTGTCCTCGGCGAACGGGATAGGCTTGGCGGGCCCTTTGCTGTTGCCCAGCAACCCCACCGCTTTTTTACGCATGGCGTAGATACGCTCGATATCCGCCGGCCGATCGCAGATCTGGTAACCGATAACCCCTTCCTGCCGCGCGGCCATCAGCCCGTCCAATCTTTGGCACAGGGCGGCCAACTGCTGGTTGATAAGGGAAAGATCGTCACCGGCGAACTCGACGATATTCAGTCCCAATACCTCCCGCCCCGGTACGTCCTGTATCAGCTCTTTCACCGAATGCCAGATGATGTCTTCCCGCGCCAGGTCTAGCACCTTGGAGTCGACGGTTTCCACCGACAATGCATGGGCTTCCAGCATGAAAGGCGCGCTGCGCAGCGCGGAATTGAAAGAGTCGTATTTGATATTCACCAGCCGCCGGACTTTCGGCAGCGGCGTGATATCCAGCCGGGCTTCGGTGATAAAGGCCAGCGTCCCTTCCGATCCGGTGAGAATCCGGCCCAGATCGAAGGTCTGCATATCGTCGCTGAAGACGTGGCGCAAATCATAACCGGTGAGAAACCGGTTAAGCTTGGGGAATTTTTCCAGAATCAGCGACCGCCGCGCCCGGCAGCTGTCCAGCACCGTGCGGTAAATACGCCCCGCAGCTCCCTCCCCGGCGGCAAGCGCCTCGGCGTCGGCAATGCTCATGGCGCGGGTCTCAATCTGCTCGCCGCCCAACAGCACGGCACGCAGGCCCAGAACATGATCCGAAGTCTTGCCATACACCAGCGACCCCTGCCCGGAGGCATCGGTATTCACCATGCCGCCAAGGGTGGCGCGATTACTGGTGGATAATTCGGGAGCGAAAAAATACCCCAGCGGCTTTAAAAACAGATTCAGCTGATCCTTGATGACCCCCGCTTCCACTTTGACCCAGCCTTGCTCGGTATTCACGTCCAGGATACGGTTCATATAACGGGACATATCCACTACGATACCGGTATTGAGAGACTGGCCGTTGGTGCCGGTTCCACCGCCGCGGGGGGTGAAGGTGATCGAGGCGAACCGCGGGTCTGCCGCCAGCTTGCCGATAAGCGCCACATCATCTGTGCTGCGGGGAAAAACCACCGCGTCGGGCAATAATTGATAAACGCTGTTATCGGTGGCCATGGTGAGCCGGTCGGCATAACTGGTGGCGCTGTCGCCGGCAAAGCCGTTGAATTTCAGTTCATGGAGAAAATCAATTACCGGTTTGGCAAGCCCAGGGGCCTGGGAAATCTGAGGAATCATTAACGGTGAGCCTGTTTTTTCGAAAGTGTGTGGTATCGGCATGGTAGGGTTGTTTTATCATATTTCTTTTTACCTTGCGCGCTGTGAGGAAAAAATCTTCTCCTGCGGAGCCCGTTCACATCGGCATACAGGGAGTCACTGTAATATCGGCGTTAAAGTTTTTAGCGCAAGCTGTCAAAAAAGCGTGAAATAACGCATCATTAAGGCTGTAGCCGAAGGACCTAGTATATCTCTTGACCTGCCTGTTAACTGAGGTGAAAAACGCTTACATGGATTACCCGCGTCAACTGATCGATCTGCCCAGAATGCTGTTCGGCGTTGCGTTTATCGCGCTGATGAGCCTGGCCTGCTTTTGGGTGGTACAGCCTTTTATCCTGGGATTCGCCTGGGCCAGCATGGTGGTGATTGCCACCTGGCCGCTGCTGATAAGATTACAAAACCTGTTTTGGGGACGACGCTCACTGGCGGTCCTGGCGATGACCATTTTGCTGCTGCTGCTTTTTGTACTGCCGGTATCCTTTTTGGTGAGCAGCCTGATTGACAATAGCGCTCCACTGCTTGCCTGGGCCACCCAGCCGAATCGATTAACCTTGCCGACACTGCATTGGCTGCACGATATCCCCCTGGTGGGCCACAAGCTTTATTCCGGCTGGCAGGCCATGATCTCCGGCGGCGGCAGCCTGCTCATGAGCAAAGTGCAACCCTATATCGGCCAATCGGCCACCTGGCTGCTGGCGCAGGTGGCGCAGGTGGGCAGCTTTCTCATCCATTGCGGCCTGATGATCCTGTTCAGCGTCCTGCTGTATATCCGCGGTGAGCGGGTGGGACTGGCGGTGCGCCATTTCGCCATCCGTTTGGGAGCCGAACGGGGAGACGCCTCTGTGCTGCTGGCGGCGCAGGCCATCCGCGCGGTGGCTCTGGGGGTGGTGTTAACCGCCATTGTCCAGGCGGTGCTGGGAGGAATAGGCCTGGCGGTGGCCGGCATCCCCTTTGCCACCATCCTGACCATCGTGATGTTTATTCTGTGCATCGCCCAGCTTGGCCCTTTGCTGGTCTTGATTCCCGCCATGATCTGGCTCTATTGGAGCGGTGAGACCACCTGGGGCACCCTGCTGCTGATATGGAGCTGCGTAGTAGCCACGCTGGATAATTTCCTGCGGCCGGTCTTTATCCGCATGGGGGCGGATTTACCTATTCTCCTGGTGCTGTGCGGCGTTATCGGCGGATTGCTCGCCTTCGGCATGATCGGGCTGTTTATTGGTCCCGTGGTGCTGGCGGTATCCTATCGCCTGTGCTTTGCCTGGGTTCACGAAGCGCCGGAGCCCGGTGAAATACACGATCCGGGTAAACACCTGCGGGATATTCCTTAAGGCACGGTTGCGGTTATGACCGCAACCGCCGGCGGCTCGTAGCGGGCAAGGCCGGCTAAGTCCCCATCCACGCCCGGCCGCGATATCGACGCCGGGTTCCATATCAGAAAGCCCCTTTGGATTTTCCGGATTAATTTCTCAGTCAGCCTTATTATTCCTGCACTGTCTCTATTTCCGGTTAGAAGATATAACGGCCGCGATTGTTCTGGGCATCAGACATATTTCTTATTATATTGATAATAATTAATTAGTATTCAATGATTAGGATGATTCTTAATGACTCAATGCCCCGCAATTCATATCATTGGGGCATCAATTAACTCAACTCTCTGATTTTACATCACGGTTTCCCCTGAGTTAAATGAATTGCTGTGTGTAGTCTTTGCCCGTCTCATAGGATGGGCTTTTTTTTATTCCGCCAAATAACGTTCTTACTTAAATTAATTTATTTTGTTCAATTTTTTTAAGCTAATACACAACCTAATACACCGCCTAATACAAAACAGCCGGGGCATGCCCGGCTGTTTTTCCCGATTAGTAATCCAGATTAATAATAAGGTTATTTAATCTCCGCCAGGCTAAGCCAGGTTTTGACTACCGTATCCGGATTCAGCGACAGGCTGTCGATGCCCTGTTCCATGAGCCAGGCGGCAAAATCCTCATGATCCGACGGCCCCTGACCGCAAATCCCGACATATTTACCCTGTTTTTTAGCCGCGACAATCGCCATGGACAATAGCGCTTTCACTGCCTCATCCCGTTCGTCGAACAGGGCCGATACCAGACCTGAATCCCGGTCCAGTCCCAGCGCCAGCTGGGTCATATCATTGGAACCAATGGAGAAACCGTCAAAGTGCTCAAGGAATCGCTCCGCCAGCAGGGCATTGGAGGGGATCTCGCACATCATGATGATTTTAAGTCCCTGCTCGCCGCGCTTTAATCCCTGCCGCGCCAGTTCCTCCACCACCGCCTCGGCCTGGGCGACGGTGCGGACAAACGGAATCATGATCTCCACATTGGTCAGCCCCATCTCGTTGCGTACCCGCTTGATGGCATCGCATTCCAAGGCAAAACAGGCCTTGAAGCTGTCGGCGATATACCGGCCCGCGCCGCGAAAGCCCAGCATCGGGTTCTCTTCCGAGGGTTCATATTTATCGCCGCCCACCAGGTTGGCATATTCGTTGGTTTTGAAATCGGAAAGACGCACGATGACCCGTTTCGGCCAGAACGCCGCGGCCAGGGTAGACACGCCCTCAGTCAAGCGGGCGATATAATACTCTTTCGGACCGGCGTAACCTTGAATCATCCGCCCGATCTCTTCGCGCAACTGCGGCGTTTGCTGGTCGAATTCCAGTAATGCCCGGGGATGAACGCCAATCATGCGGTTAATGATAAACTCCAGCCGCGCCAGGCCCACGCCGTCATTGGGTAGGCAGGCAAAGTCGAATGCCCGGTCGGGATTGCCGACATTCATCATGATTTTCAGCGGCAGCGCCGGCATTTGTTCAATTTTGGCGCTATTGACGTCAAAATCCAGCAGTTCATGATAAACATAACCGGTGTCTCCCTCCGCGCAGGATACCGTGACATTCTGGCCTTCCGTGACGCGCTCGGTGGCGTCGCCGCAGCCCACCACCGCCGGGATGCCCAATTCGCGGGCGATAATGGCCGCGTGACAGGTGCGTCCGCCGCGGTTAGTGACGATGGCGGCGGCCTTTTTCATAATGGGTTCCCAGTCCGGATCGGTCATGTCGGTGACCAGCACGTCGCCGGCTTCAACCCGGTTCATTTCGCTGATGTCATGGATGACCTTGACCGGACCGGCGCCGATGCGATGGCCGATGGCCCTCCCCTCGATCAGCACCTCGCCGCGGGATTTGAGCTGGTAGCGCTCCATGACCTGCCCCCGTGACCGCACCGTTTCCGGCCGGGCCTGGACAATGAATAATTGACCGGTATGGCCGTCCTTGGCCCACTCAATATCCATCGGGCGCTGATAATGCTGTTCTATTTGCAATGCCTGGCGGGCCAACGCCTGGACTTCATCATCGGTAAGGGCAAAACGATGCCGTTCTGCTTCAGGCACATCTTCAATGCGGACCTGCTTTCCATGTTCCTGGCTGCCGGCATAGACCATACGGATTTTTTTGGAACCGATATTCCGTCGCACTATGGCCGGTTTCCCGGCCTGCAGCGTAGGTTTATGCACGTAGAATTCATCCGGATTCACCGCGCCTTGCACCACCATTTCGCCCAGTCCGTAGGCGGCGGTAATGAATACCACCTGATCGAAACCGGATTCCGTATCAATGGTAAACATTACCCCGGATGCCGCCAGGTCGGAACGCACCATGCGCTGCACGCCGGCGGAGAGCGCCACGCCGCGGTGATCGTAACCCTGATGTACCCGGTAGGAGATGGCGCGATCGTTGAACAGGGAAGCGTAGACATGCTTGATGGCGGTCATTACCGCATCGATACCCTGAACATTCAGAAAGGTTTCCTGCTGGCCGGCGAATGACGCGTCAGGCATATCTTCCGCGGTGGCTGACGAGCGCACGGCAAAAGACGCCTCGCTGTCGTCAGCGGACAATGTCCGGTAGGCCGACGTAATGGCCGCCTGCAAGGCAGGCTGAAACGGGGTGTCGATTATCCACTGCCTGATCTGATTGCCGGCCGCCGAAAGCTCGCCGATATCATCGGCATCAAGGCGGTCCAGCAGGTCATATATACGTTGGTTGATGCCGCTCTGGTTAAGAAAGTCATTAAATGCGTCGGCGGTCGTGGCGAAACCGTTGGGCACCGAGACTCCCAGCGCGGATAAATGGGTTATCATTTCTCCCAGGGAGGCGTTTTTACCCCCTACCCGGTCAACATCATGCATCCCGAGTTGGTTATACCAGAGTATATTATCAGTATCATTGTCAGTTATAGACATCTGCGTCATCCTTTTACTTATAATGAAAAAGTCTGGTGGGAAAAGCGTTATTCAGTGAGCGTAGCATAAAGCCTAATACGCGGGCCCGGGATGAATCGAGCCAGCGCTAAAATTCAGAGTTTAGCCCAACAAACCGCGGGAGCGACATATGGAAAGAAGCGTATTTTTTATCTCGGACGGCACCGCCATTACCGCCGAAGTGGTCGGCCATGCGGTGCTGTCGCAATTCCCGGTGACCACCAACAGTTATACGTTGCCTTTTGTTGAAACGGAATCCCGCGCTATTGCCGTAAGCGAACAGATAAATGCGATTTATAAGCAAAGCGGCATTCGGCCCCTGGTTTTTTATTCCATCGTTTCGCCGGTTGTCCGCACCATCGTGGAAGCCAGCGACGGCTTTTGCCAGGATGTGGTGCAAGCCCTGGTGGCGCCCCTGCAACAGGAGCTGGGGTTATCGCCGGATCCGGTGGCGCACCGCACCCATGGGCTGACCGCCACCAATCTGAACAGATACGATGCACGCATCGCGGCCATTGATTATACCCTCGCCCACGACGACGGGATTTCGCTGCGCAATCTCGACCAGGCGCAAATCATTCTACTGGGCGTTTCCCGCTGCGGAAAAACCCCTACCAGCCTTTATCTGGCCATGCAATACGGCATCCGCGCCGCCAATTATCCGTTTATCGCCGATGATATGGATAATTTGCGTTTGCCCGCGGCTTTGAAACCATTTCATGATAAATTATTCGGATTGACCATCGATGCGGAGCGTCTGGCCGCCATTCGGGATGAACGACTGAACAACAGTCAGTACGCTTCATTGCGCCAGTGCCGTTTCGAGGTCAGCGAGGTTGAGCTCTTGTTCCGGAATAACCAAATCCGCTACCTAAACTCCACCAATCACTCCGTAGAGGAGATAGCCACCAAAATAATGGATTTACTTGGCCTGAGCCGTCGTATGTACTAATCCGCCTGGTCATTATTATTGTTGAATTCATCTGGTTTTGGTTTATTGTGATCGCCATCACTTCCCGGTATTTCACCGTTGAGAAGAAGCCATTTTAGAGATTGTTCATGTTTAACACAGATGAATTGCGCACCAGGCGCATTGGTCGTCTTATTGAGCCGGCAACGTTAGCCGACAAACTGCCTCTTAGCGCCATAGTAGCGGAAAGCGTTACCGCCGCGCGCCACCGTATCGAAGGGATTCTGCACGGCCGTGATCCCCGCCTGCTGGTGGTGATTGGCCCCTGTTCCATCCACGATACCGACGCCGCCATCGACTATGCCCGGCAGTTGAATACCCTGCGCGTTCGCTACCGGGATCGGCTGGAAATCGTCATGCGCACCTATTTTGAGAAACCCCGCACGGTAGTGGGCTGGAAGGGCATGATTTCCGATCCGGGTCTTGACGGCAGTTATCGGGTCAATGACGGGCTCGAGTTGGCGCGGCGCTTGCTGCTCACGGTCAATGAGATAGGATTGCCCACCGCCACCGAGTTCCTGGATATGGTGATGGGCCAGTATATTGCCGACTTAATCAGCTGGGGCGCCATCGGCGCCCGCACCACCGAGAGCCAGATCCACCGTGAGATGGCGTCTGCCCTCTCCTGCCCGGTTGGATTCAAGAACGGCACCGACGGCAATACGCAGATTGCCATCGACGCCATACGCGCCGCCCGCGCGTCTCATATGTTCTTGTCCCCGGATAAACAGGGCCAGATGACCATTTACCAAACGGCGGGAAATCCCTATGGCCATATCATTATGCGCGGCGGCCGCACGCCCAACTATCATAGCGCCGATGTCCAGCAGGCCTGCGGGCATCTGCAGGAGCATGGGTTGCCGCCGCATCTGCTGGTGGATTTCAGCCATGGCAATAGCCAGAAACAGTATCGCCGCCAGCTGGACGTGGCGGAATCCGTATGCAGGCAGATAAGCGACGGTAGCCGGCGGGTAGCAGGCATCATGGCCGAGAGTTTTCTGGTTGAAGGCAGCCAGGCGCTGATACCCGGCCAAGCGTTGACCTATGGTCAATCCATCACAGATGGCTGCCTTGGCTGGGAAGACAGCGAAAGGCTGCTGGCCATGCTGGCGGGCGCCGTTGATAGTCGTTTCTAAACCCTTTTCGCTACCCTCCCATTTACCCATTGGGCCGCCGACAGGCGGCCTAATTATTTTCTTCGTCTGAGAAGCGATAAAACTCTTAATTTTTACTCTTTAATTCCACATGCGAATGTTTGATGATATGTTCTATGGGTCAGTGAAAAATCGATTATCTTCTAGAGAAAATTATTTCATCAAATTTAAAAAAGTAGACCGCTAATTTATTTCACTCATCACGAAAACAATTCCATTTTATATTCAGATAACCCTATCCATATATAAGGATCTTGCCATGACAAAAGAAACTTGTTTATTAGAAAATAATAAAATATATCATATTGATTATCAAATTAGACATTCTCAAAAGACTAATGCATTACATTATTACACTTATTCCATAAAAAAAATAAACAATATTCAAATTAAAGATTCCCTTTCATCTATTGATAATAAAGCAGATGAATCTCACGACATAAATAATTGTGAAAAAAATATTGAGGAAGAAAGAGTTGATTATTTATTCAGCTGCGTAAATGAACTTACAAATAATATGGATTGTTTGTTAACTTCGGGTCATACAAAATATATACAGATTGAATTGCACGACAAAAAATTCAGCGTTGCGACAAAAAAAATAATGCTACCGAGCGGTAACCTGATTTTTGCCGGCTATTTTAACAAATCACTGGTGGTTTCAGATGGCAATAATTACCATATTCAGCAAGATTACCACAAACCGCTACCCTTCTATGGGTCGCTTTCCCTTTTATTAAGCCAGCTTGTTCAAGGCGGGGGATGGCTCGGCGTATATAATTGGCCTGATTGGGTGGGAAGCACCGCCAAGTGGTTCAGCGGCTTACGTGACCCGCTGATATTCCCTCAGTCGGAGGGGCAGCCCACAACATCTTCGGTTTTTTATCCCGGCACAATCATACATACGGCAGAGGCGGAATTTTCAGCGCGGCTAAGAACGGTAAAAGACCACGAATCTGATGAAGACCTTAACCAGGCCGTAAATTCCCCCACCGCATCCGCGCTAAGCGAGACGCTGCCGCCGCAAGCAGAGTATAGCAGCGGAGAAATTGACGCCAACAGCCGATTATTATTCAGTATTGATGGCCTCGAATTCCAGATTTCTCTCGCCAATAGGGAGGCTCAAACTCTGCTTCTTAATATGTTTCAAGACTTTGTCAGGGCCAGTAACCCACCATTATCCGATCCATTGAGTAACCTGCTGGAGTTCGATAAATTTATTGGCAAAAAAATGGCAAAAATCTTTCATGGCGGCCTTTACCTTAAAGATAAATTTACCTCTCTAAATATCATTATTTCCAAAGTCCAGTTTGAGGACATCATTTCGTCCCTTAAAGAGTTAACACAAGAAAATACAGCTCAACTGAAAAGACTAAAACGTCATGTCGCTGAAAATTTCATGGTCGAAAATTTTATTAGCAATATTGTTAAGCAATTGAAAGAAGCTTCAAGCCGCATCAATACAGAAATAATCAAGGACGTCATTTTAATTATTAAAAATAAAACCTTTGATATGGCAAAGTCGGAAGTCGCGCACAACGTCAGAGAAAAAACCCTTGGACGGAAATCCTATTATCAAAAAATGATGCACGTCCTTAATTTATGTCAACAAGCATATAATGAATATCGCTTACATTTATACCCAGGTGATCATTCTCCCCTGTCGCGTGTAACCTATATAAACGCACAACAAATTTATCACGCACTAATTAATCACGATAAAAGACATCTGATAGACTGCCTGATAAAATCAAAATTCTATTCAATATTTGATTACACCAGAACGAATGCTATCAGCATATACAGTTTAAATTTTATTATGCCGGGTGAGATCACTGATATAGGAGATATTTTTACCGCTGACGAACAGATGCTCACCAATGAAAATATGGATACTCTTTTTTATCGGGAATTGATAAATTACATCTACCAGCGCCCTTCAGCAAACTTTTATTTTGAACGTCTTCTGGATATAGCGGAGCTATTTAGAGCAGACGGATCAAGCAATAGTTCTCTTTCATCTTGGCAGCAAAGGAATATTGCTCCGTTAGAACAGACACATAATATATTGTCTGACATGATCGATAATAATCATGAAGAAAAGAGTAAATTTACTAATTACTATGCATGGCATAATGAACTAACAGGTATCATCAAGAACGATAAAATTCTTTTTGTTTTATTAAGCTATTTTATCAATATGCAAAAGATATTTATAAATTGTGTTACAGATTTTATAGAACATAATACTAAACTTAACGCAAGTAACCAAGAGCAACGTATTGTGGCGGCTAAAATCGAAGCAGTTCGAGACCAAGCAAGCCCTGATTTTAATCAAAACAATCTAGAGATGTTAAAAAAATATATCGATTTGGAAAAGAAAGGAGATTTACATGTTTTTATCAAGGCTGCATCAATATGGTTCATTTCTCAGAAAAAAACGCTTAGTGAAGGTTTTTTATCTTCATTAAACGTACTTTATGTTCTAAAACAATTTATAATGTCACAGCAGCAGATCTTCATGGACTATAACTCCCGTAGACAGCAACCCTACAAAAGTGTTTATAAGTTGGAATCTTCTTCCGAAAAGAATTCGTTAGAAGAATATTATAATCAATTCGTCGACTATAAAAAGCATCATTCATTTATTGAGGCGAGAAATCTTACGATGCAAGCATTAGAAAAATCTAGTTTGCATTATGTAGATATCGTATATCCTGCTAAGAAAATTTTATGCTTTAAAGTTTTTTCACGAAATTACGTTAAGAATGATTTAACCCCATTCACCTTCGTCTCCCTGCCGAAGGATAATACAGGATATCTCATTATTGCTACGCTGCATAATGATAAGACCGTATTATTAAGTACTTTTAACGGCTTCGTGATCATCACTGATTTCAATGTACTCAAAAATGGCGATACTTTAGCGCTGATCAAAGAATATTGGGAAAACTGTTCCACTGGCCTCGATATGAGACATCGTCCTCATTTCCATATTAATGAAACTGCCTTAGCATCACTTTTTCCTGAAATCGATGCGAATAGCGAGTCATTAACCTCTATGATAGATATTTTACTTCATGTTCCTGAAGAAGAAATTTTTGATGTTCCTGCATCGGCATACTCTCTTGCTGCGGTTAAAGATTCAGACTTATATTCCATCATAAAATCCTATGTCTTCAATAAGGATGAAACATCTGAGCCTATAAGTTTTAAGATCCCATTTATCAACGCTATCGATAATATCAATCAGGCTACGTTGGTTGCAATAGCTCAAAATTCCAAAGAAACATTGCGTCATTATACCTGGCTGGAATACACGGCTTCATTTATTCCTTTTTTTACCACACTCTGCCAGCTATGGTATGATGAAGAACATGAAATCAAGTTTGCAGATATCATTTTTGATCTCTATGATCTTGTTACTACAGTTGTATCTCTTTCAGGACAGTTTAAAAAAATATCCGAAAACACATTTAAGCATGCTCTTTATAAAGCTACAAAAGAAAAGGTACAACATCATATGATAAGGAATTTTGTTTTTCATGAACTTATAGGCTCAACACCGAACATTGGATACAAAATGACCAAGTCTTTTTCTGATGAAATATCATCATTTTATAACATCATACATCCGTCAGGCAAAGTGTTAACAATCTTAGATGATACGCTACAATTTAAAATACAGGATGTGCTAGCAAAAGCCAACGTCGCCATTAGATTGTTTAGTTCGAGGAAGAAAAACCTGCGGCAATACTGGAAAGCAGAAGTGGATGAAAATCAACTCGAAACCTTGCCCAGTGGCATTTTAGTAAAAAATTCGGGTTCTGCAGAGTCATACTATATTGTTAACGACAATGACTATTTCCCCGTTTTTTGGGATAAATATCATGGTGAATGGAGAATCATCAACTTGAAAGGCGGCAACGACAAAGATTTTGCCATTCCCATTGTACAAAGCCACTCCGGAGGTTGGGTCGCCAGCGCACGGCAAGTCGTTGACATAAGGATTTCGCCCCTCCCAGTCAATCATTTCCATCCTAACAATGCTCAGGACACAAAATTGATTGAGATTGAACCCCTACGCGTATCGGGCATTGATCAATTTTCTGATTGCGATTTGGTGAATTTTCACAAAACCATACTGCGCTTCTCACTTGAACGTCACCAGAGGGAAACTATATTTACAAATTCGGGAGACCGCGTCATTTCAATATTTAATGATTTTCATCGAAACTTTTCTTTGAAAAAAGACATCTTAGCTATGCAATTTAATAATAAATTTGTATATGATAAAACGTCCGCGGTTCTCGCAATACAAGCGTTAGAAAGCAAGGATGGCGTTAGGATCCGCTTTCGTGCCGTAAGCGCTTGGAGCGACGTTCTTCATTGGGCCGCGGAAACCTATTTTGCCATCACTGTTAACATAGCCAATCAAAGTTATATTATTGACTTTGCCAATAATCGCTTGTCTTTTGGTATTAATGATAATAGGGATATTTTTACGGAAAACGAGTGGCTGATGATGTTTAGCCAGCAACCGACTGACTTCGAATTAATTAAATACAAAGATTTTGATGATATGCAAGATGCCAGATTTTTTAGCTATCGTGAAGCCACGGCGCCCTATGTTTTCATTAAAGATGGCTTCCTGATTAAAGAGCCGGCCTGGTATAGGCCGCTACTGCTTAAACATAATAGTTATCTAATGAAATCTAAGGCTTTTATAAGCGAGATAGATCAGCATTTGCCTCATCTTGTGGCAAGGTCGATTCGCCACGAAGCGTTATCATTTGAATTGAAAGAAGAGCTTCCTCTTTATATATTGTTACACTGTGGATTACTGTCCCCTAAAAGTGCAAATCATTTATTGGAAATGATAAAACAAGCAAAAAACGATTTTATAAATAGCCATGCCATACTTGTTGATGAATATAAGATATCGACAACATCTGATTTATTAAGAATAAATCAAGGTAAGCTTTTGGCGCTCTATGATTACTCGAATCGACTGGAGCATCTGATGTTATGCATCGGTCAGGGAAGATTCATTGGCCTAAATAATAACTTATATGGTTTTACCCCACAGCAGCGAGTTTCGTTGGTCATTGCCGAACAATTGGGAACGTTTAACCAAAATTTGTTAACCTTGCACCGTGGCGATAAAAACTTCATTGTGATGGCCGGCAGCGCATTCGGCGCAATGGATAATACGCCAATTCTGGCGTATGAACTCCCGAGCGAGATGAGGCCCGAGTTTCATATCGATGGTCGCATTACGGGTTATCGACGCCATTTTATCCCCCGCGAGGAGGTCCTTTTCGGCAAAGATTGTTATATTTCTGTAGTGCCTTGGAGCAGTGAAGAAAAACCGCGTATTCGCATCAAACACTATGGCGAGCCGTTTCTTATCAACAATATGGATCCCGTCGAACTGGCGGATATCATCCGGGGCCTGGCTTACGTTAAAGACCCGACATTCACATTAGAAGACATCGAGAGTATTGAGTTGCACTCCTGTTACAGCGGCTATGGTTCCGATTATTCCACCGCTCAGATCCTGGCTGATGAGCTGGGGCTTGCGGTCCATACTTTTCCTCATAAAATTGAGGGCGGGATCCGTCAAAGAAGACCTGAGTGGTTTCGCCAGTATCGGCCTGCGGCAGGCGGATTCCCTCTCATTGATAATGGTTGTCAAGAGCCGGTAAAACGGAGTCCCCCGCAGCTTGTCAGTACCCTGAACATGCAGCAGGAGCTACGGGATATCATGACATCTGTCCGTAACGTTATACAATTTTTTATCCAGCATGCGCAGAAAAATAATCACAAAAATATCCATTTGAGCCCGGTTGAACGTCATATTCCTTTCATTTACATTGACATTTTGCAGCTAATCTATCCACAAAATCCGCATCACCCTCGCGTAGTGGCCGATATCCTTTTAAAGAAGGAGTCCTTGTCGATACTCGATCAAATACTGGAGGATTATGACATTGACGGGTCTGAGGATATCGAATTTATTGAACAGGCTCTGCTGGATATTATTTTATCCATTGATGAATTTAAATATTTATCCGAGCGATTTTATCATATGTAAGCTAAGCAATAATCGCTCTCTTTTGTTGACAACATCGCCATCCTCGGCAGTTAACGGATTAATAGGGACATAACAATGTTAAATGAAGCTATATCCTTCACCAATAATTTAAATTTACATACAGCAACACATTCAGGTAATATTGAGATTAAATCTTCATTAAGAAGTTACCTATTGGGGCTTAGACGTGCAGATAATGTGTGTAAACACTTCCCTGCAGGGAGGGAGAAGCTTTTTTTTCAGGCAACAACTGATTGGAACGCAGAAAATGAAACAGCGGAGGAAAAAGAACAAGCTGATTATCTATTCCAATGCGTCAGTGAACTCAAGAACAATCCTGACTGTTTACTCCAGGCTAAAGATACGAAATTCACCCGCATACACATAGCTGAAGAAACCTATATTATCTCCACCGTACGAGTGCAGCTACCCAGTGGCAACGCCATTTATGCTGGATTGTTAGATGACAGGCTCATTGTGAGCCATGGCGAAATTTATCATATTGAGGCCATGATACGACCTAATATAACCTTCCTGGGTTCAATGGGAAATTTACTGGCCCATTTTATTGGAGGTCATCAATGGAAATATTCAACCCCCAATCAACCGGCTTGGATGGATAGTCTGTTCGCATGGTTTGCCGGCCTGCGCGATCCGCTGATGTTTCCAGGCGCGGAAGGACAGATGACGGAGACGGCGGGCATGCGGCCTCTTCAGAATATACTTTATAGGTCAGCAACGGAATTCCAGGCCCAATTGGCGGTAATAAATATCACAGAGCCTGAAACAGGCATCATCTACCCTCACCTTCATGTTTCAGCCATAACCAACCCCCTGGCGCTGGCAAAGGATATCGCCGAGATCTTGCCGGGTCGTGGTAGAATTATGTTCGACATCGGCGGACATCAACTTGAATTGAACCCTGCGAATAAAATTGCCGCTGCGCTGCTGGCACAGCTTGACTCGACATTGTCCCTGGAAAACACTCCGCAGGATGAGCTATCGTATTTGCTGAAGCTGGACATGCTTATCGCCGGAAAAACGGCGGAGATTATCTATAATGGCTTATTATTTAAAGACAAGTCTTACTCTTTAAATATGATCATCCTTAAATCTTATACAGAAAATATTATCACAAAGTTTAATGATCTATTATATGACAAACTTGAACCTCAAATCAAAATTTCTTCCCATTTAAATTCATATAGTGAAATAACCGATCATATACCAGACATCAATAAAAAAATCGCTGACGCCTACGAACATGTTAATATAGATGTCATTGTGGAAACGATATCTTCTCTCAAAAATAAAAATTTCGCCTTAGCCGAAACTGCTATTATAGAGAAATTGCACAACGCCAGTTTTAATGAACACGCGCATTTGCATAATATCTTGCGCAATTTGTATTTATTAAAGGAATCTCATGAAGAATATAGTAAACAGTTGGTATTAGATGAAATATCACCCTTCGATAAAATGAACCATATTAACACTCTAGATATTTATTTCGCCTTGATGACAGGGGATCGGGAATTTTTGATTGACGCGCTAATAAAATTGAAATTTTATCATATTTTAGAATATACACGCGTTAATGGAATCAGTATTCATAGCCATAATTTTCTTTTACCTGGAGAGATGACGGACCATTGGTATTTATTTTCAGAAGATGAGCATGAAATTGACTTTTCAACCATGAAGCAAGTATTTTCCACTGAGTTGCACAACTATATTTATCGCAAGGATGATAATCATCCCTATCTGGATCTCATTATGAATTTGGTTGAAGTATTCCGATTGAATGAGAAACAGCACGACGCCAATCAAGCGTGGTATAAAAAAAACCTTTTCCCTTGGCAAAAAACGTTGCAGATCGTTAAAGAATTAATTGAGAATAATACGTATGAGAAAGAGAAATTCACTCATCATACTTTATGGCGCGAGGATTTCAGAACACTAATACGCCATGATAAAACCGTATTTGTCTTAATGACATTTTGTATCAATGCTCAACAAGAATTTGTTCAGATGATTCGTTATTATTTTGATCAAGATATTATCTTACAGGCTGATTCCGAAGAACAGTTCATTGCCGCAGCAAAGGTCGAGGCCATGAAGCTAGATGCGGATTTTGCTGATAAAAAAATTAACGCGTATGGATTACTTGAGGAGTATGAGAGGCGTCTGGAATCCGGAGACTATGATTTAATGATTAGGGCCGCGGTTTTTTGGTTTTTTTCCCGTTTTTCACGCCATGATGATGAACATCTCAGCTCCTTTAATGTTTTTTTTGTTTTACAAAAATTCATCAGCGCGCAGCAAAGTTTATTTGTTAAATATAAATCCCGCCTTCATCATGAGTTCACAAGCGTCTTTGAACTTCAGGCATCCAATAAAAAAGAGTCGTTGGAAGATTATTATAATCAATTCTATGATTATAAACTTCAGTATTCTCTCCATGAAGCCCGAAATATGGCTATGAATGCGATCGCCAGCTCAACGGTAGATTATATCGATGCTATTTATCCGCCGAAGGAAATTTTTGCATTCATGGTATTCTCAAGAAACTATATATCCAATAGCCTCTCCCCCTTCAATCATTACTCGATGCCTGAAAAAAATCCAGGTTTTCTCACCATTGCAAGATTGTATAGTGGAAAGCTTATTTTATTATCGACCTTAGCCGGGTTTGTTTTCATTAGCGATATCAAAAGGTTAGAAAATGATCCCCATTTACTGGAATTAAAGGATTTCTGGTTGCAGAGTAATGAGAATATTGATGTTTTAAGCAGACCGGCTTACAGCGTCAACGAAACCGTAATGGCGCATCTATTCCCCCCCATCGATGCTAACAGCGCACAACTGACGACCCTGCTGGACATAGTGCTGAAATCGCCGGAGGAAGACTCCGCCACCCTGCCCCGACCTCCTTACACCCTGGTGGCAGTTAAAGGGCAGGATATTATGAAGGTCGTCAAACCTTATCTTTTTAGTCTGGATGACAGACAGCAGGCGCTTCATCCTGATGCGCCTTTTATCAAAAATATCGACTTCCTGACCCAAGCCACGCTGATAACGCTTTCCGATCGTCTCAAGGAAGTATTGCGTTATTATTCATGGGTCGATTTCATCTCTTCCACTATTCCCTTTTTTGAAGCCCTTTGCCGAAATTGGTATGATAAAGATCATACAATTCGTTTCAAAGACATTATGTTTGACCTCTTTGACCTGATGTTGCTTATAGTCCAGCTAGGCGGCAATTTCAAAAAAATTTCTGAAAATACGCTCAAGCATGCTTTGCACAATGCCTTGAAAAACGACATCAAACAGGCCGCGCTAAAACAATTTTTTATCCGGGAGTTAATAGCCCAATCTTCTCAAGCCGGAATGGATATGTCCAAGATCGCCACCAAAGAATTCTTTTCTTTCTTATGCCCGCTTCAACCGTCAAGCTCCTCGTTTATCTCAATTACCGAAAAACTCCATCACAAAGTACAGGAATCTATTTTGGTTGCCAACATTGCCATTCGAGCCGAAAGATTGCGAAAAAAACTTCTCAGGCAAAGCTGGAAGGTGAATGTCGATACCCATACGCTTGAAACCCAGGCAATAGGAATTTATGCCGATAAAACATCCGAGAGGACAAATTACTATGTCGTTAACGATCACGACTATTTTCCCGTCTTTAGAGAAAGCGACAGCGATGTGTGGCGTATCGCCAACCACCACATGCCCAATGAAAGAGCTTTTGCCGTCCCGGTAGCAAGAAGCCCCTCCGGGGAGTGGATTACCAGCATAAGCAAGTTGCCGGCCCCCCTTGCCCCCTCTTTTGATAGATATCACCCTTCAGGTCGCAAGATAACGGAACTCGGCCTGATAAAACCAGAGCCGATGTGCGTTTTGGCGGAGCCGGACGCCATTGATAAAGGCACAATCAACTTCCACAAACGCATCCTGCGATTTTATCTATATAATAATAAATTTGTGCATGATCTTCTTTTAAATAAGGCCCATCGTGAACATTTTTTGATGCGATTCAACCGCACCTTCTTCTTTCGCAACGAGATCATTGCTGCCATTAAAACCAACGGCTATAGCCGCGATGAGAGTTTTATCGTTTCCGCCTCTAGGGCGCTTGACGAAAGACAAGAAGGAATCATGCGCTTTCGTGCCGTTAGCGCCTGGCGTAACCAATTTGACGCTTCGCCGGAAGGTTATTTCGCACTGAGAATAGACATAGGCAAAAATAAATTCATTATTGACATTAAAGAGATACGTAAGGCCATCATGACCCGGGACAATAGGGATGTGTTCACGGAAAACGAGTGGCTTATGATGTATAAACGTTCCCAGCAGGCATTTGAGTTAATAAAATATAAAGACTTTGATTTTATGGAGGATGCTGAATATTTCAGCTATCGTGAAGCCACCTCTCCGAGCGTTATCATTAAAAATGGCTTTCTCTTGAAGGAACCCGCCTGGTATAAGCCCTCTTTATTGTCAAACAACCGCTCTCATAAGCAAAAAACATATACACTTGTGCATGACGGGGTGAATGAAATCCGATACGCGGCAAGGGCTTTGCGTAGGGATTCTCGACATTTTTCATTCCCTGAACAATTTCCTTTAGATGTTTTATTGAAATGTAACAAAATCGATGAAGAGAGTGCCAGACAATTGCTCAGGATGGTGATGGATGCTAAAAAATCAAATCTGCATAGCCAAGCCTTCTTCATCAATAAAGAGCGACTGTCTTCAACAGAGAGCCTGTTAAAAGTCAATGACGGGATACTACTGGGAATATATAACACTTCCGGCTGTCTCGAGCATCTGTTGCTAAGCATAAAACACGGGCGATTTATCGGCATGCGCAACTCTTTCTTCGATCCCGCGTTGCCGGAAAGAGCATCTATCGTTATTGCCGAACAATTGGGTACATTTCACGGCGGTTTTTTAAGATTACGCCACAAAGAGCAGAATTTTTTTGTCATCGTGGGTGAGGCGCATGGGTCAAGTGTGTCTACCGCTGTATATAGTGATATTCCCCATGAAAAAATCACAACCTATTTAAGCGATGGCAGAATAAAGGGTTATCGGGAACAAGCCATACCGCGTAAAAATCTCTTGTTAGGAAAGGATTGCCATATTGAGTTGCTTAATGACGTTAAAACGCGCTTGCGAATAAAGCTGCACGGAGCGCCTTTTAACGTTAATCATATGGATGCAATTGAATTTTCAGATATCATAAAGGGATTGCAATTTCTTGAAGATTCACCGTTTATATTGCACCAATTGGAAAGTATTGATCTTCACTCCTGTTATGGCGGTTTTGGCTACCGCTATTCCACGGCGCAAACCCTAGCCGATGAGCTAGGGATAAAAATCAAGGCTTATCCCTATAAAGTCACCGACGGCGGGCGAATGGAAGAAAGAAGGCCCCAGTGGTTTCGCTGGTTCACTCCTGATGAGCGTCTTTGGGGGCCAACTAGCGGCCCGGGCCCTAGCCGCCAAAATATGCCGAACTTCAATGCCAAAGAGTATAAGCGAACGCAGAAAATACATCGTCGGCTGCATGATTTGATCGATTTCGTGCTGAGGATGAACCAAAAATTCTCCCTTAGCCGCGACAAACGCGACGAACTATCCGAAAAAGCAGAAAGTGATTCTTCTAATACTTCGCTTCCTCTTGCCGCGGCATCCGAAGCCTGGCAAGCGCCCCTCATCTATTTTGATATATTTCAGCTGCTGTATAACAAACATCCCGACCTTCCCCATGCCGTGGGTGATATCCAGCTAAGCCCTACCTCATTGCAGGTTTTGGAGCAAATAGTCGCTGACTACAACCTTGAAGATGATCAAGAAAGCATTTTTGCCCAACAGGCTTTTTTGGATATATTGCTTTCCATAGAGGAATTCAAATATTTATCTGACTGGTTCAATCTAGACACCGAATATCATGAAGAATCATTAACACCTATCCCTACCCCATAAAAATTCAGGCTCGCGCTTATCAGCTGGAGCAGGAAATCTCCAGGTGCCTGCCCCACTCCGGCGGCAGCGCCGCCAGGTCGTCCAGAGCCGGATCGTCATCATAGGGATGGCGCAATGCCTGGAGGAGCCGGTGTAAAAAAGCGGTGTCGTTCTGTTCGGCGCCGTCAATAGCCTGCTGGGCCAGATAGTTGCGCAGGATAAAGTTGGGATTTTTGGCCCGCATGGTCTGCCGTCGCCTTTCGTCGTCCCGGTCTTCTTCCCGAACTCGCTGCCGATATACCTCAAACCACCGATCAAACCCCGCCAGATCCTTCATCTCATCGCGCAGCGGGGAGCGGGAATTCGCCGCCTCGCTGTCGCTTAACAGGCGAAACACCCGGGTATAATCGCTGCCTTCACGGTCCATCAGGCTCAGCAGGCCGGTGAGTATATCGTTATCCCGTTTATCGCGCGTAGCGAAGCCTAGCTTGGCCCGCATCTCGTCGCCATAGGCATGCATCAACGCCGGTTCATAACAGTTCAGCGCCTGTTCCAGGTCGCTAATCGGCATCAGTCCCGACAGCGCCTGCCCCAGGCGATGCAGATTCCACAATGCCACCGCCGGCTGATTATCAAAAGCATAACGCCCTTGATAATCGGTATGGTTGCAAACATAGCCCGGACGAAAGGCATCGAGAAAACCATAGGGGCCATAATCAATGGTGATGCCCAGTATGGACATATTGTCGGTATTCATTACGCCATGGGCAAACCCCACCGCCTGCCATTGGGCTATGGTACGCGCCGTGCGTTTCACCACGTCGGTCAGCCATAAACGATAGGCGTCCGCCTGACCCACCAGCTGCGGCCAATGACGGCCGATGACATAGTCCGCCAATTGCCTGACCTTCTCCGTCTCGCGACGATAATAGAAGTGTTCAAAATGCCCGAACCGCACATGGCTATCCGCCACCCGCAACAGCATGGCCCCCGGTTCCGGCTTTTCACGCCACACCGGCTCGTCGCTGGTGACGATGGTTAGCGCCCTGGTGGTGCCGATGCCCAAATGATGTAGCGCCTCGGATGCCAGGAATTCACGCACCACTGAGCGCAACACCGCCCGTCCGTCCCCCATGCGCGAATAAGGCGTTTTACCGGCGCCTTTCAGATGCCAGTCTACCAAACGGCCATCCGCCAATTGCTGCTCCCCAAGCAGGATCCCGCGCCCGTCCCCCAGTTGCCCGGCCCAGACGCCGAATTGATGGCCGCTGTAAACCTGCGCCAAGGGCTGCATTCCCGGCAACAACCGCTCCCCGCTCCAGATGGCGGAATGAGGCTCGGCAAAAAGGTCGTCATCCAGCGCCAGCTCTCGCGCCAGTTCGCTATTATGGTAGAGCAGACGCGCGCCGCGCAGGGGAGCCGGCATCAGTTCGGTATAGAACCCGGGAAGTTGCCGGTGATAACTGTTATTGAAGATAGGGGTATTGGCCATGGCGCCTCCTGTTTTTATTGTAGCTCGTCAGGCGGCATCCGGGCTGACTGTATAAGGCGTCAGTATCAGATTCGCCTGGCCTGCCAATAAGCTTTGCTCCAATAGACATTATCCAGCGATGAACGGATCACCCCGCGACTGGTGGAGGCATGGATAAATTTATCACCGGTATCGAAGATACCGACATGCAAGCCGTTACCGCCGCTGCCGGTTTTGAAAAACACTAAATCCCCCGGCAACAGATCGTCGCGGGATATGCGGGTACCGACCTTGGTCTGGTCTTGGGTGGAACGCGGCAGCACAATACCGAACCGATCGCGGAAAGTGCGATACACGAACCCCGAGCAATCCACGCCGTTTTGATCCAACCCGCCATATCGATAAGGAACGCCGTACCAATGCCGTAACTGATCGTTAAGCTGCGCTCTCACCACCCTGGAATTTGCCAGCCGGGGATCCGGCGGCGGCGCGTGATGACTGCAGCCGGTAAGAATTAAGCTAAACAGGAACAGCCAACAAAAAGATATCCGTCTCATTTTTTGCCCATCAGCATAACGCTGTCCAACCGCTGGACAGGTCAAGGTATCATACCGCTGTCGCGGCTTGCGGCGCCAGGCCGGATGCCACCAGCCAGGGCGTACCGCCGGCGGGCAACAGTTCGAATTTCACGCCGAATACCGGTGACAGTATCGCCGGCTGCATCACATCCCGGGGATGGCCCCGCGCTGCCAGCTCCCCGGCGGACAGCAGCCAGATTTCCCCGGCATGGCGCAGGCTATGGTTAAGATCGTGGGCGCAGACCAAGATGCCCAGGCCGGCGGCGGTGAGCTCCGATAGCAGGGAGTCCAGAGCCACTCGCTGGGCAATATCCAGACTCGCCGCTGGTTCATCCAGCAGCAGCAGCGAGGCGCGCGGATTAATCGCCGGCCACACCTGCAGCAGTACCGCCGCCAGGCGCACCCGCTGCCATTCGCCGCCGGAGAGCCGGTTTAGGGGGCGATTGAGCTTATCCGCCAGAGAGAGCGCTTCGGCAAGATACCCGACCGCGCCATCGATGTCCCGCTCGGCGGCGTTGCGAGGCTGATGTAATGTCAGGTATTGGAATACCGGCATCAGGGCGTAGGGCAAGGCTTGCTGGCAAAGATAGCCCCGATGCAGTGCCAGCGCTGCGCTGCTCCACTGCCGCAGCGGCCGGTCCAGCAGACGGATTTCCCCTTCGCAGCTTGTCAGACCGCCGATGGCGGACAGCAGCGTGCTTTTGCCTGCGCCGTTAGGACCGATAAGATGAATCAGGCTGCCGGCAGGGACCTGCAGCGATAGCGGCCGCAGTCTTTGCCGCACCGCAACCTGCCGCAGGTCGAGGACCAGGGATGTCGTCACCGGCGGCTGCCGCCCGGTCGCGGCGCGTGCGAGCGCCCAGGAAAAACCGGCATTTTATTTTGCCAGCGCCCCGTTTATCGCCTCAAGGATAATCGGATCGTCAGGTTTCATGTCCGGGGCAAAGCGTTGCAGAACCTGGCCGTCGCGGCTGACGAGAAATTTTTCAAAGTTCCACAGGATATCCTGCGGATGCTTAGGGGTGCGCCCCTTGCCGGCAAGCCGTTCAAAGAATCCGCTGCCTTGTGGCGTAACGGCTTTAGGCTGCGCGGCGATCAAGGCTTGGTACAAGGGATGACGATGCTCGCCGTTGACCTCGATTTTACTGAACATCGGAAATTCAACGCCGAATGTCCCGCGGCAAAACGCCAGTATTTCATCATCGCTGCCCGGTTCCTGACCGGCGAATTCATTTGAGGGAAAGCCCAGCACCTCAAAACCATGCTGGTGCTTTTCCTTATAAAGGCTTTCCAACGCCTCGTATTGATCCGTCAGTCCGCATTTCGAGGCAACATTCACTATCAGCAGTACCGAACCTTTAAAATTCTCCAGGGTGGTGGTTTCCCCGGTAATGGTCTTAAGCGGCAGAGAATACAGTTTATCACTCATCGGTGTGCCCTCCAGGTGTTGCTGGAAATCAGCAGGTTAACTTGAATTGATAGATCTAGCTTAGCCTCTTATCCTGATTAATAGCCAGATAAATATTGGCGAACCCAGGGTGGCGGTAACCACGCCGATAGGCAATTCAGCAGAGTAAAGGGCTACCCGGGCGACGACATCCGCCAAGAGCAGCACCCCGGCGCCGGCCAGGGCGCAGCCCGGAAGCAGCCACCGGTGATCGGTCAAGCCCGCCATGCGCAATATATGGGGAATAATCAATCCGATAAAGCCGATCGCGCCCGCCAGCGCCACGCTTATTCCCACCATGCAGCCGAAGGCGAGGACAAACAGATTGCGCCAGAGGAAGACCGACAACCCCAACTGCATAGCCTGCTGTTCCCCCAGCGCCAACAGGTTCATGACCCTTCCCTGGCATAAAACCCAAAGAATGAACGGTAGCAAGGTCAGCACCAGCCATTTGTCACGCCAGTCCACGCCGCCGAATCCTCCCATCATCCAATAGAGCAGTTGGCGCAGATCGAGACTGGAGCTGAAATAGACCGCCCAGGTCATTACCGCGCTGCATAAAATGCCCAAGGCCACGCCAATCAGCAGCAGCCGGGCATTCGAAGCGTTATGGCGCGCAAACCATAACAACAGCGCGGTAATGGCCAGCGCGCCGCCTACGGCGCACGCTCCCAGCCCCCATACCGGCACCAGCCCCCGGCCTAAAAATACCGCCAGCGTCAAGGCGACGCCGGCCCCGTTCGCCACGCCGAGCAGCCCGGGTTCGGCCAGAGGATTTTCGAAAATATTCTGCATTGCCGCCCCGGCCAGCGCCAGTGAGGCGCCGACGGCGATAACCGCCAGCGTGCGCGGCAATCTGAGTTGCCAGATAAATACCTCCGCGGCATCGCTAAACCACTGTGTCGGCCAAAACCAGACATCGCCCGCACAAAGGCTTATCACAACGGCTATCGCCAGGACCAGGAACAGCCAGCGGACACGGATAGCATCCCGACGCTGTTGCCGCTGTTTCAATGCGCTGAAAATCGGACTGTTTACAGACATATTCCTTGTTCCGCCCGGACCGGTAAACTGCTCTTATCCTACCGGTATTGAGAGTAAAGGGGTAGCGCGGTAACACCGCTTGGCGGTTTGCCGGCATTACAGCCGGACAAGAAATGCGGTGCCCGGAAGACGTGCCGGCGGCACCGCATGGATGGCAGGTTTATGAGATGTCAGTTATGCGGGGGCTTGATGATTTCACGTTGGCCGCCTTGACGCTGCTGGCCGCCGTTATGCTCCTGTTGGCCGCCTTGGCGCTGCTGGCCGCCGTTATGTTCGCGCTGCCCGCCGCCCTGGAGCGGCTGCCCACCGCTGTGCTGCTGTTGGCCGCCATTGTGCTCCCGCTGGCCGCCATTAGGCTCTTGCCGCTGGCCGCCGGTTTGGAATACCTGGCCGCCGTTATGCTCCCGCTGGCCGCCATTAGGCTCCTGCCGCTGGCCGCCGGTTTGGAATACCTGACCACCGTTATGCTCCCGCTGACCGCCATTAGGCTCCTGCCGCTGGCCGCCGGTTTGGAATACCTGGCCGCCGTTATGCTCCCGCTGACCGCCATTAGGCTCCTGCCGCTGGCCGCCGGTTTGGAATACCTGGCCGCCGCCGCTATGCTGCTGCCCGCCGCCCTGGGAAGACTGCCCGCCGTTGTGCTGCTGGCCCCCGCCCTGGGAAGGCTGCCCGCCGTTGTGCTGTTGGCCCCCGCCCTGGAACGGCTGCCCGCCGTTGTGCTGCTGGCCCCCGCCCTGGAACGGCTGCCCGCCGTTGTGCTGCTGGCCCCCTCCTTGGAACGGCTGCCCACCGTTATGCTGTTGGCCCCCGCCCTGGAACGGCTGCCCGCCGTTGTGCTGTTGGCCCCCGCCCTGGAACGGCCGGCCGCCGTTATGCTGTGGCCGTCCGGGATGCTGGTAACCGGGATGGCCTTCGCCGCGGCCGGGTTGTTGAAAATGGCGATCATAATCACTGGGACGTCTCGGCGACCAATTGCCGTGATCCCAGTATCGGCCCCGATTATCCCTGAATCCCTGCGGCAGATAGGGTAACCATTGCCAGCCGTCCCAGTACCAGCCGAATTCGTTACGCTCGCCATAATAATTTTCCTGATGGCTTTCCCACCATTGCGGTGAACGCCACTCATAACCGTCCCAATACCAGCCGCTAAGGTTCCGTTCACCAAAATCATTGTCCTGGTGGTCATCCCACCACTGCTCGGTGCGCCACTGGAAACCATCCCAATACCAGCCGCGATCGTTGCGCTCGCCAATATGACTATCCTGATGGTCGTACCACCACTGCGGAGAGCGCCAGGTATCACCGTCCCAGAAATACCCTTGCTGATCCTGGGCCCCGATTTGGACTACCACACCCGGCGCACCGGCGGAGAAATCGTCCGCCATCACGCCCCAGGGCAAAACCAGAGCTATAGCAAGCAACACACTGTTCTTTTTCATCATATGACCTGTTTGGCAGCCATCTCGTGCTGTCGTTATATCAGCCGGCAAAATGCGCCACTATCAGATAAAGATGGTTTACGGTTTCCGAGGGGAAACTTAATGGAATCTTTACATTTATGACGACAGAAAGCCCTAGGGGCCAAAAAGTTAATCCGCGGGAAAAAAACCCGGCGTGGTCTTATTAAAAAAAAAGGCCGCATTACGCGGCCTTTAGCGGAAATACGTCACTCTTTAGGTGAAGCATTCTCAACGCGGCTTTTTAACTTCTGTCCCGGACGAAAAGTCACTACCCGGCGGGCGGTGATGGGAATGTCTTCGCCAGTCTTGGGGTTACGGCCCGGACGTTGATTTTTGTCGCGCAAGTCAAAATTACCAAATCCCGATAATTTCACCTGCTCGCCATTTTCCAGCGCACGCCGGACTTCCTCAAAAAATAGTTCCACTATCTCTTTGGCATCCCGTTTGCTCAGCCCAAGCTTTTCAAACAGGTATTCTGACATTTCAGCTTTAGTAAGCGCCATAGGTTCAATCCCTCAAGGATGCTTGGAATCGCTGTTTTAGTGCCGCCACACATCTGGCAACGGTGGCGGCAATAGCCTCTTCTTCCAGTGTACGAGCGGTATCCTGTAATATCAGGCTGATAGCCAGACTCTTAAATCCTTCCGCTACGCCCTTCCCCCGGTACACATCAAACAAGTTTACGCCAACTACCTGATTTGCGCCAACTTTCTTACACTCTGCCATAATTTCTGCTGCTGGGACGTTTTCCGCGACGACTATTGCGATATCGCGACGGTTCGCCGGGAAGCGGGAAATGTCACTGGCTTCAGGCACTTTACGCGTGGCAACCTTATCCCAGAGTAGTTCAAAGACAACGGTTCGGCCATTTAAATCCAGCTTAGATTCCAATTCTGGGTGGATAACGCCAATAAATCCAATGTGTTCCCCTGCCAGATACAATGCCGCACTCTGTCCTGGGTGTAAAGCCGGATTCTGTTCGCTGCGAAATTCAATATCGGCAAGTTTACCGGTAAGTTCAAGTATTGATTCAAGATCGCCCTTTAAATCATAGAAGTCCACCGGCTGACGCGCCAGATCCCAATGTTCATCATAACGTGAGCCGGTAATGACTCCCGCCAGCATAAGATCCTGCCTAATGCCAAGGTCCGCTTCATTATCAGGAACAAAGCGCAAACCGCTTTCGAATAAACGTATACGATTTTGCTGACGGTTCTGATTGTAAATTACCGCACCCAATAATCCGCTCCACAGCGATAAACGCATGGCGGACATTTCCGTTGAAATGGGGCTGGGCAGCGTCAGCGCCGTCTGGCCGGGATGGAGCAGACTTTGAATCGCCGGATCGACAAAACTGTAGGTTATGGCTTCCTGGTAACCCAGATCCACCAGCATGGTTTTCACCCGGTTTAAAGGCAGCGCCGCTTCACGATGACGGGTCATTTGCAGATTCGCGCGAATCGGGACATTGGGAATAGTGTTATAGCCGAACAGCCTGGCCACTTCTTCCACCAGGTCCTCTTCGATGCTCATATCGAAACGCCAACTGGGGGCAACCGCCTGCCACTGCCCCTTGCCGACCCTAACCTCGCAGCCAAGGCGGGTAAGTATATCCGTCACATCCTCATCCGGCACGCCATGGCCTATCAGGCGATCCAGTTTTTCACGCCGCAGGGTAATGGCGGCGCATTGAGGTAAAGCGCCGGAATCGGTAACATCAATCACCGGCCCGGGCTGGCCGCCGCAGATAGCCAGCAGCAAACCGGTGGCGCGCTCCATGGCGCGGTATTGCAAGGCCGGATCGACGCCGCGTTCATAACGGTGCGAGGCATCGGTATGCAAACCGTAGCGACGGGCACGCCCGGTGATGGACAACGGATTAAAAAATGCGCATTCCAGCACCACATCCCGGGTGGCGCTATTGATGCCGGAATATTTACCGCCGAAAATGCCGCCCATCGCCAGAACTTTTTGGCGATCGGCTATCACCAGCGTATCCGGATTCAAGGCCGCTTCGGTACCGTCAAGCAGCGTCAGGGATTCACCTTCACGGGCCAGGCGTACCACAATCCCGCCTTCAATGCTCTGCCGGTCAAAGGCGTGCATCGGCTGGCCCAGTTCCAGCAGGACATAGTTGGTGACGTCCACCACCGCATCCACCGAACGCAGACCGCAGCGGCGTAATTTTTCCTTCATCCACAGCGGAGTCGGCGCCGTGACGTCGATATCCTTTACAACCCGTCCCAGATAGCGGGGACAGGCCTGCGGCGCTTCCACACGGATGTCGATGACGTCCGCCGCCACCGGCGCCACGGGGTCGATTGCCGGCTGATTCAGCGTCAGGCGATTCACCGCAGCCACATCACGGGCAATACCCAGCAGGCCCAGACAGTCGGCCCGGTTCGGCGTGACGCTGATATCGATGATAGTATCGTCAAGCTTGAGATAATCGCGAATGTCGGTCCCTACCGCGGCGTCAGCGGGCAGTTCGATGATTCCGCTGTGATCCTCCGACATGCCCAGTTCACGGAACGAACATAGCATGCCTTCGGAAGGTTCGCCGCGCAGCTTGGCGGCCTTTATTTTGAAATCCCCCGGCAGCACGGCGCCGATGGTGGCCACCGCCACCGTAAGGCCTTCGCGGCAATTGGGCGCGCCGCACACAATATCCAGCGGCGCATCACCACCCACGTCCACCTTAGTGACCCGCAGCTTGTCGGCGTTGGGGTGCTGCTGACAGGCAATGACCCGTCCCACCACCACGCCGGAAAATTCGCCGGACACCTTCTCCACGCCGTCCACTTCCAGTCCGGCCATAGTGATTTGTTCCGCCAGCGCGTCACTGCTGATAGCGGGATTCACCCATTCACGCAGCCAAAGTTCACTGAATTTCATGTGTTCATCCCGCCTTTATTTGAATTGTTTAAGAAAACGCAGATCATTTTCGAAGAATGCCCGTAAATCCGTGACACCGTAACGAAGCATCGTCAGCCGCTCCATGCCCATGCCAAACGCAAAGCCGGAGTAAACCTCCGGGTCGATGCCGACATTGCGCAACACATTCGGATGGACCATGCCACAGCCCAGTACTTCCAGCCATTTACCGTTTTTACCCATCACGTCAACTTCCGCCGACGGCTCGGTAAAGGGAAAATAGGAGGGACGGAATCGCACCTGCAAATCCTCTTCAAAGAAGTTGCGCAGGAAGTCATGCAGAGTGCCCTTCAGGTTGGTGAAGCTGATATTGGTGTCGATAATCAGCCCCTCCATCTGATGAAACATCGGCGTATGGGTCTGATCGTAGTCATTACGATAGACCCGGCCCGGTGCGATAATGCGGATTGGCGGCTGTTGGTTTTTCATGGTGCGGATTTGCACCCCCGACGTCTGGGTGCGTAGCAGCCGGGTGGCATCAAACCAGAAGGTATCATGATCCGCGCGAGCCGGATGATGGGCGGGAATATTCAATGCATCGAAGTTATGATAATCGTCTTCGATTTCCGGACCGGTGGCCACGGAAAAGCCCAATTCGCCAAAAAAGGTTTCAATGCGCGAAATCGTCCGCGTTACCGGATGAAGGCCGCCGTTTTCCTTGCGCCGGCCGGGAAGAGACACGTCCAGCGTCTCTTCCGCCAGCCGCGCGTTGAGCGCCGAGGAGTCCAGATACTCTTTGCGCTCGTTCAGCGCCTGCTGCACCGCAAGCTTCGCCTGGTTAATCACCGCTCCCGCGGCGGGACGCTCCTCTGCCGGCAAATCGCGAAGGGTTGTCATCTGCTGGGTAAAATGACCTTTTTTGCCGAGATATTCGACGCGCACGCTATCCAGCGCGCCTATATCCTGAGCTTTTTCTATGGCTGCTTTGGCTTGCACAACCAAATCTGCGAGATGTGGCATTGCGTTCCTCTTTTTCCGGCCTCTATGGCTTAATCGTAAATGGACTGATTGATCTGTACTGCGACCCAGGCTGGTCATCCAGGCTGGCGACGAGCAAAAAAAAGCCTCCACACCGGGAGGCTTTAGCGCTATTTTTCGTTTCTTTCCTTACGCGCAAGCCCCCGTTATTCAGGCGCTAAAGTAAAAAAAGAAACGGAAAATAGCAGCATTCATGCTTGCATTACCTTGTGATTGATATTGTCTGAATGAATCAAATAACGATATAACAAACCCTATCGGCCAATCGTTTAAAAAAGAGGGGGACAAGCCCCCTCTTTCATAAAGTTTATGCCAGCGAACCTTTCGCTTTTTCCGCCAAGGCAGCGAAAGCCGCTTTGTCGAATACGGCGATGTCAGCCAGGATCTTACGGTCGATTTCAATAGAGGCTTTTTTCAGGCCATTAATGAAACGGCTGTAAGATATGCCGTTCTGACGGGCCGCGGCGTTGATACGCGCGATCCACAGTTGACGGAACTGGCGTTTCTTCTGACGACGGTCACGATAAGCATATTGACCTGCTTTGATGACCGCCTGGAAGGCGACACGATAAACACGCGAACGGGCACCGTAGTAGCCTTTCGCTTTTTTCAAAATCTTTTTGTGACGTGCACGAGCTGTCACACCACGTTTTACGCGAGCCATATGCTCTCCTAAGTCTTATTCGAAAACCGTTGAAAGTGACGCTTATGCGTACGGCAAACACCTGATGACCAAACCCAGATCGCCTTTGGAGACCATGGATTTAGGACGCAGGTGGCGTTTACGCTTAGTGGCTTTTTTGGTCAGAATATGACGCAGGTTAGCATGCTTACGCTTAAAGCCGCCGGAGGCGGTTTTCTTGAAGCGCTTGGCAGCACCGCGCACTGTCTTGATTTTTGGCATGAATATATTCTCTACTGCGCATTGTTGATAATATGAACCAATGAGGCGAAGACAACGTGCCGATAAACCGCACGACACGCCGTCTTACTTGCAGGCCTTATTGTTTCTTCTTGGGTGCGAGCACCATAATCATCTGGCGTCCTTCGATTTTACTCGGGAAGGATTCAACTACCGCCAGTTCTGTCAAATCGTCGCGAACGCGGTTAAGCACTTCGATACCGATTTGCTGGTGCGCCATTTCACGTCCGCGAAAACGCAGGGTGATTTTGGCTTTATCGCCGTCTTCCAGAAAACGAATCAGGTTGCGTAGTTTTACCTGATAGTCGCCTTCATCCGTACCAGGCCGGAACTTGATTTCCTTAACCTGAATAACTTTTTGTTTCTTTTTCTGCTCTTTGGTGGACTTGCTCTTCTCATAGAGGAACTTGCCGTAATCCATAATTCGGCAAACCGGCGGCTCGGCGTTGGGACTGATTTCAACTAAATCTACGCCCGCTTCCTCGGCTTTTTCAAGCGCTTCATTGAGGCTGACTATACCAATTTGCTCGCCATCGATACCCGTCAGACGAACCTCTGCGGCGCGGATTTCTCGGTTAATGCGATTAGGACGCGCCGGTTGAACTCGTTTTCCGCCTTTAATACTTTATTCCTCCAGTTGATGAAGATTACGGCTGCGTATCTCTTGCTGCAGCTTTTCGATAATCTCGGTAACGTCGATACTGCCCAGGTCTGTACCACGGCGTGTACGCACGGCAACCTTGCCCGCTTCCACTTCTTTATCTCCGCAGACCAGCATATAGGGCACCCGACGCAAAGTATGTTCGCGGATTTTAAAGCCTATTTTCTCATTTCTCAAGTCTGCTTTTACACGAATGCCGGCTGCGGACAATCTTTCTGTCACTTTTGCGACGTATTCCGATTGATTATCAGTGATATTCATCACCACAACTTGTGTCGGCGCCAGCCAGGTCGGGTAAAAACCAGCGTACTCTTCCGTCAGTATGCCGATAAAACGTTCCATCGACCCCAGGATGGCACGGTGTATCATTACCGGCACCAGGCGCTCGTTGTTTTCGCCAATATATGAAGCGTTTAAACGACCGGGTAATGAAAAGTCCAACTGTACCGTGCCGCATTGCCACATGCGATCCAGGCAATCCAGAAGAGTGAATTCGATTTTAGGACCATAAAATGCGCCTTCGCCCGGCTGAAATTCGAATGCGATGCCGTTTTCGGTTAAAGCGGCCGCCAGGTCTTTCTCCGACCTGTCCCACACCTCATCGCTACCGATGCGTTTCTCGGGACGGGTAGAAAGTTTAACCAGAATATTTTCGAAGCCAAACGTGCTGTAAATATCATACACCATTTTGATGCAATTGTTTACTTCATCCCGCACCTGCTCTTCGGTACAGAAAATATGGGCATCATCCTGGGTAAATCCGCGCACGCGCATTAAACCGTGCAACGATCCGGAAGGCTCATTACGATGGCAACTGCCGAATTCAGCCATGCGCAGCGGCAGATCGCGGTAGGATTTCAATCCCTGGTTGAATATCTGCACGTGGCCGGGACAATTCATCGGTTTGATGCAATATTCACGGTTTTCCGATGACGTGGTGAACATATGCTCGGCATAGTTTTCCCAGTGACCGGTTTTTTCCCACAGGACGCGGTCCATCATAAATGGCCCTTTCACTTCCTGATATTTGTATTCCCGCAGCTTGGTGCGCACGAAGGCTTCCAGCTCGCGGAAGATAATCCAGCCGTCATTGTGCCAGAACACCATGCCGGGGGCTTCTTCCTGCATATGGTAAAGATCAAGCTGCTTGCCGATTTTACGGTGATCGCGCTTGGCGGCCTCTTCCAGGTGCTGCAAGTAAGTGCTGAGCTGCTTTTTATCGCCCCAGGCGGTGCCGTAGATGCGCTGCAGCATCTTGTTGTTGCTATCACCGCGCCAGTAAGCGCCGGAGGTCTTTTGCAGCTTGAAATAATGGCAGAAACGCATATTCGGCACATGCGGCCCGCGGCACATGTCGACATACTCTTCATGGTGATACAAGCCGGGACGATCGTCATGGCTGATATTCTCGTCCAGTATCGCCACCTTGTACTGTTCGCCGCGGGCGACAAACACATCCCGGGCCTGTTGCCAGCTCACTTTTTCCTTGATGACGTCGTAATCCTTATCGGCCAGCTCGTGCATGCGCTTTT
Organism: Sodalis sp. RH16; assembly: GCF_047324245.1. Taxonomy (NCBI): domain Bacteria; kingdom Pseudomonadati; phylum Pseudomonadota; class Gammaproteobacteria; order Enterobacterales; family Bruguierivoracaceae; genus Sodalis; species Sodalis sp. RH16. The sequence continues at coordinate 4,705,994 of NZ_CP178737.1, read as the reverse complement.
CCAGCAGGTCGATATCTTCCTGGGTCAGCGTCCGATCCAGATCGACGTCGTAATAAAAGCCTTTATCGATTACCGGGCCGATAGCCATTTTGGTATCGGGCCACAGCTGTTTAATGGCATGCCCCAGTAAATGCGCGCAGGAGTGGCGGATGATTTCCAATCCGGCCTCGTCTTTGGCGGTAATGATGGCAAGCTGGGCATCTTCGGTAATCATATCGACGGCATCCGTCAATTCACCGTTCACCCGTCCGGCGATGCAGGCTTTCGCCAGGCCGGGACCGATGTCGCGGGCTACATCAAGGGGGGATACGGGGTGGTCGTACTGACGCTGGCTTCCGTCGGGAAGGGTAATTACTGGCATGGTCGTTTCCTTAATTTGCAGTGGTGATCCACACGCAAGATCACATACAATTAAATTTACTTTGGTTTTTTAATAGATTGAATAACCATTTAACCGACAATCGTTAAATTGGTACACAAGTCGATACACAAATGGCAAAGTCATCATTTTGGCTGTGCGATTTGAACGAGCATATTAACATTTCTTGTGGCATATCAAAGCTGATTTATCATAACCTCCCCACATAGGCGGACGATGCTCAAACTCGCCGGTTCTCTTGTCGTTAAGCACCTAAGTCATAACGCCCAGCAGAACGGGCCCTGGGTATCTTCGCTGTCCTGTAACGGGGGCAATTTTCCATGGCGGGCGCATTTGTACCTCCGCAGTCGGCGGAATCTTGTTGAAGTTTTGTCTAGCGGCCGTAGGCCGCATCTTGTTTACAAGGAAGTCGGTTTATAGTCTGGGTGGTAATAGAAGTGTTCCAAGGCCGCGAGTGATACCTTGGAAAAGAGATAAGTTATTTTTTGAAATGTGTTATAGGTAATGATGATGCTTTGCAATGAGGGCAAATTATAACCCGCCCTTGTCTAATATCTCGTAAATTCTGTTTTGAGGTCATCTTACAATCAGGACATTGATAATCCATTTGTATTGCATTGATTCTATTCAACAAATCAGAAAGATAAGACATAAAAAGACGGCCGAATAAAAACAGATGGTTTATTTTATCATAAGCCTGGCTAACGTTTAAATATGCTACATAAGAAGCAGTTACGCATTTTTTATCAAAACTGTAAAAAATAGTGTCAAAATTATAATCGCTCATGATTTTTAAACATCAAAGTCCGCCCCGTATCGGGTTCATACAGCCACCAGCATAAAGGATGAGCTCCCAGCCACGGTCGGCCCGCCAAGCAATGGCTTGATGAGTGCCCCATGGCAGCGGTGACGTGCCCGGCGATAGAATCTTTTTAAAGACGTTGCCGGCCGATATTGTATTTATAATTTTTTCCCCAAAGAAAGATACCAATAATGAACGCAATAATATCAGCATTACCAGTAACCAATAATCACGAAAATAATATTCAGCAATCATCAATTTCATCAGGCACGCGGCAGAACCGCATCGGGGGTGTTATCGCGGTTAAAAACAGTCCTGAAGCTATTTTCCATCGCATACCGGCTATCACCGAGGCCATAGCCTCATACCTGAAAGAGCCTGATTATTCCAATTTTGTCGCCGCGGTAAAGGGAACTTCCCTACGTCCGCTAAAGGAAATTTATCGGGTACACCAGCAAAAAAATCTTCCTCTCGACGCTTTGCGTCCCCATGAAAGGCAATTGCGCATAGCATTGCAGCTGCAACAAAAAGAACTGTCCGACAGCTTAAAAAAAACTGTTATCGTTGAATTAACACAAAGTGAACAAAAACCTTATGTCCCTTTTCCTCTGGGCACTATTGCGCTGGGTTGTCTCATTCGCCGACAGAATTCCCACGCCGGAATTGTTCATTATGTAGACTACTATGACGGCACCCCTCTTCCCCTTAACCTGGTGGGAAATGACCCGATAGCCACAGCGCTGCTTAAGTGGAAAAAGGAGGTAATGGCAAAAAACGATGCACTAAAGCGACTATTTGCCGGCGGAAGCAGTGTTATGTTAACTCCCTTTCAAGAGGATGCATCCCTTCTCTCCATACCTCTATATAAAACCGAGCTGAATCATGAAAATTTTGCTATTTTACTTAAAGTGGCCGATAAGCAGGCCGCTAATGCGCCATTGCTGGAAAAATATGGATTAATATTTTTGATGATGCGATTTGCCGTCTGTCTCAAGAAAAACAACCTCCCCGGACTCAGCGGATTTGAGATAAACGAAGCGTTATTTCGCTATTCACGGCTACTTGAAACAGGCAGGGATATTCTTGGGGTACTGCCGGGAAAGATCCTCTACCAAAGGCCGTGAGGATATCAAAGTAAGAGATGTTAATGAGACGACCAGGGCTGTAGCGATTTCACAAAAAGGATTAACATCCTTTTAATTCATGCTCAACAGCTCTTTATCATGTCAGCAGTGGTGTCAAGTGAAATATAATCGATTGCACCATAATGCAGCAAACCCGCCGTAGCGGGTTTGCGAGAATCAGCTGGGTCATTATGGGGTTTTTTACACCAACGCAGTAACGACAGCGATCCAAAACGCCATACATATCAATACTATGCTTGGCAGCGTTAAACGATAGAAATAATCCATAACAACCTCACATTTACCTGACATCTTTTAAGAAAAATCCTACACCTTTCTCGGTGCAAAAAATAGGAGCGGGATCATTTTTTAGACCCTTTTTTTCATAAAATGCATGTGCTGGATCACATCCCATCTAGGATTTACCGCAGCAAACAGCCTTGTATGGCGCTTATCTTTCCATTTCACATGGGCGGGGTGGTTTTGAATAACACGCCAGTCAATCCCACCAGCACTGCCAGCAAAAGTAGACTAATCCACTTCCAACGTTGTTCACTTTTTGCACTCATGGTATCCCCCGTTTTGTTGTATACGGGTATATCGGACGCCGCTTGAAAATCTTTAGCCTTTATTTTTAAAAAAGAGCAAAACCCTTTTTACCCTAACGAGACGGTCTGCAAAGAGTGCTATGCTGGCGGTTACATTGGTTGCAAGGAGAGAATGATGATACCGATAACGACCCTGACCCTGGCGCCGTCCCTGGACAGCGCCACGACCACCGATCGGCTTTACGCCGAAGGCAAGCTGCGCTGCACCGCCCCGCTGTTTGAACCGGGCGGCGGCGGCATCAATGTGGCGCGGGCGATTGTGCATTTAGGGGGAGACGCCACCGCGCTGTTTCCTATTGGCGGCCCTACAGGCCGCCATCTGACCGAACTGCTCAGGGCGGAAGGAATAACCACCGATGCCATCGAAACCAAGGACTGGACCCGGCAGAATCTCCATGTACACGTAGAAAGCACCGGCGAGCAGTATCGTTTCGTTATGCCCGGAGCGCATCTGACCGGCGAAGAATTTGCTCTGTTTGAACAGCGGCTGCCCGGCCTCCCTAAAAATTCCCTGTTTGTTATCAGCGGTAGCCTGCCGCCGGGCATTAGCGTGGAGAATCTGCAGCATTTGCTGCAAGAGGCCCAGCGCTGTGGTTTACGCTGCGTTGTGGACAGTTCGGGTCCGGCGCTGAAAGCATGTCTGGATATCGGCAATCTGGCGCTGGTCAAACCTAACCAAAAAGAGTTGGCGGAACTGGTGAAACGTAATCTGGACGATCCCGATGCGGTAAGGCAAGCGGCCCTGGAAATTATTGCCCAGGGCAAAACCGAGCGCGTGGTGGTATCCCTCGGTCCTCAGGGGGCATTGGCGGCGGATAAGGATCGGGTATTCCAGGTCGTGCCGCCACCGGTTAAAAAGATGAGCACCGTGGGCGCCGGGGACAGTATGGTGGGCGCAATGACGCTGAAGCTGGCCGAGGGCGCGGATTTGCTGGATATGGCGCGATACGGTGTGGCGGCGGGCAGCGCGGCCACCCTGCACAAAGGCACCCGGTTATGCGCCTTGGAAGACACGCGGCGTATTTACGATTATCTGTGCCAAGATCTTACCGCCTGAGCAGAGACAAACGGAGGAGAGGCCGGGGATTGGCCACATTCACTTTAGCCGGCCTTCTCGGTCAAAAAACGAACAAAGCCCTTTAATAAAGTATTGACATTGTGGGGCTTAGCCTCAACACTCATTTCTAGCGCCACCAGTGAGAATCCCTTACGCGGAGTACATTGGGTTTCCCTGGCGCGCCCTTCTCTTTTGAACCCGGTTCGAGCTGGTATTAACGGCCGAGGCGTTACCGGTTTTGTTCAATCGGCTATCGCCGCCCCTTTATTGGCGGGTGGGCCGATCCGACCATGGTCAGTAAAGCGATTCGGACATTAATCGGTAAGGCAACCTTAGGGGGAAACGACGATGTGGCACGCCATTGACAATATGCTGGCCGAGACTTTTACCCGTGATGAAATACGTGAGCGCCGCGAATTACCGGGGGGAGAATTACATCGCGCCTGGTATCTCCGCTACGGCTCCGCGGAAATTTTCGTAAAAAGCGATAGCCGCGAGCTTTTGCAAAAATTCACTAACGAGGCCGATCAACTGGATATGCTCGGGCGCAGTAAAACCGTGCGCGTACCGAAAGTCTATGGCGTCGGCAGCGAACGGGACAGCAGTTTTCTGGTCATGGAATATATTCCGGAACGTCCTTTTGACGCCCATGGGGCTTATTGCCTGGGGCAACAATTGGCGCGCTTGCATCAATGGAGCGAGCAGCCGCAGTTCGGCCTGGATTTTGATAACGATCTTTCCACCCTCACCCAGCCCAATGCCTGGCAGCGGCGCTGGTCGACATTTTTCGCGGAACAGCGTATCGGCTGGCAGTTACAGCTGGCGGCGGAAAAGGGACTGGTTTATGGCGATATCGACGGAATAATTACTCGAATAGAGGAGATGCTTCATGAGCATCAACCGCAACCCTCTCTTCTGCACGGTGATTTGTGGCCCGACAACTGCGCCAATAGCGCCGGCGGCAGTTTTTTATACGATCCGGCCTGTTATTGGGGCGATCGGGAATGTGATTTGTCGATGTTGCCTTTATATCCGGAGCTGCTGCCGCAAATTTATGACGGCTACCAAAGCGTCTGGCCGCTGGATAAAGGTTTTATCCGCCGGCAGCCTGTTTACCAGCTTTATTACTTGCTTAACCGCGCCAATCTGTTCGGCGACCAGCATATCAACCTGGCCGGTCAGGCGTTGGATCGGGTATTAAGCCAGAAACCGCAAGAGTAGCGAGAATGGCCCGGGGAATAATGTCCCCGGACAGGGTGGCGCCGTTTTACAGCATGCCGAGCAGTTTCAGAATGAAATAACCGGCTACCGCAATAATAATGGGCAGGATATAGAGGGGAAAAACCTGCAGCAGAATGGTATGGCGCGGCATGACAATTTTTTCCTCCAGTTGCGAACGGCTGTAGCCTTCGGTTCCCTTCGCGTGTTCCAGCACCATCTGATTTTCGATCCCTTCACGGATAAACCTGACCTGACGCGACATCCTGGCGCCTGAAGCCTGTAATGCCAGACCGACAAAGATCAGTAAATAAATAATCCAGAAACCAATATTGCCGACGAAATAACCATTCTCAAACGCCGGCTGCGGGGAGTTGAACCAAAACACATTCAGAAAAGAAGTGTTAAATCGCATCATATCGATGATAACGTGAAAAAAATCGGCCATTACCGCATTGATGCCTTTATTTTGCTCACTGTGCTGGTAAAGGAATTTCAGTAAAGAAATCAGTGTGGAAAGTAAAGCCGGTATAAATATTATCCATCCCGCTAACCGTTTTATTACGGCCAGGCGACCAGCTTGTTGATACGTCATGTGCTCCCCTTGTTAATCGACGCCAACCAGAACGCTTAAGTTTATCTATAATTTACCTTTTTTGCTGCGTTGTTTTTCATGAATCTGTTACAGCGGCTTGCCATCCCCTTATGCAAAGAAGAATGGTACTCTATTCCCCTCTTTTTTTCACCGAACAGGAGCATGTCGAATGCCCGCATCAATCCCGCAGGAAGCCCTTATTTTTGATATGGATGGCTTGATTATTGACTCAGAACCCCTATGGCACCAAGCGGAGCTGGATGTGTTCGCGGCGATGGGAGTGGATACCGCCAAAGGGGAAAATTTGCCGGATACCTTGGGATTGCGTATCGACCAGGTGGTGAAACTATGGTATCAGGTCAGCCCCTGGCAAGGCGTCACACTGGACGACGTCACCCTGCGGATAATCCGGCGCGCCGTTACGCTGATAGAACAGCAGCGGCCGCTGCTGCCCGGCGTGCAATATGCGTTGGAAACCGCCCGTGACTGCGGGCTGAAGATCGCCCTGGCCTCGGCATCGCCGCTGTTTATGCTGGAAAACGTGCTTGAGATTTTCTCCTTGCGCCACTATTTTGCCGAAATTGCCTCAGCGGAACATCTTCCCTATAGCAAGCCGCACCCTGAAGTCTATCTCCAGGCGGCGGCCAAACTTGATGCGCTGCCGGAACGCTGTTCCACCCTGGAGGATTCGTTTAACGGCATGATTGCCACCAAGGCGGCGCGCATGCGTTCCATCGTGGTGCCCGACCCCGCTTACCGCGCCGACCCGCGCTGGGTAGTCGCCGATATCAAGCTAGACTCGCTGCTGAATCTGACCACTGAACATATTCTCTGAACCGCTACCGCCCGGGCGGGATATTATGATAGAAAATCGGCCCGTTTCGGTGTGAAGGTATCAATCAGGACGCTATTGTCTTCCAGGGCGACCACGCCGTGCATTTGGTGTTTCACCGCCCGATAGGCATCCCCGGCTTTCAGCAGCCGTTTTTCTCCTTCGATTTCCACCTCGAAACTGCCGGCGGCCACATAGGCAATCTGGTCGTGGATCTCATGGCGATGGGCAGTGCCCACTGCGCCCTTGGCAAAATGGACGCATACCATCATCAACTCATCGCTCCAGGTCATTACCTTGCGTTTAACGCCGTCGCCGACAACTTCCCAAGGGGTTTCATCATCAATAAAAAAGGTTTTCATACTGCTCCCGTTAGCCCATAGGCAACAAATCAAGAAAAATTACGGCCTTATAATACGATTGTAACGGATAGCGGCGGTAAGAAAACCTGAAAGCACCAAAATCATGACTTCTCTCAAAAAATAAATAAAACATTATTTCATTTTTATTGAATTCATATCCCTCTCGCTCTATGATTCCAGCATCAATAGAGAGAACACCCTCTTCCCGAACATGTTCTGATAGAGAGGCATTATCATTATGCAAGTCCGCCAAAGCATTCACAGTGACCACGCGAAGCAACTGGACACGGAAGGGCTGCGCAGCCAATTTCTGATTGAAAGGATTTTTGAAGCCGATGCGTACACCATGACCTATAGCCACATCGACCGCATCATTGTCGGCGGGATTAAACCGGTGGCGAAAACGGTGAGTATCGGCAGCGAAGTGGGTAAGCAATTGGGCGTGAGCTATTTCCTGGAACGCCGTGAATTGGGCGTTATCAATATCGGCGGCCCGGGGGTTATCGTGGTGGACGGCAAGACCTATGAAATCGGCCACCAGGAAGCGCTGTATGTCGGCATGGGCGCCAAGGACGTTCAGTTCTCAAGCGTGGACGCCGCAAAACCGGCTAAGTTCTACTATAACAGCGCCCCGGCGCATACCACATATCCGAGCCGGAAAATCACCCTGGCGGAGGCTTCGCCGCAAACCATCGGCGACAACGCCACCAGCAATCTGCGCACCATCAATAAATTTATTGTGCCCGATGTCTTGCCGACCTGCCAGTTGACCATGGGTCTGACCAAACTGGCGGAAGGCAATCTTTGGAATACCATGCCTTGCCATACTCATGAACGGCGTATGGAAGTCTACTTCTACTTCGATATGGATGAAGAAACCGCGGTATTCCATATGATGGGCCAGCCGCAGCAAACCCGCCATCTGTTGGTGCATAACGAGCAGGCGGTTATCTCGCCAAGCTGGTCTATTCATGCCGGCGTCGGCACCAAGAATTACACCTTTATCTGGGGTATGGTGGGAGAAAATCAGGTATTTGACGATATGGATCACGTCAAAGTCAGCGAAATTCGCTGAAGCCGCTCTTCGTGCCGGCCCGTTCCGGCGTTATTTACGATATGCATTGGCGTCTGGATTTGGCCGCCATCAATGAGGCAAGGTATGATTTTAGACACGTTTGATCTTAAAGGAAAAGTAGCGTTGATCACCGGCTGCGACACCGGTTTAGGCCAAGGTATGGCTATCGGTCTGGCTGAAGCGGGCTGCGATATCGTCGGCGTCAATATCGTCGATCCGGAAGAAACCATCGCCAAAGTGACCGCCTTAGGCCGTCGTTTTCTGAGCCTGACCGCCGATTTGATGAAAACCGACGGCATACCCGCTATTGTGGAAAAAGCGGTGGCGGAGTACGGTCATTTAGATATCCTGGTGAATAACGCCGGTATCATCCGCCGCGAAGACGCCATTGAATTCAGTGAAAAGAACTGGGACGATGTGATGAATATCAACATCAAAACCGTGTTCTTTATGTCCCAGGCCGTGGCCCGCCAGTTTATCAAGCAGGGTAAAGGCGGCAAAATCATCAATATCGCTTCCATGCTCTCCTTCCAGGGCGGTATTCGTGTTCCTTCCTATACCGCCTCGAAAAGCGCGGTAATGGGCGTTACCCGGCTGCTGGCCAATGAATGGGCTAAGCATAATATCAATGTCAACGCACTGGCGCCGGGCTATATGGCCACCAACAATACCCAGCAACTGCGCGCCGATGAAGACCGCAGCAAAGAAATCCTGGAACGCATCCCCGCCGGCCGCTGGGGTTTGCCCGCCGACCTGAAAGGCCCGGCGGTATTCCTCGCCTCCTCCGCATCGGATTACATCAACGGCTACACCATCGCCGTGGACGGCGGCTGGCTGGCGCGTTAAGGATGCATCCCCGAAGCTAAATCGAGCGTGTTAAAGGAAGAGCGTGTTAAAGGGAGACCGTGCCAATGGGGTCGTAGCGGGCGTGGTTTTCCCGCCCGCCGAACGCCCTATGGCGCGGTAGCCCGCTATCACCAGACGTGCAACTAACCTGTAAATGGTGAGCGCCGGTCTCCCATAGACATAAATTGAGATGTAAAAGTTACAAGGTAACCCATTTCCGAACCGGACGGATTGCTTTATACTGGACAAATGACCAGCCATAAAGATTCCACATAGCCATGACCGCCGAGGGGCATCTCATATTTGCATTGGCCAGCACCATTTTAGCGAAAAAAATGGAGCTATCCCCTGCGCTTGCCCATGGCGACTGGTGGCATATCATCGCGGGCGGATTACTGACCTGTTTGCTGCCGGATATCGATCATCCCCAATCCTTCTTAGGTCAGCGGCTGAAATGGCTATCCCTGCCCATCGCCAGGGTGTTCGGCCATCGCGGCTTTACCCACAGTCTGCTGGCCATAATCGCCGGGATTCTACTGTTCACCCTCAAGCTCGCGCCGGATATGCTCATCCCCCTGGATGCTTTTCACGGCATGATTATCGGCTATCTCAGCCACATTGTCGCCGATATGCTGACCCCCGCCGGCGTGCCTTTATTATGGCCCTGCCGATGGCGTTTCCGTTTGCCTATTATCACCTCGCAAAAGGGCAATCAATGGGAACGGATATTATGCGCGGCGATATTAGTCTTTGCCGTACAGCACCCGCAAGGGATGCCCCTGAGCGGTAATATCCCGGTGCCCGATTCAGTCTACGTCCTCTGGCACAAAGTCCGCGGCACGTTATTTCCTCTTATTTAAATATTGTTATTGCAAGGACCGCTTGTCATGCAGGTGGGCCTATTTTGCGCCGACGATCATACCCTTGAGGAAAATAAGGCTTTAACGGCTGTCGGCATCGGAATCTGTTCTATAGTTGATCTACCGCCCCATATATATAAGCCACGGACGGCCATTATCTGTCATTTCAACTCGATAAGAGGAGCAATGTTAATGTCTAAACCCACAGATCCCTCCCATGACAAAATACCTCTTTCCCACCCCGCTCCCGCCCCCGGCGCCAGTTCGGCCCAACCGGGATTGGGACATCTGGCCCCCGACGATAACAGCCACTTGCCCAAGCCCGGCGTCTCGGAGCCGGGTAAACAGCCCACCGCCCCGGGATCGGTCAAGAGTCCGCAAAACGGCAATGCCAAACTCGACGCGCTGGAACCCTACCGCAAGTCAGGCAAAGACCAGCCGCTGACCACCAATCAGGGGCTTAAAATCGCCGACGATCAAAATTCACTGCGCGGGGCGACGCGCGGGCCGACATTATTGGAAGATTTTATCCTGCGGGAAAAGATTACCCATTTTGATCATGAACGTATTCCCGAACGCATCGTCCATGCCCGCGGTTCAGCCGCACACGGTGTTTTTGAGGTATACCGTTCCCTGAGCGATATCACCAAAGCGGCATTCTTACAGGATCCTTCGGTAAAAACGCCGGTGTATGTCCGGTTTTCCACTGTGCAGGGCTCGAGGGGATCGGCGGATACCGTACGGGATATCCGCGGCTTTGCCACTAAGTTTTATACCCAGGAAGGCAATTTCGATATCGTAGGCAACAATACCCCGATTTTCTTTATTCAGGATGCGCTGAAATTCCCCGATTTTGTCCATGCGGTAAAACCCGAGCCGCATAATGAAATACCACAGGGCGGCTCCGCTCATGATACCTTCTGGGATTATGTGTCGCTGCAGCCGGAAACCCTGCATAACGTGTTCTGGGCCATGTCTGATCGTGGTATCCCACGCAGCTATCGCACCATGGAAGGATTCGGCATTCATACCTTCCGTCTGGTTAACGGCGAAGGCAAAGCGACCTTTGTGCGTTTCCATTGGAAACCGCTGGCCGGCAAAGCCTCGCTGGTATGGGATGAAGCGCAGAAACTGGCGGGTAAGGATGCTGATTTCCATCGACGCGATCTTTGGGAGGCCATTGAGGCCGGCGACTATCCGGAATATGAGCTGGGACTGCAGCTCATACCGGAAGAGGATGAGCATAAATTCGATTTTGATTTGCTCGATCCGACTAAACTTATCCCCGAGGCGCTGGTGCCGGTGGAAATCGTCGGCAAGATGACGCTCAATCGCAACCCGGATAACTTTTTCGCTGAAACCGAGCAGGTAGCTTTCCATCCGGGCCATATCGTTCCGGGGATCGACTTTACCAACGACCCGTTGCTGCAGGGCAGGTTATTCTCTTATACCGACACCCAGATCAGCCGTCTCGGCGGGCCGAATTTCCATGAAATTCCCATCAACCGGCCGGTATGTCCTTACCACAATTTCCAGCGCGACGGCATGCACCGGCAGGATATCGATACCAATCCCGCGGCCCACGAGCCCAATTCCATTAACGACAACTGGCCGCGCGAAACCGCACCGGCGGCGCAGAATGGCGGGTTTGAAACCTACCAGGAACGCATTGACGGCCATAAAATCCGAGAGCGCAGCGACTCTTTCCTTGAGTATTATTCCCACCCGCGTTTGTTTTGGCTCAGCCAGACCCCGGCGGAACAGCAGCATATCGTCGATGCCTTCAGTTTCGAACTGGGCAAAGTCGCACGGCCCTATATTCGTGAACGGGTCGTCGATCTGCTGACCCGGGTAGATGTGCAGCTCGCAAAGCGGGTAGCCGCCAAGCTCGGCTTAGCGCTCTCGGCGGACGCGTTAAAAACCGCCCCGCCCAAGCCGGTGAACGGTATTAGCCAGGATCCTACCCTTAGCCTGTATGCCAGCGGCAGCGGCAGCGTTAAGGGACGTCAGGTAGCGTTGCTGCTCAGCGACGGGGTAAATGCCGCCGATGTTCTGGATGCGCTGCAAGGGCTGAAAGCCGCGGGAGTCCATGCCAAACTGCTGGCCGCCCATGGGGGTAACGTCGTCGCCAATGATGGATCAACGCTGCCCGTGGATGCCACGTTCGAGGCATCTCCTTCCATAAGCGTCGACGGCGTCATCGTACCGGACGGCAATATGGACGCGTTGCTGCTGGATGGGGAAGCGAGTCATTATATCCTCGAATCCTACAAGCATCTGAAGGTTATCGCCTTAAGCGGCGATGCCAAGCGTTTTAAACAACAGCTTGGGCTGGCGGACGACAAAGCGGAAGAAGGCTTATGCGAAGGAACCGCCGCCCAGGGAGGCTTGATGCAGGATTTTATTGACCAGTTGAAATTGCATCGCGTCTGGTCCCGTATCGGCAAGATTGCCGGCGTACCCGCCTGATTGACTAGAAAAGAAATGGGCGATAAGTGAATATTTCACTTATCGCCCATCACTCACCCCAACAGCGCCGGGTTTGCTTCGTGGCCGTTATTGCTGCGGGTTGGTATCGTATTCCTGACAGCTCTGGAACCCTTTGTTCAGGACGTGGTTGGTATCATCATAGCTGACAAAGTAATTGATGGGTTTACCGTCGCGAGTACCTAAAACATAGCTGTCACAGGTGCCGCGAGCATTAATCATGGTGGCTGACGTTGACGGCACACCGCCGATGGCGCGGGCTTGTTGTTTGGTCATACCCTTTTTAACGTCGCTAACCACGGGTTTTTTCATATAACTGTCGGCTCTGTCAAACAAGGTACAGCCGGAAAGCAGGGTTAATGCGGTAGCGGTGGTAAAAGCTAAAACGATCTTCTTATTCATAATGTCACCTCTTTTGTTGTATGTACCGATAAGTCTAGATGGCAAAAGGCTTTTTTACAAATTCAAGCGCAACGGTAATGTGTATTTTCCGATTTTTCTTTAAGTTGACTTATGATTTTCAGCGGTCGACAGCGTTTTTGTTTGCACAAAAAAAATCGCGGCCGGAAGCCGCGATTGCCATTACAGGTTCTACTCAAAAACCGGGGGGTTATTTAGCAGCATCCTTTTGGGCCATTTTTTCCGCATGCTGCTGGTATTTGGCATTAAATTCCTTTTTTTGCTCCGGGGTCAGGACATTATACATTTTGTTCTGCATTTCAAGCCGAGCCAGCATACGCTGGTTTTGTTCCTGCGACTGGGCAGTGACAAATGCCTGGGCTTTGGCGGAGTCAAAGCTGTCCGAGGCGATGATCTCGTGCATTTGCTGACGTTCAGCCGCAGAAGGCATATTCACTTCTTTGCGGGTTTCCTTGAAAATATCGCGCATCTGCTGATGCTGCTGTTCGGTCAATTTCAAGCCCTTGAACATCATGTCCATCATTGGTCCATGATGATTACCCTTATGGTGCATCATCATTTCGCCTTTAGCCGGCGCATCGGTAGTCGTCGTGGATGTGGTGGTGGTATCGGCGGCGGAGGCTAATTGAGCTGAACCTAATACCAGGGTAGTGGCCATGAATAAAGCGGTTAATTTACGCATAATTTCCTCAATGTCTGCTTATATTCTGTCGGGAACTTTTCTTAGCGACAGTGTGCGCTACAGAAACAAGTCTACTCTAGATAACTTAAAGTAATGACATTATGCGTAAATAACTTAAAGCCTGTGATTCACTTTTAACGCGATCGTGGAGAAATCATGAAGATTGTGTCGGATATTCGTAATGAGATCCGTCAAAATAATATCTATTGCATTGATTTATATCATAACGATTAAATCATATTCCTACCAGGGAAAATACCATTGGGGAGCCCTGACGACATCTGTTATTACAATTTTCTTGCCGTCGGAAATGGATGTTACCTTTTACTCGTACAAGTCAAGGCTGTCGCTGAAATATATACCGGCCTATTGCTGGAAAGGATAGACGGACCCCAAATCAAGCAATTGGGTCAATTCATCCAGCGCGGTACGAACTTCATTCAATAAAGCGGGATCGGCCAAGTCCTGCTGATTCAGGCGGTCGCGATAATGCCTGTCCACCCATTGACTCAATTGCAAAAACAGATATTCAGTCATGAGTACCCGCGGATTCACCGCCCGGTACTCATCCTGCGTCAAAATGATCCTTAATCTCAGGCATGCCGGCCCGCCGCCGTTACGCATACTCTCCCGCAGGTCCACTACGCGGATATCATCAATAACGCCGTTTTCCGCCGCCAGCTCTGCCAGATAACGCCAAACGCCAGGGTTGCGGCGGGCCTCTTCAGGCACCACCAGCGTCATATGCCCGTCTTGCCGGCTTAATAGCTGGCTGTTAAACAAATAGGTTTGCACCGCATCGGCCACGGAAACACGATCCGCGGGCACTTCCACAGGCAGGAAGTCCTGTTGCAGCAAGGCCAGGCGGCGCCGGAGCCGATCGCGTACCGAGACGCCGTCCATAAACGCATGCTGATGGTAAAACAAGACCTGTTCGTTACTCACCGCAATCACATCGTTATGAAAAACCCCTTCATCGATTACCGCCGGATTTTGCTGCACCAGCAAAGTTCGCTCCGGCGCCAGTTGATGCAAGCGGATGATGGCTTCGCTGGCCTCGCGGGTCTGTCTGGCGGGATAACGGCCGGGCTCCGCGCCGCCACCGTAGCCGTCTTTCCCATAGACAAACAGCTGGATGCCCGGCTCATCATAACGTCCCAGACGGCTGTGGTTGGCCGCGCCTTCGTCGCCAAGCAGCGCCACGGACGGCAAGGGGGGATGATGCCGGAAATAGCGGCTATCGGCGAATATCGCCGCAAGAACGGCACCGGTGGTCTTGGCTTCCAGCGCCCGATGAAACTTATTGTTCAGGTTGGCGACGGTAAAATGCACCCGGCCGTCCGCGCTGTCCACCGACGGACTGACGGTGGCGGCGTTGGCGACCCACATGGCGGAGGCGGAACTGACCGCCGACAGCAACTGCGGATATCGGGCCGCGGCGGCCAATATCTGCCCGTCGGTGCCGCTAAAACCCAACTGCCGCAAGGCGGGCAAGTGCGGCCGCTCGTGGGGCGGCAGCACGGCCTGCGGGAAGCCGGCGTCAGACAGGGATTTCATTTTCAACAGACCCTGTTGAGCCGCCAGGCGCGGATTGGCGTCATGATTGCGGTGACGGGTGGATGCCTCATTCCCGAACGACAGCCCGGCGTAATGATGGGTCGGTCCCACCAGCCCGTCAAAATTGACTTCCATGCTTCGCTTCATAATCACCCTTATGTCTGTGCCGTCCCGGACGGCAGCCTGACGGGCACCGCCCTCACCTGCCGTCCGGGAGAAAGGCGCAGGGAGGCATGGATTTCAGCGCTGATCATCAGCCGGTCCCGTTCCGGTCTCGGCTGTGCCGCTACCACCCGGTAAGCGGGATAATCGTCATTCGCCAGCAGATACCATGGCGCGTCCCGGTCCGGTCCGGCGTCTTCCGATAACGCAGTGACCC
This sequence comes from Sodalis sp. RH16, assembly GCF_047324245.1. Classification (NCBI taxonomy): domain Bacteria; kingdom Pseudomonadati; phylum Pseudomonadota; class Gammaproteobacteria; order Enterobacterales; family Bruguierivoracaceae; genus Sodalis; species Sodalis sp. RH16. Next base: position 4,690,711 of record NZ_CP178737.1, on the reverse strand, counting down.
AAAGCCGGCTTTCCCGCACCGTGCGGATATTATCGATGTCAGCTTCAAGAACCGGACCACCGTCGAAAATATCAATATACCCCTGATAACGCAGTCCCTCAGACTCCAGCACCGCCCGCGCCGGCTCGGTGTGCGGGTGTACCTTGCCAATCACCGCACGGGCCTCCGGCGCCAGGAAATCCACATATAAAGGATGCTTAGGCATGAGTTCGGCGATAAAAGCCTTGCTGCCGGTACCGCTCAGGTAATCCGCCCGGGCAAAATCGATGGAGAAGAAATGCTGGCCCAGATTGGCCCAGAAAGGAGAATGTCCCTGCTCATCGCAATAGCCGCGCAGCTCCGCTATCACCCGCTGGGCAAAATGCTGCCGGAACGCCGCCATAAACAGCAGGCGCGCTTTCATCAGTAACTGACCGTTGGTGCCGTGACGGTAATCCGGATCGAGAAACAATGTGCAGAGCTCGCTCTGGCCGGTATGATCGTTGCTCAGATACAGCGTCGGTACCGCTTTATAGACATTCAGGCTTTTAGAAGCGTGGACCAGGGTGCCGACGCGAAAATTGTACCAGGGTTCATTCAGGCCCACGGCGGCTTCAATGGCGCTTACGCCCACCACTTTGCGGCGCTCGCTGTCCTCCAGCACAAACAGGTAGCCCTGCTCGGCGCGTTCCGCCGCGCCTTGCCAAGTGCGCAAGGAACGATCAATACGGGCGGCCAGCACGTCCCGGTGGGTGGGGAGGGAAGTAAGCCCGGCGCCGGTTTTATCCGCCAGACTCATTATATCCATTAAATCGCCGGCTTCCACCGGACGGATCGTCATCATGATAAGAGTCCTCAAGACGCGGAAATTCGCCCATCGCTTAGGATGAGTATAATCCGTACAAAACATGCCAGCAACGTAATACCAATGAATAAAAAAACTCTGGTTCTTTTAAAACAATAGCTTACTTCACAATATTATTCACTTTTACTGCATAAAAAATGAATATAATGCATAAAGCCCCCTTCTTCGTTTTGAATCCGAAAAATTATGCACGGCCTGATATTCTCGTTCAGACAAGATCAACTTCAGACGGCCCATGATGGGATGTTTGTGCCGGGTTCAGGAAATGTCCCATAGCCTTGCGGACCGTCGCTGTGGATAATCCTTTTGGAGCGAAGCCATGAGCAGAACGCACCGCATTTGTGTTTGCGCCTGACAAGTTTGGTAATAAAAGCGGCCGTTACCGTAACCAAACTGTCATCTTGCGCTGGGATAGTGGATTGTGGTCCGACGATATGGCGAGAGGAAACGGGAATCGCTGCCCTCTTCCGCTGCCGATCAAGTGTCGGACTCAACATCGCCGCGATGGCCGGGACGTTGAATAAATGGATAACAAGCGTTCAGCCGGGCCACCCATAAGACAGTTAATATTTTTAAACTAGAATTGTTTTTCTGCTAGGTAGTTACTGACACCTGCCCGCCACTGATTGGCCAGACAAGGCCTCAGCCCGGAGAGATTTTTATGAAACCATTAGAAAAAGAACGTTTTATCGGCCTTGAATGGCTGCGCTTTCTACTCGGCTGTTATGTCATGCTTTACCATACTTCCCATAACTATCCGCAGTTCCAAGGAATTTTCGGTCTGAGTGAATTGACCAGTATGGGTTTTTTCGCCACCAGCAGTTTTTTTGTATTATCCGGTTTCCTGCTTGCCCACGTCTATGTGCGGGGTAATACCCTGCGCGACCCGGCCCCGCGTTTTTGGGCCAAGCGCTTATTCAATCTTTATCCCATTCATATCGTGGCCCTGGTGTCGTCGGTTCTGGTGATAGCTCTGATGCAGTGGCTGGCCATTCCGCCGGATGGGCCCGGCAGCAGCGTGCGGTTTGTGGTTTACGACACTAATGAAATCCTGGGACGAACCCACCCGGAGCTGTTCCAGCATTACATGGATAATATCCAGTTGGCCTTTAACAGTTTACTGCAGCTTTTCCTGCTGCAGGCCTGGAATCCCTACTTCCTGACGTTCAATGCGCCCCTGTGGTCGCTATCGACGCTGTTTTTCTTTTATATTCTCTTTCCCTATTTTGCCCCGCGCCTGATGAACGCCCGGCGGACCTGGACGTGGCTGGCCATTATCTGGATCCTTTACCTGCTGCCGCCGGTCTGGGTCATTTGGAAACATCTCTACGGCGTACCTTACACCGGCATGCTGCAACGGGTGCCTCTTTTCCGTATACCGGAATTCTTCGGCGGTATTTTGGGCTATGCCCTATTCCGCCGGGCCCGGCTCCGGCAACAGTTCATGTCGATATGGCAACGCCGGGCCCTGGTGATTTTTATCGTCTGCTGTTTCCTGGCCGCCACGGTACTGTTCACCCACGGGGCGAAATTCTGGTATTTCCTGCTGCATAACGGCCTGCTGCTGCCGTCCCAAATAGCCCTGATCTATCTTTGCGCCCTGGCCCGCACGCCGCAAAGCGCCTGGCTGCAACGCTGGTCGCCCCGGCTCGGCGCCGCCTCACTGTCGATGTTCGCCCTGCATGTTCCTTTGTTTAATCTCTTTCGTACCCTGGAACAATTTTTCCGCGGCAACCCCGCGGCCTGTTTCAGTGATTGGGAAGGAAGCATCGCCGCGGCGGGCAACGTGCAGCTGTCCCTGAGCGGCTATGCTCTTTATCTGGTGCTGACCATCATGGTATGCGTGGTTTTCCAGGAGCAGTTCGTGACCCGCATGCGCAAAAGCCTGGTGACGCGCTTTCTGGAAAAAAGCCCGCCGATGCCCCGGCTGAGCAGGGCCGGAACCTCAAATTCCTAAGGGTCTAGGCGCAATCGGTTTAGAGGCCCGGCTACAGCGGCCGGGCCTCTGAGCGTGCCAAGGCGTCAACGGAGAACCTGCGAACAGGTTTTGATTGAAGTGAACGTTAAAACGGCGGACCGTCAAACAAGTTCTGATTGATGGCGGATTTGCCACGCAGCAGTTGCCGGACCTGATGCACCAGTTCAACCATGCATTCATCATGCATGCCGTAGTTATTCAGCTCCTGCTCCAACGCGAACAGATATTGTGCGTTGGTGCCCAGCGGACCGCTGGCGCAGGCGATTAACGGCGCGATAATCTGGGAACGGGTATCCGCCTCGAAGAAAGGGTGCTGGGAATCCATGACAAATGCCAGCGCGGTGACCTTTTCATCGTTTTCCAGCGTCAGTTCGCTCCAGGTCGGCAGGTAGCAACCGGTAAGCATCTCCCGTTTCCACAGCAGTTCCAGTTCTTCATGCAAACGATCTTCAGGCAGCCGAAAGGCCAGGCCGGTGGTTTGCCCGCCTTCTTTCAGCGCCAGCATCCGCCCGGGCTGGGCAACGGTGCCGCGCCCGGCGATCAAACGCAGGCAAAAAGCGCGGTGCCAGCCCGACAACGTTGCGGGACGGACCTCCTCCGCCTCGAATATGGGATTCCACATCAGGGAACCGTAACCGAAAATCCACACCGGGCTATTATCCGGCCGACGCTCCAGCGTGCTTTGCAAGGAAGCGCGACGCTGCTCTGGTGTTAACAACAATGCCTCTTCAATGATGCCGAAGGCAGTTTTACAATCAGCTTTTTGCAGGAAATCACGCGTTAACACTGATGATATTCTCCTAACCACATACGCCGCCCGTCAGGGTAAAGCCGCCAGTTGAATATTTGAATTCCTTATCATGTAATAGCTCATTAATAAAACACTATTAAAATGACCATATAAGTTTCTTACCCTATTATCAAGCTTGATCTGTGTCACACTATGTTTATGCCGTGCTAATCAGCACGTAAATGAATTAAAAGGCGGGTAAGGCCAACGGCATGGCGATTTGAACCGCGGCGATAATCCCTATCGCCGGGGCATGTTTCAGGGAATAGACGCTATTGCGGGCAGATGCCGGACAACGGCCAGGGCTTGAAAAGGGTTAGTATGGATATCACTGCGGGCGCGGGTTATGATTTAGGGTGCCAACGATCGTCTTCACCTTTCTGGTATTTGTGTTTTACCGCAGCCCAGGCCACTTTATGAGCGGTCTCTTCGCGGGATTCGTCTCCACGGCGTTCGGCCTTTTCCTCATATTGATCCCAGGCATGATTAAACGCCTCGCGATAAATATCCTGGGCGTGTTTTGGCAGAACGTGACTGACGCTGTCAGGTAATGAATGATTAGATTTGTAAGGCATAGGGTCCTCCTGGCTCAATCTCTTTAAAGTGTAGCGGCAAATGCCGGCGTAAGCCAAACGGCAGGCGGCAACGTATTATAAGAAGCGGTTTTTTAAGCCGGCAGATTGGGAATTGTATTTGACAAGTGGATTCAGCGACTTTTTGGTCTAACATGCCGTTTAATAGCAAATAATTAAATATTTTTAATATATCAAATATGTGTTCATTCTATTAAATTGCGATGAAAAAGAGGTTTTTTTACCGGTTTCGCCCATTATATTTTTTTAACGTTCATTTTATACATATCTTGACATATTTCGCATTGTTTTCTGGTAATATTCTCCAGACGATAAATGCTGAAACCCGATTAATTCACCGTCCGGTAACCAGCCTTACCTGCAAGGAGATTACCTATTATGAAGTCGTCCGAACAAGGGATCAAAACACGCCATAAAGAATATACCCTGTTATTTCCCCTCGCCGCGCTGGCAATATTGATATTTTGGGGTTCCGCCTCCACTTTTTACGCTACTCTGGTTATCAATCTGCTGGCTTTGGCGGCTATCCTGGTGAGCGCCTTTAACGTGGTGCGCCATGCGGATGTGCTGGCCCACCGGCTGGGCGAGCCCTTCGGCTCGCTGATATTAAGCCTGTCGGTGGTGATACTCGAGGTCAGCCTGATTTCAGCGCTGATGGCCACCGGCAACGCTTCGCCTGCCATCATGCGTGATACCTTGTTTTCCGTCATCATGATTGTCACCACCGGCCTGGTGGGTTTCTCTCTATTGCTGGGAGGACGCAAGTTCGCCACCCAGTTCGTTAATCTGGCGGGTATCAAGCAATACCTGATGGCCATTGTGCCGCTGGCGATTATCGTGTTGGTGCTGCCCGCCGCCTTGCCGAAAGGTAATTTCAGCACGGCCCAGGCCCTGTTCGCCGCCGCGATTTCCGCGGCCATGTATGGCGTGTTCCTGGTCATCCAAACCAAAACGCACCAGAAATGGTTCGTGTATGAGCATGAAGACGGCGACGACGATGCCCACGGTAAGCCTTCCGCCCACAGCTCCACATGGCATGCCGGCTGGTTAATCGTTCATTTGCTGGCGGTGGTATCGGTTACCAAGTTCAACGCCGGGCCGCTGGAACAATTGCTTGGCGATCTGAATGCCCCGCCGCAGTTCACCGGCTTTCTGGTGGCCTTGCTTATCCTCTCGCCGGAAGGATTAGGTGCCATCAAGGCTGTGCTGAAAAACCAGGTGCAGCGGGCAATGAATCTGTTTTTCGGCTCGGTACTGGCCACCATCTCCCTTACCGTGCCGACGGTGACGGTGATCTCCATCCTCACCGACCATCCCTTGGCCTTCGGACTGGATCTGTCGCAAATCGTGGTACTGTCCACCGCCCTGATTCTGTGTCAAATCTCATTTTCCACCGGGCGCACCAACGTGCTGAACGGCACCGCTCATTTAGCGTTATTCGGCGCCTACCTGATGACGCTGATGCTGTGACCCCCTCTTCCGGCGTGGCCCTGGCGGGCCCCAACTCTTGATATTCCGTTAACATCCCCGGCCGTCGGGCCGGGAGAAGGCTCTTTTTTCAGGCGCGATAAAGTTTTCACTGGTTTTACCCTTGTAAAAACTGTTATTTTAGTACTTCTTCAAGACGGACCCACGGCCCGCCTCAGTTACGTTTTGGTTCGTCGTTCCAATGAAAAGTCATATATTTACCGGTATCCGCCCGTTCAGTGCCCTTATTGAAGCCTGCTGGAAAGAGCCCTATAGTTTACAGCGCCTTATCAAAGATACTATCGCCGGGGTCACGGTCGGCATTATCGCCATCCCCCTTTCCATGGCTTTGGCCATCGGCAGCGGCGTCGCGCCGCAATACGGTCTGTATACTTCCGCCGTTGCCGGTATCATTATCGCCCTGTTCGGCGGATCGCGCTTCAGCGTCTCCGGCCCCACCGCCGCTTTTGTGGTGATCCTTTATCCGGTGTCGCAACAGTTCGGCCTGGCGGGATTGCTCATTGCCACCCTGCTCTCCGGACTGATCCTGATGTTTATGGGGTTCGCCCGGCTGGGTAAGCTTATCGAATTTATTCCCCTGCCGGTGACGCTGGGTTTTACCTCCGGCATAGGCATCACCATCGGCACCATGCAGATAAAGGATTTTTTCGGTCTTCAGCTCAACACGATACCGGCGGAGTATCTCGGCAAGCTGGCGGCGCTGGTAGGAGCATTACCCACCTTCAACCTCGGCGACACCTTGGTGGGGGTGGCCACCATGGCGGTACTGGTCTACTGGCCGCGCCTGGGTATCCGTCTCCCGGCGCACCTGCCGGCGCTATTGATTGGCTCCGGCGTCATGGTGGTGCTATGGGCATTTCATTTGCCGGTGGCCACTATCGGTACCCGGTTCGGTTATGTGCTGGCAAACGGCGCCCACGGTCAGGGCATCCCGCCCATTTTGCCGCAGTGGATATTGCCCTGGAACCTGCCGGATGCCCACGGCCAGCCAATGGCGTTTGACTGGCACACCATTTCGGCTCTTTTACCGGCGGCGTTTTCCATGGCGATGCTGGGGGCTATTGAATCGTTATTATGCGCCGTGGTGCTCGACGGGATGACCGGCATTAAACATCAGTCCAATAACGAGCTGATTGGCCAGGGCCTGGGAAATATCGTCGCACCCTTTTTCGGCGGCATTACCGCCACCGCCGCCATCGCGCGTTCGGCGGCCAATGTCAGGGCCGGCGCGACGTCGCCGATCTCTTCGCTGGTCCATTCGGGTTTGGTGCTGCTGGCGCTGCTGATACTGGCTCCCGCCTTGTCCTATCTGCCGATGTCGGCCATGGCGGCCCTGCTGCTGCTGGTGGCCTGGAACATGAGCGAGGCTCGCAAGGTTATTTACCTGCTGCGGCGGGCGCCGAAGGACGATATCGCGGTCATGCTGTTGTGTATGTCCCTGACGGTGCTTTTCGATATGGTCATCGCCATCACCGTGGGTATTGTCCTGGCTTCGCTGCTGTTTATGCGCCGTATCGCCAGTATGACCCGCATCAGCGAGCTGCCGCAAAGCGCCGCCGGGCAATATCGGGTGTTCCGGATTAACGGGCCGCTGTTTTTTGCCGCCGCCGAGCGCATTTTTGATGAACTGGCGGTGTTGACCCGCGACGATCGGCTTATTGTCCTGCAGTGGGATGCGGTTCCGGTATTGGATGCCGGCGGTCTGCAGGCGTTTGTGCGTTTCAGTGAACACCTGGCGGCGGATAAACAGCTTATCGTCACTGATATTCCCTTTGGGCCGCTGAAAACCCTGGCCCGAGCCAATATCCATCCCATCGAGGGCCGGCTGGCGTTTTATCCGACGCTGACCCAGGCCTTGCAGGAACTGGCGGAAACAAAGCCCGCCGTCGCCTGATAGGCGGTATTCCGATCCGCAGCGCGCCACGGGAGAGCTCTCTTTAACGGGGTTGGTGCACGTACGGTGATGGTGGGCTTACCGCGCTGTGGGGCGCTCCGGCGGGCGGTAAAACCACGCCCGCCTCGATCCCATCAGCACGGTTTCCCGTTAACACGTTCATTGCGCGATCGACGATCGCCGGCCTAGGTATCCCGCTTATCTTACCGGCTGGTATCCAGCGCCGGGAAGCTTTTCACCAGATCATCAATGGCTTTCATCTGCACCAGGAAAGGCTCAAGCTTATCCAGCGGCAGAGCCGAGGGGCCATCGCATTTTGCATGCTCCGGATCCGGATGCGCTTCGATAAACAGGCCGGCGATGCCCACCGCCATGCCGGCGCGGGCCAGTTCCGCCACCTGTGCTCGGCGACCGCCTGAAGCGGCGCCGAACGGGTCGCGGGTTTGCAGGGCATGGGTAACGTCAAAAATCACCGGACAGCCGCCGGAAACGCGGTTCATCACGTTAAAACCCAGGATATCCACCACCAGGTTGTCGTAGCCGAAATTACTGCCGCGGTCGCACAGGATAACCTGGTCATTACCGGCTTCGTGAAATTTATCGACGATATTTCCCACCTGGGAAGGGCTGATAAACTGCGGCTTCTTCACGTTGATCACCGCGCCGGTGCGGGCCATGGCCTCCACCAAATCGGTCTGGCGGGCTAAAAACGCCGGCAGCTGAATCACATCCACCACCTCGGACACTATTTGCGCCTGCGCCGCTTCGTGCACGTCGGTAATGATTTTGACGCCGAACTGCGCTTTGAGCTCCTGGAAGATTTTCATGCCCTCCTCCAGCCCCGGACCGCGATAGGAGTGGATAGAGGAGCGGTTGGCTTTGTCAAATGATGCCTTGAACACGTAAGGTATGGCGAGTTTTTGCGTGACGGTAACGTAGTGTTCGCAGATACGCATAGCCAGTTCGCGGGACTCGAGCACATTCATGCCGCCGAACAGGACAAAGGGGCGATCGTTTGCTACGGGAATTTCGCCAATATTAACTGTTTTTTGCTTCATATCAGGGCCTTATTATCATAAATCGAACCGCGGCGCTATATAGCCGTCAGACTCCAAGTTGCGGGCACGCGGGCTTTGCCGCAACTCGAATTATCCAGGGTATAGCGTAATAGATATTAATGCAGCGTCACCGATTTCTGCTCAATTGAATGGATCTGTACTTTGATCATTTCGCTTATGGGGTCTTCAGGACACTGCTCAACGAAATAATTGAGATCGGATAATGCAACATGATCGCATTCCAGCTGCGCATAAATCAAACCGCGATCGCGTATTTCATAAGGATCGTCGGGATCGAATTCCAGCATGGCCTCGCTGGCGCCCAGTGCCAGCTCCATCTGTTTTTCATCCATCAGCGCGGATTTCAGGGTATCCAGCAGTTTTCGCACCACCGTGCCGTTGTCCGCTTCCTCCAGGTCTTCGTCCACCAGCTCTATACCGGTGCCGATATTGCCGCGCAGCCAGATGTCCAGGGTATGTTCATCCAGGGTATCTCCGTTGATGGGATTAATAAGCCACATTTCGCCGTCCAGCCAACCGGCGCGCAGGATCATCTGGGTGGGGAATATTACCGGCAACAGGGGAATTCCCAGACCCTGGGCGATATGCAGCAGAATGATACCCAAGGAGGTGGGCAGCCCCTGGCGGCGCTCCAGCACCCGATCCAGCCATAGCGCGTCAGAGAGACGGTAAACGCCCCCCACTCCGCCAAAGCCCCAGATTCGGTAAAATAGATTCAGCAATAAATCGAGCTGTTGGTCCGGCCGCATATCCTCGGGGATATATTCCCGCGCCTCTCCTGTCAGCTTTGCCAGCTGCTGGCGGACGCTCTCGGCGGGGAAGTCCTGGCGGATGGCAAGAGAGATACGCATGACACCCTCGCTAAGCGGTGAGAGGTTGTATTCAAAATCCGCAATATTACTCATAGTAATCCTGTCAGCAAAGGCTGTTTGCTGGTTGCCAGACGGTAATAAATATAAAAACGGGCCAGCGCCGGTAAAAGCGCGGGGAAAAAAATGAAAGGAAGGTCCATACCGTCGTTAAATGAAAGTACTTGATTGCCATGTAAGCACTCATCATTGCTCCATCATCGTCGTCATGATCGGCGTCTCACACCGGCCATTGTCCCATTGAAACACGTTCATTGCCGCCATAGTCGTTCCGGCTGCCTACCCGATCAAAACCGGCCCGGGACAACAGGCCGCGCACAGCCTCGCCCTGTTGCCAGCCATGCTCCAGCGCCAGCCAGCCCCCAGGGTGCAAATGACCGCCGGCGCCGTTGATAATGCTCGCCAGGTCCGCCAGCCCCGATGACGCCGCCACCAGTGCGCCGCGCGGCTCGAAACGAACATCGCCACGGCCTAAATGCGGGTCTTCGGCATCAATATAGGGGGGGTTACTCACAATAAGGGTATAGCGCTGTCCCTGCAATGATTTAAACCAACTTCCCGTTGCGAATGCGGCATTGGTCAAACCGAGGCTGCGCGCGTTCTCCCGCGCCAGAGCCACTGCTCCGGCCTGCACGTCGATGCCGGTGAGCCGCCAGCCCGGACGTTCGCTCGCCAGCGCCAGCGCAATGGCGCCGGTGCCGGTGCCCAAATCGAGCACATCCGCCTGCGGTTCTTGCACCAGCGCCAGGGCCTGCTCAACCAGGCATTCGGTATCGGGTCGCGGTATCAGCGTCACCGGCGAGACTTTGAGCCTGAGTGACCAGAATTCCCGCTCGCCGGTAAGATAAGCGATGGGCTCGCCGGCCTCGCGCCGCGCCAGCAGGTCCGTCAGCAGGGAAACCTGCGGCGGCGTCAGCGGCGTTTCGTCAAAGGCCAGCAGCCAGGTACGCGGGCGGCCCATCACGAAACCGAGCAAAATCTCGGCGTCCCGTTTGGGGCTTTCCCCCGCCGCCAGTCGCCGGGTGGCGACGTTGAGCCACTCGCGTATCTCCATCAGGACTGATCCGCCAGCGCCGCCAGCTGATCGGCCTGATACTCCTGCATAATCGGCTGGATAAGCATATCAAGCTTGCCTTCGATAACTTCATCCAGCCGATACAGCGTCAGGCCGATACGATGATCCGTCACCCGCCCCTGCGGGAAATTATAGGTGCGGATGCGATCGGACCGGTCGCCGCTGCCCAGCAAATTACGGCGGGTCGACGCCTCTTCCAACTGGCGCCGGTGTATTTCAGCGGCACGCAGGCGGGCGCCCAGCACCGCCAGCGCTTTGGCTTTGTTCTTGTGCTGTGAGCGCTCATCCTGGCATTCCACCACCAGCCCGGTGGGCAAGTGGGTAATGCGGATGGCGGAATCAGTGGTATTGACATGCTGTCCGCCGGCGCCGGAGGAACGGAAGGTGTCGATGCGCAAATCGCCGGGGTTGATTACCGGCAACTCTTCTTCAGGAATGGCCGGCATCACCGCTACCGTGCAGGCGGAGGTATGAATGCGGCCCTGGGATTCGGTTTCCGGCACCCGCTGTACCCGGTGGCCGCCGGATTCGAATTTAAGCTGGCCGTAGGCGCCGTCGTTCTCGATTTTGGCGATGACCTCTTTGTAACCGCCCTGCTCGCCGTCGCTGGCGCTGATGATTTCGATACGCCAGCGGCGCGCTTCGGCGTAACGGCTGTACATGCGAAAGAGATCGCCGGCAAAGATGGCGGCTTCGTCACCGCCGGTGCCCGCACGGACTTCCAGAAAGCAGCCTCGTTCGTCATCAGGATCCTTGGGCAGCAAAAGCAGCTGCAGCTCACGCTCCAGCTCTTCCTGCAACGCTTTGGCCTGTTTCAGCTCATCTTGCGCCATATCGCGCATTTCCGGATCGTCCAGCAGCGTTTCAGCCGTGTCGATATCGTCTTGCACTTGCCGCCAGCGCTGAAAGGACGCCGTAACATCGGTCAGTTGCGCATACTCCCGGGACAGCGCGCGAAAACGCTCCTGATCGGTAATGACGCCGGGATCGCCGAGGAGAACCTCGACTTCTTCCTGGCGCTCTTGTAACGCTTCCAGTTTGGCAACAATAGAAGGCTTCATGGATGGTGGTTTTACCTTGTAAGTATAATGAGCTAGTCCAGTCCCAGACTGTCCCGCAGGATTTGCAGCCGCTGGACGTCACCGTCGCGGGCGGCCTGTTGCAGCGATTTGGTTGGAGCGTGGATAAGGCGGTTGGTCAAGCGATGACTCATTTCCCGGATCACGTCTTGCGGGTCGGCGCCGAGACTAAGGGCGGCCAGGGCGCGCGCCTCGATATCGGCTCGCAGGGTATCGGCCTGGCTGCGGTAATCGCGAATGGTTTCCACCGCGTTCTGCCCGCGCAGCCAGCCCATGAAATCAAGACATTCCTGCTCAACGATGGCTTCCGCCTTGACGGCGGCGGATTGCCGCTGAGCCATGTTTTTTTCGATGATGGCCTGCAGGTCGTCCACCGTATAAAGATAGGCGTTGGGAATCTTGCCCACGTCCGGCTCAATATCCCGCGGAACCGCGATATCCACCAGCAGCATCGGCTGATTTCGGCGCAGCTTCATGGCCCTCTCGGCCATGGCCTTGCCGATGATAGGGAGGGTGCCGGCGGTGGAGCTGATGATGATATCGGCTTTGGCAAGCATATCGTCGATATCCTCCAGGCCGATAACCTCGGCCCCCACCCGATCCGCCAGGCGCCGGGCCCGCTCCAGGGTGCGATTGGCGATAATCAGGGATTTGACCTTATGTTCGCGCAGATGCCGCGCCACCAGTTCGATGGTCTCACCCGCGCCCACCAGCAGCACCGTCACCTCGGCAAGGGATTCGAATATCTGCCGGGCCAGGGTACAGGCGGCAAAGGCCACCGACACGGCGTTGGAGCCTATCTCGGTTTCGGTGCGTACCCGCTTGGCCACGGAAAAGGCTTTCTGGAACATCCGTTCCAGTTCGCCGGCCTGGACATGGCCGCGCTGGGAATCGGCAAAGGCTTTTTTTACCTGCCCGAGGATCTGCGGTTCACCCAGCACCAGCGAATCCAGCCCGCTGGCCACCCGCATCAGATGGCTGACCGCCTCATCGCCTAAGCGCCAGTACAGGCTTTGGCGCAGGTCTTCGGGGGAAAGTTGGTGATAATCACACAGCCATCGTATCAATTTTTCCTGGAGAACGGTTTCCTGGGGATTCGCTTGCGGATGATTCTCTTGCTGGTCCACACTGAGGTATAATTCGGTGCGGTTACACGTGGACAGCACGACACCACCCTGCACCAGCGGCTGCTGAAGCAAGCTTGCCAGGGCCTGATCAAGGGTATCGGGTGCAAATGCCACCCGCTCGCGAAGTGCGATCGGCGCTGTTTTATGGTTGATGCCTAAGGCCAGCAAAGTCATAGAATACGGCTGATAAATAATACGAGTAATTGTATGGTTATGGTTTAGGTGCATTCTACTTGATGCCGGCTTTCAATAAAAGTCGCACCGCATTTTCGCACCATTAGACTGTTTAGCTTGTTAAACTATATATATTGTGTGGGATTAAAATACCACCTATCAAAGAAATTGACGCTATCCTAGCGGTCCGTTAGCGTGATGAAAACCATAAAACCAACAAATAATTAAGGAAGCTGTTCCCCATGCCGAAGCGTATTTCAGCCTGTTTCCGGGTCCTCCCGCTGGCCGCCCTGCTCCTGGCGGCGTGTAGCGTTCATACGCCCACCGGTCCGGCAAAGAGCCAAACCTCGCCGGAATGGCGGCAACATGAACAAGCGGTATCACAATTAACGCATTATCAAACCCGCGGTTCCTTTGCCTATATTTCCACCCGGCAAAAGGTCTATGCCCGGTTCAACTGGCAGCAAACCGGTCCCGACCGCTATCGGCTGCTGCTCACCAGTCCCCTGGGCAGCACCGAAATGGATCTCAGCGTTCAGCCAGGCGTGGCCCAGGTGATTAACAGCGAGGGCAAAAAATATGTTAGCGACGATGCCCAGCTGATGATCCATAAGCTGACCGGGATGGACATCCCTTTGGATAATCTTCGCAAGTGGATGCTCGGGCTGCCGGGGGACGCGCAGGACTTCACCCTGGATGACAGGGGATTGCTCAAGCAGGTTAACTACAGCCGGAACGGGCAGTCCTGGACGGTGACCTACCAGGACTATCGCGACGGCACGCAGCCGGCGATGCCGGCCAATATGGAGCTTCGCCAGGGCGATCAGCGGATCAAGCTCAGAATGGATAGCTGGGACCTGAAATGATTCATCGCTGGCCGTCACCGGGCAAACTCAATTTATTTCTCTATATCACCGGTCGCCGGGCCGACGGCTACCATCTGCTGCAAACGCTGTTTCAGTTTCTCGACTACGGCGACCAGCTTACCATCGAGCCGGTGAACACCGGCGTCGTTCGGCTGCTTACTCCGCTTCCCGGCGTGGCGGCAAAGGATAATCTCATCGTGCGGGCCGCGGAATTATTGCGGCGCCATCCTCTTGCGGCAAAAAATAAATTTTCCCGGCCCGGCGCCGATATATGGTTGGAGAAACGGCTGCCGATGGGGGGCGGATTGGGGGGCGGCTCATCCAACGCGGCAACGGTGCTGGTAGCCCTCAATAATTTGTGGCAATGTGGGCTGGATAACATGGAATTGGCCCGTCTCGGGTTATGCCTGGGCGCCGACGTGCCGGTGTTCGTGCGGGGCCGCGCGGCGTTTGCCGAGGGTATCGGGGAAATATTGACCCCCGCCTCGCCGCCGGAGAAATGGTATCTGGTGGCGATGCCGCCGGTGTCCGTTTCCACCCCGGTTATCTTTGCCGATCCGGCGTTGAAAAGAGACTCGCCGGCACGCTCTCTGGAGACCTTATTACGTGAGCCGTTTCAGAATGTTTGTGAACCAATCGCAAGAAAACATTTTTACGAGGTTGAACAGCATCTTTCATGGCTGTTAGAATACGCGCCGTCGCGACTGACTGGCACCGGCGCTTGTGTATTCGCTGAATTCGATACCGAGACCGATGCCCGCCAGGTGCTTGAGCAAGCCCCGGCATGGATGCATGGTTTTGTAACTCGTGGCGTCAACGTTTCTCCATTATATGACGCGTTGGCCGGGGCGAATTGAGATTTTACCCGTGTGGCATTGCCCCGTATGGCGCTCCAGTCCCGAGTGTTATCCTGTGCAATACCTTCTCTGGACGCAAGCCTGAGGTTCTTCTCGTGCCTGATATGAAGCTTTTTGCTGGTAACGCCACCCCGGAACTAGCACAACGTATTGCCAACCGTTTATACACCAGCCTAGGGGACGCCGCTGTGGGTCGCTTCAGCGACGGCGAAGTCAGCGTGCAAATCAATGAGAACGTGCGCGGTGGGGATATTTTCATTATCCAATCCACCTGTGCGCCAACCAACGATAACCTGATGGAACTGGTGGTCATGGTCGATGCGTTGCGCCGGGCTTCCGCCGGACGCATCACCGCCGTTATCCCTTACTTTGGCTAT
This sequence comes from Sodalis sp. RH16, assembly GCF_047324245.1. Lineage (NCBI taxonomy): Bacteria > Pseudomonadati > Pseudomonadota > Gammaproteobacteria > Enterobacterales > Bruguierivoracaceae > Sodalis > Sodalis sp. RH16. The sequence continues at coordinate 4,675,621 of NZ_CP178737.1, read as the reverse complement.
GCCCGCCAGGATCGTCGCGTACGTTCCGCCCGGGTACCCATCACCGCAAAAGTCGTGGCCGACTTTTTGTCAAGCGTGGGGGTCGATCGTGTTCTGACGGTTGACCTGCACGCCGAACAGATTCAGGGCTTTTTCGATGTGCCGGTGGATAACGTGTTCGGTAGCCCGATCCTGCTGGAAGACATGTTGCAGCAGGAATTGGAAAACCCCATCGTCGTTTCACCGGATATCGGCGGCGTGGTTCGTGCCCGCGCTATTGCCAAATTGCTCAATGATACCGATATGGCCATCATCGATAAACGCCGTCCCCGCGCCAATGTTTCGCAGGTGATGCATATCATCGGCGACGTGGCGAACCGTGACTGTGTTTTGGTTGACGACATGATCGATACCGGCGGCACCTTGTGCAAGGCGGCTGAAGCGCTGAAGGATCGTGGCGCCAAGCGTGTTTTCGCCTATGCCACCCATCCTATCTTTTCCGGCAATGCCATTGACAATATCAGAAGCTCGGTTATTGATGAAGTGATTGTTTGCGATACGATTCCCTTGTCGCCCGCTATCAAAGCCCTGCCCAATGTCCGTACCTTGACATTGTCAGGCATGCTGGCTGAAGCCATACGCCGTATCAGCAATGAAGAATCAATTTCCGCCATGTTTGAGCATTGATGCAGCAGGGTTTTAAACGGTAAAAATTTGCGCTAGGCGGGCGCTCTGGACCCGCCCGTAAAAAAAATCAGCCCGAACCTGCGAGACAAGTTCGGGACAAGGGGACAAGCTCTTACGCTTTTCGGGCGCAAGTCATGATGATTGCGCAACCCTATGGCATCAACGATGCAGGGGTTGGTTATTTGGGTAAATGATGGCCGGCGCGGCGGCAGCGTTCGTCAAACCTGCGCAGCCACCAGTAACGGTCGGTGACGCGTTCATGGCCGCCCACACGGGCACCGGTCAACCACAGCAGCGCTCCGATAAATATGCCCATGATAGCGCCGTTGGCCAGCAGCGGATTCATATGTAATTGTGGTAATTGATTCATGACTGAACAGGCGAGCCCGGCTATCATCATGACCATCCCGACGCCCATTAAACCATTACCCATCATTAATGCTGATTTACGTTTCATCGTCCACCTCCGGGTTCATCAATGAAATCGGCAATCTTGTATCTCATTGAGTCCTACTGGTTAAAGTATAGTCAGCAAGGGGCGATGAACATCGTGCCTGCGATCACAATGTCAAGATTTGGTCATACAATTAAACACTTTTCAGTTTTCAATTCAGTCCATGCCATACGGCGAATTGGCAGTCATTAAAAGGCCCGGGCACAGAAAGGCCCTGTCCTCGCCAAGGCAACAGAAATAAAATTATGTCAGCCAAGACATATCAAATTATAGAGTGTATCAAAAGGTAACGGATGCATCGATTAACCAGATTCATTGGCCGCCTGAGAGTGAGGCGCAATCGCCTGATAAACAAAGCCCCGGCACAAGGCCGAGGCTTAAAAGGGGCCCCCTCTCCGGCGCTTATCTCCGGCACTCACTGAAGGTGGTGTTAGCTCTGCCGAGGGGTAGTTTTGATTATACACAATAGGACCTGTCTTATTGCACTTTTATTGCGATCCGGGGACGTCTGCCAGGGTTCGTGAAGGTCCCGCCACAGCCGTGAAATACCGGCGTTGAAATCTGCTATTATAAGCGCCGGATTTTCTTGTAAATCGCCGGGTAGCAGCGATATCAGGCATAGCGCCACGCCTTTAATCCGTCAAAAAGCTGTACATAGTGAGAATGTAAATGTCATGTCGATCAAATTAATTGTGGGTCTGGCCAATCCCGGTGCGGAATACGCCGCGACCCGGCACAATGCCGGCGCCTGGTATGTGGATGCGCTAGCCCGGAACTCACGCCTCGACCTTAAGGAAGAGAGCAAATTTTACGGCTACACCGCCCGCCTGCTTATCGCCGGCCAGGATATCCGCTTACTGGTGCCCACCACGTTCATGAACCTGAGCGGCAAAGCGGTGGCGGCAATGGCGACTTTTTACCGCATTTTACCCGAAGAGATCCTGGTGGCCCATGACGAGCTGGATTTGCCGCCGGGCAACGCCCGCCTTAAGCTTGGGGGGGGGGCCGGCGGCCATAACGGCTTGAAAAGCATCATCAGCTGCCTGGGCAACACCCAGCAATTCCACCGCCTGCGCATCGGTATCGGCCATCCCGGCGATAAAAATAAAGTGGTGGGTTTTGTCCTGGGCAGACCGCCGTTAAGCGAACAGGGTCTGATAGATAAGGCTATTGACGAGGCGGTGAAATGCACGCCGATATTAATCGCCGACGGCGCGGTCAAAGCCATGAACCGCCTGCACACCTTCAAAGCCGAATGACCCGCCCAGCAGCCCGGCGCCTTGCGGGCAATCGAGTTATAGACGGTTTGTGTGTATAATAATGCCTTGGGCTGTGGTTTATGATGCGGCCAATATTAACCAATTGATAATAAAGCTATTTAAGGTGAGTTAACCATGGGTTTCAAATGCGGAATTGTGGGTCTGCCGAACGTGGGCAAGTCCACGCTGTTTAATGCGCTGACCAAAGCGGGAATCGAGGCGGCAAATTTCCCATTCTGCACCATTGAGCCGAATACCGGCGTGGTGCCGATGCCCGATGTCCGCCTGGACCAGCTGTCCGCTATCGTTAAACCGCAGCGTATCGTTCCCACCACCATGGAATTCGTGGATATCGCCGGACTGGTAAAAGGGGCGTCGAAAGGCGAAGGACTGGGCAACCAATTCCTGACCAATATTCGCGAGACCGAGGCCATCGGTCACGTTGTACGCTGCTTTGAAAACGATAATATCATCCACGTGGCGGGCAAGGTCGATCCGGCGGAGGATATCGACGTCATTAACACCGAGCTGGCGCTATCGGATCTGGAAGCCTGCGAACGGGCGCTGTTCCGGGTGCAAAAGCGCGCCAAAGGCGGCGATAAAGACGCCAAAATCGAGCTGGCCGCGCTGGAAAAATGCCTGCCCCACCTGAGCGATGCCGGCATGCTGCGCACGCTGAACCTCACCGATGAAGAAAAAGCGGCCATCCGCTACCTGAGTTTCCTTACGCTGAAACCCACCATGTATATCGCCAACGTCAATGAAGACGGCTATGACAACAATCCATACCTGGATACGGTGCGCAAGATTGCCGAAGCCGAGGGCTCGGTGGTGGTGCCGGTCTGCGCGGCGGTGGAATCCGATATCGCCGAATTGGAAGAAGACGAACGAGCCGAATTCATGGCTGAGCTGGGCCTGGAAGAGCCGGGGCTGAATCGCGTGATCCGCGCCGGCTATGAGCTGCTCAATCTGCAAACCTATTTTACCGCCGGGGTCAAAGAAGTGCGCGCCTGGACCATTCCGGTGGGCGCCACCGCCCCGCAGGCGGCGGGTAAAATTCATACCGATTTTGAAAAGGGCTTTATCCGCGCCCAGACCATCGCCTTTGACGACTTTATCAATTACAAAGGCGAGCAAGGGGCCAAAGAAGCCGGCAAGATGCGCTCCGAAGGCAAGGAATATATCGTCAAAGACGGCGATGTGATGAACTTCTTGTTCAACGTCTAACGATTTTCTCGGTCCTTATGATCGTTTAGCGGCCCTAGCGCAACCGGCGCGAAACCGAGCTGTTCGGCCGGGTGTGAGAAGCAGATTCCAGATGACAACACGGCACGTTCTGTGCAGGATGAGACTTTTCCATATCAGGGATCATTCATGAGCGTAAAAACGGCATCGCTGGAAGGCCGTATCCGGCAACACTGGGATCAGCTCTCGTTGCACGAACAGCGTTTAGCCGATGTCTTATTGGCGGCGCCCGGCCAGTTGGCGATGAACACCGCAACCGAACTGGCGCAAAGCGCGGGCGTATCCAAAGCCACCGCAACGCGTTTTTTCCGGCACCTCGGCTATGAAAGCTACGATGCCGCACGCCGTCAGGCGCGGGATATGCAGAGCAGCGGCTCTCCCCTTTATCTGCAAGCCGCGCCCAACTCTTCGCCCCTCGACAGTTTGATGCAAAGCCATCTGGAGAAAGAGGTTACCAACCTGGTTAACACCTTCCGTTCGCTGGAAAGCCACCAGTTGGAGGCCTGTGTTGATGCAATCGCAAAAGCGCGTCGCGTGGTGGTGATGGGCTGGCGCCATAGTCAAACCATTGCGATGCTGATCTACCGCGATCTGGTCCACGTTCATCCAGACGTACGCTTGCTGCCCCGTGCCGGCGATTCACTGGCTGAGCATATGGCCGCGCTCGGTCCGCAGGATATGGTCATTTGCGTCGGTCTGCGGCGGCGTATGCCCGCGCTGGAAGCCGCAATGAATACCCTTCAGGAACTTGGCGTGCCCATGCTCTATATCTCCGACGTGCTGGCCGGCAAGCCGGCGAAGCATGCGCGCTGGGTATTGCGCTGCCATACCGACGGCAGCTTGATTTTCGACAGCACCGTGTCGCTGTCCGCCGTTTGCAATCTGCTCTGTTCACTGGTGGCACGCAGCATGGGCAAAGTCAGCAACGACCATCTCGCTACCATTGAAGCTCTGCATCAGAGCCTCGACGAACTGGAATGATGTCTCCATTGGTGCACGATATAATCATTTTCTCACCAAACAAGTGCAGCGGCAGGATCCGACGCCGCTTTGTCGTCCATCTTCGTGAAACCATAGAAATATAAATTACAATAATTGAAACTTATGTTTCTTATTGATTCCTTGAGAAAAAGCAGTTTCTAAGCTCAACCCCGCTCTATGCCCAGAGTAAAGCTGGCATGAAAACTGCTCGGTCATTCATGACCATTCACCCATCTCAGGGAATCACCATAATGAAAAAAACAGCGCTGCTGATCGCCACGTTGCTCACCCTTGGCGCAGCAACAACCGCTCAGGCCGACACGCTGTCGGATATCAAAAGCAGCGGCAAAATCACGGTCGGCATAGATCCCACCTTTCCGCCTTATGAGTTCACCAATGATAAAGGCGAGATCACCGGCTACAGCGTGGCTATCATGGAGTCTTTCGCCAAAGACCTCGGCGTGAAACTGGAGTTTCAGAAAACCGCTTTCAGCGGCATTCTGCCGGGACTGATTTCCGGCTCGTTCAATGCCGAAGGTTCGTCTCTTAACGTTACCGCCGAGCGCGCCAAGAAAGTGCTGTTCACCACGCCGTACAGCAAAACCGTTAATGGCGTACTGGTTCGTGAAAGCGAAGCGAAAACATTCAACGGTAAAACGGTGGCTGCTGAAGATCTTTCAGGCCTGCGGGGCGCGGTGAAAAGCGCCAGTGTGCCGGAGCAGTTGCTCAAAGGCTTTAACGAGACGCTGAGCAAGGAAGGCAAGAAGCCCATCACCATCATCAGCGTCGATACGCTGGATCAAACCGTCAGCACCCTGATGACCAAACGCGCCGACTTTGTGTTTGACGATATCTCGGTACTGGCGCCCATCGTGAAAAAATACCCTAACAAAGTGGTACAGGTGGGGGAAGCCGGTCCATCCCAGTGGATGGCTTGGGCAACGCGTAAAGATGACATCAGCCTGAACAAAGCCATCAGCGAACACATCCTGACCATGCAGAAAGATGGCGAACTCGCCGCTCTGCAAAAACAGTATCTCGGCACCACCTTTACCGTGCCCGAAAGCAATTTTATTCCTCAGGAGTAAGTTATGTGTCAATCAACGCTGACGGTGCCCGCGGGTCACGGTAAAACCTTCCGTGTGAACAAGGGGCAATTCATTACCGTCATTGACGCCGAAGGACAGCAGGCCGCCGATTTTGTGGCGGTCAACGCTGATGACCTTAATGAAAAACTCTCACCGGTACATACGCGCCAGCATCTTCGCTCGCTGTTTTTCAAGCCGGGGGATGCGCTTTGGTCCAGTGAAAACCGCCCTATGTTGCGCATCGCCGCCGATACCATCGGCATCCACGATGCCAATGTGCCCGCCTGCGATCGCACCCGCTACAGTATCGATTTCGGCGTGGAGGGCCATCGTAACTGCGTCGATAACCTGCTCGAAGGTATGAACGCACATGGCGTGACCTACTTTAGTCTGCCGGAACCGTTCAACCTGTTCCAGAATGGGCCGGTTACCGCCGATGGCCGCATGGAAGTCACCGATCCCAACAGCAAAGCGGGTGATCATATTGTATTTGAAGCGCTCTGCGATCTGATTTGTGCGGTCTCGTCCTGCCCGCAGGACATCATTCCCGGCAACGGTTTGCAGGTAACACCCATTGAGATAAAAATCGGCAACGGTTATGACGAGGAGGTACGGCATGTTGTTAATGCGTGAAGCCTGGGCCGAAAATGAAGTACGTTCACTTGCCGCGCCGGTCAACGTTAACGCGGGCGAAGCGGGTTCGATCCCCGTGCTGCGCGGTCAACTGCTGCGAATTACCGCCATGGGAGAAGGGGCGGTGGCATCATTATTCGGCTTTAGCCTGGCCGATCCCGCCGTGTGGCTCTCTGTGCATCACACCCGCGTGTTCAGCAACAGCTATCTGCTGGGTTCGGGGATGCGGCTGGTGAACAACCGGCGTCGTCCGATGATGGTGCTTGGCAAAGACAGCGTAAAACGTCATGACTTGCTGTTGCCGGGCTCCACTCGCCCGTGGCTGGCGGAGCGCGGTTATCAGGGCCAAGGCTGCATGGAAGCGGTGAAGGGAGAATTGGCGCGCCTTGGCAGGTCGGTGCCTAAACTGCCGGATCCCATCAACCTGTTTATGCACGTCCATCTGACCCGTGAAGGGGAAATCCTGCCGGAAATCAACCACACGCAGCCGGGGGACAGCATTACCTGCCGCGTGGTGATGGATACGTTGTTCATCGTCTCGGCCTGCTGTACCGGCATTGAGGGCAACGATAAACCGGCGCCGCTGCGTCTGTCGGCGGCGGAAAACCTGTCGGCTTTTGGCGAGGGGTAGCCCATGCCGGGACTGGATGAACAGGTGCTGGCCGCATTGCCGGAATTAGGACGCGGCCTGCTGATGACGCTTATCCTAACCGTGCTGGCGGCGCTGCTCAGCCTGGTGCTGGGACAGCTCATCTGTTTTCTTCAGCTTCGCCGCGCCTGGCCGTGGCGCGCCGTTGGGCGGCTTTATGTCAGTCTGATGCGCGGTACACCAGCAATCGTACAGCTGTTTGTGGTGTTTTTCACCTTGCCGCGCCTGGGCCTCGGCGGCCAGCCAATGCTGGCCGCCGTGCTGGCAATCGGCATGAACAGCGGCGCCTATGTTGCGGAGATTCTCCGGGTGAATCAAAGCCTGGTGACGCGGGGTCAGCGTGAAGCCGCACGCACGTTGGGTTTGAGTCGCGTGATGACGTGGTGGTATGTCATCAATCCGCAGGTGATGCATGCCGCCCTGCCCATGCTGGTGAACGAATTCACCATTCTGCTGAAAACCACGCCTCTGGCGTCGGTAGTGGCGCTCACCGAACTGACTTACGCGGGGCAAATCGTGATTGCCCGCACTTACGATGCGACTCAGGTGCTGCTGCTGGTATCAGCGGGTTATTTGCTGATTGCGCTGCCGCTGATTGGCACGGTACGCCATCTGGAAGCAAAACGGAGGACGGCGTAATGGACTGGCAGGCGATCATCAGGTCATTACCGTCCCTGGGCGACGGCATGATTGCCACGCTCCAACTCTGTGCCATAGCGGCGTTCTGTTCGTTGTCGTGGGGCGCGCTGATGGCGGTGGCATTATTACGCGCGCCGCCTTTTTGGCGGCGGTTGCTGCAGATCTACACCAGCCTGACGCTGGCATTGCCGCTGCTGGTGGTTGTCTATCTGCTCTACTTCGTGCTACCGGAATATGACATCACCTTTACCTCGCCGCAGGTGGGCGTGCTTGCGCTGACGCTCTATTACGCGCCGTACATCGCACAGGTGATCCGCTCCGCCATCGGGGCCCTGCCCCACGGCCAGTGGGAAGCCTGCCGCGTATTGGGTCTGAGCCGCAGTGAACAGCTGCGGGATGTCGTGCTGCCGCAAACGCTGCCGCAGATGTTATCGCCGCTGGTGGGGCTGATGATCGGGCTCATCAAGGACTCAGCGCTGCTGTCGATTGTGTCGGTGCAGGAGTTTATGTACGCCGCGAAGCAGGCGATTTCCGATACTTACGCGCCATTGGAAATTTATCTTACCGTGGCGCTGTGTTACTGGGTGCTGAACAGCCTGATTGACTGGCTGGCGCGCCATATTGAATATCGCATGACACGCTATCGTCGCGGCATGCAACATTAACCAGGAGAAGAACATGTCGGCTGTATCTCATCATCGTGATATCCAGTTAATTCCCGCGCGCCACGGCAAAGCAGTGCGTCTGGCGAAGGGTGAAGCGGTGCAGGTGGTGAACCTGCACGGTACGCAGGTGGTGGACTGCTGGGCGTACAACGCCGGCGATGTCAGTGAATATATGTGTATGGAAGCGACGCGCGTATGGAATCAGAGGCTTAATCCGCAGGTAGGCGACAGTTTTATCACCAGCCGGCGCCATCCCATCCTGACGCTGGTGGCGGATACCTCGCCGGGGGTGCATGACACTTTTATGGCGGCGTGCGATGCCCGGCGCTATGAGCTACTGGGTTGTACCGAACCGCATCGCAACTGCCATGACAACCTGTTTGAAGCCATGGCGGAACTGGGCGTGGCCCTGCCCCATGGCAATCTGGCTTCGTTCAACATCTTTATGAATATCCGGGTGCAACCTGACGGACGCACGCTGAAAACGCTGCCGACGGTCACGCGTCCGGGGGATTACATTATCCTGCGTGCTGAGATGGACTGCTATGTGGCGTTCTCGGCCTGTCCGCAGGATATTGTCAGCATTCAGGGACAGGGTGATAACACGCCGCGCGACGCCGAGCTGCGCGTGCTTACCGCGGGATTTCCGCAGGTAGAACTGCAAGGGCCCTGGGTGCCGGACCAAGGCTAATCCGTTCGCGTGAAGAGGTGAGTTTCATTATAAACTTCCAGCAAGGTAAAAAATGAGGTCGTCGTCGGTCACCTTCAATACCAGGCCGGCGGCATTACGCTCGCCAGTATCACCGGGAACCGTTTTCTTGCGTGGGTAATCATCTGTTCGGATAAAGAAGCGGTACAACTGGAACTTTCTCCCGCCAGGCCCAGCAGATGACTTTCCCAGTCTGTGTACTGTTCTTGCGAGTCAAAGATAGCCGGGTCACGCTGATACGCTTTCTCCATCATGGCCCAGGCATAGCTTCTCAACATTAGTGGTGATTCACATTCCGTGCCGAAAATAGCGCTCGATGTATAGTTTGCCATTACGGCGGCCAGGCAAAGCAGCGTCTGGGCCTGGCGGGTCAGGTCAGCATCAGAAATGCCAAATGCGGCGATGACATCCTGATAATGCTTTTCATGCAAAATGAAACGCTCCCTCTGCGGATTTTCTTCCAATAAGGGGGCGAATATTTCCGCAAGCTTCAGCTGTTTGTCCAGGCTGACCAGCTTTTCCCGACAGAGTTTGTGCTTTGTTGCAGATTCAAACGTCGTGCGTAAATCACCAAGCGGTATGGCATTGAAAAATTTGTTGAAACCTGCTGCTCTTTCCGCTGCCATAAACGGTTTCAAAAACAGATGGAAATCCTCCTCAAACAGCGCGGATAATTGATATTCACCCTCGCTCAGGTTTTCCAGACCCTGATAGACATACATATGGTTCCAAACAGGCTTGGCCCGGTCAGGCGCCAACATACCGGCAAGGGTATTTTGCGAAAGTAGCATGACACGGCCATTGCTCCTGCTTGAAAGGAGTATCAAATTCGCGGCATGTCTATCCGACCAATCCGGCTTGCCTTTAAAATCGCCAAAGGTGTGCTGTAAACTGTAAAGAATAACCTTTTCGTGGCTTAGGTAGCTTTGATAAATTTTAATTGTTTTCTCACGCAGGCGCCCTTCCCCTGCAATACCTTGGCTGATTACCTGGATAAATACGCCGTTAAATTTCAACGCCAATGCTTGATCGCGGCGGAAATGCTCAAGCAGAGCATTAATAACCGGCTCATCCAGCGGCGGCATGATGTTATCGGCACCTTGTAGCAGGAAATCGGCGCAAATCCGGTTTAGCCACGCGCAAAGACGCTCTTCGCCGGAATAAGCTGATTTGCCAAGAACAGACAATAGGGATAACGCAACGATAGACATATCTGTCGCGATCAATGAATCCATCAGCTGTAAAAGCAATTTTACCTTTTGCCCATGATGACCCAGGCTGTCAATTAATGTCAGCACGCTGCCGCCACGGGTATTATTAAGGTGATTTAAATGCCGTTCCAGCAAATTTGCATCCCACCTGCCGGGCAGCGCCAACCGCAGGTTAGCCTTGCCTAACTGTCTCGGCGACGGCTTGATTGAAAGGAGTCCCCACCAATTATCAAGACCAATGGTTAACGTCGCATCGGTGAGATTTGTACCGGTCAGGTTCGCCTTACGTAGTTTTACCCCATGCAGGTTTGCTTTGCGCAGGTTCGCATAGCTCAGATCTGCTTTGCGTAGATCTACCTTGTACAGATTTGCTTTACGCAGGTCTGCATGCCTCAGGTCCGCCTTGTGCAGTATCGCATTGCAGAGGTTTGCTTTGTGAAGGTTTGCTCGTTTTAGATTCGCGTTCCTCAGGTTTTCACCTCTTATGTCTGCTTTGCAAAGGTATACACCCCGCAGATTTGGCCCTTTTGGATGGTACTCTTTCGGGCGTGCCCGCTGGAAAAGAGTAAAAAAACGACCGATGCCGATATATGAAACCGGGGATGATGTATTGTCAGCGACATTATTATCGGATTGGCGAATTTTTCTAAATCGAGTGACAAACTGAAAGCAGCCGTTGCTTCGATGTACTGATACTTCTTCAAGAGGAACATTATTGATGTGAGTGACGATATCACTGTCCATAGTTTTACTCTCTCAGGTCTGGAAGGGGATGACCCCAGAGAGTTTAAACCGTCTTGCAGTAACGGAAAGTAAAGTGCGCTCTTTGAAAACGGGTTTTTCTTTGCAGAGGTATCTGATTATAGGTTATATGAAAACTTTAGCATCATCCATGATGCAGGTAAATCACCAGGGAACGGTGCCCTCTTCGCTTTGATAAGCCCCCAGAGCATCGTGTTCTGTAAGCCGGGCCAGTCCCGCCACAAACGCCGCCGCCTCGGCGGGGGTTCGGTCGCCGCGATGTCCGCTGAGATCGGTGTTCACCAATCCCGGGCAGACGGATACCGCGGTGATCCTGGTATCTCCCAGCTCGGCGTTGAGCTGGACGGTAAGCATGTTCAGCGCGGCCTTTGATGCGTTGTAGCCGATTAGCTTGACGTCATAGAACGGCCAGCTCGGGTCGCCATTGAGGGTCAAAGAACCAAGGCTGCTGGACATATTGACGATACGCCCGGCGTCGGATCTGCGCAGCAGCGGCAGCATGGCTTGCGTCACCGCCAGCGCGCCGATGAAATTGGTTTCCAGCTCGCGACGCACGGCATCCAGAGCGGCAACGCCTGGCGCGCCGTCGGTATAGTCGGCGATGCCGGCGTTGTTCACCAGAATATCGAGGCGGCCATGCTCGGCATCTATCTTGGCAGCGGCCGCGGCAATGCTCTCCCCGTCGCAAATATCAATCTTAATAAACGACACCCCAAGGCCCAGGGAAGCCAGTTCATTGGCCGCGGATTCACCCCGGCCTGTGTCCCGCGCGCCCAACAGGACAAAGACACCGGCTTGGGCAAGCTGTCTGGCGATTTCGTAGCCGATGCCTTTGTTGGCGCCCGTTACGAGGGCTACACGCTGAGTTATATTTGTCATGTAAAGTTCCTTGAAAAGTGAGGATATTACGATCACATTAAGAATAAGAAGAATCCTTCAGGTTTTGAATTCGCATATGATTTCCAGACAGCCGCTCTCTCAAAGCGCCCGGAAAACGCCGCGGCAGGCGCGATCCACCTCAACCGTGGAAGCCATTTTCGAGGCAACGATTCAGGTTTTACTGGCGGAGGGCCCCTCCCGTTTGACAACAACGCTCGTGGCCGAAAGAGCGGGTGTGTCCGTCGGCTCGCTTTACCAGTATTTTCCCAATAAGCAGGCGTTGTTCTATGCGCTGAACGAGAGATATCTGACCATGCTGGCCGAGCGGGTGGAAGCAGCCTGCCTGGCACATCATGGCAAACCTTACGGGCTGATGAGCGAAGCGCTGGTGAGCACCTATATCAAGGTCAAGATTGAGCGCCGTGATGTGACCAGCGCCCTCTATCGCGCGGCGGCGGAGGTGAATGTCGCCGAGATAGTGGAGGCGATGCTACGGCGTGTCGAAGCGGCGAGCGAGGCCATGTTTGCCAGCGCCTCGGACGCGGAGTTCAGAGATCTCCCCCGGGTGAACCTGATGCTGTCGAATGTCCTTTGCGGCACCGTTCGCACCGTTTTTGAAAGGAATCAGTCAGAGCTGTTAGCGGACGGCATCCTGCAATCGCAGCTGACGTATATGATCTGCGCCTATCTGGACAAGGCGAAATAGAAAAGCCCTCATTGTAGATAGCCAAGCCGGGCTGTCGCAGTCGTTATAACGGCTTGATTGTGCGCTTGTCAAACTCCGATTGCGCTCGTAAAACCTCCGCTGAGTAATGGATGGTCCAGTTGAATAAAGCCGTAAACGGCTCCTCCAACGTCCGGCCCAGCTCAGTGACGCTGTACTCCACCGCGACCTGGGAAGAAGGAATAACTCGGCGGGCGAGAATGCCGCTGCGCTCGAGGCGGCGAAGGCTATGAGTCAACGTTTTCTGCGTAATGCCGTTCAGAGAGCGTCTGATTTCATTGAACCGCAGCGGCTTCTTGCATAGCGCCGCCAATATCAGGATTGACCATTTGTCGGTTATCTGATCCAGCAACAGACGGCTTGAATCGCCGGGATCACGAACCTGGGAAGGCGCTTCGACGTGAGCCATCCTCTTTTCCATTTTCAACATAGGGTTTCCTTCACGATACCTGATTGCATATTAGTGCCTTATTGACACCAAGTATACATAATATACCATCAAGGTTCATTTCAAATAAGGAGTTACCTATGTACATCACATCCCATGAAAAAGTCGCCGATAAATTCGCGGTCATTGAGGCCCTCTACCGATTCGCCGCCGGCATTGACCTGAGAGATCAGGTACTTCTTGCTTCCGCGCTTGCGGATGATGCGATTTCCGATTTCAGGCCCGCCGCGGCAAAGGCGGGGTTCGAGTATCCGGTGCTGGAAGGCAGGGAAAATATCGTGTCCGCCCTATCCACCTCACTCATTCCCTTTGATACGACCCATTCCGTGAGCAATCCGCGGGTGAGCATCGACGGCGACAAGGCGCATCTGGAAGCGATAGTGGAAGCGCAACACGTGCCTAGAAACGATCCCTCGCGGCACTACCTCATGAAAAATCGATACAATGTCGAATTGGTGAGGCGGGGGGAGGTTTGGCTTATTCAGCGCAATACCGTCGACAATGTTTGGCGTACGGGCGATCCAGCCGTCCTCGCTGGTGTTTAGACAAATTTGCGAGTTAGATCCCCTTTCACTTTTGAGACGCGTTGAAAGACCGAGTGATGTATTGCCAAAAAGCAATAGACCTGGGTTAGGTTGTCAAGTTTGTTAATTACGCTGCCTGAAAGCGTTATCCAGGTATTTCAGCTATCGCTTTTGAGCGGTTTAAAGAAATATTTGGGCGACTCAACGTACCCCTGCCGTTCATAAAAACGGTGGGCATTGGTCCGTCTGGCATGGCAATGCACCTCGATTCTGTCACAGTGACGGGCGCGGGCCAATTCTTGCGCACGGGATTCAAGCAGATTCCCAATCCCTTTGCCGCGGGCAGCCGCGTCCACGCAAAAATAGCTGATTCTGCAAAAATCACCGGCCAGCGCCAACTGGGGAATAAAATGCAGTGAGATGACGCCGAGGATCTTCTCTTCTTCCGCCACCAGCAGCTCTTCGTCGGGATGAGCCAGAAGCTGCTGAATCCTCTCTTTGATAAAACCGCCGGTGCCGGGATAACCAAGATCGGAAAGCAACGTTTCAATAGCGGGAGCATCTGAGAGTAAGGCGGACCGGATTACTGCCATGATTTATGACCTCGTAGAAAAGCCTTCACAGAGGGGAAACTTATGCGGCAGAGTGTGTTTGTTGTCAATACCGAGCAAACCTCACTGTCCTTTCTTTTAGTCGCTCACCTTGCCCCGACCCAGCGGTAAGGCCACCCATCGTTTTGCCAGGCTAACTTATACGCCATCCGCCGTTCACCGGAATGGTCGCTCCGGTGACAAATGCCGTCTCGGTGCCGGCAAGCCATACAGCCGCCGCGGCAACATCGTCAGGACGACCGGCTCGTCCAACGGGAATTTCACTGACGATTTCCGCCATGCGTTCGCTGGGAATGCCCGCTGAGCCAAAGAACCCTGTCCCCGCAATCAACCCCGGCGTAATCGTATTGACCGTGATGCCTCGGGGCGCCAATTCCCTGGCAAGAGGAGCGCCGATTCCGTATGAACTGGCGATGGCATACAGAAAAGCGGATGTTCCAGATGATTTTTTGGCCACCGCCAGGGCGGTGGCGCAGGAAGTCGGAAGAGAATTGTCTAGAAGACCTCATTCAGGTGGCTAGTATCGATTGACCCTTCCAATGATAATTGCGCCGTAGTGCCGTTATTTTGAGGGGAAATACTTTTCTACCAATGCATAAAGGATTGCGGCTGTTTCAGCATCCGGAACTCCATCAAAGTTTTGTGGACGAAAATGAAGCTGAAATGCCCGAATCACATTCTTGTATCCGCTTTCGGTGCCTGTGGCCGAGGTGTCGTATCCGTATGTGCCCAGTTTAGCAACAATGTCCGCTTTGGCGGGAGGAGTCTCACTGAACTGTGCCTGGTAGCGCTGCCGGGCCGCATCTTCATACCATGCGCCGACACCTGCGTCATAAAGCTCTTTCCACGGGAAAGCAGCTCCCGGATCGCTTTTTCTTCCGGGCGCGATATCACTGTGCCCAACCACATTCGATGGCGTGATATCGGGGTAGCGTTGGAGGATATTCCAGGTCAATTGTTTTATTGCTTCTATCTGCGTAGGATTATAAGGTGGAAAATTAAAAACTCCATTATTATCAGTCGCTAAATTCACCGTTTCAATCCCAATTGCTGTGTCATTCAGGTTAACGCGTCCGGCCCATACGCTGACACCTGCATGCCATGCACGTTCGTTTTCATCCACCAGATTAAAAATACGCATATCCTTGAAGCCCGCTTCAATATAAGTCTTATCCAAAGGATCGGGAACGAGATAATGAGCGCTGACCGAAGAACCTGTCAAAGCGTTGATGGATGCTTTAAAATCAATTGCAGTATAATGTAATACCAGAAAACGAACCCGGCGATTAAAACCCTTTACAGAGCGATAGCTATTATAATCGATTTGATACATAGGAAAACCCCCATCATTTAATATCATTCTTTAATACCACCGTGAATGACAATCAAGGGTATACAAAGTCAATCCAAGGGATATTTATGAAGGCTTTATATATCGAAAATAGCGCGGACAAAAATACATTTCCGGCGGCGCGGCCCAGCAATTGGGCCGCGCCGGGTGCGGTATTATTCTGCGTCGCTTAATTGTTGTCTTCTGGCTCCGCCCTGGCGTTCCAGCATCCAGCCGGGATATTCCGCCGGCAGGGCGCTGACCTGGTCAAGGGCGCCCAGTTCCTCGTCGCCGAGCGTAATGCCGGTGGCCGCCAGGTTATCTTCCAACTGTTCCAGCCGTTTGGCGCCGATAATCACGCTGGACACCACCGGCTGATGCAGCAGCCAGGCCAGGGCGATTTGCGCCACCGAGACGCCGTGGCGGTCGGCGATAACCCGCATCGCGTCGATACAGTCATAGGCCCGCTCCTGGTTAACCGGCGGGAAATCAAAGGAGACGCGCCGGCTGCCCTCTTCCGCCTGCACATCGCGTCCGTATTTACCGCTCAGCAGACCGCCGGCCAGCGGACTCCAGACCATTAACCCGACGTTTTCGCTTTGCAGCATCGGCACCAGTTCCCGTTCCAGATCCCGTCCCGCCACGGTGTAATAGGCCTGCAGGGACTCAAAGCGGGCCAGGCCGAGCCGTTCGGAGATGCCCAGGGCTTTCACTATCTGCCAGGCCGCCCAGTTGGATACGCCGACGTAGCGGATATGCCCTTCCCGCACCAGGTCATCCATGGCCCGCAGCGTCTCCTCAATGGGGGTGGCGGGATCAAAACCGTGCAGTTGGTACAGATCGATATGATCAAGCTGCAGCCGTCCGAGACTGGCTTTTACCGATTCCATGATATGAAAGCGGGAAGAGCCGCGGGAATTGATGCCGCCGGTGCCGGTTTCGCCGAAAACCTTGGTGGCCAGGACCACGTTTTCACGGGGCACTTTAAGATTTTTCAGGGCCTGGCCGGTCATGATTTCCGAACGTCCTTCGGAATAGACGTTGGCGGTATCCAGAAAATTGATGCCGTTATCCAGGGCGTGGCCCACCAGCTTATCCACCTCCCCTTGCTGCAGATTACCGATTTTGCCCCACATGCCGCCTTCGCCGCCAAAGGTCATGGTACCCAGGCACAGTTCCGAAACAAACAGACCGGTGTTACCGAATTTTTTGTAGCGCATTGGAAGAATCCTCATGTGATAGACGAAACGTTTAAAACGCTTCGGGCCATAGAATGGCGCTGCCGTATAAAAAGCGACTGTTTGAATTATGTAGCACGCGGCGGGATTTTCCCTGTGCAATCCTGTTTGATGTTTGCCTGTTTCTCCGAAAGTACGAAAGGCCGGCGGGAGCCGTCAGCCCTTCAGGCCAAGCATCTGTTTGAGGGATTTCAGATAGCGGCGGCTGACCGGCACGGAGTGGCCGTTGCTGAGGGCAATTTCCCCCTGGCCGCTATCTTCCAGGCGGATTTCCCGCAGATGCGCCATATTCACCAGGAACTGGCGATGGCAGCGCACCATGGGCGTGCGGTTTTCCAGGGTTTTCAGCGTCAGTTCGGTAAAACATTCGCCCCCTTCCGTGCCGGTGACATAGACGCCGCTCAGCCGTGAATTGGCGAAAATCACCTCGTCGGTTTTCAAAAGATAGATGCGGCTGTGGCCGGTGCAAGGGATATATTGCAGGCCATTTTCCTCGCCGCCGAGGGCCTGCAGGTTCTGCTCCGGGCGCGCCTCATGCAGGCGGTTCAGGGTTTTCGCCAGCCTTGGCGCCTCGATGGGTTTAAGCAGGTAATCGAAGGCATGCTCTTCAAAAGCCCTGACGGCGTACTCGTCGTAAGCGGTGAGAAATACGATATAGGGCATGCTGGCGGGATCAATCATGCCCACCATTTCCAGGCCGCTGATGCGCGGCATCTGAATATCGAGAAAGACCACGTCGGGATGCAGCCGGTGTACCGCGCCAATGGCTTCCACCGCATTGGCGCATTCGCCGATGACGGATATCCGGGAGTCTTGCTGCAGCAGGCAGCGCAGGTTCTCCCGGGCCAGGGGTTCGTCATCCACAATCAGCACGGTCAGCATAAGGCGTTATCCTTCAGCGGCAGGCCCCGGATCAGCATAAGGCTTTATCCTCCAGCGGCAGGTTCAAGATAATACGGGTAAAGTGTTCCGGCTCGTATTCCACGCTGACGCCGTAATCGTCGCCGTAGCGTATGCGAATGCGTTTATCCACCAGATTCATGCCCAGTCCGGTATTGCCCGGCGTCAGCCGGTACAGGCCGGCGTTGTCCTCAATGCTCAGTACCAGGTGATTTCCCCGCTGCTGCGCCCGCAGGGTAATGATCCCCGGGCCCAGCAGATGGGAAGTGCCGTGCTTGATGGCGTTCTCAACGATGGGCTGCAGGGAGAAAGCGGGCAACCGCAGGGTTAGCAAAGGCTGCGGCAGTTCGAAGCGAATTTGCAGCCGGTCCTGGAAACGGGCTTTTTCGATTTCCAGGTATGCCGTGACATGCTCGATTTCATCCGCCAGCGTAACGACTTCTTCCGACCGCTTAAGGTTTTTGCGAAAGAAAGTGGACAGATTTTGCACCAGATGCCCGGCCTGATCGCTGTCGCGGCGGATCACCGCCACCAGGGTATTGAGGGCGTTAAACAGAAAATGAGGATTGACCTGGGCGTGGAGCAGTTTGATTTCAGATTGCGTCAGCAACAGTTTGTGCCGTTCATACTGGCCGGCGAGGATCTGAGCCGACAGCAGGCTGGCGATGCCTTCCCCCAGCGTGCGGTTGATGGAACTGAACAGGCGGTTCTTGGCTTCATACAATTTGATGGTGCCGATGACTTCATCATTTTCGCCCCGCAGCGGGATAACCAGGGTCGATCCCAGCTTGCAGTTGCGCTGCAGCGAGCATTGATAGGGGGTTTCATTGCCGTCGGCATAGACCACTTCGTTATTATCGATGGCGCGGCGGGAGTGGGCCGAGGCGATGGGCGTACCCGGCAGATGGTGGTCGTCGCCGATGCCGATGAACGCCAGCAGCTTTTCCCGGTCGGTAATGGCCACCGCCCCGATATCCAGCTCCTGATAAATGACCTGGGCCACCTTCATACTGTTTTCCTGGTTAAAGCCCTGGCGCAGGAAGCCTTCGGTACTGATGGCGATTTTCAGCGCGCGGGCGGAAAACGCCGAGGTGTATTTTTCGAACATCGCCCGGCGATCCAGGAGAATGCGCATAAACATCGCCGCGCCGACGCTGTTGGTGACTATCATCGGCAAGGCGATGCTTTTTACCAGGCGCAGGGCTTCATCGTAAGGACGGGCAACCGCCAGGATAATCAGCATTTGCAGGATTTCCGCCGTGATGGTCACCCCGGCGGCGGTAACGGGATTAAACAGGCGGTCAATGCGACCGCGCCGGATGAGCAACCGATGGGCCAGCCCGCCCAGCAACCCTTCCACCACGGTGGATATCATGCAGCTGACGGCGGTCATCCCGCCGAGGGAGTAGCGGTGCAGACCGCCGGTCAGCCCCACCAGGACACCCACCAGCGGTCCCCCCAGCAGGCCGCCCAGCACCGCGCCGATGGCGCGGGTGTTGGCGATGGAATCCTGGATATGCAGGCCGAAGTAAGTGCCCATAATGCAGAACATGGAGAACATGACATAGCATAAAAGCTTATGGGGCAGACGGACGGTGACTTGCATCAGGGGGATGAACAGCGGCGTTTTACTGAGCAGATAGGCAATGACCAAATATACGCACATCTGCTGTAGCAGCAGTAAGACTAAATTGAACTCGTGCATCGCAGGCTCGTTTTATACCACGCAAACGACACTTGACTCAGGTCAAGTATAACTTGGCTAAGATACCGGAGTCCGAGCGCGCTTTCTTTGACAGGTCTCACTAATTGGCAAACCGGCCGATGCGGCCGGTTGCTGAGTTTACGGCAGTTCCAGGGGAATATCCTGGCCTTTGTCGATATAATTGCTCACCTTGATCCAGCGTTCGGCCTCCTGTTGCCGCGTCAGCTCGGCCGCCGCGCAGTACTGCGCAGCGTCGCTGCCCAGCAGCAGATGCTCCGGCAGGACCGAATGCCCGGCCAGGGCCAGGATGACCTGGGCCACTTTGGCCGGATCGCCGTTTTCATGGTCAATATACTGTTTGAGAAAGCCCAGCAAGGCGCCGACTGAGCTTTCATATTCAGGCATTATCGGCGGAACATCCTGCAGGGCGCGTTCGCCCCAGTTGGTGCTCATGCCGCCCGGCTCCAGGCAGCAGACCCGGATACCCAGCGGACTCACCTCTTTGGCCAGCACTTCGCTAAAGCCCCCCACCGCCCATTTGGCGGATTGGTAGGCGCTCATGCCCGGCATGCCCATGCGTCCTCCCACCGATGATACCTGGAAGATATAGCCGGCGCGGCGTTCCCGCATAAACGGCAGCACCGCGCGGGTGACATTCACCACGCCGAAAAAATTGGTTTCCACTTCCGTACGGAACGCCTGTTCTTGGGTTTGTTCAAAAGGCGCCATATGACCGTAACCGGCGTTATTCACCAATACGTCAATGCCGCCGAACGCGGCGATGCCGGCCGCAACCGCTCTTTGCGCCGCGGCGGAATCCGTGACATCCAGCTCCACCGGCAGGATCCTATCGCCATAGGTCGCCACCAAACCGGCAAGCCTTTCCGGCTTTCTGGCGCTGGCGATAACCTTGTTTCCCGCCGCCAGCGCGGCTTCGGTGATGGAAAGGCCCAAACCGGCGGCGCTTCCGGTGATAAACCACACTTGACTCATGATATTCTCCTTCAGGACGATTTTTAATGAGTATGTAATCACTCATTAATGAATGAAAAAAAATGAATTTCAACTTCACCCGGCTATGGCCCGCCAAAAGGCGTCAAAGCCCATTGATGTGTAGAATTCGGCGTTATCCCGTTCCCGCTGGATAAAATCCATGGTGGTTTCCGCCAGGGCTGCCATTATGGCCCCGGCGAAATCCGGGGAGCGGCCGCAAAAGGATCCCCCGGCCACGCTGTGATGAATCACCAGGTTGATCTCGGCGAATCCCTCCATCGCCCGCTCGCGCGTCTTTTCGCCGACCCGATCGGATAAAGTCAGCAGCGCCATGCATTTGCGCTTATCCGGATGGTCTACCCCCCAGCCGATATAACGCCGCCATATATGAAGCGCCTTACTCCTGAGATCCTGACTATCCGGATACCCCGGCAACATGACCTCGCTTAATTCCGCTTTCAGCAGCAGATATAACGCATTAAGCAATTCATCTTTATTGCTGAAGTAATTGAACAGCGTACCTTCCGACACCCCGGCCCGGCGGGCGATTTTCGCCGTGGGCGCCCCCAGCCCTTGGGCGGCGAAAATGGCTATGGCAGACGCCAGGATGGCCTGGCGTTTGTCTTCACTTTTGGGTCTGGCCATGGAAATAATGCATCGGAGCTGTTAAATGAGTATTCACTCAATCATAACGCCCCCAGGCATTATGCGCAAGAACGGCGGGTTAAAAACCTTCCAGCACCAGTTTACCGCGGGATTTGCCGCTTTCGATCAGCGCATGGGCCCGCCGCAGGTTGGCGGCGTTAATCACGCCGAAGTGCTGGCCCAGGGTGGTTTTCAGCGTACCGTTATCCACCAGGGAGGAGATGCGCTCCAGCAAATGGTGTTGCTCTATCATATCGGCGGTCTGGAACGTGGAGCGGGTAAACATCAATTCCCAATGCAGCGACAGGCTTTTGGCCTTCAGCGGCATGGCGTCAAGGGTGGCGGGATCGTCTATCAGCGCCAGGCGTCCCTGGGGTGCGAGCGCCTCGATAAGCTGCGGGTAATAGCTGTCGGTGTGGGTCAGGCTGGCGACATGAGTCACGTTTTTTATACCCAGGGCATGTAATTGCTCAACCAGATTCCGGCTGTGATCGATAACATGATGGGCTCCCAAAGATGAGACCCATTCGCGGGTTTCCGGCCGGGATGCCGTACCGACGATGGTCATGGCGGTTAACTGCCGGGCCAGCTGCGTGAGGATGGAGCCTACCCCGCCGCCGGCGCCGATAATCAGCAGAATATCATTCTCGCCGCCCTTTTCCTTGACGCCCAGGCGTTCGAACAGCAGTTCCCCGGCGGTGACGGAAGTCAGCGGCAGCGCGGCGGCATCG
Organism: Sodalis sp. RH16; assembly: GCF_047324245.1. NCBI lineage: Bacteria > Pseudomonadati > Pseudomonadota > Gammaproteobacteria > Enterobacterales > Bruguierivoracaceae > Sodalis > Sodalis sp. RH16. The sequence goes on along the minus strand of NZ_CP178737.1, from coordinate 4,653,932 downwards.
GCAAACCCCAGGCTGGCGGGTTTATGCCCGGCAATGCGTTCGTCCACCAGGTGAAATTCGCTGTAGCACCCCGGACGGGTGATGGCGCCGGCATAGAAGACCTCGTCGCCCGGTTTGAACAAGGTGACCTGCGGGCCGACCTCAGTGACGACGCCGGCCACATCCCAGCCCAGCACCCGTGGTTCGGTCACCGCTGCCCTGGCCCTGACCTTGGTGTCCACCGGATTGACGGATATGGCTTTAACCGCCACCAGCAAATCCCGCGGACCCGGCGCGGGCTTCGGCAGGTCGGTGTCGAACAGGGAGCGCGGATCTTCAATCGGTAACCCTTTTTGGGTATAAACAATGGCTTTCATCGATGGTAATTCCCCGTATTATGGTGATTTAACCCGCCGCGGCGCAGGGATGAAACGCTCCGTTGCCAGAATGCCTTCGGGCACCGCGGCGGACTGATATTGGCATCCTAAGCCCTTTGAAGATAAATGAATATGGTTGTAACAGAGTAGCACTTGCTCTGTAAGAGTTAAAATCATCAGGCCGGATCCGGCGGCATGCAGGGGTATCCGGCTGTCTTTTGACGCATCATGTTGTATATTCGATGCACTGAAATTCTTTTGCCGTCCGCGGCGTTGATACAGGTGAGCAGGTGAGTTACCAACCAGGTCCTATTGAGCATTCCTATTTGGGTTCCAGCGTCTATGCCACGTTGCGTCAGGCATTGATCACCGGCCAGCTTAAGCCCGATGAACGTCTGCGCATCCGGGAATTGGCGTCCCAGGTGGGAACCAGCGTCACGCCGGTGCGGGATGCGATTTTGCAACTGGCAAAGGAGCAGGCGCTGGAGATGCGCACGCCTAAGGATATCCGGGTCCCTTCCCTGACCCAGGAGCAATATATGGAAATTCGCACCCTGCGGCTGGACCTGGAGGGATTAGGCGCCCAACGGGCGGCACAGCATATCTCTCCCGCCGTTTTGCAGCAATTGACCGTTAATATCCGCCGCAATATCCGCGCCATTACCGAAGAGGATCTGGCGAACGCGCTGCGTCTGAACAGCGAATTTCATTTACTGGTGGCCCACAGCGCCCAGATGCCGTTATTGAGCAGCTTTATCGATCGGCTGTGGATGCGCATCGGTCCGCTGATAGCCCAAGCCTATATGCAGATTTCGCCGCAGATGGCGGTGGGGCATCATCAGGAACTGCTGGCGGCGCTGCGCCGCCATGACTGCGCCGCCGCGGCGTCGGCCATCCGGCAGGATATTATGGACAGCCACGATACCCTGCTGGCGTTTATCGCCAGGGACCGTCCCGCGCTCTGAACGGCCATCAGGCATGGCACTGCGCCAGTACCCGATCCAACTGTTCAAGGAGCAGATCGGCATGCTCCGTTTGAAACACCAGCGGCGGCCGGATTTTGAGGATATTGGCCCGGGGACCGGTGGTGCTGGTCAAAATTCGGCGTCCGCGCAATAGGTTCACGACCTGGAAAGCCAGCTCCGACGCCGGTTCCCTGGTCTGCCGGTCGAGCACCAGCTCAACGCCGATAAACAATCCGTAGGCGCGAATGTCGCCGATGGCGGTATAGCGGGCCGCCAGCCGGCGAAGTCCCGCCGCCAGATAGTCTCCCACCCGGGCGGCGTTTTGCGCCAGCTTTTCCTCTCGAATAATCTTTAGCACCGCATGAGCGGCGCGGGCGGAGACCGGATTGCCGCCGAAGGTATTAAAATAGCGCTGGCTGCGTCCAAAGACATCGAACAGCGCCGGCCGTCCCACCAGCCCCGCCACCGGGTGGCCGTTGCCCATCGGCTTGCCCACGGTAACCATGTCCGGCGTGACGCCGTGGCGGGTAAAGCCCCACATGTCGTTACCGGTGCGGCCGAAGCCCGCTTGTACTTCATCGGCGATAAACAGGCCGCCGGCCTGGCGCACCAGCTCCGCCGCCTGGCGCAACTCTCCGGGAGGCGCGCAGAATATCCCGTCGCTGGAGAAAATGGTGTCCGCCAGCAAGGCCGCCGGCTTGATGCCCCGCTGCCGCATATCCCGCAGGGCTCCCGCCACGCTCTCGGCAAGGGAAATTCCCCGGCGATAGCTGTCCGGCGCATCGATCAGCACCGTCGACGGGCCGCGTATCGCGCCGTCCCCCAGCGCCGGAGAGACTTCCGCCACCGCGGCGGTCACGCCGTGATAAGCCCAGCGGGTCACCAGTACGCCGCTGCCGCCGGTGGCGAAGCGGGCGATGCGCAGGGCCAGGTCATTAGCCTCGCTGCCGCTGCAGGTCAGGGTGATATTCCCCAGCTCCGCGGGAAACTCCTGCAGAAAATCCTCGGCAAAGTCCACGATGGCGTCATTAAGATAGCGGGTGTGGGTATTCAGGCGGGCGCTTTGTTCGGCGATAGCCGCCACCACCGCCGGATGGCAATGACCTACCGACGCCACGTTATTATAAACATCCAGATAAGGCCGGTCCTGTTCGTCGTAAAGCCACATGCCCTCTGCCCGCACCACATGCAGCGGCTCCTGATAAAACAGGCGATAACCCGCCCCCAGCACCCTCTTTCGCCGGGCCAGCAGTTTTTGTGACGTTGTCACACTATCATTTTGCATCGCTTTACCTTTCTAAATAAAACGCGCCGCGCCCAGCCGGTCCGCAATCTCATCGGGGCCTAACAGCCATAATTTTTGCACACCGTCCCAAGCCCGCGCCCTATGTCGCAGGATATACGCGCGGTTTGCGGGATAGCGCCGCGCCCGCCACTGGGTGATGATAACCGACAGCGCCAAGCGGGAAGCGATAAGCATCGGCAGCAGTTGGATTTCTTCATCGGTCAGCGGCAAAACCTGGTGGTAACCGGCGACAAACGGCGGCATGCGGGCCAGGACATCGTCCGTATCGCTTACCTGATAGGCCAGGGCCGTGGCCAGTTCATTGACCAAGGGCGCATACAGCGCGTCGCCGAAATCGATAATCCCCGCCAGAACGGATGCGCTGGCGTCCAATAGGACATTGTGGGGATTAAAATCATTATGAATGACCTGATGGCGCACCATCCCCAGGCGTTGGGGCATCCGCTCCTCGAATTGATCCAGTATCTCCCCCAGCAGCCGGCGTTGCGCCGGTTCCTGTATTTCCGCCCAATAAGGCCGAACCCGGCCCGGCTCGCTGCTGTTCCATAACAGCGTCCGCCTGGCCGCCGGATGATGAAATCCCGCCAAGGCCAGATCGAGCGCGGCCAGACCCCGGCCAAGGGAACCCAGCGCCACAGGTGACGCCGTCACTTGATGCAGCGGCGTTCCCGGCAGCCAGGTCACCAGCCGGACCCGCAGCGGCCTTCCCTTCACCGAGCAGAACGGACCCTTTCCCCCGTGGGAGCGCTCTATCAGGTCCGGCACCGGCAGATGGGGATCGCGACCGGCCACATGCCGTAGTAGGGCTTCCTGAAAATCGCTCTCCGCCGGGCTTTCCGCCGGATTGATAAACTTCATCATCCAGCGCGGCCGATTTTCCGCCGTCAACAGAAAATTGGCGTCCCGCTCCCCCGCCAGCGGCGTGGCAACGGCGTCAAGCCCGTACAGCTCCCGCGCCGCCCGGCGCGCATCCCCGGGGTTAACCACCGGCGCATCGCTGGATAACAGGCCGGCATCGGCGGCCGGTTCAGACATGCCGTCCACCATTTTTCATTGCATCGACATCAGCGGCACCGGATGCACAGGATTCAGACATGCTGGCCGCCGTTCACCGGTATCTCCGCACCGTTGACATACGAGGCGGCCTGCGTGCACAGGAAATAGATAAGGGAAGCCACTTCATCGGGTTTGCCCAGACGCTGCAGCGGCACCTGGCGTTCAATAATATCCTGCGTGCCGGGGGAGAGAATGGAGGTATCGATTTCCCCCGGCGCAATGGCGTTGACGCGGATGCCGTGCCGGCCGAAATCGTAGGCCATCTCGCGGGTCAGGGCGGACAAGGCCGCCTTGGACGTGGCGTAGGCCACGCCGGCGAACGGATGGACCCGGGTGCCGGCAATGGAGGTCACGTTGATAATGCTGCCACGGGCGGCCTTCAGCTCGTCGAACAGTCCGTTGGCCAGCAGGGCGGTGGAAAAAAGATTCACGTTGAATACCTGCAGCCAGGTGGCGTAGGAGGTCTCGCGCACGCCGAGGCGCCCGCCGTCTTCCGCCTTGGGAGAAATGCCGGCATTATTCACCAGCGCGTCCAGGCGCCCTTCCAGCTTCTCCTTGAGCAGCGGCAGCGCCCCGTCGACGCCGGCGATGTCCTCCAGGTCCAGGTGGATGTGATTGAGCATTTTCTCCGCCCAGGGACACTCCTCCACCCAGCTTTGGCGGGATGCGGTAAAAATACGCCACCCCGCCGCGTGGAAATATTTGACGGTGGCGTGGCCTATTCCGCGGCTGGCCCCGGTCAATAACAATGTTTTCTGCTCCATTTACTCACCTCCACACGATACTTGATGCATCGATCTTACACTAACCGGCATTCCCACGGATACGGGACGACCGGCGGCGCAGCATTTCCATCACCAGCAGCAGTATCAGCGCGGCCCCCACCATTAATGACGCGGCAGCGGCAATGGTGGGATCGAGGTTTTCCCGGATACCGGCGAACATCTGAATAGGCAATGTCCGCTGGGAGGGGCTGGCCAGGAAGAGCGTGACCACCACTTCGTCAAACGAGGCGGCAAAGGCGAACAGCGCGCCGGAGAAGACCCCTGGGGCAATCAACGGCAAAGTCACGCGCCTGAACGCCTGCCAGGGCGGCGCGCCGAGGCTGGCGGCCGCACGGGTTAGATTAAGGTCATAGTTTTTCAGCACTGCCGTCACGGTAATCACCACAAACGGCACCCCCAGCATGGCGTGGGCCAGCACCAGGCCGAGATAACTGTTAAGCAGGTTTATGCGGGCGAAAAAGAAAAACATGCCCACCGCCACAATCACCACCGGGGCAATCATCGGCGAAATAATGATGGCCAGCACCAGCGACTTGCCGCGGAACTCGCCGCGCACCAGCCCCACCGAGGCCAGAACCCCCAGCACGGTAGCCAGCAAGGTGGCCAGCGGCGCAATCAGCAGACTGTTGCCCAAGGCCCCCAGCCATTCGCGGGAGTGAAAAAACGCCTGGTACCAGCGCAGCGAAAAGCCGTTCAGCGGATAGCTTAAAAAAGAGCCGCCGTTAAATGACAGCGGTACGATAATCAGCACCGGCACCACCAGAAAAAGCAGCACCGCCGCGCCGTACAAATTAAACAGCCCGTCCCATAACCGCATTAACAGCATGCCCTGTTGCCTGACCATGGTGGCCTCCTGATTCAGTGGGTGGCAAGTTCAGCCTGGGTCCGGGTGACCCGGATATAGACGATATACAGCAGCAATACGATAACCAGCAACTGGCTGCCCAGCGCCGCCGCCATCCCCCAGTTCATGGTGGTATTGGTGAAGAACGCCACGAAATAGCTCAGCATCTGGTCCCCCGGCCCCCCCAGCAGCGCGGGGGTAATGTAATAGCCGATGGCCATAATGAATACCAGCAGTCCCCCCGCCGCCAGTCCGGCGTAGGTTTGCGGCACATAGACCCGCCAGAAGGCGATAAAGGGATGCGCGCCCAAAGAGATGGCCGCCCGCAGATAATTCGGCGAGATGCCCTTCATCACCGCGTACAGCGGCAATACGATGAACGGTAATAGAATATGGGTCATGGCGATATACACGCCGATACGGTTGAATACCAATACCAGCGGTTTATCGATGATGCCGGTATGCAATAAAGCGCCGTTGATAAGGCCGCCGGATTGCAGCAGGACAATCCAACTGGCGGTACGGACTATCAGGGAGGTCCAAAACGGCAGCAGCACCATGATCATCAGCAGATTGGCGCGGCCGGCCGGCTGCTTGGCCAGCCAATACGCCAGCGGATAGCCCAGGCCCACGCACAGCAGGGTCACTACCGCCGCCATCAGCAGCGTGCGCAGCAGTACGTTGACGAACAGCGCGTCCCCGTCGGGCAATTTAACGATATTCCCGGTTTGAGGATCTACTTTGCGGTCGAATACCGCGAGCAGATAATAGCTGGTAAAGGGCCGCGAGGCCCGTTGCAGCGACCGCCATGTGGTATTTTCCCCCCACAGCGGCAGGGCGCCTACCAGCGCTTCGCGAGTGTCCGGGGCCGCGTCGTTTTCCGGCGCCGCCCGCAGGGTGCGCATGATCAGTCCCCGATAGGCCGGATCCTCATAACTCATGCGTTTGGCCACGGACGCTATCTGCCCTTCGGCCCGCGCCTTGCGCAAATCGGCGACTACCGCCCGGAAGGTATTCTCATTGGGTATGCCGGCGCCGTCCCATTGTTTCAGCGCCGCCGTTACCTTGGGCATGCCGTCGCGGATTTCAGGGTTCGCCACGCTGTTTATCAGGATCGAGGCAATGGGCACCACAAAGATAATGAGGATGAACGCCAGTAAAGGCGCCACCAGCAACCAGGTGCGCCGCTTGTAAATCCGCTGCGACCGATGCAACTGCTGTTTGAGCGTATCGGTGCCTTCAGCGCCGGCGGGAGGTTGGCCCGCCGCGATAATGTCAGTGGCTATCATTGCTTTTTCTCCGGTTTGCATGGCGAAATTCCGGTTATTGCGCCGCCCAGGCGTTGAACCGCTGTTCGAGCTCTTCGCCATGATCGATCCAGAACTGGGTATCCACCGGCAGGGCGTTCACCAAATTATCCGGCGCGGTGGGCAAACCCTTGGCGATGGCCGGATCAATCAGGCTGATGGTCTTTTTATTGGTGGGGCCGTAAGGGATATTTTCCGCGAACACCTTTTGATTTTCCGGCAGGTTGGCAAACGCGATGAACTGTTCCGCCAGGGCTTTGTGCTTGGAACCCTTCACCACCGCCCAACTGTCGAGATCGTACAGGCTGTCGTCCCAGACCATCCGGAAGTCATGCCCTTCTTTATCCGCCGCCGCGACGCGGCCGTTATAGGCGGATGTCATGACCACATCGCCGGAAACCAGCCACTGCAGGGGCTGCGCGCCGGATTCCCACCACTGGATTTGCGGTTTGATTTCATCAAGTTTTCTAAAGGCCCGATCCACCCCGACCTTGGTGGCCAATTGGGAGTAGACGTCTTCCCGTCTTACGCCGTCAGCCAACAAGGCGATTTCCAAAGTGAATTTGGCGCTTTTGCGCAAGGCGCGTTTACCGGGGAAGTCTTTGACATTCCAGAAGTCGGCCCAGCTGGTGGGGGCTTTTTTCAGCTTTTGCGCGTCATAGGTCAGCACGGTGGACCAGAGAAAAATGCCGGCGCCGCATTCGCTGGCGGCACCGTTAACGTATTCGCTTTTATCCCCCAGCTTGGACCAGTCCAGCGGTTCGAACAGACCTTCGTCGCAGCCCCGGCGCAGCTCCGGCCCTTCCACTTCCACCACATCCCAGCCCACCTGGCCGGTTTCCACCATGGCGCGGATCTTGGCCATTTCGCCGTTGTATTCCCCCGCCTCGATAGTGCCCTTGCCCGCCGCGCTGAACGGCTTATAGAACGCCTTGTCCTGGGCGTCCTTGTTCTGTCCGCCAAACGAAATAACCGTCAGGGATTCAGCCTGCGCCTGGCAAGCCAAGCCCACGAGAAGTGCGGAGACCGCTAATTTTTTCAACATACCCTACCCCTATAATGTCAGCCAACAAAGTGAGCAAAATGGTTTATGTGTTTAATGATTCGTCATCATTGGCCGGGCGCTATCGCCAGGTTAAATGATGCATCATACATCAAGCATCTTTCGTGCCACTTTGGCAAATTCCAGCGGAAGGCTACGGAGGCGGGCTGACGGGAAGGAAAAGCGGAATAACCCTACAATTTGTGCGTTAAATATGTGCAGTGCGGGCAGCGGTTGCACCTTTGGGATGCAGCCCGATCCGGGCCGGGCGCCGCGAGGAAACCCCGCGGGCCGGGCCATGTTTCACCGGGCCGGGGAAAGATCCAGGCACAGGTATTTCATTTCCAGGTATTCATCGATGCCGAAGCGGGATCCCTCCCGTCCGAGACCGGATTGTTTCACCCCGCCGAACGGCGCCACCTCATTGGAAATCAGACCGGTGTTGATGCCCACCATGCCGTACTCCAACGCTTCCGGCACCCGCCATTGACGAGCCGCGTCGCGGGTGAAGACATAGGCCGCCAGGCCGAATTCAGTGTCGTTGGCCATGGCCACGGCCTGCGCCTCATCGTCAAAAGGAAACAGCGGCGCCACCGGGCCGAACGTCTCTTCCCGGGCGAAACGCATGGAGGCCGTCACATCGCCGATAACGGTAGGCTGGAAAAAGGTGCCCCCCAATGCGTGCGGCCGCCCGCCGGTGAGCAGGGTCGCTCCCTGGCTCAGGGCGTCGTCGATATGAGCGCGCACCTTGGCGACGGCGTCATCGTCGATAAGCGGCCCCTGGGTCACGCCCTGCTCCATGCCGTTGCCCACTCTCAGGGCCTCGACGCTTGCCACCAGCCGGGCGGCCAGCGCCGGGTAGATACCCCGCTGCACGTAGATACGGTTGGCGCACACGCAGGTCTGCCCGCTGTTACGGAATTTCGACGCCATAATGCCGGCCACCGCGCTGTCCAAATCGGCATCGTCGAACACAATGACCGGCGCGTTGCCCCCCAGCTCCAGGGAGAGCTTTTTGATGGTGGGGGCGCATTGGGCCATCAGCAAACGGCCCACTTCCGTGGAGCCGGTAAAGCTGAGCTTGCGCACAACGGGGCTGTCGCACAGCACTTTGCCCGCCGCCGCCGCCGGCCCGGTCACTACCTGCAGAACGCCGGCGGGAATGCCGGCCCGCTGCGCCAGCTCCGCCAGCGCCAGGGCGGTGAGGGGCGTTTGCTCGGCGGGTTTGACAATCATGGTGCAACCGGCCGCCAGCGCGGGCGCAACCTTGCGCGTGATCATCGCCGCCGGAAAATTCCACGGCGTGATGGCGGCGGTGACGCCGATGGCCTGTTTAATCACCAGCAACCGCTGATGGGCCTGGGGGGATTGTAATACCGTCCCTTCCACCCGTTTGGCCTCTTCGGCAAACCAGATGATGAAGCTGTTGGCATAGGCGATTTCGCCGCGGGCTTCCGCCAGGGATTTGCCCTGTTCCGCCGTCAGGATAACCGCCAGATCCTCTTGATGTTGCTCAATGAGGGCAGCCCATTTTTGCAGAACCACTCCCCGCTGCTTACCGGTCAGCGCGCGCCATGAGACCAGCGCATCGGCGGCGGCGCCAATAGCGGCGCCGGTCTGGGCAGCGCTCAATTGCGCCACCTCCGCCAGCACTTCACCGGTGGCCGGATTGGTCACCGCTTCAACGGCGCCATGGTCGCCGTCGCGCCATTCGCCGTTGATCAGAGCCTGATGGCGAAACAATGTCGGGTCATTAAGCTGCATAGTCTTGATCTTCCTCGGTCTTGTTATGATTTAAGCAACCGGCTCAGCAGGTCCAGCGCCGCGGTGAACTGGTCATCGGGGATGGTGAGCGGGTACAGGAAACGAATGACGTTGTAATGAACGCCGCAGGTCAGCAGCAGCAGCCCCTGCTCCAGGGCCTGGCGCTGGATCTTCTTGGTAAAGACCGGATCGGGCTTGCCGGTGGCCGGATCGGCGAATTCCACCGCCACCATGGATCCCTGTCCGCGCACCGCGGAGATTGCCGGGCAGGATGACCGGGCCTTGTTCAGGGTTTCCGTCAGATGGGCCCCCAGGCGCCGGGCGCGGGCGCAAAGCTGTTCTTCCTCAATCACCTCCAGCACCGCCAGGGCGGAGGCCACCGCCAGCGGGTTACCGGCATAGGTGCCTCCCAGTCCGCCCGGCGCGGGCGCATCCATCACCTCGGCGCGGCCGGCCACGGCGGAAATGGGGATGCCGCCGCCCAGGCTCTTGGCCATGGTGATCAGATCCACCTTCACCTGCGGGCAATACTCCATGGCAAACATCTTGCCGGTGCGGGCAAAACCGCTTTGCACTTCGTCGGCTATCAGCAAGATGCCGTGCTGGTCGCACAGCTTGCGCAACGCGATGATAAATTCGGGGGGCGCGACGTTGAATCCGCCTTCCCCCTGGATAGGCTCAAACAGAATGGCCGCCACCTGATCCGCCGGGATATCGGTATGAAACAGCGAGTCAATGCTGTCAATGGCCTGTTCAACGGACACGCCGTGCAGGGCATTGGGATAGCGGGCATGGAAAATTTGTCCCGGCAGCGGGCCGAATCCCAATTTATAGGGGGCCACTTTGCCGGTGAGGGCCAGCGTCAGCAGCGTACGGCCGTGAAAGGCGCCGCCGAAGGTAATGATGCCGGGCCGTTTGGTATAGGCGCGGGCGATCTTCACCGCATTTTCCACCGCTTCGGCGCCGGTGCTGAACAGAGTGCTTTTTACCGGTCCGGCCACCGGCACGATGGCGTTAAGCTTTTCCGCCAGGGTCACGTAGTTGCCGTAAGGGACGATCTGATAGGCGGTATGGGTGAAGAGATCCAGCTGCGCCTTGATGGCGGCGATGATTTTCGGATGGCGGTGACCGGTATTGAGTACCGCGATGCCGGCGGCGAAGTCAGTGAAGGGTCGGTCTTCAATGTCCCACAGGGTGGCGTTTTCCGCCCGGGCGGCATAAAAATCACACATTACCCCCACGCCGCGCGGCGTGGCTGACAGACGACGTTGATTCATTTCACTATTGTTCATGCTGCGATGACTCCCGATATGATGCGGCATAAAATACCCAACACAGACCCTGGCCTAACTCCCGATTGCTATTTATCCCCGTTGTGGCTCTATAATCCAGAGCCAGTTCTGAAAAAATGAAGGTGCCAATTGAGATCGCTTCTTACCGATATGCTGCTGCAGCGCTTGTCCGCCCATACCCAGGGCCCGTTGCACCGCCGCTTATACGACTGTATCCGCCTGGCTATCCTGGAGGGCGTCATCGGCGCCGGCAGCCGTCTGCCCCCCACCCGCGACCTGGCGGGGGCGCTGTCGCTGTCGCGCAATACCGTCAGTACCGCCTATGAACAATTATTGGCGGAGGGCTATACCTTTACCCGCGCCGGCAGCGGAACCTTTGTCACCGACCATATGCCCGACGGCGCCATGGCGCCGGTTAACGAGCAGCCGCCGGCCTCCCGGCGGCTGGCGGAAAACGAATTTTCCCAAAGAGGGGCCCATCTGCTGGCTAAAACCGGCGCGTCGCCGCACCAGTGGGGCGCGTTTATGCCTGGGGTGCCGGACGTGTCCAATTTTCCGCACGGCCTGTGGCGGCGCATTCATTCCCGGCTGATAAGGCGTATCAAGCCGGACTATCTGACCTACTCGCGCATGGGGGGTAGCCCGGACCTGCAGCAGGCGCTGGTGGATTATCTGCGGGTGGCGCGCTCGGTGAACTGCGAGGCGCAGCAGATTATTATTACCGAAGGCACCCATCAGGCCGTTGATTTGCTGGCGAAGATGCTGTGCAATCCCGGCGATCGCGCCTGGATTGAGGAACCCTGCTATTGGGGGCTGCGCAACGTGCTCACCGTCAATAGCGTGGAAGTGGTTCCCGTGACGGTGGATAATCAAGGGATCAGCCTGCCGGATGTGCCGGCGGAGGGGGATGCGCCTCGGCTGATATGCGTGACACCGTCACATCAATATCCCACCGGGGCGGTGATGAGCCTTACCCGGCGCCAGCGTCTGCTGGCCCTGGCGCAGGAGTGCGGGGCCTGGGTGGTGGAGGATGATTATGACAGTGAATTCCGCTATTCCGGCAACCCTATTCCCGCCCTGCAAAGCCTGACGCCGCAGGCGCCGGTGATCTATATCGGCACCTTCAGTAAAACCCTCTATCCGGGACTGAGAATCAGCTATATGGTGCTGCCCCTGGCGCTGGCCGAGCAGATGCGTGTGGCCCATGCGGAGCTGTACCGCGGCGGCCACTGGATTACCCAGCTGGTATTGGCGCAGTTTATCGCCGAGGGGCATTATGCCTCCCATATCCGCCGTATGCGGCTGCTGTACGGTAAACGGCGTACTGTGCTGAGCCGTCTGATCCTGCACTATCTGGGGGAGGATGCGCTGCGGGACGATAGCAACGCCGGTCTGCATTTGGTGATGTCGCTGCCGGAGGAGGTGGATGACGAGCGCCTGGCGCGGGACGCGGGACGGCAAGGTATTTACGTCCGGCCGCTCTCCACCTATTATCTGACGTCTCAGCGTAAAAAAGGATTGTTGCTGGGCTATGCCTGTGTGGATGAAGCCGCTATCGAACCGGCGTTCAGCGTGTTGATGGCCTGTCTGGCGCGGCAAACCGGCGCGGGTGCTTCTTAGGCTCGAGGCGGGTAGAAACGGTGGCTGGCTGCGGCGGGCTCGACCCGGCCTTGTGGCGGTCTCCCTTTAACACCCGCTCGTGGCGCGTTCAGCGATCGCGGGCCTACCGCGCTGTGGGGCGCTCCGGCGGGCGGTAAAACCACGCCCGCTTCGACCCCATCAGCACGGTCTCCCTTTAACACCCGCTCGTGGCGCGTTCAGCGATCGCGGGCCTACCGCGCTGTGGGGCGCTCCGGCGGGCGGTAAAACCACGCCCGCGTCGACCCCATCAGCACGGTCTCCCTTTAACACCCGCTCGTTGCACGTTCGGCGATCGCGGGCCTACCGCGCTGTGGGGCGCTCCGGCGGGCGGTAAGACCACGCCCGCGTCGACCCCATCAGCACGGTCTCCCTTTAACACCCGCTCGTTGCACGTTCGGCGATCGCGGGCCTACCGCGCTGTGGGGCGCTCCGGCGGGCGGTAAGACCACGCCCGCGTCGACCCCATCAGCACGGTCTCCCTTTAACACCCGCTCGTTGCACGTTCGGCGATCGCGGGCCTACCGCGCTGTGGGGCGCTCCGGCGGGCGGTAAGACCACGCCCGCTTCGACCCCATCAGCACGGTCTCCCTTTAACACCTTTATGCCAGCTTCGGTGTGCGCTGTGAACTTCCGCCTGCCTTATTTTGGTGCCCGGCGCTCCGGAACGGGCGATCGTCCCGCCGCTTTGCGCCCATCAGAGCGCGATGATAGAAATCGTTGGCTTATGATTTTAAAAAAGCAATAATAATCATAGAGTTGGCACCTTCGCATCAACCCGTAAGAATTTTTGTTTTTGCCCCTGAATTTCCTTGTCGTCGCTGAAAAGCAGTGGTAAAGATAGGGGCATCGGGCGGAGAAGCCGCCGCCCCCATGGGTTAAGCATAACCCGTGCCACATCCTCGTCGGCAAACCGATCGCCCTGCTTAACTCCCATTAACAGGTTGTCGTTTCCGTAACGGTCTATCTATTTACGATGGCGGGAAAACCCGCTTTGTTGCATTTTTATCGCGTTATCCAATGCACGATTCAATGCAGTAAGGCCGCCCGTCGGGATACCGCTAAGAGGGGTAGAGTTCTGCCATGAAAAGCTATGTAAGCTTCAAAAATATCCAAAAAACCTACGACGGCGACAAGCTGGTGGTTAAAAACCTGAACCTGGATATTGCCGAAGGTGAATTTCTCACGCTGTTGGGCCCGTCAGGTTCTGGAAAAACCACCAGCCTGATGATGCTGGCGGGATTTGAAAACCCGACCCAGGGGGAAATTTTCCTGCGGGACCAGCCGCTGCACCATCTGCCGCCCCACCAGCGGGATATCGGCATGGTGTTCCAGAACTATGCGTTATTTCCCCATATGACCGTGGCGGAGAACCTGGCGTTTCCGTTGTCCATACGTCGGCTGAACCGCAGCGATATCAAGGAAAAAGTGGACCGGGTGCTGGATCGCGTCAAACTCACCGATCTTGCCAACCGCTATCCGGCGCAGATGTCCGGGGGGCAGCAGCAGCGCGTGGCCCTCGCGCGGGCGCTGGTATTCGAACCCAAGCTGGTGTTGATGGATGAACCTTTGGGCGCGCTGGATAAGCAGTTGCGCGAACATATGCAGATGGAAATCAAGGCGCTGCACCAGGCGCTGGAGCTGACTATTGTCTATGTCACGCATGATCAAAGCGAAGCCATGACCATGTCGGACCGGGTGGCGGTATTCAACGACGGCATCATCCAGCAGATCGACAGGCCCAGCAAGCTGTATGAAGAGCCGCAGAATACCTTCGTGGCGCAGTTTATCGGCGAAAACAACGGCCTTTTGGCCACCCAGGCCGGCAGCGAAGGCGACTATTATCGCGCCGCCCTGGATGACGGCACCATGCTGCGGGCGCTCAAGGTCCGCCCCAGTTCGCCGGGGCGTAAAATCATGCTGTGCATCCGCCCCGAACGGGTGCGGGTCAATGTGCCGCAACACCAGCTTCCCGACGGCAGCCAGCAAATCAGCGCCCGGATACAGCAATATATCTATCTGGGTGATCATGTGCGGATGTTAACCGAAGTGGCCGGCCAGCCCGGTTTCATGGTGAAGCTCAGCGCCGCCGAAGTCGACCCCGGCTGGGTCGCCGGCAATGAGGTGATGCTGTCCTGGCAGGAGCGGCATCTGCGGGCCCTGGATGCGGTGTTAAGCCCCGTGCCTGAGCAGATGACGAAAAATACGGATGTCCCTGACAACAGCCAGGCCGCCTGAAGGCGTTGAAATTCCATGGTATGGCGATATGCGGGGTCGTACAAATAAATATCATTGTCTCTTCGGCGATGATATTTATTTCAGGCGTGAGGTTTTCATGACATGTATGACGCAGATGACAAACGCGCCTCTAACCCATAAGGCTGGAAATGGCGGGAGTATATAAGCAAGGGAGATTCAGGAACCGGTCGCCGTTATTGATTATTCGCATTAACGGCGCCGGGGATCAGAAGAAAAATTTACATCCTCTGACCATTAATCATTACGGGCCACCAGCCGATAGATCAACAACACTACAATAGCGCCCACCACCGCCACCGCAAAGCTTCCGATGTTAAATCCGTCTACCCGGCCGTAACCAAAGAAGGTGCTGATATATCCCCCCACCACCGCACCGATAATCCCTAATATCACGGTAAGAATAAAACCGCCGCCGTCTCTGCCCGGCATGATGAATTTGGCGATAATACCGGCAATAAGACCAAAAATAATCCAGGATAAAATGCCCATTGTTAAACTCCTTCGTCGTTGGCTAATCCTCTAGCCGTTATATACCCTCACTATTTCAACCTGCCGGAGGACGGCAAGTTGAAGTATGGCGAGTATAGCCCGTTACCTTTAGCCTCGGTTCACATTATCCCAACAGTCGGATAAAACGAGAAACCTGGTTTATTATAGTCAATCATACCGGTAGGGTATTGATTTCCACCAAGGTCAACGACCCGCCGTACACCGCGCCGGTGTCAATATAGTACTGATTGAAGAAATGCCTGACCCGGTTAAGCGGCGTGTGGCCGAAAAAAAAGTGCGTGGCGCCGGTAATGGGGGCGCCCCGCCCCTGCTGATTTCGGTGAATACGGCGCCGGCTCCATACCAGCTCTTCACTGTCCACCGGCTGATCAAAATAGTAGTTATCCGCGGGATAATCCGCATGGGCCACCACCACGTGCCGTTGGTCCATGGGGATATCAATCACCAGCGGCAGCGCGGCACACTCGGCAATCAACGCTTTCGCCTGCTGTTGCCGTGCTGAATCAAGACGGGCAAACCAGTCGCCGCCGTTGGCCAGCCACAGTCCGGGATCGTTGTCCGCCAACGAATCCATGGCCATTTGCTCGTGATTGCCACGCACCGCGCAGAACCATTTTTCCCTGAGCAGCGACAGACATTCCAGGTTTTGGCGGCCGCGGTCAATCAAATCCCCCACCGACACCAGGAGATCCTGTTCGGTGTCGAATCCCTGCCGTTCCAATTTTTCCAAAAGCAGATCAAAACAGCCGTGCAGATCCCCTAGGATAAAAATCCGGCGCCATTTCTGTGCATCGATTTTTCGGTACACCGCGCCAGGAACATACTGATACATCGCCTCTCCCCGTCAATGGATAAACAGAGCGCCCAATGATGGCGACCTTCTGAATTAAAGCATAGCAGCCTATTAAATTAATGAAAAAAGACTATTAAAACAGTTCGCTGGCAGGCAGCATGGAACCTTCCCTTTGCATTGTCGGCAAACCAACGTGCCGCACAGTTCCGCCGGTAAGCTGCGGCCGGGATGGATAACAGGGCCCGCTGAATTCTATGGATAAACGTCACGCCTATATCGCACTGAATATTTCCGCGTTTTTTTTCGGTTTGTCCGGCATTCTGGGCAAGGCGGTGAATGCGTCTCCCGCCGCCATCGTCTTCGGCCGGGCGTGGTTTGCCTGGCTGGTGCTGGCGGTCCTGATGCTGTGCGTCAGGGGGTTTCGCTGGCAGCGGATCGGTCAGCGGGGGCTGCTGCTGATCCTGGGGTCCAGCATTGTGCTGGCCGGCCATTGGCTGACCTTTTTTATCTCGGTAAAGGCGGCGGGAGTGGCCGTCGCCACGTTGGGTTTCGCCAGTTTTCCGGCCTTTACCACCCTGTTTGAAGGCCTGGCGTTCCGCGAACGCATTACCCGGCGTGAAGCGCTGCTCATCGGCGTCATCTGCCTTGGCCTTGTCATGGTATGCCCGGCGTTCAGCTTCAGCAGCCAAAGCACGCTGGGCTTTTTGTGGGGCATTCTATCCGGCGCGCTGCTGGCCGGCCTGATCCTGTGCAATCGCATCACCGCCGCCAACGTTCGTCCGGTACAGGCCGCGCTGTGCCAGAACGTCGTAATATCCCTGCTGATGCTGCCGTTCGCCTTTCGGGCGCTGCCCCAGGCAGCGGCGATGGATTGGTTTTACCTGGCCTTGCTGGGGGTGTTTTGTACCGGCGCGGCGCACAGTTTAATGGTGACCAGCCTGCGTTTCGTCAAGGCGCGTTCGGCCTCGGTGTTTTTTGCCCTGGAGCCGGTGTATGCCATTTTGTTCGCCTGGTGGTTGTTCAATGAGCGGCCGACGGCGAAAATGGTCGCCGGCGCCGCGTTGATTATTGTGTCGGTGGTACTGTTTTCCCGTAAAGGGAAAAATGGCTGATTCCTTACAGGCTATATCAGCCGGGGTTTATGCCGCTTCAGTGTCAAAAAAGAGTATCGTCAGTCTCTGGCCGCCAGTGCGTCCACCCGATTCATGGCCGACCGGACATCGTCGGCGCTGACGGTATGGGGCATATTGGCCATATCCGGCGCCTCGGCACAAGAGCGGCAAATGGCGCCGAGCTCGGCGGCAGTCAAATCAGCGCAAATCTCCTCCAGCCGGGTCGGCACGGCGCAGGCCTTCGCCAGGCGGATGGCCGCCAGCAGCTCTTCATCGCTGCGCTGCTCCAGCGCCAGTAAACACAGGTTACCGTAACCCACCAGCAGCCCATGGCCGAACTGGCGGGTTTTGTCGTTAACGGTAAATCCTTCATAAATGGCATGAGCCGCCGAGGCGTGGGCGCCGCTGCCCATGATGGACGTCAGGCCGGCGAAGATAAAAATGGCGTCCGCCGCCTGTTCCAGAGCCGGCGCGGGCTTCCCTTCGGTCAATGCGCCGCAGGCCCCCTGGCCGTACCGCAGGATAAGATCATAACAGATCCGGCTGTTGGCGCTGGCTGACGCCGACAGCCCGTTTAGATCGGCGGGATGGGCGATGGAACGATATTCATACCATTTAGCCAGGGTGTCCCCCAGCCCCGCCGCCAGCCAGCGCAACGGAGATAAAGCCAATAGCTGCGTATCGATGACCACCGCCGCCGGCGCCTGCGGCAGCGGGTAGAGATCCCGGAAATGACCGTCGTCGAAATAGCGAATGGTCAAGGGCGTCACGGCGGCGCAGGTGGCGGCGATGGTGGGCAGCGTCACCACCGGCGCCCCCAGGGACGCGCCCACCGCCTTGGCGGTATCGATGGCCTTGCCGCCTCCGGCGCCGATGATGACATCGATCCCCTCTGCCTTCGCTTCCAGGACCAGGCGGTTGATATGGGTTTCGCTGCATTCGCCGCCATACCACTGCATCGCCGCCGCCGTCACGCCGGCGGTGACCAACTGGCTGAACACCGACTGTTCGATTGACGCCAGCGCGCGGCGGCCGCCGATGACCATGGCACGCCGGCCCAGGCCGGCGCACAGTTCCCCCAGTTTATTGATGGCGCCGGCGCCGCGGACGACGCGGGCCGGGAAACTTAGCTGATGAACATCCACAGTGGCTTTCCTGTTTTGCTGTGTTCCCATGGATTTACTATCCAATCATCGGCAATTTAAGTCCATACTTTTTAGCGCAGGCAATGGCTTCGGGATAACCGGCATCCGCGTGGCGCATAACGCCGGTGGCGGGATCGTTCCACAGCACCCGCGCCAGGCGTTCATCGGCCTTTTCGCTGCCGTCGCAGACGATAACCATGCCGGCATGCTGGGAAAAGCCCATACCGACGCCGCCGCCATGATGCAGGCTGACCCAGGTCGCGCCGCCGGCGGTGCTGAGCATGACGTTCAATAACGGCCAGTCGGAGACCGCATCGGAGCCGTCGCGCATCGCTTCGGTTTCCCGGTTGGGCGACGCCACCGACCCGCAGTCGAGGTGATCGCGGCCGATGACGATGGGGGCTTTCAGTTCGCCGGTGCGCACCATTTCGTTAAAGGCCAGCCCGGCGAGATGACGTTCCCCCAGGCCCAGCCAGCAGATCCGTGCCGGCAAGCCCTGGAACGCGATGCGATCGCGGGCCATGTCCAGCCAGTTATGCAATAACGCGTTGTCCGGGAACAGCTCTTTGAGCTTGGCGTCGGTTTTGTAGATATCTTCCGGATCGCCGGACAGCGCCACCCAGCGGAAGGGGCCTTTGCCTTCGCAAAACAGCGGACGGATATAGGCCGGCACGAAACCGGGGAAGTCGAACGCGTTTTCCACGCCCTCCTCCAGGGCCACCTGGCGGATATTGTTGCCGTAGTCCACCGTCGGCACGCCCATTTTATGGAACTCCAGCATAGCCTTAACGTGCACCGCCATGGATTGGCGCGCGGCTTTGATGACTTTTTCCGGAGCGCTCTTTTTGGCGTCGTTCCACAGCTCCAGGCTCCAGCCCGCCGGCAGATAGCCGTTCAACGGATCGTGGGCCGAGGTCTGGTCGGTGACGATATGGGGACGGGGTCCGCCGGCGGCGGCGCGTTTCGCCAGCTCCGGCATAATTTCGGCCGCATTGCCCAGCAGGCCGACGGAAATAACTTCTCCCTGGCGGCAGGCGGTTTCGATCATGTTCAGCGCTTCGTCGATATTATAGGCTTTTTTATCCAGATAACGGGTGCGCAGGCGAAAATCGATGCGGGATTCCTGGCATTCAATGGCCAGTACGCAGGCCCCCGCCAGCACGCCGGCCAAAGGCTGCGCCCCGCCCATGCCGCCGAGTCCGGCGGTGAGGATCCATTTACCTGACAAATCGCTGCCATAATGCTGGCGGCCGGCTTCGGCAAAGGTTTCGAAGGTGCCCTGCACGATGCCCTGGGCGCCGATATAAATCCAGGAACCTGCGGTCATCTGGCCGTACATCATCAGCCCGGCCCGATCCAGTTCATGAAAATGCTCCCAGGTCGCCCAGTGCGGTACCAGGTTGGAGTTGGCGATCATTACCCGCGGCGCGTCCACATGGGTGCGAAATACCCCCACCGGCTTGCCAGACTGCACCAGCAGGGTTTCGTCTTCGTTCAGGTCCCGCAGGCTCTGGAGAATCGCTTCGAAACAGGGCCAGTTGCGAGCCGCTTTACCGATACCGCCGTATACCACCAGATCGTCCGGGCGCTCCGCCACATCCGGATCCAGGTTATTTTGGATCATGCGGTACGGGGCCTCGATAAGCCAGTTTTTGCAGGTCAGTTCAGTGCCGCGGGGGGCGCTGACCGGACGGGCGACGGCTTGGCTAAAATCTTTTTTCATTACGGGTTCCTTCATTGTTCATGGCTTGATATTAATGACGAAGTACAAATACCGGGCTGGCGGCGGTTGATATCCGCCCCCTTGTCATCACGGTTGCTGCGACGAAATTTGCATAATCTATTCCTGTCTATACAAGTAAAGCCGATTTAAAAAAATAATCGATACCGCTTTGCCGCCGCCGTTTACCAGCGGGGTCTATCGTGGCCGCCGGGGCACGGCCTTCCGCCCCGGCCAGCCCGGCTCAGCCGGCCATGCTTTGCAGCGTTTCACTGCGGATTTCCTCGGTGACCCGCGCTTTCAACGCCATAAATTCCGGCGTGGTCTTCAAGGTATAATCCCGCGGATGCGGAAAGTTAACCGGCACTTCGGTTTTGATTCTTCCGGGCCGTGCGCTGAAAATCGCCACTTTATTGGCCATGAAAATTGCTTCATCAATATCATGGGTGACAAATAACACCGTTTTGCGCGACGACTCCCAGATACTGAGCAACAGCTCCTGCATCAGCACCCGGGTCTGGTTATCCAGGGCGCCGAAGGGCTCGTCCATCAGCAGGACCTTGGGATCGTTGGCCAGGGCGCGGGCAATGGCGGTGCGCTGCTGCATGCCGCCGGACAGCTGGCGCGGATAGTGCTGCTCAAATCCCCGCAGTCCGACCTTGGCGATAAAATAGTCGCAGCGCTCCCGCTGCAGCGCGCTGCCAAGGCCCCGCTCCCGCAGGCCGAAGCAGATGTTTTGCTCAACCGTCAGCCAGGGAAACAGCGTATAGCTTTGGAAGACCATGCCGCGATCGGCGCCGGGCCCGTCTATCAGGCCGCCGTCCAGCCACACTTCCCCTTCGCTGGGCCGATCCAGTCCGGCAATGATGCGCAACAGGGTGGATTTACCGCAGCCGGATGGGCCGAGAATGGTGATGAAATCATTTTCCTCCACGCGATAATCGATAGGCAGCAACGCCTGGGTCTGCTGGCCCTTCGGCCCGGTAAAGGTCCTGGAAACCTGACGAACGGTTAGCTTGCTGTAGTTCATGGCGCTACGCTCCAGGCGAACAGGCGGCGATTAAGCGCCTTGAATAAATAATCCGACAGCAGGCCGATACAGCCGATGGTAATGATGCCGAAAATGATCTGCCCGGTATTGAGCAATGCCTGGCTGTCCACAATCATATGGCCGATGCCGCTGGATGACCCGATAAGCTCAGCAACGATGACATAGGTCCAGGCCCAGCCCAGCACCAGACGCAGCAGCTCGGCAATTTCCGGCGCGGCCCCCGGTATCAGCACCCGGCGCACAATGCTGCGGCTGGAGGCGCCGAGGGTATAGGCCGCCTCCACCAGATCCCGCCGCGCCCCGCCGACGGTCACCGCGATCATCAGTACGATCTGGAAAAACGAGCCGATGAAAATCACCAATATTTTCTGCGTTTCGCCGATGCCGGCCCACAGGATCAACAGGGGAATAAACGCCGAGGCCGGCAGATAGCGGCAAAAGGAGACAAAGGGTTCCACAAAGGCTTCCACCAGTTTGTAGGAGCCCATCATGATACCCAGGGGCACCGCCAGCACCGCCGCCAGGATAAAGCCCCCCAGCACCCGCATGACCGTCATGCCGATATCCAGGGAAAAATTATATTCCGTGAACAGCAGATAACCTTCATGCACCATGGTGAGCGGGTCGGCCAAGAAGGTCGGCGACACCCAGCCGCCGAAGGTGGCAATGGCCCAAAAGGCGAAAAAAAGCACAAAAAAACCGATACCGAGGAACCAGCGCTGGCCGGAAGAGACCGGCCGCAGCGGCACCAGCAGCGGATTGTGGCGAATCTGCCTGGCCGTCGGCAACGGCGCCGGCTCTTTGGCCGCCAGAGCGGCGACATCCTTATCCACGGACATAACTTACCCCTTTATTGATTAACGTAGCTGGCATCATAGAGGGTGTTGAGATCCGGTTTTTTGCGAATGACTTTCATCTGCAGCAGCAGGTTGGCCGCCTCTTCTTCAAAGCTTTTAATCTCGCCGTTGAAGAAGGCCTTGTTTTGTTCCCGATCCTGCCAGCGCAGGTAGCTGGATTCTTCGGCAAAGGCCTTGCCGGATTCTTTTACCGCCGCGCCCATGATGTCATTGGATTTATCCGGTTCTTTGCGGATCATGTCCAGCGCATCGAAATAGCTTTCCACCAGGGCTTTGGCGGCCTGGGGATTCTTTTTCAGGAAGGCGGGGGTACAGCCCAAGGTATCCATCACCATAGGGTAATCCAGGGTAGTGGCGAGAATTTTTCCTTTGGCCGGGTTCTGCCGCACCGATGAGAGATAAGGTTCGTAGGTCATCGCGGCGTCGTTGCTGCCGGCGATAAAGGATTGGGCCGCCGCGTCAGGGGCCAGGGTGGTTATCTTGACGTCTTTGAGGCTCATGCCGTTTTTATCCAGCATCCAGGCCAAGGTAAAATAGGGCGAGGTGCCGGGAGCGTCGACGCTGATGGTTTTCCCCTTCAGGTCCTTGATGCTGTTGATATTGTTGCGCACCACCAGGCCATCGGCGCCGAATGATTTATCCAGCTGGACAATCTGGGTGATGGGTACGCCGTTGGCGTTCCAGGAGATATAGGTTTCCACGGTAGTGCCCGCACATTGAACGTCACCGGAGGCAATAGCCAGGTGCCGGTCTTTTTGCGGGATCATTTTCAACGTGACGTCCAGGCCGTGGCGCTTGAATATTCCCGCTTTATCCGCCAGGGTCAGCGGCGCGAAGCCGGTCCAGCCGGAGACGCCGATGGCCACCGGGGTATCGGCCGCCATGGCCGGGGCGGCACAGATAAGGCCCAGGGCCAGGGCAAGGAGATTAACGCGACCTAAGAACGATTTTCCGGTACCGACATTGTTCATATCCCACTCCTGAGTTGACAGACGGCCAAGATGGCCGGCTAAAAGCCGGGCCATGCGACTGTATCGACTTGTCTATACAAGACCCGGTACTTTAACCAAAGCAAAGCCTATGCCAGAATAGCGCCCCGCCATGCCGCCTAACCATCCATGGCCCCCAAGGGTAATGCCGGCCTTCTTGCCCGCCTTCATGGGTGGCTCGATGCCGACGGCCGCCAACGGATTGAACCATAATGACGCGCCGCGCACTGAAATCATGCAGCGTTTTGCCATCTATTGGTGAAGGGGCGGCATGAAATACCGCAAACCTGGCGCCGGTAGCCGTTACAACGCGCTGATATCCGCCCACAGCAGCAGGCTCTCCGGCGCCAGCGGCCGCAGGCGCAGGGGCGACGGCAGATGATGCCACCAACAGCCGTCCCGCGCCGCCAGCGGCTTATCGTCTTTCGCCTGATCATCGTTCCCCAGGCGCCACGTCCCCGCCAGCACATACAGCACCCCGCTGTGAACGGCGGGCAGAATGAATTCATGGTCCATCCGCACCACGCTTGCCCGCCAATCGAGGCGCCGGGTCATGATATTGAAATCCCGGCTGGCCCCGCCCGCCAGCACCGCGGTCACGGACTCTTCGCCGGCGAAGGCATAGGGTTCCCCCGTCCGGGTCAAGGAATGGGCGACGCCATTTGCGCCGTGCAAGACCACGCCGTTCCCTTCCAGCAACGTGATGACGCGGTCAACGCCGGGGAAAGATGAAAATCCGCCGTCCCGATCGATGGTGGCGATACTGGCGCGCCAGGCAAAATCATCCAGGGCCGGCAGCGGCCCGCTGTGGGCGGGCAATAGCTCGTCCGCGGGCCAGCTGACGATTTCGCGGGTCTCGCCGCCGCCGTTTCGCCAGCGGCTGACCGGCAGGCTATCGAAAGAGAAGCGTACCGGCGGGCTCATAGCGCCTCCCGGCTCAGGTCGCGCAGTACCTCGGCAAAAGCCCGGGCGCTTTCCTGCTCGAGCCGGTGATGCCCGTCGCTTATCAACTGCTGTCCGCCCACATACACATGCCGGATTTGTCCCGGC
This sequence comes from Sodalis sp. RH16, assembly GCF_047324245.1. Taxonomy (NCBI): domain Bacteria; kingdom Pseudomonadati; phylum Pseudomonadota; class Gammaproteobacteria; order Enterobacterales; family Bruguierivoracaceae; genus Sodalis; species Sodalis sp. RH16. Next base: position 4,630,091 of record NZ_CP178737.1, on the reverse strand, counting down.
CCGCCGGCGAACAGCCAGCGATTGATGAGCGCCGGGTCGGCAGCGGTGCCGAGATAGGGATCCTGGTCATCCAGCACCAGCCAGTCGGCGCGATATCCCGGCGCCAACTGGCCTAACGGCTCGCCGCAGGCCTTGGCGCCCCCTTGCAGGGCGCCGAGATAAAGCGTATCTCCCACTGCTTTATGCCGCGCGCCGGCGATGCGGTTACGCCGTTGATCGCGCAAGCGCTGTCCGTACTCCAGCCAGCGAAGCTCTTCCACCACATTCAGGGAGACATGGCTGTCGGAGCCGATGCCCCAGCGTCCGTTCAGAGCGAGATAATCCGTGGCGGGAAAAATGCCGTCCCCCAGATTTGCTTCGGTGGTGGGACACAATCCCGCCGTGGCGCCGCTTTGGGCCAGGGCTGTTAATTCCGCCCTGTCGATATGGGTGGCGTGAATCAGGCACCAGCGATCGTCCACCGGGAAATGATCCAGCAGCCACTGGATCGGCCGCTGTCCCGACCAGCTCAGGCAGTCGCTAACCTCCTTTTCCTGCTCAGCCACATGGATATGTACCGGTAAATCCTGTCCCGACGCCTGCAACACCTCGGCGATTTGCCGCTCATCCACCGCGCGCAGCGAATGAAAGCACACGCCGAGGTTTTGCCTATCGCGGCCCGCCAGATGTTTTATCAGCGCCTGCTGCTGGCGCAGATAGCCTTCGGTTTGCTGGATAAACCGCCGCTGCCCTTCCTGGGCCGGCCGGGCGCCGAAGCCGCCATAGCTATAGAGCACCGGCAGCAGGGTCAGGCCGATGCCGCTTTCCGTCGCCGCGCGACTGATATGCAACGCCATTTCCGCCGGGTTTTCATAAGGTTGTCCCTGGGGATCGTGGTGAAGATAATGAAATTCCGCCACCTGGGTATAACCGCCCTTCAGCATTTCGATATAGAGCTGGCGGGCGATGATCCCCACCTGCTCCGGCGTCAGTTGCCGCACCATGCGATACATCACGTCGCGCCAGGTCCAGAAACTGTCCTGGGGATCGCCCGCCACTTCCGTCAATCCGGCCATGGCGCGCTGGAAGGCATGGGAATGCAGGTTAGGCATGGACGGCAGCACGGGGCCGTTAAGCAGGACAGCGTCCGCGGACGGGGCGTCGGCTTCGACGGTTTTTATGATGCCTTGGGGATCGACGGTAAGACGGACGTTTCGGGTCCATCCCTGCGCCAACAGCGCTCGGGAAGCAAAAAAAACGGGCATGGCGGTTTCCGGTTCAGGTTGAAAACAAGGGTTGTTATTGCGGTCATCCAGACGAAATGCTTATCCACTTGTCTATACATATACATACGCTTAATCTAACAGTAAACTGTTTTATTATGTTCCCTGCGAGCCGAGGTTGGAAAGTGGCTGAATTACAGTCCGCAGCACAATTGTCCGCCATAATGAGCGATACCCCCGCGCCGATTTACCAGCGGGTCAAACAAGCCATCATCCAGCAGATTCGCTCCGGCACCTGGACGCCCCATCAGCGCATTCCCTCGGAGAGCGAGCTGGTGGCGGAGCTGAACGTCAGCCGCATGACCATCAACCGGGCCCTGCGGGAGCTCACCAGCGAAGGCTATTTGCTGCGTATGCAGGGTGTCGGCACCTTTGTCGCCGAGCTCAAGCCCCAGACCGCCATGCTGGAAGTGCGCAATATCGCCGATGAAATCGCCGCCCGCGGCCATCGCCACAGCAGCCGGCTGTTGGAGCTCAATGCCCGCCCCGCCACCGGCGAAGAGGCGCTGTCGCTGGGTATCCAGCCCGGCCAGCGGTTGTTCCATTCGATGATTGTGCATTATGAAAATGATATCGCGGTGCAGTTGGAGGACCGTTGCGTCAATCCCCTCACCGCTCCCGATTATCTTCAGCAGGATTTTAACCATATCACGCCCTATTTTTATCTGACGCAAGCCGCCCCGCTCACCGCCGGCGAGCATCGGGTGGAGGCGGTCTGCGCCAGCGCCCTGGAGCGGGAGCTGTTGCAACTGGCGGACAACGAGCCCTGTCTGCTTATTCATCGCCGCACCTGGTTCGGCAAATTGGTGGTGACGTCGGCCCGCCTGCTCTATCCCGGATCGCGATATCAACTTTTTGGCAGCTTTATTGCTTAACTGAATGGACTGTTTAAGGGGGAACCGGTAATGCCTGCAACGCAAAGATTCGACAGTATCTGGCTGGGCGCCGATGTGGCGACGCTACGCCAAGGCCAGTACGGCATGATAAAAGACGGCGCCGTTGCCGTGGCAAAAGGCCGCATTGCCTGGGTCGGCCCCCGGGCTGACCTGCCCGCGTCCCCCGGAGCGGCGCGGCATGATTTCGGCGGGGGGGTGATTACCCCCGGTTTTATCGATTGCCATACCCATCTGGTGTTCGGCGGTAACCGCAGCCTGGAATTCGAACAGCGGCTCCAGGGCGTCAGCTATGCCGACATCGCCGCCGCCGGCGGCGGGATTCTCTCTACGGTGAACGCCACCCGCGGGGCCGGGGAGGAAGAACTGCTGGCGACGGCGGAAGCCCGGCTGGCCATGCTGATGGCCGAAGGCGTGACCTGCATCGAAATCAAATCCGGTTATGGGCTGACCCTGGATGACGAAATAAAAATGCTGCGGGTGGCCCGGCGAATCGGACAAAAATATCCCATCCAGGTTCGTACCACCTTTCTGGCCGCCCACGCGCTGCCGCCGGAATACCGGGGCCGGGCGGATGAGTATATCGATGTGGTATGCGAACGCTGGATTCCTGAGGTGGCGGCCCTGGGGCTGGCGGACGCGGTGGATGGCTTTTGCGAGCATCTGGCGTTTTCGCCGGCGCAAATCGCCCGGGTGTTTGCCGCCGCCCGCCAGGCGGGATTGCCGGTGAAACTCCATGCCGAGCAGCTATCGTCTCTGGGGGGCAGCGCGCTGGCGGCCCGCTGGCAGGCGCTGTCGGCGGATCATCTGGAGTACGCCACCGAGGATGATGCCCGCGCTATGGCATCATCCGGGACAGTGGCGGTGCTGCTGCCGGGGGCCTGTTATATGTTGCGCGAAACGCAGCTGCCGCCGGTGGCGCTGTTTCGGCGGCACGGCGTACCGATGGCCCTGGCCAGCGATATCAATCCCGGCACCTCCCCCGCCTGCTCGTTGCGTTTGATGATCAATATGGGCTGTACCCTGTTTCGCCTGACGCCGGAAGAAGCCCTGGCGGGCGTGACCCTCAATGCCGCCCGCGCGCTGGGGCTGGGGGATACCCTGGGCTCGCTGGAAACGGGGAAATTGGCTGATTTCGTGCATTGGCCGGTGAAGCATCCGGCGGAACTGGCCTACTGGCTCGGGGGGCAAATGCCGGTAACAGTAGTGTATCGGGGCGAACGTCGCCGATAATAACCTTACTCGATGGTAACGTCTTAATCAGGAGGAATTGAGGAATGCAAATTCAAGATGCTTTCAGTTATGAACCCGGGACAATACCGTTGCTGGTGAGCATACCCCATGCCGGCACCAAACTGACGCCGGCGGTGGAAGCGGGTCTTAGCGAGGCGGCCCGGCCGCTATCCGATACGGATTGGCATATCCCCCGGCTGTATGATTTCGCCCGCGAGATGGGCGCCCATATTCTGGTGGGGAATTATTCGCGGATGGTTATCGATCTGAACCGGCCGCCGGACGACAAGCCACTTTACGCAACCGCCACCACCGGCCTGTATCCCGATACGCTGTTTGACGGTACCCCGACCTTTGTGGAGGGTAAAGTCCCTTCGGCGCAGGAACGCAAACGTTATCTGGATGAAATCTGGCATCCTTATCATCAGAAAATCCAGGACTGTTTGAGTGAAATAAAGGCGCGCCATGACTATGCGCTGCTTTTTGATGCGCATTCCATTGCTTCGGTGATCCCACGTCTGTTTGACGGCACATTGCCGGATTTGAATCTGGGCACCAATCAGGGTGCGAGCTGCGCCCCGTCCCTGGGAGAAAAATTGAGCGCGTTTTGCCAGGGGCAGCCTTTTAGCTATGTTATCAACGGGCGTTTCAAGGGGGGATATATCACGCGGGCCTATGGCCAGCCCCATGCTCGGCAGCATGCGGTGCAGTTGGAATTGGCGCAGTGTAATTATATGCAAGAGGAGATCCCTTTTGATTATCTGCCGGAGCGGGCGGAGTCGTTGCAGCCGGTGCTTAAGGCGCTGTTGACCATGATGGTTGCGTGGGGTAAGACGCAAGGATAGCGGTTTGGCCCGTTGCGGCGGGCCGGCCGCTTTCGTCGCTCGTCGGCGCTGGCGCCCTTTAACACGCTCGGTGCACGATCGGCGAACGCGGGCTTACCGCGCTGTGGGGCGCTCGGTCGGGCGGGAAAACCACGCCCGATTCGACCCCATCAGCACGGTTTCCCTTTAACACATTCGTTGCACGATCGGCGAACACGGGCTTACCGCGCGTGGGGCACTCGGTCGGGCGGGAAAACCACGCCCGATTCGACCCCATCAGCACGGTTTCCCTTTAACACGCTCGGTGCACGATCGGCGAATGCGGGCTTACCGCGCTGTGGGGCGCTCGGTCGGGCGGGAAAACCACGCCCGATTCGACCCCATCAGCACGGTTTCCCTTTAACACGTTCGTTGCACGATCGGCGATCGCTGGGATAGCCGGCGCTCAGTCTTCCGGGGCGAAGCAGCTTTCCTGTTCAATGCATTGTTCGCAGCTTGGCGAGCGGCAGTTGATTTCCCCTGAGTCGGCCAGGCACAGCTGGCGGTAGAAAAATTTTTTCCACCGCATGTTGCGATGGTTCATTCGCACCAGCTCGGGGAAGCAGTCGGTCATCAATTCCCGCAGCTCCTCTCGCGAGGATAGCCCCAGGTCTTGCCAGAGATGGTTAAAACCCAGGGAGCCGCGGGCGATGAGCTGATTTAACGGCGCGCCGCGGGGTACCATATATTGCTGCAGCCACTCAGCCAGTCCCTGGCGTTCCTGTCGGCGGGAGCGTTGCAGCATGGCGATCAACTCGTCCTGCTGGCGCAGGTTGTGCGGCCGGGGGGTGGGAGCGAGCAGTACCCGCTGCGCCAGTTGGCGGTAAGCGGCGGGGGACAGCCCCATATCCGCAGGGAATCGCGCCCGGCCTTGCAAATGGTTTAGCATTAACCGCCGCAGCCAGATTTCCGCCGGTGCGTGCAGCAGATTATCGGTGGGCCGGTTAACCATCAGGCCGCCCCCATGCGATTTTTTCCGGCCGACGGCACCAGCCGGTGTTGTTGCCACCATAGCGCGATCACTTCGGTGACCGATTGCCAGGCCCCGGAGACGCAAGGCTCGATGCCGGCCTGTTCCAGACGCTGCCAGGGGCTTAAGCCGATGCGGGCGCAAAAAACCGCCGAGACATCCGCCAGCAGCGCCACCACCGCGTCAAGCCGCTGTTCATGCCGGTTGACTTCATCATCGCATTCGGACTTATCGGTGCAAAAAGGCGGGGTGAACCGCTCTCCGATGAGTGTTACGCCGGCCGCGGACGCGCTGTAAATCTGGAACCGCTGTACGTGGCCGAAATGTTCGTCAATCAGCACCCCTTCCCGCGTGGCCACAGCCACCAGGCAGGCGTCCGCGGATTCGGATTCTCCGGCGGTGGCGATGCCGGCCTGGATTTGCGCGCGCCGGTACATGACCGGGAGATAGGGTTCGGCGGTTTGGGGTATCGCCGACAGGGGGAAACTCTGGCTGCGATCTTCACCCAGCATACCGATGGCATCCGCCCGGCACTGGTGGCAATGGGCCATTTGCGGCATGGACATTCCGCAGTTGGCGCGTACCTCGGCGACTTCCCGCGCGCTCGGTTCCCGCTGTCCTTGCAAACCGAAGACGGTGCCATGCTCCGGCCGGGAGATAAGGGGCATGACATTGTGCAACATGGCGCCCCATTCCCGCGCTTTCTCGCTAACCGCCGGCAAGTGGCGATCGTTGATACCCGGAATCAGCACCGAATTGATTTTTACCATGATGCCCCGGGCAGTCAGTTTACGTATCCCCTCCTCCTGACGCGCCAGCAGCAGCGCCGCCGCTTCCAGTCCTTCCAGGCGCTCGCCTTCGAACCACAGCCAGGGGTAGATTTGCGCCGCGATGTCTGCGTCCAGTGCGTTGACCGTGACAGTCACATGATCCACCCCGACATCCGCCAGCCGGTCCACCACCTCCGGCAGAGCGAGGCCATTGGTGGACAGGCAGAGTTTGATATCCGGCAGAGCCGAGCGCAGCCCTTCCAGGGTGTTGAAGGTGCGGGCGATATTGGCCAGCGGATCCCCCGGGCCGGCGATGCCGATAACCGCCAGCTGCGGCAGTGCGGCGGCCACATGGCGGGCTTTGGCAATCGCCTGTGCGGGGGACAGGACTTCCGATACCACCCCCGGCCGGGATTCATTGCTGCAATCGTATTTACGGTTGCAGTAGTGGCATTGCAGATTACAGGCCGGGGCCACCGCCAGATGCATGCGTGCGTAGCGATGATGGGCGGAACGGGAGTAACAGGGGTGCTGCGCTATTTTATCCGCCTGGAGCGGGGTTAATTCCGCTCCGCCGGAAGCGCCGCAGCCCGGATTAGCTGAGGAGTGACAGGATGCCATGTAAACCGCCTTATGCATTACGACATATGGCTGTCATGGTGCAAATGCCATGCCTGGAAATTCTGGCGTTTAATAGCTTATATTTCTTATAGTTGGATCACGCTGCCCGTTGGAGGCCCTGTGTTGTACAATCCGCTTTGCCGACATTGTCTTGAATACGACAAAACCATTCGGCCCCTTAGGTCTCGCTCATTCTGCGATTAAACGTCAGCCCGTTGCCATGCCAAGGAGAACGCGTCCCCTGTTAAACATGCAATGTCGCCCCGGCCCGCGGTTAGTCGTCAGAGCCGTTGCGACGGTAGAGAATAAAGCCGTTGCCGTCGGCCGGGCGGTGCCCGCGCCAGATTTCATGCCAGTCAGCGGGGAGCTTTTTACCTGGATTTTTCAATGAATCCTGTACCAGCCGCAGGTTGCAGCGCAACGAGGCCCGGTTCAATGTGACACCGTCACCTTCACCGGACCAGCCGGCGTAGATCCGCGTCCCGGCCCGTCCGGTGACGTAATGCAACAGCCCCAGTTCCGATTCGCCGAGTCCGTCGGTGGCCAGACAATGCTCCTGGCTAACCAGGGGGGTTAGGGAGTGAAAGGTGTCGCGATAGCTGCGTGCCGCATCAAACCACGGCATCAGCAGTAAAAACGCGGTTCCCCACAGCATTGCCAGCCCGGCGGACCAGGACATCAGCACCCGGTTCCCGTTGCCGGCGCGGATAACCCGCCGCCACAGAACAATCAATCCCGCCGCCGCCCCCTGCATCAACCAGGAAGTCTGCAGCGTGAAGGACATGGGAAACACCCCGCTTACCCTTGGCCACAGCAGCCGCAGGAGGCGGGGTTCGCCATACCGGCTCAGCTGGAACCAGGTAATAAGGATAAGCGCCAGCAGCGCCGCGCAGAGGGCATTGATGACTCCGCGCATTATCCTGAGATGCCGGTCTGTCCCGTTCCGCTTGGGGTTTTGCGCCTTTGGTGCCCGCAGCGCCCCGTATCTCTGTATATCCGCGTTGCGCGCCTCGGATTTCTGCGCTTTAGGGCAGTGCCGGTTCAGTATGGGCAGCGCCGCCAGCGCCATGGCGGGATACAAGGGCAGCAGGTAGATATCCCGCATGGAGGCCGAGGACAGCAAGGTGACCAGCCCTACCGCCAGAAAGATCGTTACCGAGCCATAAGCCGGGCGGCGGCGCAACAGGCGGTACAACCGCCGCCGGCAGCGGCCGGCCTTCCCGCGGACCGCGGCTGCCGCCAGACCGGCCAGCAGCAAAAATGACAGCGGCGCTCCGCCCGCCATCAGCGACAGCAGGCGGTTGGACAGAGGATTATGGTGGCCCCCCAATTCGGTAAAACCGGCGAATCGGCCGACATTATTCACCCAGAACCACTGCATAAACAGCTCCGGCTCCCGCAGATACAGCGCCAGCGGCCAAGGCACCGCGAATGGCAGCGCCGCCAGCAGGGCGGCCAGGGAGAACCCCGCCCCGCCGCGGCGACGGAAAGCCGGCAATACCGCCAGGCAGCACAGCAGGGACAGGCCCGCGATACCCGCCACCAACAATCCCTTGGACAGAAAAGCGATACCCGTGCCGGCGCCAAACAGGATCCCCGGCAGCAGCGGCGCTGATTGGATTTCTCTTGGCGCGGCGCGAGGGGCGGTGCCGGCCGCCAATGCCGCCAGCGCCAGGGTGGCGCCGGCCATCTGGCCCAGGTCAGCGGTAAATTTATGCACATGCTCCGCCAAACCGAGCGTGCCCACCAGCAAGGCCAGCGCGTTCAATCGCCATGCCGCCGGCGTCGGCGGCGCCGAGACCCGGTATTGCCGCTCCTGCGCCAGTTCCCGATGCAGATGCGCGGCCGCCCATAAGAGCGAACCCACCGTCACCGCGATACACAGCACCACCGCCAGGCGGGACGATTCGTATGCCGCCGCAGCCGGCAACGCCTTGGCGAACAGCGCCCCGAGCCAAAACATCAGCGGCGGCTTTTCCAAAAAAGGATCGCCGGCCACATAAGGCACCAGCCATTCGCCCTGCAGGATGATATTCCAGACGATGCTGAACGAATAAGGTTCGTCCGCCTTCCAGGGAAACCGGCCGAATATGCCGATAAGAAAATAGGCGGCAAACAGCAGATAGGCGGCCATGGGAGTAAACAAACCTTCGCCGGGCTGGTGGGCGTTAGAATCATAACGGTTCAGCTTATTTTTCGGCAGCAGTAATCTATTGAATGCATATTTCAACTTATTAGTGACCTGGTTCAATTTTAATAGCCTATACCCGTCATGCTTCACGTTGCAGGAAGGCGGCGACTCGAATTATTTAGGGTGTCGCCTTATTTAATTATAAAAAATAGACCTGGCCCTTTATCTTTCGGGGTGTCTGGAGAAATTTTTATTTAAGGAAGAATAACAGCATTTATCGCCATTAGACACTTTTGAACGGGCATTTTTAAAAAAATAACCGAATAAAAAATACAATTAATATAAATAAATCTTAACTTAATTAATATAATTTTGCAGAATATAAGATAATATATTCACACTTTATTTTATCCGTATCGAGCTATGCCGGCGAATAGCAAACCTGGCGGGACGGAATACACCACAGAACGCAATACGTGTAAAATAGCATTTTCCCCGCTCCCGGCCCAAACCGAAAGCGGGAAAACGCTTTTTACCTACAATCGATGCATATTGATATTGAGGATTTGGATGCGGTAGGCGACCTGACGCGGCGTCATGCCCAGCAGGCGGGCGGCCTTGGCCTGCACCCAGCCGGATTTTTCCAGCGCGGCGATAAGCCGTTGCCGGTCGTCCATATCGCCGTCCCCCTGGGACTGCGAATGGGGCGAAGACTGAGACAGGCCGTGGAGCGCCGCCGGCGGGGACATGGCGGCGGATTCACTGTGGTTGAATAAAATGATATCGCGGTCGATCAGGCCCTCCTCCGACATCACCGACGCCCGTTCCAGACAGTTCTCCAGCTCACGCACGTTGCCGGGCCAGCTGTAGCTCATCAGCAGACGCAGCGCGCCGTCGCTGATTCGCAGCTCACGTCCCTGCTTGGCCGCGAGTTTGGCGATCAGGAATTGCGCCAGTTCGACGATATCCTCCTGCCGTTCCCGTAGCGGCGGCAGGCTGATGGGCATCACGTTCAGGCGATAATAGAGATCCTCGCGAAAATGACCGGCGCGCACCTCCTCTTCCAGGTTGCGGTTGGTGGCGGCGATAATCCGCACGTTGACTTTAAGGGTGGTATCGCCGCCGACGCGTTCCATCTCCCCCTCTTGCAGAATACGCAGCAATTTCGCCTGGAAAGAAGCGCTGCTTTCACCGATTTCATCGAGAAACAGCGTGCCGCCGTCGGCCAGTTCAAAACGCCCTTTACGCTGGCGCACCGCACCGGTAAACGCGCCTTTCTCGTGGCCGAACAATTCGCTTTCCAACAGGGTATCCGGCAGCGCCGCGCAGTTGAATTTCACGAACGGCTCAAGGGTACGCGGCGAGTTATAATGGATCGCGTTGGCGATGAGCTCTTTACCGGTGCCGCTCTCGCCGCGCACTAATACCGTGGTATCCCATTTCGCCACCTGACGGATGACATCGAAAATTTGCCGCATGGACTGGCTTTTACCCACCATATTGTCAAAGCCGTACTGATGCTTGACCTTACGGCGCAGGGTATCCCGTTCCTGGCGCAGGGCTTCGGTTTCGATACTCATGTGCCCCACCATCCGGACGGTTTGGCAAATCAGATTGGCCACCATTTCCAGAAACCGGGTGCTGGCCGGCAGCCTGTCTTCGTGTAGCTCCATCGGCTGCGCCGCCAACACCCCGAGGGGGATGCCGTCGGGACCGGGAATCGGCACACAGATAAACGGCAGGTTGTAATCATAAAGATTAAGCCGGTCGAGAAAGCGCGGATCGTCCGAAACCCGTGGCAAAACCAGCGAACGCTGCTGGCTCATGACCGTTCCCAGAATGCCCTCGCCGATACGGTAGCGCACATTTTTGAATCCCTTCACCACTTCACTATCGGCGCCGTAGATCGCTTCGATAAATAAAGCGCTGCGGGTTTTGTCAAACAGGCAGACCATGCCGTACTGCATAAAGGCGTGTTCATACAAAGCCTGGATCATCGACTGGAGCGTTTGCCCCATATCCAATGAACGGCTCAAGGCCACGCTGATTTTATGTAGCGCGGTAAACTGCTGAGAAAGATCAAAACGCCGCGAAACGTGCTCGGAGGTGGGGAGATGATTCATTAGGATTCTCCTGCTATGACCGGATGCCTGAACAACTTGGCAGGCAAAGGCAGACGAAGGGTCAAATGCGTACCGCCCTCCGCCTGGGTATGGATATCAATCATGCCCTGATGATTACCGATCAGGGTTTGTATCAACCGCAGCTCCATGCCGTGCCCCGGCGTGGTGAAGGTTTGCGGCTGGGCCGCGGTCTGCACCGGATGCATCGACAGGTTATCCTGCAGGGTGAAAAAGAACGCATTGTCCTGGGCGTAAGCGCTGATGGCAATATTAAGCGGCGTGGAGGGATGCTCTCCCGCCAGTGTCAGGCAGCGGTCCAGCCACAGGCTCAGGGATGCCAGCACCTGGTGGCGCTGTCCCCAGCCCAGCAGGATTTCCGGACGGCAATGCCAGCTAAGCTTGCCCAGCCCGCGGATGCGCGGCTGATAAAGATCCGACAGATCCTGCAAAACGTCCCCCACCGACCAGAAATCATGCTCTTCCTGTTCCAGCGACGGACGGCAAGCCTGCAGCCGGGCCAGCGCCTGTTGTCCCTCCTGCCAGGCTGCATCGAGTCCGGGATGCGTATCGCCATTGGGATTTAAACGCCGGGCGGCGGCCAGCATATTCAGCGGACCGCTTAGCTGGACCATGGCCGCATCCAGCGATTCGCGGATCGCCGCCAGCAGTTTCCCGGACGCCAGGCGGTGTTTAAGCTGCTCCAGACGCTGCTGCGCGCGCTGTCGCTGTCGCTCGCTGTCATCGATAAGGGTTATCAGGGTACGGGGCGGCGCGACATTGGTAAAAAAGCGGCTGACTTCTTCGTTCACTTCCGACAGCGGCCAGATGCTCATGCCGAACGTGCGGGTGACGCCGCAATGATTCAGCGAAACGCGCTCCCCCTCCGCCAACTGCGTTTTATTGGCGGGATAGCCGAGCTCCGCCAGCAGCTCCCCGCCGCCGCAATCTGCGCACAGGGTTTTATAGGCCAGATTATCCATCACGATGTTGTCATGCTCATCCAGCACGATAACCGGCGCCGGCACATTGTTCAGCACCGCCGCGATAAGGGTCATCTGATTGCGCAAACGCTGCATCAGGGCATAGCTGTCGCTGATATCTTTGTGCATGCCGAGGTAATGCTCGATCTGGCCGTCCGGACTGAAGATGGGGGAGATGCTGACCTCAGCCAGATAAAGACTGCCGTCCTTGCGTTTATTGATCAGTTGCCCGACCCAGGACAGGCCCTGGGTGATGGAATTCCACATTTCCCTATAGTTTCTTTTCGGCGTCTGGCGGCTGGCCAGCAGGTTATGATTTATCCCGGTCAGCTCTGCTTCGCTGTAACCGGTCAACTGACGGAAAGCCAGGTTGGTGTAGACAATGTTCGCCTGGGGGTCGGTAATAGAGATAGCCACCGATGATTGCTCCACCGCCGTATAAAACAAACCCGGACGCAGTGCCGACAACGTCGGTGCGTGGGCGGTTTTTTCCAGCAGCGATGTCTCATCAAATAAAGGTAGACGCATAAAAACTCCTGCCTGATCTGGCTCAAAAACGTACTGTGCGTTTCACGACAATTTGTCAGGTATCGCGACAGGATGACATGAAGCACAATTAACAATGTAAATTGTGCAAGTTTGATACCTACCGACAAAAAACCGCGACAAACATTGATCTGAACACAGGTTTTTAGCCCAAAAACCGCCTTTCGCACCCGTCCCGCGCGTCTTATGCCCCCGGCCTGCGCCCGCCGCGCGCCAGCGTGAAGCACGTTCCTGCACTATCATTGAACATTTTTTGCTCTATGCGATATGGCACAGCTTTCGCAATACTCTCCCGGAAAGACGTCAAAGGCTGTCGGGGAAGGTATGAAAGAAATTTTGCTGATTGTTTTGGCCAATGGCCTGGTGAATAACATCGTTCTGTCGCGCTTTCTTGGCCTGTGCTCATTTATGGGCGTGACCAATAAAGTGGATTCGGCGCTGGGGATGTCCATGGCAACCACCTTTGTCATCACCCTGTCCGCCGGCCTGGGCTGGATGATTTATCACTGGATCCTGGTGCCGCTGGGTATGGAATATCTGCGCCTGATCTCGCTGATTATGGTGATAGCGTCTCTGGTGCAGCTATTGGAGCTGTTTCTGGCCAAACAGAGTCCGGCCCTGTACCGCACCCTGGGAATTTTCCTGCCGCTTATCACCACCAACTGCGCGGTGCTCGGCGTGGCGCTGCTGGTATTGGACGACAATCTGAGCTTTTTGCACAGCGTGGTGTTCGGCTTCAGTTCCTCCCTGGGTTACTCCCTGGTAATGGTGATTTTTTCCGGTCTGCGGGAGCGGCAAAGCAACGCCTCCTCGCCGCTGCTGTTTCGCGGCGCGCCGATAAATTTTATCACCGCGGGCATCCTGGCGCTGGCCTTTACCGGTTTCGCCGGGCTGGCGGGATAAGGAGATAATGATGAATGGGATATTACCGGTTCTGGCGGTTCCCGCCATTGGCATGGTCATCGGTTATTTGCTGGGTTTCGCCGCCCTCTATTTCAAGGTGGATAAAGACCCGCGCATCGAATCGGTAGCGGCGCTGCTGCCCAACGGCCAGTGCGGACAGTGCGGATTCCCCGGCTGCGTACAGGCGGCGGCGGCCATGGTGCGCGGCGAGGCGCCGGTGAGCGCCTGCACGCCAGGGGGCGCGGCCCTGGCGAAACGCATCGCCGTTTTGCTGGATGTGCCTGTGGATGGCGGCGATGACGACGGGCCGATGGTGGCCCTTATCAGCGCCGAGATGTGCGACGGCTGCGGCCGTTGCCAGAAGAAGTGTAATTTCGATGCCATTATCGGCGCCCCCCGCCAGCGGCACGGTATTTTAGCCGAGGATTGCACCGGCTGCGCCGCCTGCCTCAGCGTTTGTCCGCAACAAGCGATACAGCTGCGGGCCGATCCCCTGCTGACGCCTACGGCGACCAAACCCCGCCTTCCTATCCGCGAGGCTTCGTATGTTTAACGCCAGAATGAAACCCCATGGCGGTATTCGTCCTTACAGCCATAAATCCTTGACCCGCGAAATCGCCATTCGTCCGCTGGCGACGCCGCGCCGGCTGATTATTCCCTTACGCCAGCATACCGGCCCCGCCGCGGTGCCCATCGTGTCGGAGGGGGAGAGCGTAGCCGCCGGACAATTGATAGCCGAAGCGCGCGAGCGTATGTCGGCGCCGGTTCACAGCGCCCTGTCCGGCGTCGTGACCTCGGTGACCACCGGCGATCAGGGCTGTATCACCATCAAGGTCTCCGACCAGCAATCGCCGGCACCCCGGTTAACCGCCGCCGAGGGACTCAGCGAAACACAAACCATGCTGTCGCTTATTGAACAGGCGGGCATTGTCGGCATGGGCGGCGCCATGTTCCCCGCCGCCGATAAAATCAGGATGAGCCTGCGTTATCCCATTGAAACCCTCATCGTTAACGGCGGAGAGTGCGAGCCCTATCTCACCACCGACGACCGGCTGATGCGCGAGCAGGCGGAGTTTATCATCGGCGGTATCCGCTATCTGCAGACCATTACCCAGGCCAGGCAGGTCTATATCGGCATCGAAGATAACAAAACCGAAGCCATCGCCCGGCTTGACGAGCTCTGCCGGCAGGAAGATCACATCGAGGTGGTGATACTGCCCTCCCTCTATCCCATCGGCTCGGCCAAACAGATGATTGAGGCGGTGACCGGCCGGCAAATCCCGCAAAATCGCCGCTCCACGGAAATGGGCGTTCTGGTGCAAAACGTCGGCACCTGTATCGCGATTTTCCATGCCATACGCTTCGGCAAGCCGGTGACCCACCGGGTGATTACCGTCAGCGGCCGGGCCATTGAGCAGCCGGGCAATCTCCTGGTGCCCATCGGCACGCCGATCAAGGAAATTATCGGCCAATGCGGCGGTCTGAAAACCCAGCCGGCCCGCATGGTGCTGGGTGGACCGATGATGGGCCGCGCCGTGGACGACCTGGATGTTCCCATCAATAAAGGCACCAGCGGGCTGCTGCTGCTGACCGGGGACGAACTACCGCAAACCAAGCCCAGCGCCTGCCTGCGCTGCGGCCGTTGTCTGGATGCCTGTCCCATGAGCCTCGCACCCCTGTCTCTCTTCGCGGAACTGAAAAACGACGGTTTCGCCAAGGCGCAACAGCAGGGATTGAATGCCTGCCTGCTGTGCGGATCCTGTGCCTACGTCTGTCCGGCGGCGCTGCCCTTGACCCAGTTCTTTGACTGGGGACAGCAGCAGCTGCGGCTGTTGAAACGCCAAGAAGACAAAATGGAACGTACCCGGCAAAACAGCGCCAACCGGCAGGCGCGGCTGGCAAAAGAAGCGGCCGCGAAAGCGGCGGCGCTGGCCGCCAAACCGGCACGGCGCTCCCGCCGGGCCGCCACGACACCAGAGGATCCCTCATGCTGACCGCTCCGCACGCCCATCAGGGTCTCAGCGTCGATACGCTGATGTACCGGGTGAATCTCTCCCTGTTGCCGGCAGTGATACTGGCGTTTTTGCAGTATGGTCCACAGTCGGTGCTGTTGATTTTTTGCTGCCTGCTGACGGCGCTTGTTTGTGAAGCCCTGTGCCTGAAGCTCAATCCCAACGCCCAGGGCCATACGCTGGACGGCGCGGCGATTTTAACCGCCCTGATCCTGGCCCTGAGCCTGCCGCCCCATGCTCCTTTATGGCTGGGCGCCCTGGGCAGCTTCATCGCCATTGCGTTCGGCAAACATATCTATGGCGGACTGGGACAGAACCTGTTTAATCCGGCGATGCTGGCCCGGGTGGTGTTATTGATTGCCTTTCCGGTGGAAATGACCCGCTGGGTAGATCCCGCCGCCTTTTACGACGGCGCCTTTTACCGCCTGGGGGTGGACGGCGTCACCGGCGCCACCCTGTTGGGCGGCTTCAAGGAGAGCGGCCGTCAGCACCTCGACCTCTTGGCCAACCTGCTGGGCAACCGCAACGGCAGCCTGGGGGAAAGCTCCTTTTTGCTGCTGCTGGCCGGCGGCCTGTGGCTGATGTGGCAGCGGGTGTTCAGCTGGCACATCCCGGTGGCGACGCTGCTCGGCTGCCTGGTGCCCGGCACCCTGCATTGGCTTATCTCCCCCGCCGGCATCGTCCCGCCATTGGCCCAGCTCACCAGCGGCGGACTGATACTGGGGGCGTTCTATATCCTCACCGATCCGGTTACCGGCCCCGGCAGCGTGCGCGGCCGGCTGATTTTCGGCGCGCTGGCGGGCTTTATTACCTATTGCATCCGCGCCTTCGGCAATTTCCCTGAGGGGATGGCCTTCGCCGTGCTGCTGGTGAACGCGGTGACCCCGCTGATTGACAACTATACCCAGCCAAAAGCCTACGGCCACGTGAGCGGCAAGGAGAAATCATTATGAATGCCGCCGCCATGGTAAGCCGCGGGTTAACGTTATTGCTACCGAAACGGGAAAGTCCCCTGACCCAGGCCTTTTTACTGGGTGCGTTTACCCTGATTGTCTGTTTGCTGGTGGCCGGCTGCTGGTGGCTGACCCACGGGCAGATTATCCAGCGTGAAAAAGAGGACACCCAGAGCATGCTGTCGCAAGTCTTCCCCGCCGCCGGCTACGACAATGCGCTGGCGGATGCGGAACAGTCCCTGATTATGGGCGGCCAATCGGTTCATTTTTACCGCGCCAGCCTGCAAGGCCGGCCCAGCGGAATCATTCTCACCAGCGTCACCCAGGGCTATGGCGGGCCGATAGAGCTGCTTACCGGCATCGCCGCCGACGGGACCATCACCGGCGTGCGGGTCATCAGCCATAAAGAGACACCGGGGCTGGGGGATGCCATCGAACTGGGCCGCAGCCCGTGGATTTTAAGCTTTAACGGCAAATCCCTGGCCAATCTCACCGAACAGCAATGGCATGTGAAAAAAGACGGCGGTCAGTTCGATGCCTTCACCGGCGCCACCATTACGCCAAGGGCGGTGGTCAAAGGGGTGCATGAAAATCTGCTGCAATATCGCCAGTACCGGGCGCAATTTCTGGGTAAACAGGAGCCGGGGCAATGAGTGAAAAAGCCATGAGTGAAAAGAACCTGAGTGACATGAGTGATGAAAACGGCCGGCCGCCGTCGCCGGACATAAGCGTAAGCACTGAGCCGCTATTGCGGGACATTATGCTCAGCGGCGTTTTTACCAATAACGTCACCTTCGTGCAGATTCTCGGCCTGTGTCCGCTGATGGCCATCACCACCACCGCCACCAACGGACTGGGGTTGGGACTGATGACCGCCATGGTGCTGGCCTGTTCGAATTTTATCGTGTCGGCGCTGCGCAAAATCACCCCCAGCCAGATTCGCATTCCGGTCTATATCTCCATCATCGCCTCGCTGGTGACGATTCTTGATTTGACCATGAACGCCTGGATGCACGATCTGCATAAGGTCATGGGGCTGTTTATTCCCCTTATCGTCGCCAACTGCGCCCTGTTGGGTCGGGCCGAGGCCTTTGCCGCCCACAACAAGGTTATTCCGGCGGCGCTGGACGGGCTTTCCACCGGTCTGGGCTTTACCCTGGGCCTCACCAGCGTCGGCGCGGTGCGGGAAATTATCGGCAGCGGGACGTTATTCAGCGGTGCGTCTCTGTTGCTGGGCAGTCATTTCCGCTTTCTCGAAATGCACCTGCTGCCTGGGTATCGCGGCTTTTTATTGATGCTGCTGCCGCCGGGGGGATTTGTGGTGATGGGCATGCTGCTCAGCGGCATCAGGCTGGTGAAACGTTTGACCCTGCGCGCCAGCGCGGTTGAGCTGGCCCGTGAAAGCGCCGGGGGATGTCATTGATGAAATTCTCCGTAGCCCATGTTAACGGCGACCAGGGCCGCTGCATCCAGATGAAGCTGGACGGGCCGGTAACGGTGCGGGAAGCCATTCTGGCCTCGCCGCTGCCGCAACTGTTTCCTTACCTGGACCTCGATAGCCACCGTACCGGAATATACGGCCGTTTATGTTCGCCCGATACGCCGGTAAACGAAGGGGATCGGGTGGAAATTTATCTGCCGGCCGCCAGGAAAGGCAGCGAGGACGACGACGACGGGGAGTAACGCCGTCTGAACCCGCCAAACGTAATTTTAAATTATACCCGATAGATCTCGAGTTGCGGCTTGAAAGATGATGGGTATTACCCTGTAGCGATTAGCGAACTTTATGGAGCGTATCATGGCTAAAATCGGCATTTTTTTCGGCACCGACACCGGTAAAACCCGCAAGATCGCCAAGCTGATTCACCAGCATTTCGACGGCGAGGCGGCGGAACCGGTTAATATCAACCGGGCGACAATTGATGACTTGCTGGCCTATGAAATACTTATTCTGGGGACGCCCACCTTGGGCGAAGGGCAACTGCCCGGTCTGGAGGCGGAGTGCCAGAGCGAGTCCTGGGCGGAGTTCGCCGATACCCTGGCGCAGGCGGATTTAAGCGGCAAAACCGTGGCGCTGTTCGGTCTGGGGGATCAGGAGGCGTATCCGGATAATTTCGTCAGTGCCATGGGCGAGCTGTACGATATCGTGGCGGATGCCGGCGCGACGGTTATCGGTGAATGGCCCCGTGACGGCTATGTTTTTACCGCCTCCGCCGCGCTGGAGGATGATGTGTTTGTCGGGCTGGCGTTGGATCAGGACAATCAGTCGGATCTGAGCGCCGGGCGGGTGGAAAGCTGGGTTAAGCAGCTTAAAAGCGCTATAAATTAGGGCGTTGCCCGGGCCGGCGGGCCTGGGCTGCTGTGGGTGATCTCCCTTTAACAGGTTCGTTGCACGCTTGGTGATCGCGTGCCTACCGCGCTGTGGCGCACATTCCCGTAAATTCATGACATAATTCCATTAGCGTTTATTTTTCGCTTTCATTTTCGTTAATGATATATTGTCATTGAACAACGACATAAATATAAACGTTATTTAAATTATCCCGGCCTGATGATTAATAGCTTAACCCGTTATCGAAACATCTATAAATAATACATTTAATCTACCTATTCCCGTCTTAAAAAGTAATTTTATTGTATTTGCCGATTCGGTTGTGTAACATCGATTTTGTTAATTTAATTTAAAATCGAGGTGCGGGTTGATTCCGACACAAGGATGTGTCCAGTGGCTGGTGCGGCCTATTGGATTTCAGGCACTCATCAGACGTTGTCCGAGATGTGCCCTAAAACGTCATTTTTTCCCCGGTGGTACGTTTCGCGTGAATGCGCAAAAGAAAATCCTGGATATATGGAGTATTTATAAATGCGAAATATGTGAATATACATGGAATATTGATATTGTTTCCAGGGTAAATATTAGCAAAATAGATCAAGCATTATATGAACGTTTCCTGTCTAACGATCAAGAGGAGATATGCCGCCGGGCATTTGATTACAACGCCTTGCTGCGTGCAAACAATGTCCTGGGACCGCCACCGGATTTTGATGTGGACGGCGATGATCTCACCGCTTTTGCCGGCACGCCGCAGCTCAGCGTCGATATAAAGCTCCAGTACCCTATCCCGGTACGTTTGGTGACTATTTTAGCGAAAAAGCTCAATCTTTCCCGCAGCCACATCGTTAACCTGATGGAGGCCGGCATGATAACGGGCGTCTCCGGGCGGGACCTTAACCGCAAAGCCAGGCCCGTTCAGATGATTGCCCTGGATGTGGGTGGGGTGATGGCCGCCGGGGGACCCCGCTGTTTGCCGGAACCGGGAGGTAGCCGTGATGCTCCATGACCCCCCCGATCCCGCGAAGCTTAATCTCATCTGCTTGCCGTATGCCGGCGCAAGCGCGGATTTTTATCGACGATGGCAAACCGCTTTACCCGGCGTCAAGCTGCATCCGGTGCGGCTGCCGGGACGAGGCAGAGACATAGGCCTCCCGCCGATTGACGATATGGAGAGATTAACCGACCTTATCCTGTCTCAGCTGAGCGGTCTGTTTCATACCCGCTTTGCTCTGCTCGGCACCAGTATGGGCGGTTGGATTGCCTTTCGGCTGGCCCAGAAACTGTGCCTCGCCTCCGGACGGCATCCGGCATCATTATTTGTCTGTTCAGCGGCCTGTCCGGCGGACCGCGCCCTTATCCCGCGCCTCGCGGGCTTGAGCGATGCGCAAACCCTGGCGGTCATGGCTACGTTTAACCCAGCGTCACGGAATATATTACAACACCCGGAACTGGCGTCGCTGTTTTTGCCGATCCTCCGGGCAGATTTCGAATTATGCCTGAACTGGATGCCGGACGAGTCATACAAACTGCCTATTCCTATTTATGGTTTTCGCGGTCAACGGGATAATATCGCCCTGGAAGCCTCTATGCAGCAATGGCAAACGTTGACGACCGGCATTTTTCGTCTGGCCACCGTGCCGGGAGACCATTTTTTTATTGAAAATCCCGACCCCGGTTTTTTCAACCATCTCCTTGAGCTTATTTCATTTGGCAAGGGTGATACGCACCCTCGCCGTGAGTAAAAAACACATTCGCGCAAATACATTTTTTAAACGCTAAGGTCTCATTCGCTATTGAATTAAATTTTTTCATCACCTAAGGAGCGAATAAAACATGGAGCAGTCAACAACGAGATCCCTGTTGAATCTACGCTTGAGTAATCCTGTGATCGTGGGCTCAGGCCTGCTGACGGATCGTGTAAAGCTTATTCGGCAGTTTGCCGACATCGGCGCCGGGGCGGTTGTCACCAAAACCCTTTACCCTTCTCACATCGATAGTCAAGATGAGAATATTTATCCTCTGGAGTCCGGCATGCTGAATAATACCACCTATTCAAAACGCCCTATTCAGCAATGGCTGCTCATGCTGAAGTTATTTGCCGAGGAACAATTACCCATTATCGTTTCAGTACATGCCAATACCCCGGAGGTGCTGGCGGCGATGGCCGGACAAATCGCCACGGTTACCGATGCCCCGTTGGAACTGGGTATCTCCTGTCCCCATGATCTTACCGCCGGCGAAGACACCCCCGATCGAGTTTACCGATATACAGATGCTGTCCGCCGCCACACCGATGCGCCCTTTTCGGTAAAACTTGCGCTCGGGGATGAGTTGGTGAATCGGGTAGAGGCCGCCGTGTCCGGCGGCGCACAGGCCCTTACCCTGAGCGATACCATTTCTGGCCTGGCCTTTGATCCCGTCACCGAGCTGCCGGCCTTGGGCGGTCCCTGCGGTTATTCCGGAGCCGGCATCAAACCGTTGGTCTTGGCGGCGATATACCATCTGCGAAAAAAGGGGATCACATTACCTATTATCGGCTCCGGCGGCGTACAAAGCGGCCGCGATGTGCGGGACTATCTGCTCGCGGGCGCCGATGCCGTCCAGGTTTATACCGCGTTGCATTATAAATGCGGCAAGACGCTGAAACGCATCATTGATGAATATCAGGGGATCGCCGGCATCATGCCGGCGGCCCCTGGTCAAAAGAAGGAAATTTGATATGGAATCCTTGGCGGCAAAAGCGTTGGCGGAACTGACCAGCGCAGAAATCGAACGGGCGGTGGCGGGTAAGACCCTGATCTGGCCTATCGGCGGAATTGAACAACACGGTCCTCATTTGCCCTTAAATGTCGATAGCCTCATTCCCAAGGCGTTATCCCACCGCCTGGCAGCGATAATTGATGGGTTTTATCTGCCGGTACAGCCCCTCTCCGTGCGTTCATTGCCGCAAAGCGGCGGCGGTCTGATCTTTCCCGGCACGATATATATCGACGGCGGCACGTTTACCCGTTACCTGCAACGCACCCTAGCCAGCCTGTGCCGTCTGCCGTTCAAGCAGTTGGTGATTATCAACGGGCATTACGAAAACGAAGCGTTTATTTTCGAGGCGATAGACGAACTCAGCGGGAACGGCGCCTTTGGCGAAAGAGCGGTAACCGCATTCAGTTGGTGGAGTTTGGTGCCCGATGCCTGGATAGCGGCCAACCTGCCTGACTTCCCCGGCTGGCACGCCGAACATGCCGGTATCACCGAAACCAGTTTGATGCTGCATTTGCATCCCGACCTGGTCAGGTCGGAACGACCGGATCACCCGTCGCCTCCCATGGCGGGAATTTATCGGCTGCCGCTTGATGGCGACTCGGCGTCCACACGGGGCGTATTGTCGCGGACCTCCGGTTCATCGGCGACGTTGGGCAAGCAGCTTTTTGATCTGGTGACGGAGCAAATGATTGCCCTGGTTGAACGCCGTCAAAACGATAAATAACGCGCTTAGGGCCATGGCGACAATTTCTGTCCCTTAAGCCATTGCTCCTATGGAAGCCTTTTCGCCTTCCGCTCAATGGCTTTCGGCATCATAGGGGCTTTGCGCCACAAGCGGGCGGCGGGTCGACCGGACGCGGGCACTGAGCCAGAACAGCACGGCAGTCATCAGCAAGACGGCCATCGCCGTGGCCATGACGGCTGAAAATGACTGGTCGAAGGCGGATCTGGCCAGCAATGTGACTGCCGCCGCCGTTTCCGGCGGCAGGCTTTCGGCCACCATCAGCGCCTGATCCAGGCTGTCCCGAATATCCGCCCCATGGGACGGCCCCACCGTATCGCTGTAGACCGCCGACATGATACTGCCCATTACCGTGATCCCCAATGCCGCGCCCAGCTCATAGGATGTTTCTTCCAGCGAGGCCGCCATGCCGGCGCGATGGGGCGGCGCGTTCAGCATAATGAAATTCGACACGCTGGTGGTGGTAGCCCCCACCGCCGCACCCAGCAGCAGCAGGCATAACAGCTGGCTTGCCATGGGTGCGTCGTAGCAGAAAAGAAAACCGGCCGCCCCGAGGCTATATAACAACAGCGCCGCCACCAGCAAACGCAATGGCCGCTTCATTCGAGTCAACAACCATCCGGCCAGCAGGCTGCCGACAATCGCCGCTGATGAAAGCGGCAGGAAGAAGAGCCCCGTTTGCAGCGGGGTCAATCCCATCACCAGCTGCAGCCGTTGACTAAGGGCCAGATCGATACCCATCAAACAGGCGGATGAAATCATCGCCGCTATGATGGCCGCAGTGAAGAGCGGTGTGCTGAAAATGGCGAAATCGATAAGGGGATGCCGGCTGCGCCGCTGCCGGAGAATGAAAATGGCCAGCAAACCGATGCCCGTCGCCAGCGCCGCCAGGAGATATCCGTAGGAAGGCACGGGTTTGGCAAATTCTTTAATGGCGTAAGCCAGTGAAACCAATGCCGTCGTCACCTGCAATGATCCCGGCAGATCCCATGGCCGGCTCCGATCCGCCGAGTCGGCGGGAACACCCCAGCATGTCAGGAGCAGCGCCAGCACCACGATAGGAATATTGATCAGGAAGACCGATCCCCACCAGAAATACTCCAGCAGCGCCCCGCCCACCAGCGGACCCGCCGCCGCCCCGCCGGAGGCCACCGCGGACCAGATGCCTATGGCCATCGCCCGTTCCTTCTCATCGGGAAAGGTCAGTCTGATAATGGCCAGGGTGGCGGGCATCATCATGGCCGCCCCCACCCCCAGCAGCGCCCTGGCGGCAATAAGCCGCTGAGGCGAGCCGGAATAGGCCGCCAGGAAAGAAGCCAGGCCAAATACCGTCAGTCCCAGCAAAAAGAGCTTTTTGTGGCCGAGTCGGTCCCCCAGCGTGCCGGCGCCCAGCAGCAGACCGGAGACTATCAGCGGGTAGATATTCACTATCCAGAGTTTGGCGGACGCGGAGGCGGCAAGGTCGCGGGTCAGCTGCGGCAGCGCGATATAAAGAACCGTCATGTCTACCGTAACAAGCACCAAGGCGACTGAAACAACCGACAATACCAGCCACCGTTTGGAAGATTGCATTAAATTCACCCAAAGTAATAGATACAGTTATTGCGTTCGCAAGATTATTGCCGGCGCATTTGACATCGCTTTATTCCGGCTCAATGAAAAAAGAAGAGAATAATATGCATCAATCCTGCAAAGCAATATCTATTAAATAAATCAGACGGCAAATAAGTCATATACTAAATGCCTTTATATGCCATGCAATATATACCTCCCTAATTAGTCTTAGAATATCTGGACTGAGAACTCCATAACAATCAACGGCCGGTCATTTGCGGCAACAGTCGGTGTTCCGCCAGCTCATCCAGACTGTCGCTAAAAGCCTTAACGACCCGATCCAGATGGATTTGCTCATGGGCGACGGAGAGAAACCAGCAGCGCCACTCCCAAATATAAACGCCTCGTAATAAAAGATTATAATAAAGCAGGTCGAAGTTCTCACGATGGATTAATCGAAAGAAAGAACTGAATGAACACGCCGTTATAGGCACTCGGCGTTCATGGAATAATTGATTCAACCTTGCCACCAGTCCGTCGGTTTTTTTCGCCAGCGCCTGAGATAATGCAACGCCCTGACCCTTGATCTCGGTTAAGGTGGCTTGCGCGGCCGCCATGGAGAGGGGATGCTGAAAATAGGTGCCGCCGAAGAAGGTCGCTTCCGTCGCCGGG
The DNA here is from genome assembly GCF_047324245.1 of Sodalis sp. RH16. NCBI lineage: Bacteria > Pseudomonadati > Pseudomonadota > Gammaproteobacteria > Enterobacterales > Bruguierivoracaceae > Sodalis > Sodalis sp. RH16. The sequence continues at coordinate 4,605,768 of NZ_CP178737.1, read as the reverse complement.
TAGCTGTGGTCGCCAAACGACCAGCCGCCGCCGTCAATGGCATCAAGGGTATTACCCCGGCCGGCAATGACGCCGAGCGGCATTCCCCCGCCGATGGTTTTGCCGTAGGTGACGATATCTGCCTTTATGCCGTAGAGTCCTTGAATGCCGGCGGGATGAACCCGGAATCCCGTCACGATTTCATCGAAAATCAGCATGATTCCGTGATTGGCCGTTAACGTTCGCAACTGGCGCAAATAGTCAGGCAATGCCAGCCTGGGATCGCGGGTCGGCACCGGTTCCACCATCACCGCGGCGATGCGGTGGCGATGTTTTTCAATAAATTCAAGCGCGGCTTCGCTGCCAAACGCCAATACCGACACATCGGCCACCATATTTTGGGGTATTCCCACCGAGAGAGCGCGCGCGCCGTAGGCGCCCGGAAAATCACCCGGGGTCGCCAGCACGGCATCCCAATGGCCGTGATAACTGGTGGCGAAGATCACCACATGATCCCGTCGGGTATAGGCCCTGGCGGCGCGTACGGCGTTCATTACGGCTTCGGTGCCGCTGTTGACAAACGCTACCCGATCCATACCGGTGAGTTCGGTAATCAGTCCGGCGACGGTAAGCGCCGCTTCGCTGCGGGTACCCAATCCGAAGCTGTGCGCTAGGCGTTCTTGCAGGGCGCCGATGATAAAGTCCGGCTGATGGCCGAACAGGTGCGAGCCAAAGCCCATGGTCATGTCGACGTAGCCATTACCGTCGATATCCCCTACCTCCGCGCCGCTGAAGGTGTCGCATACCAGGGGATAAAGCAGCTCTTTGACCGAGGGTTTGAATCCAATACCTGAACGGCTGTCGGCAATGATCCGGCGAACATCGGCGGCGTGCTGTTTGGAACGGGACGTTTTTCCGGCATAGCGCGGAATAAAACGCGCCAGATAATCATGCCGGGCCGTGGTCTCGTCCGGCAACGCGCCGCGCGACAGCCAGCGAAAAGGGACGGGAACGGCGACGGGAGTCGGCGCCGATGAAAGCTTGCGCGACGCATCAGCCCTCTCCCCGGCCGGCAAAATTCCCTCATCTGCAGAATGTTTCGTTACGTCAGGCGATAAAGCGGCATGATGAATGGAGCGCGCGCCGGATTCAGGGGCTGGCTCCGCATCTGTGCCGGCATTTATCCCCACGGGCTCTTCGGGGGTGTCGCACCCAGATTCGGCGCCGAAACGTGAAAGATACTCCGCCACCTTGCCGATGGTGGGGATATCGGCAAAGAATTGCCGGACCGTCAGCCTTACGCCGTAACGTCGCCGCAATGCGTCGGCAACGTCAAACAGCAGCAGGGAATCCGCGCCCATTTCCACCAGCGGCGTAGCGATATTCATTTCATTTTCGGCCAGGCCGAACGCGGCGGCGAATAGTGTGACCAGTTCCCGTTCAATTGAAATTGCGCTTGCCATAGAGGCTCCTTATGTTTAGCGGGTAGAGACTTATGCAGCCGGCTCGTCCATGTCGTTACCGAGGCGGCTGCGAACAAACGGATAGGTGGGAAGGGGCAGCCTGCGACGCCGTTCAAGGGCGTAAAAACGCGACCAGTCCGCCTCCCCTCCCTGCTGCCAGGCGGTGGCCATCGCCAGACGCTGTTCATCAATGAGGCCATCGCATGCGACAGCCACCCCGCGCTCCTGCGTGAGTCCGTAAAGCATCCCCGGAACATCCCGGGCGAGGACAATGCGCCGCACCGGGAGAGGGTATCTTCCCCGCTGGAGGGTATAGGCCACATCGTCCGCAAAGGTCCCGGGATGGGCGAGAAGGTAGGCACTCAGGTTTTCGGTTATCTGCCGTAATGTCTCGGGACTGCGGGCGCTGAGGGGGATGAGATGTACGGATTCATGGCCGGTGTTGTCCGCCGCATAGGGCGGGGGCTGGGCCACCACCACATGGGCGTTGGTGCCGCCGATGCCGAAGGAGCTGACGCCGGCAAGACGGGGCGAACCGGCGGTATTCCACTGCCGCGCGGCATGAGGCAGGTAAAAAGGCGTGTGCGGAGCGGTCAACGCATTCATTGGTCGGGAGCAATACAGCGTCGGCGGGATAATACCCTGTTGAACCGCCAGAATGGTCTTGATCAATCCGGTTATGCCGGAGGCGCAATCAGCGTGTCCGAGGTTGGTTTTAAGGGAACCGAGCGCGCAGGCGCGGGGTTGCGCGAGAGCGAAAACCCGAAGCAGCGAGCTGAGCTCGATAGCATCGCCAATGGAGGTGCCGGTGCCATGGGCTTCAATCATGCCGACCCGGTCCGGGGCTATCCCCGCGCGATCCCACGCACGCTGGATGACCGCTGCTTGCCCGTCCACCGCCGGCGCGCTGTACCCGGCCCGCCGTGCGCCGTCATTATTCACCGCCGAGCCTTTAATCACCGCCAGTATCGGCTCGCCGGCGGCTTGGGCGTCCTCCAGCCGGCGCATCAGCACGGCGGCCACGCTATCGGAGAACAGCGTGCCGTCGGCGGTTTGATCGAAAGCGCGCACCCGACCGGTGGCGGATAAAATGCCGCCGCGATGACAGAAATACCCCTGGTGGGCGGGAAAACGGACACAGGCGCCGCCGGCAATGGCGAGATCGCTTTCTCCCGCCAGCAGACTTTGACAGGCCAAATGAACCGACACCAGCGACCCGGAACAGAACGTCGCCACGCTCACCGCCGGACCGGTGCAGTTTAACTTGTAGGCAGTGCGCGAAGCCAATGCATCCGGGCTATTTCCTCCTAACGCCAGCATGGCATCGGTGGCATCGGCGGCGGCGGGCAGATAGGGTTCCCAACCGCTTTTACGGGTGCCGGCAAACACCGAGGCGATACCCGCGTCGCTGCCACGGCCATAACCGCCGGATTCCAGCGCCTCATGACACACTTCAAGAAAAATCCGCTGCTGCGGATCCATCCGCACCGCTTCCCTGGGGGTGATATGAAAAAATCCATAATCAAACGCATCGGTATCGTCAAGGAACGCGCCGCGCGGCACATAACACGCCCCGGCGACAGGGGAAAAAGGGACGCCGCCGGGCAACCGGTGGGCCGGATAATCGCGAATAAGCTCCCGGCCATCCAATAATGACCGCCAAAACGTCTGGGGGGACGGCGCGCCGGGGAAACGGCCGGCGACGGCGGTGATGGCGATATCGCGCTGGGCGTAAGCGTGATCGTTGCCCCTTGTCATGCCCCTGCTCCTCTGCCGCTTTCGCTCGACCCGATGCCCCGTGGCGGCGCCGATAAAGTCCGGGCCACTTTCTGCGCGAGAGTCTCCACCGCGGCGGACTCAAACAGATCGGCCATGGTCAGCATGATGTTGAAATGGGCGTTAATCCGGCGCACCAGCTCGGCGCCCACCAGTGAGTCGCCGCCCAAATCAAAAAAGTTCGCGCGCTTATCCACCTCGCAGTGCAGCAGGTTGCGCCAAATCACCATCAGGGCTTCGCTAACGTCAGCCGTGTCAATGGAAGACGATCCGGTAGCGTCCGCCAATGCGGCGGGGGCCGCGCTGACGACAGCCTCCGAACCGATGGGATAAGGACCGCTGTCGTCCGCGGGGATATGCCGTCGCGCCGGCGCGGAGATAACGTTATTGAAAATCCCGTCCGGCGATCCGATGGACACCGCCAATCGGCCCTGATGCAGATTATTCAGGGCGATGCCGAAGGCGGCGGAAGCTTCGCGGTCGGTTAACGGACGGGCGCGGTTCGCGCTGTATTTGAAGCTGCCGCCGCTATCCCATCCCTGCCAACCGGCCCAATCAATGCACAGGTAGGGGTGACGGCGTCCGTGACGCAGGGCGAAAGATGCGCAGGCTTCGTTGGCCGCCGCATAGGCCGACAGTCCCAATCCGCCGACGTAGGCCGCCAGCGATGAAGTAAAACAGCCGAATCTGAGCGATCGGCGGCCCAATAGGGCATGGAGCACCGACGCACCGATAAAGCCCGGTCCCATGAGCCTTTGCCATTGCTCGCGGGTGGACTTTTGCACCCAATGCAGCGTCCCCGGGCCGGAAACGCCGGCGGCATGGATAAAGCAGGTGATCTCGCCGATCCGCCGTTCCGCTCGTTCGACGGCCTCCGTGACCTGCCCGAGATCGGCAATATCAGCATGCACGACCTCCACCGCCACCGCCACGGCCCGCAGCGCCTGAAGCCGTTCCCTGCGCCGATCGTTCTGCGGTAAGGTGTGTAAAGGCGTACGGGTCAGGATAACCAGCTTGGCGTGAAGGTGAGTCGCCATAAACCGCGCCAGTTGATACCCCACCTGCCCCAGGCCGCCTGTCACCAGGCAGGTGGGATTTCCCCAGTCCGGCGGCGCGGCGGCGCTTTTGAGCGTCTCGAAATAACGTTCCCATCGCCAGCCGTTACGCAAGGCGACGAGGGAGGGGCGATGTGTGCCGGTTAACTCCGCCATGACGTCATGGGCGGCAAGGGGGTCTTGTTCGTCGACATCCACGCAGCGGCATGAAACAAAGGGGATTTCTTGCATCAGGGACTGGCATGCCGCCCAGGCGGCGGCACGTTGAGGGCAAAGGGTTCCGCTGCCCGGCCCATCGACAAAACCCGGTCCGATGACATCGATGAACAGCGGCGTCCGACGGTGTAATGAAAGGGCTTTGGCCAGTTCCAATAGGATGAAAACGACATCAAACGTCGCTACGGTCAACTCCGCCTTTCGCACGTCGCCAAACAGCAGCATCAGGTGATCGGGCATCAGATGGTCATTGCGCAGAGTGTCGGCGAGCCGGTCGGCGGCCAGGGGATCATGTGGGTCCAGGCAATATCCGCCGGCACCCGCAACCCTGGCGGAACCCAGGATCGCAGTGGTGATATGCCCGCTCCGCTTTTTCAGCGCGTTCTTAAGCGACGGGGCATAACGGCAGGCCGGTTCGGCTATCACCAGCCTTCGGCACGAGCCGGTCATACCGGTCTCCACGGCGCAACGCCCGGCGCGGCGCCATCTTTCAACATACAGTTGCGGCCGGTCATTTGCGTTCACGGGGAAACGCCCATCGGCAGCAGGCATCGCGGGCGATGTAAGACCGCTTTCTTCCACCGATTCCGGTTGATACCAGCATCTGCGACGCCGCAGCGGCTGGACCGGCAATGGTATACGCCCGGCATTGGGATAAGGGCAAAGGTACTGCCAATCAATATTTACTCCCCGGCACCACAGCGCGCCCGCACAGCGTAGCAAGGCCGGCATATCATCGGCCTTGGAACCGAGCACGGCCTCCACCCCCCGATCCCGGCAGGTCTGGCGGGCCAGGCGATCAAAACCTCCCCGGTGCGCCGGTATGAATACCCGATCGCCGGGATTGATTGACCGCGCCGAAAAATAACCGGCCACGGGGGGTATTCCGCTGTGGTTCGCGGGGGCCGACTGCGCCAGATAATCGCCGATTAAGGAGTACACCTTGGCCATTGGCGGTTCAGGTAGAGCTGTTTGGGCATCCGATCCCCGCCGCGGACCGGCAAGGGCGCGGACCACATCGGCGACGGAAAATATCCCCTCCGCCCTTACGTTAATCTCCTCCGGCGTCAAGATAAGCAACGGCGTGTTAATGACATACCGCCACATCAGCAGATAAGACAGGTAACCCACAGTTTGCGCCAGGCCCCATGCCTCCCCCTCGGTGTTGCACGTGCCCAACACGTCTTGCCGGGTAATAAGCGCCGGATGATGTTCATTTAGCCACGCCAGCAGGGCGGTTAATTCCCGGTTGAAAATCGGATGATTGGCCGCGGCGGCGTAAGACAGGCCGCCGCCGATGATAAGGATCAGATGCGGGGCCGCAATGTCCGTAGCGATATCAAAGGCGCCCTCGTTGAGCTGCGCTATCAATTCGTGCCGATCATGGGCATACACCATTGTTTTACAGGAGTCGGCCCGCCGTCCCTGTGACAGCGTAACGGCAATGTCGTCAAGCCTGGTATCCGGCTGTTCGCCAAGCTGCTTCGCCATGCCGGCGGCGAGCTCTTTGAGCCTGACGGGATCCCGCCCGCTGAGCGGAATGGCGTGCAGCCCGACGCTGCCGCGTTTTGCTACGGCGGACGGCCCTTCAGCGAGAACCATATGAACATTGGTGCCCCCGGCGCCGAAAGAGCTGACGCCGGCGCGCCGTGTCCCGCTCAGGGGCCATGGCACGGCCGTCCGGTTGATGATAAACGGACTCTCCTCCAGTGCGAGGGCGGGATTTGCCTGGCTGAAGGTGGGGTGCGGCGGGACAACGCCGTGTTTCAGCGCCAGGACCGCCCGGGCCAGTCCGGCTATGCCCGCCGCCGCCGCCAAATGCCCGACGTTCGCTTTAATCGAACCCAGCGCGCAGCGTTCCGTTCGATGCCCGATGGGGCGAAAAACTTCACGCAGCGCGGCAAACTCCACCGGATCGCCTAACGCCGTGCCGGTGCCATGGGCTTCTATCATGCCGATTTCATCCGGGGCAACTCCCGCCACTCCTTGGGCTTCAGCAATTAACCGGCATTGACCTTCAACCCCTGGAGCCGTGAAACCAAGCCTGCCATCGCCTTCATTGTTCATCGCCGAGCCCAGGATCACCGCCAGAATAGTGTCGCCGGCCGCCTTCGCGTCGCGTAAGGGGCGCAACGCCACCAGGCCGGCGCCATCGCCGAAAACGGTACCCGAAGCGGCATGGTCAAAGGGTCGGCACATGCCGTCCGGCGAGAACATCAGGTTAGGCTCGTACAGATAACCCGGCCGCAAGACGGCCTGAATCGAGACGCCGCCGGCTATGGCTATATCGCACTCACCGCCCAGCAGACTTTGCACCGCACAATGCATGCTGCTCAACGCCGTGGAACAGCCGGTTTGAACGGACACGCTGGGACCCGTGAGACCGAGTTTGTAGGAAATCCTGCCGCACAGATAATCTTTATCGTTGGTGAGCATTAATTCCGTACCCGCCAGAGACATCAAATCACAGCGAGACCTGATGACATTCGGCAGGTAAGTGTTCATGGACGCGCCGGCATAGACGCCAATGCGCGGACGCCGCAGCGGATTACCATAACCGGCGGTTTCCAACAGCTCCCAGGCGCACTCCAGCAAAATCCGCTGCTGGGGATCGAGCAACGCCGCCTCTCGCTGGCTGAAGGCAAAAAAATCCGCGTCGAACAGGTCGATGCCCGGTAGTGCGGCGTCGGCAAAAACGTAGCGGGGATCTTCAAATAACGGGCTGTCTATGCCCTGCGCGACACAGTGCTCCCGCTGAAAATGCCGGATAGCGACCCGTCCGTTGACAATATTTGACCAAAGCACGGGCAGGCTGTCCGCCCCGGGCAGCCGAAAGGTCATGCCGATGATGGCGATGGCGTGATCATCCATGATATGTCGTCCTTTATGTTGGGTTGTGTCGTGCCCGTTTGCGCAAGGCCGCCATGGCATCCAACGACGTGGGTCCGCCGCAGTCTGCGTCCCGGCCGGCGCCGCGATCCGCCACGGACGCCGTGACCCGTTGCGCCGCCAGCGATCTGATGGTGGGAAAGCGAAAAAGATCCGCTGGGGTCAGGGCACCGCATCCCGGCAAGGTCAGCAGCCGTGAAAAGACCTGCATCAATGTCAGCGAATTACCGCCGACGTCGAAAAAAACATCGTCAAGGCCCACTTCCCTCCGGCCCAATACCGCGCACCAGATATCCTGTAGCGCGGAGAGCAGCGGCATCGCGTCTCCCCCTGTCCCGGCGGCGTCCTCCGTCGAGGCATTAAAACGGCCTTGGTCCACCTCCTCACGCAGTTTATTTCGGTCGAGTTTATTATGGCCGTTGCGGGGCAGCGCTTGAGCCCGCAGAAGTCGCCCCGGCAACATATAGAACGGCAGCCGGCCGGCAAGGAATCGGCGCAAATCCTCCTCCATAGCCTCGGTGAAGGGTGAATCAAGCACCATGACGGCGGTCAGTTGGCCGCCGCCGGCAGCCTGTTCCAGCAGCACCGCCGCCTCGGCCACCGCCGGATAGCCGCCGATAGCATGTTCAACCTCGCCGAGTTCAATACGATAGCCATTGAGTTTGATCTGCTGGTCCATGCGGCCCAGATAGTGAAGCCGTTGCCCGTCCCACAAGCCGCGGTCGCCGCTGCGGTACATCCTGGCGCCGCTGGCAAAAGGATCGGGGACAAAACGTTCAGCGGTCAGTTCAGGCAGTCCGACATATCCCGGGCTGACGCCCAGACCGCCGATACAGATCTCTCCGGCCTCACCTGCCGGCACCGGCCGGAGCCGTTCATCCAACACCGCCACCGTGGCAAACCGCAGGGGGCGGCCAAGAGGCACGGTTTCGCGCCGGGTCAAATCAGCGGTGACCTGTTCGATCATGGCGAATACCGTGGTCTCAGAGGGGCCGTAAAGGTTCCACATTTTTGTCTCGCCGGTAAGGAAAGGAGCCGCAATCCGGCCGGGCAGCGCTTCGCCGGAAATCATAAAATGACGTACCGGCAGCACGATTTGCCGTCGGAGCAGCTCGGGCAATAACCCCTTCAGTCCCGATGGCGTTTGAGACACCACCTGCGCTTTTGACCGTTGAAGAAAGGTCAATAACGCATCGGGACGGGATCGCAGTTCGGCCGGGATGACCAAAAGCTCGCCGCCGGAACATAGGCAGCCCCAGATTTCCCACACCGACAGGTCGAAGCTGGCGGCATGACACCAGGTCCATTTTTGCCCGGCGGGCAAAACAATTTCCTCCGCCATGGCATCGAGAAAGGCGGTGACGTTACGGTGGAGCACGTCTATTCCCTTGGGACAGCCGGTGGACCCCGACGTAAACAGGGTATAGGCCGTCAAGCACGGGGCGGCGTGATTCGGCGCTTCATCGCTCCCCCAGGCAGGGTCCGGACCATGGGCCGGCCCCGGGCAGCCGTCCGACGCGTCAGTCTTCTCATGGATGTCCAGCACTTCGCAGCCCAGACCGCCGAATACCGCCCGGTGCCGTTGACCGGCGATCACTATCACCCGCACACCGGCGTTGAGCGCCATTTTTTGCAGTCTCGCCGGCGGATTCATCGGCTCCAGGGGCAGATAAGCGGCGCCGGTGCGCATAATGGCCAGCATAGCGGCCAGAGCATCGGCACCGGGGGCCATGCCCAGCCCGACGCGGTAGCCCGGGCCGACGCCCGCGCGGACAAGCCGCCGCGCAATGGCAATAGAGGCTCGCCACAATTGCTCATAGGTGGTCGCCCCTGACGCATCGGTTACCGCGACGGTATCCCCCGCATCCCGCGCCCAGCGACCGACACGACTGACAATGTCGTCGTCGGCGCAGGCGACCAGGCGCCTTGTGTTGATAGTCGCAAAAACCCCTGGGTTTCCCGGCTTGCGGTCCTCCGCCGCCACATTTTCATCCGGGGCGGCGATAAGCCGTTGAACCGTAGCCAGGTAATCTTCGCAAGCCCGCTCAAGATCCGACCGGGAAAACAGCGCGCTTCGTCCTTTGATAACGCCGGTCAGTCCCGAGGGCCCTTCGGCGAATTCCAGCGCCAAATCCATCTGCCCTTCCTGTTGGCGTAAACGGTAGGGTCGTAACGTCATATTCCCCCAGGAGAGGCTCAGCGCCTCATCCCCCAGCATCAATCCTCCGCTCTTGGACATCCGCGGCGAGCCGGGCATATTGACCGTCGTCTGCAAGAGCGGGTTCCGCGCCGCGGAGCGCGGGATGCGCAGGTCTTTGATGATATTGCCAAACGGATAATGACGATGCTCCAGGGCCGCGCCCAATGACTTGCGTACCCGGACGGTTAGCGTCCTGAAGGTCGTGGCCGCCATGGACAGACGCAGCGGCAACATATTGAAGAAACAGCCGAGGGCATCATCGAAATCACCGTCGCGCCGTGAAATCGGTACGCCGATAATGATGTCCGTGGAATGGGTGCGATCCCCGACAAAAACTGCCCATGCCGTCAGCATCAGGGCAAATAGCGATACGCCGTACTCTTGAGAACACAATCCGAGCCGCCGGCCAAGTTCATCGGGGAGAGTGAAAAACACCGATTCTCCGCCACGCGCTCCGCCCTCTTCAACCCCGCGCCAGTGAAGCGGCGGCGGCGGCGAAGCCAAAAGCGCCGACCAGTAATTTTGCGCGCACAATGCGCCGCCGCCGTTAAGAAAACGTCGTTCCTCGGCGATAAAATGATCAAAGGTACGCTTCTTCGTAACGGCGGTATCGGCGTCACCCCCGATTTCGGCGATATACAAGACCTCCAGTTCATCCATGACCAGAGCCAGAGTGGAGAAGTCGGCGATAATGTGATGTATGCCCAGCAGCCAAAGATATTCACGCTCGCCGCATTGGAACAGTCCCAGCCTGATGCAGGGCCCCCGCGCCAGATCAAACGGTTGTTGATGATAACCGTGCACGGCGGCATCCCGCTCATCAGCCGTTTGGCCACGCAGATCGAAGAAATTTACCTGCGGTGGGAGATCGTCCCTGCTTACCGCCTTCGGCAACCCCTGCTCATCGGTAAAGACGCTGCGCAGGACATCATGCCGGCCCGCCAGGCGATGCATGGCGTCGCGCAGGGCGGGAAAATCCAGCTTCCCGGTCGCGCGGCAGGCGCAAGCGATATTGTAGGCGGCGTCATCCGGCGCGAGGCGGTAAAGGAACCATAACGCGGCCTGTTGTTCACTTAACGGGCGTTCACGGCGACATGTTGCGTCAACCGGCCCCGGCTGTTTTTGATTAAAGAAGCGTTCTGTCATAAGTTTGCTCAATCCTTTGTGCTATATCCAAATAGATCCAGGGGCGGGAAAGCCCAGCAACTGCACCTGCAACCGGAACCATGACGGATTTAAGCCTGTTCACTCAACGTCCGGGCATAAAATGCGGCCAAGCTTTACGGCGGCCTCATGCAAATCATCACTGTCGAAGAGCAGGGCGATGGGAATGGGCAAGCCGGTTTGGCCGCGAATATTTTGCACAATGGCGACGGCGGTCAGGGAATCCAGCCTCAGAGAATGCAACGGCATATCCCCCCGCAGGGGCCCCAAGTTGACCATCTTGCCGATCTCCCTCAGCAAATAGTGCAGGACGGCGGCCTGTCGCGCTTCGGATGAGGGGAGCGCGGTCACACTGCTGACGATATCCGGCGTGTCCGGCGCCTGGCGTGCATCCCCGCAAGGGAACTCATGGAAAGTCGTGCCGCGGCCAAGCCATTTTTCCAAATCAGGCGCATTAATATCAGCCACAATAGGATGAACCACTGTCTGTGGCTGGCACCGACCGCTCCAGGCCATGACCTCGCCGGGGTCAAGCAAACCCAGGCCGGCCTCGGTGAACCTCCGCTGCTGCGCCGGATCAAGTCGTGCGGTCATTCCGCCCCCCCAGGGTCCCCAGGAAATGGCCGTCGCCGGCAGTCCTTTGACAATCCTATAGCGGGCCAACGCCTCCATAAAAGCATTGGCCGCGGCATAAGCGCCCTGTCCAGGGATGCCTATAATCGCCGACACAGAGGAGAAGAGCGTGAAGATTTCCAGCTTTCTGTTAATCGTGGCGCGATGCAGATTCCATGCGCCGCAGATCTTTGGCCGAAAAACCCGCCGGACCTTTTCCTCGGTCGTCTTCGCCAGCGGGGCGTCGGCCAACACGCCGGCCAGATGGAAAACGCCGACCAGCGGCGGCATAAAACGATCCATCGCGCGCAACGCGGCGTCGATATCTTCTGGACGGGCGACATCCCCCTGGAACAGGCGCAAATGAAGGGCCCGCTGCTTATAGTCCCGCGCCAGCCTTATCAATTCCGGCGTCAGGGCGGATCGGCCCAGCAGCATAACGCCGCCCGCGCCTTGGGAAAACAGCCGCTCGGCCAGCATACGTCCGGTTTCGCCGCAGCCGCCGGTAATAAGATAGCTGCCGTCACGGCGCAGCGGCAGTGGCGCCGGATCCTGCTTCAGGGGGATCATCCTGCGGCCATAGACTTGGCCGGCCCGCAGCCGGTACTCCGGCACGCGAGCCACCGAGGCCAGCAATGCCGGTAACGGCTCAATTCCCCCCTCGCCCGCCAGCGCCCGGACCGGCAACGCCAGCAGACCGCCCCAAATAGACGGGTACTCTTTGGCTATGGTTCGCCCAAGGCCCCACACAACGGAGCCTCCCAAGTCACAACAGTGATCTTCGGACCGCGTCAGCGTGACGGCCCATACTCGCAGTTGGCGATGGGTCGCGGTTTGGGCGCTGATATCGGCTATCCGTTTCAGGTCGCCGAAAGCCTGTATCTGGTGGTCTAGCCACTCCCGTGCCGTGAAGGTCTCGCACTCATCCCCACAGCCGGCAAGATAAATCACCGTCCCCGCCAGGTCGGTAAAATGGGCGGCCGACAGTTCATCCTCCTTAGGAGTGATAATGGCCGAGCTGACCCCCGCCGCCGTCATGGCTTGCGCAAACGCCCGTGCATCATCGCCGTCGCGGGCAATTACCGTACAGTTTGTCAGCCGCGGCGCCGCGGCCGGCGGCGGTAGGGGAAGCCCATCCCATTCAAAACGGTAAAGGGCGCTGGACGGGCCGGTAGACAGCGGCGTCAATGACGCCGCCCTCACCCGTTTCAGGGTGACTCGCTGGAAACACGCGACGCAAGCGCCGTCGTCGCTATACAACCGGATGTCGCCGCACAGGGTTTCCACATCGGCCTTAAGAGATGAGGTGAGGATGGCTTCTCCCCACAGGGGGGCGGTCAGCTGTTGCTTGACGCGCAGATGGTCCACGCTCAGGGGAATAAAAAGGTCGCTCTGGGGGAAGAGTCGCCAGAACGCCGCGAACATGGCCTGGAAGCAGGCGTCCATCAATCCGGGAGAGAGTGCCAGAGGAGGGTCGGCCGGGTCGTCCCCTTCATTGCCCAGGGTGAAACAGGAGCGGCCCGCGACGGCATCGCACCAGAGTTCGTTCAACCAACGGAACGACGTCCCCAGTTCTAGCCCGGCGGCATGCGCCCGCTGATAAAAGGCGTTAACGTTTTGACGCTCAAGTAATATGACGCGTTCGTTGAGCCGCTGTGGCGGCGAGTCCGGATTGTCGCCGTCGGCCCGCAGATTTATTGTCCCCCGGGAGAGAGGCAATCGCCCTTGCCCTTGCCCGCGCCCATCGGCGGCATCAAGGGTGAAATCCACCGCGTCGACGTTTTTATGGCGCGGCCCAAAGGCCAGAGTGGCCATGGCGCTGTCATCGGATTTCAGGATAAGCGGCCGGATGAACACCAGGTTGGCAAGGGTAAAATCATAGGTTTGCAGATAGCGGTTAAGATGTGTGGCAATGACCGCGATATGAACCGCCCCCGGCACCACCAGGTTGCCGAACATGCAGTGATCCGCCAGCAGCGGCTGCGCCTTCCCTCCCCATTCGGCCCGAAAAGAGAGATGTTCCAGCGCCGGCGCTTGCGCCTCCCCCGCCAGTGAAGCGGCCGGACCGGCTATCGTCGTCAACGGCAGCCAGCATGGGGTGTGTCGCCAGGGCGGCGGCGGAAGGGAGACAAGCTTGCCGCGCCCTTTCATCAGGCCCCGCCAGTGGAGTTCATGGCCGGAGGAATAGAGCCGCGCGGCGCAATCAAGCAGCGCCGGATACTGCGTTCTGCCCCGTGGCAACAAACCCGCGGCCCGGGCCGTACGTCCGGCTTTTATGGCACAATGATTGATATGCGGCGTCAGGGTAGCGCCGGGCCCGATTTCCAAAAAATCATCCATACCGGCGTCGAGCAGGCAGGCGATTGCCGTCGCGAATCGTACCGGCCGCCGGGCATTGGCGACCCAGTAATGGGCATCCATGCGGCTACCCTCGATGATCTCTCCCCTGGTCGTGGAGGCCACGATCATAGGGCTATCGGCGGGTTGCAAATACTTGAACGCCGCCAACAGCGGGTCGCTGAGCGGTTCAATCTGCGGGCCATGGAAAGCGTAATGGGGATTGACGGGAAAAACCGCCAATCCGGCGCCGTCCAGCAGCGTTTTTATTTTGTCTGCCTGTGCCGCATCCAGCGAGAGTACCGTCGACTTCGGGCTGTTCTGAGCCGCCACCGTGACTCCCGCGCACTCTTTTAACAGCGAAAGGAGCTGTTCTTCGGTGGCGGCGACCGCGATCATTTGGCCGTCCGAACGGATGGCCTCCATAATCCGGCCGCGGGCGATCACCGCCGCCAGCGTTTGCTCCAGGGTAAGAACCCCTCCACAGCAGGCGGCCGAGAATTCGCCCACGCTGTGGCCGGCTACCGCCGCCGGCTGGATGCCCCAGCCGGCGAGCAGTGAAAAAAGCGAGGTTTGAATGGACACAATGCAGGGTTGTGCGATGGCGGTGGCGCTTAAATCAACGCTGCTCCCCGCCCGTATCGCCTCCAGCACCGACCATCCGGCCAATCGACGGACTTCATCATCACAGCGCAGCATCCCCTCGCGAAAAACCGGTTCACAGGCCATCAATTCGTCCACCATGCCGGGCCATTGTTCTCCCTGCCCGCTAAAAATCACGGCAAGCCCGCGGGAAGCACCCTTCGCCAATGGCTGCCCGGTCTCAAGCCAGCGGGTGATGGCGCAGGCGAGCCCGGCCGCGTCGTCGGCGACAAACGCCCGACGATAGGGATGATGAGTTCGACCGGTAGCCGCGGTGAAGCAGAGATCGGCGGATGTCCTTGCCTGCGTTGAGTCTTGTTGGGCCAGTAAATCGGCAAACCGCCGGGCCTGCTGTTGCAGCGCCGGTGCGCTGGCGGCGGACAGCGGCAGGATGAGGGCCGTTGGCCGCGGCTTTTCTTCGGCAATGCACGCTGGGGCCGGTGCGACGATGACATGGGCATTGGTGCCGGACCAACCGAATGAACTGACCCCCGCGCATTGTGGTAAACCGTTCGCCACCGGCCAGGGGGTCAATGTTGTCGGAAAAATTACCCGCCGCCGGGACAAATCAATATGCGGGTTAACGTCTTTCAGGTGTACCTGCGGCGGGATAGCGCCGTATTGCAGGGAGAGCGCCACTTTGATGAAAGACAAAATTCCCGCCGCCGCCTCGCAATGGCCCACATTGCCCTTGAGCGAGCCGACATAACAAGGATGCCGTTCGGCTTGCTCACCCAGCGCGTCGGAGATGGAGGCGATTTCAATGGGATCCCCCAGCCGCGTCCCGGTACCGTGCGCTTCGATATAACCGATATCCTCCGGCGCCGTCTGCGCCCGGGACAAGGCCTGTTTTATCAGCGCGGTCTGGGCATGGCCGCTGGGCGCGGTGAGCCCGTTGGTCCTGCCGTCCTGGTTAATCGCCGAACCACGAATGACCGCCAGTATGCGATCCTCCGCCCGTTGCGCGTCGGACAGCCGTTTCAGCACCACCGCGCCGCAGCCGTCGCTCCTGACGATACCGTCGGCGGCGGCGTCAAAGGGTTTGCAACGTCCGTCGGCCGCCATAAGATTCATGCGCGAGGTGGCCAGGGTAAATTCCGGCGCGGTAATCACATTAACGCCGCCGGCGATCGCCCGGTCGCACTCCCGCTGCCGCAGGCTTTGGCAGGCCAGGTGCAGCGCCACCAGCGAAGAGGAGCAGGCTGTATCGATGGTAATATTCGGCCCTTTCAGGTCGTACAAATAGGCCAGCCTGCCGGACAGGACGCTGTTCGCCACCCCCGGTCCGCTAAAGGCGTTGATTCGATGGATATCCGAAAAGACGCGCCGCGCGTAATCGCCATTATAATTCACAGCGCCGACGAAGACCCCGGTCTGGCTCCCCGCCAAATCCTGTTGGGTCAGACCGGCATCTTCCAGCGCTTCCCAGGCCACCTCCAGAAATATTCGCTGTTGCGGGTCCATCTGCCGCGCTTCTTCCAGGGATATACCGAAAAAATCATGGTCGAATGCCTCGGCGGCAATCACGCCGCCCCAGCGGGTGGCAAGCTTTCCGGGCATCTGCGGATCGGGATGATACCAAGCGGCGTTATCCCACCGGTCTGAAGGAATTTCTCCCACGGCATCCCGTTGCGCCGCCAGCAGTCGCCAGAACCCGTCGGCGGTATCGGCGCCGGGCACCCGGCAGGCCAACCCGATGACCGCTATGGGTTCAGCTCGGCGGTCCGCCCGCGCCGCGCTCTGGGAGCACAGGGTAAAAACCGCTTTTTTCAATGACGATGAGGGCCTGGGGGCGGAAGGTTTAATCATGGTGGTTTTCCCCTTGAGAAAGAGTCATCTGGACGCGGTTAAGGATGAGCGCCGTTAATTCAGCCAGGGTCGGATAATCCCATAGCAGCGTCACCGGCAGCGGGATGCCGAATTTCCGTTGTAGCCGATTGCGCAGCTCTACTCCGGTCAATGAATCGATACCCACGTCACGTAAGGGCCGCCGGTGGGAGAAGCCCTCGCCGTCACCGCCCGCTAGCTCGGCGACCTGGCGCCGGATATATTGCACGATTTGAGCGGCCCGCTGGCCGGGAGTGAAAGAAGATAATGACGAGGGTGACCGGGCACCCTTTGCCGCGAGGTGGGGGCCGGCCACGTCCAGGGTGGCTCGGTCCGTCGCTCCCACAGCCTTGGCGACGGTATGGGACGGGTCCATGGCCCCGTGGGCCTTGTCAATCCCATGGGCCGGATCCGGGGCGTCATACGCCATGGCAATCACATGAGCCGACCCTGAGCACAGCGCGCGGGACAACCAGTGGATGCCTTGGGACATGGTTAACGCCGGTAAGCGGGATGAGTGCATCAGCGCCGGCTCTGATAACGCCAGGCCCGCGTCTAAGAAAGGTCCGAAGCCGATGCTGAGAGCGGGCAGTCCCGAGCCGCGGCGCCTCCAGGCTAATGCATCCAGAAAGGCGTTGGCGGCGGCGTAACCGGCGTAGCGTGACAACCCCAACACCGACGATGCGGACGAGATAAGGATGAATTCCGCGACTTGCCGCCGTTGGGTAATATGGTGAAGATTCATGGCGCCCTCCACTTTAGGACGCATGACCTGGTAGTGGGTAGCGGCGCTATCCTGCTGCAGAAAGCCGCCGCTTAAAATCCCCGCCCCGTGGATAATGCCGATTAACGGGCCGAAAGCGTCTTCAGCGTGGGAGACGGCATTTTCCAACGCCGTGAGATCCGCCACATCGGCGGCATAGACGCTTATTCTGGCACCGCGCTGTTCAAGCCCGGCGATGGCCTGTCGCGTCGTTTCCCCGGCGCCCCCGCGGCCCATGAGGGCAATGTTTGTCATACCGCGATCGATGAGCCAATGCGCCAGACGCAGGCCGAATGCCCCCAGTCCGCCGCTGATCAGATAGAATCCCGTAACATTGCCGGCACAGGTTGATTGCCGCCCCTCAAGGGGAAACACCGGGCAAACGGAGAGCGCCGGCACATAGCATTGATTGCCGCGCCAGGCGCTTTCATGGAGGCATTGTTCGCTGATGCCCCGCATAAGAGCGGTAAAGGCAAGCCCGGACAGCGGGGCGGGGCCATCGCCCGGATCGATATCGATAATGCGGCAATTCATCTCAGGGTGTTCCAGCCGCAGCGTGCGGGCCACTCCCCATAATAATGCCTGTTCCGGCCGGTTTACGGGGATGTTCCCCACCGGCTGACAGCCGGTCGTGACGAGATAAAGTTCGGTATTACCGGTTTTTTTTGTCGCAATGGCGCGAACGAGGGTGAGAAGAGGCTCCAGCAGGTAACGCGTCGCCACGTCTTGACCGGCGGGCGGGGACAGTCCAAGGAGATAGAGGATTTTGGCGGCGGGACAGGCAGCAAGCACTCTGGAAAAGTGGTCTGGATCGGCGGGATCAACCGTCACGTTATGCCGATGGACGTGGTAGCGGTCGCCGCACGCCACCCAAAACGCCTGCCTGCCAAAACCCCGGGCCTTCAGCTGTTTTTCAAGGTCGGGCTCGGCAAAAATCACCATCCCCGCCCCGGCAGAACCGGGGATGCCCTCCCCGTTGTCTTCGTCCTTATCGTCGCAGGCACGGCTCCGGCCAGGTAAAGCGCAAGCGTGCGGCGTTGCAATCCATTGCGGCTCATACAGCTTTATCGGCGTCTTACCGGGCGGGCCGTTGACATCATCGGCTGCCGCGCTGTCCGGATAGTCTGACTTATCATGCCTCCAGGGCTGTTCCGGCAATATGATGTTATGGCCCGGTCCGCCCAGCCGGCGCGGATCTTCTATCGAACCCAGCGAATATAACGTGCCCAACAGCCTCAATAAACGTTCATGGGCCGCGCCGGGTACGGGTTGGAAACCTTGTGCGCCATAACCTGCGGTAAGCGCGTCCCCCCTCTCAGGCGACACGTTGTTATCCACGCAAAGCGTCAGGGGTATTACTGCCTGGAAATGATTTTCCCGCGCCGCCGGCAGTGTTTTCCCTTGTTCATCCGGGTCTCCTGGCGCCGGCGCCAGGTTTATTTCCCCCCCATCGGCCGGACGGTCATATGACGACGGCTGCACCGGTCGTTCCGCGCTTTGGCGCAATTGCGCCACGGCGTCGGAAAACGTCAGGTTCCCATTCAAATGGGCGGCGATCACCCCACCCTCGTCGAGGCCGATAAATTCAGCCCGTTCGACGCCATACCAAGATAGCAGCGCAGCCAGGGAAATTTGCTGAAGGAAAGCGGCGCCGATACCGCTTTTGTCAGATACCGAAAGCGTTTGCAGAGCCTGCCTGCCGCGATGATAGGTCAAACGAAAAGCCGGCTGCTCAATCAATGCCGCCACATCCCCGGACGACATCCAGTGGCGTGCGGAGCACAGCAATGCGACCCGTTTGACAGCCGTGTGCTCCAATTTGGCCATTGCGGGCCTTGCCGTGTTACCGGCGAAAGCCGTCAATGCCCGAATGGCATCCTTCTTATCGGCAACGACAAACGCCGCCCTATGGGCATAATGTACCGGTCGGGTCGCCAGGGTGAAGCTGAGATCGGATAACGACACGGCCGGATCATCGAGCAATGCCGCCAGTTGGCAACATCGCGCGCCAAGAACATCCGGGGAGCGCGCCGACACCGGCAGCAGCCTAAGGGCATGTTCCCTCTGAAGGGCTCGCCGCTTCGGGCCGTCGCCGGCGGAAGCGCCGAAGGTCATGGGTTGAGAAAGCTCAACACCGTGACGTATCAGCATGGCCATCGCCTCATCCATAATCTGTGGGGCGAATTGATCTTTGCGGGCGCTGGCGACTGCGACCCTTTTCCCGTCACTCTCCGGCGGCAGCGTCGACAGCACCACGGGATGAGGTGAAATTTCGATAAATACCGAGCGTTCTTCGGCCATGACGATGTTCAAATGATCACGCCAATAAAGCGGCTTTACCAGCAGATCGCGCCAATGCGTCCATGGCAGACCGTCTGTCGCCGCTGCCTCCCCGGCCAGGGCTGAAAAAAACCTCATTGCCGGCGGCGCGGCGGTTATTTTTGGCAGTACCGCCTCCAGCCCTTCGAGCTCAGCATCCGTCACCGGCCGATGAACCGCGGCCGCCGTATTTACCGGCGTAAAATCAATACGATGGGCGATACAAGCCGATTTGAGAAAGGCCATTGTTTCCACATTGCCCGACACCACGGTGGCGTTCTCTTGGTGTTGAATCGCGCGATGGATTGGCAAGCCGATTTGTTTTAACAATGCGCCGGTCCGAGTCCAGTCCAGGCCGATTAACGCCATCACGCCAGATTGGCCGGCGGCCCACTTCGCCTGGGCCAGAGAGATGGCGAAGGCCTCTTCGAGAGACAGCATGCCCGCCCAATGAGCCGCGGCCAGTTCGCCGATGCTGTGCCCCGCCACGGCGGTCACCGACACTCCCCGGCTGCGCCAGACATCGGCAATAGCCAATTGAATGGCCAGATGGCACGGCCAGGCGATACGGATGTCGGTAAAGTCCTCATTGGGCGAGTACAGCCGTTGGGCCGGGGACCAACCGGCGATTTGACGTACCACGCCATCACAGGTTTTTATCCTGAACCGAAAAACCGGATCGACGGCGGCCAGCGCTAACCCCATACCGGTCCAATGCGATCCCTGCCCGGAGAATAACAGCGTCGCGCCACGGCTATTATCGGCAACCATATCAACACTGGAGTGAATACCCGCCGCACCGCCTTTGTTCGATGCCATCGTTTCCTGGCCCATCGCAAGGGCGATGTTCGATGCCATTGTCTCCTTGACCGGCGCGCCTGTTTTCTCACTCATGCTGCGGCGGTCGTCCTTGGCATCGCCGGTCTTCAGCGCGGGCCGGCTAAAACGGCGTTGACTCTGCCAGATATCGGCAATAATGGCATGGGCATTGGTCCCGCCGAACCCAAAAGAACTCAGCGCCGCCAGGCGCCTGCCGTTGCCCGCTGGCCAGGGAACCGGTTGCCGGGGAAGGGTTATGCCCAATGCCGACAGGTCGATATGGGGGTTGGGATGCTGAAAATTAGCCTGCGGCGGTATCTCGCCGTCATGCATGGCGAGCAGAATCTTAATCAAGCCGGCCACGCCGGACGCGGCCTCGCAATGGCCGATATTGGCCTTCACCGAACCGACAATCAAGGGTCGGGTCCTGTTTTGCCCCCGGCAATACACCTCGGCGGCCGCGGCGGCCTCAATGGGATCCCCCAGCAGTGTTCCCGTGCCATGAGCCTCGAGGTAGTCCACATCACCGGGCGTAATTTCCCCCTGACGGCAGACTTCCCGCATCAGGGCCGCCTGAGCCCGCGCCGATGGAGCGGTCAGGGAAGTACTGTAACCGTTGTTATTGACCCCGCTGGCACATACCGTTCCATAGATTGGATTGCCGTCCCCGAGAGCCGCGTACAGGGGCTTCAACAGCAGGATGCCGCAGCCTTCGGCACGGGCGTAGCCGTCGGCCGGTGCCGCGAAGGCATGACAGGCGCCCGTCGGCGATAACACGCCGAGCGCGTGCATGGCCGCGTTGCTGTGCTCGGACAGGATCACATTCACCCCACCCGCCAAGGCGAATTCGCACTCTCCCGCCCGCAGACTTTGGCAGGCCAAATGGACGGCCGCCAACGATGAAGAACATGCCGTATTTATCGTCAGGGAGGGCCCCGATAACCCGAGCAGAAACGATAGGCGAGCCGAAATGATACTGGGATCCATTCCGGTGGCGGAGTGTGCGGACATCTCCCCCGACACGGCATAATGGGCAAAATCATTCCACATGGCGCCGATAAATACTCCGCCTCGCCCCCCTTTGAGGCCTACCGGATCAAGCCCTGCGTCTTCGATAGCGGACCAGCCCGCCTCGAGCACCAATTTCTGTTGCGGATCCATCTTGGAAGACTCATGACGGGAGATGCCGAAAATCCGCCGATCAAAGCCCGCCACATCAGGCAAAAAGCCTCCTCGGTATGATGGATTGCTCCACCGCTGCTGCAACGCGCCGGCAATGAAACGGCCCTCGGGTACCGGTCCCACTGCGCAACGCCCCGCCCTGAGCAAGCGCCGAAACGCCGCCGCGTCGCCGGCGCCCGGCATGCGGCAGGCCAACCCGACAATGGCAATGGGTTCAAGGGAGGTCGCCCGCGCGCTCTTGATTCCATCCGGGGGGAAACTCGCCGGCGCCGGAGAGGGTTCGGCGAGATATCCGGCCAGTTCAGCGGCAGTGGGATAGTCCCAAAACACCCTCAGCGGTACGGCTCGATCAAGCCGTCGTGACAGGCGGCCGATAAAAGCGGCAGCGGCAACGGAATCCGTTATCCGCGATCCCATGCGGTCGTGCGGGGAAATAGAGTCAGTACAGCCCGGATCCAGTTCTTGAAGAATAATATTTTGTATATGGATGAAGCCAGACTGTATATTCATGCAACGTTCCCTTTGCGTAATAGTCCCATCAGTTTAATATTGTATATTTAATATAATTTTGCCATCCTATGAAAGAGGATGATTTTTCATGCTGAAATTTAATGGCACCCAAGAAATACCATTATCGCAGAAAGATAGCAATCCGGTTTTGATAAAATCAACCGATTTAGGCAAGCAGAAAATCATCCTAATAGATATTAACACCCGATGTAGATCTTAAAATACCTTGTTTTATTCACTTTTTTATCAAAAAAAATTTCACTAAAATTTCGAGTTGCCACATTATATAATCACACTCATTATTGGCATTATTGATGCCGTTGAGACTCACTATTTTTTATAATATATATATAGCATAAAGTCTGGTAATGGCACTCGTAACTTCACCAAAAGGAGAAAACGGTTAAGTTAATTACTGGTAATATGAAGTTCCCAACAATCACAAGCTTATAATGGCTTTTTTATTTTTTAGCGGCCAGCAGCGGAAATAATTCCTTTTCTATATTGAATAAAAGCAAGGAAGGGAGAGAGGCCAGCCCCCCATCGGGATACGCCGCCAAAGTGAGTTCAAGCATATCGCCGTAGGTCTCAATTTCACAACTGAGAGGGGACTCGGCAAGTTCATTATCGGCCCGGCCGATGCGCACCTCTTCAGGGGCCAGCCGGTAAGCAAGAATATCCGGCGAGAACCGGGGATCGCCGACGAAATTAAAGCTGATGGACGGCATTGTCGGTCTTTGTACCATGGCGACCGGCGCATAAAACCAGGCGGCATAATCTGCGGCGCACGCCATGGCGGCATATAACCCCTGTTTCAGGGCAACGGTGGCGTCCGCTGTCTCCTGATGAACTTGCGTTGAGAACCATGCGGGCATTGGAAATGCCGCCGAGCCCACCAGGTCATATACCGGCGTTCGCCACTCACCGATAAAATGCGGCGCGAACCAGAGCGTGACGGCGACGAAACCTTCGCCATAGACTGAGGCAAGCGCTCGCAGCAGAAGAATCAGAAAAAACTCCGATAAACTCAATCCTTGGCCGCGAGCCGCAAAATGCAGTTGCGCAAGGGATTCGCCATGAAAGCGCCGGGTTTCGGTACGCCGGTTCTTCATTAAGCAGACCGGGCGATCCCTCGATAGCGCGCTCGCCATTATATCGATTCGTTTACCCGCCGTGGGCGTTAAACACATGCGTTCCTGCCCCATCAGCGAATAGTGCCGGTTAATCAATTCCTGCCCAAGTCGGCGGTAATGCCGGTTGCACTGCCGTGGAATGACGCCCCCTGTTGCCGCGCACTGGTAGGCCCGGGAAAATTCTCGCCAGAGGATCCTGCTGGAAATGCCGTCACATATCAAATGGCTGATGATAAATATCACGCGCTGATGTTGGGGGTTATGGCTGGTGAAAAGACAATACCGGAATAAAGGCGGTATCCCGACGGACATTTTCTTTCTGGTTTCATTCACATACTCCGTAAGATCTGCCTGTCGCGTATCCGCGCAGACGGATGATGGACGGCATTCGAACGCTTGGTTGAAGCAGGGATCATCGGCGGAAAGGATATTTGTCCGGCTGTCGATACCGTTAAAAATGAAACAGGCCCTCAGCATTTCGAATGTAGCCGCCAGATGCCGTACGGCCTCTTCGGCATAGGCTGGATTCAGCCTCTCTAACGGCAGCAGAACTTCGCCGAAAAAAAGATTCATCGGATTTAAAGAATATTCAATATCATAGAGCTGGCCAAGTTGTAGACGCATCATGGGATTACTCCGTCCGTGGAAGGTCGATGAATAAATACGAAAAAGCTTAGGGGGACATTATGCATTCTTGCCTTTTTATCGGTCTACAGGCTAGCAAAAAAAAAGATCATATAACCAGAGAGAGGACCGAAAACGTCTGCTCATAATATGATGTCTTTTCATTTTCTTTGAAACAGTAGTACTCCCTGGGAAGTATCAAACGACTATGAATAAAATCTGCTTCATAGGTTTATTATATAATTTCTCAAAAACCAGTCTATTCATGGGTTCACGCTTGATTATTAAAAAAGTGATTGACACGCCTTCCTATGTCCTTTCCAGCCCTGTCGCATACTCTTTTTTAACATTCTCTCTTAGGCATCTCACAACGTGATCACTATCAAATTTTAATCGATAAAATACTTAGATAATTTTCGTATAAAAAAAGTGACCTTTGTCTCCGGCCGTGCCGATTAAAAAAACATCCAGGGATACCTTTTTATCATTGGTGCACTAACCGGGCATGTCATTAGAAAGGTAGATAAAATAAATACATCTTGATGGCGAGGAGATAACGTTATGTTGCACCTTATGTATCTTTATAAACCTACCCTGCGTGCCCGCCGGGATCTTACGGCATTTTGGCAATGGGTTTCAGATCGTGATAAATGGTTCTATGGGCGACTGTCCATGGCACAAAACAAACGCTGGTATATAAGGACCGTGGGTGAAGATGATTATTGTCTGGAACATTATGTCTCGTTCGCCGATAGCGAAGCCTTGGGAGAATATTGCAAATCGGTAGTTGAGCTGTGTGAAGGCCCGGAATGGAGCAACCGCTATATTGAACAACAGGACTGGTGGGACATTATGGATTATCGTTTATTAACCGATGCGCCGCTTCCGGTTAATTAACATTGTAGACTGCCGCGCCTGATATCATTAGCGCTATCAGGGGCGAAGCCCCTTCAGCCATACCCGCTGGTGCTGCTTTTGCAGTTTTTCCCGGAACTGCCGGCGAATCGACGCTATGGCCTCGTCAGGGGGCAGCGTGGAGGCGGGGCGGATGTCGCGGTAATGGAGGATATGCAGCCCGATGGGGCTATCCACCACCCCGCTGATGCCCGGCGCCGACATTCCGAATAACGTTTTATCCAGGGATTCAAACAGCAAGCCGCGGCTGACCCAGCCCAGATTGCCGCCGTCCAGCGCGGTGGGACATTGGGAGTGGCGCTGGGCCAGCAGGGGAAACTGTCCGAAGTCCTCCGCCAGGCGAGCATGTATCTCGTCTATGCGTTGGCGCACCTCGCGAGGCTGGCAATCCGGCTGATCTTCGTCCACCGTCAACAGGATATGGCTGCACTGGCGCTGCTCAGGCCGGATAAACTGCCCCTGGTGCGCTTTGTACCACTCAACCACCCGCTGCTCGTCCGGCCCTGGGGCCTGTTCGGCTACCTGTGCCAGAACTTTTTCCAGCAGGACCTGATGAGCCATGGCCCGATAGAGGCCGTTGCGATCCAAACCGCTGCGCGCCAGCTGCGCCGGCCACTCCTCCTGAGCGGCCACCCGCAGATTCAATGCGTCCAGGGCGGCCTGAACCTCACCTTCAGAAGCGAACATGTCCCATGCGGCGGCCTGTTCCTCTATCCGGCTTTCGAGGCTGACCTGGCGGTGATATTGCCGCTCGAATTCGTCGGACTGCTCCGCGCTCAATAACCACGGCGGATTGCGGTATAGAGACAGTGATAATGTCAAACGGGTATAAACCTGCCATTGCTGCATTGCGGTCCGCCTCCCCTTAGCTTTCGCAAACCTGTGGCGCCAGCGCCGCTTCAGGCACCTGGAATAACCGGCCGTCGAACAGCACTACATAGGACATGGGCTGCCGATCGCGGATTTCATCCATGATCTGCCCCACCTGCCCCGCCACCACCACCGGCTGGCCGGCAATGGCCAGGGGCAGCGCGGCGCTGACCCAATCGCCGTACTGGAATTCGCCGGCAATCCAGGGCGCGCTGCCGGAAATCAGTTCCTGCTCCCGGCAACCGACGATACAGTCATCTTCCACAAAATGGACCTGGTAGATCAGATTATCCTGGAGAAAGCTGCCCCATTCCCGCACATAACCAATGCTGCCCTTACGCACCAGCAGCGCCCCGCGGGGTTTGCCTGGGAAAGTGCCGTCATTGCGCAACGAACGGATAACCCTGACCCTGGAGCCGAAATCATAGCTGGGTTTCATGGCCGCACCTCGCTCAAGGCGTTCAACGGTATGAAATAGCGCTTGTCGTTATTGCGCTGGTACACCGCCAGACCGGACTGTGCGGCCAGCGTGCCCTGCAAAAAGTGGTCGTAACTCAACCCCAGCAGATGCCGGGCCAGGGACCAGTACGCCTTGTTACGCGCCGCCGCCCCGTCTTCCCCCTCCGGTATATCCCGCAGCGGCACGGTGATGATGGCGGCCAGCCGCTGGTGAAAATCCCCCATGATATGCATGCGCTTGGCGACGATAACCGACGGATCGTAGGGCAAGTCAAAAAAGTCGAAAAAGCCCTCGGCGGTATCAATCTCATCAATGCCCGGTATTGCGTTAAACCATTCCATATCACCCCCCTGAGCAGAGCGCCAGCCCCATGTCCGGTCCCGGTACGCCGAATAATTCGTTATATAATTGCTGCAACTGCGCCTCCGACGGGCTGTGTTTCCACACCTCGGCGCGGCTGCGCAGCACCAGCAGCAATTGCTCTGCCTGGCTCGCCGCCAGCGTATAGCCTAAATCGGCAAAAATGCGCGTCACGGCGTGACGACCGGAATGCTTGCCCAGCACCAGGGTATGATGGCGGCCGAAACGGGCCGGATCGATGCTCTGGTAGCAGGCGGCATTCTTCAACAAACCGGCGACATGAATACCCGATTCATGTGTAAACACCTGTTCCCCCACCAGGGGCTGCTGCGGGTCGATGGGGCGGCGGGCCGCCGCGGACACCTGACGGCAAAGGGCGGGCAATTGTTCGAAACGGATGCCGGTGTCCCTATGCAGACAGGTCTCCAGCGCCATGGACACGCTTTCCAGCGACGCGTTTCCGGCCCTTTCGCCCAGGCCGTTTACCGTGGTATTGACGTGGGTGGCGCCGGCCCGCACCGCCGCCAGGGTATTGGCGGTGGCCAGGCCCAGGTCGTTATGGGCGTGCATTTCGATGTCGCCATCCCAGTGACAACGTAACGCCTTAATGCGGTCGTAGGTGGCGAAAGGATCCAGTACTCCCAGGGTATCGGCAAAACGCAGCCGCAGCGCGCCGGCATCGCCGGCCGCTCGCGCTATCTGTCCCAACTCTTCGTCGCTGGCGCGGGAGGCATCTTCACAGCCCACGCTCACCCGCAGCCCGCACCGGCGGGCGTAAAGAATATGGCTTGCCAGTTCCCGCGCCATTTGCGGCCAGTTCAAGCGCAATTTATAATCGCGCATCTGGGCCGAGGCCGGCAGCGATACATCCACCCAATCCAGTCCCAGATCCGCCGCCAGCCCGATCTCCTTGCGATTGAGGCGGCACCAGGCCATCAGCGTCTGGCCCGGCAACGCCTGCCTCACCAGGGCGATGCGCCGGCACTCCTCATCACCCATCGCCGGCGTCCCCACCTCCAGCTCGCCCACCCCGATGTCGGTCAGCGCGACGGCGATGGCCAGCTTTTCCACGGCGCTGAAGGCCACGCCGGGGCTTTGTTCACCATCGCGCAGCGTGGTGTCGTTAATCACGATAGCGGTCATTGGTCTGTTCCTGTGCTTAACCGTAAGTGGGGACAAAACCGCCGGCATCCGCCGCCATCATGGGGTGATCTCCCTGCCAGTAGGGTGAAAGCGCCCGCAGGCGGCCAATCATCGGCGGCAGCTGCTCAATGACATACTCGATCTCTTTTTCGCGGGTATAGCGGGATAAGGAGAAACGGATAGTGCCGTGGGCGGCGGTATAAGGAATGCCCATGGCGCGCATGACGTGGGAAGGTTCCAGCGAACCGGACGTGCAGGCGCTGCCGCTGGAGGCGGCGATCCGGCAGTGATTGAGCAACAGCAAAATCGCCTCCCCCTCGATATATTCAAAGGCGATATTCACCGTATTCGGCGTTCTCGGCTGGGTGCCGCCCATTACCAGGGTATAAGGAATGGCGCTGGTGATGCTGTGCTGCAGCCGGTCCCGCAGGACGGCAATCTGGGCCGCCATCAGCGGCAGATGAATATCCGCCAGCTCGGCCGCCGTCCCCATGCCGACGATGCCGGCGATATTTTCGGTACCCGCGCGCCGGCCCCGTTCCTGATGCCCGCCGCGCAATAGGGGCCTAAAGCGGGTGCCGCGCCTGACATAGAGCGCGCCGACGCCCTTGGGGCCGTGAAACTTATGACCGGAACAGGACAGCATATCGATTTCAGTATCCGCCAGCGAGACCGGAATCTTCCCCACCGCCTGCACCCCATCGCAATGGAACAGGACGCCCGCCTGATGGGCCAGCTCCGCCATCTCCCGTACCGGATTGATGACCCCGGTTTCGTTATTGGCCCACATCACGGTGGCCAGCGCCACTTTATCGCTCAAGGCCGCCCGGTAAATGCCTAAGTCCAGCGCCCCTTCGCCGTTTACCGGCACGCGGTGAATAACGTAGCCCTGGCGCTCCAAACGTTCGCACACCTGCAGCGTCGCGGGGTGCTCTACGACGGTGGTGATGATTTCCCGGCGTTCCGGGTAGGCTTCCGCCGCCGACAAGATAGCCGTGGAGGTGGCCTCGGTGGCGCACGAGGTAAAAATGATTTCACTGTCGTGGCGGGCGCCCAGCAGGCTGGCTACCTGCTCCCGCGCCCGCTCCAGCGCGATGCCGGCGGGCCGGCCGAAATCATGGATGGAAGAAGGATTACCGTAATGTTCGCTCAGGAACGGCATCATCGCTTCCAGCACCATGGGATCGATACGGGTGGTGGCGTTATTATCCAGATAAACAGGTTTCATCGGTTTGCCTCACACTGCGCTGGTGGAAAGGGTGGCTGTATCCGACACCACATGCATAAAACGGCCCAGGCGTTCGATTAATTTCTGCTGTAGCCAGGCCAGGGTCATATCGGTCATCATGCAGCCGCTGCAACTGCCGGAGAGGGATACCGTCACCTGCTTTTCAGTGACATCCAGCAGCCGCATATCGCCGCCGTCGGCCTGGATATGCGGACGCAGCCCGGCGATCACCTCCTCCACCGCCAGCCAGTTCTTGTCGCGGGGTTTTTCCGGCGCCTTGGCCACCACCGGCTGTTGGCTCAGGATTTCGCTCAGGGTTTGTTCGATTTTTTCATGGCAGGAGGTGCAGCCGCCGCCGGCCTTGGTGTAATTAATCACATCCTCAAGCGTCGTGAGGTTGTTTTGCAACACCGCCCGGCGGATATGGCCTTCGTCAACGCCGAAGCATTTACAGATCAGCGCCCCTTCCTCATGATCCGCTTCCGGCGCTTCGCCGCGAAATTGCGCGATAGCGGCCCGCAGCGCCTCCTGACCCATCACCGAACAATGCATTTTTTCCGGCGGCAAACCGTCGAGATAGTCGGCTATCTGTTTATTGGTCAGCTGCGAGGCTTCGGTGAGGGTGCGGCCGATAATCAGTTCGGTCAGGGCGGACGACGACGCAATGGCGCTGCCGCAGCCAAAGGTCTGGAATCCTGCCTCTTCGATGATTTCAGTGGCCGGATCCACACGCAGCATCAGCCGGAGCGCATCGCCGCAGCTGATGGAGCCGACATCCCCGATAGCGTTCGCCTGTTCGACGACTTTGGCATTACGCGGATGAAAAAAATGATCTTTAACTTTTTCTGAATAATTCCACATAAATTTTTCTCCTACTCACAGCATTGTCTGTGGTGTTGCGCATACCTGATTGTCGCAGTGACAGGCTGTCCCCTGCAGTTGTAGTTCAATCCATATTCCCGGCTCCTGCCCCTGGGCGCCCGCCTGGATCACCGCCCGGTGCAGATAGGGCCAGTGCGTGATGGCGGCTATCAAGACCAGCCCCTGATAGCTGACGGGGTAATCCTCTTCCCGTAGCCGTCGCGTCCACTCCAGGGTCACCTGCCCGCCCTGGCAACCGTCGCCTTGCAGCCTGATGCGTAAACCGGCGCAGGGTTCGGTGAGTTGCTGCTGCAAGGCCAGGAGCTGTTGCAAGGCTTCCGCTTCGATCTGAATCATGTTGTCGCTCCGCAAGAGGGTCATAGATAAGGAGCAAATGTGATGCCAGTCACATCTTTAGCGATTTTTCAATAAGATAGCCGCACCCTGCCGATAAAAAACCCCGAACATGTCGGGGTGGGTTGTCGGTTTTGTCAGAGAAATGACACAATTAATACTCGTCCTCTTCCCAATGGGTTTCCTGTTGATAATGCTCGAAACGGTGCGGATCCCGTTTGGCCTGATGGCGTTGCAGACAGGGAGCATTCCAGTTTTCCTGTATCTCCGTCAGCAGGAGGGCGATGGACGTAGCGGCGGGGACGCTTACCGCCCTGACGCCCACCCGCAGCAGTTGCCGGAATACGCTCTCCCCCACCGCCACGCAATACAGCGACAGACAGCCGTCCAGCGCAGCGATGCGGCCGGCCAATTTATCCAAATCGTGTCCCGGCTGAATCATGAAATCCGTTACTTGCAACAGATTGACCCGATCCGGCTTCACGCCGTAAATCGCCAGCCGGGGCGTCGAACCGAAATGCTGATTGACATGATGTAAATCGGAGCTGGCGAAGGCGACGCGCAGGGTATAATCCGAGTCCGAATCGGTGGTCACCCGCAAATTGCGCTGGAAGTTAATCATAATCCGCTGTCCTGTTCGGCGGGAATCCGGGAAAAATCCTGCTTAAGGGGAGAGTGATAAACCGGCTGGTGATGCCGGCGATGTTCCATGACATTGCCCAATTCGAACAGCGTATCGCGCATACCGGCATATCCCTGGCGTGTACGGCGAAATTCTCCCAGCCGATCATAAATGGGAAAGCCGGTGCGTATAAGCGGAATATCCAGCCGCTCCGCCAGGCCGGCGGCATGGGAGTTGGCAAAAATCATATCCGCCGGGTTAGCCGCCAGCAAATCCGACAAATCCTCCAAATCCCCCAGGACGACGGTTTCCACCGGCAGCGCCGCCAGGCCCGGCTGGTTCACCGGCGCCACCACGCTGCCCACATCCATTCCCTGACTCCGGGCGAAATCCACCCATGCCCGCAGCAGGTCCGCCTCCGCGGCCATCGCCAGTCGGCTGCCTTGCAGCGCGCCGTGACAATCAATCATGGCATCCAGCAATTGCCCGCGCTGGCGCTCGATCCAGGCCGGCACCTCCCGCCCGGAAATACGGTGCAATTGCAGGATAAATTCATCCATTTGTTGTAACGTCATCAAATGCGGCAGACGAAAGCATTCTCCCCGGCTACGGGGCTCCAGCAGCGCGGCCACCCGCTGCAGCGAGACGCCGATAATGAAACTCGCGGCGCTTTGTCCCAGCTGCTCCATCAGACGAAACGGCGTTCCTCCCTGGGTCAGAGAGTGGTAATCCCCGCAGGCCAGATAGCCGTCCAGGGATTGGGTCAAATCCGGCACCATGACGGGCTGCAAGCCGAACGCTTCCACATAGCTGCGAATCAGCTCCTGATCGCCGGGGGTCATCATATGGCTGAGAAACACATTCACCCGTTTATTGCGGATACCCGCCGGAGGTACGGCGGGTATCCATTGCTGTACCAAGCTTTCCAGCAGCGCGGCATAACCGTTTTCCATCGAACCGTAAAAATCCGGCGTACTGACGGTTAATATCCCCACCTGCCGGTGCTTGGGATGGCTTTCGCGGAATAATGCCACCGCCCGGCTTAAATCGCTGCCCTGGGCTTCCGACAGGCCGGTGCTTAACAGCACGATAATGCGCGGCGCGTTACGTTCGCATAAGGTTTGCAGCGCGGCGGAAATATTATTGTCAGCCCCCATAATGGTGGTAATCGGCTCCATGGCGGTGGATTGCAGGGGGATGGGCTCATGGAAATGCTGGATAAAAAATACTTTGGCGAAAGCGCTGCACCCCTGCGCGCCATGAACCAGCGGGATGCAATTTTCCAGCCCCATAGCGGCCAGGATGGCCCCAAGGGGCTGTCCGCTTTTGATCGGACTGGCGGCTAGCGGTTTAACGGAACGGACGACCTGTGTCATTTTCTTCTCCTCAGCCTTTCAGTGCCAGGGCGCGGGACGGTTGACCTGCGGCCAGACCGGACTTTCCAATGTACGGCATACCGCCGCCGCCAGATTTACCATGCCTTGGTAACCGGCGAATGCCTCTTCGCGCTCCTGGTTGATATCAAGAAACGGCAGCCGGGCCTTATAAGCGGTATACATGTTCCTGCCGCCGGCAATCATCATATCGGCGCCGTAGCGATAGGCTGTGTCCAGCAGCAGGCGGGGATTGCCCTCATCCATCATCAGAGCGTCCTCGCCCATCAGCGCGCGGATGCGGGCCTTATCCTCTTCGGTTGATTTGCGGGTGCCGGTGGCCACCACGTCCATCCCCAGATCCTGCAGCGCCGACACTACCGACCAGGATTTAACCCCGCCGGTATAGAGCAGAACCCGTTTCCCCCGCAGCCGATCGCGCCAGGGCGCCAATTTCGATTGGACGAAGGCTTCTTCGCGGGCGATAAGGGTCTCGGTACGGGCGATTAAATCCTCATCCCCCAGCAATCCCGCCAGTTGGCGCAAGGAGGAAGACATTTCGCGCAGACCATAAAAACTTCCCTCGAACCAGGGAGTGCCGTACTGTTCTTTCAACTGGCGGGCCACATTGATCAAGGCGCGGGAACATACCAGCATATTGGCTTCGGAACGATGCAGGGTTTGGATTTCGGCAAAGCGCGCATCGCCGGAAAGGGTGCACAACACCCTCACTCCCAATTCATCCAACAGCGGCAGCACCTGCCAGAACTCACCGGCAATGTTGTATTCGCCGATAAGGCCGATACTATGCCCCAGGCTTTCCGCTACCGGATAATCGCTGGGCCAGGGCGCCGGCTCGCGTTGCCCCACCACTTGACGCAGCATGACGTCGCCGGCAATACGGTTACCGAGGTTTTTACTGCCGTAAAAACCGGCGGCGTCCACCGCAATCACCGGAATGCCGGCGGCGGCGGATGCCGAGCGGCACACTGACTCGATATCATCCCCTTCCATGGCGGGTACGCAGGTATTGTAAATAAAGATTGCCGCCGGCCGGTAGCGTTCGGCAATGTGGCGGACCGCATGAAACAGTCGGCGCTCTCCCCGCCCCATGATGACATCCTGCTCGCTGAGATCGGTAGTGAAACCCAGCCGGTTCAACTCCGGTCCCGAGCTGCGGCTGCCGCGATTGTCCCAGGAACTCCCCGCGCAGCCGATGGGACCATGCACCAGATGGGCCACATCCGCCACCGGCAGCAGCGTGATCTGCGCGCCGTCGAAAGCGCAGCCGCCTGCGGTGGAGCCGGGCTTGGGCGGTTTACAACCGGTTTTGTGTTTGCCATTGTGTTCACAGGCGGGTTCCACAAACAGGGCGGCAATGTCGTTATTATTCATCATGAACTCTCAGCCAAGCGGCGTTATTTTACCCATTGCACATCCAATGCAATTCAGAGGCCAGCCTTTACCTGCTGATTTATAAGCTATTTTTATTGTCACGAATACGACAAACCAGACAATGGATAAAACAGATTGCCGAAGATGCGGGTATCGGCAAGCAGCGCGCCGCCAATGGACAAATCTCTTTTAGAAAAAATAAATTGGAAGCTGGGAAGATTGACTTATGATTGAATGTTAATACATTAAGCTCCGGGCACGGTCATAAACAACGTTCTACTCTTACTATAAAATATTATTGCAGCGAGTAACTATGCCAATAGAAAACAATATAAATGGCAATATAACTGTGCCATTCAATTTACAACAGACTCCAGCCTCTTCTTTAACAAGAACATTCTTCTCTCATGCTGATTCCCCTGATGCGCAGATGTATCACATTCTTCAGCGCAATGATAATATTTCCGAAGACAATCCAGATAAACCGTATCAATTCTATTTATCCCAGATTGAAATTTTGTTGCATGAAATTTCACGCCAAGGGAATGCAGCAGGTAATGTTGACAAAATAATCAATCAATTTATTGAAGAACTTTCGTGCACGGACTGCATTCCCGAACCCTTAAAACTGAACCTTTATCATGATTCCTGGCGATATTTGCATAGCATCATGCTGCTGGTGGCAAAAAAAAACACTCCTGAGATTCAAGATGACCTGAGAAGGATGTACATTTATATTGAAAAAGGTCTTGGAATAGCATTGAATATCATCCCTGCATTTTTTGAAAAAATAAACAGTATAGTCACTAACGAAATCTACGAAAAAATCTGGATAATCAAAAAACAACTCATCGAAAAAAAAGTTTTTGAATATGCCATAAAAATGCATGGATTATCCCGCAATGATGAATATATCAATGCATATAAGTATCAGTTAAGAGACACCCCTTGGGGCATTGATTATGTGATTGGCGATAAAACCATTGATTTTGAAAAAATCGCCGAGACAGATGACACACTTTGTGATTTAATGCAGAATTTGACTAGGGATATTTCCCTTGGGAAAATCATTAGTTCCCTAGGGAACGAAGTTTATAACGGCGTTTTGACTATCTTAAAAAAACGCCACTGTAAAGCAAAAGAAAAAGTCCTGTCTTCAGAGAAAACAAGTAATATAAATAATTATTTGCGGAAAAACTATCCTTTTTTATGTTTTACGGATTGTGTTAAATTTGACAAAGGCATCAATGAGTTTGTTTTGGAATATCCTGAAATGATTTATAGCGCTATTGCTACTGCTTTAGCGAAACATGATATCAGCCAGCGTTATTTCCAGATTCAGTTGGCAATGGAGACAATAAAAATAAGAATCAGATACATTGAAGGTTTTTATTGGATTGAGAACAAGTCAAACTGTATCCAATTTCCTCTTACTTTGAACATTCTGAAAAGAGAAAAAATAAGCGGCGTTCTCGATGAAGATTTACTTAAATTTTCTATTATCAATTCTGATATTAATCAAATCACAAATAATTTAAATGTAGAATGGCTTGATAATCCAGAAAATGTCTTTTATGAAATAGAACATCCTGCGATTTTTATAGCCGCCACGCATTTCTTTACAGAGAATAGACTTCCTATAAATAATACTTACAAAAATGGCACCACGCTACTGATGGCGGCAATTATTTTTAGAAATAGGATATTAATAGATTACATTCTTACTCGTTCAGATCTCGACATCAACGTCAAAGATAATAGTGGATTAACAGCGTTGGCTTTGGCCGTGAAGTTAGACTCAAGGGAAATACTTCTTGACTTGCTTTCATATAAAAAAATTGACGTCAACCCTCAAGACAACAAAGGAAAAACACCCTTGATGATGGCGATACAAACGGGCATATTTGCGATAAGCAATAAATTACTCAAACATGGTGATATCAATATCAATATTCAAGATTGCAAAGGGAATACCGCTTTAATTTATGCCATATTCAGTGGCAAAAAAATCATTATCAGGCAACTTATAGATGACAAACGCACCGACATCAACATCATCAACAATGATGGGCACTCGGCCTTGTTTTTATCTTTGACGAAAGATCTTTCCATCACGAAAAAAATCATAAACCATAAGTCCATAAACATTAACGGTGATAACCCTCGTACTACTCCCTTGATAAAAGCAGTAACAGAGAATCGATTGAGTATCGTTAAACTGTTACTGCCTTTTCCCAATCTTGATATCAACCGGTGCAATACGGCGGGCAGCACAGCATTGCATATCGCCGTCGCCATGGGCAGTGAAGATATTGTCGAGGCACTTTTGGAAAATCGTCATATCAATATGGATATCAAGGATGGTGATAATTTGACGCCATTGGAGTTAGCTATAAAACACGGGAATGAAAATATCAAAAAAATATTGCTTATTACAAAATGAACCCATAACAAAGCCAGCCCGCGGATACCGGCTGGCAAATGATTCCAAGTCCTCTAAATCAATTCGCTTACAAAGAAAAGTCATGTTGGATATAAGGGGATGCCTTACCCAGCCGTTTCGCCAGCCAGGGCGGAATCCGGCCGCCGAGCATGGTTTGCAGCGCTTGCAGCTGTTGGCCGATATCCATGGGCGGCTTAATTTTAATCGGATGGATATTATTTCTGATGACCCTGGCCGCGGCCGGGCCGCCGATGGCCTCGCAAAACAGCAAATGGCAATCGCTTAACAGCCTGGCCCGCGCTTCATTGCCCTCTTCCGGCCCGTCAGGCAAGTCGCGATAGCGGCGTACCTGATACAGGAAAGGCTCGAGTCCGTCAAAGGCATAGACAAAGAACAACGTACTTTGGCCAAAGTGGCCGTCCACCATCAGGCCGTTGCTGGAGGCAAAGGCGGCGCGCAGCTGCAAAGGTTGCCCGCGCTCAGGGTCCGTAATGAGATGGCTTGGCAAATCACCTTTCAGGCAGGCCGCCGCCTGCTGCCATTGCGCCGCCGACGGCGGCGGGACATCGGCGGGAAAGTCCCGTGCCAGCGCGGCGGGATCGAGCCGCGCCAGCAGGACCGGCGACAAGGGCTGCCGGCATTCCCGCTCCAGCCAGAGGATCAAGGCCTGCGGCGCAAACTGCGGCAGTAATTGCGCAAGGGCGAATAAGCGCCAGAATAAGGGATCGTCTGTTGGCACATTCATTTTTATACTCCTGTTCCCGAAGCATCCCCGCCGCTTTTGCTGGCGCGCAGACGCACCGGAAGAGACGGTTTTCCCGGTTGCGGATAAATATAATAGGACTTGCCGCCCTCCAGTTCGACATTGCCGCCCCAGCACGACGCGTCGTCAAACTCAATGTGCAAAACCCGCGCTTCCAGGTCTTGTTTGGCAATATAGCAATACAAGCCATCTTTTTTTTCACTGAACAATACACTCGGCATCACAGTTCTCCAGCAAAAGCCGCCCCGGCACAGATCCGGGGCGGAGGGCTTAGCGAATCAGATCGTAGCTGTAATCGGTTTTGCCCAGTTTCATGGTGTCGCGATCCAGTTTTTCCAGCGAAGCGTTCACCAAGGTGGTCAATACCGTCATGGCGCCTTCATAGCCCCAGGTGGAAAGGCGGTGCAAATGGTGGCGGTCAAAGATCGGGAAACCGATGCGAATCAGCGGGACCTCAAACTGCTCACCCTTCGCCAGCGTATCGCGCTGAATAAATTTGCCGTAGGAGTTGCCGATCATGAAATCCGGTTTACGGGTAAACATCAGTGAACGGAAGTGCCACAGGTCGCAGTTGATGTAGACTTCGCTCTCCTGGCCGTAAGGGGAATCCGCCAGGATTTTTTTCATGGCTTTCTGCCAGCGCTTGTTGGCGTTATGGCACAGGATAACCGTCGGTTCACACCCCAGTTCAAGCAGCATTTGGGTCATGCCCATGACAAAGTCCGGATCGCCGTACAGGCCATAGCTTTTGCCGTGCAGCCAGGTATGGGAATCGAGCATCATATCCACCAGCCGCCCCCGCTCCAGCGTAAGGGCAGCGGGAATGGGTTTGCCGGTGAGTTCGCTGACGGTCATCAAAAACCGGTCGGTGGCGTTCAATCCCATGGGGATGCTGACCGGGGTCGCCGGCTGCTGCCACTCTTCCTGCACCACTTTTTTGGTTTTGAGCAGATGCCAGGGCTGCAGCAGCAAGGTATCGATGGCGTTGGGGGCGTCGCGCATCTCTTCCTGCGTGGTGCCGCCGGCGTACATGCGGTATTCTCCGTCCGCCGGGGTATCCAGTACCTCGGAGGGATCGGACAGCAGGCTGTAGCCGACCCCCATCTGTTCCATCATGCGCTTGATAACCCGGTAATTACCCAGGTAGGTTTCAAAGCCGGTCACCAGATTGATCTTGCCGTTGCGGCCCGGCTGGTAATCCCGGCCCGCGCTCTTGTCGGTGAATTCACGGGCGAATCCTTCGAACATATTATCCCAGCCGGTAATGTGGCTGCCGATAAAGCTCGGGGTATGGGCAAAGGGCACCGCTATCTTGCTGTCCACAAAACCGTCTTTTTTGGCGTTGGCGACAAAGGCGCTGATATCGTCGCCTATGACTTCCGCCATACAGGTAGTGGAGACGGCGATAACCTCCGGTTTGTAGAGCGCGGAAGCGTTCTGCAGGCCATCATTCATATTCTTGTTGCCGCCGAACACCGCCGCGTCCTCGGTCATGGAATCGGAAACACAGGCCACCGGCTCCTTGAAATGCCGGTTGAAATAGGTGCGGAAATACGCCACGCAGCCTTGGGAACCGTGCACATACGGCAGCGTCTTGGCAAACCCCAGGGAACAGAGCACCGCCCCCAGCGGCTGACAGGCTTTGGCCGGATCGATGGTCAGGGCTTCCCGTTTAAAGTTCAGCTCCTGGTATTCCGGCGTGGTGGTCCACGCAAAGACCTCTTTAACCCGGGCCTCGCCGTGGGCTTCTTCCAGGTCGCGTTTGCTACTGAACAGCGCCTGATATTCCGCCTCTTCAAACAGCGGGTAACAGGCTTTGGTTTTTTCAACACTCTGACTCATGATTCTCTCCTCCCGCGCCACAAATCTGTGAACCGACGGGTTTAGCAAGCAGGCAATCTCAGGCGGTTTTTAGCCACGGCGCAGTCATTTGGGTCCAGCTCGGATTGTTCAACGTCATGTCCATATCCCGGGCGAAAACGGCAAAACCGTCGTAGCCGTGATAAGGACCGGAATAGTCCCAGGAGTGCATCTGCCGGAAAGGGAAGCCCATCTTCTGGAAGATGTATTTCTCTTTGATGCCGGAACCTATCAGGTCGGGTTTGAGGATTTTGATGATCTCTTCCAGCTCAAAGCTGCTGGCATCGTCAAACAATAAAGTACTCTTATGCAGATCCGGCAAGGTGCGGTCATAGTCGTCGTTATGGGCAAATTCATAGCCGCTGCCGACGATTTCCATTCCCAGATCCTCATAAGCGCCGATAACATGACGGGGACGCAGGCCGCCGAGATACAACAGCACCCGCTTGCCTTCCAGACGCGGACGGTACTTGGCAATCACGGCCTCGGTTTGCCCCTGGTAGCGGGCAATGACCTGTTCGGTTTGGGCTTGTATATGCTCATCGAACAGCGCGGCGATTTTGCGCAGGGATTCGGCTATTTTGGTCGGGCCGAAGAAGTTGTATTCCATCCAGGGAATGCCGTATTTTTCTTCCATATGACGGGAGATATAGTTCATTGAGCGGTAGCAGTGCACCAGGTTCAATTTCACCTTCGGCGTATTCTCCATTTCCACCAGGGTGCCGTCGCCGGACCACTGCGCCACTACGCGCAGGCCGATTTCCTGTAGCAGGATCCGTGAAGCCCAGGCATCGCCGCCGATATTGTAATCGCCGATAATGGCGACGTCATAAGGGGTGGTTTCGAACTCTTTTTCGTCACGATTGGACAGGATCCAGTCACGCACCACATCGTTGGCGATATGGTGGCCCAGAGACTGGGACACGCCGCGGAACCCCTCGCAACGCACCGGCACCACCGGTTTGTCGAGTTTTTTCTGCGCTTCCCGCGCCACCGCTTCGATATCGTCGCCGATAAGGCCCACCGGGCATTCCGATTGAACCGAAATCCCCTTGGTTAACGGAAACAGCGTTTCCATCTCTTCTATCAGCTTGGCCAGCTTTTTATCGCCGCCGAACACAATGTCCTTTTCCTGAAAATCAGAGGTGAAATTCAGCGTACCGAACGCATTTACGCCGCTGTAGCCGGTATAATAGTTACGGCGTCCGGCGCGGGAATATTGACCGCAGCCAATAGGGCCATGGGAAATATGGGCCATGTCTTTGATAGGTCCGAACACCACCCCCTTCGAGCCGGCATAGGCGCAGCCGCGCACCGTCATGACGCCAGGCTGCGATTTCCGGTTGGAGGTGATGCATTTACCGACGCTCTCCATTTCCGGGGAGCTCAGCATATAATGCTTGGCACGTTCTTTACGGGCTTTTTCAGGGAAAACTTCCAGCACTTCCTGAATCAGCGCCAGGGTTTGTTCGCCGGTAATATCGGTCATGGCGATATCCTTTACGAGAAATAGTGGGCTTGATGTCCTAAGCCAGCCGTAGCCGGCTCAGGGACTGACGCAGGTTGATATCAGACGGACTGCGCTTCTTCCGCGGCGGTTTTGCCGATGATGTTTTCGTCTTCCACATCCAAAATGCCGAATTCCATCAGCAGCGCCTCCAATTCGTCCATAGTCACCGGCGTCGGGATCACCATCAGTTTGTTATCAACGATTTTTTTCGCCAGGGTGCGGTATTCATTCGCCTGATCGCAGGTAGGATCGTATTCGATCACGGTCATGCGGCGGATTTCCGCCCGCTGCACGATATTGTGCCGGGGTACGAAATGAATCATTTGCGTGCCCAGTTTTTCCGCCAGGGCGATAATCAGTTCATCTTCGCGGTCGGTCTGGCGGGAATTGCAAATCAGCCCGCCTAAACGCACCTTGCCGGATTTGGCGTATTTCACGATGCCTTTACAGATATTATTGGCGGCATACATGGCCATCATCTCGCCGGAACAGACGATATAGATTTCCTGCGCCTTGTTTTCACGAATGGGCATGGCGAACCCGCCGCACACCACGTCCCCCAGTACGTCATAGAAAACAAAGTCCAGGGAGTCCTCATAGGCGCCCTCTTCCTCCAGGAAGTTAATGGCGGTAATGACGCCGCGGCCGGCACAGCCCACGCCCGGCTCCGGGCCGCCTGACTCCGCGCAGCGGATGCCCGCATAGCCCACCTGCAAGACATCTTCCAGTTCCAGATCTTCAACCGAGCCGACTTCGGCGGCCAGTTCCATAATGGTATTCTGTGCTTTGGCATGAAGGATCAGCCGGGTTGAGTCCGCTTTCGGATCGCAACCGATGATCATGACCTTCTTGCCTATCTCGGCCAGGGCGGCCACGAGGTTTTGGGTCGTAGTGGATTTACCTATGCCACCTTTGCCATAAATGGCGCATTGACGGATAGCCATGAACATTCTCCTGTGAGTGGATTGACCTTTTCTATCAAGCAGGGAATGTACCAAAAGCACGTCATATACAATTTATTGATTTTTATAAATTTATTTTAAAACGGTTATTATTTTAGGACCGGGTTATGAACAAACAGCAAACCATTTGTCGGGAACCGGACACAAGATGTGCCTAACGGGGCGGGAAAATGAACATTATGGACACAATGGACAATGGCGTGACGATGACTGGACAATCAGTCGCGAGCCCGACCCAACCCGGCCTGGGCAGACGTCCGGAAAGGAGATAGGCCATGTTAACCGCCTATGAACCTTGAGATAATGGAGTTTTGCTTGTAAAATCAGCATCCTGGCGAGAATTTGGCCAAACGCGCCCCTAAAAGAAAATGCGCTTTGACAAATCCGGCCGGCATCATTAGTATTCGCGGCGTTCCGACAATTCCTCTGTAGTTCAGTCGGTAGAACGGCGGACTGTTAATCCGTATGTCACTGGTTCAAGTCCAGTCAGAGGAGCCAAGATTATTGAAAAGCCCGCTCAGGGAACTGATGCGGGCTTTTTGTTTTTAGCGGTTTATGACAGTCGGCTAAGAGCGAGAAGCGGACCTTATGCATCCTTGCTAACATTGGCTCTGAGTAATCGGAATTGAGCTAAGCGATTCATTGTGAATTTCCGACCGCCTTTGCAGCAAGCCTGATTTACCGTAACTTTTGGATTACTGATCCTGATTAATCTGTCTATTTTTGTCATAGTGGTGAACAACATGAAGTTTAGAACCGGATTCATGGCCATGAATCACGCTCTTGTTCCCCCCACAACAATCGTATGAGGTCTTTATGCTGATAGCACAGGTTTCAGATATTCACGCCTCACCCGAAAATGATCACCTGCTTCGGTTCGACCAGGTACTTAATTGGCTTATGCATCTGCAACCGGACGTACTGGTACTTACAGGTGATCTAACGGATGGGCACTGGCAGGAAGGTTATAAACAAATAGCTGACCGCCTGAATCAGCAGAATTACCCTTCGTTGATCCTGCCGGGTAACTCAGACGACCGCAGTCTGATACGTTCGATTTGGGATGAGAACAGGTGGGAGCACGATGCCCAAGGAGAGGCCCTGCACTTAATCCATAACACAGGTGTCATTCGCCTGATTGGTCTGGATTCGACGATTGAATATAAGGAATACGGCAGTGTGACTGACCATCTGGAATGGTTGGATAATCAACTTAGCGACGCAGGCGGCCCTCCGTCATTGCTGTTTATGCACCATCATGTCTTTGCATCTGGCATACCAACGCTAGACAAAACGATGTGCAGAGGTCTGCCTGATATGGAAGATTTGATTAGACGCGCCCCGGCGAGACTGCTAGCCATTTCTACAGGGCATGTCCACAGACCGATAGCTGGTAAGTTTGCGGGCATACCTGCCTTCATTTGTGGCTCAGTCTGCCCGGCAAATCCTGTCTGGTTTGGAACAGTTAACGTTCCTCCTGCGAATGACCCGCCAGCGTTGATGATTCACCGCTACGTCTGTAACTATCTTACAAGTCATCACGTTTGCGTTTAACTGGCATTCTGAAAATGCATAGTTCTCATAGAAAACGCCTCGACCCCAAGTGATTAATACATAATGATGCGAGGGAGCAATGTCTGCTCCTGGCACAGCGCTGACCGCCAAATGTGATTGGACCCAGAGTAGCGAGGATGCCAGATTACGTCCGGGTTGACCTCCCCCCTACTAGTTAATCCGTCGCGAGCCTAACCAAGATTGTAATATTTATCATCGACACGAACCCGAATTAGCTTCGCCCTTATTGGGTATTACCACTTCGTTTAACCTGTCATTTTGGTTTGTACAACGGTTTTGGTGTTTTTCATCCATGCGCCATCGCTATGCTGCGCGCTACGTATGAGTATTTGGCGGAATACTCTTCAAGTTACTGGCAGGATCATATACGCACAGTTGTATGTCGCTCAGTTGGGAACTTCGATAGATCACCAGATTGATTCCGCCCGGCCGGGCTTGGGAGGGAAAAAGGATGCCATCCAGGCCAGCGGCAACCACGTCGTCGGCCATATACCAAGTGGGTGGTTCGACACCGTTGCCAAAACGTTCCGTGCGCCAATCGACGGCAAAGTCGGCCCACAGCTCGGCCCAGTGCTCAGGGTCGAATCCGGCGCTCAAATCAGCCACCCGCAGTTCTTTAGCGAAAAAAGTGCAGATCGTGCCAGGCTGCAGCCAGGGATTGTCCTGTTTGTATTCGGCCAATGCCGTGACTTCATCAGCCGACAGGTATAGCGCTTCTTGACGGGGACGATTGAAGCGTCCCCCCTGCCTGGCGGCCCCCATGCCGGAACGGGGCGTAGAGGCAAAGGCCGGTACAAGAACCCGATAGAACGCCGGGAACCGCCCGCCGTCAAGAACAACGTCAATCATCCAGAGGCAC
This sequence comes from Sodalis sp. RH16, assembly GCF_047324245.1. Classification (NCBI taxonomy): domain Bacteria; kingdom Pseudomonadati; phylum Pseudomonadota; class Gammaproteobacteria; order Enterobacterales; family Bruguierivoracaceae; genus Sodalis; species Sodalis sp. RH16. The sequence goes on along the minus strand of NZ_CP178737.1, from coordinate 4,562,705 downwards.
CGTTGGCGAGCGATTCCAGATAGGCGATGACGTCATCGGCCCTACCATCTCTGAGCAGGGCATCAGCCGTCTTATAGCCGAACGCGCGCAAGGGTTCGTTACGGATGAGAAATACGGCCTGCTGAGCATCTCCCGTCATCTCGGTGGCCACCGCGAGAACCCGCACCAAATCCACCAGATACTGCTGCAATTGCTGTGCTTGAGGCCGTGAAGAAGGAGTATTGCGATGTACATGCGCGCGCTCGGCCAGTTCCTGGATTCGGAAGCCAAAAAAATCCCCTACTCTGGCAGGTGATAGGTAGGCGGTGTTAGGCTCGCGAAACTGAACGCTCAGCGGGTTCGGAAGTGATGCACTCATAGTCACTCCTTTCAATGCAACCAACATGCACTTATTATGCACTAACATTGCAAATATTCCAATACCAAGGTAGATACATCTCATAAACGCGCAGTTGACATTTATCACTTAGATCGTAAACGGCGGCAATTGCATAAGCCATCAGTACTTCTTGTTTGTGAGATTTAAACCAGGCCGCCGCGGCCCAGTGCGGCAAATAGTGCCTTCACGATCTGCGCGTTCCCTTGCGTGCTCATCGCGCCAATCCGATATCGACGTGCATGGCAATATCGAACGTGCCGGCGCCGTTTTTTGCCAGGCCGATCATCAAGAGGCCAAGCGATTCGAGCGTCTGGGCCATGTGCAGGGCGCCAATATCCAAAGGCCGCAGGCCGAGGCTCCCGAGGAAAACCGCAACGCGGGCCTTGGCTTCTCCATCGTCGCCTGCGATGAACGCGTCGAGCCGGCCACCCTTGGCAAGCACAGGGCCGAAGAGAGTGTTGAACGCTTTCACGACATGCGCGCCGGCGGGGAGACCTTTGGCAGTCTCCTGCGCACCGGAACTGCCATTGGGGGACACAAGGCCCGAGAGGTCGGGGGCTATCGGGTTGGTGATGTCGATGATTACCTTGCCGCCCAGCGCCGCCCCGAAATCGGCCACCACCGACGCCGCACTGCCGTATGGCACGGCGAGGATGACGATGTCCCCCTTTGGTGCGGCGCCGTACGTGCCGGTGGTCGCGCCAGCGCCAAGCCTCTCGGCAAACGCCTGCGCCTTGGACTGGTCGCGGCCGATCACCTCGACTACGTGACCAGCCTTGACGCTACGGCCCGCGATTGCCGTGGCCATGCCGCCGGCGCCGATGATGCTGATGGTGCAGATGGGAGTGCTCATATTGTTTCCTCGTCAGTTAACAGGTTGCTCGTCATGTATTACCGGAACATCGCCCCGGTAATACAGCGCGCGTCAGGCAGCCGGAAAATAGTGGCCGTTATCCATATCGGCGAACAGGCCGGGCTGAGTGGGTTCCCAGCCCAGGGCCTGCCGGGTGATAAGGTTCGATGCTGGGAGATCGAGCGTGACCAGGTTTGCCAGGAAGCCAAAGTAGCCCGGCAGCATCAGCACGTCTGCGGGAATGCTCACGGCCGGCACGTTCAGGCGGCTGCCAATGGCCTCGGCGATGGCGCGGAACGGGATGCCCTCGCTCTCGACCCCATGCCAATATTTGCCTGCCCCACCCTTCTCCAGCGCCAGGCGGAACAAGATGGCGAGGTCACGGGCGTGTACGGCCGGCCACAGGTTCGCGCCTTCTCCCGGATAACCGATGACGCCCTTTTCCTTCGCCAGCCCGATCAACAATGGCAGGAAGGCGACGTCGGTCGTGCTGTGCGCGATGGTAGGGATCCGCACGATCGACGACCGCACGCCCCGCTCGGCGAGGCCGATGACGGCGAGATCGACGACGTTACGCACCCGCAGGGTCCCCTTGTACGCATCGCCGCCGGGAAGTGACGGGTCTTCCTCGGTGGCCGGCCGGCCCAGCTTTTCCCACCCGGGCGCGCCGATGCTCCCCGACACGACCAGCGGCTTGCCGCTTCCAGCCAGCGCCTCGCCGTACGCGAGCATGATCTGGAGTTCCGCGGCGGCCACGGCGTCGATCCCACCGGAGGGAAGCAGGTCTTGCCTGTGGGCGACGTGAATGACGCCGTCGGCGTCCGCCGCCGCCGCCTTGAGCCCCTCAAGGTCGGAAATATCCCCGCGCCGCGCCTTGGCGCCAAGTGCGGCCACCGCATCTGCGGCCTTGTCCGAGCGGGCCAGGCCGGTAACTTCGTGTCCGGCCGCGACCAGTTCAGGGATGATGTACGAACCGATATGGCCGGTTCCTCCAGTAACTAAAACGCGCATGTTGCTGTTCCTCGTAAGTGAGATGAAAAAATAGTGCTACGGGTGAGCTCAGCCGGGAAGGCTGGCCCCGATTGAAAAGTTGGTGTGCTTGATGGCGTGGGCGAGCAGGCCCAGCGACAGCAAGCAGACGTGTACCAGCGACCGCGCTCAACATACAAACCATGCTAGACATATCGCTTGCAATAAGCAAGTAAAGTTACTTGTAAAAAGAAAGTAATCACGGCATTTGCTTGCGATATGCAAGTAATGTTAAGATTTCGCCATGAAAACGACAGGTAAAGAAATCAGGTCACACTGCGCGGTGAACTACGGCGTGGAGATCTTTGGCGACCGGTGGTCGCTCTTGATCATTCGCGACATCGTTTTTGCCGGTAAGAAGACCTATGGCGAGTTCCTGAAATCGGAAGAGGGAATCGCGACCAATGTCCTTGCTTCCCGCCTTGCCTTTCTTGAGGCGCAAGGCATTCTCTCGAGGGTGCCCAGCCCCGATGACGGGCGCAAGGACTTCTACACGCTGACCGAGAAAGGCCTGGACCTCATTCCCATCATGCTGAGCATTGTCCTGTGGAGCGCGCAGCACGATGCGAAGTCGTACGTGCGGGGACAAAAGGAGTTCATTGCGAGAATCAGTCAGCATCCCGTGCAAGTGAGCGAAGAGGTAAAGGCGCTGGTTCGCAATGGCGGATATATATTCCCCAATGGAACGGGTGAACAAGACGGCAAGCATGCCTGTTAACTCCCGCAAACGATATGCGCACGCGAGCAGCGTTATTCTGAGCAAAAAATACGTTAATCCTGACGTAACCAGTCAATAAAGGCTCTCATCGCCGGAGACATGGATTTGCCGGCAGTCCAGCAAAGATGATAGCCGGCAAACTCCACATCCCATTCATTGAGAATAGGATGTAGCGCGCCGGATAAAAGATGCGCGCTCACTCTTTCCGCGGTCACCTGGGCAATACCGATTCCCGCGATGGCGGCTTGATATTGTCGCTCGCGATCGTCCACCACCAGATTCCCCGTTACCGGAATGTTTTTGATCTGGCCGTCATAAAAAAACTGCCATGGCTCCGGCGTTACCGTTCCCGGCCAGCGCCAGCCAATGCAATTGTGCTGCCTTACATCTTCGGGGTGTTTGATATCTTCATGAGTTTCAAGATAAGACGGCGCGGCCACCACTATCTGATGCAGCCGGCCGCCAACGGGTACCGCAATCAATCCGGGATCAAGCACTTCGCCCAGCCGTAGGGAAAGATCATACCCTCCCGCGATAAGGTCAGTAGGTGAATCATTAATGGTGATATCAATATGTACATCGGGAAAAGAGCTCAGAAAACCGGGTACCTTATGATCCAGGAACATCATCGCTGCCGAACGAAAGGCATGTATGCGAATATTTCCCCTTATGATATGACTTCTGGCGCGCGCCTGTGCGAGCGCCCCTGCCAGATTCTCCAGTAACGGCGCGGTTTGCAGATAAAGTGATTTTCCATCCTCAGTAAGGCCCACGGAGCGCGTTGTGCGGTTGAAAAGCCGCTGTCCCAAGCGTCCCTCAAGCCCATTAATCTGCTGGCTAACGGCAGACGCGGAAATGCCCAACATGGCAGCGACAGCCCTGAAGTTCAATTTCTCCGCGACCAAAATAAATGTTTTTAGCGCCAAAAAATCTGAACCTTCAATCATCAATCGCCCTTATTGTTAAGCATGGATAATCACTGCATTTAGTTTATGCGGGATTATGTAATTTGAAAGAATAATTATAATGTAGCTTCCGCTTCAGGCAAGCTTGTAAAAAACAGGAGAGAGAACCAATGACCGATGAAAATCAGCCTACCGTAGAGCAGCGGCTGCAGATGATAGAGGATACATTAGCTATTTATGAACTTATCGCTTCTCACCCTCCCAGCGCTGATACCGGCCTCGCCGAATATACCGCTGCTGTCTATATGGAGGATGGGGTTTTTAATCGCGGAGAGGGGTTGGATGGAGCTAAAGGCGTGGAGGCTATCGCGGCATTTATTCTCAGGCAGGCCCATGAGGAGGCAATCAAAGGCGGACTGGCACACTTTGCCGGGTTACCGCTAATCGACCTACGCGGCGATAAGGCAATCGTCACCTCCTACTTGCAACTTTTACAGCTGGATAAACAGGGTGAAATTCGCGAGATGGCTAATCATGGCTCGTCAACCGGGTACCGTATCCACCGGGTTGTGGTTAACCGTTGGGAGCTCGAACGCCATGCGGGGCGCTGGAAAATACGCAGCAGAACCCTTCTTCCGGTCGATGGGACCGATGCGCCACGCCAGTTATTAACACGCGGCCTCTCAGATATTCTCAAAGCCGCACGCTAATTATCATCTACAGTTACGAGGAAAATGATGAGCGAAAAAAATCGCCGGTTTCTGACGTCCCTATTCCAGACGATTGCAAGCCAGGGATGGGGAGATAATTTTATGTCTGCACTGCATGAAGATCTGGAGTTCAATGCAATGGGAACTTCGCCCTTATCCGGGACCTACCAAGGGAAAGAGGCTTACCGTAGTCAACTTATTAAACGACTTGATGACAAGCTGGAATCCTGGCCTGTCCCAATAATCGATACGATGATCGTCGATGGCAACCTTGCCTGCCTGCAATTCCATGCTACAGGTGGAAAGGGAAAAAACGGTGCGGATTTTAATATGAGCTATTGCTGGGTGCTACATATCGAGAATCAGCAGATTACAAAAATATGGGGGTATTACGATGCATTCAAGATGATTGAGCTTTTTAACATATAATCACTATCTCACTCTCGAATGCTACGGGCTTTTATTGATATGGCGAAGCGCAAAGGACTGGCGTTTTAGCCGCGATGTTCTGCGGATGTTGCCGCACTGTCCCATGAGTGGATTTCCAATATAAATCACATTTTTGCCGCCATGCCACATATGTCCAGATTTTCGTTGCATTAGCCTGCTTCTTTATTGCTCATGATCGCGTATTTTTTAATACGTTACAAAAACGTGAAAATGAAGGAGCTAATATGAAAACCCAATCTGAAAGCTATCTTGAGGCTCTTGGCGCCACTGCTGATTTATCCCGCGATATGATTGACCAGTTGGAGACCAAGGGCTACGTCGTTATCCGCGATGTTATTGACCCGGACTGGCTGGAAGATATGCGTGCGGCGTTTGACGGGCTGGTAAAAAAGGAGGGAGATAATCTCGCGATAGAGCATCACCAGGAAGAGACCGCCACCCGGATTGCCAACATGATCAACAAAGGCACGGTATGGGAGAAAGTCTGGGCACATCCGGTTGTTCTGTCGGTATGCCGCCATATTTTCCAGGGACCATTTAAGGTCTCCAGCCTGAATGGCAGAGAAGCGCTTCACCATGGCGGCCATCAGCCCCTGCATGCGGACTGGAAAAAACCCCGGCCCGATTTTCCAAAGGTCCATCTGGTCAACGCAATCTGGGCTATAGATGACCTGAGCGCGGCCAACGGCGCGCCGCGTATTATTCCCGGTACCCACCATCGGCCGGAATTGCCCGAAGATATCTTGCCCGACCCGGCCTTACCGCATCCTGATGAAGCCATTTTTGCGGCGCCGGCGGGCAGCGTGATGATTTATAACGCCCATGCCTGGCATGGCGGGACCACCAATACCGTGGGTACCCGGCGCAGAGTTTTACATGGCTTATATTGCGATCGCGAGGATGCGCAGCAGCAGGATCAACGCAAATGGTTGAGACCAGGAACCGCCTCCCGTCTGACGCCGGCGCAAAAGTGGCTCCTTGACGTTTTATGAAAAACAGGCGAATGGCCGCCGTGTTATGACCTAAGCCTGTTTTTAACAATGGCTGCGGCACCAAAGCTGAATGTTCGGTTTCATTGCACATGGGCTTGAAGGTTTTCTTCAGGCTCTTAATCATAATATGACCCATCCTGTCTCGCTTGAAAGACCTCATGAAACCTTTTAAGATCCCCGTTAACGTTTAAAAGAGATCTGGCTATGCAGCAAGACGTTATAGACATCATTGCTCGGTTGATTTCCCGTCATCATGCAATGACTTTAAAATACCCGAATAACTCGCTCCCTGCCCCGCCCTTGGCTAGCGTCGTAAGCTTTCCTCGTCTCGAAATTGTGATAGAAGGAGAAGTTCAAGATAAAAGTCTGCCGGAGGCCCAAGGAATTCTAAAAAAATACAATGCGCTTTATATACCCGCGGGTAAATGGAATTTGATAAGCTGGACCCGTCCTGCGACATTATTAAGCATTCTATTTAGCAAAAATAAATTAGGCTTTAGCATTCAGCAATGGGATGGCGATAACCTCATCTACGTTGATAAACAAAACGTCGCCCGCCTCGGCCCGCGGGTCGGTTCTTTTCTGCTGCAAGCGATGAATGAGATTGTTTCCAACCTGGACGATCAGCAAACCGCGCGATTGGTTCTCGCCGGCTTGCTGAGCCACTGCTCAGACCAACTCATCAACCAGGCGCAGAAATTAACCCCCAGCCGGGCGTTATTTGAGGTCATTCAGGAATATATTGACGATAACGCCTCGTTTCAACTCACCCGCGATGATGTTGCTAAACGTTTTCATATTTCTCCCAATTATCTTTCACATCTTTTTAGAAAAACCGGCAGCATTGGTTTCAACGAATACCTTAACCACGTTCGTCTGGAACGCGCTAAGTTATTACTTAAAGGTTATGATATGAAGGTTAAAGAAATCGCGAGCAGCTGTGGTTTCATCGACAGTAATTATTTTTGTCGTATTTTTCGTAAAAGTACGGCCCGATCCCCAACCGAATACAGAAGCCAGTGGCGAAGCCAATGTGACAATAAAGAGAGTAACGACATATCTACCCGATGAAGGGTATGGATACCGCGATTCGTATCACATCCCTTTATATTACCTATTCTTCAGCTCACTTTAAGATGTGTGCCATTGGGCAAATTAAACGCTTGTTCAACTACTGACATGACTTTATGGGGTTCTAACAAAAAAATGCGGGTGGTGGTCTGAACGCTTCTGCACGTTGCAAACCGTTCCGCGCCGTCAATGACAATGTCAGTGATAAGCACCGCCACATTTGCTCTCGCTATATCTTCCGCCGTTATGGCATTTTCCGTGCCTAATGCGCCTTGCGTTTCAACCTTCACGGACCATTTTTCCTGCTGGCATAATTTTTCGAAACGTTCCGCCGCCATATACGTATGGGCGACGCCGCTTATACAGGCAGTTACCGCAACAAGATAACGCGTCATTCTGTCACCTTCCTATCCTTTTCGCGGACTAGCCGCCGACCTTAATCCGATAGCCGGCGGATTCAGCCATTAATCGCAACGGAGCGATGTCGCTTTCATCCGGCGCAGGTACGCCTTTCATCTGCCATGGCCGGTCTAACAGAGAATACTTGGGCTCTCCGTAGGGATGGAAAGGCAATAAATGTAATTCATCTATTGCCAAAGGCGCCAACACATTCAGTACCCGGCACATATTCTCCCGCGTCATTGTATATCCCGGAATCAAAGGAATGCGCGGAATAACGTGGATACCGTTAGCCACCAGTAAGCGCATATTTTTCAGCACCCGCGGCAGATTGATATGAAGCACTTCTTTTGACTGTTTTACATCCATGATTTTCAGATCAAATAACACATCATCACATTGACGCGCAAGGGGCAGAAAACGAGCGGCAGGCGCATCGCCGGCTGTTTCAATCGCGGTATTGATTCCCAATCGCCGCAACCTGGCAAGAAAACGCGTGGCAAATTCAGCCTGCATTAATACTTCTCCCCCCGAAAGCGTCACCCCGCCGGACGATGAACGAAAGAAGATATCATCCTTCAGTACCTCTTTTTCCAAGCCATCCAGCGTCACGTCGCGGCCGATACGCGCCAATGCGCCGGAGGGACATTCATCCGCATCATAGAGACAGACAGCGCGATGGAGGCATTTTTTTTCACGGCGCACTGTTTCAATACTGCCGGAAATGGATTCAGGGTTGGCGCACCATGGACAGCGATGCGGGCATCCCTTGAAAAAAATCACCGTACGGATCCCTTGTCCATCGTTAAGGGAGTAGCGCTGGATATTGAAAATGCGGGCCGTTTCATCGGCCGGATAGTCAATGCATTTACAATTGATGCGCCGTGCGGCGGATAATGTCATCCTGAATCTCCCTCGACAACTCCACAAAGAAGGCGCTATAACCGGCAACGCGAACCACCAGGCAGGCAAAATCCTGCGGACGCTGCTGTGCTTCCCGCAGCGTTTGGGCATTCACCACGTTAAACTGGATATGCTGCAGTTTCAGTTTGGTAAAGGCGTGCAAAAAGTCACTGAGTTTATTAAGCCCGCCGTCACCCGCAAGCGTAGCCGGGGTAAATTTCACATTTAACAGCGTACCGTTCGACAGCAAATAGTTGTCCAGTTTACTGACTGATTTTAATACCGCCGTAGGTCCATTGCTGTCCTGCCCCAGCATCGGCGATAGCCCGCCGTCGGCCAGCTGTTCACCCGCAAGACGTCCGTCCGGCGTTGCCCCGACCACCGCACCCAAGGGTATATGGGCGGATACGGTATAAGACCCCGGCGAGAAATGCCCGCCGCGGGGGTTGGTCCAGGTTTCGACTTCTTTGCAATAGAAGCGCAGTAAATCAGCGCTGATATTATCCACCTCGTCAATATCATTGCCGTATTTCTCAAAGCGGTTAATCAGCCGGGCCCGGATATTTTTCCCGTCCGCAGTGGCAAAATTCGCTTTCAGCACCGCCAGAAGCTCATCAAAGCTCAGACGCTGTTGATCAAATACCATACCTTTCAAGGCGTGTAACGAATCGCTGAGATTAGCGATGCCAATGCCCTGGACACCCGAGAAATTATAGCGCGCGCCGCCTTCGGTTATATCCTTGCCCTTCGCCATGCAATCGCTGATAAACGAAGAAAGCAGCGGCACCGGCGCCCGGTCGCGGTGGCCGATATCGCAAATATTGCTGCCTTCCACCATCAGCTTGATATAGTGGCGAATCTTATCGCGTATCTGCCTTAGCAGGCTGTCCCAGGTGATAACCGCGCTGCCTTCATTTTCCAGCAAGACAATCTCCATGACTTTAAGCAGATTGAACATGGCAATATCATGCAAACCGTAGGTTCTGCCGGGAATAGAAAGCTCGACGCAGCCTACCACCGCATAATCGCGAGCATCCTCTAGTGAGACGCCCCGATTCAGGAACGCGGGCACCACCACTTCATCATTAAAGATCTGCGGAATGCCGGTTCCCAGCCGGATGGTTTCCGCCGTTTTCAGCAAGAACGGACGATCGATAAATTCATTTACCCGTACGCCGATATTCGGCTGAGGAAGCTGAACGGTTTGATAGGCGTCAAGACACAGGAATGAGAGCATATTCACCGCGCTGCGGCCATTTTCCGTCAAGCCGCCTAATATCACGGTATAACCCGTTGGGAATCCGGCAAAATAGCGGGCGCTGCCGGCTGAACGCAACAATACTACGTCATTACATTTTACCCACAGTGATTCCAGCAACTCTTTTAGCAACGCCGGACTGTGGCCACGGCTCAAAGAGGACTGGTAAAATGGCAGCATGTATTGGTCAAAACGCCCCAGTGATAAAGAGCTGGCGTTAGATTCATATTGCAATATTACGTTCATGTACCAAAACAACTGACAGGCCTGCCGGAAATCTTCCGGGCGATACTGGGCATTATGACGGGAAATATCCGCAATCGACCGCAACTCCTTACGGCGGGTATCGTTTGTGCACCGTTCCGCCAATTGGTCGGCCAAGGCGGCATAACGCAATATATGTCGCTGTGATGCTTCCAGTAATAGCAAGCCGGCCTGAAAGAAGACGTTATCCTGATGCTCGGCGCAGCGGCTTTTCATCTCGGCAATAAGCTTCGCCAGGCCGTTATTCAACAGGTGCGGATAATCAATAATAATATGGCCCTGGCCTTTATCGGTCTGGTTTATGCTGAAAATCTGCGTACTGACGGCAGCGTTAACCTCGTCGCTCATCTGACCATTAATAAAGTCTTTCATCGATCGCGTTACCCAATAAGGATAAAGCTGCTCGCGATAAATCTGTTTATCTTCGTCACTGATGTCAAAACGATCCTGAGGGCGAGAGGAAAATTGATCCAGCTCGGTAAGCAGCCAATAAGGATCCATTTCCGGAGAGATAATCCCGGACCGCGGTTTTACGGTGCGGTTGCCGGCAATCAATTCGCCATCACGAATTGCGATATCAACGTTATCAAGAATATAGGCGGTTGCCTTGGCGCGACGCATTAACACCGACTCCCCCGCCGTTTGTCGATGGCTGGCGGTATAGAGCAATGCCCTCTCCAGCGAAATTTCGCGGGGATGGGCCAGCATTGAGCTTTTCAGCTGTTGGACTCGATTCGTCATGAAGACCCCTCATTAAAAGAATGGCGTGAAAACACCCACCAGGCCGGCCGCTTTTTCAAGGTAGCCGGCGCTTTAAACAATAGGCATACGCCACGGAAGATGACAGACGAGAAAAAGGGCATTTACTGGACTTTTGTACTGTTAAAATAAAAATGCGAGCTTGCTCAACCCTCTTGCCCATAGGGACTCAAGTCAAATCCAATGCGAAGTGTGACTTGAAGCACGTTTTATTGCGTTGAATACATTTATCCAGTGTTTGACACTTTTGACGCATAGCTTAATAGCGCCATGTTTTTTAATCTGGCATCAGCGCGAACGTGAAAGTGACTATGACGATTGAATGAAAGGAAAACCGATGGAACTCTATCTGGATACCGCGAATGTCGCGGAAGTAGAACGACTGACGCGTATATTCCCCCTTGCCGGCGTTACCACCAATCCAAGCATTGTTGCCGCCAGTAAGGTCCCGTTATGGGAAGTCTTGCCACGCCTGCGGGAAGCCGTGGGAAAAGATGGCCGTTTGTTTGCTCAGGTATTGGGCCGCGACGCGGCAACAATGGTTGCTCAGGCGAAGCAATTGGTGGCGCGCATTCCGGGAATTGTGGTAAAAGTCCCGGTGACCTCAGAAGGACTCGCCGCCATCAAGCTTTTAACCGCCGGCGGGATTACAACCCTGGGCACCGCGGTTTACAGCCCGGCGCAGGGACTGCTGGCCGCACTGGCCGGCGCGGAATATATTGCCCCTTATGTCAACCGGGTAGATGCGCAAGGCGGCGACGGGATCAAAACCGTACAGGAATTGCAGGCGCTTCTCCACCTGCACGCGCCGCGCTGTAAAGTGCTGGCCGCCAGTTTCAAAACCCCGCGCCAGGCGCTGGATTGCCTGTTGGCAGGCTGTGAGGCCATTACCCTGCCTTTGGACGTGGCGCAACAATTAATCAGTTCTCCGGCGGTGGACGCCGCCATCGATAAATTCGAGCATGATTGGAGTGGTGCGTTTGGAAACCTGAACCTATAAACAAGGCGGCATCCCGGCGGGCTTTAAAGGTCGCGCTCCTTCTGTGCCCGCTGGCGATCGTAGTATTCATATTCAGCGGAAATGATTTCATCGAGCAATGAATCCACATCGGCTTTCTGGGTATTTTCAGCGAACCGCCCGGTGAGAATGGTTTCCGGTGTCAGCTTCCCGTCTTCATACAGCGCCCAGATTTCTTTCGCATAACGGGTTTCCAGCAGCCGCGGCGCGAACCGGCCGTAGTATTCGGTCATGTTGTTGACATCCCGTTCGAACATGGATTCGGCGTGGTTGTTCGCCGCGGCATCCACCGCCTGGGGCAGGTCGATAATGACCGGCCCTTTGGCGTCCATCAGCACGTTGAATTCTGATAAATCCCCATGCACGATACCGGCGCACAGCATTCGTACGATATTGCGGATCATGGTGTCGAAATCGGCTACCGCTTCATCTTCCGTCAGAATCACTTCGCTCAGACGCGGCGCGACCACGCCGTCGGCGTCGGTGATAAGCTCCATCAGCAGCACTCCGTCCAGACAGATATAGGGCTGCGGTACCCGCACCCCGGCATCCGCCAGCAGGAATAGCGCATTGACTTCCGCCGTCTGCCAGGACTCTTCCTGCTGCTTGCGGCCGAACTTTGTGCCTTTTTGCATAGCCCGCGCGTTGCGGCTGTTACGGACTTTACGGCCTTCCTGATACTGCACGGCCTGCTTGAAGCTACGCTGCGTGGCTTCTTTGTAAACTTTGGCGCAACGGATCTCTTCACCGCATAACACAGTGTAAACGTCGGCTTCTTTGCCGCTTTTCAATCGACGGACCACATCGTCTATCAGACCGTCAGCCACCAGCGGTTGGATTCTATTTGGTATTTTCATGCAGCCTTGTACCTTATTTCAGCGCATGAGGGAATGACCTGCGCACTATATTTGCCGCGAAGGATCTATCTTGTAGCACTGATGAGTCGCTTTATCTGTTATCTCGCATATGCCAGACTGCCTCCATTATGCCACACTATTTATTGTTACTGGGCAATATCCGCGTAGTGTATTCGGTGTCAATCAAGACGGTTATCGCTGCCAGGGTGGGAGCCGATGGGCTAACGCCCTGAAAATCGCCGGATTCCGGGCGTTTTTACGTTGATGGCCCGCCCCGTGGCAATCCCTCCGGCGACGCGATCCTGTTGCTATTTATACTACGATAAACTCACTACTTTTATAGCGGCCGCTTTCAGGCAACACTTCCTTCACACAACACTGGAGGTATTCTATGCGCGTATTTCTTACTGGTGCGACCGGTTTCATCGGATCACGCATCGTACCCGAACTGCTTGCCGCCGGGCATCACGTCCTCGGTCTGGCGAGATCGGATGCCGGCGCCCGGTCCCTGGAGGCCGCCGGCGCGCAAGCGCATCGCGGCGATCTGGAGGATCTGGACAGCCTTCGCGACGGCGCGGCCAAGGCCGATGCGGTTATTCATACCGCATTCGATCATGACTTTTCGCGCTTTGTGGCCAATTGCGAAAAGGACAGGCGGGTCATTAACGCCTTGGGTTCCGTTCTCAAAGGCTCCGCCCGGCCCCTCATCATAACATCCGGAACCGGCATGGGCGATGCCGGACTGGGCCGGCCGGCGACGGAAGACGTGTTCAACGCCAACAACCCCAATCCGCGCGTGGCCTCCGAGCTGGAGGGCAATACACTGCTGGCGGCCGGCGTCGACGTGCGCGTGGTGCGGCTTCCGCAGGTCCACGATACGTTCAAGCAGGGGCTTATCTCGCCCTTCATCGCGATCTGCCGGGAGAAAGGCGTGGCGGCCTATGTCGGCGAAGGAGCCAACCGCTGGCCGGCGGCCCATGTGCTGGATGTGGCGAAGCTCTATGCGCTGGTCCTGGACCAGGGGCGCCGGGGGGACAGGTATCATGCCGTTGCCGAGGAGGGCGTTTGCGCGCGCATCATAACGGAGGTGGTAGGAGCAGGACTCGGTGTGCCGGTGGTGTCCCTATCGCCCGAACAGGCGCCGCAGCATTTCGGCTGGTTCGCCATGTTCGCGGGCATGGACCTGCGGGCTTCCGGCGCATGGACCCGCGAACAGCTCGGCTGGGAGCCGACCGGCCCGGGGCTGCTGGACGATCTGAAGCGGATGGACTATTCGCTGCCGGCGGGCGGACATCAATAATCAATCGCCGGCTAAAACAGTCCTAGAATCCGCCACCAGGCCAGTCCCACCGCCATGAATATCGCCTGGTTGATTATGCTGATGATAAAACCGGTGCGCCACCAGACATTGGTGGGCACATAGCCGGCGCCAAACAGGATGGGACCGCGCGCATGGGTATATTGGGTCAGGGAGCAATACAGGCTGCTGGTAAATGCCAGCATAAAGGCCATCGGCAGCGCCGGAATGCCAAGCTCTATGCCGACGGCCAGAAACACCGCATACAGCGCGGCGATCTGCGCGTTGCCGCTGGCAAAGAAGTAATGGGTGTACATATAGGCGGCATTTAACAGCAGCAACACCCACACCCAATGCGTGCCGGACATCAGATGGCCGATATTCGAGCCTACCACATTGCCGAACCAGGTAGTGAATCCCAGATCCTTCAGCTTGTTGGCCATCATCAGCAATGCGGCGAACCATACCAGGGTGTCCCAGGCGCCCTTTTCGCTTTTGATATCTTCCCAGGTCAACACGCCGGTCAGCAAGAGAAACGACAGGCCGACAAACGAACCGGTGGTGGGATCCACCCCGAGGGTTGAGCCAAAAATCCACAGTATCAGCAGCAGTAATACCGTGACGACCATCAGCCACTCCGAACGGCCCAGCGGGCCCATTTTTTCCAGCTCGGCGGCGGCGAACTTAGGCGCATCCGGCGTCTTTTTAATCTCCGGGCGCACCAGGAAATAAACGCATGGCGGCACAATGACGAGCGACACCGCGCAGGGCACCACGGCGGCGAGAAACCATTCGAACCAAGAGATAGACACGCCGGCGTCGGCTGCCAGTTTCACCGCCAGCAGGTTGCCGGTATAGGCGGTCATAAACAGCGCGGAGGTGATATCGTTGACATTGCCGATGCAAACGATCAGGAACGTGCCGATTTTACTGCGCGATGCGTTATCGGGATGAGAATCAAAGCTGCGCGCCAGCGAATCGGCGATGGGATAAATTACCCCGCCGCAGCGCGCGGTATTGCTGGGCATTGCCGGCGCCAGCAGCAGATCGGCGAACGCCAGCCCGTAAGCCAGGCCGAGGGTACGTTTTCCCAGCAGCCGAATCAGCATCAGGGCCAGCCGTCGCCCGAGGCCGGTTTTGATAAACCCGCGCGCAATCATAAAGGCCACGACGATAAGCCAAATCAGAGAACTGTTAAGTTCGCTTAGCGCCGTAACGATGGCGCCTTCGGCGCTCTTGTCGCCGGCGGCATAGGTCAGCGCAAAAAGAGTGATGCTGATAATGCCTATGGCGCCGATGGGCAGGACGTTAGCCACAATGGCGATAATGGTGGCCACAAATATCACCGCTGAATGCCAGGCGTGGACACTGAGTCCGGTGGGGGGCACAACCCGCCACAGCGCCAGGCCGGCCACGACAATGACGGCCAGCGACAGCCAACTCAGACCATAGGATGTTTTGATTTTCAACGGACGATCCCTTTGTTTAACGTTAGGATTTCAGTCTATTCCCTTAGAACGGCGCCTGTATTGCGGATATTTACCATTATAAGACAGGATAAACCCTGAACATGACAATTATTCATTAATTAGAAAGCATTATTTTTTTATTTATTCATTAATCCTTTAATAATTTATTACAATATAAACTTATTGAAAGAGCAGAACATATCCTCCTGTTTACCGGCAACAAAAGCGAAAATGACGCATTAATTTTTTTATTGATCTTGATCAAGTCACTTATCAATAATTCATTTTGATGGGTGGACTTTCATCGCCTATTGTTGCGGCCGGCAACGTCTTATTTAAGGGAAAGATTATTTCCCCTACCCTCCTCCGCAATAAATGGCCGGCGGCGATTAATCATCCGTCATGATTAAATGCGATTGAATTCGTTCCGTGAATCTCTGTTATTAACATCACCGTGACGCTGTCCCAGTATTATTGGCGGTCGACAACTCACCCTTCCTCCCCTAGAATAACCGCGGTGGTTTCATCCACTCATAATAGAAAAAATTATCTCAGAGGAGTCTGCACGTGTCGCAACAAGAACCTCGCATTTTAACCACCCATGTCGGCAGCCTGCCGCGCCCGACTCGATTGCTGGATCTTATGAAGGCCAATATCGAAGGCACGGACAATCGGGCCGAACTTGAAAATTGCATCCGGGAATCGGTGATCGAGTCAGTTCAGCAGCAATTGGCTGATGGGATTGATATTGTCACGGACGGCGAAATGTCCAAAGTGGGTTTTTTCGCCTACGTCCGCGATCGTATCTCCGGTTTCGAGCCTCGTCCGGGAGCGGGTTATGCCGCTTTTGAAGCTGAAGTCGAAGCCTTTCCCGAGTATTACAGCGAATATTTCGGCAAAGCAATGCTGGGAGGAAACCTGGTGCCTTTTGTTCCGGTCGTCTGTACCGGGCCGGTGTCCTATCATGGCGTCGCGCAGCTCAAGCGCGATCTGGGCAATCTGGCGGAGGCGCTGAAAATCACTCCCGCTCATTCCGCCTTTGTTCCTTCGGTGGCGCCCACAGGCGTCGGCAGCAACGCTTTTTATGAAAATGAGGGGGACTATCTGTCAGCTATTGCCGAAGCCCTGCGAGTCGAATATAAAGCCATTATCGATGCCGGATTTACCCTGCAGATTGACGATCCCTTTTTACCCGATCTTTTTGCCGACCGGCATCTCACCAGCGTCCAGATCCGTCAGAAAGCCACTGATTATGTCACCATTTTGAATCATGCGCTGCGCGGAATTCCCCAGGAAAAAATACGCTATCATACCTGCTATAGCATCAATGAGGGGCCGCGTATCCATGACGTGCCTTTTATCGAATTTGTACGCTATATGCTGGATCTTAATGTCTCGGATTACTCCTTTGAAGCCGGGAATGTTCGCCATGAACATGAATACCATATATGGGAACAGGTGAAACTGCCGGAAGGGAAACGCCTCATCCCGGGGGTTATCTGCCACGCCAGTAATACCGTCGAACACCCTGAGCTCATCGCTGAACGCTTGATTCGTTTCGCTGAGCGCGTCGGAAGAGACAATGTGCTGGCAGGAGCTGATTGCGGCTTCTCTTCACAGGCAACCTATAAAACCGAGGTGCATCCCACTATCGTCCGGGAGAAGTTCAGGGCACTGCGGGCCGGGGCGGATATCGCCAGCAAGAAATTATGGCGGCGTTAAAATAAAAAATACCCAGATCGCCGCCGGCGGCACTGGCGGCGGCGGTAAATTTTATGGAACCTGAATTAAAATAAGGAATAGTCCGGCATACAAAAACGCATTACGATCTATAATCAACTTTCTTAACTATCTTCAACAGAGAACACCATGAAGAAAATTGCACTTTGCTTGGCTTTAGCCGTTTTTACGCTGCCGATAACCACCATAAGCTGGGCAGCTCCCGTCAGGCATGAAAAGGTCGTTGTGGTCCATAAGCATCGCCATCATGTGGTAAAACACCCGATTAAAAGACATCACCCCGTCGTTATCGAAAGACGCTAGACCAGGCCTGACGCCAGGCAACGCTTTCGCGGCTAACAGAGATCTGTTGGCCGCTTTTTTTTATCGTTCAGCGCCATCCCAGGCCGGGCGCCACATGGGTCAGGATTGACTCGATGGCGTGAACGTTATAGTCGACCCCCAATTGGTTAGGCACGGTCAACAGCAAGGTGTCGGCTTCGGCTATGGCTTCATCCTGTTTTAGCTCCGCGATCAGGACATCCGGTTCGGCGGCGTAGCCGCGGCCAAATATAGCCCGGGTCTTTTCATCAAGAAAACCGATTTGGTCGCCATCGCGGCTGCTATTGCCGAAATAGGCGCGATCCCGCTCATCCATCAGGGCGAAGATACTGCGGCTCACCGACACCCTGGGCTCGCGCGCGTGACCGGCTTCCCGCCACGCGGCACGGTAGGCCCGAATTTGCTTGGCCTGCTGAATGTGGAAAGGTTCCCCGGTTTCGTCGTCCTTAAGCGTTGAACTTTGCAGATTCATACCCAATTTGGCTGCCCAGACCGCGGTGGCATTGGAGCCGGCGCCCCACCAAATCCGGTCCCGCAGGCCGGCGGAAAAGGGCTCGAGGCGCAATAAGCCCGGTGGGTTCGGGAACATCGGCTGCGGGTTGGGCTTGGCGAAACCCTCCCCTCGCAGAAGGTCAAGCAAGACCTCGGTATGGCGTCGTCCCATGTCGGCGTCCGACTCGCCTTCGGCGGGCTGATAGCCAAAATGGCGCCAGCCGTCTATGACCTGTTCCGGGGAGCCGCGGCTGATGCCCAACTGCAGGCGTCCGCCGGAGATAAGATCGGCCGCGCCGGCGTCTTCGGCCATGTAATGGGGATTTTCATAGCGCATATCGATAACGCCGGTGCCAATCTCGATGCGGCTGGTTCGGGCGCCCACCGCCGCCAGCAGGGCAAAGGGGGAACTGAGCTGGCGGGCAAAGTGATGCACCCGGAAATAGGCGCCGTCCGCCCCCAACTCCTCCGCGGCCACGGCAAGTTCAATGGATTGCAGCAGCGCGTCAGCGGCGGAGCGGGTACCGGATTGCGGTGAAGGAGTCCAATGGCCGAACGACAAAAAACCGATTTTCTTCATGGAATTAAGGCCCTTATTATCATTGGCTTATTAATGTATGAGGCCCTACTGCTGAAACCGGGCCCACCTATAACCGCCAGTCCGGCGCAACATACCGGTTAAGCACTGTTGTCCCGATAATAAAGCCCCCCCCTCTGAAGCGCAAATCACGGTTGCCGCCATTGGCGGACGGTAACGTCAAGGCCGTCGGATTCAACCCACGGTTGACCAGAGCATGGCCCGGACAGCTTTTGTTCTGAAAAGCGGGACGTCTCGCACTCTAGGCCAAAAAGCTCAATGCCGGTGACGTTTCGCATTTTATAGATACCCCCTGCCCAAAAGGTGATAGCCATCGCTTCGGTATTCAGCACGATAATTTCTCCTTCAGCGTAGGGCATCATTCTGCCTCTGCCATAAACCTCAATAAACGGCGGGCGCGAGTTTTTTTCATACGAGATCATAAATGACGCGGTACTGGGCGTGAATTTTTTACAAAGATGTTTAACATGAAATTGCCTTAGGGCAAGATTCACCATACTTGCCCCGCTCTCATGGAAAAACCATTCTGTTTCGCCTAATCCTGGAGTGCTTGAGTATATTGCCTTGGTGGGATGAAAACAGACATCCGAGGCATTAACCCGCAATAACGTTGATAAAACGTTATCCTGCTGTCTATTTTCATTGATTTTCGTACTGTATTCGGATTTTGTTGATTTCACGTCTGATATGATCAAAATTACCATCCATTAAAT
Source organism: Sodalis sp. RH16 (assembly GCF_047324245.1). NCBI lineage: Bacteria > Pseudomonadati > Pseudomonadota > Gammaproteobacteria > Enterobacterales > Bruguierivoracaceae > Sodalis > Sodalis sp. RH16. The sequence continues at coordinate 4,543,510 of NZ_CP178737.1, read as the reverse complement.
AGCTGAAACTGTCGATTGCCGTCCACAGTGATTCTATAAAAACGTTCTTCCGGACATCATCCAGAGTGTTGTGATAACAGTTATTGAGGGCTGGTGTAATTTCAGCCCGTCAAGCCTTAATCTAAGTCAACTTAGCATCCTGCCGACCATCGCGGAGATTGACCACATCTGCTGCCTATATGAGCGACATATGGTATCGTTTCACCATGTTTGTCCAATCCTCGCTGGTCACCGGCACACTTTCGCCGGTATGAATATTTTTCGCCTCGTTTACCGGACCGGTAAGTTCTTCCAGCACCACGCCGATACGCTGCGCCGGGTGCATTTCTCCTTCAATCATATAAGCGGTAGCAATACTTTTGACGCGGAAAAATGTATTGGGCGGATATAAATATTCCCTAAGGTTGATATCGTAGCCATTGAGGGTCAATTCGCCGTCGGCGGTAACGGTATCGCTCAGCAGGGGAATACATTGCCGTCCATTCTCGATTTTAAAATAGAGCAAAGCCTGCCTGTGTTTCTTACCCGATAGTCCTTCACCATCGGTTAGGGCGGTAAATTTTTTTGCATAAAGATCTCGCGCGTGAACGGTTAAAAAGGTAGGGTAATTGGTGACGATATCACCAGGACCAATACTTTCGCCCCATGGAATAGTAAACCCTAAAGGATATTGCCCCATACCCAGATAATTTCCTGATTGCCGGGGGAGCGAACGTTTAATTAAGTTAACCATAGATAAATAACTGTGTTTGTCGGAAAATTGCCAATCGTTTACCGGGATGTCGTGCCAGAGATTTTCATTTATCCTTCTCTTGGAGGGCATATTCCCCGTCAGTTCAATCGTCATTGAACCCTCAATATAACTAATACTGTCTTCGTTGTGCCATGTCCAAAAACGCAATGCCATCCTCTCCCTCGCAGGCAATGCCTTCACCATTCGCACATAAGCGTCTATATCCAGCGATTCCTGAGCCAACGGAATACCCTGCTCGGGAAACAGCAAATGTTCGCCCCCCGGCTCGCCGTACCGCGATATATGCGCTGTGCATTCCACACCGTTCAGATGCACCTGGGACAGGGTGTCGATGCTTTTCTGCTGTTGCCAAACCCTGGCCGCCGCCGAGGCGCCCCGCCCGCTCAATCCATGAGATAAAATATTCCTCAAGCGCACTGCCGCCGGCGTGGGGATGGCCGCCAATTGATTATCTGCGGATAAAGTATACTTTCTGCCGATAACGTCGCCGGTATGGGGACTTATCCTGGCGTACACCGGCTGGTCAAGATACCGGTCACCCCCCAGCATCACGATGGGAATATCATCATTTAAGCCCGCCAGACGAGCGGTTGTATACCTCTCCGGACCGACAGGCAGCTTATCAGCCGGTGCGGCATGGTCCATTTTCAAAAAAAACTTTTCCATGGACGGGCTATGGTTACGCAATAGCCTGATAGCTTGTTGCGTCTGGCGGAACGCAGCCTGGCCCAGCATGCCTGCCGCCTCGATGCCGGGATCGAAGGCCCGGGCCAGATCCAGCAGCAAACCGGTCAGCATCTGGCGGTCCAGCTCTTCCGACGCCGATACCAGGGCAAGTTCAACAAACGTCCGGAAAACGGTGTTTAAGGCGCCGCCCACGGTATAACCTGCCTTCAGGCCCGCCGCGCCCGCCCGCAGGGAAGCCGCGCCGCCCAACCCGGTTTTCAACAGAATGCGCATGGACTGGCTGGCGACCTGACTGGCCAGCGGTACCAGAGTGAGGCCGTCCGTTACGCACGATATCAACGCCTGTTCCCGCCGGTGGGGGTCCCAGGCGGCACAGTGATAAAAAGGAATAAATGACAGCATGAAATGGTTGAAGGCTTCACGGGTGGTCTCTTCATAACCCCGGGTATAAAGCTGCGTTGACAGTTTTTTACCGTGCAGCGCGACAAGGGCTTCACAGAGAGCATCCACGTCTTTACCCGCGGTCTTATAAACACCCCCTGTTCCCTCGCTGGAATAAATGTTAAGTCGATAGAATCGATACTCTCCCGCCACATTCTTCTCCATCAGCGGAAAATAGTTTTCCAGCCGCCGATCGATACGTTTGAGCCAATAGCCCGACTCATCGCGACCGAGGGCAAAGATATGCTCCGCTTTCGCCGTGGAGGCCAAAAAGAGGTCGATGCCCGGCAAGAGCTGCACCGCCGGTTTCGCTCCGTTGATAAAATATTCCTCCGGCAACCCGGTCAGATAATTCAGCCGTGAGAAATCCGCTCCTGCCGTCCTGATCGTCGACATGATAAGAAATTGCTTCTCATCCTCGGAGAGCTGCGCCATGACATCCAGAATCATTAGCCGATCGATAACGACAAATTTCGCGGTAATAACTTCATTTTGTTGATCAAAGGCCTGATTGAGATTCGGCAGACAAGTTGAGGGGTGGTGCCCGTTGTGGTGTAACGCGGAGGGACAATGATAATCTTTCGCGTTGGTTTTATAATTTTCCACCAAGGTCGTAAATTCCTCCGGCTTCAGCTCGCCACAGAGCTTTGTCAATATCTCCTTGGCCAGTTCCGTGCGTGATTTATAGCCGCTGATAGCTTTGCCGAATTGCCTGAATGGATTAACCGCATACTCCCTGGTTTCCCCCGCGGAAAAAAAGTGCTGCAGCGCGATCTGCTTAATGTCTTCATCTCGCCAATCAATAAGCAGGTCGGCGATTTTATCTTTATCAAGACCTGATTTGAGATAATGCAGCACCGCCGGGAAGCCAAAAAGTTCTATTACTCCGGCCGGCAATGAACCCATCATTAGCATGGCCGATATTGAACAGCCGATTTCAATGACGTCCCGCAGGGCCATATCGCCGATGTCTACCGCGTTTTTGGCGGCAAAAGCGAGTCCGATATGCAGATAGCACCAGTCCAGAGTGCCCATTTCCATGCTATCGCCTCCGGCAAAAAACAGCGTGGGCAGCGACGGGGCAATAATCTTGTCGAGCACATATTGATAAGCCGGATTGCTCTTGCCATCCTCCTCTGCTCCAACGTCCTGTAACGGCAAGAGCTTTTTAAATACCGCGTCACGGCAGGTTTTGATATCAAAAGCGATGATGGTTTGCCGGTGGCCGTTAACTTGTGCGGCAATGACATCCGCCATTTGCCGCACCACAAATGTTTCAACGGAGGAGCCGAACAAATTATTCATGCTCCAATCATTAACGATTTTATGCATGACGTTTTGCGTCATTTTTTCGCCGGGAGAAGCGCCATATAGACCGGACCCCTGTAATAAGGTAAAGGCCATTTTGGCCAACCCTTCAGGTCTGCCCGCAAGCGATCCCGCCGCGCGTTTCACCAGTATATAAGGATTGTCCGGCTCGGAACGATTCTGTGCCTTGCCGTTGCCGGCCGCCGCCGTCAAATTCAGTAATCGGGCGATATGATTATTCTGCCGCGTCACATCCGGCGCGGGAAAGCGATGCCCTCGCGCCGTTTCGCGACGCTCCCGGTACGCCGCGGCTGCTGCAGGAGCCGCTATTACCGGGCCGGGACCATCAATGTCCTTGTGCAGGCCGCTCCAGGCGGTATAGGGGCCATGTTCCGCCATCGGCTCTGTCGTCGGGTTCATTAACCCGCCCGAACCGTTTTCTTTTCCGGCAATGGATGACCATGCCTCGGAAACCCGGCCCATCCGTCCCAGCAGGCCGCCGGCATAAAGCAAGCCCATAAAGATGCCCTTGCCACTGACGGCGGTATCAGGAGCCGAGGACGCGATTCGCCGCCGGGGCTCATTGCGCGCATGCCGCAGTACGCCGAACAATAGCTCCATTTCCTGCTGCCCTTGTGGCGACATATCATTGGATAACAGCTGCTGTTCAATTTCCGAATATTTTTTCCAAACCGGCATATTCAATGAATTCATCAACGTTCCTTAATATCATTGCCATTCCATTTGAGTCTTTGCTAGCCGAATATTTTCCGTGATCCCAGAAAGTTTCCCGTTTTCTCATTTTTCATTAACAAGCCAAATATAGGCGTAATGGTTTTTTTGCATTACCAATACTATCCATATTATTCACATCTATTAAGTGAGTTTGAGAATATTATTATGACATAGATATCCATTGGAGAAACAATGCTTTGCATTCAATTTATTTAGTAATTATTTACGTAATTAATTGGTCTTTTTAGGGTGAAAATTATAATATGAAATATAGCCCTATACCAGAAATTACGTCATCGTAAAAAAATAACGCCGCAATAGCCGGTGTTAACAGAGCGATTTTTTCATATAAACCACAACGCCGCCGCTGAAAGGCTCTTCACGGTCCAATCGGTAGCCTAACCGCAAATAGAATCTCACATTTTCCCTGAAGAGCTGGTTTGTGTATAGCCTGATCTCCTTTACCCCGAGGGAGAGTGCTAATTTCTCTCCATGGCCCATAAGCTGGCGTCCATACCCTTTACCCTGCTGCTCCGGCGCGACGGCGATGTTTTCAATGAGCAGATGATCAGACGCCGGTATCGTTTCAATCAACGCGGCCAGGGTGGCGCCTGTATAGAACAAATCGATAAAATGTTCGCTGACGGCGGTGGCGTAGTCGGCCACCATGGGTTTGGGCTTGCGGCCAATCACCGGAATCCACTTGGCATAAGCGGCGCACGTCAATGCCAGGATGGCCGGTACATCCTGCGCCGTCGCCCGCCGCATTGTCATATGCCGCGACTCCTCTTGGTCAATGTCACCCGGTGGATGCGCGAAGCATCGGCACGTGCATTTGCAGGATCAAACAGCCCCGCCGGCTCTTTTGAGGCCGAGTCCATTATCTGCCTCCTGCTGTGTTGTTTTAGTCGGATCATAAACCTGGCACCAGGCTGCCGCTATGTTTTCTCCAGATTATACCATTCCAGCATAGGCTCTTAATGGGAAGCGCATTCGATATTGCAAATGTAAACATTAATGACTTTTGCTTGTAAACGCCGCGGGCCGTTTTACCGGGTCAGGCAGGTCATCCGATAGCGCCTCTGCCGGCGGATTGCCGGGTATTACAGCCTTGTGCAGCCTGGAAATTTGTTTTAAGTCCGTAAGGAGAGAAGCCGGCGTTCCCGGCGATAAATACGGGCAGCGGACGATCTGGCGGCAAAGAAAATAGTAAAGGCATGACATAAATAAGCATTTTAATAATTTGACCGCCTCAATGCATGCGGATAGTTTGAGAGCCGTTCCGGCGGTGGCCGAAGAGAGGAACAGCGCGGCGTTTTTTATCATTTCCCGGGAGAGGATATATGAGTACCAACGGCCCGACAGTAGGCAAACAGGGTCACAAAAGGCGCGGCGTGATAATAGCCGTGGTTGTCATTGTCGTGCTGGTCATCGTCATTTTGTACCATCACCTTAACGGCAAGAAACAAAGAACCGGTCTGCCGCCGCAGGTGGTGAGCGCCACCGCCGCGACATTGGGCAGCATGCCGGAAATGCTCAACGAACTGGGCACGGTGACGCCGGTTTCCACGGTAACCGTGCTGCCCCAGCTAAGCGGCTATCTTACCGAGGTGGGCTATAAGGAAGGCCAGGATGTCAAAAAAGGGCAATTTCTTGCTCAAATCGATCCGCGGCAATACCAGATTGACAAGCAGCAATCCCAGGCGCAGTTAGCCAAGGATCAGGCCAGTCTTGACCAGGCGCGTGCCGACATGGCGCTTTATACTCAGCTGCATGCCCAAAAGTCCATCGCCGAACAGACCTTTATCGATCAGAAATTCACCGTTGAACAGGACGCGGCGGCGGTAAAGGCCGATGAGGCCAGTATCGCCCAGTACGACCTTGATTTGGCCTATTGCCGTATTACCGCGCCCATTGACGGACGCGTCGGCCTACGGCTGGTGGACGTGGGCAATTATGTCACCGAATCCAGCTCCACGGGTATTGTGGTGATCACCAGCATGAAACCCACCACCGTGCAATTCACCGTACCGCAAAATGCCCTGGGTAAGGTGTTGGAACAGTTCGGCGCCGGCGCAAAACTGCCGGTAACGGTGTACAACAGCGATAACAGCAAACAGCTGGCCGTCGGCGCGCTGTATGCCATCGGCAACCAGATGGCTACCAGCACCGGCACGGTGACGCTGCGCGCCACGTTTCCCAACGACGACGAGCAACTGTATCCAAACGAGTTCGTGAATGTGCAGTTGCTGGTGGATACGCTGCAAAACGCGGTCCTGGTGCCGACGCCGGCGATACAGACCGGGGCGCCGGGCGATTTTGTCTATTTGGTGAATGCCGATAATACCGTCTCGGTGCATAAGGTCACGCCCGGGCCGAGCGACGGCCGGAATACCGTCATTCTTTCCGGCCTTCAGGCGGGTCAAACCGTGGTGATGGACGGCATGGACCGCCTGAGCGACGGCGCCAGGATCAAAGTAGCGCAGCCTGACGCGGCGGGAAGCGCGCAGGCTCCCGCCGCTGCAACGACGCAGCGCCATGGCGGGAAACGGGGCCATGGCTCTTCTCACGCGCAATCATAACGGACAGGTGCCTTTGCCATGAATATTTCCCGCCTGTTCATTATGAGGCCGGTGGCCACGTCGCTCATCATGATCGCTCTGGTGCTGTTAGGTCTGGTGGCGGTGCGCTTTTTGCCGGTCTCGTCCCTGCCCAGCGTGGATTATCCCACGATTCAGGTCAAAACCTTTTATCCCGGCGCCAGTCCGGATGTGATGAACACCACGGTGACCGCGCCGCTGGAAGTGCAGCTGGGTGAAATCCCGGGGCTGCAGCAGATGACCTCCAACAGCTCCGCCGGCGCCTCAATTATTACGCTGCAATTTGATCTCTCCTTGAATCTGGATGTGGCCGAGCAGGATGTGCAGGAAGCCATCAACGCCGCCAACAGCCTGTTGCCAAGCGGCCTGCCCTCGCCGCCGACCTACGCGAAAGTCAACCCGGCGGACCAGCCCATTATGACGCTGGCCATCACTTCCCGCTCCATGTCGCTGCCTCAATTACAAGACGTGGCCAACAACCGGTTGGGAACCAAAATTTCGGAAGTCCCCGGTGTCGGTCTGGTGACGCCGGCGGGGGGCAATGTTCCGGCGGTGAGGATCGAGGCCGATCCGCAGAAGCTGGCGGCCTATGGGCTCTCCATCGACAATCTCCGATCGCTTATCGCACAGGTGAATGTCAGCCAGCCCAAAGGCAATTTCGATGGGCCCAAGCTTGACTACACCATTAACGGCAACGACCAGATCCAGGATCCCAACGATTACCTTAATACGGTGGTTTCCTATAAAAACGGCGCGCCGGTCTATTTGCGCGACGTTGCCCGGGTGACCCTGGCCGCCCAGGATAACGAGCAGGGCGCCTGGTACAATCAAACCCCGGCCATTGTGCTGAATGTGCAGCGCCAGCCGGGGGCCAACGTCATCGCCACGGTGGCGCGCATCAAACAGGAACTGCCGCAGTTGGAATCCACCCTGCCGGCGGGGGTCAATGTCCGGATCGTGTCCGATTCCACCGGGGTGATCCGCGCTTCGGTCACCGATGCCGCCTTCGAGCTTATCCTGTCGGTGATACTGGTGGTGCTGGTGATATTTGTGTTTTTGCGCAATCTGCCGGCGACCATCATTCCCAGTATTTCGGTGCCGGTGTCCCTTATCGGCACGCTGGCCATCATGTATGAGCTGAACTACTCCATCGATAATCTCTCCTTGATGGCGTTAATCATTGCCACCGGCTTTGTGGTGGATGATTCCATTGTGATGATCGAGAATATCGTACGCTACCTGGAGGAGGGTGAGTCGCCCCTCAACGCCGCCCTGCACGGCGCCGGGCAGATTGGATTTACCATCCTGTCGCTGACGGTCTCCCTGATAGCGGTGCTGATCCCGTTGCTGTTCATGGGCGGCGTTATCGGCCGTTTGTTCAGCGAATTCGCCGTGACGCTGGCCATTACCATCGTGCTGTCGGGGGTGGTTTCGCTGACCCTGGTGCCGATGCTGTGCGCCCGCCTTCTGCGCGCCCGGGCCGATCGCCGCCCGAGCCGTTTCGAACGCGTCAGCGAGGGGATGTTCAACAAAATCCTCGCGGCCTACGAGCGCGGATTACGGGTAGTGATGGGCCACCAGACCCTCACCATGATTGTTTTCGCCGTTACCCTGGTCATTACCGTGGCCCTTTATATCACCATCCCCAAGGGACTGTTCCCGGTGCAGGATGTCGGGGTTATCCAGGCCATCAGCACCGCCGACAATTCCGTTTCCTACGGCACCATGGTTGACCGGCAGGCGGCGCTGGCCCAGGCGATTCTCAAGGACGCCGACGTGGATAATCTCACCTCATATGTCGGCATCGACGGCACCAATACCACGCTCAATAACGGCCGGTTCCTGATTAACCTCAAGCCCAACGCCCAGCGCTCCCTGAGCGCGGAAGCCATCGCCCGCCGGATTCAGACCGAGGCGGGCAACGTGCCGGGCATCAAGCTCTACCTGCAGCCGGAACAGGATCTGACCCTGGATACCACCGTGTCGCCGAACCAGTATCAGTTTGTGCTGCGCGGGCCCAGCCAGCAGGCGTTCCAGCAGTACGTACCGGCGCTTATCGATCGCATGAAGGCGATCGCGTCCATCCGCGACGTGACCAGCGACCTGAACAATGACGGCCTGAGCGTGAATGTCGAGGTGAACCGGCCGCTGGCGGCGCGCTTCGGTATCACCGCGGCCACTATCGATAATGCCCTTTACGACGCGCTGGGGCAGCGCATTGTCTCAACCATTTTCGATCAGTCCAGCCAGTACCGGGTGATCCTGGTGGCCAAACCGGAAAAGCTGCCGACCCTGCAATCCCTGGGTGAACTCTACCTGCCCAGTCAAACCAGCAGCACCGGCCAGGTGCCGCTGAGCGCCATTGCCAAAATCAACATCACCAGGTCGCCGCTGGTAATAAGCCACCTGTCGCAATTCCCTTCGGTGACCATCTCGTTCAATCTGGCGCAGGGAGCCTCCCTGAGCAAGGCGGTGGATCAAATCAACCAGGCCGAAAAGGCGGTGAATCTGCCCCCTTCCATCACGTCCTCATTCCAGGGGGCGGCACAGGCGTTCAAAGATTCCCTGTCCAGTGAAGTCTATCTGCTGATAGCGGCGCTGGTGGCGGTCTATATCGTGCTCGGCGTGCTTTACGAGAGCTTTATCCATCCGGTGACCATTCTGTCCACCCTGCCCTCCGCCGGCATCGGCGCGTTGCTGTCGCTGATGCTGGTGGGAGGGGATCTGGACGTTATCGGCATTATCGGCATCGTGCTGCTGATAGGCATCGTGAAGAAAAACGCCATCATGATCGTGGACTTCGCGCTGGAGGCGGAGCGGGAGCACGGCAAATCGCCGGCGGAGGCCATAGTGGAGGCTTCGCTGCTGCGCTTTCGGCCGATACTGATGACCACGCTGGCCGCCATGCTCGGCGCCCTGCCCATGCTGCTGGGGTCCGGCACCGGTTCGGAGCTGCGCCGTCCGCTGGGTCTGGCCATCATCGGCGGGCTGAGCTTAAGCCAGCTGTTGACCCTGTTTACCACGCCGGTAATTTATTTGTGCTTCGATCGCCTGGCAAAACGCTTTCGCCGCCAACCCGCGCAGTTAGCCGACGGCGGCCGGGGTGAGACCCGGTGAATATTTCCGCCCTGTTTATCCGCCGGCCGGTGGCCACCGCGCTGCTGGCCCTGGCCATCCTGCTGTCGGGAACGCTGGCGTTTTTTCACCTGCCGGTGTCGTCGCTGCCCAATGTCGCGTTTCCGGTTATCGTGGTGCAGGCGAACATGGCGGGGGCCAGTCCGGACATTATGGCCTCCACCGTGGCCGAGCCCCTTGAAAAGCGGCTGGGCACCATTGCCGACGTGACGGAAATGACCTCCACCAGCTATGTGGGTTCCGCCATGATCGTCATTCAGTTCGGGCTGAATCGCGATATCAACGGCGCCGCCCGTGATGTGCAGGCCGCCATCCAGGCGGCGCGCGCCGATTTGCCCACCACGCTGCGCAACAACCCGATTTATCGCGAGTACAATCCGGCCAGTACGCCGCTGATGGTCCTGGCGCTCACCTCCGACACCCTGACCCGCGCCCAGCTCTATGACTCGGCGGATTCGGTGATTTTACAGCAGTTGTCGCAGGTGAGCGGCGTGGGTGAAATTACCCTTGGCGGCAGCGCCCTGCCCGCGGTGCGCGTTGAGCTGCAGCCGGATCAATTGAACAGTTACGGCATCGGTCTGGAAGACGTGCGCGCCGCCATCAGCGCCGCCAACGCCGACAGCGCCAAAGGACATATCGACCAGAACGGCCAGCGTTACGAAGTCATGTCCAATGATCGGCTCAGCAAAGCGGAACCCTACCGCAATCTGGTGATTGCCTATCGCAATAACGCGCCGGTCATGCTGGGGGATGTGGCCAGCGTTCAGGATTCGGCGGAAAACCTTCGCAACGCCGGGCTGTACAACGGCAAGTCATCGGTGCTGGTCATCGTTTACCCGCTGCCCGGCGGCAATGTGGTGAATACCGTCGCGCAGATCCGCAAGGTACTGCCGTCGATCCAGGCGACCCTGCCGGGCAATATCCATCTCAATATCGCCATCGATCTGTCGCAATCGGTTAAAGCTGCGGTCGGCGATACGGGACGGACCCTGTTTATCGCCGTGCTGCTGGTTATCGGCGTGGTGTTCGTGTTCCTGCAGTCGCCCCGGGCGGTATTGGTGCCCACGGTGGCGCTGCCGCTCTCCATTATCGGCACCTTTGGGCCGATGTATCTGCTGGGCTATAACCTGGACAATCTTTCGCTGATGGCGCTGACCATCGGCACCGGATTTGTGGTGGACGACGCGGTGGTGGTGCTGGAGAATATCGTCCGCCATGTTGAATCGGGCATGAGCGTCCGCGAGGCCTCGCTGCGCGGCAGCGCCGAGGTGAGCTTCACCGTGATCTCCATGAGCCTGTCGCTTATCGCGGTATTCCTGCCGATCCTGCTGATGCCCGGCATCGTCGGACGGCTGTTTCACGAATTCGCCATGACGCTCTCCATCGCCATTCTGTTCTCGCTGCTCATCTCCCTCACCATTACCCCGACCCTGGCCGCCTGCGTGCTCAGGCGCAAACAGGCCGCGGGCGCCAAGGGCAAGGCGCGCTGGTCGCTGTGGTGCGAACGTCAGTTTGAGCGTTTCAAGCATGCCTACGCCCGTTCGCTGACGGTGGTGCTGGATCACGCGCTGCTGGTGGGACTGACGCTGGTGGGGCTTATCGTGCTTAATGTTTTTCTCATCAAGCTGGTGCCCTCGACCTTTTTCCCGGAGCAGGACAATGGCGTGATGATTGGCCAGATAGTCGCCGACCAGAGCATTTCGTTCCAGGCCATGAAGGAAAAGCTCACCCGGCTGGAGGCCATTGTGCAACGGGATCCGGCGGTGGCCTCGGTATCCGGGTTCACCGGCGGCCGCGCCCTTAACACCGCCAATGTGTTTATCGAGCTCAAACCGCTGGCGGAGCGTAAAATATCCGCCGCCGGGGTGGCGCAAAGGCTGCGGCCAAAACTCAACGGCGTATCCGGCGCGCGGCTGTTCCTGCAGGCGGCGCAGGATCTGCGCATCGGCGGACGCCAGTCCGCGGCGGAGTACCAGTATACCCTGACCAGCGACGACGCCCAGGCGCTCTATACCTGGGTACCGCGGCTGGTGACCGCGCTGGCTAAACACCGCGGCAGCTTGCTGGACGTGAACTCGAATTTGCAGCAAAACGGCCTGCAGGCCTATGTTCATTTCGACCGCGCTACCGCCGCCCGCTATAACTTCGCCCCCAATCAGCTGGACAGCGTGCTCTATGATGCGTTTGGCCAGCGTGCGGTTTCAACCATCTACAATGGCCTCAATCAGTATTATGTGGTGATGGAAGTGGCGCCGCAGTATTGGCAGTATCCGCAAATGCTCAATCGCATCCGTTTCAGCCCGGCGGCGGGAAATGCCAGCGGCACCGATCAAACCCAGATGTCGTCAAGCCTGGTGAGCGGCGCCACGCAAACCTCCGCGCAGGTTTCGTCTACCTCCACCAACGCCCTGAATGCCGATGCCGAAGCCAACCAGTTGACAAACGCCATTTCCAACTCCCGGGGCGGCAGCTCCAGCGGCAGCGCCGACAGCACCTCCGCCGAGAGCCTGGTGCCCTTCCCGGCGCTGGCCTCTTATACGCAAAACCATACCGCCACCCAGGTTAACCATCAGGACGGCCTGGTGGCCGCCACCATTTCCTTCAATTTGCCCCCCGACGGCTCGCTGAGCGCCGCCGGCGCCGCCATCGATCAGACCATGCGGGAACTCAAGGTGCCGGCCTCCATTCACGGTGGTTTCGCCGGCGCCGCGCAGGCATTCGGCCAATCCATGTCCACCATGCCGCTGCTGATCCTGGCGGCGCTGGCGGCGGTCTATATCGTGCTGGGCATACTGTATGAGAATACGATACATCCCGTCACTATACTTTCCACCCTGCCGTCCGCCGGCATCGGGGCTACGCTGGCGCTACTGCTGTTCGGTACGCCGTTCTCGGTTATCGCCCTTATCGGCATTATTTTGCTGATTGGCATCGTAAAAAAGAATGCCATTATGATGATTGACGTTGCCATTACATTGCAGCGGGATCAGGGCTATACCCCGAGGGAAGCCATTCACGGGGCGGCGGTGATGCGCTTGCGGCCCATCATGATGACCACCGCCGCCGCCGTGCTGGGGGCGGTGCCGCTGGCCATCGGCATCGGCCAGGGGGCATCCCTGCGGCAGCCCCTGGGCATTACCGTGATGGGCGGCCTGATTTTCAGCCAGGTCTTTACGCTGTATACAACACCGGTTATTTATCTCTATCTCGACCGTTTGCGCGCCAGACTCGCCAAGTGGTCGGCCGGCCTGCCGTGGAATAAAACGAACGCGAGCCTATGAATATGAAAATGTCCCACATCGCCCTGATGACCTCCCTTGCGCTGTTGCTCGGCGGCTGTATGGTGGGCCCCGACTACCATCGCACGCAGGTGCCGGTACCGGCCCGATTCAAACCGCTGCCCGGCTGGACCGTGGCGGCGCCCTCCGCCGAGGCCCCCAAGGGCGACTGGTGGACGGTGTTTAACGACCCGCTGATAAACCGGCTGGAACCGGCGGTGTCGGTCTCCAACCAGACCGTGCGCCAGGATTACGCCAACTACCGGGAAGCCCTGGCCGACGTGGAAACCGCCCGCAGCAGCCTGTTTCCCACGATAGGCGTCACCGGTTCCTCAACCCGGCAGCGCACCGCCGGCGCCAGCAGCCTGGGCGGCTCCGGCGCCGTGAGCAATTCGGGCGCGCTGGAAGGCAGCGCCAGCTGGTCAATCGATCTGTGGGGCAAGGTTCGCCGCACCATCGAAGAGAACAAGGCCACCGCCCAGGCCAGCGAAGCCACGCTGGCCAATGCCACCCTGTCCGAGCAGACCGCCCTGGCCAGCGCCATCATTGAACTGCGCACCAGCGATGCCAATATTGCCCTGCTGCAAAAAACGGTGGCGGCCTATCAAGAGTACCTGCGGGTGTTGACCAATCAGGGCGCCCTCGGCACCGCGAAGCCGTCCGATGTCATCACCGCGAAAACCCAGTTGGAGAACGCCCAGTCCAGTCTCATCGCCCTCGGCGTGGCGCGCGCCCAATACGCCCACGCCATTGCGGTATTGGTGGGCAAGAACCCGGAAGACCTGACCATCGAATCCGCCCCCATGCCTACGCTGCCCACCGTTCCGCTGGTGGTGCCCTCAACCTTGCTGCAGCGGCGGCCGGACATCGCCGTGGCCGAACGCGAGATGGCGGCGCAAAACGCCGCGGTGGGGGTTGCCGAGGCGGCTTATTATCCTACGCTCTCCCTGTCCGCCGCCGATGGGTTTTCCCAAACGCCGCTCAGCGGCCTGCTGCATGCCGCCAACCATATCTGGTCTCTGGGCGCCGAGGTGGATGATACGGTGTTCGATTTTGGCGCCCGTGAAGGCCAGGTCGCCGCCGCCAAGGCCGCTTATGACGGCGCGGTGGCCAATTACCGCGGCACCGTGCTGACGGCGTTCCAGAACGTGGAAGACGATCTGTCCGGTTTGCATATTCTCGCCCAGCAGGCGGCGGTGCTGGACAGCGCAGTTACCGATGCCACCCGCGGCGCCCAGATCGCCTTCAATGAGTATCAGGTGGGCACGGTGGATTACACCACCGCCGCCACCGCCCAGGTGACGCAGCTGAGCGCAGAGCAAAACGCGCTGAGCGTACAGGAACAGCGTCTGCTGGATTCGGTGTCGCTGATAGGGGATATGGGGGGCGGCTGGTCGGCCGATGCCCTTAACGATACGGCCCATGCCCTGGCGAAACGCTGAGTTGATCCGATGCCGCCTTTGCATCGGCGGCGTCCCCCATTCGCTGCAACAAGCGATGGCCGATGGTATTTGTCCAGTTAAAGCTGTTTTGCAGCACCACCACCGCGGTCTTATGCCGGGTATCAAGGCCGATATAGCTGGAGTAGCCGCCGATAAATCCCACCTGGTAAGTAATGCGCTGCCGGCCCACGTTATCGACAACCCAGGCAATGGCCGCCGCCTGTTGGCTGCGATGGAAACGCACATTCAGCGAATCCCGCAACGCCGCATCCAGCGCCGGATTGCCCGTGGCCCGCATATGCGCCTGGGCATAGGACAGCAGGTCGTTCGCATTGGTGTAAAGGCCCGCGGCGCCCACCATGGAGGAGGAAAAGCACCAATCGGGCACCGGCTGTCCGCGGCGGATAAATTTGGGCTGGTCGCCGGCATGGCCGATGGCGCGCCGGGAATACCCCGGCAGCAGCCGCGGGTCGTAGCCGGTATGGGTCAACCCCAGCGGCCCGGTAATATTCTCCGCCAGTAGCTGATTGACATTTTTACCGGTACGTTTTTGCAGGATATAATCCAACAAAGCATATCCCAGATTGGAATAGCGCGGCTCAGCTTTCCCCGGCTTGTGGAAATCCGCCAGATAATCCAGCATGCTGTCATTATCCAAGGAATGGTAGAAATTTTCACCGGTAAACAGATAGTCAATAAAGGCGGTTAATATTGCCATCGAGGGCATTTGCCTCGGCAGGCCGGAAGTATGGGTCGCCAGCTGCAGCAGGGTAATCTTGCTCGCATCGGCGCTGAGGCGCACGGTGGAAGGCAGCAGGGTCTGCAACGTCTCATCCCAGCGAAACACGCCTTTGCGCACCAGGATCTCCGTGATTTCGGCAATAAAACCCTTGCTGACCGAACCGACGGCAAACAGCGTGTCGCCGGTGATAGGATAACCGCGTTCCGCGTCAGTGACACCGTAACTAAAAGTCGTTTTTGTGCCGTCCCCCCGCAGCACCCCCACCACCAGCCCCGGCATCTGTTTTGCGGCCAGTAAAGGCCGGGCCAGGCTGTCCACCTGTGCCCGCAGGTTTCCGTTGGCGGCGAAATCCCGGCCGGCGGCGCTGGAGGTATCCACGGGCATGCGGGATAAGGTACCGCAGGCAGAGAGCAATAAAGCGCCGCAAAACATCGATGCAAATAATATTATTTTTATCATTATTTCCGAGCAATCAAATACGCCAACGTAAACGCCATCGGCCAAATGAGCCGGAACAGGAGAACGGGAATCGGCAGCATGATAATCCAATGCCGGTCCCTTATAAACAGCAATAGTTATCCGCAAACGACTCACGCCGCTCCACTGGCCTTTAACAAAGGGAAACAGCGATCATTGCTACACTTTTAGCAGCATAACGCCGGTAATGATCACCACCAACCCTACTCCCTGCAATCGGCTAAGGCGCTCCCCTCGTATAAAAAAACCTAATAGCGCAGTCACTCCACTGGCCAGGGAGCTTAAAACAGTCACTATTGCCACATGCCCTGATTTTGCGCCATAGGCCAATGAGAAGAACCCTACCAAGCTAAAAAAGCTGATTGAGAAAAGCAAAGACAACAGAGACACAGGCGGTGCGGCGAAGTCTCTTTTCACGGATAAATAAATGAATAACAGGATCACCGCAGTACAATAATAAATCCATAAGGCGTTTATCACGCCAAAAGCGTGCACCGCAAACTCGCCCTGTAGCCAAAATCCCGCGCCAAACAGTACTGCGGAAAGAAATGCAAAAATAATGGATGCCGGCGTTTCACGCTTGCCATCCCCAGATTTCGGGATGCTGGTCAGGCAGGCCCCCAGCACGCATAAAATCAGGCTGAACAGCGTCAAGGAAGAAAGGGAATTTCCGGAAAATAGGGAAAGCAGCGTGGTTATGGCGCCATAAAGCGACGCTATTGGAGCAACAACAGCGGCTTTACCAATAGATAGGGCCTTCAGGAGAAAGACCATGGCGGCAAGATTACAAAGGGATGCGGCGATACATATTGACAGACTTGCTACGCTGGCGCTAACCGGCTTATACGAACACAGCACAATGATGGAAAGCAGCAGCAGACCAAAAATCTGACTGAAAAAAAGCGATTTATAAACACCTATTTTTCGAGCGGCGGAGCCCGCCAAAAAATCCGTACCGCCCCAGCACAGTGCTGAAAGCAATCCCATTAATATTGCCATCATAAATCCTGATTGACCGTATCGGCAAAAAAAATTTCAACAACGGCATATAAGATAACGTTTTGTTACGGACGCAGCCATAGGAATACATCATCGAGACGTCTCACTGTAGTAATGGGTCTGATGGGGCTGATTTACCGCCCGAAGCATCGCTGGCCCACGTTCGCCATTCCATGGCGCATAGTCCGAAATGGTTATCACCCCACGCGTTTTACTTCGCCCACCAGGCAAATATAGGACAGCGCCCCCAGCAGGGCCACCACGGCGATATAGATCAGCGCCGGCGAAAAGCCATAATCCTGCGCCAGGTATCCCACCACCAGGGGTACGGTGATGCCCCCCAGCCCGCCGACAAAATTGAACACGCCGCCGGTAAGGCCGATTAGCCGCAGCGGCGCCAGCGACGACACCAGCGACCAGGTGATGGAGGCAAAGCCGTTGCCGAAGAAGGCCAGCGCCATCAGCACCATAATCCAGACGGGATCGTTGGTATAGTTGGCCCCCATAATACAGGTAGAGAGCAGCAGTCCGCAGATAATCGGCGTTTTACGGGCAAAACCGATGGATTTTCCGCTCTTTACCATGCGATCGGCGAAGATACCCGACAGCAGCACGCCGAAAAAAGCCGCCAGAAAGGGCACGGTGGTCATGAAACCGGCGGTAAGCGCCCCGATATGCTTTTCCTGCGTCAGATAGTTGGGAAACCAGGTTAAAAAGAACCACAGCGTGGAGGTCACGGCGAACTGTCCGAGATAGACCCCCACCAGCTTGCGGTTGAATACCAGCTTCCAGTCAGCGGCGGACAGGGCTACGCGCATTTTCTTTTCAACGGGCGCGTCGCCGTCAATCATGCCGCCGCCGGCGGCGATATAATCCAGCTCCGCGGCGTTGATGCCTTTGCTCTTTCTTGGCGACTGGTACACAAAGTGCCAGATAATCGACCAGATAAGACCGACGGCGCCGGTAATGATAAAGACCCAATGCCAACTGAGCATTTCCTGGATCCAAATCAGCAGCGGCGTCAGAAACGCCAGGCCGACGAACTGCCCCGAAGTGAAAAAGCCGACGGCGGAAGCCCGCTCCTGCTCCGGAAACCAGCTGGTGACCATACGGTTATTGGTGGGGAAAGCCGGGGCTTCAAACATACCGGTAATGGCGCGCAGCCCGAGCAGGGTGGTTAAACCATTGGCGAACCCCTGCCCCAGGGTGGCCAGCGACCAGCCGAAGATGGCGATAAAGTAGGTCATCTTTGAGCCGACCCGGTCGAGAAACCAGCCGCCGGGTATTTGGAAAATGGTATAGGTCCAGGCAAAGGCTGAAAATATATATCCCATGCGGGCTTTATCAATGCCGAATTCCTGTTGGATATGCACCGATGCCACCGCCAGATTTGCCCGGTCGACATAACAGATAACCACCGTGATAAAGATCATCAGCAGCGTCAGATAGCGTCTTTTTGTCGGCGCCGCGGAAACTGAAATATCCATCTTTTGCGTCCTGTTTATACAACTGAAAAAGGTAGGGTAACGGCGGTAAATACACCGCCAACTTTCTCAGGGCAAAAGCATCCTCTGCGTCTGTGACGCATCATTATTACATCAGGATCACCCTGTATATATTACGGTTATTCGAGATCGATATTATCGGTGCGAATAACCTTGCCGCCCATAAAGAGCGGAGAGTATGGCAGCAAGGATTGTAGCGCTATATTTACTTATTGTACTACAATGCCGATCACAGTTTAGCTATTCCGCTGCCGTATCAATAAGGCGCCACCGGCGAGAGCAGCGGCCGGTCGGCAAAATAGGCGGCAACATTGTCAAACACCAAATCCGACATCGCTTTGCGGGTGGCGTGGGTTGCGCTGGACATATGGGGCGTTATAACCACATTGGCGCGGTTGTACAGCGCCGCGGGCACATGGGGTTCGTCGGAAAAGACGTCCAGTCCGGCGCCGCCGATGGCGCCGCTGTCCAGAGCCTGGATCAGATCCGCTTCGTCCACCACCGTGCCCCGTGCGATATTAATCAGGATGCCTTCCCGCCCCAGCGCGGCCATGATGGGCGCGTTGATAAGCGAGCGGGTTTTCTCGCCGCCGTTCACGCACACCACCAAATAGTCGCTGGCGGCGGCCAGATCCGCGATATGGGCGTAATATTGCCACCGGCTATCCGGCTGGGGGCGGTAATCGTTATAGGCAATAATCATATCAAAAGCGGCGGCGCGTTTGGCGATGGCATGGCCGATACGCCCCATCCCGACAATGCCGAGCCGCCCGCCGGAGACCTTTTTGGTCCAAGGATAACCGCCTTCGTTCCAGCCGCCCCGTTCAATAAACCGCTGCGCGCCGACGATTTGCCGGGAGGTGGCCAGTATCAATCCCATCGCCATATCCGCCACATCGTCCGTTAATACATCAGGGGTGTTGGAAACGCGGATACCGCGGCGTTGCGCCGCCGCCACATCCACGCCGTCATAACCGACGCCGAATACCGCAATCAGCTCCAGGGCGGGGAATTCGGCGATAAAGTCCTCGGTCACCGTCGATTCGCCATTCACCACCAGCACGCGGGTCTGCGGCGACAAGACCTGCCGCTCCCGTTCCGAGAGCAGCGCATAGTCCGCCATCTGGAAACTCTCCGCCAGCCGGCGAGTCAGCGCGTCGGGCAGCATGGCGGCTTTCATTACGAAATATGTCATGATATTTACCTGATAATTAATGTCATTTATTTTACATGCCGGGTCTGTCGGCACAGTCCGCAGAGGCTTTACGCCTCTGCCATCCTGCGCCGCCTTATTAGCCCCGGGCGCGTTCGTCAACGCTTGGGAGAGGATTCCCTTCCACCGCGGGCGCACGGGTTCTGGCGACAAAAATACCGACGATGCCGCCGATAATCAGCGCGACGGCGATAATCAGCAGTCCGTAGTGGTAGCTGTTGGTGACGTCTTTGATTTTTCCCAGCAGCGGCGGCAACCCCAGTCCGGCGAAGTTGGCGATGGCATTGATAAAGGCAATGGAGGCCGCGGCCGCCACGCCGGTCAATTTTTCGGTGGTAACCGCCCAGAAAATCGGCGTCAGGGCAAAGTTAAAGCCGACGGTCAGGACCAGTAATATGTAGGCCAGCCACAAATTGGCGCAGTAAATCGAGATGGCCAGCAGCACACCGGAGATAATCAGCGGTACCCCCAGATGCAAAGAGCGCTCTTTGGTGGTATCGGAATGGCGGCCGTTGAGGTACATAAACAGGCAGGCAAACACAAAGGGCACCGCTGCGAGCAGGCTGATAACAAAGTTGCTCTTGTCCGCCGCCATGCTTTTGAGTATCAGCGGTAAAAACAGCGTGATCCCGATGGAACAAAACGCCTGCAGGAACCACACCAGACTCAGCAGCCACACCACTTTATTCTTGAAGGCGCTGCCCCATGAGTGGTTTTTATCCACCACCGCGCCGGCGTTATCCTGCTCCAGCTTGTTCTTTAGCCAGCCTTTTTGTTCAGCGCTCAGCCAATGGGCTTTCTCGGGAGTGTCAGACAGGTAGAACAGTACCAGAATGCCCATGATCACCGCCGGCGTGCCCTCGATAAAGAACAGCCAGCGCCAGCCCGCGATATCGGCCAGGCCGTGCATGCCGAGTATGCTGCCGGAAATGGGCAGGCCGATAATGGAAGCCAGTACCGAGCCCATATAAAAGAATGACATGGCCCGTGCCCGGTTGCTTTTCGGGAACCAGCAGGAAATATAATAGATAATGCCCGGCGCAAAGCCCGCTTCGGCCATGCCCAGCAGGAAACGCATGATATAGAGCTGGGTCGGGGTATGGACAAACCCCATGCCGGTGCTCACCAGGCCCCAGGTGATCATGATGCGGGCGATCCAGAGTTTGGCGCCGACCCGGGTCATAATAATATTGCTGGGCACTTCAAACAGGATATAGGAAATATAAAACATCCCTACCCCTAATCCATACATACTGGTGGTCAAGCCGAGATCGGCATTCATTTGTAATGCGGCCACCGAAATATTGGTCTTATCGAGATTGGAAATAAAATAACAGAGAATAATAAACGGGATTATTTTTAAATTAAGCTTACTGATGGTCGAGGTGCCCAAATCGATAGTCATATCATCACCTTTTAGCGACGGCCGAATGGCAGGCAAAGGAAGCCCTTGATCGGCCATGGCGAGTTATTGTAGGGCTTATAATGTCACGGCCAACCGCTGGTAAACTTTATAAGCAGTCTGTCCGTTTCCTAGAGGTAACGTATTTCCACCCCGGTTATACCCGCAATAATTCACGTTGAAGTATAACGGGTATCATTAGGGTTAGTACCGTCCGGCGCCGGTTACCATTCCGCCACCGCGCCGTCAGGATAGCGCCATACCGGGTTACGCCAGTCGCCGGCATTTTTGCTGCGCTCAATAACGAGTTCTTCATTGATTTCCACACCCAGTCCGGGTTTGGTTAACGGATAAAAATAACCGTCCGTCATTTTAAAATCGTCTTTGTTAATAACGTAATCCAGCAGTTCTGCCCCTTGGTTATAATGAATGCCCATGCTTTGTTCCTGCAATACCGCGTTATAGGAAACAAAGTCAACGTGCAGGCAGGACGCCAGCGCAATGGGACCCAGCGGGCAGTGTGGCGCCAAAGCTACGTCATAGGCTTCGGCCATGGAGGCGATTTTCAGGCATTCGGTAATGCCGCCGGCGTGGGAGAGATCCGGCTGGGCAATGGCCAGGCCGCCGTTGGCCAGAACGCGTTTGAATTCGTAACGGGAGAACATGCGTTCGCCGGCGGCGATGGGGATGGCGGTTTGCGCCGCCAGGCGCGGGTAGTATTCCGCCTGCTCCGCCAGTACCGGTTCTTCGATAAACAGCGGACGATAGGGTTCCAGCTCCTTAATCAGCAGCTTTGCCATGGGCGCATTTACCCGGCCGTGGAAATCCAGCCCGAACTCGATGGCGTTGCCCATGGCTTCACGCACCTGGGCCGCCACCGCTACCGCGGCGTCGATTTTGCGTGAATTATCGATGAGGCCCATCTCTTCGCAGCCGTTGAGCTTGAAGGTATCAAAGCCGATTTCGGTGAGTTTTTTCATGCCGGCGATAACATCGGCGGGTCGGTCTCCCCCTACCCAGCTGTATGCTTTGATCTTATCGCGCACCAGCCCGCCCAGCAGTTGGTACACCGGTACCCCGAGCGCTTTGCCTTTGATATCCCACAGCGCCTGATCGATACCGGCGATGGCGCTCATCAGGATTGGGCCGCCGCGATAAAAACCGCCGCGATAGAGGGTTGACCAGATATCATTGATGCGTGCGGGATCCTGGCCGATTACGTATTCGGAAAGTTCATGTACCGCGGCTTCCACCGTGCGCGCGCGGCCTTCAATCACCGGCTCGCCCCAGCCGGTGATACCTTCGTCGGTTTCCACTTTGAGAAACATCCAGCGCGGAGGTAAACGGTAGGTGGTCAGCTTTGTCACTTTCATTTTCACGTCCTTCTTGGTCAATAACGGCATGCGTTTGCTGTCGCACTATTATGCTTTGGATTGTAGCATCAAGATTTAATATTGTACTACAATCTGGATCACACTTTGAGGAATCCACCGGCGGGTGAGCGCTGCTATTCGAAATAATCCGTGTGTGGCTGAGGAGACTGGGATTGTTTGTTGCACGTCTGGTGATTGCGGGCCTGGCGTGCCATGAGGCGCTCGGTCGGGCGGGAAAACCACGCCCGATTCCACCTCATTGGCGCGCTCTCCCTTTAACACGTTTGTTGCCCGTTAGTGTTGCGCCAGCGCCTCTTTATAGGCGCGGACAAAGGCTTTTGCCTGCTGGGCGGTGCGGCTGACCGGCTGGCCGGCGCGGTACAAATCGCTGCCCAAACCGGCGCCGATGCAGCCGGCCTTGAGATAGAGAGGGAGATTTTCCGGTGATACGCCGCCTACGGCGAATACCGGAACATCCGGCGGCAATACCGCCTTGAGGGCCTTGATATAATCCGGCCCGAACGCTACCGAGGGGAATATTTTCAACGCCTGGGCGCCAGCGTCCAGCGCGGTGAACGCCTCCGTGGCGGTGGCGCAGCCGGGGCAGACTTCCATGCCGTAGCCTACGGCCCGGTGAATAATTTCAGCATTGATATTAGGCGTCACCAGCAGCTTGCAGCCCAATGCCGCCAGGATATCCACCTGCCCCGGTTTAAGCACCGTGCCGGCGCCGATTAATGCCCGCTGGCCGTAGGCTTTTACCGTCTTGCCTATGCTTTCTTGCCAGTCCGGGGAATTCAGCGGGATTTCCACCGCCTCAAAACCCGCATCCAGCAATACCTCAACGTGCTCCAGCACTTCCTCCGGAGTGATGCCGCGCAAAATGGCAATCAAGGGTAATCTATTGGTCCAGCTCATTTAATATGCTCCTTATTCCAGCTTGAAAGGTCTCGTCGCCGTCCAGCAACCTGTGATGAAGATCGGCATACTCCAATGCCTGTTGATAGCGGGCGGCAAGCTGCGGATTGCCGATAACCGTCACCGTTTCGCCTTTGGCGATACCCCAGTCCCGCCGCATTTGCGCCACTTCATTGCCGATGAGCAGTCCGGAGAGCCATTCGCTCACCGCGCTTTTATCCAGTTGGCCCAGCACGTGGGCGGCGCGGATTTCAAACAGGCAGCGCAGGATATTGCTTTGGTTAAAGCCCTGCTCCATCCCCTGCCGGAAAACCGCCGGATTCGGCTGCTGTTCAGATAACCCGACGCCGATGAGCGACTGCTTGATGAGAAGGTGGTGCAATTCGCCGGTCATCACGGTGCGAAAATCGTTGATAACGCCGTTTTCCAGGCGTACCCATTTGGAGTGGGTGCCGGGCATAAGGTACAGGGACGAAGGCTGGGTGCGGTAGGCCCCCAGCAGTTGGGTCTCTTCTCCGCGCATGACATTGCAGTTGCTATCGCTGACAATACTGATGCCGGGAATAATCCAGGCCGACTGCGGGGCCGCCTGTTCAACGCGGGTGAGGCGGCCCGCCAGTGAGGCGAGGTCCGTGGGACAGGGTAAATAAGGTACCGAAATCCAGCCGGCGTTGCTGCCTACCATACCGGCCATGATCACCGGCACCCCGTGCCGGCGCCACGGCGCCGTCACCTCTTGAAATACCTGCTGCGGCGTACGGCCGTTCAGCCTGGTCACGCCAGCTTCCGACTGCCGGGTATCCGCCAGTACGCCGTCAAGATAGAGCCAGGCGCGTAAATTCGTCGATCCCCAATCAATAGCGATATAACTTTTGCTCATGTCATTTCCTTCAACTGCTCATGTAATGTCCTTTAATCTCTGGGTCGAGCTGGCGATCATGGTGACCGCCGCTTGTTCCGCCGCCACGCTGTCCTGATGCCTGATGGCGTCGTAGAGATTCTGATGTTCTTTCAGCGTCCTGGGCATATTGCTTTCATCCGCCATATAGGTGCGTTCAAACACCGCGCGCTGCAGCGAGCTGATGGCTACTCCCAGTTGCTGCAATACCGGATTATGCACCGCGCTCAGTACCGCCTGGTGATAGCGGATGTCCGCTTCGTTGAACGCGTCGCGATCGTGGCTGTTGGCAATCATGTCGTTCAGCGCCGTCTCGATAACCGCCAGTTCGCTGGACGTTGCCCGCTCCGCCGCCCATCTTGCGATGGTGGGCTCCACCAGATGGCGTACTTCCGTCAGCGAGGCTATCAGCCTGGGATCGTAATCCATGGCCAGCACCCATTGCAGAACATCGGTATCCAGATAGTTCCACTTGTTGCGCACGCTGACAAAAGCGCCGCGGTAGCGAATGATTTCTATCAGATTCTTGGCCATCAGCGCGCGCAGCACTTCGCGAATAATGTTGCGCGAGGTCTGGAACTCCTCGCAAAGCTCCGCTTCAGACGGTAATCCGGTACCGGGTATATACTTGCCGCTGACGATCTGCTGGCCCATTTCATGAATAATGCGATCGGTTTTGCTTAATGTCTGACGGTCCATAAAAATTCCAAGAGGTGAAAAATAACGTCACTTTATCATTTTATGGCTTTATGACGCTGAACCGCCGCACAATTTTGAGCCGGTTAGCCGCAAACCGGTGATTATTGTAGCACCATATTTTTTCATTGTAGTACAATGTCGATCACGTTTTATGAAATCTTGCCGTCGTTTTTCTTTACCGTTCGCGTCAATGCCCACATCGGGGCCGAACTGGCGGTGAAATCCGGCATCGCTCCGTCGAAATCCCCCCCTTTCTCACAAGATGCCAAACCTTTAACCTTTACTTCATAAATAAGTCACATTGATTGCGAATAATTAACAGGCACGCCACGGGTCTATGACGATTTTTTTTCAAGGCATCTTATATGGCATCTATACCCTGAATACTTTGAGCTGCAGGAAAGCGCTAACGAACCGGCGGCTGGGAAGATGACGGGTATAACTGGATAAAGGTCTTCTATGAGCGAAAACAGCGCCATTCGGCAGGGTGCGCAAGCCGCGCCGGGGTTGCCGAAAATATATAAAAAGAACAGTCGGACATCTGTTCTTTTTTTTGTTTTGCTTCTGGTACTCGGCATCGCGTTCGCCGGAGTGAATCTTTTTAACGACGTGACCAACGCCGGCGAGGAATATACCAGCTATGTTCCCTTCCTGTTATTGGGTCTGGCCCTGCTGATTGCCCTTGGCTTCGAATTTGTCAACGGGTTCCACGATACCGCCAACGCGGTGGCTACCGTCATCTATACCCATTCACTGTCGCCGATGGTGGCGGTGGTATGGTCCGGCTTCTTTAATTTCCTCGGGGTCGTGCTCTCCAGCGGCATCGTGGCGTTCGGCATTATTTCCCTGCTGCCGGTAGAGCTTATTCTGCAGGCCGGCACCGGCAATGGCTTCGCCATGGTCTATGCTCTGCTGTTTTCCGCCATTATATGGAATCTCGGCACCTGGTGGCTCGGTCTGCCGGCGTCTTCGTCCCATACGCTTATCGGGTCCATTATCGGCGTCGGCGTCGCCAACGCGCTGATTCACGGCCGCACCGGCGCCAGCGGCGTCGACTGGGGCCAGGCAATCAGCATCGGCTATTCCCTGCTGTTGTCGCCGGTGGTGGGTTTTGTCTTCTCGGCGCTGCTGTTGCTGGTGATGAAGGTCTTTATCAAAAACCGCCAGCTCTACGCCGCCCCCAAGGGCGACAGTCCGCCGCCGCTGTGGATCCGCAGCCTGCTTATCCTGACCTGCACCGGGGTTTCTTTCGCCCACGGTTCCAACGACGGACAGAAAGGCATGGGGCTTATCATGCTGATCCTGGTGGGCACCATGCCCATCGCCTATGCCCTGAACCGCGCCCTGCCGCCGGAGCAAGCCCCGCAGGTGGCCGCCCTGGCGACTACCGTCAAAAACGATTTGCTGCAGCAGTTCCCCGCCACCGGCAATACGCCCGCCCGTACGGTACTGACGGGTTATGTCGACACCAGCAAGCTGACGCCGGAGGTGATACCCGCCCTGGCGCAGCTGATCGGCACCATCGGCAATGAGCTCAGCAGGTACGGTTCGATGGACAAAATCCCGGCGCGCTCGGTCTCCAATACCCGCAATGATATGTATCTGGCCTCCGAGACCATCAAGCGCGTGAAGGCGGAGAAGTCCCTTACGCTGCCGGCCGGCACGCTGCATAATCTGGATGCGCTGAAAAGCGGGCTTGACAGCGCGACCCGCTTTATCCCGCTCTGGGTCAAAGTGGTGGTGGCCATCGCTCTGGGCCTGGGTACCATGGTGGGCTGGCGACGCATCGTGGTCACCGTGGGCGAGAAAATCGGCAAAACACATCTTACCTATGCCCAAGGCGCCAGCGCCGAGGTCGTGGCGATGGTAACCATCGGCGCGGCGGATGTGTTCGGCCTGCCGGTCTCCACTACCCATGTGCTCTCTTCCGGCGTCGCCGGCACCATGGCGGCCAATAAATCCGGCCTGCAAATGTCCACGCTGCGCAACCTGCTGATGGCCTGGGTCCTGACGCTGCCGGCCTCAATCCTGCTTTCAGCAGGGCTATACTGGATTTTCAATCATTTCTGAAGTCACGTATAAGGTATGACGGCAATCACATAAATGGATTTTATCGCGCCTTTTATTTTCGTTTAATGTTCGTTTTTGCTCTTAATCAAACCTTTTTACGTTTATCTGTGCCTTACTGTCCTCCTAAGGTTCCGCCAGATACAGGGTTAGGTTATGGACGTCGTTACGGACAAGGTAATAAAAGGCCGTTCTCCTTATGCGGATACGGATGTCATCATCATCGGCGGCGGCGCCACCGGGGCGGGCATTGCGCGGGATTGCGCCCGCCGGGGGCTGCGCTGCCTGCTGCTTGAGCGGTACGACATCGCCAGCGGAGCCACCGGACATAACCATGGCCTGCTGCACAGCGGCGCGCGCTATGCGGTGACCGACGGCGAGTCCGCACGGGAATGCATCGCGGAAAATCGCATTCTCAAGCATATCGCCCGGCACTGCATCGAGCCCACCGACGGGCTTTTTATCACCTTGCCGCAGGATTCCCTGGCGTATCAGCAGCGTTTTATCCGCTCCTGCAACGATGCCGGCATTGACGCGCGAGCCATCGATCCCGCCGAGGCCCTGCGGCTGGAACCTTCGGTCAATCCCTCCCTTACCGGCGCCGTACGCGTGCCGGACGGCACCGTCGATCCGTTCCGGCTCACCGTCGCCAATATGCTCGACGCCCGCGAACAGGGCGCATGCTTTTTAACCTATCACGAAGTGACCGGTCTTATCCGCCAGGGCGACCGCGTCAGCGGTGTGCGCGTTTTCGACCACCAGACCGGTCTGCGTCATGAGATCCGTGGCCAGGTGGTGGTCAACGCCGCCGGGATTTGGGGCCAGAAGATCGCCGAATATGCCGACCTGCGCATCCGGATGTTCCCGGCCAAAGGCGCGCTGCTGATATTGGGCCACCGCATCAACAATATGGTGATTAACCGCTGCCGCGCTCCGGCGGATGCCGATATTCTGGTGCCGGGAGACACCATCTCCCTTATCGGCACCACCTCCACCCACGTGGATTATGCCGACATCGACCGGTTGCAGGTCACGGCGCAGGAAGTGGATCTGCTGATTCGCGAAGGGGCGCTGCTGGCCCCGGCCCTGGCCGCTACCCGCCTGCTGCGCGCCTACGCCGGAGTACGGCCCCTGGTGGCCAGCGACGACGATCCCTCCGGACGCAACGTCAGCCGCGGCATTGTTTTGCTCGACCACGCCAGCCGCGACGGTATGGAAGGATTCATCACCATCACCGGCGGCAAACTGATGACCTATCGCCTGATGGCGGAATGGGCCACCGACAAGGTGTGCGAAAAATTGGGCGTCAACGCATCCTGCACCACCGCACGGGAGGTTTTGCCCGGTTCTCACGCCCCGGCGAAGGAGAGCGCCGTCGGCATGCTGCCGCTGCCCGCCAGCATTGCCGGGTCGGCGCGCTATCGTCACGGCGACCGCGTCAGCCGGGTGCCCCGGGGCAATCGGCTGGATAATAGCCTGGTCTGCGAATGCGAGGCGGTCACCGCCGGCGAGGTGCGCTATGCGGTGGATTCCCTGACCGTCAACAATCTTACCGACCTCAGGCGGCGGACGCGGGTGGGCATGGGCACCTGCCAGGGCGAACTCTGCGCCTGCCGCGCCGCCGGGCTGTTGACGCGATTTAACGTCGCCACGCCGCGGCAGTCCATCCGGCAGCTCTCGCAGTTTCTTGACGAACGATGGAAAGGCATCCGGCCCATCGCCTGGGGAAACGCGCTGCGGGAAAGCGAATTTACCAGTTGGGTCTACCAGGGACTGTGCGGTCTTGACGGCCGTGAGGACAATGACAAACCGGAGGCGGAACATGGAATTTGATGTCGTGGTGATTGGCGGCGGCCTGGCCGGTTTAAGCTGCGCTATCCGCCTGGCGGAACAGGGCAAACGCTGTGGCGTGGTCAGCGCCGGCCAGGGGGCGTTGTTTTTTTCTTCCGGATCGCTGGATTTATTGTCCCGCCTGCCGGACGGCACCCCGGTAACCGCTCCCCTGGAGGCGCTGGGTGAATTGGCCCGGCAGGCGCCCCGCCATCCCTACAGTATCCTTGGGGCCGACACCGTGGCGGCCCTGGCCCGTGACTCCCAGGCGCTGCTGGCCCGATGCGGCATCCCCCTGTTCGGCCGCGGGGCGCAGAACCATTACCGCATAACTCCCCTGGGCACCCGGCGCGCAACCTGGCTCAGCCCGGAGGATATCCCGGTCACCGAACTCGGGCAGACATTGCCCTGGGAAAAGGTATTGGTGGCGGGCATCGAAGGATTCCTGGATTTCGAGCCGCATCTGGTGGCCGGTTCACTGGCGACGGAACAGGGCATAGAAGCCGGCGCGGCCTATGTCCATCTGCCGGCGCTGGATCCGCTGCGTAATAATCCCAGCGAGTTCCGCGCGGTGAATATTGCCCGGGTGCTGGATATCGCGAAAAATACCCAGGCCCTGGCGGAAGAGCTTAATCGCCTGGCGGGGGATGCCCAGTGCATCATTCTGCCGGCCTGTATCGGTTTGGACGGCCCCGCCCCCCTTGAGCAGCTGCGCGCCGCGGTAGGCCGGCCGGTGCGTTTATTGCCGACCCTGCCGCCCTCGCTGCTGGGGCTGCGTATATTTCAGGCGCTGCGCCAGCGCTTTTGCCGGCTCGGCGGCGTTTTTATGCCGGGAGACCGCGTACTGAAGGCTGAGTTTGACGGACGGCGCATCGCCGGGGTCTATACCCGCAGCCACTCGGAT
Organism: Sodalis sp. RH16; assembly: GCF_047324245.1. NCBI lineage: Bacteria > Pseudomonadati > Pseudomonadota > Gammaproteobacteria > Enterobacterales > Bruguierivoracaceae > Sodalis > Sodalis sp. RH16. Next base: position 4,514,103 of record NZ_CP178737.1, on the reverse strand, counting down.
ATTATGCTGCGGGCGCAGCAGGTGGTGCTGGCCGGCGGCAGCTTTTTCAGCAATGGACTGATGGCCGACCGCGACCGGATTTACGAACCGGTGTTCGGCGCTGATGTCTGGGGTCACGCCGATCGCGGCGAATGGGGCCGGGCGGGTTTTTTCGAGCCCCAACCCTATCTGCAGTTCGGCGTGAAAACCGACCACCGCCTGCGCGCGCTGCTCAATAATGAGCCGGTGGAAAATCTCTATGCCGTCGGGGCGGTGCTGGGGGGGTACGATCCGTTGCAGCAGGGCTGCGGCGCGGGCGTTTCCCTTATCAGCGCCCTGCACGCCGCACAGCGGATTGCCCTGTCGCTTAAGGAAACAGCATGAACCTGCCAAAAGACTTAAGCTTCGAAAGCTGTATCAAATGTACGGTCTGCACCACCTACTGCCCGGTGGCCAAGGTGAATCCATTATATCCGGGGCCTAAGCAGGCCGGGCCGGACGGAGAACGGCTGCGGTTGAAGGACCCGGCGTTGTTCGACGAGGCGCTGATTTACTGCACCAACTGCAAACGCTGTGAGGTGGCCTGTCCGTCAGAGGTGCGCATCGGCGATATTATCCAGCGGGCGAAGGCGAGCTATTCTCAGCACAAGCCCAGCCTGCGCGATGCTCTCCTCAGCCATACCGATATCATGGGCCGGCTGTCGACGCCGTTTGCTCCCGTGGTGAATATCGCCACCGGCCTGGCGCCGGTCCGCCGTCTGCTGGACAGCGCCTTGAAGATAGATCATCGCCGTACGCTGCCGAAATATTCATTCGGCACCTTTCGCCGCTGGTATCGCCAACAGGCCGCAAGCCAGCGGCGGTATCAGGATCAGGTGGCGTTTTTTCACGGCTGTTTCGTTAATTATAACCATCCGCAGCTGGGCAAGGACCTGATCCGGGTCTTCAACGCCGTGGGTACCGGCGTGCAGTTGCTAAAGCGCGAGAAATGCTGCGGTGTGCCGCTGATTGCCAACGGCTTTATCCAACAGGCGCAAATACAGGCCAGAGTTAATAATGAATCGCTGCGGGAGTCGGTGCTGACGCAGGGCATACCGGTGGTGGGCACCTCATCGAGCTGTATTTATGCCCTGCGCGATGAATATCCCCATCTGCTGGATGTGGATACCTCTGCGGTGCGTGAACGGGTGGAGCTGGCGACCCGTTATCTCTACCGCCTGCTGGACGGGGGCAAAACCCTGCCCCTGAAACATACACCTTTGCGGGTGGCGTACCACACCCCCTGCCATATGGAAAAAATGGGCTGGGGCGCCTATACGATTGAACTGTTGCGCCGCATTCCGGGTCTGGAGCTGACGGTGTTGGACTCACAATGCTGCGGCATTGCGGGGACATACGGGTTCAAGTCGGAGAATTACGCCAGTTCCCAGGCCATCGGCGCCCCGCTGTTTCGCCAGATTGAAGAGAGCGGCGTTGACCTGGTGGTGACGGACTGCGAGACCTGCAAATGGCAGATTGAGATGTCAACCGGCAAGCGCTGCGAACATCCCATCACCCTGCTGGCGCAGGCGCTGGAGTCATAGCCGTTTCAGTGACGAAAGGGCTGTCCCCGGAAAGACGGGCGATGGATTTGTGGTTTAATACTTTATCTCAAGGCGCAAGGCGCCGCCGTAGATAGGCCGGCGTTCCTTGCGCGGCCATTTCCTTATCCGCTCCCTGCCGGGCGCGGTTCGCAGCCTCATGTTTCGAAAATAAAATTTTCGCTCATGAGCGGAAATCCCTCAAAATTAATCGTTTTCGATCATTTCATGACGCATTGCACACATTTAGATTTCGATATTTCTCGTTTTTGCTCGTTAACGATAAACTCGCTCCATACCTACTTATGCCTTTAGGTTACAACTGTTTTGGTATGCAGAACCTACTCTGCCTTGATCCACCTATATGCCAGCAGGAAAAGTCTATGAGCCAATTAAAAACGCCCACGCTAACAGGCCAGTGCATAGCTGAATTTCTTGGAACAGCTCTGTTAATCTTCTTCGGCGTCGGCTGCGTCGCCGCGCTTAAGGTGGCGGGAGCCAGCTTCGGACAATGGGAAATCAGCATCATCTGGGGCATCGGCGTCGCCATGGCGGTATATCTCACCGCCGCGGTGTCCGGCGCCCACCTAAATCCGGCGGTCTCCATCGCCCTGTGTCTATTCGGCAATTTCGAAGGCCGTAAATTGCTGCCCTACATTATCTCGCAAATGCTCGGCGCCTTTATCGGCGCGGCGGTGGTCTATTTCCTTTATTACAACCTGTTTTTTGATTTCGAACAGGCCAACCATATGGTACGGGGAAGCGTGGAAAGCCTGCAGCTCGCCGGCATTTTTTCCACTTATCCCAATGCGCACATCACCGTGATACAGGCATTCTTTGTGGAAACGGTTATCGCCGCCATTTTGCTGTGCCTGATCCTGGCGCTGACCGATGACGGCAACGGCATCCCCCGCGGCCCGCTGGCGCCGCTGCTCATCGGCCTGCTCATTGCGCTGCTTGGCGCATCCATGGGACCGCTGACCGGCTTCGCCCTCAATCCGGCCCGTGATTTCGGACCCAAGGTATTTGCCTATCTGGCCGGCTGGGGCAAAGTGGCCTTTACCGGCGGACGCGATATTCCCTACTTCCTGGTTCCGCTGATTGCGCCGGTGGTGGGCGCCTGCCTGGGGGCGTTCGGCTACCGTGCGCTTATCGGCCCCTATCTGCCTTCCGCCGTAAACGAAGACGGCCTGGAAGAGACGCACCGCGCCGGCAGCGAGCATAAAGCGTAATATCCCTTATAAGAACGATAACTTTTGCAGGTAAACATCATGCCATCTGAAAAAAAATACATTGTAGCCCTCGACCAGGGCACCACCAGTTCCCGGGCGATTGTTCTCGACCACGAGGCTAATATCGTCAGCGTTTCGCAGCGCGAATTCGCTCAAATCTATCCCAAGCCCGGCTGGGTGGAGCATGACCCGATGGAAATCTGGGCGTCGCAAAGTTCAACCCTGGTGGAGGTCCTGGCCAAGGCCGATATCAGCTCCGACCAGATTGCCGGCATCGGCATCACCAACCAGCGTGAAACGGCGGTGGTGTGGGATAAGGAAACCGGGAAACCGGTGTACAACGCCATTGTCTGGCAATGCCGCCGCACCGCCGATATCTGCGAAAAACTGAAAAACGACGGGCTGGAAGAGTATGTCCGTGAAACCACCGGGCTGGTTATCGACCCCTATTTCTCCGGCACCAAGGTCAAATGGATCCTGGATAACGTCGAGGGCGCCAGGGAACGGGCCAGGCGCGGCGAGCTGCTGTTCGGCACCATTGATACCTGGCTGATTTGGCGCATGACCCAGGGCCGGGTGCATGTGACCGACTATACCAACGCTTCCCGCACCATGCTGTTCAATATCCATGCCCTGGACTGGGATGAAAAAATGCTGGATGTGCTGGATATCCCGCGCTCCATGCTGCCGACGGTGCGCTCCTCTTCGGAGGTCTACGGCCAGACCAATATCGGCGGTAAAGGGGGAATCCGTATTCCCATCGCCGGCATCGCCGGCGACCAGCAGGCCGCGCTGTACGGCCAGCTGTGCGTCGAGAAGGGCATGGCCAAGAATACCTACGGCACCGGCTGCTTCCTGCTGATGAATACCGGCACCGAAGCGGTACGGTCGAAACACGGCCTGCTGACCACCATCGCCTGCGGCCCGCGCGGCGAGGTGAACTATGCGCTGGAAGGGGCGGTGTTCGTCGCCGGCGCGGCCATCCAGTGGCTGCGCGATGAAATGAAGCTTATCAGCGACGCCGCCGACAGCGATTATTTCGCCTGCAAGGTAAAAGACACCAACGGCGTCTACGTGGTGCCGGCCTTTACCGGCCTGGGGGCCCCCTACTGGGACCCCTATGCGCGCGGGGCCATCTTCGGCATCACCCGCGGCGTCAACGCCAACCATATTATCCGCGCGACGCTTGAGTCCATCGCGTTCCAGACCCGTGATTTGCTGGATGCCATGCAGGGGGATTCCGGCGCCCGGCTGAAGTCGCTGCGGGTGGACGGCGGCGCGGTGGCCAATAACTTCCTGATGCAATTCCAGTCGGATATCCTGGGCACCCGGGTGGAGCGGCCTGCGGTGCGGGAAGTGACCGCGCTGGGGGCGGCCTACCTGGCCGGACTGGCGGTGGGCTTCTGGAACGATCTGGACGAGGTGAGGAGCAAATCGGTTATCGAGCGGGAATTCCATCCCGGCATTGAAACCGTGGAGCGCAATGTGCGCTACCGCGGCTGGCAAAAGGCCGTGGCGCGCGCCCGCTCGTGGGAAGAGCATGAGGAACAGAAGGACTGAGGCATATGACCCATTCAATGAATGGGCCATAACCGAGCATGTCAAAGTAAGTGCGTGTTAAAGGGAGAGCGCGCCAATGAGGTGGAATCGGCCGTGGTTTTCCCGCCCGACCGAGCGCCTCATGGCACGCCAGGCCCGCAATCACCGATCGTGCAACGAACGTGTTACAGGACACGATCGGAACGGGATGCCGGCAAGAAACCTCACTTCACTCCTCGATGCGAAAGGCCCCTTCTATCATTTCCCGGCGCTGCGCCGATGAATACTCAAGCAGTGAATTCTTGCTATTGGATTTTTCCAGGCTCACCGCCAGCTCCTCGGGGCTCAGGGGCAAATCCTCCCGCCAAAACGGGGCAACGGCGTTGCGGGTAATGAATGCCCGCAAATAGCGTTCCGGACCGCCCTGTTCATCGGGAAACAGACGCATGGCCAGTTCCGCCATCAGCGCCCGCTGTTGCGGCTGTTCGCTTGCCGCCAGCAGATCCAGAAACGGCAACAGCAGCCGGCCGCACACCTGTCCATGATGATAGCCGCGCAGCGCGCCGACCTCGCCGGCGATGCCGTGTATAACCCCCAGTCCCGCCATGCTCAGCGTCAGTCCCCCCAGATAGGATGCCTGCATAATGGCTTCACGGGCGGCATCACTGCGGTTTAATGCCGGCCACGCCTGCAGAAAGAGGCGGATACCAGTGAGGGACATCTCGCGAGACAGGCTGCCGGCGGTCTTGGACAGGTAGGATTCAAAAAGGTGAGTAAAGGCATCAATGGCGCAATAGGCCAGCACCCGGTCCGGCGTCCCCGCCAGCAGTTGCGGATCCAGGATCGCCGCCTGCGGCACAAAGTTGTTGTGGCGCAGCGACGCCTTCACCTTATGGACCAGAGTGTCGGTGATAACGGCATTCTGCGTCACTTCGCTGCCGGTACCGGCGGTGGTGGGAATGGCGATAAGCGGCAGGGTCGCGCCGCTCACCTTGCTGTCCCCGATCTTTTCCATATAGCGCAAGGCCGGCAGCGGATGCTCCGCCAGGGCGGCAAACGCCTTGGCGGCGTCCAGCACGCTGCCGCCGCCGATAGCCACCACCCGCAGTACCTTGCCGCGCCAGCGAGCCACCCAGCGGTCAATATCCTGCGGCGACGCCTCATGACTCACTATCTCGGTACCGGCCAGCAGCGGCACCAGCGTATCCGCCAAGCCCGCATAAACCGCGCCCCCGAGGAAGGATCGGCAGCTGAACAGCAGCGTGGGCCGCGCATCGGACTGCAATAGGGGAACCAGTTGGTTGATACTGCCGGTGCCGAACCAGGTTTGCCGGTTGGCGATCATCAGGCTGACGGTCATGTTATCTCCCGGGCGCGCTAAAACCTCAGCATAATCCAGCGCCGCGGGGCAAACCAGGGCTTTTCGCCGCCTTAAAAAGCGTTATTCAACGGCAAATGCGCCTTTATGCCGCGGGAGGATTTGAAAGCGGAGCCGAACGCCCTTGGCGCCCGAATGCACCGCCCCGGTTTTATCACCGGCGCGGGCACGGTAGCACGTTACTTTTTAACAACGCCCTCAAAGGAGAAGATGCACGGCGGCGCGTTATTTGTTGATTATCGCCGACCGGTACATATTTGCCCGGCGGCGCACTAGCCTTTGATAAACGCCAGCAGATCCGCGTTGAATTGTTCGGCATGCAGCTGCGCCAAACCGTGACAGCCGCCGGGGTAAACTTTCAGCTGGGCGCCTTTGACCAGTTTGGCGCTCTTCAGGCCCGCCGCGGCAATGGGTACGATTTGATCGTCATCACCGTGAATAATCAGCGTGGGTTTATCGATTTTCAGCAGGTCGGCGGTGTAATCCACCTCGGAAAACTCATGCACGCAATCGTACTCCCCTTTAATCCCCCCCTGCATGCCCATACGCCAGAACGACTCCTGCAAGCCTTGATTCAATTTAACGCCCTCGCGGTTGAAGCCATAAAAGGGCAGGGCCAGATCGAGAAAAAACTGCGAGCGATCCAGCGCCGTGCCCTTACGGATGCCGTCAAAGACCTCCAGCGGCGTGCCTTCCGGATTCTCCGGCGTCTTCAGCATCAGCGGCGGAACGGCGCCCACCAGCACGACGCGGGCGACGCGGGATGTGCCGTGACGGCCGATATAGTGGGCCACTTCTCCGCCGCCGGTGGAGTGCCCCACCAGGATCACATCCTGCAAATCAAGCTCATCAATCAGCTCAGCCAGATCGTCGGCATACTGATCCATATTATTGCCCTGCCAGGGTTGATCGGAGGCACCGTGCCCCCGGCGATCGTGGGCTATCACCCGAAAGCCTTTCTGGCCGAAAAAGAGCATCTGCGCCTCCCAGGCATCACCGGCCAGGGGCCAGCCGTGGGAGAATACAATGGGCTGGCCGCTGCCCCAATCTTTATAAGCAATGCTGGTGCCGTCATTGGTAGTGATAGTACTCATGATTTTCTCCACAGGTGAGTAATTGAAATGATGACATGTCACTATGTCTGGCATGGGTAACCAGTTTGGATAAAGACTTTCGCGTCAGGCCCGCCCCGGTTAACCGGGGGCCACCAGGTGGCGTACCACCGGCGGAACGCTCCCGCGGTGAAAGGCCTGCACCCGGCTTTGGATAAGCCGGTCGTTCACGGTATGGCGTTCATGCTGCCGCAGATGCTCAAGCCAGGAGCCCACCACGAACACTTCCACGAAGGTGCCCGGCAGTTGGACATCTTCGTAAACCGCCCAGGTCATAGCGCCCCCGCGCCGCCGCACCCGGCGCATTTCCTGGACGGCCAGCATAAACGCCCTTGCCTGGGCCGGGTCTATCTCATATTCGATGCTGACCATCACCGGCCCCCTTTCCTGCCGGATGTCCGGCGCCGGGGCCAGGGGATGTTCACTGGCGTCCAGGTTCAAATCGGGATCTTTATCCAAGCGCCAGCGCAGTGCGGCGGCGGAGGCGAGGATCATGCCGACCGCCGCCGCGCAGAGGGCGGTCCGGATACCGGTTTTAGACGCCAGCTGTCCCCAAATGGCGCTGCCCAGCGTCATGGAACCGAAGAACACGGTAAGATAAACCGCCAGGGCGCGAGCCTTGACCCAGCGGGCCGCGCTGCGCTGCGCGCCGACGTTGAGGGTTGATAGGATAGTAATCCAGGCGAAGCCGGTAAAAAACTCAATAGCGGTTAAAACCCAGAAATATCGGATAAAAGCCAGGGCCAGCATGGTCAGGGCAAACAGCAGGCTGGCCGTCACCGTCAGGCGGTCCGGGGAGAGTTTTTTCCGCAGCCCCGGCAGCAGTATGGCGCCGCACACCGCGCCGATGCCGATGGACGCCAGCAGAATGCCGTAGCCCCCCGGCCCCAGCCCCAGTTCGCGCCGCGCCACCAACGGCAGCAGGGCCCAGCCGGCGCTGCCGAACAGGAAAAACGCCAGGGCGCGCACCAGTACGTTCCTCAAAACCGGCGCGGAATGTACATAGCGCAGCCCCACCCGCACGGCGGAAAAAAAATGCTCGGGAGGCAGCCGCTGGATGGTGGGTTCGGCCTTCCAGCGATAGAGGACAAAACCCACCCCCAACACCGACAGCGCATTGAGCAAAAATACCACCCCCGGCCCGGCAAAGGACAATATCAGCCCCCCCAGGGCCGGTCCGATGGCGCGGCTGATATTGATCCCCAGGGAGTTGAGGGCAATGGCCGCCGGCAGCTCGGTTTTTATTACCAAATCCGGCACAATGGCCTGAAACGGCGGCGAACTCATGGCCGCCCCGGTGCTGAGCAAAAATGCCGCCGCCAGCAGGCCGATGGGCGTCACATGGCCGGTGAGCGCCAGCAGGCCCAGGCCGGCGGCGGCGATAAACACCCAAAGCTGCGAGAACAGCAGATAGCGGCGGCGGTCGACGATATCGGCCATGACCCCGGAAGGCAATGCGAACAGAAACATCGGCAGGCTGCCGGCGGCCTGCACCATCGCCACCCACAGCGGGTCGGAATTCAGCAGCAGCATCATCCAGCTGCTGCCCACATCGCTCATCCATGAACCGATATTGGACACCACAGTGGCAATCCACAGCATACGAAAGACCGGCTGCCGCAGCGGACTCCAGGGGGAAAAACCACCGGTGGCCGGCGTGGCGGGGGTGGCGCCGGACCCGCTATCCTGGGCGTCTGTCATGGATTTCCTCTCTGTAGCCCGGCCGGATGCGCCACCGTCCCGGGCCGCACAGCGCCAGCGTGATGAAAATGATCAGCAGCAGCCAGCCGAACTGCCCCTGTTCCACCGTCCATTCGGGATGGACCGCCAGCATGGCCACCAGCAGCACCGCGATAATGGGCAGGCAGGCCAGCCGCGCGGCCACCCCCGATATGATGAAAATCGGGCACACCACCTCGGCGAAAATGGCCGGCAGCAGGTTCATATAAGGCCCCAGGCCAAACGGATCTTCGATGTGCGCCAGCTGTTCATTAAAATGAAGCACCTTGGGTATGCCATGCACATACAGCAGCATGAAGCAGCCGGCGAGCCGCAGGAACAGCAAACCCAGATCGATGGGCGGAGCCGGAGCCGCCGTCGCTAAGATTTTCATGCTGTTAAAACGCAAAGCAGCTGCAGCCCAGCGCGCCCCAGAACCCGGAGTGATCCGATACCGGTACCGCCGAACGCCGGGCACTGTCATGGGCGTGGCCATGAACGCCGCAGGCGCCGATGCAGCTATGGGGCAACAGGCAGGCGCCGGCGGCGGGGAGCTGCCGATAATGCCCCGGCACCAGAGTAACGGGAGACCACTCCGGCAATACCGGGATCGCCGCCGGGCCATGGGAAGATAATTCACCGGCGGCATAGACCACCTTGCCGCCCACCACGGTCATCAGCGATTCAATGGCTTTGATATCCTCTTCCGGAATAGCGAAAAAATCCGCCGTCAGCACCGCCAGATCCGCCAGTTGGCCGGCCTCGATATGTCCTTTTTTGCCCTGTTCGGTGGAAAACCAGGCGCTGCCCGCGGTATATAACTCCAACGCGGTATCGCGGGACAGCCGGTTCAGGCTGTCGAACAGCTTCATGCCGCCCACCGTACGGCCGGAGACCAGCCAGTACAGCGCGGTCCAGGGATTATAGCTGGCCACCCGGGTGGCATCGGTACCGGCCCCCACCGGAATGCCCATCTCCAGCATGCGCGCCACCGGCGGCGTCTGGGCGGCGGCTTCCGCGCCGTAGCGCTCGGCAAAATATTCTCCCTGGAACGCCATTCGATGCTGGATGGCGATACCGCCTCCCAAGGCCCGTACCCGCTCGATATTTTTGGCGGTAATAGTCTCGGCATGATCGAAAAACCAGTGCAGGCCGTCAAACGGAATATCCTTGTTCACCTTTTCGAAGACGTCCAGCATCCGGCTGATGGATTCGTTATAGGTGGCATGCAGCCGGAACGGCCAGCGCTGGCTCACCAGATGCCTGACCACCGCCTCCAGCTCGTTCTCCATGGCGGGGGGCAGATCGGGCCGGGGTTCGAGGAAGTCCTCAAAATCGGCGGCGGAAAACACCAGCATCTCCCCGGCGCCGTTCTGCCGGTAAAAATCATCCCCCTGTCCGGGCGTCACCATATCGGTCCAGCGCGTGAAATCCTCCAGCTCGCCGCCCTTGCGCTGGGTAAACAGGTTATAGGCGATGCGCAGGGTCAGTTGTCCCTCCTTCGCCAATTGATCCACCACTTTGTAATCATCGGGATAGTTCTGAAAGCCGCCGCCGGCGTCGATAACGCTGGTGAGGCCCAGGCGGTTAAGCTCGCGCATGAACTGCCGGGTAGAATTCACCTGGTATTCCAACGGCAGGACCGGCCCTTTGGCCAGGGTAGCGTAAAGAATCATGGCATTGGGCCTGGCAATCAGCATACCGGTGGGATTGCCCGCCTGGTCGCGCTGGATTTCGCCGCCGGGGGGATTGGGAGTGTCCTTGGTATAGCCCACCACCCGCAGCGCCGCCCGGTTAAGCAAGGCGCGATCGTAAAGATGCAGCACAAACACCGGCGTATCCGGCGCCGCCGCGTTCAGTTCATCCAGGGTCGGCATGCGCCGTTCCGCAAACTGGAATTCGGTCCAGCCTCCCACCACCCTTACCCATTGCGGCTGTGGCGTGCGATCCGCCTGCTTTTTCAGCATGGCCAGGGCATCGGACAGCGACGGCACCCCTTCCCAGCGCAATTCGAGGTTATAGTTCAGTCCGCCGCGGATAAGATGCAGGTGGGAATCGTTTAAACCGGGGATAACCGTCCGTCCGCCCAGGTCAATCACCTTGGTTTGATCGCCGCCGTGGCGCATCACCTCGGCGCGGGTCCCCACCGCCAGAAATTTACCGTTGCTGACGGCGACCGCATCGGCCAGGGGCTTTTGCCTGTCGAGGGTATGAAATTTCCCGTTGGTAAGGATTAACTCAGCTTTATCAGGCGAAACCATAAAACCTCCGAAGCAGTGAGGGCCCGCGCGGCATGGGCAATGACCGGATTATGGTCGGCATGCCGGAGCAGCGTCTAGTTATACAAAGAGATAATGGCGCCGCCTGGGTTATACATAGAGATAATAGTCTCTCCCGCCCAGACGCCCTACCATGCCGCTTAATAGCGAAAAGCCGTCCTGGCCGCTATCGGCTTTATCGACGCGCCGCGGATACTCCGGCGATTCCATTACCCAAACCTCAATGGATATCATTATGATTGACTCTAAACTTGATGTACTGACCCCCACGAACTGTCAAATGATCTTCATCGACCAACAACCGCAAATGGCGTTCGGCGTGCAGTCCATGGATCGGCAGGCGTTAAAGAACAACGTGGTGGCATTGGCGAAAGCCGCCAAGACATTCGGCATTCCTACCACCATCACCACGGTGGAAACATTGAGTTTTTCCGGCCATACCTACCCCGAATTGCTGGACGTCTTTCCCACCCATGACATTCTCGAGCGTTCTTCCATGAATTCCTGGGACGATCAGAAAGTACGCGATGCCCTGGCGGCCAACGGAAAGAAAAAGGTGGTGGTTTCCGGTTTATGGACCGAAGTGTGCAATAACAGTTTCGCTTTATGCGCCATGGCCGAAGGAGCATATGAAATCTATATGGTGGCCGATGCCTCGGGGGGAACATCAAAGGAAGCACATGATTATGCCATGCAGCGGATGATCCAGGCCGGCGTGATTCCGGTGACCTGGCAGCAGGTCATGCTGGAGTGGCAGCGGGATTGGGCGCGCAAAGAGACCTACGACGCCGTAATGGCCATCGTCAAGGAGCATTCCGGCGCCTACGGCATGGGAGTGGACTATGCCTATACCATGGTCCATAACGCCCCGGAACGCATCCACGGCGAACACCGTACGCTGGCGCCGGTACCGGCCAGATAACTTTCCCTTAAGCCGCGCAGTAGTCTGCTGGTCAGGCGGCATATCCCTCCGGTGGCGGAGCGATATTGCGTCCGGGCGACAGGGTACTGGCCGGCCTCAGAGGTCTTACGTTCCGGCTTACGCGGACGACGCTAAGGGAAACGACCATGAAAGTCTATCTTATTTCCATGGGCGCAGGCGTACTCATAGGCCTGGTTTACGCCCTGCTCAAGGTGCGTTCCCCCGCGCCGCCCGCCATCGCCCTTATCGGTCTGCTGGGCATGCTGGCAGGGGAGCAGCTTATCAGCCAGGTGGCGCGGCACGCGGCGGCGGCCCCGCCCGGCAGCCATTCTGTCGGCGCGCAGCCGCCGCGGTAATATGAGGAAAGTGATGAAACCCTACCTGGTTTCCCTGGTAACCGGCATATTGGCCGGTATCATTTATTCTTTATTGCAGGTGCATTCACCCGCGCCGCCGGTGCCTGCGCTGCTGGGGCTGCTGGGCATGCTGGTGGGTGAGCAGCTTGTCCCGGTTTGCAAGCGGCTGATTAACCGGCAACCGCTGACCCTGGCCTGGTTTCGCCATGAGTGCGTGCCGAAGATCAGCGGCACGCCGCCGGCGGGAGGAGAAAAACCGCCGCCGGATGAGTTATACCCTAAATAATTCGATGACGGGTATATTGATAGTCAAATTCTGATTCGCCCGCCTGCCCTCCCGCCCCAAATGCGGGTAAACCGCCCTTCACGCCGGTTTTTGCAACCCGGTGCAGATTTGTCAGGAAATTTATAGTTTACTGTTAACAAAATGATGCCTAATGTTACGGTATGTATTTTCTTGGCCTGCCTGCAGGCAAGGATTGGAACTTCCATGATCTTATCCAACCGCATGTCGCTTCACGCCGGCTCCGTTCGCTTTTATGCCAGCCGGCACGCGGACACCCTGCCCCTTGAAAATGCGCCTGTTATTACCATCCCTTGCGGCGAGGCTTTTGCGGTGATTGTCCAACTTGCGGATTTCAGGCTGCATAAGCTGTGGCACGATGGCCGGCTTATCCATACCGGCGGCCATGTGAAACAGGCGGTTGCCATTACCGATCTTACCGAGGACTGGCGCTGCCAGCATCTGAGCCCTTTTGATAATGTCCGTTTGGTTATCCCCCGCCAGGCCCTGGACGAATTCACCTATGACAGCGGGCAAAAACGCGTTGCCCGCTTCGATTGTCCGCCCGGCACCACCGACCCGGTGATGTTCCATCTGGCGCAGGCGCTGATACCCTTGATGGATATGCCCGACGGCGCATCGGATTTTCTTATTGAGCATCTTTCCCTGGCGCTGCTGGCGCACCTCACGGCGGCTTACGGCAACGCGCCGCCGGAATGGAGCCGGCGAAAAGGCCGATTGGCGCCGTGGCAGGAGCAACGGGCGAAAGAGTATATGCTGCTGAATATGGCCAAAGGGGTATCTTTGGAGCAGATAGCCCAAGAGTGCCGGCTATCGCGGGCGCACTTTGCCCGCTATTTCAAAAACAGCACCGGCAACTCAGCCTATGCCTGGCTGCAAAAGATGCGCATTCAAAAGGCCCAGGAACTGCTTGGCCGCCATGAGCAAAGCCTGACGCAAATCGCCCTGGAGTGCGGCTTTACCGATCAAAGCCATTTTTCCCGGGTATTCAAATCCGTTATAGGTACGCCGCCAGGCAATTGGCAGCGCATGCGGGCCATGGGAAAGGATGCCAGCGGGGACGGCTGAATACCGGTTCAATGAGCCATTACCGGTTGTGCGCCATCAGACGAATCCCCTAGGCCTGGCGGCCGGATGCCGGATCCGACGGAGCGGCAAGCAAGGACAGCACCTGACGCAGTTCGCCGTGGGCGATTGCCGCCTCGGTTGATTCCTGCAGAGCCTCCACATATTTGCGATAAAAATCATCGTCGCTTTCCGGCGGCGACAACAGGCGCTCGACCACGGTTTTATAGGCAACGATAGCCGCCGTATCGATATCCTCCTTGTCATCCAGCCGTTCATCCAATTCCACTACGATCTCCGAAATCCGCCTCAGCCAGGCGAACTGCGGGTGGCCGGTGAGCAGTTGCAGATGCTCAAAGGGACTGCCCACCGGGCCAAAGCGCCCGGTTTCCAGATCAACCAGCGTCTTGTGCAATTTGCGCAGCGCGCCGGACAATTTTTTGAGGGCGGCGCGGGGATCGGACATCTCTTGGGTGTTCATAGGTCTTGTTCCTCGAAAATCATCTACAGGTTTGAGCAACGGCATGGCGGGTTCGCCCCGGCGGCAACGCCGGGGGGACGCCCGTCCAGGCGCCGCCGCTAGCGGCTCTGGGACTTGACGATATGCAGGCGCTCCGCGGCCCTGACCAAATCAGCCAGGCATCGGGTTTGCATTTTCTCCATCACCCGCCGTTTATGCACCTTGGCGGTGATTTCACTGACTCCCAGCGCCGTGGCTATCTGCTTATTAAGCAATCCGCCTATGGCCAAGCCAAGCACTTCCCGTTCCCGGGGCGTCAGGGTTTGATGGCGCTCGGCAAGGCTTGATAGCTCATGGTAAAAGGAGAGGTTTTTCTCGGCCGTCAGCAGCCCTCCCCGGACCGCGCTCAGCAATTGCCCGGGATCGATGGGCTTGGTTAAAAACTCATAGGCGCCGGCCTTCATCGCTTTTACCGACAACGGGATGGTGCCATAGCCGGTGATAAAAATCACCGGAAACGCCCGACCGGTTTTTCCCAGCGCCTCCATCACGTCAAACCCATCCGACACCGGCACGTTCATATCAACAATAACGCAACAGGGAATATGACTGAAATGCTGCTTAAGAAACGCCTGCACTGAAGCAAAATCAGCTACATGGAAGCCTTCCGACTGTAGCAACCTGACAATGGAATGTCTTACCGAATTATCGTCGTCAACAACATACACAATATGATCCATGAATATGCCCTATCGTTGATGGGAAAAGAACACCCTGGCCGCGATATCGCCGGCAAGGGTCGCTTTTATCAATTCGTTAGTACTGCGGCACTCCATAATCACCAGAAGCCAGAGGCTTATCTTGTAAAATAGTATGGTTTTGTGACGATTGATGTGATCATAACCTACAGTTTTCATCGGGTATTCACCGGATGATTTCGTCTTTCAGCACCCAGATGCGGTATTCGCCGTCGTCATACTGCGCCCCCTCCAGCTCTTTTTCGAAACCGGGGAATTTTTTACCCCAGTCGGCGATGCAGGTTATTGTCAGCACCATCGGCTCTTTAATGACAGTGAGGCGGTAGCAGAGGTAACCCGCGCCGACGACCAGAGCAATTAACCTTTGGGATGTCAACGCGGCGGGCAGCAAGGTTGCCTTTGTCCGGATATGATGCCTTCCGCCGCGCCACTGAACGAGTATAGTGCGCGACACAAAGTGACGTTGTCACGTTTTAGCCAAAGGCCTCCCATCCGGACATTATCCCGCACCGTCAGAAGGTATAGTTCAGCGTCACCGAGACGCTGCGAGGCGTGCCGTAGACGGCGTAAGAAGCGAGATAGTCATAATACTCCTTATCAAACAGGTTGTTGATATTGGCCTGTACCGAAAGCTGGCGGCTGACCTGGTAGCGCCCGAACAGGTTAACCAGCGCATAGCTGCCCTGCTCCACCCGCGTCATCCCCAGCGGGCCGTAGTCACTTTGCCAGGTATGATTCTGCCAGTTCACGCCGCCGCCCACGGTGAGATCCGGCAATACCGGCAGCTGATAGCGGGTAAAGAATTTCAGCGACGTGCGCGGCAGGAAAGAGTTGACGGCATTACCGTCACCGTCTTTGGCGACATAGCGGGAACCGCCGAATGTCATTTGCAGACGGTCGGTTACCGCGCCGTTCACCTCAAATTCAACCCCTTTGCTGACGGTATTGTTAACCGCGCGATAGGCCTCTTCGGTAGTACCCGGAATATAGGTATTCTCATCCACCGCCACATGGTTCTGTTCCGTGCGGAACACCGCGGCAGACGCCGTCAGGCGACCGTCATTCCAGTCGCCTTTCAGGCCGGTCTCATAGTTTTTCCCCACCGTAGGGTCCAGATAGTTTTTATTCAGGTCCCTGTAGGTCTGCGGCTGGAAGATGGAGGTGTAGCTGGCATAAGCGGACCAGGTGTCGTTAATATCATAAATCAGGCCGGCATAAGGCGTGACGTCGCTTTTATCGGCATCGGCGGTGGTGCCCTCGGCGCGCCAATCGGTGTAACGGGCGCCCACAATCAGGGCCAGGGGATCCGCCAGGGAGAAGCGAGCGGCGGTATAGAACGATTTTTGCCGTATCGTATCACTGGAATAATCCACCCAGGGGCTCCAGACCGGGTCCGCCACGTCGCCGTTCCAATTGTTGTAATCACCGATATCAGACTCGCTCAGGGTGGCCTGGGAGTTGTAGTAGCGGTTATTTTGCCTGCTGTAGCTGGCGCCGACGATCAGCTTGTGCCGGCGGCCCAACAGGTCAAAGGGTCCGCTGGCATAGGTATCGACGGAATCCACCTTGCGTACGCCGGTATTCCATCCGCCGTAGGCCGTCACCCCGGTACCGCTCTCCTTGTCGGGAAAACCGGCGGCATACATCAGCTTGGAATCAAAATCGGTTTCAGCATGGGTGCCGTTAACGCGCGCCTCCCAGCCATTGTCAAAATGATGGGCAAGATTGGCAAATACCTTTCTCGACAGCTGGTTGTTATAGCTCCAGTCCGGCGCCGGGTTAAAGCTGCGATGGAAGTGCGTACGGCTGCCGTCGCCATACCAGGTGGGCAAACCTCCCCAGGTGGGGTCCGATGCATGGTTTTCCTGAAAGTCGTAACCCAGGGATAAGGTGGTGGCATCGGTCAGACTGGCGTCCACCACGCCGTAAAGAAACTTTTTACGGTAATGGTAGCGGTCAAGGAAGCTGTCATTATCCTGATAGCCGGCGATAACCCGGCCGCGTACGTTGCCGGACGCCGAGAGCGGGCCGGAAAGGTCCAGCACCATTCGTTGTTTGTCCCAGCTGCCGTAGCTGCCGGTGACGGAACCCTGGAATTCGCGGCTGTCGGCATGTTTACGCACCATATTGACGGAGGCGGAGGGATCCCCCGACCCGGTGAGCAGGCCGGTGGCGCCCCGCACCACTTCTATACGGTCATAGATGGCGGTATCCGAACCCGCATCGCCGAAGTTCCACAGCTGATCAACGGTCGTGGGAATACCGTCAAACAAATATCGGGTGATGGGAAAACCGCGGGAATAATAGCTGACGCGATCGGAATCGATGATTTCCGGTGAGATACCGATGGTATTGCTCAGCACATCGTTAAGGGTTTGCAGATCCTGATCCTGCATGCGCTGCTGGGTGATGATGCTCACTGACTGGGGAATATCCCGCGGCGCCAGCAGCATTTTGGTGCCGGCGGTGGTCACCGGCACGCTGTAATCCTGCTGGCCGCCGCTGCTATTGCCGCTTGGCCTGCCGGTGACCACCAGGGTGTCATCGGCGTTTTTCGCCCCGCCCGGCTCGTCCGCGGCGGCCATGTGATACCAAGAAGAGATCAGGGCGGCGGCAACGGGCAATAAATATCTCGAACCTGAATGATTAAACCTACCCATCGCTTCTCGAGCCTTACTCTTCGAAACAAACAGCAACATCACTATTCTCCATGAAACCGGTTATATTTTTGCTCACATACTCATGGGTCTTATTGATTTATAGGTTGTTTAGCCTGAAATAACTTAATGTTACATTGTCACTTAAAAAGAACAAACGAGAAAGAAAAGAAAACGAGAATCATACGCATTAGCATTATTAATGTAAATAATAATTACTATTGCAATGAGCCACATGGGGCAAGGCGGGGTCGGAGCAAAGAAGAGTCGCGTTAGGTATACAGCATTATCGGGCGTGATACTTTATGGGGCGGCTCGTCTCGTGCGCGCTTGCCGCCCGGTATTTTCACTATATTGTCGCCACCGGCGTTACCGGGGACCCCACGGCACCGGGTAATCGGAGCGGCGGCGCGGTAAGCAGGAAAGCGTGCCGCCGCTCCGCCGCCAGCCCATCGGCCAACTCGCTCAGATGCCACAGTTCGCCCAGATAGGTGCCGAGCCGAAACAGGCAAAGCTCATGCAGGGGATGAGAGGGATAAACATGCTCGTTCATGGGATGGGCCGGCAGAATCTCCACCGCCGGGTTATCCGCAATCAGCGCCACGATACCGTTGTCCACAATCCAACGGCGCAACCGTCCGTCGCTGCCGTCCAGACCGGCGAAATGCCGGCCGAGGTAATCGCCGTCGGGCGTCCCCGCCATGGCGATGATGGCTTCATCCATGCCGGTTCTGAAACAGACCATATCCCCCGGACGAACGGTGATATTGTCCGCCCGTAAAATATGCAGCAGATGCTCATAGCCGAAGGCCAGCCGCTCGATACCGAAATGTTTTTTTATATCCACCATGACCGCCCGGCCCTGTATGCCGTGCTGCGCCATATGCTCAATGCCCAGCGCCGTTGCGCCGAGGTGGCTGCCGTGATGGCAGCCTGCGCCGGGGCGGTAATCCTGTTCCCCCACGATGTCCACCCCGGCGCGATAGCCGTTATAAAACACCATTTCCGGCACCCCGTTACCGGCCACATCGAACCATTGCCCCATATGCGCCAAACTGTCCCACTGGGTTGAATACTGCAAAGCCAGGGTAACCATGTCGTCGCAAATGACATCGGTCAGGCGGGCATTGTCCCGCGATAGGGGATAGGTCATATTGGGATAATCCCCCCGCCGGGTCGCCTGGATGCGCGGCGGCGGCCGTCTGGGATTCATCACGGTTCCGCCGGGCAGATCCAGCGGCAAACTCAGGCAGAAGGTGCGGCCGGACTTGACCTCCGCCACCCCTTCCAGCACTTTTTCCGGCGTCAGTAAATTAAGCCGGCCCAGCTGATCGTCAGGACCGAAATCACCCCATGTTGCATCGTCTGGACGCTGTTTCCAGCGGGTCTGCCGGTTCATGCTCTTCTCCTCCCGGAATTGATTTTCAGCGCCATTGGCTGCACTTTCGGCAACCAGATACCATAGACCACCGCGCCCGCCAAGCCCACAACGCCGGCAAGAACCAAAGGAATAACAAAGGAATGGGTAAATTGCATCACCACGCCGATAAAAATCGGCGAAATAATCCCCGCCAGATTCGCGGCCATATTCTGGATACCGCCGATGGTCGCCACGTTGGCGCGGTTGGGCGTTACGTCGGAGGGCAGCGCCCATAATGCGGCGGAAGCGAAAGTCGCGGCAAAATTGGCGAAACACAACGCGGCCAGGGCCAGGGTAACCGTGGGAGAATAAGCCGCTATGCCGATGACCGAACTGCCCAGCATCCCCCCCACCAGCGGGATTTTACGGGCGATGGTCAGAGAATAGCCCCGCCGCACCAGACTGTCGGACAACAGGCCGCCGCACCATCCGCCAACAATCGCCGCGATGCCCGGCAGCATGCCGAGCAGGCCGAATTTCATCAGGGACAGATGAAAGGTTTCCACCAGATAGGTGGGAAACCAGGTGAAGAAAAAATAGGAGACGAAATTCACGCAAAAAAAGCCCGCCATCATGGCCTGCACCGTGCGCTGCGCCAGCAGTTGGGCAATGCTCATGGCCTCGCCGGTTATATGCTCCTGATTGGCCTCGATAAATTCCACTTCTTCCTGCGACACGGTGGGATGCTGGCGGGGATCACGATACCAGACATACCATGCCGCGGCCCAAATCACCGCCGCCAGGCCGGAGATGACAAACGTCATGCGCCAACCCACCAGGGCAATCAGGAAAGAGACGATGGGAATGGCCAGGGTGCCGCCTATCTTGCTGCCGTTATTAAAGGTGGCCGCGGCAAAGCTGCGCTCCTGGCGCGGGAACCAGCGGGTGACCGTTGATGAGCTGGCGGGATAGCTGGGCGCTTCCACCGCGCCGAGCACAAACCGAAAGCCCAGTAACGCGGTGATACCGTTCGCCAGTCCGCAGGCCGCGGTGGCCAGCCCCCAACAGAGGCTACTGAAGGCAAAGGTGATACGTGGACCGAACCTGTCCACCAGCCAGCCCCCCGGCAGTTGGAACAAGACGTAGCTCCAAAAGAACGCCGATAATAAAAATCCGCTGTCGGTGCTGGATAAATGCAATTCCGTTGACATAAAGGGAATGGCAACGCTCATCGTGGCACGGTCGATATAATTAATGGCAATACCCACGGACAACACGGTCAATATAATAAACCGCATCTTGCCTTTAGCCGATTTTATATTCTCCACTGCATTGTGGCCTGTCATATACTTTTGTGGCTCCGGATTAAGCGACATTATCATCTCCTGCGGAAAATCATTATGTAGGACGCAGAGTAAATCGATAATCGCATTACCTTTGGATAATGCGATTATTAAAACTAACGACAACTAACTGAATAGTTAAATATGGTCCACGGACGCTTGCGGGGCGGGACCGGAAATTTCAGGCTCGATGGGTTCAACCCTACCGAGCAAAAACAGGTAATTCAGAATCCCCACCACCACCAGCGCGGCGGAAAACACCAAAGCATAGGTAAAGGAGCCGGTTGTCGCCACAATAAAGCCGGTAACAACCGGTCCGATGGCCCCGCCGAAATTCGAGACGGTGTTTTGCAAACCGGCCACCATAGAGACGCTGTTTTTCGGCGCCACGTCCCCCGGCAGGGCCCACACCTGCGACGCCGCAATGGTCGTGCCCGATTTTGCCACGCACAGCAGCAATACGGTCATGAACACGGATTGGGTAAACGGGGCGAAACCGATACACAGCGCCAGCAGCAGGCCGATGGTTAGGAACAGCTTGCGGGTGGCGGTGAGGGAGAGGATTTTTTTGTGGGCGACGACATCCGAGGCCCAGCCCGCCGCCACCTCCATGATCATGCCGCACAGCAGCGGCAGCGCGGCCACCATCCCCATATTGATAAAGTCCATTCCTTTGTCTTTTACCAAATAGGTCGGCAGCCAGGTAATGAAAAAATAGGAGGTATAGTTAATGGTGAAAAACCCGATGCACATCGCCCAGATATTGCGATAACGCAGCAGCTTATACCATTTTATCGGCAGGACCGATTTATCGCCGTGTTTTTGTAACTGCCCGTCGCGAATATAGCGGACTTCCTGCGAACTGATATGTTTATGGTCTTCCGGATTTTCGGCATAGATAATATACCAGGCAATCAGCCATACCAGGCCGACCGCACCGGTTATCACGAACGTCATGCGCCAGTCAAACATATAGATAAGCCAAACGATGAGCGGCATGGCCACGGCGCTGCCGAACTTCGAGGCGCTGTCGAACAGGCCGGACACCGTGGCGCGCTCCTTGTCCGGGAACCAGCGGGCGGTGATGCCGGCATTGCTCGGATAAGCGGCGGCCTCGCCCACTCCCAAGGCCAATCGCAGCGCCAGCAGGGATTTGAATCCTGTGGCCAGGCCCATGGCCGCGGTGGCGACGGACCACCAGCCCAGCGCCAATCCCAGCCCTTTTTTCTGGCCGAAACGATCGGCAAACCAACCGCCGGGAATTTGCAATAACGAATAAGACCAAAAAAATGCGGCCATCACCAGGCCCATGGTCTCAGGATTTAAACTGAGCTCTTTAATCAATTGCGGCGCGGAAGCGGAGAGCACCGTGCGGTCAACATAATTAATGGCAATGGCAAGCCACATTAAGCCGGCGACCCACCAGCGGATACGAGATTTCGTTGCGGCATCGTTCATGATGATTGGCCCAATATAGAGTGGCGCTTATTTGAATAAATGAGCACCATATCGAGTATTATACCCGGGGAGAAAATAGCCATTCTCCCCATTATTAAATACCATCAAAGTGAATTCATGATATTTACAGGTCTTTGCTGGTGTACCACGCACTGAATAATCTGTTCCACGCAACGGGCACCGATGGCGCTGATGGCGCCGTCGGTATAGCCCGCGATATGTGATGTTGGTATAAAATTATCTAAGCTAAATAATGGATGGGTCTTTAACGGTTCCTGTTCAAACACATCCGCCGCGGCACCGGCGATGACGTGATCAACCAACGCATCATACAGCGCGTTTTCGTCCACCACGCCGCCACGGGAAACATTAATCAGGAAGGCGCTTTTTTTCATACGTTTCAGCCGCGCTTCATCGAATAGGTTGCGGGTCTCGGTGGTCAACGGCGTATGAAGCGTAATGAAATCGCTCTGTTGCACCAGTGAATCCAACGTAACAAACTCAACGTTATGGTCGCGGGCAAAGGCTTCGTCCTGATAAAAATCATAGGCCAGCACGCGCATGTTAAATCCGGCGGCGCGCAAGGCCACCTGTTTGCCTATATTCCCCAGTCCCACAATGCCCAGCGTTTTGCCATAGACATCGGTGGCAAAGATCCGCGGCCAGCGGCCTTCCCGCGTCTGGATAACGGATTGCGTCAGCTGGCGGGCGCCGGCCAGGATCAAGGAAAAAGCAAAATCGGCGACCGCATGCTTATTGGCATCGGGAACATTGGTGACATAAATACCCCGTTCAGCGGTGGCCTTCAGGTCAATATTGTCCACGCCGACGCCATGCTTGCAGACAATCTTGAGCTGCGGCGCCATCTCCAGCAGTGCCGGAGTCACCTCGGTAAACGCCACAATCATCGCCACGGTATCGGCTAGATGCGCACGCAGTTCGGACAGACTGATATCCGCCGGCAACATGACTATTTCCAGGCCATGCTGTTTAAGCGCCATGACCGGGCTATCATCATATTTAGCAAAAGAGGGCGAAGTACAGAGTATTTTCATATTGAGATTCCGTTATTATCCCACCGGCCCACGGTCGTGATTCCGCGGCGTGTATAAACGCCCGCAGCAAAAATCACTTGGTATATTTATTGATGATCTGGAGGATTTTTTCCTCGTCCGCCGCGCTGAACCTGATGGGATAACGGCTTTCCCCTACGTCATAACCCATCAGCGACACCGCTTTTTTCACCGCCGCCGGAGAAAACGCCACGTTATACAGATCGGTTCGCAGTCCGGTCACCTGTTCCTGCGCCGCACGGGAGCCTTCCACATCGCCGGCATGGAAACGGGACCAGATAGCGTTAATCTCTTTTGGCGCGACGTTGGCCAAACCGGAGATGCATGCGGAGCAGCCATCCACAAAGCCCTGATGAATGAGCGAGTCGGGACCGTTAAGCACGCTGAAACCCTCGAGATCCTTCACGGCGTTAAGAAAGCCGCTCAGGCTTTCATAGCTGCCGGCACTGTCTTTGATACCGATAATATTCGGATGGGACGCCAATTGCCGGACGGTTTCCGGTTGCAGCGTATTGCCGGTGCGCGCCGGAATATTGTAGAGAAAGATCGGCACCGGCAGGGCATCGGCGATGGCCCGGTAATGCCACGCCAGTTCCTCCTGTTTTAGCGGCACAAAATAGGGCGTGATCACGGAAACCGCATCGACGCCCAAACCCGCCGCCTGCTTACCGAGCCGGATGGTTTCGCGGGTGGATATCTCGCCGATATGCCCCACCACCGCCGCCTTGCCCGCCACCTCATCGGTGCAGGTCTCGATTAATGCCAGCTTTTCCTTCTCGTTCAGCACAAAAAACTCGCCGTTGGTGCCACCGCAGAATATGCCGTTGCCGTAACCCAACTGGCGCTGAACCTGCAAACGCATGGCGCTCGGGCTGAAATCGCCGTTTTTGTCGAAGGTGGTGACGATAGCCGTCAGTACGCCGCTGATTTTTTTGCTCATAATACCCTCGTAATTAATCAACAATCCTGTGTTTGGAACAGCGTCAAATAGAGGCGGCGGACATCGTCGGCGCCCACTTGCGTCGGAACATTTTTCATGAGCCGCTGCACGTCCAGCGCCGCCTCCACCAGATAAGGCAAATGCTCCCCGCCGATTCCCAGCGCCTCGAGACTCGCCGGCAGCTTTAGGCGCTGCACCAAGGCGGAAAAATACTCCACCAGCGCGTGGGATTTTTCTTCGTCGCTTAGAGAGGTGATGGCATCAGGCACTAAATCATAGGCCTGCGCAAATTTGGCCACCGCCGCCGGACGGATAAAGCGCATACAGGGGGCCAGCAAAATGGCGTTCGCCACCCCGTGGGGGATATGGTATTTGCCTCCCAGGGGATAAGACATGGCATGAACCAGATGCGTCCCGGCATGGGTAATGGCGGCGCCGCCGTAATAAGACGCCCACAGCATTTCCAATCGGGCGGCCAGGTTATCCGGCCGGGCCACGGCGATTTCCAGATTCGCGAACAGTTTTTTCAGCCCCATCAGGGCATAGTTGTCGCTGACCGGGTTGGCCGCCACGGACGTAAAACATTCAATCAGATGACAGAGCGCGTCGATACCAGTTGACGAGGCGATAGACGCCGGCATGCTGACGGTCAACTCCGGCACCAATGCCACATAGTCCGGCAGCATCACCGGCGAAATGATCCCGACTTTGGTTTCCCGTTCGGGGATGGCTAAAATGGCATTGGGCGTAGCTTCCGAGCCGGTTCCGGCCGTGGTGGGGATAAGCAGCGAGGTGATGCGCTTTTGCGGCTTTTCTCCCGCCAGCAGGGCGGTTAAATCCGGCGCGCCCCCGATACACAGCACTGAAAGCAGTTTCGCCACGTCCAGCACGCTGCCGCCGCCGATACCTATCACCAGATCAAACGACTTTCCCCCCAGCGCGGCGACGATAGCCTCCACATCCTGCGCCCTGGGCTCCGGGGGGACATTATCAATCATCTTAAGGCTGGCGACCTTGCCGCACACCTGCTCAATCACGCTTTGAACGGCGGGAATAACGGCGATGTTTTTATCCGTTACCAGTAATGCCGCTCGCTTATCCTGCAACAGGTAACCCAGGTCGTTAAGCGCCTGATAACCACTGATAAGGGTGCTGTTTATATTCATTGACCTTGCCTTGTCTCTTCATTCCCCGCTCAGGGAACGTCGGTGATTATATTTCATCATTTAACATCACAGCTCATGGCCGCCGCCCCTATTTTATAGAATATTTAACGTTGGTTTTTTTTGATCGTGCTCACATATAATCAACTATGATTCAATATAAT
Source organism: Sodalis sp. RH16 (assembly GCF_047324245.1). Taxonomy (NCBI): domain Bacteria; kingdom Pseudomonadati; phylum Pseudomonadota; class Gammaproteobacteria; order Enterobacterales; family Bruguierivoracaceae; genus Sodalis; species Sodalis sp. RH16. The sequence goes on along the minus strand of NZ_CP178737.1, from coordinate 4,489,262 downwards.
CATATTGTGTTTCAATCAGGAGAAGCGGAGTGATTAAAATCATTGCAGTCACCATGGGCGACCCGGCGGGCATCGGTCCGGAAATCATCATCAAATCACTCATCGACGGCCCCCTATCCGGTGCGCCGACGGTGGTGGTGGGCTGCGCCGGTACGCTCCGGCGGGTTTTATCTCTGAATATCACGCCGGCGGCGGAGCTGCGGATTATCAAAAACGTCGCCGATGCGCATTTCGCTCCCGGCATATTGAACGTTATCGATGAACCGCTGGCCGACCCTCTGGCGTTGCAGCCGGGCAAGGTGCAATCGGCCGCGGGGGATCTGGCCTACCGCTGCGTAAAGCGGGCGACCGAACTGGCCATGGCGGGAGAGGTTCATGCCATTGCCACGGCGCCGTTAAATAAGGAAGCATTGCACAGCGCCGGCCATATTTATCCAGGGCATACTGAATTGCTGGCGACATTAACCCACAGCCGGGATTACGCCATGGTGCTCTATACCGAAAAGCTGAAGGTGATTCATGTCAGCACGCATATCGCCCTGCGCAAATTCCTGGATACCCTGAGCCGGGCGCGGGTAGAAACCGTTATCGCCATGGCGGATACCTTTCTCAAACGCGTCGGTTTCGACGCCCCCCGCATCGCGGTGGCCGGCGTCAATCCCCATGCGGGAGAACACGGTCTGTTCGGTGATGAGGAGATAACCATTGTCGGCCCGGCCATTGCGGCGATGACGGCAAAAGGCATCAATGTTTACGGCCCCTGTCCGCCGGATACGGTTTTCCTGCAAGCCTATGAGGGACAATATGATATGGTCGTCGCGATGTATCACGACCAAGGGCATATCCCCTTAAAGCTTCTGGGCTTCTACGATGGGGTGAATATCACCGCCGGCCTGCCGTTTATCCGGACTTCCGCGGATCATGGCACCGCGTTTGATATCGCCTGGCGCGGACAAGCCAAAGCCAAGAGCATGGCTGTTGCCATCGCGCTGGCAATGCAATTGGCATAAGCGGACGGACGCGATGACGGGACAACCTCGCCTTGACCAGATTTTGGGTTACCTGAAAAACCATAATCTGGTGACAGTGGATCAATTGGTGACGGTGCTGAGCGCATCGCCCGCCACCGTGCGCCGGGATCTCATCAAACTGGATCGGGAAGGCGTCATTTGCCGCATGCACGGCGGCGTAACCCTTAACCGGTTCATTCCCTCCCAGCCCACCACCTACGAAAAAAATCAGCGCAATCTGGCGGAGAAGCAGGCCATTGCCTTTGAGGCCGCCGGCTTCGTCACCGCCGGTGATACCGTGGTGCTGGATGCCGGCACCACCATGTACGAGCTGGCCCGCCAATTAAGCCATTTGCCGTTACGGGTGATTACCACCGATTTGCATATCGCGCTGTTTCTCAGCGGCTTTAAGCAAATCGAGGTTACCATCATCGGCGGACGCATCGACGACAGCAGTCAATCCTGCATCGGTGAACATGGCCGCAAGCTATTGCGCAGCATTAATCCGCAACTTGCCTTTGTCAGTTGTAACTCCTGGAGCCTGGAGAAAGGCATTACCACGCCGACCGAAGAGAAAGCCGGCCTCAAGCAGGATCTGCTGGCCAATGCCCAACGCCGGGTGCTGTTGGCCGACAGCAGCAAATACGGCTCATGGTCGCTGTTTCGCGTTTGCCCTTTGCCCTCGCTGACGGATATCGTCACTGACTGTCGCCATCGGCCGGAAATGATGCCGGCGCTAGACCACCAGCCGTTCCAGGTGATCTATGCGTCATTAGGCTGAAAGGCGCCCCGTCACCGGGCACCGGCATCCGGCTAATCAGAGATCTTGTTTCGTGGGGCGGAACAGGATTTCATTGATATCCACCTCCTCCGGCTGGCTGATGGCAAAGGCCACCACGGCGGCGAACGAGTCGGCGGAGATGGCGGTTTCAGCATAGAACTGCTTGATATTCGCCGCCACGTCGGCTTCGGTAATACTGTCCGCCAGTTCGCTGGTTACCGCCCCGGGGGAAATAATCGTCGTACGGATATTGTAGGGTTTCACTTCCTGCCGGAGCCCTTCGGAGATCACCCGCACCGCGGTTTTGGTGGCGGCATACACGGCGCTGCCCGGCCGTACCTTATGGCCCGCCACGGAAGAGGTGTTAATGATATGCCCGCCCTTCTGTTCTTTCATATACGGCAGCGCCGCGGCAATGCCGTACAGTACCCCTTTGAGATTAACGTCAATCATCTGGTTCCAGTCGTCGATTTTACGGCGTTCCAGCAGCGAATGCGGCATCAGTCCGGCGTTGTTGACCATCACATCAACGCGGCCATACAGCGCCACGGCTTTGTCCACCAGGGCCTGCACCTGTTCCGGCCGGGTCACATCGGTTCTGAGCACCGCCTCTTTATCCAGGGATAGCTCCCCGGCCAGCGTTTCCAGCCGGTCCAGGCGGCGGGCGCCCAGCATGAGTTTTGCCCCGTCCTTGGCCAAACGGCGCGCCAGCGCCTCACCCAGGCCGCTGCTGGCCCCGGCGATAACCACCACTTTATTTTCAATACCTTGTGCCATAATTCCTCCGAAATTATTTCCGATACTGTTCGTCGCTGACTTTTTCCAGCCATTCAACCGGACTGCCGTTCAGCGATTCCGCTATGGCGAGATGCGTCATGGCGGTGTCAGGCGTCGCGCCGTGCCAATGTTTCACCCCGTCAGGGATCCAGGCAATATCCCCTTGATTCATCTCTTTGATTTCGCCGCCCCATTCCTGCAGCCAGCCACGGCCCTGGATGATGATAAGCGTCTGGCCCAGGGGATGGGTATGCCAGGCGGTACGGGCGCCGGGTTCGAACGTCACGGTGGCGCCACCCACACGGGCCGGCGCCGTTGCCTGGAAAGGCGCATCGATGCGGACCCCGCCGGTAAAATAACTTTCAGGGCCGGCTTTGGACGGCTGGGAACCGCTGGGTGTTATCTTCATATTATATTTGCTCCGATTTACGGTCCGGTGAGTTTTTCCAGCGCGTCGGGATACCGATCGCCGGATATGACGCCTGATGTGAAAGGTAGCAAAGAACGGTCATAAATATTAGAGTGGATAATGTGCATAAGTCTATGAGGTCAATTCATAAATAGTGCCGTATTACCGCTGATTAGTGCTAATCTATGCCCGGTCAATGCTAAAAACATCCCTAATGAAATGCTAAAAGAAAATTTTAACGATTTGATTTCCTTTCTTGCCGTGGCGCGGGAGCGCAGCTTTACCAAAGCGGCGGCCAAGCTCGGCGTGTCGCAATCCGCCTTAAGCCATGCCATCCGCGGGCTGGAAGAGCGGCTGGCGCTCCGGCTGCTCACCCGCACCACCCGCAGCGTCGCCCCCACGGAAGCCGGCGAAAAGCTGATTGCCAGCCTGGAGCCGCGCTTTGCCGAAATAGAAGGCGAGCTGGAAGCACTAAGCGAAATGCGTGAACGACCCGCGGGTAATATTCGCCTGACCGCCGGAGAACACGCGGTGGATTACGTTCTCTGGCCGGTGCTGAAATCGTTCCTCGCCCGATATCCGGATATCCATGTGGAAATCACGGTGGATAATGCCTTGACCGATATCGTCAGCGGCCGTTTTGACGCCGGGATTCGCCTGGGTGAACAGGTGGCGAAGGATATGATTGCGGTGCGCATCGCGCCGGATATGAGCATGGCCGTGGTGGGGGCGCCGGCCTATTTTGCCCGCTGCGGCGTCCCCGGCACGCCGCAGGATCTGCAGCATCACGCCTGCATCAATATGCGGCTGCCCACCATGGGCGGATTGTATGCCTGGGAGTTTGAAAAAAACGGCCAGCAGATAAAAGTCCGCGTGGAGGGGCAACTCACCTTCAATACCCTCAAACAGCGGATAGACGCCGCGGTAAATGGTTTCGGCCTGGCTTTCATACCTGATGATTCGGTGGCGGATGACATCAGCCAAGGCCGCCTGGTGCGTGTGCTGCAGGAGTGGTGCGAACCCTTCCCCGGCTATTATCTCTATTATCCGAGCCGCAAACAGCATACCACCGCCTTTGCCCTGTTTGTCGACGCGCTGCGTTATCGGCCCGGCGGCTAGCGCTCGGTCAGGATATTGAGGAACTGCCGGGTTCGCGGATTGAGGGGGTTTACCAGCACCTGTTCCGGCGTGCCGTCATCGATGATTTTCCCTTTTTCCATAAACAGTACCCGATCGGCCACGTCCCGGGCAAAGGACATCTCATGGGTCACCAGCAGCATGGTCATGTTTTGCCCATGGGCGACATCCCGGATCACCTTGAGTACCTCCCCCACCGATTCCGGATCCAGCGCCGAGGTCACTTCATCAAACAGCATTACGCGGGGCTGCATCGCCAGCGCCCGGGCAATGGCCACGCGCTGCTGCTGGCCGCCTGACAGGGTGGAGGGCCAGGCCGGCGCTTTATGCGCCAATCCTACTATCCGCAGATAATAATGCGCCCGCTCCCGTGCTTGCGCCACGTCAAGCTTAAGCACCCTTAACGGCGCTTCCATGATATTTTGCTCTACGGTCAAATGGGGGAATAAATTAAAATGCTGGAATACCATACCCACCTGATGGCGAACCGGTCCCCGCGAGAACCAGCGATGCTGACGGCGGCCGCTCCCCACCGCCGCGCCATCCATGGTCACCGTACCGTTCGACACCGTTTCCAACCCTTTGATCAACCGAAGAACGGTGGATTTGCCGGATCCGCTGGGGCCGATGAGCGCCACTTTCTGTCCTTCGGGTATGGCAAGGTTGAGGTGATCCAGCACCCTGGTATCACCATAATCCTTGACCACCTGCGCCAGGGAAATCAGCGGCGTCGTCAGGGACGACGGCAGGGATTCAACCTGGTACGTGCTTTTTTTCCAATCAGCCATGGCGGTTCTTTTTTTCGAGATAGTTGAATATAAATGAAGTGGGTAAACTGATAGCCAGGAACAGCAACGCCATCAGGGTATAAGGCTCGTTGTAGCGATAGGTCACGCCGGCTATCTGTTTTGCCGCCTGGAAAAGCTCGGGAATGGTTATCACCGCCAGCAGCGGCGTTTCTTTGAACATGCCGATCAGGTAGTTGCCCAGCACCGGCACCATCGGCTTCATGGCCTGGGGCAAAATAATGCGCCGCCAGAGCGCCAGCGGCCCGAAGTCCAGCGCCCGCGCCGCCTCCCATTGGCCGGCGGGCACGTCGTTAATGGCCCCGCGAAACGCCTCGGCGATATAGGCGCCGTAGTACAACCCCAGCCCCAGCACCCCCGTAGCGACGGCCGGCAGGGTGAGGCCGCTTAGCGGCAGGGCGAAAAACAGGAAGTAGAGCTGGACCAGTAACGGCGTCTGGCGAAAAAACGCAATATAGGCTTTACTCAGGACACGCAGGGCACCGACGGAGCATTGCCGCAGCAGCGCCATGGCGCCCCCAATAGCTACCGCGCCGCAAAATCCCGCTACCACGACTTCCAGCGTCACCCCCAGACCGGCCAGCAAATCAGGCAAAATCGACCAGGCGAAGGCCAAATCAAAAGTCATCGAGCCCCCCGTGACCCGCGATGGCGGGTATGGCGGCGCTCATATCGACGCACCAGCCAGACAAGCGGCCATGACAAAAAGAAATAACACACCAGCACAAAGCTCCATATCAGCGTTTGGTGGCCCAGGCTGGTAATCAGCGTTGAACCGGAGAAGGTCAAATCGCTCAGGGTTATCATCGACACCAGAGAAGTGGATTTCAGCAATTCCACCAGCAGGCTACCCAGCGGCGGCAGCATAAAGGGCAGCGCCTGCGGCAAAATAATACGCCGCAGCCCGGCGGCGGCCGGAAAATCAAGGGCCCGCAGCGCGTCGCGCTGGCCCTGGCCGACGTTAACCAGCGCCGAGCGAACGATCTCGGCGCCGAAAGAGGAAAAGTTAAGTCCCAATCCGATAACGGCGGTTGTCATGGGGCTTAAGGTAATCCCCAACAGCGGCAAAATAAAAAACAGATAAAACAGCTGCACCAGCGCCGAGGTCCCGCGGAAAAACTCGATATAGACCCGGGCGCCGACGCTGAGCGGGCGAAACGGCGACAGCCGCAGCAAGGCGACGATAAACGCCAGCGCCAGCGCCAGCAGCGCGGCCAACAAGGTGATTTGCAGCGTAACGCCGATGCCTTTCAGCAGCTGCCGCGCGATAAACTCCAGCTGTTCGGTATCCATAAGCCTCATCGGCCCGCCTTTATGACCCGCAAGCTCATTCCCCGGCCGGGGCCAGGCTGATAAGCCACTCCCCTTCCGAGGTGATATTATGGTTCACAATCATCAGGATAAGCCCGGAAAACGGGGCGATAATATCCGCCAGCCAATCACCGAAAAGATCGCGAACGATGCCGAGGCGCTGCCCGCGGCTGACGGTTTGGCCTACCGCCACGTCCAGGTAGAGACGGCCGCTGCGGGGGGCCTCCACTTTGTAAAAATTGCTCACCACCCGATTACGGCGGACACGCGGCGCAAAGGCGTCGGCGGTAAGGCCGAGGTAGCGGGCGATATTGGCCACGCCGTTAAAATGAAACAGCGTATTTTCCTCGTCCAGAATGCCGTTGGCGCCGCCTTCGGCCATTACGGCGTGGCGCCCCAGCCATGGCAGCTCATTGGTGGCCCGGCCGCGATTATTGCGCTGATCCACGTCGAATTCGACGATGGCGTCCGCGTCGAACTGATGCGCCAGTGCCCGGGTGCGGGCGTCAAAATCCCCGTCGCCGATGAGCTGGCACATCACGAACTTGGCGACCTCCTCGCGCAGATCGCCGCCGTGCAGGTCAATAAACACCGCGGCATCTTTTGCCCAGACGTTCAGCACCGCATCGATAAGCGCTTCGCTAAAACTGCCCTGGGGATTGCCGGGGGAAAGGAAATTGATATTTTTATCATCTACCGGACAAACAAATTCCGCATGGCTATACAGCCCGGGCATATTCAATATCGGCAGTATAGCCACCGAACCCCGCTGCAGATTGGCGGCAAAATACTCTTTTAACCGCAGGGCGGCCTCCATCGCCGCAACTTCGTTCGGATGCATGCCGGCGATAATGGCAAGCTTTGGTCCGGGTTCGGCAGCGGTAATATCAAACCAGGGCAGTTGCAGCTCGGTAAGCAGCGGATGGCTGAACGACAAAAATCCCCATTGCAAATTGCCCCGCTGCCCGTTGGTGTGTTTAATCATGATAATGCCTGTCGCAATAAATCAGCTATGGGTTGCACAAATCTGGCTGGCCTGGATATTTTCCGGCGGCAGTTCATTGGCGGTATAACCATATTTTTGCAATATTTTTAATAGATCACCGGAAGCGCGCAGCTTCGCCAGCTGGACATTGAACGCGCTGATAAACTCCGGGTCGTTACGGGGCAAACCGAACGCATGGTAGTTATAGCTCGGCTTGCCCTGGGCATCGGGAATCTGTTGGAAAGGCAAAGCGCGTTCCACCGACGGATCCGGCTCTTTTTTCAGCAGGCTGATGATTTCCGCATCCGGAAAATACACGGCATCAATACGATTTGCCTTTAATGCCGCCAGCGCCTCGGTATCTTTATCGAATAACACTACGCTGCCGGCGTCTATGCCGCTGTCTTTGGCTTCCTGAATCTGGTTGGTGCCGTTTTGGGTGCCCAGACGAGCCCGTTTATTGGCCGCCACATCTTTTAAGCTGTGCAGATTAAGCGGATTGCCTTTTTTGACGATAAAGGCCCCGCCGGAGCGGGTGACCGGATTGGAGAAGCCAATGACCTGGCAGCGCGAGTGATTGATAAAAAGCCCGGCGCCGATGACATCAAACCGTTTGGCCGCCAGACCCGGCACCAGCGCGCCGAAGTCCACGATGGGCGTATCGATTTTGGTGATGCCCAGAGGCTTGAGCACTGCCCGCAGCACCTCGATATTGGCGCCGGTGGCTTTCCCGTCGGGCCCGATATAGCCGTAAGGCTGTTCATTGGCGATGCCGGCCACCAGCGGTTCCTGGCTCTTTGCCTTATCCAGCAGGCTTTGGGCCGATGCGGATAGGGAAAATGCGGCGCTGAGCAATAAAGCGAAGCTTACCCTTCCGGCGAGGGATAATGAGGTGGTCAATGTCATGGTTTTTCCTAAAAAAAGCGCGATAGCGTTAATTCGGCCATTGAAAGTTCAGGCGGGTGATGTTTTCTCATACAAGCCGGCATTCAATGCGGGTAAAAAATTAGAACACGGGACACCGACATTTTTTAAATAACAATTTCAGCATACTATATATAAAAACTGCGTAACATAATGGCTACATCACCGCCGTTACCCTATAGCTATTTCCCGTTCATCTATTACCGTTTAAATACGTTGTTATTTAGTGCCGTGCATTCCATTTTATTTTCCAATGGGTAGTTATTCATTGGAATAAGGCTGATGGCAACGGTTAAAAAGGGTGCGTCCTACCTGCACGGACAGCAGCGGGATTTTATTCACGGATTATCCCAATCATGGCTGTGGCGCAGCGAACTGCCCACCTGGATCCTGATTGTGACCATTTACAGCGGCTGGTTCGCCGCCCTGGCCTATTGGCGAATCCTTGGATTGGTTCCCACCACTCTTGTCCTTACCTGGTTCACCGCCTGGTATATGTCGTTGCAGCATGAACTGATCCACGGCCACCCCACCCGCAATCCCCGCGTCAATCAGCTGCTGGGACTGCTGCCGTTGGCCATCTGGTATCCCTACGGCCTATACCGCGACTTGCATCTACGGCACCATCGGGAAGAAGAGCTGACGCTGCCCGGCGAAGATCCGGAAACCTATTATTTCTCAGCAGAGCGCTGGGAACGATTGAGCCGCCGGCAGCGGGGCCTGATACGGCTGCACAATACCCTGCCGGGCCGGGTGCTGCTGGGGCCGGCGCTGGATATCGCCCAGGCCATGGTTTGCCTGATTGCCGCATTTCACCGCCGCGACCGCCGGGCCATGGGGATGTGGCTGGCGCACGGCGTGTTGTTGATGCTGGTTATCGCCTGGATACGCTATTGCGGCTTCCCGGTACTCTATTTTCTGCTGGCGGTCAGCTACCCGGCCCTGGGCTTGACCAAAATCCGCTCCTTTATGGAACATCAGGCGGCGGACGATCCCAAGGAGCGCTCGGTGATCAATGAAGCCGCCCTGCCCTGGCGCCTGCTGTTTCTCAATTTGAACTATCATTCGGTACACCATGATTTGCCGGGTGTCCCCTGGTATGCTCTGCGCTATATTTATCTGACCTATCGGCACAGCTACCAGCTGCAAAACCGGGGATTTGTCGTGCGAGGGTATTTCGAATGGTTAAGCCGTTTCCTGTTAAGACCTGTGGATGTCAATGTTCATCCGGCGTCGTTCACCGGTGAAAAAAAACCTGATGGCCCCGGCTGATAGCGTCTCCCTTCCCATGTATGCCATTAACCGGGCCGACGTCGACGCCCAGTGGCAACATCTGCGCCGGCTGCTGGCCGAACAGGGCGTAGCCGCCGCCGGTCTCGCCCTTAGCTGGCCGGCGGATCTGGCGGCCCATTGGCAAGATCCCCAACTGCTGCTCAGCCAGACCTGCGGCTATCCGTTCATGACCATGCTGCCGGACGTCCAGCCGGTGGGCTGTTTCCATTATGATGCCCCTGGCTGTGAAGGCATCGGCTACCGTAGCTTCCTGCTCGTCCGTCAGCGGGAGACAGGGGCTGAGCTCCGGGATTTCAGGCAGCGGCGGGCGGTCTGCAACAGCGCCGACTCCTATTCCGGCTACCATGCATTACGGGCCATGACGGCGCCGATGGCCGCGGGAGGTCATTTTTTCAGCCAGATCATTTTCAGCGGCGGCCATGAACAATCCCTGATAGCCCTGCAGCGGGAAGAGGCGGATATCGCCGCCGTCGACTGCGTCACCTATGCCCTGCTGCAACGCCATCGTCCCGAACGCATCCGCGGCCTGAAAACCATCGGACGCACCCCGCTGGCTCCCGGCCTGCCCTTGATTACGCAACGGCACACCTCCCCCGCGACGCTGGCGGCCTTACGGACGGCGCTGCTGGGGCTGGTGAGCGCGCCGGAACACCGCGAGGTTTGCCGCGCCGTGCTTATCAAGGGCTTCAGTCCCGTCAGCCGCCGGCAGTATGATGTTATCCTGCAAAGCCCCGGCAACGGCATCTAGCGGGCCGGGGACGCACCTACGCGCCGCCCCGGCCGGGCACAATATCAGTCCATGAATTTATAGGGCCGATAGAAGCCTTCGCCGAGCCATTGATAATAGGCATGGGTCTCCAGCAGCGGCCTGGGACTATAGGCCGGCGTTTCGGCCCGATCGCCTTTAGCGAGGCCGTACGCCGCATAATAGGGATACGGGAACACCGGCCGTGACGCCGCCTTCCCAGGGATGGTCTGCGTTCTCAGAACCGGCGGCGCCGGGTTTTCGTTCGCAACCGGCTGGCCAAAACCGCTTTTTTCGGTATCCGGCGCCTGCCAGGTGGCGACACCGTCCGGCGGGACGCCTTTTTCCACCCAGATCATCAGCGGCGTCAGAAAATCAACCAGGCTTGGCCCCTCCCCGCCGGCGCAATGATAAACGCCCGGCAGCAGATATAACCGCTCGAATCTGTCCCGCCTGGCCGTGCCCATGTATTGCGCCAGGGCATTGTGGTAGGCGATGGAATTCAGCGGGGAAATATGCGGGTCCGCCCAGCCATGCCAAATAATCAGTTTGCCTCCCGCCGCCGCAAACGCGCTCAGATCGGGATTGGTGGCATCATAAAGCGGATGAAGTTTCTGCAACGCCTGGAATGTTGCCCCGTTGAACTTCAGGTCTTTCAGACTGAAGGTCCCCGGCGGGTTGGTGGTAAAATTCAGGTACCTCAAGGAGGACAGTGCGATAAGCCGGCTGAAAATCGGGCCATCGGCGGTTTGCGGCACAAAGACGCCGGCCCAGGCCAGTTCCGAGCCATACTGCGGCCCGCCGACGGTCATTTTTTTACCGGTGTCGGCGTCTCGCGGCCCGTCGTATAGGCGACGCAGCGCGGTAAGCTGGATATCCGTCAGACATTGCCCGCCGCTGCCCGCCTTCACCCCATTGCATTTTAATACGCGCATATTGAAATGGCAGGCCTGGGGATCGGAGATCAGGCCGTCTTTCTGTCCGTCAATCCCATCACACTGCGCCAATACCGCCCGATGAATCAACGGAAGCTCGGCCGCGGTGATAATGGCCTTGCCATCCGGGCCGGTATTGCTGACGGCCTGCCAACTGTGATAAAGGGCATTCTGCGCCTGGAAATTCATCGCCGCCGCGCCGGCGATAATGCCGTCGAAATCCTTCGGGTACCGCTGCGCCTCCATCAAGGCTTCGCGACCGCCGTCAGAGCAGCCGTTAAAATAGGACCTGGCCGCGGGTCGCTGATAAAACGCCGCCACCAGCGCCTTGGACGCCAGCGCGGTAAGGTGCACCGAACGGTAGGCGAAATCCCTGCGCTTTTGCGGATCGTTGCCGAAATCCTGCTCCGACGCGGGATGCCCCATATCGGTGGCGGCCAGGGCAAACCCGCCGGCATTCAGCACGGCGCAGCCGGCCGCCGCTCCCACCTGAAGATTGACCTGGCCGCATAATCCTCCGCAGCCCAGCTGCATATAGCGCTGGTTCCAGCTGGCCGTGGGCAGCATAAGCGTAAAGTTGATTTCCGGCGCCAGCACCCCTTCCACGGCGCAAAACGCCGTGCCGCCGGCAGACACCTCTTTCGCCGACACCACCCGGCTGCCTTGGCCGCCGATAACAGCTAAATCCACCTGCATCAGTGCAGAACAGGCTATGGCCGGTTTAACCACCGCCAATACGGCCGGTTTGCCCGACTCGGCGTTTCGCGGCATGAGCCCAATGCCCGGTAATGCGCCCCGCCCGGTCCCTGGCGCCGCGAGCGACAGGGCGGAAAATAGCAGCAGAGCGGCATATAACAGCCTGCCGCAATAGAGGGGGCTAAGAATAGGCATGGAATCGTCCTTTGAAGGGTATTGGATGAATATCTTTTAGCTCCGTTCGATTTCTTTGGCGGCGTTATCCAGCGCATCGATAATGTTATAAAGCGTCTGTTGGGATATTTTCCCTTTGGCGAGGCGCAGATTCAAAGCCGTCCGGATATTATTAATCGCTCTTTGCATTTCAGGAATGCTTCGATTATTGGAGAGTATCGCCATGGAATACAAACGGTCGATAATCCCGTTCAGGTTGCCACGCTGGACATCGAGCAGCGATTGGCCCTCCTCCGTCAGCCGGTACTGTTTCTTCCCCGCCCCGTCATAGACTGGGGACGCCATCCCCTGCTCCTCCAAAAAGGTCAGGTTGGGATAAACGATGCTGGCGCTCGGCGTGTATTCGCCTTTGGACAACTCCTGTATCGCTTTGATCAATTCATAGCCATGGGCGGGCCCCTGCGCTAAAAAATGCATGATCAACAACCTGATGTCCGCGCTGTCGAACATGCGTTCGCGGCGATGCTTGCGCCCCCCGAGACAATGTTCTTTTCCCCCTATCGCCGCGGGGCGCTGTTTATCGCTATCTAACGGTTCCTGCTGCCTGTAGGGCGGCGTTTTTTTCATCGAAATCATCGTAGGGGGTTCATTATAGGATTTTTCAAATATATCGCTTTATAGCACGCCGTACAGCACATTATTTATCATGCCAATAGGCGACAGCCCTGACAAAATCCGGCTCAACGCCGCATTGTACGGTGAAAAAATCCCCGATGGCTTTCACCAGCCCACCTTCGCCGGTGGCCCAAATGAAGCAATCCTTACCGGAAAGGGGCAATGCTTTCACGCTTGCCAGCACAGCGTCATTGTCCGGCCGGCGGCCCGGGGCTTCGCCAATAATCCACTGGATATGCATATCATTATGGTCAGCGAGATACTCCCGGCATCGGGCATCCCGGGCACTCGCCAAAATCACCGCGTTCCCGGCCGTGCCGGCGGCGTTAAGCTCCCCGCAGCGCCGCTTGATGGCCGGCAAGCCCGTTTCATCGCAGAGATAGAGTTGCCTGGCATAATCCGTCGGTATCAAAAGCGATCCCCGCGGGCCCCCCATGGCGAGCATATCCCCCGGCTTCGCCTTGGCGGCCCACTCGCTTGCCACGCCGCCGTCATGCAAATAAAAATCCAGCGTCAGTTCATTTTTTTCCGCGTTGAAAGACAGCGGCGTATAATCGCGGCCAATGGGCCGTGCTCCCTCCGGCCATACTATGCCCTCCTCGGTGATGCGCGGCGGTGTGACGGACTTCCCCGGCGCCGACGGGAAAAAAACCTTGATATGATCGTCAAACCCCCGTGAAACGAACCCGCCGAGCTCTTCTCCGGTAAAAATAATGCGTTTGAAGCAGCCGAACAGGTCCTCACAGCGTTTGACAATGATTTCCCTGAATTTCAATTCATTTTTTACTCTCACCGGCCGTTTATTATTTACATTGTTCATGGGGTTATTCTCCATATTTCTCTCCAATTTCTTTTTTATTCTTCGATACATAGTGATGCAGACGTCTGCGCAGAGGAGGTATACCAGCGACATCAGCCGCGCATGATGCCGCCGCCCATGACATCCCCCGCCATGGACATCCCATGCTCAAACGGACCCCACTGATGGAAAAACGCCCCCAGGGCAGTGCGATCGCAAGCATCCAGCGCGACGGCGAGGACCAGGATTCTTTTATCAGATAAATTATCCATCACCCTTCCCGATGAAAATTTCGGGTGAGAAAACCTCAGGAGATTGACGTTTTAAAGATATATCTTAGAAATATTTTAAGCAACCACTGAAGGCGGCGCCGGCGAAGGATTTTACCGGTGCCCATGCCTTAAGAGGCAGCGCTTATAACCAGCGAGAAGCCTCTAATAAGCATAAGATTTTTCAGTTTCCGCTATGGCCGCTTATAATGGACTGTTTAAAATCGGATTATTATCATCTTATAAGGCAAGAAAAATGGATTTCAGGAAAACCTCTCTCGTAGTGCTTATGGCCGCCCTGCTGCCGGCCGGCGCGGCCTTGGCCGCCGACAACAGCGTTCTGGTCTACTGCTCCGAAGCCTCGCCGGAATCGTTTAACCCGCAAATCGCCAGCTCCGGCCCCTCATTTGTCGCCAGTTCCCAGGTGCTCTATAACCGGCTGGTGGCCTTCCGGGAAAGCGATAATTTGCCGATACCCTCCCTTGCCACCGCGTGGGAAATCAGTCCGGACGGCAAAACCTATACCTTTACTCTGCGCCAGGGCGTCAAATTCAACAGCAATAAATATTTCACTCCCAGCCGTGATTTTAATGCCGACGATGTGATTTTCTCCGTTTTGCGGCAGAAAGACGCTAATCACCCCTACCATAAGGTGTCCCAGGCCACCTATGAGTACTTCAATGACGTCGGCCTCGGTTCGCTTATTCAGGACGTGAAAAAAATCGATGACTATCACGTCCGGTTTACCCTGACAAAACCTGATGCCACCTTCCTGGCGGATTGGGGCATGGATTTTGCCTCCATTCTCTCCGCGGAATACGCCGACGCGATGTTAAAAGCCGGCACACCGGAACGGGTGGATACCGATCCCATCGGCACCGGCCCCTATAACCTGCAGGAATATAAAGTGGACTCCATTATCCGCTATCAGGCCAATCCCCATTATTGGCAGGGAGAGGTGCCCACCAAGCGACTTATCTTTTCGATTACCCCCAACGTCAGCACGCGCCTGGCCAAGCTTGAAAAAAATGAGTGCCAGATTATTCCCGCGCCGAGTCCGGTTAATTTTGACGAGATCAAAAATAACAAAGCGCTGGCCCTTCACAGCGTGGACGGCATGAATGTGGGTTACCTGGCGTTTAATACCGTCAAAAAACCGTTCGACAATGCCCTGGTGCGTCAGGCGTTGAATTATGCGGTGGATAAAAAAGCCATCGTCGATGCGGTATTCCTCGGCTCCGGATCGGTGGCGAAATCCCCCATTCCCCCCAATATGCTCGGCTTTGATAAAGATCTGGCGGACTACCCTTATGATCCGGCCAAGGCCAAGGCATTGCTGAAACAGGCGGGTTTTGAACAAGGCTTTACCACCGATTTATGGTCAATGCCGGTACAGCGCCCCTATAACCCGAACTCACGCCGCATTGCGGAGATGATCCAGAGCGATTGGGCCAAAGTCGGCGTCACGGCGAAAATCGTGAGCTATGAATGGGGCGAATACCTGGCCGGCATTCGCAAAGGCGAACACGCCACCGCGCTGTTCGGCTGGATGTCGGATAACGGCGATCCGGATAATTTCGCCAATACCCTGCTGGGCTGCGACAGCGTCAAAAGCGGTTCCAATGCCGCGTTCTGGTGCGATAAACAGTATGACTCGCTCATTCAGCAGGCCAGAATCATCAGCGACCCGGCCCAGCGCGCCGCCCTGTATAAACAGGCCCAGCAGGTGTTCCATCGGCAGGCCCCCTGGATACCCCTGGCCAACGGCAAAACCTTTTATGCCACCCGCAGTAACGTCAGCGGCTATAGCGTCAGCCTCAACGGCAGCGATTTTTCCAAGGTCAGGCTGAACTAAGGAGAGACGGCGGCCGGTGGGCAATACCTGCCATCGGCTGCTTATCTGCTATATTGTCTCGGCGGCAGATAAGCTAAACAATACGTATCGTTGAATAAGCATTAAACAGCGCATATCAACCGCATTTCCCATCGTAAATTAAACGTACTGCCGTAATATCATCCTTTGTCATCCGTTGTTAAACGATATCAATATAATCGTTGAATTTTTCGTGCACCCTTGATACAAAAAAACTTATTCACTGATGAAGATAATCACCACTCCACTCATAACTGGATTCATATAATGCGAAGAGTATTCCCTTATTGCCTGCTCAGCTTGGTATTTTCCTCTGCGTGCAGCACTCACGTCAGCCCCTTGCCAAACCCTCTACCCTCTCAAGTTTTTGCGCCGTTGGATGACAAGAAAATGCAATATGCCCAGGACATAAAATCAGCCGTTCAAATAAAATTCCATCCTGAGAAAGAGTTTAACGGAAAGCAATGTACCGTAAGCTTTAATATATCCAAAAAGGGCGCCACGCATGGCGAATTCAATACTGAAGGTTATAAACCGCTTTGTGCAGCGGCTGTTAAAGCCATTCAGGATGCGGATATACCGGCGCCGCCGGACAATGAAACCCACGAAATTTTCAAAAATTCGGCAATCGTTTTTAAACCATATTAATTTGGCACTTATTACAGCAAGCAATATTCCTGCGATTTAGTATGCACGCCAATCGACCTTTTTAAGATTACGGGAGGGACCAGCTTGAATCCCAGCAAAAAGGAAGAAAATCCTCCCCTCCAGAGAGGATACGAGAGCGTCCTGGATGTGCCAATTGATGCTTTAACCGTGGACGATATTTGCCGTGCTATCCGTCAGAAAATTTGCATTGATCAGCTGATGCCAAGAGCTCTTGCCTTAATGAAGGAAGATCCACTGGTAGGTGAGAATTATGGCGGCGAGCTTATAGCAGCCTTAGCGACGATAAAGGGTGAGGAGCTAAGCGAACATAAAGATATATTCATTGAAATAATGCATATCCTAAATAATCTGGATACTTCAAAAATGAGTAATAATGTAAAGATTGATATACTAAAACTTAACCAAATTATTGTATAAACAAATAAGCCATGCTCGGGTTCCGCTCGAGCATGCCGGGTTGCTGATAATCATTTACATCGAAATGAATCGATAATAATAGTACCTACAATTCCGTCCCCCAACCTAGATTGAATATTTCATTCCTAATTATATACTCACCTCATTAATTAGTTATCAATTGATGATATTTTTTTGTTTCGTTTAAGATTTTTTTAGTTTTTTTATGATTAATTACTTACCACCTTTTTATTTGTATTTTGCGTGTTCTTTTTATGCGGCTGGTTCTTATCTGAAACTATTTACCACATGCATATTAGTTAACCTCTTATCAATTAGTTTACGGAAATAATTTTAATGCTTAAAAAAAACGTTGCAGTCATGATTGCTGTTCTGGCCACCGCTCCATCCGCATTGGCGCACAAGGTTCGCTTCGATGCTGACAGCATAAAAGCCAGCGCAGCCATGGGCTGGCTGAACGGGGAATCGAATAAGTATTCTTATAATCCCTATGATGGCCATAAAATCAGTGAATTAATCTGGCAAATCAAAAACGCCGCCATCTTCAGAGGGGATATTGCCTGGGATGCCTCTGATTCTCTGACGCTGAACGTCAAGGGATGGACCACCCTGGCTTCCAGCGGGGCAGGAATGGATGACTACGACTGGAGAAATCCTGGTCAGTCCCACTGGACAGACTGGTCCACGCATCCGAATACCCGGCTCAAGCATGCCAATGAATTCGATGTGAATGTCAAAGGGTGGATGCTTAACACACCGGAGTATCGTCTGGGGACAGTGCTTGGCTACCAGCAGACGCGATTCAGTTGGACAAGTTTTGGCGGGAATTATAACTATGACAATGGAAATGACGTTGGCGAATTTTCCCGGGGCGGGCGCACCATCGGCTACCGACAGAAATTCGCCATGCCCTACCTCGGCATGGCCGGCATGTATCGTTATCAAAAGGCGGAATTCAACGCGTTGCTGAAATTCAGCCCCTGGGTTTCGGCCAAGGATAATGATGAACACTATCTGCGGCAAGCCACATTCCGTCATAAGGCGAACAACTCCCACTATTACTCCGCTGCCGTGGATGCGGGATACTATGTTACCCCTAACGCAAAGATATTTGTTGAACTGAGTTTTAATAAATATGAACAAAAAATTGGATATCTTACAAAGACAAGTACCAGTAGCGTAGAAAAAAACTATAGCGGGAATAACTCTGCCGGTATGAAAAACAGGCATTATACTGCCTCCGCCGGCGTGCAATACCAGTTCTAACGAGCGGTTACCCATACAATAAGTGACAGTCTCTGTTTATCTGCACTATGTCCCTTATTGCGGCGGATAAGGGCATAATAACGAGGATGTAGGCGCCCCCGCTTGTGGAGTGTTTTACTCCCAATCGCGCTAATTTCTAAATATGTCAATGTATTTCATATTTAACAGTTTTGCGTGATGATATATTACGTAAGCACATTATCTCGCAAAAAAAACGATAACGTTCTCGATTTCATAGCTTATATCAATCGTTGACCACAGGACAGGTAAAAAATGTTTTTTTCAGTAAAATCCTAGTCAGGATGTAAATCCACGCAGAATTTCGATAAATAATATTTAATTTCAATAGCTTAAATGCATGCTTATCAAGCCATGTCTACTGCTCGTAAAAAATGGTTCCTGAAGGAAAATATTGTATAAAAATACCAGCAATGACATTCTTGCTTGTACAATGATTCTGTAAATAAATACAGCCATTAATCCTTTAATATTAAAATGTATCTAATTATTTCACAACCTTGCACAGGTACACAACTTTACATTACTATCTTTTCAAGGATAATTTATATGAAGTTATAGCCGCGAATGATGACTGTATTTAATTCCAGGCATAGTAAAATTCCAAGTTCCCGACAATTTGTGTCAAAAGTTAATATAATTTATTGCTGTTTTTATTTAATGGCGAAAGAGGATTAATGATGCCGAATCGTCCGTTAACTAAAAATATAGTCATTCTTGGTATACCTCCTGTCGATTTGTTAAATATCGCCGGGCCGACGGAGGCATTTCGAATCGCCAACACCCTTGCGGATAAATATTATCCTTATCAGGTGGAACTGGTCTCCCCCGGCCCGGATAAGGAGATCAAAAGCGAATCGGGTATCAGCGTGCTGGGACAATCCGTGCTGGCGGATAAAAAATGGCGCACTCCCAATATCGATACGCTGATCGTGACGACCAATATCGCTTCTTTCGGTTTGTATCCGGCGATGGCCATTGAGTGGATGCGCACCCAGGCAAGCCGGGTTCGCCGCATCTGTACCGTATCGTCAGGCATTTTCGCACTGGCGCAAACGGGCATGCTGGAAGGCAAACGCGTGGCCACCCATTGGCGCGTGATGGAGGAGTTCAGCAAACTCCATCCGGGCGTACATGTGGAAGAACGGCCGATATGGGTCAAGGACGGGAAAATCTACTCCTCCGCCGGAATGTCCGCCGGGATCGATCTGGCTCTGAACCTGATTGCCGACGATCACGGCGAGGCATTGGCGGGAGAGGTGACCAAGGAACTGGTGCTTTTTTTACGGCGCCCCGCCGATCAGGCCCAACTGAGTTATTCGCTGCTGGCCCAGTACTCCGGCCAGCGGAGCATTAAAGCGCTTCAGCCCTGGATTCATGAACATCTCTCCCAGGAACTGTCGGTGGATGTACTGGCGGACCGGTTGGCCATGAGCCGCAGCACGCTGATACGGATTTTCAAGCATGAGCTGAACACCACGCCGGCAAAATACATTGAAAATATCCGCATGGAAGCGGCGCAGCGATTTCTGCAGATGACATCGATGAACCTGGACAAGATCGCGATGAAATGCGGCTTTACCAGCGCGGACGTTTTCCGGCGCGTATTCCAGCGTAATCTGGGCATAAGCCCCCTGGCCTACCGTGAGCAGCACAGCAAACAGGAGTAGCGCCGTTTCGTCTTGCTCCCCGGCCTGGTTGCGGGCGCGTTATGCCTTATCCGCGCCTTAGCGTACCGGGAGGTCGGCCCGCGCCAGCGGCAAGGAAGCGGCCGTGCGCTTAACCAGGCGCAGGTTTTCCGCTTGCCTGATTTGCGCTAAATCCTCTCCCTGCAACTCCTGGTTAATCCAGCCCGCGATATTCTGATAGGGAACAAAAATGCTTTGGTCCCTTTTCGGGTGAGTTGCGGTAAATACGCCGATAACGGCGCCGTCCACACCGTAAACCGGCCCGCCGCTCATGCCCTGTATGCCGCCGGCGTCGGTGAGCCCCACCAGGCAGCTGGTGTTGGGTTTATCCCACCAGCCGAATTCCTTTAATGTGCCCGATGATGAGGTGGGTAATGCGGTATAGGCATTATATCCATAAAGATTTACATGCTCACCCTTTATGGCGGATTCCACCTTGGGTAATACAGCGCCTTTATTATTATGATAGATAATGGCAACATCGCATAATGGATTATAGGCTTTCACTTTCACCATCATTATCTTGGCAACATGCCCGGCGGTCAGGCTGTAATGCTCCGTAAGGGGAAAACTGGAGCCCACAGCCCCCGCCAATACCGGAATACCAATGAAATGAAAATCCGCCTTGGCGCTTGCGGTTTTATCCACATTATAATGGCCCACCCCGCTGCAGCCACAGAGAGCCAGCGCCGATATTAACATCAATTTTTTCATTTTTGCCTACTTGTAAAATAAATGTTTTACCCTAAATAATTCGAGTTGCAGGAAAGCCAAAGCACCTGAAACTTGAAGTATGGCGGGTATTAATGAATAGCGTGATAGCAGCTATTACCTCTATGCCTTATTTCCCAATGCGTTATTCAGGAAATAGATATCGCAGAAGTACTTATTTATTTACAAGTACGCCTGGATTCCGCTCATGTCATTATTTCAACAGCAGAACAATGGCTTGATAACCGGCCTGTTCAGCGCATAATAGTCTCCGCCAGCCGTCATATTTGAAATGAACGCCATAATTTAGTCTTTTATATCAACAAGTTGATAGAATCAGACAGTACTGTTTTCTCTTTGATATACGATAATTCCATCAGGCCGCTTTGCTGATCCTTCCTCCTTGATGAATGGATGAAACAGGATTGCCGGCGTTATTCCCAACCGAATGCGGCGGCATAACCGATGTGAATAACTTGCCATGGCGATAGTGCGTTTTTCTATGTGAATGAACGGTTTTAGGCAATGTCCGGCTATTTATAAATTTTATATGCCGATAAAAACTATAAACCATCAACATGTTAAGAAATAGATACGAAATAATTAAATTCATTTTATAAAGACCACGCTACCTGATATTTTTTACACCGCGCTTTATGGCCGGCCTGTTTTCACATAGTGCCACCCCTTTAGCGCATATTATTTATATGAACATTCGAATTGGAATTGTCATTAAAAGACACCGAGATATTACTTCATCATAACCTCCCATTAACCGATGGTTTGTAAAAATAATGTTATTAATTTATTTCCAGTAATAATAAAATAACGATTTTCAGCCATTCAGCTGAAAATAATATTTCCTTTATGCGTGAGTATAATAATGAGCTAGGAAAATTCCTATGTACCATTCTTACGACGAAACAATCCTTTTTTGCTACTTTTTTAGACAGGACTGCCCGTTCCGATTCTTGACAAGATTCACGCTTTACCAGACCATAAACATCCATCTCCCTGCTCGAGTCCGCCTATGACCACGCTTCCGGCCGTCACCATTCGCTACTGTTCACAATGCAATTGGCTGTTGCGCGCCGCATGGATGGCGCAGGAATTATTGCAAACCTTCAATACCGATCTTGCCTCCGTCACGCTCGTTCCAGGCTCAGGGGGCATCTATGAAATCACGGTGGAGGGGGAAGTGCTGTGGGACAGGAAAACCGACGGCGGTTTTCCCGACGCGGCGCAGTTGAAACAGCGTTTACGTGACCGCTGTTTCCCTGAACGCGCATTAGGACATGCGGATAAAAATGCCGGTGGAAACCACTCCCGCAAGAATTGAGCAATCGGCGAACTCTCCGGGCGCATGCCGGCGCCCGGCCCGGTAAAATTGCGCCAAGCGCCGGCCCCGGCAAAGCGGCATTGCGGTCCGGCAGCGTACAGAGGTGCCCGAGCATGGGGCGGCGGCGTAAACATGCCCCATACCCATAGCCCCTAACGAGGGGTGATCTTCCGCGTCAACGCGTCCGCTGTACTGCATCAAATTTGGATCCGCGAATGCATAACTTGCCTTCGCCGGTTTTCCACAGCTGTTTGGATTCGTGCATGACCCCCAGGGCGCGGGCAATGGTGACAAAGCTGTACTGAGAGAACCGGCCCGCCACCTCCTGGTAATACAAGGGGGTTTTTTCAATAAGGGCATGTATGGCCGCCGCGGCTTCTTTCACCTTGGCCGGATCCGTCGCCACCGCGGGGTCCTGTTTGCCCGCCAGGTAATCGTCTATCTTTGCCGTGTCGGCATAAGCATAAGAGATGCGTTGGTAGCGTTCATGGGGGATCCCTTCCGGAATGGTGGCGTCGATACCGACCTTCGCCCCGGTGGGCACTTGCCCCGGCGCGGTAATTTGCAGGCTGGGATCGAGGGGTTTGGCGCGCGCGCCGGGAATTATCATCACATCCCTGTCGCCCTGCACCCGGGTGGCAATGGCCCATTCCACTTCTTCACCGTTGAAGACGTCGATGTCATCGTCCACCACCACCACATGTTTGATATCCATGACCGAAAGCGCCGCAAGCAGCGCATTCTTGCCCTCTCCCGCCTGTTTTTTGATGGAGACCACCGCATGCCAGAAGGCCCGCCCCCCCAGTGTCATATTGATATCCTTGACCTGCACGCCGGCGGTAAGCAAGGCGCGGCGAATGGCCTGGTAGCGGGTGGGGGCCGCAAGCCAGGTATTCTCCCAGGGCATGTGCAGCGCGTAGTACATGGCGTCGCGCCGGTGCATGATGGCCTTGATTCGCACGTTGGGATTCCAATGCAGGCCGCCCATGAGCGCGGTAAACTCGCCAAAGCGGCCTTCGGGTTCGGTCCAGCCCACCGGCAGGATTTCCGCTTCGATCACCAGTTCGGAATCGGCAAGATACGGCAGGTCCACCGTTTCGCACATGGCCAACTCCACCGGCGCGCCCAGGATTCCGCCGGCAATGGCCATTTCGTCGACGCCGATGGGGGCGCGATAACCGGCCCCCATGATTTCGATGGGATGATTGCCGATGGAAATGGAAATGGGCAAAGGTTCTCCCCGCTCCAGGGCCCGCTGGGCGAATAAGCGCATATTATTCGGCGTCACCAAATCGATGCCGGTCAGGCCCTTTTCTTTCACCATGAATCGGTATATGCCGGAATTAATGCCGTATTCCGGATCTTTCGCCATTACGATGCCGGCGGTAATCATCGGCCCTCCGTCATAAATAGACGACAGGGGAATGGGTATGCGAAACAGATCGATATCCTCACCGGTCAAGATGACTTCTTTGGTGGGGGACGTCTCTACATATTTCGGCGGGATGGGGTTGTCTATTCCCCGCTGCAGCTTTTTCTCGATTTGCGAATACTCGGTACAGCCCATGCCCATGATAGTCCGCTGCCGGGTACGGATAATGCCGGACAGCAGCGGCATGTCATAGCCGATAACATCGTGAAACAGCAAAGCCTTGTCGCTTTGATCCACCAGGGTGCTGATATGGCGGATGTCCACCGGCTGCCTGATATCCACCAATTCATCCGCGGCCCTTAATTCATCCAAAAAATTCCGGAATAATTCACTCATAAATCCACTCCTGAATAGGTCATTTATTTAAACGTCCCGGCATCTTCTTCTTGCCAATACACCGGCGCGGAGCATATGCCATAAGTAATTCTCTAGGTTAAATACATTAAAAATCGTATTGCACCGCCAGCCGGTTCTGCCAAAAATTCTTATCATAGCTGGAGGATGTCTGAACGCCGGCGGAATCGGTCAGACTGAGGCCTTTTAAAAGCCGTGTTAATTTCCAGGTGAAATACACCAAATATTCTGACTGATTGATGCTGGCGGCCTTGGCCGAGGGTTTGAGATCCATAAAGGAATAACGCGTCCCCACCAGCAGCTCTTCGCTGGCTCTATAGCTGAGGTTGGTGGAATAGGCGTTACCGCTGCCTAAATCTTCGGTGCTGGTAAAAAAGGGCTGGGCAAAATAGGACCCCGAGGAAGCGGAATGGGCATAAGGCGCCACCAGTGCGCCATTCTTCCAGGAGTTAGGGCTGGCGGCGATGTGATCGTAATTAAGTTTCCACTCCAGTCTGGGAATTATCGCCAGGCCGAATTGCAAACCATAGGAAGTATTGTCGACTTTGCCGGCAAGGGCCCGGCCCTCGCTGGTCCCCCGGATAAACTGCGCCCCGATTTCCGGCGCATGGGGCATGGCGGGGAATCGTAAATGGCCTTCGCTGTAGAAAATATTGGTATAATCATCATAGCTTTCATACCAAACCTGGCCCTGGAGTTTCTCCGCTCCCAGCTCCACGCCACGTCCCGCCCCCACCGCCCACATGCCGTTGGTGGGTTCAGTCACGTTGGTATAAGCGCTGGTGGCGATAAACTGATCCGTGGCCCAGGGTTTGTAGCGCCAGACTTTGGTTGCGTGCAGGAAATTGATTTTATCACCGTAATTGGTATCGATTCCGCGGAACAGAATAGGCGTCACGCGGAAATCATAATCAGAGGCAAAAGGAAGATTGATTCTCTGGTCGCCGGCGGTGATCTTGAAATTCTCATGCTGCCAGCTGAGATACGCTTCGCCGAAATTGGTTTGATTGTTGGCAAGGGCGCCGACGGTGCGCGACGGGTCCGGATGATCGATACCCCGCAGGAAAACCCCGCCCAGGGCGGCGCGAAAGCCATACAAGGGCGCGGTTTCATATTTTACGTTGCCGCCATAACTTACCGTATCCTGACTTTTTCCCGTGACGAATAAGGTATTGTGCGAAGAGTAATACAGGGTGCGTAAGCTGCCGCTCACCGTGCCGCATTGTAAAAAATCCGCGACATTATCCACTCCGCCGTCGCCATACGAACAGGATGACTTTATATTACTGACGGCGGCATGACTCACCAGGGGCATCGCTGTGATCACGACCGCAGCGAAAGGTGCCAATTTTTTCATTGTTCCCTCTGCAAAATTTTCAAAAAAAAACAATCATTACCAGTGAAAGCCATATCCAGGACGAAATAAATGTATTAGTCTGGGATGCTCACTGGAACCTCTGATAATAAATTTGCCGTTATGGAATGATTTGAGCATTGCCATAATAAGCAGGTACGGTGAGGCCGATGAACGATACGATGCCCATCTTATTCTGCATAAAATGTATTTTGTAATTCGGTTAATCTCCGGGGTTCAATAAACAAATTCTTTCCTATTGTTCTTAAGAGAACAATATTCATCTATACCCGTCATACTTCAAATTGCAGATACGTTGGCTTTCCTGCAACTCGAATTATTTAGGGTATAACTCATTATTGAATTAACCGGAAAAGCGTTAGCTATCGCATAATATTTTCTCCACCTGGCAAAAGTTAATAGAGCATGGTCCGTGTCGATCGTATGCCGACGGACAATCTGTTATTTCAAGGGCTATGCCAACGCCGACAGCCGGCCTCGCACCCGGGGCAGAACGTGCTCGCCAAAACGCAGCGCCTCCTCCAGATGGGGATTGGCGGCCAGTATAAATGTGCCGAACCCCGCTTCGATATACTCCAGCAGGCGATCCGCTACCTGATCATAGCTGCCGAAAATACCGATGGTGGGGCCGGGGCGGAAAAGGCCCAGCCCCGACCATAGATTCGGTCCGATGCAATGGTCTTCAAAACGACCGGATGCATTCTCGCGTATCGCCGCCTGCCGCCGCGCGCCGACGGAGTCTTCACCGCCGGAGCTGGTCATGGATTTTGCCTGCCGGGACTGATTCACCTCAACCGTCTCCCATAAACGGCGGGCTTCATCCCACGCCTGCGCTTCGGTTTCACGGGCGAATATATCCACGCGCAGTCCATAGCCCGGCCGGCGGCCATGGCATTCAGCCATCCGGTTCAGCCTGAGCATGACGGCCTGCATGTCCGCCAGGGGCTCAAGCCACATCAGGTAATGATCCGCATGTTTGGCGGCCACGCTCAACGCCGCGTCGGACGAGCCGGAAAAATAGATACCGGGCTTGCGGGTATAGACCAAAGGCGCCGCCAAACCGCCGTCGTGGATATCATATAGCGCCCCCTTATGGTTAAAAGGGGCGCCCCGCCAGTAACCCGCCGCCACGTCCAGCCACTCCAGGGTGCGGGCGTAT
Source organism: Sodalis sp. RH16 (assembly GCF_047324245.1). Classification (NCBI taxonomy): domain Bacteria; kingdom Pseudomonadati; phylum Pseudomonadota; class Gammaproteobacteria; order Enterobacterales; family Bruguierivoracaceae; genus Sodalis; species Sodalis sp. RH16. Next base: position 4,463,235 of record NZ_CP178737.1, on the reverse strand, counting down.
CGGTCATCATGGGGTAAGCTATCGCCGTAAGCACGCTGGGCAAGGGCGCTGCCGCCGGTAATAATGTTCCATTCCAGCCGATCGTGGCTGATGCGCTGGAGGGTGGCACCCATTTTGGCCGCGTAGGCCGGAGTGATGAATGCCGGCTGAAAGGCCGTTATAAATCGCAGCGTGCGGGTTTCCCGCGCCAGCGCGGCGGCGATCATCAGGGGTTCTTCGCTGACAAAGGCGGTAGGCACCAGCACGCCGTCAAATCCCGCCAGTTCACAGGCTTTGGCCACCTGGGCCATATAATCAATATAACCGTAGCCATCCGGCCGGCCGTCAGGCGCTCCCGGCGCTATCACACCAGGCGCGGCCGGCTGCCAATCCCCGCGATTCCAGGACGAGGAAGAGACCGATCGACCGTCGCCCTGGGTGGGAATTCGCCAAAAAAACTCTGCGGTTTTACGTTCGCCCATTACTGTATCCCCTGGTATGCGTCGCCAACCCATCCAGTTGAAACGGAAGCATTGATTGCGAAATATCCACAGGCTGCTTTAACAGTCCGTGTTTAAACAATAAATCGGCCTCGGCCTGCTGTTCGGTAAAAAACTGCCGGTCGGGAGGCAAGATGCCCCAATCCCGGCTTTTCAAACCCTGCGTCCAACTGGCGGCGGATAAGCCATTGGCGATAACACTGGAGAACAGTTCCCCCGCCTGCCCGAGGTGGCCGCCAATCCAGGCATCCGTCGCCACCAGGGTGTTAAACAGCGTTTGGATCACCTTTGGTCCCGCGGCGACCACCTCGGACAGGACCCAGAACACCGAACGGTTGGCAATCAGATCGCCGCAATCCTGGATCTTTCGGATGTCGCCGCCTTCCAGGGCATCGCTCAGATAAGGATCCATCGCCACCCAGGCATCGATTCGCCCGGCCCGCAATGCCGCTAATGATTCACCGGGCTTCAAATTTATCCCGTGAATGGAAGTATAATTCAGACCCACCCGATCCAGGGCCGCCAGCAGAAAATAGGTCTGGAAGGAGCCCTCGATAAACCCGATGCGCTTGCCGTCGAGGTCCCCTGCGGCCACTATGTCCGACCGCGCCGGCACTACGATGGAGGACCAGCTCAGCCGGGGTTTGGAGGCGCCGATATAGGCCAGGATGACACCATCCGCCTGCGCGGTGATGGCGCGGGTGGTGCCGGTGCCGATGACGTTCACTTTCCCCGCCACCGCCAGCGCATGCATCATGCGCCCTTCGGGATACCAATAAAATTCTGGCGACAGCCCGGCATCCCTAAGTGGCTGCTGTAACGGTTGATAATGCGTCAGCGCGGTCAACGTCAAATTGGAAGGATGGGCGCCGATACTGATTTTCATGCTTCAAATCCTTATTCGTAAAGCCGATAACCGTTACAGACCGGTGCCTGACGGCGCTATCAGGTGCCTTCCGTCTCTTCGAGATCGGCCCAGATAGCGCCGCACAGGGCGGCGAAGTGCGCATCGCCGCGCAGCAGCCGGGGATCTCTGGGGCGCGGCAGATCTACCGGATATTCAGCGGTAATCCGCCCAGGCCGGGGGCTCATCACAATCACCCGGTCAGCCAGCGACACCGCTTCTTCAATATCATGGGTTACAAACACGATGCTGCGGCGCCGGGTTTCCCATATGCGCAACAGTTCGCGGCCCATGGAAATTTTGGTTTGGTAATCCAGGGCGCCGAACGGTTCATCCATGAGATACACGTCGGGTTCATAGGCCATTAACCGCGCCAGGGAGACGCGCTGCCGCATGCCGCCGGAAAGGGCTTTCGGGTAATGGGACGCGAATCCATTGAGCTTGATAAGATCGATAAGTTCGGCGATGCGCTGCCCGTGCAGTTTGCGGTCAAGTCCGGACAGCTCGCAGCCCACCGCGATATTTTCCGCCACCGTCGCCCAGGGCAGCAGGGTGTCCCGCTGGAACATAAAGCCGAGTCCTGGAGGGGGTTCCGTCACCGTCCGGCCATCAATGGCGACGCTGCCTTGTGCCGCCTTCATCAATCCGGCGATAACGCGCAGCAGAGTGGATTTTCCACAGCCGGACGGACCGACGATGGCGACAAACTCGCCGGCGGCGATATTCAGCGATACATCGTCAACGGCGGTAATTTGCCCGGACGCGCCGGCAAACCGCACCGACAGATGGTTAATGGTTATCTTTGACTCGGTTGATTCGCTCATTGCCGCCATTCCGTTAAACGATGGAAAATCCGCGTCACGATCAGATTCGCCACCATGGCCAATATCAATAAAATGATGATGCCGGTGAAAACCCCGGTGGAATCCAGCTGTCCCGCCGCGTTTTCGATATACCATCCCACGCCGCGGTTGGATCCGATAAGTTCCCCCACCACGGCGCCCACCATGGCCAGACCGACGGCGATACGCATCGCCGCCGCAATCCACGGAACGATGGCGGGCAGCAGTACCCTGCGCAGGATATAGGCGCGGCTGGCGCGCATGGTTCTCAGCAGGTCGATATGATCGCTCTCCAGCGAACGAATCCCCTCCAGGACATTCAGCATAAACACGAACAGCACCATGGAAAACGCCATCATGACCTTGGCCGACAGGCCGATGCCGAACCAGAGCACGAACAGCGGCGCCAGCGCCACGCGCGGCAGGCTGTAGAGTCCCATAAACAGCGGTTCCACCACCCGTGCGGTGCGGGTAAAACGCGACATCGCCAGCCCAAGTGAAATGCCCACCACCGCGCCGAGTATCAGCCCCAGGCCGGCTTCGGACACCGTGGCGTCCACATGGCGCAGTAAATCGCCGTTGCCCGCCATCTGCCAAAGACGGCGGCAGATATCGCTGGGCCGGCTGCTCCAGAAGGGATCGATAAGCCAGGTCCCCGCCGCTTCCCATAACAGCAGCAGTACGCAGATAAAGGCAAACTGCTGGATAAAGACCCGCGAGGACGCGCGGGAAAGCGGACCGGCCAGATGGGAAGCCTGCCGTTTCTTTCTCTTGGCGGTCTGCAAAATAAGATTCGTCACGTTATTTTTCGCCATGGTCAATAATGAGTTAGTGCACAATAATGCTGTTGTAATCAGGGGCAACCAGCGTCGGGTCGGTTACCTTGAGCATTTTCACCATCAATCCATAACCGGCCGCAGACATCGTGCCGTCGGTAGACAGCAGCTTGGGTGCCTCGGCCACCAGGACCTTGCGCAGATCGGGGCTGAGATTGGGGTACATTTGATCAATACCCGCCTGCACCGCCGCGGGATCGGTCTGGATGAGCCGTTCAGCCCTGACCACGGCCTTGATAAGCTTATGGGCGATATCGGGATTTTTGTTCAGCCAGCGGTCGATGACCACCAGGTCAAGGGCCGGGTATTGCAGATTGCGAAAATCCTGCACCAGTTTAAAACGCTGGTTATCCGCCAGGGCCGCCTGCACATCGGGGGTGGTTAACATGCCGGCGGCCACAGAGCCGGTTTCCAGGGCCGCGCGCATGGCTCCGCCGGTGCCGATGCCCACCAGTTTATAGTCCTGATCGGCGTTCAGGCCCTTTTCAGCAATGAAGTAGCGCAGGGTATTATCCGTCAGGCTGCCTGGCGAGGTGATGCCCACGTATTTGCCGCGGAGATCGTCTAGCGTGTTGACCGGCGATGAGGCAAGGGCCACCAAACCATAACCGTGATGTTCCGTTAGCGCCACTAATACACGCCCGCCCAGATGACGGCTGGACAGCCGCACCGCATGATCGGCGGCGCAAATACAGGCTTCCACGCTGCCGCCGGCCAGGGCCTGGACCGCCGGGGCGCCCCCTTTAAAGGAAATGGTTTCGATGGCGATGTTTTCATCGGCAAAGAAGCCCTTCTGCTGGGCAATGACCAGCGGCAGCGAACCCAGGGAGTTCTGGGCGGCGGCCAGCCTGACCGCCGTTTGGGCGGATACGGCGAATGATAGTGAAAACATCAGGAAAAACGTTACAATGTGGCCTCTGCATTTCGTCAAAACACCCATCCCAAACCGCCTCGAAAGTTTTATAAAATATATTTTGTATTTTGCTCAGAAAGTGCATAGTTAAACAACTCTGAATAGGCCGCATCAACATACAAATTTCTTATAAGGAAAGTTAATTTCATGCTTAAGAAACCCGTTGACATCTTTGCCCCCGCCACCCTGCTGGCAAAACGCATCAGGGAGGGAGAAATCACCTCCCTTGAACTGGTCACGGCCTGTCTGGAGCAGATAGAAAAACATAACGGGGTGGTGAACGCCGTGGTCATCCTGCTGGCGGAACAGGCATTGGCCCGTGCGCATTCCGCGGATAAGGCCCTGGCCGGCGGCGAAGTATGGGGCCCTCTGCACGGCGTGCCGTTAACCGTTAAGGAATCATGGGATGTCAAAGGGTTGCCCTCCACTTTCGGGCTGGTATCGCTGCGGGACAATATTGCCGGGGAAGATGCGCTTGCGGTCAGCCGCCTGAAAGCGGCCGGCGCGATTCTGGTGGGGAAAACCAACGTTCCGCCGCATTTGGGGGATTGGCAAACCATCCATCCGGACTATGGCACCACCCGCAATCCCTGGGATGTGGCGCGCACACCCGGCGGTTCGTCAGGCGGTTCGGCGGCCGCGCTGGCGTCCGGGTTTTCCGCCCTGGAGATCGGCAGCGATATCGGCGGGTCAATACGTATGCCGGCGCATTATTGCGGCGTCTACGGCCATAAGCCCAGCTATGGTCTGGTGCCCGGGCGCGGTCATGGACAGCCCGGCAAATCCGCGCCGGCGGATATCACCGTCTACGGACCGTTAAGCCGCAGCGCCGCCGATCTGGATCTGGCATTGGGCCTGCTGGCGCAACCCGATACGCAAGCCTGGCCGGCCTGGCGGGTAGAGTTGGACAGCCCGGCTCCCCGGATGGGGAAACATTTCCGCGTCGGCGTGTGGGCGAATGACAGCCGCTTTCCGGTGGACAATGAAATCAGCGCCGCGATACTGGAGGCGGCAGAGTCGCTGCGACGCGCCGGCGTCGAGGTGGAGCCCTTGGCCCGCCCCGATTTTACCAGCGGTGAATGCTACGAGGTCTATGTTCATTTATTACGCGGCGCCACCAGCGCACGGCAAAACGACAAAGAGTTTGCCGCCAACCGGGCCGCGGTGGCGCAGCTGGCCGCCGATGATAAAAGCTATCGGGCGTTGTCCCTGCGCGGCAATGTGCTTACGCACCGGGATTGGCTGGGGTATCAGCAGCGGCGTTATGGTCTTATCGAGGCGTGGCGCGCCTATTTCGCGCGTTTTGATTTTCTGCTTTGTCCGGCGGCCTCCACGACGGCATTTACCCTGTTCGACAACGTTCCCAAAGAGGCGCGCTACCTGGAGGTCAACGGACGGCGGCAGCCTTCGGCCAATGATTATTTCTGGCTGGGCCTCTCATCGGCGGCCTATCTTCCCGCCACCACCCTCCCCATTGCCCTTTCCTCGTCCGGGCTACCCATCGGCGCGCAGATTATCGGCCGATTCGGCGCTGACAGGGCCTGTATCGCCCTGGCGGATATAGTGGAGCGGGTCCACCACCGGTTTGCCACGCCGCCGATGTTCACTCAAACGGCGGAATAAAAACCCCATCGGCGTTGGTTGACAACGTGCCCGGTGGGACAGCACGTTTGTCAGCAGTCTGGTCAGGCATCTTTTTCCGGTTCAGAATCGCTTTGGCGCAGGCGGTCGAAATATTCCCGCGCCCGATCGGCGGCGTGCCCTACATGCCCCGCCATCAGCGCGGAGGCTTCATCGGGCTTGCCGTCCCGGATCGCCGTCAGGATATCCGCATGGGATTTAAGAATGGCGGGCGCGTTGTCATAGAGTTTCATCCCCTGCGCGGGCAGGGCTTTCCATAACGACGAAATGAACTCAATGAGAAAGGATGAACCGCTGGCTTCGGCGATTTTCAGATGGAAGAGTTCGTTATATTTGCTTAATTCCCGGGTATTCTGATTTTTTGCCGCGTCGAGGGACGCTTGGTAGGCCTCGGCGATTTCATCGATCTGGGCCGGGTTCGCATACATGGCGGCCAGCCTGACGGCTTCCGGCTCGAGGATGGCCCGCAGCAGCGAAACCTCTTCAGAGCGGCTGGGCTTTTTTTTGGCGATCACCGCCGCATGGTGGGGCGTGCGTTCGATAAGCCCCTGCTCCGCAAGCAGGGTGAAGGCATCCCGTACCGGCGTCAAACTCATTCCCAGGCGAGCCGCAAGCTCATTCAAGGTGACTTTCTGTCCTGGCTTCAGTTCACCTGATTGAATGGCACTCAGCAGCGTTTGGTATGCCAGTTCACTTTTGGTCAAGAACGTATGGACACGCTCAATCATATTGGTTCTCGTTAGCCTTTATAATAAAAAATTGCCAGGTCTTTAATTTATAATGAGCATCTCACTGTGAGCATCTTACGACATGGGGTACTTTCAGGCTAGTCTCTCGCAGAAATACACTGGCGAAGGCCGATCGGCCCGTGCGGGCGACGGGCCGCCGGATAACGTGCCGGAAGCGGGAGAAGCGGGAATAGAAAACATCGGGGCCGGCGGTGATTTGTTAAAGCCGGCAATGGGGTGGCTATCGGCCACTGCCGCCGGGATGATATTGCCGTACATGACTATCAACGCGGGGTTTGAGATGCCTCCCCCGCCGCTACCCCGCTATCCCTTTCGGGCAGGGCCGCGAGCAGCGTTTGCGTGTAGGGATGCGCCGGGGCGGTAAAAATCTGCTCCCGGCTGCCGGTTTCCACCAGGCGCCCCCGGTACATCACGGCAATGCGCGGCGCCATATAACGCACGACGCGCAAATCATGGGAAATAAACAGATAAGCCAGCCCGTATTCCTGCTGCAGCCTGCGCAATAAATTGAGGATCTGCGCCTGTATCGACACGTCCAGGGCCGATACAGGCTCGTCCAGGATAAGCAGGCGCGGGCTAAGGGCCAGCGCACGCGCAATGCCGACGCGCTGGCGCTGGCCGCCGGACAGCTCCGACGGATAACGGTGAGCCAGGCCCGGATTAAGCCCCACCAGGCTCATCAGCTCATGAATGCGCTCTTGCCGCCCGGCCCCGTTATGGACCCGATGCACAATCAGCGGCTCGGCGATAATATCAAATACCGTCATGCGCCGGTTAAGGGAGGCCATGGGGTTTTGGAACACGATCTGCAAATCGCGGCACAGCCGGGGATGGCGGCGACGCTTCAGGACGGTAATATCCTCGCCATCGAACCATATCCGCCCGGCGGAAGGCGACGCGAGCCCCATCAGCATCAGGCTGAGGGTGGATTTTCCGCAGCCCGACTCCCCCACCAGCCCTAATGTTTCGCCGGCGCCCAGCGTAAAGCTCACCCCATCCACCGCATTGACGCCGCCGCCGGAGCGGCCTAACCAGCCGGTGGCGCCGGGGTAGCGTTTCCCGAGTCCCTCCACCCGCAGCAGCGGCGTTAAGGCGCTTATCTCCTTGGCGGGTTCCGCGTTTACCGTCATGCTGATTCCTCCCCCGCGCCGCCCTGGTGATGGGTGGCATGCTGATGCCCGCGCCGCATCGGACCGGCGATCATCGGCATACGGATATCCTCCCCGCGCCGGCCGGCAAGGAGAGCTCATCGGCGAAATGGCAGGCGCTCACGTGCCCTGACGCCTGCCCATCCGCCCGCGGTAGCGGCACCTCGGTGGCGCAGGGGGTACGGTTACGGCACAGCGTGCAGCGCGGGCGGAAGGCGCACCCCGAGGGCAGCCTGGCAAAATCCGGCGGTTCGCCGGCAATGGCCTCAAGCTCCCGGTGGACGTCGGTATCCAGACCGGGAATACTGCCGAGCAAGGCGCGGGTATAAGGATGCCGCGGCGAGCGGAAAACGTCCTGAACGTCGCCCTGCTCCACAATGCGTCCGGCATACATGACCGCCACCCGATGGGCATATCGCGCCACCAGCTTCATATCATGGGTAATGAGCAGCAGCGCCGCGCCGGTTTGCTCGCAGGCGTCGCGCATGCTGCTCATCACCTGGGCCTGCACGGTGACATCCAGTGCGGTGGTGGGTTCGTCGGCAATGATAAGCCGAGGATGATTCGCCAGGGCGATGGCTATCAATACCCGCTGGCACAGGCCTCCCGACAGCTGGTGGGGATGGCGTCGCATAATGTCCGCGCCCCGGCTGATGCCCGCCAGCGCCAGCGCCTGTTCCGCCCGGCTCTCACGCTGGGCGCGGGTCAAAGACGGCTGGTGGCGGGAAATGCTTTCGGCTATCTGCCGGCCGACGGTCAGCACCGGATTGAGGGATGACATGGGATCCTGGAAAACCATGGCGATTTCGTCGCCGTTAAGCCGCTCGCGGCTCTCGGCGTCCAGGGTCAGCAGGTCGCGGCCATTGTACATTATCCCGCCGCCGGCCACGGAAATCCGGGGCGGCAGCAGCGACATCAGCGACAGCGCCGTCAGGGTCTTGCCGGATCCCGATTCGCCCACGATACACAGGGTTTCCCCGCGCGCCACGGTGAAAGACACATCGGTGACGACCCGCCGGCCGCCGCCTTTGACGGCGATCATCACGTTGAGCCCTTTCACCTCCAGCAGCGGCGGTGAAATATCATGATCAGGCATCATTATTCATCCCCCGCCGAATCCAGCGATTTTTGCATGGCGTCCCCAAGCAGGTTCAGGCCCAGCACCAGTAGCATTAACAGCAAACCCGGCACCACGGCATAGAGCGGCGCAACGGTGAGATAATCCCGGCTGCCGCTGAGCATGGTGCCCCAGGAGGCGGACGGCGGCCTGATGCCCAGGCCGATAAAAGAGAGGGACGCCTCCAGCAACACCCCGTGGCCGGCCGCCGAGGCCAGCTGCGAAATCACCACGCCGATACCGTTGGGCATGACGTGGCGCAGCATGATGCGCCACAGGCCGGTACCCTGCGCCACGGCCGCCTTGACATAGTCGAGTTCCCGTTCCCGCAAGACCGAGGCGCGCATCAGGCGGGCAAACAGAGGAAGATTGACAAAAGCTACCGCGATGCATATCTGTATCAGCCCGGGACCCAGGATGGCCACGGCAATCACCCCCAGCAGGATGCCGGGATAGGCGAGCAGAATATCGCAGGCGCGCATCAGCAGGGTATCCACAAACCGTCCCCCCATGCCGGAAATCAGTCCGACGATAATGCCGAGGCCGGCGCCGGCGGCGACGCTGACAAACCCCACCAGCAGTGAAATGCGCGCGCCGAACAGCACGCGGCTAAGCAGGTCACGAGACAGTTCGTCAGTACCCAGGGGATGGCCGGCCGTACCGGCCGCCGCCAGCCGCAGCCCGGCGAACTGGGTAGCGGGATCGCAGGGGGCCAGCCAGGGCGCCAGCACCGCCGCCAGGGTAATCAGCGCCACCACGGTGAAACCGAACAGGCCGGACGGCCTTGCCATCACGGCCTTTATCAGCCTGAAGCGCCGGCGCGGCGCACGGATGTCGTCGCGCTCCAGGGATGCCACACTCATCAGCGATGGCTCCCTGTCAGGCGGATGCGCGGATCGATGGCGCCGTACAGCAGATCCACCACCAGGTTCAGCGCCAGGAAAAACAGCACCAGGATAATCAATATTCCCTGCACCATGCCGTAATCGCGGTTGATAATGGACTGCACCAGCAGCCGGCCGATGCCCGGCCAGGCGAATACCGATTCTATCACCACGGCGCCGCCGAGCATGCGGCCAAGCAGTACGCCGGTCATGGTCACGATAGGCAGCATGGAATTACGCAAAACATGGTGGTAGACAAGGGTCCGGTGACGCAGTCCCTTGGCGCGGGCGGTACGGATGTAGCTCTCCCCCAAGGTCTCTATGACCGCATTGCGCGTGGAGCGCATCAGCACCGCCGCGCCGTGCAGCCCCAGAGTCAAGGTGGGCAGCACCAGCGAGCACAAAAAACCAAAGACCGACTCATCGGTGCTGGTCAGTCCGCCGGGCGGCAGCCAGCCGAGCTTTACCGCGAACAGCATGATTCCCAGCATGCCGAGCCAGAAGCCGGGGGTCGCCACCGCCAGGGAGGAAAAGAGCGACGCTCCCCAATCGATGATTTTACCCTCGCCAAGCCCGGCGGCCAGACCGAAAGGCACGCCGACGATCAGGGCGGTCAACAGCGACGTGGCGGCGATCAGCAGCGAAAACGGCAGGCGGCTGAAGATCAGCTCGCTGTTATCCCGGTGATAAATGTAGGACACGCCGAAATCGCCCCGGCCCATATGCCTGAGCCAGGCCATATACTGTACCGGCAGTGAACGGTCCAGGCCGTATTCCGCCCGGATGCGCTGCACGTCCGCCTGGGTGGCGTCCGGTCCGGCTATGATATCCGCCGGGTCTCCCGGCATGGCGCGGACTACCGCAAACACGATAATGCTTGAAATCAGCAATACCGGAATCCACTGGAGGATTCGGTTGATCAGATAGGCTGCCATCAAAGCGCCCTCCGGGTTAAGGGACGTTATTTATCCAGTTTCGCTTCCGTCAGGATGGGCATGCCGTCAAGGTTGAATCGCAGGCCGGCGAGACCCTTGGCGGAGGCCCATAACACCGGCAGCGTCGCCACCGGCAGCACCCAGTTCTCCTTGAGCATAAAGCTGTCGATGCGCTGCCATGCCTGGTCGGTATCCGGCCCGGACGGCCGGCTGGTGACCAGGGCGATGTCGTCGCTGTACTGCTGCGAGGAAATTTGCGCCGGGTTATCACTGGTGCGGAAGATTACCGCCGACAGCAGGATGGTGGACGGGCCGCGACCGGCACGGCCATAGACATGGGCCGCCAGTTGGAAATCTCCTTTACGGAAGCGGGAAATATAGGCGGCCTCGGACATCTCAACTATAGTGGCCTTCAGGCCGATATCCTGCAGCGCCCCTTGCACCACCTGCGCCATGGCGCCGATTTGCGGCTCCGACTGGCTGCGGGACATAATGGTAATCTCGGCGCCGGCGGCGCCCGCCCGGGCAATCAGGGCTTTGGCCCGGGCCGGATCGTAGGCGCAATCCTTCTCATGGCCGGCGGCTTCCCGCTGGCTGTACCGCGGCCAGGGCAGGCATTTCACCAGCGAGGAGGGACCGGCGATATCATGGGCGATACGCACGCGATCCAGCGCCAGGCCAATGGCCTGCCGCACGTCGGGTTTATCCAGGGGCGGGACCTTGGTATTAAAGGTGAGATCCAGCACCCGCCCTTCGGCGGTGGCGGCGCCGGTGGCAAAGCCCGCCCCGGCGAGCTGGCCCGCGGCCTCGCGATCGATGGAGGGGAGAAAATCCACCGCGCCGGCGCTCATTTGCATCACGCCGGACTGCTGGTCAGGGATGATTTTGATGATGACCTTTTTAAGCGCCGGCTTACCGCCCCAATACCCATCGTTGCGGACGAAAACCGCGTCCTGCCCCGGCTCGTAGCCGGCGAGCTTGAATGGGCCGGTACCGTTGCCGCCGGTTTTGACCTTTTTAGGCTGGCTGCCGTCGATGATAAAGGCCAAATCCAGCAAATCGAATACCGCATCGGATGCGCCGTCAAAATGCAGGATAACCGTATCCTCAGCCGGGGTGTCGATACTTTTGATCATCTTCGCCAGAGGCAGGATATTGGCGCCGTTGGCGGGATCTTTGGCATAGTTCAGGCTGAAGGCCACATCCTGGGCGGTCAGCGGCTTGCCGTTATGGAAGGTGACGCCTTTGCGAAGCGTGAAGGTCATGGTCTTGCCGTCGTCCGAACGCGTCCAGGATTGGGCCAGTTCGGCGTGGGGCTTACCGTCGGCATCCAGCGCGATGAGCGTATTATAGAGCAGGCGGTTCAGGACAAAGGTGCCCATGCGCAGTTCGGTGGGATCAAACGACGTGATATCGGCGCTTTGCCCGATGACCAGCGTATCGCGCTGGGCGGCGCAGACCTTCAGACTCCCCGGCCCCAGACTTATCAGCAACGGCAGGATAAACACAACGGCTAGGGCCCAGCGGCTGAACGGCTTCACTCTCATACATTCCCTCATGGCGCTTTATGGTGTTATGAACGTCAATCACGATATTTGATCAAATATTCTATCTGTTAGTTCGAATACTATTGAATAGTGGCGATATATAAAAGAAAATAACCCCACAAGTCATATATTTTGATCAAATATGGTTATGCGGAAATTAGATATAGAAAGTAAAGCCGGCGAAACCGAGATCACCGACCGGCTCCGGGACGCCATTATCAATCGCCAGGAATTCGATGCCGGCGCGCCGCTGCGTATCGATGCCCTGGCGACGCGTTTCGGCGTTTCCCATATGCCCATACGCGCGGCGCTGCACCGGCTGGAGAGCGAAGGACTGATTGTCGCGCAGCCGAACAAGGGCGCCCGGGTGGTGGCGGTGGATGAGATTTTTGTCGGCCAAATGCTGGATATCCGCATCGTCATTGAAAGCTATCTGGCCCGCCGCGCCGCCGAACGCATGACGGCGCAGGATTTATCCCATCTGGAAACCCTGCGGGCGCGGCATGAGGACGCGGTGGCCCAGGGAGATGCCGCCCTGGCTTTACTGGCAAACCGGGAATTTCATGCCGCCATCCATCACATCGCCGATAACCGCGATGCCAATCTTATTCTGGAGCGGCACTGGCGGCTGATAAGCGCGCTGTGGCGCCGCTACGGCTATGAATCCGATCGTTTTGCCGGCGTGGTGGCGGACCACCGCCTGTTGCTGGCGGCCTTCACCGCCGGCGACGGCGAATCGGCGGCGGCGGTGACCGCCGCCCATACCGCGCGGGCTAAGCTGGTGTTGCTTAACAGAATGCGTAAAGCCGCCCTTTCCTCCCACCCGCAACCTGCCGGGGAGCAGCATGACGATGTTTCACGATAATGGCCGCAATAATGACCGCATTGAGGCGCTGGAACTGCTGCACTGTCCGGTGACGGAAAAAACCACCTGGTCGTTTATCAAACTGCATATGTCCGACGGGGTGACGGGATGGGGGGAAGCCAGCTGGGTGCGCAATCCGGCGGCCCTCGACGCCTTTCACGCCCTCGCCGGGGAGCGGCTGCTGGGACAGGATTGGAACGGGTTGAAAAAGTACCTGTCCGCAGACGCCGGCACACTGCCGCAGGCGGCAATCCACAGCGCTCTTGACCAGGCGATGTGGGATATTCGCGGCAAACGGCGCGGCTGTCCCTCCTGGGCGCTGGCGGGCGCAGCGCATCGCGGGCGCATTCCCCTTTACGCCAACGTTAACCGCAGCATTACCGATCGTTCAGATACGGGATTTAGGCTTGCTGGGCAAAAGGCCGCCGCCGCCGGTTTTAACCGCATAAAAATCGCGCCGTTTGACGGCCTGACGCCGGAAAACGGCTCCTCCCCCCTGGGGAAGGCATTACTGGATCAGGGACTGGCACGGGTAGCCGCCGCCCGATCGGGCATCGGCGCCGCCGCTGATTTATATGTTGACTGCCACTGGCGATTCGATGAGCGCTCCGCCGCGGCGGTGATGAAAGAGCTATCGGCCCTGGGGGTGAGCTGGTTTGAGTGCCCGTTGCCGGAAACGCCGGAAAACATTCCCGCCCTGAAAAGGCTGCGCGGCCAGGCCAACGTGCTGGGCATGCGGCTTGCCGGCCTGGAAGAGCTTACCGGCCCGGCGCTGTTCATGCCCTGGCTGGCTGCCGGCGCCTATGACGTGGTGATGCCGGACGTCAAATATGCGCGGGGCATCAGCGGCGTGCTGGAGGTGGCGGCCCTGGCCGCCTCATACGGCATCGGCTGCGCGCCGCACAATCCCAGCGGGCCGATTTGCCATGCCGCCAGCCTTGCGGCCTGCGCCGCCGGGCAGACCATCGAGCTGTTGGAGCACCAGTTTGATGAAACGCCGGCCTTTTGGCGGATGATCGCGGATGATTTCCCTCGGCCCAGCAATGGCGAGAGCCTGTTGCCTTCCGCCTGGGGATTGGGAACAGCGCTGCGGCGGCTGTCTGATACACGTTTATGACAGGCAACTACGTTGCCAAGGGTTTCCGGTAAAGATTGGCTCCGTTTTAAACCAATTGCCTAATTTCCCGTATCGACATCCGGAAAAGGATAGCCTGTCTGCACGATATCCATCAGCTCCTTCATATAGGATGCCACCGACATTTTTACCACCGCCGGGAAAAAAATCTGTGGCGCCGAGAGAATATCAACAACATGGCAATTATCGAGCTTTGCGGGATCCACTTCAGAGGCCGGGAGCAACGCCGCGGCTTCAAGGCCGGATTGCAGCCAGTCAAGGATGACGCCGGGCTGGGAAATATTCATAATGATTTTTGGATTAACGCCCCCCTTGCGAAAATGATCGGTAATTAATTCGTAGGTTCCCGCATCCCTGGATCGGCGCAATAACACCAGCGGGAATTTCCCCAGGGATAAAAACGGTATGGGATTGGCGGGAATTTCCGCAGAGAGCTTTTTATTGATTACCGCCACCAGGTTTATGGGGGCAAAAGAAATACAATCATATCCCTCGCTGTGAGAAGGCTTTTGAATCAGGGCAATATCAACCAGGCCATTTTGCAGCAATGATTCCAGATTACTGGAATCGGAAACAGAAACGCTGATTTCTACATTTGGATTAAGCCGGTGCAATTTCAGGATCAATGGCTTGAAATAGGACTGGAATAAGTGGGTAAGACCAATGCGCAGCAGCCGGCTCTCCCGGTTCTTGATCAGGATGATTTCCCGTTTGGTATCCTCCACGTCGCGTAAAATGGCGCAGGCATTTTTATAAAGATGATAGCCTGACTCGGTAGGCTCAAGCCTTCTGCCGTTACGCAAAAATAACGGAACATTGAGTTCTTCTTCCAATTCCTGTATACGTTTACTCAGCGGCGGTTGCGCCATATTCAAAATACGGGCCGCCTGACTGATGGTCCCCTGCTCAAAGACAACGCAAAAATATTTCAACCTTTTAAGATCCATAAAACCCTCCTTGTTCAGGTTAAAATTAAGCCTGCCTCGGAATAGTGACGCATATCATTTTTTAGTCAAAGAAAAAAAACCGTTTTGGTATGAGATATAGTATCAAAATGGTATTCGTCGATTTTTTATAATAGGCGTATTTTCCTTACAAAATTCCATATACTCTGTAGGGAACATATATGTCTACTCAAAAAAATCATGCCGATGTTAATCCGGTGCACGATCTGCGTTCCGCCCTTGCGCTTTTAAAAACCCTGCCCAATGAACTGGTCACCACCGATGTGGAAGTCGATCCCAACGCCGAGCTGTCGGGGGTCTATCGTTATGTGGGCGCCGGCGGCACCTGCATGCGTCCGACCCGCAAAAACGGGCCGGCCATGGTATTCAACAAGATCAAGGGCTTTGACGATATCAGCGTCGCCATCGGCCTGGTGGGCTCCCGCAAGCGCGTGGGGCAATTTTTAGGCTGCGCGCCCGATAAGCTCGGCTTTTTATTGCGCGACTCGGTCCATACGCCTATTGCGCCCGTCACTATCGATGCCAAGGGCGCCCCGTGCCAGGAAGTGGTGCATTTAGCCACGGACGCCGGTTTCGATTTGCGCACGCTGCTGCCGGCGCCCACCAATACGGAAGAGGATGCCGGTCCCTATGTCACCATGGGCCTGTGTTACGCCTCCGACCCCGACACCGGCGAATCGGATATCACCATCCACCGTCTTTGCGTGCAAAGCCGCGACGAACTCTCCATGTGGCTGACGCCCGGCCGCCATATCGATGCCTTCCGGCAAAAAGCGGAAGCCGCGGGGAAACCGCTGGCGATTTCCATCAGTATCGGCGTGGACCCCGCTATTGAAATCGCCGCCTGCTTCGAGCCGCCGACAACGCCGCTGGGTTTTAACGAACTGAGCATCGCGGGCTCGCTCCGCGGCCGCGCGGTGGAAATGGTCCAGTGCAAAACCATCAATGAACGCTGCATCGCCCATGCCGAGATTGTTATTGAAGGCGAATTATTGCCGAACGTACGGCTGCGTGAAGACCAAAACACCGATACCGGCAAAGCGATGCCTGAATTTCCCGGCTATACCGGCGGCGCGAAAGCGGCCCTGCCGGTTATCAAGGTGAAAGCGGTCACCCATCGCCTGCACCCCATCTGGCGCACCACCATCGGCCCTGGGGAAGAACACGTGAATATGGCGGGTATCCCCACGGAAGCCAGTATCCTCGATTTGGTTAACCGCGCCATGCCGGGCAAATTGCTTAACGTCTTCGCGCACTCCGCGGGCGGCGGCAAACTGCTGGCCGTCATGCAGTTCAAAAAATCCGCCGCGGTGGACGAAGGGCGCCAGCGCCAGGCCGGCCTGCTGGCCTTTGCCGCCTTCCCGGAATTGAAGCATGTGATCCTGGTGGATGAAGATGTGGACATTTTTGACAGCGACGACGTGATGTGGGCCATGCAGACCCGCTATCAAGGCGATGTGGACACGGTCTTTATTCCCGGCGTACGCTGCCACCCCCTCGATCCGTCGCAGGTCCCGGCCTACAGCCCCAGCATTTTGCAGGAAGGCATGTCCTGCAAGACCATTTTTGACTGCACGGTTCCCTTCAGCATGAAGTCGCAGTTTGAACGTTCACGCTTTAAAGAAGTGGATGTTAAACGCTTCCTGCCGGATTTTGAGTAAGGGATAGCATGATTTCACGGCGCATTATCATCGGCATCAGCGGCGCTTCCGGTTTCCAGTATGGCGTCAAAGCCCTGGAACTGTTGAAGGGTCTGGATCTGGAGGTCCATCTGGTGGTCTCCCGGGGGGCGGAGAAGACCTGCCGACTGGAAACCGATTATCGGATGGACGAGGTTATTTCACTGGCGGATAAGGTTCACCCCATCGAGGATCTCGGCGCCTCTATCGCCAGCGGCTCCTTCCACACCCTCGGTATGCTGGTTGCGCCCTGTTCCATGCGCACTCTGGCCGCCATAGCCCACTGCCTGACGGACAATCTGCTGACCCGCGCCGCCGACGTTGTGTTGAAGGAGCGACGCCGTCTGGTGTTGATGGCGCGGGAAACCCCGCTGAATCTGGGGCATTTGCGGAATATGCAGCAAGTCACGGAAATGGGCGGGATTATATTCCCTCCCGTACCGGCGCTTTATCACCGGCCGCAAACCCCGGACGATATCATTACCCACAGCGTCGGACGCGCCCTCGATTTACTGGGGATCGAAATCAAGAATCTGCCTCGCTGGGGCGATGGCGACACCATAAAAACACCGCACGGCGAACCGGCGGATGATTCATTTTAAGGAATATAAATGTTAATTGGACCCTATGTTAACGGGATGGCGGTGGTGATCGGCGGCCTGGTGGGCGCTTTTCTCGGCACGCGTTTGCCTGAGCGCATCCGTTCGGCCTTGCCGCTGACCTTCGGCCTGTGCTCCATGGGCCTGGGCATCATGCTGATCGTCAAAGTGAAATATATGCCCGCGGTGGTGCTGGCCATGGTTATCGGCGCCATGCTGGGAGAGCTGTTCTTCGTGGAAAAAGGCATCGGCAAAGCGGCAGGTTATACACGTGGCATTGTGGATAAATTCCTGCCGCCGGCCCAGGGTTTGACCCATCAGGAATTCATGGATAAATTCGTGGCCATCGTGGTGCTGTTCTGCGCCAGCGGAACCGGTATCTTCGGCGCCATGCATGAAGGCATGACCGGCGATCCCTCTATCCTGTACATCAAGACCGTACTGGATCTGTTCACCTCGGCCATTTTCGCGACGATATTGGGCTATGCGGTAGTGGTCATCGCCATCCCGCAGTTGGCTATCCAGCTCGCGCTGGCTACGCTGGCCGCATTTATCCTGCCCATGACCACCCCTGATATGATGTTGGACTTTTCCGCCGCCGGCGGCCTTATCATGCTGGCCACCGGCCTGCGGATATGCGGTATCAAGCTGTTCCCGGTGGCCAATATGCTGCCAGGGCTGTTTCTTATCATGCCGTTCTCCTTTCTGTGGGCAACCTATATCGCCTGAAAAATCCAGTTCCGGCGGAACGCGTGTTAAAGGGAGACCGCGGCAGTGGGGCCGGAGCGGCCATAGTCGGCCGCGAAGCGCCCCATGCCACGGTAGGCCCGCTACCTCCGACGTACAGCGGGCCTGTCAATGGGAGACCGGGGCAAATCAGAAATCGATATTCATCCCCACCTGGAAACTCCGGCCCGGCATCACCGCCAGCGCTTTATCATAGGCATCCTGATTGCTGCTTTCGGTAAGATCCCTGCTGCTGAGGTAATCCCAGTATTTGCGGTCGGTAATATTGTATACGCCGCCGCTCAGCTTCACGTTCTTCGCCACTTGCCAATACCCGGTCCAGTCCAGCAGGCCATAGCCCGGCACGTTCATATATTCAGTGGTGGCATCGGTGATGGCCGTACCGCTGTTGCTGTAGGTTTCCCGGTTGGTATCGGTAGCGCGTTTACCGTGCACAAAGGTCGCGGTCAGCGCGGTACCGTAGCGTTTCGCCGGATCATCCCAGGCTACCCCGACGATAGCCTTCATCGGCGCTACGCTGTCGATATCCACATATTTATCGCCGAGATAACTGGATTTGGATTTACCTTCGTTATAGCCAAAGGCCAGGGTTGCGCTCAAACCATTAACCTCTTCGAACCAGGTGCCGAAATTGACCTTGACGCTGGTTTCCCCACCGTAGATGTATGCCTTATCACGGTTTTCAGCCTCATAGGTGATGTAGATATTCGACGGAACGTTGGTAAAGGCTTCCGGATTGCCGGAACGGGTGTAGCGGTTATAGGCGATGAAATTTTTATAGGTATTGTAGAAAACGGAGGTATGCATCGTCACCCCGTCAGCCACCTCTCCTTTTACTCCCCACTCCAGGTTGTTGCTGGTTTCGGTTTTCAGGTCGGGATTCCCGATCAGGGCATATTGTGACGTGCCGGCATAACTCGACCCCAGATTCCAGGAACTGTACAGCTGGCTGGGATTCGGGAACTGTGCGCCTCGTTTATACTGCAAATAGGTCATCAGGCGCGGCGTAAGATCATATTGAAAAACCAGTGACGGCAATACCTGAGTGTCAGAATTACTCTTGCCATACAGCGACGCCAGTTCAGACTCGTCCAAGGCCGTGCTGCCGCTGGCCAGGCTGGAAAGATTCTGCGGTTTGGTGGACTGATGAGCCACCCGTACGCCGGGAATAATGGCAAAATGCTTACCGCCAAGATCAAAGTTGATTTGATCTTGGGCAAAGGCCCCCAGCGCAGTGGTTTTGCTGTCCGCCTGGGGTTGCATAATGATGTTATAAACACTCTGGGCGGGCACCTGGGTGAAGGGCCGTTTCGTGGTTGTCAGGCTGGCGTTCACCCCGGCGCTCAGGTCATGGCGCCCCAGGGTTTTGGCCAGCGCATTATTAAAACCTACGGTATCCGTATCGTAATTGGATAAGACCGTTTCCATGCTGGTGGTGCTTTCAGGCATATAAGTCCAGTCATGGGCCTCAGTATGCTGGTAATAGAGCTTCGAAGACATGCTGTCGATAATGTCGTTAAACGGCGTCCAGTCGTCTTTCAGGCTGACGCCGTAGCGGCGGGTCTGGCTGGTCTGATCCGTGGTGCCGATAATGGCGCTTCCCGCTGAATTCCAGCCATCATAATGGGTGTGGTTGGTCTTATTATAATAATCGAAAGTCCCGGTCAGTTTATGCTGATCGTTGGGCTGCCAGATACCGGACGTCATAAAGGCATCGGAATGCCAGTTGGCCGGATAGGCATCCACGGTACCGCTGTTATTGCGGGTCTGCTGACCATCCCGGCGGCTGTAAACAAAGATCCCGCGTAACGTTTCGTCGCCGCCGGCGGCGGTAATGCCGTTATGCCAGCTGCGATTGGAAGAATCATAATCGCTCTGGTAGCCAAAATAGGTTTGCCGGGTGGGGGAAAGATAATAATCAGCAGACTTTGGGTTAAAAGAGACGGCCCCGCCAATATAAATATTGGGGTTATCAATGGAGGTCGCGCCGGACTGAATATCCACGTTGCCATACATATAGGGGTCGATATAATCGCGGCCGATACCGAACGTATTTAATCCTGCGCGACCGACGTAACCGCGGCTGGTGGCATCCGGCTGCGGAATACCGTCCACATCGATGCCGACACGGTTGCTCTCAAGCCCGCGGATATTATAGCCGGTGTAACCGCCGCGATCGAAGCCGCTTTTTCCGGCGCCGGATCCGCCGCTGGCACCCGTGGCGCTGATAAGCGGCTGATAGCGCATGATAGTGCCGAAATCAGTGCCGCCGTTTTTTTGCAGCTCGGCGGCGCTCAGGGTTGTCTGGGACCCGGCCTTATTTTTGATACGCGGCGCGGTGACGGTAAGCGTTTCCTGGTTTTGCTGTTTAATAGCCGATTGTTCCGGCGCGGCCGGTTTATTGTTCTCTTTGGCCGTAGCGTCCTGTGTATTAAGAATAAGGGCGTCATTATTGTCGGCATAACTTTCCGTTGATAATACGCTTACAATGGCACCGGTTAATACGCTCGTCAGAAAGAATTTATTGAAATTGACGCGCATCCTTTTTTTACTTGGCGGAAGCATATAATTCTCTCACAATCTATAGTGATTATAGGGTGCTCAGCCATTGCTATCAGTATTGAAATTACCATTCCCAAAAAAATTAAAATCTCTTATCAAGATAAAGGTTATTTTGTTATTGCCACAATTATTAAAAGGATAATGGCAATATTTCTCTACGTCCGGTGATGGCCGGCAAGATCTATTTTATAAATGACGTGTCTGAGATGAAAGATAGTAATGATAATGATTTTCAATATCAATCTCAAAGACGATTTTTTTACGCTTACCGTTTTCTTGCCGTTACTTATCGATAAAACAACAATGGTTACATTCAGACATCATTTGTGATGTATCCGGCGCTGGTGCCCTCTCGCTGGCAGAGGCCTACCGATCCGCTTCGGCTGCCAGCCGCGGTATCAGCAGCCGCAATGCCTGTAATAGATTATTGGCCCAAAAACGGCCGTCCACCGTCAGGCGCATACAGGAAGAGTCGTCCACGATAAGCCCCGCCCGCTGCCACTGGCTCAGCAGCGGGCGCAAGGCACCGCTGTGGTCGGTCAAGGCGGATAGCGCCACCCGGCCGGTTTCGATGCCGCCCTGAAGCTGGTGCTGCCAGGGTTCAGGCGCATGGGGGGCCGTCATCATGGCGATGGGTTTTTCTCCTAGCCGAACCCGCTGATAGTAGCGTTCCAGATTACGTTCCAGCATATAGGCCTGTCCGTCTAGGCTGCCGCCGGCGCCGCTGCCCAACGCCAGGTAATCCGCGCCCTGCTTGATCAGCAGGTTGTACAAATTACGTTCACGACTGGTCTTCGCCCAGTGGCTGTTGCTTAGCTGATGCCACCCCTGCCCGGCCAGCACATCGGCGCCGGCACGGTAAAAGGCCAATCGCTCCGTCACATCCGGCAGGGTGGTCCGTCCATTTTCCACCGCTTTATACAGCGGCGTGCCGGCCAATACATTCAGGGCATACAAATCCACGCCATCCAAGGGTAATTCACTGATAATCTTCAGGTCATCCCGCCAGCCCGACAATGTTTGCCCCGGCAGCCCGAACAGAAGATCGCACACCACCGCCGCCCGATCGCGCCGGCACAGCCGTTCAAGGAACGCGATGGCCGTCTCGCCATCGGAGATGCGCCCCATCCGGCGGCGGATGCGGGTGTCGAATGTCTGGATGCCGATGGAGAATCGGTTGACGCCCGCATCCAGACAGGCATCCAGGCGTTCATCATCAACATTGAGGACACGGCCTTCGACGGTAATTTCGCAATCCGGCGCCAGGGGCAGACTGTGGCGAATGCGGCGAATCACCCTGTTCAACTCGGCGGCGGTGAGCGCGGTGGGCGTACCGCCCCCCAGATAGACCCCGTGGATGGGTGCGGACTGGTGCAACGGGCTGTCCGCTTCCAGCTGCAGTTCACTCAGTAAACATTCGGTATAGACGGCGGTACTGTCCGATTTCAACGGATTTTGATAAAACCCGCAAAACGAGCAATGGGTGGCACAGAACGGAATATGGATATAAAGCAGACGCTTACGCGCCGGCAGCGTGCGTTGCTGTAATTGCCGCCATCCCTGGCTGATACTGTCGCCGTCCAGCGGGCGTTGATTGCGCCAGGGCATCGCCATCACCCGGTTATCGAACGGCTGTTGGCCTTCTCGGGCAAAGAAAGGGGTTAAATCCATCGACATCTTGTTATCCGATCATATTTTATGGAAATTGAATGATAATCATTATTATTAATATCCCTGATTGCAAGAGGATTCTCCTTCAACCGGGCGCTAAAATGCCCTTTATTGATCTGAGATACTTTTCACGCCGCGACGGAGCCTTGCACGCTCCATGACAAGAATAGACTGATAATCTAAGAGCTTAGCTAAAGCGCATGTTACGGTTTTTTAGCGTTATCACGACACTCTCCTGTCGATATCCCCACTGATTTCTTACGATGGCCGAGATTGACAATGATAATTGTAATCATTATCATTAAAATTATTATCTTGAAACATTCCCATAACATTTGCCTTTTTTTACTGTCGGCGTTGCCCTCGGAGGCTGCCGGTTAATGATATTCATTGAGCCATTTACCGTCCGTTGCGACGGTCCCTATGAATAAAGGACGTTGTCATGAACCATCGCTATCAGACCTATCTGCAACTCAAAGCGCTGCATCCGCATAAATACGCCCGCGATGTGGCGCGTTTGATGAATATCAGCGAGGCCGAGCTGACCCATGCCCGCGTCGGTACCGAAGCCAGACGGCTTCGCCTTGATGTGCCCGCGATGCTGGCGGCCCTGGAGGCCGTGGATGAGACCAAGTCCATTACCCGTAATGAGTACGCGGTACATGAACAGATTGGCCGTTATCAGCACTGGCGGATAGGTGAGCACGGCGGGCTGGTGCTCAATCCGCGGGGGTTGGATCTGCGACTGTTTCCCGCGCAGTGGGCCAGCGCATTTTTTGTCAACGAGCAAACGGCGCGGGGTGAGCGTCAAAGCATTCAGTTTTACGATGGTCACGGCGACGCGGTGCTGAAAGTCTATGCCACCGCGCAGACCCGCATGGCGGACTGGGATCGATGCATCGGCCGGTTCTCCTCGGCGGACAATCCGCCGCTGGTCCTCGCTCCCCCGCCCGCCGCCAATGAACAGGCCGAGGCCCCGCCGCAGCTGGAGCGGGAGTGGCGGGAGATGACCGACGTCCATCAGTTTTTCAACCTGCTCAAGCGGCATAACCTGACGCGCCAGCAGGCGTTCCGCGCCGTATCCGAAGATCTGGCCTGCCGGGTGGACAACCAGGCGCTGAGGGAAATTCTTGAGGCGGCGCGGCAGGACGGCAACGAAATCATGATTTTTGTCGGCAACCGGGGCTGCGTGCAGATCTTTACCGGCGTGATAGAGAAAGTGACCCCCTGGCAGAACTGGATCAACGTCTTTAACACCGAGTTTACCCTGCACCTGATGGAAGACCGGATCGCGGAAAGCTGGGTCACCCGCAAACCCACCGGCGGCGGCGTGGTCACCAGCCTGGAACTGTTTGCCGCCGACGGCACGCAGATAGCACAGCTTTTCGGCCAGCGCAGCGAAGGACAGCCGGAGCAAACGCGGTGGCGGTCGCAAATCGGGTTATTGACCGCCCGGGGAGCGGCGGCATGAAAGGCTGGCTGCTGGTCCTACTGGCGTTGCCCTGCTCCCTGCTGGCGGCGCCGCGTATCGTCACCATCGGCGGCGATGTCACCGAAATCGTGTTTGATCTCGGCGCCGGCGACGAAGTCGTGGCGCGGGACAGCACCAGTCTGCAGCCGGAAAAGGTGAAGACTTTACCCGATATCGGCTATTTGCGGCAGCTGAACGCCGAAGGGATCCTGGCCATGCGGCCGACGCTGGTGCTGGTGAGCGAGCAGGCCAAGCCCTCCCTGGTGCTGGAACAATTGGCGGACAACGGCGTGAAAGTGGTCACGGTGCCGGGAGACGCTTTTGCCTCGGCCATTGCCCACAAGATTGCGGTGGTGGCCGATGCGTTGAACCGTCCTGAGCAGGGCAAGGCGCTGCAACAACAGGTGCAGGGGCAACTGGCCGCCATTCCTGCGTCGCCGCTGCCGGTGAAAGTGCTGTTTATTCTCAGCCACAGCGGGATGACGGCCATGGCGGCCGGCCAACAGACCGCGGCCGATGCGGCCATTCACGCCGCCGGTCTGCAAAACGCCATGCAGGGATTTGTTCATTATCAAACCCTGTCCCAGGAAGGGGTTATCGCCAGCGCGCCGGATCTGGTGGTCATAAGCCGCGACGGCATCGACGCCCTCGGCGGCGAGGCGCAGCTCTGGCGATTGCCCGGACTGGCGATGACCCCCGCCGGTAAACAACATCGGCTGCTGGCGGTGGATGACATGGCGCTGCTGGGCTTCGGCCCGTCAACGCCGGCCGCCATCGCCCGGCTTCGCCGCAGCGCGGAAGCCATACGATGACGCTCCGCCGTCTGTTGCTGCTGCTGTTTATGCTGATTTTGCTGATGGCGGCGGCGGCAAATCTGGGGGCGGTACCCATCTCCCTGCCGTTATTGTGGCGCACTTCGTTTAACGATGCCACGTGGCACATCTGGCTGAACATCCGTTTACCGCGCGTACTGCTGGCGGTGCTGATCGGGGCGGCGCTGGCGATGGCCGGCGGCGTGATGCAGGGATTGTTCCGCAATCCCCTGGCGGATCCCGGTTTATTGGGCATCAGCAGCGGCGCGGCGCTGGCGGTGGCCTGCTCGGTGGTATTGCCCCTCTCCCTGCCGCCGCTGGTGGCCTTGTATTCTTCAACCCTCGCCGCCTTCTGCGGCAGCCTGCTCGTCACGCTGGTGATATTTTCCCTCAGCCGCGCCGGCGGTGGGACGCTGTCACGTTTACTGCTGGCGGGTATCGCCATCAATGCGCTGTGCGGCTCGGCCACCGGCGTCCTCTCCTGGCTCAGCAGCGATCGGCAACTGCGGCAGTTATCCCTATGGGGCATGGGAAGCCTCGGCCAGGGACAATGGACCTCCCTGGCTGTTCTGGCCACGCTGCTGGCGCCCGCCATGCTGGTTATCCAAAAACAGGCCCGCCGCCTGAATCTTTTGCAACTGGGAGAAGAAGAAGCCCATTATCTCGGCGTCGACGTGCGGCGCACCCAGCGCCTGCTGCTGCTGTCCAGCGCGCTGCTGGTGGGCGCCGCCGTGGCGGTGAGCGGCATTATCGGTTTTGTCGGACTGGTGGTTCCCCATCTCGTCAGGATGTGGCTTGGCGCCGATCATCGCTGGCTATTGCCGGGGTCGGCGCTGGCCGGCGCCCTGCTCTTGCTGGCGGCGGACACCGCCGCGCGCACGCTGGTACTGCCGGCGGAAATGCCGGTGGGTTTGCTCACCAGCCTGCTCGGCAGCCCCTGGTTTTTATGGCTGATCCTCAAGGAAAAACCCCTTCGCCATGCCTAAGTCGCCGACCCTTTCCACGGACAGGCCAGCCCTTGGCCGCGCCGACAGCCCATCATCCACGGACATGTCAGACCTTGGCCGCGCCGATAGCCTCCCAGCCATTGACATATCCGGCGGTTGCGACACAGACCGTCCTCTGCTCAAGGCCGAGGGCGTCGGCTATCATATCGCCCGGCGCACGCTGTTAAGCCAGGTATCGCTGACGCTGGCCCCCGGCGAATTCGTCGCGCTGATTGGCCCCAACGGCGCGGGAAAATCCACCCTGCTGCGGGTCTTGACCGGTTATACTCCCCCCAGCGAAGGCACCTGCCTGCTCAATAACACCCCGCTCCACCAGTGGCCTTCGGCGCAGCTGGCCCGCCAGCGGGCGGTTATGCGCCAGCAAGGCGCCCTCACCTCCCCTTTCACCGTCGCCGATGTGGTGTCCATGGGGCGTGCGCCCTGGTCCGCCGCCGCCGATGCCGACATTGTTGACGACGTAATGGCCCTCACCGGCTGCCGGCCGCTGGCGCAAAGGGAATTTCGCCAACTCTCCGGCGGCGAGCAGCAACGGGTCCGGCTGGCGCGGGCTTTGGCGCAGCTTTGGCAACAAGACGGCCCGCGCGGCTGGCTGTTTCTGGATGAACCCACCTCCGCGCTGGATCTCTATCACCAGCAGCATGTACTGCGTTTGCTCAAACGTCTGACCGAGGACGGCAGGCTGGCGGTGTGCTGCGTACTGCACGACTTGAATCTGGCCTCGCTATGGTCCGACCGGATCCTGCTGCTGCACGAAGGCCGCCTGGTTGCCGCCGGCACTCCCCAAGACGTGTTGACGGAACCGCAGCTACGCCGCTGGTATCAAGCCGATGTCAGCGTACAGCTCAATCAGGAAAACCAAAGACCGCAGATCTTCTTACAGCGCTGAGCCTCGACAGGCCGGCCCGCTATCTCCCATCGTGCAACGAACCTGTTAAAGGGAGACCGTGCCAATACCTCTTCTTGTGATGCGAACCACAGAATGTTCCGTGAGCTCCACTATAATTGTTCTATCAGATGATATTGAGTTCTATCAGACAGAACAAATGGAGTCTCACAATGGCCGAAAAAGCGGAAAATACCCCGCAGCCCATAGGCGTAACCCCCAGCGGCGTAGACGTAATCGATCGGGCCGTAGCGCTGCTTTTTGCCTTTAAAAAGCAGGACAGCTCGTTAACCCTCACCGAACTCTCCAAACGCACCGGCCTGTACAAAAGTACGGTCCTCAGGCTCACCGCCGCACTCTGCCATCATCGCTTGATGATCCGCCTCGAAGACGGCCGCTTCAGCCTGGGATCGGCCACCTTCTCCCTGGGCACCCACTACCTCGCCAACCTCAATCTCAGCGATGTCCTGCTGCCCCTGATGCGCGAATTAAATGAACAGCTCGGTGAAACCGTCTCTTTTCACATCCGCGAAGGAGATCATCGCCTGTGCCTGTTCCGCATCAATTCGCAGTTTTCCGTGCGGGTCAATGTCCAGCAAGGCGACATACAGGCATTGGATCGCGGAGCCGGCGGGCGCGTGCTGCTGGCGTTTTCCGGCGAACCCGGCGAACTCTACGACCGTGTTCGCCACGTCTATACCTACGCCTCGGTGGGGGAAAGGGATGAAGAGACCTCCGGCATATCGGCCCCGGTGTTCGGTTCGGATCAAAAGCTCATCGGCGCGGTAGGCATTGTCGCGCCGGTGAGCCGTTTGGATATGGCGCTGATGACGCAATATCGCCCGGCGCTGCTTGATATCGCGGCCCGTGCCACCGAACGGCTAGGGGGCGACGGCTCGCCCATGCTGGCCGCGATAAATATCCCTTGTTGAAACGTGCTTAGGCGGTGGGAGTTCGATACAGAGCGAAGCGGTATCCACGCCGTTGTTAAGTAAAACGACATAACCTTGGAAAATTGCCCTCGATAGCGGTGAAGCGATGCCTGACTCTGGCACGGCTCTTGAGGCAAGTAAGGCGGGAATAATGATGTTTCAATGGTTCACATCCCTTAATAAAGTGGAAAAACGCACCTTCTGGGCCTGCTTCAGCGGCTGGGGGCTTGATGCCATGGACACGCAGATGTATGCCCTGTCCATCCCGACGCTCATTGCCTTATGGGGCATGACCAAAGGCCAGGCCGGCATACTGGGCACCACCGTGTTGATCATGGCGGCGCTGGGGGGGTGGGTTGCCGGCATTCTGTCCGATCGCTACGGCCGGGTCAGAATACTGCAGGTAACCATCGCCTGGTTTTCACTGTTCACCTTCCTTTCGGCCTTTACCGACTCGTTCTGGCAGTTGCTGCTGACGCGTAGCCTGCAAGGACTGGGGTTCGGCGGCGAATGGGCAGTGGGGGCGGTGTTGATAAGCGAAACCATCAACCCGCAGGTACGGGGCCGGGTGGTGGGGGCGTTGCAGGCGGGATGGGCCCTCGGCTACGGTATCACCGTGATCCTCGCCACGCTGCTGTTTGACTACTTTCCCGCGGCTATCGTGTGGCGCATCCTGTTTGCTCTGGGCATTCTTCCCGCGCTGCTGGTACTGTGGATTCGGCGCAATATCGAAGAAGCGCCGATTTACAAAAAAGAGCAGGCCGCCGAAAAAGGCCAATCCCGGAATATCTGGGAGGTATTCGCCCCCTCTTTTCGCGGAACGACCTTCAAAGCCATCCTTTTGACCTTCGGGATCTATGGCGGTAATTACGTCATGATCACCTGGCTGCCGGCCTATTTGAAGCTGGTTTTACATCTGTCCATCAACAACGTCGGCGGTTATCTGGCCATCAATATTCTCGGGTCATTCGCCGGCGCCTTCCTGAACGGCTGGATGGCCGACGCCCTTGGGCGGCGCAAAACCTTTATTATCATCGCCTGTCTGCAGGCCATCGCGGTGGGCGTGTATACCATGGCGCCCATCAATCTCACCATCACCCTGCTGCTGGGATTCGTGCTGGGGACCCTGCAATCGGGTACCGCGGCCGGCACCGGCGCGTTCATCGCCGAGCTTTTCCCCACCCGCGTCCGCGGTTCGGCCCAGGGCTTATGCGGCAACGCCGGCCGCGCGCTGGGTGCGGTCATGCCTACCCTGGTGGGGCTGCTGAGCATCAAGATGGATCTTGGGCCGGCCATGGGTATCTGCGCCTGCGCATCTTATGTGATTGTCGTGATCGCCGCCATGCTGCTGCCGGAAACCCGCGGACGCGACCTGAGCAATATCGTGATGGAGAGTGATAAACCTACTGCTATGGAACGTATTCAATGATTATCGATATCCACGGACACTATACCACCGCGCCGGAGGGACTGGAGACATGGCGCAAACGGCAAATCGCCGCCCTCACCGACCCGGCCATCACCATCGATACCGCGGATGTACGGATTTCCGACGACGAAATCATCAATACCCTCGAGAGCAACCAACTGCTCAAAATGCGTGAACGGGGTATTGATTTGACCATTTTTTCGCCTCGGGCCAGCTTTATGGCCCATCATATCGGCAATGCCGCCACCAGCGCCGCCTGGGCCTCGGTCTGTAACGAATTATGTTACCGTGTCACGCAGCTTTATCCGGCGTATTTCGCCGGCGCCGCCATGCTGCCGCAGTCCCCCGGCGCCGATACCCGCACCTGCCTTAAGGAAATGGAGCGCTGCATCAGGGATTACGGTTTCGTGGCGGTGAATCTCAGTCCGGATCCCTCCGGCGGCCATTGGACGGCGCCGCCCTTGTCCGATCGCTACTGGTATCCGATTTATGAAAAAATGGTGGAATATGACGTGCCGGCCATGATCCACGTCAGCACCAGCTGCAACCCGGCGTTTCACACCACCGGCGCGCATTATCTTAACGCCGATACCACGGCGTTCATGCAGTGCCTGACCTCGGATCTGTTCACGGATTTTCCGACGCTGCGCTTTATCATTCCCCACGGCGGCGGCGCGGTGCCCTACCACTGGGGCCGCTTTCGCGGTCTGGCGCAGGCCATGCACATCGATGATATCCACAGCAAGCTGCTGAAGAATATTTTCTTCGATACCTGCGTCTATCATCAGCCTGGCATCGATCTGCTGACCCGGGTGATCCCGGTGGAAAATGTACTGTTCGCCTCGGAAATGATCGGCGCGGTGCGGGGCATCGATCCCCTTACCGGTTTTGCCTTTGACGACACCCGGCGCTATATCGACTCGGCGGCGCTCACCGCCACTGAAAAAAAACTCATCTTCGAAAGCAATGCGCGCCGGGTCTATCCCCGGCTGGACTCATTACTGTCGGCCCAGGGCCGATAAGGAAAGACTATGCAAACCCGTGTGAATGCCTTGGGCATCGTTAAACGCACTATTGAACGTACGGATCCTGCGGTAGTCGAGCGGCTAAGTCACTTTGGCGTGGCCACCCTGCACGAGGCCATGGGGCGGACCGGGCTGATGCGATCCCATATCCGCCCCGCTTACGCCGGTGCCCGCTTATGCGGCAACGCGGTGACGGTGCTGGCCCAGCCCGGCGATAATCTGATGCTGCACGTGGCGGCGGAACAGATCCGGCAAGGGGATATCGTGGTGGTGGCCTGTACGGTGGAGAATGGAGACGGCATGTTCGGCGAGCTGCTGGCCACCTCTTACCGCGCCCATGGCGCCGGCGGACTGGTGAGCGAAGCCGGTGTCCGCGATGTGGCCGCATTGCGTGAAATGGGCTTTCCGGTATTTTCCCGCGCCATCAGCGCCAAGGGCACCGCCAGGGCGACCCTGGGATCGGTTAACGTGCCGGTTATCTGCGCCGGCGCGCTGGTGAACCCCGGAGACGTGGTAGTGGCCGACGACGACGGCGTGGTGGTGGTGCCGAGGGAAATCGCCGCCCAGACCGCCGATGCGGCGCAAAAACGCGAAGATAACGAACAGGGAAAACGGGAGCGCTTCGCCAAAGGGGAGCTAGGCCTGGATATGTATCAGATGCGGGACATGCTGCAACAGGCCGGGCTTAAATACGTCGATTAAGACAATTACCCGCGCGCATCAAAGCCGGCTAAGCCCGCTATCCCCGGGTCAGTCGGCTTAAAAGATATTCATGTCAGCCAAGGGCAGCGCCACAGTTGACGCATTTTTATGCGTCGAGATTTGTCAGTAGGCAGAGTTCGGTATGACTTAAGCCGGTGGCACGTTCCACCGTAGATTGCGCTGGGGTTATTTTGCTATTCTGCCGTCTGCCATATAAATAATCCGGTCAGCGGCAGAGAAATACCGGTCGTCATGAGAAATGACGATAAGCGTTTTTCCCCTCCGTTTGAGATCGGGCAGCAGTTCAGTGTAAAACACCTGCCGAAACACCGGATCCTGGTCCGCCGCCCATTCATCAAACACGATAACCGGGCGATCCTCGAGATAGGCCTGCAGCAGGGCCAGCCGCTTGCGCTGGCCGGTGGAGAGGTCCGTGGTGGAAAAACGCCCGTTTTGAATCCGGACCTTGCGGGCAAGATCCAATCGTTCCAGATAACGCTGGCTCTCCTGCGCCCGAACCGGGTCCACCAGGATTTCGTCAAAAAGATAATAATCGGCGAACACGGTGGTAAACAGCCGGCGATACGCATCCCGGCCGGCCGCGGTTACCGGCTGCCCGTTATACAGGATCCGACCCCGGTCCGGGGCGTACAGCCCCAGCAGAAGCTTAATGAGGGTGGTCTTGCCGGAGCCGTTTTTACCGACGATAAACAGAATCTCGCCGGCGCGGATATCCAGGCTCACCGGTCCGAGGGAGAAACCCGTCCCGCCGTCCGGCAAGAAGGTATACCCCACCTGTTCGAGAGCAAGGCTGTTCATCGATAACACAGGCTCCCCCACCTCCTGCGGCGCCAGCGAGATATCCGGCTCGGGATTACTGAATGCCGCGGACAGCGCCGCCAGTTTTTTCATCGAGACGAAGGCCTGCCCCATGACCGGCAGGGCGCCGGCCAACTGTTCCATCGGGCCTTTGATAAACAACAGGACGATGACCGCGGCGCTGACATCGGCGGAATCAATTCCCAATTGCCGGCGCGCGGTCAGCATGATGCCGATAAAGATAAACAGCAAGGCGGTACTGGCGCCGCTCATCAGCCAGTACCGGCCCATGGCATGGCTTTTCAGCCGGGCGATGGCGTCCACGGCGCCGCCAAGCTGGATGCCGAATACCCGCGCCCGGCGGTCCTGGTTGATGCGCAGCTCTTTTGCGCCTTCGATGATGGCGCGGTACTGCTTTTGCAAATCATCCTGGGCATCCCGCACCCCTTCATAATCCTTCATCCAGCCGTGGCGCGAAAACGCGGTCAACAACATCCCGGCGACAAGAAAGGCCACGGAGAAAACAAACAGCGTCCGGGACAGCCATAACAGATAGACCAGTCCTCCCAGCGCCATCGCCAGCGCAATGGCATAGGTCGAGAAATTAAAGGTGAAGGCGCTGACGGTATCGATGTCATTATTCAGCGTGGCCAACAGCCGGTGGGAGCGGTAACGCTCGATGGCATCCAGCGGCGCGCGCAGGATGCGCGACGAAATGTCCTTGCGCAGCGAGGCAATGATTTTCTGGCCGATCAGGCTGTTCAGGACGCCGGCGACGGAGGTGCCCGCCACGCTGACGGACAGCAGTCCGGCGAAGTCCAGCCAGAAGCCCGGCGTCAGTTCGCCCCGCTGCAGCGTCTGGTTAATGCGTCCCAACAGGCCGGTGGCGGTCAGCCCGCCCACAATGCCCAGCAGGGTCGCCGTGGCCACCACCGGCCAGAAGGGTTTAAGCAATCGTAATACTTCCGCCATCATAGTTGATGCCGGAGCGCCGGTATCGGCTTCCTTCATTTTCAGCTCCTGATAGATTCTCGGTAATGTGACGATTTCAACCAAGGCAATCTCTTAATGACGCCCCGCATGCCAAGCTGCAGCCGGGTGAGCCCGTTCCCCGTCAGCGCCGCCGCATCAATAGCCACATCAAATAGGGCGCGCCCAGCAGCGTCGCCACCAGGCCTGCCGGCAGTTCCCTGGGCATCAGCAGGGTGCGTCCCAGCCAGTCGGCCGCCACCAGCATCAGAGCCCCCAGCGGCGGCGCCAGCAGCAGTTGGTGCGTTGGCCGCCGCGCGCCCATCAGCCGGGCAAAATGCGGCGCGGTGAGGCCGATAAACGACACGGGACCGACAACCAGCGTCGCCGCCGCCGTCAGCAGGGCAATCAATCCCAACACCGCCAATCTGGCCTGGGGCGTCGCCACGCCCAGCGCGGTGGATGTCATTTCGCCAAGGGGTAAAATGGTCAGCCAGCGATGGCAGCACGGCGTCGCCAGGCACAGCAGCAGGCAGAGCAGCAGCGCATTCCGCGCCTCGGCGGGGCCGATGGAATAGGTGGAACCGGCAAGCCAGGCGATAAGCGCGGCGGCGCGATCTCCTCCCCCCGCCACCACCACCGCGACAACGGCCTGCAGCAACGCGCTGACGGCAATGCCCGCCAGCAGGATGCGCTGGGGTGAGAACCGCGTTCGTCGCGCGAAAGAGAGAATGGCCAGCAGCGCCGCCAGGGCGCCGAGGGTGGAGACCGACAGGCGCAAGATAGGCAATGCGTCCCCTTGATACAGCAACAGGGCCACCAGTCCGAGGGCCGCTCCCGCGCTGACTCCCAGCAATTCCGGACTGGCCAGCGCGTTGCCCGTCAGCCGCTGGATTAAGACCCCCGCCACGGCCAGCATCGTGCCTGAGGCCATGGCGGCCACCGCGCGCGGTACGCGCCAGAGGGACACCTGCGGCAGCGCATGCAAGGCGGTGAAATGCCATCCGCCCGGCGTGCGGCCAAAATCAAGGGAGAGCGCCATCGCCAGCGCCAGCAATAACACCAGCGCCGCAAAGCGGCGATAAATACCCGGATCCCCAGGCCGCTGAAGAGAGGCGCCGGCATAAGGGGGTTCCACGCCGGACGTCGCCGGCTGAAAACGCGCCAGCAACAGCAGCATAAGCGGGGCGCCGAACAAGGCGGTGGCGGCGCCGGTGGGAATTTCTCCCATCATGGCTGAAAACCGCTGCACCGTCTGGTCGGTCAGCCAGAGCACCAGCGCTCCGCACAGCGGCGCGGCAATCAGGCGCTGCCTGAGCCGCCGCGCGCCCGCCAGCCGGGCAAGGGCCGGCGCGGACAGCCCGACAAAGCCGATAACGCCCACCGCGCTCACCACGCCGGCGCTGAGCGCCACCGCCAGGGTAAAGCCGGCGATCCTTATGGTTCCCGATCCCAGTCCCAGGCTGCCGGAGTGGCCGTCCCCCAGCGCCAATACCGTCAGCGGCCGCAACAGCAGAAAGGCGAAGCACATTCCGGCCAGAAACTGCAGGCCCAGCACGGCGACATTGCGCCAATCCTGCTGCAGCAGCGAGCCGCCGCCCCAGATAAACAGGCTGTGTAGGTAGGGCGTATACAGCAGTTGCAGGGCCATGATGACGGAGCCGCAAAACAGGGTGACCACCAGTCCCGCCACCGATACCGCCGAGGGCTCATACTGCCGTGGCCGGGATAGCGCCAGAACGATAAAAGCCGCCGCCAGGGCGCCGCCCAGGGCCGCCCATTGCGGATGATGGAGCATGACCGCCGGCGCCCACAGGGTAAACAGGGTGAGCGCCAGCTGCGCCCCTGCGCTCACCCCAAGGGTCATGGGTTCCGCCAGCGGGTTTTTCAGCACCTGCTGGAAAAGCGTGCCCGCCAATCCCAGCACCGCGCCGCACAAGACGCTGATAGCCAGCCGCGGCAGCCAGCCGTCAAAAACCATGATATGTCTGATATCCTGCCCCGGCGTTGAAAGAAAGGTCTGCCACCAGCGCGAAACAGGTAGAATCAACGACAGGTTTTCCAGGCTGAGAACCGCGCCGGCGGCGAAGGCCAAAACCATCAGCAACAGCGGCCACGGCCTGGATATCCGGAGGGTACCGGCACGGAAAACGCCGCTCATTTCGCGGTTTCTCCCACGGCGCCCGGGCTGTTATCATTCCCCTGCGCTTTTAGCGCCGCCGCCAGCTCCCGGGCGAAACGGCCGGCGGAAGGCAGCATGCCGAATCCCCAAAACGGCGCCAGCCCATAAACCCGACGCTGTTTTACCGCCGGCAGCGCCTGCCAAAGCCGGTTGCCTTGCAAACCCGCCGCCACCGGCGCCGGCAACGGGGTGAAATAGACAATGGCTGCTTCCTGCCGCGCCGCCAAGGCCTCCAGTCCGGCGACGCCGATGCCCCAATAGTCCGTCGGGCCGCGCCAGGCGTTCTTGACGCCCAGCGCATCCATGACGTCCTGAAAAAGGCTGCGCTCGCCGTAAATGCCGATATGCAGAGCATCGAAAAATCGAATCAGATAAATGGGCTCCGACGCCAGGCGCCGCCGAGACGAATCCAGCTCGGCGCCGGCGCGGGCAAGGGTTTGGCGGGTCTGGGCAATCAGTTCGCCGGCCGCCGCTTCCCGCCGGCATAACCGTCCCAGTTCAAGGGTAATCCGCTGCGCATGGGACAATGGCGCGCCCTGGTCGGTATAAACCGCAAAGGCGCGCACCGGGCAGATGCGCTCCAGCATGGCCCGCTGCGCCTCCTGGCTTGAATTGATCAGGATGAAGTCCGGCGCGAGCTGTTGCAGCCACTCGAGGGAGGGCGCGAGGCGCAGCCCCACATCCGCTACTCCTGCGGGTATGGCGGGGATTACCACGTTATCGCGGTAGCCATCGATCTCAGCCACGCCCACCGGCGTTATGCCCAGCGCCAGCACCGTTTCCGCCAGGCCCCAGTCCAATACCGCCAGCCGGGGCGCCGGCGACGTGACGTCGCCCGCCGCCTGCATCCCGCTCCAGGCCCGCCGTGGAATGGCCGGCAGCGTCAGCAGCCACAGGGCCAGCGTCTTGATGAATCCGCGCCGCAGCATGGTCTCAGCCCGCCGACGGCTGAAGGCGGCGCGCGCCGCCGCGGGGGAGCATCGCCCTTACCACCGGTAGCGGGCCGTGGCCAGCACTTCCGCGCCGTCGCCGTAGGTACAGGTATTGGCGCTATAGCAGGAGGCGACGTAATGGCGGTCGAACAGATTCATGGCGTTCAGCGATAACAGCCAGTGTTGTCCCGTGTCATAGTGCACGCCTGCGTCGAACAGGGTCACCGAGGGCACGCGGATGGTGTTCGAGGTGTCATAGCTCGCGCTGAGGTAGCGCACCCCGGCGCTGGTGCCGAAGCCCTGCAGAATACCGTTATGGAAGCTGTAATCCAGCCAGGTGGATACCGTATTGCGCGGCATGCCCCATATTCGTTTCCCGGCCAGCGGCGTGCTATCGCCGTCGAGGGTGGTGGCAGAATCGTTGGAGTCGACCGTCACGGCATGAAGATAGGTGTAAGACGCTATCAGCTGCAGGTTGTCGGTGAGTCGGGCATGTTCCTCCAGCTCCAGTCCTTTGGATCTCACCTTGCCGGCCTGGGTGGAAAAACCCGTATGTTCGGCGTCGGCGGTCAGGACATTTTCCTCGGTAAGATCAAAAAGCGAAGCCGTGGTAAAACTCTCGGAGCCCGCCGGCTGGTATTTGACCCCCACTTCATACTGATTGGCGGTGGTGGGTTTCGCCATACCGCCGCCATAAAGCTCGCCCACCTGAGGAGTAAAGGACTTGGCGAAACTGGCATAAGGCGCAATACCGTTGTCAAACAGGTAAACCAGCCCGGTGCGCCAGGTGAAGGCACGGGAAGACTGCGCGGTGGAGGAAGCGGTGACGGGATTGACATCGTCGGCGTCCGCCCAATCTTCACGCACGCCCAACAGGTAGCGCCAGTTGCCGAAGCTCATCTGATCCTGGCTATAGGCCCCGAGCTGTTTTTGCCGGATAAAATCGTCCGATGACGTGGCCGGGGCGGCGATATCGCCATAATCCGGCGAGAAGACATTCAGCGTCGGCGCGGCCCCCAGCCCTACGGTTTCCCGGTATAAAATGCGCTGGAAATCCACGCCGGTAAGCAGGGTATGGGATACCGGACCGGTATCGAAATCCGCCAATACCTGATTGTCGATGGTGAAAACCTTGGCATGCTCATCATTGAAAAACGCATAGCGATTCACCGTATCGTCGGATCCCGCCGCAAAGCCGTTGCTGAATACGTTATCCAAATCATCTTTGACATAGCTGTAGTGGGTATTCTGCCGCAGGATGAAAACATTATTCAGGCGGTGTTCAAATTCGTAGCCTACCGAATATTGCGTTCTGGAGTGATTATCGAAGCCCGGCGCGCCCATATTGGTATGGGGTGATATCTTGCCGTCGGCGGCGTTGAACAGACTGCCCGCCGCCGGGACGAAATTATAATAGCCGACGTCGGGATCGCGCTGGTATTTGGCCAGTATCGTCAGAGACGTATCGTCATTGGGCCGCCAGGTCACGGCGGGGGCGATATACAGCCGTTTCTGCCGGGTATCCTTCACCTGGGTATCGCTGTCCAGTCCCGTGCCGGTAAGCCGATAAAGCAGCCTGCCGTCATCGGTGAGTTTTCCCCCCAGATCAAAACCGGCCTGGTAGCGATTGTGGCTGCCGATGGTGGTAAAAACCTCATGTACCGGCGTCGCGGTGGGACGCTTGCTCACCAGATTCGCCACGCCGCCGGGATTCACCTGTCCGTAAAGAACGGAAGCCGGTCCGTGCAGGATTTCGATACGTTCCAGCCCGTAGGGATCAAAATTGGCAATGGCATAGCCGAAACTGGTGTCGCTGGGCATTCTCGAACCGTCGAGGAATTGTTCCAGATAAAAGCCCCGGCTAAACAGGTAAGGCGCGCCGGCGGTGGAATCCCCGCGGATTTCGGATCGCACCCCCGCGGTATAACGCAGCGCCTGGGCGACGGTCTGGGCGTTTTGCGCCGTCATCTGTTCCTTGTTCACCACCGAGACGGATTGCGGGATTTCAAGGAGGGGAGTATCGGTCTTGGTGGCGCCCGTCGCCGATTTCGCCACCGGTATTGACGTACCGTCAGGTTTACCGGTCACGACCATCACGCTGGCTGTATTGCCCTCGCCGCCGGTCTGCTCGGCGCCGAATGCCGGTGCGCCGGCCAGCGCCAGGGCCAGTGCGCTTAATTTAAATCCTACCGTCCATTGCCGCCGGGGCCGGAACCCCCCGGATTGCCTTGATGTTAACTTACTCATGCCTTCAACCCTGCCTGATTCCTGCCTGTTTAAGAAAAGAATGCTCACTGGCGTACAGACTCTGCGGCCCGTTGTCACAGCCTAGACTTGAAGGCGAATGATAATGATTTTTCTTCTTATTGAAAGGTGAAGGTTGTCCGTTGTAAGGTGTGTTCCGGCGCCACCCTTTTTTCAGGACGAAAGTTGTCCTAAAACCTGCGCCGCCGGACAAAAATTTCAGGCATTATTCAGCGGATTATTCCAGGAGCGCTCTTGAAGGGGCTTTCCGGCGCCGGGGCGGCGGTGTGAAACAACACCGCCGCCGGCCGGTACCAAAGAGGATGTGATGAATCAGCAGCACAATACCGTTAAGGATAAATATCCCCGATCATGAAGAACAACGCGAGCCTTGCAGAGGCGGGGTTACCCGCTGTTCGCCCGTCCGTCCCCGCGGCCTCCGCCGGGGAGTGCGTTTCGTTTATATCCTATCGCTACGCGCATTTGCAATCCGAAGTATGGCATTCCCATAAAACGGCCCAGCTCACCTACGCCAGCCGGGGCTCGATCAAAATTCACACCGCCACCGGCATATGGACGCTGCCGCCCTATCGGGGGCTGTGGATCCCCTCGGAATTGCCGCACCAGATCCATGCGCTGGGCGATGCCGTAACCCACAACCTCTATTTACCGGAAAATCCCGGCCACAAGCAGGTGGAGGATTATTGCGTCATTCTCATCTCGAAGATGGTGCACTACCTCATTGAGGCGCTGACGCCCCCCGACGAACCGGGGGAAATCAATTATCAGCGCCACCGGCTGATGCTGCCGCTGCTGTTTCATGAACTCAGCGCCGCCGCGCCGGCCACGGCGGGTTTCCTCCCCTTTCCCCGCGAGCGCCGTTTGTGCGCCGTTACCCGGATATTAACGGCGGACCTGGGTAACGAGGATACGTTGGACCAGCTAAGCGCCGGGGTCGGCGCCACGCCGCGCACGCTGTCCCGGCTGTTTCGCCATGATACCGGCCTGACGTTTTCCCAATGGCGGCAACAGCTCAAAATCATGGAGTCCATCAGTTTGATGGCGCAGGGCCGCACCATCGAGGAGATAGCCCAGCGGCTGGGCTATTTCAACGGCAGCGCCTTTATCGCCATGTTCAGGCGAACCCTAGGGGAAACGCCGCAAAGGTATTTCAACACCTTTGAGGAATAATCGCGGCATCGCCATGATGCCGGTTATTCTCCTTAACACGCCAGCGGCTGATTATCGCTCTGGGTTATTTCAGGTTTGCCGGCGCCGGGCGCGCCGGCGGTGCTGCGCCATACAGAAATAGATTCACCGCGCAGCGGGTCATCTCATGGATTCTGGCAAGGCTGACCGGCTGGGACTGACGCTGATAGATGCGGACTTCGGTCTCGGCGGTCAACAGCGCCAGAAACTGCAATGCCCGGATATAGGGATCGCCCACCCGCAGCTCCTCACGATCCATGGCGCCGGCCAGCAATGCCGATAATTTTTCAATGCTTGCCCTGGGACCGGACTCATAAAACAGCGTCCCGATATCGGAATGCCCGGCCTCTCCCACGACCATGCGATAAACGGATAACGCACTGTTGTCGTTTACCAATACCTTCAACATCCGCTTTCCGAAACGCATCAGTTTGTCTTCCAGCGTTTCCGTCTTATCGTCGTAAGCCGTCAACTCTTCCGCTGCCTCGGTCAGGTGCTGAGTGGCATAGGCATGGATAACGGCGGTGAACAGCTCCTCTTTGGACGAAAAATAGCTGTACAGGGTGGCTTTGGAGCCGCCCAGGCGTTTGGACAATTCATTCATCGACGCGCGTTCATAGCCCATTTCCTGAAAGAGCCGGGCGGCAGCCTCAACAATGGCCTCGCGGCGGGCCTGCGTTCGAACCTTCATGGTTTCTCCTGCGACATAAATAAACTCAAGTGTACATTTTCTTGACAAACAAATCATATCAATGCAAAACTAAACCGTACAGTTTGGTTCATTAATAAAAAATAGCCATCATTGTCTTCTTTCATAATAGGGCCGTTCAAATGCAAACAACCTTCAGGAAATCTCGACCCGCGCTTCTTATTCTGTGCATCGCCTTGGCGGCGTGTTCATCAACGCCCCCCGCCCGCTATCAAAATCTTGACTCATCTTCCCGGTTAAGACCCAACACCGATGAAGCATCGTATCGCATTCCCTACCGTTACGCGGAGCCGGTTGACTGGAAAAAATACACCAGCATCATTATTGAACCCGTTGCCCTCTATCAGGGTCCGGACAACCAGTTTGGCGATATGGACCCGTCAGACCGGCAAGCGCTGGTCCACTACATGCAAAATCAGTTCAGTGAAAAACTGCGGGCCCGTTTCAGGGAAGTCACCATCCCCTCTTTGGATACTCTGCGGGTAAAACTGACGCTCACCGGCGCCAAGACCACCACGCCGGTGATCGGTACCTTTACCAAGTTCGATTTGGCCGGCGGCCCCTATAACATCGTTCAGTCCATTCGCGGCAAGGAGGGGTTGATGAACGGCTCCGTGAACTACGCCGTGGAAATTTCGGATGCTTCAACCCGCCGCCTGCTTAACGCCTATGTCGCCAAACAGTATCCCAATGCCCTCAACGTCGGCGCCAGCGTCGGTTCGCTGAGCGCCGCGAAGGTGGGCATTGACAAGGGCGCGGATGAACTGGCGGACATGCTCAAATAAAACCGGAAGTTAACCCGCTGCCGCCCTGTTCCGGTCGGCCTGCATTCATCCGCTTTTCTCCTTGAGCCAGATTCTTTTCGTTTTGGCGGAATCGATGGTGGGCGCATCGCCAAACAGCCGTTTGAATTCCCGGCTGAACTGGGAATTGCTGCTGTAACCGACGATGCTGGCGGCCCGGGAGGCGGTCATATTATCATGCAGCATCATCAGGCGCGCTTTATGCAGGCGGATCTCCTTAAGATATTGCAGCGGCGTGGAATGGGTAATGGCCTTGAAATGGGAATGAAAAGCCGACACGCTCATTCCGCTCTCTTTAGCCAGATCGGCCATATCGAAATTATTCGCGTAATGGGCGTGCATCTGGCTTAATACCTTGGCTATCTGGCCATGCCTTCCTTTATTCAGGGCCAAAAATTTGAGATTATCGCCGCTTTTTTCCATTAGAATGTTATACAGAAACTCCCGCAGGATATTTTGCGACAGTATTCTGGCCGGTTCATTATGCTCAAGGCTTTCCACCAATCTCACCAGAATGCCTGACTGATGCATGGTTAGGGATTGGGTTGAAATGAATTCGATATCCTCGCCGCTTAAGGAAGGATTATCCATCTGTAATAATATTTCCGTAATGAGCGTAGGGGTCACCTTGATAAGGATGCCAATCAGCGGCTCGTCCGGCGAGCCTATCGTCTCGCATTCAAACGGCATTGGAATGGTCAGGGTAAGATATTCATTTTTGTCATAAATAAAAAGCCGTTCACCCATGGTGCCGATCTTTTTTCCCTGCAGAATGATAACAATGGATGGCTCATACATTACCGCGCTGCGCGGAATATGCTTTGAGGAGCGTATAAAATTAATTTCGGGCATTCGGGTGGTGAATACGCCGTCCCCGGAAATCAGCCGATTAATAATGCCTATCATTTTTTTATTTCGTTTATCAATGACGCTCATTAATTCCGACATGTCTGCACTCACTTTCAGATTAAATGAATATACCCGTCATCCGGTTATACCGAGCTAACACATCATTATTTTCATTCATATTTCCTTAATATATTTTTCCCTTTTGATAAGTCATTATAGTTGATACGAAGCGCATTTCACACCCGCGGCGCGGACAGGCCGTGGGCCCGGCGTGGGGCGAGGCCTGCCGCGCCGGGAAAGCAAAAAAACAAAAATCAGGCAAGACAATTGCAATAACAGGCAACCCG
The DNA here is from genome assembly GCF_047324245.1 of Sodalis sp. RH16. Lineage (NCBI taxonomy): Bacteria > Pseudomonadati > Pseudomonadota > Gammaproteobacteria > Enterobacterales > Bruguierivoracaceae > Sodalis > Sodalis sp. RH16. The sequence goes on along the minus strand of NZ_CP178737.1, from coordinate 4,421,693 downwards.
GCCGGTGAAAACTGCATATACACTTAGGATCTCAGCACGGCGTTACTTGTCACCATCTGTTGTTTCCCTTCGTTTTAAGCATTGCGGCAATCATTCAATTTTATCCTGACTGGAAGACCATCATGGCTAAAAACATCCCGTTGCATCTCAATGTAAATAATAGAGATTTTGACGTCACGCTGGATCCCCGCGTGACGCTGCTTGACGTACTGAGAGAGCATCTGGCGCTGACGGGCACCAAGAAAGGCTGCGATCAGGGGCAATGCGGAGCCTGTACGGTGCATCTTGACGGGGAGCGGGTATTAAGCTGCCTTACCCTGGCGGCGCAGGCGCATAACCGGCAAGTCACCACCATCGAAGGCGTGGCCAAGAGCGACGGCACGCTGCATCCGGTTCAGGCCAGCTTTTTAAAACACGATGCCTTCCAGTGCGGATACTGCACCCCCGGACAAATCATGTCGGCCATTGCCTGCATCAAAGAGGGCCACACCGGTTCCGATGGGGAAATCCGCGAATACATGAGCGGCAATATTTGCCGCTGCGGGGCATATCCCCATATCGTCGATGCCGTTAAAGAGGCGGCAGAGGACATCAAGCGGGAGTCGGTATGAATGAATTCAATTATCATCGGGCGCTGAATATTGATGATGCCATCGCACAGGCGGGCGGCGTCAACAGCCGATTCATCGCCGGCGGCACCACGCAGCTCGATCTGATGAAGTGCGGCGTGGAAACCCCGGAAAATCTCATTGATATCAAACATCTTTCCGGCCTGAATGACATTACCTTCAGCGCCGATACCCTGCGCATCGGCGCACTGGCGCATATGAGCGAGGTGGCGGCCGATGCCCGCTGCCGAAGCCAGGCGCCGGTGATTTATGAGAGCCTGTGGCAGGCGGCCTCGCCGCAGATACGCAACATGGCTACCATCGGCGGCAATTTGCGCCAACGCACCCGCTGCGTCTATTTCCGTGACCCCGGCGCCTTCAGCGCCTGTAATAAACGCCGCCCCGGATCCGGCTGTTCGGCGCTGCACGGCATCAACCGCAATTATGCCGTCCTGGGGGTGAGCGAGAGCTGTGTCGCGCTCTACCCCGGCGATCTTGCTGTGGCGCTGACGGCGTTTGACGCACGGGTGATTTTGCGCAATGCCGCGGGGCAGGAACGGCGCATTCCCATCGACAGTTTTTATCTGCTGCCGGGCAATACGCCGGATAAAGAGCACGATATGGCCGCCGACGAGATGATTATCGCCGTTGAAGTGCCCATCGTGCCGGCGCTGCGGCGCTCCCATTATCTGAAAGTGCGCGATCGCACCTCCTACGAATTTGCCGCCGCCAGCGCGGCGGTGGGTCTGGATCTGGACGGAACGGTGATTCGCGATATCCATATCGCCATGGGAGGCGTCGCCACCAAACCCTGGCGCGCGCACGCCGTGGAGGCGGCATTACGGGGCAAACCCTTCAATGAAGATGAAATAAGACGGGCGGCGGCGCTGATTACCGCCGATGCCCGGCCGCTGGAACATAACCGTTTTAAAATCGTCCTGGCCCCGCGCGTCATTACCCGCGCCCTGTTAACCGCAGGCCAGCCCAGCCCGGGAGAAAAGTCATGAGCCAACAGCCCACAAACCCCATGCGCCGTCATCTGCTGAAGGCCACCGCGGTAATATCCGCCGCCGGCGGCATCGGCCTGCGGCTAGGCAGCGCACAGGGGGCGGAGCAAGCTTCGGCAACCGACAGCGCCGCCGAACAAAAGTACCAAGGCGTTGGCGTTGCCCGCTCCCGGGGCGACGGCCGGCTTAAGATATGCGGCGAGGCCACCTATGCCGTTGAGCACCAGCCCGAGGACGTCGTGTACGGGGTGGTGATTCAGTCCACTATCGCCAGCGGGCGTATTACCCGCATGAATGCGGATAATGCGCGGCGGTCCACGGGTGTGCTGGCGGTTTACACCCACCAAAGCGGATTGAAAATCAACAAGCCGACGCCCATTGCCAAAGGCGGCGCGGCCCAATCCACCTACACGCCCATTCAGGATGATATCATCATCCACAACGGACAAAATATCGGCATCGTGGTGGCGCAGACCTTTGAGCAGGCCACCTATGCGGCGTCGCTGGTGGAAATCGACTATGAGGAGACCCCGGCCATTGTGTTTGCCGACGATGCCCGCGCCGCGCCGAAGAATCTCGACCCGCTGAATATCGATGTGGGCAATGCCCGGCAGGCCATGGACAGCGCGGCGGTACGCATCCGCGGCACCTATACCACTCCCCGTGAATACAATATGCCCATGGAGCCCCATGCCTGCGTGGTACAGTGGCAGGGAGAGCGCCTCACCGTATGGGAGCCCAGCCAGTGGGTGGCCGGGGCGAAAACCGAAATCGCCCAGTGGATGGGTATGGACAAGGCCGATGTCCATATCGTTTCGCCCTATGTGGGGGGCGGTTTCGGCTCCAAACCGGTGCCCTATACCCACGTTGCCCTCGCCTGCGCGGCGGCCCGCGAGCTTAAGCGACCCATCAAGGTCTCCCTCACCCGGCCGCAGGTATTTACCGGTCTGGGCGGACGGCCGGCCACGTCGCAAAACCTGGAGATGGGCGCGACCCGGGACGGTAAAATCCTGTCTGTCATCCACGACAGCTTCAATGAAACCTCGCTGCACGATGTGCACATCGAGGCCTGCAACAGGGTCACCGCGCTGATGTACGCCATACCCAATGTCCATTCCCGCCACCGGGTCGTGCCACTGAATACCGTGACGCCAGGCTGGATGCGCGCGCCGGGGGAGAATCCCAGCGCCTTCGGCCTGGAGACGGCGATGGACGAAATGGCCTATGCCCTGGGTATCGATCCGCTGGAACTGCGGTTGCGCAACTGGCCCGATCACGACTTCAAGTCGAATCTTCCCTGGAGCACCCATCATCTGCGCGACGCCTGGCTGGCGGGAGCAAAAGCCTTCGGCTGGGAAAAACGCACCCCTGCCCCGCGATCCATGCGTGACGGACATGAGCTTATCGGCTGGGGGATGGCGTCCGGCACCTATCCGGTGAACCGTATACCGGCGGAGGCGAAGCTTATCCTGCGCCAGGACGGGCAGCTGATTGTGCAAAGCGCCGGCGCGGATATCGGTACCGGCACCTATACCATACTGGCCCAGGCGGCGGCGGAGGTGCTGCAGATGCCGTCCGAGACCATCATCGTACAGCTTGGGGATACGCAGCTACCCCTGGCGGGAGTGGCGGGCGGCTCACAGCTGGCGGGCAATCTGATGGGCGCGGTAAGCAAAGCCGCCAATATGATGCGTGAACGGTTAATTACCCTGGCGGTGGAGCAGCCGGCCTCGCCGCTGCATCAAATGGACAAAAACCACCTGACGGTGGCGGACGGCGAGGTCCGTCCGGCCATGCGACCAGGACGGGGGATTGCCCTGGGGGAATTACTGCGGTCGGCCCATATGGACAGCCTGGAGGTGATGGCGGATACCTTTAAAGAGGGAACGTCGGCGCAAGAGCGCGAGGCTATCGTCAGCTCGCTGGGACAATCGACGCATTCCGTCGTCCCCGGCGTCTCCGCCCACAGCTGGAGCGCACAGTTTGTGGAGGTGCGGGTGGATGAGGATTTCGGCACCGTCCGGGTCAAACGCATGGTGGCGGCGATGGACAGCGGCCGGCTCTACAACCCGAAGCTGGCGCGCAGCCAGTGGATCGGCGGCATGGTAATGGGATTGGGGCAGGCCCTGCTTGAGGAAGGCGTTATCGATCCGCGCCATGGCCGGGTCATCAATAACAACCTGGCGGATTACCTGGTGGCGATTAACGCCGACGTGCCGGACATCATTACCATTGACGTGGGAGAGCCCGATTACCGGGCCACGGCGCTGGGGGGCAAGGCGGTGGGCGAATTGGGTATCGTCGGCGTGGCGGCGGCCATCGGCAATGCCGTCTATCATGCCACCGGCAAACGGGTCCGGGATTTGCCCATCACCATGGATAAACTGATTTAACGGCAGGCCGATGCCACCGGGGCCCGGATGCCCCCGTTAATGCCGGTTTTTGTGGCGTACGATATCCGCCATGACCGCCAGCGCGATTTCAGCCGGCGTTTTGCTGCCAAGATCCATGCCCACCGGCGCATGGATACGCGCCAATTGAGCGGTGCTAAGACCGCCGATAGTTTCCAGGCGCTGCAAACGCTGCCGGCTGTTGCGCACGGAACCCATCACCCCCAGGTAAAAAGAGTCGGTATTCACCGCCTCCATCATGGTTAAATCGTCGATGCGGGGATCGTGGGTTAGCGCCACGACGGCGGTATTGCCGTGGCACCCCGCTTGTTCAAGATACCGGGCCGGGAACGTCTCTTTGACGATAACGTCCTTATGCAGCTGCGGGGCAAAATTTTGCAGGGCGTCGGGCCGGTTTTCACAGACGATGGTCTCGAAGCCCAGGGCAATGGAAAATTCGGCGCAGTACAGGGCTACCGTGGATAAACCGGCAATAATCAGCCGGGGAGCGGCGGCAATGGTCAAACTGACCCGATTCCCCTCATAGCCGGCCAGGGTGGCGCTGCTGTAGGCGCACGCCTCCAGATAACGGCAGGCATGGGGCAAAATGACTTCTTTGCGCAGGGAGAGATAGCCTGAGAGCGCCTGTCCCAGGCGGGAAAGATAACCGGCGCTCCCCGGCCCGGCCGGCAGCATCTCGATAAGAATATCCAGTTTGCCGCCGCAGGGCAGCGCCCGATTGGGGGGTAGGCCACCGTCGCCGTAGCGGACGATTTGGCTGCCTTGCCTGAATTCCCCGGCCCGGATACGGCTGATAAAATCCTCTTCCACACAGCCGCCGGACAGCGAACCGCAGTATAAACCGGCGGCATTGATCACCATCATCGTCCCCGGCGCCCGCGGCGATGAACCGTAGGTGGAGAGTACGGTGCACAGCCAGACCGGCTCCCCGGCCACCCAGTCCAGGGATTGGGCGATAACCTGTTGGTCCAGATTCTGCATCAGTCATTATTCCGCATAGGTGGCAACGGCAAATCGATGTCTTGAATCACTCCCCGGTCCATCACGGGGATTTTATAAGGCGGGTAGCGCATGAGCACAGATGAAGCGCCTTCGGCATCCCGCAACCGCAGCAGGGACTCTTTCGCCTGGCGGGCAAACCCCACCGGATGCCCCGGCAGCCGCTGGTAAAAAGGCCGGGCGGAAACATGCTGTGCCAGCGCATCCGCCACCAGCCGGTATATTCCCACCGGCACGAAGGGCATATCGGCCAGCTGGATAAGCCAGCCGTCCCAGCCGGCGTTATGCCTGACGCCTTCCGCGATGGTCTCGCCGAGGCAGCGGGTATCCCGGCAGGTATAGGGGATGCCTGAAAAGCGGCAATGGGCCTGGATGGACCCAGAGGAAGAGCGGGTCACGACATGCACCGGCAACCCTGAATCACAGGCATTTTTCAGCGTCTGCTGAAAGACGGAAATACCGTCGCTTACCGGCTGATCGAGTTTAAGGCCCTGCCCGCCGGCGGCGAGATATCGGCTTCCCAAGCCCGCGGCGGCAATGAGGATTCCCGGCGACGTCACGTTATTGCCTCCCAAGCGCACCCATGCCGCTGATAACCCGCGAAACCCTCTATTCCGCTATTGGCAGGGCAAGTTATTAAGGTATAGGAGGAAGCCGCGGATTATGGAATGCATTTTATTGCGGGATGTTTGCCTGATTTTATCAACCTCAGGCTGATGAATGCCCGGCCCGGGGGTACCGCGCCGGGCACGTTCTCTTAGCCTAAATTCCCCTGAGCACCACAATACCCGGCGTTCTTTTGACGTAGGCCAGGAAAGGCGAATCCACCACTTTTCTGTTGGCCGCGCGCGAAGAAGCGTTGCGCAGCATAGGACCGCCCTCGGTCATGACAAAAATTCCGGTATGGGTGACGTCCATGCCGGCTTTAGGCGTATAGATGCCGATAAAATCCCCGTTTTTCAGGCGACGGATGACGGCGGCATTTACCGCCCTGGCCGGTATATAGGCAATATCCCGCGTCGTCACGTCAAGGGACGGGAAATATTTGCCCCCGCCGGCGGCTTGATTGAGATGTTTGGTGACGGTAACCGCATCGGGACTGACCTCGCGAGTGACATCCGTGGCGTTCAGGGGCGGCAAATGGGCCCAATCGGTGAAAAACTGTTTCCGGTGCCCGTAGCTGACGTCGCCGTCGACATAGCGGGTCTGCCGCAAATGCTCGCTAAACTGCGCCGCGTCGGCGGATTTGCTGAGGGCATAGACATAATCGAGATAGGTAAAACAATCCACGCCGTTAAAATTGATGACCAGCCGCTCCGGCACGGTATCCGACCCGATAAGCGTGCCGGCGGTATAGGGCGTGCCCAGGAACTCGGCGGAAATGGCCTTGATCGCCTCCCCTTCATCCATTGCGGCGGCGTTTGTCCCTTGACGGGCCATAAGCCGTTCAATCCGATACCGGGTAGTGCTGTCGGCATTGACCCCATTGTCCGCTTCCCGCTGATGCCCCGCGCATCCCGCCAGCGCCAGCGCTACCGCCAGCGGTAAAAAGATTTTCTTGCTCATGTTGCCGCTATCCTCCGATGGGGGCATAGCATACGCTTGTCAGGCAGCGGCGCGACGGATAAGTGTGTTGCAGTTTATGAGAAAGCATCAGGGGAGATAATTTGTCTAAAGTGTGATTTTCATTGTACTACAATGTTAAATTGAGGCGCCGCCATAAATCATCCGCTGGTTTATCCGTGCGCCAGGAAAACGGCGCGGAAATGCAATGGCGGCCCGTAGCCAATAACACAGAGGTTATCATGGCATTTAACATAAGAGACCGCTTAATAATCAAAGAAGAAATAGAACGGACTCATCTCCCTGAAAATACCCTTGCCTTGTGGAGCCTTGGCCAGTCAGGCATGGTCATTAAAAATCATCATGGCGATGTGATAGTCATTGATCCCTATCTCAGCAGCGCCATTGAAAAAAACCATCCCGGCACGGAATTTATTCGACAGTTCCCCCCGGTGCTTGAGCCGGAAGATATCCAGGAGGCGGACGCCCTATTGGTCACGCATTTCCATGACGATCACATGGACATGGAAACCTTATGCCGGGCGGCAAATAATCGGCCTGGCCTACCGATTTATATCCCTTCCGTCGACGCGGGGGATGTGGCGGCAAAATACGCCTCTTTACGGCAGGCTATTTCCCCGGCGGTCACCCATGAAACGCTGCATATCGGCGATTTCTCCATAACGCCTCTTGCCTCCGCCCACAGCGAATATGAAAAAAACGCTCAAGGCCACCATCGTTTCATCGGCTATTTTATCGAAACCGACGGCCTCTCGTTTTATCACAGCGGCGATACCTTGGTGACCGCCGAGCTGGAAGAAGAGCTGATTCAGCTTAAACCGGACGTGATGGCCTTGCCGATAAACGGCGGTGATTATTCAAGGCTCAAACGAGGCATCGTACCCAATATGACTTTTCGAGAGGCGGCGGATTTATATAACAGTGTCGGCAGCGACTATTTATTGCCGATACATTACGATATGTTTCCCAATAATACGGATAATCCCGCTCATTTTGTCGATTATATGCTGCAACGCTATCCCGGCAGTAAATTCCATCTCACCATGCCCGGAGAACGGGTTATTTATATGAAAGGCTGCTAGGTGAATCGGGTTTTAACGCCGTCTATCCGATATATTACGCCATGACGGCTGGCCTTTCGGCCGGCCAATCATGACCGGCACTGCGTGTCTAAATGCGGCCCGGAGGTAACCGGGCTTATTGCCGCTTGTCAGCGGCTTTGGCGTGCGATGATTCGGCTGTAAGCATAGACCGCCACCCCGCCCAATATCGCCATGGCGCCGATGATGCTGAATCCCGGCAGATATGAGCCGGTGCTTTTAAACAGATAGGCTACGACGAAACCTGCTACCGTGCCGCCGCCGCCCGCGCCGATACCGTTCACCACGCCGGCCGCCGGTCCCACCGCCGCCGGCTTGACGCTGGAGGTGATGATAGACCAGATGTTGGTGGTATAGCTGCTGGTAAAATAGCCGATGGCCAAGGTGATTAACGCCATTTTCATCACCGGATTAGCGATGATCGGCAGCAGCACCAGCAACACCCCGGCCACCACCAGGCCCGATGCCGCTATAAGGCCCCGCTTCTGGCTGCGATCGCTGATATAGGACATCGGGATAGCCAATATAATCGCCAGCATATAAGGCAAAGAGCTGGCGAATCCCTGCCATAATCCGGTGAATCCCAGCGACGTCACCAGCATGGGGATAAACAGCGTAATACCCCAAAAAAGCATGCCGTTGGCAAAATAGCTAAATACCAGCAACAGGAAAGGATAACCGCCCAAAGCATCAAAGGTGAGCTTTTCCGCGGGCCGCACTTCCTCCGTGGCGGTATTGCCGGCGCCGTCCGGAGACGTTTTAAGAAAAATCAAAAATAAAGGCACCACGATAAAAATACCCAGGCCGCCGGTGATATAAAATAGCCATTGCCAGCCCAAGAGATCGTAAATGGGCGTGAGGACCAGAAAGCCGATGGCCAGTGCCAGAAATTGGCCATAGAATTGAATGAGATTAGTGCCTCGGGTAATTTCATCTTTGGTAAACCAGGCCCGGGCAAAACGAAACTGCTGCGGCCAATAAATACCTTCAGCTATGCCCAAAATAATCCGGTAGATAATCAGCAGGGTCGGCGTGGTGACCCAGGCGGTGAATACCTGGGCCAGAGACCAGATTAATACCATGCTGATAATCGTTGTTTTGGGGTTGAGCTTATAGGTAAGAAATCCGCCGAAAAAATTGGATAGGGCATAACCGATAAGAAAGCCGGTCAATGCCAGGCTTTTGGTGCCCGCGCCGGAAAAGCCCAGATCCCGCTCCATGCCCGGCAGTCCGATGGAGAGATTCGATCGATCAAGATAGGCGATAAATAAACCTATCATCAGCGTCACGCCGATACGGTACCATTTTGAATTACTCATGTCATATTCCATTCTTTGTAGGGTTTGTAGCGCAGTAGGGTAAGCGGCATCAGCCTTATTTCATTTCTAAATGCCTGATGAGATCCGTATCGATATCAATTCCCAGCCCGGGTTTATCCGGCACCGGGAACGACGGGCCAATCACCAAATCGGATAATTGTTCACGAATGATATTCGGCGCCCGATCGAGCTCAAGCAGCGGACGTTCCCTCACCAGGGAAGGTACCGCCACCGGGATGGCGGAAATCAGGTGCAGCGTCGCCGCCAGAGAAATCGCCGACCCCCAGAGATGGGGAAAACAGTCGACGCCGAAGGCCGTCGCCATCATGGCGATATTCAGCGCCTCCCCCAGACCGCCGCAGGCAGCGACATCCGGTTGGACAATATCCACGCAGCCCTGCTGCAAAAAGGGCCGGAAGCCAAAGCGGGTAAATTCCGACTCGCCGCCGGCAATGCGCATGTCCAGCGCGGTCCTGACTTCCCGATAGCCTTGGAAATCGTCCGGCAGCACCGGCTCTTCGAACCATGAAATATCGTATTCTTCAATCATTTTGCCGAATCGGATGGCCTCACGGACGGTGTAGGCGCGGTTGGCGTCCACCGCCAGACCAGCGCCGGGGCCGATAAGGCTGCGCACTTTGGCGACTCTCGCCGCATCCTGTTGTAGGGTCATGCCCCCTACCTTCATTTTGAACGCCTCAAAGCCCTGGGCCACAGAGGCCTCGGCGTCTTTTTCCAACGTGTCGCGATCGCCGGCGGCATAATAAAAAGAAGATGCGTAGGCCTTGATGGGGACCGAGGTATTCCCCCCCAGCAATCTCGCGATAGGCTGCCCCATCACCTTGCCGAAGATATCCCATAAGGCGATATCGATGCCGGATATGGCGGAAATCGCAATGCCTTTGCGGCCGAATTCCCGGGTGTGATTATATAAATCTTCCCAAATAGAGGCCCGCAGCAACGGATCCTGACCGATTACCAGCGGCGCGTACAGCTCATGGATCAATGCGGCATTGGCCTTCGCCGGACCGAAACACTCCCCCCAGCCGATCACACCGTCGTCGGTGATGATTTCCACCAGGCAACTGCCGCGCGTATCCCATAGCCATTGAGACATGCCGAACTGGGTTTCCAATTTCTGCACGATAACGTGCGTTTTAATCCTTTTGATACGCATATAGATTTCTCCTGCATTGCGGGTAATCGATTACCAAAACATAGAAAAAAAAGGGATTAAATCAACGTCGAATTTCGCATTATCAATTTAACGGGAAGCTCGAGGGATTCCCCTTGGGAATGCTCCGCGTCTTGCCCTAAACCGGCCAGCAGCCGCTTCGCCGCGGTGGCGCCGATTTCATAGGTCGGCTGCGCGATGACCGTCAGGCTGGGGTTAGCCACCGAAGCCCATTCGGTATCATCGAAACCTATAAAGAGAAAATCCCGCGGAATTTCATAATCCAGGGATTTTGCGGCCTTCAGTACCGCCAGGGACAGCATGCCGTTGGCGGCAATAATGCCCATCCTTGCCGGGGACCGGTTTTGGCGAATAAGGTTGCCAAGCATCTCGGTAACGGGTTCAACGGCGATCTTATCGATAATATGAATCCCGCTGGCTATACCCTGCATTTCTTCCTGCGATGCCAGGGCGCGAAAAGCCTCCACGCGTTCGATTCTGGGACTGACATGGTCAATCCGCGGACTCAGCAGCGCCAGGGAAGAACAGCCCCGCGCCAATAAATGCCCGACGGCCAGGGAAACCCCTTGGACATTATTCACCGCAACGGAATTTATCGTTCCTGTGCTTATCTTTCGTCCCACCAGAACAACCGGCATTTCGTGCGCGAGACCGGCAATCAGTTCATCATTGCCGCCGCTGGTATTGATGACGAATCCATCAACCCGTTTCGCCATCATCATTTCTATAAATTCCTTTTCTTTCGCGGACGACTCCTTGGAATTACAGACAAAAATGGTATAGCCAAACTCGGCGCAGGTTTCTTCAATCCCCTGCAAAATCGCAATGGAATACGGATTGAGGATATCCGACAGAATGACCGCGATAGTATTGCTTTTGGTGCTTCTCAGGCTGCGCGCCACATCGTTCGGCATATAGCCCATTGATTTGATGGTCTTTTCAATTCTCAGCCGGGTATCGGCGCCCATCTTATGGAATTTGCCGTTCATATAACGGGATATGGTGGCGGTAGAGACCCCCGCCGCCAGGGCCACATCGCGTATTGCCGTAGGTTTTTTCATGATGATGAGCTTTGGTAATCGATTACCCTAATGCTATCTTGCCTTCCAACGGTAAATCTGTGATCTACTGCTCATAATTGATGTACAGGTCATCGAGTTCAAAAGGGGCGCTGAAGATTACTGTCATAGTGATTTTTAAGCTAATCATTGATAATCTTCTTTAACCCGTGACGCCGATCACTCTCCGCTGTTTTCCTATGTACAAGGCAAATTTATGTCCAGGCAAAAAGACATTCTGCCGTCCCGTGATGCCCGCAGCGCTCCGCAGGCCAGGGACAGCGTACAGGATTTGCGCTTCTCCTCCATTCGCGAGGTGGCCAATGCCGGTATCGGCAGAAGCGATATTCTGCCGTTCTGGTTCGGCGAGCCGGACCGCCCGACGCCGGACTTTATCTGCGCCGCCGCACAGGCGTCCCTGGCGGCGGGAGATACCTTCTATACACCGAATCTGGGTGAGCCGGCGCTGCGGGATGCGCTGTCGCGCTACCTTTCCGCCTGGCACCGGCCGGTGGCCGACAGCCGAATAGCCGTCACCTCTTCCGGCGTTTCAGCGCTGATGCTGACGGCACAGTCGCTGTATAATCCCGGTGATCGGGTAGTGGTGGTGACGCCGGTATGGCCGAACCTGGTGGAGATCCCGAAAATTCTCGGCGCGCGGGTGGAAGAAGTGCCGCTGGCGCTATGCCATGACGCGGACGGCATCTCCCGCTGGCACCTTGATACCGATATCCTGCTGACGGCCCTGACGCCGGACTGTCGAGCGCTGGTGATCAACTCGCCGAATAATCCCAGCGGCTGGGTGATGCCCGCCTCCCAGCAAAAAATCGTGCTTGCGCACTGCCGGAAATACGGCATTTGGATAGTGTCCGACGAGGTATACGGCCGCATTCTGTTTAACGGTTTGCCGGACCGGTGCGCGCCCTCTTTTCTGGACATCGCCGATGCTGAAGACCGGCTGGTGGTCATTAACAGCTTCTCCAAAAGCTGGATGATGACCGGCTGGCGGCTGGGATGGATAGTGGCCCCGGACGCGCTGATTCATGAACTGGGGAAATTGATTGAATATAACAGCAGTTGCGCACCGGGATTTATTCAGAAGGCGGGGGTAGTGGCGGTCAACCAGGGGGAAAGCGCACTGCGTGATACAGTGGCGCGCTTCCAGGCGTCACGGGATTTTCTGTATGGTAAACTGCGGGAACTGCCGGGGATCGAAACGCCCCTGCCGGAAGGCGCCATGTACCTGTTTTTCCGGGTGGAAGGACTCAAGGACAGCCTCGCGCTGTGTAAGGCGCTGGTGGCCGAGGCCGGTTTGGGGCTGGCGCCGGGCAGCGCTTTCGGTCCCGCCGGCGAAGGCTGTATCCGCTGGTGCTTTGCCAGCTCGCTGGATAGGCTCGAGCTGGGAGTGGAGCGTTTCCGGACCTTTTTGGCCGCCGGCGGCCGGAGCCATAACCGGGCCGTTACCGGCTAAACCAGCGCGTCTTTGCCTGCGCCGCACACCAGGGCGCAGGCCTTGGCGCCGGCGGCGAGACGAACCCTGCCTGAACGCAGCGCCGCCGCCGCAGCAGCGCCGCTGAGATCCGCCGCCAGGCCGAACTCAAACCATAACCAGCGCGCAGCCGCCAGCATCTCCTCATCGGAGACCAGCACTACCTCATCTACCGCTTGGCGGACCTGTTCAAACACCCGCGCATCGGTACGGCCGCAGGCCATGGTGGCCACTTTTGTGGTCACCGCCGGTAAGCTGACGACATCACCCGCCTGCAGGCTGGCATAGAGGGTGGGCGAACCCTCCGGTTCAATACCGATAATACGCACCGAGGGTTTCAGGCTTTTCAACGCCGCCGAGATGCCGGATATCAACCCGCCGCCGCCTATCGCCACCAAAATCACATCCAACTCCGGCAGCTGTTCCAGAATTTCAAGGCCCAGGGTACCCTGACCGGCAATCACCGCCGGATCGGCGAAAGGATGAAAATAGGCGCACTGATGCTCCTTGGCGTAGGCCAGCGCATTGACATTGGCCTCGTCCCAGACGTTGCCCACGACATGCACAATCGCGCCCCAGGCCGCCAGTTTGTCCAGCTTTTCCCGGCTGGTGGTGGCGGGAACGAAGATATTGGCCGGCACCTTCGCCATCGCCGCCGCCCGCGCCACCGCCAATCCATGATTGCCCCCCGACGCGGTCACGATTCCATGGGTTAACTGCGATTCCGGCGTGACCAACAGCCGGTTGGTGGCGCCGCGCACCTTGAATGATCCCGTTGGCTGCAGGCATTCCAATTTAAGCCAAAGCTCGGCTTCGGTGATATTTTCAAACAGGGCCTCGGCTTTAATCAGCGGCGTGCGGCGAATGAAAGGCGCAATGCGTTCCGCCGCGGCTTGGATATCAGAAAGTGCAAACATTTAACCACCGATGAAAAGTTGAGTAATCGATTACGTTAAATTATTAACACGTATGCTGAACGTATTTCAAGGTTTTTGCCATTTTATTTTAACCTGGGCCGGGCTTGACGAATGAAGATATTGTTTTTATAACTGAGACGCCCAAAAACCTTTTTTTCAGGTAAACGAAATATATGGACACCATTTATTTTTACGATCCGCGGCGGGGAGAATTTTGCTTTCTCAGCAACCTGCACCCTCGCCCGCTGGTGTTTGCCGGCACGGAATATGACACACCGGAACATGCTTTCCAGGTCGAAAAAGCCGTGTCCCCTCGGATGAAAAACTGGCTAAAACAGGCGCCGACGCCTGAGCTGGCGGCGGTGGCCGGCGATGCCCTGACCGAAGAAGAAACGGTGCCGGACTGGGCAAACATTTGTGTCGAGGTGATGTCCTCCATCGTTAGGGCTAAATTCGACGGCGCGGAGGATTTAAAGCAGTGTTTATTAGCCACAGGGGATCGTAAATTAGCGGAGTGTTCCCCCATTGACGGCGAGGTAGCCCGCTTTTGGGGAGAATATCAGGGCCAGGGAGAAAACCGGCTGGGCAAAATTTTAATGGCGCTGCGTGCGGCTTATCGCAGCGAAAAATAAGCCGCACCGGCGAAGGTTATTTTAAAAAAGCGACGCTTCGTCCACTCTTTTGATTCAATCCATGCTTTATTGAATTAAGCCTTTTTCAACTCAGCTTATAGGCGGATACGGCATTTTCACGATAAAACCGCCGCCGTTCCTGGTCTGAACATCCGGTCAAAATCTCATCCATCACCGCCACCCAGCGGGGATAGTCGGCGCCTAGATTAAGCACCGGCCAATCGCTGGCGAACAGTATCCGCGAAAAACCGAATTGTTCGATAACGTGCTCGATATAGGGCCGGATTTGCGCCAGGGTCCAGTTCCTGCGATCGGCTTCGGTGGTGACGCCGGTAATTTTGCACACCACGTTGGGCAATTCGGCGATGGCCGCTATTTGTTTATCCCAGGGCGTATAGAGCCCGGCGGCGATATCCGGTTTGGCGATATGATCGAGCACGAACCTGACGTTCGGGCAGCGGCGCACCAGTTCGGTGGCGCTGGCCAACTGGTGATGGCGGATGCAGATATCAAAGCTGAAATCGAACTTCGCCAGCCGCTGTACCCCTTCGATAAAATTGGGCCGCAGGCAGTAGTCCGGTTCCTCATGATACTGGAGCAGCCGGCGGATGCCGCGCACCGCGCCGATTTCAGCCAGCCGCTCAAGCTCCTCTTCCACCGCGGCCCCTTTTTCCAGCGCGGCGCAAGCGACAATGGCGGCGATGCGGGGATCCTCCCCCCTCAGTTGCTCCACGAACCGGACTTCATCCAGCTTTTGATGCTGGGCGACATCCACCTCGATGAAAATCATTTTTTCCACCTCGACGCCGCCGCAGGCCAGGGAATAATCATCCGGCATGTACCGTCCCTGAATCTGCGGCACATCGTTCAGCCAAGGATAGTCTAACTGCCGCTGGTCGTAAAAATGCACGTGGGCGTCTATCAAGGGGAAACCAGGCATTACTTTTTCTCCTGCGGTGAGGTATCGGGATGAACAGGCCGGGACGCAACGCTATTGCGCAGTAATAATTCCGTATTAAGCACAATCCGTTCAGGGGAAGGCGGAATATCGGCGGACAAGGTTTTCAATAAACGCTCCGCCGCTATTCGGCCTAATTGGTAAATGGGCTGCCTGATGGCGGTAATCGCCGGTTTGAAAATCGAATACCATTCCATATCATCGAAACCCACCAGGGAAAAATCATCGGGAATGATAAATCCCTGTTCAACCAGCTCGGTGATGGTGCCCATGGTCATCAGATTATTGGTAATAAAAAACGCGCTGATATCCCGGTTATTTTGCAATAGGGATTTCACCGCCCGGCGCCCGCCCTCATAGGTGGAATCACTGGAAAAAATCAGATGCTCCGGCACGGTAAGACCCTGGGCGCTGAACGCGTCGTAATAACCCGCCAGCCGTTCCTGGTCAAACGAGGCCTGCAGGGAGCCCGTGACGATAGCGATATTTTCATGCCCCTGCCGGATAAGATAATCGATGGCGTTTTGCGCCCCTTGCCGGTTATCCACCACAATGGTATCCACCGCCGTGTCTTTAATCTCGCTGTCAACCAGGATAACTTTCAGACCATGTGCCATGGCGCTTAAAATATGATCGTTGGTACTGGCTGAACTGGACATGATCACGGCGTCCACCTGTTTTTCCATCATCAGCCTGAGCAGCCTCGTCTCTTCCTCTACCTTGTTGTCGGTATTGGCCAGCAATATGCTAAATCCCTCCGGCCGCAGAATGTCTTCCACTCCACGGGCCAGTCCGGCAAAAAAGGGGTTGGCGATATCCGCCAAAATCAGGCCGACGGAATAGGTTTTTTCCTTGCGCAAACTGGCGGCCACTGAATTGACGACATAACCCAGTTGTCTGGCGGTCTGCAGCACATGTAGCGCGGTGGCCTCCGAGGTACCGGCTTTCAAGCCGGCCAACACCCGTGAGACCGTCGCCGATGAAACGCCCGCTTCGAAAGCGACATCCTGCATTGTTGGTTTCTTCCGCCCTTTCACACCATCCCCCTTTTCCTCGATCCCTACTGCATCGCACAAGCGATGCGAAAAGTAAATAGCCAGGCATTTTCAAATAATTCTTGACACTTTTATGACCCGCCCCTAATTATAACGTAATCGATTAACGTAATCGATTACTCAACACCCTAAACAGGGATTTTTTTACTCACTGCTGACTTTCTGAGTAGGAACTTGAATATGACGTTTTCACAATCAGGGTCGTTACCGACGCAGTCCGGTACTGCGGGAGCCTCACCTCCGCCAACGCTTCTTCATCACGAGGCGGCGCTGCAGGCCATCGATATTGTGAAGAATTTCGGTTCTCTCAATGTCTTGCGTGGAGTATCGGTTTCGCTGTTCCGCGGTGAAATTACCGCCATCGTCGGGGATAACGGGGCGGGGAAATCCACTTTTATGAAAGTGCTATGCGGGGAGCATATTCCTGACGGCGGCCAGCTCTGCGTTAACGGCAAGGAAGTACGGCTGCGTTCGACCCAGGACGCCCAACGATATGGTATCGAAACGGTCTATCAGGATTTGGCCCTCGCCCCTGATTTATCGGTGGCGGAGAACGTCTATCTGGGCCGCGAGCTGCCGGCAGCCGGCTGGCGCGGCACGCTCGGCATGCTGGACCGGGCCGCCATGCAGGCCAGTACCGCGGAAACCCTGCGCGAGCTGGGGGTGACGTTGAAAACCTACCGTACCACCACCAAAAGTCTTTCCGGCGGCCAGCGTCAAGGGGTGGCCATTGCCAGGGCCATCAAGTGGGCGCGTCACGCCATCATGCTTGATGAACCCACGGCGGCGCTGGGCACACTGCAGCGGGAAATGGTTTATCGGGCCATTCGTGCGGCGGCCAAGCGCAATCTGGCAGTGCTGTTGATTTCCCATGACTTGCCGCAGGTGCTGGAAATCGCCGATCGCATTATCGTCATGCGCCAAGGCAGGGCCATTGCGAATCTGCTCCCCTGCGACGTCACCGTGCGCGATGTGGTGGATGTCATGCTTGGCGCAAAAGAGGTAACACAATGAGCGCACCGTCCCATGAAGAAAATCTGTCCCCATTGGCCAGTACCGACCGTTCCACCTGGTTCTCCAGATTATGTGAACATACCGCGTTCTGGATGCTGTTGATATTGCTGGGCCTGGTATTTGTCTTTTCGCTGATTTCCCCCAATCATGCTTTTTTCAGCGTCAGCAATTTTTTTACCATTGCCCTCAATGCCTCCCAGTTGGTGCTGCTTGCCGCCGGTATGACCTTCTTGCTGGGTTCCCGGGAATTTGACCTGTCGGTGGGAGCCAACGTGGTGCTGTCTTCGATCCTGGCGGCCAAAACCATTACCGGACTTGCCGGTAGCCCCGATCAAGTCGCCATGGGGGATTATCCCAATTTGACGGTGGCCATTATCGCCGGCGTGGCCGTTGCGCTGCTGACCGGAACCCTGTTCGGGCTGATTAACGGTCTGGTGGTGACGCGGCTGAAAATCAGCTCGTTTCTGGTGACGCTCGCCACCACCACCGTGGGTCTGGGTATCGCCCTGGTTATCACGCACGGCGCCAATGTTCCCGACATCCCGCGCCTATTGCAGATTTCATTTGCCACCAACAAGATTTTCGGCGTGATTCCCCTGCCGGTGGCGGTGTCGCTGATTATCGTTTGCCTGCTCTGGTACATATTATCCAAAACCCGGTTCGGCACCCATACGCTGGCGCTGGGTTCTTCCCCTAACGCTGCCAGGCGCGCGGGGATAGATATCAATTCCCATTCTCTGTATCTCTTTAGCCTGATGGGATTGTTATGCGGCGTTGCCGCCGTACTGGATATCTCCCGCTTCGCCACCACCAATATCGGCGGCCATCAAACCGATAATCTGCAGGCGGTGGCGGCGGCGGTCATCGGCGGCACCAGCCTGTTCGGCGGCATCGCCTCAATGTCAGGCACCGTTATCGGTACCCTGATACCGGTAGTACTCAGTACCGGACTGGTCATTATGGGACTGGATTCCTTTTACCAACTCATCGTTGTTGGACTGATTGTGATTGTGGCCGTGTATATCGATCAGCGTAACCGTCAACGCAGCGTTTAAACCCCCTCTCAACATGTAAAGGAAAGTGCCATGAATTTACGCCTGGGAATATGTATTGCCGCCTTATTGGCTTCAGGGTCCGCGCTGGCGGAAAAACCGGTGAATATTGCCTTCCTGCCCGGTCAGGTGGGGATACCTTTTTATTCAACCATGCAGTGCGGCGCGCAAAAGGCCGCCAAGGAATTTAACGTGGCGCTGAGCTGGAACGGCCCGCCGGATTGGGATATTGCGCTGCAACAGCCCTTTATCGATGCGGCGTTACAGCTGCACCCGGCGGCGGTTGTCCTGGCCCCCACCGACGGCAACGCCCTGATTACCCAGGTTGCGGAGCTGGAAAAGCAAGGCACGCCGGTCATTACGGTGGATGCGCCGCTGAATAAGCCGGTGGAGACCCAAAGCATCCAGTCCAATCACTATCTGGGCGGGGTCGCCGCGGCCAAGGCCATGGCGGAAGTGGCGGGCGTCAGCGGAACATTTTTGGCGGTGGGGATGCGTCCCGGATTACCGGATATCGATGCGCGGGTGAAGGGTTTTACCGATACCTTCAAGAAAGAGTATCCGCAGGCAAAACTCCTGCCGGTTATCTATCCCGAAACCAGTTCCACCAAAGCGGCGCAGCAAGTGGCGGCGGCTCTGCAGGCCAATCCCGATCTCAAAGGGGTCTATGTGACCCATTCCGCCGCCGCCACCGGCGCCTCCTCGGCTATTATGGAAGCGGGTAAACGCGGTACGGTTAAACTCATTTCCTTTGATGGGGATCCGCAGGAGATCCGTGATTTGAAAGACGGCATTTACGATGCGCTGATTATTCAACAGCCCTACCAGATGGGATATCAGTCCGTGAAATTAGCCGCGGAACTTGCCCGTAAGCAAATCAATAAAGCGCAGGTGCCCCATGATAACCTGCTGCCTTTTGTGATTGCCACGCAGAAAAACATCAATGATCCGGCGGTGCGTCAATATTTTTACCAGACCAGTTGCAAGTCTTGATGCCTCACGTCAGTTACAGCGAGTTTGTTAAACCAGCCGCAGGTTTTAATCGATGAATTTATCAATATCGAGCGATTAAAATGGGCAGCGTAAATTTGTTATTAAGGTGGATTCTTAATGGAAAGTGATTTAGCAGATCGCGTAGCCATTATTGTGGGAGCGGCCAAGGGAATTGGCCTGGCGATGGCCCGTGTTTTTTCCCGCGAGGGCTGTTGTGTTGTGTTGGGGGATATCGACATCGAGCGCGGCCGGCAGTTGGCCCGTGAACTGGGCGAAGACAAAGCGGTATTCCAGTATGCCGACGTCGCCAGCAAAAACGATATGGACCAGTTGGCGGCCTTGGCGGTCCGCCGCTTTGGCAAGGTGGATATTCTGCTGCAAAACGCCGGCATTTATCCCTCCTGTCTGCTGGAAGAGCTATCCCTCGAGCAGTGGCAGCATGTCTTGACGGTAAACCTGACCGGGACCTTCCTGGCCATGCAGGCCTGCCTGCCGGTTATGCGGGCGCAGGGAGGCGGCCGCATGATTTTCACCTCGTCCATCACCGGGCCGCGGGTGGCCAATCCGGGCGTGGGGGCCTATGGGGCGAGCAAGGCGGGCATCAATGGCCTGATTCGCTCCGCCGCGCTGGAATTCGCCCCCTACGGCATTACGGTGAACGGTATCGAACCGGGCAATATCATCACCGAAGGGTTAACCGCGGGCCGTAGCCAAAGTTTTATCAGCAATATGGAAGAATCCATTCCCCTGGGACGTTTAGGCAGTCCGGAAGACGTGGCCGCCGCCGCGGTCTTCCTGGCTTCTTCCGGGGCGTCTTATATCACAGGCACCACGATTGTGGTTGACGGAGGACAGATCCTGCCGGAAAGCAAAGATTTTAATGACCGGACGCAATTTTTCACGGAAAAACCCTAACGCGAATCCTCGGCAAAAGCCGAAGACAAGAGTTATCCTATTACTATCGGTTTTGCCGTTTGGCATGCTTTAGGGAAATGCCGGAAACGACGTTCCTGTGGAAAATCATTGCCGGCCAGACATCGTGATGCCGAAGCGACGGGATGTAGCCGAGGGGTTAAGGCAGTGGATCTTGATTCCACGAACGGGGGTTCGAATCCTTCCATCCCGTCCATTTTTCCAACGTAAAAGGCCCCCCGTATCTCAAACGGAGGGCCTTTTTTCGCATTAACGGTTCTCGGGCGTCGCCGCGGCAGCGGTTATTTGGCGTCCGGCAGGGCGTAGGCGATAATATAATCCCCCAGCTTGGTGCCGAAGGAGCCATGGCCGCCGGCTGAAATCACCACATATTGCTTACCGTTTGCCTCATAGGTCATGGGCGTCGCCTGGCCGCCCGCCGGCAGGCGTTGCTGCCACAGCATATCCCCATTGGCGACATTGTAGGCGCGCAGATAATTATCGGCGGTGGCCGCGATAAAGGCCACGTTGCCGGCGGTGGAAATCGGTCCCCCCAGCATCGGCATACCCATCTTGAACGGCAGCGGCAGCGGCGAGCTGTCCCGTACCGTACCGATGCGTTTTTTCCACACAACCTCGTTGGTCTTCAGGTCAAGAGCCGCCATATAACCCCAGGCCGGCTGCTTGCAGGGTAATCCCAGGGGCGACAGGAACGGGTTCAGCGTCACGCCGTAAGGAATACCGTATTGCGGCTGCACGCCGGTTTCGGTGCCGCTGCCCTTGGCATTGGCGTCGGGTTCAATGGGATTGCCCGGCCCGCGCGGGATAAGCTTGGAGACAAACGGCAGCGCCATGGGATTCATCACCGCCACCTGCCGGTCGGTATCAACCGAAATACCACCCCATTCGAACATGCCCAGATTGCCCGGGAAGACCAGCGTGCCCTGCTCGGAGGGCGGCGTAAACGGTCCCTCGTAACGCAGACGGTGGAATATCACGCGGCACACCAGCTGATCGTACATGGTGGCGCCCCACATATCCTTGTCGGTCATGTTCTGTTTGGGCCGGAAAGTCAGATCTGAGTACGGCTGGGTGGCTGCGACGTGATCGCCTTTAGCCGCCCCTTGCGGTACCGCCGTTTCCGGCGCGGGAACCACCAGTTGGCCGTTGCGGCGATCGAGGACGAAAATATTGCCGGTTTTCGCCGGCACATAAATCACCGGGACTTTGTTGCCGTTCTCATCGTTAATGTCCGCCAGGGTCGGCTGCGCCGGCACGTCCATGTCCCACAGATCGTGGTGGACCGTCTGATAGAACCAGGCCAGTTTGCCGGTGGTGGCGTTCAGCGCCAGCATGCCGCTGGCGTACCGTTCCATATCCGGGGTGCGATTGCCGCCCCAGATGTCGGGGGTTTCCACGCCGATGGGCAAATAGACCAAATCCAGCTGCGCGTCATAGGCGGCCGGAGCCCAGGAGTTGGGAGAATTCGCCGTATACAGCTGCGGCCCTTCCGGCAGCAGATTGGGGTCCTTGCTGCCGGGGTCGAATGCCCACAGCAGCTTGCCGCTGTCCACGTCAAAACCGCGGATGACGCCGGAGGGCTCGCGGGTGGAGTAGTTATCCGTGACCGCGCCGGCCACCACGATGACTTTATCAGTCACCACGGGCGGCGAGGTAGGTTCATAGGCGCCGGCCTTGGCGTTCGGCATATTATTTTGCAGGTTCAATTTGCCGTTATCGCCGAAACCGGGGCAAAGCGCGCCGGTCTGTGCATCCAGGGCATACAGATTGCCGTCGTTCACCGGCAGCAGGATACGCCGGGAACACAGGGCCGGAGCCGCGGCCTGGGCGTTAGACTGCGCCGCTGCCGGGGTTTCATGATAAGACACGCCGCGGCAGGTCACATGCTGGAAGGAAGGATCGCTTTTGAGTTTGGGATCGAAAGTCCATTTTTCTTTGCCGGTGGCCGCGTCCAGTGCGAACAGCTTCTGGTGCGACGTACACAGATAGAGCGTATCGCGGATCTTGATCGGCGTAACCTCGCTGGTGAACTCCAGCGGATCGCTGGTGGTTTTCAAATCACCGGTGCGGAATGTCCAGGCTTCCTTTAGCTGGCCGACGTTTTTGTCATTGATTTGCGTCAGCGGGGAGTAGCGCGTCCCTTCCTGGGTACGGCCGTACGCCGGCCAATCGCCGTCAGGAATAGCCGAAGCCGCTTTCGCGACGGCGGCGGTCTGATCGGCGCTCAGGGTACCGTTGATCTCCTGGGGATCGTTGAAAACCGAATACACCAGCACCACCACGGTAACCAGCAGCGAGGCCAGCAGGGCGACCCGCGCCCCGCCGCTTCCCACCATCAGCGCATGATATATAAAGGGTAGCGTTAACCATAGGCCGAAGAAAAACACCACATCCAGACGCGGCGTCAGCGCCCAGAAATCAGAACCGACTTCCCACAGGCCCCAAATCGTGGTGCCGAGCAGGAAAACCGCATAGAGCAGCAGCGCCGAAGTCCGGCGCCGGTACAAAAGCCAGGCGGTGAGCAGCATCACCAGGCCGGCGATAATATAATACCCAGAGCCGTGCAGTGTGAGCAGCCAAATGCCGCCAATCAACAGATACAGGCCGCTGAGCGCGGCAAACAATACCGTTATGATAATCAGCAGCCGTGAACCCCATCCCTTCTCTTCCATAATAGTAACCTTACTAAGATTTAACTTCATCGATGTTAAGCGTAAGACAAATTGCCAAAAAAACTCATTTGATAGCTAATTATTCCTTTGGGCACTGCCGATTGGCCCCGGCCGCCGTGAATAACAGGGCGGTTTTCAGACTTTTTCCCGGTCCGCCGGGTCCTGCGTTACTCAAAACGGTAGGCCAGATTCAGTCCACCGCCCCAGTTGCGGCCGGGCGACGGTTCAAAATAGCGGCCGTTGCCTTCATTGACGATGACCGAGCCCACATAACGCCGGTCGAACAGGTTATCCACCCGGCTGAACAGGTCTAGCGACCACCGGTCCCAGATAAAACGATAACCGGTATCCAGACTGGTTACGGTATAGGCCGGCGCCTGCGCGGTATTGGCATCGTTGGCCTGGATATCGCTCATATAGCGAATCTCGGCGCCGGCATGCCAGCCCTGTTCCGGTAGCCACTGCAGCGAGGCGTAGCCCATGTTGCGGGCGATCCCCGGCAGGCGGTTGCCCGCGGGAACCACCTCATCCGCGCTGCACTGGCCCGAACCGCAGGTGTCGTTACGGTAGGTGGCATCCAGCAGGGTCCAGGCCATTTTAAGCTGCCAGTTGAGCGCGAACTGCTGATCCAGCGACAGCTCGACGCCGCGACGGCGGGTTTTTCCGGCGTTGGTATAGCTGGTACGCCCGCCGAGGCTCTGTGCCACCACCAGTTCATTGTCAGTATTGGTCTGAAACAGGGCGGCGGTCACCAGCCCGTTGCCGATGCGTTTTTTAGTGCCCAGCTCGAAGGTGTCGCTGGTGGTGGGCTTCAGGCCGGTATTGAGTCCCGGCAGGCTGTCGGGCCGATAGGAGAGTTCGTCGATAGTAGGCGTTTCAAAGCCGCGGCCGGCGGAGAAGTAAAGATTCCAACCGGGACTGAGGGCATAATTCAGCGAGCCCATGGGCAAAAGCTTGTGATAACGGGCGCTGCCGCTGTCATTGCCGTTGCCCGCGGTGATGTAGTAATCATGTGAATCAAAATTCACCGTGCTGTAGCGCAGCCCGGCATCCAGCGTCCAGCGCGGGGCGAGTTTCCAGGTGGTCTGCAGATAGGGGTCCAGGTTCCACATGCGGTTTTTCTCGTTCCGCCGCTGGTCGCCCTTCTCGCCGTAATCCGGGGCGCCGTCCTGTTCAATAAAATTTTCAAAGCCCTGGCGCCGTTCGGTCATGGTTTCATAATCCAGTCCGCCGGTGAAGGTCACCGGTACCGGCCCCATGCTGCCTTCATGTTTCCAGCGGGTATCGATGCCCTGGTATTTCCGTTCAAGCACGATCACGCCGCCGGACTGGGTGGGACTGAGCTGCGTCGCCATGGGGATGGATTGATACTGGGTGGTATGCCGCTCACCGTGATAAGCCATTACCGAGAGTTCATCGTTATCGCTCATCTGGCGCTGATAACGCAAGCCGGCCTGGGTCTGATCGATGGATTTGCGGGTATCGTACTGCTCCCCCCGCGGCGACTGCCGGGGATTGTCATGCCACTCGTCCTCCGTCAGCCCGCCCGGATCGTTGGCATCCACGGACAGGCTATTGAACATCAGCGTCAGCGTGCTGGCGTCATCCAAACGGACCCCGAGCTTGGCGTTACCCAGGTTTTTCTGCGCTCCGCTGTGGTCGCGGTAACCCTGGGTGGTAAAACGCGAGGCGGATACCGAGTAATTCACGTCACCGGCACGGGTGCCGTCGCCGGTGGCGCCGCTGGCCTTGACGCTATTGCGCCAGGTGCCGTAACTGCCGTAATAGGTGCCGGCCTCAAGGGTATCGGGCTGCGACCCGGTCTGGCTCTCCACGTTTACCACGCCGCCGGAGGCATTGCCGTACAACGCCGAATAGGGCCCGCGCAGCACCTCGATTTTATCCACCGAATTAAGATCAATATTCGACGTCTGGCCCTGCCCGTCAGGCATGGTGGCCGGGATGCCGTCAACATAGATGCGCACGCCGCTCACGCCGTACGTGGATCTGCTGCCGAAACCGCGCACCGACAGCTGGAGATCCTGCGCGTAATTTTGCCGGTTTTGAATTTGCAGGCCCGGCACGCTGCCCAAGCCTTCCGACAGGTTCACCCTTGGCCGGTCGCCGCGCAGGTCCTCGCCGTTCACCACGCTGACCGACGCCGGTGTGTAGAGTTCCGACAGTCCGCCGGGCCGCTGGATAACCATGATGGTAGTGGATTGCGATGCTTTGGCGCCGGGCCCGGCGGCAAGCGGGGCGGATTGCGCTATACAGAGGGTTGCGGGCTGTAACAGAAACATCGGGGTTAATAAAAAAGCCGTCTTTGTCTTCAATGGAGTCATTCAATGATGAGAGTTAAAACTTCATTTACGCTTCTCAATGTCGCCAGGACCGAGGAAAGCCACCCAGACGCCGTGTCTCTACGGCGTTGAAAACGCATCAATACGGCTAAAGTATAGAAAGAGTTTTGCAACTTGCTGTGTTTTAAGCACAATAATACGGTTGACTTCGATTGTTTTCAGGGATCCGTCCAATTAACGGTTAGCTTAAAAATTATTACCATCATTAAAAATTCCACAGGTTTTATAACATTACCGTCTTATTGGCAAAACCGGCAATTTAATAGCGGCCGCCGAATTTTTCCACAATAAAAATAATTTCATTTCTCCCTCTCATAGCGCTTGAAATAATTTTTCAAAGGCACATGATATGCCCAGAGGAAAGTTCCAATGTCGGAACGACCTTACTATGCAAGGTATATAGAATGTCCAAGAATGACAAAAATGCTAAATCAGGTTCTGCTAAGGGTAACGATCAGCAGAAGAATCAAAAACCGGCCGCTAACGAAAAAGCAGCAGCAGAAGCAACTCAAGCCTCTGATAAAAGAAAGAAATAATTGAATAGTGGGGCTAAGGCCGCAAGGCCGTAGCCCTGTTCATCTGGTGATGGGGCTTATGCTTTAAAAGGCAGGGTCTTTTTTTTTGCCCTTTATTTATAAATAATAAAATAAGAGGATTTAGGATATATCCTAAATAACCGGCTGCTCGCTGCATACTTTACCTATTAAGCTATAATTTCAAGCTTCTCTTTGAATTTTAATTTAAACGGAGAGTCGCTGCATTAACAATAATATCCTTCCAGCATATATCCTTTAATATCACTTTCAGCTTTTCCCCCGGCGCGTCCTTGTAAAACTGCTCTACCTCATCCTGTCCCAAGCGATAAAAAAACCAGGGCAATCCGCCCCGGTTTTTCCGCTAAGGCGATCAGTTCGACGCCAGCATATTGCCCTGGCGCGCCTGGTTTACCGCCTCGCCCAGTTGCCATACCGCCATGGCATAATGGGTGCTGTGGTTATAACGGGTAATGGCATAGAAATTCGGCAGTCCGTACCAATATTGGTAGCGGTTGCCCAGATCAAGACGCAGCAGGCTGGCTTCCTGATAGCCCTGCAGCGAACCCTGCGGACTCAGCCCCGCCGCCGCTAGGGTGGAGACAGAGTAGCGGGTATCGTAACCCTGACCATATCCCGGGGCCTGGCCAATGGCCGGTATCGCTACCGCGCCGCCGCGCGCCCAGCCATGGGCCTGGAAGTAATTGGCCACGCTGCCGATGGCATCCACCGGATCCCACAGGTTGACATGTCCGTCGCCGTTGAAATCCACTGCATAACTCTTAAAGGAGGACGGCATAAACTGACCATAGCCCATGGCGCCGGCATAGGAGCCGCGTAGCGAGAGCGGGTCATCCCCTTCGCTGCGCGCCATCAGGAGGAAAGTTTCAAGTTCACCGGCAAAATAATCGGCGCGCCGCGGATAGGCGAAAGCCAGCGTGGCCAGGGCATCGATGGTGCGTGTTTTGCCCATCACCCTGCCCCAGCGGGTTTCCACCCCGATAATGCCGACAATGATCTCCGGCGGTACGCCGTAAATCTGGTAGGCCCGCTGCAGGGCATCTTCATACTGATTCCAGAAAGCCACGCCGTTTTGCACATTGTCGGGAGTAATGAACTTACCGCGATAACGGAGCCAGGCGCCATTGGGAACCGTTGACGGCGGCCCTGACGGCGCCTGTTGATCCATCAGCCGAAGCACCCAGTCCAATCGTTTGGTCTGAGCCAAAACGTCATGGAGCTGTTGCCTTTCGAAGCCGTGTTCGGCCACCATTTTATCCACAAAGCGGTCCACCGCCGGGTCGGCTGCGAAATCGCCGTTTGCAAGCAGGCCGCTGTGATCGGGCTGGAGCAGAAAACCGCCCGGCGAAACGGCGCCCAACGGCGCTTCGGCGGGGGGCACCGGTTTACTGCTACAGGCGGAGAGTAAAGCGAACAAAGGCACTAATGCAGCCAGGTAACGCATCGGGTATCCATAGACCAGGCAAGTTGAAGTGGCTGTTATGGTAAGCCATTGTCATGGACTAAAAAACCGAAATATATTATTGAGCCCCTGGCAGGAACATGTTGTAACATTTTGCCGAAAACGGTCATAAACGACTCGGGTGTAGCCGTCCGCAGGCAAATTATCACTAAAGTAAATTATTCCGTATCATAGAGATCGAATAGCGTTAATTGAGGGTCTGCCCATCGTCCGGACTTATTCAATTAAGAAATCCACCCATCCTTTCCGCTGAATAATGAGCGATAAAATGCCATTTCCCGATCTTTTGTTCATTCAAAGGCCATGCATTAATGGAGCGCGATAGGCTATTCCCAGGCGCTTTATCCTAAATAATTTGAGTTGCAGATGACAAAACTCTCATATTAATAGTATCTTGTTGTTTTTTAAGTTAATAAGCCTCTTAAGCGGCTTTTCCGACGCAGCTATGACCTCAGTCTAGGTTCTCTTAAATAAATGGCATTAAAAATTAGCTGGCACGATTTAGCACTCAGAAAATATTTTAAAATTGCTTTTATCACTCAACAAAAATCATTTCCTTTGTCACCCGCTAGATTAAATGAAATTAATATAGGAAAACCTCATTTTATTTGATGCAGATTAACGTGTGAAGGATTCCCGGGTATTAAATTGGCAGCTCGCTCATAAAGCCATCGCCACAGGCGCGGAAAAACTAGAACAATAAGGATGATAAACATGGCCGGGGAAAATCAGCTGCTTTCCCAAAAGAGTATCAACCGCCGTGATTTTATGAAACTCTGTGGGGCTCTGGCCGCCACCATGGGGCTCAGCACCAAGGCCGCCGCCGAAATGGCCCTCTCGGTAAGCTCCCCCCGCCGGCCGCCGGTTATCTGGATCGGCGCCCAGGAGTGTACCGGCTGTACGGAGGCGCTGCTGGCCGCAACGCACCCGACCCTGGAAAATCTCTTGCTGAACGTTATCTCGATGGATTATCACGAGGTACTGTCTTCCGCCTTCGGCGAACAGGCCGAGCAGAACAAAAACCAGGTGATGGAGCAATACCGGGGAAAATATATCCTGGTGGTGGATGGTTCCATCCCCCTCAAGGACGGCGGGATTTACTGCATGGTGGCCGGTAAACCGGTGGTGGAACACATCCGCGCCGCGGCGGCAAACGCGGCGGCGATTATCGCCATCGGCTCTTGCTCCGCCTGGGGCGGCGTGCCATCCTCCGGCGACAATCCCACCGGCGCCGCCAGCCTGCAGGAGGCTCTGCCCGGAAAAACGGTGATCAATATTCCGGGTTGTCCGCCCAATCCCCACAATTTCCTGGCTACGGTAGCCCATATCATTACTTGGCAGCGTCCGCCGGCACTGGATAATCTTAATCGCCCCGCCTTTGCCTACAGCCGGCTGATCCATGAAAACTGCGAGCGCCGCCCTCATTTCGACGCCGGCCGCTTTGCCCGGCGGTTCGGCGACGACGGCCACCGGCAGGGCTGGTGTCTCTACCACCTCGGCTGCAAAGGCCCGGAAACCTACGGCAACTGTTCCACCCTGCAATTTTGCGATGTGGGGGGAGGGATTTGGCCGGTGGGCATCGGCCATCCCTGCTACGGCTGCAACGAGAAGGGGGTAGGCTTCACCAAGGGCATTTCCCAATTGGCCGATGTCGCCAATCCCACCCCGCGGGTGGATAAGCCCGCGGTACACAAAACCGAAGGCGGAAAGATTTCCCTCACCGCCATGGGACTGATTGGCGGCGTGGTGGGAGTGGTGGCGGGAGTCAGCCTGATGACGGTGCGGGAGCTGGGGCGACAGCAGAAACAGCATCGCGAAGATGACGACCGTACGCCGCGGGGGAAATAAGCCGTGAACAGACGTCACTTCTTCAAACTGGCCTCAGGGGGAGTCCTGATGGCCGCCATCCCGGCAACCGGCCGGGGAGCGGCGCAAAACAAAGCGCCGATCCCAGGTGCCTTGGGCATGCTGTACGATTCAACTCTGTGTATCGGGTGCCAGGCCTGCGTCAGCAAGTGCCAGCAGGTAAATCACAGCGATGGGCGTCCCCACGGCGGACCCTATGCCGGCGGCGAGGCCAACTGGTCGAATAACGATAAGCTCAGTCCCTACACCAACAACATTATTCAGGTGTGGAGCAGCGGCAGCGGCCAACACAAAGACCAGACGGAAAACGGCTACGCCTACATCAAAAAACAGTGTATGCATTGCGTTGATCCGAACTGTGTTTCCGTGTGTCCGGTCACCGCGCTGAAAAAACATCCGGTCACCGGCGTGGTGCATTATGACCCGTCGGTGTGCATCGGCTGCCGTTATTGCATGGTGGCCTGTCCGTTCGACGTACCCAAATATGATTACGACAGTCCGGTGGGCAAGATCCATAAATGTGAGCTGTGCAACCAGCCTGGCCTGGGGCGGCTGGATCGCGGCGAATTGCCCGGCTGCGTGGAGGTGTGCCCCACCGGCGCGGTAATTTTCGGCACGCGGCAGGATTTACTGGCGGAAGCGAAACGGCGCCTGGGAATGAAAGCCGGCGATACCTACCGCTATCCCCGGCAGCGGCTATCGGACAATGATACCTATGAACGTCAGGCGGCCTGCTATAACCCACATATTTACGGCGAGACAGAGGGCGGCGGAACCCAGGTGCTGGTGCTGGCGGGCGTGCCCTTCGCCGGACTGGATCTGCCGCCCCTGGCGCCCCTGTCCACCGGCGAACGCTCCGAGCATCTGCAGCATACCCTGTATCAGGGCATGGTGATCCCGCTGGCGCTGCTGGCGGGGATCACCACCCTGGTACACCGCAACATGAAAAAAGACCCGCCGGACAAGGAGAATGACCATCAAAACGACGCATGAGGCAAAACCGCTGGGAGGCCGGCTACTGACCTGGCCAGTGCTGCTGCTGGCTCCCTTTGTAGCGCTGTGCGGCCTGATGATCGTCAAACGCCTTTTCATGGGAATCGGTGCGGTGAGCGATTTGAACGGCGGTTATCCCTGGGGCCTGTGGATTGCCTTCGATCTGCTGGTGGGTACCGGCCTGGCCTGCGGCGGTTGGGCGCTGGCCTGGACGGTCTATGTCTTTAACCGCGGCGAGTATCATCCCCTGGTACGGCCCGCGCTGCTGGCCAGCCTGTTCGGTTACGCCTTGGGGGGGCTGTCCATCACCATCGATCTCGGCCGATACTGGAACCTGCCCTATATCCTGTTGCCGGGGCAGTTCAACACCTCCTCGGTGCTGTTTGAAACCGCCGTCTGCATGACTGTCTATATCGGCGTCATGACGCTGGAATTCGCGCCGGCGACGCTGGAACGCCTGGGCTGGCATGTGTCTCTCAAGCGGCTGAACAGCATCATGTTTTTTATCATCGGCCTGGGAGCGCTGCTGCCCATGATGCACCAATCCTCCATGGGGTCGCTGATGATCGTCGCCGGCAACAAGGTGCATCCGCTGTGGCAAAGCTATGAAATGTTGCCGCTGTTCTCCCTGCTTACCGCCTTTATCATGGGCTTTTCCATGGTGGTGTTCGAAGGCTCCCTGGTGCAGGCCGGCCTGCGGGGCGCCGGCGGCAGCGAGACCTCGCTGTTTTACCGGCTGACGCGGATTATCAATATTTTCCTTATCCTGTTCATTGCGCTGAGGTTCGGCGAACTGCTGTTCCGGCATAAAACCGCCTATCTCTGGCATCTGGATCGCTACGCCCTCTCCTTTTGGTGCGAGATCCTGTTGATGTTGCTGCCTCTTATCATTTTTAACCTGAAAGTCAGCCGCCACGACGCGCGGCTGCTGTTCACCGGCGCGCTGTGCATGATCCTCGGCGCGGTGCTATGGCGCATGGACTACTCGCTGCTGGCGTTCGATCCCGGCAACGGTTACCACTATTTCCCCACCGCCAGCGAAATCCTGATAAGCGTCGGATTCCTGGCCATGGAGGTGTGTGCCTACATTTTATTGATTCGGCTATTGCCGGTGCTGCCGGCCCATATTGTGGTACATAATCATCACCAGACAGAGGTTGATAATGAGTCAGCGCATCACCATTGATCCCGTCACCCGCATCGAAGGGCATTTGCGCATCGACTGCGAAATCGAACAAGGCAAGGTGGTTAAGGCCTGGTCTTCCGGCACCATGTGGCGCGGCATGGAGCAAATCCTGCAGGGCAAGGACCCTCGCGATGCCTGGATAATCGTGCAGCGCATCTGCGGCGTCTGCACCACCATACATGCCATCGCCTCGGTACGGGCGGTGGAAAACGCCCTCGGCATGGCGGTGCCGGTGAATGCGCAATACATCCGCAATATCATTCTGGCGGCCCATACCCTGCACGACCATATCGTGCATTTTTATCAACTGTCGGCCCTGGACTGGGTGGATATCGTTTCAGCCTTGAAGGCCGACCCGCAAAAAGCAGAAGACCTGTTGCGGGGGCTGTCGGACTGGCCGCTGAACAGCGCGGCGGAGTTCGCCCGCGTACAGGGGAAAATCCGTGATTTGGCGGCCAGCGGCCAACTGGGCATTTTCGCCAACGGCTACGGCGGCCACCCGGCCATGGCGCTGCCGCCGGAGGTGAACCTCATCGCGGTGGCGCACTATCTGCAGGCATTGGAGTGCCAGCGCGACGCCACCCGCATCGTCGCGATGCTGGGAGGTAAAACGCCGCATATCCAGAACCTGGCTGTGGGCGGCGTGGCCAATCCCATCAACCTGGATGCGCCGAACGTGCTGAACATGGAACGCCTGATGTACCTCAAGACCTTTATCGACCGGCTGGGGGACTTTATCGAGCAGGTGTACCGGGTGGATACGGCGGTGATCCTGGCCCATTATCCGCAGTGGCTGAGCCTGGGCAAGGGCGCCGACAACTACCTGTGCGCCCCGGAACTGCCAGTTGACGGCGGCGGGGAGACATTCCTGCTGCCGGGGGGCTACCTGGAGAACGGCGCGTTCCGCCCGATCGCCAGCCACCGGGATCCTTATTTGATGAAAGGCATTGAGGAGAGCGCCCGGCATGCCTGGTATCAGGACGACCAGCCGCTGGCGCCGTGGGAGGGGTTAACCCGGCCCCACTATACCGGCTGGCAGGACGACGGCAAATACTCCTGGGTCAAGGCACCCACTTTTTATGGCAAAACCGTGGAAATGGGTCCCCTGGCATGGCTGATGTGCAGCCTGGCGGCCGGCCATGAACCCACCGAGAGGCACCTGGCGTTTATCGGCGCCGACTTGCGGCGGCTCAGCGGCCTGGAGCTGGGTCCCGATCAATTACCGTCCACAGCCGGCCGCATCGTCGGCCGCGCCGTGCACTGCTGCGTGCTGAGGGAAACCCTGGCGCAGCAATGGCAGGCGCTGGTGACCAATATCGGCAACGGCGACCATGAGACCTTTATCCAGCATGATATTCCCCAAAGCGGCGAGATTCGCGGGGTGGGTTTTGTGGAAGCGCCGCGCGGCATGCTTTCCCACTGGGTGGTGATCAAGGAGGGTAAAATCGCCAACTACCAGGCGGTGGTCCCTTCTACCTGGAACGCCAGCCCGCGCAGCAACCAGGACGAGCCCGGCCCTTACGAGCGCTCGCTGATTGGAACCCCGGTGGCGGACCCGGCCAAACCGCTGGAAGTGGTGCGCACCATACACTCTTTCGATCCCTGCATGGCCTGCGCGGTGCATATCGTGGATGCGACCGGAGCGGAAGTCACCGCCGTGCGGACGGCGTGATGAATATCCTGATTCTGGGTATCGGCAATCTGCTGCTGGGGGACGAAGGCGTCGGCGTACGGGTAGTGGAGGCGCTGGAGCGGCGTTTTATCCTGTCGCCGCCGGTGGAGATACTGGACGGCGGCACCTCCGGCATGGCGCTGATGGAGATCATGTCCAGCCGCGATAGTCTGATTGTCGCCGACGCGGTACTGACCGGCGCCCCGCCGGGCAGCGTGACGGTACTACGGGACGCGGAAGTGCCTGCGCTGTTCAGCCGCAAAATTTCTCCCCATCAACTGGGGTTGTCAGATGTCTTGACGGCTTTGCGCCTGACGGATGAGTTCCCGCGCCGGCTTACGCTGGTAGGCATAGAACCCGAGTCGCTGGCGCCGGGCATCGGCCTGACGCCGACGGTAAGCGCCGCCATTGAACCGGCGCTGAACCATGTCCTGGCGCTGCTGGCCCAGGCGGGGGTGAACGCGGTACCCCGCGACGCCGGACAGCAAACCGCCAACGGACCGGCCGGCGATAATCTGCCGCCATGGCGGTGAAACGACCGGCGGACATTATTACCCCATTACAGCTGTCATAAAGCGGAGCCGGGACAACGGAATGAGTGATGATAACGAGAGTAAACCGGCGTGCTTGGCCCCATGATAATTGAAGGAGAACCGGTATGTCCGAATATAACGCGAGATCGAGGAATAACCGGCATGCTTGAATATATTCCTGGGTTTGAGCAAAATCCGCAGCCGCTGCTGGAGCGCCTGTTCAGCCGCATTGCCGCGGGTGAAATGCGCACCCTGCCGTTTTATCGCCCGCAAATCCCTGTCCGCGCCTGCGGGTTTCAACGGTATGAACAGCAATGGATCGGCGCCCTGCTGACACCCTGGATGCTGAGCCTCCTGGTGCTCCCCGGGCCAGGACAGCTATGGCCCCGCCGTCCGGAGGGCTCGCGTCTGGCATTGGCCCTGCCCTGCGGCAATATCACCTTTACCCTGGGAGAAATCGACGTCCAACCGCTGGGCGACATCGACGGTAGTTCGCTGGGCGAAAGCGACGGTAATTCGCTGGGCGAAAGCGACGGTGATTCGCTGGGCGAAAGCGACGGTGATTCGCTGGGCGAAAGCGACGGTGGCGGTCAGTATCTCAGCTGTTCGCTGATGTCTCCGCTGCCGGCGGCTCTGGCCGCCGAACCGGCCGTCATGCTGGCACAGCAGTGCGTGCGCATGGTGCTGGCGCTGCCGGTAAAAAATGCCGACGTCCCGACCGATGCGCGCCTGCGCGGCTTATTCACCCACGTTTTGGGACAGCGCGATGCATGAGATATCTCTTTGCCTGAGCGCGCTGGAGCTGATTGAAGATCAAGCACGGCGTCATGGCGGCAACCGGATAACCGGCGTATGGCTGGAAATCGGCGCCCTTTCCTGTATTGAAGAAGAGGCATTGCGTTTTTGCTTTGACTCCGCCTGCCGCCATACCCCGGCGGAAGGTTGCCGGCTGCACGTGAGCTATGCCCCGGCACAAGCCTGGTGTTGGCAGTGCGGCACGCGGGTATCCGTCCAAGGTTATGACAGCGGTTGCCCCCAGTGCGGCAGCCATGCCCTGCGGGTGGAAAGCGGCGACCAACTGCAGGTCAAACAAATCGAAATAGACTAACACCCAATGCCGATCGTACCTGAGTTAACGCATAAACCGGGCGCATCTCAATCGCCCCCACGTTGAACATGTTGACCGTCTTAACCAAGACCCCGGCTCAGTGACCGGCAGGTAAATCAAAATCCGCCAGGTCAGCAAGATCTTGCCTGCTAAAACCAGTAACGCGCTCAATCGTAACGCGATCCATACCTAAAGCCAGCATGTTAAGAGCAATTTTTCTTGCCTGTTCGTTACGACCTTCAATGCGACCTTCATTATGTCCTAATCGTAGCCCTTGTTGCAGTCCAATCTCGCGTCCAATCTGTTTTAGTTGTTCCGCAACAGTCATCATTTCTTCCCTGTACCGTGGTGTATTTTCGATAAGAATACGTATAAAGGCTTTCAAGTCAAGGGGATCTGCCTCTTTCGCCAGATAGTTAAGCAGCGATTTAACCTGATCTTTACTGGGCTGCGCCAGCTTGATCAAAAAGACGATATCCACATATCGGGTATTGATATCCCTCGCCCGGATATGCTTTTGCACATACTCCAGCAAGGCAACCTTCCGATGGGTTTTGATTTCATCGTCAGGAATCACAGTGACATCCACCAGGGGAAACGCCTCAACGTACAGCACCTGCGCCAATGCCGGATTGTGGAAACAGTCCAGCCAGCGAAGGCTGTGCGGATAGGGGCTTTGGCGTCCGTGATAAAACAGCAAGGGTATGACCAACGGCAGTTTTTTGTGACCCTGCTCAAGATGGCGGTGCATGGCCGCTATGCTGTAGCGCAGCAGGCGAAATGCCATCATCTCGTCCGCGCTGGACTGATGCTCGATGAGGCAGTAGACATACCCTACTCCTTCCGAGGTCTGCAACATGTAAAGCATATCCGAGTACTGGGCGCGCATGTCATCCTCGACAAAGGAGCCGGAGGTGACCGCCAGCGTGCCGAGGTCGCACATTTCCCGCAGCGCCGACGGCAAATGTATTTGCAGAAAATCCTCGACGACGCTGGCATCGCTGAAAAATTTTCTGAATAAAGAATCATGAGGTGTGGGGAACGTGTTCATCAACGCAATGTAGCGTCGCCCCTATATACCGAATATAAATACCGTTCGTACCATGGCGGGCACGTAAAAAAATTTCGGGGAGTTTCGCAATCTAATGCAACGCGGCTGCTCTTTTATCTAATTATCAGCGACATTGGATCTAAGTAGATAAGATAAATGCTTCTGGATTAATGAGGGTAGTAGGCAATATCAATGGTGTGACATAATGCGTGGCAGCTAATCAGGTCAGCATACGGTTGCTTTTCTCCGATCCCTCCCACGGCAACAACGCTTCTTTTGGCCGATGGCGGATTATTTAGAAACGGTCCAGGACTTACCGGAAACAGGCTTATGAGCTCATCTGCCATCATCGCCGAGGATTCAGCGGTTTTTTGCGCCGATATCGGCGGTTCCTTTATCAAATTCGGCGTCTCCCGCCGCGTCGGCGACGTCGAGGAAACCACAAAAGTACCCACCCCCACCGCATCATGGGCCGATGTGGTCACGACCATGCAATCCCTGATAACACACTATGGCGCGGGTTTACCGCCGCACACCCCGCTGGCGCTGTCCACCGCCGGATTGATTTCATCGCAAACCGGCGAACTGCTGTCGGTAAACATCCCGGCATTTACCGGCCGGCCATTGGCGGCGGCACTCAGCGCGGCCTTAAACCGTCCGGTCAGCGCCGCCAACGATGCGGACTGTTTTGCCCTGGCCGAAGCCCATGCCGGTGAAGCACAAGGTTGTACGGTAGTGGCGGGGATAATCCTTGGCACCGGCGTCGGAGGCGGACTGGTGATCAACGGCCAACTGGTGCGCGGCCACGGCGGCGTCACCGGTGAATGGGGCCACGGCGCCATTACCCGCACTGAGCTGGCGCTTAACGGCAAAACCTATCCCATTCCCCGTCTGTCTTGCCCCTGCGGACAAATCGGCTGTCTCGATACCCTCGGCGGCGCCCGCGGCATGGAGCGGCTGCACCGCCATTTCCACCAGCGGGACCGCTCCAGCATGGAGATCGTCGATGGCTGGCTTAATCAACAGCCGGACAGCACGCTGACGGTGAACGCCTGGCTTCAGCTGGTGGCCGAACCGCTGGCGCTGCTGGTGAATATTCTCGGACCATCGAAAATCGTCGCCGGCGGCGGCCTGGCCTCCTCCGCACCGCTGATTGCCGCACTGGATAAACAGGCACGCGCCGGGGTACTGCATCGTTACGACCAGCCCCTGGTGACGCCCGGCAAATTCCTCACCCAGGGCGGACTGGTTGGCGCATCGGTGCTGGCCAGGATGGTGTAGGCCCACACGCGGGCGCGGGAGACCCGCAACCACTGAAGCGTGCAACTGTTCGTGTTAAAGGGAGACCGTGCTGATGGGGCCGAAGCGGGCGTGGTTTTACCGCCCGCCGGAGCGCCCCACAGCGCGGTAGGCCCGCGATCGCCGATCGCGCAGCGAGCGTGTTAAAGGGAGACCGCGCCAATGAGCTCGAAGCGGGCGTGGTTTTCCCGCCCGCCGGAGCACCTCATGGCACGGTAGGCCCGCGATCACCGGACGTGCAGCGAGCGTGTAAAAGGGAAACCGCGCCGCTGGTAATCAGCGTCGATTATGCCGGAATCGACAATCTTGATGATGAATACTCACAAGCATGGCGGGGTCAATCATGGGAAAGTCGTTCAACAGACCGGAAATCGAGGACTTTCATGGCACAGCTCTCATTAGACGACACACGCGCCCTGGCGCACACTATCTTGCGCCATCATGGCTTCAGTGAAGACCAAGCGGCCGCCATCGCCGACACCATGGCGGCCGGCCAACGGGACGAATGCGCTTCCCATGGCTTATACCGCCTGCTGGGCTGCATCGCCACGCTCAAGGCCGGCAAAGCGGTGGCGGACGCACAGCCGGAAACCCACGACGTCGCCCCCGCGCTGCTGAAGGTGGATGCCAAAGGCGGCTTCTCTCCGCTGGCTTTTCGCCGCGGCCTGTCCCCGGCGCTGGAAAAAGCCCGGCAAAACGGCTTAGCGGCCTTTGCCATCAATCACTGCGTACATTTTTCCGCCCTCTGGGTGGAAATCGAGGAAATCACCGCCGCCGGCATGGTGGCGCTGGCCTGCACCCCCAGCCACGCCTGGGTGGCGCCGGCGGGCGGCAGCAACCCCCTGTTCGGCACCAACCCTTTCGCTTTCGGCTGGCCCCGAGCCGGACAGTTGCCGTTCGTGTTCGATTTCGCCACCAGCGCCATCGCCCGGGGTGAAATCGAGCTGCACCGTCGGGAAGGAAAACCGGTTCCCCCCGGCTGGGGCATTGACGATAAAGGCCAACCCACCACCGATGCCGCCGCCATCCTGGCCGGCGCCATGCTCACCTTCGGCGGCCATAAAGGATCGGCGCTGTCCGCCATGATCGAACTGATTGCCGGCCCCCTGATCGGCGATTTCACCAGCGCCGAATCCCGTGCCTGGGACAATGGCGCCGGCGCGCTGCCCTATCACGGCGAGCTGATTATCATCCTCGACCCTAGGCGTTTTCTCGGCGCCCAGGCAGAGGAACACCTGGCCCGCGCCGAACCGCTGTTCGCCGCCATGGCGCAAAACGGCCGCCTGCCTTCTCAGCGGCGCTATGAAGCCCGGCAGCGCAGTCTGGCACAAGGAATCACCCTGCCGGATGCGCTTTATCGGGATTTGCTGGCGCTGCTGGACTAAAAGAAGGCCCCGGCGTTATCCCGCAACTGCAACAGAGGCGCCGGGGTCATGTGAATCCGCAGCCAATCACCACAGAGAGGCCCGGCGGGCCCGAACAGAGAATCACGCCGCGGCGCGTTTTAAAGGGCCCGGACAGAGTTGCCCAGACCCGGACCGGACGGTTTGCTTATAAACCGACATCCGGCAACTGCGGGCGATGGGCCAGAGCGTGCTGCATGATTTTTTCGATATATCGCTGCTCCTCATCCTGCAACGCCAACCGCGGCGGGCGTGTCAGAGCAGAACCCCGCTGCATGATGGCTTCGCACAGCTTGATGCACTGCACCAAATCAGGCCGGGCATCCAAATGCAGCAGCGGCATAAACCACTCATATAACGGTATCGCTTCGGCAAAGCGCCCGGCTTTCGCTAGCCGGAACAGGGTTTCACCCTCTTTCGGGAACGCATTGGACATCCCCGATACCCAGCCCACCGCCCCGACGGCGATGCTCTCCAGCACGACATCGTCCAGCCCGGCGAACAGGATAAACCGATCCCCCACCTCATTGCGCACGTCGATAAAACGGCGGGTATCGCCGGAGGAATCTTTAAAACAAACGATGTTGTCGCAATCCGCCAGGGAAATCAGAATATCCGGCGTCACGTCGTTTTTATACACCGGCGGATTGTTATACACCATCACCGGCAAATCAATACCGCTGGCCACGGTGCGGTAATGGGCCGCGGTTTCAAAGGGCTTGGACGAGTAAACCAGCGCCGGCATCAGCATAATGCCGTCCGCGCCGATACGCTGCACCTCTTTGGCCATCGTCAGGGCGTTGGCGCTGGTAAACTCGGCGATGCCGGAAATCACCGGTACCCGTCCCTTGGCGGCGTCTTTGGCCATTTCCACGATGCTGACCTTCTCCGCCATGCTCAGCGACGTGTTCTCACCCACCGTGCCGCAAATCACCAGGCCGGACACCCCGTCTCGGATAAGCCCATTGATCACCTGATGGGTGGCCTCCAGATTCACGGAAAAATCTTCGTTGAATTGGGTGGTAACGGCAGGGAATACCCCACTCCAGCTAACCTGTTGCGCCATGCTATATCACCTCTCGATCAAATGGTATTTCGTATACTATACCCTTTATATTTCGAGCCGCAGCGGTGTTGGCCGCGACTCGAAATCTATCGGGTATAAATGTTAAACACTCAACGGATAGCACCCGCTGTGTCCTTTAAGAATTCGTGATTCCCACCGGCCAGGTGTCTGACAGGCGATAGCCCTGCGGCCAGGGGTCAGCCGGATCCAACAGCAGTTGGTGGGTGCCGGTAATCCACGCCCGGCCGGCAATGCGTGGCAGAATGGCCGCTCTGCCGGCCACGTCGGTCAGGCCGTCAATGCGGCAGTGAAACGTGGAACCGATAATGGAATGGCTGACAAACGGCTCATTCACCTGCAGCATGCCCTTGGCGTGCAGGACCGCCATGCGCGCCGAGCAGCCGGTGCCACAGGGGGAGCGGTCGATTTTACCCGGACGAATCACCACCGCGTTGGTGGCGCTCAGCCCCTGTTGATCGCGCTTAACCGCCGAGGCTAACTGGCAAAAGGAGATATGATCCCAGTCCGGATTAAGCGGATGGACAAACCCCAGCTGTTCATTAGCGGCACGGGTAATCTTTATGCCGGTGGCCACCAGATCGGCGGCTTCATCGGCGGTCAGGGCGAATCCCAGCTTTTGGGCGTCGACAATCACAAAGCTGTCGCCGCCGTAAGCGGTATCCACCTGCAAGGTGCCGATGCCGGGAACCTCCAGCGCGGCATCCAGTTTGTCCGCAAAAGAAGGCACGTTGCGCACCTCTACCGATTCGGTCTTGCCGTTGCGGCAGTGTGCCAGCACCTCGATTAAACCGCCGGGAGCTTCCAGCACCAGCCGGGTTTCCGGTTCATGCATCTCCAGGATGCCGCTGTCGAGCAATACGGTGGCGACACACAGGGAATTCGATCCGGACATGGGCGGCGTATCCGCCGGTTCCATAATAATCCAGGCCATCTGCGCCCTGGGATCTTTCGGCGGCACCAGAAGGTTGACATGGCGGAAGACCCCGCCGCGCGGCTCGTTCAGGACGAAATTGCGCAGGGTTTCGTCACGGGCTATCCAGCGGGACTGCTGCCAAAGGGTCTCCCCCGGCGGCGGCGCCACGCCGCCGACGATCACATCCCCCACTTCCCCTTCCGCATGACAGCTGACGACATGAATGATTTTGGCTGAACGCATAGACTCCCCTATCTCACCGATTTTAGAAATTCCGCCGTTTCAGGACGCTGAGGCTGGCCTATAACCTGATCCGGCGTGCCGATTTCATGGACCCGGCCGTAATGGAAAAACGCCACCCGGTCGGAGACGTCGCGGGCGAAGCGAATTTCATGGGTTACCAGGATCATGGTCATGCCTTCTTCCGCCAGAAGCCGCATGGTATCCAGGACTTCCCCCACCAGTTGGGGATCGAGAGCGGATGTGGCCTCGTCGAACAGCATATAATCCGGCGACATCGCCAGCGCCCGGGCAATAGCCATGCGCTGCTGCTGTCCGCCGGAAAGGCGGCTGGGATAGACCGACAGCTTGTTCGCCAGGCCGACGTGCGTCAGCTGGCGCACCGCCATCTCTTCCGCTTCCTGTTTGCTTTTTCCCAGCACCTTGCGCGGCGCCAGCATAACGTTCTCCAGCACCGTCAAGTGGGGAAAGGCGTTCCACTGCTGAAATACGATACCTATCTTGCAGCGGAGCTTGTTCAAATCGGTGCGGCGGTCGTGAACCTCAACGCCGTCCACCAGTATCCGGCCTTTTTGAATGGGTTCGAGACCGTTAATGCACATCAGCAGGGTGGATTTTCCCGAGCCGGAACCGCCGATAATCGACAGCACTTCGCCTTTGTTCACCGTCAGGTCAACACCCTTCACCACTTCAAGGTTGCCGTAGGACTTGTGCAATTCTTTTATTTCAATCATTTTCCTGCCACCTCTTTTCCAGCCGGACGCCGATACGCGCGATAACCAGGCTCATCAGATAATAGATGGCCCCGGCGATGCACAGCACCAGCAGCGGTTCCTGAATGCGGGTAATAATGTTTTGCGAGGCCCGCAGCAATTCGATGATGCCGATCCACATCACCAGCGCAGTGTCCTTCATCACGGATAACGACAGGCTCAGCCAGCTGGGAAAAGCCACCCGCAGCGCCAGCGGCAGCACGATATGGCGCAGGGACTGGCCCCGGCTCATGCCCAGGGAGCGCCCGGCCCGTTGCAGATTATCCGGTACCGATAACACGCTGCCGCGGACGATTTCCCCGCAAAAGGAGGCGGTATAAATGCCCAGCACCACGCAGGCGACGGCAAAGGCGCTCCAGTTAAGGCCGATAATGCTTTTGAAGGCGTTGAACAGCACGAACTGGATCAGTAGCGGCACGCTGCGGAAAATATCCATAAACCAGGCCAACGGGATGGAGAGCCGGGGCAGCAGGGTATAGAGAATGCCGATAACCACGCCGACCACGGTGCCCGCCAGCATGGCGCACAGCGTCAGTTCCAGGGTTACCCCCGCCCCTTGCAGCAGGTAGAGCAAATCGGTACCGGTAAGGCTGGTGCTAAACATAATGTTGCCCTCAGTAACGGAACAGTCTCCAGGCCATCAGCCGGCCCACCAGCATCACGGCTTTGGCAATCAGGTAGTAGAGCGCGGCGGCAATGGCGAAAAACTCAAACGTCCGGTAGGTCTTGACGTTCCAGGCCTGGGTTACGCCGGTGAGATCGTTGTCCAGCCCCACCACTACCCCCAGGGAAGTCATCAGCACCGCCCACACCATCTGGTTGGTCATCGGGTAGAACACCACCCGCAATAACTGCGGCATCACAATCAGCCGCCAGGCCTGGAAAGACGTCATGCCGAGGGAACGCGCGGCCCGCATCTGGGTTTCCGGCACCGCCCGCAGGCCGCCGCGAAAGTTTTCCGCCAGATAACCGGCGTTGTTGAACGTAATACCCAGCAGCAGCGCAATCCAGGAACTCACATAAAAACCAAAGGCGCCGAGGCCGAAGTACAGAATGTAAACCTGGAACAGCGCGGGGGTATTGCGGGCCAGCGACACCCAGGTCTCGGCGAACATCCGCAGAATACGCCAGGGACCGACGCGCATCATGGTCAGCAGCAGGGCGATGATCACCCCCAGCACCATGGACAGCACGGCGGTGTAAAAGGTGATCCAACTGCCCGCCAGCATCTCCGGCAAGGCGCGGAATGCGGCGTTCCAGTGAAAACTGTAGCTAAACATCCGTTTGCGAGCCTCCCGTTGTACCCGTGATCGCGCCATCGGTTGAAGCCTTGGCCGTACCATTGGCTGCGCCGTGGACCATGTCGTCGGCTGTGCCGCCCAAAGCGTCGGCGGGCGGCATCAGCCAGCGGGGCGGCGAAATGTCGGCGTAGCCTTGGCGGGCCGCCGCGATACAGTCCGCCAGCGAGGCAAAATGAACGCGGCAATCCACCAGCCCCGGGGCGTAGTGGGCATATTTGCCGGAGTTGGTCATTAACGTGTCGGCATGCGCCGGCACCACCGGACGGCGCAGCATGCACCAGCAGGTATCGTTGATGCATCGGGCGCCGAAGGCCTCAAGGATCGCCACATAGCCGGCCTGTTCGGCCTGGCGATGCACCTCCCGGCCGCTGGTGAGCACCAGCGCCACATCCGGGTGCCGTTCCCCATCCCGGCACAGCTGCGCCAGCCGGGCATATTCCGTCAGGGACAGATGGGGATTGCCCAAGGCCACCAGCTGTACCCCGCTATCAACGGCGGTATTGAGCGCCTGCCAGGCCGACAACAGGTCCGCCGGGGTCAAGCGGTAATGCCGCAGGGGGGGCCGGCCGCCCAGCGCGTCCGCCGGAACGGTTGCTTCGGGCGTAACGCCGGCGATGTGAAACATCGGCGCCGCCGAGGTGGTGGCGAAGGCGGCGCTGAAGGCTTTCAAATCATCCCGGCTCATCCCGCTGTGTTCCAGGCCGCAGATCACCGGGATATGGTTGGGGGACAGCTCCCCGGCCATATGCCCCAGCAGCGGATAGAGGGAATCGTCCGCCTCCGCGGGCAGCGGAACGTCAATTTGCACCTCGGCGCGGCGCGACGCGTCAAGATGCGGACCGCAGAGAGGCGCCCGGCCGGTAAGGGCGATGCACAAATCGAGAAAATCAGGGTATTTCTGGGTTCGCGCCGCCAGCACGCTGTTGGCAAAGGCCACGGCGTTGGACTCTGACCAGGCGATATGTTCGCCGGCCCTTGGCGCGCCGGAGAGCAGATAGGGGGCGCAGGTAAAGCTGCCCGTCGCCCCCAATTGCAGATAGGCTTGCGCCAGTTGGCTTGCCGGCTCCCCTTCCGCAGGATCGATGTCCAGCTCCCGCCAGCGGCGGCAATCCACCGACACCGCGTTAAGGGTGGTGGGCACCCGCACTCTGGCGCCCCAGTCCAGCCAT
Source organism: Sodalis sp. RH16 (assembly GCF_047324245.1). Taxonomy (NCBI): domain Bacteria; kingdom Pseudomonadati; phylum Pseudomonadota; class Gammaproteobacteria; order Enterobacterales; family Bruguierivoracaceae; genus Sodalis; species Sodalis sp. RH16. The sequence goes on along the minus strand of NZ_CP178737.1, from coordinate 4,377,727 downwards.
TGCCGGGCAAAGGCCAGGCTGGCGCTGCCGGTATAGATACAGCCGTCGATATGCGCCTGGCTCACGGAAATCAGTCCCGCCGCCTGCTGCAGCCGCGCCATATACACCACGATTTCCATGGCCTGCCGCACCGCTTCGCCCTGGTCTCCCGCCAGCATGGCGCGATCTTCGCCGCTTAAGACGAACAGTCCGGTCTCGGGCCGGGTCAGCGGAACATCCAGGCAACACAGCCCGTCCTGGCAGAAGGCCCGCAGCCGGTCATCGCCGATGTCCACCCGCAGGCACCCCGCCAGTTTCCCGAATGTGTCCTGATCAAGGGCGATAACCGGCAGGTGGCGGGCAAACAGCTGGCGCGCCACCAGTACCCCCAGCGCCAGGATATCATCCGCTTGCGACAGCAGCAGCGCCGCCGGCCCGTGGCCGTTGAGGATAAGCTCCAGCAGCACGCTGCTGCCGGTGCAGGACCCCCGTCCGCTGGGTATCGCCAGCGCTTTGCCCGCCAGGGAGCGGCCGTGGAGCGGATGATGATGATCGATGATGTCGCCGCTGGCGCCGTCAACGCCGCCCCAGAAGCTCAGGCCGGTATGGCTGAATAACACTTCGCCCCGGGCGCTGCCGGTAATCAGAAAGCGCCCCCGTGCCGTCATCGTTGTTATCATGCCTGCCTCGCGGATCAGTAGTAGACGCCGGGAACGGTCAGATTAGGCGCCGTGCCGCCCACCCATTTGGCATAGAGCTCCTGGTAGCGGCCGGAGCGCACCTGATGGTTAACGAACAGGTTGAGGTAATGCAGCAGGCCCAGTTCATTGCGGGCCACGCCCAGGGAGACGTAATCAATGACATAGGGGGCATTGCCAACCACCTTCAGCCCTTTGTATTTGCCGGTTTTGATTGACGCGGCGGCCACGGTGGAGGTGACCACCGTACCGTCGATATGCCCCTGGCTCAGCGCCAGAATGGTGTCGTTCTCGGTCTGGTAGGCCCTAAAGCTGCCGCCGCCCCATTTTTTCACATCCGCTTCCAGCGCCAGCCCTTCAAAGGTACCGGCGGTATTGCCCACCGGATGCCCTTTCATATCGTTATAGGTATTGATGCCGGTACCGTCTCGGGTCAGCACCACCTGCTGAAAGGCGAAATAGGGAATGCTCATGGCGATGGTTTTGGCGCGCTCCAGCGTATCGGAGGTGGAGGCGACGATAACGTCGGCCCGGTTGGACATCAGCGCCGGGATACGATCGGGGAACGGCGTTTCAACCACTTCGGCGGTGACGCCCAGGGTTTTTGCCAAATCGTTACAGTAATCCACATCAAAGCCCACCGGATTATTACCGGCGTCCCGGGATCCCATGGGCGGAAAATCCAGGGTAACGGCGCAGCGCAGCTTACCGGAGTTGATGATGTCATCGAGTTTATCGGCCTGGGCCTGGGCAATGGTAAAGGCACAGAGCAGGCTGGCAATGATTGCGGCGAGAGACTGACGTTTCATGGCTACCTCTTAACGGTTGGGAAGGAGTGGGTGAAAACGCGACTGCCATAATTTCGTATACGATATCTCTTATGCAATCAGCATGCCGCTATGACGGTCACAGTTAAAAAAAATGGTGATATCTATTAACCTATTGTTAATGATAAATTTATGGCGGATTAGAGAGGAACTGCGGCAGTCAATGGGACAGGATGGGAAAGGCGACATGCGCCATGCCGGCGCGCTTTAATGGTGCAACCCGGCGCCCTGAGGAACAAGGGAAAGAGCATATGCGACCGTCAAGGCAACAAGAGTTTGGCCGGCTCCGCAGCAGGTCCATGCCGCTACCAGGCTTTAGCGGCTTATGGCGCCGCGTCGTTTGAGCGGCTGCGCTGAGGTTTTACGCGCTTTAGGACCGGCGGTCATGGGGTTTGGGCAAATAGGTGAGCAGCGTCTGGCACACGCCGATGATGTGCTGTTCAATAAGCTGCGTCACCTGTTCCTCGTTTCCCTGCCCGCAGGCGGCGAGGATCGCCCGGTGTTCACGGTCGGCCCGCATCTTGCCGTCCGGGGACAGGCTCATCTGCATACGCAAAAAACGCTCAATCTTGTCATGGATGGAACGGATAAGGTTCACCAGAAACGGGCGCTGCGCCGCTTCATACAGGCAGCAGTGAAAAGCCCAGTTCAGCTCCGCCCAGCGGCCCACGTCGTCGTCAGCGATAAACTGATCGCAGATGGCCTGCGCCCGGGCCAGATGATCGGCGGTGAGATTAGGCAGCGCCAGCCGTATGGCCTGGACTTCCAGCAGGATGCGCACTTCAAAGATTTGCGCCAGCTCCTGCTCGGAGATACGTACCACCATCGCGCCGCGGTGGCGGAAGAATTGCACCAGCCCTTCGGCTTCCAGCCTCTTCAGCGCTTCGCGCACCGGGATCTTGCTGACGTTGAACAGACGGGCGATATCATCCTGCCGGATCGGCTCATCGTCGGCGAAATGGCCGGCGATAATCGCCTCACGCAAATGTTTGGTGATCACCTCCGACGCCGAGGGCGCAGCACCCAGATTCGGTGGATTCAGCAGGGAAAGGGACATCATGACCTCAGTAAACGGAATAAGCGATATGGTATACGAAACGGTATCCTGACATGCTTCCAGGCCCGGAACAAGCGAAGGAAATAAAACCGCGCGTGACAGGATGATCTCTAGCCGCCGCGTGTCGATGTCCCGGGACGGGGAAAATCCGCCGATTGCCCCCTAGGGGTTTTTATCCGCCCCCTCCCCCATTTTGACCAGGGTAGACAGCCTGGCGGGCGCCAGCGGTACGCGGGGCGTCGCCAGCGGCCAGCCCAGCAAAAAACGCGCCGCGCCACCGCAGACTTTGCCCTGGCAGGCGCCCATGCCGCAGCGGCTGTAAATTTTAGCCTGCCGCCAGTCCGCCGCGCCGGAAATCTGCTGCAGGGCGACGTCTTCGCAGCGGCACACCAGCGTGTCCGGCCGGGACAACTGCTTTAACTTGCCGTCCAGGCGGAAGGCGCGTTCCATCCCCCGTGCGAATCGCCGCCAGTGACGGCGTTCCCGCCATAGCCTGGCGGCCTCTTCCCGGTTGCCGCTGGCGGCATAGCCGGCGATTTTGCCGGTAACCAGCGCCAGTTCGCTGCCGCCGACCCCGGCGCATTCGCCGGCGGCGTAGATACCCGCCCGGCTGGTTTGCTGCCACTCATCCACCCGTATTGCCTGTCCTTCAATGGCACAGCCCAGCACCAGAGCCGGTTCAATATTGGCCAGCAGACCGAAGCCGCAGGCCAGCCGGTCGCACGCCACGCTTATGCGCCGCCGTCCCTGGCGGACAATCACCCGTTCTACCTTGCCCTCGCCTTCCGCCGCCAGCACATGGCTGTTGAACCGATAATGCGGATCGGTCAGGGAAAAGGACTGCCTCAGCTTGTCCGGCCAGCGCCATAGGCCCAGGAAAAGCCGCCCCAGGCGCAGCGCGGGCGCCTGCTCCGCCAGTAAAACCACCTTGCCGCCGGCTTTTTTGACCGCCTGCGCCGCCGCCAGCAGCAAAGGTCCGCTGCCGGCCAGGGCGATTCGCTGGTCTTTCACCGGCAACCCGCTCTTGATAAAGGCCTGCAGCGCTCCCGCCCCGCTGACCCCCGCCAGGGTCCAGCCAGGAAACGGCAACAGCAGTTCCCGCGCCCCGCTGCAAAGAATCAGCCGCTCATAGCGGATAATGCCGCTGGCGGTCTCCTGCTCATACAGCCACCGTTTGTCCCCTACCGGGGCGATAAGCTTGGCGCCGCAGAGCAAGGAGACGTTAGGCAGTTGATCAAGCTGCCGCCGGTAATGCCGGGCCCCTTCCGGCAGGCTTACCGCCGGGCCATCGCGCCAGATCTGGCCGCCGGGAAAGGGATTGTCATCCAGAATGATGATGTTTATGCCGCTTTTCGCCGCGGCGCAGGCCGCCGCCATGCCGGCCGGGCCGGCCCCCACGATAAGCAGCTCACAGCTGAAATCCCGGTCAAGCATGGCGGGTGAATCCTCTCGATAGGCATAAATCCAGGTCAAGCATGACTATTGAATCCTCTCGATATGCATATTTTCCCGGCAAATCGTTTGGCACGCCGGGCGTCGCAGTCCGTTAACGGTCACCCGGCACTCCTGGCAAATACCCATGCCGCAAAACGGCGTTCGCCACTGCCCGGACACCGAGCATCGGGTGGTCTGCTTATCGGTATAGGCCAGGGCGGCCGCCACGGTTATTCCGGCCGGCACGGTAAAAAACTGCCCGTCCACCACGATGGAAATCAATAGCGTCATGGCGTCTCCTCTACCGAATGGGAGGTAGAATCCGTGGTAAGCAGCCGCGCGGGCAGATAGGGCGTATCGTCTATTTCCGGCCGCCGTTGGCGGATTTGCGCGGCGATAATGGCGGCGCTGCCCAGGGCGGTGGTCACCCCCAGCCCCTCATGTCCCAGCGCCAGCCACAGGCCGGGATAATCAGGGTGAGGACCCAGCAGCGGCAAGCCGTCGGCGGCGGCGGCGCGAAACCCGGTCCAGCAGCGGATAATGTTCATTTCCGCCAGCGCCGGCATCCATGACCGCGCCCGCGCCAGCATGGCGGCCAGCACCTTGCCGTCCACGGCCGGATCGAGAGAGTCAAACTGGCGCGACGAACCGATAAACAGCTGTCCGGTGGGACGGGGCTGCAGATTGAACGCCACCGAGGTGCCGCTGGCGGCGTGGGCGCTGGCGCCGTAGCCCAGTTCCACCAGTTGGTGCCGCACCATGGGGGTATAGCGATCGGTAATGGCCAAATGGCCTTTTTTAGCCCGCAGAAAACGGCTGCCCAGCAGCGCATCGGCGCCCAGGCCGTTGGCGACGACGATGGCCGGCGCCGTTAGACGCTCTCCGCTTGCCAATATCACCACGTCTCCCTCAATGGCCGCCGCTTCCCCCGCCAACCGGGTGATGCCCGGATGTGATGCCAGCCAGCGGCCGGCGGCCGGGGCATACAAAATGCCATCCCCCGCCACCCGCAATCCCCCCGCCAGGCCGGAGCGCAGGGCGGGTTCCATTTGCGCCACCTGGGACGGAGTCAGCATTTCGCTGTGAACGCCGCAGTGCGACAGCCGCCGCTGTTTTTCCGCCGCCACGTCCATTTCTTCGTCGGTTTCCGCCAGCCACAGGGTGCCGCATCCCCGCCAGGCACAGTCATCCGGCAAGTCGGACACCAGTTTCCGCCACAGCCCAAGGCTGTAGCTGCTAAGCCGCAGTTCCGCCGGATTATCGTCAATGCACACCAGATGCCCCATGCCCGCCTGGGTGGCGCCGCTCCCCTGATTATCCACCAGCAGTACGTCCATGCCGTCCGCCGCCAGGCGACGGGCGCAGGCGGCGCCGATAATGCCCGCGCCGATGACGATGGCATCGGCCCCCTGGCTTTGCCCCATCAGCCGATACCCCAGACAAAGGGGTCCCGGTTATCCAGCAGCAGGGTGTTGTCGCCGCAGACAAACGCCGAGCCGCGAATGGAGGGTATAATCTGATTCTCATCAAGACGCCGGTACGAAGCGGTAAACTCACTGCCGATAACGCTGGCCTGCCGCCATTGCTCGCCGGGCTGCAATTTGCCGTCCGCCGCCAGACAGGCCAGCTTGGCGCTGGTGCCGGTGCCGCAAGGGGAACGGTCATACGCCTTGCCCGGACAGAGCACGAAGCTGCGGCTGTCCGCATGGGCATCGTCGGAAAAAAGCTCGATATGATCGATAAGCCCGCCGTCATCGCCAGTAATATTATGCTGCTCCAGCGCCTGGCGCACCGCCCAGCCGTAAGCGGTCAGCGCCTCCAGATTGCCGGTATCCACCGCCAGCCCGTGTCCGCTTATCAGGAAAAACCAGTTGCCGCCCCAGGCGATATCGCCGCAGACCCGGCCATAACCCGGTACTTCCAGCGCCACCTGCCGCCCGGCGCGGCGGGCGGGCACATTCTCCACCGTCACGCTGCCGTCGTCGTGCAGGGTGGCCCGCACATCCCCCACCGGCGTTTCAATCAGGTGCTCGCCCACGGAAATCCGTCCCAGATAGGCCAGCGAAGCCACCAGACCGATAGTGCCGTGGCCGCACATACCCAGGTAGCCGCTGTTATTGAAAAAAATCACGCCGGCGGCGGCCCGGGACGAACAGGGGGTACACAGCAGCGCCCCCACCAGCACATCGTTGCCGCGCGGCTCGAGAATAACGGCTTTTCGCCATGGGTCGAACTCCCCGGCCAGACGCGCTTTGCGTTCCGCCATGCTACCCTGACCTAGATCGGGAAATCCCTCGATGATAAGGCGGGTCGGTTCGCCGGCGGTATGGGAATCGATGGCGCGTACCGCGGTATAACGAGAAGATAATGTCACAGCTGCCCCCCGGTGGTTCTTGCGAGTGTTAAAGCAGAGTGGACCCATTGCCCCCGCCGGCGCTTGATGCCTTTCCACAGCACATATGGAGAAAACGGCATAGCCCCGCCGCTGGTTTATACGCGCCATACTTCACGTAGCAGCCTTCCGGCAACTCGAATTTTACCCTATATAATCAAATCCTATCGCCCGGACGCTTTACTCCACCCGGCGGCACAGGCATGCTTACCTCATTCCTGTTGCACCAGTTTCCTGTTGATCCAGCGATAAGAGACGGTCCTTATGTGGTCAGCGCCAGTTGATATTCCGTCCTCACGGCTACCCGCCGGCGGCGAGGACAGCGATAACCCGGCCGATGCGCAGTCCGCGCGCCGGACGTTTTCATCGCTCCGTGCCGGTCTGACGCAGCGTCGGCCCGAAGACATGGACAGCCTGCTGGACGCCGTCGCGCTGCTGCTGCCGTTGCTGGACGCCATTTCCGGCGTGGTATTTTTTATCAAGGACGGCGAAGCGCGCTATCTGATGGCCAACCAGACCCTGGCGACCCGCTGCGGATTCAAGAACGTCGACGCGCTGCTGGGGAAAACCTCGGCCCAGGTATTTCCCTCCAGGCTGGGCGTGGGTTATATCGAGCAGGATTTCCAGGTGATGCGCACCGGCGTGCCTATCGAGGATCAACTGGAGCTGCATTTCTACAGCGGCCGCAAAACCGGCTGGTGCCTGACGCAAAAACTGGCTCTCTACGATCGCCAGGGCAGGCTAATCGGCATGGCGGGCATCTCCCACGATCTCCAGGAGACCCGCGCCAATCACCCGTCTTACCAGAGCCTGCTCGCCATGGAGAGCCATATCCGGCTTAATTTCCATCGCCCGGTGGCCATGGAAGAGCTGACCCGGATTACCGGCCTGTCCGTGGCGCAAATCGAACGCTACTGCAAACGTATTTTTCAGCTCACCCCGCGCCAGATAATCCACAAAATCCGGCTGGAGAAGGCCACCGAGCTGTTAAGCGGCGCCCTGCCCATCACCGATATCGCCCTGCAGTGCGGTTATACCGATCACAGCGCCTTCAGCCGCCAGTTCAAGGCCATGACCGGCACCACCCCCAGCGATTTTCGCGCCAGCCTGCGGGTATAAAATCTTTATCCGGCCGCACGCGTTAGCGAAAGCTGATTATGCCGTGCTACGCCGTCCGCTGTGCCGATTTCGCCGGCAGGCACGTCGAAAATCCTCAAGCCGCCGCCGGTAATAACCGTCAAGGTAACCCTATGCGTCAACAGGGCAGGCATCCTCATGCGCGCCTGCCATCGGGAGGAGCACCATGTCTGTTTCACACACCGCCGCCGCCGGCGGACAGTTTATCGCCGGTGAACGGGTGGCCGCGGGCCGGGATATCATTCACAGCCTGTGCGCCGCCACCGGCGAACCCACCGGCCATGACTATGCACAGGCCACCCCCGAGGAAGCCCGCTTATCAGCGCAGGCCGCGGCTGCCGCCTTCCCGGCCTACAGCCAGACCGACAGCGCCCGGCGCGCACGGTTTTTAAATGCCATCGCCGACGAAATCGATGCCCTGGATGACAGCTTCCTGCAGCTGGCACATCTGGAAACCGCTCTGCCCCTGCCCCGTCTGCAGGGAGAAAAAGCCCGCACCAGCGGTCAGCTGCGCCTGTTTGCCCGATTGCTGGCCCGGGGGGATACGGAAAATGTTCGTATCGATACGGCGCTGCCGGGCCGCAAGCCGCTGCCCCGGCCGGATCTGCGCCAGTATCAACTGCCCCTCGGCCCGGCGGCGGTATTCGGCGCCAGCAATTTCCCGCTGGCGTTCTCCACCGCCGGCGGCGATACCGCCTCGGCCCTGGCGGCCGGCTGCCCGGTAGTGTTCAAGGCCCACAGCGGCCATCCGGCCACCGCCGAAGGCATTGCCCTGGCCATTGAGCGGGCCCGGCTGGCGCAAAACCTGCCGGCGGGGGTGTTTAACATGATTTATGGCGACTTTATCGGCGCCGAACTGGTGCAGGCGCCGGAAATTCAGGCGGTGGGCTTTACCGGCTCCCTGAAAGGCGGACGGGCGCTGTTTGATCTGGCGGCCCGGAGGCCGCAGCCCATCCCGGTGTTTGCCGAGATGTCCAGCGTCAACCCGCTGCTGCTGCTGCCCAACGCCGTAAAGGCGCGGGGCGAACAGATTGCCAAGGACCTGGTGGGCTCTTTTACCCTGGGGGCGGGCCAGTTCTGCACCAAGCCGGGTCTGATTATTGGCGTGGCCGGAGAGGATTTTGACCGGTTTATCGGCCAATTGACCCGGTGGGTCAATGCCGCCCCGCCGCAGTTTATGCTGCATGCGGGCATCCTGGAAAATTACCGGCAGGGCGTGGCGCGCTGGGACCGGCATCCGGCGCTGCGGCGGCTGGCGCAAGGCAAGTCCGCCGATAACCAGGCGGCATCCCGGCTCTATCAGGGAGATAAAGATCTGCTGCTGTCCGCCATGGACCCGGTGTTGCAAGAGGAAGTCTTCGGTCCGCTGGCGGTAGTGGTAACAGTGGCCGATCTTGAGGAACTGCTGGTTGCCCTTGACCATTTGCAGGGACAGCTCACCGCCACAATCCTGGCGGAGCCGGCGGATTTACCGCTGACCAGCCCCCTATGCCGGCGCCTGCTGCATAAAGCCGGCCGGGTATTGTTCAACGGCTACCCCACCGGAGTGGAAGTGAGCGACGCCATGGTGCACGGCGGTCCCTGGCCCGCCACCTCCGACGCCCGCGGCACCTCCGTCGGCACCCTGGCCATCAGCCGTTTCCAGCGGCCGGTATGCCTGCAGAACTGGCCGGCGGAACTCTTGCCGCCGCCGCTGCAGGATGCCAACCCGCTGAACCTGCTGCGGCTGGTGAACGGCAAATATACCAGGGATGCCATTACAGGCAATACGCCTGATTAAAGACGTGTCCGGTCGGGTCAGGATGATAGATCGTAAACACGCCGTAAATACATCCATGTAGGCTCGATCCGCGCCGTCCTGGCGCGGACGGTTTACTCTTCTATCATCCTGCCCCTCCTTACCAGCCTCGAGTGAATTTTCAGCCGTCGAATACGTCTGCAACAACCAAATAGCGGGAGACCGTGGCAATGGGGCCGGAGCGGCCATCGTCGGCCGCGAAGCGCCCCATGCCAGGGTAGGCCGGCCATCGCCGATGGTGCAACGACCCTGTCAAAGGAAGACCGGAACCAGGCGCGACACTCTTTATATCGGCGGCAGCCGATAAGAGGATTCCTGCACTTTTACCAGCACAGGATCATCGCGATACAGGGCCGGGAAAATCTGCTTGAGCGCCGCTACCTTCGGCAAATCGTTAATAACGATATACGGCGCCTCGGGATTATTGGTCAGGTAATTCTGGTGATAGGCCTCGGCCGGGTAAAAATCCCCTTTTTCGAGACGGGTCGCCAGCGGCGCGGCAAACACATGGGCGGCATTCAGCTGGGCGATATACGCCTGCGCCACCTGCTGCTGCGCGGCGGAGCGCGGAAAAATCGCCGAGCGGTACTGCGTGCCGCTGTCCGGCCCCTGCCGGTTAAGCTCCGTCGGGTTGTGGGCCACGGAAAAATAGATCTGCAGCAGGGTGCCGTAGGACACCTTGGTCGGATCGAACACCACCTCCACCGATTCCGCATGGCCGGTGTCGCCGCCGCTGACGGCGTTATAGTTGGCATTTTGCGCCGATCCGCCGGTATAGCCCGCCACCACGCCGGTCACGCCATTAACATGCTGGAATACCCCCTGCATGCCCCAAAAGCAGCCCCCCGCCAGCACGGCGGTCTCCGCATGCACCGTGGCGGCGGCCTCATCGCGGGCCGGGGGCGGTATCTTTACCGCGTCTTCAGCGCCGCCCGACGACCAGGCCATGCACTGCCACAGCAGCGCGGTAATGGCAACTGCCGCCGCCAAAACACCGCGGCGGCCCCGGAAAGCGAGAAAGAAAAAGCGTTTAGTCATGATAGTCCCCACGGCCGTTAACCAAAGGTAAAGGCGTAAGCTGAAACACCGGCATCCAGAAACTCAATGTCGAAGGTATGCTCGCCCGTGCTGTTCTGCTGGCGAATTAATTGATACAGGCGCTGCTCGGTTACCGTGCCATCCCCCTCAGGGGACACATCGGTACCGTGGGCGCCCGACGGCGCCTTGCCGTCCAGCGTAACGTGAAAGCGTACCGGTTTGCCGTCTTTGGTCGGGCCCAGCACCAAATGCAGATCCCGGCCGTGGAAGCGGTAGACGATATGTCCGCCGTCGCCGTTCAGCGTCACGCTTTCCGGGCCCACCGTCCAGCGCCCACCGAGCCCCCAATTGTTCAAGGACAGCGTCCCGGGCAGGCTGTACTCCGCCGGCGCATCGTTGACCGCCTGTCCCGAGGCGAAATTCTCCGCCCGCATATAGCCCAGATAGGTCTCGGGCGATGCGTCCTGCTGACCGCCGGCGGCCTGCTCCACCCCCTGCCCCTGCACCTGGCTGATGGCGGTAGTGACGTTACGCGCCCCCGCCTCCCGCAACAGCTGCTGAATCACCTGTTCCGACTGCGCATATTCCCCTTCGCCGAAATGCTCATAGCGAATTTCGCCTTTGGCGTCGATAAAATAATGGGCCGGCCAATACTGGTTATTGAACGCGCGCCAAATGCGGTAGTTATTGTCAATGGCGATAGGGTAAGTCACTCCCAGCTTATTGGCCTGCCGCGTCACGTTATTGATATCCCGTTCGAAGGCAAATTCCGGCGCATGGACGCCGATCACCACCAGTCCCTGATCGTGATACTTGGCGGCCCAGGCTTTTACATAAGGCAAAGCGCGCAGGCAATTGATGCAAGAGTAGGTCCAGAAATCCACCACCACCACTTTGCCACGCAGCTGCGCGGCGGTGAGCGGCGGAGAATTCAGCCACTGCACCGCGCCGTCCAGGGACGGCATGGGGCCGTCATCGGTAAGCATAGGCGAGATATCCGCCACGGTTTGCGGCGTGGCGCCGGCCGCCGACGTTTGTGCCAGTGCCGGGGCAGCGCCATGATTGTCGCTCGGCGTGAAGCGGTCCAGCAGCTTTTGTTCGATACCGCCGGTGGAGGCGGTTGAAATCTGCGCCAGTACGCCGGTATCCAGGCCAAAGGCAATAGCCACCACTCCCACCAGCATGGCGCCGCCGATGCCGCGCCGGATCCATTCGCCGGCCCCGAGCGAACGCTTCATCATGCTGAACACCTTGCCGCCGATCAGCAGCGCCAGGGTCAATGAGGTGGCCGCGCCGGCGGCATAGGCCAGCAATAACAGCGTGGTGCCGATGCTGGCCCCCTGCAGGGCGGCGCCGGTGAGCAACAGACCGAGGATCGGGCCGGCGCAGGGCGCCCACAGCAAACCGGTGGCCACGCCCAGCAGCAGGGATACGCCGATGGGCGCCTGTTTATTGACGGAAGAAAGACGGTCGTTCATGCGGTTGCCCGCCGACACCAGGGGCTGCATCACCCGATCCGCCAGGTGCGGCATCAGCAGCGTCACGCTGAACAGCGCCATCAGGGCCAGCGCCAGCCAGCGGCCATATTGATTGGCCGACGCCACCCATCCGCCCCCCACCGCCGCCAGGGTGGCCACCAGGCTAAAGGTGAGCGCCATGCCCGCCAGCAGCGGCAGTCCGGAGCGCACAAAGGATTGATCCGACCGGGCGAAAACAAACGGCAGAACCGGTAGTATACAAGGGCTGGCGATGGTCAACACGCCGCCCAGATAGGCCAGGATTATTAAAATCATAGGATCTCCTTTTCATGATATGGCATCAGCATGCCAAATCAACCCGCCCCGCTCCATGACCGCCGGATGACAAAATTGTCATTCAAGGGCAGTGTTTATACTTCCCGTGCGGGCAGGCGCGCAAATCAATTTCAATTCCTACAGATGTACCCTATATGGCATAAAAAGATTGAGATCCCATCATAAATATAATTAATTTACTGATAAATTATTATCAGCTGGATAACAGGGACGTCCGGCCAAATTTAAGCAATGATGTACTTGAAGTGTCAACGGGGGTACCTAAGGACACGGTCAGTCGAGGATTCCAAAGCCACAATATTTAATAATTGATGAAAGAAATTTTTCCAACATATTTTTTTCAGCCATCCCCAAGCTTAATAAAACATGAAATAATTATGACATGTGCTTACATGCAGTATTTGTTTATAACTGGCTTTCGTGAGTAAATATTTTTGCCTCGACTATTTGACTATCGTAAATCATAAAATAACTTACAGCAACGGCGAGTATTATCAGAATAAATTCATAATAATCCGTCTTTTATATTCATGAAATCACATTTGCGGCAACATAGCGAAATAACAAATAAAAGATCATTATAAATGTTAAATACAATAATTAACTTTACTTATAAATAGCGGTATTACATGCCAGAAAAAAAATAACTCAACACAAACGAAACACCTTCATGAAATTTTTTTGACATTTTTTAAGCCACCCAGTATAAAAAAATGGCTTAGAAAATTTCTTCCCAAATACAAACACAAGGATATTGATATGCAAAATCAGATGCCAGTTGAAAATGAAGTTGAAGATGAGGTGGAAGTGATAGTAGAAGACAAAGAACGCACCTGCGGTGCCTATAACTTATAAAGTTATGAATAAATGGCTAATCATTAGGAATGATTAGCCATAATTTACAAGGAATACACATGAATATAGCATGCGGTTTTAATCCTAATTTTATCAGTGGAGAAATCCCCATACCAGACAATGTATCTATGATGGAATTAGGGTTAGCAGCCTATAATATTTTATCAACGAATGAAAAAGAAACACCATTGGATAGTTATGATGGAAATTTTTCTCTTCATATTGCCAGAAGCGCAATAACAGAGAATATAAAAAGTGGGGTGCGCTTTATTAATGAAATAATGCCAAAGAGCATTGACGTCGCAGGCACGATTAGCATAGGATTTCATTTGTGTGGGAACAGAAAAGATAACATTGGGAAATATGGTTTTACACCTCATTACGAAAGTAGTACTGAAAAAGAGCAAAATGCCATCTCCTTTCTAAAAAGAGTTTCCGATATTTATCAAATGGAAACATGGATAGAGAATTCAAATTTTTACTCATCAGGACCCGAAGAAATATTTAATGCAATAATAAGTGCAAACCATATAAGTAAAAAAAGCAATTCAAAACAGATTTTTGATTTGGCACATTTAATTATAAATGCATTGAATGCAAAAACAGACCCCCTCATTTTTATCGGAATGATAGATTGGGAAAATGTAATTGAGGTTCATTTGTCAGGGATCATTGTAGGTGAGGATGGAATGTTTCATGACGGCCACTCAGAGAAGGTCCATGATATAGTCTGGAACTGTCTTGATAAAATCATATCAAGTAGACTCATCAATGATGAATGCTATATTACTATCGAGCACACAGAGAATAGTTGGTTAAAAAATTTACCCGGTTATAATGGCGATTTTGAAAAATTGAACTCAATTATAATCGAAGCTAAAAAGAGTAAAGATCGTCCGAATATCATCATGAAAAACCATGCCAAATCATACCTATCAAAAATACTATTTAAATCAATTATAAATAAAAGTGAAATAGAAATAGCTAAATCAGAAAGTATTGAATTACTTATAGATAGATGGATGTTGAGCATAGAGAGAAGCGAAATAAATATTTGCTTAACTAAAGAAGAGGAAGATGAAGCTATTAACTCGATCTATTATCTGAAATCTTTTAGAAATTTTATAAACAGGTAGTTTATGTTAATAGGAACAAATTGGTCTGGAAACAGAGAAATAAATTACATTAAAGAAATGATATTAAAAAATAAAATAGATTTTATAGAGATCTTGATAGATAATTTTTTGCAATGCACTCCAGACTCAATACTTAATGTGAGTAAAGGACTCCCGATAGCATTCCACATTATGAATTCACAGTATATGCATAGAGGAAAAATTGAACTGCAATGTCTGGGAAGTAAAATAAGACTTTTGGCCAATGAACTGAACCCTATTTATATATCCGACCATGTCGGGATTTTTTATCATGATCATTTCCCATTACCAACCATGAGTGAAGTTGATTATTCCAATAATTCAAATGAATATTTTGATAAAATTTCGTTATGGCAAGATTTAGTTGGTGAAAAGATTTATTTTGAAAATTTCCCCTCAATACTTGACGAAAATGCAAAGTTACAGCCTTATTTTTTTAGAGATATGATAAAAAAATGTGGTAGCGGTCTTTTATTTGACATATCAAACGCCGTTATTGCGCAAGAGAACACAGGGACATCATTCGACGAATGGCTAGATTTAAAATCCAGTCATCTACACATTGGGGGTTATGCAGAAACGTCACTATCTCCCACATTTTTAGTTGATACTCATTCAAGTAATTTGTCGAATCTATCATTATATTACCTCAATAGATTTAGAATGAAAAATAATTATTGTCTTGAGTCATTATCTATTGAAAGGGATGATAATTTTGTTTTAGGAGATTGGATTAATGACATCGAGTTATGCAGAGCATAGAAATTGTTATCGTTACGTAATAACCTGTGATTCAAACATTCATAAGCTACTAAACAATAAGTCAGAGTCTTTATCTAAACTCATGATACATAATATCATGAATGTTTTAAATAATCCTTTGAACAGATCGCATTATAACGTCTCATTTGATGAAGTTGAGAAATTCATACGGTGGACTAACAAAAGAAATTACCAACTTGACTGGAGAATATTTGCCTATTTTTGCCTTTTTAAGAACCAGAATAAAAATATATTGGGCATAGAAACCCTAAAAGACTTATTTGTATTTTCTGCTAGTCAATGGACTTATTTCGATAAAAGTAATAAGAATAAAATAATTATTTATTCTAACTTATTGTTTGGTTTTAAATTTATAGCAATAAAATCAGAAAGTGCATCACAACCGAGAAAATTATATATAAAAGAAAGTAAAATGGATGTTTTAGAATTTCATGACAAGGAAAAAGAAATTGCATTTTTTTGATAAAGAAATCATATTACCATCAATAACCATGTTCAAAAGCAGAGTGCTAATTATGGCGATGCAACTGATCACTGTTGTATTGATATATCAATTTTCAAATATTGATTCTGGATTTTTTTTATTGTCAACACAATTTATTCAAGTGTTTGTTGTTGCCTCACATACTTTTTTCATAGGTATAAATATAAAGTCAGAAATTAGCAATAAGAAATCGACTTATAACAATTATTCGTGGCTTTTAATTATTAGCCTAATCATCGGAACCTTGATGACTTTGATGTTGTTAACTTCAATACATTTTTATAGCAATCATGAGAAAACTTTAAGTATAGTCATGACCTTATCTCTAGGAATTTTGCCTTTATGTGTGTATTCTGTAAATTGCAGTGTCTTGGAATCCACAAATAATGAAAAGTACATGATTAAAGTAAATCTATGCAGTATTTTAGTAGAAGTCGCATCATTAATATTTTTATATTTAATAACTCATAATTTAATTTTCTCCATTGCTCTTTCCATTAGTATCACTAGAATGTATATGGCTATACACTCATCCATTCCGCTTATAAAATATTTGTGTTTAAAAAGGTTAAATCTAAATTACATAAAGGACATATTGTGTATAGGTTTATATGAATCAATAACATCAGCATCTTTAGTAATTCTAATGTCAGTACTGATCAAGCATGTATCTACACTATTTTACAATAATGAGTTATCCAAGTTTTCTGTTTACATGGGTATTATGAATTTTCTATTTGTTACCGGATTTTCTGCTGTGATTTCATTGGCAACAAATTATAACAAAGACGAAAATTTTTTCTTAAAAACTTCTGCTAGAAGTAACCTATTTTATTTTTTCATATTTACATCGTCCTCTCCAATTGTTAGTTTTATTATCTTTGGTTCGATCAAAGAAATACCAATTCTCATAGCCTGTTCTTTAACAATACTTTTTGATTTAATGTCAGTTTCTATTATTAATAGGATAAGAACGAAATCACCAAAATCCAAATCTGTGTATTTAAAAATCATACCTGTATTTATTATTTTTTTAATACTATCTAAAATCATCAATCCTACCTCTGCTGAAGTCATACTAAGTTTCTTATTAGCAAATATGTTTTATTTATTCGTTTCAACATTATGGTATTCATTATGGAAAAAGAAGAATTTTTTATCCGAGAAGTTAATTTAGACGATGCACAGAATCTTCTTAATTTTTTTAAGGAATTAGACAACACATCTGAGTTTATGTTAATTGAACCCGATGAAAGAAAAACAGATAAAAGTGAACAACAGGAAATAATCAAAAACTTTGGAAAAGATCGACAAATGTTAATCTGCTTAAATACAAATGACATTGTTGGATTTACTGTTATATCTAAAGGTATCTTTAACCGAAATAGACACCTTGGGTCAATTGTATTAGGTGTAAAAAAAGAATATAGGAACAAAGGTATAGCAAAAAAATTGTTCAATGAAGCGGAAATCTGGTCAAGAAAAAATGGCATCACCCGTCTTGAATTAACTGTCGTGGTAAAAAACACATCAGCAATCATGTTGTATCTATCATTAGGTTTTGTGATTACCGGCCACCGAAAGGCGTCCTTGCTTATACAAGGTGAAATGGTAGACGAATATTATATGACAAAGAAAATATCATAATAAAAACCTGTCTTTAAATTTATAAATGGGGTCAACTCTGATTATAAAATAGTCTCCACGCCTCGATTTTGCACCGGGCATCATCCAAAGACATAAATCCGTTCTCGTTCAAACACTCTTGCCGCAGCCGGCCGTTGAAGGTTTCCACTGTGGCATTATCCGTCGGGTTACCCGGTCGGGAGAAATCGATTTTTATCTGACGTTCGTAAACCCACTTATCGAGCATTTTACCGGCGAATTCACTGCCGTTATCCGCTTTGAGCATAAACGAGGGTGTGATCGGGGGTTAAATTACTGCCGACCTATGTCCCGCAGCAAATCTTTGTCAACAAATACAGATTTTTGCCGGCATAATCTATTAAAATAAGGGTATCTTCTCCGGCCGGCAAACCCAGTAGCCTACCTATGAACCTGAAATTGATGGATATGCTGAAAAAACATTGCGATGCCGCCAATCCCGGCGCGGGGCCTTTGTATCAGCGCCTTGAGCAGGGTTTTCGGGAAATGGTGGACAGCGGCGTGATTAAAGCCGGCTATGCCATTCCCAGCGAACGGGAGCTCTCCGAAGGGCTTGGCCTGTCAAGGGTCACCGTGCGGCGGGCGCTGAGCGAGCTGGCGCAGGCGCAGGTGATAGTCCAGCGCCGCGGCGCGCGCAGTACCGTGGCCGGCCGGGTGGAAAAACCCCTCTCCTCCCTTACCAGCTTCAGCGAGGATATGCTGTCCCGCGGTTACCAGCCCGGCACCCGCTGGCTGGAGAAGGAGTTGATCCAGGCCACGCCGTCGGAGACCATCGCGCTGAATCTCAGCCCCGGCGCGCTGGTTTACCGGCTGAAACGTTTGCGCACCGTGGACGACAGGCCGATGGCGGTGGAAATCGCCGTGGTGCCCCAGGCGTTTATCCCGTCACTCGGGGCCATGGGGGATTCGTTGTATCGGGTGTTTCAACAGGGAGGCACCATGCCGACCCGGGCGCTGCAGCGCATCCGGGCCGAGCCGCTGTCAAAGGCCTATAGCCAACTGCTGGATTTGCCGCCCCACAGCCCGGCGCTGCACGTGGAGCGCCACTGCTATCTGGAGGACGGACGGCCCATTGAATATACCCATACCTGGTATCGCGGCGACAGCTATGATTTTTTGGTGGAATTGCAGCGGGAAGGAAACAATAAGCAGTAAGGCTTAGGCGGGGAGCAAAGCCGGTGTAAACGTAAATCCTGTCTTCAGCTCGCCGCCCGCAGCGCCCAATCGGCCGCTCCCAGCAAACCGGCATCGGCGCCGGCGATGGCGCGGCTTACCGGCAGGCGGAACAGCGCCGGCAGCCCATCGAGTTCCCGCCGGATACGTTCGATCATGTCCGCCGCCAGCCCGACGCTTCCGCCGATCACCGCTTCTTCGATATCCATGAGCATCAGGCAGTTGGCGATGGCCTGGGCCACCGCCCGGGCGGCATTATCCACAATGGCCGCCGCGCGTTCATCCTGCGGGATGCGGCTGAACAGCCCGCGGCTGTCCATGGGCTTTCCCAGCAATGCCTGGGCCTGGCGCGCCAGGGCGGTGCCGGAGGCCACGTGCTCCAGGCAATCCGTGCGGCCGCAGCCGCACGGGGGGACCGGCGCGTCCAGCGGCGGGATGCTGACGGAGGCATGGCCGATATGTCCCGCCAGCCCGTGAGGGCCGGTGCGCAACTGTCCGTCGCAAATCAAGCCGCCGCCGACGCCGGTGGATAGGGTGATAAACAGCAGATTGTTTACCCTGTCCCGTCGCGGCAGATATTCGCCCCAGGCGGCCGCCTGTGCATCGTTAAGCATCACCACCGGACAAGCGAATTGGCGGCGCAGCACGGCCTGCAGCGGAAAACCTTTCCAAAAGGGAATGGTATTGATATTCACTGAAAATACCTTGCCGTCATGCAAAAAGCCGGTGGCCGCCACCGCCACCCTCTCCGGCGGACGGCCGAAATCGGCCACTTCCCGGACGGCTGCCAGAAACGCCTCTTCGTTATAACGCATCGGCACCTGATGCCGCTCGACAATGCCGCCGTCTTCTATGCGTGCAGCGGAGATTTTGCTGCCGCCGATATCCAAGGCCAGAATCATACGCCCTTGCTCCGTTTTTCCGCGCCCGCCAGCGCGCTGAGATACCATTCGGTAATATGTTCCACCCGGGTGATGGCCGAGCCGACAGTGACGGCAAAAGCGCCGGCTTCAAGAGCCGCCGCCGCCTGCGCCGGTTCACGGATGCGGCCTTCCGCCATGACCCGGTAGCCGCGGGCCGCCAGGGCGGCTATCAATTCCAGATCCGGCCGGTGCATGGGCTGCCCGGCGGTTTCCTCGGTATAGCCGGACAGGGTGGTGCCGATAAGATCGCAGCCCAGCTGCGCTGCGGCAATGCCCTCCGCTAGGGTGGCGCAGTCCGCCATGATAGTCAATTTCAGCGCCCTCGCCCGCCGGTACAGCTCCTCCACCGGCACCGGCCGAACCCGATGGGTGGCATCAAAAGCCACGATACTTGCCCCCGCGGCGGCCAGATCGGTTATATCCTGCAGAAAAGGGGAAATGCGCACCGGTGAATCCGTCAGATCCCGCTTAACGATGCCGATAATGGGAATATGCAAATTCCTCGCCACCTGCCGTATGTTGTTAATGCCCTCAATGCGCACCGCCCCGGCGCCGGCCAGTTCGGCGCTTTTCGCCATCGCCACCACGATATCCGGGTGGTCCATCGGCCCCAGGGAAACGGGTTGGCAGGAGACAACCAGTTGATGTTCGAGCCCGCTCAGGTTCATAACCTACCCAGTCCTTCTTGCTAGTTCAGCGTGGATGATCAGATAAGCATATTAATACCAGATATGTAAACTGGTATTTTAAAATAAAACAAAGGCACCACAATTGCGCATGTTTTGTGACAATGCGCACTGAAATAGTGCTTAAAAATCTGCCATTATCGCTCTAATTATCAGCTTCTATCTCGAATAAAATGCCATGAATGAGTACAAGTATATGTAATTAAATAGTATTATTCATCTGGTATTATACTGGCATGATATTTGTATCATCATCACCCTACCGGACCCCCCTTTTTGGCATCATCCCGAGGGACTCCTGAAACCATGAAAAGAAGGAATGCAGAATGAAAGACCGCATTATCAAGGTCGGCGTGATTGGTGCCGGATTTATGGGTGCCATGCATGCCCGGGTATATCAGCAGTTGTACGGCGTGGAGGTTATCGGCATCGCCGACCCGGATGTGGCCCGCTGCGAAGCGTTGAAACAGTGGATCCCGGCGGTGCAATGCTTTAGCGATTACCAGGAAATGCTGGCGCTGCCGGACCTGGATATGGTGAGCATCTGCACCAAGGATGACTTTCATCTGGCGCCGGCCCTGGCGTCGGCTAAAGCCGGCAAGCATATTTTCCTGGAAAAACCCATCGCCGCCACGCTTGAGGACGGCCAGGCGATCGTCGACGCCGCCCGCGACGCAGGAGTCCGGCTGGGCATCGGTTTTTTGCTGCGCTTCGATCCCCGTTATTCCCGCGCCCGGGAGATTATCGCCTCCGGCGAGGCGGGGGAAATCAGCCATATCGCGGCGCGGCGCAATAGCCCGGCCATCGAGGGGCCGGCCCGCTATGGCGGCAGCCTGCCGCTGCCGCTGCATGTCACGGTGCACGATGTGGATATGGTGCTGTGGCTGCTCAAGCATACCCGCCCGGTGACGGTGTATGCGCAGACCACCAATAAACGCCTGGGTCATTTGGGCACGGAAGACGCGGTGTTCGCCATTATCCGTTTTGCCGACGGCGCCGTGGTGAACCTGGAAAGTTCTTGGGCCCTGCCGGCGGGTTCGCGCACCCTGCTGGATGCCAAGATGTCGATCCTGACCACCGGCGGCCTGTTCGAGGTGGAGTGCGGCGAATCCGGCCTCTATTACGCCAGCGAAGAGATGAACCGCTATATCGATACCCAGCACTGGCCGCTGAGCCAGGGGGAAATCAAGGGGGATCTGCGGGAAGAACTGATGGCGTTCATCAGCGATCTGCGCAGCGGCGGCACCAGCGTGGCCACCGGCGAAGAGGCCGGCGAGGCGTTGCGTATCACTCTTGCCATTATGGACTCCGCCCGCAGCGGCGAAATTGTTCACGTCTGAAATCCTACTACCAAAAGGTCATATCATGAGCATGAAGACCCTTCGCCTCGGCGCGGCCGTCAGCACCCTGTTGTTCTTCTCCGGTCACGCCGGCGCCCAGGAAACCCTTCGCGTACTGCTGGAAGGACACAGTACCAGCGACTCCATCAAGGCCCTGCTGCCGGAGTTTGAAAAACAAACCGGCATCAAGGTGCAGGCGGAAATCGTGCCCTACAGCGACCTGACTTCCAAGGCGCTGTTGGCGTTTTCTTCCAAAAGCGGCCGTTACGACGTGGTGATGGACGATTGGGTCCATGCCGTGGGTTACGCGTCCGCGGGCTATATCCTGCCGCTGGACAAGTGGATGTCAGGGGATACCGCCTTTTACGACGCCAATGATTTTGTCAAAGGTTATGCCGATACCCTGCGTTACCAAAATCACTTTTACGGGCTGCCGGTGTATGGCGAAAGCACCTTCCTGATGTACCGCAAGGACCTGTTCAATCAATACGGCATCCCGGTGCCGAAAACCTTTGACGATCTGGCGGCGGCGGCCAAAACCATCAAGGAGAAGAGCGGCGGCAAAATTGCCGGTATTACCCTGCGCGGCGCACAGGGCATCCAGAATACCTTTGCCTGGGCGGCGTTCCTGTGGGGCTACGGCGGGCAGTGGATTGACGGCGGGAAATCCGCCATCGCCTCGCCCCAGGCCATTGAAGCCACCAAAGCCTATGTCAGCCTGTTGAAGAACTATGGGCCTATCGGCGCGGCGAATTTCGGCTGGCAGGAAAACCGGCTGGTGTTCCAGCAGGGCAAAGCGGCCATGACCATCGACTCCACGGTGAACGGCGGCTTTAACGAAGATCCGAAGGAATCCAGCGTGGTGGGTAAAGTGGGTTATGCCCCGGTTCCGGCCCAGCCGGGGGATCATCCGGGCAACAGCGGCGCGCTGCAGGTGCACGGGCTCTATCTGGCCAGCGCAAGCAAACATCAGGATGCGGCCTGGAAGTTTATCAGTTGGGCCACCGACAAAGAGACGCAGATGAAATCCGTCGAGCTCAACCCCAATGCCGGCGTGAGTTCCCTTAGCGCCATCAACAGCGCGGCGTTCGCCAAGCGCTACGGCGCCTTTAAGGACGGTATGCTGGCGGCGCTGAAAAACGGCAATGCCAATTATCTGCCGGCGGTGCCGCAGTCCACGCAGATTATCAATAATACCGGCATTGCGCTGTCACAGGCGCTGGCGGGCACGCAATCGGTGGAAAGCGCGCTGCAGCAGGCCAACAGCAACAATGACAAAGCCTTGTCGCGCTAAGCCATGAGAGCCAAACTCACGCGCCTGGCGTTTACCTGGCCGCTGCTCATCGCGCTATTGCTGGTCTCGTTTTATACCCTGGGATATTCCATTTACCTGGCGGTGTACAATATTGACCTGATGTCGGCGCCGCCCTTTGTTTTCAGCGGCCTGGTCAACTTCATCGATGTGCTGCAACAGCCGCGGCTGTGGTACTCCTTGTGGCATACCCTGGTATATGTGGCCGGTTCGACGCTTATCGAACTGGTGCTGGGCTGCGCCGTGGCGCTGTTTATCAGCGGCGATTTTTTCGGCCGCCGTCTGGTGCGGGCGCTGTTGCTGCTGCCGATGATTGTCACGCCCATCGTCGGCGGACTTATCTGGCGCATTTTTTACGATCCCGGTGCCGGGCTGTTCAACTATCTGCTCGGCCTGTTGGGGATGGCGCCGGTGGATTGGCTGGGGGATCCCGACATCGCCATGGCTTCTCTCATCCTGGCGGACGTCTGGCAGTGGACGCCGTTTATCATACTGCTGGTATCCGCCGGCCTGGACGCCCTGCCCCAGGAGCCGCTGGAGGCCGCCGAACTGGACGGCGCCCACGGCTGGCGGCTGCTGGCGTTTATCAAGCTGCCCATGATCAAGCCCATCATCTTGATAGCCCTGTTTCTGCGCATGATAGACGCCTTCAAGTCCTTTGATCTGATTTATGTCATGACCCGCGGCGGGCCGGCGCTGGCGACGGAAACCACCAATATGTTCGCCTATCTCACCGGTTTTCAGGACTTTCGCATCAGCGAGGCGGTGGTGATTGCCATCATCAATACGCTGCTGGTGATAGCAGTCCTCTCCCTGGCCAGTAAACGGATAATGAAAGATGTTTGAACGGATAAAGTATCTGGGGCGCCGCACGCTGTTTTACCTGGTGCTGGCGGTGATTCTGCTGTTTTTCCTGCTGCCGATTTATTGGCTGGTGACCATGTCGCTGAAAAACGGCATCGATGCCTTCGCCATGCCGCCGAAGCTGTGGTTCCACCCGATCCTCGATAACTACCGCGAGGTGCTGGGCAACGGCGATTTTATCCGCGCCTTCGGCAACAGCGTGCTGATTTCCCTGAGCGCCACCCTGCTGTGCCTGTTTACCGGCGCGCTGTTTGCCTACGGATTGGTGTTTTTTATCGAGCGCAAGGGACGGGCTAAACAGTTCGTCATGAGCCTGCGCTTCGCGCCGGTGATCATGCTGGTGATCCCGGTTTATTACCTGATTACCACCCTGGGGCTCACCGACAGCTACTGGGTATTGATCGTGGTCTATACCGTGGCGAACGTGCCCTTCACCATTCTGATGATCACCACTTTTTTCGAGGATATTCCGCCGGAGCTGCGGGAAGCGGCGCTGGTGGACGGCGCCTCGGAGTGGACGGTGTTCCTGCGCGTCATGCTGCCCCTGGCCCGCACCGGCCTGGCGGCCTCCGGCGTGCTGACGCTGTTTTTCATCTGGAACGAGTTCCAGATCGTGCTCACCCTGTCCGGCGATTCCACCCAGACGCTGCCGGTGGCGATAACGTCGTTCCTGACCTTCCAGGGCACGGAATGGGGGCCCCTTACCGCCGCCGGCACGCTGGTGATGCTGCCGATGCTGGTGTTGGGTTTGCTGGTACAAAAACATCTGGTCCGCGGCTTAACCATGGGCGGCGTGAAATAAAACGAGGAGAACCGGACCATGTCCACCATACGCCTGAATAATGTCAATAAGCGCTTTCACGACACGCCGGTGATTAATAACGTCTCCCTTGAAATCAAGCATGGGGAATTTTATGTCTTTATCGGCCCTTCCGGCTGCGGCAAATCCACGCTGCTGCGTATGATTGCCGGCCTGGAAACCATTACCGAGGGGGAAATCTATATCGGCGATCGGCTGGTGAACAAACTGCCGCCCTCGGAACGCGGGGTGGCCATGGTGTTTCAAAGCTATGCGCTTTATCCCCACATGACCATTTTCGACAATATGGCCTTTAACCTGAAGCTGGCCAAGGTAAACAAAGGAGAAATCCAGCGCCGGGTGCTGAACGCCGCGAAGATTCTGCAATTGGAGCCGTTATTGGCGCGGCTGCCCAAAGCGCTGTCCGGCGGCCAGCGCCAGCGGGTGGCTATCGGCCGCGCCATCGTGCGGGATCCCGAGGTGTTTTTGTTCGACGAGCCGCTGTCGAACCTGGATGCCTCGCTGCGGGTAGCCACCCGGGTGGAAATAGCCAAGCTGCACCATCAGTTAGGCAACAGCATGATTTATGTGACCCACGATCAGGTGGAAGCCATGACGCTGGCGGATAAGATAGTACTGCTTAACAGCGGCGCGGCGATGCTGAACAAGGGTTCCATTGCCCAGGTGGGACATCCGCTGACGCTTTACCATCATCCGGTGAATGAATTCGTGGCGGGGTTTATCGGTTCGCCGAAGATGAATTTCCTGCCCGCCCGGTTTATCGGCAGCGACGGGGAAGGCGTGCAGGTTATGCTGGCGGGAACGCAGGTGGTTAGGGTGCATGTGGCCGCCCCCGCCGCCGCCGCGCGGGATGAGGTGAAAGTCGGCATACGCCCTGAGCATCTGCAGCTATGCCCGCCGCGGGAGGCGCATTTGTCTGGCAGGATCCAGCATATCGAGCACCTGGGGGAAGCGGCCTATTATTATATCGCCGTGCCGGGCTTCGAGACGCTGGTGGTGCGCCACGGCGAGCAGCGGCAGCTTAGCCTGGACGATGAGGTGGGCCTGTTTATCCCGGCGCGCCATGCGCACCTGTTCGACGCCGGCGGAGAGGCATTTGCGCGCAGAGCCCATGAAACGCTTCCGGCGCCGGTGTGAGGACCGCAAGCCATGCCGGAATGGAAGGCGAGTTACCTGGAGGAATCTGGAATAAATCTTGCATTGCTCCACTGCCTGTTTCTCCACCGGAAAGCACTATGCGCCATCTCGATAATGATACCCTTGCCGCCTTTGTCGCCGTGTACGATCACGGCAGTTTTACCGCCGCCGCCGAGCAATTGGGAAAAACCCAGGCGGCGGTGAGTATCATGCTCAGCCGGCTGGAGAAACATCTCGGCCAGCGGCTGCTGGAGCGTTCCCGCCAGGGCATCACCCTCACGCCCGCCGGTGAAAAACTCATCGGCTACGCCCGCCAGATGCGGATGCTGGAAGAGGAGGCGCTGTCCGCCCTGGGCTGTTATGACGCCAGGACGCGCATCCGTATCGGCATGCCCGATGATTACCTGGGCACCGTGGGCGCGGCGCTAATTGAGAACTTCTCCCAGCGCAATCCGCAGCTTCAGGTGGAAATCGTCAGCGACTTCTCCTTCAAGCTGCAAAAATCCCTGGAGGAAGGCCATCTGGATCTGGCGATAGTCACCCGCCAGCCGGGCCAGGAACAGGGGGAGTTCCTGCGCCATGAAGCCCAGCTCTGGTGCACGGCCCCACATTGCTATCCGGAGCGGCAATCGGTGCTGCCGATGGTGCTGTTCCCCGATGGCTGCCGGTCGCGGCCGCAGGTGCTGGCGGCGTTGGACCAGGCCGGGCTGCGCTGGCGCATCGTTTGCACCTCTTCCCACCTGACCGGAGTGGAAACCGCGGTGCGCGTGGGGGCGGCGCTGACGGTGCTGCCGGCCTCGGTGATTTCACCGGACTGGCGCATCTTAGGACAAAATGACCGCCTGCCGGCGCTGAAACCCCTCGATCTGGCGCTGCTGCTGCCCGCCGATGCCCATGTGGGCACCCGGCGGCTGGCGCAGTTTATCCGCGAGCTTATCTCCCAGCCCGCGGCGGGGATACCGCGGCCTATTCAGATTGTCAGGTGATCGCCGCAAAGCGGGTTTCACGCCGCGGTCCATCCAGGCTGCCCGGTATTCGCCGCGATAGGGACAGTGATGCGGCGGCCTATTCAGACAATTCAGAAATCGACTCAATGCAGGCGGCGGCCAGGGTTTCCAGCACCGCTTCATCGTGGCTGAATGAAAGGTAAAAGCGGCCGAAGGCAAAGGGCATCACCAAAATCCCGCGGCGGCGCAGGGCGAAATGCAGCTTGAGGCTCCAGGCTTTGTCCGCCGTTGCCGCCGCTTGCCGGTAATCCAGCGGCGGCACATTTGAACGCCAGAACGTGAACACCGAACCGTAGCCGGTGGAGCATAGCGCCGTGCCTCGGGCCCGGCAGCCGTCGATGATTTTTTGGCGCAGCCCATCCCCCTGACGCAGCAGTTGCCGGTAATCCCGGTTTTTAAGCGTTGTCAGGGTGGCTATCACCGCCGCGCACACCGGCGGATTGCCGCTGTAAGTGCCGGCCCGCGTCGCCAGTCCGCGTTCAAATACCGACATATAAGCCGATTTTCCCAACAGCGCCGCCACTACCGTGCCGCTGCCGATGGCTTTGCCCACGGTGGCGAAATCGGCGTCAATACCCAACAAATGTCCGGTCAGCCCCGCATGCAGACGAAACCCCATCAGCACTTCATCCAGAATCACCAGGGCGCCGTGGCGATGGGCGCTGTCGGCCAGATACTGCAAATAGCCGGGCGCCGGTTCGATGCAGCCGGCATTGGCCATGACCGGCTCCACAATCAGCGCGGCGATATCGCCGTGGTCGGCGAATAACCGATCCACATCGGTGAAATCATTGTAGCGCAGCAGCAGCATGCCCTCTTTTTCGGGACGCGCCGGCTGCGACATCGCCGCGTCCGGCGTGCCGGCGTTGCCGAATGCCACGCCGTCGAACCAGCCGTCATAACCGGCGGCGAATTTCACCACCTTATGGCGGCCGGTGGCGGCGCGGGCGGCGCGGGCGGCCAGATGAACCGCCTCGCTGCCGGAATTGACGAAAATAACCTGGTCCAATTCTTCGGTAAACGAGCTTAACAGCGTCGCCGCCTCTTCCTCCAGCCCATGGGAATAAGCGGGCATCAGCATCTTTTCCTGGGTTTGCCGCAGGGCGTCCAGGACTTCCGGCGGGTTATGCCCCAGCAGCGTGGCGCCGAAGCCCAGGGCGGTGTCGATATAACGTTGACCGTCGCGATCCCAGAGCCAGGGACCTACGGCTTTTTCAATCAATAGCGGTCGGCCGTCGATTTCAGGCAAAGCGCGGCCGGCGCTGGATATTCCACCCACTAAATGTGTCATCTCGGTTCTCGTATCAAATAGCGCGTCAGTAACCCAGCAATGCGGGCAACCACTCGGTTAAGGAAGGAAACAGCACCAGCAGCGCGATGGCGAAAGCGGTGGCTATCCAGAAAGGGATCAGCCGGCGGGATACCGGGCCGATATCGATTTTCGCCACGTTGCACACCACGAAGATATTGCTGCCCACCGGAGGCGTAAACAGCCCCCAGCCCAGGGTCAAGGTGAAAATCAGCCCGATCTGGTACGGCGCCAGTCCGGCCTGTTTGGCGATAGGCACCAGGATCGGCGCCAGGATGATCATGGCCGGCCCCAAATCAAGCCAGAAGCCCACCACTTTCAGCAGCAAAATCACCAGCAGCACGGTCACCAGCGGACCACAGTGCAATGAGGTGATCCATGCGGCCGCCATATGGGGCACCTGGGTCACCGTCAACAGCCAGCCGAAGGGAACCGCCACCGCCATGATAATCATCACCGAACCGGTGATGGCCACCGATTCGACGATGGCCGGGATAATATCGCGCCAGGAAAGCTCGCGGTAAAATACCCCGCCCGCCAACAGCGCATAAACCACCGATAATCCGGCCGCTTCGGTGGCGGTCACAAATCCGACGACGATGGCGCCGAGCACGAAGACCGGCATGCACATGGCCGGCAAGGCCCGCCACAGATCGCGCCAAAACTGCGGAAAATCGATGCGGCCTTCCAGCCGGGGGAAGTTTTCACGCACGCCGATGACCCAGGCGGTAAACATAAACACCAGCGCCAGCAGGCAGCCGGGCACGATACCCGCCACGAACAGGCCGCCGATGGAAGTGTTGGTGAGGACCCCATACAGCAGCAGGATGACGCTGGGGGGCACCACGATACCCAGGGTACCTGAGGCGGCGGTGACCGCCGCGGCAAAGTCGCGCGGATACCCCATCTTCTCCATGATGGGGATCATTACCTTGGCTACCGTGCTGGTGTCGGCGGTGGCGGAGCCGGTAAGCCCGCCGTAGACAAAGGCGGTGGCCACGTTCACCAGGCCCAGCCCGCCGCGGAAATGGCCGAACAGATGCTCCGCCACCCGCATAATGCGATGGGTCAGCCCGCCGCGGTTCATCAGTTCGCCGGCGAACAAAAACAGCGGAATGGCAATCAGCGACGCGGTGTCGGCGCCGCGGATGGTCTGCTGCGCCAGCCAGGTAGGCGGCATGGGGAAATCCCCCAGCGCCAGGGCGGCCAGGCTGCCGCCGGCGATGGACCAGGCGATGGGGACGCCGGCGCATAATAAAATCAAGAACGCCGCGATAAGGATAATAACGGTCATTCAGCCGCTCCCTTACGGAAAAAGTGCCAGATGCGCCAAAGGGAAACGAACATCAGCATGGCGGAGAAACTCACCAGCGATAAGGTGATGATACCGCTGGGCAGGCGCATGACCGGCGTCGGCACCCGGCCCGAGCCGTCCAATACGCGAATGGCGCTTTGCAGCAGCCAGCCGCTCAATCCCAGCAGCACCAGCGTGGCGAACAGATCCAGCGCGCGTTGAACCGCAACGGGAAGGAGCGTCGCCAGGCTGGTGAAACGCACGTTTTCCCCGCGCAGTTCCGCCAGCGTCGCGCCGATAAAAGTGACCCAGATAAAGCTTATCTCGGCGGTCTCGAAGGTCCACTCAACGCCGTTCCAGCCGAAATAGCGGGCGACGATACCCAGCAGCGTCGAGCCGAGGGTCAGCAAAAAAAGCAGGCAGCCCGCCCACATCAGCAACTGCCGGAGCCAGGCCGGTCCGCTGGACCGGGCATAATGGAGCGTCGTCATGATGCGTTACTCGGCCGCGGCGTCGGCGCGCAGCTGTTTGATAAAGTCCGCGCCCCAGGTCTTGGAGAACTGGTCGTACACCGGACCGGACTTGGCCAGGAACGCCGCCCGGTCGACATCGTTGAACACCACCTGCTTGCTTTTCAACTGCTCGGTGAGCTTGGCGTAGACTTGGGACAACTGGTCACGGTACCAGGCGGTGGTATCGGCCACGGACTGTTGCAGCGCCTGGCGGTCGGCCGCCGCCAGGCCGTCGTAGGCGGCTTTATTCATATACCAGAAATTCGCCGACCAGATATAGTTGGCCATGGAGACGTGCTTGACCACTTCGTACCAGCGCTGATCGCTGAAATCCCGCAGTTCGGGCTCAATACCGTCCACTACGCCGGATTGCAAAGAGGTGTACACCTCGCCGAAGGGAATGGATTGGGGCAACCCGCCCAACTGCTTGATGGTGGAGAGGATCACCGGATTGGGGGGCGTGCGGATTTTCAAACCGGCGAGATCGGCGGGTTCGACAATGGCTTTCTTGCTGTTGGCGAACTGGCGAAAGCCGGAGTCCAGGGCGGAGAGCATCACATAGCCGCGGTCCTCACCCATTGAGAGGAATTTTTTGCCCGCCGCGCTGTCCAGGAAATGATGCACCGCGTCGGCATCCTTGAAGAGAAAGGGCAGCGACACCGCGTTCAGGCGCGGATCGATGGCGTCCACCACCCCGCCCAGCCCCATGGCGATGGCGCCGGAGCCGGCTGAATCGGCAATGGCGCCTTCATCCCCCAGTTGGCCGTCCGGAAAGATCTGGATTTCCAGCCGGTCTTTGGTTTTCTCTTTCACCTCGGCGGCAAAGCGCACCATCGCCTGGTTGATCAGGCTGTCGCTGCTGGAGGCATGGGCCAGGCGCAGGGTTTCGGCGGCCAGCGCCGGCGACGGATGCCACAGGCCGGCGGCGCAGACTGTCAATAAAAGCGCCGGGAGCGCATGGCGAACAAAGGTACGCTTGGGTGCTGACATCATCGATCCTCTATTGCTGGGTTGCGGTGCGTATGGATCCAGCATAGGGAATACGTCCCATAAG
The DNA here is from genome assembly GCF_047324245.1 of Sodalis sp. RH16. Classification (NCBI taxonomy): domain Bacteria; kingdom Pseudomonadati; phylum Pseudomonadota; class Gammaproteobacteria; order Enterobacterales; family Bruguierivoracaceae; genus Sodalis; species Sodalis sp. RH16. The sequence continues at coordinate 4,347,178 of NZ_CP178737.1, read as the reverse complement.
GGAAATAAAGAGTTTTAATGGTACGCTACAAATATTTATGTACCATTAAGACTTGCCCGGCATTATCCCGTGCAAAATCTGATGGGCGGTATCGGCTATCACCTTCCCGGCGCCGCGATCGCCTTTCGCCATGGAAGACATAAAGGCTTTTGCCTGCTCCAGGGTAATGTGCGGCGGCAGGGGCGCCACCTCGGGATCGGTTTTGACCTCCAGCACCACCGGCCGGTCGGCGGACAGGGCTTCCACCCAGGCGCCATACAGTCTGGCGGGATCGTCGACGAAGATGCCCTTCAGGCCGAGTGATTCCGCAAAACGGGCATAGCCCACGTCCGGCACCGACTGGGTGGCCGGGTAGCGGGGATTGCCCTCCATCACCCGCTGCTCCCAGGTGACCTGATTTAAATCCTCGTTGTTGAACACGCAGACAATCAGCCGCGGATCCTGCCAGCGCTGCCAATATTTCTTGATGGTGATAAGTTCGGCCATGTTATTCATTTGCATGGCGCCGTCCCCCACCAGCGCCACCACCGGCGACGAAGGATGGGCGAATTTGGCGGCGATGGCGTAAGGCACCGCCGCCCCCATGCAGGCCAGCCCTCCCGACAGCGACGCCCGCTGGCCCTGTTTCACCCGGTAATCCCGGGCGAACCAGTTGGCGCAGGAGCCGGAGTCGGAGGTGACGATGGCGTTTTCGGGCAACAGCGGGGACATTTCCCACACCACCCGCTGCGGATTGACGGGATGCGCCTCTGCCATGGCCCGATCTTCCAGCTTCAGCCACCAGGCTTTGACGCCCAACGCGATGTTTTCCTGCCAGCGACGATCGTCTTTATGGCGCAGCAGCGGCAGCAGCGCCCGCAGCGTTTCGCCCGCATCCCCGTGCAGATTCACCTCCACCGGATAACGCAGTCCCAGCATCGACGGATCGATATCAATCTGCACCGCCCGCGCCTGTCCGTCCGCCGGCAGGAATTCCGCCCAGGGGAAACCGGTGCCGATCATCAGCAGCGTGTCGCACTCCTTCATCATATCCGACGAGGGTTCGGTGCCCAGCAGGCCGATGGAGCCGGTGACGAAGGGCGCATCGTCCGGCAGCACATCTTTGCCCAGCAAAGCCTTGGCCACGCCGGCTCCCAGGAGGTTGGCGGCCTGCACCACTTCCACCGCCGCCCCGCGCGCGCCGGCGCCAATCAAAATCGCCACTTTTTTACCGGCGTTCAACACATCAGCCGCCCGCTGCAGATCCTGTTCGTAAGGCACCACTTTCGGCCGCTGATATCCGGGACCCGAGCGGGTAAAACCATGGGCCTGCTGCGGCTCCTGCCAAGGTTCATCCTGCACGTCCTTGGGCAACACCAGCACCGTGACGCCGTTCTGGGCCACGGCGATGCGCACGCCGCGATCCGTCAGATGGCGCAGTTGGGCGGGAGAAGCGGCCTCCTGAACAAAACTGCCCACATCGGCGAATATCCGATCGAGATTAAGTTCCTGCTGATAATTGGAACCGCGGGCGGTGGCCTCCGCCTGGCCGGCAATGGCCAGAACCGGCACATGATCCATTTTGGCATCGTACAGGCCGGTGAGCAGATGGGTGGCGCCGGGGCCGCCGGTGGACAGACATACCCCGAGCCGGCCGGTAAACTTGGCATGGGCGCTGGCCATAAAAGCCGCCATCTCTTCATGGCGCACCTGTATAAACTCGATGCCCTGCCCTCGCTTTTCAGCCCGCTGCAGCGCGCCGAGCACGCCGTTAATACCGTCGCCGGGGTAGCCGAATATCCGGGTCACGCCCCAGGCCCGCAGGCGCTCAACAAAAAAATCGCTGGTCAGCTTTGCCATGAAATCCCCCCGTCATAAAATGTTTCCTGAATAATAAGGATAGCTGACGCAGCCGATGGCGGGGCACCTCGCTATGAATGTACCTTTACAACTTGTTAGAGCTTAACCCAATGATCAGAACGTAACGACGACGCCATTTCAACATTAAATCTCTTCATGCGATGATCGAACGCAAAGAAAAACTTAAAAGGTTTATTGGAAGAAAATACGGAATTTTTATCACGTAGAATTGATCGAATTTCTGAATATGTAATCCATTCATGCACGGGTCGATTTAAATGTATGTCGTCACGTCTCTTTCCATTTTTCCACGGTTTATAGTTTGCCTCGTCGAGGTTAATTTCAGCGTTTTCCTCCGTATTCCATGCGTACGCAATATCAAAGCGCTCCTCGGCAAAAAACTCCAAACCCAGCTTGCTGGTATTTCTAAAAAAATGAAAGTTATAGAGATGATATAAATCCTTATAGTTTTCGGATGACAGTAATAATTCCCCTTTCTCTGTTTTGTAAGACTCCAAGGCCTGTTCCAACTCAGCACTGTTTTTACATCCAAGCTTAAGGATAAGGTATTTAAGATGTTTGCACAACTCCTCTATATTACAATCTGCTTCAGTGTTTTTAAGAATAAATTGTTCCAGATTATCTTTATTGCCATTAGCCGCAGTTTGCATAAGAAGAGTTCTGATTCGGATGATGGGATCAAGCTTTTCCTTATTGGCATATAAATAATTTTTCCAACGGGATTTTAAGTCTCCATGGGATTTTTTTGAGGGTTGCGAAGGCGCGCGAACACTGATTTTAGAAATATTTTCAATAGAACGATCAAAAAGATCTTTGGAGGGATAACCAAGTTTTTCCCAGGGTTGGGGCGGTCCATTAAGTCCTATCTGTGTATTAAGTATATTAATTGTTTTTACCCTTTTTAATCCTAAACCTTTTTCCAAAAGAAATTTAAGATCATCTTGTTTTTTCCTTAAGCCAAATACAGCCACAGGATGATATTTATGTTTTAAAGTAAAATTATTTTTCCCAGAGTATGCGGCATGAAAATAAGATAGGGTGTACTTTGGCTTAACATTATCTTTGGCGCTTCGAGAATAAGTCGACTGCGGCATCGCTGAAGGGGTATTGCTTACATTGATGGTTTTAGCAATCATCGCCAACCCTTTATCATCAGGGTTTTCTTCAGTAGATACCGGACAAAACGTTGCACCCATTACGGAATGAGGGTTGGAATTTATCATTCTTTTTTCTTCCTTAATCTATCAGTTTAAGCAAATGTCAATCCAAAGGCATTAACGGACAAAATGACAATCATTAAAGCAGATCAGAGAATGGGTAGTTGATATCACCCATCCATTAATTCTTACTTTAAAGGAGTCCAAGCATTGGAACTTGCAAATTTGGTTTTTTAACGAACAGTGATTGTTTTAGATACAAATCACTCGTTGAATTTATGAAATATTCCCGCAAAGTGCGGTATCAGACATTCCATGTTAGGACAGGATTACAGCTTTTTTTTGCAACATACGTTTTCCTGCGCTTAAGCCTTCGATGATGGGCTATCACCGACGACCAGCGCAGATAAAAAAAGTCATTAAAAGCAGGTAGTCACCTGTCCGACGCAGACGTAGTTATCATCCACCAGCGGCAGGTAGCGCCATTTGTCAAAGGCGGTGCAGGGATGGGAAATACCGCAGCCCACCCAGTCACCCACCTGCAGGGGGTCGTCCGCCGCCACGCGCAAATAGGCATGCTGATCGTTAACCGCCGTCACCGATGCCCCGCTGGCGTCCCGAACCTCACCGCCGTTAGCCTCCCGGAAGCTGTGGGGCATAGGCAAATCCTGGTCGAACGGCACATCGCGGCGGCCGAAATCCAGGATGGCCAGCTCCGGTTCCGGACGCGACAGCACCCGGCCCCAGATTTCCAGCGCCGGCCGGAGATGAAACGCCGAACCTTGCTGGGCAAACGGGGCGATGCGGGCATAAAGACCGTCGTCATGGGCCATATAGGCCCCTGAGCGGATCATTACCAGGGCGGGACGGGACAGGGACACCGCCTTGAACATTTCCACCACGATATCAAAAAAGGTTCCGCCCCCGGCGCTCAGTAATATGTGCTCCGCCTCAAACAGCCCCTCGCCGTCCACGGCGCCGGCCACGGTCATCATCCAGCGGCAATAGTCCCGTACCTTGGCGAGGGATTCGGCGCTGCGATCGCCGGCTATCGCGCCTTCATAACCCGCCAGGCCGATAAGCTGCAGCTTATGGCTGTCCCGCACCAAACGGGCGATATCCAGCGCCTCCGCCAGGGAGCGGCAGCCGGTACGGCCGCCGGCCACCGACACTTCCAGCAATACCGTCAGGCGGACATCAATATCCGCCAGGGCCTGTTCCAGTATCCTTACCCCGGCCAGGGAATCCACATAACAGATAAACCGCTGTTCCGGGTGGTCGTGCTGATAGCGGCCTATCCAGCGGATGCCCGCCGGATCCACCAGTTCATTGGCCAGAAAGACGTTTTTGACGCCGAAGGAGCGAAAGGCGCGCACCTGGGCGGGGGTGGCCGCGCTCAGTCCCCAGGCCCCCTGGCGTATCGCCCCCCGCAGCAGTTCCGGCGCCAGGGAGGTTTTGCCGTGGGGCGCATGGAGCACTCCCTGCTGGCGGCAATAGTCGGCCATGGCGGCGATATTCTGTTCGTAGGCGGCCTGCTTGAGGATCATGACAGGAGAAAAGACCGCGTCGTCCGCAAACAGCGGGGTGCCGGCGGCCAATACCGAGCGGCCGTCTCCCCCGGCGGATTTGTACAGCGGTCCCGGCGTCATTGGATTCAAGCTGCCGTCGGCGGTATAAAAATCTGTGGCATCGGACATAATGGATTTCCCTTGATATCGGACCGCTTGGCGGTCCTGATGGCTATCGGTTGTCTCAGTGTTCAAGCACCCGGCTTAAAAACTGCTGGGTGCGGGCATTTTGCGGATGGACAAAAATCTGCTCCGGCGCCCCCTGCTCGGCAATTACCCCTTTATCCATAAACACCACCCGGTCGGCGGTTTTACGGGCAAAGCCCATTTCATGGGTGACCACCACCATGGTCATGCCTTCCCGGGCCAGTTCGCGCATGACTTCGGTCACCTCCCCCACCAGTTCGGGATCCAGCGCCGAGGTGGCTTCGTCGAAAAACATGATCTTCGGCTCCACCGCCAGGGCGCGGGCGATAGCCACCCGCTGCTGCTGTCCTCCCGACAGCTGCGAAGGGTAATGGCCGGCCCGGTCCGCCAGGCCCACCCGGTTCAAGGCCGCCATGGCGGTGCGCTCGGCGTCGGCTTTCGACATTTTGCGCGCCTTGATCAGGGCCAATGTGACATTGCCCAGGGCGGTTTTATGGGGAAACAGATTGAACTGCTGGAAGACCATGCCCACATGTCCGCGAATCTCCTTGGCCCGGCGGCTGTCATGCAGCGGCACGTCGTTGACCCAGATTTCGCCGGCGTCGGCGATTTCCAGGCCGCTCATAATGCGCAGCACGGTGCTTTTCCCGGAGCCGGAGGCGCCGATAAGTACCAGCACCTCGCCGGGGCTCACCGCCAGATCAATGCCCTTGAGCACCTGGGTGCTGCCGAAGGATTTCGATACGCCGCTTAAGGCGATGGCGGGTTTGGGGCTGACAATAGCCGTCATGATAAGAGACTCCTGTTGCTTTCCTGATGCTGCACCCAGCGGGAGATGGGAAAACAGATAATGAAATAAAGGGCGGCCACCAGGCCGTACACCGCCACCGGCTGGCCGACGCGATCGACGATGGATTGCCCCTGGCGCAGCAGTTCGGACATGCCGATCATGCTGATAATGGAGGTATCTTTTATCAGCGACAGATATTGGCCGATAAGCGGGGGCAGGACGATTCGCCGGGTTTGCGGCAGGATGACCGACAAAAAGGTGTGCCGCTTATTCATGCCGAGGATCTGCGCCACTTCCCACTGCCCTTTCGGCACCGCCTCGATACCGGCGCGAAACACTTCACCGATATAGGCGCCCTGATAAACGCTCAGGCCGATGACGCCGGCGGCGAAGATATTAATGTCATAGCCAAAATAGGCTACGCCGAAATAGATGAACATCAGCGTAATCAGCACCGGCGATCCGCGAAACAGCTCGGTATACAGCCGGGCGACGACGATAGCCGGCGTGTTGCGGCTGCTGCGCAGCACGGCCGCCAGCAGTCCCAGCAGCGTGCCGCCGATAATGGAGGCCGCCGACAGCAGCAGCGTCACTCCCAGCCCCTTGAGCAGCAGCGGCGCGCTGGTGATTAATAACTCGTTCATGCCGTTCCCCCGCTTTTGACTTTATTTCGGCCAAACCACGGACCGGATTTTTTTATGGCGGTTACCGGCGGCGTGAAAAGATGCCGTCCCAAAAAACCGCCAATCCACACCAGGGCATTGCTCAGAATCAAATAAGCCGCCAGCGTCACGGTGAAGGTCTGGATATACAGCAGCGTCCGGGCGTTAATCACCGTTGCCGTACCGGTGAGTTCCGGCAGGGCAATGGCCGAGAGCAGCGATGTGCCCAGCAGCAGTTGGATCAGATTGTTGATAATAGCCGGATAGACCGCCCGCGCCGCCTGCGGCAATACCACCTGAAGAAAGATATCCCGCCGTCCGATGCCGAGGATCATGGCCGCTTCCTGCTGGCCTCGCGGCACCGACTGAATGCCGGCGCGGAAGACTTCCGCCAGGTACGCGCCCACATTCACGCCAAGAGCGATAATGCCGGCGGTCCAGGCGCCCATGGTCAATCCCAGGGACGGCAGGCCGAAAAACACGATAAATATCTGCAGCAGCACCGGTGTGTTGCGGATGATTTCAACGTAGGCGGCGGCAATAAACCGCAGAACGGAAAAACGGCAGGATCGGGCCAGAGCAGTCAGCAAACCCAACGCCATCGCCAGGATAAATGCCAGCACCGTCACCTGCAGCGTCACCCATGCGGCGGTGAGAAACACATCAAAATAGCTGATGAGGGTTAACCATTGATAGCTCATGTCTGCCTCCGTCGGCGGATAATCCCCTCGCCGGTCATCAATACTGAGGATTCAGCGGATAACGGGGCGCCGTACCGAACCATTTTTGATAAAGCGCGGCGTTCTGTTTGGACGCGTTGATTTCAAACAGGAATTCATTGAGATAATTGATCCACTGCTGATCGCCGGCTTTTACGCCGAAGGCGTTATATTCCAGCGGTACCAGCGCCTCGTTGGTGACCACCAGGGTAGGATCGAGCTTGGCCTGGTACGCCAGGAAGTTGTTATCCTCAATCATGGCGTCGGCCTGTCCCTGCTTGACGGCAAGTATGGCGGCCTGGGAGCTGTCATACTCCTGGATCTTCACCGGGATGCCCATGGAGCGGACTTCATCGCCGTTAGTAGAGCCCTTAACCGTGGCGATGGTTTTGCCGCCCATATCCTTGGCGGACTGGATACCGCTGTTCTTACGCACCAGCATCGCTTCGCTGGCCACCACATAAGGCGCGGTAAATCCGATTTCCTTGGCCCGTTCCAGATTGCGGGTGAAATTACAGAATACCACGTCCACTTTGTTGGTCTGCAAATTGGGAATACGGTTGGCGCTGGTGGTGTCCACCACTTCAAGCTTCACCCCCATATCCTTGGCGAGCTCTTTGGCCAGATCCACATCATAGCCGTCAGGCTGGCCGTCTTTATTGTTGAAACCGAACGGCGCAAAGGACAAGCAGTCCCCCACCCGCAGCGTGCCCCGTTGCAGTACGGTTTGCAGTGTGGAGGCCGGCGCGGCGTCTTTCGCCTTGCCGTTATCGGTCGGCGTGCAGCCGATAACGGACAGCATGCCGGCGGCGGTAATAAGGCAGGCTGCATGCGTCTTATAATTAAGACAATTCATTTTTTATTCCCCCGAATAATTGATTATTTGTTAATTCAGAAATTGCCGGATTTAAACAAGCCCGCCGGTAGGAATTTTTATTTCTTATCGGCGCGGTAACATTTCATATCCACTTCAACCTTACAATCCACCACCAAATCCTGAACGCTGCAAATACGTGCCGGAGGAAACGCTGAAAAATATTCGGCGAAGACTTTATTGAATGATCCGAAATAACGGGCATCGGTAAGCACGGCGGTAACATGCACCACGTCGCTGGCTTCATAACCCGCCTCTTGGGCAATGCGCAGGCAGTTATCAAATGCCAGCCGGGTTTGTTCAATAATACTGCCTTCCACTATCTCGCCGTCGGTCATCGGCGTCTGGCCGGAGATGTATAGCCAGCCGTCCGCCTCAACCGCACGGGCAAAGGGTAGTTTCTGCCCACCGGTACCCACGCCGCCTTCGGTACCGTATCGTTTTATCGCCATAAAAATGTCTCCCGCGCCACAAAACCTGGTTTTGTCCGCCCTGTTTGTTCAAATTATTTTAAGTAATTGTTATTGCGCATTGTCCGATATACCAGATTTGTTTCCGGGATACCGGACAATTTCAGACTGTCATAAAAGAATTAAATTTGCAATAACCAATCAAAATTTATATGCCCGTATTCAGAACTGTCACGATTAAGCCGTTATTTCCCGCTGCGTCTACACGTTAATCCGTTTACTCTTTTCAGTACCGTTTCACCATCTGGAATAAGCCTTATGATTCATGCAAAATAACAGGGCCCCAAAAAAGTGCATGGAATATCATTAAGCAAAAATGAACCGACGCTGTGGATATTGGTAATTCCGTGTATGATAACCCCACGCATTAGCCAGCGGCCGGTTCGGTGTGCAACCCTTGACCTTTCGGTCCCGACATCATCACTTTTACGCCGGCCGGCGATACCACGGAGAACAGCCATGCCCTCAGCCAACCCGCCTCGGGCCAGGGGAGTAGACCGGATCATTGAATTATTCCGGCAGTTGCATATCGCCAGAAAACCCATGACCATGCGGGAACTGATCGCATCCACCGATGCGCCTCGGTCAAGTATTTACGAGCTGGTGAGCCTGCTGACGGAAGCGGACTGGCTGGAAACCTTGCCGGACGGCAGTGTGTTTTTCGGTCGGGAAATGCACTATTACGGTGCGGACTATGCCATGCAAAACGATTTGCTGCGCCGCGCCCATCAGTTGATGCTGGAGCTTATCAACCGTTTGGGTGAAACCGTTCAGCTCTGCATACTGGAAGGAAATAAATATACGGTGGTGCTGTCGGAGAGCAGCTCCCGCCCGTTTAAAATCACCTCGGATATCGGCGTCAAGGTGCCTATCCCCTGGACCGCCTCAGGACGGTTGCTGCTGGGACACCTCTCGGCCCGGGACATTCTCGATCTGATCCCGGCGGAGGATTTTACCCTGGCGGACGGACGCACCATCGACAGCGGGCAATTCCTCGAGGATGTTAAACGCGCCGCGCAGCAGGGTTATTCCATGACAGAAGGGTTGTCGGACAGCTTTACCTGCTGCATGGCGGCGCCGGTCCTCTCGCGTGGCGGCCATGCCATTGCGGCCTTTTGTTTTATGGTTAGCCGCGACACGGACGAGCCGCGGCGGCAAATGCTGCTACGGGAACTGATCGCCTCGGCGCAAAAGCTGTCCGATCTGTCATGATACGTTTATGCATCAACGCCGGTAATGGATGAGAGTAACCGCAGCCGGTAAATATCGGCACGAGCGCGCCTTTATTAAGGAATCAAGTTGGCGGGCTCATTTGATCACGCTGTCATAATAAAAAAAACCTTGCCACGCATTAGATGTCAGGGAGTTGGAAATTATAATCGCATCTTTGAAAACCCCCGTCTTGAAAACTTTACCGTTGAAAATACCGCTTGTATTTCGCAGGACGCAACGTATTTCCGATGCTGTAATCCATTCTTGTCCCCCATCAAAACGACGCTCCCCTCTTTTCCAAGGCTTATCCTGAATAACATTAAGATCAACCAAGGTATCCTTGTTCACATTCCATGAAAAATTAATATCAAAGCCACGAAGGGCAAAAAATCCCAGACCCAGCTTGCTGGTATTTCTGGCAAAATGATTCCCAAACAATTCAGCAAGCCCCACATAATCAGACTCTGAAAAAAAAGACACGCCATTCAACTTTTTATAATCGTTTAATGCATGCTTTATTTCTAAGTGAGTTGTGCAATTGAAGCGATCAATGAAATCCATAAAAACACAAGCCAGTTTTTCGTTATCTATGTTTGCCATAGTATTTTTCACAATGAACTGATTCAAGATTACTTCGCGTTCTATGGTAGCATTCATAGTCATGAGTCTTTTTAAGCGAAGTACCGGATCAAGTTTTTCTTTGTGTTCAAATAAATATTTTTTCCAGAGATTAAGTTCGTAACTATCAACAAAAGTTGACCTATCCGCAAGGGGTATGTCAGCGAGCGAAGGCAGGCCGATAATGGCGGAGTTTGTGCCATATTCCTCTATCTTCATGAGATTATTCAGAAATAGATTAAAAAATGCTTCGCTGCTATAGTCAGTGCAGTTTTGATCGGACAACTCATAATGCAAACCTATTGCTTCGTTATATTGACACACAGCCGTCGACCAATTGATCTTCAACAGGTCTTTTGAAATTTTGTCTAAAACTCGTATTTCGTCACAAATACCGTACGTTACCACGGGACAATTTTGCTGTTTTACAGTAACATTCTTCCGGCCTATGGCCAGGCTTGAGAGCACCGACTTAGCCGACGGTATACTGACAAGACCTTGATCGGTATGTCTTTCTTTACTTGCTAATACGTCTAAGGGCGTGTTGGAAACGCTTAGCAAACTTGGAAGAGATGCCCCCCCTCCGGGCCAATTGCTTTCCAATGATCCCGTTGACCGGTCGACAGTGGGACCGTGGATGCTTATAGGATATGTATTCATTTAATTCCCTTTAGTTTTTTTAGCTATATTGAACCAGATTAATCAATAACATTATGTACATGCATTGCGATTAGTTTTTATCTGCACAAATTAACGTTGTCCCCTTAAAAGGTAAAATCACAATATGATATCGAGTAATACATTGATACTAAAAAATTCATAAAATTTTAACGCCGCTCACCGTGCTTCGAATTTTTTTCCGCTGACCCAAAACACAAAACCAGTTTACTGGTGTTTTTAAACATGCTTCATGTAAAGCATAAGCAGATGCAGACAACCGGTTTTACCCAACAATAAACATGTCATGTTGTTATGCAGTTTCTGTATCAGCTCTGCCTAGTTTTACATCTATTTTTTAAATCAAGCAAAGCATATTGCCGCCAGATTCTGATATCAGAATGCGAAGTGGTAGTTTAATTTTGAATGTTTACATCCTCTCCAAGCAATCATGGACGGCACCCTTGTCAAGGAAGGCATTTAACCGCGCAATCCAACAGGGCCGGGATCCATTGGCTGATAGGTATATTGTTTTCAGATTCTTTTTATTTCCTTAGTTTTCAACCTCTGATGGCGGACGCTTTTGATTACTCACTTTGTCATCATAAAAAAAACCTTGCCACGCATTGGATGTCAAGGATTTGGAAATCATCATCGAATTTTTGAAAAACCCAGTTTTGAAAACTTTATCGTTGAAAAGGCCGTTTATATTTTTCAAGACGGAACGCATCTCCGATGCAGTAATCCATTCTGGCTCTTCATCTAATCGACGCTCCCCTCTTTTCCAAGGCTTATCCTGAACTACCTTCAGATCAACCAAGGTATTATCACCCACATTCCACGCAAAATTAATATCATATCCACGGCCGGCAAAAAACGCCAGGCCCAGTTTGCTGGTATTTCTGAAAAAATGATTCTGATAGAAGTTAGCAAGGTCTATATAATCGGGCCCACTCAAAAAAGGTTCACCCTTCGACTCTTTATAATCACTCAAAGCATGTTTAATCTCGCTGCTGGTTGTGCAATTGAAGCGATTGATCAAGGCGAGCAAATTGTCAGCAAGCTTTTCAACGTCGGCGTCTGAAAATGTGTTTTTAACAATAAATTGTTTGAGAAGGTCTGCGTGTTTTTCGGTGGGATTTATTGCCAATAATTTTTGGACGCGCAGCAAAGGATCAAGTTTTTGCTTGTTATCATAGAGGTACCTTTTCCAAAGTACATGTTCCTTGTCAATATCAAAAGATGAAGAACCGACTTTTGCAGCATGGACGAATGGAACCTGGCCGGTAATTTTAGGATCTTTACCAAATTCATTAACTATAAGAATATTTTTCAGAAAAAACATAAACGCTGTTTCTTCGTAATCGTCCTGGTCATTTTGAAAGCAGCCTGAATATTCTATACCGACTGCCTTATTATAATCACTAACACAAGCTATCCTTTTCATTTGGAGTACGGTTTCACATAAGTCCCACAGTTTATTTGCTTCGTCAGACGTACCAAAGATTGCCACGGGACAATACTGAGTTTCAGGGTTGGCTGCCCCCGCACCAGCCAAACAGCGAGAGAGCATTGACTCGTATGGCGGATTAAAAAAGCCATTATCGTGGCTGACTTGGTTTTGTCTATTTAATGATGTATTAGCAACTTGCAGTAATCCTAATAACCGTGACGGCCACTCAGAATTATGGCATTCTGGTGATTGCATCGTCTGCTCCCTAGCGAGAGCGCTGGCGGTAAAAGAAATCATTTTCACTTAATTTTCCTGGCTGAATAAAACGTCAATATCTATAAGAATTCATAAGATAAACATGTTAATATTTTGCCCCATTTTTCTTATAAAAAATTGCAGTTTTTAATCCTATCATTTATATGATTAGCCTTATGCCGTCACGAAAAGTCAATCCCCTATTAAGATACGGGTCCGACTTAATGATAGAGGAAAGCGGCGATTTACTTCTCTTATCCCTGCTCAACAAGCAACGATTTTCCCCAGAAACCGGCGGCACTGTTCCAACTGTTCGATATCCACATATTCGTCGGCTTTGTGGGCCTGGTTGATGGAGCCCGGCCCGCATACCACGGTGGGAATGCCCGCCTGCTGGAACAATCCTGCCTCGGTGCCAAAGCTCAGCGAGTCAAAACCCTCTTGTCCCAGCGCGCCGGCGCAGCTGTGTTTAAGCGCATCCAGGGAACCGTCGTCCAACAGGCCGGGATACTCCGCCCGCCGCTCCAGCAGGATATCCGCCGCCGCCGACACCGTGCGCATTTCCGGCAATAGCCGTTTGGCATATGCCCCCAAGGCTTCCGCCAGCAGGTGATGCCGGGTGCCTGGCAGCGGGCGGATCTCGAAGTCGAATTCGCAGCTATCCGGCACAATATTCACCGCGCTGCCGCCGTGAACGGTGCCCACCTGCACCGTCGACCAGGGCGGGTCGTAGCGGTTGTCCCGGCAATCATGTCGCCAGTCGCGGCCTTGGCTGCGCAAAAACAGCATCAGCTCCGCCGCGTATTCGATGGCATTCACCCCCAAATGATTTTGCGAGGAATGGGCCGCTTGCCCCCGTACCCGGCAATGCCAGGCGCTTTTGCCTTTATGGGCCGTGGCGATTCGCATCAGGGTCGGTTCGCCGATGATGCAGCCGGTGGGACGGGCCCCGTCCAGGGCCAGCTCATCCAGCAGCCCCCGCACCCCGACGCAGCCGATCTCTTCATCATAGCTGATGGCGATATGCACCGGCCGGGCATCGGCGGCGCGGGTGGCCTCGATAAAACGGGGCACCATGGCCAATACGCACGCCAGATAACCTTTCATATCGGCGCTGCCCCGGCCGTACAGCCGATCGCCGCGCCGCAGCAGCGTAAAGGGATCGCTGCTCCACGGCTGGCCGTCCGCAGGCACCACGTCTGAATGTCCCGACAGGCAGATGCCGCCCCGATCTGCGGGTCCGATGGTAGCGTAAAGGTTAGCCCGGCTGCCATCCTCGCTGTAGACTCTGCGGGCGCCGATACCGTAATCCGCCAGGTAGGATTCTACGAAATCAATTAGCTCAAGATTCGACCGGCGGCTCAGCGTCGGAAAAGCCACCAGCGCCGATAACAGTTCAATCGCGGTGCCCATTGGCATGCTCCTTAAGGTTTAACGGCGATCACGTCGATTTCCACCCACCACTCCGGGCGGGCCAGGTGGCTTATCATCAACCCGGTGGAGACCGGAAAAACGCCCTTTAACCAGCGTCCCATGATGTTGTAGACCGTTTCACGATAGCGTACATCGGTGAGATACACGGTGATTTTGCAGATGTCTTCCAGCTTGCTGCCGGCTTCTTCCAACAGCATATTGATGTTGTACATCGCCTGTTCGGTTTGCGCCGCCACGTCGCCGATGCCCACCGATTCGCGGGTATCGAGGTCCTGGCCTATCTGGCCGCGCAGGAAAATCATATTCCCCGCCACCACCGCCTGGCATAAATCGTTATCCAGCTTCTGTTCCGGATAGGTTTGCTTAGTATTGAACGGGCGAATACGGGTATGGACCATGTTTGTTTCTCCAAATTTCATGTTGGTACGTTTGCCGGCAACCGGGCCATCAGGCCAGAAATTGCTTCAGCTCCGGGGTTTGCGGATTGTCGAAAATCTCCGCTGGCGTGCCCACCTCGTGGACTTTGCCTTGATGCATAAATACGATGCGGTCGCTGACCTTGCGGGCGAAATTCATCTCATGGGTCACCATGATGATGGTCATTCCCTCCGCCGCCAGGGCTTCGATCACCTGCAGGACCTCCCCCACCAGTTCCGGGTCCAGAGCGGAGGTGATTTCATCGCACAGCAGCACCTCCGGCGTCATGGCCAGGGCCCGGGCGATAGCCACGCGCTGCTGCTGGCCCCCCGAGAGATTATCCGGCCAGGTGTCGAATTTTTCTTCCAGTCCGACGCGTTTCAATAACGTCCGGGCCGCGCGCTCCGCCACTTCCTTCGGCATTTTTTTCACCAGCGACGGGGCCAGCATGATATTTCTGCCCACCGTCAGATGCGGGAAAAGATTAAAGCTTTGAAAAATCATGCCGACGTTCTGGCGCAAATCACGCATGGCGGCCGGGTCATGCTGTTTGATGGCCTGCCCGTCCACGGTCAGCGTCCCTTCTTCAAAACTTTCCAGGCCGTTAATGCAGCGCAGCAGCGTGCTTTTGCCCGAGCCGCTTTTGCCCAGGATGCATACCACCTCCTGGCGTTTAATCTGCAAATCAATGCCCTTGAGCACTTCGTTATCGCCAAAGCGCTTGTGCAGGCCCTGGATATCCACCACCGCGAAAGGTTTATCCGTCGAAAGTTCACTCATGCCGGTTGGCTCCACGGGTTAACTGTTTTTCCAAATGCCGGCTCCACCAGGAGAGGGGGAAGCACAGCACAAAATAGAGCAGCGCCACGCTGCCGTAGACCAGGAAAGGTGAAAACGTGGCATTGGAAATGATTTGCCCCGAGCGCGTCAGCTCCACGAAGCCGATAACCGACGCCAGGGCGGTGGCTTTGATGGCCTGCACCAGGAAACCCACCGTGGGCGCCAGGGCCAGCCGGAACGACTGGGGCAAAATGACATAGCGCAGCTGCTCGCCGAAAGAGAGCGCGAGACTGGCGGACGCTTCCCACTGCTGGCGGGGTATGCTCTCCACGCTGCCGCGCCAGATATCCGTCAGGTACGCGCTGGCATAGAGCGTCAGGCAAATGCTGGCGGCAAACAGCGGTGTGGTATTGATGCCGAACAGCGCCAGGCCGAAATAGGTGAGAAACAACTGCATCAGCAGTGGCGTGCCCTGGAACAGATTTACATACAGGATCACCAGCCATTGCAGCCATCTTCGGTGCGACAGGCGCATAATCAGCAAGAGGGCGCCGACGATACCGCCGCCCACAAATGCAATGGCGGACAATCCCACGGTCCAGCGCAGCGCCAGCAGCAGATTGCGAAAAATATCCCATAGGGTGAAATCGCTCATGGCCGTTTCCTCGCTGCCGGTCCGAAAATAAACCGCGGCCCTATCCAGCCGAGGAACTGGCGTACAAACACCGCCATCGCCAGATAAATCACCGCCGCGATAATAAATGATTCAAAATTGCGGAATGAGCGGCTGGCGATGAGATTGGCGCTGAACGACAGCTCCTCGGTGGAAATCTGGCTGCATACCGCTGACCCGAGCATAATGATAATCACCTGGCTTATCAGTGCCGGCCAGACCCTGGACAGCGACGGCGGCAGCACCACCCGGGAGAATATCTGCCAGCGGTTCATCGCCAGACTCTGCGCCGCTTCCACCTGACTGCGGGGCGTGGCGTCGATACCGGCGCGGGTGATCTCCCCCGCATAGGCCGCCAGGTTGAGGATCAGCGACAAAATGCTGGCGGTGATGGCGGATAAATGCAGGCCCAGCGCCGGCAAGCCGAAGTAGATAAAAAAGAGCTGCACGATATAAGGCGTATTTCGCACCAGCTCGATGTAACATCCCGTCAGATGGCGCAGCCAGGCACTGCCGTGGGCCCTCGTCCAGCCGCAGGCGATGCCGAGAATCAGGCCGAGCACCGTGGACACCAGCGTCATCGCCAGGGTGATCAGGGTGCCCTTGAGCAGCAACGGCCACTGCTGCAGTACCGAGGAAAAATCAAATATCATCGCCCGGGCTCCTTGGGTATTTGTATCATTCCCGAAAGGGCATTCACATCGTCCAACGCCGGCAGCCCCCACAGCGTCCCGGCCAGCCGATTTGCCGCCGCCGGTTCCATGACCCTGCCCGCACAGCGCAGGAATTTGTTTTCCAGCGCCTTATCGCTCAATGGGTAATCGGCGCTGCCGGTGGCCTTGGGAATAAAACAGCTGAAGGTCTTGCCGTCATGCAGACTGAGCGTAACCTCGGCCCCTTCCGGCGCGACGGTGAGCAGGGCGGGATCGTCCCAGCGCGGGCCGGTTATCATGCTTACCCGTTCCATTAAGGCCGTCAGCGTCTTATCCGCCATCAGCGCATCGTCCAGATGCTCGAGTGTCAGTTCGCCGTACAGCAGGGAAGCCGCCACGGCAAAAGGCAAACTGAACTGCCCCTGCTGTCCGCTGCGGGGATGGGAATAAATAAGATTGGCCGCCACCACCGGCGGCACATCACAGACGATGCCGGCTAACTGCGGCCATGCTATGCCGTGGTCCGCCGCCAGCTTCAGCACCCCGTCCACCGCCGCATGGGACGACAGGCATACCGGGATGCGCTTGACGTCCACACCCGGCGATAACAAACACCAGTCGTCCCCCGGCGGAGTGAGCCAGCCGCCGTCAAGCCGCCCGTCGTTACACAGCGCCGCCAGGCCGTAGGCATTCTCCAGGACATCGAGGGGCCCCCCCGCGCCCTGCTCCGCCAGCAGCGCCGCCGTCACGCCGGCCTCGGCGGCACGGCCCGCCAGCAGCGGCTTGGCATCGCTGCCGAACACGCTTTTCATGCCGCCGGTGCCGGCAATGGCCAGCCCCAGGGCGCGGGCGGTGGTTTCAGCGTCCAGCGCCATGAGTTTTGCGGCCGCGGCGCAGGCGCCAATCACCCCCAGCACGCCGGTGGTCCACCAGCCGCGATCGTAAAGGGGGCGGCCCAACGCCATACCGACCCGGTACTGGCATTCCGCTCCCGCCGCCAGGGCGGTGAGCATTGCCGGGCCGCCGGCGCGGCGTGTCTGCGCGACGGCTAACGCCGCAGGCACGATCACCGCCGAACCATGCACAAACCCGGCGTAGCAGTTATCGTCAAAATCCAGGGCGTGGGCGGCTACTCCGTTGGCAAAAGCCGCCGCCGGCGCGCTCACCAGCAGAGCGTCCCCCGCCACCGCGGCGCCGCCCGCGGCGGCATTCACCGCGATGACCCGGCGAGCCCGCCCGGCGACGGCGGTGGCCGAACCCGCCAGCATGACCCCCAGCGTATCCATCAGGCAGCGGGTGGCCACCCGGCCTACCGCGCCCGGCACATCCGCGGGCGTCAGCGCCGTCAGCCAGTGCGCCAGGGTTAGGGTACCGCTTGTCGTCGTCATCTCATCAGGTCCTGTCATTTATTCCGGCAGGTCGCCGGCCGGCGCGCCCAGCCATTTCTGGGAAATCTTGTCCAGTGTCCCGTCCGCCTTGGCGGCGCGCAGGATCTCGTTGACTTTATTCACCAGTTCCGGCTGGCCTTTGGGCATACCCACATAGCAGGGGGAATTGGACAAAATCACTTTCAGCTGCAAATCCAGCCCCGGGTGTTTTTGCTGCATGGCGGCGGCTACCGTGGTACCGATGGCCGTCAGCTGGGTTTGGCCGGAGAGAAACGCCGAGATGGTGCTGTTGTTATCCTCGAACCGCTTCACCTCGGCATTGGGCGCCAGACGGGTCAGCTCTTCATCCTGCATCGATCCGCGGGTCACGGAAACGGTTTTACCCGCCAGTTCGGCATAGCTCTTGGCGGGAGTCTTGGCGCCGCCGAAGACCGCATCAAAAAACGGCGCATAGGCGATACTGTAATCAATGACCTTGGCGCGTTCGGCGGTTTTGCCCAGCGACGAAATGGTCATGTCCGCTTTACCGGTTTGCAGATAGGGCACCCGGTTCGGCGCGGTCACCGGCACCAGTGTCACCTTTGCCCCGAGCTTCTCGCCAATCAGGTTGGCCACATCGATATCCAGCCCCTGCGGCACCATATCGCCGCCCACATAGCCATAGGGCGGATAATCCACCGGCACCGCCACCCGCAGGGTTTTCTGGCTGACGATGGTATCGAGCAGATTGGCGGCGTTGGCCGTCATCATGGAAAAAGCGGCCAGCGTGCCCACCAGTATTGATATCGCAAAACGTCTTTTCATTATGCAAATCCTGAATAGTCAAAGGTTAAGATAGGGTGTGGAAGGCAGGGCGGCCTGAAGGCCCCCTTGCCTGACCGGCGCAAGGCATAACACTGTTTCCGCAGCTGTCCCGGCCTGTCCCGGCGCAGGACGCGCCGCGCTATTTTTTAAAGTATCCGGCCCGAACCGCGGTACCGATCAGGTTGACAAAAAACCGGCAGGCGGTGATAGCGGTAATGCCGTTAAGATCTTTTTTCGGGGTGATTTCGACGATATCCATGCCGACCACCCGGCCTTTTTTCACCAGGCCCTGAATGATTTTACGCGCCTCGGAATAGGTGACGCCCCCAAGAGCCGGGCCGGCGACGGCGGGCATAATGGTGGGATCAATGCCGTCGGCATCCAAAGTCAGGTAGTAGTTACCGCCGTCGGGGATGCGGCTTAAAATCGCCTCGGCCCCGACATCATGCAGTTCATCGGCGGTAATCAGGTGCGAACCGTAAGCCAGCGCGGCGTCCACTTCTTCCTGGCGGGCCGAGCCATTGGCCCGCAGGCCGATTTGGAAAATCTCGCCGATATGTTCCATTTCCGACGCCCGGCGGATAGGGCTGGACAGGCCGTCGGTCACGCCGTTGACTTCCTGCCGCCAATCCAGATGGGCATCGATTTGAATCAGGGTAATGGGACCCATGCTGTCCATGGCCCGCAGCACCGGAATCGGCACGCCGTGGTCGCCGCCGATCACCAGCGGCAAACCGCCGAGGGAGAGGATTTTGCGTATCACCGCTTCGGCGGCGGCATAATGCCCGCCCAATGCGCGCGCATCGCCGACGATATCGCCGCAATCCACCATGCGGATCGGCTGGTTGTCCATCAGCGGGCCGCCGATATCAAAATCGTAGCGTTCTATGCTGCGCACCGCGCGATCGGAGGCCTGGCGCACCGCGGTGGGGGCATTGGTCTGATCGCAGGTGACGTCGTCAATGGAATAAGGCGAACCGTAAGGTATGCCCAGCACCGCGATATCCACCGAGTCGAGGCTGTTTAAATCACTGACGACCTCGGAGTACAGCAGGCTCTTGTGGCCGTGCTTTGGCGCGGTGGTCAGTTCCGGTTTGTATTCACTCATGTTGTTTTCCTATAAAAATTTCATCACGCTGGGGGTTGGGCCGGTCAAGGAGGTATCACTCGGTGCTCCACCACTCGCCCATAGCCCATAATTTTTCCTCGGTATCGCTCACCGAGGCGCGCACATCCACCTTCGCGGTGGCGGCCATCAGTGCCACCAGCAGTTCGCTCACCAGGAAAGCCGGTGTCAGCGTATCGAAAAAGGACGTGGTCTGTTTTTTCACCAGGATCGTCTCGCCGGCCAGCCGCGCCACCGGCGAGCTGGCGTTGTCGCTGATGGCGACGATTTTGACTTTCTGCTGGGACAGATAGCGGGTCAGGGCCACGGAGCGGCGCGCATAGGGCGACAGGCTGCACACCAGCAGAGCGTCCCTGGGACCCATATTGCTCATCAGGGACATGATGCCGCTCTCCCCCGCCCCTTCCACCAAATGGACGTTATGCTGGAAATAGGCGGCCACATGGCAGAAATGAAACGCCACCGGGAACGACGATCGCAGCCCCAGACAGTAGATATCCCGCGCCGACGACAGCGTTTTGGCGGCCCGCACGATGGCCGCCAGGTTATCGGGCCGGCACAGCTGCTGGATATGGCCGGTGGTGGTGTTGGCCAGATCCAGCAGCAGGGAGCTTTCTCCCACCTTTTGTTTCATTTCCACCAGCGCCGGCACCCGAGAACCATATTCATGACCTTTGGTACGCACGGCGTTGATAAAAATGTCCCGGATATCGTCATAACCCGACAAACCGATGCGTTTCGCCAGCCGGGTCATGGTGGACGGAGGGATACCCGCCAGACGGGCCTGCTCGCGCATGGACATCACCGCCACTTCCTGCGGATGATCAAGGACAAAACTGGCCGCCTGCCGCACCTGTTTCGGCAAGGATTCGTATTGCGCTTTAATGGCCTGACACAGAGCAAGCTGATCCATAGGGTTATCCGTTTTTTGATTCGTCCCAATCATAATTGCAACGGATATGCCAATAATGATTCATTATGATTCAATTGATTCATTAGCGATGCGGCCGGAGGGCGGACTACCAGGAGTAACATCAGGAGAAATAATGAGCCAGGAGGTTAAATGGGGTGATTTATTTGATTCAAATTTGACTGAATTTAATTTTTTCGCTGACAGATCGGCAGTGAAAAATCCATGTAACCCGGACGGTACCCTGCACGATAAGCGGGCCTTGGCTGCACTAAGCCAGTGCATTTTCGTCTCATCGCACCAATAAGGACAAGTCCAGATCGCATTGGCGATAGAGTCTGGCGGCGGGGGGAATGGCGATTATCGGTGCCCCCCTTTTTTTATTGCCGTTTGGCAAAATGATAGTGCTAATTCACATGCGAGTCAGTCTCAACCACGTAGAATAATAGTGATCTTCATTCATGGGAGGCTAAGATTAGATTTCCCTTTCCAGCAGGAAGATGGCCTGTTATTATTTTTTTTAAATACTAAATTAAATTAACCGCTTTAGCATTACACATAAGATAAAAAAAATAAATAAAAAATAACCAATAAATAACATTGATTTAATTTAACTGTTTTTATTCAAAAAAATTAAATTCACCAGGATACCAACTCATGGAAAAAATTATATCTTCCATCAAAGAAATTATAACTGACGTATTAATTTATACCCCGGTATTATCCTTGTTCATGTTGCCTATAACCCGGGCGCGCAATCTTCCCAAAACAGAAGACAGGATGCGTGAGGAGGAATACCAAAACCAGGGCCGAGAACTTCACCAATTGGCACAAAACGTCAGCTCTATGAACCTTGGAGCGCCGGGTTTTTCAACGGCGCCGACATTTCAAGTCAACACCGTAACGCAGGCCGCGCTGGCCGGGCTCTATTTGACGCATACGCTGACGCCGCAGCTGGAAAATAGTTTGAGAGCGGGCAATGAAATCAAAAACCAATTTAATAAAGATGTATTCACTTATACGCCTCCCTTACCTTATCTCACTGATAATTATTTACCCAATGAGGAGCCTAATGACATATTACCCATAGAAAATTATCCAAAGGCACCGCTTAATGTCATGTTTTTACCGGACCACACCCTTCTGTTGGCGAAGAATACGCGCTTTTTCCCGCTTTCCGACGATCATCCTCTTTTTTCGGTCCCTTCTCCCGCGCCATTGCCGGTGGAAGACACAACGTCCAACGCCGCCACCCCTTTCATAATTTAGGAGAAATATTAATTATGCGATTCGCGGAATATTTTACCTGTTGCCCGAAGCAAGATTTTTCAGATGGCAACGCTCAGTTAAGAAATAGCGATTGGGCTCCCGCTTATCAAGGGAGTTGGGAATGTTGGGCCAAAGAAGCTTGGTTTGAAGAAAAGAAAAATAGGCAAATAGCCTGGCACAGATTAAAAGAATGTTACCTACATCGGCAGGAAGAACTTGATTTATCCCATCTCGGATTGCGCTGCTTGCCGATATTACCCCGCCAGGTGAAAATCCTCAATGCCAGCCACAATAAGTTAACCGGCTTACCTTATCCCTATCCAGCAAAACTCATTCAGGTTGACCTTAGTAACAATGATATTGAACAAGTCCCTTCAGATTTACTTTATGAGGCGGAAGAGTTAATTCTTACTGGGAATCCTCTGAACAAAAAATTTAGGAAGACATTGCATTACCCGACGATGACCCATGTGAAATTTGAGGAAAACCCGCCAAAGCCACCTCACCACACGGAACAATGTGTTGTGATGAACATAAGATGGCCAAGCGAAGCGACCGTTAAACTCTCGACAAAAAAATGACGGCAATGAACTAGGGGGTAACCCCTTATTTAAGTCTCTCTTTCAGCGCTATGCCCCGGCACTCGCGCAAACTCTCTAGCATTATACCAAGGGGAAAACATAGTACGCACGAGTCATTAAATTTTAATCATTTTCTTTCTTATAATGCTCAATAAGAAACGCCGCCAGCACCCGCGCATGGTTACGCTCCCTGTCGCGGGAGGCATACAGCAGCGTGACGTTCCCATGCCCGGCGCGATCGAGTAACGGGGTCCAGGCAGGTTGGTTCGTCCCAAGCTCCCGGCGGTAGGCTGTGCCAAATTCATCAAAATTTAACGATGCGTTATGAAAGGCTGTTCTTAAGCCGCTGGACGGCGCCACATCCCGGCACCATTCGTCATAGGCCAGGTCGGTTTTTTTTAATCCCCGCGGCCACATGCGATCGACCAGCACCCGATAACCATCGTCTTTTTCAACGCGATCGTAGACCCGTTTGCATGATATGGTCATTTTTTACTCCGGTATTTTTCCGGTAATGGCGGAACAGGACGTTTGCCATCCAGCAAATGTCGCAAGGCCAATAGCGGATGACGCCATAACATCCGGGGACCGGCCCAGCGCATGATTTGCTTTATTTCTTCCCGCTTGGCGAAGGGATAGCAGTGAACGGGACAGTGTTTACAGGCCGGTTTTTCTTCGCCGAAGACACAGCAATCGAGGCGTTTAGCGGCGTATTCATACAGTGCCTGATAATGAAAGGGATCGGGCAAGGCTTCCGGGCTGCGGCGCGCATAGAGCTCAATCATTTTGTAAAGGGTGAGCTTCTCTCGCAAAATCCGCTTTCCTGTCATTGTAGGCATCCTCAACGAAACACGCTTTTCTTAGTGCCGGTTGCGCACCAGTTGGTAACGCCGGGTCAGGTACTCCACCGGCGCGCTCCAGATATGCACCAGCCGGCAGAACGGAAACAGCAGAAACAGCGTCATGCCCAGCACCAGGTGCAGGCGGTAGATAAACGCCACGCCGGCAAGGTGCGCCGAGGCGCCGGTATGGAAAGTCACCACCGCCTGCGCCCAGCCCACCAGCTTCATCATTTCGCTGCCGTCCGGGTGCCGGGCGGAAAACGGAATGGTCAGCAGGCCGAGGCAGACCTGTACCACCAGCAGGGTGAGGATCATGATATCCCCAAAGCTGGAATTGGCCCGCACGCGCGGATTCAACAATCGGCGTTTTAACAGCAGCCCGCCCCCCGCCAGGGTCAGCAGCCCGCAAATCCCCCCGGCCCCCATGGCCAGCTTTTGTTTCAGCGCCACGGACAAAAAGGGCTCATAGACCCAGTGGGGCGTCAGCAGGCCGAACAAATGGCCAAAAAAGATGCCGAGGATACCGATATGAAACAGGTTGGACGCCAGGCGCATCCCCTTTTTGTCCAGTATCTGGCTCGATCCGGCCCGCCAGCTATATTGCCCGTAGTCATAGCGAACCCAGCTGCCGATGAGGAATACCGCGCCGGCGATATAGGGATAGATATCGAAAAAGAATGCATTGAGAAATGCCATGATTATTGTCCTTTGCTGTCGGCGGCCGGCCGCGCCGGGGCTTGTCCGATATCCAGATATTGCGGCGCCACCGCGCCGGCAAAACGACGTTGGTGCCGGGTCTGCTCCGCCGTGTCACAGCCCTCCCCGCCCAGGAACGTGACCTGCTCCTCTTCCCACACCGCGTCCAGCGCCGCCGGGGTGTCGTCCCGCGCTTCGCCGGCAATCTGTTCCCGCAGGGTCGTGCTGCGCAGTTCGCTGTCGCACAGGCTCAGCAGGAGATCGAACAGTTCGGCATAGCGGCTCTCGCGCTGCCGCAGCCGCGCCCCCAGCAGAGCCAGGATGGGCGCGATATCACGCAGCCCTTCCTGGGCGTCATCCGGCGGGCACAGGGAGAGGTATTCCAGATACAGCGGCAAAAAGTCCGGCAGCTCGCGGCTATCTAGCCGCAGACCGGCATCGCGATACTGCTGCAGCAAATCCACCATCGCCTGGCCGCGATCCCGTGATTCGCCGTGGACATGCTCGAACAGCAGCAGCGACATGGCGCGGCCTCTGTCGAACAGTCCGCAATAGGCTTCCTGGGCGTCCAGCAGCGTTCCGTCGCAGTACCGCAGGATAAAATCCGTCAGCGGCGCGCGTTGGGCGGCGGTAAGCTCAGCGGCGGCCCGGACCGCCGAGTTAAGCGCTGCCCGGTTATCCCGGACATCCTGCTGCGGATAATCCAGCAACATGCCGATAATCTTCAGGCTAATCATGGGAACCCCCACGGGCGGTGTTACCGCTGATATCGATGGCGTCGATACGGCGGGTATCGAACAGATTGAAACGGCTGTCGCCGCCGCGGCAGCCGTCGCCAAAGCTGAAACCACAGCCCCTGCTCTCCGGGAAGGCTTCCCGCGCCAGCTCCCGATGGCTGGAGGGCACCACGAAACGATCCTCATAGTTGGCGATGGCCAGGTAGCGGTACATTTCCCGGGCCTGCGCCTCGGTGAGTCCCACCTCGTCCAAGGCGCTGATATCCGATATCCCCTCCACGGTTTCGGCGCGTTTGTAATGGCGCATGGCCAACAAACGTTTCAACGCCAGCAGCACCGGCGCGGTATCGCCGGCAGTGAGCATATTGGCCAGGTACTGTACCGGTATGCGCAGGCTTTCCACATCCGGCAGCACGCCGCTCAGGGGCAAATTTCCGCCGTCGGCGGCGGACTGGATGGGGGACAGCGGCGGGACATACCAGACCATCGGCAGCGTACGGTATTCCGGATGCAGCGGCAGCGCCAGCTTCCAGTCCACCGCCAGCTTATAGACCGGGGACTGCTGGGCCGCGTCGATTACCCCCTGGGGTATGCCGTCCCGCAGCGCCTGGGCGATAACCTGCGGATCGTTGGGATCGAGAAAAATATCCAGCTGGCTTTGGTAGAGATGCTGCTCATCTTCCGCCAGCGCCGCCTGTTCGATGCGGTCGGCGTCATAGAGCAGAACCCCCAGATAGCGGATGCGCCCGACGCAGGTTTCTGAGCAGACGGTGGGCTGCCCCGCTTCGATACGCGGATAGCAGAAAATGCATTTCTCCGACTTGCCGCTTTTCCAGTTGAAGTAAATCTTTTTGTAGGGGCAGCCGGTAAGGCACATGCGCCAGCCGCGGCATTTGTCCTGGTCGATAAGCACGATGCCGTCTTCGCCGCGCTTGTAAATAGCGCCGCTCGGGCAGGTCGCCACGCAGGCCGGATTAAGGCAGTGCTCGCACAGGCGGGGCAAATACATCATAAAGGTGTTTTCATACTCGCCGTACATGGCTTTTTGCATATTATCGAAGTTGCGGTCCCGGGCGCGCTGTTCAAACTCGCCGCCGAGGATATCTTCCCAGTTCGCGCTGCCGACAATCTTTTTCATTCGCCGGCCGGACAGCAGCGATCGGGGACGCGCCACCGGCTGGTGTTTACCCGCCGGCGCGGTATGCAGGTTTTGGTAGTCGTAATCGAACGGCTCGTAATAGTCATCGATTTCCGGCATATGGGGGTTGGCGAAGATATTCGACAGCAGCCCGACGCGGCTGCCCATGCGCGGCTGCAGCCGGCCCTTGATGGTGCGAATCCAGCCCCCCTGCCACTTTTCCTGGTCTTCCCAGGCATTGGGATAACCGATGCCAGGCTTGCTCTCGACGTTGTTGAACCATGCGTATTCCATGCCTTCCCGGCTGGTCCAGACATTTTTACAGGTCACCGAACAGGTGTGGCATCCGATGCATTTATCAAGATTGAGCACCATGCCTACTTGGGAGCGAATGTTCATTTTACCCTCGCCGTATAGTGTGAGGTTCCCGCCGCCGCGTTGCCCTGGGCGTCGTCATTGCCTTCGCCGTCCAGCCAGTCGATACGGTCCATTCTGCGGATCACCACGTATTCATCGCGATTGGAGCCGACGGTGCCGTAGTAGTTGAAGCCGTAGGCCAACTGGGCATAACCGCCGATCATATGTGTGGGTTTCGGGCAGACCCGGGTCACGGAATTATGTATACCGCCGCGCTGGCCGGTGATTTCCGAACCGGGGAGATTCATGATCCGCTCCTGGGCGTGATACATCATGATCATGCCGGCGGGAATGCGTTGGCTCACCACCGCCCTGGCGCTGAGGGCGCCGTTGGCGTTGAACGCTTCCACCCAGTCGTTATCGGCAATGCCCAGTTCCCGCGCGTCATCCTCGCTTAACCAGAGGATCGGTCCCCCCCTGGAGAGGGTCAGCATCAGCAGGTTGTCGCTGTAGGTGGAGTGAATGCCCCATTTCTGATGCGGCGTCAAAAAGTTCAGCGCCTTCTCCGGATTGCCGTTGGGTTTAAGATTCAGCTGCGACACGGCGGCGCGGGTATCGATGGGGGGGCGATAGACCGGCAGGCTTTCGCCAAACGCGCGCATCCACTCATGGTCCTGATAGAGCTGCTGCCGGCCCGACAAGGTGCGCCAGGGAATGAGTTCATGCACATTGGTATAGCCGGCGGTGTAGGAGACATGTTCATCCTCCAGTCCGGACCAGATGGGGCTGGAGATGATTTTACGCGGCTGCGCCTGCAAATCTCGGAAACGGATTTTTTCGTCTTCTTTATTGAGGGCCAGATGGCGGTGATCAAGGCCGGTGGCGACCCCTAGCGACGTCCAGGCCTTTACCGCCACCTGGCCGTTGGTTTCCGGCGCCAGCGACAGAATCACTTCCGCGGCATCAACGGCGGTATCGATATTGGGACGGCCGGCGGCGGCGCCGTCGAGCTTGGCGCGGTTCAGCTTGCGCAGGAAATCCACTTCCGTCAGGGTATCCCAGTTGATGCCCTTGCCGCCGTTGCCGAGCTTATCCATCAGCGGACCCAGAGAGGTGAAGCGTTCATAGGTATTGGGGTAGTCTCGTTCCACCACCATGAGATGAGGCGCGGTTTTACCCGGAATCAGCGGGCATTCGCCCTTTTTCCAGTCCGTCACGCCATAGGGCTGCGCCAGTTCGGCATTGGAATCGTGCTGGATGGGCAGGGTCACCACATCCGTTTCCACCCCCAGATGCCCCCGGCAAACCTGTGAAAACGCCTTGGCGATGCCTTTATAGATTTCCCAATCGCTTTTTGATTCCCAGGCCGGGTCCACCGCGGCCGAAAAGGGGTGGATAAAGGGGTGCATATCGGAGGTATTCAAATCGTCCTTTTCATACCAGGTGGCGGTGGGCAGCACGATATCGGAATAAAGGCAGGTGCTGGACATGCGGAAATCCAGCGTCACCACCAAATCGAGCTTGCCTTCGCCTCCCTGCTCCCGCCACTCCGCCTCCTCCGGCATCACGCCCCCCTGCCGGCCGAGATCCTGGCCCTGGATGCCGTGCTCGGTGCCC
This sequence comes from Sodalis sp. RH16, assembly GCF_047324245.1. Lineage (NCBI taxonomy): Bacteria > Pseudomonadati > Pseudomonadota > Gammaproteobacteria > Enterobacterales > Bruguierivoracaceae > Sodalis > Sodalis sp. RH16. The sequence goes on along the minus strand of NZ_CP178737.1, from coordinate 4,319,314 downwards.
AGCAGGTATTTCAGCATGTATTCATGGCCTTTGCCGGAGGATCCGAGCAAATTGGAGCGCCAGACAAACAGGTTGCGAGGAAAGTTTTGCGGGTCATCCGGCTGCTCGGCGGCAAAGCGCAGCGAGCCATCCTGCAGCCCCTTCACGCTGTACTCCTGCGGCGTGAGTCCGGCGGCTTTGGCGCTGTGGGCAATGGAGAGCGGATTGGTATTGAGCTGCGGCGCGGAAGGCAGCCAGCCCATGCGTTCGGCGCGGATGTTGAAATCGATCAGGCTGCCGGTGAAGCGGGACTTATCCGCCAGGGGGGACAGCAGTTCCTGGGGCGACAGGGTCTCATAACGCCACTGGCTGGAGTGGTTGTAGAAAAACGAGGTGCTGTTCATTTGCCGGGGCGGGCGCTGCCAGTCCAGGCCGAAGGCCAGCGGCAGCCAGCCGGTTTGCGGCCGCAGCTTTTCCTGGCCGACATAGTGCGCCCAGCCGCCGCCGCTTTGCCCGATGCAGCCGCAGAAAACCAGCATGTTGATCAGGCCCCGGTAGCTCATATCCATGTGGTACCAGTGGTTAATGCCGGCGCCGAGGATAATCATGGAGCGCCCATGGGTTTTATCGGCATTATCGGCGAATTCCCGCGCCACGCGGATGATATTCGCCCGGGAAACGCCGCTGACCTTTTCGCCCCAGGCCGGGCTGTAGGCCTTGATGTCATCGTAATCGCCGGCGCAGTTTTCATCCCCCAATCCGCGATCAATGCCGTAATTGGCCAGAGTCAGATCGTAGACGCTGGTGACCAGCGCTTCGCTGCCGTCCGCCAGAGTGAGGGATTTCACCGGTAAACGGTGCCGCAGGATATTATCCAGCGGCACCGAATTGAAATGTTCCCGTTCGGTACCGCCGAAGTAGGGAAACCCCACCTCCACCACCCGGTCATGGCGGTCCAGCAGGCTCAGCTGCAGGGTGGTTTCCCGGCCATCGCCGTCCAGCTGCTGCAGATTCCATTTGCCCTTTTCGCCCCAGCGGAAACCGATGGAACCCAGCGGCACCGTCAGTTCGCCGCTGCCGGCATCAATGGCCACGGTTTTCCACTGCGGGTTATTGCTCTGCCCCAGGCCTTCAACCAGATCGGCGGCCCGCAGCAACCGGCCGGCGGCATAATAGCCGTCCCGCTGCTCCAGCAGCACCAGCATGGGCATATCGGTGTAACGGCGGACATAATCCAGGAAATATGCGCTCTGCCGGTTGATATAAAACTCCTGCAGAATCACATGGCCCAGGGCCAATGCCAGCGCGCTGTCGGTGCCCTGCTTGGGATGCAGCCACAGGTCGCACAGCTTGGCCACCTCGGAATAGTCGGGCGTCACGGCGACGGTTTTGGTGCCCTTGTAGCGGACCTCGGTGAAAAAGTGGGCGTCCGGCGTCCGGGTCTGGGGTACGTTGGAGCCCCAGGCGATGATATAGGAGGAGTTGTACCAGTCCGCCGCTTCCGGCACATCGGTCTGTTCGCCCCAGGTCATGGGCGAGGCGGGGGGCAAATCGCAATACCAATCATAAAAACTCAGGCAAACGCCGCCGATAAGGGACAGATAACGGGTGCCGGCGGCGTAGGACACCATCGACATCGCCGGGATGGGGGAAAAGCCGATGATGCGATCCGGGCCGTAGGTTTTCGCGGTATAGACATTGGCGGCGGCAATCAGCTCATTGGCTTCCTCCCAGGTGGTGCGGACAAATCCGCCGCGTCCGCGCGCCTGTTTGTAGCGCCGGACGGCGGCGGGGTTGTCCATGATGGCCGCCCAGGCATCCACCGGATCTTCATGCGCCCCACGGGCCTCGCGCCATAAAGAGAGCAGCAGCTTGCGCATTTGGGGATATTTCAACCGGTTGGCGCTGTAAAGATACCAGGAGTAGCTGGCGCCGCGCGGGCACCCCCGCGGCTCGTGGTTCGGCATATCCGGCCGGGTGCGGGGGTAATCGGTTTGCTGGGTTTCCCAGGTCACCAGACCGTTTTTGACATAGATTTTCCAGCTGCATGAGCCGGTACAGTTCACGCCATGGGTGGACCGCACGATTTTGTCGTGCTGCCAGCGGCTACGGTAGCCGTCTTCCCAATCGCGGTTGGTATTCAGCGTCTGGCCGTGGCCGTCGGCGAAGGGCTTGTCCAACTGGCTGAAATAGCGGAACCTGTCGAGAAATTTGCTCATCCGGGTGTCTCCAGGTTGATGATGAAAGGCTGCCCATGCAGTTTGAGCTCAATGACATAGTGCCCGGTCGGGACAGGATGCCGGATCGTATCAATACGGTAAGTCCTGCCGTGAATCCATCCATGGCGCGGACGGTTTACTCTTCCGGCATCCTGTCCCTCCTTATTGATTCCGAGCATATCTGTCAGCTGTCTGGAACTACGATCAACGCGGTTTTCTGGTGGCCAGGCCGTTATTGATATTGCGGCCGTAGATAAACCAGGTGATCAGGACGCATACCACGTAAAACACCAGAAACAGCTTCATTGCCCCGGCCGGCGAGCCGGTGAGCGCCAGGGACATGCCGAACGCCTGGGGGATGAAAAAGCCCCCCGCCGCGCCGATGGCGGAAATAAACCCCAGCGCGGCGGCGGATTCGGTGGCGGCTTCCCGCTGCGCTTCCTCATTGCTGCCGCCCTGGGCCAGTACCTGCGATACCGCCAGCCGCCGCAGGATCACCGTGATCATTTGGAAAGTGGAACCGCTGCCCAGTCCGGCGGTAAGGAACAGCAAAAGGAACACGCCGAGAAACGCGGCGAAGGAGCCGCCCTGGCCGTGGCTGGGCAGCGTAAGGAACAGCAGCGCGACAAATACCGCCATCAGGATGAAATTCACAAGCGTTACCCGGATACCGCCGAGCCGGTCCGACAAGGCGCCGCCGGCGGAACGCGCCAGCGCGCCGACAAACGGGCCGAAAAAGGCGTAATGCAGGATTTGCATGGCGGGGAACTGCGTTTTCGCCAGCATGGCGAACCCGGCCGAAAAACCGATAAAGGAACCGAAGGTCGCCAGGTAAAGCAGGCTGAGAACCCACATATGCCCGCGTTTAAGCACCAAGAGCTGACGGCTCAGGGACGCACGGGCGGTGGCGAGATCGTTCATGCCGAACCAGGCCAAAACGGTGGCGATAAGCAGCAGCGGCACCCAGATCCAAGCCGCGTTTTCCAGCCATAACCGGCTGCCGTCCGCCTGCAGTTGGCCGGCGCCGCCGAAAAAAGAAAACATCGAGAAGGAGATGGCCAGCGGGGCCACCAGCTGCATGACGCTGACGCCCAGATTACCCATGCCGCCGTTGAGCCCCAGCGCGCTGCCCTGTCTGGCTTTCGGGAAGAAAAAGCTGATATTGGCCATGCTCGAGGCGAAGTTGGCGCCGGCGAAGCCGCACAGCAGGGCGATAGCGACGAAGACGCCGAACGGCGTACGGGGATCCTGCACCGCGGCGCCAAGCCACAGGCAGGGAATCACCATGAACAGGGTGCTGATGGCGGTCCAGCGGCGCCCGCCCATCAGCGGCACCATAAAAGAGTACGGCACCCGCAGGATAGCGCCCGACACCGCGGGCAGCGCGGTAAGCAAAAACAGCTGGTCGGTGGTAAAATGGAAACCAACCTTATTCAGGTTGACCGCCACCGCGCTGAACAGCATCCAGACGCAGAACGCCAGCAGCAGGCAATAAATGGAAATCCAGAGATTGCGCCGGGCGACGGGCTGTCCGTAAGTACGCCAGAATTCAGGCTGCTCCGGCTGCCACTGTTCAATAACGGCGCCACGGGGTGCGCTGACGGGTCGGGTAAGAGGATTCATGAAAAGCCTCGCTCAGGGTAAGAAGAGTCGTGTTATTTCTCGCTACCCTAGGCAACCTTTCACCGGCGGGAATTGATGCAAATCAAGCCGGCGGCGTTCCATAAAACCCCGTCACGGGGTCTCTTATCCTTAGTAAGTATGCGGTATTATCCTTAAAATCATTTATATTTCAGCATGGTAAAAAACCACATGCAGAACTGGGGTATTGTTTCTTCCCTACCGGCTATTTGGGGGTACTCCATAAGGGGTATAGGGTAATTTCCAACAATGGGAAACAATGTGCGTCGCTGAATAAGGAACACCCGCTTATGAAACAGGTTTCCGCTCCGCTTTCCATTGTTCGCCAGGTGACGCTGCTTATGCTGACGCTGAGCGTGCTCGGTATCGGCGGTATGGGCCTCTCGCTGTGGATGGCCCACGGCATGCAGGGCAACGCTCATGCCATTAACAAGGCCGGCTCGTTGCGGATGCAAAGCTACCGTTTGCTGTCGCGGGTGCCCCTGGGGAGCGACAGCGCCCCGCTGATGGCGGAATTGGAACAGGATCAGTCAAGCGATGACTTGCAGCAGCCGGTACGGCGGGAACGGTTGGCGAGTCAATATGCCGCCCTGCGCGATTATTGGCAGACGCGGCTGAAACCCCGGCTGCAGCAGGCTCGCCGCCCCGAGGAGGCCGCCGCCGAGGTGGCGGAGTTTGTCCGCCAGATCGATGGGCTGGTTTCCGCCATCGACCGGAAAACCGAACGCCGGCTGACGCTGGTGGCGCAGGTGCAAAAAACGGAGATAGCCCTTTCCCTGCTGGTGCTGCTGGGGACGATACTCTATTTGCGCCGCCGCCTGCTGCAGCCCTGGCGTCGGCTGCTGCGCCAGGCCAACGCCGTGGCCGCTGGGGATTTTAGCCAGCGTTATCCGCTGCCCGCCGGTTCCGGCAGCCGGGGCCATCATGAAATGGACCTGCTTGGTCTGACATTGAACACCATGTCACACTCCCTGTCGCAAATGTATGCTGAACTTGAGCAACGGGTAGCGCAGAAAACCGACGATTTACAGCAAAAAAACCGGGTGCTGGATTATCTCTATCGCACCAGCCGTCAATTGCACAATAACCAGCCGCTAAGCCAGCGTCTGTTGCCGGTGCTGGAGGAGTTGCAGTCCTTCACGCCGCTGCGGGAAATCCAGATCAGGTTCTACGAAAGCAACGGCGAGGCTCAGTTCGACGACGCTTCCCTGGCCGCCGGACTCTCCGAAGAAGGCCCCACGCCGGTGACGCATATCCGCTATTCCGCCGGCCCGGCGAACGATGAGGATTTGCAGCCGCTGAGCTGGAGCCTGCGGGATAAATTGGGCAACTATGGCCTGGTGCTGGCGCGCAATCCGGCGGAGCGTCCGTTGAACGAGGCCCAGCAGCGTCTGATGGCCACGCTGATTGAACAATTAACCAGTACCCTGGCGCTGGAGCGGCAGGCCGAGCATCGCCAGCAGATGCTGCTGATGGCGGAGCGGACCGCCATCGCCGCGGAATTGCATGACAGTATTGCCCAGTCTTTGTCCTGTCTGAAATTGCAAATCGGCTGCCTGCAAATGCAAAGCCAGGACAGCGCGCCGGAAAACAAGCTGCTGATGCAGCAGATGCGCGAGGAAATGAATACCGCCTACCGGCAGCTGCGGGAACTGCTGACCACGTTCCGTCTGAGTATGACCGAGCCGGGCCTGCGTGCGGCGCTGAAGACGGCGGTAGATGAATTTTCGGCCAAGCTGGGGTTCCAAATAGATTTCGATTATCAATTACCCGCCGGCACCTTTACGCCGCACCAGGTGATTCATTTGATTCATATCAGCCGCGAAGCGCTGAATAACGTGCTTAAACACGCACGGGCCAGCCGGGTCAGCGTGACGGCGGCCAAAGAGGGCGATGAGATTGTGCTGAGCATTTGCGATAACGGCCGCGGCCTGCCGGACGTACAGCAGCGGCCCCATCATTACGGTCTGATGATCATGCGGGATCGCGCCGCCGGACTGCCCGGACACTGCCGGGTGCTACGGCGCGCCGCCGGCGGCACCGAAGTGCGGGTGGTGATTTATCCGCAGACATCGTCCCCGGAGCGGGAATACAGGAGCCCGGCATGAGCACGCAAGATCCCGCCACCATTTTACTGATCGACGATCATCCGATGCTGCGCAGCGGGGTCAAGCAGTTAATCAGTCTGGACGGCAGTCTGAAAGTCGTGGCGGAAGCCACCAATGGTGAAGAAGGCGTACGGCTGGCGGCGGAGTGGGATCCGGATTTGATTCTGCTGGATTTAAATATGCCGGGGCTGAATGGGCTGGATACGCTGGATAAAATGCGCCGCATTCCCCTTTCCGGGCGGATCGTGGTGTTTAGCGTGTCCGACCACGAAGACGATGTGATCACCGCCATAAAACGCGGCGCCGACGGTTATTTGCTTAAGGACATGGAGCCGGAGGATTTGCTGGAGTCGCTGCGGCAGGCCGCGGCGGGAAAGATGGTGCTGAGCGCGGCGCTGATGCCGGTGCTGGCGGCGGGACTACGTGAAAACCGCCCCGGCGCGGAGCGGGATATCCAGTCATTGACCCCGCGGGAGCGGGATATCCTTAAGCTGCTGGCCCATGGACTATCGAACAAGCTGATTGCCCGCAAGCTGGATATTACCGAAAGCACGGTGAAAGTCCATGTGAAGCATCTGCTGAAGAAAATGAGTCTCAAGTCCCGGGTCGAGGCGGCGGTATGGGCATTGCAGAACAGAATGCTTTAGCTGATTCGTGGCAAAATCAGAATAAAGCACTCGCGGAATCATACCGCGTTTAACGGTCTGGCTTCCCTAAATGGAATTAATATAAGAATAGTTTTCCCTTCCGGGAAGGGAAATGTTCTGTTATTGTCTTGCCTAATCCTTGTGATTTTTATTAGTCCGTTATAAAGCCCTATATAAAGTCACATTAATTATAAGCAATTAAATACGTATCGATAAAGCGAATTACTCCATTCAATTTACAATATCAATATAGATTATATTTTACCGGGGTCCGTCACTGTGACAAAGCTCACTTTATATTTTCAAGAATTAATGACAGATGTATTTATTTATTCACCGGTGTTGTCCTTGTTCATGTTGCCAATCGCCAGGGCTCGCAACCTCCCCCAGGCGGAGGACAGGGCACCGGAAGAAGAATACCGAGCCGGGGGCCGGGCGCTTTATCAACTGGCGCAAGGGATAAATAACCCAACCATCCCTCCTTATGAAAATTCGCCTGCAGCGAAAATGCGTATTCAAAGCGTGACCCAGGCAGCGATGGTCGGGCTTTATGCGACGCAAGCGCTGGCCCCGCCGGCTGTGGATAATTCGCGGGCCGGCCGTGTCAGCGGCCGTGGGGCAGATAATCCTGCTTTAGCCTATCCTCCGGCCGAAATCACCGCCGGGACGTCTTCCAACCATCAGCACGGAAATATCGATCCCCAGCCGAATTTGTCGAAGAGAAATCATACTGAGGTTTCGTTCAATTTGATGTATTTGCCTGATAACGAATATTCAGCTTATAAAGGCACTCGCTTTTTTGCGGTGCCAATCTATAAAAATCGTCAGGCGGCGCCGTCCCTTTTACCGCCGGAAGTAAAACCCCAACAGCCTATAAATAAAAAAAACAACAATGGGATTTCATTCCAGTTTTTTACCGTGCCGCACGAGGAATATCCCCATTATCCGGCCCCGCTCTTATTCGCCCGGCCCATCTATAAGAAGCCTCAATCGGTGCCGGCCCTGTTGCCGCCGGACGCACCCATGGCCAAGCCCTCCCCCAACCCACACAGGGAGGCGAGCAGTCGTCTCGCAACGCAACGCAATCCCGTCTCCGACATCCCGTACCAGCCACAGGTTAGCGAGGGTACGGAAAAGATCCCCGCCGCTATCGCGCAGGACGAATCCACGATTGAACAGCGGCAAGGACGGCAAGACCCGAGTCAGAGGCTCGATTCTTCGGGCCGGGCCGCGAAGCAGGATACCGTCCAGCTGTCCGCTGTTGATGAGCACCCCGCGCCTGCATCCTTGGAATCGCCGGTTAGCGGGCAATGGCAAGATCCCGGCGGTAAGGTGGCTGAGAGGCCGCTACCTGAAGAGTTCATAGCACCTAGGCCAATTCTTGCCGTGATCGGCGGGAGCGCGGTGCTCGCAGGGACAGGCGCCGCGGCCGGCGGGAGCGCGGTGCTCGCAGGGACAGGCGCCGCGGCCGGCGGGAGCGCGGTGCTTGCAGAAACGGGCGCCGCGGCCGGCGGGAGCGCGGTGCTTGCAGAAACGGGCGCCGCGGCCGGCGGGAGCGCGGCGCTTGCAGAAACGAGCGCCGCGGCCGGCGGGAGCGCGGTGCTCGCAGAAACGGGCGCCGCGGCAGGCGGGAGCGCGGTGCTCGCAGAAACGGGCGCCTCGGCCACTGGAGGCACCGCGCTGGTACGCGCAGGAGCCAAGGCCGCGGGTGGCGGCATCGTGTTGGCGGGCGGTAGTGCCGCCGCCATTGTAAAAAATGCCGGCGTCAAAAGCGCTTCGCGCTACGATGATTTTGCCGCCTTGTCTCCGTTTATAGAGCGCGATATTCATCGTAAGGCATTAGCTAATAAGCCTGCCCTCACTGCTAATAACGATATCGCCGACCTCTTGACAATCATGCGTCATAATCATATCGACGCACCCGTTATGTCGCCGGGGAATGTCCCGCCTAAGACGCTGCAACCGTCCCTCGGCAGTGATAAGCGGCCACCATTGGTAATAAAAACGGCTCCCCCCGCCAAGCCGGCGGCGCGCCTTCCCCCGCTTCCCGGGGAGATATTGCCTGAGAGACAAGCACCGTTAGCCAAACCTGGGGAAAAGGTGCCTGAGAGCCACGTGCCGTTAGCCAAACCTGGGGAAAAGGCGCCTGAGAGCCACGTGCCGTTAGCCGGCCGCAAACAAACTGTTGCCGGCGCGAGGGAACAATCGCCGCTTAACAGCCCTGCGCGTGGTGAGGCGGTGATCGCTCCCCTGCCCGTCGCACGCGCGGCGGCAGGCCATGCCCAAGAAGCCGTCCGATTTACGGGGGCCGGCGCCGGTTTGAGCGCCCGTGCGTGGCCTGACGCGCCGGCGCGCTCGATAGAAAATATCATTGACCAATGCAAAATCAAGCTCGCCGCCAACGAAGAAGGGGTACTAAAGCCGTACGTTGATTCTGACTATTATGGACAGGCGCCTATTTATGAATTGGTGACCAAAGACGCCGCCTTTTCGCAACCGGTTTACCGGCATTATATCGAGATATACGGCGAAAAGGCCGCCGTCAAACTGACGAGCACCAAGGCGCATGGTATCAAGTATGCCATGATCGACGAAAGCAAACCGGACATTCAGTATGCCCTGTCGTTCAATGACGATGGCTGGCGATTGCAAACGCCTACCGCGGAAGAAATCGATCCGTCCTTGTTGGATGCTATCAGATCCGACATGATTGACCCTCATTGCACGGAACACATGTTATCCGCTCCGGATGAGCGGGGCTTACAGTGGACTAAAGACCAAAAAAGTTATTTGCGCATCAAGGAGAGGTTTGTAGGCGTTTCACCGTCGAAAGACTATATCAATTGTTACGAAATCAGATCCCAGGATCGCCTGCATGTATTGTCCTTGCACTATAAGGATGGGCTCTTTAGACAGCTAAGCGTTCAACCTCAAGAGCTGGTAAAATATGGCCAGCAAAACACGTTTCTTAAACAGAAGATTAAGATAAAAAAATTACTTGATAAGGCCAAACAGGATATAGCGAACAATCGGATATTGAAAAGCGCTCACCATATAAATAAAGCTTTCCAGGAACACAGGCAATACGAAGCGGGTTCGATACGCCAGTTAAAGCAGCTCGCCATTGATTTTATAAAGAAATGCGTGTTCAGGGATGAAAAGGTTAATCTTGCAACAGCAGAAATAACAACTATCCAAGAGGCATGGGTAAAAAATATCAGGCTGCCGTTGAAAACCAATTCTAAAGTTGATGTGGATGATATTGATGAATTGTTTGTGGAAACCCCTATATTTTGTAAAAAAATCATCAATTATCTTCACCCATCGGAATCAAAAAATATTTTTAAAAAATTCGCGTCTGCCTTGGATGAATTATCCACCACACCCATGCCGCATTATGGTGAGAATACAAAAACTTTACATTATAATCTCGTCCTGCAGGGGACAAGAACCGCGACAAAAATCGCCATCTCGGGCAATGAATTTTTTATTTCTTTGGTCACAAATGTATTGAACGGCATCAAACAGACCCCGCTGGGACAAAAAATATTACTGGCTTTGCGAGAAAAAGCCTTCACCATTCATCCCCCGACCATGAGCGCCATAGAGCGTGTCAAGGACGGTATATTTTACGCCAAAAACAGTGCTGGCGGCGCCATCGCGTTTGATCCTGGAAACTTTATCATCGGCGACGGCACAACACTCAAGGCGGAGCCCTGGCGTAATCGAGATCCCGCCATTGCTCTTTACCATGAATTATTGCATATTTATTATGATAACTATCCTGCCAAGTTTAAACCGGTGGCTGACGAAACAGTCAAAATTATTCGAGGTGGCCCTAAAGAACTTGAAGAGGCCATGATCACTGGAGTCAGTTTTAATGATGCGAAAACCAATAAATTATATAATTTTATCGATGATAATTACATAAAGGAAAACGGCCAAGAGCTTATTTCCGAAAATCAATTCAGAAAAGAGTTTGCCCGAATGAAAGGACAAGACCTATATTTTATAAGGCCTTACTACGTTAAGCCGGATAAACTGACGCCAAAACAAATCATGTTCCGTTTAGCCTACAACTGAAAATGATAGACCACAGTTATTATGATAAAATAGGACAATCAGTGCATGGGTGAGCGTCCCTCTGTTTCGTGCCCTCATTTATACCCATTAAAGATTTAGGAGAAAATTAATTATGCGTCTAGCGGAATATTTCACCTGTTGTCCCCAGCAAGATTTTTCAGATGGTAATGCCCGGATAAGAAACTGGGACTGGGTTCCCAATTATGACGGAAACTGGGAAGGTTGGGCCAAAGAAGCTTGGTTTGAAGAAAAAAGAAACCGACAAGAAGCTTTGAAGAGAATACACAATTGTTATGACAATCGGCATGAAGAGCTGGATTTATCTCATCTCGGCCTGAGCTGCCTGCCGATATTACCTTTATTTGTGAAAATTCTTAATGCCAGCCACAATAAGTTAACCGGATTGCCTCTTCCCTACCCCGATCAGATGCTTAAAATCGATCTGAGCTATAATAAAATTGAAAAATTACCCCGGAAGTTACTCATTCAGGTGCAGGAATTAAATTTGATCGGGAATCCTCTTAGCATAAAGTTTAAGAAATCATTGCATTTCGATTTTATGGACAACGTGAATTTTGAGGATAACACTACGGTACCCCATTACCCTTCCCATTCAATTTCTACGGCAAATAAAGGTTGGGCAAGCTTGCAGGTAAGTCAATTATGTTCAAGAATGGCTAAAAAATAACCAAACAGGCGACTCATCCTGCACTCAGCCAAACTTTCAGCGTCGATCCCGCCACGCCGTCATAGTATCCCGTGAGGCAACGCGGTGGCGGGGTTCGCTAACAAAAGGTGGCGTGGGCGCGAGCCGGCAAGCGATCTTTCCCCCGAATTATTCAGGACATCAAAGCGGGCCGGATGTACAGCCCGCCGCCTTAGCAGGCAATCTCCCCGTCCGGGATGTCCGCCGCGGCCAGGGGCTGGCTTCCCACCCAGATTCGGCCCTGTTCCACTTTCACCGGCCAGGCGTTTACCCGCAGGCCGCTATCGTCGGGGCTGACGCCGTCACGCAGGCGAAAGCGTTTTTTATACAGCGGAGAGATGACTACCGGTTCCCCGGCGATATCGCCGATAATGCCCCGGGACAAGACGTTAGCGCCGCTCCCCGGCTCGAGGTTGTCGAGGGCGTAGACCTGCTGCGGATTGCGCGGCAGGTAAAACAGGGCAATCTGCCGCTGGGCTACCCGTACGGCAATGCCGGCGTTAGCTGGGATATCCGCCAGTTCGCCCACCTGCTGCCATTGATCGCCGCCGGCCACAGACGTTGCCGGTATGACCGGCGCGGTATCCGCAGCGGGCTTCTCTTCAATGCGGGCCGGGCGGATTTGTCCCCGTTCGGGCACCATGACCACCGCTTCGTCGGGGCTATCGCTGTTAAGGAACGCGCGGAACAGCGGCAAACGATCCTGACTTTCCAGAGTGGTACGCCATTCGCACTGATAGCTGTCCGCTACCTGCTGCATTTCGCGGTCCAGTTCGTCCACCAGCTGCAGGCTGTCCTGCAGGATAACCTCTTTAAGGTAATCCACCCCGCCCTCCAGGTTGTCCAGCCAGGTGCTGGTGCGTTGCAGCCGGCCGGCGGTCCGGATATAAAACATCAATACCCGGTCGATGATGCGTATCAGTTGGTCGGCGTCCAGGTCGCTGGCGAACAGATCCCCATGGCGGGGTTTCATGCCGCCGTTGCCGCAGACGTACAGATTCCAGCCTTTATCGGTGGCGATAACGCCGATATCCTTGCCCTGCGCTTCGGCGCATTCGCGGGTACAGCCGGAGACGCCCATTTTGAATTTGTGCGGCGAGCGCAGTCCCTTGTAGCGGTTCTCCAGACGGATCGCCAGTGCGGTGGAATCCTGCACGCCGAACCGGCACCAGGTGGATCCGACGCAGGATTTTACCGTGCGCAGGGATTTTCCGTAGGCATGGCCGGTTTCGAAGCCGGCATCCACCAGTTCACGCCAGATGGCGGGAAGCTGTTCCTGGCGGGCGCCGAACATGGCCACCCGTTCCGCGCCGGTGATTTTAAGGTAGAGGTGATAGCGCTGCGCCACCTGGCCGATGGCGATAAGGCCCTGGGGGGTGATTTCTCCCGCCGGTATGCGGGGAACCACCGAATAGGTGCCGTCTTTTTGGATGTTGGCGAAGAAACGATCGTTGGTGTCCTGCAGCGGCAAATGGTCGGGCTGCAACAGGTAGTCGTTCCAGCAGGACGCCAGGATTGATCCCGCCAGCGGCTTGCAGATTTCACAGCCGATGCCCCGGCCATAACGGCTGATAAGCTCATCGAAGGTTCGGATGTTATTGACCTGCACCAGGTGGTAGAGCTCCTGCCGCGAATAAGCGAAGTGTTCGCAGACGTCTTTTTTTACTTCCACCCCCAGCTGTGTAAGCTGGTATTCCATGATCTGTTTCACCAGTGGGACGCAGCCGCCGCAGCCGGTGCCGGCTTTGGTGCGGGCCTTGACGGCGTTGAGATCAATGCAGCCGTCTTTAACGGCTGCGCAGATATCGCCTTTGCTGACGTTATGGCAGGAACAAACCTGCGCCTGGTCGGGCAAAGCCGCCACGCCGAGGGCCTTGGCGGCCTGGCCGTCGCCGGCGGGCAGGATCAGGCTTTCAGGATGGGGCGGCAGCGCCATGTCATTGAGCGCCATTTGCAGCAAAGTGTTGTAGTCACTGCTGTCCCCCACCAGCACCGCCCCCAGCAAATGCTTGCCGTCGGCGGAAACCACGATCTTTTTGTAGATTTCATTGGGACCGTCGGTCCATTGGTAGGATTGGCTGCCGGGCGTAACGGCCAGGGAATCCCCCACCGAGGCCACTTCCACCCCCAGCAGCTTTAGCTTGGTGCTCATATCCGCGCCCCGGAAAACCGCGTCCTGCTGTGCCAGCGCCGCGGCGGCGGTGCGCGCCATCTGGTAGCCCGGCGCCACCAGGCCGAAGTTCCGCCCCTGCCAGACCGCGCATTCGCCGATGGCGAAGATATCCGGATCGGAGGTGCAGGTCTGGTCGTTGATAACAATGCCGCCGCGCGGACCGATTTGCAGGCCGCACTCCCTGGCCAACTGATCCCGTGGGCGAATGCCGGCGGAAAACAGCACCAGGTCGGTATCCAACGTGTCGCCGCCGGCAAAGCAGAGCCGCAGCCGGCCGTGGTTGCCCACCGTGATTTCCCGCGTGTCCTTGCCGGTATGCACCAGGACCCCCAGCGCTTCGATTTTCCGCCGCAGCATGCCCGCGCCGCCGTCATCCAGCTGCACCGCCATCAGCCTGGGCGCAAATTCAACCACATGGGTCTCAAGCCCCAGTTGCCGCAGGGCATTGGCGGCCTCCAGCCCCAGCAGGCCGCCGCCAATCACCACCCCGATTTGCGAACGGCGCGCCCGGACGGCAATGGCGTCCAGATCGTCCAAAGTACGGTAAACCAGGCAACCTTCACGCTCGCTGCCGGTGATGGGCGGTACAAAAGCATAGGATCCGGTAGCGATAACCAGCTTGTCGTAGGGGATTTCCCTGCCCTGTGCATCCACGACGCAGCGGCGCCCCCGATGGATGCGGGTGATTTCCTGCGCGCTGCGCAGTTCGATGCCGTTGTCGACAAAAAATCCCGGTTCCACCAGGGACAGGGACTCCGCGCTGCGCCCGGCAAAATACTCCGACAGATGAACCCGATCGTAGGCCGGGTAGCGCTCTTCGCCGAAGACCACAATCCTGTAGCGCTTGTGCAGGTCTTGCTCCACCAGCCGTTCCAGGAAATGATGACCCACCATGCCGTGGCCAATAACGATTAATACCGGTTTACTCATGACATCAGTCCTTGCAGCCCTCAGCCGCCCCTGAAAACGAAAAAGGCGTCCACAGCTATACGACTAATCGCATAACCATGGACGCCTTTGCCCTTTTGCGTCCCGCGAACCCTCATTGGCCCGCGGAACTGAATGTGTGTTTTGCCGGTTTGCCGCCTGCCGTCCGGTGACATTTCCCCGGAAGGAAATCCCCCGTTATCAGCCCCGGGCGTTTAACTTCTCCGCCCCCTTAGGGATGATTCGCCAGAACATCGGCGATGGTCAGCATCGCGGCGGCAATGTCGATGAGTTTCTTGTTCTGGCTCATCGCCAACCTGCGCAAGGCAGTATAGGCCTCTTCCTCGCTCAATCCCCTGTGCTGCATCAATAAACCCTTCGCCCGTTCAATTTGCTTGCGCTCCCCGAGGGTAACGCGCAGGGCGGACAGCTCCTGGTCCAGGGACTGCAAACGCCGATCCTGCTGCTGGATCAGACCCAGCAGCGAACGCCCCAGCTGCGGGCGCAGGCCGTCGCCGCCGAGCCAGCCCTCGGCCAGGCTGCCGCCCTCGCTGCCGGCGACAAACACCGCATAGTCCGGCGCCGGTTCCCCCCGGCGGCTCATCAGGGTCTCAATATCCGCCTGCTGGTCATCGCATGCCTGCTCGGCGGCGTCAATACTTCCCTGGCACCGCGCCATCAGCGTCCGCGCCAATCCGTCCTCTATTTGCTTCATGCCGTCCAGGCGCCGGCTCGCCAGGGTATACCAGCTCAGGCCCTCTTCCTGCGGCGCTGATCCCGCCTCGGTGCGGGTGCAGGCTATCCGCCGCAGACGTTCAAATCCGCTGTCCGCCTTCTGGTTCAACCAGCGCTGTGCGCTCTCTTCATCGGCGAAATCGACGAATCTTTCGAAACACTGCTCCTGGCTGTGGATAAGACCCACCAGCTGTTGCCGGACGCCATCGTCAAAATGTCCCGCGGTGAAGGCGGCGGCGCCCGCCGCCCGCTCCTGCCCGGCAAACTCCTTGCCCCGCATAAAGCTGAGCATGGCAATCAGCGCGCGCGCCACGGCCGGTTCGGCGGCGGTATCCGTCACCTCCGACACCAGCGCCAGCAAATGGCGGATAATATCGTTATAAAAAGCCGTCATCGCCGGCTGCGGCAGGGCGCGATCGCGAATTTGCCGGCGCAGCGCCGGCAGCATGGCGAGGGCGTAAACCACGCTTGCCACCCCGCTGAACAGGCGTGACGACTGCGGCAGGGCCGCCGTGGTTTTTTCCAGCCGGGCCAGGGAATCCAGCACCGGCGTCTGGGCGATATCCGCCTCCTCCACCCGCCGGGCGAGCTCATCGGCAAAAGCGGGGCCCGTGGAGCAAAGATAGAGGTTGGATGCCCCGCGTTCGCACTGCAGCGTATGGATAAGCTGGCTTACCCTGCCCACCAGTTCACCGTTTTTCAGCAGATGGCGCAGGTTATTGACTTCGCACCGGCGCGAAGCGAGAAGAAAATGAATGGCTGTGGAGGAGTCTGCACGCATGGGGTTTCCGTCCGGCTAAGCACCTGTGGAACAGCGCGGTTTAATGATATGTTTTTGCTGTTCTTTTCAAACACGCACCGAGAAGCATAGCCCTGATGTTACTACAGTTATCGCTATTCTTGCTATCGGTACAGAAATTCCTCCGGGTTAGCATCGGTTTTACCTGCAAAGCCGCCACATGGTCTACGCTACTATTGAACGGCATAAGAAATAATGACCGATGCGCGGATTACCCTTTGGATTCACTCACGGAGCAGGTGTGATGGCACAAGAAGCGGAACTTTATCCTCGAAGACATCCCCAGGCGGCGGACAGCGATCCGCAGGTATGGAACTGGGCCCGGAACTATCCGGTGGGCGCCCGGACGGCGGTACAGCGTCCGGAAAATGAAGCGCAGCTGCAAAAGATCGTCGCCGCCTGCCCGGGGAAAATCAAGGTCATGGGCAGCCGGCTTTCTCCCGGCGAACTGCTGCGTATCCAGGGACCGGGGGATACGCTTATCGATCCTTCGGCCCTGTCCGGATTAATGGCTTCCACGGCACAGACCGCGACCTTCGGCGCCGCCACGCCGCTGCACGAGGTTTACCGGACGCTGACGGAAATGGATCGGATGCTGCCCTGCTCGCCGGGGGTGATTGCGCTGCAAACCCTGGCCGGAGCCATCGCCACCGGCACCCACGGCCAAGGATTGGAACAAAGCTCGCTGGCGGACGAAGTCGTGCGGGTTCGCCTGATTCGCGGCGACGGCGAAATCATTGAGTTCACCGCCGATGATCCCCGCTTCGGCGCCGTTCAGCTGGCCCTCGGCGCTCTGGGAGTTATCACCGAAATTACCCTGCGCACCTGTGCGGCGCGTCTCTATACCTGCCAGAAAAGCGCCAGCAGCGCTGAGCATCTGCACAGCAAACTGTACGAATGGAATGAGCAATTTCCTTTCAATAAAGCCTGGTGGTTTCCCGCTGAAAATCAGGTGCATGTCTGGTGCGCCCGTAACGCCACCGCCGATGAAGAAGCGCGCTACCGGCTCAACAAACGGCAGCCGGTGATTCGCCCCAGCCGCGACAGCAGCCTGAATGCCACGGTGGACCGTACCCTGCGCCATATGCAGGATGACACCAAAATAAAAGAGAAAGAAGGCAAACCCTACCAAACCGTCACCCGCTTCAAGGATTTTTCCGACGTCACCGGCGATATCTATCAGCTTTTTTGCCGGGGCATCGCCACGCCGCAGATCAATATCGAAATCGGTATTCCCCTGCATCGTGCCGGCCGGGTCATCAATAAGATAAAGCAATGGCATAAAGACACCAACCCCCATATGCATTACCCCATTATCCTCAGATGTACCGGCCCTTCCGCCGCCTGGCTGAGTCCGGCCTATGGCGAAGCCACCTGTTTTTTCGGCTTTGTGGTGTATTATGCCGAAGACGGTTCGCTATCGCCGGACGGCGCGCGCTTTATTAACGAAGCGGAAAAACTGCTGGCGCAGGAAGGAGGACGACCCCACTGGGGGAAATATTACGATAAAGATCTCTATCACTGGCGGGAGCTATATCCGCAATGGGACCATTTTCGCCGGGTAAAATCCGCCCTGGATCCCGAGGGGAAATTCGCCAATGCTTTTATCGCCGAACTTTTTCATTAACGATTTAGCTATAAGTCCACTTTCCTATTAAACAGCCGCCCTCTGACGGGAGGAAAAAATATGCCCGCTTGGATAACACTATACACTCAGCCGTCCTATCTGCCGGGCGTCAGAACCCTGCGTAAATCCCTGGAAAATACCCGTACCCGTTATCCCCTGGTGGTGATGATAACGGAAAATATCGATGAACACAGCCGCCGGTTATTAACGGATGAAGGCTGTCTGGTGCGTCAGGTGAAGCCCGTCGCCCCCCGTGCCGGGGTGCCGGGAAATTACGCCAATGCCCGGTTTTCAGAAGTCTGGACAAAATTGGCGGCCTGGCGGATAACGGAATTCGGGCGGCTGGCCTTTGTGGATGCGGATATGCTGGCGATGAAAAACATCGACGAAGTCTTTGATTTTCCGCTGCCTGACGGACATATCGCCGCCTGCCACGCCTGCCGCTGCAACCCGCATCGCATCGCCACCTATCCCCGGGACTGGGTACCGGCCAACTGTTATTACAGCTACCTGCCGGAACACAACGGCGCGCCGCTGCCACGGCGATTTAGTCCCTATTTCAATTCCGGATTCATGCTGCTGACGCCGAACGACTCCACCGCCACCGAGCTGGAAAACAAGGTTGACGCCATTCGCAATCTCGCCGCTTATCAATTTCCCGAGCAGGATCTGTTAAATGAGTATTTTACCGGCCGCTGGCTGCCGTTGCCTTATATTTATAATGCGTTAAAAACGCTTTCCGTACAGCATGCTTCCCTATGGAATATATTCGAGGTAAAAAATCTTCATTATATTTTATCCAAACCCTGGCAGGATAATAACGGCAAGGACGACAACAACCCCTATAATGAATTGCACCAGCTATGGTGGAAAACCTATCGCCAAATCGGCTAACGCTAAAATCGCCAGCGCTGTCGTTATGCCGGAGATATGGGGAGCCTCCGTTCAGACTCCCTCTAAAAGCCATCAGATCATAAATTCTCTTTGCTTAAAAAGTTAATTCCGTGAGCAGCTCACTGCGGCGAATAATAACCTTTATTATAGCAAGGTTAATTCTCTGAGCTGCTCAGTAAAGTCTTTTTACAGCTAAGCAAATACATATTTGTTATTGGCGCTGGTGATAATTTACCTTTTAGACTCCCTCAATGTTAAGCACCTCAGAGATATTCTGTGAGCTGCTCACAAAATAATGAAGAGATGGTCAGATGTCAGTAGATTTCAAGACGCCCGCTGCTTCGGCAGGAAAAGAGCTGTCCTTAGGGGATAGCGCTTATCAGCATATTCGCCACGATATTCTGCGCTGCCGGTTATTACCGGGTTCGCTGATTACCGAGGCGGGATTAATGGAAATGTACCTGATTGGTAAAAGCAGCTGTCGGGTGGCGCTGGCGCGCTTGTGTCATGAGCATCTGGTGGAATCCCGCCCGCGTAAAGGCTATCGCATCGCCCCCATTACCGTGCAGGACGTGGAGGAGATCTTTACTCTGCGGGCCCAGCTCGAACCCCTGGCCGCCCGGCTGGCGGTAGGCCGGGTGGATATCAGCCTGCTCAAGGAGCTGGAAGCCGCCTGTCGCGTTGAGCTAAAGGCGCCGCTGCCTGAGCAGATCACGGTCTTTATGAACGCCAACAAGCGGTTTCATTTGGCCATCGTCGAAGCCTCCGGCAACAACCATCTTATCCGTACGCTGTCCAGCCTGATGGACGAAATGTCCCGGCTGGTGGCGCTGGGTTTCAACGTGCAAAAGGTCAAGCCGGAGATCAAACACGATCATAACGCCATGATTGCGGCGTTCGAAGAAGGGGATGCCCGGCGGGTGGAGCTGATTGCCCGGCGCCATATCGAAACCTTCCAGGCCATGACGCTGGAAAAAGTCTACGCCACCCTGAGCAAAGAGGGTGCGCTGCTGCCCATCCTCGACAGGAGCCTGTTCCAATGAGCGTCTCGTTACGGGAACCACAGGAAGCCGGGGCGGAGGTTATTCGCGTCGAGGGCATCGGTAAAAGCTTCGGACCCCTGCGGGTATTGGAAAATATCTCCTTCCAGGTGCGTCCGGGAGAAATCATCGCCCTGCTGGGGGCCTCAGGCTGCGGCAAAAGCACGCTGCTGAACATCCTCTCCGGCCTGTTGCCGCCGGACGAGGGCCAGCTCCTTATCCAGGACCGGCCCGCGGCGCAGTTCAACCGCTGGCAGACCGTCGGCTATCTGTTTCAGGAGGACCGCTTATTGCCCTGGCGCACGGTGGGCAAAAATATCCATTTCGGGCTGGAAAACGGCAACTACGATCGCAACGAGCGGCAAAAAAGGGTCGAGGAGGTGCTGCGCCTGGTTAACCTGCAAGACTTTGAACATTCCTGGCCGCACCAGCTGTCAGGGGGTATGCGCAGCCGGGTGGCGCTGGCGCGCAGCCTGGTGGCGGAACCGGAGATTTTGTTGATGGACGAGCCCTTTTCCAAACTCGATCCGCAAACCCGCAGCGTCATGCATAACGAACTGCTGCGGATCCAGCGGCTGACCGGCATGACCGTGGTTATGGTGACCCACGATGTGGAAGAGGCGGTGGTGCTGGCCGACCGGGTGGTGATCCTGCGGCCCAATCCCGGCCATATTCATCATATCCATCGCATCGCCCTGCCCCACCCCCGCGTGCCCACCAGTCCCGAGGTGGCCGAACAGGCTCGGTTGCTAAGGCTTGAGGTATAGGATGAAATCGAATTCCCCTCTATTCACCCTGGTGGTCCAGCGGCTGGTGCTGATTGCCATTTTCGCCGCCGTCTGGTGGCTGGCCTCCCGGCGCATGCCGTCATTCGTCTTGCCCGGCCCGGACAAGACCTGGCAGGCGCTGGTGGCGCTGTGGCAAGGACACCGGCTGTTCCACGATATCGGCATCACCTTTTCCCGGGTCCTGACCGGTTTTTTACTGGCCACCCTGGTGGGCACCCTGCTGGGACTTGCCCTAGGGGCCAATCGCGCCCTGGCGCAGTTTTTCGAGCCGCTGCTGGCGGTATTCAATACCGTCTCTTCGGCGATTTGGGCCATCTTTGCCATCATCTGGTTCGGCATCTCCGACGCCACCACGATTTTCGTGGTGTTCATGACCGCCATGCCGCTTATCCTCACCAATGTCTGGCAAGGTGCGCAAACCGTGGATGCCCACTACGTGGAGCTGGCGCGCAGTTTTCGCATGGGCCGCCTGCAAACCCTGTGGAAGATTTATCTGCCCACCATCATGCCCTATTTCTTTTCCGGCGCCCGGCTGGCCTTCGGCTTCGGCTGGAGGGTCTCGCTGGTGGCGGAAACCCTGGGGTCCTCCGACGGCATCGGCTATCGCCTGCGCCAGGCCGGGGACCTGGTGCAAACCGATCAGGTATTTGCCTGGACCCTGCTGCTGGTGGCGTTGATGCTGCTGCTGGAAGGGGGCCTGCTAAAACCCCTTGAACGTTACCTTTTCCGCTGGAAACAGCGCACACGGGATTGATTATCATGAAGAAAGTATTATTGGCCGCCGCCCTCGCCGCCGGTTTGCTGTTGGCGGCAGGTTCCCAGGCCGCGGATAAAATACGCATCGGTTACTGGACCAGCGGCGTCAGCCTGGGTTACGGCGCGGTGCTGGAAAGCCAGAATTTCCTGGCCAAACGTGGCATCGACGCCGAGTTCGTACATTTCCCCGACGTCAACGCGCCAATTAAAGCCTTGGCCTCCGGCTCCATCGACCTGGCCTTCGGCGCGCCCCTGGCGGGCGTGTTCAGCACCGCCGCCGAAGGGGTGCCCATCAAGATTTTCGCCGCCACCCAGCCGGCGGACGTACAGTTTGTCGTACCGGCCGGCTCCCCCATCACCAGCCTCAAGCAGCTGGCGGGTAAAAAAGTCGGCATGTCGCCGGCGGGCTCGTCGGTGGCGGTTATCGCCGCCACGATACTGCAGGAAAACTACGGCATCAAACCGGACGGTTTTTCCCTGATCGGCGGCAATGAGTCCCGCCTGGCCCAGTTCCTGGCGCAAAAGCAGATCGATGCCGCCGCCCTGCGCTCGTTAACCATCGATCAGCTCGACGAGCTTAAGGTGACCCCCATCGGCAGCTTCGCCGACGAATGGAAAAAACTCACCCACACCGACGCGGTGCCCTACATCGGCGTCGGCGCGGTGCGCGGCGACTATCTGCACAAACATCCCGACGCCGTGGCCCGGGTGATTGCCGCCCTTAGAGATACGTTGGCCTGGGGCCACGCCAATCCCGACGCGGCGGCGGCCATTTTGCAAAAACAGGCCAACCTGCCGGAAAAAGACGCCCGTGTTTATATGGGCCGCTGGGACAGCATGAATCGTCTCACCTTTGAACCGGCCGATATCGACACACTGAAACGACAGCACAGCGTATTTCTGCAAAGCGGCGCCATCAAAGGCGAGTTAAAAGACGACCTGTTCGATAATCGTCCCTACCTGGCCGCCAAATCCATCAAATAGGAGTGAGTTGTGAGCGATACCATGAAAGCCCTAGTCCTGACCCAGCACGGCGATCTCGACGAGCTGCGGGTGATTGATGATAAACCCCGCCCATCGGCCGCCGCCGGTCACGTGGTGGTGCGGGTGGGAGCATCTTCCTTCAACTACCACGACGTTTTCACCGTGCGCGGCATGCCGGGCATCAAGGTGCCCCTGCCGGTGGTTATCGGCCTCGATTTGGCCGGTACCGTCACCGAGGTGGCGCCGGATGTAAGCGACTGGAAAATCGGCGATCGCGTGTTGGTGAATCCGCTGAAGCCCGGCGTGGGCCTTATGGGTGAAATGACCGACGGCGGCATGGCGGAATATGCGGCGGTGGACGCCAAGCAGCTTATCCGCTTGCCGGCGGGAGTAGACTTTCCCCAGGCCGCGGCCCTGCCGGTGGCTTACGGTACCGCCCATCGCATGCTGGTCACCCATAACACCGTGAAGAAGGGCGATCGGGTACTGATACTCGGCGCCAGCGGCGGCGTGGGCACCGCCAGCGTCATCCTGGCCAAACATCTGGGCGCCGAAGTGATCGCCTGCGCCGGCAGCGAAGAAAAGGCCCAGGCATTGAAAGCGCTGGGGGCGGATCATGTGGTGAATTACCGCGAAACGGATTTCTCCAAATGGGCCATCGAACATTACGGCAAACCGCAGCGCCGCAGCTATGAAGGCGGCGTAGACGTGGTGATCAACTTCACCGGCGGCGAAACCTGGCGCCCCTCGCTAAAATGCCTGAAGCGGGGCGGCCTGCTGCTGGTGTGCGGCGCCACCGCCGGCTACGACCCGAAAGAAGACCTGCGCTATATATGGAGTTTTGAACTCACCGTCAAGGGCTCAAACAGCTTTTACCAAGAAGACCTTTCCGCCCTGCTGGACATGATTGCCGACGGCTCCATCGACCCGCTGATCGACCGGGTATTGCCGCTGGAACAGGCGGCGGAAGGGCTGCGGCTGATCCGCGACCGCGAAGTGCTGGGCAAGGTCATAGTGACGCCGTAACAAATCACCGGATCCACGGACTCCCGTGGCGCGGAAGGCCCGCTATCACCGGACGTGACAGCGAGCCTGTTAAAGGGAGACCGTGCCGATGGGGTCGAAGCGGGCGTGGTTTTCCCGCCCGCCGGAGCGCCCCATGGCGCGGTAGGCCCGCTAACACCGGACGTGACAGCGAGCCTGTTAAAGGGAGACCGTGCCGATGGGGTCGAAGCGGGCGTGGTTTTCCCGCCCGCCGGAGCGCCCCATGGCGCGGTAGGCCCGCTATCACCGGACGTGACAACGCACCCGCGCACCGCCTTCAAATTTCAACATTCTTGAGGAGTAAGATATGGCAGAGATTCAGATTCCCGACGCCGCCGACGTACAGGCCCGGCTGTTAAAAGGCCCCTACCACCAATGGTTGGGCCTCGAAGTCCTGTCTGTGGGTAAAGGGGAAATCAAGATCCAGGCCCGCTTTCGCGACGAGTGGATAGTGAACGTAGCCGGCGGTTACATCCACGGCGGCATTCTCGCCGCGCTGGTGGATCTCACCGCCGACTGGTCACTGGTGGCCTATACCGGCAAAGGCGTACCCACCCTGGATTTACGGGTGGACTACCATCGCCCGGCACGGGGAAATTTAACCGCCGTCGGCCAGGTCATCAAAATAGGCAAACAATTCTCCAGCGCCGAAGCCCGGATTTACGACAGCGAAGGCGCGCTGGTGGCCAGCGGACGGGGACTCTACTCCACCGCCACCGCCTGAGGAAATCACATGAACCTCTCCCTTGATCACCTGGTGATAAACAGCCACTTCGCCGTTGAAAAGACGGCGGACATCTTCCGCGGACTGGGGTTCACCCTCACGCCCCGCGGCGTCCACTCCCTGGGTTCGCTAAATTACCTGATAATGTTCCCCGGACATTATCTGGAACTGGTGGGCCTGCCGACCCAGGGAGACAAAATTCGCCGTGAACTACTGGAAAGCCCGCCCGGAATCGACGGATTGGTGTTCGCAAGCCCCGACGCCGCACACACCGCCCGGCAGCTGAGCCAGGCGGAGTTTTCCTTGCAGCCGG
This sequence comes from Sodalis sp. RH16, assembly GCF_047324245.1. NCBI lineage: Bacteria > Pseudomonadati > Pseudomonadota > Gammaproteobacteria > Enterobacterales > Bruguierivoracaceae > Sodalis > Sodalis sp. RH16. The sequence goes on along the minus strand of NZ_CP178737.1, from coordinate 4,295,127 downwards.
TGCAATCCTTCTCCCGCGAGGTAGTGAGCAAAGACGCGCGAGGAGTGGCCCGCTTCACCACCGTTCGCCTCGCCGCCGGGGAATTCCCCGCCGGACGGGTCTATTTCTGTCAACACCATACCCCGGAGTGGGTCTGGCGCCCCGAATGGCTATCGCACCAAAACGGGGTCAGCGCCATCGACGAACTGACCCTGGTGGCCGACGAGCCGGAACAGCAAAAACAGCATTTCCGCCGTCTGGGCGATACAGATGAACGATTCCGGCTGACTATCATGCATCGCGACGAATTCGCCCGCCGCTGCGGCGGATTAATCCAGCCGCCCGCCGGGCGGGACAGCCTGTTCGCCGCCATAAGAATGCGCGGCGGCGACGGCGAGCGCATCGCCCGTGATGCGGCGGCCATGGGCATGCCCGTGCGCCGGGAGGGAGAACGGCTGCAGGTAGCCCTGCCCGATTTAATGACCTTACTCGAGTTCTTGCCATGACAGAGCTAATCCTGCCCAAGACCACCAATCTGGGCGCATTGATCGATCCCGCCCTGGACGGCGGCCAACTGGCTTTTATCGCTCCGCTGGACGGCGGCGGCGATGAACGGCTGACCTTCGGCGCACTGGACGCACGGGCGGACGGCATTGGCCGCGCCCTGCTGGCCCGCGGGTTTTCCCCCGGCGATCGCATCGCCATACTCGGCCGCAACTCCATTGATTATGTCGCCAGCCTGCTGGGCATTTTGCGCGCCGGGCTGGTGGCGGTACCCGTCAACTTCAAATTCCCGGTAGAAACCCAGGAGAATATTTTACGCGACAGCGGCGCGCGTCTGCTAATGGGGGACCCGGATCACCTGGCCGCCACCGGCTACGCCATTCCTCGCGTGGTATTCCGCTCTTCACAGGCTGACGGTCTGAAGGCGTTTGAAGACCCCGGCGCGCTGCCCCTCTTTAACCCCAAACCGGAAGATCTGGCGCTGCTGCTCTATACCTCCGGCTCCACCGGCATGCCCAAAGGGGTGCGGCTGACCCATGCCAGCCATCTGTGGGTGGTGCGCAGCCGGCTGGCCAACCGGGAACTCACCGGCGAGCGGGTGCTGATTGCCGCGCCGTTGTACCATATGAACGCCCTGGCGCTGGTGCTGCTGACCCTGGCCAGCCATGTGACCACCGTGCTGCTGCCCCAGTTCAGCGCCGCGGCCTATATCGATGCCATTACCCGCTATCGCTGTACCTGGCTGACCGCGGTACCGCCGATGATCGCCATGATGCTACGGGAAAAAGCCCTGCTGCAGCACAGCGACCTGTCCAGCGTCCGGGTGGTGCGCATGGGATCGGCCCCGGTGAACGCCACCCTTTACGCGCAAATCGGGCAACTGCTGCCCTCGGCCCGCATCATCAATGCCTTCGGCACCACCGAGGGCGGTCCGGTGGTGTTCGGTCCCCATCCCCAGGGTATCCCCACTCCACTGCAATCCTCAGGCTATCCCCATCCAGAGGTTCAGGTCCGCCTGCGGGACGGCGAGGGCAATCTGACGGATAACACCGGCGTACTGGAAATGAAAAGCCCCGGCCTGATGCAGGGATATCACCAGCGTCCCGATATCAAACCGCCGTTTACCGATGACGGTTTTTATATTACCGGCGATGTTTTCAGCCGTGACGAAAACGGGTTTTATACCTTTGTCGGCCGCGTGGACGATATGTTCGTCAGCGGCGGGGAAAACATCTACCCCGGCGAAGTGGAGCAAATCATCGAGCGGCACCCGTCGGTACAGCAGGCCTGCGTGGTGCCGGTGCCGGACGACATCAAAGGAACCAAACCCACGGCCTGGGTGATTTTGCGGCCGGGACATAGCGCGACGACGGAGGAACTGAAACAGTTCACCTTGCGCCACGGCGCCGCCTACCTCCACCCGCGGCATATCTGGCTGGTGGACAGCTTTCCCCTCGCCGGGTCCAATAAAGTGGATCGCCGGGCATTGCAACGGGAAGCCGAGCGGCGCATTAACCAACAATAACGGAGCATCCCATGAGTTTTGATTGGCATAACCCCTATCTCACCACCCGTGCGCCGTTATTCGCCCGCAACGTGGTGGCGACCTCCCATCCCATTGCCGCCCAGGCCGGCAATCGCGCCCTGCTGGAGGGCGGTAACGCCGTGGACGCCGCCATTGCCGCCGCCGCCACCTTAACAGTGGTGGAACCCATCTCCAACGGATTGGGCAGCGATGCCTTCGCGCTGGTGTGGGACGGGACGCAGTTGCACGGGCTGAACGCCTCCGGGCCCGCCCCCGCCGCCTGGAACCTGGACTATTTCCGCCAACGCTACGGCGAAGACGACCACGGGCTGGCGCGGCGGCCGGAACGGGGCTGGGACGCGGTGACGGTGCCGGGGGCCGTGGCGGGCTGGGAGGCATTGCACCGGCGCTTCGGCCGTCTCTCCTTTGGACAGCTGATGCAAACCGCTATCGAAGTGGCGGAGCGCGGCGTCACCATCGCGCCGATAGTCGCCCGCAAATGGCAGGCGGCGGTGCCGATACTGGCGGCGCAGCCCGGTTATGCGCAAACCTTTATGCCCGCCGGACGGGCGCCGTCCATCGGAGAAAAATTTGTCTTTCCCGGCGCCGCCCGCAGCCTGCGGCTGCTGGCGGACCAGGGCGGCCGCGCTTTTTATGAAGGAGAAATCGCCGAAAACATCGTCGCCTGGGCCAAGGGCACCGGCGGCGGCATGACCCTGGAAGATCTGGCGGCTTACCGTCCCGAGTGGGTCACCCCCATCAGCCGGACCTATCGCGGCTACGAAGTGCATGAAATCCCCCCCAACGGCCAGGGCATCGCCGCCTTGATAGCCCTTGGGATTCTGGAGCGGTTCGATCTGTCGTCACTGGCGCTGGACGGCGCCCAGGTTCAGCACCTGCAAATCGAGGCCATGAAGCTGGCCTTTGCCGATGTTTACCGCTACGTGGCGGATCCGGCCGCCATGGAAATCACTCCCGCCGACATGCTGGCGGATGCGTATCTGGACCAACGCGCGGCCATGATAGATCCGCGCAAGGCCGCCCTGCCCCAGCCGGGCAGGCCCGCCGCCGGCGGAACGGTCTATCTCAGCACCGCCGACGAGAGCGGCATGATGGTGTCGTTTATCCAATCTAACTATATGGGCTTCGGATCCGGGGTGGTGGTGCCGGAGTACGGCGTCAGCCTGCAAAACCGCGGCGCGGGATTTTCCAGCGATCCGCGTTCGGCGAACGTGGTGGCGCCGGGCAAGCGGCCTTTCCATACCATCATCCCGGCGTTCCTCACCAAGGGCGGCCGGGCGCAGATGAGTTTCGGCGTGATGGGGGGCGATATGCAGCCGCAGAGCCATGTACAGACGCTGGTGCGGATGCTGGATTTTCATCAGCAGCCCCAAGCGGCCTGCGATGCGCCCCGCTGGAAAGTCAACCGTGATTTCACCCTGGATCTGGAATCCACCTTTGATCCGGCGGTGATGGCGCAATTGCAGCAGCAGGGGCACCGGCTCCATACCGTCGACGATCCCTATATGGATTTCGGTTCCGGCCAGTTTATCTGGCGGCTGTCAACCGACAGCGATCATGGCTACGTGGCCGCCAGCGACACCCGCCGGGACGGGCAGGCGGTGGGATTCTGATCGAGGGCCGTAGCCGAGCGGCCGGTTCGGGCCGGCACGCTTCCCGGCTGCGACCTTCTCCCGCAGTATCATAAACCGGGACTGGATTCTCCGTCGCAGATATGTAACTATTAAAAATGGATTTCAATAAAGCTAATTCTCCGGACTGCGCGAGAATGAATACATGATTGATCTACGCTTTCCCACGGCTCTGCAAATGGTGTTGAGCGTCGCCGACGCTCAGCAGAACGGAACCAGGGCCACCAGCGCCATTCTTGCCACCGGTTTACAGGCGAACCCGAGTTTTGTCCGCAAACTGATGGTGCCGCTGACCCGGGACGGAATCATAATGTCCACCCACGGCCGCCAGGGTTCCATCCATCTCGGCCGGCCGGCGGACCAAATCTCCCTGCAGGATATTTATCTGTCCGTCATGGACGACAAGCCGCTGTGGGGCAAGCGTCCCGACGTACCGCAGTGTTGCCTGGTGTCGGCCAATACCGGCTGGTTTTTCGACACACTGGCCGGCGAAGCCGAGCAGGCCTGCCTTGAGGTACTGGCACGGCGTACCGTCGCCGATGCCCTGCGGGAACTGCACGAAAAGGATCGCCGCCTTTCGGCGCAGGACGGCGGCGGCGCGCCGGCATCGGCGAATCTTCCCCCGGCGGATTAATCCCCCCCTCACCGATGGGCAGATACCGCCCTTTCGGGCAAAACGATTTCATCACTTTACTATAACGTACTGGACATAATAGATCCGAAGCTGCCCGCCATGCCCGGAGCGGCTCGTTATAGACCCTCTTTTTAGCGCCTTAAAAAGCAACAATAACACTTGCATTTTATTAACTGCCTTCCTACAATTTGCGCTTTAAGTGTATTTATAATAGTTGCAATTAAATCATCGAGGATGCCGTTGGATTCAGCGCATCTTCTTAACATCAGGGCTTCCTCCATGACAGACATTAACGTTTTTCGCTACCCCTTGGAACATGCCAGGTACAGCCTGGTTTTACCCGCTGTGCTGCTGGCGCTGCAACTGGCCGGCTGTGACGCCGGCAGCGCGGTGCAGACCGCCCCGCCGCCGCCCTCCGTCAGCGTCGCCCCGGTTTTGCTCAAGCAAATAGAGCCGCTGGATACCTTTAACGGCCGCGTCGAAGCGGTGCAAAGCGTACAGCTGCGGCCCAGGGTATCCGGCTATATCGACCGGGTGAATTTCAAGGAAGGGCAGGAAGTCCATAAGGGCGATGTGCTCTTCACCATCGACGACCGCACCTACCGCGCCGCCCTGCAACAGGCCAAGGCGGAACTTGCCGGCGCCGTTACCCAGGCGAAGCTGGCCCGCAGCGAATCGGGACGCACGGAAAAACTGCTGAGCACCAGCGCCGTCTCGGCGGAACAGGGCGAACAACGCCGCTCCGCCGCCGAACAGGCCCAGGCCAATGTGCTGTCGGCCCAGGCCGCGGTGGATACCGCCCAGCTGAATATGGATTTCACCCGCGTTACCGCCCCCATCGACGGCCGCGCAGGCAGCGCGCAGATTACCGCCGGCAACCTGGTCACCGCCGGCGACAGCGCCAGCGTGCTCACGACCCTGGTCTCCCTGGATACGGTATATGTCTATTTTGATGTGGATGAAAGCACCTTCCTGCGCTATCAAGGGCTGGCCCGGGGCAACGGCGGCAATCGCCCGCAGGAAGTGCACATCGCCCTGGTGGGTGAAGAGGGCTATCCCCACACCGGCAAAATCGATTTTCTCGATAATCAGCTAGCCCCCAGCACCGGCACCATTCGCATGCGCGCATTGCTGGACAACCGCGATCGGCGCTTTACCCCCGGCCTGTTCGCCCGCGTGCAATTGCCCGCAAGTCAACGTTTCAATGCCATGCTGATTGACGACAAAGCCGTGGTAACCGACCAGGACCGCAAGTTCGTGTACGTGCTGGACAGCACGGGCAAAGCGCAACGGCGCGATATCACCCCCGGCCGCGAATTTGACGGCATGCTGGTGGTACAGGAAGGCCTGGCGCCCGGCGATAGGGTGGTCATCGACGGCGTGCAAAAAATATTCATGCCCGGCATGCCGGTTAACGCCAAAAACGTGCCGATGACCTCGGCTCCAGCCGCCACCGTGCTTAACTAGGCCGTCAAGGAACCCGCTGCCATGGACTTTTCCCGGTTTTTCATCGATCGGCCGATTTTTGCCGCCGTTTTATCGATCATTATTTTTGTCACCGGCATTATTGCCATCCCGCTGTTGCCCATCAGCGAATATCCTGAGGTGGTGCCTCCCAGCGTGCAGGTGCGGGCGCAATATCCGGGCGCCAATCCCAAGGAAATCGCCGAAACGGTGGCGACGCCGCTGGAAGAAGCGATCAACGGCGTGGAAAACATGATGTACATGAAATCCGTCGCCGGTTCGGACGGCGTCCTGGTGACCACCGTGACCTTCCGCCCCGGTACGGACCCGGATCAGGCCCAGGTGCAGGTGCAAAACCGGGTGGCGCAGGCTCAGGCCCGGCTGCCCGACGATGTGGTACGCCAGGGCGTCACCACCCAGAAACAATCCCCCACCATGACCCTGGTGGTACATCTGACCTCCCCGTCGGGCAAATATGATTCATTATATTTGCGCAATTACGCCACCCTCAACGTCAAGGACGAACTGGCCCGCCTGCCCGGCGTCGGTCAAATCCAGGTGTTCGGCGCCGGCGAGTACGCCATGCGCGTGTGGCTCGATCCGCAAAAAGTAGCGTCGCGCGGACTGACCGCCTCGGACGTGGTGGCCGCTATCCGCGAACAGAATGTGCAGGTTTCCGCCGGTCAGCTGGGGGCTGAGCCCATGCCCACCACCAGCGACTTCTTATTATCCATCAATGCCCGGGGCCGGCTGGAAAACGAGGAAGAGTTCGGCAATATCATTCTCAAAAGCGGCGATGACGGCGAAGTGGTACGGCTGCGGGATGTGGCCCGCATTGAAATGGGCGCCGGCAGCTATGCCTTGCGTTCCCAGTTAAACAACCAGGAAGCGGTGGGCATCGGCATCTTTCAGTCCCCCGGCGCCAACGCCATCGACCTGTCCAACGCGGTACGGGCAAAAATGGCCGAACTGGCCACCCGCTTTCCCGAGGGCATGACCTGGAAAGCCCCTTACGACCCGACCATTTTCGTGCGCGACTCCATTCACGCCGTGATCCAGACCCTGTTTGAGGCGGTGATACTGGTGGTATTGGTGGTCATCCTGTTCCTGCAGACCTGGCGCGCGTCGATTATCCCGCTGCTGGCGGTGCCCATATCCGTCATCGGCACCTTTTCCATCCTCTATTTGCTGGGTTTTTCCCTTAATACGCTCAGCCTGTTCGGCTTGGTGCTGGCCATCGGCATCGTGGTGGACGACGCCATCGTGGTGGTGGAGAACGTCGAGCGCAATATCTCCGAGGGACGCAGCCCGGTGGAAGCCGCCCACCAGGCCATGCGCGAGGTGTCCGGCCCTATTGTCGCCATCGCGCTGGTGCTGTGCGCGGTGTTTGTCCCCATGGCGTTTCTGTCCGGCGTGACCGGCCAGTTCTACAAGCAGTTCGCGGTGACCATCGCCATTTCCACGGTGATTTCGGCCATCAATTCCCTGACGCTGTCGCCGGCCCTGGCGGCCCTGCTGCTGAAGTCCCACGACGCGCCGAAAGACGTGCCGACGCGCCTGATAGACCATTTGCTCGGCTGGCTGTTCCGGCCCTTTAACCGCTTTTTCGCTTCCGGCTCCCATCGCTATCAGCGCGCCGTCGCCCGCACCCTCAACCGGCGCGGGGCGGTATTCGCGGTCTATATCCTGTTGCTGGTGGGCGCGGGGGTGATGTTTAAAGCGGTGCCGGGCGGATTTATCCCTACCCAGGATAAACTCTACCTCATCGCCGGCGTGAAAATGCCTGAAGGATCGTCCCTGGCCCGTACCGATGCGGTCATTCGCAAAATCAGCGCCATGGGCATGAATACCGAAGGCGTCAGCGACGCGGTATCGTTTCCGGGTCTTAATGCTCTGCAATTCACCAATACACCCAATACCGGCACGGTATTTTTCGCCCTGAAACCCCTGAGCGAACGCCATCGCACCGCCCTTGAGATCAACGCCGAGATCAACGCCAAAATCAGCCAGATTCAGGAAGGCTTTGCGTTTTCCATCATGCCGCCACCCATTCTGGGCCTGGGCCAGGGCTCCGGATATTCACTGTATATCCAGGACCGCGCCGGCCTGGGCTACGGCGCGCTGCAAAACGCGGTTAACGCCATGTCCGGCACCATTGCCCAGACGCCGGGGATGCAATTCCCCATCAGCGCCTATCAGGCCAATGTGCCGCAGCTGGACGCCCGCGTCGACCGGGATAAGGCCAAGGCACAGGGAGTGCCGCTCACCGAACTGTTCGCTACGCTGCAAACCTATCTGGGTTCCACCTATATCAATGACTTTAACCGATTCGGGCGCACCTGGCAGGTGTTCGCCCAGGCGGACGCCCCCTTCCGCCAGAGTACCGGCGATATCGCCAATCTGCGCACCCGCAACAATAAAGGGGAAATGGTGCCCATCGGCAGCATGGTGACCCTGGGCACCACTTACGGACCGGATCCGGTGATCCGCTATAACGGTTACCCGGCGGCGGACCTTATCGGCGACGCCAATCCGCGTATTCTCTCCTCCGCCCAGGCAATGGAAAAAGTAAGCGCGATAGCAAGCCATGTGCTGCCCTTCGGCATGAACATCGAATGGACCGATTTGAGCTACCAGCAGTCCACCCAGGGCAATACGGCGCTTATCGTCTTCCCGGTGGCGGTGTTGCTGGCGTTCCTGGTGCTGGCGGCCCTTTATGAGAGCTGGACGCTGCCGCTGGCGGTGATCCTGATTGTGCCCATGACCATGCTCTCCGCGCTGTTCGGCGTCTGGCTCACCGGCGGCGACAATAATGTCTTTGTCCAGGTGGGGCTGGTGGTATTGATGGGTCTGGCCTGTAAAAACGCCATTTTGATTGTGGAGTTCGCCCGCGAACTGGAAATGCAGGGCCGAAGCATTGTCGAGGCGGCACTGGAAGCCTGCCGCCTGCGGCTGCGGCCGATTGTCATGACCTCCATCGCCTTTATTGCCGGTACCGTGCCGCTGATTCTGGGCCATGGCGCCGGCGCGGAAGTGCGCGGCGTCACCGGCATTACGGTATTCGCCGGCATGCTGGGGGTCACCCTGTTCGGTTTGTTCCTGACCCCGGTGTTTTATGTCGCATTGCGCACCCTGGTCAGCCGTAAAAGCAGGGTGAGGGAAAGCCTGACCGCCTGAGTTATAGACCTGGATTAAAGAGTAGTGGAGCGCGGGAAATTTTTGTCGATATAATGTCGGAATTCCATGACACCATACCCACGGTAATTCGGGTTGCAGGACAGGCGAAGCACCTGCAACCTGAAGTATGGCGGGTATAAGCCAATGAATTCAGGAGACGTGGTTGACAAAGATAATCCCACCCGCGCCGGTACTGATTACCGGCGGTGCGCGCCGTATCGGTTTGGCGTTGGCGGAATCCCTGCTGCGACAGGGAATCCCGGTCATCGTCAGTTACCGCCAGTACTACCCGGCACTCGATACGCTGGCATCCCTGGGCGCCCACTGTATACAGGCTGATTTTTCAGATAACCGCGGTATTTACGCCTTCGCGGAACAGGTCAAGGCCTATAGCGGCAAGCTGCGGGCGATTATCCATAATGCCAGCGCGTGGGTGGCGGAAAGCGTGGAAACGCCGCCGGAAGACACCATGGCCGCGATGCTGCAAATTCACGTTTATACCCCCTATCTGCTGAACCTGGCCCTCGAACCCTGCCTGCGGGACCAGGGGCATGCGGCGGCGGATATCATTCATATCACCGACTTCGCCGTTGAAAAAGGCAGTAAAAAACATATCGCCTATGCGGCCAGCAAGGCCGCCCTGGACAATATGACCCGGTCCTTTGCGCGCAAATTGGCCCCCGATGTCAAAGTCAATGCCATCGCCCCGGCCCTGATTCTGTTTAATGAGCAGGACGATGAGGAATATCGCCGGCATGTGCTGAATAAAACCCTGATGAAGATTGAACCGGGAGAAATGGAAATTGTGGATCTGGTGAATTATCTGTTTAAAAGCCGTTATGTCACCGGCCAGACCCTCGGCCTGGACGGCGGCAGATGTTTACGCTGAAGCTGTTACCCATGGGGTTAAACCCAGGGAGGGTACTGCCACGGACATCATAAGCGGCGATGACGCGCTGTTTCATCCCGGCAGCCTGTTAACCGGCGACGGGCACGTGGTGGCCTCTTACGATATCGAGCAGCAGCGGGAGATCGGCTGCTATCGCAGCTTATATTCCCAGGCCGGCTTTTTTAATGCCGCGGCCGGGGCGTTTACTCTTGATTATGCGCGCCAGTCCGCCGTGCATATCGTCAACGGCATGGGGGTGGCCCTCGGTGATTCCATTATCGGCCTCACCGCCGTCGAGGCGCTGCGCTTTTTCAATCCCGCCCTGCATGCGGTGCTTTACCGGCCTGGCCGGGCGCCGGTCTATGTGGAGTCGCTCTATCACATGGCGGCCGGCATCATCGGGGAGATGCGCTGGCTGCCCCGGACGCTGACGGACGTGTGCGGTCCGGAGCCCCGTATCGATCTGGGCAATCATCTTTTCCGGCCGGCCTTTGCCGCCATGCCGATGATTGACTTTTTTCTCCGCTCATTGGGGGTTGATCCCGCCGCCGTGCCGACGGGCCTCAAGGCTAACCGCTGGCTGCAGCGCCTCTGCCTGCCGCCGCCGCCCGCCCCCTGGCGGGAAAATGAGTATGTCTTGTTTTGCCCCGGCGCCAGTACCCCGCTGCGCAGTATCCCGGTGATGATGCATAAATCCTTGGTGGAGCACCTATGGCGGCGCTTCGCCTGCCCGGTGCTGGGCTTCGGTCCGCTGGACTCTGCCCATTATATTGATATAGCCGAATATGCAACCGATACCCCACAGTTCCTGTCCTGGATAAAGCATGCCCGCTTCGTCCTCTCGTCGGATTCGGCGGCGGTGCATGCGGCGGCGGGGTTTGACGTGCCGTCGACGGCTATATTTACCTCTATCCCGCCGGAACTGCGGGTCAGGGATTATACCTTATGCCGGCCGATAGCCCTTGATGTGCCGACGGTGCGCAACATGCACGCCAGCGCGCGCGCGCAGGATATCGCCCTGCTGGAGCAGGCGTATCAAAATCTGGACGTGGAGTCTATCGCCCCTGTGGGCATAAACCCCTCAGCTTATCGAGCGGCCGGCGACGATACCCTTAACTAGGAAACGATCGTTTCCTATTATACTGCCATGCCTACATCGCCTATATCACCAAAGTCCCCGCGCAGCGCGGGCCGGCCGCGGGAATTCGACATTGACGCAGCCATAGATGCGGTAGTGCCGTTGTTCCGCGAACGCGGTTTCAGCTCAGCCTCCATCACCGATATCAGTGCGGCGATGCAGCTGTCGGCCGGCAGCATTTATAAAGCTTTCGGCGACAAGCGCGAGCTTTTTCTCCGTGCTTTTCACCGCTATACCAGCACGCGCCATGCGCAGCTGCAAAAGCGCCTGGAAACCGAGACCACGGGATTCGACAAGCTAAGAGCCATGCTTATCTTCTACGCCGAGACCTCACACGGCGAAGAAGGCCGGCGCAGCTGTCTGGTTGCGGCCAGCGCCATCGAGCTCGCTACCTTTGATTCAGCGATGGCTGACCTGGTGACAAGCGCCTTGCATCGCGTGGAGTCAACACTGCGCGGCCTGATCCGGCTCGGCCAGTCCGATGGCTCCATTCCCGCGGGAATCGATACGGAGGCCACCGCGTGTCTGTTGCTGAGCATGCTGCAGGGGTTTCGTGTGATCGGCAAGGCCGGGCGCGCCCGGCCTGAAATGCTGGCGGCGGCCGAACAGGCCATGCGCCTGCTCAGTTAAAAATTTAGCCAATTTGGAATTGATCATTTCCAAATACCGGCAGCATGAAATCTTATTTATCACTTTCTCCAGGAGCATTTATGACAGAGCCGCAATCCAACACGGTTTCTCCCTCAATGGTTCGAATGATGGCTTTTTTTGACGAGGAGTGACTAGCTGCGCGGGCAGAGCTTTATGCGTCATTACGCGCCGCCGATTGCCGGCATAAACGATGGCGCGCCAAGGTGTGATGGAACGCCTTTGCCCGTGCCTGTTCAGTAGACCGCGCTGTGCCCGGCCTCAGTCCGGGCCGTGACGCGCTTACCCCCTCCCCAATCTTGGCGCGGCCAGATTACCCCTTGCGCCAGAATTTGTGCAAAAGCGGCGTTATGGGCAATTTTATCGGCATCCAGCAGCAGATTCCGGCCGACATACAAATCCTCCGGCAAGGCAGTGATGTTAGTCCCCTGGATATTGAGGTAATCACCGACAAAAAGGTTTTTTGGCAAGGTAGCAATGGGCGTGTTTTCCAGATCCAAACCGCCTTCGACGCTCAGGTTATCCGGTAATTCGCTTATTTGGGAATTTTCCAGAAATACATTGCCGCCCACCTGTAAATCCTCGGGCAATGTTTTGATGGGCGAGTTTTTCAAGTCCAGATCTTCAATGACCCGCAGCTCGCTGGGTAAACTTTCCAGCTGGGAATATCTTATGATAATTGAATTTATGACGACAAGCTTTGGGGGTATATGGGTAATACCGCTGGAGGTTAAATTCAGGGTGCCGTAAATCACCGTACTGCCGTCACACTTTCGGCTGAACTCGAGATTGCTTTTGAACAGGAATTGGTAAAAGCAGGAACCGGAATTACACATGCTACTTCTCCCGCACACTACATGCGCATCATTACAGGTTAAGGTTCTTCCATGTTAAGAAGCGAAGATATCCGGGTATAGAGTAACGAATACCCCCCGACTCCGTCGTTTCAGAACTTCAGGCTCCCCACCGCTTTAGCGCGTATGCGCAAGGCATTGCCGGGCATATAGGCCAGGGGCAAGGTATCAAGATCGATGATTTCGACGGTGCCCGGGATCGCTCCCGCCGTGATGGCCGCTGCCCGCGCCTTGAGGGCGGCATCCGCCAGCCAGCTCTCCCGATCGCGATGTTTCAGGGACACAATGGTATCGATGCTGCCGCTGACCTGGGCGAGGGCCACCCCGGCGGCATTGGCCACATCGGCATTCACCGGCCTGATAACCTTCGAGGCGCCCCGCAATCGGGTGGGCAGCAACCCGGCCCCGCCCCCCACCAGAATCACCGGTATGGGATCGTCTTGGGTTTTCAGCCGGTCTATCGCATCCTCCACCATGCCGACATAGCGCGCATAAGCCCGCTCCACCAGTTCGGCGGATAAATGCCGGATCCGCCGGCTATCTCCCAGATGCATCAGACCCTTCGCCACCGAAATATCGGTGACGGTTATGGTGTCGCCGCCGAAAATCAAGGCGCGCCGTGTTAATTCATATCCCACGCTTTCAGGGCCGATACGGATGCTGTTGCCGGCGCCCACCGTGACAATGGAACCGCCCCCCAGCCCGATGGAAATAATGTCCGGCATGCGAAAGTTGGTTCGCACTCCGCCTATTTCCGCGGCATGGCTCGATTCCCGCGGGAACCCTTTCGACAATATGCCGATATCGGTGGTGGTACCGCCGACATCCACCACCAGGGCATCACGCACGTCCGCCAGGTACGATGCCCCGCGGATGCTGTTGGTGGGACCGGAGGCGACGGTATGTATGGGGAAGGCCCGCGCCTGCCGCAGCGTCATCAGGGTGCCGTCGTTCTGCCCGAAATAAATCTCCGCGTGGATGTCGTGCCGGCGCAGCGCCATATCGAAACCCTCGGTGATATCGCGGACGGCGCCATGCAGCGCGGCATTTAAAATACAGGCGTTTTCACGCTCCAGTAAACCGATGGATCCGATTTCTCCTGACAGGGAAACAGCAATCTCCGGCCCCAGCTCTTCCCGCGCCAGCACCGCCACCCGCCGTTCCTGGACGTCCGACACCGGCGCAAAGACGCCGCAGACGGAAATCGAATCCACCTGCCCTTTCACTTCCCGCAGGTATCTGCGAATCAGCGCTTCGTCAAGGCGCGCCAGCGAGTCGCCGTTATATTCGTAACCTCCGCCCACGATAAACAGCCGGTCTGACAACAGGCGGCGCAAATCGTCGGGAATATCGCTTAACGGCGGGATGGCAAGGGTAGCCGGCGCCCCCAGCCGGAAATGAGCCAGCGGGTTCAGGCCCTTGCGTTCAACAATGGCGTTGGTGCAGTGGGTCGTACCGAGCATGGCCCGCCTGATGGCGGACTTATCGATATCGGCCTCGCCGAGCAAGGCGGTTATGGCATCGTCGATTCCCGACATGATATCCGCCGTGGTGGGCCGCTTGGTACGGGCGACAACGATGCCATGCCGGTTAAGCAAGGCGGCATCGGTGTTGGTTCCGCCGACGTCGATTCCGATTCTATATGTCATGGTCATGGTCATGTTCCCCGTTTCCGGCGGCCAAGGTTTCAACCGCGATAAAATCAGTGTCGTAATTGAAATAGCGGGGGCCTGCCACTTCGATGCCGCGCGGCGTGCGCCATCTTTCGTTGGCCGGGACGCCCAATGCCGCCACCCGCACGCCGTAGCGTAATCGTTCGCTCAGGATCGGCAGGCCGGTATCCTCATCCAACAGGATAATCAGGTCGGGGGTCATGCAAACCGGAGCGGCCCCGCATCGGGCCAGTAGATATTCGTTTTGAAAATAAACCTCGAACTGCCTGCCCTTTTGGTCATCCACGCCGGCGAACGCCGCCACCCCCAGGGTAAAGCCTCCTTCACTGCGCTGATCCACGTTGACGGCCTTACCGCGGAACAAGACATAGCCCCCCAGCGCCTTCGTCAGCATGGATACCATGCCGGATTTATCGCGGCGTGCCTGCTCCACCATCCGGCCGAGGTTCTGCATAAAGCTCAGGGATCCCGTAATGCCCGATCTCGCCGCCTGCGCCGGGGAAACGGGATAAGCGGCAAAAATGGCCGCGCCTCCCATCTTCACCGAAACCGCACGGGCAAACTTCTCCGCCACATGATTGTCGTCGGCTTCCACCACGCAGGAATCGTATTTTTCGTTGACCACGACAAAAGGCGACGCCCCCACGCCCTCGAGATGTAATGTCGTCATCTGGAACTCGGGGAAGGCCCGTCCCATGGCGTCCAGATCCACCACCGGCAGGCCCAGGCGCGAAGCGGTGGCCAGCGGCAGCAGGGAGTTGATTCCGCCGGCCTCGATGGGATAGATAGCGGCGATTTTCCTGCCCAGCCGCCTTCCCATCAGCCGGCAGGCGGCGACGGATTCATTACCGTTCGGCACTTTTTCCATCATGATCGTGGGCGACCCTATCATGCCGGTGGACAGCAGCAAATCATCCGGCGACAGCTCCCCGACGGAAACCAATGCCAGCGGGCCGTGTTCCTCTATGGCCTTGAGCGCCATGATTTTGCCGATGTATGGATCGCCTCCGCCGCCGCTCGCCATAAGCGAGGCGCCGATACTGATATGTTCAATCGCGTGTTTATCCAATAGGCGCATAACAGATCCCGACTGGTAATAGGGTTGATCTTAAAATAGCCGGCCGCGGGTATTGCCCAGGGGCGCCATGAATAATCAAGACGTGCTCGGAACGAAAAAAAATAATAAAAAATGATATTATTCTTTCGTTAAAATAACATTCTGATAAAAGAAGACAAATTAAAGCATAAAAATTTGTGGTACCGCCAGTTTTTTGTTAAAAAAAAGGAAACGCACGCTGATGAAATACGCAAAAGGCATTATCGTCAACTATAATAAAATAAACATCATTCATTTGATATTTAATTATTTTTTAAATATTTTATTGACCGTTTACGTCTGTTTTTTCACCGATTGGCTGCTGGCAAGGTCAATTGATATTTCAGATAATAATATATTGGATGATAGATAAATGGATCGCAATATCAGTCAAGCCTTTGAAGCCTTTCAAAAGTATTCCATCGATATATCGCAGCAGCTTCTTCTTTTATGGGAGACATCGCGGGAACCCTGGGGCGTTAAAAATATCGATTCGCAGTATGTTTATGCAAATAAAGCTTATTATGAGCTGCTCAATATTAATCGTGCATCAATGAGTATTGAAGGATATTATGATGATGAACTACCGTGCTCCATTGCGAAATTTGCCTGGTTTTTCAAAGAGCACGATCGTAATACCCTGGCGGTACAAGACCGGCTGTGTTCGCTGGAAATTCATTGCTATGGTCCTGAGCAAATATTAAAGCCTTATTATTTTGATAAATTTCCTTTGTTTGACAATTCCACGGCTCAATGTGTCGGCACAATATTTCATGCCCGGCAATTTGAAAACTTCTCTCTGCTAAAGCATCTCAACGGCGAGCAGCCGGGATTCTTTCGCTTCTACCCGCCGGAAAATCTGTTTACTGAAAGAGAACTGGACGTGATTTTTTTCGCCCTGCAATCCATGCCCAGTAAAAATATCGCCAAACGACTCAACCGTTCGCACCGGACCATAGAGAATAAATTACAACAGATTTATCAAAAAGCCGATGTGCATAACCTCAGCCAATTCCAGGCATTTTGCAAAGAGAAAGGTTTTGACCGCTTTATCCCGCAGAAATTCTTCAGCCCCGGCAGCCGGATGCTTACCGACGATGACGGGTGACGCCGCCGGTAACAACCGGCGGCGGATTGATTTACCGGATCACCGCGCAGGCGATACGTTCGCCTGCGCCGCCGATGGGCTGGCTTTCGTAATCATCGGGTTTGCCGTGGATAATCAAGGAAGAACCGTCCTGATCCAGCAAGGCGGGACGTCCGTTGCCGGGACTCACCGCCACCAGAGTGGAATAGAGTTCCACGGTCAGCTTGCCGTCGGCGCCGACAAACACATTGGGCAAATCCCCCGCGTCGTTGGCGTTGCCGTTCAGGATGCCGTGCACCACGGGCATCTCGCTGTGCACATGGGAACCGGCGTCGTTGAATTTATCCTTGGCGCTGCACGATCCCTTTTCATGGAAATGCACGCCGTGCCAGCCGGGAGATATGCCCGTCGCCTCGATACGCAAGATCACCCCTTTTGGCGCCTCGGTAACGGTTATCTTACCCAGACTTTTCCCGTCCCTTCCCATCAGGCTACCGGTATGCACCACCGGGTTGGGCTGGGCCCATAACGGTCCGGCAAACAACACCGATAGCATAAATATGATAATACGCCCCATAGATTTCCTCCTATAGCGTCGAAAACGGCAGATGGTTTTTTACAAAAGCGCCGGCGGCGCATGAGTCAATCATAGCCGACACAGGGGATTTACACCCGGTTGACAAGCAGGTGGGTAGACTGGGTAACAACATCAAAAACGTCTATTCTACCTTCATCGAGGAGAGCTTCTTATGACTGCGTGTTCTTTGTTTTCCGGCGGGCAATATGTCTTGTCCCTTTGCATCGGCCTGGCGCTGCTGCCCGCAGCCCCCGCCTTCGCCGCCGCTGTGCCGCCTGGGGCCGAATTGGCCGCCCGCCAGGAAATCGTGCGGCAAAATATCGCCGAACCGGCGTCACTGGACCCGCACAAGGCGGAAAGCGACAACGAATTCGCCATTATCAACGATTTTTTCGAACGGCTGGTGGCGGTTAACGATGACGGCACCGTCGAGCCCCGGCTGGCGGCGAGCTGGGAGCAAAAACAGCCTACCCTGTGGATATTCCATTTGCGGCCCCATCTCACCTGGTCCAACGGCGACGCCCTCACCGCCCGTGATGTGGTATCGAGCTGGCGGCGCCTGGTCTCACCTGATACCGCCTCCCCCTATGCCAGCTATCTCGCCAATATGCAGGTAGCGAATGCGGCGGATATCGTCGCGGGCAAAAAACCGCCTGAAGCCCTGGGCATCAAGGCATTGGACGACCTTACGCTTGAGATCCGGCTGGACCAGCCGCTGTCTTATTTTATGGACATGCTGGCCCATCAGGCATTGGCGCCGGTGAACAGCGAACTTATTCGCCGGTGGGGCGATACCTGGACCCAGCCGGGGAAATTTGCCGGCAGCGGACCTTTTACCCTGCAGGAATGGGTGGTGAATGAAAAGGTCGTGGGCGTTCGCAACGGCCGCTATTGGGATAACGAACATACGATAATCGACAAGGTGACCTTCTTGTCCCTCGTGTCGGAAAATTCCGCGCTGAACCGCTATAGAAGCGATGAAATCGATATTGTTAAAACCGTACCGGAAATCCAGTTTGCCGCGCTGAAAAAAAAATTGGGCGATGAGGTGCGCATTTCGCCGCAATTCGGCACCTATTTTTATGATATCAACACCGGCAAACCGCCCTTTGACGACGTACGGGTTCGTCTGGCCCTGAATCTCGGACTCGACAGGGAGATTATCGCCGCTGACATCATGGGGCAAGGGCAAACGCCGGCCTATATGTTCAGCGCGCCCGACATCGGCGGTTTTAAACCGGCGCCGCCGGCCTATGCCCATTGGCCCCGGGAGCGGCGCATCGCCGAAGGAAAGAAACTCTTGGCGCAGGCCGGCTTCGGCGAGACGCGGCCGCTTAAATTCACTCTACTGTATAATACCTCCGAGACCCACCGGCGGCTCGCCATCGCGGCAAGCTCCATGTGGAAGAAAAATCTTGGCGTCGAGGCGACGTTAAGCAATCAGGAGTGGAAAACCCTGTTCAGCAGCGTGCGCAGCGGTAATTTTGAAGTGTCGAGGACAGGTTGGTACGCCGACTACAGCAATCCTGCGACGTTTCTGAATAATTTCCGATCTCAGGATAGCGGCAATTATGCCAAATACAGCAACGCGGATTTCGATCGCGCCTTGACAAAGGCGGCCGACGCAAGCTCTGTTTCAAAAGCAATGGAGTATTATCAGGAAGCTGAAGATATTTTAGCAAAAGACGCACCCGGCATCCCCATTTTTTACCATGTGGCTGCCAGGCTGGTGAAACCCTATATCGGTGGATATTATGAAACCCGATTGGGGTATATTTCCACTAAAGATCTCTATGTATTACATCATTAAGCTTGTTTCGGGTCAGATCCTTCCCATCAGAACCAAAACAATCAGAATAACCACAACAACGCCAAGAATACCGCTGGGAAAATAACCCCAACTACGGCTATGCGGCCAGCTGGGCAGCGCGCCGATGAGGAGTAAAATTAATACGATAAGTACAATTGTTCCGATGCCCATGTGTGTAGCTCCTGTAAATTTTTGAACTGTTCCCGTGATATCGTACTAAATAATGTTCACGATATAACCGGATGAGCACATATTCAGTCTGACCCTAAAAGTATAGCCAGGAAATAATATTTCACAGAATATTTTCATATGCGGGATTTGTTTACTAAAGGAGGTGAAGGCATATCAATGCAATGATCATTATTGCCATTAATTTGCGTCCCGATGCCGGGGGTTGTTGCCCGGCATCGGGATGAAACGCCGCCTCTTTTGGCGGCGATTATTGCGTGGCCTGGATGGCGGTAAGGGCTATGGTATAAACAATATCGTCCACCAGGGCGCCGCGGGACAGGTCATTGACCGGTTTGCGCAGGCCTTGCAGCATCGGACCGATGGAAACCAGGTCGGCGGAACGCTGTACCGCCTTGTAGGTGGTATTGCCGGTATTCAGATCCGGAAAAATAAAGACCGTGGCCCGGCCGGCCACCGGCGAGTCCGGCGCCTTGGTGCGCGCCACGTCGGCCATAATGGCGGCATCGTATTGCAGCGGGCCGTCAATCACCAGATCCGGGCGTTTGCGCCGCGCCAGCGCGGTGGCTTCCCGCACTTTATCCACATCGCTGCCGGTGCCCGAGGTGCCGGTGGAGTAGGACATCATCGCTACCCGCGGCTCGATGCCGAAGGCGGCGGCCGAGTCGGCGGACTGAATGGCGATTTCCGAAAGCTGTTCGGCATCCGGATCGGGATTGATGGCGCAGTCGCCGTATACCAGCACCTGCTCCGGCAACAGCATGAAAAATACCGATGAAACCAGCGAGCTGCCCGGGGCCGGTTTAATCAGCTGCAACGCCGGACGAAGGGTATTGGCGGTGGTATGCACCGCGCCGGAAACCAATCCGTCCACATCCCCTGCCTCCAGCATCAGGGTACCGAGCATCACGTTGTCTTCCAATTGCTCCCGCGCCACCACTTCGGTCATGCCTTTGCTTTTACGCAGCTCCACCAGCCGCGCCAGGTAGCGCTCGCGCAGCGGCGCCGGATCCTGTAGCGCCACATTGTCACCCAAAACCACGCCCTGGGCCGCGGCCACCCGGCGAATGTCGTCGGGATTGCCCAGCAGGACACAATGAGCAATGCCCCGGTCGGCACAGAGGGCGGCGGCCCGGATGGTGCGCGGTTCATCCCCCTCCGGCAACACGATGCGCTTGCCGGCCCGCCGCGCCCGTTCGGTCAGGGCATAACGGAATGCCGGCGGCGAGAGGCGGCGGGAATGCTCCGAGGCAGCGCTCAGTGAATCAATCCACCCGCTATCGATGTAGCCGGCCATGTAATCCTGCACTTTCTCCACCCGTAAACGATCGTCCGCCGGCACTTCCAGATTAAAGCTTTGCAAACTCAGGGACGTCTGCCAGGTATTGGTATTGACCATCATCACCGGCAAACCGGTCTGGAACGCCCGCTCGCACAGCGTGGCAATGGCCGGGGGAATGGGATAGCCGCCGGTAAGCAGGACCGCGCCGATGGCCACCCCGTTCATGGCGGCCAGGCAGGCCGCCACCAGCACCTCGGGGCGGTCCGCGCAGGTGACCAGCAGCGCGCCGGCGCGAAAGTGCTGCGCCATATTGGCCAAACCGCGGGCGCAGAAAGTCACGGACTGCACCCGGCGCGTCTCTAGATCGCCGGCATTCACGATGTGGGCATGAAGATGCCCGGCCATATCCACGGCGCGGGTGGCTATCAGATCATAGTTCCAGGGGATACAGGCCAAGACCTTTAGCGGGCTGTCGGCAAACAGGGGGCGGGTATCCGCGGCGGCGGCGTCATGCTGATTGGCGGCGTCGAACAGTTCGGACAGGTCTGGGCGCGTACGGCCCTGTTCATCCACCGGGGCGTGCCATTTATTGATGATAACCCCGGCGATATTCTTGTTTTGGCAGCCGCCGAACCCGGCGCAGGCCAACTCCAGCCGCGCCTTCAGCTGCGCCGGTGAATCGGCCCCCAGGGTGGTGACAAAAACCATGTCAGCGTTCAACGCCCGGGCGATGTCGTAGTTCAGACCATTGGCGAACTGATGGCGACGGGTCAGCATCAGCCCCTCAATCAGGACCACTTCGGCGTCCTGCCGGGTTTCATGATAGCGGGCGACAATCTCCTCCATCAGCACATCGCGGCGATTGGTGCTTAACAGGGTTTCCACATAGTCCATCGCCAGCGGCTGCGCGGCGGGGATCCCTGAATTGGCCCGAATGATGGCGGTGGTCTGGTCAGGCAAACTCGCGCCGTCGCGCTGCTGGGCGATGGGCTTATATACGCTCAGGCGCACGCCCTTGCGCTCGATGGCCCGGATCACGCCGAGACTGACGCTGGTCAGCCCCACATGGGTACCGGTTGGAATTAGCATAATGGTTCGAGACACGGTTGACCTCTCGGCAAATAGTCAGATCTATGTTGGATGATGAATTGGCTTGGCCGTATCATGAACACCTTTCATCCTGAATTCTTTAACCCAGCTTACAGACTTGATTTCCATTAATCAGAAATCCGCTAAAAAGTTATCCTGAAACAAGAATTGACCTCCATCACAAAACTGCAACCGGTTTCTGAAACCGGTTGCAGAGATTCTTTTTCTCGCGTCATACTGCTGCCAGACCAATAATCACAAGGCTCGTCTTATGAAAAAAATACTCTTATGCTGTGCCGCCGGGATGTCCACCAGCATGGTGGTGAGGAAAATGCAAAAAGCCGCCGAAATAAAAGGAATAGAGGTGGAAATCAATGCGGTGGGTCTGGAAGAGTTCGCCGCGGAGTTCCCCCATTACGATTGTTGCCTGCTGGGACCGCAAATCAAATATAAATTGAAAGATTTTAAAATAATCGCCGATGAGCAGCATAAACCCATAGCCGTCATTAACAGCATGGATTACGGCATGATGAACGGCGAAAAAATATTAAACGATACTCTGGCGCTGCTTAATGCCTAGGAGATGAATATGTCCGGAATTAGCGAATCGGTATTCGGCGTCATTGAAAATACCATTAGTCCGATAGCAGGGAGATTATCCAGTCAACGGCATGTCATGGCCATCCGGGACGGATTTATTTCCGCAATGCCGTTTCTGATTGTCGGTTCCTTTATGCTGGTATTTGCCCATCCGCCCTTCTCCCCCACCAGCACTTGGTCCTTCGCCCAATGGTGGCTGCGGATGGCGCAGCAGTATGAAAACGTTATTCTGATGCCCTATAACATGACCATGGGTATTATGTCGGTGTTTATCGCCGCGGCGATATCTTATAATCTGGCCACCAGCTATAAAATGAACGGTTTTATGGCCGCCCTGCTGTCATTAATGTCATTCCTGGTAGTGGCGGCTCCGCAAACCGCGGATAAAATGCTGCCGGTATCATCGCTTGGGGGGACGGGGATTTTCACCGCGATATTGGTGGGAATCTATACCACCGAGCTGATACATTTTCTGGAAGTACGGCATATCGGTATCCATCTGCCGGAACAGGTACCGCCGAAAATAAAACAGTCCTTTGATTTGTTGATTCCGGTACTGGCGATATTCTTTACCCTTTACCCGTTAAGCCTGCTGATCCAATGGCAATTCGGCATGCTGCTGCCCCAGGCCATTATGGCGCTGTTCCAGCCGATTGTTTCCGCTGCCGATACCCTGCCGGCCATTTTGCTCTCCGTATTGATCTGCCATCTGCTGTGGTTCGCCGGCATTCACGGCGCGGTCATCGTCGGCGGCGTGTTGCAGGCTTTCTGGCTGACCAATCTGGGCATCAACCAGCAGGAACTCACCGCCGGACAACCCTTAACCCATATTTTTATCGAACCGTTCTGGCTGTTTTTCATCGTGATTGGCGGATCCGGTTCCACCATGGGGCTGGTGGGGCTGTATTTACGCAGCCGATCCGCCCATTTGCGCTCCATCGGCAAGCTCAGCATGGTGCCCTGTATTTTCAACATTAACGAACCGGTGATTTTCGGCTCTCCGGTGGTGATGAATCCCACCCTCTTCATTCCATTTATTACCGCGCCGCTGGTTAACGGTACTCTGGCCTATATCGCCACCCGTACCGATATGGTGGGCCGGGTGATTTCCGTGGTGCCCTGGACCACGCCTGCCCCCATCGGCGCCGCCTGGTCCACCGGCTGGGATATCCGCGCCGCGTTCCTGGTGGTTGTCCTGGTGGCCGTATCCACGCTGATTTATTACCCCTTCTTCAAAATCTACGAACGGCAACTGCTGGCGCAGGAAGATCCGTTGCCGCAGACCCAGGCCCAGGAGGCATAACCATGAGCGAGACAGTGGCGATGGATATGGAAAGTACGGTCATGGCTTTGATTATCTTTGCCGGCGAGGCGCGTTCCGAATCGATGGAGGCGCTGCGCGCCGCCCGCAACCGGGAGTGGCTGAAGGCCGATGCCCTATTGGCCGCCGCCTCCGATGCCGCCCGCCAGGCGCACCGTATCCAGACGCAATTAATAGGCGCCGACGAGGGCGTGGGTAAAATTCCGGTGAACCTTATCATGGTACATGCCCAGGATCATCTGATGAACGCCATGCTGTGCCGGGAATTGGTTGAAGAAATCATCGTCCTGTATCGCGAAATCGACACCCTAAAGCATCCGGGCGAAGCCTGCGGGCAAAAGCCATGATCTCGGGGCGCTCCGTTTAAGCGGAATTGAGTAAGCGGTTTTAAATAAACGGGTTTAATCAGCCCGGGGCTCACTGTATCGAAAATCAGAGGGAATTATTATGCATTACCAAACACCGGCGCCGTTTCCACAGGGATTTCTTTGGGGCGCCTCCACGTCTGCCTATCAGGTGGAAGGCGGCTGGAACGAAGAAGGCAAAGGCCCGTCGGTCATCGACCGGGCCTCGTTTCCACCGGAACTTAGCGACTTCACCGTCACCAGCGATCACTATCATCATTTTGCCGGCGATATCGCCCTGTTTGCTGAGATGGGTCTCAAAACCTACCGGTTTTCCATCGCCTGGAGCCGCCTGTTTCCCACCGGCGAAGGCGAATTGAATTTCCAGGGCGTGGCATTCTACCGCCGCCTGATTGATGAGATCCGCCGCCACGGCATTGAACCGCTGGTGACGCTGTACCATTTCGATTTACCCTGGGCGTTGCAACAGCAAGGCGGCTGGTCGAACCCACGCACCGTCGACGCCTTTGAGCGGTTCGCCCGTACCGCCTTTGAACTCTACGGCGGCCAGGTCAAGTATTGGCTGACCATCAATGAACAGAATATGATGATCCTAAAAGGCGATGTCATCGGCACGCTGCCGCCGGGCACCGCCAATCCGCAAAAAACCCTCTATCAGCAAAACCACCATATGATGCTGGCGCAGGCCAGGGCAATGATTGCCTGCCATGAGATGCTGCCCGAGGCCAAAATCGGCCCGGCGCCGAACATTTCCTGCGTCTACCCCGCCAGTTCCCGGCCGGAAGATGTGATTGCCGCCAATAATTTCTCGTCTATTCGCAACTGGCTCTATCTGGATTTGGCCTGTTTCGGGCGGTATAACGCGGTGGCCTGGAGTTTTATGCGGGAAAAGGGCTACCTGCCGCAGATAACCGAAGAGGAAATGGCGCTATTGCAGCGGGGCCGTCCCGACTTTATCGCGTTTAATTATTATGCCTCCACCACGGTTGCCGACGGACAAGACCGCGGCGCCGTCGGGCAGGAGCGCCGTGAAGTGGAGGATCAGCAACTGCCCGGCATCGATAAATCGGTGTATATAGGCGCCGATAATCCCAACCTGGAACACAATGAATTCGGCTGGTATATCGACCCGGTGGGTTTCCGGGTGACCTGCCGGGAAATATACGAGCGCTACCGGCTGCCGTTAATCATTACCGAAAACGGCCTGGGCGCGTTTGACCGGCTGGCGCAGGATAATAAAATTCATGACGATTACCGTATTCGCTACCTCAGCGCCCATATCCGGCAGCTGCAGCTGGCGATTACCGACGGCGTCGAGCTGTTTGGCTACTGCCCCTGGTCAGCCATTGACCTGGTCAGTACCCATCAAGGCATCAGCAAACGCTACGGATTTATTTATGTCAATCGGGATGAGCACGACCTGAAGGATTTGGCCCGCTATCCGAAAAAGAGTTTTTACTGGTATCAGCGCGTCATTAATACCAACGGGGAGCGTCTGGATACCGATATTGAATATTAGCTATTAGCAATGCGCCGGAGCTAAAGGTGTCCCACCGGCGTTTTTTTCGGGCGCGAGGTGGCGGCGAAGGGGCCGGGCACCACCGAATCGCGAATCACCAGCTCGCCGCTGAAGGGTTTTAGCGGCGACACCGGCTTGCCGTCCAGCACGTGAACCACCTGATCGAGCGCGCTTTTGATCATCTCCGCCACCGGCACATGGACGGTGGTCAGGGGAGGATTGAAATAGGATGCCACGGGAATGTCATCGAAACTCACCAGGGAGATGTCGCCGGGAATGGTTTTGCCATGTTCCCGCAGCGCCTTGGCGGCGCCGATGGCCATATCGTCGTTAGAGCACACCAGCGCGCTGAAACCCGCCGGGCGCCGCAGGAGTTCGGCGCAGGCTTCATAACCGCTGCCGAGGGACCAGTGTCCCGGCGCCATCAGCGCCTCATTCAATGAAATGCCCTTTTCCCTCAGCGCCTGCCGATACCCCTGTTCACGGGCGCCGGCGGTGGGAGATCCCTGCGCGCCGCTGATAAAGGCAATGTCACGATGCCCCTGCTCTATGAGATAGCCCACCGCCTGGCGGGCATCGGCCTGATGGGTGGCGAACACGCAGTGCTGCCGCGCCAGCGGCAGGTTGCGGTTGATGACGATAAAAGGAATCTCGTGCTGGCGAATAATCGCCATCAGCTCTTTCTCCCCCAGAAAACGCGGGTAGATAATCACCGCATCGCAGCGGCGATCCAGCAAAAACTGTATGGATTCCAGCTCGCTTTCCGCGCTGTATTTACCGTCCACCAGGATCAGCTGCCGGCCATAGTTTTCGGTCATCTTGGCGGTTTGATATAACAGCTCGCTAAAATAGGGGCCGTTGAATATGGAGTTGGTGACAATCAGGCCGATGCTTTGGGAATTTTGCGTGGCCAGGCTGCGCGCCACCAGATTGGGACGGTAGCCGGACTCTTCGATGGCATTGAACACCCGCTGGCGGGTGCTCTCCTTGACATAGTTATTACCCGCCAGGACACGGGATACCGTGGACTTGGAAACGCCCGCTTTTCTTGCAACATCCTGCATGGTAATCATCTATGAAGCCTTGTTCAACGGACGCACGGGGGAAACATCCTGCTGATTTTAGCATACCGGACTTCGCGCTATAAAGCTTTCCGCGGCCGGCGAATGCCTTTGAACCAAGCGCCCGTCAGCCGGCTATTTCCACTGCCGCCAAACAAGCTGCGCCGGACGCCCGGCAGCTGAATAGATCCGCCGGACGCCGGCGGGCTGCAGGCGTTACGCCAGAGCTTTATCAATGGCCGACAGCAACCGTGGATCGTCGGCGGTCACATCCGGCGCAAAACGCGCCACCACCTCGCCCTGCCGGTTAATCAGGAATTTTTCAAAATTCCATAATACATCCTGGCGATTGACCGGATCGACGCCGTAGCCTTTCAGCCGTTCGCGGAACGGCCCCTCCCCTATGGCGTCCGGCTGCGCCGCCGTTAATTTCCCGTACAGCGGATGCCGGTCCTCCCCTAGCACCGAAATTTTCGAAAACAGCGGGAAATGCACATCGTAGGTCAGCGTGCAAAAATCCTTGATCTCCGCATCGCTGCCGGGTTCCTGGCCCTTGAAGTTATTGGCGGGAAAACCCAGCACTTCCAGCCCCTGGGAATGCCGGTCCTGATAAAGCTTTTCCAATGCTTCGTATTGCGGGGTCAGGCCGCATTTGGAGGCGACGTTAACCACCAGCAGCGCTTTGCCGCGATAGTCCGCCAGGCTGGCGGCGGTGCCGTCGATTTTTTTAACGGGAATGTCGTAAACGGAATCTGTCATGAATTATCCTCTTGAATACGCTGATGAATCACGCTCCGCCAGACGCGGCCGGGGCAACGGATACTTGATGACAATAACACGCCGGACGGCGCCTTGCATGCCGCCCGTGGAGAAAGTCAGCCGCTAGATTTCCACCTGCGTGCCCAGTTCGATAACCCGGTTGGGAGGAATTTCATATTCATCCGCCACCCGCAGGGCATTGCGGCTCAACGTGATAAACAGCTTGCCCCGCAGGAACCGGAGCCAGGACCGCTTGGTCAGGATCAACGCTTCGTGCGACATGAAAAACGAGGTTTCCATGATCTGGCAGGGTAAGCCTTCCAGGCCGCAGCGGTGGAATATTTCCAGCATATTCGGCGCTTCAAGCCAGCCGTAGCGGGCTACTACCCGCCAGAACGTGGGGGATAGCTGCTCAATGACCACGCGGCGGACGTTATGGACGTAGGGAGCATGCTCCGTGCGCACCGTCAGCAGGATCACCCGCTCATGCAGCATCTTGTTATGTTTGAGGTTATGCAGCAGGGCAATGGGGATGACATTGGTGATATGGGACATAAATACCGCCGTACCCTGGACGCGCACCGGCGGATTTTTCTCCAGGGAGGCTATCATCGCCTCCAGGGAGTTGCCGTGGGAGTGCAGCTTGCGCGCCAGACTGAAACGTTCGGTATTCCAGGTGGTCATGACGATAAACATCACCAGCCCCAGCAGCAGCGGCAACCAGCCGCCGGAGAACAGTTTAAGGGCATTGGAGGCGAACATCGGCACGTCTATGACCAGCAGCGCCGCCAATATCAGCCCTACCAGGACCCGGTTCCAGCGCCAGGTATTTACCGCCACCCAGGTCACCAGCAGGCTGGTTAACAGCATGGTGCCGGTGACGGCGATACCGTAAGCCGCCGCCAGGTTGCTGGAGTGTTTGGCAAAGGCAATGACCAGCACCACGGCCACATACAACATCCAGTTGATGGTGGGGACGTAAATTTGCCCGGATTCCTCAGCCGAGGTATGGATTATGCGCATCGGCGGCAGATATCCCAGGCGCACCGCCTGGCGGGTCAGGGAAAAGACGCCGGAAATAACCGCCTGGGAAGCGATAATCGTCGCCAGGGCCGACAGGATCAGCAATGGGATCAACGCCCAGCCGGGGGCCAATAAAAAGAAGGGATTGATGATGGACGACGGGTCTTGCAACAGCAACGCGCCCTGGCCGAAATAGTTAAGCACCAGCGACGGCAGCACCACCACGAACCAGGCCAGCTGGATGGGGCGTTTGCCGAAATGCCCCATATCGGCATACAGCGCTTCCACGCCGGTAATGGCCAGCACCACCGCTCCGAGGGCAAAGAAGGACAATTTTTTGTATTCAACGAAAAAATGCAGCGCCCATGCCGGGTTTATCGCTTGCAGGACCGCCGGGTACACCATAATACTGCGTACGCCCAGCAGCGCCAGGGTCAGGAACCATGCCAGCATCACCGGCGCGAAAAACTTGCCGACGCGGCTGGTGCCGTGCTTTTGGATCATGAACAGCAGGGTAATGACGGCAATGGAGGCCGGGACGATATAGCCGGAATAGGACGGTGCGACAATCACCAGCCCCTCAATGGCGGAGATTACCGAAATGGCCGGAGTAATTACCACATCGCCATAAAAAAAGCCGCTGCCTATCAGCCCCAGCACCATAATCAGCGTCGCCGTGCGCGCCGGGGTATTGCGGCCGGCCAGGGACATCAGCGTCATGATGCCGCCCTCGCCGGCATGATCGGCCCGCATGACATAAATCAGGTATTTCAGCGAAACAATCAGGATCAGCAGCCAGAAAATCAGGGAAAGGAAGCCGAATACCTGGTCCGGACGAACATCGAAACCATAGTTGCCGGAAAAGCATTCTCGCAGGGTATAGAGGGGACTGGTGCCGATATCGCCGTACACCACGCCGATAGCCGCCAGTGTTGCCACAGACAACGGCTGTTTATGTTCTGTGCTCATAGATTCAACTGCAGGATCCGAATGGAAGGCGGTAAGCGTCCGTTACCCGTGACGCCTCGCGCAAAAGCGCTCAGTATGCACCTGAGCGTCAGATTTCCTAAGAAAATCTTGGTGATTCATGAAGAGATCTACGGCGCCAGGCGGCCGTTTTCAATGCAGACGGTATCAAAGGCGAAGACCACTTCGGGATCCGGCAGGGCCAGTTTTTTGTCCTTTCCCTTATAATTCAGCCGTCCCAGCAGGTCGCGCAGAATGTTGATCCTTGCTTCGTGCTTGTCGTCGGTATGCACGATGACCCACGGCGTATTGGGGGTGTGGGAGCGAATCAGCATTTCATTGCGTGCATTGCTGTACTGCTTCCACTGTTTGGTGGCCTGCTCGTCGATGGGGCTGATTTTCCATTGCTTAAGAGGATCGGTCAGCCGGGCTTCCAAACGCTCTTTTTGCTCGTGCTTGCTGATATCAAGGTAATATTTAATGATTTTAATGCCTGAATCCACCAGCAGCTGTTCAAAATCCGTCACCGTATTCATGAACAGTTCGTACTCTTTATCGCTGCAAAAACCCATCACCCTCTCAACGCCGGCGCGGTTGTACCAGCTGCGGTTAAACAGCACCATCTCCTGCGCCGCCGGCAATTCCGCCACGTAACGCTGAAAGTACCATTCGGCGCGATCCCGCTCTGACGGCTTGCCCAGGGCGACAATGCGAAATTCCCGCGGGCTCAGATGCTGGGAAATGGTCTTGATGATACCATCCTTGCCCGCCGCGTCGCGCCCTTCAAAAATCACCAGGATCTGATCGTTGGAGGCAATAATTTCCCGCTGCAGCTTGACCAGCTCGATTTGCAGTAAATGCAGGGTCTGATCGTACTCTTTGCCCGAGTAGGGATGTTCCGAATCATGATCCGGCTGATGATCGTTGCTTTTACTCATTATTTTTCTCCGTTACTTGCGCTGCGCATAACCCAAACTGCATTGATTATGGCATACCCGCGGCGAACCCTAAGATTAATTGATACCGGTATGGCCGATTTGCGCAAGGCGGATTGTAAGCAGATTTTAAAACAGCCCGCGGGCAGGGCCGGGATTCAGTTCGCGGGCGAACTGGCCGATGCGCTGCAAACCGTGGGGCCAGGCGCCGAAACCCGATTGTGCGTTGATATGCCCCCCCTCGCCGACATCCACCAGCTCACTGCCCCAGGCCTGTGCCCAGTAGCGGGCGCGGCTGAACGCCAGCAGCGGGTCGTTATGGCTGGCGAATAGCAGGCTTGGCACCGGTAACGGGGTGGCAAGGATACGCTCTTCAAGCTCGAAACGCACCGGTTCGGCAGGCGCCACCAGCACTACGCCGGCCACCACGCTGGGGAATTGGCTGGCGAAATACCATGATGACAGCGCGCCAAAGCTATGGCCTATCAACAGTAAGTGCGAGCGCTGCTCCCCCAGCTCGCGCCGGATCGCCGCCACCCAGCCGTCCAGATCCGGATCCTGCCAGTTGCGCTGCGTGATGCGCAGCCAGTGCGGATGCCGTTGCCGCCAGCAGCTTTGCCAATGTTCCGGCCCGCTATCCTGAATGCCCGGCACCAGCAGAACGGTCAGCGCGCCGAAGGGGTCGTCGGAACATGGCGACGAGACCCCGTCGAGGGAAATTCCACCGAGGCGCGCCGATCCATGTCCGTTCATAGGGGCAGGTGCGCCAGGACATAAGCCACCGCCAGCAAATCAGCGCTGCCGCCGGGGCTGAGATAAAGCGCTGTCAGCGCGGCATCCATTTGCCGTAGCTCGGCGATATCCCAGCCGCAAAGCAATAAGCGCCGGGCGTAGCGCTGCACAAAATGCAGGCCCGGCAGGCCGCCGCGCGAGACCAGGTTGGTATCGGGATTATAAGCCATGAGCAGTAGCAGACAGTGCAGCATAATCATGGGCTCGCCGGCGCCGTCGGCCTTGAGGCGATCCCAGTCGGGTAAAACATACCGGCGCACGGTGGCGAATCCGCTCGCCGCTTCCCCGCGCGCACCGGTCATGCCGTAGCGCTGAAACAGCTGCTCCCCCGCCGTAGCCGCCCGCCGGCGATCCGCCAGCTCTGTCATCACCATACGGGCGCATATTGCCGCCACTTCGTCACACAATCCCCCGCGGGTTAACGGCTGTAAGCGCCCTTTCAGCCGTCCGGCGGCGGTGCATAATAACCCGAGGGAGAAAACCCCGCCTTTGTGGGTATTGACGCCGCCGGTAGCGGCAAACATCCCCTGCTCGCAGGCCAGCCCCAGCGGACGTATGCGGGCCAGCACCTCCCCGGCCGGAAGCGCGGCATAACGATAGCCAAGGGCGGTAAAGCGGCTGAACCAGGGGACTATGGCCGCGATGCTGCGCAGGAACAGCGGTAAATCCATATCCCGGTGCGCACCGTTATTGCAGTTATCCACCAGTCCCGGTTTGGGCGTCAAATACACCTCCTCCCGCAGCGCGGCGGCGGCCAACCGCGCCACCGCCATAAGTTCGGCATCGGCAACGGGATAATGGAGCGGAATGGGCGGATTACCGCTTATCGGGCCGGCGTCGCTTCGCAGCGCTTCAGCTTTCATCGCGGACAAAATACGCCTCCAGCAGATCCTTTATTCTCGCCGTCAACTGAGGCAACGGATGCCGGCGGGACCGCCCGCAGGCATGGGCGGGTTGGTCGCAGACAAGACAGCGGCGTCCGGCCTGACTAAGAAAATTGCGGCCGATAATACCGTCGTGGACCGAAATAACATCCATATCCCAGAGACGGCCGAGGGGATGCTCCTGCTCCAGCGCCACCGTGGCGGCTTTTATTTCCCCGGCCCCATGCCCCACCGCCCAAAACGCCTCCGGTCCGGTGGGCAGCCAAAAGGCCTGTCGCGCCGCCACCGGCCAGCCGCGGCCGGTCAACATCCCCTCGCAAACGTTGATGGCTTCCGCCATCAATTGCCGATAAGGGGCCGAATCCTTCACCGGCCCCGGCGTTACCAGCGTCAGCGAAATCAGCGGCCGGCCATAACGGCCGATCCACTCCCGTTGCCGCGCCGCGCGGCGCTCCTTCGCCGCCAGCAGTTGATCCAGCGTAACGTCCGCGGCGATATCTCCGGTCAGAGTCACCTAGTCATCCTCTTTTACCTGGCGTACCACATCAATCACGCTGCCATCGCGGTAGCGCACCACACCGACAATCCGCGAAGTAAACTCGATGGGCCTGGGTTCACCGGTCAGCGCCACCGCCCGCTGATAGAGCTGTTCGATATCCAGCACTTCGAGACCGGCTTCTTCCAGCCGCCGGCGCACCTCCGGCCGCGCCGGATTGACGGCGATGCCTTGATCGGTCACCAGAACGTCGACGCTTTCACCAGGCGTTACCCGCGTCGTCACCTGGCGGACCACGGTAGGGATACGGCTGCGCGTCAGGGGCGCCA
Source organism: Sodalis sp. RH16 (assembly GCF_047324245.1). Classification (NCBI taxonomy): domain Bacteria; kingdom Pseudomonadati; phylum Pseudomonadota; class Gammaproteobacteria; order Enterobacterales; family Bruguierivoracaceae; genus Sodalis; species Sodalis sp. RH16. The sequence goes on along the minus strand of NZ_CP178737.1, from coordinate 4,262,810 downwards.
CCACAATGGTCAGATTGGCCGCGGCAGCCACATCGCAATGACCACCCGAAGCGCCGCGCATCACGCCGTCGGAACCGGTAATAACGTTAACGTTGAAATTCACGTCGATTTCCAGCGCGCTGAGAATGACGATATCCAATTGATCGCAGCAGGCCGCCTTGGCGGCGGGGTTGGCATAGACATTGGTGGAAATTTCGATATGGCGCGGGTTATGTTGCAGCGACTCCGCCGACTGACTGTCAAAGGACTGGGTATCGAGCAGGATATCGATCAGGCCTTTCTCATGCAGATCGACAATGCTGCCGGTGATACCCCCCAGCGCAAAGCGGGCCTTGATATGGCGCCGCTCCATCTTTTCCGCCATAAAACGGGTACAGGCGGTGCTTGACGCCCCCGAGCCGGTTTGCAGGGAGAACCCGTCGACAAAATAGCCGGAATGCTCAATGACCTCGGCGGCGCTGCGGGCGATCATCAGCTCCCGTGGATTACTGGTGACCCGCGCCGCGCCCACGCTGATTTTAGCCGGGTCCCCCACCTGATCCACCTTGACGATATAGTCAACCTGATCCTGAACCAGACTGGCGGGCAGATTGGGAAAAGGCAGCAAGGCTTCGGTGAGCAATACTACCTTGCGGGCAAAACGCGCATCCACCATGGCATAGCCCAGGGAACCGCAGCAGGATTGACCGTGGCTGCCGTTGGCATTACCGAACTCATCGCTGCACGGCACGCCGAGAAACGCCACGTCGATCTTGAGCTCGCCATCCTGCAGCAGTTTTACCCTTCCGCCATGGGAATGGATTTGTACCGGTTCTTCCATCAGGCCATGGGAAATAGCGTCCGCCAGCTTGCCGCGCATGCCCGACGTATAGATGCGGCTAATCACGCCCGCCCGGATGGGTTCTATCAAGGCATCATTGCAGGTCATCAGCGAACTGGACGCCAGCGTCAGGTTTTTAAACCCTAAGCGGGCAAGGGTTTCCACCACCCGATTAATGACCATATCCCCTTCCCGAAAGGCATGATGGAACGAGATGGTCATACCGTCACGCAGTCCGCTGCGTTCAATGGCCTGTTCCAGGCTGTCGCAAAGCTTGCGCTGGTGTTTGGCCAGATTATCCGCCAGCCAGGGCGTGGTACTGCACGCATGGCTGAACTGCGCCAGTTGCCCGAGATGCCGATATTGCGTCTGTAGATTGTCTAAAAAATCACTCATTAGGTATTCCTGTATTTATTCGCCTAAACCGCTACCGGCGCACGCCGGAAGCCCTGGCACGGTCCAGTACCACCTGGGCATGGTTGATAATCGGGCCGTCAATCATTTTCCCGTTCAACGATATAACCCCCAGGCCTTTACGCTCTCCGTCCTCGGCGGCGGCAATCACCCGCCGGGCGTAGTCCACCGCTTCCTGGGTCGGCGCATAGGCGTTATGCAGCAGTTCAATCTGGCGCGGGTTAATCAATGATTTACCGTTGAAACCCATTTTGCGTACCAGCTCCACTTCCCGCAGGAAACCGGCCTCGTCGTTGATATCGGCATAGACCACATCGAAAGCGTCGATGCCGGCGGCGCGGGCCGCGTGCAGCACCGCGCAGCGGGCGTAGAAAAGTTCGGTGCCGTCGCCCCGTTCGGTTTGCATATCCATGACATAATCAAAGGCCGCCAGGGCAATGCCGATAAGCCGTGGAGAACAGCGGGCTATGGCCACCGCGTTAATCACGCCGATGGCCGATTCAATGGCCGCCATGGTTCGGGTGGAACCCACTTCCCGGCCGCAGGCCCGCTCGATGCGTTCAATATGGGTTTCCAGCTCATGTATATCCTCCGGGCTGTCGGTTTTCGGCAACCGCACCACATCCGCCCCGGCCCGCACCACCGCCTCCAGATCCTTCAGGCCGAACGGCGTATTGAGCGGGTTGATGCGCACCACGGTTTCAATGTCCCGGTACATGGGGTGCTGCAGCGCATGGAACACCAAGATCCGGGCGCTGTCTTTTTCCCGCAGCGAAACGGCATCTTCCAAATCGAACATGATCGAATCGGGACGGTAGATAAACGCGGTGGACAACATGGCGGCATTGGCGCCGGGAATAAACAACATACTGCGGCGAAGCTTTTTCATGACATGCTGTCCCATACAATATCTTCCGCGCCGGCGGCCCGTAATACCGCGGTCTGAATGCGGGCGCGGATTACGCAATCCAGCGCCCCTTTATCGTCGATAATGATCAACCCTTCCGTAACGCCCATGGCAGCCAGCGTTTGATCAATGACCTGGCGGATTTGTATGCCGAACTGTTTTATCACCTCGCTGTTCACGACAATGTTCAACTCGCCGTCGGCCGGGGCGATTTTCACCAGCAGATCGCTGGATTCAAACGTACCGGCCAAGGATTCTTTAACTATCTTCATAATGACTGTCCTGACAAAAAAAATTCGGTTACGCACATTCCGACCGGTGATGTGACGTTAAAAAGGCAAACGTACAGGGCGGCACGATTTCCCGGATGTGCGACATCTGCCGATCCTTTAGCAAGGCCCGCACTTCCGAGGCTGAAATCGCCCAGCCGGAGGATTGGCATTTGCGGGGAATCTCCACCACCGACACCGGCGGTGAAACTGAACGCCCGGGCTCTTCCAACCACACCCGCATATCGCGATTGTATTGTTCAGTCACCGGGCAATAGGGCTCGGTGCCGACAAAACGATGGGTAATACCGAGGGCCGGCGCGATATAACGGCGAAAAATCAGCAGATCGATGGCGCTGTAGGTCTGGCCTATAAGCTGCGTATCCCGTAAAAAATAGCCGGGGAACGTCGCCCGCGAAATGAGATAATCCGAGCCGGGATGCACCGTGACATGGCTGAGATGCGCCACGCCTTGACGCACCATTTCAAGACGCTCGGCATAGGAAAAGAGCGACACATCTTCCCGCACCACGAAGATATGCACCCAGTCGCAAACAGCGGCGGCCTGCTCCGCCAGGTAGGCGTGCCCCAGGGTGAAGGGATTGGCGTTCATGACGATCCCGCCGATTCGGGCGCCGGGATGGCGCTGCAGGGCCAGCGCGCGGCTATAGCGCGTAATGCCCACCGGCGTGTTTTCCATCAGAACCGCCACCTGGTCCCATTGCGCCAGGGGATAAAAGCCGCAGCCCTTGAACAGGGCGATATTGGACGGACGGGTATAAAGAAACAGGTGAAAATGCCCTTGCCGTATCGCCAGATTTTCCACCTCTCCCACCAGACGGGCGCTCAAGTTATCCCCGCGGTAATCCGCCGCCACCGCGACGCATTTGATGGTATTGCCGGCAATGCCGGCGCACCCCGCCAACTGCCGGCCATCATGGGCCACCACGAAACAATCGATATCCTCATCCATGCCCAGACCGCTGGTGTCCAGCAGGGCGCGCACCTCGTCCAACCCGCCGCGTTCCGGCAGGGCGCGCCCTTCGTTCAGGCCGTTAGCGGTGCATCGGACCGGCAGCACGGCAAATTCCAACGCGTCCAAATCATACATAGCGCTTACCCTATGGCTCGAATCCCGGGCCTCGGCGATGAGCCCGGCGGTTTTTAAACTACGCGGCGGCATGAGACGACCCGGGCATGGAATAATCAACCGCATCCACAATCAGATTTCTCAAATGGCCGATTTTTTCGATTTCCACTTCGATGCAATCGCCGCTTTTCATGAACAGCGGCGGGGTACGCTTCTTGCCGACGCCCCCCGGCGAACCGGTGATAATCACGTCGCCGGCGTGCAGCCGGGTGAAGGTACTGATGTATTCAATCAGCGCGGCAATACCGTGAATCATGCTGCCGGTATTGTCGTTTTGTACCAGACGGCCGTTTAACCAGGTACGGATGTTCAGGTCATGGGGATTGGGGACTTCATCGGCAGTGGTGAGATAAGGGCCGAACGCGCCGGTTTGCCGCCAATTCTTGCCCGCCGTGAACCAATTATGTTGCCAGTCCCGCGCCGAACCATCCATATAGCAGCTATACCCGGCGACATGTGACAACGCCTGCGAAGCGGGAATACCCTCCCCCTCCCGGCCGATAATCACCGCCAGTTCGCCTTCGTAATCAAATTCCGCCGAAAGACCAGGTTTGACAATCGGCATACCGTGACCGGTTTGGGAATCGGCGAAGCGAATAAAAAGCGTCGGCGCCGGGTTCACCTCATTGAACTCTTTACGCTTTTCGGCATAGTTCATGCCGACGCATAAGATTTTGCCCGGATTTTCAATTACCGGCAGGAATGTTACCTGGTCAACCGCTATATCCGGCGGCTGATGGCACAGATCCTGCGCCTCGGATAAGGCATTGCCGGCCAGCAGGGTTTTAAGATCCGGATAGCGCGGGCCAAGACGGCGGCCTAAGTCAATCAGGCCGTCTGCGGCCACGATGCCGTAGCTCTTGCCGCGCTGATAAACATAACTTGCGAGTTTCATACATTTTCCTGAATTAACATTCTTCTCAACCCGATGGCCCGGCCGGTATTAGCCGGTAAATCACCCTCGTCCGGCATGCGCAGCCGGGTCGCAGCGTGGCCGGATATCAAAGTAAGAAGTTGCCCAAGACCAGCAAGGCGACCGAGACGTTTATCGCCCCGCCGATGCGGGTCGCGATTTGGGCAAACGGCATAAGCTCCATCCGGTTGCCGGCGGTGAGGATAGCCACGTCGCCGGTGCCGCCCTGGCCGCTTTGGCAACAGGACACGATGGCCACGTCGATGGGATGCATACCGATTTTTTTACCCACCAGATAGCCGGTACCCACCAGGGTGCAGACGGTGCTGACGATCACCAGCAAATTGGAGAGGGTGAATGCATTCACCAGTTCCTGCCAGGGGGTAATGGCGACGCCGACGGCAAACAGAATCGGGTAGGTCACCGAGGTCTGGAAAAATTTATACACCACCTGGGAGCCTTCCAGCATACGGGGAGAAACGCCGTGGGCCAGTTTGATCAATACCGCGATAAACAGCATGCCCACCGGGGCCGGCAGGCCGATCAATTTATACCCCAGCATGCCCAGCATATAGAGCAGCACCGCCAGCAGCGCCCCGGCGGCAATCGCGGTCACATCGGTTTTACCGCTAAACGTGCCGGTAAGGGCGGCGGCCGGCTGGTCCTGGCCCGACTGATTGGCCGGCATCAGCTTGCCTTCGCCGGTCAAATGGGGATAGCGTTTACCCAGCCGGTTCAGGCAGCCGGCAATGATAATGGCGGTTAATCCGCCGAGCATCACCACCGGCAATATCCGTCCCAGCACCACGCCCTGTTCCATATGCAGCAATGCGGCGTAACCGATGGAGAGCGGTATTGCGCCCTCACCCACGCCGCCGGCCATAATCGGCAAAATAAGAAAGAAGAAGATCTGAAACGGCGGCAGGCCAAGGGCCAGTCCAACGGCCATACCCACCAGCATGCCGGCCGCCTCGCCGCACAGCATCGGGAAAAAGATGCGCAAAAAACCTTGAATCAGGGTGCGCCGGTCCATGCTCATGATGCTGCCGACGATAATGCAGCAGATATAGAGATATAGAATGTTCGTCGATTTATAAAAACTGGTGGTGGCCGTCACCACCACCTCGGGTAACAAACCGTAATGCACCATTGCTGAAGGAATAAATGTGGCGCAAATAGCCGCCGCGCCCATTTTACCCACCACCGGCAGGCGCTTGCCGATTTCACCACAGGCGAAGCCAAAAAACGCCAGGGTCGCTACCATCACCACGATATCGTTGGGTAATTTCCCGCTCAGGCAATCAATACCGATGAGTATGCCGGCCAATAAAAATAGCGGCAGTGGAATAATACCGATTTTCCAGCTATCAAGGATATGCCACCATTTTTCCTTGACAGAAATTTCTTTCACCGTTGCCGGTTCAGCTGTAGCAATATAACTGTCTTCTGTCGTGCTCATAATCAGCCCCCTTATACCCGCCATACGCCAAGCTGCAGATGCGTTGGTTTTCCTGTAGCTCGAATTATTTAGGGTAAGTAAAATAAGTGCTGGAATACTAAAAAACGGCTGACGTTATTTATGTGATTGAATTCAAATTTAAACCGCTATTTTAAAGGTCTTAAAGATTTTAATGGATTTTATTATTTCATGATCATGGCAGCGGCGCAATTTATCTTAATAAGATTTTTATGGGTTATATGATTTCAATGGTTTTTATGGTTTTAATGGTTTTTATTCCTCAAAAAAATAGCTTGTTAATGAAAGGTGGGAGATATGTAGACTGAGTTTTTAACACTCGGCCGACATTTAGCGGTAATATCCCCCAACGGTTGTGGTTGAGATCACACTTTAGATTTAGCGCCCTTACACCTGATTTTAATCATGATAAGATTACCGCGTTTGCCTAATGGCTATGATTTATTATGTGTATAAAAGTTTCTTTCCATATTAAGTTATTTATCAGCCTGATCCTTTTCTTTTCATTATTGCTATTGCTGATAGGCATATATTATTACTACGACTTGGATAAGCAGCTTTATGCTGAACTCGGCGCTCGCGCTCAGGTCCAATCGCGGGAAATCGCCATGATCCCCACGCTCATTGATGCGGTTGAAATCAAGGATACCGACGCCATTGCCGCCCTGGTGGGTAAATTGGCAAACCGCAGCGATGCCAGTTATATCGTTATCGGCGATGAGCACGGTATGCATTTATATCATTCGGGTTATCCCGGCAGCATTGGCAAATCGATGATCGGTGGAGACAATACCGAGGTATTGCAAGGTAAAGACAGCATTTCCGTGCGGCGCGGCGGTTTAGGTATTTCATTGCGCAGTAAGGCGCCCATATTCGATGGGCAACATCATATTATTGGCATTGTGTCTATCGGCTATTTGAAAACTCGTATCGATATGCTCAGCACCGGGAAATTAATTAATATTCTCGTGATGGCGTTAATGCTGCTGGTGGCATTATTTGTGTTTTCCTGGTGGTTTGCCAATACGATGAAGAAACAGATGTTTTCACTGGAGCCAAGAGAAATAGGCCTATTGGTCCGCCAGCAAAAAGCGCTGTTGGAATCCATTTTTGAAGGCGTGATTGCCATCGATAAAGAATACCGCGTTGCCGAGATCAATCAAGCGGCCAAATCGATACTCTCCCTGCATGCGTCCTCAAGAGAACTGCGCGGCCAACGCCTGTCATCGGTGATTAAACCCATCCCTTTCCTGCAGGAAAAAACCATGCTGGCCAGCGATACCCATGACGAAATCTGCCTTTTCAATCAGGTTACGGTCATCGCCAGCCGCGTGCGGATTTTGCTGGAGGACAAGTTGCAGGGCTGGGTGATCAGTTTTCGCGATCAGCATGAAATAAACAGTCTCAATGTTCAATTAAGCCAGGTGAAGCGCTATGCGGATAATTTACGTATTTTGCGTCATGAGCAGTTGAACTGGACCGCCGCCCTCGCCGGGTTATTGCATATGAAACGCTATGATGAAGCAATACGGTATATTGAAGCGCAATCGGAAAGCGCCCAGGAAATACTTGATTTCGTCTCGGCGCGTTTTTGCTCGCCGGCATTGTGCGGCTTATTGCTGGGCAAGTATGCCGGGGCGCGTGAAAAAAACGTGGAGTTATTATTTGATCCGGCCTGCGGCCTGGCGCAGCTGCCATCCGGCCTGCGCGAAACCGAGCTGATGTCGATTATCGGCAACCTGCTGGATAACGCCGTTGAGGCAACCCTGTTGCGCAAGGGGGAGCGCTATCCCATAGAGGCCTATATTGTCGGTAGCGCCCGTGATGTGGTGATCGAAATAGCCGATCAGGGCATCGGTATCCCCCAGGGGATGCGGGAAAGGATTTTCGACGTGGGCATCACCACCAAACCCAGCGGCGATCATGGGCTTGGCCTGCACCTGGTGGCAAATTATGTGAATCATTGCGGCGGAACCATTGAGGTGTCCGCCAATCAACCTTACGGTACGGTTTTTTCCATTTTTATTCCGATGGAAAGTCGTGCAATGTTACCCGACCTCATTAATCCGGATGAATCTGATGATACAGCCTGAAATTTTTGACGTGCTGGTGGTGGAAGATGAAAACCAACTGGCGCAAATGCACGCTGATTTTATCGACGGCCATGCACAGCTTCGTCTGGTGGGCGTTGCGCGCACCTTGAAGGACGCGCGGGAACAGCTCCGTCAAAAGCGGCCCCGGCTGATCCTGCTGGATAATTACCTGCCGGACGGTGAGGGGATCTCATTAATCGACAGCGAACTTATGCGCGGACTGGAATGTTCGGTGATTTTCATTACCGCCGCCAGCGATATGAATACCTGTAGCCAGGCTATCCGCTGCGGTGCGTTCGACTATATTCTTAAACCCATCTCCTGGAAGCGGCTGAGCCATTCGCTGGAACGGTTTATCCAGTTTGCCCGGACTCAGCGGGCCTTCAAAGTGGTAGACCAGCAAAACGTCGATATCCTTTATCAGCTGCAATCCAAAACATTCAGCCAGGATACCGGCAGCAAGGGTATCGAAGAAAATACCCTCAATCTGATCCGGCAAATTTTTATCGCCGGGCAAGACAGCCTGCATTCCGTTGACGATATCGTCAGCCAGACCGGGCTGAGCAAAACCACCGCCCGCCGCTATCTGGAATACTGCGTGGAAATTGATTTCCTCAGCGTTGAAATGCGCTACGGCAAAATCGGCCATCCGCGCCGGCTATACCGACGCCACATCCCTTCATAGCCACCCTTTGCCGGCCCGTGATTAATTATTCCGGTTATTGCCGGAGCGTTACGATCCTGGCTGGATTTTTATGCACCCAAAACGCCAAAACAGCAACTACAGTTACCTTTAGGTTCGCCTAATGTCTTGTTAATGTATGGATATTAATTTAACTGCGCTTAGGTTCACAATTCATCATCACGGTGAAAATCTCCCCATTCAGCATAGTTTTCCAGCCTGACGTTCCCCCCGGTAAAATATAAAAACCACCGCGACGCATAAAATGTTAATGTTCCTGCGTGAAAAACAAATAAATGCATAACATTCAATGTATTATAAAAAATAAGCCATGACTGTCATGGATATCAAATCCGCCGATGAAGGAACTCCAGTCAATAAAACCACATAAAAATTCAGTTCATGAATAATACCAAATACCTAAATAATGATTGTCATCAACTAACTAACACAGCACGGCAAATAATAAATTAAGCGTGATCCGGATCACTTTCGAATTAAGCCGCCTGGTTAATATGGCCGCCATCGCAATGAAGTAGGCGGTACTTAATTATTTCCCCTTTCAAATATTGATTATTTGAGAGCGGGATACCCTACGCTCTTTTTGCCCCTGTTAATTCTGTGAGAGGCGGTACTAACCATGCAAAGTCATTATGTGGGTTCTGAAATAGGACGACTCCGTCGTGTTCTGCTGCACCGACCAAATTTAAGCCTGAAACATTTAACCCCATCCAACTGCCAGGAATTATTATTTGACGATGTTCTGTCTGTTGAGCGCGCGGGAAAAGAGCATGATATTTTTTCCGACATCCTGCGAAAGGAAGACGTGGAGGTATTATTATTAACCGATATGCTGGCTCAGACGCTGGCTATCGACGAAGCCAAGGAGTGGCTATTGACCACTCAGGTGTCGGATTTCCGCCTGGGACCGTCGTTTGCCCTGGAAATACAGCATTGGCTGCGTACCCTGCCCGACCGGGAACTGGCGCGGATTCTTACCGGCGGATTGAGCTACCAGGAGGTGCCCACCGGCTTTACCAATATGGTGGTCAATAGCCATAGCCCGACTGATTTTATTATCAAGCCATTACCGAATCATTTATTTACTCGAGACACATCCTGCTGGATATATAACGGCGTCTCAATCAACCCTATGGCTAAAGAGGCCAGGAGACGGGAAAGTAATAATTTGCGTGCCATTTATCGCTGGCATCCTTTATTTGCCCGGCAATCCTTTTATAGATATTTCGATGACGAAAGGATTAATTATGATAATGCCACTCTTGAAGGCGGTGATGTATTGGTCATTGGCCGGGGAGCGGTATTAATCGGTTTATCCGAACGCACCACGCCACAGGGCGTCGAACTGCTGGCCCGTTCCTTATTTAAACATCATCAGGCCGACCGGGTTATGGCGCTGCAATTACCCAAACACCGCTCATGTATGCACCTGGATACGGTTATGACTCACCTGGATATGAATAAATTCTCGGTTTATCCCGAAGTCATCAAGGCCGAACAGGGCTATTGGAACCTTATCCCCGACGGCCGGGGCGGATTGAAGATGACCGAAGAGCCGCTATTTTTACGGGCCTTGGAACAGGTGCTGCAGGTGGACCCTATCGAGCTTATCACCACCGGCGGCGATGCGTTCGAAGCGGAGCGCGAGCAGTGGAACGATGCCAACAACGTATTGACGGTGCGGCCCGGCGTGGTCATCGGTTATGAACGCAACACCTATACCAACGAGAAATATGACAAAGCCGGCATTACCGTGCTGACCATTCCCGGCGACGAGCTGGGCCGCGGCCGGGGCGGAGCCCGCTGCATGAGCTGTCCGCTGCAGCGTGACGGACTTTGATCGCCTAAGGACAAAACAGATGAAGATGACTAAACCGACCCTGGTGGTGGCGCTGGGGGGCAATGCCTTGTTGAGACGCGGCGAGCCGCTGGAAGCACAAACTCAGCGACGCAACGTGGCCGCCGCCGCCGAAACCCTCGCCGCCCTGACCGGGGAGTGGCAGGTGATCCTGGTTCACGGCAACGGTCCCCAGGTGGGACTGCTGGCGCTGCAAAACAGCGCCTTTACCGAGGTGACGCCCTACCCCTTGGACATACTGGGCGCCGAGTCCCAGGGCATGATCGGCTACATGCTGCTGCAAGCGCTGAAAAACGCCCTGCCGGATATGCCCATCAGCGCCCTGCTGACCCAGGTGGAGGTAGACCCGCAAGATGCCGCCTTCCTCAATCCCAGCAAGTTCATCGGCCCGGTTTATACCGCTTCGCAGGCCGGCGCGCTGCAGGCCGCGCGCGGCTGGGCCATGAAAGCGGACGGCAATGCCCAGCGCCGCGTGGTGCCCTCGCCCCGGCCGGTACAGATTATCGAGCGCGAGGCGATTCACGCCCTGACGGCCAAGGGGCATCTGGTGATATGCAGCGGCGGCGGCATTCCGGTGGTACGCAGCGCTGAAGGCATGCGGGGCATCGAAGCGGTGATTGATAAAGATCTGTCGGCGGCGCTGCTGGCGCGCCAGATCAACGCCGACGCGCTGCTGATCCTCACCGACGCCGACGCCGTTTACCGCGACTGGGGCACGCCACGCCAGACCGCGCTGCGCCACAGCACGCCCCTGGAGCTGTCGGCCATGCATTTTGCCGCGGGCTCCATGGGGCCGAAGATCCAGGCGGTTTGCGAGTTTGTCACCGCTACCGGCGGCACGGCCGGCATCGGCGCCATGGAACAGGGCGTCGCCATTATGCGCGGCGAAACCGGCACGCTGATTACCTTGCATTAATCCCCACCGGCGGCCGCTGCGCCGCCTGATATTTATTTAAGGAAGAAAAATATGTGCGTCAATTTATATCATCGGCATTTTCTCAAACTGCTGGACTACAGCCCGGAGGAGATCCGGTATCTGCTCGCCCTGGCGGCGAACCTTAAAAAAGCCAAATACGCCGGCGACGAACCACGGCATCTCCAGGGCAAAAACATTGCGCTGATTTTCGAAAAAACCTCCACCCGTACCCGCTGCGCCTTTGAAGTGGCGGCCTTCGATCAGGGCGCGCAGGTCACCTATCTCGGGCCCACCGGTTCGCAAATCGGCATCAAGGAATCGATGAAAGACACCGCACGGGTCCTGGGAAAGATGTATGACGCCATAGAGTACCGCGGCTACGGACAGCAGATTGTGGAAGAGCTGGCGCGCTACGCCGGCGTACCGGTGTGGAACGGGCTGACGGATGAGTTCCATCCGACGCAAATCCTGGCGGACCTGATGACCATGCAGGAGCACGCCGGCGGCAAGGCGCTGAACCAGATCAAATTCGCCTATTTGGGCGATGCCCGCAACAACATGGGCAATTCCCTGATGGTGGGCGCGGCGAAGATGGGCATGGATATCCGCCTGGTATCGCCAAAAAGCTTCCAGCCGCGGGAAGCGCTGGTGGCGCAGTGCCGCGCCGTCGCCAAGGATACCGGTGCGGCCATCACGCTGACCGAACATATCGACGAGGGCGTGGCCGGGGTGGATTTTCTCTATACCGACGTTTGGGTTTCCATGGGCGAACCCAAAAACACCTGGGCCGAACGGGTGGCGTTGATGACGCCTTATCAGGTGAATATGGCGGTTGTCGCCGCTACCGGCAATCCGCAGGTGAAATTTATGCACTGCCTGCCGGCCTTCCATGACGAGCAGACGGTTATCGGCCGCGAAATTGAGCAGACCTACGGGCTCAAAGGGCTGGAAGTTTCCGATGAAGTGTTTGAATCCCGCCATTCCATTGTGTTCGATGAGGCGGAAAATCGCATGCACACCATCAAGGCGGTGATGGTGGCCACCTTGGGCGTCCCGGGAGGTTTATATGTCTGAACATACTTCTGATAACAAACACGGCCTGAGCGCATCTGAAAATATATCTGAGAAAAAGCTCGGCCTGAGCGCGCTGGTGGCGCTGGTTATCGGCTCCATGATCGGCGGCGGGGTATTCAGCCTGCCGCAGAATATGGCCTACTCCGCCTCCACCGGCGCCCTGCTTATCGGCTGGGGCGTTACGGCGGTGGGCATGATTTGCCTGGCGCTTATTTTTCAATTACTGAACCGCCGCCGGCCCGATCTGGAGGGCGGTATATACAGCTATGCCCGCGCCGGTTTCGGCGATTTCATCGGATTTCAGGCCGCGTGGGGATACTGGTTTTCCGCCTGGCTCGGCAATGTCTCCTATGCGGTATTGATGTTCAGCGCGCTAAGCTTCTTTTTCCCGGTGTTCGGGCTTGGCAATAACTGGCAATCCATCCTGGGCGCCTCGGCTATGTTGTGGCTGGTGCATACCCTGGTGCTGAAAGGCGTACAGGAAGCCGCGCTGATCAATACTATCCTGACGGTGGTGAAAGTCCTGGTGCTGATGGTCTTTATCTGCGCAGCGGTAGTGGCCTTCCGCCTCGATGTGTTCAGCAGCGATTTCTGGGGTCGGCTTATCCAGGTGGACAATCAGCACCCGGCGCTGTTCGAACAGGTGAAAAGCACCATGCTGGTGACCACCTGGGTATTTATCGGCATCGAAGGGGCCACCGTGGTGTCCACCCGCGCGGCGCGGCGTAACGATATCGGCAAGGCAACGGTATTGGGGCTATTGGGTTGCCTGGCCATTTATCTGCTGGTGAGCCTGCTGTCGATGGGGGTGCTGGAACAGGCCGCGCTGGGACAACTGAAAAATCCGTCCATGGCCGGCGTGCTGGAGCATATTGTCGGCGCCTGGGGGGCGAAGTTTGTCGCCGCGGGGGTCATTTTGTCGGTGGCTGGCGCCCTGCTGGCCTGGACGCTGTTTGCCGCTGAACTGCCCTACGTCGCCGCCAAAGACGGTATGTTCCCGCGGTTCTTCGGCAAAACCGGCGTCCATAACTCGCCGGAAACGGCATTGTGGGTCACCAACGCACTGATCCAGCTGTTTTTGCTGCTGACCCTGTTTTACAGCGCCGGCTATCAGGCCCTGTTTTCCATCGCCACCGCCGCCATCCTGCCGCCTTATGTATTCAGCGCCGCTTATGGACTGAAGCTGGCCTGGCGGGGAGAGAGCTACCAGGACGGGGAACCCCGCGGCGGCGATATCATCCTGGCCTTGATCGGTACGCTTTACGGCATCTGGCTGTGTTATGCCGCCGGTGGCCAAATGATGCTTTCCTCGCTGCTGTTCGTACCGGGCATCGCGGTGTATGCCTGGCATAAAAGCAGCCTTGGCGCGCCGCTGCTGTTTAAACCGTTTGAAATTGTCATTGCGGTGCTGCTGGTGCTGTTGGCGATCCTCACCCTGGTCATGATTGCCCAGGGGCAAATCCAGCTGGTTTCCTGACGCGCCGAACCGTGACGTAAATGTTAAGCCGGTAGGCAAATCGGTTCGCTGATTTGCTTACCCAGCAGATTGATTAAACAATGGATTTCTCATTCAACCTCCAGTGCAGGCTGGCTATCCATGATAAAAAAATCCACCGATTCAGTTGCGAAAGAACAGCGAAAACTTGACCTCTGCCATCAATTGATCAGCAGTAATAACTACGCGTCCCAAGATGAAATCCGCCGTGAGATGATCCGGGCCGGCTACACCCGTATCGGGCAATCCAGCGTATCGCGTTTACTGAAAAGCCTGGGGGTAACCAAGGTACGCAACGCCAAGGGCATCAAGGTGTATACCCTCGATCAGCGCCACCAGGCCAGGCCGGCCATCGAGAACCCTTTGTCTTCCATGGTGCTGGGCGTGGAGCATAACACCCATTTCGTGTTGATTTTGACCATTGCCGGTTATGCCCGCGCCATCGCCAAGGTGCTGGATTTGCAGAATCTGCCGGGGATCCTGGGCATCGTGGCCGCCAATTCATCGGTGTGGGTCAGCCCCCGGCGGGATTATTCGGTGCTGCATCTCTATAAGCATATTTCCCGCCTGCTGGGGCATGGGGATTTCCGCGAATAAATATACCCGCCATACTTCAAGTTGCCGGTGCGTTGGTAATACTCGGCTCATCCATGAGCCTCGCCCCTTCAGGGCCGCTGCCAGCGGCGTTCAAATCTGCTTCCGGCAGATTTGTCGCTGCGACGCCGGCGGGTGAACCCTGCATTGTTATTTCGGCAACGTATCTTTATAGATATGGCCGTTCTTCATAATGACGACAAAGTTTTTGCCGGGGTCCTCGATAAGCTTGATATTATCCAGAGGATTGCCGTCCACCAGCAGCAGGTCCGCCAGCGAGCCTTGCTCCACCGTGCCGAGCCGGCCGGGATAGGGGTTGATATTTCCCGATAATGCCATGAGTTCGCCGTTGTCGCCGGTGGCCATCTTCAATACCCCCGCCGGGGTATACCAGCGTACCAATTTAGCCAGTATCGCCCCTTGGCGGCCGGCCACCCGCGGGTCGAACAGCGAATCGGTGCCGAAAGCCGTCTTGATATGGTATTTGATGGCCAGCATATAGGCGTTGTCAGTGCCGGCAAAGACCTGCTGGGCCTTTTGCCGGGACAGGGCGGTTGGCAGCGGTGAGGCGTCCTCGTCATCGAGCAGCGGCTGGGTGCTCAGCCAGATGCCTTTATCCGCCAGCATTTTGGCGGTGGCGTCGTCCATCAACTGACCGTGCTCGATGCATTTGGCGCCGGCTTCCACCGCCTGGCGAATGGCCGCCGGCGTATAGGCGTGTACCGTCACATAGGTGCCCCAGCCGCTGGCGGCTTCCACCGCCGCGCGGATTTCCGGCACGGAGAATTGTACCGATTCAAGGGGATTATACTGCGAGGCCACGCCCCCGCCGCCCATCAGCTTGATCTGGCTGGCGCCCTGCCGCAGTTGCTCCCTGGCCCGCAGGCGCACTTCGTCCGCGCTGTCGGCAATGGCGGCGATGCCTTCACGCTCTGAAAAACTCAGCGGGCCGCCCGGCTGGCGCGGCAATTCAAACGCGAACCGAAAGTCGCCATGGCCGGACGTTTGTGAAATAAAGGCTCCGGACGGGTAGATGCGCGGGCCGTCAATCATCCCTTCATCAATGGCGCGCTTGAGGCCGAATACCGGGCCGCCGAGATCGCGCACCGTGGTAAACCCGCGCATCAAGGTATCGCTCGCCTCCCGCGCCGCCCGCAGCTGCAGGTAGTCCGGATTGGCGGTCATCAGCATCATCTGCGGCGTCGCCGCCATGAACGCATGCCAGTGCGCATCGATAAGGCCCGGCATCAGCACGCGTCCGTCGCCGGCAATAATCCGGGCATTGTCGGCGCCGTCCGCGTCAATGGGGTCGGTGGAGATGCGCGTGATGACGCCATCCTTCACCAGCACGTTTGAAGGGTCGGAAAGGTCGGCATTCTTACCGTCAAAGATGCGGACATTCTGAAATAAGGTCACCTCGTGATTGACCGGCGGCGGCGTGGCTTCCCCGGGCATGATGAAATCGCCTTCATCCGCCAAGGCGATATATGAAAAGAAACAGAGTATCCCCAGCAGGATTAACCAAGGGCCTTTTATTCTATTGCCGCAATATGCCGAAACGGCGGACAACCCGCTAGAGTGGCTATTTCTATTTAAGCTCATGGTTGATCCTTAAGGATATCTATATCGGGACGGTGGGCCGGCTGGGAAATAAATACGCTATTGTCTGAAGAATTATGTCACATTGTTTTATATGCGGCTTTAGCCATATTCCATATTTGCGATCTGGTACGCAATATATGAAAGAGCAAGATGCCGTCACGTCTCAACGTTAATAAACTTTTAAAAACAATGCGTAAGAATATATTATAATATAAGCAATGCTGCGCTTTTATTCACAAACCAATACCATAATAGTTTAGTCATTTTTAATAATTTAATTTCAATATATAGTAATATGGCTTGGCTATTCGGCCTGGATTCGATAATCAAGGACCATGCTATTGCGACCCATTTATTTATATTAGCGTTTGTCTATGTTTTGGAAATAACGATGCCAGTCATAGCAGGGTTTAAAGCGGCGCTAAAACCGGCGTCGGCGGTGGGGTCATTGGGATTGTCATTAAAGTGCGCTGCAGTGATGGCTTATCACTACAGCATTTGAGATAGGACAAACTCATCGGAGCGCCTTTACCCGCGAGCCCCGCGCGGGCACCGGACGGTCCGGGCAGGTAACGCGCCCGAACCGCCGGTGGCGACGCCGGTTTACAGCAGCTCGGTCTGGGCTTCCACCACCGCCAGCGCCACCATATTCACGATGCGCCGCACCGAAGCCACCGGCGTAAGGATATGCACCGGTTTTGCCACGCCCATCAGGACCGGCCCCACCGTCACGCCTTCCGAGGAGGAGACGCGCAGCAGATTGTAGCTGATGCGCGCGGCTTCCATATTCGGCATGATGAGGAGATTCGCCGAGCCTTTCAGCGGACTGTCGGGCATCAGCTCATGGCGAATGCTTTCCACCAGCGCCGCGTCGCCGTGCATTTCCCCGTCTATTTCCAGCTCCGGCGCTCTCTCCCGCACCAGCTCAAGGGTTTTACGCATCTTGCATGCCGCGGGGGCATTGGAGCTGCCGAAGCTGGAATGGGATAACAGCGCGACCTTGGGTTCAATACCGAAACGCCTCACCGTTTCCGCCGCCATCAGGGTGATTTCCGCCAGCTGCTCCGGCGTCGGATCGTCATTCACATAGGTATCGGTGAGGAAGGTATTGCCGCTGGGCAGCAGCAAGGCGTTCATCGCCGCGGCGACGTGGACGCCCTCGCGGAAGCCGAACACCGATTCCACCACGTTGTAATGTTCATGATAGCTGCCGACGGTACCGCAAATCATGGCATCCGCTTCGCCGCGTTTCACCATGATGGCGGCGATAAGGGACGGGTTGCCGATTAACGCGCGCTGCGCCTGTTCAGGAGAAACGCCCCGCCGTTTCATGATCTGGTAATATTCGCCCCAGTACTCTTTGAAGCGCGGATCGGACTCGTTATTGACCACGGTGAAATCTTTACCGGCGGTAATATGCAGCCCCAGTTTTTTCAGCCGCATCTCGATAACGCTCGGACGGCCGATAAGAATAGGTGTGGCCAGTCCCAGGGTGACCAGTTCCTGCGTGGCATGCAGGACGCGTTCGTCTTCGCCCTCGGCCATCACGACCCGTTTCGGCTGTTTGCGCGCCTGGGAGAAGATAGGCCGCATAAACAGGTTGGTTTTGTAGACAAACTCCGTGAGTTTCTCCACATAGGCATCGAAATCTTCAATGGGCCGGGTGGCTACGCCGGAATCCATCGCCGCCCTCGCTACCGCCGGGGCGATTTTTATAATCAGCCGGGGATCGAAGGGCGTAGGAATAAGGTATTCCGGGCCGAAGGTCAAATCCTGATCGGCATAGGCCGAGGCCACCACGTCGCTTTGTTCGGCCATCGCCAGGTCGGCAATGGCGTGCACGCAGGCGAGCTTCATCTCTTCGTTAATGGTGGTGGCGCCCACATCCAGCGCGCCGCGGAAGATAAACGGGAAGCACAGGACGTTATTGACCTGGTTGGGATAGTCGGAGCGGCCGGTACAGATAATGGCATCAGGCCGCACCGCTTTGGCCAGCGGCGGCAATATTTCCGGTTCCGGATTGGCCAGCGCCAGGATCAGGGGTTTGGTGCCCATGGTTTTCACCATGTCCTGGGTCAACACGCCGGGACCGGAACAGCCGAGGAAAATATCGGCGCCGTGAATGGCGTCCGCCAGGGTGCGCATGCCGTTGTCTTCGATGGCATAGGCGGCTTTGGTTTCCGCCATGTCCGTTTCCCGGCCCTTATAGATCACGCCGCGGGAATCGCAGACGATGATATTGTGCAGCTTCAGGCCCAGCGCCACCAGCAGGTTGAGACAGGCAATGGAGGCGGCGCCGGCGCCGGAAACCACCAGGCGCACGTCGCTGATGGATTTTTCCACCACCCGTAAACCGTTCATCACCGCGGCGGTACAGATAATGGCCGTACCGTGCTGATCGTCGTGGAATACCGGGATTTTCATGCGTTCACGAAGTTTCTTCTCAATGTAGAAACATTCGGGCGCTTTGATATCTTCAAGGTTGATACCGCCGAAGGTGGGCTCCAGCGCGGCAATGATATCGATGAGTTTATCGGGTTCTGATTCATCCACCTCGATATCGAACACATCAATGCCGGAAAATTTTTTAAACAAGACGCCTTTGCCTTCCATCACCGGTTTGCCGGCCAGCGCGCCGATGTTGCCAAGCCCCAGCACCGCGGTGCCGTTGGAAATCACCGCTACCAGGTTGCCCCGGGCGGTGTATTTATAAGAGGCAAGAGGATCGGCGGCGATTTCAAGGCAAGGGGCGGCAACGCCCGGTGAATAGGCCAGCGCCAGATCGCGTTGGGTAGCCAACGGTTTAGTCGGGGTAATCCGTATTTTCCCTGGTTGTGGGAATTGATGAAAATCTAAAGCACTCTGTTTGAGTTGTTCATCCATTGTAGGATTCCTTGTGGCTTATCAGAACTTGTACAGGAATGTAACGATGTTGCGCCCGAACAGTATAAACTGTGCTTAAAGTCAAACTTTGAAGCAAGGCATAGTCTGAATAAGAATGTGTCCGGCTATAAGAAATTACCCGTTTCCAATAGCGGATCGTCACCGGAAGCCTTTCTTGCATGCGCGGATTTGATACTATTTTGTTAACCCTCGAGGAACGTTACCGGAGCGCGTCTTGACCTGTTTAACCGTTTTGGCCGCCGGCAGTCTGCGCACGGCGCTAACGCCTTTACTGGCGGAATATACCCGTTTAACCGGGCAGCGGGTACAGGCGGAATACGGCCCCGCCGGCCTGCTGCGCCAGCGCATCGAGGCGGGAGCGCCCTGCGATCTCTTCGCTTCCGCCAATACCGCCCATCCGCAGCGGCTGCTGGCGGCGGGCCGGATATTGCGGGTGCAGCCCTTTATCGCCAACCGGCTGTGTCTGACGGTGCGCAATACGCCGGCGACACTGGGGGCGGACTGGCTGGCGCTGCTGGGCAATCCCATTCTGATTATCGGCATGTCCACCCCCGGCTGCGATCCGTCGGGAGATTATGCCTGGCAACTGTTCGATAATATCGCCCCGCTGCTGCCGCCCTGCGCCGGGGTGCTTAAAGCGCGGGCCAAGCAACTGGTGGGCGGCGCCGATTCTCCCCCGCTGCCGGCCGGCGCCATTGCCGCCGGCTGGCTGATTCATCAAGGCAAAGCGGATATCTTTATCGGTTACGCCCACTACGCCCGGCTGCTTGGGCAAGATCCGTTGCTGCGGGTGGTGGAGATCCCGGCGCAATTCAACGTGCGGGCGCTTTATTCCCTGGGGGTGGGCACCGCCGCCGCCGAACCGCTGGCGGCATATATCCTTTCTCCGGCGGGACAAAAGCAGCTGCTGGCCGCGGGTTTTATGCCTGTTATCCCAGAGTTGAATCCCGAGGTTAACGCCGCTACCGCTTGGGCACATCAAACAACGGCGCCAGAAGGGAATAATCCCGGCCCTGGTGGGTAACGTTGATCTGTTTTACCGCCACGCCGTAGGCTTGCTGCAGATTCTCCTCGCCGAGCACCTCGCCGGTGGCGCCGAACAGCCATTGCCTTTGCGGCAGCAGCAGCAGGGTGTTATCCGCCGCCAGGGCGGCATGGGACGGGTCATGGGTGGTGAACAGAACGCTTATCCCCTGCTCCCTGGCGAGGCGGCGAATCAGTTGCAGCACCGCCTGCTGATTGAAAAGATCCAGGGCCGAAGCGGGTTCATCCAGCACCAGCAGGCGGCCTTGGGTCGCCAGCGCCCGGGCCATCAGCACCAGTTGCCGCTGGCCGCCGGAAAGGGAGTGAAACGGCCGATCGGCCAGGGGAGCGATGTGGAGGGCTTCCAGCGCCTCACGGACGATGCTATCGTCCCGCCGGTCCGGCATTCTCAACAACCCTACCTGGGCCGCCCGCCCCATCAGCACGATATCAAATACCCGGTAGGCGAAGGCCGAGGTGAACTCCTGCGGCACAAAGCCGATGCCGCCGGTGCAATGCACCGTTCCGCCCAGGGCCGGCAGCGTGCCGATAAGGGTCTGTAACAAAGAGGTTTTCCCCCGGCCGTTCGCCCCCAACACCGCGCAAACCTCACCGGCGGCGCAGGCGAAATCAAGCGGATCACACAGCGCCTCGCCGTGGCCGTACAGCAGTTGCCGGGTAGCAAGGGTAATCTCCGTCATTGATGCCTCCGGCGATTATCCCTTACCAGCAGGCAGGCAAACAGCGGCGCGCCGATAAGGGCGGTGATGATGCCCAGGGGGATTTCAGCCTGGCTCAGGGTTCGCGCCGCATCGTCCACCAGGATCATAAAGCCGGCCCCCAGCCAGAAAGCGGTAGGCAACAAACGGCGATGATCCGCCCCCGCCAGCAGGCGGGCCAGATGGGGAATCACCAGGCCGATCCAGCCGATGCTGCCGCTCACCGATACCTGCGCCGCCACCAGCACCGCGCACAGCAATAGCACCCCGCGGCGCAGATTGGCAACAGACATGCCCAAAGAAGCGGCGTCCCTGTCCCCCAGGGACAGAATATTCACCCGCCAGCGCAGGCGGTGCAGCAGTAAACCCGCCGGCAGCACCGGTACCGCCAGCATCAGCACCTTATGCCAATCGGCGGTGGCGAAGCTCCCCAGCAGCCAGAACACGATGCTGGGCAGTTTTTCTTCCGTGTCGGCCAGGTATTGCAGCAGACTGACCAATGCCGAAAAAAAACCGCTCAGGATAATCCCCGCCAGAATCAGCATCAGCAGATTATCCCGCCCCAGGGTGGCGGCAATCACATATACCGATCCCAGCGCCAATAAACCGAATACAAACGCCGACCCCAGCAACGCCAGCGGCGTCAGTCCGAACAGGATGGCCAGCGTCCCGCCGAACGCGGCGCCGGCGCTGACGCCGATAATATGCGGATCCACCAGCGGATTATGGAAAATGCCCTGCAGGGCGGCCCCGCAGAGCGCCAGCGCCCCGCCCGCCAGGCAGGCGGTCAGGATACGCGGCATGCGCACCATCCAGATGATCTGGCCGGCCACCTGATGGTGATGAAACGGCGACGCCAGTTCACTTAGAACCTGCAGCGGAGAAAGCGCGTATTGCCCCATGCCCAGGGAGAGAAAGGCGATGACGAGCGTGAGGGCCGCCAGTACCGGTTGTACCCCCGCGCCATGGCCGTTAGCGGGCGGCATCGTCCACCTGGCGCGGCGACCAGCGGATGCGGTAAAAGCGCTGATAATAGTCGTCGGCCCGGCGGTTCATATCCACATCGGCGAACCGTTGCGGATAGAGCTGCTTGGCCATCCACAGCTCACCGATGGCCAACGCTTCCGGCATGGGATAGCCCCAGGCCTTGGCATATTCCGGCATCAGGAATACCCGGTGCTGTTTCACGGCGTCTACAGATTGCCAGGCCGGATCGCGGTTGATTTGCCGTACCACTTCCGGATAGCGATCCTGCACAAAAATCACCTGGGGGTTCCAGGCCAATACCTGTTCCATGGAAACCTGTTTGAAACCCTTTACCGTAGCCGCCGCCACGTTTAGCGCGCCGGCATGCTGCATCATCAGGCCGGTGTATTTTCCCGAGCCATAGGTGGTGAGATCCGGATTCGCCATATACACCCGCACCCGCTTATCGGCGGGCACATCCTTGAGCCGGCCGGCTACTTCCTCGCGGGCGCGGAAGGCATAGTCAATCATCGCCTCCCCCTGCGGCTGCCGGTTAACCACCGCAGCCACCAGACGGATGCCCTCTTTCAGGCCCTCGTTATAGGCCTGCTCTTCGTCCGCCATGGCGGGATTCAGCTTGTCCTGTTCGCCGGGACGATCCTTGCGCAGCGAGACGGCCACCACCGGGATGCCGGCGGATTCAATCTGCTTGATCATTTCCGGCGGCGCATAGTTGGCGACGAAGACCACCTGCGGATGTTCCGCCAGCAGACTTTCGATATTCACCTGCGTCAAATCCCCCGGCATAGGCAAAGAGGCCAGCCTTGGAGCAAAACGCACGAAGTCCGGGCCCAGCTGTTTTTTCCAGCTGGACAATATTCCCACCACATCATCGGCGGCGTGCAACTGCACCAGCAGATTCAGGGTTTGATGCTGTAGCACCACCACTCGCGTCACCCGATCGGGCAGGGTCACCTGGCGTCCGAGCTGATCGGTAAGGACACGATCCGCCACGGCGCTGAAACTGGCGGCAAGAAACGAAAAACATAACAGGATGTGCAGACAGAATGGTCGGGCGAAACGGGGCGTGTTCATAAGATGGGGGTGGCTGTTTAAACGATATATGCCTGAATATATAACGATAAGGCGGGGGGTACAACAGCCATCCCCCCCGCCCCTGATTTACATCAATGCGGATTACGCTTGGTTGCGGGCGGTATTATCGCCGCCAAGCCAGGAGCGCCCTGGGAAAAGCTGATATCACGACCATTTTTTCAGCAGGATGCTGGCGTTGACGCCGCCAAAACCGAAGCCATTGGATAAGGCGTAGGTCATTTCATAAGGCTCCGCCTCTTTGCGCACCAGATGCAAACCTTCGGTGGCCGGGTCCGGATTCTCCAGGTTAAGGGTGGCCGGAACGATTTGATCGCGCAAGGCCAGAACGGTAAAAATGGCCTCAAGGCCGCCGGCGGCGCCGAGCAAATGGCCGGTTGCCGATTTGGTGGCGGTGACGGCCAGTGCCGAACCCAAACCGAACAGGTGTTTTATGGCGTTGATTTCGCCCAAATCCCCCACCGGGGTCGAGGTGGCATGGGCATTTAAATGCCTCACCTGCTGGGGCGAGACGCCGGCCTGCTTGAGGGCGATTTTCATTGCCCGGTAAGCGCCGTCGCCGTCTTCCGCGCCGGAGGTCATATGATAGGCGTCCGCGGTGGTGCCATAACCCACTATTTCCGCCAGAGGCGTGGCGCCACGGGCCAGGGCATGGTCAAGGGCTTCCACCACCAGCAGACCCGCCCCTTCGCCCATGACAAAACCGTCGCGATCCCGGTCAAAAGGACGGGAAGCGGCGGCCGGAGCGTCGTTAAAGTGAGTGGAAACCGCCCTGGCGGCGGCGAATCCACCCAGGCTTACGGTATCGATGGCCGCTTCGGCCCCGCCGCACAGGGCGATATCCGCCTCATCGTTGGCAATCAGGCGAACCGCGTCGCCGATAGCCTGCACACCGGCCGCGCAGGCGGTGACCGGCGCGCCGATAGGTCCGCGGAAATGGTGCTTGATGGAAACATGTCCGGCGGCCAGATTGGCCAGAAACGACGGAACGGTAAAGGGAGAGAGCCGCCCTGGCCCGCGGTTATCCGAGGTGCGCACCGCATTGGCGATGGCGGGGAATCCGCCGATACCGGTGGCGATAATGGTGGCGGTACGCTCCTGACGTTCATCGGTATCGGCCGTCCAGCCGGCCTGACGGAGAGCTTCATCCGCCGCCGCCATGGCGAAGAGGATAAACCGGTCCATTTTTTTCTGATCTTTCGGCGGAACGTACCGATCCGGATACAAACCCGCTTCGGGATCCTGTTCCGACGTCGGCACCTGGCCGCCTATTTTCACCGGCAGCAGCGCGACCATTTCTTCCGGCAAAGGCCCGATCCCCGATTGCCCGGCCAGCAACCTCGACCAGATGGTTTCTACGCCACAGCCTAACGGCGATACGGCACCCATGCCGGTGATCACTACTCGACGCTTATTCATTGCCTGTCCTGTTATAGGGTTGTTGATGTTGGTAAGGAGCGGAAATTTCCCGATGCGCGTCACGCTGCGGCTTGTTGCCCGTTCCGGCGCAACGCGCGGTGGTGATAATATTGACATTATGATAGGTGAGCCGCTCGCCGCTCTGCCTGTCAATCACTTGCGGCGTGACCGCTTTGCCGCTGTGGCGGTGCACCGGCACGATAGCGATCCGATCGTCGTCTAACAAGCGGTTACCCCAGTCCAGCAGTGAAATCAGCACCGGAAACAGCGCCAATCCGCGTTCGGTCAGAAGATATTCATGGCGGACCGGCCGCGTCTGGTAGGGTTGCTTAAACATAATATCGTTTCGCACCAGCGTATTGAGCCGCCGGGTCAGCATGGTGGGGGATATCCCCAGGCTATGCTGGAATTCATCGAATCTGGTCAAACCGCGAAAGGCATCCCGCACGATCAACATGCTCCACCACTCGCCTATCCGTTCCAGGGATTGTGCTATGGGACAAGCCATATGGTCAAAATGGGTTCTTTGCATACTTTCCTGATGGTTATCAGCGGGTTTAACACGCAATCCTCAGTAACTATAATCATTGTAGTCACTTGAGGAATGCTATCCTAGCGTACATGTGTACGCTGAACAAGTCCGATCAGTAGCGCTTTTTGTAATGGCGTACGGTTTTTGTTGATTTTCGGCGCGACATAACTCTTTCTCTCCGCGACGCCGTTTATAATCGTCGATAAATAAACCGACGCGTTTTATCCATCGCCTTGGATCGCTACTTAATTAACAGATTTTATTACTGATGACTTTCGGCGCCGCCTCTCAATATACCCTAGCAACGTAAAGTATGACGGGTATATAGTCTTCAAATCAGGTCTATGTATTGTTCGGCTTAGCGGTCCATTATGGAGCCTGTTATGAAGTATTTAATTAATCATTCAGTTTTATTTGACACCGCGGGATATCAATTAGGCTTATTAAATAATAATGCATCTGTAATTAAATTATCCAATACCGCCGGCCGGGTATTGGAAGCGTTAATAACCGCCCACGGCGAAGGGAATACGGTAACCCGTGAATGGTTATTTGACAGCGTCTGGGTAAAATACGGAATGCAGCCCTCAAACGGCAATTTGAATCAGCAAATCAGCCTGCTGAGAAAAGCGCTCATATCCCTGCATTTGGATGCGACGGCCATAGTGACCTTACCCAAACGCGGGCTGAAGCTTAACGATCGCTTGCTGATAACCCAGCAGGAAGACCCACCTCAGCCGCCCGCCGCGTCTTTGCTCCAACCTCAGGATAGAGAAGACGGGCAGCCGGACGACGCTTTCACCGCCGAAAAATCCTCGTCAACTAAAGAAATCTTTATCAACGGCGTCTTGGGTATCGCCTTTGCCGCCACCCTGTTGATGGCCTATGTCTATTTCAACCGGCAGGATAGGCAACCGCTGTTTTTACTGGATAAGGTGGATTCTTGCGATATCTATACCCTCCGGCCGGTGCCGGCCCGGGATAAAGAGTCCATGCTCGAACAGTTGCGGCAGGTGATGAGGGGCAATATCGAGAAATGCACAGCGCATCATTTCATCCTGTTTTCCCATAACATTGTGACTAATACCACAATAAGAAGCGGCATTAATCAGCGTAATTTCATGGCTAAATGTGAGCGGGATGCCCAGGGAAATATAGCAAGCTGCCTTAATTTTTACTTTTATAACTGGGACGCACAATGAAAAGAATTCTGGCGGCTTGTTGTCTGGTCACAATTTTTTCCGGCCTGTTTTATCTGTATCATTATCGTCATCCTTTCGCGGGGTTTCAATGTTCAGGCATGATGGTGTTCAGGGCCAATACCCCGCAAGGCCGCTTTAGCTACACGGCCGAAGCTAAAATGTTTTTTACCAATCGCCGCGAAGGGTTTTACGTCCTGAACGGCACTTTTGCTCATAACGGGCAAACCTTTAATTTACATCGCACAAAATTTTTCTCTTATCGGCGAAAAAATAATCAGGATTTGTATGAAATCATCATCACAAGAGAAATAATATCCAATATGGACAATACGCCTAAATCGGCGACAGATCCGGTGCTGATACCGGTGGGGGAATCGGTTTTGCCCCGCTTTCGGCGTTTGGATAAACGTTCAATACTCGTCAGTTTGATATATTCACCCTTCTTTATATGTGCCAAGGAGTGACCTGCGCTATTAAATCCCGCTGAATCTTTGACTAAGTGTGACAATGCATAAATACTCTTAATGAACATGTCAAATTATGTCATTAGCGGCAGCCCTTCTGCCTGACCCGAGATGCTGTGGATACCCCATGAGAAAAACAAGACCCTTCGGCTCCCCCCGGCAAAGAGTCCGTAACAGCGCAGTCTACGGTCACCAGCGATTTACCCTGTTGTTCCAGCTCGGCGCTTCCGCCGTGTTGCTTATCCTGGCGCTTATCGTATTGAACAGCTTGCATTTATGGCGCACCTATCATCAGGCGCTGGCGCGTTCCCAGACCAATACCGCCAATCTCACCCAGGCGCTGACCCAGCATGCCAGCGATACCTTTGTCCAGGCCGAGGCAACCCTGGAAGAACTGGCTGAAATGATCCATCAACAGGGCATGGACCCGGACAAATGGCCCGTTCTGCATCGGCTTTTCAAGGAAAAAACCCAAGGTTTGCAGCAAATAGACGCCATTTCCCTCTATGACGCCCGGGGCCGTATGCTGGTGACGGCGGCGGATAACTTACCGTCGGTGAATGATTTTTCCGACCGGGATTATTTTAGATATCACCGCGATCATCCGGATTTGACCATACATATCGGCCAGGTAATCCGCAGCCGCATGACCCAAGAGCTGATATTACCCCTCTCCCGCCGCCTTGATAATTCCGATGGCAGCTTCGCCGGCGTGCTGCTTGAAAGCGTGATGATCAGCCATTTCCGGAATTTCTATACCAAATTCGTTATCAGCGACGACTCCACGTTAATGATGCTGCTCAATAACGGCACCGTGCTATACCGCCATCCTTACAATGAAAAAGCCATCGGCACCACCATCGCCGATTCGCCGCTGTATAAAGATAATATCCGTCAAAATCAATCCGGCACCGTCAACAGCGCCCTGGCGAACGACCCTCAGTCCATGGTTTACAGCTATGAGCATCTCAAACAGTTCCCGGTCATTATCACCAGCGGGGTATCCATGGATCAGGCGTTGGCCGACTGGCGGCATGATGCCATCAGCCATGCCGTCATGACGCTGATTTTTGTCCTGATGATTTCCCTTGTCTGCCTGCTGCTAATGCGGCAGGTACGGGCCAGAATGCGGATTGAACTGGAGTTGATCCATGCGCAGCAGGAGCTGCGTAAATTAAACCGGTCCCTGGAAAAGCTGGCGCGCTCCGACGGGCTGACCGGCCTGTATAACCGGCGCCACTTCGATTTGGTATTCAAAAATGAATTCAACCGTGCTATAGAACTTCGCCGGCCGCTGGGGCTGATTTTGCTGGATATCGATTTTTTCAAGCAATATAACGATATTTACGGCCATGTGGCCGGGGACGAGTGCCTGCGGCTCATTGGCAATACCCTGCGCGCGCTGCCCCTGCGCCAGCGCGATCTGGCGGCCCGCTACGGCGGCGAGGAATTTATCGTCCTGCTGCCGGAAACCGACAAAACCGGCGCCCTGGCGGTGGCCAGACGGATTCAGGACAAGATAGGACAACTTGAAATCCAGCATCGGGGCAGCCCGGTGGGCAGTATCAGCGCAAGCATCGGCATTTATGTCGGATTGCCCATCAGCGAGGTAGATACGCCGTCCAAACTGGTGGTCAGGGTGGATGCGGCGCTGTATGAGGCCAAGCGGCTGGGCAGAAACCGGATTTGCGAAGCCTGACGGGCCGGGCGGCGCGGCATCCCGCCCGGCGCCGGCGATATTGTCTGTCATATCCCGCTAAACCAGTTATACCCCTGATCCTCCCAGTAGCCGCCGGGATTGGTATTGCTGACGGAAATCGCCACGATATGCTTGGCATTTTTGAAACCCAGTTTGGTGGGCACGCGTAATCGCAGCGGATAACCAAACTCATCCGGCAGCTCTTTGCCGACAAAATCCAGCGCCAGCGTGGTTTGGGGATGTAGCGCGGTGGCCATGTCGATGCTGGAGTAATAACGATCGGCACAGCGGAAGCCGACAAAACCGGCCCGCATATCCGCCCCCACATGCTGTAAAAAGGTGCGCAGCGGCACACCGCTCCATTGACCGATAGCGCTCCAGCCTTCAATGCAAATCAGGCGGGTAATCTGGCTTTGCTGCGGCAATGCCCGCAATTTTTGCATGGTCCAGGGACGCTTATCCGTCACCAGGCCGGAGACGTCCAATTGCCAGGTGGCGATATCCACCTCCGGCACGTTATCTTCGGGATAAAAAGCATTAAAGCGAAAAGGCGTGGTTATCTGGTCGGGGCGATAGGTTTGCGCCGGCCGCCGGTCGCTGAACAGCCAGGCCTGCACCCGGTCATTCCAGCGCGACATGGCCCATAGCACCTTATCCACATCATCGCCGTCCTGCATATTGCAGCCGGTAAGCATCGTCAGCGCCCCCAGGGTCAGGCCGGAGCGCAGCAGCAAACGGCGCTGCAATCGGTACAGCTCTTTCTTTTGGGCCGGCTCCAATATCAGCCCGCTCTTTTTAGGGTTGTTCATTGCGTGTTTTCCGTGGTTTACGGCGCAGGTAACCGGTAATCATCGGCAAAAAAGTGCTGGGCACCATCAGCACCATGGCCAGATGGACCACCACAAAAACGCCGATGGCGCTCATGGCGAAAAAATGGACATAGCGCGCCCGGTCGAAGCCGCCGAACACCGCCACCAGCCAACTCAGCTGCACCGGTTTCCAAATGGACAGTCCCGACAGCACCAGCACCAGGCCGCACAGCAGGACAAACAGATAAAATGCTTTTTGCACGGCATTATATTCGCCGGGCCGGTGGATAAGCCGAAACATGAGGGCCGCCCGCAGATCCCGCCACAGAGAGGCAGGCGTCACCGGCAGGAAATCCCGGCGGAAATGGCCGCTGGCCAAGCCCCATGACAGGTAGAGCAGTCCGTTGGCCGCCAGGGCCCACATCACCGCCAGATGCCAGGCAATGGAGCCGCCGAGCCAGCCTCCCAGGGTCAGCGCGGCGGGAAAGGTAAAGGGAAATATCGGCGAGGCGTTATAAATACCCCATCCGCTCATAAACATGCCGCACATAATCAGCACGTTCAGCCAATGGGTAATACGCACCGGCAACCGGTGCATAGGGATTTTCACCGCTGTGGGAACACTTTTCACAGGCACTCTCCTTAAGCCCGGCACAACCGGCCGGAGACCGGCGCAAAGCACCGCCGCCCGGCCGTTTCACTGTTACATCGGCGGTATGGTGCCGTTGACGCCGGCAACGATACGAGCCGCCACCACTGGCGTGGCGCTGCCCGGCGCCGGCCACAAAATAACGTGCGCGCCCTGGACCAGCTGCGAACGATTACCAGGTGACAACGTCACAACAGGCACATCATCCGGCACAATAACCTTTTTCTCGCCGTTCTGGTATTTTACCGTCATGGTGTGGCCGTTGGCATTCACCAGGGTGCCGACGGTGCCGTTGGTCATGGTGCCGGTTTTACCGTCGGCCCCCTGCCATGGCCGGAAGCCTTCACCGGATCCCCGCAGCGACGGGTCGAACACATGCACTTCCAGCGCTTTCAGCGTACCGTCCGGCTGCGGCGCCGCGGCGGTGCCGATAAAGCTGTTGGGTTTGATATCGCTTATCTTACCTTGCGATACCGCCGATACGGTGGTTTTGTCATTCAGGGTGGCTGTGTGCTCCTGACCCCGGCGATCGGTTATCTGCAGTTGATCGCCGCTGATTTGCGTGATGGTGCCGCGAATCGCCATCATGGGCTTGGCCGGCGCATCCGCCGCCTGTACCGCTACGCCGCCTAAGGTCAATGCTCCCGCCAGTAGTCCTGTCAATAATCTGAGTTTGGCCATGTGATTCTCCTTTGAATATTCGGTCCGGCCGATGCCGCGCCGGTCATCTGTGCATCCGGTACCTCTCGCCCCGGAGGCCTGTTTCCCTGTCAGCTTGGCAAACCAACCCGGTCCGCCGGATGACCGTTCGATGACAATATTGTCATCAACCGGCGTCAAACAAACTGTTAAACTGGGAATGTGGCCGGGAGGACATATCTGGATGCGTATACTGATAGTAGAAGATGATCTCAGTACTGGTGAATATTTGCGAAAAGGCCTCGGGGAAGCCGGCTATAGCGTCGATCTGGCCCGCACCGGTCCGGACGGCCTGTTTCTGGCCCTGGAGAACATTTACGATGTCATCATACTGGATGTGATGCTGCCGGGATTGGACGGCTGGCAGCTTATGGACATAATCCGTAAAAAAAGCGATGTTCCGGTGCTGTTTCTTACCGCCCGGGATCAGGTGCAGGATCGGATTCACGGCCTGGAGCTCGGGGCGGACGATTATCTGATCAAGCCCTTTTCGTTCACCGAATTGGTGCTGCGCATCCGCACCCTGCTGCGCCGCGGCGTCATTCGCGAGGAGAACGATTTTCATCTGGCGGACTTGCATATCGATATGCTGCGGCGCAAAGTCACCCGTCTGGATACCGCGATTATCCTGACCAACAAAGAGTTCGCCCTGTTGTCGCTGCTGGTGCGGCGCCAGGGGGAAGTGCTGTCGCGGACCCTTATCGCCTCCCAGGTCTGGGACATGAATTTTGACAGCGATACCAATGTGGTGGATGTGGCGGTCAAGCGCCTGCGCGCCAAAATGGATCGCCCTTTCGAGGTTAAACTTATCCATACCGTGCGCGGTATCGGTTATGTCTGCGAAGTACGTTGATGATGATGCCGCGTTTCCCTTCTCTCTCCCTTACCGCCCGTTCGGCCCTGCTGTTCGCCGTGCTGGCCGCCCTGGTGATAAGCAGCGTGGGATTGTATCTGTACGGCGATATGGCCCGTTCCATGCGCCATCAGGCCGCCGCGCAAACCGCCAACCGGGTGGCCTATTTCCGCAGCCTGCTGGGCAATGCATTTCCCATTTCGCTACTCAGCGATAACCCGCATTTATTTGAGAATATGCTCGGCAACGAACGGGATATTCTGATATTCCAGCGTCCGGGCCAGACGCCGCTTATCAATGTCAATCCGGGGCGTTACCGGTTGCCGACGGTGGCGCCGGTGGCGGACGGCGTTCCGGTGTCCCTCGGTGCGGTGCATGCCGCCAGCACGCCGGAAGGCGTTCCCATCCGCTTTGTGACGGCCTGGGTCAGTCTGGCCGGCCATGATCCCATCCAAATCACCGCCGGTCACATTATGCTAAATGAGACGCGCATGCTGGCGCAGTACCGCGATCGCATCATCGCGGCGGTGATAGGGGCGTTTTTACTCATAGCCCTGCTGGGCTACGGCGTGATGCGCCACGGACTGAAGCCGTTGCGGCGCATGGCGGCGCAGGCTGAAGGCATCCATCCCGCCACCCTCACTACCCGCCTGTCCGAACAGGGCGCGCCGGCGGAGCTGCACCAGGTGATCCGGTCGTTTAACGCCATGCTGGACCGGCTGGCGGACGGCTACCAGCGGCTGAGCCGCTTCTCCGCTGATTTGGCCCATGAAATCCGCACGCCGGTGAACGCCCTGATGGGCCATTGCCAGGTAGCCCTGTACCAGCGCCGTTCGGCGCAGGAATACGAAAGCGTACTGGTCCGAAACAGCGAAGAGCTGGAGCGCATTTCGCGCATGGTGGAAAATATCCTGTTCCTGGCGCGGGCCGGCGAAGCCCAGTCCGCCATTTCGCCGGTGCCGCTGCCGCTGGAAGTCGAGCTGCAGCGGATTGCCGATTATTTTGAAGGACTGGCGGAAGAACGGGGCCTGGCGCTGCGTTGCCGGGGGGAAGGCATGGTCCAGGCGGATGCCATGCTGCTGCGCCGGGCCTTAAGCAATCTGGTGGACAATGCCATACGTTATGCCGACGCCGACAGCGACATTATCCTCAGCGGCCGTCGCGATGGCGACGGCTGGCTGATTGAAGTCATCAATCATGGTCCGCCCATTCCGCCGGATCATATGGACAAGCTGTTCGACCGGTTTTACCGCGCCGACGACGCGCGCACCAGCAGCGGTAACGCCAGCGGCCTGGGATTGTCCATTGTGCAGGCCATCATGAAACTGCACCGGGGCAGCGCCGGCGTCAGCTGCACGCCGGCGGGCGAGATTTGCTTCCATCTCTATTTCCCGGACAATATAAACGATGCCCAGGCGGCGGCCTGAATCCGCCCCGGATCGACCCCCTGATAACCGTTGAATTGACGTTATGATGTCACGTTGACGGCGTGTTTACGATCAGGCAGCCTGTCCCGATTGGGCGCTTTGTTAACGAACTCACGGCCGGAGGCCGGCTTTCCTGTCAAGGCTTGAGAATCACCTTGGTCCAGCCGGGATCCCGGTTATCAAAGTGTTCGTAGGCCTCGGGGGCTTGCGCCAGGTGCAGGCGGTGCGAGATTATCTGCGACGGCTTGGCCCGGCCTTGATGGATAAGTTTCGCCAGCTGCCGGTTATAGGCCTTCACGTTGGCCTGCCCGGTGCGGATCTGCTGCCCCTTGAACCAGAAGCTGCCGAAATCAAACGGCATCTTGCCCGCTTTGGCAAGCTCGGTCTTCGCCCCCGGATCCTGCGGCACGAAGACCCCCACCACACCGATGCCGCCGGTGGCGCGGGTGGATGCCACCAGGCTGTTCATGGTGTCGGAATTATCTTCATGGCCGTGTTTATCGCAGCATTGATAACCGACGCATTCACAGCCGCAATCGGTGCCGCGTCCGTCGGTCAGATTAAGGATCTTCTCCACCGCCGCCTCTCCCACCGCCTTCACCGGGGTCGCGCCCATTTTTTCGGCCAGTGCCAGCCGGCTGTCATGGGTATCCACCACAAACACCTGGGATGCCCCTTTTATCATCGCCGAGTGGGCCGCCATCAGCCCAACCGGACCGGCGCCGTATATCGCCACGCTGTCACCGGGCCGCAGGCCCGCCAGTTCGGTGGCGTGCCAGCCGGTGGGGAAAATATCCGACAGCATGACATAGTCATCCTCTTTTTCCACCGCGTCCGGCGGCAGTATCAGACAGTTGAAATCGGCGAACGGTACCCGCAAAAGTTCCGCCTGGCCCCCTTCATAAGGCCCCATTTCGGCAAAACCGTAAGCGGCGCCCGCTGTGCCGGGATTGGCCGTCAGGCAAAAGCCGGTCAGCCCGCGCTCGCAGTTTTCACAAAAACCGCAACCGATGTTAAACGGCAGGCAGACATAGTCGCCAGCCTTAACCCGCTCCACCCCCGCGCCCACCTCAATGACCTGGCCGAGATTTTCATGGCCGAAAATGCGGCCGCGTTCAAAGCTGGTACGCCCTTCATACATATGCAGATCCGAGCCGCAAATATTCGTGGTGGTGATACGAATCAGCGCATCGGTAGGCTTGGTGATTCGGGCATCCGGCATGTCCTTAATGGCGACATCGCGGGGACCGTTATAAACGACTGCTTTCATTATTTCCTCCGGCAGGTGATTTTATTGCAGTGATGAGGCGGTCATTCCTCTTCTTATAACGGATAGCTCAAATCATCCTGAGCCGCGAATAAAGATAAGTTTTTTTACACTATGGCGGCGCGGGTCGATGAAAGAAAAAGCGAAAAAACAGGCGCAGCGGCGCTTTCGATATGAAAACGCAGCGAGTTGAAATACAATAAATTAATAATACTAATGATTAATGCAGCCGGCTAGCAGGCGGCCAGATGACCGTTGCCGTAATCCTGGAACCGCTGCGGCGGAATCTGATAGCCGAAGGGTTTAATGGGGTCCGGCCGCTCCATTTCAGCAAGCAGCGGGCGGAAATCCCGTTTGTGGTTGACGTCCAGCGAGGGCACCGCGCTCAGCAAGCGCCGGGTATAGGGATGGCGGGGATGATGCAATACCGAATCCCGCGGACCGATTTCCACGATTTGGCCGCAATACATCACCGCCACCCGGTGACAAATGCGTTCAACCACCGCCATATCATGGGAAATAAAGACATAGCTCAGTTGGAACTCACCCCGCAGCCATTCCAGCAAATCAAGCACCTGGGCCTGCACGGAAACATCCAGCGCCGAGACCGATTCATCAGCGATGATCACCTTGGGATTGAGGGCCAGGGCGCGGGCAATGCAGATGCGCTGGCGCTGGCCGCCGGAAAACTGGTGAGGATAGCGGGCCAGGGCATCGGCGGACAGCCCCACCTGCTCCAGCAGCGCCGCCACCCGTTGCACCCGGAGGGCATGCGCCAGACCGTCATGGATCAGCAGCGGTTCCCCCACCAAATCAAAAATGGTCTTGCGCGGGTTGAGCGCCGCGTACGGGTCCTGGAACACCATCTGTATATCCCGCCGCACCGCCCGCAGGTCCTCGCCCCGCAGTCCGTTCAGCTCCCGCCCCTCCAGGGTGGCGCTGCCGCGAAAGGGGATCATGTTCAGCAGCGCCTTGCCGGTGGTGGATTTGCCGCAGCCGCTTTCGCCGACGATACCGAGGGTTTCTCCCGCAAAGAGATCAAAACTGATATTTTCCACCGCGTAAACCTGCCGCTTTTGCCCGAACCCCTGACCGCGCACCGGAAAGCGCACGGTCAGGTCCCGCACGGATAACAGCGGTCTCTCTTGCGCCACCGGCGCCAGCGGCGGCGCGCTGCCCAGCACCGGCACCGCCGCCAGCAGTTTGCGGGTGTAGGCGGCCTGGGGCGCGCTAAATAGCGTTTGGGCGGAAAGCTGCTCTTCCACCCGTCCCTGATTCATCACCACCACTTGGTCCGCCATTTCCGCCACGACGCCCATATCATGGGTGATGAGCAGCAGGCTGGTGGAAAAATCCTGCTGCAGCTCGCGCATCAACTGCAGAATCTGCGCCTGGATGGTGACATCCAGCGCCGTAGTGGGCTCGTCGGCAATGAGGATTTCCGGCTGGCACAGCATCGCCATGGCAATCATCACCCGCTGGCGCATGCCCCCGGACAGCTCATGGGGATACTGCCGCAGCCGCTTTTCCACCTGGGGCAATTTCACCGCGTCCAGCATGGCCAGTATCCGCCGGCGCACATCCCCACGCCCGAGATGCTCATGGCGCCGCAGGGTTTCTTCCAACTGCTGCGCCACGGTCATCAGCGGGTTCAGTGAGGTCATAGGCTCCTGGAAGATCATGCCGATGCGCTTGCCGCGCAGCTGTTGCATCCGGCGTTCGCCCAGGCTCAGCAAATCATCGTTGCCAAACAGGATGGCGCCGCCGGGAACAGACGCGTCCTCCGGCAAAAGTCCCATGATAGCCAGCGACGTCAGTGACTTTCCACTGCCCGACTCGCCGGCGATACAGAGCGTTTTACCGGGCAGCAGGGAAAAACTCACATCATCCACTACCCGCCGGCTGCCGAATTCAATAGACAATCGCTCCACGGACAGCACCGGCCGGTCATTGGCTGCTAACATCGTCCGCCCTCACTGTAATACCGTTTTCGGGAAATAGAACGAAACCACCCAGTTCGGCGCATCCACTATCTCGCTGATGCGCAAATCGCCGCACACCGAACAGAGCATATAGGCGTCTTCGGCCCGCATCCCGTGCTCGCGGCACAACCAGTCAATGGTATAACGCAGCGCGTCCCGGGCGGCGGTCATCAAATCGCCGCCGACGCCGGTAAACACCTCGTAGCCGCCACCGTCCAGATGCCGGGTAACCGGACCGGGGGTACTGAACCGCGGCGCCGGCAGCGGCGTGTTTTTTATAAGATCAAGAGTCAACACCACGTCCATGGCGCTCTCAATGGCGGTGCCGCACACCTCGCCGTCACCCTGGGCGGCATGGGTATCGCCGATGGAAAATAGCGCCCCGGCCGTTTCCACCGGCAGGTAGAGGATACAGCCGGCGGTGAGATCGCGGATATCCAGATTGCCCCCGACCCGGCGCGGCGGCACCACCGAATGCAGGCCCGGCGCGCCGGGCGCCACGCCAATGGTGCCGGCGAAGGGTTTTAACGGCACCTTGCCGTACTCGCCGAAGGCGCAGGGCGCCATAGAGTGCCGGTCGTACTGCCACAGGGCCAGCGCCGGCGCGGTGAACTCCTCCGCCAGCAGGCCGAAGCCGGGGATGACGGCGGTCCAGCCAAAGCCGCCGGGCCTGAACTCATCCAGGGTGATTTTCAAGACATCCCCCGGCTGCGCTCCTTCCACATACACCGGACCGTTCACCGGATTGATTTTATCAAACGGCAGGCTGCCCACCGCCGCCGCCGTGGAACCGGGGGAAAAGTGGCCGTTGCCGGAATCCAGGCAGTGGAATTCCAGCGTCGTGCCCGGCGCCACTCTGGCCGCCGGGGCCAGGCTATTGTCCCAGCCGAAATGATGCTGGGCATGATGGATTGTTTTTACCAGGCAATTCTGACACATGCTCATCTCCTTAGACCCTAGATAATCCTTGTTACCAGAAGGCGGCAAGCCCGCGCATCCCCTGGAGCCCAGCTAGCTAAGCGACCGGGGTAAGCGAGCGCAGCCAACGCCGGCAACTCGAACTATGACGGGTATAGCCCGCCGGCCTTAGCTCTCATGCCAGGCCGGTGGCGGCGGTTATTTGATCCAGATGGCGTCGTAGTTCACCGGCACGTGTACCGGATCCACATACAGCGCGTCCGCCCCGCCCATACGCGCCGAATGCACCGTATAGC
Organism: Sodalis sp. RH16; assembly: GCF_047324245.1. Lineage (NCBI taxonomy): Bacteria > Pseudomonadati > Pseudomonadota > Gammaproteobacteria > Enterobacterales > Bruguierivoracaceae > Sodalis > Sodalis sp. RH16. Next base: position 4,225,584 of record NZ_CP178737.1, on the reverse strand, counting down.
GTTTTTCATTGAAAATAGGCGCCCAGGGCGCGTCGGCCATGGCTTCGATAAAGATCTTGCGCCACAGGGCAATGCGCTGTTCCTGCTGATCGGGCTGGGTTAGGCTGTCGGCCTTGGCGGCTTCGGCATCCAGGGTTTTATTGCAATAGCGCGACCAGTTCCAGCCGCCGTCCACCGCCCCCATACAGCCGAGGATCGGTCCCCAGAAGTCGGACGGGTCCGGGAAATCGGCAATCCAGGCCATACCGCCGGACCACACCATCGGCGCCTGATCCGCCGAACCGCCGGCGGCAATCACGTTGGCCTGGGCCAGGGATTTAATCGCCACGCGGATACCCACCTTGGCCAGATCCTGCTGGATGGATTGGGCGATACGCGGCTGCGGATCGGTATTCATCACGTAAAGCTCGGTATCGAACCCTTTGGAAAAACCGGCCTGATCCAGCAATTGTTTCGCTTTGGCGACGTCAAAGGCATAGCCTTTATAGTCTTTGTCATATCCCGGCATGGCGGGAGGCAGCGGCTGGTTGGCCGGCGCCGCGCGGCCGTTGATGATCCTGACGATGCGATCCTTGTTGATGGCCATATTCACCGCCTGCCGGACCTTCACATTATCAAACGGCGGCAGGGTGGTCTTCATGGTGACATAGCCGGTTTGCAACTGATCGCCGGTCACCAGCATGCCTTTGTATTTCGGGTCCTGCTTGAACTGCAGGAACTGGGCCGGCGGCACGCCGTCGCCGGCAATATCCACCTCGCCCTTTTCCAGTCTCAGCAGCGCCACCGACGGATCCTGCCCCACTTCGAAACGGATGCTGTTCAGATGGGGGATACCGGCCCGGTAGTAATGGGGATTCTTTTTGAACACCAGCTCCTGGCCAAGCTTCCACTCGCTCAGCTCAAAGGCGCCGGTGCCCACCGGATGCTTGCCGAAATCCGCTCCCCACTGATCCACGGCTTCTTTCGGCACGATGGAGGCGAAGTTCAGCGCCATCACCTGCAGGAACGTGGCGTTGGGCTCTTTTAGGGTTATCTTGACCGTATTGGGATTCACTACCTCAATACCGCTCAAATGGTCGGCTTTGCCGGCGGCCATCTCGTCATAACCGGCGATGGCGCTGAAAAAGCCGGCGCCCGGGCTTTGGGTTTTCGGATTCACCGTCCGCTCCAGGGAGTACTTCACATCGTCGGCGTTTAGCGTGCGGCCGTTATGGAAGGTCACGTCCTTGCGCAGGGTAAAGGTATAGACCTTGCCGTCGTCGGAGATGCTGTAATCCTGCGCCAGATCCTTTTGCAGATCCGTGGTGCCGGGCTTGTAATCCATCAGGCGGCTGAACAGGCTTTTGATCATCGACCAGTTCTGCCAGTCATAGCCGATGGCCGGATCCAGGGTGGCGATATCGCTTTGGTAGGTCACCACCGCATCGCCGCCGTCCTTCGGTTCATCCGCCTGGCCGGCGCCCGCATACAGCACTCCCGCCAGGGCCAGCATAAGTAAACTTTTTCTCATTTCCTTGCTCCTGTTACCGTTGTTTTTTCACGTCGATGCGAGGATCGACCCATGGCAAAATCAGATCCGCCAGCAAATTGCCCAACACAATCGCCACCGCCGATACGGTGGTAACGCCCACAATGACCGGAATATCCACCTGCTGAATGGCCTGCCAGGCCAGCTGGCCGATACCGGGCCAGCCGAACACCGACTCCACCACCACCAGCCCGCCGAGAAAGATGCCGATATCAATGCCGATCATCGGGATCAGCGGCAATATGGCGTTCGGCAGCACATGGCGGCACACCACCCGCGCCCGGCTCAGACCCTTGGCCCGGGCGGTGCGGATAAAATCCTGATGCAGCACATCAATCATCGATGAGCGCAGCATGCGCGAGTACCAGCCGCTGCCCAGAATACCCAGGGTCAGCGCCGGCAGGGCGATATGGCTGAAACCGCCGTACCCCCCCATGGGAAACCAGTTGAGCACGGCGGCAAAAAGATAAAGAAACAGCATGGCGGCGATAAACTGCGGCGCCGAGACGCCGATAAACGACAGCGCCATTAATATTTTGTCCGCCAGGCCATCCCGCCGCAGCGCCGCCAGGGTACCGAGGGTAATGCCTATCACCAGTTCACAGCCGATACCCGCCGCCATCAGCTGCAGCGACGGGCCGATGCGGGAGGAGATCAGTTCGCTGACCTGGCTGCGCTGTATAAACGAGCGGCCCAGATTGCCGTGCAGCAAATCGAACAGGTAATGCAGGTACTGGCGGTAAAAAGGCAAATCCAAACCCAGCTGATGGCGGATGCTGGCCACCACTTCCGGCGTAGCGCTGCGCCCGGCGATTTGCCGGGCGGGATCGGCGGGCAGCATAAACAGCAGCAGATAGCTGATAAGCGTCACCCCCAATAAAATCAGCAGGGCATGGCCGAGTCGGCGGCTCAGGAACAGCAGCATCATGAACGTCCTTTCAAAGTAGGATCCAGAGCGTCGCGCATGGCGTCGCCGAGCAGATTGAATGAGAGGGAGAGCAGCACAATGGCCGCCCCCGGGAAAAACACCAGCCAAGGGGCGGAAGTGAAATAGGTCTGGCTTTCGAAAATGATATTGCCCCAGCTGGCGGTGGGGGGCTGTACGCCGACGCCGAGGAACGACAGGGTGGCCTCAAGCAATACGGTGGTGGAGATACCCAGGGTCGACCAGACCAGAATGGTGGGCACCAGATGCGGCAGCAGGTGCACGGCGAGGATCCGCAGCGGCCCGGCCCCCAGGGTTTTTTCCACCGCCACGAAATCCCGCGCGCCGAGAGTGCTGGTTTCGGCATAAATCACCCGGGCGATTTGCACCCAGTTCACCATGGCTATCACCATGGCCACGATCCAGACGCTGGGCTGGAAAATCGCCGCCAGGGTAATGGCCAGCAATAAGGCCGGAAACGCCATCATCAGGTCGGTAAACCGCATCAGCAGCCCGCCGAGCCTGCCTTGGAGATAGCCGGCGCACAGCCCCACCAGCGTGCCGATAACCACCGCCAGGCCGTTGGCCGCCACCCCCACCAGTAATGATGTGCGGGCACCGTAAATCAGGCGGGACAGCAGGTCGCGGCCGAGCAAATCCGTACCCAGCCAGAAATGGCTGCCCGGACTCAGGGGCGCACCTTCCACGCTTAGCCCTTCGGTAAACTGTTCATTGGGATCGAATGGCGCGCACCAGGGCGCCAGCAGCGCCGCCAGCACCACCACGGCGATATATCCCACCGACAGCCAGACCGCCGGCCGCCGCCAGAAACCGCGGGGCGTACTCATCCCCGTTCTCCGCGCCGCTTGAGGGCCGCTTGTCCCAGCCGCTGGCGACAGATATCCTCAATACGCCGGTTGGTGCGCATGGATTCCCCCCGCAGCCAGGCGTAGGCCTGCCGTTCGTCCAGATCCCGCTCCACCATCAGCGCGGCCAGGGTTTGAGCCAGTTCAGCGTTGAAATCCAGCCGACGATGGGCCAGAGACAGGTTCCGGCTATCCTCGTTCAACTGCTGGCGCAGACCCACCGCCATCATCAACGTGGTATAAATCGCCCGCTGGTTGATGGGCTTTGGCAGCAGCGCGGTGGCCCCCAGATCAATGGCCCGCTGGATTTGCGACAGCGCTTCGTGGGAGGTCAGGGCCACGATGGGCAGACCCGCCTGATTCAGACTTGCCAGCAGCCGCGGACTGGCAAAATGCTCCAGCTCCACCAGCGCCGCGCACAGCGGCTCTTCCGGCGGCGGGCCGTCCAGCGCCGCCGTCAGCCAGCGCACGCCCATGCGCGGCAGGCTTTTTTCCAACGCCGCCAGGGTTCGGGCTTCGCAATCCACCAACAACAGCGGGCGGGCTTCAAATTCCGGTGATGTCAGGTTCATTTCACTATCCTCATGGGTCTGCCCGCGCCCTTCAGGCGCTCGGAAATAGGCTGTCGCAGATCGGTCAAGGTCAGGTAGGGATCCGGCGCCAGACAGTGCTCCTCGCTGTGGATCAGTTCCAGCACTCCGTGCCGTAACTCAGTGATATGACAAGGCAGATAGGTATGATTGTTGCGGCGTGAAATTTTCATCGGCCCCATGAAGGTGACGTTGTCACTATCATACAGCGCCTCGCAAATCCCTTGCGGATCAAGGCTGTCGGTCCGTTGCAGCGCCCGGGCAAACAGCAGCACCGCCAAATAGGCGCCGGTATAATAATGGGAATAATGGCCCGGGCCGTGGCGCCGCCGCTGGCGCGCGCAGAATAACGGGTCCGCCGTTTCGAAGAACGGCCCGCATGAAAACAGCCGCAAGGCTCTGATTTCCCCGAGCTGGCTCAACTCCGCCTCGGTCAGGTTGCAGCTGAGCACCGGCAGGGAGAGATGCCGCCGGGCGCAGATATCGTCCAGACGGCGCAAAAAGGCGTAGGAGGATTCCCCCACCAGGTTATTCAGTACAAATGACGGCGCGCCGGCCAGCAGCGAATGCACCACCTCGTCCACCCCGGTATGCCCGAGATGAAGGAATTTTTCGCCGGTAATCTCGCCGTTAACCGCCGTCACCACTTCACGGGCGATACGATTGCTCTCCCAGCCCCACACGTAATTGGAACCGATTAAAAACGCCCGGGTGCCGAAATTTTCCAGGGCCAGCCGCAGCAACGGCACCAACGTCTGATTGGGGCAGCCGCCGAGATAAATCACCTGCTCGCTGCTTTCAAAGCCTTCATAGGGGGAGCCGTACCATAACAGCGCGTTATGCTGTTCCAGGTCCGGGATAATCTCTTTGCGGCTGGCGGAGGTAATGGTGCCGAAAATATGCCGCACCCCTGCCCCAATCAGCTGCGCCACCCCGGCGCTGTAGTCCGCCAGCCGCGCCTGGGGATTGATATGCCGCGCCCGCAGCAGGAAATCGTACCCGGCGTCCTGGTTGATTTCCGCCAGGGCATCCTGCGTTCCCGCCAGGGCGCCGGCCGCCATGTGGCGGTAGGTACCGTCGGTGGATAACAATATCCCGATATCAATACTCCGGCGCATTTCCCTTTCTCCAAAAAAAAACCCGATCGCCCCTTACGGGAAGATCAGGCTTCGTTACCTGTAAATTATGTCATCAAGGCTTATCGGCGACGGCCGGGCTTGGCTAGCCTATGTCATGAAATAATCATGCCAATCTTGCAAGCCGCGTTCCCCGCCGCTAAAGCGCCGGCGCCGGCGGCCGGATTGCACCATCATGGCGCATTGGCGCAAAAACAGTGCATTGGCGGCGAACCGGCGGGATCAGCGATTCACGTCCACCACCACCCGGCCGCGGACTTTACCCGCCATCAGATCGTTTGCGGTTTCGATAACCTGCCCCAGCGGGATCTCCCGGCTGATGCTCTGCAGCAGCGCTTCATCCGCCAACGAGGCCAAACGCTGCCAGGCGGCAACACGGTCCGCCCTGGGACGCATCACGCTGTCCACCCCCGCCAAGGTTACGCCGCGCAGGATAAACGGCGCCACCGAGGCCGGCAAATCCATGCCCTGCGCCAGACCGCAGGCGGCCACGGTGCCCTGGTATTGCAAACCGGCGCAAACATTGGCCAGGGTATGGCTGCCGACGCTGTCAATGGCCGCCGCCCATTGTTCTTTACCCAAGGGACGCCCCGGCGCGGAAAGCACCGTCCGATTGATAACCTCCGCCGCGCCCAACTGCTGCAGATGCGCCGTTTCTTCCGGCCGGCCGGTGGACGCCACCACCCGGTAACCCAGCCGTGACAAAAATGCGATGGCGAAATGCCCCACGCCGCCATTGGCGCCGGTGACCAGCACCTTACCGCTGTCCGGGGTGACGCCGTTTTTTTCCAGCGCCATGATCGCCAGCATCGCGGTATAACCCGCCGTGCCCACCGCCATGGTCTGCCAGGGAGTCAATCCCGCCGGCAGCGGAATCAGCCAGTCGCCGTTAAGCCGCGCTTTCTGCGCCAGACCGCCCCACTGTTTCTCTCCCACGCCCCAGCCGTTAAGCAATACTTCATCGCCGACCTTGAACGCGGGATGGCTGCTTTCCTCCACCCTGCCCGCCAAATCCACTCCCGGCACCATGGGAAACGAACGCACCACCGGGCCTTTGCCGGTAATGGCCAGGCCGTCTTTATAGTTAAGCGTGGAATAGCTCACGCTGACCAGGACGTCCCCCGCCGGCAGCTGTGTCTTTGCCAGCGATGCCAGACGGGCACGATAGCCCTGCTCGTCTTTCTCAATCAAAATTCCGTTAAACATACTGATTCCTCATGAAGTAGATCGAATGTCCATGCCCGCCGGATTTGGGATTATCCAGGCAGACCGGCAAAAAAACCTTGGGCAAAACGCTCCAGCGGCTGCGGGCTTTTCGCCAGCCGGGCGCGCATTACCGCCCCTTCCCAGCCGATCCAGAAAAATTCCGCCAGTCCCTCGCAGTCCGCCGACGGCGCCAGTTGGCCGCTATCCCGCGCCAGGCGCAGGCAACCGGCTATCCTTTGTTGCCAATCCAGGAGAATATCGCTCAGCTGCCGGCGATAATCCTCAGGCAGGACGTTGATTTCCTGGCCGAGATTACCCACCAGGCAACCCCGTTTGAAATCATATTTGGCCATTCCCGTGGCGGCGTCCTGCACAAAGGCCCGGATGCGTTCCAGCGGGGCAAGGGCCTCATCCAGCAGACAGCGATCCAGCTTGCGGGCAAAATAGCGCCCGTAATAGTCGATGATCTCCCTGCCGAAAGTTTCCTTACTGTCGAAATAGTAATAAAACGACCCCTTGGGCACGCCCACCTGTTTCAAGATGCCGTCGATACCCGACGCGCTAAAGCCCTGCTCGGTGAGGATGGCAGTTCCGCTGCGAATCAACGCAGCCCGGGTATCGGGATTATCCCGCGGGATTTTCGGCGGGCGGCCACGCCGTTTTATTGGGGTCATGGTGTTCATGCCGTTAATATAGACCGATCGTCTATATAATTCAAGAACCCTATCGGATTAAGCGGTTGCCAAACCGCTTCAGACTGCTGACAAACATACCCGGAGTCCATAAGGCAGGACAGACTGCCGGCAAGCTCAAGCCCTAGGGCTTGGGGGCTCCGGCGGCGGCAATGGATTTGGCGGCAACGGTGCTGCGGGGTTTACCGCGCATAAACCAGGCCGGAATGATGGCCAGAAAGAAGAAGATCGCCACGACAAAAAAGCCGTCCTGATAGGCGAAGAGCTGCGCTTTCGGAACCAGCATGCTTTCCAGGTACGCCATTGAACTGGGGTCAACCCCCTGCGGCAAACGGCTGCCGAACGGATTGCCCCAATGGCCCACGATAATTGCCAGCCGGTTGATGGATTCTGCGGCGGCGGCATTGGACGCGGTCATGGCCTGCGCCAGGGCATCGCCGTGAAAGCTGGAGCGCCGGTCGATAACCACCGACAGCAGATTCACCCCGAACGCTCCGCCCAATTGCCGGACAAAGTTCAGGCTGCCGGACCCCTGCGCCAGCTTATCCGCCGGCAGGGCCCGCAGCCCGCCGGCATTCAGGGCCGGCATGATAACCCCCAACCCGACGCGGCCCAGCACCACCCAGCCGGCCATCGTCCAGAACGGCGTATCCACGTCCGCGCCGCCGGATAACCAGCACGACAGCGCGAAAATCGCCAAGCCCGCTATCACCGGAATATGGGGCGGCAGCCGATCGCTCAGCATGCCGGCAATGGGAAACAGCACCCCCAGCATCAGCCCGGACGGCATCAATAACAATCCGGAACGGGTGGGGGTATAACCCTGTATGCTTTGCACGAACAGCGGCACGATATAGGTTGAACCGTAAATCCCGGCCCCCAGCGCAAACGCCACCACGCAGCCGGCGGAAAAACGCATATTGGTGAATACCCTGAGGCTGAGCAACGGCTGGGGCGCCACCAATTCCCAAATGATAAAGCCGGCGGCGCTGACTACCGCGGCCACAAACATCCCGATGATAAAAAATGAATCCCACCCTTCCCGCTGGCCGTTGGACAAGCCGGTCAACAAGGTGGTCAAGGCGCACACCAGCAGCAAAAATCCTATCCCGTCAAACCTGCGACGGGGAGCGGAGGCGTTACGGTCAATATCCGGCAGGATAAACATCGAGGCCGCCATGCCGGCGACGCAGAACGGCACCACCACCAGGAACACAAAACGCCAGTCGTACTGATCCACCATAATGCCGCCCACCGTCGGCCCCAGCGCCGGCGCCAGCACCACGCCGACTCCATAAATCCCCATCGCCTTGCCCCGCTGGGCAGGAGGGAAGACTTGCGACAGGACCACCATGGCCATCGGCTGGATAATCCCCGACGCGCTGCCTTGCAGAATGCGGGCCAGGATCACCTCCGCGCCGCTGTTGCTGACAAACCCCAGCAGGCTGCCGGCAATAAACAGCGACAATGCGCCGACAAAAGCGCGGCGATAGCCGAACCGGTCCAGCGCCCAGGCGGTAATCAGCATGGTGGCGGTCATAGAGGCCAGAAACGCCGTGGAGAGCCACTGCACCTGATCCTGCCCCAGGCCGAAGGCGCCGGCGATATCGCGCATGGCGATATTAACAATGGTGGCGGTGGCGGTAGTGGCGATGGTTCCCAGCATTACCGTGCCCGTCGCCAGCCAGCGATAAGAGGGACCGAATCGCGCAATCTGCGCTTCAATGGGCGACATCGATCGCCACCTCAACCATCAAACCGGGTTTGATGCGCCCGTCCACGTTATCCAGGGCGATACGCACCGGCACCCGCTGCGTGATTTTGGTAAAGTTGCCGGACGGGTTCGGACTGGGCAGCAAGGCAAACTGATTGGTGGCGGTATTGCCGACCCGAATCACATGACCGTGGCTCACCAGGCCGGGATACGCATCCACCGTCACATCCACCCCTTGCCCCACCGCGATATGCTCCAGGTCGGTCTCCTTGACATTGGCTTCCACCCAGACATTTTTCGGGTCATGCACCATCATGACCCACTGCCCGGTCTGTACATAATCCCCCTGGTCCGCCAGGGTACGATCCACTACCCCGTCCACCGGCGAGCGAAGCTGGCGATCGCTGATTTCCTGCTTCAGCTGATCCGCCTGGGCCTGCAGCGCCACCAGTTGCTTGCGCTGCATATCGATTTGCCGATCCAGCACCTGCAACTGTCCGCGCTGCGCCAAGGCATTCGATACCGCCGCCCGCTGGGCAAGCAGCTGCGCCTCGTCCTGCCGCTGCTGATCCTGCCGCTGCAACAGCGTCGTGTGGCTCTCATCCCACGTTTCTTGCGCAACCGAGCCGCCTTTCACCAGGCTATCGTTGCGCTTGAAATTGGCCTGGGCCAGGGTCAGCTGATGCCCGGCGTCGGATAACGTCGTTTCCGCCACCGTCAGCTGGGCCTTGGCTTGATCCAATTCCGCCTGGGTGGTCTGATCGGTGGTTTGCCGCTGTGCCTGGGTATACAGAATTTGCGCATTGGCGGAAGCCAGATTGCCCTCCACCTCCGCCAAACGCAGACGGGCGTCGCGATCGTCTATTTGCGCCAGGACCTGGCCTTTTTTAATCCGATCGCCGTCTATGACCGGACGGGCCACCAGCCAACCGTCCACCCGGCTGGCCAGAGTAACCACCTCGCCCCTGACCTGGGCGTCGTTTTCCGTGACATGGCCGAACCGCCAGCTTAGCCAGTGGATAAACCACACCAGCAGCAGGATAAAAACAACCAGCCCCGCCAGCAGCATCATTTTCTTTCGCCGGCTGAACTGATTAAAGTTGTTCAGGGACAATGCGCGATTCGTTTTGGCTTCAGCGCTCATGACGGCTCCTTATCAACCAGCGCCAGACTGGCCAGGACCTGCTCCAGCATCCCGCTCATCACGTCCAGTTCCTCATCCTTAACTCCCGACAGAACCTGATTGCGTACCTGAAGGGCCGTTCCCTCCACCTGTATGACTCGTTCAAGCCCGCGGGGCGTCAGATGAATTTCCTTGGCTCGGCGATCAAGTCCTTCGCGGCGTTCAATAAAACCAAGACGCTGCAAATTATCCAACAGCCGGACCACCGAGGAGGCATCAAGGTAAATCGCTTCCGCCAAATCTTTCTGCAGAATCGGTTTTTCCATCCGGGCAAGGTACAAAAGAGGCACCCAGGTTGCCTCTGTCAGCCCATAAGGCTGCAATTTACGATCGATCACCCGCCGCCATTGACGTGCGGTTTGGGAGACAAGACTGGCAAAACGGCGTTGCGGCGACTGCGGAGATAATGAATGCGACGACGAAGACATAAAGAGAAGAGTTCCAACCAAATAGTTGACATACCATTAATAAACTACCTAACATTACCCTTGTCAATACCCCACTCCGTCTCCTTTAGGCAATAACTCTTTGGCGCGTTGCCCCCGGTAGGCCGCAGCGGGCGAAACCCGGACGTCAGGCCGGTGTCCAAAAAAGTATCCACAAAGCCTTCCCAGAGCCATCGTACGCTTCGCTTATTATCTTGAGAAATCGCGCCATGCAATAATATTTTGCTGCAGATGAATAACGCCGCTTGGTTGACAGCCTGGCTATTTGTGCAATATAAGATGCTGAAATTTCATTTTTTCAGGGAATGATTTATGTATGTACGGAAAGGTTTTTCAATGGATTTTCCCATAAAAAAATGTAATAACGAAATTATTAAACTACCTTTGGATTTACATAAAAAAGTACAGGTTTTGTGCCGGGAGCTGGATTGTATAAACAGAATAACGGTTCAATATCCGTCTAATACCGAGCCGTCCGCCATCAAACTGGAGCAATACTGCCACGCCCTTGGCCTGCATAACATCACGGAATCGATGCTGAAAAAAGTAGAACCCTGGGTAAAACATCCTGGTTATATTGTATTCCTGGAAGGCTACCATAAGACATTACAGGAATTGAAAATAAAATTTTTGCTTAAAAGCATCATCGAAAATCCTCTGGACTGGGAAGATTACGGTCTGTGTTGTGAAATCTATGACGGTCTTATGAGCTTTTATCACTCGGCTCGCTGTACCCTGAGTCAGTGTGATTTGACATATCAAAATATCAGCCTGAAAAACATCCAACGATTCCTGGCGGTATTCAAATATAATTTCGCCTATAGCCTGGCTTATAACGCCGTTCGTGCTCCGGAAGATATTAACAATTTTCATTATTATTCCGCCATGAAGGAATTAACCGATCAAGGTTTGGATAAAGATCTTTCTCATAAAATCGTCAACCAGAGAAATGCCTTGAGAATAGCCCAGGAATCCTATCTGGAAAGCGAGACCACGGGAATGGACAACGATCTGCTGGTTATTCATCTCAAGAGAGAAGATGCAATTTATCGCGAAATGACCTGCGGCCATTCAGCTGATATTGGTCGCTGATAATAGGGCTCACTTATAACGCCTGGTTTACATAATACTTCATACGTATTTTCCAAAATTTTTATTTGCATTTCCCGTTTTTTTCTGATTTCGCCTCCAAAATTTCCCGAACGAATGTGACGCAACTCTCGCAATGATAAAATTCTTACGAAATGAAGGGTTTCTTAGATTTCACGCAATATTTGTCCCTTTTATCAGGACGATATTAGCGCTTTAAGTCATGTCAATTTATTTCAGAGGAACCTATGGATTTTTTCATTCAACTGGTGGTAATCCTGGTCTGCCTGTTATATGGCGCGAGGAAGGGCGGCATTGCGCTGGGTTTGCTGGGTGGCATAGGCCTTGTCATCCTGGTGTTTGTATTCCATCTCGAACCGGGGAAACCCCCGGTAGACGTCATGCTGGTGATTATCGCCGTGGTGGCGGCCTCCGCAACCTTGCAAGCATCCGGCGGCTTAGACGTCATGCTGCAAATTGCCGAACGGATGCTCCGGCGCAACCCAAAATATGTCTCTATTGTCGCGCCGTTCGTCACCTGCATATTGACCATCCTCTGCGGTACCGGCCATGTGGTGTATACCATTTTGCCGATTATCTATGATGTGGCCATCAAAAATAACATCCGGCCGGAACGGCCCATGGCCGCCAGCTCCATCGGCGCGCAAATGGGCATTATCGCCAGTCCGGTGTCCGTGGCGGTGGTCTCGCTGGTGGCCATGCTGGGCAATGTCACCTTTAACGGCAAGCATCTGGATTTCCTCGACCTGCTGGCCATCACCATTCCCTCCACCCTGTGCGGTATCCTGGCCATCGGCATTTTCAGCTGGTTTCGCGGCAAGGATCTGGACGACGATGAAGAGTTTCAAAAATTCATTTCGGTCCCGGAAAATCACAAGTATGTCTATGGCGATACCGCCACGCTGCTGGATCGTAAACTGCCACGCCGCAACTGGATTGCCATGTGGATTTTCCTGGCCACCATCGCCGTGGTGGCGATATTGGGGGCGGTAACGATATTGCGGCCGGTATTCCATGGCCAGCCGCTATCCATGGTGCTGGTGATCCAGATGTGCATGCTGTTCTCCGGCGCACTGATAGTGATAATCACCAAAACCAATCCGGCGGAAATTTCCAAGAATGAGGTATTCCGTTCCGGCATGATTGCCATCGTGGCGGTATACGGCATCGCCTGGATGGCGGAAACCATCTTCGGCGCGCACCTCAAGGAAATCGAAGCCAGCCTCGGCGCCATCATCAAGGTCCATCCCTGGGCCTATGCCCTGGCGCTGCTGGTGGTGTCCAAGTTCGTCAATTCCCAGGCGGCGGCCCTGGCGGCCATCGTACCGGTGGCGCTGGCCATCGGCGTCGACCCGGCCTATATCGTGGCCTCGGCCCCGGCCTGCTACGGTTATTACATATTGCCCACCTACCCCAGCGATCTGGCGGCTATCCAGTTCGACCGCTCCGGCACCACGCACATCGGGCGTTTTGTTATCAACCACAGTTTTATCATGGTCGGCCTGATCGGCGTCGGAGTTTCCAGCGTTCTGGGCTGGGTGCTGGCATGGGCTTACGGGTTCTTGTAAACAGCGTTTCTAAAGGCGATTTGGCGGTAGCCGGACCTCAAAAACCGGCGCCGCTGAACCGGACCGGGTTAAAATGTCAATATTGTCCGTCAGATGCGCAATCTATGAGCAAACAGTGATTTTTCGCCCCTCCCCCCTTTGACATGAACCCGCTCCCCCGCTATCATGCCAACCACTTTGCAATTCCTCTGTAGTTCAGTCGGTAGAACGGCGGACTGTTAATCCGTATGTCACTGGTTCGAGTCCAGTCAGAGGAGCCAAATTCTTGTTTTCATGCCGCTTTGCGAATCCCTATGTAATTCAGATTCAATAAGTTAGCGTGAAAAGTCTTCCCGATGCATTTTCAGTTTACCCTCCGCATCGGGAGAATTTGGTGGTCAGATTTGGGGTCAAGTTGGTTCGATGACGGAGTGACCCCCAAATGTCTCTTAACGACTCAAAAATCCGCAACTTAAAACCATCCGCTAAACCCTTCAAAGTTTCCGACTCTCATGGTCTATACCTTTTAGTCAATCCTGGCGGTTCACGTCTTTGGTATCTCAAATATCGCATCAATAGAAAAGAATCCCGCCTCGGCTTAGGTGCCTATCCTGATGTTTCTCTGGCTGATGCTCGTCAGCAGCGTGACGGTATTCGTAAATTGCTGGTGCAGAATATCAACCCAGCACAACAGCGCTCCACTGAAAGAGCCACTGTCTTACAGGGAGAGACCTTCAAGGCTGTCGCATTGAGCTGGCATAAAAGCAACAGATCCTGGTCAGAGAACCATGCCGCCCGTCTGCTTGCCAGTATGAACAATCATATCTTCCCGATAATTGGACACCTGCCAGTCACAGAACTGAAAACCCGCCATTTCATCGACCTGCTGAAAGGAATTGAGAAAAAAGGTCTGCTGGAAGTGGCAGCACGCACTCGGCAGCAAATGTGCAACATCATGCGTCATGCCGTGCATCAGGAGTTGATAGAGCATAATCCGGCGGCCAATCTGGACGGTATCATCGCCCCACCCGTTAAACGCCACTATCCTGCCCTTCCGTTGGAACAACTACCAGAATTGTTAACCCGTATTAAGTACTACAAGCAAGGACGAGAATTAACCCGCCTGGCAGTATCACTCACATTGCACCTGTTTATCCGTTCCAGCGAACTTCGCTTTGCCCGTTGGTCTGAGATCGATTTCAGAAACAAAATCTGGACGATTCCTGCTACTCGCGAGTCCATACTTGGAGTCCGCTACTCAGGGCGTGGCGCGAAAATGCGCACTCCACATATAGTTCCCCTCTCCCGTCAGTCCATTAGTATTCTGAAACAGATACGGGACATATCCGGGCATCAGGTGCTGATATTCCCCGGGGACCATAATCCGTATAAACCAATGTGCGAAAATACAGTCAACAAGGCGCTACGTCTTATGGGCTATAACACGAAAGATGAAATCTGCGGTCACGGATTCCGTGCAATGGCCTGTAGTGCGCTGATGGAATCTGGACTGTGGGCGCAGGATGCGGTTGAACGACAAATGAGCCATCAAGAACGCAACAGCGTTCGAGCGGCTTACATCCACAAAGCAGAATATCTCGATGCCCGAAAAGCTATGATGCAGTGGTGGTCGGATTATCTGGATGCATGCAGGGAAACATACATTGCACCCTATGTCTGGGCCAGACTGGAGAAAGCTTAAAGTTATCTGATCAGTAATGACTTTAATTTATTAGTATAAAAGCAGAACCGGCCTGAAATCGGTCTGCTTTTTCAATTTTTATCAGGTAGTTGTATTTTCGCTCTATCTGTAGGTGATTCCGAGTCCGGCACTACTATTCTTATTTTATTCCTGCCCATGAATTACTATATTATTGTAATTCAATAGGTTGGGATAAAAAGTCTTTCTGATACGTTTTGATTTATCCCTTCCTATCCGGAGAATTTGGGGTCAGATTACGGGTCATTCAGCTCGACAACTGTAGTGACCAGGAACGTTAACTTACAGTAAAATCCGCTCTGCAAAAACCTCGTACTAAATCCAACAAACTCACCGATGCGCAAGGTCTTTACTTGCTGATATCTACCAGCTGTTCACATCTGTGGTATTACCGCTATAGCTTTAAAGGCGAGAAATCCCGTCTGTTCCTCGACACTTATCCGCTGGTAACGCTCGCAGAAGCGCGTGAAAAACGTGACGCAGCACGCAAGCTACTGGCATCCGGCATCTTCCCCTCTCCCCCCGAAAAGCAAAAAAAGAAAAAGGGTTAACGCTGTTGACAAAAACAGAACCTTTTAGCATATCGCCAGGAAATATACTGGAATTTATTAATGGCTTATGCGAGCTTTGGGAGTAAAGCTGCACTAAGCATTCCCTGTCCGTGTTCATATATATAAATTGTCATTTAAACGGCGAAAGGATTTATTTCTCGCCATGCTGTGCAGATTTCCTAAAGAATTACTTGAATGTGAACAACCTTTATTAAAATAATAATCAGACAAATACAGGTTAATTAATCTCAGAATGCATCACGGCATTCATCAGTACCAGCAGCAGATGGACCAGCGCTGACAAGCCCATCAGTACGGTGACGGGGTGTTGTGTGCATGAGAATATCAGTCCGGCCAGCGCAATGCCCACAAGGGAGCCTGTCTGCCGGAAAGTGGTATGTATGGCGGAGGCGGTACCCGCTGTGTCCTGCGTTCTGCCTGCCAGTACGGCTGCGGTCATTGGTGGTACGGCAAACGCCACACCACCTGCGAGCAGGGCCATTGAGAGAAAGGCCAGCAGGGTTATCTGCCCCTGTAACGACATCATGCCTGCATAACCCACACAGCCCGAGAAAAGACCGGCGACCATCTGTTTTTTTATTCCCCAGCGCCGCATCAACCGCCCTGCGGACAGATTGCCGACAAAGAGAAAAAATGCCAGCGGCAGGAGTGCCATACCGGACTGAAAAGGCGTGTAATGCCAGTACTGTTGGATAATAAGGCTGAGTGCATACAGGCTGCCAAAATAACAGACGTTGATAAAAAAGCCGCTGAGGTTGGCAAGATTGAATGCCGGACTGCGAAAAAACACTAACGGCAGCATGGGCGACGCGCTCCTACGCTCCACCATGACAAAACATCCCGCGCACAACAGTGATGCCAGCGTCATTAACGGCAGTGCACTCTGGCCCCATTCCTGTTCCGGGAGCTGTATCAGCACCCAGCTCAGACACCCCAGAGTGGCCATCGCCAGAATCTGACCGGTGAAATCCAGCGCCCGTAAACGGGATGGCAAGACAGCGGGTAACAGCCTGTAACCGGAACAGATACCGTACAGCCCCACAGGCAGATTGATGAGAAAGATGCTGCGCCAGCCGAAATCCTCCACCAGAATGCCACCAAGTACCGGGCCTGCCGCCGCCGCAACTGACACCAGACCGCCAAACATGCCGATGGCCTGTTGTCGTGCGTGGCGGTCAGGCCAGCCCGCTGATAAAAGAGAGAATGAGGCTGGAATAAACAATGCTGCGCCAGCGCCCTGGAGAATGCGGAAGGAAATTAACTGCCACATCGCCGCGCTCATACCGCACCCGAGTGAAGCGCAGGTAAACAGGACAAGCCCAGATAACCAGATGCGGCGGGAACCATAGCGGTCAGCCAGCGTGCCTCCCGACAACATCAGGCCACAAAGCGACAGGTTATACGCATCCACCGCCCAGGTTATGGCAGAAACCGGGGCATGGAATTCAGAACGGATGCTGATGGTGGCGATATTAATCACATTCACATCCAGTATTGCCATGAACATCCCGACACAGAGCGTGACCAGGACAATGAACTGATGTCGTTCATGCGGGACGGTGACCGGACCTTTCATTCTTTTTTCCTGTTGGCGAACCCATGTATGAAGTGTAAAAAAGAAAGGAGTACCTGAAAACGCAGCGGAAACAGGCACCCCCGCTGCAAAAATACCGGGGGCATGATGAACTGGGATAATATCCGTTACCTGCTGGCGGTCGTCCGGACGGGAAGTTTACGGGCTGCTGCTGTCAGCCTGAATGTTGACCAGGCCACGGTGGCACGCCACCTGCGTCATATGGAAGAGGAACTCAATACTACGTTATTCAACCGGTATCCGGAAGGCTACCGTCTGACGGAATACGGGGAACGACTGTTGCCGGATATTGAGCAGATGGAAGCCACGGCGGCAACAATTGAACGTAAAAGCGCAGGAATGAACACATCCCTGGCAGGAAAAGTACATATTGCCTCAACCGATTCGCTGGGCAGATGTTTTATCCTGCCCGCACTTTCAGCCCTGAGGCAACGACACCCCGACATTAGGGTAACGCTTTCCACCTCTCCCGAGATAGTGGATATCCGGCGGGGGGCGGCCGACATGGCGGTACGCAGCGCCCGTCCGTCAGATGGCAGTTTAATCATCCGCCGTCTGGCAACTTTCCATACAGGTTTATATGCCTCTCAGGAATATGTTGCCCGACGAGGTCTGCCTACGCCCGGCAGTGCGTTTTCAGGTCATGACCTAGTGATGTTTCCCGAGACGTCTGTTCCGCAGTACTGGCAGTGGCTGTGCGGAGAGCCGCTGACAAACGGACATATTGTACTGGAGGCAACGTCTCAGTGGCTGTTTATTGAAGCGCTGCGCCAGGGGCTTGGCGTGGGGATGATGGCCGGAGAAATAGTGCAGCGATGCTGTCCTGAACTGGTAAACGTTATGCCTGCACACAGCGAGCCAGTCGATATCTGGCTCGTCGCCAGTCCGGATGTCTGGTCAGCGGAGCGCATTCAGGCAGTCATCGCAGCAATCAGTAATTCATTTCAGGATTTATAAAGTGCTGCATTGTTCATTCATCGTTTCGTTAATCTGCCATCCACAACACACTGGCGGCCGGTAAAAAAAGAAGTTTCACCTGATAAAAGGAAAGCGCAACTGCTGCCACCTATTCGGCAGACCCCATCCGGTTCGGCGATAACCGGTTTACACGGCAGTACGTCCTAATGACAGGAATTGAGTCGGGAACACAGCGGTACGCAGTCCTGAAAGCAATGGTATGGCTGAGAGCTTCGTGAAAACGATGAAGCACGACTATCAGTATTATGTCGAAACATGACGGGTTAACGGCAGTGAAAAACCTAGCGAAGGCGTTCGAACACTATAACGAATGACATCTGCACAGTGCGCTGGGATACCGCTCGCCACGTGCATATCTGCGGCGTCGGAGCAGCAATGGGGCAAGTGATAAAAGGTGTATGGAAATATAGGGGCAAATCCATTCGTCAGTCAGAGGAATTTTTCATAAATAGAGTTTCTTCTGCATTAGAGGGAACTCTAGCTTACTACTCCTAAAGAAAAAAAGATCATGTGCTTATGTAAGAGGCATCACTAGTTTAAAACTACTGACGAAAATAAGAAACAGGAAGCAGTAATGTGACTTGATGCACACATTCACATATCCCAGTTGTATGTGATTTATGATCCTATGTAAGGCCCCTGTCAGAATTGACAGTTTCCTTTAATTTCCAAAAGCGTTTACTAAGATCAGAAATTAGAGGGTACTGTGAAAAATGAAAGATGCCAAATTATACACTCATAAGAAAAATGAAAACGATATATTCATAAATAATATATCGAAAATTTCCGACAATCATTTTCAATGTGATTTCAGGCTAATTACCGATCATCATTTTTACAGTGACTTTCTCGCTTGTAAAAACAGGATAAACCCGATTTTTTTATTAGAATGCGCAAGGCAGGTTGAAACATATTTGTCACATACTAAATATGGTATAACACTGGACAGTAAGTTTCTGTTAGATAGTTGGTCAATGAAATATTATCCGACAAGGACTGGGGATACAGAAAGGCTGAAAGCTGACATTTACTCAAAGTACTCGGCTGTTAATCGAGAAAATAAGAATAAATTCAACATTATTTTCAAAATAAACATGACAGTCATCTGTATAGTTATAATAAACGTAAGATACATAAGCAGTGATTGTTATAAGCTCATACGCAAAATTCCTGACGCCATAAGCACGTTTGGAGTCATAGCACCGCTTTCTCCTGCCAGTGTTTGTTACACATCTCATGGAAATGTCATTCTGGCAGATTTAAATGATAACGGGCCGTATGTTAAGGCAATAATTCATATAAATGTAAACAATAAATCAATTAATGATCATGAGCAGGATCATATCACTGGTATGAATCTTACGGAGGCAGCCAAACAAATATGTTATAGTTATCTGTCGCTTTATATGAATGAACAAAGTGATAAATTTATTCCTGTAAACTTAAAAGGATATTTTTTTAGCTTTGTTGAAACACATATCCCAGCACTCGTTGTAATAAAAAAAGTAGAATTACAGAATGACATTTATTCCTTTCAAGTCGATGTAATTCAGGCTAAAAAAACGCTGGCAACCATTAGTCTAAAACTGAGAGGTTCATATGAATAAATTAAAAGATTTACTCACAAATGTATTTGGTGTTTCTGAAAGTGATGTTCAGGACAACAGATCTCTTGAGAATATGGGGCTTGACTCTATATGCATAGTAGAATTTCAGATTGAAATTGAAAGGTCTTTTAATATTGAAGAAGGCCGACTGGCTTTGGTTAATAGCGATACATTGCAAACCATCATGGAAAGGGTCAAAGGACTACAGCATGTAGAATTAAAAGGCGTATGAATATGAAAAACAAAGTCGTGGTTACAGGCATAGGAATCATCTCCTCAGCCGGTAACACACCAGAAGAGTGTCGTTTAACCCTACTTGAAGGGAAAGGGATGACAAAACCTGATCCCCGACTGAGTAATCTTGAAGTCTCGTGGTCATGCCGGATTCAGGATTTCGTACCTGAACAGCATATGAGTAAATCATTGATCTGGCGATGCGATCCCTTTATTCAATATGCCATATACGCGGCCAAGAGTGCTCTCGGAGATGCAGGTTTAGACCTGTCTCGCAGAGGTGTGAAAACAGGTATCGTGCTGGGTAACTCTCTCGCAGGCATAACTTCACTGGAAATACTGAATAAAAGAGCCGTTCTGGAAGGAGTTGGAACAATTGGATCTCTCTATCTCTTGTCAACAATGGGAAGTATGGCAACAGGCAATATGGCTATTGAACTTGGCATCCACGGTCCTACATATCTGACTGGTACGGCATGCTCATCCGGTGCCGATGCGATAGGAACCGCCAAACGTCTTATCCAAAGCGGGGAATGCGATATTGTTCTTGCCGGTGGCAGTGAGGCTCCAATCACACCACTTGTTGTTTCCTCTTTCACAAAGATTGGTGCACTTTCAAAAAATAGCGACCTTTTACACGCGTCACGACCATTTGACAAAGAAAGGGACGGTTTTGTTATCTCCGAAGGCGCAGCGGTTATGGTATTAGAAAATGAAAAAAGTGCGTTGGAGCGCGGAGCCAGAATTTATGCAACGCTATCTGGATATGGTTCAGAAAATGATGCACATCATATCACATCGCCTGCACCGGATGGTTCTGGATTATCTCAATCAATTTATGGGGCGCTTGAAGATGCCTCGCTATCTCCGACTGATATTCAGTGTATTAATTCACACGGTACATCAACACCTCTTAATGATGCTCTCGAAGGCAGTATTTTGTTCCGCATATTCGGTAATCATCCCTGGGTAACATCAACAAAGGGCGTTACCGGACACAGCCTTGCCGCAACAGGAGCAATGGAAGCTGTTTTTTCTGTATTAAAAATTATACACGATGAAATTCCTCCTGTTGCTGGTTTAAAAAATATTGATGATAAAATAAAAATCAATATTGCAACAGAAATCATCCAGGGGACTGGTATTAAAAATGTGCTCAGTACATCCTTAGGATTTGGTGGGCAAAATGCTGCTCTGATATTTTCTCAATACAAAAAAGGGTAATAAAAATGAACCTCAAAAAAATAAAATTATTTGCGATCGACAGTGATGGTGTTGTTCTTAATGACACATATAGTCCGGCAATTAAAATTTTTGTTGAATCTCTTGGCGTAAACTACTCGCCATTGATCGAACGAAGTGTCTGGGGGTCTCCACAAGTGACCGCAGGCCATAATCTCTCATTAGCCTGTAAACTTCCTTATTCAGGTGAAAAAGTTATTAATGATTTTTTCAAAACCAGAGATAACTACCTCAGAGACCATCCGGTTGAAGTTTTCCCAGATATCGAATCAACGCTGGCATTGTTACATAGTACAGGGGCACGTATGACCTGCTATGGAGGAAGAAATAAAGAATATAGCTTCGACAAGTTTTTAAAACCTTTTGAAAATTATTTCGATAAAGAGATGCCATATATTGATATCAATGCCTTTCGTCCGGGGATGTATGAAATTGTAAAAGAAAAATTTAACCTGAATTTTGATGAAGTTGTGTTTATTGATGACATCAATCGTGTTGCAGAAGTGTGTAAGGTCCTCGGGTCCGGGTTTATAGGTGTGCCTGCGTCCATGCCACATAATTTCCAGCGGGAAGAGATGATAAATACTGGTGTCAAATATATGGTGAACAGATTTACGGAAATTACAGAAAATCTTATACATGAAGTTGACGAGAGCCTATTCTCTGCGGCTTTGTGGAAATAAACTAAGGTGCAGCATGGAAAAGTTCAGCAATATAATCCTGATTTGTCTTATACCTATAATATGCGGTTTTACCGCAGCAAATATGTACTACGTTCAGCCACTGGCTCCCGTGATCAGCAGTGAACTAATGGTTTCTTATGAAAAAGCATCCATGCTGTATTCATTTTCTCTAGTCGGTAATGCTCTATCCTTAATTTTTATAATTCCTTTAGGGGATTTCTATAGCAAGCGAAAGTTAATCACACTATTGTATTTAGTTTCCACAATATCGTTATTGCTGTTTTTTTTAACTGAGAGTTATTACGCATTGTCTACTACGGCATTTCTAGTCGGAGTGGGAACATCCGCTATTCCATTAATTACCGCCGGACTAAGCAGACAAAAAAATGGAACTAAATATATAGGCCGAATAATGGCCGGTGTATTAACAGGTATTCTTTTTTCCCGTTTTCTGTCGAGTATGCTTAGTGAACTTTGGGGATGGAAGTCGATATATGCTATAGCTGCAATACTGATGTTTCTATCCTGTATATTATTGTTCATCTCTTATCCGACATCCGATGATAAGAATAATCGAGATAAAAATTCATACATCCGTATTTTATATCTGAACATCAATGGAATTAGGCAGGATGCTATAATTAGGCATTATTGTTTTAACGCATTTGCCATTATGTTTCTGTTCTCCGCATTCTGGAGCAATGTTTCTATGTTTCTGACCACGACTTTTCATTTCAGTCAGTCACAGGTAGGGCTTTTTTCTTTGACAGGTGTTACCGGGGCTTCATCAGCCCTTTTCTCATCATGGATTCTGCGAATTATAAATTACAAAAACAATCCTCTGTACTTTTTAATTGTCATAAGTCTACTGGTGATGGGAATTTACGGAAATCATTTTATTATTACCCTCACAGGTGCACTACTAATTGATGCATTTATTCAGCTAATACACGTCAATAATCAGCGTGGACTTTTTCTTTCCTGCAAGGGAAATGAAGCACGAGCCGCAAGTTGCTATATGACAAGTTTTGTTACTGGTGGCGCAGTTGGTGGATTTATATCCTCTTATCTCTATTCGATATCCGGCTGGAGTGTGGTACTGATTAGCTGCGCAATCATTACATTAATTCCAATGTTTATGAAACTGCGAGAAAACGTTAATGAACAATATTGAGACAGCACAAAGTAAAAGAGAGCTTCTGAATCATTATTTGTCACTGATGACAGGTGATGAAAAACACGCACTTTCGTCTATTTCCACACTTGATGTCATCGAGGTATTATATGATAAAGTCCTGAATTGTTCCCCCGTAAAAGTACGAGATGAATATCGAGATCGTTTCTTTTTGTCAAAAGGGCATGGTCCCATGGCATTCTACGCAGTGCTAGCATTAAAGGATTTTATTAAACCTGAGCTTCTGGAAACCTATGGTGAATATGACAGTAAATTAGGATACCACCCGGACCGAACAAAGCTGGACTGTGTGGAAATATCCAGTGGTTCATTAGGGCATGGTTTACCTCTGGCTATTGGCTCCGCTCTTGCGCTACGCGCCAAAGGAATTACGGGACCAAAGCACTGGGTTCTTATGGGTGATGCAGAGCTTGATGAAGGTTCGAATTTTGAAGCTATTCCTTTTGCAGGCAGACACGGGCTATCAGAGTTGAATGTCGTGGTCATAGACAATGACTCATCAACTCTTGGTTGGCCAGGAGGAATATCACACCGGTTTTCAATTGAGGGCTGGGAGGTCAGCCGCGTTAATGGCAGAGATCAAGAAGAACTGTACCGGGTGTTTTCCAGAGAGCATCCTCATAAACCTCACGCCATTATCGCAGCTGTAGAAACCAAATCAGGTAAACCTCGCAGACAAATTTAGGAGAATAAAATGAAGAAAGTTTTAACCTGGGATCAAAGATTTGCTGAAATAAACGCAATGAGACAACGATTTGCAGTCGTCATGTCAGACTTGATTCGGGAAAAAGATAATGTCGCACTGGTACTTGCAGATATTACCGCAGAAAGATTCAGTGATGTTTTAAGAGATTTTCCTGACAGGGTTATCAATACCGGGATCAGGGAACAACTAATGATCGATATGGCTGGAGGTCTGGCATTATCTGGTATGCGTCCGTTTGCGCATACCTTTGCCAGTTTCCTAATTGAACGCCCCTTTGAGCAAATTAAAATTTCACTGAATCATCAGAATGTCGGTGCTGTGCTGGTCAGTGCCGGTGCCTCTTATGATTTGTCCGTTGATGGACGGACGCATCAATCACCGGCTGATGTTGCACTGCTTAATACACTAGCAGATTGGAAAATAATCGTTCCTGGAAATGCAGAAGAAGCTGAGTACGCACTTAGAATCGCCGCAAATGATACCGGCCTTTACTACATTCGGTTATCAACGGAAACCAATAAACAAACATACTGGTCAGGTGGAAATAGTTTTACGGTACTGAGGACTGGTCATCAGGGCACCGTAATCGCAGTCGGTCCAGTCGCTGACAGAGTATTAGAGGCTACAGAGGATCTTGATATAACAGTACTGTACGCGCCAGTTATCTCTCCTTTCGACAGCGTAACATTACGGAACACTCTTTCAGTTCCGGATATCGCAATTGTTGAACCATATCTGGAAGGCACCACGGCCCATACAATTTCTGAGGCATTGTCCGATGTATCTCATAGAATATTATCCATTGGTGTAAAACGACAGGAATTAAGGCAATTTGGCACACCGGCAGAACACATCCAGGCGCATGGACTTGATACACATGGATTAAGAGAACGTCTTTCAAGATTCTACCGTTACTAATATATGATCTGACAAGGAATTACCTTGTCAGATTAGACCTTCGGATGTTGCTTTAAATATTGCATAACGTACAGATGTCACATCCAACTTACTGAGAACATTATTGATATGAAATCTCACAGTCCTCTCACTCACACCAAGAATCATGGCTATCTCTGTGTAAGTTTTCCCAATTTTCAATAAATTCATAACTTCCTTTTCCCGCCCTGTAAATGCATATATAGTCTTTTGTTCATAGTGGTCCTCAAAAAGACTTAAGACATCAAACAAAATCTTATGCTTTTCACTGGAATATAATTTAACAAAAGCATCATTATCGTCATTAAAATACACAGTAAAAATCACTATTTCGTATTTTATTTTTATGACAAAAGTTACTCCACAGTAAATTCCATACTTTTCAGATAAAATTCTTATATCTTCGTTATCAGTATTTACAGTAGACCATTTAAATGGAGTGATTTTATTTTTAGCCTTTAACACAATATTGCTTCGAATATGTAATTTTCTTTTGATGAAATCTTGTTCCCAACGATGTGGCAGGCTTGACACAATTGAAACTTCATCGAGAGGATTGATCGTAATGATTGAGTATTTTTTTATGTGTATTTCATTAAGATACTCTTCTACAAATCTTTTCATCATCATGGCACCTCATATGTTAGCTTTCATTCCCTGAATGATGAATAATCATTTCTATCAAATTGTACATACAATACGATATTGCATTTTATCATATCTAACAAACCGCTTTTTTGATCAATCACAAATGATAACTGAAATGGAAGCATTATTTAAAGTAACTTATCCACCTGATATTACTATAAAAATAAACTAAATAACATTTACCTACTAACAAAACCAAAAAACCATTCGCGCCATCCTCTTTTGTAAATCTCCATTTTAAGGAGAAAAGACCTATTTAATAACTGAAAAGCACGATCACTTAACAGTATGAGAACGGCCTGTATATTATCAACCGAAATTCACTATCACTACCGTCCTACTCTCTATCAGATCATTGCCAGATAAATACCTGCGCTGACGGCATGAAAATTATTGCTCTTTAATTGTTCTGATAATATACATAAAGAGGTGATATCATGCCAAAAACCGCTCTAAGATTAACCATCGATAATAAAATGCCCGCTTGGGTTACTATCCCAGAAGCCGTCGAGATCGCAACAGAATCAGCAAAGAAAAAGATTACTCCCAGCGATATTTATCGTCATGCCTTAAGTGGAAACATTATTCTTTCCATTTATTTTCAGTCACCTGTCATACTTAAAAAAATACAAATCAGAAATGGAAAGTTAAAATTCAGACAACTGGAAGGAGAATTGATTGACAAACTATGCCTTCTTGATAACAGAGGGTTTACTTACGGGAAAAACTTGATTCTAAGCACAGAGGATAAATATATCCATCCCATGCAACAGATTATTGATACGACACTAATGGGTTATGAATATGTTTTGCTACAGAGAATGCTGGCACATGAACTTCATTTTCCCCTACCGATTATTGGAGCGAAAGCTGCCAACTATGGCATAACTGTCAATTTTCTAGGAGAGGCATATCAAATTTTCGAGAAGATGACCTGGTTAAAACGTGCGAAAAAACAAATTGCGAGATTACCTCAAGATATCTCGCATAATCTTATTGCTCAGATATCTGAAAACACTATCAGAAAATATGAGCAAAAAGGGTATTTCCCTCTTCATAACTTACCACCAGATGCTCGTTTTGTCATACGTCAGGAGGAAGTTGAGAAACTAATTAATTTATATATAAAGAACAAAGAATTTCCTAACTCATCAACACGTATGACTACCCCCTTATCCCGCCTGTTCTGGCTGGCCTGCAAACATAATGATGCTATCAGCCCACAGCTGAAACATCCATATAAACTTCTCTCTATCTTTGAAATATGGGCATCAGATGACGGTATCACAGAATCTTTGAGCGCCGAAACTTTGAAAAATGCTCTGGAGCGTGGTGCTCCTCCCTCAGCATTCTTATCCCGCTAAACACATCCTTACATGATAAAACCCAAAACCCTTAATAAGGGTGTCATGAGCCTTATTAAGGGGTTACCTGCTTTCCAACGGATGAATACTATGTTTTTTATAAACTCCAGATGCTATCAGGTTATGTCAGTTACAGGAGAAAAATATGACTTCTCATCATTTATTACGACTCAAACAGGTTGAAGAAAAAACTGGTCTGAAACGCTCTCAGATATATCTGTACATGAAAAATGGCTCGTTTCCTCATTCAATTAAGATCGGCCCATCCAGTGTGGCATGGCTGGAATCGGAAATTGATGAGTGGATCAATCTTAAATTAGCAGATCGCGAAGCCAGTTGATGATATTTTCACGGATTTTCCCACTCAATTTTTTTACCTAAATACAGCGTGAGGAGATGACCGAATGATCCCATCAATTAATTACGCCATCATGGCCGATGCATTGCATGCACTGAAAGAAGGTAATATTCGCCACTGTGAAGCGCTGGGATTTACTCTCGACGAAATAAATGCTCTCGATCAGTTATCCCTTGAAGAACTGTTTACTGTCAGCCGGGCGGCGACACCCTTCGTTTCGATTACTGTTCGTCATGATATTCTGCACCATTTACTGGCACAGGCGCGCCAGGAATACAGGCGACAACAGCAGATTAAACGCGCTATCCGGCTCGGTGGTTCTATTGCGTTGCTCAACCACTATTTTGGCCTGACGTCCAATGACGTCTGCCTTCGCCGACGGTTACTGGGTGTCAGCGTGCCGTATGGACGTACACCTGAGCCAGATGAAGAGACAGATGCTGAAATCTGGCGTCAATGGCAAAAATTCCGGGTAGAAAACCTTGAGTCGCCTGATGCGCTGATGGCAATGATACAGGTGACGGATGCCCTTCTGCCGAAGGCCAGAGGGTTGTCACTCACCACGGTCTGGAAGCGTATCGCGTTGTGCGAACAGGAAGTCGTCGCTAACAGGAGGACGACATATGCCGGATGAGATCGACCGCGATCAGGAATTTAATGAGCAGCGACTGGAGGAGATGATTGAACAGAATCGTTTTAAACCTGGGTCAGAACCGTCATTACTCCACTGTCGTGTATGCGGTAAACCCATTCCTGAAAAGCGACGACAGACATTGCCGGGCGTAACCACGTGTACGGAATGTCAGGAAAAACTTGAGCGCCGTAAACGTTAATCATGGCAACAATGACGTGCGAAGATATTATTTCTCTGCACGTCCTTATCATTCTCATTAAATTTAAATGAGTCTCTATTTTCTTTTTTATACTTTTATCCTTCTCATAGCATCTTAAATTTTCCATTTATTAATCTCTCTTCTTTTTATTTTGAGTTTTTCGTTTATATCCTGTGCTAAATATCCGATCCTGAAATTGCCATTACAGCATGGTTGCCCAGATGGACGTTAATTCGTCCGGGCCGGGTATTGCTCTTTAACAAAATGGATCGGGCTGTCACGTAACCACAATTCAGGGTGCCGCTGAATGTTCTCGCTGCCCCGTTAAAACCGGAATGCAGAACCGGGATGTGATCGGTTTATTTTATTCACTGCTTTTGATTAAAGGAAATTACATGAGAAAACCCGTTTATCACGTCTATGTTACCCAGGAAAGCCAGCCCGATGCCCGGGGCGAAAAAAACACGTACTGGACAAAGGTTGGCGTGGCCTTCGCGCATAACGGCAAACCCGGCCTGAATATCGTACTGATTCCCGGTATCGCGGTTTCCGGCAGGCTGGTGCTGCTCGAACCGAGAGAAGAAAGCGACATTTCACAGGATTCCGCTGCCGCTTAATCCATTTTCTCTTCTTCTCCCCCGGCGGCGTACTTTTCTATAAGCCGCCGGTCTCTCTGTTACGAGGCCAGCATGCTTTCCACCACTGCCTTTCTGGCACTGGCGGTGCAGTGCGCCGCCAGTATTCACCCGTCCACGTCACTTGATGTCGCACGGGTCGAATCCGGTTTCCACCCTTACGCCATTGCTGAAATTCTCCCAGACAGCCGGGGCGTGATTTCACATTTCCCCACGAGCCTGCCGGAGGCGATCCGCCTCACCAGACAGTTGGCGACACAGGAGCGACGCTATTCGGTCGGCCTGATGCAAATCACCAGCACCAATTTCCACCATTACGGCGTCACGGCCAGCGACCTGCTTAACCCTTGTACCAATCTGTCGGTATTTGAGCGCATTCTCGCCGACTGCTACCGGCGCGGCGGCACCCTGAAACGGGCGCTCAGTTGTTACTACTCCGGCAACTTTGAAGCCGGACAGCGACCGGAATCCACCTTTAACCAGACCAGCTACGTACAGCGCATTGGCTATGTCGTCCCGTCCACCCGGGAAGACTGGCAGCGAGTCCCTGACCCGAGCACACAACCGTCTGTCCGTTATCCCGCCGTTGTGCTGCGCGGCGAGCCTGTTGGTGCCACTGCGCCGGTCCTGACTTCCCTGCATTATCCCGGTTCCGTCATGCGCGGCGCTATCCCTGTTATCCCTGATGAGGAGAAATGATCATGCGTAAACGCCGTTACTCCGCTGTTGCTTCCGTGCTGCTGTCTGCCCCGGCGCTGGCGGCAGACAGCGGATTTAACAAGGCCAATGAGACACTGAGCAATACTTCGACTGGCCTGCTGGGACTGGCCGCCGTCACCATCACACTGGCGACCATGTGGGTGGGCTACAAGGTGCTGTTCGACGGCAAGAGCCTGCACGACATGCGTAACGTCATCATCGGCGCGATCCTGATTGTCGGCGCATCCGGCTTCGGTGCCTACTGGGCATCATAAGAGAGGTAACGATGGCTACGCTGAATAAAGCACTGACGCGTCCTGCCGCCATTATGGGGATTCCTCTGGTGCCGTTCGTTCTCGTCAGCGGGGCCATCGTCCTGCTGGCGGTCTATGTCAGCTATTACCTGGCAGTTCTGCTCATTCCTGCCTGGGCGGAAATGAAAAATAAAACCCGAAAGGACATTCATTATTTCAGTCTGCTCTGGCTGGCGTTTAAAACCCGTGGACGACTTTTCACCAATACCCATTTTGGCGCGAATGCCCTTCTGGCAAACCAGTACGATAACGTTGATGTCTCGGAGTTTATTCAGAAAATGAAATTAAACGAGCGTATTACGCTGGATAAATATATTCCGTACTCCTCCCATATTCACCCTTACGTCATCAGAAATCGTCACCGTGATTTGGTTGCCACCTGGGAGCTGGGCGGCACGGTCTTTGAATGTGAAGATGAACATCATCTGACCCTGATGGCTACGCACCTGAATAACGTTATTCGTTCTTATGAGGGGCTGCCGGTAACATTCTATATTCACCGGCTCCGTGAAAAATACCATGATGCTTTTGAAGCCTGTTCGGGTATTCCCTTTTCCGATGACGTGACCCGGCGGTATTACCAGCCGGTAAAAGAAAAACCGTTCTGGCGGCACCGGCTGTTTTTCACCGTCTGCTACGCGCCGTTCTCTCAGATTGATAAGAAAGCCATGAAAGCGCAGTCGCACGGTAAACGCCAGGCAGCACTGGATGACGCGCTCAACATCATGCTGGAATACCGCGAAGCACTGGAATCTTCATTATCCCGCTATATGGCAACGCCGCTGGGTATATATGAAGAAAACGGGCGGGTATATTCCTCGCAACTGGCGTTCTTCCATCGTCTGCTTACCGGTCGCTGGCAGAAGGTGGCCGTGACGCGTTCACCATTTTATGTAACGCTCAGTACGCCAGACGTCTTTTTCACTACCGACACCGGTGAATGCCAGACCGTCAGCGGTTCCCGCTTCTTCCGCAGCCTGGAGATTAAGGATTATTCCCCGGAAACCCATACCGGTATGCTGGACGCACTGTTGTACGCCGAAAGCGAGTATGTTCTGACGCAGTCCTTTACCTGTATGGCACGGGATGAGGCGCAGGATCATATCCGGCTAGCGGAAAAACGACTTAACTCCACGGACGACGACGCGACTTCCCAGCGCGAAGAGCTGATTGTCCTGCGCGACCTGCTCCAGTCCGGGCATGTGTCGTGCGGTAAATTCCACTTTTCCCTGCTGATCTCCTCAGACAGTGCCGGACAGGTGGTGAAGGACACTAACGTTCTGGCCCAGCCCTTCGCCGATCTGGGTATTATGACGACGCTCTCCACCCTGTCACTGCCCGCCGCATATCTGGCGCAACTGCCGGGCGTCTATACGCTGCGTCCCCGACTGGTAGCCGTCAGCAGCCAGAATTTTGCCGATATGGCCTGCCTGCATAACTTCCATCCCCACAAACGCAACGGCAATCCGTGGGGGGAAGCCATCGCCATCCTCACATCGCCCGGCGGTGGCGGGTATTACCTGAACCTTCACGACAGCCAGGCCGGGCGGGATGACACCGGTGAGAAAACGCCAGGGAATACGGCGATTATCGGGAAAACCGGCTCCGGCAAAACCCTGCTGATGACGGTCATGCAACAACTGATGCAGAAGTACCGCAACCCGGCGACATTTGCGCCTTCTGCCACCCTCAAACGGCTGACCACGGTGTATTTCGATAAGGATCGGGCGGCGGAGATGGCGATCCGCCAGGCGGGCGGGCGTTATTTCCGCATCCGTACCGGCGAGCCCACCGGATTCAACCCGTTTGCGCTGGAGCCAACCCGCCGGAACATCAGTTTCATCAAACGGCTGGTGCGCATGCTGTGCCGCCGTAACGGTAAGCCGCTCGATCCACGCGATGAGGAACGGATCAGTGCCGCCGTTGACACCATCATGCTGGACTATCCGCCGGAGTACCGCCGGTTCGGGATCACCCGGCTGCTGGAAGTGCTGCCGGAGCCGCCGACCACAGACGCCCGCACCAACGGGCTGCGTATTCGCCTGAAACAGTGGGCGCAGGGGGGCGAGTTCGGCTGGGTGTTTGATAACGAGGCTGATACTTTCACCATCAGCGATGTCGATAACTTTGGTATCGACGGCACCGAATTTCTGGATGATGACGATATACGCGGCCCCGTGACCTTTTACCTGCTGTATCGCGTGACCAGCCTGCTGGACGGTCGCCGCCTGGTGATGTTTATGGATGAGTTCTGGCGCTGGCTGTCCGATGTCGAATTTTCCCGTTTCTCGCTCAATATGCTGAAAGTTATCCGCAAGCTGAACGGCATATTCGTCCCCGCAACACAGTCACCGGATGAAATCGTCAGACATCCCATCGCCCCGGCGATTATTGAACAGTGCGGCACCCAGATTTTCCTCGCCAACCCGAAGGCCAGTCATGCGGATTACGTGGAAAAAATGAAAGTGCCGGACAGCGTTTATGACACGGTCAGGAATCTGGATCCGGGCGAGCATTACATGGTCATCCTGAAAACACCGTTGCGGGCCGGGGAAACCCGCCCGTTTGTGGCGATGGCAAAAATGGATCTGTCCGGGCTGGGTAAACTCACCCGGCTCCTCAGCGGCAGTGAGGACAACCTGAAAATATTCGATGCCATTTATCAGGACGGCATGCGACCTGATGAATGGAAAGAAACTTTCCTTGAGCGGGCAATCTAATATTCATACGGAGGTCACTGATATGCGTACCAGATATACCTTTCTGGCATTATCGTTATTTTTCTCGACGCAGGCGTTCAGCGCCGGAATACCGGTTTTCGACGCCGTGCAGAATACCGAATCCATTAACCAGTGGATGCAGAAATTACAGCAATGGGAGGATACAGTTACCCATTATAAAAGTGAACTTGATGCGTATAAAAAACAGTTAGCTACTGCAACCGGCGTGCGGGATATTCAGGGTTTTCTCAGCGATGCCCGAAGCCTGAAAACCGATATTGATAATCTCCGTAAGAGCGGTATTTCACTGGATGATCTGCTGACCACGCAAAACAGCTCATATTCTGCTGAACTGCAAAACCTTTACAATAAATACAAATCATTCAGCGTATGCAGCGAGGAACAGGAAGGAATAAAGTCTCAGGTCCTGGCCGACAGTTGCAAACAGATGATCCTCAATCAGGCAATGGCGATTGAGAATACCACTGACGTTGAAAAGAGGATAAACAACACACTCAGCGATATATCAGACTTATCTGACCGTATATCGAATGCGCAGGACTCGAAAGAGTCTCAGGATCTGGCTAACGCCATTGCGGCGAAAAGCGTACAGTTAAATGCGCTGACGAATCAGTGGGAGATGTCTGTCAGACAGGCTGAACAGCGAACGACATTGCTGGAACAGCAAAGACAGAAAGCCTTTGAACAGCAGCAGCTAACGGCTCCTGTTGCTGACCTTAATAATTTATAAGGAGGTTATCCGTGCTCAGATCATTGTTCACCTTATACATACTCTCAGGCGTGATATTACTGTCCGGCTGCAAGGAAACCAAATCCGAGGCCTGGTATAAGCAGCATCCTGACGAAACTTATGCGGTTTATACGCAATGCCTGAAGGATGGCGAGGCAAGCGATAACTGCGAGTTTGCTCAACGGGCTGCCATTATGTTCGCTCAAATTGGCAAGCCCGGAATAAAAGAAAAATTTGAGATAATCTTTCAGCAGGAAGCCGAAAAGAGAAAATCCGTCACACAGTAATATCTCCTCCAGCAAAACAGGGAATTCTCCCTGTTTTTTATTTCCTTTCTTTATATATCAGGTGAGGCACCATGTCCGGTGGTATTTTTGTGGGTATGGACAAAAACATCATGGATGGACTTAATGCCGTACTGGAAGGTCAGTCTTCCACTTACGGTACGATGATCAGTGTCATCATCGTCAGCTCTTTTACCTTATTTATACTGTATCGCGGTTATCAGACACTGGCTGGCAAACTCCGGGCCCCGGTTGAAGATGTCGTCTGGGATGTGGGGCGAATGTTGCTGATCACCACCTTTGCGTTAAACCGAGATGGCTGGCTGGATATGGCGGTAGCGGCTATCCAGGGACTCAAAGACGGTGTCAGCGGCAATGATAACGTCTGGGCGCTGCTTGATACCGTCTGGGAAAAGGCACAGACACTGGGGCAGACACTGTTCAGTATGGACACCTCGACTTACGTCAAACTGAATGGTGGCTTTGCCGAAGTGCTGGTATGGGGCGGCGCGATCGTTCTGTTACTGGCTGCCACCTTTGTCAACCTGCTCGCTGAAATTATCATCCTGTTAATGACGACCACCGCGCCGCTCTTTATTTTCTGCCTGCTGTACGGTTTTCTTAAGCCGATGTTTGATAACTGGCTGAAAACGATTTTCGCGGCAATATTAACGATCATGTTTTCCGCCTTATCCATCCGTATCGCCATCAATTACCTGAATAAAATCCTTGATGCAGCGACCCGGACATCCAATGTCAGCAACATGGTGACGCTGGCGGCACAGTGCCTGCTGGCCGGGATTGCAGCCGGTGTGGTGGTCTGGTTCTCGGCGAAGCTCGCCAGCGCCCTCAGCGGATCCGCTGTACAGGCGGTGTTACAGGGGGCGGCCATGAGTGGTCTGACCGGACTGGCGAACAAATCCGCCGACCTTGCCGGGCCGGGGATAAAGGGTGGTGCCCGCCTGGCTGCGAAAGGCGGCATGGCCGTCGCAGCGGCGACCGGCAGACTCACTGGCGCAGGCGCGGGTAAAACCGTGAGCGCCTGGCAAAAACGCGCCGCCGCCATCGAAAGTATGAAACGCCTGAACCGGCAGCGTCACCGTTAATCCTCCCGTCTCTTAATTTCCTTTCCCCGTCACGCCGTGGCCTGCGCCACCGGTGCGGCATTCCTGCATCCATACGATAAGGGGCTTCCATGAAATTCAGCATCTTCCTTCTGATGCTGTGCGCGCTCACGGGCTGCGCACGGCATCAGGGCGACCTTCCGCCGGTATCCGGCGAACCCGAGCCTGTAAATTCCCCCGCCATCATTCAGGAGCTGACTCACCATGTCTGATATTCAGAACATTGTTAATGTTTCCCGTTCTTTTGAATCCATCCTGCTGGAAAAGGAAGAGCGTTCCCGAAAAACCGCCTGGCGGGTGGCCGCTGCCGGACTGATTCTGGCCGCAATGGCGATTGCGGCCATTATTATTCTGTTGCCGCTGAAAACCACCGACACTGAATTATGGTCAGTGGATAACCAGACCGGGCGCTATGAATATATGACCCGCGTGAAGGAACGGGATATTTCGTCTGAAAAGGCACTGGCGCATTCACTGGCAGCACACTATGTCAGACTCCGCGAGGGATATAATTATTTCTCCCTCCAGCGTGATTATGACGACGTGCAGTTATTTAACAGCGACAGCGTGAACCGGGACTATCTGGACGGGTTTAACGGCGACCAGGCACCGGACGTTATTTTTAACAAGGCGGAATATGTTGTCTATATCGACATTATTTCCAATGTGCATGCGCCTGCCACCGGGCCGGATAATCTGGCAACACTGCGTATTAAGCGCACAATTCGTCGTATTGCTGATAATTCTGTGAAAACGGATGTCTGGAATATCCGCCTCACTTACCGCTACGTCCCGCACCGGCAACTGACCGACAGCCAGCGCGAAGTGAACCCGCTGGGATTTATCGTCACCAGCTACCAGCGCGATAAAGAGCTGAGGGGGGAATGATGCTGAAACACATCCTGCTCCTCTCCGGCTTACTGGCGTCATGCGTGGCGTGGAGCGCGGCAATACCGCGCGGCAGCACGTATGACAGCCGGATGCAGAACGTCACGTACAACAGCCAGAACGCCACGGTCGTCAGTACCCGACCCGGCTACGTCACCATGCTGGTGTTTGATGACGATGAAACAGTCATCGACGCTCAGGCGGGCTTTCCCAGGGGCTGGACCGTGACGAAAAGCGATAACCGGGTGGGTGTCAGCCCGAATCCCATCGCTCAGCCGGTCACAGATGCCAGCGGAAACAACATCAGCCAGGTCTTTCTGCCGACGGCAAAAGACTGGAAAACCAACCTGTTCGTGGTGACATCGAAACGCGACTACAGCCTGGAGCTGAACGTGCTGGATAAAGACTCGCCCGCTCAGGCATTTGTTATCCGCTACCACTATCCCGATGAGCAGAGGAAAAAATCAGCCTCCGCCAGCGCCACCCGCCAGCAACGACAGCAGGAAACACTGAACCGGCAGCAGATAGCGGCGGCATTCGGGCAGGCCACCACGCCACGCAACTGGCGCTATATAAAACGGGTGGCCACGGGATCAACCTCTATCGCCCCGGACTTTGCCTGGGATGACGGCCGTTTTGCGTATATCGGTTTTTCCCCCACGAAAACCCTGCCTTCTGTCTTCCGGGTGGTTAATGGTCAGGAGCAGGCGGTCACGCCGCAGACAGTTCAACAGGGCAACTACACCGTGATGGTGGTTCCGGCATCGCCGCAACTGGTACTGCGTTACGGCACCTCTGTGGTGGGGATCGAAAACGACGGATTCGGGCGTATCCCGCTGACCAACAGTGACACCGTTTCGCCGTCCGTTACGCTGGAGGCAAAATGACCGACAAGTCTTTCCCGGACGAACCGGAAAAAACCACCGCAGAACGGGAAGCGGAAGCCCGTGAACGCGCCCGCGCGGCAATGACATATCAGGAGCCGGAGCAGAAAACGCCGCCCGGCCAGCCGGAAGTGACCCGTTTCCGTAAGGCGTCCGGTCACCGTACGCTGATAGTCAGCCTGCTGAGTCTGGCGCTGGTGATCGCCCTGGCATCCGGTGGCGATCGTCTTCTCAGCGCCCTGAAAAGGGATGATGAGAAAAAATCTGACACCGCGCCGCCGCCCTCCTCCGGGGCGGTGCAGCAGGAGCGTAAGAATCTGGGCATGGACAGTAACCCGTTTGGCCTGTTCGGGCCAGGGAGGCAGGAAAGCGCAGGCCCTGCCAGTCAGAGCGCCCCGGCCACTCCAGCTCTGCCGCCTGGGCCACCCGCCCTGAACAAGGCGGCAGCACTGACAGACGGGCTGAACAGCGGCAGTACAGGGTCAGGCGACAATACACGCTCGTCCCGAAGCGGTTTGCGCAGCAACACGGAAACGTCGGGCAGCCCGTCAGCCTCCACGGCGTACACATCCTGTCAGTCGGTACTGGTCAGTGGCGAAGATGGACGCCTGCGCTGCCCGGATACGACAGCACCGGCAGGCAGCAATAACAACGACAATCCGGGCGTTGCCCGCGTCACCGGTGTCAGGCGGCTGGGCCTTGATCCCGATCTCTATATCCCGGTGGATCACTATATTCCGTGTTCGATGATGCGGCGCTTCGTGTCCGATGTTGGCGGTCATATCTCCTGCCTGATCGGTGAAAATGTCTGGAGCGCCAGTAACCATGTGAAACTGATCCCGGCAGGAACGGTCGCCCGTGGTGTCTACCGCACCGGCGCACTGCAACATGGGCGCAGCCGGATGTTTGTGCTGTGGACGGAGCTGCGCACGCCGGAGCCCGGCAGCCTGCAAATCCCGCTCACCGATACGCAGGCCACCGGCCCGCTCGGTGAGGCGGGGATCGCGGGCTGGATCGACAGCCATTTCTGGGAGCGTTTCGGCAACGCCCTGATGCTGAGTACCGTGCAGGACGTGGCAGCAGCGGCATCAGAGGCCGCGCCGGGTAAAGACCGCAATACCGACTATACCGAAAACACCCGCGCCGCCACGGCGGAAATGGCGAAAACGACGCTGGAAAACAGCATCAGTATCCCGCCCACGATGTACCTGAACCAGGGCGATGTGATCGGCATCATGACCGGTACGGATATTGATTTTTCCTCTGTTTATCAACTACGGCTGAAAAAGAAATGGTATGAGCGCTGAAAACCTGTCACTGGATTTTATGAAAAATCAGCTGTTCGGTGATTATCTGCCAGTCGAAGGGCTGACCGAAATCGCAATTAACCGACCGGGGGAACTGCACACCAAAATAAAGGGGGCATGGCAGCGGCATGAATCCCCGGTCACGCTGCGTCAGTGTCATGCTTTTGCCAGAGCGCTGGCGTCCTGGCAGGACGATAATATTGACGATACGTCACCGATACTGTCGGCCACTCTCGAATCCGGCGAACGTATTCAGACGATTATTCCCCCCGCCTGTGAGCGTAATACGGTGTCCATTACGCTGCGCAAGCCCTCTTTTGAACAGAAAACACATCAGTCATGGATTGATTCGGGATTTTATCAGCGTGTGGCCGGTCAGGAGAAAACGGAAAGCCAAGATGATGCACTGGTTCAGTTATATCAGAGCGGGAACATCCCCCGTTTTATGGAAAAGGCGGTGGAATACGGCAAAACGATTTTTATTGTGGGTGAAACCGGCTCCGGCAAAACCACCTATATGAAAACGCTGCTGCATTATATTCCGCTGCATCTCCGTCTGGTAACGATTGAGGATAATCCTGAAATCCGTTTTTATCACCACGCCAACTATGTTCATCTTTTTTACCCGGCGGATGCCGGGGACAACGCCATTGTCACGCCCGGCAGACTGATCCGTGCTAATTATCGCATGAACCCTGACCGGATATTGCTGGCGGAAATTCGCGGGCGAGAGGCATGGGACGCGCTGAAAATTATTGGTTCCGGGCATGAGGGATTAATCACCTCCATGCATGCGGGCAGCCCGAAAGAATGTATTGAAGGGATCATTGACCGCTGCTATGAAAACCCCGACTGCCGGAATATTCCTTTTGATGTGCTGTTACGCAAGGTACTAAAAAGCATTGATGTCATCGTCAGTATTGATATACACGGCGATATTCGCCGGATGCATGATATTTACTTTAAGCCAGTTCATTTAAATGGCTTGAAAGAGGCATTCAGAAAATAACTCTGGTAAATAACATTACCCTAAATACGCAACCTTTCATTAATCATACTGGTGACTGAAATGAAGAAAGTCATACTCTCCTTATTATTTCTCGGCGTTATGGCGTCATGTTCAACATCCGCAATGGCCACTGATGCATGCGAAGTGGTTTTATGCATGTACGGTAAAACAACGAGAAACAGCGGCGGCAGTGAATGTCACTCCG
Organism: Sodalis sp. RH16; assembly: GCF_047324245.1. Lineage (NCBI taxonomy): Bacteria > Pseudomonadati > Pseudomonadota > Gammaproteobacteria > Enterobacterales > Bruguierivoracaceae > Sodalis > Sodalis sp. RH16. Next base: position 4,187,151 of record NZ_CP178737.1, on the reverse strand, counting down.
CTGAACGGGCATTCTTTAATATCGTGAAAAAGAATAAACACGGCTTTCTTCCTGACCATACGGCCGATGCCAGAAAATCATTTTTGAGTGAATGTGATTCGGCAGACCCGGCGACTATCGAGCAGATCATCAGTAAATATGGCCGCGTTCGTGGTTAATACTGGCGAGACTGGCACAGAGCATGACGGTTTTCAGGTTTTTACGGCTTCTGTTTTTCGCGGATTAAGGAGCGAAGAAACAGGGGCCGTAAAAATGAGGCAGCGGACAGAAATATTTTCGCGGGTTAAGGAGCGAAAATAATTCAGGTACCGCGCCTCACCTGCAAACAGCCGCGCCCACGCGGATTTTGCAGGCCGGGGGGAGCCGGATAAATTTCGCCGCCCCAGCGAGCGAAAAGCTGTCGCCCACGACAGCGGTTTACCCGGGGGGCACAGCCCCGCACACCGTCGCGGCTAAGTCTCCGGCCCAAAGCCGGTAGCGTGGCGCGACCACCCTCTTTAAAGGTCAGCTTCCCTTTTATTCCCGCTGCGAGGAACGAGTAAAGGGAAGAAAAAGGCGAAAGCGACCGTCTTAAAGGGGGTGGTCGCGCGTAGCCGGCGACGGTGTGCCGCCATTGACCCTGGGGGTTTTGGCGCAGCGTCCAGCGGCGACATTACCCCCATGTGACATGCAGTGCGAGCGTCCAGCTCGAGCGAAATGTCACACGCCATTGCCCGTCATTCGGACGTTTCAGGGGACTGACGACCACGCGTCGGCTGTTTTCTGAAAGCGCGGATAACGGGCGTGAGCGTCGGAGACGTTCAGTACTTTTCATCCGTTTATGGGCGTCCTCAATAGGCGTCGCGTGTGGGCGTGGGGTTTAACGTCCATCGGTAACGCCCATGTGATGCGCCCGTCACACCGAAATCAGACCGGAGATCACTGCAATGGGAACTCATCTGATGCAAAGGCTGAATGCCTTTTCGGATGCATTTTCTTTTTTTCTGCTGTGGCTGCAATACAACCCAGTAATATTGTCCATATTTGCCGGGCTGACGCTGCCATTCATCTTTCATCTGCCACGTGAAGAAAGAAAAAACGCCCCCTTCTGGTTAAAATCGGTGGCGGGTGTATCCACCTTCTTTTTCATATTCGGCACCCTGTCACCGCTGACCATTCAGGGGCTGAGTTTTTTCTTTGACGTACTCGACAATAAAATACTGTTCAGATTATCACTCTGGATACTGACGGTCGGATTTACGCTGGCAGGTCTGGCTTTTCATATTGCTGCCCGAAGGGTGCTGGCCGGAGAAATCGACAGCCTAAAACACAGGATGATTAGAAAAAGCAAACTGGAAAGAAATGTCAGAACGGATGTTCGTGAAGTCAGAGACATGTTACCTGACAGTATTGCGTATAACCCGCTGGATTATGTTGACCTGAATAACGGTATTTTTATCGGGCTGGATAAAGACAACCAGCCGCAATATATCACCGCCGAAGAATTTCAAACTCAACACGCTGACCTTATCGGCACCACAGGCTCTGGTAAAGGCGTCAGTGCCTGTGTACTGCTTTATCAGGCAATACTTTCAGGTGAAGGCGTATTTGTCGAAGACCCTAAAAATGATGAGTGGGCACCGCATGTACTGCGGGGGGCTTGTCAGAAAGCCGGAAAACAATTCGTCATTATTAACCTGAATGACCTTAATTTTCAGCTTGATTTACTGGCTGATATTTCTCATGAACAACTGGAAGAGCTGTTTAATGCCGGTTTCAGTCTAGGTAAAAAAGGCGAAGGTGCTGACTTTTACCGTATTGCCGACCGTCGTGCAGCCAGAAACACAGCAGCTATTTATGAAAAGGGAATGACATTACGTGATTTATTTAATACCGACTTTGTGAAATCCATTAGTGAAGATGTGCCTGCTTTTTATGGCGAGCTTGAGGAAATCGCATTAGCCAATTCCATTAACGCCCAGAACGGATTTTCCTTAAAGACTATTTTCGATGAAGGCGGATGCTGTTACATCATCGGCTCGATGCGTAATCAGAAAATCATATCAGCTCAGCGGATGATTTTAACCCGCCTGATTCAGATAGCCGAAACACGTGACCGGATAAAAGGCAAACCTCGTCCGGTCGCTATTTTCCTTGATGAACTTAAGTATCACCTGTCCCGCCCTGCGCTCGAAGGACTAGGCGCAGCGAGGGATAAAGGTGTGCATATCATCATGGCTCACCAGTCGGTAAAAGATTTATATGATTGTCCGGCAGATCTGGAGGGTGATGCCGTTGCCGGTTCGGTGATTGAGAACTGCAAGTTTATGCTGGTTTATCGCCTTCGCGATCCGGACACTGCCGACTGGGTAGCAAGAATGACCGGCTCCATTCTGGTAGACGATGAAATGAGGAAAGTTAAAACGGATATATCCCTGACGGAGAAAATAGAAACGGACAGGATGATCCGCCAGGCTGAGAGATATTATATAGACAGCAACATGTTGCTTAACCTACCCCAATTTGTTGGTTTTGTTTTTACTCAGAACGATCTGGCGAAGGCAACCAAACTATTCCACATACCGGCGAAGAAGCAATATATCGACCTGTTTTCATTTGAGCATAAACCCCCTCTGCATACCGAAAAAGAAAACCAGACTCATAAACCGTCCATCAACCTGTGAGGCTATCAATGCTTGTTCATAACGTTGCTGAAAGAAATGAAGCCGCAAAACGGAGAATGCGGACATTGCTGTATTTCCTCAAGGAAGAAACATTCTCTGATTTCCGGACCTTAAAAAGAGCTGTCGGTTATAAAGGAAAACATAAGCATGCGATGTATAACCTGCTTAATAAAGCGGTTGCAATGGGTCTCCTCAATAAACATGAGTATCCGGTATTGACCGGGAAAAAATCATTGTGGGGGATCACCATGCAGGGACTGGCAATGGTGGTTAGCGCTGATGACAAGGTTTTCCCCGCCTATTTTGAACCGGGAAAACTCAAACACTCGACGCTGGAACATCGACTGCTAAATCAGCGGGTCAGGATCGCCCTTGAGGAAAAAGGCGGTACAGGCTGGCTTAACGGTGATCGGAGAGAGTTTATGTCGCGATACCCGGGCTTCCGGCACCGACCGGACGGCATTATTACTTTAAGCAGTGGTGCCATCGTTGCGGTGGAAACAGAGCGAACGATGAAAACCCGCGCCCGTTACATCAGCATTATTAACAGTCATCTTGCCGCCAGCGACGCCGGACGCTGGCACTATGCGATGTATGTTATGCCGGATGATAAAACCAAAGAATCACTGGTCAGGCTGTTTGCCAGCATCAGGACGGTGATGAGAAACAGTGTTCCCGTTTCGTTTGACGCGAAGAACCGCGAGATGTTTCTCTTCCGCACCCTTGATGAACTGGAAAATAGTGTCAGTGATAAACAGGGTGGCCCGTCTTCATCAGTTGCTGACGATGACGGGAGGGAACGCCATGTATGACATTTTGACTCATGGTGACTGCCTTGACGTACTGCGCAGTATGCCTGGCAACTCTGCGGACAGCATCGTGACCGACCCGCCCTATGGTATTAAATTCATGGGTAAGACATGGGACTATGATGTCCCTTCACTGGCGATCTGGAAAGAATGTCTGCGCGTACTCAGACCCGGTGGCCATCTGTTGTCGTTCGCGGGATCCCGTACTCAACACCGGATGGCAGCGCGTATTGAGGATGCGGGCTTTGAAATACGTGACATGATTGTATTTCTTTACGAGACCAGTAATGCTGCCAGGGTACTCATTGAAAGTTTATCGCCGGAGCAGCTCAAATTGCTAGATGCGGCATTTGGACGTGACGGAATGCTGGGCTGGGTATACGGTTCGGGCTTTCCTAAATCTCACCACGCGTTAAAACCGGCGCTGGAACCGATTACCCTTGCCCGCAAGCCATGTAAGGGAAGCATAGCATCCAACGTAGACGTGTATGGTACCGGCGTTCTGAACATCGGCGAATGCAGGATCCCTCTGGCAGAAGGAGAATCATCCTATGATTATCCAAATGGACCGGGAGGTTCCGATCCCAACCACATGTGGCGAGGCAGAAATAAAGGTGACGGGGATATCGCCAGGCAAGGAAACCCCGATGGCCGATGGCCTGCCAATCTTATCCATGATGGCAGTGCCGCAGTGCTTGCCTGGTTCAGGGATAACCCTCAGCAGGTAGAAATTAGCAGCCCCAGTCGGTTCTTTTATTGTGCGAAAGCCAGCAGAAAGGACCGTGGTCAGGGTAACAATCATATGTGTGTAAAGCCTACAGAACTGATGCGATACCTCTGCCGTCTGATTACGCCCCCGGGCGGCACTGTACTTGATCCCTTTATGGGGAGTGGAAGCACCGGCAAAGCTGCGGCGATGGAAGAATTCTGTTTCATCGGTATTGAGCGCGAAGCGGATTATGTGGAAATTGCTCGCGGGCGTATTGCGGCAGCACGGAGTACCGCAGCTCGTTCTGGTGATGCAGGAATACACATTGACAATTGAATTCGGGTAAAATGCCTCTAAATATGTTAGCGAAGATTTGAGCTAACATTTTTATGGCTCAAGGCCATAACCTAACCTGACAGACAGCTTTGTGCCAACAACGGAAGTTGAAGTGCCAGAGGCTCTCTAAAAATTGATGGTCCGTTTTGCAGGGATACTTAAACCAGCAGCTAGACCCGAAACAATGCTTATGGCGGTTCAACGGAGTCTGCCCGCTTTACCGGCTAGCGCAGTTGGACTGACTGTCCGGTCTGACGGGGATCAGGAGGCGATCTAAACCTGGCAGTGGCTGAAGTTTTTGCGTATCAGCAGCAGGCATTTCCTGAATCGTGCTACATTAATCTTTAGGAAAAATTCAAAGGTTATAGTCCAGTCTGGGAGACATGAAGATATGTCAGAAATCTTTGTGATTAATGATAAGAAAGTCCCGCTTAAGTCCCTGCAATACAACAGCAAAGCGAATCAGCTGGAAGTGATGCGCAACTGGTTTTATGAACACTACGAAGACCCAGTGAATGCCTGCCCTTATAACTCACGGGAAGGTGGATACGCGTATATTTATGGCGGTCCGTACGACGCTGATGAAGAGCTTCAGGGGTACTTTGGCGGATTCGTTAAGGACGATTACATCCAGGAGTTAGTCGACGAACTCCAAGCGGATTGCTTTGAATGGTCAGGAAATTCAAATAACACCGACTGGTACGATGATGATTTGTACAATGCGGTCACATCATCCGAAGCGCCTTTCGCTAAATTCGTCGGAAATATTGAAGGCATAAAATCCCTAGCTAACGGAGAGTTTGAAGGTGAAAGGAAGGATCATCTTCTCAGCCTTCTGTACACCAATGTCATTACAACGCTGGAAACACTTTATGTTGAGTTGTTCATTAACGCTATTAATGAAGATGAGTCTTATATTACTGAATTCATTGAAAAGGGAAAGTCAGAGTTCAAAGTAAGTAAAGAGATTGCCGCTTTACCTTTCAAAGGTGAACCTATTGAGAAAGTAAGAAATGAGCTTCTCAAAGCAGTAAAGGAGCATTTGATCAGCGCAAGCTGGCATAACACTGATCGCGTTTTGAAGCGATTCAAAGCTACGTTTGATATTGACGTACAGAAGGACTGGCCAATCGATGCGATTGAAATAGCCACGCTGAAGCGTAACCATTTGGTGCATCGGGGCGGTAAAGATAAAGACGGAAATCTTGTAGTGATTACAGAACAGGATTTGGATGAGTTGCTGGGTCATACCATGTCGATTGGAGAAAAACTATACCGTAGTCTGGAAATCGCGGTACTGACTAAAAGCGCTGGCGGGGAAACTGAATTTTGAACGGCCCTTGCTAATCGACCGGAACACAGTTAGAAAAATCAGTCTGAAATAATGAAAGCCGGCATTACCTGTGAGCGTCCTATCACCCTCCTTTTCTTCCTCCTTTCTCCATCAGACGCCCGCCGTAATGCCCATAACACTGTTCTGGCGGTTTGGTGGAACTCACAGGCATAATGGTTAACAAAGTCGGGCTGATAAATTGGCAATGCAGAGAAGCCGGAGGGCCAACAGGGTTTTAATATAGGTGCCAGCTATTGCCAGAAACGGACATTACACCTGTTAAGCTGTATCAATATAATTTGGTAGACATACCCAATAAATGACATTTAGATTACAAGATACAAACTTACCTAGTTTCTTTTAACATTAAATAAACGTTGAGATATTGAATACATGTTCAATCCCTTAAAAGGGTGGCTTGACCGGCGTCAGCCTATACCAGAGCGTTTTTATACCCCGGGACACATAGATGTCCCCACCCCAGATTGGTCCTGTTGGATTTCAATCGAGGAATGCGAACCCCTTCACTTAGTAATGAGTATGCAGTGGTTGAGCCTTAAAGACGCCAGAGCAAATACCCAGTCCTACTTAGATAGTGCTAGTGAACTCATTAGGGGACTTGAAGGCGGATGGCTTGACAGATGGGAACAGGAAGAAATCTTAACTGAATTGGGTGAAGCCCCCTTACCATCACTACCCATCTACCTGATATCTTGTGGTGATGGAGATGATGAAGAATTGGTCTATGTTGGAAAGACAAAAAATACATCGCGCTTCAATGGAGGTCATAGCGCAGCATTGAAGTTACATGCACCTGAGTACCAAAGTAAGTCAAAACATATCTACAGATGCACCGCTTGGTTTTATATTGATAACGAATATATTTCTCTTGATTGGATACAACCTGAACAAGTAGCACTTGATATTTTAGATAGTATTGAATCACAGCTGATTTATTGGCTACAGCCTCCACTTAATACGCACAAAAAAAAGAGAAATCTTGCAAGGTGGGAATTTTATATCCACATGCAAAATTTAATATGCGGTGGATTCATGAACGATAAGTTCATTTAATTTAATACTCTTCCATCGATTTTGTGAGCAAATACGAACTATCACAATGATTATAATAGGAAATTGCATACATGACTGGAATAGGAGATAATCGCTTTTTGGGATGATTTTAGAGAACTGTGATGCGTAACTTGAATTTTCGCTCTGCAACAGACTTTGAAGATTTTTGTTGTTGGTGGATGAGAGAGATCGTAAGTAAAAGTGTAGGTAGGGACGTAAATTTCGCTTGTTTTGGTTCATCAGGCCAGGCGCAGGGCGGAGTTGATATTATAAGTTGGCCTATCAACACACTGCCAGTGGTGGCACAATGCAAATGGTATTCACGCCCTTTTACCTTGGAAAACTTGGAGGTTGAGCTGAAAAAAACTGATAATTATCCTAACCCGATACAGCACTATTTTTTACTGACGACTGCGAGTCCACATACTTCAATTCAGAATGCAATGCCTGATGGCTATCTGACACATACTCGTAAAGATGGCACCTCATTTAAAGTTCATATCCGTTACTGGAGCCAGCTAGAGAATATTAATTTTTTGCCGCTCTTTGCACGGCAGCGTTATTTCCCTGAAGTACAATTTACGTCAATAATTCAGCCAAATCCAAACGCTATGGAGGAACAGTTTGCCCATCTAAAACAGCTTTTAGAACAAAAACTGCCTGTAGCTCATTTAGACTGGCTAGAGAAATGGGATTTCAGTAGTGGCTATATGAATAGCACTGATTTTGATCCGTTCGACGAACTGGTATATGACTATCATTTGGTTAAGTCATCTTTTGACCGTAGCGATAACGTTTTTCTGGATACACCTCTACGACTGAAAATGTATCAATGCCTACCAGCAGGGAACGGTTTCTTTCAAGCACTTGTCGCGTTTCGTGACAGCGTCTCATCGCACGTAATCGGTGATGCAATTAATGGGAAGCAAGCCCTATCCGTTCTCGACCTGCCAAACAGACATACAATTACTCGGCAGTGGATAAGCAATGCAGAGTATCTCGCAAAAAAATATCGGGACATAGCCCTCTAACAAAAGTCCAACGTGATCTCTTCCCTGGCTTCTGATTCTTGGGGAGAGACCAAAATCCGGAAGTCCCAAAAATGTGAGGGACTACTGTAAGTAACCCGTTAAACCGAACAATTCTCTTTTAGAGATCCTCTGGCATGTGGATTAGGTTACCCTGTAAGCAGAATTTCCGCTTCTCGCTCACAGCGGACCATCAACTAAGGTAACTTGCCCGCTTCGTGCCAGGAGCGGACGTTTGAGCTCAATAAGCAAGGACGTTATATTTTGTCCTGATTGACGCGAGATGAAAGCTCCTGATGGCTCTCTTTTCGTTCACTGTAGCGATCGGCAAGGTAAACGGTTTGCCCCTTGAGCAACAGTGTGATTTTAAACAACTCCTCGGCGACATCGACGATACGATCATACCAGGACGAAGGTTTCATTCGCCCGTTCTCATCGAATTCCTGCCAGGCTTTGGCTACTGAAGATTGGTTGGGAATAGTGAACATTCTCATCCAGCGTCCAAGAATACGCATCTGGTTCAGGGCATTAAAGGACTGCGAGCCGCCACATACTTGCATTACCGCAAGAGTTTTGCCCTGCGAAGGGCGTACCGCACCTTCACTTAAGGGTATCCAGTCGATCTGTGCCTTCATAACTGCGCTCATAGCACCGTGCCGTTCCGGAGAACTCCACACCATCCCGTCACACCATCTGACCAGACCACGCAGCTCGGTGACCTTAGGATGCGTGTCTGGCGCATCATCCGGCAGGGGTAAACCTGAGGGATTAAAGAGTTTCACCTCCGCGCCCATCGCTGTCAGCAGGCGGCCTGTTTCCTCCGCGGCAAAGCGGCTGTAAGAGCGCTCTCTTACTGAGCCATACAGGATCAGAATCCGTGGCGGCTCCTGCAGGTGTAATTGTTCAGCGATGTGATGATCAAAGCAATCAGCGTTCAGTGCAGGAAAGTGTTCCATTATTTCTCCTCCGGGATACCTAGGTGTTTTATAATTTACACATATGATTTACCATATGTGTAAATTATAAAGGGAACGGAGTGAAAAATGCTACAACCTGTTCAGCTTTTCAAAATCCTGTCGGATGAAACACGGCTAGCCATCGTCATGCTTCTGCGGGAGTCCGGAGAACTGTGCGTGTGCGATATCTGTGCGGCCACCACTGAGTCACAGCCCAAGATTTCGCGCCACATGGCGATCCTTCGTGAAGCAGAACTGGTACTTGACCGCCGGGAAGGCAAATGGATTCACTACCGCCTGTCTCCCCACATGCCAGCATGGGCAGCAGAGACGGTCACGACGTCCTGGCAATGTATGCGAGAGGATGTGCGTGAATGGCTGGACAAATCAGCTTGCACCTCCTGCTGAGACAGAAGACACATTTACATAATCATATATGACGGAGTCTGAGATGCTTTTGGCAGGGAGTATATTTTTACTGACACTGGTACTGGTGATCTGGCAACCCAGAGGTCTGAGTATTGGCTGGAGCGCGAGTATCGGGGCTGTGATGGCGCTGGTAACCGGTGTCATCCATATCGCTGATATTCCCGTTGTCTGGAATATCGTCTGGAATGCGACAGCGGCATTTATTGCGGTCATCATCATCAGCCTGCTGCTCGATGAGTCCGGCTTCTTTGAATGGGCAGCATTGCACGTCTCCCGCTGGGGTAACGGACGTGGGCGCCTGCTTTTCACCTGGATAGTACTGCTTGGCGCTGCGGTTGCTGCGCTGTTTGCTAACGACGGGGCAGCACTGATTCTGACGCCGATTGTGATTGCGATGCTGCTCGCTTTGGGATTCAGCCAGGCGACGACTCTGGCCTTTATCATGGCAGCAGGGTTCATTGCTGATACCGCCAGCCTGCCGCTGATAGTTTCCAACCTGGTAAATATTGTCTCAGCGGATTTCTTCGGACTGGGCTTTACGCAGTACGCCTCCGTGATGGTCCCTGTGAACCTGGCGTCTGTAGCTGCCACGCTGGTCATGCTCCATATCTTCTTCCGCCGCGATATCCCCGCCAAATATGACGTTTCGCTTCTCAAGATGCCTGCCAATGCGATTAAAGATCCTGCTACGTTCAGGGCGGGCTGGGGTGTTCTGCTGTTCCTGCTGGTCGGTTTCTTTGTTCTGGAGCCGCTGGGGATCCCTGTAAGTGCGATAGCAGCAGTTGGGGCTGCGGTGCTTTTCGTGGTAGCAAAGCGTGGTCATGCCATAAATACCGGGAAAGTGCTGCGCGGTGCGCCATGGCAAATTGTATTTTTCTCGCTGGGTATGTATCTGGTCGTCTACGGTCTGCGTAACGCAGGACTGACTGAGTATCTTTCAGCCGTACTCAATTTACTGGCAGACAAAGGTTTATGGGCTGCCACGTTCGGTACCGGCTTCCTGACAGCGTTCCTGTCGTCTGTGATGAACAATATGCCGACGGTACTTATTGGTGCATTGTCTATAGACGGGAGCACTGCGACCGGCATCGTCAGAGAGGCGATGATTTATGCCAATGTGATTGGCTGCGATTTAGGTCCTAAAATCACCCCGATAGGTAGTCTGGCAACCCTACTGTGGCTTCATGTGCTGGCACAGAAAAATATGACCATCACTTGGGGATATTACTTCCGCACCGGAATAATCATGACCCTGCCCGTGCTTTTCGTCACTCTGGCCGCGCTGGCGTGGCGGCTCTCTATCACTTTGTAATGAGATACTGATATGAGCAACATTACCATCTATCACAATCCAGCCTGTGGCACTTCACGTAACACGCTGGAGATGATCCGTAACAGCGGTAACGAACCAACCATTATTTATTATCTCGATACGCCCCCGACTCGTGATGAACTTGGCAAACTGATTTCAGATATGGGTATTTCAGTACGTGCATTGCTGCGTAAGAACGTCGAACCTTATGAGCAGTTGGGTCTTGATGAAGACAAATTTTCTGATGAGCAGTTGATTGATTTTATGCTTCAGCATCCGATCTTGATTAATCGACCGGTTGTAGTAACGCCGCTTGGTACGCGTCTTTGCCGCCCTTCAGAAATCGTGCTGGATATTCTTCCGGAAGGTCAGAAACGAGCGTTTACCAAAGAGGATGGCGAGAAGGTCATTGACGAAACGGGGAAGCGAGTTAAGTAATCTGTCCATATTCAAAATATCGGACACCTGTTTACGCAATGCGGGTGTCCGCTTTTCGCTCAAAGCTGCCTGTCATAACTGCTTAAAAAACAGGCTTAACGTAGGATATTTTCCGTTTTCCAGCGGCCCCCTATACAGCGTTTTCAGGGGATTTGGTCTTAATCGGATAACCTAAATGCGTTACAGCAAGAGCGATAGCCACTGACGCTAAATCAATCTCTTACGTATCTGGATTGCTTAAATAATGTGCTTGACGTACAAAAATTTCCGATCTCCAAACTGACCCCTTAAAGGCGGCACGCTCAGCGCGCCGGTGCAGGATGCGATGACCTCGCCTGGTTTTGCCCTCTCAGCGGGTCAGCATGCAGCCGAAGCGTTGGCTTTTTTCCAGGAGCGGAAGATATCCGCAGCACCCGTGACATCTGATGCCGGACAGGTTATCGGTGCCATTAACGCGCATGATATTCGCGAAGCCGGGATCTGATCTCTTTGCTGATTCTTACAGAGATTAAAAAAGTAATGAGTGCGGAATCGAAAACCAAAGCTACTCATCAGCTCAATGATTTCAAAGTCGATTTATCAGTCGGCGACTTTGAAATGATGACGCATTTGATACGTGTTTAGCCTAGCGGCTATGTGTCAGAAGCGGACGTTACGGACACTCTTATATAAAATAATCAGCCTGAAATCATAGCTTCAATTTCCGCTTTGCATTTCATCAGAGATACGATGAGAAACTCCTTTTTTTCCTCAAACCGCAGGGACGGAACGGCAACGGAGACAGCATACAACTCGCTCAGGGAAGACTGTATATGAACGCTGAGGCCGCATACACCCTGCGCATGTTCTTGATAATCTACCGCATGTCCCGCCTTTCGCACTTTGGCGACTTCAGCAAGAATATCTTCCACGCTGCTTAATGATTTTTGCGTCCTGATTTCAGGCGTATGGCTATAAAACGATACTATCTGCTCGTCTTCCAGACGGGCAAGCAGCGCTTTTCCTGGAGCGGTACAGTGGCTAGGGAAAGCGGTTCCAACCGGTGAAATGACACGCAACTCCTGATCGGAAGCATACTGACTGATGAGCAGCGCATGGGCACCACGCATAACGCTGAGATCGACGGTTTCCCGCGTCCGGCGTCCCAGCATTTCCATAGGCGTACGCGCCAGAGCAACCACATCCGTATGCGCTGAAGCCGCAAGTCTTGTCAGCGCAGGACCCAGCCGGATAAAACCTGCCGCACTCAGTAAAAGTTCTTCAGCCTCCAGTGAACTGACCAGCCGGTGTACCGTCGTACGCGGCATTCCGGTATAACGCGACAAAGCGGCGATCGTCAGCCCGCGAGGATGTTCTTCAAGCGTCCGCAGCAGCAGAGCTGCCCGAACGATAACACTTGTACCCGAATCAGCAGATTTGGCCGGCATGGAGACTCCTTACTTTCAACTTACATTTTGCGCATTGACATCATCGGATAGAAGTCAGAATACTATATCCGAATGGCGGACGCTATCGTCCGAATATCGGTCATTATGGAGCAATTTATGTTACAGATAAATAAAATTGGGGGGGTTACGCTTCTGGCCGTGGCCTGCCTGACAATTATGGTGGGATGCGTAATCGTGCCGGGACTGACCAGTATTTCTGATGCACTGAACGTGAAAGGTGCAGAGAGCTGGCTTGTTACCCTACCGTCTCTGGGAGTGGTGCTGCTTGGACCGCTTGCCGGTAAATTCATCGAGCGGGCGGGGCTTTACAGGGCACTGTGCCTCGGGCTTTTCCTGTACGGCTTGTTAGGTTCAGCCGGTGCATTTCTTTCCGGTTACATTACAGTCTTTGCCGATCGCTTCCTGCTGGGAGGGGCGACGGCGCTGATCATGACTGCAGGAACGGGTCTGATTTCAGTATTTTATAATGGGCCAGAACGTATGAAGATGATTGCGCGGCAGGGTATGTCGATTGAGCTGGGCGGCGTCATATTCCTGTTTATCGGCGGGTTACTTGCCGCTGCAGGGTGGCGCTGGCCGTTCGCGCTCTATTTATTTGCCTGGCTGATGCTGCTGATGGTACTGATGTTTGTTCCGCGACCTGACAACAGAGCGGAGTCTGAACAGATTAAAACGGATGTCAGCCAGGGTACCACTTCACCAGCCGTTCTGATGACCTGGGCAGCCGCGCTGATGTCCATGATTGTCTTCTTTACCGCCATTGTTGTCTTACCCCTGCACCTGCATAAAATGGGAAACACCGAGTCTCAGACGGGATATTTTCTCTCATTTGTTTCTCTGGTTGCCGTCTGTGGGGCCTGGCTGATGCCGAAGCTGGTAAGCCGTTACAGTGATTTTTCAACCTTATCCATTGCTTTCGGCTTTTACGCGCTTGCTCATCTGATCTTTGCTTTTGCGTCTTCCATGCCTTTCCTGATCCCCGGGGGAATCGCACTGGGACTGGGATTCGGTTTTTCCGTTCCCCTGGTAAATCACCTTATTGTCGAGCTCAGCAGTAACGCTGTGCGTGGAAGAAATCTGGCACGGCTATCAATGGCTATCTTTCTTGGGCAGTTTTTGTCCGCGTTCATGGCTTATCTTCCGGGTACCACTTCAACCGTATTTTTATCCGCTGCGGTAATCGGTGCGTTATTTTCATTGTTTATAAAATTTCGCGCGCCGGCCAGAGTCGCATCCAATACATAATTCACCGTCCGGCTTCATGTGCCGTCAATGTGGTTACTGATCCAGTCGGTCAGCCTTTCAATATGTGCCGCCGCCTCACGTCCCGGAGCGGTGAGCGCATATTCAGTATGAGGCGGTAAAACGGGATAAACCTTTCTGTGGACCAGGGACGCGCTTTCGAGTTCCTGCAGCGTTTTTATCAACATTCTGTCGGTAATTCCGCCCATTTTACGTTTCAGCTCTCCAAAACGATGAGTACCATCCATGAGGGTTATCAGCGTCAGGGTTCCCCACCGGCTTGTCAGGTGACTGAGCAGCCTTCTGGAAGGACACGTCGCATCAAATGTTTCTCCGTTGCGTAACCGGGTCGCCAGCACATTTTTTTTTACATTAGCAGGTTCAGAGAATACAGACATTTTTGTAGGTACTTATCCTGGACGTTAAAGAGGGCTAAAGTCATAGTTTACTCTATCGGATACGGGGAAAACCTTCACGATGAAAGCTGTACTCCTTGGCAATGAAGCGGGCGTAGATAATATCGCCTTTACAGACGTTACCGATCCGGGCCAGCCAGGCAAAGGTGAAATACGCGTCCGCATTCATAATGTCTCGCTTAACTTTCACGATTACAACGTCGCTGCGGGTACCCTGCCCGCGCAGGCGGGTCGTATCCTAATGTCTGACGGCGCTGGAACCGTCGAAAGCGTCGGAGAAGGCGTCACAGATTTTCAACCCGGGGATGCGGTGGTATCAACATTTTTTCCGGACTGGGACAAAGGAGAGTGCCCACTCGCCGGTTTCAGCCGAACGCCCGGAGACGGCATTGATGGATATGCCACGGAATACGTTGTCCGTCCCGCCCGTTTCTTCACGCATTCCCCCGCAGGATGGACGCATGCCGAGGCGTCAACGCTCCCTACCGCAGCACTGACGGCCTGGCGGGCTTTGATTACCGAAGGCGATCTGCGCCCGGGGGAAGATGTTCTTATCCTGGGCACCGGGGGCGTATCCGTTTTTGCCCTGCAGCTGGCAAAAATGACCGGAGCCCGGGTCTGGGGCACGTCTTCCTCTGAAGAAAAAATGGCCTGGCTGCGTGATCAGGGTGTTGCCGGTGTAGTTAATTATCGTAAAGAGCCGCATTGGGGTAAAAAAATCTTCGAGCTCACCGGTGGACGGGGGGTTGATCATGTAATTGAAATTGGCGGCCCCGGCACGCTGGCTCAGTCAATTGCCGCAGCGCGCATAGGCGGCCGGATTACGCTTATTGGCGTATTTACCGGCATTGCCGGAGAAGTCCCTACGGCGGCAATAATGGGCAAGCAGCTAACCGTCCGGGGCATCACCGTTGGAAGCCGTGAGCATCAGAAAGAGATGATCCGCGCTTTTGAAGCCTCTGATGTACGTCCCGTTATTGATAAAGTTTTGCCGCTCGGGGAGCTGCAGGACGCATTCCGGCATCAGCTTGCCGGTAAGCATACGGGTAAAATTGTCATAGAGATTTAACAAGTCAGGCCAGCGGAAGCTGGCTTTTTTTGCACAAAATGCGGCATGGATCGTGGTCCGGCAACAAGCAGATTGACTTGTAAACGATCCGCTTTAGAATTAAATCATCAATTGATGATTTAAAGAGGGTGTGATGAATAAAGTGAAACCAGCTGGCCCGGAAGTTTCACGACGCTCGCTACTGGCGGGTGCAGTGGGAATGGCCGTTACACATATGATGATGCCGCGACTGGCATTTGCTCAGAGCGGCAGTACAAACGGGAATCGTATCGTGCAAAATACAAAAATTTATGGCGACAGCGCTTATTCTGTCTGGTATCGGCGTCCGCTGCCTCTTAATGCTCCCCGCGCTCGCTATCCCGGATTTTCTCCCGGCACGACTCTGCTAAAAAAAGGGACCATCCGGCGTGAGGGGGCAAAACCACTGCCCTGTGACATCATTTTTGAGCGGGACGTTGCGCTTAAAATGCGTGACGGTACAACCATTTATACGGATGTGTTCCGCCCGGTAGCGGAAGGGAAATACCCGGCCCTGGTAGCATGGAGTCCCTATGGAAAAGAGATAGGCGGTCAGTGGCTGGATGATATACACGAGCGCTCCGGCGTGCCGCTGGAGTGGGTCTCAGAACTTCAGAAGTTTGAAGGCCCCGATCCGGCTTTCTGGGTCAACGAAGGCTACGTTATTCTGAATCCAGATCCACGTGGGGCTTATAAATCTGAAGGTCATATCTCTTACTGGGGACGGCAGCTGGCTGAAGACGGTTATGATTTTATTGAATGGGCCGCGCAGCAGTCCTGGTCAAGTGGAAAAGTGGGGATGGCAGGAAACTCCTGGCTTGCCGTCTCGCAGTGGTTTATTGCAGCCGAGCAGCCTCCTCATCTCACGGCTATCGCGCCCTGGGAAGGGTTTGTCGATCATTTCAGAGAGACGGGCAATCGTGGAGGAATACCTGCGCCAGCATTTCCTGAAGTCATACTGAAATCTTTCGCCGGTGAGAACCTTGTCGAAGATCAGCCCCGGATGATAGTGGAAAAACAGCTGATGGATGCCTACTGGGAAGACAAAAAGGCAAGGCTTGAGCGTATCAGCATCCCGGCGTACGTTGTCGCAAGCTATACCAATCACGCTCATACCCACGGATCGTTTGCCGGTTACCGTCAGATAGCTTCAGAAGAAAAATGGCTGCGGGTTAATAACACAAACGAATGGCTGGATTTTTATACGCCCGCCTATTCGCAGGAGCTTCTGGCATTTTTTGACCATTATCTCAAGGGCCATAACAATGGCTGGGAAAACACCCCTCGCGTGCGTATCTGCGTCCTGGATGACGGCGGTACAGATATTGTTGACCGGACTGAAGACAGCTGGCCACTGCCCCATACTCATCTGAAAAAAATGTTTATTACTTCCGGCGCGCAGCTCAGCCCTCTGGGTCAGAACATACCGGCGTCTCTGTCCTATGACGTTTCCGGTGAAGGGAAAACGGAGCTTCACTTTACCTTCACGCAGGATACAGAGCTCACAGGCTACATGAAACTGAAGCTCTGGGTTGAAGCCCAGGGGGCTGATGATATGGAGCTTGAGGTTGGCGTTGAGAAACGAAGTAAAGACGGAAAACCGTTTGAACGTCTGCTGGGAGAAGGCGTGAAAGGTCCGGTGGTCGCATCCGGTCTACTGAGGGTTTCCCAGCGCGCGCTTGATCCCAAGCTGTCAACTGAAACAGAGCCATTCCACACGCACACCCGTGAAGAGAAGCTGCACGCTGGGGAGATTGTACCTGTGGAAATAGGTATCTGGCCGATGAGCATGCTTTATCATGCAGGTGAAAAACTGGTGCTGACCATTGCTGCACACCGCCCAATACCCACAAGTATTGACATGGGGTTTGGCTCTGCCGTCATTGAACTGCCAGCTTCCGGAGGAACCTTTATGCCAGGTGAGAAAATTAAACGTATTTCCCTCGGCGGTCCGGCGTCAACGCTTCTGCCATTTGTCAGTGAACAGCAGGTAGCTACCCCGGTGAGCCGGAATGCAGGCCGGCATATCATTCATTTTGGTGGAAAATATGACAGTTACCTTCAGATCCCGGTTGTGAGTAAAATGGGCATGGTATTTTGATCAGTAAAAAGCACCGGCCTGGTCCGGTGCTTATCAAAAACGGAATCACATGAGCTCACAAGAAAGCAGACCTTCAGTACGGGGTCGCCGCCCCGGCGGGGCAGTATCAGGGCGGGATGCGCTTCTTCCCGTAGCTACACGTTTTTTTTCACAAAATGGTTATGACGGTACATCTTTACGAAAAATCGCAGCTGAAGCCGGTGTGGATATGGCTCTGGTGGCGCGCCTTTTCGGTTCAAAATCCGATCTCTGGAATGCGGTTCTTGAACATCTGCTGGATAAGCAACGGCATCATCTTGAAGAAATCAGTGCAATTGAACACTCGTTCAGTATCAATCCAGCTGAAGGGTTTCGCCGGTTTATCCGCCACCTGACCGCTATCAGCGTGGAAATTCCAGAGTTTCCCTCGCTGCTGCTGAACGAGGCGGCGAGGGGCGACGAACGGCTTGAATACCTTCTCCTGCATCTGGTTACGCCGTTTCGTGACAGCTGTCTGCCCGTCATCAGACTGGCGATGGAGAAAGGCATCATCAGAAGTAATCAACCCTCGCTGACTTTTGCATTAATGATTTCAGCAATTTCGTTGCCTTTGATCACTCCAGGTCTGATCGATCCGGATGCCCCTCAATCCACCTCTCTTTCCTCTGATATTGCTGATGAGGCTATACGTCTGTTCGTTGTCTCTGAACATTCCTGAACCACTGACCTGTCGCATAAGTGCGCCATGCTTTTAGCAGGTGGCGTCTCAAAGAGACCGGCGATGTATGCAGGCAAACCCGTAAAAAAGAAAACGCTCACGCAATATATCATCTGTTGATGATATATTGCTGCTATACATGATGCCCGTCCCGGTTTTACCCGTCGGGACATCATAAAATTTTTCGTTAGCCTGATTATGTCAAAAGAGGAGTAAGCGATGAAAAACGGAATGCTGGCGTTAGGTATGACTGCAGTGATGAACATGGCCACTGCAGCTGACGTTCCTGATAATTTTCTGTGGGGGGCAGCTTCTGCTGCCTATCAGGTTGAGGGAGCAACAAATAAAGACGGTAAAGGCCGGTCTGTATGGGATTACTATCTTGATGAGAAGCACCTGGCCGGCCCCGGCATATCGGGGAGCGTTGCTATAAACTTTTACGACCGTGATCAGTACCTAAAAGATATCCAGCTGTTTAAAGAGCTCGGCCTGAACAGCTACCGCTTCTCTATCGCCTGGACACGTATTATCCCGGACGGGCAGGGGCCCGTAAATCTGAGTGCGGTTGCGCACTATCGGCAGTTCATTACCGACTTAGAGGCTGCTGGAATAAAGCCTCTGGTAACTCTGTATCACTGGGATATGCCTGAGTCGCTGTCTGCTGCGGGAGGATGGGAAAACCGGGAGTCGGTGGAATGGTTTCAACGTTATGCTGAGGTTATCTTTGCTAACTTCTCCGATCAGGTTGACCAGTTTGTACTGATTAATGAACCAACCGTTGAAGTTGCAACAAAAATCATGGCCGAGAAGCGGCTGAAAGGTGAGGAGCTTACACTCCCTCCTATTGTTCCTGCTGGTCCCTATCTCGAAACTTCCCTGAAGTCCTATAACCATATTCTGCTGGCCTCCGCAGCAGCAGCGGAGAGTTTTAAAGTAAAAGGCTACAAAGGCCGGCTGGGAATTGCTCTGCCATTTTTCCCGGTACTGACGACAGAGAACGCATCGGATGAAGACAAAGCTGATGCCAGACTTGTTGACGGCATTCTTAATCGCTGGTTCCTTGATGCCATGTACAAAGGAAGCTATCCGGCCGATGTACTCAAGCTGGCAGCAGACCGACACCTGAATATTGACGTCCAGCCCGGAGATGCAGAACGCATTCATGATGCGGGCTTGGGTTTTCTGGGCATTAATTACTATGCACCTTTCTTTATTCGCCATCAGAAAAATGCTTCAGAAGTCTATTCGCCCGAAATAATCTTCCCGAAAAATGAAAAGCTCGCCTTCAATGGCGCAGTAAGACCCGATCAGTTTTCCGCCCTGCTTGAGCGCGTGCGTGATGAGTACGGCAATCCACCGGTCATCATTACAGAAAATGGTGCAGGGTTTGAGGGTGAAGATCAGTTGACGAATGGAAAAGTGAACGATGTAAACCGCTGCCTGTATCTGGTAGACCACATCCATGCAATGAAGGAGTCGATTGCAAGGGGGGCTAATGTACAGGGTTATCACGTCTGGTCCAGTCATGACAATCTGGAATGGTTGAGTGGCTATAAAAGCCGCTTTGGCATGATATACGTGGACTATGATACCCAGAAGCGTACACCAAAACTCAGTGCGGAAATCTATGGAAAAATCATCCGCGGTGAAAATATCCGCGATGCTGACTGTAAAGCGGCAAACTAACTTCTGAATCGAAAGCATTCTGTTAGCCTGGCTTGGTCAGCCAGGCATTGATTAAAATTAACTGAGTCTGATGAGCTGTAGCTTATTGTGAGCAGTTTCTGATGAAGGTCCGCTCCTCGCTCACAGCGGACCTTGAGCTCGGTTAACTTCTCCGTACTAGGAGCGGACTGTTCAGCAACATACTGCTGAAAGAATCTAACATGTATAGAGACAATATAAGTTCGTTAACAGATTAACAAAAACAGGCAGAGACCTGCCAGTCCCGGCCTGAAAATGCTAAATCGCTAATCTTCATCCTCCAGATCGGGTTCGATAAAGACGGAGATTTTCCCACCTTCACGCTCCTGAAAACCTCTGATGATGCGTACTGCTTGCAGATGTTCAAGAATTGATATCACGCGTTCCCTGTTTGCAACAGCAATTGTTGCCTGGGTTCGATTGATGAATACATTTCTCAATTCATCTTCGCCCATTTGATGACATAGCCCGGCCAGTTGATGTTTATTCAGGCCTGTCACAATAAATCGCGTAAACAGCATGAGCTTGAATTCTTCATTACTGGTACTGTTAAACACCTGCAGCAGGACATCATGAGGGTAATTAAGGTCAGCGATATCAGACGCAATGAAATAATCAATGAATAGCGACACTAGGTCCGCTCTCTCTTGCACGGTAAAGTGCGCGTAGGTTATGACTTTTGTGAGCATGACGTTAAAGAAGCGCGCGTCTTTTTCTTTTCTTAGATAGAACTCGGGCTGCGTCAAAAACTCACTTTTGTACTGGTTGAACCAATAGACGAAGGCATCACTGATATTTTCATCTTGAACCGCATATTGAGCCGCAATTTTTTCATACACATCTGCGTCGAGAGGCAGTTTCTGCATGGCTACCAGGGTGCAGAAATGATGCGCGCTAAGCTGCTCATCAATTTCCCGCATGTTAATCTCAATCGGTGCAACTAGGTTCTGATAAACCTGTTCTTCCAGGTCATCGTTGCAGATAATTTTCATATACAGCAGGTCATAGCGGTCGCCATCATAAACTTCTGGGGATGATTGCCCCAATACAGGCGCATGCTTTGTCACATAAGCCGTCAGTATCTCCATGTCGCAATCTTCGCAGATATAGTCTATTAGCGCCCCCCATCCCGGTGCGATGCGGTCATATCGGTAAAACAGGTCGTGATAGGAAATCGTTAGCTGGTCTTCGGTAAATTCTGCTTTAGCCGATATCCCGGACAGGTCGGCAAACGAGAAGGTCATGTTTCTGACGATATCGCCTTTGGAATCGTCGCTTAGAGAGGTGCGGGTCAGAACATAGCGGGTACAGGCGGCATCCTCAGCGGAGTAGATAAACACATCCCTGACGAATATATCGATGTTTTGACTGAAGTAATCAGAAACCTCACTGAGTTTATGCTCATAGGCGAGCGTCCAGGGTTTCCTTACCGCCTCTTCAGGCGTTATGTTGTCAATAAGACACGAAATGGCAATGCCTACATTGTGTCTGGTTAACTGATAAAGACTGTTTTGCGCAACAAACTGCAGACAATACCGCTCCGTTGGCGTTATAGGTTCGAACAGCTCGTCATAGCATGCATCCGCCTGTTGTACATGACGCATGAACGCTTCCTGATTCTCCTCTGTGAGCTGAGAGATGATGCGACAGCCCAGCGAATGAATAAGCTGGCGGTATTGCGGTTTATCTAGCGCATGTTCAGGCGATACGCAGGCTATCACGCTGATAGCAATATCGTTGGTGAATTTTTCACCCGGCTGTCCTGCGAGAACGGCAACCATTCTGTCAAGATAATCATTTTTTTGCAGTGCAGTAACGATTAACTTATCGAAGGTCTCGGGTTTGCCAAATCGGCTATAAAGTTCAGTAAAAACAGTAAGGATGTGTTCATCGGACTTGCTGAATAGCGAAGCGAACATGCCCACCAGATGTTCATCTTCGTTATTAATCAGATGAGTCACCAGTTGATGATGAAGCGCGCCATCGGCATAAATACGGTTATATTCAACCAGTTCGCTGATGACTCTATTCTCGTCATCGATAAAATATTCACCGTTTGAGGTTGCGCAGCTCAGATCCTGACCGACGACTTTCAGAAAGTCGTTATCATTTACGGTCATTGATCCTTCATGGAAAATAGAGCGGTAGGCCATGAAGTCTTGCATCACCAGACCATCGGACAGCAGCAGATACAAAGCGTCTAAGCCGCCATTGCGCATATCGGCACACAAGGCATGAAGCTGCTGTTCAGAGACGAAGTCATGACCCTCCATCGCCTCAAGATACCCCTGCGCAATCTCTGCAAATTTTTCACGCCCGATGATTAGCGTAAGTTCTCGCAGCGAAAGGGCATTTTTTAATTTTATTGACTCTTTAAGTTCCTTTATTTTTATTTGCAGCTCACTAAAAGCCGAGTTTTTATCTTTACCCATTTTGGTTTTTCGTTTCAGGTATTCTTCTTTTAATTGTTCTCTTAATGCTCTATCAAAAAGTGAGAGTGATTTCATTTGATAATTAAAAAAGTAACCTATATATAAATTTTCCTTTCGCGATAAAAATTCTAAAAAGCTATTCTCATCATCAATTAAAACCAAGGTGGGTAGGTGATAAAAATCATTGTGTCCATTTCCCGTACCAAAATAAACGCCATCCCAGAGCATTTTTGGAATATATCGGCACACTATATCCTCTCTGATTCCCCTGTGGTCATACATAGGCTCATGATTAAGATGTTCTATTTCAGCCTGTAAAAGTTCTAGTTTTGTTTCCAGAGAGTCGAAATGATTACGATGAAGTTTGCGAGTTCGATAGTCGCGAATAAATGAATATAAAACCCCTGTTTTCTTATCGGTAAGGAAGTAGTCTAAAGCGTAGATGTTTTTATAAAACACTAGCGATAACAGTTTAATCTTATCTTTGCCGTTATCAACGATATTGCTGAACACATGGTACTCATTGACTAAATTCTGCAGGCTGCGCATGTCATTTATATATGACGAAATGTCTTTCAGATAGCTATCGTTATGCGTGTCGAGCGACATTTTCCTCTTTAATAACGTAAACGCGTTTCTGCTGTCCATAAATGGAATGACGGGAAGAATGAAATCAAAGAATTTAGTTCTAGCATCAGCACCTAGAAATAAGTCGTCTCTTACCGCATAAACAAACCTGACCGGATTACCATCAACAATATTGTTATTAACTATTTTGTTAATTTCACGCAGCTTAACGAAAATCTCAGGCGTTCCTAGCCTGTCAAGATCTTCAAAGATAACCACCTTATATTCCAGCCTGGTGAAAAAATACACGATCTCGTCAAGACAGTTATTCAGTAAGGATGGCGTCTCTTGGTCGCTTGCCTCTACATCTCCGCTTAAAAGGGCGATCTTGCTCAGCTTAAGCTTCTTATCAAAAATACCGATTCTAGATGCGCTGGCAGTTATAAAGTACAGCGAGGTAAAAGCCAGCAAAACTAATATAATGCCTTTTATGATGTAGTGTGCATTAAACACCTCGATCCAGGATGGCGGAAGGCTTAGAAACTCTGCAATTGTTTTGAAATAGATAATAAATGCGGCTACCGCGATGGGCGTAATGACTTTAAGTAAGGCCCGATAAGTTCCTCTGACATAGTGAGGGCCCCTGTCGATTATTCTGTCTATCCTTGAGTCAGGAAGCTTCTCTCTATTCTCTTTATAAAGAATTTGTTGCAGGATACTGAGTTCAACCTCTTGGTGAGTGGGGCTGACGGTTGTTTCATTTTCCGTCATATCGAACCCTGCAAGAGATACATTGATGTATTTATCATCGCAGTGATATTTCATAAATGATGAAATAACCGTACTTTTCCCTGCGCCATAGCTCCCTGTGATGGCAATGTTTCTTACGTCTTTCTGAAGTGGTTTACTGAATTTGGCCACCTGAACAGAGGTGATATGCTCACCTCAGAACAACACAGGTGCACCAATGAAAAGAAGAAATTTTAGTCCTGAATTCAAACGTGAGTCCGCTCAGTTGGTTGTCGACCAAAATTACACCGTTTCTGACGCCGCTAAGGCTATGGATGTGGGGCTTTCCACGATGACTAAATGGGTAAAACAGCTGCGTGATGAACGACAGGGCAAAACGCCAAAAGCCTCTCCTATCACACCGGAACAAATCGAAATACGTGAGCTCAGGAAGAAGGTGCAACGTATTGAAATGGAAAACGAAATATTAAAAAAGGCTACCGCGCTCTTGATGTCAGACTCCCTGAACAGTTCTCGATAATCGGGAAACTCAGGGCGCGTTATCCTGTGGCCACACTCTGCCATGTGTTCGGGGTTCATCGCAGCAGCTACAAATACTGGAAAAACCGTCCTGAAAAGCCAGACGGCAGACGGGCTGTATTACGCAGTCAGGTACTTGAGCTGCATGGCATCAGCCACGGTTCGGCCGGAGCAAGAAGCATCGCCACAATGGCAACCCAGAGAGGCTATCGGATGGGGCGCTGGCTTGCTGGCAGGCTCATGAAAGAACTGGGGCTGGTCAGTTGCCAGCAAGCGACTCACC
This sequence comes from Sodalis sp. RH16, assembly GCF_047324245.1. NCBI lineage: Bacteria > Pseudomonadati > Pseudomonadota > Gammaproteobacteria > Enterobacterales > Bruguierivoracaceae > Sodalis > Sodalis sp. RH16. Next base: position 4,162,818 of record NZ_CP178737.1, on the reverse strand, counting down.
GGTATAAGCGTGGCGGTCATGAACACGTTGCTATCCCGAATCACCTTGAGCGACAGTTCGCCGTAACACAGCCAAACCTGGTATGGTGCGGTGATGTGACCTATATCTGGACAGGCAAACGCTGGGCATACCTCGCTGTTGTTCTCGATCTGTTTGCAAGAAAGCCAGTGGGCTGGGCAATGTCGTTCTCGCCGGACAGTAGACTCACCATGAAAGCACTGGAAATGGCATGGGAAACTCGGGGTAAGCCCGCAGGAGTGATGTTCCACAGCGATCAGGGCAGTCATTATACGAGCAGGCAGTTCCGGCAGTTACTGTGGCGTTACCGGATCAGACAGAGTATGAGCCGGCGTGGAAACTGTTGGGATAATAGCCCAATGGAACGCTTCTTCCGGAGTCTGAAAAACGAATGGGTGCCAGTGACAGGTTACGTAAGCTTCAGCGATGCGACTCACGCTATAACGGACTATATCGTTAGATATTACAGCGCACTCAGGCCGCACGAATATAACGGTGGGTTGCCACCAAACGAATCAGAAAATCGATACTGGAAAAACTCTAACGTGGTGGCCAGTTTTTGTTGACCACTTCATTCTGAGACAAGGCATATTTTAGGGCAATGAAATACTCTCGCATACTGGCATCATTGATGGTTTTCGGCGCTAAGGTGTCATAGCGATCACCTAATTCTTCTTCCATCAGACTCAACCCCTGCTCTGCGCTCTGTAGTTGATCTTTTGCCTGGCGCTTAACCAGCCACGCTTCCATCTTCCCGCACAGATCTATTGCCCAACTCAACACACTCATTCAGCGACTCCATTTTGCCAGTACCCGATTACGATAAGCGGAAATTCCGACTGTGTTTAGTGACGCCCAGAATAATCCTGATGGTTATATCGTAGCGTTTCAACACGATGAAAACATATTCTTTTTTGAGTTACTCGTGCGGATTCAGATTTGGCATGTATGAGAAGGCATCTCTGGGGGTCATGACACGGCCTCAGCTCTGTGTACCAAGTAACACAGCATGTTGCGCTCCTAAGTCGAAGCTCTTGCATAGGTTGCTGGCAACATGATGTAGCTTATCCATAATTTGGTACTGTCCGGTCCAGCATTAATGCTCCGCTACATAGGCTGCAACTGTTTGCATCTTGGAAAACGAGCTATGCACTTTAAGAGGTATTAGCAAGCATGACTTCCGCTTCTCGCTCGTTGCTGACCGTCATGCTGAATCGTGTTCTAACAAATAACACGGCCAGATCAAGTCTGAGCCAATACACCTAAAGTGATGAGCGGGCTCTTTGCCGCCCGCCCCCGCAGCCTGCGAATTTTTCCTAACACACAGTGCCACGAAAAATTCGTAGGGAGGTTAAACCTTTAACACCACCACGACTCTGCCCACAAGAATATATTGTCAAAGCCACATTCCTTTGTGGCTTCTTACCTCTGTCCTCAAGCTATATCCATCAAATAACGATGCGCTTTCGCTGCCGCACTGGCGGCTTTGAAAATATAGCGTTTGTCGTTTTTCAGTGCTTTCAGCCAAGAAGCGATGTAGCTTTCGTGCTGGACCTCCCCGACAATCCCCAGATCCGCCATCAGGAAGGCGCTTCCCAGCTCGGCGATCAGCTCCTCAAACACATAATCCTCACTGCCAAATTTCCCTTTCATCTCGCGATTCAGGCGGCCTCTACCACCACTCCAGTGCACCAGCTCATGCAGGCCGGTAGCGTAGAAGTTGGCCGCATCAGCGAAAAGATGGCGCTCCGGTAGCCAGACCTCATCAGTTGATGGGCTGAAAAAGGCGTATTGTCCTTTCTCGATGATGTTTGCGCCACTATTGCGGAACAGATTTTCAGCCTGTGGCGAAGGGTCAAAGGTTGCTTCCTGGCCGACTGTTTCAGTTGTCAGGACCAGGCCGTCGATTTGCTGAACATTAAATACGGTGAAGGTTTTCAGCATCGGGATATGGTCGATTTCTCCGGCGTCGTTTTCCTTCTCCAGCGTGGCGTAGAAAATGGCTGTTGTGCCATGTTCACCCTTGCGAACCTGTCCTCCTGCTGCCTGTGCCTGTTTGTAGGTCATCCAGCGTGAATCGCTGAAACCCTGTTTTGATGCACTGCACCACAGCAACATGATATTTACACCACTGTAGGCTACGCCGGTGGCGTAATTGGATGGCAGACCAGACATGCCCGATACGCGTTGCCACGGGCAGGACCACAGTTTTACACCGCCTTCAAGTGCTGCAATGATGTTGTCGGTAACGGTCTGATAAATATCCGTTCTGGTTTTAGACAATTTCGTTTTTGAGGAGCCTGACTGCTCCAGCGGGGATACGCTGGTCGCCGGTGCGGTGTTAGGGGCGCTTGTCCGGGTGGAACGCAGGGAAATCATCATGGTTTTTTCTCCGTCAGTGTGTGATTTTCGTCTTCGTATCGCCTGACGGTTCGCTTTCCCGGCAGCGTTCTGGCCCGCAAGGGCGCAGCATGCGTGTCATTTACCCTTGCGGAACGGGTTGTGTTGGGAAACGATTAACCGGAAGCAGATACGGAGAACGAAAAATGCACAGGAGAAAAAAACTTACCCATGCATAGCCGGGCTTAGCGCCCCTTGGTTCGCAGCGGTGAATTGGGTTTGGGGTTTGGGGTTTGGGGTTTGGGGTTTGGGGTTTGGGGTTTGGGGTTTGGGGTTTGGGGTTTGGGGTTTGGGGTTTGGGGTTTGGGCTGAGACTGTAATTAATATTAATAACAATACCTCTGTGAATCGCCATGTGTTTACAGACAAGCGATAAAGAAATGCAAAGTATCCCCGACGGACCTCTCGGTGAGCAAAGTGATTTATTTAATAATGCAGTCCGCGTCTAAAAAGTGGAGTATGCCGACCCAGAACTTTCGGTTGGCTATAGGCCGTTTTATTATCAAGTTCGCTGACTGCCTTAGCGGCCACCTTTAATCAGATGGAATTTCAACAGAATTATTTACGGGGTCGGAATGGCGTCAACGGAAAAATCTCGTTGACGCCATTTCATTCTATACATCATTATTTTTATTAACTATTTTTTCAAACCCTTCAAATTTTTCCTGTTCAAAAGAATCAAAACTTTCTTTTATTTCAATATCTTCATTAGCTTCATAATACTCTATAACTTTACTTGGAACACCATAGTCACTAGCTAAACGCCCCTTATCAGAAGTTGCGTTATACTCTAACTTTAACAACAACTTATCTATGCCTGAGACCTCATCAATAGCTTTACCTAATAGAGATGATTGTTGATATTTATACATTATATTAAAAACACCAAGATACTTAACAAGTTGATATTTCAAGGTATTGAAAATAAATGATGACGATTCACTTATTGCTTTATTTATTGTAAATGGTTTAAGTTTACTATCCCTTCGGGTAAGATTATACTTTACGCTACCTATGAATCCATCTTTCAAATATGCAGATAGCATATAGACAATAATAGGATAGAAACTCCCAGCGTTTTTACCTTTTTTGACCACGGTTTCAGTATCAATCAAAAATTTCAGTTTAGTATTCTTAACAATTGGCTTTATAATATAGAGAATCGACTTTAACCCATCAAAATTAATTGAAATGATTGGTGAGTTAATTAATTGGATTAAAGACTTTATTTTTTGCAATTCATCTATATTTAATCTTTTAATTCGTTTAAATATTTCAATCTTATCACTATGTGATATAACCCTGAACATTTTCATTATTTCATCGGGTATACCTAATTCATTCTGTTCCTGAATTATTCTTTCTTTTTCTTTAATATCTTCTAAACTCAGATATTCTTCATCAGTAATAAAATAGTCTATTTCATTTTTAATAGAGGTGGCATCATAGTTTTTATGTTTTATTTCATCATCAGACCCATCCAAAATCTCTTGAAATCTTTTATCAATAATTAATACCCTACCACTGTAATGATATAAAAAACGACCGGCTCTACCAGTGATATTTTTCGCATCAAATGTTTTTAAAACCTTATCTCCTTTATATGAGCTGAGTACAATAAGATTTTTAGCCGAAGTATTAACTCCTTCAGTTATTGTTGTTGTAGAAATTAAAACATCTAGATAACCTAAATTGAAAAAATTAATAATCTCTTTTTGTATATATTTAGGCACTAATCCATGATGAATAGCCACTTTGGATTTCAGGGCATTTATTACCACCCACTGTTCATTGTATTCATCTCTCAAGTAAAATGTTGCTTCTAAATGACTAATAAATTTATTTAAGTTGGGATCAAGCTGATAAACATTTTTACCAAGTAGATCTTTAGCTTTAGTTTCAGCAGTAGTTGGCCCTTTCGTGTATAAAATAACATTCTCATTTATACCTCGTATAGCTGAAACTATTTCCGCTATTTTCTCTGGGGCTTTATAGCTACTTTTTAAAGTAAAACTTAAGTTTTCATCAATATTAAAATCACCGTTTTTTATAAAAAAAACCTTTTTTCCTACAATTTCAAATTTATTATAATTCAGAGTGTTAAAATTATTTCTGGCCAAAAAAACATTAAATGACTGGTTACTATCATCATCAGGGAATTCAATATAAGGACCGACCAGTAAAACATCAGTGCATTTCATTAAAATATTTTGCAATGCTACTCTATATGCTGTATCTCTTTCATTCTCCTGATTAATAGAATCAATTAGATACTCATTATCAATTTTATAAACCTCATCAATGAAAACAAAATCTAAATCAACATTATTATTTTTGTCAATAAATGACAGATACCGTTCAGGTGTAAAAATATAAATATTCTTATCAGATATATCCTTCACCTCACTTAAAGTATGAATATTAAAATCTTTAAAATAGGTATAGTTTTTATCTAAAATAAGACGCTCATAATTTTCAGAAAGAAGTGCAATAGTAGGAAATATTAAAGCAATGTTTTTATATTTTTTTTGCTTTATTATTTCATAGATTAAGAATGTTTTTCCAAATGACGTTGTTGCCGATAAAAAGAACCTATTTATACCACCCTCTTTAAACCTATCTAAAATTTGCTTTTGAAACTTATGGATTTTAATATTTTCATCGACATACAATGAGCTTTCATAAAATATAGATGAAAATGTATTAAGATCAAAAACCTTAAAAGAACCATCTTGCTTAAACCTAGTAAATAGCAGATCATAATAATGAGGAACACCCGAAATATTTGATATATACTTTAGAAATTTCAAATCAGAGCTGGTTAAACGGAGATGTTTTATACTATCAAAATACGTACAAACTTCTTTTATAAAATCATAGTCAGTAATTTTTCCTGACATAAACGAGTTTAGTTTCTTTATGATATCAGAGGCTGCTTCGATTCGATCCATTTGATAACATCCTGTTTAATTTTCTTCACTTCATTTAATGGTAATAGAATAAAAAATATTTGATAATCAATGGATAAGTTATATTTTTTTGAAGCATAATTATCATTGATATGTTTAATCGCATTAGTAATCCGGTGATCGTATTCAGGATCTTTATCAGAATAGATAATCAAGATGGGGTATATTAATTTTAAATTGTATTTTTTTATTTCATCCAGTAAATTAATCTCTGGATTAATACTCCATGAGTCTATGATTTTTTCTATTTTACTATCTTTAATATTAAAATTATTCCTGTGATTAATCATTGCCAATATATTATTGGATAAATACATATCTGATAACGCTTTATCCAACCCTTCCACTGCACTTTTGATACAACTATCTAATGTTCCGCGAAATTTCACCTCACCAAACCACAAATCAATCTTATCAGCTGATTCAATTAGATGATAAGAGTCATAACCTTTTGTTTCAGAGTTTTCTAGTGGATTATAGAAATACCCCCTAGAAACCAAGGGCGTAGAATGATAAAAATGCTGAAGCATTGAATAAAGTATAACCTCCCCATAAAAACCGTATTTTATTTTTACAGTTTCATCTTGCCACTCATTATACCTAATTTTAATTTTCAAAGCCTGAATTAACAACTTAGAATAATCACTATCGTTCAGATCAAACTCATTGAATGAATAATCGATTATTGAATTGTAAATTACGCAAACCAAATCATCTTCTGACGCGCATAAAAAAGCATCATCATCAATATTACTTAAGCATGTACGCTCAATTTTTAGATCAGAATTAGGGAGTGAATATTGTTTAATCAATGTTTTTTTTAATAATTCACGTAAACATTCTCTCAAAATACTCTCCTACAATTTACAGTAGCAGATAAAATTTACGAGTAGTATAGCATTTACACTAAAAATTTCAAAAATAGCTTTGAATCACCACGGATAATCTAAACACGTCTGAGCAGCTTGAAGATGCTACCTTGTGCTTTCCTCCTCTAATTTCCCATATAGATGCACACCTACAAGTCCTAGAGGCAATGGAACACGACATGCAGATTCATCGCACTCGTGACAGATTTTTCAAAGCAACTGATCTGGTCACTATTAATTAACATGTCTTGGTGTTAGTAACTTCCTCTCTCGGTATGATCAGACAGTTAAACCTCTTGTCCCACTCAGTATGGATTTTTCGATGCACTTGCTAACCATGCTGATTTTTAAGGTTAAGCCATAGTAACGATCAACACATGCAAAGGTTTCTCATAATAGATTTAGTTAATATACTACTATTGGTGGTCATTCTGGTGGTCTTGACAGGGAGAGTTTTCAGGTTTAGCTTACATATTAGCCAGTTACTGGCAAAGGCGATCCCAGTCAGAGGAGCCAAAATTCTAGAAAAGCCCGCTCAGGGAACTGATGCGGGCTTTTTGCTTTCTTGATTTTCACACTTTATAGCGATAGCTGAAAATCTCATTACGATTCAAAATAAGGATAAAGTACTTTTTCTGCCTCCTCGTAAACGAAATCATGCGGCGTAACTTGCGAAGTCAGCACGACATTCACTGGATAACTTCCATGATTTATCCATTGTCCTAGATCCACTACTTCTCCAACTTCAGCACGGCTTTCCTTAATAGCAGCCATTCGAGTTGATGCAGCATAAAATTTGGGCTCACCAGGACCGTTACAACGTTGATAATTGATAACAGCAGATGAAGGAGGTGCGAAAACCTCGCTTACGTTGGAAATGTTAGTAGACGCAAAACGTCTAATTCTATACATAGAATCGGCGCCACCTTGATTTTGAAGCACCATAGTCAGTCCATTTGTTAATTTAGCTATCATGTCCTTGATATAATTAAAATCAACCCGGTCACAATCGATTCTATTTAACTGTTTAATGAGCTTATTCATCTCAACGCTAGACAAATATTTAGACAATTCAAAATCCTAAGTGCCCATTCACTGGCACCATGCCAGTATGCTCATGAGGTTAATTGAGTGATTCCCGATTCAACCCCGCCCATTTTTGAAATTGCTGTTTTGCTGCTCTTTTCCACGAATTAGGCTCAGCAATATGAGGAAAAACCGGCTTATGATCACTTCCGGGTTCAGTGCTGAATTCAATCAGAGATTCCTGAATCCCGGTCCTTCATATGCCCACACTTCTTGAGCAACTTCAGTGAGACAAAACCACCGCTTAAAACCTGCTAAATCATAAACTGGTAATTTCTAAGAGCCTTGACCGTCATGGGGAGTCCCTGCTTGAGTAGCATCTCCAAGAATTCTTCAGTCGCCATTGGCGGGTTTTTTAATGCGTTGCGTTGTAATCTGACGGCATTCAGCGCAACCGAGTGATTCAGATCAAAGAGATCCGAGATAAAATCATCTGGGTGAAGTGCTTCAATACCAAATCCTGCCAAGACTCCACTTGGAAAATCCTTCAAGTTCAGAGTCACAATCACATCAGCATTCGAACGGATTGCCACAGCCAGAACGTGCCTATCGTCGGGGTCAGGTAATGAGATACCCTCGATAAGCGTTTCAAATCCAGTAACATTTGCATCAGGCAGCGCCAGATTCATTAGATCCGTTGTTCGTGCCAGTGCCTCTGGGTTGATGTCGCTTCGCTGTAACAACAGATTACGCCGCCATTCATCATGAATTACCTCAGACCACTTAGGCTGGTACAAACCGGCCAAACCTAAATGCATCAGCAGATCGCGCAGTATTGCCGGATAAAGCACACAGGCATCAAGTACTACGGGATAAGGTGAATGCATCATGTGTCAATAACCTAACCCGAGTTCCTGAGCCTGTGCCGCAAGCTTCTGCATAGCCTCTTGGCTGTTAGCATCGCGCTCATTTTTGTAGGCCATCAAGTCTGCAAACAACACTCGACGGTGTCGGCCGGTTTTGTGATGCGGTAGATGGCCATCTTCGAGTAATTTCACCATGTGTGGCCGTGAAACATTTAAGATATTTGCAGCTTCCTGCGTCGTCAGTTCGGCATGCACCGGCACAACCTGTACGGCATTACCTTCAGCCAGCTCACCCAACACATTCATTAGCAACGTTAAGGCCGCGGTAGGTAGTTCGATCTGGTGTGAGACGTCATCCGCGTCTTTAATCAGAATCTGCTGCGTCTCAAGCTTTGTTGAAAGGAAAGCGGCCAAGGCACGCTGGCCACGTGTAGCCGTTTCTATTTCATGTTTTGCCGGAAGAGCCAGTCCGGTCAGCGTAGTATTCGTCATCATCATATCTCCATCGATTAACTATTGCTGAAAGAATAATCGAAATAAACGAAAAACGCAATAAACGAAACACTACCGATATGTTATCGTCGCATCCTGGCACACATGGAAAGAGTAACCGTACCTGACAGCTTAAGGCGAACAAGTACCTCGATCAGCGACAAAGCGGAAAGTGACTGGACCATATGAAGTATATATCTGGGATGTTGCGTAATGTCGTATGTGGTGAAAAAACGCGGGTGTTATCGTACCTCGGGGATGGTATCTTCAACCGTAAAATCATTGTGATGGAGTGCGGATCGTCCTTGTTCGCGAGAATTGTGTTTTCCGCGTCCAATATAAAGCCGGCCGCCCCCACCTCTTTACGGACGGACAAAGTGTCAATGCGATGCAGCGATTGGGTATCGCTCGTGCCCGCCCCGGTGGTGGCGGCGTGGTCGACTATCACGTAGAACCCACCGGGCTTCAGCCGTCCGTAGACGGCTCGATTGACGTGGGCCGCCGAGTCAGCCTCAACATTCTCTCGGCCCGGCTCAGTCGAACTTGACCAGATCCTTGAAGATCAGCCGACCCCATTCGTTTCCGCGTGCCTGCAAAAGCAGCCCACCTTCTGAAAGGCCGCCAAGTGTGATCGGCGCGAAACCGAGATTTTCCGCAAGCGCACCAATCTCCGCTGCGGCGCCGTCATCGTCGCTCGCCAGAAACACCACTCTCCTGCCACCGTGCACGGCCGGATCCTGGTCAAGTACGGCAGCGACCAGATGATTGAAGCCCTTGACCAGTTTTGCACCAGAGAAGGCCTGCGCAACGAACTTGGAAGAAGGCTGCCCCCCCAGTTCCTCAGGGGGCACGCCGTAGGCATTGGTCACGTCGACGATAGTCTTCCCCTGCCAGGTGGACAGCGCCTTTGCAACATCCTGATGCGACTCGAAACGGACAGCCAAAAAGACGATGTCCGCCTTGACCGCTTCCGCCAGTTTTTTAGGAATGACCGTCGGTCCAATCGCGGCCGCTACGGAAGCAAAGCTTTCGGGGTCGCGAGTCGTTGCAATGAATACTTCGATGCCCTTGCGGGCAAACGCCTTGGCAAGGCTCTGGCCGATATTGCCGAAGCCGATAATTGCGTAGCTCATATATTCTCCTTGGGGCACACCGCGCCCACCGGGCGCTACGAACGATCGAACGGAGCGCCCGGTGGGCGTAGTGCGTCAGAGTTGTGCCAGGCCGCCATCTACGGCGACTTCGCTGGCGGTCATGAAGCTGCTGTCCGACGACGCGAGAAAGGCGGCCACGGCCCCAATCTCTGCGGGATCGGCCATGCGCTGGAGCGGAGTCATCGCACCGTAGGCCTTCTGGCCCTCCTCGCCCAGCGCCGCCTTCGCCAGTTCGGTCGCCGTCGCGCCGGGCGACAGCACGTTGACCCGGATGCCGGTGCCCTTGAGGTCCTCCGCCCAGGTCCGCGCGAGGTTGCGCACTGCCGCCTTGCTCGCGCTGTAGGCAGTGAATTCCGGAGCGCCCGTGGTGCCGGCGCTCGATCCGGTCAGGATGATCGAGCCGCCCTGCCCCATCAGCGGCAGCGCCTTCTGGACTGTGAAGATCGTACCCTTCACATTGGTGTCAAAGGTTTCGTCAATGTGCTCGGCGGTGATCTTGCCGAGCGCAAGCGGGCTTCCCGCCCCGGCATTGGCGAAGACGATGTCGAGGGTTCCGCGTTCGGCCTTCACCGCCGCGTAGAGACGGTCGAGGTCGGCCTCATCCGAGACCGACCCCTTCACCGCGCGGGCATTGGGTCCGAGCTCGGCCACAGCGGCGTCGAGCGCTTCCTGCCGGCGGCCGTAGATAAAGACGAAAGCGCCCTCCTCGATGAAGCGCTTTGCCGCTGCGCGGCCGATGCCGGTAGCGCCACCGGTGATCACGGCGGTCTTTCCTTTCAGTCTTGTCATATCAAGAACCCTTTCATTAGAGTTGCACGGCAGCTGGAGAAATGCCGCCAGGTGATGTAATATGTGGATCACCGATCCACATATTTAATATATGGAACACTGATCCGTTTGTCAAGATGCCCTATGCGAGCCGATGCCAAAAAAAATTACAGCCACCTTCTTGCAGTCGCGCGTGATGCCGTCGCCGAGCATGGTGCCGATGTGTCCATGCGAGATATTGCTCGCCGAGCCGACGTTGGATTGGCCACACTGTTTCGCCATTTCCCGACGCGGGAAGCCTTGTTCGACGCGTTGCTGCGTACGAATCTCGACGCACTAACGCATAAGGCAAGCGAGCTCGAAACGTCGAATCCCCCTGACGAAGCGCTCGTGTCCTGGTTTCGCGAAGGGGTGACGTTCGTCCAAAGCTATAGCGGCGTAGTCGCCTTGATGGCGAGCGCACACGCAGACCCGGAGTCCGCGCTCTACGCTACATGTGCAGCGGTGCACTCAGCTGGGGCGCGCCTATTGTTCCGTGCTCAGACCGAGGGAACGGCGCGCGCCGATATGGATGGGACCGACCTGTTCGCCCTTATGTCGGCGCTCGCCTGGATCGCCGACCAATCCGGTTTCGCGCCGCGGGCCGATCATCTATTTCACATGATCGCGAACACCATCCTGACAAATCGGCCGGACAACGATGTCACGAAGGCGAAGTAAAGACGTAAAAGAGTGCAGATCGTGCCAGGCTGCAGCCAGGGATTGTCCTGCTTGTATTCGGCCAATGCCGTAACTTTGTCAGCCGACAGGCATAGCGCTTCTTGACGGGGACGATTGAAGCGTCCCCCCTGCCTGGCGGCACCCGTCTCTGGTATCTTAAGTATCGTATTAATGGCAAAGAATCCCGTCTCGGTTTAGGCGCTTATCCGCTGATATTCCCCCGGTGATTGGTCATCTACCGGTGACGGAACTGAAAACCTGACATTTCACCGCTCTGCCGAATCTGTTTTCCGTTCCGGCGAACTGCTTTTTGCCCGCTGGCGCGCGATTGATTTCAAAAACAAAATCTTGGCCATCCCCGCCACTCGCGACGCCATCGCGGGTGCCCGTTATTGCTGGTTAGGATCACTGCACGTAAAGTGATTTAGCCTGCGCCCCCATCGTAAGCCAGTTTGGCTTCGTAGCCGCCAGCATTCTCGGGAGCGCTGTCTTTTATATTAATGTGACTTACATCACTTTTATTTGATCATAATCCAGTCCCTGAAAATGTGACTCCTCTCGATCACATCATTCGCCGTTATGCATATTATAGTCGGGAAGTTGTACATAATTGTCTATAGACAACTCAGGATGTTCAGGTGCGCGCCATGAAATCACTCAGTAAGAATTCCCAGATCCCACTCTATCAGCAGGTGGCGGAGTGGATAAGAGAGAGTATCTACACCGGGGAGTTGGTGGAGGATGACCGTATTCCCTCCGAATTCCAGATTATGGACATGCTGGAAGTCAGCCGGGGCACCGTAAAGAAAGCGGTCGCCCAGTTGGTTAAAGCAGGGACGCTGGTTCAGGTTCAGGGAAAAGGCACCTTTGTCAAAAAGGAGAATATTGCTTACCCTCTGGGTGAAGGATTATTGTCGTTTGCCGAATCCCTTGAAAGTCAAAAAATTAACTTCAGCACCAGCGTGGTAACGTCACGTATTGAACCGGCCAACCGGTTTGTCGCTGAGAAGCTGCAAATAAAACCGGGGCAGGACATTTTATATCTTGAACGCCTGCGCTCTATTGGCGATGAAAAAGCCATGCTGATTGAGAACCGCATTAATATTGAGCTTTGTCCGGGTATTACTGACGTGGATTTTAACAAGGAGAATTTGTTTCCAACAATTGAGCGTCTTTCTCAGAAAAAAATCCGCTATTCGGAAAGCCGCTACGCGGCGCGGTTAATTGGTAATGAGCGGGGGCATTTTCTGGATATTAGCGACGAAGCGCCGGTATTACATTTGGAGCAGCTGGTTTTTTTCTCCCGCACATTGCCGGTTGAGTTCGGTAATGTCTGGCTGAAAGGTAATAAATACTACCTGGGCACCATCCTGCAACGCCGGGATGTGAGTTGAGGCCGTTTTGACAATTCCCCGGTTGTTATCAAACCTGGAAATCGTAGAGTTAACGTGATTAGCGAGGAATTTATGCAGGGGATTGAATTCAAATCCGAGTACGTGCAACACCTCCCGGCGGGTATGAGTGTCGATGCGCTCATCCGCCAACTGGCGCAGCCGTTGATTGCAGACGGGCAGGTGGCCGAGGATTTTGCCGACCATGTCCTGGGGCGCGAGCAGATATTTCCTACCGGTCTGCCTACCGAGCCGGTTGGTGTAGCGATACCACATACCGATCACCGTCATGTGCGCCGCAACGCCTTTGGCCTCGGTGTTCTGCTGGAACCGGTGATCTTCGCTGATATGGGTGGTGAGCCGGATCCAGTGCCGGTACGCGTTGTTTTCTTACTGGCGCTGAGTGAAAGTAACAAGCAACTTAATGTGCTGGGCTGGATAATGGATCTGATTCAGGATGGCGGGTTTATGCAGCAATTACTCGACATGAGTAATGAACAAATTCACCAGGCTATTTTTGATAAATTGAATGAACGAGGTGAAATATGAGCCAGACTATTTTATTTGTATGCGCCACCGGCATCGCGACGTCCACTGCCGTTGCCGAAAAAGTAATGGAATACTGCAAGGAACAAGGATTGGATGTTAATTATTCACAAACGAATGTCGCCTCTCTGCCAAGCAATACCGAGGGCGCAGCTATCGTGGTATCCACCACGAAAGTCCCGTATGAACTGGATATTCCGGTCGTTAATGGCCTGCCTATAATTACGGGTATCGGCGAGGATAAGGTGCTGGAAAAAATAGTATCGATCCTGAAAGCTCAAAAATAATTTATTTAACCCAATCCGATAAATTTATACAGGCGCTAACGCGAGGTCCCGTTACGTCTGAAGCAGGGGTTTGCCATGAATGAAATAGCCCATACCCTATATACAGTAGTGCAATACATTCTGGGTTTCGGCCCGACCGTATTATTGCCGCTGGTACTGTTTATCCTCGCTCTGTTCTTTAGAGTAAAGCCGGCCAAAGCGCTGCGTTCATCCCTCACCGTCGGTATCGGTTTTGTGGGGATATATGCCATTTTCGATATTCTGACCAGCAATGTGGGGCCCGCGGCTCAGGCCATGGTGGAACGCACCGGTATCAATCTGCCGGTGGTGGATCTGGGTTGGCCGCCGCTGTCGGCCATTACCTGGGGGTCGCCGATTGCGCCTTTCGTGATCCCCCTGACCATCCTGATTAACGTTGCGTTATTGGCGTTGAACAAGACGCGCACCGTCGATGTGGATATGTGGAACTACTGGCACTTCGCCTTGGCCGGCACTCTGGTGTACTACAGTACCGGCAGCTTTGTGTTAGGTCTGTTGGCCGCCGGCATCGCCGCGGTGGTGGTACTCAAACTGGCGGACTGGTCGGCGCCGATGGTGCAGAAGTACTTCGGTCTGGAGGGGATTTCGTTGCCGACGCTTTCCTCGGTGGTATTCTTCCCCGTCGGGCTGCTGGTGGACAAAATTATCGAAAAAATCCCGGGAATTAACCGTATTCATATCGACCCGGAGTCCGTTCAGAAGAAACTCGGCATTTTCGGTGAGCCGATGATGGTGGGCACCATCCTGGGCGTACTACTGGGCGTTATCGCCGGCTATGATTTCAAGCATATCTTGTTACTGGGTATCAGTATCGGCGGTGTGATGTTTATCCTGCCACGTATGGTGCGCATCCTGATGGAAGGCCTGCTGCCGCTTTCGGAGGCCATCAAAAAATACCTTAATGCCAAATATCCTGGGCGCGATGATTTATACATCGGGCTGGATATCGCGGTAGCGGTGGGTAATCCGGCGATTATCTCAACGGCGCTGTTGCTGACGCCTATTTCGGTTTTCATCGCTTTTGTGCTGCCGGGGAATAAAGTATTGCCGCTCGGGGATTTGGCGAATCTGGCGGTCATGGCATCAATGATAGCCCTGGCCTGCCGCGGCAATATCTTCCGTACCCTGTTGGGAGCGATTCCGGTCATTGCCGCCGATTTGTGGATAGCCACCAAGATTGCGCCGTTTATCACCCACATGGCGAAAGACGTCAACTTTAAATTCGCCGAAGGGTCGAGCGGACAGGTTTCCAGTTTCCTGGATGGCGGCAATCCCTTCCGTTTCTGGCTGCTTGAGATATTTAACGGCAACATCATCGCCATAGGGTTGGTACCGGTAATCGGCCTGGTGCTGTATGGTGTGTTCCGTCTGACCAGGGGAACCGTATATGCCTGATCGCAGCGCGGCTATCGTCATTGATATCGGTACCACCAATTGTAAAGTCACCTGCTTTTCCTGCCAGGATGCCTCGCGGCTGGGAGCCAGAAAATTTGCCACTCCCAAACTGATATCGGCGCAGGGCGCGGTTGATTTTGATGTCGACCAGCTATGGCTGGAGGTTATGGCGGCAATGTCCGGCCTGGCGGCGGAATCACCGCTGCCGGTGGCGCGCATCAGTATTGCCAGCTTTGGTGAATCGGGTGTGTTCATTGATGATAAGGGAGAAATCCTGACGCCGATGCTGGCCTGGTATGACCGTCGTGGCGAAGAATATCTGGCGGCGTTGAGCGAGGCGGAGAGCGAAAGGCTCTATGCCATCAGCGGATTGCCGCCGCACAGTAATTACTCCGCGTTCAAAATGCGCTGGTTGATGGATCGCTATCAATTGCATGACCGGAAAGACCTTTGCTGGCTGCATGCCCCTGAATTACTGCTATGGCGGCTTACCGGGCAAAGACGCACCGATATCACGCTTGCCAGCCGCACACTGTGTCTTGATGTCCGCCAGAGTACCTGGTCACGGGAAGCAGCCGACATTCTCAAGCTGCCGTTCGCCGCATTTGCGCCGCTGCTGACGCCGGGCGAGAATGCGGGTCGGGTCACCGGCGAACTGGGTGACAGATTAGGCTTTAGCGGACCCGTCGGCGTCACGCTGGCCGGACACGACCATATGGCGGGCGCCCGGGCCTTGCAAATGAGGACGGGAGAAGTATTGAACTCAACGGGAACCACGGAAGGCATTCTGCTGCTCAACTCCCGGCCTACGTTGGGCATACAGGCGAGCCGGGACAAGCTTGCCAACGGCCGTTATTCGTTACCGGGTCTTTATACCCTGTTTGCCTCTTTGCCGGTCGGCGGTTTTGCCTTGGAGTGGCTAAGCAAAACCTTTCGATTTACCTTCGCCGAAATCGAGGCCGCACTGCAACGCGGTTATCAGCATTACCTGGAGGAGGAGTGGACGTTTGAGGATATTCCGGTCTTTATTCCCCACCTGCGCGGCTCGGGATCGCCGCATAAGAACCGCCATACCCGGGGGCTGCTGTACGGTCTGGGCGACAGCCTGACTATAGATACGCTGATCGCCGGCATTTCGCTGGGACTGGCGATGGAATTTGCCAACTGCTTTGCCTGCTTTAACGTCCCCGCCGGGCAAGCGCTGAAAGTGATCGGCCCGGCCACAGGTAATCCTCTCTGGCTGCAACTTAAGGCGGATATTTTGCAACGCCCGGTGGACACCATAGCTTTTGATGAGGCCGTTTCGGTCGGGGCGCTGCTTACCGCCTGCCCGGCGTTGACGCCGCCGGAAGTGACCGTCGCCGCCCGTTATAGTCCGGATGCGCGTCGATATCAGGCGTTGCAACGTTTTCAAATACGCTGGCGGGCGTTTTATCGATTCAAACTTCAGCAAGAAGGAGTTATTGCTCAATAGGCTAAGCCGGCGCGGGATGTTTCCGCCCAATGCATAAATAAAATAATGCCTTCATTGCCGCATTATTTTATGAGCCGTTGAAAAAATCCGAGTTAGTTAATCTATTTCTTTTTTATATTAGCAACTATAACCGAGGAAAATACTATGCCATTAGTTAATGGAAAGATCCTGCTCGACCGTATTCGCGAAAAGAAAGTGCTTGCCGGCGCTTTTAATACCACCAATCTTGAAACCACCATTTCAATCCTGAATGCTATTGAACGCTCCGGATTACCGAATTTTATTCAGATAGCACCAACCAATGCCCAATTGTCGGGTTATGATTACATCTATGAGATTGTTAAGCGGCATGCCGCTAAAATGGATGTTCCGATAAGTTTGCATCTCGATCATGGTAAATCGCTGGACGATGTGAAACAAGCGGTGCGCGCCGGTTTCACCTCGGTGATGATTGACGGCGCGGCGTTTTCATTTGAGGAAAATATTGCTTTTACCCGTGAAGCGGTCGATTTTTGTAAATCATTCGGTATCCCTGTTGAAGCGGAACTGGGGGCTATTCTTGGCAAAGAAGACGATCACGTCAGCGAAGCCGATTGCAAAACCGAGCCTGAAAAGGTAAAGACGTTCGTCGAGCAAACGGGTTGCGACCTGCTTGCGGTCTCGGTGGGCAACGTCCACGGTCTGGAAGATATTCCCCGCATTGACATACCATTGCTCCAGCGCATTGCCGCGGTATCCCCGGTGCCGCTGGTTATTCATGGCGGTTCGGGCATCCATGAGGATATCCTGCGCAGCTTCGTCAACTACAATGTTGTCAAAGTAAATATCGCCAGCGACTTGCGAAAGGCCTTTATAACATCAGTAGGTAAAGCCTATGTTGATAATAACAATGAGGCTAACCTGGCCCGCGTAATGGCGCGCGCAAAATCCGCGGTTGAAGAGGATGTCTACGGCAAAATTTTGATGATGAATAAAGGTCATCGTTATATTCGTAAAGCATCTTAAGGTGCACCTAAACAATCTGAGGGCGTATGATCAGGCAAAGCGTAAAAGTCATAAACAGTACGGGATTACATGCCCGGCCGGCTGCTTGTTTAGCCAAAATAGTAAAAAAATATAATTCATCGCTTATTCTGATAAACAACGGGAAGGAAATCCCGATTAAAGGGATGATGAGTATATTAGGCTCCGGCGTGAAAGGAAATACCACCATTGATTTGCTGTGCGACGGTCAGGATGAGCATGAGTTGATGGATGAACTTAAAACGGAATTTGCCCGTGGCTTCGGTGAAAAAGATTAGTTATTTCAAGCTTCAATTTATCTTGATACCACCACTGCCGCATCTTCAACAAACCTGCCTCAGCGCAGGTTTGTTATATATTCTTTTTTGTATCCAAAATTTCTGCAGACACGGACTGGATGCTCCCTAAATATATTATAAATTTATCAACATGCTACGGACATTGCGATTATGGGTTATGCAGGGGTACGGTAAGGATTCCGCATAACAGAGCCAAACGTTTTATCGAGCTCCGGTGATAAATAGAGATGCAGCGCTTGCATGGCTCAGCGGCAATCACGTGGTCGCCGCACCGATCGTAGGAGCGCTCCAAACCAAGCATATTGATGGCGCGATAGCGGCGCTCTCCATCACTCTGACTGATGATGAGGCGAAGATGCTGCAAACGCCTTAACCCCCTCGCCTGGACCACCAAGAAATATCTGTACCGGCTCTAAACTATATACGCACAATATACTACGCCTCGAATTCCGCAAGGGACTCTAATGGAATATGTAACCTCTCATCATGTGCGAATGTCTCCAGCAAATGCTCAACCGTTACGCGTACCCTGGCAGCCGGCAATGCACGATGCGGATACTGTATTACCATTTTATAATCGCCCGGATGGTGATACTGACGGAGGACCAGCTTGAGTTCGCCGCTGCGTAAATATGGCCATGCATGGTGGATTCCCACTTCGGCAATCCCCATGCCGAGCAATGCAGCGTTAATCTGGGCTTCTGGAGAGGACAGCGTTATACCAGCGCTGCGAGGCTCAAAAGAGAAGATATGTCCATCATGGTTGCGAAATAGCCAAGGCGACAACCGTCCTCCCAGAAAACGGCCTCGCTCTCAGGCCGGTCTTTATGACAGAACAGTGGCGTGGTTAAACCGTTTTGTTGTTCAGCAGCACCACATGCTCGACTTCTTGCGGCGTTTTCAGGAATGGGGTCAGGACGGCGCTGAGTATATAAAGCCCAGCGTAAATCGCCAGTACCCCGCCCGCCCCCAACGGCGCATAAAATATACCGACGATGGCGGGAGCCAGAAAGGCTCCAAGACCGGCGCCCAGATTCAGTACCGACATCGCTGCCCCTTTATTATCCGGCGCCAGCAGCGGGAATAGCGCGGAAAGCGGCACATATCCCGCCATGGTCACGCCACATAGGCACAGCACAAACGTCATGAGGTAAAAATTATGCCCGGCAAGCTGCGGCGTTAGCCAAACCAGCATCAACACAATCGCGTAGCAGACGCCGCCTATCCACATAATAGTGTTGCGCCAGCCGAATTTGTCGCCAAAAAAGCCGAAAAACAAATTGGCAAAGATAGCCACCATAAACACAGCCGACCACATATGCAGCCATTCTGTCTTTGAGTAGCCGAACCCGGCGAGATAGATCGGCAAGAATACTGCCAGCCCATATTGGGCAATACCGTTTATGGACTTTACCACCAGACCGGTGGCAATTCTTGGACGTTTTAATATCGTTATGCAGGTCATTAATTCGGCTAGCGAAAAGGGGTGGATTTCATCGGCGGGAACCCTATCTTTATTGACGTAAATCGCCAGGACAGATCCGATAACCACAAAGATAGCCCCCGACCAAAGAACGTTTATCTCGCCCATCACCGGGAGTGCCAAAGAAGAATAGAACGGCCCTACAACACTCAAACCCAACGAAAACGTAAACCAAAACCAACCTACCGCAGTGGAGCGTTTTTCAAGGGGGGAGCTGTAGTTAATCCATATCAAAAATGAATAGGCAAACAAGGGATAGCCAAATCCGCGGATGGCATAAAACGGCAGCATAATATGCATATTCAGCATGGGCATGCCTAGACCGATGAATCCAATACTACCTACGACAAAGGCCAATAAACCGGCCAACATTATTTTTCTCGGTCCTAGGGTCTGAACCAACACACCAGATAGCCAGGCTGCCAGCGTCACCGTCACACCATAGAATGTCATCAAGAACGAAGCATCGGAAACGTGCAGGCCTTTTTCCACAAGATAAAGGGAGAGCCATGCCTGCTCTACCCCGTCCCCGACCATAAAAAGGGTGAGACCGATATAGCCCCACAATAAGTTTCTGGGTAATCCAATTTTATCTAACATGTTGCCTCCGGACATTACTACAGCAATGCCTAATGAAAGATTATGGAAATAGAGAGATATCTATCAAACCTAAGCTTTTATTACAGCGATGTTTTTTTTGTAATGAGAGACAAAAGCAAGCTTTGGATTTTAATGGCATCCTGGGACTTGATAATTGAATCTATTTCATTCATAGATACGGAATCTATATAATCTGACAATATCTTATACATTTTGATATTTTGTTCACACTCTCTCACCGGGTCTTCCCGCTTGGGGAAAGTGTCAAAATAAACCAGTCCATCAAATTTATATTTTTTCGCATAATAGATATATTCAAGAGTCTGTAGAAGATGTACGGTACCGAGCATTAACCCATCATCAAAATGACCATAGCCATCATTCAAATGGAAGCCCACCAGCCTATTACGCTGCGCGGAAAGAAACAGTGAGTATGCCGGGTTCTCCTTTTTCATGATCATATGGCAGAAATCAAGGGTAATACCGAGATTTTTTTGCCCAACATCATCCAACAACATCAGGGTAGAACAGACATCGCCTATTAACGAAAAAGTACGTGGTTCATAGGGCTTATATTCAAAACTAAAGGTCATGTCGGGGTTTTCTGAGGTGATCCGTTTAAAAGCATCCACCGTATTGGCATAGGCGCGTTCATAATCCAATTGGAATGGATAATCGAAACCATCGTTGGCAAACCATAAGGTCACCGTGTCACCACCCAGTTCTCGACACACGTTAACCGCATCAAGAGTGGTTTGTATCGCTTTTTCCCTTAACTCCGCGTCTGGGTTGGCGAACTCTCCATCATTGAAATCTTTTTGGAAGCGAAGCGCAATTCCGCCCACTTTCAATGAAGATTCTTCAATAGCGTTTTTTATTTCAGCGATATCATTTTGTAAGAAATGTTCAGGATAGTTCAATTCAACATGAGTCAAACCTTTAACGGAAGACATCCGTTTGATGAGGCCCACTGTATCAATTTTGTTTGTATCAAAAAAAAGCTCCGGACGGGCTTTAAATGAATTAATCCGGGATGAAAATTTCATGAAAAATTCCTTCTTGCTTGTTAATAATGTCGTTATTTATAGGTGATAGAGGGGTCTTTTCAAAACAAAAAAATCATGAACACTTAAAGTTTTTTTACAGGCGTTATAGAGCCTAAAAAATTTCACTATGAGTAAAATAAAAAATTAAAAAAATGAGTTTAACCACTATAAATGTGATATGCATAACACTTTATCAACTTGCAAACATGATATTTTGATAGCAATAGTGCGTAAATCAAATTTTGAGTAATATTTTTAGCCGCGCTCTTCTAAAAACAAGGTAACAATACGTATGCATCAGAGCTTAAAAGGAAGGGAAATAATACTCTACGCTAAAACCCTTGCGCCTACCTTGGGCAAAAAAGAGCGGTCAATTGCGCATTTTATCGAGAATAATCCCGATGTCATTTCGACAATGCGCATCAATGAAGTCTCGAAATTTCTCAAGGTGAGTATTGCTAGCATTACTAAAGTTTCAAAAAAATTAGGTTGTAGCGGTTTTCATGAGCTAAAAAACTCCATTAGCGAAATCAGCGCCTCAGATCAAGACAGTCTACAGCAAGATTTTCATATTTCTGCGCGCTATGAAGACATACTGGAACGTACTTTCTTGAATTCAATTCTGGCGCTCCAGGAATCATTGACTCTCATTAATTCTGAAGTATTTAATCAGGTCGCCTTACTATTAATAAATTTCAACGAAAATAATAAGATTATCCTGGCTGGGTGCGGTGGTTCAAGATCTATCTGTGATGATTTCCACCATAAGCTTCTTAAGATAGGCATTTTTTCAAACGTTTATTACGATTCTCATATGCAGCAAATGTCTGCTTCATTAATGAAACCGGGGGATATACTCTTTGCTGTCTCCCATTCAGGGAAAACGGCGGATGTCATCAATATGCTGAAAACGGCGCGTGAAAATGGTGCTGACACGGTTTCAATTACAAATTATTTCAATAGTCCGGTCACTCAAGTGTCAGATTATGCGATTATTTCATCGGTTAAAAATAATCCCATTACCGGAGAAAATGCTTCTACCCGTATTGTCCATCTTAATATCCTGGATGCTCTTTTTACCATTCTGGCTAACGAACGCGGTCAAAAAAGCCAGGATAGTTTACAAAAAACACGTGATTCAGTGCAATCGAAACGAATTTGAAAATAGTTTGGGGAAATATTATGAAAACTGACGTACTGGTGGTCGGAAGTTTAAACTTCGATATTCTGATTAAACAGTCAAGGCTTCCCTTTATCGGAGAGACCTTTAATGGCGAGGACCTTTATCAGATGCCGGGCGGTAAAGGGGGGAATCAGGCGGTACAATGCGCTCGCCTAGGGCTAAATGTCAGGATGGTGGGTTGCGTTGGTGAGGATTTGTTCGGTCAGGAGTTAATCAAATCCCTAGTGGAGAATCATATATCCTGCTTTGATATCAAACAATGCGGCGCCTCTGGCTTGGGACTGGTACAAATACTGCAGGACGGGAATTATTGCAGTACCATCATCAAAGGTGCCAACTATCACCTGGACGTCAGAGATATCAAGGATGATTTTTTCGCCGACGCTCCGCTAGTCATCCTGCAATCTGAAATCCCCGAGAATGTGGTGAAAAAAGTCGTTGACCGGGCCCGACACCATAACTGCATTATCTTATTGAATAATGCCCCCGCCAGGTTTATTGAAGACGAGATGCTAAGTAAGGTCGATTTCCTGGTGATAAACGAAACAGAAGCGTCGTTTATGCTCGGTTATCAAGTCAATACTCCTGAGGATGCCTTTAAGGCAGCGGCAACGTTAAAGGGCCGAGTGCGGAAATCCGTTATCATCACCCTCGGCGAAAAAGGATCGGTTGTCATTTCAGATGAGGTAAACAGCCATTTCCCGGCGATCAAATGCGATAACGTGGTGGATGCCACAGGGGCCGGTGATTCGTATATCGGCGCGTTGGGCTATGGCATTATCAAAAACTTGCCGTTGGCCGAGTCTATTCGCTTTGCGTCGGAAGTCAGCGCTTATTCTGTGCAAAATTACGGTGGACAGGGTTCTTTCCCCACCCTGGAAAAACTACAGGCGTTTCCCGAATACTCTTGAAGATGATGCCCAAGGGCCGGGGCATCAGTTGCTCGATAACCGGTGTCCATACCGTTCTCGGCGCCGCATGCTCCGGCGGGGCTTAGCAAAGCCACTTATCGGCGGCCGGCGGGCCGAACATTTTTTGGTCTGCCGGAACGTCGGGGAAACCGTGTTCAAAATAGGGAAGGCGCTACGTTTTGGCGACCTTGCTCGACGTCTTTGATCTTGCGGATATCCAGTCCTTTAAGACGACGCTACCGGAAACGAGGATCAGGATGGCCCCCCATAATGCCAGAGTGATGAACTGACTGAGATCCAGCAGGATTGACGCGGTGGACATCAATTGCAGTATCACCAGCGACAGGATTACGCCGCTAACTTTGCCGAAGCCACCCAGCGGATCAACACCGCCAAGCACGGCGGCCAGAATGGCAATCAGCAAATAACTCTCCCCGTAAGAGGCATTGGCCGAATTGAAGCGCGCCATCATGATGACCCCCGCGACGCCGGACAAGAGCGCAGAAAGCAAATACACCCAGACCAGGCTGCGACGCGTGTCGATACCGGAATATCGGGTGGCTCGCTCGTTTGAGCCGATCATGGCGATAGCGCTGCCCAGCGGGGTCTTGTTGACGAAAATACTCAGAGGGATGACGACAATGACAAAAATGATCAGTGCGATAGGTACGCCCAACAGGCTTCCATTGCCGATAAACACCACCGGCTCTGGAAAACCGGTAATGACATTGCCATGGCTGAAACCGATGGCAAGACCCTTCACCGCGGTCATGGTGCCAAGGGTAGCCAGCATGGGCGGAACCCGCAAATAGGCTACCAACACCCCGTTGAGCAAACCCACCAGCGCGGCCAGTAATAATCCCACAAATAATGCCCCTGCCTGGATCAACCCCCAGACGACACCATGAGTTCCCGGGATCCAGGACGTGAGCATGTAGGCTATCACCAGCGCACATAGGTTCGCCGTCGCAATGATGGACAGGTCAATGCCGCCCGAGAGCATCGGAATCATCATGGCCAGGGCCAGGAATCCCAGTTCGGGGAGCTGAAAGGCCATGGACCTCAGCCCGGCGGGGCCGAACAGCTTGCCCCCCTCCAGAATGCCAAGTCCAACCACCATCAGCGCCAGCATGATAATCAGGCGTGAGTTGGTGGCGCCCACCCGGTTCTGGATATTGCCATAAAGAGTGCTTTTACCTTGCGTCATGCTACTGCTCCCGGTTCAACGATCTTGTTGTGGCGCTTCTTGGTTTCCATTGCCATCATGATCATGGCCGCGATAATGACCAGTCCGGTGCTAAACAGCGACCAGTAAGACGAGACGCCAAGCAGAATCAAGCCATTTTGCAAAATGGCGATCAGCGCCAACCCCAATAGGGTTCCCAGCACCGTGCCTCTCCCGCCGATAAGGCTCGCGCCGCCTATCACAACCGCCGCGACCACGTCCAGCTCACGCCCCACCAGGGCGGTAGGCGACACCGATTGCACCAATTGCGCCTGCGCCAATGACGCAACTCCCGCCAGCGCGCCCATATAGCCATACACCAGCATATTGAGCCTGTAGACGTTGAAGCCGACGCGCTGGGCCGCGTCCGGATTGCCTCCCATTGCGTAGATCTGACGGCCGATATTACTTCTGTTGAGCAGCAGCCAGGTCGCCAGAAAAGCCAGGACCAGGGCGATGATTTGTAAATTCACCGCATAGGTATCGCCATTCGGATCGGTATGGAAGACAAACTCAAAGCCCGCATTGAACCAGTCCGGTAAGGCGAAAATGTCTGCTCCGCCGGTCACGGTCAACAAGATGCCGAAGAATACATTCAAGGTGGCGATGGTAATGATCATCGCCGACGTCCTCAGCGAGTTCACCAGCAGACCATTGATCAAACCCAGCGCAACGCCCAGACCGATGGCGATGGCAAATACCCCGGTCCAGCCTATCCCGTAATGATTAGCTGCGGTAAGCGCCGCGAACTGCGCAATGGACGCCGATGCGGTAAATGACAAATCAATTCCGCCGGTGATAATGACGACCAGCAGGCCCGCCGCGAGTATACCGATAAATGCCGTGGCTCCCAGGACATCCACCAGATTTTGCAACGTGGCGAATTCAGGGGAATGCACTGACAGGAAGAGCGCCATGAGTACCACGACGATCAGCAGACGGCATTCATGCGTATGCACGAAACGCTGGATAAATTCACGCATTTAGGGCCTCTTTCAATTCTTTTTCCGAGCAGCGTCCGGGAATATATTCACCATACATTCTACCCAAGCGCATCACGAGCACCCGATCGCTGTGGTAGTACACTTCCGGAATTTCGTCTGAAATCATGATGATCGCAATGCCGCGTGCGGCAAGGTTTCGGACCACCTGATAGATACCGTCTTTGGCGGAGATATCCACGCCCACGGTGGGGCTGTCAAGAATCAATAGATTGGGATGGGTAGCCAGCCACTTGGCGAGCACCACGCGTTGTTGATTGCCCCCGGAAAGGGTTTTCACCTTATTCTCCGGATTTCCCGCCTTGATGGACAGTTCATCTATCCCATGCAGCACGGTAGCGCTGTACAAATCATCCCGGATCAGACCCGCCTTATTTACCAGCGATTCCACCACAGACAGAGTGATGTTTGCGCTGATGGACTGCTCCAGAACCAATCCCAGCGACAGTCGGTCTTCCGGTAAATAAGCGATCCCCCGCTCAATGGCGTCACGATTGGAACGCATATTCGCCGACTCGCCGTTTATCACTATCTCTCCGCGATCGGGGCACGTCATGCCGAACAGCGACAGTGCCAACTCTGTGCGCCCGGATCCCAGCAGTCCGGTCAGGCCGAGGATTTCCCCGCGCCGGACATCCAGATTGATGTCCTCATATTCGCCGGCGCGCGAGAGACCCCGCACTTCAATGACCGTCTCCGTATCCGGCCGGTCTTTTGCTTCGCACTGGTAGCTGAATTCCTTGCCCGTCATCAGGGTCGCAAGCTTACGGTCTGACATTTCCCCGGCATCGTAGGTACCGAGTTTCACGCCATCACGCATCACGGTCACACGATCGGCGATTTCCAGGACTTCATCGAGCCGATGGCTGACGAACACAATAGTGATGCCGCGTTTCTTCAACTGTAGCGTCAGCAGCAGTAGCGCATCCACCTCATGTCGCGTAAGCGACGAGGTAGGTTCATCCATTATGACCAGACGAGCGTCCGCGGCCATGGCCCGGCAAATAGCCACCAGCTGGCGCTGGGCAATGGAGATATCGGCCACTTTGTCATTGAGACGCAGCGAGACGCCTATGCTTTGCATGGCGTCGGCTGCAAGCCCCGTGATTTTTTTCCAGTTAACCTGTTTGAACCCGCCCCCGTGCAGGCCAATAGCGATATTTTCGGCCACGGTCAGGTTGGGAAACAGGGAAAGATCCTGATAAATCACCTGAACGCCAAGACGGGTGCTCTCTACCGGCGTCAAATGGTCGATTTGATTTCCATCTATCGTGATTACCCCACCCGGCTCCGGTTGGTAAACGCCAGACATAATCTTGATAAGCGTCGACTTGCCGCATCCGTTTTGCCCGCAAAGGCAATGGACCTCGCCTTTTTCCAGTCGGAGGCTCATATTCGAGAGCGCATGAACGCCGCCAAAGATTTTTGATATTCCATCGAGTTGTAAAAAGACTGACATCGAGATACCCCGGTTGTGATTATTTAGGGCACAGGGAGGGTGGCTTGATCCCATGAAACCAAGCCGCCCTCAATGCTTGCAAGACTTACCGGCTAGAGTCCGAGCTTGATGAGATCGTTGATATTGTCTTTGGTGATAAGCAGGATGCGATCAACCATCACCACATGATTGGCGCTATCGACGGTGGCCTTGCCCAGGCCGGGTACCGTCATACCGGTTTCAAACTTGGTATTGTCCAGCGCCAGGCGCGCGACGGCGGTCATTGCCAGCCCGGCCTCCTTCGGGCTCCAGAGGAAGCCTTCCCGAATCACGCCAGACATGATGTAAGCCTTCGCCTGGGATGGGATCGTCGTGCCCACCAGCGCAATCTTCTTTTCGAGGTGGCGTCTCTTCAGTACGTTGCCCACGCCAATCGGTCCATTGGAACCCATGGACATAATACCGGTTACGTTCGGATAAGCCTTGAGTATATCCTGTGTAACGCGTTCGGATTCATCGATAAAGTCGGCGCCCGGGAACCTGTCGGCGGCCAGCTTCATGTTGGGATAATGGGCTTTCTGGTAAGCGATGGCGGCATCAGCCCATTGATTGTGGCCGGTGGTGGTCAGGGTGCCGACGAGAATGACATAATCACCCTTCTCGCCCATTTCCCGGGCCAGCGCCTTCATTTGGGCTTCGCCGTAGGCTTGTGCGCTCATGAGCTCGACGTCCCAGGTCTTGCCGGGCTGGTTCGGCCCCTCTTGGGTAATCACCATGATCCCGGCATCGCGGGCGCGCTGCACCACCTGAGCGGTGACATTGGTGTCAAGGGGAACCAGACCGATCACGTCGACTTTTTTAGCAATCAAATCTTCGATAAGCTTGACCTGCTGAGCCGGGTCGGCTCTGGCAGGCCCTACCATGGATGTTTTAAGATTGAACTGCTTGCCGCCTTCTTCCAACCCTTGATTGAGAATATTGAACCATGGAACGCCAGCTTCCTTGACCACGGTAACCATTGTCTTAGTCTCAGCGGCAGATGCGAAACCCGGCCAGCCGATACCCCCTGCCGTAGAGATCAGTACAGAAATGCTCATTAACGTAATAAACATGCGGCGATTCATTTTGATACCCCTTATTTATCATTGATATACTGGCGCATCGTACTGTTTAGCATATAAGACCTGCGAGACGGCGCTGCCAACAAACCAAGGCAACCAGCCACGCTTACTATCAGTGCCGTAGAAATAGCTAAACATTAAGTAATTCACGTAATTTTAGAAATTAGTAAACATAAAAGGTGCTATGGCTAATCTAAAGCACCTCTTATCGGCATCTGGAACAAACCGCATGAATTGTCCCTGCTGCAAAATCGACTTTACTAGAAAAAATAGTAAAGTAAATTTTATTGCTCACAAAAGTGCCCATATTTGATTCAGCTCACAACTCGGTTTTGTCATCACGGCAAAACCTCTTATAGAGAAGCCCGGATAATAGACTCTTCCATTGCGGACTCTGCCGCACTTAAATAACCGAGCTTAATGCTGAATCCTGCGCTTTCGCCGCCGGCCAGCGAACGTACATTGCCGAACTGTTTTTCTGCGTAGTATCCCTCCACCCCGCAGGTGGCGGGCATCGCGAAGGCACAGACTTTCTGCTTGTTGTTGGCCAGAATCCACCGGACGAGGTGCGAAAAATCTTCAGCGTCGTATTTCACCGCAAAGGCATCGCCCCCGGGCCGGCGCAGCATGACATGAACGAGCCCGTCCGCGGCTTTCTTCAGGTTTTTCAGATAGAAGACCAGCTCTGGATCGAAGCCCAGGCCAGGATCAATCACTTCGGTCGCACAGGGATCTTCCTTCATCCTGGCAAGCCGCGCCAGGTACTCGTCGTTGGCTTGCACTATGGCCGGCACTGAGGTTCTTACCACCGTGTCGGCACGGTCAAAGCTGGTCGGCTGGATGATCCGGCCGCCTTCCACGAAGGCGAAGTTGGCGTGGCACATGTACATCAAATCCATCGCATCCAAAGCGAGATTCTCCACCTCCATTTTAATCTCGAAGATCGCTTTATCAGGCCGAATCACCACGCGAGGACGGGCCATATAGTGATCACCGAAACCCATAAGGTATTCGCGCTCCCCCACCACCGCCATCCACGGCCCTTCAATGTCCTCTCCCATCTCGATACCCGCCCGATCCATCGGCGCCAGCGGCATTTCACCATGTAAAGGATGGCGGTCGTGCTCCCCCGGATTGCCGTTATGCAACAGCCCCGAATGGTACATGAAGCAGCCGTAGGTGCCGACGATATCGTCGGCCTGACGCGGGGTTTTGAAGCGGCTTGACATGGTGAGATCGACGCCATCGAACATGGCTTGCCAAATCATTTGGCCATAGTATGGCAAGACCACCAGATGCCCCCGGCGGTTTTTCAACCGAACCGCTTCAATGCCGGATTCATAGCGGAACAATTCGGCGCTTAACCCTTCCGTGTTGACGATTTCATGCGGGCAATGGTTGAAAAACGTTTTCTTGAGCCTGATTGCAGCGTGCTTCATCGGAGCCTCCTGTGTAGGTCAGATTTGATGTTTCTTTACTGATTAAACATGAACAGTAAATCTTCCACCTAAATCTCACAACAAACACGGCGCCGTTGATCCTGCGTAAAATTCGAAAATGAGAGTTGCGACACGCTTGAATTCTTTGCAAGCATGGCGTTACTTTTCTGGAAAGGCTGCAAGAGGAAAATTATGGCTGTTGAAATCTATCACTGCCGGTGGGGTTGACAGAGCCGATTCCAGTTCGAAAGGATGACATGCGGGCTTTGATGATTGGAAAGCCTTATTTTCTTTTGTGGGCTACCGCCATCATGGTACGACTGAGCTGAAGCTCCGCCAGCGCGTAGTCACGCTGGGCGACGACAACGAACAAGGCATCCAGAATATTGAGTTGCGCCACACGAGCGGCGGCGTTTTCTCCTGTCAAGGGAGAGCCCCGCGCCGTGGAACACAAAACCGTGTCCGCCAGGCCGGCCAGGGGTGACTCTGAATAGTTGGTGATAGCGATGACGGGTACATCGTTGGCTTGGGCGGCCTTGACCGCTTCAATGAGGTTTTGGGTCTGGCCGGAATGGGAAATGGCTAATACGACATCTTTCTCGCCCAGCAACGATGCCGACATCAGCATCATGTGAGGATCGTCATAAACGGTTGCGCGTACGCCAATGCGAAGAAATTTGTGTACAGCGTCCCGGGCTATTTGCGCCGATCCGCCGAAACCATAAAAATCACGCTGCTGCGCTTTGGCCAACAGGTCGGCAGCACGCACAAAAGCGTCCATGTCAAGAATCGCTAAGGTTTCTTCCAGCGCCTGCGCGGAGGTTCGAAATACCTTGGTGACGATTTCCCTTGCCGTATCCGTGGGAGAGAGTTCCTGGTGCATCTCGGTAATAGGCAATCGGTTGTATTCGGCGGCCTTGCTGCGCAGTTCACGAAACCCGGCAAATCCGAGTTTTTTTGCCGTCTTAACCACCATTGCTTCTGACATCTCGCAGAGACCGGCGATATCTTTCAACGCGACGTGTTCATCGAAACCGCTCGACAGTACCGCGTTGACCAATTTCGCTTCCAAGGGGGTCAGCACCGAAACCATATCACGCAAGCGGGGACCAATGGCGCTTGCATCATCGATGGGATTGACCATGAAGCCCTGTTTCCTTAGCAAACTTTATTGATTCGTAAACATATCATGCCCAAAAGCACGGTGCTATGGGATTTAACGGCAGAACGGCTGCCGGAATTTTGTGAATCACCTCTTATTTATAAACAATAGTTCTGCCCTGTCTTGCCCGGCCGGAAACCCGGTGCTAGTTTGATTATCTAATTCACTAGATAATGTAAAATAGAAAAGTACAACACGTACGTAACCCAAGGGGAACCGTCATGACAGGACTGAAGTTTGCTACACGTTTAAACTCATTTGCCGCCAAAGCTTCCGCCTACTGGCCAGACCTGAAGGGTAAACCCACGGTGATGCAGATGGTGGAAAGAGCCTCTAAAGTCAAAGGATTGACCCATCTTGACCTTAACTATCCACAACATATCGGTTCTGATTTAAAGGCCCAAAGGCAGCAAATCGAAGACTCGGGACTGGTGGTCAACGGCATGGCGATGCGCTATGACAAGCCTGAATATAAAATTGGCGCCTTTACCAATCCCGATGAAAAAGTGAGGCGCGACGCCATTGAGCTTACCAAACGCGGCATCGATGCGGGCCGCGAATTCGGCACCAAACTGATGACTATCTGGCTGGGCCAGGACGGGTTTGATTACAGCTTTCAGGCCGACTACAAAAAAATGTGGGAACAGGCGGTAAGCGCCGTGCGGGAAGTGGCCGACTATGCGCCGGATTGCGACATCAGTATTGAATATAAACCGAATGAACCCCGTTCCTTTAGCATTTTCCCCAACGTGGCCACCTGCCTGCTGGCGATTGCCGAGGCCGGAAACGCCAATCTGGGCATTACCCTCGACTTCGCCCATGTCCTGTACGCTGATGAAATCCCCGCCTTCGCCGCCGGCATGGTGGCGCGCCGTTCCCGCATTCTGGGCTTGCACCTGAATGACGGTTACGGCAAACGCGATGACGGTCTGATGGTGGCTTCGGTCAATCCCCGCGCCACGCTGGAACTATTGTGGCAGCTCCAACGCGACGGATTTAACGGCGCCTATTATTTCGATACCTTCCCGGATGCCAGCGGCCTTGACCCGGTACGGGAATGTGAACTCAATATTTCGACGGTGAAACAGCTGTTGGAAATGTCAGACAAGCTGCTCGGGCACGACGGGTTGCAGGCCGGCATCGAACGCCAGGATGCGGTGACGACGCAACGCATCGTGAACGACATCATGCTCGCAAAATAATTAAAAAGAAGGAGTTCTATAATGAATAAAATCCTCTCTACCCTTATTGCCGCTTCAGTGTTCAGTTCGTCTCTACTCCATGCGGCGGATTTACCTCCGCTTCAGTCCGATACCGAACCCAATCGCATCGACTGGACTCAGTTGGATGCCAAATTCGGCCCGGTGCCCAAAGCCGGCCCGGATTTGAAAATCGGCGGCGTGTCGAAAACCTTGACCAACGAATACTGGCGTACCCTGGGCAAAGGGTACGCCAATGCCGCTAAACAGTACGGCGTTACCGTGGTGTATCAAGCCGCGGCCAATGAAGACGATCAGATGGGTCAATTGGCCATCGCGGAAACTTTGATTACACAGGGTTTTAAAGGGCTGCTGGTTTCACCGCAAACCGACGCCAACCTGGAGCCTGCCGTAGAAGAAGCGAAGTCAAAAGGCATCACGGTGATAAACGTTAACGATGCCGTCATGCCCGGTGCGGTTCACTATGTCGGTAATGTCCAAAAAGACAACGGCGTCCGCGTCGCCCAGTGGTTTATCAAAAATCGCCCGCAGGGCGGCAAAGTGGCGGTGATCGAAGGCCAACCTGGGGTATATGCGGCGCGCCAGCGTACGCAGGGTTTTCGTGAAACCATCGAAGCCGATAAAAAATTCCAGGTGGTGGCCAGCGTGCCGGCGAACTGGAGCCGTGAAACCGCCTACAACAATGCCGCGACCATTCTGCAACAGCATCCCGATCTGATTGGTTTCTATTCCAATAATGACGATATGGCCCTGGGCGTGGTGGAAGCGGTGCATGCCGCCGGCCTGACGAATAAGGTCGCGGTCTTCGGCACCGACGGTATTTCCGATGCCTATGCGTCCATTCTGCGCGGAGAACTCACCGGTACGGTAGACAGTTTTCCTGAACTGACGGGCGAAGTGGCGATGAACGTTGCCCTGCGCGTTATCGGCGGACAGCCGCTTCCCCGCGTGGTTTCAACGCCGCAGGCGATTATTACCAAAGACAACGCCCAGCAATTCAAAACGGCGAACCGGGATCAACTGATAAAACTGCTGCAACAAAACTAAGCAACCGCACGGGCACGGAGAGGGTTATGGGGAGGGGTTATGGAAATTAATCGTCTGGAAATGCGTAACGTGACCAAAGTCTACGGTAGCGTTACGGTACTGGAAGGCGTCAATCTTGCGGTGAAGGCCGGCGAGGTTCATGCCCTGATAGGAGAGAACGGCGCGGGGAAATCCACCCTCCTTAATGTTTTGTTCGGCATAACGGAAGCCAATGCCGGCGAAGTGGCGCTGGATGGCGAGGCGGTGACCATAAAAAACCCGCTGTCCGCCCGTAAGGCCGGTATCGCTATGATTCATCAGGAATTGCAGCACGTTCCGGAACTCTCCGTGGCGCAAAACATGTTTCTCGGCCGCCCCTTGACCAAACAAAAGGGGCTCTTTGTGGATAAAAAGGCGCAGTACGAAAAGGCCATACTCATCCTCAAGCGTTTGGATACCACCATTGATCCCAATGTGCCGATCAAGACCTTGAAAGTGGCGCAACAGCAAATCGTCGAAATCGGCCGGGCGCTGTTGGATGATGCCAAAATCATCGCAATGGACGAACCCACATCAAGTCTGACGCCCACCGAATTCGAACGCTTGGCGGAGCTGATCCTGGATCTCAAGAAGATGGGTGTATCCATCATTTATGTATCGCATAAAATGGATGAAATCTTCCGGGTCTGCGATCGGGCCACTATCCTGCGCGACGGCAAGCAGGTGGGCGTGGTGAATATCGCGCACGAGACCGAAGAGACGATAGTCACCAGGATGGTGGGCCGGAAGATCGACAAAATAAAGCACAATACGTTTTCCACCGGCAACGAAATATTGCGGGTGGAAAACCTGGGCAGAATTCCCGTGGTCAAGCCCACCAGTTTTTCCGTTTCCGCCGGTGAGGTCCTGGGTATTACCGGTTTGGTGGGCGCGGGCAGGACCGAACTGTTACGCCTCATCGCGGGTTTGGACAATAAAACCAGCGGCAAGGTGTATATCAAGGGCCATGAGATTAAGCCTCATAATATCAAGTCCACTATCCGGGCGGGTATCGGTCTGGTTCCGGAGGACAGAAAGAAAGAAGGGATCATCAAAGAAAGATCGGTGGCGGTAAACATGGCGCTGCCCTCCATGAGGCAATTCACTCAGCAAGGTTTGATTAACGGCAAAAAATTAAAGGATGTGGCATTCGGCGTCATGTCCAACTTAAACCTCAGGCCGCTGGATATTGAAAGATTTATCGGCACATTAAGCGGCGGTAACCAGCAAAAGGTGATTATCGGCAGATGGGTGGCGGCGAATACCGAGGTATTTTTATTCGATGAACCCACCCGGGGGATCGATATCGGCGCTAAATCGGAAATATATAATCTGATTGAAAAACTGGCGCGTGAAGGTAAAGCCATTATTGTGGTGTCCTCTGAAATGCCTGAAGTCATGCGAATTTCAGATCGCGTCCTGGTCATCAAAGGCGGAAAGATCACCGCCCAACTCACCGGCAATGAAATCACTGAAGATAACATTGCCCAATATGCTATCAGCAGCACGGTGAATTAAATATTTATCAAAACATAATAAATTGATATCTTGAGGCTAAGCCATGAACGTTCAAGAGAATACCTTGCATAAAAGTTTTTATTCCAGATTTCGTAAATTTAATTTACGCGATGCGGGAACCCTGATTGGATTGATTATTATTGTCTGTGTATTTTCAGTGCTGTCGCCGGTATTTTTGACGATACCGAACCTGCTCAATATTCTTCAGCAATCTTCCATTAATGCCGCCATTGCCCTCGGTATGACCCTGGTCATCATTTCGGGCTGCATCGATTTATCGGTGGGTTCAACGGCCGCCTTCTCGGCGGTGGTGGGCGCTTCATTAATGGTGGCGGGCGTGCCCGTTTCAATTTCCATTATCGGCGCGCTGGCGGTTGGCATGCTGTGCGGCGCCTTCAGCGGCGTACTGGTGGCCTATGCCGGTCTTCAGCCGTTCATTGTGACCCTCGGCGGATTGTCCCTGTTCCGGGCCATAGCCCTTATCTGCACCGGCGGCAACCCTATCTTCGGTATCCCGCCGGATTTCAGGAATTTCATCAACGGTCAATTTCTTGGTGTTCCCTGTCCGATTATCATCGTCGCCATCATTGCCATCATCCTGTGGGTCATCATGAACAAGACGCCATTGGGTGAATATATCCTCGCGGTGGGTGGTAATCAGGAAGCGGCCAGGGTCGCCGGCGTACCGGTGGAAAAGACAAAAGTCATCGTATTTGTTATTTCCGGTCTTCTGGCATCCCTATCTTCCCTGATCCTCATTGCCCGGCTGGGAGCGGCGGAACCCACCCTGGGCAACCTCTGGGAACTGGATGCCATCGCGGCGGCGGCCATCGGCGGCGCATCGCTGATGGGCGGAAAGGGTAGTATACTGGGTACGATTGTCGGCGCGATAATTTTAGGTGCGCTGCGTAACGGATTGACTTTAATGAATATTCAGGCATTCTATCAACTGCTTGCAACCGGCCTGATTATTATTGTTGCCATGCTGATAGACAGAACCACCAGAGGTAAATAGCAATGAAATACGATCCACGTGCGATAGGCGCTCAAATCCGTATGCGGTTGCCCCAATTAACGCCGTTGGAAATAAAGGTTGTAGAGTCAATAACGTCAAAAGAAAATCTGTCGGAAAGCACACCGCTGAAGGATATTGCCACCGAAAACAATGTCTCAGAAGCCATGATTGTTAAATTAGCCAAGAAACTCAATTTCACCGGTTTCAGAGATTTTAGAACCAGCCTGGTGCATTATAATCACTCAGAGGTGGCGAATCTTCATAAAGAAATCTCTCCGGACGATTCTTCTGAAGAATTGCTGGGAAAAGTATTCAAGACGTCAATTCAAGCAATAGAAGAAACCAAAGCCATTATTGATATCAAGGCATTTGAGCGGGCGGCGGAGATTATTTTTCGCGCCCGGAATATCGATTTATACGGTGTCGGCGGATCGGCGCAGATTGCCAGAGATATGTCGCACAAGCTGTTGAAAATAGGCATTCGCGGGATGGTGCATGATGACTCCCACATGATGATGATGTCCGCATCCGTATTAAAAGATGATGATGTGGTGATCGCAATCAGCCACTCCGGCCGGACCAGGGCAGTCATTGAAGCGGTAAGGCTCGCATCGGGAAATGGCGCAAAAGTCATTACGATTTCCAATTATGTTGATTCGCCTATTGTGAAATATGCCGATGTGGAGCTCCATTCAACCTCCCAAGGTTCGCCTTTACTGGGTGAGAATGCAGCATCTCGTATAGCACAGCTCAATATATTGGATGCCTTGTTTGTCGCCATTGCCAAGAAAAACCTCAAGCTGGCGCAAGAAAACCTGAACAAGACGCAAATGGCGGTACGCAGCATGAGGGAAGAGTAATGGGCTTAAAAAAGATCCTGGTGGTAGGCAGTCTGCATTATGACATCATGGTGGATGCCCATCATCGGCCTGAAAAAGGCGAGACCGTTATCGGTCGCGGCTGTTCATATAAGTTTGGCGGCAAGGGCGGTAATCAGGCGATTGCAGCAGCCAAGACGGGAGCCGACGTCACGTTTTTGGGCGCCGTGGGGGCGGATGACAATGGGAAATTCCTGCTCACCACGTTGCAAACGGCCGGCGTAGATACAAAGCACGTCGAGATTATCCACGCCATTGCTTCCGGGATGAGCGTGGCCATTACCGATGCTGATGGCGATTATGGCGCGGTGGTGGTATCAGGGGCCAATACAAAAATCAATACTGATAGATTATCCGACGATACTGTCTGGTCAGATGTCGGCATGCTGATCTTGCAAAACGAGGTTCCCGAAGCGGTGAATTTGTCTGCCGCGCAAGAAGCCCGGCGTCGTCATGTTACCGTCTGTTTAAACGCTGCGCCGGCCAAAACCCTGTCGGCTGATTTCCAGCGCTGCATTGATGTACTGGTGGTCAACTCGGTTGAGGCGCGGGATATGTCCGGCGTGGCGGTAAACAGCCTCCATTCCGCCGGTGAAGCGGTCTTAGCGTTGAAAGCGCGTTTCCCCGTTGTGATAGTCACCGCCGGTGAATATGGTGTGGCTTTCTCCGATCGCTCAAATTCGTACGATTCACTGTCGGCGGAAAGAGTGAAATTAGTCAGCACCCATGGCGCCGGCGATTGCTTTATGGGCACATTCTGTAAGGCTTTCAATGAGGGCCGCCTGCTTAACGAGGCGATTGAGGCTGCAAACCATGCGGCGGCCATACACGTTTCCCAGCCCAAAACCGATAGGGATTAATAACTACGGGCGACGGCGGGAGAACCAATCATAGCTGCCGTCGGGGTATGCTCCCAAGCTGAACGCCCAGCCAGGTGGAAATGGAGTCTTGCAGGAGTATTGATTGCTCCGCCAGGGATAGTGTAATTATCCCGTATGCATGGGCTTTCTACGGTTTGTGGAAATCAGCTAAGAGCGGAATATAGTCATTCACACCCCGAGCATTTTCACCGTGGCATCCACGTCTATCTCATCCTCTGAGAAGATTAATGTCGTTCCCTGAAAGGTGGTAATCGCCAGTTTTTTCAGCGAGCGCATTTCACCAGGCTTCGCGGCTGATTTCGGCCTGATACTGCTCATCAGCACACCCACAGACAGTACCGCGTTCTCTTTATCAATGCGGGTATCGGCAGACACCTCTTCGCTGTAAACCAGGTAAGACTTGATCGACGTAAGCTTAAGGCGCTCGCCTGCGATATAGATGTATTTGCTTTTCGATACAACTTTCACGGCATAAGCTGACAAGCCCTTGTTATTAGTGGTGGCTTCGAAAGTCACCACCGCATCTTTCTTAATCAACTCCGGGTTGGCGACTTTAATCACATGAAAATAACGGTTATCACCGTTTTCATCTTTGATAAAGCCAAAACCTTTATCTTTAAACCACGTTGTGACCGTTCCGTTCATCGCCATTAACCCCCTGCTTACTCGTTTATCTACTCAGTTTTTGCAGCGCGCAGTGTAAAGCACAATGCCTGCGCAAACTACGTCTTTGGGTTAAGTCTGGATGATAAATTTCTGGTATGCGAGGGGAACGGCCATGTAAAGGCGTAAGCGACGCAGAGTGAAACGCTGCGGCCAGACGTGGCGAAAGAGTTAACCGTGGCTGTTGCAGTATAGGGGCTGACTGCTGGCGGGGGTTGTGGAAACGCTTAGCGGGTTCTGAAGTAATGCGCTCATGGCTACTCCTTGCATCCCGCTCCCTGTTGTTCTATTGACTGCCCCATCTTTAAGGTCAAATCAGCGTCATCCCGATTGGATTGAGCATTGACCCTGATACCTGCATGCGGCAAAGCTCTCCACTATGACAAACCCCGCTAAGCCGCTTACCCGAGCCGGTCCCTAATTCACAATCTCTATATTGACCCACCGGCTATCGGCGCGTCCGCGATCGTCGACCGCCCGGATGCGATAACGTCCCTTATTGATGGGCCGCCAATCGATTGCCGATTTATTGGCGGAGCTGCCAAGGTAGATCTCATCGACAAACCAGTACACCGTTTGGCTGTCGGCATCCGTTACCGCATTAAATGAAATCTGGTCTTGCCCCTGCTGTGATTGCCTCAGCGTATAAGTGGTATTCAGCAAAGGTGACGTAATGCGCGGCGGATTTCCGCTGACGTCCACAACGTCATCTTTACAGCGATTCACCGGTGGCTTGCGCTTGGGCAAACCGGCCTGCGCAAATACGTTTGCCAGATCCGACGGCCAGAACTCGAATACTTCGATACGGGTTTCCTCTTCATTGTAAGGCCGACAGGCTACCTCGCCGGTCAGTTTATCCAACCGCACCGGGCGGTAAACCGTGTCGACCTTGATCGGCGACTTACCGGGAATAAACCAGGCTTTTCCCTTCTGCTGACACCAGGGTGTCGATAAATCCCCGCTGGCGAGGCAGATTTCGACCCGCTTGAGCTGCTTGGGAAACGGATGTTTCGGTTCTTGCAAAGCGGGATAACTGGCGTTGATGCTATCGATGATATTGAAGAACAGCGGTGCGGCGGCATCCGTACCAACAAACACATTATTGCCTTTACTATCGAAATTCCCTTCCCACACCACCAAGACATAGGGACCAAAAATCCCGGCGCTCCAAGCATCGCGAAACCCCCACGAGGTACCGGTTTTCCAGTACACCGGCAACGCAGAGGGCTGCTGTACCAGCGTATCGCCGGGACGACGGTGCTGGCGCAGCATATCGAGTGTCATG
Source organism: Sodalis sp. RH16 (assembly GCF_047324245.1). Taxonomy (NCBI): domain Bacteria; kingdom Pseudomonadati; phylum Pseudomonadota; class Gammaproteobacteria; order Enterobacterales; family Bruguierivoracaceae; genus Sodalis; species Sodalis sp. RH16. The sequence continues at coordinate 4,123,948 of NZ_CP178737.1, read as the reverse complement.
AAACTGGCTTCTTCGCTCAATAACCTTGTCGGCGTTGGTGTCGGATCGTTTTTTTGCATCCGCAGCGGTAGGAGTTCGCCACGATTCGCCAGTAAAGCATACAGTTTTGCCACTTCCTGCATAGTCACCTCGCCGCCGCCCAATACCAGCGACAGACCATAGTGGTTCTCGCTGGACATATTGGAGATGCCGGAAACCCGCAGGAACTGATAGAACGTCGGCCGCCGAAGCTGCGAAGCGACATATACGGCGGGAATATTACGGCTGAAGTTCAGGGCATCGGTCCCGGTGACCGGTCCGAGAAAACGCCGGTCAAAATTCTCAGGCGCATAGGCGCCAAATGCCGACGGCACATCTTTCAGGATGGTCATCGGATGCAGCACCCCCTGCTCCATCCCCAGCGCATAAATAAAGGGTTTGAGCGCCGAACCCGGCGAACGTTTGGCAGTAGTGCCGTTTACTTGCCCCTGAATGCCGCGATTGTAATAATCGGCCGACCCCACCAGCGCACGTATGCCCATATCACGGGTATCCACCAGCAGCACGGCGGCATTATGGATGCCACGGCTCTCGTTACGGAGTATAAAGGCATTCATCTGCCGCTCGACAAGCCGTTGTAAACCAGCATCCAGTGTAGTGTCGATGCGGGTATCCGTGCCTATATAGTGCCGATTTTGCCGGCGGAGCTGCTCGATGAAATGCGGCGCGATATAAGGCATCTGCTCGGGCTGACGCAGCGCCAGGGGCAACCTGAACAATGCGTTCTGGCTGCTGTCGGCCGAGTAATACTTCTGCCAGCGTTGAAAGAGCCGGTTGCGCGCCTGCGCCAGCACGGCGCTTAGCACGCCGGTTTTGACATCAATACGATAACTCGGCGATTGCGGCAACACGGCCAGCGTCAGCGCCTCCGGCAAAGTCAGATCTTTCGGCGCCTTATTAAAATAAATCAAGCTGGCCGCGCCTATGCTTTCGATATTGCGGCCATACGGCGCGTAGTTAAGATAGGCTTCAAGAATGTCGTGTTTGGAATAAGCCAGTTCCAGCTGCACCGCACGCAGCACCTGCATTATTTTGCCCGACGGTGTTCGGGTGTTCAGATGCCAGCGCATGCGCGCCAGCTGCATGGTGATGGTCGAGCCACCCTGCCTTAGTCCACCCGCAACATAACTGCGCCAGAAACCCCGTATCAGGCTGAACGGGTTGAAGCCGGGGTTGTAGTAAAACCAGCGATCTTCATGCAGCAACAAGCCTTGAATCATCAATGAAGATACCTGTTCCAGCGGTGTCCACAAACGGTAGCGGTCGTCATTAGCGAGAGTGATACGCATCAGCGTACCCTGCCGGTCATAATAGACAGACGAAAAAGGCTGCTCCCGGGAAAGGGGCGGATGAGGATACAGACGGCACGCCAACGCGATCAGCGCCAGTAGAAAAACCCCCATGGCGATATTTTGCAGCAGGTATTTAATTGCTTTGGGAACAGAGTGAAAAATGTTCATTTTGTTACTCGGCACAGGTCACGCCCCGCAGCCACTGAAAGGGCGCGACCTGAGTTATTATTTTTTAGCCACAGCCGCGCTGTCAGCAGGCACGACCACCAGCTTACGGTCGCTGACCGACAGTGCCTGAATCTCGCGGTCATACATGGCTTCGCCATAAGCCGGCGGGATCACGAAGCTGCCGGTATTGGTGGCTTTAATCTGGTATATAAACTCCTGCACATCGGTGCTGGCGCTGCCATAGATAACAACACGATCCTCGCGAATATCGCTGTAATCCGGCGCCCAGGTGGAGCCGGATGCAGCCAGCGGCGATTGCCATGAGGCCGGGGCGTCACCGTCGCTGTCGTCAGAGTCCGGTTCCGGCGGCGTTTGCTGCACCACTTCAAAACCGCCCGGCAATAAATCGACAATCGCCAGATTGCTTTGGCCTTCTTTCGCGTTGGCGCGGATTTTCAGATGAACGTTTATCTTCTGTCCCAGTGTGACCTGATTAACAGGTTTGCCCTGTTCGTCGGTATAATCACGAGTAATTTCCAGACCGCGCGAAATGGCTTTTTTCGGCGCGCTCAGATCGTAACCGGCCTGCGTCACCACATACCAGGCCGGCGCGTCATTATCATTTTCAAAGCGGATTGCTTGCGCATCGGCAGTAAAGCGACCTTTGGCGAACAGTCCCTGCAGGCTGGAAATCACCTGAGAACCGATATCGCTGTTTTTGCCGATCTGCGTGATTTTCAGCGCGTCCGGCGTATTGGCTTGCGCCGCCACCTGAGCGGAATAACTCTCCAGCGCCAGAATACTCATCGCCGATGAATAGGTGGTATAACGCTCCTCTTTGAGAGCGCTGATCATATTTTCCAGCACCTGCGGCGGAATCGAGGATACTTTTTCCGGGAAGTGGCGGGCGATCAGATACAGCCGCGTGGCATCCTGTACCAGCGGGTCGAAGTAATTCTGCGTCCACCAGGATTTTCCATACGCATTGCTCAGTTGTTTCCAGATCGGCTGCAACAACGTGTTGGCCACATCATCCATTTTCAACAGACGATAGGACGATGCCAGATACAATGCGCTGAGATCGGTCGCCCAGCGGTCAGGATAGCGTTGCCGTAAGGTATCCTGCACCGAAGCCAGCTGGCTGGTGGTGATTTCCCCCTGACGGGTCAGCAGATAAACCGCCCACGCGCGCAGACGCAAAGAGTATAAATTTTCATTCTGATTGGCGGCCAGCCCGCGCAATGAGGCGTTGGCCTCTTCCAGCATACCGGCTGGCAGGGCATATCCCGAGGCTTTAGCTTCCAGCAGGAACTGCACCACATACGTCGTCACGAACGGATCGGTTTTCGGCGATGAGCGCCACAGGCCAATCGCACCGCTGTCATTCTGCCGCGAGCGCAGAACAGCAAGCATGTTTTTCAGCTGCTTATTGTTTTCTGCCTGGCTTGTATTGCCTTGCAGTTCCGGATGCAGACCTTCCAGGATCAATGGAATCGATCGGCTGACAATCTGCTCGGAACAGTAATAAGGATAATCCGCCAGATATTGCGACAACCCGCCGGCCAGCACTAATGGCGAGTTGGAGACCGCCGCCTTGCGCACCGCGTAGGCATCGAACATCTGGCGCAGATTATCGACGCTCTGGCTGCTGCCGCTCATGCGTCCCATGATGGATTGGGTACGGAATGGCATCGCCGGACGCACCGAGGTGCTGAGGGTTCGGCGGCTGGTCACGTCCCTGAATTCGTTATTCAGGATCCGGGCATCAAATACCAGCGGCGCATCGCCCGGAACGGCTTTGGCGCGCAAGCGGAAGCTGATCACGCCTTCACGTTTTTCAGCCAAAGACAGGGTTTGATCCGCGCTCCCGACCACTTCCAACTGAGGTGGAACGGTCAGATGCACCGCAATAGGCACTGTGCCGGCGTTCAGACCTTCGAGGTTGTTACTGACACCGACGCTGACATCGAATTCATCGCCGGGCGCGATCATCGACGGCACATTCGGCGTCATAATGACGCTGTCGCGCACGGTCGCCGAGGTCTGCGCTTTACCGATTTTGTCCGGCGTTACGGAAATCGCCATTACGCGAATTTTGCCATTAAAGTAATCCGGGACCGGATAGTCGAACTGCTTCTCGCCGTTTACTTCGGTAATACCGGACCAATATGCCACCGGCTTGTCGCGCTTGCGTTTGAACGGATTCACATTGACATCCAGCCCTTCGCCGCCGTCACCGCCCGGCGCAGCCGCCAGCTGCATAAACTTGCTGAACTCCGGCAGAATCAGGTCAAGGATTTGTGAGCTTTCAACCCCCAATATGCGTTTGCGGAAGAAGTACTCGAGCGGATCTTTCAGACGATAACGCCCCACCTGCAAAATACCTTCGTCGACAGCAAACAGCGCAACCTGCTGCGGGCCATCGGTATTCACGGTTATCGGAAGATTTTCCCCCGGTTTAATCACAGCAGGCGCAGCAATTTTTAAAGAGTTTTGACGAGACTGTGTGCTGACGCTGAACGGCATGACGCCATAGCTCAGCGGGCTCATGAAAATTTCATTGGAATTCACGTCACGCACGAACTGTACGTTGATATAGCCGTTGCCTTCCATGCCGGCCGGAATGCGGATCTTCTGCACCGAACTGGTGGTATCGGTGTGGAACCACTGCCAGCTGTAGACTTTTTCCCTTTCGATGGTAATCAATCCACTGCCGGTATACGGCGCGTTGATAGACACGTCGATTTCATCGCCCGGCAGGTATTTCGCCAAATTCAGCTTCAGCTTAAGTTCAGCATTACGATCCAGGGAGCGGCTGAGATTGGCGTCGCCGGCGACCGTATAGGCTATGCGGTTCAGCACTTTGCCCTGGGCGTTTTGAATCACCAGCACAAAATCGCCCGGCCTATCGGTTGCAAGGGTTATGTCATTGCTTTGCGCATTCAGTGCCAACGGCTGTTCCGACAACTGCACTTCTTTCAGTTTCGACTGATATTTGTAGACGCCGGAATCCTGCTTGGTCAGCACCGAAATGTATTTCTGCTCGACAAGCGCCATTTTCAAATCCGGCAACGCAATGCGCTTAAGCGCGGGATCGACGGCAATCATATCCAGATGCCGAACGGCAGCGCGGTTGATGTAGCCTAAATCGCCATCCGCTTTCACGCCCACCAGATAGTCATAAGGCGACACCAATACGCGGGCTGTGGCCGCCACGGAACGTCCGCCGCCCGCCGCAAAGGCTTCTGACAGCAATTGCAGCTGATACGTCGCGTCAGCATAAGATTTGAGATCCAGCGGTATATTCGCCGCGCCGCTGACATCGGTTGAGCGGTCCTCAAGCTCGGTCTCAAATCCGTCGCTGTTGCGGCGGTTTTCGTAAAACGCATATCCGGGGAACTGCTCAAAGCTGGGATACATCGGGCGCAACGTCAGTTTCGACGTCACCCGCCGGCCCTGCGCCGGCGTTCCGAACAGATTCTGGACATCGATATTGGCCTGCAGTTCCGACGGTTTGACCCAACCCTGCTTACGGTCCGGCGCCAATTGCAATTTCACTTTCAGTTGATCCGGCTCGAATTCTTTCACGTTCACCGCGGTATGACCCAGCAGCGTGGACGATTCATTGTTTTTGCCAACCAGATACAGATAGACGTTCCATTCACCCGTCGGAGAATTGTCGTCGGTGGTGTAGCTCAGCTCATTGAAGCCACTGTCGCCCAGCGTCAGCGGAATAGTGTTCATCAGTTTGTCGCGCGGGTCGTGAATTTCAGCGCGCACCGGCACGCCGGCTAATCCCGTACGCCAGTCGGCAGCGCGGGTAATCAGGCCGATATTAAAAGTGTCCCCCGGGCGGTACACGCCACGATCGGAGAACAGATAGCTGCTCAGCGCGCGCGGATCGTCCGGCGTTTCATCACCGTCGACGTCGAAACGTGAGAAGTCCAGGCCGCGGTCATTGTTACGACCGGCTGGCAGAAATGAAACATCGCCCTCTTTTTCCACCAGGAATATGACCGGCTGGCGCTCGTTGGTGTAGACATCCAGCGGCGGGAAACGCACATGGCCGTCGGCGCCGGTGGTTTGATTCAGCAGCGTGGCGCCGTTTTTGGCGATAACCGACACTTTGGCGCCGTTGACCGGCGTACCGTTGTGAATCGATTGCACAAATACGTCGCGGGTCTTATCCTGCGAACGCTTGGCGATAATCCCCAAATCAGTCACGACCACAAAGCGCGAATCGCCGACCGGCGCTTCATCTCCGCCCCGGTATTCCTCCTGATATTGATAGCCATGATCGGTGGCCGGGGTATCTTTCTTTTCCTTTGGATCCCAAGGTGAGAGCGTCAGCAGGAAGACGCCGCGATGCGAGCTTGGATCGGTGGATAAATAACGCGAGAGATCGACGCCCTGATAATTCACCTCGCCCGGTTTGTCGTTATTTACCGCTGCCCGGTATTTGAAGTGTTCGGTAAAATACTCGTCATTCAGGCGGTTGAATTCCGCCGATGAATATTCACGGCTCTTGAATGAAACGATATGTTGCAGCTGGCTCGGGATCACCCGTTTGATATCGAGACGCAGCCCCGGCACATTACGCGCCGCGATACTGATTTGCTTGTCGCCGTTAACCGACAACAGCGATCCTTGCGACATGAATTGCAGGGATTTTGGATAATCCGGGACCTGCACGATACGGTAGACCTTTTCCGGCATTTTATAGCCGCCGGAAGAGGTCAATATATTATCGATTTCAACCAGCATAGCGCGGTGCGCAGGCGCATCGAAGCGAAAGCTGAACTGAGGCTGGGCGTCATTTTCCGCCTCATCAAGCTTGATATCCAGCGGCGTGGATAACGCGAATACATTGTTTTCAACGCTCGACACGTCCCAGTGGGCATAATCATCCGGGCCTTGACCGGTTTCATGATCATTGGGGTTGTGCTGCGGCAACAACCAGACTTTCACCGCGCGGCGAATGTCTTTATCTTTAACCGCATCGCTGAAAGCAATAATCAATGCGCGCTCGCCTTTCGCACCCTCGGCGTCGACGACCTGCGCGCTGGCTTCATTTACCTTCAGGCTGTAGAGCGTCGGTACGGAAACCCGGCTCTCACGGGCCAGCGTGGTGGCATTCGACGGCACTGAAGCTTTAACGCCCTTACCGATGGCGATATGCACCGAACCGCCGTGGTCAAAGGATTTAAGCGGTTCGGAATGCACCCAGGCGTTGAGCTTTTTCTGGTCATAGACCACGGAATAATTGAGCTTTGATTCGGTTTTGGCTCCGCCTTGGGTCAGGCCGAGGGCGATTTGCTTTTCGAAACTGGCGACATCCACCGGCGCATTGAATTTGACGTTGAAAATTGCGCTTCGTTTCTGCGGCTCCTGCGGGTCTTGGTAATATTCGGCTTCGCCAAATTTATAATCGAACTCCGGTACGCTGAAGCCATAACCGGTTACCTTCAGCCTGTTTTGCGGCGCGAGCAGGAGGCCGGGAGTGAAATCCACTTCATAGCCGGCGCCCATCGGCAACGGATTTTTCGGCGTGAAGACTAGCGTATCGCCGCTTACCCATTGCCACTCGCCCTCGATAGCCGGTTTCAGCGAAATGCCCCTACCCACCACTTTGCCTACGTCTGTCAGTGGTGCGGCGGAGTAGTTGAAAGTAAAAACGACCCGCTGCGGCGCAGCCTTTTGCGCCGTGTAATTCACCGTTTCAGGGTTGCTGACGCGTATGCTGGTATTTTGGTACACCATCGGCGCCGGCACTATCGGCTGCGGCCGGTTTTGCCACCAATGCCAGCCGTAAACGGCCGAGCCAGCGGCGCAAACCAAGACCAATACCGTTATGCCGATGGCTTTCGGATGCCGGTCCATCCCTTGGTCGGCATGCTGACAGCCGCGCCTGAGCCAGCCGGACATCGCCACCCACCAGGCCGGCGCGCGCCAGTCGATATTACCGACAATCGGCTTGAGAACGCGGCACAGCAGCGCCAGGATAACGGAAAGCGCCCAAATGCCGCATTTTATCAGGGTAAAGGGCAAGCGTAGCAAGAATCTGAGTAAATCCATTAGTAGAGGTATCCCTAATCCCTTTAAGGGATATTTGTTCAACTTAATAAAAAAGCAAAATGAAGTAATACGCTAAGAAGTAATGTTATTTAGAAAAATTATTATAGCAGTGAGCAATTGTGACATCGTCATTTTACCTATACTGAAACTGAATCGCCATAGGCTCCGACGATTTTTAATCGCGCCACCGTTATACATAAACACCCAGTTGTTATATTTAACATTTGATAATCGCGACAGGCATATAAAAACAATTATAACATCCCGCGAGAACGTTCCTTGGCTAAGACCCTGATTTCCTGGCTAAAGCCCTGTATCGACGACGCAACATCATCAATGGCAGAGGTTGAAGAATATCATTATTAAGACGCGGGCACACCGCGGCTGACAATTATTTAAATATGATGCCAGTCACACAATAGCTAAAACATCATGATTCCACTATCCGTTTTTATTACCGGAAATAACACGCGCCCACCCTGTGGCGGGCCGAGGTCATAGCGCTCGCTTACCACCTGAAAATATTTGGCATGGGAATATGATAGGCATCGTTATCAGCGAGTATAAAGCGGGGATCTTGCCGGCTGAGCCGGACTGGCTATGCGTGTGTTCTTGCAAGAATGTGCTGCTTTTCATGCATCAACGCCGCCAGGGGTTATCACTAACGGCGCTGTTCAGTACTTGTGTAACTATCGAAGGGAATCAGGCTGCTTTCACCGCTCTGATTTTTTTTGTGCCGGCATCAGCATCAGCATCAGCATCGGCATCGGCATCCATGCTTTCCGGTTCATCTGAAGGAGCCTGAGCGCCGGCGGCTTCCGGCAATTTGCTGGTACGCAGGATATGCTGAACATTATCTTTATGCTCGGCCAGATAGAGACCCAGATTTTCAGCCTGCGTTTCATCCAGCTGCATCCCGCTGTTCAACAGCCAATCGCTGAACGCTTCAGCCATATCAAGCATCTTGTCGTAGGCCTCAGCTTCTTTCTTACTGGCAAATGTCATTTTCTCTTCACCCTTTCTGACGACCACATATTTTATTTCAATAGCCATAACCGCCTCCAATACTGTAATTATAAACAGTATATCAGCAAATGCCGCTCATCGTCCACTACACATTTAACGGCCGGCTCAGACTACTGACAATTATACCCGCCGCCAAGAAGGCGGGACATATTGCCAACAAGCTCAGCCCGCCTCAGTTCCCTGACGCGGGCTGTTTGCGTGGTGATTTCAGTCTTTGCAACCGGTCAATACCGCTTAGATGTCGAATCGATCCAGATTCATCACTTTCGTCCAGGCCGCGACAAAGTCCTTAACTAACTTTTCTTTGGCGTCGCTGCTGGCGTAAACCTCCGCGCAAGCGCGCAATACGGCATTCGAACCAAATACCAGGTCGGCACGGGTTGCGGTAAATTTGACCTCTCCGCTGAGGCGATCGCGTCCTTCGAAGCGTTCTCCGGAGGAGTCCGTTGCTTTCCATTCAGTGCGCATATCGAGCAGGTTTACGAAGAAGTCAGTGTTAAGCTCGCCCACGTTGTGCGTGAAAACACCTTGCCGGCTGCCATCGTAGTTTGCTCCAAGCACCCGCAGTCCACCGATAAGCACCGTTAATTCCGGCACGGTCAGAGTAAGCTGCTGAGCCTTGTCGATGAGGAGATCTTCAGTGGATGTACCGTCGGCAACACCGCGATAGTTACGGAAACCATCCGCTTTTGGTTTGAGGAATTCAAACGATTCAATATCGGTCTGATCCTGGCTAGCATCCACGCGACCGGCGGTGAAAGGCACTTCAATCTCAACGTTGACCGCTTTCGCTGCCTGTTCAACACCCACCACGCCGGCCAGAACGATCACATCCGCCAGAGACGCTTTCTGGAATGATTGTTGTATCGATTCCAAAGTGGGGAGTACGCGGGCGGCGATGGCGTTTACACTCCATTCTCTTTGCGGCAGCAGCGCCAGCCGTGCGCCGTTTGCGCCGCCCCGCTTGTCTCCGCCGCGAAAGGTAGAAGCCGAAGCCCACGCCACCGAGGTCAGTTCACCGACGGTAAGGCCGGAAGCAGCGATTTTTTCTTTCAGCAGTTCGATATCGGCGGCCGTCGGCTGATACACCGGGGCCGGCAGAGGGTCTTGCCAGATTAAGTCTTCTTTTGGCACTTCCGGACCGATATATCGCGCTTTTGGCCCCATGTCCCTGTGGGTCAATTTGTACCACGCCCGCGCGAAAGCTTCATTGAAGGACTGCGGATCGCCATGGAAACGACGGGATATCTTTTCAAACTCCGGATCGAAACGAAGCGTCAGATCGGTGACCAGCATGGTAGGTTTACGCTTCTTCGCCGCATCGAACGGGTCGGGAATACTCTCCGGCGCATCTTTGGCCTCAAACTGGATAGCGCCGGCGGGACTGCGTGTCTGTACCCATTCAAATTTGAAGAGATTTTCGAAGAAGTTATGGCTCCACTGCGTTGGCGTCTGGGACCAGGCCACTTCCAGGCCGGAAGTGATGGCATCAGCCCCGGCGCCGGTTCCATAACTGCTTGCCCAGCCCAGGCCTTGCGCTTCAATAGGCGCGGTTTCAGGGTCGACACCGACATGAGTGGCGGGACCTGCGCCATGGGTTTTGCCCAGCGTATGGCCACCGGCGATTAACGCAACAATCTCTTCATCGTTCATCCCCATATTGCCGAAGGTGGCACGGATAGCCGGGGCCGCCGAGGCAGGATCGCCACTGTGATTCGGGCCTTCGGGATTGACGTAAATCAGCCCCATTTCCGTTGCGCCCAACGGCGATTGGGCCAGCAATTCAGGATGGCGGTGTTCAAGCCAGGTTGTCTCGTCGCCCCAGTTCACGTCCAGATCGGGTTCCCATACGTCTTCACGCCCGGCGCCAAAGCCAAAGGTACGGAAACCGGAATTTTCCAAAGCGACGTTGCCTGCAAGGATATAGAGGTCGGCCCAGGAAATTTTTTGACCATATTTTTGCTTCACCGGCCACAGCAAGCGGCGCGCCTTGTCGAGGCTCACATTGTCCGGCCAGGAGTTCAACGGGGCGAAGCGCTGCTGGCCGCGGCCCGAACCACCGCGCCCGTCGACGGAGCGATACGTCCCTGCGCTGTGCCACGCCAAGCGGATGAAAAGGCCGATATAGCTGCCCCAGTCGGCGGGCCACCAGGGTTGCGAATCAGTGAGCAGCGCTTTGAGATCGGCCTTGAGCGCCGAATAGTCTAGCTTGGCGAACTCCTTACGGTAATCAAACGATTCGCCCAACGGGTTAGAGCGGTTTGAGTGCTGTGTCAGGAGGTCGACTCTAAGCTGGTTAGGCCACCAGTCCCGATTGCTTGTCCCGCCGCCGGACGTTTTATTGGAATTTCCCTCATGAAAAGGACATTTACTGACAGATGCTTCTCTATCTGCTTCAACGATAGGCTTTGCATCTTTTGCATCTTCATCGATAGAATTGCTCATGACATGCTCCTTTTAAGTATTCTCAATGCTACTCTATACGCGGATTTCACTCAGTCACAGCTGAATTACCCTATGTATTTGATAGACCTTCCCATGGGATTTCAGCGTCCATCCCCCGGGTTTTAATCATGAAAGCAGTCTCCTTTACCCTATATTGCCAGTTAATGACAAAATTATTCCCTGTCGGAGACGCAAAATCAGAAAAGCCCGCGTACGCATTAACCCCGCAGCTAGGGTAGGATCATATCTCGGCTTTATGGCCGCCGAAGTGGTCGATAAGCCTGGGTCGCATATCTTTCCTCGTTTTGGCGCGCACGCTCCTTGAGGTTGCAAGCGGCCACGGGCTGCGGCGGCGGATGGCCTTTAAACGTCATTCTCCAATGGGGAGATATCGAGGAAAAGGAGCCCGTCATGAGCAAGATTCTCGTTCTTGGTGCTGCCGGAAAGATAGCGCGGCACGCGATCCATCAGTTTCTCGGGCAGGAAGGTGTCATTCTTACCCTCTATCTGCGAAAGTCGGGACGTCTGCAGAAGCTTGCGGGCGATAGTGTTGAAGTCATCGAAGGCGATGTCACGGATACGCGCCATTTGCAGGAGGCGGCACGAGGACAAGAAGTCGTTTACGCCAATCTGGCGGGCGACAATATCGAGGAGCAGGCCAAATCGGTGGTCGAGGCGCTTGAAGCTGCGGGCGTAGGGCGTCTGATCTGGATCTCAACCCTGGGTATCTATGACGAGGTCCCAGGCGCATTCGGCAAGTGGAACCATGAAATGCTCGATGACGGCTATCTCGAACCCTACAGCGCAGCCGCCAAGGTTATCGAGTCCTCGACGCTCGACTACACGATTGTGCGGCCGGCCTGGCTGACCGACAGCGACGAGGTGGATTATGAGCTCACCCAGAAGGGGGAGCCATTCAAGGGTACCGAAGTCTCCCGCCAGAGCGTTGCCGATCTTGTCGTGAAACTGGCGCAAGATCCGACGCGCGACGTGCGGGCCTCCGTGGGCATTAACAAGCCGGACACCGATGGCGACAAGCCGTCTTGGTACTAATCGCCGCGCAATCATGCCTAATGGAAACGTCGGTTCCTGCGGGAGTGGATAATGGCTATGAGTTGACGACGGGCTTACCTTCGTCAACATAGCTATATCCACGCGATGCCATAAACTTCGATACGGCCTCTTCAGCGGCGCAAAACACTTCATCAAGGGACTTATTGGCGTCGATATCGACAATTTGGGCGCCTTCGAAAGTCAGCAGCGGAGTAACGGCAATTTTTTTGGCAAGGGATTCTTGTCGATGATCGGGCTTGCGGGCGCAGGCAACATCAAGATCAACATTCAGTTTTAGCACCAAATCCGGCTTATGGCCGGCCATCCATCGAAAAGCGGCACGTTCGCGGCCCGCCAGCCAGGTAACAAAGCGGCTGCCCGGCGCGTTGGCCGGAAGTACCGTGCCATCATAACCACCCGGTATTTGCACCTGTGGAAAACGATCGGTCAAGATCAGTAGCCCGCGCCGACGAAAAGCCAGCATGCGGCGAAAGCGCAATAATCGCCGCAGCACGAAAGACATGATGACCAAGGCAGGCAGCGGGCCGGGAAGAGACTTGCTTATATTGGCCTTATTAACTTCAATAGACTTGCCTAGGGAATTACCTAAAACGGGGAGCTTCACCATCGCACGGGCGACATTTCCTGCTTGTTTACCCAAGTGAACCCTTGCCGCGGGTCCATATTTTTTTACATAGTCAATAAGATGTTCGCAGACAGTGGATTTTCCGGAACCATCGCTGCCAATAACCGCTATGATCGGTGGGAGTTTTGAATGCATAAAACACTCTCTTATCTAAAAATCCCCAAGAATATATCGTTTGAAAAGGGGAAAATCGCTATTAATTGTTGTGACGGCCAAGTGGAACAAATATCTTGAACCCAGGAAGGATTAGCATACAATAGTTTTTTTTTAGATATTGGATTTTTTGATGTGAGTCAACAGATTAGCCCCCTTGCCGATAATGCTCCGCTGCGAGTGATAGCAATAACGGGTTGTGATGGTTCCGGTAAATCGACTTTAGCCGCCAGTCTGGTAAGACAACTCTCTTCCCAAGGCTCGACGGAACTGTTTTATCTTGGGCAGTCGTCGGGACGCATTGGCGAATGGATCAGCAGCCTACCCGTTATTGGCGCTTCCTTTGGCCGCTATTTGCTGGCGAAGTCTGAGCGGGTACATGATAATCCATCGACACCCCCAGGCAATGTAACGGCGCTGGTGATCTATCTACTGTCTTATTGGCGAACCTACAAATTCCGGCGAATGCTGGCGAAGAGCCAACAGGGGCATTTGCTGATTACAGATCGTTACCCGCAGGCTGAAGTGGCCGGGTTTCGTTTTGATGGTCCGCAGTTGGCAAAAACGGTTGGTGGTAACGGTTGGGTGCGCGCGCTGAGAAAACATGAGCAAAAACTCTACCGGTGGATGGCCTCTTATCAGCCACTCTTATTGATTCGGCTGGATATTGATGAACAAACGGCGCATTCGCGCAAGCCTGATCACAAGATCTCCGTTTTACGTGAGAAGATTACCGTCATACCGCACCTTACTTTTAATGGCGCGAAGATTCTTGACTTAGATGGTCGAGAGCCGGCGAGTGAAATCCTTGACGAGTCGTTACGTGCGATTCGGGCCTCTCTTACGTAGTCATGCGTTTCGGCTTATGATTACCTTTTAATATATTGAAATAAATGCAAAAAGATAGCTTGAATACAACAAACGAACCTTCCCCGGCCTATATTGCCGGGCTTGTCGCGGTAGTGGGCTGTGACGGCACGGGTAAATCGACGCTGACCGCGGACCTGGAAAAACATCTGCGGACACATTGGGTGACCGAGCGTCGTTACTTAGGGCTCCTCTCCGGTGAGACCGGCGATAAAATCAAACATCTGCCTTTGATTGGCGTATGGCTCGAGCGGCGCCTGGCCGCCAAGTCCGGGAAGACTCAGAACATGAGCAGCAAGTCTCCGGCGCTCTGGGCTGCGTTGATCATGTACGGGTTCTCACTGTTTCGTGCCGCTAATCTACGCAAGGTACAGCGTCTGGCCCAGAGCGGCGTGTTGGTTATCAGCGATCGCTATCCGCAGGCAGAGGTTTCAGGGTTTTATTATGATGGGCCCGGCATTGGCGTGGAGCGCGTGGCGGGCTGGCTGATGACGCGTTTAGCGGCTCGCGAGCGGCGATTGTATCAGCAGATGGCCTTATGCCGCCCCGAATTAATCATTCGCCTTGATATTGATGTCGGCACCGCCTTTTCGCGTAAACCGGACCATAGTTACGAGGAATTGCGGGATAAAATCGGCGTCATGGTCAAGCTTCGGTACAATGGCTCAAAAATACTCGATCTGGATGCCAGAGCGCCCTACAGCGAGGTGCTGGAAAAAGCACTGGATGCCATATCTTCAGTTGCCGTAGCCTCTCGGCGCAGGGATAAAGCCATCGCGTAACCATATTGCTTTTGCCGTACAATGCAGTGTGGACTCCATAAGCATCAAAAAATAATAATTAACCAAATTATTATCGTCATCACTACTGTTACTAACTGCGCCGCGCCACCCAAATCTTTTGCCCGCTTTGATAGGGGATGTAAATCCAAGGAAACACGATCTACCACGGTTTCGATAGCTGTGTTAAGTAACTCAACCACCAGTAAAAGAAAACAGCTGGAAATTAAGAATAAGCGCTCTATCTTTGTAACGTCCAAAAAAAATGCGATGATCACTAATACTGAGTTAATAATAAACAACTGGCGAAACGCATCTTCCGTTAGCAAAGCATCAGCAAGCCCAGCCAGCGAGTTATTTATACTGCTTATTAATCGTTTGATGCCTTTCTTCTTCTCAAATGCCATGAATATGTGCTCTTATAAAAATGAAAGCGATCGGACGTTATCTCATGACAACCGATTAGATATGCTAATGTTTAGCGACAAAAACATTACACATAACCTATTAAATCGCCGTTCACTTGCCAGCGTTGACTTACAACCGGCCAAAGGCACCCCAGGCTAGACGTTCCCAGGGGCCAGGGCGGGCACCTTTTGTGCCCGGCCGTTATCATCTACGTGAAGGCCTCAAGGACAAGACGACGCCTATACGCCGGGTTAAAGCTGCTTTTCGTACAAACGATAACGCTTATAGGGAATCGCACCAATCCGCTCCAAGATCGTCCGCATGCCGGCATTAGACTCCAGGATCCAAGACATCTCTACAGCAGCGATATTCCGCTTCGCAAAGGAGTCACGTAGCGCCTCAATCAACAGCAGCGCCATAACCGGCCCCAGACGACTGAATTGATACTCTTGCCGAACCCCCATCAAGGGCACTCTGGCGGTACGTACACCACGAACTTTCAAACGCCATAATAGCTTCGCCCAGCCAAAGGGGAGTAAACGCCCCTCTAAATCTGCGATAGCCTCATTAATATTTGGCAAACCAACAATAAAGGCACAAGGAACGGAGTCTATCTCGGCAATATAAATCATGTCGTCCGGCACCAATAACTTCAGTTGCTCCCCCATGGTGGCAAACTCAAACTCGGTAAAGGGTACAAATCCCCAGTTGTTCTGCCAGCCAGAGTTGAAGATCTGACGCAAAATCTGCATTTCCTCACTAAAATGCTTACGATTGAGCCGGCGGATGGTCACCTTTTTACGCGCTTGCTCCATAAGCTTGTTTAATACCGGAGGAAAATGCAGGCTTGCAACTTGCATCCAGTAGGCCAACAAATCAATGCCTTGCGTATATCCTTGCTGCTCCACACCCGCGGCATAATAAGGCTTGCCGTGCGTCATTAATGCAGATGGCGGAGTATCGAACCCATCAACCAGCAAGCCGCTTTCCTGGTTAATATTAAGACTGAACGGCCCGGTGATTTTTCGTGCTCCTTTAGACTGCAACCACTCTTCTGCAGCAGCAAATAGCGCGCTGAATACTTCTTGATCATCGATGGCATCAATCATCCCAAAATGCCCGGTATCCTCACCATAAAGTTCGCGGTGCAAGGTATCGATTTGAGCGGTTATCCGCCCGACAATCTTATCCCCTTTTTTAGCTACCCACGCTTGCCATTCGATATGTTTAGTACCTGGATTTTTGTGAGAAAGATGCTCTGCACGCTCGAGATACAAGGGTTCAATCCAATTTGGATCATCGCGATATAGTGAAGAAGGAAAAGCGATGAATGCCTTAAGCCCACGCTTGTCCATGATTTTTTCAATGCGGACCATAAACACCCTTAAATCTCTAGAATTTACTGAAAAAAAAGCACAATAAACCGGCATATATTATCCAGTCTGTGCTCTCTTGATGGCTAATTCTTCCCTAAGGAGCTCGTAAGGACAAAAAAAAGCAATTATTACCTTAGCGAAGCCCAGTCAAAAGAATCCCTGTTATATTTTGATCCCCCCACCTACCGAACCTGCTGAAAATGTGATGGCAAGTACGTTTATCCTTGCGCTAGGCATATTATGCTTGGCATTATTGAGTTTCAGAGCCGCGCAAGCCAGATCCTCTCAACGCATTCTATATGCCTTTTGACATTATCTGGATATACATTGCCATCCTTTACCACTTAATGCTTTTTTCACTGAAATAACACAATTTAAAGCAGATTGGAAGATACTGCTACAATAGGAGCTTGTATTAGGTAGTATAAAATGATAAATAAAAAAACAATGTCTTATACAAAAGCTTACAAAGACTCCCGCTCTCACATCATTAGTTGTCTGTATTATTGGCTGATTTTAAATCTAAGGCTGTATTGTATATGTTTGAAACAAGCTCCGCCCACTCTCTTCCCATGCGCTTTGCAGACTTCCCATCTCTGGTGGAGGCCTTAGACTACGCCGCTCAGGGAAGCACAGGTATGAATTTTTACGATCGACGTAATCAGCTAGTGGCCGTATTGGAATATCGTATGCTACAACGCCGTGCGATCATGGGCGCAAAGCGCCTATTATCGCTGAATCTCAACAAGGGTGACCGTGTTGCGCTTATCGCTGAAACCAGTGTGGGTTTCGTTGAAGCTTTTTTTGCCTGCCAATATGCTGGATTAGTCGCGGTGCCGCTTGCCATCCCTATGGGGGTGGGGCAGCGTGCCTCCTATATCGATAAGCTCCAGGGTCTGATAAAAAGCTGTAAGCCCGCGGCTATCATCAGTGGTGATGAATGGCTGCCGCTGATTAGGTCCGCCAGCGGCGATGCGCCGCCTGCACATATCCTTAGCAATGACGATTTAGATGCGTTGCCAGAGAAGGATGTTGAACTGCAGCCTCCATCACCAGACGACATTGCCTATCTCCAATATACGTCGGGTAGCACGCGCTTCCCCCGCGGCGTGATAGTCACCCAGCGTTCTGTTATGGCTAACCTGCAGGTTATCAGCCATGACGGTATCAAGTTACGTCCGGGGGATCGTTGCGTCTCTTGGTTACCCTTTTATCACGACATGGGGCTGGTAGGTTGCCTACTGACTCCTGTGGCCACCCAGGTATCCGTTGACTACCTGCGCACACAAGATTTTGCAATGCGTCCGCTGCAATGGCTAAAACTGATCAGTAAAAACCGGGCCACCATCTCCGTTGCTCCGCCATTTGGCTACGAATTATGCTTACGCCGCAGTAACGAGAAAGAACTGGCCGAACTCAATCTCTCCAGTTGGCGAGTGGCTGGTGTGGGGGCTGAACCCATTCCGGGAGAGCTGCTCCGTCAGTTCAGCGAACATTTCAGCGATGTCCATTTTGATAGCAAGGCTTTTATGCCCTGCTATGGTTTAGCCGAAAATACGCTTGCGGTAAGCTTTTTCGAACAGGCATCCGGCCCGCAGGTCAACGAGGTCGACCGCGAAATTTTGGAGTACGAAGGTAAAGCTGTAGCGCCTACCAAAAACACCCGGGCCTTTGCAACTTTTGTCAATTGCGGCAAGGCGCTTCCCAGCCATCGTATTGAAATCCGTAGCGAAACCGGTACACCGCTTCGAGAACGGGAGGTGGGCCATATCTGTATTTCAGGCCCCAGCTTAATGAGCGGATATTTCCGGGATGCTGCTTCAATGCAGCAAATCCAGGCGACAGGATGGATGGATACCGGTGATTTAGGTTACCTGTTTGACGGAAATCTCTACATAACCGGCCGTAAAAAAGATCTGATTATCATTCGTGGCCGTAACATTTGGCCTCAAGATATTGAATATGTTGCGGAATCGGAGCCGGAAATCCGCTCGGGGGATGCAATCGCCTTCGTCGCCACCCAAGAGCACGACGAGGGCGCCAAGATTATTTTGCAGATCCAGTGCAGGGTTAGTTCTGAAGAGCGTCGCAAGCAAATCATCCATACCTTGACAGCGCGCATTCAAAGCGAGTTCGGCGTTGCTGTGGATATTGAATTACTGCCGCCGCATAGCATTCCTCGGACCTCCTCAGGGAAGCCTGCGCGCGCTGAGGCTAAGAAGCGATACCTTACCGAATTGCTCAACCTGCAGATAGGGACTACCGGCTATGCGCAATAATGAGAGCGGCTGCAGTGACAGGTGTAACAGGTGTTATCGGTAAGCATATCGCCGAAAATCTGCTCACACGGTTTTTTACAGTGCGGGACTTAGCCAGAACCGCACGTAAAGACTCAACCAACAAGGTAAGAAACGTTACTTTAGGAGAGTAATGAGCTCACAGATAGGGTCAGCAGGTTTTGCGCAATGACAAGAACGGTTGCAGTTACAGGCGTGACAGGTTTTATTGGTAAGCACATTGCCGAAACTCTGCTCTCCCACGGCTTTACCGTGCGGGCTTTAACCAGAACCGCACGTAAGGCGTCGACTAACGACCATTTCACTTGGGTTCAAGGCGCACTGGAAGATCAACATTCTCTCGCAGAACTGGTTAGCGGCGCTGACCATGTCGTGCATTGCGCAGGTCAAGTTCGCGGGCACACGGAAGAAACCTTTACCAGCTGTAATGTGACAGGCAGCTTAAGCCTCATGCAGGCGGCCAAGGAAAGCGGCAGTTGCAAGCGTTTCTTGTTCATGTCTTCGCTTGCCGCCCGCCATCCCGAACTGTCTTGGTATGCGAATTCAAAATATGTTGCCGAACAGCAATTAATAACCATGGCCTCGACTATTTCTTTGGGTATTTTTCGCCCGACGGCGGTTTATGGGCCGGGCGATAAAGAATTAAAACCTTTATTTAGCTGGCTATTACGCGGAGTACTGCTTCGACTTGGTGCGCCGGAAGCACAGCTATCGTTCCTGCATGTGAGCGATTTAGCGCAAGCCGTTAGCCAATGGTTAATGGTGGAGCAACCGCAAGCACATCCCTTTGAACTCTGCGACGGCATTACCGGTGGTTATAGCTGGCAGCGCCTACAGGAAATAGGCGCTGCGGTGCGTAATGGTCCAGTGCGGTTAATCGGGATTCCTTTACCTTTGCTCAAACTGATTGCCGAGGTAAGCATGCTATCGAACCGTTTAGCTAGAAAAGAACCGATGCTAACCCACAATAAAATCCGCGAATTAACACATCAAGACTGGTCTGCAAGCAATAAAAGCTTGTCAGAATATATTAACTGGATTCCAAAAATTGGTTTGGAACGCGCCCTGCGTGAAGGACTATTTTGATTATCTTGATATAGGTAGGTCAAAATTCTATGCTAAATCGTGAAGTTATGATGGATTATATCGTTGAGTGCTTACAGGGTATGGTCGAAGGCGATCAAGAGATAAAGCCAGACAGCGATCTCGTCAATGACCTTGGTCTGGAGTCCATAAAAGTGATGACCCTCTTGATGATGTTAGAAGACAAATTGGATATTTCAATCCCGATAAATATCTTGTTGAACGTTAGAACACCTGAGCAGTTGTTGGACGCCCTACTCCCACATATGGAGAACATCGATGGGCCTTTATGATAAATTTGCACGTCTTGCCGGCGAACGAGAGCAATTCCAAACATCCGGCCTGAATCCCTTTGGTATTTGTATTGATGAGATCTACTCAGCAACTGAGGGACGCATTGGCAAACAGAAAATAGTTCTGGCGGGCACAAATAACTACCTGGGCCTGACCTTCAATGCCCAAGCCATTGCGGACGGCCAAGCTGCATTGGCAGCCCAGGGCACCGGGACCACCGGGTCACGCATGGCTAACGGTAGTTATGGCTCGCACCTGACCTTAGAGCATGAGTTAGCTGCTTTTTTTGACCGGCCTACCGCCATCGTATTCTCTACCGGCTATACCGCTAACCTAGGCGTCATCAGCACGCTTGCCGACCCTAGCGCCGTCGTATTGATAGACGCGGACTGCCACGCAAGTATCTATGACGCTTGTGCCCTGGGAGGCGCGCAAATTATTCGTTTCCGCCACAATGATGCCCAGGATCTGGAGCGCCGCATGGTGCGTCTTGGCGAGCGTGCGCGAGATGCGATAATTATCGTTGAAGGTATTTATAGCATGCTGGGGGATGTTGCTCCGCTGGTGGAAATTGTCGACATCAAACGGCGCCTTGGCGGCTATTTATTGGTAGATGAAGCTCATTCCTTCGGCGTCATGGGCGCCGGCGGCCGAGGCCTTGCTCAAGAGCTGGGCGTTGAGCAGGATGTTGATATCGTATTAGGCACTTTTAGCAAGAGCCTGGCCTCAATCGGCGGTTTTGCCGTCGGCTCTAAAGCGATGGACGTTCTGCGCTATTGCAGCCGCCCTTACATTTTCACCGCTTCACCATCGCCGTCAAGCATCGCCTCTGTGCGCTCCTCGTTAAAAACCATTGCGCAACACCCGGAGCTACGCGAAAAACTTTGGAGCAATGCGCATAGGCTTTATCATGGTCTTGCCAAGCTCGGCTACGAGCTGGGCCCACGCATCAGCCCGGTAGTTCCTGTCATGATTGGCTCCAAAGAAGTGGGGCTGCGTCTGTGGCGCGACCTGATAGCAAATGGTGTTTATGTAAACCTCGTGCTGCCGCCGGCGGCGCCGGCAGGCATCACTCTGCTGCGCTGCAGCGTCAATGCGGCGCA
Organism: Sodalis sp. RH16; assembly: GCF_047324245.1. Lineage (NCBI taxonomy): Bacteria > Pseudomonadati > Pseudomonadota > Gammaproteobacteria > Enterobacterales > Bruguierivoracaceae > Sodalis > Sodalis sp. RH16. The sequence continues at coordinate 4,102,844 of NZ_CP178737.1, read as the reverse complement.
CAGCGAAGAGCAAATCGACACAATTATTCAGGCCTTTGCTGAACTCAAACAATGATACCGCGCAAAGCGGTATCTATACTGCTCATGGGCCAACCATGAGCAGCAAAGCCCGCAAATGAACTTAACCACCTTGACCTGGCCTCCCGTGACAGGATAGTTATCACCCCACATCATAAAATCGCCTGCAAAAAACAGGAAAAATCATGACGTTACGTAAATTATTGACCTTTTCCCTTCTCCTGTTCCCCTTGATGGCCTTTGCGCATAACTTTGTCAACGGACAACCTGTCGCGCCGGTAGATATTACGGACCGAGGAGAATTGGTTCTGGATAATGATACGTTCCGCTATAAAAACTGGAACAGCTCTCAGCTGAAGGGAAAAGTTCGCGTAATGCAGCACATCGCCGGGCGCACCGCCGCAAAAAAGAAGAATTCGATGCTAATTCAAGCCATTGAGGACGCGAAGTTTCCCAATGACCGCTTTCAGCCCACCACCATCGTCAACGCCGACGATGCTATTCCAGGCACCGGCCTGTTCGTGAGCGGCAAAATCGAGAAAAATAAAAAGCGCTATCCATGGGCGCAATTTATCATCGACAGCAATGGCCTGGCCCGCAAAGCCTGGCAGTTGGATGAAGAGAGTTCGGCAATTGTGGTGTTGGATAAAGAAGGACGCGTTCAGTGGGCAAAAGACGGTGCCCTGACGCCTGAGGAGGTGCATCAGGTGATCGCCCTAGTGCACACATTGCTTGATAAATAGAAATCCCGGCGTCCATTGACCGGCTGACAAACTCACATTGAATAACGTGCGATCCATTGACCGGCTGACAAACTTACATTGGATAACGTGCGAGGAATAACTCCAAACGCTGGCGGATATTGATATCCAACAGAGCGGGTTCGTCATATGCCTTTCGTCCCGCCAGCTTATCCGCCACCATCTCATCATGCCGGTCGCCCATTAATCCATTAATATTCGCTAAAAATCTGGAAATTTTGTAGGCATCCTGGTTGCTCGGGTCAATAGATCTCAACGTGTCATAATATGACACTTGCTGACTGATGAATTTGCGCACGCTGTGGAATTCCCTTCCTGTCAGCTGCGGCTTAGCTATTAGCGCCCGCAGCGCTCGCATTTGCTCCTGGCGATACACAATAAACCCATTCTCACTGTCCAAACGGGTATGACGTAAAGCATAATGCACCCGTATCCAAACCGGTAGGCTTAGATAAATACGTAAAATATTGCCGTAAAATCTAATGGCATCTTTATTCCCGTTACGAAAAGCATCCTGAAAGTGCCCAAGTACTACGGTGGTTTGGCGAAAAAAAAGGCTGGATTCATGCTTTTTACTATAAAGCCGCTGCGCAAAGCGTAAATGCTTATAGCGCGAGCGAATATATTTGTATTGCATTCGCTCAGTCGCTGATAATTCACCGCCTTTTAATACCTTATGCACTAAGCCCTGTAGCTCCAAGCGGGTAAAGCCTTCCTGCCAAAACTGCAGACACAATGCGTAATAATTCCGGATATTTTCTTGGGAGCATTGCAAATCAATAGATTGCGGTAGGCTGGTCTGTTCATTAACGATGTCATCTTCTTCCACCGCAGTGAATATTAACTGCACCGTTTCAGGAGCGAATTTTTTCCATTTGTCGCTAGGCATTACTTGGTACTCTCTATGGGTATGCTAAACCCCAGTAAATTGCGGTGACGGTAAACCCATAAAGTCGGTATTAGAGAAAACAGTACATCCAGACACTGGCCCGCAAAATAGGCAAACGCCGAACCTCGCACGCCAAAAGCATGAGACAGCAGCACTAAAAGCAGGATATATAAAGCTGAAGCAAGGGCCTGCGCTATTAAGGACGCCCGCTGTTTACCCGCCATAAACAATAAGGACTCTTGAGGAAAGCCCACCATGGACACGACAATGGCGCTCAGCATAATTTGAATCAAATCGTAGGCTTGCAGATATTTATAGCCAAACACAACCGAAATTAACGGTTTTCCCACCACCACTACCACCAGAGCAACAAGTATACCGATGCCACCGGCCAGGACTGCTGATTTAAGCCCCAGTAACCACGGTCTTTTGGTACGTGGGTCTAAGCGCATAATCTCGGGATAAAAACTCTTCTCCAGCAATTTGGCCGGCGTTCCTGTCGCATCAAAAAATGTCATTGCAATCTTGAACAGCCCTGCCGCCGCCGGCCCCAAGATAATACCCACTAACACTGTACTGCACGAATTGCGGGCTGCCCAAATAGAATGTGCAATGTTTGTTGTCCATACAAAGTTCCAGGCGCCCTTTATGCCACGCGCCGCCTCAAATAAGCTCGGCCGTAAAGCGCCATGGATATTCAAGCGGCGCAATTCACGGGCGGCAAACCACCAAAACATCGTTCCGCCAATTAAGTTGGAGACATACCAGGTGACGATAAAACCCGCAAAACCTAAATGACAGAAAAAAGCGATGACGCTTCCCACCGCAATTAATAAGGGCTTGGCTGCCTGCTGGACAGCAATCAAATCAAAACGGTCGACCGCCCTTAGAATGCCGGTGGGGGTAGACGATGTCATGGAAGGAATTAAGGTGCAATAAAGCACTGCGAGCCAGAAGCTTTCCGCATTGAGTCCTAAAGATTTAGAAAGCAGCGGCAGCAGCAGCATCCCGCCAATCACTGCAACGGCTCCGCTTGCAATATCCAAGCCGAACGAAAATGAAATCACATCGCGGAATCGCCGGGGATTTTTATTCGCCAATGCCGGCGTGCCAAATTGCACCACAAATTGCCACGTTTGGAACTTGACAAAGTCACTGATCGCTTTGGTATACGATTGAATGACGATGAGAACCCCGAACATCTCGGGTGACATGCCTTTACCCGCGCAAGAAAGCGCAAGTAAGCCAAGTAAGGCACTGGCCACATTACCGGAGCCCAAATAGGCGGAGTTGCGTATAATAGTGCGAAATGCACCGTCGGAAAACCAATACTTCATGGTAAAAAACCAGCCATATTAGCGAAGCCGTACTCAGTTATCGATAACTCTGCAGTGTGACAGAATAAACCAAATCCAGGCCAACCTAAAGGCTTTTGATCCTGGATAGCATTGAAAAGCCTAAGAACATGAACCCGTTAAGCCGTCCCTGCGGGTTAGAATGTCACCACGTGTTACAAGATCTGATAGAGCCGGACTCAAAGCGGCTTTGTGTTTGATGATGGGATTGTTAGTATGAAGCGTGAGAGCTGACTTTTGTGTTTAGCTTAAGGATTCGACACCTTATCAAAACCGGTTACGAGCTATTTTCAAGGGATTATGTCAGAGCGCGTCGCGACTAATACAATTTAACAGATATTCTTTATGCTTAATGGGTAATGTGGGGTGTTGGTAATATATGTACTTGATTGAGCGCTACATCATGGACGAGACCCGCCGGTTAGTGATGATCATCGTGGGTTTTCTCATCTTCATTTTTGCCAGTTATTCAGCCCAACGCTACCTAACTGATGCGGCTAACGGTATAATAGCCTTGCAGGCCGTAGTCGATATTGTCTTCTATAAGGTATTGATTGCATTGGAAATGCTGCTACCGGTTGGTCTTTATGTTTCAGTCGCCATTGCTCTTGGCCAGCTTTATAACGATTCTGAAATAACCGCAATTTTCGCCACCGGCTCAAGTCCTTTGCGACTGCATAAATCCGTTCTGATCCTGGCTATTCCCCTGGGCATGCTGGTAACGGTGCTTTCTATGTACGGCAGGCCTTGGGCCTATGCACAAATTTATCAATTAAAACAGCAATCACAGTCCGAACTGGATGTCGGTCATTTGCGACCGAAAAAGTTTAATATCAATGATAACGGCAGAATGATCTTGGCCGAGCATATCGACCCGGCGTCCAACCGCCTGTCCGATGCGCTGATTTATACTCCCTCCGCCAACAAAACCTCCGTATACAGAGTCCGCTCGCTGGAGGTTATAGATTCATCCCCCACCACTCCCTCGGTGATGCTGCACTCAGGTACGGCTTACCAGCTGGATCATAAAGGCACGGAAGACACCGAGCAGATTTATAATAATCTGGCACTGCATCTCAAACCCCTTAAGCAGAGTATTGATGCCAAGAGTAAGTCGGCATCAACAGCGGAGTTATCACGCTCCACCGATCCTGCCGATATCGCAGAACTGCAGTGGCGGGAAAGCCGCGGAATAAATGCTGTTTTAATGGCGCTGCTGGCGACCTCCTTAAGCCGCACCAAACCACGGCAAGGCCGCTTTGCGACGCTACTTCCCCTGGCTGTATTATTTACCGTCATTTTTTATGGCGGCAACATCTGCCGCACGCTGGTTGCCAACAGTACCCTTCCGGTCATCCCCGGGATATGGCTGGTCTCCTTGCTCATGTCGATTGGGGTATTGATTTTGATAGCCCGTGAATACTCATTAATGCAGAAATTATTTCGATGAATATTTTCAGTCGTTATATCATCTTTAACGTCTTTATCGGTTTTCTAGCCGCTGCCGCATTATTGATTCCGCTATTTACAACTTTTGATTTTATCAATGAGCTTGATGACGTAAGCGCCAACGGATACCGTTGGACCCAGGCCCTTGTGGTTGTATTAATGAAAATTCCCAGATACCTTATCGATTTGGGTCCTTTTATTGCGTTACTGGGCGGTATCGTGGGGCTTGGACAACTCTCGAAAACTCAAGAATTGACGGCGATGCGCATCAGTGGCCTTTCCATCTTGAGAATTTCCGTGGTCATTTTATATTCAGGTTTGATTTTAACCGTGTCATTAGGCGTGCTCGACGAGTGGGTTGCTTCTCCCCTGCAGCAACGCGCAGTACAACTTAAGGAAATCGCCGTTGCTCAGGCCGGTAACATTGCTGATAATATTAACACCGGGAATATTCTGTGGGCCAGGCACAACAATGAATTTGTTACGGTAAAGACCTTGGATGAACATAATCAACCCATAGGCGTCGAGATATTTCACTACAAGCCGGACCTTTCTCTGGAGTCTTATATTTATGCGGAAAAAGCCTCTATTCTTGATAATGGAATGTGGGCGCTGCATGGCGTTAATCAAAAGAGCTGGGCAAATGGAAAAGAAACCGCAGGAAAGCAGGATAATTTGCTTTGGCAATCCATATTCACCAATATGAGCCTGAAAGAGCTCACTATGCCCAGTGACAGTTTTTCCATTAAGCAGCTCAATCATTATATTCGCTACCTGAAAAGTACCGATCAGCCCAATATCGAGTTTAAGCTCGCATTATGGCAAAAACTGGGACGGCCGATTTTAATTCTGGCAATGATTTTACTTTCAATCCCATTTACCTTTAGCGTCCCCCGCGCGCCAGGTTTAGGCAGCCGTTTAGCCGTTGGCGTCATTGTTGGGCTGCTCACGTACGTCAGCTATCAAATCATCGTTAACCTGGGATTGTTATTTTCCCTCAACGTCCGATTAACGACGCTTACGCCACCGATTTTGCTCCTTCTCACAGCGATGGGATTAGTGTATCGATTTAATAAGCGGCACTGACTGTATTTGCCCCATCGCAATGAACCAAAGCAGCATCGAAGAGCGGCACTCCCATATGGCTTTGGTTTGCGCTCCGCCCAAATACCGATCCAAATTATCAGGCGGTAAGAATGATATTATTGATTGATGGCTGCACAATTTGCTGAAAAATCTCAACGTCATCAAAGGCGCGTGCCGCCAGCATTGCGCCATGCACCGTCGCCATTAACAGATTAGCCTCGGCGGATGGCGTGCCGCGAAGTTTAAATACGTTTTTGTTTTCTCCCCTGCTGAGCAACGCGGTCAACCAGCGGGAAAGATCGGTGAAATGTCCGGAAACTTCAGCGGCCACTTCAGGCGGCAGCGTGGGTAGCTCAGCGGCCAGCATGGCACAAATACAAAACGGTGAAGAGCCATCCCTGATACAGGTAGACCAGTAATCCGCATATGCCTGCAGTTCAGCCACCGGATCATTGATATTACGGTTAAGCATCTGCATTCCCGCTTGCGCCTCTTCCCGATACTGGGCAACGACAGTACTGACCAGCTCGGCCTTACTGGTAAAATGATGATAAATACTTGCTTTACGGATATTTACCTTTTCTGAGATATCAGCAAAGCTGAAACTGCGGTAACCACCGGATGTCAGTAATTGTCTGGTATAAGAAATGATTTCGTTTGCTTTGTGTGCGCGCTCGGTAGTCATGGCATAAGACCAATATCAAGAGAAAGTGATTGGCTGAAGTCGGCCAGTGGGCAAGAAAACCTACTAGAAGGTAGTTTTAATGTCAAGAGCAATCATAAAAATTGATGCTGACCCGTATGCCTATTCCCACATGTCTATGCAAGTAGCGTCGCGCCCGCAGATCCTCTGATGGGTTAGCTTCCAATATCGGCCAAATCAGCTTCAACCGGAGCGTAACGGAATCACCGGTGCCGTAATTTACAAAGTCGCGGGTTGACAAGCTACCTGTCGTTAGGTAGTTTTTAGCGACTGACAAAACCTTTTGGAGAACCGTCATGAAAAGTGCCAACTCTACCCCTGATAGCTCACAGAACCAGTGGCTCCAGATCTACTATTTTTTGCGGGCAGGCGTTTCAGTTGCCTGGATTATACTCGCGGTCCTCATCGGCAAGCACAACCCGGCCATCGGGGCGGCCTTGCTGGTCCTGTATCCGGCCTGGGACGCATTCGCCAATTACCTTGATGCCGGTAAGAACGGCGGCCTCGGATCCAACCCGCCGCAAAAATTCAACTTCATCGTCAGCATCGTCGTCGCCATTGCTATCGGCTGGGCGCTGACAGTGAGTATGGAGGCCACGATCAAGGTGTTCGGCATATGGGCTATCTTCTCCGGCTTGCTGCAACTGGCCACCGCCGTTCGCCGCTGGAAGACGTCAGGGGGCCAGTGGGCAATGATCTTAAGCGGCGCGCAGTCCGCGCTAGCCGGTGCCTTCATGTTTAAGCAGGCTGCCAGCGGCATCCCGCTGGATGTGTCCATCGTTGCGCCCTACGCGGGCTTCGGTGCGCTGTACTTCCTCATTTCGGCTACCTGGCTGACCGTCAAGAACATCCGCCAACGGTCAAACGCGCTCGTCCGCTGAACAGAGCCGCCCACCGGACCGACGCCATGTCCTGGGGGGCTATTTTACCGTGCTTTCATACCTTCCTGGATTGATACCGCCTGGTTTTTCGAAACCTTCCTGCTTGCGCCGCACCCGTCGGGATATAAGGCATTCGACCCATCTTTCAGCTATCTGCCAAATTTGTATTACGAAACCGGCGGCACGGTCAGCCGGGTGTCTTCGGCCTACATCTCTATTTCCCGCATTTTCCGCCAGAGGGTGGTACGGCTCATGCCCAGGGTGGCGGCGGCCTTGCCTTTTTTTCCCCCGGCCTTGGCGAGCGCCTGCCGGATACTTTCTTCCCTCCCTTGGGAAAAATCAGGATCCGTCCCCAGACACAGGGTCCCTTCCAGCAAATCCCGTATGGTCTCCTTCTCCACCAGGTGCTCTCTCACCGTGGTGGCGACACGGATCATAACGTTCTGCATTTCTCGAATATTGCCACGCCACGGCCATTCGCAGAGTTGACGCAGGGCTCCCGGCGTGAAGCTTGGCGCGAGGGCCGTTTTAGGGGTATGTAATTTGAGAAAATAGCGGCACAAAAGAGGGATATCTTCCTGTCTTTCCCGCAGCGGCGGTAAGTTCAGCATCAGGACGCTGAGCCGGTAATAGAGATCCGAGCGAAACTTGCCGGCATCAAGCAAATGGGGTATATCCTCATTGCTCGCCGCTATGATGCGCACGTCAAAAGGGGTGATGGCATCACTACCAAGGCGCATAACCTGCTTTTCCTGAAGCACGCGCAACAATTTTGTCTGGATATGCGGTTCTATTTCCGTGATCTCATCCAGGAAAATCGTGCCGCCATCCGCCTGCTCGAACAGTCCCGCCTTACCCTTGCTGCTGGCGCCGGTGAAGGCGCCGGAGACATAGCCGAAAAGCTCGCTTTCCAGCAGTGAACCGGGGAGCGCAGAGCAATTCACCGCGACGAAGGATTTCTTGGCCCGCGGGCTAAAGTTATGGATACTTTGGGCGAACAATTCCTTTCCGGTGCCGGTTTCACCGACGATAAATACGGTGCTATCTGTCTGCGCGTAGCGTTTTGCCAGGGCGACGGTCCTTTGCATGGCCGGACTCGAACCCTGGATATCCTCGAACTGCGCACGGGCGATGTGCCCGGTTCCAGTCGTTTTTTTGCCGGGTGAAGCCAGATTATGCTGGTGGCCCTTTTCCTGAAAACTCACCACGACGCCTACCGTTTCTTCATGGCTCTTCACAGGCCTTGCGGTGCCTGCAACCTCGGACGTCCCGTTGGGCGAAAGGTACAGTGGAGTCGAGTCATTCCTTATCGCCATTTTAAAATCGAATTTCGGCCACAGCTTTGAGTAAGGTTTACTGAGGGCGTCGCTGATGCCGACCCCCATGATTCGTTCAGCCATCAGGTTGTACGCGACGATTCTTCCCATTCTGTCTATGGCAACGATACCGTTATCAGCGGCATCCACCGCAGCATGGAGGAGGGAACTTTCCGCCCGGTTTATGCGCATCGTCTCATAAATACGCTGCGCCTCGTTCATGGCGGCGATAATACTTTCTTCGCCGCTTTGCACAACAACGTAGGGCACTTTCAATCGCGCCGCGGCGATGCCGGTTGATGAACTGCCGACAACAACAGAGGCCCCTTCGTTAATGGCTCGCAATATAATGGGCTCCACCTCCTCTTCTTTGAAGATGGGGTACAAACGCAGATGCAGATTCAGAATTCGCGCGGTGGCCGTCAATCCATCAACGAGATGCGGGAGGGCGATGGCGGCGATGGGGCTGCCAACGCTTTGAGCGAGGTTAAGCGCGGAAATATAGTCGAAGGCTGTGCGCTGGATGGTCACATGAATCAGAGCGGGAAATGCAGCCCTGATTGCCTGGGAAGTGGCCCCTCTGCTAATGAGGATCTCCGTTCCCTGCCGTATCTGATTCGCTGCCGCCGCCACGCCTTCTCCCAATACGCCCCGGACCACGAGAATCTCGGGAAATAATTGCATACTTAATTTGTGTCCAAGAGAAAATGAATTCCTGTCGGCTGCTATTAAAGTAATACCGCTCATTAAGGAGACTCCTTATCATTATCATTATCATGCGCACTGCTGCTAACCCTATAAATTCGCGCCATGAAACAGTCTTATGCGTTTGAAACAGTTATACCCCTTAGTGGTTATTTATTATGTTGCATGGAACAAACTTTGATTTATTTTCCCCGGCGTTTTTAGCATGAGACAAATGAATTATTTTCTTGCAGCTCGTTGATTTATAAAGCCGAGGATTATTAGCTTATTCGCCGAAATAATTTCTTTCACATTGTTTGGCACAGGATATGCCTAATGTTTATTTGAACATGGGTCAACCTACCCTCACATGTTAAAGGATATGGTAAATATCATGAGCTTTATTGATCAATCTCTCTGTACGGGTTGTAAAACCTGTCTGCTCTTTTGTCCTGATGATGCCATCGACTATCTCGACGGTAAATGTAAAGTAGATCCCAAACAGTGCACACTTTGCGGCTGCTGTGAAAATAGCTGCCCTTTCGGAGCTATTCATCCCACAACCGATTTGACCGACCTGCAGATTTTTCAGCAGACTTTTGGCGACCCCAGAGGATCCAGCGTCACCGGCGGCAACGCAGGCCGGGGGGGAAGAGAAATAAAAACCCTGGATGTGAAACCCACTCTCAAGCCCGACTATTTCAGCATCTGCCTGGATATGGGCAGGCCTGGCGTCGGCTTGTATCTTCGTGACGCAGAAAAAATCATTACGGCGTTAATGGCCGCGGGCATGGAGTTTGCCGAGGGCGATTTTCCTCTTGCAACCATCATTCCCGACCGCACGACCGGGAAATTTCGCCCGGACTGTCTTGATGTGCACATGCACAGTCTTCTCACCGAAGGTGATTTCCATAAGAGCAAGCTCCCCGACATCCTCAAGGCGCTAAAGGAGGTATCAACAGACATTGATACTGTGCTCTGTCCGGGCCTTATTCTCCCTGTGGACGGGAATATCGAAAATGAAGAGGTGCTGAGTTGCTTTGATGACCTGGGAATTCCCCGCCCGGTGCGTTCCAAAATCAACGTCGGGTTAGGTAAACCGTACTCGCCCGATTTATCAAGGCTTCCCCCATTGTGATGCAGTGACTGTATCCAATGGCAATATAATATATTTTAGGAATGATGATATGACTCACACATTATACAGAGCCGGAACGCCCGAGTCGCAAGGTGAAGAAATCTGCTGGCTGGCTTACTCCACCAAGGGCCTGAACGACGACAATTTTCCCGAAACCGCCAGGCACCTCCTTCGGGCGGTGGAAGAAAGCGGTGACGTTGCCAACTGGGGCGACACCAAGATCGGCACCATTCTCACCATGCCCGCCGCGGAGATAAAAGCCAGGCTGCAAAAGAATTCGCGCCTGCGCGGCGTGTTTTCCAACCCAAGGGCGGCGGTAAAATTTCTTCGGATTTTAAAGAAGAAAGAGCTGAACCAGTCCATCCTTCTTTCCGGAGTGATCACCGAGCTTGTCCGCATTTGTAAAGAGGCCGGGGTGACGCCCTGCTATGCCAACATGTCTCTGGGCGTGTTTGGCAATACCTCCAGGCTGACCGACCCCAAAACCCTGTCCATCACCACCATGTGCGGTCATCAACGCATACCGGCCAAGTATGTGCGGGCGCTTGAACATGATGTGGACCAGGGAAGGATGACGGCGGAAGAAGCAGCGAACAAGATGGGCGGCATTTGCATGTGCGGCGTGTTCAATCCTGACAGGGCGGCAGGTATTCTCGCCGGCAATAATCAGGGTTGTTGATGCAAGGATAAAAACGACAGGTTCTCAATAACTATTATTTACGCCATTCGTCGAAAGTCGCGAAGACTTCCGACGGCGTTTATTAGGAGATATCATGCAAGCGATTATTCCTATCGTCGGAAAGACGGAAAAAAACTTTCTCGGCGCCAATTGGCAACGCATCCTTTGGGTAGTCATTTTCCTCGCCATATATTACTCCCCAGCGCCGGAAGGTCTGGACCACAAAGCCTGGCAGCTATTTGCAATCTTTCTCTCAACCATCCTCGGATTCATCATCAAGCCGTACCCCATGGTCGTCGTTGCGTTTACAGGCATTGTCATGTGCGGTCTGACAGGCACCCTCAAAGCGGAACAGGCCTTGATCTCCTTTGGCGATCCCACCATCTGGCTTATCGTTACGGCATTCTTTATTTCACGGGCCTTCAGTAAAACCGGCCTGGGGCAGCGTATTGCCTACCTGTTCATGAGCAAGGTGGGAAAAACCACCCTTGGACTCGCCTATGCAACATCATTGACCAACCTCGTCATCGCCCCGGTGGTGCCCTCCAACACCGCCCGCCTTGGGGGTATCCTGTTTCCATTGCAGCAATCCATCTCCCTGGCGTATGACAGCGATCCGGCCAAGGGTACGGAAAGGCGCCTCGGGTCGTTCATCATGGCGAACGCTTTCCAGGGAAACCTGGTGGTATCCGCCATGTTCCTGACGGCGGCCGCATTCAATCCCATCGTCGCCAATGTTGCCGTTAACCACGGCATCCATCTTGACTGGGGCACCTGGTTCATGGCGGCAATCGTGCCCGGCCTCGTCTGTCTGGGGGTTTTGCCCCTGGTGCTCATGCTTGTCTGGCCGCCTGAAATTAAAAAAAGTCCTGAAGCCGTTACCATAGCAAAGCAAAAACTCGCCGAGCTGGGGGCGGTCAAACGGGACGAATACATCATGCTTGGCGTATTCATCGGTCTGATATTTCTGTGGACCCTTGGCGCCAAGCTGTTCCATATCGATGCCACGATAGCCGCCATGACCGGTCTCGTCGTCATGCTTCTTACCCGGGTGTTAACCTGGGGAGACCTTGCCGCCGAGAAAGGCGCATGGAACACACTGGTGTGGTTTTCCGCCCTGGTAATGATGGCCAAGTATCTGAACTCCATGGGATTCATTCCCTGGATGACGCAGCACCTGTCCGCGTCTCTGGGCGGCATGGGATGGCAGGCAGCGTTCGTTTTGGTGATATTGAGCTATATGTATGCGCACTATTTCTTTGCCAGTTCCACCGCGCACACGGCGGCTATGGTTCCGGCATTTCTGCCCCTTCTGCTCGCACTGGGTACGCCGCCTATGCTGGCGGCCATCAGCCTGGGGTTTGCCGGCAACTTCATGAGCGGTCTCACCCATTATGGCAACGGCTCAGCCCCCATTTTCTTTGATTCCGGCTATATTCCGCTCAAACCATTCTGGCTGCTCGGGCTATTGTTCAGTGTGATATTCACCGGCATTTTCGCCCTGGTCGGCCCGGTATGGTGGGATGTTATCGGCCTGGTGCAGTTCTAGGGAATGCTCAATGGAATGAGCCGTTCCAAGGAGACAGGGATGTCTCCTTCGCGCTCGTTGACAATGTACCCGGTCGGGACAGGCATGTCTCCTCCCGTGGTTTAACGAAGGGGTCCGGCGGACAATCAGTCTGATTTCCGGCGAAACGAATCCAGGATACTATCGGCGACGGCGCTGGTTTGCGCCGCGGCTTGCGTATCGCCCGGGCAAACGCTTATGCCATTCAGATCGTCGACAATACTCTGGATAAACGGTTGCTGCACATGGGTGGGATTGGCGACAAGGGTTTCCTTCACCCCTGCCAAGGTGACCAGGCGTAGCGGTGAATCGGCAAAAAATTCGAATTCGATGCGGCCTTGCGTGCCGGTAATCTCCACGCGATCGGCATTATCGTGGCCCACATAACACCAGCTACCCACGCCAGTGACGCCATTGGCATGGCGCCAGGTCGCGGTGACGGTGTCTTCAACAGCGTAAACACCGCCACGGTTGCCGGCCTGGCCATGTACTTCGCTGACCGGGCCGAACCAGAACGCGAGCATATCGAGCACATGCACGCCCATATCCAAAAATTTTCCGCCCCCGGCCACATCGGCCCGCAAACGCCAGGGCAACGTCTCCGGCGACAGTTCTTCGGGCGCCGGTTTCTGACGCTGCAGAATGCTCACTGTACACACAGTGCCGATGGCGCCCTGGTCGATCCAGTCTTTCACCTGCAGGAAACGCGGCATGGCGCGGCGGTAGAACGCCACATAGAGCCGAACACCGGCAGCTTGGCAGGCCGCCATCATTTCCTTGCATTCGTCGTAGTTCATCGCCATCGGCTTTTCCACGTACACGTGTTTGCCGGCGGCGGCGGCGCGCAGGGTCAGCGCCTTGTGTTCGGCCGGCGGCGTGGCGATATACACCGCATCAATCTCGGGATCCGCCAGCAGAGCAGCCACATCCGGATAGACTCTGGACACACCATGGCGCAATGCATATGACTCGGCCTTGGCTAGCGTTCTGTTCGTCACGCCCAGCAGGACGGAATGCGCAGCCTTGTAAAGCCCGGGCCCGCTTTTCACCTCGGTAACATCACCGCAGCCGATCATGCCCCAGCGAATCGTTTGCATGCATTGCCTCTAATACTGTTGTCTTAAACAAGCCAAGGTCGGCAGGAAGTTCATGAGGATGATTGCCGCGACAACACCATAAACACCCCGTCGCGATGAAAGACGGATTGTAGCAAAGACGACCGGCGAGTCCAACTTTCTGCCGAGTGAGGATTAATGGCATTCAATCCATGGATGGAGTCAGGGAACCCGCCACCGGGGCGAATCTGATCGCCGACGCCGGTAGGCAAACCCTAAAAAACCTATCGGACCGGCACCCGGCTTACCCGCGGGTAAGCCTGAGTCCGTTCGCCACCACCAGCAGGCTGGCCCCCATATCGGCAAAGACAGCCATCCACATGGTGGCCATGCCAAGCATGGCCAATGCCAGAAAGACAGCCTTGATGCCCAAGGCCAGCACGATATTTTGCACCAGCACCGTCCGGGTCGCACGGGACAGCCGAACGAAGCGCACGATTTTATTCAGGTCGTCATCCATCAGCGCCACGTCGGCGGTTTCAATGGCGGTATCGGTCCCCGCCGCGCCCATGGCAAAACCGATGTCGGCCCTCGCCAGGGCCGGCGCATCGTTAATGCCGTCGCCCACCATGCCCACCTTGCCGCGCCGCCCATACTCCGCCACCGCCCGCAGCTTGTCTTCCGGCAGCTGATCGCCCAGGACGTCATCTATGCCGACCTGACCGGCGATAGCTCGTGCGGTGTGGATATTGTCGCCGGTGAGCATCAGGGTTTTGATGCCCAGCTCATGCAACGCCCGGATGGCGGCACGGCTGCTGTCCTTAACGGTGTCCGCCACCGCGAACAACGCCAGCACCCGTTTGCCGTCGCTGAGCAACACCACGGTTTTGCCCTGCGCCTCCAGTTCACCGAGCCGCGCCTCCAGATCGGCGTAACAGACCCCGAGTTCATGAATGAGCCGATGATTACCGAACTGGTAACTCACCCCGTCCACCGTGCCGCGCACTCCACGGCCAGGCAGGGCGCCGAACGCCGTGACTTCCGGCAGCGCGCCGTCTATTGGCCGCCCCGCCGCTACCGCGCGGGAGACCGGGTGATCCGATCGGGCGGCGATGGCGATGGCGATACGCACCGGGTCTAATCCTGCATCCCGCGTCAATACCACCGTATCGGTTAACGCCGGTTTGCCGTGGGTAATGGTGCCGGTTTTGTCCAGCGCCAGCCAGGCAAGCTTGTGGCCTTGCTCCAGATAGGCGCCGCCCTTGATGAGAATGCCGTTTCGAGCAGCGGCGCCCAGGCCGCCGACAATCGTCACCGGCGTCGAAATCACCAGGGCGCACGGGCAGGCGATAACCAGCATGACCAGCGCCCGGTATGCCCATTCGTACCAGCCGCCGCCGGACAACAGCGGCGCCAGTACGGCGACGGCCAGGGCGATGACAAACACCGCCGGCGTATAGATCCTGGCGAAACGGTCTATAAACCGCGCGGTGGGAGCGCGCGCGCCCTGCGCTTCCTCTACCGCGTGGATGATGCGCGCCAGCGTTGAATGCGCGGCGGCGGCCGTGACCCGGAATTCAAAGGCGCCCGCCCCGTTAATGGTGCCGGCGAATACCGTATCGCCGGCGGTTTTGTCCACCGGCAGGCTCTCGCCGGTAATGGGCGCCTGGTCCACGCTGGATTGGCCGTCCGTTATAATGCCGTCGAGGGCAATGCGTTCGTCGGGTTTTACCCGCACGATCCGCCCCGGTTCGATATCGCCGGCAAAGACGTCGGCCCAGCCGCCGTCCGGCTGCCGCACCGTCGCCAGTTTGGGGGTAAGCTGTACCAGTCCGCGTATGGCGTTGCGCGCGCGGTCGAGGGATTTCGCCTCGATAAGTTCCGCCAGGGCGAACAGCACCATCACCATGGCCGCTTCGGGCCATTGGCCGATAAGCAGCGCCCCGGTGACGGCAATGCTCATCAAGGCATTGATATTGAGATTACCGTGGCGCAGCGCGATCCAGCCTTTTTTATAGGTGCCCAGGCCCCCGATGGCAATGGCCGCCAGCGCCAGCGCAGCGCCGATCCACACCGGCCATCCCGCCCAATGGACTCCTTCCGCGCACAGCGCCGCGACGCCCGCCAGCGCCAGCGGCCACCACGGCTTGGCCGCTGGCTCAGGGGCATTGCCGGCCGCGCCGGCCGCTGCGTCCGCCACCGGCCGGCTATCCATGCCCAGTTCCCGAATGGCGGCTTCAACGGCGGGTAGCGCATCGTCTTCGTGCATGACGGTCAGCACCCGCTGCATCAGATTAAACTCCATGTTCCGCACAGCGGACATCCCGCCCAGCTTCTTGCGGATCATCCCTTCTTCGGTGGGGCAATCCATCTGGTCAATATACAGCCTGCTTAACCGGACGCCGGTGGGAAGACCGGTTGCGCCCAAAGCGGCGCGGCCCGGCGCCATGGGATGCGTTGCCTCCGCCCCACAGCATGGCCGCGGGTGAAGTTTATTTCCCTCGGCCGGACTTTCAATAGCGTTCCCCCGCCCCGGGACGCGGGCATGGCAGCAGTCGGGCGGCGTGGTGATAGGGGTTATGCGCTGAAAGGCCATGTTTTGCTCCGGTTAATATTCTCTATGGCGTATTGCACACCCTGAAGCTACTATAGAGTCAAGACCTAAAGGAGGCCGGCATGAAAATCGGTGAAGTGGCGCAACTGGCGCACTGCACGGTGGAAACCGTGCGTTTTTATGAAAAAGAGGGGCTGCTGCCCGTCCCTGTGCGCACTGCCGCCAACTACCGCAGCTATACGCCGGCCCATGTGGAGCGCCTGCGGTTTATCCGCAACTGCCGCGTGCTGAATATGACCCACGGGGAAATTCGCATGCTGTTGAGCCTGCTGGATCGGCCCGACAGCGGATGCGGCGCGGTCAACCATCTGCTTGAGGAGCATATTGACCATGTGGAGGAGCGCATCAGGGAGCTGACCCAGCTTAAAGAGCAGCTTACCGGCCTGCGCAGGCGCTGCCGGAGTGAACAGCGGGTGGACGCCTGCGGCATTGTGCAGGGCATCGTATCGATGGACAGCGGGTCTGTGCAGGAAAGGCACACGCATCTGGGTTAGCGGCGCTGTTATTGGTTACAGTCTGCGATCCCAGGGCCAATCCGCTAAGCTAAGCGGGAATAGGTGTCTGGATCTCTAGGGGGCTGAGACACGCCGTAAGCCAGGAGCCGTCGATGCTATTCATCCAGGCCGGTGTTATTTCAAACACCGCATAGCGGTCATTAGCCATCGAATGGCGGCCCCGATGGCCATAATGACATAAAAATCATCAACTCATCAAAATGACGGGCAAACAGCCATCCACTGATGCCAGGTCGATGCGGTCGGTCAAGACTATCTCTTCTCCGCTGAGAATGTTGCGGTAGCGGCGGTGGGCCAGCCGATGGGGCAGGATGATTTCCGTTTGCGGCCAACACTTCATCTGCGGCCGGGCAAGGCTGTCCCGCAACGCGCCGAAAACCAGACAAGGGGTGATGACAATCAGCGCATCGTCATTTTCCGCCCGTGCGAAAGCCAGGACGTTTCCCCCACGCCTGCCCGCGGCGGCGAGCGGCAGATAGTCGCCCTGGCGAAACAGCGTCGGCATCTGCCGGCGTAAACGCAGAAGCCTGGCGATGACATGCTGTTTGAGCCGGCCGCTCAGCCAGCCCTCTTCGGTGGTGGAAACCGGCTTGTCATCCTCGGGCAACAGCCGTTCGAGCGCGGCGAAATCCGGCTCACGCCGGTTGTCGGGATCGGCGAGGCTGAAATCCAGCGCCTCGCTGCCCTGGTAGATATCCGGCACGCCCGGCGCCGTCAGCTTGACGACGGTCTGGGTGAGGCTATTGACCAGGCCGGCGCGGATAAAGGGTTGCAGCGCGCCGAAAAAATCCAGGAGAAAGTCATGGTTTGTCGGCGAAAGCAGGCGGCGGGCATAGTCGAGTACGGCCTTTTCATAGGTGTCGTTGCTGTCGGCCCAGTTAGTGCGCAGCTTTGCTTCCCGCAGCGCTTTTTCCACATAGGCGGAAAATCTTTCTTCCAGCGCCTGCAAGCCCGCCTCGTCATGGGGGTGGAGCGTAGTCGGCCAGACGCCGGCCAGCGCCTGATAGAGCATCCATTCGACGGCCGGCTCCGGCGCCGGGCCATCGTTGAGCGCCGTGACGTTGGAGCGGTTCATGCGGCGCCAGCGGGCGACGCATGCCGCCCAGAGCTCAGGCGCCTCGGTGAGCGTGTAGAGCCGTGCGCGGGCATCCTCGCCGCGTTTGGTATCATGGGTTGAGGTGCCGGAAAGCGCATCGGGATGCCGTTCGAGCCGCATCTTCATCTGGGCGTGGAAGCGGTCCAGGGGAAAGACGCGCGGCACCGGTTCGGCGCCCACTTCGTTGAGGGCCAGCGCCATGTGCTGGCGGAAGAACAGCGTGTCCTCCACCGATTTGGCCATCAGCGGACCCGTCAGCTGCTGGAATCGGGTACGGAAAACGGCGGCCTCGCCAGAGGCGTCTTCCGAAATTTCGCCGGCGAGAATGCGGATAAGGAAATCAAGCGCCGCGGGATCGGGAGCATTCACGCCGGTCCTCACCTTGGCGGCCACCTTTTGCAGCAGGCCATAGTCCGCCGGCGGCAACCCTTGCGCCGTGCCGTAGGTGCGGTAGACCGGGAAAGCAACCAGCAGCTCGCGCAGGGCCGACCTGGCGGCTTTCTCGTCAAGCCGCACGGCTTCCCCCCCGGCGATCGCCATGGCAAGCATCAACAGGGTGGTGAATTCACCCTCGAAATTTTTATCCACCATCAAAAGCTTGGCCGCCCGCAGTTCAGATTCCATATTTACCGGCTTGCCCACCACATCGTGATAGGCCTTGCGCAGGGCGCCGATTTTATCGCCGTCTACCAGTACATCCGCCAGCGATGCCATGAATTCGTAACCGGTTGTACCGGAAATCGGCCAGTCCGCCGGAATATCCTCCCCCTCGGCAAGGATCTTTTCCACCGTGATATAGCAGTCCGGTCCGGCCTCCCGGCGAAGGCGATGGAGATAGGCTTTCGGGTCGGCGAGCCCGTCCACATGATCCACCCGCAGCCCGTCCACCGCCCCGGAATGAACCAGTTCGAGGATAAGCCGGTGGGTATCGTCGAAAACGGCCTGGTCCTCGACCCGGACCCCCACCAGACCGGTTATCTCGAAAAAGCGACGGTAGGAGAGATCCCGCGGCGCCTCCAGCCAAGACATCAGTCGATAGGGCTGTCTGTCGTGCAGTTCGGCGATTTTCGCCTTATCGGTGAGATTCAGGACTTCCGCCTCGCGGTCCGCCCAGGTTTCCGGGGCAAGGGGGTAGAAGCTGTCGTAATAGGCGAAAGCCGGCTTGCCGGTCTTCGGGTCGGGCCGCACGGCAATCTCGCCGTTTTTCAGCACGGCGTCGAAGGTATCCCCGAGGAAGGGTAAGGTCAGGCGGCGCGACCAGTGAATGTCGAAATGCCGGGCGTAGCGGCTGTTTTCGCCATGCTCGATAACGTCGCGCCACCACGGATTTTCCAGTGAAGCGGCCATGTGATTCGGCACAATGTCAATGATCAGACCCAGACCCGCGCCTTTTAATGCCGTCACCATGCGGTGGAAACCTGCCCGGCCGCCGATGGCAGGCTCTATCTCATTGGCGTCGGTCACGTCGTAGCCGTGGGTCGATTCGGCGGTGGCGGTGAACACCGGCGAAGCATAAAGATGGCTGATGCCGAGCCGCTTCAAGTAAGGCACAAGGGCCGCGGCGCGGTCGAAGGTCATGCCGTTGCGAAACTGAATACGGTAAGTGGCGGTGGGGATTTTCACGATGCGGCTCCCGGGGCGAGACGGACAATGATGGCATGCTGCGGCAGCTCCTTCGCCGCGTTCGGCCAGACGAAAATCGTCTCGCCAGGCAGGAGGGGAAGCGGCTGGGGCGTTTCGCTGATATTGAGCGCCATCGATAAAATGCCTTTCGGGAAAGTCCAGGTGACGGCAAGAAAGCCTTGTGCGGTCTTCACCACCCTGCCGGCATTGCCGCCGGCCGTGGCGAGCAACGGCACGACATACTGCCGGCGCAGCGCCAACAGTTCTCGGGTGAGCGCCAGCCAGTCCTTCCCATCCCTGCCGTCCGTTTTTTTCCAGTCAAGCTTCGACATCTCAAAGGTCTTCCTGGCGTTGGGATCGGGCACGCTTTCGCCCTCATGGCCGGCATGGCCCTCGAATTCCTTTGCCCGGCCCTCGCGCACGGCCTTGGCGAGGGAGCCATGGAAATCGGTGAAGAACAAAAAAGGATTACTCTCGCCATATTCCTCGCCCATGAAGAGCAGCGGAATATGCGGCGATAAGAGCAGCGCGGCCAGCAGGACCTTGGTACGGTCGACGCCGGCCAGTTCCATCAGCCGCTCGCCCCGGGCGCGGTTGCCGACCTGGTCGTGGTTCTGGATAAAATCCACAAAGGCCGCCGGCGGCTGGCCGGCGCTTTTCACGCCGCGTTTTTTGCCGGTCTGCGGCGAGATCTCGCCCTGATAGGCGAAGCCTTCCGCCAAGACGCGGGCCACGAGCTTCTCGGGTGCATTGGCGAAATCCCGGTAATAAGCATGCGCTTCGCCGGTGGCGAAAACATGGACGGCATTGTGGAAGTCATCGTTCCATTCGCCGGTGAAGAGCGGCACGGAACCGTCTTCGCTGCGCGGATGGAGGAAAATGACGTTGCGGCTGTCCTCGGTGGTCAGATGGATCGGCCGGTGGGTGATCTCGGCCCGGATACGCTCGGCTATCTCTATCAGCACGTGCTTGGGGGAAGTATCCTCAATCTGATCAATCGCGTCGAAGCGCAGGCCGTCAAGATTGAACTCCACCAGCCAGTAGAGCGGCGCTTCCACGATATAACGGCGGGCCGCATCGACGTCATAGGCGATGCCGGCGCCCCAGGGCGTCATCCGCTCTTTGTGGAAGAAATCGGGCGCCAGAAGCGGCAGGTAATTGCCCTCCGGGCCGAAATGGTTGAGCACGATATCCAGCACTACGGAGAGGCCGTGGCCATGGGCGGCATCGATAAAGGCCTTGAAATCCTCCGGCGCGCCATAGGCGGAATGCGGCGCGTAAAGCAGCACGCCGTCATAGCCCCAGCCACGGTTGCCGCCGAACTGCGAAACGGGCAGCACCTCGATCATGGTGATACCGAGTTCGGCGAGATAAGGCAGTTTTTCCATCGCGGCCCGGAACGTGCCTTCCGGGGTGAAGGTGCCGATGTGCATTTCGTAGACAACCGTTTCTTCCCAGGGGCGGCCGCGCCATTCGCCGTTCCGCCAGCCGTAGCGCCCGGGGTCGATGATAAGGGACGGGCCATTGACATCCGCCTTCTGCGCGCGGGAGGCGGGGTCCGGCACCGCCGTGCCGTCGGCGAGAACAAAATGATATTCCGCGCCGGGTGACACGCCGGTTGCCAGCCGTTCGAACCAGCCGTCGCCGAGGGGACTCATCTGTGCGTCTTCGCCGGCAAGCCTGAGCGTCACCCTGTCCTGGCCGGGCGCCCAGAGGCGAAAGCGGACGGCGCCGTCGGCGACATATTCGGCGCCCCAACTTTTGAAAAATGATTTGGACTCCATTCATTGGCCTTATTAAATTCAGAACGGGGATGTTTGAACGGTATCCGATTGTCCCGACACCAAGCGGCATAAGAAGAATAATAGACCAAGATGCGGGAATTTTATTTCTTACCCTTGGGCAGTGGGACGTACGACTATCTCGCCGACGTCCACGTTGGCAGGCTGTGCCACCGCGAATGCAATAGCTTCGGCTATGGCGGCCGCCGGAATCGCCATTGCCTTCATGCTCGCCTCGCCCCGCGCCCGCAGAGCCTCGTCCGTCATCGATGATGGAAGCTCCGTATCCACATAACCGGGGGAGATGGTCGTCACCCGAAGCAACGGGCCGGCCTCCTGGCGAAGACCTTCGGAGATCGCCCGGACGGCGTTTTTCGAACCGGCGTAGACCGCCATGGTGGGGACGATCTGTATGCCGGCGGTGGACAGCGTGTTAACGAAATGCCCGAAGCCCTGGCGACGGAAGACGGGCAAGGCCGCGGCGATTCCGTAGAGTACGCCCTTTACGTTCACGTCGATCATGTCTTCCCAATCGTCCACCCTCAGGTCGTCCAGCAGGGAAATCGGGGCGATCCCGGCATTATTGACCAGCACGTCCAGCTTGCCGAATCGTTCGACGGCGTGCTCCACGAGCCGATTGAGGTCATTGCGCCGTTTGACGTCGGTGACAAGATAGGATGCTTTTCCCCCCTTGGCCACGATGGCCTCGCACAGGGCCGCAAGCCGGTCGGACCGCCTTGCGCCCAGTATGAGACTGGCTCCCCGCTCTGCCAGCAGCAGCGCGGTGGCCCGGCCGATTCCGCTACTTGCGCCGGTGATGACGATGACCTTACCTTCAATACTCATTATCGCGTCTCTTTTCAGGTGGCTGGAAAATGATTCTTGCACGGGTAAAGTGGACGATCTATGCTTGAAACTCTTAGAAATCGTCGCGATCGGCTCAATGTGTGGATCCTCTCTCTGAAGTTTTTTCTCTCTTAAACGTTCGCGCCGCCCGTTGCACAAGGTTTGAGGCCAGCGGCGGCTGGTCCTATCGCTTTCCGGCGAAACCCGCATTGAAGTTCGGCGCGGTGATCCGCGGCGCCTGCTGGATCGATTTTAGCGACATACCGCGCCATCAGCTCGCGGCGGGAGACTGTTTTCTGCTCGCCAACGCGCCGGCCTATGTGCTGGCGAATGACGAACGCCTGACGCCGGAAGACGGCATAACGGCGTTTGATTGGGCGCAATCGGATATCGCGCATCATGAAGGGGACGACACGGTTTTGCTGGCCGGCAGCTTCAGCTTTGAAGCGTCGGATGCACAATTGCTTCTCGGCTCGCTGCCGCGTTTTCTGCTGATACCGGCCCGCAACCCTTCGGCATCGGTTATTCGCTCCACGCTGCAGATTCTCGACCATGAGATCCGGGGGACGCAGATCGGCACCGCCGTCCTCACCGACCGGCTGGCCGACGTCCTGCTCGTCCAGGTGCTGCGTGCAGCGCTGGATCAGGGAAACGGGGAGGATTTCGGCTGGCTGGGCGCGTTGGTGGATGTCAGGATCGGTAAAGCCATCGGACTAATGCATGGCAATGCCGCTTACCCCTGGACGCTGGAGGTATTGGCCAACACGGCGGCCATGTCGCGATCCGCATTTTCAAAACGGTTCAAATCCATAGTCGGCCTGTCGCCCCTTGACTACCTGCTCCGCTGGAGAATGCGGTTGGCGCGGGATATGTTGCGACGCGGTTCAACGGTTGCCGCGGCGGCCTTCCGGGTGGGATACTCCTCCGAGAGCGCATTCGGGCACGCGTTCAAACGCGTTTATGCCCTCGCCCCGAAGCAATATTCGCGCTCAAATATTCTTTCTAACACACCACGCCGACGGTAATAATAAGATTAGCGAATCGTTTCGCTTCTCCCGAGGCGATAACCAGCAGCGTGTCCGGCGATTTGGCGGCGGCGTAAAATTCATTTCTGCCGACGTAGGCAATATCGGTCCCCGCCGGCAGAATGGCTTTATATTCCGCTTCAATGGTATTGTCAAAATCGGCGGGATATTCCATGAAGGTCACCGTTTCGATATTAATGTATTTTAGGATTTTCTCTAGGATCACGGTGCTTCGTATCATTCCGGGCGCAAAATTAAGATAGATAATGGTGGCATGAGGCGCCGAATTGGTGACAAAGGAATAATTACTGTCGGCAATGACAATATTGGTTTTATGTCCGCATTTTGCCAGGCAGCTTAATAATTCAGGATGCAATATTTCAGATTTGATCATGATTTTTCCTAAGGCAGATGCCAGACGTCATACCGTCTGGCATAGGGTAGTCTTGTCCGTTCCGCCGGCGATACATCACATACGGTAAATGCCGCCGTTAATATCTATCGTGGCCCCTGATACGAAACCATCGTATTCCGCGGCCAGGAATTTAATCACCCGCGCAACATCTTCGGCAGTGCCGGCCCGGCCCAGCGGAATCGCGCTGATGGTTTCGTCGGCGGATTCTTTGGTGGTGTGCTGATTGTGGAACCGGGTACCCAGAATCAGTCCCGGCGCAACCGCGTTAACCCTGATGCCATACTGGCCCAGCTCGGCTGCCAGAGAGCGGGTCCAGGCCAGCACGGCGCCTTTGGTCGTGGAATATGCCAGCGAGCCCGAGTGGCCGCCCGACCGCCCGGCCAGCGAGGCCAGGTTGACGACGCTGGCGCCGTCCGGCGCCTGTTTTAAATAAGGCAGCGCGCTTTGCGTAACGTTCAGCATGGTGGTCATATTGACGTCAATGACCGTTTTCCAGAACTGGCTATCTATTTCTCCCAGCCATTTCCTGGCGATAATGCCGCCGACGTTATTAACCAGAATGTCGACGCCGCCTAAAAACTCCGCCGCCGCCAATACGCATTTTTTCGTGTCGTCTTCATTGGTTAAATCAGCATAACCATAAGCGGCCCGTTGCCCTAAAGAGGTGGCCAGGCTAACGAGTTCTTTGGGGCCCTCTTCATTGCTGAAAAAATGGATATAAATATCACAGCCCGCTTTGATCAGCTCTATTGCCGTCGCTTTGCCAATGCCTTGTTCGGCGCCGGTAATAAATACTTTTTTTCCTGACAAACTGCCCATACCGATCTCCTGTTTTTCAGTGTGAAATGTGTTCGAATGACGTAGTGCTTGCGAGTGAATCCGTTATTGTCTCAGGTGCGTTCTCCTGCGCCGGGCAATAGGAGACCCTGCCATAAATGGCTGAATAAATTTCCCCGGGCCGGCGACATTATTGTGAGCCCGGGGGCCTGCTTAAAAAATCAAGGTTCAGTGCTATCGATTACCGAATGACGAGTAATCAACCGGGGCGGAAATAAAAACTCTCCCGGCGTAATCGACGGATTTTCTATTCTGGCCAACAGCCTTTCCACCATTACCGCCACCATTTCCGTTAATGGCGGCATGACGGACGTCAGCGCGGGGTGGACGAGATCCGCAAGGGGAATATTATCGATGCCGATAACGGAAATATCCTGCGGAATACGGACGCCGGCGTCCCGCAGCCCGGCCATCAGCCCGATACCCAGCGCATCGTTGATCGCCACAATGCCGTCGGGCCGGGGAGCTTGTTGCAATACTTTGGCCGCCAGGGTGCGCCCTAGCTCGGTCATTTCGGTATCGCCATAAGCCGCCAGGGCTTTCCCTTCGATCACCCTGGCGCTGTCCGTCAGACCGTGGTCCCTGACCGCGGAAAAAAAGCCTTCGATTTTATGCGCGCGGCTGATGGTCAAGAAAGCTTCCGTGACGAATGCCAGCTGCCGGCATCCTCGCTCTATCAGGTGTTCCGCCGCCATCCGGCCGGCCGCAACGTTATCCATCGATACGCTGTCAAATGGTAGGTTCCCCAGCAGCGCGTCGCTCGGCATCCGGCTGTCGTAGTTCACCATTACCAGCCCGAGCCTGGCGGCATTGGCGAAGTGCGGGCGCTCCATGGCGCTGGCCGCCACAATCACTCCCTGCACGCCGTGCGCGAACATATCTTCCAAAAAGGCCTGTTCTTCGTCTTCCTGGCGATAGGTATTGCCTAACAGCACCCGGTACTGGCGCGCTTTGGCGGCCCGGTCCACTTCACGCGTCAAAACCGCAAAGCTTGGGTTGACGATGGACGGAACCAGTAAACCAATCATTTTGGCCTGCCCGGTTTTAAGCTGCTGCGCCACCCGGTTGGGATGATAGTTTAACTCCTGCATGGCCTGCCTGATGCGTTCCAAGGTCGCCAGGCGCATTTGATCGGAGCGGCCGTTCAGCACATTGGACACGCTGCTTACTGAAACCCCGGCGTGACGCGCGACATCCCGAATATTTGCCATACCTTCCCTCATGACTTTGCAATTGATTCTCTGCGTATCCTGGTTAATCCGGCTTCAATAACCGGCCAATCGGGGCAGCCAGGTGCTGATGGTTGGCACCATGGCGACGACAATAATCCCGAACAGCGAGACAGCCAGGTATTTAATCATCGGCGGAATAACATTTTTCATCTCCACCCCGCAGATTGCGCAGGTGGTGTATAGCCCTAAACCGATGGGCGGCGAGAACAGGCCGAACCCCATGGCGAGAATCATCACAATGCCAAAGTGCAGCGGGTTAAATCCAAGCTGCGTGGCGATAGGCACCAGAATAGGCGCGAAGATGATCAGCGCCGGCGCGCCTTCCAGCACGGCGCCGAATACGATCAGCAGGACAATCGTCAGCATCAGGAATACCCAGGCGCCCTGCTTCACACCGATGCCCACCAGAAATTGCGCGATTTCCTGCGGGATCATCTGGATGGTCAATACATAGGAGAGACTGGTGGCGCAGGCCACGA
The DNA here is from genome assembly GCF_047324245.1 of Sodalis sp. RH16. Lineage (NCBI taxonomy): Bacteria > Pseudomonadati > Pseudomonadota > Gammaproteobacteria > Enterobacterales > Bruguierivoracaceae > Sodalis > Sodalis sp. RH16. The sequence continues at coordinate 4,076,800 of NZ_CP178737.1, read as the reverse complement.
TAAACAGCAGGACCCCCGACATGGCGGCCGTATCCACAAACATCTTCACCGTTGCCCGGAAGGTCAGTTCGCCAAAGGCCAGCCGGCCGACGACGATGGCGTATACCACGGCAAAGGCGGAAATTTCGGTGGAGGTGGCAATGCCCATCATCACGCCGCGGCCAATCATGAAAATCATCGCCAAACCGACAATGGCGCCAATCCACAGCTGCAGCAGCGGGCGCATCTTCGGGTAGGCTTCCCTGATATTGATTTTGCCGCCGAAGCGGTTAGCCGCTATCAGCATCAGCACCAGCAGGCAAGCGGCCGGAATCAGTCCGGCGAGAAACAGCGCGCCTATGGAGATATTCGCCACGAACCCAAGGACAATCAGGTTGACGCAGGGGGGAATGGTCTCGGAAATCACCGCGGAAGCGGCAAATACCCCGGCGGCCTCTTCACTGTTCTGATTAGCGCGGCGCACGGCCGGCATCAATACCCCGCCCACGGCGGCGACATCCGCCAGCTTGGAGCCTGAAATCCCGGAGAAGAACGCCATCGACAGCACGGTGGTCATATTCAGCCCGCCGCGAAAGCGGCCCATGCCGCGCACCACCAGCTCAACCAGCCGGGTCGACATGCCGTTGATTTCCATTGCGGCGCCGGCCAGCAGAAAAAACGGAATCGCCAGCAAGACAAAGTGATCCACGCCGGAGATAACCTGCTGGGAAAAGAATACGAACGGCAGCGACGGATCGCAGATAAAAAATACCATCGCCGACATACCGAGCGTAAAGGCGATCGGCACGCCGGCAAAGATGCCGAGCACAAAACAGATCAGCATGAATCCCGCCGCTGCGCTTGAAGGATCGGGCATCATGGAAAGTTTCAAGTAGCCCAGCAGTGCCAATACCACAATCCCCGCGCCGCTGACCAGCACCACTTTGGCGCGCTCGCGCAGGGCGTGTTCAAGGGCCGCCACCATCATGACCACCGAACCAATGATGACCGGGATCACGTAGATGACCTGCGGCAGGCCGGTTTCCGTGGTTTGCAGCCAGGACGCCTGGCCCAGATCATAACTGGAAATCACCAGCCCGACGGCCACCAGAAACAGCACCCAGCGGCTGGCGTGTACGATATAAGGGCGTATTTGTTCAGGGATAAACCGCAAAAACAGGTCGACCCCGATATGCCCGCCGCGGCCGGTAGACGTGGCGACCCCGAAGAACACCAGGGCGATCATCATGGCGCGCGCCACTTCTTCCGCCCACTCGATGGGGGAATGCAACATATAACGCCAGATTACCGAGAGAAACACCACCAGCACGTTAATCAGCAAAACCAGGGCGCCCGCCCAGGAGGTTATCATTGTCAGGAATTTACTGAGCCGACCGAGATGAACCAGCGGTCCCGTATGCCCTTTTGTCGCCATAGATGTGTCTACCATGTTGAACCCCTCAATGGTTCCTGTCAGAAGAAGGCCGGCCTAAAGCACGGGGTACAGGAACGTTACTGCGCGCCGGCAGACGATCCGGCAGCATTGATTTCATCCACCACGGGCTTCATTTGCGGGTATTTGGCCAGAAAATCATCCCAGACCGGTTTGACTTCGCCGCGCAGATAGTTCCGGTCGATTTCGCGGAAAACCATGCCTTGCGCTTTCAGTTGTTCCACCGCCTTCTGTTCGATCAGGCCGGATTGCCGGCGTTCATACTGGGTGGCTTCTTTCGCCGCCGCCAGCAGTTCGGGGCGCAGCGGTTCCGGGATCTGCTGGAAGCTGCTGTTATTCATGGCGATCATGATGGGGTTGTAGATGTGCTGCGTCAGCGTGGCGTTTTTGGCGATTTCATAATATTTGTTGGCCAGCACGGTTGCGGAATCATGTTCCAGGCCGTCGATCACGCCCATTTGCAGGCTGGAATAGACTTCCCCGCCCGGCATCGGTACGGCGACCGCCCCCATGTGGTTGATGGTGGCGATAAAATTGGGCACCGGCAACACGCGTATTTTAAGGTTTTTAAGATCCTCGGGTTTCTCAATGGGTTTTTTGGTGTAGATATTTCTGGCGCCAAGGTTGTATGCGTAGCCAAGCACAACGACGTTGGATTTTTTAAGCATCAGATCGGACAGCGTTTTGCCCGCCGGCCCGTCCAGCGCATTGCCCACCTGGTCGAAGTTCTTAAACAAATACCCCAGGTCCAGTACGCTGATTTCCGGCACCAGCGTCGCCCAGATGGAGGTTCCGGAGATCATTACGTTAATGGCGCCGATGCGCACCTGTTGGATGGCATCGGCCTCTTTGCCCAGCATGCCGTTTGGAAAATAGCTAAGTTTAATCTGGTCTTTCAGTTTCGCATTGCTGTCGATATTGGCCTGAAAACGCTTAAACCAAATGTAGTGCGCCGAGTTATCGTCCGCCGTCAGTGACGAGTAGACGCGCAGATTGACCGCAGCCTGCGCCTGGGCCGCCGCGCCGCCCGCGGCGAACAGAACCGAGCTTAAAAAGGTACAGACCAGTACTTGGTGTAACATAGGGTGCCGTTGAGTGTTCATCATCATGATCCTTCAGCGTGGGCATGCAAAATTATCGTTCCCGACGAGTCAAAAAGGGGGATGGCGGGAGCAAGGGATTTTAATAATCGTTTTTTCTGTAACGTTACACTAAAACGTCACAGCGGACGATATAGAGGAATTTTTACCCGATCAACATCTGGTTGGGCTTAAGGGGCAGTGAAAGCGTGATTTTGTGAGACAAGCCGGAGCGGCGATGATGTAATGGAAAAAAAGATACAACGTCTAGTTGGTGTTTAGTCACAGTTTATTGTGTGCCGTGATTTCATGATAGGCGGCTATGTCAAGATAACGCCGGCGGCTTGCAATCTCCATGGCCGTCAACGGCACATTTGAACAACTGAGGGAAAACCGATGAAAAAGTCACTTGGCTGGGGCGTTCTTGCTACCGGATGGATTGCTGAGTTATTTACCCGCGATCTTGTCGCGTCCGGACTGAACGTTGCGGCGGTCGGGTCGCGATCCGGGAAAACGGCCGATGCTTTCGCCCGGCGGTTCGGCATCCCCCGCGCACATGGCAGTTACCAGGCGCTTGTCACGGATCCGGACGTTGATATCATCTACGTGGCGACACCCCATCCGCAACATGCCCAAGCCGCCCTGCTGGCGCTGGAAGCCGGCAAGCACGTTCTTATCGAGAAGCCGTTCACGCTGAATGCCGATGAGGCCAGGACGGTAGTCAAGCGCGCGCGCGAAAAGAACCTGGTCGTACTGGAGGCCATGTGGACGCGCTTCCTGCCGCACATGAAGCGTATCCATGAAATCATTGATTCCGGTGTCTTGGGTGAATTGCGGTCGGTCACTGCCGAACACCGCCAATTCCTGTCGACGGACCCAAAGCATCGTCTCAATGCGCTGGAACTTGGCGGCGGGGCCCTCCTTGATCTGGGCATTTATCCCCTCTCTTTCGCCTTCGATATTCTCGGTGCTCCCACCTCGATAACGGCGACGGCCCGATTCAAGGATACGGGTGTCGATGCTGAAATCGCCACCATCATGCAGCATCGGGGCGGCGCTATTTCAACGAGCGTGTCCGCCCTTGACTGCGCCGGTCCCAATGCCGCCGCCATCTATGGCTCCAAGGCGCGCATCGTCATCGCACCGGTCTGGTACGCGCCCACCTCATTTCGCCTTGAGGACTATCAGGGCAACGTACTCGAAGATTACGCCGAGACGGTGGCCGAACGCGGCATGCAGTTCCAGGCATTTGAAATGGAACGCCTGGTGAGAACAGGAACAGCCTCGGCGATTATGCCCCCTGACGAAAGCGTACTCATCATGGAAACCCTGGATACGATAAGAAAGCAGATCGGGCTCGTCTATCCAGGTGAAGATCCAGGGAAAGATCGCCAAGTTCAATAAAAAGGTCAGTGAAAAAGGTCAGGGAGCCAGCGCACTACCTTGAGTCGGCTCACTTCAGCCGCAGCGAGAGCTCCACGTCTCCGGCAAAGGGGACGGACAGATAACCCGCCGCCGGCGAACGCACGTAAGCCAGGTAGTCGGGGCTGAAGTCGGCGTCGTCGGCAACGATGAACGCCCCGGGCCGTAAGCGGCTTTCCACCAAATTCAGAATGTCCGGATACAAAGACTTGGCGCCGTCGAGCAGCAGCAAATCGATGGAATCAGGCAGATCCGCGGCCAGCGTGCGCAGCGCATCGCCTTCGCGGAATTCCACCAGATCGATGAGGCCGCCGGCGGCGAGATTTTTCCGGGCCCTGGCGACTTTCGACGGCTCAAACTCTGTGGTGATAAGACGACCGCCGCCGTTGTCCCGCAAGGCGGCGGCAAGATGCAGGGTGGAAATGCCAAACGAGGTACCGAATTCAACAATGGTCCGCGCCGCGCCGCCCCGTGCGAGCATATACAGCAGCGCGCCGGTTTCGCGGGAGACGGGAAGCCAAAGGTCCTTCATTTTCCCATAAAAATCAAGATACTCCGTTTTGCTCCGCATCAGGCGCATCCGCTCTTCACGGGGAATACTCATCGCTACGGGGCTGGTCGCGGCGGCGGCTTCGTCGAAAAGATGGGCCAGCAGCGGGGCAAGGGGGGATGTCGTGAGTGTAGTCATTTTAACGCCTTTAACGTTGTGATGTGCCTGGACGACGCGTCATGACAAAAAAGATACCCGCTAACCATGGTTGCATACAGTGCATCTTTATTATTATATTAATGCATTATTTGCATTCCATTCCGAGGCGCACCCCATGACACCGCCCTCCTCCACGCCGGCCCTCGACCTTAATCTGCTGGTCGCCCTGGATGCCCTGCTGTCCGAAGGCAGCGTTGCCGGCGCGGCTAACCGAATGAATCTCAGCCCCCCGGCCATGAGCCGGCAACTTGCCCGTATCCGCCATCTGCTGGACGATCCGGTGCTGGTCCGGGCAGGCCGGGGACTGGTGCCCACACCGCGCGCCGAAGCCCTGCGCAGACAGCTGCGACAGCTTATCCAGGACGCGGAAAACCTGGTGCGCGGCGATGGCGAACTCGTTCCGGCGCAGATCGATCGCACCTTCACCCTGCGGGCCAGCGACGGTTTTGTCGGCACCTTCGGCGCCGCCATCGCTCAGGCCATGATTGAACAGGCGCCGAAAGCCCGGCTGCGTTTCGTAGCCGAAGGCAACGAGGATGTCGACTCGCTGCGGGATGGGAGCATAGACCTTGACATCGGGGTCATTGACGCCGCCATGGGACCGGAAATCCGTTTACAAACGCTCTTTCGCGATCGTTTTGTCGGCGTGGTGCGCCCCGATCATCCGCTGGCGCGGCAGGCGGTTACCGTTGAAGCCTTTATCGCCTACCCCCATGTGTCCATTTCGCGACGCGGCCGCTTCGAGGGCCCTGTGGATGCGGCCCTGGCGTTGCAGGGCCTGCGCAGAACCATCTCCGTCGCCGTGGCGAACTTTGCCGACGGGCTCGCCATCGTTGCCAAGTCAGATCATATTGTACTGGTGCCGGCCCGCTCCTCGGGCTGGTATCGCCGGGATTTCCACGCCTTCGAGCTGCCGGTGAAGATCGATGCGCCGCCGCCGATCTCCATCGCCTGGCACCCGCGCTACGAGAAAGATGCCGCCCATCGCTGGCTCCGGGCCCGCGTGCGAAGCGCTTGCCCGGACTTATAAATGCATATGATGCATTAATACTCTTCGTGATATGCACTGGATTGCATCTATCAGGAAGAAGATGATATCCCCCCAAAAGGAGATCATCATGCATACAACTAATCGAGGGGCGCCCGTGGTGCGCAACCCATCGACGCCCGACATCACGGAGGCGGATGCGCCGCCCGCCTCGCCGGAACCCGTCGCCCGGCGCAAGGCTTTCCTTGCGGTCATGGTCGGGTGCGCCGCCCTGGTTTTCGGCCTCGGCGCCAGCCTCAACCTGGCCATCGGACGCATCGCCACCAGCCCGCTCCATCCTTCCGCCACGGCGGTCCTGTGGATCGTCGATACCTACCTGGTGGTCTTCGGCTGTCTGCTCATCCCCGCCGGCGCCATTGGCGACCGGTATGGCCGCAAGCAGACCATGCTGGCGGGCCTGGCCTTATTGGCGTTCGGCTCCCTGCTGTCGGCCGCGGCCGCCGGCGTGCCGGCGCTGCTGGTTGGCCGGGCGGCGGCCGGCGCGGGCGCGGCATTGATTCTGCCTAACAGCCTCGCGCTTCTGGTCCAGGTCTATCCGCCGCACCAAAAATCCCATGCCATCGCCATGTGGACCGCCATGACCGGCTTGGGCGGCGCGCTGGGGAATATCCTCGGCGGATTGGTGCTGCAGTTCGCACAATGGCAAGCCATTTTCACGGTAGCGGTACCGCTGGCGTTGGCCGGTCTGGTCCTTACGGCATGGCTGGCCCCGAGGCTGGCCGGTCATGAACATCCCTTGGACCTTATGGGCGCGGCCATCCTCATGCTGGGTATCTTCTCCCTGCTGACGGGCCTGATTGAAGGCCAGGAGCTTGGCTGGCTTTCAGCAAAGGTTATCGGCGCCTTTTGCTTGTCGGGGCTGTTCCTGGCTATCTTTGTCTGGATGGAGGCGAAGCGAAAGCATCCCCTGCTGGATCCCGGCATCTTCCGCGCCCGCGGCCTGTGCGCCGGCATGCTGGGCATGGCGGTTTCCTTTATCGGCATGTATTCGATGTTCTATCTCAACGGCCAATATCTGATGAGCATCAAGGGCTACCCGCCGGCGCTGGCCGGCCTTGCCATCCTGCCCCTGGTGGCGGTCGTGTTCTGGGTGTCGCCGCGCAGCATCAAGCTTGCCCAGCGTATCGGCCCACGGCCGGTGGTGGCGGCCGGACTGGCCGCGCTCGTTGCCGGGCTGGGCCTGCTTCGCCACTGCGGGACCGACTCGCCCTACTGGTTTTTCGCACTGAGCATCGGCGTCGTCGGCATGGGATCCGGTTTATCCAATCCTCTTCTTTCGAGCGCTATCATCGGCTCGCTACCGCCGCGCCAAGCCGGCGTCGGTGCCGGCATCAACAGCTTCACGCGTGAAATCGGCGGCGCGTTGGGCATTGCCCTTTTCGGCAGCCTGCTGGCGACAACCTTCCCGTCACGTCTGCCCCCCGCCCTGGCGCAGGCGCCCGGTGCGACGACACAATCCATTGGCGCGGCGTTAGCCTACGCCCGGTCAACACCCGGATTGAGCAGCCAAATTCCCGCGGTGCGGCAGGCATTCGTCGCGGCGACGGCGCAGTCCCTTTTGCTGGTGATGCTGGTGCTGGCCGTTGCCGTTATTCTGGTGACGCTTTGGTATCCGGCCTCGGCGAAGGCGACTGAAAAATAGCGCCGCGTTTCCTACCGGTTCCCGGCCGCCAGATCCGGGACCGGCGGTATCGCCTCGGCGTGTTCAAGGCTGTCGGGGTTTAAGCGAAACGCCGGCGGATAGTACTCAGGATCAGACCGGCGCGGCGGCTCGGTCGTGCGCCAGGTGTACAAACAGCTCTCGCACTGAAACACGGTCCATACCCCCTGGACCGGGCTTTCATACAACACGCCCGTCTTAGGATGCCTGCAACGAGGACAAATCATCATGTTTTCCTTATCTGTATCGGTTCAATGGTTTTTCGCCATCAGCGCATTCAGCCGGCCGATCCATTGCGCGGTCTCGGGCAGATCGCGCACCGGCAATCCGTAATTGCCCCGCGTGTCCGGAGCGACCGGGGTGGTGGCATCAATAACCAGCTTATCGGTCACGCCGGAGGGCGATGATCCGGGGTCCAGCGCGACGACCGACATATTGGGCAGTTGCACCAGGTCCCCGGCGGGGTTCACCTTGGTGGACAGGGCCCACATGACCTGCGGCAGATTAAACGGATCCACGTCCTCATCCACCACGATCGCTATTTTCACATAACCCAGCCCATGGGGCGTCGTCATGGCGCGCAGCCCCACCGCTTTCGCGAATCCGCCATACCGTTTTTTGGTGGAAATTATCGCCAGCAGGCCGTGGGTATACATGGCATTGACGGCCTGCACCTCGGGAAAATCAGCCTTGAGCTGCTTGTAAATTGGGACGCAGGTCGCCGGACCGATCAGGTAGTCCACTTCCGTCCAGGGCATGCCGAGATACAGGGACTCGAAGATCGGCTGTGTTCGGTAAGAAATCCTGTCGATCCTTATCACCGGCATTCTGTGTCCGCCCGAATAATTTCCGGTGAATTCGCCGAACGGCCCCTCCAGTTCGCGCTTGCGGCCTTCTATCACGCCCTCGATAACGACCTCCGAGCCCCACGGCACGTCGAACCCGGTCAGCGGAGCCGTCGCTACCGGATAAGGCGCCTGCCTAAGCGCCCCGGCCATCTCGTATTCCGACTGGTCATAGCGCAAAGGCGTCGACGCCATCAGCGTAATGATCGGATCGTTACCCAGCGTGATTGCCACCGGCAGGTCCTCGCCCCGTTCTTCCGCCGCCTTGAGATGAATAGCGATATCGTGGACCGGCACCGGCTGGATGGCGAGGCGGCGCTTGCCCTTGACCTGCATGCGATAGATGCCGACGTTCTGTTTGTTGAAATTGCCGGGATCTGCCGGGTCCCGCGAGACGACGGCGGCTTTATCCAGATAAAAGCCGCCGTCGCCGTCATTAAGGCGAAACAGCGGCAATATCTCAAAGAGGTTGATATCGTCGCCTACGACGCAATTTTCCCGCCACGGCGGATTTTCACGGTGCTGCACGGGCACGGGGAATTCGTCCCAGCGCCGGATGAATTCCGCCACCTGGTCCTTGGTTGAGGTGCCGGGATCCATGCCCATGGCGATAGCGTGATTAGGCCATGAACCCAGGGTATTAAGCGCCACCCTGGCGTCGGTAAAACCCTCGATATTATCGAAATACAACGCCGGCGCCTTATCCCCGATCCGGCCGGCGGCATTGGCCGCCGCCGCCAGATCCGGCTCGGCCTGGACCTGTTCTTTCACATGCAGCAGTTGGCCGTTTTCATCAAGCGCCTTCAGGAATTGGCGCAAGTCGTCGAATATCATGTTAAACCCCTATTCATTATGAAGAGGCGATCGGCGCCAGAGATAACGCAGGGGGCCGCGCGATCGAAGTAAAGAGATAGATTATTGTTCGTATACGTTCTATATATGCGAGCATGCTTTTCTTAAAGATACTTCCCGGCCAGTGTATTTAGTTCGTATACGAACGTCAAGCCGGCCCAGCGGTCATCCCGGGATATGCTTGTGCCGGCCGCACGCAGCGGCAATAATACCCCTCCGCCGCCGCACGGGCGTAAACGGAAACATACTGGATAGGATAGAGTGGATGTTTGACAAGACGTTGTTTCACCTTATGCGCGTCGTCCTGCAGGAGCATACCGCCAGGTGGACCTCGCTGATGCCCGATCTCACCAAACCGCAATATGCAGTGCTGGAGGCGCTGGCCCTCTCGCCGGACGGACTCGATCAAGCCACGCTCGGACAGGCGAGCGCCACCACCAAGGCGACCCTGGCGGAAATGCTGGGGCGCATGGAAGCACGGCAGCTCATCGCCCGGCGCGCGGATCCCGCCGATAGCCGCCGCCGTCTCGTCCAGCTCACCGAGGAAGGCCGCGCTATGCTGGCTATAGCCCGGCCGGTGGCCGAACGGGTCTCGAACAGCTTGCTGCAAACGCTGTCCGCCGAGGAACGGGAGGCCTTGGTTCAAGTAATGGCAAAGATGCGGCGAGGCATCCAATCTAAGGATGTCTAGAATGGAACAGCTGGGGTAACATTGGCTGCATAAGGAGCCTTTTGGGGAGCACGTCTCACGGCCTGGACAGAAATCGGCTCCCTGCTGACATCCGTAAAGACAGGTTTCGGCAAGGTTTACTGTTGAATGCGGATAAATGTATGATTATGTTAATAGAACATTAAAAGGACAAAAGGTTATGGAAGTTCGCGCACTTAAACTCACTAACCTGGGACCATTTGACAAGCTCATGGTTAAGTTGGCGCCGACCGACGAAATGAAGAGCAATGTCACGGTATTTATCGGGAATAACGGTGCTGGCAAAACCTCAATATTAAAATCTCTGGCGACCAGCTTAAGTTGGTTTGTTGCAAGGCTGCGTAGCGAGAAAGGCAGTGGAAGTCCTATCCCCGAAGAGGTCATTCTGAATGGCCGGATTTCAGCCTTCATTGAGTTAAGTATTTTTGACGAACGGGGAGATGAAACCAGCCCTGAAGATGAAAACTGCAATTCTCTTTATGTCTGGGGGCTTGCGAGAACGGTCAAAGGTAAAAAAGCAGCTATAACGTCCAATTTGCATGAGGCCAGCAGGTTAGCTGAATTTTATAAAAACAAATTTACCGCACAAAATAATGCATCCTTCCCTCTTATCGCGTTTTATCCCGTTGAACGCGTGGTATTAGACGTTCCTTTAAAAATAAGAGAACGTCACAATTTTTTGCAACTGGATGGTTATGATAACTCCCTTAATCAGGGTATCGATTTTAGACGTTTTTTTGAATGGTTTCGCGATCGTGAAGACTCTGAAAACGAATCCGGATTGCCACAGGATGTGTTGGAGAAATTACTTGAAACACTGAGCGATAATCAGGAAATTTGGAGCAGGTTGCACACATTAATGGCCTCTTCTAGAGATAGACAGTTAACGGCTGTCAGAACCGCCATTGCCAATCTAATGCCGGGGTTTAGCAATCTAAGAGTACGACGTAAACCGCGACTGCATATGTCAATTGATAAAGATGGCCAGACGCTGAATGTCCTGCAATTATCACAAGGTGAAAAGTCTCTGATGGCTCTGGTTGGAGACATCGCACGACGTCTGGCTATGATGAATCCTTTACTGGAAAATCCATTGCATGGTGATGGTATAGTCTTGATTGATGAAGTGGATATGCATTTGCATCCAACATGGCAGCGCAATATTATTGAGCGCCTGACGACGACGTTCCCGAATTGTCAGTTTATCTTAACCACCCATTCGCCTTTAGTGATCAGTGACTGCAAGGATGTACTGGTCTACTCTCTGGACGATGGCGAGCTTGCCCTCGTTCCTTCGCAATATGGCCAGGATGCCAATGCGGTTCTTTTGAACGTAATGAATACCCACATTCGTAATGCCACCATTACTGAAAAGCTTAACGACCTTCTTGATCTGATTCAGGGTAACCAGCTTGAAAAGGCTAAAAATATATTAGCTACTCTTGAGGCCGAACTTCCTTCAAATAATCTTGAACTCGCGAAGGCTAAAATGCTTTTGCGTAAACAGGAAATCAAACATGCGAAAAATCACTAAAGGACAGCCGCCTGATAGTTTTCTGAATTGGGTCAGATCAAAACCCGCCAGCAAAAATGAAAACCAATGGTTTCAGGAACTTTATACACAAAAGCAATGGGGAATTATTGCTGACCTGAGTAATAAATGTGCACAGGAGCAATTCTATATCTGTGCTTATTGTTGCGATCACATAACAGGAGCAAGTACCGATACAGTCAACGAGCACGTTGAAGCAAGAGCAATAGCTCAGGCAAGTAGTCTGAAATACACAAATATTGTCGCTAGTTGCAAAACCAAAGGTCAATGTGATGCATCGCATAAAAGCCAACACCTACCGCTAACGCCCTTGATGGCTGAATGCGAAACAGAGTTCAAGTTCAAAATTAGTGGCCGAGTGGAAGGGACAACATCAAGAGCCGAAAAAACCATTGAGGTTTTAAACCTTGGTGACAATGAACGTAACAATAAGGCCCTGATCGAAAAGCGCAAACAGCTTACCGATAATTTGCTGTGGACAAATGGCATTAATCCCGAGGAGGGGCTGGAAGATGATGATTTACTGCAGGACCTGGTAGAAAATTTATTAATCCCAAAAGAGGGAAAGCTGGATCCCTTTGCACCCGTTGTTGCCAATATCTTAAGAAGCTGGATTGCAGCCTGATGTATTTTGTCAGCCGCCGCCGTCTCGTCCAGCTCACCCAAGAAGGACGCGCTATCCTGAACATTGCCCGGCCGACAGGAAACAACGCATGCCATTCCGGACAACATGCCATTCCGGACAACATGCCATTCCGGACAATCGGAAATCTACGCTTTAACGCTACGCCTGGATTCGTTTTGCCCATTCGCTGATATCATCGCCGCTGCTGATATCCGGCTGCACAAGTCCGTTTATCATAAACGTGGGCGAAACATGGATACCGTTTTGCCGGGCATATTTGCAGTGCCATTTGACCTCGGCTTGCAGCTCGGGCCGGGCGAAAGGCGCATAGGCATCCACGCCGCTGTAGCGCTTCAACCGGGCCAGGATATCATTGGGCGTGGCGTCCATATTGGGGCCGGCGCAATGATCGGTGAACTCGAACTCTTCCCGGTGTAAGGCCACGGCCTTCAGTACCGCTTTGGCATCGGCTTTACCCGCCGGCAGCGTGGAAGCCGCCAGGATATAACGAACGATAACGCCGGAATACATATGCCATGGCTGGGATTGAAGGCGGATTTTAAGCGTCATCTGGTCTTCGCCCACTGCCGCCAGCAAAGCATCGAGCTTGTTAAACGCCTTCACCGAGAACGGACAGGTAGGCTCAAGGAAAACTTCGAAAACCTTCGGTCCGTGTCCCCAGACCAGCGGGTCGGCATGGAGTGTTACTGTGTTATTCATGGTCATTTCCTATTAGCGTGTTTATTGCGTGAAGAGTTTTAACCGCTATTTTACCCTAAGGCAAAAGAAACGCACTCCGGGGCCGGCACCGCCCCGGCCAAGCCGCCGATGGGTGCGGGTACGATGAAACAGGCGCTAGGGGACAGCAAACCAATCAGCAGGAATGACTCCGCCGGGGCAATACCCATGCGCTCGGCAGAGGACTTATGGCTATTAGACTGTAATGCGCGTTCCGCACCCTGATGACTGTTCAATAGCCGTTAATAAGCGGTGCAATCGCACCGCATCACCAAAATCGGGGGCGGTGTGCCTGCCGGTCTGTAGATCCGACGCCAGCCTGCTGTACATTCTGGCCACATTACCCGGAATCACATCCGCGGGACAGCCCTGTAAAAAGGTTTCCGGCACCGGCACCGGCTTGAACGCGGTATCGCCAAGCAGGCAGCATTCAATCTGCAGAGGGACCATTTGCGTATGTCCCGACGGGCCGGTAATCCTGATAACGCCTTTTGTCCCGTTCAGTTCCCAAATCAGGCCATGGCCGTCCGGCGCTGTTCCGCCGCGATAGTGGAGAGAGAACAGGATATTTTTTTCAGTCACGCCGTTAACCAGCACTTGATCCGGGGCGGTCATGGCGATGGATTTTCCATCCTGTAAAGAAAGCACTGTGTTGCGCCGGTTACCGATGATGGATGAAACCTGTTTGATGCCGCCAATGATATCCTGCATCGCCGCCAGCGTATGGCCCATCGGGATGGATAACATGGTGGCACCGTTGGTTTTATCCAGCAGGTAGCTTTCCCTTTTCTCGTCGCTGATGGTGGCGCCCCAGCCCCTGCCATAGGCTAAAACAGCAGACGAAAGTATTTCGCCCAAATATTCCTGGTCCATAAGCCCGCGCAGGTAAAGCATTTCGGGCGCCAGTCGTGCCTGGGTACCGATAACGGTTTTGATCTGGTGTTCCGCCGCCATTGCGGCGAGCTCTTCGGCTTCACTAAGATCCCTGCCAAGAGGCCATTCACAATAAATGGACTTACCTGCCTCAATGGCTTTTCTGACCACCTCTTTATGATTGGGAACCCTTACCGTCACCGTGACGATATCCACATCCGGGGAATTCACCAGCTCATCCACGCTGGAAAAAGCATGGAGGTTATAGGCTTTTCCGGCCTCTTCGGCGCTTGAGCGACTTCTATTAGCCACTCCCGCAATGTCGAACCGGTCCGGCAAGGCCCGCAGAGCGGGTATATGGGCCCGTGCGGCCCAGCTTTGCCCGGGCTGTAATCCGATAATACCGACCCGCAACCGATGTTCACTCATTGCCCCTTCCTTATTCAAAAGCGTACCTGACCTTTATGAAGTCTAAAATAGCCGCTGTACAGTCCGTGATAAGGCCAAAAAATGCTGTCGCGGCAATTTTTAGCAATCAGCAATCAATAAAACGCACGATGACTTTTCATCTGGGTTAACAAGTTAATTTCCTCACTACCATTTGAAATTAATGAAATTTTTATTATTATAATTTAAGTATTTTCTCAAAATAGATTAAGCGCAATGTATTCTAAAAGTCGCAATTGCTACTTTCGATAATGAGAGGTAGCTTAAAACGATACCGGTGATAAATAAACTTTTAAATATATTCTAAAGCGACTTTATAAAACATAATGATTTTAATTTTATCAAACTTTTTTATCTCGCTGGTTTTTATCATACCGAGATTATAAAACACACAGCTCATTATTAGGTATACATATTATGATCAGAAATTTAACTTCAATTATTTTTGGCGTTTTTATCATGCTTTTTTCCGGTTGCGCCTATTTTAATTTCACCCCTGGCGATAAGCCCTCTGCGACTTCGCCTAAGCTTGTTAGCCCGCCGGGTCAAAAACAGTTTTGGAATAACGCAAAATTATTTGGCCCCGTCCCCGCGATGTATCAGGATGAGGGAAATAAAGAGTGTGCCGCACAAGGCGACGGTAAAGCCATCGGTTACCATCCCGATCCGAAAGATTATTACGGGAAGTCCATGGGTAAGAGAGGATACCTGTGTGCTGTTTTCTAAAAAAGTCCTGATGATTTCCGGCTCCCGTTGCGGGAGCCGGAGAGGATGGTCCTAACCTGGCAATGTGTACAGGACAATGCCGCGGACAGGCTTAAGGCAAGGCATAAGCCAGAACGTAATCCCCCGAGCGGGTGCCCAGTCCGGCATGGCCCCCCGCCGCAATCACGATGTACTGTTTACCCCCCACCGTGTAAGACATGGGGGTGGCTTGTCCGCCGGCGGGTAAACGCGCTTTCCATACCACCTTGCCCGTGCGTTCATCAACGGCGCGCAGATAATCATCCGCCGTGGCGCCGATAAATACCAGCCCGCCTTTGGTCACCATATTGCCGCCGATATTAAAGATACCCGTTGGCAATGGAACATTGGTGTGGGTGCCGAACAAGCCGGTATCGCGGGTGGTGCCGATGGGATGCTGCCAGATGATCTGGCGTTTAACCAGATCGATGGCGGTCAGGGTGCCCCACGGCGGCGGGTTGCAGGGGACACCTATGGGGTCAAGCCAGGGATGGACTTTACCAATATAAGGCGTGCCGTACTGGGGGGAAAAATTCCCCTTCACCGGCGGTTCATTGCCGCTGCCGTTCCATTTCTGTACCAGGCCTTGCTGTTCCGCGGGACCGCGGGGCGCCAGGCTTACCATAAAGGGTATGTAATTGGCATTGGCAATCAGGATCTTGTGCGTGGGATCGATGCTTGCGCCATGCCAGTCGATCACGCCGTCGAAGGCGGGATAAACAATGGTATTTTTCAGCTGCGGCGGAGTGAACTGGCCGTGATAGACGGAATTACGGAACTGGATCCGGCATACCATCTGATCAATGAGGGTCGCGCCCCACAGCGAGCGCTCGGTCAGATCCTTTGGCGCCAGAGAAGGCATGCCCACCGAGAAGGCTTGGGTCGGCGAGGTATGATCCCCCGGCACCGCGCCCTGGGGCACTTTTTTCTCTTCCACCGGCGCAATGGGCTGGCCGGTCTCGCGGTTCAGCATGAAAAACTCGCCCCGTTTGGTGGTTTGCACCAGCGCAGGAACCGGGTTGCCATCCGGACCGGGCAGATCCACCAGCGACGGGCCCACCGGAACGTCAAAATCCCACAGGTCGTGGTGAACGTTCTGGAAATGCCAGCGAGGGGCGCCGGTGTTGATGTCCAGTGCGACGGTGGAGCTGCTGTATTTTTCGTCAAACGGACGGCGTTCGCCGCCGTAGTAGTCAGGCGTGGCGTTGCCGGTGGGCAGATAAACCAGCCCGAGTTTGGGATCCGCCGTATATACGCCCCAGGCGTTGGGCGTACCGCGCGTCAATTCATCATTCGGACCCGGTGTCCAGTTTTCCGGATTATGACCTATGTCCCAGGCCCAAATCAGCTGTCCGTTGATGGGATTAAAAGCGCGTACCGCGCCGGAGGGCTCATTGGTCGCTCGATTGTCAAATATCCATCCGCCGAGAATGACCCGATCGTTTACCACCATCGGCGGCGACGTGACAAAATGGTAGCCGGCGGGGACATGGCCGAGATATTGCGTCAGCGAAACATAGCCGTGATCGCCGAAATCCTGGCAAAGCCGGCCGGTCTTGGCGTTCAGCGCCATCATGCGCGCATCCAGCACCGGGGCGATAATACGCTCCGGACAATCCGTAACCGTCCCTTCGGGAGCCTTGTAGTAGCTGACCCCGCGGCAGGCCAGATAGACATCCGCCTTGGTATCGGCGTTAGGATTGAATTTCCAGTTAACTTTGCCGGTGGCGGCATCGATGGCTTCAACCCAGCTGTGGCCGGTACAGACATAGAGGGTATTGTCGACTTTGATTGGCGTGTCTTCAAAGTTAAATTCATGCCCGGCATCGGTGCCGCCCTGATCTTCACCGGGCTGCATGGTATCGCCGGTGCGCATGCTCCAGGCGAGCTTGAGGTTTTGCACATTGCCGGCATTGATTTGATCGAGGGGGGCAAAGCGATCGCCGTGCGCCGTGCGGCCATAATAGAGCCAGTCGCTGTCGGGCACCGATGTATCATGGGCATCCTGTGTCCGGGCGGTGAAGTCCGCCGTGCCGGAAACGCCTACCGGCCGGGTTGCGGCAAAGATCATCACCAGCACGGCGGCGACCACGGCTATCCCCAGTGCCAGTCCCGCCGCCCGGGTGGCGGGAAATAATTTGCGGCGCACCCAAGGAAGCAGCAGCAGGATGCCGAGCACCGTCACCATGACCAGGCGCGGCTCAAGCTGCCAGAAGTTGAAGCCCACCTCATAGAGAGACCAGATTATGGTGGCCAGCAGAATAAGCGCCATAACCCACAGCGCGGCGCTATGCCTGCGCCAGGCCAATCCCGCGTCTATCAGCAGTGCGATGCCGGCCAGCAGGTAAAACGGCGAGCCGCCCAGCGCGGTCAGCCAGACACCGCCAATCGTCATCGCCAAGCCTATTAACAGCAGTAATAACGCGATGAGCCAGGGGCGTTTTGGATGTATTGTGTTCTCCATAGAATAACCCTGTATTTGAAAATGTGTATGAAGGAGCAGACAGCCTTTAAGAGTGATCCGGGCCGACGGTTTGCGGTTGTCTTTCTTTTTATTTACATCAGAAAATATAAGGATTAATGAGAAGCAGGCACGAGAACCTTGCGATGCTCCAATCCCTTTCTCTGACAAATCCTTGCCATAAAAATATAGACTTAAACCGCCGGCCGGGAATCGACGACGGGGCGACAGTCATATTTAATTACGATTAATCAATAAATTTTACTTAACTGACTTCAACCGCCTAGGGGGCCTTAGGAGGGACGGTGATGGCCAGCAGGCTGCCGGCGCGGTATGTGGCGGAGTCGGTAAATACCCGGTGCCAGCCCCTGAGCCTCTTTTGGTCCATGTGTGCCAGGCGCGCTTGTGCCTGCGGCGTGGTGAGCGCCAGGTCAAGGGCGAAACACTCCTGGCCGGCGCGGATAAAGCGGTTTGCATCCCGGTGGGCCAGCATCCGCCAAAGCGTGGAGCGCCGCTCTGCCAGCCGATCCGCCGGCATCTCGCCAAGCCGCTGTTCCATTCGCCGCAAAAATGACAGCGTGCGCTGAAACAGTTCTTCACCGTTAAGATGCGGTGACTGCAGCGCAAACAGTACGCCTTCATGCCAGACCGTATTATAAAAGCCGCAGCTGGCCACATAGCCGATATTCTGTTCCACGCGCAGCTGTTGGAAGAACAGCGGCTGGTAAATCAGCGCCAGCAGACGCCAGGCCAGCCGGGTGTCGACGTCGGCGGCCGGCGGCGGGCAAAAAAGTATCATGGCGTTATCTCCCCGGTCCTGCGTCAGCGTATAGCGCGCCGCGGCCGGTTGCCCGCGGAATGCGCGAGCCGGCGCATCGCCGGATGCAAGCGCGGCGAGGGGAGGAAATGCGGCAGCGGATGAACATGCCGCATCCGCCGTGGCCGGAAACGACACAGCCGTAAAGGCGCCGGGGAAACGGCGCAGCATGCGGGACAGCGTTTGGCGCAGCCCGTCGGACCCGCCGTAGAGCGTCCCCTGCCAGGAGATTTCCGTCAGCCGGCGGGAGGCGCCATCCTCTTGCTCCGGCCCCTGCTCCGCCCCGGCACCGTCCGCCGTCCGCAGCCAGCGCGGCAGTTGGCTCAGCAGCCGGCGCACCGGGATTTGCCCTTGCTCGTGCCGCAGTTCATGTTGCCGGGCGCGCCGTCCCTGGCGGATGACCGCCTGGGTCAGAACCCGCAGCCGTGCGCTTATCGCCTCCAGCGCGGCGGGCATTGTCCTCTCATCGGCACCAAGCTGTAACAGCCAGACATCCTGCCGCCGCTCGATGCGCAGCTCTCCCCCGATATGCACCAGGTTCCCCCCTTGCGCCCGCAGCGCCGCCTGCAGAATATGCCCCTGCACCTCGGTAAAATCACTGCCGGGCGCCGGATAAAGCATCAGTACCGGAGCCTCATCCGCCGCTATGTGCCGCAGTGGGACGGACTCGGCCGGCAGGGCGTTCGGCGATACCGGGGGCGTCCATGGCAAGGGTGGCGTCCGGGGGGAGGCGTTGCCGGCATAAAAACGGAGCGTCGGCGGCCGAGCGGGCGTCACGGCAGGCAAAATGAACGGGGCGAGCCGCAGGTCGAAACCCCGGCTACGCACCGGATCCCCCCTTACCTGCCCGGTTATCCACAAACGGCTGACGCCGTCCGGCCGGAATCGAGATAGCCAGCGCTGCCAGGCAGGAGGGGCGATGCAGCGCAGCGCGGGGGCATCAAAAGCCAGGTCCCGCAGCTGATCCAGCGGCGTTTGGCTGTTCAAGCGCCGCTGCGCCAGCCGGGCATAATGGCGCAGCTGTTGATCCGACAGGGCGGACAACTGTTGTAGCCAAGACAAAAACCCCCGCTCCACCTGCGCGCCGACGGCGGGTTCGTCCCGGGTTAAGGTAAATTCCACCGCCGCGATGGCCGCATCCTGACCGCGCCAACTGAGAATAAGGCGTGCGCCGTCGCACCACTCGCACTCTCGCAGCCAGGCCATCAGGCTGCCGTCCGCCTCGTCATTCAACAGCACGCGCAAAACGCCAAACCAGCCGGCATCACAATCCCGCCAGCCGTTCAGGGCAAAACTCAGCCGCAGCCGCGGGGGACCCGCGGCATTCAGCATGGCGTCGCCCCGCGCCGTCAGCCGTAGCGCCGCCGGGGGGTCGGGCGGGCAGACGCTGCCACTGCCGGACCCGGTATTCAGCATGTCATCGCCCGGCGCCGTCAGCGCCGGGGCGGCGGTCCGGGCCGCGGGCAGTTGGACGCCGCAGCTGCCGGCCAGGGCGCGCAGCTCGGCCAGCGGCTGCGGCCCCTGCAGCCACAGCGTCATGCTGCCGGCGTGGTAATGGTTTTGATGAAACTCCCGCAATCCGCGGAGCAAAGACGGCAGGTCCGTGCCGAACCCGGCGCGGCTGCCCACCTGAAAACGCGCCAGGGTCGGCGTCCCCTCGAACAGGGATAACTGCGCCGCGTCGCATAGGGTATCCGCATCGTTCATCAGCAGCCGATACTCGGCCTCGATGACGTTTATCTCCTGTTCGAGGGCGGCAGGATCAAACAACGGCGCGGCCAGCATATCCACCAGACGCGCCAGGCCCGGCGCCAGCTTCGGAGGATCGACGGCAAAAAAGAAGGCGGTCCGGTCGCCGCGGGTGGTGGCGTTCAGCCGGCCGCCCTGCGCCGGAATCCAGGCTAACAGACGCTGCTGCTGCTGATAGGCGCCGCTGCCGGCGAAAAGCAGATGTTCCAGCAGATGGGCCAGGCCAGGCCAGGCCGGCGGTTCGTCATCGCTCCCCGCGTCCACCCGCAGCAGCGCGGCGGCCTCTGTCGCCTGCGCTTCATGCCGCAGGCAGAGGCGTAAACCATTCGGCAGCCGAAGCTGCTCTTCCTGCCGGTCCCCGTTCACGTTCATGGGCTGTTTTTGAAGATCAACTGCGAGTTGACGCGGTTGCGGAACTGCAGCTCATGGATCTGCGTCCGCGTGCGGTTGGCCGCCTCGCGCGCGGCGAGGATTTTGTCGTGGTGAGATGATTTTGCACAGACCGGATCGGCATTGTCGGCACTGCCGGTCAGCATAAATGCCTGGCAACGGCAACCGCCGAAATCCTGCTCCTTTTCATCGCAGGAGCGACACGGCTCCGGCATCCAGTCGAAACCGCGATAGCGGTTAAAGCCAAAGGAGTGGCGCCAGATATGGTCCAGGTCATGCTCCAGCACCGAAGGGAATTTCACCGGCAGCTGGCGCGCGCTGTGGCACGGCAGCGCGGTGCCCTCCGGCGTGACGCTGAGGAAGATGGCGCCCCAGCCGCCCATGCAGCCCTTGGGGCGTTCTTCGTAGTAATCGGGCGTAACGAACAGCAGATTGGTCAAACTGCCGCTCTGCGCCATGCGTTCACGATAGCGCTTCACGACCTGCTCGGCGCGCTCGATTTGCTCCCGGGTCGGCAGCAATCCTTCCCGGTTCAGCTGGGCCCAGCCGTAGAACTGGCAGGTGGCCAGCTCGACATCATCCGCTTCAAGCTGGATACAAAGCTCAATGATGCGGTCAATCTGATCGATGTTATGGCGGTGCAGCACGAAATTGAGCACCATGGGATAGCCATGGGCCTTTACCGCCTTTGCCATCGCCAGCTTCTGCCGGAAGGCTTTTTCCGACCCCGCCAGCGCGGCGTTCAGGCTTTCATCGCTGGCCTGGAAACTGATCTGGATATGATCAAGGCCGGCGTCGGCGAAGGTCTGCAGCTTTTTCTCCGTCAGGCCGATACCCGACGTAATAAGGTTGGTATAGAAGCCGAGACCGCGGGCGGCGCCGATAAGCTCCGCCAGATCTTTGCGCATCAGCGGCTCGCCGCCGGAAAAACCGAGCTGTACGCTGCCCATGGCGCGCGCCTGCTTGAACACCTCGATCCACTGGGCGGTGGTCAGCTCGTTATCCTGCGACGCGAAATCGAGGGGATTAGAGCAGTACGGACACTGCAGCGGGCAGCGGTAGGTGAGTTCCGCCAGCAGCCAGAGCGGCGGATTAACCGCCGGTTTTTGATCATTCACGAAAGATAATCCATTTTTGCCGGTAGGCCTGGCCGAAAAATTCGCTGACGTCATCGCCGAGCCCCTGCGCCTCGGGAAACCGGGCACAGAGATCGGCGATAATATCGCCAAGGGTGCGCTTGCCGTCCACCAGTTGCAAAATGGCGGCGGCGCTGTCATTGAGCTTCGCCATGCCTTCCGGGTAGAGGATCACATGGCTTTGCTGCGTCTCTTCCCACTGCAGGCGAAAACCGCGCCGGAACACCGGCGTCTGCGATAGCGTCGGCTCCATCATACCAGCCTCGTTTTGTGCCAGGCCGACCCGGTGGTGACGGTATGGTAAGGGGGACGTTTCAGTTCATACGCCATGCTCATGGCATCCAGCATGCTCCAGAGAATGTCCAGTTTGAACTGCAGGATTTCCAGCATGCGCTGCTGTTTCTCCACGCTGTCGCAATACTCCAGCGCCAGCTGCAGCCCATGCTCCACGTCGCGGTTCGCCTGGCTCAGCCGGCTGCGGAAGTAGTCATAGCCTTCCGCTTCGATCCACTGATAGTGGCCAGGCCAGGTATCGAGGCGCGCCTGGTGGATCTGCGGCGCAAACAGCTCGGTGAGGGAGCTGCACGCGGCCTCCTGCCAGTTGGCGCGGCGGGCGAAGTTGACATAGGCGTCCACGGCAAAGCGCACGCCCGGCAGCACCATGTCATCGGACAGCAGCGCTTCGCGCTTTAGGCCTACGGCCTCGCCGAGGCGCAGCCAGGCCTCGATGCCGCCGTCGCCGCCGCCGTGGCCGTCATGGTCCAGGATGCGTTGCACCCATTTGCGGCGCACGTCCGGATGCGGGCAGTTCGCCATGATGGCCGCGTCCTTCAGCGGGATGCTGGTCTGATAATAAAAGCGGTTCGCCACCCAGCCCTGGATCTGTTCACGGGTCGCCTGGCCGTTATGCATGGCGATATGGTAGGGATGGTGGATATGGTAGTAGGCGCCTTTGTCCCGCAGCGCCTGTTCAAAGGCCCGGGGAGACAGCGGTTGCGTCTGTGTCATGGCTATACCTCAATCAGCATCCCATCCCGGCTCACTTCGATGCCTTGCCGCGTCAGACTTTGCCGTTCAGCGGAGTCTTCATCGAGGATGGGATTGGTATTATTGATGTGAATCAGAATCTTGCGCTGAGCGGGCAGCGAGGCCAGCAGCGCCGCCAGCCCCTGCTCTTCCCCCAGCGCCAGATGCCCCATGTCTTTGCCGGTATGCCGGCCCACGCCGGTGAGGGCGAGTTCGTTATCACGCCACAGCGTGCCGTCAATCAGCAGACAGTCCGCCTTGCGCAGCCACGGCATCAACACGTCGTCCGGGTCGCCCAGGCCGGGCGCGTAAAGCAGGGTTTTGCCGCTGCGGCCGTCTTCAATAAACAGCGCGATGTTATGGCCCGGCAGCGGACGGTCGCGGTACGCGGAATAAGGCGGAGCATTGCTCAGCAGCGGAATAGGCGTAAATTGCAGCGTCCGGCTCACAGCGACGCTGAACGGCCGCCCGGGCACTATAAGGTGATGCTCAAGCCCGCCGTTCCAGTGCGAAAGAATATTGAACACCGGAAAACCGGAGGTGAGATCCTGATGGACCTCGTCGGTGCACCATACCTGGTGCGGGCAGCCTTCCCGCAAATTGAGCAAGCCCGCGCTATGATCGATCTGGCTGTCGGTAAGGATAATGGCGCCGATGCCGGTACCGCGCAGCACGCCGGGCGGAGGCGACAATTCCGGGGTCGCCAGGATTTGATGGCAAATATCGGGGGATACATTGCATAGCACCCATTCCGTGCCGTTATCGCTTACGGCAATGGAAGATTGCGTCCGCCGGGAGGCTTTTATCGTGCCGGCGCGTACGCCCCGGCAGTTTTCACAATTGCAGTTCCATTGGGGAAATCCTCCGCCCGCGGCGGAGCCTAACACTTTTATCTGCATAAGCTGACCGGGAATTAAAAAAGAATATGCCCGCAGCAGCGCGGGCATCAGAGATTAACGGTTGGAAATGTACAGAGTCACTTCCAGACCCAGACGCAGGTCTACGAACGTCGGTTTTGTCCACACAGTCATCATGTTTCTCCTCTTAGCGTTAAAATGAAGGATCACTGACCCCCGTACTCTGGGGGGTAATCCGAAGAACAACAAAAATTCTATTCCCTGCTAAGACCAGGTGCGCTTCAACACCCTGAGCCAGTTGCGCCAGGCGAGCTTTTCGCGCAATGCGTCATTGATCCCCGCACGGGCCATCGCCTCCAGCAGCAGCGGCATGCCCGCCACATCACCCAAGGCGTTCGGCACGTTGACGCCGTCGAAATCGGAACCGAAGCCCACCCTGTCTTCACCCACCCGGTCCATGAGGTAGCACAGATGCGTGACGATGTCGGTTATCGGCGTATCGCCTTCGCGCTTGCCGTCCGCCCGCACAAATGCCGTGCCGAAGTTGACGCCCACCAAGCCATCGCTGGCGGCGATGGCCGCCAGTTGGCCATCGGTGAGATTGCGCGGCTGCGGGCAAAGGGCATGCGCATTGGAATGGGTCGCCACCAAGGGCGCGTCGCTCAGTTCGGCGGTTTGCCAGAACGCCTTTTCATTCATATGCGACAGATCGATCAGAATCTTTTTCTGATTACAGGCATGAATCAGCGCCTTGCCTGCCGGCGTCATGCCGGGACCGCTATCAGGCGATCCGGGGAAATCCCCCGTCACGCCGGCGCCAAACTGGTTTTGTTCATTCCAGAACGGGCCGATGCTGCGCAGGCCCTGCTGGTAAAATTGATCCAGCAACAGCAGGTCCGGATCGAGGGCTTGCGCCCCTTCAATATGCAACACCATCGCCAGCACGTTGTGCCGCAGGCAATATTCAATTTCATCCGTTGAACCACACAGACGGGCCCGGCCCGCGGAACCCTGCGCCAGTTGATGCAATATCGCTATCTGCGCCGTGGTAATGGCCAATGGATCGCTCTGGGTTGCAACGGCGGCTGACGCCCGTTTGCGCATCTGGGCCAGATAGGCCGCCGGCGGTACAAATACCGCGAACAAGCCGCCGGCAAAACCGCCGCGGCCCATGCGCGGATAATCGAGATGCCCCGGCGCCAGGCCGGCGAAAAAGGCCTCCGCCGGGTTGGCGCCATGATGCAGCCACAAATTCAGCAACAGATCGTTGTGACCGTCAAAAAAACGTTGGGGCTTATCAGCATTCATTGAGCCAGGACCGCATCTTTACTTTCACCAGAAATTATTCATTAGTCACAGTATTACCTTTCAGCGTGATTTTTGCGCCGGTCCGGCGCCGAAATTTTGTAACAAAATTGCTGTTTATCAGTGGCTGCTATGTTAAAGCGCAGGTCAATACACGCCATTTTCATTTAACGGGACTGCTCAAAACCCCCCTGATAATCGCGGCGATTTTGTCCTTAAATAGATAGAAATTGTCTCCATTTAATAAATAAAGACAGATCAATTGCATGATAATAAGCCCCAGTTCTTTGGCGCATTACTTTTGGTAAAAAAACGTCATGTCTCTATTCATCACCCGTTTTTCTCAGCTGCTCCGTGCGTTTTTACTGATTTATGCTTGTTTATATGCCGGAATCGCTATTGCCGCCGTATTACCCGTCACGCTGCCGGGCAGCATTATCGGCATGCTTATCCTGTTTATGCTCTTGTCGTTACAAATCATCCCAAGCCAATGGGTAAAACCAGGATGCCATCTGTTGATCCGCCATATGTCGCTGCTGTTTGTGCCCATTGGCGTCGGCGTCATGCAGTATTTTGATTTATTACGGGCGCAATTCGCCCCGGTGGTCGTTTCCTGTTCCGCCAGCACCCTGATTGTACTTATTACGGTGAGTTGGTGTTCGCACGCCATACACCGGGAAAAAGCATCGCTGGTCAAAGCCGATGGCAAGAAAGGAATAAAACATGCTTCATGATATCTGGTGGTCGCTACCGCTGACGCTGGTAGTGTTTTTCCTGGTTCGCCGGCTGGCGGCACGGCTGAATAATCCGTTATTCAACCCGTTGCTGATTTCGATGATCATACTGATAGTTTTATTAATACTGGCAAAAATACCCTACACCCGTTATTTCAAAGGCAGCGAGCTGCTCAACAGCCTGCTTCAGCCCGCCGTCGTGGCGCTGGCCTATCCGCTGTATGAGCAATTGCACCAGATCAGGCGGCGGTGGAAGTCACTTATCAGCATCTGCTTCCTCGGCAGTCTGGTGGCGATGATCTCCGGCACATGGATTGCGCTGCGGCTGGGCGCCACACCCGCCGTTGCCGCGTCCATCATGCCCAAATCCGTCACTACGCCCATCGCAATGGCGGTGGGCAACAGTATCGGCGGTATTCCCGCCATCAGCGCGGTTTGCGTGATCTTTGTCGGGATACTGGGAGCGGTATTCGGACATATTCTCCTGAACGCGATGCATATCCATACCAAAGCATCGCGCGGCCTGGCGATGGGCTCGGCCTCCCACGCGCTGGGTACCGCCCGCTGCGCCGAACTGGATTATGAAGAAGGGGCGTTCAGTTCGCTCGCGCTGGTCATTTGCGGGATCATTACCTCGCTGGTGGCGCCCTTCCTGTTCCCGCTGCTGATTGCCATGCACTGATGGCAAAGGCGGCGGGTCAACCTCTAATAGCGGGTCGGCGGTACGCCAAACATCTGCCGGAAAGCATAGGAGAAAGAGGCGGTGCCGGAGTAGCCGAGGTCCAGAGCCACTTGGGTTACGCTGCGATTATTTTTCAGCATGATCACGGATTCCAGAAGCCGCATCCGTTTCTTCCATTCTCCGAAGGCGACGCCGGTTTCTTTCTTGAAACGGCGCGAAAAGGTCCGTACCGACATGCCGGTGTTGGCCGCCCACTTATCAATATTGTGCTCCTCATCCGGCTTTTCCTGGATTTCCCGGCACACCCGCATCAATGTCTGGGAGACCGGCCACGCTAGTGAAAAACCGGCATCCGGCAGTTTCTGGATCTGCGCGCTCAGCACATTGACCAACATGCCGTCATCCCCGGCGCTGTCGTACTGTTCCGGCACATGTTCCGTCGCATGATGGATGAATTCCCTGACGAAGCTGCTGATCACCACCACCCGGCAGTTATTGGGATTGATCGTGACGGAATCCTGTTCGATATAGAGGCTTTCCAGCAGCACATCGCTGGTGGTCAGAAGACGATGGGGTACATTCGCCGGGATCCAGATGCCGTGGAAGCCCGGCACAATTAGCGCCTTTCCTTCGATCTCTACGCGCATCCCGCCTTCGCGGGCGTAGAGAAACTCGACAAATGGGTGCTGATGCTGGCTGATGAGCACGCCTTTTGGCAAAAAGCAGGTGCGGAAAAAAACGGAACGGGGCAGAGTCAGTCGGTCAGGCACCGCGACCAGCTGAATCATCGCGTCCTCATGGAGGGGCAAACGGGACGGGTATGGCATGGAATGGCCGTTAATCTACATAGATTGTCCTTTTATGATAACACGGGCCTGCGTGATTTGTTCGATAATAAATCCGTCGCATCCGCGATTGCAAATAGCCTCTAATTTATGGCCTGTTACCGTGAGCGGTTAGCGTCGTCATTTAAGATTGAACCAGGATGACATTATGAATGATATAAGCGTGGTCAATAGCCGCGGTAATAAAAACGAATGGCGTCGTATTGCGGACAGTATGCTTAACCAGGCCGGCATTAGTATCAATGGCTCAGAGCCCTGGGATATTCAGGTCAACAATTCGCTGTTTTTCAAACGGGTATTACAACAGGGATCCGTTGGGCTGGGCGAAAGCTATATGGACGGCTGGTGGGAGTGCCGCAGGCTGGATATATTCTTTCAACGACTATTAAGCGCCCGTCTCGATAAAAAAATGCCGTCTCGCGTTCATGATATACTGCGCATTGCCATTGCCCGGCTAACCAACCTCCAGTCAAGGAAACGCGCCTGGATCGTGGGAAAAGAGCACTATGATCTGGGCAATGACCTGTTCTGCCTCATGCTTGATCCCTACATGCAGTATTCCTGCGGGTACTGGAAGCGGGCCGACAACCTGTATGATGCCCAGCGGGATAAACTGGATATGATCTGTCACAAGCTCCGGCTCCGGCCGGGTATGACGCTGCTGGACATCGGCTGCGGCTGGGGCGGACTGGCGGCCTACGCGGCGCAAAACTTCGGCGTCACCGTTCATGGCGTAACCATCTCCGCCGAGCAGCAAGCTTTTGCGGCCAAGCATTACGGCGGACTGGACATCCGGATTCTATTGCAGGACTACCGTGATATACGGCAGCAATATGACCGCATCGTGTCCGTGGGCATGTTTGAACACGTCGGCCCGAAAAATTACGACGCTTATTTCAAGGTTGTCGACCGCTGCCTGAAATCGGACGGTATTTTTCTTCTGCATACTATCGGCGCCAATCAAACAACCCATAATGTTGATCCTTGGATTAATAAATATATCTTCCCTAATGGGTGCCTTCCCTCGATAAAACAAATTGCCAACGCCAGTGAAAAACGCTTTGTCATGGAAGACTGGCATAACTTCGGTTCAGATTACGATAAAACATTAACGGCTTGGCATGAGCATTTCCTGGCGGAATGGCCTCAGTTGAAAGTGAATTATTCCGAACGATTCAAAAGAATGTTTATCTATTATCTTAATGCCTGCGCAGGGGCATTTCGGGCCAGGGATATTCAATTATGGCAAGTGGTCTTTACCCGTGGTCTCCAGCCAGGGCTAAGGGTCCCGCATTAACGTATATACCCGCCATATTTCCCGTTGCCGGCGCGTTGGCAATACCCGCCCCCAGGTCCTCGCTCCGACGGGGCCGCTGCAAGCAGCGTTGAAATCCGCTCCAGGCAGAATTGTCGCTGCGTCGCCGCCTTCCTGCAAATCCAATTGTTCAGGGGATAAAATATGGCGATTATTGGCGGCTGGGTACCAATTTTGGCGCCGTCGTCTTGGTTGCGCCGGTGGTTATTGGTTATCCTTGGGTGGCGATGACGTTCTGATAAACGGCCGGGCCGCAGATACGCAAGCACGAAGGCATAGGTCATTATCCATCACCGCAGCCGGCCCGTCGAAACGGCGGCCTGGCCGCGGCAAAATGAACAAGATGTCGCCATTGATATTTCCCGAGGATCCCTGGATGAATGGCGACAATACAATAACGGATGAAGTGAGCGAAAAATGTCGAATAAACCGTTCCATTACCAAAACCCTTTTCCCTCTTCCCACGAGGACACCGAATACTATCTGTTAAGCCGGGACCATGTTTCCATCACTGAGTTTGAGGGGGTGGAAATGCTGAAGGTTGCCCCCGAAGCCCTTACGCTGCTGGCGCAACAGGCGTTCCACGATGCCGCGTTTATGTTGCGTCCTGCCCATCAGCAGCAAGTGGCGTCCATTCTTGATGACCCGCAGGCGAGCGAAAACGACAAATACGTTGCGCTGCAATTTCTGAGAAATTCTGAAATCGCCGCGAAAGGCGTGCTGCCCACCTGCCAGGACACCGGCACCGCGATTATCATGGGTAAAAAGGGCCAGCGCGTGTGGACCGGCGGCGGCGATGAGGCCCGCCTGGCGCAGGGTGTCTATAACACTTACATCGAAGATAACCTGCGCTACTCACAAAACAGCGCGCTGGATATGTATACAGAAGTGAACACCGGCACCAACCTGCCGGCGCAAATTGACCTCTACAGCGTGGATGGCGACGAATATAAGTTCCTGTGCATCGCCAAAGGCGGCGGCTCGGCGAACAAAACCTATCTCTACCAGGAAACCAAGGCGCTGCTGAGCCCCGGGAAGCTGAAAACCTATCTGGTGGAAAAAATGCGCACATTGGGAACCGCCGCCTGCCCGCCATATCATATCGCGTTTGTGATTGGGGGCACTTCAGCGGAGAGCACGCTGAAAACCGTCAAACTGGCATCCGCCCATTATTATGACGGTCTGCCGACCGAAGGCAATGAACACGGACAGGCCTTCCGCGACGTGCAGTTGGAGCAGGAATTGCTGGCGGAAGCGCAGAACCTGGGGCTGGGCGCACAGTTCGGCGGCAAATACTTTGC
This sequence comes from Sodalis sp. RH16, assembly GCF_047324245.1. NCBI lineage: Bacteria > Pseudomonadati > Pseudomonadota > Gammaproteobacteria > Enterobacterales > Bruguierivoracaceae > Sodalis > Sodalis sp. RH16. The sequence goes on along the minus strand of NZ_CP178737.1, from coordinate 4,047,447 downwards.
CCATGATATCCGCGTGGTCCGCCTGCCGCGCCACGGCGCCTCCTGCCCCGTGGGCATGGGCGTGTCCTGCTCCGCCGACCGCAATATCAAAGCCAAAATCAACCGTGACGGGATCTGGATTGAAAAACTCGAACACAATCCGGGCCGCTACATTCCGCAGTCCCTGCGCCAGCAGGGTGAAGGCGACGCGGTGAAGGTGGACCTGAACCGCCCCATGAAAGACATTCTCGCCCAGCTTTCCCAATACCCGGTATCCACCCGCCTTTCACTGAGCGGTACCATTATTGTGGCGCGGGATATTGCCCACGCCAAGCTCAAGGAGCGTATCGATAACGGCGAGGACCTGCCGCAGTACATCAAGGATCATCCGGTGTATTACGCCGGCCCGGCCAAAACCCCGACCGGATATGCTTCCGGTTCGTTGGGGCCGACCACCGCCGGGCGGATGGATTCCTATGTGGATTTGCTGCAATCACGGGGCGCAAGCATGATCATGCTGGCCAAAGGCAACCGCAGCCGTCAGGTGACGGACGCCTGCCATAAACACGGCGGCTTCTACCTGGGCAGCATCGGCGGCCCGGCGGCCGTGCTGGCCCAGCAGAGCATCAAGAGCCTGGATTGTATTGAGTATCCGGAGCTGGGAATGGAAGCCATCTGGAAAATTGAAGTGGAAAATTTCCCGGCATTCATTCTGGTTGATGACAAAGGCAACGATTTCTTCGAGCAAATTCAGCGCAACGCCTGTGCGGATTGCCTAAAGTAACCGTCAGACTGCAGACCCGAGGCTTGCCTGAAAGAGCAAGCCTTTTTTATTGGGAGACGTAGCCAGCCTGTTCAATGCACCGCCCCGCGCTTTCCCCCCGCTTCCGGATATTTCCTGCACGCCATGATTATCACAGCAGTGATCGCGGCCATATATTTGCAACTGACGGGTCGACAAATACTAATGTAAAATATAGCATACTTATGTATGTGCTGAGCGGTGGATTTCCGGACCGGCGCAGCGTAAAGAGGGCGCCGTTAGGAGGAGATGATCGATGCGTAACATTCTGTCGGACCGTCAGCTCAATTTTCTGGCCGCGGCCAACGTGCTGGTGTTAGCGGCCGGCGTGGCGTTTGCCGGCGCCAACTTTATCACCCTGTACAACTTTCAATCCATGTCGGCGCAGGTGCCCGAACTGGGGTTGCTGGCCCTGGGCGTCATGCTGGCGATGATTTCGGGCAATGGCGGCATCGACCTGTCCGGCATCGCCCTGGCCAATCTGGCCGGCGTCCTGTCCTATCTGCTGGTGCGCCACTGGGTGTCGGCTGATGACGCCCCGCTGCTGTTCGTTTGGGCCTTCGCGGCCGTCGCCCTGCTGGTGGGGCTGGCGGGGGGCATGCTTAACGGCTTTTTGATAGCCCATGCCGGCCTGACGCCGATTATCGCTACCCTGGGCACGCAGATGTTCTTCACCGGCATCGCGGTGGTGCTGACCAACGGGTCGGCCATCAGCATCGGCTATATCGAACCGCTGGACGATTTCGGCAATTCGCCGGTGCTGGGCCTGCCGCTGTGCTTTTCGCTGTTTCTGGCGGTGGCGCTGCTGCTGGGCATCGTATTGCGTTTTTGCCCCTTCGGCCTGCGGCTCTATCTGATGGGCAGCAATGCCAAGGCCGCGCGGTACGCCGGCATCGCGCTGAAAAAGATGCTGTTTCTCACCTACACCGCCAGCGGCGTTCTGGCCGGTATCGCCGGCATCGTCATCGCCGCCCGCACCTCCAGCGTGAAGTGGGACTATGGCAGCTCCTATGTACTTATCGCCATCCTGATTGTGGTGATGGCCGGCGTGCGGCCGGACGGGGGCTACGGGCGCATCGTCTGCGTCGTGCTGTCGGCCACCGCGCTGCAGATGCTGGCCAGCCTGTTCAATTTCCTGAATATTTCCAACTTTTTCCGCGACTGCGCCTGGGGCCTGCTGCTGCTGCTGTTCCTGGCGGTGTCGCGCGTCGATATCCGGTCTTGGCTTGCGTCACGAACGTGACGCGTTTTATCGCCGCCGGCGTCTTATCGGCGCCGGCGGCGAACTCTTACCCTACGTGCAACACAACCATAATGAGGAAACGTTGATGCCAATGATACGTAAACTTACCGCCCTCGCCGTTGCGCTGGGCGCCCTGTGCGCGGCGCCGCCCCTGCTCGCGAAAGACGCGCCGTCCATCGTGACGGTGGTAAAGATAACCGGCGAGAACTGGTTCACCCGCATGAATGAAGGCGTCGTTGCCTACGGCCGGGACAATCCCGGCGTCACCACCAGCGAGATCGGCCCGGCCAAGGCCGATGCCGCCCAGCAGGGACGCCTGATAGAGGATCTGGTGGCCAGGAACGTCAGCGCCATCGCCGTGGTGCCGATGGACCCCTCGGCCATTGAAGGCGTGCTCAAACGCGCCATGGATCGCGGCATCAAGGTCGTTACCCATGAGGGGGACAGCCTGAAAAACACGCTGGTGGATATCGAGGCGTTCGATAATACCGCTTTCGGCGCCCACTTCAACGAACAGCTGGCGCAATGCATGGGCAAAAGCGGGAAATGGACGTCGTTCGTCGGTTCCCTCGGCAGCCTGACCCACGTGCAGTGGGCCGACGGCGGCGCCGAGAACGCCAAGAAGTACCCGCAGATGCAACTGGTGTCCCCCAAGAATGAATCCTTCAACGACGCCAACAGAGCTTACGAAAAAGCGCGCGAAATCCTGCGTAAATACCCGGATATCAAGGGTTTCCAGGGCGGTTCCGCTATTGATGTCATCGGCATCGGCCGCGCCGTGGAAGAAGCCGGCCTCTCCGGCAAGGTGTGCGTCATCGGGCTCGGCCTGCCGAAGGACACCAGCAAGTATCTGGAATCCGGCACCGTGCAGAGCATCTCCTTCTGGGATCCCAAGGATGCCGGCTACATCATGAACAAGGTGGCGCAGATGCTGCTGGAGGGCAAGCAGGTTACCGACGGCATGGACCTGGGCGTACCCGGCTATAACAAGGTGTCGGTGAAAAAAGGTCCCGGCAAGGGCATCATCGTCACCGGTCAGGCCTGGGTTGACGTGAACAAGTCCAACTACCGGCAATACCCGTTCTGAGTCTCAAAGTCCATAGAGAGTGCAACGGATCGGCGGCCGGCCGCCGGTCTCAGACTGCTGACAAAGTACTCAGAGTTAATAGGGAGGGATAGGCTGCCAGAAGAGTAAACCGTCCGCGCCAGGGATGGCGCGGATCGAGCCTCCAGGGATGGATTCACGGCGTGTTTACGATCTGGCAGCCTATCCCGACCAGGCACTTTGTCAACAAACTCGGATCGGCGGCCAGTTGCCGATCCCCACCCGTAAACCTGCCTGGATAAAAGCCATGCCCGTGACCGTTCAAGCCGATACCTCGCCCGCCGGCAACCCGGCGCAGACCGTGCCTTTTCTCGAGGTGCGCGAACTGCAAAAACACTTTGGCGGCGTCAAGGCGCTTAAAGGCATCAGTTTTGTTATCGAACGCGGCCGCGTCTATCACCTGATGGGGGAAAACGGCTGCGGCAAAAGCACGCTGATCAAAATCATTTCCGGGGCGCAGCCGTCCGACGGCGGCGAATTGCTGATTAACGGCCGGCGGGTGGACAAGCTGACGCCGGTGGGCGCGCTGGCCGCCGGCATTGAGACCGTCTATCAGGATTTGTCGCTGCTGCCCAATCTCAGCGTGGCCGAAAACGTCGCGCTGACCCGCCAGCTGGTGGCCGCCGGCGGCAGTCTGGCGCGGCGCCTGGACCTGCGCATGCTCAAGGACACCGCGGTGCGCGCGCTGGCCAAGGTCAACCTGCCCGCCGATGCGGCGTTTCTCGACACGCCGGTGGAAGAACTGCCGATAGCCACCCGCCAATTGATTGCCATTGCCCGGGCCATTGCGTCGGACGCCGGCCTGGTCATCATGGACGAGCCCACCACCGCCCTCACCCGGCGCGAGGTGGACAACCTGATTGCGGTGGTGGGCAAACTGCAGGCGCAGGGCGTATCGGTGCTGTTCGTCACACACAAGCTCGACGAGTGCAAGGCTATCGGGGGCCGGGCCATCATCATGCGCGACGGCCTGAAGGTCACCGAATGCGATGTGGCCGGACAGTCAAAGCAGCAGCTCGCCTTCTGGATGACCGGCAAGCAGCTGGATGACACCCGGTACCGCGCCGCCTTTGACGGCGGCGAGGCGCTGCTGGGCGTCGACGGCCTCGGCCGGCGCGGCGGCTACCGGGACGTGTCCTTCCAGCTGGCGCGCGGTGAAATCCTCGGCATCACCGGGCTGCTGGATTCCGGCCGCAATGAACTGGCCCTGTCCCTGGCGGGCATTTTACCGGCGGACAGCGGCCGGATAGCGCTGGACGGCGCCGCCATCACCCTCGGCAGCCCGGCGCAGGCCATCGGCGCCGGCATCGGTTATGTGCCGGAGGACCGGCTGTCCGAGGGGCTGTTCCTGGAGAAATCGATTAAGGAGAATATCATCGTGGCGATGCTCGACCGCCTGCGCGGCTCGTTCGGCCTGCTGGACGGCAAACGCAATCACGCCGCCGCCCAGCGGACCATCGATGACCTGCAGATTGTCACCCCCGACAGCGACAACCCCGTCATGTCGCTCTCCGGCGGCAATCAGCAGCGCGTGCTCATTGGCCGCTGGCTGACCATCGAGCCGCGGCTGCTGATTTTGCACGGGCCCACGGCGGGGGTGGATGTGGGCTCGAAGGACACCATTTATCGCATCATCCAGCGGCTCGCCGGCGACGGCATGGGCGTCATCATCATCAGCGACGACCTGCCGGAACTGCTGCAAAACTGCGACCGCATCCTCGTGATGCGCCGGGGGGCCGTGGCGGCGACGTTCGCGGCGGATAACCTTGAGGAAGGGGCGCTGTACCGCGCCATGGCGGCGGAAGAGCGCCCGGAGACGCCACAATGACCGATATCGCAACACAGCATCGCCGCGACGGCACGGCAAGCCACGGCGTACGCCTCAGCCGCTGGTTCATTCATCATCCGCCGGCGGTGACGCTGCTGCTGATAGTCCTGGTCTGCCTGGTGGTGGGCACCCTCAACCCCGCCTTTTGGCAGGTGTCGAACCTGTTCGACATGGCGCGCTCCTCCGTGGTGAGCGGCCTGTTTGCGCTGGGCGTCCTGGTGGTGCTGGCGGCGGGCGGGCTTGACGTCTCCTTCACCGCCATCGCCGCCCTGGTGATGTACGTCATCACCAAACTGGTGACGGACCTGGCGCCCGGTATGTCCATGGCGCCCATCCTGCTGATGGCCGCGGCGGGCGGCGCGCTGCTGGGGGCGGCCAACGGCCTGCTGGTCAGCGCCCTCAGGGCGCCGTCGCTGATTGTGACCATCGGCACGCAGTATGTGATCCGCGGCTTCCTGCTGACCTTTGTCGGCACGGCGCTGTTTATGAACATCCCGGCATCGATGGACGCATTCGGCAAATATGCGCTTTTCCATCACCAGAGCGCCGGCGGCGGGACGTCGGCGCTTCCCGCCTACGTGCTGGCGCTGGCGGTTGCCGCCGTCGCCACCTGGTACCTGCTGCAGCGTACGCTGATGGGCCGGGCCATCTATGCGGTGGGGGGTAATGCCGACATTGCCCAACGGCTTGGCTATAACCTGCGTAACGTGCGGGTGTTTGTGTTCGCCTATGCGGGCCTGCTTGCCGGCATCGCCGGCATTATGCATGTCGCCAGCAACCGCCTGGCCAATCCCTTCGACCTGGCGGGTTCCGAACTGGAGGTTATCGCCGCCGTTATTCTCGGCGGCGCCCGCATCACCGGCGGCTCCGGCAGCGTGCTAGGCACCCTGCTCGGCGTCATCCTGATCACGCTGGTGAACAACGTACTGATCCTAGTGGGCATCCCGAGCACCTGGCAACTGGCCATTATCGGCGCCTTTATAGTACTGGCCGGTATGCTGTTTTCCATCAAACGCACCCGGTGAACCATCCGGTGGCGTTCCCAGCGTATGCAAAGGCTATCATTTCCGCTGGCACGCCCCTGACAGAATTCGAACGGCAATGAGGCATGTTCCACGGAGGCCCCACGGCAGAGGGCCATCAGCCGGCGCTTTGCAGCAGTTTGATGCCTTCTTGCATATCGCGCAGCACAAATTCATCCGTTTGCTCAAACGGATAGATGATTTCCAGCAGGTATGTCTGATGGGTTAAACGCTGATCGCGCCAAAATGCGCTGAGGCGCTGCGGCGTGACAATGCCCGGTTGGGTAAAACTCCAGTGGCGATCGAGCAGGCCATCCGTTTGCTGGATATGGTAGGCGGAGATATAGTTTCCGCACTGCTTAATCCAATGTTCCATATTGGCGTCTTCGCCGAAGATCGGTTTAAACAGCGCATGGCCCCAGTCCACCAGCAGCCGCACGGGAATATCCGTCGCGCCGTCAAGATCGGTCATCAAACGCAGCGCATCCCGGGCGGATGACGGGAACTCGGTGGTCAGCGGCACCGGCTCAATCAGCAGCGTCGACAGACCGCGGCTTTTGGCATGACGGGATACATCCACCAAGGATTGCAGCGCTCGCTGATAAATGTCTTCCCGCCGGCCCGGGTCAAGGGCGTCCTGCGCCGAATAGGAACCCAGGGGCATGCCCGCCGCCGGAACCCCCATTTCAGCGGTCATGTCGATAGCGCGCATGAAGTGTTCCTTGCCCAAATCGCGAAGGGTCTCGGTGGGCGCCAGGAAATGGTTATAGGTATAGGAAGCCAACCCGCCGAAGGTGCTTTCGATGGTGATGCCCGCGGCGCGAAAGGCATCGGCATACTCTCGCGCAACGGCGTCGCGCGCTGCCGCCGGCCACCAGGGATCCACCAAATCCCAGGTAAACTGGACCCGATCCATGCCCAGTTCATGCTTCACCACGTTTGCCAATTGCCCGCCGCCAAGCCAACGCTTGATGGCAAAAGAGAGGTTTAATCCGAGTTTCATCTATTCCTCCTCGTATTCGTCAACGCCTGGGACCAGACCCGCTGCCGCGCGGGTCGCCAGGTCGAATCACTCTTCTTTACGGATATAGCGCCGTGAAACGGCATCAAATGAAATGGCGACCACCACCAGAACGCCGCTGACGATGCCTTGCCAATAGGGCGATACGCCGTAAAGCACGATAATGTTTTCGATAATGCCGATAATGGTGGCGCCGATAATGGCGCCAAAGGGAGTACCCACGCCGCCGGTAGTGGCGACACCGCCGATTACCGCCGCGGCAATCGGCGGCAGCACCCAGCTTTCACCGATGGAGGGCTGTGCGGTCCCCAGGCGTGCGACCATCAAAATACCCGCCAATGCGGCCAGAAAACCGGCAAAGGTGAAAACCCAGATACGCACCCGATCGACTTTGATTCCCAACATCCGGGCTGCCGGGCCGTTATTGCCGATGGCATACATATAACGGCCGAACGGCGTCTTGAGCGTAATAAAGGTCGCAATCGCCAGCACCGCCAGCATGATGACAAACGGTAAAGGCAAGCCGAGGATATCCCCGCGGCCGAAATACTGGATACTGGGCGGAATGCCGGTGATGGCCACTCCCTTGGTCAGCACCAGATTCGCGCCGCCGAAAATTCCGGCGGTACCGATGGTCAGCACCAAGGAATGCAGCCGCAGCTTGGTTACCAGCAGGCCGTTCAGAAAACCGAGCACGGCGCCAAGCGCCAGCGCCATAACGCAGGCGACGGCGGGTTCAATGCCGAAGTTCACCATAAAGATGCCGGCGATAACCCCGCATAGCCCGCCAATTACGCCAAGCGACAGATCAAGCTCGCCAAGAATAAGCAGCATTGACTGCCCGACGGTTATCAGTCCGATAAAAGCCAGGGTTCTCGCCACCACCGACATATTGTAGGGCGAGAGGAAATAGGGCGAGATTAACGACGACAGCACAAAAATGATCACGAGGGCCACCATGACCCCGGCCAGGGGATTGGTGGCGAGAATGGAAAAACGGCTACGCTGCATAATGGTTCTCCGTACCAAAAATCGCCCGGACAAGCGTTTCGTTATCGGTGGTGGCGGTGGGGAAATCGCCGGTAATCGCACCGTTATGCATGGTGATAATCCGGTTCGCGCATTTATATAACTCCTCCATTTCCGATGACACGAGAATAATGCCGACGCCGCTTTCACACAGCGCCCGCATGATTTTGTAAATCTCCGCCTTGGTCATGACGTCAATACCTTTGGTGGGTTCATCAAAGATAAGAACGTCCGGTTTGGTGGCCATTGCGCGTCCGATAATGGTTTTTTGCTGATTGCCGCCGGAAAGAAAGGCAATTTTGGTTTCCATATCTGAGGTTTTGACGTCATAGGCCTTGATCACCTCCAGCACCAGCGATTTTTCCTTGCCGGCGGAGATCCCAAGCCATGAGAGCGTTTGTTTGATGACGGAAATACCGATATTTTCCCGTACGCTCAGCATGGGCAGAATGCCGTGCAGTTTTCGCTCTTCCGACAGGTACAGCATACCGTTTCGCACCGAAAACGGTGGGCTGCCCAGCTTCCATGCACGGCCGTTAACCGTAGCGCGCCCCCCGGTGGCCGGCAGATAACCGAATAAGGTCTGCATGACTTCGCTGCGCCCGGCCCCCACCAGTCCGGCAAACCCCAAGACTTCCCCGCGCTTAAGCCGGAAGGAAATGTCGTTGAAACGCCGCCCGCAAAGATGTTCAACCTCGATAATCGTCTCCCCCTCCCCAGGGCCGACAACAGATGACGGACGGAAATGTTCGTTGGTTTTCATATCGGCGCCGGACATTGCTTTGATAAGGCCGGCTTCGGTGGTGTCTTTTATCTTGCCGCTTTCAATTTTTTCGCCGTTGCGCAAAACGGTATAGTCGTCGCCAATGGCGAACAGCTCATCCAGTTTATGGGAGATAAACAGGATGGCGTGGTTACGCGCCTTCATGTCGGCGATAACCCTGAATACCCGCTCGACTTCGGTCTTGGTCAGCGAGGAGGTGGGTTCATCAAGAATCAGCACCTTCATCTGCTTGTTGGTGGATGCCCGGGCGATTTGCAGTAATTGCCTGTCGGATATCGAGATATTGCGCACCAGCTCATCCGGTCGCGCTTCTATGGAGAAGGTGTCCAGGTAACTCTGCGCCGCAAGGTTGATAGCCTTATAATCCACATACCGGCCGGCGAACCCCGAGCGCGCGTAGGGGATAAACAGATTTTCCGCCACGCTCATATGGGGAAATAGATTGAGCTCCTGCGGAACATAGGCGACACAGTTAAACAACTCTCTGTTTTCCAGCGGATCCCGGCCATCGATCCTGATCGTGCCGCGGCTGGGGGTATAGGCGCCGGTCAGCACCTTGACCAGGGTCGATTTACCCGCGCCGTTTTCCCCGGCAAGGATATGTACCCGGCCGAGGTCAAAGGCCAGATTGACATTATTCAGTGCCGTGACGCCCGGAAAGTCGCGGCCCAGGTTTTCAACTTCCAAAATAGCCATGCTGTAAGGTTCCTTGGTCAGGGAATAATCAACGACATCCTGAAAGGACTGTCCGGCGGCCGGGTTATTTCCCAACGTTGTCCTTGTTGATTATCGCGATACCGGTATCGATATATTTGGGGGTGGGAATGCCCATGGCCTTTTGCCACATGGTCATGACCGCCCAATACCCCTGCATTTCCGGCTTGGTGGACGAGGTGCTGTCGGCGACGCCGTCGCGGATCAATTGCAGCATTTCCGTCAAATCATCCAAACCCACCATCAACACCTGATGCGCCTTATTGGCTTCTTTGATTGCCTGGCCGATACCGATGGGACCCGCCGCATCCGATGCCACCCACCCCTTGAGATTCGGATGTGCCTGCATGATGGCGGCGGCCTGTTTTTGCGCCGTTTCTATATCGTCGTTATCGATACCGGTAGCCACCACCTTGATACCGGGATAGGTGGCAAAGGTTTTCTGATGGCAGTCGGCGCGGATGGCATGGTTCGGCGCGCTGGGGACGCCCATCATGATCGCCACTTCCCCTTTACCGTTCAGCAGCTCGGCCAAACGACGGGAGGCGATTTGCGCCTGTTCGCAAAAATCATTGCCGATGCTGGTGAGGTTCATATCGGCCGGGGCGACGGAGTCAAATATCGTCACGGGAATCTTCTGGCCCACCGCTTCCTCCAGTGAAGCCCGATTGCCCTTCTCGTCCAGCAAATCGATGGCGATACCGTCCGGGCGTGTAGCAATGGAGCTTTCCAGAATCTGGTTTTGCAAAACCACATCGGCCTGCTGCGGCGCGCTGTAGATAATCTGGACATCGGAACCGGTCTGAGCCTTGATGACGGCGGCCGCCTGCTTGGCGCCGTTATTCACCTTGTCGAACCAAGGGTGGACGACTTTGGGGATGATAACAAATCTGTAACTATCTTTCTTTTTAAGGCCGGCCTGATCGTCCTGCGATGAAGCCACGAACGGTAACATCAAAGCGGCGGCGGCCATAATACCCAGAGTAATTTTATTCATAGTTCACTCCATAGAAAAAACGTTATCCGCATGGGGAGGTTGAACAACCGATGATCGATAAAGAGCGTCTTAAGCTCTGCGAAAAAACCCTGCTCAGATGCCTGGAGATAAAAATCGTACATTTGTAAAATTTAAAATACATTTATCTCTTACCTTCGTTTTCTCATTTTATTTAGGCTTAATCTGCGGCCAAGCTCACATAAACCGCATTGTCAACGCATTCGGCTTAATAGATTTGAACTCTTCCGCCAAATAAAAAAATGCAGGGAAATTTATACTGGGAGGTGAATCGATTCCGCCGGTGGCTGAAAGAAAGAAGCCGCGACAAAGGTGAGTTTAATTAGCAGGTTAATAATAACGTGATAACAGAGAGATGGGGCGCTATTACCCTTTGAAAAAGAAGCCATTCAGCGTTGCCTATTAATAACGGCAGCGCCGGCAACGGCGCCGAAGGATAATCTTCCGGTGGGCTTACATTGCACCGATCATTATAGAATGTTAATCATCCCGTTCTATTAATAGCTGGCGGGCAACATCTTCATCCGTCACCAGTCGGTTGATATATTTACCGCGCAGGATAGCGCGAATGATTTTGATTTTATTGCGCCCGCCAGAAGCCAGAATGGAAACGGGTTTTTTCCTTAATTTCTCCAGCGGAAGCGCCATAATGGATTCATTGACATGGTGGGAAATAACGCCGCCATCCTTATCCAGGAAACACCCCAGGATTTCCCCGATGCTGCCGAGCTCGATTAATTCGGCCAAATGTTCGCGCACAATGTTTATCGGGGTAATGGGCGACCGTTCCGACAAATCGCCGCAGGAAACCAGCACCACCTGCGCATCCTCGGCCCGGCGCATCACCTCGGCCAGTTCCTCATGCATCAGCAGCGTCGCGCGGCTTTCCATGGAGTGGCAGTAGATAGGCGCGGTGAGATAGTGGCATTCCACATCCAATGCCCGTGCCAGCGCGGTGGAAACCTCGAAGGTATTGGTGCCGGATCCACGGGTTACGCCGCCCATCAGCCCCACCACCCAGGACCCCGCCGGCAGTTTGGCGGTAATGCGGCGCACGCTGAAGCTCAGGGTCCTGCCCCAGCCGACGCCGATTCCTTTATAACCCTGGATCAGCGTATCGAGCATCATGCCCGCCGCCTCGCCGATGGTGCGCTGCTGTTCGATATAATCCGGCATGGAGGGCGTCACGCTCACATCCTCGAGATTGAATTTTGCCTTGAGTTTTTCTTCGAGGTCGATACAGTCCACCAACGGCATGCGCAGTTCCACCAGTACGCTGCCGTCAGCACGGATTTGCCCAATGGTTTTATTTACCCGCAGGCGCGTGATACGCAGTCGGTCGGCAATTTGCTGCTGCGTGAGCCCGCCGACAAAATAAAACCAGGCGATACGCGCCCGCAAATGGTCATTTTCCGTTTCTCCGCTGAATTCTCCCTGCACGCTTCCCCCTTTGAACGCAATAGCAAACGGCGACATTATATCACTGATGAATGGCAAACTCGCCAGGCCAGGAGGTTAATCCCCCGACGACCCGGCTTTCACTCGAGGTTGGTATGGTTGCCGGACATCACGGCAGAGGAAACGGCCAGTTTTTGCTGCAAGTGGACAATCATGCCCTCAAACAACAGGTATAACGCGCCTTCATATAAAGACCCCAAGGGCAACACCGATTTCGCGGCGCTCTGCCCGTCGGCCATGGTTTGCGCCGGCAGGGTAATCACCCCGTCGGCCTTCGCCGCACAGGCGCCGGTGCCCTGGGCGGTGATACAAAGCGTCGCCGCGCCCGCCCGACGGGCGGTGGTCAGCAGCGCATCAACGGTGGAAAACCAGCCCGGCCCGGCCGAAACTATCAGCAAATCGCCTTGGCTAAGAGGGGGCGTGGTCATATCCCCCACCACCGCGGCGTGGAGTCCAAGATGATAAAGACGCATGGCAAATCCCTTTATCTGGAGTCCCTCGCGACCGACGCCGTAGAGGGCAATACGCCGCGCCTGTTGGATAAGATCCAGCCCCTGCTGCACCGAGTTTCCATTCAAATTTTCAAAGACGATTGCCAGTTCCCGCAGCGCCCGTTCATAAAATGACGTCATGGCTTGCCTCTTCTGAAATCTTCCGAAAATGATATCGCCCGCGGTGCTGTTTATCGCTGTCTGTGAGGTGGGCGCTTGCCTGCCGGCGGCGGAGGCTGGATCTGATAATACATATGGATAATTTTTTTTACAATTGTTTGGGCGGGCTTTTTTAGACAAACGTGATCTTTATCAGGATTTCTGGCGCGGCGACAGCACTCTTTTCTTCGGTCCTTGGTTATCGATGATATGTGATAAATACCGCATTCTTATTTCATTATATGTGTTTTAGTAACCAAACATAAGTTCATGCATTGAACTTATGAACAACTTAACGATGCAATAACTACCATAGATTTCGAATTAAATCGAGGGTGGACCATGACTCATTCCATAATAAGCCCGTCAACACCGCCACAAAAACCAACCCATTTTCGCTGGGTTATATTTACAACAATGTTTTTCCTGTTGGCGGTTAATTTAATGGACCGTATTACGCTATCAATAGGAATGCCTTATATAAAAGAGGAATTTAGCCTTTCTCCTACCATGCAAGGTCTTATCCTCAGTAGCTTTTTTTGGACATATGCATTATTGCAGGTTCCCGGCGGATGGATGCTGGATCGCTTTGGACCTCGGAAAGTTATTACCGGCGCGCTGATAGGCTGGGGATTTTTTCAGGCAATCATCGGTTTGGCCACCGGCGGAATATCCCTGATAATTGCCCGGCTCGGCTTGGGCGCAATGGAAACCCCCGTCTCGCCGAGCGGCGCTAAACTCAGCTCGACCTGGTTAACTCAATCGGAAAGAGGACGAGGCGCCGTTATCATGGATGCGGGCAGCCCGTTGGGCGTGGCGGTGGGCGGTATAGTGGTGGCGCACCTCATTGTATTATTCGACTCCTGGCGTATCACGTTTGTTATTGTCGGCCTTTTTACCATGTTATTAGGCGCCGTCGCCTGGAGAATTCTAAGGGACCGTCCGTCACAGCATGCCAAAGTCGATAAGGAAGAATTGGCTTATATTACAGCGGGGAATATCGTCGCCGGTGATGACCCGAATGATACGACACCGACAAAAGGGTTGGGTATCAGCTGGTTTACCATGATCGCTATTATGGTGGGCCGCGCATCATGGGGTATGGTTTATTGGGGATTGCTCACCTGGGGACCAAGTTATTTGGCACAGGCGCAAGGTTTGAATCTGGCGTCTATCGGAAACTCGACTTTCCTCATTTTTATTCTGGGGGCATTAGGGTGTTTATTCAGTGGCTTCTTTGTTGACTATCTGGTTAAACGGGGCGTAAGCCATAACGTGGCGTTAAAGAGCCTGTTGTCCCTATCCGGTATTGTGGGTTTGGGTGTGTTATTTGCCTTGTCCACCATTAAAGATCCGGCGCTCGCCGTCGGTTTATTATCAGTCGCCGCCTTCTTTATGATGTTCGGTAGCCTGTATTGGAGTTTCCCCGCCATTCTGGCCCCCAAGGACCGCGTTGGGTTGATCGGCGGAATAATGAATATGGCTAACAGCTGCGCCGGCATACTGGTCCCTATTTTGGTCGGGGTCATTCTGCAGGCCACGGGCAGCTATGAGAGCGTGCTCGTCTACTTCGCGGTTTGTGCCGGGTGTTATACGTTAGGAACGTTATGCATCAATTTTAACCGACTGCCGACGAAAAAAGGCCAATTGCTTTATCAGAAATAGCCAAGGGGTCACAGCGACTTTTCAATATTACGTTGATTTTTTATAAACAACACAGCGGGATATCACTATGCCGAACGCCATTTTACGAGTAAACAAAGTGCCTGATGCGTTAGCGGAGCTCGTGTCATCGCATTACGATCTCTATGAGTATCTTAAAATGGGCGCGGAAGAATTCAACGCGATCGCCAATGATATTCAGGTCATATTGGCCAGCGGGGAATCAACGGTTGACGCTGTGCTGATTAACCAATTACCCAATTTGCGACTCATCGCTGTTTTTGGCGTCGGCTATGACGGCGTGGATACACATGTTGCATTCCAACAACAGATACAAGTGACCAACACGCCGAATGTATTGACTGATGATGTTGCCGATTTAGGAATGGCGTTAATGCTTGCGGCGTCCAGACAAATCTTCGGCGCGCAGCGGTTTATTGAAAACGGAGAATGGCACGGCAAACCCTATAAATTGGCGGCCAAAGTCAGCGGACGCCGCTTGGGTATTGTGGGATTCGGCCGGGTGGGCCATGCGGTCGCCAAACGGGCAAAAGGGTTTGATATGCCTGTGGGTTATTACGACAAATATCCCGCTGACGATCCGGAATGTACGTTTTTCCCCTCTATTATGGAATTAGCGGATAATAGCGATTTTTTAATGATCTGTGCCAGCGGCGGGCCGGATAGCCTGAAATTAATCAATCACGAGGTATTAGCCGCGCTGGGTAAAAACGGCATTCTCATCAATATTGCCCGCGGGAGCATTATCGATGAACCCGCGCTGGTTGCCGCCATTGAGAACGGAACCATCGCCGGGGCCGGATTGGACGTATTTGCCAGTGAACCCGACGTACCGCAGGCATTATTAAAACGGGACAATGTAGTGCTGACGCCGCATATCGGCAGCGCAACACAGCATACGCGCAGGGCGATGGCCGAACTGGTCTTAGGCAATATAACGGCTTTTTACGCCGGCGAGCCCCTGCCGACCCCCATCGGCAAATAACCGCAGCGGCCCGGCTTTCGGGATCAGCCGGGGTTTTCCGCGGCGGCCAACGCCCTCTGCAGAAATGCGCGGCATTGCCGTTCGTTATCCCATAAATCATCCCCTTCACCCGTTCGCATCTCAACGGCGATGGAAATTGCCTTTAGTTCCGGCGACAGCGGGAGCGCCAGAGCAGTCCGGATGATGCGCTCCGCCACCCCGGCGGTTAAAAATCCCGGTTCACCGAACTTCATATGATAATCCCCGTATCCCTGCGCCTGCGGGTCGAGGATGGCATTGGCCAAATGCATCTGCGACATGATAGGGGCGGCAAGCTTCAGGGAGTCCGCCAGGTCCTCCTGGTTCAGCGCGACATGGGCACTGTCCCAGGCCAGATAAAGACGCGGACAGTCGGGGCGCAGGCGCATCATCCATTCCACCGTCTCGCCGGTGGGCCCTATCAGCTGGCGCTTGTGGGCGAAGCGATCCAGCGACTCCACCTGAACCAGCATGTCCGGGTATTGCCGGGCGGTCTCGCCTACCCGCACCAGCGCTTCGGCAAATCCCTTTTTGGCCTCTTCCCGTCGCTCCTCTCCCGGATCGTCGCCGCTCACCAGCGACAGCTTACTGGTGCCGCAGGCCGCCGCCAGATGCACCAGTTCGCAGGCCCGCTTAATGGATTTTTCCCGCAGGGCGGTATCGAGGCTGCTAAGGTTAAGCCGGTCTTTCAGCAGCTCAAACGTCAGCCATTGCGTTACGTTTAACCCATGTTGCCCGGCGATGGCGCGGATCGTTTCGGCAACAGGCGGCTGATGGATGATGCCGGTTTCAAATCCACGATAATACCCCCCGTCGGCGATGCGCCGAACCACCTGAGCCACGGCGTTTTCATCCCGGGTTAAGGGGAAAAAAAGCTCGGCGATATGCGCGGAAGGATACAGCCTGTGGGTTTTGGTCATGGCGCCCCCCTATAAGGTAAAACACGCGGCTATATTCGTCATACTTCAAGTTGCAGGCGCATTGGCTTTCCCGTAACTCGAAGGATTGAAGTATATATACATATGTTATATGCATGAACATGTGTATAAAAATGACATGGAACGTAAAAAATAAACTTGAGGCACATCTCGTTTTGATTTTTGCGGCGAAGGCAGCCGCGGCGAAGCCGCTCTATAAAAAAGAGCATTTGTCCGGAGATGGCGTCCAGCAAGAACTTTTGTTCAATGATTGATATTTTTATTAAGCCTATTGATACGTTTCAGTTAACAATTACGTAGCTTCCATGCCCTCCACAGCCGGTTTTTGCGACTTATCTCAATTTTTTAATAATAAAAATTAACTATAAAAATGAACAAAAGTATCACATATGTTCTTTTGTTTTGGCCGAGTATCGGCGTGTTATTCATCAATCAGGGCTGCGATATACCGGAGCAGCTCAGCCTTCTGGAGAAGCCATGCTACCTATTGCTATCGGCGGCGATGATGCCGCTACGGGATTAAAAGATACCCTGGTGGAATTCCTGCGTAATAAAGGACTGGAGGTAAAAGACTATAGCGATACGGGTAATATATATCCGGATATTGCGGTTTACCTGGCGGAGCAGATCGTTAACGGCGCGCATGAGCGAGGTATTCTCTTGTGCGGCACCGGTATCGGCATGTCTATTTCCGCCAATAAAGTGCCGGGTATCCGTGCCGCCCTTTGCCACGATAATTATTCCGCGGAACGCGCGCGCAAAAGCAACAATGCGCAAATCATCACCCTGGGGGCCCGGGTGATCGGCCCCGAACTGGCAAAAAGCATCTTAACATCCTGGCTGGCCTCGGAATTCGAAGCCGGCGGCTCGGCGCCGAAGGTGGAACGCATCCAGTATTACGACAAAAAATTTCATAAGCACACCGCTACCGGTAATTAAGTCATTGAATACAGGGACAGGTTAATTGGCCGCATATTTAAGATCGTCGGGTTTTCATTATTAAAACCTCGTTAATGTCATTAACGATAAACCTGACGCGAATATCTTTGGACCTCTGTGGAGTTGGTTATGAGAAAACCCAAAAAATTACTGAATAACCCCATTGATGTTTGCCGGGAGCAGTTGGAAGGGCTGATCGCCGCCTGCGGCGGCAGTCTGCAAAAAATCGATGGGATCAGCGCCGTGGTGCGCGCGGGATTACGCGATGAACAGGTGCTGGTATTGACCGGCGGCGGCAGCGGGCATGAACCGATGTTCGCCGGCTATGTGGGCGACGGGCTGGCGGACGCCGCCGCCCTGGGAGACATATTCACCTCCCCGGCCCCTAACGTCATCATGGACACGGTAAAGAGCGCCAATCGCGGCAAAGGGGCGCTTTTTATCTACGGCAACTACGCGGGCGATAACATGAACTTCGATATTGCCGCCGAATTGCTGGAAGAAGAAGGCATTCCAACACGCACGGTGCGGGTCAATGACGATATGGCCTCGGCTCCCGCCCATCGCATGCAGGACAGGCGCGGCGTGGCCGGGGACATGATGGTGCTGAAAATCGCCGGCGCCGCCGGGCGCCATAGCCGCGAGCTGGATGAAGTTTACCGGCTGGCGGCAAAGGCCAATGATAATACCCGCACCATCGGCGTGGCGTTATCCCCCTGTTCGCTGCCGCAAACCGGGGAGTTTAACTTCGACATCCCGGAAGATGAGTTTGAGCTGGGCATGGGCATTCACGGCGAGCCCGGCGTACGCCACCAGAAAATGGTTCCCGCCGACCAACTGGTGACCGAACTGGTGGACAGCCTTTACGGGGATCTGGCCCTGGCCACCGGTGATGAAATCTGCCTGTTGGTAAACAATCTGGGGGCGTCAACCTACAGCGAACTGCTTATCGCCAACCGCAAGGTCCATCAACTGCTGGCGGAGCGCGGTATCCGTATCCACGATACTTTGATAGGCAGCTATTGTACCTCGCAAGAAATGTCCGGCTACTCCATTACGTTTTTCAAGCTGGATGACGAACTGAAATCACTCTATGACGCACCTTGCCATAGTTTTGCCTGGAGGAAATAAGCATGAACGCCACTGAAATGTCATCCTTGCTTCGGTTTGTCGCCAATAAAATGATTGCCAGCGAACCGGAACTCACCCGCCTGGATATGGCGGTGGGCGACGGCGACCATGGTGTCGGCATGCAGCGCGGTTTTACCGCGGTGGAAAAGCTACTGTCCCAGGCGCCGGGGCAGGCCGAGGATATCGGTGTGCTGTTGACCCGCGTGGGCACCGAACTGATGTCCAGCATGGGCGGCGCATCGGGGGCTATTTTCGGCACCCTGTTCCGCGCCGGCGGCAAAAGCCTGACCGGAGAAACCTTCCTGACCACGCCGCTCTTGACCCGTTTTCTGAGCAGCGGATTGGACGCGGTATGCAAACGCGGCGGCGCCAAACCCGGTGATAAAACCATGGTTGACGCGCTGGCGGCGGCGGCGGCGGCCTCGCAGTCGCTGGGATCCGAACCGCTGTATGCCGCACTGCCTAAAATCGCCCGGGCGGCCGGCCAGGGCGCCGAGGGGACCAAACAGATGGTGGCGGCATTCGGCCGCGCGAAAGCCCTCGGCGAACGCTCCATCGGCCATCCCGATCCCGGCGCCGTTTCCATGTCGCTTATCCTCTCTTTCATGGCGGAAGGCATCAAACGACATGAACCGGTTGCCCTGTAACAACGCCGTGGCGATCCCCAATGCATTGGCCAGCCACCGCCGGATCATGAGGAATTATCTATGACACACCCGTTAATCGTCGGCGTAAATACCGCCATGTTCGACGGTATCGACCAGGAAACCACCTTTCGAATCGTGCATGAAACAGGCTTTAACATCATTGAACTGGCCTATAACCAAGGTTATGTCGGCAATCTCGACCCGGCGCTGTTCGGCGACGAGAACGCCGCCAGGGTCAAGGCGCTGTTTGATAAATATCGGTTACGCTCCGTGGCGCTGGGCTGCACCATCAACCTGGCGGGAGAGGATGCGGTGGCGCAATTTAGCAAACGTATTAGCTTCGCTTCTAAAATCGGCGCGACCTATTTGAATACCTGCACCGCCAAACGAGGGGATTATGACCGGCTGGTGCATAATTTACGGGCCCTGGCCCCCGAAGCCGCCGATCACGGCTGCGTGATATGCGTGGAGAACGGCGGCGATCCCGATTACGATGCGTTTTCAGTCGCCCAGGAAGGGCGGCAACTGCTGGAAGATGTGGGACACGACGCCGTCGCCTTTAACTTCGACGCCGGCAATATGGTCTCGCTGCGGCCGGACGTGGCGCCCATTGAGCACGGATTTGAGATGCTGGGAAACATGCGCCATTGCCATATCAAAGATATACGGACCCAAAACGGCGAGTTCTTCTTCACGGCTATCGGCCGGGGACAGTTGGACTACCGGCCGCTGCTGCCGGCGCTGGCGCAGCACAATATCCCATGCAGCCTAGAGATCCCGCTGCGTATGCACCGCCAGGCCAACACCATGCCGCTGCGCGGCGCCAACCCTGTTCCGGTGGAACAAAGCCGCGAAGTCTTGCTGCAATCGCGCCAGGCGCTGGAAACCATGCTGGGCCGAGCGTTCGGATGATTCGTCTGTGCCCCGCCCCTCCGATGGGGGGGGCGGCACGGCGGCGCCGGGCACCGTGGGGGCAATCTAACAACGCGTTGCGATAGTTTTCAGCAGTTGCAGATAAGACGCCCCGTCCCACGCGGCCCGGCCGATAAACAGGCCGTCCACGTGCGGCAAAGAGAGCAGCGCCGGCGCATTGTCATGGTTAACGCTGCCGCCATAGAGCAGCGGTACCCGATGGGCAATCTTCCCGCCGTAGCTCTCCTCCAGGGCGCGATACAGGCGCTGATGCATTGTCCGCGCCTCGTCGTTTGTCGCCGGCACGCCATGCTCCCCGATGGCCCAAATGGGTTCGTAAGCGATTATCACCCGCGCCACGCTTTCGGGCGCCAATCCCGCCAGCGCGGCTTTCATCTGGCGGACGACCGTCTCTTCGGAAACGCCCCACTGTTTCTCGCGCAGGCTATCGCCGATACAAATAAGCGGCGTCAAACCGTGGCGCAGCGCGGCGGCGGCCTTAAGCTGCACCGTCTCATCGGTTTCGCCGAAAAATTCCCGTCGCTCGGAGTGACCTATCTCCACAAGGGTAGCGCCGGTGTCTTTCACCATCAGGGGTGAGATCTCACCGGTAAAAGCCCCTTGATCGGCAAAGTGCATATTCTGCACACCTGTTAAACAATTGATGCCCGCCTTTTTGAACGCCTGGGTCACCTCTCGCACCAGGGTAAAAGGGGGAATAACAAACGGCTGCAACTGATTGGGCAGCGGCGCGCCCTGCGCCAGAGCAGCACAGTAATCCAACGCTTCAGGAAGCGTTTTGTTCATTTTCCAACTGGTACCGATTAATTTTGCCGCCATGTTCGCTCTTCAATACTTGTTCATATGAACAAATATTGAACTATTGCTCAAAAAAATTATGCGCCATAAATCACAGGATCAAAAAACATCCTGGAGCGGTCTTCACCGCCTCGCTCCTATTTTGAATACTAAAAAATGAGACAGGCTTGATGGGAAAATAAAAGTTGGTATCAGGTTAAAAAGCCGTGAAAGGGACCGGTTGACGTGGCGTGCCACACTGGCAACATCGACATGGTTGTCTGTCAAATATTGCCGCCCCGGATAATAGATCACGCCCTCACCGCGTAGGGTGAAATTAAGCACCTACCCCTTCATTGCTGCCGGGGGATCGATGAAATCATCTTACGGCCCCTGCTCATCAATCTCATCAACGGAGGTCAGTCCGGCCATCAGGCCGGCGGCAATCCGGCCTGTCTTCCCTCAATAGCCAAGCGCATTGCCCATGATAATCGCGGTGATCACGCCGGTGGCGGCGGCGACCATGACATAGCGTCCATCAATATAAGCCCAGTAATGCCCGCGCGGCGGCGACTGAAGACCGCGGTGGCGCCAGTCGTGCACGCGATAATAATCTCCCCGATAAGGCGGCGGCAGCGGATAACCTCTTCTGAACTCATGCCCGCGCCAGGCAAACCTGTCATGATAGCCGCCCCGATAGCCGTGGCCTCTGAAATCCCCGCGATCGTGGTGCCAGCCGGGCCCGCCATGGCCATGGCCCCGGTCCCACCGCGGTCCGTGACCATCGTGATCCCGACGTCCGTCGGCATAGGACCCGGTTGAAAACACGCTGCCGGATGCAAAGAGGGTGAGCACCAGCATCAATGTTGTCTTTTTCATCATGCCTTCCTTAATGGATAACGGCATAAGCAAGCCCGTTTTCCTTAATATCGCCTACTCTGCGCCAACCCCCTATAGCTAATTGTCTCAAAGAAGCGTTCCTGACGATTATTTTTGCCTAAGGCAAGCCTTTTTATGACAGCATAAATATAATCACCCTTTTGGTTACAATCCCCGCCACCGCGGCAACGGTAAATCAAACGGGGCCGCTCACCGACTGATTGTGTCCATAGCGAATCAGCAACCCCTCGATGAGGTCTTGCCGGAAGGTGTCATCCAGAACCAAATGCGCCGCGCCGTACAGCGCGCTGTCGCCGTTGGGTTTCGCGGGCAGGATTTGCAGTTCCCGGGTGGCCAGGGGCAGGCATCGCTGGTAGACAAGCTCGCGCACCCCTGAAAGAAGAAATTCACCGGCCGTGGCCAGCGTCCCGCCAACCACGATCAGGGCCGGGTTAAGAATACTGACGACATCGGCGATGACTTCGCCGATGATCTGCCCCGCCCGCCGCACCAGCATAATCGCTTCAGGACGGTTGTTTTCCACCAGTTCAACCACGTCCAGAGCGTTGCCGGCGGTGTAACCCATCGCCGACAGGTCGCGGGCAATGGCCCAGCCGCCGGCCCGCGCCTCCACGCAGCCGAACTTGCCGCAGCGGCATAGCGGCGGCGTCTCCATGGTGAACTGGATATGGCCCACATCTCCCGCCGCCCCCTGCGCGCCCCGGAAAATCCGGCCATCGGTGATGATGCCGCTGCCGATGCCCGTACCCATTTTGATATAGAACATGTCTTTCACATGGGGGAAGTTATGGCGATGTTCGTAGATAGTCATGAGGTTGACATCGTTTTCCACGTAAATGGGGGCATCATAAAACTTCCCCAAATAGCTTTTTATATCAAACTCGTCCCAGCCGGGCAGCACTGAGGGGCCGACAACGCAGCCGCGGTTGAAATCCACCGGGGTCGGCATACTGAGACTGACGCCGAACAGCAGCCGGTGGGCCAACCGGTTGGCCTCCAGCAATTGCCTGAAGGCGTCATGAATCTGATCAAGGGCGCCGCCGGGACTGCTCTTGGCGGTAAACGGCAGCGTGGTTTGCGCCAGAATTTCAGGCCGCAGATCCATGACGGCAAGATGGATAAAGGCCTCGCCGATATTGGCGACGAGGATAATTCCGGCGGCATCGTTCACCGTAAGCACCCGTGTCGGACGCCCGCCGCTGGGTAATGTCTTTTGCGACTCTTCAACCAGTCCGGCGGCAAGCAGCGCATTCAGGCGATGGGTGACGGTAACGCGGGATAGCCCCGAGGCTTCAAGCAGCGCCGCGCGGGATGATGCCTTGCCGTGGGCAATCAGCAGCAGGATTTCTGCGGAATTGACCAGCGTCGCCCCCTCGGTATTTCCTGCTTTTTTCATGTTTTCAGTCGGCCTTTGGGAGGTATTCATATTTATGTTTAATTTTATACAAAATTAAGCAGCCTATCAACTTTTACAGCCAAGAACACCGATGTGGCCGCAGCGCGAATTTTTGCTCATATAGCAGGCAATATGGCGCTCTAAGCCCGATGAATAGCTGCCGGATTTAGTGTGATCGCCGGCACATATTAAGGATAATTTTATACATATATATTGATCCTTTAAGATAAATATAAATATTATAAATCTCCAGAGTATCAATGTGACGATGCATCATAATGCAGGCCGAAGCCGTTAACCGTGCGGCAGCAAGGTTTATTTTGGCTGCTCAACGATTCCACGGGAGTGATTTATGCCGAATTTAAGATTGATAGCCGCAGCGTGCGTTATGGTGCCCTCCCTGATGGCGCCACTACAGGCCATAAGCAAGGATAAAATTGAACTGACCTTTATGAGCTGGGAGGCAAGTCCCCTTGAATCGGCCAGTATTCGCGCCGGCTTGAAGGATTTCGAGCAGGCCAATCCCGATGTGCGGGTGAAATATGTGACCTCGCCCTTTGCCCAGCACCATTCCAAGCTGCGAACAATGATGGCGGCGGGCACGGCTCCGGATGTCTTCTATCTCAATCCCGACTACCAAAGGGATTTCGTCGCCAATGGTCAACTGCTCGATTTAACCGATGCCTTCCCGAAATATTGGGACCTCAAAGATTTCACGCCGGGCTCGCAGAAAAAGATCCAGCTTGAGGTGGACGGGAAAAAACATATATACGGCGTGGATGTCTGTAATGTCGGCCCGGTTTTCTTCTACAACAAAAAGCTGTTTGACGAAGCCGGCGTGCCCTACCCGCCCACCAAGCTTGCGGATCAATGGAGCTGGGATCAATTCGTCGGCTATATGCGAAAACTGACCAAGGTCCAGAATGGCAAGACGCTGCAGTACGGCACGGCAAATTTCGAAGAGGGGATGAACCTTTACACCACCCAGGAGATGCTGGCGTCCAACGGCGCCACATGGTTTAACGCCGATTTCAGCAAAGCCGAGGGAATGGATTCCCCGCAAACCAAGAACACGCTGGAAAAAATCAAGGCCCTGCGTACCGACGGCCTGGCGCCCAATCCCGCATCCATCGGCCTTGATACCACCAACTCCCCGACCCAGCTATTGCTCACCGGCCGGGTAGCGACGCTGTTTATGGGCTCCTATGGATTGCAGGAACTGGCCGCTTCCCACATGGAACTGGGCGCAGGCCTGCCGCCGAAAATGTCCGGGACCTTTACCCCGATGAGTTCCTGCAATATGGATGCCGTCTGGTCCGGCACCAAGCATCCGGAGGAAGCCATCAAACTGGTGACTTTCCTGACGTCGATGAAATTCGCCATCCCGCTTTACAAGGCCGGCCTCTGGATGCCGAACCGGCTTTCCATGTATCAGCCGGATAATCTCAAAAGCTGGTATGACCCGGCGGTTTATCCGAAAGGCTGGATTGATATGCAGAGCCTGTGGACCCATAGCGATCTCCGCTGGTTCGATCAGATAAGGCATACCGACGAAGTCTACAACATCATCTCCGATTCGCTGCAATCCTACCTTTATTCGGACGCGAAGCTGGATGACGTGCTGCCGGCCATGCAATCAAGGGTCAACGAGGCGATGCAGCAGCAGTAACCCCCGGGTCTTCATCTGCGGCAGGATACCCATCGTCCGGTCCATGACCGGTCCCCGTAACCGGAGGAAAAAAAATGCACAAAGCAGCCAAAGCATTACCAAGGGGCGCTCCCACCGTGCTCCCCTCCCGTATCGGCGCACGGCGAAGCAAAAGCATCACCCGGCGGCAATGGTTCTGGCCGGCGGTTTTTCTGGCCCCGGCGCTGGTGGGCTTTTGCGCCTTTACCCTGTTCCCGGCCGTTGCCTCGCTGGCGCTGAGTTTCACCAGTTGGAACCTTAATACCCTGCCCAAGTGGATAGGCCTGGACAACTACGTCAAAATGGTCAGCGATCCCACCGCCATCAAGGTGTTCTGGAACACGGTTTATTTCACCGTGGTCACGGTCCCGGTGCTGTTGGTCATTCCGCTGCTGCTCGCCATCGCGTTGAATCAAAAGATTGCCGGAGTCCGTTTCTTTCGCGCCGCCTATTTCCTGCCGGTGATCTCCTCGATGGTGGCCATGTCCATGGTCTGGCAGTGGATGTACAACGCCGACTTCGGCCTTATCAACTACTGCCTCGATCTGGTGGGCATTAACGGCCCCAAGTGGATGACCGATGAACGCTGGGCAATGCCGGCGGTAATGATCACCAGTATCTGGAAGAGTATCGGTTTTAACATGATGCTGTTTCTCGCCGGCCTGCAGGGCATCTCGTCGTCCTATTACGAGGCGGCTGAGATCGACGGCGCGAACGTCTTCCAGAAGTTCTGGAACATTACGCTGCCGTCGCTGCGTCCCACCACGCTGTTCGTGACCGTTATCACCATCATCAATTCGTTCCAGGTATTCGACCAGGTAATGGTCATGACCGGCGGCGGTCCCAACAGAAGCTCCTCGGTGCTGGTGCACTATATCTATCAGAATGGTTTCCAGTTTTATCGCATGGGTTATGCCAGCGCGCTGGGCTGGGCGCTGACGATTTTTGTTCTGATATTGACCCTGGTGCAGTTTCGTCTCAACAAGTCTCAAGGGGATTGATTGATGACCACGATAGATACACCGCCCCGCCGCCGCTACTCCAGTAAAAAACGCAGCCGGCGTATCGGTAACGCCGTATCGCTGGTGGTGCTCAGCATCGGCGCCGTCGTGATGCTGCTGCCGTTTGTCTGGATGATAGCCACATCGTTAAAACCGGCGGGCGAAGTGTTCCAGTATCCGCCGACCTTTTTCGGCAGTGCCGTCAACTGGAACAACTACCGGACGGTGTTGAGCGGTTCGCCGTTTCTCTCCCAGCTGTGGAACACCGTGTTCATCTCGGTGGTGACGCTGATTGGAACGCTGGTCACCAGCGCCATGGCGGGCTTTGCCTTCTCCTGGGTATTTCGTTTTCGCGGCAAGGACGCGCTGTTTGTGATCGTGCTGGTGTCCATCATGATCCCTTACCATGTGCTGCTGGTGCCTACCTTTGCCTTGTTGCGGACCATGGGCCTGCTGGACTCTCCCTGGGCGATCATTTTGTCCACCATGGTGTCGCCGTTCGGCATCTTCCTGATGCGGCAGTTCTACATCGGCATACCCAAAGAACTTGCCGAAGCCGCTACCCTGGACGGCTGCTCGCCCTGGGGTATCTTCTGGAAGATCTTCCTGCCGCTTTCCAAGCCGTCGCTGACTACGCTTGCCATCTTTACCTTTGTCGGCACCTGGAATGATTTTCTGCGCCCGCTGATTTTCCTCAGCAGCAATGAAAACCAGACGCTGACGCTGGGGATTTATACCGCGCAGGGCCTGTTCGCCACCAATTGGCCCGTGTTGATGGCCACGGTGGGTCTAAGCCTGCTGCCGGTGGTCATCATGTTCCTTTGCCTTCAGGATCTGTTTGTCAAGGGCGTTGCCCTGACCGGCCTGAAATAACGTCCGGAGAATACCTGTGTCTGAAGATCTGCAAAAGCTTGTCGATACCGCCGAGGCATCCATCCGCGCCGCGGCCGTGGTTGCCGAACAGGATGCCAGCCGCCCGCTCTATCACTTCAGGGCGCCTTCGCAGTGGATGGACGATCCGAATGGGATCATATTCCATGACGGCATGTACCACATGATGTACAGCCTGAATCCGCACAGCGCCGAGCACCGCGCCGGCATGGTCTACAAGACGGCGGTGCGGGTATGGGATGTCAACAGCGAAGACTGGACCGGCGGCATTACCGTTTGGGGGCACGCGCGCAGTAAAGACCTGGTGCATTGGGAACATCTGCCCATCGCGGTCTACCCCTCCATCGACAAAGGCGAACATTTCGTCTGGTTCGGCTGCACGGTAATCAATGACGAAGGCGTGCCGATGGCGGTCTATACCGCCATCGGTCCCGACATGCGTCCGGAAGACACCGCCGAGCAATGGGCCGCCCTCGGCAGCCCGGACCTGATGACCTGGCGGCCGCTGCCGTCCAATCCGCTGTTGACCGGCGCGGTGCACGGCGATCGGGTGATTGGCGAGTGGCGCGATCCCTTCCTGTTCAAGGACGCCGGCCGAACCTTTATGGTGCTTGGCGGGCGTTGCGACGGTAAACCCGTGGTGGCGCTGTATGAAGCCACCAACCCCGGCTTCACCGCCTGGACCTATCGCGGCATTATCTTCACCCATCCCCGCGGCGGCGTGCCAAGCGCCGAATGTCCCAACCTGTTCAAGCTCGGCAACAAATGGGTACTGCTGGTATCCCCTCATGCCGAGGTGGAATATTACGTCGGCGAACTGGATCCGGACCGTTGCACCTTCACCATAGAGAACTCCGGGATTGTTGATTACAGCCGCAATTTCTACGCCACCAACGTGCTGTTTGACGATCGGGGACGCGCCCTGGCCTGGGGGGCGCTGGTGGGTTTCAAAGAGACAAAGGGCTGGAACTGCTGTGTATCGCTGCCCCGTGAATTCTCCCTGAGCGCCGACGGCAAGCTGCTTCAAAGCCCGGCCGCGGAACTGCGGGCGCTGCGTGGCCCCCGCCTTGATATCCATCATTCCACGGCCAAGGGCCCCGTTGTCATCGGCCGCTTGGCGCAGGGCCAGTGTCTTGAATTCGAGGCTGAATTTGACCATACGGCAACAGCGTCCTTCGGGCTGAGCATTATCCACCAGGACGGCAGGCTGGACATTGAACTCTCACCAGACTCGTTTCGGCTGGGCGGCTTCACCGCTCCGCTGGCGCGCCGGGAAAAAAAGACGAAGCTGCAGTTATTCATCGATCGCACCGTGCTGGAAATCTTTATCGACAACGCCGCCTGTGCGGCGCAGGTCATTCCCCTGGTGAGGGGCGCGGTAGAGATAGGCCTCTACAGCAACGGGGGCGAGGTGGCGTCCGCACATGGCAGCGTCTGGCAGTTGCAGGCAGAGGATCTTTTCACCCGTTTCCAAGGGTGAGCGGGTTGATGCCGGTCCGGTGCCGAACCGGACGGCAAATCGGAGCAAAAAGAGGCCGGTATGGCAAATGTATCTATCAGGAATGTACGCAAGGCATACGGGAACGTTGAGATCATTCCACAGCTGTCGGTTGATATCGAGGATGGGGAATTCGTGGTTCTGGTAGGGCCGTCCGGCTGTGGTAAATCCACGCTGCTGCGCATGATAGCCGGCCTGGAAGATATCACCGCCGGCGAAATCGCCATTGACGGCGACGTCATTAATGACGCGCCGGCGAAAGAACGCGATATCGCCATGGTATTCCAGAACTATGCGCTTTATCCCCACATGACGGTGGCCGAAAACATGAGTTTCGCCCTGAAGCTGATGAAGCGGCCCAAGGCGGAAATAACCGAGCGTGTCGGCCGTGCCGCGGACATCCTGGGATTGACACAACTGCTGGCGCGTTATCCCCGCGAGCTGTCCGGCGGCCAGCGCCAGCGGGTCGCCATGGGGCGCGCCATCGTGCGGGATCCGAAAGTGTTTCTCTTCGACGAGCCGCTGTCCAACCTCGATGCGAAACTGCGCGTGCAGATGCGAACGGAGATCCGGGCGCTGCACCAGCGATTAAGGACCACCACGGTTTACGTTACCCACGACCAGATCGAAGCGATGACCATGGCGGACAAAATCGTGGTGATGAACATGGGCAATATCGAGCAGGTGGGATCGCCCCTCGCGCTTTACGACCGGCCGGATAATCTGTTTGTCGCGGGATTTATCGGTTCTCCCGCCATGAACCTGTTTGAGGGGAACGTCTGTGGCGACGCAGCCTGCGTGCGCACCGAACAGGGTCTGGAATTGCCCATCCCGGATAACCTTCGCGTCGCCGCGGGGCAGTTGGTGGTTTATGGCGTCAGGCCCGAACATTTTGCGATAGCCGAACGGGGCGGATTCGTCTGCCATGTTGAGGTTATCGAACCCACAGGCTCCGAAACCCTGGTGACGCTGAGATCGGGGGAGAGCCAGATCGTTGCCACCTTCCGCGAGCGGCTGAATCTCGATCCCGGCGCCGCCGTCCGGCTGCTGCCCAACGTGGAGGCGGTCCATCTGTTTGATGCCGCCAGCGGCCGGCGCATCGAAACCACCGCCGGCAAAGCCGGGTACACCCTTTGAGAGCGGCCTTGCCACAGACAGCGTCCTACGCCTACGGTGAACCTATATGAGTGACAATTATCTTATCGGACTCGACTACGGGTCTGAATCGGCGCGCGGAGTGCTGATCGACACCGTCAGCGGGCGCCAGATCGCCAGCCACACCCATGCCTACCGCCACGGCATCATGACCCGGCAATTGGCCGGCGGCACCCTGCTGCCCCACGGCTGGGCGCTGCAAAATGCGGCGGATTATCTGGAAGCGGCCGAGATTATCCTGGGGAAACTGGGGCGCGGTCGCCGGGTTGCGTCAATCGGCGTGGGATTCACCGCCAGTTCGCCGCTGCCGGCGACCAGGACGGGCATTGCCCTTTCCCGACTTCAGCCCGATAACCCCCATGCCTATGTAAAACTCTGGAAACACGGGGCGGCGCAGCAATACGCCGACGCGATTAATGCGCGCGGCGGGGCCTTTCTGGCGCATTTTGGCGGCCGGCTTTCCGGGGAGTGGCTGCTGGCAAAGGCGGTCCAGATAGCCACAGAATCCCCCGCTACGTGGAAGGCGACCGATAAGTTTATCGAATCCGGCGACTGGCTGGTCTGGCAACTCACCGGCAACGAGGTAAGAAGCCTTGGTTTCGCGGCATATAAAGCTCAGTACCTCGACGGTGAAGGGTATCCCGACGGGATCCTGCCCGATCTCGGCTCCCGGCTAACGGCCCCGAAGCGTATCGGCTCGCCCGCGGGTAGCCTGACCGAGGCCTGGCGCAAGAAAACCGGCATAGAGGGTAATGCCGTGGTGGCCGTGGCCGTTATCGATTCTCACGTCGTCCTGCCCGCTATCGGGGCGGTGAAGACCGGAAGCCTGGTGGGGGCGCTGGGCACCTCGGCGGCCTATCTGTTGCTGAGCGAGCAGTATCAGCCGCTGCCGGAGGGCATCGAGGGAGTGGCCAGGGATGGATCGATTCGTGATTTATGGTGCTACGAGGCGGGTCAGGCCAGCTTCGGCGACACGCTGAGCTGGTTTGTTAAACAGTTTCCCCGCGCGGACACGCCCAGTGAAAGCTTTCGGCTTTATAATCACGAGGCGGCATCCTATTATCCGGATAAAAACCCACTGGTGGCGCTGGACTGGTGGAACGGCAATCGTGTTCCGCTGGCGGATTCCCGCCTCAGCGGCATGCTGGTGGGCATCGGCATGGACACGACGGCAACAGCTATCTATCGCACCCTCATGGAATCCCTCTGTTTTGGCGCGCGGTCAATCGTCGAATTGTTTGAAGCGGGAAAAATCGAAATCGACAGAGTGTTGATGACCAGCGGGCTGGCACAGAACAATCCCCTGCTGGTGCAGATCATGGCGGACGTCATGGACCGGCACATCGACGTGCCGGCGCTGGACAATCCAACGGCGGTAGGCGCGGCCATTCACGGCGCGGTCGCCGGCGGGGTGGTGGCCGACTATCACGAAGGCGCCGCTCGCTTCGGTGCCCGCGGCTACCGACAGTACAAGCCCGATAAGACCCAGGCGGCGGCCTATGCGCCGCTTTACCGGATTTACCGGAATATGGCCGCTTCCACCGACGTCCGCCGGGCTATGCACAGCTTGCGTTCCGCTGATGTTTAGCTTGATAGCAACGCGCGCGCGTTCGCCCCTGATGTTGTTTAGCAGCGTGCGCGCCGGGTGGATTGGCTGGGATAACAAAAGGTTAGATTATAGCTAATTTCACATAAAAGACGGAAAATACTGAAATGGCAATATTCACTACTTCATCTTAACCTAACTGAAATATGACAAAGATGATTTTGAAAATCATATAAATCCGACCCCCAGATAAGTCCAGCATCTTCTCCTATGTAAAACGCCGCCCCGTCGCCGCCCGCCCAACGCCTTTAATTCGCAGGCTAAGTATGTCAACCTTCGAAAGCAAACGATCCCAACCCATTGATGGGAATGGTTATTTTCCCATCTCTCTAACGTTATCGAATATAAGGAAAAGTAATGAAACGGTTAGTGATTGGTACTTTTACGTTATTATTTTTAATGACTGCCGCAAACGCTGCTGAAACCACAGCCACAGCGCCGGTAAGCGGCGGAACAACGTCCGGCGCGGTGGGCGGTTCCGCCGCCGGGGTCTCCGGCGCGGCAATGTCGGTAGGCACCGCCACGGTAATCGGCGTCGGCGCCGTTGCCGCTGTTGCCGGGGCTGTCGCCATAGCATCCAATACCGGTGATGATTCCCATGGCGGGAGTTCATCCTCATCGCCATCAACCACCACCTCAACGGCTCAATAAGCGGTTTCACCGAGCCGGCGGCACCAGAGTTTCATCAGCAATTCCCACCGGTCATCTTATGTATGACCGGCTTTTTTTCAGGATCCATGACACCGAAACCTGCCCATTGGCCGCGATGGCCATCGCGGTTCCCATAATCAGCTACGATCTTATTATCTCAGGCAAAAAAACGGACTATTAAAACCATATACTAGTATGGTACTATGGCAAAAGATCATTACCCGTTTAGCGATAAAAGGTGGACGTAAACATGCAAATGACAATGCGCTGGTTTGGGCCGGATGAAGATAAAGTCACTCTGGATTATATACGCCAGGTGCCCGGAGTGGAAGGCGTGGTAGGTGCGTTGTACGACGTGCCGGTAGGCGAGGTCTGGCCAAAGGATAAGATTGAAAAATTGGTTTCACTGGCGCATCAGGCCAATCTGACGATGGAAGTCATCGAAAGCGTCAACATCCATGATGATATCAAAATCGGATTACCGAGCCGTGACGGATATATTGCAAATTATAAACAAACCATCCGTCATTTGGCCGAGTACGGCGTCAAGGTTATCTGCTATAACTTCATGCCGGTCTTTGACTGGATGAAGACCGATATGAACTATGTGCTGCCCGATGGTTCCCTAACCATGGCCTTTGAGAAAAAGGGCATCGACAAGTCGCTGGAAGAAGTGGTTAAAGAGGTCCTGGACAACTCAAACGGCTTTGCCCTTCCGGGCTGGGAACCGGAACGTCTGGCCCAGGTGCAAACGCTGTTTGCCAAATATAAAGATGTGGATGATAGCAAGCTGCGTGAAAACCTGGCCTATTTCTTAAAAGAAATCATCCCCGTCTGTGAAGAAGTCGGCGTGAAGATGGCCATTCATCCCGACGATCCGCCCTATTCCATTTTCGGGCTGCCCCGCGTAGTCAAAAACCGCGACGACCTGGACTGGATTTGCAACGCCGTCGATTCAGAAGCCAACGGTATTACGCTCTGTACCGGCTCCATTGCCGAAGACCCGACCAATGACGTCTACCAGATTCTGGAAGAATTCACGCGCCGCAAACGTATTCATTTCGCCCATGTCCGCAATATCAAGCGAATCAAGGATAAAGACTTTTATGAGTCGGCCCATTTATCCCGCTATGGTTCGCTGGATATGTTCAAAATCATGAAAGTCCTGCATGACAACGGGTTTGATGGTTATATCCGTCCCGATCACGGGCGCTTTATCTGGGGTGAAACCGGCCGTCCCGGTTACGGTTTATATGACCGCGCCATAGGCCTGAGCTATTTGCTCGGCATGTGGGAAGCCCTTGAGAACAATGCCTGATTGGCGGTAAACATCCTGCGGGGGTTTTCACCGGTTTGCCGGAAATAATCCCCCCGGTATGGGGGCTGTTGATATTAATCGCCATGTCATGCCCTTGCGGGGCGCTCCGTGGCGAGGCAGCGGATAAAATCAGCCGCCGCTCCCGGTATGCAGCGCATTCACCGCCGGGGCGGCCTGCTCCGCCTGGTACTGCTTCAGCAGGCGGGGAATCATCAGCGCGCCGGCCAATCCGCACAAGGCCGAGAGGGTTAGCCATACCCCCGGCATGGATTTATCCCCGGTGACGTGAATAAGATAGCTGCAAACCGCCGGCGTAAATCCGCCGAACAGGGCCGTCGCCAGGCTGTAAGCCATGGAAAATCCACTGGCGCGCAGCTGTACCGGCATCACCTCGGTCAGATAAACCACCATGGCGCCGTTATAGCCGGCATACAGAAACGACAGCCACAGCTCCACTTCCAGCAGATGATCAAACGAGGCATCCTTTACCAGCCAGCGCAGCGACGGCCAGGCGGTAAACACCATCAGCAGGGTAAAGAAAAGCAGCAATGGCCGCCGGCCGACCCGATCGGAGAAAGCGCCCATCACCGGCAGCCAGAAAAGATTGGAAATGCCCACCGCCATGGTGACCAGAAAGCTCTGCCGGTCGCTCATCATGAGCACGGTCTTGCCGAAGGTGGGGGTAAAAGCGGTAATCATATAAAACATTACCGTGGTGGTGACCACAATCAGCATGCCCGCCAGCACCAGCGCCCAGTGACCCGCCACCGAACGCATAATCTCTTTCATGGAGGGGTGATGGGTGCGTTTGCTGAACGCCTCCGTTTCCTCCAGCATGCGCCGGATCCAGAACAGAAACGGCACGATAAGGCAGCCCACCACGAAGGGAATGCGCCAGCCCCATTCCGTTACCTGATCCCTGCTTAGCAGGTGATTAAGCATCAACCCCAGCAGGGCGGCGAAAATCACCGCTACCTGCTGGCTGCCGGACTGCCAGCTGACATAAAATCCCTTGCGGTTTTTTGGCGCGACCTCGGCCAGATAAACCGACACGCCCCCCAGTTCCACCCCCGCTGAAAAGCCCTGCAGCAAACGGCCGAGCAGAATCAGAATCGGCGCGGCGATGCCCAGGGTGGCGTAACCGGGAATGCAGGCGATGGTCAGGGTGCCCAGGGCCATCAGTCCCAGCGTCAGGAGCAGGCCCTTGCGACGCCCGTGATGGTCAATATAGGCTCCCAGCACGATAGCCCCCAGCGGCCGCATCAGAAAGCCGGCGCCAAAGGTCATCAAGGTGAGCATCAGGGAGGCGAAGGGATTTGTCCCGGGGAAAAAAGTCTTGGCGATGGCGGTGGCGTAATAGCCAAACACCATAAAGTCATACATTTCTAGAAAATTGCCGCTGGTGACGCTGAAAATCGTTTTGGCCCCGCGTTGAGGCAACTTGGCCGATGCAGACATTGAATTCATGGTGGTTTCCTTGGAAGGCGCGACCTCGTAGACCGAATCATCAGATAAAATGTGGCACGTTTTTCAGTGTAGTTTACAAATCCCTGACAAAGGCAACCGCATATTGCCTTTGTTGTTACGGGCTGAGAGCTGGCGCACATTTTTATGTCGACGCGCCGATGGAGCGCTATGCCTGATGTCTGGCTGCAATACTGAAATAAAAAAACATTGCACCACATGCCTAATCCATTACCGCTTATAATCAATTAACATCCCAAGATTTATTGATAAAAGGTTTAAAATGAAAAAAGTCATACTGTGTCTGGCTATCATGTTGGCTACGCTGCCGGTCGCCACGGCGAGCTTCGCCCAAAACATACATAATGAACGGGTAGTGGTTGCCCATCGGCATCACCATTACGTCAAAAAGCACGTCATAAGAAGGCATCATCCGATTCACCATCGGGTTGCTATCCGCGAAGCCGGGCGCAACCACTAACAGAACGTCCATCGCGGGCAAAAACAACTGTTCGCTAACGAATATCGCGATATTCCGATGTGGCGGGTTTATTGCGGATTGCCTCGGACATAAAGTTGATGACATAACGAATGGCGGTAGTGACGAAGCCTTCTTCTTTCAAGCGGCGCGCCGAGGTTTCCATGACCATTTCCAGATCGAATTGCACCCTGCCCTCGACGGACAGCCGCCGGGCGATATTGGTATCTTCCCCGTAAAAGGGAATGGACGTATCGAATCCGCCGATACGCAGCAGGGCCTGTTTACTGGCGGCGAAGTTGCCGCCCACCGCCATATAGCCGGTGAACCAGTAGGTAGGTTTGGCCAGCAGCAGCCAGTAGAGCTTCACCAATAAGCCTTTCACGCCCGGCAGATCGAAATAGCGATACGGGCCGCTGATACACACCAGATCGCTCCTTTTCTCATAGGCATCCAGCACTTTACCCAGCCAGCCGGACGGCATACGCGTATCGGCGTCGATAAAGGCCAGGATATCCCCCGAAGCCGACTCCAGCCCCTTTTGCCGGGCGCGGGTCAATCCTTTAATGGGCTCGTATACCACGCGTACATTGTCAAATCCGGCCGCAACGGCCGAAGTCCGGTCAGTGCTGGCATTATTGACGACGATAATTTCAAACTCACCGGGTGTTGCGTGCGCCGTCAGCTCCTTCATCGCGCATTGCAGGCAGGTCGCAAGATACAGCTCTTCGTTATAAGCAGGTATTATCAGACTGAGTTTCACGATTACGCTCCTGAGATACGCGACATTTCCTCGGGTACTGCCAGACTGATCCGGGCATAAATCTCTTCCCAGCGGCTTGTCACGGTAGTGATGGAAAATGGTTTAGTCTTTTGGGCGGCATGCTCGCCCATTTGTTTGCGCAACGACGGCGAACGCAGCAGGTGGGTCAGCCTGCGGGCAAAATCTTCACTGTCTCCCGGCTGCGCCAGAAAACCCGACTGTGCGTCAATGTATTCCGGCAAAGCACGCCAGCGCGCCCCCACCACAGGCAAACCGGCGCTCATTGCCTGAATCAATACCATACTTTGTGTTTCAGACGTGCTGGCGATGGCGAAGATATCCGCCGCATGAAAAACGTCGGCCAATGTCGCTTTATCCAGGGTGCCCGGAAATCTGATCCGTTCCCGCACCCCCAAATCCCGCGCCAGCTGTTCAAGGTGATGGCGCGCGGAACCGTGCCCCGCCAGCACCAGCATCACATCGGGCATCTCTATTGCGATAAGGGGCAGAGCGCGAATCAGCACATCGATTTTTTTTTCGTCCGCCAGGCGGCCGGCATAGACGATGGTTGAATGACTGAAACCGTATGAACGCTTGAGGGCCTCGCGCTGGGCATCCGGCATCAGGCAAAACCGAGCCGTATCCACCGGGTTGGATATGACACAGTGCGGACGGCGCAGCCCGAACGCGCACATTTCGTCGATAACGGAATGTGAAGGGCCTGTCACCATATCGCAGCGGTTGTAATACCGGGTGACCCCCCGGACGCTGATTTCGCGGAAAAAATTGGCTGAAAAAGGAGTGTATCCGCTGAATTCGCCGATAGCCCAGTGATTGGTCCCTACCACCGGGACATCAAGGCGGCGAGCGGCGCTGAGCGCCTCAAGGCCGGCCCCCAGAAAGGTATGGGTGTGGATGATATCCGGCGAGAAAGACAATAGCTGGCGCCAGCGCCGCCCGGTAGGCACCAGCAGACGGGACTGCCCGGTGGAGCTGGGCACCGGCAGCGAAAACAGCCGCCGGATCTCGACATTGCCCCCGGCGTCCACTTCCCGCTCGGGGACGCCTGCTACGCTAAAATCATGGCGGGTGGCGCGGGGAGCGAAAATAACCACCTGATGGCCGCGTTTGCCGAGCTCCCGGCATCCGGACAACACCGAGTCCTGGATCCCTCCCAGCTCAGGATAAAAACTGTCTGTAAATACAGCGATACGCATGCAATTACCCTCCTGGCAGCACCGAACCGGTGATCCTACGCAGATAAACGACAAGAGTGATGCAGAACACAGCCAGGAACGAACAGGAAAAGATCCACAGCCATAAATCGATACGCTGCCACGCGGCGCCGGCAAAGAACCCCAGCAATACAAATAAACCGCTTTTGGGTAAGGTCGCCAGCAGGTTAAACCCCAGGAAACGCCAGAGCGGAATTCTCGCCGCGCCCGCGCTCACCAGCACGACAAATCCCGCCGCGTGGGTCAGCTTTGCCGTGACCAGGATACGTCCGGGGTGGGCGCGAAACCGCTCCAGAAGCGGCGCCGGCTGCCAGCGGCCAAAGTCGATACGGCGGCGCCACGGCAAAATCGCGATGCGGCCGCTCATGCCAAGCCCATAAAGAATCAGATCCCCGGCCAGATC
The DNA here is from genome assembly GCF_047324245.1 of Sodalis sp. RH16. NCBI lineage: Bacteria > Pseudomonadati > Pseudomonadota > Gammaproteobacteria > Enterobacterales > Bruguierivoracaceae > Sodalis > Sodalis sp. RH16. The sequence continues at coordinate 4,010,300 of NZ_CP178737.1, read as the reverse complement.
CCCCGCCACGGCGATAGCGTAGACGCCGCCGAGATGCAGCAGCCCTTGGGACGCCAGAATCGCGCCAAAGAGCGTCGCCATCGGGCCTTCAATCAGAGCGGCCACGAACAGTGCTGCGTATCCATAGTTGGAAATGGCGGACAACATCCATTCCGGCATAATCCCTCCAATATCCTTGTTATCCGCAGGTTGCGAAAGATGCGTTCAAGGCTGGGGTTATTCGCTCAGGCGGCCGACATTCCCCGGATCCAACCTTTTACTGGCATCCTCAAACTCCCAGGTCACGGAACCTGCTCCGCGTTATAGATGCTGAAATCATACGTTCGGGATGTGACTAGAATCTTACTGAAAATCTGAATTTGAATATTTGGTATATACGACTTGTGTCTAAAATCAAAAGGAAATATGTGTAACATTATGATAAATAATTTGTTTAAAGATATTGATTTAATCAATGCCCGCTCGCCTTCGGTTGCCTTCAGTATAGGCGCCAGAAACATTCCTGCCCATACTATTGCCGGCGGCTAAGAAGGCACACATATCCGGCAAAAAAGGACATTGCCTGATAATAATCATATATTTTAAAATTTGTTTAATGAATGAGCCGCGCAAGGGCCCTCTCACGCTAGCCGCCGGGCAAGTTAATAATCTGCGGGCCAAGCTCATCAAGGGCGGACTCGAAAAAACACGCAAATATGAATCATCAATCTTCGTACTGTTTACTATAAACTTCACCATGTAATAGGTGTTGATAATAACTCCATTGTTAAATGCGTCGGCGTGGTATTTTAACCGTCCATAGGCTATTTTTAGCAAAGACTGCCTATTCCATAACCGAGTCTGATTACGTCGTTGGCAGCCTGTCTGGCATGGTCTGTACGGCAATGCCCTTCCTGTGCCTATCCAGAGAGCTCTCATCATGACAACGAAAAAAATTTTAATGCTGATCGGCGATTACGTCGAAGATTATGAAACCATGGTGCCTTTCCAGGCGCTGCAGATGGTCGGCCATCGCGTGGATGCCGTCTGTCCCGATAAACGTAAAGGCGATTATGTTTTAACGGCCATTCATGATTTTGACGGCGCGCAGACCTATAGCGAAAAGCCCGGCCATCGTTTTGTGCTTAACGCTGATTTTGCCCAAGCGCGGGCGCAGGACTATGACGCCCTGGTTATCCCCGGCGGACGCGCGCCGGAATATTTGCGTTTGAATCCGAATGTGATAAAGCTGGTGCAGGATTTTGATGCCGCCGGTAAACCCATCGCCGCCGTATGCCATGGACCGCAAATACTGGCGGCGGCCGGTGTATTAAAAGGACGAACCTGCAGCGCCTATCCCGCCTGCGCGCCCGAAGTTCGCTTGAGCGGCGGCCAGTTTGCCGATATCGGCATCGACCAGGCCTATGTGGACGATAATCTGGTCACGGCGCCGGCCTGGCCGGCCCATCCGCAGTGGCTGGCAAAGTTCAATGAACTCCTGTAGGCCGATACGCTAAGCCGCACTGTTATCCGGCCTGCCGCACGGCGCCGATAATCCCGCTTAACAGCTGAGTGAGGCTCTCCCGATGCCCGGTACGGGCGGCGGGGGCGGTGTCGTCAGAGGTCATCACCACGGTCAGAGCCAGGCGCGGCACGATATACAGCATCTGGCCGCCATACCCCCAGGCGTAATGCACCTCCTCGCCGCCAATCTGTGTCTGGAACCAGCCGTAACCGTAGCCATCGCCGGTATGGGGCGATTGGGTGCGGGAGTGCCAAGACGCGTCAATCCATGCCTGTGATATCAGCCGCTTGCCTGAAGCCGCTACTCCGCCGTTACGGTAAAGTTCGCCAAAAGCCAGCAGCGAACGCGGGCTCATCGCCATTTCGTTGCCCCCCAGATATATTCCCTGCGGATCGCGTTTCCAGCCGGCAATGGCGAAACCGTCCTGCGGCCCGAGCCACTCGCGCGCCAATTGCAGCGTAGGGCGCCCGGTTCGCCGGGTAAGGATAGCCGACAGCAAATGGGTGGAGCCGGTGGAATAGATCATGCCTGCGCCGGGGGAGTCTGCGAAAGGCCGGGCCAGCGCCGCCCGGACCCAGTTCCGGCTGTGGGCCCAGGCTCCGTAGCCGGGACCGGAGGTGGAGGCCAGCCCGGCCTGCATAGACAGCAGATTGCCGATGGTTATCCGGCGCAGGCGGGGGTCGGGTCTGGCGGGAAGCTGGTCCGCCAGAAGCGGCGCCGCCGCCTGATTGGGGCCGGTGAGAAAACCTTTATCGATGGCAATGCCCACCAGGGCCGATATCACCGATTTCGATGCTGACTTGATATCGGTGGGCGCGGTGGTTGAATGGCCGCGATAGCCGCGCTCGGCAACAACATCACCTTGCCAGGAGACAAGCACTGTCTCAAGCGGCCGGAGGCCTTGCGCCTCATCGAGCAGCGGCGCTAACGCCGGCACCGGCTTTGCGACGCAAACCGGCGTTGGCAAAAAAAGCAACATGATGCATAAAACCAGCCCCCGCCTGATGCCTAACCGCCCGCTGGCGGCGGCAATATTGCCGCGGGATTGCCTATGTCCGGCGTTTATATCGTCCGCTATCCGTTCATTCATACAATTTTTTTACTGTCCGCGTCGGTACGATTTGTATGAATTGTATCCTTTGCCGGCGCTGTTTCAATGGCTCCATAGTCTGCTTTAGTAAAAACGGCAGCACATGCGCCGACGTTTTCCTATAGTGGTAAGAGATGCCTGCCGGGGATAATATCCCTCTCATTAAGGCGAATCCCGGTTAACGTTTAACGCAGGGGGTGATGGGATGGCAAGTCTCACAAGACGGCAATTCTGCCTGGCGGGCGCGGCCATAAGCCTGCTGGGCGGGCGGGCGATGGCGCAGCCGGAGAGGTCCGGCGTGCCGCTGCCGGACGGCAGTAAAGCGCCGGCCCTGGGCCAGGGCTCCTGGCATCTGGCCCAGGGCCGCCACCCGGCCGAAGAGGAGGAGAATGCCCTGCGAACCGGCATCGCACTGGGTATGACGCTCCTTGATACCGCCGAGATGTATGGTAACGGCAGCGCCGAGCGGCTGATCGGACGCGTCATCGCCGGGCAGCGCGACAAGGTGTTTCTGGTATCCAAAGTCCTGCCCTACCACGCCACGACCGCCGACGGGATCCGACAGGCTTGCCAGGCCAGTCTCGCCCGGCTGGGCACGCATTATCTGGACCTTTACCTGCTCCATTGGCGCGGCGGCGTGTCGGATCTCGGCGTGGTGGTCAATACCTTCGAAAGCCTGCGCTCGGAGGGACGCATCCGGCACTGGGGGGTGTCGAACTTTGACGTTGGGGATATGGAAGACCTGTTCCGCGTTCCCGGCGGCAATGCCTGCGCCACCAACCAGGTGCTTTATAACCTTACGCAAAAAGGCATCGAAGGGGATCTGCTTCCCTGGTGCGTACAGCACAAAATGCCGATTATGGCCTATTCGCCCCTCGGCATGACCGGCGGACTCCTGGGCAATACCACCCTCAGGCAGGTCGCCGCCAGGCACCAGGTCGGCCCGGCCGCGGTGGCCCTCGCCTGGACGATGCGCAGCGGGCATGTCATTCCCATTCCTGAATCCGGTTCGCCGGATCATGTGAAAGAAAATGCCTTGGCGCTGTCGCTGCGGCTGACGGAACAGGATGTCAACGAACTGGCACAGGCTTTTTGACCAAAGGCTAAACAGAGGGTAAATAGCATAATGCCTTTTAAAACCAGGGTATCCGGCCTGTTGAATCGGCTCGTTTCGCAACCCCGGCGCTTCATCAACGTCCGCCCGGCGGAGATGCGCATGCTGGCCTGGTCCTGGCTCTATATTTTCGCCCTGTTCCTGGCCTACTATGTGCTGCGTCCAATCCGGGATGAACTCGGCGTTGCCGGCGGCGTGCGGAATCTGCCCTGGCTTTTCACCGGCACGCTGCTGGCCATGCTGGTGACGAACCCCGCCTTCGCCTTCGCGGTCCGGCGTTGGCCGCGCGAGAAGTTCATCGCCATGACCTACCGCTTCTTTATGCTGAATCTCGTGGTTTTCATGCTGCTGCTGGCCCTGGCCACGCCGGCGCAACATGTCTGGATCGGACGGATATTCTTCATCTGGGTATCCGTATTCAACCTGTTTGTGGTGTCGGTGTTTTGGTCCTTCATCGTGGATGTGTTTGACGCGGAGCAAGGCAAGCGGCTGTTCGGTTTCCTGGCCGGGGGGGCCACGCTCGGGGGCATCGCGGGCTCGGCCCTGACGTCCGGCTTTGTGGAGAAGCTGGGACAAAGCGCCCTGCTGTTCGCTTCGCTGGTGCTTCTCGAGGTGGCGGTATTCGCCTCAAGGCGTTTGTCGCGGCTAAACGATGCCTTCAGACGGCCGCTGCCCGGCGACGATCCCGGCAAACCCGTGGGCGGCGGCATCTTCACGGGGATGACGCACACTTTTCGTTCGCCCTATCTACTGGGTATCGCTTTTTTCATTCTTTTTTACTCCACCACCTCTACCATCCTGTATTTTCAGCAGGCGGCCATCGCCGCAGCGCATTTTGCCGATCGCGGGGCGCGTACGGCCTTCTTTGCCGATATCGATTTCTGGGTGAACGTGGTCACGCTGGTATTTCAGCTTTTTATTACCGGACGATTGATGAAATGGGCCGGGGTTGCGGTGACACTGTGCGCGCTGCCGCTTTTCAGCGTGGCGGGATTTACCGTGCTATCGGCCTCCCCCGCCGTCGGCGTATTCGTGGCGGTACAGGTGGCGCGGCGGGTGAGCAACTTTGCCCTGGCCCGCCCGGCCAGGGAAGTTCTGTTCACTTCCGTGCCCAAGGAAGATCGCTACAAGACAAAAAACTTTATCGATACCGTTGTCTATCGCAGCGGCGATCAGCTGGCCGGCTGGTCCTATGCCGGGCTGCTTGCCCTGGGACTCAGCATCACCGGTATTGCCATCCTGGCCATACCCCTTTCCGCCCTGTGGCTGGCGTTGAGTTTCTGGCTGGGCCGCAGGCAGGAAGATTTGGAGCGCATACGACGAGAGGAAATCGCCTTGCTATCTCCGGGCAAAGAATAGAATCCGCCTTTCGCACCAGCGGATAACGGCCAAAGGGATCATAGGCCCCATGCACCGGATTGTTGCGTTGCTTGGAGCTGCCCCGAAGGGGCGATGCTTACGGATGAGCCGAGTATTGCCGACACATGCGCAACTTGAAGAATGGCGGGTATATCGTTAATAGGCTAACGGCATTACAATAAGGCTTCCTGTCATCGGAGCCTTTATTTTTATTATGACCGAGCCTTTGAAAACCCTGCCTGTTGATGTGATATCCATCCAGTCGCAGGTCGTCTACGGATGCGTGGGCAACAGCGTTGCCGTCCCGACGCTGCAGAAAATGGGGTTGAACGTTGTCCCTGTTCCCACGGTTATGTTCAGCAATACTCCGCATTATCCCACCCTCTACGGCGGCGCGCTGTCGGATGACTGGTTCAGCGGCTATTTGCAGGGACTGCACGACCGCGGCGTCACCGAGCAGGCCAAAGCCATCCTGGTGGGATACATGGGCGGCCCCTCACAGGCCGGGATTCTGGCCGAATGGTTAACCCGCCTTATCGCCGTCCGTCCCGATATACAGGTCATCATTGATCCGGTTATCGGCGATTACGATACCGGCATCTACGTCAATCCTCTGATGACGGCGGCCTACCTTGACCGTCTGCTGCCCCTGGCCCGGGGTATGACGCCCAATTGTTTTGAGCTTGAGTTGTTAACCGGACGGCAAATCACCGATATAAACAGCGTGATTGCCGCCGCCCGGACGCTGCTTACCGGCAGGACGCAGTGGGTCGTGGTCACCAGCGCCGCGCCGGGGAGCAGCGGCGGCAGTGAAAATGAACTGCGCGTCATTATGGTGACCCGGCAAAAGGAGCAGGTCTTTTCGCACCCGCGCATCGCCATTTACCCGAAAGGGACCGGAGATTTGTTCAGCGCGGCGCTGACGGGCTATCTGCTGAAAAATCAAACCCTGCCGGCGGCAATCGAAGGCTCATATGGTGACGTCATGGCCACCCTTGAGCGCACCCGCAGGTATGGCTACGGCGAGCTGTTGCTGCACGATCGCTGATATTTACCGGCCGGCATGCCGGTCAAACACATTCATGCGTCCAGATAAGACAACCCGGCGGCCACGTTGCGAGCGCAGTTCGTCCGCCGGAATGGCTTATACACATTTCTTTACACTTTACGATGTGTTTCATTACTCTTCACGTTATCTCTACTTCCTGATTTTGAATGTTAATGGTATTAATATTCATTCGTATTTTACCCCTAAAAATAATTGAAAGAGGTCCAAAACGTTAGCCACTCTCGTGATAGGCCTGCGTGAAGGCCTGGAAGCCGCGCTGATAGTCGGCATTATAGCGGCGTTTCTGCGCAAGAACGGGAAACGCCTGACGGCCATGTGGATAGGCGTTGTTTTAGCGGTGATACTTTCCATCATCGTCGGCGTCGCCCTGGACCTGGCCGAGCAGTCTTTGCCCCAGGCCCGCCAGGAAGGTATGGAGTCGGTTATCGGCGGCATCGCGATCTTTTTCGTCACCGGCATGATAGCCTGGATGAATGCCCACGCGCACAACATGCGACAGCAGTTGGAGGCGGAAGCGGCGAACGCCTTAAGCCAGGCCAGTGCCTATGCCCTGGCCAGCATGGCGTTCCTGGCGGTGTTGAAAGAGGGTTTCGAAACCAGCGTATTCCTGCTGGCGACGTTCTCGGTGGCGCAATCGGCGCAAATGGCCGTCGTGGGCGCCGTGATCGGACTACTGATGGCCGTTATTATCGGCTGGGGCATCTATATCGGCGGCGTGAAAATCAATCTTTCACGCTTTTTCAGCCTTACCGGCGCCTTCCTGATTCTGGTGGCCGCCGGGCTGGTGATCTCTTCCCTGCGCACGGCCCATGAAGCCGGCTGGCTGAATGTCGGCCAGCAGACGGCGCTGAACCTGTCATGGCTCGTTGCCCCCGGCACCATACAGTCGGCGCTGATTACCGGCGTACTCGGTATACCGGCTGACCCCAGACAGATTGAGGTCGCGGGCTGGCTGATTTATCTCATCGCCGTCGCCCTGTTTGTCTATTGGCCGTTATCCCTGCGTCCAGGGCCGCGTTTATCCGCCCGGCTCCGGATCACCGCCGCCGCCGCGCTCGCCGCCGTGGCGCTGGCTATGTTCCTGCTTTATCCGGAACCCCGTCCCGCTATAGCCGACCAGGCCACGATAGTCGCCGTGGCGGACGCCGATCCCCAGCCCATCGGCACCCTTCGCCTGGACGCGGCATCCGCGGATTCACCGGCCACCCTCGAAATCTCTACCCGCGACGGGCAAAAGAAAACGCTGATCTTACGGTTAGACCAACGCCAGCAGGAGAACTATGAAGGCATCGAGGCCTCCGTATGGACCCTTAGCGACGCCAGCCGGATGCCGGATTCGCCCTCCTCGGTAAGTCTCGATGACGTCGTCGCCCTTAATGGCGGACGGATCCCCATCGGTCTCAATCCCCAGCAGCATCCGGGGCCTTACCGCGCGGATCTGTCGATGAACTGCTCCACGCGGGTCTGGATTGCCGATGGCGTGCTGCTGGACGCGAACACCAGCGCCAGTAACGTACTCACGCTGTCCGGCAGCGGTCTTCAGACACCTCGTACGCTGATGATCAACGATACCGGCGCCCCCTCCTCCGCCTGTCACTGGCAGGTGGAGGAGGCCTACCGGGACCAGGCCGTCGCCGCGCTGAATCTTCTTGCCTCCGCGCGGGATGAGCGGCAGTTCTGGGCGGTCGCCGTGCCGGTCGCGCTGGCTATCGCCGCGATCCTCCTTATTGTTTCCGCCGGCCGTATTCTAATCCGGCTGTGCCGCGTCGCCAAAGCCGACACCGCCGATTCAAAACCACCGTGCAGTCTTAATGCCGATAATCTCGATTAATAAAGGAGCAACACATGCCGCGTACCCACCTTCCGTCACGTCCGTTCATCGCCACTGCCGGTCTTACGACGCTTATCCTGTTTTCCAGCGGCATCTATTCCATTGATGCCTTAGCGGATACTTCCCCGGCGCCGGTAAAAAACGGCGTCTCCCAGGTGAAGATCACCATGACCGGGGACAATGACGGCACCTGTGTTCTCGACCATAGCGTCGCCAAGGCCGGTCCGGTGACCTTCTCGGTCACCAACAAGACCGCCACTTCCATCACCGAGGTTGAACTGCAAAGCAACAACCGCATACTGGGGGAGAAAGAGAATCTCGCCCCCGGGCTGCCCACCGTCAGCTTTACGCTCACCCTTGACGGCGGCGCTTATCAGATTTATTGCCCCGGCGCCAAACAGGAAATGGTGAACTTCAAAGTCACCGGCAAGAGCGCCGCGCGGCCCACCGGCAGCACGGCATCGATTCTCGCCGTCGGCACCAAAGGCTATGCAACCTACGTAAACGGCGTGGTGGATGATATGAAGACGGCGGTGGACCGGCTGAAAACCGACATTGACGCCGGCGACCTCGACAAGGCCAAAACGGATTATCCGCAGGCCCGTCCGTTCTATGAACGCGTTGAATCGGACGTGGACGGTTTCGTTCTGCCCGGCTTCAAAGCCACCGACAATGCGGGTAATCTCGATTACCTCATCGATATGCGCGCCTCCAACCTTGATCCCAAGGTAGGCTGGCACGGCTTCCACGCCATCGAACGTGACCTGTTCCAGAACGGTAAGATAACCGACGAGACCAAACAGCTGGCGGCCGAATTGCAAGCCAATGTCATCAAGCTCGACAATGTCGTGAAGTCCCTGAACTACAAGCCCGAAGATCTCGCCAACGGCGCCGCCGACCTGCTTGAAGAGGTACAATCCACCAAAATCAACGGCGAAGAGGAAGCCTTCAGCCATTACGACCTGGTGGACTTCGCCGGTAACGTCGAAGGGGCGCAGCAGGCCTTCGCTTTTCTGCAACCCGGTATGGAAAAAATTGACCCCGACCTGACCAAACAGGTCAACGCCCAGTTTGCCGCCGTGCATACTCTGCTGGAAACCTATCGCGACCCGAGCGTACCCGGCGGTTATAAACTCTATACCGACCAATTGAAAGCCTCCGATGCCACCAAACTCAGCAAGAGCATCCAGGCCCTGCAGGAACCCTTGTCCAAAATTTCCGAAAAAGTCGCCACCGCAGGCAAGGAGCATAAGCTATGAGTGAAAAAGACGCCCCGGCCGATAAGCCGGCCGGGGAGTTTTCACGCCGCGATGTGATCCGCGGCGCCGTCGTCGGCGCCCTGGGCATATCCAGCTACGCAGGCGCCGCGCAAGCGGTGCCGTCCTCTTCGGAGGACAGCGTGGACCTGTCCCGGTCCCACGCCTTTTACGGCAACGCCGAACAGGCGGGCATCCGTACGCCCCCCCAGCGCTACACCTTCTTTATGACATTTGATTTGACCACCACGCAGCGCACCGAGCTGCAGGTGCTGCTGGCGCGCTGGTCGGCGGCCATCGCCCAGTTGACGAAAGGACAAACCATCGGACAGGTGGAACCGGTGCGGGATTATGGCGTCGGTTTCGATACCGGCGAGGCCTTGGATCTCGGACCCGCCTCCCTGACGGTGACGGTGGGCCTCGGGCTCAAGGTCTTCACCGATACCTATGGTCTGGCGCAGCATAAACCCCCGCTCCTGCGCGAGCTCAAGCAATTGCCCAGCGATGCCATGAAGCCGGAACTCACCGGCGGCGACCTCTCATTGCAGGCCTGCGCCGACGACCCCCAGGTGGCTTATCATGCCATCCGCGATCTGGCCCGTATCGCCAAGGATACCGGCGCCGCGTCAACCCGCTGGACGGTGATGGGATTCGGCCGCGCCTCCGCCGGTAAAGGCCAGTCCACCCCGCGCAACCTGCTGGGATATAAAGACGGGACGCGCAACATTATGGAAACCGCCGACTTTGAAAAATTTGTCTGGATTAAGGATGGACCGGCCTGGCAACGCTATGGCAGTTATCAGGTGGTGCGCAAGATTCAGATGCACATCGAGAACTGGGATACCGACCGGGTCAGCAACCAGAATGACGTCTTCGGCCGCCACAAGGTTTCCGGCGCCCCGCTCTCCGGCGTCAAGGAGTTCGACACGCCGGATTTTCAAAAGACCGGCGCCGACGGCAACCTGGTGATCCCCGCCACCGCGCATATTGCGCTGGCCGCCCATGAGAATAACAACGGCTTGAAAATTCTGCGGCGTTCATACAATTACACTGACGGCATCAATAACGTCGGGCTGCTGGATGCGGGACTGCTGTTTATCAGCTACCAAAATGATCCGGCCGCCTTCGAGACGCTGCAAACCAAGCTGGGTGCTTCCGACGGCCTGAATGAATATATCTCCCATATCGGATCGGGGATATTTTTCGTCCCCCCCGCCCCGCCCGTGGGGTCCTATATCGGCGGTAGTCTGTTTGCATAACGGCTGGCGGCCCTCTCAGGCCGCCAATCTTTCTGACCACGCTTACGGGCCCGGCGCCACAAGGCAGCCGGGAGGCGAATGTTCAACCACCATTGTCATCCCGCCGCCGGATTCGCCGCCGATGCCTTGCAAACGGCGCAGCAGCAGCAACATATATTCCTTGCTGTTCATAACCAGGCCTCCCTTTGAGCAGCCGTAGACAGGGAATCATGAGATACAGGTTCCAGGCGCTTAATTTTCATCCAGGGAACACCCCCCGCCCCCGACGGCACACATTCCCTTGCACCCTCCTCACCCATCCACATCATCCTACAAAATCCCGTTCTGTGCGCTTGATCTAAAATCTGTTCCGAATAATAAGATATATCTACTTACGCGATATATCTTAAAACGTCGCTGCGCGTTGTCTTAGTCAGTAGTGGCAACGCCATATCCCTATAAAGGTGAACCGGCCCGAGATATTCGCCGGATCCGAAAACTGACGTTGTATTCACTGAAAGAGAGAGCCTAACCATGCAGCAGATCATGCAGCAGATCGACGATGTGGTCCTGAATCCGCCCTTTAATGTGACACGGGCCAGTCACGTGGTACTTAACGTCCGCGATCTTGAGGCCAGCAAGCACTTTTACACCGAACTCGCCGGCCTGGCGGTAAGCGACGAGGACACCTCGGCCGTCTACCTGCGGGGTCTGGAGGAGCGCGGCCACCACAGCCTGGTGCTGCGCAAATCAGCTGACAACACTTGTTCCCGCATCGGCATGCGGGTCCAGAGCGACGACGACATTCTCAAGGCGCGTGACTATTTCGGCAGCCGCGGTATCGAAGCCCGGCTGGTGGAGGTGCCCTTTCAGGGAAAGACACTGCATGTATCCGACAGCATCGGCGTTCCGCTGGAGCTGTGCGCCGCCATGGAACCGCGCGAGCGCCTCTTCAAGCAGTATTACCGCTACCGGGGCGCCGGCGCCCAGCGCCTGGACCATTATCAGCTTCAGGCCGCCGATGTGCGCAAGGCCTTGCAATTTTACCAGCCCCTGGGATTTCGCGTCAGCGAATACACCTACTCGAAGACGGATGACGGCGGCGAACATCTCTGGGGAGTCTGGCTGCAGCGCAAAGGCAATCCCCATGACATTGTCTTCACCCATGGCCTGGGACCGCGTCTGCACCACTTCGCCTATACCCTCCCCGACACCAACGACATGATCCGCGCCTGCGACGTAGCGGGGTCGCTGGGGTATGCGGCCCGTCTTGAACGCGGCCCCGGCCGCCACGGCATCAGCGGCGCTCTGTTTATCTATTTTCGCGATCCGGACGGACACCGTATCGAACTGTTCAATACCCACTATCAGCACATTGACCTGGAACCGGCGGTGGGCTGGGATCTGGCCAACCCGAAGCGCGCTGATCAGTGGGGCATGCCGGCACAGAATAAGTGGTTCGCCGAAGCCACGGCGTTTACGTCCGTCACTCCCGAGCAACCCGACGTCAAGGTGGATCCGCCGACGCTGGAGCGGTTCCTTGGCATGGCCAGCGATGCATGAGCATCCCGCACCGGGATCTATAGCCTGGATAATTCGATGACGGGTACCAACGGAGCTGAGCGCTTTCAGCTGCTTATCATGATCTCTATACGGCGGTGGAAAGCGGGCGCAGATAATAGCAACGGGGATAAAAGATCATGGCGACGTTAATAAAGAGTCCGATTTTCAGAATACTGGTGGCCTACGCTCTGGGGGTAATGGCCGCGATGACCGTGAGCGAGGCCGTTACCGAACTGGGCTCTATCGCCCGGGAATTCCATGTCTTTGAACACGGCCAGATTGGCCTGGTTATGTCGCTGCCGTCGCTGATGGTGGCCTTGGGCGCCTTATTGGCCGGTTATATCGTGGACCGCGCCGGTGACCGCATCGTGCTGCTGTGCGGCGCCATGGTTATGGTCATCGGCAACGTCTGCGTAGTCTCGGCGCCGGCCTTCAACCTGCTGCTGGCGGGCCGGGCCATCACCGGCATCGGCTATGTGCTGACGGCGGTGGCCGCCGTTACCCTGCTTATACGCATCACCACGGGCAAGCAGCGCACCATGGCCATGGCATTGTGGTCTACCTTCGTCCCCGCCAGCTTCCTGTTGCCGTTTCTCTCGGCGGGTCTGGCGGCGCATTTCGGCAATTGGCGGGCCGCCTTTATCGCCCACTCGTCGCTAACACTGATACTGGCTTTTTTGGCCCTGATAAGCCTGCCGCGCCGAACGGCGGAGGAAAAAAACCAGTTCTCCCGCACCCGGGGCCTCAGAACGGTATTGAAAAGCCCCCTGCCGTATCTGCTGGGGATCTCCTTTGGCGCCGACGCCTTTTTACAAACCGGCATGATCTCCACCCTGACGCCTTACCTGTCGAGGATTTACGGCGTCAGGGAATTGGAAGTGGCCCATTGGAACGCCGTGGCCATGGTATGCAACGGCATCGGCTGTCTGATGGTGGGCGCCTTGCTGAACCGTGGCATTCGAGCCGTTGCGATAGCGTCTGCCGGCCTTTTGCTGGCTTGCCTGTCGGGGCTGGCCCTTTATACGCTGCAAACGGGCTTTATCTTTTCCATTGTGGCGTCCTGGGTATTCATGTTCGGCAGCGGCCTGCTGGTGGGCATGTGGGCCCTGGTGCCCGTTGTCGCCCCTTCCCGTGAAAGCATCGGCGCCACCAGCGGTCTTATCACCCAGCTCACCCTGGTGGGCGTTTTCCTGGGGCCGCCATTGTTCATTGCGGCGCAGAATGCCGAGACCCCATATGCCTCGGCGATACTGGTTATCGCCGGCCTGGCGGTATGCCTGACGGGCATACCCATCTGGCTGCGGGATCTCCGCTACGGCGTCCCCGCCGGCGGCAATGCCCCTGAGGGGGGAACCCTTAAAGGGCACAGCTGACCGCGCCGAGTTTCATCCGTGCCTGGTCTTATAAAAGACGTGTTTCATAAGCCCTGTCTTTCTTGAGCAAGCGCTCTTTCAAGACAGCGCCTATCAAAAAACCACAAGAGGAAGCCATCATGTTGGATATCGCCATCATCGGCGCCGGCCCGGCCGGCCTGGCCACGGCCCTGCGTCTGCATCAGAAGGGTTTTCGGCCCCGGATTTACGAAGCCGTCCCCGAGCTCAAGCCCTTGGGGGTCGGCGTTGACATCAAACCTTATGCCGTCAAGGAAATCACCGAGATGGGCCTGTTGGAAGAGTTCAAGGCCGTCTCGGTGGAGGCCAGGGAGTCGATCTTCTACACCGGCTACGGCCAGCAGATTTTCAGCGAACAGTGCGGTCGCTATATGGGCTACGAACATGATCAACGCTTCGTGCACCGCGGCCGGCTGCAGATGATGCTTTACCAGGCGGTGCTGGACCGGCTGGGCAAAGATGCGGTTACCCTGGGCTGCCGCTGCACCGACTTTGAGCAGGACGGCGGCGGCGTGACCGTCCATTTCGACAACGCCCTCAATGCCGCGGCGCCGAAAAGCCTGCGCGCCGACGTGGTGATAGGCGTTGACGGCATTCGATCGGTGGTGCGCGGCAAGCTGCTGCCGGAGTCAGAACGCACGTTCTTTTCCGGCCTGACGCTGTATCGCGGCGTCACCGTCATGCCCCCCATCAAGACCGGTGGCAGCATATTGCATATCGGCGATCCCATCCGCCAAGGCACTCTAATAGTCTATCCAATCCAGGATAACGTCGACGGCAATGGCAGCCAGCTCATCAATTGGGTGGTGGAGCAGGACGAGAAACCCCAGAGCGAGGAGGATTGGAACCAGGAGACGGGCGTTAAGGACATCGAACATGTCTTTGACGACTGCAAACTGGATTTCCTGGATATTGGCGAAATGATTCGCAACGCACGGGAATGCTATTTATTCCCGCTTATCGATCACGACCCGTTGCCGCAATGGACCTTCGGCCGCATTACCCTGCTGGGGGACGCCGCCCACGCCATGTATCCCCGCGGCGGCAACAGCGTCTGCCAGGCGTTTGTGGATGCCCGCGTGGTGGCTGAGAAGCTTGCCGACATCACCGACCCGGCGCAAGCCCTCAAAGCCTACGAAACCGAACGCCGCGAAAAGGTGAACTGGCTGGTAATGGCCTCTCGCGGCGAAGGCCCGGAAGTGGTGCGCCGTATCGTTGAAGAGCGCAGCGGCGGTAAGCCTTTCGACGACATCGAGAACATCTTCCCGTACGAAGAGGCCCTGTCCATATTCAGCGAATACCACGCCAAGGCGGGGATGAAGATTCCCACCCTGAAAGACGGCGTTGAGCCCGGCAAATACAAATCGGTTTTTAACACACAACAATAAAACAAAAATTTCAATGGATTTCCCAAAGGTAAATCAGTCATTCACTCAAGAGAAAGGATGTTGTTATGAGCAAAATTGTAGATTCCAACATGCACTGGCTGCCCGGCGACCTGTTCTCCGATAAGAACCTGCTCGACTCGTTCCTCGATTGCGTGCCCAAGCAATACGGCGTGCATACCCGGGTGGAGCAGATAGAAGGCAAAAATCTTCGCCAGCTTATCATTGAGCAACCCAAGGGCTACCAGAATCTGAACTATGCTGAAGGCCAATACACGTTGGAAAGCCAGCTCGCGGATATGGAAAAGGCCGGCGTGGACCACGCTATTTTCCGTTTGCCGGTGTGGCAGGAATGGCTGGATCTTGAGACCTGCAAAAAGGTCAACGACCGCATGGCGGAATACGTCAAACGCAGCGACGGCAAGATGTCGGCCCTGGCGGTGGTGCCGCCCTGGGGCACCGACGGCGCCCTGCGCGAAGTTGACCGCTGCCTGAATGAGCTGGGCTTTCGCGGCGCGCAGATAGTCGCCCACTATGGCCAGATCTACCTGGATGATCCGGTATTCAGGCCCTACCTCAAGTACCTCAACGATCTTAACGTGACGACGGTGGTCCATCACACGCCGCTGCCGGTGGATTATCACTCGGTGCTGCCCTATACCAACCAGCGCCGCCAGTTCGGCCGCTGCATCGACCAGGCAACCGCCGTAGGCCGCGAGCTGTTCAGCGGCATGTTTGACGAACTACCCAACCTGAAATTTATCCACTCCATGCTGGGGGGGGCTTTTTATGCCTTCGCCGATATGCTGGTGCCGCCGAAGAAAGAAGAGTTCAAAGACGCCGTGGATCGCTTCCAGGCAGGCACCGGCAATCTGCGGGATCATCTGAGCAACAACATTTTTTTTGATATTTCCGGCGCGCCGCAGTGGGGCAAAGCCCAATTGGAAGCCGCGGTAAAAGTGATCGGCGGCAAGAATATCCTCTACGGCAGCTCCTATCCCATCCGTAAGGACTGGTTCTTCCAGGGAATCGAAACCATACAAGGACTGGATATTTCTGAACAGGACAAGGCCGACATCCTTGGCGGCAACGCCGTGCGCATGTTCAATCTGTAAAGGCCCCTCCCGCCGCCAGGCGGCGGGAGGGGATGCCTAATGGCATCGCCACGGATCCTGACCGGTACAGCACCTCACTATGGAGGCTTATTTTGCAGCAGCCCAAATTCGCTACCTTCTCCTGGGCCAATGGCCGTTATACGGGTTATGGCCTGGTCACCCGCCAAGGAGTGATTAATCTTTATCAGCGCGTCGGCAAGCGCTGGCCGACGCTCAAGGACGCCATCGCCGACGGCGCCCTGCCGCTGCTGGCCGGCGAGGCCATGGGCATGAGCCCGGATCACGCCTTGGACGATATCCGGTTTGACAAACCTATTCCCAACCCAGGTAAGATTTTATGCGTCGGCGTCAATTACCCCAACCGCAATGCCGAATACAAGGACGGCCAGGCCGCGCCGGACTATCCGTCGCTGTTCGTGCGTTTTCCCAGGTCTTTGACCGGCCACCTGCAACCGCTGCTCAGGCCGCCGGAAAGCGAACAGCTCGACTATGAAGGGGAAATCGCCGTCATCATCGGCAAGGGCGGCCGCCGTATCGCCGCAGGCGAGGCCCTTTCCCATATCGCCGCCCTGACGCTCTGTAATGAAGGTACCGTCCGCGACTGGGTGCGCCACGCTAAATTCAACGTGACCCCGGGCAAGAATTTTGAAAGCTCCGGCGCCATGGGGCCCTGGCTGGTGCCCTATTCCGACCCGGCCCAGCTCGCGGATATCCGCCTCACCACCAAAGTAAACGGCGAGCTGCGTCAGGATGACCGCACCAGCCGCATGACCTTTTCCGTTGCCTGGATTATCGCCTACATTTCCGCCTTCACCACTCTTGAGGCGGGGGACATCATCATTACCGGTACGCCCGCCGGCGCCGGCGCCCGCTTTGATCCCCCCCGCTGGCTCAGGCCGGGCGATGTGGTGGAGGTGGAAGCCGAGGGTATCGGCGTGTTGCGCAACACCGTTAGCGACGAGGAGTAGGACATGCTGAGCCAAATCCAGATCCAACGCGCCGTGGAAGCGCTGGACCATGCCGAAAGGAGCCGGGTGCAAACCGGACTGCTCTCCCTGCAGCACCCACAGATGACCCTGGACGACGCCTACGCCATCCAAGGGGCCTGGGTGAAACAGAAAATGCTTGCCGGCCGCAAGGTTTTCGGCTGGAAGATAGGACTGACTTCCAAGGCCATGCAATCTGCCCTGGGCATCGACACCCCGGATTCCGGCGTACTGTTCGACGACATGCTGTTCGAGGACGGCGCCGCCATTGCGCCGGAACGCTTTATCCAGCCGCGCATCGAGGCGGAAGTGGCCTTTGTGATGAAAGCACCCCTCAAGGGGCCCGGGGTCGGCATTATCGATGTGCTGAACGCCACGGCCTATGTGGCGCCGGCTCTTGAAATCCTCGACACCCGTATTCTGAGAAAAGATCCGGCCACCGGCCGGACCCGCACCATTATGGATACGGTGTCCGACAATGCCGCCAACGCCGGCGTCGTGCTGGGAAGTCAGTCCTTCAGGCCGGACAGCGTGGATATGCGCTGGATGGGCGCCATTGTTTCACGGAACGCCGCCGTGGAGGAGACCGGACTGGGGGCCGGGGTGCTGAACCATCCGGCCCGCGGCGTTGCCTGGCTGGCAAACCGCCTGGCCCGGTATGGCGATAGCATCGAAGCCGGACAGTGGGTGCTGGCCGGCTCGTTTATCCGTCCGGTGGAAGCCCGCCGCGGCGACACTATCATCGCTGACTTTGGCCCCCACGGCACCGTCAGCTGTTTTTTCCAGTGAGGTCTCCCATGTCAGCCCCCATCAATACCTTCAAACAAGCCTTGGCGGAAAAACGCCCCCGGCTGGGACTTTGGCTGGCCCTGGCCAGCCCCTACACCGCCGAAATTTGCGCCGGCGCAGGATTTGACTGGCTGCTGCTGGACGGCGAGCACGCCCCTAACGATATACCTCTGCTGATGGGCCAACTGCAGGCCCTGTCCGGCGCCCCCGTCCACGCCGTGATCCGCGCCCCCATGGATGCGCCCTGGCTTATCAAGCAACTGCTGGATATCGGCGCCCAAACCCTGCTGATTCCCATGGTGGAAACCGCGGAACAGGCCCGTGCGCTGGTGCGGGCGGTGCGCTATCCGCCGCTCGGGATCCGCGGCGTCGGGGCGGCCCTTGCCAGGGCATCAGCCTTTAACCGACTTCCCGATTATCTGCAGACCGCCAATGATCAGATTTGCCTGCTGGTGCAGATTGAGAGCCGCGCCGGCCTGGAGAATCTGGATGACATTGCCGCCGTCGAGGGGGTGGACGGAGTGTTTATCGGCCCGGCAGATCTCGCCGCCGACATGGGCTATCTGGGCCGGCCCGGCGCGCCGGAGGTACAGGACGCGGTGGAAGCGGGCTTGAAACGCATTTTATCCCGGGGCAAAGCCGCCGGTATTCTCACCGCCGACCCGGAATTGGCGGAGCGCTATCTGGCGCTGGGAGCCACCTTTGTGGCGGTGGGCAGCGACGTGGGCCTGCTGGTGAAGGCCACCGGCGCCCTGGCCGCCTATTTTCGGGACAGACTGAGCGCGTAATCTTCTTGCAGACCATCTCATGCCGGCGGCTCGCCGGCCATTCCGCCCTACGCTTTCGGCATGGTCCGGCTTTGGCGCCAATTCACTTCCAGCACCTCGCGCACCGCCGCTTCCTCCAGGTGGCGCACCATGATCTCCTGCATCTCCTCCAGTTTTTCCTGCCGGGAGGAGGTGACCGTTATCCTGAAGACGCCGTCCATCGCCTCCATGCGCACCTCGCCCATGCTCATCCGGAACTGGCCGCTGGTTTTATCGGTTACCACCGGCGTACGGTGCTGGAAGTGGCTGCTCAGGCGGCGCAGGAAACGATCGGCATTGGGAGTGGCGATATCGGCAACGCTCATAAGGGTGGCCTCGCCCAGCGGCGGGGCATTGAGCAGCTCTTCGAGCTGATCGGCGGCGGCATGAATGACGGCCGCCATTTTCTCCACCACCCCCTCGCCCACCGGCGCCAGCTTGATGCGCAGACTCAGGGCCCGTTTGAGGTGATCCATGGCATCGACGATCTGCTCGGGGGATTTGCCGTTGCCCTTGGGCACCACCCGAGCCAACAGCATTTCGGTCACCGCTTTATTGGCGGCGAGAAACGATCGGCCGCCGTCGGTAATGGTGTAGCGCTTGCGCCCGCCCTTCTCCAGATCGATAACCGTATAGCCCCGGTCATAGAGCCAGGTCAGCGTCGGGTAGATTACCCCGGGACTGGGCTTGTACAGACCGCCGAAGCGCTCTTTTACTTCATGGATAAGCTCGTAACCGTGGCTGGGCTGCTCGGCCAGCATGGCCAGCAGCAGCAGGCGCAGTTCCCCATAGTCGAAAACCCGGCCGCGATGGCCGCTTTTGCCGTTCTTTTGTCCTGCCGCAATGGCTTCCTCATCGCCCTGACCGGGTGTGGTCATGGCGGAGCGGCTTGTCTGCACCATCTTGCCCTCCCTTTAAAATCCTTAAAATATAACTGGATATTAAATATATCTAAAGGCTGTGTATACCTTGTTATAGCCTTTTCAGTCATTTTTCGAGATTTCACTCCCTTGTTTGACGATAGCTCAGCGGGCCAGCACCGCGATAAAATCACATTGGAACCTGATATTGCCGGTAAAAGTACCGTCCAGGGCATGGCGCGCCGGACGCGATTGAGGGTCGGGAAACAGTTGTTCCCAGTGGCGGTTGACGATGTCTCGCTGGGATTTGTCCTGCATCCACAGGGTGACCTTAACGATATCTTCCAGGCCGCCCCCCGCCGCCTCAACGATGGCGCGCACGTGCCCGAACATCAGGGCGCACTGCCGGTCCGCATCCGCCGGCACTTCCTGGGTCTGCGGGTCCCGACCGTAAATCACCGCGGAATAAAGCATCTGTTCGACCCGGCAGGCGGCGGGAATGGGGTTGGCATGGGGAAACCCGTCCACATAAATACTTTGTCTTCTCGGCATACTCGCTTTCCTCCAGTGCAAAAGGCTCCGCTTCCCCCCGATGAAAATAAACCGCGGCGCAAGCGGAACCGGTGCGGGCGTCAGTAATCGCCCTCGGACATCATCTTGCCGAATTTATATACCAGCCTCAAACGCTCGGAACGGTAATTACCCGTGACTTCGTTGGGCGAATGGACGATGTCATATTCGAACTCCAGATGCAGCCGTTCGGTGATGTTGTAGCCGAGGATCATAAAGGCGGCATTGACGTTCATGGCCGGCAGCGGGTAATAGATGCCGGGGGAATCCTTCAGCTCCAGCCGGGTCACGCCCAGTACCGCCAGGGCTTGACGGGTATGGTAGGCGTAGCGTAACGCCAGGGCGGTTCCGGGCTGGTTAACGGTGACCATGGACACCAGGGGCTGTCCGCTTTCCAACGGCGTATTGTCGTAGATACCGAAGGTGTAGGGCGCGAAAAAGCCGCCGTTCAGGAAGGCGCCGTCCCTTTCAGGCACCCGGCTGGCGACAAAATAGACATCATGGCTGCCCGATCGCGCTCCTATCCTGGCCGAATAAAGACTGGTATCAATGTTCTCGTAGGGAAATGCCTGATCCGAGGCATCCCATTCATGAACATATTGGGCGCCCCAATAGGGCGTCCAGGAACCGACTTTCAGGCTTTGCACCGGGATTTCGGCGCCGGCGAAGGCCAGCTGGGCGCGTTTGTCGAAGTTGTAATACCAGGCTTCGGCCTTGGCATGATAGAGCTGTCCATAGCGCAGCCCCAGGGTGGTAAAGCCATTACTGTCCACTGAAGGGATGCTGGTATCCGTGATTTCCGGCGACCCGGTATCCCCCCGGCCAAAGTAATCGGCGCTAAAAGGCTTGAAGCGATAAATTCGATAGCCATAGAATTTAATGTCCGGATTGATGGGCAGGCTGTAGCTGCCGCCAAGCCCCTGATAAAGGGCCGGGATCATGGTCCACCCCTGCCCGCTGTTGGCAAAGGGGGTATCCAGATTCATGCGGCCGGCCTTCAGATCCAGGCCATAGCCCTGATAACGGAGGTAGGCCTTGCCCAGCACGGTGACATTATCCGACGGCAGGTAAGGTTCCACCTGGGCGGTGTCCGACGGATTCAAGCCCAGGTTATAGGCCCCATACCCCGCCAGACCGAAACTGAATCCCTGGAACGCGGGGCTTTGATATTGAATATCACCGCCGAAAGAATGGGTTCTCCTGTTTGACATCTCGCTGCTGCCGTATTCCTGGAAAAAAGTCATGGTCTTCCCCTCGCCATACAGCGATCCTTGGGATAACCAGTCGCCAAAGGAATCAGCTTCTGTCGTGGGGGGTGACGCCTCGGCAAAACAACGACCGCAAAACAGTGCCAGAGGAAATATAATCAATGCCGCAACCTTGGATACTCTTTTAATCTCCATTGCCTGAACCTCGTTAATGGTGGTTTTGGTGATTTTCAGCATTCATTTCTTCATTACTGCCCGGTCTTTTTGCGGCATGGGGAAGCCGCCAGCTTCGTTATGGAAACTGGGTTTTCCCTTATAGTTGTTATCCGGACAAAACGGCGTCGTCCGGTACGGCATTGAATTTCAGGCCGTCCCGGCCTGGGATCATCCTCGGTAACGGGACAGCAAGGCCTTGCCGTAGTCGTTGCCGTTGGGGATGCGGGTAATGGTATGAATATGGAACCTGGCCGGCTCTTGGTTGGTCAGCCACATGCCGCTGTGGTGGTCAAACTCCAGCATCACCACGGGACTCTGGATGCGGTAATAAAAAACGTCGTCATCCCGGCATCCGCCGATCCAACTCCACCATGTTTTATCCAGGTAGGTGTTTATCAGCGCCAAACGCGCGGCCCGAGGGCCATCCGGCAGGAAGTCGAGAAAAGTTT
Organism: Sodalis sp. RH16; assembly: GCF_047324245.1. NCBI lineage: Bacteria > Pseudomonadati > Pseudomonadota > Gammaproteobacteria > Enterobacterales > Bruguierivoracaceae > Sodalis > Sodalis sp. RH16. The sequence goes on along the minus strand of NZ_CP178737.1, from coordinate 3,988,501 downwards.
CCATGGCCGCCAGCAGCTTGCGGCGCTGTCCGGCATTGAATTCCGCCGCGCAGATCCCTTCCAGGGGAATAATCCGGTTATCCTGGAAGGCGCCCCCCAGGTGGCGCTGGTCGGCAAAGTTGAAGCGATCCGGCGGCATGGCCGGGTCTTCCATTAGCCTGTAGACGGTGGCCCGCTCCTGCTGGTCCCGGCTCAGGGACTGCATCAGCGCAAGTCCCAGGCGCTCCTCCTCGGTAAAAAGAGTACAGTCGGAGCCGTCGCCCCGATCGATGACGTTGGGCTCCACCCCCATGAACGTGGGGGCTATCACCAGCTGGCGGCCCAAAATAAAGCAGCAGAAAGCCACATGGTGGCCATAGATGCTCCATCCCCAGGGCCGCGAGGCGGAGGGCTCGCCGAAAATCATGAAGTGGAAACTCCAGCGGTTCATGATGTTGTTAAGATCGTAGAGTTCCCCCAAGAAATGGTTGGCGTCCATTAATTGCCGTACCTTCTCAAAGCCCCTCGCGCTGGTGCAGCTTTGCAGCAGGCCCCAAAATGCCTCCTGCGTTCGTCGAGAGGTGAATTCCAGACGCACCCCGAAATCATTAAAGGGGATTTCCGGGTTGTACCAGGCCCGCCACTCCCGAGCATCGATGGGATGGAGGATTCGCGTGCGCTGGCTATCATTGAGGGTAGCCAGCAGCGCCTCGGCGGCGGCCACCGCCCCTTGCGCCGCAAAACCCTCATCCCTTAATTCAAACAGGTCCGGCCGCACGCGTCCGTCGGCGGTAATGCCGCGGAAGGTCTCGTTCAACAAGCCCTGCCAGTGCGCCATAAGGTTCCTGGCTTTTTCCGTGGCCAGCATCCGCTCGCCGTAGGTGTATACATCGACGCCGCGGGCGGCGGCGATACGCGGCGAATCGTCCGGCATCAGGTAATCACGAAAATTCTGGCTGACCATGAAAGCTCCTTGCATCTTACTGATGCCGGGCGGGTTCCGCCCACGGGTTGTTGTTTATTCCCAAGCGGATTCCGCCGCCACAAAATTCTCTATAAATCCCAAGCCTTCAATCTCCAGGCGCATCACATCACCTTGTTTTAGAAAGGTGCCGGTAGGCGCGCCGATACCGGACGGCGTGCCGGTGGTTAAAATATCCCCCGGCTCCAGGGTCATCACCGTGGACAGGTATTCAATCTGCTGATAAATGTCGTAGATCATATCGCCGGTGCCGGATTGCTGGCGCAGTTCGCCGTTGACGGTGAGTTTCATCTCAAGGGCCATAGGGTCCGCCACCTCGTCGGCGGTAGTCAGCCAGGGGCCGATGGGTCCGTGAGTATCGAAGGATTTCCCCAGGGTGAAGGTGGGCGACCTGTGCAGCCAGTCCCGCGCCGAGACATCGTTGACAACAAGATAGCCGGCGATAACCGCCGCCGCGTCGCCGGCCTTGACGTGGCGGCAACGGCGGCCGATCACTACCCCCAGCTCGATTTCGTAGTCCACCTTGTCGCTGGCGCCGGGTTTCACCACCGGATCGAAAGGCCCGTTGATGCAGGAGACTTGCTTGTTGAACCACAGCTGGCTTTCAGGAATGGGAATGCCGGCAAGGCGGGCCTCTTCGGCGTGCTTGCGGTAATTCATGCCGATGCCAAGGAACTTCTGCGGGTCGTTAACGGGCGCCTCTAGACGTACCGCTGACAGCGCAAAGGCCGGCGCTTGAGCCTTCTGCAACGCCGGACGCAGCCGCGGCAGATCGGTAAGCAAGCGGCGCATGGAGTCGCCTACGCCTTCGATGCCCGACAGATCGATAACCCATTCGCCGTCCACTTTACCGATACGGGTTCGTCCATTCTCAGTAAAACGCGCAAGTTTCATGGTATTTCCCTCTATTAAAAAATATGCCGGCTCAAGGCTGATGCGGCGTGAGCTGCGATAACACTATCTGCCAGCCCGGGGCCGAACGGCGCAATACCAGGGTCAGGAAGCCGAAACGGGTCATCACTTCGCCGGTCTTAAGGGAGCGGACGCGATTGCGGGTATCGCCGGTGAGAATAGCCACCCCTCCTTCCAGGCGGATTTGCGGATCGTCCCGGTCAATGGACACAAATCCCCCCATTCGCCGCACATGCTCCAATAGCTGCTGTTTGCCGTGTACCATGCCGGTGCTGTGCACATGCACCAGATCATCCGCCAGCATGGGGGCCAGGGCGGCGATATCGCCGGCCACCAGCGCCCGCTGCCGCTGTTTTTCAAAGGCCAGCAGTCCGGCGCGGCTGTCATCGTGGTCATAGGTCATGGTGCTGTTCCCCTGGTTCAAAAAAGACAACCTGATTCAAATCAGGCCGCCGTAGGAGCCGCCGTCCAACTGCAGGTTCTGGCCGGAGATAAAAGACGCCTGCCGGCTGCATAAAAAAGCGCAGGCAGCGCCGAATTCCTCAGGCCGGCCATAACGCCTGGCGGCAATGGACCGGGCGTTGCGTCGGCGCGCTTCTTCCCGGTCGATGCCCTCTTTATCCATCAGCCGTTGCAACATGAATTCCTGGCGCGGGGTATCGATCCGTTCGGGCAACAGGTTGTTGATGGTCACATTATCCGCCGCCACTTCATGGCTGATGGCTTTGCACATGGCGGTCAGGGCGGTGCGGGCCGAAGTGGACAGGCCCATCATGTAGTGCGGGGATTTGACCATGGCCGACGTGATGTTAATCACCCGGCCAAAACCCCGTTGCTGCATACCGGGCAGATAAGCGCGGATAAGCTGCACGGCGGGGATGAAGTTGGCTTCCATGACGGCGCGCAGGGCGTCTTCGTCCCAGTCCCTGAGCTCTCCCGGCGGCGGACCGCCGTTATTGGTAACCAGGATATCCGCCTCAGGCAGCGCGGACAGGATGACGGAACGCCCCGCCGGGGAGCCGAGGTCTGCGGCGATATGCGCTACGCTTATCGCCGGAAAGTCCCGGCGCAGCAGCCGGGCCACCTCCGCCAGCTTGTTCCCGTCACGGCCATTGAGGATGACATCCACCCCTTCAGCGGCCAGCGAACGGGCGCACGCCAGCCCCAGCCCCTGGGATGAACCGCAGATAAAAGCCTTTCTCCCCCTGATCCCCAAGTCCATTCTTCTCTCCCGCCGGTAGGTTCAGCGCCTGCGGCGGCAGAACCATAAGAGGTTTGTATGTAAGTCGGTTCAATATAGATATATCCACAATTACGATATGTCTAGATACCCTCTGTCCCATTGTGATAAAAGTCAGAGGCGTGTCACGAAATAAATGCAGTGCGGTACCGGACACAGCGCTTTAGATAAGCGCCCTGTCCGCAGGCGGTTAATGGAAGGGGTTTTGCAGGTAAACTCGCCGGGAAATTAACGGGGAGAGGCGCGATGGCGACGCTCGTTCCCGAGCGCCATGGCCGCCGCATGGGGGGACGTTAAGGCGTATGCACGGCGGCGGCGGTTCAGATAAACCGGCTCAGGAAAGCGCGGGTGCGGGCGTGCCGCGGGTGCACCAGCACATCGTCGGGGCTGCCCTGCTCAATGATGTTGCCGCCATCCATGAACACCACCCGATCCGCCGCCTCACGGGCAAAACCGATCTCATGGGTCACCACCACCATGGTCAATCCCTGTTCGGCCAGGTTGCGCATGGTGGAGAGCACCTCCCCCACCAGTTCCGGATCCAGCGCCGAGGTCGGCTCGTCAAACAGCATCAGTTTGGGACGGATGGCCAGGGCGCGGGCTATGGCCACCCGCTGCTGCTGGCCGCCGGAGAGATGACGCGGGTAGGCATCGGCCTTATCGCTCAGCCCCACGGTGCGCAATAATTCATGGGCATACCGCTCCGCTTCGCCTCGGCTGTGCCCGTGCACTCCTACCGGCGCCTCGATGATATTCTGCAACACCGTCATATGTGGATAAAGATTGAATTGCTGGAAGACCATACCGATATCACGGCGCTGCCGGGCTATCCGCTTAGGCGGCAGATGATAGAGCTTGCCCCGCCGCAGCTCATAGCCTATCTGCTGATCCCCTATCATAATCGTCCCCTGGTTCATTTCCTCCAGGTGATTGATACAGCGCAAAAAGGTGGACTTACCGGAGCCGGACGGCCCGAGGATGACCACCACCTCGCCGGGATAGACATCCAGATCGATGCCTTTAAGCACCTCGTGATTGCCGTAATTCTTATGCACGTTGCGCGCTCGCACCAGAGGCTGGTCATTCATCGCCGTTCTCCTCCTTGCCGGCCGCCGGCGCCGGCGCCGTTTGCTGGCGGCGGGTGCCACGGGCGTAATAACGTTCAATGGCCGATTGCGCCACGTTGAGTACCGTGGTGATAATCAAATACCAAATCACCTCCACCATAAGCATGGGGATAATTTCAAACGTGCGGTTATACACCGCCTGGGCGGAATAGAGCAAATCTCCCATGGCGATAACGCTGACAAGGGAAGTGGCCTTGATCATGCTGATAAGCTGGTTGCCGGTGGGGGGAATAATCGCGCGCATGGCCTGGGGAATAACGATGCGCCGCAGGGCCCGTGCGTGACCCATGCCAAACGCCTGGGCGGTCTCCATTTGGCCGCTGTCAACCGAGAGCAAACCGGCGCGGATAATCTCCGCCATATAGGCCGCCTCGTTCAGCGCCAGGCCGGCGATAGCCGCCGTCAGCGGCGTGATCAGATCGTTAGTGTTCCAGTGGGCAAAGAAGGGGCCGGTGACGGGAATGCCGAGGGAAAGAGTGGGAAACAGGGTGGACAGGTTATACCAGAAAATCAATTGCACCAGCAGCGGCGTACCGCGAAAAAACCAGATATACAGTCCCGACAGCCACTGCAACAGCCGACTGTTCGACAGCCGCGCCACCGCCAGCGCCAACCCCAACGCCATCCCGATGGCAATGGAAACCAGGGTCAGGCCGAGGGTTACCCCCAGTCCATGGATGATACTCGCCTCGGTAAACCACTGCGCTACCACGTTCCATTCGAAATTGGCGTTAGTGCACAACACCCAGAGCATATTCAGCGCGATGACCAGTACCACAACCCAAGACAGCCAGCGTCCGTAGCCCGGTGAATGGTGAGCGCCGGCGACATCGCGCAGCCGCCACTCCGGTGACTCATCGGAAGCTGTCGCGGCGGCGGCCCGTTTCATTTAGCCGCTCCTTTCGCCAGATTGACCCCCGGCGCCGGAAGCTGGTTTCCTTCCAGATGCCATTTTTTCATAATGGCGGCATAGGTGCCGTCGTCAAAAAGCTTCTGGTACGCCGCCAGCATCACTTTACTTAAAGCGGAATTCTTCGGCACCACCGTGCCCTGGTAAATATCCCCAAAACCGTTGGCTTTGCCGGTGCCGGTCAGCTCCAGCTGGCCGTGGGATTGCTGGACAAAATAGACCAGCGGCGCCTGGGATGAGAAAAAGGCATCGGGGCGCTTTGAACGAACCGCCAGTATAGAGGAAGGCTGATCGGTGAAGGACTGGACGGTGACCGCCGGCTTGCCGGCGCCGGTACAGGCCGCGGACTGGCGGCGAATGACCTGTTCGGCGGAGCCGCCGGCCATGACGGCGATACGCTTGCCGCAGGTATCTTCCAGGCCGTTGATGCCCGCGGGATTTCCCTTGGGTACCGCGAACACCACATACTCTTTCACAAAATCGATAAAATCGTTTTTCGGCTGGCGATCGGGATAATCCCCAATGGGGCCGATGGCCAGTTGATAACGGCCGGACTGAATACCGCTTAACAGCCCCGATAAACCGCTGACCGAGGCGTCTTCGATTTTAATACCCAGCAATTACCCCAGCGCCACGGCCAAATCCGCGCTGGCGCCATCCTCGGAATGAGAACCGGTAACGATTTCATAAGGCGGGAAGGAACCGTTATTCACCGAAATCATGCGGCCGGACTGTTTAATCCCGTCCGGCAACTGGTCATGCAGCGCCTGATCCATTTTCGGCACCGGCAGCGGGTCAGCTCCGTACGCGCCGACGCTGCACAAGGCCATCATCGTTGCCATTATCATTTTTTTCATCAATTGCTCCCTGGTTTATTCAGCATTGAGCCGCGGAGGAGAAAAACGGCGGTTTTCCAACACCGGCAGATGATGCCGCGCATGCGCAATACGCGCGGCATCGAGACAGGCAAACACCAGCGCCGGCGCTTCCGCCCCACGGGCGATGGCGACGCCCAGCGGATCCACCGTCAGGCTACAGCCGATATTGCGCGGGCCGCATTCCCCCACCGCCACCACATAACAGGTGTTCTCCAGCGCCCGGGCGGTCACCAGCACTTCCCAATGCATCTCTTTTAGCGGCCCTTTAACCCAGGCGGAGGGCAGCACCAGCACATCGGCGCCGTCCAGCGCCAGCCGCCGTGCCAGCTCGGGGAACCGCACGTCGTAACAGGTCATTAGCCCCACGCGCATTCCGGCCACCTCCACCAGCGGCGGCACCTCGTTGCCGGGGGTGACGTTGTCAGACTCCTGCATGGAAAAAGCATCATATAAGTGCAACTTGCGGTAACCGGCGATAATTTCGCCGTTGCGCAGCGCAATCAACAGGTTCCAGGCCTTTCCCCCCGGCGCGGGAACATGCACGCTCATCATGGTGGTCATGCCGTTGCCGCGACTGGCGGCCAGCAGCTGCGTGACAAACGGACCGTCCAGCGGCTGCGCCGCTTTAAGCACCAGATCGGGATCGGCGATATCCCGCGCCAGCACGCCTTCCGGCAAAACCAGCAAATCGGCGCCGCCCTGACGCGCCTGGTTCATCAGGGCGATACAGGTTTCGGCATTGGCCTGCCATTCGCGGGCGACCATAAACTGACCCATGGCGACTTTCATCATCGAACTCCTGTGGCAATGGACGGAAACCGTTCCGCCGGTGTGACGCCATTATACCCGGCCTCCGGAGGAGGCGGAGTCCTTTCTGGCCACCCGGCTGCCGGACAGGCTGGATGACATCGGCGCGAGGCGCTGCCGATCTCGTTGCCTATTGATATAGCAACACTAAAACAGATGAATATTACTACAAATAAGTAAACTAATAATTACAATATAATTATTTCACCATGTTTATGTTATTCAACCATTGTCAAAGTAAAAAAGTTATTATTTAAGCGTTTGTTTAGAAAACTTAAATAAAAAAACGCGTATCCTGTTAATTCACGTTTATTTATTTAGGACACCATTATGATTCCCTGCATTCAAGCGACCAGCGCCGCGCACCATACCATTTTTAACAATCAGAGCGAGACGCAAAAAATCGCGGATATCGGCTTCATCCGCGTGAAAAATGTTCTTATTGAACTGACGTTAATAGCGCCTCAAATTATTGAAAAAATATTTTTTTATTTGGGAAAAGACGATTATACGAATTTACGTGAATCAATTTTATCCGACAACATTGAACCTCCTATGCGCGCCTACGGCGAGCTTGAGCGCTCATTGCAGGAAGGCAATTACGATATCAAAAGCCTTAAGCCGAAAGAAAGGGGATTTTATCATGAACTGCTCGTAAAGCCTGATAATGACAGCGCCAGTGTCATTGCTTTGCTTAATGAGAAACTGGCGGTGGGCAATAATATCCACAAAGACTTTTTTTCTGGTAGAAGTCATAAAGAGATCATGATAGCGTTTCCGTCCTTTTCCGATGAGAATATTTTTCCTCGTTTGCATAACCTTCTTTATAAAATTAATACAGGCCTTCATGCAATGGAGCCTAGCAAGACGATTGTCTTCCAACAGGGTCCGGATCCGACTTACAGATTTAAAGCCATAGACAAACTCATTTTTCCCCGAAATTTATTCAATGAGCAGATCACAGCTCATAAATCCCTTCGATGTATCTTGGAAGCCGCAGATAGCATTATCAAAACCCAGAGCGGCAACGCCAGGTTTATGTGCGCCTTAAGTATCCATCATTTGCTTGATTGCTTGAAAAATGAAAAGTTATCATCGCTAACCAGCGAGACAATTGATGCTGTCTCACAAGAATTCCCCTATATAGCTAATCTGGGCAAGGCGCTGGTAACGCTTTATCCAGAACTGCAGACAAATAAGGAAAATAACGCCAAGGCATAAGCGTCATGGTTGGCCGTGAGTCTTATCCGGAATGCGGCGCCACCCGAATTTCCTGCCTGGTTGACCCAGCGCAGGATTTTTGAGCCGGCGACCCGTGAATACACTCGCACCCCGGATATCCTGTTGTCTACCCCGTACAATGATTACCCCTTGAAGAAGCGCCAGCCTCGTCGTTCATCATCCTATTGGTGAAAACTCACGGGCAAAACCGTGGGAAACATAATTTTCCGATTATAAAATCCAATATAATTCATAACGATAATACACCTCAACGCACGTTTCTTGCGCTTTATCCCTCTCCCCTCTGGCTAATCCTTAGCTATCTTAGTAATGTCTTATATAACAGCGTGCAGGCTTGCTCATGAAAAGCATTTATCTATACTGACATATCTTGTTTATGAGGAGTAGGTTATGAAAAAGATCGGTATCAATGGTTTCGGCCGTATCGGACGTCTGGTGTTGCGCCGGATTCTGGAAACCAACAGCGACGTGGAGATCGTTGCCATTAACGACCTTACCTCGCCCAAGGTTCTGGCCTATTTATTAAAGCACGATTCAAGCTACCGTGACTTCCACGGCACGGTGGATTACACCGATAACGCCATCATCGTCAACGACAAGAAAATCGCCGTCTATGCCGAAAAAGAGGCAAAAAATATCCCCTGGGGCACGCTTGGCGTCGAGATTGTGGTGGAATCCACCGGCTTTTACGCATCAGAGGAAAAAGCACAGGCCCATTTAGACGGGGGCGCGAAGAAAGTGCTGATTTCAGCCCCTGCCGGCAATATGAAAACCATCGTTTTCAACGTGAATTGCGACACCATCACCGCTGAGGACACCTTCCTTTCCGTGGCATCCTGCACCACAAACTGCCTGGCGCCCATGGCCAAGGTCCTCAATGACAGTTTCGGCGTCAAAATCGGTACCATGACTACCATCCACGCATACACCGGCACCCAGTCGCTGGTTGACGGACCGCGGGGCAAGGATTTGCGTGCCTCGCGCGCGGCGGCGCAAAACATTATCCCCCACACCACCGGGGCGGCTAAAGCCATCGGCCTGGTTATCCCTGAACTCCAGGGCAAGTTGAAAGGGCATGCCCAGCGCGTGCCGAACCTCACCGGTTCCGTCACCGAGCTGGTTTCGGTACTGGATAAAAAGGTCACCGTCGATGAAGTGAATGCAGCGATGAAAAAAGCCGCCGAAGGCAATGAATCATTCGGCTATACCGAAGAAGAAATCGTCTCTTCCGATATTGTCGGCACTCATTTCGGGTCGGTTTTTGATGCCACCCAAACCGAAGTCTCAGAGGTAGGCGATCTGCAGTTGGTGAAGACCGTCGCCTGGTACGATAACGAATACGGCTTCGTTACTCAGCTGGTGCGCGTATTAAATAAAGTCGCGGCCTATTGATTGCTGGCCGCCTTGCGGTAAATCGCGGCGGCCGGTAAAAACGCCGCGGTCTGCATGGCCTTCTCTGCGTGGAGAAGGCCGTACGATGAAGCGGATTCATCATGTTGTTAACCCCAACATACCTTAATTAAGCAGACAAAATTACTCTCAACCGGTAATGTTTATAACCAGCTTTCCTAAGCTACGAAAATTAAATACTGCTCCAGAAATAATTGATTCCATTCGGTATATTATTTAAAAATTAACAATTAAATACCGAATACATTCTTTAGAAAAAAATTAAATTTTCCGCAAAATAATAATGTAAAAACTATTTTTCCTTATAAAAGAATAAACTTTGCCGAAGAAATATATCACTTCAAGCAAATATCTACCATTAATAATTGGAAATAAAAAATGTATTAATCATATATTTATAGGAGTCAGGAAAATGAAAAGCCTCTCATGCGCCAACAGCGCTTACCCAACCACCGCTATCCCCCTGCAGCAACTCGTCGAAACTCGGTTAACACAGCCATCCATAGCAAAAAGCAGCGTCGGCAACGCTTATGTAGCATACGGCAAAAAAAAGTCGTTTAATAACATAGCATCCTGCTCCCCAAATAATGTCTCTCAACATCTCGATGCGGAAGAGATAAAAGCGGATAGATTATTTTCCTGCGTAGAAGAGTTAAATCGCCATCCCGATAGCCTGCTAAGAACGCATGGAAGCAAATATATCACACTGCATTTTGAAGAAAAAAGACGTTCGGTATTTACCAAAATCGTTGCCCTACCCAGCGGCCGGGAAATATACGTGGGGAACCTTTCAGGCAAGATGATAATTTCCGACGGCGAGATCTATCATTTGCCGCCAAGCAGCGTCAATCATTACAACTTAGGCTGTTCATTGATGCTGGCCTGGGCCGGCTTAAGCACGGCGTATTGCCAGCCTGCGCTACAATACGGTTCACCTTTGCGCGAGACCGACGGTCATCCGGGAGGTTATCCTCGCCGCCAGACAGAAACCACGTCATTGTTCGCCACGCTACAGTTCGCCGGCAGGTCTTGGATCCCTTTATTGACGGTTTGGAAAAATATACTTGCGGGGCCCGTCGATAACCTGCTCAAGGCCTTTACCCTGCCCGGGGCGGCTGCGCAGGAGACACCGGTAGACCAGAATGATGTTTTTGAAGAGGAGTGGCCCAATGACATTAAAGATCTCATCAATGATGAAATTACGCCTGTCCCCATGCTCAACGGATGCAATCCATCCCCGGGCGAGCCTTACGACGAACAGTACTTTCTTGTCCATAAAACGTTGACCGTGGTTATCGATGAAATCAAAACCCGGATCTCCATGCCCCATCATGACGCTCAGCGGGAATTAGAGCATGTGTTGTCCGTGTTTCAACTAAGCACCGGCTCCGCTTCCGAATCTCTCGACATGCTATTGTCTTTTGATAAATATGTAGGGGAAAAAGTCCAAGATATTTTTGATAAAGGTAATATATACGCAAAAGAGACTAAATGTGTTCATCTTATCTTGCTAAAAGGAAAAATTGAAAAAATCATTAATGAATGCAAGGAAAGACAACAAGCCAGCGTGGCTACCCGCGATGCGATAAATAAGTATGAAAAAAGTCAGATTAAAATAAGAAATTTTCTCAAGCTTGATATTGATAAATTAATGTTTTTACATGATGATCCAGACAAGGAGAGAATTTATGAAACAATAGAGTATAAAAAAGGCGTCACATTTTCTGAAGCGAAAAACAATATACATATGTTATATAAAAATGTTATTTATGAGCAAAAAGAAAAATATGTAAAGTATTATAAAACGTTGCTATTGATGGAACACGCCAAGCTTGATTATTGCAATGAGCTTTATGTCGTTCCAGGGTTTACCGTCCTGGAGCGAATCCTTTACAAGAACGACATGCAATTACTGAAGTCGTTATTGCAGGAAAACAATGAAAGAATTGACAATTTAATCAAAAAAAGATATTTCTACAAATTATATGATTTTACCAGAGAAAATGGCGTTAGTTTACAAGGCGAAAACCTTCTCATCCCTGGCGAATTATCAAAATTCAATGTGCTATTTGATGTACCGGAGCATGAAATTGATGAAATTGAATTTTTAAACACGTTTACAAGCGAAATTACCAATTATTTGAGCCTACGCACCGAACATGGCTCCATTTTAGGTATAACGCTAAAAGTTATCGAACTGCTCAGAATAACCGACGATCCAGAAATGGAGCAGCATCAGTGGTATGAGGTAAATATCAAGCCATTTTACCAGGCTAAGAAATTATTTCAAGACATTATACATCTCAGCTTAAATAGAAATATATACACACGTATGCCGGCAACATGGAATAACGACCACACTTCACAACTAATAAAAGACAAAATGTCTTTTATTTATTCTGATATTTTAATATCTTTTCAAATGGACTTTAATAAAATCGTAAAGAATATATTACAAGAAAACAGGTTCATTGTGGTGGAAACTGAAGAACAGCGAATAACCGAAGCAAAGTTCGCCGCGGTAGCTCAGTTTGCGCCAATAGATTTTGAGAATGACGATTATGATTCGCGCCTGATATATTACAAGAACATGATTGACCAAGGGTATATCATTTTGTTGCTATGGGCATCAGCTTATTGGTATATATCAAAGATCAAAGCAGAAAAAGTGTCTCATCGACTGCTTGATGTTCATGCTCTGAACGTCGCCCGTCAATTTATTGAGCAAGAGAACAATATTGCCGCAGAGCTCAACATGGCCGGTAAGGCAACATTTTCCAGCCTGTATACGTTAAAACCTTCCAGTGAATTTGATGATAAGCGTGATTATTATGATCAATTCATTTATTATAAAATACTTACGATTAATAAAGAATCAAAGTTCAAAAGTTTTTTCGCCATTAAGAATTCCCTTATAGGCTATTATGATCTCCTTTACCCCCCCCAAGAGGCCTATACTTTCAAGGTTTATTCTCGAAAATATTTACAAAACACCTTGGCCAATGCCCCTAGCGTATCGATACCCGTGACTAACCTGGGTTTCCTGTCTATCGTTAAAACAAAGACTGACAGGCTGGTCCTTATTTCTACCTTAGCGGATTTCACCTATATTTCCATCATTGACGAGCTTTATAGTACTGAGTTGATCTCAAGGCTTATGTCTCAATGGAAGAGCGCCCCTAATGGGCTGCAAGCGAGAAGCCGCGCCAAATTTTCAGTTAGTATGAGCGAGTTGCAGCTGCTGTTTTTTTTAAACCAGCCAGACGACCGTGATAACCCTTTGGATATGTTACTGGTTACGCCGGAAGAAAATGATTACTCCAACCCAACGCCTGAAATCACCTTTGCGGCTTTTAAGGAAATCGATCTCGAACAAAACCTGCGAAGCTTCATTGATACACTGAATTTTAAAACATTGTTGGAAGTTAGTATGGGATTGAAAACCTCTTTATTGAGGCCGACGTGGATTGATTTTATTACAATGCATATTCCATTTTATCGGACTATCGAGCGTTATTGGCAGGATAACGATATGACGTTGAAATTCGAAGACGTCGTTTTTGATATATTTGATCTCATAATAGCTCTTATTCCCACGGGAATTTCATTGAGCAGAATTCCGCAAAATTTTATAGCAATGATACTCAAATCGGCAAAAGATCAAAATATCCCCAAGCACATGTTAAAACAGTTTTTTATCGGTGAATTCATAAAATTGGCACCACAGATGTCTTTTTCATCAGCAAAGAAAATTTCAGGCGATCTCTTGAAATTTATCAATCCATTGCCTTTAACCGTAAGAGGCGTGGGTAATTTACCAACGCTATGTTATAATGGTATAAAGAAAAACATACAATTCGTCAACTCCCGTACCAAGGCACAAAAATTTTTTCAGCAAAATTTGCGAAAAGAATGGAGTATGAAGATCGGCCCCGATAAATTAAAACCCCTTTGGGATGGCATCTATACGGACAGTGCATTAATTAAAAATACCCGGCATTATATAAAGGATAGAGATGACATATTCCAAGTACAGCGCGATGAGATAAAAGAAGTTTGGCGAGTACTGGATCCCAACAACGACGATATTATGGGCACTGCCATAGCGGTTGTGCCGCACGGTAAAGATAATTGGGAAATCAGCCCGATAGACGTAGGCATCGAATCCCCTATGATTTTAGACCAGTTCTCCCCCCTGGCGACACAAAACGTCATACCGGATATTCGATTTGAAAGCGCGGTCTCCTTGCAAATGCCGTCAGCAGACGAAGATTTTCATTCGGAACAGTGCCAAAAGATACTGACCTTTTTTATGACTGAAAATGAATATTTCCTGAATGATATGTTATCTTCGCATTTCAGCAAGGATGATATTCTCTTGGCACTGGCCGACCGTCTAACGGGTAACGTCCCAAAAGACGATGTTTTTTCGCGAGGAGGCTATACCACGCTACAAGATCTCATGATTCATGAATTTTACAGTCTCCCTGCCAAATTCGAGACCGCTATCAGTTATCGGGCAATCAATTTCTGGGTCGACAAATGGGATAACAATCCTATAAATCATTTTTTAATAAAATATATCATCGGTAAGAATGCTTATATTATTGACCTGCAGGCAATCAGACCACCAAAGAATTTAAATAACAGTAATTCCCAGGTATATTCAGAACAAGAATGGTTACGAAAATACAAAAACGACGTACCACCAGAGTTTGCTTTGATAAAATACAAAGATTACAGCGATATTAAAGATGCCTTGCAGTTTTCACAAAATAAAGACTTATCGCCATCCGCGACAACCGAGGACAGTTATTTGATCAGAGAGCCGGCGTGGTATCAAAGCACGGTACTCCAAAATAGTCAATACGCACTAAAAATGAAATATCCTATTTTCTCCGTGGATACGCCTTCATTTCGTGTTATTTGCCGGAAGGCTATCAGAAGGCTTTATGGAAAAACGCCCTTTGAAGCCCTTCCGCCCAAGATTTTAGCAGAGGCAAACCATATTGATGCTGAACAGGCGGAAGCGCTTTTAAATCATTTGACTGTTTCCAAATCCAGCATCCTGCCGGCCGGCACTATTCTGGACTCTGGCTTGCTGGTGCCGAACCTTGACATCCTCACCCGCATTAATCCGGGCAAATTGGTACTGTTTTATGATCAAAAGGGCCTACTGATGCATTCCCAGGTCAGTATCGGCAATGGGCGTTTCGCCAGCGCGGACAATACTTTTTTTGATCCCCGGTTACCCGATCATCCGGCCATTCTCGTGGCTGAGGAACTAGGCATATTTCGAGGCGTAAACTTAAAGCTCAGGCATAATGATATGGAATTGAGCGTTATAACCGGTAATGTAAAAGGGGTTGAGGAAACATCCTCAACGATCGCATCGCCCCTTATGAAGAAAAAAATTCTGGCCGTAAAAGGCGATGACCCGGAACCGGTTGAGAAATGGGTCCCTGTGTCAAGGGAAGAGTCATTACTGGGTGAACATTGGGAAATTATCCCCATGGGCGGGCTAAAAAGCCATATTCAAATCAAGGTACATGGCATGCCGTTCAATGTTAATTACATGGACGCCACCGAGTTCTCCCATGTAGTCCGCGGCCTGATGTTGAGCAAGCCTGAGGTGTATAATCTGTCTCAATTAAAACATATCGATCTTTACTCTTGTTTTAGCGGATTTGGCGGCAAGTATTCCATGGCGCAAGTTCTGGCGAATGAACTGCAGGTTCAAATTAAAGCCTATCCCTATTATATCAGTCAAGCCATCGAACGAAGGCATCCTTCCTGGTTTACCACCTACCGGCCTATGGGCGCCGACGACGCCGGCAATAAAAACCGTTACGTTTACGCCCGGCACAATACTCAGTTGCAAAGCATTATCACCATGCACACCCATCTCCATGACTTTATCGCTTATCTGGCGCACTTACGAAGAAAATTCCGGGCTCTCCGGCAAAAACGCTCACGCGCAGGCGATCCGCCGTCCGCTAGCTTACCCTATATACCCAGCATACAGACCGATTTAGCCAAATTGATCCTAGGAGAACGGCCTTTGCATGAATTCATTATTGATTTTGACATCGGCCGGGAAACGGAATCGGCCCTGCGAGAATTGTTAACCGAATACCTATTCGATGAAGAGAGAACGGATGACGTTTTTTTCCAGGTTTATTTTGATATCATTTTTACCATTGAACGCTTCAGGGATATCGGCAACGTCTGGCAAAGGTTTACCACTGACTGACCGGCCCAAGCCGGCTCGCCTCTTTTACCCTGGCGTATAGGATAGCTGAGATGGGAAAAGGGGGCGCAAGCCCCCCGACACTTTCGCAGCAACGGATATGCGCTTTACGCGACCTCGCTGGTCGCCTCGGCCTCGGAAACAGTCCCCTCTGCCACGCCGTTAACTATTGTGTCTGCGGGAGAGCTCTCCCCCATTGCGTTGCCGGTTACCACGCCGGCCGGCACGCCGCCGTCTATTGCACCATCAATGGCGCCCTCCCCGGTCTCGCCGCCGGGCGCCACAGCCTCCGGCAAGCCGGCTGGTATCGTGTCGGCAGCAACTCTGCTGATTATCGGATTACCGGGTACTGCCCCTGCCAGCGCGCCGTCAACCACTCCGCCGGTGATCGGATTGCCGGGCACTGCCCCGGCCAGCGCGCCGCCGGTAGCTCCGCCGATTATCGTACTGCCGGCTGTTCCACCCGCCGTTCCGTTGCCGATGAACCCGCCGATAATCCCTGTTGCCAGCACGCCCCCCGGTAGCATACTCAAGGACAAGGCTCCACCGGCCTGCAAAACGCCGGGGTACAGCTTCTCAATCAAGCCTGCCAGCGGAGTATTGGCAATGTACAGCTTCAACGTGGCTGATAAATTGGCGGGCAAAGCCGCCAGTTGGGTATTGTTGGCTTGCAAAATCTGAAGACCCGCGGGCAAAGGCATCGGAAGTTCGCTCACTTGAGTGTTGTTCACATTCAGGTTTGTTAATGATGAAGGCAGCGTGGGCAGGCTGGTCAATGGCGAGCCGCTCATGCTGAGAACTTCCAAGCCTGCAGGCAGAGCGTTCGGCGACAGGCTGGATATCTGGGTACCGTCTAGGCGCAACGCCTTCAGCCCGGGGGGCAGCGGGCCTGTCAGGCCGGTCAGTTTGGTCCCGCCGGCAAATAGCGCTTGCAGGCCATCCGGCATGGCGGGCAGGCTATCCATAGGAGTGTTATCCAGATGCAGCGACTTCAATTCCGGCGGCAGGCTGTCAGGAATGGTTTGCAGCTTGGTACCGCTTAAATGGAGGTGATGCAATGTCGGCGGCAGATTGCCCGACAGTTCCTCCAAGGGTGTATTATCAACATCTAATTCCTCGAGACCCGGCGGCAGTTCTTTGGGCAGGGAGGTGAAAGCGTTGCCGCTGGCCTTTAGATTCAGCACGCTCGGGGGCAGTTCATCCGGCAGGCTTGAAAGATGCAGACAGTTCAAATTCAAATAGGTGGCGCCCCGTTCCATACAATCGCGCAGGCGTTTTACCGCTGTGTCGCGCTGTTCCGAGCCGCCTTCTGGAGCCTGCTTAGCCCAAGTGTCCCACTGGTTGAAAATGTCTATATTTTGTCTATTGTCGTGGTCAATTGTATTTACTGTGTTTGGAGAAAGGGTTGAGGTTGGGGAGATATCCATATATTTCCTCTTTTAAGTCCATCGAATGTTTGGCACTGAAGAACTCTCAGCTCTGTTTGTATTTAGCGATTCACCCGAAGCCATTCACCGGGGATATATTGCACCGTCTGCCGACCCGGCCTCGGGACTCATTCTCCGGCCATAGGCGTCGCTAAACACACAAAGCGTAGATAGAAATTTATGGAGTAGTTAAGTCATTATAGTGAAAGAGATAATAAACATTTATCGCTTTAAAAATCGGAGTGATTTCCATACCCTTCATGGGAATCCCCACCTCATTGCCCTACCTGAAACCCCGGGGCGCCATGGCGTTTATGTCCTCACATCGCGGCAGCATTGAAAAAAATGTTGAAGCAGGGCTCGGTCTGGAGTTATACAGGACCAGTAAAGCCGCTCTCAAAATTCCGGCAAGAGGTATTTATGCCCATATCAGGGAACTGAGCCATAGCGTTTTGTCCATTCATCCGGGCTGGGTGCCACCACAATGGGCACCCTGGACGGCGCTGTTGACGCGGAAATCGACGTTGCTGCCAGCGTGAACGGCATGGCCAGGGTAATTGAACGCTATCGCGATTCGGGGCGGCACCATTATCTGGACTATCTCGGTAACCGCTGGCCCTGGTAAAGGCGATGATTGGCATCGCCTGCGCTACTGCCCGCGGACGGATTTTAATAAGGAAAAATGATGGATTTGAAGATTGCGGGCAAGGTGGCTTTGGTGAGCGGCGCCAGTACCGGTATCGGTTTTAGTATCTGTGCCGAGCTGGCTGATAATGGCGTGCATCTCGTCATGGTGGCGAGAAACGCACAGCGATTGCTGTCCGCCGCCCAAACGCTGGAAAATAAATATGGGGTGAAAACCCTGGCCATTGCCGGCGACGTGGCCGAGCCGGCATTTCCCCGCGCGGTCGTCAGCGAGGCGCTGCGCCATTTCGCCGGCATCGATTTACTGGTCAACAATGCCGGGCGGGCGCACACCGGCACCTTGCTTACCACCTCGGAGGAGGATTGGCACAGCATGACGGAAGTGAAATTTTCGGCGATGCGACGATTTTGCCGCGAGGTTATCCCCGGCATGCAGCAGCGCCGGTGGGGCCGTATCGTGAATATTTCCTCCATCGGCGGCATTTTTCCCAATCCGCCGCTGACGGTGTCTCACGCGCTGAGCGCCGCCATCAATAACCTGACGCGCAGCCTGGCGCTAGATGTCGCCGCCGACGGTATTCTGGTGAATGCCATCGGCGTGGGCGCGGTGGCCACCGAGAACTGGGCGCATAATATGCTGCCCGGCGTCCGGGCGCGCAGGCCGGAGCTCAAAGGGAGCGGCGATGAGGAGATCATCGCGCGGCTGGGCCGGGAGAGAACCCCGGTTGGCCATTTTGGCCAGCCGGAGGATATTGCCGACATTGCCGCCTTTTTGCTGTCGGCCCGCAATAATTTCGTCACCGGGCACACGGTGGAAGCGTCCGGCGGGGCGGATCGCTTTATGTGATCCGTTTCCGTAACATCGGGCCTTGGAACAGCCGTCATGCCCGAGGGCACAGTATCAGCGCGGCAATCGGCCGGAGCTTAGGCCGGTTATGATGCGGCCTCGGCCAGCGCGGTTCAGAACACCAGCGCCTGGCCGTCCTTGCGGGATTCGCTGGCGGCGATGTAATGCCCCTGGGGATGTCGCTGTATTATTTGCGAACCGCCGAACAGATGGTTAAGCTGCGCGTCCTCAACTTCAACCTGGTGGCCGAGGGCGCGCAACGCGGTAAGCAGATTACGGCCCAGGGTATTTTCCACCATCACCCGTCGGCCCCCGACTATGCGCCAGCGCGGCGCGTCGATGGCGGCCTGGGGATTCTGTTTGTATTGCATCACCCTCAAGGCTACCTGCAGATGGCCCTGCGCCTGCATCGGGCCGCCCATCAGGCCAAAGGACATCAGCGGTTGGCCGTTTCCATCCAGGGCAAACGCCGGGATGATGGTATGCAATGGACGTTTGCCCGGCGCCACGCAATTGGGGTGGCCGGGTTTCAGTACGAAACCGGCGCCCCGGTTCTGCAGGCTGATACCGGTTCCCGGCACCACGAGCCCCGACCCGAACCCTTTGTAATTGGATTGAATATAAGACACCATCATGCCATTACCGTCGGCGCTGGCGAGATATACCGTACCGCCCTCGCGGGGGGTGCCGTAGCTGAAATCCCCCGCCTGCCGGGGATCGATTAACGCCGCCCGCTGTCTGAGATACTCATCGCTCAACAGCATATCAGCGGGAAACCGCATATGGTCGATGTCGGCGATATGGTTATCCAGATCCGCCAGCGCCAGCTTCATG
The DNA here is from genome assembly GCF_047324245.1 of Sodalis sp. RH16. Taxonomy (NCBI): domain Bacteria; kingdom Pseudomonadati; phylum Pseudomonadota; class Gammaproteobacteria; order Enterobacterales; family Bruguierivoracaceae; genus Sodalis; species Sodalis sp. RH16. The sequence continues at coordinate 3,969,011 of NZ_CP178737.1, read as the reverse complement.
GCTTCAATGGAAAGGTGCAGCACCTCAATGGAATCGGGAGAGTACCGGCCGATATCCAGCTGCTCCAGGATACCCAGGGCGATAAGCGTGGCAATGCCCTGGCCGTTGGGAGGCAGTTCGTGTACCGAACCGCCGGCAAAGGCCCGGGACAACGGTTTGACCCAATCGGTCCGGTGGCTGTTCAGGTCCTCGAGCGTCATGGCCCCGCCGCACTGACGGATAAAAGAGACGGTTTTTTCGGCCAGTTCACCACGATAGAAGGCCTCACCCTGACTTTCGGCAATCAGCGACAGCGAGCGTGCCTGATCGGGATTTTTAAAGCATTCTCCGACGCGGGGAGCACGGCCATCAGGGGCGAAGCAGGCGCTGAATCCCGGTTGGTCTTTGAGCACCGCCAGATTTTTGTGCCATAGAAAACTCACCAGCGGCGAGACGGGAAACCCCTGTTGCGCATAATCTATTGCCGGCTGGGCCAGCGTGGTCAGCGGCAGGGAACCAAAGCGCCGCGCCAGTTCCACCCAGGCGGACACCACGCCGGGTACGGTTATCGAATCGTAGCCCCGCATCGGCATCTCGCTTCGGCCGGCGAAATAGGCTTCGCTCCAGGCCGCCGGTGAGCGTCCCGAGGCATTCAGGGCGTGCAGCTGCTTACCGTCCCAGACCATGGCGAATGCGTCGCTGCCGATACCGCAGCCGGTAGGCTCCACCACCGTTAACGCCATGGCGGTGGCAATGGCCGCATCCACGGCGTTCCCCCCCTGCATCAGCATTCTCATCCCGGCCTGCGCGGCCAACGGCTGAGATGTCGCCACGGCGTTACGGCCCATCATGGCCGGCCGGTAAGAGGGATAGGCAATATTGAAATCAATTTCTTTCATCGTATTATCCTGATTTATTCAGATCGGGGATCGAGAGCATCGCGCAGCCCCTCGCCCAGTAAATTAAAGCCCTGTACCGCGAGGAAAATAGCCACCCCCGGTACGATGGACATCCATGGCGCCTGTTCAAGAAAGCTTTTTGACGAATTGAGCATCGCGCCCCAGGACGGCTGCGGCGGTTGTTGCCCCAGCCCCAGGAATGACAGGCTGGCTTCGGTAATAATGGCGTGGGCTATGGACAGAGCGGTCTGGACCAGTATGGGGGACAACACGTTCGGCAAAACGTAACGCGCCAGGATCCAGCGATCCGGCAAGCCAATCGCCCTTGCGCCTTCGATATATTCCTCATTACGGATAGCCATGACCTGGGAGCGTGTCAGCCGGGCAAATATGGGCATTGCCGCCACGCCGATGGCAATCATGACATTTCCCAGGCTGGGTCCGAGAAATGCGCCCAGGGCAATGGCCAAGACCAAAAAGGGGCATGACATCAGGGCATCAATAATCCTTGAGATCACGCTGTCATAAAATCCCTGCCAATAGCCGGCTATCAATCCCAGCGGCACGCCGATGGCAATTGCCAGGGCTATGGAGAGACAGCCGGCGAGCAGGGAGGATCGCGCCCCCCAGATTACCCTGGAGAGAATATCCCGGCCCAGTTCGTCGGTGCCGAGCCAGTGGATAAGGGACGGCGCCTTGCGTATCGCCATGAAATCGGCTTTAACCGGATCGAAAGGGGCAATCAGCGGCGCCAGTAATGCCATCAGCACGAAACACATGATGATTACCGCCCCAACGATGGCTCCTTTGTTGGCGAAAAATTTATCAACTACCCGCCCACGGCGCTTTTTCTTGCCCAGGCCAATAGCCACGGCCGTCGTCAATTGGCTCACGTCAGGCCCTCCTCATGCGCGGATTGATGACGATATTGAGCAGGTCGGCCAATAAATTAAGCAGGATAAAGCCCACCGCCACCACGATCACCACGCCCTGCACGACCGCGTAATCCCGGTTAAATACCGCATCAACGATGAGTTTGCCGAATCCTGGAATGGTAAACACCTGTTCGGCCAGTACCGCCCCCCCCAGAATTTCCCCGAACAGCAGGGTACAAAGGGTGATGATGGGAACCAATGCATTGCGCAAGGCATGTTTCAGTACGATCCGCAGCGGCAGCAATCCCTTGGCTTTCGCGGTGCGGATATAATCCGCCCTTAGCACGCCAAGCATCGCCCCGCGGGTGTGGCGCATCAAAATCGCCCCCAGGCCGGAACCCAATACCAGCGAGGGCATCAATAGGGTCCTGAGATTCTGCGCAAGATCCATCGACGGCGGGACATAGCCTGAGGCGGGCAGCCAGCGTAGCTTCACGGCAAACAGCAGGATCATCAGCATACCTAGCCAGAAATGCGGAATGGATATACCGGTGAGAGAGAGCGCGTTCATCCCATGATCCAGCCAGCTCCCCTTGCGCACCGCGGCCAAAATGCCGGTGGAAATGCCGATAATCATCGCGATCAGCAGCGACAACACCGATAACTCCAGCGTGACGGGCAATTTGCTGGCAATCAGGCTCAGCACCGGCTCCTGATTACGCAGCGAACTGCCCAAATCTCCCCGAACCGCACTGGTAAGCCAACGGTAATATTGCACCGGGAGAGGATCGTCCAGATGGTATTTCGTCCGCAACGCCTGAATAACCTGGGGATCCCGCTCCTCGCCGGCCATGGCCAGCACCGGGTCGCCGGGCAGCAATTTTTGCAGGCAAAAGGCCATCACGGTGACCAGCAACAGTGTCGGTATCGCCAGGATCAGGCGTTTACAAATGATCTCTAACATAAGGTATCCTCGGCAGTACGCCCGTGATTCGCTGCACTCATTGACTCAGGGTCACATCCGCCAGTCGCAATAAGGCATCGGGATAAGGAACGAATCCCTTCACCTTGGCGCTGATGGCAAATATGCGCGGTTCAAAATAGAGATAGGCCACCGGCATGTCGATTTGCAGTTGCCGAACCACGTTGGTGTACAGCGCTTTTCGCTGGTCCTGGTTATTGATTTGCCGGGCCGCCAGCAGCCATTTGTCCACCTGTTCGTTGCTATAGCGGCCGTCGTTCAAGGCGCCGTGGCTTGAAATAAACGAATAGATATCGCCGTCCGGATCCGGGCGTCCGGACCAGGAAGACAGCGCCAGCTGGAAGTCGCCGGAGGAAAGCCGGCTCAGCAGCGTGGCATGCTCCGTCATCTGCAGGCTGACATCAAAACCCGCTTCGGCCTCCATGGACTGGATAACCTGGGCGACTTGCTGGGCCACGGGTTCGTTCGGCACCACCATGGTGACATGCAGCGGCGAGGTCACCCCCGCCGAGGCCAATAATGCCTTGGCCTTAGCCACATCACGGGACGGAATCGGCAGCGGTACATGATAGGGACTGGCATCGGTAAAGGGCTGGTTTGCCGGCGTGTACTGCCCGGCAAAAACCACTTGATTGAGGGCCTGCCGATCGATGCCCAACGAAAAAGCCTGCCTGACGCGCGCGTCGGCGGCCAGCGGACTGGTGGGTTTGTTTTGGCCATTGCCGATATTGAACACCACGCTCATGTATCCCAGCGGCGTGGGTTTGGCCAGGGTCAGGTGGCTGTCAGACGTCACCGTGCCCACATCGCTGGCCGAGACCCAATCAATGAGATCCAGGTCGCCGGCGCGCAAGTTGGCCAGCCGCACGGAAGCGTCGGGGACCGGTAGAAAGACAACCCGGTCAAAATGATAAGGTTTGGGGTTCCAGTACTGATTAAACTTTGTCAGTACTATGCGATCCTGCTGCACCCGACTGTCGAATTGATAGGGTCCTGAACATACCGGGTGGGCGGCGACATTTCCTTTGGCCGTGGCGCCGGGGGCCAGCATGGCGCCGGCACGATCGGTTAACTGGGATAACAGCGCCGCGTCGGGATTCTTAAGATGCAAGACAACGGTATAGGGATCCACCACCTCCACCGAACTGACGGAAGAAATTTCGCTTTTACGGGTTGACCCCGGCAAGGTGAGATCCCGTTCGATATTATATTTGACGGCGGCGGCATCGAATTTTTCGCCGTCATGGAACACCACGCCCTGACGCAAACGCAGGGTCAGCGCTTTATTATCCGCGCTCCAGGACCATTGGGTCGCCAGGCCCGGGACGATATCCAGATGCGCATCGATATCCACCAGCCGATCGCACAGCGCATTAAAGACGAATCTGCCGGTATAGGAGCGCGACGTTGCCGGGTCGAGCTGATCGGGATCGCTGCTAAGACCTACCCGAAGCATGGTTTCCGCCTGGGCAATGCCGCTCGCGCCGAGCAAAATCAAACCACTAAGACCAAGAAAAAACCGGGCACATATTTTCATCGGGAATTTACCTTTAGGATTGACTGTTGTTAATGGAAATCTGGCGTTCAAAAAGCTTATGGCGTCTTAAAAAAGCCTCGGATAAGGGGGCGGCCACGATAGTCCCCGGCTGCTGCAATTCCCGCCAACGATGGCATGAGACCTGGCGGCCCTCACCTACCGGCGTCAATACCGGTTCCCAGTTGCGGCAAACGTCGCGGACATGGGGACAGCGGGTGTGATACCGGCAGCCCTGGGGCACGGAGCCGGGGCCCGGCAACTCCCCCGTCTCTATCGGCAGGTCGCGCTGTCCTCCCGGGGCAAGCCCGGGCGCGGAACGTATCAGCGCCTGGGTATAAGGATGCAGCGGGCTGTCGAACAACGCGCCGGTGGGGGCCGATTCAATGATTTGTCCCAGGTACATGACCGCGGTGCGATCGCTCATATGACGAACAACCGCCAATCCATGGGCGACGATAATCATGGTCAGTCCAAACTGCTGTTTAAGTTTTGCCAGCAGATTAATCACCTGGGCCTGCACCGAAACATCCAGCGCCGAAACCGGCTCGTCGCCCAAAAGCAGTTTGGGACCGCAGGCCAGCGCGCGCGCGATGCCGATGCGCTGTCGCTGGCCGCCGGAAAATTCATGGGGATACCGGTCTTCAAACACCGCGGGCAAACCCACCGTGTCCAATAATTCCCTGACCCGTTGCCGCCGTTCCTCCTGTCCGACGTTTTCATGCAGCCAGATCGGTTCGCCGATAATCTCCCCTACCGTCATGCGCGGATTAAGGGAGGCGAAGGGATCCTGGAAAATAATCTGCAATTCGCGCCTGAGCTGGTTGAGCGGCTTTTTTTTCAAGGCACAGATATTGCGGCCCTGATACCAGACCTCGCCCTCGCTGGCGGGGAGTAACCCCAACAGCAGACGGCCCAGCGTGGATTTTCCCGATCCGGACTCACCCACTATTGCCAGCGTTTCCCCCGGGAATACGTTCAGTGACACCCGATCCACGGCCAGCACGCCGGATGAAGTGCGAAACAGCGTTTTGGCGGCGTTGAAGCGTTTGGTTAACGACAAAGCCTCCAGCAACGGCGGATGTGGACTATTCATTGTGCAACCTCCGCCGATATGTTTTCTTCCAGCGGGGCTTTGAAACACGCCACCTGATGTTCAGGGGTCAGATTTTCCAGCTGCGGGCGGTGATGGCGGCAATGATGATCCGCAAAGGGGCAGCGGGTGGCGAAACGGCAGCCGGCTGGCATCTCATGGAGCTGGGGCACAGTGCCGGGAATGGTGGACAGCTTTCCCCCGTGGGCGGAGAGCATGGGGATGGAACCCATCAAACCGATGGTATAAGGATGCTGAGGATCGTTGAAAATCTCCAGGACAGCCCCCTGCTCGACAATCTGTCCGGCATACATCACCGCGACATGATGGGCCATCTGTGCTACGACACCCAGATCATGGGTAATCAATAATATTGCGCTACCGGTATCCCGCTGTAATTGGCGTAACAGCTGCAGAATCTGCGCCTGGATGGTGACATCCAGCGCGGTGGTGGGTTCATCGGCAATGAGCAGACGGGGGCCGTTGATCAGCGCCATGGCAATCATGATCCGCTGGCGCATTCCTCCGGAGAGCTGATGAGGATAATTGCCCATACGCGCTAACGGATCGGGGATCTGGACTTTTTTCAACATGTCCAATGCCAACGCTTTTGCCTGCGGGCCGGTGAGCGCCTGATGGCGCAAGGCCGCCTCCATAAGCTGATTGCCAAGGGTAAATGACGGATTAAGGGACGTCATGGGTTCCTGGAATATCATGGCAACCTGCCGCCCCCTGAAATCGGCGAACTCACGTTCGGAAAGTTGGGTCAGATCCGTGCCGTCCAATTCCAGGTTGCCGGTGATGACCTTGGCGTTGGGCGGTAATAATCCCATTAACGCCAGCGAGGTAATACTTTTACCGCAGCCAGACTCTCCCACCACCGCAAGTGTTTGCCCGCTCTTGATAGCCAGAGATATATTATCCAGCACCGGCATTGGCGCATGGCTAAACTGAACTTGGAGGTTGTCGACATTTAAAACCATGGATTCCTGACACATTGAAGCTGTCATGAGCATTTCCTGTTCGTTATTCAAGACTGGCCTGCATTGACCAGATAACAACGTTATTCGCCAATTACCTGGTTCTGAAATAGTATTTACATGTGGCAGTTTTGATATCCATCTCACGAACTGCGCCGGCTATCTTATTTCTGTACGTTATCTGAAAAAAAGCAGCTTATTGAAATAACGCCAGCAAATAATAAAAAAATGATAAAAAAGGGATGAACGCTTTGATTAATAGTATCGGTGCAAACAGACGCTTTAAACGTCTTTCATAACTTTACACAAATAAGCATAAAACGTACCACAAAAAAAGAATTTATTAAAATAATTATTCCTTTTATAACAATGTAATAGCATTGAATCCATGGGCGGAGTAATAATACGTTATTGTCTGGTCAGAAACCTGCCCTAATTAAGTGCATAGGAAAAACAACATAGTGCAGTTATTTTAACATTCTTGGGGCTCTCTCGTTGAAAAGGTCGATGATTATATATAAAAAAACACTACACCGTTTAAAACACGCTCTTAATTCCGCAATCTATAGCATATATCAGCAGACATTTATCATATCGTTTTCTTATTGTATGACAATTTCCATCACACCTATTCCTTCATTATCGGTTTACGCGCGCCGGGTGTTTCGTACCCGTGGCCAATACCTGTTTCGCTTTATTTTTATATCTTCTTGCTAATACAGCGCACAGCATTAACTGAACCTGATGGAATATCATCAAAGGCAATACCATTACGCCTACGCTTGCGGCCGGGAAAAGTATGTTCGCCATAGGTATGCCATTGGCCAGACTCTTTTTTGAACCGCAGAATAATATGGTAATTTCATCTTCCCGGTTAAACCCCAAACGCCTGGCGCACCAGACATTGAAAATCATGATGATCGCCAGAAAACCCAGGCATGACGCCAGAATCAACGCCAGTGCGCCCGAACTGACGCGATGCCATATACCATGCGTTACCGCTTCGCTGAATGCCGAGTAGACCACCAGCAGAATCGAAGCCCGATCGGTTTTCCCGACGATGTTTTTATGACGTCCCAACCAGCCGGCAATCCAGGGGCGCATCAGATGGCCGGCGACAAAAGGCGCCAACAGCTGCAGCATTATGCTGCCGAACTCATGGAAATTGCCGCCGGCGCCGTGGACATGCATGACCAAACCCACCAGTAACGGAGAGATGAACACGCCGAGCAGGCTGGAAGCCGATGCGCTGCATACCGCCGCCGCGACATTGCCGCCGGCCAGGGAGGTAAATGCTATGGCTGACTGCACGGTGGCCGGCAAAATGGCCAGATAAAGAAAACCATCATATATTTCCCGGCTCATCGGTACCGGTCGCCACCAGCTAAAGAGCAGCCCCAACAGAGGAAACATGACAAAGGTGCTGCCCATGATCCATAAATGCAGACGCCAGTGCGAACTGCCGACGATGATGGCTTCTCGGGAAAGTTTAGCGCCGTGCATGAAAAACAGCAGCGCGATGGCGGCGGTGGTCAATGCCTGAAAGAACTCCACCAAATCGCCGCGGGCGGGAAATATCGAGGCAAGCAGCACGGTGCAGACCAGGGACAGCGTCATGGGATCTAAATAATCGGGCAGTTTCATCAAAAATCCTGTCGAAAAAAAAAGCATAAGCTATTGTGCTTAAGCTGCTTTAAGAAATAAAATTGATTTATCTAATCTACTTATGAATTTTATGCATGAACTATTCTCTACGTCAGCTGCGCGTTTTTGTCGCCATTGCCCGCCACGGCAGCTTCAGCCGCGCGGGCGAAACCATTGGTCTGAGCCAGTCGGCGGTAAGCCATAGCATTAAAGAACTGGAAAAAGAGGTGGGAGTCACGTTACTCGATCGCACCACCCGAGAAGTGGTGTTGACCGAAGCCGGACAGCGTCTGGTCAGTCGCCTGGAACGCGCATTGGATGAATTGAACACCACCTTGCAAGACGCCCGGCATTATGGGCAGCAGCGCAGCGGTAAGGTCCATGTCGCGGCAAGCCCGACCATCTCCGCCCATCTGATGCCGCAGTGCCTGTCGGTGAGCGAGAAGCTGTACCCCGGCATCAAGGTGCGGTTACGAGACCGGCCTCAGCAGTGGGTGCTGGAGAGTATCCGCAATGCCGAAGTGGACTTTGGTATTGTCATCGACCCGATCCAAACCGCGGACTTATATTGTCAGCCGGTGTTGCTGGAACCTTTTTTGCTTTTATGCCGCAGCGATCACCCGTTTGCCGAGCAAAAGCAGGTCTCCTGGCAATCCCTGAACGGCTGCCGTCTGGTCTTACAGGATTATGCCTCCGGCAGCCGCGCCCTGCTGGATGAAGCCCTCAGGCAACAGGGCATCAACGCCGAGATAGTGCAGGAGATAGGCCATCCCGCCACGCTGTTTCCCATGGTGGAAGCAGGTATCGGCATCAGTATCGTACCGGCGCTGGCCCTGCCGCTGCCGGCGGGCAGTTCCCTGGTGGTCCGGGCGCTGCAACCGGAAATCAATCGTTCGCTCATGTTGGCCCGGCGTAAAAACCGAACGTTATCACCCGCCGGGGAAGTGATTTGGGAGGTCGTTCAGCAACAGGCGGCATTGTTGACGCAACGGCGCGCGCGGCATCCTTTTTATTAGGCTAGCGCTGCCTGAACCCTTTCCTCGGGCATCACGCGGATATATTTCCCGTGCGGTCCGTACTGTCCGTTTTCATTCGGCCGGTTAAAAATAATTACCCCCTAAAGCTATTATTCCACTATCTTATGCCGGCTTACCGGCGTTCGCGCCGCACAGATATCGGCCAGCAGAGCCGAAACAATATCACCGACAGGAATAAGTCTATATGGTTGAGCAATCAACAGAAAATCTATTAGCTGAACAGAGCCCGGAGAAACTGCAGCGCAATCTCCATAATCGCCATATACAGCTGATTGCCATCGGCGGCGCCATCGGCACCGGACTCTTTATGGGTTCCGGCAAGACCATCAGCCTGGCCGGCCCGTCCATCATTTTCGTCTATCTGATCATCGGCTTTATGCTGTTTTTCGTGATGCGCGCCATGGGGGAACTGCTGCTTTCCAATCTTGAATACAAATCTTTCAGCGATTTCGCCGCCGATTTGCTAGGCCCCTGGGCAGGTTATTTTACCGGCTGGACCTACTGGTTTTGCTGGATAGTCACCGGCATCGCCGATGTGGTGGCCATCAGCGCCTATTTTCAGTTCTGGTTTCCCGATTTTTCAATCTGGATGAGCGCACTGCTGTGCGTTGGGGTGTTTGTTACCTTGAATATCGCCACCGTCAGGCTGTTTGGCGAAATGGAATTTTGGTTTGCCATTATTAAAATCGTGGCGATAGTCGCCCTGATTGTCGCCGGCTTCGTGCTGGCGGCCCTGCATTATCCCTCACATGCCGGCGATACGGCGGCCCTGTCCAATCTCTGGCGGCATGGCGGTCTGTTTCCTAAAGGTCTCAGCGGCTTTTTTGCCGGTTTCCAAATCGCGGTTTTTGCCTTTGTGGGTATCGAGCTGGTGGGAACCACCGCGGCGGAAACCCGCGATCCGCACAAGGTATTGCCGCGCGCCATTAACGCCATCCCTCTGCGCGTCATTATGTTTTATGTGCTGGCGCTGATAGCCATTATGGCGGTAACGCCCTGGGACAGCATCGCGCCGGATCATAGCCCGTTTGTGTCCATGTTCATGTTGACGGGGCTGCCTGCCGCCGCCGGCGTGGTGAACTTTGTCGTGCTGACCTCGGCGGCCTCTTCGGCCAACAGCGGCATGTTTTCCACCAGCCGCATGCTCTACGGCCTGGCGGAACAGGGGTCGGCCCATCGCCGTTTTGCCCATCTGTCGCGCCGCGCCGTGCCCACCAACGGTCTGATGTTTTCCTGCCTTTGCCTGTTAGCTGGCGTGGCCCTGATTTACCTGATTCCCAACGTCATGACGGTCTTCACCCTGGTGACCACGGTGTCGGCAATACTGTTTATGTTCATCTGGACCATTATCCTTTGCTCTTACCTCGCTTATCGTAGGAAATACCCGGAACGGCATCGGCAATCGCGCTTTAAAATGCCGCTGGGTAAAGGGATGTGCTGGGTATGCATGGCGTTTTTTGTGTTTGTCCTGATCCTGCTGGCGCTCCAGGAAGATACCCGGGAAGCCTTGCTGGTCACGCCGCTCTGGTTCATTATCCTGGCCGCCGGCTGGGGGCTGAGAGGCAAAAAAGCGGCGTAATGCGCGCCGGCGGGCCGCGTATTGTTCATACATGCTCTAGACGAGGATATTATGAAGAGACTGACGGGAAAGTGTTTGTGCAAAGATATCCTTTTTTCGGTGATGCTGAATGAATACGGGGATGCCCCTGAAATCAGGCCAACGCAATAAGCTCGCGCAATTGGGCCGGGGAGAGCGCCGGGCCGGAAGCCGCCGCCGCGTTTTCCGCCATGTTCTTCGGATTGCCGGTACCCGGTATCCCACAGGTTATGGCCGGATTGGCCAATATAAATTTCAGCGCCAATTGTGCCCATGAAACGGCCCCCGCCTCCCCGGCCCAGCCGGGCAATGGCGTTGAAGCCAGGCGGCGCAGCAGGCCTCCGCCGCCGAAGGGGGTATTGCAGATGACAGCCACGCCTTTATCCCGGGCCAGCGGCAACAGCCGCTTTTCGGCGGCGCGGTCATCCAGTGCATAATTGATCTGCAGGAAGTCCAGAGGCGTGGTATTCAGCACTGATTCAAGGGCATCGTAGGCCGAGGAGGAATAATGCGTGACGCCGATATAGCGGATGCGGCCGGCCGCTTTCATGTCGCGCAGCGTCGGCAGGTGCGTCCGCCAATCCAGCAGATTGTGAATCTGCATCAAATCAATGATGTCGGTTTGCAGCAACCGGAAAGAATCATTCATCTGCCGGATACCGGCCTCCCGGCCGGAGGTCCACACCTTGGTGGCGATAAACGCCGCTGGGCGGGGGTGCCGTTCGCTTAATAGCGCCCCCACCGTGCGCTCCGCCAGACCATACATGGGGGAACTGTCGATAACCGTGCCGCCCGCGGCGAACAGCGCATCCAGCACCGCCGGAAGCCGGGCATAATCGGCGCCGCCGGGACTGACATCGAAACCGCGATAAGTACCGAGGCCGATAACCGGCAGCGCCTCGCCGGAAGAGGGTATTATTCGGGTCGGCATGGTTTTTCCTCCGGGTAAAGGTTGCCCGCCGGCGGCGGCCGATGCGCCGACGGAGACAACACTGCCCCCCAGGACGCCGCAGGCTGCCCATGCGGCCCCCAGGCGCAACATCCGGCGGCGGGATAAGGATATCATCGCCGGCCGGACGGGTTGCTGCAGCGCATAACTGGAAAACCGGGCCGTTTTTTCATTGAACCCCCCCGCCCCTCTGTCGGCCCAACGGCCTGAAGAATGATAATCCTACCTATAAAATAGCCGACAATGCCCCCTCAGCCAAGGCGATATGTTGTGGTCCGCGTGCCGTTGATATAAAGAGGGCGATCCTCGCCGGCGGGCAGTTGAAGCGTCAAGACATCCCAGGCCGGGCGGTAATCTCCCTCTTGCTGGAAACGGATATCTATCCGGTCAGCCTTGCTGTGCATTTCCCAGCGCAGGCAAAGGGCATGCCCGTCCCGCCAGCCGAAGCTCTCTCCGTCATCCTCATACAGCAGCCCGGTACCTGAGCCGATGCCCGACAGGGGGAAAAGCGCCAGCCGGCGCCGGTCATCCGCCGCGCTGTCCTGGCAGTGATAATGGCCGGAAAGGGGAATCGCCGCGCCGGCCCGCACCAGCAGCGGCAGGCGTTCAAGGGGGGCATCCAGCACAATCTCCTGCCCGCCGGTGAAGTACTGTCCGCTATGCCAATCGTACCAGCCGCACTGATTGTCGGGCAGGTAGACCCTGCGCCGACGCGCCCCCGGATCGACAACGCTTGCCACCAGCAGGTCTCGCCCCAGCATGAAATCGTCGGTTTCCGCAAAGGTACGTTCATCCTGTTCATGATCGAGAAACGTCGGGCGCAGCATCGGCTCATCTTCACTGCAGGCCAGCCAGAACAGGGTATAAAGATATGGCATCAACCGGTAGCGCAAGCGAATGGCTTCGCGTACCGCCGGGGTGGCCGCCGGATACATCCAGGGTTCGTTGACGGTGCCGTCATCGTTCCAGGAGTGAATGGTAAAGCGCGGGTGCATCACGCCGTTTTGCACCCAGCGGACGAACAGCTCCGCATCCGGCCGTTCGCCGGAAAAACCGCCGACGTCGTGACCGACGTTATATAACCCGGACAGGCTCATCCCGATGCCCATGCGGGTATTGAAACGCAGGGTTTGCCAGCTGGTGCGATTATCTCCGCTCCAGGTCTGTACATAGCGCTGCATTCCCCCACAGCCGGAACGGGAGATCAAATAGGGCCGTTTATCCGGCGCGAACCGCAGCTGTGCCTCAAACGACGCCCGCATCATCAGCAGCGGCATCACCGGCCGGATGTGCTTGATGGCGATTTCCCGGCCAAATCCATGGCAGCGGGCTTCCCCGTCCCACAGTTCATACTCGTTGTTGTCATTCCACGTAGCATCGATGCCCATGTCCAGCAGCTGTTGCCGGACATTTTTTTGCCACCAGGCGACCGTGTCGGGATTGGTAAAATCCAGGCTGGCCCCCTCGTCATCCCAGAAAACCGAGCGCGCCGGGCCGTCAGACTGCGAATCGCGGATAAACAGCCCTTGCGCCGCCGCTTCGTCGTACTGCGGATGATCCAGCAGCAGGCAGGGTTTGATATTGGCCGCCAGTTTCAGCCCCGCCTGATGGAACGCACGGGTCATATCCCGGGGCCGGGGAAATTTTTCAAGGTTCCAATTGAAGACATAACGCTTGTCATTAATAGAGGTATAGCCGGAGGAAAGCTGAAACGAATCACAGGGGATAGCGTGTTCCCGGCACAGCGCGATAAATTTCATCAGTTGCCGCTGGGCATCCGGCGCGTCGGTATAATGCATGGTGGACCCGCTGTAACCGAGGCTCCATTTCGGACCAAACAGGGTTTTACCGGTCAGCCGCACGAATGCCTTGGTGACATCCAGCACGCGCGGGCCAAGGAACAGGTAATAGTCAAGATCCCCCGCCTCGGCGCGATAGCGGCGGTAAGCCGGATGGTAATTATCCAGTTCATTGCCCAAATCAAACCAGCTGCTGCTGAGGTTATCGTAGAAAACCCCGAAACTGGCATCGCTGCGCTGGGTGATGGTGAAAGGGATATGCTTGTACAGAGGATCGGTTGAGGCGGCGTTATAGCCCATGGCATCCAGATTGCGCATTTCATAACGCCTGCCGAGGCGATTGAGGTCGCCGGCCTTTTCTCCCAGTCCGTAATAACGTTCCTGCCCATGGCGCCGCTGGTAATGTTCAATGCCGTCGCCGTGGGCATTGAGCAGATAGGCCCCGGTGGGACGATCGGCGGCCAGCGGCATCCACCGGTCCTGCAGGCGGTATTCCCATTCCAGCCATAGCGGCTGATGTACCGTCACCCTGAGGGTCTGGGTACAAACGCGCAGCGTATCGCCGTCCTGCTCAAGCTGATAGCCCGGCCGGGAGAAATCGCCGACATATTCGCGCTCGCGTCCTTCCCAGGGGACGTCCTGCTTTGGCGCGATACTCCAGGTGCGATCCAGCGCCAGCGTGCCCTGCCGTTTGATCAACACCCGGAACAGGCCGTTTTCCAGCACATACAGGCGAAAAATATGCAGAAAGTCCACCTTAAGCTCAACGAACGCATCGGTTTGCCGCGACAGTATCCAGTTCTTCAATGTTTTCATGTCATTTTGTTCCTTTTACGTCAGGCCGGCACGCCGGCGCGGCGCTGCGCAATAAACATCACCAGAAAAATAGCGCCAATCAGGTCAAAAAAGCCCATGGCAATAAAAAGCGGTTTAAAACCGAAGGTATCGGCGGTAACGCCGATAATCAGGGAAAAGGCGAAACTGGCCACCCAGGCGCATGAACCCCGCATGCCGTTTACCGTCGCCATTTGTCCCTTGTCGAACGTTTCCACCACCAGCGCGCTGAGCATGCAGGAGATAACCTGATGGCCGAAACCGCCCACCGAGATAAGCAAAATAGCCAGCCAAGGGGTTTGCACCAGCGTCATCAACGCCAGCGACAACATCAGAAACGCGCCGGTCATTGAGCTGGCCACCACCGAATTAATGCGGGTGCAGCCAAATAAACGGATATAGAGATGGGTGAGATAACCGCTGGCGATACTGCCTAAATCGGCGGCGAGAAACGGCATCCAGGCAAACAGGGCAATTTGTTTGAGATCCATGCCCCGTTCGTTCGCCAGGTAGAGCGGCACCCAGAAGCTCAAGACCCCCCAGGCGGGTTCCGCCAGAAACGCGGGAATGGCGATGCCGTAGAAACGTCTGTCCTTTGAGATATTTTTCATTGACCGCCAAAACGGCTGCCTGACGGGGACGGGATCGTTATCCTGCAGGATGAAGGCGCGCTCGCTTTCGGTCAGGTTAGGATGCGTGGCCGGCGATTGATACAGCCACCACCAAAGCCCCACCCACAGCAGGGCCAGACAGCCCGACAGGAAGAAAGCGCCGTGCCAGCCGAAAGAGGCGTGGGCGGCATAGATAATCGGCGGCGCCAGCATAGCCCCGATGGAAAACCCGACGCCGGCCCAACCCGCCGCCACCGGGCGCTCGTTTTTCGGAAACCAGTCGCCGATGGCCTTGGCATTGGCGGGAGTGGCCGCTGCTTCCGACGCCCCCATAAAAAAGCGCAGCACCGCCAGTTGAATCCAACTGCCGGCTCCGGCATGCAGCAAACACATCAACGCCCAAATTACAGCACAAATCAAAAAACCCAATTTCAGGCCGATCACATCAATGAGCCAGCCGCAAAACGGCTGAAAAATGGTGTAGGCCAATTGAAAAGCGGCAACGATCCACGAATATTGCTCGGTGGTCATATGCAGGGAATTTTTTAATTCAGGAGCAAGTATTCCCAGGGCATTACGCGTGATGTAATTAACGGTAACCCCGAGCAGAAATAAGGCCAGCATCCACCAGCGTAAATGTTTTACCGCCCGTTTACCTGCCTGGGTTACCGCTTTGGAATGATTAACGAGACTCATGACTTCCTCTACGTATCGGTTGGCTATCATCCCGACAGTAAAAGAGCCAAAAATGCGAGTCTATGCCGTTTTTTGCAAAAATTTTCATGACATAATAAATAAAGCGTTCTATTTCCCCGCGGGCCTGCTAAAAAACGGCAAATAAGCTCATGAAAATTTTTGCATGGGCAAATATGATGAAGATCACAAAATGAAAGAAAAATTAAATATCACCGCCCTGGCCCGTGAAACGGGGCTTTCCATCAGCACCGTTTCACGGGTTTTGGCGGGAAAGGCCAATACCAGCGCCACGGCGCGCAGTCGGGTATTGGCGGCCGCCCGCCAAAAAGGCGTGATGAACGAACTGTCGAACGGCCGGCTGCTGCTGAACGGATTGCTGGTCTTTGCTCCGCCCCGCGCCTTCGACGTGCGCACCGATATTTTTTATTACAAGGTCATCCAGGGCATCAGCCAGGCGCTGACGCAGCACGAGGTACGATTGCGCTATTGCGGACTGGAGGAAAACGACAGCGACGCCGCGCTGTTTCTGGAAAAAATGAGCCTGCCGGAAACCGAGGCCGCGCTGATTATCGGCATTGACGACCCCAGAATACATACCTTAGCGGCCGAGCTGCATAAGCCCTGCGTGCTGATTAACTGTCGTGACCGCCGTATGAGGCTGCCCTCGGTTTCGCCCCATCATCAGCTCATCGGCGAATTTTCAATAAATTATCTGTTCGAGCAGGGGCATTGCAATATCCTGACGCTGCATTGCCTGCGACGCTACACCATGGAACTGCGAATGTACGGTGTGCGGGAGGCCTGGAACATGCGCAATCTCGCTTTCAGCGAAGAACGGCATCAGCTTATAGCGCAAGGTTTCGGCGCCGCGGAATCCGAGCGCCTGATGAGCGCCTTTTTGTCGTCCTGCCCGCCTTCGGAGCGGCCGAGCGCTATCCTCGCCGGCGGGGACTTTATGGCGGTAGGGGCGATGAATGCGTTGCAGAAGGCCGGCTTACGCGTGCCCCAGGATGTATCAGTGATGAGCATGGACGGTTTCAACCTCGCCGCCATCCATGATATTCCCCTTACCTCAGTGCATGTGCCGCGGGACGAGCTGGGCGCAGAGGCCGTCAGAATGCTCCAGCAGCGACTGCTACGGCCTGACGCCCCGGTGGGTAGCCTATTGCTGAACGGCACGCTGATAATCAGGGACTCCGTACGCCGGATCCGTGGTCGTAAAAACTACTGTGCGGTGGATCGGGAGGGCTTATATGATTAACGGATTTGAACCGGCGGTTCAGTACAGCCCATTGTACTCGCTGCTTAAAAAGCCGTGCGTAATCTCACAGAATTGATCTGTGACCGTCCCATTATTCTGCCGAAATAGCCATTTTTGATATTGCTCACATAATTTAACCCCCCGCAAGACAACACTGATTCCATTACACAAGACCGGAGTCCAGCATAATGGAAAACAGCAAAGTCCCGGCGTTGACACGCGCCATTGATATCCTGAATGTTATTGCCCGGCGCGGCCCCTGCTCCGCCGCCGATATTATCGCCGAGCTGGGACTGCCTAAAAGCACCACGTATTTAATATTGGCTGAATTAAAAAGGCAGCGTTTTATTACGCTTGATGTTCGTGATAATTATTGCCTGTGGACTAAATTGGTGGAATTGTCCGAGCAGGCGCTAGGCAAAATGGATTTACGGGATATCGCCAAACAGCGGCTGACGGAATTAATGGAAGATACCGGATTATTATGCCATCTGGGTATTATCGACGATCAGAATGCCTATTATATTTTAAAAATAGAATCTACTTCCACCATTAGCGTCCGGTCCCATGAAGGCAAAAGTCTCTCCCTGTATCGCTCCGGAATAGGCAAATGTTTGCTGGCCTGGCAGGACGAGCGCCAGCAGCAGAAGATCATGAATAATATCCGGTTCATCAGCAAAACCCCCAGCACGATTATTACCCTGGCCGCCCTCAAAAAAGAGCTGGACGGCATCCGCCGCCAGGGATGGAGCTTTGACAACGGTGAGGATTACGCCGATGTACGCTGCGTGGCCGCGCCGGTATTCAATGCCCGCAATGAATTGGCCGCCGCCATCTCGGTGGTGGGAACCGGCCAACAAATCACGACGGATAACCGCGATCTGCTGGCCGGCAAAGCCATTGCCTGCGCCAAAGATATTTCCCGGCGGCTGGGCTGGAAAAGCCCCTTCGAACGCAAGGCTTCCTAACCCCTTTTAAGGAGACATTCTCATGATCCTACCGAAAATCAAACATGTCCGCGCCTGGTTTACCGGCGGCGCAACCGCGGCCAAAGGCGCCGGCGGCGGCGATTACCACGACCAGGTCGGTCAGCACTGGATTGACGACCATATCGCCACGCCGATGAGCAAATATAAGGAGTATGAACAATCCAGGCAGTCGTTCGGCATCAACGTGCTGGGCACGCTGGTGGTGGAGGTGGAAGCGGATAACGGCCAGACCGGCTTTGCGGTTTCCACCGCCGGCGAAATGGGCTGTTTTATCGTGGAAAAGCATCTGAACCGTTTTATCGAGGGGAAATGCGTCAGCGACATTAGGCTTATCCACGACCAGATGCTCAATGCCACCCTCTATTATGCCGGTTCCGGCGGCCTGGTCATGAATACCATTTCCTGCGTCGATCTGGCGCTGTGGGATCTTTTCGGCAAAGTGGCCGATCTGCCGGTATATAAGCTGCTGGGCGGCGCGGTCCGCGATGAAATACGGTTCTACGCCACCGGCGCCAGGCCCGATCTGGCGCAGCAGATGGGCTTTATCGGCGGTAAGATGCCGACCCATCGCGGGCCCCATGACGGCGATGCCGGGATACGCCAGGATGCGGCCATGGTGGCGGAATACCGCGAGAAATGCGGTCCGGACTTCTGGCTGATGCTGGATTGCTGGATGAGCCAGGACGTCAATTACGCCACCAAACTGGCCTACGCCTGCGCCCCTTACAACCTGAAATGGATCGAGGAGTGCCTGCCGCCGCTGCAGTTTGAAGGCTACCGGGAGTTAAAGCGCAACGCGCCGCCGGGAATGATGGTCAGCAGCGGCGAACACCACGGTACGTTGCAATCATTCCGGACCCTGGCGGAAACCGGCATCGATATCATGCAGCCCGATGTGGGCTGGTGCGGCGGCCTGACGACGCTGATTGAAATCGCCGCCATCGCCAAATCCCGCGGCCAGCTGGTGGTGCCCCATGGCTCATCGGTCTACTCCCACCATGCGGTTATCACCTTTACCAATACGCCCTTCAGCGAATTTCTGATGACCAGCCCGGACTGCGCCACGCTGCGTCCGCAATTTGATCCGATTCTGCTTAATGAACCGGTGCCTGAAAACGGCCGTATGCATAAATCAGTGCTGGATAAACCCGGTTTTGGCGTTGAGCTTAACCGCGAATGTAATTTGCAGCGGCCTTATACCCATTAATGGCGATATATACCCGACATACTTCAAGTTGAAGGTGCGTAGGCTTTCCCGCAACTCGAATTATTGAGGGTATAAGACCTTGGCCGGTAATGTTTATTTGCCGGCCAAGATAATAACGAAAACCCTCCGCACAGGAAGACACGGCCATGAATACGCTCCTTGAAAGCGCGATAAAAAAGAACCGCGCCAGATTAATTCCTTTTATGCTGGCGCTGTATATATTGGCTTTTCTGGATAGATCGAATATCGGCTTCGCCAAAGAAACCTATCAGCTCGACACGGGGCTCAGTAATGAGGCCTATGCGCTGGGAGCCGGCATATTCTTCGTGGTCTATGCAATTCTGGGCGTGCCCGCCAATTTATTGATGCGTAAATTCGGCGCCCGCAGCTGGATTGGCGGCACGACGCTTATTTGGGGATTGTTATCCGCCGCCATGGGGTTTGCCGATAGCGAAACCAAGTTCCTGGTGGTGCGCACGCTCTTGGGGGCGGCCGAAGCCGGTTTTTTCCCCGGTATGATTTATCTGACGTCCCAGTGGTTTCCGCAAAGTAACCGCGCGGGCATTATGGGACTGTTTTATATGGGT
This sequence comes from Sodalis sp. RH16, assembly GCF_047324245.1. Lineage (NCBI taxonomy): Bacteria > Pseudomonadati > Pseudomonadota > Gammaproteobacteria > Enterobacterales > Bruguierivoracaceae > Sodalis > Sodalis sp. RH16. The sequence goes on along the minus strand of NZ_CP178737.1, from coordinate 3,949,458 downwards.
GCGCCTTTGGCGTTGACCCTCGGCTCCCCTTTATCGGGGGCGCTGCTGGAAATGCACGGTTTCATGGGCCGGCCAGGCTGGTTCTGGATGTTTATGATTGAAGGAATATTGGCGGTGATCGCCGGCATATTCACCTTCTTCTACCTGGACGACACCCCCGCCGCCGCGCGCTTTTTAACGCCGCAGGAAAAACAGACGCTGCAAACCCAATTGGAAAGCGAGGAGAAAAACAAAACCGCCACCCATTTGCGCGATGCCGTCATCCACGGCCGGGTTTGGCAACTGGCCCTGATCTATATGACCATCCAGATTGCGGTTTACGGCCTGATTTTCTTCCTTCCCAGCCAGGTGGCGCAACTGATGGGCACCAAAGTGGGTTTTGTCGCATCCCTGGTCACCGCCATCCCCTGGATAGCCGCCCTGTTCGGCACCTGGTACATCCCGCGTTATTCCGATAAAACCGGCGAACGCCGCCTGATTGCGGCAGCGACCCTGCTCTGCGCCGGGCTGGGCATCGGCATCTCCGGGCTGGTCAGCCCGCTGGCGGCCATTATTGCGCTCTGCGTGGCCGCCATCGGCTGCATTGCCGTACAACCGGTGTTCTGGACCATGCCGACCCAGCTTCTGTCCGGCACCGCGCTGGCGGCGGGCATCGGTTTTGTCAATCTGTTCGGCGCCGTGGGAGGCTTTCTGGCCCCGCTTATCCGAGTGAAGGCGGAATCCGGTTTCGGCAACGGCGCGGCGGGCCTGTTGACGCTGGCGGCCATTGCCATTGTGGGCGCGCTGGGCATCCTGACGCTGAAAGTGGCCACGACCAAACCGGGCATCAATACCGCCAATAATCTCTCCAGTAAATAACCGCTAGTAAGGATTTTACATGAAAGATATTTTAGCCAACGCCTTTAAAGCCGGATTACGGCGCGGGGAAGTCCAGATAGGACTCTGGTTAAGCAGCACCAGCGCCTATATGGCGGAAATCGCCGCCACGTCCTCTTACGACTGGCTGTTGATTGACGGCGAGCACGCGCCGAACACCGTGCAGGATTTATATCATCAGCTGCAGGCCATCGCCGCCTATGACAGCCAGCCGGTTATACGCCCGGTGGAAGGCCAGCGGGCGCTGATAAAGCAGGTGCTGGATATCGGCGCCAGAACCTTGCTTATCCCCATGGTGGATACGGCGCAACAGGCGCGGGATGTGGTGGCGGCCACCCGCTATCCGCCGGACGGGACGCGCGGCGTGGGGGCGGGGGTGGCCCGCGCCGCCCGCTGGGGACGGGTGGATGCCTATATGAAAAGAGCGAATGATGAGCTCTGCCTGCTGATTCAGGTGGAAAGCAAGGCTGCGCTGGATAATCTGGATGAGATTCTGGCGGTGGAAGGTATCGACGGCGTGTTCATCGGACCGGCGGATCTGTCCGCCTCCCTGGGCTACCCGGACAATGCCGGGCATCCCGCCGTGCAGCGCATTATCGAAGACAGCATCCGGCGCATCCGCCAGGCCGGCAAAGCCGCCGGTTTCCTGGCGGTGGATGTGGACATGGCGCGCAAAAGCATCGAATGGGGCGCCAATTTCGTGGCGGTCGGGGTGGATACCATGCTGTATACCGAGGCCCTGGACCGGCGCCTGGCGCAGTTCCGGTCGGAATCAACGGCGGGACCAACGGATAAAGGCAGCTACTAACACCCGGCGGTTCTCAGTCTCCGTGCCGGCATTGACACGTTGCAGCGATAAGCCGGCGCGGGCCGGCAGACGGCCCATGGACATGGGCAGGCATGAAATAGCTGACTCGAGTTAGCGAATACGTTACACTTTTTCTACGATGACATTTCAGGATCGCATTATTCATGGTAAAAACGGTCGAGCAGATTGCCACGGCGTTACATCTCTCCATTACCACCATTCGCCTGGTGCTGAACGGTAAGGCTGAGCAGTATCGTATCAGCGCCAAAACCCAGGAACGTATCCATAACTATGTGGCCGAGTTCGGCTACAAGGTCAACCACACGGCCCGCAGCCTGAAACTGAATAAAACCGATACGCTGGGACTGATTGTGCCGCGCCTGTCCAATCTGTTTTTTTCCACCCTGGCGGAGAAGCTGGAAATACGCTGCCGTGACGCCGGGTACCAGTTGATGATCGGCTGCACATACAGCGACGCCCGCCATGAAAATAAACTGGTGGAGGCGCTGCTGCAGCGCAATGTGGACGGTCTGTTTGTCGTGCCTTCATCCCTCCAGTCGCAGAATCACCATGCCAAACTGGTGGAAAGACGGCCGTTGGTGCTGCTGGACCGCGACTTTGGCGAGACGGGGGTCGCATTGGTGGTGAGTGACAATTGCCAGGGCGCCGAGCAGCTCACCCGCGTCATGATGGCCGCCAACGGGTCGGCGCCGCTCTATTTTCTGGCGGGAGATACGGAACAGCCGGCGATTAAAATGCGTTTGCAGGGTTACCGGCGGGTCATGGGCGAAAACCCCGGCCAATGGATACTGGAGGCCGGCCATAACCGCCAGGAAGACGGGAGCTTGATGATGCGACAGTTTTTCCAGCGGCACCATCGGGCGCCCCAGGGTTTTATCGCCTCCTCGCTGCCGATACTGGAAGGCGCGCTCAGCGTTTTGCGTGAACAATACGGCTATATACCGGCGGAAATCAATATCGGCACCTTTGACGAACATGCCATGCTGGGGTTTTTATCCAACAATGTCTGGTCGATGCGGCAAAATGAGGATGCCTGGGCCGAACACGCGTTTACCGCGATGCAAACCGCGCTGAGCGGTGAAGCGCCGCCGTCGGGTAAAGTGATGATCCCCATGACGATGATCCATCGCCAACGGGCGTTTGCCGGCGAATAATCGCCATAACCGGGACGGGGGATGGAGTGGCCGTCATCGCCGGTTGGCGGCATGTTTATCCGGGTATCACGCCGCTGGATTCGGACGCAAACTCGCCGAATAGGGGATCCCACTCGGAGATGGTCAAACTGACGATGAGCCGTTGGATCGAAAAAGGATCTTTTTCAATAAGGGCCTCCACTTCCTTACGGGAATCAGCTTTGAATATGAGAAACCCGGTGCGCAGCGGTGAATTTTTCACCGGACCGGAGGCACGGAGAACGCCCGTTTGAACCAGCGTTTGCAGATAGGCTATATGGGCGGGAAGACGTTTTTTCCAACCATCGCCGTCGGGGTGCGTCATGGTCACGATAAAAAAGGGCATTGCGATAGGCTCCTGATCGTATGTTAAGACCCAAGGGTTACCGGACAAGAATATAGGATAAAGGTATGGATGCCTGCTGTTTGTTCATTATTTTAACAAAAGCGATTTACATCCGATGGTTATCCTGAAGACAATTCCCCACCCCGGAACTTCCCTTGTCATCACGGCCATGGTTAAACTGGTGGCCGCCACGTTGAAAAACTTGCGGCGCGGATTCTTTTAGGCTCGAATACAGGGAATGGCCATCCGGACCGTTTCATCGAAGAAATCATGGATGCGTTTTTCGGTTTACCGTTCTCACAAGCGCGACTGAAGGTATAAATGGGTGACAACAGCAGTAACGAGAAGCTTAGGGGCAAACACCCTACGGAAGAAATTATTTACCAGCGCCTGGTTAATGCCATTATCGATAAACGGCTTCGCCCCGGCCAGCATCTTAACGAGGTGAAGCTGGCGGAAAGCTACAATATTCCCCGTTCACGGGTACGGCGGGTGCTGGAACGGCTGCGAGACGAGGACGTGGTGGAAATCCGCCTGCATCATGGCGCTTTTGTTTGCCGCCCGACGGTGGAAGACGCCAAATATGTCTTCGAAGCGCGTCGCCACCTGGAGGATGTGGTCATCAGCCTGGTGTGCGAACGGGCCACCGCCGAGGATATAGAATCGCTGCGGGCGCTGCTGGTGCAGGAACGGTCCGCCTTTGAAGCCCATCGCAACGACGTTAACCGCATGGCGGCCGAGTTCCATATCCTGCTGGCGCACATTGCGCGCAATCCGGTGATCGAACGCATGGTCGGGCTGCTCATCCAGCGGTGCATTCTGGTGCAATCGGTTTATGAAACCAAGGAGGGGGTGCTCTGCCTGACCAATGAACATGCGGATCTGGTGGATAGCCTGGCCGTGGGCGATATCGGCGGCGCCCAGGAAAAAATGCACCATCATTTCGATCATATTATTTCCAGTCTCGATCTGAGCGAAGCCCGCCGCAGCGACATCGATATCTACGACTTTATCTGACCGGGTATAACCGGGCAATCGGGACGGTGGCCCTGGCTGGGCAACGACCGGCGGGCCGTCCGCCGCCGGGTGCGCCTTTTGCTCGCTCCCTGGCTTGCCTCTTCCCCGCCGGCTGTTTCATCCCCGTTCCACGGCCTTGATGCATCGTCCTGCCACGCCATATCCGCATCTTACTCTTTGCCGCTTTTTTAGCCATTCAGGCGCAACGCGGGCGCTTTTATAGTGCATCGCGTTCGGCTTCGCCGTCCCCCATTCCTGGCTATTTTTTATTTAATTAATTGTTTTTATTTGTTTTTATCTAAAAATCGGTCGGCATTTAAAAAGTGGCGGAAAAATTGCACACATTAATGTCTGCATTTATTCGTTACCCATCACAGGAGCCCCATCCATGCAAACCCATGATCTGGTGATCCGTCATGCCCGGGCCGTCACGGCCAGCGATATCTTCCACTGCGACATCGGCATCAGCGACGGCCGCATTACCACTCTGGGGCAACACCTGCCGGCTGGCACGCAAGAAATCGACGCCGCCGGACGTTTCGTCACGCCCGGCGGCATCGACAGCCATGTGCATCTGGATCAGCCTACCGGCGACGGTTCGGTTATGGCGGACGACTTTGCCAGCGGTTCGCGCTCGGCCGCCTGTGGCGGCACCACGACCCTTATTCCGTTCGCCTGCCAGCAAAAAGGCGGCAGCTTGCGGGACGCGGTGGAAGACTACCATCGGCGCGCCGGTACCGATAAGGCGCTTGTCGATTATGCCTTCCATATGATTATCACCGATCCGACGCCCGCCGTGCTCAACGAGGAGCTACCCCGGCTTATCCAGGAGGGTTACTCCTCATTCAAACTCTATATGAGCTACGCCGCCCTGATGCTCAACGATCGGCAAATCCTGGAGGTGCTGGCGCTGGCCCGCCGGGAGCACGCCATGGTCATGCTGCATGCGGAAAATCATGACTGCATAGGCTGGCTCACCGAACAACTGCTGGCGGCCGGTCTTACCGCCCCGCGCTTTCACGCCGCATCCCGTCCCCGGCTGATTGAACGTGAAGCGGCGCACCGCGCCATCTCTCTGGCGGAGCTGGTAGACGTGCCCATTCTGCTGGTGCATGTCTCGGCCGGGGAAACCATCGAGCAAATCCGCTGGGCCCAGGGCAAGGGCCTGAACGTATATGGCGAAACCTGCCCGCAGTACCTGTTCCTGACCCGTGAATCCCTCGGGCTGAGCGACGATTTCGAGGGGGCCAAATGCATCTGCAGCCCCCCGCCCCGGGATAAGGGCAGCCAGGAAGCGGTGTGGCGCGGCCTGGCCAACGGCACCTTTTCGGTATTTTCTTCGGATCATGCGCCCTTTCGCTTCGCGGGCACCGACGGTAAGCGGGCCCATGGGGATAACCCCGGTTTCCATCAGGTGGCGAACGGCATACCCGGCGTGGAAACGCGCATGGCGCTGCTATGGTCCGAAGGAGTCTGCCGCCGGCGCATTACGCCGCAGCGTTTTGTGGAGCTGACCGCCACCAATGCCGCCAAGCTGTATGGCCTTTATCCCCGGAAAGGCAGTATCGCCGTGGGCGCCGATGCGGATCTGGTTATTTGGGATCAGGACAAAAAGGTCACGGTCACCAACGAGATGCTGCACCACAACGTGGATTATACCCCGTACGAAGGCATGGAATTGTCGGCATGGCCGGCCATGACGCTATCCCGGGGCGAGGTGGTATGGGACGGCTCCCCACGGGGAACGCCGGGACGCGGCCAATTTTTGCGCTGCGATCGTCCGCTGCTGCCCGGAGCCGATGACAGCGATCGCGGATATACCGATTATGCCCCGCTGTTCGACAGATAGGGCCGGATCGCCGGTTGCGGCAAAAGGGTTGCCGGCGCTGCGCATACCCAAAATGGGGCAACGCGCACCGAAATCGCGCGGCCCGGACCGGTATGCCCCCCTGATTTCAATCGGTAACCCGCTGATTTTAAACCGTTGCGGGAAGCCGGCACTCTTGGCCCGGCAATTGCTTTATTATTGTATCAATAATTGCATGCAATATTGCAGACAAAAAAATGAGGTTATCATGTCCGCTGACGCAAAACCCTATCCGCCGCGTGATTTAATCGGCTATGGCAATCGCCGGCCTTCGGGACGCTGGCAAAATGGCGCCCGTCTCGCCATCAATGTCGTGGTGAATTATGAAGAGGGTTCCGAACGCTCATTCGCCATGGGCGATGGCGATCAGGAACCGATGACCGAATGGGGCAGCTACGCCTTTCCCGCCGATATCCGCAATATGGCCATGGAATCCATGTATGAATACGGTTCCCGGGTCGGGGTATGGCGCATTCTGGAAGCGCTGGATGCCGCGGCCGTGCCCAGCACTTTTTTCGCCTGCGCCCTGGCCTTTGAACAGAATCCCGACGTGGCCCGCGCGGTGGTAAACAACGGCCACGAGGTTTGCAGCCATGGCTACCGCTGGGAAGAGGTGTTCCGGCTGACCCGCGAACAGGAAAAACACCATATCGACCTTGCCGTCGCCTCGTTCGAAAAAACCTGTGGTAAACGCCCGGTAGGCTGGTACTGCCGTTATGGCGCCAGTATCCATACCCGCGAATTGATTAGCGAGGAAGGGGGTTTCCTGTATGACTCCGACGCCTATAACGACGACATCCCTTTTTTTGTCGATGTCAAAGGCCAGTCGCGGCTGGTACTGCCCTATACCTGCGATGTCAATGATATCCGCTTCTGGAATTCCCCCGGATTGATCCAGGCGGAAGATTTTTTCCAGTACATGAAAGAGAGCTTCGAGGTGCTGTACGCCGAGGCGGCACAGGGCCCGCGCATGATGTCAATCGGCCTGCATCCCCGGATGGTGGGCCGTCCCGGGCGGATCCGCGCCCTGAAGCGGTTTTTCGATTATGCCGGCCAGTATAGCGATGTCTGGTTTACCACCCGTGAGGCCATTGCCCTGGACTGGCTGGCCCGTCAAGGCTCCGCGGATGCGTAACATCATTGCGCTGCCCATAACCCCGGCCCTCTTCGCCCCGTTCGGCATCCTGCTGTCGACGGACGGGCTGCGGGCGGAGCACCGGCACAACGCACCGCAAAGCCAGACCTACATCGAAACCCTGTGGGCGCCGGCGCAATCGGGTCATTGCGACATTCAACGGATGGAAAGGCACGGGTTTTCCACCCAGACCTTCTTTCCGCTGGATGTGAGCCGGTACCTGGTGGTGGTGTGTCCCGGCGGCGACGGGGATCGGCCGGATACCGCCCGCGCCCTGGCGTTCGTCGTGGACGGGCGCATGGCTCTCCAATACCACCGGGGAACCTGGCACTGCAATATGGCGGCCCTGGACCGGCCGGGGCTGTTTGCCAATCTGGTGCAGAAAAACCACGGCGAGGATGATTGCACCGTTATCACTGTCCCCCCCTTTCGGGTGACGTTACCGAGCTGACCGCTCACGGCAAGGCCCAACGGTCTCTCAACCCATTGTTTAGCCGTTTTACGACTGAGGGAAAGTAACATGACCATTTTGAACAAGCATTCATCCATCCTGTCGGCCGCCGCGCTGCTCTGGCTGGCCTGCGCCGGACCGGCAAACGCGCAAACGGCGGCTGAAACGCTGCTGGTGGGCGGGCCGCGCACGCCGGAATCGCTGGATCAGGAATACCCGCCCACCGAGGCCGGACACGAAGCACGCCGCAATATCTTTGAACGTCTGCTGGCCTACGGCAGTAAAACCGACCCGGCCAGCGGCGCACGGGTGGAGGATTTCAGTAAAATCGAAGGGGACCTGGCGGAAAGCTACGCGCTGTCGCCGGATCATCAATCCATAACCTTCCATCTGCGTAAAGGGGTGAAAAGCGCCGCCGGCAATGAAATGACCGCCGACGATGTGATGTGGACCTTCGAACGGGGCTGGAATATGAAAGCCACCTTCTATTGGTATATGACCCAGATACTGAAGGTGGCCGATTTCAGTTCATTCCAGAAAGTGGACGCCTATACCGTCAAGGTGAGCATCCCCCATCCGTCGCTGTTGCTGGATCGCCTGTGGGTCAATAACGATTTGGGCATCATCGACAGCAAGGATATCAAAAAGCACCTGACCGCCGAGGATCCCTGGGGCGCCCGCTACCTCTCCTCCCATTCCGCGTCCTTCGCCCCTTACTTTATCAGCCGCTTCGCGCCGGGCCAGGAAGTGGTGTATGAGGCTAATCCCTACTACTTCCGCGGTCCCGCCGCCATCAAGCGCGTGGTATTTCGTGAAATGCCCACCTCGTCCAACCGCCTGGCGGCGCTACAGGCCGGTTCCATCGACGTGGCGGAATGGCTGACGCCTAGAGAGATAAGTCTGGCGGACAAGATACCCACGGTAAAAGTATGGAAGGTTTACGGCAATTACACCCACCGGCTGGAAATGAACAACAATACGCCGCCGTTCGATAAGGTGGAAGTCCGGCAAGCCATGAACTACCTGGTACAGCGGCCCGAGCTGGAACAAAGCGTATACATGGGTACCGCCCGTCCCACCAAGAGCCCGGTGGCGGAGATCTACCCGGCCTATACCGGCGACTATTTCCCCTACACCTTCGATGTGCAAAAAGCCAAGGCGCTGCTGGCCAAGGCCGGCTATCCCAACGGTTTCAAGACCCAAATCGGCTACCGCACCGGCGAGCCCATCGAAGAACAACTGGCGGTGGCGCTGAAATCCACCTTCGCCCAGGCCAATATCGATGCCCAGTTGGTGAATTTGCCCTCTTCCAGCCTGGTGGAACGTTATTCCAAAGGCCAGATGCCGATGTTTTTCATCCGCGATATGGCAATCGTGCCGGACGCGGCCTACGGCGCCAATTTGTTTATCAATAGTAAATCCATGGTCAACTACTCGCACTACAAAAACCCGCAGGTGGACCAGATGATCGATAACGCGTTGATCTCCACCGATAACGCCGCCCGCGATGCGGATATGAAAAAAGTGCAGCGGACCGTGATTGAAGAAGCGCCCTGGGTTTTCCTGTTCAATCCCGGCTATCAGCTGGCGGTGAGCAAAAAAGTGACCGGCTTCTCCTGGTATACCCCCAACAGCAATAGTTGGTACGACTTTCGCAAGGATTAACCAGCGTTAAGCGGGCCCGGCGCTGCGCTGGCGCGCCGGGATGTTTTTTATATTGCAGAAGGTGCAGGTGATGCTTGCCACTATTCAGAAACAGTGGGATATCCTCCCGCGTTGGCTGCAGATTATCCTGGGGCGACTGGTGCTGGTGGTGCCGCAGATGTTCGGGGTGCTGCTGGTGACGTTTTTCCTGATCCGGCTGTTGCCCGGCGATCCGGCGGTGCTGCTGCTGGGCAATATGGCGACCCCGGAAGCGGTGGCGCAGCTGCGCGACCGGCTGGGATTAAATCACAGCATATGGGTCCAGTTCGCCGACTATGTTCGGCATATTTTCCAGGGCGATCTCGGCATCTCTATTTTTACCTCCAACCCGGTTACCGTCGATTTGCTCGACCGGGCGCCGGCCACCCTTGAGCTGATAGGTTATGCCCTGGTGCTGATGGTGGTGGTGGCCATCGCGCTGGCCATCGCATCCGTGGTGTGGCGCGGCGGCTTTATCGATCTCTTTGCCCGCGTATACGGTCTGGCGGCCGGGGCGATACCGGATTTCTGGATCGGCCTGCTGCTGATCTTCTTTTTCTACAGCGTGCTGGGCTGGGCCGCGCCGCCGTTCGGCCGCCTGGACGCCATCCTTTCGCCGCCGCCCTACGTGACCGGTTTTTATACCATCGACAGCCTGCTGGCCGGCTCACTGGAAACATTCCGTTCCAGCGTCGGCCGGCTGATCCTGCCGGTTATTACCGTGGCGGTGGTGAACGCCGGCGCGCTGATGAAAATGACCCACAGCGTGTTTTCGGGCGTATGGCGCAGCGAATTCGTACAGCACGGCCGCGCCAGCGGCCTGTCGGAAGCGCAGCTGGTGCGCATGGCGCTGCGCAACAGCCTGCCGCCCATTATCACCATTGTCGGTTTCATCACCGGCTTCCTGCTCGGTTCGGCGGTGCTGGTGGAGACCATTTTCTCCTGGGGCGGCCTGGGACAATATGCGGTACAAGCGGTGATCAACAGCGACTACCCGGCCCTGCAGGGATTTATCCTGGTGGCCGCGGTGTTTGTACTGCTGGTTTACCTGGCGGTGGATATTCTGTATGAACTGGCCGATCCGAGGATTCGCACATGAGACGCCTTCTTTTCATCCTGCACCGCCCGGCGGCTCTGTTTGGCCTGCTGCTGATGGTATTGCAAATCGTACTTATCCTGTTTGCTCCGCTGCTGATGCCGTTCGACCCCATGCAGGCCGATCCGTTGGCCAGCCTGCAGGCGCCCTCGGCCGCGCACTGGTTCGGCACCGACATCAACGGCATGGACGTGCTGTCGCGCGTTATCTATGCCACGCGCATTAATCTGCTGATAAGCGTTGTCTCGGTGTTTATCGCTTTTGTCGTCGGCGTGCCCCTGGGGCTGCTTATCGGTTATTACCGCAACCCTTTTTCCCATTTTGCCATGCGGGTTTTCGATTTTATCCAGTCTTTCCCGATCTTTGTGCTGGGCATGGCGCTGGTATCGGTCACCGGCCAGGAAATCTGGAACGTGGCCATTGTGCTGGCGGTACTGTTTATTCCGGTCTTCGCCCGGCTGATCCGGGCCGAAGTGCTGTCGCTGCGCGATCGTCCGTTTGTGGCGGCGGCCCGCTGCAGCGGCGCCGGCGACCGTCATATCATGTTTTCCCATTTACTGCCCAACGCCATGCTGCCGGCCATGATCCAGGTTTCCATTTCCATCGGCATGGCGATCCTGCTGACCGCCGGACTGTCGTTCGTCGGCGCGGGGGTGCGGATGCCCACCCCCGAATGGGGGCTGATGGTGGCCGGCGGCGCACAGCAGATGATCCTGGGGGTATGGTGGGTTTCGCTGTTTCCAGGCGTGGCCATTGTCTTTTCGGTGCTGAGTTTCGCCCTGCTGGGAGACGCAATCCGCGATTGGCTTGATCCCCATAAAGTCCGCCGCAGCGGCAGCCTCGGCGGCAAGGGGATTGCAAAAGCCGTTCCTCTGCCGGAAGAGACCCGGCAGGCCGCGCCCCGGCAAAAAGCGCACCGCCCGACGGAGGCCCTCCATGATTCGTCGCCAAACTGATAACCCGGCGGTCATGACCGTTGAAGACCTGACCGTGACCATCGGCGCAGCGCCGTCCGCCGATACCGTCCTGGACGGCGTCAGCTTTGAATTGCTGCCCAACGAAATACTGGGCATCGTCGGCGAAACCGGCGCCGGTAAATCGATGCTGGCCCGGGCCCTGATGAACCTGCTGCCGGAGGGGGCCGTACAGCGCGCCGGTCGTATCGCCCTTGGCGGCAAAACCATCGGGGAGATGAGCCCCCGGGAACGGCAAAAAGTGCGCGGCGGCAACATCGCCCTGATAGGCACCAACGCCAAGGCGCTGCTGGATCCGGTACAGACGGTAGGCCGGCAGATCGTGCGGGTCTTGCAGCGCCATCGTCCGCAGCCGAAGGCCGATGCCTGGCAAACCATGGTAAACCTGCTGACGGAAGTGGGCATTGTCGATCCCGCCAACCGGGCCAACGCTTACCCCCATGAGCTCTCGGGCGGGATGGCGCAACGGGTGGTTATCGCCATGGCGCTGGTGGCCGAGCCGGCCATTTTGCTGGCCGACGATGCCACCCTGGGCCTGGATGCCACGGTATCGGTCCAGGTATTGGATATGCTGGTATCGCGCTGCAAGGCCCGCGGCCTGTCGGTGGTGCTGATAACCCACGACCTGGGCATTATCGCCCATTACTGCCAGCGGGTGGCCATTATGCGCCGGGGACGCTTCGTGGAAATCGACGACGTCAACCGTTTCCTGGCCGGCCCGGCCCTGCCCTACAGCCAGGCATTGCTGGCCGCCGCCCTGGCCCGCCCGTTGCCGGCCACGCACCGGGACAGCGGCGATCGGCGCCCGCTGCTGGAAGTCACCGGGCTGGTCAAACTGTTCCCGGGCAAACGGCCGGGGCAAACGGTACGCGCGGTGGACAATGTCTCGTTTGTTATAGAGCGCGGCCAGACCTTGGCGCTGGTGGGTGAAAGCGGCTCCGGCAAAACCACCATCGGACAATGCCTTATACAGCTACTGCCCATGACAAGCGGTATCGTGACCTTTGACGGCCAGCATATCAGCGCCATGGAGCCCAGGCTGTTCCGGCCGCTGCGCAAGCGTATCCAAATGGTATTCCAGGAACCCTACGTAGCGCTCAATCCCCGTTGGCAGGTACGCCGTCTGATGGATGAACCACTGCGTATGCTGGAAAACCTGTCGGCGCGGCAGCGGCGGGAACGGGTCGCCCAGGGATTGGACCTGGTCAATCTGCCGGCCCATTACGCCGAATGGTATCCCCATGAACTCAGCGCCGGCGAGCAAAAACGGGTGGGCATCGCCCGCGCCCTCATCTCCCGGCCCGATTTTGTGATTTTTGACGAACCCACCACCGCCCTGGATATCCGGGTACGGGCGCAGATTATAGATCTTATCCGCGAACTGCAGTCCAGGATGCATCTCACCGCGCTGTTTATCACCCACGATCTCAATTCGGTGCGGTCGCTGGCCCACCACGTGGCGGTCATGAACAAAGGCCGCATCGTGGAACAGGGTCCGGTGGACACCATCTTCAACGCGCCCGCGGATCCCTATACCCTCAAGCTGCTGTCGGCGGAACTGTCCATCGAGGGTAAACCACCGGCGGCAGTACCGCTGCCGTCTTCCGGCGAGACTTTATCATGACTGACGAATCCATCCTGATCACCGGTGCCAACGGTCTGATTGGCCGGCATCTGCTCAACCGCCTGGTACGGGAAGGCCGGCGGGCAATCGGTATCGATCTGGCCGCCCGTGACGCCCCGGATCGGGTGTTGGCCTGCGATATTACCGATATCCATCGCCTTTACGGCCTGGCCCGGCAATATTCGCTGACCGATATTATCCATTGCGGCGCCATCTCGGGTCCGATGGTAATGCTGGACAACCCTTACGGCATTATCCGCGCCAATGTCGACGGCACCGCCAATATCATGGAAATGGCCCGCGTCATGGGCCTGAGCCGCCTGGTGTTCTGTTCCTCCACCAGCGCCTATGGCCCCACCGACGATACCGGCGCGGGGATCACCGAACGGGCGCCGCTGCGCCCCGGCAGCGTCTACGGCGCCAGCAAGGTGGCCTGCGAGCAGCTATTGGCCGCCTACCGCCGTCAGCACGGCCAGGACAATGTCGCCATCCGGCTGTCCTGGGTCTATGGCCCCGGCCGTACCACCGATTGCGTTATCCGCTCCCTGATTACCGCCGTACTGCGGCGCCAGGCGGTGGAGTGGCCGTGGGGCGCCGATTTCCACCGCCAGTATATTTATGTGGACGACGCGGCTTCGGCGCTGCTGGCGGCGCTGGATGCCCCCCGCTGTCCCGACGGCGTTTATACCGCTACCGGAGGCAGCTACCTGACCCTGGCCGAGGTGGCGGAAACCGTACAGCAGGTGTTGGGACAGGGGCAGATCCGGTTCGCCGACGGACCCGACCCCCTGGATGATGTCCAGCACCGTTTTGATATTTCCGCCATCGCCGACGGGCTGGGATTCGTTCCCCATTATTCATTGTCACAGGGCATCCGTGCCTATGCCGACTGGCTGGCACCGCTGATATCACAGGAGATACACCCATGAATGTCTTTAGTCTTGAAGGACGCCGCGCGCTGGTGACCGGCGGCAGCCGCGGCATCGGAGCCGAGATCGTCGCGCTTTTCGCCGAACAGGGCGCCAGCGTGGGGTATTGCCAGTACGGCGACGACGACAATGCCCTCGCCCTGGCGGAAAATATGGCGCGGCGCGGCCTGCCGGTAGTCCACACCCGTTGCGACGTCGCCGACGAAGACCAGGTCGCGGCCATGGGCCGCTGGGCCGGCGAAACGCTGGGGGAGGTGGATATTCTGGTCAACTGCGCCGGCATCGGCGGTGATTTGCTGTTCCATGAGCTTAGCGTCGCGGCTTTCGACCGCATGATTGCCGTTCACATGCGCGGGACCTTCCTGGTGACCCGCACGTTTTTCCAGGGCATGATCGACCGGCGCTGGGGCCGGGTGATTAATTTTTCCTCGCAGCTGGCGTTTAAAGGCGCACCCGGCCAGGCCCACTATTGCGCGGCCAAGGGCGCGATAGTGGGTTTCACCAGGGCCTTATCCTATGAAGGCGCCCCCCATGGCGTCACGGTGAACGCCATCGCGCCCGGGCCGGTGGAAACCGATATGCTGATGGGATTGTCCGACGCATGGCGCGCCATGAAACAGGCGCAGCTTCCCATCGGCCGTTTCGGTTTTCCCCGGGAAATCGCGCCCACCGCCCTGCTGCTGGCTTCCGAAGCCGGTTCCTATTATGTGGGGCAAAACCTCTCCCCCAACGGCGGCGATGTGATGATCTGAAACAGGGTCCGCCGCGGAGGAACGTGGGTGTCTAACGCGTGAGGGGAGAGATTAAAAAGCCGGCCAATAGAGGCTATTGGCCGCAGACTGCTGACAAACGTACTCGGCGTTGATAAGGAGGGACAGGCTGCCAGAAGAGTAAACCGTCCGCGCCAGGGATGGCGCGGATCGAGCCTCCAGGGATGGATTCACGGCGTGTTTACGATTTGGTAGCCTGCCCCGACCGGACACTTTGTCAACAAACCCCGGCCAATAGAGGCTATTGGCCGGCTCCGCTGTGAAGGTGGCGGGACTGTTAACGGACGGGTTAAAACTCGGCGTTGATATCCACCACCGACACCAGCTTGTGGTTAACGAACTCCTTGATGCCGAGCCCGATAAGCTCGCGTCCATAGCCGGAGCGCCGAACGCCGCCGAACGGCAGGTCCGCTTTCACCCGGGTGGGATGGTTGATATAAACCATGCCGGTGGAGAATTTCCGCGCCAATTCCGCCCCATGCTTGGCATCAGCGGTAAATATCGAGCCGCCCAGGCCGAAGGGGGAATCATTGGCGATGCGCAGGGCATCGTCCTCGTCTTTGGCGCGAAAGATCATGGAGACCGGGCCGAAATATTCCATGGAATAGGCCGGGTTATCCTCCGCCACGTTGGTCAGGATGGTGGGCTGAACAAACGCGCCCTGCGCAGGGACCTTCGGGCCGACTTCCGTGGCGGTAGCGCCATGTTCCACCGCCAGACGGATTTTTTGTTTCACCTCATCGGCGGCTTCCTGCGACGACAAGGGCGCCAGGGTGGTGTTTTCCAGCAGGGGATCGCCGGCGCGCAGCGCCGCCACGCCTTGGGTATAGCGGGTCAGGAAATCATCATAGACGTCGTCAACCACGATCATGCGTTTAGATGAAACACACACCTGGCCGCCGTTCCAATGCCGTCCGAAGACCGCCCATTTCACCGTAGGCTCCATGTCGGCATCCGCCAGGACAATAAAGGCATCCGCCCCGCCCAGTTCAAGGGTGGATTTTTTCAGTGCTTTCGCCGCCTGCTGGGCCACCAGCGCGCCGGCGCCTTCCGAGCCCGTCAGCGCCACGCCCTGGACATGGGGATGGTTAAGGATAAGCTCGATCTGCGAGCGGGTGGCATACAGATTGGTAAACGCGCCGTCCGGCAATCCCGCTTCATGCATAAGCTGCTCAAAAATAGCCGCCGCCTGGGGAACGTTGGAGGCGTGTTTCAGCAGCAGGGTATTCCCGGCTGAAAGCTGCGGCGCAATGATACGGGCTATCTGGTAATAGGGGAAATTCCAGGGTTCGATGGCCAGCAGCACGCCCAGCGGCTCATGATAAACCACCGACTCCGCTTCTTCGGGTTTCGCTACGGTGAGTTTTTCCGGTTCCAGCAGGGTTTCGGCATTGTTGGCGTAAAACTCGAAAATCTGCGCCGACAGTTCCACTTCGGCTTTCGCCTCGGACAGTATCTTCCCCATTTCCAGGGTCAAGATTTTGGCGTAACGCTCGCTGTTGTCGCGCAGAATATCCGCGGCGCGCTGCATGATTTTACTACGCGCCTGGAAAGACTGGTCCTTCCAGGAGAGAAAAGCTTTGTGCGCATGCTCTATAGCAGTCAACACTTCTTCATCGGTTGCGTCGGGAAAGGTTTTCACTACCTGGCCGGTAAACGGATTCTTGGTTGCATAAGCCATTACTGTATTCCTTCACATTTTATTTACATCACAGAAGCATTTGATAATACTCCTCGCAACTTTATTTTACAGCAACGTTAATATTTCGACACAAAATAGCGGTTAATTTGGCTGGAATGCTGAAAACAACTGGCATATCGGATGGATGTTGGCACAAAAAACTTTTGGATGGTGGTCCCCCCGTGCATCGCTTTGACACCGTCCGGGGGGACCCTGGTATTACGCGAAGCCGTGCCGCCGTTTGCTGGCCTGCTCCTGCGCGCTGAATTGATTAAAACGCGGCAGGAACTTGTCCCAGTCGATAAGATGTCCGTCGATTTCCGGACCATCGATACAGGCGTGTTTGCGCACCAGCCGGCCATCGATGTTGACCGGCACCATACAGGCGCCGCACATGCCGGTGGCATCCACCATGATGGAGTTCAGACTGGCAACGGTCTTGACGCCGTACGTGCGCGTCAAGTCGCACACCGCACGCATCATCAGCGGCGGGCCGATGGTGACGACTTCGGCTATCTCCCTGCCGCTCCCTTGCCGATTGGCTTTAAGCAGCTCTTCCAAGGGGCCGGTAACGAAGCCTTTGACGCCGTAACTGCCGTCGTTACTGGTATAGATGACGTCCAGCAATCCCGGATAACGCTGCTGCAGCTTGCCGATGCGTTCGTCGCCGCGGGTCCAGAACAGCAGGGAATCATTGCGGAAACCGGCAATAAGCGTGACATGGTTACCGGCGCGTAAATGCTCCCGCATAATGGGATAGACCGGCGGCAGGCCGACGCCGCCGGCGGTGAACACCACCGTTTCGCCGGTCCCATAGGCGTGCAGGACGCTGGGCCGGCCGAGAGGACCGGCGATGCCGGCGAAGGCATCCCCTACCTGCATCCGGTTAATCGCCATACTGCTGCTGCCCAGCCCCTGCACCACCAGGCAGAGGGTGCCTTTCTCCGCATCCCAGTCGGCCAGGGTCAGGGGGATCAGTTCGCCGTTGGCCCACGGCAGTACGCGGACAAATTGTCCGGCGCGGGCGGCGCGGGCGATAAGCGGCGCATGGACGATAAACTCGACGATACCCTCCGCCAGTTCAATTTTCTCCAGAATGGTTTTCGGGGCGGCGCCCAGCTTGGAGTAGCTCCCGGCCAGGCTTACCCTGGACCGGATATCCCCGGCGGACAGGTTCATGTCGCCGAGAATTTCACGGGCCGCCGCCTGGCCGTCGCCGGCGGCATTGATGGCGGTGGAACCTCCCCGCGACGCATCGCCCCCGGAATATACGCCGTCGAGGGAGGTTTGCTGCGAGCCCCGGCCAAGCTCGACGGTGCCCCAGCGGGTGGTATGCAGATCCGGCTCCGCGTCTTTGATAATGGGATTGGGGGAGTTGCCCAGGGCCATAATCACCAGATCCACCGCCATAGGCTCTTTCTCACCGGTGGCCGCCGGGCTGCGGCGGCCGGAGGCATCCGGATCCCCCAGGGCCATGACATCGAGCATGGCCTGCCGGACGAAATGGGTCTTATCGTCGCCGATAAACTCGCAGGGAGCGCGCAGGACCTTAAGCACAATGCCCTCCTCCTGCGCATGCCGCAGCTCTTCCACCCGCGCCGGCATTTCACTCTCGGTGCGGCGATAGACGATGGTAACGTCGCCCCCCAGGCGCAGAGCGGTACGGGCCGCATCCATAGCGGTATTGCCGCCGCCGATAACCATCACCCGCTTGCCGCGTATTTCCGGTAGCGGCGTTTCATAGCCTTCACGGGCCCCCTGCATCAGGTTGACGCGGGTGAGAAACTCGTTGGCCGACATCACGTTAAGCAGATGCTCGCCGGGCACGTTCATAAAGCGCGGCAGCCCGGCGCCGGTGCCGACGAAAATCTTCCAGAATCCGGCGTTCTTCAGATCTTCGAGGGTGGCGGTTTTACCCACCACAAAATTGGTGACAAATCTGCCCCCCAGCAGCGTTATCTTGTCCACCACATCGTTAATCAGTTCATTGGGCAGCCGGAACTCCGGAATGCCATACCGCAACACCCCGCCCAGGGCGTGGAACGCTTCGAACACCGTCACCGGAAATCCCTCCGCCGCCAGCAGATAGGCATTTATCAGTCCGGCGGGCCCGGAACCCACCACCGCGATAGGGGGTTTCACCGCCTGCAGCCAGGGATCGGAAGGCGGGAGGGAATCCTCGGCGGCGCCGCCGGCGAACAGCTTATCCCGCTGGGGCAGGTACCATTCAAGCTGGCCGATTTCAATCGGCCGCTTTTGGTGGGTGCATACCCCCTGGCACTGCAACTCCTGCGGGCAGACCCGTCCCGTGACGTTGGGCAGGGGATTGCAGCTTTGTATCAACTCCATGGCCTGGCGAAAGCGGCCGGTACCCAGCAGGCTGAGCATTTGCGGAATATGGATTTTTACCGGGCATCCGCCTTTGGGCTCCGGCCGGCCGGGCTCCGCGAGACCGATTTCACAGGGTTTTTCCTCGCACTGCTTGTCGCGCAGCGCTTCGAGCCAGACCAGCAGTTCCACTTCCCGTGCGCTGTAGCCCACATTCATATACCCGAGGTAACCCTGATTCACCAGTTCAAAATCCCGCGCGCGCAGCTGCGGGTCGCGAATATAGGGCGGAATGGCGTTTTCCGCCGGCCAGTTCTCCGACAATCCCAGGAACACCGGATATCTCTGCGACAGATGCCGGTCAAGGGCGCGAATGAATTTACGTTTGAGCTTCAGGGGAACATCCCAGATAAAACGCATCAGCACCCTGCTGGCGTCATCGTCCCGCAACAGCAGTTCCCATAAGACATGGGTAAATTCAGCGCCCAGTTCCTCCTGCCGGAACTCCCAGGCCACCGCCTCGGTCCCGTCGGCGATGAACATGTCGCGAAAAACCCGCGGATCGTTTTGCAGCCGTCGGCCCAGGAGCTCCATTTGCCGGTGGTAGGTCTCCACCGGCTCCGTCTGTTCCAGCGCCTCCAGCTGCGCGCGCGTATTTTCCAGCGCGCTGCCGGCCTTGAGATAGCGGTGCAATACGCTCTGCGGCGAACCTTCCTGCGTTGATGAAATCGTGTTTTCGCTGCTCATTGTATGATCTCCGCATCGCAGTTGGCCGCCACCCGTTCAATACGGCGTTTCAGCTCCGGCGTGATGGTTATGCGTTCCAGCACGCCGGGGATCATATGGGCGACTTCCCGGCTTTCACCGTTGAAAGCCACCAGGGTTCTTTCGAAGATCTCGGGCAAATCCTGATAGCAGGTTTTGCAATTGGTGCATTTCTCCTGATCTTCCGGGGAGAGCGTTACCGGCGCTTCGCCGCCGGCCGCGGCCGCGGGAGACGCGCCGGGGGATGAAGCATCGTCCACCATACTGATGGGAATGGTACCGGCGCCCGCCGCCGGCGCCTTGCTGGACGTCGCCAGCCGGGACATGGCGCGGGCAATGACGTCCATGGCCGTGTCCCGTTGCCGCAGGGAAGCCTCATATTGCGACTGTAGCGCACTGATGGCGGCATCATGTTCAGCCGCCATTTTTCCGGCATGCCGGCCGGCAAGATATTGCAGCATCCGCCAGTACTTACGCCGCTCCTCCACCAGTTCGATGAGGGACGGCGAGACACCCAGCTTGATCAGATGCCGATTGGCGTCAACGGAATAGACAAAGGCAATGCTTTGCGCCCGTTCATCCGGCGGTAGATCGATATAGTCCTCCACCGCCACCGTAGACCGGCCATCGGTATTATCGATAGCATGGAATTGCTTCCTGAAGCGGTTTTCCCCCAGGGCGAAGACCGCCGGCGTCAGCGCCATGTTGAGCAGTTGCAATCCGCCGTTTTCATCAAGGTATTCCAGGGTGGTGCCGGCCCAATCCTTGTCCGTATCGGGATTACCCTCCAGGGAGAACCACTCGTGCAGTGAAGCGCCGCGGCGCGTATCGTGCACAAACACCGGGTTCATCCGGCTTTCCACCGCCAGCCGGCCATGCCGGGCGGCGGCGGCGTCGGTAATGCCGTGTTCGCTCTGGCAAGGGGTATAGATATCCATCACCGCCGGTCCCCCGCTATAGCGGAGGAACTCCAGCGTATTTTTGAGGAAGTGCCCCGGCAGCGCGGTGGTGCTGGAACAGACAAACACATCCGGATGGAAGGAGGCAATCAATCCCAGTTCCTTGCGCGCTTCATGCTTGCCGCCCTGGGCCTTGCCGATACGGGCCAGGTCGGCGTCCTGGCCGATAAAGCTGGACGTGGAGGCCTGGCCGCCGGTATTGGAATATACGCCGGTATTGAGCACTACTACCTTGAGCGGCGTGCCGCTGGTTAAAATGCGCGATAGCGCGCCAAAACCGATATCGTAGGTGGCGCCGTCTCCGCCGATGGTCATGACCGTCGGCAGCAGGGCCAGTTCGTCAGCGGTGAAGCCGGTCCAGTCCAGGTAGCGGAGCGCCGCATCGTGCTGCTCCGGCAGGTATTGATCCGCCAGCTCAAGACGGGCCAGGCGCAGCGCGCGGATATCGTTCACCGACTGCGCGGCAAGCCCTTCGAACATCCCTTTGGCCAGGGGCTGGGCATCCTGGAACAGGCTGTTGACCCAAGGATCGTTATAGCAGTTGTACGGGAAGGTCGAGGCGTAAACGCTGCTGCAGCCGGTGGAATTGGCGATAACGGCCCCCGCCGGGCCATTGCCGCCGGGGCCGCCTTCGTAGAGATACAGCCTTTTTTCCAGCGTGCCGATAAGACCGTCCAGGCGCTCGCGCCGGGTTTCTTCGGCAGCGGGCAGCGCGCTCCGTTTTTCGTTCAGACGGGAAATAAGGTCTTCCAGCTCACGCCGGTGATCCTGCTGACGCTTATGGGTGACGGCATGGTTGGCGGATACCACCAAACGGATGGCCGTTACCTCGCCGCAGCCGCGGCACCCGCCGTGGCCGCCGGTGGTGGCGTAATAATTACCGGGATCAAGCAGCAGCCGCTTGATGTCGCCATCGGGCTTGAGCGCGTCGGCATAAAAACGCGCCGGCGTTTTCGGCAGCGTGGTCATAAATTCAAAGCGGGCCTGCAGAGTCTGCTGCAACGGCGCATCCTGGAAACGCTCACTCAGCGCGCCGGGCCCGCAGACGCTGATGCATTCAAGGCAACCGGTGCATTTCCACGGATCGATGACGGCGGCATACAGGCCGCCGCCGGTACCGTTTTTTTCCGCCGCATCAAAGAACGGACGGGTCCGCGCCACGGGATAGGCCGCCAGTACGTCGGCCAGTTTGGCAAAGTCGGTTCGCAGGGCCGCCGCGTCGATGACCAGACCCGCCGCCGCATCGGCGACGACTTCATGAAAAGGCCGCGGCGTTTTGCTTTGACGATAGGTTTCCCGCACCGCATCCGCCAGCGGATAAAGATGTGCCGCCATGGCCTCGCGCCGGCTTTCGGCCAGGCCGAGGCGGCGGATACCTTCCAGCAGCAGTTCATGGATATCATGTACCGAATTCGGAATCGCCGCATCCGGGCAAACCAGCGCACACTCCATACAGCCGGTGCATGCCTCGGCGTGAAACTCGGGCACGGAACGGCGGAACAGTCCTTTATCCTTCGCGCTCGCGGTGCCGGCGGGCATAAACAGCCCGGCGCCGGGCAATACAGGCGCTTCGCCGATGGTGCCTTCCCGGAAGGGACGCGCGACGGTTTCTTCATAATAGTCATGGTCGAAAAGACCGTTCAGCACCGATGTTTGTGCCGAGTGTTCCCCATCGGCGGACAACGACAGCCCATACGGATTTGCCGACAGACGTTGGCCGTCGGCGTCGGCAAATTCAGCCGAGGCGTAATCGACGCGTTGGGTGGCTGCAATGCCGTCGTGGATTACCGCCATATTGCCTTCAACCACCGCGCCGCCCTTGGCGCCGAACTTCTTGCCGATTTGCTGGCGGATTTTCGCCAGGATGGCGTCGGCGGATGATCCCGCCGAGACCCGCTCCACATGCCCCACCACCGCGCCGATAAAGGCGATGCCCATCATGCGGGTTTCCAGTTCCGGCGTCGGCGCGTGTTTTTTTGCGACGGCAAACGCATCGATTATCAGAAAACGGATAGCCTTGTCCCGCAGGGTCTTGCGGGCCGAAGCCGGCAATTCCCGCCAAACCTCTTCGGCAGCAAGATTGGATTGCATGATAAACGTGCCCCCGGACGTCAGACCGCGCAGGGGGTTGGTATGACTAAAGACCTTATGGTCCGGCGAAATAACGATTTCCACATCTTCCAATTCAGCATTGGTGATTTTTACCGGCTCCGGACTGAGGGTGATGTAATAATTGGTGGGCGCGCCGCTCTTTTCCGAACCGTATTTCGGCGCCGATTTGGAGTGCATGTCCAAAGCGCCCGCCAGAATGTCGGTTAACAGTTTACCGGTGGCGATGGTGCCATAGCCCCCCACCGAGTGGAAACGGATACGGAAAGCGCCTTCCGGCAACAAATTCGGGTTCGGCCCGGTATTAAGCGCCATCCGTTCGGTTTCAGGATATGCCCCTTTCAGGCGCGCCTGGAGTTTATCCAAATAGGGGGACGGCGTCGGGGAAAAGAACTGTGAACCCAGATAGATCAAAGGCGCACCCTGCCCGTCCGACATATTCTTGAAGGCGGCAATCAAATGCCGCGGCTGCAAATCGTGCCCGCCAAGGCCGAAAATGGCGGTGGTAAGCGTCGGCATGGACTGGAGAGCGGGAATTCCCGCGTGGCGCACCCCATCGGCATTTTCCCGTGCCTGGAACAGGGCACGGGTCACCCGGACGGTAAGTTCCGTCTGATCGGAACGTTCCAGCACCGTCACGGCCCGCTTGCCCCGCAGGGCCGCCACCACTTCCGCATCCGGGAATGGCTGCAGCAGCTTAACGGCCACCAGCCCCACTTTTTGTCCCTGGCGGCGCAGATACGCCACCACGGCTTCGATGTCATCGGTAACGGATCCCAACGCCACCATGACGTCCTCGGCGTCTTCACACATAAAGGTCTTCACCGGCTGGTAGCGGCGTCCGGTCAACTCGCCGTATTCCGCCATCGCCTGACGCACCAGCGCCGGCACGTCGCTGGCGAAATGCGTGCGGTGATCCGCCGACCCGGCCTGGAAATCCGGCTGGTTCTGCACCCCGCCTGTCAGACCCGGATTATTGACGTCGATTAACGCCGGCACTCGCTGCCGGGTACCCCGTTCAAAGGCGTTCAGCCACTGCCGCCGCCAGGGAGCATGCAGCTCAGCGGGCAGCCAGTCCAGGGTCGGCGCCATCAGGAGGCCTTGCAAATCCTGTTCGATGGATTCCCCGTGAAGCTCCAGGTAGCTTTGCAGCATAGTCCGCTCATCGGCGGCAATGTCCGCCTGGTGACGGGAGAGGTACGCTTTAAGCTGAAATACGCGGCCTTTGGCGCCATAGAGCATCTCCTGCGCCGCGGTCGGCGCCTTGATGCGCCCGGCCGGGTCCCCCAGATATTCCGCCAACAGCGCCGGCTCCGGCAGCAGCGCTTCGCACAGCATATGGCTGGTGGAAAATCCGTCCATGGCGTTGGCGACCGGAATGAGGGACAGTGAAGAGACCCGGTAGGCTATGGCCGCCAGATCCGCCGCTTCCTGGGGATTCGCGCCGAAAAGGATAGTGTATCCGGACGGGAGCAGCGCGTAGACATCATCATGGCCGGCCATCACGTTTAACGAATGTTTTGACACCACCCGCGCCGCCACCTGCAGTACAAAACCCCCCACCTTCTTGCCCACTGTGACGTAGTGGGATTCCATCGCATAAAGAATGCCTTGGCTTGACGAGGCGTTCGAGATGAATTGCCCGCCGGTCAATGCCGCCCCGAGCGCACCGCTCTGGGCCGAATGCTCCCCTTCCGGGCTGAAGAAAAACGGATGCTTGCCCCAGACGTTGACGCCGCCCTCAGCGCGGGCGGCTTCGAAAATCTCTGCAATTTCCGTCGACGGGGTTATGGGATAACCGATAACGCCGCCACAAACGTGATTCATGATGTAGGCAACAGCGCCATTGCCATGAATCACACTGGGAATGCCTGGATATTTCACTTTATTGTTTTTCATAATGACTTGTCTGTAGGGTGGGTAATATATTAAGCCGTGCTAACCTGCGGCGGCGCCTTTATAAAACATCACGTTTTGATATCGTATCTCTGCGTTACATTAAATACGTTTAGGCTACCGGCTACACTCACAAGACCTTAATACATCATACGAAACTAATGTCCCGTTTCCCCTCTATCCCCCGCGGGTTATAACCCCAAGGGAAGACCGGCAGACGCTTTCATGTCCCTCTCCCCGCCGCTGAAAGAGACAGCGCCGCCGGGACGTGCATCCGGGCAACGGCTTTTCAGATACGGCGGCAGAGCGTAAAAACCCTTCTTCTTATATGGTTATACCCAGAGAATGTAGCCGATTTTTGCCGATAAAAAGCGGCCTTATATCACGCGGCGACGCTTTTCCCGATCGCAACTGAACTGCCCCCCAAACCGTGGACAGATCCTGTCCTCACGATGAGGCTCGTTCAAAGGACTCGGGATTGATTTTGCCCAGATGGCTGTGCCGGCGGGCGCCGGTCTTTGGCAGCGGGGAAAGCGAGTTCGACGGCATGCGGGGCACGCCCGTACCGTTCCAACGTCGGAGGGAAAGGGGGCGGGCCAGGGCGAATGCCGCAGGTAGCAAAATTCAGAACGTGAAAAAACGAACTAGAAGGCAGCGCTGTTTAGTTTTCTCGCCTTATTGATACCGGTAACGGCAAAACCCACTTTTTTATAGAGATTACGCGCCGCCAGATTATCCGGATCTACGCGTAACGTAATGGCGGTATTACCGTTTTGCGCCAGCTGATAGAAGAGTTCCGTCAAGGCCTCGGTCCCCAGCCTTTGCTTTCGATACTCTGGCAAGATATAGAAATCCATGATGAATGCGGTATTATCCTTCGCAGAAGACAAAATCCAGATATATCCCACGTTATGCTGGGCACCCTCAAGGCTTTTTACGATACGGTATAAGACATTGTTATTTTTTCCGGCCTCAGCCAAAAATGAAGAATCGATGATATTGACCGCTTTTTCATGGGCGTCATAGTCGCTGAGCTTGTGATTCCGTACCAAATCCATTTCATATTCATAAATAAATAGGGTCCGATAAGCTTCAAATTCTTTTCCGTGACCTTTTATAGGGACTAACATATCTGTGCCTTTTTCAATCTTGCGAATTATTTGTCCTTAAAATACTCGCAAAAGTGTAAAAAAAGTACCTAAAATATTTATCACCCCCCTGGCTGCCATGCTGTAGCGCAGCAGGAGAAACGCCATCATCTCGACCGCGCTGGACTGGTGCTCGATGAGGCAATAGACATATCCCTCTCCTTCCGAGGTTTTCATACTGTAGAGCATATCTGAGTACTGGGTGATCGTCCTCGACAAAAGAGCCAAAGGAAATGGACAACGAGCCAGAATATAAATGCCATCTGGAGCGAACAGCATAGAGAATAAATTTTCATGGAATTTCACAATTCTATGAAATACGACCTTTTGTTTCTTTATATTGGCAGCCACAATTGATTTATGACAATAAACTGAAACCCATGCGGTATTTGAAAAGAATAATTATCAGGATTGGTTATTCTTCTCCCGTTTAATTTATATCACACTCTTTTACTGTTAAATATTCTGTGGAGACCCAGCGATTAGCTTCTTAACGGACAACACTCAACGCAGAGAAGCGCGGCGATAGCGGGTTGCGCCCCGCTACCGCCGCCGGCAATTCTGGATAATCAATGGATTAGAGCGTATCCGCCGCGCCCTCTTTAAAGCCCGCCTCGTTATCCAGCCGCTGGCGGCGCCGCAGATTGGGGAACCAGGCCATCCACAGTCCCACCACCAGCAGGGTGCCGATCCCCCCCAGCGCCGCCGCCGGCACCGCCCCCAGCCACGCCGCCAGCATGCCCGATTCGAATTCGCCGAGCTGGTTGGAGGTATTGACAAATATTGAATTAACGGCGTTAACGCGACCGCGCATCTCGTCGGGAGTATCCAGCTGTACCAGCGCGCCGCGAATCACCATGCTTATCATGTCAAACGCGCCGAGGGCGAACAATGCCACCAGCGACAGCCAAAGCACCGTGGATAACGCAAACACCAGGGTGGCAATGCCGAAACCCGCCACCGCGCCGAACATAATCATGCCCACGCGATGCTCCAGGGAACGGCGGCTCAGCCAGAAACCCATCAGCAGCGCCCCTACCGCCGGCGCGCCCCGCAGCAAACCCAGGCCCCAGGGGCCGGTATGCAATATGTCCTTGGCGAAGATCGGCATCAGCGCCGTGGCGCCCCCCAGCAGCACGGCAAACAGATCCAGCGAAATCACCCCCAGCACATCGGGGCGGGCGCGGATAAAACGCACGCCGGCGAACAGGGTAGAAAAGCTGGCCGGCTCGCGGCGCGGCGGCGACTGTTCATAGCGCAGCAGGCCCACCATCACCATCGACACCAGATAAAGCAGACCGGTTACCAGATAGACCATACCGGCCCCCGCCACATACAGCAGGCCGCCCAGCGCGGGACCGGCTATCATCGCGGCCTCGCTGGAGACAGAGGTCGCGGCGGTGGCGCGCGCCAACATGGACGGCGGCACCAGCGCCGGCACCATTGACTGAAGGGCCGGCGCCTCGATGGCCTTGGCCACCGACATAAGAAACACCAGCCCCAGGATAATGATTTCATCCACAAAGTGCAGCAGGGTTAACGCCGCCAGCATGATCACGGCGAGCCACTCGACGACTTGGCCGAACAACACGATACGGCGGCGATCGTACTGGTCCGCCATATGGCCGGCGGGCAATGCCAGGGCCACCGAAGGCAGGAACTGCGCCATACCTATCAGCCCCAGATCCAATGCGCGGCCGGTGGTGGCGTATATTTGCCAGCTCACCACGATGGACAGCATCTGAAAACCAAAGCTGGAACCGGTACGGGCCAGCCAGAAAGCGACAAAAGAGCGATGGTGCAACAGCGAATCCGCGCTGGCGGAAGCAGAAGAAGACATAACCAATCCTGATATCTATTATTACGGTCTTGCCTGACACGCGGCGCTGTGCATTCTGCCGGTTAGCAATTTACCCCTTTTCACCGGTACTTTTCACAAGTGCTTAACAGCAACTTATCATACATACCGGTATTGCTACCATACCAACCAATGCTGTCGATACCAATAGTCTTCTAATCAAATATCACCACATTCGCGAGGAACATGACGCCAACATGGCCTTACTCCCGAAAAGATGGTTTTGCACCATGAGATTGCCACAGGCCGCTACATCCAGGCAATGATAAGCAAGCAGATGATACGGTTCATCCCCGATTTGATCCTTTTTGCGCGCTTTTCCCCAATAACAAAGATAATCTGGTGTTGAATTGTTAATCATTTTTATTTACACCTGATAACGAATATCACTGAAAACAAAATAACTAATACTTAACAATTGTCATAATAGTAAGTAATCAATAGTATATTGAACACTACTTAATTTTTTATTGTTGAGTATATTATTTAAGCTGGTTTTGCCTTTGTATTTTCAATGACGCTTAGCGCTGTCATGTCGCTAGTGAATACTATAAAGAATAGAATATGCTAAACATTGAAAATAATGTCGGGCGTCTTAAAATCAATATACGCTACTTGATTAACAAATAAATAATTTGTGATAAAAAATATTTTCAGCGCCAGGGATGTCGCCACGATGCCACCTGAGCAAAGTTTGAGCTGCCACGACTATGTTAGGGTAAGGCTTTTTCAGATTATGCTATCGTTGACATTGAACTATCCCCAAGTTAGGGATATTCTATCTTCAGCTTAGGAGCAATTTTCACATGGATGCTGTTTTTATTGAGCTGCCGCCATTCGAACGGCTGCGCAAAACTTATCTTGCTGATGATGAGTATCGGTCTTTTCAGCAAATGCTGCTCAATAATCCACAATGCGGCGTGGTTATTCAGCACACGGGGGGTTTGCGAAAGGTGCGTTTTGGCGATGTTCGGCGCGGCAAGGGAAAACGTGGCGGCATCAGGATGATATATTATTGGTGGATAGAGAAAAGCCATTTTTTACTTTTCACACTTTATGACAAGGATGAATTGGATGATCTTAGCAAGCCGCAGCGAGAAACCTTGCGGGAGATGCTGGAAAAACTGAAACGAGAGGCAACACTATGAGTAAGCGCGATATTTTTAATGAGCTTATCGAGGGGATGCAGGCGTGGAGCGATATGAACGCCGGCAAAATAACCCTCAAATCCCATCGTGTCGCGATCAATAAACATACTTCGATGAGCCCCGATGAGCTGAAGGCAATCCGCGATAAGCTTCATTTGTCCCAGTCAGTTTTCGCTCAATATCTACGCACCGGTACCACGACCTATCAGAATTGGGAACAAGGCAGAGCAAAACCAAATGCCCAAGCTGTCTTGCTTATTAAAATGATTGCGCATAATCCAGAGAATTTGCATACATTGGCAGCGTTGTAATCGCCTACCTTTCTACCCCCTCTGGCCCTTGGATAAGTTTATCCCCGCATTCGCGGGGAACAGGGGCAAAATCTATGTCGGCTACGAGCCAAAAACGCTTTATCCTCGAGTTCGCGGGGAACAGATGATCTGCTGGGCCGCCACAAATCCGGCGCCGGTTTATCCTGTTGACCCAGGGTAACAACCTATTCGCCTGCGACGCCACCAGCTCTGGTCCATCATTCTCTGCCGGGATGAACCCCTATAACCACTGCCCCTGCTTTTTCCTTTCCATTATCCCCTCTTTTTATGCTAAAAAGTCACCCCAACCCCATGCTTAACGGATCAGTCCCATGCCATCGTCTCTCGCCCACCGGCTTGTCCCCTTTCTGCTGGTGCTGGGCTCCATCGTTTCATTGGGTATCGGGACGTCGCTGGCGAAAGAGTTTCTGTTTCCCTTGATTGGCGCAGCCGGCACTTCGGCGCTGCGGACGGGATTTTCCGCCATTATCCTGTTGGTGTTGTGGCGGCCCTGGCAGGCGGCCATGACCCGCCGGGAGCTGGCATTTACCGCCCTGTACGGCATGACGCTGGGAGTGATGAACCTGTGCTTTTATCTCGCGTTGAAGACCATCCCCTTCGGCCTGGCGGTAGCGATTGAATTTATCGGTCCGCTGACGGTAACGGTGCTTTATTCGCGCAAATTAACCGATTTTGTCTGGATCGTGCTGGCGGTTGGCGGCATGTTGATGATATTGCCCCTGCGGGGCAACCAGAGCGGCCTGGATTTGACCGGCGTGATATATTCCCTGGTCGCCGCCTTTGGCTGGGGGCTTTATATTGTCTTCGGTAAAAAAGTAAGCCATCGCCACTCCGGGCAAACCGTGGCCATCGGACTGGTATTTGCTTCCGCCGTAACGATCCCGGTGGGTATGACGGATGCCGGCGCCATTATCTCCCACCCTTACCTGCTGCTGGTGGGATTGCTGGTGGCGGTGATTTCAAGCTCGTTGCCCATGACGCTGGAAATGGCCGCCTTGAAAAGATTACCCCACAAGACCTTCGGCATCCTGGTGAGCATGGAGCCGGCGGTGGCGGCTGTCGTGGCCTTTTTCCTGCTGGCGGAAAACCTGACGCTTATCCAGATACTGGCCATTGCCCTGTCGGTGACGGCGGGAATAGGCAGCGCGATAACGGCCCGCCCTAAGACAGATGCGCTGGTGAATTAACGGAAATTGCGTTGCGCGATCCTGGCAAGCCATTCATTTCAATGAGCTCGATTAACATGGTTTAGGCGGTTGATCCGTTGACCCGGTTAATTGCGTTGACGGTCAATCCAGTATGCAGGGCACGATGATATTGCCCTGCGCCGGCTCGCCGTTGAGCAGGCTCACCAACTGGCGCGCCGCCGCTTTACCGGCGTTGGAATAGCCGAGATCCACCGACAGGGTGTCGGGGAATAAAAAGCTCAGCAGCGGCGTATGGCCGATACTGCACATCTGCATCGGCGCGATGCGGTGCTGTTGCAGATATTTGATCGCCCCAAGGGCGATGGTGTCGGTGGCGCAAATCAGCGCGGTGGTGTCGGCGGTGATAACCTCGCCGGCCAAATGAAAGCCGCTTTGATAGCCCAGGTCTCCCAGCGCCGCCGCCGGGGGGATTTGCATGTCGCCGCAGGCCCGCAGATAGGCCTCGTAGCGCAGTCGTCCGGTGGTCTCATCGCTGACGTTCACGCCGATGTAACCGATATGGCGATGCCCCTGCCGCCGCAGGCGCTGCATCAACAGGGTGACCGCGCCGGCATCGTCATAGCGGACCGAGGAGAGCCCGGCGTACTCCCGCACCATCACCACCATTTTATCCTGCCACTGTGCGAGCATATCGTTTTGCAACCCGGTGAAGCCAAACAGGATCACGCCGTCGACGTTGCGCTGGAAGAGTACCCGCAAATGTTCTTTCAAACGGTCGAGATTGAGCAGGCTTTCCATCAGAATGGAGTCGTAGCCCTGTTCGTACAGCAGCGGCAAAATGGCCCGCACCGCCTGGTTCTCCGAGGGGGAGTCGAGGCGGGTGACGATAATGCCGATAATTTTGTCGCTTTGTCCCCGCATCACCTGCGCCGATTTTGACGGCACAAAACCGTATTCGCGTATTACCGCCTCCACGCGCTCGCGGGTTTGCCGGCTGACCTTGCTTTCATTATTCAGCACCCGTGAAACGGTGGATTTACCGACGCCGCTCAGGCGGGCGATATCCTTGATGGTGAGACGGTTCTGTAGAGGTTCCATTCATTAACTGCCAAGTATCATCCGAAAATGGGCTGCTTATCCTAGTGTAACACCATAGCGGCCCGCCGGTGCCTTCCCGGCGTGTTTCGGCAGGCTTTGCCCCCTGCCCTGCAGATTTAATGTGATCATAGTCGAAAATGGGAACGTTCCCACTTTATCAATAAGGCTATTAGCGTTATTTTCCCGTTGCTCACCAATACCTCGGGATTCCATAACAATAAAGGTCGCCGAAATGAAGAAAATAAACCCACAGGATATCGACCGTTTGATAACGCTGGTTGGCGGCAAAGAGAACATTGCCGCCGTCAGCCACTGTATTACCCGCCTGCGTTTCGTATTAAACAATCCGCAGGCGGCGCAACCGAAAGAAATTGAGCTGCTGCCCATGGTAAAAGGCTGTTTTACCAATGCCGGTCAGTTTCAGGTAGTGATCGGCACCGACGTCGGCGACTGGTACCAGGCGCTCATCAGCGCGGCGCAGCTTAACGCCAGCGACAAGGAGAGCGCCAAACGCGCCGCGCGCCAGAACATGAGCTGGCATGAGCTGGCCATTTCCCATTTTGCCGAAATATTCTTTCCTCTGCTGCCGGTACTGATAAGCGGCGGTTTGATACTGGGGTTTCGTAACGTTATCGGCGACGTACCGCTGTTCGGCCATCAGCCGCTGATTAAAAACTCGCAGGTCTGGCAAGCCATATACGATTTTCTCTGGCTGATCGGCGAAGCGATCTTCTTTTATCTGCCGGTGGGCATCTGCTGGTCGACGGTTAAAAAAATGGGCGGAACGCCCGCCTTGGGCATAGTGCTGGGGGTTACCCTGGTATCGCCGCAGCTGATGA
Organism: Sodalis sp. RH16; assembly: GCF_047324245.1. Lineage (NCBI taxonomy): Bacteria > Pseudomonadati > Pseudomonadota > Gammaproteobacteria > Enterobacterales > Bruguierivoracaceae > Sodalis > Sodalis sp. RH16. The sequence goes on along the minus strand of NZ_CP178737.1, from coordinate 3,917,380 downwards.
ATGCCTATCTGCTCGGTCAGCAAACGCCGGATGTGTGGAATTTCGGGCTGTTCAGCATCGCGAAGGTGGGTTATCAGGCGCAGGTGGTGCCGTCGCTGTTGGCGGGCATGGCGTTGGCGTTTATCGAAACCCGGTTGAAACGGCTTGTGCCGGATTATCTCTATCTGGTGGTGGTGCCGGTGGTGTCGCTTTTGCTGGCGGTTTTCCTGGCCCATGCGATTATCGGCCCGTTCGGCCGGATGATTGGCGATGGCGTCGCCTGGGCGGTGAAGGGACTCATGACCGGCGGCTTTGCCCCCATCGGCGCGGCGCTGTTCGGTTTCCTCTACGCGCCGCTGGTGATTACCGGCATCCATCAGACCACCCTGGCCATCGATCTGCAGATGATCCAGACTCTCGGCGGTACGCCGGTTTGGCCGCTTATCGCCCTGTCCAATATCGCCCAGGGATCGTCGGTGCTCGGCATCATCCTTATCAGCCGCAAGACCAATGAGCGGGAAATATCGGTACCGGCCGCCATCTCCGCCTTCCTCGGGGTGACGGAACCGGCCATGTACGGTATCAACCTGAAATACCGCTACCCCATGCTGTGCGCCATGATCGGATCGGCCTGCGGGGGGCTTATCTGCGGACTGTTCGGCGTGATGGCCAACGGCATCGGCGTCGGCGGACTGCCGGGTATCCTGTCAATCCAGCCGCAGTACTGGCAAATATACTCCATCGCCATGATGGTGGTGATTGTGGTGCCGCTGGCGCTCACCATGGCCATTTATCGGCACAAGACCCATGTGAATACCCTACCGGTGGTATAGGACTGACTTCGCACGGGCCTGACGGACCTCACGGCAACGGGGTCCGCCATTGTCCCGCGGATTAAGGATAATAGGCATGAACAATATCGACACTCCCTGGTGGCAAAACGGCGTCATCTATCAAATCTATCCCAAGAGCTTCCAGGACAGCACCGGCAATGGCATCGGCGATTTGCCGGGCATTATCAGGCGGCTGGATTATCTGCAGTGGCTGGGGGTCGACGCTGTCTGGCTCACGCCGGTCTATGTCTCGCCCCAGGTGGACAACGGCTATGATATTGCCGATTACTGCGCCATCGATCCGCTGTTCGGCACCCTGGGCGACTTCGAGCGGCTGGTGGCCGAGGCGCGCCGGCGCCATATCCATATCGTGATGGACATGGTATTCAACCATACATCCACCGAGCATGCCTGGTTCAAGGCGGCGGAAGATCCGGCGAGTCCCTATCGCGATTTTTATATCTGGCGCGACGGCGTCAACGGCGGACCGCCCAATAACTGGCGCTCGAAATTCGGCGGTTCGGCCTGGCAGCTGCATGACGCCAGCGGGCAATACTATTTGCACTCCTTTGCCGTAGAGCAGGCGGATCTCAATTGGGAGAACCCCCGCCTGCGGGCCGAACTGAAAAAAGTGTGCCGGTTTTGGGCGGACAAAGGCGTCGAGGGGCTGCGGCTGGATGTGATTAATCTGGTCTCCAAACACCCCGGCTTCCCGGACGACGATGAAGGGGACGGCCGGCGTTTTTATACCGACGGTCCGAATATCCATCAGCTATTGCAGGAATTCAGCGAAGAGGTGTTTACGCCCGGCGGACTGATGACCGTGGGGGAAATGTCCTCCACCACTCTTGAGCATTGCCGGCGCTACGCCGGTCTGGACGGAAAAGAGCTGTCCATGACCTTCAATTTCCATCACCTGAAGGTGGATTATCCCGCGGGCGCCAAATGGACCCGGGCAAAGCCCGATCTGATCCTGCTCAAACGCCTTTTCAGAGAGTGGCAACAGGGCATGCATGGCCAGGCCTGGAATGCGCTGTTTTGGTGTAACCACGATCAGCCGCGCATTGTTTCGCGGCTGGGGAACGACGGCGAACGGCGGGAGGTCTCGGCCAAAATGCTGGCGATGGTGCTGCACGGCATGCAGGGCACTCCCTTTATTTATCAGGGCGAAGAAATCGCCATGACCAACCCCTGTTTTGAGGATATCGGGCAATATCGCGACCTGGAAAGTCTGAATATGTTCTCTGAGCTGCGCGTCCAGGGGAGGACCGATGGAGCACTGCTGGCAATCCTGGCGCAAAAATCGCGAGACAACGGCCGTACGCCGATGCAGTGGGACGCTTCACGCAACGCGGGCTTCACCGAGGGCGACAGCTGGATAGATCTGGCGGCGAACTACCGGGAAATCAACGTGGAACGTGCGTTAAATGACGGGAATTCGGTCTTGCATACCTATCAGCGGCTGATTGCCCTGCGTAAGCGGTACCCGGTTATCACCTGGGGGGATTATCTGGACCTGGCGCCGGAACACCCCGCCTTGTGGTGCTATCGGCGGCACAGCGGGGAACAGACGCTGCTGGTGATGGCCAATCTGGGTGCGGACGATCTGCGGCTGGAAGAGGACTACTTCGCCGGCAAGACGAAATGGTCGCTGCTGCTGAGCAACTACGGCGACATTGACCGGACGCCGGACTCCGGTGCGCTGCGTCCTTATGAAGCGGTCTGGTGGCTGCTGAACGAAACAAAATAAACCCGCCGCCAACAGAAAACCGGCATGACATCTCCATCCCGTCACTGCCGGTTTCCCACGGTTTGCGGTGCGAAAATCAGACTGCCGGCTATTGCCGCATTTTCAGCAGGCTATCCGCGTTTTGCGGCGTCACGACGGTCCAAGGGATTTCATACATTTTTGCCTGGCCGTCCTGCCACGCTACCTGGTCTTTATATTGATCCCAGATGGCGGACATGGGTTTGTAATCCTTGCCCTTGACCGCGCGCAAGGCAACATCGATGGCGCCCTGCATCTGCGCGTTGCCGTCCTGGAGGATTGACATCATATCACCGGTTTTGACCAGACGCAGCGCATCGGAAACGCCGTCCACCCCGGCAATGGCGAAGTCCTTCACATTCAGGCCCGCGCCCTTGATAGCCTCAATGGCTCCCAGCGCCATTTCGTCGTTCTGGCCAATAACGCCGTTGATTTTGCCGCGGTGTTTCTGCAGCCAGTTTTCCATAAGCGGCATGGCTTCGGCACGGGACCAGTTGGCGGTCTTTCTTTCCAAGACGGTGATTTTGCCCGGGCCGCACTCCTTAATGGCCTGGTCGTTACCCTGACCGCGCTGTATCTGACCGGATATGCCGATGGGGCCTTCGATAATGACCACATTGCCCTGGCAGTGCATTTTATTCAAAACCGCTTTCGCTTCCAGATAACCGCCCTTGACGTCGTCGGAAACCACTTCGGGCGCCAAATCGGTATTCAGGCGGGAGTTGGAGACGATGACCGGGATGCCGGCTTTTTTCGCCATGGTCACCACATCGACATTGGCCTCGAAATCCACCGGGTCGATGATGATGGCGTCGTAGCGGGTCCGGATCGCCGTTTCAGCCTGGTTATTCTGTACCAGCGCATCATAGCCGCCGTCAAAGACCGTCAGCGTGGCCACGCCCTGCTTAACCGCGGGATGCTCCCGCCCGGATTTCTCCATTAATTGTACGAATTCGGCTTTCATGCCGTACATCAACACGGCAATTCTGACAGGGGCGGCCTGGACGGCGGCTGAAAAGGACAACGCCAGCGTCGCCGCGAGCAAGCCTATTTTGAATTTTTTCATGTTATCTCCTTTGTAGGGCAGCTGTCTTATGATTAGTATTAAATTGCAGGGGAAGTCATTCCTGCGTTAGTCACGCTGTTGTTTACGGGATGGATCGAGCATTACGGCAAATACAATCAGGGCGCCTTTGATAATTTGCTGGTAATAGGATTGCACCCCGAGTAAATCAAGTCCGTTGTTCATCACGCCGATGATCAGTACGCCGAACAGGGTGCCCCGCAGGGTGCCTATCCCCCCCACCATGCTGGTGCCGCCGATAACCACCGCCGCAATGGCGTCCAGTTCATAAGAGGCGCCCGCGCTGGTCTGCGCGGAACCGGTGCGGGCCGTCAGGATAATACCCGCCATGGCCGCCAGAACGCCGCACAGGGTATATACGATGACTTTGACCCGCAGCACGTTGATACCGGAGGTGCGCGCGCTTTTTTCGTTGCCGCCCACGGCGTAGACATAACGGCCGAACGTCATTTTGTTCAGGACAAACCAGGCGATGGCGAACAGTACGACAAAGATCAGCACCGGTACCGGAATACCCAGTACGTAGCCGTTGCCCAGCCAGCGGAAATTGTCACGCAGTTGTGAAACCGGGTTGCCGTCGGTGGTCAGAAGGGTAAGTCCCCGCGCGGCGGAGAGCATGCCCATGGTGACGATAAAGGGCTGCAGGCGGTATTTGCTCAGCACGATTCCGTTGAGAAAACCGCAGACCAGGCCGATGCCCACCGCAACGGCAATGGGCATCAGCAGCGGCCAATCATTGCCGCCGATGGCCATTGAATTGCTGGTGGTGGCGAAACGCGCCGCCACTATACCCGCCAGCCCCAGAACCGAACCAACGGAAAGATCGACGCCGGCGGTAATAATGACAAACGTCATGCCGATGGCTAAAATACCGTTGATGGAGATTTGACGTAACACAATCAGCGTATTCTCTTGGGACAGAAAATAGTTCTCGGTCCAGAGTCCGGTGGCCACCGCCCATTCTCCGGCGACGGCAATAACAACGCATAGGGCAATAAAGGCTAAAATAATCCCGTATTGAACCATTGCTTTTTTAAATTTTCCGCCACGGGCCTGGTGTAGCGTAGAGGATGAATAACTGCTCATATTGTTTTCTCTCAGAAAATTATAAAAATATGAATCAGGAATTAAATTACACTGCCAATGACATTAATTTCGCCTGGGTCGCTTCGCTTCTTGCCAGCTCACCCACAACCTTTCCTTTATTGAAAACAAGTATTCTATCGCTCATGCCGATAATTTCAGAAAGTTCAGAGGACACCATCACTATGCCTTTTCCCTTGAGCGCAAATTCAGACATATAACGATAAATCTCTTTTTTTGCGCCGACATCAATACCGCGGGTGGGCTCATCCAGCAATAATATTTCAGGGTCCAATAATGCCCAGCGACCTAATACCACTTTCTGCTGATTACCGCCGCTGAGATTCATGACCTTTTGCTGCTGTCCCGGCGTGCGGATATTAAAGGCGCGAATCATCGCATCGGCACGGCGCCGCAGCTTGCCCTCGTCAATAAACCGCAGTCGGCTGATGGCCCGCAGGGAAGAGATATTGATATTCTCGGAAACCGAACTGCTTAACACCAGCCCGGTATCCTTGCGATCTTCAGTGACATACGCCATGCCGGCGCGGATGGATTTTCCCGGATTATGGCGCAAAAGAACCTTGTCGCCGATTTGTATACTGCCGCTTTCGGCGTGCTCAATGCCAAAAATCAAATTCAGCAGCTCACTGCGCCCTGAACCCACCAAGCCATAGATACCTAAGATTTCCCCACGCCTTAACGACATGCTGACATTATTAACCCGCCCCTTCCAGTTCAGGTCGGTGACCTTAAATATCACTTCATCGGTGGGCTCATTGTATTTGGCGAATTCGCCGTCAATTTCCCCGCCGATAATTTGTTCAATCAAATGCTCGCGGCTGATAGAATCCGTGGGGCCTTCGCAAATATAGCTACCGTCGCGAAATACCGTATAGCTATCGGCAATCTGAAATATTTCAGAGAGCCGGTGGGAAACATAAATGATCCCTTTGCCCAGGGAAGCCAGCCGATGGATTGCCTGAAAGAGTTTCTGCACATCCTCTTCCCCCAGGGCGGACGTCGGCTCATCCATGATAATGATATCGGCGTTGGTATGGGAAAGCGCCTTGGCGATTTCCACCAATTGCTGTTCGGCCACGCTGAGATTACGCATCTTCGCTTTGGGTGAAATGGCAAAACCCAGCTCATCAAGCAGCGCCTGCGCCCGTTGATTCAGCTGCTTGAAATCCACCACCCCGAAACGCCTCGGCTCGGCGCCCAGATAAATATTTTCCGCCACCGACAAATCCTGCACGCCGCTCAGTTCCTGCTGCACGATGGTAATGCCGGCGGCCAAGGCCTGGCGCGGTGAATAAAAATCACAGCGCTCGCCGTTAATGAAAATATCCCCTGCATCCGGTCGGATAAACCCCATCAACAGACTGAGAAACGTTGACTTCCCGGCACCGTTACAGCCGCAAAGCGCATGGATGGAACCGCGCTTAAGGCAAAATTCCGCATTTTTCAGCGCGACAACATCACCAAACGTTTTTTTCAGGCCGGTCACCTCTAACAGATAAGCCGGCTCTTTAGCTAACGACGCACGTTGACTCATATCCGCACACTCCACATGAACATCAATGAAACAAATGCACACTACGGACTACGTCTTATATCGTCTACAACTACGCATAGAATTCGTTACATGAGTCAAATAAAAAATAAATAATGGCAAAAATAGCACGATCATCGCATCATTTTTTTAAAAAACGTTTCATGGCCCTATGTAACGAGTGGTAAAAAACAAATCATATGATTTACATTTGTTCATTTGAACATCCAGGGGCGGCACGCATTATGCCATTGTGCGAATGGCATCGAGAGGACAAGGACGGTAGGCGCAGGCGTGCAGCGGCTAAGCGATCCGCAGGAAAATTTGCCGGTAGGGCCAAGCCGGGAGGCTTAGATTACCTGTTTAAAAATACAGATCCGGGGTTGGCGGCTCAGCCGTACAAGAAGTTTTCCAGGCATCCAGGGTTAACCGCGCGAGCTTCGCCACCCCCAGGTACAGCGAATGGCCGGCGTGAATTTCCAGCAGTTCAAGAAAACGAAAGCACCAGGGGAAAAGATGCTGCGCCAGCAAAATATCCAGCGATTCGTCCTGCCGCTGTTCCGCCAGCCAGGCGCTTAATAACAGCAACATGCCGATATGGTCTTCCGGCTCATTGCCGGATTGCTGCATGGTTATGCCGTTTTCCCGCAGCCAGCGCCGCAGGTTGAGCGTGGATTCACCGAACAGCACATTTTCTTTATCCAGATAAACCGAGCCCCAGGGGGGGGCCGGCAGTGCATAAGGACCGATAAACAGGCGCTGGTAGGCCTCGGCCGGGGATTCGCCCACGCCTTGCGCCAGGCCCGCGGCCACCAGGTCGGCAATAGTCTGCAGTTCCCCGTGCTCCCCATAAGGCCATTCATCGATCCAGCCCGGCGCCGCCATGGCGGCGAACAACGGACGGTCTTCCGCGCCATCAGGGGATAGGGACAGCAACGTTCCCAGCACGCGTCCGGTGAGGGCAATTTGCGATAAACGCGCTTGAGTCGTTTTGGTCATAAACAGGTTCCTTAGGGCATGTCGGCACTGTCATGGCGGGGAAAATCCGTCCGGCCCATTGGCAGAGGGTCATAATATAAACAAATATCGCCGCCAGAGCCATGGGCGTTAAAAATTGACCTCAAACCCAGGCGCACCTTCTGTTAGCAGATTAATCTGCATCTATCGCATTTTCTTATAATTAATAAAAGTCAAGAAAGAATTCTTGACCAAAAAAAGTACATGTGTACCATATGTAACATCACTGTTGCTATATATGGAACATTTATGAGTTCTCTCGATACCGGCCTGCGAATTTTATCCCTGTTTAATAAAGAACGGCCGGTACTGCGGGTCGGTGAGGTCTGCCGTGAATTGGATGTGCCGAAAAGCACCGTATCCCGTCTGATGAAAACCCTGTGTGACGCCGGCTTCGTGGAACGCCGCCACAACGAAAACGGTTATGTCGTGGGGCATGGGGTTCTCGCCCTGGCGGAGCTCTATCTGGAAGGTAGTTCATTGATTGATGAACTCGACGCCGCCCTCGAAAGGCTGTCCGAACAGTACCATTTCGTCGGTTACGCGGCGGCGCTGTCGGATATCGATATCGTCTTGCTGAGAGTCAAAATTGGATCCCATCCCCTGCGTTTAGTGCATGAAGTGGGCGCCAAAATGGCCGCGATGCCCACCGCGCTGGGATTGGCCTTGTTTGCCTGTGAGCCCGATGAAGAGGTGTTGGCTAAATTGGGATCAACCTTGACCAAAGGCGCCGAGCAAAAAAAGTTTCTCAATGTGCTCAGCAGCATCCGGGAAAAGGGGCTGGTCAGCCTGGTAAACGGTTTAAATCCGAGTATCTCGGCGATGGGGCTCGCCATACATGACATCTGGCATAACGAAAAGATCGCCATGTCCATTTCGTACCCGGTTGCCGCTGCGGACGCGGATTTAATCAAAAGCATGCAAAGAAGTCTTTGGCAAGAAGCGTGCGCCATCGGTAATCGGGTGGGGGATCCGTTCTGGTCAAGACAGACGGTGTTCCCGGACATTGGCGCAACGTCGATTTCCATGGACTCTGCGTATCTTATTTAATTTATTTAATCACACTCAACAGGGGGGAATTAGCGATGGGAATGACCAGACGATCGTTCAGTAAGTTATTGGCCGGGTCGATGTTTTTAACAACGCCGCTGGCATCCATGAAGTTGGCGTTTGCCGCCGAGCCGGGAGTATTGACCATCGCCCAGGGTTTCGATCCGGTTTCGCTGTGGCCCAATTTCTCCACCACCCAGGAACAGATCAATGCCGGGAATCTGGTCGTCGAACCCCTGTTTTGGATTGAACCTACCGCCAGCCGCTGCGTGCCGGTGCTGGCGGAAAAATATGAGCAGATGGATCCCCTGAAGGTAAAAATCACCCTGCGTAAAAATATTTTGTTTTCCAATGGGGAAAAATGTGATGCGGATGCGGTGATGTTCTCTTTTCAAACCTTTATGAACGTGACTGTCACCCCCGCCTATGGCCAGTATTCGCAACTGATGGACAAGGTGGAAAAAGTTGACGACCTGACCCTTATCCTGCATATGAAATTCCCCTACCCGGCCCTGGAGCTGGCGCTGAGCCAGGTCTTTATCCTGCCGCCAAAATACTGGGCGCAGGTGGGGGGCGCGGATGGTTTTGGCGCAAAACCCATCGGCACCGGTCCTTTCCTGCTCAAAGAGTGGGTTCGCGACAGCCGGATTACCTTTGCCGCCAACCCGCACTATTGGGGCGAGGCGCCGAAAGGAATAAACAGCGTTGTGCTGCGCACCGTGCCGGATGATATGTCCCGTGCATCCAGCCTGCTGAACGGCGAATGCGATATCGCCACCAATGTGCCCATTATGGCTGCCGCGCAGATCAAGAATCAAAACGGTTTGAGCCTACAGGAAGTGCCGAGCTACCGCATTTTTACCCTGGATCTGTCCAGTTTGCCCAATCAAAAAAGTCCGGTGCAGGATCGCCGGGTTAGGCAGGCCCTCAACTATGCCGTGGATAAGAAGGGCATTATCGACGGCCTGTTCCAGGGCAACGCGCGCTTGCTGCACGGTCAGCTGCTGCGGGCCAACGAATTGGGCTACAACCCCCATCTTGACGACTATCCCTTTGATCCGAAAAAGGCCAGGCAACTGCTCGCCGAAGCCGGTTATCCCAACGGATTCCAAATTGACTTCAAGTTCCCCACCGGGCGTTACGCCCAGGACAAGGAAGTGGCGGAGGCCATCGCCGGGATGTTCGCCGATGTCGGCGTGAAGACCAATATGATTTCACTGGAACCGGGAGAATTTCTGCGTCAGTTGAGTAACCGCGAGCTGGAGCCAATCGGCCTGGTGGGACTGGCGCCGGGCGACGATCCCGACTTGCAGATGGCGCAGTACCGTTCGGACTGGCGTTATTCCTACGTGGATAATCCGCAGCTCGATAAGCTTATCAATGCGGGGGCCCATGAAACCGATCGCGGCAAGAGGGCTGAAATCTATCAGCAGGCCTCGCAGGTGATGTTCGACGACGCGTCGGTACTCTATCTGTACCAGGCCACGGACCTGTATGGCGTGGCCGGCAGGATCAAAGGCTTCACGCCACGGGGCGATCAGCGTTGGGTCATCACCGGCATGTCCATAGGCTAAAAAAAGTGCTCTTGCCGTTGAGGGCAAGAGCACCATCCGCGTCTTCTCACTGACTTTACGCAGGTTAATCATGGCAAATTATATCCTGCGTCGGATCCTTTATATTATACCCTCATTGCTGGGCATAATTGTAGCCTGCTTTTTTATTACCCGGTTAAGCGGCGATCCGACGACACTCTTCCTGCCTGTGGACGCAACGGAGCAGGCCAAACAGGCGTTTCGCATCAAAAACGGCCTGGACCGCTCGCTGTTCGAGCAGTTCATCACCTTTGTTTTCAAGGCGTTCCACGGCGATTTCGGCAACTCGCTGCGCTTTGGCGAGCCGGCCGTCAGCCTGCTGTTCGAACGGCTGGGGGCCACCCTGGAGCTGGCGGTTACCACCCTGGCCATTGCCCTGGCGGTGGGTATCCCGGCGGGGATCGGCTCTGCCTATTATCGCAACAGCTGGATAGATTATCTTATCCGCGGCATTGCCGCGCTGTCACAGGCGGTGCCGACCTTTTTTCTTGATGTGGTGGCAATCCTTATCTTCTCCGTCACCCTGCATTGGCTGCCCACCGGCGGCATGGGCGGGGTACTTCATTTGATCATGCCGGCGGTTACGCTGTCCGCTACGCTGATAGCCCTGCTGGCGCGCGTGATGCGCTCCACCACGCTGGATGTTTTACGCCAGGATTTTGTCCGCACCGCCCGCGCCAAGGGATTGAGCGAATTCCTGGTGGTCACGCGCCACGTGGTGCGCAATGCCTTTATCCCGGTGATGGTGGTTATCGCCCTGCAGTTCGGCGTCCTGATGGGGGGCGTCATCATCACCGAAACCGTGTTCTCCTGGCCCGGTATCGGCCGCCTGGCTATCCAGGCGATTTATGCGCGGGATTATCCGGTGGTGCAGGTGGTGGTGTTCTTCTTTGCGGTGATTTTTATCCTGGCGAATTTTGCCGCCGATGTGCTGTCCGCCCTGCTTGACCCGAGGATCCGCCTGAAATGAGCACTGAACCCATGGTCAACGCCATCGCGCCATCCCCGAAACCGGCAAGGTTTACCGGCACCCGGCTTTGTTCGCCCCTTAACCTCATCAGCGTGATTATCCTCCTTATCGCGGTGATATGGGCCATCACGCCGGGGCTTTTCGCCCCGCAGGACCCTTTCCAGCAAAGCCTGCTGCGCCGGCTGCTGCCGCCGGCATTTCTGGGCGGCAAGGAGGCCTGGTGGCTCGGTACCGATCAGTTGGGGCGCGATGTCTTCAGCCGCATTGTCTATGGTGCGAGAGCCACGTTATTCGTCAGCGTGTCGGCGGTGGTGATCTCCTGCGTTATCGGCACTTTCGTCGGGCTTATCGCCGGCTACAACGGCGGCTTTACCGACGCGCTGGTATTGCGCCTTATCGATATGCAGCTGGCCTTCCCCATCATCCTGCTGGTGATTGCCATTGTCGCCGTCATCGGCGCCTCCCTGCCGGCCCTCATTCTTATCATGGGCATCTCGGGCTGGCCCCAATTTGCCCGTATCGTGCGGTCATCGGTGATGTCGGTACGTAACCTTGAGTATGTGGACGCCGCGGTGTCCATCGGCGCCAGTCCGCTGCGGGTGATTTTTCGCCATATCGGGCCGAACGTCCTGTCGGCCAGCATCGTGATGGCCACTTTTCAGCTTTCGGACATGATTCTCACCGAAGCCACCCTGAGCTTTCTGGGACTGGGCGTACAGCCGCCCACCCCCACCTGGGGCGGCATGGTAAGCGAAGCCCAGAATTATCTCAGCGTTTCCTGGGGTGCTTCGGTATTTCCCGGCATCGCCATTGCCGCCGTGATCCTGGCCATCAATATCCTGGGGGATTTTATCCGCGATGCCCTCGACCCGCGCTTGTCCGGCGAAGGGAGGAGATAACCATGCATGCTTTAACCCCATTACCCGCACCTGGGCAACCGGGCGACGAGGTCATACTGGACATCAAGAATCTGCGGGTGTCGTTCGGCGGACGGGAAAACCCGGCGGTTATTCTCGATGATATCAACCTCTCGGTCCGGCGGGCTGAAACCTTAAGCATTGTCGGGGAGAGCGGCTGCGGCAAGTCGATGCTGTCGCTGGCCATCATGGGATTGGTGCCGCCGCCGGGGGTGACGACGGGCACGATCGAGTATGAAGGCGCAAACCTGCTGGCCCTTCCGTCCGCCCGGATGCGCGGCATTCGCGGCGGCAAGATAGGCATGGTGTTCCAGGAACCGATGACCAGCCTCAATCCTCTGCTGCGCGTCGGGTTCCAGATAGTGGAGGCCATGCGGGTTCACGACCGGGTATCCTCGAACCGCACGCTGAAAGAACGCGCCATCGCGGCCATGGAGCAGGTGAGGATCCCGGGGGCGGGGCAGCGTTTCAACGAATATCCCCATCAGCTATCCGGCGGCATGCGCCAGCGTATCGCCATTGCCATGGTGATTGCCTGTGAACCGGATATTCTTATTGCCGATGAACCCACCACCGCCCTGGATGTCACGGTGCAGGCGGAGATTCTTCAGCTGCTGCGTGAACTGCAGCGAAAAAACCATATGGCCATTATCCTTATCACCCACGATCTCGGCGTGGTGGCCCAGATGGCGGATAACGTTGCGGTGATGTATGCCGGCCAGCTGATTGAATACGCCTCATGCCGGGCGCTGTTCGACGATCCCCGCCATCCCTATACCCTGGGCCTGCTGGGCAGTATTCCCCGCATGGAAGAGAAAGAGACCCGGCTGCTGGCCATCGAGGGTTCCGTCCCCCCGGCGGCGCAAATGCCCGCCGGCTGCCGTTTTCACCCCCGCTGCGTCTTTATGGAACAGGACTGCGTTCACCGCCGCCCCTTGCCGGTATCCCGGCAGGATGATCATTTGACGGCCTGTTTTCACATTCCCCTCGCAGGAGAACTGCCATGAGCCGCGCCATTTTGCAGGTCGACAATCTCAAAAAGTATTTCACCCTGGCGAAGGGCCGTTTCGGCAAGGAGGATACCGTGGTCAGGGCCGTGGACGGCGTCTCGTTCGAGATGGCCTACGGTGAAACCCTGGCGCTGGTGGGGGAAAGCGGCTGCGGCAAGTCCACCACCGCACGCCTGGTGATGAAGCTGCTTGACCCCACCGCGGGAACCATCCGGCTGGCGGATACCGAGCTCAATGGACTTCGCGGCGGCGCGCTGCGGGATTTTCGCAAACAGTTCCAGATAATCTTCCAAGATCCGTTTGCCTCGTTAAACCCGCGCATGATAGTCCATGACATCCTCGAAGAGCCGCTTATCATCAACCGCATCGGGGCAGCGGAACGGCAGCGGCGCGTCGCCGACGTGCTTCAACAGGTGGGGCTTTCCCCCACCCATGCCCGCCGTTATCCCCATGAGTTTTCCGGCGGCCAGCGGCAGCGGGTGGGCATCGCCCGGGCGCTGATGCTAAAGCCGTCGCTGATTGTCTGCGATGAACCGGTATCGGCCCTGGACGTTTCCATCCAGGCGCAGATCATCAATCTGCTGTCGGATCTGCAGCGGGACCTGAACCTGTCTTACCTCTTTATTTCCCACGACCTGTCGGTGGTGAAACATATCTCCGATCGCGTAGCGGTGATGTACCTGGGCAAAATCATCGAAATCGCCCCGAAAGAGGTCTTTTTCAACGCCCCCGCCCACCCCTACTCCCGGGCGCTCATCTCGGCCATTCCCCGCCCTGATCCCGGCAATCGTCCCGCTAGGCAGGCGCTGTCCGGCGATGTCTCCACCACGGTCAACCTGCCGGAGGGATGCCGTTTCCATCCCCGCTGTCCCTACGCCGTGGATAAGTGCCGCCATGATGAGCCCCTATTGAAACCGGCGGGAGACGGCTCGGCCGTCGCCTGCCATCGACGCCTGGAATTGCCTCTATGGCAGGAGGTGTTCCAGGACCCCAGTAAGCTCTCTCCCATCGCGCAAGCACGGCTGCGGCTTTATGCCGACCGCCGCCGGGAAAGACTTAACGTAGTAAATCTATAAAAGAGGTTATCCATGTCTTCTCACACAACATCCTCGCGCCCGCTGGTTATCGACGGCCTGAATTGCGCCGGCCTGACCCGCGAACAGCTTATTCGTACCCGCGAGGGGGGCGTATCCGCCATCAACCTGACCGCCATCCATCCCGATGCAACCCTTGCCGATGCACTGGTCCAGCTGGAGGAAGCCCGCGGCATTATCGAGGCCATGCCCGATGTCGCCACGGTGGTGAAAAGCGTCGCCGAGATACAACAGGCCCACGACGAGCATCGGGTGGGCGTGATATTCGGCGCGCAGAATACGCTGATGGCCGAGCCGGACGTGCGCATCCTGGCCTCGTTCAAACAGTTGGGCATGCGGATCATCCAGCCCACCTACAACGAAAAAAACCGGTTCGGCTACGGCGCGCCCTTTGTGGGGGATAGCGACCAAGGCATGACGGACGATGCCTATGACTGGCTGGGGGAGATGGAAGAACTACGCCTGCTGGTGGATCTTTCCCATTGCGGGCACCGCACCAGCGCCGATTTCGTCAAGGCGGCAAAACGCCCGCTGGTGATAAGCCACGGCAATGCTTACGCCCTATGTCCCAGCCCGCGCAACAAACCCGATAGCTTGATCCGGGCGGTGGCCGAAAACGGCGGCCTGGTGGGGGCCGTGTCATGGTCCCCCATTGTCCGTTGGGATAAGCGCCCTACCCTGGACGATCTGGTGGCCCACATCGCTTATATGGTGAAGATAGGCGGTATCGACCATGTGGCGTTCGCCAGCGATCTGCCGGAAGCCAACGGGGAAACCGAGGAGGAGTGGGAAGCCCGCTGGGGTAAAAACGGCCTGTATCCCAACATTACCGGCTCGCTGGGACCCTGGTATCGGTTCGGCACCCATGTGACGCAGGGATACGAGTCCATGGCGAAAACCCCGGCGGTTTGGGATGCCATGAGCAAACAGGGTTTCCATGAAGGGGAAATCGAAAAAATCATGTCCGGCAACTGGCTGCGGGTACTCAAAGAGGTCTGGTAACGCGCGTTTCCCCAGTGTCCGGCCGCCTGTTCCGCGGCAAAAGACATGCCTGTCCCATTATGACATTCCCACCATGCATCACGGGGGCGGAATCGAATTCGCCATCGCCGCGGCAACCGTTTTGCCTGGAGAATGATAAGGATCGCAAACTAAAATGAATATTGAAATCGATGTGGTCTCCACCGCGCCTGAAGAAGATGCCTTCGGCCTGCAAATCCAATGGGACCGCCTGATTGCCATGATGGACGAGGTGGACGCCATTTTGCTGCGGACCGCCTTTTCCACCATTGTCAGTGAATCCCGTGATTACGCGGTGATTTTATTGGACAGTCAGGCGCGCTCCATCGCCCAATCCCAGATATGCGTGCCCGCGTTCACCTGCTCGTTGCCGTCGGCCACCCGTTCGATGCTGGACATCTTTCCGCCGGAGACCTTGCGGGAAGGGGATATCCTCATCACCAACGATCCCTGGCTTTGCCATGGCCATCTACCGGATTTTTATATTGTCATGCCGATTTTCCATCGGGGCGGCATCGTCGGCTTTATCGCTTCCGCCGCGCATATCTCCGATATCGGCGGCAGCCATGACGAATTAAAAGCGCGGGATCTGTATGAAGAGGGGCTGCAAATCCCCCCCAGTAAACTCTATGAAGCCGGCGCGCCCAACGTGCAGCTGATTCGCATCATAGAAGCGAACGTGCGCTATCCCAAGCTGGTGCTGGGGGACGTCGGGGCCATTGTCGGCGCGGCGCGCATCGGCGCCGAACGCTATAACGCCATGCTGGAGGAGTACGGCAGGGAGAAAATGGATGCGGTGGCGGATTTCATTTTGCGCCGCTCCGCCAACGCGATGCGCGATGCCATCGCCGCCATCCCCGACGGCGAGTACCTCGGCAAGGCGCTGTGCGACGGGGTCACCAGCCCGACGAACATTGTGCTCAAGATTACCGTCGCCGGCGATACCCTGCATCTGGATTATACCGGCACCAGTCCGCAGAACCCGGACACCGCCGTCAACGTGGTGATGAATGCCACCCATGCCCACTCGCTGCTGGCGCTCAAATGCAGCCTCTGTCCGGAATTGCCCAATAACGAGGGCCTGTTCGTCCCCATCACCAGCTATGCGCCGCCGGGCTCTATTCTTAATGCCCAGCGTCCCGCCGCGGTGCAGGCCCGGTCGCGCACCAGTTTCCATACCCATACCGCCATTTACAACGCCCTGGCCAAGATCATCCCGAACGCCGTGCAGGCCACCAGCGGTTCTTTCTGGTTTATCCGCTTTATGTGCCAGGACGATGAAGGGGCGCCGTTCGTGGTGCATATGCTGCCCAACGGCGGCGAAGGCGCGTCCATTGGCATGGACGGGCATTCCACCATCGCCTTTCCCGGCTGCTCGATGGTAACGCCGATGGAAATCATCGAAGCCAACGGCCCGGTATTGATCCGCGAGCGCGCTTACCATCCGGATTCCGGCGGTCCCGGCAAATATCGCGGCGGCCTGGGCTCCATTATGCGCATCGAAACCAAATCCGATAAGCCGGTGCATGTCGCCGTGCGGCCGGACCATACCCGCTATCCCTCGGACGGATTGCTGCAAGGACATCCGGGGGGATTAGGCGCGGTGCTCCTTGACGGCCGGCCTATCGAGCCGGACCCCTTCGCCCTGCAGCCCGGCCAGATGCTGACCCTGCACCTGCCCGGCGGCGGCGGCATCGGCAATCCCCTTGAGCGCGACCGCGCCCTGGTGGAAACCGACATCGAGCTGGGTCTGGTGAGCCGTCGGGCCGCCGGCGACATATATGGTTACGCCGGAAAATAATCCGGTCTCCGTTAATGGTTATGAGGATATTCCCTAAATAATTCGAGTTGCAGGAAGGCGGCGACGCAGCGACGAATCTGTCTGGAACAGATTTGAACAGCGCCTGCAACTTGAAGTATGACGGGTATACCGTTCGTATTAGATAATATGGGACAACATGATGACAGCCAAATATCGCCTCGGTTTTGATATCGGCGGCACCTTTACCGATTTCGTCCTGACCAACGAAACCACCGGAGAAATGTTACTGGAGAAGTGCCTGACCACCCCGGACGACCCGGCGCGGGGCGTCAACAAGGGTCTTGATTTGCTGTTCAGGAAAAGCGGCCTCGACGGCGCATCCGTTGAAGTGGCCATTCACGCCACTACCCTTATCACCAACGCCCTGATTGAGCGGCGCGGCCTGAAAACCGCCCTGGTGGCCACCAAAGGCTTTCGCGATACCCTGGAGATGGGCAGCGAAGTCCGCTATGACCTGTATGATCTGTTTATGGTTAAACCCGCGCCGCTTATCCCGCGGGATCTGCGCTTCGAAATAGACGAGCGCATCACCAGCGACGGAGAGGTTCTCACCGCGGTGGATGAAGTGCAGGTAGTGGCCCTGGCCCGGCAGCTGGCCGCCCTGGAGGTCCGTTCGGTGGCCATTGCCTTTATGCACGCCTACCGTAATCCCGCCCATGAACGGCAGACGGCCGCCATACTGGCGCGGGAACTGCCGGGTATCGCCATCAGCACGTCTTCGTCCGTGGCGCCGGAAATCCGCGAATACGAACGCACCAGCACCACCGCGGCCAACGCCTATGCCAAACCCATTACCGCCAACTATCTGGACCTGGTGTCCCAGACCCTGGCCGACGTCGGTTATCGCAACAAGCTCTATATGATGCTGTCCGCCGGCGGGGTGACCGGCGTGGACGTCGCCAAGGAATACCCCATCCGCATGCTGGAATCCGGGCCGGCGGCCGGGGTGCTGGCGGCGATTTTCTACGCCAGGCAGATGGGCATCCCGAGCCTGGTGACCTTCGATATGGGCGGGACCACCGCCAAGGTGGGATTGGTCAAGGACTACGAAGCGGCCAAGTCGGGCACCTTCGAATTCGGCCGCGTGGCCCGGTTCAAGAAAGGCAGCGGCCTGCCGGTGAAAATGCCGATTATTGAACTGATTGAAATCGGCGCCGGCGGCGGCAGCATCGCCGCCATGGATAAAATGGGCCTGCTTAAAGTGGGACCGCGCAGCGCCAGCGCCCAGCCCGGGCCCGCCTGTTACGGGCAGGGCGGCCGGTTGCCCACGGTGACCGACAGTAACCTGGTGCTGGGTTATCTTAATCCCGGCTATTTCCTCGGCGGCGCCATGACGCTGGATGAGCAGGCCGCCAGGAGCGCCATAAAGGAAAATATCGCCAATCCCCTGGCTATCTCCGTGGAGAAGGCCGCCGCCGGCATTTATGAAATTGTTAACCAAAGCATGATATCCGCGATGAAAGTGCACATTGCCGAACGGGGGGACGACCCGAGAAAGTTCTATCTGTTTGCCTTCGGCGGCGCCGGTCCGGCTCACGCCTACGAGCTGGCGCGCTCGGCGGGCATGAAAGGCATTATCGTGCCGAACGGCGCGGGCGCAGCATCGGCCATGGGACTGGTGACCTCCGGCATCTCCTTTGATTATGCGCGCTCGCTGGTGGTGGAGGTCACCGGGCAAACCTGGCCGCATATCGCCGCGCTGTTCGAGGAAATGGTGACGGAAGGCACGGCGCTGCTGGCCGGGGTCAAGCTGAGCGCGCAACCCGAGGAGATAAAAGTCCAGTATCAGCTGGATTTGCGTCACAAGGGCCAAGGCCATGAGATGACCTTGGATATCCCGGAGGAATTGGTAAAGGCCGGGGATTACCGTGGCATTTGCGAGCTGTTTTATACCACCCATCGGGAAAAGTTCGGCCATGAACACCGGCACCTGGCGGTGCAGTTGATCACTTGCCGCGCTACAGTGAGCGGCCATGATCCCGATATTCGCCTGCCCAAACTGCATGCCCCCCGGAATACGCAAAGAGAGAAAGGCGCGCGCCGGGTCTATTTCCCGGAACTGAAGGACTTTATCCAGACGCCCATCTACGATCGCTACGCGCTGGGGGCGGGCTTGTCGTTCGACGGCCCGGCAATTATCGAGGAGCGGGAATGTACGATTGTCGTCGGCCCTTCCGGTCGGGTGAGAGTGGATGAATTCGGCACTATTTTCATCGATATCGTCTCATCGAAAGCATAATCATCATTCGGCCTCTGCCTCTATAGTCGCTGCGACAGCGACTATAGAGAATAGATGTCAGAACTGATACACCAGGGCAACAGCTACGGTGTCGCCCGAGGAATAGCCCAGCGGGTTGTCTTTATTGAGCACATTGATGATGTAGTCAACATAGGTGGAGAGGTTTTTGTTGAAGAAGTACGTCGCGCCGAGTTCATAATATTTGAACAGGTCGGCATCGCCGATGCCTTCCACATCTTTCGCTTTGGACTGGCCGTAAGCAATGGATGGACGCAGACCCCAATCGAACTGGTACTGGGCCACAATCAGGGTATCCTGGGTTTTGTTGGCGAAACCGGACAGGTTATCGCCGGCGGCATTGGTTTGCAGATTATTCGACAACCAGGTTGCATTGTGGGTTTCAGCATAGGTAGCCGCCAGATAGATGTTGTTGGCATCGTATTTCAGCGAGGTCGACCACACCTCCGCCCGGTCGCCCCGGCCGTAATCACCGGCATTCTGGGCATCGGTGCGATCGGATGACGCATACGCCCCTACGATACCCACGCCGATAGGTGAAACGTACGAGATTGAACCGCCGTAGCCATCGCCATTGGAGCGTTTCGGGTCGTCGGAACGGTCATTTTTGCCTTGATATTGCACCGCAAAGTCAACGCCTTTAACCAAGCCGAAGAAATCGGTGTTGCGATAGGTGGCCAGTCCGGTGGAGCGGGCGGCCATGAAGTTATCAGTGTAGGCGGTATCGCCGCCGAATTCCGGCAACATATCGGTCCAGCCAAGAGAGTCGTATACCACGCCCCAGTTACGGCCGTAATCCACAGAACCGTAATTGGCGAATTTCAACCCGGCGAAGCCCACGCGGGTATGGTCGCCGTCAACGTGATCCGGGCCGCTTTCGGTATCATTGCCGGCGAACTCGTAAATCCACTGGCCGTAGCCGGTGAGTTGGTCGTTAATCTTGGTTTCGCCCTTGAAGCCGGTGCGGACATAGGTTTGATCGCCATCGCCGGCAAAACCGCCGTCGCTGGCGCTGGAGAAGTAGTGCATGGCGTCGATTTTGCCATACAGATCCAATTTGTTGCCGTCTTTATTATAAATCTCCGCCCCATGAACAGCTCCCGCGGTCAACAAGGCCGGAATTACCATTGCTATCACATTGCGCTTCATCATTATTACCCCATCGATTTATTTAGACATTTACCTCTACCGTATGCTCTTCGGGTTGATGTTCCATTCAAGCTGTTGGTGCCCAAACCGGCATAGCAGCGCCGGCTGGACGCCTCTCCTGCGAACGCGGCGGTTACTGTTTCAACGTGCCGGTCATTTTTTGCATTATCTGATTGATATCCTTAACCCCTTCCAGGTTCCAGCATTGCTCAACCAATGCCACCGCGCTCGCCGGGTCCATCAGACCGCTTGCCGCCGTGGCAAGTTTGTCCGTCAAGTCATGATCAAGCAGCGGTGCGTCCGGCGTTCCCCGGTTACGCTGCACTTCATAATCGGAACTCGTGCCGTCGGCCCAGTGAATGACCAGCTTGCAGCCGCGTTTATCCATGGTCGTCTCCGAGACGATACGCACCAGGGAACGCAAATGGGTGATAAAGGGATCCCGCAGCGTGGCATCGTCGAAATCTCCCAATCCCAGGCCATGATGCGCCAGGGCCACCGCCACGCAATGGGGGGTGCTGAAACGGGCTTCCGGCCCGGTGGCCGGATGCACCAGCGCCGTCACCGCGGAGGAGAAAGGATGCAGGTGCAGTTCAATGCCGACAATGTCCCCTTTGGCCGCCAGATCTTTCGACGCCGCGATTCCCGCCTCAATGGGCGCATGGGTCAGCGACGCCGTGGGATACAGCTTGTGGCCGTTATTCGGCAACTGCCACTGGCTGTTAAGCCCCGCCACCAGCATCTCGTTGTCGGGATCTTTGCTCACCGCCTGCAGCAATCCGCGCTGGCCTTCGATAGCTGTATCCGTGGAGGTGAATCCCGCTTCGGCCAAAAGCGCCGACATGACGCCGTCCATCGCCGCTTTTGCCGGATGCAGCGCTTTGGAATCGCTGCCGTAGATTTCGCGCACGCCGGCGGCCTGGGTGGCGCTGCAGCCCAGGGCATGGGTGGCGGCTTCCGGTGAGAGCTTAAGGGCGTTGGCCGCCGCCGCCGCCGCCGCGACGTGGCCCATGGTGCCGGTTACATGCCAGGCGCTTTGATAATGGCTCGGTCCCGCCGCCTTCGCGACCCGCGCGCCGGTTTCAAAACCGGCGACATAGGCGGTGATCATGTCCTGGCCGCTCAGCCCGCGCAGTTGAGCGATGGCCACCACCGCCGGCCAGACGCATGAGCTCAGGTGAATGGTGGTTTCGATGGGATTGAACACATCGTCATAGTCCAGCAAATGAGAGGCATAGGCATTGCACAGCGCGGCATAAGGCGCATTGGCGGTCAATAACGTACCGATAATATTCGCCGGTCCGCCCTGCCCAAGGGCCGAAATGACTTTCTGGAGCTTGCGCGCTCCCGGCTCTCCCGCGCCGGCAATTGCCGCGGCGCTCCAATCCACAAAGGCGCGTTTGGCATAATGAATGACTTCCGGCGGCAGAGCGGAAAAGCTGAGCGAAGCCGCAAATATACCCAGTTGACGCGTTTTGGTGACTGGCCGCGATACTTCAGTCATATCAACAGACATATCATTTATTCCCCTTGAGCAGCTTGATCAATTGTTGAATGTCCTGGCTGTATTGGTCTAACGTCTTGTTTAAATCATCGCCGGTCACAAACAGCGTCCTATCGCCTTCCTCTTGCATGTACTTATCCCAGTCGGGGGTCTTCACCAGTTTGGCGAAGATATCCCGGTAATAGGCCACGGTTTCCGGTTTCATGTTTGCCGGTCCCGCGATACCGCGAAATTGCAATTGATCGGGAATGCCCTGGGTGGGGATGCCCTGCTCGGCCAATGTCGGCACGTCCGGATACTGCTTGCTGCGCGCGTCGCCCAATACGCCTATCAGGCGCATCTGGCCCGCCGCCACCTGTTCGGAGAAATCGGTTTGCGCGCCGATCATGATCTGCGCGTCTCCCCGCAGCAAAGCGGTGATACGCGGACCGCCGTCGGCAAAGGAGAGATATTTCCAGCTGGTGCCGGTATTCTTCTCAATCTGCAGCGCGGCGAGGTTATCCACGGATTGGTAGGCGCCCCCCACCTGTACCAGCTGGCCGGGGTTTTGTTTGGCCCCATCAAGGAATTCCTTGAAGGTGTGATAGGGTGAATTGGCCGGCACCGCCACGATTTGCTGCTCATCCGCCAGCAAGGCGATAACGGTCAAATCCTTGACGGTGGTGGTAGCGTTAGGTTCGGTATAACCGCTGGAAATCCATTTTGAGGTAAAGGCCGCAATGAAGTTGGGCTGCCCTTTCTTTTCCCCCATGAAATTCATGGCCCCTAATCCGCCGCCCTGCGGCCGCGACAGCACCGGCCAATTGTCATCCATAATTTTGTTCTGACGGGCTATCTTCACTATATTACGGGCGAACAAATCACTGCCGCCGCCGGGGCCGGTATCTACCACAAACTGCACATTGCTGGGTTTAGCCGCATCATTATCATCATTACACGCCGCCAGGGTGGTCATCAGTAAACCCGCGACGGCAAGATAGGCAACTCGACGTAATATCATCATTTTAATTCTCCTGTTATTCAGGCGGCTCTGCGGACGCCCGTTAATACGACCCATTGCTCTAGCGCGGGGACAAGACCTTGCTCCGCTGTTTCATCCGACTGTATACAGAGAACAGCACCACCAGGACGATGGCGCCGAGAATGCCGGCGGATATCGGCCGTTCGACAAAAATCGACAATCTGTTATTGGAAAGCATCAGGGATTGCCGGAAAGCGAGCTCCGCTTCGGGGCCCAAGACAAACGCCATCAGCATGGGCGCCGCCGGTACTCCCAATCGCCTGAACAGGTAACCGAAAGCGCTAAAGCCCATCAGGAGCCACACATCAAAGATGGAACCCCTGACGCTATAGGCCCCCACCACCGCCAGCAGCAGAATGATGGGATAGAGCAACCAGTAGGGAATACGCAGTATCTGCACCCAGACCGGAATCATCGGCAAGTTAAGGACCAACAGTGCGATAGTGCCCAGATAGAGACTGGCGATAACCGGCCAAACGATTTCCGGGTGATTGGTGAACAGCAGCGGTCCGGGCTGAATGCCGTATAACAACAGGGCGGCCAGCATCACGGTGGTGCTGGCGCTGCCCGGCAAACCCAGGCTTAGCAGCGGGATCATGCTGCCGCCGCATTCGGAATTGTTGGCCGCTTCGGGACCCGCCACGCCTTCAATCACGCCGGTGCCGAATTTTTCCGGATGTTTAGAGGTGTTTTTTACCATGGCATAGGACACAAACGAGGCGATGGTGGAGCCGCCGCCGGGCAGCGAGCCGATGAAAAACCCCACCAGGGTGCCGATGGCCATGGCCAGGCGCGACTGTTTAATGTCGGCCCAGGTGGGTAAATATTCCCGCAGGTGTTTGGGCGCCGCCATCGGATTGGCCTTTTCCATGGTTTTGCCGGTATTGATTAATACCTCGCCCACCGCGAACAGACCCAAGGTCACGACCAAAAATTCGATGCCGTCATACAAATTCACGCTGCCGAAGGTGAACCGCTGGGCGCCGGAGAATATATCCGCCCCCACCGTGGACACCAGCAGTCCGCAGAACATGGAAATAAGCCCCTTTACCGGGGATTTGCCCGCCAAGGAGATAACCAGCAGCAGGCCGAAAATCATCAACATGGCGAATTCCGGCGGACCGAACTGTACCGCCAGCCGGGCGGCTACCGGCGCGGCAAAGGTCAGGCCGATCACGCCGATGGTGCTGGCAATGAATCCGGAAATGGCGGACATCCCCATCGCCGCGCCGGCCCGTCCCTGCTTGGCAAGCTCGTGCCCGTCATAGCAAAGCACCACCGACGACGTCTCGGTGGGGATATTCAATAAAATCGCCGTTGTGGCGCCGGCAAATTTCGAACCGTGATATATACCGGCCATCATGATAAGGCCGGTGGTGGGCGGCAGCCGCAACGTCAGGGGCAGCAGAATGGCCAGCGTCGCCGCCGGATTGCCCAAACCCGGCAGGATGCCGATCAGGGTACCCAATAATGCGCCGATCACTATCCACATCAGATTCGTGAAGGACAAGGCCGCCACGAAACCGTCGAGCATGTTATAGAGTAGGGACATGATAGTTCTCTCTTATTATCGCGTCAGATGCCAAGAATTCCGGTATTGAGCAGGCCGGTTGGCAGCTCAATGCTGAGGACCTGGACGAATAGGAGGTAAATTGCTATGGGTACGGCGACCAGAGCGATATACGATGCGACGCTGCGCCGTTTTTCCACATAGAGCAGCAGATACGCCATCAGCAATACCCCCGTCAGGACGAACCCGATTGAAGCGAAGAGCGGAACTGCGACCACATATCCGATAAATACAGCCACCGTCTTTTTGGGGAAAAAATGCGGCGCGATTTCTTTAGGATCCGGTTTGCCGTGGGTTTTGGTTTCGATAGGATTTACCACCCCTATCGCACGGACTTCCGGTATTGAGGGACGCAGGCTTTGCGCCACAAGAATCACTCCCAGTATCAACAAGACAAAGGCGATGATTCTGGGCAGAAAACCTGGACCAGGGACATTGTTCAAATAAAAAGGCATTTGCCAGGCCATTATCAATACGGCAGCCGCCACTATTGCAACCACGCTTCCGAACGCAACATCAGCACGACGCATTCCATACCTCCGTATACCAGACATTATTTCTTTTCTATAGACATCATTGCCGAGATATAAGAGAAATTGAAGCGGGCGTCAAGAATAGTTGCAGGTTAACTTTCCACAATGTGATGGAGGAATCTTTTCCGTTGCCGGAAGGACCAAAATCGGGCCGGAAGGTGTCAAAAATGTTACAAAAAAAAACGGCATCACCGATATGTCATCCAGTCATGCCGTCCCGGGCACAGGGCGATAATCCCGCCTTATGCTGATTCATATAAAATAAATCAAACCGGCAGATCGCGGAACTGCTGCCGTACCTCCTTCAAAGCCTTGACAATATTGGCCTGCATCTCAGGCACCAGCCTGGTCACGGGCACCGCTACCGCCATGGAGGCCACAGGCCGATTGGCCGCGTTCACCAGGGCGATGGCCACCGAACCCACTCCCTCTTCGCTTTCTTCATAATTGGTGGCGTAACCCAGGCTGCGCACATCGTCCAACGCGCTTTCCAGGGCATCCATGGACTTGATGGAGCTGGAGGTTTGCGGCAGCAGTTTCTTATTAGCGTACAAAGTGCGAACCTGTTCCGGCGTCAGTTCCCCCAGCATCGCTTTGCCCGCCGAGGTGCAGTGGGCATAGAGGATCTGGCCTGTGCGGGCTATCACCCGCAGCGTCCGATCGCTCTCCACCGCGTCGATATAACGCACCTTGTCCCCCTCCAGTGTCACCAGATGGACAGTTTCTCCAAATTTGGCCGCCAGTTTTTCCAGAAACGGACGCGCATGCATCCTGACATCCATTTTTTGCACCACCGCCAGCCCGATCTCAACCAGCATCGGCCCCGGCCGGTACGCCCTGGTATCGTCCTGCCGGACGAACCCCCGATGAATCAGCATCGCCAGCAAACGATGAGCGGTGGAATGGGCCACCCCAAGATAGTTGCAGGCCTCGGTTAGGCGCATACTCTGTTGCTCGCGGAACAGCAGCAACAGGCGAAGCGCATTATCTACCGAAGAGATGGGGTAGCTAGGCTCGCTGCCACCGCTGGAATTTGGACCGTCGCGCACATATCACCCCTTTGTTATATTCTGTATGCCAGACAATATTGTCAATTTTGTGATCTTTTGTCCACAACAAGAACATCTCAGTCTTGACTTCATGCAAAGTACGTTGCAATATCCAGCTTGTCCTTACGGAGGACATAGTTTCCTTATAGAAGACATTGTCAGTATAGAGGAGAGATGGGATGCGTATTCGCCATATAGGTGTAGTAACCAAAGATCTGGAAAAAGCCGCCACTTTTTATGAAAAAGTGCTCGGCTTCAAACGACTGGGTCCAGCACGTACTCCAGGTCATTATCCGGGCAGAGCTATCGACATGAGCGACGGTGAAGTTAACTATTCGCTGCTGTGTCCGGATGAACGCGTGGAATTCGCTCCATGGGCTCAAGGTACTTTAGGCCCAAATCACATCGGTGTCGAAACCGATAACATCGTCGGCGTCATGGAAGCATTAAAGGAATACGGCATCCAATGGTACGGTGAAGATAAAGAGCAAGTGCCGCCGCGTTTCTTCAAATTCCTGGATCCGGACGGCGTTGAAATCGACATCGCCACCATCGATCGTAGCTGGAAATTCTAGGTTTAAACATCGCCGACAGTAGTCACCTGGATAAGAGAGGGGGCAATGCAAAGACGACGGACCCAGCATCGTCACCCCTTGTCCGGTGCCTTGGCAGTGTTGGTCGTCTTTGCAAAAATAGGCTCGACCGCGTTTGGCGGCGGAAGCGCTACCATCGCCGCCATGCGCCAAGCCTGCATCCGCCACGGCTGGATGAACGAACAGCAGTTTCTCGATATCGTGGTGCTGTCGCGCCTGACTCCCGGCATCAGTATCCTGGCGCAAACCCTGCTTGTCGGCCGCGCGGTGGCCGGTGTCCCCGGCATGTTCGCCGGACTGGCGGGACTGCTGACGCCCGCACTCGCCATCACCCTCGCCCTGTCGAAACTTTATCAATTCATCAACGGCCTGCCCTCCA
This sequence comes from Sodalis sp. RH16, assembly GCF_047324245.1. Classification (NCBI taxonomy): domain Bacteria; kingdom Pseudomonadati; phylum Pseudomonadota; class Gammaproteobacteria; order Enterobacterales; family Bruguierivoracaceae; genus Sodalis; species Sodalis sp. RH16. The sequence continues at coordinate 3,890,531 of NZ_CP178737.1, read as the reverse complement.
CCGTCACGCCCCTGCACGCCATCGTTGCCGCATCGGCCGGCTTCGCCATTGCGATGACGCTGCAACTGCTGCGGGACTCTTTTGCCGGGCGCCGTGTTGTGCTCACCACGGTCATCGTGATGGCTTACACCGGCCTGGCGTTTCTGGTGGCCAATCCGCTTATGGTCATGGGAATAGCCATCGTACTTGCATTGCTGTTGCCCGGCCTGTTCAATAAACTGGAAAAACACCCCCCGGAGGAGTCTTCAGGGGAGCGACCTGAACCATGAGCCTGGAGCGGATTTTTCTGGTAGTACTGGCGGCAAATCTTATCGGCTTCGGCGGTCTTAGCTCCCTGCCCATCCTGCGCGGCCAGATCCAAAGCGCCGGGCTGCCGGCCGACAACCTGCTGCTGCATGCCCTCGCCATCGGCAATATTTCACCCGGTCCCAACGGTCTCTACCTGGTGGTGGCGGGTTACTTCATCGGCGGTATCAAAGGTGCCGGCGCGGCCACGCTGGCGCTGGTTATTCCCCCCTTTCTGGTTATCATACTTGAAAACCTCCGCAGCCGACTGTTACATCTGCCACGCTTTCGCGCGGTTATGCACTCCCTGAGCCTGTCGGTCATCGCGCTGCTCATTCCCTCCAGCGCGGCCCTTGCCGCACATGCCGCCACGGATCTGCTGGGCGTGGCGATGGTTATCATGGGCGCGATAGTGTTATCGTGCCGCGCCTCGCCTCTGGTGGGCATCGGCATTGCGCTGGTCATCGGACTGGTGGTGAGGTAACGGCTAAACCCCGCTATCCGGTGATCCCGCAAATTTAATGACATGAAGCATCGTTTATTCGTTTCAGATCATCTCTTTTTCTTGCGGGAACGAACTGCTTAATAACACAAAGCGCTCCATATTCAACATCATTTTATTATTCTTATTACAATCATATTACTTAATATCAAAAATATTGACGGCCGGTCTGGCTGGCGGAGATATGTGATTTATTTCACATAACCCGCAATCTATTTTATTTATAACCTCACCTAACATTAATTATTGTATTTTATTAATACAATACTGTATCAGCGTCAAAGCTCCAGGACATCCATGCCGGCTCCAGGTCCTTTGACTTAAGACAGGATTTTTTCTCAATCAAGTTTTTCATGAGGGTCACCATGTCCAGCGGAAATTTTATTCAATCGGCTAACGAGACCGCCATTGATTTCAAAAAAATCGTCGACACCCTGGAGTGCCCCATCTACATCACTGACTCAAGCGGCGTCACGGAATATATCAACCAGGCTTACCTACGTGAAAATCCCATCATAGACGCTGAGGCGATCCTAGGCCGAACTATCGACGATATCATTAAAGAAGGAAAATATTTCAAACATGCGATTACCACAGAAGTGTTGAAACAAAAAAAAGAGGCAATGGCTTTTTTCGTCCATCATCTTTTGCCCGAAAAAATGGCTTTTGTGTCCGGCATGCCGGTGCTCGATGAAGAAAACGAGATTGAGCACGTGGTTTCCATTCTCTATGCAGAATCCTTTTTTCAAAAATTACACGCCAAATTTAATTATCCAATTTATTCCTTCGATTCTTATCATGATTTGCTGGGAAAAAAGCGTTTACCTGCCCCCCCGCCCGTTGACAATTTAATCGGTATCAGCAAGCCCATGGAAGAGCTGAAGCGGATCATGTTAAGAGTCGCAAGAACAGACGCGACTATTTTAATTAGTGGGGAATCCGGCACAGGTAAAGAAGTGGTTGCCGAGAATATCCAAAGATTGAGCTCACGAGCGGGCAGACCCTTTATCAAACTCAATTGTTCGGCGATACCGACCGCCCTTATAGAAGGAGAACTGTTTGGTTATGAAAAAGGGGCGTTCACCGGCGCCACGTCAAGCAGAGCCGGCTTTTTCGAGCAGGCGAACGGAGGAACAATATTCCTTGATGAGATTGGCGATTTGCCTTTTGAGGCCCAGGCAAAACTATTGCGCGTCTTGCAGCAAAAAGAGATCGTTCGTTTGGGCGGCACGAAGCCTATCGGCTTAAACATACGGATCATTGCCGCGACTAATTCAGATCTGGATAAAAAAATTGCTGAAAAGCAATTTCGTGCGGATCTATTTTACCGACTTAGCCTTATTCCCATCCACCTTCCTCCCTTACGGGAAAGAGCGTCTGACATTCCGATATTGATTGAATACTTTCTGCATAAATTTGATGCCGTTTATAACAGAATCATCAGATTCACACCACAAACATTGAAAACATTAGTTGATTACCCTTGGCCTGGAAATATCCGAGAATTGGAAAATATCATTGAATATTTGTACATTTGTTCCGAGGAAAACTTTATCACGGAAGAGATGATCTCGCCGCTGTTAAATAAAAACAATCACCTATCGTGCACCGATAGTATCGACGATGAGCTATTCGATTTTTGTGCAAAACAAATGCAGGATAACAAATCCCTGGCGGACATTATGTCGTCCGTCGAAAGGACCGTGCTGATGTTGGCAGTGGAAAAATATAAAACCACCTATCTTATTGCCGCCGCCCTGGGGGTTTCCCAACCCACAATCGTCAGGAAACTGCAATCCCTGGGCATCGGGCGCAGACGATCCAGCCATGATACGGAGCCGGTCTGCTATCAGGGATGATAGCGGTAAACATGCATTGCCGGCGCCAGGCCGCGCCGGCAATATCGCTGTCCGCCCCGGTCACAAACCCAGCAGTTTATCCAGCATCACGTTGACCTGAAGCCAGAATGTGTAGCCATTCTCCGATTTGACGTTGGTATAGGGATACTGGAAGTTGGTGTTGTTCCAGACACGAGAGCCGGTCATCGTCAAATTGACCTCCGGCGTCACCATAAAGGACGCATCAATGCTCAACTGCTGCTCGTTGCGCGGCACCGACCAGCCCGTTCCGCCCTGGGAATCGAACATATCCTGCAAGTAGCGGTGTTCTCCGTCCGTCAGCCTGCCCCAGCGGAACGTCAAACCATAGCTGTCAAAGGGGCGGCTCTGCCAGGGTCCCGACCAGATAAGCCCGGCGTCGGCCAGCGTGGCTATCCCCGTGTAGGCATCCGATTGCAAGGTTTGCGACCAACTGCCGTGCAGGCTCACGGCGCTGGGCGCGGGATTGCGGAGATCGGCTCCGCCGTCACGCCGCCATAAGGCTTTTTTTGCCGTGAGATAGAAGCCGGAGACGTTTTTGTGGGTGAGCACCGCGGCGCTGCTGTCGTATACCTTTGAGGTGCCGTTCACCGTGGAGTAGGCGTCGTTGTATTGCAGATTGTTGTGAAACGCCAGCGCCTCCCAGTTGAAGGGATAGGGTTCCTGCTGCCAGCTAACGCGCCGCGCTACGTTGGCGACCCACAGGGTACTACCGGAATCGTAGTCGTCGTCCCATCGTTCCCAGCCGTTGGTGAACGGAAACGCCTGATAAGTGCGCCAGACGCCAATGTTAGACTCCAGCTCCGGCGTAAAGTGGTAGCTGGCATGTGCACCCCAGCCGGCATAAGGCGCGGGTGCAAAACCCGCCGTTTTATTAAGTACGGTATTGACGCAGGACGACTGTACATTACAGTTGGTGAAGCCGACAAACTGGCCGGGGTTGCTCTTGCCGACCTCAATGGACAGCCGGTCGTTGAACAGTTTCTGTTCATAGCCAAAACGCAGCAGGTGCGCCACCTTGGGGATATAGGGCGGCGGATCGCCGGCCAGCATGCCGCCGGCGTTATTGCCATATAAGGTATTACTGCTAAAGGGCACCCACAGCTGCATGAAGTGGACGGTGCCGCCGGGAATCAGCCCCATGCGGTCCAGATCGAAATCCGCGCCGGCGAAAAACATCGTATATGATTGCTGCTCATTGGTTGAGGTCCCCGCGCTGGGATTGCCCAACCAAAGCTGGGACGCCATGATATGCGGGGTGACGCCGTGCTCAGACAGCCATGCCCCCGCGTCGGACAACGGGCGGTCAGAAGATTCCGCGTCGCCGGCGGCAAGCGCTGTGCTGCTCGTCAGCACCATGCCGCACAGGATCGCGCCGGAACATAGCATTCTGGTAAATATATTATGATGTGTGATTTTCATTGTTCTATCCCATTGAGGTAATAGGACGGAAACGGCCGAGTTATCAGCGCGTTTTTATCCGACTCTGGTTATCATTTATAAGGTACGTCTTGCTAAAATCATTAGGTCATCATGCCCAGCCGGTGTTACCGGCAGGCTGGATTATTTATTGTATTGCCGCATTTTTTATTTCTGCGTCCTTTGAATAAAAATATCGCCATCATTTTTATCCAATCGTAAAAAAATGAAGCAACATAAAAACAGCCCCAGGCTCATTAATAAAAATGACACATGGTAATTTTCTAACCCCCTTGCATTATCTGCGTAATTAACATAACGAAGCAACGCGAATGTTAACGTAACGCTTATTATGATTGAAAGTAATTGACTCAATATAAGCAGGCTATTGCCGTCGTTATAGGTTTCATCCGTCAACTCACTGAACGTCAAAGTATTCATGGTGGCATACAGCACAGAGGTAAAAATCCCCAGCACAAATATCAATACAACAATACTATCCAGCGAACCGTTCAAAGGCGAAAGGGTCAAGGCGTAAATCAATGTCGCGCTGGCCGTCGTCGCAATAAGCAATAAACACCGATAGCCGCACCACGCCAATGCCGGTCGCAACAGGAACCTGGCGCTCAGCGATCCTGCCGCCAGTGACAGCATAATGATACTGACCCCCGCCGGTGAATATTTAAATTCCAGTTGCAGCATCAGCGACAGCACCAAGGGTATCGACGCTAAAAAAATCCGTACGCAAATATTACTGGCGATGCCCACGGCAAAGGTTCTGTGCCTAAACAACGAAAGCGTAAATAAAGGCTCAAGTGTTTTGTCCTGGTGATTTTTATAACTGTATAACAACACCACTGCCAGCAAAAAAAATGTTATTACCCATATGCTGGTAAAATATTGTTTACCGATACCCAATAAACCCAGCAAGATAAATAATAATGCCGGCACCACCAGCATAAATCCTATCGTATCGAAGCATCCCCGCCCTTGTGACCTTATTTGTTCCGGCATATATTTTTTTGCCAGGACAAAACAAATCAGGCACAAGGGTATATTGATCAGGAAAATCATTCGCCAGGAGAAGGCGGTGATCAGGAACCCGCTTAACGGCGGTCCCAGCAGCGTGCCCCCCAGTCCCAATAAAGTGATTTTATTCAAGGCAGATAGCTTTTCCGCCGGCAAGGTTGTTTTCAAAATGACAACCCGCATCACCGGCAGCATTAACGCCCCCCCGATGCCCTGTAAAAAGCGCGCCAGAATAAGACCGGTTAACGTATTAGCCGAGGCGCACAAAAAAGACCCCAAAGTAAACAGGCCCAACGATAATAGATAGATTCGCCGATAGCCATAGGTATCCGCCAGCCATCCGCACACCGGCGTCAATATCATCACCGTCAGCATATAAGAAACAACCACTATCCCCATGCCCAGAGAGGACTGGTGTAATGCCTCCGCTATGGAAGGGATAGCCAGATATAGCATGGTGGTATCCAGTGATTGCATGAAAAAAGTTAATGATGCAATGCTCAGAAGCCAGGTTGAGTTATTCATCTATGCCATTACCATCTGTCCCGCATACAATATAAACATGCGGAGTATGAACACGCTGCAAAGTCCGATAGCGGACATCGTCACCAGGTAGGCCTTATTGAATTTGATACGTTCGCTGCACAACAATTTTAGGGCGATGGGTAATAAGATCCCCAGCCCCATAACACCCAGCCAAAAAACGGCGCCCCAAAATCCCCTTAACGCGGTGGCGGCCGCCACTTCCTTCTGCCCGCCGCCAAAGATCAGGCCAATAAAAAAAACCGCCAGCAGACCGAACTCCATAATGATAAGCGGCAGTTCCAGTTTATGAATAAAGGCCAGTGACGGTGAATGGACCGATTGTTTATAAAACATCAGGCCGCATAAAATCGCCATGGCAACGGCCGACGTCAGGCCGGAGGCCAGAAAAAGCAAAGGCAATACCGGATTGTTCAGTAACGGGTAGGATTTTAAGGCCAACAGGAGAAAGCCGGTATAGACGCCTAACAGGACGGCCAAAAAGATCATAATGATATCCAGCCCGCGTTCCCCTTTGGCGATGAGGCGCACCAGCCGGCTTACCCAGGCTAGATTGATGATATCGCTGATCTTTGCCTGATAAATGGCGATTATCCACAATATCAACACCGCCATATAAATCTGAAACAGCATCACCCCCAGAGACATAATCGAATGGGGATTATAAAACACCATCAAATACCAAAAGGTCCATGAGCGCGCCAAATGGAAAATAAGGATCACCAGCCCCAAAATGACCGTCAACGGCGCGATAATGGTCGTCGCTTTGATAACGCCATCGTCGGCGGCATTCGCCACGAGGATATATCTTTTAAGCAAAACGGCTATTATCACCATGCCGGATGAAATACCTATCAATAACAGGTAAACCGCTATCGGCCAATCCCAGACCAGGGTATCGAAATGAAAGGCAGTGTTCATCCTCGTATCTCTCCGAATTTACCGGCAATATGATAAAGCTTGGGGGAAGTGCCTAAATACAGCTTGTTTCGGTATACGGTTTTGCTGGCGATAAGTTTGGCGATATCACTGTCGGGATCGTCCAGATTACCGAAGGTCAACGCTTTCACCGGGCAAATCGCCACGCAGGCGGGCGGTTTGCCAGCGGCCAGATTGGTATCCCGGCAGAAATTGCATTTATCAGCCGTTTTCGATAGCGGATGGATAAAACGCACATGATAGGGGCAGGCGGCCAGGCAGTACCGGCACCCGACACAGCGATCGTGGTGGACATCCACAATGCCCGTTTTGGGATCCTTGTAGGACGCGCCGGTGGGACAGACCGCCACGCACGGCGGGTTATCGCAATGCTGGCAGGATTTACGCACAAACTGCCGCGAGTTCTTGTTCAGCTCCCGGTATGTTCCGTTATCCAGGATATCCAGCCGCGTGACCTCCGCCGGAACCTTGTTCACTCTGTGGCAAGCCAGAATACAGGCACGACAGCCGATGCATTTTGTTTCATCATGCACCATGCCGTAGCGGATATTACCAATGACGAGAGTTTGCGGATTAATGACCTCCGCCAGAATACGGTTAATAGGATTGGCCGCCAATGCGGCCCCGCCTATTCCCATAATAAACCCGCGACGCGAAACGCCCATACCAACCCCTTTAATAGAAATAACGCGGGAGCAATACGACATCTTTTCACCGCACTCCTGCGGCAAACGATATTGCAGCCAATTTCAATAATAAATTTTTCAATAAAACAACGTTATATTTAATAACTGGCCGGGGCCGGGGAAATCAGCCATTCCCCGTTTTTTTCCCTATTGCGCTAAGCGCGTCCAAGAGCACCCCGGCTAATTATCAATGCGCCATAGCGACGGCTTTAGCCGCGTTTTCTCCGGCAATACGACCTGAGTTCAGGGCAAAGCCGTTGGCTAAGCCTTCATAGGGGGGATAGCCCGGACCACTGTAAAAACCTGCGGCAACATTCCCCACCGCATATAATCCCGGAATGGGTTTGGCGTTGATATCGGTGACCTGTAATTTGGCGTTCACCCTCACCCCGCCGATACTGCTTAAACTGACCACCTGGGTTTCGAACGCATAAAAGGGACCGGATTTCACCGGATAAACCAGATATTCGGGCTTTTTGCCAAAATCCGGGTCTGCTTTGGCTTTGATCAAATCATTATAATGTGAAACGGTTTTTTCCAATTGCCCGGCTTCCACACCCATATTTTTCGCCAATTCTTCGATAGTCTGGCCTTTGAAGATATTTTTACTTTTACCGCCGTCAACCGCGGCATCCGCCAGCGCCACAAAATCCCCGCCTTTGGGTGGATTGGCCGGTCCCGCGCCGGATAAAGCGAAGGGGAATGATTTCTTGGTATAGGCATTCAGCGTCTGGCTATCGAGGACTATGTAATATTTACCGCCCACCGAATACGACACGTTGGCCCAATAGGCCGTATCGTAGACCAGGCCTTCATCGCCAAAGCGCTGACCATTGGCGTCCACCCATAATAGCGGTGATTTCAAGAGCCAGATAAGCGGACTGTCGTTTTCGGCATTTCCTTTATCCGCCGTAGCGGATGAGGTAATGCCCACCAATTTGCAGGCATGAATTAATGCGGAATGCAGGTTCCATTGCGCTCCGCCCGCCGCCCAGGCCATCCTGGTGCCTTCACCCTGATTCGGCCAGGCCAATACGTGAATATTCGGCGTATTCATGACTTCCCGCACCATTTTTTCATTACCGCCGAATCCGCCGCTGGCAATAATAACCGCTTTGGCATGAACGATTAACTTGCCGCCGTCCGCTTTCTTGGCAATGAGGCCGGTAACCTGGCCGTCCTTTTCCTGAATCAGCGACGTCGCGGCGGTATTCTTCAGCAATTCCCCGCCGGCCTTCAGGAAACTGTCGTACAGACTTTTATATGCGGCGTTGGTATCGAGATAGTGATGATATATATCCGACTTAATGGGATCATCCCGATGGGCCTGCTGTTCCTGATTGGTATCTTTAGCCGCCGACTTGATATCAAACTTGACGCCGTGCTTTGCCATCCAATCGGCCGTTGAACCGGATTTATTCACAATGGCTTCGGTGAGGGGGCCATCGGATAGATAGTGGTTGTATTCCAATAGCCTGTGCGTCAGCTCCGAGGCGGTATACTTCATGCCTTCGGATTTTTGCAGCGAAGATTCCACGGCAAAAAAGCCGCTGGCCATATTGCCGCTGCCGCCCACTACCGCTGATTTTTCCACCACCAACACCTTGGCGCCTTTTTCCTCCGCGGCCAGCGCGGCGGCGGTGCCGGAAGTCCCGCCCCCCATCACCACGACATCCACCGTTTTCTCTTCATCGGCCACCGGAGCGGCGGTTCTAGCCGATACGCTGGTATATTTGCCGATATCCGCGCCGGCCTTTAGCAAGGCGGCCTTGGCGGCTTGCTTTACGGCATCGCTGGTTTCGGTGGCGCCGGTCATGCCGTCTACGTCCAGGCTTTGATGATCAACGATGGCCTTGGCGACCTGGGGTCCGGCTACGCCCCCCAATTCAGGCGTTTCTCCGGACGCATCGGCGACGACATTTTTAATCGTTCCCGCTTGATCAATGGAAACCGTGACCTTGACATCGCTTTCCAGGCCTCTGGCCGACGCCGTATAATCGCCGGCGGTAACGGCCGCATTGGCAAAAAAAACCTCGGAGCAGCCCAGAATGAGCGCAACAAAAGCCGGTAATCTTTTTTTCACATAATCGTTTTTCATAGAATATCGATCCGCTTATATATGTTTTATTTACCAACGATATTGAGCAAAGTTGGTGCCAATATTAATCCGCATCCGATTTTATCGGCTACATAAGGTAAAATAATTGCAATTAGTTCTATTTCACGCCATTTCCAACTTCACCGCGCCTATTATGCTAGGTCGGGCGTCTATCCCGGATATAAAAAGACTCGTCAAGATCCGGATATAACACTGGCCCGCAAAAATAATAACCCTGTATTTTTGAATTAATAATGCATTTATGAATTAAAGCCTGCCCATTTGCCTGGCAATATTCCCTCTATCATTATTTTTTAAAAGCCAAAACCTTTCCCTTTAACGGCAAGTCTGCAGTCAAAGGCGTTCCACCACCACCGCCACACCTAATCCCCCGCCGACACACAGGGTCGCCAGACCGAAGGTTTTGTCCCGGGCCGCCAGGGCATAGAGCAGCGTTACCAGGATCCTGGCGCCGGACGCGCCGATAGGATGGCCCAGGGCAATGGCGCCGCCATTGACGTTGGTCTTCTCCTCGTCCAGCCCCAGCTCATGGCCCACCGCGGCGAACTGCGCGGCAAAGGCTTCATTGGCCTCGATCAGATCAATATCACCCATGCCCAGGCCGGCCTTCTTCAGCGCCGCGCGTACCGCCGGCACCGGCCCGATGCCCATAAAAGCCGGATCGACCCCGCAGGTGGCATAGCCCCGGATCCGCGCCAAGGGCCGGATATCCAGCGATCGAGCACGGGCTTCGCTCATGACCACCAGCGCGGCCGCGCCGTCATTGATGCCGGAAGCATTACCCGCCGTGACGCTGCCACCCGGCGTAAAGGCCGGACGCAGTCCGGCCAGGCCCTCGGCGCTGACATCCCCGCGGGGATGTTCATCCGTATCGAAAATGATGTCGCCTTTTTTGCCGTGCAGGATAACCGGCAGGATTTCATGGCGAAACGCGCCATTGCCAATGGCCGCCACCGCCCGCTGCTGCGAGCGCAAGGCAATGCTGTCCTGTTCAAGCCGGCTGATGCAATAACGGGCGGCGACATTTTCGGCAGTGATTCCCATATGGTATTGATTAATACTGCAAAATAGTCCGTCATGCACCATGCTGTCGGTAACCGTCCCTTCCCCCATCCGGTATCCCCAGCGGGCTTTATCCAGCAGATAGGGCGCCGCCGACATATTTTCCATCCCCCCCGCCAGAACAATCTGCGCATCGCCCGCAGCGATAACCTGCGACGCCAGGATCACGCTTTTCAAGCCGGATCCGCAGACAACGTTCAGCGTGGTCGCCGGGGTCTTTTCATCGATGCCGGCATGCAACATAGCCTGGCGGGCCGGGTTTTGGCCCAATCCCGCCTGCAGGACATTGCCGAGGAAAACCTCGTCGATCATACCGGGCTCGATACCGGCACGCCTGATACTCTCACGCGCTACCAGCGCCCCTAGCCGGGGAGCCGCCAGCGAAGCCAGACCGCCGCCAAAGCTGCCGATTGCGGTACGTACGGCGCTGGCAATAACAATTTCCATCATAGCGACCTCTTGATGAATAGCATTTCATTGCTCCCGGGAAACCTGACTGGTAAACGACAGAGTTTCCACGGGCGTCACATCGGTTTGCCAAATCAAAATCAGCGTCACGGCGCCTACCGCCACCAGCAGGAAATAGGCTCCGGCATATCCCCCCAAGTAGGTCAACCCCACCGCCAGAATGGAAAAAGCGAAGCAGCGCACAATGGACTGGATCGGCGCGATAATGCCGATAGCCCGGATATAGGTTCTGCGCGGAAATTTAGTGGCTATCAGCGCGGTGCTTAAATTAGTGGCGCCCGCCAGGCTAAAGCCGATCATCAGCAGGGAAATCCACAAGGTCAGCGCGTTGTACTGGAAGATGTTGATAACCACCGATACCATCCACCACAGGGTGTAAATCATGATGGCCGCTTTGATCCCCACCTTTTGGTTCAGCCAGCCCCAGCCATAGGCGCCCAAGGTACCGAACAGCGCAGAGAGGGTCATATAGAAGATGGCTGTGCTCAGTGCAAAGCCCATGCCCATCAATCGGGGCACTATCTGGCTCACCACCCCCACCAGCATGATATAGATACCGCCGGTGGCGATGCCCATAAACCAGACATCCTTCATGCGCAGCAATTGGCCGGTGGTAACCGGACAGATATAGTCTTTATGCTCGCGGACCCGTTCGGCCAGTTCCTCGGCGGTAATGGGCGCATTGTCCGGCGCACAGCCGATATCTTCCGGTTTGTTGGCGGCGAATAGCGCCACCAACAGCGCGGTGGCGAACATCAGCAGCGACACGCCCCAAAATCCATTGTGAACGCCGAACCACGAGAAGAAACCGGCCAGCACCGGCACGAAGAAGGCGCTGGAAAAGGTCTGTCCCATGGTGCACCAGCCCAGCGCCAGGCCCTGTTTACGGATAAACCAATTGGCGATAAGGGCGGTGCCGCCCATATAGGCGAAGCCGGTACCGAAAAAGCAGACCCCGGCAAACAATACGGTGAATCCGGTTAGCGTCCCCCAGTAACCCAGCAGGCCAAAACACAGCCCGCAGGCGACAAGGCAAAAAACGATATTGAATTTGGGACCCTTCTTTTCACACAATCTGGCGCACAGGGGACCCGCCAGGATTGAAGCCCAGGAGGCGGGGGTCGCCAGCGCCAGCAGCGCGTTGTAATCCAGCTGAAAGGTTTTGGACAAGGCGGGCAGGATCACGTTCAGACCGTGGGTGACGGCACCGGCGGCAAGCCAGAACATCAGGGCCTGAAAAAAAATAATGGTCCATCCATGGGGCCCGAAACTGCTTTTGGTGGCGGAAAGATGATCGTCTCTACCGGTGCCGCGTTCGATGGCCTTTGGTGGCAGCGCCAGATATTTTTCTTGACCAGTCATAATGGTAAGCTCGTTGTACGCAGTCGGGCCACGCCCGGAGATGCGTAATGGGTTTATCGGGATGGTCCGCAGGTTTTCCAACATTTCGGCATAGGTTTGTCGCTATCCCCCGCGCCGCAAGCCAGCGCTGGTTTACCGAAAGCGTCTTTCGCCATGAGATCCTCCTGGCATCATATTTCCATGATTTTCAAGGAATCTGACACAATCAGCTTCGGTTCCACCTGGCGCTGGATGTCCTTCGGGGTCAAGCCTTCCAGCAGCTCCACCAGCACCAGTCCGTCCGCGGTCACGTCAATTACGCACTGTTCCGTGACGATATGGTCGACACAGTGTTTGCCCGTCAGGGGATAACTGCAGGCGTTGACGATTTTCCGCGCGCCGTCTCTGGCGCACAGCTCCATGGTGATAATCACCTGCCGGGCGCCGTTCACCAGATCCATCGCCCCGCCCATGCCGAAAACCCGGCCGGGCTGCGCCCAATTGGCCAGATCGCCGTTTTGCGCCACCTGCAGGGCGCCCAGCACCGAGGCCGCCAGTTTGCCGGAGCGGACCAGCCCGAAGGATTCCGCGCTGTCGAATGCGCAGGCACCGGGCACCGGCACAAAACGCATGCCGGTGGCATTGCAGAACCCTTCCACCGCCAGCAGTCCCGACGTCAGCGGACCCATGCCCACCAGACCGTTTTCGGTATGAAACATCACGCCGGGGGCGGCATAGTCGCCGCACAGGCTGGGAATGCCGATGCCCAGATTGACCACATCGCCGGCGGAAAAATACCCGGCGGCGCGTTTTGCTATCCTCAGACGGGCATTCATTTGTTTTCTCCTTGGGTTGTCAGGATCTTGTCCACATACACGCCGGGGGTAACGATGCGATCCACGCCGTACTCATCCACATCCACCAGCATGTCCGCGTCTACCAGGGTCATCTGCGCCGCCTTGGCTACCAGGGGATTAAAGTTACGCATGGTGCCGCGATAGGTCAGGTTTCCCAGCGGATCGGCGGTGCGGGCGCGCACCAGGGCGATATCCGCCCGCAGCGCGGTTTCCAGCAAATACACTTCACCGTTCACGACCACCCGGTGTTTCCCCTCCTCCACCATGGTGCCCAGGCCGGTTTTGGTGAGAACGCCGCCCAATCCCGCGCCGCCGCAGCGGATGCGCTCCGCCAGGCTGCCCTGGGGCACCAGCTCCAGTTGGATTTTGCCGGTCTCCACCAGCGCCACGGTTTCGGTATTGCGGCCGATATGCGAGGCGATGAGCTTATCCACCAAACCATGATGAATCAGACGGCCGATGGTGAGATCGGCGTCGCCGGAATCATTGGAAATCAGCGTAAAGTGCCTGGCGCCGCTGTCGATCACGCATTGGATAAGGTGATTGGGCACACCGCAATTGGCGAACCCTCCGCAAATCAGCGTCTGGCCGTCTTCAAACAAGCCGGTGATTTCATCGGCGAAAGCAAATTTTCCCGGCATGATCAGCTCCTCGTCAGCAATACCGCCACGCCCTGGCCGCCACCGACACAGAAGGTGATTACGGCGTTGTTCAGGTTGCGGCGTTTCATTTCATACAGGGTTTTCGCCGTCAGGATCGCCCCGGTGCCCGCCAGGGGATGCCCCAAGGCAATGGCGCCGCCGTTGGGATTGACCCGCGCGGGATCCATGCCGATTTCCCGGATACAAGCAATGGATTGGGCGGCGAAAGCCTCGTTCAACTCCCATAAATCAATATCGCCCACCGCCAGACCCGTCTGCTTCAAGAGCTTGGCGGTAGCGGGAACCGGCCCCAGCCCCATCAGGTTGGGATCCACTCCCGCCGCCGCATAACCGCGAAAGGCCCCCAGGATCCGGCGGCCGCTTTTCTCCGCCAGCGAACGCTCCATCAGCACCATAGCCCCGGCGCCGTCGCTCATGGGAGAGCTGTTGCCGGCGGTCACCACGCCGTCCGCTCTGAAACTGGGCCGCAGGGAAGCCAGGGCTTCCAGGGAACAATCGGAGCGCAGCGGCTCATCGCGGGATACCGTGGTTAACCGGCCTTTTTTATCGGTTACGGGCACCGGTACGATCTGCTCGTCAAACCGGCCCGTCTGCCAAGCGGCGCTGGCCAACCGGTGGCTGCGCAGCGCGAACTCGTCAAGCTGGCGGCGGGTCAAACCATACTTGGCGGCCACATTTTCGGCGGTGATGCCCATGGGCGGATTGCCCAGGCTGTCCGGCGAGGTATGGATATCCACAAACCGCGGCGGTTGTACCGAATAAGCGCTATCGGTTTTTTCCAGCGACCAGGTACGGCGGGAATCGCTTTCCACCCCGCCGGCGATAATCACCTCGGCAAAACCGGCCATGATCTGGATGGCGCCATAGGCCAGCGCGTTCAGCGACGCGGCGCACTGGCGATCGAGGGTAATTCCCGGCACGGAAACCGGCAGCCCGGCTTCCAGCGCCACCATCCGCCCCATGTTATTGATTTCGCTATTCATCAGGTTGGCAAATATGACATCATCAATGCTTTCCGGCTCGATGTTTGCCCGCTTCACCGCTTCTTTGACGGCAAGGGCGCCCAAAATATGCGCCGGTACCGGCGCCAGCGCGCCGCGGCATTTGCCCACCGGGGTACGGACCGCGGATACTATGACTGCTTCTCTCATAACAACCTTCTTTTGCATGCCTGCGAGCCCCTCAGGAGGGGTCCGGCGATGGCCTTGTTCATAACGGCCGGAGCCCCAGCAGTTTCCTTGCCCGTTCCGGTGTAGCCACCTCTTTGCCGAACAGTCGGATCGCCTGTGCGGCGCGTTCCACCAATTGCGTATTGGACGCTTTTACGCCCTTGCTGAAATAGACGTTGTCTTCCAGACCCACGCGGACATGTCCGCCCAATGCTATGGCGGCGTACAGCATGGGCATATGGGCTTTGCCGACGCCGAACGCCGACCAGGTGGCGTCGGGGGGAATATGCCCGCAGAGATAAAGCAGGTTCTCCACCGTGGCGGGCATTCCCCCCGGCACGCCCAGGCAGAATTGGTAATGCAGCGGCCTGGACAGCTTGCCCTGCTGGACAAAATAGTCGGCGATGCCCAGCATGCCGGCATCGAAAATTTCCACTTCCGGTTTGATGCCCCGGCCGGTGAGCACCTCCCCCAGCGCACCTAAAAACTGCGGGGAATTGATAAATACGCCGCCGGGCATCCAGTTAAAGGAGCCCGCGTCCCAGGAAGCCATTTCGATTCCGTTCAGGTTGGCCACATGTTCCTGCCGCTGCTTATCGCTGGCCCGATGGTCGCCGGACGTGGTGCAGTTGATAATCACATCGCAGTCATGGCGGTCGCGCAGCAGACGGATGGTTTCGGCGAATTTATTGCTGTCCATCGTCCCCAGGCCCCCGTCGTCGCGCATATGGAGATGAACGATGGCGGCGCCCCGCTGCCAGCAGCGGTAAGCATCGGCGGCGATCTCTTCCGGTGTCAGCGGGATATTTTCATTGATGTCTTTTGGTGTCACCGCGCCGGTCAATGCGGCGGAAATGATGACGTCGTTGCCAATATTCATGAACCTGTCCCGTTTACGAGTTGTATGAATTTTCTGCCGGTAAAAGGCGGCCCGGATGCACCGGCATCCGGGGCGTTACGCCCCGTTCCGGCCGATGACGGCCCGGTTACTTGATCTCATCTTCTTCCTGGCCGCCGTTGACACGCGGCCGGATAACCTTACCTTTCTTCTCCGCCGCCTTGACCAGTTCGGCTTCTTCGTGCGCCCAATGCCAGTAATTGACTTCGTGGGGACTGTGCTCGGTAGCGGTCACGAACATTTCGGTGGAGAAGGCATTGCGAAGCTCATTGGCGATATCCTCCTTCCAGGCCTTCCGCAGCTGCTGGGTGGTGATGCGGCGGGTGACACGGGTACCGGTCCGCATGATGAGCTCGGCTATTTCCCTTGCTCTGGCATAGCAGGATTCCGTATCGGGGCAGATTTCGTTGACCATACCAAGGGCAAGGGCCTTGCGGGCGGTGATGATCTCGCCGGTCAGTTCCGCATAGGCATACCGCTTGCGGCCCATCAGCTCCCGCCAGGCAATGCCGATGCCGTCGCCGGGAACCATGTTGACCCGGAAGTGCATATCCGTGGTCCACGCATCTTCGGTACAAAGGGTAAGATCGCTGAAAAGCACCAGATCGGTGTGGAAAGCGGCGCCGTTCCATACGCCGATAGTGGGCACTTCCACATCGAACACCTGGCCTTCGATGTCATTGGTGCCGTCATAATATTGATATTCATACATCTTCCAGGCTTCTTCCGGCGCGGAGTTAAACTCGGTTGCGGGACCCCAATTGCCCTTATCGTCAAGCCGGCCGATACCCTTCATAAAGTCCTTTCCCGTCCCGCCGAGGATGATGATCTCGTTGTCCGGATCCCTGCCGGCCCAGTCGAAAAAGTAATGAAGAGCCTGGTGCGCAGGCGCGCCCCACTGCAGGCTGTCGCCGTTGGTATGCAGCCGGGCTTCAAGAATTCCGTTTTCCCGTTTCATGGTGAAGCAGTGTTTTAATTTTTCCGAATACTCCTCAAAACGCATATGGGGAATAGTGCCCAATTCCTTATGGGACATTTCTTTGCGTTTTCCGGCATCGGATTCATAATTGGCTTTAATCGCCATGGTTTACTCCTTTATGGCTTAACGAGAATTTATTAAAAGCAATCCAGGTTTAAGTGGTGTGAGTCACATTTTTGCCCTGATGCTTTCTGGCAATAAAAACGTACCATCGCCCCCTGAGCGGGGGAAATTCTTTTTATATTTTCGGTTATGCATTTCCCACATAACCATTTTTTTCGGCGTTTGATGAAACCGGAAATTTTCAATGAAAATATGTGACATCACTCACAAAAAATAAGATAAAAATTATCCAAATATTATTCACAAGGGGACCACTGGCCTTCTAATATAATTAAACCACCCTGTAAAAATTCGGCTTAATGTAGTCTAAGGTATAACCGTGGAGTTTTAATTGAGAATGGCAATTACATATATATACGGCTGAGTTATTAAAATATATATATAATAAAAACTTTAATCAGAGTTTGACTGCAATCGATAATTTCATTTATATAAATCTACGGAGGATGAGGGAGCAATATCTCAATTTATTGCTTTAAAAAATTCTTAAACTCTTTCAAAAATATGGCCACCGTGGGATTGGTATTTTTATTATCCCAGACCAGTTCCAGATTGAACCAGCAGTCCTCTTCGGCAATGTCCAGCATGACGCAGTTCTGGCCCGCCAGATATCCCCGGTGCCTGGGCATCAGGAGCACCGCACGATCGGTGAATTCCAGGTTGAAACAGCAGGTCTTCAGATTGGGGTATTCCCTGTCCAGGGTGAAATTAATGTTATGGATGGTTAAAAATCGGGTGCTGTATTCATCGGACAGGGTAAACTCACGGGGATCAACCCGCATTATCGGCCATTCACCCACCTCACGCAGGGAGACGCTGCCGCGCCCCGCCAAGGGATGACATTTATTGACCACCGCACACAGCGGATCGGTTTGAAAAGGCAGCGTGCAAAATTTCGATTCATTGATCATAAAACTGGGCCGGATTAGAAATCCCATATCGCTGGTGTGGTTATCCAGTAAAGCAAGGGCTTCATCCAGCTCGCTGTCACGGCATTCTATAGCGATATCGCTATGTTTGGCGCGAAATTGCGTCAGGAAAGTTATCAAGACTTTCTGGATGGCTTCTCCCAGAAAAGTAATTGAGAGCCGGCGTCGGCTTTTACCGGTAAACGATTGGATCGCTGAAACCGACGTTTCATATTGGAATAATATTTTGCTCGCTTCCTCAGAAAATAATTTCCCGGCGCTGGTCAGTTCAACCTTATGCGTGTCGCGTTTAAAGAAACTGACTTCAAAATATTCCTCCAAATATTTCATATGCCTGCTTAATACCGGCTGAGTAATATTCATTTTCTGCGCGGCTTTGCTAAAATTCAGTGTTTTCGACAATAATACAAATTCATGCAAAAGTTGTATTTCCACGATCGTTCTCTTTTCACTGAATAATACCTATTTTTATCATACCGAAAATTGACCGGCTAAACCGTGAGAGCCATCAAAAGGCTTGGCGTTAATGACGCTTTAGCCATGCTGTCTTGATAGCATGGCGCTGTCGCGGCGGCCCGGCGTGCATGGATCGTTATAATGTGGCCCTTAGCTAAAACAGGGCCTGATTGCCGCTGTCAGCGTAAAAACTTTCCTTCGATACGGCGCATGCGGGCATCATCCTGCAATTCAATAATCTCTTTTACCGCGGGCAGCGTTTTATCCACTTCACGGATACCGCCGTCCCGGCGGATTTGCGCAAAAACGCTGCGCATGGCGCCCACCGCCGCGCGGATGGCGTGATTACCGTAAATCACGATACCCACCTTGCCCAGGGCGGCAATGTCGGCTTCGGTGAGCTGCGGATAGGCGGTGGGTACCAGCACCAAGGGAATGCTCCCCTGCCAGGCGGCGATAAAAGAGAGGATTTCATCCGGCGTGGTTTGCTTTGAGTGAATCAATACCGCATCGGCCCCCGCTTCCTGGTAGGCCAGGCCGCGTTTTTGCGCTTCCGCCTGGCCCAGGCCGGCTATCAGGGCTTCCACCCGGGCGATAACCATAAAATCCCGGTCATGCCGGGCGCTCACCGCTGCGGCCACCTTGCCCTGGAACTCGTCAACGCGCACCAGCTCCTGGCGGCCCCCGGCGCGCAGGCTGGTATCCTTGGGGAAGGTTTTGTCTTCAATGACGACAGCCGAGGCGCCGGCGGCCTCATACTGCGGAACCACATAGCTGACGTTTACCGCATTGCCGAAACCGGTATCGATATCGGCTATCAACGGAATGGCTGTTACCGATGCGATGGCGCGCATCATCTCCAGATGGGTACCCATGGAAAGAATATTGGCATCGGGTACCGCATAGCTGGCGGACAGTTCGAAACCGCTGCCCCAAACGGCGTCGAAGCCCGCTTCTTCCGCCAGCTTCGCCGCCAGGGGATTATGAGCCGCCATGGCGGTAAGGAGTTTCCCGCCCGCGAGGGCATCACGCAGGATACGGTTTTTGGTCATCTGTCTGGCCGCTACATCGCTAACAATGAAAAGTTTTTTATCATCCCGGCGAGGAAAGCGCAATGAAGTTAAACCCGCTGCGACAATATCACGTCCAGCAAGCCGGGGAAGCGGGTCTGCATATCTTCACGGCGCAGCTGATTCATATGGGTGGTGCCGACGTTTTGAGTATGGACCAGCCCGGCATCGCGCAAGACGCGGAAATGGTGGGAAACGCTGGATTTAGGACGGCCGCCGTCCAGTTCGCCGCAGCTGGCCTCCCCCTGGAGGGCCAGGCGCCGCACGATGTCCAGACGCAACGGATCGCTCAGGGCGTATAGCACGCGCTCGAGGACGAATTCATCGGCGGTAGGATGTTTGAAAGGTCTCATGGGCTAACTATACCTAAAAGGTTGCCTGAAATCCATTATTCGATTAATATCGAAATATAGAATTATCAGTAAATGCGATCCCACTTTTAAAAAGGAAGTCTTTATGTCAGCACTTTTTCAACCCTTCAAGCTTAAGGATGTCACACTTCGCAACCGCATCGCCGTCCCGCCGATGTGCATGTACTCCGCCGATGACGGCCTGATCAACGATTGGCATCAGGTACATCTGGCCGCCCTGGCCCGCGGCGGCGCCGGACTGGTCGTGGTGGAAGCCACCGCCGTTGCGCCGGAAGGCCGTATCACCCCCGGATGCGCCGGCATCTGGAACGACAAGCTGGCGCAGGCCTTTGTCCCGGTGGTAAAAGCCATCAAAGCGGCGGGAGCGGTACCCGGCATCCAGATAGGACACGCGGGGCGTAAAGCCAGCTCCAATCGTCCCTGGGAAGGAGACGATCATATCGCCGACAGCGATCCACGCGGCTGGCAGACCATCGCGCCCTCCGCGATTGCCTTCGGCGCCAATTTACCCAAGCAACCCAAAGCCATGACCCTGGAGGATATCGCCCGGGTACGCAACGATTTCGTCGCGGCGGCCCGCCGTGCCCGCGACGCCGGTTTTGAATGGCTGGAGCTGCATTTCGCCCATGGCTATCTGGGCCAGAGTTTCTTCTCCACGCACTCCAACCAGCGCCACGACCAGTACGGCGGCAGCTTGGAAAACCGCAGCCGTTTCCTGCTGGAAACCCTGGCGGCAGTGCGTGAAGTCTGGCCGGAAAATCTGCCGCTCACCGCCCGTTTCGGCGTCATCGAATTCGACGGCCGCGACGAGGAAACCCTCACCGAGTCCATCGAACTAACCCGCCGGTTCAAAGCCACCGGGCTGGATCTGCTCAGCGTCAGCATCGGGTTTTCAACACCTGACGCCAACATTCCCTGGGGACCGGCGTTTATGGGCCCCATCGCGCAGCGGGTGCGGGAAGAAACCGGCATTCCGGTAGCTTCCGCCTGGGGGTTCGGCACGCCGGAACTGGCTGAAAAGGCGGTCGCCGAAGGCCAGCTGGATCTGGTGCTGGTGGGCAAAGCACATCTGGCCAATCCGCACTGGGCCTACTATGCCGCCCGCGAACTGGGTATCGATCGACCGTCCTGGACCCTGCCGGCGCCTTATGCCCACTGGCTGGAAAGATACTGATCGTCACGTCCCGGCGCGGGCTTTGCCCGTTCAGCTCAACTCCCCCACGTCGGGGGAGTTGCTCAGATGATGACTCAACCCTCACCTTTCATTCGCCGGGATATTGTGCCCATATCTGGCGCCAAACGATGGACCTGTCTCGACGAAAACTTTGCGCTATCGCCTGAACCAATGCTTAACCGGACTTATCAAAGAGTGTTTTCTGAAAGAGCACTACCCTTCATCATGTTAACTTCATTTTGTCATTTCAGAGGTTGAAATAAGTCAGCCGCAATGGCATTGGCAAGGAGTGTCATCAATGAATTTTACCATTGATCGTGCAAGCTCGATGGCGGAACACCTTTCCGGTATCGGCACCGGTTTGGCAAGAGACGAAGCCACCTCACCTCAAGGTATCCTTGAGCATATTCTCAATTTTTTTACCTTTGGCTACCTGAGCAGGCAGCGCGCCGAGGCATATGATGCGTTCGCCGAAGCCTTGGCCACCTCACTTTACCTTGCGTCCCCGGACAGCGCTTCCTGTAAAATTCCGGCAAGGCTGGTGGTGGATTTCGCCGGCTATACCGTTACGTTCACCCTGCCGGATGACGACCCTTGTGAATTAAATCCCGTCATTATCGACGTGAGCAAGGACGGCAAATGTATCCGGTCGGAAGTAAACAGAAAAATGTATTGCCGCAGCAGCACCGGTTTAATGATACGACGGCGGGCCGGTCTTCCCCATAACGCCGTAGTCTTAACGGACCGAGGGCATATAGACCTCAGGGACGCTAATCTGATGAATGCCAATCTGCACGAGGCTGACCTGCGCAGCGCCGACCTGAGCCATACCATTCTGCGCGGCGCCTGCCTGCGTCAAGCCAACCTCTTTGCCGCCAATCTGGAAGGGATTGATTTGAGGTGGGCCATCTTGGCTGAAGCTGAACTGGGTAATACCGATCTGAAAGGGGTCGACCTGCGCGGGGCCGATTTGAGAGACGCTAAATTGGGTAACACGATTCTGAGGGAGTCGAACATGAGCGGTATTGCCCTGGATAACGCAAACCTGAGTTGGGCTGATTTGAGAGGGGCTAACCTGAGCGGGGCTGACCTGAGCGGCGCCAACCTGCGCAAAGCCGACCTGACCGGAGCTGACTTGACCGGAGCTATCCTGACCGGAGCCGACCTGACCGGAGCTGACCTGACCGGAGCCGACCTGACCGGAGCTGACCTGACCGGCGCTATATTGACCGGCGTTGTTCCCTGCGCCGCCATAGAGGTAATCTTATCGGGCCCTTTGGCGGGAGGATCATTGTCTCAAATTCATCCATGAGGAATAATCAGCGATAATCCCGCCGGAAAGGGGCCTGGATAGGGCGATGAAATGATAAAATCAGCATAACGCCTGCTGATCTATGGCAAATAGCCATAGATCAATTGCTGTATCGGTAAAACCAAGGAGATAACGTGGATAATAATACATCCGGCATTAACTTTACCGCCGCCCAGGCCCTGGATAAGCTGGAGTCGCTGTATGACGGCGCGGTAACGGCGCTGCGCGAAGCCATCAAGGATTTCATCAAGGACGGCCGGCTACCGGACGAACAGGCGCGGGCCGCGGGACTGTTTGCTTATCCCGAACTGCGTGTCAACTGGGACGGGGTTTCCCAAGGCCATCCCAAGAACCGGGCTTACGGCCGTTTCGCCCGTCCGGGCTGCTACACCACCACCATTACCCGTCCACGGCTGTTTCGGCATTATCTGACCCACCAGTTGGAGATGCTGGAGGGCGAATACGCCGCCAGTATCGAGGTGCTGCCGTCGCATCATGAAATTCCCTTTCCTTATGTCATCGACGGTTCCGACCTGGCTCTTGACCGCTCCATGAGCGCCGGCATCGCGCAGCATTTTCCCACCACGGAGCTGTCGCAAATCGGCGATGAAACCGCCGACGGGTTATTTACCTATGCCAAGAACTTTCCGTTATCCCATTTCGACGCCCTGCGCACCGATTTTTCCCTGGCCCGTCTTAAGCACTATACCGGCACGCCGGTGGACCATTTCCAGCCGTTCATCCTGTTCACCAACTACACCCGCTATGTGGATGAATTCGTACGCTGGGCCTGCAGCCAGATTGCCGACCCCGACAGCCCGTATGAGGCGCTGTCCTGCGCCGGGGGCACCTATGTCACCGCCGAGACCTTGAATCCCGGGCAAGCGGTTTCCGATCTGGCCTGGAAAAACCATCAGATGCCCGCTTACCATCTTATTTCAAGGCGGGGACGGGGCATCACGCTGGTGAACATCGGCGTCGGCCCGTCCAACGCCAAGACCATTTGCGATCACCTTGCGGTCCTGCGTCCCCACGCCTGGCTGATGATCGGCCACTGCGGCGGTCTGCGGGAGAGCCAGATGATAGGCGACTATGTGCTGGCGCACGCTTACCTGCGCGACGATCACGTGCTGGACGCGGTGTTGCCGCCGGATATTCCCATTCCCAGCATCGCCGAAGTGCAGCGCGCCCTGTATGACGCGACCAAAACCATCAGCGCCATGCCGGGGGAGCAGGTGAAGCAGCGCCTGCGCACCGGCACCGTGGTCACTACCGACGATCGGAACTGGGAGCTGCGCTATTCCGCCTCGGCGCTGCGTTTTAACCTTAGCCGCGCGGTGGCGGTGGACATGGAGAGCGCCACCATCGCCGCCCAGGGTTACCGCTTCCGGGTACCTTACGGCACGCTGCTGTGCGTTTCGGACAAGCCGCTGCACGGCGAAATCAAGCTGCCCGGCCAGGCGAACCGTTTCTATGACGGCGCCATCTCCGAGCACCTGCAGATAGGCATCCACGCCATCGAACTGCTGCGCGCGGAAGGCGATCAATTGCATTCCCGCAAGCTTCGCACCTTCAACGAGCCGCCGTTTCGGTAGAGGCCCGATATTACCACCCGCCGGAAAAGCAACGTGATGATATTCCGGCGGGGAGTCCCCCCAGCGTTAACCCCGCCCGCGAAAGAGAACTGCGGTAATTCTCCGGCATTCAATCCAGCCTGATACCCGACGCCTGCTAAATGTGTGACGGGCGTCTTATTTCCATTCAAGAATACTTGTATGGAAGAATGGAAGTAGTATTTTTAACCTATTGCTCTAGGTTAATAAAGTAAGGAAAGCGACCCTCATGAAAAGTGTAGTCATCAATAAGCCGGGCGAGCTGGTTTTGCAGCAGCGGGACATACCGCAACCCGCCGCCGGTGAAGTCCGGATCAAAATTCGTTCCGCCAGTATTTGCGGTTCCGATGTGCATATTTGGCGCGGGCATAATCCCTTCGCCCGCTATCCCCGGGTTATCGGCCACGAATTTTTCGGCGTAATTGACGCGGTCGGGGCGGGAGCGGACAGCCGGCGCATCGGCGAACGGGTCGCGGTGGACCCGGTGGTCAGCTGCGGCCACTGCTACCCCTGTTCGGTGGGCCGCCCTAACGTCTGCGCCTCTTTGCAGGTGATTGGCGTACACCGCGACGGCGGTTTCAGCGAGTATGCCTGCGCCCCGGCGGAAAACGCCTATCTCCTGCCCGCCGCCATTCCCGATGAGGTGGCGAGCCTGGTGGAACCCTTCACCATCGCCGCCAATATCACCGCCTTTCTCAAGCCCACGACGCGGGACGTGGCGCTGGTATATGGCGCCGGGCCCATGGGGCTGACGGTTGTCCAGGTGCTAAAAGGCGTCTATGACGTGAGCCGGGTGATCGTGGTAGACCGCATTCCGCAGCGCCTGGCGCTGGCCCGTGCCAGCGGAGCCGACCTGACGCTGGATAACGGCACCACGCCGCTGGCGGAACTGCTAAACGGCGAGCAGCCGACTCTGATAGTGGATGCCGCCTGCCATCCGTCCATTCTGCCCGAAGCCGTGGCGCTGGCCTCCCCCGCCGCCCGCATCGGCCTGCTGGGGTTCTCCGGCGACCCTTGCACGGTGACGCAGCAAAGCCTCACCAGCAAGGAGATTTCGCTGTTCACCTCGCGGCTGAACAGTAAGCGATTCCCGGCGGTCATCGACTGGATGGCGCGCGGCATTATCGCGCCGGCCAAGCTGGTGACCCATTCCCTGCCCCTGGCCCAGATAGAAGAGGCGATGACTATCTTTGAACAAGATCCGCAGCGCTGCTGCAAGGTGATTCTTACTGTCGGCTGATACGCTTCGTACGGTATACGCCGCCTCGGTGCCCTAAATTCTTCATAAGAACCGGAGTTGCTATGTTTCGTAACTTACGCTGGACGATCGTTTTCCTGTTATTCCTGGTCTACATGATCAATTACATCGACAGGGTTGCATTGTCGATCACCGTTCCGATGATAGAAAAAGACCTAACCATTAACGCTGAACAGTTCGGCCTGATCTTCGGCAGCTTCTTTTTTGGTTATGCCTTATTCAACTTTCTCGGCGGCCTGGCGACGGACCGATTCGGTCCCAAACTGGTGATGGGACTGGCGGTGACGCTCTGGTCCATATTTTGCGGATTGACCGCCTTCGCCACCGGCTTCTGGTCGATGATGATCCTGCGGGTACTGTTCGGCATGGCGGAGGGGCCAATCTGCGCCTCCGCCAATAAAACCATCAACGGCTGGTTTCCGAAAAAACAGGCGGCAACGGCCATGGGCTTTCTCAGCGCCGGTTCGCCGCTGGGCGGCGCGGTAAGCGGGCCGATCGTGGGTTATCTGGCCCTGGCGTTCGGCTGGCGTCCGGCTTTTATAGCGATTTGCGTCATCGGCCTGGTGTGGATGGCCGGCTGGCTGTTCTTCGCCGCGGACAATCCGTCCCGCAGCAAACGGGTCAGCGAAGAGGAACGGCTGCTGGTAAACCAGATGAAAGCGGAAGTCATCAGCGCAGACGAAGAACTGGCCCAATCGGCCCACGGCCTGGGATATTACCTGCGCCAGCCGATTATCCTGGTCACCGCCTTCGCCTTCTTCTGTTATAACTACATTCTGTTTTTCTTCCTGAGCTGGTTCCCCAGCTATCTGGTACAGGCCCATAACCTGAACATCAAGGAAATGAGCCTCACCACGATGATTCCTTGGATTGTGGGGTTCGTGGGTTTGGCGCTGGGGGGATGGATTTCCGACAGAATTTTTCAGTTAACCGGCCGCCTGCTGCTCTCGCGCAAAATCGTGCTGGTAGTGTCGTTATTCGCGGCGGCGATTTGCGTGGCGCTGGCGGGCATGGTGAGCAGCGTGGTGCCGGCAGTGGTGCTGATGTCGGTGTCGATTTTCTTTCTTTATATCACCGGCGCCATTTACTGGGCCATTATCCAGGACGTGGTGCATAAAAGCCGGGTCGGGGGCGCAAGCGGTTTTATCCATCTTATCGGCAGCGTGTCCGGTATCGTGGGCCCGGTCGCCACCGGCTATATCGTACAGCATACCGGCAAATTCGACAGCGCCTTCGTGCTGGCGGGGGTGGTAGCCGCTCTGGGCGCCTTGCTGGTATTGGTGGTTATCAAATCGCCAAAGCATCAGGGCAACCCGGTCTCCGCCTCCTGATCCCTATGGGCGAACGGCTCCCGTCGAGCCGTCCGCCTTTCGCCTGATCGCTTCCCGTCCACCCTAAACGTCAAAATGACTGGCGCTGGCCTTCACTCCTCTTTAGACTTATCGAATTCTTCTACGCCTACATAAAAATGAAATACTTATGCCCCTTAGTCGAGACATCACCGCCTACGAATCAGTGAGTAAACAGATCTACCGTTTCTTACGCCTAGATATTGTCTCCTGCACCATTCATCCTGGCTCGACCTTGTCGGAAAACGAGATTTCCTCCCGGTACAAAATTTCCCGCCAGCCGGTGCGCGAAGCCTTTATCAAACTGGCGGAAACCGGCCTGGTGCAGATACTGCCGCAGCGCGGCACCTTTGTACGCAAGATATCCGCCCGCCATGTGGCCGACGGCCGCTTTATCCGTGAAGCCATCGAAACAGCGGTGGTCCGGCGGGCGGCGGCGGAGGCCAGACCCGAGGACATCGCCCGATTGAACGGGATGATACATCAGCAAACATTGGCGGCGGAAAAAGACGATCCTTACGAATTCCTCCTGCTGGATGATGAATTCCATCGCGGACTGGCGCAAAGCGTTCACTGCGAACTGGCCTGGGAAACCATTGAGAATATCAAAGCCGGCATGGACAGGGTGCGCTTTCTTACCCTGAGCAAGGAGTCGCCGCCGGCGAGCCTGATTAAGCAGCACAGCCGCATCCTCGATGCCATTATCGCCGGCGACGCCGACGCCGCCGAGCTGGCGATGCATCAGCACCTAAAAGAGATGATTTTCTCCCTGACCCAGGTCGCGGAGCGCTATCACCACTGGTTTGAAGAAGACCCGCAAGACCTGTAACCGCAGGCCAGGCCCGCCATCAACGAACGCGCACCGGGCCAGTTACAGGTAGCGTGAGGCGCCGCCAAACGATTATACTCGTGTTTTATTTATACTAGCGGGCAATATGTAACATGCGATTAAGCCAGGTTGTACGGAGCGGTCCGGGGCAATATATCTGCGAAGAGGGGGCCTTACGGTATTTACCGGAAAAATTAACCCATTTCCAACGCCCCTATATCATAGCCGGCAAACACGCCTATGCCGCGTTCCAACGGTTCATGCCGGAAAAATTGACTATCCCGGTGCTGTTTTATGATGAAACCGCCAGCCATGAAGATATGCAGCGGCTGTCACAACTGGCGCCGGACGCGGATGTGATTATCGGCATCGGCGGCGGACGCGCGCTGGATACCGCCAAAGGCACCGCCGAACTCCTGAACGTGGAAAATATCCTTATTCCGACGGTCATGGGCACCTGTTCAGCCTATACCCCTCTCTCCGCGGTCTATCACCCCGACCACACCTTCAAACAGGTGGATTATTACCACCGCGCCGCCCACCTGGTGCTGCTGGATTTATCGTTACTGATAGCCTCCCCCAAAGCGTACTTTGTCGGCGGAATCGGCGACACCCTGGCAAAATGGTACGAAGCCGAAGCCATTACCCGCAAATACCCCCGGGACAGTTTGCCGCTGTTCGTCACCATGGGACTGGCGGCGGCGAAAACCACCCTGGATACCCTGCTTGCGGACACACCGGCGGCATTGGCCGACATGGATGCGGGCCGGGTTACCCCCGCCTTCCAGCGGGTTGCCGAGGCGGTGGTTGCCGTCGCCGGCATGGTGGGCGGCTGCGGCGGAGAATATGGCCGCATGGCGGGTGCCCACGCCATTCACAACGCCCTGAGCTATCTGCCGGAAACGCATGAAATACTGCACGGCGTGAAAGTGGCCTACGGCATACTGGTGCAACTGGTGACCACCGGCGATGCGGACGTGGTGAAAAAACTCATGCCCTTTTATAGAAAAAACGGATTTCCCTACAATTTTGCCTCATTGGGCATTACCACCGATCGTGAAACGGCGATAGCCACCCTGGCGGAATTCGCCGCCGGCAGGCAGGAAACCTTCGTGCTGGCGGTTGACGCCGTCTCGCCGGAGCACATCGCGGCGGCCATCCGCCAGGTAGAGGAAATCGCCCGGCAGGTTTCTACGGAATAACCCCGCGCACGGGCGGCTGACAAGCCTACCCAGCGTCAACAGGCCCGGCCCGCGGAACCGGGCCGTTATTGCGACAGGTTGATAATGGTCCGCACGTTCTGGGCGCTGGTGGCGATGATATTGATGGCCCCGGTACGCAGGGCGCCCAGTATCGCCAGCGCCTTGGTATTCTCTGAAGCAATGGCGATCACGCAGGGAATATTCCGTAGCTCCTCGATGCTCAGGCCGATCACCCGATCGCTCATCACCGTATCCACATGAATCCCCTGGGCATTAAAGAAATCATAACCGGCAATATCGCCGATAACGCCCTGGTTGAGATTGGCATCGATAATCTCATGGGGAGTAAACCAGCCCAGCTTGACCATATAGCTGTTTTCATTCATATCACCGATGCCCACCAGGGCGATATCGGCTTTACGAGCGCGATCGAGAGTATCCTTGATCGTACCGTTTTGCATGAACGCCTGTTTAAGGGCGCGATTTTCCACATAGGCCGGCGCATAAAGCGTTTCGCTGATGCCGCCGAATTTCCTGGCCATCCGACGGCTGATATGATCGGCGTTAATGGCATCTCCGGGCCGATGGGTCCCGCCGATGCCGCAGATAAACCGGCAATTTTTTTCCGGCACCTGCCCGATATGATCCGCCACGGCTGAAACGTTACGGCCCTGTCCCACCGTCAGCACCATATTGTCTTTCAACGTCAGCGCCAGAAAATTCGCCACCAGGGCCGCCACCTGGCGACGCTGTTCGTCCTCGTCCTGGTAATCAAGCGCAATCAGCGCGCGGCTGATGGGGAAACGCTCCTTCATCTGCTGCTCAAGCCTGGAGCTGAACACCGGATGATAGCGGACGGTGATTTCGACGATGCCCTCTTCCCGGGCGCGTTTAAGCAGACGACCAACCTTGATGCGGGAAATGCCGAATTTATTTGCTATCTCTTCCTGGGTGATCTCGTCTTGATAATAAGCAACGGCAATCTCGGTCAGTAGTTCATTATCTTGGAATATCGTTTGTTTTTCCATCTATCACCCGTTTCCTCATGACAAGCCTGCATCTTCTAATCCCTCATCCATTGTGAAAGAGGGAATAGAAAATCACAAGCCCGCTTTTATACCGACGCTACACCGCCACCGACGCCAATCGTCGCTCCACCGTATCGGCCAGCTGGGTCAACAGCAGGCAACAGGATACCGCACCGGCATCCAGCACACCGCGCGAACGCTCGCCCAAACGGCTGGCACGGCCTATTTTGGCCACCAGATCACGGGTGGAGTCGCGTCCCTGGGCCGCGTTGAGTTTCAGCTGCGCCAGCGCCTGGCTGAAGCTGTCGCCCTGCAGCACGGAACGTTCAAAACCGTCCACCGCCGGGATCAGGGTATCCATCAGGCATTTATCGCCGACGCCGGCGCTGCTGATATCCTGCAATCCGGTCAAGCCGCCGCGCAGCATCGCCGCAAACGCCGCCTTATCCAGAAACGGCTTATCCCGCACGCTGTCCGCCATGCCCATAAAGAGACTGCCGTACAGCGGCCCCATGGATCCCCCGATACCTTCCATCAGCGCGTCGGACAGGGCATCGAAGGCCTGCGCCAGGGTCAGCGCTTTGCCGTTGATGGCCTTGCCGCATAAGGTGAAACCTTTGGACATATTGATGCCGTGATCGCCATCGCCAATCGCGCCGTCGATTTCACTGAGGTACTCCCGGTTACCGACGATCACATTCACCAGATCCGCTACGATCTCGCTACCATACTGCGTTGAAATCTGCTCTGCCATGATTTATTCCACCTGGGTCAAACCCAACGATTGGACCGGTACGTCGATAAGGGCTTTCAGTTCATCATCCAGCTTCATCACCGTCAGCGTCACCCCCATCATTTCCAGCGAGGTAAAATAGTTGCCCACATAACGGCGATGGATAGCCACCCCGCGAGCGCTCAGACGCTTTTCAATCTCGGCGTAGTAAATATACAGCTCCATAACAGGCGTTGCGCCGAGGCCGGAAATCAGCAGCGCCACTTCATCCCCTTTGCCCAGGGGCCGGTCGTTGAGCACCAGATTGAGCATGGTCTCCGCCATGGCGGACGCGGATTGGATGGGAGAAATTTCCACCCCCGGCTCCCCGTGATGGCCGATGCCGATCTCCATCGTGCCGTCTTCGATAAAGAAATTGGGCTTACCCACCGCCGGAATGGTGCAGGAACTTAAGCCGATACCGATGGAGCGGCACTGGTCAATGGCTTTCTGCGCCGCCGCTATTACCCCGTCCAGGTCATAGCCTTTCGCCGCCGCCGCAGCGCCGACTTTCCACATCAGGATTTCCCCCGCCACGCCGCGCCGTTTTTCCTTTTCACTGGCGGGCGCGGACGCCACGTCGTCGTTGGCTACCACGGTCTTGACCGCGATGCCCGCCGCGGTGGCTTTTTTAATGGCCATTTTGACGTTCATGTTATCGCCGGCATAGTTGCCGTACAGGCAGGCGACCCCCGCGCCGCCATCGGCGGATTTGAACGCATCAAGAAAAGCGCCGGCGGTGGGAGAGGAAAAAATTTCGCCTATGGCCACCGCATCAAGGAGATTTTTGCCCACATAGCCCAGGAAAGCGGGCTCATGGCCGCTGCCGCCGCCGGTTACTATACCCACTTTGCCGGCAATAGGCGCGGCCGGCGTTTTCAGCACCCGGGGATTTTCGGTGGCGGTGTAATATTCCGGGTAGGCTTTCAGGAATCCCTGCAGGGCATCTTCCACCACCTGATCCGGATCGTTAATAATCCTGTTCATCTTGACCTCATCTTTGCCTGAAGGTTAACTCATTGAATGGTATAGCCGCCGTCCACCACCAGATTGGCGCCCGTGATCATACTGGCGGCATCGCTGGCGAGAAACAGCGCGCTGGCGGCAATATCCTGCGGTTCGGCGAAACGCCGCAGCGGGATTTTCCGCTTCATTTCTTCCGCCACCTCTCCCGACCAGGCTTTACGCCCCAGTTCGGTGAGCACCACGGTGGGAGAAATGGCGTTGACGCGCACGTTATGCGGTCCCCATTCCAATGCCAGCACCTGGGTCAGGCTGATGACCCCGCCTTTACTGGCGCAATAGGCCAGATGATTAGGCAATGCCACTACGCCGGCCTGCGACGCCATGTTGATGATGCTGCCGCTGCCCTGAGCGATAAAATGGGCGCCCACCGTCTGGCTGGCGAGAAATACCCCTTTGAGATTTACCGCCATCGTGCGGTCCCAGAACTCTTCCGACAGGTCTTCCGCCGGTTGCAGCGCGACAATCCCCGCGCTGTTCACCAGAATATCGAGGTGGCCGAAATGTTCCTTGGCCTGGGCCACTGCCTGTTGCACCGAAGCCTTGCTGGTAACATCGGTATGAATGCCGATGGCATGATGTTCGCTGAGCTGCTGTGCTATACCGGCGACGTCCGCCGCGAAGTCCAGCAGGGCCACCCGGGCGCCGTTTTGCAAAAAGCGTTCGGCGATGGCGTGTCCGATGCCCGCCGCTCCGCCGGTAATAAGGGCCACTTTGCCCCGCAGTGATAATTCACCTTGTCTTTCTTTTTGACCGTTCGTCATATGTTCCTCCTAGAAACCAGGCCTATACCCGTCATCTTTCAGCAACGCGAAATCGCTTGGATATATTCATTATCCGGATGTTTTTTCCCGACCGGTATAACGCGTTTTTCCCGTCGCTATCCGTTCATTCGTTACTCGAGTGAAATCCATTAATACAAGCCGGTATCCTTGCTGGCCCAGCGTCAGGATACCGGCATATCATCGCACTCTTTTCTGAATCGTTACGTTATTGGCGTCCCTCTTTTATCACGCACGTCCGTTACGCCCGCGCGGCGGCTCCTTTATATCCCCCGCTTATGATTCCGGCTGTAATAGCTTGCGCTCGATGAGCATAAGAATACTTACGGAACAAATGAACAATAAACCCCTTACTGAAAATTACCTAGTTGGGACGTTTGAAAGTGTGACTCTGTTCAAAAAGCATTTTAAAAAGAGGTTAATGGCTTATTAAAGGATTATTTTTGCGATAATTATCACTCAATGAGTTAAATCACTGGTCAAATCGTAAAAAATAAATGAACATGTATTGAACATATGATTGATTATGGTTATGGTAGAAAAATGATCTTCCATTACTGGTTTAAACCCTTTTTATTACAAATAAGGAGTATTTTATGCTGCCAATAGCTATTGGAGCAGATGATGCCGCCATTGAGCTGAAAGATGTGTTGGTTAAATTTCTTCAAGACCGCCAGATACCCGTCACGGATTTCACCGGCAAAAGCGAAGGGGAAACCTATCCCGACGTCGCTTTCCAGGTCGCCAGCGCCATCAGGGATGAAAAACACCAGCGCGGCATCTTGCTCTGCGGTACCGGCATCGGCATGAGTATCGTCGCCAATAAGGTTCCGGGCGTCCGCGCCGCGCTGTGCCACGACACTTACTCCGCGCAACGGGCCCGCAAGAGCAACGATGCGCAAATCATCACTCTTGGCGCGCGGGTCATCGGGCCGGAGCTGGCGAAAAGCATTATCGAATCCTGGCTGGGATCCGAGTTTGAAGGGGGTCGATCGGCACCGAAGGTGGCGAAGATTGACTATTACGAACAGCAGGGGGCGGAAAAATAAGCGTTCTCACTCTTCCTCCTCCTGAAATAATCAGACCGGGAAGTCTGATTAAGGAGCATAAAAATGAACCAGTTAGAGGCACTCAAGCAACTGACCGTGGTAGTCGCCGACAGCGGCGACATTGAATCCATCCGGCAATTCGAGCCGCAGGACGCCACCACCAACCCCTCCTTGATCCTGAAGGCAGCGGCGCTGCCCCAATACCATACCCTGATTGACGACGCCCTTGATTATGCCCGCAAGCAGGGGGGAAACAGGGAAACCCGGCTGATTAACGCCTGCGATAAACTGGCGGTGAACATCGGCGGGGAGATACTCAACATCGTCCCCGGCCGTGTTTCCACCGAAGTGGATGCCCGGCTGTCGTTCGATCGCGGCATGTGTATCGCCAAGGCGCGCAAGCTTATCGCCCTTTATAAAGAGCAGGGCATCGACCGTTCCCGTATCCTGATCAAGCTCGCCGCCACCTGGGAAGGGATCCGGGCCGCCGAAGAGCTCGAAAAAGAGCACATCAACACCAACCTGACGCTGCTGTTTTCCTTTGCCCAGGCGCGGGCCTGCGCCGAGGCCGGCGTATTCCTCATATCGCCCTTCGTCGGCCGCATCTATGACTGGTATCAGGCCAGGCAGCCCGCCGCCGCGTACGACGCCGAGCAGGACCCCGGCGTTAAATCGGTACGGGCCATCTATGAATATTATAAAGAGCATCGCTACCCTACGGTCATCATGGGCGCCAGCTTCCGCCTCGTGGAGCAGGTACTGGCCCTGGCGGGCTGCGATCGTCTGACCATCTCCCCCGCATTGCTGGATCAGATGAAGAAATCCGACGCTTCCCTTGAACGAAAACTGACGCCGCCCGCCCGCTGCCTGCCTCATCCGGATCTGCTTACCGAAACGGAATTCCGCTGGCAGCACAATCAGGACGCCATGGCGGTGGAAAAACTGGCTGAAGGCATCCGCCTGTTCGCCGTGGACCAGCAAAAGCTGGAAGATATGCTGGCCGCTGAACTATAACCACCCAGGAGCAAGATTATGCTACCCCGTAAAGAGTTGGCTAACGCCATTCGCGCACTGAGCATGGATGCGGTACAAAAAGCCAAATCCGGACATCCCGGCGCCCCGATGGGCATGGCGGATATCGCCGAGGTCCTGTGGCGCGACTATCTGATACACAACCCGCAAAATCCCGGCTGGGCCGATCGGGATCGCTTTGTGCTGTCAAACGGCCACGGTTCGATGCTGCTCTATAGTCTGTTGCATCTTACCGGCTATGACCTGCCCCTGACGGAACTGGCCGGCTTTCGCCAGCTGCATTCCCGTACGCCGGGTCATCCGGAGTTCGGTTATACCCCCGGCGTTGAAACCACCACCGGACCGCTGGGACAGGGCATAGCCAATGCCGTGGGTTTCGCCATCGCCGAACGCACCCTGGCGGCGCAGTTCAATCGTCCGGGACATGATATCGTCGACCATCGCACCTACGTCTTTATGGGCGACGGTTGCATGATGGAAGGCATTTCCCACGAAGCCTGCTCGCTGGCGGGCACACTGCGCCTGGGCAAGCTGACCGCCTTCTATGACGATAACGGCATATCCATCGACGGCGAGGTGGCAGGCTGGTTCAAGGACGATACCGCCGCACGTTTTGCCGCCTATGGCTGGCATGTGGTGGACGGCGTGGACGGCCACGACAGCGCGGCGATTAAAGCGGCTATCGAGGAAGCCCGCGCAGTGGCCGATAAACCGTCGCTGATTATCTGCAAAACCATCATCGGCTTCGGCTCGCCCCACAAGGGCGGCACCAGTGAGGCCCACGGCGCTCCGCTGGGGGAAGAGGAAATTCTGGCTACCCGCGAGACATTAAACTGGCCGTGGCCGGCATTCCAGATTCCGGCGGAAATTTACGCATTATGGGATGCCAAGGCCAGGGGCCGGGAGCTTGAGTCCGCCTGGGATGAAAAATTCGCCGCCTATGCCCGGGCTTTCCCGGAACCGGCCGCTGAATTCAAACGCCGAATGGCGGGTGGATTGCCCTCCGGCTGGTTCGCGGCGGCCCAGCATTACGTCGAAACGCTGCAGGCCCATCCGGCGAATATCGCCAGCCGCAAGGCGTCGCAAAATGCGCTGGAAACCTTCGGCAAGATGCTACCGGAATTTTTGGGGGGATCCGCCGATCTGGCGCCGAGCAATCTGACCATATGGTCCGGTTCCAAGGACATCGCCGAAGACCCGGCTGGCAACTATCTCCATTACGGCGTACGCGAGTTCGGCATGACGGCCATCACCAACGGTATCGCACTGCACGGAGGGTTTCTGCCCTATTCCGCCACCTTTCTGATGTTTATGGAGTATGCGCGCAATGCGGTGCGCATGGCGGCGCTGATGAAACTGCGCAATGTATTGGTCTATACCCATGATTCCATCGGACTGGGAGAAGACGGACCGACCCATCAGCCGGTGGAACAGTTGGCCAGCCTGCGACTGACGCCGAATGTCAGTACCTGGCGGCCCTGCGACCAGGTGGAAACGGCCATTGCCTGGCAGCATGCCGTGGAGCGCGATGACGGCCCCACCGCGCTGGTGCTTTCCCGCCAGAACCTGGCGCAGCAGCCGCGTTCCCCACGGCAGTTGGCGGATATTCGCCGCGGCGCCTATGTGCTTAAGGACTGCGGCGGTATACCGGAGCTGCTGATGATCGCCACCGGTTCGGAAGTGGACCTGGCGGCGCGGGCCTGGGATCGCTTGACGGCACAGGGACATCGCGTGCGGTTGGTGTCGATGCCGTCCACCGATGTCTTCGACCGGCAGGACGAGGCGTACCGGGAGTCGGTGCTGCCGTCCGGGGTCCCTGCCCGGCTGTCCATTGAAGCCGGCATAGCGGATTACTGGTATAAATATGTCGGCCTGCAGGGCGCCATTATCGGTATGACCCGGTTCGGCGAGTCCGCCCCCGCGGAGCAGCTGTTCGAGGAGTTCGGTTTCACCGTGGAAAACGTAGTGGCGAAAGCCGGCGCATTGCTGAAAGCATAATGGTTAGCCTTACCCGATGGGCTTGATAACAATGTGCCCGGTCGGGACAGGATGCTAGATCGTAGTAATTTACTCCTCTATCATCCTGTCCCGCCATAATGGCCCCGAGATTGTTTGCCAGCCCTCCCTCAAGTATCAACCTATCTTTTGGATCCCATTGCCACGATCCGATAGACTTCCGGGACGGAGATCTAGTAGATTCTTTGCTATTTATAGCAGGGTATACATTGTGCAATTGTCTTCATTTCACGGGTTCACCCCGGCAGGGCTGGGGTTTTTACAGCAGATCGTTACCGAAAACAGCAAAGAGTGGTTCGAGTCCCACCGCGGCATCTACAATGAAAATCTGCTGATGCCTTTTCGGGCCTTGGTGGAAAGCCTGGCGCCGGCCATGCTGAAAATCGACGATCGGTTCGAGACGCGCCCGGCCATCGGTAAAACCCTGTCGCGCATATACCGCGATACCCGCTTTTCCAACGACAAATCCCTGTTTCGCAGCCGCATGTGGCTCAGTTTCAAACGTCCGTCCAAAGAGTGGACCGATGCCCCGGTCTATTTCTTTGAGCTCTCGCCGGAGTGTTTTCGCTACGGACTGGGCTATTATTCCGCCAGCAAGGCCACCATGGATCGCTTCCGCCATCTGATGCTGCGCCAGCCGGAAGAGTTCGCCAAAGCGGCGGCCTGCTGCCGCGCGCCCCTGGTATTGGAGGGAGATCGCTACAAACGTCCGCTGATTAAAGATCAGGACCCTCGCCTTGCCGCCTGGTACAACCTTAAATCCTTCGCGGTCATGGCGACGGATACGGCGGTGGAGTCGCTGTTCTCACCGGAGCTGGCGCCGCGCCTGCAGCGCGCTTTCCAGCAGTTGGAGCCGCTTTACCATCTCCTGATGCGGGTGGAGATAATGAAGCAGATTCCGCTGGAAGACCTGTGACAATCGCGACGAATCAGGGGTCATCCATTGAAACGGGCGGATTGAATCTTGCCGGCGACGCAATGCAAAAGGAGCGAGCCGTATAGCGCGGATTGGAACGGCGCGCCGGTTCATTATTTCTGCCGCGGATCCCGCCTCTCAATCTGTCCCAGCGGCTCATCGAAACGCAGCAGGCGGCCGGCGTTGCCCAGCACCACCAGCGTGCTGAGGTTATGCAGCACCGCCGCGATCATCGCGCCGGCGGCCCCCAGCAGGCCGAACGCCGCCGCCGCGACGATGAGCACCGTCCAGCCCAGGCCGATCAGCACGTTGATATGCAACGTGCGCCGGCAACGGCGGCTAAGCCGCACGCAGGTGCCCAGACGGCGCAGGTCGCTGCCAATCAGCACCACGTCCGCCGAGGCCAGGGCGATATCGGCCCCGCCCGCCCCCATGGCGACCCCTACCACTCCGGCCTTTAACGCCAGCGAATCATTAATGCCGTCCCCCACCACCATCGGCCGGAAACCGCTGCGGATTTCGGCGGTGACGCGGGTGAGCTTATCTTCCGGCAACGCTTGGGATATCACCTCGCCGATGCCCACCGCCCCGGCGATGCTCTGCGCCACGCTCCGGCGATCGCCGGTGAGCAGCATCTGCCGGCCGAGGCCGAGCTGTCGCAGTTCGTCCAGCGCCTCGGCGGCCTCCCGGCGAACCGTATCCGCCAGCAGCAGCCAGGCGAGAAAGCGTCCATCCAGAGCCAGCCCGACGATGGGACCGTCATGCTCCGGCACCGGCAACGTGACGATGCCCTGTTGGGCAAAAAGTTCAGGACGGCCGAGCACCGCCTCGCCCTGGGCGGTGATGGCGCCCACTCCCAGGCCCTGCCGCTCGGCGATATCCGTTAACGGGTAATAATCCTCCTGCGGGACCAGGGCGGCCAGCGCGCGGCTGACGGGATGATTGCTGGTGGCGCCAAGGCTGGCGGCCAGTCGCCGGACAGGCTCCGCCTGTTCTGCCGATGCCGTGCGAATTTCCTGCAAACGCAGGGCGCCGTGGGTCAAAGTACCGGTTTTATCGATAATCAGCGAGGTGAGATCCGCCAGTTCTTCCAGAAAAGCGGAGCTGCGAATCAGGATGCCGTGGCGCGCCGCCACCGCCAGGCCGGCGATGGCCGTGGCCGGGGCCGAAAGCACCAGCGCGCAGGGACAGGCGGCCACCAGCACCGCCAACACCGCCTGGGCGTTATTGGTGACGAACCAGGTGGACGCGGCGATAAGCAGCACCAGCAGCAGATATTGTCCGGCGTGTCGTTCCAGCAGACGGGTGATGGGGGGTTTGGACCCCTCGGCCTGCTGCATCAGGGCAATGACCTTGCCCAGGGTGGATTCTTCGCCGATGCGGGTCACCTCAATACGCAGCAGTCCGTCCAGATTGATGGAGCCGCCGAACACCGTCATACCGGGCCGGACCTCCAATGGCACCGACTCGCCGGTGATGGGCGCGGTATCCAGGCTGGCCTGTCCTTCCAGTACCCGTCCGTCCGCCGGCACGCGATCCCCGGCCCGCACTTCCACCCGATCGCCGGGACGCAGATGATCGTTGTCGATCTCAAGCACGCTGCCGTCGGCCGCGATTTTTCTTGCCTGGCTGCGGGTCAGCCGGCCCAGGGCGTCGATGGCTTCCTGGGAGCCGATAACGCTGCGTTCCTCCAGCACGTGGCCGAAAATCATGATGATCGGCAGCAGCGCGGCGGTGAGCAAATCGCCGGTCGCCCAGGCGCCGAGCATGGCCAGGGCTATCAATTGGTCGGTAATACCGTGCAGGGTGGGATGCAGCAGGCTGTACCAGCCGGAGCGGAATACCGGTATGGCCACCAGCAGCGAGGAGACGCCCAGCAGCAGCTGGCCGACCCCTTCTTGATCCGGGGCAAGCCAGCGCCAGATCAATCCCAGCGCCAGCAGGCCGAAGGCTATCATGGCCAGGGTTAATTGACGGGCTATGGCGCGCTGTTCATCGCGGGTCAGCATGGTGCCGGTAATGGGGGCATGATGGTGTCCATGATGCCCGTGATGTGCATGATTACCGTGCTGCTCATGGCCATCATGATGTTCGTGCCCGGGACTATCATGATGTCCATGGCCGTCATCGTGCTCGTGAGCATCGTTGCGATCGTGAACATCGTGATGTTCGCGGGAATGTGGAGTCATGGCCGGATCGCTCATTTTTTCACCGTTGTAGCGTTGTCGACCCCTTGCAGGATCAAGTGCGCATCCTCGTGGGGATCGATGCCGGTTACCGAACCCGCCTTGGCAAAGATTGTCGCAATGCGATCGCGATACAGGCGCCAGAGGATATCAGGATCCGTACCGCTGTCCAGGGTGGTGGCCAGGCTGGTGATGGCGGCGGTATCCGCCCGCGCTTTGGCCAGCCGCTCGCTGGCGCTGGCCTGGGCGATTTGGAGGGTACGGTCGGCGGACTGATTGGCGGACTGGGTTACCCGCGCCGCATCGTTTTGCGCGCCGGCAATCACCTGCTCCGCCAGCTGGCTGGAGGTGAGCACGGCATTAAAGGCGCTCACCGCCTTGTCCGGCAGCGACGATTGCACATCCACCCGCTCTATCTCGATTCCCAGTCCGCTGCCGGCAGCCTTCAGCGCGATCAGACTCCGGTTGATGCTCTGCTGCAAATCGCCGCGCATCCGCTCCCGCCGCGCCACCACATCGCTGTCGTTGCTTACCAGCTCGGGGCGGGCCACCAGGATGGTGTCCAGATCCCGCGAGGCGCATACCACCACGGCGGCGCGTTCCACCAGCCGATCGAGGGCCGGTGCGATATGCACTCCCTGCAGGACATAATCATAAGGATCGCTGATTTTGTAAAACACCCGCACATCCAGCTGCACCACGCCCGCATCGCCGGTGAGCAGATAGCCGGAACCCGCCAGCGTATCGCTGGTGAGGGCGTCGCCGTAATCCGCCTGCTGCGCCTGCGACGAACGCAACAAGGCCGTGACCCGGCGTTCGATCACCCGGTCGGCGGCGGGCAGCACCACCACCCGTTCAAAGGGTTGCGGCCAGGCCAGCAATAGGCCGGCGTGCTCGATACGGTGCAGGGCTTCAAAACGCAGCACTACCGCCTGGCTGTCCGGACCGATTTGCCGCACATTGCTCAGCAGCCAGGCGCCGGCGGTGAGCAGAGTCACCCCATAGAGGACCAGGAAAGCCACCCGTCCGGCCTGAAGCCAGGGGCCGCCCCGGCCGATATCGCCTATCATCGGCCGTCTCATGGCTGCCGCGACCCGGTAGCGGGCGCCGCCGGCGCAGGCGGCACCACGGGAGACAACGGTGGTTTGACCGTAGGAGCGGGCGTTAAACGCGGCGGCCCTTCCACCAGCACCCGGAACGGCGCGGCATCGGTGCGCAGCACCAAACGGGTACCGCTGTTAACGATACTGCTTAGGGTATCCAGCGAGCGCAGCAGGTCATACAGGGCCGGCGAGCTGGCATAGGCCTTGCCGTAGATCTCCGCCGACGCCACCTGGGACTGGGCCTCGATGGCCGCGGCTTTCACCGAGGCGTCCGCCTGGATAATGCGGGCATCGCGCTCGGCGGCGGAGCGGATTTCCGCCGCCCGCCGCTTACCTTCCGCGGTACGCTCGGTGGCGATGGTTTCCCGCTCGGCGCGCATGCGGTCCACCGTTGCCCCCAGGGTCACCGACGGCAGCGTCAAGCGTTCAATGCCCACCTGCACCAGGCGCACGCCGTAGGTCTGTCCCAGGGATTGCTCAATCTGTCCGCGCAGCCGCTGTTCAAAGTCCGCCAGCTGCACCTTGGATCCATCGGTGTTCACCAGGTCCGCCAACGGATAACCGCTGGCGGTGGTTTCCAGCGCGGAACCGACGAAAGTGCGTATTTGACGCGCGGCTTCGTCCGGCTGATTCTGCACCGCCCGCATAAACCGCTGCACATGGTCAGGATCGGACTGCACCTGCCAAACGGCATACGCCTGCACGATGATCCGCAGGCCGTCCCGGGTGCCCACGTCCTGCAATCCGCTGGAGGTGGTGCGTAGCCGCAAATCCACCGGGATCGCCGATTCAAACGGCAGCGGCAGCCGCCAGGCCAGGCCGGGCTTTAGCAACACCCTCACCGGATTGCCAAAGCGGGTAATCACCGTCGCTTCGCCGGAGCGCACCTGCACCAGGCAGGCGGCGGCGATAACGAATATCAGCAGCAGGGCGGACAGGCCGAGACGGCGCCAAAGCCTGGCGCGGGAAGCACGGACGTCATGATCGGGTGGCGGTGACATACTCAAAGAAGATTCTCCGGCATTTATTGCGGCTTGGCTTTGCCGGCGCCCGGATCGATAGGGGCGACAAAGCTTCTGAGATCAAGTGTGGGCGGCTCGCCGGCGCCGATGCGATGATCGAGGATCAATGCCGGCGTATTTCCCAACGCCAGGGCGAGCTGGCTGAAATAGGTTTCGGTGAGGAAGGCTTGCCCCGCGTTCTGCCACGCCTGGCGCTCGGCGGCGAAACGCAGATCGGCGGCCTGCGCCCGGGACAGGCTCTCATGGGCGGCTCCGGCGGCCCCATCGGCCACCAGGCTGGCATCCAGCCGGGCGGCGTCAAGACGTGCCGCCGCCTGGCCGCGCTCGCGGGCAATCAGCGCCTGGGCGGCGATTTGCGCGGCCTGTACGCCATGGTAGGCATTAGCGGCGCCGGCCGGCGGATGAATGGCCTCTATCACGATAGCCAGGATTTCCACTCCGCTGTTCATCTGGTCGAGCCGCCCCTGCACCACTTTGCCGATGTCGGCGGCCAAATCCGCCCGCTGGTGGCCGAGCACATCGTCCAGGGTGCGGGAGGCGAAATCATCCACCAATACCCGGTTGGCGGTGCTCTGAATCAACGCCGGGATATCGGCGGTATTATAGGTGGCCGCCAGGGCCGCCTTATCGCTTAGCCCGATGCGGTAGATAAAGCGCACGTCCATGTTCACAATCTGGAAGCTCTGCTTGTCCCCCGCCGCGCTGGCGATCACCTGGGACCGTTCGCTGGGGTGATAGGCATCCCACAGGCGATTGGCGCTGTCCGGGGCCGGACCTTCCGCCGGCGCCGGCCCGCCGCCGGCCGGGGTATCCGCCGAACCGGTGGTAAGTTCATGAACCACGCCATTCTCCACCGACAGTACGCGGCCGAACGGCCAGGGCAGCCCGATATTCAGACCGGGGGCAATCACCTTGACCGGCTTGCCGAAGCGCTCATAAATGCCGCGGCCGTTAAAGGGGACCTCGGTGACGCCGGTCAGCAGCCAGCCCGCCAGCAGCAGAAACGCCAAAATCGGCAGGGAGGCCCTGCGCATAAAGGTGAAGGCCCAAATCTGCCGTAAATCGATACCGAAGCGCTGCTGGAGCTCATGCTGAAAAAACTGCAGCGGGCGGGGCGGCCAGCGCAGCTGCGCCGCCAGCATGCTTTCGCCAACCAGGCGCGGCTCCTGACGCTCTCGGCGGGGAGTGAATAATGAGAGCACCGCCCGCGCCATCAGCTCCAGCGCCACCAGCGCCGGCAGTAAGCCCGTCAGGCTCGCCAGATATCCCGGCCAGGAAGAGGTTGCATTGGCAAAAAGCAGACAGGGCACGGCGAGCAGTTGCACCGCGATAACCATCCGCACCACGGGCATCAGTCCCGCTGCTTCCGGCCATTGTTCCGGCGGACTGGCCGCCAGGTGCCGTTCCAGCACCAGCAGTCCGAAGGCGGCCAGAATCAACAGGCCCACCACCACATAGGCGGTTTGATCCACCAGCCCGATACGGGCGCCGACGTTCCAGCCGCCGCGTATCAGCAGCATCGCCAGTAGCGACAAACCAATCAACCACAGGGGGTCGCTACCGATCCGACGGAGCCGGGCGGAGAGAAAAAGCGCGATACGGCCCGGCGGCGGCGCTTCCGCTGAGCCCGCCGTGTCAGCCGGATGCGGGCCTAGCGCGGCTATTGGGATTGGGGACGGAGATTCGGCCGAAAGCATCCCGACCGCGTTGGTTGAGGCCGACGTTACAGCCGACGGCGCCCCGGCAGCGCTGTGTGAAGCCGAAATTTCAGCCGGCGGCGGCGCGGTAGCGTTGATTGAAGCCGAAGTTTCAGCCGGGAGCGGCGCAGCGGGGGAAGCGTTAATTTGCGCCAGGGCCGCGGCGCGCCAGGCCGCCACCTGACGGACGGAGAGCAGCGCGGCGGTAAATACCAGCAGCGCCGCGATATTATTGCAAACCAGCGGCAGCCAAATCGACCCCGGCGCAATCCAATGAATAAGGAGCGCCGCCAGCAATAAAATGGCGCACAGCACGGCCAGCGCCTGGGCGAAACGATATAAGCCGCGCGCCTGGAAAGCGGCCCGCTGGAAGCGTGGAAGCGCCTTGATATCGGCGGTGTCATCATCCAGATCAACGCGCATGATTACTCAAACATTGGCTGCATGGGAAAGAGGGTCCTTTTATGCTCCACGGCCCGGCACATAAAATATTCTCATTCCGAGAACGGAAACGCACTATGGCGGGAGGAGAAACGGCATGCTCCGATTAAGCACGACTATATAACATTACGCTGGCAGAAAGGCTAATGACTTTGTATTACAACGGTAACAATTGGCCTGAAGAATACGGCGTGCCCTACCCCCCGCCAGGCCGGGTTATCGGTTTGCCGCCGGCACGCACGGCCTTCGCCAAATGAGGTTTCGGTCACTCAGACAGGGAAGCTTGCCGTTGGTCATAGCAATGGCTCTCATGGAGCCATTAATCTTCAGACCGTTTTGTTATTTTTCAATTGGTAATATTCATCGAGATGCAGTTTCACAACATTTATCGTTGCATCATCTCTGTTTTTGAATTCGGATAACATCAATTTCCTGACGCAATGCTCAATATTTTCCATCTTGTTGCTTTCAAGAATCGCTTCTTTTTCTTTAATTCTCGCCTCAATATTTTTATGGAAAGCGCAAGGATCATTTATTGCCTGTTCAGACACCGTGCTGTTGAAGGACACTATTTTCCCATTATTCCGATCAGGCGGATTGCCCGCCGCGATGAAGGAATGCCTGAATTTTGTGAATGTAGAGTTAGTGTCGGACCTAGCTAACTCCCAAAGCTCGGCATATGACATTTCATCTATTGACTTTATTGAGAAGATA
The DNA here is from genome assembly GCF_047324245.1 of Sodalis sp. RH16. Taxonomy (NCBI): domain Bacteria; kingdom Pseudomonadati; phylum Pseudomonadota; class Gammaproteobacteria; order Enterobacterales; family Bruguierivoracaceae; genus Sodalis; species Sodalis sp. RH16. The sequence continues at coordinate 3,846,229 of NZ_CP178737.1, read as the reverse complement.
AGACTAGAGGCGTTCACGTTAGGCAACATATTCCCCAGGTTTCCTTTTTATGGTTATGATTTTCGTGTTAATCACATTCTTTCATTAATGCCTTTTTCCTGAAAAAATCCATTAAAAACAGAGCATTAATTCCAAAGTTAATAATATATTAACCTGTACAACCTCAACGTAACGCAAACGCCTTACGAACTTGGTGCGCTGGATTTGGGATTCCAGCAGCGACGTGCTGGAGATGTCTAAAAGTACTACTCACCGGCTGCTTGCGGTGCTGGTGCATGAAAGAATAGGTTTTACCGCCTGCCCGAGCGCCCCATGGCTCGGCAGGCCCGCAATCACCGACCCTGCAACGACCGTGTTATAGGGAGACCGCCCCAGAACGGGACTTGATATAAAAATCGCTTAACTGTTCGATAATCTCCACCATCAGCGGATCGTCCCCCTCCCCCTGATGCCGCGCCATGCCGATATCCACCAGCCTTCGCACCTCGCGGGCAATAGTTGCCGATGTGCCCAGGGAATCCGCCAGTTCCGTCGCTGAACGCATATCCTTCGCCGCGATGGCAAGGGTAGCCCCGCTGACATAGTCGGTTTGCCACGCCAGAGGCACCCGGTGTTCCAGCGCCCAGCTACCGCCGCTGCTGATACTGATCACCTTGATAATGGTATCCGGATCTAGCCCCGCCTTGACGCCGGCCACCACCATTTCCGAGGCGGACGCGAGGGCGGCGAACAGCATGGCCTGATTGATGGTCTTCATCGTCGCCCCCAGTCCCGCCTCGTGGCCGACGTTAATCACGTTTTTACCCATCGCCCGCAGCACCGGCATCATGGCCTGCTGCAAATCCGCCGGACCGGATGCCATAATGGTCAGCGTGGCGGCCCGCGCGCCTTCCACTCCGCCGCTCACCGGCGCGTCCAGCACCCGAAACCTGCCCTCGGCACGCGCGGCCAGCGCCCTGACAAATACCGGTGAAAGGCTGCTCATGATAATCAGCGTCTTGTCTATGGCCGCCCCGGCGGCAAAACCATTCACCCCCCAGACCGCCGACTCGGCCTGTTCGCTATTAAGGACCATCAGCACCGCGGCGTCGGTGCCGGCGGCCAGGCTCGCCGGCGAGTCCGCCGCCTGGACATTAATCTGCGCCATTCGCTGCCGGCTATCCGGTCGCGGATCAAAGCCCGCCACGGAGTAGCCGGCGACGGACAAATTTTTCGCCAGGTTCCAGCCCATCTGCCCCAAACCAATCATGCCGATATTCATCGTGTTTTCTCCGTCATGCCGTCACTATTGCGCCGTCCAGCCGCCGTCCACCAATAAATGATGGCCGGTAACCAGATCGGCGCCTTCCGAGGCCAGATACACCACCGCCGTCGCGACTTCCGATGCGAGGCCCAGGCGCTTTATAGGGATACGCCGCATCACTTCATCCGCTATCTCCCGGTCCTGAAAGGCTATCTTCAGCAAAGGCGTATCCACAAAGGTCGGTCCGACGCAGTTGACCCTGATGCCCTGCTCCGCCCACTCAATGGCCATGACCTTGGACATATGCACCAGCCCGCCTTTACTGGCGGCGTAGGCGGAACGCTTGTAAAAACCCACCTCGCCGATTTGCGAGGCGATATTAATGATCCGGCCAGGACGCCTGGCGTCCAGCATCCGCCTGCCCACCGCCTGGCTTAAAAAAAACACCGATTTCAAATTCAGGTCGAGCAGGTAATCCCAGGTCTGCTCGTCAACGTCGGTGGCGGATTGCTGGATATTGGTCCCGGCGTTGTTCACCAGGATATCGATGGCGCCCACCTCGTCTTCGATGCGGGAAACCAACCGGTCAAAGCCGTGCGTATCGATAAGATCGGCCTGAAACGGGAACATCCTGCCGCCATACTCCTCTTTGGCGGTGCGGGCAACCTGCTCCAGCAGCGCTTTGTCGCGGGCGACAATGGCCACCGTCGCGCCGGATTCCGCCAGCGAATGGGCGATGGTCTCCCCCAGTCCTTTGCTGGCGCCGGTGACGACGGCGATTTTATTATCAAGACGAAACCCCGGAAAATACCGCATCGGTCCTCCTAAATATGATTTTGCCGAGACTCATTGCCGGCCACAGCGGGCTCCCAGCATCTTTTGCGCCGCGTCCTGCAGCACCGAGACGGTACCGAACGCGCCGGGTTTGGTTAAAATAAAAGGATACGCAGCGTCCGGCGGCGCGGCGATGGGCACCGAATCGGCAAATTCGCCGGTCACCAGCAAACCGCGCCATGCCAGCATGTCGAATAACGCCCCGGTGGTTTCACCGCCGACTATCATGATGCCCGCCCCCGGCAAGCCACGCACCGCTTCGGCAAAGGGCGCCGCCAGGGCTTGCGCCAGATCCCGGTCGCTCCAGCCCCGATCCTGGCAAAACCGGCTCACACTATCCGCAGTGCTTTTTGCGTCGGTATGCACCAATACGACAGGCGCGGTGGCGCTGGCGATTTCCCTGCGTATCCGGCTCAGTTCCCGTTCGCCGTCGTCGCCGATGAGAGAAGATACCCGTACCGCGATATTGACGGCCCCTTGCTCAATAAGATAATCCACCTGCGCCACCGTGGCGGAGGCGGTGGACCCCACCAAGACCACCAGCCGGGACGCCTCGCCGGGAGGCTGCATATCCGGCTTGCCCGCCAGCCCGACCAGCGCCCGGCCCAAGCCGTAGACGCCGGCATAGGCGTTGATACCGGCGCTCCCGGCGCCGCCGACTATCTGCCGGATATCATTTTGCGTCTCGGTATCGGCGATAATCACCGGACAGTCATTAGCGCGCAGCCAGGCGCTGACGGCCGCCGCGCCGCCGCGCACCACATCCAGCGGCAGGGATAAAGGGGCCCAGCCCAGCGCTTGCCCCACCAAGGCGACGATATCGATACCCTGTCGGCCGGATTTCCACTGATAGCCGGCCCGAACGTGGATATGCATGGCCGGACAGGCCGGTACGATCATCAGCCGTTCGCCGACGGCTTTGGCGAATGCCGCCAGCTCAGCGGCGACGTTGCCCTTCAGGGTGCTGTCGATCTTTTTCATCAGCAAGGTAAAACCCGCCTGCCTCAGCTGCTGAACCGCCGACACGACGCGCTGCTCCGCCTGCGCCACCGGCATATAGCGGCTGCCGGTTTCCAGCACCAGCGTCCGTAATTCGACGCGTCCGTCAGTTTGCAGGCGCAGTACGGGCACCGGTTTGCCGGGGCGGGCGATTTCCCCCGCGATAGCGGCGCCGCCGGTGAGATCGTCGGCCACGATACCTAGCATATTCTCTCCCTTACCGGCTCATCCGTGCTGAAGCCGGGCTTTGGTCATGGCCAGTTCTTCGGCCTGTCTCACCGCCCGGGACAGCAGTTCCGGTTTGGCGATGCCCTGCCAGGCGATATCAAAGGCCGTGCCGTGGCCGGCGGTGGTGCGGATAATCGGCAGCCCGACGGCATAGGTCACATAGCCGAACCGCTTCAGGGGGATAGTGCCCTGATCGTGATACATGGCCAGGATGGCGTCGTAAGCGCCCTGCTCCGCCGCGTAAAACAGGCTGTCGGCCGCCAGCGGATCGCTGACGTTCATGCCTTTGCGTCGGCAGGCGTCCAGGGCGGGTTTGATGTGCTCGATTTCTTCCATACCCAGCACGCCGTTTTCTCCGGCATGGGGATTAAGGCCCGCCACGCCGATGCGCGGATTGGGTAAGCCGAATTCCTGCCGCAATGAGGTGTGCAGTTCCCCCATGATACGTTCGATACGCGGCTGCTTGACCCGCGCCACCGCTTCCAGCAGCGAGCAATGGGCGCTCACCAGGCTGACGCGCAGCGGACCGCCGATCATAATGGTATGAAAGGCGGTCGTGTTGGTGAGGTGGGCGAAAATTTCGGTTTGCCCCTCGAATTTGTGCCCCGCCAGATGAAAGGCCTCTTTATTGGCCGGCGCGGAACAGATGGCGCTCACCTCCCCCGCCAGCGCCAGCCCGGTGCTCAGCCGAATGGCATCCACCGATGCCTGGCCGCAGATTTTGCTGATGCGGCAGGGGACCACGTCCTGGTAGTCGAGGGGGACATCCATTACCCAGACCACGCCGGGCTGGCGTTTGGCCTCCTCAGCCCGTTCGACGGTAAGGATTTCCACCTCCAGTCCGATATGATCCGCCACCCGCCGCAGCAGTCCTGCTGAACCGATAAGCACGACGGGAGTCCGGGGCATCAGCAGTTCGGTAGAGGCCACCTTGAGGCTTAACTCGGGACCGGTGCCCGCCGGATCGCCGACGGTAATGGCAATGGGCTTGATGGTCTTCATTTTCCCGCCTCCGGTTGTTCATCGAATCCCATTTTGCCCGGGGAGAGTATTGCCCGGGGATCCAGTGCCTGTTTAAGCTTAGCCAGTACCCGCAGGCTGTCGCCATGTTCGCGCACCATCCAATGCTTACGCGCTTCCCCCACGCCATGGTGATGGCTGATGGAGCCGCCATGCTCCAGCACCGTGCGCATGGTGATGTCCCAGACCTGGTTGAAGCGGCTCTCCGCGTCCTGTTTGTTTTTACCGACAATGAAAAAGATAAAGTAGATGGCGCCGCCGTTGCTGTAGAAATGGGAATAATGGGCAAACGCGTTGTCGGCGTAAGGGGATATGGCATTCAGCACCTTATCGTGCAGGGCTTCCAGCGTATGCCAGCCGGCGGCGATTTCGATGGCGTCGGCAAAATCAAACTCCCCGGCGTTGCCGCGATCCAGCCAGCCGGCGTCATAGCGGGTTTTTTCCCAGATTTCTCCTGGCGTCGATCCCAGATCTTCACCGCCGAGGGCGGCGGTGATTTTCAATGACTCGGCCTGCTCGGCGGCGGCCACCGCCGGATTACCGTCGAAGGCCAGCACCAATAATGTCCGGTGAGCGGGCTCGATACCGCTTTTTTCAAATATATGCACCGCTTCCTTTTCATCATAAAGCCGGATAACCGCCGGCATCAAACCGCTGTCCAGCACTTGACGCACCGCGTTCAGCCCGTGGCCGACGCCCTCGAAAGCCACGCCGCGGAACAGTTGGGACGTTGCCAGCGGCAGGGTACGCAGGGTGACGGCGGTAATAATGCCCAGCGTTCCTTCACTGCCGACGAACATCTGGGCGACGGAAGGACCGGTGGAGGAGCGCGGCGAGCGCTGGGTATGAATAATGGCGCCGTCGGGCAGCACCACTTCCAGCGACGTGACAAAATTCTCGATGTTGCCGTATTTACTGCTGAAAGTGCCTGAAGAACGAGTGGCCACCAGGCCGCCGATGCTTGCCAGCGCCAGGGACTGCGGATAATGGGGCAGACGCCGGCCCGCCTCGTTGAGTATCTTTTCCAGGTCACCGCCCAAAACTCCCGAAGGCACGGTGACTTCGCCGTTTTCCGCGTCCAGTTCGGGCTTGCCGTTGAGGCCGGACAGATCGATACAGAGATAACCGCGCTGATTTACCACGCCCCCCACTACCCCGGAACCGGCGCCGAAAGGCACCACCGGGATATGATGCGCGCCGGCGAACGTCAGCACCTGCGAGACATCCCGGGCAGAGCCGACCCGCACCACCGCCAGCGGAATATGGTTATTCATTTCTTCTTCGGACCACTTTGCCGCAATGGGCCAGCGGTCATGCGCCCGGGCTTTTCGGGTTTCAAGGCTGCTATCGATAACGCACCGGGGGGCATGCTTGCGCAGCGCGTTAATAAGGGAGTCCGTATCGGTTTTGACGGCGGCTTGACTGTTCATAAGCGTCCTTAATTTGTGGGTGGCTTCAAACAATTGACATAAGTTAGGCGGAGCGTGTTTTGTATTTACAGATTACTGTATATTGTTTATATCAGATCGTCAAACGTGAAATCAACCAAGGTGACAATGCTATGTCAATCGAGACCGCAGATAATAAAGTCAAGCCGCCATCGCAAAACAAAGCCACGCTACGCTGGATCATTTTAGGTATGACCGCGCTGGTGCTGGTGCTTAACTATGCCGATCGCGCCGCTCTCGGCGTGGCCGGTCCCCATATCATCAAGGATCTGGGCCTCAGCGGTACCCAGTTCGGCTTGATTGCCAGCGCCTTCTTTTTCAGCTACTCCCCGTTCTGCTTTATCGGCGGCTGGCTGTCGGATAAATATGGCCCCCGCACGGTCATGGGCATCGCGGTGGCCTGGTGGTCGCTGTTCACCGGTCTGACCGCTCTGGGCGGCAGCTTTGTCCTCATGTTTATCATTCGTTTCCTGTTTGGTTTCGGTGAAGGGCCACAAGGGGCGGTTTCCACCAAAACCATGCACAACTGGTTTCCCCAGCGGCAAATGTCCACCGCCATGGGTCTGGCCCAGGGCGCAACGCCCCTTGGCGGCGCTATCGGCACGCCGCTGGTGGTGGCGCTGATCGGTATCGCCGACTGGCGCTGGTCATTTGTCGTCCTGGGGATTATCGGTATTTTTATCGCCATCGCCTGGTTTGCCGTGGTGCGGGATCGTCCCGATCTGCATCCCTGGGCCACGCAGAGGGATATCGATCTGCAGCGGGAAAAGCTGACCCAGCCCATCCTCTCTGCGGACGACAAGGGAGAACCTTCCCTCGGATTTTATTGCCGCATGCCGGTGCTGCTTGCCACCTCCGTCGCGTTTTTCGGTTACGGCTGGGTGCTGTTCACCTTTTTAACCTGGTTTCCCGTCTATTTGTCCGAGGTGCGCGGCGTCGATCTGAAGGGCCTGGCGTTCGCCGGCTCTCTGCCCTGGGTGTTCGGCGTGATTGGTTTCGCCAGCGGCGGATTTGTCTCCGACATACTGGCGCGCCGTACCGGCAAGCCCATCGGGGCCAGATCGGCGGTCATCGTCATAGGCCTGGTGGCAACCGCCATACAGTTCGCATTCATCACCTACGTTGCCACCACGCTGAGCGCGGTACTGTTGATGTCGGGGGTGGTCTTCTCCCTTTACATTACCGGGGCACAATATTTTGCTATCATAGGCGACATTGTGCCCAGTCGGCGTCTGGGAGGGGTCATGGGATATGTCCACGCCATCGCCAACCTGTCGGGGATCATTTCACCGGTGGTGGCGGGTGAAATCATCGATCGCACGGGAAACTGGACGCTGGTTTTCTTTACCGCAGCCGGGATCTGCCTGTTGGGCTGTATCCTGGTGTCGTTTTTCGGTCGAGAACGAAAAATAGAGGTGTATCTAAAAAGAAATGAATCTAAAAGCTGAACCTCTGACATCGCCCCGGATTAAAGGCGATGTGGAATCCCCGCAACAACGGGCGACTGAAATGGTCGCCCGGACCATTCTGGAAAGAAAAATCGGCGAGCGTTTGCCCAATGTAGGAGAATTGCGCGTGTCCATCGGCGTGGGAGCCGGCACCATCCAGAAAGCGCTGCAGGAATTGCAAAGCGACAATCTGGTGGTCCTGACATCCAAACAGCGGCAGGGCACATTTATCGTGGAGAAAAACCTGGGCGGCTTGTGGTCCAGGGCGGGATTCCATCCGCTGTCGGTTATCATGCCGCTGCCCCTGAGCTGGGAGTTCCAGGGTTTGGCCACCGGCCTGCGCGTGGCCCTGGACCATTACAATATTCCCTCTTCCTTTATTTTCGGCCATGGTTCCACCCAGCGATCAAAAGCCCTGAGCGACTCGTTATCCAATGTAGCGGTAATGTCCACCCATGCGGCCAAAAAGATTATCGCCGCCAAACCCTCGTTTTTCATCCATACCACCTACTCCGCCGGCAGCTATTACGCCGCCGGCTCGGTCATCGTCGTGGCGCGCGCCCCCCGCAGTCAATTGCCCAAAGCCTTGCGGGTCGGCATCGATCGCCTGTCCATCGATCATGCCATGCTGACGCAGCTGGAATTTCCGGACAGCAAATACGTGGATGTCACCTACGCCCATATCCCCTCCGCCCTGATAAGCGGTGCCTGCGATGTGGCCGTTTGGCATCACTCGGCGTTCGGCCTCTCCCTTCATCACCAGGAACTGGTGACCTGGCCGTTGTCCCCTTCGGCCATGGCGCTATTGACCAACGAGATGTTTTCCGCCTCGCTGGTGATTGATAAGGGCAATACGGCGACCCGCGCGGTGCTGGATGAAATCAACATCGGCCAGGTGGAGATAATCCAGCGGGAGGTTATCGACGGGAAAAGGCTGCCCACCTATTAGCGGGCAGCGAGGCCTGTTGACAAAGCGCATGGCGGGGACGGGATGTCAGTCTGCAAACGCGAAAAACACATCCCGGCAGGCCCGATGCGCCTCAGATATCTTCCAAATCCAGGCCGCGGGTTTTCGGGCCGAAGATGGCGATAACCCCCATGACAATCAGCATGCTGATAACGATAAAGATGATAACCCCCGTTACCCCGGTATGCTGCAGCAGCAGTCCGATAATGATACTGCTGAACACCGTCGACAGCCGGCTGAAGGAGTAGCAGAACCCCACGGCGCGGGCGCGGATAAAGGTGGGAAAAACCTCCGACTGGTAGGAGTGGTAGCTGTAGGTCAGCCAGGCGTTGGACCAGGTAACCAGAAAGCCGCACAGAATAAGCAGCAGCGGATTATTCTGCACCGCGAACAGCGAACCGAAAATCACCGTCACCAGGCAGGATAAAACGATTTGCCATTTGTTCTCCATTTTGTCGGCATACCGGCTGCACAGCAGGGAACCCAGGGGATACGCCAGGGTAATGAAAAAGGCATACAGCAAACTGTGGGTAATGGTGGTTCCCCGGCCCGCCAGCAAGGCCGGCAGCCAGTTGCCGAAACCAAAAAAGCCGATGGCCTGGAAAAAATTCATCACCGACAGCATCAGGGTGCGGCTGCGATAGGGAGCCGCCCAGATATCCCTGAAGGTGCCGACCTTCGCCGTTGCCGGTTCCCGATCCCGCAACGGAAAATCAGCGGCGGCGGTAATGCCGCAGCGCCTTTCCATGTCCATCATCACCTGGCGCGCTTCCCGGTAGCGCCGCTGTTGAATAAGCCAGCGCGGCGATTCCGGCAGCTTCTTGCGCACCAGCCAGATAATCAGCGACGCCACGGCGCCGGCGATAACCACATAACGCCAGCCGGTAAGGCCGAGAATGGTTTGCGGCACCAGCCACCAGGACATTAACGCCACCGCCGGTACCGAGAGAAACTGAATGAAAAACGAGAAGGCGAACGCCTTGGTGCGAAGACCGGCGGGCGTCCATTCCGCCAGGTAGGTATCGATGGTCACCAGCTCGATGCCCAGGCCCACCCCCACCAGAAAGCGCAGGAAAATGATCCACTCAGCCTGATGCTGAAAGGCCAGGCATAATGAGAACAGGCCGTACCAGGCCAGGGCGAACATAAACGTCAGCCGGCGGCCGAATCTGTCGGCATAGGGGCTGAGCAGGCTGGCGCCGATAAACAGACCGAGAAAGGTGGCCGAGGCAAAGGCCGCCTGATCGGATACGCCGAATACCCCCTGCCCGCCGACGTGAAAAATGCCTTCGGCCACCAGCCCGCCGCTGATATAGCCGGTTTGAAACAGATCGTAGAGCTCAAAAAAGCCGCCCAGGGCCAGCAGTATGATAAAGCGCCACAGACCGGCCGACGCGGGCAACGCATCGATGCGGACCGATAAATCCTCTTCATATATCGTTAATGGGGCCGCTATCCCGGCATGGGGGGCGTACGCGTCACTCATTATTAACCCTGCCACAACATTAAAAATAATGTTTCATAATAATGGCTCTTCACTGGAATTATCTCTCTATATTTGTTTGTTATAGAAAAAATTCAGCATAAAATACTGTGCAAATAAATTTACTCATATAATCCTTCAGTCCAGCCTTAACGGCCGTGTCATCACAAGCCATGAATCTTTTCAATATGATACAAAACACCTTTTGCCAAGATAATAATTTTCCATCATGTCTATCTTGTTTGATGGCCCAGCGCCTTCAGCCAAAAGGCACCATCCACCACCATCAAGGGAGAGGATGAACATGAAACTGTACCGTTTGAAAACATTGACCAGCTTCGACGGGCTGGAAATGTGTGAAGAAGAAGCGCCGACCGCCGGCGCCCATGAGGTATCGATTCGTATCCGCGCCACATCGCTCAACTACCGGGATATCGCCATTGCCCGCAATCAATATGGCGTCGGGCAGATCCAGCCCGGCATCATTCCCCTCTCCGACGGCGCCGGCGATATCATCGCCGTCGGCCACCAGGTGCGGGGCTTTGCCGTCGGCGATCGGGTAGCCGGCATTTTCCGCCAGAATTGGCAGGGCGGACCGATGCCGCTGCGCGCCGTGCCGGCCGATCTCGGCGGCAACCGGGACGGGGTGCTGGCGCAGCAGGTGGTGCTGTATGAAGAGGGCATCGTAAAACTGCCGGCACACCTCTCCTACGAGGAGGGTGCTACCCTGCCCTGCGCCGCCGTCACCGCCTGGCGCGCATTGCATGACGGAACCCCTCTGCTGCCGGGCCAGACGATACTGATCCTGGGGTCGGGCGGGGTGTCCGTTTTTGCGTTGCAAATGGCCAAACGCCTGGGGGCCAACGTTATCGCCACCACCTCAAGCGAAGAAAAAGCCGCCAAATTGCGCGCCCTGGGGGCCGATACGGTAATTAACTATGCCGCCCATGGCGAATGGCAGCATGAGGTGCTGGCCGCCACCGGGGGAATCGGGGTTGACCGTGTTATCGAGACCGGCGGCCCCGGTACGCTGGAACGCTCCCTCCAGGCCACCGCCATGCACGGCCGGGTGGTGGTTATCGGGGTGCTGGCGGGACCGGGTACCATCAATCCCGCCCCGATCCTGCAAAAGCGCTTGACGCTGACGGGGATTTCAACCGGCAGCCGGGATATGTTCGAACAAATGAACCGAGCCCTGGAGCAATGGGCCCTGCATCCGATCATTGATACGGTATTCCCGTTTGAAGAGGCCCGTGCCGCCTATGATTATCTGTTAAGCGGCAAACATCTGGGCAAAGTGGTCATATCGGGCCCGGCCTGATGGGTTAAGCGTCATTGCCGGGCAATACCGCTTTCAGGATCGTCGGTATTCCCGGCTCGGTTCGGGGAGCATTGAGGGCGGCGGAGAATAGCCGTTTTCAAGCCCGCCGGAGGTATGAAGTCAAAACACCATCGAGCTTGCCGCCTCGGCGATAAAATCGGCGACGGCGTCAGGCCGGGACAGCATCGGCACGTGGCTGGTGGGCAGGCTGAGGGTCTTTGCCCCCAGCTTTTGCGCCGAGTCGCGCTGAACCTTGGGGGGAATGGTTTGATCGTTCTCGCCGATGACATACCATGAGGGTTTGGCACGCCAGGCGGCGGTAGTGATGAGATCGTCAAAGCACCGGACGGCAAGGGGTCCCTGGGTGGCGTAAACGACGTCGGCTTCCTGCTCGGGAAGATCGCCGGCAAAATATTTCCGCACTCCTTCCCGCGTCATCGCAACATAGTCCTCGCCATAAGGCTCGATTTCGGCGGCGCCGGGCATCGGCGGATAGTCATCCCACCAGTCATTGAAGCTTTTGCCGCTATCAGGAGTGCCGGCGGCAATATACACCAGTCCCGCCACCTGGGGGTGATTGCCCGCTTCGGTAATCACCCCGCCGCCCCAGGAATGGCCGGCGAGCAGAACCGGACCCTCCTGCATTTCTATCACCCGCACCGTGGCTTCCACGTCATCCACCAGCGAACTCAGGGGGTTTTGCACCGCGACGGCCTTGATTCCCCGTGCGGTCAGCCGGGGAATGACCTTGGCCCAGCTCGATCCGTCGGCAAAGGCGCCATGAACCAGAACAACATTTTTTATGAATGTAGCCATTTGCGGTCTCCTCAATCAGCAGCGTGATGAAAGTGATTACTGCCACGCCCGATAAATGTCGAGTTGCGGGAAGGCGTCAGGCGCTGCCCCGGCGAATAACCTAAAGCTGGCGTACTGCCTTTTTTCTGTCAAGAACGCCCTGGAGCCCGCGCCGCTATCGGCACTCGCCCGGCCCGGACCGAATTGCGATCACTGCCTTGTTGATAATCCCCTGTTTCAACACAAGAAACAAACCGGTGCCGGCCGCCCGCTCTTCCCCGCCGCAGGGGAAGTCAAATTCCCCGTTGGCAAAGACTCTATAGCCATGGAAAGGTTTTTGCGCCGAACCCGGCGGCGCCCAAAAGCAACGCGGCGCCGTTGTCACATCCCGCCGCGGGCTATGGACCGGATGTGCCTATGGCACATTTTGGCAAAAAACCCCGTCTCTATCCCCACCCCGTTGACGTTCGGTGGAAGTTCCATTTGAAAAAATGTAGCAAGCAAATAATTACAAATATTCATTAATCAATAAGTATTAATAATAGAGAAGTAAATGTATCAACTGAGAATCCGCGCCCTGTTAAGCGCCCTGTGGTGCCAGATTGGCGTACTCACCTTTTTGCTGGCGGGTGCGCGTTATTTTATGTTCCACATTTTTATCGATCCGCGGCAAATCAGCGGACATGCCGCGGCCATTGAACATATGTGGCTGACAGGCATACGTTTTGATCTGCGGGTGACGGCCATTCTGCTCTCTCCGTGCCTGGTGCTGGGTCTGCTGATTGCCGCCCGGGAAAAGGGCTGGCGGTGGCTGGCGCGCTGCGCGCGAATCTATTTAGGCCTGGTGGCGTTCGTGGTCATCATGGTATCCATCGTTAATTATTACTATTACCAGACCTATCATGACTTTATTGATATTTTTGCCTTCGGCCTGGTGGATGACGAATCCAGCGCCGTATTGAAAAGTATCTGGCAGGACTACCCCATCCTCTCGGCGCTGTTTGCGGCCGCGGCGATCACCGCTTTTGATACCGTCCTGACCCGGCATTTTTTAACGCCGCGCCGCCGGCGGGACGCCTCCCGCTGGCCGGTGGGCCTGTTTGCCCTTTATCTGTTCCTGACCTTGCTGCTGTTCGCCGCCATGGCGCGCGGCAGTCTGGCGACGTTCCCGCTGCGCCGCAATGACTCCCAGATCTCCACCATTACCGCCCTGAATAAGATGACACCCAACGGTTTAATCGCCCTGTCCTGGGCCGTGGGGGATCATAACCTGGATGTGAAGTTCACGCCGGTTTCCCGCCGGTCCGGCGCGGTTTTATTACGGCAGTCCGGCTTGAATTCCCTGGATGCCCGTACCCCAGCCAATCCCTGGCTGAGGGATCACAGACCCAATGTGGTAATGGCCCTGATGGAGAGCATGGGCAGTAATATGCTCGTTTTTGACCATATGCCGGACAATGATTTACTCGGCGCGCTGCGCAAGCCCTTCTCCGACGATTTCGTCTTTCGCCGTTTTGTTTCGGAAGGCAACGGCACCGCCCCCTCTTTAGCGGCGCTGTTTTTTCACAGTCCGGTACAGAATATCAGCCACTCTTCGGCCCAGCGGGTACCGTTGGCAGATACGCCGTTCGCCGTTTACAAAAAAGCCGGCTATAACGTGATTTTTATTACCTCGGGCAGTTTGATGTGGCGCAATCTGGGCAATTATCTGCCTTTCCAGGGAGTGGATCGGGTTTTCGGCCAGGAAACCCTGGAATCGCTGTATCCCGAATCCAGGCAAGAGGTCACGGACTGGGGCGTACCGGATGATTATGCCTTCCGCCTGGCGGCCAAATTATTGGCCCAGGCCACGCAGCCGACATTTATCGCTATATTGACCGTGACCAATCATCCGCCGTATATCGTTCCCCCGCACTATCATCCCAAGCCGGTGTACGCATCGGCCCAAATGATGGCCCATGCCGAAGTTCCCCGGCAGGCGCAGGAAAATATTCTGCGGGCCTATCAGTACGGCACCGACTCACTGGGCGAGTTTATCGCGACGATAAAAGACTCCCCCCTCGGGGATAATACCCTCATTGCCGCCGCCGGCGATCATCAAATGCGGCGGCTGAAAGCGTTTAATCCGCGGGAACAGTTCCTGGATCGCGCCGTGCCGTTTTATCTCTACATACCCAAAATCATCCTGGACAACAGCCCCTGGCGCTACGACCCGTCCCGCATCGGTTCCCACAAAGACATTATGCCGACCCTCTATGCCTATTCCCTGTCGGACACCCCTTACCAGGCGCTGGGGGGCAGGAATATGCTGGCGCCGGTGGACGACGGCAGCCGGGCCTTCGGTTATAACGTTGACCTGTGGGTTGACGATCGGGGCGTCTATCCCCTCACCGGACGGCCGGCGTTTTATCCCTGGACCCCGGACGGCGGCCTGACGTTACAGCCCGCCGCCGGGTCGGTGGATACATCGCGGATGCAGCGTTTTACCGCCTATCCCGCGCTGCTCCGCTGGCAGCTGAATGCCAGGATAAAAGGATTTTCCGGCTGAACCGGCTTCGTTAATCCTCCCAGAACTGGACAGTGTTAAAACGATGGGCGCCATTGGCCATCACCACGGTATTTTTACCCCGCCGCTTGGCCTGATATAGGGCGATATCGGCCTGATGGATGCAGGTCATCAGGTCATCGCCGGCATGATACATACCGACCCCGATAGAGACGGTGAGCTTGAACGGCTGCGGCGAATTGGCCAGAAACAGCGTATTGGCGACGGCCGCGCGAATTCGCTGGCAAACCTGATACACCGTCAACGGATCCGCATTGCGGACAAATATGAGGAATTCCTCGCCGCCATAGCGGCCGATAAAATCCCTGCTGCGGGTGGTACTGCGGAAAATTTCGGCTGTTTCAAACAGCAACCGATCGCCAATCAGGTGGCCGTAGCGATCGTTCACCTGTTTAAAATCGTCCAGATCGATAAGCCCGACGCCGAATGACTGGGTTTCAGACGACAGCTTGATAATTTCCTGGTCGATTCTCTTACGGTTATTGAGGCTGGTGACGCTGTCTATCATGGCAAAGTCTTTCATGGAAATACTGGCTTCCACATACTCTTTTTTTACCACCAGGGCGAAATAGGTGATGAAAAAGCACAGGCACTCCATTAACGGATAGACCATCTGCGGATAGACCAGGCGGATATTGGTGTAAAATCGCGTGGGATCAAGCAGGAGCATTGAACCTAACCGACAGGCAAGAATAACAAATACAATGGCCAAGGCGATGATGATGGGTCTTTTACGCCATATTTTACCGGCAAAAAGGATAAGGAACACCAGCCCGATGGCAAACTTATCGGATAACGCGACGCCGTGGCTTGCCAAGGTAATGATCAAGGCGATGAGCCCGCTGAGCCAGCCGCCGAGAATCGTGGTGAGAATAACGGGCAGCGCGGCGAATCCCCCCAGCGCCGTCTGGGGCAAGATAGCGTTCCCAAGCAAAAAGCAAAGGGAAATGCCGCCCCCCGCCAAACCGAAAAAAACGCGTTTTTGACAAGAGGAATCACAAGAAAAAGCTTTATGCTGGCTGAGAAAAAAATAGGCTAAAGATAACGTGGCATAAATAATACAGGCGGTAACATAGACAGAAACACCCAGTGTCAAAATTCCCATTCCTGCGCACCTTAATTAAATAATAACAATTCAGCAATATTCTATTATCGATTTTGATCGGTTATTATTTAATACTCACCTGCCATGAATAACATTTTAATAAGGTTGATTCTCATTAAGCACATGCTGGAGGTAGGGGAAAAGTGATATATATTTTTATGAAGTAAACACTACAGATATTGATTAAGCTAATCGTTTATTTCACTTATAAAAGCCCAACTGATTGATAAAATCTATCAGTTTTAACCTAACTATGGTTCTAAACGATCATAAAAGACAATGGGCGGCTTTTTAACCGGTTTTGTCAGCCATTTTGTCCCTAAATAGCATTAAATGCGTATTTATCACAAATAAATCGGACAATAAAATGGGTCAATTTTTTGTGAAAATCTTTATAGCCGATGAGGGAAAAAGCGATAATTCGAGAGAAGGGTCAGAGAATTTTCATTGCTGGTTTCCTTTATTCAGCAGAAATACGAGACCGCCGATCCGTTTTAGCTAAAATAACATCATTCCAATAGAGTATGGATTAAATGATTTAACCATTTGGCAGCGATTTTTCTTTCCAGATGAATATCCTTATTTATCCGGAAAGATAATATCGCCCACTAAAAGAAATAAGCAAAATTTTATTCTTTTTATTTCAGCACAAAAAATCCATGGCTACCGTCCCGCTCCAGCTGCGCCACCAGTCCCAGTTCCCAGGTGATATAGTCCTGCATGGCCCGGGGGGAATTACCGGTGCCCTCATAGGGACGGCGATAGCGCCGGGGCAAAGGACGCTGCGATTGGAATGCCGCGTCGTCCGGCGACGGTTCCGCCACCGGCGCGGCCCAGGAGCCGGACACGGCAACAACGGCGTGCTCTTTGTCAAGCACCCAAACCTGCCAACCCATTTGCGCCAGCCAGGAGGCGGTCATATCGGCACGCGTCCCGCCCTCGCCGTCCGTCAGGACAATACGCGCCCCGCGTACGCTGGCGTAGTGATCGGTCTCCTGCACCAGCTGTCCGCCGGGGACCGGACGGGCCGCCGGGAAATGACCGGCGGCATACTCTTCCGGCTGCCTGACGTCAAAGACATAGGTGGTGCGATCCGGCTCTGTCAGCCAGCGCTGCAGTTCGCCGGCGTCCAGGCGTTTCACGCCGGCCCGATCCGCCACCTCCCTTGCGGCGACGGCCGCCGCCCGGCGCGCCGTTTCGCTCGCGGCGGGGTAGCGGCGCCGCTGCGAGCGCTCCAGCGGCAGCCCGGCCAGCATCCAGCCGATGGTGCCGTTGCGCAATGCCGCCACCGGGTTGGGAATACCGGCGTTAATCAGCGACTGGGCGCCGATAATACCGCGGGTACGTCCGGCGCAGTTGACGATAATGCGGGTGGCGGGCGACGGCACCAGATCCCGGACCCGCAATACCAGCTCCGCCCCCGGTACGCTGATGCCGCCGGGGATGTTCATGGTCTGGTATTCATCAAAACGCCGGACGTCCAGCACCGCTATATCCCCGGCGGCGTCCAGCAGCCGCTTTAGCTCTTCCGCCGCCAAAAACGGCGTCTGGCGGCAGTGGGCCACCAGTTCGCCAAACGCTTTGCTGGGCGAATTGACGTCGATAAACAGTTCGCCGCCCGCCGCCGTCCAGCCGGCCAGTCCGTCCGCCAGCAAAGCCACATCCCGGTAACCCAGCGCCAGCAGCCGGCGCGCGGCGATAGCCGCCAGCCCCTCGCCGTTATCATACAGGGTCACGGGGACGGTGCGCCGGGGAATCCGCGCCAGGACCTCATCCTCCAGCCGTGACAAGGGGATATTGGCGGCAAACAAGGGATGCCCTTCGGCGTAAGACGCTTCCTCGCGTACGTCCACCAGCGCCACTTCATGCCGGTTCAGCAAGGCCAGGCGGATATCGTCCGCCTGCCGGCGGGGGAAAAACGAGTCGGTCATAGGCTATACTCCCAAATCAGTCCCAAATCAGATCAATACCAGTAGCGACCGGGCTCCGTCAGCCCTCGGCGAACCTGGCGCAGAGCGCTAATCGCTGCACTTTGCCCGAACCGCCCCGGGGCAATGCCGTAACGAGATAAAAACGCACCGGCGCTTTGAAACTCCCCAGCCGCTCCAGGCACCATGCCCGCAACGCGGCCTCATCCAAAGCCATACCGGTCTGCAATACCAGCGCCGCGGCGATATTTTGGCCGTAATCGGCATCGGGTATCGCAAAAGCAGCCGCTTCACGCAGACCGGGGAAATCCGCCAGCGCCTCGTCGATTTCCCGCGGAGCGATATTTTCTCCGCCCTTGATGATGATCTCTTTCATCCGCCCGGTAATAAAATAGAATCCGCGCTCGTCGCGATAGCCCAGATCGCCGGTATGCAGCCAGCCGCCGGCATCAATGGCCGCCGCGGTTTGTGCGCTGTCCAGATGATAGCCGGCCATGATGTTGGGGCCCCGCAGGATAATTTCGCCACCGCAATTATCCGCCAGCCGCTCTCCGCCGGCACCGGCAATGGCGGTCTCGATGCCGCAGGGCAAGCCGACGCTGCCATAGACCCGGCCGGTATGGGGATTGCAGAACGCCAGCGACCCCGACTCCGTCATACCCATGCCTTCGATGACCGCTATGCCGAAGCGCTGCTCGAATTGCCGGTGCCGGGCGGGCGGCAGCGGCGCGGAGGCGGATCGGGCGAATTTGACCCAGGGATAGCGGGCGTCGCCGTCGGAAGCGTCGTGCAAAAGAAAGGCTATCATGGTGGGCACCAGGTTGAGCCAGGTGCAGCGATAACGTTCCACCATGCCCCACCAGCGGGAGACGGAAAAACGCCGCGGCGCCACCAGACTGCCGCCGCTGACAAAGGGAACCAGCGTCCCGATGACCTGGCCGTTGATGTGATAAAGGGGCAACGCGCACAGCAGGCGATCCTGCGGCGTAAGCCGATGCCAGCGAGCAATGCGTTCCGCCGCGGCCAGCATATTGCCGTGGGTCATGACGACCCCTTTGGGCAGGCCGGTGGTGCCCGAGGTATAAATCAGCAGTGCCGGACTTCGGGCGGACAGCGGCTGCCCGCAGGCGGCCGGTTCGTCGGCGGGGTGCGGTGTGTAGATAGCCGCTTCGTCCGTCGCGGACGGTATAGGTATGAACGGGTTATCCCCCGTCCGGGACGGAAAATCCTCCGGCTTAGGACTATCCGCGCCGCCCGTCGGCAAATCCCGTTTGCGGATCGCCATCAAGGGACGTCCCGCCGGCGGCAGGCTGTCCAGCACCCCCCGCAGGCGGGGAGCGTACTCCCGGCTGGTGATGACGGTTTTAGCGCCGCAATGGGTGATAATCCACGCCAGTGCCGTGTCGGCAGCCAGCAAGCTCAGGGGCACCGGCACGTAGCCCGTCAGCATGCATGACAGGCAAAGCGCCACGGTGTCAAAGCCGCCGGGCAGCAGCAGAGCGATATGATCACCGGGCCTATGGCCGGCGGCCAGTAACCACTGGCCCTGGCGCCGGGCGGCCAGGGCCAGCTGGGCGAAGGTGAGGGTGCGCCCGGTCTCCGGACAAATCAGGAAAACCCGATCGGCGCCCTCGCGCAGATGCCGGGCCAGCACCGCCGGCAGCGAGTCGGCGGCGTCTACCGCTGCTTGGGCGCCTGTATCGTCCGGCGCTGCGTACTCCGCCTGGGCGCCGGTGTCGTCCCGCGCTGCTCCCTTTGCTTGGGCGCCGGTGTCGTCCGGCGCTGCGTACTCCGCCTGGGTGCCGTTCAGCGTTGCTTCGCCGCTGCCCTTCACGATCCCTTCCTGCGCAGATAATCGCCGAACAGCATATCCAGCGAGGGAATATCTTCCTCTATAGGGCGCGAGATACGGACCTTATTATAAAAATGCCGGTAATTCAGATTGTCGGAGAAATGATTTTTACCCCAGGTGCCGCAGCCCAGGGTCAGGGTAAAGGGCAATCCGTTATCAAAATTGCCGCCGGCGGCAAAACTGTGGGCTTGATTGACGATAACGCGGCTCACCGGCAGGGTGAGTCCCGCCGTCAGCGCCTCCGCCGGATCGGTGCCGTGCAGGCCGACGGAGTGCCCGGCCCCTTGCCAGGCATAAAGCGCCCTGACCCGGTCGCATGCCTGATGAAAATCATCCGCCCGGTAGGCGGTTAAAACCGGCGAGAGCTTTTCACCGGAAAAGGGAAAGCGTTCGCCCACCCCCTCTTCCTCGACGATGAAAAAACGGGCGCTTTGGCAGGCCGCTCGCGATAATCCGGCCGCTTCAGCCAGGAACTGCGCGGAATGGCCCACCCGATCCCGCGCCAGCTTGCCGCCGCCGTCTGGCCAAAGGACGCGCTGCAGCCGGGCTTTTTCCTCCGCCGTCAATACCACGCCGCCCTGCTCCACCAGAGCGTCCAGCATCGGCCGGTAGCGGCCGGACGGGATGATAACGCTGTTTTCCGCGGAACAGCTGGTGGCGTTATCAAAGGTTTTCGAATCCGCTATCTTGCGGGCGGCCGCGGTTAAATCCGCCGATTCGCTGATAATGGCGGCTACGTTGCCGACGCCGACGCCGAAGGTGGGCGTACCGCTCTGCGTCGCGGCCCGGACATTGGCCTGGGAACCGGTAACGATAACCAGATCCGCCGCACCCATCAGTAACTGCGTTTGCTCGCGGCGGACAGGGGCAGGCAGCATTTGCACCAGGTCGCGGGGAACCCGCAGGACATCCAGCTCGGGATAGATCAACTCCAGCAACCGGGCGCAGCTGGCCGCCCCTTTCGGCGATGGCGCCACGATAACGGCGTTGCGGCATTTGACGGCGTTGATGATGTTATTGATGACCGTAGCCACCGGGTTGGTGGAGGGCGTCACGGCGGCCACCACCCCCACCGGCCGCGCAATGTCGACGATCCCGCGCCGCGGATCCCCACCTATTACGCCGACGGTTTTTTTACCGTGCAGATCCCGCAGCAGACCCAGCGTCTTGCGATGATTTTTGCTGACCTTATCCTCGACATTGCCCAGGCCGGTATCCTCTACCGCCAGGGTCGCCAAGGCCCGATTATTCGCGGGATTGATCACCGCCCAGCCCAGGGCGCTCACCACCAAATCGATTTGCTCCTGGCTGTAACCGTCTATCTGCCGCTGCGCCTCCCGCGCCCGCGCCACCAGGGCGTGAACAAGCCGGGCCGGCGCCGTTTCCTCCCCGTCCGGTGCGAGGGGGGCCGGCGAAGGCGTCGCCGGACTCATTTCGCGGCGGCCGGCTGCCAGACCGGCACCGCCTGGGCATTAATATGTTTAGGCAATAATCCCGCGGCAAAAAACGCGTCGGCGATGCGCTGCTGCTCGCCGAGGCTCTCAAGGGTCACCGGCTTGACCTGATAGGTGCGATGGGCATTGGCCTGTTCCACGGTGGCTACATCCAGATTGCCCCACAATGGTCCCAGCAATTTCGCCGCGTCGGTGGGATGGGACTTGACCCAGGCGCCGGTTTGTTCCAGCTGCCGGTAAATCAGATCCAGGATTTCGGGATGCTGCCGCGCAAAGGAAGCGGACGCTAGATAATAGCGCTGATAGCTGGCCAGTCCCTGCCCCGGCGCCAGAACGCGGGCATGCTGCCGGCGCTCGGCGGCGGCGACAAAGGGTTCCCAGGTTACCCAGGCGTCCACCTGGCCGGTTTCAAACGCCGCCAGGCCGTCCGCCGGGGTCAGGTAAGCCGGGGTGATATCATGGAACGTCAGGTGGGCTTTCGTCAGGGCAACGATGAGCAGGTAATGACTACCCGCCGCTTTGGTTACCGCGATGCGTTTGCCTTTCAAATCCTCCAGGGTTTTCAGCGGTGAATTTTGCGGCACCAGGATTGCCTGGGCATCCGGCGAGGGCTCTTCGCGGGCAAAATAAGTCAAATCGGCGCCGGCCGCCTGGGCAAAGACCGGCACGGTATCCGCCACATCGGCGGAGACATCCACATTACCGATATTCAGGGCCTCCAGCAGCGGCAGTCCGCTGGAAAACTCATACCAGCTGACCTTTATTCCCCGGGGAGCCAGCTCTTTTTCCAGCGTGCCCTGCAATTTTACCAGGGTCAGCAAGGTGGAGGATTTTTGATAACCGATACGCAGAGCGGTTTCCGCCCGTGCATTGAATTGAATTAATAAAGCCAATAAAGGAACGGCGATAAAAATAAGACGGCGCATGGTAAACGAAAAGCGAGACATAACGGTATCCGACAAGAATAGGTAATAGTAAGCTCCAAGACTTGCCTGGCACTGTCAAAGTATATAATCAGCTTTAGATAGTCTATTTTATCCCTTAATCCCAGGTCCGGTCGCCGGCCTTGCCGGCAGGCTTTCGTCATGGGGAAAAACGCTCCCCGCCGCCGAAAATCCGGCCTTTCATCAACACAAAAGTCCTTTAAGATAAACATCCATATAACAACATTTCTTTATTGGAATATTTTCATACCGGTTATTAACAGCGGTTCGGCATTTATTAATGTGATTTTTCTTTTAGCAAAATAATATCTATTCAAAGCTGAAAATAACATTTACCGAACAATTTCCCGCGCTGTTAGGATTTTCTTTTCAGTAATTGAAGATGGAAAGAAATGATGAATCTGCGCGGCGGTATTGCATTATTGCTTTCATTGGCCGTTTCGGCCGGTGCCTGCGCCGCCGATACCCTGCGTATCGGCTATCAGAAATCCGGCACCACCCTGGTATTGCTGAAGGGGGAAGGAACGCTGGAAAAAAGCCTGGCCTCGCAGGGCGTGAAGGTGAAATGGACGGAGTTTCCCGGCGGCCCGCAATTGCTGGAAGGATTGAACGTCGGCTCCATCGATTTTGGTTTCACCGGCGAAACGCCGCCGGTATTCGCGCAGGCCGCCGGGGCCAATCTGGTATATATCGCCAATGAACCGGCCTCGCCGACCGCGGAAGCCATTTTGGTGCCGAAAGAGTCCGCCCTGCGCAAGGTGGGGGATTTGAAAGGTAAAAAAGTCGCGCTGAATAAAGGCTCGAACGTGCATTACCTGCTGGTGCGGGCGCTGCAGGAAGCCGGCCTGAGCTACGGCGATATTACCCCGGTCTATCTCTCCCCCGCCGACGCGCGCGCGGCCTTTATCCAGGGCAGCGTGGATGCCTGGGTGATTTGGGATCCGTTCGCCGCCGCCGCCGAGCAACAGCTGCAGGCGCGTACCCTGCGAAACGGCCAGGGCATCGTGAATAACTATCAGTTCTACCTCGCCACCCGGGATTTCGCCACGGCCCATCCCCGGGTGATTACCGAGCTTGTCGGGCAAATCCGGCTGGTGGATAAAAAGGCCGCCGAAGACCCCGCGGCGGTGACCCGCCAGGTGGCGCCCCTGCTGGGGCTGCCGGAGGACATCACCCGCATCGCGGTGGAGCGGCAGCATTATCAGGCGGCATTTATCACCCCGGAGGTGACCGCCGGCCAGCAGCGTATTGCGGATACGTTCACCCGGTTGAAATTGATTCCGCAAAGCCTGAATGTCTCACAGGCCGTCTGGACGCCGCCGGCACAGTAGCGGCGGACCATCCGATGCGCACTTTACAGGAGCACGGGATGAAACGCATTTCCCTCGAGCTTTCCGAACGTCTGGCGCCCTGGCTGTTGCCGGTGCTGTTGATGGCATCCTGGCAGTTGGCGGTGAGCGCCGGCTGGCTGTCCAGCCGGATCCTGCCGGCGCCGAGCGCGGTTATCACCGCGGCCTGGCGGTTAATCTACAGCGGCGAGCTATGGCAGCATCTGGCCATCAGCAGCTGGCGCGCCGCGGTGGGATTCGCCATCGGCGGCTCCATCGGACTGCTGCTGGGCTTTATCACCGGCCTGTCCCGCTGGGGGGCGCTGCTGCTGGACAGCACGGTTCAGATGATCCGCAACGTACCGCATCTGGCGCTGATACCGCTGGTGATTTTGTGGTTTGGCATTGATGAATCGGCAAAGATTTTCCTGGTGGCCCTCGGCACGCTGTTCCCCATTTACCTCAATACCTACCACGGCGTGCGCAACGTGGACGCCGGCCTGGTGGAAATGGCCCGAAATTACGGGCTGTCGGGATTTTCGCTGTTTTATCAGGTTATTTTGCCCGGGGCCCTCCCTTCCATACTCGTGGGAGTCCGTTTCGCGCTGGGATTCATGTGGCTGACGCTGATTGTGGCGGAAACCATCTCCGCCAATTCGGGCATCGGCTATCTGGCCATGAATGCCCGTGAATTTCTGCAAACCGACGTGGTGGTAGTGGCCATTATTTTATACGCCATCCTCGGCAAGGCGGCGGACAGCGCCGCCCGGGCGCTGGAGCGCGTCTGGCTGCGCTGGCATCCGGCTTACCAGAAGACGAGGGCAACGGCATGAGCGTCAATGTCTACCCGGTTAACCGCGGCATCCCCCTGGCATTGCGCCAATTGGAGAAGTCTTTCCATGGCCACCGGGTGCTGGGGAATGTGGATCTCTCCATCCCCGCCGGACAGTGCGTGGCCATCGTCGGGCGCAGCGGCTGCGGCAAAAGCACTCTGTTGCGCCTGCTGGCCGGTCTTGACAGGCCGGACCGCGGCTCTCTCTCGTCCGGCAATACCCCTCTGCGCGCCAGACAAAACGATATACGGCTGATGTTCCAGGACGACAGGCTACTACCCTGGAAAAAGGTGGTGGATAACGTGGGCCTCGGCCTGGGCAAGGACGCACGCGAGCGCGCCCTGGCCGCTCTTGACACCGTCGGATTGGCCGGGCGGGCCGGCGACTGGCCTTCCACCCTGTCCGGCGGGCAGAAGCAGCGGGTGGCGCTGGCGCGGGCGTTGATTCACCGTCCGCGCCTGCTGCTGCTGGATGAACCCCTGGGGGCGCTTGATGCGTTAACCCGTATCGAGATGCAGCGCCTGATTGAGACCCTGTGGCAAGAACAGGGTTTTACCCTGTTGCTGGTGACCCACGATGTGCATGAAGCGGTGACCCTGGCGGATCGGGTCATCCTGCTGGAGCAGGGGCATATCGGCCTGGATATCGCCATCGATTTGCCGCGTCCCCGCAGCCACGGGCAGGCCCGGCAGGCGGCATTGGAAAGTGAAATCCTGGAACGCATCTTTTCCAGCGGCGTCCAGGGCGCGCAAGGCGACGGCACGCTGCGCTCCGGGAGTTCCAATCAATAGACCCGTCATCTTTCAAGCTGCAAGCAACGTTACTGCAACGCGGATTATCTAGAGAATACACTTTTATTATTAACGACTTAAGGCAGGCAATAACGTGAAGCAAGCCCTGGTACTTTCGCCGCAGGAAGCGCGGCTGCTGCATCCCGACAGCAAGCCCGTCGCCACGGACAGGACCCATCGCCTGCTGGCCCGTATCCAGCATGCCAAACCGGCTATCGATGTGGAACGGGCGCGCTATTTCACCGAGTCCATGGCGCAAACGGAAGGGGAATTACTGATCCTGCGCTGGGCGAAGGCGATGTATCACATCGCCGGACATATCCAGGTGTATATCGATGAAGATCAGCTGATAGTCGGCCGGGCCGGCAAACCCGGCCGCTACGGCATTCTTTATCCTGAACTGGACGGCGATTTTCTGGAGCGGGCGCTGGAGCAGTTGCCCCGGCGGGTGGAATCGCCGTTTACCGTCGAACCGGCGGAGGTGGATATCATCAAACGGGTGGTATCCCCCTACTGGCAGGGCAAAACCTACCATGAAGATCTGGCCCGCGCCCTGCCCGAGGAGACGCTGCGCCTCACCTACGATCCCGCCGACGCCCTGACCTCCCGTTTTATCGTCAACGAAACCTCGTCGTTCCGGTCCTCCATTCAGTGGGTACATGATTACGATAAGGTGCTGCGGCTGGGATTTAAGGGGATAAAGGAGGATGCACAGCGCCGGCTGGCGGCGCTGGATCCCTTCGATCCGTCGGACAATGTTGAAAAGGCACCGTTCCTGCAGGCCATTATCCTCAGCGCCGAGGCGGTGATCCTATGGGCCGGACGCCATGCCGCGCTGGCGCGGGATCTGGCGGCTCGGGAGCCCGATCCCGTTCGGCGCCAGGAGCTGGAGGCCATCGCCGAGCGCTGCGCCTGGGTGCCGGAACATCCGGCGCGGGATTTCCGCGATGCGCTGCAGGCGCAGTGGTTCACCCAGATGTTTTCCCGCCTGGAGCAGAAAACCGGCACCATTATCTCCAACGGCCGCATGGATCAGTATCTTTACCCCTATTACCGGCGGGATCTGGAGCGCGGCCTGCTCACCGAAGAGCAGGCCCTTGAATGGCTGGCCTGCATGTGGGTCGCCATGGCGCAGTTCGTGGATTTGTACATCTCCCCCACCGGCGGCGCCTTCAACGAAGGCTACGCCCATTGGGAAGCGGTCACTATCGGCGGCCAGACGCCGGAAGGCCTGGATGCGGTCAATGCCTTATCCTATCTGTTCCTGCGTTCGAAGCGGGAATTCCCGTTGCACTATCCGGACCTGGCGGCCCGCATCCATAGCCGCACCCCGCCGCGTTTTCTCTATGAAGTGGCGCAAACCATTAAAGACGGCGCCGGATTTCCGAAACTCATCAACGATGAAGAGGTGGTGCCGCTGCTGCTGGCGAAGGGAGCCGCGTTCAGCGAGGCCTATGATTTCGCGGTGTCCGGCTGCGCCGAGTGCCGGATGCCGAACCGCGATACCTATACCAGCCCCTGCGCCTATATCAACTTCCCGGCGGCGCTGGAGATGACGTTGTACAACGGCCGGATGAAACGCTACGGCGGGGAATTGCTGGGTATCGAAACCGGCGATCCGGGGGAATTCGCGGACTGGGAGGCATTCTGGCAGGCCTATGTAAAACAGCATCTGAATTTCCTTCGCCACGCGTTTATCCAGCAAAAAATCATCATTGATTTGCGCGCCCGGCATTTTGCCTGGCCGCTGGGTTCCGCCCTGCACGATCTGGCGATGGACGCCGGTAAGGATATCCACCAGCCGGACATCGACGGCGGTATCGATTTGGGTTATTTCGAGTTTATGGGCTACGGCACGGTCATTGATTCCCTGGCGGCAATAAAAAAATGGGTCTATGACGAAAAACGTCTTTCCATGGGGCAATTGCTGGCGGCGCTGGCGGACGATTTCAACGGCCATCCCGTGGTCCGCGCCCTGCTGCGGGACGCGCCCAAATACGGCAACAACGATCCCTACGCCGATGATATCGGCAAGGCCCTGGATAAAATCTGTCTGGAATACACCCAGCGCTACTCCCGCTCCCTGGGCGTGCATATGGATCTGCGGCTGGTGCCGTTTACCTCGCATGTGCCGTTCGGCAAGGTGGTGCACGCCACCCCCAACGGCCGCAGGGCCTACAGTCCGCTATCGGACGGTTCGTCGGCCTCACAGGGCTGCGACAGCCAAGGCCCCACCGCGGTTTTGCTGTCCAATTACCACACCAAGAATTACCGGTTTCGCGAGCGCGCCGCCCGCTTGCTCAACGTCAAGTTCACCCCCTCGGTACTGGCCGGCGAGGCGGGCACCCGCAAGCTGTGCGATTTCATCAAGGTCTGGTGCGACCTGAAGCTGTGGCATATCCAGTTCAACGTCATCAACCGGGAAACCCTGCTGGCGGCCAAGGCCGACCCGGAACGCTTTCGCGGCTTGATTGTCAGGATTGCCGGCTATAGCGCCTATTTCACTGACCTCTCCCCGGACCTGCAGGATGATTTGATTGCCAGGACCGGCCATGAAATCTTCTGATCCGCAGGCATTGCCGCTGCGAATCCCCGCCACGGCTTTGCCGGCTCCGGCGAGCCGGACCGACGGGGCTGATGCGGGCTGGATTTTCAATATACAGCGCTATTCGCTGCATGACGGCGACGGCATCCGCACGCTGGTTTTTCTGAAAGGCTGTCCGCTGCGCTGCGCCTGGTGCAGCAATCCGGAATCCCAGGGTCTATTGCCGGAAATCACGCTGGATGAAAAAAAATGCCTCGGCCGGGACTGCGGCCTGTGCCTTGGCCAATGCCCTGCCCACAGCCTGGCGTATGGGGCCGACGGAATTGTCCGGCTGAACACGGATACCTGCCGGCAGTGCCTGCAATGCCTGCCCGCCTGTTCCAGCCATGCCCTGCATGCGTTCGGCCAGCGGATAACGGCGGCGCGGGTGATGGATATTGCCGAGGCGGACAGCCTGTTTTATGCGCGCTCACGGGGCGGGATTACCCTCAGCGGCGGCGAACCCCTGATGCAGGCGGATTTTGCCCTGGCCCTGCTGCGGGAAGCCAAAAAACGGCATATCGATACCCTGCTGGAAACCTGCGGTTACGGCCCCTGGCCGGCGTTACAGGCGCTGGCGGGCTATTGCGACGGCGTCTATTTTGATATCAAAAACCTGAACGACACCGCGCACCGCCGGTTTACCGGGCGTTCCAACCGCCGGATTCTGGCTAATCTGATGGCTTTGCGCAGGCATTTCCCCCATTTGCCGATACATGTCCGCACGCCGCTGATTCCGGCGTTTAACGATAGCTGGGACGATATCGCCCGCATCATTGATTTTATTCTGCCCCTGGTGGACGTCAGCTATGAAATCCTGCCCTATCACCGGCTGGGCAGCGACAAATACCGGCTGCTGGGACGGCCATACCTGCCGGGGGACATCCGACTGCCGGTGGAAACCGTCGAGGAAATCATTACCCGCACCCGCCGGCGTCTCGGCCGCCGCTACGGCCCCGAAGGGACGAGGCCCGTGGATGAGCCGAGTATCGCCAACGCACCTGCAGCGTGAATTATGACGGGTATAGATGTTTTACGCATTTGGAATGCTATATATATCAGTTGGAGCACCGGCTCCGGCTGTCCATCATAACGTTTACACGTAGTTTTATTCAGCAGGAGCCGTCCATGAGCCTCAATCTATTCTGGTTTCTCCCCACCCATGGCGACGGACGCTATCTCGGCACGCCGCGCGGCGCGCGCACGGTGGATCACGCTTATCTGCAGCAGATTGCCCAGGCGGCGGAACGGGTGGGTTTCGGCGGCGTACTGATCCCCACCGGCCGCTCCTGTGAAGACTCCTGGCTGGTGGCGGCGTCGCTGATTCCCGTCACCCAGCGGCTAAAGTTCCTGGTGGCGCTGCGGCCGGGGGTTATCTCTCCTACCCTGGCGGCCCGTCAGGCGGCGACGCTGGATCGGCTGTCCCAAGGCCGGGCGCTGTTCAACCTGGTGACCGGCGGCGATCCCGACGAACTGGCGGCGGAAGGGGTATTTCTCGATCACGCCGAACGTTATGAAGCCGCGGCGGAGTTTACCCGCGTCTGGCGGCGGGTGCTGGAAGGCGAGACGGTGAATTTCCAGGGCAAGCATGTGCAGGTGGAAGGGGCGCGCCTGATGTTTCCGCCGGTGCAACAGCCCCGGCCGCCGCTCTATTTCGGCGGTTCGTCCGATGCGGCGCAGGATCTGGCGGCGGAACAGGTGGAGCTTTATCTGACCTGGGGCGAACCGCCGGCGCAGGTGGCGGAAAAAATCGCCCAGGTACGGGAAAAGGCCGCCGCGCTGGGACGGCAAGTCCGCTTCGGCATCCGCCTGCACGTGATTGTGCGGGAAACCACGGAAGAGGCCTGGCAGGATGCCCGGCGGCTGATTGCCCATGTGGACGATGAAACCATTGCCCGCGCCCGGGCGTCGTTCGCCCGGTTTGATTCGGTGGGGCAACAGCGCATGGCGGCACTGCACGACGGCAGCCGGGACCATTTGGAAATAAGCCCCAATCTGTGGGCCGGGGTCGGGCTGGTGCGGGCCGGCGCCGGCACCGCCCTGGTGGGGGACGGTCCCACCGTCGCCCGGCGCATCGCCGAGTATGCGGATTTAGGCATCGATACCTTTATCCTGTCCGGTTACCCGCATCTGGAGGAAGCCTATCGGGTGTCGGAACTGGTCTTCCCCCATCTGGACGTGGCGACGAACAGTCCCGCCGCCGCAAGCGACGCCATCCGGCCGCAGGGGGAAGTGATCGCCAACGATTTCGCGCCGGATAAAATCCATTAAAAGCTGACTAAAGTTCCCATCGGGCCTATTTTCAGTCCGACATGGGGCGAGTCTGCAGATGACTTTGGTGACAATGATGACGGCCCATTACCAGGATATTCTCAACGATAATTTTTGGCTGCCGTTTACGCCAAATAAAGATTTCCGCAACGATCCCAAGTTATTCGTCCGGGCGGAAGGGGATTATTATTACGATCCGGACGGACGGGCGATATTGGACGGGGTGTCGGGTTTATTCGCCTCGGCCTTGGGCCACGGGCGTAAGGAGCTTGCCGAGGCGGTTCACCGGCAAATGCTGACCCTGGATTTTACCGCTAGCTTTTATCGCGGCCATCCGGGAGCCTTCGCCGCCGCCAAGGCCTTATCGGCGCTGCTGCCCCCCGGACTTGACAGGATTTTCTTTGTCGGTTCCGGCTCGGAGGCAGTGGATACCGCGCTGAAAATCGCCTTGGCATATCACCGCGCCAAGGGCCGGGGTGGCCGGAATATTTTCGTGTCGCGGGAGCGTGCTTATCATGGCGTCAATTTCGGCGGCGTCTCCCTATCGGGGCTGCCCAACAACCGGCGGAATTTCGACGGCGTCGGGCCGCGGGTGGTGCATATGCGCCATACCTGGCTGGCGGAGAACCGCTACAGCCGCGGTCAGCCCGGGCACGGCGACTTCCTGGCGGACGATCTTTTACGCCTGATAACGCTGCACGGGGCGGAAAATATTGCCGCCTGCGTGGTGGAACCCATCGCCGGGTCCACCGGCGTGCTGGTGCCGCCGGTGGGCTATCTGGAGCGGCTGCGCCAGATCTGCGACCGGCATGACATTCTGCTGATCATGGACGAGGTGATCTGCGGCTTCGGCCGGACCGGCCGGGCTTTCGCCAGCCAGTCCTTTAATATCCGGCCGGATATCATCACCCTGGCCAAGGCCATCACCAACGGCGCATTGCCTATGGGCGCGGTGGCGGTGAGCCGGGATATTCATGACAGCATTATCAACGCCGGCGGCGAGCGGGAGATCGAGTTCTTCCATGGCTATACCTGGAGCGCGCATCCGGTGGCCTGCGCTGCGGCGTTGGCCACGCTGGCGATTTATCAGGAGGAAAACGTGTTTGCCGCCGCCGACGCGCTGAGCGGCCATTTTCTGCAACGGTTGTTTGCATTGCAGGGGCAGCCGCTGGTGACGGATATCCGCGGTTACGGTTTGCTGGGAGGTATCGATCTGGCGCCGGCGACGAATGCGGGCCAGCGGGGTTATGAGGTGCAAAAAAAGCTGTTTGATGCCGGGCTGCATTTGAAATCCACCGGCGACGCGCTGATTATCGCGCCGATACTGGTGACCGGTCCCGAACGCATCGACCGGCTGTTCGAGATTCTGACCAGGGTCTTATCGACTATTAAGCCCTAGCGTTTAGATGGCGTCGGCCCCAGTCAGCATGGTCTCCCTTTAACATGTTCGTTGCGAGCTCGGCGATCGCGGGCTTATCGGCGCCGGTTTAGTGGAAGCGTCCGTGCCAGGGTACCCATTTGCGCTGAATATAGCGCAGGCCGGTTTCCATGATGCAGGCCACCACGGCAATGACCAAGATGCCCATGATAACCACGTCCGTCACCAGGAACTGCGCCGCCGACTGCACCATGAAACCCAGGCCCCGGGTGGCGGCAATCAGCTCCGCCGCCACCAGCGTTGACCAGCCTACCCCCAGCCCGATGCGAATACCGGTCAGGATATCCGGCAAGGCGGCGGGGATGATGACATAGCGGGTGAGTTGTCCGGTGGTGGCCCCGAGGGATTGGGCCGCCCTGATCTTGGCCGGATCAACGCTGCGCACGCCGTTGGCGGTGGCAATCACCACCGGCGCGAAGATCGCCAGGTAAATCAGCAAAATTTTCGACAGCTCGCCGATGCCGCACCAGATGACGATCAGCGGCAGATAGGCTAACGGGGGGATCGGCCGGTAGAATTCAATCAGCGGGTCGAAGAGTCCCTGCACCAGCCGGTAGCGGCCGATGGCGATCCCCAGGGGAATGGCGGTGAACAGGGCGGCGATCAGAGCGATGCCGATTCGCTGCAGGCTGGCCCATGCATGTTGCCACAGGGTGGCATCCAGATAGCCGTTCACCGCTACCTGCCAGAATTTGCCCATGACCGCCCAGGGGGATGGCAGAAACAGCGGATCGATGAATTTCAGCCAGGTCACCAGCCACCAAATCGCCAAAAGGCTGCCGATGCTGATGATTCCCAGCACGCTGAGAGGCAAGCCTTTTTTTACGGCCCTGGCCCGTAGCGACGGCAGGGGGTTGCCGGATGCTTCATTATGGACGTGGCGGGTATCGGTCATCGCTTAACACCATGGGTCAGGAATTTCGTATGAGGGCGGCGCGGATGCTTTTGGTCTACGCTGCGGACAGGGATCATCTGCCGGCGCCATAAGCCTGACGTTCATCGCCGGCGGAAGGGACGGGCGTCAGCGGCCCGGAGGCCTGTTTATCGCGACGATCGGCATCGCGGGTGGCGAACACCCGCGCCAGGATATGTTCGCGGGTCTCGATAAACAGCGGATCAGATTTTAGCGACCGGGCGCTTTCTCCCTGGGCATAGCGGCGGCTGAAGTCCAGCGGCAGGCGTTCGATGATGCGCCCCGGATTCGGCGACAGCAACACCAGCTCGGTGGCTAAAAAGATGGCCTCTTCGATATCATGGGTGATCAAAAACACCGGTGTATCCGTGCGCCGCCAAACCTGGAGCAGCAATTCCTGCATCTGTTCGCGGGTAAAGGCGTCCAGGGCGCCGAAGGGCTCATCCAGCAGCAAGACCCTGGGCTCGGCGGCCAGGGCGCGGGCAATGCCCACCCGCTGTTTTTGTCCGCCGGACAATTGCCAGATGCTGCGCGGGGCGAAACCCTCCAAATCCACCAGGGCCAGCAGTTCCCGAGCGCGTTCTTCCCGCTGCCGGCGGGCTACGCCCGCCAGCTTCAGGCCGAAGGCGACATTCTCCAGAACATTTTGCCAGGGCAGCAAGACATCGTCCTGGAATACCACTCCGCGCTCGGCCCCTGGTCCGGTGACCGGCTTGCCGTCTAAAGTAATGGAACCGCCGCTGGGGGCGATAAAGCCGGCGATAAGATTAAGCAAGGTGGTTTTGCCGCTGCCGGAGGGCCCCACCGCCACGCAAAGCTCACGGGGGCCCAGGCTGAACGAAATATCCTGCAAAACCGGCTGCGGCGATTCCGGATAATGGGCGGCGACGTGTTCCAGGATTAATTGAGTCATAGCGGTCCTGTGGAAAGTGCCTTATCTACCGGCAGTTTATCGCGAAAACGGTTTATTGGGGAATAAAAGCCGCCGTGACGAAAGGCGAATAATCCGGCAGCACCGAATCGATACGCCCCTGCTCTTTGAGGAACAGCGCGGTATCGGAGATACCCTTGACGATGGGCGCGCCCAGGGCGGTTTTCTGTTCAGCCGCCAGGGGATAGGTATTGCCCTCCAGCAAACCGGGAATGTCCTCCGGCTTCGCGCCGGTTATCTTCACCAGTTGGTCGATGTGCTGCTTATCCCCCAGCCAGGCTTTGGGATCCTGGTGAAACGTCTGATAGCTGTCGAGAGTAACTTTGGCAAAGGCCTTGACCACATCCGGATGGGCCTTGGCGTAATCCTTTCTCACCAGCCAGAGATCAAAGGTCGGTGCTCCCAGTTTGGCCAGCTCGCCAGAGGTAATCAGCACCTTGCCGGTGGCTTTGGCGACGCCCAGCGCAGGATCCCACGTATAGGCGGCGTCGATATCGCCCCGCTGCCAGGCGGCGCTGATGGCGGGAGGCGTAAGATTGACGATGGTCACCTGATGGGGATCGATATGCCAATGCTTCAGTGCGGCCAGCAGGCTGTAATGGCTGGTGGAAGAGAACGGCGTGGCGATTTTTTTACCGATAAGATCCGCCGGGCTGTTGATGCCCGATCCATTGCGCGCCACCAGCGCCTCGCTGGTGCCCAGATTAGACGCAATCAGTATGGTCTCGATGGGCAGATTGCGGCTGGCGGCGACGGTAAAGGGGCTGGACCCCAGATAGGCGATTTGGACATCGCCGGAGGCCACCGCGGTGATGACTTCAGCGCCGGCGTCGAATTTGCGCCAGTCGATCTTGGCATGGGTGGCCCGTTCGTATTCGCCGCCGGCCTGCGCGGCCTGGGACGGATTGGGGACGGTTTGGTAGCCGATGGTCACATCTGCGGCATGGGCCGTGCAGGCGAGTATACTTAACATCACCGCCGCGGAGAAGCGCCGGGAAAATATCGAAACGTTCATAAATATCCTTTTTTTTTCGTCAACACCCCGCCTGCCGGCAGAGAGAAACCACTACGCCGGAAAGCCGCTCTTTACATTAATCGGCGGCCCGCGCCGGATAGGTATCGGCAAGGGGGAGCCGAACATCCAGGGGGCAGCCGGTATTTGTTTACTCTAAGGAGTTATCTCAAAGCGGGGCAACGATTTTTTTCCGCTATGCTTTGCCGGAAAATTCACTAAAACCGAAAGGGTTACGGGCGCCGCAGGAAGCGCCGGATGATTTTTCCGGAGAAGGTTTTGGGCAGGCTGTCCAGGAAAATCACGCTACGGGGCCGGCCATGGCGGCCGCAGCGGGCCACGATAACCGCCGCCAGGCACCGGCGCATGTCGGCATGCCGCGCTGCCGGCACCTCCGGCGTCGTGACGATGAACAGCCGCACCATCTGGCCCAACAGCGGATGCGCTATGCCCACCGCCGCCGCTTCGGCGACGCCGGGCACCGTCAGCGCCGCATGCTCTACTTCCGCCGTGGACAGCCGCTTGCCGCCGATATTCATGGTGTCGTCCATGCGTCCCTGAATGGTTATGCCGCCGTGTTCATCACGGCGGGCGCGATCCTGCGTCAGATAGCGCCAGCCCTCGCCGTTATGATGCCAATAGCGCGCCACGAACTCATCGTCATGGCCCCACAGGGTTTGCATACCCCCCGGCCCCAGATGGTCATGCAGCACCAGCATGCCCGTTGCCACCGGGCGGCCGGTTTGCTCATCCACAATGCTTACCCGGCGATCCATCACCGGACGCAGGGCGCCGCCCTGCCCGGCCAGGATCGGCCAGCCGCTTTCGGTTTGCCAATAGTGATCATACACCGGCACTCCGGCGCCCTGCTCCAGCCATTGACGGGTTTTGGCGTCCAGCGGCTCGCCGGCCAGATAGACGGCGCGCAGGGAGGGCAGCGGCGGGTCAAGGGTTTCACTTTGCATGCGGGCCAGACGCATGGCGCCGGGTACGGTAAGCAGGCGCGTGACGCCGTGGCGGGCAATCAGCTGCCACCAGCGCCGCCCCGGGGTATTCGTGCCGCCGCCGGTGACCACCAGGGTGGTGAAACCGGCCAGCAGGGGCGCCCACACCAGATAGCTGTGTCCGGTCACCCAGCCGATATCGGCGGTGGTGAAAAAAACCTCATTCTCGCCGGTATGGAAAATATGCGGTAGCGAAGCGCACAGCGCCACGGCGTAGCCGCCGGTATCCCGCACGACGCCTTTGGGCGTGCCGGTGGTGCCGGAGGTGAACAGCAGCTGTGACGGCGCCTCGGCGGGCAGCCAGCGACAAGGTATCGGCTCATTGTTATAAGCCGCCCGCAGCCGCCGGTAACTGAGTTCACCGTCGCCGGGGAGTTCACCCGCCTCCCTATCGCCGGCGCCGTCAGCATAGCGCATGGCTTCCAATCCGCCGTCGCCGACAATGATCCGGCGAACGGCGGGCGGCGCAAGTCCCTCCTGCAGCAATGCGCGGTTGATTTTATCCTCCAGGATCAGCAAACGGGGTTGGCTTAGGTCAATGCGTTCCGCCAGCGCCGCCGCGCTCAGCTGCGCCGAAACCACCACATGGATAGCCCCCAGCCGGGCGCAGGCCAGCATGGCGAACAGGGCCGGCGGCATTACCGGCAGGCAGAGCAGCACGCGATCTCCCGCCAGCACCCCTTGCCGTTGCAGGATCCAGGCCATGGCTACCACTTCCCGGTGCAGTTCGGCATAGCTGATTCGCCGTTCCGCGCCCTGCCGGTCACAGCAAATGAGTGCCGTTTGACCGCCGCGCAAGGGCAGATGCCGGTCCACGGCGTTATAACACAGGTTGGTGGCGCCGCCCTCAAACCATCGGCAGTGCGGTCCGCCCTGCTCTAAAGCCATCACCTGGCGAAACGGCCGCTGCCAGTGGATGCGCTGCGCCTCACGCCGCCAGAAAACCTCATCCACCGGGGAAGAGGCCGGTGGATCCAGCAATAAATCCGACGGGGAAGACACTGGCGAATCCGCTGGGAAGTCTGCCGACCAATCCAGCGGGAAACAGTCAGTCCGGTTAGCGAACGGCATAACGGGCCTCCTGCGGCGCCGGCACCGTCAGGCGGGCGGCGATGTGTTCCGCCAGGTATTCCGCATCTTCCCCCACCCCCTCGAACCGTCCCGAGCCCCAGGTCCACAGCCAGGGCAGACCGAGAAAATGGAGTCCCTCTTCCACTGACACGCCGCGCCGGTGGCGGGGGTATCCCTTGTCATCAAACGCCGGCAGGTCAATCCAGCTGAAATCGGTATGGAAACCCACCGCCCATATAATGGCCGCGAGATTGTCCAAAGGGATAGCGCCCTGGCCCGGCGGCGGGAACCACATCGGCTGATAAGGGGGTTCCCGGGGGGCGTCGATGCCCCGGGCGGCAATCCACTCATCGATACTCTCCCTGATGCGCCGGGCGGTATCGTCGGCATTATCGAGATTGGCCGCCAGATCGTCGGCGGTGACCAGCACCCTCCGCGCCTCATCAATGTCCAGCAACCGCCCGTGCAGCTGCATGCCCTGCCCGGCGAACAGCCGCAAATCGATATCCCTACCGCCGTCGCGGCCGGTGACGTAATGGTTGGTTTTACGGCGGGCATCTTCGCCCTGGGGATGATGGTCCACCGTCAGCCGGTAATGCCCCATGTCCTCCAGCCAGGCCACCACGTCGCGGCCGCGGTAAAAACGATTCACCCGCGGCGCGCTACCGACGCACAGATGCACCCGGCGTCCGGCGAGATGCAGATCTTCGGCGATTTGCGCCCCGGACTGGGCCGACCCCACCACCAGTACCTCGCCCTCGGGCAAGGCGGCGGGGCAACGGTAATCCGCCGAATGCAGCTGGTGGATCGCCCCCGGCAAACGGGCCGCCAGGGCGGGGAAACGCCGCCGGTGATAATTGCCCACCGCTGCGACCACGTTATCGGCAGTGAAAATTCCCCGGCTGGTACGCAGAACAAAGCCCCCGCCGCCGTGGCGGCCGACCCGTTCCACGTTGATGCCGGTGAGCAGCGGCGGCC
The DNA here is from genome assembly GCF_047324245.1 of Sodalis sp. RH16. NCBI lineage: Bacteria > Pseudomonadati > Pseudomonadota > Gammaproteobacteria > Enterobacterales > Bruguierivoracaceae > Sodalis > Sodalis sp. RH16. The sequence goes on along the minus strand of NZ_CP178737.1, from coordinate 3,809,440 downwards.
CGAAACGCTCGGCGTAGCGCTCCAGGTAATGGATGATCTGGTCATTGACCATAAAACCGTCCGGGTCATCGCCGTCATAGGGGAAACCGGGCAATTTGCACTGCCAGTTTGGGGTCACCAGGCAAAAACTGTCCCAGCGCTGCGCCCGCCAGGCCCAGCCAAGCTGGTGGCGCTCAAATATCACATGCCCGATGCCCCGCTGAGTCAGGCAGTAGCTCATAGACAGTCCCGCCTGCCCGCCGCCGATGATAATCACCGGATAGTGTGTTTGTTCCATGGTGCCGTTCCTGAATTAGTGATTGACGGGCAGCGCTTCGATTTTCTCGACGCGCACCGGACGGGCATCGGGCAAAAAACCCTCGGCCTTGAGTGCGATGGCGCCGGACTGATCCTGCGCGCTTGAACAGGCATAGCCGAACTTCAGCGCTACCCGGTCGCTGGCTTCCTGCAGCGCCCGGCGCGCCAGTCCGGTAAACTCCTCCACGCTGTACTCTTTGCCCACCTCCAGATGCTGTTCAATCACGGTGGATGGTGAATAGCACACGTCCACGGAGCTGTCCGGCCAGCGGACGGTAAAATGCATTGCGGGCATAAGCGCCTCCAGAATAAAAAGTCAGGGGTTGATGCCGGTAAGCGGCGTCGTATCGAGATCCCAGAAACAGTGGCGGTGTGAATCGTGGCCTACCCAAAGCCTCGGGTCGGCGGTAATGCCGCCGATGGCCGCCGCACCGATACCGATCCGGTGAAAATGCGCCAGCACCTCGTCTGCCTGATGGGGATGGACCGTCAACAGGTACCCGTAGCTGGGAAACATGCACAGCCACTCTTGCCAGCGGATCTCCGCCGGACGGGGTATGGCCGTTAAATCAATGTCCGCGCCGGCCCGGGCGCTCTCCAGCAGCATGACCAGGGTGCCGAGCAGGCCGGCCTGGCTGATATCCTTGGCCGCCTGGACCAGCCCCTGCTCCGCCAGCATCGGCAGCAGCGCCATGGCGTCGCGCAGCGCCGCCGGGTCGGCGCGGGTCGCGGCGTCCCAGTTCAGCCAGGGCCCGCGTCGGGCGCCGCGTAAATCTATGGCGGCGATTAAGGTATGTCCCGGCTTGGCCCCGGAGGCCCGCAGCACCCGTTTCGCTTTTCCCAGCACCGCCACCGCCAGCTGCGGCGACTCGCTGCGTAAATTGGTATGGCCGCCGACGATGGGCACCCGATAGGCGCGCGACGCGGCGGCCATGCCCTGCATTAACCGGCGCGCCTGTTCCGGACCGGCGCTCCACAGGGCATTTACCACCGCCACCGCCGTGCCGCCCATGGCGGCGATATCGCTCAGGTTAACCATCAGTCCGCACCAGCCGGCGAACCAGGGATCGTCCGCCACAAACCGGTTGATAAACCCCTCCATGGCCAGCAGGCTATAGCCTTCTTCCTGCGGAATGGCGGCGCAGTCATCGCCGTTGTCGCAGCCGGCGAGAGGCCAGGCCTCGCGCAGTTCTCCGGCAATCTCCCGGATGTCCCGCTTTTGGTCGATGCCGCCGTACCGGCGCACCTCCGCCAGCATCAGGTGCAAATCATCCATCAGCCGCCCTCCAGGCTCATCAGCAGCGGCGCCAGTTCCCGCGCCGGCCGCAGCGGACGCCCGCTCAGCACCATGCCGCTGTTGGGGTCGAAACAGGGCGGATAAAACGCCAGATCCGCCTGCATAACCTCATGATCGATACCCCGCAGCCGTTCGGTGGACAGGGATGACCAGTGCATGCGCCGGAACAGCGGCACGTTTTGCTGCTGCACCCGGGCGTAAAACGCCTGGCAGCCCAGGGCACAGGCGCTGGACACCGCCAGGCGGATAAGGGTCGGCCCCAGTTGGCCCTGGCGGCGAAAGTGCCGGTCTACCGCCAGCCGCGAACCGTACCAGATATCCCCCTCTTCCCGGTGGATGCGCACCGTGCCGACGATTTGCTCCGGCCAGCCCGCCGTGCTGCCGATAGCCACCAGCAGCCGGGCGCGTTCGTCGATAGCATCCCGGTCATGCTCTTCGAACAGCCCCTGCTCCTGGCAAAACACCCGCTGGCGCAGCAGATAGGCCTGTTCGCGTTCCCAGGGCAAGGTCACCCATTTGATGCGGTATTCGGGATAGAACATGCTGTCACTCCCCTCAGGCCGAAGCCCGCTCGTAGCTGGACAACGGCGAACAGGCGCCGCAACGGCCGCAGCCGGCCTTGATATCGGCGGAACGCAGGCCGCCGCCGCGGAGCATGCTGCCCAGGGGCTGCAAAATGGACTCCATGAAATCCGCTGCCGGCGGCGCATGATCCTCAAGCGGCGTGCCGCGGATGGGCACGAACGGCACCACAAAGGGATACACGCCGATATCAATCAGCTCCCGCGCCGTAGACAATATCGCCTCACGGGTATCCCCCAGTCCCGCCAGGATATAGGTGCTCACCTGGCCGTGGCCGAACACCCGCACCGCGTCCTTGAACGCCGCCATGTATTGCTCCACGGTAACGGCGGCCTTGCCGGGCATAATGCGCGCCCGCACCGCCGGGGTAACCGCTTCGAGATGCATGCCCAGCGCGTCGATGCCCGCCTCCTTCATGCGGCTAAACCACAGCGCATCCCCCGGCGGCTCGCATTGCCCCTGTAACGGCAGATCCACCGCCGCCCGAATGGCCTCGGCGCTTTCGCACAGAACCCGCGCCCCGCGATCGCTGCCGGACGGGGTGCCGGTGGTCATCACCATATGCCGCACGCCATCCAGTTCCACCGCGGCCTTGGCCACTTCCGCCAGCTGCTGCGGCGTTTTACGGGCGATGGTTTTGCCCGCCGCCAGGGACTGGCCGATGGCGCAAAATTGGCAGGCCTTGCGCCGGTTTTCATAACGGATGCAGGTTTGCAGTACGGTAGTGGCCAGCACATCGGCGCCGTGCAGGGTGGCGATATGAGAGTACGGGACGCCGTCGGCGGTGCTCAGCCGGTAGAAGTTCGGCTGGGAGACAAAGCTGATATCCCGCACCGGAATGGCGTCTCTCAACAAATGGCTGCCGCCGGCCCCGTCGTGGGTCACGCTCCAGGGGGATTGGTGCGCCTGCTGGGTATACACCGGCACCATGACCGTCATGCCGTCGATGGTCACCGCCTGGTGATCCGACGGACCGGCTCCGCCCTGGCGATTGACATGGGTGGTCTGGGGATTGACCACCTTCAGGCCGTGGGTTTGCAGTTCAGTAATCAGTCGCTGGTTGCTCAGGCTCATGGCGCCCTCCTGTGGGGTCGGAAGTAAAGGACTGCCCGCTGGCTTGCCAAGGCGCGGTAATTTGCTGTGGCAGCGCTTGCCGAGGCGCCGCAGTTTGCCGTTGGCCTGTTTGCCCATAAGGCGCTTGCTGGCGGCAGTACTCCGCGGGCCGGTCATTGATCAGCAGGCTTAACAGTTCCGGCCGGGCATAATGCCCCACGGAATCCATCATGCGTTTGCGCTTGGCGATAAGCTCCATATCCAGATCGGCGATAAGAATGCCTTCTCCCTCGGTGATGGGAGGCGCCAAATGCCGACCTTCCGGCGAAATAATGGCGGTATGGCAGCCGCCGCGCAGTCCGCGCTGCAAATCGGGATCCGCGGTAATGGATTCAATCTGATCTTCCCGCAGCCAGCCGGTGGCGTTAATGACAAAACAGCCGGACTCCAGGGCGTGATGGCGAATGGTGACCTCCATCTGATCGGCGAAGATCTGGCCCACCAGCGAGCCGGGAAACTGGCTGCAATGGATCTCCTCGTGCTGCGCCATCAGCGCATAGCGGGCCAGGGGGTTGTAGTGTTCCCAGCAGGCCAGGGCCGCTACCCGGCCGACGGCGGTATCCACCGCCTTCAGCCCCGAGGCGTCCCCCTGTCCCCAGATCATGCGTTCGTGATAGGTGGGGGTGATCTTGCGCCGCTTCAGCACCAGCTCGCCGTCGGCGTCGAATACCAGCTGGGTGTTGAACAAACTGCCATGGTCCCGTTCGTTCACCCCCAGCACCACCACCATGCCGTGGCGGCGGGCGCTGTCGGCCACCGCGCGGGTAATGGGCCCGGGCACCTCCACCGCCTGCTGGTAAAGCCGCAGGTGCTCGGCGCCGGCGGTCATGGGCGGCGCGATAAAGGAAAAATAGGGATACCAGGGCACCAGGGTTTCGGGAAATACCACAATCTCGGCCCCCTTGCCCGCGGCTTCATCAATGGCATCCAGCACGCGCGACAGCGTTTTTTGCGCCTGGCCGAGGTCAGGCGCAATCTGCACGGCGGCGGCACGGATGATACGGTCCTGTGCCATAACGTCGGCTCCTTACACGGTCCAGGTATCGAGAATCACCGCGTTGTCGCGGATGTGCAGCAGCTTCAGATCCAGCACATCCAGCGGATTGATGGCGCGGATGCCCTCAATGAGCGAGGGCTCGCCGTGGCCGTACAACGCCTGTAGGGCGAAACGGCAGGCAAAAACCTTGCCGCCTTCGGCCATGAATTTTTGCAGTTGGTTATTGAAGTTCATATGGCCGGGGAAGGCTTCGTCTCCCAGCTTGGGAAAGCCGCGCTGCACCCCGAGGGTCACCCCCGGTCCGTATAACAGAATCGAGGTTTCAAAGCCTTTGCGCTGCAGCCGGGTGGCCTGCAGCATATTCACGAAGCCGATGGAGCCTTCGAACGCGACGGTATGGAAGGTCACCAGCGCTTTCTGGCCCGGTTCGGCCTTCACGTCTTCAAACACCTTTTCTTCGTAATCCACCAGGAAATCGCCGGATTGATGTGCGGGCAGGGTTACCGTTGGCATAGTCTTAGTCTCTTCGCAGGTTTACTGGCATCGCCGACAGCCGCGGCGGATGATGTATCGCGCCGGCTAACGGACGCGTCATCATTCATGGAGCAAGGGTTATGCCAGGGGCGGAAAGGGACCATGCAATCATCGGCCAATCAATCGCTCAACTTCTGAGCAAAAAAAATTTTCACCGACCCGCATTTCAGGTCACAGGCAAATAGAAGCGCAACTATTAACCAATACGCTGCACAATGACAACGCATGTATAACCTATGATTGCACCAATCTAACGCACTGCAAACAATCTGATGCAATCATTAAACACAATCATTACATCAATGATTGCATGGGCACGGATGAATCCGCTAGAGTGGAGGTCCGCCACCTGGAGAGAAACAATGAAACGATTCGATCGTTGGACGCACTATATGCATGAACGACCGGAGCGTCCGGCTTATCTGCTGATTGCCGATTTGATCCATGACGCCATTGAAAGCGGTGATTTCCAGCCGCGGGATCGCCTGCCCCCCCTGCGGGACCTGGCGGTGAAACTTTCTTTGAATTACACCACGGTGACCCGCGGCTACGCCGAAGCGCGCAAGCGCGGACTCATTGATTCCCGTCCGGGCACCGGCAGCTTTATCCGCGGCAAAGTGCCGTCGATCCCGCCCCGCAACGGCAGCAGCTACGAGATGACCATGAATCTGCCGGTGGAACCGGATTCGCCGGATCTCGTGGCGCGAATCCGCCAGGGCGCCCTGAATCTGTTTGCCCACAAAGATCTGTTTCCCCTGCTGCGCTATCACGATTTCGGCGGCAACCATGACGACAAAGAGGCGGGATGCCGCTGGCTGGGGCGCCGTTTACCGGCGGTGGCCCCCGAGCGGCTGCTGGTATGTCCCGGCATTCACAGCGTGCTGGTGGGATTGCTGACCCTGCTGGCGCGCCGGGGCGGAGAAATCTGCGTCGGCAGCCTGGTGTATCCGGGGCTCAAAGCCATCGCCGCCCAGTTGGATATCACCCTGCACGCCCTGGAGTGCGACGGGGACGGCCCGATGCCGCGCTCGTTTGAAAACGCCTGCCAGACCGGGCAAATCCGCGCCCTGTATCTCAATCCCACCATCAATAATCCCACCACCCTGACGCTGCCGCTGCGCCGGCGGGAAAAGCTGGCGGATGTGGCCCTGCGCTACAGCGTACCGATTATCGAAGACGACGCCTATGGCATGCTGCCCTCCGCCTCCCTGCCCGCCATGGCGGAGCTGGTGCCGGAACTGACCTGGTATATTACCGGCCTGTCGAAATGTTTCGGCGCCGGTTTGCGCATTGCCTGGGTGCACGCCCCCACGGTGCGCCAGGGGCAGCACCTGGCCGGGGCCATGCGGGCGCTGACGGTGATGTCCAGCCCGTTTACCAATGCGCTGGCGGCCCAGTGGATTAACGACGGTACGGCGGAAAAAATGCTGCTGGCGGTGCGGGAAGAAGCGGTCCTGCGCCAGCGGATGGCCGCCCGACTGCTGCGCAATTACAGCCTGCAGGCGGATGCCGAAGGTTTCCATCTCTGGCTGCGGCTGCCGCACCGCCAGGGCTGGAATCCGTCGGATGTGGCGGTGAAACTGCGCCATCAGGGGGTCAGCGCGGTCTCCAGCGCCGCCTTCTGTACCGACAATAATCCCCCCGACGCGCTGCGCCTGTGCCTGGGAGGCCCCAACAGCCGCGAGCAGTGCGAGGGAATACTGAAAAACGTGGCTGACATGCTGGAGTACCCCGCCTGGCTGTCCACGGTGGCGCTGTAACCATTATAAATTTGTGAAAACCAGCACTGCGATACCGCCGAACAGCAGCCATTTGATCAGGTAATAGCCGGCGCGGTTTTTCTTCTTCAGGTATTTGCCGACCTTGCGCACCGCATAGATATACTTGAACGCCTTGTTGACGCCGCCGGTGCGGTCGCTGTCCCAGTTAGGCGCCGCCCCGGCGCTTAACACATGACGGCCCAGCCAGTGATTCACCGCCTGCGCCCAGCGGTAGCGCATGGGCCGTTCAATATCGCAAAACAGGATCAGGCGCTGCTTACCGCTGGAATTTTCCGCATAGTGGATATAGGTTTCGTCAAACAGCACATCCTCCCCGTCGCGCCAGCTGTAACGCTTACCGTCTACCTCGATAAAGCAGCGGTCGTCCTGGGGCGTCATCAGACCGAGATGATAACGCAGGGAGCCGGCATAGGGATCGCGATGGCGCGGCAGCCGGCTGCCGTCGGGCAGTTCGGCGAACATGGCGGCTTTCACCGAAGGCAACGTCCGCAGCAGCTCGGTGGTGCGGGGGCATAACGCCTTGGCGGAAGGATGGCTGTCCTCGTACCATTTCAGGTAAAACCGCTTCCAGCCGGTTTTGAAAAAAGAATTAAATCCGGCGTCGTTATATTTATCGGACACCTTGATTTCGCGCATTGCCATCAGCGCCAGCCCCTCGTCACGGATCATCCGCCAGTTGTTCCTGAGGATTTCCAGCTCCGGCAGCGTATCCGGCTTGAGATAAGGCGTGAGGGGAATGGCGGAAAACAGATACATAAAGACATTCATCGGCGATACAAAGGAAGAGTGATCCGCCAACTGGCGCCAAAAACCAAAACGCACCCGACCGCGATAATGCACATAGACCGCACAAGCAATCAACAGCAGTAAAATGATGTATTTCATATCCATACCTCATCAGGGATGAGTTAAAAACATCAGGAACACACAGAACTTTTACAGTGGCATTGACTCTGATCCTCACCCCCCGTCCCGGGAGGTGATGCAATATTAGTCGAACGCAGCGAAGCGGTGCTACATAACTTGTTAATCGCCAGCCGAGGTTATTTGGTGGTATAGCCGCCATTCACCAGAATGGTCTGGCCGGTCATCCACCATCCCTCCGTCACCAGAAAACGTATCCAGGGAACGATATCGGCGATATCCGTCAGGCCGGTTTTGCTGAAAGGCGAGAGCGCGGCCGCCGTCTTATGGTAATCCCGCGCCTCGGCGCTTTCAGCCGGATAAAAGAACGGCGTATCCATAGGACCCGGACCGATGGCGGTGACGGAAATCCCCCGCTCGCCAAACTCCTTCGCCGCCGCGCGGGTAAAATGCTCCACCGGCGCCTTGGTGCCGGCGTAAGCGGCATAAAAAGGCGTAAACGCTCCAAGCAGGGAAGTCACCAGGGTACAGATTTTCCCATTGTCATTGAGGTGCTTCCCGGCCTCTTTAAGAAAGAAAAAGGCCGACTTGGCGTTCACCGCGCTCATCTCGTCATACTCCGCTTCCGAGATATCGAACAGGGGCTTTTTCAGCACCTTGCCCACGGTATTGACGGCAATGTCCGGCCTGCCGATGGCCGCCGTCACGTCCGCAAAGAGCTTTTCCACGGCGCCGGCCGTGGTCAGGTCGGCCTGAAAGGCCACAGCCTGCGCCCCGGCGGCCATGATCGCCGCCACGGTGGCTTGGGCGTCATCTTTACTTCCCGCGCTGTTGTAATGTATGGCGATGGCTTTCGCGCCGTGCGCGGCAAAATCACGCGCAATCAGCCCGCCCAGATTTTTCGCGCCGCCGGCAATAATGACGGATTTGCCTTTGATACTGTGCTCTGTCATGACGTCAGTCCTCTTCTCTATGGGTATAACAGCCAAAGATGGTGCCCCCTGAGAATAGCTCCTGCATTTTCTGTATAAAGGCCGCAATTCTGATTATACTGTCCATAAAACACGAACAATGTAATTTTTATGGACAGAATTGACCTCTTTCGCATTTTTATACGGGTGGTGGACTGCGGCAGTTTCACCCGCGCGGCCGACGTAATGAACATGCCCAGATCCACCGTTTCCGCTGCGGTTGCGGAGCTTGAATCCCGGGTAGGAACGCGCCTGCTTCACCGCACCACCCGCAGCGTCTCCCTCACCTCCGATGGCCGGGCTTTTTATGAACGCTGCCTGAGAGTGATACCGGACGTGGAAGAAACGGAAAATCTGTTCAGACAAAACGATAGCCAGCCTGTGGGGAAAATCAGATTTGATGTGCCGGGACGCATTGGCAGGCTGATCATCGCGCCTTCACTGCCTGAATTCTTTACCCGCTATCCGCACATGATGCTGGAAATGGGAGCATCTGACCGCAATGTCAGTCTGGCGGAAGAGGGAATAGACTGTGCCTTGCGTGTGGGAAAACTGACCGACTCAAGTCTGGTGGCCCGCAAACTCGGGTTCCTGGAATTCATCAATGTGGCGGCGCCGGCCTATATCGCCCTGCATGGCAGACCCGATACGCCTTCAGATCTGCCCCGCCATCTGGCGGTAAACTATGCCTCCCCCACCACGGGCCGGGTCGAGAGCTGGGAATGGCCGGAAAACGGCAGCTACCAGTCCGCCGTCCTGCGCGGCCGGATAACGGTCAATAACGCCGAAGCCTACATCGCCTGCTGCCTGGCCGGTATGGGAATGATTCAGATACCCCAATATGACGTACAAACCCACCTGGAATCAGGAGACCTGATTGAAGTCATGCCCGCCTACCGCCCCCGCCCTCTTCCGGTCCAGCTACTCTATCCACACCGCAAACACCTTTCCCGCCCGCTACAGACGTTTATAACCTGGGCTGAGCCTCTCCTCAGGGAGAAACTGCTGCTGAACGAGCCAAATCCAGATCCCGCGAAACGTTAACAGACATACCGGGTCAAGCGCCCCACAGCACGGTAAGCCCGCTATCACCCAGGGCAAAGCGAGCCTGTTAAAGGGAGACCGCGCTGATGGGGCGCCACGAGCTACTTAATCCATGGATAGGCGGCCCGGTACTCTTGTTCGAACGCCACAATGGTCTCGGCATACCCCTGGGTCAGAGCGATATCATCAATACCCTCAATCAAACTCTTCTTCCGCAGGGGATGGATCTCGAAGGCATACCCCTCACCGTTCAGATCCCAAACCACCTGATGTTCAAGATCGATACGCAGGCGCGCGCCAATATCGTCATGCAGCTGATGGCGCAGCGCAATGCAGGTTTCGTTCGGCAGTACCACCGGCAGCAAACGGTTCTTATAGCAGTTATTGGCAAAGATATCCCCGTAGCTGGACGCAATAACCGCGCGGATACCGAATTCCACCAGCGCATACACCGCCGTTTCCCGGGAGGAACCGCAGCCGAAATTGCGATCCGCCACGATAATGCCGCCCTCCCGATAAGGCGGCCGGTTAAGGATAAAATCCTTCTCGTTATCCTGCCCGTCAAAACGCCGATCGTGAAAGGCGATGCGGGCAAAAGCCGGACCGCGTGGTACCTTGTTAAAGCGGGTGGGACAGATCTGATTGGTATCCACATTGGGTTCATCAAAGGGAATGCCGATGCTGTCGATAGCCAGTAATGAGGTCATAAGGTTGTCTCCTCAAAGGAGCGAACATCGGTCAAATAGCCGGTGAGGGCCGCGGCGGCGGCCATAACCGGACTCACCAGGTGGGTACGTCCGTTAACCCCCTGCCGGCCGCGAAAGTTACGGTTGCTGGTAGAGGCGCAGCGTTCCCCCTCCGCCAATACGTCGCCGTTGATGGCGGTACAAAGGGAACAGCCGGCGTCGCGCCATTCGAATCCCGCATTGATAAAAATCTTGTCCAGCCCTTCCCGCTCAGCCTGCCGCTTCACCGACGTCGAACCAGGCACCACCCAGGACGGCACTTTAACCCGGCCCCGAAAAGCGATACCGGCCGCCGCCCGCAGATCCTCGATACGCCCGTTGGTGCAGGAACCGATAAAGACCCGGTCGATTTTTATCGAGGTCAGCGGGGCGCCGGCGGTCAAGCCCATGTAATCCAAAGCCGCCGCAACCTCCTGACGCTGGTCGCCGTCTTCAATGGCGGCCGGGTCGGGCAGATGGCCGCCGATGCCCAGCGCATGCTCGGGGCTGGTGCCCCAGGTGACCGTAGGGGAGACCTCATGTAAATCAAGGGTGACCTCCCTATCGAATACCGCGTTATCGTCGGAAGGCAAGGTCCGCCAGTAGGCCACGGCCTGCCGCCACTCCTTTGCGGCGGGGGCAAAGGGCCGGCCCTTCAGATAGGCATACGTGGTTTCATCCGGCGCGACGATACCGGCCCGTCCTCCCGCCTCTACCGCCATGTTGCACAGCGTCATGCGCTGTTCCATGGACATGCGGGTCACCGCCGGTCCGGCATACTCGATAATATGTCCGAGGGCGCCCCCGGCGCCGAGGAGCGCGATAAGCGCCAGATTGATATCCTTGGCGGATACATAAGGGGCCGCTTCCCCCACCAGCCGTACCCGCATGGTTTTCGGACGGCGCAGCCAGAGGGTCTGGGTCGCCAGCACGTGGCGGGCGTCCGAGGCGCCGATACCAAAGGCCAGGCAACCGAAGGCGCCGTGAGTGGTGGTGTGTGAATCCGCCCCGCCGATAAGCAGGCCGGGCTGGGTTATACCCTGCTCCGGCGCCACCACATGCAAAATGCCCTGGTTGGGATCCTCGGGTCCGAAATAACGGATGCCGTGGCGGCGGACATTCTCGCCGAGCCTGAGGATCATGTTGCGGATGGCCGGATCGGCGATACCCTCCACTCCCCGCTCCCGACCGGCGGTGGGCAGATAGTGATCTGAACAGGCGATAATCTGATCCGGCCGGTAAACGTGCTTGCCGAGGGCGTTAAGCGCTTCAAAGGCGTGACTGGACCCTTCATGCACCAGCAGATTGTCCAAATAGAGCAATTGCTCGCCGTCAATATCCACTATACGGTGGCGATCCCAGATTTTTTCCGCCAGGGTCTTGCCCTGCCCGTTGTCAATCGTGCCCATGCTTTTTGCTCCACGAGGTTACTTTTTTCATATCGATCAAATTTCCGCCGGACACCAGGCGATACAGAACCAGGGAGGCGAGGCTCAGCACCACGATAATCAGCGCCATCGCCGCCGCCTGCTCCACCTCGCCGGTTTCCAGATATTCAATCACTTTGGTGGACATCACCTGGGTGGCCGGCTGCGCCAAAATGGCCGACATGGTCAACTCCCGCAGGCCAAATGCAAACACCAGCAGCGCCCCGGCCCACATGCTCGGCTTCAGCAGCGGCAGGGTCACGGCGGTAAGCGTACGCAGCCAGCCGGCGCCGGCCACCCGGGCGGCCTCCTCCAGTTCCGGGGCAATCTGCTTAAGCACCGACCGGGACAGCACGAAGGAAATGGGCAATTGCTTGGCGACATAGGCAATCAACAAGATGGTGAAGGTGCCGTAGAACCAGTTGAGATAGCCGAGCATGATGGCCACCGCGAAGGTAATGGCCGGAAAGCCGTACGCGATGAAAATCGTCGCGCTCACCAGACCCCGGCCGATAATGGTCGTCCGCTCCACAAACCAGGCGAACAGCACGCCGAGGATAACGCAGATAAACGCCGCCCCGGCGGACAGGAACAGGCTGTGTTTAACGGTATCGAACACGCCGAAGGTGGAATCCACGATCATCGCGAAATGATCCAGCGTCAGGTTGGCAAAGGTCACATCGTCGCCAAACGCCGTTAATAATGACAGCAGCACCAGGGCCGCCAGCGGTAAAAACGCGGTAACAAAAAATACCGTACCGCAAAAGGCCGCCGCCGCCCAGCGTCCCCGGCCGAGGCGCACCGGCAGGGCCTTTGCCCCGGCCTTGCCGGAGAGGGTGCGGTAGCGGATATCCCGAATCAGCAGGCGTTGCAGCAGCAGGCTCGCCAGGGTGAAGACCACAATGGGAAACGCCAGCGCCGCCGCCTGTTCGAAATGGGGCGGGAACGTCAGCAGCTTGTAGATTTTGGTGGTGATAACCGAGAAATTCGCCATGGTGCCGATAGCCGCCGGCGCGCCGAAGGATGACAGGGCGTCCAGTATCACCAGGATGGCGCTGGATAATACCGCCGGCCTCACCAGCGGCAGGGTCACATGCAGGGCGGTACGCACCCGTCCGGCCCCCAGCACGCGGGCGGCCTGTTCATAGCCGGGATCGATGTTCACCAGCGCGGCGCAGACGGTGAAAAACACCAGGGGATACAAATGGGCTATCTCGATAAACACCAGTCCGCTAAAGCTGATGACATTGAAAAACGGCGTGGTGGTGCCCAACAGCCCGTTAAGCAGCTTGTTCAGGTAGCCGGAATTCGGCGCCGCCAGGAAAATCCAGGCGATAACGGTGATAAACGAGGGCACCACAAAAGCAATGGCGGCGCTGATGCGGATCAAGGCTTTGCCCGGCATATCGGTGCGCGACACCAGCCAGGCCATGGGCAGCCCCAGGGCCAGCGATCCGCCGGTAACGCTTATCGCCAGTAATGCTGAATTCCCCACCGCCTTCACCATGCCCGGGTCGGAAAACGCGTTTATCAACGGCCGCAGGGCGCCCGCGCCGCTATCGCCGGCAAGGCCCAGCAGCACCAGCCTCGCCATGGGATAAAGTATCAGCGCGCCCAGCACCAGCAGCGCGGCGGTGAGAATGATGATTTTTCCCGGCTCCGCCGCCACCCGGCGCCACCGGCCGGTGACCTTTTGCGCCAGGGTCGCGGATCCGGCATAGGGGCGCATCTGTTTCGGCGCCGGCGCGGTGCTCGATTTCATCATGGTATTACCCAGGCCTCATCGGGATGGAAGGAAACGGTCACGCCGTTGGCAACCGAGCCGGACCATTGCCGCGGCGTTTGCACCCGCAACGGATGGCCCGCCACGTCAATCACCAGGTCGTAGCGGCTGCCCAGAAACGCGGAATCGATAATCCGGCCGCGCATGCCGCCCGCGGCGTCCGGATCGAAAGAGACATTCTCCGGCCGTACCGATACCGCCACCCCGTCGCCGGTGCGGCAGGTGGCAATGACCTGATCCGACGCGGCGGCCCAGAAAGGCTCCCCGAGGGCGGACTGAACCAGCAGGCGGCGGGTATTGGCATCCAGTCCCGCCACCGTGCCCTCAATAAGATTGGTGGTGCCGACAAAGGAGGCGACAAAGCGCGAGCGGGGCCGTCGGTAAATGGCTTCCGGCACGTCGCACTGTTCGATACGTCCCTTGTTCATGACAGCAATCCGGTCCGCTATCACCAAGGCTTCTTCCTGATCGTGGGTGACATAAAACATGGTGATGCCGTTTTGGCTATGCAGGCGCTTAAGCTCAAAACGCATCTCTTCCCGTAAACCGGCATCCAGGTTGGACAGCGGCTCATCGAATAACAGCAGGCTCGGCTCAGCGATAATGGCCCGCGCCAGCGCCACCCGCTGCTGCTGGCCGCCGCTCAGATCGCCGGGATAACGCTGGGCCAGGCCGTCCAGATGAACAAGTTTCAGCACGTCGTCAACTTTGCGCCGGATGGCGGCCCGGTTGTCGCCGGCGATGGAGAGGCTGAACGCCACGTTGTCATAAACGGTTTTGTGCGGCCAGACGGCATAGTTCTGGAACACCATGCCCAGTTGGCGGCGCTCCACCGGCACAAAGGCGCCGCGCCCGGAAGCAAGCAGACCGGAAAGATGGATCTCCCCGCCGTCGGGCTCGATAAAACCGGCCACCATCCGCAGGGTGGTGGTCTTGCCGCAGCCGCTCGGCCCCAGCAATACCAGGCTCTCCCCTTCGTTTACCCTCAGGTCGACCCCGTCAACCACAGGGGTATCCCCCAGCTGTTTTCTCAGGCCGATAAGCTCCAGACGGGCCGGACGTGGAACGGAATTATCAATAGCCATCATATTACTCGCGACCGAAAATTTTATTAAAACGGGCCAGGAAATCCTGCGTGGTCTTCTCATCGGACAGTTTGGAAAGATCAACGTTATAAGGCTTGAAGTCCGCCAGCTTGGGCAGGCCGTCCACCGAGCCGGCATCGGCATTGGTAGGCCAGAATTTACCGGCTTCGGCACGCAATTCCTGGCCCTGGGCGCTGGTGAGAACTTCCATCAGCAGCTTGGCCGCCGTCGGATGGGGCGGATTGGACATGATGCCGCTTGGCTGCTGTGTCACCAGCGTCCCTTCGTCCAGGTTGTAAAGATCGATGGCCTGACCCTGCTCTTTGGAGGTCATGACATTAAAGGAAGATACCATCGGGGACACGCTGCGCTCGCCGGAAGCCAGTATCCGCGCCGCTTCGGGATTGCCGCGCACGAAAAGCACGTCCTGTTTGGCCAGCTTTTCCATATAAGACCAGTCGATTTTGCCGGTTTGCAGCAGGGCTAAAAAGAAGGTCAGGCTATTGCCGGCGGTGGAAGGATCCGCCAGAACGATTTTTCCTTTCCATTTTGGATCGAGAAAATCCGCCAGCGAATGGGGCAGATTGGCTTTATCCGGCACAGCGCGGCTGTTATAGGCGGCGGGCAGCAAAAACACGCCGATGGAATAATAGGCGCCGTCGGTATCAGCATAATCCGGACTCAGCTTATCGAAGGTGGAGACCTTATAGGGCAGGTAATACCCCTTTTGTTTCCATAAAACAGCGACATAAGGCTGGCTCATGGCGGTCACGTCGGCACGGTATTGCTTCGCCGCGCGTTCCGCTTCTATCTGGGTAATCAGGTCCGGCGCCTTTTTGCCGACGATGGTCAGATGAATCTTGGGAAAATTGGTTTTCCATAACTCGCTGAGCAGCTTTGATTCCTCGCGACTGGCCGGAGAATAAAAAATAACTTCTTTTTCATTATTGGCAATGGCAGAGGTATATAACTGTTCATACACGCCGCCGGTTAATTTCAGATTATCCGCCGCCAACGCCGCGGATGATAATGAAAACAATAGTGCGGTCCCCAGCAGGATATTTTTCACGACTGTAAACGCCATAATAAGAATGCCTTTGCTAAAAATCTGATACACAGATTTATATTTGATCGGAACTCATTCGATGGAATAACGCCCTTCTTTTACTATTTCGGCTATGGTGCCGTCGGGCGCCCGGAACTTCAGCGCCCCGGAACCCGGCGGTGAAAGGATTTCGCCCCCCAGCGCCCTGATCTTTTCCGCTATTTCGTCCTGATCATCCACCGATACGCCGTAATGATGCAGACGCGGCCCCGGCCCGGAGAGCAATGCCTCTTCGTGATCCTCGTTATCGTACTGCACCAGCGTAAAATCAATATGCCCGTCTGTCAGATGCCGGGAGGTATGCTGGCGCTTATGTTCCGTTTTGATTTGTTTAAAACCGAACACCTGTTCATAAAATTTGGTGGCATAATCAAGATCATCAACTTTAAGTGCGAGATGAACGATGCGCGAAGCGGCCATATTATTCTCCTGATCCGTAAGGTGAAAGGCATCATTATTTATCGCGCCTTTTCAGCATTTTCTTTTAGGTGGACAAAACATTTCGGGATTATTTTCAGCCGTTAACGCTTAATTTAAATGCCCGGCAAAAATAGACTAACAGTTGGGGTCATGACTGTTAACGCACAATTTGAGATAACGATAGTTAAATAACACCATAAGCCTGGGTCCGTTCTAAGACGGATCCGGCACGGCATAAACGGCGACTTCTTTGCCGCCGAATCCGCCAACCATACGTTTTTGCTATCACCCATCCCCCTCCGCCGGAGGAAATTACGGTTCGCTAAATGGCCGCCCTTTTGCTCAAAACGCCGCCGAACAACAAAAAACTATTTAATTTCAACAAATTAATACGATTTTAGCCTCTCTTTTTCCCCGTCTTCAACCGGGCGTCCACGATATAAACATCCAATATTTGCCGCTATTTTATCCGTACCCAGCATCTTGTACCGTCTAAAAAAGTACAGTATAAACTATATAGTATTAAAACTATAAGTCGCTGTCCCTGACGGCGGATACCCACAAACTCACACTCCCTTACCATGAGGATTGATTATGTCATTGAAAAAATTGCTGCCTTTTTCATTGATGGGCGCGATGTTGATATGTTCGCAATGGGCCCAGGCCGCCGGGACGCTCAGGATCGCCATGACGCTGGCGGATATCCCGGTAATGGACGGCGCGCCGGATCAGGGCACCGAAGGCGTGTCCTTCGGGGGATACACCGTATTCGATCCGCTGATTGAATGGGATCTGTCCAAAAGCGACGCCGCCTCGGTGCTGCGGCCGGGTTTGGCCACCAAATGGTATATCTCGCCGGAGGATAATTCACACTGGATTTTTGAATTAAGAAAGGGCGTGAAATTTCATGACGGATCGGATTTTAACGCCGATGCGGTAATTTTTAACCTGGAACGGGTGTTCAATAAAGATTTTCCCGCCTATGACGTGTCGATACAAAAGCAGATGGTGCCTTATATCAATGACGTTAAAAGCTGGAAGAAGCTGGATGACTACAAGATTGAAATCGAAACCAAAAAGGTCGATGCGTTTTTCCCTTACCAGATGACCCGGCTGTTGATTGCCTCGCCGGCGCAGTGGGAAAAAATGGGCAAAAGCTGGCCGCAGTTCCGCCAGCACCCGTCGGGCACCGGTCCCTGGAAGCTGGATAAGCTGATACCGCACCAGGAAGCCGATCTGGTGCCGAACAAGGATTACTGGGATAAGGCCCGCGAACCCAAGCTTGACCGGCTGGTCCTGTTGCCGATTCCCGAGCCGTCCGCCCGCACCGCCGCCCTGCTGTCCGGTACCGTGGACTGGATCGAAAGCCCGGCGCCGGATACCGTGGACCGCCTGAAAAAATCCGGCATGGTGATCTCCACCAATACCATTCCCCATGTCTGGCCTTATACGGTCAGCGTGCTGCCCGGTTCCCCGTTCGCCGATATCCGGGTACGTAAAGCCGTTAACCTCGGCATCGATCGCGACGGCATGGTGCAGTTGCTGCATGGTCTCGCCACCCCCGCCACCGCCCAAATGGCCGAAGGCAATCCCTGGTACGGCAATCCCAGCTTCAAGATCAAGTATGACCCGGAAGAAGCCAAGCGCCTGTTGAAAGAAGCCGGTTACGGCCCGGACCATCCGCTGAAGCTGAAAATCGCCATTTCCACCTCCGGTTCCGGCCAAATGTATCCGCTGATGATGAATGAATTCATCCAGGAAGACATGCGCAAAATCGGCGTCGATCTGCAGTTTGATGTCTTTGAGTGGGAGGCCCTGCGCGGCCGCAGAAGAGGCGGGGCCGCGGCGCCTGAAAACAAAGGCATCGACGGCATCAATAACAGCTGGTCCACCACCGACCCTTATTATGCCCTGATTCGCTACCTGGATCCGAAAGAAGTCCCGCCGGAAGGCACCAACTGGGGCGGCATCAACGATCCGGTGATTACGCCGCTCATCCGGCAGGTGCAGGGTGAATTCGATCCGGCGAAACAGGACAAGCTGCTGGCGCAAATCCATACCCGCTTCGTGGATCAGGCCTACTTCATCTGGGTGGTACATGATGTGGGTTCCCGCGCCATGTCGCCCAATGTACAGGGTTATGTCCATGCGCAGAGCTGGTATTCCGATTATTCACCGGTATCAATGAAGCAGTAACGAGGCGCAGCCATGTTGTCGTATGTTATTCGTCGTCTCCTGTACGCCATCCCCATTTCGCTGGCGGTCACGATAGTGGTGTTTTCCCTGGTGCACCTGGCGCCGGGGGATGCCATAAACGCCCTGGTGCCGGATGAGGCGTCGCAGGAACTGGTGGATCAGATCCGCCATGAGTACGGGCTGGATAAACCGTTGCCGGTGCAATACTTCTATTGGCTGGGCAACGCCCTTCGGGGCAACCTGGGCATGTCGCTGGGCTCCGGCCGGCCGGTGGCGACGGAGACCATGACCGCGGTGAAAAACACCCTGGTGCTGGCGGTAAGCGCCGGTTTGCTGAGCTGCGTTCTGGGGTTTACCTTAGGGATCGCCGCCGGCGTGTGGCGGGATCGCCTGCCCGATCATGCCATCAGCTTTTTTACCCTGGCGGGGGTCAGCGTGCCCCACTACTGGCTGGCCATCGTGCTGGTGATCATTTTCTCGGTAAACCATATGTGGCTGCCGCCGTTGGGCATGGGGCCGAATGAGTGGCGGCTGGACTGGGTACATGTTCAGCATATGATCCTGCCCACGGTGACCATGGCCGCCATTCCCATTTCGGTGATTGCCCGCACGGTACGGGCCAACGTCGCCGAAGTGATGGATCAGGAATTCATCACCACCCTATGGTCGAAAGGACTCACCCGCTCCCGTATCTTCTGGCATGTGATCCGTAACGTATTGCCCGGTTCCATGGCGGTAATGGGCTTGCAAATCGGCCATATGCTGGGGGGATCGGTCCTGGTGGAAACGGTTTTCGCCTGGCCCGGCACCGGCTTTTTGATGGCCACCGCCATTTTCCAGCGCGACCTGCCTCTGCTGCAGGGCACCATGCTGGTACTGTCCATTTCCTTTGTACTGCTGAATTTGCTGGTCGACCTGCTGCAAAGCTGGGCCGATCCGCGCCTGAGGAGGATCGGATGATAAAGCAGGTTTCAGTGACCCTGACCGCGCCGGCCGTTCGGCGGCCCAAGGCGGGAAGCTACAGCGCCCGGGTCTTGCGCCGCTTCCTTCATCAGCCGGTTTCCCTGGCGGCATCCCTGGTGCTGCTGATTATCCTGGTCTCCTGTATCGGCGCCAACTGGATAGCCCCCGAGGATCCCTATGCCACCAGTATCCTGATGAGGATGGCGGACATGGGCACTTCTCACCGGCTGCTGGGGGGCGACGAATTGGGCCGCGACCTGCTGTCGCGCCTGATTTACGGCGGACGGGTATCGCTGCTGATGGCTTTTATGCCGGTGATGATCGGCCTGCTGGCCGGCGGCTTTCTCGGTATCCTGGCCGGTTACGCCGGCGGCCGGGTCAATACCGCCATCATGCGCAGCATGGATATCTTCTATGCTTTCCCCTCCGTCCTGCTGGCGGTGGCCATTTCCGGCGCACTGGGGCCGGGGCTGCTGAACGCGATTTTATCCCTGTCGCTGATTTTCATTCCCCCCATCACCCGTATTTCCGAAAGCGTCACCACCCAGGTGCGGGGCTATGAATTCGTCATGGCGGCCATGCTGTCCGGCGCCTCCACCTGGCGCATCATCCGGCAGCATGTGCTGAGCAATGTCGCCGGGCCGATTATCGTGTTCGCCTCCAGCCAGATCAGTATCTCGATCATCACCGCCTCGGGATTGAGCTTCCTCGGCCTCGGGGTCAGCCCGCCCACCGCCGACTGGGGCCTGATGCTCTCGTCGCTGCGGCAGTCGATTTATGTCAATCCGGCCGTGGCGGCCATGCCCGGCGTCATGATCTTTCTCTGCTCGATTTGTTTCAACGTCATCAGCGATGGCGTGCGCAAAGCCATGGAGATCCGTCGATGAACAAGGTGATTTATAACGACTCGCCGCTGCCGCCCATTACTGATAAAGGCGGACCGGCGCAGCCGCTGCTGAGGGTGTCCGGGCTGCGCAAGCATTTCCGTTTCAAGGACGGCTGGCTGGGCAGCCGCCAGCAGGTGCGCGCGGTGGACGGCCTGTCGTTCGAGGTGCTCAAGGGTGAAACCTTAGGGATTGTCGGGGAGTCGGGCTGCGGTAAATCCACCACGGCCCGGCTTATCACCGGCATGATGCAGGCGGACGCCGGGGAGATAAGCCTGGACGGCGAAACCTTCTGGCAACCGGGCAAGAAAATCAGCGCCGAAGCCAGACGCGCGGTACAGATGGTGTTCCAGGACAGCCACTCCTCCCTGAACCCGCGCATGTCGGTAGTGGATACCCTGGCCTTCGGGCTGCTGGCCCATGGCATTGATCGGGCCGTCGCCGTGGATTACGCCGGCCGTCTGATGGATGCGGTGGGCATGCCGGCGGCCGAGTTTGCCGATCGCTATCCCATCGAGCTGTCGGGCGGCCAGCGCCAGCGGATTAATATCGCCCGGGCCATCGCCCTGCGTCCCCGTCTGCTGCTGCTGGACGAACCGGTGTCCGCACTGGACAAGTCCGTCGAGGCGCAGGTGCTGAACCTGCTGGTGGAGCTGCGGGAAAGCCTCGGCCTGACCTATATCTTCATTTCCCACGATCTCAATGTGGTGCGCTATATCTCGGATCGGGTGGTAGTAATGTACCTGGGGCAAATCGTGGAGTCCGCCCCGTCGGATACGCTGTTCTCCTCCGCCGCCCATCCTTATACCCGTGCCCTGCTGGCCTCCAAGCCCTCGCCGGACCCGCGGGAAAAAATCGCCGCGCCGCCCCTCACCGGCGATCCCCCCGACCCCATCAATCCTCCCAGGCACTGCCGGTTCCATACCCGCTGCGCTTTTGCCGAAGGGGTCTGTTCGGCCAAAACTCCCCATCTGCAGGCCAACCCGGGATCCCATCCGGACCATCGGGTGGCATGCTGGATCCACGTGCCGGATTCCGGCCACAGCCTGGCCGCCGGCGGCAAGGAGACCACATCATGACCGATATCACCGCCAAAACGGGCGCGGGCGCTGCCACTGATAACGCGACCAAACCTATGGGCACGGCGGCAAACAGCCCGACCGGCAACGGGGCGGACCTGCTGGCGCTGGAGCAGCTCAATATCGCTTTCCATACCGGCGGCCAGTGGCGGTCCATCGTGCGCAATATCAATCTGCGCATCGGCCACGGCCGGGTCCTGACCCTGCTGGGGGAATCCGGATCGGGCAAAAGCGTCACTCTGCGATCCATTCTGGGGCTGTTGCCGCAGAAAACCACCCGGGTCAGCGGCCGTATCATGCTCAACGGCCGGGATGTGGTGGCCATGAACCCCGCGCAGCAGGCGCAAATACGCGGCCGCGACGTCGGGTTTATCTTCCAGGAGCCGATGACCGCTCTCGATCCGGTGTTTCGGGTCGGCGATCAAATCGCCGAAATGCTGATGAAACACAAAGGCATCAACCGTAAGGATGCCCTCGCCAAGGTAAAGGATTTATTCGATCTGGTGCAGATCCCTTCCGCCGAACGACGGCTGCGGTCTTATCCCTCGGAGCTGTCCGGCGGCCTGCGCCAGCGGGTCATGATAGCCATGGCGGTTTCCTGTGAGCCGAAGCTGCTGCTGGCGGACGAGCCCACCACGGCCCTTGACGCCACGGTGCAGGTGCAGGTTCTGCTGCTGTTGCGGCAAATCCAGCAACAGTTCGGCATGTCAATCCTGTTCGTCACCCACGACCTGGGAGTGGCGGCGGAAATCGCCGACGACGTGGCGGTAATGTACCACGGCGAGATTATCGAAAACGGCAGCGCGGAAAAAGTGCTGCTCCGTCCCGAACATGAGTACACCAAACTGCTCACCGGCTGCTCGGTATACGGGCATTACCGGCAAAATACCCTGGGCCGGCAGCAGCCGGTTTAACATAAAGAGACAGACCCATGGCTGATAAAATCAATTTTGAACGGTTAACGGCAGTCACGGCCAGGCAGGCGATAGATGCCGGCACGCTCACCGCCGGCCGGCTGCTGGAAGCCTGCCTGG
The DNA here is from genome assembly GCF_047324245.1 of Sodalis sp. RH16. Classification (NCBI taxonomy): domain Bacteria; kingdom Pseudomonadati; phylum Pseudomonadota; class Gammaproteobacteria; order Enterobacterales; family Bruguierivoracaceae; genus Sodalis; species Sodalis sp. RH16. Next base: position 3,787,259 of record NZ_CP178737.1, on the reverse strand, counting down.
AGCGCATCGACGCGCGGGAAGACGATGTCCGGGCGTGGACCTTTCTCGATCGGGCTGGAGCGCGCAAACAGGCGGCGCAGCTGGATGCCGGCCCGTCCCGCGGCCTGCTGCACGGCATTCCGCTGGGGGTCAAAGATATCATCGACACCCATGATATGCCGTCCCGCTACGGCTCCCCCATCTACCAGCACCACCACCCGCAGTGGGACGGGGCTTCGGTAGCCCTTTCCCGGGCCGCCGGCGGCGTTGTGCTGGGCAAAACCGTGACCACCGAGTTTGCCAACCGCCACGCCGGACCCACCCGCAATCCCCTTGATCTCGAACATACGCCGGGAGGGTCCTCTTCCGGCTCCGCCGCCGCGGTGGCGGATTTTCACGTTCCGCTGGCCCTGGGCACCCAAACCGGCGGCTCGGTGATTCGCCCGGCGTCCTACTGCGGCGTCTATGGCTATAAACCGAGTTTTCAACTCATCGGCAACGCCGGGGTGCGCACCAATACCGAAGCGCTGGATACCGTCGGCCTGATGGCCCGATCCGTGGACGATCTGGCGCTGTTCAAGGCGGCTCTCACCGAAACGCCCTATATCGCCATTGATACCCCGCCCCTGTCGGCGCTCTCCATTGCCCTGTGCCGCACCCCGTACTGGGACCGGGCCGCCGACGAGTCCCGCCGCGCCCTGGAACAGACCGCCGAACTGCTGGCGTCCGCCGGGGCAACGGTTACCGAACTGGTGCTGCCCGGGGAGTTCGCCGGGCTGGAGGAAGCCCACCGGCAGATCTGCGCCTTTGAAATCCTGCGTAACTATGCCGATGAGCTGCGCCGGTTCCGGGAACTGGTGAGCGATGATTTCATCACGCAAAGGGTGGTTCTCGGCGAACAGACCACCCTTGAGATGTTCCGTGAGGCCATTATGCTGGGGGAGCGCTGCCGGAGCTGGCTGGACCGGTGGTTCGCCGAGCGGCGCGTTGACGCCCTCCTCACCCCCAGCGCCCAGGGGGAAGCCCCCCGCGGCATCGCTTTTACCGGCAACGTGGTGTTCAATTTCCTTTGGACGTTCCTATACACCCCCGCCATCACGCTGCCTCATTTCACCGGACCGCTGGGCTTGCCCGTAGGCGTCCAGCTGGTGGGCCGAAAATACACCGACCAGCATCTGTTAAACGTCGCCTCTTCCGTCGCCGGCTTATGGTCGTAATTCAAGGGACATTATGAAAAACAACCCCGCTTCATCCATTCCTCCGGCGCAGTCAGCCGCCGGCATGTCCGTAACGGAAGCCCTTGCCGCCATGTCTCGGGGCAGCCTGACCAGCGAAACCCTGGTGGCCGCCTGCCTTGAGCGGGTAGAACAGCGGGACAGCGATGTCCGCGCCTGGGCCTATCTGGATCGTGAACAGGCGCTGGCACAGGCCCGCCAGGCGGACAGATCCGCATCCAAAGGGCTATTGCACGGCATCCCGGTGGGCGTAAAAGACATTATCGACGTGCGGGGCATGCGGACCGCGTTCAACTCGCCGGTTTATCCCCACTACTTCCCTTCCATGGATGCCGGCAGCGTCGCGATGATCCGCAACGCCGGCGGCATACTCCTGGGCAAAACCGTCACCACCGAATTCGCCAACCGTGAACCGGGGCCAACCATGAATCCCCATGACCGCCGACGCACGCCGGGAGGCTCATCCTCCGGCTCCGCCGCGGCGGTAGCGGATTATCAGGTCCCGCTGGCCCTGGGCACGCAAACCAGCGGATCGGTCATTCGTCCCGCCGGCTACTGCGGCATTGTCGGCTACAAACCCACCTTCGGCGAATTCACCCGGGTGGGGGTAAAACAGCAGTCCGGATCGCTGGATACCCTGGGACTGTGCGCCAGAAACGTACGTGACGCCGAACTGCTGCGCACCGTGCTTATCGGCACGGACTACCGGCCTGCCCCCCTACCGGAACGTCCCCTGCGCATCGCCTTTTGCCGTCCGCCGGAATGGGAGCAGGCCGACCCCGCCGTCCGCCGGCGGGCAGAGGAGTGCGCTGCCCTGCTGGCGAAGCAAGGCCATCACCTCAGTGAACCGGCGCTGCCCGCCGATTTTAACGGCTGGCTCAGGATCCACAGCACCATCGCCAATTTCGAATCGGCGCGCAACCTGGCGTTTGAAAAAACCGTGCATCGCCACCAGCTCAGCGCCAAGCTATACCAGGGCCGCATCAGGGATGGTGAAAACATCACCCTTGAGCAATATATCGCCGCCCAGCGCGAGGCCGAGACATTACGCACATTTATCCACCAATATATGGAAAATATTGATGTTATATTAACGTTATCAACCGCCAATGAAGCCCCCATAGGGCTGGATGATACCGGTACAGCCGTTTTCAACTCCCTCTGGACGCTGTTATATACGCCCTGCATCACCCTGCCTGCCGGATTCGGCCCGTCAGGCATGCCGTTCGCTATTCAGCTGGTGGGACGGCGTTTCGAAGACGAAGCGCTGTTTGCCGCGGCGCTTTTGGTGGAAGAACACATTGCCGATAGATAATAAGGGGCATTGTTCAATGCTGATGTCTTCCATGGACCTGTCGTCCAACGGACCGTTGCAGTATTTTTTCCTGGGTGGGGTAGCGTTCTTTTCCGCGATTCTGGGCGGCATCAGCAGTTTTGGCGCCAGCCTTATCATGACGCCCGCCATGACGCCGGTGATCGGCATCAAAGCGGTGGTGCCGGTGATGGCCGTGGCCATGACGTTCGGCAATCTCTCCAGGATGTGGGTCTACCGAAAGGATATCCAGACCCATACCCTCCTGCAGATCATGATTCCCGCCCTGCCGAGCCTGCTGCTGGGAACCTATCTTTACAAGATACTCTCCCAGCACATGCTCGAACTGATTATCGGCCTGTTCCTGCTGGTAATCCTGCCGCTACGGCGCTATATGGCCCATAAACAAATCGTCCCCACCCCCGCCATGATCATCATGATGTCGGTTTTATTCGGCTTTATTTCCGGCGCGCTGCCCGGCGGCGGCGTGGTATTACTGCCCATCCTGCTGGGTATCGGCCTGGTAGGGGGCGGCGTCATCGGCACCGATGCCTGCATCGGCATGGCCACCAATATTTTCAAAGTGGTATTTTTCCTGCTTTTTTCATTGCTCAGCACGCGCTATTTATTATATGGCCTGTTAATCGGTTTCTGCATGATACCCGGAACCTACCTGGCCCGGTGGCTGCTGGGCCATCTGCACGTCAAAATCCATACCTATATTATTGAGGCATTGATTTTTTTCAGCGGATTATCTTTTTTATACAGTTTTATTATCGAACAGGCCTGATGCCAGGCCTATTGAGCCGGCAAGATATTTTAGTGAAATGGTTTCGGCCACACATGCTGTATTTATATTATTAGAGAGAATTCCCTATAAATGGTTAATATGACGATACCCCAGACATCCCATCGTTTTGCTTATTTAAGCATGATGCTGCTGTTATCCGCATTAATAGGCGCCGCGCTGGAAGCCGTTGATTTCAAATTGGGCTGGATGTTCGGCGGGGTGTGCGGCGCGGCGTTGACATCCTATTTTTTAATGCCGGCAATGACCTTAAGCGGGAAATTGTATATAGGCAATATGCGCCAGGCGGGACAGGCCATTCTTGGCGGAGGAATCGGCTGCTTGCTGCATTTCAGCGATATCGGCCGACTGGGCTGGTTTTTTTTCGATATCTTTTTCATGATGGTCATCTCCCTCATTTCCTCTTTTGTCCTGGCGGTACTCTATTCTCTCATTTCCACCCGGCAAACCGTCAAAACGACATTCTTTTCCACCCTGCCGGGAGGGATCGGCATCATGGCCAACCTGGCCAAAGAGTATGGCGCCAATGCCGAACTGGTGGCGATACTACAGTCGGTACGGATATTATCCGTGGTGGTGTTTATTCCTTTTCTGCTGCGCAATCTTCTGCATATCGATATTGACGCCATTCCGGCAATTCATGGCGAAAGCCATAGCGGACATGATATTTTCAGCACCGTATTGATATTATTGTTTGCCATGGCCGGCTATTATATGGGAAAAAAATTACATATCGCGTCGCCGTCGTTAATTGGCCCGATGCTGTTGGCCATCATCGTCAATAATCTTATGCCCGGCCAGTTAAGTATCACGATGCCGTCCTTACTGTCCCATATTGCTCAAATATTACTGGGTGTCACCATCGGCCACGGCATCATTTCACGCTTATTCTTCATCAAGCTGCGGGATCTGATTATCGGCCTGTTTTCCATAGTCCTGTTGCTGCTGTTTGCGGTGGCTATCGCCGCCTTGTTCCGCCTGGTGGCGGATGTGGATTGGCAAACCGCCATCCTCAGCACCGCTCCCGGCGGCGCGGCGGAAATGATTGTCCTGGCCAAAACCCTCAACACCCATCTGGAAATCGTGGTCACCGCGCAGGTTGTCCGGCAGATTATGGTTAACGCCCTAGTGCCGCTGTGGGTCGTGCTGTCCGATCGCATGGAGAACGTACTGCGCAAAGGGGCGATGGATAAAGAGATCTGATCGGAGTGAGGGCAGGCCCGCCAGGCCCGCTATCACCGAGGCATGAACTGTCTTAACGCGTGGTATTGGTGTAATACACCCCCTGCCGGGCATGAATCAAACGATACTCAATAACAAAGCCGCCGAGGTCATAAGCCGAGCGAATCACCTCCAGCACCGGCTCCCCCTCAGCGGATCCGAGATGCTCACGATCCTCTTGATCCCCCAGGGCGGCGTAAACCTTCTCATCCACCCTCACTATCAAAAGATTATACTGGCGGTCAAAAAAACTGGCGATGCTGGAAGGACGCAGCCGGGCAAAACGCTCGGCGGCATTAGGACAAAAATCTCCCCGCACCACGATATGCTCGATAATCGCCGGACGCCCGCCCGCCGAACGCAGACGGGTCACCCGGCTTACCGGAGATCCCACCGCAATATCCAACTGCTGCGCGTCAAACTCCGTCGCCGTCCCTTCCGCAAAATCCAGATAGGTCGCCCGCTCCGTACGTTCGCCCTGCTCGGAATAGAAATTCAGAAACTTATAGGGCTTGGCCGCCTTGCCCCCTCGGTAGGTGGCGATAGTGGTGCCCCGGCCGCGCTGGCGCACCACCACGTTATCCTGCACCAGCTTTTCCACCGCTTTGCGCGCGGTGCCGACGCTGACGGAATACTCTTCGGCCAGGGCGATTTCACTGGGCACCAGATCCCCCGGCCGCCACTCGCCGCTCAGCACCCGGCGGATTAAATCCTCCTTTACCGTCAGATAAATCGGCTTGCGGGGTTTGGGTTGCTTCGGATCCGATGCCTTGGTTTGTTCAATCATAATGTGCCCAGTGTCGCCCCTAAAGTGCGGTTGCACGTCAAAAACGGAAAATCAGTACCGATCGGCGTCAATGGGCGGAATGGGTTCGGCCAAATCCATCTCTTTGCCCATGTGCGCTTCAATGGCCGCCAGCGCATCAAACCAAATGATCAGCCGGCGGTGAATATTGTCGATTTCATCCTCGTGCACCGGAATGCCCTGCAGAGCCAGCGCCGAACGAACGTAGTCAAGAGTCAGATGCATTATTGGTTCTCCTGTGCCATGAATCCCGCCACTGTCTTGGCAAGATCGGGTTTGACGGCGTGCCATCCCGCCGCGCGCTCATAGCTGTCGGCCACCTGCAGCACGGTTTTTTCATCAAAAGGCCGGCCGGCGAACTGCAATGCCAGCGGCAGGCCCTGACGGGAGAATCCCATCGGCAGAGAAATTGCGGGAACATTGGCCAGGCTGAACGGATAGAGCCCGATTCGCCGTTCCATCAGCCGCCTTACGGCATCATCCCCCGTATCCAGGCGTTCCTGCATCTGATCGATGGGCTTGGGCGCCGTGGGCACGGTGGGACAAACCAGAATATCAACCTGGTTAAAGGCGTCAAGCAGTTGCCGCCGCGCCAGGAACCGGCCGCGCATCGCCCGGTTATACACCGTGGCCGGAATCAGCGATGCGGCGGCCAGCCGGGTACGGGTGCCGGTATCGAACCGGTCATAGCGATCGCGCAGATACTTGCTGACAAACCAGGCGGCCACATCGGCGTCCAGGCTAAGCAGAATCAGCGGAACGGCGAACAGCGTCAGGGGCAGCGAAATAACCGTCACGTCTGCGCCCAACTGCCGGAGCAGCTCGATAGAGGCCTCAAAGGCAGCGCTGACTTCATCGCTGGTACTGTCGTTATAGGCAATTTCCCGCACGATGCCCAGCTTGAGTCCTTTCAGGGACTTACCGGGTTCCGGCATGAAATCCAGATCCGAATGGCGGCTCGATAGATTATCCCGCGCGTCGTAGCCGGAAATCGCGGTCATGATTTGCGCGGCATCCGCCACCCGCCGGCAGATAGGCCCCAGCACGTCGGTGGTATAGCCTTCCATCACCGCACCGAAACGGCTCACGCGGCCAAAGGTCGGCCGCAGGCCCACCACGCCGTTGAATGCGGCGGGACCGCGAATGGACCCGCCGGTATCCTCGCCGATGGAAAACGAACACATGCCCGCCGCCGCGGCTATGCCTGAACCGGTGGAGGAACTGGACGCCGAGTAATCGGGATTCCAAGGGTTGCGCGGCTCACCATAAGCAAAGTTGATGGTTCCCCCTTTTCCGAACTCATGCAGGTTCTGCTTGCCGATCAAAATCGCTCCGGCCTCGGTGAGTTTTTCAATCACCGCCGCGTTACAGGGGGCCACCGTCTCATCTTCATTAAGCACTCTGGTGCCGAGGGTCGTGGGGAACCCCAGCGCGTGCATCTGATCTTTAACGCCAAAAGGCAAACCGTGCAGCGGTCCGCGATACAGCCCGCCGGCAATCTCTTTCTCCGCCTGGCGCGCCTTCGCCAGCGCCCGCTCGCGATCGGTGGTTATCCAGGCATGCAGCACCGGATCCCAGCGTTCAATACAGCGAAAACTGGATTCAACCAAGTCAACCGGCGAGATCTTCCTTTGCCGGATTAACTCGGCCTGTTCCGCACTTCCGAGCTGCAGTAATTCTTCCGCCATGCTTTTTTGCTCCGCCAAAATAAACCTTGTTTTAACACTATCATTAAAACTATAGAGTTTTAAGGAGAAGTCAACTTCCTTATTCTTATGACAAAGCAAAAAAATGCAGCGCCTCATTGGGACGGCGTGTAAGGATAATGCGGCTTGCGAGGGCTTCTTCGGTCGGCTGAAAAATGAAATGTATTACGGCCGTGACTGGACAGGCATTACGCTGGAAGGATTTATGCAGAACGTTGGGACTTATATCGGTTGGTATAACGAGCGCAGGATCAAAATGTCATTAGGTGGAATGAGTCCTGTAACATACCGACAACAAATGGGATTTTAATATATACCAGTCCAAGAAAACATCCGCACCCCCGATGGATCACTTTTGCACCGATGGCGACAGTAGGACGCAACTGCCCCAAACAATAAGCAATCCGCCTGACCTGCCCCCATCGTGGGTGGTCGGACCCGAAAGTCCGACCGGCACTTCGTTGCCCCCTCTCTGCCCCAGGCTCCCAGCAAAGGAATAAGAGTGAGGTTGTAGAGTGGCATGGCCGGTCTAAATGGTTCCTTAACGTTCCTAAGGTTGTCAAATCAGCATTAACGAAGACGCGGAATGTATTATCCGGTTATTATTAAACGGCAAGGTGAGTTCACCAGCCGCTTACTCTATAATCAAGGACGAAGATAAAATAACCTCCGTTCTGCCCATGCATATTAACCGTTTCATTGAAGTGCAGACGCCGACAGAGGCTGAATTGCTCACCCTTTCCCCCACCTTACAGCGCAAATACCTCCATCTTCACAGGAAGTCGACGGCATCCTTCAGCGTCTGGCAATGCCTGAAAGCTGCGCCTCAATGACCGGGGCATAGACCCAGGACTACAACGCGTGGTGGCTATAGCACTAGACTTGGACAATCGTGCCGACGTCAGTTATACCCTCACCCCGCGCGGAATTTTATTGTTCGAGGCCGCCAGAGAGGCAATGCAGCAGAGCACACATTAGTGGAGTCATTTGCCTGCATGTCCTAAACCTATGCAAGTTTTTCAGAGGTTGCCCAAGCTTTGACAGATGCCGGGACAAAAGCTTTTCTTTCGTGAATACGTCGATTATTAAATTCTGCTAGGCAATCGGAACAACTATCATTGCTAGAAAGACAACAGGGAGCAGTTTGGATATCGAAAATTATCGTACGTTAAGGCTAAATTTTAACCACGCATCTTCATTGAAAACCACCTCATCAAAACCCACCTTGTTTCTCATATGAAAGATTACGTTCAGCAAAAAAAACTCCCGGAAGACCCCCCGATTTTGCAGAACGTTAATGCATTAGTATGTATATAGAACTTCATTTACCACCGGCCAAGTCTATAAAACTGCCCGTCACGTAAGAAGCCTCATCTGACAATAGCCATACTATGGCCTGAGCCACTTCCTCCGGCTGGCCACCGCGCTTCATTGGCAAACTGTCTTTGACTCGGTCGACACGGGACGCCTCACCACCATCGGCATGCATGTCAGTATAGATAAAACCCGGACGAACGGCATTGACTCGAATACCCTGCCCGGCAACCTCCAGAGAAAGGCCAATAGTCAGCGTATCAATAGCGCCTTTTGAAGCGGCATAATCCACATACTCATGTGGTGAACCGAGGCGCGATGCGGCAGAAGAAACATTAACGATGGCACCACCCTGCCCACCATGGCGAAACGCCATACGTTTTACCGCTTCGCGCGCACAGAGAAAACTTCCGCTGACGTTAGTCGCAAAAAGTGTGGCTAAACGATGCTCATTTACCTCTTCTATTGAAGCCTGAAGCATCAACATTCCGGCATTATTGACTAAGCCTGAAATAGGACCCAGATCTTTATCTATTTGCTGAAACAATGCCTCAACCTGCTCTTCCTGAGAAATATCAGCTCGTACGGCTATGGCTGTACCGCCTGCATGAAGAATATTTTCCACAACTTCGTGAGCACAATCTTCACGTGTCCGATATCCGATACAAACTTTGTGTCCTCTATTTGCAAGACAGAGTGCAGTCGCCCGACCAATGCCACGATCCCCGCCAGTGATCAAAGTAATGTTGTTTTTCATAAATTATTCTTCCAGTCGAAGCCTTATTCTTTTCTTATTTATCACTATCAGTGCAGCAATGTACAGGCAAAGAAGCGCCATGAAAAAAACACGCATTTCCCCCACCATAGTGGACTCGTTGTATCGTTGAACCAAAACAAGAGCTGGGAAGTTGCGAAAATCAGCGCCCCAATTATAATGCGTTGCTCTGGTGACATATTTGCCAACAACGGTCAGATACAACTGGGCTACCAGTACGGTAATCGCATTGATGACCAACATAACTGTCACTAACTCGACTGCACGCACAGCGTCCAGAGCCAACAAATATTGCGGTACAACTGAGTCTTTCTGCGCGTAAACCAGATAACAGATAATGCCTATTAGCGGTCCACTGTCCGCAGCAATATTGACCATCAAGTAGCGAATTTGCAGCGCTAATTCTCGCCGCTTCTGATCCTGCAATAAATCACTCATCAGAGCTCGACTGGGGGCATCTATCCAAGGAAACGATATTCCCGTCAATAAAAGGCCACTAGCGAATAAAAACACACTCTCTGATAGAGCAATACTTGCATAACCAATTATTGCCAACAGACATCCTAATATCAGCAGTTTTTTTCTTCCTAAGCGGTCTGACAAAGAACCGCCCTAAATCCCCAGAACAACAGAAATTAACGCACAGCCGGACATCACGCTTCCAATCACAAGCGGTGACAATTGAAAATTACGCGTCAGAATAATGGATAGAAAAGGCCACGCCATAAAGTAGCTAAGCCGTGTGAGCAACGTAAAAAATAGCATGATGGAGACATTTTCGGGAAAGGTGGCCAGGGTCTGTCTCATTGTCAGGACATCACTGTATGGTGTAGTGCGATTTTTCATATATTTCTCATCAATAGCCTACAATTAGATACAGGTAGAACAATTCCTTTTTAGATTTTATGTAATGCTTGAGCGATGTTAACTCTAAGCATGATATGCATTTTTTATTAAACATTCATGATATTACATTCAAATATTAAAAAGTAATTATTAATCAATAATTAATTGTGACGTTCGTCAAATCATTGGTACATAAGAATAAAAATAATGTTAAAAATAATTATTGACGAATAAGGATGACACCGATTAACTTAAAAAAAGGTAAACTGTATATTAACATCAATAATGGATGAATGACTATGTCTGACGGAGATGTTCGTTGGCTCCGATCAGAATTTTTGATGAAAAGCCATAATGCGCTCAGTGCCAAAATCGCCGAACAGGCAGGGTTCTCTGGGTTATGGGCTTCAGGACTCACTATACCTGCAGCTTTGTGGCTATCCAATCGCAACGAAGGCTCTTGGACACAGGTGCTTGATGTTGTTGTATTTATGACCGACCATGTAAAAATTCCCTATTAGAGCGAGAAGGGGACGTTTCAACGTGTTCATAACCTAATATCGAACAAGTAACGGACAAATTCAGCGCCATTACTTGATAAAAACTCCGCCGCACAGCTTTGATATCCTCGAAAGAACTTTGCGGCGAAGCCATTGCCCCCTCAGACTGCCACGAAGCCACCATCAACAAATAACTCTTCTCCACCAATGAAGCTACTTTCATCTGATGCCAGAAACAGTACTGCCCTGGCGACTTCCCCGGTCTGGGCAAGCCTGCCAAAAGGGATGGCTTGATGCATCCATTCCTCCGATCCGGCATTGTTCTGCAAATACGTCTGCATAGCCGGAGTCAGTACCATGCCGGGAGAAACCACATTCACGCGAATACCCTGGCTTTTCAGGTCGGTCGTCCAGGTTCGTGCAAATGAGCGGATCGCAGCCTTTGTTGCGCTGTAAATAGACAGATTAGCAAAGCCTTTGCTACCCGCGCCTGAGCCGGTCAGCACAATTGCGCTGCCGGCAGACATCAGTGGCAGCGCCTTTTGCACAGTAAATACCAACCCTTTGACGTTAATGCCAAATACCCGATCAAAGTGATCTTCCTCAATACCGCCGATTGGGGCGGACTCGGACACTCCCGCATTAGCAAATACCACGTCTACGCGGCCGTGGTCGCTGCGTATTTTTGAATAAAGCTTATCAAGGTCGGAAATACGGCTGACATCACCTTGTACACCAACCACCCGGTTGCCGATTTCTTTTAGCGCCTCATCAAGGCGCTCCTGACGGCGGCCTGTGATATACACGTAGGCGCCTTCTGCCGCGAACATCTGGGCCGTCGTCAAACCGATACCGTCTGTACCGCCCGTAATCACCACGACCTTATTCTCAAATCTCATCGTCATATCTATACTCACTTAACTATGAAGTGGAGGGTTGCTCCACATATTATGTGGAGGTATCCTCCATTTAACAAGTTTAGCGAGGAAATAATTTTGGCTAATGAAACCCCATTGCGAGCCGATGCGCAGCGAAACAGGGAACGGATTCTTGCCGCCGCTGAGGAAGTTTTTCTTGAGCGGGGAGCTGGCGTTTCATTGGAAGACGTCGCAAAGCGCGCCGGTGTCGGAATTGGAACGCTCTACCGACGTTTCCCCACACGCGAAGTATTATTAGCAGCCACATACAGTGATCGATTTCTTGAGTTTGCAGAGGCCAGCCGCGCAAGAGCTTCTGCGCTTGATCCGCTGAGCGCTTTGCGTCTTTATCTCGAAGAACTCGTCCAATATACAAATTTATATCGTGGCATTGCGGTGTCGCTCGGAACGGTGTTACAGATAGGAACTCCAGGATGTCTTGCTACCAGCGAGGAGGGCTGCCGGCTTTTACTGCGCGGGCAAAAGGCGGGATCAATTCGGTCTGATATCAGTTTTGACGATTTGGTATGCATAGCCATTGCAATTTCACTCGCTACTGAGCAACACAGTTCACCTCAATCACATATTGCGCATTTGGTTGGAGTATTCATGAATGGGATCAAAAGGGGCAATGAGTGAGCCAAATGACCGCTCGCGGCACAAAACTTCCTTAGTGACAGCTTTTCCAGCCCCCAGTCATTCAGCAACCGGGGCAACCGCCACTCACCCATTTGATAGATAATTGAATATTCCCTTGTCCGGGCAGCCATGGGAAAGAACCCGCCATTAGGCAGGCGGGTTCTTTGCGTTCAAGGCATTCAGTTTTCCTTAACCATATCTAATTCCTCTATAAATTTTACCCCATCAGCGGTACGTATCCAGCGCGGCGCCCGCAGTTCGTCAGCGAAATAACTCACCAAATCGAACAGCAATCCGGTCAGTATGGGCTCCATCTCCGCCGATAACGTCCGTTCCGTCAACAGTCGCGCCAGCGCATGGGTATACCCGCAGAGCAAATCGGCATCCGGCTCAAAGCGAGGCGGGTTCGTCGGGCGCTCATCCACGGTCAGGCTTTCAATCAAATGCGGCGGGATCGCGTCATCCAACGTAGGACGCAACTGCCCCAAACAATAAGCAAGCCGCCTGCAGAGCGCCTGACGTGACGCCGGTTCGTCTCTATGCAACAAAGCGTCGGCCAGGTTTTCACAATGGCCTGCCAGAACGGTGAAATCGGTGGTTGAATCGACAGGAATGGAAAGTAACGCGTGAGTTTGTGTAGGGATCGTAGCCATAGACATAAGGCAGCCTCAGTGAGTAATAAATTCTTACCACCACCGGAGAGGCTAATCTCGCGGGTGGTGGAACCGAACGGGGTTAGCCTTACCGGCCTCACTGACACCGGCGCATCTTTCGACGCCCCCGTCCGGCCCACCATTGAAAGGTAGCCGAACGCACGACACAAAAAAAGCGCAGACGCGCCTTATGTCGTCAGTGAAGTTATGCAGGAGGCTAATCCCGACGCCTGATTTTGCAGGCGCGGCTAAAAGATACCGTTAACGGCAACGAACCGCAAGAAATTTCGGCAGAAAAACGTTCATTAAGAACCTAAGTTTAATATTATTTATCAGTTAGTTAGTGAATAAAGATCCTAACTGTTCTAGCCCCTGAAAAGCAAAGACCAGCAAATACCCCCCTGCGTGGATGAATAAAATTTATGGTTTCTTTAGCGCTGGATGATAGGTCAGCATCTTGATGATTTGACAGCCAGACTTATTCTGGGAAATAACGCTCGCTTCTAACCGCTGTTAAACATGGTTCAAATGCTATTTCTTATTTTATTCAAAAGAGGCTAAGTGTCCGGTGATATATGGAGACAGTCTATGCCTAATCTGACAGACCGCTTAGAGCGATTTTCGGACATTGCTAACGGCATTCAGCGTGAATTAACGAGGAGTTGGTCACAACTATTACGCGCAGCAATTTAGTGGTCTGTGTGATAATCAAATACTAAGAAATACTTTCACCAAACCACTAATCGAGGTGAAAATGCCATTGATTGATTTTTATGAAAGTTAAGAAAAAACCCGTGAGCAGGAGAAACAATGCAAGATTCGGGATACCGAAAACAGGGAACAGACTAGCGCAGCATTCTATAAACATTTGGCTGTCGATTTAAAACGAGCAATAAATAAACAAACACTAAGGGGTTTTGATGAGTCCTCGCATAGATTTTAGCCAACAGATGAAGGAGGTATTGGTATCTGCATTCAAGCAGACGCTACCGGATGTTGATTATAATTGTGGGAAATTTGAACTTGCATCTTCAGAGGTAGATCGTGCAACAGTAGTTGCGGCAATGCTAGCGACTAAAAAGTGGCTAGTCGAGAATGTAGAGCTAATAGATAGCGAGGTGACTCGCTTATCTCTTTTATCGCAGAAAGATTGGAATCTGGAGCAGGTTGAAAGAGCAAGATACAACTTAACATCGGCGTTGATGCTAATACCAACTGTAGAAGAGTTAAACGAGATATACGATAAGGCGGCAGGCAAAGTTCAGGGAGTGTAGATCATCCGGAATTCTGTTTCTGACTGGAGCAGGATTTCGGGTCAGGGTCACTTCTGGCACTCAACTGCCATAGGCGGGCCCAAGGGCAGCTTCGAACGCAGGCTGTATGAAAACTCTGATTGCTGACAGAAGGTCACGCGTTTAGACGACTTCTTAGAAAATTTGCATAGAAAGATGATGAAGATTTTACTTAAAAGCGCAGGCGTCAGCCTCTTTTGCGTTCACCTCTGAAGCTTAAACCGTTTTCACACTGTCTGAGCGAATTACAGACGCAACACTAAGTTTATTGCGCCCTTGAGCACAATCTTGACCAATGTGTAGAACTCATTGGGAAAAAAGTGCGGAAAATAGAGAATTAACTCAAGTTTTGTTTATATAGTTCTAAATGAATTTATCATGCCAAAAATAAGTTGCGCCAGTTACATTTTGTGCATGAACTTGCCCATATTCAAATGTAGGTTCTTTCTTCATATGTTGCGTATTCAACTCTGGTTTATTCCAATAAATCAAGTTCGCTTCAAATTCACTCAATAGTTTCTCAGCGAAATCAAAAGGTTTAATCCATTCTATTGGGATGGTTTTGCTGTTTTTTAAAAAAACAACACAGCACAAATATATACGCTTTGACAAATTGTCATATTTAGGATGGTGTAACTTAGTAATTGCGCTGTGGCCTGAAGAAAATCGTGAGCTCTTCGATGATGTCTTGCCGATGTAAACAAGCTTTTCATTTTCATCATCTCCAACTGTAATCAAATAAATAGGATAACAAGCTAGAGGGGCCTCACCATCACAATTTGACGATAAGTAATTTTGGTTAGACTGCCATGAAATATCTAGGTTTTGGGCTGAAAGGCCAATAGTTTCATGTAGTGCATATGAGGATTGGAGAACTAGAAAACATCCTATCTCTTTTTCAGGAATTAGTAATGAAGGGTCTTCCAAACTTCTGCGAAGATAACTTTCATTCGATCCGTATTCGAGGGGTCTGTAAGTTAATTCATAAGCCATAACATCGATCCTTTAAATTTCATAACGATATGTTAAAGGATGGATGACCTGCTGGTCAATGTGCCTAGGGACTAGCTATGTCAGCTTCTGGCACAAACTTGACGCTCACCCCCATTACATCCGGAACAGCAATAGGCACCCGCCTAGATACGATAAAGCCGAGAAGCCAAAAGACCTCATCCAGTGGGGGCTGGCTGCATGTTTCGTCCCTATGAAAAAATAAGGCGACAACTACCCTGACATAGGGGTAAATCGGTGATCGCAATCAGCGAAACACGCAGCTGGCAGCAAAAGCGTTGAAAACTATCCAAAAAACCCTGCGTTTTCCCTAAACCGGCAGAACAATAAATCTTAATGAAAAGCCCCGGAGGACTTTCCACTCATAAGCATCTGTAAAACGTTTATTACCACATCAAATCATCGGGCACTTTGAAATCGGCATACGGATCGTCTTCATCTTGCTCTTCCTGACTCAGCGCGCTGTTTAATACAATACTGCTCGCATCGCGCTGCGCAATTTTATCGGCTACGCTCGCGGGGATAATTGCATATTCGCTTTTGCCGTTGTTATCAACCACCAAACGAGCAATGGCGAGACGACCACTGATCAGCTGAGCCTGAGTAAGCTTATCCACGTCTATTTTTTTAATTACATTATTATCAGTGAAGTTAAAACCAATATCGCCTTTTGAAACGTCGATTCTGTTCATTTCAATGAGCTGCTTCACCTGGGCTTTATACTCTTTGGATAAAGCCGCTTGTTTTTGTTGTTCGCTTAGCTGTTTATCACGCTCAAGCTGTGCTTTTTTATTCTCTTCCACCGCCGCTCGTGCCTCACGCGCCTGAACTCGTGATTTTTTGGCCGTTTTTTGGACTTTGGCTATTTTTTTGCTGGTCACTAGGCCAGCTTTCAGCATCTGCTCTTGTAAGGTGAGTTTTGTCATCTTCGTTTCTAAACCAGTTGAATAATATGTGGGATTATACCCGTAATTTTTGAGACTGTACCAGATTGCAGGACCTGATCTCAGTGTAGCTTGAGTATTCACCTAGGATAACGCAGGGGGTGGAGCGTTATACGACATAAGTACCCCAGCAGGCTAGGTCGGCCCGCCATCGCCAAAGGTGAAAGCGAGCGTGTTAAAGGGAGAGCATGCCGAAGGGGTCGAAGCGGGCATGGTTTTCCCGCTCGGCGGGAGGGGCTATCTACCGCTGCTCAGATACCGATACACCACCGCCAGATCCTGCTCGCCCAAGCCGGCGTCCACGGCGTTCTGCCAGAACTCCTTGATAACGCTCAGCCCCGGCAGATCCTCGGAACCCGCCGCGTCTAATGCCAGGTTCGCATCCTTCAGCGCCAGCGACAGTTGCATCTGCGGCGTATAATCGCCGGACTTGATCATCTCCAGCTTATTCTTCACATAAGGCGCGGCCAGGGGACCGCCCTCCAGGGCCGCCCAAAAATCGTCCGGCGTAAAGCCCAGGGTTTTGGCTAAAAACAGACTTTCCGTCATTCCCTGCACCATAGAGATAAGCCAGGCATTCACCACCAGCTTCATACGGGAACCGGCACCGGCGGCGCCCAGCCATTTTGTGCCCTTGGCGATGGCGCCGAATACCGGCTCTACGGCGGCGGCCCGTGCGCGATCGCCGCTGGCCAGCACGGTAATCTGGGCATTTTCCGCCGGGGCCTTGGTGCCGGACACCGGCGCATCCACAAAGACTACGTCTGCGCGCGCCTTGGCGATGGTTTTATCCAGCTTCTCAGTGGAGGTAATGCCGATCGTGCCCATCTGCACCACAACCGCCTCCGGCTTAAGATGCTCAACAATGCCTTTATCGCCGATAATCACCTCTTCCGTGGCGGCGGCATTGGTCAGCATCGAGATAACCACATCGGCGTCCCGTACCGCTTCCCGGGGCGTATTGCACAACGTCAACCCCGCCGCCGCGAGATCGTCTCCCTTGTGGGGAGAACGGTTCCAGCCCCGCACGGTGAACCCTTTTTTCAACAGATTGGCCGCAAAGGCATGGCCCATTGCGCCTAATCCAAGCACGGCAACTACTGGAAGATTGTTCATTAATGTCACCCTTATTTACTGTACTGTTTGCTTATGGGATTAGCAGAGTGTGATGAAATTCTCTTTCCACGGAAAGGTAATTTGATAATTCTAACGTTGGCGGCAGGCTCTGTCGCTCTCTTCCTATGGGTTTTGTTTGGCAATCCGGCCGTTATCGATGGATGCGTGGCTGTAAGCGGGTAGCAATAAATGGGCATTTTTGTATCAAAGAAGTTAATCAATTTTATCGTGCTGGCTCAAACCAATAATATCGCTAAAGCCGCCGAAAAATTGCATATGACCGCCTCGCCGTTTGGCAAAAGCATCGCCGCGCTGGAAGAAATGGTGGGATATGAACTTTTTTCACGTACTGATAACAGCATCAGCCTGAATAAAGCCGGGCAGGAACTGTATCAGATGCTCTATCCCATTTATCAGCGGCTGGCCAGCATTGATACGGATATTATGCTGGCGGTAAACCACCACCAGAAAAACTGCGTTATCGGCATAGATACCGCTTATCCCACCATGATTTTTGATCAGCTCATCAGCCTGGGGGATAAATTTGACGGTTTCACCACCAAACCCTTTGATTTTAACGAAAGCGATCTGGTGTCCGGCTTGCTGGACCACGACGTGGATATGATCATTTCACCCCAGCAGGCATCAACCCGCATTGCGGAGATCGCCAGTATGCTTATCACCCCGCTGGAGCCCATCCGGCTGGGCTTTCTGGCGTCGCGTATCCATGACAATGTCCAGGCCAGCGTGCTGCTGCATACCCTGCCCTGGCTGCAAATGCGTTTTCAGCATCGGGCGAATTTCGAATCGCTTATCGACTCCCACTTCCGCCACGCCGGCATTACGCCCACCATTATCTACCGGCCCTACAGTTTCCTGGCGAAAATCAGCGCCGTCAGCCGGGGACAATTTATTACGGTGGTGCCGCACTTCGCTTATCGGTTCGTCAATCCCGCCAGCCTGAAATATTTCGACGCTCCCAACCAACCCATGTATATGCCGGAGTACCTCTATTCGCTGAAAAGCTGCAAAATGATTGAAAAGCTGGTGGAGGCGGTGCAGGACGATCGTAACGGCACCAACCTCGCCGCGTCGGCCCCGGCTCTATAACAGCCCGGTGCGTATTCAAACCGGCGCGGCGGCCATGATGGCAGCAGGTTCCACACAATGTTAACCTACTAGCAAGCCAGGAGGCCGGGCGCCGCGTGGCGCCCCAGGCCCCCGATCACGAATGGTGAATGCGGGAACGTCTTTACGACAGCATGGTCCCGTGTTCAATCAAGCTCATATGCATATCAAAAGCATGGGCCAAATCATGATGAATATGCCCGGTCTTGCCCAGGCTGAGATAATGATTAAGGCAATCGCGGTACATGGGATGCGCGCAATTGGCGATAATGGTTTGCGCCCGCTGGATTGGGGACAGCCCGCGTAAATCGGCGACGCCGTTTTCCGTGATGATGACCTTAACGCTGTGCTCGCTGTGATCCACATGGGAACACATCGGCACAATAGTGGAAATTTTACCGCCCTTGGCAATGGACGGAGCGATAAAGATGGACAAATAGGCATTGCGCTCAAAATCGCCGCTGCCGCCGATACCGTTCATAAGATTCACCCCGGCCACATGGGTGGAGTTGGCATGGCCGTAAATATCGAACTCCAGGCCCACGTTCAGCGCAATGACACCCAGGCGGCGGATGATTTCCGGGTTGTTGGAAATTTCCTGCGGCCGCAGGACAATCCGTTCGTTGAAGAAATCCATGTTCTTATAGATATGCTGCAGAACATCCGGCGGCACGGTCAGGCTGGAGGCGCTGGCGCCGATGATCCGGCCCTGCTCCATCAGGTCTATTACCGACGATTGCAGCACTTCGGAATACATCATAAAAGGTGGAATATCCGGATTTTCTCCCAGGGCCTTCAGCACCGCGTTATTGATATTGCCTACCCCGCTTTGCAGCGGTAAAAAACCCTCGGGAATACGCTGCGCATGGAGTTCCTTGAGCAAAAAACCCTCGACGTTACGGGCAATCTGCCGGCAGAGGGGGTTCTCGTCGCCGAACTCCTTAATCTGATCCGCCAGATGGGTATGCACCACCGCGACGATCTTTTTCGGGTCGATTTGCACATAGTTTTCCCCGGCCCGGTCGAGGGTATGGAAAATCGGCACCATACTGCGCAGCGGCGGCGCCCCCAGGGAAACGATATCAATCATTTCCTTGATGCGCGGCGAATGATAGCTGTTCAATTCGATGATCACCTGCCGCGCCTTTTGCAGAAAGACCGGCGCATTGCCGATGCCGCTGGTAAGATAGACGCGGCCCTCTTTAGTCACCTCCGAGGCTTCGATAACCGCCACATCTATCGGGCCGAAAAAGCCGTAATTCACCATTTGCGCCACTTCGCTGAGATGCAGGTCAACGAAGTTGATTTCTCCTTGATTGATCTTATCCCGCAGCGCCGACGCGGTCTGATACGGCGCGCGCCATTCAACGGCCTCGGCCTCCGCCAGCTGATTATCCGCCAGCGCGCCGATGGACGCGCCGGTCAGCAGTTTTATCTTGAAGGGTATCGCCTGTTCATGGAGCGCCATCGCCCGCCGGGCCAAGGCTTCCGGCAGCGCTTTTGGCGCGCCGGCCGGGGTAAACCCGCTGAAGGCCACCATATTCCCATGCAAAATCAACTGCGCCGCTTCATCGGCGGTCATCACTGCGAAGTCCTGATCCATCGTCAATACTCCATGATCCAGTTAACAAAAAATGATTAATGGCCGAGGAAGTTCGCCTTGCGTTTTTCGATAAACGCCGCCATGCCTTCCTGGTAATCCTGGCTGTCATATACCACGCGCCGCAGTCCCTGAATGCGTTCGAACTCATCGGAATTCAGGGTGTGCGCCTCGCCGAGCACCCGCAGCTCTTCTTTAATCACCGCTACCGCCAGCGGCGCCTTTTCGGCAATGGTATTCGCCATCTTCATGGTGAACTCTTCCAAATCCTGCGGGTCGACGATGTGATTGAGAATGCCCACCGCCAGGCCGCGCTGGGCGGAGATGGGCGAGGCGGTGAATATCATCTCTTTGACGATATGGAATCCGGCGTCGCGGATCAGGTTGTGGATACCCACCAGGTTATAAGGCACGCCGAGATTCACCGGCGTCATGGAGAAGGTGGACTGATTGCTGGCGATAATGATATCGGAGCTCATGATAAGCTCGAACGCACCGCCCCAGACGCTGCCTTCCACCATGGAAATGATCGGCTTGGGAAATTTCTGGATGGCGCGGGTAATCTGGCGCAGCGGGTCGTCATACGCCAGCGGATCGCGGCGGGTTTTCGGCAGCTCATGGATATCATGGCCGGCGGAAAAGACCTTGGTGCCTTTTTGGGCGCGCAAAATCACGCAGCGGATATCAATATTATTCAGATCTTCCAATGCCTGAAGAATATCCTTGATAAAAACCGCGCTCAGGGCATTTAATTTTTTTCCATAATTGAATTCAATTATACCGACGCGGTTTTCTATCAATACTTTTACATAGTCGTAAGCCATCGTTGTCACCCTCAATCAGAAATTTTTTCGCAAATATAATTAACGACGCTATTCACCGCGGCTCGCGGCGATAAGCAGTGATTTTCCACCTGTTGCAAAGCCTGCTGATAACGGTCCTGAATATCGCCGCGGGCAAACAGGGCTTGCAACGTATTTTCTTCAATCTGCTTATGCATCGATTCCAGATATTGCCGTTTACGCAGCGCATCGAGCTGATTATCCAGCGCCATTTGCCGGTAAAAATCCTCTATACAGCGCCAGATATCGTCAATACCCTGCTGTTGCAGCGCGCTGCAGGTTAATACCGGTGGTGACCATGCCGGATATTTCCGTCGCATAATATGCAGCGCCGCCTGATACATTTGTCGGGTCATCATGACCTGGGGATGATTATCGCCGTCGTCTTTATTGATAACGATAATATCGGCCATTTCCATAATGCCTTTTTTAATGCCCTGCAGTTCGTCGCCGGCCCCGGCCAGCTGCAGCGACAGGAAACAGTCCACCAGATGGGCGATATCCACTTCCGATTGGCCCACCCCTACCGTTTCCACAATGACCACGTCATAGCCCGCCGCCTCGCATAGCAGCATCAGCTCCCGGGTACGGCGGCTGGTGCCCCCCAAGTAGCCGCCGGTGGGCACCGGGCGGATAAAGGCGTTTTGCGCCCGGGACAGCATCAGCATGCGGGTTTTATCCCCCAGGATGCTGCCGCCGCTCAAGGGGCTGCTGGGATCGATGGCAATCACCGCCACCTTCATATCACAGGTCAGCAGATAGCCGCCCAGGGCTTCCAGAAACGTACTCTTGCCCGCCCCCGGCACACCGGTGATCCCCACCCGTTTTGCCCGGCCGGTATGGGGCATGATCCGGTCCAACAGGTCGGAGGCCAATCCCTGATGCGCGGGGAAGGTGCTTTCCACCAGGGTCATCGCCTGGGCCAGCGCTACCCGATCCCCCGCCAGCAACCGTTCAACGGCGCCATCGAGTCGGTCAGCGTTAATCATGGTAATCACTTATTTTGCTTAATACGTCGCGCACGCTGGTAAGCATGGGCGTACCCGGTCCATAAATCGCCACCACGCCGCGTTCGTACAGATAGTCATAATCCTGCGGCGGTATCACGCCCCCCGCCACGACCTTGATATCCTCGCGTCCATAGCGGCCCAAGGCTTCAACCAGCGCCGGGATCAGGGTCTTGTGACCGGCGGCCAGGGAGGAGGCGCCGATGACGTGCACGTCGTTTTCCACCGCCAGCTTGGCGATTTCCTCAGGCGTGGAGAACATCGGGCTCAGGTCCACATCAAAGCCCAGATCCGAATAGGCGCTGGCAATGACCTTGGCGCCGCGATCGTGGCCGTCCTGCCCCATCTTGGCCACCAGGATGCGTGGACGCCGGCCGTGTTCGGCCAGGAAGCGATCGGTAGCGGTCTTGATCTCTTCAAATTCCGCGGTGCCTTCGGCGCTCTGATGATAGCTGTTGGAGATAACGCCGGTGACGCAATTGGTCTGTACCAGGTAGCGACCAAACGCCTCTTCAATGGCATCAGAGATTTCCCCAAGCGTAGCCCGCAGGCGAGCGGCATGGATTGCGGCTTCCAGTAAATTGGTGCCTTTCATGGCGGCATGGGTGAGTTGGCCCAAGGCATCGGCCACCGCGGCGTTGTCGCGGGCGGCGCGGATTTGCCGCAGGCGTTCCACCTGTTCCTGGCGCACTTTGACGTTATCGATTTCCAGTACAGCGGTGGCGTCTTCCTTCGCCAGCTTGTATTTATTCACGCCGACAATGACGCGTTTGCCCTGGTCAATCAGCGACTGCTGGCGCGCCGAGGCCTCTTCGATCATACGTTTGGGCAGACCCGCCTCAATGGCCTTGGCCATGCCGCCTACTTCCTTGATCTGCTGGATAATGTCCCGCGCCGCTTTCACCACCTGATCCGTCAGGTTTTCCACATAATAGGAGCCGGCCAGAGGATCGACGGTACGGCAAATCGCCGATTCCTCCTGCAGGACAATCTGGGTATTACGGGCAATACGGGCGGAGAAATCGGTGGGCAGGCCCAGGGCTTCGTCAAAGGCGTTGGTATGCAGCGACTGGGTGCCGCCGAGGACGGCCGCCATTGCCTCGACGGTGGTGCGGATCACGTTGTTATAGGGATCCTGCTCCGTCAGGCTCCAGCCGGAGGTCTGGCAATGGGTGCGCAGCGCTTGGGATTTCGGGTTGGTGGAACCGAAACTTTTCACCGCCTCGCTCCATAAATAACGGGCGGCCCGCAGCATGGCGACGTTCATGAACAAATCCATGCCGATACCGAAGAAAAATGACAGACGCGGGGCAAAATCATCAATATCCAGACCGGCGGCCAGCGCCGCCTGGATATATTCAATACCGTCGGCGATGGTGAAAGCCACCTGCTGAACGCAGTTGGCCCCCGCTTCACCCATATGATAACCGCTGATACTGATGGTATTGAACTTCGGCATATTCGCCGAACAATAGGCGATGATATCGGAAATAATCCGCATCGACGGTTTCGGCGGATAGATATAGGTATTACGGCACAGATACTCTTTCAGAATATCATTCTGGATAGTGCCGGTTAACAGTTCGGGCTTAACCCCCTGCTCTTCCGCGGCGACAATATAAAACGCCATAATGGGAATAACCGCGCCGTTCATGGTCATGGAAACAGACATTTTCTCCAGCGGGATCTGATCGAACAGTATCTTCATGTCCTCCACGCTGTCGATGGCCACGCCGGCTTTACCCACGTCCCCCGATACCCGTTCATTATCGGAGTCATAACCCCGGTGCGTGGGCAAATCAAACGCCACCGACAGCCCCTTCTGCCCGGCCGCCAGGTTGCGGCGATAGAAGGCGTTGGACTCGGTGGCGGTGGAGAAGCCGGCGTATTGGCGTATGGTCCAGGGCTGTGCGGCATACATGGTGGCCCGCGGACCGCGGACGAAGGGCGCGATGCCCGGCAATGAACCGGTCACTTCCAAATCGGCAAGGTCAGCCTCCGTGTAGAGGGGCTTGATGCTGATCTCTTCCGCGGTAAGGGTATGCAGGTCATCAACGCTTTTCCCTAACCGGGATAATTCCTTATTGGCAAGTTTTTCCCATGCCTCTAGCTGAGCCATTATTGAACTCCTGATGGAATATGATAAATTTTATTTCATTCCTGTCCGCGTTCCGCGCGCGCAGTATCCCTTACCGATATAAACCGAAATCGGTACCGGCCGGTAAAAGATATTTTGGCGACTAATCACCTTTATTCATGAAAATGAAAACTTATTTCATTAATTATGATCCGCGTAATATTGAATGAAATACCTGGTATTATA
Organism: Sodalis sp. RH16; assembly: GCF_047324245.1. Lineage (NCBI taxonomy): Bacteria > Pseudomonadati > Pseudomonadota > Gammaproteobacteria > Enterobacterales > Bruguierivoracaceae > Sodalis > Sodalis sp. RH16. The sequence goes on along the minus strand of NZ_CP178737.1, from coordinate 3,763,286 downwards.
AATATCACTTTCCCGGTGGGTTTTCCGCCTCAAAAAATGAACGCTGAGCAATCATTATTTGCCGCATGGCGCAGGTCACTGGAGGAACCCCGACGCAGAGGGCTTAGCCTTTTTTAAAATGTGATCGGGATCTAATTAAATGGCGATTAAAAAGCAAAAACCATTCAGCAAAATAACGTATTTTCAGTTTCGTGATGGAATTCACGCTTATTTTTTTATTTTTTGTGTGTGGGAATCCCGTACCGGTTTCTTGTTGTTCCCTTGTACCTTTCCCGCCGATTGCGTAAGGCGGCGCCTTGGGATGCCAAGGTTATTTAGCGCTTTGGATCACAATCACGGTAAACCTGCTAGGGTCATAGTAGGCAGATGACATCCGCAGGAGGAGAGCTTATGACCGCATTTCCCGCTAAAAAAGACCTTCCGGTGAACCTGGCGCGCCGCTATCTGGAACCCGGCCCCATTGTGCTGGTATCCTCATTCTGGCAGGGCAAGACCAATATCATGACCTTGGGCTGGCATACGGTACTTGAATTCACCCCTTCCCTCATCGGCTGCTTGATCTCCAGCGGTAATCACAGTTTCGCCATGATACGCGACAGCGGAGAATGCGTGATCAATCTTCCCACCACCGCCATAACCGATACCGTGGTGGGCATCGGTAATACCAGCGGCGCCGATATCGATAAATTCAGCCATTTCGGCCTGACCGCCGCACCTGCACAGCAGGTAAAGGCGCCGCTTATCCGCGAATGCCATGCCAATTTTGAGTGCCGCCTCTACGACGACGTGCTGATTGAGCGCTATAATTTTTTTATCTTCGAGATTGTCAAAGCCCATGCGGCCCCATCGCCCAAACACCCCGAAACGCTGCATTATACCGGCGACGGGGTGTTTATGGTGTCGGGCAAGATCATCAGCCGGCGGCAACAGTTTCGGCCTGAAATGCTGTAAAGGTGCGCCTGTCCGGTGGGATAATGACCGGACAGCAAGGAATTTGCCCTATCTGTCGTTATCATCCGCCCCGGACATAGGGTGCGGCCAATCAGTTAAACTGCCGGAAAAAAACGATGGAAAATCTGTCAACGTCCGATCCTGTTCGGTCATTACCCGCTGCAGAGGCGGTAAAAGCGGCGCCTTTGCAGCTTAAAAAAACCATGACGGTGGGACACGTATTCCAGCTGATTGCCGCCAATTGCCTGGCGCAAATACTGGCCAACGCCGCCGGCGTGCGGCGGCAGGATGGGGAAAGCGTTCATCAGATGCGGGTGGGATTACGCCGGCTGCGCTCGGCCATCGGCCTGTTCAAAGCGGTGCTGCTACCCAACGAGCCGTTAAAAGAGGAACTGGATTGGCTGACCCGGCAACTGGGCATGGCCCGTGACTGGGATATCCTCGCCGGTCCCGTGTTAAGCGCCCTGACCGACGAGTTGGATGAACCGCTGCCCATAGAATATGTGCGACAGGCGGCCTCCCGCCAGGCGAAAAAAAATGACAAAAGCGCCGCCGCCGCCGTCAGTTCGCCACGCTACGAACGGCTGGTGTTATCGCTGACCCAGTGGATCAACCAGCGCGGCTGGCGCGACAAAACCTCCGCCTCGCAACAAAAGCGGCTGAAAAGCCGCATATCGCCGTTTGCCAACGAGATGCTCAAGCACTATCGCCGCCGGCTGAAAAAGCACGGCAAAAAACTCGCCGGGGCAGCGCCGACCGAGCGTCATAAAGTGCGCATCGCCGCCAAAAAAACCCGCTACAGCGCGGAGTTTTTTCAATCCCTGTATGGAGATAAAACCATGGCGCCGTTTGTCACGGCGCTGACGGGGTTGCAGGATACGCTGGGACGGCTTAACGATGCCGCCACCGCGGGGGGATTATTGCGGCAATTGCAGGAAAGCCATCCGCCGCTGGCGGAGACCATCAGCTATCTGCGCGGCTATCTGGCGGCCGGAGCCAAGGGCGAGGACCACAATATCCAGCGCTGCTGGCAGGCGTTTAAACCGCTGAAAACCCCGGTGCAAGCCTGAGGCGGCGAGCCTTCGGCAGGGAAACGGGTTTTATTATAGAAAGGGGTAATGTTTTTGACTCACCTGCCGAACGACATCAATACCGAACAACGGGCAGCCATCACCACCACCGAGGGCGCGGTTAGGGTTATCGCCGGCGCGGGCACCGGAAAAACCCGCACTCTTATCGAACGCTATTGCTATTTGGTGTCCACCCTGGGCATCGCGCCGAAGAATATCCTGTGCGTCACTTTCACCAATCGGGCCGCCAACGAGATGAAGCGCCGGGTGCGCGCCGTCCTGGGGGATCGCGATCTCGGCTATATCTGCACTTTCCACGCTTTTTGCGTGCAGTTGTTGAAAGAAGACATCCATGTTCTGAATTATCCCCGCAATTTCACGATCCTGGATATGGAGGACCTCAAGCAAATACTGCAGAAAATCTTTACCGATATGGGGCTGACGCTGCGGGATACCACAATCAAGCGAACCCTGGACGAGGTGCTGGAAGCCAAAAAGCTCCATGCCACTACTTATATCGACGATATTTACCAGTTGGACAACGAACAGCTGAAGGCACGCTATTCCGACGCCCGCGACCGTGATGAAGAGATTTTCCTGCGTTATCTGTATGAACAGAAAAAATGCTTCGGCGTGGACTTTAACGACCTGATTAACTTCGCCACCTGGATTTTGGAGCACTTCCCCGACGTGCGCCAAAAATGGCAGGATCGCATGCAATACGTTATGGTGGATGAGTTTCAGGACGTCAGTAAACGGCAGTATAAACTGGCGCAGCTGCTGTCAGGCAAACACGGCAACCTGTTTATCGTCGGCGATCCCGATCAGACCATCTACTCCTGGCGCGGTTCGCACCTGCGGCTGTTTCTGGATTTCAATCAGGTCTATCCGGCCGCGGTTACCGTGGCGCTGACCACAAATTACCGTTCCACACCGGAAATCCTCACCGCCGCCAATACGCTGATTGAAAAGAATCAGGTCCGCTTCCCTAAATCCCTGCATGCGGTGAAGGCCAGCGGTCCCAGGGCGCGTTATTTCCATGCCAAAAGCGATAAAGATGAAGCGGACTGGGTGGTGGCGCAAATACAGGCATTGCGCGCCGCCGGGGTTGCCGCCGGCAGCATCGGCGTGCTCTACCGCGCCCATTATCTTACCCGTATGCTGGAAGAGCGGTTTGTGGAAAACAAGCTGCCTTATAAAATCTTCAGCGGCATCGCCTTTTATGAGCGCCGGGAAATCAAGGATATCATCTGCTATCTGCGCATGGTCACCGCCGGTGACGACGACCTGGCGTTTCTGCGTACCGTCAACGTGCCGCCGCGTAAAATCGGCAAAAAAAAGCTTGAGGCGCTGACACTGTATGGGGAACAACATCGCCTGACCCTCTACCAGTCCCTGCGGGAAAACCTCGATACCGACATGCTCAAAGGCACCCGGGCCAAGAGCTACGTTGCGGCCATCGACGCTCTTCGGCAACACCGCCAGACACTGGCCATGGATACCGCCCTGCAAACCCTGCTGGATCAAAGCGGTTATGAAGCCTATCTGCGGCTGCAGGGGGATCAGGATAGGCTTGATAACGTGGCGGAGCTCAAACGCGCGGTGCAGCGCGCCGCCTTGGATGAAGACGCCACCTTGGAAGATTTCCTGGCGCAAATCGCGCTGTTCAGCAATCTCGACAGCGAAGAGAAACCCGATACGGTAAAGCTGATGACCATCCACAGCGCCAAAGGCATGGAATACCCTTATGTATTTATCTGTGGCCTGAACGAGGGGGTTTTCCCCAGCCGGCGCATAAGCTCGCTGGAGGAAATGGAGGAGGAGCGCCGCCTGGCCTATGTGGCGATGACCCGGGCCATGGACCGGCTGTACCTGAGCGATGCGGAAGGGGTCGCCAATGATAATCTGGTGAAGTATCCCTCAAGGTTTATCTTTGACGCCGGCGAGGAGAATATCGAGTATGTCGTTCCCCTCGAAGAGGGTTTAAAAACCGGGCTGCTGCGGGCTATTACCGCCGGGGATGAACAGCTCGGGAACATGGCGGCGCGCTATGATGTCAGCGATCGGGTGGATCATCCGGTGTTCGGCGGCGGGGTCATTATCAGCGTACATGAACGGGATGCCTATTATGCGGTCAAGTTCGATGCGCTGCCTACCGAGCGCAATATCCAGTTCAGCGCATTGCATAAAGGTGAGTGAACTGATCCCCGGCTGCTGTCAACCGTACTCGGAGTTAAAAAGGCGGGACTGGCTGCCAGAAGAGTAAACCGTCCGGGCACTTTGCCAACAAGCCCAGCAAGCCCAGCAAGCTTAGATAAGTAAACTCATCCGGCGGTTTCACGCCCGGCGGCATTATTCATAATCGGCTTCGCGCGACTTCAGGCCTTCCCTGTCCCGTAAGGGAGAAATGCCAAAATAGCGCCGGTATTCGCGGCTGAACTGCGAGGGGCTTTGATATCCCACCGAGAATGCCGCGCTGGCGGCATCCAGGCTGCCGTTAAGCAGCAGCTTGCGGGCCTCCAGCAATCGCAGGTGCTTTTGGTATTGCAACGGACTCATCACCGTCATCTCCTTGAAGCGGCGATGCAGCACCGAGGCGCTCATATTGGCCAGTTTCGCCAGCGTATCTACCCGCATGGGCTCCTTGAAATGATCCTTGATCCAAAGGATGGCCTGATGAACGCCGCGGTCGTTGGCGTGGGACACTACCGCCTGATACAGCACCGAGCCGCTTTTTGCCTTCAGCAGCCGGTAAAAAATCTCCCGCTTCACCAGGGGTAACAAGACTGCGCTGTCCTCGGGTTTTTTGAGCAGCCGCACCAGCCGCAAAAAGGCATCCCGCAGTTCGGCGTCGGATTTATCCACGAAGACCCCGGTGGTTTCCGCCCCCCGGGGCACAACCTCGATGCCCATATCAATAATCAACGCAGCGATTTCCCTGACATCCAGCTCGATTCTCAACCCCAGATAGGGTGTGGCCGGCGTGGCCTCGGCCACCTGGCCGGAGATGGGCATATCGAGGGTGGAAAGCAGATAGCTGCCGCCGCCGTAGGCGGTAAAGGCTTTACCCAGCAGGATTTTTTTGCTCCCCTGCAACACCAGGCAAAGGGAAGGCGAAAGCAATCCCCGCCCCATCTCAGTTGGATGACAAAACCGGATAAAGGTCAGGCCCGTCAATTCGGTGTGCACAAAACGCTGCTCAACGGGCACGCCGTCGAACCAGCCCCGCACCTCTTCACATAGCAAGGCCAACGTTACGCCGTCCTGCCCGCCCGCGTCTGATTCACCGATTATTTTCGTCAAGATGATTCATGGCCCGCAATGGTTTTGGGTTCCAGATATTCCTCAAGCCCGTAAGCGCCGAACTCGCGGCCGATGCCCGACTGCTTGAAGCCGCCGAACGGCGCCTGTGGCAAATCGTACAGTCCGTTGATAAAAACGCGCCCCGCCACCAGCTGTTCGGCGACCCGCCGCGCCCTTTGCAGATCGGTGCCGCTGACATAGGCTTGTAAACCATAGACGGTGTCGTTAGCCATTTCAATAGCCTGGGTCTCTGATTTATAGGTCAGTACGGACAGCACCGGCCCGAAGATCTCCTCCCGGGCGATGGTCATTTCGGGCGTCACCCGGACAAACACGGTGGGTCTGACGAAATAGCCCTGCTCCAGGCCTTCGGGATGGCCTTCGCCCCCTACTATCAATTCAGCGCCCTGCGCTATGCCGCTGCGGATATAGCCCTGTACCCGATCATATTGAATCTGGCTCACCAGCGGTCCGATGCGGGTGCTCTTTTGACGGGGATCCCCCACCGTTAAATCGGCGCTGTGGCGTTTAATCAATCTGATGACCTCATCCAGCAGCCGCTCGGGGACCAGCAACCGGCTGCCGGCGATACAGGCTTGTCCGCTGTTGATGGACACCGCGCTGAGCGCCAGGGGAATAGCCTTTTCCAGATCGGCATCTTCCAAAATCACGTTGGGTGATTTTCCCCCCAACTCCAGCGTAACGCGCTTCATGGTCTCCACCGCCTCTCGGGCAATTCGCTTGCCCACCCGGGTAGAGCCGGTAAATGAAATTTTGGCGATATCCTGATGACGGACGATTTCCGTACCCACCGTATCGCCGCGCCCGGTCACAATGTTGAATACTCCCGAAGGAAGCCCGGCCTCATGCAGGCATTCGGTGAGTAATTGCGTCTGCAGCGCGCTCATCTCGCTGGGCTTGATGACCGCCGTACTGCCGGAGGCGATAACCATCGCCAGCTTACTGCAGATAAAACTATAGTTGGCGTTCCAGGGGGTAATCAGGCCCACCACCCCCAGCGGCTCCAGCACTACCCTGGCGGCGCCCGCCTGTTTCTCGAATTCGAAGGTCTCCAACAGGACTTTAGCGAGCCGGAAAGCCTCGGCGGCACGGGCCACCGTTCCGCTGCTCATGGACAGCGGCGCGCCATACTCTTCCACCATCCTGTCCACCAGTTCGGCAGTTTTTTCCGCCACAGCGTCATGCAGCCGCTGCAGATAGTCCATTCGCTCGGCTTTGGTGGTCTGTCTGAACTCCGGGTAAGCGGCCTTGGCCGCCGCAATCGCCGTTTGCGCGTCCACCTCGTCCGCCAACCGCACCCGCCCGATAACCGTCTTGGTGGCGGGATTGTATAAATCGAACAGTTCCTCGCCGTGAGGCGTGACGAACCGACCGTTGATATAGACCTGATTGACCGTTTTCATATGGGCTCCGCCGCTATACCCGTCATACTTCAAGTTGCAGGTAGGTTGGCTGTCCTGCGACTCGGATTACTTGGGATATAAGTTGATGTGGCTTTAATGTTAAGCAGCGATCGGCGGAGGGGGATAGACCAATCCCATGACAAGATTGCCTAAAGCTGTCAGATTGTGGCCGGCGCAAGCCTGACGCTGTGGCCACGATATTGTAGTATTCCTGCGGCGGTGGGGATTGTTCGATTAGTGGCTATCATTATTTTATTTTCAAATCGATAAATACCCTCTCCATTAATTAAGTTTAATAACTTTTAAAACACTTCTTTTATATTTTATTGAACGAATATTTTTAATCATTCTTTATATTTTTTTTGATTAGACTTTAATTCTCTCACTGTTAATATTCACAGTATCGAGGAAAACATTTAATAATGAAATAGATATCTTATATGGTAATTAATTATTCACATCATGATGCAATATTCAAGACGTTTTTAACCGATGCCGCCACTGCCCGTGATTTTTTTGAAATACATTTACCTTCTTCTTTACGACAGCGCTGCAATTTTAATACACTATCCCTGTGTTCCGGTTCTTTTGTGGAAGAGAATTTACGTCATCACTGCTCGGATATGCTTTATTCGGTGCAAACCCGCAAAGGTTCCGGCTATATTTATTGTCTAGTAGAGCACCAAAGCACGCCACAAAGGTTAATGGCGTTTCGTTTAATGCGTTACTGCCTTGCGGCCATGCAGCAGCATCTTGATCAAGGGCATAAAGATCTGCCGGTGGTGGTGCCGTTGCTTTTTTATCAAGGCGGTCGTAAGGGCGGCTACCCTTATGACAATGATTGGTTTAACTGCTTTAACGATATTGAGTTGGCCAGGGATATCTATACACGTCCCTTCCCGCTGATCGATCTCTCGGTCATACCGGATAAGGAGATCTTGACTCATAAGCGGGTAGCTTTACTCGAACTGATACAAAAGCATATCCGGCTGCGGGATATGGCGTTGCTGGTGAAGGATATCGGCACCTTGGTAAACCGGTGGCAACCCTCAAGGAAGCTGCGTAGAAGCCTGATAACCTATATCGCGCGAGCGGGGAAAACCGATGATATCGAGCGTTTTGTGCAGGTGCTGTATCAACATGCGCCGCTTAATGTGGAGGGAAAAGAAATGCTGACCATAGCACAACATTTTGAACGGGAAGGACTGCGAAAAGGCAAGCGAAAAGGCTGGCAGCAAGGCCGACAGGAAGGCCGGCAGGAAGGAAGGCAGGAAGGCAGGCAGCAAGGCCGGCAAGAAGGTATTTTGAAAGGCAAGCTGGAGGTAGCCCGGCAGTCTCTTGCAGATGGTACGGATCGTGCGCTGGTTAAAAAATGGACAGGGCTTTCCGATATGGACTTGGACTGTTTGCTGACTAAATAAGAAATAATCCCCCGCCGCCGGGCAGACTCCCTGTACCGGCCGCGGCCGTCTAATGCTACTGCTTCGTTAATGATTCAATCAAATCAGCGACGGCGCGTCTTATTGGCGCCAAATCAAAATCCGACGCCAAGGCGTCACCGTCGAAGCTTGTCGCCAATTCATCAATACCGAAAAGAGCCCGCACGTATCGCGGATAGATAACCTGGCCGATAAGCCGGTGCGCCGCCTCGGCGCCGGCCTGGGCCGACACACCGAACGTCGTCTGCAGATAAGCGCCCAGACGTCTTTCAACCTCGGTAAACATCACGTCGTAATGCTGCGCCGCCCCCTGCGGGAAGCGGTTGGTTTCCGACATACTGACGCGGCACATTTGTATCGAGGGCTGGTAAAGCAACGTTTCCAGATAGCGGCCACAAAACATCGCCAGCGCTTGCGCCGGTTCATTTGAATAGTCGCCAGGCATTCTCAGCCTGCCGAGAAAAAGCCCACGCACCAGGTCTATGACCGCGAGGAACAGTTTTTCCTTGCTCTCAAAATGAGCATACAGGGAACGTTTCGATGTTTCTCCGCGCCGGGCAACCACATCCATCGACGCCCGCTCGAACCCCATCTCCAGAAACACATCCTTGGCTATCCACAGAATGTGTTCACGTAATTCATCGCCTCTTCTTGCCATGCCTGATTGTAACGTACCTCGCCCTGCCTTGACAAACAAAAAAGTAAACGGTACGGTATAGTTTACTTGGCTACCCAGCAGAGGAATTCAATTATGATTGTCGTAACAACCCCCACCGGCAACATCGGCACACAGGTTCTTGAAAAGATCCTGAACAACGGCGAACCTATTCGTGTTATCGCCCGCGATCCCTCGCGCCTGCCCGCCTCTTTCCGCGAACGCGTGGAGGTTTTTCAAGGTTCCCATGGGGACAGCGCCATCGTCAATCAGGCGTTCGCCGGCGCCGACTCGGTGTTCTGGCTGGTGCCGCCGAACATGCAGGCCGCGAGCCTGGAGGCCGCCTACGTGGACTTCACCCGGCCGGCGTGCGACGCCCTCAAGCGCCATGGCGTCAAACGGGTGGTGGCGGTATCGGCCCTGGGTCGCGGTTGGCCCCGCCACGCCGGATTCGTCTCGGCATCGCTGGCAATGGACGACCTGATCTCCGGCACCGGCGTGAGCTTCCGTGCGCTGACCATGCCCTCGTTTATGGATAACATGCTAATGCAAATAGAGTCCATCAAAAATCAGGGCATGTTCTTTTCCCCCATCGACGGGGACCGTAAATCACCTACCTGCGCTACCCGCGACATCGCCGCCGTTGCCGCCGATTTGCTGCTGGACGCCTCCTGGAGCGGACAGGACAGCGTCCCGATACTTGGTCCCGAAGATCTCTCCTTCAACGATATGGCGGGCATCATGACCGAGGTATTGGGGAAACTTGTGCGTTTCCAGCAAATCCCCTTCGATGCCTTTAAGGCCAAGCTCCTGGGATTCGGCATGTCTGAGGCCATGGCCCAAGGCATGGTCGACATGATGGCGGCCAAGAACGAGGGCATGGACAACACCGTGCAGCGCACGCCGCAATCCGGTAGTCCCACCCGCTTCCGCCAATGGTGCGAGGACACATTGAAACCCGCCGTCACTCACTAGGGCAGAGGCCAGGCCGGCATCTCGCCGGTAGAATATTGACGGGCGAGATACCACGATGCCATTGCCATGCCGGAAAATAACATTCCCTGAATTGATATTTTTCGGCATCACCGGGCTGGTGCTGGCGGTTAAATTGGGACGCCGTTTGTCCCCTCGCTATGGAGCATGGGGAGCCTCGCTGCTGGCGGGATACCAAACGCCCCCGAATGGTTCCCGCCGACAATGCGGTGACGTACAAGATATTAGCCCCAACGGGCTAATAAAACGCAACATATAGTGTTATACGCAAAAAAACAACATGTGTTCCGTATTTATTATTCCGCTTGGGCGTACAGGGTCATGAATTTATATCAATCCGCCAAAGAGTAGGCGTGATATTTTATTTCATGCTGTCGGCGATGGCCTCTACATTATGTTTAAATGCCGCGATATAAGTGGCGGCGGGGCCGTCCGCTTTAGATAACGCTTCGGGATATAACTCACCACCCGGTTTCGCACCGCTGGCGGAGGCAATTTGTTTCACCAGGCGCGGGTCGGTCTGATTTTCAAAAAAATACGTTTTAATATGCTGCTGTTTGATTTGATTAATCAATCCGGCCACATCGCTGGCGCTGGCTTCCGATTCGGTGGAAAAACCCACCGGCGCCAAAAATGAAACGCCATATTCAGCGCCAAAATAGCCGAAGGCGTCATGACTGGTGATCACTTTGCGCCTGGACTGCGGAATAGCTGCAAATTCCGCCTTGGCCCAGCTGTCGAGCTTTTCCAATTGCTGGATATAGGCGCCCCCCTGTCGGCGGAAATAGTCCGCATCTTCCGGATCGGCCGCAATCAGCGCATTCATTACGTTTCTCGCATAGATAGCACCGTTTTTGGCGCTGTTCCAGGCGTGGGGGTCGGTTATGGTTTTACCGTCCTCATCCATATGGCGCGTAGTCCCGCCGTCAGAGGCCGTGATAATGGTGCCTTTATAACCGGAGGCCGTCACCAGGCGCCCCATCCATCCTTCCAAACCCAGGCCGCTGACAAACACCACGTCGGCCCGGCTCAACGCCTGGCTGTCCTTTGGCGACGGCTCGAAGCTATGAGGATCTCCATCCGGCCCCACCAGACTGGTCACTTTCACATGATCGCCCCCAACTTCCTTCACGATATCAGCCAACACGGAGAAGCTGGCCACCGTATCCACGGTTTTGGCCAGCGCCGCAGGGCTTGCCATTATCATCACCACTGCCAGGGATACCGGTAAACGTTTCATTCTTTTTCCTCATTGATAAGTACTCTTCGCCGCCGCAGCATCAGCGCACAGCCGCCGCGCGGGCCCAATAACACCGATAGAAAAAAAATCACGCTGGCGGACAGGACAATGGCCGGCCCGGCCGGCAGCGAGGCGTAAAACGACCACATCAACCCCACCCAGGAGCTCAGCAATCCGATGGCCGCGGCAATCAGCAGAATCACCGGCAAATGTCCTGACCAGCAGCGGGCGGCCACGGCGGGCAGCATCATCAGGCCTACGGACATCAGGGTGCCGAGGATCTGGAATCCGGCCACCAGGTTCAACACCACCAGCGCCAGGAATATGCCGTGAATCACGCGGGGATAGCCCTGGCGGTTCACCCGCAGAAAAGCCACGTCAAAGGCTTCAATTACCAACGCGCGATACAGCAGCGCCAGGCACAGGAAAGTAAAACCGGCAATCAGCCCGACAAATTTGATGGCATTGATATCCACGGCCAGGATCGATCCGAACAGCAGATGCAGCAGATCGACGCTGGAACCGCGAAGCGATACCAGGGTGACGCCCAATGCCAGTGACCCGAGGTAAAAGCCGGCAAAGGTGGCATCCTCTTTTAATTGGGTCATTGAACTTACCCAGCCGGAGAGCAAGGCCACCAGCAATCCGGCGGCGAAACCGCCGATGCCCATGGCCATCAGCGACATGCCTGAGATGAGGTAGCCGATGGCCACGCCGGGGAGAATGGCGTGGGATAGGGCGTCCCCCACCAGGCTCATGCGCCGCAGCAGTAAAAACACGCCCAGAGGGGCGGTGCTTAACGATAAGGCGAAACAGGCCGCCAGCGCCCGGCGCATAAACCCGTAGGCGTTAAACGGATCAATAAAAAAATGCAGCATTATCAACCGACCCGATCAAAGGATTGAAAGCAAAAACAGGATTCCGATTGCGGTGTCCGATGGGACAGGATGTCGGCGGAAGGTCCCCACCGGTTTTGTTCGGGGGTTAACAGCAATGTTTGCGGAAAATGACGGGCCACTTGGCCGTGATCGTGCAGCACCACAATAATGGTTTGCCCCGCCCGGTGGAGCTGACCGATAACCTCCAGCAGGAGATCACAGGTCTGCCGGTCTATGCCGGTGAATGGCTCATCCAACAGCACCAGCGGCGCCTGCTGCACCAGCAGGCGGGCAAACAGCATGCGCTGGAACTGTCCGCCCGAGAGCGCATCTATGGGACGGGTAGGCATGTCCTCCAGCCCCACCCGCTGCAGCGCATGATGAATAAGGGCCTTGTCCGTCCCGCCGATGCGGCGTAGCAATCCGGTAGCCGGCCAGCACCCCATGGACACCACGTCAAAAACATTGACCGGAAACTGTCGATCCAGTTCCGACTGCTGCGGCAAATAGGCGATGCGCGGCGGCCGCGCGGCAGCGAAGGCCAGATTGCCCGCCACCGGCGGCAACAGGCCGGCAAGCGTTTTAAGCAGCGTGGATTTACCGGTGCCGTTGGCGCCGATGATAGCGGTCAAACTGCCGGTTTCAAAGGTGCCGTTAAGAGGACGGCTGATACGCTGTCCTTGATAGCCCAGAACGAGATTATTCAGCGTAATCATGGCAGTAACGACGCCCAATAAATGACGGCCCACAGAACGGCCAGCACCGCACAGGCGGCCAGCATGCGCGTTATGCCGGAAGCGGTAAGCAGGTTGAGGCTTGCCTGGCGGCGTAAAAGAAAAGTAATGGGATTCATAAATAAGCCGAATTATTATTGATACAGTATAACATAACACTCAAAGGGTTCTTTGCCAAGACACATCGGCCGATCGCGCTTTTTTGCGGTAGCGCGCTGCTCCGCTACCAACTGTGGCGGGGAATGCGCCCCGCCGCTAGAATAATAAGGCGGCAGGGGGACGCCGGGATTAAACGGCGAATAAACGATTGCTAATACTACGTTACATATTAAATTGTTTTGTATGTTATAACGTTACTATACAAGTGACTGCGGGATCTGTACCCTTGCATTCCGCCGGACTCCGCGACGGCCAGCAGATGTCTATTACGTTGTTTATCCAACGCGTTAGATACGACATTCCTCTCTACAAAGTCAGGTTAAGAATTACGATGTTAAGGATCAACTCAGTTTATCGGGGATATATCCGGCTGTCCCTGTTGTTGTTGGGTTTCGTGATAAGTTCTCTGTCCCAGGCCCAAATGATAAGCCGACCATCGGTGCAATCCCGTTCCGCTTTGGTCATTGATCAGAATACCGGCAAGATACTCTTTGAAAAAAACGCTCGCCAGGCTTATCCCATCGCCTCGCTGAGCAAGCTGATGACCGCTGTCGTGGTAATGGAAAGCAAGCCGAAGCTCGAACAAAAAATAGAGGTCAGGCCGGACGATCGCGATGTGCTGAAAAGGACCCATTCCAGACTCACCATCGGTTCGGTGCTGACGCGGCGGGATATGCTGCATATCGCCCTGATGTCATCGGAAAACCGGGCGGCGTCCGCGCTGAGCCGGGCCTATCCCGGCGGCCGCGCCGCGTTTGTCAAACACATGAACCAAAAAGCCAGGCAGTTGGGCATGCGACAAACGCATTTCAACGATCCCACTGGCCTGACGCCCCGCAATACCGCCAGCGCCTTTGACCTGTCGCGGATGTTTAACTACGCCTACCGGTTTCCGCTTATCAGGCAATTTTCCGTGGACAAGACCTATACCGTCTATCCGGGGGACAGGCCTCTGGTTTACCGCAATTCCAATGGGTTAATCAACAATCCCTCATGGCATATCGAACTGCAGAAAACCGGTTTTACCGATGAGGCCGGCCACTGCCTGCTGATCCGGACCACCAGCGGCCGGCATACCTACCTGATCGTCATCATGGGGGGGACCGGCTCCTATACCCACTACACCGATGCCATTCATATCAAGAACTGGCTGTCGCATATTGCCTAAGGCCGGCAAACCGGGATGCAAGCTGCGCAAGGCCACATCCCGGCCAACGTTAGTCCGCCCGACGGTACAAGGGTTCACGCATTTCCTGCGTGACCTTGGCATCAATGCTTCTTTCCGCGATGGGGCGCAGCAGCAGCCGAGGCAGCCCTATGGGTTCGTCCGTTTCGATGCAATAGCCGTAGGTGCCGTTTTCAATACGGCGCAGGGCGGCATCATATTTAGGCAGTAAACGGCTTTCCCGGTCGATTTGCCGGAAGAGAAAGCGTAACTCCTCTTCGCGCATGGCCTTGTCCGCCTCATCGCCGCTGGCGTCGTTACTCTTTTTGATTTCCGTCTTCAGCCCATCGATATGATCCAACAGCCCGCGCCGTTCAGTTGCCAGCCGCCGTTTGAAAAAATCGAGCTGGGCTGCGTTCATATATTCCCGTTCATCCATGGACAAGAGTGTCTGTTCGTCTATTTCAGGTATCTGGATTGAATCGGTCATTGTTCCCTCCCAACAGCGTTTGAAAACTCCGGTAGCGACGTGCCAATTGCCCGTGGGGAAACGGCAGCAAGCGGCTCAAAGCGTTAATGCCCGGCCTAAATTAAGGCGATATAGTATAACATAACAGCCCATTTTATCTACCGGCATATGACCTGATTGTGCTGCCCTGACGCCCAGGCCAATGAAATAGCCGGTAGCCGACGTTAGGAAATGGTGAAGAAATAAACTGTGACAGCGCTCTGATTTTTTTGAGGATTAATCCTAGAAATCAATAAATTTATTCTGCTGACTTGAAATCTTGTATATGCTGGCGAACGTTCCCGTCGCGAGAGACCTCAGTGAAGCCGAAAATCATACTTCTTATGGCCGCGCTCATATTAGCGGGTTGTGCCAAGCAACCCCCCCCGCGGACGATAAGCCTGGTGACCAGCACACCGATGACAATGCTGCCCGCTCCGGCGCCCAAAAGCGGCACCTATGGCGACTATATTCATGATTCCGCCAGCGTTTATGGCGTGGATGAAAACCTGGTGAAAGCCATTATCCAGGTTGAATCCGGTTTTAACCCTTCCGCCGTCAGCCGGTCCAACGCCATAGGCCTGATGCAGCTTAAAGCGGAAACCGCCGGGCGAGATGCCTACCGGTTCAAGGGCCGCTACGGCCAGCCCAGCGCGTATGAATTAAAAGATCCGGCGATTAATATCGATTTGGGCACCGCTTACCTTGGCATATTGCAGCGACAGCTCTCCGGCATATCCAACCCGCAGACGCTGCGCTACGCCCTGACAGTGGCTTATGTCAACGGCGCAGGGGCTTTGCTGCGTTCCTTCTCCAGCGATCGCGGGCGGGCCATCGCCATGATCAACGACATGACGCCTGATCAATTCTACCGTCATGTGCAGACGCGGCATCCGGCGCCCCAGGCGACACGCTATCTCTGGAAAGTGAACAACGCCTATCTGGCAATGCGTTAAGACGCCGCCACCCTTTTCATCCCCATCGGCCATGGTTTTAACCATGGCCGAATCCGTTTCGGGCCGGCCTGGGGCGCCAGGGGAATGGCTTATATCTCAAGTGGTCGCCAAGGCAAACATCGTGGTGTTGATTAAAGGTTTTATTTGCGTGGAGTGCCGGTCTGGGAGGTGCCGGTCTGGGAGTGTTGACCGAACAGCGGAATATCTTCCCCGGCGATGTACTTTTTGCGCAGAATGGCCGAAATTTTATCCATGACCATGACAATCGCCACCAGGATCAGGGTGATAAACATCACTACGTCCCAATTCCACAACCGCATATTTTCCGCATATACCAGGCCGACCCCGCCCGCGCCGACAAATCCCAGCACCGCCGCGGAGCGGGTGTTGGATTCAATCTGATACAGGCTCAGCGCCAGAAAAACCGGAAATGACTGGGTGAAGATGCCATAACGGTGTTTTTGCAGACTATTGGCCCCCAAAGCGGTCAACCCGCGGCCGGGAGACTTATCCACCGCTTCGTGGCCTTCGGCAAACAGTTTGCCCAGCAGCCCGACGTCTTGCATAAATATCGCCAGTACGCCGGCCAGCGGCCCCATCCCCAGCGCGCGCACAAATACCATGCCCCAGATGGCCATATCCACCCCGCGAAAAATATCCAGCAGACGCCGTACCACGATGGCCACCAGCCGCAGCGGCGGCGACACCATGACATTGCGCGCCGCCAGGAACGATATCGCCAGGCCGACAACGGTCGCGGTCAGTGTGCCCACCCAGACAATGGCCAGGGTAATGAAAATCTGCTGCAGATAGTAGCCGAACGGCCATTGGGCGAAATCGTGCCAGACAAACATGCGTAAAAAATAGTGGCCAATCTGCTGGCAGCCGTTCATCAGGCGCGGCCAAGGGATGCCGTACTGATAAAAGAAAAAGACGTAATAAATAATTATCGCCGCGCCGACCAAAGCCAGCTTGAGCACGTCCTTTTTTTGCCGGGCGAAAATGTGCCGGTTTTGCTGCTTGATTTCCCGTATCGCCTGCAGCGACAGCGTATCGGTAAACATCAGTTGTTCCCCTCGACGACCCATTTGCGCAATTTGCCGGAAAGGTAATCCAGCGCCGAAACCACCAGCACAATCAACAGCAGAGTCATACTGACCTGATCATAATGATCGAGCTTGATATTAATCATCAGTTCCTGGCCGATGCCACCCGCGCCCACCAGTCCCAGGATGGTGGACAGCCGGAAATTCACTTCTAGCCGCATAAAGCTATAGGATAAAAAGACCGGTTTCACCTGCGGCCAAAGCCCGAAACGCATGCAGGATATCCGCCCGGCGCCGCAGGCGGCCAGGCCGCGAACAGGTTTATCCGAAGCGGTTTCCACCGCTTCGTAAAACAGCTTGGTCAAGCTGCCGACGGTATGCAGCGCCAGCGTGAGAAAGCCGGGGAACGTGCCGATACCGAACGCCATGACAAACATTACCGCCCAGGCCAGTTCGGGCATGGTGCGCAGGAACGCCACCAGCGTACGTATGGACCAGCGCAGATAAAACGGGCTTCGGGTATTATTCGCCGCCAGAAACGCCAGCACGGTGGCCGCCAGCACGGATAAAATGGTGGAGGCCAGCGCCATATGCAGCGTGTCCCAGATCAAGGGCAGCTGGATGGGCAGCCGATAGCCCCAATACGCCAGCGAGCCGGCGGTATGCACATTGCCGAACAGCTGTTGCCAGTGCAGTATCGGTACGGTCTGTACCAGATAATCGAAAAAGTGCGGCATGGCGGTCCATACCGTATGCAAATTGAATTCGGCGATGTTGCCGGCGGCCAGATACAGCGCCACCAGGGTCAATGACCATAGCAGGGTGTCGCGTTTTTGCTTGCGCCGCACCTGATGGTAATAGTGGTTGAAATCGGTATTCAATATGCGTCACCGGTAAAATGCCGGTCCCAGACAAAGGGACCGGCTGGGCTGTTGACAAAGAGCCGGACCCGAACATGGATTAGCGATTCTGCGTCAGCGCTTTTTTCAGGTCGATAATGTTCTGGAATTCGGCGATAGAGGTGGGCTCGATATGCTGAGTACCGCCCACGGCCTTGACGAAACAGGCGTGATCTTCTTTGTCCAGCTGTTTGATGGTGTCAACCACCTTGGCTTTGAAATCCGCCGGTAAAGAATGACGCACCAGGATCGGACCGTTGGGGATCATCGGCGATTGCCAGATAATGCGAATCTGTTTCATCAAATCCGGATGGTCCATTCTGATCAAACGGCCGAAAGCGCCGGTGTTATAGCCTTTATTATAATCCCCGGTCATGGAAGTCCAGGTCACGGCCCCTTCGAACTGGCCGTTCAGCACGCCGAGAATATCCTGTTCATGGCCGCCGGAAAAGGTCACGCTGGAGAAGGTATTGTTATATTTATTATCCGTATTGCCACCGAACTGTTTCTTGAACACGAAATCCGGGATCAGGTAGCCCGAGGTGGAATCCGTGTCGGCGAAACCGAAGGATTTGCCTTTCAGGTCATCCAGTTTTTTATAGGGACTGTCGGCTTTCACGACCACCACGGAATAATAGCCGCGGGATTGGTCGGTATCATCCACCACTATCCCCACCAGGTCGACGGCATCAGGTTTATTTAGATAAACCGACGCATAGGACGACGGGGACATACTCAATACCATATCGACTTTGTCTCCCAATAAACCCTGGATTACGCCGGCATAGTCGGAAGAATTACGCAATTTGGTATCGACGTGTAATTTTTTATCAAAAAATTCTTTTACGCAGAGGTTATCGCCAATTTGCTGTGTGGCGTTTTGCCCGCCTAAAATGCCCAGGTTAAGCTCTTTCGGCGCATCGGCCGCCGCCACGTTGAACATGATGGTGGAGCCGACCACAAGGGCAGCCAGAGAAGATATTTTTTTCATTAAATAGCCTTTATGTTTAAAGAGAGAGAATAGTTCGCTGATACAATAAATTAACCCTGATTACCACCCGAAATGCATTCTTCCAACGCCATGATTGTATTTTAAAATCCATCAATGTAACTGTTCTTTTTCGTCGCCATATAAACGATGCAATATTCCGTCAGTTAATAATGAGGGATGATTATCGAAAATAATCTGTCCCTGGGCGATGCCGATAACCCGGCTGCAATACTCTTTTACCAATTCCACGGAATGCAAATTCACCACGACTGCAATATTTCTTTCGGCAACGCTTTGCAGGGCGTCCATAATCCGACGGGTATTTTTCGGATCGAGGGAAGCTACCGGTTCATCCGCCAGCAGAATTTTCGGGTTTTGCATTAACACCCGGCAAATGGCTACCCGCTGCATCTGTCCGCCGGAAAGATTTTCCGCCCGCTGCAAGGCATGGGGTAAAATATTTAGCCACTGCAGTAATTCAATGGCCCTGGCGCGATCGCTGTCGGTGAAAATCTTGAAAAAGGATTTGAACGTCGACGTGTGGCTCAGGCGTCCCAATAATACATTCGTTAAAACATCGAGACGCGGAACCAGGCAAAAGTCTTGGAAAATCATACCGCATTGCGCCCGCCAGCGCCGCATTTGCCGTGGAGTCAGGCGTGCGATATCCAGAATATCCCCCTCCTGGCGATAATGCAGCAATTCACCGCTGGAAGAAGGGATAGTGCCGTTCAATACATGCAACAGCGTCGATTTGCCGGCGCCGGATCGGCCGATAACCGCCACAAATTCACCGGCATAGAGATTGAAATTGATATCAGACAGGACCGGCTGCTGGGATTTGTAATGTTTATATAATCCTTTTACCGCCAGTACTTGCTGTTGCCGCGTCGGCTGTTGGCCGGGAATGGGTGTCTGCGCAAGCTTGAGGAGTGGCTGGGCCATATTATTTCTCCGGAGGTCAGCGATATGGTTGGTATTAACGGATTAAATTATGACAACTTAATGATGATAAGATGACCTGCCGGTGACATAATAATGACTTGATCCAGCCGGCGATAAAAAAATTATTGTATTAATTTACGTTTTTCCGGGATGAAAATTTAACAAATATCACGGTAAGTATGCAACAGGAAAGTCTTTTATTCTTGCCTGCTAATACCCCCCCTTCCCTAGACCCCGATGAGACATCATTCAAACGCAATTAATCATTAATAAAACCCGAGAGACTTTGATTGTTTCTCCGAATTTTCTTTTATCTTTAATACTCTTACCAGAAAATAAATTCGCCCGCTTAAAGAGTTCATGATTCCGTCATATTCCATTAACCCGGCTGTCATTTAGCGTCTGCATGATAAATCCCATTCCACGGCAAGGTGTGCATTATGTCGGCATTGAACCCGAGAACATCTGGCTTGCCTCTTTTAATAAACCTGAATGATCCGGTCAGCGGAGATTTTAATTATGCTGCACTTGTCTAGACATCCGACCAGTTATCCTACCCGCTACGAGCAAATCGCCGCGCTGCTTGAGCAGGAGTTGCGTTCCCATTACCGCTGCGGCGACTATCTGCCGTCCGAGCAGCAGTTGGCGCAACGGTATGAGGTCAATCGCCATACCCTGCGCCGGGCGGTGGATCAGTTGGTGGATCGAGGCTGGCTGCAGCGCCGGCAGGGCATCGGCACCCTGGTGCTGATGCGGCCTTATGATTATCCCCTGCATGCCCGCGCCCACTTCAGCCAGAACCTGCTGGATCAAGGCAGCCACCCCACCAGCGAACTGCTGCTGGCGGTGCTGCGTCCCGCCAGCGGTTCCATCGCCGCCGCGCTGAGCTGCGAAGAGGGGCAAAACGTTATACACCTGCGCACCCTGCGCAGGGTGAATAACGTGCCGCTAAGCGTCATCGATCACTATCTGCCGGATCTGCTCTGGTGGCCGGCGCTGCAACGGTTTCGCAGCGGTTCGCTGCACGATTTTATCCGGCAGGAATTACACCAGCCATTGGTGCGCCGCCAGACGCGCATCAGCGCCCGCCGCGCACAGGCCAAAGAGAGCCAGTTGCTGGAAGCGGCCAACCAAACTCCGTTGTTGTGCGTTCGCACCCTCAACACCTGCGCCGGCGGCGACAAGGTGGCGGAATACTCCGTCACCCTGACGCGCGCCGATATGATTGAACTGACCATGGAGCACTGAATGCATACCTTAGAGGCCAGGCAACGCTGGATGTCGGTTTTGGCGTCCAGTCCCGCCGCCCTGCTGCGGGACCATTGGCAGGGACTGGATCTGCATCCCGCCTATCGCGCCGTCCGGGCGCCGGAAATCGGGCTCACCCAGCTACAGGCCCGTATGGGCGCCACCGGCCGCCGCTTTGTGCTGGGGGATATGACCGTCACCCGGGCGGTTGTTCAGCTGGATAACGGTACCTATGGCTACGGCTATATCGCCGGACGCGACAAGGCCCACGCCGACCTGTGCGCGCTGATTGACGCCCTGATGCAGCAAACAGAGTATCGGGAGCGTTTGCAGTCACAGCTGATCGAGCCGCTGGCCGCACGGCGACGGGAACAGCAACAGCTGCGCGCCCGCGCCGTCGCCGCCAGTCGGGTGGATTTCTTTACTCTGGTAAGGGGGGACAGCTAATGACGCTTCTTGCCGGCTTTACCCATCCCGTTTTCCAGGCGCAGCGATCGTTCAGGCTGCTGCTCAAAGCGCTGAGCGAACCGGGCCACCGTATTACCCTCGACGATTGTCCCCGCTGGGACGCCGTCGTTCCCGCCGCCGCCGGCGTGCTGCTGACCCTGGCTGACGGTGAAACGCCTTTATATATCACGCCGTCATTGTGCAGCGACAGCGTGCAGGCCACGCTGCGTTTTCATACCGGCGCTCCGCTGGTGCAGGCGCTGACGGGCACCGGCTTTGCGCTGTTCGATGACCGGATTACCGGGCCGGATTTGCTGGCCTTGCCCTGTGGCGATGAAACCTCGCCCGAGTCGGGAGCCACGGTGCTGGTGCAGGTGGCCTCCCTGGATGAGGGAACGCCGCTGCGCCTTAGGGGGCCGGGTATCAAGGAACGGCGCGATATCGCCCCGGCGCTGCCCGCGGCGGTAAAGGACTATTTATTGACCCCGTCCCGGCGTTTTCCCTTGGGCCTTGATTTTATCCTGCTGTGCGACGACCAGTTGCTGGCAATCCCGCGAACCACCCACGTGGAGGTGTACTGATGTATGTCGCAGTGAAAGGGGGCGAGAAGGCCATTGATGCCGCCCATCAATTACAGGAGCATCTGCGCCGCGGGGATAGCGCTTTGCCGGACATCGATTGCGAACAGATCGATCAACAGCTGGGCCTGGCGGTGGATCGGGTCATGACCGAAGGGGGCATTTACGACCGGCAGTTGGCGTCCCTGGCGATAAAGCAGGCCGGCGGCGATCTGGTGGAGGCGATTTTTCTGCTGCGCGCCTACCGTACCACCCTGCCGCGCCTGGGGGTCAGCGAACCGCTGTGCACCGAAACCATGCGCCTTGAGCGCCGGATCTCGGCGGTTTACAAAGATTTGCCCGGCGGTCAGGTACTGGGCCCCACCTATGATTATACCCACCGCCTGCTGGATTTTGCCCTGCTGGCGGAGGGGGAAGCGCCCACGGCGCCCCAGGCGGACGATCCGCTGCCGGAAAGCTGCGCCCACGTATTCGATTTGCTGAACCGGGAAGGACTGGCGCGGGCCGAGCAGGACGACGGCAGCGAACCGGATGACATCACCCGCCATCCGCCGGTGTATCCCGGCTCCCGTTCGGCGCGGCTGCAGCGGCTGGTGCGCGGCGATGAGGGATTCCTGTTGGCCCTGGGCTATTCGTCCCAGCGCGGTTACGGCCGCAGCCATCCGTTTGCCGGCGAGATCCGCTGCGGCTATCTCAGCGTGCAATGGGTGCCGGAAGAGCTGGGTTTCGCCGTTGAGGTGGGTGAAATCCTGCTGACCGAATGCGAAATGGTCAACGGTTTTGTCGACCCGGGCAATGAACCGCCTCACTTCACCCGGGGCTACGGTCTGGTGTTCGGCCGCGCCGAACGCAAGGCCATGTCCATGGCGCTGGTGGATCGCGCCCTGCAGGCCGGGGATTACGACGAACCCGTCGCCAGCCCGGCCCAGGATGAAGAGTTTGTACTGGCCCATGCCGACAATGTCGAAGCATCGGGTTTCGTCTCCCACCTGAAATTGCCCCATTACGTGGATTTTCAGGCGGAGCTGGAGCTGCTTAAACGCCTGCGCCGGGAATACGCCGCCGGAGGGGAAAACCATGAGTGATATTTTGACCGGCTACAATCCGGGTTATCTGGATGAACAGACCAAACGCATGATTCGCCGCGCTATTTTAAAGGGCGTGGCGATCCCCGGTTATCAGGTGCCGTTCGGCGGCCGCGAAATGCCGATGCCTTATGGCTGGGGCACCGGCGGTATCCAGGTGACCGCCAGCATCATCGGCACGACCGATGTGCTTAAGGTCATCGACCAAGGGGCGGACGACACCACCAACGCGGTCTCCATCCGTCGCTTCTTTCAGCGGGTAGCCGGCGCGGCCACCACCGAACGCACCGTGGAGGCCACCATTATCCAGACCCGCCACCGCATCCCGGAAACGCCGCTGGCGGAAGATCAAATCCTGGTTTACCAGGTGCCCAATCCCGAGCCCCTGCGTTTTATCGAGCCCAGGGAGACCGAGACCCGCAAAATGCACGCCCTGGAAGAGTATGGCGTGATGCAGGTGAAGCTGTACGAGGATATCGCCCGCTACGGCCACATCGCCACTACCTACGCCTATCCGGTAAAGGTCAACGGCCGTTATGTCATGGACCCGTCGCCGATCCCGAAATTCGACAATCCGAAGATGCATATGATGCCGGCGCTGCAGCTGTTCGGCGCCGGACGGGAAAAACGCATCTATGCCCTGCCGCCGTTTACCCAGGTGGAAAGCCTGGATTTTGACGACCATCCCTTTACCGTCCAGCAGTGGGACGAGCCCTGCGCCATTTGCGGCTCCCGCCACAGCTACCTGGACGAAGTGGTACTGGACGACCTGGGCAACCGGATGTTCATTTGCTCGGATACAGACTATTGCCGGCAGCAACTGGCGTTATCCCAACCCCCACATGAGGCGTCCCGCTGATGAATGTTGCAACCCTTTCTTCAACGCCGCTGCTGTCGGTGGAAAACCTGACCTATTTTTATACCCCCGGCAAGGGCTTCGGCAATGTCTCCTTCGAGATTTACCCCGGCGAAGTGCTCGGCATCGTCGGCGAATCCGGCTCCGGCAAAACCACCCTGCTGAAAGCCATTTCCGCCCGACTGGCGCCCCAGGAAGGGCGGATTATCTACCGCCCCGGCGCCGGCGAGGAGCACGATCTTTACCGGATGGCCGAGAGCGATCGCCGCCGCCTGCTGCGTACCGACTGGGGCGTGGTGCACCAAAATCCCCTCGACGGGCTGCGGGCGCGGGTATCCGCCGGCGGCAATATCGGCGAACGGCTCATGGCGGTGGGGGAGCGTCATTACGGCGACATCCGCCGCCAGGCCGGACAATGGCTCACCGACGTGGAAATTCCCCTGGCGCGCCTGGACGATGTTCCCACCACCTTTTCCGGCGGAATGCAGCAGCGGCTGCAAATCGCCCGCAATCTGGTGACCCACCCGAAGCTGGTGTTCATGGACGAACCCACCGGCGGGCTTGACGTATCGGTGCAGGCAAGGCTGCTGGATCTGCTGCGCGGCCTGGTGGTGGAGATGCAGTTGGCGGCGGTGATCGTGACCCACGATCTCGGCGTGGCGCGCTTATTGGCCCACCGGCTGCTGGTAATGAAGCACGGGGAAGTGGTGGAAAGCGGTCTGACCGATCGGGTGCTAGACGATCCCCATCATCCTTATACCCAACTGCTGGTGTCGTCCATTTTGTCCTGAACGAGAGAATTTATGCAAAATTTACCAGACAACGCGCTATTACAAGTGGAACACCTGAGCAAGACCTTTGTGCTGCATAACCAGGACAGCGTACGCCTGCCGGTGCTGGCGGATGCCAATCTGACGGTCAGCGCCGGGGAGTGCCTGGTGCTGAACGGCCATTCCGGCAGCGGTAAATCCACCCTGCTGCGATCGCTGTATGCGAACTATCTGCCCGACAGCGGCCATATCTGGCTGCGTCATCAGGACCAGTGGCTGGATATGGTACCCGCCGACGCCCGGCAGATCATGGCGGTACGCCGCCATACCCTCGGCTGGGTAAGCCAGTTTTTACGGGTCATTCCGCGTATCAGCGCCCTGCAGGTAGTTATGCAGCCCCTGCTGGAGCTGGGTATCGATGAGGGCATCTGCCGCGAGCGGGCCGAGGGGCTGCTGGCCCTTCTCAACGTGCCGCGGCGGCTCTGGCCTCTGGCGCCGTCGACCTTTTCCGGTGGGGAACAGCAACGGGTCAATATCGCCCGCGGTTTTATCGTCGACTACCCGGTGCTGTTGCTGGACGAACCCACCGCCTCTCTGGACAACCGCAACAGCGCGGCGGTGGTGGGGCTGATTGAACGTGCCAAACAGCGCGGCGCCGCCATCGTCGGCATCTTTCACGACGACGGGGTGCGGGCGCGGGTAGCCGACCGTTTATATGCCATGCAGCCTCCCCATGGGTTGGAGATGTCAAAATGATCATCAATAACGTTAAGCTGGTTTTGGAAAACGAGGTGGTGGAGGGCGCCATCGAGACGGAAGACGGTATTATCCGCCGCATCGGCGAGAGCCCCAGCCGGCTGCCGCAGGCCCTGGACGGCGAAGGAGGCTGGCTGCTGCCCGGTCTCATCGAGCTGCATACCGACAACCTGGATAAATATTTCAATCCGCGGCCGAAGGTGGACTGGCCGTCCCATTCCGCCATGAGCAGCCATGATGCGCTGATGATAGCCAACGGCATCACCACGGTGCTGGATGCGGTGGCGGTGGGCGATGTCCGCGAAGGCGGCCACCGGCTGGGCAACCTGCAAAAAATGATCGATGCGGTTATCAACAGCCAGCAGGCGGGGCGCAACCGCGCCGAACACCGGTTGCATCTGCGCTGCGAGCTGCCCCATCACAGCACCCTGCCGCTGTTCGAGCAATTGGTGGATAAACCCGGCGTGTCCATGGTCTCGCTGATGGACCATTCGCCGGGTCAGCGCCAGTTCGCCTCTCTGGAGAAGTACCGCGAATATTACCAGGGCAAATATCACTTCACTCCGGGTCAGATGGCTGCGTTCGAAGAGGAGCAAACCGGCCTGGCGCAGCGCTGGTCGGCGCCCAACCGCACGGCCATTGCCGCACACTGCCGCCGGCGCGACATTGCCCTGGCCAGCCATGATGACGCCACCGAGGAACACGTTGCGGAATCCGCCGTCCTGGGCGCGGCCATTGCCGAATTTCCCACCACGGAAGCCGCCGCCGCGGCTTCTCGCCGCCATGGCCTACAGGTCTTGATGGGCGCGCCGAATATCGTGCGGGGAGGATCCCATTCCGGTAATGTGGCGGCCCAACACCTGGCGACTCTCGGCATGCTGGATATCCTCTCCTCGGATTATTACCCCGCCAGCCTGATGGACGCCGTGTTTCGCATTGCCCATGACGAGAGCAACGCCTACACCCTGCCGCAGGCGGCTAAAATGGTCACGCTGAATCCGGCGCGCGCCCTGGGACTTAGCGATCGCGGGCTGATCGCCGAAGGCAAGCGCGGGGATCTGGTTTTGGTCAATCGCCACGACGGCCATATCTATGTGAAAAATGTCTGGCGCCAGGGCCGACAGGTTTACTGATGAGCCGCCTCATTTATCTTATGGGCCCGTCGGGATCCGGCAAGGACAGCCTGCTGGCGGCGATGCGCAGCCGGCCGGTGCCTTCTGTGCTGGTCTCGCATCGCTACATTACCCGCCCGCCCGGCGACGGCAGCGAGAACCACATTGCCCTGAGCGAAAGCGAGTTCATGCAGCGCCGCGCCGCGGGGCTGTTCGCGCTGCACTGGCAGGCGCACCGCTACTATTACGGCCTGGGCATTGAAATCGATTTATGGCTGCTGCGGGACAGCCATGTAGTGGTGAATGGTTCCCGCGCCCATCTTGCCCAGGCGCAGCAACGCTACGGAGAGCGCCTGCTGCCGGTCTGCCTGCGGGTCTCGCCGGCCAACCTGCGGCAGCGGCTGCGCCAGCGGGGACGGGAAACCGCCAAGGAGATTACCGAGCGGCTGGCCCGGGCGGCTGAGTACCAGCAGTCTGTGCCGGACCGCTGCGCCTGGCTTGATAACAACGGCCCCATCGCCGACACCGTAACGGCCTTTCTGGCCCTGATTAATCCGCCACAGGAATCAATATGAATATCGAAGCGCAACCCAAGATAGGCAATAACGTGACGCTGA
Organism: Sodalis sp. RH16; assembly: GCF_047324245.1. Lineage (NCBI taxonomy): Bacteria > Pseudomonadati > Pseudomonadota > Gammaproteobacteria > Enterobacterales > Bruguierivoracaceae > Sodalis > Sodalis sp. RH16. The sequence continues at coordinate 3,736,461 of NZ_CP178737.1, read as the reverse complement.
ACCAATCCCGGTTGGGTCAGTACGTCCATTTAGGGGACGACGCTATACTGGAGGAGGTGGAGATGGGGGATTACTCCTATACCGCCGGCCACAACCAGATCTCTTATGCCACCGTAGGCAAATTCGTCTCCATCGCCACCTATGTCCGGATCAATCCCGGCAATCATCCCACCTACCAGCGTATCGCCCAGCACCACTTCACCTACCGCAGTTCGGACTATGATCTCGGTGAGGACGACGAAGCCATTTTTGACTGGCGCCGCGCCCAGCACGTCACCATCGGCCATGATGTCTGGATAGGCCATAACGCGGTGATCATGCCGGGCGTCACCATCGGCAACGGCGCGGTGGTGGGCAGCGCGGCGGTGGTGACCAAGGATGTCGCCCCTTACGCTATTGTCGCCGGCGTGGCGGCGAAACAAATCGGCAGCCGTTTCTCAGATTCCCTCATCGAACGTATCGAGCGCAGCCAGTGGTGGCATTGGGATCACGAGACCCTGCGGGAACGGATGGCGGATTTTCGCGATATGGAAAAATTTATCGCTCGCTACCTCTGATATCACGCCATGGCCGCAGAAGTTAGCTGACAGCGAGGATACAATGAGCTAAGATTACGCTCAAATGAGCAAACAAGACGGCGCAACGGACAATATCAACATTATCACAAATGGCCGGCCCCCTGTGGTCGGCCTGCGTCCTTTGCGCCGGGAGATCTTTTGATGCCCCTTCTACCCCTACAGAAAATCCAGGCGATTACCGTGGCGCGCGCCTATTTTATCGACCGCAAGACCAAAAGCCAGATTGCCGATGAAATGACCATCTCGCGGTTTCGCGTGGCCCGCATCCTCGATAACGCCATTGAGCGGGGTTTAGTAAAATTTGTCATCGCCGAGCAGGAAGATATAGACATTGCCCTTTCCCAGCAACTGACAAAAAAATTCGGCCTCCATCAAGCGGTGGTGATGGTGGGGCCGGATCTGCCCGCCAGCGCCCTTACCCAGCAGTTGGGTGTTCTCGGCGCGGCGGCGTTGGAGGAATTGCTGATGCCCGGCATGAGCGTCGGCGTAGCCTCCGGACGGGTCTTGTCGGCGGTGGCCGACGCCCTGACCCATTTGCCGGTGTTGGATGTGGTACAGGCCGCCGGCGCGCAGCCCGGCATGGAATTCTCCCATAACTCCATCGAACTGATACATCGCATTGCCAATATCAGCGGCGGCAAGGCGCACCCGATTTATATTCCCATGTGGGTGGACAACGAGGAAACGGCGCGCAACCTGCTGCGGGAACCCAGCGTGGCGGCGGTGCACGAGCGTTATAATCACTTGGATGTACTGATAACCGGCATCGGCTCCTGGAATCCACCGGCATCATGCATGTTCACCACCTTTCCGGATGACTGGCGCCGGCAGGTATTGGCCGCCGGCGTCTGCGCCGATATCTGCACCACCATTGTGGACAAGCACGGCCAGGTGGTGCCCTCGCCGCTGGATAAGCTCAGCCTGTCCATGAGGGATGAGCAGGTGCGCAACGTGCCGGAAGTCGTGGCCATTGCCGGAGGCCAGGAAAAATACGGCGCCATTGCCGCGGCCTTGATCGGAAAATGGGTCACTACGCTTATCACCGATGCCGGTACGGCACGCTATCTGCTGGCCCTGGACCCGTTGCCCCTGAAATAGACCGCTTCTCTAAAAGGGAAATTCCCCTCCCCGCGGCCCTGATGCCGCTGCCCTCATTAACTTTTTGTTACATTGCAAATCTGCCCCCGCCGGCCGGCCGGGGCAAGCGGCGCTTTATATAGCGCCGCCGGTGGAAACCCGCAATTGGTGTGCTCCTTTTTAACATGCTCATTTGAGCGATGCTAAAAAAGGCAATGGTAAAAAAATTCAGACCTGATTCACTGTTTTATGTGCCTAACAACGCCTCAGTGATGAAAAATGTGATTGATATCGGATAAATAACAGGCAGCAATTGCGCGAATATTTGAATAAAGTAATTTATTGCGTACATCAATCGAGCGGAGTGAACGCACATATGAGCAATCGAGACTTTTTTGATGCCGCCGGCGTGGCGGCGCAGGTGACCGAATCGGACATCCAGGCGGTAGCAGCCATTAAAAAACTCTTTGACCAGCCGGTATTCGATCGCGTCACTGCTCTGTTGGCCGCCTGCAATGGCAAGGTTTTAGTCACCGGCAGCGGCACCAGCGGTTCCGTGGCGCGGCGGGCCGCGCATTTACTCTCCGTCAGCGGCACGCCCGCGTTCTTTCTCTCGCCCGGGGACGGTTTACACGGCGGTTTGGGCGCGTTGACGGCGGAGGATATTATCCTGGCCTTCTCAAAAGGCGGCAATTCGGAGGAATTGAACGATTTTTGCCGGCGCGGGCAGACCCTGGCCAGTCATCTGGTGGTCATCACGGCAAACCCCGACTCGCCCCTGAGCCAAATGGCGGACATGACGCTGTCGATTCCCCTGGAGGAAGACTGCGATTTGGGGGGCGTTATCGCCACCGGCTGTACGCTGGCGTTTTCAGCGCTGACGGATGTTCTGGTGGAGATTTCCCGGCGTCTGCGCGGCTATGAGTGGGAGTCTTTTTTTTTCACCCACCCCGCCGGCGCGGTAGGCAAAGATGCGGCGGACAGTCTCAAGCGTTTGCAAAAAAGCGAACAGAGGTAGCAGCATGATACGCGATATCGCCGCCGGTATTGATTCGTCCACCCAATCCTGCACCGTTTTACTTCGCAGCCTTGGCGACGGGGGGGTGATAGCCCAAGCGCGGGCGCCCCATCCCCCCACCACGCCGCCCTGCAGCGAGCAGGATCCGGAAGCCTGGTGGCAGGCCTTATGCCTCGCGCTGGGGGAACTGAGGGAATACTGGCCGCGAATCGCCGCCCTGTCCGTCGGCGGACAGGGGCACGGGCTGGTGATCCTTGATGAAAACGACCGCCCGCTGCGACCGGCCAAGCTATGGAACGATACCGAGTCCGCACCGCAGGCCCGGTGGTTATTACAGCAACTGACCCCTTTGGAATGGGCCTGTGCCACCGGTTCGGTACCCGGCCCGGCAATGACTATCGCCAAACTGGCCTGGACCGAGCAGCATCACCCCGGTCTGCTGGCCCGCAGCCGGCGCATCATGCTGCCCTTCGATTACCTGGTATACCGGTTATGCGGCCGCAGCGTTACGGAACGCGGCGGCGCGTCGGGCACCGGCTATTTCAACCCGTTCGACAACAGCTGGCAGCCGCAGCTGGCCGCACTGGTTAATCCTGATATCGACTGGCCGGCGCGCTGGCCGGAGATTATTCCTTCCCACGGCCTGGCGGGGGAAGTTACGGCAGCGGCGGGGTTGCCCGAACTCACCGGCGCCCTGGTGGGGGTCGGCACCGGGGACAATATGTCGGCGGCCCTGGGCATGAACGTGCAGCCCGGCGATGTGGCTATTTCCATCGGCACCAGCGGCACCCTGTACGGTATCACTCCGCAGGGGATCATCGATCCCACCGGCACCCTGAACGTCTATGCCGATGCAGCCGGGCGCTATATGCCGATGATTACCACCCTTAACGCCGCCAAGGTGACGGATACCTTCCGCCGGCTGCTGAATGTCTCCACCGAAGACTTTGATTCCCTGGCGCTGTCCTGTGAACCGGGCGCCGGCGGACTGGTATTGCTGCCCTATCTGGACGGCGAACGGACGCCGAATCTGCCCGACGCCCACGGCCGGCTGGATGGCCTGCGCACCACCACCACCCCTCAACACCTGGCTCGCGCCGCCGTGGAAGGCGTGTTATGCGGTTTATTAATGGGCCGCGAAACGCTGCTTGGCTACGGTTTTAACATGTCCGGCCGGTTATTGCTTACCGGCGGCGCCGCGCGCTCCAGGGCATACCGGCAAATATTGGCGGATCTTAGCGGGCAGGACGTCTGGGTCAGTCCGGTGGCGGAAACCGCCGCCGCCGGGGCGGCGATCCAGGCGGCGGCGATAGCCGCGGGCTGCAGCAACGACGACATGGCCGGCCGCTGGAGCGTGCCTCTGCAGGCGGCGGCGCAGCCGCGGGCGGATGCCGGCCCGGTGCTGAAAAATTATGTCCGCAGCGCTCACTCATTCCTGGAGAGTCACCATGCGTCAACCTGATAAAGCGACGGTGCAAAAGCAGCCGATCCGTATTCCTCCGGAAGCGGGCATTGCCGCGGTGTTCCTATTGGTTATGCTGGGGGGATTTATCGCCTCCCCCAACTTTCTTACCGTATCGAACCTGATGGTATTGTTGCTTAACGGCGCGGTAATCGGTTTTCTTTGCCTGGGCCAATCCTTTGTGCTGCTCACCGGCGGCATCGATCTCTCCTGCGGCTCTATCGTCGCCATGACCTGCGTGCTGGCGGCGCTGCTGATGGAGAATTTCGGCCTGCCCTGGCAACTGGCGGTGCCCATTGTCCTCGCGGCCGGCGCCCTGACCGGGCTGGTGAACGGTTTAATCATCGAGCGCACCGGCGTACCGCCCTTTATTGTCACGTTCGCCATGATGGGGGTGGCGGCATCAATACCGCAGATCATCACCGGCGCGGAGTCCATCCGGGTAACCCAAATCGGCTACAGCCTTATCGGCCAGTCCAAGCCCCTGGGCATTCCCTTCCCGGTGCTGGCTCTATTGATTGCGGTGATTATGGCGGTCATTTTTCTTAAGCGCAGCGTCACCGGCACCCATATCTACGCGGTGGGGGGAAATGCCGACGCGGCGCGCCTGGCGGGAATCAGTATCCCGCGCATCACCCTCTTGGTCTACGCCATTTCCGGGCTATGCGCCGCCTGCGGCGGACTGATTTACGGTTCCCGGCTGATGACCGGCTACCCCACCGCCGGACGTGGCGACGAACTCTTCTTTTCCATCGCCGGCGCCGTGGTGGGCGGCGTCAGCCTGTTCGGCGGCACCGGCAGTATTATCGGCGCCATGATAGGCGCGATGCTTATCGCCGCTATCTCCAACCTGATGAATGTCATGAATGTCAGCGCCTACTGGCAACCGCTGGTTATCGGCCTGATCATTCTGTTCGGCGTGACCTTCGACACCCTGAGAACCGCCAGGAAAATCACCCTTCCCTGGCTTAAACGCCGTAAACCCCTCTGCAAATCCATAACAAAAAATCAAAATCAACGTACCCAACAGCCAGGAGAAGGCCATGCAAATCCGTAATAAGTTCATTGTCGCCACCACAATGCTGGTGCTTAGCGCCGCATTGGCGGGATGCAATCGCGAAGACAGCAGTCAAACCGCCGGCGCGCCGGCGAAAAAAACCCTCGGCGTAACGCTGCCCAACTTAACCAACCCTTACTATGTGGCGATGAAAAAAAGCTTCGAAGATAACGGCGCGGCGCAGGGGTTTAATGTAAAAGTGTCCATCGCCGACAATGATGACGCCAAACAGCTCTCCCAGGTGCAGAGTTTCGTGCAGCAGAAAGTTGACGCCGTGGCGGTGAACTGTGTCTCCTCAGGCCCCTGCGTTGCGGTCATCGGTGAATTGAACCGCGCCAAGATTCCGGCCTTTACCATTAATCTGCTGCCCGATACCGACGGTATGAAGCAGCAAGGCGTCAGCGTTGTGCAAGGCGTGCAAACCGATCAGGCGCAAGGCGGCCATTATATCGGCGAACAGCTGGTGAAAGACCTCGGCCCCGATGGCAAAGCGGTTATCGGTATCGTCGGCGAACCGACCTCCATCTCCGCCAACGCCCGCGACGACGGATTCAAACAGGCCATCGCGTCCAATCCCAACCTGAAAGTGGTGGCCCTGGTGAACGGCAAGGTGGAAGAGACCACCTCCCTTAAGGTCACCACGGAAATGCTGCAGGGCAACCCGGAAATGACGGTGGTATTTTCCGATACCGAACCTTCGGCGCTGGGCGCCGCGGCGGCCATCGAACAATTGGGCAAGAAAGGCAACGTGCAGCTTTACAGCTTTGTGGATAAAGAAGGCGTCAAACGCATCGAGGACAACAGCATTCTTAAAGCCGGCGCCATACAGGAACCGGTTAAGCTGGCCTCCCTGCTGGTGGATAGCGTGAAAAAACATTTCGCCGGGGAAACCCTGCCGCCGCTGCTGAACAGTCCGCCGCTGCTGGTGAATAAAGACAATGCCCCCAAAGTCATCGATGCGGCATATTAAGGCATAACGGCGGAGGCGAAATAAGATGAATTATGCTGCCCGCGGTATCAAGATCGCGTTTTCAGGGGTGCAGGTACTGCACGGAGTGGATTTTTGCGTCGAGCCCGGAAAAATCCACGGCCTGTTCGGTCATAACGGCGCCGGTAAAACCACCCTGCTGAAAATTCTGGCCGGGGTGAACAGCCACGACGAGGGCCGGCTCCTGCTGGGGGATCGCGTCATCCGTCTCGCTTCGCCAAGGGATGCTCTCAAGGAGGGCATCGCCTGCGTTTATCAGGAACTGCGGCTGATACCCGATATGTATGCCTGGCAGAATCTGTTCCTCGGCCGGGAAATACGGCGGCGCGGTTTTCTCGACAAGACGGCGATGCTGCGCCATACCCAGCGGGTTATCACTGAATACGGGCTGCATTTCAGCGCCGGCGACCTGGTGAAAAATCTGTCACACCCCGATAAACAGATGCTGGAGGTGATTGCCAATCTCGATCGCGACGCGCGTTTTTTATTTCTGGATGAGCCCACCACCGCGTTGGAGGGCGGCCAGGCCGAAGAATTGCTGAAGGCCGTCCGGCATATCGCCCTGGAAAAAAACATCGGCGTAGTGCTGGTGTCCCACAAGCTGGACGAAGTCCTGGGGGTGTGCGACGAAGCCACCGTTATGTGCGCCGGACGGGTGATTTACCACGCCGGCAAACAGAGTCTCGGCAAACAGGCCATTGTGGATGCCATTGTGGGGGACGCCGCCGCCTACCAGCGTACCCAACAGCGCCACCGCGGGATCGACGGAGACAAGACGCCGTTCCTGAGCGTCAATCAGCTCTCCACGACACGCTTGAAAAATATCCGCCTGAGCGCCCGGCGCGGCGAAATATTGGGCGTCTACGGTCTGGCCGGCGCCGGCCGGACACGCTTTTGCCGTACTCTCTACGGATTGGAGAGCATGACCGGCGGCCAGATCGTACTGAACGGCTGTCCCTATCATCCCGCCAACCCGGCGTTGGCCATCAAACGAGGCATCGCCTATCTTACCGAAGAGCGTAAAAAAGACGGCTTCATCCCGAAAATGTCGAGCCTGACCAATGCCGTGCTGCCGATATTGCGCCGTTTCCGGCAGGGCGGCATGATCAACCACCGCAGTGCGGACCGGAACGCGCGGACTATCTTGCACAGCATGAATACCCTCGGTTCGCTGGACGGGCCGATCCAATCCTTATCCGGCGGCAACCAGCAGAAAGTATTGTTCGCCCGGGTAATAGGCCAGCAGGCCACGCTTATTTTGCTGGATGAGCCCACCAAGGGAGTGGATATCGGCGCCAAGGCGGATATTTATCGGATCATCCGGCAGTTGGCGGATGCCGGCTGCTGCGTGATCATGGTCTCCAGCGAAGAAGAAGAGCTGCTGGAAGTGGCGGATGTGATTACCGTTTTCCGGCACGGGCAGTGCGACGGGGTTATCCTTCCCGCCGGTGAAATCACGGCGGCAATGTTGCGCAAAGCGGCCTGGGACAGCGAAACGGCGGCGGCGTGAATATTTCCGCCAGCGTCTATGCCGCCGATCAGCGCTGTATTATGGCGCAGCTGCTGCCGCTATTGCCGCATCTCGAATCCCTGCATTTTGATGTGATGGACGGGCTTTTCGTGCCGTTCCACGGCCTTAACCAGACCCTGTTCCGCCAATTACGGGATAGCGTTGATTTGCCCATCGACGTCCATTTGATGATCCGGCATCCGCAATCCTGGGCGCTGCGCTTTGCCGAGATGGGAGCACGCTGGATAGCCTTTCATCCTGAAACCTGCGAAAATCCGCTGGCGCTGCTGCGGGCCATCAGGGACTATAAATCCCGCGCCTATCTGGCCCTCAGTCCGCATATCAGCGTTTCGTCGGTGCGGCATTTACTGGAGGAAGCGGACGGCGCGCTGATATTAAGCGCCCCGCCGGGGGGCGGCGACTTTATGCCGGAAATGCTGGCGAAAGCCCGCGCTCTGCCGGCGGGTTTGCCGGTAGTGCACGACGGTAAAATGCAAAGACACCACGCCGGGTTGCTCAGGAATCTGCCGGGGGATCTCGTGGTGATGGGGACCGCCCTTTTCGGCACGCAATAGTTGTGCATATAACCGCAAAAAGTCTGGCATCCGCCCAACCTATTGTGATTATTGTCATATTTTGAATATTCTCCCACGCCAAGTTGTCGTAATGTGACCTTAAGCACATTCAACCTGATATCACAAAAAAGACCTCTTGAACCGCCATAAGATTGGTCATTTGCATAATGACTTAGCCGCCCACGCTTTTTATACTGCCATTCTCGGCAAAAGAGCGGAGCGGTTAATGAGACGTTATTTTCTCTTCAGGGAATTTCATTGTGAAAAAGCCCGCCTTTAATTAACGCTTTCCTTTTCACAATTATATTTATGTCTAACGGGCTTATTCACAGCTCCGCAGCACATGCCGCACGCAAAAGCAAAATTCACGTGGAGAAATATCATGGCGGTTGAAACGAGTTTATTAACTAAAAAGCGAACCCACGTTCGTTTTTATGTTTTGCTCATTATTTTCATTATCACAGCAGTAAATTATGCCGATCGGGTAACCCTGTCTATTGCCGGTACACAGGTTTCGAAAGAGCTGGGGTTAGACGTTGTGGATTTGGGCCAGATATTTTCCGCCTTCGGTATTGCCTACCTGGTAATGCAAATACCGGGCGGCTGGCTGCTGGACAAGTTCGGTTCCATAAAAGTGTACAGCTTTAGTCTGTTTTTCTGGTCGCTGTTTACCCTATTGCAGGGATTTGTCGGCGGATTATCCATTTCCGCCGCCGTGTTATCGCTGTTTATGCTGCAGTTTATGCTGGGTTTTGCCGAAGCGCCGGCATTTCCAGCCAATGCGCGCATAGTCGCCGCCTGGTTCCCCGCCAAAGAGCGCGCCACCGCCTCATCCATATTCAATGCGGCGCAATATTTCTCACTGGCCATTTTCTCGCCGTTTCTTGGCTGGCTGGTTTATGCCTGGAGCTGGAAACACGTCTTTGTCATTATGGGCGTCATCGGATTTGTATTAACCATTATATGGACCAAATTCGTTCATAACCCGTTTGAATCCCCCTACGCTTCCCGTGAAGAACTCGATTATATTGAACAGGGCGGCGGCGTAGTGAATATGGATCAGAAAAAAAGCGCCCGCCAAGGCCCCAAATGGAATTATGTCAAACAGCTATTAAGCAGTCGAATGATGCTGGGTATATTTTTCGGGCAATATTTTTTAAATACCATTACCTGGTTTTTCCTGACCTGGTTCCCGATTTATCTGGTGCAGGAAAAAGGCATGACCATTATGAAAGTGGGTATCATTGCCTCTATTCCGGCGATATGCGGCTTTTTGGGCGGCATTTCCGGCGGCATGGTTTCCGATCTGCTGCTCAAACGCGGCTGTTCCCTGACCTTTGCCCGCAAGGCACCGATTGTTTTCGGCATGCTGCTGGCGTCAAGCATGATTTTGTGCAACTACACCAATAACACCGTTTTGGTGGTGGCGCTGATGGCCTTGGCCTTCTTCGGCAAAGGTTTCGGCGCGCTGGGTTGGCCGGTTATCGCTGATACCGCGCCCAAAGAGGTCATCGGACTGTGCGGCGCGATTTTTAATATGTTCGGCAATGTGGCATCCATCGTGACCCCGCTGCTCATCGGCTATCTGGTCAAGGGCCTGCACTCGTTTAACGCCGCGCTGATCTTCGTCGGCTGTTCGGCGCTGATGTCCATGCTCTGTTATCTGCTGGTGGTGGGTAAAATCCAACGGCTTGAACTGAAGAAAGTCCCCGAATAAGCTGCAGTTGCCGCCCGGCAACACACCAGGCCAGCCTAGGCTGGCCTTTGTTTTAAGGGGCCCTAGACCAGGCCTGTCGCGGGGCGCTTAACTCTTCTTTTCCAGAAATTTCACGCTGTATAGGGTTAGCAACGCGGACGCAAAGGCATCGTCTACAGTGTAAAAGTAGCATTCCGGTACTTCCAGTACCCGGGCGAAAGCGCAACATGTCTCAAAATTGGGCCGGTAGATACCATTTTCATACTGGCTGATGCGGGATCGGGCCGTGGACTCGTCTATTCCCGCCATAACGGCCAATTTTTCTTGCGTCAGTCTCGCCCTTTTACGGGCTTCTTTCAGACGTTTTGGGATCATTTCGATATATTTAGCAATGTTCACTTGTTTATCTGTTTAGCATCCTTTAACATCACTGTTGTTTAGTTTAGCTGAACATATAAAAGCTAAAGTTAAAGCGCCAGGGTTAGGGCCGGTAATTGCCGGCTCGTTTGGTGATTAAAAAAAAAGCGTACTACAGAGCTTTGTTTTATAACAGCTATTCTAAATAATAATAAAAAACGCAGAGACAATCGCTCTTACTATTTTATGCTGCATACCGCTCAAGACTGTTCGGTTTTTTTCAAGGCCGGCCCCCCCGATTTTTTTTCCTGTTTTTCTGATTTAAATCACAAACCGTCCACTCGCGCCCTCCCCACGCAGGATGCCAATCGGGTGGATAAAGCGCTGAAAATCATCCGCAGCCTGGCGCAGGCGTTCGGGCTGAGCATGATAATCGTCAGCCATCAAATCCGTATTACCCGACTGGTGGCGGGCGGCGGGCAGTAAGCGCATGCAAAAATCCACCGTCATATAGTTGCAGCAAAAAGTGTGTAAAATTTTGCGTCCCTTGATATTGCCGACCGTCGGTGGAGATGCGTTTCAGTACGATATCCACCCTGGTTAACCCATTGAATTAGAATCAATACCATCATAAATACCCCACGCCGACGCACTATAACGGTGCCGGCGGAAACAAGCCTGCCCCGCCTTTGCGGCGGCTGTCGGCTAAAAATCTCTGGCTCCGCCAAACATTGATTGGTATATATAGCTATTATTAGAAGAAACGGGACGGATGACCGCATTGAATCGTTACTGTTTGTCGGGACAAGGTTTTACCGTAACCAGTTGCGGAGGCATCTAGATGTCTGCAGAAATACTTTCAGCTGTGTTATTTGTGACATCCATCATAATATACTCGCTGCGGGCCGATCGAAATAAGCTATGGTTTATATTAGTATTATTTATACTAGGGCTTTATATTGTTCTTAATTTAATTCGAGTAGCCAGTAATTATTTTACCGGCGACGGTATCAACGATTCAGTCTTGTATACCATTACCAGCAATCTCACCGGCGCCGGCGTGGGGAAATACATCTTACCCTTTGCGGGTTTTTTACTGGTTTCCCTGGCGGTGTTCGGCTTGATGTCATGGGTTTTGCTCAGGACCAGCGGCAAAAATACTAATGTCTTATACAGTATTCTGGCTTTGATTTTCGCCGGCGCCTCGGTGGTGGTCACTCCGGCGTTCGGGGAAATTGCCGGCTTGATGAAGTCTGAATTCGGTCAGGATAAATCCGATTTTTATAGCTATTATAAAACACCCAAAAAAACCATGTCGGGCAAAAAGCCCAATTTAATTTATATCTATGCCGAAAGCCTGGAAAAGACCTATTTTGATCAAGATGTATTTCCCGGTTTAACCTCCGAGCTCAATTCGGATAAAGTCGATTCCACTTCTTTTGAAAATACTATCCAGTTACCCGGCACGGGCTATACCATTGCCGGCATTGTGGCGTCCCAGTGCGGTATCCCTTTATTCGCCCCCTTTGACGGCAATGCATCCAGTTCCCTGTCTACCTTCTATCCCCATGCGGTTTGCCTGGGCGACGTTCTTCACTCTTCAGGCTATGATACCTATTTTTACCAGGGCGCCGATTTGGCCTTCGGTGGTAAAGGCCTGTTTTTGAAATCTCACGGTATCGATCATTTATACGGGCTCCAGGAGTTGCAGGATCAGGTGGAGGACCCGAATTACAAAAATGAATGGGGCTGGTATGACGATACCCTATTGGATATCGTTTACAATAAATATGTTGAGCTGTCCAAAGAGAATAAACGTTTCGCTTTGTTTGCCTTAACGGTGGATACCCATCATCCGGATGGTTATATTTCCAGAACCTGTACTAAAAAAACCTACGAATTTAATCATGTGGAAAACAGCTCCCTGAGCGCCGTTGCCTGCAGCCAGCAACATATCGCGGACCTGATTGATAAAATAAAACAATCACCCTATTTCAGTAATACAGTGATTGTGGTTTCTTCCGATCATCTGGCCATGAACAATACTGCCTATGACATATTAACCAAGAATGATCGGAAGGATTTGTTTTTTATCATTCGCGGCGATACGGATAAAAAGCAGGAAATAAATGTAAAGAGAAGCACGCTGGATAACGGCGCCACGGTGCTGGATGTGCTGGGGGGAGATAATTTCATCGGTTTAGGCCGCAGCAGCCTTTCGAACGTCTCTTTGGCAACCTATTTTATGAATATCAATCAAAAAATAACCGGCTGGATACCGGCCATTATCCGGCAGTGGGATTTCCCGCGCAAAATCACTAAGTATAAAATCGACGTTGCGTCTAAAACCATTAAATTCAATGGCGTGAGTTTCAAGACGCCGTTAATTTTGAAAGTAGAAAAGAACCGGGTGGAACCTATGTTTGATGTGTATTTGTCGGTTCCGCTGAATCAGCAATTGGCTAAGCTGGATGCCAATGAAAAATTTGTCTGGGTGGATGATTGTACCAAAATGGCCAATGTCTGGGACGATCAGTTGAATCAGGTGAATAATACCTGCGTGGCGACAGGTACGCTTAATACTCATCCCAAGATTGTGAAAATCGATAGCGATGTTTATCGCGGCAAGGTGAAATTCAATCAGCCCCGGGAGGGGGACGATCCTGATTCCATTTACCAGAATACCGTCAACAAACTTGCCGAGGATGCGGCCAACTCTATGCCGCAGTGACGGCGCGGGCGCCTTTAACACGCTCGGTTCTGGCCGCGTTGGTGGCTGGCCTAGCTAGCCATGAGGCGCTCCGGCGGGCGGGAAAACCACGCCCGCTTCGACCTCATTGGCACGGTTTCCCTTTAACACGCGCTCACTTTAACACGCTCGGTTCAGGCTTCGGCGATCGCTCCTGCCAGCCAGTCGAGCCAGCCATCCATGCCCCGTCCGGTTTTGGACGACACTTCCAGCACGTCGGTATGATTGGCCAGTAGGCTGATTTCGTCCCGTACCCGCGCCACGCTGAAATCGTCAAAATAGGGCAGCAGATCGGTTTTGGTGACCAGGACCTTATCCGCCAGCCGGAACATCACCGGGTATTTTTCCGGCTTGTCGTCCCCTTCCGGCACCGATAGCAACACCACGTCATAGTGTTGCCCCAAGGCAAAGCTGGCCGGGCACACCAAATTACCGACATTTTCGATAAACAGGATATCCATCGCCGCGCCGGCGAGCTGCTGATAGGCGGACCGGATCATGGCCGCATCCAGATGGCAGGCCATTCCGGTGGTAATCTGCACCACCGGCACGCCTTTTTTACGCAGGCGTACCGCGTCGTTTTCGGTTTCCAAATCTCCTTCGATGACGCCGATGTTCAGTCCCCGGGCCGTCAGCCGTTCAATGGTGGCCTCCAGCAGGGCGGTCTTGCCGCTGCCGGGGGATGACATCAGATTGAATACTACCGTGCCTTGGGCATTAAACAACGCGGCGTTCCGCTCCGCCTGCCGATCGTTATCCTGCAGCAGGTTCTGCAGGACTTCTATGGAGTGGGGCGCGGCCGGTTTCAGCGGACGGATGGCGCGGATGGCGCCGTTTTTCAATAACAGACGGCTACCGGTGGTGATATTGCAGCCACAGCTGTTGCACATACTTTTATCCTAGTGGCCGTCGTGTGGCCACGGTGATGATATCAATCCTTGCTCCCGCTCCTTAGTGCGCCGCCGGGCGAGTTAGCCGCCTTCGCGGCCCGGCGGGGCGGCGGCCTTTCCCATACGGCCGCAATCGGATCAATGCCGGGAGGACGGCGTATCAAGCAGCGCCAGCATGGCGGTTAACGCATCGCTTACGCGGTTCATCTGCGTGATGGTGGCGCTGCATCCCCCGGCCAGCGCTGTCTGCCCTTCTGTTTCCAAGGCGTGGAGGTATTTTTGCATTTCGGCGATATGCTCTTCGTTGTGTTCCAGCCAATGCGGCAGCATAACGGTTAGTTTTTCAGTTAATGTTTTATCGGCCATGGTGGGTTCCTCGGCGGTTATCATGCGGCGCGCCATTCCAGCAAGACGGAATTGCGCAGACAGTCAATTTCTTTAATCTGGAAGCCGTACAGCTCGCGGGGCGGCTCAAACAGGCTCGACAGGGTGATCCTGTCCGGCGACACCTCGATGTGGGCAATGTCGTCCACCCGTTCTTCCCGGTTGTCCGCCAGGATCAATCTGACTTTAAGCTGGCACATATATCACCTCTTGTTGGCGACGGCGCGGCGGTTTTTCGTCCCCCCTCGCCGGCCATATTGACATCGGCATTCTCAGCAGGCATTTTCATGCGGCTTTTCTTGCCCGGCTTACTTGTTCGGCATGCATACCGGCCGTTCTTATCCCGCATAGTCCAGCAGCCGGGTTTTGATGGTCCGCAGTTCTTCCAGAAAATCGCCGCCGATATCATAAGGCGCGGCGCCGGTGCGATCCGCATCGCGAATCGTCTCGTTCAGGGAGAGGTAACCGAGCATTTTTTCCGCCGGCAGCGCCGATGCCAAAAAGGCCTGATCTTCCTGGCTCTTGATTTTACTGCCGACATAAGCGATTTTTTTGATGCCGATGTCGGCGGCCAGTTTCTCTATCTGCCGGGTAGTCTGGATGCTGCGCTGTCCGGGCTCCACCACCACGATAAGCAGATCAACCGCCTCGGCGGTGGAGCGGCCGAGATGTTCGATGCCGGCTTCCATATCCATGATAACCAGGTCCCGGCGTTCAAGCAGCAGATGCTTCATCAGGCTGCGCAGCAGGGTATGTTCCGGACAGACGCAGCCGGTGCCGCCATGTTCGACGGTGCCCATCAGCAGTAAGCGGACCCCGGCATGCTCTACGCAAAAGGCGTCCGGCAGATCGTCAACCTTCGGGTTGAGGATAAACAGCCCGCCATAACCGCTGTCGGCGCCGGTGCGCTCTTTCGCCAGGTCCTTCATATGGGAAAACGGCTGCACGTGGGCATAGCGCCCGGCGGGGATCCCCAGCGCCGACGCCAGGTTGGCATCGGGATCCGCATCAATGGCCAATACGTGTTTTCCTTCCGCGGCGAAAGAGCGGGCCAGTAATCCCGCCAGGGTGGTTTTGCCCACGCCGCCTTTTCCCGCTATGGCTATTTTCATGCTTATATCCCCAAGGCGTGACGTTTTTCGCGAATCACCGCCACCAGTTTTTCCGCCGCCAGGGCCGGATCGGATTCCACCAGGAAGTAGCCGCCGAACAGATCTTTCGCCCCTTCGGTAATCAGATCGGTCACCACCGCTGAGCCGGTGACCTGGGGAACGATGCCCAGATGGGTCGGCAAACCGATGGCGACGCTCCAGCTGGCGATGGCGATGGCTTTTTCCGACATGGCTTCCGGCGCGGAGGCCACCAGCGGCAAATCGCTGAGGTCCACGTTCAACCTGTCAGCCAGCGCCGTGGCCAACTGCACCGCCCGGCTGTTATCCACGCAGGAGCCCATATGCAGTATCAGCGGCAACGGCCCTTCCAGGCCCGCCGACACGCCGATGGCGGTTAATACCGCCTTAAGCGAATCACCTGCCCAGGCTTCGGTGGCCTGCTGGTTCATCAGGCCGTGTTTGGCGAATGCGCCCGCGCCGCAGCCGGTGGCCAGCAGCAGGACATTGTTGCGGGCCAGAATCTTGGCGATGACCTGGAAATTCTCATCCTGTATCGCGCGGGTGCTGTTGCAGCCGGCGAACAGCGCCACCCCGAGGATATTGCCGTTGACGATATTTTCCACCAGCGGCGCCAGGGGGTCTGCGGCGTTGAGGGTCGCCAGGGCCGCCATGACCGCTTCGCTGCTGAAACCGACGATGGCGGTCTGTTTGATATCCGGGATATTGATGCGCTTGGCGTCGCGGCGGCCATAGGCGTCAATGGCGTACTGCACGATTTTGCGGGCGGTTTCTCTGGCCTTGTCTTCGTGGAAACTGACATGGCGTGCCCCCGGCATCTTGTTTTCATCCATGGTGGTGATGAATTCGGTGTGATAACACTCGCTGATTTGCGGCAGCGACGGCATGATGCACTGCACGTCCACCACCATTGCGTCCAGCGCGCCGGTGAAAATGGCCATTTCCTGCGACAGATAGTTGGTGGCCAGCGGAATGCCGTGGCGCATCATGACTTCATTGCCGGTGCAGCAGATACCGACGATATTGATGCCCTCCGACGCGCCGGCGTCCCGGGCAATGCTGTTCATTTCGCTGGCGATATCGCAAATCACTTCGCTGAGCAGCGGGTTATGGCCGTTAACGGCGATATTCACCGCCTGTTTCTTGATAACGCCAATATTGGCCTGGGTCACAACGGGTTTCGGCGTGCCGAACATCGCGTCCGACAGTTCCGTCGCCAGCGCCATGCCGTTGAAATCCGCCAGGGCGCCGCGCATTCCGCCCAGCACCAGGTTTTCCGGGTCGGCGTCGCAGCCGATATGGGTGCGCGACATGATCTGCGCCACCGTGGCGTCGATGTTATGGGGCAACACTCCCAGTTTTCCCAGCAGCGACAGGCGTTTTGCCGGCAGCGAGGCGCTTATCCAGTGGCAGGGAACCTTGCTGTCCTGATTCTGATAATCCTCCAGGGTCTTGGTGGCTACGTCGTAGGCAATGTCCGTTATGGTCCGGTCGGCGACGGCGATATCCAGCCGCCCGGCAATACTTTTCAGTTTCTCTTCGTCGCGGATATGATAATCGGGCAGTTCCCCTTTGCCGACGCGCTGCATGGCCAGGGCGATATGCCGGCCGTGTTCCGAATGCGCAGCCGCTCCGGCGGCCATCATGCGAATCAAGTTGCGAGCCACGATGGTGTCTTTGCCGGCGCCGCAAATACCGGCCTGCGGGCCGTCGCCGAACGGATCCACCCGGCAGGGCCCTTTCCAGCAAATACGGCAGCACAAGCCCAGCGTGCCGAAACCGCACTGCGGCTGCTGCATTTCATACCGATCGAAAACCGTCGCAATCCCTTCTTGTTCAGCAACAGGGCACAGTGCGATAACGGCGGGATCGCTCGATCTTATTTTGATATCCATTACAGTCCCCTTAATGCCAAGGTAATATTCTTTTGAGATTGAGCCAATTCTCCGGCCCGGGCCTTGATCAGCGCCTGACGATAAGTCTTCATATCCACCAGGCTAATGGCCTTGGTGGGACAGGACTCAACGCAGGCGGTCTCGGTTTTGCCCTGTTTTTTACGCCACTCCACGCAAAGATCGCATTTTTGCGCCACGCCTTGATTGGTGGCGCTAAAATGCTCTTTCTCCGCTGCGCGCCGAACGGTAATGGCGCCGAACGGGCAGACCATCACGCACAGTTTGCAGCCGACGCAATTGTCCTCATTGATTTGCACCTGACCGTCCGCCTGGCGGCAGGCGCCGGTGGGACACACCAGCGCGCAGGGGGCGTTTTCACACTGACGGCACTGCATCGGCATGGTGATGTCGCCGGACGCCACGACCTTCATGCGCGGATGCAAGGGGAGTTGACTCGTCACGGCGGCCACCAGACTGCCGTCGCCGTGGGCCACCGCGCAGGCCATTTCACAGCTATGGCAGCCAAGACACTTCAGCGCATTGGCGTAAATAATGACATTTTCTCGTTCTTTCATGGCGTTACCTTCTGCTTCAAGCGTCAAAACTTTCAATGTAGAGTTCGTCGCCCTGAATCAAAACGACATCCCGGCTTTGGCAACGGGGACATTGAAAATGGAATTTGATAACCTCAAAATCTCCGCCGCAGCCGCGGCATGTCGCCACCGCCGGCACCGGTTCGATAATCAGCTCGGCCCCTTCCGCCAGCGTACCTTCGGTAAAGGCTCCGAAGCAGAAAACCAGCGCCTGCGGCTCCACCGCCTTCATTCGTCCTACTTTCAGCCGCACCAGGGTAATGGACCGGACCTGGTGGCGGGCCGCCTCCTTTAACAGGATGTTTACCAGCCCCTGGGTTAACGCCGCTTCATGCATAGCCGGTTCTCCCGCGGCCGATAACGGCCCGACGCGTTCCGGGCCGTAATAATTACTCCTCGCCCGCGTGCGATGGACGACACCGGCATGTCCGGCATCCCATCGCTGTCGCCTGACGCTGGACATACCGGCCTGCGACGGGCGTGGACAAGGAAGCTTTTCATTCCGGCAGTTCCCCCAGTTCGCTGAGCATGGCCAGCATTTCCGCCGCCTGCTCCTCATCGATGCGCGCCATGGCGAACCCCACGTGCACCAGCACCCAATCACCGATACAATCAGCCGGGACATGGGATCTATCGACGATAAAGGCGATATTGATATCCCGCTTCACTCCGGCCACTTCCACGGTGGCCAGCAGATTAGCGGCATCCTTTATGGCCAGTATTTTTCCCGGGACACCCAAACACATAATGCGTTTCCCTCTGCGGAGCGGTGCGGAAAATAATCCCCCCCTACGCCGGATTATTTTTTATATGGGAACAATTCTCGTTCGTCTATTTTATTGATTGAGATCAATTTTAATTCGTTTTCATTTCCCGATTATCAAAATAAAAATAATTTTATTTTTTTCTCTTAATCGGGCCGTATTAATTACGATTCTCAATTATAAAGTGAGCGCGATCATATTTTATGGCTTTCACGGTAGCGCGTTAATCGTTGAGCTTGTTCCCTGCCGTCATATTGTCAGTTTCGCCCCGTAATATCTGTCAGCTAGCCGACAGACATTACCGCCGATTTTTAATAAATTCATCGCATACCCAATATATTCCGAGCCGCAGCCAACCCAGCTGAAAATCGAAATGGCAAGGGTAGAGATTTTTTTATCCGCTCTCAGATTTATAGCGAGGAATACATGGGAGTATCACTCTTCAGCATTCCATTACTGGCATGGGGAGGAACATTTCTTCTGCTTGCCGGTGAAATAATGGCATTGTTGCATATCCGGAATCTGGTAAAACTCCTTTTGTTTTCCACCATAGCGGAAATCGGTTTTGTCTTGCTGGGTTTTGGCCTCGATAATCAATCGGGGATCACCGGCGCGCTGATGCACCTGGGATTTCAAGTTACCATGCGCTTGCTGGTCTTCGTCAGCGCCGGCTACCTTATCAAACGCACCGGTTCCAGCTCCCTGGACGATTTGGCGGGCAGCGGCAGCCGAATGCCGCTGGCATCGCTGCTGTTCGGCTTCGGCCTGTTTTCCGTGATGGGCCTCTCCCCGTTTAAAGGCTCCTTCAGTAAATTCCTGATTTTGTACGGCGCAATGGAGCAGGGGGAATGGTGGCTTGCCGCCATTGCCACCCTGGCCACGGTGGTAGCGGCGGTTTATTACATTATCGTTATTCAGCGCATCTGCCTGGAACCGGCTAAATCCGTGCCCGCGGCCGGCACTCATCAACAAAACGGTTTATCGTCGATTCCGTTCACGCCCATTTGGCTGTTAATGTATTTATTGACCGCCATCACTATTTATATGAGTTTGGTCCCTGGCCCGTTTTTGCATTTGGCCGAACGCTTCGCCTCGCCGTCGGTAAAAGGCGAAGTACCGGTATTTGAAGCGCCCTGGCGTTTTTTGGTGTTATTCCCCTATATTGGCGGTTTTGTCCTTTTCGCCCTGGGACGGATTAATGCCCTGCTCCGGGACCGCGCCGCCCTGATTATTTCCGCCGCCACTCTGTATTTTGCCTGGCAGGCGGGGGGGATAGACAGCATATCCCGTTTATTTACCCTTATTTTCGCCGCGCTGATCTTTGTTGCCGTGATCTATTCCCAAGGGTATATGCGAAATAACGGGCACGCCAACCGTTACTATTTTTTCCTGTTCCTGATGGCCGGTTCCCTGCTGGGCGTGGTTACCGCCGACGATTTCGGCAATTTCTATATGTTCTGGGAATTGATGACCTGGAGTTCCTATTTCCTGGTGACCCATGAACAGACCCCAGAGGCCTTCAAAGCCGGCCGAAAATATTTCCTGATGTGTACCACCGGCGCCTACGTCATGCATTTCGGCATCCTCTTGTGCCACCAGCGCTTCGGTAGTTTCGATATGTCGGTGGTCGCCGCCCATGCCTCGCAGCTGACGCCGGGGTTCGCGGCGGTGATCGGCCTGTGTTTCCTGGCGGGGCTGGGGGTGAAAGCCGGTCTTTATCCCATGCACAGCTGGCTGCCGGACGCGCACCCGGTGGCGCCGTCGTCCGTTTCCGCCCTGATGTCGGGCATTCTCACCAAAGCCGGCGTGTACGGCATTATCAAGGTTCTGTTTGTTATCCTGGGCACCGATATCGTCGCACGGGTGTTGCCGTGGATATCGTTCTCCTCTCTCGGCCTGGCGGTAAGCGTGCTGGGGGCGCTGACGGTGATCTATGGCGAGGTCATGGCCTTCAGGGAGCAAAACCTGAAACGGATCCTGGCCTTTTCCACCCTGGCCCAGGTGGGTGAGATCCTGACCATGGTGGGATTGGCCACCTATTTGAGTTTTGCCGGCGCGCTGCTGCACGTGCTTAACCACGCCATCTTCAAAAACCTGCTGTTCCTGGCGGCCGGCGGCATCATCGCCAAAGCCGGCGGCAAGCGGCTGTCCGATGTGGCCGGCCTTGGCCGCGTGATGCCCTTTACCGCCCTGTGCTTCGCCGTCGGCGCCCTGGCGGTGATGGGCTTGCCGCCCTTCAGCGGCTTTTTCAGCAAATTCCTGATGATTTACGCGGCTGCGCAATCGGGCCATCTTACTATCGCGGTGCTGTTCCTGGTGGGCAGCATTTTGGCCGCCATGTACTATTTGCGCATTTTGCGGGTGCTGTTTTTTTCGCCCTATAACGGCACGGTGACCACCGATGCGCCGCTGTCCATGCGCATCGCCATGGGCTTATTGGCGGTACTGGTGATTCTCGGCGGCCTGTTTCCCGATTTCGGTCTGGAGCACCTGGTGCGCCCGGCGGTGGATCAAATCGCCCTCAGGCAAGGCCTGGCAGTCATCCCCCTGCCCCACCTCAATCTGGCCTGGACGCCGGCGGCGCTGATTGCCGTTTGCGGCGCGCTGCTGACCTTTATCGCCGGTAAAAGCGGCAAGGTGAATGCCGGCGCTGTGGCGGTGGCCGTGATGGCGGTCGCCCTTGGGGCGGTGCTGATGAACGCCAGACGCTATGACCTGCTGTCTTACTGGTTCGCGGCATTGATTGCCGGCGTCGGTCTGCTGAATATGCTCTATGCCGTCGGCTATATGGCCCATGGCCATCACCGGCACCGGTTCTTCTTTTTCTTTGTGTTTATGATCGGCGGCCTGCTGGGCCTGACCGCCAGCAAGGACCTGTTCAACTTCTTCGCCTTCTGGGAAATCATGAGCAGCTGGACGCTCTATTTCGTCATTATCCATGATGAAACCGACGAAGCCTTAACCGAGGGCTTCAAGTACTTTATCTTTAACTTCGTCGGCGCCACCTGCATGTTCCTGGGCGTCGCCATGCTTACTGCCCGTGCCGGCGCCTTTGATTTTACCGCCCTGGCCCTGGCGGCGCGCACTATGTCCCTGCCCTGGTTCGGCGGCGCCCTGCTGCTTATGCTGCTGGGTCTGCTGATGAAGGCGGCGCAGCTGCCGTGGCGCATCGACTACCAGATGCACCCCCCCACCGCCCCGACGCCGGTGAGCGGTTATATCTCGGCGGTTCTGCTGAAAAGCGGCGTGTACGGGGTGATAAAGCTCTTCACCCTCGGCGGGGCCGGACTGCTGTTCGCCCGGCTGGGCACCGCCGGGGGCATGAGCGATGTGATGTACGGTATCGCCATCATCGCCGCCGTGACGCTGCTGTATGCCGGCGCCATGGCGGTCATTCAAAACGGCATCAAACGCCTGCTTATCTATAGCACCGTCAGCCAGCTGGGTTACATCCTGCTGGGCTTCGCCCTGGGTTCGCCTCTTGGCGTGGCCGGCGGCCTGATGCATCTGGTGAATCATATGATGCTGAAGGATACCCTGTTCCTAGGGGCCGGCTGCATCATGGCGCAGATTCATGTGGATAGCCTGGATCAGTTGGGAGGGCTGGGGCGCAAGATGCCGATAACCTTCGGCCTGTTCCTGTTCGCCGGCCTTTCCCTGTCCGGGATTCCGCCGCTGAACGGCTTCTCGTCGAAATGGCTTATCTACCAGGCGGCGTTCCAGTCGGGCCATTATGTGCTGGGACTGGCGGCCATGATGTCCAGTCTGTTTACCCTGGCGGCGGTGCTTAAATTCGCCCATGCCGCCTTTATGGGCCAGCCCCGCGAGGCGTTGGGCAACGTGCGGGAAGCGCCCCTCTCGATGCTGCTGCCCATGTCGCTGCTCACCGCCGGCTGTGTCGCCGTCGGCCTGTTCCCGGGCCTGCTGCTGGTGCCGGTGAGCCGGGTCATGAGCGAGCTGTCACTGGGGCAACTGGCGGTCACCTGGACCGGCGGACTGCCCGGCATCGACGGCTGGCAGCCGCTGACGCTGTCCATACTGATGGCGGGCATCGCCCTGGCGGGCTGGCTGTTCTATCGCCTGAGCAATCGGCAATCGGTGTCTATCCATTTGCACCAGGGCGGCGTCACCGACCTCCTCCCGTCCCAGGCCCATGTCCCGGCATCCGGTTTATACCAGGCGCCGGAACGGTTCATCCGCCTGGCGCTTCGGCCGAAAGATAAGGAATAGGGTTTAATCATGTTGGATTTCACCGCGCTGTTTGCCCCGTTGGCCATCTTCCCCCTGGGACTGGGGGCGCTGCTGTTCGGCCTGTTGCTAAAAGGCGTGGATCGCATCGTTGCCGCCCGTCTGCAGCGCCGGGTCGGTCCGCCTTTGCTCCAGCCTTTTTTCGACATCATCAAATTGATGCGCAAACAGACCATGGTGCCCGAAGGGGCGCCCCGCGGTTTGTTCCTGGCCTTGCCGGCGGCGGGCGCCGGCAGCATGCTGCTGGCCGCTGCGCTTATCCCCATTGCCGGGGTCTATCATCCCGCCGCCATGCTGGGGGACCTACTGGTGCTGCTCTACCTGCTGACCATCCCCGCCGTGGTACTGATGCTGGCGGGGTCGGCGTCGGGATCGGTTTACGGCGCCATCGGCTTCTCACGGGAAATGGCGCTGGTGCTGGCCTATGAAGGCCCGCTGCTGCTGGTGCTGGCCAGCGTCGCCATGAAAACCGGCATGGCCCAGGGCGGCTGGGTGACGTTTTCCCTGCCGGAGATTGTGCGCTATCAGCAGCAGCACGGCGCCTTTCTGCTGGATCCCTGGATGTGGCCGGCGGTGGCGACCTATCTGCTGTTTTTCCCCGCCAATCTCGGCATTCCGCCGTTCGATATTCCTGAAGCGGAAGCGGAGGTGCTGGAGGGCCCCCTACTGGAGTACTCAGGACCCGCCCTGGCGCTGTTCAGCATGATGTCGGCCCTGAAGGCCGTGGTGGTGATAGGTCTCGGCATCACGCTGTTTTTCCCCATCGGGCCGGCGGGTTTTGCCGGCGTGGCGGTGTTTATGCTCAAGTGCCTGGTGCTGTTTATCCTGGGGAAAACCTTGCTGCGCACCGCCGTGGGAAGGATGCGTATCGATCAGGCGTTTCTTTTTTATCTCAAATGGCCCGAACTGCTGGGTGTCATAAGCCTTGTCACCGTCATTGTGCGGGCATAGGGGAAAAGCTATGGGTTTTTTAACCGGTATCGCCAAACGTTCGCCCTGGCTGTATCGCCTCAACGCCGGTTCGTGCAACGGCTGCGATGTGGAGTTGGCCACCACTGCCTGCATTCCTCGCTATGACGTGGAGCGGCTGGGGTGCCAGTACTGCGGCAGCCCGAAGCATGCGGATATCGTACTCATTACCGGTCCCTTGACCCTGCGGGTAAAAGACCGGGTGCTGCGGGTGTTCCAGGAGATCCCCGAACCCAAGGTCACGGTGGCCATCGGCATTTGCCCCATTTCGGGCGGCGTATTCCGGGAGAGCTATGCCATCGCCGGGCCGGTGGATAATTACCTGCCGGTGGATGTGAACGTTCCCGGCTGTCCGCCGCGGCCCCAGGCCATCATTGAAGGCATTGCCATGGCCATCGACATTTGGCAGCACCGCCTGTAGGAAAGCACGATGAACTTTATCAGGATCCTGTTTCGCAATCTGCTCAAGGGCCCGTCCACGGACCCGTTCCCCTTCGGCGAAACCTTCACCCCCAAAGGGCTGCGCGGCCGAATTGCCTTTGATGAATCGAAGTGTTCCGGCTGCCGGATGTGTGAGCATGTGTGTGCCGGCGGCGCCATTCGTTTTGATGAAAGTCCTGAAGGCCTGCAATTCACCCTCTGGCACAACAGCTGCACGTTTTGCGGCCTGTGTGAACATTACTGCATCCCCCGCGCCATCCATCTGACGGAGGATTGGCACTTGGCGCACAAGCAGGAGGACAAGTACCGCATGATCGAGCAAGGCACCGTGGCCTACCTGGCCTGCGCCTCCTGCGGCGAACGCTTTATTCCCCCCAGCGATGCGCTGCTGGAGAAGGTCTATGGCGGCAACTCCGCCGCCCTGACGGAACTGAGCCGGCTGTGCCCCGACTGCCGCCGCGGCCTTTCCGCCTCACGTTTGAATACTCCCGGAGCAGGACTATGATTGAGAAAATCAAACGCATCCAGTCGCTGTTTACCGAGACGCTGGACGCTCCCTTTACCTATGATATCCATATCAACGCCAAGGGCGTTGTCACCGCCTGGTGCACCCTGTCATCCCCGGCGCTGCTGCTGCCCGCCGTCGCCCTGATTAAACAGGCCGGCAGCCGGCTGAGCACCATAACCGCTTATCAGCACGCCAGCCCGCAGCCGTCGGATGTCCATGAGATCGCCTACCACTTTGATATCGACGGCGACACCCTGACCCTGACGGTGCACCTGCCGGCCGGCGAGCGGGACATCCCCTCCATCACCCCGCTCTTTCGCAATGCCAATTGGAACGAAAGGGAATTTATGGAACTCTACGATCTGAACGTGGTGGGACATCCCAATCCAACCCGGCTATTTCTGGATGACGATATCGATCCGGCCGTGCTGCAGAAATTCATTCCGTTTTCCGAAATGGTCAATGCCGCCAGCACCAAGTCCCTGTGGGAAAAAATCATGAGCCAACGTGGAGAAAAAAAATGACCCGATATCAGGTACCGGTGGGCCCGCTGCACGTGGCGCTGGAAGAGCCGATGTACTTCAAGCTCGACCTGGAGGGGGAAACCATCAAAGGTCTGCATATCTCCGCTGGACATGTGCACCGCGGGGTGGAGTATTTGGTGATGAAACGCAATTTCTATCAGAACATCACCCTTACCGAACGCATATGCTCGTTATGCTCCAACAGCCATCCCACCACGTTTTGCATGGCGCTGGAGGATATCGCCGGGGTGGAGGTGCCGGAGCGGGGCCAGTATCTGCGGATGATTGCCGACGAGATCAAACGGGTGGCATCGAACCTGTTCAACGTCGGCATCATGGCCCATATCATCGGTTTTACATCGCTGTTTATGCATGTGCTGGAAACCCGCGAGATAGTGCAGGACATCAAGGAAACCCTCTACGGCAACCGGATGGATCTCGGCGCCAACTGCATCGGCGGGGTAAAGTACAATCTGGATGCCGAACGCATCGCCTACCTGCTGACCCGCCTGGATGAAGTGCAGCCGGCGGTGGAAGAGATCCGCGGCATTTACGCCACCAATCATTCAATCCTGACCCGCACCCGGGGCGTGGGCGTGCTGCCCAGGGAGGATGCGCTGGAATTCGGCCTGATAGGACCGGTGGCGCGCGGATCCGGAGTGGCTTACGACGTGCGCAGGAACTCGCCCTACGCCATGTACGATCGGCTGGATTTCGCCATCCAGACCCAGCCGGACGGCGATGTCTGGTCCCGCGCCATGGTCCGTCTGGACGAAGTGCGTATGGCGCTGTCCCTTATCCGGCAGTGCCTGGCCAAGTTGCCGGACGGCCCCATCGCCATCAGCGGTTTGCCGGATATCCCGGCCGGCGAAGCCATTGCCAAAACCGAAGCCCCGCGCGGCGAATTGATCTATTACCTGCGCACCAACGGTACCGATATGCCCGAACGGATGAAATGGCGGGTGCCCAGCTATCCCAACTGGGATGCGCTGCATGTGATGATGCAGGGCAATACCATTGCCGATGTGGCGCTGATCGTTAACAGCATCGATCCCTGCGTTTCCTGCACCGAGCGCTGATCCCCTCCGGCCGGGCGGGAACGCTGCGGTCCCTTGCCGCGGTCTCCCTTTAACGCGCGCCCGCATTGGCATTATGCCGGTTTACACCGCTCAAGGGTGCGGCGTACCATGCTTATTTCTTGTAGACGGACAGTCTTGAGGCCAGGGCCTCAATATCATTGATGATAAATTTATTTTTTACAGTCCGACATAGATCCCCATCTTTAATTAACATATTGAATAAAGATGAAGTGGTTTGGCGGGTCGCGCCAATGATCAGTGAAATATCTTCCATGGTTAAATCACATTCAAATTCAATGCCGTCAGCTGTGCCCACTCCACGCTCGCGACCGAGTGAAACGATAAATGCCGTCAAACGTGATTTAGCGTCATGAAAAATCAACCCTTCAATAACATCCCAGGAACTGCCCAATACCTCGCCTAATATACCGGTCATTAATAACGTTATTTCAGGGTGTTCAACAAGCTGTTGGCGAAAAGCCTGGGCAGTGGATAATAATATAACGGAGTCTTTTGCCGCTTCGATAAAAGCCCTGGTGTGGGTGCTGAAAATGTCTCCTTCCTCAAGGAAACAGAGGGTGAACTCGCGGCCTTCGTAGGACAGGAAAACCCGCAGCCGGCCGGACGAGACGATCAGCACGTCATTGCCGCCGCCGCCGGGCATGCTGATCATGTTCCCTTTCTGAAAGCTCTTGCGGCGAAAGTTATCTAAAAAACCGTCAAATTGCGGTCCCTTTAGCAATTCAGTCAGATTTTGACTCGAGAGCCTCATTTTAGACCGCATGTTTTGCTCCTTTATTCTGGCCAGGGCCCGGATTAACGATAATGATTTTGATCAATATCAACTTTTATCACCGGCGTAATTAAGTTACCCTCTAATATGACGCCAAATAGACGATACAGGATATTGGAATATAAATCAGTACATTCTAAAATAGCGTTACCTTATTATACCGACTGCATAGAAATTGTTTGCGCGACCAGTCATGGAATTGAACGGGAGATTACAAAAAAACGATTCTTTTTTACGCGGCCCTTAATGAAAGAGCGCATTTCAGTATAGTCGTTTATTTTCGCCGACACGGCTATTCTAGCTCTTGCGGCGGGAGTGGCTGAATATAATACCTATTTTCCGCGCTACAAAAATATCAGTCCGCCGGACAGACATCCGGCAGGTTTTTGCTTTAACATGGGCTCGCTTTAACGCGCTCGGTCCAGATCCGGTGATGGCGGGCCTAGCGTGCCATGAGGCGCTCCGGCGGGCGGGAAAACCACGCCCGCTTCGACCTCATTGGCGCGCTCTCCCTTTAACACGCGATCGCTTCAACACGCCCGGTTCAGATCCGGTGATGGCGGGCCTAGCGTGCCATGAGGCGCTCCGGCCCGTCTCAATGGGTGGCGATGCGCGCCGCCAGCCGCACCAGGCTGAGATCGCTGCCGCGGGGTCCCAGCAGTGAAATACCAAGCGGTGCGCCGTCCTTGTGCGCCAGCGGCAGCGTCACCTGCGGGGTGCCGCAAATCACCGAAATGGCCAGCAACTGCTGGGACAGGCGGCGGGTCAGCTCGATTTCTTCCTCGCCGGCGGTCACCAGGGGCGCGATATCCGGCAGGGTCGGCAGCACCAGTACCCGATCGCCAAGCAGCTTTTGCCAGGCGCCGCGCAGCAGGTCACGCGCATTGCAGGCGTGGCGGTACTGATCCTCGGTCACCGTGGCGGCCCAGGCAAAGCGCGACGCCACGTCGGGACCCAAGGCAAAGCCGTGCCGGCTGATATTGTCGCCCTGGGCCCGCCAGGCTTCATATCCCTGGATATGGCGGAAAGCCCAGTAGGCTTCGGCCAGGTCCGGCAGCGCGCCGCCCAGCAGGACCGGCGTCCCGACGCCGGCGGCAATCTTCTCCAAAGCCGGCTGCAGCGCCTGCCTGACCGGTACCGAAAGCAGGGAGAACAGCTCCTCGCTCACCGTAAGAGAGGGTTCCGCCGGCAGCGGCGCCGGATCGTCACCCAGCAGGCAATGCCCTACCCGTTCGAACAGCAGGGCGTCGCGGGTGAAATAGCCGGCGGTGTCCATGCTGCGGCTTAGCTCCTGGCAATTTTCCAGGGAGACGCGGCCGTGGCTCGGACGCAGGCCGAACAAACCGCAATAGCTGGCTGGAGTCCGTACCGATCCGCCGGTATCGGTACCCAGGGCGAAGTCGCACAGGCCGTTGGATACCGCCGACGCCGAGCCGGAAGAGGAGCCGCCGGGGATCCGGTTTGGCGCGGCGCCGTTGCGCGGGGTGCCGTAATGAATGTTTTTACCGGTCATGGAGTAGGCCAGTTCATTGGTATGGGTTTTGCCCGTCAATTCGGCGCCGGCATCCAAAAGACGCTGCACCGCGGGGGCGGTGCGGGTTTTGATGCCGGACATGGCCAGGATATGCGGGCTGCCGCCGCCGGTGGGGTAGCCGGCCACATCGAACAGATCCTTGACGGCAAAGGTATATCCGGCCAGCGGTCCGGCGGGGGCATGGGGGACGTCCGCCGGGGGGTAAGGCATAAAGGCAAAGGCGTTATCTTGCATTGTGGCTCCTGTTGTTACGCTGGCCGGCGCGACGCCCATAAGGCCGTCCGGTAATGACACTGCAATGAAGCGCTGGATGTATAGCACGGCGGGCATAAGCCGTTAATCAGCAACATCATAAGCTATTATTAATTTATCACATCATAAAGTAACCTGATTTTTGCAAAAACGTCATTTAATATCGTAACATTTAACAACGGTCATATTAAATTATTATATATCCCATCATTTTAACATTTGGTGAAAAATTACCGCGCGATTTTTATTCATTATTTAAATTATGACCATTAATAAATAGAGAGCAGGATTCGTATTCAGGTTTGTTATGTTATGGAATAGTTATAGCAGATATCTTTTGAAAATCATTATCGAGTTAAAACAGTCGATTATATAAAAACAATTTTTTTTAGCTTTCTACTAATAACGTTAATAGCAATGCTTAGCGAAAATAATCTGTTAGCCGAACCTCCTGTTTGATCTTTAATGGATGCGCTAATACCGGCATCAACAATCGTTATTATCAGAGGGTGACATGGCCAAGATTCATTTTATCGGCGCGGGACAAATGGCCGAGGCTATTATTCGTGCGGCGATTGGCAGCGGCGCATTTACCGGCGATGAGATAGCCATAACGGATATTGATCCGCAGCGCGTCACGCGGCTTATCGGACAATACCATGTGCAGGAAACCGCGGCGCCGACGGACGCCGAGCTTATCGTCATTGCCGTCCGGCCGCAGGACGATATCAATGCCGTCACGGAAAATATCCGCCGGCAGGCCTCGCCGCAGGCCATTGTCATATCCATCGTGGCGGGCGTCACCCTGCAGCGTCTCGCCGCGTTGCTGGGGCCGGAACGCCCCATCGTGCGCGTGATCCCCAATACCCTTACCGATACCGGCTACGGTTATAGCGGCGTTACCCTCAACGGACATGTGGCCGCCTCCCAAGTAGAGCCGTTTTTACAGAGTTTCGGCAAGATTCTTTATCTGCCGGAATCCCTCATTGATGTCTTTACCGGTTTTGGCGTGGCCGGTCCCAATTACATTTATTACTTTGTGGAATCCCTCACCGATGCGGGCGTTTTGGCGGGCTTGCCGCGGGCGCAGGCGACGGAAGTGGTGCTGGAAAACCTGGTGGGCGCCGCCGCAATGTTGAAACAAAGCGGCCTGCATCCGCGCCAGTTGCTGGATATCAACAACTCGCCGGCGGGCGTGGGTATGCACGGTCTGTATGAGCTTAATAACAGCGATTTCGCCGCCGGTTTGCAACGCAGCGTACTGGCGTCGGTGAAACGTACCATTCAATTAGGAACTGCAAAATGAATAAAGTTTGGTTGCACGGCGGCCGGGCCGCACTGCTGTCGCTGGCGCTGGTTTCCGGCTGGGCCGCCGCCGCCGACAAGGTCGTCTCCATCGGCTATCAGGCGCCGCTGACCGGCGAATATGCCCAGTACGGTACGTTATTCCGTAACTCCGCCAACCAGGCGGTGGAGGAATTCAACCAGTCGCACCGCCTGCCCGGCGTGCGGGTGGAGGTGAAGTTCGAGGACAGCAAAGGCGATGCCAAAGAAGGGGTGAACATCGCCCGTAAATTCTCCGACGATCAGACCATTGTCGGGGTGATCGGCGATTTCAGCTCCACGGTATCCATTGCCGCCGGCAAGGTCTATGCCGAAACCCACGTGCCGCAGCTGTCGCAAACCGCATCCCATCCCGATTTCGTGAAAATCAGCCCCTGGCAGTTCCGTAATATCACCACCATGGCCTATGAAGGGCCCTATACCGCCAACTGGGTGCATGATACCGGAGCCAAACGCGCCGCCATCGTCGCCATCCAGAACGACTGGGGCCAGTCCGCCGCGCAGGAATTTGCCCATGGCTTTATCGCCGACGGGGGCCAAGTGGTCACCACGGAGTTTTTCAACCCCGGCACCCGGGATTTTCGCGCCATCATCACCAAGATTGCCCGCCAAAAACCCGATGTGATTTACCTTGCCCAATTCTATGAGGACGGCGCGGCGTTTTTGCAGCAGATCCGTCAGTTAGGCGTGAAAGCGCCGCTGTTCGGGGCCAGTTCACTGGACGAACAGAAGCTGATTCAACTGGCCGGCCCGGCCGCCGAGGGGCTGCGCCTGCCGACCTCCTTCGATCTCAACAGCCAGGTGCCGAACGTCAAGCACTATGTGGAACAGTACCGCGCCCTGTACCACACCGAACCGAACCAATTCGCGGCGCAGGCCTATGACGCCACCAATATCCTGCTGGACGCCATTGTGAAGGGCGGCGGCGCCGGCGCCACCCGCCAAAGCGTGCGCGATGCGCTGGCGGCCACCAAGGATTTTCCCGGCGTGACAGGTATCACCACCTTTGATCCGGTGACGCGCGAACCTACCAAGAGCCAGACCCGGCTGGTGGTGCAGAACGGTCAATTCGTCCCGGTAGCCTCCACCAAAGCATAACCGGCCGACCCGGCGCAACGGTGCGGCGCCGGGCCAGAGCTTCGAGGGTTTGCGGTATGTTTGATGCTTTTTTCTTCCAGCAGGTGATTAACGGCTTATCCCAGGGGCTGGTCTATGCCCTGATGGCCATCGGGTTTACGCTGATTTTCGGCGTGCTGAACGTGGTGAACTTCGCCCACGGCGAACTGTACATGCTGGGGGCTTTCGCCGGTTTACTGGTTATCCAGGCTTTTGCCCCGCCGCTTTTCGCGGTATTGCTGCTGGTGGTGGCGGTGGGACTGATGAGCGGCGTGCTGTTGGAGCGCATCGCCTTTCGGCCGCTGCGGCGGTTCGCCGACGAAGCTTCGCTGAAATCAAAGGCCATCCGCGAGGCTACCCTGCTCTCTTCCCTGGCGATTTCCATCGTGGTACGGGAACTGGTCTCCAACCTGTTCGGTTCCAATATGCAAACCATCCCGCAGCAATATTTGCTGATGGCCCCGATTACGCTGGGTCCGCTGACCTTCGCCAGCGGGCAGTTCGTGATCTTCGGCTTCGCCCTGGCCATGCTGCTGGCGCTGCAATGGTTTTTGTTTTATACCCGCAGCGGCCTATCGGTACGGGCCGTGGCCAGCAATCTCACCGGGGCGCTGCATGTGGGCATCGATATCCAGCGCACCATTGTCCTGACCTTTATGCTCGGCGCGGCTCTTGGCGCGGTATCCGGCTTCCTGGTGGGACTCTATACCGGCAATATTTTTCCGGCCATGGGTTTCGGCGCCGGCATCAAGGCGTTTGTCGCCATGGTGATGGGGGGACTGAACTCCATTCCCGGCGCGATCGTTTGTGCCCTGATCCTCGGGCTGAGCGAATCCATCGCCACCGAATATATCCCTCAGGGCTGGGCGGATCTCATCAGCTATGGCCTGCTGCTGTTAACGCTGCTGTTCTTCCCCAACGGCATCTTCGGAGGCCGGCGTGAACGGGTCTGAGACGATACGGAGGCGGACATGAACGCTTTTAATAAATACAGCTACCTGATGCTGTTGCTGCCTTTGCCCGCGTTGGCCTATGCCGATTCCGGCTACGCCTGGCGGGTCGCCACCACCGCGCTGATTTTTATCCTGCTGGCCGCCAGCGCCAATCTTTTGACCGGCGTCAGCGGGCTGATGTCCCTGGGGCACGGCGCGATCTACGGCCTGGGAGCCTATGCCAGCGCCCTGCTGAGCACGCAGTGCGGTCTCGGGGCATGGCTTGCGCTGCCGCTGGCCGGCGCCGCGGCTTCGCTGATCGGCTTTCTGGTGACCCTGCCCACCCTGCGGCTGGTGAGTATCTACTTTGCCGTCGCCACGCTCGGCATCGGCGAAATCATTTATGTCACGCTGCTGAACTGGGTGGATTTGACCCGCGGCCCCATGGGTATTACCGATATTCCTACCCTCGGCGGCGGCGGCCAGGGCGCCATCTTCTGGGAAACCCTGGCCATCACCCTGGCGTGTCTCTATCTCATTCACCGGGTCATGCACTCTTATTACGGCAACGCCCTGCGCGCCCTGCGGGAGGACGATCAGTGCATCCAGGCGCTGGGTTTGTCGCCGTTTCGCCTGAAAAGCCAGGTGCTGCTGGTGAGCTATTTTTTTGCCGGCATCGCCGGCGCGCTCTGGGCCCACACCACCGGATATATCGCGCCGGATTCGTTTAAATTCGATCAGTCGGTACTGATTCTGGCCATGGTAGTGGTTGGCGGGCTGGGCAGTCTGCCGGGGGCCATCATCGGCGCCATACTGTTAATCGCCCTGCCGGAGGTGCTGCGCCCCATCGGCGATTACCGTATGTTCACCGTCGGGCTTATCCTGTTTCTCACCATCCTGTTCCGGCCGAAAGGATTATGGCCCGAAGCGGCGGCGCTGAAGCTGGTGCGCGGCTGGTGGGGATTGCGGGAGGGATGGAAATGAACGGACCCCGTTTAAATGTTATTGCGTCCCCCGGCCAGGAGGCTTTGGCGGAAGAGTCCCTGCTGAGCCTGGCCGGCGTAACCCGCCGTTTCGGCGGACTGACGGCGGTGGAAGACGTCAGTTTCACCCTTGCCGAAGGCGAGCTGGTGGGGCTTATCGGCCCCAACGGGGCGGGAAAAACCACCCTGTTTAATCTGATTACCGGCTTTACGGCGCCCAGCAGCGGCGAGATCCGCTGGCGCCGGAAGGTAATCACCAATGCGCCGGTGCACCGCATCGCCCGGCTGGGCATCACCCGTACCTTTCAGAATCTGCGGGTATTCCCTAATCTGACGGTGTTTGACAACGTCAGCGTCGGCGCCATCGGCCGCTACCGTTATGGCCTGCTGGATACCCTGCTACACCGCGCCCCCAGGGCCAAAGAGGTGGGAAAGGCCACCTGGCGGGCGCTGGAGCAAACCGGTCTGCTGCCCTATGCCAACGAGCTGGCCGCTAATCTCTCCTATGGAAAACGCAAATATCTGGAAATTGCCCGTGGACTGGCCTTTGATCCGCAGTTGTTGATCCTGGACGAACCGGCGGCGGGACTTAACGATACAGAAACCGGTGAATTGTCGGCGTTCCTGGCGCGGTTAAACCGCCAGGGCCTGACGTTGCTGCTGGTGGAGCACGATCTCGACCTGGTGATGAATCTGTGTCAGCGGGTGCTGGTGCTGGCCGCGGGCCGGCTGCTGGCGCAGGGCACGCCGGCGGAAATTCTGGACAACCGGGCGGTGCAGGATGTCTATCTGGGGGGTGAAGAGGCGGCATGAGTTTATTAACGCTGGACCACATCGAAGTGAAGCTGGGGGGATTGTCCATCCTGCGGGATATCTCGCTGCGGGTGGATAAAGGGGAGATTGTCTGCGTATTAGGGGCCAACGGGGTGGGAAAAACCACGCTGATGCGCACCCTGTCGGGGATCTATCATCCGGCAAAAGGCTCGATTATCCTGGACGGACAGCCGATTCACCGCCTGCCGGCTCACGCCATTGTCCGGCTCGGCCTAGCCCAGGCGCCGGAAGGACGGCAGATTTTCCCCACCATGACGGTGGAGGAGAACCTGATCCTCGGCGGTATACAGCAGGGAAAACATTCCCGCGAACGGGAGCGGGTACTGTCCCTGTTTCCGTTGCTGAAAGAGCGATTGAAACAGAAGGCCGGCTCACTTTCCGGCGGCGAACAGCAGATGCTGTGTATCGGCCGGGCGCTGATGGGGCGCCCGCGCATTCTGCTGCTGGATGAGCCCTCCCTGGGCCTGGCCCCTCGTCTGGTGCAGCAGATTTTTGAGTTATTGCAGCACATACGCCGCCAGGGCATCGCCATCCTGCTGGTGGAGCAAAACGCCCGCGCCGCGCTGAAGATTTCAGATCGGGCCTATGTGGTGGAGGGGGGACGCATCTCACTGAGCGGCGCCGCCGCCGACCTGGCCGGCGACGAACGCGTCCGCCGAGCCTATCTGGGGGAACGCCGGGCAGAGACTTCCCGCGGCGATATGCTGTCGCCCACCGCCGCCAGTTCGTACCGTCGCTCATCGGTCTCCAGCAGGTAAAGCCGGCCGTCCAGGCTTACCTCAAGAAAATAGGTATGCTCTACTCCATCTGAGAGCGGGATAAATCCGCCGCAGCCGTCAAACGGCACCAGCGATGCCTCGCGGGAGAGACGATAGCGCCGCACCACCCGTCCGGCGGTCCCGGAGGGTGGCGCCGTGCGTTTTGCCAGCATCCGCAGGCCGGCCTGCACAAGACCGGCCCAAAAATTACTCCTCCCGGAACGCAAGGGCAACATTAAACGCCTCCCCGGCGGGAATGAACAACCGCCGCTGTTGTCCTTCGGTCCGGTAGGCCAGACTTGCCCGCCGGAAATACTTTTCGGTATGCGCCAGCGACGACACGGCCAGCTCCAGCGCCACCATGCGTTCGGCGCCGTTATCCCCGCGGGCCGCCGGGCCGTATATATCCCGCGCCCTGAGGGGAGTGACGAACGACAGCGTGGTTTTCCCGGCGCAAAGCCAGTATCCTCCCGCCCCATCGGAGTGAAGCGGGGCGTTCCCGTCGAATAACCGGCTATACACATCGGCGATGAGAAATGGATCCTGGGCGGCGATGGCTACGCCGATGATGTCCGTCACGCCGTTGGGATGCGCTCGCCAGGGCGCCTGCCACACCAGTTCAGGGGTCAAATGCTGGCAAAAGAAGCTGCGGCCGTTATTGATGCGTTCCGGGGCCAGACGCACGGTGCGAAACCGTGCTTCCCCTTGGCTATCGTCCGGCAACGTCACCGGACGATAGAAGTATTCCGGCTCGGCGCCGGCCAATCCCACCCGCTGCAGATGCCGGTATATCTCATCGGCGTCCGCGCCGCCGGTTTTCCAGACCAGTCCGCTTAGGCCGGGCTGCGCCGGCCAGCCGTTGCCTTGCCTGCCGGTATATCCTCCCTTGTGACCGAGCAATTCCAGGTAATTCTCGCCAAAAATCGCCAGATGGTTGCTGGTGCCCAGGGAATGATATCCACGCGGCGTCAGTTGAAATCCAAGGACTTGGTAAACCTGCGCCGCGTTATCCAAATCATCCGCGACATTGATCACTACATGGTCCACTACCGGCGTTAATACGCTCATTTTCCGCCCCGCTAAAACAAAATCGTGATGTAATTTTACGGTGCGGGTCGCCAAACCAAAGGAACGATTTCAGCATTGATACGCACAAAAGACGCTTAATCAGCCGTTAACGTTTAATTGTCATGAGGGTCATATTAATTAAACATAAAGTAAACAACCAAAATAATTATCAATCGCGATTGAATAATTAAAATTTAAATTGATTGAATACATTATTTATATTTCCTCCTGACCCCGTTGGCCGGCAGTGCATTATTTTCAGGTGTACCGGAGGAATTCCCACGTCTGTCTAAATTGCCCGTCCCTTGTTTTTACAGCAAAAAGTTGTGACCGCGCCAAAATAAACCGGTCATAAGTTTTACTTATGCTTGGCGGTGATAAAGATATGCTTTTTTATACGTGGTGTATTAGAGGGCGCTGTGTAATATTCCATTCCTAAAAGCCGTCCTCAGCCAATAACCCACTGAAGCAGCTCAATTATTCAGCAAATATCTCAAGGAAAAACTTATGGCGCATTCTTCCGTTAATCGTCCTTCCGCCTTGGCGGTACTTACCCTGTTGGCATTGGGAGGCGTTGCGTCTTTTGCCGCCCACGCCGATCAGCTGTCGGATATCAAGAAGGCCGGCGTTATCAGGGTGGCAACCTTTGATTCCAACCCGCCGTTCGGCTCCGTTGACGCCAAGACCCATGATATCGTCGGTTATGACGTGGATTTCGCCAATGCCCTGGCCAAATCCCTCGGCGTGA
Source organism: Sodalis sp. RH16 (assembly GCF_047324245.1). Classification (NCBI taxonomy): domain Bacteria; kingdom Pseudomonadati; phylum Pseudomonadota; class Gammaproteobacteria; order Enterobacterales; family Bruguierivoracaceae; genus Sodalis; species Sodalis sp. RH16. The sequence continues at coordinate 3,699,607 of NZ_CP178737.1, read as the reverse complement.
AACTGCAATTGGTGCCCACTAATCCCGCCAACCGTATTCCGTTATTGCAGTCCGGCAAGGCCGATATTATCGTGGCGGACATCACCATTACGCCTGAACGGGCCAAGGTCATTGATTTTTCCATTCCTTATTTTGTCACCGGCCAGCAATTCCTGGTGCCGGCCGCCTCCTCTGACAAGCTGGACGATTATGCCAACGCCCGTATCGGCGCGGTGAAAGGCACCACCGGCGAACAGGAGCTGCATAACCGTTTCCCGAACGCCCGCGTACTCTCCTATGACGATATTCCCCTGGCGCTGTCGGCATTGCGCAACGGCAACGTCCAGGCCATTACCCAGGACAGCACTATCCTGACCGGTTTGCTGGACGGCGCGCCGGACAAGGCTAAATACAAAGTGCTGCCGGAACTGCTCAGTAAAGAGGAAATCGGCGTCGGCGTGAAAAAAGGCGAAACCACCCTGCTGACCTTCGTCAATAACGAATTGCTCAAGCTGGAAGCCAACGGACAGGCGGTATCGATTTACAATACCTGGTTCGGTCCGCAGACCAAATCACCGCAGCCGCGTTTGTTCAAAATCACCGCGAAATAAACAGGCTGGATCCATGCTATTGCCGCACCATAAACCTTTATCCGCCGCGGATGCGGCGGATATCTCAGCACCGTCCTCCGCCGCGGTGGAATTTCGCCGGGTGGATAAATATTTCGGTCCCCATCAGGTTATCCATAAGGTGGATTTCAGCGTGGCCAGCGGCGAGGTGGTGGCTATTTGCGGACCTTCGGGTTCGGGAAAATCCACCCTGATACGGCTGATTAACCAGTTGGAAGTCCTCAGCGGCGGGGAAATTCTCGTTGACGGACAACCCACCTCCCGCCTGAAAGGAAAAGCGTTACGCCGGCTGCGTACCCACATCGGTTTTGTATTTCAGCAATTCAATCTTTATGCCCACCTCAGCGCGCTGGAAAACGTCAGTCTGGCATTAACCCGGGTCCACGGCTGGCCGAATGAGAAAGCCCGCCAAAAGGCCGCGCTGCTGCTCCAACGGGTGGGCCTGGCCGATAAAGCCGGGCATTATCCCGCCCAACTGTCCGGCGGCCAGCAGCAGCGGGTGGCCATCGCCCGCGCGCTGGTTACCGACCCCAGCCTTATCCTGTTTGACGAACCCACCTCGGCGCTGGACCCGGAAATGATCGGCGAAGTGCTGCAGGTGATGCAGGAACTGGCCCACAGCGGCATCACCATGATTGTGGTGACCCATGAGATGAGCTTTGCCCGGGAAATCGCCGATCGGGTGGTGTTTATGGACGGCGGCGCCATCCTGGAGCAGGCTGACCCGGAACGCTTTTTTACCGCGCCGCAGCATCCGCGGGCGCAGCGCTTTTTGCAAAAGGTTCTGAATCCGCTGCATGCCCGCGTGGAGGATGTCTGATGAGCTGGCATGCGGATTGGGCCGGCGTCCTGAGCGGCCAGCCGCTGGCCTGGATCGTTTCCGGCTTTATGACCACCCTTTATGTCACCCTGGCGGGCTGCATCCTGTCGACGTTCCTTACCCTGCTGATGCTGGCGCTGCGGCTGACACCCGGCCGGCTCGGCCGCGGCCTGGTGGCGGTGTATGTCTCGATATTCCGTAATACCCCGCTGCTGGTGCAGCTGCTGTTCTGGTATTTTGCCGCCTGGGGAGCACTGCCGCAGGAGTGGCGGTTCTATATCGGCGATACCCATCCCTGGGCGGTACTGCCCATGAACATTCCCTGGCTCACGCCGGAATTCCTCTGCGCCACCTGGGGATTGGGCCTGTTCACCGCGGCGTTTCTGATTGAAGAGGTGCAGGCCGGGCTGAATTCGGTGCCGGCGGGACAGACGGAGGCGGCGATATCCCAGGGTTTCAGCCAATGGCAGCTATTGACTTACGTGCTGCTGCCTCAAGGTCTGGTTAACGCCTGGCAGCCGCTTATCGGGCAATATCTGAATCTGATGAAACTCTCCTCCCTGGCCAGCGGCATAGGTTTTGCCGAACTCACCTACCAAATCAGCCAAGTCGAAAGTTATAACGCCCATGCGCTGGAAGGCTTCGCCGTGGGCACCGGGCTTTACCTGCTGCTGGGCATCGTCATGGGCTCCCTGCTGCTATGGCTCGGCCCGAAACGCCGGGACGGACGGCGGCCGCTGCCCTTAATCGCGGCGACCATGGATAACCCGACAAAGGATTGACGGCATGACGTTTAATGTGGACGTAATCGGCAACAACCTGACCTATCTGCTATGGGGGCGGCTCGCCGACGGCCAGCCGGGGGGCGTACTGCTGACGCTTCTCATGGCGCTGGGCGCCGGGGTGCTGGCCTGGGGGGTGGGCGTCGCCCTGGCATGCGTGGCCTGGCGTTACAAGGGCTGGACCCGGCGGATATTATTTATCTGGGCCGAGTTTATCCGCGGCATCCCGCTGATTTTTGTCATCTTCTGGATGTTTTTCCTGCTGCCTATCCTGTTCGGCGGCTCGATACCCGGCCCGCTGACGGTGATCCTGGCCCTGGGCTGGTTCACCTCGGCGGCGGTGATGCATACCACCCTGGCCGGACTTAACGCCCTGGCGGCGGGGCAAACGGAAGCGGGCATTTCGTCGGGCTTCAGCGAATGGCAAATCCTGCGCTTTATCCTGCTGCCCCAGGCCATGCCCAACCTGATGCCGTCCTATATAGGCCTGATGGTGGCCCTGATCAAGGACACCTCGCTGGCATTTATCGTCAATGTGCCGGAACTCACCACCGTCGCCGGACAGGTGAATAACCGGGAGCAGATTTATCCCACCGAAATCTTCGTTTTTGTCGGCGTGATTTATTATCTGCTTTGCTACGGCCTGTCCGCCCTGGCGACCAGGCTGGGGGCGCCCAAGCCCCTTTAGCGGCCGAAATCATCAGAAAGCAGCCGAAAGCTGGCATCCTGTCTCAGCCGGGCGTTTTGTCAATAAACCCCGGTCTATCTTTTATGATAAACATCAGCCGTTGGCTAACTGCTGGCGCCGCGCTTCTGTGCGCACCCGGTGCAGAACCTGTCGCTTGATTTCGCTGTAGCCCGGCGCCTGGGCCAGGGCCTCGATATCCCGTTCAGGTCCGAACGGCGGCCTGACCTCCTCAACGATTTTACCCGGCCGCGCCGACATAATCAGGATCCGATCCGCCAGGAACAGCGCCTCTTCCACGTCGTGGGTAACAAATAAAATCGTGGTGCCGGTCTGCCGCCAGGCGCTGCGCAGCAGCTCCTGCATCATCATGCGGGTTTGCGCATCCAGCGCGCCGAACGGCTCATCCAACAGCAATACCGCCGGATCCGGCAGCCAGGCACGGGCCATGGCGACCCGCTGTTTCATGCCCCCCGAAAGCTGCCAGGGGGCATGCCGCTCAAAGCCTTCCAGCCCCACCCGCTTGAGCCAGGTCAAAGCGCGCTTATCGGCCTCGGTTTTGCTTTGCCCCTGCATCCGCAGGCCGAAGGTGACATTATCCAGCACCGACAGCCAGGGAAAGAGATTGGGCTGTTGAAAAATCATGCCGCGGCTGGGGTGCGGCCCGCTGAAAGCGCGCCCATCGCACAAAATCCGGCCCTGCTGCGGGCGGGTGAAGCCGGCAATCATATTCAGGATGGTGGACTTGCCGCAGCCCGACGGTCCCAGCAGTACCACAAACTCCCCGCGCGCCAGAGATAGCGAAACATCTTCCAGCACGGTCAATTGCCGCTGCTTTTCCGTAAAACGCAGAGTGACGCGCTCGACGTCGATATAGTCGGTCATGGGTGCTTCCCCGTCCGTAACAGCGGATACTGATTAGCCGTCATACGTCCCTCCCCGCCCAGGGCACCAGCCATTTCTGCAGCCCCACCAGCAATAAATCCAATAAATAGCCGATTATCCCCAGCAGCAGAATACCCAGCATAACTATGTCGGTACGCAGGTAGGCGCTGGCGTTAATCACCATCCAGCCGAGACCGGAGGTGGCCGCCACCATTTCGGCGGCTATCAGCGATGTCCAGCCGACGCCGATGGACAGGCGCACGGCGGTAAACAGCTCCGGTAACGTGTCGGGCAGCACCACCCGCCAGAAGATCTGGCGGCGCGACGCCCCAAGAGTTTGCGCAACCCGAATGCGCGTCCGGCCGACCCGGGCCACGGCGGCGGTGGCCCCCACCACCACGCTGAGAAAGGTGGCGATGAAAATCAGGAAGAATTTGGACGACTCGCCGATCCCAAGCCAAACCACCGCCAGCGGGATCAGGGCGATTTTCGGCAGCGGACGTAAAAATTGCACAAACGGATTCAGTATGGCGGCCACCGGTTCCGAAAGCCCCATCAGCAAACCCAGCGGCACGCCCACCGCGACGGCGGTGATAAACGCGCTGAGCGCCCTGGCCAGGCTCACCGCCACATGCTGCCAGAGCGGCACCTGGCGATAGCCGTCATGAAGCAGCTCAACCGTCGTTTCCGCGATATCGGACAAGGGCGGCAGTAATAAAGGATCGATCCAGTGGCGCTGCCCGGCCACTTGCCAGAGCAGGAAAAACGCCGCCACCGAGGTCACGCTGATGGCGACATGATGTACAGATTTCATAAACCCATCACTTTCCCGCCGCCTGCCGGACAAAACGGGAATCGATGGCATCTTTCCACGTGGCCGGGATATCCCGTTGCCTTACATCACCGGTACCTTCCAGAAAGTGCGCGGTTTTGCTCACTGCCTGGCCGATGCCGCTATTATCGGTATCCTGGCCGTTGCCCAGCCAGGCGGCGGTGCCCTGCTCCGCCAGGGAAGGGTATTCCAGACCGGCCAGGGTATTGGTGGCGGTGGAGACCGGCGCGCCGACCTCTTTCGCTACGATGGCGGCCGCCCGCTCCGGATCGCGGCGGAACTCATCCACTTTTTGCTGATGAACCTTGAGGAAATCGGCCACGACTTGCGGATATTGCTGGGCGAACGCTTTACGGACCACATAGTTGTTGTAAATCAGATAGCCGTCTTTTTGCAGATCCCGGGTGGCGAAAACCTGATGGCCGCCGTCGGCTTCCAGCTGTTGGGCAAACGGCGCCCAGACATAACCGGCGTCGATATCGCCGCGTTGCCAGGCCGCCACCATGTCCGCCGGCCGCAGCGGGATCAGTGTAATCTTGGACCGATCCAGTTTATGGACGGCAATGGCCGCCTCCAGCGCATACTGGGAGGTGGAGTTAGGGGGATAAGCCACCCGCTTGCCTTCGATATCGTTCAATTGGTTGATGCCATTCTTGCCGATCAAACGTTCATAGGTGGAAATCACCCCCGACACGCCGACGATCTCGATGGGCAGCTTGCGAACGATACCGGCCACCGCCGGGCTGGAACCAAAATTGGCGATATCAATGGCATCGCTGGCGAAATAATTCAGCGCATCGGCGCCGGTGGCGAATTGAACCCATTTCACCTTGGTGCCCAGCGTTTTTTCCAGCGAACCATCCACCTTGGCTAATAGCAGCACCTGGGAGCCGCCGCTATAGGCAATTCTCACCTCATCCGGCACCGCCGCCCCATAGGCAGCGGATAAAGACATCAGCACGCTTCCCGCGCCCAGCAACAGGCTGACTATTTTACGCATAATGACCCTTTTATTCTGGCGAAATTTATACCCTAAATAATTCGAGTTGTAGGAAGCCAACACATTTGCAACTTGAAGTATGACGGGTATAGCCTTATTAATATAAGTTAGAGCGACCAGTATAGGGGATGGAAATAATTCGCCCTTAGCCAAAATATGGATATATTAAGTTGAATTTTACCCTTACGTTATTTTGATTATAAAACAGCCATAAATTGCCTAAATTAATGACAGACCTGTGCTTGCAAAGGCTATTCCTTGTTCTTAAAATGGGCTATTAAATAACCAAATATGTCATAACATTCTGATATTGATTATTTTTATATTTTCATCTTAATTATAACAAAATAATCATTATAAACGTCAAAGCCACAACACCGCATATTATCCAGCTGACTGAAAACCGAAAAATCAGGATTTTCCTGGCGAACGCGATAGGTTGATAAACAGCTTATATTATGCGTTTTTTGCATTTTAAACCGGTAACCCTTTTAGTGTATGGTTCTGACCATGTTCCCGGACAGTAAAAGATCCTGCGTATTCTGCCGGAAAAATTCAGCGTTCATTCGACGATGGGATTGGTTTTTTATCTGTTTGCGAGCCGTTTGGCTTATTCATTTCCATAGACTTTTGCGGTAGCGAGGGTAAAGATGAGCACGGACAACAACCTTCAATTAATAGACGACGCCATTGAACGCCATCGGCAGCACTATATCGCCGTCAGCAAGGATATTCACGGACATCCGGAAACCGGCAATAATGAATATTATGCCAATAAAGTGCTGACCGAGCTGCTGGAACAGGCGGACTTTGAGGTAACATCCAATGTAGCCGGCCATGAAACCGCTTTTTACGCGGTAAAAGACAGCGGGCGACCCGGGCCCACCATCGCCTATCTGGCGGAATATGATGCCCTGATCGATATCGGCCATGCCTGCGGACACAACATCATCGGCGTCAGCAGCGTGGCCGCCGCCATCGCCGTGGCACAAACCCTGCCACACACCGGCGGCAAAATCGTCGTGCTGGGCACGCCGGCGGAAGAAGGCGGTTTGAAAGGCCCGGGCGGGCTGAATGGCAACGTCAAGGCCCGCTTTGTGGAGCACGGTTTTTTACGCAATGTCGACGCGGCGCTGATGATCCATCCCGCCGGTCGCACCCGGCTGTCCGGCCCGTCCCTTGCCAATAATCATCTGTATTTCCATTTCTACGGCAAACCGTCTCATGCCGGCAGCGCTCCCCATCTGGGCATCAATGCCCTGGATGCCGTGGTATTGCTGTATAACGGCATCAGCGCGCTGCGCCAACAGCTGCCCGACGGGGTGCGGGTCCACGGCATTATTACCAACGGCGGCCAGGCGCCGAATGTGATTCCGGAATACGCGTCGGCACATTATTACATCCGCGCCAATACCCGCGACGAAGTCATCGCCCTGGAACCCCGGATCCGGGCTATCGCGGAAGGCGCCGCGCTGGCCACCGGCGCCCGGCTGGAAATCGAACACCAGGTGGGTCCGCGGGATTTTAATATCAACCACGCCTTGAACGGCCTGCTGCTGGATCTGTTGACCGCCCATGGGGAACAGGTGGATTTGTCCCCCAAAGAGGGCAAAGGATCCACCGATGCCGGCGATATCAGCCACGCGGTCCCCACCGCACATCCCTATATCAAAATCGGCCCGGACTCCCTCATAGGCCACACGGTTGAATTTCGCGAGGCCGCCGATTCCGAGCAGGGTTACCGGGCGCTGGTCACCGGCGCCCGGGTACTGGCGAAAGCCGGCTATAGATTATTAACCGACGCAGCGCTGCTGCAGCAGGTCCGGCGGGAATTCGCCGGCGGGCGGCCGGACACGGAATCGGTCCGTTCCTCTACTCCCCAGGAGTCGTTTAATGAATAAAGCGCCGTTCGCCGCCGCCCTGCTGCTCGGCCTGCTGCTACCCCTGGCCGGCGGCGCGGCCGGGGCGGCGGCGCAGACCGACCATGACGCCGTTCTGAACATCGCCTACGGCAACCGGCCGGGAACCCTTGATCCCTATCTCACCACCAATAATGCCACTTCGGATGTGGATCGGAATATTTTCGAAGAGCTGTTCGTCATCAACGACAAGTTCCAGCCGGTGCCGGAGTTGGTGGAGAGCTACCGCGTCAGCCCGGATAACCTTACCTACACGTTCAACCTGCGCAAAGGCCTGGTTTTCCATAACGGCCAGTCCCTTACCGCCGATGATGTGGTGGCGTCGATGAATCGCTGGCTGGCGGTATCCACCCAAGGCAAGGCCAACTTACCGGGGGCGCGGTTCGATAAGCTTGATGCCTATACCGTTAGCCTGACCTTGAAAACGCCGTCGCTGATTACGCTGAATATCCTGGCGGACGTAAAAAATATTGCGGCCATCATGCCGAAAAGCATTATCGATCGGGCCCAGGGCGACAAACAGCCCGTCACTGAGCTTATCGGTACCGGCCCTTACCGCCTGGCGGAGTTTAAGCAGGGGGAATATCTCCATCTTACCCGGTTCGACGGCTATATCCCGCGGCAAGAGCCGGCCAGCGGATTGTCCGGTAAGAAAAACGCCTATGTAAAAGATATTTATTTCCGTTACATCACCGATGAATCCACCCGGCTGGCCGGCGCGCTGACCGGCGAATACGATCTGGTATTCAATCTGCCGAAAGACAATATCGATCAGTTGAAACACGCGCCGGGTATTCATCTGTATGCCCCGGCGTCCGGCGGCTCGTTAATCACCTACCTGTTCAACAAGCAAACCGGTCCGTTCGCCGATATCAAACTGCGCCGGGCCTTTAATCTGGCATTGGATGTCAACAGCGTACTGGTGGCCGGCTACAGCGACCCGCAGTTCTTCAGCGCCGACTCCTCCTTGGGGTTCCCGCAGCAGGTGGATTGGTACAGCGAGGCGGGGAAACCCTTTTACAATCAGCATAAGCTGGACGAAGCCAGGGCACTGGTCAAGGAGTCCGGCTACCACGGCCAGGAGGTGGTCATTATCGCCACCAAGGAGTATGCGGAGCTTTATAATCTGGCGATAGTCGCCCAGCAGGTGCTCAAGCAGATCGGCATCAACTCCCGGCTGGACGTTTACGATTGGCCCACCGTGTTGCAGCGGCGCCAGGATCCGAAGAATTTCGATCTGTGCGCCCTGGAGTTCTCCATGCGCCAGGTATTGCATCAATACCCGTTTCTTGATTCCCGTGCGCATTTTCCGGGCTGGTCCAACAGTCCGGATATCGACGGGGTGTTGGATCAGATCAAACAGGCCCCGTCGCTGAAAGCCGCCAGGCCGCTGGTTGACAAGCTGCATGCGCTGACCTGGCAATATTTGCCGGTGATTGTGCTGGGACATACCCAGCCCGACATTATCGCCGTCAAAAACACCGTGCAGGGGTATGACGACCTGATTGGTCCCATCTTGTGGAACGTCAGGGTCAACAAGCAATAACCCCGGTCCGGTCCTCAGGGCGGCGGGTTTTAGAGGATGTTCAATGATTTGGTACACGCTGCACCGCATTCTGGCGCTGATCCCGGTATTACTGGTGGTGGCGGTGGTGGTGTTCTGCCTGGTGCATTTGACGCCGGGAGATCCGGCGCTGGTGATTCTGGGCGATAACGCCTCCCCAGGGGACGTGCTGGCCCTGCATCAACAATTGGGACTGGATAAACCGTTACCGGAACAGTTCTGGCGCTGGTTTGCCCAGGTGCTGCGGGGCAACCTGGGGCATTCTTTGTTTTTGGGAGACAGCGTCGCGTCTTTGTTCGCGCAGCATCTCAAACCTACCCTCGCTCTGGCCGTGCTGGCGCAAAGCATTGCCATGGCGCTGGGCATCGGCGGCGGCATCCTCGCCGCCTACCGCCGCGGCCGCTGGGCCGACCGAATCATCATGGCCCTGGCGACCTTCGGCCTGTCGATCCCGGGTTTTCTGCTGGGGCTGTTTCTGATTTTCTTTTTCGCCGTGCATCTGCGCTGGTTCCCGGTGGTGGGCTACAAATCCGACGGCATCGGCCTGTGGCAGAATCTTTATTATCTTTTTTTACCGGCCCTGGCCTTGGCCATCAGGATCGCAGCCCTGCTGGCGCGCATGACGCGCACGGTAATGCTGGAGGTCCTCAGCGAGCACTACATCAAAACCGCCCGGGCCAAAGGGCTGTCCGAGTGGACGGTATTATGGCGCCACGGCTTCAAAAACGCGCTGATCCCGGTGCTGAATATCTGCGGCGAGTCCTTTGGCTCGCTGGTGACCGGAGCAATCGTCATTGAAAGCGTCTTCGGCATCCCGGGAATAGGATTATTGATCGTGGATTCCATTGAGCGCCGGGACTTAACCGTGATTCAGGGATCGGTATTACTGATTACCGTCAGCTATGTTCTGATTAACCTGATTGTCGATTTGGCCTTTGGTTTTATCGACCCGCGCATCAACGTCAGCCGGTCATAAGGAACAAACCGATGGCGAGATTACGCGGCAATACCCTGCTTTTCACCGGCGGCCTGGTAGTGGTGGCAATGCTGACGGTATCCCTGGCGACCCTGGCGGTGAGCCCGTACGATCTTTACGCTCTCGACCCGTTAAGCCGCCTGAAAGCGCCTGACAGCCACCACTGGTTCGGTACGGATAACTTCGGCCGGGATCTGTTTATCCGGGTGGCTTTCGCCATCCGGATTTCCCTGGCGGTGGGGCTTTCGGTGACGGTCTCAGCCGGTGTGCTGGGCATGGTCATCGGCCTGTTATCCGCCGGCTACCGCGTTGTTGACCTCATCGCCATGCGGATTTGCGACGGCCTGTTCGCTTTCCCGTCGCTATTGCTGGCCATTGCCATCGTGGGCATTCTTGGGCCGGATACCGCCAACGTCGTGCTGGCGCTATCGCTGGTGTACATCCCCTCCGTCGCCAGGGTGGTGCGCTCGGCGGCCCTGTCGGTAAAAGAGAAAAACTACATTGAAGGACTGCGGGCGCAGGGAGCAAGCGACCGGCGAATCATCTGGCTCCATATCATGCCTAATGTCCTGCCGCCTTTTATCGTACAGATGACCTTCATTTTTTCCGTGGCGATACTCACCGAAGCGGCATTGAGCTTTCTGGGTTCCGGCGTTCCCGCGCCGATGCCCAGCCTGGGCAACCTATTGCTGGAAGGCAAAAAAGTGATCTTCACCGCCTGGTGGATGACATTTTTTCCGGGTATCTCCATTATTTTACTCATCCTGGCGCTGAATCTGGCGGGGGACGGCTTGCGGGATCTGCTGGATCCGAATATCAAACCCCTGTCCCGGAGTATGCTCCGGCGGCTCAGGGCAAAACGCTAACCAAAGGTGTGTTATGACCCAACGGCCCCTGCTGGCGGTGAACAATCTGACGGTGAATTTCGCCACCGGCGAGGGAATCGTCGCGCCGGTGCGCGGCGTGACGTTTCGGGTGGATGAACACGAAACCCTGGGCATCATCGGCGAATCGGGCTGCGGCAAAAGTGTGACCGCTGAGTCGATCATGGGGCTATTGACGCCGGCGTTATCCAACGTTCAGGGCGAGGTTCTGTTCCGGGGACAGGATTTGCTGTCGTTAACGCCCAGGGGACGACAGGCCGTACGGGGCGCCGATCTGGCCATGATTTTTCAGGATCCGCTATCGAGTCTCAACCCGTTGATGACCGTGAGCGGCCAAATCCGGGAAAGCCTGCAAGTACACAGGCCGCTGCGGGGTAAAGCGCTGCGGGAACGGGTTATCACCCTATTGCGCCAGGTGGGCATTGTCGATCCGGCGGCGTGCGCCGCGGCCTATCCCCATGAAATTTCCGGCGGCATGCGCCAGCGGGTGATGATTGCCATGGCCATTGCCTGCCATCCCGCCCTGCTTATCGCCGACGAACCGACCACCGCGCTGGACGTGACGATCCAGGCGCAAATCCTGGCATTGCTGGATAAGCTTAAAGCGGACCATGGCATGGGTATCATCCTGATTACCCACGATCTCTCGGTGGTGGCGCTCATGTGCCAAAGGGTGCTGGTGATGTATCTTGGTGAAATTGTCGAGGAGGCGGACGTCATGACGCTGTTTGACAGCCCTCTGCATCCCTATACCCGCGGCTTGATGGCCTCGATGCCGTCACTGGACGGACCGCGTAAAATCCCGCTGACGGAAATCAAAGGCAGCGTTCCGCCTCTCGCCGAGACGGTCGCCGGCTGCGGTTTTGCCCCGCGCTGCCCCTATGTCGACACGCTTTGCCGGCAGCGGCGGCCGCCGCTGTTATCGGTTAATGATGACGCCGGCGGCGCATCCGCCATCAGCGCGCACAGGGTCCGCTGCTGGCGAACCGCCGACATACCAAGCGGAGCGCCGGTATGAGCCAAAACCCGCCGGGTAATAACCCCGGCCTTTTGCCGGAAAGCACGGGCGCTTTGGACAACGGCGCCCGCTCTTTGCCGGAAAGCCCCGGCGCTTCGGATAACGGCGCCCATCCGCTGTTGGTTGTGGATCATCTGACCAAACAATTCCCCGTCCGGCAGGGTTTCCGCTCCCGTTGGCTCACCGCGGTGGATGACGTAAGTTTTCATATCAACGCGCGGGAAACCTATGCTCTGGTGGGGGAATCCGGCAGCGGTAAAAGCACTACCGGCAGGGCGGTATTAAGGCTGGTGGACGCCGACGCCGGGCACGTCCGTTTCGACGGGAAAGAGATTTTCAGCCTACGGAACAGGGCGCTGCGTGAATGGCGCAAAGAGATCCAGATGATTTTCCAGGATCCGCTGTCCTCCCTCGATCCCAAACGCAGCATCGGCTACAGCATCGAAGAGCCGCTGATTATCCACGGTATGGGCAGCAGGCCCCAGCGGCGGGAGCGGGTACGGCAATCATTGGTCCGGGTCGGGTTGACCGCGGCGGACGAGAGGCGCTACCCGCACGAATTTTCCGGCGGCCAGCGCCAGCGCATCGGGATTGCCAAAGCCCTGATCCTCAATCCCCGGCTGATCGTGTGCGACGAGCCGGTATCGGCGCTGGATGTGTCGATCCGGTCGCAAATCCTCAACCTGCTGCTGGCGTTGCAGCGGGAGCAGGCGCTCTCCTATCTGTTTATCGCCCACGATCTGAGCGTGGTGCATCATATCGCCGACCGTATCGGCGTTATGTACCGGGGACGCATTGTCGAGGAGGCGCCAACACAAACGCTGTTTTCCGATCCCCGGCATCCCTATACCCGCTTCCTGATGGCGTCGATTCCCCCCGCTCATCCCCGGCTGAAAAAAACCGGGCCCCTGCCGGTTGCCGGCGATACCGGCGGCGAACCGCGACAGGGAGGCTGCGTTTTCAGCGGCCGCTGTGCTTATGCCACGCCCCGATGCCATGAGCAAACCCCGCCGGAACGCTACATCAGCCGGCAACACCGGGTCGCCTGTCATTTATATCCATGATTACCGAAGATGACTCTTTTCATAACCGACACCCCCTGATTATTGCTAGTATTATCCTCATTCGCAGGATAAATCATAAAAAAACGAGGGTGTTATGGGGTTGGCGTTGGCGGTGGCAATATTTATCCTGACCATTGTACTGGTCATCTGGCAGCCCCGCGGCCTGGGCATCGGCTGGAGCGCCTGCCTGGGGGCGCTGCTGGCCCTGCTGGCCGGCGTGGTGCATATTGCCGATATTCCGGTGGTCTGGCAGATTGTCTGGAACGCGACGATAACCTTTATCGCGCTGATCATCATCAGCCTGTTCCTGGATGAATCCGGCTTTTTTACCTGGTCGGCGCTGCATGTGGCCCGCTGGGGCCGGGGCCGCGGCCGGCGACTGTTCAGTTATATCATTTTGCTGGGGGCCGTTGTCGCCGCGCTGTTCGCCAATGACGGCGCGGCGCTGATACTGACGCCGATTGTCATGGCCATTTTGCTGGAGCTGGGTTTTAGCCGCGGGGCCACGCTGGCCTTTGTCATGGCGGCGGGCTTTATCGCCGATACCGCCAGCCTGCCGCTGGTGGTATCCAATCTGGTGAACATCGTCTCGGCGGATTTTTTCAAACTGGGCTTTAATCGCTACGCATCGGTGATGGTGCCGGTGGATATTATCTCGGTGATAGCCACCCTCATCACCCTGCACCTGTTCTTCCGCCGGGATATCCCGGCGTCCTATGAGAGATCGCGCCTGCCGGCGCCGAGAAAAGCCATTCGCGATCTGCGTACCTTTAAAACCGGCTGGTGGGTATTGGCACTGCTGTTATGCGGTTTTTTTGGCCTGGAACCGCTGGGTGTGCCGGTCAGCCTGATCTCCTCCCTCGGCGCCTTGCTGCTCTACCTGGCGGCGCGCAAGGGGTCGGCCATCAATACCGGCAAGGTATTGCGCGGGGCTCCCTGGCAGATCGTCTTTTTCTCACTGGGCATGTATCTGGTGGTTTACGGCCTGCGCAACGAGGGGCTAACGCATTTATTATCCGGCTGGTTGAACGATCTCGCCGGACAGGGATTATGGGTCGCCACTCTCGGCACCGGTTTGCTGACGGCGTTTTTATCGTCGGTGATGAATAATCTGCCCTCGGTGCTGGTGGGGGCATTATCCATTGACGGCAGCAGCGCCGCCGGCGTTATAAAGCAGGGGATGATTTACGCCAATGTGGTGGGCTGCGATCTTGGGCCGAAAATCACCCCCATCGGCAGCCTGGCCACCCTGCTATGGCTGCATGTCCTGGCGCAGAAAAATCTGTCCGTCACCTGGGGCTATTATTTCCGGGTCGGCGTCATCATGACGGTACCGGTGCTGTTGGTCACCCTGGCTTCGCTGGCGCTGGTGCTCTCACTCTGACCCGTAAAAAGCCGGCTTCAGCCAATGCCAGCCTGGTGTAGGTCATGCAGATTTATCGCCCCCACCAGGCGCCCCTCCTCGTCCACCACCGGCGCGGCGGAAATATGCCGCTGATGCAGCGCTTCCAGCGCGGCGCCGGCGCGCCATTGCGCCGGTAATACATACCCCGGCCGGCTCATGGCATCGATGATGGGATCGTCCAGCGTGCGGCCTTTCAACAGCCAGCGCCGCAAATCGCCGTCGGTAAATACGCCGGCCACGCGCTGCCGTTCATCGCAAACCGCCACCAGCCCCAGGCCGGTGCGGCTAAGCTCCAGCATGGCGTCCATCACCGAGCCCCGGCAGGCAATCAGCGGCAGGCGCTCGCCGCTGCGCATAAGATGGTACACCCGGTTGAGCAAACGCGCCCCGAGGCTGCCGCCGGGATGTGAGCGGGCAAACTGTTCAGCATTGAATCCGCGAAAGCGCATCAGCGACATGGCCAGAGCATCCCCCATCATCAGCGTATTTACCGCGCTTGACGTCGGCGCCAGACCCATGGGACAGGCTTCCCGTTCCACGCCCACATCCAGCACGCAGGCGGCGGCCCGGGCCAGGGGTGAATCGCCGGAGCCGGTGATGGCAATAAGGGGAATCGCGCTTTCCGCCAGCAGCGGCAAAATCAGATCCAGTTCCCGTGCCCGGCCGGAGTAGGAAATAAAGATCACCGCATCCTGCGCGCCGATCATACCCAAGTCGCCGTGCAGCGCTTCGGCCGGATGGACAAAAAATGCCGGCGTCCCGGTACTGGCGAGGGATGCGGCAATCTTCTTGCCGATATGCCCCGATTTACCCATGCCGGAAACCACCACCTTGCCCCGGCAATCCAGCAGCAGCCGGCAGGCGCGCACGATACTGCCGTCCAGGCGATCCCGCATGCGCCGCGCTTCCGCCAGCTCGATATCCAGGGTCTCCAGCGCATAGGACAGCAACTCTTCATCGCTGACCGTCCCTTGCGCCCCGATCTGCCGGTCATCGCCATCGGCTCCTGCCGCCCGCCCCCCCTGCAGCAGACCGCCTATTCCTGTTTCTTCACTCATCACTCTCTCCCACCAGCAGAACGTTAATGCCCTTCTCACGCAGTGCCGATAAATATTCCTCATTGATACCGCGATCGGTTATCAGCAGATTCACCGCGCTCAACTCGCACACCACATTGGGGCTTTTACGACCGAATTTTGACGAATCAACCAGCAAGATCAGCTGCTTGGCCGCCCGGCACATCGCCTGGCTCACCGTATGCACTTCGTTGAAGGTGGTGACGCCGGCGTTCAGGTCGACCCCGTCGGCACCGATAAACAGCTTGTCAAAACTGAAATGGGAAAACGCCGCTTCCGCCAGGCTGCCGTGGAAAGACGCAGAATTTTTGCGGTAGGTTCCCCCCGGCATCAGGATGGTTTGATCGTTATCAAGCTCCACCAGCTCGTTCACAATGGTCAGGCTATTGGTCATCACGGTGATATTATTGAATTGCGCCAGATAGGGCACCATTTGCAGTACGGTACTGCCGGCATCAAAAATCAGTGAATCGCCGTCGTTAATCAGGCCGGCGGCCCGGCGGGCGATTTGCTGCTTTTTAGCGGTATTGATATGGGTTTTGCGATCGATGGGCTGATCGCCCTCTTCCCTGCTTAATACCACCCCGCCATAGGTTCGTATAACCGAGCCTTCGTCTTCCAGCAAGGTTAAATCCTTGCGAATGGTAGTGCCGGTGGTGGCGAAGCGGCTGGCAAGTTCATCAACGGAGGTTTTACCGTGGCTTTGCAAATGTTCCAGAATCGCCGCATGGCGCTGCTTTGGTTTCATAACGATTTTCCCGCGTACATGAGTGAATACTCCCCCCCACAGCCCGTGAAAACGGTTTTTGAACATTTCAAATGAAAGGAAGTATCTTTTAAAATGAAAATATCATGTTTGTGGTTTAATCGCTAATAAAAGTGCAGTTTGACATGCCCGATCTTTCGGGAAGATCACATCCGGGTTTAATTGGGATTTGCGCAGGCCGATTAACGCCGGCAGCGGCCGGGGGCGGGCAAAGACCGTCAGACCCCGCAGCACAAAGGCAGCGCAAACCCGTTCCTGCCCATCGAACGCCAGCGCCAGCACCACCCGCGCCTTGAAACGCCCGGCGCAGCGGCCCACCCCCACCGCCTCCCCCTGGCGGCACAAGACATCATAAGCCCGGTTGAAGCGGTGAATCTGCCAGCCCCCCAGGACAATCTGGCAGAGCCAGGCCAGCGCGGCCAGGGTAATCAGCACGGTGGTCATATTCATCGCCGGCCCTCCCTTTGTCTTGGCAAAAGGTTCCCGTCCGGGGTAATCAGCATGCTGGTCATGATCCCTTCTCCATTTGTCTTTGCAGAAAATTCCCGGTCGCAGAGCGCCGGGAAGCCATGACTCAGAACATCACCTGCCCGCCGGTGATATTAATGGATTGACCGGTGCAGTAAGATGCCTTGTCGCTGGCGTAAAACAGCAGCATATTCAGCACATCCTGATATTCGCAGCCCCTCTTCAGCGGCACCTTATCAATATAATACTTCTCCACCTGGTCAGGGCGGATGCCGAGTTTTTCGGCATACTGCGGCAATAATGACTGGAACATCGGCGACTTCAGCAAATTACCCAGCATCAGCGAATGCACGGTAATGCCGTATTCCGCCAAATCCAGCGCCAGGGACTGGGTCAATCCCACACCGCCGAACTTGGCGGCGCTGTAGCCCGCATTATGCTTGCTGCCCACCTTGCCGGATTTGGAGTTTATCTGGATGATGCGGCCGGCGATGCCGTCACGGATCATTAATTTGGTAAATTCCCGTGCGCAGAGAAAGTATCCCACCAGATTCACCTGCAGGGACAAATCAAAATCATCCAGATTAAACGCCGTGATGGGCGCCGCTTTGGCCACTCCGGCGCTATAGACCAGCAGGTTCACCTGCCCGAACGCGTCATCCACTTCCCGCGCCAGCTGGCGCACGCTGTTTTCGCTAGTGGCGTCGGTTTCAAAACCCTCCGCCGTCCCTGACCCGAAATGGGTATTGATATCCGCCGCCACCTGCCGGGCATGCTGCGCATTTAAATCGGCCACCGCCACCCGATAACCGGCCTCCGCCAAACCCGCGGATAAAAACGCCCCCAGGGTCTGACCACCACCAATGACTACCGCAACCTGCTTCATAGACTTCTCCTGCACAATTAATTTAAGCCAGAATCATCAACGTACTGCCGACGGGAATATCCGCCGGCGCAGCGCCGGATACATGCACTGTTCCCGGGTATTCCGCCTGCCCCGCGCCGTCAAAACGAATTGTGATATGCCCCAGCTCCCGCAGATTTTGGGCCGCCACCGACCCTACCGCGGTAATGGGAAATCGGGTTCCGGCAAGCTGCAGCGTTGCGCCGGACTGTAAATCGCCGTTGCTCTCGCCGGGACGGTGGATAAAACAAAAAGACTCTATGTCCTCCGGCGCTCCCTCGCGGAAGGTAATCACCATATTCTCCGCCAGAGAGTCACGTGCGTAATCGCCGATGCGTGTGAAGGTGGTTTGGTAAATGATATTCATGACGGCTCCTAAACGACTCAATCACTGATAGATAAAACCCGATACCGCCCAGGCCAGCAATACCGTGGGCGCACCGGTGAGAAACCGGCCGACGAGCACCGACGGCACGCCGACCCGCACCGTATCCTGCTTGGCCTCGGCCAGTGACAGCCCTACCGGGATAAAGTCGCAGGCCGCCTGGGCATTAATGGCAAACAAAGCCGGCAGCGCCAGGTGAGGGGGGATATGTCCCTGGGCGATTTGCACCCCCACCAGCACACCGATAACCTGGGCGATAACCGCCCCCGGGCCAAGGAACGGCGACAGCAGCGGGAAGGAACAAATCAATGCCAGCGTTACCAGCCCGATGGGACTGTTGGCCAGCGGCGTCAGCCCGTGGGCAATGAAATCCCCCAGTCCCGAGGCGATAATGATGCCGATCAGCGCAGACACAAAGGCCATAAACGGCAGGATGGTTTTCAATACCGTGTCGATGGTCTCCCGGCCGGCCTGGAAAAATACCGCCACCACCGATCCCATGCCCATACCGATTTTCGCCAGCAGGCCGTCGCTCTGTTCGGTGATTTTTTTACGGGTGTCGTACTCCTTGCCGTCGCCGAAGTGACGGCCGTCGGCCGGCGCCGCACGCAGCTCCGCCGCGGCGGGAATAACGTCCGCTTTAGCCGGCAATGGCACAGCGGCATCCGTCATCGGGTCGTCGGGCAAGAGTTGGATATTGTTCTCCCGCACCCCCGAAACGTAGATTTCTTCATGGATAAATTGCGCCAGCGGACCTGAGCGTCCGGTGGAATGGATATTCACCGTCGGGATGAGGCGCTTAGGGTAAATACCGCAGCGCAAGGTGCCGCCGCAGTCGATGACCGCCACGCCAATCTCGTCCGCCGGCGGCTCGCCCTCCTTGAAACCGTCTACGGCCGGCCAGCCGGTGAGCTCGCTCAGCCTGTCCACG
Organism: Sodalis sp. RH16; assembly: GCF_047324245.1. Classification (NCBI taxonomy): domain Bacteria; kingdom Pseudomonadati; phylum Pseudomonadota; class Gammaproteobacteria; order Enterobacterales; family Bruguierivoracaceae; genus Sodalis; species Sodalis sp. RH16. The sequence continues at coordinate 3,680,635 of NZ_CP178737.1, read as the reverse complement.
ATCGCCGGCCGGGTGCCGGCGGTGATATAAACCACTTTTTTGCCCGGGACCGCTTCGATAATCAAAGGACCGCCCCAGCCGCTTTCGCCTTTTTCGATACGAATAAACCTGTTCATCTCATTCTCCTTGCTTCAAAGCCGGACGTGCTGATCGAGTTGGATATGCATTTTGCGTTCAAAGATTGACGTGGTCAGATCGGTAATCCAGCCGCGGAAAAAGTTGGTGAACATGCCCACCAGCAGATAGCTCACCGCCAGCGGACCCAGGGGGAGATTAAGGGTCGTCAGGCCGTTGGCGATACCCAGGTAGACAAAGAGCTCGCCGGGATTGATATGGGGAAAGAGACCGTTCATGGAGTGGCAGCTATAAGAGGCGGCGGCATAATAACTGGGTTTGTATTTCTCGGGCATAAAGCGGCCCAGGCTGAGGGTCATGGGATTACAGAACACAAAGGTGCCGATAACGGGCAAAAAAAGGTAGCGGGATACGGGATTGCCGGCGCAACGCTGGGCCAGGCGCTCTATTCTGCTCTGGCCGACGAATACGATCAGGGCATTCATGATGACCAGCAGGCTTATCAGCAGCGGGAGTATGCCGGTGACCATTCCGACAAACACCGACCCTCCTTTTTGAAACAGGCCGATAAACCACTCGGCTCCGTGGGCTATGACATCAAACATTTTTTCTCCTTGGTTCGCTTAAGCGGAAAACAACAGGGTCGCCAGCGGCGGTGTTGTTAATGCGATGCTTAAGGTAGCCAAGTTACCTTTTTATTTATCAGATATACATCACAATTTGAAAGAGTAAACTTTTATTATGAAAGATATATAAGGAAATTTATTTTCAAATGAAATTTTTTAGTTTCGCTTGAGGTATTGACATTCGTTTGTGGCTCTTCCCTCCCCGCGGGCTGGACAACCCCGGCCAAACGTCATAGCGTACTGATTCGTCCGGCCATCAATGGCCAAGGCGGTTGCCGCCGCTTCAATATTGGAAAGGATCGGGTGTTGACCCTGCCGCCTGCGCCAGGGGTCACAAGCCGTACGGATAATGTATGATATCTGACCATCACGTCGCCCCCCGCCGGCCGCATCCCCCGCTGGTAGGGGTAACACTGGGCCTGTTGCTGGTTTTTGTCGCCGCCAACGCGACGGTACCGCTTTATATCCTCTGGCAACGGCAAATGGGTTTTCCCACCTCCGGCATCAGTTACATTTTTATCTGCTATAACCTTGGCGTGCTGTTATCGCTGCTGATTGCCGGCCGGCTGTCGGATATCCATGGCCGGCGCGCGGTGCTGGTGCCGGCGCTCTTCGTGGCCATCGCCGCCTGCGTCTGCTTCGCCTTTGCGCAGAATATGCTGTGGCTGGCGGCCGGGCGGTTATTGATCGGATTTGCCAGCGGGGCTTTCGCCAGCGCCGGCACCGCGGCGGTGATTGAAGCGGGGGTTCGGCGCGGCTACCGGTTCGCCCCGCTGGTGGCCAGCTTTACCACGGTCATGGCTTTCGGCGTCGGTCCCTTGCTGTCCGGCGCTTTCGCCCAGTTCGCCCCGCTGCCCACCAGCCTGATTTTCCTGCTGCTTATCCCCTGTCTGGCGGCGGTGTCGTTTTCGGTATTGCGCATCCCGCCGCCGGCGCCGGTAGCCGGGACCAGGAAACAATCCTGGTTTCAACTACCGCGGCTGCCCGAGCACAACCGGGGAATTATCCTGCTGGCAATCATGATATTCTCCGGCCCCTTTGCCCTGTCGGCCCTGTTTATCTCCCTCGGACCGAGCCTGCTGGCGAGCCTGTTGCACAATGATAGCCGTCTGCTGGCGGGCGCCTGCGCCTTTGTGGTATTCGGCGCCGGCGCCATGGCTCAGCTCACCCTGCGCCGCTGGCGCCTGTTCACTACCCTGCTGGTGAGCCAGCTGCTCGGTCTGCTGGCGGTGGCACTGGTGGTGAGCGCCGAATATCAGGCCTCCATCGGCTTGCTGCTGGCCGCGGCCCTGAGCGCCGGTTTCGCCCAAAGCCTGTCGCAGTTCGCCGGTATTACGCTTATCAAGCAGTACGCGCCGCCGGACGAACTGGCGGGAGTTACCGGCACGTTTTTTTTCGGCGGCTATATCACCGCCGGCATAACCGTCGGCGTCATGGGCTTTGCGGCGAATACCTGGGGACTGCAAATCGGCAGTGAACTGTTCGTTGCGCTGTGCATGCTGGTGATGTTCTCCGCCCTGGCCGGGACCCTTAAAGTCATGGGCAAATCTCTGCCGGCATAAAGCCCTACAAAAAAAAGGTGATAATAGTCTGAAAATTGAGCCCGGGAACCCCCTGTTTTGGCAAGGCCGACAAGAAGCGGGCTGAACCGGGCAATATCTCATCTTCCCAATGCCGTCATTCCATGCAAAACTACTTTTAGTAACTGATCATGCTAACTAATTATGCCGGCTTTCCTTTTTTTTTCTCTCAAGCATAACCAAACAGACCGGCGCAAACCCTGTGATCAATCGCGCCGAGCCTTGAGCGGAGCTAATGGCAAGACTTAGCGAATGAGTTGCAAAATTCTTTTCTCAATGGCGCCACCATGAAAACATCCAGCATTCAGGTTTTACTGGTTGAAGACGATGAATCTATGCGTTTGGAATTCGAGTCGATGGTGACAACCCATCCCAAGCTCAGTTTGGTCGGCAGTGTAGCCACACTGGCCGAAGCCAAAGTGTTGTTACACCACACCGTTCCCGATGTCGCCATTATTGACCTCGGACTGCACGACGGGGACGGTATCGAATTGATCAAAACCCTGCAGCAGCAGACCTTCCCCACCGCGGTGCTGGTAGCCACCGTTTTCGGCGATGAGGCCCATGTGATACGGGCCATCGAGGCCGGCGCACGGGGCTATCTCCTCAAGGACACGTCCATCGTGGATTTCGCCCGTGCGGTGGAATTGGTGCACGCCGGCGGTGCTCCCCTGTCGCCGCAGATTGCCCGCCATCTGCTTAAACGCTTCGAGCCCGCCGAAAAATCCGCCGTCCAGGCGGGACCGGATAGCCTTACCCTGCGAGAAATGGATATTCTCAAACATATTTCCCAGGGATTTACCGTGGCGGAATCGGCGCGCATGCTGAGTCTGTCCAGCCATACCGTGGCGACCCATATCAAGAATATCTACAGCAAATTAGCCGTCCACAACCGGGTAGAAGCCATCATCCAGGCCAGGAACAAAGGCTTGATATAATGAGGGTCGCCGCACCGGAAAAACAGGCGCGCCTTTATATCACCGGCATTCTGCTTATGCTGTTCCTCCTATTGCCGCCGGCATTCGGCGCGGTGCAGCTGCGACCCCATGAAATCGTCCGGTTTGATCAGGCCGAATTTATCGTCGGCGATATGCCGCAGCCGCCCGCGCAGCCGGGAGCCCTGGTCTCGTTGCCGGATAACTGGCGCATGCGCGCCCCGCGCTTCAGCGGCATCGCCTGGTATCGTCTGCCTTTTAACCTGGCCGAGATGCCGAAATGGCCTTTGGGCCTCTATCTGCCGCATCTTTCCGTCGCCGGGGAAATCTGGCTCAACGGTTCGCTGCTTAATCCCGGCGTACGCTTTGGCGCCCCCGGCGGGAAACAGGTGGAGGCGATGAGCGACCGGCCCGTTTTTATCGTGCTGCCCGCCGGTTTATTCCGGCCCGGCGATAATGTTTTGGCCGTCAGGCTGCTGGGGGACAGCTCGGTGCGCAGCGGGCTTTCAGCCATCACCATAGGCCCCGCCATGCACCTGCATCGCATTTATTTCCAGCGCTACCTGCTCCAGGTGGTTACCCCCTATGTGCTGCTCATCCTGGTTGCCGGCTCCCTCTGTTTTTTGCTGGCTTATACCTGGCAGCAGCGACGCATCTTCATCATCCAGTTTGCCTTGATACTGTCAGTGGCCAGCCTGCTGAGCTATATACTGGACGTTAGGATCTCCCTGGGGGCGCAGCAAGCCCTGCGGACGATAATCACCACCTTCATGTATTGGGCTTTATGCGTGGCGGGCTACCGGCTGGCCGACATCCGGCTGCGCGGGTTTCTCCCTTTGCTGCATAGCCTGACGGTCGCCACCCTGGCGGTTATCCTGGTCATCCTGCTGCTCGGCAAAGCAACGGACCGGGTTTGGCTGGTGACCTGGCCTCATGTGCTGATTCGCCTGGTGCCCATCGGCCTGCTTATCTATCGCGGCTGGCAAACCCGCGAGCTTAAGCTCATCGCTCTGGGGCTGACGGCACTGTTCTGGAACGCCACCGTCGCGCAATCCTATTTTATCATCATGGATTGGTTGCCCTGGGACAGCTTCCGTTTAAGCATCGCCGGCGCGCTGCCGTTCTGTCTGGTCATGATCTTTTATTTCGCCGAACGCTTCATCGCCAGCCGCGAGGGGAGCCGCCGCGAGCAGCGAGCGGCGATTATCGCCGAGCGCATGCGCATCCTGCAGGACATGCACGACGGCATGGGCGCGCAATTAATCACCGCGCTGCGCCTGGCGCGGCGGGAAGACACCGACCGCGAGGAACTGGCCCGCCATATTGAAGAATCCCTGCAGGATCTGAGATTGATTATCGACTCGCTGGATATGACCGAACACGACCTGCTGCCGCTGCTGGGTAACTTGCGCTTTCGTCTGGAACCGCGCCTGCAGGCGCTGGGCATTCGCCTGGCGTGGGATGTCTCACCCATACCGCCCCTCGCCTACCTAACGCCGGAATCCGCATTGTCCGTACTGCGTATCGTACAGGAAGCGGTAAATAACGCCTTACAGCATGCCCAGCCGACCCTGATTACCATTTCCGTGCAGCCCCGCGAAGGCGCCGTCGTCATCCGCGTGTCGGACAACGGCCACGGCGTCATACCGGGCGAGCGGCGGCCGGGATCCCGTGGTCTTAACGGCATGCAGACTCGAGCCGACAAGCTCGGAGTCCGGCTGTTGATCCAGGGCGGTCCGCGGGGCACCGAGGTAATATTATCCCTGCCTTTTTCAGCACAGGGCCTGCAGCCGCAAAAATGAGAATACGAATACCTTGAACAGGGTATGCGTGACTTAAGTGAAATGCGTATGCTTCGCATCATTGAAGTACTTGTATCCCCCACCGGGATTTTGGCAATGCCGGTCCGGCAGGATAGGACTGAAGATACCACCCAAAAACGACATACAGCATAGTAACAACCGCTCTTTATTTAATTAGGTGATAAAATGCAAATCATTTTACCGGTTATTGGATTAGTTTTGCTGGTTGCATTAATGGTGTTTTCATTATTAATGCATAACAGAAATAAAAATAAAACAAGATTGCCTAATAGATATACCGATCTGAGAAATAAGAAAAGGATGCGGCTGTTTCATTAATTACCCAAATGCAGCCCAGGGTAATTACCGCCACAGCCGTTGGCCGCTCACATTTTTTTCGGACACAGGCCGGCCCTCGGGCGGCCTTTTTGTCGTGTTCCGAACAGCCGGATATCGGCGGCGCCCCTTTCTCCCCTCCATTACCGGTCTCAACGCCACATACCTACAGGAAATGCTTTACTCGGCAGGGTAGCGTTCTCGCGCCAGTTTACTTAAGATGAAGCTGGCGGCCGGATAACGGCAACATCCTTCTGCAAAAAAGTTTGGCTCGCGTGGCTTCAGTGGCTGGGCACTGCCGGACGATTGAACATTTTGCTGTAAAAATTTCTTATAGGGCTCACATTAATGGAAACGATTCTCAGGCACCTCCCCGTCAACCAACGCGTAGGCATTGCCTTCTCCGGCGGTCTTGATACCAGCGCCGCGCTGCTCTGGATGCGTAAAAAAGGGGCGGTGCCTTATGCCTATACCGCCAATCTAGGGCAACCGGATGAAGATGACTACGACGCCATACCGCGCAAGGCGCTGGCGTATGGCGCGGAAAAGGCCAGGCTTATCGATTGCCGCGCGCAGCTGGTGGCGGAAGGTATCGCCGCCCTGCAGTGCGGCGCTTTCCACAATTCCACCGCCGGGGTGACCTATTTCAATACCACGCCGCTGGGCCGCGCCGTGACCGGCACCATGCTGGTGGCCGCCATGAAGGAAGACGGCGTCAACATCTGGGGCGACGGCAGCACCTATAAAGGTAATGATATCGAGCGTTTTTACCGCTACGGCCTGCTCACCAACGCCGAGCTGAAAATCTACAAACCCTGGCTCGACACCGATTTTATCGATGAACTGGGCGGACGGCAGGAAATGTCGGAATTCATGGCCCAGGCCGGTTTTGATTATAAAATGTCGGCGGAAAAAGCCTACTCCACCGATTCCAATATCCTGGGCGCTACCCACGAAGCGAAGGAGCTCGAGTTCCTGAACTCCAGCGTTAAAATCGTCAACCCGATCATGGGCGTGAAATTTTGGGATGACGCGGTACGGGTGCCCGCCGAGGAAGTAACGCTGCGTTTCGAACGCGGCCTGCCGGTGTCCATCAACGGCGCCAGCTTCGCAAGCCAGGTGGAGTTGATGCTGGAAGCGAACCGGGTCGGCGGACGCCACGGGCTGGGCATGAGCGATCAGATTGAAAACCGCATTATCGAAGCCAAAAGCCGCGGCATCTATGAAGCCCCGGGCATGGCATTGTTGCATATCGCTTATGAACGCCTGGTCACCGGCATCCACAACGAAGATACCATTGCGCAGTACCACGCCAACGGCCGCCAGCTGGGCCGTCTGTTGTATCAAGGCCGCTGGTTCGACCCCCAGGCCCTGATGCTGCGCGACTCTTCGCAGCGCTGGATTGCCAGTGAAATCACCGGTGAAGTGACGCTGGAGCTGCGCCGCGGCAACGATTATTCCATTCTCAATACCGTATCGGACAATTTGACCTACATGCCGCAACGTCTGACCATGGAAAAAGGGGATTCGGTATTCTCGCCGGAAGACCGCATCGGCCAGCTGACCATGCGTAATCTGGATATCGCCGATACGCGGGAAAAACTCATCAACTACATGAGCACCGGCCTGCTTTCAGCCGCCGACGACTCCGGCCTGCCCCGGCTGGACGATAAAAACGGCAAATAAGCCATGATTTTTACTGATAACCGGCGCGGCATTATCAGCGGCGGTTATCAGCCGCCGGCTGGAATCCACTCTCTTTATCCCCTGTAAATTCGCCGTTATTTTCAAATTTCGCTTATATTTTTCTTTTACCAGGAAAACATTTGACGTAGGTGAATATTTTTTCAAGAATCCATTCCTGTGATGAAAAAAGGGACAAATCATGGGAAAAATTTTAATCCAGAAGAACTTTCATAATTATAAAGAATCTATAAATGGAGAAAAAAATTATTCACTGACAAGTAACAATCCTCTCAGTAAATCGGCTCGTTTTTATAATAGCTTTTATAATGTCGTGAATTTGCCTATCAATCCATCAGTGAAGAGATCCAGGCCCAGTGATCCATGGAAACCTTCCCAAGGGTCATTAGCACAGTGGAAGGCAAAATCAACAATGGGCCCGGTAGCGAAAAACCTGCAAAGAGTCGACAAAACTGACAATAACTATGTCCCGCAACAGAACTCACGCTATTCATACGGCGAGGGGGGCACCGTGCCAGGCATAGCCGATAAAAAATTCAGCATTAAAGGAATCAAATCCGATTTTGTTTTACCCGGCAAGTCAACAGAATATACCGAAACCAATCAGCTTATTAAAGATGAAAATTACCGGCCCTCGGGGATTAAAATAGACACGGAAGGGCTGCCGGTGCCGGACCATCGCGACAAAAATTATTCCAAGCGCTTGGAATTTTACATTCTCAACACGCTCATAATCAAGGTCAACCAGCATGGTGAAGCCCCCTTTTGGCTGCGACCTCTGGCCGCCGTTGCGGCATGGTTTGGTTATTACGGCGTCGGTCAAACCAATTGCCTGTCCTGCGCCGCGTCGGTAGCGGATACTCTTAAGGAAGGGGTCTTGCATCAAGCCTTTTCGACGTTAAGCGACATCAGTCCCTCTAAGTTCAGCACCTTACAAAACCCGCTAAAAACCCATGAAGAATTGATTGACTCCATTGAAGATTTGGCCTCTTACTTGAACAATAGCCCCGTCAATCTTAATATCGTGCTGACCATCAAACGGCCCTCATCTTTCTGGCGGCGCCTGTTCAGCGCGGTGGACAGTCACGCCTGTAATATTATTAGAACGGGCAGTGATCTGCATTTGGTGGATGCGCAGAAACGGCGTTATACGCTGGTAAACATGACATCCGCCAACCGTTTATCCGAGGACTTGATAACCGTATTGCAAGAATTTATCGGCGCGGTTTCCCCGGAGAAACGCAGCCTGGTGCCTTATAATGTCGGCTGGATGATAAAAAAAGGCAAATAGGCCGTCTAACCCGCAACCGCCGCGGGCCCAGCCGGTTGTGGACATTCGCCCACAGTCAACGCGCTGCAATCAGCAAAATTCGCTCATTTTGTCATAATAAGCGATTTCATCATTTACCAATATAGCAACTCTCTGCAAGACTTGATTCTTGTGCACAATGGGAATCGAGTTATGGGAAATAATATAACCACACTTTACGCTTTTGAAAAACCTTCAAACCGGGATAACGATAATTTTAGGCCGGTATATGACCCTGTTAAAAAGCTGCTGAAGGTGCATAATTCAACGAATAGTGGTGGCTTGCCGCAAAGTAATTCCTGCCCTCACATCCCGGCCAGTCATTCCACCTCTTCTGATGATGACCAGGCATTTAATAAGACCAAGGGCGCCGATGCCAACACCCGCTTTTCGGCTATAACCGGTAACGCCTGTCTTGTCCGAGAAAGTTCCCCGGCATACCCCTTCGGTATTAATGACCAAAGGTCCAATATTCCTGGTGATACAGCGCGTTTCCCTGTAGATGACGAAAATTTCACATTAATTGATTTTGATATTGTTTCAAACCAGGCAGATCGTTTTCCTGGAGATAACAATAACTCAGCCGGACCCTCCGGGCTCATAGCCTCGGCCGACACCCTTGCCCCGCCCCGCTATGGTGCTTGCGATTATGCTGACAAACTGGGCGAGTATATCTCCCGGACGCTGATAGCCAAAGTCAACCAGCAGGGCAAAGCGCCCCTGTTGCTACGGCCGCTGGCCGCCATCGCCTCCTGGTTTGGTTATCACGGCTTCGGACAATCCAATTGCCTGTCATGCGCCGCTTCTGTCGCGGACACCCTAAAGCAAGGAAAAATGTATCAAGCCTTCCCTACCCAGCGCGGCGGCCGCCCCAGTGAATTTGCCACATTGCAAAACGCCGTCAATATCACGCGGTTGGACTCGGTGGAGCAGTTGGCGTCCCACTTGACAGTCTCCGGCGATCTTAACATCGTGCTGACTATCAAACGTCCTCCATCTCTCTGGCGCAGGATATTCCATTGGGTTGACGGACATGCCTGCAACATCATCAAAACCGGCGATACTCTTTTTTTAGTGGATGCGCAGAAAAAAAAATACACTCTGTGCAATATAAGCAGAGATGATGAGCTGTCAAACGAACGGGCGGATGTGTTGAGAGCCAAGCTGGCGACGGATATTAGGCCTGAACTTACCCGCTTTGTCGGCGCCGTGGATTTGGCGGACGGTTCCCTGCAGCTTTACAATGTCGGCTGGGAAAAACCCGACCCGAACTCATGATCCGGTCATGGGCAACCGTGGTGAAAGTCAGGCGTTAAAGTCTGGGGAATAATAAATAACCTTGCAAGACTGGAAATGATAAGTATTATCATTTCCAGTCTATTTTATTAAGGACACCGCGGATGAACCCATCGGACGTTACCCCGCCGCTCACCACAGATTGCTGTATCGTCGGCGGCGGTCCGGCCGGGTTAATGCTGGGCTATTTACTGGCCAGGGCCGGCGTCAACGTTATGGTGTTGGAAAAACACGCCGATTTCCTGCGGGATTTCCGCGGTGACACCATCCATCCTTCAACCCTGGATATACTGGATAACCTCGGTCTGCTGGAAGAGTTTCTTCAACTGCCCCATCAGCAGGTGGTGAAGTTGAAGGGTGAATTCCAGGGCGAGTCCGTCACGCTGGCGGACTTTTCCCGCCTGCCCACCCGCTGCAAATTCATGGCGTTTATGCCGCAGTGGGATTTTTTGAACTTTCTGGCGCAGCGGGCGGAAAAACTGCCGGGATTTACCCTGCTGCGATCCACCTGCGCCGATGAATTGTGGCGGGAGGACGGGCTTATATGCGGCGTCATGGCCCAAGGTCCCGGTGGTGAAACGCTGCCTATCCGCGCCGCCCTCGTGGTGGGTACCGATGGCCGGCAGTCCATGGTCCGGCGGGCCGCCCTCCTGCCGCGTCGGGAATTCGGCTCCCCCCGTGACGTGGTCTGGATTCGGGTGCCAAAGGAATCCGGCGATGCAGAGTGGGACAGCGGTCACGGCGGGCCGAAAAAGAATTTTATCATGCTCGACCGGGGGGAATACTGGCAGTGCGGTTACAGCATCGTCAAGGGCAGCTTCGATAGCCTGCGACAGGAAGGACTGGCGCCTTTTCTGCAACGGGTCGCGGCGGTTTCCCCCTTCGATTTCAATCGCCTGTCGCAGGCGACAGGGCATTGGTCCCAATTGAAACTGCTGGAAATCCGTATCGACCGGCTGGAGCGCTGGGCGGCGCCGGGGGTATTATGCATCGGCGACGCCGCCCACGCCATGTCGCCGATCGGCGGAGTCGGCGTCAACCTGGCCATACAGGACGCGGTGGCGGCGGCAAATATTCTCACCGCGCCGCTCCTGAAAGGAAATGTCAGCCTGCTGCAGCTCAAGCGGGTGCAGCGGCGCCGGTCTCTGCCCACCCGGCTTACGCAGAGGCTGCAGCTGATGATGACCGCCGGCGCCGATAAACCTCGGCAGCCGCCCCGAACGCCCTCGATTATTGAGCAGTGGCTGCGCCGTCGGTCCTGGCTGCCGCATATCGCCGGCCGCATCATCGGCCTGGGATTTCGCCGCGAGCTGCCCAGACTAGCCGGGCGCTAACGGTACCGCAGATGTACGAACCTGCCATCCGCACGCAACGAGACCATTGCCCGGCATCGATGCACATCTTTGCCGCCATTCATCGACAGACACCCGTGGCTCAAGCGTTATCCATGCCCGGTACCGGAGTCAGCACCGGCTGCCCGGCAAAATAACGGGTCAGATTCTCCAATACCCGCTGGAACACGGCCGCCCTGGCTTCCGGCGAACGCCCCGCCACATGGGGCGTCAGAATAACGTTATCCAGCTGCAGCAGAGCCTGCGGCACCTTCGGCTCATCCTCCAGCACATCCAGCGCGGCGCCGGCGATGGCTCGCTGCTGGAGGCTCTCAATCAGCGCATCGGTATCCACCACGCTGCCGCGGGAAATGTTGACCAAAAAGCCCTCCGGCCCCAGCGATGCCAGCACCTGCTTGTTAATGAGATGCCGCGTCTGTCCACCGCCGGGGGTGGCGACCACCAGGAAATCCGCCCACTGCGCCAATTCCTCCAACGAGCCGCAATAACGCAGGTCGCTGCCGGCCCGTGGCCGCCGGTTATGGTAAGCCACCTGCATGCCGAATCCCGCGGAGCAGCGTTCGGCGATTTTCAAACCGATATTTCCCAAGCCCAATACGCCCAGGCGCTTGCCGGTAAGCTGCGGTCGGATCTGCCTTAGTTGCTGCCATTCCCCGCGGCGCACCGCCTTATCGAGACTCACGATATTCCTGGCCACGGCGGCAATGAGCGCCACCCCATGATCCGCCACCGAGGTATCGTTGGTGCCGGTGCCATTGGTCACCATAATGCCTCTGGCGCGGGCGGCATCAAGATCGATTTTCTCGAATCCCGCGCCCTGGCAGCAGATTATCCGCAAATTGGGAAACGCATCCATATCCTCGGCTTGCAGACCAATGGAACCGATGGTCAGCAGTCCCTGAATCTCATCGGCATCTCCGTCAGGTAAAATCGGGCTGCGATCGTTTTCCCGCAGGGCCGGACGCAGGAGAAAACCGGCTTGCTCAAAACCGGCGCGAAAAGACATGGGAATGTCCACATGCAGTAACAAGGCGATAGGCATTTTTACCAGCATTTTTCGTAAAAGGTGAAGCAAACATAACCCGAAAAGATGACTTTTTGAAATAAGGTGATGCTATTTGATTATACTTCCATACACTTTGCTACAGTTTAGCCCTGCCCGGTACACGGACGCATACCGGTGCGGCATTCCATAGCGGACAGGAGCTATAACGGGAGAAGCAGATACCGGACCTGTGGCCCCGGTCAAGCCAGTGGAATGGACACGGATGGCGTAAAGATTTTGCGGTACGCGATCCATAGCTGAATAATGGCATTACCGGTTTTTTATAATGAAATTAGATCACCAATACACTTAAAGGCCGCTGCCGCTTTTAAATATATCTAGCACTACTTTTTTAATATAATTTATTATACCACCCTCTTATTGACCAATCGCCGGCGTTTTTGCAGAGCGCCGGCGATTGCCAAGGAATTTCATCTTTAAATCTACAGACGTTAATGAAAAGTATTTACGGGTATTCTTATCGGTAATATTTACCGATAAATATCAGCATTGCCTAACCAGGCACTGGAATTACCGGGGTTCGCTACCTCAATCACCCGATAATAAGGCGCGTTCTGTTCATCGGCTTTACGGGCCAACGCCCTCACGGCGTCGTCGGTAGAGCCCCGCACGCCTGAGACGGAGACGCTGCCTATCTGCTGATGCGCGGCAGCTTCCGCCTGGTCTATTTGCTGGGACGCCAGCGCGGCAAAAGACATGCCGCCCAATATTGCTGTGAAAAGGAAGGGTAACAATTTCATGGTTATTCTCCAACTTATCTACTACATATAATAGCTATGCTCTTGCTCAACGGCCCCAATTTAATAAGCCAGTGTCGTCAGGGCGAAGAAAACGTAGCGGTTGGGTAAATAATTAGCTCAAAATACGTAGTATAATAGCCCGTCTTTGTAAGCGGCTTTATCAAGGGAAATAGATAAATAAAACTGATAGGTCTTCTTTTTCTCCCCAATCCATGCAACGGTCCTCAAACCGCACCAAACCAAGGAAATTTATATCGTCATTGTTAATTTTAAATAGAGTGATTTTTAGCAAAAAATTACCGTTTTTTTAACAATAAAATCCATATGCCTTTTTTTCCTGACATGGTGGATGACAGGATGAAAGAGAATATGCAAAAAGTGGTTTTTTATTTACATTCTTTAGCCTTTAATAATACCAAAAACTAAAATCACACATTATTTTTTCGGCCTGATGATCCGCCGATAAATCGTACAATGATTATCCAACGTACAGTTATTTTTCATATTTAAACTATTATTAAAACATTCGCTGTAACATTTTCTCATCAACATCCATGATTGAAGATAGAGTCAAAACAATCGATACTGACCCCTACCGGCCAGGATATGGCCCGGAGGTATGAACAAACGTGAGGGGATGGAGAGATGAACACTGAATTACTGCTGCGTATTGCCCTGGCCGGCGCATTGGGAGCGTTGATCGGCGTGGAGCGACAGCTTCGGGCCAAAGAGGCGGGGTTACGTACCCATATATTGGTCTGTATCGGCAGTACGATGTTTATGATCGTCTCCAAATACGGTTTCGGCGATATCCTGGGGCAACATAACATAGCTCTCGACCCCAGCCGGATTGCCGCCCAGGTAGTGAGCGGCATCGGTTTTCTCGGCGCCGGCACCATCATGCTGAACAAGCAATTTGTCCGGGGCCTGACCACGGCGGCGGGCCTGTGGGTCACCGCGGCCATCGGACTGATTGTGGGCAGCGGCCTTTATGTCATCGGCATATTCGGCACCATTATGACGCTGCTGGTGCTGGAAGGCATTCGCCAGCTAAGCACCCGCCTGATGGGGCAGCGCTATATGCTGATGCTGTCGTTAACCCCCGCCAGCATGGATATGGCCATGCAAACCCTGCGTAAGCTTCGCATTCGGGTCATGCGTTCAAGCGTGACCCGCAATGAAAACGAAAACAAGGACTGTAAATTATCCATGGAAATCATGCTGCGTGCCAAATACAAACCCGCGGATATCTACAGCCAGCTCATGTCCATAGACGGCGTTCACAAAATCGAGATCCGCTAAGCGGGCCAGGGCGCCGTAATCAGGGGCACAGTCCAGCCGCCAGTTGGCTGTGCGGCCCACGGCCACGTTTATTAACGCAGCGGATAAAGCTTAATCATCTGATTTTTGCGGTGATTTTTGGTTTTTAAGAAAATAGGAATGACAATGCGGGCATATCATGACCTTGTCTTTCGAAATTTTATTGAAATCTTGTTTGGAGGATTGATGGCAAATAGGACATTCAATATTTGTCGGCATCTTTTGAATTTTTTGAAGCACATCAGAGAAGAATGACATCGTATTCAGCCTATTCGGTGCATAGACCTTATTGTAGCACGGATGGTACCGCTTGCCGCGGCGTTAAAAAAATATAATATTGTCGCTGGCAAGCTCATCCCGCCGGGCAGGTAACAGGCTGGCTGACCATGTGTGCTTCCTTTGTCCATAAGCCGCGATGGCCCCCTCGGAGAAGTTGTATCTCCGATGTTAAATATCTCTTTCATTTTGATTTGATTAAAAAATGAAAGAGAAATAGATTTTCGTTAAAAAATCATTTTCTCTTAATACGAACCTTATTTCTAATATTGCTATCAACACCTTAAATTAGCTATACAAAAAAGGTCTCAGAATGATAATCGTATGAAAAATCCAGTACTTTATAACCCCTTTTATTGTCAGTTAGCAAAGTTTGGGCGCCTGATTTCCATTGAAAGCACGTTGCCGGACATACATCAATTGTACATTTATTATATTTTCTAGTGAACAGAGTATGCGCGTGGCCACAGATGACGCTCTTGATTTCACTCCTGCTAACAAGGAGGTCTAGGAGGCTCTCGCTATTCAATAACTTACTGCTATCTACCAAGGGGATGCCCACCGGGATAGGATGATGGTGCATAAATAATCCGACTTTCTGGCTTTTCACTGCCGCGATTCTGTCCGCGATTGCATTTTTCTGTTCAATGGAAAGAAAGCCGCTGTCTTTACCCTGCTGAACGGTATCTACCTTGATAAAAATCCAATCCTCATAAGAAAATTCATTGGTTGCAAAAACAAGTTTGGATTTATTGAAAACCGATGCCATACATTCTTTATTATCATGGTTACCCGCCAAAAAATAGATCGGCAGGTTTAACCTTTGCACCTGACTCAAGGCAAGCACATAAGACTCAATAGATCTGTCTTCCGATATGTCACCCGTGATAAAAACCGCATCTGCCTTTAGATTTACATTCTGCAGAATTGCGTCTATGACAATTTTTAAACATTCATAGGTACAATAACCATGCATTGTCTTTTCTTGGTTTGAAAAAAGATGAAAGTCTGTTAATTGGATAAATTTCATTTTTCCTTCCTTTGGATTTATTTTAACACGTCAGTCCATTTTTCCTGCTGGAATCGAAATTATTAAATTAATTTCATTAAAAATAAATGTATGTTAATATTATTTTTTGCTCAAGCATAATCTATCTATTTTTTAAAGTCCTAAAGCCAGTATAACTTGGATGATAACCCTTGAATATAAATATTTGCAGCATAGGGAGGCATCGTTATTTTACTACGTTGAGACGGAATATCTTTCGCTTGCTATCTGAATCGACGTTATCAGTGGCGGTAAATTCAAAAGCGATTGTTCACTGGTGCTGACGCTTTTATCTATCACTTCGCTTACGGGGCATTGGTCGTTACCATTATAGCGAGTAAAATCCCTCCCTCCCTCCCGGGCCGATTTGCAGTATAATGATAGACAGGACGGTGGTTGCACAGACTGATGACGCGATTCGTTTTTAACATTCATGCCTGATATAACACCATTACCTTGCCTGTTTCAGCCTTAGCGCCATAGACTCGTCCCCATGAACCGCGCTATCAGGTTAACCTGATATAAGGCAGTCCCCTGTTGTTAAGGAGTGCGAGTGTTTAAACCTCATGTCACCGTCGCTTGCGTGGTACAGGCGGAAAATCATTTTCTGATTGTGGAAGAAACCATACACGGCAATCCCCGCTGGAATCAGCCGGCAGGCCATCTTGAAGCGGATGAAACCGTAATACAGGCGGCGGCCAGGGAGTTATGGGAAGAGGCGGGTATCCATGCCCAACCGCAATCATTATTGCGTATTCATCAATGGATGGCTCCCGACAAAACCCCCTTCATACGCTTTCTGTTCGCCATAGAGTTGCCAAAACGGCTCACCGCCATTCCCCAGGACGATGATATTGACCGCTGTTTGTGGCTTGAAGCGGATGAAATCCTGAACTCGCACCTATTACGTTCCCCCCTGGTGGCGGAAAGTATCCTTTGCTATCAGCAGGGCGTGCGTTACCCCCTGGATGTTCTTAACGCGTTCCAATGGCCGCTACCGCTATAATCTCCGCTCCGCCACCGGCAACAACCGACACTAAGGTGGCGGGGCCATGCCCGGTCGTGATAAAATCCAGCGTTTATCAGCTATAATGCGCCCTTGGCGGCGCGATTCCCGGTCGTGAGAAATCCATGTCAGAAAACAGCCAGCTCAAAGTGATCGTCGGTATGTCCGGCGGCGTCGATTCATCTGTATCCGCATACCTGCTGCAACAGCAGGGCTATCAGGTGGAGGGGCTGTTTATGAAAAATTGGGAGGAGGACGACAATGAGGAGTATTGCACCGCCGCCAGCGACCTGGCGGATGCGCAGGCGGTTTGCGACAAATTGGGCATCCCGCTGCACACGGTGAATTTCGCTGCGGAATATTGGGATAATGTATTTGAGCTGTTTTTGGCGGAATACAAGGCGGGCCGTACGCCAAATCCCGATGTGCTGTGCAATAAGGAGATAAAATTCAAGGCGTTTCTTGAATTCGCCGCCGAAGATCTGGGAGCGGATTTCATCGCCACCGGCCATTACGTCCGCCGGCAGGACGTTGACGGCAAAAGCCGTCTGCTGCGCGGCCTGGATGACAATAAAGATCAAAGCTACTTCTTGTACACCCTGAGCCACGGTCAGCTGGCGCAATGCCTGTTCCCGGTGGGAGAGCTGGAAAAACCCGAAGTACGGCGGATTGCCGGCGAACTGGGGCTGGTCACCGCCGGGAAAAAGGACTCCACCGGCATCTGTTTTATCGGCGAACGAAAATTTCGCGAGTTTCTGTCCCGCTACTTGCCGGCGCAGCCGGGTAAAATCATCACCACCGACGGACAGCCGGTCGGCGAACACCAGGGTTTGATGTATCATACCCTCGGACAGCGCAAGGGACTGGGCATCGGCGGCACCAAAGACGGCAATGAAGAGCCCTGGTACGTGGTGGACAAGCTGATGGACGATAATATCCTGGTGGTGGCCCAGGGCCATGAGCATCCCCGCCTGATGTCGGTGGGTTTGCTGGCCGGCCAGCTGAACTGGGTCGACAGGGTCCCGTTCACCGGCACGCTGCGTTGCGTGGTGAAAACCCGTTACCGCCAGCAGGATATACCCTGCCAGGTGCAATCCCAAACCGACGGCCGGGTCAAGGTCACCTTCGATCGGCCGGTGGCGGCGGTGACGCCCGGGCAGTCCGCGGTTTTTTATCTCGGCGAGCATTGTCTTGGCGGCGGAGTCATTGAATCCAGGCTGCCGCTGCCTACTCAGGGACGTGTATAGGAGCAACTTTGGCTAAGAATTTTTTTGACATTACGCTGGCATTGGCGGGCATCTGCCAAAGCGCCATGCTGGTGCAGCAGTTGGCCCATAAAGGACAGTGCGACGATGGGATGCTCGAGGTATCGCTGCGCAGTACGCTGGATCTCAATCCGGCCTCGACCCTGGCCGTTTACGGCAGCCAGCCGGCGAATCTCAAGCTCGGGCTGGAATCGATGCTGGGTATGCTGAATGCGTCGCGCACCGGGCCCGGCGCGGAATTGACGCGCTATACCCTCAGTCTGATGGTCCTCGAACGCAAGCTGAACGGTAATAAAAAATCCCTTGATGAACTGGCGAAGCGCATCACCCAGTTAGATCGTCAGCTAACTCATTTTGAATTATTATCAGAGACGTTAATCAGCGCCATGGCGGCGATCTACGTGGATATCATCAGCCCGCTTGGCCCCAGAATCCAGGTGACCGGCACGCCGGCCATGCTGCAAAACACACAGATACAGGCTAAGATACGCGCCGCGTTATTGGCCGGTATACGTTCCGCCGTGCTCTGGCAACAGGTGGGAGGCGGCCGTTTACAATTGATGTTCGGCCGTAACCGGCTGTTTAAACAGGCCCGGCAAATTCTTGCACAATGTTAACCTTCTCCAGGAGTCGCAAACGATGGAATTATCCTCACTGACCGCCGTTTCCCCCATAGACGGACGCTACGGCGATAAAGTCAGCGCCTTGCGCGGGATTTTCAGTGAATATGGCCTGCTGAAATTCCGCGTGCGGGTGGAAGTGCGCTGGTTGCAAAAACTGGCCGCTTGCGCTGAAATCAAAGAGGTTCCCCCGTTTGACCCGGAAGCAAACGCTTTCCTTGACGCTCTGGCGGCCAATTTCAGCGAAGAGGACGCCGCGCGGATTAAAACCATCGAGCGCACCACCAATCATGACGTCAAGGCGGTGGAATATTTTCTGAAAGAGCGCGTGGCATCGGTGCCGGCCCTTCATGCCGTTACCGAGTTCATTCATTTCGCCTGCACGTCGGAAGACATCAATAACCTGTCCCATGCGCTGATGCTGCAAAGCGCGCGCCAGGATGTCATCCTGCCTTACTGGCGAAAGATTATCGACGGCATCAAGACGCTGGCGGCCCAGTATCGCGATATCCCGCTGTTGTCACGCACCCACGGCCAGCCGGCCACGCCTTCCACCGTCGGCAAAGAGATGGCCAACGTGGCCTACCGCATGGAGCGCCAGTACAGGCAGCTGTCGCAGGTGGAGATCCTGGGGAAAATCAACGGCGCCGTAGGCAACTATAACGCCCACATGGTGGCCTATCCCGAGGTGGATTGGCACCGTTTCAGCGAATCCTTCGTCAACTCGCTGGGCATAGATTGGAATCCCTACACCACACAAATCGAACCTCATGACTATATCGCCGAACTGTTCGACTGCATGGCGCGCTTCAATACCATCCTTATCGATTTCGATCGCGATATCTGGGGTTATATCGCCCTGAATCATTTCAAACAGCGCACCATCGCGGGTGAAATCGGCTCCTCCACCATGCCCCATAAGGTCAATCCCATCGATTTTGAAAATTCGGAGGGCAACCTGGGCATGGCCAACGCCATTATGGGGCATCTGGCCGGGAAGCTGCCGGTGTCCCGCTGGCAGCGGGATCTCACCGATTCCACCGTCCTGCGCAATTTAGGGGTCGGTATCGGCTATGCCCTTATCGCTTACCAATCCACGCTAAAGGGCGTCAGCAAACTGGAAGTGAACCGCGATCGCCTGCTGGCGGAGCTGGATCAAAACTGGGAAGTCCTGGCCGAGCCGATTCAAACGGTTATGCGCCGTTACGGTATAGAAAAACCCTATGAGAAACTCAAGGAGCTGACCCGTGGTAAACGTGTGGATGCCGCGGGTTTCCAGGTATTTATCGACAGCCTGCCTTTGCCCGAAGAGGAAAAAAACCGGCTCAAGGCCCTGACCCCGGCCAATTATATCGGCCGCGCCGTTGGCTTGGTGGACGAGTTGAAATAATCAGCCAAATGCGGCTGGGACTTCACCTTTTTTACCCGCTCCGGTTAAAGCTCCGTTTAAGGACAGTTTAGCCATGCTCTGGGATACTCTCGTTAAAGACGTCCGGATTGCTCAGGGGATTGTTTTTACAAGTTTACAGAGGCGGGTCTTCAGTGTCCCGTTACTGGCGCTTTAACTTAGGAGTTGCGATGCGAGTTCTGGTTATAGAAGACAATTCTCTTCTTCGTCATCACCTGACGGTACAAATGCGTGAAATGGGACATCAGGTCGATGCCGCCGCCGATGCCAGAGAGGCGGACTATTTTTTACATGAACATCCGCCCGATATCGCCATTGTCGATCTCGGCCTGCCCGATGAAGACGGTCTGAGCTTGATTCGCCGCTGGCGCTCGCATCAGGTCAAAATCCCCATACTGGTTCTTACCGCCCGGGAAGGCTGGCAGGATAAGGTAACGGTGCTGGAAGCCGGCGCGGATGACTACGTGACGAAGCCATTTCACCTGGAGGAAGTGGTCGCCAGAATGCAGGCCCTGATGCGCCGCAATAGCGGCCTGGCATCGCAGGTCATTACGTTGCCGCCGTTCCAGATTGATCTTTCCCGGCGCGAGCTGATGATCAACAGCGAGCATATCAAGCTGACGGCTTTCGAATACACCATTATAGAAACGTTGATCCGAAATGCCGGTAAAGTCGTCAGCAAGGATTCGCTGATGCTGCAGCTATATCCCGACGCCGAACTGCGCGAGAGCCATACCATCGATGTACTCATGGGGCGTTTGCGGAAAAAAATGCAGGCCGATTATCCTTATGAGGTTATTACGACGGTTCGCGGGCAAGGCTATCGTTTTGATGTTAACTAAGTTTTATGACCCATTTCCCGTATTATCATAAAAAGCCTTTTTCGCTTCGTGTCCGATTTCTATTAGCCACAGCGTGCGTGGTGCTGGCGCTTTCGCTCTGTTATGGCATGGTGGCGGTCATCGGCTATAGCGTGAGCTTTGATAAAACATCTTTTCGTTTATTGCGCGGGGAAAGCAATCTCTTTTTCAGCCTGGCCCAGTGGAAAGACAGTCGCCTCACCATTGCCGTGCCGCCGAATATCGATATTAATTTCGCCGCCCTGGTACTGATTTACGATGAGAAGGGGCATATCCTCTGGCGTCAACGCTACGTGCCGGCGCTGGAATCCAGGCTGAAACCCGATTGGCTGCAGAAAACCGGCTATTTCGAGCTGGATACCGATACCCGCACCAGCAGCGCCGTTCTGGGAGACAATCCGAGCGCGCAGAATCGCCTGAAAGACTTTGACAGCAGCGACAGCAATGCGCTGACCCACTCCGTTGCGGTCAACCGCTATCCGGCTACCGAACGGCTGCCGCCGCTGACCATCGTGGTTGTGGATACCATACCCCATGAACTGCAGCGTACCGACCTGGTGTGGGAATGGTTCAGCTATGTGCTGCTGGCCAACCTGCTGCTGGTGGTGCCGCTGCTGTGGCTGGCGGCGCACTGGAGTTTACGGCCCATCAAGGATCTGGTGCAGCAGGTGCGGGAGCTGGAGGCGGGAGAACGGGATCGGCTGGATGAAAACCCGCCCCGCGAGCTGGGCATCCTGGTGCGCAACCTGAACATTCTATTGAATAACGAGCGTCAGCGTTATCAGAAGTACCGCTCCACCCTTTCCGATCTCACCCACAGCCTGAAGACCCCGCTGGCAGTGCTGCAAACCACCCTGCGATCGCTGCGCACCGGACGGGAGACCAATATCGAGCTGGTTGAGCCGATTATGCTCGAACAAATCAGCCGGATTTCGCAACAGATAGGCTATTACCTGCATCGTGCCAGCGTGCATTCGGATCACAACGTGCTGAGCCGCGAGCTGCACTCGGTTCCCGCTCTGCTTGACAGCCTGTGTTCGGCGCTGAACAAGGTTTATCAGCGCAAAGGGGTCTCGATTTCCCTGGATATTACCCCCGAGTTGACCTTTATCGGCGAGAAAAACGATTTCATGGAAGTGATGGGCAATATCCTCGACAATGCCTGCAAATATTGTCTGGAATTCGTCGAAGTGACCGCCCGCGCCAATGAAAACCAGCTGCATCTGGTCATCGAAGACGATGGCCCCGGCATTCCCGCGTCCAAACGTACCCTGATTTTTCAGCGGGGCCAGCGCGCCGATACCCTGCGGCCCGGGCAAGGCCTTGGATTATCCGTGGCGGCGGAGATCCTGGAGCAGTATGAGGGGGATATTATCGTCGGTGAAAGCGCCTTGGGCGGAGCCCTGGTGGAAGTGATATTCAAACGCCAGCAGGGGTATCAGGATGATTAAGCCCTCCCCCGCCGATAAGGAGTCTTATTGTGAAAAGTCCCGTCCATTGAGCATTCGAAATAAAAATCTTTTAAGGCTTTTATTAGCTAACGGATTATTTTATAGCGGATTTATGCACTCCATCAGATAAATTACCCACCTTATCCCGCCTGCTTCCGTTATAATCCATTCAGGGTCCCTTATGGTGGAATAGGCTATGGATTATCAACTCGATATTGACTGGAAAGACTTTTTACAGCGCTACTGGCAAAAACGGCCCGTCATTATTAAGCGTGCCTTTAAAAATTTTCACGATCCCCTTTCACCGGATGAATTGGCCGGGCTGGCGATGGAAACCGAGATCGATAGCCGCCTGGTCAGCCATGATGAAGGCCGCTGGCAGGTGAGCCATGGTCCGTTTGAAAGCTTCGATCACCTTGGCGAGACCAACTGGTCCCTGCTGGTGCAGGCAGTTGACCACTGGCATGAGCCTTCCGCCGCATTGTTGCGCCCTTTCAGGCAGCTTCCCGACTGGCGTATCGACGATCTGATGATCTCGTTTGCCGTTCCCGGCGGCGGCGTGGGCCCCCATCTTGATCAATACGATGTTTTTATCATTCAGGGCACCGGCCGCCGTCATTGGCGCGTGGGTGATAAAGGGGTCTTCAAGCAGCACTGCCCGCACCCCGATCTGCTTCAGATTGAACCTTTTGACGCCATTATCGATGAAGAAATGGAGCCTGGAGACGTACTGTATATTCCGCCGGGATTTCCCCATGAGGGTTATTCGCTGGAAAATGCGCTGAATTATTCGGTGGGTTTCCGCGCGCCGAGCGGGCGCGAGCTGGTGAGCGGCTTTGCGGATTACGTCTTGGCCCAGGAATTAGGCAGTGAGCGTTATAGCGATCCCGGCATCTCTTTGCGCGAAGACCCGGCGGCGGTATTGCCGGAAGAGATCGACGCGCTGCGGGCCATGATGACGGATCTGGTACAGCAGCCTGAGCAATTCAACCACTGGTTCGGCGAGTTTATTTCCCAATCCCGCCATGAACTGGATCTGGCGCCGCCCGAGCCCCCTTATCAGGCAGGGGAAATTTACGATCTGCTGCAACAGGGGGACAGCCTGCAACGGCTGGGAGGCCTGCGGGTATTAAAAGTCGGCACGGAATTTTTTGTTAACGGCGAACAGATTGTCACCACGCATCAAGCGGCGGTGGCCGCCCTGGCCCGCGATTATCAGGTGGCGGCAAGTCAATTGGGCGACGCGCTGGAAGATCCTTCTTTCCTGGCGCTGCTTACAGCGCTTATCAATAGCGGCTACTGGTATTTCAAAAACTAACCTTCATCTTTCGAGCCGCAGCTGTGTTGGCTGCGCTTGCTGCAACTCGAAAACTATTGGTTATCAATGCCTTCATCTTTCGAGCCGCGGCAGTGTAGGCCGCGGCTTGCTGCAACTCGATCTTACTTTTTTTGCCCGGTGCTTTTGGAGCGCAGCGCGCTCAGTTCCGCGATGCGCATGATCACCTGTACCGCTTTTTCCATGCCGTCCTGGGAAGCGAATTCATGTTTGCCGTGGTAGTTGTAACCGCCGGTAAACACATTCGGGCAGGGCAATCCGCGAAACGACAGCTGCGCGCCGTCGGTACCGCCGCGAATCGGCTTCATTACCGGTTCGAGTCCGCTGTCGCGTATCGCCTGCTGGGCCAGCTCGATAATATGCGGATATTTCGCCACCTGCTCATGCATATTGTAGTAACTGTCTTCGATGGTAAGCTCAATGTAGCAGTCCGGATGCAGTCCCTTCCCCACTTCCTCGGCGGTATCTATCATAAACTGCTTGCGAGCGGCAAAACTCTGCCTGTCGAAATCACGCAGGATATAGTGCATTTCCGCCCGATCCACCGAGCCCTTCAGGCTGTGAAGATGATAAAAACCTTGGTAGCCCTCGGTGGTTTCAGGGGTTTCATTCACCGGCATTTTTTGATGGAAACGGGTTGCCAGGGATAAGGCGTTCACCATAACGCCTTTGGCGGTACCGGGGTGTACGTTATTACCGACGATTTTAACCACTACCGACGCGGCATTGAAATTCTCGTACTCCAGTTCGCCGATGCCCCCGCCATCCATGGTGTATGCCCATTCGGCGCCGAACCGCTCAACATCGAAAAACTGCGCGCCTTTGCCCACTTCCTCGTCGGGCGTAAAGGCAATACGGATATCGCCGTGGGGAATCTGTTTGGTTTTGAGGCGGACCATAGCGGTGATGATTTCAGCAATACCGGCTTTGTCATCGGCCCCCAGCAGTGTTTTTCCGTCGGTGGTGACCAGGCTGTGCCCCAATAAATGGTGCAGCACCGGGAACATCACCGGCGAAAGAATTTCGTCTCCGTTCCCCAGGGCAATATCCCCGCCGCGATAGTTTTCAACGATCTGCGGATTGACATGCTTGGCGGTAAAATCCGGTGAGGTATCCATGTGGGAAATAAAACCGATGACGGGCACCGTCCAGGCGACATTAGACGGCAGCGTAGCCATCACGCAGCCGTGCTCGCTTAGCGACACATGGGAAAAACCCAGGACATTCAGTTCCTCTTCAAGGGCATGCGCCAGCTTCCACTGTCCGTCGGTACTGGGTACCTGCTTAACCCCCGGCTTGGATTGGGTATCAAAGGAAACATAATTTAAAAAACGATCGAGTAATTTATCCATTTTATCCGCCTGTCGCATCTACGACACCCATTATGGGTAGCGATGATTCTTCAAATATTGTGTCAGGTCATTTTTCACTGTTTTGGTCGCAAAAAAGCGCATAGCTTTAGCATAGCGTATTTCCACTTAACCTAAAGCTGCGTTTTTCTTAGCAAGAGACCGACTATGTAATGACATTTTGGTGAAATAACCGCTGTTTGCGCGAAGGGGAATGCTGGAGAGCGAATGGGAAATGGCAGGCAAAGCAGACCGGTCCGTCCCGGGCGGACGGACGCAAGTTAGCCCCGCTGTTCAACGAAGCCGCTGATGAATTTACTGACAAAGGCCGGAACGCATTGGCTGGCCGGACCGTACACATGTTCTTCAAACTGGCTTTCCACCTGGCTCGGTTCCAGATTGAGCTCTACGGTTCGGGCACCGTTCAAGCGGGCCTCATGGACAAAACCCGCCGCCGGATAAACATGGCCGGACGTGCCGATGGCCAGGAAATAATCCGCCCGACCCAGCGCGTCGTAAATATCTTCCATACCCAGCGGCATCTCGCCGAACCAGACCACGTGGGGACGTAATACCGCGGGAAACTGGCAGCAGTGGCAGCGATCCTGTTCGGTGATGTCGTCGGTCCACTCCACAATCTGCCCGCTTTGCACACAGCGCACCTTAAGCAGTTCGCCATGCATATGGATAATACGCCGGCTGCCGGCCCGTTCATGTAAATTATCGATATTTTGCGTTACCAGCAGAAAATTATCCCCCAGGATCTGTTCCAGCTCCGCCAGCGCCCGGTGCGCGGCATTGGGGGCGATATCAGGCTGCTGCAGCTGACGGCGGCGGGCATTATAAAACGCCTGCACCAATTGGGGGTTGCGCTGGAACCCTTCGGGGGTAGCCACATCCTCGACGTGGTGCTCTTCCCATAACCCGTCGGCGGCGCGGAACGTCCGGATGCCGGACTCCGCGGAGATTCCCGCCCCGGTCAAAACCACCACAAAAGGTTTTTTCATTTTAGTCACCGCCATGGTATCCCGATGAAAAATACGCGAACGCAATCGCTGCTGCCTGAGGCGTTTACTTTTACGAAACCGGATTAACCGGCGATGTATACGCATGCTGGTGGTTCCTTAATGCATGACTACTGACCGCTAAGTACCCGCGCCGGATCGATGCGGCTGGCGCGACGGGCCGGATACCAGCTTGCCACCAGGCTGAGCAGCAATGCCGTGCCCAGCACGCTGGCCACATCCAGCCAATGCAGCTCGGTGGGCAAAAAATCGATATAATAAATATCGCCGGAAAGCAGATTATGGCCCAGCAGCGATTCAATGCCCTTGACCAGTCCCGTCAGATTCAACGCCACCAATACCCCTACCACCACGCCGCTCACGCTTCCCGTCAGTCCTGCCAACAGACCGTACCAGATAAAAATAGCACGGGTGAGCCGGTCTTTGGCCCCCAGCGTTCGCAATATGGCAATATCTTCGCTTTTATCCTTAACCGCCATCACCAGCGTGGAGACAATATTAAAACAGGCTACGCCGATAACCAGCACCATGGCCAGATACATAATGGCGCGAATCATCTGGATATCCCGGTACATATAGCCGTAAGTACCCATCCAGCTGCGGATGTAGACATAGGAGCGGGTCACTTCGCCGGCATCCCGTACCAGCTTATTGGCGATAAAGGGATTGTTGACCTTGATGGCGATGCCGCTGACATCCTGCGCCATGTCCAGATATTGCTGGGCATCCGCCAGCGGCACCATGGCGAAGCTGTGATCCAGCTGGCCGCTCAGGGCCAGGATACCTTCCACCTGCAGGCGGATGCGCTTGGGCTCCAGCAGCTTCATTTGCGGATCGCTGTTGGGGATCATGATGGTCAGCCAGTCGCCCTGCTTGACGTTAAGAGCCTGCGCCACCCCCTGTCCGATAATGATCTGCTGTTTACCGGCGCTGAAATTCCGCCAGGCATCGCCCTGTACATACTGCGGCAGCGCGCTTAACCGGGCCTCCTGCGCGGTATCGACGCCCCTGACCTGAACGGCTTTCAGCTTGTCCTCCCGTTCAATCAGGCCGGTAAAGTTCACATAGGGCGCCGCGGCGGCGATGCCAGGCACCTTTTCGATACGGGTCAATATCGCCGGCCAATCGGTGAAGGGCGGATTTACCGGCTCGATTTCACCATGGGGCACTACCGCCAGAATGCGGTTGTTCAGCTCCCGTTCGAAACCGTTCATGGCGCTCAGGCCGATAATCAGCACCGCCACGCCCAGCGCAATGCCCAGGGTGGAGATGATGGAAATCAGCGAGACCATGCCCCCGCGCCGCCTTCCCCGGCTGAAACGCAGCGCAATCGTCAATGAAAGCGGGATACCTATCATTCCCGCACTCCCAGCAATTCGCCGTCCTGCCACAGCTGCCCGTCGCGCATTTCAAGCTGTCGATTCAACCGCCGGGCCAGATGCAGGTCATGGGTAACCACCAGGAACGCCGTGCCCTGGCGCATATTCAGTTCGCCCAGCAGTTCAAAAATACTGTCGGCGGTGCGCTGATCCAGATTCCCGGTAGGCTCATCCGCCAGCACCAGCGCCGGATGGTTCACCAGCGCGCGGGCAATGGCCACCCGCTGGCGCTCGCCGCCGGACAGCTCGGACGGCCGGTGCCGGCCTCGCTTCTCCAGCCCCACCGACGCCAGCATTTCACGCGCCGTGGCTCGCGCCTCTTGGGCAGAGGTGCCGCCAATCAGCAGCGGCATGGCGATGTTCTCCATAGCGGTGAAATCCGGCAGCAGATGATGAAACTGATAGATAAATCCCAGCCGGCGGTTACGGATCTCCGCCCGCGCCTGGGACGACAGGCTGTTCAACTGCCGCCCTTCGAAAATCACCTCGCCGGAGGTGGGTTCGTCCAATCCCCCCAGCATATGCAGCAAGGTGCTTTTGCCGGAACCGGAACTGCCCACGATGGCCATCATTTCTCCCGGCTGCAGGGAAAAGGTCACGTCGCGCAGCACATCGGTAAACAGCTTGCCTTCCTGATAACGCTTACTCAACTTGTTACACTGCAACAAAGGAGCACTATTCATAACGTAAAGCCTCGGCGGGATGAGCGGCGGCGGCGCGCCAGGAGGGATAAAGCGTGGACAGCAACGCCACCGCCATCGCCAGCACGGCGATGACGGCTACCTGCAGGGAATCGATATCCACCGGCAACTGCGCGCCGTCGAGGAAGGTGCCGATCACCGGCATCAGATTGTTAAGCTGGCTGGCCAGCAACAGCCCGAGCCCGGTCCCCAGCAGCGCACCGATGATACCGGCGCCGGCGCCCTGGACCATAAACACCAGCATCACCTGGCGACGGGTTAGGCCTAGGGTTTGCAATATCGCCACTTCGCCCTGTTTCTCCATCACCAGCAAGCCCAGGGAGGTGATGATATTAAACGCCGCCACCGCCACAATCAGGCTGAGCAGCAAACCCATCATGTTTTTTTCCATGCGCACCGCCTGGAACAGTTCTCCCTTGCGTTCGCGCCAATCCTTCCAGACCGTGCCCGGCGGCATCGCCTGGCGGCTGACGGCGTCCACGTCCAGCGGCTTGTTCAGCCACAGGCGCCAGCCGGTGATATTGCCGGCCGGATAGCGCATCAGGCGCGAGGCGTCCTGCTGATTGGTCAAGAGCTGGTAACCGTCCACTTCGCTATTGGCGTTAAAGGTGCCGGCAACGGTGAATAGACGCTGGCTGGGAATGCGGCCCATCGGCGTGAACTGGCTGGCGCCCGGCACCATCAGCCGCAGCCGATCGCCGCGTTTCACCCCGAGCTGGCCGGCCAGCTGTTCTCCCAGGATCACCTGGTAACCGCCGGGAGCAAGCGCATCCATCCGCACGTTCACCAGAAAGCGGGCCAGAGGTTCCGGGTCCGCGGGATTGACTCCCAGCATCACCCCCACCGCCACGCTGCGCGCGCTTTGCAGCACGACGTCGCCGGTCACGAGGGGAGCGATATGGCTTATACCCGCAAGTCTTTCTAGCGCTGAAGGCGGAATACGTTTAGGATCCAACGAGCCTTCGGCCGTGGTAATAAGCGCATGGGGCATCACGCCGAGAATATTGCCTTCGAGCTCGCGCTCAAAGCCGTTCATCACCGATAATACGGTGACCAGCGCCATAACGCCGAGGGTGATGCCGATAGTGGATAGCCAGGAGACAAAGCGCCCGAATCGGTCCGATGCCCGCCCGCGCATGTAGCGCAGGCCGATATATAATGCGACAGGTTGATACATTGAATTCCGTTTGGATGCGGTTGCCAAAGCAAAGTGATCAAGGATAATAAAGGGTCGTACCGTTTTATGGAACCATTAACCGCCGCCATAACCGGCTTTTATTCTTGTTAGGCAACTCAACATACGCCATCATGCTTACTGCATAACCGATTCGCCACAGGCCGTGCTGAAAAGGCCCCGTAACGCACCCCAAACGTAAAAGAAGAGATTTAGCCACTGTTTATGTCCGAACAATATCGTTATACCTTACCTGTACGCCCCGGTGAACAGCGTTTATTGGGTCAGCTCACCGGTGCGGCCTGCGCAGTGGAATGCGCCGCCATTGTCGATCGCTATCCCGGCCCGGTCATGCTGATAGCGCCGGATGTGCAAAACGCCCTGCGGCTGCGTGATGAAATCAGCCAGTTTACCGCCCAGAGGGTGATTACCCTGCCCGATTGGGAAACGCTGCCTTACGACAATTTTTCACCGCATCAGGAAATTATTTCCGACCGGCTATCGACATTATACCAACTGCCGTCGATGGAGCGGGGAATTATTATCCTGCCGATCAATACCCTGATGCAACGGGTATGTCCCCACTCCTTCCTGCACGGGCATGCGCTGGTGATGAAAAAGGGCCAGCGGCTGTCCCGCGACAGGCTGCGCGCCCAGCTGGAGCAGGCCGGCTACCGGGGAGTGGACCAGGTGATGGAGCACGGAGAGTTCGCCACCCGGGGCGCCCTGCTCGACCTCTATCCCATGGGCAGCGAAGAGCCCTATCGTATTGACTTTTTCGATGATGAAATCGACAGCCTGCGCATTTTCGACGTGGATAGCCAGCGGACCCTGCATGAGGTGGAGAGTATCAATCTGCTGCCGGCCCATGAATTTCCCACCGACAAAACCGCCATTGAGCTGTTTCGCAGCCAGTGGCGTGAACAATTCGAGGTACGGCGGGACGCCGAACATATTTACCAGCAGGTGAGCAAAGGTATGCTGCCCACCGGTATCGAATACTGGCAGCCGCTGTTTTTCAGCGAGCCGCTGCCGCCGCTGTTCAGTTATTTGCCGGCCAATACGCTGCTTATCAACACCGGCGATTTGGATACCGGCGCGAACCGTTTCTGGCAGGATGTGCAGTTGCGCTACGAAAACCGCGGCGTGGATCCCATGCGTCCGCTGGTGGCGCCGGAGTTATTATGGCTGCGGGTGGACAGTTTGTTCAGCGAACTGAAAAACTGGCCGCGGATACAGCTTATCAGCGACAAGCTGCCGGAGAAATCCGCCAATATCAATCTGGATTATCACCCCCTGCCCGACCTGGCGGTTGAGGCGCAGAACAAAGCCCCGCTGGATAAACTGCGCCGGTTTTGCGAGCAGTTCGACGGCCGGGTGATTTTTTCGGTGGAAAGCGAAGGGCGGCGGGAAACTCTGCAGGAACTGCTGGCCCGCATCAAACTCAATCCCCGCTTAATCCAGCGGCTGGATAATGCCGAGACGCCGGGGAATTACCTGATCATCGGCGCCAGCGAGCGCGGTTTTATCGATAATTACCACCGCCGCGCCCTGATTTGCGAAGGGGATCTGCTGGGGGAACGGGTCAGCCGGCGGCGCCAGGATAATCGCCGCACCATCAATGCCGATACGCTGATACGCAATCTGGCGGAACTGCACCCCGGCCAGCCGGTGGTTCATCTTGAACACGGCGTCGGCCGCTACGCCGGTATGACTACCCTTGAAGCCGGCGGCATCAAGGCGGAATACCTGATTCTGACTTATGCCGGCCATGACAAGCTCTACGTGCCGGTTTCGTCGCTGCATTTGATCAGCCGCTACGCGGGCGGTTCGGAAGAAAACGCCCCATTGCACAAACTGGGAGGCGATGCCTGGTCGCGCGCCCGGCAAAAAGCGGCGGAGCGGGTACGGGACGTGGCGGCCGAACTGCTGGATATTTACGCTCAGCGCGCGGCGAAAACCGGCTTTGCCTTTCGCCACAACCGTGAAAATTACCAGCTGTTCTGCGAAGGTTTCCCCTTTGAACCCACCCCCGACCAGGCGCAGGCCATTAATGCGGTGCTTAGCGACATGTGCCGCCCGCTGGCCATGGATCGCCTGGTGTGCGGCGATGTCGGCTTCGGCAAAACCGAAGTGGCCATGCGCGCCGCCTTCCTGGCCATCGAGAATCACAAACAGGTAGCCGTCCTGGTGCCCACTACCCTGCTGGCGCAGCAACATTTCGATAATTTCCGCGATCGCTTCGCCAACTGGCCGGTACGCATCGAGATGATCTCCCGCTTTCGCAGCGCCAAGGATCAGGCCCAGGTGCTGGAGCTGACCGCCGACGGCAAGGTGGATATTCTTATCGGCACCCATAAGCTGCTGCAAAGCGATATCAAATGGCGGGATTTGGGCCTGCTGATTGTGGATGAGGAGCACCGCTTCGGGGTGCGGCATAAGGAGCGCATCAAAGCGATGCGGGCCGATGTGGACATTTTGACCCTGACCGCCACCCCTATTCCCCGCACGCTGAATATGGCCATGAGCGGCATGCGCGATTTGTCCATTATCGCCACGCCGCCGGCGCGCCGCCTGGCGGTAAAAACGTTTGTCCGGGAGTATGACAGCCTGGTGGTGCGTGAGGCCATCCTGCGGGAAGTGCTGCGCGGCGGCCAGGTGTACTATCTCTATAATGATGTGGAAAATATCGAGAAAGCCACCCGGCGCCTGCAGGAGCTGGTGCCGGAAGCACGGATAGCCATCGGCCACGGGCAGATGCGGGAGCGCGATCTGGAGCGGGTGATGAACGATTTTCATCATCAGCGCTTTAATGTGCTGGTGTGTACCACCATCATTGAGACCGGCATCGATATTGCCAATGCCAATACCATTATTATCGAGCGGGCGGACAATTTCGGCCTGGCGCAGCTTCACCAGCTGCGCGGCCGGGTCGGGCGTTCCCATCATCAGGCTTATGCCTACCTGCTTACGCCGCCGCCGAAAGCCATGAGCCAGGACGCGCTGAAACGGCTGGAAGCCATCGCTTCACTGGAAGATTTGGGCGCCGGATTCGCTTTGGCAACCCATGATCTGGAGATCCGCGGCGCCGGGGAACTGTTGGGGGAAGATCAGAGCGGCCAACTGGAAACCATCGGCTTTTCGCTGTATATGGAATTGCTGGAAAGCGCGGTGGAGGCTTTGAAAGCCGGGCGGGAGCCGTCGCTGGAGGATCTTACCAGCGAATTGACCGACGTGGAGTTGCGTATGCCGGCTCTGTTGCCGGAAGAGTATATTCCCGACGTGAATACGCGGCTGTCCTTTTATAAGCGCATCGCCAGCGCGCCGGACAAGCAGGAGATTGAAGAGCTCAAGGTTGAACTTATAGACAGGTTCGGGCTGCTGCCCGATCCGGCCCGTCATTTGCTGGATATCGCCGTGCTGCGCCAGCGCGCCCGCAAGCTCGGGATTAAGCGTATCGAGGGCAATGACAAGGGCGGCTTTATTGAGTTCAGCGGGAAGAATTGCGTCGATCCGGGATATTTGATTGGCTTGTTGCAGCGCGACCCGAAGACCTTTCGGCTGGACGGCCCGACCCGGCTGAAGTTTATTAAGGAGCTGCCGGGTCGTCCGGCCCGGCTGGAGTATGTGCATCAACTGCTGGAAGGCTTGGATCAGCATCGGCTTCCGGCCTGAGCCGTTTCGACCCCATCGGCCCGGTTTCCCTTTAACACGCCGCTGCACGTCCGGTGATGGCGGGGCCTGGCGTGCCATATGGATCCGGCGGCTTAGGCCTTGTTATCGCTGTTGCTGCCGCTAAGATCCAGGCGTCCTTGTCTGTCCAAGGGTATCTTGGTGCCGGGATCGCGATCCATGCGGATTTTGCCCTCTTGATCGCCAATTTTGTAAGTCACATCGTAACCGAGCAGTTTCTGCGATTTGTCATACACCGTCTGGCACCGCTCCTGGTTGGTGGTGTAGGTGTCGTTATTCTGCAGGCTGCCCTGTACCTGGTTTCCGGCATAGCCGCCCGCCAGCGCGCCGGCAACCGTGGTCACGCTTCTGCCGTGACCGCCGCCGAACTGATGCCCGAGCACCCCGCCCGCTACCGCGCCGATGAGCGACCCGGCGATTTTATTTTCATCCTGCACCGGGCGCCGGTGGGTAACGGCAACGGTACGGCACTGCTGACGAGGAGTCCTGACGGTTTCATTGATAGGCGTCGCCGTAACCACCTGCGCATATTTTGGGCCGGAGGAGAATACGTCCAACCCGGCCACCGCTGCAATGCCGGAAGCCGCTATTACGCCTATGCCGACGCCGGCTAACATCGATTTATTCATGGAAAATTCTCCTTAAATCAACATTCGCGCATCACTGCGAAAGAGCAGCTTCACACAGCGGGGCGCCTGCGCCAGAGGATAATGTTTTGACGGCAACCCCAACCCGACCGAGACGACATGCGCGATTATTACCCCGGTTAGTGCGAAGTCTGCCCAAGCGAGTCAAGAGTGGCAATAAGACAGATGGCCGAAAATGGTGCATTTCTCCGTCATAAATCCAATTTTGAGAGAATTCTTAACACTTCCGATCGATTTATTAACACTTTATACTGAAAAATAAGACAAAGGCGTCATAGATTGCTTGACGGACAGCGGGTAGCCATCGCCGTAGGTATCGGGACGTTGCGAGGTGGTGTTGGCCCTGCCTGCGGCAGGGCCGGGACATTAATGCAGTTTCAAATGCGGCCGGATGACCCGGTTGATACGCCCCACCAGCATCATCAGGCCGGTTTTAAGCAGGCCGTGCAGTGCAATCTGATGCATGCGGTACAGCGAGATATAGACCGCCCGGGCGATGCGCCCTTCGATCATCATGGAACCGCGCATTAAATTACCCATCAGGCTGCCGACGGTGCTGAACCGGGAAAGCGATACCAGCGAGCCGTGATCTTTGTAAACGTAGGCCGTCAGGGGTTTTTCGTTCAATAACGCCAGAATATTGCCATAGGCCCGCGTCGCCATCTGGTGGGCCGCCTGGGCTCGCGGCGGTACAAGCCGGCCGGAATCCTGCGGACAGGAGGCGCAATCGCCGATGGCGAAAATCATCGGATCTCGGGTAGTTTGCAGCGTCGGCTGTACCACCAGCTGGTTGGCGCGATTGGTTTCCAGTCCGGCGATATCCTTCATAAAATCCGGCGCCTTGATGCCGGCCGCCCATACCATCAGCTCCGCCGGGATAAATTCGCCCTCTTTGGTGGTCAGTCCGTCCGCTGCGGCACGGGTCACCAGCGTGCCGGTGAGCACCCGTACGCCCATTTTCGTCAGCTCCTGATGGGCGGATGAAGAGATACGTACCGGCAGAGCCGGCAATATACGTTCCCCGGCTTCGACAAGGGTGACATTCAGCGCCTGGTTATCGACGCCCTCAAAACCGTAGCTGTGCAATTCCTGTACGGCATTGTGCAACTCCGCCGACAGTTCCACGCCGGTGGCGCCGCCGCCGACAATGGCGATATTGACCCGTTCATCGTCGTTGGAACGGGTTGAGTGCCGTAAAAACAAATTCAGCATCCGGTGATGGAAACGCTGAGCCTCCACCGGATTATCCAGGAAAATGCAATGTTCCTTCACGCCTTCGGTGCCGAAATCATTGGATACGCTGCCCAGCGCCATGACCAGAATGTCATAGGAGAGATGCCGCGCCGGCACCAGCAGTTCGCCGGCGCTGTCGCGGATAGCATCCAGCTGAACCTTTTTTTCGCCGCGGTCGATGTCGCTCAGGCTGCCCATCTGAAAATGAAAATGATGGTTATGGGCATGGGCCAGATAGCTGATGGCGTCGACGCCTTCATCCAGCGAACCGGTGGCCACCTCATGCAACAGGGGTTTCCATAAATGGCTGTGATTGCGATCCACCAGGGTAATCTGTGCCCGACGCTTGCGGCCAAGGGTATTACCCAGGCGGGTGGCCAGCTCCAGCCCGCCGGCGCCGCCGCCGATGATGACAATTTTCTTTAGGGTTGATGACAAAATGACCTCCAATTGTAAACCAACCGTTAATAAAGGCTTATGAATATCCTTATATAACACGTGGTTACGCTGAAATAATTTCTTACTGAAGTAAGATTATCATGTCAGGTCATTTGGTCATACCAAAATTGATATAAATCAATTTTCAGGGGACGGCATTTTGAGACGGGCGCCCTAACCCAGCGCCTTGAAAGCTTGGATCCTCAACAAATGGGGCGAAATGTTTTTGAATTTGTGGCTTTGCTTTTCGTCCCAGATTATCTCGTAGTAGGGCTTAAGCAGATCGGCGCTACGCTGGTTGTCGAGGGCTTCGTCATGTCGGGACAGCAAAACCAGACAGCGGTCGCGATTTTTATCGCGGAAGTTTTCCACGCATTTAGTGGCGATATCCACATACTCTTCCGGCCTGTCTATTTTGCCGGGCATATTCTCCGCGGGGAAAAGGTTGGGATTGACGATAACCTGGCGCATGTCGCACAGGAAACCGATCCGTTCCGCCCAAAAGCCGCCCAGCCCCACGCCGCAAATCAGCGGACGCTCGTCATCGGTCAACTGCTGCATCTTGTCCACTTCTTTAAGGAGATGCTGCATATCGTGACGCGGGTGGAGCGTGCTGTAACTTATCAGCCGGACATCGGGATCAATAAACTGCAGTTGCAGCACCTTTTCGTGATTACCGGGACTATTGGAATCAAAACCGTGCAAATAGATGATCATCGTTATCCTCGTCTTGCATAAGGTCGGTTGCCGATGCCTCAGCGTTCGGGGAACTCCTCCCGCCGCTGTTTCTCATCCGCCCATTGCTTCGATAGCAGAGTCAGCTGCCGATGGGTTTGCCGCCATCTGGCGGAACTCATTAGGGTTTTTCGAGGGCAGCTTCCCCGATGGTATAACGCGGCCGGCGCCTCGACATTGATCGCCGACAGATTATCCAATACCGATACCGCGCCGGCGCGATTGTTGCAAACCAATATCATATCGCAGCCGGCCGCCATGGAAGCCTGCGCCCGCTCGGTATAGCCCCCCATCACCGCCGCGCCTTCCATGGATAAATCATCGGAGAAAATAATGCCGTTGAACGACAGTTCTTGCCGCAACACCTGTTTTAACCAGAAAGGAGAGCCGCTGGCGGGAAGGGGATCGGCGTCAGGATAGATAACATGGGCGGGCATGATGGCATCCAGCGCGCCGCGCTGGATCAGGGTGGAGAAAACGCGCATATCCCGCCTGCGGATTTCCGTAAGCGTCCGGGAGTCCACCGGCGTTTCCTTATGGGAATCCGCTATTACCGCCCCATGGCCGGGAAAATGCTTGCCGGTGGCCTTCATGCCGGCTTCATGCATGCCGTCGATAAAGCTGGCCGCCAATTCAACCGCCGTTTCCGGCTGGTCATGAAAAGCCCGCTCGCCGATTGCCGCGCTGCCGTGGCCGATGTCTAATACCGGCGCAAAGCTGATATCGATATCCATGCTGATCATTTCAGAGGCCATTAACCAGCCGGCTTCACGGGCCATACGCAAGGCTTCCGGCATATCCAGCAACGCGGCATAGGACTGAGCCGCCGGTATCAGGGTAAATCCCTCGCGAAAGCGCTGTACCCGCCCGCCCTCCTGATCCACCGCCACCACCAGGCGCTCGCGGGAGGCTTTACGTATTTGTCTAATCAATGCCGCCAGCTGTTCAGGATCGTGATAATTCCGGGTAAAGATAATCACACCGCCCACCAGCGGGTGCTGTAATATTTCGCGTTCTTCGTTATCCAGCTCGTAGCCGGCGACATCTAACATCAGTGGACCCACAGCAACCTCAACATTTTGATATTCCCAGCATGCTTCAAACTGCAGGTGCATTGGCCTTCCTGCGATTCGAATTATTTAGGGTATATATTCTTGTTTATAATCCCTAATCGGACGTCATCCCGCCCGTGGCCGCGGCGGCCTTCAGACCGGTAGCCCCAAACGGAGCCGCGGCGGCCGGGCAAACTGCAAAAATTGACGCTGCCGGGTTTGGTGCCAGCGCACTTCGTACCACATCAGCATCAGGTAATCCACCCAGGGTAGCCAGGCGGAAATCTGCCGTGTTACGGCGGCCGGGGTAAATCCGCCGGAACAGGCCAGGTAGGCGGCCAAAAACACGGTCTGCTGCCGGATGTTCAGGCCATTGCCGCGAAACAGCGCCGCCAGCTCCAGGGCAAAGTCACCGTCGGCGGCATATTCCCAATCAATAAGAGAGATAGCCCCCTGCCGGTCACGAATAAGATTGTCGGCATGCACATCCATATGCATCGGTACCACTTTCAAGGGCGTAGGGGGTTTTTGCGCCATAAACCGCTGATGCAGCCGCAGCCAGGCCGGACAGCGCCGGGCGGGATCGGTCAATTGCCAATAGGTTTCATAGCGGCCTTGGAGCGCCAGCGGATAACCGTAGCGCGGCAGCCGGTGTAATTGCCCGATCCGCCGGGCGAGCGAGCCATTGTTTAGGCACTCCTGCCACTGTACCGCGGACAGGCTCTCACCCGGGGTCCAGTCCACCACTAACCCGCGGGGGATCAGCGCGACGGGCCTGGGCGCCAATCCGCTGGCGGAAAGCTGCCGCAAAATGCGATATTCGCGCACATTGTCGGCCCCTAGCATGCGTTTATGCGGCGTGACCTGCCGCGCCAGCCAGTCCCGTTCCCCGGCGCGCACACGCCGGCTTTCGCCGCTCAGCCCGCTCACCTTCTCTACCTGGCAGCCGGCTGATGCCGATGGGGGCAATAGCCGTCTTAACCACAAGGCGAGATCAAAATCAGGGTTGCACACTTCCTTTTCCCGACCAGATAATCTCCCCGGTCTGCACCAGCATCAGCTGCATCTCCAGGTCCGGCGCCTTGGCGTCACCGCCGGCATCGGTGTACAGAACGTATTGCGCATTAACGTAACGCGCCAGTCCCACCGCTTTGCTCCGCGACTCCAGGCTGTCATCCGTCGATAGGCCGAGGGTTTGCTTGGCCGCAGTAATTTGCGGCTGGGCGACGACGGTAAACTTACCATTGGACGCCAGGGCATTGTAGATGGCGTCGGTGGCCTTGGCGGTCTGTATAGTGCCGTTGGTATTGTTTTTGACCGTATTGACCACCAGCATGCTTCCCGGAGCGATATCCTTAACGGTGAGCATCTGTTGCACCAGCGGTGCGACGCTGCCCTGCCAGTCAAGCGTCCTGATGGTCGGCGGCGCCGGTACCGTCGCCGGCGGCGGCACGGACACCGGGGGTTGACTAGGCACAGGCTGCGCCGGTTCTATGGGAGCCGGCTGTTGCTGCTCTGGCGGACGTGTCAGACATCCGGTCAGGACCATGGCGGCCAGCACGACGAAGGTAAACTTTTTCATCTTTGCTCACTCAGGCGAAAATCAGATATAAAGATAAAGGCGGACCTGTCGCGCCTCAAGATTACCGCTGGTGGCATCCACCGTCACCGTAGCGCCCGGCGGGATTACCAGGGTCTGCACGCTGGCATAAGGCAGGATATCCAGACCCTGCCGGTCATACCAATAGAAACGATAATGAACAGTGACCGGATGGGACTGGTCATTGTGTATCACGGCCGCAGCCCGCTTTTGTCCCTGAACGTCGCCGATGGAGGGCGGCTGGGCGTTTATGCCCGCCGTCATTACCGACGGATCCATCACTAGGGATTGCTGATTGTTAATCATCAGCGTCTTATGGCCGCCGCTACTGCAACCCGCGGCCAGCAGCAGGCCCACTAACAATGACGGAGCAAAACGCGCAAAACGCATATATTTCCCCGATCAGTATGACACCAGCGGTCCGAGGGCTTTACCGCCCAAAAGATGCATATGCAGATGATAAACCTCTTGGCCGCCGTGGCGATTACAGTTGATTATCAACCGGAAACCGTCCTCGGCGATCCCTTCCTGCTCGGCGATTTTCGCCGCGGCGGTAAACATGCGTCCCAGCGCCGCTTCATGTTCGGCGGTGACATCATTTACCGTGGGGATCAGCACGTTCGGCACTATAACGATGTGGCTTGGGGCTTTGGGGGAGATATCGCGAAAAGCGGTAACCAGCTCATCCTGATAAACGATTTCCGAAGGGATTTCCCG
Organism: Sodalis sp. RH16; assembly: GCF_047324245.1. Lineage (NCBI taxonomy): Bacteria > Pseudomonadati > Pseudomonadota > Gammaproteobacteria > Enterobacterales > Bruguierivoracaceae > Sodalis > Sodalis sp. RH16. The sequence goes on along the minus strand of NZ_CP178737.1, from coordinate 3,641,481 downwards.
GCGGATAATCTTGCTGAAAATGGTTTCTTCTGCCATGGCATCGTTCCTTGTAGCAAAAAGGATAGTGCAAGGAGTATGAGCGACTTACCCCTCTTTTTTCAACCTTGAACGCAATTTATTACGCGTAACCTGAAGGGAAACTTGATTGGAGGCTCGATCCGCGCGATAACGGCTACCATCCCCGAGTTGCCGGCGCGTTGGCTTCCCTCGCTCACCCCGGTCACCTATCTGAGTAAGCGCCTGGGGATGGATGAGCATCATCCCTGAGGTCCACCCTTCGGGTCAGCGCAAGCGCTGTTCAAATCTGCTCCTGACAGATTTGTCGCTGCGCTGCCGCCTTCCTGCAATTCGAATGATTTTGGGTATAGCGGGTTTATACCGAATCAGGCAAATTGACGTATATATTCATCCATGTCGGTTTTCAGATTATCCGAACGGGTGCCGAAGATGGCCTGCACCCCTGAGCCCGCCACCACGACGCCGGCGGCGCCCAGGCGTTTGAGCCCGGCCTGGTCCACCTTGGTAATATCCGCCACGCTGATGCGCAAACGGGTAATACAGGCATCCAGGTTGGTAATATTTTCCCTGCCGCCGAAGGCTTTCACCAGCGCGCCGGCCATTTCCGTACCGGCCTGTGCCAGCTGCTGCGTGCCGGTGACCTCGCGGCCCGGGGTTTTCAGGTCCAATTTTACAATCAGCACCCGGAACAGGGTGTAATAGATTATCCCGTAAATAATGCCCACCACCGGGAATAGCCAGATACGGCTGCTGTTGCCGCTGAGCACGATGAAATCAATCAGGCCGTGGGAAAAGCTGGTGCCGTCGCGCATGCCCAGCAGGATGCAAATGGGGAACGCCAGGCCGGCCAGGATCGCATGGATCACGTACAGGATGGGTGCGACAAAGATAAAGGAAAACTCAATGGGTTCGGTGATGCCGGTCAGAAAGGCGGTTAATGCCCCCGACAGCATGATTCCCCCCACCTTGGCGCGGTTTTCCGGTTTGGCGGAGTGCCAGATGGCAATAGCGGCGGCCGGCAGGCCGTACATCTTGAACAGGAAACCGCCGGACAATTTACCCGCCTCCGGGTCGCCCGCCATATAGCGGGGAATATCGCCATGGAAGACCTGGCCGGCGGCGTTGGTATAATCACCCACCTGCATCTGGAAAGGCACATTCCAGATGTGGTGCAGGCCGAACGGCACCAGCGCGCGCTCCACGACACCGTAGATACCGAAAGCCACCACCGGATTCTGGTACGCCGCCCACTTGGAAAAGATCTGAATCGCCGCCCCGATGGGCGGCCAGATAAAGGACAGCACCACGCCCAGCAGAATGGCGAATAAACCGGAAATAATGGGTACAAATCGTTTCCCGGAAAAGAATCCCAGGTATTCGGGCAGCCTGATGCGGTAAAAACGATTGAACATATAGGCGGCAATGGCGCCGGAAATAATGCCTCCCAGCACCCCGGTGTCCGCCAGATGTTTGGCGGCGATCTCGTCCGCGGGCAGATGCAGTACCAAAGGAGCAACCACCGCCATGGTTTTGACCATGATACCGTAGGCCACCACCGCCGCCAGCGCCGAGACGCCGTCGTTGTTGGTGAAACCCAGGGCCACGCCGATGGCGAAAATCAGCGGCATATTGGCGAAGACCGAACCGCCCGCTTCCGCCATGACGTGGGAAATAACCGCGGGAATCCAGCTGAACTCGGCCGACCCGACGCCCAGCAAAATGCCGGCGATGGGCAATACCGATACCGGCAGCATTAGCGATTTACCTACTTTTTGCAGGTCTGCAAATGCGTTGTTAAACATAAATTGTATGCTCCTGAGTCAATGCTGCTGATCTTTTCCCGCACAAGCGGGCGCAAAAGCCTCATAGGACTTTTGATCGTATGGAAACCGGGTTCCTTTATTTATTACGAAGGGTAAAATAAATCCGCGAAAATGTGTTTGATAGTAATCACGTTTCCGGAATTTCAGCGATTTCGTCCCTGTCGCCGCCCCCTGTTTATGCACTTTTAAGCCGCCGCGGAGATTGCACATCCCCGGACATTTGCGCGGCGGAAGAGTAGCGCTAAAAGCGGCCGAATACGAGTCGAAAAATCACATTTATCGCCGCAATATAAATCATTTACCCAATCGGCGGGGATCCACATGGAACAGACGGCCGAAATTGTCGGTGGTGGCGTCCGCCAGCTGTTCCACCGTCACCCCTTTCAGCGCCGCCATATACTCCGCCACATCCCGGACGTAAGCCGGCTGGTTTTCCTTGCCGCGGTAAGGTACCGGCGCAAGATAGGGGGAATCGGTTTCCACCAGCAGCCGGTCCAGCGGCACATATCGCGCCGCCTCACGCAGGGCGTCGGCTTTTTTGAAGGTGATCATGCCGGAAAAGGAAATATAAAACCCCAAATCCAACAGCGTTTTTGCCGTCTCGGTGTCCTCGGTAAAGCAATGCAGTACGCCGCCGCACTCCCCGGCCCGCTCCTCCCGCAGAATGGCCAGCGTATCCTCGCGGGCGGAACGGGTATGAATAATCACCGGTTTATCAAGCTCACGGCCGATACGGATATGCTCCCGCAGCGACGTCTGCTGCTCCGGTTTATTATCCTGCTGGTAATAATAATCCAGGCCGGTTTCACCCAGCGCCACCACCGCTTCGCCGGCCGCAAGGCGCCTGAGTTCGGCAAAATCATAGGGTTCGTCCAGATTCAGCGGATGTATGCCGCAGGAGAGCAGCACCTCGTCGCGGCGACCGATAAGTTCGGTCATTTTATGGAAACCCGGCAGCGACGTGGCCACTGCCAGCATCAGGCGCACATCCCTTGCCCCGGCCTTCGCCACGACGTCATTCACGTCACGGTGCACGGTTTCATAATTCAATCCGTCGAGATGACAGTGAGAATCGACCAAAAACATCTTCTTTTCCTCTAAAGGCTCCAGGGGTGGGCGCCGACATCCGCCGCCTCATCCCAGTTAAGCAACTGATTAGTGAGCAACAGCTCGCGATTGATGCCGCTGATAGTCTGCCATTGCCGGCGGCATTCCAGCCATTGATGCAGCTGGTGATGCAGGATACCGGACGGATAGCGGGTGCCGAGCTGCTCCACCAGCAACCGCTGATCCTGATTAACGGCAAAGGCGACCGCCCCCGCCTGCCATTTCAACGCATCGGTAAGCAGCGTGAGCAGCCAGTATAGCGGTTCGTCATCCTTGTCTTTATTCAGAAAGGGCAGCAGCGAGAGCAGATCCCGCCGGGCGAGGGCCTGCCGAATACCGTCGCATAGCCCCTGCCGTTCCGCCCATCTGGCGGGCTGCAGTATGTCCAGCGCCGCCAGGGGCGCGCCGTTATACAGCCGTAGCGCCGTGCGGGCCTGTTCCGCGTCGCGGATGCCCTGCTGCAACAGCCAGCCGGAACCGGTGGGTTCATCAGGCGCCGGCAGATGCCGGTAAAGGCAGCGGCTGCGCAGGGTGGGCAACAGATGCGACGGCTCGCGGCAGGCCAGCAGAAAATAGGTCCGGTCCGGCGGTTCTTCCAGTGTTTTCAGCAGGGCATTCGCCGCCTGTTCGGTGAGTGCTTCGGCATCCGGCAGCCACACCACCTTCGCTCCCCCCTGCTGCGCATGGTTATACAGCGGATCTATCACCTGCCGTATGCTGTCCACGCCCAGGCTGCTTCGCCCCTTTTCCGGCTCCGGCCGGTAAAAGTCAGGATGATTGCCCGCCATCATCAGTTGGCAACTGTGGCAATGGCCGCAGCTCTTCATTCCTTCCGGCTGGCGGCACATCAGCCAGCGGCTGATGGCGTAGCACAGCGAGTCAACGCCGGAGCCCTTGAGGGCATGAATCAATAAGGCATGGTGCCCCCGGCCGTCCTGATAGCGGGCAATAATTTGCCGATAAGGCGCGTTCAGCCAGGGATACCAGTTCATGGGCGCCGCTCCCGGGCGGTAAACCAGTTTTCCAGCAAGGCGCGCACGTCCTCGGCCACCTGTTCCAGCGAACGGCCAGCATCCAAGGTAACGATGGAGGGATCCTTCGCCGCCAGTTCCAGGTAGCGCTGCCGGGTACGTTCAAAAAAGGCCAGCGACTCCTGTTCAATGCGATCGAGTTCGCCCCGCGCCCGGGCCCGCTGCAAACCCAAGACCGGCGGCAAATCCAGGTATAGGGTTAAATCCGGACGAAAGTCCCCCAGCACCAGGTCGCGCAGCGTCTCCAGCAGTTGCGGATCCACGCCGCGGCCCCCGCCCTGATAAGCCTGGGACGAGAGATCGTGACGATCCCCCACCACCCATGCGCCGCGCGCCAGCGCCGGTTTAATCACCGTCTCCACCAATTGGGCCCGGGCCGCGTACAGCATCAGCAGTTCGGCTTTATCAGTGACCGCCTCATTGTCGGCGCCGTCTTTGATCAACCGACGCAATGCTTCCGCCAGCGGCGTTCCCCCCGGCTCTCGGGTAAAGACCACATCTTCAATGCCGTGGCGGCGTAGCGTCTCGACGATAACCTGAATCGCGCTGGTTTTGCCGGCGCCTTCCAGTCCCTCGATAACGATGAATTTACTGTCCATGGATTTCCTTGAGGCTTTCACGATATTGCTGCACGGCTTTATTATGGCTCGCCAGGTTATTGCTGAACACATGCCGGCCTTTGCCATCGGCGACAAAATAGAGATACGAGGTCTTTTCCGGATGTGCGGCGGCCAGGAGCGATGCGTGGCCCGGCATAGCGATCGGCGCCGGCGGCAGCCCGGTAATCACATAGGTATTATACGGCGTTGCTTCGCCGAGATCCTGTCGGCTGAGGGTGCCTTTATACCCTTCCCCCATGCCGTAAATGACCGTGGGATCGGTTTGCAAACGCATGCCCAGCCGCAGGCGGTTAATAAATACCGACGCCACTTTGGCCCGTTCTTCCGGCAGGCCGGTTTCTTTTTCAACGATGGACGCCATGGTCAGCAGGTCCGCGGGCTTTTTGTAAGGCAATCCGTCCGCTCTGCCCTGCCAGACGGTACCGAGAGTTTTATCCATGCGCTGCCAGGCCCGTTTCAACAGCGCGATATCGGTGGTCTGGGCGGTATAGAGATAGGTATCCGGATAGAAATGCCCTTCCAGGGGCTGCGCCGGATCCACGCCCAGGCGTTCGGCCAATTGATCCAGCGGCAGATTGGCCGCAGTGTGTTTAACATAAGGCGCTTTATCCAGGATAACCAGCCATTCTTTCAGGGTCGAGCCTTCGATAAAGCGAATAGAAAATTGGGCTTCTTTGCCGCTGGCCAATAATTCAAGCATTTCCCGAACGGTCATGCCGGGGGTAAACCGATAGGTCCCGGCCTTGAATGCGGCCAAACTCGGTTCCCATTGCCACAGCCAGGGCAGCCAGCGGGCATGCTTGATAATATGCTCCTGGCGCAGCGCGGTCTTTAGCCCTTCACGCCCTGTACCGGCCGGCAAGGTGAAGATTTTCTCCTGCGTGATGGTAAGGGGCGATGCGGCAAAATGCCTGATTTGCAACAGGCAATAAGCCGCCCCGCCGGCCAATAGCGCCAGAATGACGGCGAAAATAAGTATGTTTTTCTTCATGCAAGAACTCTGTTAACAGCTCGGTCTAAGATATTCAAATAATGTTCTGTCCTGATAGATGCGTTCATCAAAACGATTCACCGGCAAAACGGGCATCAAGGCATTGCAAATGATCACTTCGTCGGCCGCAAGCAATGCCGCCGGCAGGGCATCCACCAGATGCAGGGTAAAGGGCGATTCCGTGGACAGCGTCATGATATGCCGCCGCATCACACCCGCCACCCCCGACTGTTCCAGCGTCGGCGTGTAAACCTCGCTGCCGCGCCGCCAAAAAATATTCGCGGCGCAGCATTCGGTGACGTAACCCCGGGTATCCAGCACCACGGCCTCCTGCGCGCCGGCGGTCTGCTCCAGCCGGGTGCGAATCAATACCTGCTCCAGGCGGTTGAGATGCTTTATCCCGGCCAACAGGGGATTGCATGCCAGGGCAACGGGACTAAGAGTCAAATTCACACCCTGGCGGCGCCACAACGGGTAATGGGGCGGGGCCTCGCCATGGCTGAGAATCCGCAGCGGCATCCCGCAGCCGGCGGCGCTGTAGCCCCTGCCGCCGCTGCCGCGGCTGATAATGACTTTGAGCACTCCGTCCCGCCATTGTTCAGCCGCCTGTCGCATTTCCCGTTCCAGCACCGCCAGGTCCAGGGGGTCAAACAGCAGGCGGGCGGCTGACTGCGCCAATCTTTCCAAATGGTAGGACAAGAGATCTATGCGTCCCGTTCGGATGCGGGCGGTGGTAAAAAAGCCGTCGCCGAACTGAATGGCACGATCGGTCAAAGGCAGTTGCTGCCGAGGTTCTCCGTTGATCCAATACATATCTCACCTGCGCCGGGGCTGTGATGGGACGGGATAAAAAAATGGCCCGATTAACGGGCCATAAAGTACAACGCTGAGTCAGATCCTGCGGAATACCAGCGAGCCGTTGGTACCGCCGAAACCGAAAGAGTTACACAGCGTATATTGCATGTCGGTCACCCGGCGGGCTTCATGGGGCACAAAATCCAGATCGCATTCTTCGCCGGGATTATCCAGGTTGATGGTGGGCGGTATCGCCTGATCGCGCAGCGCCAGCACGCTGAATATGGCCTCAATCGCCCCGGCGGCCCCCAGCAGATGGCCGGTCATGGATTTGGTGGAGCTTATCATGACCTTATGCGCATCTTCCCGGAAGACTGACTTCACGGCATAGGTTTCCGCTTTATCACCCACCGGCGTTGACGTGCCGTGAGCGTTGATATAAAGCACCTGAGATGGGGTAATGTCCGCGTCGCGCAAGGCGTTTTCCATGGCCAGCGCCGCTCCGGCGCCATTTTCCGGCGGCGACGTCATATGGTAGGCGTCGCTGCTCATGCCGAAACCCACCAGTTCGGCGTATATTTTCGCGCCGCGTTTTTTTGCGTGTTCGTACTCTTCCAGCACCATGACGCCGGCACCGTCCCCCAGTACGAATCCGTCCCGATCGCGGTCCCAGGGACGGCTCGCCGCCTGGGGATCATCATTGCGCGTGGACAATGCGCGCGCGGCGCCAAAACCACCGACGCCCAAAGGAGTGCTGCCTTTTTCGGCGCCGCCGGCCAGCATCACATCCGCATCGTTATAAGCGATGATACGCGCGGCCTGGCCGATATTATGCACTCCGGTAGTACAGGCGGTAGCAATGCAAATGCTGGGGCCACGCAGTCCGCACATGATGGTCAGATGGCCGGCTATCATATTAACGATGGTGGAGGGCACAAAAAACGGGCTGATTTTACGCGGCCCGCCGTTAATAAGCGCGGTATGGTTGTCTTCAATCAGACCCAGACCGCCGATACCCGAACCAATCGCCGCGCCGATGCGGGTGGCGTTTTCTTCGGTAACTATCAGTCCCGAGTCCTGCATTGCCTGTATGCCGGCGGCAATGCCGTATTGGATGAAAATATCCATCTTGCGTGCTTCTTTACGCGATAGATAATCTTCACAATTAAAGTTTTTCACCAGGCCCGCAAAACGCGTTGCATAGGCTGAGGTATCAAAATGGTCGATCAGGCCGATGCCACTCTGTCCGGCAAGGAGCGCGCTCCACGTAGATTCTACGGTATTGCCGACAGGAGACAACATGCCGAGTCCGGTCACAACAACTCGACGCTTAGACACGCTTGTCCTCCAGGGAGGGAAAATATGATACTATGGGACGAAAAAAAACTTAGGCGGTCGAATGACCGCCTAGGGATGTTCGCTTACTGCTGGCTTGCCTGAATGAAATCAATCGCTGCCTGAACAGTAGTGATTTTCTCAGCTTCCTCGTCCGGAATTTCGGTATCAAATTCTTCTTCCAGCGCCATTACCAGCTCAACAGTGTCAAGGGAATCTGCGCCGAGGTCATCAACGAAAGAAGCATTGTTCACGACTTCTTCTTTCTTAACACCCAGTTGCTCAGCGATGATTGCCTTAACTTTTTCTTCGGTAGTGCTCATACTCTTAAATTTCCTATCAAAACTCGCTTTCGCGATGGTTTTCGTAGTGTATAAAATGTTGAAAAAGATGCAACTAAATCCCGGCTGGTCAAACCACGATTTTATGCTATTTTGCGGTTTTTACCACAAATAACGCAAATGATTTTCGTGCTTTTCACAGCATATACATGCCGCCATTGACATGTATCGTTTCACCGGTAATGTATGCCGCCTCGTCAGAAGCGAAAAAAGCAACAACACTGGCAATTTCCTGTGGATCGCCGAGACGGTTGGCCGGAATTCTGGTCAAAATTTCCGCTCGGTGTTCATCTGTCAACGCTTCGGTCATATCTGTAGCTATAAATCCGGGCGCCACCACGTTTACCGTGATGCCCCGCGAAGCGACTTCCCGCGCCAGGGATTTGCTAAAACCCACCAGGCCGGCTTTCGCCGCGGCATAATTTGCTTGCCCGGCATTACCCATTGAGCCGACGACAGAACCGATGGTAATGATTCTGCCGTAGCGCTTTTTCATCATCGCGCGCATTACCGCCTTGGACATGCGGAACACGGAGGTCAGGTTAGTATCTAGGATAGACTGCCATTCCTCTTCTTTCATGCGCATCAGTAGATTATCACGCGTGATGCCGGCATTATTCACTAAAATGTCGACTTCGCCAAATTCCGCACGTATTTTCTCCAAAAGCGACTCGATGGAGGCGCTGTCGGAGACGTCCAGACGCAGCCCTTTGCCTTTGCCGGCGAGATAAGCGCTGATGGCGTCGGCGCCCGGTTCGCTGGTGGCGGTGCCGATAACCGTCGCACCGCATGCCGCCAGTTTCTCGGCGATAGCGCGGCCAATACCTCGGCTGGCGCCCGTGACCAGGGCGATTTTACCTTCAAAACCCATTAAATTCCCCATTATTTTTGCTCAATCGCCGCAGCCAGCGAAGCGGGATCGTTCACCGCCTGGCCGGACAAGGTGTCAACGATGCGTTTGGTCAAACCGGTAAGGACTTTGCCGGGACCCGCCTCAATCAATACCTCGGCGCCTTGGGCGGCAAGATACTGAACCGTTTCCGTCCACCGTACCGGGTTGTAAAGCTGGCGCACCAGCGCGCTGCGGATGGCGTCGGGGTCGGTTTCAGCTTTTACGTCGACGTTATTCACCACCGGCACCTCAGGAATGGAGAAACGAACGTCCCGCAGGGCCAGCGCGAGTTTTTCCGCCGCCGGCTCCATCAGCGCGCAGTGGGAAGGCACGCTCACCGGCAAAGGAAGCGCGCGTTTCGCGCCGGCCGCTTTACAGGCCGCGCCGGCACGCTCAACCGCTTCTTTATGGCCGGCGATCACCACCTGGCCCGGCGAATTGAAGTTCACCGGCGCGACCACCTGTCCCTGCGCCGATTCTTCGCAGGCTCTGGCGATGGCGGCATTATCCAGGCCGATAATGGCCGACATTCCACCGACGCCGGCGGGAACCGCTTCCTGCATCAGCTTGCCGCGCAGTTCCACCAGCTTAACCGCCGCGGTGAATTCCAGCACGCCGGCGCACACCAGCGCGGAATATTCGCCCAGGCTATGTCCCGCCAGCCAGGCGGGAATTTTCCCGCCCTGCTGCCGCCAAACCCGCCAAATGGACACCGAAGCCGCCAGCAATGCCGGCTGGGTCTGCCAGGTTTTATTCAGTTCTTCCACCGGGCCTTGCTGCGTTAATGCCCATAAATCATATCCCAGTGCGGCGGAGGCTTCGCCAAAAGTGGTCTCAACCAGCGGATAAAGCGCGGCCAGTTCAGCCAGCATACCTACGGATTGCGAACCCTGCCCCGGGAAAACCATTGCCAGTTCTGTCATATTTTTATTACCTATTAGATTAAAATCTAATCAGAGCCGAACCCCAGGTAAAGCCGCCGCCGAAAGCTTCAAGCAAAATCAGCTGTCCCCGTTGAATCCGGCCGTCACGCACCGCTTCGTCCAGCGCCAACGGCACGGAGGCGGCGGAGGTATTGCCCTGACGATCCAGTGTGACTATCACTTTATCCATGCTCATATTGAGCCTCTTCGCCGTGGCGGCGATGATGCGCAGGTTCGCCTGATGGGGCACCAGCCAGTCAAGCTCGGACCGATCCAGCCGGTTGGCGGTCAGGGTTTCATCCACGATGTGCGCCAGCTCGGTGACCGCCACTTTAAACACTTCGTTGCCCGACATGGTCAGGAACGCCGGCGCCGTGGGATCGAGACGGTTATGGTACGGCAAGGTCAGCAGCTCGCCATAACGTCCGTCCGCATGCAGATGGGTGGACAAAATGCCCGGCTGTTCACTGCGGCCCAGCACTACGGCGCCCGCCCCGTCGCCGAAAAGAATCAGCGTGCCGCGGTCAGTGGGATCCAGAGTGCGGCTCAGCATATCCGAACCCACCACCAGCGCATACTCCACCGCGCCGCTTTTGATATATTGATCCGCCACGCTCAGCGCATAGGCGAAACCCGCGCAAGCCGCCGCGATATCAAAAGAAACGGTATCGCGAATGCCCAATTTAAGCTGGATTTCGCATGCCGAACTGGGAAAGGCATGGCTCGATGACGTGGTGGCGACAAGAATGAGCCCCACCTGATCCGGCCGGATGCCGGCCATGTCGAGAGCCTGTTGCGCGGCGGTAAAACCCATGGTGGACACCGTTTCGTGCACTCCGGCGATGCGCCGTTCACGAATACCGGTACGCGTCACAATCCATTCGTCGGAGGTATCCACCATTTTTTCCAGGTCCGCATTCGACCTTATTTGCACCGGCAGATAACTCCCGGTACCGAGAATCTTTGTATACATGTACGCTTAATCACTCTTGGGTAATACCGCATCCAGGCGCGCGGCGATCTTTTCGGGAATCTGCCGCTCCACCGCTTGCATTGCCTGTTCGATCGCGACGGCGAACGCGCGCTGATTCGCCGCGCCGTGACTTTTGATAACCGTACCACGTAAACCTAACAGACATGCGCCATTGTATTGGTCGGGATTGAGATGACCGAATTGGCGGGCGAGACGTTTTTTCACCCAACGTTTCGCGAACTTCATAAACCAACTCTGCCTGCCGCCGTCCCCTGAGGATTTAAGCAAAGACAGAAAAAGTCTTATCACCCCTTCCATGGTCTTTAACGTGACATTGCCGACAAACCCGTCACAAATCAAAACGTCGGTCTTTCCGGTCAGCAATTCATTGGCTTCAAGATACCCGATATAATTGATTGACGGAATACTTCGCAGTATGACAGCCGCCTGGTGAATATTATCGAGACCCTTGGTTTCTTCCTCGCCGATATTCAGCAGCGCCACCCGCGGGTTTTCAATGCCGATGATATCTTCCGCCACCACGGCGCCCATAATGGCGAATTGGGCCAGCATCTCCCCGTCGCATTCCACGTTGGCGCCCAGATCCAGCACCACGGTTTTTCCCTTCTGCTGGTGGGGCAATATAGTCATCAGCGCCGGGCGCTGGATGCCCTCCAGTGGTTTGATCAGCAGTTTGGCCAGTCCCATCAGCGCACCGGTGTTCCCGGCGCTGACGCAGGCCTGCGCCCGTCCTTCCTTGATCAGTTCCAGCATGACGCGCATGGAGGTGCCGCGACTGGCCCTGATGGCAACGGAAGGTTTAGCGTCACCGGCAATAACGGATTCAGCGGTAACCACCGTCAGACGCTCGCGCAGAACGGAATCTGTTTTTGACAGTAAAGGATTTATCGCGGCGGGATCGCCGACCAGCAGCAGCTCTAATTGAGGATGATAAGCCAGTGCCTGCAATGCAGCAGGCACCGTAACGGCGGGACCGAAATCACCGCCCATTGCATCTAACGCAAGGGTTAGACGTATCAATGTATCGCCTTTGTATTACTTGGCGATAACTTTACGACCGCGGTAGAAACCGTCGGCAGTGATATGGTGACGCAGATGAGTTTCACCGGAGGCTTTATCCACCGAGACGGCGGATGTGGTCAGCGCGTCGTGTGAACGGCGCATACCACGGGTGGAACGGGACGGTTTGGTTTGTTGTACGGCCATGGACCTTACTCCTTGATTACTTACGCTTTAAACTGGCTAATACGGAAAACGGGTTGGGTTTTTCAACCTCGGACGGCAATTTGCCGAATACCTGTTCCGTGTCGGACACTTCACAGTGTTCAGGATCATGCACCGGTGCGATGGGCAATGAAAGAATAATTTCATCTTCAATCATCGCCAGCAGGTCTACCTCGCCATATTCAGTGACATAGGCCGCCTCGTACGCTTCCGGCAATGCCTCAGCCTGTTCGTCGGTAACGACCGGGCTAAAACAAAATGTCGTGTGTACCTGATGCGCAAACGGCTGGTTGCAGCGCTGGCATGTGAGCGTGACCGCCACCTCCGCGCTGCCCCTGATAACCGCCAGGCGTTGATCATCGATATCGAACGATAACGCCGCCTGAACATCGCTATCCACACTTACCACGGATTCGGCAACACGACTCACCTGCTCAGAGCCATAGACACCAACATAATCCAGGCGTTTCTGAGCGGCGCGTACCGCATCAATGGTCAGGGGTAATTTTACCTTTTGCATAGGGCGCGCATATTAACTTTGTAACGGCATAGAGTCAAAGAAAAAGGCTAATTATGAGCGCCTTTTACCAATATTCGCTTCCAGAGCGGCGAACAGTTTAAAATGAGTCAGGGAAATACGCTACGGTCGGATTAAAATTTATGTGCAAAATCGTTCTCGCTTCTTCTTCGCCCTTTCGCCGGGCGCTATTGGAAAAACTCCGGCTGCCGTTTCTCACCTGTGCGCCGGATATAGATGAAGCCCCGCTGTCCGGGGAATCGCCGCGGGATATGGTACTGCGCCTGTCCGCCGGCAAGGCCGCCGCGCTGCGGATAAAATATGAGCGCCACCTGATTATCGGCTCCGATCAATGCTGCGTCCTGGGGGGCGAAATCACCGGCAAGCCCCTTAGCAGGGAGAACGCCGTCAGACAGCTTCGACGCGCCAGCGGTAAGAGGGTGACGTTCTATACCGGCCTGGTTTTGCTCAACAGCGCCACCGGACGGCTGCAGCAAACGGTGGAGACGTTCCAGGTGACGTTTCGCAGCCTGTCGGATCGGGAAATCGAGGGTTACGTAGACGCCGAGCAGCCTTTAAACTGCGCGGGTGCGTTCAAATGCGAGGGACTGGGCATCACCCTGTTCCAGTCCCTTGACGGCCGGGACCCGAACAGCTTGATAGGCCTGCCGCTCATCGCCCTGGCGGCCATGCTGCGTAACGAGGGGATTAATCCCCTTGACGGAGCGCAATGCCCCCGCTATTTGTGATTAAGCCGCATATAGGCCAGGCATTGGCGCAGTTCATTGTCCAGCGGCGCTTCGATACGCATGGTTTCGCCGGTGGCGGGATGATCGAAGCGCAAGGCGGCGGCATGGAGAAATAACCGGTGCAGGCCGGTTCCCTTCAGAAACCGGTCGAATTCGGCGTTGCCATACCGATCGTCAAAGGCGATGGGATGGCCGGCAAACTGCGCATGCACACGGATTTGGTGGGTGCGGCCGGTAACCGGACTGGCCTTCACCAGGGTGGCGCGGGTAAAACGCTCTTCCACTTTAAAGCGCGTCTCGGAGGGTTTACCCTCGATGCCGACCCGTACGATACGCTCTCCGCTGGCCAGGATATTTTTAATCAGCGGCGCGGACACCGCTTTGTTGTGGGACGGCCATTCGCCGCGCACCAGCGCCAGATAATCTTTTTGCATGCCCTTGAGGCGCAATTGCTCATGGAGCAGCCTCAGGGCCGAGCGTTTTTTGGCAATCAGCAGCACCCCGGAGGTATCGCGATCGAGCCGGTGCACCAATTCAAGAAAATGGGCCGCCGGGCGCAGCGCCCTCAATCCCTCGATAACGCCGAAGCTTAATCCACTGCCGCCGTGCACCGCCGTACCCGAGGGCTTGTTGAGAATCAGCAGATGATCGTCTTCATAGAGCACCGCATCCGCCAGGGCCGCCACCTTGTCCAGATGAACGGAAACCGGCGCCTGTTCAGGTTCCGATTGGCGTACCGGCGGAATACGCAGCTCATCGCCGTCTGCCAGTTTGTATTCCGGTTTGACTCTCTTTTTATTGACCCGCACTTCCCCTTTACGCACGATGCGATAAATCATGCTTTTCGGTACGCCCTTTAATCGGGTACGCAAAAAATTGTCGATTCGCTGGCCGGCCTGGTCAGCGGAAATGGTGATAAATTGTACGCCGGTATTATTTTCATTCATGGGAGGCGATTCTAAATATACCGTCGGCATAGCGCCACTCCTTTTTCTGTGCTTAACTGTGCTTTAATCGGTAAGAAAGTTTTGCGGGTTGTTTTCGCGCTCTCGGCAGACCCATGCCGGCGGAATATTTATCCAATAGCTTTCACGTTGCAGCCAACTCGGCTTCGGCTTGAAAGATGACGGGTATAACCGTAAGTCTGAATATTGTTGCCGAGAGGTAAAGTCGCCTTGCTATATGTGTGTCAGCGGTGGAATAATGTCTTTACTTTCCACGCTGCTTACGTAAAGGCGAAGAAACGTGGAATTTTTTAAATTTGCCTGATTAACCATACACGCGGCAATGGCGTAAGACGTATTGATTATTCAGGCAGTTAGCGGGCTGCGGATTGCAGCTTGGCCGGCAAAAGGAATTCGTTCTGGCGACAGACTTCAGACGTTATTCCCTCAATAAAAGCGCTGTTTTTCTCTCGGAAAACAGGCTACCGAAATAATGCGCCCCTCTGCTGACGACAACCGTGAGGTTGACGGTATTGCGACAAGACACGGGGCCGTCGGTGATTACCCGGTCTTGCGTTTTTTTTGCCCGCAGCTCTGATGCCAATGCATAAAAAAGAGTAAGTTGAAGATGAAGAGAATGTTAATAAACGCGACTCAGCAGGAAGAGTTGCGCGTAGCCCTGGTAGACGGCCAGCGGCTCTACGATCTGGATATTGAAAGCCCCGGTCATGAGCAGAAAAAAGCCAATATTTACAAGGGTAAAATCACCCGTATCGAACCCAGTCTTGAAGCGGCGTTTGTGGATTACGGCGCCGAACGCCACGGATTTCTTCCCCTGAAGGAAATCGCCCGCGAGTATTTTCCCGCGCAATATTCCTCCCACGGCCGGCCCAATATCAAGGACGTGCTGCGGGAAGGACAGGAAGTGATCGTCCAGGTTGATAAAGAGGAACGCGGTAACAAAGGCGCGGCCTTGACCACCTTTATCAGCCTGGCCGGCAGCTATCTGGTCCTGATGCCGAACAACCCTCGCGCCGGCGGGATCTCCCGTCGCATCGAAGGCGATGACCGCACCGAGCTCAAAGAGGCGCTATCTTCCCTGGAACTGCCTGAAGGCATGGGGCTTATCGTCCGTACCGCCGGGGTGGGCAAATCCGCCGATGCGCTGCAATGGGATCTGGCTTTCCGCCTCAAGCATTGGGAAGCGATTAAAAAAGCCGCCGAAGGCAGGCCGGCGCCGTTTCTGATTCATCAGGAGAGCAACGTGATCGTCCGGGCTTTCCGCGATTACCTGCGCCCCGATATCGGTGAAATCCTGATTGATAATCCCAACGTGCTGGAAAAGGCGAAGGAACACATCGCCTCTCTGGGCCGTCCGGATTTCAGCAGCAAGATCAAATTGTACAGCGGCGAGATTCCGTTGTTCAGCCATTATCAAATCGAATCGCAAATCGAATCCGCGTTCCAGCGTGAAGTCCGCCTGCCTTCGGGCGGTTCGATTGTTATTGACTCCACCGAGGCGCTGACCGCCATCGATATCAACTCCGCGCGCTCCACTCGCGGCGGCGATATTGAGGAAACCGCATTCAATACCAATCTGGAGGCAGCGGATGAAATCGCCCGCCAGCTTCGCCTGCGGGATCTCGGCGGCCTGATCGTCATCGATTTTATCGATATGACGCCGGTACGCCATCAGCGTGAAGTCGAAAACTGCCTGCGGGAATCCGTGCGCCAGGATCGCGCCAGGATACAAATCGGCCGCATCTCCCGCTTCGGTTTACTTGAGCTGTCCCGTCAGCGACTGAGCCCCTCATTGGGAGAATCCAGTCACCACGTCTGCCCGCGCTGTGGCGGCACCGGTACCATCCGCGATAACGAATCGCTGTCGCTTTCCATTTTGCGCCTGATTGAAGAAGAGGCGCTAAAAGAGAATACCCACGAAGTCCACGCCATCGTGCCGGTGCAAATCGCCTCTTACCTGCTCAACGAGAAACGCGATTCGGTGAATGCCATCGAGAAGCGCCAGGGCGGCGTACGCGCCGTGATTGTTCCCCACGATCAGATGCAGACGCCGCATTACGCCGTTTTGCGCGTCCGCAAGGGCGAAGAAGCGCCGACGTTAAGCTATTTGCTGCCGCAGCTGCACGAAGCGGAAATGGCTCAGCCGTCCGAAGAGCCCGCGGCCGAGCGCAAGCTGCCCGAGCAGCCGGCACTGGCCGCATTCGTCATGCCGGATTCCCCGCCCATCGCCAGCGACACGGCCATTAAGGAACCGGCCCCGGCCGCGGCGGATATCGTTGCCGCGCCCGCCCGCGCCGCGACCGCCGCGCCGGCCTCCGCCGGTTTGCTGAGCCGCGCCGTCAGCCGGATTAAAGGCTGGTTCAGCGCCCCGGCGGAAGAAGAAGTAAAACCCGCGGAGCCGGTGGAACAGGCCGTCGCCGAAGAGCCCGAGACTCCGCGCCGTCAGGGAGGCCGGGGGCAGCGTCGTCAGAACGTGCGCCGCGACCGTAACGGCGAACGCGAAGCCCGCGCGCCGCAGGAAGGACGGCAGCCTCGCGAACCTCGCGAGTCGCGGGAACCGCGGGATCGCCGTGATGAAGCGCGCAAAGGCAAACGTCAGAATGCTCCCGTCGAGACGGAGATCATTGATGAAATCGGGGAGCAGATTCCAACCGAGGCCCAGCCTGCGCCGCGTCGCGAGCCCCGAAGCGATCGCCCCCGCCGCCGCCAGGATGATAAACGCCAGGCGCCGCAGCAGGAAGCGAAGCCGCTGCCCGTTGAAGAGCCCGCTGACATCGTCGAGACGGTGAATGAGGACGACCAGCCGACGCCGGTCATGCCGCGCCGGCCCCGTCGTAACCTTACGCAAAAAATCCGTGTTACCGATCCCGCCGCTGAAAGCAGCGCACCAGAGGTCACCGAGGCGTCCTACGCCGCTCCGGTGCAGGAAAGCCATGAGACGCCGCTGCCCGTTCTGGCGGATGTTCAGGACAATTCATCCGCGGAAAATTACAGCGATAACGGTCGCAACAATAACGAAACGGGCCTGCCCCGCCGCTCCCGCCGATCGCCCCGTCATTTGCGGGTCAGCGGCCAACGCCGTCGCCGCTATCGTGACGAGCGCTATCTGGCTCAATCACCGGTCCCCCTGAGCAGTGCGGTGATGTCGCCGGAAATGGCGTCCGGTAAAGTCTGGATCAGTTATCCGGTAACGCCCGTGGAACGTTTCGAGCTTTCGCCCGTTGCGCCGCTGGAAGAGCTGGAACCCCTGACCGGGGATGACCGGAATGGCGTAATGCTGTCCGAACCTCTGTCGGCCCGGGAACGTCCTGCGACAACGGTGGTGCCGCAGCATGCCACCCCGGCGCAGCAAGCCGCCGTCGATGAAGTCCCCTCGGTAATCAAAGACGAGGATCATCCCGGATCATGGGCGATGTTATCCGCCGCCAAGCCGGCTGAGATCATGACCGACGAACCTTACGGCAGCGTAAAATCCGGCTCGTCCGCGGCGAATCGTTCCGATGAGGTCTCCTTTGACGACGAAGAGCCAGAGCATACCGATATCACTGCCTCGGTCCGGTCCGCTCCGGCGGCTGAAACCGGCGAAGCCGATATCGATGCGCCCGCACAGTCTGCTCCGGCGGTGGAAACCGGCGAAGCGGATATCAATGCGCCCGTACGGTCTGCTCCGGCGGCTGAAACCGGCGAAGCGGATATCGATGCGCCCGTACAGTCTGCTTCGGCGGCCGAAACCGGCGAAGCTGATATCATTGCGCCCGCACAGTCCGCTCCGGCGGCTGAAACCGGCAATTCGGATGCTTCTGCCCAGCCCGCTCCGGCGGCTGAATCCGGTGAATCCGACGCGAACACGTCCGCCCAACCGGCTCCCGCCGTTACCCAGCCGATTGTCACCGGTTCGGTTATTCCCGAAGCGGACGCCGATACATCGGCTCAGCCCGCGCCAGTGCCGGTGGTCAACCAGCCGATCGTTACCGGTTCGGTTATCCCTGAAAGAAGCAACGCTATTCCGGCTGCTGCAACGCCCGCCGCTCAACCTGAAGAGAACGCTCCCGCAGCGGATGTTATCGCCGCGAAGCCGCCGGTGGCTGTGCAATACCTTTCGGACGATACTATTGTCGCCAGCCAGCTCTCCCGTAAAACGACGGAGCCGGACCTGAATCCGGCGACACCGGTCCCGGCGGCCGAAGCGGCGGAACCCGCGTTAAGCAAGGTGGCCGACCTGCCGGCCGAACCGGCCGCTGGGAACGCCTCTGCGGAAACCCAAGGTACGCCTGGTAGTGATTCGCCCGCTGCCATTGCCGACGCACAGCCGCGTTTTAAGCATCACGTGAGCGCGCCTATGACCAAGGCTCCCGCACCGGTTTATGTGCCGCCGGCGGAAAAGCCCGGCGAGTGGCACCGCCCGGATTACCACTTTGAAGGACCGGGCGCGGCCGGCGGCCATGCCGCGGTAACGCATGCCGCCGCACCCGCGGCAAAACCTGCGCTGCCCGATGATAAAGAGTAACGCCTTACCGTAACGTTGCAAGACCCGCTCCGGCGGGTCTTTTTTTATACCGTCATCGACGCCAACTAATTAATGCATCTGCCGTCTATTCCGCTTATTCTTGTACCCCTTAATCTGACATTGATTTTTTATGCACCTACTTCAATAGCCGGAGTCTCTTCCCATGACCGCACAGCCCTCAATACTCCATATCCGCCGCCCTGATGACTGGCATCTGCATTTGCGTGATGACGAGATGCTGAGCACGGTACTGCCCTATACCAGCCGTATCTTCGGCCGGGCCATCGTCATGCCGAATCTGACGCCCCCCGTCACCTCCGTTTCCCAGGCCATCGCTTACCGTGAGCGGATTCTGGCGGCAGTCCCCGACGGCCATCATTTCCAGCCGTTAATGACCTGCTATCTCACTGATACGCAGGCGCCGGAGGAATTGATAGCGGGGTTCCGCCAGGGGGTGTTTACCGCCGCCAAACTCTATCCGGCCAACGCCACCACCAACTCAAGCCATGGCGTGACAAAAATCACCGGCATCTATCCCCTGTTCGAGGCCATGGAAGAAAACGGCATGCCGCTGCTGATTCACGGCGAAGTCACCGCGGCGGAAATCGATATATTCGATAGGGAAGCACGGTTTATCGAGACGGTATTGGAGCCGATACGGCGCCGCTTTCCCAGGCTGAAAATAGTCTGCGAGCATATCACCACCCGCGAAGCGGCCCAGTATGTACTGGCCGGCGATCGTTTTTTGGCGGCAACCGTCACCCCGCAGCATCTGATGTTTAACCGCAACCATATGCTGGTGGGAGGAATCCGTCCGCACCTCTATTGCCTGCCGATCCTCAAACGCAATACGCACCAGGAGGCGCTTCGCCAGGCGGTGGCAAGCGGTTGCGATCGCATTTTCCTCGGTACCGACTCGGCGCCCCATCTGCGTCAGCGAAAAGAAAACGACTGCGGCTGTGCCGGCGTATTCAACGCCCCCGCCGCGCTGGCCGCATATGCCACGGTATTTGAAGAGATTGGCGCGCTGGAGCATTTTGAAGCGTTTTGTTCCCTGAACGGTCCGCGGTTCTACGGATTGCCCGTCAATAGTGATTTTATCGAACTGCACCGCAGGCCGGAAACCCAGCCGGAACAAATCTCCCTGGGGGATATCATGCTGGTGCCTTTTCTTGCGGGCCAAAGCCTGAACTGGTCGGTTAAGTATTGAAATCTTTTTTTCCACGGCCGGGCGGTGCCCGCGCCGTGGCGAGCGAAACGAAAAATCTTTTATGCCTCTTGCTTTATCGTTATGGGAACTGTATATATAAACAGGCGTTAATACGATGAGACAAAAATATGCGTATTGAAATCACTCTGGCTAAAGCAACGCCGCTTCCCGCGGGCGCGCTTGAGGCCCTGACCCAGGAATTTACCACCCGGATTGATAAACATTTTAGCGATTCCCATGTACAGGTACGTTATGCCGGGGCCAACGGCATCAGCGTCATGGGCGGCAGTAAAGAAGATAAGGCGTTAATCACCGACATCCTGCAAGAAACGTGGGAAAGCGCCGATGACTGGTTCGATCCGCAATAAAGGCCATGTATGCCGGTGCCTCGCCGGGAGATGTTCCCGGCTATACTTTCCCCCGGCACCGCAGTTGCCGCCAGTTGATCTCTTCTCTCCCCCATCCCGCCTATTACCCGTCTTCCCTTACTGAAAATAATCCGCGCCACTCTTGGCAAATAGCTATTTCTGGTCTGTAATCAGCCAGGATATATGCGTTTTGTGGAATTTTCGGGGAGTGTGACCATGAATGTCAATAAACCAGAAGAAGCCATGACCTTCGGCGAACTGCTCGAGTTAATCAGCGAGCAGCAACGCCGGCTGAATGTGCTGGAAATCGCCTTTTCTTATCTCTCTTTCAGCCTGGATGAAAAAGCCAATCAGCTGCTGATAAATAATCTGCTGCTGGAAGCGCAGAATCAGAACCGCGATGCCGTCATGCAGAAATATTTTTCTCAATTGGCCGACGAAATGGCAAGACGAATCCGCCCGGCAGTTCCTCCCGTCGCCTCCTGACCTGATAGAGTCAGCGCTTTCCATGACAAACCACAAGACCAGGGAATGCGAATGCGTCCCGGCAAAACGCCGCTATAAAAAAAAGTCGCTTATATGGCAAAAAAGTGACAAAGACGGGTATACTTAAATTGCTCGCTAAAATGGAGCCGCATTTAACCTCGACGTTACTCTTTTTTTTAAACGAGTCAGAAAAGGGGTATTTATGGACAGAAAAAACGAGATTATCCATACCCATCCGTTGGTCGGCTGGGATATCAGCACCGTAGATGCCTATAATGCCATGATGATCCGCTTGCATTATATCAATTCAACCAACCAGGCTACCGAAGACGCAGAAGTGGACAGAACCCTGTGGTTGACCACCGATGTCGCTAAACAACTCATATCCATACTTGAAGCCGGCATTGCAAAAATTGAATCGACAGACTACCAGGATCTTGACCACCGAAAACATTAATCTCGATGTTGCCCCTCGGGCATCCGCTGCTTAGCACCGGATGCTTTTTTATTATCCCCCCGTGATTGTTTCCGCCAAATGACGATATACCCATCCTTCGCCGAAAGTCTATACTACGCAAAGCCCGGATTGCCTGACTCAAGGAGTTAACCACATGATTTATGATCTTATTATTGTCGGTAGCGGCTCGGTGGGTTCAGCGGCGGGTTTCTACGGAACCGAAGCCGGTTTGAATGTCCTGATGATTGATGCGGCGTTTCCCCCTCATCACGCCGGCAGCCATCACGGTGATACCCGCATCATCCGGCACGCTTACGGGGAGGGTGAAAAATACGTACCAATGGTCCTGCGGGCCCAGGCCCTGTGGGAGGAACTGGCGGTGCGCAGCGGCAATACCCTGTTTCATCGCAGCGGCGTGCTTAATCTGGGGCCGCGCCAGGCAGAATTTATTCAAAACGCCGCCGCCAGCGTCCAAGCCTTTCATTTGCCGTGCGAAACGCTGGATGCCGCCCAGATATCCGCCCGCTGGCCGGAATTTATCGTGCCGGATGATTATCTCGGCGTTTACGAACCGCAGGCCGGCTACCTTAAATCGGAGCTGTCCATCGCCTCCTATATACGGCTGGCGGAAAATGCCGGCTGTGGGCAGCTATTTAACTGCGGCGTCACACAAATCATTGCATTGCCCCGTGGATTCGAGGTGGTGACCATAGAGGGAAGCCGATACCAGTGCCATAAGCTGCTGGTGAGTGCCGGAACCTGGGTGAAAAAACTCCTCCCCATGCTGCCCATAACCCCGGTGCGTAAAGTCTTCGCCTGGCATCAGGCGGACGGCCGCTTTAGTGAAGATAATCATTTCCCGGCATTTACCGTGGAAACGCCTGACGGCGGGCAATATTACGGTTTTCCCGCCATTAACAATGAGTTGAAAGTGGGCAAGCATAACGGCGGGCAGCCTATTGACGAGCCGGAACAGCGCACGCCTTTCGGCAGCCATGGCACTGACGGCAGCGAGGTTTTCCGTTTCCTGCGGCAGTTTCTGCCCGGCGTCGGCGTTTGCCTCAACGGCGAAGCCTGCAGTTATGATCTCTCGCCGGACGAGGACTTTATCATCGATACCCTGCCGGGCAATTCGGATATGCTGATAGTCAGCGGACTAAGCGGCCATGGTTTCAAATTCGCCAGCGTATTGGGGGAAATAGCCGCCGGTTTTGCCGCCGGACGCGAGGCGGCGTTTGATTTGACGCCTTTCTCGTTGGCCCGTTTCGGCTAAAGCGGGCGCAGGCGCGCCCTGGCCCGTTTACCTTATTCTTCCGGATTACCGGGCTGGCGCCGCGGTAAATCCATGGCTAGACGCTGGCGGGATTTATTGAATATTTTCAGGCCGTTTTCGCGTCCCGCCCGGCGGGCACGCTGCTCCTGTACCGGCAAATCCTTTTCGTCGCGACAGATTTCGCTGCAACAGCCCTGATATTTTTCTCCGCAGGCCGGACACTGGATAAACAGTAAATGACACCCCTGGTTCAGGCAATTGACATGGGTATCGCAGGCCGCGCCGCATTGATGACAATGGGCTATCACATCCGGGGTGATTCGCTCGCCAAGCCGCTCGTCAAAGACAAAGTTTTTGCCGGTGAATTTCAATGGTAATCCCAGTGCCTTGGCCTGATGGGCATATTCAATGATCCCCCCCTCCACATGATAGACGTGCTCAAAACCATGATGCCGCATATAAGCACTGGCTTTTTCACAGCGGATTCCGCCGGTGCAATACATGACGATATTCTTATTTTTTACCGGTGCCAGCATCTCCACCGCCATCGGCAATTGCTCCCGAAACGTGTCGGAGGGGATCTCTATGGCATGCTCAAAGTGGCCGACTTCATATTCATAATGATTGCGCATATCCACGAATACCGTATCGGGATCGTCGGCCATGGCGTTAACCTGCTCCGCCCGCAGGTAATGTCCGGTACGGGTGGGATCAAACGTGGGGTCGGTAATGCCGTCGGCCACGATTCGCTCGCGGACCTTCATCCGTAACACCCAGAATGATTTACCATCATCATCTAACGCCAGGTTCAGCCGCACGCCGTCCAGGGCCGGATGTGCCGCATATAGCAGCGTCCTGAATGCCTCGAACCGATGTTGCGGTACGCTGATTTGGGCGTTAATCCCCTCCCCTGCGATATACACCCGGCCGAAAACCGCCAGTTCGCTCATGGAGAGGTATAATTCGTCGCGAAACGCCTGCGGGTTATCAATGCGGAAATATTTATAAAATGACAAGGTGGTGCGCGGCGCGGATTCCGCCAGCATGCGCCTTTTCAGTTCGTCGTTGGCTACCTGGTTGTGTAACACTGGCATGGTGTACGTTCCTGTAGTAACTAATGAATGTAATGAATGCTCGCTATGAATATCGTGATGACAATTTTATATAATAGCGGTGCATGATAAGCCGGTTTTGACCGACGGGCAGGGCGGCATCATACAATAAATCTTCCGGACCGGCAGCCCTGAATTTCCATACCAACCGGGTAAAAAAGCATTTAACGCCGAGGCAAAATTTTATTAAATTGCTAACGTTGGCTGATACGGCGTAACGGCTTGATGAATGAATTTTAACATCGATGCCTTCAGCGCTACGCCAATCCCCCCTTATGAGGCACAACCTATGAGTCTATTGTTTTCAAACTATACATTGGGAAACCTGGCGCTCTCAAATCGTATTGTTATCGCGCCCATGTGCCAGTACTCCGCCGACGAAGGCAAGGCGACTTCCTGGCATGAGATACATCTGGGCCATCTGGCCTTGTCCGGTGCGGGCCTGCTCATCGTCGAGGCAACGGCGGTGACGCCGGAAGGCCGCATCTCGCCGCAGGATTTGGGGTTATGGGATGACGCTACCGAACAGGCGCTGGCGGCGGTGGTCGCTACCGTCAAGACGCATTCCCCCATAGCCCTGGGCATCCAGCTCGCCCATGCGGGCCGTAAAGCCTCTACCCATGCGCCCTGGTTCGGGGGCGGTAATATCTCTCCCGAACGGGGGGGATGGCAAACATTGGCCCCTTCCGCCATTCCCTTTGCACAAACGGATACAAGGCCCCAGGCCATGACCCTAGCGCAAATTGAAGCATTGAAGGCGGATTTCGCCGCCGCGGCCAAACGGGCTGAGCGTATCGGCTTTAATCTCATTGAAATCCACGCGGCCCATGGCTACTTGCTGCACCAGTTCCTCTCGCCGCTGGCGAACCAGCGGCAGGATCAATATGGCGGCAGTCTGGAAAACCGCATGCGGCTGACCCTTGAAGTGGTCCAGGCGGTTCGGCAGGCGGTTTCCCCCGGCTTTCCGGTGGGTGTGCGCATCTCCGGCTCCGACTGGGTCGAAGGCGGCTGGGATATCGAACAATCGGTAAAACTGGCCCAGGCATTGAAATCCCTTGATTGTGACTATATACATGTATCCAGCGGCGGGCTGTCCACCCAGCAAAAAATTCCGGTGGGCCCCGGTTACCAGGTGTCATTCGCCCGGCGTATCAAGGCCGAAACCGGATTAAATACCATCGCCGTCGGCCTGATTACCGACGCCGAACAGGCGGAGACCATTGTGGCCGCCGGTGACGCGGATATGATTGCGCTGGCGCGCGCCGTGCTTTACGACCCGCGCTGGCCCTGGCACGCCGCGGCAAAACTGGGTGCGAAAATCAACGGCCCCAGGCAGTATTGGCGCAGTGAGCCGCATAATGTAAAAAATCTTTTCAACAAAGATTAACCTTGCCGGGCAAAACGTGCGTGAAAGGGTAACGAATACTTTCACGCGCCGCCGGCTTTCCCTTTTGAAAAAAAATGCCACACTGAATTCAGTGGGCGGACTAAAAATTATGTAATGAGTATTACCTTGACGCTTATGGTGACAAGAATAAATGACAACTATTCCAACGTTTAACCGTTCCTTGCTGCACCCGCGCTATTGGCCCACCTGGATCGGCATCGGCCTGTTATACCTTATGGTATTATTGCCCTACCCGCTGCTGTATCGGCTCGGCACCTCGCTCGGTCGCCTGTCCATGCGTTTTATGCCCCGACGCGTCCATATCGCCCGCCGCAACCTTGAACTCTGTTTCCCCGACAAGTCCAGCGCTGAAAGAGAGGCGCTGCTTATCAAAAATTTCGAATCCGTGGGCATGGGCCTGTTTGAAACCGGTATGGGCTGGTTCTGGCCCGACTGGCGGGTAAAACGATTGTTCAAGGTCTCCGGTTTGGAGAACATCAGTCTGGCGCATGCAAATAAGCAAGGCGTGCTGCTGATAGGGCTGCATTTTTTATCCCTGGAGCTGGGTGCGCGCATTTTCGGTATCCACAACCCCGGTATCGGCGTCTATCGACCTAATGACAACAAGCTGCTGGATTGGCTGCAAACCTGGGGACGTCTGCGTTCCAATAAATCCATGCTCGACCGGTCGGATATCAAAGGCATGATTCGCGCCCTCAAAAACGGTGAAATCATCTGGTATGCGCCGGATCACGACTACGGCCCGAAGAGCAGCGTTTTCGCCCCGCTGTTCGCCATGGAGCAGGCGGCCACCACCGCCGGCACGCATATGCTGGTGCGGCTCGGCAAACCGGCGGTAATCCCCTTCGTCCCACGCCGTTTACCCGGCGGTAAAGGCTATGAACTGATTATCATGCCCAATGAGGAGCATTTGCCGCTGGAGAGCGATGTCGCCACCGCCACCTACATGAACAAAGTGCTGGAACAGGCCATTTTGCTGGCGCCGGATCAATATATGTGGCTGCACCGCCGGTTCAAAACCCGGCCGCCGGGACAGCCCTCCCTCTATTGACGCCACATCATCAACGATAAACCCGCCATTCGGCGGGCCGCTGTCCGCTGCCGCCGGATAATGGCGGTTTGGTGCAATTGATGCCCCGCAAATTGCCCGTTGCCCCGTTTAGGCGCATACTTATCCCCTTCTGCGAAACCTCGGCGATAACGCCCTAGAGCCTTGTCACATTGTTTGACCGCCGTTGCCTATTTTACTGAGATGTCATGACGCCGGTGTCGGAACCCATAAACTGGAAACGTAATCTCTACATTGCCTGGGTCGGTTGCTTTCTCACCGGCGCGGCATTCAGCCTGATTATGCCCTTCCTGCCGCTTTACGTTGAAATGCTCGGCGTCACGGACCCGCGCGAACTGAATATGTGGTCGGGCGCGGTTTTCAGCATCACATTCCTGTTTTCGGCCATAGCCTCGCCCTTTTGGGGCGGCCTGGCGGATCGCCGGGGCCGTAAAATCATGCTGCTCCGCTCCGCCCTGGGCATGGCGATTGTCATGGCGCTGATGGGCCTGGCGCAAAATATCGGTCAGTTCCTGGTTCTGCGCGCCTTGCTGGGGCTGCTGGGGGGATTCGTGCCCAACGCCAATGCCTTGATAGCCACCCAGGTTCCCCGCAACAAAAGCGGCTGGGCGCTGGGAACCCTGTCCACGGGCGCGGTGGGCGGCGCATTGATCGGGCCGCTTATCGGCGGGCTGCTGGCGGACCATTACGGCTTGCGCCTGGTATTTTTCATTACCGCCCTGGTCCTGTTGATCTGTTTTATCATGACCTATATTTTCGTCGAAGAACGTTTCAAGCCGGTGCAAAAAAAGGACATGCTTTCCGCGCGGCAGGTCTTCGCCTCGCTGACCAAACCCCGGTTGGTATTAAGCCTGTTTATCACCACCATGATTATCCAGGTCGCCACCGGCTCGATTGCGCCGATATTGACGCTTTATGTGCGCCAGCTGGCCGGGAACATCCAGAATCTGGCGTTTGTCAGCGGCATGATCGCCGCCGTTCCCGGTATGGCGGCGTTGTTAAGCGCTCCGCGGCTGGGCAGGCTGGGAGATAAGATCGGACCGGAACGGATATTGATCTGCATGCTGGCGGTTTCGGTGCTGCTGCTGATTCCCATGGCCTTTGTCCAGACCCCCTGGCAACTGGGCACCCTGCGCTTTCTGCTGGGTGCCGCCGACGGCGCCCTGCTGCCGGCGGTACAGACCTTGCTTATCTATAACTGCACCAATCAGGTGGCCGGCCGGATTTTCAGCTATAACCAATCTTTTCGCGACGTGGGCAATGTCAGCGGCCCGCTGATCGGCGCCTTTGTTTCCGCCAGCTATGGGTTTCGCGCGGTATTTGGCGTTACCGCGCTGGTGGTGCTGTTTAATGTGTTCTATTCCTGGTGGAGCTTGCAGCACGGCCCGTCCCGCATCAGGCTGCCGAATGAATAAATCAGCCGCCGTTGGCCGGATGAGGCGTCTCGCCGCCATCCGGCGCGTTATCCCCGAAATGATTGGGGACCTTTACCACTGAAAGCCGCACTTCATAGTGACTGCCGGCGGCGGGAGCCGGCAGGATAGTGTTCAGCTTTTGTATCGTCTCGCCGGGATTATCGCTTTGCACTGATGCGCAAAAAACTTCGCCGCCGTGGCAGAAGCCCGGACCATGGCGCATCATCATGGGCCCGCCTGGATGGTGAAAGAACATCGGTCCGGGCTCCGGCCGAGGTTGATTCTGCCAACCGGCCGGCGCGGCCGGCGAAGTATCGGCGGGCGCTGCCGATGGAGTACCGGCAGGGGCTGCCGCCATGCCGGTGAAACTCAATGCACCCAGCGTGCAGGTGATGACTATCAGTGATTTTTTAAACAGGGTCATGATACGTTCTCCAGGTTGTCCACTTAGCTTACTGTAGCGCTTCTCCACCCCGCCGAAGGTTCCTTTGCGAAATTTTTACCAGATAACCACATGCCCTTTGCATTGATGAATGCGGGTAAAAAAATATTTTTTTACCTGACCGGGAATTTTTATCCCCGCTGGAAATCATTTTATTAATGATACTTGAAAGTTTTCAGACTCCGACAACAATTACATTGATGCCCGCCAAGGGCGCGGCAACGTCAGATCGATGCAGTGATCACAGGAGAGCCAAAATGAGCATGTACGCAACTCTGGAAGAAGCCATAGATACCGCACGTGAGGAATTTCTTGAAGCCTCCCGTGACAGCGGCAATGACGATCAGGACCCGGTAGTGAGTCAGTTCAGTTTACAAAAATATATTATGCAGGACGGTGAAATCATGTGGGAAGCGGAGTTCCTGGCCGATGAGAACGAGGCGGCGGATGCATTGCCTTTTCGAACCGGAGAAGCCGCCCAGGCCATTTTTGACGGTGATTTTGATGAAACCGAACTGCGTCTGGAATGGCAGGAGGAGAACACCTTGCATGAATGGGACGAAGGTGACTATCAATATGAGCCGCCGCTGGACACCGAAGAGGGGCAGACCGCGGCCGATGAGTGGGAAGAACTGTAAAACCGGCAGACCACGCCCCTGTCCGGGTTAAAGCACGCGCCCCTCTTGTCCAGGCATCCGCCGGAGTATCAACCCGTGGAGCTACATAAACCCCAGCGGGTTGATACTCTAGCGATACGGCCCGTGCCGCATATCCACCGGCAATAGAATCGTATCCACCACCATCGACAGCGGCAGATCTATCACGGTGATATATCGCCAGGGAGAGTCGCGTAAATCCCATTTTACGCCCGGATAATATTGATTGCCGTGCCCCTGTCCGGGAAACGTGCGGCTGATAATGCTGCCGCAGCCGGTCAGGCCCAACACGCATAACGCCGCCACCAGTATTCGCACCCTGTTCACCTTGCTTCGCATCCCAGATTCAGCCGGCCCTCCGGCCGGGCATATCGGCTCAGTCCGGGCGGCTCATGTTACGTTTATCCAGCATATAGAGCAGCGTGCCCAGCAGGCACAGAACATAACCGAACAGCTCGCCGCCTTCTTCCACGGCATTTTTCACCGTGCGGACATAGGCATCCTGTAATAACGCCTGCCACAGGCCGCCCATTCCCATCAGACGGGAGAACACTAGCACAGTTAGCAAGCCCGCGCACACCAGGCCATAACCCGGATGCCTGAAATAATCCGCCAGTCCCGCCAACGTACGCCGGTAATCCAGGGCCGCCACCGCGACACATAGCACACACACCGCCATCGCCACCCATAACCAGGACCCGTATTGGATGACATCAAAGGCAAAATCCATCTCGCGCACCAGCAAACAGGTAAAAAATCCCCCCACCAGCACATTGACGGCCCGATGTGCAGGCACCCGAATCAACCAGAGATGTAATACAACAATAGCGAATAAAATGATTTCCTGGCTGATTTCCGTGAGTGAAATCTCGTTGACCGAGTCATGCAGGAAGCGAACATCGATAAACAGCAATAATTGAAACGCCGAAACGATGGCGGCGAAAATCAAAAAAGCGCCCACCTTTTTGAGCACAAACAGTAAATCGTCTTGCACGGCAAAATCCATGGTTCTCTAAAAGATTCAAAATATTAACGGCAGCGTTTCTGTAGGAAGTGACATTAAATGCTGACGGCGGCATTTTGCGACGCCAAAGCCGGTAAGGCGTATTGCTCGGGCCGTATTCAATGGGGATTCGGTAAAGCGGGCCGGTAGCCGTTGATTAAAATCCGCTCCTCTGAAAAATGTTATTGATTTGTGATATCTCTCATCCCCACCTTCGTCTGACTGCCAGCTTCTCACGGGAATTGGCAATATAATAAAGGCGGCTGGGACAACAAGGTTTTAAAGTCGTGATCATCCTTCCATGAAGGTTTTGACTATGATTATCCCCTTGTCCTTGCAACACATCATTTCCCATTACCCGGGCTCTTCCGGGCAATGTGTTTGGCGATACTCCCATTCCCGATACGCTTAGTTTTTTTTAAAACCCTACATCTTGTTGTCATTACATTAATTAAGTGGAGTACAAACAATGAAATTAAAACAACTACTGACTTGTACCCTCATGGCTTCATGCCTGGCGCTGGCCGCCTCGGCCTCGGCCGAAGTCAAAATTGCCCTGGTGGCAAAATCGTTGGGCAACGGTTTCTTCGAAGCGGCAAATACCGGCGCGCAGCAGGCGGCCAAAGAATTGGGGGATGTTAAGGTTATTTATACCGGCCCCACCACCACCACCGCCGAAGCGCAGATTGAAGTCCTTAACGGCCTGATTGCCCAGGGGGTGGATGCCATCGCGGTGTCGGCGAACGATCCCGATGCCTTGGTGCCGGTGCTGAAAAAAGCCATGCAGCGCGGCATCAAAGTGGTGTCATGGGATTCCGGCGTCGCCAAGGCGGGCCGCCAGATCCATCTTAATCCGTCCAGTAATGACCTGATCGGCCAGATGAATGTCCAGCTGGCCGCCGATGCCATCAAGGCCCTAGGACTGCAAAAGGGCGATACGGCCATTTTAAGCGCCACGCCGACGTCCACCAACCAGAACATCTGGATTGAGGAAATGAAAAAGGTGCTGCCGAAATATCCGTCGGTGAATCTGGTTGCGGTTGCCTACGGCGATGACCTTTCCGATAAAAGCTACCGCGAAACCATCGGCCTGCTGAAATCCTACCCGAACCTGAAGGTGATCATTTCTCCCTCCTCGGTGGGTATTGTCGCCGCGGCGCAGGCGGTCAAAGACCAAGGCAAAATCGGCAAGGTCTATGTGACCGGCCTGGGGTTGCCTTCTGAAATGGCCGGCGCGGTGAAGTCCGGCGCCAGCAAAAGCTTCGCCATCTGGAATCCCATCGATCTGGGCTATGCGGCAACCTACATCGCCTATGATCTGGTGAAAGGCACGGCCACCGCCAAAGAGGCCAGCATGGGCCGTTTGGGAAAGGTTCAGCTTGATGCGGACGGCAACGGCGCCATGGGCAAACCCTTCATTTATGACGCCACTAACATTGATAAATTCGCCAAAGTGTTCTGATTCTTTCATCAGGCTCACCGGCCCAGGGTGAGCCTTCATGATTTGCCATAGAACGCGGAGGGTTGTGATGACCGACGCCATACCTTTATTATCATTGAAAGGGATCACGAAAGTATTTCCCGGCGTGCGGGCGCTGGAAAATGTCCATATCGATCTCTATCCGGGCAAAGTCACGGCGCTGGTAGGCGAGAATGGCGCCGGGAAATCAACGCTGGTCAAGGTGATGACCGGTATCTATCAGCCGGAAGAAGGCACGATAGAATATAAAAAAATCCCCATCAAACTGGTGAATCCGGAGGCCGCCCACAAAATCGGCATCACCGCCATCCATCAGGAAACCGTGCTGTTCGACGAGCTGACGGTAACGGAGAATATCTTTGCCGGGCACTATCTTTACAGCGGTTGGCTTAAACGCCTGAACTGGCCCGCCATGCACAAACAATCACGGGAAATTCTGGCGCGGTTGGAGGTGCAGATCGATCCCTACGCCGTTTTGAAAGAGCTGAGCATCGCCCAGCGACATATGGTGGCAATCGCCCGGGCGCTATCGTTCAACGCACAGGTGGTGATTCTCGACGAGCCGACCGCGGCGTTATCCCAGCATGAAATTACCGAGTTCTATCAGATAGTCGAACGTTTGAAGCAGGAAAATAAAGCCATCCTGTTTATTTCCCATAAGTTCGACGAAATTTTTGCCATCGCGGATTATTACACGGTACTGCGCGACGGCAGCTACGTGGGTTCGGGCCAAATGGGCGATATCACCGAGGCCAGGATGGTCACCATGATGGTCGGCCGCGAAATCAGCCAGGTTTATCCCAAAAAGTCCGGCCTGCCCGGTGATACCGTGCTTGCGGTGAAAAATCTGAGCCATCCCACCGAGTTTTCCGGCATTGATTTCTCGTTGCGCAAAGGAGAAATCCTCGGTTTTTACGGTCTGGTGGGGGCGGGACGGACGGAGCTGATGAAAGCCCTGTTCGGCGTAACCCAACCCAGCGGCGGGCAGATTATCGTCGGCGGCAGGGCCCGGCATTTTGCCAACCCCGCGGCGGCTATCCGTGCCGGAATCGTTTACGTGCCGGAAGAGCGCCAAAGCCAGGGCACCATTATTGATTTGCCCATTTATCAGAATATCAGCCTGCCGCAGCTGAGCCATCTCAATCCGCACGGCATCCTTAATGAGGAAAAGGAGTGGGCCCTGGCGGATAATTACGCCAACCGCCTGCAGGTAAAAGCCTTTAGCTGGCGCCAGCAGGTGGCTACATTGTCCGGCGGCAACCAGTAAAAGGTGGTCATCGGCAAATGGCTGGCGACTCAACCCCAGATCATTATTCTGGATGAACCTACCAAGGGCATCGATATCGGCTCCAAAGCGGCTGTACACCAATTCATGTCCGAACTGGTGGGACAGGGACTGGCGGTGATTATGGTGTCATCCGAGCTGCCCGAAGTGATGGGCATGTCCCATCGCATTATCGTTATGCATGAAGGGTTGATGGCGGCGGAATTCAACGCCGGCGCGGCAACGGCGGAAATGATTGTCAGCGCGGCCAGCGGCGCCGGCGCGGAGGTGGCATAAAGATGAAAACCTTACTCAAACACCGCGAAATTCTGCTGGGGCTGGTTATCATACTGATGGTGCTGGGGGTCGGCAGCCGCTCGCCGGAATTTATAGGCGTTGAAAACCTGCTGGAAACCTTTAACGATACCTCGATTCTCATCATCCTGGCCCTGGGCCAAATGATGGTGTTGCTGACCAAGGGCATTGATTTATCCATGGCCGCCAATCTGGCGCTGACCGGCATGATAGTGGCGCTGTTGAATTTCCATCATCCCGATCTCTCCATCGGGCTTTTGGTGGTCATCGCCACCGTCATGGGGTTGCTGATGGGCGCCATTAACGGTTTGCTGGTCTGGAAGATGGGCATCCCTTCTATCGTGGTAACCCTCGGCACCATGAGCATTTATCGCGGCATCATCTTTTTGCTGTCCCGCGGCGGCTGGATTAACGCCCATCAGATGAGCGCGCCATTCCTCGGCTTGCCGCGCAGCGAGTTTCTGCATTTACCGCTGCTGGGCTGGAGCGCCATCGCGGCGCTACTGGCGGTGGGTTATTTCATGCGCTACAGCCGCACCGGCCGGGCGCTTTATACCGCCGGCGGCAATGCCACCGCGGCTTATTACACCGGGATCAATGCCGGCAAGATGCAGTTTATCAGTTTCTGCCTGTCCGGAACGCTGGCGGGATTTTGCGGGTATCTATGGATTTCGCGGTTTGCGGTAGCCTACGTCGACGTCGCCAATGGTTTTGAATTGCAGATTATTGCTGCCTGCGTGATAGGCGGCATCAGTACCATGGGCGGGATCGGATCGGTGTCCGGCTGCCTGCTGGGCGCGTTGTTTTTAGGGGTTATCAATAATGCCCTGCCGGTGATTGAAGTATCGCCATTCTGGCAGATGGCGATATCCGGCGGTGTCATTGTTATTGCCGTCATCCTGAACGAACGCTCGAACAAACGTAAGGGCCGCCTGATTCTGCGTAATGCCGTCCTTGCCAATCAGCCCCGACAAAAGTGAGAGATTCACTATGAACAAGACGCTGCTTTCTCACTCGCATCCGGAGCCGGTTCCGCTGCATAACATCCCCTGGTCTCGGCGCCTGCTGTGCTGGGAAGGTTTTTTACTGGCGGTGACCGTGGTGGTGTTTGCCGTTAACGCCACGGCTTCGCCCTATTTTTTAAATCTTTGGAACCTGTCGGACGCGACCTTTAATTTCACCGAGAAGGCCATGATAGTGTTACCGATGGCGATGCTGATTATCGCCCGGGAAATAGACCTGTCAGTGGCTTCCACCATGGCGCTGAGCTCAACCATCATGGGCTTTTGCGCCCAGGCCGGGATGGGAACCCCGGTATTGGTCTGCGTCGGACTGGGGGTCGGCCTGCTGTGCGGCCTGATCAACGGCTTGCTGGTGACCCGGTTGAATTTATCGTCCATCGTGATCACCATCGGTACCATGAGCCTGTTCCGCGGCATCACCTATGTGCTGCTGGGGGATCAATCCATCAACCATTACCCGGCCAGCTTCGCCTTCTTCGGCCAGGGGTATGTCTTCGGCGCCCTGTCGTTCGAATTCGCCCTATTCATCCTATTGGCCGTCCTGTTTTACTTTTTGCTGCATAAAACCAATTTTGGCCGGCGGACCTACGCCATCGGCAACAATCCCGTCGCCGCCTATTATTCCGGCATCAACGTGAAACGCCATAACCTGATCTTGTTCATTATGGTGGGCGTCATGTCGGGTCTGGCGGCGGTATTGCTGACCTCGCGCCTGGGCAGCACCCGTCCCACCCTGGCGCTGGGCTGGGAACTCAGCGTGATAACCATGGTGGTTTTGGGCGGGGTGAATGTCCTGGGGGGATCCGGCAGCATGACCGGCGTGATTATCGCGGCGTTCCTTATGGGGTTGGTCACCTTTGGACTGAGCCTGCTGAACGTGCCGGGCATTGTGATGTCGATTATTGTCGGCGCGATGCTTATCACGGTGATATCGCTGCCCATACTGACGCAGCGTTTTCTGGCGCGCAAAAAGAGAGCATCCTGAGGGATGCCTCGCAATACACACCAATAAACAAAACCACCCTTGCGGGTGGTTCAGACTGCTGACAAAGGCACTCGAAGTCAATAAGGCCGGGCAGGTTGCCAGAAGAGTAAACCGTCCGCGCCAGGGATGGCGCGGATCGAGCCTACAGGGAGGTATTCACGGCGTGTTTACGATCTGGCAGCCTGCCCCGACCGAACACTTTATCAACAAGCTCAAACCACCTTTGCGGGTGGTTCAGACAGCCATCGGCTATTTTTTATCCCAGGCCGGCCAAGCCTGCGGCTGAGACCATAACCGCAGGTGCAGACGGGAGAGGATAACCGGATCGCTTAAAATAGATAGCCGGTCAGGAGGAGTCAGGCCACGCGGGCCGCGTTGCAGCGCCGCCTGAATGTGCTCTTCGCGATTGACCTCGATAGCCTGGCTGACACCGTGGCGCGCGGTGGCCATGCCGGTGGCCAGGGCATTATAGGCCGGATCCATAACCGCATGGCGGAACCCGTCCAACAGCGCCCGCGCCCGATTGCGCTGCAAATAGTTCTCCGTATCCACCAGCTCTTTCGGCGGTGAGTACTCTTCGGGAATCAAGAACAGGCTGACGCGTTTGCAGGCCAACCCGAGATTGGCACGGCTGGAGAAAACCGACACCATCGGCGAAAGGATTAACGAAAAGACGATAGGCGACAGCCACCACAGGAAACGCAGATCCAGCCAGGCCATGCCGCCGGCCCAGACCAGCCCCAGCAGCATTTGCGAACCGTGGCGCGTGAAAGATTCGCCCCAGGGCGTCGCGTCGTCATCCCGCTGCGGCGAATTCCATTGCACCGACCAGCCGAGAAACGCGCTGACCACGAAGATAGTGTGAAACAGCATGCGAACCGGCGCCAGCAGCACGGAAAACAGCATCTCCAGCAGCATTGAGCAGAACAGGATAACGACTCCGCCGTACTGTTTCGCCCCTTTGGCACAAATCAGGATCACGCTGAGCAACTTCGGCAAGAACAGCAATACCATGGTGGTGGAGAACAGCGCCACCGCCAGCTCCGGCCGCCATTGCGGCCAAACGGGGAAGAGCTGGCGGGGCTGCAGGAAGTACTGCGGCTCCATCAGGGTATGCACTACCTGCAGTGCGGTAGACAGGGCCAGGAACATAAACCACAGCGGCGCGGACAAATACGACATGACCCCCGTCAGGAATACCGCCCGATGCACCGGATGCATGCCTTTGACCAGAAACAGCCGGAAGTTCATTAAATTGCCCTGGCACCAGCGCCGGTCGCGCTTGAGCTCATCCAGCAGATTGGGGGGCAGCTCTTCGTAACTGCCCGGCAAATCATAGGCTATCCACACGCCCCATCCCGCCCGGCGCATTAATGCCGCCTCCACGAAATCATGGGATAAAATCGAGCCGGCAAATGAACCATCGCCGGGCAACGGCGCCAGGGCGCAGTGTTTGATAAAGGGATCGACCCGGATAATGGCGTTATGACCCCAGTAATGGGATTCCCCCAATTGCCAGTAATGCAGACCGGCGGTAAACAAGGGTCCGTAGACGCGGGTGGCGAACTGTTGGCAGCGGGCATAAAGCGTATCCATGCCGGAGGCCTTCGGCGCGCTCTGGATAATTCCGGCGGTGGGGTTGGCTTCCATGAGCCGGACCAGGTTGGTGAGGCAAAAGCCGCTCATGACGCTGTCGGCATCCAGGATCACCATATAACTGTACTGTTTACCCCAGCGGCGGCAGAAATCATCGATATTGCCGCTTTTACGTTTTACCCGGCGGCGGCGGCGGCGATAAAAAATTCTGCCGCATCCGCCGGTTTCCTGGCAGATCTCCATCCAGGCCTTTTGCTCGGCCACGGCGATATCGGCGTTATAGCTGTCGCTCAGGATGTAAAAGTCGAAATGTTCAATTTGCCCCGTGGCTTCCACCGATTCATAGGTGGCGCGCAGTCCGGCGAAAACCCGCTCAACGTCCTCATTGCATATGGGCATGATGAGCGCGGTGCGGTGCTGCGGATTCAGGGGTTCATCACCGGTGGTGCTGGCGGAGATGCTGTATTTATCATGGCCGATAAGCAACTGGAGAAAACCCATCAGGGCCGTCCAGAACCCGGCCGAAACCCAGCAAAACAGTATGGCGAACAGAATCAGGATGCCGCTTTGCAAAACATAGGGCAAGAGTTGCAAAACCGATTGCAGCCAGTCCTGATGCAGCATATCCATCGGGTCAATCAGCGCCCAGCCCTGGTATGGCAGGATGGTTTTCATATACCAGGTGGCAACGGCGGTTTGAAACAGCGTCAGAATCAACAAAACGTACCGGCGCATGGTTCCCACCCGGCGCCAGTTGCCGTCCTCGCGCGCGGCCGCTTCCCCCTTATGGCGCGGAGGGGGGGTATGACCGCGCAACGCATTCCAGAAACGGGAAACGGGGTTGGTCAGCCAGGGCTCCGGAAACATCGGCGTACGGGTAATGGTGGGCATCGCCTTGATGGCTGTACGGCCGAGGCCATCCTCCACCAGCAGCTCCTTGCAGGTTTCGGTGACCGGCCAGGCCATGTTCAACCGCGACTTCACCGAATCCAAGGCGGCATTGTCTTCATTGGGCGTCGTGCCGGGCGTGATGCTGCCGATATCGGCATGCAACGATGCAAGGGACGAACTGCCCTCCCCCGGCAACTTGGCGCGCAGCGAACTCTTCTGCTCGGGAGAGAGAGGTAAAGCCTCGATATAATCGAGGCTGGGTTCGGTTGATTTATTCATTGGCAGGTAGCAAATAGCTCCAGGTTTCAGTCAATGTCTTGTCGCCGCTGGTCAGCGCGGCGCGCATTTCGGTAGGCTGCTTTTCATCTTTCACGCGCAAACGCAGCGTCAGACGCCAGCCATGCGTTACCGGATTATAGCGGACATTGTTTTCCACCACGTCGGCATTATTGCCAACGCTCAACTGGGAAGCCACCGGCGTATTCTCGTCAAGCGCCTTCAGGGACGGTCCGACGAAATCCACCACGAAGGCGGTAGTGCCGTCCGGCTGGCGAATAAGATTGGACTGCTTTACATCTCCGGCGGAGCGCAATGTCTGCTGAACGTAGGCAAATTCCGGTGAATGTATTTTGTCTTCATCGCGGGTAAAGTGCAGCCGGTAAGCGAGGTCGAAAGGTTTACCGGTATCCGGGAGTTTTTCCGGCGTCCAGAACGCCACGATATTGTCGTTGGTTTCATCGGCGGTGGGTATCTCCACCAGTTCAACATGGCCTTTACCCCAATCGCCCTTGGGTTCAATCCAGGCGCTGGGCCTCAAATCATAGCGGTCGTCCAGATCCTGGTATTGGGAGAACGACCGGCCGCGCTGCAGCAAACCGAAACCGCGGGGGTTTTCCACC
This sequence comes from Sodalis sp. RH16, assembly GCF_047324245.1. Taxonomy (NCBI): domain Bacteria; kingdom Pseudomonadati; phylum Pseudomonadota; class Gammaproteobacteria; order Enterobacterales; family Bruguierivoracaceae; genus Sodalis; species Sodalis sp. RH16. The sequence goes on along the minus strand of NZ_CP178737.1, from coordinate 3,603,298 downwards.
TGGAAGGTACTGACGGAAAGATGCTTGGGATTATTCAGCGGACGCCAAATCCACTCGCCGTTGCCGGCATGGATCGAAAGTCCGTCGGAATCATGCAGCGCCGGGCGGAAGTTCATGGTGGTGGAAGGCTGGTTAGGGCCGAACAAATACATGCTGGTTAATGGCGCCAGACCCAGTTTGCCCACTTTATCGCGCAGGAATACCCTGGCCTGCACGTCCACGCTGGTATCACGCCCCGGATAGATGACAAAGCGATAAGCGCCGGTGGCCCGCGGCGAGTCGAGCAGCGCATACAGCACCAGATGCTTGTCGTTCTGCTGCGGCCGCTCAATCCAGAATTCGCGAAAACGCGGGAACTCTTCTCCGGACGGCAGGGCGGTATCAATGGCCAGACCGCGTGCGGAAAGGCCGTATACCTGTCCCTTGCCAATCACCCGAAAATAACTGGCTCCCAGCATACTGACGATTTCGTCGCTCTTGTCAGCTTTATTGATGGGATAAAGGATTTTAAAACCGGCGAACCCGAGATTCTTGACCAAATCGGGATCGTGGTTGACCGAACCAAAAGTGAACAGATCCGGCGAATATTTGATTTCAGTCACGGCGGAGCTGGTGACTTCATTGATTCTCACCGGCGTGTCGAAATACATCCCCTGATGATAGAACTCCAGTTTGAAGGGGGTAGGCTGATCGTGCCAGTATGCCTTATCATGATTGAATTGAATTTGCTGATAATCGGCAAATTTCATTTCGCGAAATTGCGAAGGCAAATTGCTTTTGGGCGCCTCGTAACCTTTACCGGCCAGTTCCTGCGCTTGTTTAGCCACATCGTCAATAGAAAATGCCCATGAAGGCAAAGCGTATAACGATAACAATAACGTCGCTCCCAGCAAACGGAGACTCGCTTTGGGTAACTTGACGAAAAATTTATTAGTTGGCACATCCCCCCCTATGCGTGTGCTCTTGATCATTTAAAGCAATTTTAATTGATAAATCACTTTTCCGACAGCGTGATACAACGATGGTTCCTCACAATATTCTTACCGGCACAGTGTTTAATCAACGATCAGAAAACAAGCGCATCTACCGGTAAAAGATAGTCTAAAACAGCACATTCCAACAATCAGAACCGCCCGCTGATTTTACCTGAGCCATCCACGGGGGGTTAATCATTTTTAACATTAAGCAGGAAGTTATTATAAAAGCCGGGTTAAAAGACCCCGCGACGGCCATTTTGCCGTGCCACAGCCCGGCGGACCCGCCAGGACGGCCGAAACAAAACGTGCGCCAAAATTAATTAACGGCGATTATAGGAAAAATCTTATTACATTATAATCGTTCCCATCCTCCAGTCGGCAGGCCGATTTATAATAATCTCAGGCGCAAAAGAGTATGCGCGCAAATAAGCGCAGATTCAAAAATAGCGCCGCCGACATCCGGAAAAACCATGGTTGTCAATTATCCCCGGCGGCGATTTACATCGGTGGGACCATCACAACCTGGCTTGGTAGAGCCGGGCATTTTCCCGGTCAAAGCAGACAAAAATAACCCTTTCCGGCCAGCTGTACCGCGCCAGGAATTCACCCACCGCGGCGATAGCGATATCGGCGGCCAGCTCTTTGGGGAAACCGTAGACGCCGGTACTGATATTCGGGAAAGCCACCAGGTGCATTTGTTTATCGCGGGCGATGGCCAGGCTGCTGTGATAGGCCTGCCGCAGCAGCTCGGCTTCATTACTGCCGCCGCCTTGCCAGACCGGTCCGACGGTATGGATCACGGCCCCGGCGGGTAAATTTCCCCCGACGGTCAGTACCGCGGTGCCAACCGGGCATCCTCCCTGCCGCCGGCGAATTTCGGCGCAGGCCTGCGCCAGCACGGGCCCCGCCGCCCGATGTATCGCCCCGTCCACCCCACCGCCGCCCATCAGCGCGCTGTTGGCGGCATTAACGATAGCGTCGGCGGACAATTCGGTAATATCCCCCACCATAACGTCCATTCTTGCTGGCATCGTTATCCCCCTGTTTGTCCGCACGGATTTGTACACTTCGCCGGCAGCGGACAAAAGTTGACTCATCGGGCGTTTTGCGGTTCTCTGGTGAGCTAAGTTTGCAATAAAGATCGCAAAGCGCGCCATATCCGGAAACGTTTTAGCTGTCACCTGTCTAATCTTACATGATAAGCAGATTGACCCGGTCAGGCAAAACTGTCTCGGGAAGGGGGAAGCCCAATGCAAGATCAAATCGAACATGGGATATCACCCATGTACCATCCGACACTATTTCAAAGCTTTTTCCAGGGCGGATTCGCCTGCTCCACCGAAGTGCGCGGCGACGGTCGCCGGCTTGATCTGATCCACTCCAGCGGCCATGAAATGCTGGCGGGCAAGGATTACGCCCAGTTGGCGGAACAACAAATGGTTACCGTGCGGGACGGACTGCGCTGGCATCTGATTGAGGAAACCCCCGGCCAATACGACTGGTCCAGTTTCCTGCCCACGCTGCATGCCGCCCAGGCCAATAATGTCCAGGTCATCTGGGATCTATGCCATTACGGCTGGCCGGATCACCTCGATATCTGGCAACCGTCCTTCGTGGAGCATTTTGCGCGTTTCGCCGGCGCCGTGGCCGCAAAGGTGCGTAACGAGGGCATCCGCCGCCCCTGTTATACGCCGATAAATTCCATTTCCTTCCTGGCATGGGCCGGCGGCGAAATGGCGCATATCCAGCCCATGGCTTCAAATAAAGGCAAAGTGCTCAAGCAGCAGTTGGTACGCGCCACCCTTGCCGCCATGGACGCTATCCGCGCGGTGGACGACACCGCCCGGTTCGTGCAACCCGAACCCGTGGTGCATATCAACGCACCGGAAGACAAACCGGAGCTGGAGCCCGCCGCGGAAGAACTCCGCATGGCGCAGTTTGAAGTCTGGGATATGCTGAGCGGCCGGCTTTGCCCCGAGCTTGGCGGCGGCCCTCATTATCTTGATATTGTCGGAATCAGCTACCGTCCGGCCAACCAGTGGTTCTTCAGAGGGGAGGTCATCGCCGTGGATGACATCCATTACCGGCCCTTTGCGGCTATCCTGGAGGAAGTCCATAAGCGTTACCTGCGGCCGATCCTTATCGCCGAGACCGGTGCGGAAAACGATATGCGGGTTCCCTGGATGCGCTATATATTTGAGCAAACCGTTCTGGCAATGCAAACAAACATTGCCGTTGAAGGCATTTGTATCTATCCGGTGGCGGATTATCGCAGCTGGAGCGGCGATAAACATTTGCCGTTCGGTCTGCTCGGCATGCAGGACGTCAATGGGTGCCGTTCATTATTCGAGCCTCTGGCGCTGGAAATACACAGTCAGCAAATACGGCTCAAAGGGCTGCTGGAGGATCCCCTCCCTGACCAGCGCGCCATGCCGGCGTGAAAAGACGGGAAAGGCTTTTGCGAGAATGCCCGATACAGCATCCGCCCCTCCGGCACCCGTTGCCGGAGGGGCGGAAAGTCCAGGCTTCACTGCTTTATTTATAAATTCTGGACCCCGCCGGTTTTGCTATAACAAGCACCGGTATCAACGCTGTTGCTGTGCCGAATATCATAAAAATAGGCGATACCGAACAGCACCGATACGGTTATCAAGACTGATATTAACAAACCGATTATTGCAAGCAGTTTTGTATCATCAAGTTTGCTGTTTTCCATGTCCAATCCTTCCTTATTATCGACGTGATCATCACACAAACCACAGTGTCGCTAATATGATAAAACTGATGAGCGTCCCTGAGGCAATGGCAAGCACCGCTATCGCAAACTGCGCATCATTCAGGGTCTCACGGTAATCTTTTTCGCGACGGGATTGACGGCTTTTTATCACTAATATGCTTAAGAATTAACAGATTATAAGATATACATCGAAAGAATTCCCTGCCGGGAGGCAAAGAATCCGCTTATAAAATATGCGAATCGAGGGGGCTTTGCAAGGGGGCCCCCTCAGGTGGGCTAACAGACGCCGAAATCCCCATCTTCCTGGTATAAGGAGAGTTCTTCGGCTTTGAACTGTTTCGCGTTTTCCTCACCGGAATCCATCATGCCGCAATAGACGATACCGTTTTCAACTTTTATCACACTCATTGCCGGTCCGCCCTTCAAAGGCTGAACCACATCACCGGTTTCAAATGTCATGAATCACTCCCCATTTCCGCGTCGGGATAGGCCCGCTGCCAGTTGCTATTTTAAGCCTATAATCGTCGGGTACGCGCGTCAATAAAGGCTAACGTTTGATTTGAAAGCGCTCCAGGGTTTCTGTATCCAACTGGTAATACTCCCCTTTGAGCTCAGCGCAAAGCTTGCTCATAAAAGTCACCAGATAATCGATATTATAGGCTGCCATCTGGCGACCCATTTCGGTTTGCATGGTATCGGCAAGGGTCAAAAGCTTGGTTTGAAAATGATCAAAGGTGTATTTGAGATCATCCAGCGGCCGATGAAGAGCCAAGGGATCCTCCACATTGAACAGACCGCGGCCCAGTTGTCCCGAAACGTGAAATACCCTGGCCAGCCCTATGGCGCCTAAAGATTCCAGCCGGTCGGCATCCTGGACTATTTTCGCTTCCAGCGTCCGGGGCGGAATGCCGGCGCTAAAGCTGTGCGCTTCAATGGCATGAGCCACCGCGGGATATTTCGCCACCGGAAAATCCGCAAAACTCTCGGCCAGGATACTCTGTGTCTTTTTTGCCGCCTTGGCGGAGGCCAAATGACGTTCGGGATGGTTTTTCGGCAGGTTGACCACGTCATGAAAATAACAGGCTGTCAGCACGGTTAATTCATCGGCCCGGGTCAAATGCATAATTTTTTGAGCGGTATGCCAGACACGGCTGAAATGGGCGAGATCGTGCGCTTTGTCATCCTGGGGGAAATGCTGTTCCAAATAAGCTTTGAAGCGTGCTTCCCATTCCTCTAATCCCATATTTACCTCCTGCCTGCGATATATTTCTTATAATAGTATTCTTGCCGATAATTGTTAATTATTTGTTACACCCAACGTTTCCTTCCCTCGACTTACTAAGACACAACCCGCGCCGGTCTTCAAGCTTATTAACCGTTTCATTTTGCAACTGCGGCAAGCGTCCGGGAAATAAATTGTCCCGCCAGCGCCACGCCTTCAGCGGAAATTTCATGGCCCACACGGGGCAAGATGAAGGTGGTCGCCGCCACGCCCGTTTCTTGCAGGGCTTTCCCGGCATGCTCGGTTTCCCAGGCAGGGATAACCTGATCATCCGCGCCATGAATCAACAGTACCGGCGTGGCGGCGGCCGGCATCAAAGGCAGCGGCGATGATAACCGCCCGGAAAAGGCCACCACGGCGGCAACCGGCCAACGTCCCGAAGCGATGGCATCCAAAGCCATGATCGAACCTTGGGAAAACCCCACCAATACCACCCGTTCGGGATGGCCGGCCATGCCCTGCTCCGCCATTATCCGGGCAATGAGCCCGTCGAAGGCCAGCCTGGCGGCCAAAACCCGCTGCGTCCGGTTTTCCGGGGTCACGCCGTAAACGCTGAACCATTGATAAGCGGGTCCCATATCAAACGGCATCGGCGCGTTGGGGGCGGCAAATAGCGTATCCGGCAGGCTGTGTCGCCAAATCTCACCCAGCGGCGCCAGACTGTCGCCGTTGCTGCCGACGCCGTGCAAGAAAATAATCAGGCTTCGTTTCATTTATCCTCATTCTCCATCATGAACAATCCGCTCCCTTAGGGGCGCTCCGAACCGGCCTGCACCCTACCCTTCAGGTTCAGCGCGCCGTCATTCTCTTTCACTTTGCCCTGCCATTATCCGCTTGCCGGCGGCGGATTTTCAATGTCGGCTGTTTCGCGCCCGCCATATGGACAAATTATCATCCGAAAAAACATATAACCATTGCGTCAAACCCTAAGTTACACATATTATTTCCCACTTTGGCCGCTGTGCACATATAATGCCCATCCGGTCATCATCGATCTGGAATCGAAAACCTAATTACTGCTTGTGTGGCGATAACATCTGACAACTATGAAAATGAATATGCGTGCTATCTGTACGGCAATATTGGCCGTGGCTGCGTTCAGTCACTCCGCCTTTGCCGTGGTATACCCATTGCCTGCCGACAACAACAGCCGGCTGATTGGGCAAAATCTGGAAGTGGAAATTCCCCAGGACAGTAAATTGCCGCTGGAGCATTTTGCCGCACAGTATCAAATGGGCCTGAGCAATATGCTGGAGGCCAACCCCGGGGTCGACCCGTACCTGCCGACCCCCGGCAGCAAGCTGATTATACCTCATCAGTTGATCCTGCCCGATACGCCCCATGAAGGCATTGTGGTAAACAGCGCCGAGATGCGCCTGTACTATTACCCGAAGGGAACCAAGACCGTGGTGGTATTGCCCATCGGCATCGGACAACTGGGCAAGGATACCCCGGTGAACTGGCTGACCACGGTACAACGTAAACAGGCCGGGCCGACCTGGACCCCCACCAAGGCGATGCATGCGGAATATGCGGCTGAAGGCAAAAGCCTGCCAAGCGTATTTCCGGCGGGCCCGGATAATCCGATGGGACTGTATGCGATGTATGTCGGCCGGTTATTCGCCATTCACGGCACCAATGCCAATTTCGGTATTGGTTTACGGGTGAGCCACGGTTGCGTCCGTTTGCGCGCCGACGATATCAAGTATCTGTTTGATCACGTTCCGGTGGGCACCCGGGTACAGTTTATCGACGAACCGGTTAAAGCCACCATTGAGCCGGATGGTTCCCGTTATCTGGAAGTGCATAACCCGTTGTCCTCCACCGAAGAACAATTCACATCCAACGAGCCGGTACCAATTACGCTTCCGGCTAGCGTAAGTAAAATATTGGTGGATCAGATGGTTAACCAGAATGTGGTTAACATGGCGCTGCAGAACCGCTCCGGTATACCGGTAAATGTCACCGCGCCGGACAGCAACGCTCCGGCAGTCTTGCCGGCAAGCGCTCCGGCCAATGCACCGGCCGCCGCGCCGGATTCAACGCAGACCGCACCCCAGCCCGCGGGCGACGTACCACAACCGGCTCCAGCCGCCGACGGCACCGCGCAGCCGACGGCACCACAGGCGCCGGCTACTGACGGCGGGGCGCAGCCGGTACAGGCGCCTTCCGGCAGCTCCAATTAAGCTATAATGCCCAAAGGCGGGAATCCCATAAGGGTTTCCGCCTTTATCGCGGCAACCCTTGCTTATCGGTCCAGCACCCGCAAAAGGGTTTGATTGAACCGCTCCGGCTCTTCCATCTGCGGTGCATGTCCCAATCCCGCGAACTCTATTAATTCCCCGCCGGGAATTCGTTTCACCGTCTCTTTGCCGAGCCGGTCATAATGCCCCAGCGCCGCTTTTACCGACGCAGGCGCAATATCGCTGCCTATGGCGGTAGTATCCGCCGTACCGATTATCAAGGTCGTCGGCACCTGCAAATCCTTGAATTCATAAACCACCGGCTGGGTAAAAATCATGTCGTAAATCAGCGCCGAATTCCAGGCCACAAGTTTATGCCCCGGCCCCTGATTCAAGCCGGCCAACATATCCACCCAACGGTCATAGGCCGGTTTCCAGCGCCCGACATAATATGTGGTAAGTTCATATTGACGAATACCCGCGGCAGAGGTCTTGAGTTCACGCTCATACCATTGATCGGGGGTACGGTAAGGAACGCCCAGGGCTTTCCAATCCTCCAGTCCGATTGGATTCACCAGCACCAATCTTTGCACCTCGGCGGGGTACATCAACGCATAGCGCGTCGCCAGCATGCCGCCGGTAGAATGCCCCACCACCATTGCCTTGGCAATACCCAGGCTACGCAGCAAGGCATTGGTATTGGCGGCCAACTGCTGAAAACTGTATTGATAATGATCGGGCTTGCTGGAGGTACAAAAGCCAATCTGATCCGGGGCAATCACCCGGTAGCCCTGCTGGGTCAATGCCTTGATGGTATCCTCCCAGGTGGCCGCGCAAAAATTCTTTCCGTGCAACAGCACCGCGGTCTTACCGTTGGCGCCCCCCTGGGGCGCAACGTCCATATACCCCATCGCCAAGGGGGTACCTTGGGAAGTGAAAGAATAATGGTGCAACGGATACGGATAGGTAAATCCCTGTAGCTGCGGACCGTATAGCGGCGTTGCCGCCATGGCCGTTTGGAACGAACCTAAAAAACAGGTGATGGCGATAAGCAGGTATTTGACAAAACGAGACATGATTCGACCTTTCGAATTAACTGACCAGCCGCTAAAGAAAGGGCAACCGCTAGGACGCCCCGCTATCTCTTCACCCGCCGGCGAGAAAAAGCGGCTATCGTAATGAATGCCTAATAAGATTAAGGGTAAACGGATACCGGATCAAACCTTCATTTTTACTTTTTTCTGACGCGGCACCCCGCCAAGTTAATCAATGCGCCATTTTCACCGGCCCAATTAGCCATAAATACGGTAATAACTGCTCAAATAACACTCATAATAATCAGCTTTATTCATAAGAATCACGCCTACAAAACCCCATATCCTGACAGGGGCCAAAAGATACAATACTTCACATAAGTCATATGTTCATTTATAACATCAACAAGACTTATATAAGCTACCCTGCGCGTCAATATTTAATATTTTTACATGATACACTTTTTAGCAAAGAATATATTTTTTAATGTTAAATAATCTTCATTATCAGAGGGATAAATATTACCAAACTATTGAATAACCCTTATTAATCAATATGCGTGATACTGATTCCAAATATCAAACTATCTCCCCAGCAATAGCCAAAAATATAAACGCCATGATGAAATAACTACATTTATCACATTATCGCGCCCCTTCTTCTCTTAGAATGCCGAAGCGTTATAAATTTTGCGCAGCGAAACAATAATCCACCATCAACTCTAATATCATCGAGCTGTTAGAATTTATTCTAACCACTGGAGTAAATGATGTATAAAGACACATTGCCATCATCAGAACCTACGCGGCGCACTTTAATAAAGCGGGCAGCCGGACTCTCCATTTTAGGCATCGCCGGTGTCATGAGTGTCGGTATACCTTCCCTTTCTTATGCGGCGGCGATGACCAGAGAAGCCAGGGATAAGTTGACGCCCGATGAAATCATCGAGGGACTGAAGCAGGGAAACATCCGTTTTCATAGCGGCAAGGCTCATCAGCATAACTACCTGGCGCAAAAACGCAGCAGCGCCGCAGGCCAATTCCCCTCTGCCGTTATCCTGAGCTGCATCGACTCCCGCGCGCCCGCGGAGATCATTCTCGATACCGGCATAGGCGAGGCCTTTAACAGCCGCATTGCCGGCAATATCGCCAACGATGATATTCTCGGCAGCCTTGAGTTCGCCTGTGCCGCCGCGGGGGCCAAAGTTATCCTGGTTATGGGGCATACGGCCTGCGGCGCTGTCAAGGGAGCGATTGATAACGTTCAACTGGGACATCTAACCGGCTTGCTGGATAAAATCAAGCCGGCCATTGATAAAACGGAATATACCAAAGAAAGGACCAGCAGTAACGACGAGTTTGTCGACGCCGTCGCCAGGACCAATGTCAAATTAACCATGGATGAGATCAGGAAAAGCGATATTCTCAATAAACTGGAATCCGACGGCAAACTAAAAATTGTCGGTTCCATGTATGATCTGGCCGCGGGGAAAGTAGAGTTTTTTACTGAGTAAGCAAGCCCAGACATCTTATTCCGGCCGATTTTCCAAGTCATCAGCCCTTACGGGCTGTTGACTTTTCATCATTTTCAAGCCCAGGCAAACGTTAACCCTCCTGTTTAAAATAATTAAGGGTATGCTCCCGCCACTGGATCAATGACATCAATTCCGCTGCGTCCTGCTGGAACAGGTGCAGTTTCCACAAAGGCACGCTGCTTTTTTTTGCGCAACACTTCAGTTCCATTTCATTATGCCGATCCGCATCGGTAAATAACCGGCATTCAAGCTCATCGGCATGGGCCCGCAGCTGGCAATGCAAACCGATCAATTCAATGTAAATAAAACCGGTAAAAAAAATGGTGACCTTGGCGGTAACATCATGATTGCCGGGAATAGAGTAGAATTTTTCTAATTTCACTGATGCCATCCTATGAGGATAATCAGAAGAAGTGTCGGCTTTTTTTTATCAAAAATATAGCCACTGAATGTCTGTTTTTTAACAGGAACGGTAAAGGTCCGTAAAAGTCGATTGCATTTGCATATATCAGCGGAATGACGGGTTTGAATTAATCAAGGCGTTATAACCGATCGTTATGCTGGGTTAGCTACGTTTTTATTTGCCCGTTTCATGGCAGCTATCCACCGGCAGAACTTGAACAAGACATCTTTGATGTATCGGTAATCTCAGATGAAATAAATAATTCGAGTGCAATAATGTGCCAGCAATCATTAAACCCCGTACTCTTTCCTAATGACTGCGTACTCGTTTTTATATCGCTTACAGGCGTACCTGAGTGTCTTTTGAACAGACAGGCGTTCATCTCATAATTTTGTATGACAAATCATTTAAATGTGATGTTAATCACACTTTATGGAGGCAATTTCCCCATAAAATAGTGACCAATATCACAATATAGTTGAGGGAATTATCATGGAAAATGTAGCGAAAACTGATTTGATGTTGTTGAAATTTTGCTGGGCGTTAGCGTTTGCCGGCATTGTGTTCGGTTGCGTATTAGTCAAAATGTTTTGGTAATGTATTATTATTTAAGGCTTAACGTTTGATTTTATAATGGACTTCACACCTCTGGATTTAACTCTTATTTAACATAGCCGTCCATCAGACGTTAGAAAGGACGATCATAACGTCTTGGTAATGCAGGCTTGGTTGTCGCCGTGGGGTATTTCCGCCATGTTCGTAAAATGGCAATTAATGCCCGCGCTCATCACCAAAAGTCCATTGCCTGTATCGCTACCGTGCTCGCTTTTTGTAGCGAATGATTATCTGTATTGCCTGTGCCATTCACCCGTTTTTTACCATTCCTTTGCTATTCCTTTACGTTTCCCCCCTGAAGCGAAACATCAGCCTGCCGATAACATGTAAATACCTTCAAACAGGAGAGCGGCCTTGTCCAATACAATTTCCACATCCGTGCTACCGGTGTCTTCAGGCGGCGGCAGTAATGCCTCTTCCCAAATCAGTAATATCGAGAAGCAGATCGCCAAACTAACAAAGCAGTTGTCCACGTTGGCCGAATCCAGTCTGCCCGCCGATCAAAAACAGGAACAGGCGCAGCTTATCGAGGGACAAATCAAAATGCTGGAAGCCCAAGTGAGCGCCCTGCAGCAGCAAGCAGAGCAGAGCAACACCGCTCAGCCTGCTGCCTCCGTACAAAACAGCAGCACAAGCACAAGCAGCAGCAGCAGCAGCAGCAGCAGCAGCAATGACGGCAACAGCAGCAGCAATCAAATTGATATTTACGTTTAAACGTTTTTTGCCTATCCACTACCGCGCCGGCAAAGGAGTGCCGACATGATAACCAAACCTCCCCTCTTGTTTACCTGCAATCTGTATGGTCTCCCCCAGCTAAGATAACCACGGCGCTTTTTACCTAGGGCTCCCCTCAAATATCATTTCATTGAATATATCAAATCGCTTATCTCTCTACTCCAGTCGCTGCTCTGCTTATAGGTGCAAAAAAAAACATAACAAAATCTATAATAATCCAATAAGTAATGTTATAACATATCAATTAAACCAATCCCATAACATTACCCCATAAATCATGCATAGGTTACTATAATGAAATTAATAGATTTTTTTTCACAGCGCTCCATGTCCCGCGTCCATAATGCTTCCTTAAGCAGTCAACGAGCCTGCTCGGTTAAGAAAGACACCGGGAAAACCGCGTTAAAGGGGCTATGGACCGTGTTGCTTTTGTCCATGATACCTAGCGGCGGCGCCTTTGCCGCGATAACCGGGACCGTCAAGGCCATTGGCGTTGAAAATGAATATGCCGATGTCATTTCCCAGATTGGCGGCAAATACGCTCAGGTCACGGCGATCGAAACAGATCCCAATACCGATCCCCATACCTTTGAAGCCAGCCCCCAGATAGCGGCAAATATCGCCCATACCGATTTGATCGTCAAAAACGGCATCGGCTATGATTCGTGGACTGACAAAATCATCGCCGCCGCGCCAAATCCCGATAGAAAGGTTATTGATGTCCAGCAGCTTCTTGGCCTACCAGACAATACCCCCAATCCCCATTTATGGTACAACCCGACGACGATGCCGGCGGTGGCTAAAGCAATCGCCGCCGACCTCTCATCCCTGATGCCGACGCAGGCTGCCTATTTCCAGGCCAATCTGAAAAAATTTGATGCTTCGCTTACGCCATGGACAAACGCCGTTGCCGCGTTCAAAAAAGACCATGGAGATACCTCTGTCGCCGTCACCGAGCCGGTGGCAGATTATTTGCTCAAAGCGGCCGGCGCCAATATTGCGACGCCGTTCAATCTTGAGGCGGCTGTCATGAATGGCACCGATCCGTCGCCTCAGGACATCACGGCGCAAAACGCACTTTTCAATGACCATAAGGTTAAGGTATTCGTTTATAACCAGCAGGTTACGGATCCGTTAACCCAATCGTTCCTCTCTTTAGCCAAACAAAATAGTATTCCCGTTGTCGGTGTTTACGAAACCATGCCGACGCCGGGATATCACTACCAATCCTGGATGTTGGCCGAAATTAACGCCTTGAACAAAGCAGTAACCGACAATGTCTCAACCGAGGCTCTGAAGGCGGGCCAATAAAATGGCGGGCAAAGAGGGCGAATTGCTCGTGGTGAATAACGCGAGCGTTTCATTTTCCGGGCGTACGGTGCTTCAGCAGGTGTGCTTCTCCCTTAAAGCAGGTGAATTTTGCGGACTCATCGGCGCCAATGGTTCCGGTAAAACCACGCTGCTGCGGACTATCCTGGGCTTTCAAGCGCTTAACCAGGGAAGCATCATTATCAATGACGCCTCCGGTCGCTCCGGTCATACCTCGGTGGGCTATGTACCGCAAAAAATTCTGTTTGACCCTGAAGTTCCGCTGCGTGCGAGAGATCTGATTGCTCTTGGTCTTGATGGCCATCGGCTCGGTTTCCCCTTTTCGTCCAAAGAACGCAGCAATAAAGTGGATGAGATGCTCAACGCGGTCGGTGCGGCGAGTTTTGCCGACAAACGTGTCGGCAGCCTGTCGGGCGGCCAACAGCAACGCGTACTGATTGCCCATGCGTTGATACGACAGCCTCGTCTTTTATTATTGGATGAACCGCTGGCCAATCTCGATATGGGCAGCGTTGCCGAAATTGTGTCGCTGTTACGCCGGTTATCCGTCGAGCATAACGTGACGCTTTTACTTTCCGCCCATGACATGAATCCTTTGCTTTCAGTCATGGATCGCATCGTATACCTGGCCAATGGACGGGCCGTAAGCGGGAATACCGAAGACGTCGTACGAACGGAGGTGTTAAGTAAACTCTATGGCTACCACATTGATGTCATCCGGGTGAGCGGAAGGATTTTGGTCATCGCGGCCACAGCCGTTACTGACGGCCAACGTACCGTTGAATCGAATCTAATACATAACCCCGGGATCATCTAATCAATCATGTCTTCTCTTTTACATGCAGTTGTTGAAGCCGGTATCTTTTCAAGTGACCCCGTCCGTACGGCGGCGATCATCGGCGGCGGCGCCGCCGTGGTGTCAGGCGTGATTGGCGTATTTACCGTTATCCGCGGCCAGTCGTTCGCAGGCCATGCGCTTGCCGACATCAGCAGCGCGGGTGGATCGCTGTCCTTTCTGCTGGGGATCAATCCGCTTGCCGGATTCCTTGGCTTGGCGCTGCTAGCGGCGGCAGGAATAGAATTTATCGGCATTCGTCGGGCCCGGGAACGGGACCTGATAACCGGAATCATATTAGGCGCGGGACTTGGCCTATCAGCGCTATTTCTCTATTTTGACGTCATCACCCACAGCACAACCGGAGCGGCGGTCAGCGTCATGTTCGGATCGATGTTTACCATTCCCCCATCCATTATCCCTCTTGCCCTGATCATCGGTTTTGGCGCGTTGTTTATGGTCGCGCTACTTTATCGCCCGTTGCTTCTTTGTTCTCTGGATAGCGAACTTGCGCTTGTAAGCGGCATTCGGGTGCGTTTGATTGGTTTGCTTCATCTTCTGATATTGGCGCTGGCAGTGGCGCTTTCCGCTATGACGGTTGGTGCGGTTTTATCCACCGCGCTATTGATCGGTCCGGCGGCGATCGCCCTACGTCTGGTGAAGAGACCTGGCCAGGCACTGATACTCGCTGCATCGATAGGCCTTATAACCACCTGGGGCGGCATTTTCCTGGCATATGACAGCTTTTATTGGACCCCCGGCCACGGTTGGCCGGTGAGCTTTTTTATCGTTTTGCTCATTTTTGTATTGTATATCGTAACAGGGTGGATTCAGTGGCTAAGGGAGGCCGGCTCATGTTCTCAAGTATTATGATCAATACCTGGATTGTCGCCACTCTTGTGGCGGCAGTGGCCGGTTTTGTCGGCTTTTTTGTCGTGATACGAAGCTCCTCTTTCGCTGCTCATACCTTGCCCTTGGGTACATTTCCCGGAGCCGCGCTGGCAAGTCTGCTCGGGGTGAATACGCTCTTTGGCCTGATTGCATTTGCCGGACTCGGTGTCATCGGGATAAGCCAGCTCAGTCGTCTGGGTCGCCATGAGGTCGCAACGGCGCTTTCCCTGGTGATGCTGCTCGCCCTTGGAACGCTTTTTTTGAGCATGTGCAAACAGTATTCACAGCAAGTCTATGCCTTGCTGTTCGGCGAAGTCCTCGGCGTCAGCACAACCGAGATACTCCCCGTTGCGGCCATTGGCTCCCTTTCGGTTGCGATTGCCGCGGTATTTTTTCGCCCGTTATTACTCTGCTCTATATCCCCCGAGCTGGCTGAAGTCCAAGGGGTGAGTTCACGGCGCATGGAGCTCTGGTTCCTGACGATCTTGGCGCTTGCCACGGCGCTCTCATTGCCGGTAGTGGGTGCACTATTGGTATTCAGCCTGATGGTCGGGCCGGCTGCCGTCGCGCGGACCCTGACGGACAGTCCGTTGCGGGCAACCCTACTCTCGGTCGTCCTTTCGCTGGTCACCGTGTGGACCGCCATCGCCCTCTCCTATTTGACAAACTGGCCGGTTGGTTTTTTTGTCGGCGGTTTAGGTGCAATATTTTATGGTCTAGGCCGCGTCTGGAGGCATACCAACACCCAGTCGAGGAGACGTGCGGTAACTTGCGCAGATCGAACAGGAGCTTGTTGAACAACTCCATAACAACAGCATGGGAGTGCATCCGGCGACTAAAGCACAAATCGATGCGAAGCATTCTGGTAAACTTCGCTTACGTCTGTCAGTTATGGACGGCAACGCCTATATCGTTAACTATAAGGATTATCACTGATGACGATGTTCAATCCGCCGCACCCCGGTGAAATCGTTGCAGAGACCCTGGACGATTTGAATATCGGCATTCGTGAGTTATCCCGAGCATTGCATGTCGCCCCTTTTACAGTACAACGTTTGGTGGGCGGTCAGAATATATTAATGATTATGCGCGGTGCGGAAAACATCTTAGGATGCTTTCTTAGGAATGGCGAAAAACTGGCATAAAAAAACCGTCTCTCGACGGCATCAATGTTACTCCTATCACTTTGTTTTTATTATGAATTATTGGTTGGCACCGGGACGGGACTTGAACCCGTACAGCCATAAAGCCGAGGGATTTTAAAAACCCTCAGCACAATAACAAAATAAAATAATTGTGTAAAATCAGCCGTTTACAAATCATGATGGCGGGTTAATTGGTGCCTATGCGGTTGCGGTAGTCATCACCTTAGACTCTATCAACGGCCTCCCCAACGCATTGCAATCTGACAAAATGCCGTCTAAAATAACCTAAACGTTTAGGTTTATGTTGCCCATGCCAACAATTTTCAGATTTAAAGGATGGCGGGTGATGATTTACACCATGGATCATTTACCACCGCATGTACATGTTATCGGTGCCAACGGGCAGGTTGTTTTCGTTTTGCTAAAAGACAACATTGAGCTCAGAGAAATGATTGGCGTAAAACCTAAGGAACTGGCGGAGATCGAAAAGGAGCTTCTTAACCAACTGCCACAACTACAGTCAGCATGGGAGCAAATCCATGGCAACTAAATTACAAATTGATGCCGCTGTACAGCGCGGCCAGGAAACGATGAATAGCCCTTTACGGGCCATTGCGGCCCGCTACGATGCCAAATCGCAACGCGTCATCGTGACGTTGGCATCCGGTATCGAGCTGGCCATACCACCAGCCATCGTGCAGGGATTAAGCACTGCTAGTGCTGCGGAACTGGAAGACATAGAGATTACGCCGCTGGGCAATGGGCTCTACTTCCCCGCCATCGACGCCGATGTCTTTATCCCGGCGATAATGGATGGCTATACCGGAACCAGCAAATGGATGGCGCGCGAACTGGGCCGCAAAGGCGGTTCAGCAACCTCCGAGAGAAAAAGCGCTGCTTCAAAGGCGAATGGAAAATTAGGCGGCAGGCCTAGAAAAGCAAAAGTGGAAAGGATCGACTGCGGGTATTGATGCGAAGCAGTCCGGTAAACTCCGCCTACGTCTGGCGGTCCTCGATGCAGCGGAAGAGATCAAGGATATTGACCGACCGGGATATTCCCTCCATACGCTTACCGGGGATAGAAAAGGCCAATGGTCAATAACCGTCACGGGCAACTGGCGCATTACGTTTGAATTTATGGATGGCAATGCCTATATCGTTAACTATGAGGATTATCACTGATGACTATGTTCAATCCGCCGCACCCCGGTGAAATCATTGCAGAGACCCTGGACGATCTGAATATCGGCATTCGTGAATTATCCCGAGCATTGCATGTCGCCCCTTCTACAGTACAACGTCTGGTTAGCGGTCATTCTGCGGTTTCGCCAGAAATGGCCCTAAAACTTTCGGCGGTGCTTGGTAGTTCGGCAAAGTTTTGGCTCAATCTTCAAGATAATTACAGCCTTTGGGCGGCGCAAAAAGAAGTTGATATCTCAAAGCTGCACCGGTTGGTTGCAGTTGCCTGACGATCGCGACTCCACCAACGCCCCCCGCGCTTATGGCCGCGCAGGTAATGATGAAGGTGCAGAGCGGCAATAACGGGCCATAATGATGCCTCAAAAACCGCGCGCTACGATCAAAATAGCGATTGTACCGGTAGTGGGCGGTCAGAATAAATCAATGGTTATGCGCGGCGCGGAAAACATCTTAGAGTGCTGTCTTAGGAATGGTGAAAAACATACATAAAAAAACCGTCTCTCGACGGCATCAATTTTTCCCAGTAAGCATAGGAAACAAGTAAATCTTCTTCAAACGGTATTGTTTTATTGAACTATAGCTTGATAGCACATTTTTTGCTGTATAGCTCAAGACGAAGGGTGTTCGTGTATACTGAGGCTTTTATGCGCATAAGACCCCCTTTCCTTTGCATGCTTCATGCAAAAATTTGCATTGTGTTGACAAAGTGCCATTACCCCTCAAGAGACAATCGTGGCGCGCCATGTATCACAACCTAATGATGCATGGAAATCGTTATCTCAAGCGGGCAGGCGTGGCGGGGGAAGCATTGCGCAAACGCAAAGGTTATTGCAATAGATGGATTTCTTTGCGTGGAACAATATTTATTTATAAACTATCAAGATAAACATGTCATGGAATAACTTCATACGCTCTTATAACAAAATATGAGAATCAATATTTGTTTCACCAGTGTTTATCTTTAATTATAACAATGAGAACAGTTTATAAACAAAAGTTCATGTAAATTAAAGTAATTTTATCGACGCTTTATTTTGACCAAGGAATATAAATGCACGGGTTATACGATGTTTTTGAGAAGCTATATTTTAAGAGTTTTGAGGATAGAGAAAGGATAATTAGCCGTGTCCAAATAAATTTTACAATTTATATGGGCATGCTTACAGTAATTTTCTACATGCTTCGCATGCTTGATCATGATGAAAAAAAATTTCCGTTGATAATTTTTTTTACTGTTTTGATAAGCTGTTTAATATCTCTGCTCACATCAATTTACTTTACATATAAAACCCTTTGCGATAAATATAATTATCATTATTTCACTTCATTTTATGAGATGTCAAAATATCTAGCAAGATTGCATGAGTATCGCAATAATATGCATAAATATAATATAACTAATAACAATGAATTTTCATTAGAAGATATCAATTTCATTATCAAAAGCAATATTTTTGCCATCATTGGAAAATGTAGTGATGAAAACAATAGAATAAATAAAAATAGAATGTTTTTTGTAAGAAAATCAATGCTATGGCTATGGTTTTCAGGCGCATTATTCGTCATGACGTCAGCGATTTTCGCTGTAACCGATCTTGACGTTTCCTCACCAAGAAAGGATACTTTAGTTAAAGATCGCTCTGTTGCCGATGAGATTAAAAATTTTGGTAAACATGTCATAGATGAGATGAGGTCGATTATGCGTAATGATGAAAAAAATAAGCTAGATATGAGTAAAAACGCTCACGAAAAGGCCATTTCACAGCAAAGATATTTTGATTCAAGACCAACCTTACCAGTCCCTCCCACCTATCAAATTATCACTGAAAGCTATGATTTTAAAAAATGGACTGAAGATTAGAAATATTTAAATTTGGGCCTTCAATGCAGCCATGGTCTTGAAGGCTAAATATCCCTCTGCTCAAGTTTATATTGCGTAAACGTAATGCATTTCCCTAATCCCCATAAATTGAACTCCTCAATTCTTAGTTGCAGAGAAGACAACTTATTCCTCACGAAAACTTCAAAAGCCTTGACCACATCCCCAAACCCTCCGACATTATCCGAGATGATCCCCATCATCTGTGGTGGCACCCGGTCGATCAGTGTGGCCGCCTTACGCTCCGGTGAAATGCGCTTCATATCGTGTCCCCATCGCCTCATTCCCCCCCTATGTCAGTGTTGGAAAAGGAACTCAGACGTAAGGACAAAGCGCTGGCTGAAACGGCGGCATTGTTGGTGCTGCAAAAAAAGTTAGATGCCCTCTGGGAGGACGAAGAGGAAAATCAACCTCTTTCCCAGAGCGGCAAAAAATAGTGACCTGGATAGACGAAGCCGTGAGCGCGGGGGCCAGAAAAACGAAGGCGTGTCAAATTACGGGCATCAATATCCGGACATTACAGCGTTGGCATAACGGTAAAAAGCTGCGCACTGATGGTCGAACGCAGGTCAAACGCCCTGAACCGGCCAATCAGCTTACTGCATTTGAGCGTCAGTAAATTATCCGGTTTTGTACTGACGCAGAACTCGCTGATCGCCCACCGTCACTAATCGTACCGATTCTTGCCGATCGAGGAATCTATGTCGCATCCGAGTCCAGTTTTTACCGTGTGCTGAAGGCTGAAGGGCTGATACATCAGCGAGGGCGGGCAAAGCCCCTTGGTACGTACGCAAGACAGCAAAGTTACACGGCGACAGCGCCAAATCGACTCTGGAGCTGGGACATTAACCATTTACCGTCACAAGTTGTGGGAACCCATTTTTATCTGTACTTGATAATGGACGTGTTCAGCCGAAAGAGTGTGGGTGCAAAGTGTATGAAAAAGAATCGGGGCAGTATGCCTCCAGTGTATTGCAACGTGCGGTTTGGACCGTAAAATGCCGAAATGTTCAACTCGTGCTTCATGCTGACAACGGCGGACCGATGAAAAGCTTCACGATGCAAGCGAAACTGTATGAGTTGGGCATCACGCCATCTCACAGCCGCCCGCGAGTCAGTAATGATAATCCCTACTCGATATCGCTGTTTCGGACACTGAAATATTGCCCGCAATGGCCTCGGGACGGTTTTGCCAGCCTAACAGACGCAAGGGATTGGGTACACCGGTTCGTGGAATGGTATAACACGAAGCACCGGCACAGTGGGAGCAAGTATGTTACGCCTGAAGAAAAACATCAGCTGCGGGATATTGAGATCCTCATGCGACATAAAAAATTGTATGAGAAGGCGAAGGAAAAACATCCGGAGCGCTGGGCACAAGAAACTCGCAACTGGGAACCCATCACGTCGGTTTCCCTACACCCAGAAAACGAACGCAAAATAGCATAAAAAACGACAACTACCTTGAAAATTACCGCATAAAAACGCCTCGCAGACGGCGCGCTACGATCGCAAAACCGAAGTGGTTCCCGTCGTCGGCGCTCAGAAAAAATGAATAGTTATGCGACTCACAAAAATCATGTTAGGAAGTGATGTTAGGAATGCAGGAAAATAGGCATAAAAAAACCGTCTCTCGACGGCATCAATGTTACTCATACTACTTTGTTTTTATTACAAATTCGGTGTGGTACCCGGGACGGGACTTGAACCCGTACAGCCATAAAGCCGAGGGATTTTAAATCCCTTGTGTCTACCGATTCCACCACCCGGGCGTCGGGAAATTCAATACTTGGAGGCGCGTCCCGGAGTCGAACCGAGGTAGGCGGATTTGCAATCCGCTGCATGGCCACTCTGCCAACGCGCCTTTACTGCCTTATATCAAGGCTTCGTTGTACATCTGGAGCGGGAAACGAGGCTCGAACTCGCGACCCCAACCTTGGCAAGGTTGTGCTCTACCACTGAGCTATTCCCGCATCGATGAAAACCACTTGACAAACCAGCTATCAAACTCGCTGTTTTTACTATTATCTTTAAGCAATCAGTCGTTGCTTTCGATGCGTTGCATTCTACTGACCTGACGTTACGAGTCAACAGAATTATCGCGCCGTGATGCTCGTTTGTTGATTTTTACGGCGCTTATATCAGTGTTCAAACAAATCATGGCGAGCCGCGTTCAAATACTGGAACATTGACCAAAATGTCAACACTGCGGCGACGTACAGTGCCGCAATACCGACACCCGCTACCCATTGATCGGGGCGCCACAAAAGGGCCACCAATGCCAGCATTTGAGCGGTGGTTTTGACTTTACCAATCCAGGAGACCGCCACGCTGCTGCGTTTGCCTATTTCAGCCATCCACTCGCGAAGCGCGGAAATGATGATTTCCCGAGCGATCATGGTGGCGGCAGGCAAGGTTATCCACCACGAATGAAAATGCTCGGCCACCAATACCAGCGCTATAGCCACCATGACTTTATCAGCCACCGGATCCAGAAACGCCCCAAAACGGGTGGTCTGCTTCCAGCGTCGGGCAAGAAAGCCGTCAAACCAATCGGTTACCGCCGCCAGAATAAAAATCAAAGCACATACCAGCGGCGCCCAATAAAAAGGCAAATAAAACGCCAGTACAAAAAACGGTATCATTACGACACGTAACAATGTAAGCCAAGTCGGTATATTCAATTGCATAGCACTATAGGTAACTATCTGGCTGGAGTGGATTAATGAGTATGTTGCTACATTGCGGTTAGTGTTTCAATGCATTAAAAATTTTTTCTGCTAATGCATTAGAGATACCGGGCACCTTAGCAATTTCCTCAAGACTGGCGTTCCTTAAAGGCTGTAAACCGCCCATGTATTTTAACAGGGTTTGGCGACGTTTGGGGCCGACGCCTTCAATTAATTCCAATGCGCTGGTATTTTTCACTTTCGCACGTTTGTTGCGATGGCCGGTGATGGCATGATTATGCGAATCATCGCGGATATGCTGGATCACATGCAGCGCGGGGGAATCGGACGACAAGGAGATCCCTTCGCCATGAGGTTTCAAAAATAACGTCTCCAGACCTGCTTTCCGATCCGCCCCTTTCGCCACGCCAAGTAATATGACGCGCGATTTATCCCAGGGAACGTCCAGTTCATTGAAGACATCCAAGGCCATGCCCAATTGGCCTTTGCCGCCGTCGATAATCACCACATCGGGGATTTTATTCTCTTCCAGCGCCTTGCCGTAACGCCGGCGCAGGACCTGGGACATGGCGGCGTAGTCGTCACCGGGCGTTATGCCTTCGATATTGAATCGCCGGTATTCGGCGCGCACCGGCCCGTTGGAGTCAAACACCACACATGAAGCTATGGTCTGTTCGCCCATGGTATGGCTGATGTCAAAACACTCCATCCGGTTAATGGACTCTACACCTAGCAGTTCCCCCAAGGCCTTCAGCCGCTGGTGAATGGTCGACTGCTGGGAGAGCTTGGTCACCAAAGCGGTGGCGGCGTTGGTCCGGGACAGTTTCAGATACCGGGCGCGGTCACCCCGCGGATGCGCCTGGATATGAATTTTTCGCCCTGCCAGGCTGCTTAGGGACTCGGCTAACAAGTCGCTTTCCGATAAGGAAAAATCCAACAGGATTTCACCGGGCAAGGTTCTCATCTGGCTCCCCTGCAAATAAAACTGGCCGACGAAGGTCTGAACCACCTCTGAGAGTTCGGTACCCAATGGCACCTTGGGAAAATAACTGCGGCTGCCTAACACTTTGCCCTGCCGGATAAATAGCACATGCACACAGGCCATTCCCGCCTCAAATGCCACGCCGATAACATCCAGATCCTCATGATCTCCGGTAACGAACTGCTTTTCGGTAACACGCCTAACCGCTTGGATCTGATCGCGGGCACGCGCGGCATCTTCAAAATTCAATGCCCGGCTCGCCAGCTCCATCCGTTCCACCAGCTGATTCATGACCTGCTGGTCCTTGCCGGAGAGAAACAGGCGCACGTACTCCACCTGCTGCTGATACTCCTCGTCACTCACCAGTCCCTTCACACAGGGCCCGAGGCAACGACCAATCTGATATTGCAGGCAAGGACGGGAACGGTTGCGATAAACGCTATCCTCGCACTGTCGAATGGGGAAAAGCTTTTGCAGCAAAGCCAATGTTTCCCTGACGGCATAACCATTGGGAAACGGACCGAAATATTCGCCTTTGGCATGTTTAGCGCCGCGGTGGAAACCCAGGCGGGGGTGGGCATCGCTACTGAGAAAAATCAGCGGATAAGACTTATCATCCCGCAGCAGGACATTATAGCGAGGCTGATACAACTTTATATAGTTGTGCTCGAGCAACAACGCTTCCGTCTCGGTATGGGTAATGGTGACATCGATTTGCGCAATGCTTTTAACCAGGGCTTCGGTTTTGCGACTGCCGACCTGAAGACGAAAGTAACTCGTCAGACGTTTTTTCAGGTCCTTGGCCTTGCCGACATAGATGACAGTCTCAGCGGCATCATACATACGGTAGACGCCGGGCTGACTGGTGACGGTTTTGAGGAATTCTTTTGCGTTGAAGCTATCAGTCACTACTTAACAATGTCTCCGCGTTGAACAGCCCGTGACGAATCGCCAGGTGCGTTAACTCAACATCGCCGCCGATGTTAAGTTTACTGAACATCCTGTAACGGTAGCTATTTACCGTTTTGGGACTCAGATTGAGCTGTTCGGAAATTTCATTTACTTTCTGGCCTTTGGTAATCATCAGCATGATTTGCAATTCACGCTCCGACAGACACTCGAAAGGCGTCACGGCCTGGGGCTCAAGCTGACTCAATGCCATCTGCTGTGCAATGTCCGAAGCAATGTAACGCTTTCCCGCATTAACGGAACGTATCGCACAGATCACTTCCTGAGGCGCCGCAGCCTTGCTCAGGTAACCCGCTGCACCAGCCTGCATGACTTTGGCTGGTAGCGGATTCTCGGTGTGAATGGTAAGCATAATGACTTTAATGTCCGGAGAAAAGCGTATAATTTTTCGGGTCGCTTCAAGCCCGCCGATGCCGGGCATGTTCATATCCATCAACACAACGTTCACGCAGTTGGCCCGGCACCATTTCACCGCGTCTTCGCCACACTGGGCCTCGCCAACGACTTTAAAGCCTTTGATATCTTCAAGAATGCGTCGTATCCCTGCACGCACCAATTCGTGGTCATCAACAAGAAAAACGCTTATCAAAGAGAAAATCTCCAAAATGAGGGAGTGATGTAAAGCGAATCAAATATTTATGACTTAATATTACTACTTTTTAAGTAAATAATGAATAAAGTTTATCCGCTTGTACTATAAAATTCAGCATCGACGTCTGTTATCGCCCATTTTAGACAGATAGGTTCTCGCACCGCAAGAGAATTTCGTTAAAATCAGATAACCGGTGTACTTTACTACACGACCATGGCGGCCATAGACACGTCCGCCTTAAATAAGCAGAATAATTTTTGTTGAAAGACAAAAATTATTAATAGAAAATATATAATTAATACAATAGGTTATTGGCATGATAAAAATTTGAGGTTTATTATAAATTTTGTTTTCTCCTATCCGTTAATTTAATAACTCATTTTAATTAGTTATTACTTTTAATCTGATCATGAAATAATCTTCCAAACAATTTATTTGTCCGATCCCGATACCCCCGTCTCAACCATGTGAATTAGGGTCCGCATTGCCTTTTCAAAAAAGCTGCCGTTTCGCTGGTAAGTGCATCCTGTTTTGTTAAATTTCCCAAACAAATTCTGCTATAATCGCCGCTGAAATCAGGGGAGGATGGCCGGGGATTTCGCGCCATATCCAATACCGACAACATAGCAACGAGGCAACTCTATGGGTAACGTTGAGTTTTTAACCGATAACAATGCAAACACCTTGGCTCAGGAAGTGAACTGCCTAAAGGCCATGCTGACATTGATATTGAAAGCGATGGGACAGGCCGATGCGGGCAAGGTCATCATTAAAATGGAAAAATACATTGCGGAGCTTGAAGATCCCGCACAGGCTGAAGTATTCAATAATACCATAAAGCAGATCAAATACGCCTACCGCCAGTAACGCTACCGGCATGGATGCCGTGGCCTTGATAGGGTGTCTCCAGGTCACGGTATGCCCGAAGCGGATGGTAAGCCTGACATAGGCTATGTTACATTGCCCGTCAGCATGTACCGATAGGCTAAAAATAATGAACTTGATACTTAAGGCGTTAACTGGCGCCATTGTTGTACTTTTAATTGCTTTATTATCGAAAACGCGAAATTACTACCTGGCCGGCCTTCTTCCCCTCTTCCCCACCTTCGCCCTGATAGCCCACTATATCGTCGGCACCGAGCGCGGTGTTGAAGCATTGAGGGCGACGATCTTATTCGGCATTTGGGCCGTGATTCCCTATTTGGCTTATCTTGTTACCCTGTATTTTCTTATCGGGTCACTCCGGTTGCCCTATGCCCTGATAAGCGCCGTGCTCTGCTGGTCCATCGCCGCCTGGATACTCATCCTTTTTTGGCGTCGCTGGTATGGCCTGAATTAAATAATTATCACTCTAAATATTTATTTTTCCTATCATTTAAATGATATCATTAATTATGCTTGTTGACAAAATCACCTATAATCAAAAAAAACATCAGGAGTAGACTATGAAGAGGATATTATTTGTCGTCTGTCTAGCCTTATCGAGTTCTTTTCTTACCGGCTGCGTCGAACCTCGGCATACTTCAGCGCCGGTCCCGCAGGGCAGTCCTCAAAATGTGGGGGGATGCACCTGCACAAGCTTAGTTAATTGCTCCTGCGGATCGACCGCAGCACCTTGATTCTTTATTAGCGATAGGTTTTTGGTATGACGCTTGCCGCTGCCAGGGGGCGAGTGTTCAGTTACAGGTATAAAAATGCCTTAACCTAACGCTCTTTACCGCGAACCATTTCCGCTCAAATAGTATTCAAACGACCTTCCCGTTGAGAGCCTGAAAAGCAATCGCTATATTATAATGAACGCAGCCAGATCACCTGCGATCCGTTCATATTTTCCAAGGCCCATAATTCGTGATGTTCTTTTCTGGCGTGGTTAGGCGTCATGCCATAGGTAGACAGAAAAAGTCGGTTGAACGTGGCTGGTTCAAACTGCCAATAATAGGCAATTTCGGCAATTTTCCACTGACGATAATGTGGACTGAGCAGCATTCGGGTCGCCGCAACGATTCGTTTTTTGCGAATATGCGCAATAATACCGCCAAAGGGTTCAAAGAGCCGATACAAAGAGGACCGGGAAAGGCCGAACTTCTGGCATATCAGCTCTGAAGAGAGTGCGGGAAGACGCAGGTTTTCCTGAATAAAGTCACAAACCCTCGTGATAACATGTAGTCTTGCGTCCATCATTATGGGTTGAATAGGTGCGTGGGATGTCCTGATGGCGCTGATAATAAAATCTATCACCGGCCTGGCGACTTTGTTCACTTCATTATTGTTTAAATTAGCGCTGTGATTTATAAGCGCAATAATATTCGAAGCGATCAGGCGACTGAGAAACTCTTTCTGACGTATAATTTTACCGTGCAGCTCACAGCTGTTATCAATTTCAGATAATAATACTCGCGGGAATGCCACATAAAGAACATCAACAAAACTTGACTTCCGTCCAGTTTTAAATCCGAGTTTAATCGGTTGAAGCAAATCTAATATGATAATGTCGCCCGGCTCAAGTTGAATGGCTAATCGACCTGCTAATCCTTCGATTCCTCCATCAATCATTATCATCATGATGAAATGATCGTTTAGATTGTCATATTTATGCGGCAAATTGACCAATTTTTGCTCGCTAGACCTAATATGCCCGCAAATAAAAACATCAAAATGATGCGCTTCAACGCTCCAGCTAAAAGTCTCCGCTTCAGTGCGCGTAAAATCAGATTCCAGCAAGGCGGCATTCACACCGGAGCGCCAGCGTTCTACTTTGGAGGTTACACCTTCAGCGGGCAAAGATTGGTCATAAATGATACGATCGCTTTTATTAGTCATATGTTTACAAAATTGTCCCAAAGAGGTTCTATCCTCCATAATAAAGGCGGCACAATTAAACTTGTATGACATATATCTAAATTAGGATATTCCTGATTCCATTTCATTAAAATAACAAATAACCAACTGATTTTATTATAATTATTATTTTATATTTTTTTCTTACAACACCAAAAGCCTCATCGGACCGCATTAATGTCAAATCAGTAGATAATCCAATTTTTCCTTTTTAATTTGGAGTTATAAACCATTTTTTGCCTATTTTCCTTTTTAACATGTGCTAAACCTGATGGGAGGCCAAATCTTCCCTATGACATAATGTAAAACGTCCTTGACCCCACGCTGTTCATCGCAGCGAAACAGCAACCTTAGGGTGAACGCTGAGGTATTGCAAGCATAGCGAAATTTTCTATGGCAGGGGAAGGCGCCTGGGAAAGCGGTCACGGAGGCCAGCACAAATGACAACATCCTTAAGGGTTTCGGCTGGTATCAATTTTTTTCCGGAACTGACTCGTCGATTAAATGAATTAACGCTGGCCCTCTCTTGAAAATAAACCTCAATGACCAGTAAATCTCTGAGCAATTATATCATTAAGGATAAAAACTGCTCATAATTTATGCAGTAGCATAACTGAATGAAATATACGCATTGTGGAAAATATGTGCCAATTCATATATTCAAAAAAGCTGTTGCAATCGAGTTTTGTTAGCAGTTGTTTTAGCAAGGGGGATAATACAAAAATAATGCAGCGGAGGAAGTTGTTGGTGGGTCGTGCAGGGTTCGAACCTGCGACCAATTGATTAAGAGTCAACTGCTCTACCAACTGAGCTAACGACCCAACGCCGTGAATTATTCTCTAATCGAACCCTTATGTCAATACTCCCTGACGTTTTTACTAAAAAAATAAGATCATGCCCCACAGATTTTATATTTGATTGAATATTAACCAGCTTTAACTTTTCATTAACATAATTGATTACGGCTTAGGCTAGAGCAAGTCAAAGGTGCATTTTAGCTACGTTTAGCCGCAGCGCGGAATAGCGACGGACAAATCTGGAAGCGGCGGCGAAATAAAGCGGTGAAATGCGCATGATTGCTAAAGCCGCACTCAAGGGCAATATCAGCGACACGCATCGTGCTGGTTAAAAGCAACTCACCCCCCTTTTTCAGGCGCTTTTCCATGAGCCACTGTTTGACCGGCATGCCGTATTTTTGATAGAAGATCACATTCAATTTGTGGGTGGATATCCCCAACTCCTTGGCATATCGAGACACCGGCCATTGGTTGATGTAATTTTGCTCAAAAAACTCTAGTAACGTGTTGTTTATATTGACTCCAACAAACTGGCACAACAGGCTGGCGAAGTAGTATTTGTCTATACCCAAGCAATAAAGGTAGAGAAAACAGATAGGTAGACTTTTCTCCATGGTCATCAATTTTTCAGTACTCTCTATAACTGAATTATCGACCGGGACCGTTTTGTAAATATTTTTTTTAAAAGGCTTGCAACATGACAATATTGCAGCCTGAGAAATGAGATCTTGGTGCAAAGGTAATAGATTAACGGGGTAACAGGTAATAAAAACAAAGTCATCATTATTTTTCTTGACCGGTATCGCGTTTTCATCAGCTACAACAATATGGTTTTGTGGTATAGCATGAATTTTACCATCCAGGCTTAATGTTCCGTTTTTTTTAAACAGAATGAATTGTAATATATTCATTATTATTACCATATCCCTAATTTTTTTCTACAATGATATTGTACTCATTCATACCTTAGATCAATTCAACCGCAGCATAATCGAATCAACATGCATTCAAAATTCCTAAACATAAGCTATAATTTAATCCGTCATGACTGTTTTTTATCCGGACCTGCGACTTTGCATACATGTTCTGGCATTTCATTCATATGTACAAAAAAAAAGCTCGTTAAATGATCGATGGATTTTCGCCACCATCCATAGGGCCATAGGGCCATAGGGCCAGAATCTGACAAGGCGGCACACGTCAACTCCACTAGACCCTAGGCCACTTGGGATTCCGTCATTGGTACGGTTGAAAGAGGTAAAGGGTAATCATTGGTTTTTTACGACTCGGCCCTACCGCTGTAACTATGGTATGCCTGTCTAGAAAATTGATTATAAATTAATATTATTTTCAATGAGTTATTTAAATCTACAACATTTAATGGCGAAAACGAGCTGTTTAAATCTTCAACTATTTTTTCTAAACTCAATAAAATTTGATTAAAGTCATAAATCCATATCCCTCCCAATGATTTTATAACAACAGACCTTCTTCTGGTCTGTCAGTGATGCACTTCACGTTCATTCTGTCGACCACGAGAAAATTCATCATCGAGATTGGGGGAGTCAGTTCCATGTCCGTTATTCGCACCCGACTGAAGTTGTTCGGCGGTGACACCGTTGTCGTCCATTGTTCGGAAAAATGCAATATTCATCTGCTGTGTGAAAATCAGCAACAGGATGCTCAAAAATCGTTAGGTTTTGGCGATGTCATGGGTGTCAGTGGACGGGCAACCGCTTATCTGGGGGTTCCGTACAGCGGATTATGGAGCGTTGTGATCGATGCCAAAAGTGAAAGCCCGGAACACTCCGTAAGCTACTTACCGGCATAATCGAAGCCATTGCCTAGAGCGTAGATAGTATTTACAGAATCGCGATAAAGGTAATTATGAGGCCGCCGGATGTTGATCCGACGGCCAGGTGGTAAGGATGTAACAACAATCATTATTCACTACGTCAATCGGATAGGCGTACTGCTTACTGCTTACTGCTTACTGCTTACTGCTTACTGCTTACTGCTTACTGCTTACTGCTTACTGCTTACTGCTTACTGCTTACTGCTTACTGCTTACCAGCTTTCCGATAACGAGCGTTGAAAGGCAACAGTGAAGTTGTCTTTCGAACGTAAATAATGATCCATCCGAATCCACAAGCGAACCACTTGCTTGCGAAGCTTTACCTCCACATCATCCGCTATATGAATATAAGGGTCGGAAGGTTACATCCTTTACAGCGCTAAGAAGAGCTTCTGCGACCGCTGTTACTGCTACGGCCCCCCTTCTCACCCGCTTTGGACGCACGCTGCGGGTCGTTTTTGAAATTACCCCCGCTATGCTGACCACCTTTTCTACCTGCTTCTGATGCTCTTTCACGATCTTCCGCAAAGTTACCTGTACCGCCACGATGTTCGGTCATTGTTAACCTCCGAGTAAGGTTTAAGAGATCATCATATTGTTGAAACCTGCTTTAACCAGCCAGATTTCATCATGACGTTAGCGTCAATTCATAAACGACTTCCAATGCCAACGTCATGTTCTTAATTATAACGCACTCACGACACAGTAGGAAAATATTAATATATTGATACAAATTCCAGAGAGGAAGATAATTTTTGATTTCTGCTGGCAGTGAAAGCCATTGTTTTACTGCAGAAAATATAAACTATGAATTTTCGGGAGTATTTTTATAATGAAATATTTTTAATCATTCATCCCACAACATTTGATCTGGTCTGCGACAAAGTGCCCTTCTTCACCAACGTCATTTTGATTACAATAAATTTGCAGAGCCGTTGTGACCTATTATGGTTAATACATCCCGACCTCGATTTACGATAAATCATCCCGCCCTTCTGATTATCAACAAAGAGGAACAGCATTATGGCAAAGGTTCTCGTTCTCTATTACTCAATGTATGGACATATCGCCACCATGGCCCAGGCAGTAGCCGAAGGCGCTCGCAAGGTCAGCGGTGCCGAAGTGACGGTCAAACGCGTGCCGGAAACAATGCCGCCGGCGCTATTTGCCCAGGCCGGTGGTAAAGCCGACTTGTCGGTTCCCGAAGCCAAACCTCCTGAATTGGCAGATTATGACGCCATCATTATAGGAACCCCGACCCGTTTCGGTAACATGAGCGGGCAGATGAGAACCTTTCTCGATCAAACCGGCGCCTTATGGGCTGCCGGAGCATTGTACGGTAAAATCGGCAGCGTATTTACCTCCACCGGAACCGGGGGCGGGCAGGAACAGACTATTCTCTCAACCTGGACGACTCTGGCGCATCACGGCTTGATCTTGGTACCCATCGGTTACGGTGCCAAGCAGCTTTTTGATATATCCCAGGTGCGGGGAGGAACGCCTTATGGCGCCTCCACGCTGGCTGGCGGCGATGGTTCACGCCAACCTTCGGATCAAGAATTGGAAATTGCACGCTATCAGGGAGAATACGTCGCCGGTATCACATTAAAAATGCATCATTAAACCTGTATCGCGTGATTCATAACGGCTGCGGATTATCGCGCGCCGTTATACACCAAGGGTTTTCGTTGGCCGCGCAGGTTCACAATATTTGGTCTAGAATGACAATCAGATATTTATGGAATCACTGACGCGTATAATTGAAAACCCATTACGAGGAGATATTCATGGCTAAAGATATACAATCCTGGGCTGAGATTCGTGAAACTTCCATTGAAATTGCTGAAGCCATTTTTGAAATCGCTGATAACGATGAAGTCATGGCACAAAAAATCTGGGAAGAAGGCAGCGATGAAGCATTGGAAATCGCATTTGCCAAGACAGATCAAAATAAGCTGTTTTGGGGTGAAGAGACCGTGGAACGTAAAAACGTCTAGCATCAATCGATGCCCTTAAAATATCCCCGGTTTATAAGCATCCCTCCGGGGTGAAACAGTATTTTTTTGCAGCTTCGCAGCCTCAGGCTGTCATGGCTATTTGATAGGACCATGCCTTTGTGTAACCCTCCCGAAGATCAACTTCCTTAAACTTGCCTGCCAGGAAAATTAATCAAATTTTGTAAGCTTTTCAGGCAATCCTGTAAGTTTATTCACGCCATGTAATTAAAGCAGGTTATGTAAGTGGACCAACCTAAGCGAATCAAACTATTAAATAACGATGAAAGCGGTCGCTAACCAAACGATACTTGCTTATGACTTTTAAAGGGTTGATAGGACTTATCACGTAAAGGAAGAGGAATAATACAATTTTCCGCCCAGCTTCGCAAAAATGAGATTTTGACATTAAGCATTTTCAAATGCGCCTTCTAAATGGTATGCTATACAGCCTGTGGTATCGGTGTGCCGAATCAACGAGCGTATGCATTACTTAATCCGTTGTGGTGTGTAATTGATTTTGAATGTATTTTACGCAGGAAACCCAACGTTTACCGATGCGTTAGAAAAAAACTGAAGAGATGCGCTAATACAATCAGTTCAGCTGAGGTACTCTGTTTTATTATTCCGCCTGGCATCGTAATAATTTTGAAAGATGAGTTTCCTCCGACATTGAGGCAATTATAATCTCTAGTTAATGGTTTTTTATTACTTTAAAGTGGATGAATGTAAGTATATGGGCAAAGTGGATTTTTTGATGCGATTAAGACGATGCAGCACAATCGATACGCTGGAAAAAGTGATTGAGCATATGAAAGAGAGATTGCCGGCAGCGGAATTGGCAGACTTCTATGGAGCTGCGGATCATCGCTTGGCTGAACTTACCATGGGAAAGCTTTATGACAAAGTCCCTCCCACCGTCTGGCAATTTGTCAAATAGAAATAGCACGCTTAGGCAAAATTTCACACATAAAACATGAACTAATAGCGAGCAAAAGATTGATCAGTTAACTTTTTGTGCCCCTGTTTGTGCAATTAATTACCCGTGAGATGGCAGCTATCAGGAAGGCAGACTTTGCCGTTCAACCTACTTTTTGGTGGCGGTCAGAAAATCGAAGTCGTAAAAATTCCTGGCCTTTTTCTGTCACGCCCCCGGTCACTAAAACGCGGGAAAAAATCAATCTATCGGTAAAATCCGCGATACCAAACTGGCATTGTTCCAGCAACCCT
Organism: Sodalis sp. RH16; assembly: GCF_047324245.1. Classification (NCBI taxonomy): domain Bacteria; kingdom Pseudomonadati; phylum Pseudomonadota; class Gammaproteobacteria; order Enterobacterales; family Bruguierivoracaceae; genus Sodalis; species Sodalis sp. RH16. Next base: position 3,570,571 of record NZ_CP178737.1, on the reverse strand, counting down.
TCACTGTCCGCATAGCTGATAGCTTTTGCAATCTTTTGAAATTTATCCAATGCTTCCTGAGTGCCTGATTCAGGAGTGAATAATTTCTTACCAGTACCAATTTCTTCCAAGACGCTTTCAAGGATAAACCCTAGTGTTTTCATGATGATTCGCCTACTAATGAAAAGCTAGAACGGTCATTAAGACCTCAAAAAGTAATTATACTCAGAATGAGTATATTCATTAGGGCAAGGAATGCTCGCTTAACCAAGCAATTAATGACAACTCTCTAAAAAAAATCCAATCCATAGTCATAAATATTTAATACTGCACATAGTTCAATGTATTATAGTCTTAATACTTATAGTTATAAGCAACTAACACTATGAGATTTTTTTTGTTACTTAAAGGGAATTATTGTATGAAAATTTATCGAATAAGATTTCGGCAATCACAGACGGGTTGTTGAAAAATGATTGATCAGTATTCAAATCAATTAGCCATGCTTAACATTCAAGAAATCAGTAACTAGCGCGTCCGCATAAATTAAAAAAAATAATAAATAAAATCAATTAATTATATTTAAATGAAAGAAATTTCTTTCTGCCGGAAAGCGACATTTTAACGTCTTTTAGCGACCGCTGTAATACGCGAGATATTACTGCTAAGCAACTCAATATCGGATTTGAACTCTATATCGTTCCGCTGACGCATTTCATCCAAAGCCACTTCTATGCTTTTAACAAGTTCATCGGTTTTTTTATGGCTTAACGATGCGATCAGCGCCGCCACTAAAATTTCCAACGACTCAACCATTGCATGCAGTTCCTTTTCAGCAGCCTCTTTTTGCGCCAGATTGATTAATAACTGTGAGAGTAAGCTGTTCATAAAGGCCTCCTAAAAAAAAGGTCGATTCCTTAAGATCTGGCTATCCCAGGATCCTGTCTACACGATCTGCATCATAATTGATAAACATAATTAATATCAAGATATAAACATTAATTGAAGAAATGAAGAAAAAAATCCTTCAATACCATGATTTATATCATAAAAAGCGGCACCCAGGTTACTGGGGTGCCGCCTTGTAGATAATGATAGGACGGGAAAGGTTAACTTGCCAATAATAACGCCTGTTTTTCATGCGCCGGCCGCGCCGATGTCGCCAGCGCCGTTAGAACATTTTTGACTGCTGTCGCTGAGGGGGATAACGGCAGGCGGGAAGACATATTCAGCGTTAGAGGCAAGGGAAGACCGGGACTGATGATACGGGACATCCAGGCATTAGCGGAATTAACCACGGCAGAAGCGGTGGACTCCGGCAATACCGCGGCCCCCATACCGCTCGCCACCGCAGCGGTCAATGTGGCAAGGGAGTCGATTTCACCGATGATTTTTGCGCTAAGTCGACGCAGGGAAAATGCTTCATCCACTCTCTTACGGATAGCGGAAAAATCACAGGGCAAAAACAGTTGTCTTGAAGCGACATCGCTTAATTCAATATTTTTACCGGGATTATTTTCTGTCCCGACGAGGTAAAGATCCTCTTTCAGCAACGGCAGACAGTTAATACCCGCATAAAGGGTTGGATCATAATGTATCGCCATATCAAGATGGCCACAGCTCACTTTTTCATTTAATGCAACGGAACTGTTTTCATGCAAATAAACCGTTAATTGAGGATATTGATCCCTCACGGATTGCAATAACGGCATAATCAACGGACAGGAAGAGGTTCCGGGCGCCAGGCCTATGGAGACTTGTCCTTCCAGGGTTTGATCAACATTGCAGACGGCTTTTTGGGCAAGTTCGCACTGTTGTAGAATGGCACGGGCATGGGAATACAGAATTTTGCCTGCTTCAGTGGGTGTAACCCCCCGTTTGGTTCTAACCAATAACTTTTGGTCGAGTTCACTTTCCAGAGTGGCAACCTGCTGACTTAACGCCGGTTGCGCAATATGCAGAACTTCCGCCGCCTGTGTCAGGCTACCGATATCGACGATTTTTACAAAGTATTTGAGTCGTCTTAAATTCATTTCTGCCTCCGTCGCAGCTTCACCATTATCATTGATAATGAGAATGCAAGAAGCAGACCAAAAAGTTGAAGTCGTTGCCCAATAGTGACAAATCATGAATTTTATAGTTAAATAAGAATAAGTTATGACTTATTTCCCTCCCGGGCTCATAGGGTATAAACAAAATATGTGCAATACCTTGGGCAGTAACTGCACCATTAAGACGCACCTCGATTGCAATAAGACCTTAACAATCCGTCACAATCGCGCAAAAGCTGCGGCAACCGGCCTATGTGGTGATATTGGATGTCGCGCTGGCGACGCCACAGACATCTTTTTCAACACACCATGATAAGAAGATGTTATCACCTGCCATTTATTTTCATGCAAAGCGACGGTATTCCGCCTGCCGGCAGGAACCGAATGCACTATGAATGTGCCGGGACTATTGCCCCATCATGGAGCTGAACAAGACCCCGAAGCCGGACGACACGATCATCGCCATGCTGCTCCAGAACATGATCCTGATGATTCCAGCAAGTATCGGCTCGCACCCTGCCATGCGGCAATAGCCAATCGGGTTCTCGCTATACTGTTTGATAAACAGGCCATCGCCCGAAAACAATAACTGAGAAGCAAATTTTTATTTGCATGGACGATTTGTGAACGAACGTAAATCCTTTGACAGATATGAACTATGAAATATAGGCCTGTCCTGAGAAGACAAAAAAATATTGAATAATGGCCAACGGGAAGAAAAGGGACAAGGTGTGAACTCCAGCAGGATATGCCGTGTCAGAGCTCAGGATACTTATGCTTTAAGGCGGTACTACATGGGAGATATATGGGAGATTTGAAAATTACGTGAATTAGACCTTTAGAATCATTAACAAGTGGCGGAGGAGGTGAGATTCGAACTCACGAACGCTTTCGCGTCGCCGGTTTTCAAGACCGGTGCCTTCAACCGCTCGGCCACTCCTCCGCAACGAGGCGAACTATAAACAGAGTCGTTTCTGTTGTAAAGGGAGAAATGTTCTAATCGCTTGAAATTTCACCGCTAGTCCTGCTGATGGATGATCCCTATACATTATAAGCCGATAAACCAGCCTTTCTATGCGTAAAGAAGGGTAAAACGATTAGGTGGGGCGTCATACGGCCATTAATCTGACAGCCACATACCGATGATTATTTTCCACCAAGAGGTAAAACCTATGGATCGTTTGGTCGCGACATCCACCCGCGAGCGCTCATTGCTAAGCACCCATAAAGTGCTGCGCAATACCTATTTTCTGCTCTCGCTGACCCTGGGCTTTTCCGCAGTAACGGCCACCGCCAGCACCCTGCTGCACCTGCCCGCGCCGGGACTGATTCTCATGATGGCCGGCTTTTACGGCCTGATGTTCCTGACATACCGTTTGGCCGACAGGCCGGCGGGCATTCTGGCGGCCTTTGCGTTCACCGGTTTTCTGGGATACAGCCTGGGACCGCTGCTGAGCATGTTGCTGGCCTCCGGGGCCGGTGAAATCATTATGCTGGCTCTGGGAGGAACCGCTCTGGTGTTTTTCTGCTGTTCCGCCTATGTTCTCACCACCCGTAAAGATATGTCGTTCCTGTCGGGTATGATGTTGGCCGGGTTCGTCGTTTTGCTGGTGGCGGTCATCGCCAATCTGTTCCTGCATATACCGGCCCTGTCAATGGCGGTAAGCGTCTTGTTTATCCTGTTTTCGTCGGGCGCCATTTTATGGGAAACCAGTAATATCATCCATGGCGGGGAAACCAATTATATCCGCGCTACCGTGGGTCTTTACGTTTCACTGTATAATATATTCGTCAGCCTGCTGAGCATTCTGGGCTTTATGCGCAACAATTGATTGGCGAGCTTTCAGGCTGCGCACAACGCATCGAGGGCCGTCGGCTATGAAGGCCCTTTTTGCTGTATGCCGTTTATCGGTACATTTGCTAACATAACCCGCCAGGTTGACGAGTTATGGGGAACAGGATGGAATTTAACGGCAAAGACATTGAAACCGATGCGCAGGGTTATCTGAAAAATATCGATGATTGGCACGAAGCGCTGGCAGAAGCCATTGCCGAACAGGAACAGATTAAACTGACGGAGGCGCATTGGCAGGTGATTCATTTTGTCCGGGATTTCTACCTGCAGTTCAATACTTCTCCCGCCATCCGTATGCTGGTTAAGGCCATGGGGCAAAAATACGGCGAGGAGAAAGGCAACAGCCGTTACCTCTATCGGTTATTTCCCCAAGGGCCGGCAAAACAGGCCACCAAAATCGCCGGTTTGCCAAAACCCGTGAAATGTATTTGATCTCAATAGCGGACCTTAAAGCCGTTGAATTCGCTTTCAACAACCGGTTTTGGTTCGCTTAGGATTTTTTCAATACGGGCGCTGCGGGGGCCACCTTGTTTTAGCCAGTCTTGAAATTTGTCCAGCTGCGCGCCCTCGCCGCAGGCCACCACTTCAACGCCGCCATCGTCGAGATTACGTACGTAGCCCACCAACCCCAAATCTTGAGCCCGATGCTGGGCGTGATAACGGAACCCCACCCCTTGCACTACGCCGTAAATATAGATTGAGGTACATACCTTGCTCATCATTCCCCCTGGTTAACGGCTAATGTTTGCAATTGTCCGCGCTTATTCGCAAAATGGCGCTCTTTCCCTTAATCAGTATAATTCAAGATGACAAAACGTTTATTTCTTGCCAAAGGCCGGGAAAAATCCTTGCTTCGCCGGCATCCCTGGGTCTTTTCCGGCGCCGTGCAGCGGGTGGAAGGCAAAACGCAATCCGGTGAGACCATCGACATTTGCGACGATAAGGGAAATTGGCTGGCCCGCGGCGCCTATTCTCCCCAGTCGCAAATCCGTGCCCGCGTCTGGACTTTCCAAGCCGACGAATCCATTGATACAGACTTCTTTGTCCGGCGGCTGACCACCGCGCAACGCTTACGGGATTTGTTGGCAAAACGCGATAATCTGGACGCCTACCGGGTGATTGCCGGTGAATCGGACGGTTTGCCGGGCATTACCATTGATCGCTACGGTAATTTCCTGGTATTGCAACTGCTCTCCGCCGGTGCGGAATACCATCGGGCCGCGCTGATTCTGGCTTTGCAGCAATGCTACCCGGCCTGTTCTATTTATGACCGATCAGACGTCGCGGTGCGAAAAAAGGAAGGCTTGGAGCTGACCTGCGGATTAATAACCGGCGAAACCCCTCCGGATTTGCTGGCGATACGCGAGCATGATATGTCTTTGCTGGTGGATATCACCCAGGGCCACAAAACCGGATTTTATCTGGATCAACGGGACAGCCGCCTGGCCGCGCGTAAATATGCCGCCGGACGCCGTGTCCTGAACTGCTTTTCCTATACCGGCGCCTTTAGCGTGGCAGCCTTGATGGGGGACTGCCTGCAGGTGACGAATGTGGATACCTCCCAGCATGTGCTGGATATCGCCAGGCAAAACGTTGAACGCAATCATCTGGACGTGGGCAAAGCCGAATTTGTACGGGAAGACGTTTTTCAACTGCTGAGGCAATACCGCGAACAGGGCCGGCTGTTCGACATGATAGTCATGGATCCGCCGAAATTTGTGGAAAACAAAAACCAGCTGGCCAGCGCCTGCCGCGGTTATAAAGATATTAATATGCTGGCGCTCCAACTGCTGGCGCCGGAGGGTATTTTGCTTACTTTCTCATGCTCCGGGCTGATGACCACCGATCTGTTCCAAAAGATAGTTGCCGATGCCGCCCTTGATGCCCACAGAAACATACAATTTATCGAGCAATTCCGCCAGGCGGCCGATCATCCCGTGTCGGCCCCCTACCCGGAAGGCCTTTATCTAAAGGGTTTCGCTTGCCGGGTAATTTAAAAAGACCGCCCTCCCTTGATATTGTCCGCGTATCCCCCATATTTAGGATAAGGCACTATTACGTACGCGGGAGCTCTTTATGATTGCCAGCAAATTTGGAATCGGACAACAGGTCCGCCACAAGCTACTGGGCTATTTGGGTGTCATCATCGATGTCGACCCCGAATACTCCCTGGAAAAGCCGTCAATTGACGAGATTGCGGCTGACGACAAGCTTCGCGCCGCCCCTTGGTACCATGTGGTGATGGAAGACGACGAAGGCAAGCCGGTGCACACCTATCTTGCCGAAGTCCAGTTGAACTATGAAACGGCGCCGGTGCATCCGGAACAACCGACCCTGGACGATTTGGCGGAGTCTATACGCCAGCAACTGCAGGCACCACGGCTGAGAAACTGATTAACTAGACGCGGGCGGCCCCGCCCGCGTAACTCTATATTCATTTCGCCAGCCCCAGCCGCCTGATCTCGATTTTCGGGCAGCGATCCATCACAACCTTCATACCGACATTTTTCGCCAACACCGCCGCCTGTTCGTTCACTACGCCCAACTGCGTCCATAATACCTTGGCATCAATGGTAATGGCCTCCTGGGTCAGGTCATACACCGCCTCTGAACGCCGAAAGATATCCACCATATCCACCTTAACCGGTATACTCGCCAGATCGGCGTAGACCCGTTGCCCCAGGATCTCACGCCCCGCCAGTATGGGATTAACCGGGAAAACCTGATAGCCCTGTTCAAGTAAATAAGCCATGACATCGTGGCTGGCCCGCGCAGGCTTTTCACTGGCCCCCACCAGGGCAATCGTCTTCACGGACGTCAAAATGTCGGCAATGTCGGTATCGGTCATGACGTTTCTCCGGTTTCATACTTGTTGATTAAGTGTATACCAGCGGTGAAAAAAGCAAGATAATTAAGGTTAATCAAATAATTTCAAAATAAAAATATTTGTGAATAAATGCTACAAAAATATTATTATGTACATTCTAAATATATAAGTAGTCAATGATATCCGGCGAGGGAACATAATGAATTTTTTGCGCGTCATTGTTATCGGGATAAGCCTCTTTACGGGCCTGCCCGCGTTAGCGACGACTCTGCAATTGCCGCAGGCCATGGAATTATTGATAGTCGACGGTACGCCGGTGAATAGCATACTGTTACGCGGCGCCGGCAGCCTTGAGTTAGCTCAGGGCGGGCACCAACTGGTATTCACCCTGAATCGCAGGGCTTACCATGACTATGATAGGCTGGGAATTTATCGACCGTTCTACCTGATTGTGCTGTTCGATACCTGGAATGCACATCGCTTGCGGTTCCGGCTGCCGCCGCTCACCACCCGCGATGAGATTGATCATTTTATCAGCCTGCCGGTGCTAACACTTTTGGATGAACATGATGCGGCGGTGAATGCGGCTTACAGCCGCTTGCCGGTGGGCAATGAGGGGGTGATGGCGGCTCTGCGGCATCACGAGAGAGAGTATGGCGCCACGTTGCCAATGCCGCCTCGGCTTCCCGCTCCCAATGAGAGCCCGGCCGCGGATGCATGGATTGCGTCTCCCCTTCAGAACAGCACCGCCGCCCATATCGAGCAAATGTTGCGTTTCTGGTTTTTGCCCTCCGGGTCAAGTACCCGTCCCCAGTGGCTGGACTGAGCGCGTGTCATTACCAGAGTCAGCATTAAATGGTTTGCAGTGAAATCGACTTTCGATAGTCTATAGACAGCGTAAATTTCATTAAAGGAAAGTATATGGAGTCAATCACCCGTACCATCGCCATACGCAAACATATTGCCTTGGTCGCTCACGATCACTGCAAACAATCGTTGCTCAACTGGGTCGAGATCAATAAGCCCGTTCTGGCGGAGCATACCCTTTACGCCACCGGGACTACCGGGAATCTGGTGCAGAGGAGTACCGGACTGCCGGTGCACAGTATGTTGAGCGGACCGATGGGCGGCGATCAGCAGGTGGGAGCACTGATATCGGAAGGCAAAATCGATGTATTGATTTTCTTCTGGGACCCATTGAATGCCGTACCGCACGATCCCGATGTAAAAGCGTTGCTGCGGCTGGCGACCGTGTGGAATATTCCCGTGGCCACCAATCGTTCAACCGCAGATTTATTAATAAGCTCCGCATTATTCAGCGGCGAGATTCAAATCGAAATCCCCGATTACCAGCGTTATCTCACCGACCGTTTGCAATAACCGGCTCCGGACGGTGATTGCAACCGTCCGGCTCATCAAGGTTTATGTACTTTAGGCACGCCCAACTGCGCTAATGTCTCGATAAATACCGACGGCTGCCCGGGATCGTGCAGCAACCATACCTGCTGCTTTGCCCTGGTGAGGGCGACATACAGCAGACGCCGCTCCTCGGCATCGGGGAAATCCTCCGGCTGCGGCAGCAAGACCCGTTCGAACACGGTTTCACGCGCCGCCGCGGGGAAGCCGTCCTTGCCCTCATTCATACCGATAATGATGACGTAATCCGCCTGTTGCCCTTTGCTGCCGTGCATGGTCATAAAATCGATATTCAGGGTTGGCCAGCGGGTTACCGCTTTATCCAGCAGGGACGGCCGCAGATAATGGTAGCGGGCCAGTATCAGGATCCGTTCCGCGGGCAGGGCGAAGCCGCTGAGCTTATTCAGTAGCGTCTCAAGTTGAGAGTCGGGCAGGATCAAAACGGATTTTTTGGTGCCTTTAGTCAAACTATTCAGGTCTTTTTTGAGCTGATAGGGATTTTGCAGCACAAACGCCGTGGCGATTTCACCGATACGCTGGTTGAAACGATAGGTGGTATCCAGGGCACACTGCGCTCCGGCGTCGAAACGTTCGGTAAAGCCGGTGGTCAGGGAGAGCTCGGCGCCGCTGAAACGATAAATGGCCTGCCAATCGTCGCCGACGGCAAACAGCGACGTTCGGCGATTCTGCCGGCATAGCGCTTCCAATAACTTTATGCGCTGGGGGGATATGTCCTGGTATTCATCCACCAGAATATGTTTCCAAGGGCTGATAAACCGGCCTTTTTGCAAGATATCCACCGCCTGGTGCATCAGTCCGGCAAAATCCACTGCGCCTTCCTCTTTAAGGGCCTGTTTCCAGGCTTTCAGCAATGGCGACAGCAGGCGGATACGTTTTTGAAAGACATCGTGTAAATCATCGGGTGCCAGCTGGATCATTTCCGCCTGGGTGCCGCCGTGCATGCGCATCAAGCCGATCCATCGCTCGATACGGGGCGCCAGACGCTGTGCCAGCCGTTCGTCCTGCCAATACTCCCCTTCCGGGACGTCCCATCCCAGTTCCTCGACGATCAGTTGCCGCCAGCCTTTTGCCTGGGGTTTTTTCTCACTACACTGCTGGCGCCATTGCGTTATCAATAATGCTCGCCGCGCCGGGCCATCACTCTCCAAAGCGCTTATGGCCGGCGCCTTTTTACTGCCTTGCCGGATAATAAACAGGGCCAGGGCATGGAAAGTCCAGGATCGGATGCCCTCCACCCGCAGGCGCAACCGGATACGCTCATCCATTTCCGCCGCCGCCTGCCGCCCGAAGGCCAGCATCAGTATTTGCTCCGGATCGGCTTCCCTGCGTCTCAACAGCCAGCCGGCGCGGGCCACCAGCACCGAGGTTTTGCCGCTGCCGGCGCCCGCCAGCACCAGCAGGGCGTTTTCACCGTTAACCACCGCGCGGCTTTGAGAAAGATTAAGGGGAGAACTTTCGACGGTATCAAAATAGTCTTTATGCTGTTCCAGCATGTTATTCGTCCACTGCTGGTTGCAGCGCAGCGCCATCGCCGGGCCCTGCTCGAGCCATTTCAGGCACAGGCGGTAGTTGTCGCGGCAGTGTTCAAACTCCTCCAGGCGCGCCAGCGGCAACGGCAAAGACGCAAACGCCTCGCGGATGCTGTCTTGCAGCGCCGCCAGCCGGCTCGCCTGGAACCATTGATCCCGGGCCGCGGCCTGTTCAATGGCTATCACCTGCTGGCGGAGCACATCGGCGCACACATCGCTCATATCACGGCTCCAATCGAGCCAGCTTTTTTGCAGGTGGTGATAAAACCGCTGCGTTTCCTGCCACTCCGTGCCGTGAAGACGAACTACCTTCGCCCCGGGCAATTCGAACTCCAGCTCGCCCCAAACAATTCCCCGCTTGCAGCGAATGGCCAGAATTTCATTAAAGGGAATGATGTAATGGTGCTTATCGCCGCTGACCTCGACGCCGGCGTGTAACAATTGCACCCGATTATAGGGATGCTGTGCCAGATGCTTGCCGAGGGAAGTCGATTTCAGTTCCATAGGGTTGCCGCGATTCCTTTTCGTTAAGACGCAAGGGGGTCTGCTACCCATATTAACTTGTTCTGCCCCGGCCTGGAAATCAGGGTAGAATAGTCTTCATTCTACTGTGGTAGCCTACCGAAACAACCTCCACACCTGCAAAAACAGACAATGGGAATAATGCGTACTTTACTTAATTTGCTCAATTTTATCTTAGGTGGTTTTTTTACCACCCTGGGGTGGCTGCTGGCCACTGTCGTAAGCCTGATACTCATCATCACCTGGCCCTTCACCCGTTCATGCTGGGAGATAACCAAATACTCACTGGTACCCTTTGGCAATACCACCGTTCATGTGGACATACTCTATCCTGAGAACCGCAATGTGGTCTTGTCATCCGGCGGCACGCTATTGAATCTGTTGTGGCTGGTGCTCTTCGGCTGGTGGCTGTGTCTATCGCATATCGTCACGGGCATCGGCCAATGCCTGACCATTATCGGTATTCCGCCGGGCATCGCTCATTTCAAACTGGCGGCCATCGCCCTCTGGCCGGTGGGCCAGCGGGTGGTACCGGTGGAGCTGGCTGAAGAATTGCATATCAATCCCGACCGACGCCGCTATCGTTAACGCCAATATAAGGACATGCAGTGGGAAGTGTAGCACCCGGATTTCGCCGCCTGGCTTTTGATAGCCGCTGGCGCTATAACGTACGGATTTTTATCGCCTTGGCCGGCGCGGCGCTTTTGCCCTGGTGGTTCAATATGGCAACCCTCACCATACCGTTGACGCTGGGGGTGGTGGCCGCGGCGTTAACGGATTTGGACGATCGGCTGAGCGGCAGATTGCGCAATTTGCTGATCACCTTGGTGAGTTTTTTCATTGCCGCGGTATCCATCGAACTGCTGTTTCCTTACCCATGGCTGTTCGGCATCGGCCTGGCGGTATCCACCTGCGGTTTCATTTTGCTGGGAGCGCTGGGCCAGCGATACGCCACCATCGCTTTCGGCGCACTGCTGATAGCGGTATATACCATGCTGGGCGCCGCCATGTACCAAACCTGGTATCTGCAGCCGGCGCTGCTGCTGGCGGGGGCTATCTGGTACAACGTGCTTACCCTGCTGGGTCATATGCTTTTTCCCATCCGTCCGCTGCAGGATAACCTTGCCCATGGTTACCACGCTCTGGCCCGTTACCTCGACGCCAAGGCCAATCTGTTCGATCCGGATCTGGAGGATGCCGATGACCGCGCCCTGATTGAAGTCGCCATGGCAAACAGCGACGTCGTGGAGGCGATGAACCAGATCAAGTCGTCGTTATTGACCCGTTTGCGCGGCGATCGCGGGCAACGCGGCACCCGACGCGCGCTGCATTATTATTTTGTCGCGCAGGATATTCACGAACGGGCCAGCTCATCCCATGTGCAGTACCAGCAACTTAGGGAACAACTGCGCTACAGCGATGTGCTGTTTCGTTTCCAGCGGCTGCTGGCTATGCAGGCCCGCGCCTGCGACACCCTTTCACAATCTATTTTGTTGCATCAGAAATATGAGCATGACCAGCGTTTCGAGCGCGCCTTCAGCCATCTGGACGCGGCAATCGATCGCGGGGCCGGGCCGGGGCAGGTCAAGGGGCTTAAAAATCTGCTGAATAATCTGCGCGCCATCGACGCTCAATTGGCCACCATCGAATCTGAACAGGCGATAGCCCGCAATAACCCGGAAGAAAATAATCTCGCGGACGATAAGCTGACCGGGTTCAGCGATATCCGATCGCGTATCGGCAGCCATCTCAGTCCGGAATCGGCGCTGTTCCGCCATGCGGTGCGAATGTCCCTGGTACTGTGCGTCGGTTACGCGTTTATCCAGCTAAGCGGACTGCATTATGGCTACTGGATTATGCTCACCAGCCTGTTTGTCTGCCAGCCCAACTACCAGGCCACCAGAAGACGGTTGGCGCTGAGGATTATCGGCACCCTCGGCGGCATCCTGCTGAGCCTGCCCATCCTCTATTTTGTTCCTTCAACCGAAGGGCAACTGGTCCTCATCGTGCTCAGCGGCACGTTATTCTTTGCCTTTCGCAACAGGCAGTACGCCCAGGCCACCATGTTTATTACCCTGCTGGTGATGCTATGCTTCAATTTGCTGGGGGAAGGGTTCGACGTGGCGCTGCCCAGGGTATTCGATACCTTTGTCGGCTGCGCCATAGCCTGGGCGGCGGTGAGTTTTATCTGGCCGGACTGGCGTTTTCGCCGTCTGCCCGCGGTAATGAATAACAGTCTTTTCGCCAATTGCCGTTATCTGGATGCCATCCTGGTGCAGTACCATCAGGGCAAGGATAATCGCCTGGACTACCGGATTGCCCGGCGAGACGCCCATAACAAGGACGCCGAGCTGGCCTCGGTGGTGTCAAATATGGCGGCGGAATCCAGAACGCCCGGTGCGGTGATGGACCTGGCGTTCCGGCTGCTTTGTCTGAATCATACCTTCCTGAGCTATATTTCCACCCTGGGAGCCCATCGCGAAAAAATGTCCTCGGCGGCGCTGCTGAAGGTGCTGGACGATGCCGCTTGTTATGTGGACGACGCCTTGCAATATCAGGATAAATTGTCCCTGCGGGTGAATCAGGAACGGGATCAATTGATTGATCGCATCCAGCATATCGCGCCGGAGCCGGAAGCCAGGGAACAGCTGGTACTACAGCAAATCGGCCTGTTGCTTGAACTGTTGCCTGAACTGATAGCGCGCAAACAGGATGTTGAAACCCGATTCAAACCGGCTTAGCTGCCGTCGCCGGAACGGCGGCGGACGGCGGCGCTAGCGGCAGGATTGCCGCTCAAACCATTCAAGCAATTCACTGCGCTGCATCGGGGGCAATGCGGCTGAGTGGTGGCCGGACAATGCGCCCTCCAGGGCGAACAGCACCTTGACGCTCAGGTTTTGTTTAATTGCGCGCAGTTTCAGGTAGCTGCTCTTGGCGCCATAGCAGCGCAGGGATTCGATATCCTGTATGCCGGCTTTCCATAACAGCCGCTCGATACCCTGGCCGATATTGGGCAAATCCTTCAGCCTGGGGCTGGAGGTTTTTTCACGCCGATCGTGTTTTGACTCATCAAGGGACTGGGCGGCCAGGACCAGCAGTCGATCGCCCTTTAGCCACAGCTCTTCGTTCACATGATAATAATTCAACGATACCGGAACGCCCCGTTTGGTATAGATGAGTTTTTGCATGCCTTCGGCGAGATAAACGTGTTCGCTTTGCCGGGTGCCGCGAAGATAAAGCTCGCCATCCAGTATCAGCCCGAACATCACCTTATCGGCGCAGATACTGTAGCCGCCGAATTGCGATCGGGTGGTGATAACGCCCAGCGGCGAGAAGAAAGGTACTGCCTGTGAAATCCGCTGTTTATATGCCGTTTCCATCAAATGCTCCGTGTTATTGTGTTGAGAGTCCCTACTCTTTATTCGTGCAACTACTTAAAAATACAGTATTTTCCATGTGGTTTTCAACTTAATCTGCCGCAGGCGCCCTGTCAGGAGGATTTTTGCGAGGCTGCTTAAAATTCCGGTTGATTTTCATCCCGAACCCGGATACTGTATTTATATACAGTTAACCAGGGGCGTACATTCCATGCACACTCAACTTCAAGCCGCACGTCATTTCGGCCAAACGATCCAGGAGGAAAACGTATCGGAGGATTCCTCGCTCTCCATGGCCAAAGGTATTATCAGCGAAGTGGTTTATTTTGAAGATCAGCCCATGGTGGGACATATCCTCCTGCCGTTGCTGCGGCAATTGGGAACCCAGTCACGCTGGCTGCTGTGGCTGACCTCGTCACGCAAATTGAGCCGCCCCTGGCTGATGCAGTCGGGCCTGCCGCTGGAAAAAATGGTGCAATTGCGTCAACCTACGGCTTTCGATACCGTTGCGGCGATGGAGAAAGCATTATTGACGGGAAATTACAGCGTAATCCTGGGCTGGTTTCCTGAAGAATTGACGGACAATGAGAAGCGTCGACTGCGCGATGCCGCGCAACAAGGGGGGTCTTACGGGTTCATTATGTATCCTCAAAACGAGACTAACCGGTCCTCTGGACAGTTTTCAGGGCTAAAAATTCATTCTTCGCGCTATCATTGACTCATTTTAAGATTTATCTCAATAAGGGTGTCAGCACGGAAGACAAAATCCCTTTAAATTTGCCTCACTCCAGTATATATGCGGGTCGCCAGCCATTCCAGTGCCGTGAGCGGCTATCACTTTGTCACGATTTCGGTCAATGAAACATACACGAAACGCTGTTTTTTATTAGCGGCTTACTACATCTTACTTGTAAGTTTCCCACTTCGTTGTAGACTTTAATTCGCCAGGGTTGCTCTATAACGCCTGTTGAATGGCGATGTTTAAACGCGGAGCACTGACTCTGGCAATGGATTTTTTAAATTAGCTTTAAGAGCTCATTGCCTATTTGGATGATAACGAGGCGCAAAGAATGAAAAAGACAGCTATCGCACTTGCAGTGGCATTGGCGGGTTTCGCAACCGTAGCGCAAGCCGCTCCCCAAGATAACACCTGGTACACCGGTGGTAAATTGGGCTGGTCCTCTTACCATGATACCGGTTTTTACGGTAATGGTTATGATAACCGTATCGGCAATGGTCCTACCCGTAACGAACAGTTAGGTGCCGGTGCTTTTCTCGGTTATCAGGCAAATCCGTATTTAGGGTTTGAACTGGGCTATGACTGGCTAGGCCGCATGGCTTACAAAGGCAGCGTGGACAACGGTGCGTTTAAGGCCCAAGGTATTTCGCTGGCAGCTAAACTCAGCTATCCGCTTACCGACGATTTGGATATTTACACCCGTTTGGGTGGCATGGTTTGGCGTGCTGATTCGAAAGCCAACTACGACAACGGTTCTGCCGGTCGCCTGAGCGATCACGATACCGGTGTTTCCCCGTTGGCCGCTATTGGTCTTGAATACGCTATCACCCAGGACTGGGCAACCCGTCTTGATTACCAGTGGGTCAACAATATCGGCGATGCCAGCACTGTCGGCGCGCGTCCTGATAATGGCTTGCTGAGCGTGGGCGTTTCTTACCGCTTCGGTCAGGGTACTCCGGCTCCGGTCGTGACTCCTGCGGCCCCGGCTCCGGCCCCGGTTGTACAAACCAAGCATTTCACACTGCGTTCAGACGTACTGTTTAACTTCAACAAGTCCACTCTGAAGCCGGAAGGTCAACAGGCCCTGGATCAACTGTATTCCCAGTTGAGCTCCTTGGATCCGAAAGACGGTTCCGTTGTAGTCCTGGGCTATACCGACCGTATCGGTTCAGAACAGTATAACCTGAAACTTTCTCAGGCTCGTGCGCAAAGCGTCGTGACTTACCTGATTTCCAAGGGTATCCCGTCCGACAAGATTTCCGCTCGCGGCATGGGTAAATCGAATCCTGTCACCGGCAACACCTGTGATAACGTGAAGGGCCGTGCTGCTTTGATTACTTGCCTGGCACCGGATCGTCGCGTAGAGATCGAAGTGAAGGGCTACAAAGAAGTGGTTACACAGCCGCAATCTTAAGTTCTTATGAAATTGCAAAAACCCCGCCATGGCGGGGTTTTTTTTTATACTGTAATTGCCTGCCGATACCGTTTCGCCGCCCTGCTCAAAGGCATCGGGCTTGAACTGCGGCGGCTTAGCGATCCTCGCCGAGGATAGCTTTCAAATCCTGTTTCAAAGAGGACATCTGGGTTGCGTATTTTTCTTTACGCTCGGCGTCTTCAAGCAGGTTTACTATGGTCTCCGACAGGGTATTGCCCCGCCGCTGCGCCAAAGCAGCCAGACGCTGCCAAACCAGATATTCAAGGTCAATGGATTTCTTGCGGGTATGCTGGTGTTCAGCGTTGAAGTGCCGCTTGCGGCGTGCCCGGATGGTTTGTTTCATCCGGTTTTCAAGAGCCGGATTCATATTCTCACGAATCCAGAGAAGAATATTGTCGGCTTGATGCTCGAAAAGCATCAGCGCTTCCACCGCTTCCTCCGCGGCGCTGTTTTCTTCATGCCGCGTAATGCGCTCGCCTTCACGGTGTTTTTTAACAAGATACGTCCACTTCCACCCGCTTTCCAGATTTTCGAGTTGCTGATATTTCATGGTACATGCACCCGTGACCGTGTAACGTTAGCTAGATAATAACAGTTTCCCCGCCTAATTCCCCTACGAACGTCATATTTTGACTGATTTTCAGACAAGTTAAACCCGGATCGCCTCAGAATATTCGTTCATTGAAAGATGCATGAAGCTCGTAGAGTGAAATTCTTGTATAATCACCGTTTCCCTGAATAGCGACGTTACCGAATACTTTGACCATTAAACAATTAGAATGGAAATATTTAGTTCCAGATCTTACGCCTTTTACGGCGGTATTTGCCCAGCCCTACCAGCCCTTGTCTGCACCCCTGGAATCGTTGCAGATGCGTTTGATGGACGGCCTTATTCAGTTCTGCCACCCTATGACGCCCAGCCGTTTTATGTTGCTGACCGCGCAGGAGGGCGAGGAGTATTTGCGGCTCATTTCCCGCATGGTGGACAATGCCCTGCCCGAGGATAAGCCTCTGGCGGGCAGTCGTTATATCATCGCGGGCAATGAAATAAAAATTCAAGCCGCCGTTGAGCCGGGGGATAATTTTGCCGGACGCGGCAAATGTATTTACCAGCCCTGGATTGAGAACGAGCAGCTGTTCGGCTGTGTCAGGAATTACCGCGACGTCATCGATTTGCAACCGGGTAAAATACACGAAGCCAATGGCGGAGTGCTGATGCTGGGCGCAAGCGCCCTGGTGAGCCAGCCGCTGATGTGGCTGCGTCTTAAACAGATGATTTTGCAGCAGCGTTTTGACTGGCTGGCGCTGGATGAAACCCGCCCGCTGCCGGTTTCGATCCCGTCGATGCCGCTGGACCTGCGGTTGATAGTCATCGGCGATCGTGAATCGCTGGCGGATTTGAACGATCTGGAACCCGGTTTGACCAAGCTGGCGCTGTATGGCGAGTTCGAGTCGGAGCTGAAGGTCACCCAAACGGAAGACATGCAAAACTGGTGCGATTATGTAAACAGTTTATTGCAAGCACAATCGATGCCGCCCCTGGCCGCGGAAGCCTGGCCGGAGTTGATCCGGCAGGCGGTTCGCTATAGCGGCGATCAGTATCAGCTGCCTTTGTGCCCTCAATGGCTGACCCGGCGCATCAGGGAGGCGGCCCAGTACGCCGAGCAGGATGTCATTAATGCCCAGGCGCTGTCCGACAGCAATCGTACCCGTATCTGGCGTGAAAGCTACCTGACAGAGCGCATGCAGGATGAGATTGCCGAAGGGCAGATCATGGTGGAAACCGACGGCGCGATGATAGGCCAGGTGAATGCATTGTCGGTCATGGATTTCCCCGGTCACCCCTTGCCGTTCGGTGAGCCGTCGCGTATCAGCTGCGTGGTGCATTTGGGCGACGGGGAAGTTAACGATGTGGAACGTAAAGCTGAACTGGGCGGAAATCTTCATGCTAAGGGCATGATGATCATGCAGGCATTTCTCATGGCGTCGCTGGAGCTGGATCAACAGCTGCCCTTCTCCGCGTCGCTGGTGTTTGAGCAGTCCTATGGTGAAGTGGATGGCGACAGCGCTTCGCTGGCGGAACTCAGCGCGTTGATAAGCGCCCTGTCCGGCAAGCCTATCGTGCAGCGGATCGCGGTTACCGGGTCGGTGGATCAATTCGGCCGGGTGCAGCCCATCGGCGGCGTCAACGAAAAGGTCGAAGGCTTTTTCGCCCTGTGCCGGAACCGCGGGCTCGATGGAACCCAGGGCGTGATTATGCCCGCCGCCAATGTGCGCCATTTATGCCTGCATGAAGAGTTGGTCGACGCGGTACGGGATGAACAATTCCATATCTGGCCGGTGGAGACTATTGATGAGGCGTTGGAATTGCTGACCGGGATACCTTACGATCACGAGCAGAAACCCAATTTGATTGCTTCAATACGCGAGCGTATCGCTTATATCAATCAGCACGAACGCCTACGCTTACCTTGGGGATTCCGCTGGCTGAACTGGTTTAACCAGAGTTAGCCGGGGTTGTGCCGGGTAAAACGGTGAGTTAACGTGCGTGATTCATTAATAAAGGTTTGAATAAACATGGTAGATAAACGCGAATCCTATACTAGAGAAGACCTGCTTGCCTCGAGTCGCGGAGAACTGTTCGGTAAAGAGGGCCCGCAGCTGCCCGCGCCGAATATGCTAATGATGGATCGGGTGGTTAAAATGACCGAAGACGGCGGTAGCCATAATAAGGGCTATGTGGAAGCCGAATTGGACATTCATCCGGATATGTGGTTTTTCGGTTGCCATTTTATCGGCGATCCGGTGATGCCGGGCTGCCTGGGATTAGATGCCATGTGGCAACTGGTGGGCTTCTATCTCGGCTGGCTTGGCGCAGAGGGCAAGGGCCGGGCGCTGGGTGTGGGTGAAGTGAAATTTACCGGACAAATCCTGCCTACGGCAAAAAAAGTGACCTATCGCATCCATTTCCGCCGCGTGGTAAACCGCCGTTTGGTGATGGGCCTGGCGGATGGCGAAGTGCTGTGCGACGGACATGTCATCTATACCGCCAGCGATCTGAAAGTCGGACTGTTCAAAGACACCACGTCATTTTGATACCCCTGAAATGAAACCTCCGCTGAATGCGGAGGTCAATCCCTTTGCTGACAGATCGATCATACTGTTACCGATCTATCCTCCATGGCCTTTCGCCAACCTCCCAACCAGTGAGACCGTGCATCCAGAGATTGATATGGACATAACTCGCTGGATCGTCCGGATAATCCTGCCTGATAACCACGCGAATGTGCACGTTCGAGGCGATCTCGTTTTTGTCTCTTCATGCCATGTTTTCCTCATCTTGTCTGGTGGAAAGAAAATGGTAAGAAAACGGTAACCACTGGGTGGTGATTACACTTTATCTTTAGCGATAAATCGGCTCGAGATCAATGCAACATTTCACATAAACGTCATGACAATTAGGCATAATGACGATATTTTTTGTCCGCCAAGCGAGGCGGCCGTCAGGGTAAACCACTGATTACCCACTAAAGCACCGCCCTTTTCACCCCATTTCCACGGGGCGCGGCAACGGTGCCGGCGCTTTAGAACGATTCGTTATTACCGCAAAGCGGATATTTGCTTTGCGATATTTTGACACACCTGTTGCCACCCTTGCCCCAGGGTCCTGACCAGGGCGTCATAGCCGTCCTGATCCTGTTTCAAGACCACATTGATGGGGAACCGGCTCACCGTGCCGTTATGGGTAAGCCGCCATTCGCCGCGGATAACCACTTTGCCGTCGTAACGGCCATGAAAGCCGGTGATATCCACTTCCAATTGATCCTGCTCACCGGAAATCTGACTGGCGGAGACCAGCGTGCCGGGCAAGGCATTGCTCAAATTAGCCACCATGGCTTGCTGCAACTGTTGCTGCAAGGGGCTGGCCCAGAGATTATTGCCGGCGGTAACATACTGAACGTCGCTGGTTTGGTAGACCACGCCGTTGCCCGCCAGGAAATCCGACAGGTTGATCCGTGAAAGCCACAGATGGCCTGTAGCCGTGCGGGATGACGACTGGAGGGGCTGGGCATCCGCCGCTGCCGGCAACTGATAATAGCGTTTGTCGCTGGCGCCGCTACAGGCCACCAGCAGCATCAGCGCCGCCAATAGAATACCTTTTCTCATTTTTTAGCCCTCTTAGGCGTTGGGTCGTTACCTTTATCGGCCCCGAAGACCAAGGCGTTGCTTTTATTGTCCAGCGTACGCAGCACCGGCTGCAGCTCACGCAGCACCTGATCCAGGCGCTGCATATTATCCACCATCTTGTTATAGGCCGGGGAACCGGGCTGGAAGCCCTTCATGCTGGTATTCAGCTCACGCAGCGTCTGCTGCATATCCTGCGGCAGCTGCTGCATCGCCGGGCTTTGGGTCAGGGTATTGACCGATTTCAACGTTTGCTGCAGTTCACGCAGTGTGGACTGGCTTTGCGCCAGGGTTTTGGTTGCCTCGTTTATCATGGGATTGAGGGGGAGGCCGTTGATTTTATCCAGGGTGGTCATCAGTTTTTGCTGAATTTGCGCTAATCCGGCGCTCGTGGTGGGTAAAACCGGATAGCCTTCAACTTCCTTAGGCCCTACCCAGGATTTCGACTGTGGATAAAAATCCAGATCCACGTAGAGCGAGCCGGTGAGCAGATTGGCGCTTTTGAGCGCGGCGCGCAAACCGCGCCCTTCCGCCTGCATCAGCCGGGCGTTGATATCAAAGCTCGCCCCCAGCTTGCTGGCGAACCGTTCCGGCTCGATGCGGATCATCACCGGCACCAGATAGTTGTCATTGATGGTCTGATTAACCGCGGTGGTGAAAAACGGCACTTGGGCTACGGTGCCCAAACGCAGGCCGCGGAATTCAACCGGCGCCCCCGGCTGCAGCCCGCGAATGGAATCGCTGAAGAACAGCACGTAGTCTTTATGTATGGTGTATAACGAATCCGCAATGGAGTTTTTGTTATCAAATAACTGGTACGCCTGATATTCGTGGGCTTTTTCGCCCAGCTCCCAGCCGGTGGGCACATCAAAACTGACGCCGCCGCTGAACAGCGTCGTCAGGGAGCCCATTTCCACCCGCATGCCCTGCGCCGACATATCAAACGTCACGCCGCTGTCTTTCCAGAAACGGACATTATTCGTCACCAGGCTGTCGTAGGGCGCATCGATAAACAGCTGATAGCGCATCTTGCGGCTTTGGGGATCAAAATAACTGGTTTGCACCGTGCCGACGCGAAAACCGCGGAACAGTACCGGATCGCCGGCATTTAGCTGTCCGGATTGCTGGCTGTCCAATTCCACCCGAATGCCTTTGGCATCCGGCGAGGCCAGCGGCGGAGCATCCAGCAGGGTGAAGGTTGTGGCATTCTCCGTGCCGTTGCCGGGCTGCAACTGGATATAGGCTCCTGATAACAACGTCCCCAGCCCCGAAACCCCTTCCCGCCCGATTTGGGGTTTAACCACCCAGAAAGCGGAGTCGCGGCGCAGCAGCTTTTCCATGCCGTTGTTAATGCGCGCTTTGATTTCAACCTGCTGCAGATTATCGCTCAGCACCACGCTCTCCACGATGCCCACGTCCACGCTGCGGCTTTTGATGGCGGTTTTTCCGGCTTCAATGCCTTCGGCGCTGGTGGTGACAAGCGTGATGACCTTACCTTGATGACTGAAATGGTAATAAAGGATCCAGGCACCGATAAGGATGGTCACAATGGGGATAATCCACACCGGCGACCATCGTTTGATTTTTTCGATATCGGCGACGTTATAATTATTTTCAGTCAACGGTAGACTCCTTTTGCATGTTTTTCTCCACACGGTCCCAAAGCAGACGCGGATCGAAGGTATGGGCGGCCACCATGGTAATCATCACCACCATGGCAAACAGCACGACCCCGATACCCGGCCTGATACTCATCAACTGGCCCATTCTCACCAGGCCCGACAGTACCGCTATGACAAAGACGTCAATCATTGACCAGCGTCCGACAAACTCAACCATTTCGTAAATCGTATGCATCCGCTCGCTATCGGCCTTGCCTTTTCCCTGGGTTTCCCAGCATAGCCAGCAAAGCGCAATCATTTTCAGTACCGGCACCATGATGCTGGCGATGAAAATCACCAGCGCCACCGGATAGGAACCGTCGTCCCACAGCAATATGACCCCGGCGATAATCGTGGAATTCAGCCGACTGCCTAAGCCTTCGGTTATCATAATGGGCAGAATATTGGCGGGAATATAGAGCAGCAGCGAGGTTATCAGTAGCGCCATGGTCCACTGCAGGCTGTGGCGCCGGCGCGGACGGCCGCGGGTACGGCAGCGCGGGCACACAGGCAGTCCGGCCGGAAGAATGAGCGTGCAGCAAGGACAGGCGCGGATATTCTGCGAAAGGCCGCTGGTGCCGATTTTAAAGGCGGTGACCGGCGAATCCATCGGCATGATATTGTCCCATAACCATCGCCGGTCGATGCATTGAAATGCCCGCTGCTGCAGGATGCAGAATAAACAGAACGGCAAAAAGCTGAGCCCGACGCCGATATCGCCATAGGCCATCAGCTTGACGAAGCTCACCAGTACCCCCGCCAGGAAAATTTCCGCCATGCCCCAGGCGCGCAGCGCAAAAAGCGTTTTCGCCAAAAATGCCCGCGTCCTGAATGACATATGGACCTGCAGGCATAATAAAATAATGCTTGCCATGCACAGGGCGGGGATAACCTGGACAAAAAGCAGGAACAAAAAAGCCAGGAAGGAGAAGTGATCCACCACCATGACCTGGGGAATGACCGGCAGGGAGATCTGGTTGCCGAGGCCTGAGACTTTCATGTTCACAAACGGAAACAGGTTAGCCAGTAGCAGCATAATCAAGGCGCTGATGGCAAATACCACCGGTTGCAGCCGGGGATTGTCCCAGCGGCTCATCAGTGTATTTTTACAGCGCGGGCAGATGCCCTTCTGCCCATCCTTCAGGACGGGCAGCGTAGTCAATAAATCACAGTGCGGGCAAAGTACGTATCGCGTTTTATGAACGGCAGAACACATGCATACCCCTTGGATGGCTTGTTCGATTTCACTCCCGGCTCGCGGCGCTTACTCCTTGCTGTTTTTCAGCGCCTCGAGTTCTTCCCAGCGGGCAAATGCCTGCTCCTGCGCCTGTTCAGCGGCGGCCATGGCGGCCAGTACCGCCTGGGTCGTTTCATGGGATTGGCTGAAAAAATCCGGACTGGCTATTTGTGCCTGCAAATCGCTCACTTCCTGTTCCAAACGCTCGATGTGCTGCGGCAACGCCTCAAGTTCGCGCTGCAGGTTGTAACTTAACTTGCTTACGCGTTTCGGCCCCTGGTTTTTCGGGGCCGAGGCCTGGGTTTTCTCCACCGCCGGCGCCGGAGCCGTACGCAGCGCGCGCCGGTTGCGGCGCTGTTCCTGCGCGTCGAAATAGCCGCCGACATAGCTGCTTATCACGCCGTCGCCTTCGAAAATCCAGCACTCGGTGACCGAATTGTCCACGAACTGCCTGTCATGGCTCACCAGTAAAACGGTGCCCTGATAGCCGTCAATCATTTCTTCCAGCAGTTCAAGGGTTTCCACATCCAGGTCATTGGTAGGTTCATCAAGAATCAGCAGATTGCTGGGGTTCAAAAAGAGTTTAGCCAGTAATAAGCGGTTACGCTCCCCCCCGGACAAGGCTTTTACCGGGGTCATCGCGCGTTTCGGATGAAAGAGGAAGTCCTGCAGGTAGCCCAGCACGTGGCGGGAACGGCCGTTAACCATCACTTCCTGTTTGCCTTCCGCCAGATTGTCCATGACCGTGCGTTCGGGATCCAGCTCGGCGCGATGCTGGTCGAAATAGGCCACTTCAAGCTTGGTGCCGCGCTGGATACGACCGCTGTCGGCTTCCAGCTGACCGAGCATCAGCTTGAGCAAGGTGGTTTTGCCGCAGCCGTTCGGACCGATCAGGGCAATCTTGTCCCCCCGCAATACCTGGGTGCTGAAATGACTGATCAGGACTTTATCCTGCAGCCGGTAGCTGACATCTTCCAGCTCGAAGATGATCTTACCGGAGCGGTTGGCTTCTTCCACCTGCATCTTCGCGGTGCCCTGCACTTCCCGCCGCTCGTTCCTCTCCTGACGCAAGGCCTTGAGCGCCCTGACGCGGCCTTCGTTGCGGGTACGGCGTGCCTTGATGCCCTGACGGATCCAGACCTCTTCCTGCGCCAGTTTGCGGTCGAATTCAGCATTCTGCAGTTCCTGCACCCGCAGCTCTTCCTCTTTTCCCGCCAGATACTTATCGTAGTTGCCCGGCCATGACACCAGCTTGCCGCGGTCCAGATCGACAATGCGCGTCGCCATGCTGCGAATAAAGGAACGGTCATGGGAGATGAAGATAATGCTGCCGGTGAAACTTTTCAGAAAGGTTTCCAGCCAATCGATGGTTTCGATATCCAGATGGTTGGTGGGCTCATCCAGCAGCAGGATTTGCGGATCGCACACCAGGGCCCTGCCCAGCGCCGCTTTACGCAGCCAGCCCCCGGAGAGCGCCGATAATTCGGTATCGGCGACCAGGCCCAGCTGTTCGAGCACCTCGGTGATGCGTTTGTCCAGATGCCACAGATTCTGATGATCCAGCATCTCTTGCAGCCGGCCCATCTCCATTAGATTTTTGTCGCTGGGATCCTGCTCCACCAGATGGGAAATGGTGTGATAGGCTTTGAGAATTTCCGCCTGTGCCTGCACCCCTTCGGCCACGAAATCATACACGGTGCCGGTGACATTGCGCGGCGGATCCTGTTGCAAGCGGGCAACCACCGTATCCTGTTCGAAAATAAGCTGTCCGTCGTCCAGCGGCACTTCGCGGCTGAGGATTTTCAGCAGGGTGGACTTGCCGGCGCCGTTGCGCCCCACCAGGCAGACACGTTCGTTGCGTTCAATATGAAGCTCGGTATTATCCAGCAGCGGTGCGTCGCTAAAGGACAACCAGGCGCCGGAAAGACTGATTAATGACATGGCGTTTATTGATCCCGATCGGCATGGCTTATCAGCCAGCAATTATGTATATGGCGATTCCGGGCAAAGTCCGGCGAACGCGTACGCTCGGTAATGGACTCCGCGGCCAGACCCAAAGCCTGTAAGCCCTCGGTATCCAATTGGAAACCGCGTTTGTTGTTGGAAAACATTATCGTACCGCCCGGCCTGAGCAATCTTTTCAGATCCTGCATCAGCAGCAGGTGGTCACGTTGCACGTCGAAGCTCTCCGACATGCGTTTTGAGTTGGAAAATGTCGGCGGATCGATAAAGATCACATCGAAGCTTTCCTGGGAAAGTTGCAGCCAGGAAAGACAATCCGCCTGGATAAGACGATGCTGCTTGCCCGTGAGGCCGTTGCCGCGCAGATTTTTCTCCGCCCACTCCAGATAGGTGCGGGACATATCCACCGAGGTGGTGCTGCGGGCGCCGCCGATACCGGCATGGACGCTGGCGGTGCCGGTGTAGGCGAACAGGTTGAGGAAATCCTTGCCGCGGCACATTTCGCCGAGCATTTTACGGGCGATGCGGTGGTCAAGAAAGACGCCGGTATCCAAATAGTCGGTAAGGTTCACCCACAGCCTGGCGTCATATTCATCCACCAGCAAGAACTCGCCTTTTTGCGCCAGCTTCTCATACTGGTTTTTGCCTTTCTGCCGTTCTCGGGCTTTCACCACGAGCTGGCTCGCGGGAATCCCGGTTACCGCAAGGGTAGCGGAGATGGCGTCGTACAACCGCGCCCGCGCGCGCTCCGGGTCGATGGTTTTCGGCGCCACGTACTCCTGAATCACCACCCAGGAACTGTAGCGGTCGATAGCCACGTTGTATTCCGGCAGATCGGCGTCGTACAGCCGATAGCAATCCAGATGCTCGCGGGCGGCCCATTTTTCCAGGCTGCGGATATTTTTACGCAGCCGGTTGGCAAAATCCTCCGCGATACCGCGGGAAGCCATGACGCTTGGGACTTCAGCCAGCAGGTAGTTTTTCTGCTCGCACTCCAGCGGCCCGTTCCTGGCTTTAAACGTCCGCTCGGCGCGTAACTGCAGCGCGCTGAGCAAGGCCGGCGAGGCGCTGAACAGCGAGAGGCGCCAGCCGCCGAAGTGGCTTTTCGCCGCCCGGCCAAGCTGGTTGTACAGGGCGATAAGCGCCGGCTCACTCTCCAGCCGCTCGCCATAGGGCGGATTGCTCACCAGGGTACCCACCGGACCTTCCGGCAGCGGGTTCACCAAATTGGCGACGTCGTTGACCGAAAACGAAATCAGCCCGGCGATACCGGCATGGCGGGCATTGGCGCGGGCCTTCTCAAGCACCCGGCCATCATTGTCCGATCCGAAAAATAACGGGACCGCCTGTGCCAGGCCGAGACGCGCGCGTTCCCGAGCCTCCTCCAGTACCGTCCGCCAGAGGATTTCATCGTGGCCGAGCCAGGCATCGAACCCCCACTGCCGGCGCAGCAGCCCCGGCGCGTGATCGGCCGCCATCAGGGCCGCCTCAATCAGCAACGTACCGGAACCGCACATGGGATCCACCAGCGGCGTACCGATTTGCCAGCCCGAACGCAGGACGATGGCGGCGGCCAAATTCTCTTTCAGCGGCGCCTGCCCGGCGCTGTCGCGATAACCGCGCTGATGCAGTCCCCCGCCGCTGAGCTCCAGCGATACGACGGCGCGATCCCGATGCAGGTAAACCTGTACCCGGATATCAGGCTGCTGTTTGGCCACATCCGGCCGGCGCTGCACCGCGTCGGTGAATTGGTCGACGATGGCGTCTTTGACTTTCAACGTGCCATACTGGCTGTTGCGGATAGCGTCGTTGGTGCCGCTGAAATGCACCGCAAAGCTTTTCTCCACCGGAAAAATCGCCGGCCAGTCAATTTCTTGTACCCCCCTGTAGAGGTCGCTGTCGCTTTTCACTTCAAATTCATTAAGCGGCAATAGAATGCGCGAAGCCAGACGGCTCCAAAGAAGGCTCCGATAAAGCAGCCGGTGGTCTGCGCGAAAATGCACGCCCCCGAGGGCGATTTTGCATTCCAGGGCACCCAGTGCTTCCAGCTCGCTTTTTAACAGTTCTTCCAAACCTTGTGCCGTACTGGCAAAGAGTGCATTCATCATGTCGCTTATCATCTGAAAAGAAATTCGTTGCGCATTATAGCTAATCCCGACCCGTTGTCATAAAGTTGGCCCAACTGAGTCGTCCGGCAGGGAGGCAAAAATGGTAAGTTTATCGCGATTATATATTCATCCGGTTAAATCTATGCGTGGTTTACAACTCTCTTACGCATTGGCCCGCGCTGAAGGACTGGCGGGGGACCGGACGTTCATGCTGACCGAAACCGACGGCACCTTTATTACCGCCCGGC
Organism: Sodalis sp. RH16; assembly: GCF_047324245.1. Classification (NCBI taxonomy): domain Bacteria; kingdom Pseudomonadati; phylum Pseudomonadota; class Gammaproteobacteria; order Enterobacterales; family Bruguierivoracaceae; genus Sodalis; species Sodalis sp. RH16. Next base: position 3,543,419 of record NZ_CP178737.1, on the reverse strand, counting down.
AATATCCGCAAATGGTCCTGTTCACACCGGTGATAGTACAAAACGGGTTGCATATTAGCGCACCGGACGGGCAAAGCGCCATGGCCTGCTATCAGGATTTTACCGCCGACGCGCATCCAACGGAGGTCTGGGGCAATCATTTTACCGCCTATATCGCCCCCGAGGCCATCAATAACTGGCTAAGCGGCTATATAGGCCACCCGGTACAGCTACGCTGGACCGGCGCCCAAAGCCATCGCCGGGTGAAAGCCCATCCCCGCGTTCCGCTGTCGTTTGCCGACGGTTATCCTTACCTCTTGATAAACGAAGCCTCTTTCGGTGATTTACAGCGGCGCTGTCCCGCCGGCATCAAACTTACGCAATTCCGGCCGAACCTGGTGGTGGCCGGAGCCGAGCCCTATGCCGAAGACCGGTGGCGCACCCTCAGGATCGGCGAAGTGCCGTTTGAGGTGGTAAAACCCTGCGGACGCTGTGTATTGACCACCGTCAGCGTCGAACAGGGCCGCAGGCATCCTGCCGCCGAACCGCTGCGCACGTTAAAAAGCTACCGGACCGCCGAGAACGGCGATGTGGACTTCGGCCAGAATCTGTTGGCCCGCGGCAGCGGTATTATCCGGGTGGGCGCCGAGGTGGAGATACTCACCGAACAGACGCCCCGCCGTTACGGGGGCAGCCCGGCGGCGGAAGAAACCGGCGCGGCGCCGGCGGGTGATGAATACAGCGTGACCATTGACTATCGGGGGCAAACCTTCACCGGCAACAATCGGCAAGTTTTACTGGAGCAATTGGAACAGCAGAACATACGCATACCCTATTCCTGCCGGGCCGGTTTGTGCGGCACATGCAAGGTCCGGCTGCTGGCGGGAGAGGTCACCCCTTTGACCGCCAGCGCGATCGGCGAACCGGGCAAGATACTGACCTGCAGCTGCATGCCCAAAACCGATCTCCGCTTGGGATAGGGCCCTTTGGCGCAGGCGGGTTAAACCGCCGCGGCATAGCGGATTTCATCCTGCTGGGGATAAGGCATCAGCCGGTCATGCATGATCTTGATGACATCGCCCAATACCATCTGCCGCGACGCAACGCTCAGCTGCTGCTGCGCCAATACGCACAAACTGGCGTTATCCCCGGCTTCCGCCACCAGCATACGGGCGTATTCGCCGTTTTCCTGCAAGCGCACCAGGACATCATCACCGGTGACCGGCTGCCAGTCCGACGACGTTGACTGCGGCAGGAAATGCCAGCTCTTGGGCATGACGGGCTTAAGGAAGCGTAGCGCCGTCAGCGCGTTGAGAATCAATTCGGCGCGCTGCTCTTCTTTTAACGGCAGCCCGCGGCACTTTTCGGCGAAGGTATAGTACAAGGCGGCGTCATCCACGCAAAAAACCGACTCGCTGAAAGCATCGGGAATCAGCATTTTAGCGCAGAAGCGAGAACGGAATAACATACCGTCGGCGAGATCCAGCATCATCCGATCGTGTTCGGCATCGAAGAACCAACGCCAATTATCGCCGGGTGTGAATTTCATATTTAATCCTTTCACGTCGCAATCGCTTAAGCAATATCTGGTCTTCCTTTGGGGCCTGGAAATAAAATCCACCAAACCATGAACAGCAACCAGATAAAAGATAAACGAGCCTAAGGGATAAATAAACCCCAAAGGCCATTAAATTGCAAAAAAGTGTCAAATATGAGTAAGAATATCTTTAATCAGCTGCGGACCGTGAAAAATGAACCCGGAATATATTTGAATCAGCGATGCGCCCGCGGCTATTTTTTCCCGCGCCGCCACCAAAGAGTCAATGCCGCCCACGCCAATGATGGGTAATTTGCCGTTTAATTCCAGGGACAGACGCCGTATCACCTCCGTGCTGCGTGATTGCAGCGGGCGACCGCTCAAGCCGCCGGCTTGATTGCAATGTTCCAAACCCTGGACCAACTCCCGTCCGGTGGTGGTATTGGTGGCGATCACGCCGTCGATATTATGGCGCACCAGGCTATCGGCCACTTGGCACAGCTCCTCATCCGTCAGGTCGGGGGCTATTTTCACCGCAACGGGGACATATTTGTGGTGATACTGGTTCAATTCGGCCTGTTTATTTTTTATGGCCAGCAATAGTGAGTCCAGCGCCTCGCCGAATTGTAACGTCCGCAACCCGGGAGTGTTGGGTGAAGAAATATTTATCGCGATATATCCCGCGTAGGGATATATTCTTTCCATGCAATAGAGATAATCATCCTTGCCCTGCGCTACCGGCGTGGCTTTATTTTTGCCGATATTAATGCCCAATACGCCGTCATAATGAGATTTTTTAACGTTTTCAACCAGATAGTCAACACCCTTATTGTTAAACCCCATCCGATTAATCAACCCCTCGGCCGCCACCAGACGAAACAGGCGCGGTTTATCATTACCGGGCTGCGGACGCGGCGTCACCGTACCGACTTCGATAAACCCAAATCCCATGGCGCCGAGGGCATCGATGCACTCACCGTCTTTGTCCAGTCCGGCGGCCAGCCCTAGCGGGTTCTTGAAAGTTATGCCCATGCAGCTGACCGTTTTGACGGGTACCGACTGGCGCACCAGCCCCATAAAGGGTGTGCCGGTAATTCGGCGCAGCTGCTGAAAGGTGAATTCATGGGCGCGTTCCGGATCGAGCTGAAATAACGCCTGTTTAACGAGGGGATAAAACATAGGGTCTCCTGATATCCCGGTTGCAACCGGGGCGGTATTATCGGGCATCCCCTGCGGAAAAGAAATTGAACGGAGTAAAAAAAAGCAATTTACCCATACTTGGCTGTGTTGCGGCGTCCTTCGCCTTCTTTTGGTGCGGACAGCCCCATTTTTGCACTGCAAAAGCGCTTTCAGGGCGCCATGCCGGTCCATTGACAAAATAGAAATATGACATTTTCTTGATTTATATCAATAATTTTTTTTGGCATAGTTCCTGCTTAACTCATTATCAACGGCAGCCGTTAAGCGGACGGCGTGCTTTTCATGCAAACAAACAGAACCGGCAAAGATGCCCCACTAGCTCTCTGAGTTAGCGGGGCTTTTTTTTATCCTGACGGAATTGAACGCATTGCCGGGGCCATTGGACGCTGACATCACACGCCGAGTATTTTTAGATAATCCTGGAGTTCTACTATGAGCACTGAACCAATCCCCGTCGCGGCCATTCAGTTTGAGCCAAGGTTATTCCATAAAGAAGAGAATATCCGCCGCCTGCTGGACCTGGCGGAACAGGCCGCACGACAGGGCGCGCGTCTGGTGGTAATGCCGGAAATGGGCACCACCGGCTATTGCTGGCAGGATCGCGAAGAAGTGGCGCCCTATGTTGAATCCGTTCCCGGCGCCACTACCGGCCTTTTTGCCGAACTGGCCCGGCGCTACGATTGTTATCTGGTGATCGGATTACCGGAAGAGGACGCCGTTAACGGGCTTTATTACAATACAGCGGTACTTATCGGTCCTGAAGGGGTCATCGGCAAACATCGAAAAACTCACCCTTATATTTCCGAACCTAAGTGGGCCGCCAACGGCGATCTGGGTCATTCGGTATTCAGTACGCCCATCGGAAATATTGCGCTGCTGATCTGCATGGATATTCATTTTATTGAAACCGCCCGTTTGGCGGGAATCCACGGCGCGGATGTCATCTGCCATATCAGCAATTGGCTGGCCGAGCGTACCCCCGCACCTTACTGGATTAACCGAGCCTATGAGAACGGCTGTTATCTCATCGAGAGCAACCGCTGGGGCCTGGAACGGGGCGTGCAATTCAGCGGCGGCAGCTGCATCATCGAGCCGGACGGCCATATACAGGCTTGGCGCGACTGCGGCGACGGCCTGGTCAGCGGCACCATCAGGCGCGCATCCCGTCCGGGCGCGTTGATCCGGCAGCGCCGGCCGGCGCTGTACAAAGAGCTGATGAACAACAGCTATGCCTGGAACCCGCTGGACTTTTTCCGACTGTATGGCATGCGCCCCCTGCCGGCCGGTAAATGCTCGCGTATTGCCGTCGGTCAATTCGCGCCTGGCGATGACGTGGCCGGCAATCTGGCCGTTATCACCCGTCTGGCCGACCGCGCCAGCCGGCAAGGAGCAGAACTGCTGGTACTGCCCGAGCTGGCGCTGAGCGGTGAATATCGAGGCCCGCAGTCTGCCCTGACGTTGGACGGCGCAGCGGTGCTCGCGCTAATGCGTCTGGCGGTTAGCCACCGTTTAACCCTGGTAGCCGGGCTGGTGGAGGCCTCGCAAGAAGGGGCGTTTTACAACACCGCGCTGGCCGTCGGTCCGCAGGGCGTCATCGGCAGCTATCGCAAGATCCATTTAACCGCCAAAGACGCCGCCTGGGCCGCCGCGGGCAACGAGTGGGTTGCGATAGACCTGCCCTGCGGCCGGGTCGGACTGCTGTTGGGGCACGATCTTAATTTCCCTGAGGCCGGCCGCATACTGGCCCTGCGCGGCTGCGATATCATCGCCTGCCCCGCAGCGCTGAACGCCCCGGCAGCCGGAGCGCATACCGGCACCCGTATCCCGCATAACTACCCCATCGCCACCGGCGCCAGTCCCTATCATTGGCTGCTGCCCAGGGTCCGGGCCGGGGAAAATAATGTGTATCTGGCGTTCGCCAACGCCCAGGATAGCAGCGAGTCGCTGCCGGCGCTGCCCAGCGGTATCTTCGGACCGGACACCTTCCTCTGGCCGCGGCGCGAATCCCTGGTGGTGGGAGCCGGCGACGTGGTCACTGAAGATGTGGACACCCGTAATCTCGACAGTACTTATCCCACCAATGTCGTAAGGCGCAAGGACCTGGTGGCCATGCGCCAAACGCATTTTTATCCGGATTTAATCCGTTGCCAGCCCGGTGAAACCGCATAATAAAAGGAGACGCGATGCTCACTACGGCCATACATCCGCGGCCATACCGCGGCCGGCGGGAGTCACCGATTCCGGTCGGTATTCTTTATTCCGTCTCGGGCCAGTACGGCGTTATTGGACGGGAAATGCTTAACGGCATCCTGTTGGCCATTGAAGAGGTTAACGCCAATCCCGCCTTGCCATTTACCCTGGCGCCGGTGATTTTCGACCCGGCCTGCAACCTGGAAAACTATTATCACTATTGCCATGAATTGCTTTACCGGCACGGCGTCAGGCATATCGTCGGATGTTATACGTCGGCGTCGCGCAAGCAGATCCTGCCGCTGGTTGAGGGGGCCAACGCCCTGCTATGGCATACCGCGCGCTATGAGGGGTTCGAAAGCAGCAATAATGTAATCTACCTCGGCGCGGCGCCCAACCAGCATGTCCTGCCGATGATTCGATACGTCGCTGAGCACTACCAGCCGGATATCTATCATATCGGTTCCGATTATGTCTGGTCCTGGGAAATCGACAGAATCACGGGCGAAACCGTGGAGCCCCTGGGTGGACGCATGATCGCCAGCCGCCTCTTGCCGCTGGGGGAAACCGAGGTTGCGGCGATTATAGAGGATATCATCGTTAAAAAACCGCCGGTGGTGTTGGTTACCCTGGTAGGTATTTCCGCTTACCGCTTTTACCGCGTCTGGCATGACATGGCGGCCGACCACCCTTTTTTGCGCTCACACCCCATCGCGCGGCTTAGCCTGACCCTTTGTGAAGCGGAAGTGAATATGGTCGGCGCCGAAACGGTGGAAGGCTACCTGGTTTCCGCGGTGTATTTCCAATCGATAGATACGCCGGAAAATGCACAGTTCCTGGCGCGCTATCGCCGGCGTTTCGGCGAGGACTGCTCGCCGTCGGTAGATGCCGAGGCGGCATGGATTGGCGGCCATATGCTGGCGAATGCCATTACGCGCTGCGGCAGCGATGATGTGGCGCTGGTTCGCCAGGCGGCCTACGAGGATGTTTTCATGGCTCCCAACGGCGCAACCCGGATCGATGCGGATAACAATCATGCCTGGCTGACGCCCAAACTGGCGCGCTGCGGCGCGGACGGCAAATTCCATATTTTTTGGCAGGCGCCCGAACCGGTAAAGCCCGACCCCTATCTTACCTGGGTCGGAGCGCCCGAACCCGGTGCGAAAAGCTGACGCGATGAGGGATAACGTGAAAAATAACCGATTGGTGGTGCGCGGCTTGCGAATTGCGCTGTTAGGCTGCAACGCGCGTGATGAACAGCATTTATTGCAGCAGTTCCGCCGTCTGGGCATCATGGGCATTCCTTTTACCGAACCCGAACCCGATACTCTGAACGGCGGGCATGACATGGTTATTTTCGACAGCGACAATAATATCTTATTGCGGCAGTTGGAAGCGCAGCCCTGGCCGGAATGCCCGAAAATCGCGTTGCTGGGATCGGAAGCGCCGTCCCGTCTGCTGTGGATTATCAACCAGGATATCGACGGCTATTTGCGTAAACCCATGAAGTCAGAAGGGATATTCTCCACCATCCTGCTGGCGATGAACCAATATCGGCGCAAGCAGGATGATAAAACCACCATCGCAAAGCTGGAGATCCGGGTCAAGTCGCGAAAGTTTTTACTGTCGGCACAAATTTTGTTAATGAACACATTGCAGTGCGACGAACAGCAGTCCTATATTTTATTGCGCCGGTTCGCCACTGAGCGGCAAACAACCGTGGAAGAACTCAGCATTGAATTATTGGCCAGACCCCATGAGTGGTTGCAGAAAATTAAATCCCGCAGCTGTTTTGATCCCTGATAAAAATAACTTAGCGTGTTAATGATTTTTGCCACAGCAGGATGCCATTACAACTAACAAGGATAATTATGCACAAAAGTGGTGATATTTCACAAATAAATTGCACCTGGATGAGTCATATTTTCCCCGGTGCCAAGCGTAAAATTAATTATTTTTAAAACAATCTCATGTTTTATATAGATTTCTGATTAAAAAGCCGTTTTGGCATCCTAATTGCTTAGTTAATAGCAAAGAATGCCGTATGAGCGGCTGATAAGGGTAATGCTTAACGGTATTAAAGATGTGGCCGGAATATAAAATCACCGGCCGCTGAACAGCGCAGAATCGGCAAAGATGCCCCAACGACTCGTTTGAGTCGCTGGGGCTTTTTTTATCGCTTTACGCATAACCGCGACACCATGTTCTTAAAGCACATGCGTAAAAAATAACGTCACAACACAGGAGATCGTAATGAAAGACGTTTTTGAACCTACGACGCCGCCGTCGATTCCCACATTGCGAATCAAGGCCATTCAATCGCTATTAATTGAGAAAGGCTATCTGAAACCGGAAGCCATCGATGAAATCATCGATATCTTCGAGCACCGTTTCGCACCAAAAAACGGCGCCAAGGTTGTGGCAAAAGCCTGGGCGGATCCCGCTTATAAACAGCGGCTGCTCGCCGATGCAACCGCGGCCATTGCCGAACTGGGGTTTACCGGCCTGGAAGGCGCGCACATGTACGTCGCGGAAAACACCGACGCCGTGCACAACATGGTGGTTTGTACCCTGTGCTCATGCTATCCCTGGCCGACACTCGGCCTGCCGCCCACCTGGTACAAAGCGCCGCAGTATCGCTCGCGTGCGGTGATCGAGCCGCGCGCCGTGCTGGCCGAATTCGGGGTAACCCTTGATGATAGCGTCGAGGTCCGGGTCTGGGACAGCAATGCCGAAATCCGCTATCTGGTGCTGCCGCAGCGTCCTGCGGGCAGCGAGGACATGAGCGAAGAACAATTGGCGTCACTGGTGAGCCGTGACTCGATGATCGGAACCGACCTGCTGGCGCCGGTCACCCACCCCTGAAACTGGAGAATCTGCCATGAATTCAATTCACGATGTCGGCGGCATGCACAACCTGGGACCGATCAATCCTGATCACAACGAACCGGTGTTTAAAGCCGCCTGGGAAAAACAGGTTTTCTCCACCATCGGCCTCTATTTTGCCGGCGGCCTGTGCCCCATTGACGAGTTCCGCCACGCCATAGAAGTGATGGATCCCGCCGAGTACCTGAGCACGCCTTACTATGTCCATTGGTTCCATGCCATGGAAACCCTGGGCCTGGATAACGGCCTATTCACCGCCGAAGAACTTGCAGACAAAATCAAACAGCTCCAGGAGGCACGGCCATGATGGTATTGGAAAAAGATCAGGTATTGGCGGCGGTAAAAACCAATCCGGTATATGTACGTCCTACCGACCGTGCGCAGCGTTTCAACGCAGGGGATCGGGTGCAGGCGAAAAATATTCATCCCAAGGGACACACGCGCCTGCCCCGCTATGTGCGCGGCAAAACCGGCACCGTGTTCCGCCACCAGGGCGCCTTTGTGTTCCCCGACACCACCGCCCACGGGCAGGGGGAACGGCCACAGCATGTCTACAGCGTGCGTTTCGAGGCGCAGGCGCTTTGGGGCGCACAGACCGAAGGAAAGTCAGCCGTCTATCTCGATCTGTGGGATGACTACATCGACCCCGCACCGGCGGAGGGCTAATACATGACCAGGTTAACCCAGGAACAGCGGCCGATTCCCATTATGGACGAACCCGAGATGTCGTTTGGCGAACCCTGGCAGGCGGAGGCCTTCGCCACCGCGTTGCAGCTCTCCCACGGCGGGCTGTATAGCTGGACGGAGTGGGTACAGGCTTTCTCGGCCATTATCCGCGAACAGCCGCAGCGGGCAGATGAAAGCATCGGCGACGCCTACTACCGGCAATGGCTGGCGGCGCTGGAACGGTTGCTGGCGCACAAGGCGGTGCTGCGCGAAGAAGATGTGACCACGCGGCAGGCCTTATGGCATTTGGCTTATCTTCATACGCCACACGGCCAGCCGGTCTCGCTCAACCAGGTGGAGCAAATCGCCGATCCCTGCGCCGCGCTGGAGCGGGCGTCTCTCACGCCGGCGCCCCATGCTCATCATCACCATCATCATGCCCAGGGTCCGGCGGCCCCCACGCCCATCGCGGTATCGCCGGGCCGCGCAGCGACACGGTAAAAATAACGCCGCCGATTTATCTACCCGCGGCATCCGCCGGCCGCGGCCGGCGGACCTAACGTTAAGCAGTCTATTGACAGGTGAATACGATGAAAGATGTTCTGCAACAGTTTATTAAAGGCGACGAGCACACCCGTTTTCTCCGTTGGGCCATTGTGATTCTTAACGTCGTTGCCTGGGCATGGGCGCTGTTATTATTCCACGATCAACCCACGCTCCTGGGTACGTCACTGCTGGCCTACACCTTCGGCCTGCGCCACGCTGTGGATGCCGATCATATCGCAGCCATTGATAACGCCACACGAAAGCTGATGCAGGAAGGCAAAACGGCCAGCAGCGCCGGTTTTTTCTTCTCTCTCGGCCACGCGTCCGTGGTTATATTGGTGTGCGCCGGCGTGGTGGCGGCCTCGGTTGCCATCCAAAATTACATGGGCAATATGAAGGCCATCGGCGGCATTATCAGTACCATCGCCTCCGCATCTTTCCTGCTGTTTCTCGCCGCGATCAATTTTCTGATTTTCCTGTCGGTGTTTAAATCGTTCCGCGCCGTGCGCCGGGGCGAGGAAATCATTGAAGAAGACCTGGATTTACTTCTCAGCCGCCGGGGATTTTTTGCCAGGATATTTCGCCCGTTGTTTGCGCTGGTGTCAAAAAGCTGGCATTTATTCCCCATTGGCTTTCTGTTCGGAATCGGCTTTGATACCGCCACCGAGGTGGCGCTGTTCGGACTGTCTTCCACCCAGGCCCACGGCGGACTCTCCTTTCTGAGCATCATGGTAATGCCCGCATTGTTCACCGCCGGCATGCTGCTGATTGATACCCTGGACGGCATGCTGATGGTGGGCGCTTACCGCTGGGCCTTTGTTCGTCCCATCCGAAAAATCTACTACAACATGACCATCACTTTGCTGTCGGTAATGGTGGCGTTTTTTATCGGCGGTATCGAAGTGCTGGCGCTGCTATCCGACAAACTGTCCCTGCAAGGAAGCGCGTGGGACGTTATCCAGAACCTGACCGCCCATTTCAATCTATTGGGTTATATCGTCATCGCCTTGTTTATCGGCTGCTGGGGTATCTCAATGATGATCTACCGCCTGCGCAATTTCGACGACATCGATGTCAAGTTTGAACAAAGTTGAAGGACATGGCCTGGTTCACTTAATGAATCCCTAATTTCACAGGACATTTTCTCATGAGTCATCTATCGCACGGTATAGATACGCATACCGCGGGCGGCTTACGCCCTAAAGCCGGTCGCAAACCGCTGTTTCGCGGCGCTCTGTTGGCGATTTTGGTCTATCTGGTGATGTACGTGCTGTATGGGCTGGCCGAACCGGACGCGTTCAGCGCGTATTCCATAGCCAATCTTTTCAATAACGCCGCGCCGCTGGCGCTGGCCGCCGCCGGCCAAACGTTGGTGATCCTGAGCCGCGGATTCGATTTATCCCTGGCGGGGGTTATTTCCATAGCCAATGTGCTGACAGCGATCGCTCCCTTCGACGGGCCGCTGGGCGCGCTGTTCAGCCTGGCGCTGTCCATGGCGGCCGGGGCGGTGGTCGGGGCGGTAAACGGTTATCTGGTGGCCTATCGGGGTATCCAGACCATTGCGGCCACGCTCGGCACGATGATTATCAGCCAGGGTATTGCGCTGCTGCTATTGCCGGTGCCCGGCGGTTCGGTGGCCCCGTTTGTCAGCGATACCCTGACCGATATGCTCTGGAACACCGTGCCCGTTTCAGCGTTGATCGTCGGCTTTTTTGCCCTGCTGTGGCTGGGGCTGAAAAATACCGATACCGGTATTGCCTTTTACGCCGTCGGCGCGGATGACAATGCCGCCGCCCTGTCGGGCATACCGGTGAAATGGACCCGTTGCAAAGCTTTCATCCTGGCGGGCTGCTTTTACGGCGCTGCGGGTTTTATGCTGAGCGCCCAGACCGCCACCGGCGACCCTAATGCAGGCCTGCCTTTTTTATTGCTGTCGTTCGCCGCGGTCGCCCTCGGGGGCACCAGCCTCAGCGGCGGGCACGGCGGCGCCTTTGGCTCAATGGTGGGCGCGGCGGTGCTGCTCTTGATGCAGAAAATGCTGTTTGCTCTGGGCGTCGCGTCGTTTTATATCGGTTTTTTCCAAGGGGTATTACTGATTTTAGCCATTGTGTGCGGCCGGGTGATTAATCGCCCCCGCACAGGAGGTACGGCCAGATGAATACGTCTACACCGGTTAACCCGAGCGCCTCCCCACGGCGCGATCAACGGACAGGATCGCGCATCAATGGGGAGTATATTGCGCCGCTGATGCTGCTCCTGCTGACAGTGCTGATGATTTTCGCTTCCCGGTTGATCAGCCCGGCCCTAGGCTCATGGTCTCAGATGCTGATGATAGTAACCCTGAGCACATTTTTACTGTTGGTGTCGTTCGGCCAGGGATTGGTGATCCTGAGCGGCGGCATGGACCTGTCGGTGGCCTCGCTGTTTATGTTCGGCGGCGTCATGTCCGCCGGGGCCATCGGCGCAGACGGCGGCAATGTCGCCTACATGCTGCCGCTGATTTTGCTGGGTGCGGCGGCGATTGGCGCCTTTAGCGGCATCGGCATCGCCCTGCTCGGCATCCCGCCTTTTATCATGACGATGGGCACCGGCATTATCGTCGCCTCGCTGGCGCTGGGCGCCAGCGGCGGCAGTACCCTGGGCGCGTCGCCGCCGCTGTTGTCGGCGCTGGTAAAAGGATCCATAGCCGGCATGCCTTGCATCCTGGCGTTCTTTATCCTGTTTTGCCTGCTGGGTATATTTATCCAGAAGAGCACGGTGTTCGGCCGCAATCTGTATGCGATGGGCGGTAGCCTTGGAGCGGCGCGCGTCAGCGGCCTGCCCGTCACCAGCGTCACCATCGCCGCCTATGCGCTCAGCGGCCTGAGCGCCGCCGCCGGCGGAGCGCTTCTGACCGGCTATTCCGACGGGGCGACGTTGCGCATGGGCGATCCTTATCTGCTGCCGTCGATTGCCGCCGTGGTGGTGGGCGGTTCATCTATCCTGGGCGGTAAAGGCACTTTTGTCGGCACCATTGTCGGATGTCTATTCTTGGTCACCCTCGATTCGGTTATCGCCGCGACCGGGCTGAGCCAGGGCTGGCGACAAATAGTATCAGGTGTCGTAATAACCCTGGCGCTATTATTTCAATCCGGTTCGGATAATGCGTTGGCCGTCTGGCTGGAAAATTGCGCCAAATTATTCAAGAAATAACGGGTGAGTAATAAAACCAACATACCTGCAAATTGAAAGAGGCAGGGTATAAACCGTCAATAACTATTCAGGAGTTAATATGTCTTTAAATGGATATCTCAAGAGATATGCGTCTCTTGCCGCCTCGGCGTTGTTATTATGCGGCGTAATGAATTACGCCCTTGCCGCCGATACGCCGCCGCCCGCTAAAAAATACAAAATATTTCTTAGCCTGAGTTATAGCGGAAATAACTGGATGAGCGAAACAGCCAATATTATCAAATCGCTTGCAAAAACACCGCCCTACGACAAAATGGTCGATTTGGAGGAGGTCATCTCCGGTACCGACCCGCAGGCGCAAATATCGGCTTATGAAAGCATGATTGCCGCCAAGGCCGACGGCATTATCAGCTTTCCCATTTCTCCCACGGCGTTAAATCGGGTAGTCCGGCGCGGATGCAGCCAAGGCGTAAAGTTTTTTATGTTTGATTCTACCGTAACGGAAAAATGCGCTTATAACATCAGTTATATTACCGCCGGCGCCGGTGAGAATATGGCCCAATTTCTGGTTAATACGCTTGGCGGTAAAGGAAAGATATTTATGAATCGCGGCGTGCCCGGCACCTCGGTGGATAAACGGCATTATGACGGCGCAATGCATATATTTTCCCAATATCCGCATATCAAAGTGGTCTCTGAATATTACGGCTATTGGGACGATCGTATCAGCCAGCGTGAAACTGCCAAGGCGCTGGCGGCGCACCCGGACGTAGACGGTATTTGGTCGGAATTGGGTGAAGCCGGGGTATTAAACGCCGTCGCCGACCGTAAAGGCAAAATGATGCCGATTACCGGGGAAAATATGAACGGATTCCGTCTCGGATTTATCAACGACGACTATCGCAAACGCGGGCTGACCGGGGTTTCCGCCGGTTCACCGCCGGCAACGGCGGGCTACGCCTTTAAATTGATGATGGAAGTGCTGACCGGCAAACGCAAACTGGAACCGACCAACGTGGAATATCCGCTGCCCTGGGCGACGGCAGACCAGATTAAGCTGTGCAAAGGCAGCGCCATTGCCGACGGCTGTAACGTTTTTGCCGGTAATCTGGTACCCGAAGGATTCTCCACCGAGATTTATAACCCGACATTGTTACCGGAAGTGACGCTGGACTCGGCGCTCAAAGGCACTCCAACGCCGGGGATGACCATCCAGCCGCTGCCGGCAGCGATTGTCAAAGCCCCCGACGAACCGGGTATCAATTGCGAACACTGCCAGCCGCCGGTTGACCAATACAGGCTCACCAAAGTCACGGCGACGGTTCAACCTTAATCCACCGGCGCGCCGTCGGGGCTCTGGCGCCGGCGGCTTTTCAAAAGGCAAACGAAATGATGGTACAAAACCTATCCCAGGGCATGACCCTGACATCGGTATCGAAAGCCTACGGTGCCACCGTGGCGCTGGAAAGCGTCTCAATGACGCTTAATCCCGGCCAGGTACAGGCACTGTTAGGGGAGAATGGCGCGGGTAAATCCACGCTGGTGAAAATTCTGTCGGGGGTCGTCGCGCCCAATAACGGAACGATGACGCTGGACGAAAACGATTATGCCCCCCGTTCACCTTTACATGCCCGCCAGGCGGGGGTCTGCACCGCTTTCCAGGAACTGAGCCTGCTGCCCAACCTGTCGGTGGCGCAAAATTTCTTTTTGCCGCGCTCAGCCAAAGGCGCCGGAGGCCTTATCGCCCCCCGGCAGATGGCCCGCCTGGCGGATGCCATCCTGGCCGAACATGATGTCCATGATATCTCCCCCCGGGCCATGGTGGATGACCTGTCCATCGCCGCCCGCCAACGGGTGGAAATCGTCCGCGCCCTGCACCGCCGGCCCCGGTTATTGATACTGGACGAACCCACCGGCGCCCTGGCGGACGTGGACTGGCTGTTTACGCTGGTCCGTCGCCTGACGGCGCAGGGTGCGTCGGTCCTGTTTATTTCCCATCGTCTGGCCGAAATCCGTGAAATCGCTTCTCATGCCACGGTACTTCGCAGCGGGCGCTCCATCGCCACCGTCCGTTTGGAGGACGTGGGCGACGGGGATATTTTTGAAATGATGGTGGGCCGGCGAGCGCGGGGAGAACACCGGCCGCCGGCCGGCACGGATCCAGGCGCAAACTCCCAGCCGTTGCTGATGGCTAACGATCTGTGCGGGCAAAATTTTGATTCGGTCTCCTTTGAGCTGCGAGCCGGGGAAATCGTCGGCGTCGCCGGCCTGGAGGGACAGGGCCAGCGCGAACTTTTCCGCACCCTGGCCGGACTGATGCCGCCCAGCGGCGGGCAAATCGTGATGCAGGGCCAGGAAGTCAGGCTGCGTAATCCCCGCGATGCGCTGTTTAAATCCGGCGGCATCGCTTTTGTGCCGGAGGATCGTAAAAGCGAAGGCATTTTCCCCACGCTGTCCACCGCCGCCAATATTACCCAGTCGATTTTGCGCCGGTTCAGCGTGGCGGGCGGCATAAACCGCCGCGGTGAAAGACGTGCCGTCGCTAATGTGTCGCCGCAGGTGGAGCTGAGCGACCGTTATCTTAACTTTAAAATCACCAGTCTCTCCGGCGGTAATCAACAGAAGGCGCTTATTGCGCGCGCACTGATAACCGGGGCCAGAACGCTGCTGCTGTTCGATCCGACCCGCGGCGTGGATGTCGGCACCAAGGAGATCATTTATCAGGCTATCCATACCTACGCCGCCGCCGGCGGATCGGTACTGGTGTACTCCACCGATTTGGCCGAACTCTTTGTGCTGGTAGACAGGTGCCTGGTTATGTACCAGGGCGGCCTGGTGGCGGATATCCCGCGCCGGTCGCTGGACGAAGGCCACATGGTCGGGCTGATGACCGGCAACCTGGCGGCGTCCTGGCACAGCCCCGGTACCGGCTGCCGATGACCGCTCCTTTTCCGCCACGCAGGGTATCAGCTTTCGCGGCGCCCAACGGCATAATATGCCCTACGACTTTATGGTCCGGCACACTGGCGCGGTGCGGGACCGGCGCGTCGCTTAGGCCGGCCTGACGGCGACAGCGGTTACCTGCGGCCCGAATCTCATTGATAGAAAACGTTCCCGGTATAAATAATAGGCGGCATCACACACCTGAGTGGTGAAATAAACGTTGTAACCGCCGCCTACTACCGCACCGACAATCGGCACGGTTTGCGCCAGTTTGGCCTTGGTTAAACGGATACCTAGCGTTTTAGCTATTTCCTGGATAATTTTCACCAGGGCATGTTTTTCCAATTGGCGCCAAGTTCTTTTTTTGGCCGTATCCCGGGTTATGGCCGCCAGCTGCGCCATGGCGATATTTTTTGCGGCGTCGGAGGGGGAAGAAACCAGGCCCATAATTTGTAGGGCAAAGAGTTTTTCTTCCTGTTTATTGATATCGAAGCCGTAATAGGTGGCATATTCGCCGACGGCCCGCAAATTGAGCGTAATCAGCGACGGAATATCCAGCGCCAGCCCGGCGATGCCCGTAAGCCCCGCCCCCATGCCTTCCGCCAGCGCCAGTCCTTTATATTTGGCCGACAGGGATCCTACCGTTTTGTCAATGCCGGCCAGAGACAAGGCGCCGATATCACCAAGGGACGCCACGCCGCTCCACCCGTCACGGCGGAACTCCTCGAAGATGGCCTGTGGCCTGACGCTTAATTGCGCCAAATCATTGCAAATACCGGTAAGGGCGATGATCACGCCCTGCAAAATCCCGCCGATGCCTGGCGCCTGTAAAATGGCGTTCCCAAGAGAGTCCAGCGGCTTATTAATCACTTTAAATGCCCTGAGTGAACCGCCGGCCCGCGGATTTTTCCAATGCTGTATTTCAAGCATGGCCTGTCGTTCATAATGATCCGGGATCATCATGCTTCCCCCCATTTACGCAATGAAACTTTCCCCCGCCCTTGCACGCAAACATGTGCAATAAGCGAAATGCATAACGGGCCGGCCCCGTTTTTGTATCATGGGGGAAAGTAGCGCCGCGAGGCAAAAAGGGTTGCGGAATATCAGAGAGGCCGCGCAAAAAACACGGCCGGCCTATGCCGGCCTGAGCTTATTGACAAAGTGCCCGGTCGGAACAGGCTGCCAGATCGTAAACACGCCGTGAATACATCCTTGTAGGCTCGATCCGCGCCATCCATGGCGCGGACGGTTTACTCTTCTGGCAGCCTGTCCCGCCTTATTGACTCCGAGTGCGTTTGTCAGCAGTCTGCGGCCGGCCTATGCCGGCCTGCGTCTTATTGTTCCGTAGCCAGCGCCTTGGTGATTTTCTCGTAGAGATCGCCGGACAAGTTCGGCAAGGCCTGCAGCGTTGTCAGCGCCTGGCGCATTAGCGCCTGGCGCGAATCGTCGTAACGCTGCAAACGGATCAGCGGTTCGATAAGCCGGGAAGCCACCTGGGGATTGCGGGTATTGAGCTCAACGAGGATTTCCGCAAGGAAGCGGTAACCGCTGCCGTCGGCGGCATGGAACGCCGAGGGATTGCCGGCGGTGAAGGCGCCGATTAACGCGCGGATGCGATTGGGATTGTTCAGGCTGAATGAACGATGCGTCAAAAGAATCTTGACCTGGCTCAGGGCATCGGTGGCCGGGCTGGTGGCCTGTAGGGTAAACCACTTGTCCATTACCAGTCCGTCGTGATGCCAATGCTGGTCGAAATCCGCCAGCAGTGTCGCCTGGCAAGGCAGTTGAGCCGCTACGGCGGCGCCGAGGGCAGCCAGCATGTCGGTCATATTATCCGCCTGGTGATACTGTTGCGTGGTCAGCGCCACCGCCTGATCGTGTTCGCCGAACGCCAGATAGAACAGGCAGATATTACGCAAGGCGCGCTTGCCGATGTCCTGTTGCTCCACCCGGTATAGCGGCGTTTTGTTGGCATGGTAAACCGCCAGCAGTTCATCCCCGAGCTCCGTCGCCAGACAGCGAATCAAGGCCTCGTGCACCGCGTGGATGGCGGCGGGGTCGATTTTCTCAAACAGCTCCGCCATTTCGTTTTCACCGGGCAGGGTCAGGATTTGCGCGGCCAAGGCCGGATCAAGGCCGGGATCGAGCAATATGCCCCGGAAGGCATCGGCCACATGCAGGGGCAGCGTCAGGGGCTGTCCTTGGCGAAAGCGCGCCACGCTCAGGCGGATATAAATGGAAAGCAGGCTTTGCGCCGCGTCCCAACGGGAAAACTCGTCGGTGGCAAAACGCATCAGCGATACCAGTTGCTGATCGCCGTAAGGGTAATCAAGCTTAACCGGCGCCGAAAAGCCGCGCAACAGCGAAGGAATCGGCAATGACGGCACGTCGTCGAAAATAAAGGTCTGCACCGCTTCGGTAACGTTCAGAACATTATTCACCGGCCTGCCCTCCCGCTGCAGCGGAATAACCTGGCCTTCCACATCATACAATTCAATATTCAGGGGGATATGTAACGGCAGCTTCTCTTTTTGCCCGGCGGTGGGCGGCGTCATCTGGCTCACGTGCAGTTGATATTGACGCAGCTCGGGATTGTAATCGTCCCGGATCGTAAGTACCGGCGTGCCGGATTGACCGTACCACCGGCGGAACAACGTCAGATCAACGCCGGATGCCTGCTCCATGGCATTGACGAAATCATCGCAGGTGGCGGCGCTGCCGTCATGGCGTTTGACATAAAGCCGCATCCCCGCCTGGAATTTCTCCTCACCCAGCAGCGTATGCATCATGCGAATCACTTCCGCACCCTTCTCATATACGGTGAGGGTATAGAAGTTATTCATCTCGATAACCATATCAGGACGAATCGGATGAGCCATCGGGCTGGCGTCCTCGGCAAACTGGGAGCCGCGCATGACCCGGACATTGCCGATGCGATTCACCGCGCGCGAACCCAGATCGGCGCTGAACTCCTGATCGCGAAAAACGGTCAGTCCCTCTTTCAGGCTGAGCTGGAACCAATCGCGACAGGTAATGCGATTGCCGGTCCAGTTATGAAAATACTCGTGGCCGATGACCCGTTCTATATTGAGATAATCGTTATCGGTAGCGGTCTGTGCCCTCGCCAGAACATATTTGGAGTTGAATACGTTCAGGCCTTTATTTTCCATCGCCCCCATATTGAAGAAATCCACGGCCACAACCATATAGATGTCAAGGTCGTATTCCAGGCCGAAGCGGGTTTCGTCCCAGCGCATGGCGTTTTTCAGCGAGGTCATGGCCCAGCCGGCGCGATCCAGGTTGCCGCGGTCCACAAACAGCTCCAGCGCCACTTCCCGCCCCGATTGAGTGGTAAAAGAGTCGCGCAAAACGTCAAAATCGCCGGCCACCAGGGCAAACAGATAGCAGGGTTTGGGGAAAGGATCTTGCCAGACCACCCAATGGCGGCCATCCTCGTTGTCGCCTTTATCAATCAGGTTGCCGTTGGACAACAAAAAGGGATAGCGGTCTTTGTCCGCGGTGATCCGCGTGGTAAAACGCGCCAGGACGTCGGGACGATCGAGATAATAGGTAATATGACGGAAACCTTCCGCTTCGCACTGTGTGCACAAGGCATCGCCGGAGAGATACAGCCCTTCCAGGGCGGAGTTTTCCGCCGGATGAATCACATTGACAATGGTCAATGTAAACGCCTCCGGCAACTGTTCAATGACCAGCCCAGGGGCTTCCTGGCGGTAGTGCGACCACTCCCGGCCATCGACACGGATCACGAGCAATTGGAGATCCTCTCCGTTCAACAACAAAGGCGCCCCTGGCTGACCGTGGCGGACTACCTTGCTGACCGCCGTCACCGTGGTGGTTTCGGCATTGAGATCAAATTCCAGGCTGATATCGGTGATGGTATAATCCGGCGCACGATAATCATGGCGGTATTTTGCTTGCGGCTGCTGAGTCATAATTAACCTTTTGGCATCGTCATAGATTTCTCGGAATAAGTCTATTCCTGTTAAGGCTATGTTGCCATTGTAAACGAATGCATTTCTTAAAATGCTTCGGATCGGATAAAAATGAAGCAATACCATGGGCTTTGGCGTTTTTCATACCGGCTTAATCCGGCAGAACGGCACGTTTAAGCCTCGACGTTATTACGCAATCTATGATTTGATGTGACTACACTTATAAGAAAGCCCGGAAAGACTTCAGTCGTTTCGCCATTTGCCGACTGTGATTTTGCGTCGTAAGAGGATGCTGTAACGCGCCATGAATTTAGCCACTAAGCCGATTTTATCGTCGATACTCGATACCGATGCCTATAAGCTGCATATGCAGCAGGCGGTATATCACCGATACCACGACGTCACCGTCGCCGCTGAATTCCGTTGCCGCGGCGACGATTTACTGGGTGAGTATGCCGGCGATATCAGCGCACAGATTGAAATGATGCGCGATCTTGCCCTGACCGACCAGGAGATGGGTTATCTGGCCGGACTGCCGTTCTTCCGGCAGGATTACCTGACTTGGCTGCGGTCGTTCCGTTTCGATCCCCGGCAGGTGAGTGTGCGCAATCATCACGGCAAACTGGATATCCGCATTACCGGCCCCTGGCGGGAAGTGATTTTATGGGAGGTGCCGCTGCTGGCGGTAATAAGCGAAGTGGTCCACCACCATCGTTCCCCCTGCAATCTTCGCGACATGGCGCTGGCGCAACTGCGGCAAAAACTCCAGCATTTCCGGGAAGCCAGCCGGGATGTGGATATTTCCCATTTCAAGCTGATGGATTTCGGCACCCGCCGGCGCTTTTCACGCCAGGTGCAGTATGATGTGGTCGCCGAACTGAAACAAGATTTTCCCTATCTGATCGGCACCAGCAATTACGATATGGCCAGGGAGCTTTCCCTGACGCCGGTGGGAACGCAGGCCCATGAATGGTTCCAGGCCCACCAGCAGATCAGTCCGGAGCTGGCCACCAGTCAACGCGCCGCATTGCAGGCCTGGCTGGATGAATATCCTGACCAATTGGGCATCGCGCTAACCGATTGCATTACCATGGACGCATTTTTGCGCGATTTCGGCGCGGACTTCGCCAAGCGCTACCAAGGGCTTCGCCATGACTCGGGCGATCCGGTGGAATGGGGAGAAAAAGCCATCGTTCACTACCAGAAGCTGGGCATCGATCCGCTGACCAAAACGCTGGTCTTCTCCGACAGCCTTGATTTTGATCAGGCGCTGAAGTTATACCGCCATTTCTGGCAGCGCGTGAATTTGGTGTTTGGTATCGGCACCCGTCTTACCTGCGACATCCCCGGCGTCAAGCCATTGAATATCGTGATCAAGCTGGTGGAGTGCAACGGCAAACCTGTCGCAAAACTCTCCGATAGCCCCGGCAAGACCATGTGCCACGATAAAGCCTTTGTCAGGGCGCTGCGCAAAGCGTTCGATTTACCCCAGGTCAAAAAAGCCAGCTGAATGATTGCGCCGGAATTATTTCCGGCGCGAGCCGAATGCCGAGATTCAAATTCTCTGGGCAAAACGGTGTTTTTTGCTTGTGTCCTTCCGTCCGCCAAGTAACATATTAACCCTTCGCATCGGCGATAAAGCCCTATTTCAAATCAACCTGAGTTAAGAGAGTATTTTATGAGCGTAGTGCCTGTAGTCGACGTACTGCATGGGCGCATGCCAGCTGACAGTGAAGTCACTGTACAGGGTTGGGTGCGTACCCGGAGAGATTCAAAAGCCGGTATCTCCTTTCTTGCCGTCTACGACGGTTCCTGCTTTGATCCATTACAGGCGGTCATAAATAATACTTTGCCGAATTATAAAGAGGATGTTTTGCGTCTGACCACCGGCTGCTCGGTGGCGGTAACCGGCCGGGTGGTTGAATCCCTGGGCGGCGGACAGCGTTTTGAAATCCAGGCGGAAAAAGTCGACGTGCTGGGCTGGGTGGATGATCCCGATACCTATCCGATGGCGGCGAAACGCCATAGCGTTGAATACCTGCGCGAAGTGGCGCATCTGCGTCCCCGCACCAATATGATCGGGGCCGTGGCCCGGGTACGCAATACCCTGGCGCAAGCCATTCACCGCTTTATGCACGAGCGGGGCTTCTTCTGGGTATCCACTCCCCTTATCACCGCCTCGGATGCTGAAGGCGCGGGGGAAATGTTCCGCGTTTCCACTCTGGATGTCGAAAACCTGCCGCGGGATGCCCAGGGAAAAGTCAATTTTGATGAGGATTTTTTTGGCAAGGAAGCTTTTCTGACGGTTTCCGGCCAATTGAATGCCGAAACCTATGCTTGCGCATTATCAAAGGTTTACACTTTTGGTCCGACTTTCCGGGCGGAAAACTCCAATACCACCCGGCACCTGGCGGAATTCTGGATGATGGAACCGGAAGTGGCCTTCGCCGACCTCAATGATATCGCGGCGTTGGCTGAAGACCTGCTGAAATATGTCTTCAACGCGGTGCTGACCGAAAGGGCCGACGATATGAAGTTTTTCGCCGAGCGCGTGGACAAAGAAGCCATCACCCGTCTTGAACAGTTTATCGCCTCTGATTTCGCCCAGGTAGATTATACCGAGGCGGTTAACATCCTGCAGGCTTCCGGGCAGAACTTTGAAAACCCGGTCTCCTGGGGCATCGATCTTTCCTCGGAACATGAACGCTATCTGGCGGAAAAACATTTCCATGCGCCGGTGGTGGTAAAAAACTATCCCAAAGATATCAAAGCCTTTTACATGCGCATGAACGACGATGGCAAGACGGTAGCCGCCATGGATGTCCTGGCGCCGGGTATCGGTGAAATCATCGGCGGTTCGCAGCGCGAAGAGCGCCTTGATCGTCTGGACCAGCGTTTGACTGAAATGGGATTGAATAAAGAAGATTATTGGTGGTATCGTGATCTGCGCCGTTACGGCACCGTTCCGCATTCTGGTTTTGGGTTAGGTTTTGAACGATTAGTGGTTTATGTCACAGGAATGCAAAATATTCGTGACGTGATCCCCTTCCCCCGCAGTCCGCGCAATGCGAACTTCTAAAATTCTTCATTAAATATAAGAAAAACATATATATAAACTCTTTAGGCCAGCATTGCTGGCCTTTATTATTTTAAAGTTTGAGTTCTCTCACAAAGTTCCCTCATATTTACATTTTGCAATACTCTGTTTCCCGCTGAAACATTATTGCGACCTTTGTAGCATTTTCTGTGTGGATTAACATGTCTGTGAATGGAACACTGCGTGCAGACACAGAAAGACACCAAACTCTCATTAATGTTTCATTAGAATTTATAGTTCATGTCGAAACTATGACTTCTGTAAGAAATTATTAGCGGCAGTGGCAGGTGTCCAAATAAAACCAATGAGGGTAATAATGATGAAGCGCACTATTCTTGCATTTGTAATTCCGGCCTTGTTGGCTGCGGGTGCTGTAAACGCGGCCGAAATCTATAACAAAGATGGCAACAAACTGGACCTTTACGGACGTTTGGACGGCCTGCACTACTTCTCCAGCGACAACGATGGCGGTTTCGCGGGCGACGGCGATGAGTCTTATGCTCGTCTCGGCTTCAAAGGCGAAACCCAAATTAACGACCAATTGACCGGTTACGGCCAATGGGAATACCAAATCGCTGCAAACGACACTGAAGGCGGCGCTGACCACAATGACGGTACCAAGACTCGTTTGGGCTTTGCCGGTTTGAAATTTGCCGACGCGGGTTCAATCGATTACGGCCGTAACTACGGTGTTGTTTACGACGCACTGGGCTGGACCGATATGTTGCCGGAATTCGGTGGGGATACCGCGTACAGCGATAACTTCATGGTCGGCCGTACCACCGGTGTGGCTACCTATCGTAACACCAACTTCTTCGGTCTGGCTGACGGCCTGGATTTTGCCCTGCAATACCAGGGTAAAAACGACCGTTCAACTGACCCGCATCGCTCTAATGGCGACGGCTACGGCGGTTCAGTCTCGTACGTTTCCCCCATCGGCGTGGGTATCGTAGGTGCTTATGCTTCCTCAGATCGTACCGATTCTCAGAACGCTACCTTCTACGGCGCCGGCGACCGTGCAGAACAGTGGGCGACCTCTTTGAAATATGACGCTAACAACGTATATCTGGCTGCCACCTACGGCGAAACCCGTAATGCAACCTGGCTGACCAACAACTTCAGCGGCAATACCGGTTTTGCCAATAAAACCCAGGACATCCTGATCGTGGCCCAGTACCAGTTTGATTTCGGTCTGCGCCCGTCCATCGCTTACGGCCAGTCCAAAGCGAAAGATGTTGAAGGTATCGGCGACGTTGATCTGATCAAATACTACGAAGTCGGCGCGACTTACTACTTCAACAAAAACATGTCCACTTATGTTGACTACATCATTAATGACCTTAATGACAACAACAAACTGGGCTACTCCACCGGCGACACCGTTGCCCTGGGCGTAGTGTACCAGTTCTAAGTTGACGTCAACTTCTCATGGGCACTTGATGTCCTGAGCTGAGATATTGAAGGCAGGGTTTTCCCCTGCCTTCTTTTTTTATCATATAATCGCTATACCGGGGATAAACGGGGGGATTTTTTATCCAAACTGTTGGCAAAGGGGTTTTCTGGCGGTAACCTGAAAGCACGTTGTGCTCACTGTTCATTTTCCCCTGGAACCCTTCAAAATGTTTGAAAATATTCCGTTAGCTCCTGCCGATCCCATTCTCGGCCTGCTTGATCTTTTCCGTGCCGACCCGCGTCCGAACAAAATCAACCTGGGCATCGGCGTCTATAAAGATGAAACCGGCCAAACGCCGGTGCTCACCAGCGTAAAAAAAGCCGAACAAATATTGCTGGAAAGCGAAATCACCAAAAACTATCTTGGCATCGACGGCCTGGCCGCCTTCGGGCAATGTACCCAGGTTCTGCTGTTCGGCGCCGACAGTCCGATAATTGCCGCTAAACGCGCCCGCACCGCGCAAACGCCGGGGGGCACGGGCGGGCTGCGGGTGGCCGCCGATTTCCTGGCGAAAAACACCGCCGTAAAGCGCGTCTGGATAAGTCAACCCTCCTGGCCGAACCATAAAGGCGTGTTCGCCTCCGCCGGCCTGGGCACTGCTGAATATGCCTATTATGACGCGACAAACCATACGCTGGATTTTGAGGGCATGCTGCAGGGCCTGCAAAATGCCCAGGCCGGCGATGTGGTGCTTTTCCACGGCTGTTGCCATAATCCCACCGGCATCGATCCTACCGAGGCCCAGTGGCGCATTCTGGCGGATTTATCCCGTGAAAAGGGCTGGCTGCCGCTATTTGATTTTGCCTACCAGGGTTTCGCCCGCGGTTTGGAAGAAGATGCCCAGGGCCTGCGGATTTTCACTGAAAACCACAGTGAAATGATTATCGCCAGCTCCTATTCCAAGAACTTCGGCCTGTATAACGAACGGGTGGGGGCATGCACCCTGGTGGCGGCGGATGCCGAAGCCGCAGACCGCGTTTTGAGCCAGCTGAAATCCTGTATCCGCGCCAACTATTCCAACCCGCCGTCCCATGGCGCCGCCGTTGTGGCGACCATTCTGGGCAATGATGCGCTACGTACCTTGTGGGAGCAGGAATTGACCGGTATGCGTGAACGGATTAAACGCATGCGTCAGCTGTTCGTCAGTACGCTGCGGGAAAAAGGCGCGCAACAGGATTTCGAGTTTATCAATCAGCAAAACGGCATGTTCTCGTTCAGCGGATTAACCAAGGAGCAAGTGCTGCGGCTGCGGGATGAGTTCGGCGTTTACGCGGTCAATTCCGGCCGGGTGAATGTGGCGGGCATGACCACGGACAATATGGCGCAGCTGTGCGAAGCCATTGTTGCCGTGCTGTAAGCCGGTCCCACGCCAAAATAAGAATACCGTCTTGCTAAAGACGGTTTGAGCTTTTGACAAAGTGCCCGGTCGGGACAGGCTGCCAGATCGTAAACACGCCGTGAATCCCTCCCTGGAGGCTCGATCCGCGCCATCCCTGGCGCGGACGGTTTACTCTTCTGGCAGCCTGTCCCTTCTTATTAGCTCCGAGTACGTTGTCAGCAGTCTGAAACCGTCTTGCTAAAGACGGTTTTTTTTGGGTCGGGCGCGGCTCTTTTAGGCCGGCATTATAAAAAAGGGTTGGTCAGGCGCTCATGGCCCAGCGTTGACATGGCGCCGTGGCCGGGAATAAACGCAATATCGTCCCCCAACGGCAACAGCTTGGTGCGGATTGAATTGATCAAGGCCTGATGGCTGCCGCGGGGAAAATCGCTGCGACCCACGCCGCCTTTGAACAGCACGTCGCCCATCAGAATGATATGCGCGTCGCGATTATAAAATACGATATGTCCGGGCGTGTGGCCGGGGCAGTGCAATATCTCGAACCGCTCTTCCCCAACGCGTACTTCCTCCCCTTCCTCAAGCCATTGATCGGGGGTGAGGGGCGGGCACTCATCCAAACCGAACATCTGGCTTTGCTCCGGCAGCGCATCCAGCAGAAAGCGATCTTCGCTCTGCGGGCCGACAATGGGTACGCCATAATGAGCCGCCAGCTCAGCCGCGGCGCCCACATGATCCAAGTGGCCGTGGGTCAGCAGAATCTGTTTTACCGCCACGGCCCTGGCGGAAACTTCCGCCATCAGCTTTGCCGCCTCGCCACCGGGATCCACCAGCGCCGCGTCCCCGGTTTTTTCACACCAGATCAGCGAACAATTTTGGCTAAACGCCGTCACCGGTACAATATGGTATTTCATAACTCTCCGAAAATGCGATTAAACGCCCGCCGTCAACGGGTTACGGCCCGGACAAGGGTATAGGCGAATAGCAGCGCTGTCATCCTACCAGGCTCTTACCGGACCGGTATCGATATGCACAAAGTTACTGCTTGGGTAATAACCTACTCCGCCCATACGCATTTTCATAGCCGCTTTTCGGATATTGCTGAGCTGAACGCCCTCAATATGAAAGTCCATGGCTTTACCCAAGGTATGATAGCTGTGTTTTGCCACACCCGAACTGTGTTCACGCAGCTCATTGTTCGTTTCGCGGGAACGATAGCCAGAAATCAATTGTACCGGCTTGCTGGTGTCCAGCATCATTTGCAGCCGATAGATATGATCGAACAAGCGCGGGTCAATGCTGGTTATCTTATTGGCCCGGTAATCCCGGAAAAAATGATTCAAGCGGGACAATTCCGCCTGATTATATCCTTTACCGTTAAAAAATTCGGTCTTTAAGGTTTCGCCGGTATTGAGATTATTGAGATGAAGGATACGGGGACGAGGTGTGGAAAGCATGGCGAACGAGGCATTGGGAAGGAGGGCGATGCCCATCGTTGCGCAGCTTAGCGCCAATAATTTTCGGCGATGTTGATTTATAGGATCCATGAGCAAAATAACCAGTTGGCATAAGGAAACGGACGAATAGCACATTAGCGCACCGTCCGGAACCATAACCGCTGAAAATGAAGCAGTCAACCCACGGTTTGTCAAGGTTTGCAAAGGCTCACAAAATGACCGGTCGGGGCTCAACGCTCCCCGACCAGAACAATTCTCATTTCTTCAGCTGGTTATTGCAGTAGCCGTTCCGCATTGGGCAGGCTTTTTACACCGATTTTAACGGCGCTATCATAATTGTAAATATCTGTGCGGAACTGCGGTTTACCATCTTCCGCCACCCACGCGGTGAGGTAAAACAGATTTACCGGTATCTGATGGCGAATGGAGACGTAGGTGGTATTGCCCTGTTTGAGCGTGGCGCTGACCCGCGCATCGCCCCAGCCTGCGTCCTGCAGCAGCATGTTGGCCAAATCCGAGGCCTTGTTCACCCTGACACAGCCTGAACTGAGCGCGCGCATATCGCTCAGGAACAGATTATGGTTCGGCGTATCATGCAGATAGATCGCGTCGGAACTGGGCATATTGAATTTGTAGCGCCCCAGGGCGTTATTGGCGCCCGGCACCTGGCGAAGGCGGTAAGGGAAATGGGCAGGCGATATCATATTCCAGTCGAGAGTGGCGGGATCCACCACTTCCGCATCGCTGCTCCAACCGGATAACAGGGTAAAACCATTGCGCTGCAGGTAGCCCGGATCGCGCATAGCCTTCGGCACGATATCTTTCTGAACCAGCGAGGTGGGAACATTCCACGGCGGATTCAGCACCACGCTGCTGAGCGCGCTGCGCATCAGCGGCGTTTTGCGGCTTGGGCGGCCGACGATGACCCTTGATGACAACACTTCGGTGCCCTGGTGATAGTACACCAGCGAATAGTTGGGAATATTCACCTGGATGAAGGTGTTAAATTGTTTATTCAGCAGCCGCAGGCGCTGGATATTCAGCGCCAGCAGGGTGACCCGGACCTGAGGCGAGACATTGAGCCATTCGCGGGTCTGGCGGCCGATAACCCCGTCAGGGTTCAGTCCCTGCCAGCTTTGAAAACGCTTGACGCCATCCACCAGCTCAGGTGTGAAAACCTTGTCCTGGGGATCGACGGTGGCGATGACCGAAGGATCCGATGTGGAAGCGGAGGGTTTGGGAGAATCGGCGGCCGGGCTGACCACCACCGACTGCTGCGCGTCGGTCACCGGCGCCGGCGCGCGGGCATCGGCGGGGGCGTTATCCGCGGTGGGCACCGGCGCCGGCTGCGCCGCGACCAGCATGCCGCTACGCCGCAATATTTCC
Source organism: Sodalis sp. RH16 (assembly GCF_047324245.1). Lineage (NCBI taxonomy): Bacteria > Pseudomonadati > Pseudomonadota > Gammaproteobacteria > Enterobacterales > Bruguierivoracaceae > Sodalis > Sodalis sp. RH16. The sequence continues at coordinate 3,515,616 of NZ_CP178737.1, read as the reverse complement.
CTCAGGGCCGGAATATCATCGCTGATTTGCCCCGGCCGCAGGCTTTCCTGGCCGTTCAGCCGCGGCCAGGGGTGGGTGTCGGACAACATGGTTTTCAACGCCTGGTGCATTTTCAGATATTGAGGGTTCTGCGGCGCGAGGCCGGCGACGAACCGGCCGATGCTGCCGTCATGCACCGCATGCAGCCAGTGTTGAACCGCCAGCTCCGGCGGTGGGGTAAGCACGTACGGGCCGTCGTTGAACAGCCATTTTTCGCCGTTTTGATCGACGCCGGAGACAAACTGCAAATATCCCAGCATCGCATCGGAGAGAATGACGTCCCGCGCCATCGCATTGACGCGCGGATCGGTTAACCACTGCGTCCAGACAATAAACTGAGGCTGGACGCCGGATAACGCCAACTCCGCCAGCTGCTGCTGGAACTGCTGCACCGCGTCGCGATCCTGCCACAGCGGCTGGTTATGGTGAGCGGAATAAATCAGCGCCAGCTGGCCGGCATAAAAGGGTTTGATGCCGGCGGGCATCACTGCCGCCAGCGCCGCAGCGCTGTGACCCAAGGTATGGGTCTCAGGCAATATAGGGGCGGTGGCCACCTGCGCCCTGGGAGCAAACAGCGGAAACAGGCACGAAGCCAGCAGGCAGCCGGTCACCGTACGTCGCCATACCACGGTACTTGTCAGTAACATCCTTTGTCCCCTGTATGCTGAATTGTTAATTATTATCGTCCTATTTTCGCATGGGACTTTTCCTTAGTATATAAGCAGAAAGCCAAATATGCGTTACGGAAATTGCGAAGAAATTAACAAACTTTTCAACGGAGCGAAACAGGAGGAAAAAAGCCGCCTCGCGGGGCTCACACAGCTGACAAGCATACTCGGAGCTAATGGGGAGGGGCAGGCTGCCAAAAGAGTAAACCGTCCGCGCCAGTAACCAAAACGCCCGGAGCGTTTTGGAACAATGCCGCCAGGCGTTGGCCCGCAGGGCGGCTGCCTGGGATGGTAGCCGTAATCACGCGGATCGAGCCCCCAGGGACGGGTTCACGGCGTGTTTACGATCAGGCAGCCTGTCCCGACCAGGCTAGGATGCTTCCTGCGCCGCGACGGGCGCCGGCGCGGGCAGTTCGTTGGCGAAGCCGCGCAGGCCCACGACATGTACGTGTTCCTGATTATTGAAGACCTTTCTCACCAGCTTATAGGTGGTGCCTTTTTCCGGGCTGATATTTTCCGGCGCGGCGATAATCAGCTGCATCTGCAGGCGGTCGCACAGCTCAAACAGCGTGGCGATGGATTTGGCGTCCAGGCGCGCCGCTTCATCAAGGAACAGCAGACGGCACGGCGAAATATCCTTGCCCCGCAGCCGGCTTGATTCCTCTTCCCAACTTTGCACCACCATCACCAATATCGACATGCCGGTACCGATGGCCTCACCGGTGGAAAGCGCCCCGCTCTCCGCCCGCAGCCAGCCGTCCGCACCACGATTGACCTCCACTTCCATTTCCAGGTAGTTGCGGTAATCCAGCAGCTCTTCACCGATGGTCTGCGGCGTCCGCTGCCCCATATCGATTTGCGGGTTGAGCCGCTGGTATAATTTCGCCAGGGCTTCGGAGAAGGTCAGCCGGTTACTGCTGAACAAATCCTGATGCTGCTCCTGCTGCTCGCTGAGCACGCTCAGCAAGGTGGCATGGGCCTCGCGTACGTTGACATTGAGCCGCACGCTTTTCACCTGGCCGAAGCTAACCGCCTGCAAACCCTGGTTCAGCATACGGATACGGTTTTGCTCGCGCTGAATGGTTTTACGGATGATATTGGCCACGCTGCGGGAGCTGATGGCAAGTTTTTGCTCGCGGGCGGTGAGCTCTTCGGTCAGCCGGCTCAGTTCGATCTCCATTTGCTCAATGGCGTCCACCGGATCGTCGGTGCGGATGATATCCTGCCGGATACGCTCGCGCAGATGCTGATAGACGGCGATGAAGAACTGGATTTTACGCTCCGGCCGCTTCGGGTCTTCCGATAAACGCAGCACATCCCGCAGATGCTCGTTGTCGGCCACCGCCAGGCGCAGAGCGCCCAAGGCCTTGTCGGACATGGAACGCAGATCGTCCGCCTCCATGTACGCCAGTTCGCGGCGATGCAGCCGCCGCTCGACGCCGTTGTCCTTCACCAGGCGCATCACGGCACACCAGCCGGCCTTGGCCGTCACCACCTGCTCGCGCATCTGGTGGTAATCCCGCTCCAGCTTGTTCAGCTTTTTCTGCAGGCCGTCCATTTCCGCCTCGCAGAACGTGATCTGTTTTTCCAGCTGATTGCGGCGGCTGCGGTTCTGGCCGAGGGAGGCATGCAGCTGATCACGCCGCTCCCGGGCGCGCACTTCCGCCTCGGCATCGGCCTGTACGCCGATATCCTGCAACTCCTGCGTCAGCTCCTGGTACATGTCCCGTTTGGCGTCGAAGGCGCTTTTCAGCGACGCCAGCACCTGATTCAGCTGGGTGAGCCGGGCCTGATGCTGGCGCAAGGCGTCCCGGGCCCGGCCGCGTTCGGCCTCTGCCTGCTCCAGCCGTTGGCGCAGCTTATCGTTGAGGTCCGAGTTTTCCGTCAGCATGCCGGCTGAATCGGAATAACCGAAATGGGCGCGGCGCTGCACCACTTCCGTCAAGGCGAAAGCCTGTTGCTTTGCCAGGCGCTGCGTTTGCTGCGCCTGCAGGTAATCCGCCTGCAGCTGCTCATGCTGCTCGGGGTCGTTTTGCAGCACCGCCGCCAGCGGTTCCAGTTGCTCCAGGGCGGCGCCGTGGGTTTGCAGATAGCGCACCGCATCCTGTGCCTCTTCCCACTCCCCCTGGATGGTCTCGAGTCGATCCGCCAGAGTGTCGTCCAGCAGGACACTTATGCGGGGGATGAGCCGATTGAGCAGGCTGAGTCCTTCCCGCGCCGATTCGTACTGCTGGCGCTGCTGCTGGTGCTGGTTTTCATGATCGCTCAGCAGCCGTTCAAGCTCGCCGCGGCGGCTGGTCAACGCACGGATCTCCGCTTCCGGATCGCTTTCGAACGCTACCCCCAGGTGGCTGCCGACAAAACGGCCGAAAGCCTGATGCAGCCGCTGCAGCTTTTGCACATCAAATGAGAGGGTGGCATAACGTTCAGCCAGGGCGTCGCGCTCGGCATTGAGGCTTTCCAAGCGGTTTTCACGGGCGGCGCGGCCGAACAGCGGCACCGCCGGGAAGCGGGAATAGCGCCATTGCCGATCGGCGACCTTCACCAGCACCGCTTTTTCCAGTTCTTCGATGCCGAAAACGCTGTCATCGAAGGACTGCGGATCCCCCTCAATCAGATAGAGATCGTCCGGGCAGTCGTCCAGGCCGTCCAACTGGTCGCGTATGCGGGATAAATCCGGCACGACGATGGCATGGCGCGAGGGTCCGTACAGGGCGGAGAAGTATGGCGCATCGTCAAACGTGACATCATCGTAGATTTCCGAGAGCAATACGCCGCCGAAACGTTCCGCCAGGGTAGCCAGACGCAGGTCCTCGCTGCCCCCCGGATGGCTCAGACGTTCAATTTGCTCCTCGATGCCCCGCTTGACGCCGGCCACTTCATCACGTTCCACCGTGGTCTCGCGTTCGCGTTCCAGCAGTTGCTGCATATACTCGGTAACCAGGGAGCCGCTTTCAAGGTGCTCACCGCTCTGATCTTCGAGCGCGGTCAACGCGTCCTGCGCCGCCAGCCATGCCGGGGCACGCTGGGTCAGCATTTGCAGCCGCTGCGCAAGCTGGTCAAATTCCTGCCGCAGCCCCATGCGGCGCTCGCCGGCCTCGGACACCGAAACCGACAGCGTTTCAACCTGTGCCTCCAGCTCTTGCTGCGCCGCGTCCAGCTCTTCCGGCTGGTAATCGGTCCCCAGACGTTTGCTGAAATCCGCCAGGAGACGCTGTGCGTCCTGCTGTTCACGCAGACGCTGTTCCAGTTCGTTCAACTGGCCGCGCAGCGGATGCAACCGTTCGGCCTGATGCCGCAGCGAGGCCGCGTCGCGCAACAGCTCACGGGCCGCCTGCCAGGCTTCGCCGCGGGGCGTAGCTCCGGCAATCCGCTCCACCAGCCCGTAGGCTTGCTCAAACTGGCTGTGCGCCGCCTGGGCGACGCTCAGCTTTTGTTCCAGTTGCAGCAGGGCTTCGGTGGCTTCCTGTTCCTTGTCCTGGAACAGCGCCAGTTCACGCTCGGCGCTGTCGGCGGTCAGATCCGGCGCCTGGCAGAGCTCGCGGGCGCGCTCCAGCGCTTGCAATGCCTGCTGGTATTGAATGGCGCGGGTTTGCTGCACATCCAAGGCCTGCTGGTAATCGGCGAGCTGGCTTTTAAGTTCGTCCACCTCAAGCTCGGCGGCCTCCAGGCGGGCCTCATTATCCTGCTGGATCCCGCTGGCCTCCGCCACCACTTCGGTCTGCTCTTCCAGGCGGAAGGTCAGCTCATCGATGTCGTCGCGATAGCGGTTAACCTTCTCCTGCTGGCGCATGGCCGTTTGCACCAGATTCAAATGATCGCTGGCCGCCTGGTAGTCGGTTTCCAGATCCGACTCGCTGCCCATCACCTCCGCCAGTTCACGCGCCATGTCCACATGACGGTACTGCTCGGCCGCCAGCTGTTTGCGGCTGCTGAAGAGATCGCGCCGGAGGGAAAGCGCCTGATCAAGGTGCAGGCGCCGCTCATTGGCATGGCGCATATAGTCCGCCGCCACATAAGAGGTGGCCTCGGAAATCAGATGCTTGAAAAGATCGCGGTCCGATTGGGTGACCCTGATGGCCTCCAGCGTCATGCGGTTTTCCCGCAGGGCGGCTTCCATATCCTGGAATGCCTTGCGTACGCCGCTGTTTTCCGGCAGCAGGTAATCCCGCAGGGATCGGGTAATGGCGCTGGAGATGCCGCCGTACAGCGACGCTTCAATCAGCCGGTAATACTTGCTGCGATCGGCGGCGGAGCGCAGACGGCGGGGAATCACCCCCAGGTCGAACATCAGGGAATGGTAATCGGTGATGGAATTGAAGATTTTAAACTGCACCTCTTCATGCTCTTCCACCCGTTCCTTGACCTCCTGCAGGCTCAGCACGCGCGCCTGGCGATCGCCGACGATTTGCGTCAGGATCTCCGTGGGCTGCACCGCGACGGGCAGGCCCTGGATCATGAAGGGCTTGATATCCACCTTGCGATCGCGTCCGGCGATTTGCTGCAGCCGCACGCCCACCAGCACCCGCTGATGGCGGGAGTTGATCACGTCAAGGGCGGCATAGCAGACCCCGGCGCGCAGTTTCCCGTGCAGGCCTTTGTCCCGCGATCCGCTGGTGGCCCCGGCTTCCGTGGTGTTACGAAAATGCAGTAAGGTCAAGTCCGGAATAAGCGCGGTGATAAAGGCGGCCATGGTGGTGGATTTTCCCGCGCCGTTACCGCCGGACAGGGTGGTGACCAACCCGTCCAGATCGAAAGTACGGGCGAAGAATCCGTTCCAGTTAACCAGTGTCAATGAGCGAAATTTACCACGTTCAATCATGCCTGTTCATCCTCGGCGCTATCTGACTCTCCGTCATTCATCATGCCGTTTGCGTCATTATCGTCCTGCTCGTCATTCAGGGATAATGCCTGCTCGATTGGCATCGCCTCGCCATCGCGTATCATACGCAACTGGGCCTCGCGCGGGTCGTCGCCGCTGCGCACATCGGCACCGAAACGAAACACCGCTTCTGTGATACGGAATTTGGCGGCATCGTTGCCCATAAACCACACCATGCCTAACCGCCGCAGACGATTGAGGGAGGTACGGACCTTTTCCTGCAGCTTTTGCCGGTCGAAATCCGAGCCGGTGGAACGCTGATTCACCAGTTTAAGCAGTTTGTTTTCATCCGCCAGGCTGAGCAGTTCGTCGTAAAGCTCCTGCTGGGTGAAAATCCCTTCATGGGCCAGGCGCTCGGGACTGAGATAGAGGTAGCAGAGTATCTTGCCCACCATCATATCCAGCTCGGACAATACCGAACGAGGAATAAGCGTCGTAGACCGCGGGCGAAGATAGAAAAAGCCCTCCGGCGCGCGGACCAGTTCCACGTTATAGCGGCGATAGAAGCCCTCAAGCTCCTCCTGGAAATCCATCAGGAAAGCGTGATTGTCCAGCTCTTCGACGCCGATATGCCGACCGGAACGCAGCTGGCTGTCCAGCGCCGGGAACAGCGCGTTACACAGCGCTTTAGCCAGCTTAACCGGCATGTTTTCTTCAGTACTTATCGATGACATGGGCCTGTACCTTAGCACCGTAATCGTTGATTGCCTGCCACTGCGGCGGTAATCCGGAAAAATCTGATTCGGCCACACCCAGACGTACGGCCTGATCAACCAAAATGCGCGCAACGTCGAACTGCCGCGCGCGCGGGAAGCGTATCAGGTAATCGCGCATCACCCGGCCGAGATCCAGGGGCAACCGCTGCTGCTTATACACCGCCAGGGCGTTTTCCACCATGGCGGCCAGCTGCTCGCGGATTTCATTGAATTCTTCGTACTCCATATCCGGCGGCAATTCGCCGGTGACTTCTTCGGTACGCAGCATCAATTCTTCATCGCGCATATCCAGCAACCGATCGGCATTGGCAAAAGTCAGCGTCCAGGGCTGCTCGAAATAGTGCTGTACCGATTGCCGCAGACGCTGGGCGAATACCCGGTTTTTATCCATATCGATGGCGGTGCGGATAAACCGGTGCACATGCCTGTCATAGCCAATCCAGAGATCGATGGCCTGCTGGCCCCAGCTGGTAATGCGATCCAGCTTGTTCTGCAGGTCAAGCACCAGCTTATCGATAAAGACGAGATGCTGGTGTCCCAGCGTCGCATCCTGAATGCGCAGCAGGTTGGCCTGCAGCTTGTCCCCCGCCGCTTCCAGGGTATCCTGCAGTTCCCGCAGGGTGCCTGAGGTTTCCGACAGCAGGGATTCGCAGCTGGCGATGGCGGCGCGCCAGTCCTGGTTCAACAGTTCGGCGATGTCGTCTTTCACCGATTGCTGTTGTTCATCCATGATGCGCTGCGTCATATCGATACTGTCGAATATTTCCGCCACCGAATATTTCAAGGGCGCGAACACATTGCGGTGCCAGTGAAATTCATCGCCGTCTTCTTCGGCCGCTTCGGCCGCCCGCTGAAGTTCCTGGGCGACGATGGACAATTGCACAGACAGGCGCAGGGTGGAAAATTCGCGCTGGCGGATATAGTAGTCGCTGATGCCGATGCCCAGCGGCGTCAGACGGTAGATGGCATTGCCTTCCACCTGCTCGCTGATGAAGCGGTTGAGCAATCGCTGGCGCACCAGGTCATTAATGGCATTATTGGCGCGCAGCGTCACCGTTTCATGGGTTTGTTCAAAGCCCTTGCTGACGTGGCGGAAAGCGTCCACCAGTTCCCCTTCGGTCATTTCGCCGTCCATCCGCTCGCTGTTGAGGGTGGCGATGGCCAACACAAAAGCCAGTCGCTCAATGGGCAGCGACAAAGAGAAATCATTCTTACGCGCCCAGGCCACCAGTTCGGGTACAGTCTGGGAAAATTCACTCATAATCCATCCTTCAGGGGAAGTTTATGCGCCATGACGTGGATGTAGCGTCCCATGCCGATAAAGGGTTCCTGCCGGCAATACCGCTGCTCCATCGCCAATAATGCCGGAAAATCATCCTGTTGCTGCTGCTTGTTTTGCAGGTAGTCATGAAACACCCGGACACCGCTTTTGCCGCTGACGGTCATCCCCATATCGGCCAGCCAGCCGTAGACCTGTTCGGGATCGCAGGGATGATCCGGCATTAACGAGCGTTTTTTCCGTTTCGGCATGCCTGATTTCACAAATTCGATATTGCCCAGGATCATATTACGCATAACCAGACCGTGCTTATTGTAAAACATTAATGACAGAGCGCCAGCCGGGGCCAGATATTCATAAAGTTTGTACAATAGCTCCCTGGGCTCGGCTACCCACTCCAGGACCGCATGCAACAATATCAGATCAACCGGCCTTTCCAAATGGGGGGCAACGGTCTGCGCGGCGCTTTGTACAAATTGCATGTTATCCATCACACCTTGGAGACTTGCCAGTTGCCGCGCCCGCGCTAACATGTCGGCGGATACATCGCACAGCAATACCCGATGACCGAGGGCCGCCAGTTGGCAGGCCATGCGCCCCTCTCCGCCGCCGGCGTCGAGAATGTAGAGCGGGCGCGAGGGCAACCTGGTCAACAGTTCCTGCAAATCCTGCCATACCACCGCCTGGCGGATCAGGCCCTTGGTGGTGCCGTAAATATTACCCACGAATTTTTCGGCGATATCATCAAAATTGCGGTCCTGCATGATAGATGCTCCGGGCATGGCGTTCGCTACAGGCGTTTTTACCATAAACCCGCCGTGAATAAACTATTTTGTCACAGGCTGACTTAGAATGGATCTTTATGGCGCCGGATCGTGCCTGGTTGCTTAGATTTCACCCAATAGGAGCGTTTTTTGATGCTTTTTGCGCTTAAAAAAATAGTCGGCGGCCTGCTGTCGCCTTTACCGCTGCTTATGCTGCTGATGGCGGCGGGCCTTATTCTGCTTTGGTTCAGCCGCCGGCAGATAACCGGCAGAATCCTGGTATCCCTAAGCTGGCTTACCCTGCTGCTGTTAAGCCTGCAACCCATTGCGGACAGGCTGCTCGCTCCCTTGGAAGCGGCCTATCCCACTTATGACGATACCGGGACCAGCATCGCTTATGTGGTGGTGCTGGGGGGCGGGTATACCTATAATCCCCATTGGGCGCCGAGCTCCAACCTGGTCAATAATAGCCTGCCGCGGGTGGTGGAAGGTATCAGACAGTACCGAAACCATCCCGGGTCCAAAATGGTCTTCACCGGCGGCGCGGCGGCGGACAATCCGGTCAGCAGCGCTGAAACCGCCGCGCGGGTAGCGGAAAGCCTCGGGGTCCCGGCCGGGGATATCATCAAGCTGGAAAAGCCCCGCGATACCGGGCAGGAAGCCGCCGGCGTCGCAGCCCTGGTGGGCCGGGCACCGTTTCTTCTGGTGACATCGGCCAATCATTTGCCGCGGGCAATGCGTTTCTTCCAGGCCTCGGGCCTATCGCCGATTCCGGTGCCGGCTAATCAGCTGGCAGTGACCAGTGCGTTGAATTTCTGGGAGCGGATTTATCCCTCGGCGCTCTGGCTGGGACATACGGAACGCGCCTGGTATGAGACTCTCGGCGGACTTTGGCAGAGGATGACCGGCGATTCCGCCACCTGAGTTCAGGGGGGTCAATCCAGCCAAGGCCGCAGCTCGGGACCGGCCTGTTGGAACACGCCGCGATCGAGAAAACCGGTATGGATATAGCGGGCCGCCGCCTCCCAGATAGCGTAAATCCAGCGGCGGTAAAGAAAGGCTTCCGATACCGGCGCCTTGCTGAGGTAATGGTACAATAGCTCTTTCGCCATGCCGTCCTCGCACAGCCGGAACAGATCATATTCCCTTGGCGCCCATAACATCGGGCCGGGGTTGAGCATCGCCAGCAACTGGTCGGTGCGGGAATCTTTCAGCATGCTGCGCAAGGTAAGATTGCCGTGCACCAGCACGCAGTTTTCAGGGTCCTCCGCGAACAGCTTTTCCCTGCTTTGGCGGGTGCGGAACAATAAGCTTCGATCTTCATAGGTCAACAGCGGGGCCGAAACTTTCAGCAGGGTTGACCAAATCACTTCCATACGCTGCGCGTACCATTTCGACCAGGTATTATCCTGGGTACTGTCCACCGTGCCCACTAAGCCATGGCTATCGATGCGATGCCAGGCCAGCACGCATTCGACGATATGATCTTTCAGCAGCGCCCAGCGCTGGGGCGTCCGGGTGGGCGCTTCCACCGAAACTCCGCGCAGGCGTTCCATCAGCAACAGCTCTTTATAAGGCGCTTGCTGGGTGACCACCAGTCCGTATACCGTCGGCAACCGCACGTCCCCCTCACGGGCCAGCATGGAGAGTTTGTAGGCTTCCTGCTGGGCGATACCCTGGCAGACGTAACTTTTCGCCAGCAAAGACAGCGGATTTCCTTCCTTATCGTACATGGCGTAAAGGTGTGCGTAGGGCTGTTCGCTAATCCGTTCGAGGCGGCTTAAAGGCTCGCCCAATACAGCGCTTAACTCCGCTTTCAACTGTTCCATGACAGATAGAACCTTAACCAGTAATAATAAAGAATGAATAATATACACTCGTCATGATGCTGGCATCGTCAGGAAAATTCCTCGTTTCAGATCAAGCTTTAGCGGAAAAGACCGGTAATCGAGGCAATGATACCGAATTAGCGCCGCTAATCCGGTATCAATCTTAATGTATTGGCATTACGGCTGTTGCAACAGCTGGCGGACCAGGTTCAATTCTTCCTGGGTATCCACGCCGAGACCCGGCACTTCCCTGGCCACCGCCACATGGATTTTTTCACCGTACCAGAGCACTCTGAGCTGTTCGAGCATTTCGATTTGCTCCAGGCGGCTGGGGGACCAATCGACGTAGCGGCGGATAAAACCGGCCCGATAGGCATATATGCCGATATGCCGCAGGAAGGTATCGCCAATCTGTTCCCGGGACTGTGTGAAACGCTCGCGATCCCAGGGAATCGGCGCCCGTGAAAAGTAGAGCGCGAACCCTTTGGCATCCATGACCACCTTAACCGCATTCGGGTTAAAGGCTTCCTCCGCCGTGCGGATCGGCACCGCCAGGGTAGCCATGCCCGCCTCGCAGTTCGCCAGGTTATCCGCGACCTGACGGATAATCGACGGCGGGATAAGGGGCTCGTCGCCCTGCACATTCACCACGATTTGGGAATCTTTGAATTGATAGCGTTCAATCACTTCCGCCAGGCGTTCGGTACCGGAGTGATGGTCGGCCCGCGTGAGGCAGACCTCACCGCCCGCCTGCCTGACCGCGTCCACCACGCCGGCATGATCGGTGGCCACAATGACACGATCCGCCCCGGACTCACGGGCCCGCTCCATCACATGCACCACCATCGGCTTACCATTGATATCCGCCAGCGGTTTGCCCGGCAAACGGCTGGATGCGAACCGTGCGGGAATAATAGCAACAAAACTCATTGATTTGTCTCGTCCAGGGTCATTGCGCGGGCCTCGCTTTCCAGCAGGACCGGGATACCGTCGCGAACCGGGTAAGCCAAGGCATCTGACTTGCAAATAAGCTCTTGTTTTTCTTTGTTAAAATAAAGTTTCCCATTACATACCGGGCACGCTACGATTTCCAGTAAACGATGATCCATGTTTCCTCCAGCCTACATATCCCGCCATGGGTTGATGGCCCTGAGGATAGCATATTGCGCTGCCGGGCGGGAATGGAAGAGTGCCGCAATAGTGTGTAAGGAGCCAGAAGAGTGCCTGAGAACATCGCCACCTCCCGCCTATCGCAACAGGAGGCCATAACTATCAAATTTTGTACAAAGGTGATTGATCTCGAGATGTTAAAAGCGTAGTATTTTTTGTGAGCCACATCACAGTTTCGGAATTTAAGAGACAACCTGCCATGAAAACAGTAAATAAAATCATTGCTATGTTCGCTAATTTTAGCCGCTAAGCAAGAAATACATCGCTCTCTCGGCCTGATGGTATCCCCATCGGGCCGATTGTTTTTTTGGGCTGGTCAATTCGAAGGCGCGGTTCCTTGGCGATAGCGCCGGATAAGTTGTTCAATGGGTGCTAGCAACGATTCTTCATCCCCCTCCGGCAATCGGGCATTCACCGGGATATACCACCAGTTCTCCTGCGCGAACTCCCTGCATTTAACCGCGTCTTTCTCCGTCATTACCAGGACCTGTCCCGGCGAGGTCAGGACAGACAGCTGTTGGCGCCGATAGGACTGATGATCGGCGAAGGAGACTTCCCGTACCGGCTCGACGCCCTGTGCGCGCAGCGTGGCAAAAAAGCGTGGCGGATGGCCGATGCCCGCCATTGCCACCACCTGGGAAAGGCTTTCCACTTTCCGGGTCTGTCCGCTGACAAGATTAACGGCCTCCCCCGCCAGCAGCCGCATCGGCACCTCCCCCGGCAGCGCACGGCCGCCGTTGGTGATGATCGCGCTGACGCTTTTTAGCCGAGAGGCACGCTCGCGCATCGGGCCGGCCGGCAGCCACCAGCCGTTGCCGAACCGCCGCTCGCCGTCTATCACCACCCATTCGATATCGCGGGCCAGCGCATAATGCTGCAATCCGTCGTCGGTGATCACCACATCCAGGGGCTGCTGTTTCAGCAAGGCCTTCACCGCGTCGACGCGGCTGGGGGAGACCGCCACCGGTGCGCCGGTGCGCCGAAAAATCAGCACCGGCTCATCCCCGGCCTGCCGGGGATGGGTTTTGTCGTCCAGCAGCAGCGGATACCGTTCGGCCCGGCCGCCATAGCCGCGGGAAACGACGCCGACCCGCCATCCCCTCTGCTGCAAATGCGTCACCAGCCACAATACCACCGGCGTTTTTCCATTGCCCCCCGCCGTCAGATTTCCCACCACCACCACCGGCAACGGGAAACGCGAGGTTTTGCGCCAGCCCCGCCGGTAGCTGGCTTTAATCAGGGCGCTCACCAGTCCGTACAGCCAGGAAAAGGGCAGTAAAAGCCAATACCACCGCGTTCCGCCGAACCAGATGCGATCAATCATTGCCGAACTGCAGCCGGTAGAGTTGGGCATAGGCGCCTTTTTTAGCCAATAGCTCTCCGTGCGAGCCGCGCTCAACGATTCTGCCGTCTTCCACCACCAGGATTTCATCCGCTTTTTCGATGGTTGACAGCCGATGGGCAATCACCAGCGAGGTGCGGTTTTTCTGCAGTTCGTCCAGCGCTTTCTGTATGGCGCGTTCCGATTCGGTATCCAGCGCCGAAGTGGCTTCATCAAGAATCAACACCGGACAGTCGCGCAGCAGCGCACGGGCAATCGCGATGCGCTGGCGCTGTCCCCCCGAGAGCAATACGCCGTTCTCGCCGATTACCGTATCCAGCCCGTGCTCCATTTTTTCAATAAAGTCCATGGCGTAAGCCATGCGGGCCGCATTCTCGATTTCCGCCGCGGTGAACCGGTCCTTGCGGGCATAGGCAATATTATTGGCAATGGTGTCATTGAAAAGATGCACATTTTGTGACACCAGCGCCACCTGATCCCGCAGCGACGGCAGGGTATATTCCCGCAGATCATAGCCGTCCAGCAGCACCTGCCCTTCCTGCACGTCATAAAAACGGGTCAGCAGATTGGCGATAGTGGATTTTCCGGAACCCGAACGTCCCACCAGCGCCACGGTTTTACCCGCCGGGATGGTCAGATTGATATCCCGCAGCGAGGGTACATCGGAGCCCGGGTAAGAGAAGGTCACGTGACGGAATTCAATATTTCCTTCGGCGCGCTCGACAACCCGCGTGCCTTCATCCTTTTCCTTTTCCATATCCAAAATGGCGAAGAGGGTCTGGCAGGCCGCCATGCCGCGCTGAAACTGCGCGTTGACGTTAGTGAGGGATTTCAGCGGCCGCATCAGGGCAATCATGGATGAAAACACTACCGTGATGGTCCCGGCGGTCAGGTTTTGCATAACGCTTGGGAAACTGGCGGCATACAGTACAAAGGCCAGTGCCAGGGAAGCGATAAACTGGATCACCGGGTCGGATACCGACGCGGCGGACACCATTTTCATGCCCTGCTGCCGCATCCGGTTACTGACATGGTCGAAGCGTTCGCTTTCCACCTTCTGGCCGCCGAAAATCAATACTTCTTTGTGTCCCTTGAGCATTTGTTCGGCGCTGGTGGTGACCTGGCCCATGGTATTCTGCATGGTTTTACTGATATTGCGAAAACGCTTGGACACCTGACGGATAGACACGGAGACGATGGGCGCGATAACCACCAGGATCAAGGAGAGCTGCCAGCTGTAATAGAACATCATGACAAACAGGCCGATAATCGAGGCGCTTTCACGGATGACGGTTATCAGCGCGCCGGACGACGACGAAGCCACCTGCTCCGAGTCATAGGTGATGCGCGACAGGAGCGTGCCGGTGGATTGCTGATCGAAAAAGGATACCGGCATGCCCATCATATGGCTGAACAGCCGACGGCGCATCTGCATCACCACCTTGCCGGATACCCATGCCACGCAGTAGCTTGAGACAAATCCGGTCACCCCGCGCACTATCATCAAACCGATGACCACCAGAGGCATCCAGACCAGGATTCGGCTGTTGGTTTTACCAAAGCCATCATCCAAAAGAGGCTTAAGCAGCGATAACATTAACGTATCGCTGGCAGCATTAAGAATCAGCGCAATAGACGCGGCGATCAAGCCGGTCTTAAAAGGGGAGATCATCGGCCAGAGGCGACGAAACGTCTGCCACGTGGAGAGATCTTTATCATTTAGCATTCAATTAACCAGCGCTTAGACTAAATAGCCGACCATTCTACCCATTATCCGCCTGGACGCCAAACCACTGGTGATACCATCGGGGCATTATTTGTTCCCGATAACCTTTTATCACCCATTTATCATCATAAAACCGCACGCTGATCTGTCCCGATCGTCCGGTATCGTGCCAGGGAATGCCCTCTTGACGGTATCGAAGACGGATCTTTTCCGCCGGCAGACGCCACTGGTTGAAACGCGCCGCCGATGCCAGAGCGGCCTTGGGCCGCACCGCTCTCAAAAACGGTCTGGTGGACGAAGTTTTGCTGCCATGGTGCGGCACTTGCAAAATATCCGCCCGCAATAAACCGCGACCGGCGCGGATAAGGGCCCGCTCCGCCGGCGCTTCGATATCGCCGGTCAGCAGCACCCGATACTTGCCGTCATCGATTCGAATCACGCACGAATCATTATTATTGGCTTTCGCCACCTGCTTGGGCGGCCACAGCACCTCAAACCGCAACCCCTGCCAGACCCAGCGCTGTCCCTTGAGACAGGGCCGGTGATCGTCGGCGCGATAGGAGCTGGCCACCGGGACGCGGGGATAGACCTTCTTAAGGGTATCCAAACCGCCGATATGATCCTGATGGCTGTGGCTCAGCCAGATGGCCTCCGGCGCCAGGCCGCGCCAGATGAAATAAGGCACGATTTCAGCTTTGCCGATGTCGCCGCCTTTCCAACTGACGCCGGTATCGTATAAAAACACCCGGCCGTTGCGTTCCACGGCCACCGCCAGGCCGTGACCCACATCCAGCATATCCAGCCGCCAGCGTGGACGCTGGTTTTCCTTGGGCTGCAACAGCAGAGCGCTTATCACCGCCATGTTCAACCCATAGGTTTTCCACCAGCCGAAGCGCCAGATAACCACCGCCAGCCAGCCGCCGATACTGAAAGCCATGCCGGTTTCCGCCAGCTCAAACCAGCCTCGCTGCAATCTGGGCAATGGCATGAACACCCAGTCTAGGGAGTAGTCTGCCAAACGCCATAATAACGCGCCCACCTGCGGCTGCAGGGTAAAACACAGGGCCGAAAGAATCAGCGGGGTGGTGATGAATGAAACCAGCGGCACCGCCCAGAGATTGGCGGGTAAGGACCAGGGATTGGCGCCGTGGAACAAACCCCATTGCAGCGGCAGCAGCAACAGGGTCATTCCGGTTTGCAGATGCAGCCAGCGCAGGACGAGCCATCGCTTGCCGGATTGGCAGCCAACCGGCAGCGGCGCCCATTGAAACCAGAAAATGAGTGCCGATACCGCCAGGCAGGATAACCACAGACTGGTGGACAGCACGCTAAGAGGGTCGGTAACCAGTATCAGGGCGACGCACCACAGCCAGACTTGCCAGGCGCTGCAATGGGCTCCGCGTATACGCAGCAGGATCCACAAGGACAGCGCAATCAGGGCCCGGACCGCCGGGAAATTGACGCCGGAGATCCAGACGTAGCCCGCGGCGGTCAGCCAGCTCACCGCCAAAGGCATGGCCGGGCTTATCCAGCGCATCGGCAGGAAAAACTGCCCGCCCCGCCCCACCAGCCAGCCGAACATGGCCGCAAGGGAGATGTGCAGGCCGGAGATGGCCATCAAATGGGCGGTGCCGGTTTGCTGCAGCGCCAATCGGATATTCTCCGGCATGGTTTTACCCTCGCCGAAAGCCAGCGCCAGCAGGATTGACGGCCAGTCAAGCCCCTTGATATGCCGGTATGAATTATCTATCAGCCGCTGGCGCAGGTTGCAGCGGGCATCTATAACCCTGGCCTTGATGACTCGTCCCACCAGCGGCTGATGATTGGCGATGCCCCAGCGCTGGCTGTCGAAACCGCCCTCATTCAGGCGGCTGTGCTGTGGCCGCAGTTTCAAGGTCATCCGCCATTGCTGGCCGGCGCACCACGGCGACGGCAACGACGCCCAGCCTACCGAGGCATAAACCGGCGGGAAGACCCGCCGGCCGCCGGCGTGGGTAATTTTTATTAGCGCCCTCGAGCGGGGATGCTCAGTATAAGAGATGCTGGCGATGGTAGCCTGTACGGTGATTATGGGCCTGGACAGCTGCGAGGTTTGCTGTAATAGATGCCCGGCGCACCAGCATCCCCAGACAAAGCTCGCCAAGGCAACGGCCGCCAGCAGCGGGAAATATGCCCGGCTCATGACCAGCAGCCAGGCTGCGGCCATAATGCCGTAAAGTGTCGCCGTGCCGGGCAATTGCGGCAGCAAGGTCAGCGGCAGCACGCCGAGAATGGCGGACAGGGCAAGGTGATTAAGAGATATCGGCATCCATGATCCGTCAGGAAATGAATCAGCGGGCCCCGGGGGGGAGTATCAACCGATTGTGGAATAGCCTGACGGGCGACGCCATCGCCTTATGATCAGTTATCGCGGCCCGTTCGGCAAAGAGTGCTTTGATTGCAGCGATACAGCTAATGATGCGTATTCACGCGCATTTTCTTGCCGCTTAGGACGTTATCCCTACCGCGAAAACAAAAAAAAGACACCCGAAGGTGTCTTATATGCGAGGTTTTCAAACGCGCTTATAGCATGATCTTTGCGTTATGAACCATAAATATTGGCGCGGTCGCGTAATTCCTTGCCGGGTTTGAAATGGGGGACGTATTTGCCTTCCAATTCCACTTTATCCCCGGTTTTCGGGTTACGTCCGACTCGCGGTGCACGGTAGTGAAGCGAAAAACTGCCGAAACCACGGATTTCGATGCGCTCACCGCTGGCGAGGGTGGTCGCCATATGTTCAAGCATCTCTTTCACCGCATCCTCAACAACTTTAGCCGGTATATGAGCGTGCTGGCCAGCAAGTCTTTCAATAAGTTCAGACTTGGTCATAGTTCCTCCAAGTTCGCGCACCCTCCATCATCAAAGCGGCGCGCGACTCACTTAGCTACCGTCCAGGAGCGGCGATAAAACCGCTCCCCCTTATTATTCGCCTTTAGCTGCTTTGAACGCTTCGGCCATAGCGCTGGAGAAGTTGCCGGTATCTTCCTGCTTGGTATTCACAGTAGCGATAGCTTCTTTCTCGTCAGCTTCGTCCTTGGCACGTACCGACAGGCTCACAACGCGGTTTTTACGATCAACGCCGGTGAATTTTGCTTCAACGTCGTCGCCCACGTTCAGAACCAGTGTAGCGTCTTCAATGCGGTCACGCGAGGCTTCAGAGGCGCGCAGATATCCTTCCACGCCGCCTGCTAATTCAACTGTAGCACCTTTCGCGTCAACTGCAGTGACTTTACCGGTAACAATGGTGCCTTTCTTGTTCAAAGACAAATAGTTATTGAACGGGTCTTCAGCCAGCTGCTTCACGCCGAGGGAAATACGTTCGCGTTCTGCGTCCACCTGCAGCACAACGGCGGCAATTTCGTCGCCTTTCTTGTATTCGCGCACGGCTTCTTCACCGGCCACGTTCCAGGAAATATCGGACAGATGGACCAGACCGTCGATACCGCCGTCCAGGCCGATAAAGATACCGAAATCGGTAATGGACTTGATCTTGCCCTCAACGCGGTCGCCCTTGTTGTGGGTTTCGGCGAACTGCTGCCACGGGTTGGCTTTGCACTGTTTCAGGCCCAGGGAGATGCGGCGGCGTTCTTCGTCGATATCCAGCACCATCACTTCAACCACGTCGCCCACGTTGACAACCTTGGACGGATGGATGTTCTTGTTGGTCCAATCCATTTCCGAAACGTGCACCAGACCTTCAACGCCTTCTTCGATTTCAACGAAGCAGCCGTAATCGGTAAGATTGGTGACGCGGCCGGTCAGGCGGGTACCTTCAGGATAACGTTTGGCAATAGCGACCCACGGATCTTCGCCAAGCTGTTTCAGGCCCAGGGAAACACGGGTGCGTTCGCGATCGAATTTCAGAACCTTGACGGTGATTTCATCGCCGACATTGACGATTTCGCTCGGATGCTTAACGCGTTTCCAGGCCATATCGGTAATGTGCAGCAGGCCGTCCACGCCGCCCAGATCAACGAAGGCGCCGTAGTCGGTAAGGTTCTTGACGATACCCTTGACTTCCATGCCTTCCTGCAGGTTTTCCAGCAGTTGGTCACGTTCAGCGCTGTTTTCGGATTCGATGACCGCACGACGGGAAACGACGACATTGTTGCGTTTCTGGTCCAGCTTGATCACTTTAAACTCAAGCTCTTTGCCTTCCAGATGCAGGGTATCGCGTACCGGACGCACGTCCACCAGCGAACCCGGCAAAAACGCACGGATGCCGTTCAGTTCGACGGTGAAGCCGCCCTTGACCTTGCCGTTGATGATGCCGGTAACGGTAGCGGCTTCTTCGTAGGCTTTTTCCAGCATCAGCCAAGCTTCATGGCGCTTGGCCTTTTCACGGGACAGCAGTGTCTCGCCGAAACCGTCTTCCACTGCGTCAAGCGCAACGTCAACCTGATCGCCGACCTTGATTTCCAGTTCGCCCTGGGCATTTTTGAACTGTTCAATGGGAATGGCGGATTCGGATTTCAGTCCGGCGTCAACCAGAACGACATCTTTATCGATGGATACAACGGTACCGCGTACAATCGAACCGGGGCGGGTTTCGATTTCTTTCAGGGATTCTTCAAAGAGTTGAGCAAAAGATTCTGTCATATTTGATAATCTTCAGGTGTTTTTGATTAACGTCCATCCGGCATCCTGCTTGATGGGGTTGTTTTACACGCCCCGTTGCCGGTCCTTGCAACAGGGTATTTGATTCATGCACAGCTATGCTAACGCCAGGATCCGTCGGGAATGGCTTAACGCCTGGGCTATCACTTCTTCGATAGTCATACTGGTGGAATCCAGTACCAGCGCGTCAGGCGCCGGTATCAGCGGCGCCACCGGACGATTCCTGTCGCGGCTGTCCCGTTCTTTTATCTCGGATAAAAGGCGTTCAAAGTTAACACTAAAGCCCTTTTCCTGCAACTGCCGCATGCGTCGGTGCGCTCTTTCTTCCGGCGACGCGTCAAGAAAAATCTTCACCGGCGCGTCGGCGAACACCACCGTGCCCATATCCCGGCCGTCGGCGATAAGCCCCGGCGCTTCGCGAAAAGCGCGCTGGCGGCGCAGCAATGCCTCGCGGACCCGCGGAAAAGCGGCGATTTTCGAGGCGGTATTGCCAACGGTTTCAGTACGGATTTCCTGGCCGACATCTTCCCCTTCCAGCACGATTTCCAACTGCCCGTCCAGTACCTTGAAATGCACATCAAGGTGCGCGGCCAGAGGAACAAGGGTGTCTTCGGCACTGATATCCACTTGATGGTGTAATGCCGCCAACGCCAAAACCCGGTAAATGGCACCGGAATCGAGCAAATGCCACTGCAATGCTTCCGCCAATGCTTTACACAACGTACCTTTCCCTGCACCGCTCGGTCCGTCGATGGTGATCACCGGGACGACTGCTGCCATTGTTGTTTTCTCCTCTCAGCGGGAAACTTCATTTCCATAATAACGAAACGTCTTGTGGGACATTATACGCATCATTATGGAATATAGGTTACCCTTGCACGCGGCTAATCCAATAAGGAAATATCTTCCGCCCGTTGGCTCGATTGTAGTCTGCCCGCGCCGTTTCCGCGCGGACCGGCGGCAAGGAATATCCTTAAGCGGCCAAGCCGGCCACAGGATTGGCTCCGCGGGCAATCCGACAATTTCCCTACCCGCTTCCATTATGTTCCACGACTAACGGCCCAATGCGTCAGGGAGAGCCACGGGACAAAAAAGACCGTCATCCCTCCGCCGGACCGGCGTCTACTTCAGCGTGCTTATGGCCGCCAGCTGCTGAAAATAATCCGGAAAAGTCTTATGGGTGCATTTGGGATCGAGTATGGTGACCGGCGTATCGGATAAGGCTACCAATGAAAAACACATTGCCATCCGGTGATCGTTGTAGGTGCCGATTTCGGCGAACTTCAGCGTCTTGGGCGGGGTTATCTCGATGAAATCCTCCCCTTCCACTACCTCTGCGCCCACTTTGCGCAGTTCGGCGGCCATTGCCGACAGCCGGTCGGTCTCTTTCACCCGCCAATTATAAATATTGCGCAGCCGGGTGGTGCCGCCGGCAAACAGCGCGGTGGTGGCGATGGTCATGGCGGCGTCGGGAATATGATTCATGTCCATATCCACCGCATGCAGCTCGCCGCGGGTACACTCGATAAAATCATAGCCCCAGCGGATAACCGCGCCCATGCGCTCCAGCACATCGGCAAAGCGGATATCGCCCTGCACGCTGTTTTTACCGATGCCGGTCACCCGGACGGTGCCGCCGCGAATAGCCGCCGCCGCCAGAAAATAGGACGCCGAAGAGGCATCCCCTTCCACCAGATAATGCCCCGGTGAGCGATAGCATTCATTGCCTTTGAGGTAAAAAACCCGGTAATTTTCATGGCGAACCCGGATGCCGAAAGTTTCCATGAGGGTCAGGGTGATGTCTATATAGGGCCGGGAGACCAGTTCCCCTTTAATGCGGATTACCGTATCTTCCGCCGCCAGCGGCGCCGCCATCAGCAGGGCGGTGAGAAACTGGCTGGAAACAGTGCCGTCCACCTCGATCTCGCCGCCGCGGAAACCGCCCCGCAGGCGCAGCGGCGGGTAATTTTCCTGTTCCAGGTATTCCACCTCGGCGCCGCCCTGGCGCAGAGCATCCACCAAATGCCCGATGGGGCGCTCTTTCATGCGCGGTTCGCCGGTGAGCAGGATGTCATGCCGGCCCAGGCATAACATGGCCGCCAGCGGCCGCATGGCGGTGCCGGCGTTACCCAGGAACAGCTCCAGGGGCGCGGCGGCGGTCAGGGCATGCCCCTGCCCGTCAACCTCGCACTGACGACGGTCGGCGCTCAGGCGGTAGGTGACGCCCAACGCCGCCAGGGCCGCCAGCATATGACGCACATCGTCGCTGTCTAACAGGTTGGTCAGCCGGGTGGTGCCGCGGGCCAGTGCCGCCAACAGCAAAGCACGGTTCGATACGCTTTTCGAACCGGGCAGGTTAACGATGCCGTTGATGTGCGCCACCGGTTGTAGGGTCAGGGATTCCTGCATGTGAAACACGTTCTCCAACAATTAAAAAATCAGCGACCCCGGCGGTAAGGTCGGGGTCGCAGGTTATTTCATTCTATTCGTACAGCGGAGGCCGCGAAAGATCAGCCGTGCCGCCGGGCGAATTCGGTCATAAACGCCACCAGGGCCTCAACGCCCGCCAGCGGCATGGCATTATAGAGCGACGCGCGCATTCCGCCCACCACGCGGTGACCTTTCAGGGCATGCAAACCGGCGGCAACGGATTCCTCCAGGAACAGCTTGTCCAACGCCGCATCCGCCAGCAGGAAGGGAACGTTCATGCGTGAACGGTTGGCCGGCGCCACATCGTTACGGTAAAATTCGCTGCGGTCGATAAACCGGTACAGCAGATCGGCTTTCGCCTGGTTGCGCTGATCCATTGCCGCCAGGCCGCCCTGCGCTTTGAGCCATTTAAATACCAGGCCGGAAAGATACCAGGCAAAGGTGGGCGGGGTATTGAACATGGAGTCGTTTTCCGCCAGCACCTGGTAATTCAGGACCGAAGGGGTTTCGCGCCGGGCCTTGCCCAGCAGATCTTCGCGCACGATAACCAGCGTCAGCCCGGCCGGACCGATGTTTTTCTGCGCTCCGGCATAAATCACGCCGAACCGGCTGACATCCAGCGGGCGGGAAAGAATGGTGGAAGAATAGTCCGCCACCACCACCTTGTCGCCGAAATCGGGTAATTCGTCGATGGCCAGCCCGTCGATGGTTTCATTGGGGCAGTAATGCACATACGCGCTGTCTGCGGAGAGCGCCCACTCGCCCATGGGCTTGACGGCACGCATGCCGTCAAGACGGGTCTTCACGTCAATGACCCGGGGATCGCAATACTTGCGGGCTTCGGCCACGGCGCTGTGGGCCCAATAGCCGCCGTCGATGTAATCGGCGCCGGCGCCTTCCCCCAGCAGATTCAACGGCACCGCGGCGAATTGCGCGCGGGCGCCGCCGTGGCTGAACAGCACTTTATAATTATCGGGGATACTCAACAGTTCGCGCAAATCCTGTTCGGATTCCTTCGCCACCTCGATAAATTCCTTGCTGCGGTGGCTGATTTCCATGACCGACGTACCCAGTCCATGCCAGTCGCATAATTCCTGCTGCGCGCGCTGCAATACTTCCGCCGGAATCATTGCCGGGCCGGCGCTAAAATTAAAGACCTGATTCATTTCCCCTCACCACATTGACCGAAAACCGTTTGAACATCCGATGCCATCGTTTTTATCACTCGCATTCGGACGTCGCAACGTTTATTGACTCTCTTGCGCATTTTAGCCATCGACGCATTCGCGGCCGGAATATCAACCATACCATTCATGAGGCTGTTACGTCCGGCGGCGGTCTTTACAGAGAATACGTGGAGCCTGAAGGCAAAACACCGTATTATGCCGGTTTAGCGACGATAATAAAGTGAGCCTTATGACCCAGACATTTATCCCCGGTAAAGACGCCGCCCTCGAAGACTCCATCCAGCGATTTTATCAACAATTGTCGGCGCTGGGTTTTAATATTGAAGAGGCCTCCTGGCTCAACCCGGTTCCCCATGTCTGGTCAGTGCATATCCGCGATCGCGACTGCCCCCTGTGTTTCACCAACGGCAAAGGCGCCAGCAAAAAGGCCGCGCTGGCCTCTGCTCTGGGGGAGTATTTCGAGCGGCTTTCCACCAATTATTTCTTTGCCGATTTTTATCTCGGCCACAGCATCGCCCAGGGCGATTTTGTGCACTATCCCAACGAAAAGTGGTTTCCCCTGACGGCGGATGATACGTTGCCGCACGGCATCCTGGACGATCGACTGCGGAATTTTTACGATCCCGACGGGACGCTGCGGGCCGGCGCGCTGGTGGATTTGCAATCCGGCAATAAAGAGCGCGGCATCTGCGCCCTGCCGTTTACCCGGCAATCGGACCACGCGGTTATCTATATCCCGATGAATATCATCGGCAATCTCTATGTCTCCAATGGCATGTCGGCGGGCAATACCGCCAATGAAGCGCGGGTACAGGCGCTGTCCGAAGTGTTTGAACGCCATATCAAAAACCGCATCATCGCCGAATCCATCAGTCTGCCGCTCATACCCCAAAGGGTACTGGACCGCTATCCCGGCGTTTTGGCGGCCATTAGCCGGCTGGAAGAGGAAGGCTTTCCCATTTTCGCCTATGACGCATCCCTTGGCGGCGAATACCCGGTTATCTGCGTCGTGCTGTTCAATCCCGCCAACGGCACCTGTTTTGCTTCTTTCGGCGCGCATCCGGATTTCGGCGTGGCGCTGGAGCGCACCGTGACCGAGCTGTTGCAGGGCCGCAGCCTGAAAGATCTGGATGTCTTTACCCCGCCTACCTTTGACGACGAGGAAGTGGCGGAGCAAACCAACCTGGAAACGCATTTTATTGACTCCAGCGGGCTTATCTCCTGGGATCTGTTTAAAGAGGATGCCGATTATCCCTTTGTGGATTGGAATTTCAGCGGCACCACCGGCGCGGAATTCGCCGCCATGCTGGAGATTTTCCGGCGAAAGGAGGCAGAGGTCTATATCGCGGACTACGAGCATTTGGGCGTTTATGCCTGCCGTATACTGGTGCCGGGCATGTCCGATATCTATCCGGCGGAGGATTTATTGTTCGCCAATAACACCATGGCCGCCCATCTGCGCGACGAGCTGTTAAGCCTGCCGGAAAGCCAGTGGCCCCCGGAGCGGTATCTGGCATTTATCGAGCGGCTTGATGATGAAGGGCTGGACGATTTCACCCGGGTGCGTGAGCTGCTGGGCCTGGCCACCGGCCGGGACAACGGTTGGTTCACCCTGCGGGTGGGAGAGTTGAAAGCCATGCTGGCGCTCGCGGGAGGCGACCTCGAACAGGCGTTGATCTGGACCGAATGGACCCTGGATTTCAATAGTTCGGTTTTTTCGCCGCAGCGGGAAAATTATTATCGCTGTTTGCAAACCCTCCTTCTGCTCGCCCAGGAGTCCGGCCGGGATCCGGCGCAGTACCGCACCGCGTTCGAACGCATGTACGGTGCCGCCACGCTTGCCAGCGCTAACGCCGCACTGCGGGGCAAGCAGTGCTTTGCCGGCCTGTTTACCATCGACGGCGATCTGCACGCACTGCCGGCCCATCGCGCCCTACTGGCCGCCTATGAAAAATTGCAGTTGGCAAAACGCCGCTACTGGCGGTAGGATCCCGGAGCCGGAAAGATAAGCGCTACGCTCTTTTCCCCCCGCCGTTACGGTCCGGCGGGGGGAAGATAAAATAAATTTATCCGTCGTCACGGCGAGCGGGTGCAATAACCCTACATAAATCATGTCTTTATTTAGCGCCGATGACATTGAGCATTATCGCCGGGCGTTTGGCGAAATATAATGCTCGCCAAGGTTCCAATAAATAGTTTATTGTTATCGTGAAGTGAAATTTGGTTGTTTTTATTGCTCTGATGAAACATTGCGGCTATATGCGATGCTATTTCATAACGTTCATAAAAGTGCAAAAAATGCCGTTTTCAAATCTTTGTGTAATTATTAAACTTTATTTTTAACTTAAAAATCAATAACTTATAATTAATTTACCCCATTTCCCCTACCCGAAAGGCCGTTAAGTTCGGCCCATTATGATCCAAGTCAATTTTTGCACTATACTGCTTTGTTAGAATTACAACGTTTAATTATTCACCGAGAGAGTTAGTGTGAAAGCTGACAACCCATTTGATTTACTCTTGCCTGCCGCCATGGCAAAAGTCGCTGAAGAAGCCGGCGTTTATAAAGCAACCAAACAACCGGCAAAAACGTTTTTCCTGGCGATAACCGCAGGCGTGTTCATCTCCATCGCTTTCGCTTTTTATATCACCGCCACCACGGGTACCACCGCAATGCCTTACGGCATCGCCAAACTGGTGGGCGGGGTATGTTTCTCCTTAGGCCTGATGCTGGTGGTGGTTTGCGGCGCGGACCTGTTCACTTCCACAGTGCTGATTATGGTCGCCAAGGCCAGCGGACGCATCACCTGGGGGCAGTTGGCGCGTAATTGGATCAACGTTTACATCGGGAACTTTATCGGCGCGTTGTTCTTCGTGGCGCTTATCTGGTTTTCCGGGGAGCATATGGTCGCCAACGGCGGCTGGGGCCTGAACGTTTTGCAGACTGCCGACCATAAAGTGCATCACACTTTTATCGAGGCGGTGTGTCTTGGGATTCTGGCGAATTTGCTGGTCTGTCTGGCGGTATGGATGAGTTATTCCGGCCGCAGCCTGATGGATAAAATGTTTGCCATGATATTCCCTGTCGCGATGTTTGTTTCCAGCGGTTTTGAACACAGCATCGCCAATATGTTTATGATCCCAATGGGTATTGTGATTAAGAATTTTGCTGGTCCGGAGTTCTGGCAAGCCATTAAAATGGCGCCCGACCAGTTTTCACATCTTACCGTAAGTAACTTTATTATCGACAACCTGATTCCGGTAACGATTGGCAACATCATCGGCGGGGGGTTACTGGTAGGGTTAACGTATTGGGTAATTTATCTGCGCGGTGGAAATAACCATTAATTTGGTCCGCCGTGAAGCCGGGTTTTAAGAAATCCACATTAGAAGGTAGGTATAAAATGACCGATCTGAACACAAAACTAGCCACTGCTTGGGAAGGTTTCAGCAAAGGCGACTGGCAGAATGAAGTCAATGTTCGTGACTTTATCCAAAAAAACTATACTCCTTATGAAGGCAACGAAGCCTTCCTGGCCGGTGCGACTCCCGCCACTACCGCCCTTTGGGCGAAGGTAATGGAAGGCATCAAAACCGAAAACCGCACCCATGCGCCGGTGGATTTCGATACCGATGTTGCGGCTACCATTACGTCCCATGACGCCGGCTATATCAATAAAAGCCAGGAAAAAATCGTCGGCCTGCAAACTGATGCACCGTTGAAACGCGCTATTATCCCGTTCGGCGGCATCAAGATGGTTGAAAGCTCCTGCAAAGCCTACGATCGCGAGCTGGACCCGCAGCTGAAAAAAATCTTCACCGAATACCGTAAAACCCATAACCAGGGCGTATTCGATGTCTATACTCCCGACATTCTGAAATGCCGTAAGACCGGTGCGTTGACCGGCCTGCCCGACGCCTACGGCCGTGGCCGCATCATTGGCGATTACCGTCGCATCGCGCTGTACGGTATCGACTACCTGATGAAAGACAAATTCGCCCAGTTCACCTCTTTGCAAAGCAAACTGGAAAACGGCGAAGACCTGGAAGCCACCATCCGTCTGCGTGAAGAAATCGCCGACCAGCATCGCGCTTTGGGTCAAATCAAAGAAATGGCCGCCAAATACGGCTGCGATATTTCCGGCCCGGCCACCACCGCTCAAGAAGCTGTTCAATGGACCTACTTCGGCTACCTGGCCGCGGTTAAATCCCAGAACGGCGCTGCAATGTCCTTCGGCCGTACTTCCACGTTCCTGGATATCTTCATCGAACGCGATTTGAAAGCCGGCAAAATCACTGAAGAACAGGCTCAGGAACTGATTGACCATCTGGTCATGAAACTGCGTATGGTCCGTTTCCTGCGTACTCCTGAATATGACGAACTGTTCTCCGGCGACCCGATTTGGGCCACTGAATCACTGGGCGGCATGGGCGTTGACGGCCGTACCCTGGTTACCAAAAACAGCTTCCGCTTCCTGAACACCCTGTACACCATGGGGCCGGCTCCGGAACCGAACATGACCATTCTGTGGTCGGAAAAATTGCCGATCAGCTGGAAGAAATTTACCGCCAAGGTTTCCATCGATACCTCTTCCGTACAGTATGAAAACGACGACCTGATGCGTCCCGATTTCAACAATGACGATTACGCCATTGCCTGTTGCGTAAGCCCGATGGTTGTCGGCAAACAAATGCAGTTCTTCGGCGCCCGCGCCAACCTGGCTAAAATGGTCCTGTACGCAATCAACGGCGGCATGGACGAAAAAGCCAAAATCCAGGTCGGTCCGAAAACCGCGCCGATTGCCGACGCAGTCCTGGATTACGATACCGTGCTAAACAGCATGGATCACTTCATGGATTGGCTGGCCAAGCAGTATGTCACCGCGCTGAACATCATTCACTATATGCATGATAAATACAGCTACGAAGCATCGCTGATGGCCCTGCATGACCGTGATGTCTATCGCACCATGGCTTGCGGCATCGCCGGTCTGTCCGTCGCCGCCGACTCCCTGTCCGCCATCAAGTACGCCAAGGTCAAACCGGTACGTGATGCTGAAGGCATGGCCGTTGACTTCGACATCGAAGGCGAATACCCGCAGTTCGGTAACAACGACTCCCGCGTCGATGACATCGCTTGCGACCTGGTTGAACGTTTCATGAAGAAAATTCAGAAGCTGCCGACCTACCGTGGCGCTGTACCGACTCAGTCCATTCTTACCATTACCTCTAACGTGGTTTACGGTAAGAAGACCGGTAACACTCCTGACGGACGTCGTTCAGGCGCGCCGTTCGGACCGGGTGCCAACCCGATGCACGGTCGTGACCAGAAAGGCGCTGTCGCTTCTCTGACCTCCGTTGCCAAACTGCCGTTTGCCTACGCGAAAGACGGTATTTCTTATACCTTCTCCATCGTGCCTAAAGCACTGGGCAAGGATGACGACGTACGTAAAGCCAACCTGGCAGGTTTGATGGACGGTTACTTCCATCATGAAGCCGGCGTGGAAGGCGGTCAGCATCTGAACGTCAACGTGATGAACCGTGAAATGCTGCTGGCGGCCATGGAACATCCGGAAGACTACCCGAACCTGACCATCCGTGTGTCCGGTTATGCGGTACGCTTCAATTCATTGACCAAAGAACAGCAGAAGGACGTTATCACCCGTACCTTCACGGCGTCGATGTAATTTCCCTCACCGTCTGAAAAGGCGTAAAATAAAGGCTCCACGAAAGTGGGGCCTTTTTATCACCTGCACCGGGTGATTGTCAGCACGTTCAGGTGAATATGCTTTGGCTGAAAGCGCTACTTTAAGCAGATAAGCAGCAGATAAACAGAGTCGTTCAGCCAAAACACACTTCCTGCAAAGATGGAGAAAACCCCGCAATGTCAGTACTTGGTCGCATCCATTCGTTTGAATCCTGCGGTACCGTCGATGGTCCGGGCATTCGTTTTATCATTTTCTTCCAGGGCTGCCTGCTCCGTTGCCTCTATTGCCACAATCGCGACACCTGGGATTTGCACGCCGGACGCGAAATATCCGTTGAGGAGATCATGAAAGAGGTGGTCACCTACCGGCACTTTATGAATGCTTCCGGCGGCGGCGTCACCGCGTCCGGCGGCGAGGCGATTTTGCAGGCTGAATTCGTGCGCGACTGGTTTCGCGCCTGCCATGCCGAAGGCATCAATACCTGCCTTGACACCAACGGCTACGTGCGGCGTTACGATGAGGTCATTGACGAACTGCTGGACGTGACCGACCTGGTGATGCTCGATATCAAGGAAATGAACGACGATATCCATCAAAACCTGGTGGGCGTTTCCAACCACCGCGTGCTGGATTTTGCCCGCTATCTGCAAAAGATCAACAAACGCACCTGGCTGCGGTATGTGGTGGTGCCCGGCTGGTCCGATGATGATAAATCGGTGCATATGCTGGGTGAATTCACCAAGGATATGGCCAATATCGAAAAAATCGAATTGTTGCCCTATCATGAACTGGGTAAACACAAATGGATAGCCATGGGTGAAGAATATAAGCTCGAAGGAGTGAATCCTCCCACCACGGAAACCATGGAGCATGTAAAAGCTATTTTGGCCGGGTACGGCCATAAAGTGATGTATTAACTGCTGCCCCGCCGCTGCTCGTGATATACCCTGAATAATTCGGGTTGCAGGAAAGCCAATCTACCTGCAACTTGAAGTATGACGGGTATAATAACGTATTTTCAGACCGTATCTTCCTCCGCCCTGCCGGGACAGTTTTCGGCAGGACGGGTGTTCTGCCTGGTTGTCCGTCCCTTCCCCGCTTGCCTATTGTCAATAAAGCGCCTGTACATTACATGTTTACTTACCAAACTGGCCTATTTTTTCCAGAGAAGTTTCCAGTGATGACGTATTATGATGGCTTTGGCAATTGAAATGATCGCTAACATATGAAAGCAGCAGAAATTAAAACCGCGCACTGGCGGGAAGTGTGGCAGTTGATAAAGCCCTTTTGGCGTTCCGAGGAAAAGTGGCGTGCCTGGGGAATGCTGGCGGTGATTGTTATCCTCTCTTTAACCACGGTGTATATCAGCGTTCTTTTTAACCAATGGAACCGGGTATTTTACGATGCGCTGCAGAATAAAAATTTCCCGGTGTTCAAAAGTCAGCTTATCTATTTTACCTGGCTGGCGCTGATATTTATCGTCATATCCATCTATAAAATCTACCTGACCCAGGGCCTGCAAATGTATTGGCGGCGCTGGATGACCCGGCAATATATGGATAAGTGGTTACAGCACCACGTCTATTACCATACCGAACAGCAACAGACCGTTGATAACCCCGACCAGCGTATTGCTGAAGATTTGAATGCCCTTACCAGCGGCACGCTGTCGCTGGCGCTGGGTTTGCTTTCAAGCGTCGTGACATTTGTCTCTTTTATTTCCATTCTCTGGTCGGTAAGCGGTCCCATCTCCGTTACCCTGAGCGGCCATCTTTTCACGGTGCCCGGTTATATGGTGTGGTTTGCCATTTTATATGCCGGACTGGGATCGCTGCTGATATGGAAGGTCGGCCGGCCGCTGGTACGTTTGGGTTTTGAGCAGGAAAGATTTGAGGCGAATTTTCGTTTCGGACTGATCCGTATCCGTGAAAACAATGACGCCATCGCCCTTTACCAGGGCGAGCCGCGGGAAGCTAAACAGTTGGACGGCAGGTTTGAAGCCATTCGCGCCAACTGGTGGTCCATTATGCGCGTCAGCCGGCGGCTGAACGTGGCCAGTAATTTTTACGGCCAGTTTGCCATTATCTTCCCGATTCTGGTGGCGGCGCCGCGTTATTTCTCCGGCGCCATCCAGCTCGGTACTCTGATGCAAATTTCCTCGGCGTTTGGCGAGATTCAAGGGGCGTTGTCCTGGTTTATCGACGCCTTTAACCAGTTGGCCAGCTGGAAGGCCTGCATTAACCGGCTGGCGGGGTTCAACGCTGCGGTGGAACGCCACAGCAGCCAGAACACCGACATAGTGCGTCAGCCAACCGCGGGGGCGGCGTTGGCATTGACGGATTTGACGCTCACCATTCCCACCGGGCGGGCGCTGTTCCACGGGGCGACGCAGTCCATTGCGCCGGGTGAGAAGGTGTTGATAGTGGGTCCGTCCGGCTGCGGTAAGTCTACGCTGCTGCGCGCCATTGCCGGTATATGGCCTTATGGTTCAGGGGGTATTGGTTTGCACAGCGGTATGAAAGTGCTGTTTTTGCCCCAGCGCAGCTATATTCCCATCGGCAGTTTGCTGGGGGCGCTGTGTTATCCGGAAGCGCCGGATCATTTCAGCCGGGAGCAGATGCTGTCGATGCTGGATGAATGCCAGCTGGCCCATTTGCGGCCTATGCTGGATAAAGAATTGAACTGGAGCCATTGGTTGTCTCCCGGCGAGCAGCAAAGGCTGGCATTTGCCAGGGCGCTGTTGATCAAGCCGGATATTCTGTTTCTGGATGAGGCCACCAGCGCGCTGGACGATGAGAATGAGCAGCTGATGTACCGGCTGCTGACGGAAACCTTGCCGGACGTGACGCTGGTTAGCGTGGCCCATCGTAACAGTGTCGCCCGCTATCATACGCGCTGCTTGCGTTTTGAACGTCAGAACGCGGAGGATTGCGCGGTCCTTAATCGCAGTGAATTGCCGGCGGCATAGCGCCAGCGCCTAATCGGGCGGGCGGTAAAACTACGCCCGCTTCGACCACAAGGCGCGCTTTAACACGCTTGGTTTAAGCTTCAGTGATTGCGGGCCTGCACGCCAAGGCCGTTTGTCACTTTATCAGGCGGTGGTGACCGGCGTATGGTGCCTATCCGCTTTGCGCAGCAGCATCACCAGATAAATCAGGGCTACCCCGGAGATGATAACAAACAGCCACTGATCCGAATAGCGCTGCATCAGTATGGCGGTCATGCTCGGGCCCGCCAGGCTGCCGATGGTGTAGCTGAGCAGCAGGGCTTGGTTCATTGCCACCAGTTCATGGGTGGGCACCTTTTCACAGGCCCATGACATGGCCACAGGATAAAGGGTGAATCCCGAGCAGCCCAGCAGGAACAGCGCGGGAACCATGGCGGCGTCGCTCAGCATAGACAGGCTGCCGATAATGACCATAAATACCTGTACCCGCAATACCATCAAGCGCCCGAAACGGTCCGCCAGGCGACCTACCGGCCATTGTCCGACGATACCGGCGCTCACCAGCAGCGCCATCCAGTATCCCACCTTGCCGTCGCTCAGTCCCTGGTGTGACAGATAGAGCGGCATCAGGCCGTAAAGCGACCCGAGCACCACGCCCGAGATGATGCAGCCGTTGATGCCCAGGCGGGCATTGCGGCGCAGCAGCATCGGCCAGACCGGGGCACGGGGGGACTCGGTGCCCTGTCCGTCTATGCGGTTGAACAGCAGCGGCAGCACCGCCACGATCATCAGGGCGGTTACCCAGGGCAATACCGACATCAAGGCGGTGGATACGCCGCTCAGAAGCAGTTGGCCGATGACCGTGCCCATGTAATAGACCATCATATAAGCGGCCAGCAGTTGTCCGCGGGTGCGTATCGTACCCCGGCGCATCAGGGCGCTTTCCACCACCACCCAAACCAGCGCACAGGCGACGCCGGCCACAAACCGGCAGAGCAGCCAGCTGCCGAAATCGATGGTTAAGCCCAGCCCGAGGGTGGCAACGGCAAAGAGTACGCAGGAGAAGTGATAGCTGCGGTTAAAGCCGACCCGTTTAATCAGCGTGCCGGCCAATAGGGTTCCCACCAGATTACCGGTGAAATAGGACGACCCCACCAGCCCGATTTGCCAGGTAGGCAGCGACTCATGGGACAGCCATAGGGGCACCAGCGTATTGAGCACGGCGATGGAAACGGTCAACGACAACAGCCCGGTAAGCAACATCACCACCGGGCGGGAATAGACGGACATAGGATGGAAACCGGACTCAAAATGCAGAAATTGTGCGCATCATGCCACTACGGTATTAAAAGTCAATGCGGCTAAATTCGCGTCAGCATTTTTTGCAATAGCCGTTTTATTCCGGCAACCGCGCGCCATGTCGCAAAGGGACAAATAGCGGCAAGGATGGCGCTTGCGGCACCGCGGGATATCGGGGGACAAAGAGAGCGACGGCGGTCGAAACAGGTAGGGGATAGGCTGTAAGAGCTTAATCACGGCCATCGTTCACGATGGCCGTTAGCCTGCATCAACCGATATGGGTCAATCCTTTCATATAGGGCACCAGCACCGCCGGTATTTCGATCCGGCCGTCCGCCAGCTGGTAGTTTTCCATGACCGCCACCAGCGTACGTCCTACCGCCAGGCCGGAGCCGTTGAGGGTGTGTACCAAACGCGGTTTTTTATCCTCTTTGCTGCGATAGCGGGCCTGCATGCGGCGGGCCTGGAAATCGCCGATATTGGAACAGGAGGAAATTTCCCGGTAGGTATTCTGCGCCGGCAGCCACACTTCCAGGTCGTAGGTTTTGCAGGATGCGAAGCCCATATCGCCGGTACAAAGCAATATTTTACGGTACGGCAGGTTCAGCAACTGCAGGACCTTCTCCGCATGGGCGGTGAGTTCTTCCAGCGCCTGCATGGAGTTTTCGGGTTTCACCACCTGCACCATTTCAACCTTGTCGAACTGGTGCATGCGGATGAGACCGCGGGTGTCGCGACCGTAGGAACCCGCCTCGGAGCGAAAACACGGGGTGTGGGCGGTCATCTTGAGCGGCAGAACGTCTTCGTCGAGAATTTCGTCCCGCACCAGATTGGTCAGGGGAACTTCCGCCGTGGGAATCAACGCATAGGCGCTGGTCTCGGCTTCTTCACTGAGGGGCTGAGTATGGAACAAATCTTCGGCGAACTTCGGCAGTTGGCTGGTACCGTACAGTGAAGCATGGTTCACCAGATAGGGCACGTAGGTTTCAAGATAGCCATGCTGCTCGGTGTGCAGGTCCAGCATGAACTGCGACAACGCCCGGTGCAGATGGGCAATCTGCCCTTTCATGACCACAAAACGCGTGCCGGTCAGTTTCACCGCGGCGGCAAAATCAAGCCCGTCGGACATTTCACCCAAAGCCACGTGATCGCGCACCGGAAAATCATACTGCCTGGGTTCGCCCCAGCGGCTGATTTCCTGATTATCGTTTTCGTCTTTGCCGAAGGGCACCACGTCATCGGGAATGTTGGGTATGGACAACGCCATGTCGCGGATACTATTTTGCAATATATCCAGTTCGGCCTTGGCGGCGTCCAGGCGCTCACCCAGAAGATTCACCTCCTGACGCAAAGGCTCGATATCTTCTCCACGGGCTTTCGCCGCGCCGATCGATTTGGATCGGGAATTGCGTTCGGCCTGCAGCGTTTCGGTTTCTACCTGCAACACCTTACGGCGTTCTTCATATTTACGCAGAGTATCGACATCCAGCTTGAAACTTCTGCGAGCCAGTTTCTCGGCAACCGCGTCCAGCTCATTACGCAGTAGATTAGGATCGAGCATGCTAGTCCTGTGCTTGTTGTTGTTAAATTGACAGCCGTCAAAGTGAGAGTTGTCAAATTTATATCAGATTGATGTTTAAGACTTCCCGCGGCCTTTTCGGGCTGTCGCGGCAACCCATTTATTCCCGCTCACCTTACCGCAACAGGCTGTTTATCGGTAGCGTTTTGTTGGGCTATTTTGATCCTGTGCGTCAAGCCAGGCAAGCTTTTCAGCAATCTTCGCCTCCAGTCCGCGGGTGCTGGGATGGTAGTAGCGCGTGGCGGCCATTTCCGGCGGGAAATAGTTCTCACCGGCGGCGTAGGCGTTAGGTTCGTCATGGGCGTAGCGATACTCCGCCCCCAGTCCCATCTCTTTCATCAGCTTGGTGGGGGCGTTGCGCAAATGCGCCGGCACGTCGAAATCGGTGTTTTCCCGAGCATCCTGCATGGCGGCCTTGAAGGCGGTGTATACCGCATTGCTCTTCGGCGCGCAGGCCAGGTAAACGATGGCCTGGGCAATGGCGCGCTCGCCCTCCGCCGGGCCGACCCTGGTGAAGCAATCCCAGGCGGCAAGAGCCACCTGCATGCCGCGGGGATCGGCGTTGCCCACATCTTCGGAAGCGATGGCCAGCAGGCGGCGCGCCACGTAAAGCGGATCGCCGCCGGCGGTGATAATGCGCGCGTACCAGTAAAGCGCCGCATCGGGAGCCGAACCGCGTACGGACTTGTGCAGCGCGGAGATCAGATCGTAATAGCGATCGCCTTTGTTATCAAAGCGGGCGCTTCGTTCGCCGGAAACCTCCTTGAGCAGCGCCGGAGTTAAAATCCGGTTGCCCAGGGCATCGGGTTCGGCCATATCGACCATCATTTCCAGGCTGTTCAATGCCCGCCGGGCATCGCCGTTCACCCACTCCGCCAGCATGTGCCTGGTTTCGTCCGGCAAAACGATATTCTGGCCGCCGTAGCCCCGCTCGGGATCCGTCATGGCCTGGGACAGTACCGTCTCGATATCTTCGGCGGTAAGTGCCTTGAGCAGATAGACCTTGGCCCGTGATAACAGCGCGGAGTTCAATTCAAACGAGGGGTTTTCGGTGGTGGCGCCGATAAAAGTGATGGTGCCTTCTTCCACATGGGGCAGGAAGGCATCCTGCTGGCTTTTATTGAAACGATGCACTTCGTCCACGAAGAGGATGGTGCGGCGTCCGGCGTCCCGGTTGAGGCGCGCGCGCTCGATGGCCTCGCGGATTTCCTTGATGCCGGAAGTGACCGCAGAGACACGCTCTACGTCCGCGTTACCGTAGCGGCCGATGAGTTCCGCCAGCGTGGTTTTACCGGTGCCCGGCGGTCCCCACAGGATCATGGAGTGCAATTGTCCGTTCTTGATAGCTCTCGGCAACGGCTTGCCGGGCGCCAGCAGGTGCTGCTGACCGACATACTCTTCCAGGGTGGCGGGACGCATGCGCGCGGCCAGCGGCTGGAACTCGTTGCGGGAAAAATCAAGGGACAGATTGCTCATGCTCACCTCATTGACGCTGATCGTCCACCGTCACGCCTTTGGGCGGTGTGAAGCGGAATTTAGCGGCGTCTATCTGGCCGTTTATCTGGCTTTTCAGTTGATAGGCGCTGCGCTGCCCGTCCTGCTCGACGGCGGTGAAACCGTTAATGGTGCCGCCGGTATTTACATTGATAGTAAACTGCTTCAAATTTCCGGCAGCGGATTTGGGCGTCAGCTCAAACACATCGCCCCGCTGTTTGACGTTGTATTGACGCCAGTCATCCGGGCTGTTGCGGGTTATCAGCATAAACGGGGTATTCCCGGTGCTGTTTTTCAGCCAGGTGGCGGTGACCTGTTCGACAAACGGATTATAGAACCATAAGGTTTTGCCGTCGGAAATCAGTACGCTTTCATCCGGCGAGGTCATATGCCAGTTGAACAAATTAGGCCGCTTGACCCACAGTTCGCCTTCCCCTTGCTGTACCGAACCGCCTTCGGCGCTGGTGACGGTTTGGGTAAAGCTGGCATGGAAGCTGTTGACCTGGTTCAGGCGGCTTTGCAATGTCTGGGCATCGTCGGCCAACGCCGGCAGCGAAACCATGGCGCTCAACAGACAGGCGGCAAACAACCGTATTTTCATTATAGATATCCCTTGAAAAAAGAAAGGCGTGGCAAGGGCTTTCTCGGCCCCTCCCGCCTGTTACGACTCACTCTATCGGAGAAACGATGATAAGGTATAGGATAATACTCTGAAATCGTCACCGTTTTACGCATCTTTGCACAGGGGCCGCAGACAGCAGTTACCGTTATTCCCCTGACTGCTGCGCCAGGACCTCGCGGTTGCCGTTATGCCCCGGCGAACTGACGATACCCTGCAGCTCCATTTGCTCGATAATCCGGGCGGCGCGGTTGTAGCCGATGCGGAACTGGCGCTGCACGCCGGAAATCGAAGCCCGGCGTTTATCCACGACAAATTGCACCGCCTGATCGAACAGCGGATCCAGCTCTTCATCGCCGTCCAGGCCGCCGGCGCCGGCCTCACCCTCTTCGCCTGCGCTGGTAATGCTGTCGATATACTGCGGACGGCCGCGCGCTTTCCAGTCGCTGACCACCGCGTGCACTTCCTGGTCGCGCACGAACGCGCCATGGACGCGGACCGGTATGGATGAATTGGGGGCCATATAAAGCATATCCCCCATGCCCAGCAGGGACTCCGCGCCGGACTGGTCGAGAATGGTGCGCGAATCTATCTTACTCGACACGGTGAATGCGATGCGGGTGGGGATATTGGCTTTTATCAAGCCGGTAATAACGTCCACCGAGGGGCGCTGGGTAGCCAATACCAAATGGATACCGGCGGCCCGGGCCTTTTGCGCCAGGCGGGCAATCAGCTCTTCCACTTTTTTGCCCACCGCCATCATCAGGTCGGCGAACTCATCCACCAGCACCACGATATAGGGCAGTTTTTCCAGCATGGGCGGCGACATCGCCATGCCGTCGCCGGGCTTCCAGAACGGATCCGGCACCGGCCGGCCCATAGCCGCCGCCTGCTCGATACGCTCGTTGTACCCGGCCAGGTTACGCACCCCCAGCGCCGACATCAGCTTGTAGCGGCGCTCCATTTCACCAACGCACCATCTCAGCGCGTTGGCGGCGTCCTTCATGTCGGTGACCACTTCCGTCAGCAGGTGCGGAATACCTTCATACACCGACAGTTCCAGCATTTTCGGGTCGATCATGATAAAGCGCACTTCTTCCGGCGTCGCTTTAAACAGCATGCTGAGGATCATGGCGTTGACCCCCACCGATTTACCCGAGCCGGTGGTGCCCGCCACCAGCAAATGCGGCATTTTCGCCAAATCGGCAATCACCGGCTGGCCGGCAATGTCCTTGCCCAGCACGATGGCCAGCGGGGACACCGTTTCGCGGAACTTGTCACAGTCCAGCACTTCACGCAGATACACCGTCTGGCGACGCTTATTCGGCAGTTCGAGACCGACGTAAGGCTTGCCGGGAATCACTTCCACCACGCGCACCGCCACCGCGGACAGCGAGCGCGCCAGATCCCGCGACAAATTGGATATCCGCGCCGCTTTTACCCCCGGCGCCAGATCCAGCTCAAAACGGGTAATCACCGGCCCGGGGGAAATGCCCACCACGTCGGCCTTCACCCGATAATCAGCCAGCCTGGCTTCCACCAGCCGCGCGGTCTGCTCCAGGGCGAACATATCCACCGGTTCATCCTCCAGCGGCGGCGAGGTCAGCAAATCCAGCGTCGGCAGCGGCGTGGTGGGTTTTTGCACCGGCTGTTCATTACGCATCAGGAACGGGTGGATCAGGCTATCCATTGCCGGAGGGGCAGTTGCGGCTAAGAGCGTGCCCGCTGCCGGCGGGGTAACCGCCGTGCCGGTATGCCCGTGTCCCGCCGGCGCTATCTCGTCGTCATCAGCCGCATAGGGGGCCGGGAGGTTATCGTCTTCGTCGGGGTTTGCCGCCGCGTGTTGATCCGCATAACGGGGCGGCAGGGTGAACAGCGGCGCTGCCTGAGCATCGTCCGTTGAATCCGCCACGGGTGAAAAATTGAAGTCCCCATGACGCTGTAGATCGATATCCGCCTTGGGCGATAACGGCGAGGCCGCCACCGGCCGGTCCGGCGATTGTGCGTCGTTTTCCTCGGCGTAGCGCTGATCCTGCTGGCGTTTGAATTCGGCGGCCAGACGCTGCTGTTCCCATTCCGCCTCTTCGTCCGCCTCGGAGCCGTCACTGCCGTAGCGCTGGGCCTGCTGCGCCATGAA
Organism: Sodalis sp. RH16; assembly: GCF_047324245.1. Classification (NCBI taxonomy): domain Bacteria; kingdom Pseudomonadati; phylum Pseudomonadota; class Gammaproteobacteria; order Enterobacterales; family Bruguierivoracaceae; genus Sodalis; species Sodalis sp. RH16. The sequence continues at coordinate 3,477,144 of NZ_CP178737.1, read as the reverse complement.
CGCCTGGTGCAGTTCCACCTGCTGGTGGGCCTGTTCATCGTCGGATAGCGCCGGATGGGATTTGGCCGCGTCGCTTTGCGCCAGGCCATGGGTGTGGTCCGCGGCCCGCTGCGACGGTAATTTGATGCCGTATGACGCCAGTTCGCGCCGCGTCGGGATCCGCACCGGGTTCGGGCGCGGCAGCTCGGGGCCGATGCCTTGCTTGACCTGCGGGTTGCCATCGCTGATGGCGCTGAAGGCGGGCATAAAGGTCAGCGAGGCGGCGCTGTGATCCACCGGCACGGCGCCCTCGCCAGGCAATTGTCCGCTGCTTTGCTGCCCCACGCTGAAATCATAGGGGGTATGGGCGCTATCCTGGCTGGCGGCCAGCCAGTTGCCCATCCGGGGACCGTCGTCGTCATCGGCGAAGTCACTTTGCGCTGCGGGAGGAACGGACTGGCCGCCCGGAAGCTCAAAGCGGTATTGCGGTACGGCCTCTTGCGCCGCCGTCACGGGGGCTGCGGTTGACGGCGCGGCGGGAGCAATAGCCTCCGGTGTCTGAAGCGCGGCGCTCGTCCGGTCGCCCGGCGCAATAGCGGCCTGCCCCGCCAGCGGTGCGGCGGCGAAAGAGACATCAGGGGCCGCAAGCGCGGCGTTCGCCGGCCCGGCTTGCGCACCGGCCGCCGGCGCAGCGATATCCGCACCGGCGGCCGGCATGACCGTCGCCGCCGCGCTGCCGGCATCCGTCACGGCGCGCGGGGAGAACAGCGGATCGCTGCCGTCCTCACCCTCCGCAGGCCGGTTGCTCGATGCCGTAGCGGGATTATCCCCCGCCTCATCCTCATCCTCGTCCTCATAGTCCTCATCGTAATACTCTTCCTCGCGGCGGGAACGATTAGACATAAAAGTCAGGCTGCCCAGCAGCACGCCGCCGATTTTTTCAGCGATCGTCAGCCAGGACCAGCCGGTGAACAAGGTCAACCCCGCGGCCCAGACGCATAGCAGCGTCAGCGTGGCGCCGATACCGTTGAACCAGGGTGACATGGCGTTGTCCAGCAGGCTGCCAATCACCCCGCCGGAAGCGAAATAATAGAGATCGTCCACATTGAGCGCGGCCAGGCCGCAGGAGGTCAGTATCAGCGCCAGGGTGCCGATAAGGCGCAGCGCCAAGGCAAAATAATCCACATAGTCCTGCACCTCCCGCTGACGGAAAGAGTTCCAGCAGAAGATCAGCATAATCGGCGGCAGCGCGTATGCCAGCACGCCGAAGGTGAAAAACAGCGTATCGGCAAACCACGCCCCAACGCCGCCCCCCAGATTATGGATAGGCCCATGCCAGGCCGTTTGCGACCAACTGGGATCGGACGGATCGAAGCTGACCAGGGAAATCATCAAATAGAGGGCAAAAATAGCCATGACTATGAGGACGGCCTCGAGTAACCTGCGGCCGCTGCTCATTTTTTTTAACGTAACGTCTTTATCTTCTGTATATTCCTGGCTCAAGAAAGGCTCTCCAGGTTTCTCAACCGGTATAACAACAGCGCCGACGTGCTGGCCGGCGCCGAGACTGTATGAATCCACAGGAGTGTAACCTTAAAAGCAGTCTTTTGCACCTGTGGTGTTTCTTAACGCGTTTTGATGACCAATCTGTTGCTTTGTTTCACTTCTTCCATCACCACATAGGTCCGGGTATCGTTAACCCCCGGCAACCGCAGCAATGTTTCACCCAGCAGCTTGCGATACGCCGACATATCCGGCACCCGCGTTTTCAGCAGGTAGTCAAAATCCCCTGACACCAGATGGCATTCCTGAATTTCTTCCAGCTTTTGTACAGCGGTATTGAATTGCTCAAACACATCGGGCGCGCCCCGATTAAGGGTTATCTCAACGAAAACCAGTAAAGACGCATCCAGATAATGCGGATTAAGCAAAGCGGTATAACCCTGAATGAAACCCTGACGCTCGAGACGACGCACCCGTTCCAGACAAGGGGTCGGTGATAGTCCTACCCGTTTCGAAAGTTCGACGTTCGAGATCCGTCCATCCTTTTGCAGTTCGTTAAGGATGTTGCGGTCGATACGATCGAGATCTTTTCCCGGGCGTTTTTTATTGTCTACCATTATTATTGTCTCTCTTCATTCCTTCCCTGCACTTGCCATACCCCTGCCGACTTCAATGTTTCAGGGTTTGCTTTAAAGACCTGCTGTTTGTTTTATTCTAAGGTCTGCCATTTCCACTGCCGCGCACGCTGTCTGTCCAAACCGCGACAGCGGCAGAAGAGAATTCTGCCTGGAAGAAATTTACCGGCTGAACATGCGGCCTATCGGCGGCTCCGCCGACCATCCGAATGGCGATTAACCGAATCGACACCAACCGAATAATTTCTTCTTACCTGATGTTTTCGCAAAAGCACAGCGGATTGTCAAAGTAAAACAACAAAAATCAGAACAACATGCCGATAAAATCGGGTGTAGGGCCCTTGGCAGGGGGTAAAAAAGCTTTATTTACCCGATCATGCCCTGATGGAGCATTAAAACGCCGTAGAGATAGGACATAACAATGATAATAATCGCTAATGGCTTTTTGCATTCTTTTCTTAATCTGGTAATTTTCTTACAATCGGATAGCTAAATCAGTGCGGCTAAAATGAGGAAACCATGTCAACGGTGAAACACAGTAAATTACTTATCCTGGGATCGGGCCCGGCGGGTTATACCGCTGCGGTTTATGCCGCGCGGGCCAACCTCAACCCAGTTCTTATCACCGGTATGGAGCAAGGCGGCCAATTGACCACCACCACCGAGGTGGAAAACTGGCCGGGGGATCCGGAAGGCCTGACCGGTCCCTTGCTGATGGAACGCATGTACGCCCACGCAGCCAAATTCAACACCGAAATCATCTTCGACCATATCAGCCAGGTGGAACTTAAAGAGCGGCCGTTTCGCCTGACGGGCGATAACGGCGTTTATACCTGCGACGCGTTGATTATCGCCACCGGCGCCTCCGCGCGCTATCTGGGCCTGCCCTCTGAAGAGGCGTTCAAGGGCAAAGGCGTGTCGGCCTGCGCCACCTGCGACGGCTTTTTCTATCGCAACCAGAAAGTGGCGGTGGTGGGCGGCGGGAATACCGCGGTGGAGGAGGCGCTGTATCTGTCGAATATTGCCGCCGAAGTGCACCTGATTCATCGCCGCGATACGTTCCGTTCTGAAAAAATCCTCATCGACCGGCTGATGGAGAAAGTTAAAAACGGCAATATCGTTCTGCATCCCGACCGGACGCTGGAGGAAGTGTTGGGAGACGAGAGCGGCGTGACCGGCGTGCGCCTCAAGCACGTTGTTCGCGGCGATAGCGACGCCCTTGAGGTGGCGGGGGTATTCATCGCCATCGGCCATAGCCCCAATACCGCGATTTTCGGTGACCAGCTGGCGCTGGAGAATGGCTATATCCGCGTGCAGTCGGGTATTCACGGCAACGCAACCCAGACCAGCATCCCGGGCGTGTTCGCCGCCGGCGATGTGATGGATCATATCTACCGCCAGGCCATCACCTCCGCCGGCACCGGCTGTATGGCGGCCCTGGACGCCGAGCGCTACCTGGACGGTCTGGCGGCGGTCAACGATCGTTAACGGCAACCTCCCGCCAACGCCAACGCCAACGCTGCGGCGGGAGAGCATGCGGGTCTATCCATCTCTAAATTGCCGCTTCTTATTTTCTCCTTACCGCCAACCGGGTAATATGTCGTCTCGCCGGGGCAGCCTAAAGCCGCCCCGGCCTTTCGCATCCCTACGCGGGATTTTTGCCTTAAATGCATACCACAGCGGCTGAAATCGTTTTCCAATGAATAAAACCCGACAATACGTGCTGGTCCGTTGGCTCAAATCGCAAAGTGCGCTGGTGAAGCGCTGGCTCCGCCTCTCGCTGCTGCTGGGCCTGTTCAGTGGGGTGGTTATCGTCGCCCAGGCCTGGGTGCTGGCCCGTCTGCTGCAGGCGCTGATCGTGGACCATCAGCCGCGCGCCGGGCTGCTCAACGAATTTTTCGCCCTGGCCGCCCTGTTTGTCCTGCGGGCGGTCATCGGTCTGCTGCGGGAGCGCGCCGGTTTTATCGCCGGCCGCATCCTGCGGCGGGAAATACGCCGCCAGGTGCTCGATCGCCTGGAGCTGCTGGGGCCGGCCTGGATACAGGGTAAACCCGCCGGAAGCTGGAGCAGCCTGCTGCTGGAGCAGATCGAGGATATGCAGGATTACTACGCCCGCTACCTGCCGCAGATGTACCTGGCCGGGCTGGTGCCGTTGCTGATTTTGGCGGTTTTATTCCCCATCAACTGGACGGCGGCGCTGATCCTGTTTTGCACCGCGCCGTTGATCCCGCTGTTTATGGCCCTGGTGGGTATGGGCGCCGCCGACGCCAACCGGCGCAACTTTTTGGCGCTGACCCGGCTGAGCGGCTATTTCCTTGATCGCCTGCGGGGGCTGGATACGCTGAGGCTGTTCAACCGGGCGCAGGCGGAAACGGCTCATATCAGCCGCGCCAGCGACGATTTTCGCCTGCGCACCATGGAAGTACTGCGCCTGGCGTTCCTCTCCTCCGGCGTGCTGGAGTTTTTCGCCTCCATCTCCATCGCGGTGGTGGCGGTTTATTTCGGTTTCTCCTACCTGGGGGAACTGCACTTCGGCAGCTACGGCGCCGGCGTTACGCTGTTTGCCGGTTTCCTGGTGCTGATCCTGGCGCCGGAATTTTTTCAGCCGCTGCGGGATCTGGGGACGTTTTATCATGCCAAGGCGCAGGCGGTGGGCGCGGCGGAATCCCTGGTCACTTTTTTGCAGTCCGACACCCGCGCACAGGGGGGCGGTGAACTGGAGCCGGACTTTGGTTCCCTGACCTTGTCCGCGCAGCAACTGGTTATCCTGGCGCCGGACGGCAGCCGGCTGGCCGGTCCGCTGGATTTCACCCTCGAGGCCGGCCGGCGGGTGGCCATTGTCGGGGAGAGCGGCGCCGGTAAAAGCTCGCTATTGAACGTCTTGTTGGGGTTCCTGCCCTATGAGGGCTCATTGCGCCTGAACGGCCATGAGCTACGGGACGTATCGCCCCAGCACTGGCGCAGGCAAATCGGCTGGGTAAGCCAAAGTCCTTTTTTGCCTGCCGACAGCGTGCGGGACAATATCCTGCTCGGCAAGCCCGACGCGAGCGGCGAGGAGCTGGAACGGGCGGTGGATGCTGCCTATGTGCGGGAATTCCTGCCGCTGCTGCCTCGGGGAATTCATAGCGCGGTGGGGGAAAACGCCGCGCAGCTGTCAGTGGGACAAGCGCAGCGGGTCGCCCTGGCGCGGGCCATGTTGCGCGCGCCGGCGCTGCTGTTGCTGGACGAGCCCACCGCCAGCCTGGATGCCCATAGCGAAGCATTGGTGATGCAGGCGTTGGACAGCGCAACCCGCCGGCAGACCACGGTTATGGTAACCCATCAGTTGGCGGATATCCGCGAGTTCGATGCCATCTGGGTGATGGGCAACGGCCAAATCCTTCAGCAGGGGCGCTACAGCGGGTTGGCGGCCCAACCCGGTCCGTTTGCCAGCCTGCTGGCCCATCGCCTCGGAGGATGCTGATTATGCGCGTATTACTGCCCTTTTTAGCGTTATATCGCCGTCACGGCGGCCGCATTGCCTTGGGCATGCTGCTGGCCATCGTCACCCTGCTGGCCAGCATCGGCTTATTGAGCCTGTCGGGCTGGTTCCTGGCCGGCTCGGCTCTGGCGGGAACGGCGGGGTTATACACATTCAATTACATGCTGCCGGCGGCGGGCGTCCGCGGCGCGGCAATCACCCGCACGGCGGGACGCTGGGCGGAGCGGGTGGTAAGCCATGACGCCACCTTCCGCGTGCTGCAGCAGCTGCGAATCGATATTTTTACCAAAATCCTGCCCCTCTCCCCCGGCGTGATTGCCGGTTTCCGCCAGGCCGAATTGCTCAATCGTCTGGTGGCGGACGTGGATACTCTCGATCACCTGTATTTGCGTGTGCTGTCGCCGCTGCTGAGCGCGCTGGTGGTTTCCCTGGTGGTCACCCTCGGTTTATGCGCCCTGGACGTCAGGCTGGCGTTGACGCTGGGCGCCATGATGCTGGCGGTGCTCGTTGTGTTCCCGCCGCTGTTCTATCACGCCGGTAAATCCATCGGCCGGGACTTAACCCGCCTGCGCGCGGCGTACCGGCTGCATCTGGTCACCTGGCTGCAAGGCAATGCCGAGCTCACCGTCTACGGCGCCGCCGGGGACTACCGTCGTCAGCTGGATGAAACAGAACGTCATTGGCAGCGGCGGCAACAGCGGCAGGCCGGGCTGGCCGCCCTGTCCCAGGCCCTGCTTATCCTGCTTACCGGACTGGCGGTTACCCTGCTGCTGTGGCTGGCGGCCGACGACGTCGGCGGGGCATGGATTGCGCTGGTGGTCTTTACCACCCTGGCGTCCTTTGAAGCCCTCGGCCCGGTTGCCGGCGCCTTCCAGCATCTCGGTCAGGTGATGGCTTCCGCCGTGCGCATCACCGATATCATCCGCCGCGAGCCGGCGGTGACTTTCCCCGCGGACGGACCGCAGGCTGCGGACAGCGCCGCCCTGTCGGCGGACAATATCCGCTTCACCTATCCCGGGCAAAAGCAACCGGCCCTCAACGGGCTGTCGCTGCACATCGCCCACGGGGAACACGTGGCCATACTGGGCCATACCGGCAGCGGCAAATCCACGCTGCTGCAATTGTTCACCCGTGCCTGGGATCCGGAGGCCGGTGAAATTCGGCTGAACGGACAGGGACTTTCGCAATGGAGCGAACCGGCCCTGCGATCCATGATGGCGGTGGTGCCGCAGCGAGTGCATGTCTTCAGCGCCACCCTGCGGGATAACCTGCTGCTGGGCGCCCCCGCGGCGGACGACACAAAGCTTAGGACCATGCTGGAACACATGGGGCTGGAAAAGCTGCTGGGGTCCGAGGGCCTGGATGCCTGGCTGGGCGAAGGCGGACGTCAGCTGTCCGGCGGTGAGCAACGCCGGCTCGGCATTGCCCGCGCGCTGCTCCACGATGCGCCGCTGCTGCTGCTGGATGAACCCACGGAAGGGCTTGACGCCGCCACCGAGCGGCATATTCTGGCATTATTGCAGCAACTGGGACGGCAAAAAACGCTGGTTATCATCACGCACCGGCTGCAGGGCCTGGAGCTGATGGACAGGATTTATGTGATGGACCAGGGTAATTTTACTGAACAAGGCACTCATGGTGAATTAATGGAAAGCAGGGGCCGCTATTACCATTATCATCGCCCGGAAGAGGTCTATACCGAATAGCTTTCGAGTTACAGCAAGGCGGCAACTTGAAAGATGAAGGGTATAATCGGATCAGCGGCACAGCAAACAATTACCCGGTAGCCCTGTTGACCGGCATAGGTGAATATGACGAGAAGTAATATGCGATTATACCGGCTGTCTCCCAATTCATTACAGTTTCCCGCCCCGACATCAGCGCTGCATGAACCCAACGGGCTGCTGGCGTTTGGCGGCGATTTATCCCCGGAACGTTTGCTCATCGCTTATCAACAGGGGATTTTCCCCTGGTATTCCCCTGGAGACGTCATATTATGGTGGTCGCCGGACCCCCGCGCGGTGCTGTTCCCCGAAGAGTTCCATGTCAGCCGTAGCCTCAGGCGCATCATGCAGCGCTGCCCCTACCGTATCACTCTTAATCATGCTTTTGGCGAAGTCATGGCGTCCTGCGCCGAACGAGGCCAGGAAGGCACCTGGATCGGTCCGGAAGTGGAAATCGCCTATCAGCGGCTGCACTTGCTCGGCCAGGCGCACTCCATCGAAGTCTGGGACGGCGATACTCTGGTGGGGGGCATGTATGGCGTGGCCCAGGGAGCGTTGTTTTGCGGCGAATCCATGTTCAGCCGCCGGGATAACGCCTCGAAGATTGCCCTGCTGACTTTTTGCCGTTTCTTTAGTCAACAGGGCGGAAAACTGATAGACTGTCAGGTATTGAACTCACATACGGCCTCGTTAGGCGCGAGGGATATTCCCCGACGCGACTATCTCGCCCTGCTGGGTCAGTTACAACCTTTAACGCTGGCACCTCATTGCTGGCAACCACAAACCCTCTCTGTCGTCACCTTAAACAGTGAACCGGATTCCGGTGAATGACGCGTTGTTCTTCATCACTTCTTTACATAATGAGGGTTTTTCGGCATTATCTTGCCGGTTAAAAACTATGGTATTCAAACCTAGAGGATTCGATGGCCAAAGAAGACAATATTGAAATGCAAGGCACGGTACTGGATACATTGCCTAACACCATGTTCCGCGTGGAATTGGAAAACGGGCACGTGGTAACCGCACATATCTCCGGTAAAATGCGTAAAAATTATATCCGCATCCTGACGGGCGACAAAGTCACAGTTGAGCTGACCCCGTACGACCTGAGCAAAGGCCGCATTGTCTTCCGTAGCCGCTGATAGGCTTCTTTATCGCTGATATCCGCCCGCAGTAGCGCGCCGGTATCCCGCCCAAGCAATTGCAATAAACCATAACATTCATACCGGCGTCCTTAAACGGCCCGGTATGATGACCCGTGCCCGCAAAGCAATAAGGGCGACCCAAGCCCTTATCACCGAAGCGTGAACCAAGCCTGTTAAAGGGAGAGCGCGCCGATGTGGCCGAAGCGGGCGTGGTTTTACCGCCCGCCGGAGCGCCGCATGGCACGCCAGGCCCGCTATCACCGGTAGCGTGAACCGGGACTGTTAAAGAGAGTGCCCCATGGAGGCTATACCAGCAGCATTCAATGCTGCAGCGGCCAGTTTTTATGCAAAAAAAAGCGATGCCAACCGGCATCGCTTTTTTTCTTTCCCGCCGAACGGCGGCGGCTTAATGAACCACGCCTTCCGTCTTGCGTTTTTGCGCGCTCAGGAAATCATATTTAAGCTGTTTTTTATCCGCATCCAGCTCAACCTTCACCGACCCGCCATCCACCAGAGTGCCGAACAGCAGCTCATTGGCCAACGGTTTCTTCAAGTTTTCCTGCATGACACGGGCCATCGGCCGCGCACCCATGGATTTGTCATAACCCTTGGCCGCAAGCCAGTCGCGCGCTTCATCGCTGACTTCCAGCGAAACGCCCTTGGCATCCAGCTGGGCCTGCAGTTCGACGATGAATTTATCCACCACCAGCTGAATGATTTCTGGGGACAGATGGTTGAACCATATAACGTTATCCAAGCGGTTACGGAACTCCGGCGTAAAGATTTTTTTGATCTCGCCCAGGGCATCGGTGCTGTTATCCTGTTGGATCATACCGATACTCTGACGCTGGGTTTCCTGCACGCCGGCATTGGTGGTCATCACCAGGATCACATTGCGGAAATCCGCTTTGCGCCCGTTGTTATCGGTCAGCGTACCGTTGTCCATCACCTGCAGCAGCAAATTGAACACATCCGGATGCGCCTTTTCGATTTCATCAAGCAACAACACCGCATGGGGATGCTTGAGCACCGCATCGGTTAACAGGCCGCCCTGATCGTAGCCCACATATCCCGGAGGCGCGCCGATAAGCCTGCTGACCGTATGCCGTTCCATGTATTCCGACATATCGAAGCGCAGCAATTCGATATCCAGCGCTTTGGCCAACTGCACCGTGACCTCGGTTTTACCCACCCCGGTAGGACCGGCGAACAGGAATGAGCCCACCGGTTTATGATCCTGGCCCAACCCGGCCCGGCTCATTTTGATGGCTTCGGTCAAGGCTTCAATGGCCTTATCCTGGCCGAACACCAGCATCTTCAGGCGATCCCCGAGGTTTCTCAGCACATCCCGATCGCTGGCGGAAACCGTCTTCTCGGGAATACGGGCAATGCGCGCCACCACCGACTCGATATCGGAAACATTAACGGTCTTTTTGCGTTTGCTCACCGGCATCAGCCGGCTGCGGGCACCCGCCTCGTCTATCACGTCAATGGCCTTATCGGGCAAATGACGATCGTTGATGTATTTCACCGCCAGCTCCACCGCCGCGCGCACGGCTTTAGCCGTATAACGCACGTCGTGGTGGGCCTCGTACTTGGTTTTCAGGCCGGTAAGGATCTGAACCGTTTCTTCCACCGACGGCTCGGTGATATCAATTTTCTGGAAACGACGCGCCAAGGCGCGATCTTTTTCAAAGATATTGCTGAATTCCTGATAGGTAGTGGATCCCATCACCCTGATTTTACCGCTGGAGAGCAAGGGCTTGATCAGATTCGCCGCATCCACCTGTCCGCCGGAAGCAGCGCCGGCGCCGATAATAGTATGGATCTCATCGATGAACAGGATGCTGTTCTGATCCGACTCCAGCTGTTTGAGCAGGCCTTTGAAACGCTTCTCAAAATCACCACGGTATTTGGTGCCGGCCAGCAATGAACCGATATCCAATGAATAGATGGTGCAATCGGCAATGACTTCGGGCACGTCCCCCTGCACGATACGCCATGCCAGCCCTTCGGCAATGGCGGTTTTGCCCACACCCGATTCACCCACCAGCAGCGGATTGTTTTTACGGCGGCGGCACAGTACCTGAATAGCGCGTTCCAGTTCGCGCTCCCGCCCTATCAGGGGATCGATCCCCCCTACACGGGCGAGCTGGTTGAGATTGGTAGTGAAGTTTTCCATACGATCCTCCCCGCCTGCCTGCTCTTCATTAACCGGATTTTCAGGACCGGGTGCCTGCGTCTCATCTTTGCGAGTACCGTGAGAAATGAAATTCACCACATCGAGGCGGCTGACGTCATGCTTACGCAGCAGGTAGGCCGCCTGGGATTCCTGTTCGCTGAAGATGGCCACCAGGACATTGGCCCCTGACACCTCGCTGCGTCCTGAGGACTGAACATGGAAAACCGCACGCTGCAGTACACGCTGAAAGCTGAGCGTAGGCTGCGTATCGCGCTCTTCGTCGCTGGTCGGTAAGGTCGGCGTGGTTTGTTCTATGAAAGCTTCGAGTTCCTGGCGCAGCGCCACCAGATCGACCGTGCAGGCCTCGAGCGCTTCTCGCGCTGAAGGGTTACTGAGCAACGCCAGCAATAAATGTTCAACGGTCATAAACTCATGCCGGTGCTCACGCGCTCTGGCGAAAGCCATATTTAAACTGAGTTCCAGTTCTTGATTGAGCATTGGCACCTCCCCAAATAGATTGCCTGTTCAGGCCTTTTCCAGCGTACAAAGCAACGGATGCTCATTTTCCCTGGCATAACGATTCACATGGGCGACTTTGGTTTCAGCGACTTCGGCGGTATAGACCCCGCAGATAGCCTTGCCCTGATAGTGAACCGTAAGCATCAGTTGCGTTGCACGTTCAACATCATAAGAAAAGAACTTTTGCAGTACGTCAATAACAAATTCCATCGGTGTGTAATCGTCATTGATAAGTATCACTTTATACATTGACGGGGGTACTACCAGCTCTTTCACCAGTTCTTCGGCAAGATGCTGTTCACCCGGTCTATCGCTTGTCTTACCCATCGTCTTTCCGTCAAAACGTCTTTAAAGCCTGGAGAGTTAGCTGTGGCAGGCGTAGAGCCTTATCGCCCCAACTCCGTCATTATTACAAGTTTAACATCGGATGCTGCTTAATGCCCCTTGCCGTTACCTATATCTGTAATAGGATTTCGATCGCAGCAATGGTATTACGATTTTGTCAAAAAAGTGTCAATAGCGTTACCTGCTTCAAAGTTTGGTAATGTCATCCGCCAACTGCCCCCGCATCCACTTGACCTATTGTTCCTATCCTCTAGAGTGTACTTGCGTAAGCCGTCGTGGTTTTGACGGATAAAGCTTACGACGTCAACAATCCTCATCACATATAAGATTCTGTTGCGAGGGATGTACAAACATGGAGACGGGTAAAGTTAAATGGTTCAATAACGCCAAAGGTTTTGGGTTTATCTGTCCTGAAAGCGGCGGCGAGGATATCTTTGCGCATTACTCAACAATCCAGATGGACGGTTATCGAACGCTCAAAGCAGGGCAAGTGGTCAGATTCGATGTTCATCAGGGCCCCAAGGGGAACCACGCGAGTCTGATTGTGCCTGTTGAAACCGAGACTGTCGCCTGATAACACGCCTCGCGATTAATGCATAATGATATTAATGAAATGCCAGTGCGTATCGCTGGCATTTTTTCTGCTATGCCGCTTATCCCGCCTACTCAAGGTATAACATTTTTATTTTAAGACGCAAGCATAATTATGTCTGTCACAAAGAGTATCTTGCTTATGATTTTTGCCATCATCATAAACCGCATTTAAACGCTTGTTTTTCCCATGCCGTCGGAAGGCCGCCATTATGTCGCGGTTTAGCCCGATTTTGCTGAAATAGGTATTTTCTTGCTTCCAGGGCAGAATACCCATGTCACAAGTTGTATCCAACCGGGAACGCTCCCGCAACGGATTATCCGGCTGGCAGCTCGCGCTGTCCTTGTTCCGCGGCACGCTCGTGCCGGGCATTGCCTGGCAGCGCCGTTTCTATCGCTACAAGTTTATGCTGCGGTATCTTTACACCCATAGCTACTCCGGTCCCTGGCTTGAACAGCTGGCGAAATGCCCCCTGCTGACACAAATGCTGGCTTCCCAGCCCGGGCTGCCCTGCAAGCTGCACCGCCCCTATCTGGCCGCCAATATGAGCGCTGAAAAGCAGCTGGCCGCCCTGGGGCATCATTACGACTATATCCAGGCGCGCCTGCCCCGTCCCCTGCTTGAAGGACACCTGAGCCGGGACGGTTTTACGCTGGCGACGCTTACGGCCAAAAACGACCGGATTTTCCATTTGCGCCTCTGCTCTCTTGACCGGCTGAACCGAGAGGGCGAGGCAACCCTGCTGTTTTGCGACGACGGCAATGTCATGCTGGCGGAAATGACGTTCGTCATTACGCCCGAACGGGGGGCTACGCTCTTTATCGGCGGTTTGCAGGGCGGCCGCCGCCAGCTGTCCCATGAAACGATCCATTCGGCCACCAAAGCCTGCCACGGGCTGTTTCCCAAACGACTGGTGCTGGAAACGGCGATCCTGCTGGGAAGAGAAATGGGCGTGAACCAGATTCTGGCCGTGGGCAACCGAACACATATGCATCAGGAATGGCGCTATTTTTATAAAAGTAAACGATTCCTACATGCGGATTATGACAATTTCTGGCTGTCGATGAACGCACAACCGCAGGCGCAGGGATATTTCAGCCTGCCGCTGGGTATTCCGCGTAAATGCCTTACCGCCGTGCCCAGTAAAAAACGCGCCGAATACCGTCGCCGCTATGGGCTGCTGGATCAATTGGCGGCCCAGGTCTCCGGTCATTTTGAGCGGAGGTGACGGCCGCCTTCGGCCAGCGCTTCCCCCCACGACATGGGGGGAAGCCAGGAAGAATTGAAAACCTGTCCTGCATCGGCTTTACAGCGCTCGCCATTTTGTTTAGCTTAGGGCGGAATTTTCCCCCCGCCGTTCAAAAGGATGTGGCGCCCAAATGTATTCCGGCCTGTTAATAATCCTCATCCCGCTGGTGGCGGGCTATCTGTTGCCGCGGGTATCCCGCGCCTGGGCGCACCGGGTGGATCGCATCCTCAGCGCCATGGTGTATATCATCCTGTTTTTCATGGGCATAAGTTTGGCCTTTCTGGACAATCTTGCCGTCAACCTGCGCCTGATAGCCTGGTATGCGGGGGTGAGCGCGCTGTGCATTATGGCGTTCAACGGCGCCGCCCTCTGGTGGCTGGAAAAACGCCGGCCCTGGCCGGGGGCGCACCGCCAGGGAGTGCCCGCGCCGTCGCGGCTGCATATGGCCTTGGACTCGTTGAAACTTTGTCTGGTGGTGGTGGGAGGATTCGCCATCGGCCTGACACAATGGACATGGCTGAATGCGGCCTCCAAAGCCAGTGAGTTTGCCTTGATAATATTGCTGCTGCTGGTGGGAATCCAGTTACGTAACGGCGGCATGACCCTGCGGCAGATTTTGCTCAACCGGCGCGGCGCCACGGTGGCGCTGGTGGTGGCGGTAAGCGCCTTGGCCGGCGGTGCGCTGGCGGCCATGATATTGGGGCTGCCCCTGCGTACCGGTCTGGCAATGGCCTCGGCTTACGGCTGGTATTCCCTCTCGGGGATCCTGATGACCGACGCCTTCGGCCCGGTAGTGGGCAGCGCCGCCTTCTTCAACGATCTGGCGCGTGAACTGCTGGCCATCATGTTAATCCCCGGCTTGATGGGCCGCAGCCGCAGCATGGCATTGGGTTTATGCGGCGCCACGTCGATGGATTTCACCCTGCCGGTGCTCACGCGCACCGGCGGACTGGATGTAGTGCCGGCCGCTATCGTCCACGGTTTTTTACTGAGCCTGCTGGCGCCGATACTCATCGCCCTGTTCAGCGCCTGAAGATTTCCTTATACCGATTCCCGGCGGCCATGCCGGGCCGTCGTCCTGTGCCCCGGCATCGATAGCCATTACCTGCCCACCGCTGCCATTCCGCCGCCAAAAGGACTAAGCTTTAGCGGCACGAAAATGTTGACTCCAAATGAGCTTTATCATTGACCAAGGGGAACGCTATGAAACAAACCGTGGCATCATTGGTTGCCAAAACCCTCGAGCAAGCCGGCGTCAAACGTATCTGGGGCGTGACCGGCGACTCGTTGAACGGCTTAAGCGACAGTCTGAACCGCATGGGCACCATCCAATGGATGGGCACCCGTCATGAAGAAGTGGCGGCGTTCGCCGCCGGCGCCGAAGCCCATGTCACCGGTGAACTGGCGGTATGCGCCGGCTCCTGCGGTCCGGGCAACCTGCATTTGATCAACGGATTGTACGACTGCCACCGCAACCGGGTACCGGTGCTGGCTATTGCCGCGCATATCCCTTCCAGCGAAATCGGCAGCGGCTATTTTCAGGAAACCCATCCGGAAGAGTTATTTCGTGAATGCAGCCATTATTGCGAATTAGTATCCAATCCCGAACAACTTACCCAGGTACTGGGTATCGCCATCCGTAAAGCGGTGCTTGACCGCGGGGTATCGGTTATCGTCCTGCCCGGCGATGTGGCCTTGAAAGCCGCCCCGGAAGAGGGCACGCCCCTTTGGTATACCCCCCGGCAGCCGCTGGCGGTTCCGCCGGTGGGCGAACTGGAAAAGCTGGCCGCCCTGCTGAACCAGTCGGAGAATATCACCCTGCTGTGCGGCAGCGGCTGCGCCCAGGCTCACGATGAAGTAGTGCAGTTGGCCGGGCTGTTGAAAGCGCCGGTAGTGCATGCCCTGCGCGGCAAAGAATACCTGGAGTATGACAATCCCTACGATGTAGGCATGACCGGCCTGATAGGTTTCTCTTCCGGTTACCATGCCATGATGAACGCCGATACCCTGGTCCTGCTGGGCACGCGTTTTCCTTATCGGGCGTTTTATCCCACCGATGCAAAAATCATCCAGATCGATATCGAATCCGGCAGCCTCGGCGCGCACTGCCCGCTGAACATGGCCCTGGTGGGCGATATCAAATCCACGCTGGCGGTTTTGCTGCCGCGGCTGAAGGAAAAAACCAACCGCAATCATCTCGATGCGGCGCTGCAGCATTATCACGAAACCCGGCGCGATCTCGACACGCTGGCCAAGCCCAGCGGCAACAAAGCGATTCATCCCCAGTACGTGGCGCAGGAAATCAGCCGTCTGGCGGCGCCGGACGCCATCTTTACCTGCGATGTGGGCACGCCGACGGTTTGGGCGGCTCGCTACCTGACCATGAACGGACGCCGCCGCCTGTTAGGCTCGTTTAATCACGGCTCCATGGCCAACGCCATGCCGCAGGCGCTGGGCGCGCAGTCCGCGTTTCCCGGCCGGCAGGTAGTGGCGTTGTGCGGAGACGGCGGGTTCGCCATGCTGATGGGCGACTTTTTATCACTGATTCAGCTGAAATTGCCGGTGAAAATCGTTATTTTTAATAATAGCGTGCTGGGATTCGTCGCTATGGAAATGAAAGCCGGCGGCTACCTCACCGACGGCACGGATTTGCAAAACCCGAATTTTGCCGCCATCGCGCAGGCGGCCGGCATCAAGGGCATCCGGGTGGAAAAATCCGCCGACCTTGACGCCGCGCTGCAAGAAGCCTTTGCCACCGACGGACCGGTGGTGGTGGATGTGATTACCGCGAAAGAAGAGCTGGCGATGCCGCCGCAAATCAAGTTTGAACAGGCAAAAGGATTCAGTCTTTATATGCTGCGGGCCATCATCAACGGACGCGGCGACGAAATAGTGGAATTGGCAAAAACCAACTGGCTGCGTTAAGGCTGACGGCTTCCGCCCGGGTTCAGGTTGTCCCGTTTCCGGGCGGTAATGCCATACGCGTGGTAGCTTTGAAAATCTAACGGAGTGAGCATGATCGATTTACGCAGTGATACCGTCACCTTGCCGAGCGATGCAATGCGCAGGCAGATGGCTGAAGCCGAGGTTGGCGACGATGTCTATGGGGATGACCCCACCGTGGCGGCGCTGGAAGCGGACGGCGCCCGCCTGAGCGGTAAAGCGGCGGCGCTGTTTTTTCCCAGCGGCACCCAGGCGAATCTGGTGGCGCTGCTGACCCATTGCCAGCGCGGCGAAGAGTATATCGTCGGGCAGCATGCGCATAACTACCGCTTTGAAGCCGGCGGCGCCGCGGTATTGGGCAGCATTCAGCCCCAGCCGCTGGAAGCGGACGCCGACGGCACGCTGCCGCTGGATAAAGTGGCCGCCGCCATTAAGCCGGACGATTTTCATTTTGCCCGCACCCGACTGTTATGTCTGGAAAATACCCATAACGGCAAAGTCCTTCCCCTGGCTTATCTGCAACAGGCCTGGCAATTCAGCCGTGACCACAAGCTGTCGCTGCATATTGACGGCGCGCGGGTTTTTAACGCGGCGGTAGCATTGAATGTTCCCCTGACCGATATCAGCCAATATTGCGATACCCTGACCATTTGTTTATCCAAAGGTTTGGGTGCGCCGGTGGGATCGCTGCTGTGCGGCGGCGAAGACTATATCCGGCAGGAGAAGCGCTGGCGAAAAATGGTGGGCGGCGGCATGCGCCAGTCCGGCATCCTGGCGGCGGCCGGCCGTTATGCGCTGGAGCATAACGTACAGCGTCTGCGGGAGGATCATGACAATGCCCAGTGGCTCGGGCAACAGCTCGGCGCGCTGGGCGTGGAAATCATGGCTCCGGGCGCCCAGACCAATATGCTGTTTATCCGTCAGTCGCCGGAACTGGCCGCTAAGCTTGGCCCATGGATGCTCGGGCATGATATCAACATCGCCTCGGGTACCGTGACCCGTTTGGTGACTCATCTGAATATCAGCCGTCAGGACCTTGAAAAGGTGGTCCGGATCTGGCGCGAATTCCTGCATCATCATGGCGAACTAACGGGCGCCGCCCTCACGGGCGTCTACTTCCAGTAACGCATCAAGTATCGCCTCGGTTTCCGCGTCCGGCAGGCCGCGGAAATCAGTGGGGCGAAAGTGCATCTGGAAAGCCGCCACCGCTTTTTGCTGCAACGCCACAGGCATCCCCGGCGTTACGTCATAACCGTAGCGGGCCATACGCTGCAAAATAGCCGGCATCGCCACCCGCTGGCGAGGATCCCGTTTTCCCAGGTAGAAATTTACCCGATTCTGATCGGGCCAAATGCCCACTCCCGCCGCCGCCAGCTGCCGCCAGGGAAATAACGGGCCGGGATCCTGCTTGCGCCGCCAGGCGATATCGCTGTGCCCCACCACATTAAACGGCGAAATATGATAACGTTTAATGATATCCCGGCTCAGGGCGATGACCAGCGCTATCTGATGAGGGGGATAAGGCGCCGCGTCATATCCCGTCAGCGTGCGGTAATAGCCGCCGTTTTCGATTTCGATGCCGATGGAAGTATCGTTAAGATTTTCACGCCCGCGCCAATAACTCTCCCCGGCATGCCAGGCCCGGCGCGATTCATCCACCAGCCGCAGGGCGGTAGGAATGCCGGCGGCATTATCAGGATGCAGCGGTATCAAGTAGTGGGCGCTGACCTGGCCGGTGGTGAGGGTTTTCATGGAACCGGTAAAATCTTCCGCGGTATAATGCAGCACCAGAAACTGAATACGCTCATCCGCTCCCGCCGCCTTTTGTGAGCTGTCTACATGGTAAAAAAGCGGCGCCGCCTTCTCTTTTTCCACCAGCAGATAGCCGATATAGCACAGGCATAATACGACAATGAGCCGAAACGCCCAGGTGATTCTTGCTGCCCGCGGTCTACCACGGCGTTTTCCGCTGTCCAAGCACCCTCTACCTCGTTTGAAAAAATCCCGAACAAATCGCGGGTATTCTCACCAGGTTACGCTCTGTCCGCAACCGGTTTAAAAGCCGCGGCGCGGATATTCTT
The DNA here is from genome assembly GCF_047324245.1 of Sodalis sp. RH16. Classification (NCBI taxonomy): domain Bacteria; kingdom Pseudomonadati; phylum Pseudomonadota; class Gammaproteobacteria; order Enterobacterales; family Bruguierivoracaceae; genus Sodalis; species Sodalis sp. RH16. Next base: position 3,458,766 of record NZ_CP178737.1, on the reverse strand, counting down.
GAGGTTCGACCGGTGGGCGGGATGAACAAAAGTGGCCGTTGCGCCACAACTGACTGTTTTTTCATTATACTCAATGGTAATTTCCCCTCTTTCCTTTGCTATTAACAAGGTTAACAATGAAAAAAAGATTGTTGGTACTGTTCCCCTTGGCGTTACTGTTGGGCGCCTGTACCCAGGTTGAACCGGCATACAAAGATATCGGTACCCGCATCGGCCCTTGCGCCGAAGGCGGACCGGATGATGTCGCGCAGCAATTTTATAACCTTCGCATACAGCAAGGCGCGCAGAGCCGGCCCGGCAGCGCCCAGTTGGCGCAATACCGGCCTTATCTGAGCGACGGGCTGTATCAGTTGCTCAGCGCTAGCCTGCAGGACAGCGGTAAAGCGGCTAAATTACCCGCCGGGGATATTTTCAGCAGCAACGCCGCCGGCCCTGCCTCGGCCAGCGTCCACAGCGCTTCGCGCATCTTGAATACCGATGCCAAGAACATCCCGTTACGGGTGGATATGTCGCGTCAGCAAGGCGCGAACAGCCAATCCGTCCAGTGGCAGGATGAGGTGCTGATGATCCGCGAAGGCCAATGCTGGGCTGTGGATGACGTGCGCTATCTCGGTATGCTGTCCCCTGCCCCGGCCGGGACGCTGCGGCAGACCCTGGAAAAGCGCTAAAATCCGGAGCCGGAACCTGCAAGCCTGTGGTTTCCCATTCTCAACCGTGCCGGCCACGGGTTCGATTTGGCAAATGCGCATGGAGTTCACATGGAGTTCATAGGGAGGAACAGGATGCTGGAAGAGTAAACCGTCCGCGCCAGGGATGACGGGTTTACGGCGTGTTTACGTTCCATCATCCTGTCCCGACCCTGCATATTTGAAGCGCAGCGCTGGAAAATCAAGACTGCCCGCGCCTCGTTGTGGTGCACAGGCAAGCGGTCCATAGCGGGACAACGAGTCAACAGAGCATATAACCGGGAAATTGCCCGGCACAAAGACCTTTTGTGCTGTCCATGATATTATTACCCACCTAAATGTAAATTTTGATCATGGCGGATTGCATCAATCGTCCGTCAACGTTAACATCTGCCGCCTCAATGGCTATTCAGTTTCAACGCATGAGTATTCAACTAAACCATATCGACTGTTTTTACGGCGCTTATCAAGCGCTGTTTGATATCACGCTTGAATGCCCGGCCGGGGAAACGCTGGTGCTTCTCGGTCCCAGCGGCGCAGGCAAAAGTTCGTTGCTGCGGGTGCTTAATCTGCTGGAGATGCCGCGCGCCGGCGAGTTGGCCATTGCCGGTAATCATTATGATTTCCGGCATGGGCCCGGCGAGAAGGACATCCGTGAACTGCGGCAAAATGTCGGTATGGTCTTCCAGCAATATAATCTCTGGCCGCATCTCACCGTGCGGCAGAATTTGATCGAAGCCCCCTGCCGGGTGCTCGGCCTGTCGCGGGCGCATGCCAATGAACGGGCCGATAAGCTGCTGGATCGCCTGCGCCTGACGGATTTCAGCGATCGTTTCCCGCTGCATTTATCCGGCGGCCAGCAGCAGCGGGTGGCTATCGCCCGCGCCCTGATGATGGAACCGCAGGTTTTACTGTTCGACGAACCCACCGCGGCGCTGGATCCGGAAATCACCGCGCAAATTGTCAGTATCATCCGCGAGTTGGCCCAGACCGGCATCACACAGGTGATCGTCACCCATGAAGTCGAGGTAGCACGTAAGACTGCCAGTCGCATCGTCTATATGGAAAACGGCCGCATTGTGGAACAGGGGGATGCGACGCATTTTGCCCGGCCGCAAACCGAGGCCTTTGCTCACTACTTATCGCATTAAATATTTGGACAAAAAATGAAAAAATTGATTATCGCCGCCGTATTGGCCGGAATGACCGCTTCAGCGGGCGCAGCCGAAACCATTCGTTTCGCCACCGAGGCCTCTTACTCTCCGTTCGAATTCGTCGATGCCAATAATACCATCCAAGGTTTTGACATCGATCTGGCCAATGCCCTGTGCAAGGAAATGCAGGCACAATGCACCTTTACCAATCAGGCGTTTGACAGTTTGATTCCCAGCCTGAAATTCCGCCGTTTCGATGCGGTGATTTCCGGAATGGACATCACCCCGGAACGCTTGCAGCAAGTCTCTTTTTCCCAGCCCTATTATGAAAACTCCGCGATTTTTATCGCGCAAAAAGACAAGTTTACCGATTTGGCTTCCCTTAAGGGCAAACGCGTAGGTATGCAAAACGGCTCCACCCATCAGAAATTCCTGCAGGATAAACACCCGGAAATAACCGCGGTTCCGTATGACAGCTACCAGAACGCCGTGCTTGACTTGAAGAACGGTCGTTTGGACGCGGTATTCGGCGACAGCGCGGTGGTGAACGAGTGGCTTAAGAAAGATAATTCCCTGGCGACGGTGGGGGATAAAATCACCGATAAAGCCTATTTCGGCACCGGTCTGGGTATCGCGGTACGCCAGAATAACGCCGCCCTGGTGGATCAATTCAACACCGCGCTGAACAAAGTCAGGCAGGATGGGACTTACCAGGCCATTTACCAGAAATGGTTCAAGAAGTAATCCGCTTTCATGAATGAACTTTATCCTATCGCCGGCGCCGCAGGGACTACCCTGGGGCTGGCGTTATGCGCGCTGGTTGTGGGCCTGGTGCTGGCGATGTGTTTTGCCGCTTGGGAATCCGCGCGCTGGAAATGGCTGGGGCTGCTGGGCACCGCCGTGGTCACGGTGCTGCGCGGCCTGCCGGAAATATTGGTAGTGCTGTTTATCTATTTCGGCGCGTCGCAGCTGCTGCTGACGCTGTCGGACGGTTTTACCCTTAATCTGGCCGGCTATCATCTGCCCCTGAGCCTGCCGGCGGATGTTAACGTCAGCCCCTTTATCTGCGGCGTGCTGGCGCTGGCACTGCTGTACGCCTCTTATGCATCTCAAACCCTGCGCGGCGCGATCAAAGCCATTCCGCAGGGACAATGGGAGTCCGGCCAGGCGCTGGGCATGAAAACCAGCGCCGTTTTTTTCCGGCTGATTTTGCCGCAAATGTGGCGTCATGCGCTGCCGGGCCTGGGAAATCAATGGCTGGTGCTGCTGAAGGATACTGCCCTGGTCTCGCTGATAAGCGTCAATGACTTGATGCTGCAAACCAAAAGTATCGTCAATTTTACCCAGCAGCCGTTTACCTGGTATCTGGTTGCTGCGGCGGTGTATCTGGCCATTACCCTGCTGAGCCAGGTCATTCTCCGCGCCATTGAACGCCGCTCAACGCGTTTTGAAACGAGGGCTTCGTGATGCTGGCCTATCTGCCGGATTTGATGAAAGGATTGCCCGTAAGCCTGTCGCTGACGCTGTGCGCCATCCTGATAGCCCTGTTTCTGGCGCTGCTGTTTACGGTGATCGTCAGCCTGAAGCTCCCGGTGCTGACGCCGCTGGTGAAAATCTATATCACCTTGTTTACCGGCACGCCGCTGCTGGTGCAGATATTCCTGATTTATTACGGCCCGGGGCAGTTTGCCGCATTACGCGCCATACCCTGGTTATGGTCGCTGGTATCCCAGCCTTGGCTGTGCGCCATGATAGCCCTGGCCTTGAACAGCGCGGCCTATAGTACTCAGCTGTTTACCGGCGCCATGCGCGCCATTCCGTCCGGCCAGTGGCAGTCATGCTCGGCGCTGGGGATGAGCCGAGCCCAGTCATTGCGGCTGCTGATGCCGTTCGCCATCAAACGCGCCCTCTCCTCCTATTCCAATGAAGTGGTGCTGGTCTTCAAAAGCACGTCGCTGGCCTATACCATTACGCTGATGGATGTGATGGGGCACGGGCAGCTGATGTACGGCAGGACGTATGATGTGATGGTGTTCGGCGCCGCCGGGATTATCTATCTGTGCGTCAACGGCATATTGACGCTGCTGATGCGCCTGGTGGAGTATCGCGCGCTGCGCTTCGAACGGCGCAGCTAATCCCGGCGTTTAAGCAATACCAGCGTCTCGTAATGGGCGGTGTGCGGGAACATATCGAATAGCTGCACGCTGACAAGCCGGTAAGACGGCAGCGCCAGCACATCTTTCGCCAGGCTCTGCGCCTGGCAGCTGGAATAGAGTATCCAGGGCGGCGCCATGCGGTCCAGATAGCCGCATAACTCGGCGCCGATGCCGCGCCGCGGCGGATTCACCAGCACCAGATCGGGGGTATCATGCCCCAGGGCGAAGCGGGTGGAATCCAGCGCCTGGAAATCCACCCGGCGCAGCCCCAGCGCCTTGGCCGACTGCCGGGCGCTGGCGATGGCCTCAGGGCTGATTTCGATGCCTGTCAAGCGCATTTCCGCCGTCGCGCAATGCAGCCCAAAGCCCCCCACTCCGCAAAACAGATCCCACAGGCTGGTGATATTCAGCGCAGCCACCCACTCACGGGCCGTGTCGTACAAGCGGGCAGCGATGGCCGGATTGGTTTGGAAAAAGCTGCGGGGACGGATAAACAGCGGGATGTCATTAAGGCGCTCTTCCAGGGCGGTTTGCCCGGTAAGCACGATTTCGGTGTCGCCTTCCAGAATGGCCATATGCACCGGCTGGATATTCGCTGAAATCACCTTGAGCCGCGGCAACTGCGCCCGCAGCCAGGGCAGCGCCGCCCGCAGCGCCGCGAGTTTCGTCTCGGAGCGCAACACAAAACGCAGCATCATGTCCCCGCTGTGGCTGCTGGCGGTGAGCAGCAGGAATTTCAATTCCCCCCGCTTGAGCGCCACGCTGTAGGGCGTCAGACCGGCGCGGCCGATAAAGGTTTTCAGCACGCTGAACGTCGGGGCGAAATCAGCGGGATACAGCGGGCAATCGCACAGATCAACAGGCTCCCCGCCCTGCGGCAGCATGCCCAGCAAGGGTCGCTCAACGCTGCCCCCCACCACCATTTTGGCCTTGTAACGGAAGGCCGACTCTGGCGAAGCCACCGGCGCCAGCCATTGCTCCACCGGCAATGGGGACAAAAGTTCGGCAAGACGCGCCTGTTTCTCCGCTAACTGTTGCGGATAAGGCATCTCCAGCCACTGGCAGGAGCGGCAACGGTCGGCGTTAAATAAATCGCAGTGCATGGGCAGACAGGAAAGCGGAACGGGCGCGCATTGTATCACCGCCGGGGCAACAAAATCATTGTTTGCCGGTAAAAAAACGCTGGCCGGTTTTCGGCACGAACAGCAGACTCAGCATCAGCATATCGGGTAGTTTATGCATTAAAAGCTGAGACAGGATTTCAGCTGCGCCGTCGCCGGGCAGCACGAACATTTCGGGATAATAACCGTGCCAGGTGGCGATAAACAGATAGCCGGCGCTAATGAGTTGACACCCAAGAAAACACCAGCGCGCACGAGTCCGCCCCCGCAACAGGGCGAATCCGCAATGCAATTCCAGAAAAAGTATTGCCAGGGCGGCCAGGAACAACAGCGTCAAATCCCAGGAACCGCTGCTGGTGCTGATAAAGCTTTGTATTCCCTCCAGGCCCAGATTGCCGGCCAGCATCACCACCCCAAGACAGCGGGTGGCGATAATGGCGACAGCGGCGGTAACCACCGCCACCGGGGCATGGCCGGTCCAGCGCGCCCGGTCTGAATAACGGTTTCTAAAGATCTCCGACATGGATTTTCTCCGCGCAGATGAGGCCACACAGGTGCGGCGCACCCAACAAGACTAGCAGCTTTGACAAAAATCAGCTACGGACCGTCCGCTGCCGGAGCAGTGATATCGGCATTCCGCTGCGAATGCCGCCGCATCTGTGCCGACAATCAGCCGCGAGCCGCCCGCTGCCGGTCCAGCCGGCGCTGTTTTTCCGAGCGCGACATCAGCCACCAGGCAATCATCCCGATGATGCCCACCACCCCCAAAATAATAGTGGCCAGGGCATTGATCTCCGGATTCACCCCCATCCGCACGCTGGAGAACACCAGCATCGGCAAGGTGGTGGACCCCGGACCCGCGACAAAACTGGCGATGACCAAATCATCCAGGGAAAGGGTAAATGCCAGTAGCCAGCCGGAAATAATCGCCGGGGCAATCATCGGCAGCGTAATAATGAAAAAGACCTTAATCGGCGTAGCGCCCAAATCCAGCGCGGCTTCCTCGATGGATTGGTCCAGTTCCCGCAGCCGGGAGTTAACCACCACCGCGACGTAGGCGGTGCAAAAGGTCACATGGGCCAGCCAGATGGTGAACATGCCCCGTTCAGCCGGCCAACCGATGGCGTGCCCCAGGGCCACGAACAGCAATAGCAGCGACAGACCGGTTATCACATCCGGCATCACCAGGGGCGCGGTGAGCATAAAGGCAAAGGTATCGGATCCGCGAAAACGACCGAAGCGGACAATCACCACCGCCGCCAGCGTGCCGAGAATCATCGCCATGGTGGCGGTGGCCGCCGCCAGGGTCAGGCTGAGGGTGACCGCGCTTATCATGGCGTCGTCATGCATCAGAACCCCGTACCATTGGGTTGACCAGCCGGCCCAGACAGTCACCAGTTTTGAGCTGTTAAACGAATAAATCACCAGCATCAGCATCGGGGCATACAAAAACGTAAAGACCAGGACCAAAATGACGATGCGCCAGGGCGAACGCACTACCGGAAGAGTATTCACGCGTGTTCCCCCAGGGCTTTGTTTTGATGCTTATGGAACCACATAATCGGCACGATAAGCAGCAACAGCATCACCACCGCCACTGCCGACGCCACCGGCCAATCGCGGTTATTAAAGAACTCCTGCCACAGGATTCGGCCGATCATGATGCTGTCCGGCCCGCCGAGCAGTTCGGGGATGACATACTCCCCCACCGCCGGGATGAATACCAGCATCGAACCGGCGATAATCCCGCCCTTGGTCAGCGGCACAATCACCTGGAAAAAGGTCTTGAGCGGTCGCGCGCCAAGATCCAGCGAGGCTTCCACCAGCGAATAATCCAGGCGGGTCAACGCGGTGTAAATCGGCAGTATCATAAACGGCAGGTAGGCGTAAACGATTCCGATGTAAACGGCCAGGTTGGTATGGAGGATCACCAAAGGCTCATGGATAACCCCAAGCCACATCAGGAAATTATTCAGCACGCCGTTGTTTTTCAAGATTCCCATCCAGGCATAGACCCGAATCAAAAACGAGGTCCAGGACGGCAGGATAACCAGCAGCAGCAGGATATTGCGGGTGGAAGGCTTACTGTGCGCCACCGCCCAGGCCATGGGGTAGCCAATCAGCAGGCAGAAAAAGGTGGAGATGGCCGCGACCTGCAGCGACTGCAAATACGCCTCGATATAAAGCGGATCCTCCAGCAGCTGCATAAAATTCGCCAGATTCAGCGAAATATCCAGCTTGCCGTCCACCCAGGTGACCAGATCGGTATAGGGTGGAATCGCACGGGCCATCTCCGCCAGGCTGATTTTGAAAACAATGAGGAACGGCAGCATAAACAGCAGCAGCAGCCAGAGGTAGGGCAAAAATATGACCCCCTTGCGGCCGTGTTTCATCTGCAGCCGCGTCAGGTAGCCTGGGGTATTCAACTGTCCCGGTTCAGATCCGGGCGGCGTTTTTTCAACCGAAACAGACATGTTTTCCCCTTGGCCTATACCGTCAGCACGACACAACTGTCCGCATCCCAACAGAGACGGACCTCATCGCCCCAGGTGGGCGTCCCTTTACGGAAACGATGGGCATTCTGCAGCTGAGCGCTGATTATCTGGCCGCCTTGCAGCCGCACATGGTAAATGGATAAATCGCCAAGATAGGCGATATTCACCACCTCCCCCACGGCAAAATTGGACCCATCCGCCGGCACTTCATCGCACAGCATGATTTTTTCCGGCCGCAAGGCCACATGCACCGGCACGCCGTCCACCACCGACACGTCCGTATTCACCTGCAGCGGATGCACCAGCGCCGGACTTTGCAAAATGAGCGAATCGTCGCGGCGTTCTTTAAGCAATCCGTCGAACATGTTCACCGAGCCGATAAATTCGGCGCTGAAGCAGCTGTTGGGATGCTCATAAATTTCTTCCGGCTCGCCAATCTGGACGAATTTACCGCGATTCATGATGGCGATTCGTCCCGCCATGGTCATGGCTTCCTCCTGATCGTGGGTCACCATGACACAGGTAACCCCAACGCGCTCAAGGATATCCACCACTTCCAGCTGCATACGATCCCGCAGTTTTTTATCCAGCGCCCCCATGGGTTCATCCAGCAACAGCAATTTCGGCCGCTTGGCCAGACTGCGGGCCAGCGCCACCCGCTGCCGCTGACCGCCGGAAAGCTGATGGGGTTTCCTGCCGATAAATTCCTGCATGTGCACCATGGTAAGCATCTCTTCCACCCGCTGTTTAATCTCCCCGCGAGGCAGCTTGTCCTGTTTCAACCCGAAAGCAATATTCTGCTCCACCGTCATATGGGGAAACAGCGCATAGGATTGAAACATCATATTTATCGGGCGCTGGTAGGGCGGCATATGGGAAAGATCCTGGCCGTCCAGGACGATTTGTCCCTGGGTCGGCTGCTCAAAACCCGCCAGCATCCGCAGCAGGGTGGATTTGCCGCAGCCTGACGCCCCAAGTAAAGCGAACATCTCCCCTTTGAAAATGGTCAAACTGACGTCATCCACCGCCAACTGGCCGTCAAAGGCCTTGGACAGATTGCGGATTTCCAGCAATGGCGTAACCATTTTCAGACTTTTAGGCTGTGGGCGGGGTAGTGCATCATTCACTGACATGGCTCTCCGGAACAAAAGGAACAGACAAGGCGTTTTTGTCCTGCCGTTTCTGAAAAGCATAACAGGCGGGAGATTAAGCCGCCTGTCGGTTAGGTTTAGCCTTTTGGTTGCTGCACGGAACTATTTGCCGCTTTTCACTTTAGTCCAGGCACGGGTTATCACGCGATCAATGGCCGGCGGCTGTACCTTGAGGGTAAAGAGCTTAGCCCGCACATCCGGCGGCGGATAAATGCCGGGATTGTTACGTACCGCTTCGTCCACCAAAGGTGTAGACGCCAGATTGCCGTTGGCATAAAAAATCTGGTTGCTCACCTGCGCGATAACCTTGGGATCCATCAGGTAATTCAGGAACTGATAGGCCTCGTCGACATTTTTGGCATCGGCGGGAATGGCGAGCACGTCAAAAAAGGCCAGCGCGCCCTCTTTAGGAATACTGTAACCGATATTCACGCCGTTTTTGGCTTCCTTGGCGCGGTTCGACGCCTGCATCACATCCCCTGCCCAGCCGATGGCCACACAGATATCACCGTTTGCCAGGTCATTGATATATTGCGATGAATGGAAATACCGGACGCTTGGGCGCAGCTTTAACAGCAGATCCGTCGCCGGACCGGTATAATCGGCGGCGTTGCCGCTGTTGGGATCCTTGCCCAGATAATTAAGCACGGTGGCGAAAATTTCCGACGGCGCATCCAGGAAGGAAACTCCACAGCTTTTCAGCTTCGCCAGATTTTCCGGCTTGAGCACCAAATCCCAACTGTTGAGCGGCGCGTCATTGCCCAATATGGCTTTCACCTTGTCGACGTTATAGGCAATGCCGGTGGTGGCCCACATGTAAGGAATGGCGTATTTATTGCCGGGATCGTTCCGGCTGATCAATTTCAGCAAATCCGGATCCAGGTTTTTATAGTTCGGTAATTTGCTTTTATCCAGCGGCTGGAATACGCCGGCGGTTAATTGACGCTCAAGGAAGCTGGCGGAAGGGACGACAATATCAAAACCGGTACTGCCGGCCATCAGTTTGCCTTCCAGCACCTCATTGGAATCGAACACATCATAGACGACCTTGATGCCGGTCTGCTTCTCGAAATCCGGTACGGTATTCGGCGCGATATAATCGGACCAGTTATACACATGCAATGTTTTTTGTTCCGCCGCAATTGCAGTGGCGGATGCTGCCATCAACAAGCCGACAGCGAAACCCGACAGCCATTTCTTACGTTGGGTGAACATCCGTTGCTTCCTCCAGATCCCAGTCAACAAAAATGTATATATGCATCTCAACCGAGACACAGCGCGTCAATAAGGTGCAGCGGCTGATGGAATCTCCGTGAATATTTTTTATTCATCGGATTCGCGGGGATAACGAAGAACACCATGCCGTTTCCCTGATTCCAGAGCAGTATCGCAAGCATAACCGCAGCGACAAAGCTACGCCAGAGCTCTGCAAAAAAAATGGCTTTAATCGATTAATTATTCATTTTTTGTCTATCAAATAGGGTGTTTATGGCTTAACCGGAGAGGCAAATCGGGCGAATTGAGTAAAAACGCAGCAGAAATCATGGAAAACAATGAGTTGAGTTTTACCGCAGCAGCAGGAGCTAGGTATCAATGGATAACCGGCGCCGTATGCTTCTCCTCGGCGGGCGTATCTTCCTCTTCGATGAATAATAAATCGTTGGCGCGGGCTTCAAGGATGAGCATGGAGACCTGTTCTTCCGCCTGCTGCATAAAATGGCGGAATTGACCGAAGGTGATGCCGACCTCGGTACTCAAGGACTGGCAGGCCACCAGCTTTGGCAGATTATCGTCCTGGATATCGATAAAGGCCTTAACGGTCAGGGAACTGGCGTTGATTTGGCTTAAATCACCCACCAGGGCGATCAGAGCCGTCGGCCGAACTTCCGCCAGCGCGGAGAAAAGGATGACATTGTCAATCAGATCGACCTTGGCATCGAATATTCCATCGAAATTTTGCATATGCGGCAGATGCAACGCCTGACAGGAGTCACACTCGAAAAATGAGAGACTCATTTTTTCCAACCAGCGTCTAAGGATATCAAGGTCCGGAATAACAAGTGAATCCATAACGCTAACCCCTAATTAATAAATCCGAAACGGGGCATAGCTTACGGAATATTAAGCAAAGGCGCTACGGTCAAACACAGCAATTTACATCAAATATCGCTCTCGCCGGCAAAAGGAGAACTACGGCGGTTAAGCGGGCGGCCGGTAATGCAATAACATCACGTTGATTTTGAATGATTAGCGTGCATTATTTGACCCCAATTCTCTTTTAACGGCAGTCAAACGGGGCAAAATCCTAAAATACCGGCAGTGCTAATCAACGTGACGGCGCAGACAGCAACCGCCGTTGTCCATGCTGTTCGATATGGCGGATCATCATGCCTGCGATATCGATGCCGGTGGCGGTTTCCACCCCCTCCAGCCCCGGCGACGCGTTCACTTCCATTACCAGCGGGCCGCGCTCGGCGCGCAGAATATCCACACCGGCGATTTCCAGGCCCAGGGTAGCAACCGCTTTTATCGCAATGGCCCGTTCTGCCGGGGTTATGACCACCCTATGGGCCGTACCGCCCCGATGCAAATTGGAGCGGAAGTCCCCCGGCTGAGCCTGGCGCTCTATAGCCGCCACCACCTGGTTGCCGATGACCAGGCAGCGGATATCGCGTCCTTGCGCTTCATGCACATACTCCTGTACCAGGAACTGTGCTTTCAGACCCCGAAACGCATCGATCACGCTTTTAGCGGCCTGAGGGGTTTCCGCCAGGACCACGCCTATCCCCTGGGTGCCTTCCACCAATTTCACCACCAGCGGGGCGCCGCCGACCATTTCAATCAAATCTCCGGTATCGTCGGGTGAATCGGCAAAGCCGGTCACCGGTAAATCTATGCCTTCTTTCGCCAGTAATTGCAGTGAATGCAGCTTATCCCTCGCCCTGGTAATGGCGGCGGAATTATTAAGGGCATAGCTGCCCAGCATTTCAAACTGGCGCAACACCGCCGTTCCGTAAAAGGTAATGGCGGTACCGATGCGGGGGATCACGGCATCATAGGGCGCCAGGCGCCTGCCCTGGTAGTGAACGGACGGCGCGTCACAATTGATATTCATGTAGCAGGAGAGCGGATCGATGATATCCACGCTATGGCGGCCGGCTTCGGCGGCTTCCCGTAACCGCCTGCATGAAAAAAGGGAACCGTCCCGGGATAAAATGGCTATTTTCACACAGTACCCTGCTTTCTGGTCATAATCCGGTTGATAATAATCCGCGGGTAGGTTTCGGTCGAGCAATGTTTTGCCTGGGAGCTAAAAACAGCGTCGCGGCATTTTAGATAGGAACGGGGCATTAAACTGAAAGGTAATTACTGCTTTTTTTTGACGCCGGTCACAGGCATAGTAAACGGCAACAAGAAGCGTAACAACTTTCATTGATTCGTTTCGATTGTCATTTTATACGTTAAGGAGTGAATATGTTTGCTGTCATTTTCGGACGTCCGGGCTGCCCTTATTGTGTGCGCGCTAAAGAGTTGGCTGAAAAACTGACTGTTGAACGGGATGACTTCTCTTACCGTTACGTCGATATCCACGCCGAAGGCATTTCCAAAGCGGACCTGTCGAAAACCGTAGGTAAACCGGTGGAAACCGTGCCGCAAATTTTCGTCGATCAGGTTCATATCGGCGGCTGTACGGATTTTGAAGCCTACGCTAAAGAAAACCTCAGTTTATATCAGCAATAAACGACACTTCCCCGGGCCGGCCTTACCGGCCCGTAGTGGTTGTCCTCGCGCCCCGCCGCTTTGGTTCCAAAGACGTTTATATCCCCTCATATTTCAAGCTGCGAATGTCCTGGCTTTACTGCGACACGGATTATTTGGGATATAACAGCAATCTGAAAGCCATGTATGCCGCTTACAGCAGGGTATGGCGTTTGAAGATTTCGCTGGCAAAAAAACACACCAGCGCGCCGCAGGCACACCAGAATATCGCGCTTAACAAATACGTCACCTGGTACCACAGGGAATAATGCAGCTGGTTGCTTACATTGAAAAGCAGCAGGCATAACGGCGATACCAGTAAGGCGCCCAGCAGCGGACAAGTGATTTTACTGCCGCGAGACAGCAGACCGCCGACGATTCCCGGCAGCAAGTACAGTAAAAACCCCAGCGCCGCGCCCTGGTGTCTTTCATTCAATACAATGAGCCCGCTCTCTTGACTGGCAAAAACCACAAGAAATAGTACAGCACTGCTTATGGTTCCAACCCTTAGCCGTTTCATCGCCATTTTCCTCCCCGTCGTTTATCCAGCTACCTATCCCCAGTGGGAGAATCCATGAATACCTTTGTTTAACGAAAAAAAGAAATCATGATCTTCGGCCTAGCCTAAACAATCATAATCAGAAAAAAGATCGGTTCTTCCCGGCGAAATGCAGCGGAGGAGATCTTTATGGATGGCGCTACGTCCTTAGTGGGGCCACGGCTAATAACCCGCTGTAAATATATGAAATGGACCCATGTTTTATAAAAATGAATATACCGGATAAATTCATTAATATCAAATAGTTGCTGGTAACAATATAGTTATCATTCGTGAATATTAACGTATCGGATATGTTAAAAGGCGAAGACACTTTGTTAGTGAATATGGGAAGTAAATCTCCCGGACTGAATAAATAAAACCCCGCTATTTTCTACAAATGCGTCATTCCAAAGATATTTTTCAATAAAAAGAATTAGTGCGCCGCCCTACTCATTTCGTGAACATGAAAGAGTTTTAAAAGGCGGATTATGCATTTCCGGTTTCTCCGGACGGGCCACAGAAAAGAAAGATTCAGTTTTTTCTTACTACCGGAGGATGTCGACGGTAAACCGTTACATTAACGATGGTCAACTATCACCACGCCTGCCGGCACGCCGAGACGAACGGCAAGGGATTGCGCACCCGCCATACCGGCGCTTTTCCGGCTTCGCTTATGCGGGCAGGACACCTCTTGCAGCCACGGGATAAATTATCCGTCGTAATGGCTGGTTGAGACAAAGAGTAAGAGATGTTTACTTTGTGAACAAAAAAATTTTCCGTGATCAAGAACTTTCTTTGCCTTATAGAGTCTGAATTAGTGCCACTGCTTTTCTTTGATGTCCCCAAATTGAGGAGCCCGATCGTCCCGCCTTCTTAGGTTCAAGACTTTCGGGTTTTTTATTGTCCGCAACATTTTCACCCATCCCCGGTTTACCGCAGATGACCGTCACGTTTGTTCAGGTTTGCCTTCTTTCAGAAGGCTTTTTGCATATACGCGGCGCGGGAAACGTCTGTGTCAAAATGTTTGGCGGCAAAATAAACCATATCATGCCATTAAGAGGATATTGTTCCGAGACAAAAATGGTTTTTTATTTGAACCAATGTCTATTCTAAAGTAATAAGTTAATAACCTAACTAATTATGAACCTATAGTGTAATAGTATACTGTATAAGATGCATTGACTCTTATGCATAGCGAGCTCTTATCAATGCTTATTGAAAATAATTATTAATTAAATAATATACCATTATCATTTTTTTATAGACTCGAATGGTAACCCAGCGAAATTACAGCATAAAGTGATAAGATAAAGCATGATGAATTTATAATAACAAGATCAAATCCCCATCACAAAACAACATTCTCTTATAGATACAGATAAATCCCTCTGATTAATAGTAAACAGCAGCCTTCATGATTGCCGTAAAATAACCGATCAGGCTCAAAAAAAACACTTTTATGCATGAATATCCGACTTAAAGGATATATTATACAGGCGGGATATCAAATTTAATCCGGTTTTGATGATTGCTTATTTGTAACTTTATCCTTTCGCCATAATAGGACGAAGGGTGATATATGCACTGGCTCAAGTGAGCCGTTAACCCCACTACCTGGTCTTTTTTTCGGAGAATTAATGGATACAACGCAAGCTACTTCTGTTACGGTGGTCCGTCACAGAACGGCCATGCAGTGGCGCAAATCAGATTCGGTCTGGATGCTGGGCCTTTACGGCACAGCAATCGGGGCCGGCGTACTGTTTCTACCAATCAATGCGGGCATCGGCGGTTTATTGCCTTTACTTATTATGTCGATACTCGCTTTTCCCATGACGTTTTATGCCCATCGGGGCTTGTGCCGCCTCATCCTGTCAGGTAAGCCGGAATGCAACAATATTACCGACGTCGTTGAGCAACACTTTGGTTCTCTTGCCGGTAATATCATCACGCTACTTTATTTCTTTGCCATCTATCCCATTTTACTGGTGTATAGCGTGGCGATCACCAATACCGTCGAAAATGTCATCACATACCAACTGCATCTTGCCGCTCCGCCACGCGCATTATTGGCTCTCATTCTACTCGTGGGTCTGATGAGCATTGTCCGGTTAGGCAAAGATATTATCGTCAGGGTAATGGGCATCCTGGTCTTTCCCTTCGTGGCGGTATTGATGTTTCTGGCGGTATTCCTGATTCCTCACTGGAACGCCGATATATTCCACCAGCCGTTATTAACCGCAGGCGCAGGCCAGGGCGGCTTAATCAACACCCTGTGGCTGGCCATACCCGTACTGGTATTTTCTTTTAATCATTCACCTATTATTTCTTCGTTTGCCATGGCAAAACGCGGCGAATACGGCGACCACGCCGAGCAGAAGTGCTCGAGGATATTGTTCTTCAGCAATATTCTTATGGTGTTGACCGTCATATTTTTTGTCTTTAGCTGTGTATTGAGCTTAACACCGGCGCACATGGCCGACGCCAAAGCGCAAAATATTTCAATACTCACTTTCCTGGCCAATCATTTCAATAATCCCTATATCGGGTTATTGGCACCACTGGTGGCATCCGTGGCGATAGCCAAGTCCTTTCTCGGCCACTATCTGGGAGCCAGCGAGGGATTTTCCGGACTGCTTGCCAAATCAATACATAAGTGCGGCAAAACAGTTCATCCAAACACGGTGAATAGGCTGACCGGCGGTTTTATGCTTATCACCGCCTGGCTGGCGGCAACCTACAATCCCAGTATTCTGGGAATTATCGAAACCCTGGGCGGTCCCGTCATAGCCATGCTGCTGTTCCTGCTGCCGATGTATGCTATTCAAAAAGTTCCGGCATTGGCCCGCTACCGCGGTGCGGCAAGCAATTATTTTGTCTGGGGAGTAGGATTTGTTGCCTTGACGGCGATTATTTATAAGCTGCTGTAAAACGTCTGTCAACCGGCTGAAACCTCCCCGTGGGGAGGTTTTATTGATCAGCGCATGGCAAACCCAAACCAGCTGTGCAGTTTTTGCAGGAACCAATCCCAGATGTTACGGAAAAATCCGCCGCGCTGCACCTCATCCATCACCACCAACGGTCGTTGCGCAATCACTTTGCCGTCTAACTGGAAATCGATGGTGCCCACTACCTGATGGCGCGACAGCGGCGCTTCCAGATAGGGCGAGTTTAACGTGAAGGATGCTTTCAAACCTTTCATCTGACCCTTGGGCAACGTTACGGAAGCATCCTTGGCGACACCGAGATCCACTTCGCTGCGATCGCCGAACCATACCCGCTGCCGGGTAAAGGCATGAGCCGCAGTAATCGGCGTCGCCGTCTCATAAAAGCGGAATCCCCAGGTCAGCAGCTTCTCGCTCTCGCGAAAGCGCACGCTGTCGGTGGGAGCGCCCAGCACGACTGAAATCAGCCGCATTCCGCTGTCGGTGGCCGAGGCCACCAGACTGTGACCCGCGCCGTCGGTATAGCCGGTTTTGATACCGTCCACATTCAGATTACCGTCCCAAAGAAGACGATTACGGTTCAATTGCTTGATTTTATTGTAGGTGAATTCTTTCTGCTTATGCAGCGCATACTCATCCGGTGCGTCCTGAATCAACGCCTGGCTCAGCAAGGCCATATCCCGCGCGGTGCTGTATTGTCCTTCGGCATCCAGACCATGGACGGTCATAAAGTGGGTATTTTTCAGGCCAAGGGCATCGACATATTTATTCATCAGGCTGACAAACGCATCCTGGCTGCCGGCGACATAGTCCGCCAAGGCGATGCTGGCGTCATTACCGGATTGAATAACCACCCCGTTGTTCAAATCGGCTACCGAAACCTGTTCGCCGGGCTTTAGAAACATTAAAGAGGAACCGCGCAATTCCGGATTGCCGGTGGCCCAGGCATCTTTGCCGATGGTGACTTTATCTTGCTGGGTAATCTTCCCGGCCTTGATGGCCTGGCCGATGACATAACTCGCCATGATCTTGGTCAGGCTGGCGGGATCAAGGCGCTGATCGGCATTGGATTCCGCCAAAACGGTGCCGCTTTGGTAATCCATCAGTATATAGGCCTTGGCATTGATTTGCGGCACACCGGGCGCCGTCTCCGCCTGGGCGGCCGGAACGGTGAACACCAACAGGGCGCCGAGGGTAAGCCCATGACATTTATGTGGGAGAGCGAAATTCTTCATGACGTGGCCAGAGTATCCATTCAAAATAAAATGGTTACCGCGTTACTCACGGTAGTGGATTGAGCGTAGCAACCTGATAAACAGCTTTCAGGATGTAGGAATCATGTTCCAGTTGGTTGAGTTTATTCAATACCCCTTAACTTTGCCGCATCAAGAACTCATTTTCAGCATTTTTGTGTCCTGATGTGACGCCGATCGACATCATCCCAGTGGCAATGAGGCCAATGGTATTCCCCAGCAAAAACTGCGTCAACGGTAATAACGCAACCGGCGGGTTAACCAACGGCACGGAACGGATGAAGTTCTCACCACGGTATCGATGCGGCGCAGCACGCTATTTTGCCATCATAAATGCCGTTGGATGATATCCGGCGGAATTCCCGACGGCGGCCCGCCTATGATTGAAAGCAGCTTGGCCGTCCTCCCTATCAGAGATCTCTCACTAGCAGCGGCAGTAAAAGAAAGGCATAGATCAGATATATAGCACTCCCGCTTGCGCGGAATTCTCCCTAATCAAATACACCGCCGCGCCCGGATGGGGGACGATGCCAAAGAATAACAATATCGTACTTACCATTCTCATCAAGCTCATGAAAACGATTTTTCTGGATAAAGAAAATGTGATCCCGGCCTTTCATCTGATGATTGAATCTTAAATATCATAAAGGCCTATCTTGTTCTTTGCTTAGCGGTCAGCTCTAATACAAAATACCAGTAAGAAGCTTTTATATAAAATATCATTATTATATTAATTAATTTTTCAGGTAAATATTCAAACATCAAGCATAAAAACAGCCAATAACACCATATGGAGGGATAACGCATACCGGTTATTCTAAAATTAACCCAAAAATCGATGGAACATATAAGATTAAGCGAGCAGTTACTGCCTTTATGGACGTCTTATGGCAAGGCATTAACCACAAAGAACTATCGTCAATAACGTTTGATACTGAGAGGGCGCGATGCTGACGATCTGGGGACATGAAAACTCGATAAATGTTAAAAAAGTGTTGTGGTGTGCCGCAGAACTTGCTCTTACCTACACTGCCATTCCCGCCGGAGGCGTACATGGCAAGGTTAATGATCCTATTTTTCTTTCCCTCAATCCTAACGGCCTGGTGCCTTGCCTGCAGGACGATGAAAATGACCTGGTATTATGGGAATCCCATACCATCGTACGTTACTTAGCGGCCCGATACGGCCAGAGCACCTGGTTGCTGACGGATGCATCGGTACGCGCCGCCGCCGAAAAATGGATGGATTGGGTTCTATCCAGTTTGGCGCCGGCACTGGAGCCATTATTGAGCAATGCCGGCCCGGGAAAGGGGAACCTTCGTGATCAGAAGCTCTCAATTGCCGGCATCAAACGCTGCGAGCTGTTATTTGATATTGCCGAGAACGCGCTGGAAAAACAGCCTTATTTTTCCGGCAGCGGTTTTGGTATCGGCGATATCCCCATCGGCTGCTATGCCTATCATTGGTTCAATATGAGTATCCATCGCAAGCCGCGCACGCATTTACAGCATTGGTACGACGCCGTTTCGGCCAGGCCCGCCTTTCAAGCCCGAGTCATGATACCGCATACCTGACATTATACCGGGCGCCCCGGCGTCCGGGACAAGATTATTCCAGTTCCAACCGAAGCAATTCCCCTTTGCGCTCATCCGTCAGCACATAGACATAACCGTCCGGACCGACCCGCACGTCACGAATACGTTTGCCCCGCGCCTCCAGCAAACGTTCCTCTGACGCCACCTTATCTCCATCCAGCGTTAACCGTATCAACGCCTGCTGCTTCAGCGCCCCGATAAACAAAGAATGCTGCCAGGAAGGGAAACGGTCCGCATCGTAAAATGCCATGCCGCTCACCGCCGGGGATTTTTGCCAATACCACACGGGCTGTACGGTTCCAGCCACTGCCCCGCCCTGCGCTTCGGGTATTTTCAAGCCGGAATAATTGATACCATAGGTAGCGATGGGCCAGCCGAAGTTGGCCCCTTTGGAGATGATATTCACTTCATCTCCTCCCTTTGGCCCGTGCTCATTTTCCCATACCACGCCAGTCCAAGGGTTAAGCGCCAGCCCTTGGGGATTACGATGCCCCAGCGACCATATTTCCGGCCGGGCGTTCTCATCATGTACGAAGGGATTGTCCGGCGGTATGTCGCCTTCACCGGTCAAACGCACGATTTTGCCCTGATGCTTGGTGAGATCCTGCGCGGTAGGACGACGGTTGTTTTCACCCAGGCTGATAAATAGAAATCCCTCCCGATCAAAAACCAGACGACCGCCGAAATGCTCGCCGCTGGAGAGCTTAGGCTGTTGGCGAAAGATGACTTTGAAATCCGTCAGCCTGTGATGGTCTTCCGATAAACGGCCATACCCCACCGCCGTTCCGGCATCATTTTTTCCCTGCTCGGCAAAGCTTAGATAAACACGCCGCGTTTGAGCGAAGTCGGGGGCCGGCAATACGTCAAACAGCCCTCCTTGTCCATGGGTATAGACAGAGGGAATCCCGTCGATAGGCGCCGATAAGGGCTGCCCGGGCTGCCAATAGCGGAGCCTGCCGGGCCGCTCCGTGATCAATAGTCCTTCATCCAGGGGCAAAAAAGCCAGCGACCAGGGGTGGTCCAGGCCCGTCAATATCGATGTAACCCGCGTTTCGGCCGCCCTTCCCTGCCCGCTCGTCAAAAGCAGTCCCACCGACAGCAGCCAGGCGAATATCCTTCGCATGTGATTATCTCCCTCATAGGATTCCTGATTAAGCGTAGAAATGACCCGGAGGTTACGCGATGAAGGTTTGCCAGTTTTACATTAACTGACAAAGCGGTTGGACATAGAGGGCTCTCTGCCGCTGTATCGGTATAAGGGGAATGGCAATTGAGCCAAGCCGTCACGGACAGTTATTTTTTTGCTTTAAAATTAATGAATTGCATATTGCTAATTAATTTATGATTATGATAAATATTATTAACATCATGACTACCCCAACGAGGGGGACACATTTGTCCTCCAATAAGGCTGGTTCAAAGCCCTCGTAACCGCCCGGATAAAGAGGGGCGTTGCAGCAGGAATGAAATAAGGAGTGGCAATGCATACTTTAAAATCCGGCCTCGCCATTATTATCCTTAGTCTTTCGGCCAGCGGATGCATTTCCCGGCAGCCGTCAACCGTTGCCGGCACGGCGCAACAGCGGCTGGCCGATCAAACGGTATCCGCCGTCAACTGGATGCAGCAATCCGGCGAATACAGCGCATTGTCATACCAAGCATTCAATGCTGCCGAAATGGCCTTTAATCAGGCGAGACCCAAACCAGGATTAAAAAAGGCCGTGGTGGTGGATCTGGATGAAACCATGATCGACAACAGCGCCTACGCCGGTTGGCAAATAAAAAACCACCAGCCCTTTACCAACGCCAGCTGGAGCCGCTGGACCCAGGCGCGTAAAGCCAAGGCGCTGCCCGGAGCGGTGGAGTTTTCCCACTACGTCAATGAGCACGGCGGGCGAATTTTTTATGTCTCCAATCGCGACCAGAAGGATTACGGCGCTACGGTGGATAACCTCAGGGCCTTGGGCTTTGCCGACGTCACGCCGCAAACGCTGTTGTTAAAACCTGCCGGCGGCAGCACCAATAAGACGGATCGTTTTAGCAATGTGGAAAAACAAGGCTATGATATCGCGGTGTTTGTCGGCGATAACCTCAATGACTTCAGCGGCGAGCCTTATCATCAGTTAAATACCCAGCGCCGGGATTTCGTCAATCGTCATCAAGACGATTTCGGCCATAGATATATCATGCTGCCCAATCCCAGCTATGGCGACTGGGAGAATGGCCTGTCTAAAGAGTATTCTGCGGCAAGCGATCAGGACAAGCTGAAGATTCGCGACAAGATGATTGATGCCTGGGATGGGAAATAATGAGCTGGGATCCGTACTTCCATGGGGGCTTTCACCTTATTGAATTCCGCTTTTATTTTTGACGCGGATCTCCTTTGTCAACTTTTCAGCTTCGGGTCCAGCGCATCCCGCAATCCGTCACCTAGCAGGTTAAAAGCCAGCACCGTCAGAAATATCGCCAGGCTCGGGAAGATGGCGATATGGGGCGCCGTGACCATATCCGCCCGCGCTTCGTTGAGCATGGCGCCCCACTCCGGCATCGGCGGCTGTGCGCCGAGGCCGAGAAACGACAGGCTGGCGGCGGTGATGATGGAGGTGCCGATGCGCATGGTGAAATAGACCACGATGGATGAGAGCGTGCCGGGCAGGATATGGCGCAGGATAATGGTGCGATCCGGGGCGCCGATGCTGCGGGCGGATTCAATAAAGGTCTGGTGCTTTAATACCAGCGTATTGCCGCGCACCAGGCGAGCGAAAGCCGGGATACTGAAAATCGCCACCGCAATAATCACATTGGTCATGCCGCTGCCCATGATAGCCACCACCGCAATGGCCAGCAGAATACCGGGAAACGCGAACAGCACGTCGCAGATGCGCATAATCAGCCGATCGTACCAGCCCTCGTAATAACCGGCCACCAGACCGAGGGCGGTGCCCACTACCATGCCCAGCAATACCGAAAAGAATCCCGCCGCCAGGGAGATACGTGCGCCCATCAGAATACGGCTGAAGATATCCCGTCCCAGGGAATCCACCCCCAGCCAGTGAATCAGCGTCGGGCCTTGATCCAGCCGGTCGTAATCAAAATAATTTTCCGCATCGTAGGGCGTGAGCCAGGGGGCAAGCAGGGCCACGACTACCAGCAGCACGACAAAAATCCCCGCCGCCAGCGCCAGCGGCTGTTGTTTAAACCGGCGCCAGAACTCGTGCCAGGGTGTGCGCACGGGATGGGAAGACATCACCGGCATAGCCGCGAGGGCGGCCTCGCGTCGCCAGAATTTCATTCCAAGCCCTTAATGGTACCGGATAGACGGATTGATTGCGGCATATAGCATGTCCACCAGTAAATTAATCAAAATAAATTCCAGGGAAAACAGCAACACTTCGGCCTGGATCACCGGATAGTCGCGCATTTCCACCGAATCCACCAATAAACGCCCCAAACCGGGCCAGTTGAAAACCGCTTCCACCACAATGGACCCCCCCAGCAGGAAACCAAACTGCAGACCCATCATGGTGATAACCGGAATCATGGCGTTGCGTAAACCGTGCTTGACGATTACCCAGAATTCCCCCACCCCTTTGGCGCGGGCGGTGCGCATATAATCTTCCTGCATAACTTCCACAAAGGAAGCGCGGGTAAATCGCGCCATAATGGAAGCCACCGCCGCGCCCAGGGTGATGGAAGGCAGAATATAATGCTTAAGACTGTCAGCCCCCACGGTGGGCAGCCAGCCGAGGTAGACCGAAAATACCTGCATCAGCAGGATGCCCAGCGCAAAGGCGGGAAATGAGATGCCCGATACCGCCAACGTCATGCCGATCCGATCCGGCCAGCGATTGCGCCACACCGCCGAAACGATGCCCAGCGCCATGCCGAAAATCACCGCCCACACCATGCTGGTGAGCGTCAGCCAGAAGGTGGGCATAAACCGGGAGGCGATCTCTTCGCTAACCGGGCGTTTCGACACCAGCGACCGGCCGAAATCGCCGCGTAATGCCCGGGTGAAAAACCGCAAAAACTGCTCCGGCAACGGTCTGTCCAGCCCCAAATCCTGCCGCACCAGCGCCACCACCGAAGCGTCGGCATTGGATCCCGCCACCAGCCTGGCCGGATCCCCCGGCAGCAGGTGGACGAACAGGAACACCAACACCGCCACGATCAGCAGCGTCGGCACCAGTCCCAGCAGACGCTTGATAAAATAGTTCAGCATGCGCGCGGGCTATTTCATGTCGGCGTGGGTGAAATCAAAGGAGCTGTCCGGCATCACATAAAATCCGGTGAGATTTTTACTGTGCGCGTAAAGCAGCTTTTCAGTGAGCAGGAAAACCCAAGGGGCATCGGCCCAAATTTTATCCTGAGCGTCTTTATACAAACGGGTTTTTTCCCCGCGATCGGTGGTTTTCAGCGCATCGATCAGATCTTTATCCACCTGGGGATTACTGTAAAAGGCAGTATTAAAAATGGCCGGGGGCGCCGACGGGGTGGCGAACAGCGGCGTCAATGCCCAGTCCGCCTCACCGGTTGAGGCCGACCAGCCAGTATAGAGCATGCGCACGCCGGTTTCATTAACCCCTTTGGATTCCACTTGGGCGGCGCGCTGGCCGGCATCCATGGCGGTTACCGTGGTTTTGATGCCCACCTGGGCCAACTGCTGTTGCGTGAACTGCAGGGCTTTCTGAAAGGTACTGGTATTATGGGACGACCAGAGGGTGGTGGTGAAGCCGTTGGGATAACCCGCCTCTTTCAGCAGTTCCCGTGCCTTGGCCGGATCATAGGGCCAGGGTTTGTATTTCACCGAATAATCTATCCCCGCCGGCAGCGGCCCTTGCGCCGGCACGCCGTAGCCGGCATAGGCGACCTTGATCAGGGCATCTTTGTTGATGGCATAGTTGATGGCCTGGCGCACCTTGAGGTTGTCAAACGGCTTTTGCGTCACGTTCAGGCTAATATAGCGCTGCAGGATAGAGGGGGCCGAGACCAGATCCAGCTTGCTGTTTTTCGCCAGCACGGCGGCCTGTTCGTAGGGTACCGGGTAGGCGAAGGTGGCTTCACCGGTTTGCAGCATGGCGGCGCGGGTGTTGTTATCCACCACCGGCCGCCAGGTGATGCTGTCCAGTTTCGCCTCCCCTTTCTGCCAGTAGCCGTCGAAACGTTTAACCTTCACGAAATCGGTGGGGTTCCAGACCACGAATTCGTAGGGACCGGTACCCACCGGATGGAAGCCGATCTCCTTGCCGTATTTTTGCAGCGCCGCCGGAGAGATCATGGCCGCGGCCGGATGGGACAGGTTATTGATAAATGGCGAGAACGGCGTTTTCAAAGTGATTTTTACCGTATCGGCATCAACCGCCTCGGTCTTATCAATCATCTTGAACAGGTTGTAACGCTTGAGATGATTATCCGGGTTACTGGCGCGATCCAGGTTGGCCTTCACCGCGGCGGCGTTAAAGTCGGTGCCGTCCTGGAATTTAACGCCCGTGCGCAGCTTGATGGTATAGGTCAGGCCGTCGGGAGAGACCTGATAACTGTCCGCCAGGACATTCACCTGCTTCATGTCTTTATCGAAGCCGAACAGTCCTTCATAGAAGGATTTGGCCACCGCCTGGGACAACGTATCGTTGGCGTCATAGGGGTCTAGGCTGGTGAAATTGGATCCCACCGCTATCACCGCGTCCTTGGCGGCCCATGCCGGCGCTGAAGAAAGGGCTGCCAATACTGCCGCCGCCACCAGCCAGTGACATTTGTTTTTATGCTGTGTCATAACGTTTCGTTCTCCATGAAGATCCTTGTCAGTAGGCGCCGCCAACGGGGTGACGGGCAACATAATGCCCGACGCCCACCTTGACCAGCGGCGCAACCAGGGGTTCATCGCCCAGGTCCCGGACGGGGCTGGGAATTTCATCTACCAATAAAGCACTTTCAGGCCGGCGGCGTGAAGGATCGGGCACCGGCACCGCGGACATCAATTTACGGGTGTAGGGATGCTGCGGATGGGCAAATACCTCACGTCGCGGACCAATTTCCACGATTTGTCCCAGGTACATCACCGCGACCCGGTGGCTGATGCGTTCCACCACCGCCATATCGTGGGAAATAAATAAAAACGCGATGCCGAATTCCCGTTGCAAATCCAGCATCAGATTGATTATTTGCGCCTGTATAGACACATCCAGGGCGGAAACCGATTCATCGGCAATCACCACCTTGGGATTAAGGGCCAACGCCCGGGCGATGCAGATGCGCTGGCGCTGTCCGCCGGAAAATTCATGGGGATAGCGCTGGGCATGTTCCGGCAGCAGGCCGACCCGCTCCAGCAGGGTTGCTACCCGCTGCTGCGCCGCTTTTCCCTGCGCTACGCCGTGCACCAGCAGCGGCTCCATGATGGAGTAGCCTACGGTCAGCCGCGGATCGAGGGAGGCATAGGGGTCCTGGAAGATAAACTGGATATCCCGGCGCAAATGCTGCAGGGCGTTACCCTGCATTGAAATAATGGATTGTCCGTTAAAGATGATATCGCCGCTCTGGCTCTCCACCAGGCGCAGCAACGCGCGGCCGGTGGTGGATTTTCCGCAGCCGGATTCCCCCACCAGAGCCAGGGTTTCACCGGGATAAAGGGAAAAGCTGACCTTTTCCACCGCGTGCACCCGCCGCCGGACCCGGTTGAAAATGCCGCCGCGCAGATCAAATCCCGCTACCAGATCCTTCACCTGCAGGATGGGGGAGGAGCCCGGCGGTACCGTATTCTGCGGCCTTTCATCCCCGATCGCGTGTTCAATGCCATCAGTATTCAGGCCTGTTTCACTCTGTGATGGGCTGCCTGGCGGCAAGGGCAGCGGCGCGAATTCTGCGGACCGGACCGGTTCGCCGGGTCCCACGACTTGAGCATCCGGCGCCGCCCCCGGCGAGCTTTTCAGCAGCGGAAATTTAGCCGGGAAATCGCGGCCGGCCATGGAGCCGAGCTTCGGCACCGCCGCCAGCAGCGCCCGGGTATAGGCGTGGCGCGGCGCGGAGAACAGCTGGTTTACCGACGCCGATTCCACATCGCTGCCCCGGTACATAACCAAAACCCGATCGGCCATTTCGGCAACCACCCCCATATCGTGGGTAATAAAGATTACGCCCATCTGCATTTCCCGCTGCAGACTGCGGATCAATTGCAGAATCTGCGCCTGTATGGTTACGTCCAGCGCGGTGGTGGGTTCATCGGCGATAAGCAGCGCCGGTTTGCATGATAGGGCGATGGCAATCATTACCCGCTGGCGCATACCGCCGGATAGCTGGTGCGGAAACCTGTCAAGCATGTTCCTGGCATTGGGAATGCGCACCAGATCCAGCATGCGCAGCGCTTCGGCTCGCGCGCCGCGATGATCCTTGCCCTGATGCAGGCGGATGGATTCGGCGATTTGCTCCCCCACCGGAAAAACCGGGTTCAGCGAGGTCATCGGTTCTTGAAAAATCATCGCCATGTCGGCGCCCCGCAGGGTCCGCAGCGTGGAGGCCTTGGCCTGCGCCAGATCCAGCACCTCGCCGTTGCGGCGGCGAAACAGCAGCGTTCCGCTGTCAATACGACCGCCCCCCAGTTCCACCAGCCGCATGACCGACAGCGCCGTTACCGACTTGCCGGAGCCCGATTCCCCCACAATCGCCAGCGTTTCGCCCCGGCCAACGTCAAAAGTGATGCCCCGCACCGCGCCGATGACCTGGTTTTCATGGCTGAAATGCACGCTGAGATCGCGCACCGACAGCACCTGATGGCCGGCCAGCGCCAAACCGCCATCGGCTGTGGCCTTGTCTTGGAGACTCGTCCCCAGGTCCTGCGCCATCAGCGATAAATCCCGATCTGGATGTCGCTGTCGACATAACCGATGGCCCGGTACATGCCTTCGGCGTTAAAAGGCAACGCTACGTTGCCGGCGCGATCCACGGCGATAAGACCGCCGGTCCCGCCCATAGGCTGGATTTTTTCGAAAATGACCCGCTGGGCCGCGTCAATCAGCGTACGGCCGCCATAAGCCATCTGCGCCGCCAAATCATAGGCGGCCACGCCGCGGATAAAGATTTCACCCGTCCCGGTGCAGGAGACCGCGGCGGTAGCGTCGTCAGCATAGCAGCCGGCGCCGATAATCGGCGAGTCGCCCACCCGTCCGGCGTGCTTGTTGGTCATACCGCCTGTAGAGGTGGCGGCGGCGACATGGCCGGATGCATCGCAGGCTACCGCGCCCACGGTGCCGAGCTTGCGATCCGGATCGATAGGATCCGGCGAATCATGATCCAGCACTGAACCGCTTTCATTTTGCACTGCCTGCTGCCACTGGGCATAACGCTCCGGCGTAGCAAAGAAGTCCGGCGCCACCTGCTCAAGGCCCCGATCAAAAGCAAAAGATTCCGCGCCGGCGCCAATCAGCATGACGTGAGGACTGTGTTCCATTACCTCGCGGGCGGCCAGGATGGGATTGCGGATGCAAGACACGCCGCTGACGGCGCCGGCGGCACGGTTGCTCCCGTCCATGATGGCGGCGTCCAGCTCATGCCCGCCCTGGTGGGTATATACCGCCCCTTTGCCCGCGTTGAACAACGGACATTCTTCCAGCAGGCGCACCGCTTCGGTCACGGCGTCAACGGCGCTGCCGCCTTGGGCCAGCATCTCCTGCCCGCGCCTGACGATAACGCCCAGGGCATCGCGATATTGCCGCTCCCGTTCCCCACTCATGGCTTGGCGCGCAAGAGCACCGGCACCGCCATGGATGACTATCACTGGTCTTGTCACTGGATAAATTACCTTGCCTGCGCTTTAAATGTGAAAACCATCGCTACGCCGGTCTATGCCGACATCCCTTGTTGCTGTCACTGAAAATTGTGCGGATAAATTATTTTAATAAGTGTGGCATATAACGATTAGGTTATCATTTTTGACTATATTGACCCTGCTCGTCGGTGTAAAGGAGAAATGCACCGTGTTGATTGTATAAGCGATAACGGCATTTCGTTAGTCATAACGCGGCAAAACGAACGGCAGGCTTTCATTCTCGCCGAACGCGTTTTCTGCCATAATGGCTGATTAATTCCCCTACCGGCCGCCCACTCTTCCGGCCGATGGCACAGGAGTCAAGATGGCCGAGTCACATTCTCCCTTGCTGACGCTGGAGCAAGCCCTGGTAAAAATGTTCTCCGTGGTGCAGCCGCTGGCGGACAGTGAAGTTCTGGCATTAACCGACGCCGCCGGTCGGGTGACCGCCGGGCCGATTATCTCGCCGGTCGACGTGCCGCCGTTTGATAACTCCGCCATGGATGGTTATGCGGTACGCCTGGCGGATTTGGCAAGCGGACTGCCGTTGCCGGTGGCCGGTAAAGCCTTTGCCGGCGCCCCGTTTACCGGCGAATGGCCGTCGGGTACGACGGTTCGCATCATGACCGGCGCGCCGACGCCGGCGGCGGCGCAAGCGGTCGTCATGCAAGAGCAGGCCGAGGTGGCCGACCATGGCGTGCGTTTTACCGCCCCGGTCAAGGCGGGACAGAATATCCGGCGTATCGGCGACGACATCCGCCGGGGAGAAGAAGTGCTGCCGGCCGGCCGGATGCTCGGGGCGGCGGAACTGCCGCTGCTGGCCTCCCTGGGTATCGCCGACGTGGCAGTAGTGCGCCGGCTCAAAGTGGCGCTGTTCTCCACTGGCGATGAATTACGCCCCATCGGCGCGCCGCTGGCCGCCGGACAAATTCATGATACCAATCGGTTTACCGTGCGCCTGATGCTGCGGCAAATGGGCTGCGAGGTAATCGATTTGGGTATCGTGGCCGATAACGCCGATGCCCTGCGCGACGCCTTCCGACAGGCGGATAACCAGGCGGATCTGCTGATTACCAGCGGCGGCGTGTCGGTGGGGGAAGCGGATTACACCAAAACCGTGCTGGAAGAGTTAGGCCATATCAATTTCTGGCGCCTGGCCATCAAACCCGGCAAGCCTTTTGCCTTCGGCCGGCTGGACCATGCCTGGTTCTGCGGACTGCCGGGCAACCCGGTTTCGGCCGCAGCCACATTTTATCAGCTGGTACAGCCCGTTATCGCCCGGCTTTCCGGCCGGGTCGGCTGGCGGTTACCGGCCCGCCTGCGTGCCCGGCTGCTGACGCCGTTGAAAAAGTCTCCCGGCAGGATGGATTTCCAGCGCGGCTATTTTAACAGCAACGATCGGGGCGAGATCGAGGTAAGCAGCACCGGCGACCAGGGCTCCCATGTGTTCAGTTCGTTCAGCGCCGCCAACTGTTTTATCGTGCTGCCCGCCGAACAGGGGGCGCAGCAGGCCGGGGAATGGGTGGAAATCGAGCCTTTCAATCAATTATTGCTGGCCTAGTGCCGGCAAGTAGTGCAGGCAAGTCATGCACGCAAGAACAGGAACGAACCATGGCAAACGAACTCAGTCATGAGGAAATGCTGCGCTATAACCGGCAAATCACCTTGCGCGGCTTTGATTTCGACGGCCAGGAAAAGCTCAAAGGGTCCGGGGCGCTGATCGTCGGCCTGGGAGGATTGGGCTGCGCCGCGTCGATGTACCTGGCCGCCGCCGGCATCGGCCGCCTCAAACTGCTGGATTTTGATCAGGTGGCGTTATCCAACCTGCAGCGGCAGATTCTGCATACCCACCGGCGCATCGGCATGGCGAAAGTGAATTCAGCCGCCGAGGCCCTGGCGCAAATCAATCCCCATGTCCACATTGCGGCCTATGACGCCATATTGGATGATGACGCCCTCGGCCCGTTAATCGACGGCAGCGATGCGGTGGTAGACTGCAGCGATAATGTCGCCACCCGGGAGCAGTTGAACAGGCTCTGTTTCAGCCGGCGCAAACCGCTGATTTCCGGCGCGGCCATTCGTATGGAGGGGCAGGTCAGCGTCTTTACCTATCAGGCCGATGAGCCCTGCTACCGTTGCCTGAGCCGCCTGTTCGGCGGCGAAACCCTAACCTGCGCCGAATCGGGCGTCATGTCGCCCCTGGTGGGTGTGATTGGTTCGCTGCAGGCCATGGAGACCATCAAGGTATTAACCGCCTTCGGCAAACCCTCCGGCGGCAAACTGCTGCTGTACGACGCCATGACCATGCAGTTCCGGGAAATGGCGCTGCATCGCGATCCCCACTGCGAGATCTGCGGTAACGCGGAAGCCTAAACCGAGCGTGTTAAAGGGAGAGCGCGCCAATGTGGTCGAAGCGGGCGTGGTTTTACCGCCCGCCCGAGCGCCACATGGCACGCTAGGCCCGACAACGCGGAAGCCTAAACCGAGCGCGTCAAAGGGAAGCCATCGCATAGCCGGGCCGCTAGCTAGTTCACTCCCTGGCTGCGCAGATAATCCTCGTAGTTGCCGGTAAAGTCCGCCAGGCCGTCCGGCGTCAGCTCCAGAATACGGGTGGCCAGCGAACTGACGAACTCACGGTCATGGGAAACGAAAATCAGCGTACCCTGGTACAGTTCCAAAGCCATATTCAGCGATTCAATGGATTCCATATCGAGATGATTGGTAGGCTCGTCCATCAGCAAGATATTCGGCTTTTGCATCATGAGCTTACCGAACATCATACGGCCCTTTTCCCCGCCGGATAACACCCCGACCGGTTTATTGATATCATCCTGGCTAAACAGCAGCCGGCCAAGAATGCTGCGCACCGCCTGCTCGTCATCGCTAGGCTGTTTCCACAGGCTCATCCAGTCGAACACCGTGATATTTTCCGTAAACTCGCTGGCATGGTCCTGGGCATAATAACCAAGCTTGGCGTTTTCCGACCATTTGATTTCGCCCACCGACGGCGCCAGCTCCCCCACCAGGGTCTTCAGCAAGGTGGTTTTACCGATGCCGTTGGCACCAAGCACCGCTACCTTTTCCCCCACTTCCAGCATCAGGTTCATATCCTTGATGAGCGGCGGCTGGCCTTCATAGCCCTGGGTAAGCTGCTGTATGGTCAGCGCGTTACGGAACAATTTTTTATCCTGCTCAAAACGAATGAACGGATTCTGGCGGCTGGAAACCTTTACTTCATCAAGCGTAATCTTTTCGATTTGCCGGGCGCGGGAGGTAGCCTGACGGGATTTAGACGCGTTGGCGCTAAAACGGCTGACGAAAGACTGCAATTCGGCAATCTGCGCCTTTTTCTTGGCATTGCCGGCCACCAACTGCTCCCTGGCCTGGGTGGAGGCGGTCATATAATCGTCGTAATTGCCTGGATAAATCCGCAGCTCGCCATAATCCAAATCCGCCATATGGGTACAGACCATATTCAGAAAATGCCGGTCATGGGAAATGATAACCATGGTGCTGTTGCGATCGTTCAGGACCTGCTCCAGCCAGCGGATGGTATTGATATCCAGGTTATTGGTGGGCTCATCCAGCAGCAGGATGTCCGGATTGGCAAACAAGGCCTGCGCCAGCAAGACCCGCAGTTTCCAGCCGGGCGCCACTTCACTCATGGGACCGTAGTGCTGTTCCAGCGGTATGCCCGCCCCCAGCAGCAGTTCACCGGCGCGGGCCTCAGCGGTGTAACCGTCCATCTCGCCGTACAGCACTTCCAGATCGGCGACCCTGTATCCCTGCTGCTCGGTCATCTCCGCCAGGGCGTAGATACCGTCGCGCTCTTCCTTCACCGCCCACAGTTCGGCATGCCCCATGATGACGGTATCGAGCACCGTAAAGTTCTCGAAGGCGAACTGGTCCTGGCGCAATTTGCCCAGCCGTTCATTAGGATCGAGAGCGATATGGCCTGAACTGGGGACTAAATCTCCGCCGAGGATTTTCATCAGGGTGGATTTCCCGCAGCCGTTGGCCCCAATCAAGCCATAGCGGTTGCCGCCGCCGAACTTGACAGAAATATTTTCAAACAGCGGCTTGCTGCCGAATTGCATGGTGATGTTATTACTGATTAGCAAAAGAGATACTCTTCATTAAAATGTGACACTGGGCACATTATGCCACAATCCGCTGCCAAATTGCGCCCCCTGTCTGCACACTCCTTCCCATGTCCGCATACCATAGCAGCACAAAAGATACCCGCGCTATCCGTTTCCGGGCCGCTTGCGGGACGACGAATCATTATCATCGTGCAGAAAAACGCATCATTTGGGCGGCCTGAAGTCGTCGCGTTCATGGCGGAATTGACGTTGATATTAAATATCCTTCCAGCCAACCGTGGAGTGAAAATAATTTTTTTATAAGGTTTATTTATTATAAGACGTCCATCTTTCACAGACCCATTTTCATTTTAGCGACAGATAATTTTTGACATCGTTTATTTCGGCCTGTTTATCAACATTAAATCCCCTATCCAGCACTGCCGGTGCTGCAGGAGTGGAAAAGGTCGAGCCTTTTAATGATTAAAGGAAGGCAATGTATCTTGGCGATGCGTCGGCGGGGAATTATAGCGCTGTGACGGCATGTCATGAAAAATTCATCGATAAAGTCATGTGGAGGTTTGTATATGTCGGTGTAACCCGCTAAGGTAGTGGTCTGCATATTGCAGATTGTTTCGGCAGGATGTATTTACAGTATGTAGCTGAAAATGCAGCTACAGGCAACAATGAGTAACCGCTGGCGGGTGATTGAATAGCATATCAAGGCTGAAGACCCTGAAGAATAAGGGCATGGCTGACTTATCAACCATGCCGATGAGCGATTCTCCAACATGTTAATTCATGTCGCAGAGTAATCGCTATTAGAAGCGATAACCAACACCGGCGATCCAGGTGCCGACATCGACACTGCGGATACGGCTTTGTTCGTAAGATACGTCTATGGCAACGTTATCCATCGGGTTGAACTGAAGACCCGCGCCGTAGGAAACACCCACGTCATCGTTGCTATGGGTATCACGGACTGCAGTGGCATTATTGGTAAACTTACCGGCGCCGATACCTACAACACCGTAGATGCTGGCCCAATCGTTGATACGGAATGCCGGACCGGCGGTAAAGCCATAGTATTGGCCTTTCTGGTAGTTGCCGTCATTGAGCTGGTTTTTTTCGAGATAAGTAAAGGAGCCGATGGCGCTCCAGGGATTGGTGTTATCCCATTCGTAGCGGTACTTCAAGTTGAAACCGCTGGCTTTGTTGATGATGCCCTGGGCATCACCCTGCGCGTAACCTGCTGTTACGGTACTGTCGCCTGCGACCGCTGAACCTGCTGTTACGGCCAAAACACAAGCTAACGCTGAAAGACATGCAATTTTTTTCATACCCACCTCAAATGTGAAATTTACGTCCTAACCACGAAAATATAACAAAAAATAGCACGAAACTCTGCTTAATAATTGTTGTCCAAGTGAACGTATCGTGTAACATAAGTTTTCTATTGCATCTATCCTATTCTTTTTTCTTATGTTTTCCTCTCCGGGGCCAAAACCCACCTTTACGTATACTTACAAGATATTGAGATAATTCCGAAGCGGATGAATAAAAAATAGCCCATCAAAACGATATTTCCTCAATTTTCTGTTCACATATCATGTCGCAAATTTCAGGATGATTCGTATTTTACCGCTTCGTTTATTATTTGATGAGGAAAATTCGAAAATATGGAACGCAAAATGCATTCCTCCATGGAGAAACATTGCCGGGGAAACATTGCCAAGAATAGAGGATACCGCACCCGGCGGAATTATTTTTAGTACCTTTTGGTACATTTTGCCAAGGGCTTTATGCCCGGGAATTAATTCGCACCGAGACCGCTGCCCGGTTTTTTTTGACCGTGACCGTTCCTTGGCCAATGCCGTTTATCAAATTTTGTTGTACTATAATATATGAAGAAGGCGTTAATTTTAAATGAAAACCATTTGTATTTGGATGCTCCGGCAGGCACGGGAGCGCGCAAAGATTATGTTAACGCCGGTGGAACTTGGCCGGTGCGCTCATGGCGGCCGGCAGGGGTAGGATGACAGGTATCAGCAATATGAGCGATAGGGAGCAAACCCTGCAAATGATGCTATACTTTTAAGCCTGAACGAATTAATAACGATCAATATTAGAGGATGATTGATGATGAGTACCGCTAAACTGGTTAAAACGAAATCTTCCGAATTAATTTATACTCGTAACAGCATTGAAGAAGATTTGAAAGT
The DNA here is from genome assembly GCF_047324245.1 of Sodalis sp. RH16. Taxonomy (NCBI): domain Bacteria; kingdom Pseudomonadati; phylum Pseudomonadota; class Gammaproteobacteria; order Enterobacterales; family Bruguierivoracaceae; genus Sodalis; species Sodalis sp. RH16. The sequence continues at coordinate 3,424,812 of NZ_CP178737.1, read as the reverse complement.
CTCGACTATTGCTTTGCTTAATCGCCTGGTAGTGGAATTTGTTGATTTGGCGCTGATTACCAAGCAAGCTCACTGGAACATGCGCGGTTCCAACTTCATAGCCGTACATGAAATGCTTGACGGTTTCCGTACCGCTATCCTTGATCATCAGGACACCATTGCCGAACGTGTCGTCCAGTTAGGCGGCGTGGCTCTGGGTACGGTTCAGGTTACCAACGACAAAACGCCGTTGATTAGCTATCCCACCAATATCCACAGCGTGCAGGACCATCTGAAGGCCCTGGCGGAACGTTATGCTGTCGTGGCCAACGATACACGTAAAGCAATAACCCAAGCCGATGATGATGACACGGCGGATATCTTTACCGCTGCGTCACGGGATCTTGATAAATTCCTGTGGTTTATCGAATCCAATATTGAATAAACCCGACCCGGCTGCATTCGCCGGCTGGTTTTGCAGATAAGCGCAAAGGCTGACAACGCAGGTTGCCGGCCTTTTTGTTATGCAGACATTTCTCAAAACGCTTTAAGGGGGGCAGATCCATGGCAAGCGGCTGGGCGCCGGACGGCGCGGTACAGGACCAAATCGACTCAACTATTGAAGATGCGGTAAAACGAGCGCGCCATTCACTCTCACGGGGAAATAGCGCCGCCGTCTGCCAAGAGTGCGGCGAACCCATACCTGAAGCCAGACGTCTCGCCCTTCCCGGCGTCCAGCTCTGCCTGTCGTGCCAGGCGGAACGGGATAAAAAGATGTCTTCCCACGCCGGCTATAACCGCCGGGGCAGTAAAGACAGTCAACTGCGTTAAATCCTGTCAGCAGACTTTCCCCATGCAAGCTGAATTTTTACATTTTGGTCGATGTATAAGCCGTTCAGCCACCAGGCATCGCTATAATAAACACTGAGTTCTTTTTTGCGGAACGCCGATTGGTGTTATTTGAAGTCGCTTGCCCAGGAGGGAAATCCATGCCGGTTTTTACCCGCGTGTCGGCATTATCATGCCGCAGAACGTATTGGCGGAAAGCGGGCGCGCTGCTGCTGTTAGGTTGTTTACTGGTTATGCCTTCGCTTCACGCGGCCTCTTTGCCCTACCTTTCAAAACTCACCGCCGCCGCTCCGGCGACACCAGCGGCACCGGCCGCCGCCGCGCCCTCCGCCACCAACGTCAACCCGCCGAGTCCGGCGGATGAAAAAGCCGCTTACGCCGCCCTGGCGGATATCCTTAATAACGACGCCGCCCGAACAGAGCTTATCAAACAGCTGCGTGCCGCCGCCCAAGGCCAGCCCAGCCAGGCCGCCCCCTTACTGGCCCCCGCTGATGAAGAAAAGGACACCCCGACGCTATTGGACAGCGTAACCGACATTACGCGCTTTTACAGCCACGCCCTGGCGGCGAAGCTGAACACCTTAAGCAAAAATATCACCTCGGCGCCACAGCATACGTTTAACCGGGCGGTGTTTATGCTGGCCTTGAGCCGGTTCGCTCTGTTGTCCGTCGCCACCTTCGCCTTTTATTTTTTCTGCCGGTGGCTCGTTACCCCGCTGCTGCACCGGCTGGGCCGGTGGGGTCATACTGCCAATGATAAATATAAAAGCGGCGTAAAACGCATATCGGCGGTATTCGGCGCGTTTGCCGTGGAAATGATCATTTTGTTGGCGGCGGTTATGCTCGGGCAGTTTCTGACGGAGTATCTGAACGCGGACAGCCGGACCATTGCCCGGCAGTTAAGTCTGTTCCTCAATGCCTTTGCGGTGATGGAGCTGTTCAAGACCTTGCTGCGAATGATTTTTTGTCCGCGCTATCCCGAATTGCGGCGCTTGCCGATGTCCGATAAAAGCGCCCGTTATTGGAATCATCGGCTGAGTCTGGTGAGCGGCTTTATCGGCTACAGCGCCATGGTCATCGTGCCGATCATTGCCAATCAAATCAATACCCAAACGGCGGCGCTGGTGAATTTTATCATTATGCTCGCCACCACCGCCTATGTGCTCTGGCTGATCGTGCGCAATAAACGCAATATTCAAAAGGAACTGGAGCAGTTTGCCAACCGCTCGCTGGCTTTCTTCAGCGTGTTTATCCGTGCCTTCAGCCTGATTTGGCATTGGCTGGCGGTGGCATATTTTGTCATGCTGTTTTTACTGACCCAGTTCGACCCTGGCAATAGTCTGAAATTCATGGTTACCGCCACGGTGAAAAGCCTGATGATCATCAGCGTGGGGGCGCTGATCTCCGGATTATTGACCCGCTGGATTTCGCGGCATATCACCCTCTCGCCGGATGCCCGGCGCAACTATCCGCAGCTGCAGCAGCGACTTAACGTTTATGTCTCCAGCGCGCTGAAAATTTGCCGGGTGCTGGTGGTATTTGCCGTGATGCTGCTATTGCTGGACGCCTGGCATTTGTTCAACCTGCGCAACTGGCTTACCGGCGATTTCGGCGCCCGCATCGTGGACGCGCTGCTGCGGATTTTCATAATCCTGATTTTTTCAGCCCTCGGCTGGACCTTGCTGGCCAGCATTATCGAAAACCGGCTGGCCACCGATGCCCACGGCCGGCCCCAGCCCAGCGCCCGGACCCGCACGTTGTTGACGCTGTTTCGCAATGCCCTGTCGGTTATCATCAGCACCATTACCATCATGATCATCCTTTCCGAAATCGGCGTGAATATCGCTCCGCTGCTGGCGGGCGCCGGCGCCCTGGGCCTGGCCATCAGCTTCGGCGCCCAGACGCTGGTGAAGGATGTTATCACCGGTGTGTTTATCCAATTTGAAAACGGCATGAATACCGGCGATCTGGTGACCATCGGCGATATTACCGGGGTGGTGGAAAGAATGACCATCCGTTCGGTGGGCGTACGCCAAGATACCGGCGCCTATTTCATCATTCCTTTTTCATCCATTACCACTTTCGCCAATTTTGTGCGCGGCATCGGCTCATTCGTGGCCAATTATGATGTCAATCGCGATGAGGATATCGATCGCGTCAACCAGGCGCTGCGGGACGCGGTGACTGAATTGATGAGCAAAGAGGATATTCGTTCCATGGTTATCGGCGAGCCCAATTTCGGCGGTGTGGTGGGTTTAACCAATCAGTCCTTTACCGTCCGGGTATCTTTTACCACCCAAGCATTGAAACAATGGACGGTGAGATTTACTCTGGACGGTCTGGTGAAAAACCATTTTGAAGCAGCGGGTATACGGCCGCCCTATCAGGCGGTGCAAATCATTTCCGCCGCCGCGACGCGGAATAATGTCCATGAAGCGGCCAATGATGGCCTGCCGCCCCCCGCCCCTAACGCTTAACAAGCAGCACACCTGGAGTAAAGATGAATCAACCAGAGTATCATTATTACGAACCCAGACAGGGACACGGTCTGGCGCACGATCCGCTGAATTCCATTATCGCCCCCCGCCCCATCGGCTGGATAGCCTCGGTTAATCCCCAGGGGCAGCGTAACCTGGCGCCGTACAGTTTTTTTAACTGTTTCAACTATCATCCGCCCATCATCGGCTTTTGCAGCGTGGGGTGGAAAGACAGCGTGGCCAATATCAACGCCACCGGCGAATTTGTCTGGAACCTGGCGACCCGCCCGCTGGCGCAGGCCATGAATGAAAGTTCGGCCTCGCTGGCCGCCGGCGAGGATGAATTCGGTTTTTCCGGGCTGACGCCGGTACGAGGCACTCGGGTCGCCGCCCATAGGGTGGCGGAAAGCCCGGTGAATTTTGAATGCCGGTTATCGCAAATCATCCGGCTGCTGGACGCTGAGGGTATGCAATTGGAAAGCTGGCTGGTATTGGGTGAAGTGGTGGCGGTGCATATCGATAAAGCTTTGATTGACGAGCACGGCGTCTACCAAACCACCGCCGCCCAGCCGATTTTGCGCGGCGGCGGGCCGAGCGCTTATTACGGCATATCCGAGCAGCAGCGCTTCGATCTTATCCGGCCCGACGACAGGAAATAGCCAGCCATGTTCGTTCAAATTTTCTGACATATTTCGTCAATAATCGCCACGGAAAAAAATACCTGATGGGCGTAGTATAAGCATTCGTTATGGTATAATTTACAACGTGATTATTATGAAACTTAGATTTATCGCCGCCCTGCTCGCGATTTCCAGCGCCGCCGCCTATGGCGCTCCGGCGTATCGGCTGCCGGATATGCCGCGCAACCCGCGCACCGACAGCGCCTGTATCAGCAAAACCACCGCCGACACGGCCGGCAGCTGTCCGCGCCAGGTATTTGTGCCTGGGAAAAGCCAGGCGATGGAGGGTTACAGCCCGGTTTATCATAAAGACTAAACGGCTATAATCCCATAGCGATGCGCCCGTTTGGGGTATCGCATCGCGCCATCTCCCCACCCTTACTCTACGGACTTCTTTATGCGGATGCGGTCTTGGGACCATATTCCCGCCGGATCGTCTCGGCAAACCGGTGGCACATGTCTTCATCGCTGCGGGCATTGGACGCCAGTACCCGCTCACCGTCGATAATGGTTATCCGCGCGTCGAGGTTAAAATCGGCCGCCGGCTGCGCCCGTTTTTCGCTCTGCGCAATGCTCATTTGCGCCTGCTGCCAGGCCTCCTCCACCGTTTGATTGCAGCTTTGCGCCAGATAGGCCGGATTAAAGCCCTCGCCGGTCAGGCTGCGCAGGGTGTCGTCGTGGGTCACGCTGTTGCCCGGCTGCCAATAATGGCGGGCCAGATCCGGACCGATGGCGGGATTGTCGGTGAGATAGCCGTCGCGCTGCAGGAAATAATGCCGGGTCTGTTCCACCGCCATCAGCGCCAGCAAATAGCCCTGGTAGGAACAGGCCGACTCCTGGGATAACAAATGGGGTATGGCCAGCAGCGGACGCGGGCTGCCGCTGATGCCGAGAATTCGCTGCTCGCACTCCCGCGCCAGCCGGGTAATCGCCTCCGGCGTCAGCTGTTCGTCGTCCCATTGATAAAGGGCCCATTCGAAATAGGGCACCAGCAGAATATGACGTTCATTGAAGGCCCGCATCGGCTGCCGGGCGGCGATGAGCGCCTGGATCAAGCTATCCGGCGGCGGCGCGCCGTTGCCGTTGCGGGCATAGCGTTTCAACCAGTCGGCGTCATCCAGCAGGCTGTCGCAAAACATGGATTGCGTTTCGGCATATGCCATGGAGGTGGGCGGGAACTCCTGGGAAAAACAGGGGGCATTCTGCCGGATATTGGCGAAATGCGCGGCGTGGCCGCCTTCATGAAACAGCGTATTGATGCCGCTGATGCCGCTGCCCACCTGGTCCGGCTTGGCCAGGCTGGTGAAGTTGATGCGGGCCGGGATCCACGTTTCATGCTGCCGGAACGGCGGCACAGGTCCGTGCATAAAACCGTTTTCATATTTGTTTTTACGCACCAGCAGATCAAGCTGCAGCTGCGCGCCGTTGAAACCGATGTGCAGCCGTTTGAAGCTGTCGACCCAACGCCGCAGGGACTCGGCAAACGGCAGGTAGGGATCGAGCTGGCGGGTCACATCGCCGGCGGTGGCATAACGGATATTCCAGGGCGCTAACGCATCCTGGCCTTTCTCCTCCGCCAATTGCCGCAGGCTGCGCAGGTTGGCTTCCCGGGTCTGCTGTTCAAAAGAGTCCAGAATGGCGAACAGCTGCTCCGGCGTCATCTGCTCGGTTTTATTCACTTTATAATCAAAGTAGTTCCGATAGCCCATCTGCCGGGCAAAGCGATTGCGCAGGCGCACCAGGGTGGGGAAGCCGTTATGCAGCAGCCACTGCTCCAGCTCCCGCAAGGCCTGCTGCGAACTTCGGCGATAGGTTTCATCGGCGTTGTTGGCCTGGTTGGTCAGCAGTTCGCCCAGGGTCGCCGGCACGCGTTCGCCCTGGTCATTCAGGTGGGTCAGCTGGAAGGTTTTGCGCCGGGCGTACAAATCGTTTTCCGCCGCGACAATATCGTCCATCAGGGATAACGCCTGGTCATCTTCAATGACATTGCAGTCAAAAAAACGCGCCCAGCCGCGCAGGCCGTGCAGCAATTCATCTCTCTGGCTGCTTTCGGGCGAGCGTTCCAACCATTCGATTTGCGCCCGGATTTGGGCGGGGCGCTTGGGGTCGGCGATAAAACGCTTGTAGGCCTGTTCCGCCCGTTCGAACCGCGCGGGCACATCATCGCCGCCGGTGGCCATATAATTTTGCCAGAACAGGTCCTCTTTGGTTTGATGGACCGCCAGATAGTCGCGATTCAGCGCGTCAAAATAATCAATCACTTGCTGCATGATATACTCTCTCAGATTAGCCTCGGGGGCGGCTGAATACGCCGTCCACATAGTCCAGACCCTGCGCCATGGATAACGATCGCCCGGTGGCCGCCAGACAGCAGGCCAGCTGCAGCCGGATCGATTGCGGCAGGGCAAACTCGCCGCGCAGGCAGGCTTGCGTCCAGCGGGCGGTAGCGGCCGCGTCCCGATCGGCGGGCAGCGCTTCCAGCGGCGGCAAAGGATATAACGACGGGTCAAGCAGTAATTGCTGTTCACCCTGGTACAGGCCGAAGATTTTACTCAGCCGCTGCGGGTTGGCGTAAGATTCGCCCTCGGTGCCGTTCATCAACAGGGCGCTGCTGTTGATGGCTTTGAAAAAGTCGCCCACCCGCGTGATATATTCGGGATGGGAGACGCTGGCCAGGCGCCAGTGCAGGTGATGATGGAAGGGGGTGGCCAGTTTCGCCAGGGTATGGGCGCTGTTCCTGACCCCCATGCGCCAGCGCAGCTTAAGCTGGCCGTCCAGCGCCGGGCAGAGCAGGCGGATCGGGATAAATACCGGCTGCCGCCCCATCACCAGCGCGCTTTGCGCCCCGGCCTGGGATTCCTGCCAGGGCACGTCCAGCGCCCGGAAAATTTCCGCGCTGGTGACCCGTCCCGGATCCTCGGTCACACCGTGCACCACCACCGGAAAATCGAGACGGGACAGCGCCAATGCCAGCAAAGGGGTCAGATTGGCCTGCTTGCGCGCGCCGTTATAGCTGGGAATCACGATGGGAGGCGGCATATCCGCCGGCGCCTGCAGGGCCATGACCCGTTCTTCCATCGCCTGGTAAAACCCCAGCATTTCCCCTTCGGCTTCGCCCTTGATGCGAAAGGCAATCAGCAATCCGCCCAGCTCCAGCTCCGGCACCTCTCCCGCCAGTATGGCGCGGTACAGTTCAAAAGCCGTTTGACGGTCCAGGTCGCGGGCATGGTTTTTTCCGCGCCCTACTTCTTTGATGACTTTGCTAAAATCCATAACCGATGGTGATCCGCCCTTGATATAGTTTCACTTCCGTCTCGCCGCAACGCCGCCGGGTTTACATCCGACTACCTGCCGGGGCGGGCGTTGAGATCCGTGTCAGGACGAGCATAGTCACAGACGGGGCCTTTTTTCAATCGGTTCTGCAGGAATGGGCTCTTCCGGCATCGAACGCTGCTCGATGGGAAATACCGGCAGCGCCGCCAGTAACCGCGCGCCGTAGGATTTGGTCAGCAGGCGCCGGTCATAAATCACGATTTCGCCGGTGCACGCATGGCTGCGGATCAGGCGACCCACCTGCTGGATCAGCTGGAATGAGGCGCTGGGCAGGCTTTGTACTTCAAACGGGTGCCGTTTCTGGCTTTTAAGCCACTCGCCCTCGGTGAGGATCACCGGGCTGTCGATAGGGGGAAAGGCGATTTTGTGGATATGGACCTGCGTCAGCAGTTCGCCTTTGAGATCCAGCCCTTCGGCAAAAGACTGCAGCCCCACCAGAACGCTGGTTTTGCCCTGATCCACCCGTTTGCGGTGTTCTTCTATCAGACGGTAGCGCGGCTGATCCCCCTGGACCAATAACAGCAGCCGCAGCTCCGTCACATGGGTCAGGAACGCCTGCATGGCGCGGTGGCTGGCAAACAGCACCAGAATGCCGTGATGCCGCCCCATGGCCAGCTCGCCGCGGAAAAAACGCGCCATTTCCGCCAGATGCTCTCCTTCCGTCGCCATTACCGGTTCGGTGAGCATCCGGGGGATCACCAGCTTGCCCTGGTGACGGTGATCAAAGGGCGAGGCCAGAGTGACAAACCGGTCGCCGGCCCGCTCCTGCAGGCCGCTAAGCTCCTGCAGCCGGTCGAAACTGTTCAGGGATCGCAGCGTGGCGGAGGTCACTATCGCGTGGGGGATCTTCGACCAGAGCAGCTTTTCCAACTGGTCGCTCACCCGAATGCCGACGCAGTGCAGATAAACATGGGCGCCGTTGTCGAACATTTCCCGGGTCAGCCATTTGGAAATGGGGGCGTTGGAGGCTTTCTCCTGAGCCGCCAGTTTCCATAACCGGCTGGTGGATTCCCAATAGCCGAGGATGCGGCTGGTGTGCAATAGCGCCTGATGCAGCCTGACGATATCTTGCTTGCCGGTCTTTTCGCTCAAATCGTTTAGGAAAAACTCCGCCAGCATGCGCAGCGCATCCGCCAGCTTATATAAACGGGCGGCGGCCTCCCTCATTTCTTCCGGCAGTTGGCCCATGGCGAAACGGTATTCGCCCGCCACGCTGTCGCGGGGCAGAAACGCTGTTCCCTGCCGTTCAAACTGCAGCGCCAGTTCGCGAATTTCATCGCAATGATTCTTCAGCCGTTCGCTCTCGCTCAACAGCGGCGGCTTGGCGGGTTTGAACTGCGCCAGCGTCTGTTCGGTCTGGCGCATAAACTGGTCCAATTGATGGGCAACGAAGCCTGGGGTAATTTCGCCGGACATTTCCAGCGCATCGCGGGCCACATCGGGCAAATGATGGCCCTCATCCAGCACCAGCAGCATATCCCTGGGGCCGGGCAGCACCGATTCGCTGTCCAGGGCCGCCATCACCAGCGCATGATTGGCCACCACCACGTCGGCGTGCTCAATTTCCTTGCGGGCAATGAAAAACGGACAGTCGCGGAAATAATGGCAATTACGTCCGAGACAGTTCGCTTTGTCGGTGCTCAATTTGTTCCATAAGGGATCGTCCACCGAGCGGGAGTAGTGATCCCGCAGGCCATCCCAGGCAAAGCCGGTGAGCGCCTGCTGCATTTTTACGCATATCGCCTGTTCCGCCCCGCTGGCCGGCGCCAGTTCGTCATCGAGAAACAGTTTTAAATCGCCTTGGAAAACCGCATCGGCGGCCATCGCCGCCAGATTGCGCGGGCAGACATAGCGCCGGCGGCCGAAGGCAGCGGTAAACTTCAGGTCGGGAATCAGCTTTTTCAGCAGCGGCAGGTCTTTATTGAAAATTTGATCCTGCAGCGCGACATTGGCGGTGCTCACCACCAGCGGTTTTTCTTCGGCACGGCCTATGGCGATGCCTGGTATCAGATAGGAGAGGGTTTTCCCTACCCCGGTGGGGGCTTCGATCACCAGGTGGCGTTCGATATCCCCCGCCAGCGCCCTGGCCACTTCGGCGATCATCTGGCGTTGGGGGGTACGGGATATAAAATCCGGTATATGTTTTTGCAGCGCTTTATACCAATCGTGGATTTGCGCTTTGGCGGCGACGGACAGCGGCATGGATTACTATTTTCCGAGTGCAGGTATGGCTATTGTCACACAGACCGCACGCGGCGTCAGCCCGATACTGGCTATATCTTCAGGGGGCATCGCAATTTGGATAGCATAAAGACGGCTAGGGTGACCATTAACACCCCCGGTCCATGCCAAGGTGTTAGCGGGCTTACCGTGCTGTGGGGCGCTTGTATCGGGGGCGGCAGGCTTTATAATGGTCGCTTGCCCCGCATTAAGGAAATGTATGAATTTCACCAGAGCCGTCGTTTTCAGCGTGATATCCCTTATGGCCCTCGGCGGTATCGGCGGCGTGATGCTGGCGGGTTATATCATCATCGTTCATAGCTGACGGGCGCGCCCTAGGGGTGGCGTAGGGCCGCCAGGGCGCGTTCGAACAGCATGTCGCTTATGATGGCCAACAGCGCCACCAATATCGCGCCCTGGAGCACATAGGCGGTGTTAAAGCCGCTCAGGCCGATGATGATCGGCGTGCCGAGGGTCTTGGCGCCCACGGTGGAGGCGATGGCGGCGGTGCCGATATTGATGATAACCGAGGTGCGGATACCGGTGATGATCACCGGCGCCGCCAGCGGTAACTCCACCCGGGTTAATATTTGGCGGCGGGTCATGCCGGCGCCGGTGGCGGTCTCAAGGATGGAATCCGGCACCGATTCAATGCCGGTGATGGTGCCCTGTACGATGGGCAGCAGACCGTACAGCACCAGGGCGATAATGGCCGGCTGTTCGCTGAACCCCATTACCGGCACCGCAACAGCCAACACGGCCACCGGCGGAAAGGTCTGGCCCACCGCCACTACCGTCTCCACCAGCGAGCGGAATTCAATACCCGCCGGGCGTGTTACGCCGATGCCGGCCCCCACGCCGATAAGCACGGCGATAACGCTGGATATCAGCACCAGCTGCAGATGCGCCCAGGCCAGGGAGGCAAAACTGTCCTGCAGATATACAGGACGATCGAGAGCCGGGAAAAGCCAGGCGAACAAGCCATCCAGTCGCGGCATGCCGAACATCAGGCCCAGCAGCAGCAACAGACACCATAACAGCGGATCAGTGAGTATCCGGCGCGGCATCGGACGCCTCCTCCCCGGTGGGGTTAACCAGGTCGCCCATATGCAGCACGCCCACCGCGTTGCCTGACGCATCCACCACCGGCAATCGTTCGGTCCGGCGGGCCACGAATTCCGACAGGGCTTCCCGCAGGGTCATATCGGCGGGAATGCCCTTCCCCTCCAGCCGTTCTCCTTTATGGGCCCGATCTCCCGCCGCTCCCAGCCCCAGCAATTTGATGCCGATATCGTTCTGGCCGAAGAAATGTCGCACAAAGGCATTGGCCGGCTGCGTCAACAGATGACGAGGGGATCCTTGCTGGACAATTTTGCCTTGATCCAGCAGCACGATGCGATCCGCCAGGGCCAGCGCTTCGTCGATATCGTGGGTGACCAGCACGATGGTACGGCCGGACAGTTGATGGATGCGGGCAATTTCCAGTTGCAGCGCGCCGCGGGTGACCGGGTCCAGTGCGCCGAACGGCTCATCCATCAGCAGGACTTCCGGATCGGCGGCCAGGGCGCGGGCTACCCCAACCCGCTGCTGCTGGCCGCCGGATAATTGATGGGGATAACGGCCGCGAAATTGCGCCGCGTCCAGATGCAGCAGCTCAAGCAGTTCAGTCACCCGATCGCGTATTTTTCCCCGGGGCCATTTCAGCAGTTGCGGCACGGTGGCAATGTTCTGTTCCACCGTCCAGTGTGGAAACAATCCGATGGACTGGATGGCGTAACCCATGCGGCGACGCAGCTCCTGCGGCTTGAAACTGTGGATTTCATCACCGGCGAACAGGATTTTCCCCCGGTCGTGTTCAATCAGGCGATTAATCATTTTCAGCGTGGTGGATTTGCCCGAACCGGAGGTGCCGATAAGCACGGTAAATTCACCGGCGGCAATATTCAGATTCAGATCTTCCACCGCCGGCTTGCCGTGGAAATATTTGCTCACCTGCTGAAATTGGATCATTGGCGCACCTGGTGAAGAAATGAAACGATCAGTTTAAACAGTTGATCCACCACCACCGCCAGGGCGATGGCCGGGATAACGCCCAGCAGCACCAGTTCCAGGGCGCTGCTGAGCAACCCCTGGAACATAAGGGCGCCGAAACCGCCGGCGCCGATTAACGCCGCCACCATGCCCATGCCCACCGTCTGCACCGCGATGATACGTATCCCGGACAGTATCATCGGCAGCGCCAGCGGCACCTCCACCCGCAGGAAAATCTGCGGGCGGGTCATGCCCATGCCGAGAGCGGTTTCAATCACCTCGGCGGGGACCTGCTGCAAACCGGCGTGCACGCTGCGCACCAGAGGCAATAACGCATAAAGCACCAGCGCAATCAGGGCCGGCGCCAGGCCGATTCCGCCGATGCCCGCGTCCCGCAGCCAGGGCCAGGCGGCGGATAATCCGCTTAAGGGAGCAATCAGCAGGCCGAACAGGGCGATGGCGGGAATGGTCTGGATAATATTCAGGGTGGAAAACAGCGCCGGCCGCCAGCGGGCCGAGTGATGGCAGGTAAAACCCAACGGAATGCCGATGAGTATGGCCGGCGCCAGGGTACCGAACAGCAGGGTCAAATGCTCGCCGAGGGCCGCCTGGAAAACCTGCTGGCGATTGGCGTACTCTTTGAGCAGCGACAGCTCGTCCAGACGACCGGCCATCAGCAGCAGCGCCAGCGGCAGCCAGAGCTGCGCGTTGGCCAATACCCGCAGCGCATGGCTGGCCGTGGCCCGGCCAATGGCATCCGCGGCCATCAGCAAGCACAGCGCCGCCATCAGCCAGAATCCGCTGCCGAAGGAGGTGCGCACCAGATAACCGCCCTGTCCCGCCAAGCGGGCCGCCGTGCTCCCCGCCAGCGCCACCAGGCAGAACAGCAGCAGCTCCGCCAGTATCGTCACCGCCACCGAGAGCGGCCGGGACGGCGTGATAAAGCACAGGGCGCCGGCCAACAGCGCCGGTACCGGCAGCCAGAGCCAGTAGCCGGTCAGCAGTTCTTCCAGGCCGATGCCGCGGCCGGACATCAGGCGGTTGGGGGCATAATTGACAAACGGCAGCAGCAGCCCCGCCGCCAGCAGCAGTATGAACAGCGTCAGCAGTACAGGATTTTTAACCAAAATACCCTTTTCTCCCCGGCGCCCGGAACCGGATTATTTTATCAGTCCTTTCTGCTTGAGGTAATCCGCCGCGACCTTGCTGGCGTTTTGCCCCTCAACCGCGATACTGGCATTCAGCTTTTGCAGCGTTTGCGTATCCAGCGAGGCAAAGACCGGTTTTAGCCACTGCGCTATATCGGGATGCTGTTTTAAAACCGACTCGCGAATGATGGGGGTCGGCGCGTATATCGGCTGTACGCCGTCAGGATCGGCCAGGGTATGCAACCCCAGGGCGGCCACCGGACCATCGGTGCCGTAGGCCATGGCGGCGTTGACGCCGGAGGTCTGTTCCGCCGCGGCTTTCAGGGTGACCGCGGTATCGCCGCCGGCCAGGGACAGCAGCTGATCCTGCTGGAGTTTGAAATCATAGGTCTTTTCAAACGCCGGCAAGGCATCGGGACGCTCGATGAATTCAGCGGAAGCCGCCAGCTTGAACTTGCCGCCGCTCTTGAGATAGCGGCTTAAATCGCTAAGGGAATCGATATGCTGTCCTTTCGCCAAATCCTCGCGGATAGCGATGGTCCAGGTGTTATTGGCCGGCGACGGATCAAGCCACACGATATGATTTTTATCGTAGTCGAGCTTTTTGACTTTTTGATAGCCGGCATTGGCGTCTTTCCAGGCCGGGTCTTTGTCATCATTGAAAAAGAACGCGCCGTTGCCGGTATATTCCGGATAGATATCAATTTCACCGGAAGTAATGGCGCCCCGTAACACCTGGGTGGTGCCCAACTGCGATTTATTGATGGTTTTGACACCGTGGGATTCCAATACCTGAACGATGATATTGCCCAGCAACGAGCCTTCGGTATCTATTTTGGAACCGACACGAACCGGTTGATCCGCCGCCTGCGCGCCCAGAGTCATGCCCAGCATGATAGCGGCGAGGCCGAGTAAACGTCCTTGATGAAAGATAAGGGCCATAAAGAGGGTTCCTATAAGTTTATTATTTGGGGTATATGTAACTGAAATAATAGTTCATATGTGAATTTATTCACCCAAAAAGAATGTATAAGAATAGAACCTTTTGCAGGATACAAAAATGGCGGAACTACCCGGCATGTCTTAAACGCAGGAACTCATTAAAATAAGGAGGAATGTCGGGCAGCGTGAGCAAAAACCACGGAGTGAACAGCGCCGGGTCACGCTGGGTTTCCGCCAATAGCGCCGTTAACGGCTGATAGCGGTAGGCCATGGCCTCGCCGGGATTAAGTTTCGGCGTCTGCCCGCTGATGCCGAAAAAGACGTGCCCCAACTCATGCTCCACCAGGCCGTTGGACAGGGGCAAACGGTACTGCAGCGTAAAGATCGGCGTCAGGGCGCAATTGAGCCCCATCTCCTCATAGAGCCGCCGTTGCGCCGCGGACGCGGTTTCCTCGCGCGGCATGGGATGACCGCAGCAGGTGTTGCTCCATAATCCGCCGCAGTGATATTTACTTTCGGCCCGCTGCTGAAGCAGCAGATCGCCTTCGGGATTGAATAAATAGACCGTCACGGCTCGGTGCAGCAACCCTTCCCGGTGCGCTTTAAGCTTTTCCATGCGGCCCACCGGCTGATCCCGCTCATCCACCAGGATGACTTCAGTAAATGCCATAACTTAATGCCTCGGTGAATTTTTCTGCCTTGAGTTTATCGGCGCAAAAATAAAAAATCTGCGGCCAAACGGCAGAATAGTTCAAAAAACACGCTTTCCTGGCAATGATACCGGTTTTATTTAACCTCTGTTTAACTAAAAGCAGCAGTTAGGATGTTAGGCCGACACGCGCCATGGCGCGATGCCGGGCTCCGTTGCGTACCGCCCAGCGTAAAACCCATGCCAGCAGGCGTACCGGGGGATCGATAAGCCAGGGGCCGCCGGGGGTGCCGGCCAGCTGCATCTGGCCCCTGGCCCAGTCCGGCAGGAGATCAATGCCGGCGCGCATCATCAGGCGTCCCATCGGTCCCGCCAGGCCGCCGGGCAAAGACGCGTTCAATAACAGGCGGGTCACCTCGCGGGTTCGCTCGTCGCAGCGCAGCGCCGGCCGCATTTTTTGCAGATACAGCGCCACATCCCGCCGGTTATCGGGGATATCCGCCCCCCCCAGCGCCTCGGCGACCCGCGCCGCTTCCCGGTAATACCGGTCCTGTTCACCGGCGCCGAGGGCCGGGTTACACCAGCGCAGGTGAGCGCAGAGAAAGCTATGGGCTTCGGCGACATGCACCCAGGTGAGCAGCGCCGGATCGCTGGCCCGATAGGGAACGCCGCGGCTGTCCACGCCGCTGACGCGCTCATGGATTCCTTTCACTTTTTCAATCAGCCCCCAGGCCGCCTCATGGGGCCCGAAGCTGGTACCGGAGATAAATTGCGCGGTGCGCCGCAGCCTGCCCAACATATCCTCGCGGAAATTAGAGTGATCCCAAACCCCCGCCAATGCCGACGGATGCAGCATTTGCAGCAGCAAGGCGCTGATGCCGCCGCACATCATCGAGGTGAAATCGCCGTGCACCTGCCAGACCACCGAATCCGGACCATAGAGCCCAGGATCTCCCGCCGGATGGGAAAAATCGATATTGCCCAGGGCCACGCCGCTGACCCCAAGCACCTGTTTTTCAATCAGCAGACGCAACCGCTCCATCTATCCTCTCATTCGCGGCATGGGATGAAACCTGACGGCACCCGTCTCGGGCATCCTGGTATCCCATTTGGCCGCATGGCCTGATTACAACAGCTGGAACCGGGCCGTTTTGACCCGGGCGGAGTCCAGCCCCACCATCACATCGAAGGCGCCCGGCTCGGCCACCCATTGCATCTGTTGATTATAGAATTTCAGGGCCTCGGCATCGAGCTTGAAGGTCACCTGCTTCGATTCGCCGGCCTTCAGGAACACCTGCCGGAACCCTCTTAACATCTGCACCGGCCGGCTGATGGAGGCCTTGACATCATGAATATAAAGCTGGGCCACGGTATCGCCGTCGCGATCGCCGGTATTGGTCAGGGTCACGCTGACATTGATGCTGCCGTCGCGAGGCATGGTGGGACTGGACAGCCTCACATCCGAGACGCTGAAACGGGTATAGCTCAAGCCATAACCGAACGGATAGAGCGGACCGTTGGCCTCGTCAAAATAATGCGAGGTGTATTTGTCCGGCGCCTGGGGATTATAGGGCCGCCCGGTAGGCAAGTGATTGTAATAAATGGGAATCTGCCCCACCGAGCGCGGAAACGACATGGGGAGCTTACCAGAAGGATTGTAATCGCCGAACAACACATCGGCGATGGCGTTGCCGCCTTCGGTGCCGCTGAACCAGGTCTCAAGGATAGCGTCCGCTTGCTGATTTTCATGCACCAGCGCCAGCGGACGTCCGTTCATCAGCACCAGCACCAGCGGTTTGCCGGTGGCCTTCAAGGCGTCAATCAGCCGGCGCTGGCCGTCGGGAATGGTGATATTGCTGCGGCTGGAAGCCTCATGGGCCATGCCCTGGGACTCGCCCACCGCCGCCACGATCACATCCGCCCGTTCAGCGGTCTTGACCGCTTCGTCCAGCATAGCCTGCGGCGTGCGCGGATCCTGCTTCACCGATACTTCATAGCTGTTGAGGAAAGCCACCATATCTTTATGATCGGTGATATTCGATCCCCTGGCGTAGACCACGGTGGCTTTTCCCGCCACCGCGTTGCGTATTCCCGCCAGCAGCGTAACGGCCTGATCGATGCGACCGGCCGCCGACCAGCTGCCGATGATATCGCGCTGGCTGTCCGCCAGCGGCCCGATAACCGCGATGGTGCCCTGTTTTTTCAACGGCAGGGTCTGCAGGCGGTTTTTCAGCAGGACCAGGCTTTGCCGGGCCACTTCACGCGCCTCGGCGCGATGGAGACGGCTTTCGGCATTGGTATCCTTGGGATCGCTGCCCACCGGCCCCAGATGGCTGTAGGGATCGCGGAACAGTCCCATATCGTATTTCACATTCAGCACGTGGCGCACGGCATCGTCGAGCTCCGACTCGCTGACCTCGCCGCTTTTAATCATTTCCGGCAGATAGCGGCTGAAATAGATATCGCCCATGCTCATATCGATACCGGCATCCAGCGCGATTTTCACCGCCTCTTTCGGCGAACCGGCGACGCCGTGGTTAATCAATTCTTTAACCGCGCCGTGGTCGCTGATGGCGATACCGGAAAAATGCCATTGCCTGCGCAGCAGATCTTTCAGCAGCCAGGTATTGGCGGTGGCGGGAGTGCCGTTAATGGAGTTCAGCGCCACCATGACGCCGCCGCTGCCGGCATCCAGCGCCGCTTTATAGGGCGGCAGGTAATCCTGGAACATCCGCTGCGGGCTCATGTCGACGGTGTTGTAATCCCGGCCGCCCTCCGCCGCGCCATACAGGGCGAAATGCTTGACGCTGGTCATCAGGGAGTGCCGGCCGGCGGGATTATCGCCCTGGAACGACGACACCATCACCCGGCCCATTTCACTCGCCAGGAAGGTATCTTCCCCCAAGCCTTCCGATACCCGGCCCCAGCGGGGATCGCGGGTAATGTCCACCATCGGCGCCCAGGTCATGTTCAGACCGTCCTCGCTGCCTTCAAAGGCCGCGATGCGCGCGCTGGTGGCAACCGCGTCAAGATTCCAGCTGGCGGCCAGCCCGAGGCTGATGGGGAACACGGTACGTTGACCGTGGACGATATCATAAGCAAAAAATAACGGAATTTTAAGGCGGCTCAGCTGCATGACCTGGTCTTGCATAGCCCGGATATCGGGACGGGTAACGGTGTTGAAAATGGCCCCCACCTGCCCTTTTTTTATCATTTCCCGGATGGCCTCTTTGGGATTGTCCGGTCCGACGCTGATAAGGCGCAATTGGCCGATTTTTTCCGACAGGGTCATTTTTTGCAGCAATGCGTTGACATAAGCATCACGGGGCAAATCGGGGGAAGGAAGCTGGGTATTGTCCGCCAAAGCGGAATTGAGCGTTAATGCTACAAACAGGCTTATTGAACACAGCCATTTCATATCGTTATTCTCACAATCGCAAAAGCAAACCGGGCATATAGCCCGGTCATGGATGTTTTTGTCACTATGCCACCGAGATTTATTAGCCTCAGTGTAGCCCATCACAAAGCCGAAAGGGTAAGGTTAAATTATTGAAAGCATTTGTTTCCAGATGAGTGCTGAAATAATCGTCCGCGCCGGCGGCAGAAAATCCCGCCGTCCTGTTAACCGAGATGTATGATAATAAAAGCAGCATAACAGGCCCGGTAAAAATCCTGCTGGTTAATCACTCTGAACCTGCACCCATCAAGGCGGCGCGGCGATATTGGATTAAACTGTCGGTCAGCTCCCGCGGCTGTGCGCCGCCTGCGCCGCGTCCGTATAAATTATAATCAAGGGACATTATCATGCCGCAACGTTCGCCTTATTCATCGCATATATTTATCGAACAGCTCAAGACCCTGGCCGGCAGGCATAATGTGCTCACCGGGGAGCGCCAAACCCAGCGCTACCGCAAGGGTTTCCGTTCCGGCAGCGGACCGGCGCTGGCGGTGGTGCTGCCCGATTCGCTGCTTGCCCTTTGGCGGGTTCTGGAAACCTGCGTCGCCGCCGATAAGGTCATTATCATGCAATCGGCCAACACCGGACTGACGGAAGGGTCCACCCCCAACGGCACGGATTATGACCGCGAGGTGGTGATAATCAGTACCCGGCGGCTGGGAGGCATCCAGGTCATCGACGAAGGACAGCAGGTCATCGCCCTGGCAGGCAGCACGCTGTACGAGCTGGAAAACCGGCTCAAACCCTACCGGCGCGAGCCGCACTCGGTCATCGGTTCCTCCTGCCTCGGCGCATCGGTTATCGGCGGCATTTGCAATAATTCCGGCGGTTCACTGGTTAAACGCGGGCCGGCCTACACCGAAATGGCGCTGTATGCGCAAATCAATGCCGACGGCGACCTGACTCTGGTCAACCATCTGGGTATCGAACTGGGGGGCACGCCGGAACAGATCCTGACCCGGCTGGAGAACGGACAATACGGGCCCACGGATATTCTGCCGCCGCAGCGGGCCTGTTCGGATCATGACTATGCGCAGCGGGTGCGGGAAGTGGATGCCGACACCCCGTCCCGGTTCAATGCCGACCGGCGCCGCCTGTTCGAGGCCGCCGGCAGCGCCGGTAAACTGGCGGTTTTCGCCGCGCGCCTGGATACTTTCCCCGCCGAAGATCAGCAGCAGGTGTTCTATATCGGCACCAACGACCCCCAAGTGCTCACCGCCCTGAGGCGGGATATCCTCTCCGGCTTCAGCCAACTGCCGGTGGCCGGGGAATATATGCACCGGGACTGTTTCGATATCGCCGAGACCTACGGTAAAGATACCTTTGTGATGATCAACCGCCTGGGCACCGATCGCATGCCCTGGCTGTTTCAACTGAAGGGACGCGTCGACGCCACCCTCAACGCCCAGTCCTGGCTGCCTTCGCAGCTCAGCGATCGTTTCCTGCAGGGACTAAGCCGGCTCTGGCCGAGCCACCTGCCGCAACGAATAAAAGAGTACCGGGATCGCTATGAACACCACCTGCTGCTGAAAATGTCCGGCGCCGGCATCGATGAGGCACGCCATTACCTGGCCGATTATTTCGCCCGGGCCGAGGGGGATTATTTTGCCTGCACGCCGGAGGAAGGAAACAAAGCCTTTTTACACCGTTTCGCCGCCGCCGGCGCCGCTGTCCGTTATCACGCCGTCCATAGCGACAAGGTGGAGGACATCCTGGCGCTGGATATCGCCCTGCCCCGCAATGAAACCCAATGGTTCGAAACCCTGCCGCCGGACATTGACCGGCAGTTGGTGGCGAAACTCTATTACGGCCATTTCATGTGCCATGTCTTCCACCAGGACTATATCGTCGCCAAGGGCGTCGACAGCCACGCCCTCAAACAGCGCATGCTGGAGGAGCTGGACAAGCGGCACGCCGAATATCCAGCCGAGCATAACGTCGGCCACCTCTACCAGGCAAAACCGTCGCTGGCGGCGTTTTACCGGCAAACCGATCCCACCAACAGCTTCAATCCCGGCATCGGTAAAACCAGCAAACTGAAGCATTGGGGCGAAGGACCCGCTGAGCATAAATAATCCTGATATAACGCCGGCGAACGCCGTCCCAAGACAGGTTACGCCGGACGGCCCTATGGAGAATTCCGGCGTCTCATCCATTAGTCGCGGCAGGGGGCTTGGCAAGCGCCATTACCTTTGCAATACTGCTTTGCAGTGTAACAAGCCATGATCGGTCTATACGGGAGCTGACGATTGTCTCACAGGAGACGCGCCTCGCTCCCGCCAGGAAGTATGCCGGGTCTTCTGCCGGTTATCATGGCCTTCAGGGATGATCGGTTCTTCTTTTTCTACAAGGCACCGAATCACTTATGAAATATGTCATTATCGGAACGGGCAATATCAGCAAAACCTATATCAGCGCCCTGCAATCATTACCGGCATGCGAACTGATCGGGTTTGTATCACGCAGCAAAACCTCCGGAGACAATGATTACCGCTTGCCCTGCTGGCCGACCCTGGCGGAGGTCGATCGTCCGTTCGACGCGGTTATTATCACCACGCCAAACGGCCTGCACCACCAAAGCGCCATCGAAGCCGCGCGCCTGGGCAAGCATGTGCTGGTGGAAAAACCGCTGGATATCACCCAAGGGGCGATGGACGGCATGATCGACGCGGCGGCCCGGGCAAACGTTACCCTGGCGGTCAGTTACCAGCGCCGGACCAACCCTGATAACATGGCGGTGAAAGCCCTGATGGAACAAGGGGCCTTCGGCCGGATCTACTCCGCCGATCTGAGCTGCCGTTTCTGGCGCGACCAGCGCTATTATGACAGCGCCGATTACCGCGGCGGCTATGCCCTCGACGGCGGCGGCGTCTTTATGCAGCAGGCCTGCCACAATATCGATAACTATATCTGGCTGTTCGGTATGCCCGCGCGGGTACAGGGCGAATTGGATACCTTCGCCCACCGGATTGAAGCCGAAGATCACGGCGCGGTAGTGCTGCGCTATGACAACGGCATGATCGGCACCATCGTGGCCTCCACCTGCGCCCCGCCGGGATATCCGCCGCGGCTGGAAGTGAGCTGTGCAAAAGGCACGTTTACGCTGCTTAACGATTGCATCAGCGACTGGCATGTAGAGGGCATTGATAACCCCGCCAGCACCGTTCCTCCGGCCGACGACCCCGGCGCCAGCAGCCCGACCGTAACCGATTTTTCACGCCATGCCGCGGTATTGGCGGACTTTGAACAGGCGGTGGCACGGGGAACCACGCCGCTGGCGGACGGTAAGGATGCCAGGCGGACCACCGACCTGGTGCTGCAGATTTACCGTTGCCAAGAGAGGAAAAGTTGATGCTTCAGCTCAGAGCGGCCCGTATTGATGAGTTGGAAAAACTCACAGAGCTCTGTTTGCAATCGAAAGCATTATCAGGTTATGACGACGCGTTTATGCGCGGGTGCCGGGAGATGCTCAGGTTTCGTCCCTCGGACATGGAAAAGACCTCAATTTGCGTGGCGGAGGCCGACAGCACCTTGCTGGGGGCCGCCCAGCTCTACTTCGAGGATGAAATCGCTTTTCTCCAGCGACTGTTCGTGTCGCCGGACAAGACCAAACACGGTATCGGCAAGGCGCTGTTCGGTTGGTCGCTGAAAGCGGCGCACCGGGCCGGAGCCAAGCGTTTACTGATTGACTGCGACCCGGCCGCCGCCGGGTTTTTCCAGCGCATGGGCGCCCGTGAAGAGGGTATTGTGGATTCCGGTACGGTCCCCGGCTATCGCACGCCCCGTTTTAAAGTGACCCTATCCCCCTGCCGTTCTCCGTCAGAGAAATGATCGTCGCTTGAACGGCATACGCCGCCATGCTGAATACGAGGGAGTGATGAATCGTGTATGAACTGCATATCGCCAATAAGAATTACTCGTCCTGGTCACTGCGCCCCTGGCTTTTAATGAAAGCCCTGAACATTCCTTTCGCTGAAACGACTCATCAGTTTCAGGGCAACAATAACGCCGATGTTTTTCAGCATTTTTCTCCCACCGGCCGGGTGCCGGTGCTGTATGACGGCGCGATGGCAATATGGGATTCCCTGGCCATCGCCGAATATCTGGCGGAGATCCATGCCGGGGTCTGGCCGGAGGAGTACCAGGCCCGGGCCTGGGCGCGGTGCGCCGCGGCGGAAATGCACGCCGGATTTACCCGGCTTCGCACCATGTGCCCGATGAATTGCGGAATACGGGTAAAGCTGACGGCGCTGCCGCCGGAATTAAACGCCGATCTCGCCCGGCTGGATGCGCTATGGCAGCAGGGCTTGACGCAGTTTGGCGGTCCGTTCCTGGCCGGCCCTGACTTCAGCGCCGCGGATGCCTTTTATGCCCCGGTGGTTTTTCGCATTCAAAGTTATGGACTGCCGCTGTCCGCCGCCGCCCAGCGCTGGTGCCAGACCATGCTGGCACTACCGGCCATGGAAGAGTGGTATCGGCAGGCGCTGGCGGAAGAGTGGCGGGATGAAAGCCATGAGGAAGAAGCCGCACAGTACGGCGACATCGTGGCGGATCTGCGCACCCCGCAATAAGGGAGAGCGTCCCATGGCCCGGTAGGCCCGCCATCACCGATCGTGCAACGGGCCGGTTGAAGGGAGACCGCGCCAAGGAAGGAATGACCTAATCCGCGATACCGTTCTGGTCGCGGCTGTTATTCTGCGCCGTCACGCCGGACTGGCGGGCCTTCTGCTTCTTGTAATCCAAAGCCGCCGCCGGCACCGGCGAAGACTTGCCGGTTTCCAGCCAGCTGCGGATACGGTTGGCATCGGCAAAATGCGTATATTTACCGAACGCGTCCAGCACCACCAACCCCACCGGCCGATGATTGATCACCGTACGCATCACCAGGCAATGCCCCGCCAGATTGGTAAACCCGGTTTTGGTCAATTGAATCGCCCAGTCGGGACGGTAAACCAGATGATTGGTGTTACGGAACGGCAGGGTATAGGGGGGATTCTGGAACTTCGCCATCGTCTCGTGGGTAGTGCTCAGCTCGCTCAGCATCGGATAATTTTCACTGGCAATAAGCAATTTGGACAAATCCCGCGCCGTCGACACGTTATTAACCGATAACCCGGTGGGTTCCACATAATGGGTATGCAGCATGCCTAATGATCGGGCTTTCGCATTCATGGCGGCAATAAACGCCGGATAACCACCGGGATAATGATGCGCCAGACTGGCGGCCGCCCGGTTTTCCGAAGACATCAGCGCCAGCAGCAACATATCGTGCCGGCTGATTTCACTCCCTACCCTGACCCGTGAAAATACGCCTTTCAATTCCGGCGTCTGATGAATATCCACAGAAATAATTTCATCCATCGGCTGATGCGCATCCAGCACCACAATGGCGGTCATTAACTTGGACAAGGAAGCGATGGGCACCACTTTATCCGCATTGGCGGCATAAAGCAGACGGTTATCCGCCATATCCACCACAATGGCGCTGCCGGAGGCTATTACCAAAGGTGATGTCAGCGGCGCCGGCTCCGTACTGACGGCGGCCTCTGCGTCGCCGATCAATCCATTACCGAGCGTACAAAGCGACAGACCCAAACAAACGACACGAAAAAAAGATAACATTATTCATTACCTGAAAATGACAGCGAGACCGCAGTGAATGACGCCATAGTATATCCGATTATCGGAAAACGAAAATCTCCTCAACCCTGTATTTTTTTGTCACCAAAAAAGTACGATTAAAATTGACATGTTTTTATTTTCGTAAAAAACCATCACCGGACTTTTCCTTGGGGTTAAAGAGTTTATTAACTCTGGAAGAGCTAAATAAGCTATAACATCGCTCTTTGAATAAACGATAATAAGCTCTTCTCCGGCATTCATTTAGGCGATATATAACTGATTATTGGATTTAAGTCAGCACCAAAACGCCTCGTTATCACCTTAATAGGGTATTAAGCCAGTACCTTTTTATTCACTACAAAAGTAAATATCAGGATGGCTATGATATAGCATCCCCAAATTGTCAGCCCCATCGTCACCACCGAGGTACCCCCGATACCGGTAACCGGCACGCTGAGGGCGCCAAGGGCAAACATGCCGACGCCGATAATCGCCGAAGCGCTGCCGGCGTTTTTACCCTGGCTTTGCATAGCAAGGGAAGAAGCCAGGGTACCGATTAATCCGTTTATCATCACGGAAAAAAACAGCGCCGTCAAAATCATGGGCAGCGGCGCCCGGAACACGCCGCAGGCCACCAGGGCCGACGACGCCACACCCGCCACGGCAAGGCCGACTTTCAGCGGGATGAGCTCGCCGAATCTGATGCTGCAGCGGGCGGCGATTTGCGCGGCGGCGATCAGGCCCAGGCCGTTGGCGGCAAAACAAAAGCTGAAGGACTGGGGGCTGAGACCGTAAATTTGCTGCAGGACGAAAGGCGAGGCGCCGATATACGCGAACATTCCCGCCATGCTGAACCCCTGGGTCAGGCATAATCCCATAAATTGCCGCTGGGTCGCCAGATGTCCCAGGCCGCCGTAAACCCCGAACAGGGACGCCGGGGTTCTCCTTGACGCCGGCAGGGTTTCCCGCAGCCGCCAGACGCTCAATACCAGCAGCAGCAATGCGATGGCCGCCAGCACCATAAACAAACCCCTCCAATCCGTCCAGGACAAGAGCGCGCCGCCCATTACCGGCGCGGCGATGGGCGCCAGGCCGTTAACCAGCATCAGCAGGGCGAAAAACCGGGTCAGGTCGTGGCCGTTGTACAAATCACGGGCCACCGCTCTGGATAATACCGCCCCGCCCGCTCCCGCCAGGCCCTGAATAAAACGCGCCGCCAGTAATTGCGAGATATCGCGGGCCAGGGAGCAGCCAATGGAAGCCAGCAGTAAGATGAACAGCGACGCCAGCAGCGGACGCATACGCCCGAGCTTATCGCTCAAGGGACCGAAAAACAGCTGGCCCAGGCCCAGCCCGAGCAACCCGGCGGTCAGACTGAGCTGCGCGGTGGCGGTAGTGGTGCCCAGGCCGGCCGCCAGCTCCGGCAGGGAGGGCAAATAGAAATCGGTACAAAGCGGGCCCAGCGCGGCCAGGGAGCCGAGCACCAGGGTGAAGCTCAGTCGTTGAGAAGAAGTGGTCATGAACATATCCCTATAACCGGCGAAAAGTCCTCGTTAGCCCAATTTAGATGGGGGATGAGCCACTATTGTCGGCAAAAAACAGTGATTTGTCAGTTTTTCTGCGGCGAAGGAATCACTTTAACCAGGGGTTCCATAACATCCAATGGTTCAGTAGATAAGCTGTACCGCGACATTATCCGTGTAATTGCCGGGGGAAGACGCGCGGTCGGCTTTCATTTTGGCATAAACGGTGTAGTTGCGCGAGACGGTGGCATTGGCCCCGAGACTGTAGCTGTCGCTGATAACGCCCGGGCCGGTATTGCTCCACACTTGCTGGTAACTTCCCGAGGTATAAAGCTGATAGCCGGTGTTATGCGTCCCGACGGACATTTGTCGCTGCTCATCCCCCGTGGGCCCCACCATCAGAATCTGGTAGCTGACGGTTTCCGGGGCGTTACCGGTGCGGCAAACCACGGTCAGGGTGGCGGTGCTTTGCTGTATATGTCCGGCAATACCTTCCACCGAACCGAAATTCAGCGGCGTGCCGGAAATCCCGCAGTCATAGGCCAATGCCGGCCCGCTGATAAACATCAATACCATGCCTACAACGTTCAGTAATTGCATAATCAAGCTCCGGTGATACATATCAATGGTCCGATTTCCGGTATGGCGCCGGTCTGTGGCCGATAATCGAAGGTCAGCCCGCAGTCCGGCCGGCCGGGTGTGGCGACCTTGAGGCGGTTATGTTCCGCCAGATTCTCAAAATAGGTCACGCCGTCATACCCCACCATGGCCTGTGCCCCGCCACTGACCAGTGTCGCCACGCTGCCCAGCGGCAGCGGCACATGCTGCGAGTCCACCAGCCGCAAAGTGGCGCCGTTGGTATGATGGATGGGGAATTTAGCCAATACGCCGGATCGATCGTTTGGCTTGACGGTGAGATTGTCGTTTTCAAGGGAGACGTCCATCGGTACATCATTGGGATTAATGGATAAACGGTTGCTCTCGTAGGCGCGGAGATCTTCGACAAACAGCAAACCGTTTTTATCGGTTTTACCCACCGGCCGATTTTCCTGCATGACCTCGACACCGGGCAACCCGTCTGTATCCACCACCGCAAAACCGTCCTGAATGGTATTGGCGGCGAAGACATGTCCATCCATGGCCACCAGGGCCCCCTGCAAGGTGCCGCGCTGCGCCTGGCCCGCCGTACCCTGCTCTGCCTGGGCCCCCATCAATCCCCAATCGGATTTATATTCCAGCCCGGCGGTCTGCCGGGATATCGATCCGTTCTGCTCGCCAAGGCTCCAGCCAATATCGCCCCGCTGGACCGCGGACTGCTGCGCCTGCAGGGTTTGATAGCTTTCCCCATTGCTGACGCTGCCGCCGGCGCTGGCCGTGGCCCGATGCCCGATGGGCAGGGAAATACCGACAAACACTGCGTTATCATGGTCATAATCAAAATCATGCAGTGCCGTAACATAGCCAAATGCCCGCAAAAACGGCAGCGAGCTTGAATAGGTGGCGGTCAGGGTCGAGGTTTCTATTCGGGTGGATTCATAATTGTAATCATTATAATAATTAACCAAGCGCTTGGCGTAGACCACGCCGAATGAACCGCCCCCCGGCAATGGAAAACCGACATTGGCCCGCAGGGTAGTGCCGGGAGTGCCGTCGCCATACGCCGAGGCCAGATCGTAAAAATGCGAGTCGGCCTTTAATAGGCTGGCGCCGTAACTGAAGGCATGAACGTTATGGACAAAACCCACGCCGTATTGCGTTCCCGGCGTCTGGCCGTAGCCGCCGACGGCCAGCGAGCCGGACAAGACACCAAGAGAACCCACCAGCATATCAGCCCCCACGCCCCCCATCGCCACCTTTTCGCTGCCTTCCAGATGGGTTTCCAAGGTCAGCCGGTCGGTGGCGCCGTGGCGATAGCTCATGGATGCCGCGCCGCCGGCATAATCATCGGAACGGCTGGCATATGCCCGGCGCACCGAGCCGGCTTCAACGGACAGGGAATCCAATCCCTTTTGCAATAGATTACTGCTGGCATAAAACGGCAGGGTCTCGTTGGTTTGCCGGCCATTGGCGTCTTTCACCACCATCGACACATCCCCGCCGCCGCTGGTCACCGGCAGCTGGTTGATTTCAAACGGACCGGGGTCCACCTGGGTGGTCATCTGATGCAGCCCGTTGACATAGATATCCACCGATGAGGGCACCGCCACCTCGCCGCTGATGCCGGGCCGCGCAAAGGTCACCAAATCGGGACGCAGCCCGAAATTAGTGGTCATTTGCATACCCGCCATGCGCACGGGACGAGTCCAGTCCAGACCGCCGTTGATATAGTCGCCGACGTTCCAGGTGCGCAGGGTCGCCACGTCGGAGACGCTATAGGTGCTGTCCAACCGTACCGTCTGGCTAAGATAGGGATTATGGGTTTCAAGGGCGTTGTTGCTGAGCACCCCCCGATTGCCGAACAGCCGCAGCTCTCCCAGCAGGCTATTGCCGGTCTGGCCCGCATAGTGGGTAAACTCGGTATCGTAATTCAGCAGCGCGCCGGTATCGCTGTGGGCGGGCGACAGGTCAGCCGACCCGGGATCGGCGTTGAGCTGCTGGGCAATCTGGTTTTGCACCGGAACCTTGAGATATAAGGTTTGTGCATTGGCGTCCAGCCGCCAGGTCCACTCCTTGATGCTGTCCAATGAAATCAGACCGTCGCCGGTTTCAGCCGGCTTACCGTGCAACACCAATCCGGAGGCGGTAAGCTGTTCTCGGGTAAACAGCAGCGCGCCCTGCCGCTGGGCGATTTCCTGAATGTTATTATGATCCTGGCCGTTCACCACCACATCGAGCAGCAGGCTTTGCCCGGCATCCGGCGGGGTGCCGGTTGCCGCCGCCGGCCACATCAGCGCCATGGCGAGCATACCGCTTGCCTGGCGCCAATAGGGTGATGAAATCAATTGCTAGGGCCGACATTCACCCATTGGTCCGATTTGTCCTGCGGACCCGGATTGATGACATGAACACGTGAACCGGTGTTTAACAAATGACGGGGATCTTTGATAACCCAGCGGCGTTCGTTGCCGGCCAGGATATAAGGCATACCGGGACCCGCCAGCTTCAGGGATTCGCCGCCGGCTGTGGCGGCGCTCAGGTTAGCCAGCATGCTATGTGATAATCCCAGGTTCGCCGCCACCAGCATCAGATCATTGCCCTGCCGCTCGATGCGCCACCGCACGTCGGGGTGCGCGGGGGTATTGCTCAAGGAGAATACCGGTACGGTAAAGCGCACGGTCAATTGAATGTGGTTAACGCCGCGATCGGGAATTTGGTCAAATACAATACGATAGGACTCTTCGTCTCTTGTTGCCGGATCCCGTAGCAACAAACGCACGGTTTGCGATTGGCCTGGCGGAATAGTGGCAAAAGGAGGACTTACCGTCAGCTTGGAGGTAGGGACAAAATTGTCGTCATTTCCCTTCTGGATCCAGCTGAAACCGCGAATCTGGATTAACGTCGGTTTATCCGAGGTGTTGGTCAAGGTAAAACTGGCGGAACGGTGTACCGATGATAAATCCTGACGGATGGGCACGATGGCCAATGCCTGGGCAGAAGCCTGGGGCACGATGGCCCACAGGACTGCCAGCATAAGCACCCGGATAAAAATGATATTACTGGGCATTAGGCTTTACTTTTCTTAGTAAGTCACAGTCACAGCGACGGTGTCGGCATAATCGGTAGCGACCTGGGCGGAAAGCTGGTTAGCGGCGATTTCACCATAAACGGTCACGTCTTGTGCCGCACCGTTACCGGTTCCGCCTACGGTATCGGTACCAACGGTATTGCCCCAGGTTACGGTATGGTTAGCATCGCTATACAGACCGTAGTTCAGCACAGAAGTGGTCGACGGGCTGGTCAAAACGCGCACCGTGGTGGTGGCGCCTGCGCCGTTACCCGCGCCGAGGGCCATAACATACGGCGCGGCGTTGGTGCAGGTGACCGTCAAGGTCGCAGTGGTATCCACTACCGCAGCACCGGTATAGGCGGGGAACGTCAGCGCGGTGGTGGCAAGGGTACAGGC
Source organism: Sodalis sp. RH16 (assembly GCF_047324245.1). Lineage (NCBI taxonomy): Bacteria > Pseudomonadati > Pseudomonadota > Gammaproteobacteria > Enterobacterales > Bruguierivoracaceae > Sodalis > Sodalis sp. RH16. The sequence goes on along the minus strand of NZ_CP178737.1, from coordinate 3,395,839 downwards.
TGATTCAACCGCGGCGGTAACCGCGATGTTGGCATTTTGCGTACCGGCGGCATAAGCCTGGCTGGCAATAGCGGTACCCAGGCAGAGTACAGACAGGGCACCGACTTTGAAAAGACGTTTGCAGGACATGATATTTCCTTGAAAGAAGCGACTGATAATTTGAATGGATTTGGCACTTTGGTTGTGTCATTTCTCACAAACATAATAACGGCCATTTGAGTTAAGTACGGTTTTATACCTTCGCAAATACGGACTAAATAATCGCAATATCGGCCAAAAGATGATATTTATTTTACGAACAGCCCGCCATAAGCGATAAAAACCGAGTGGATGTAATATATTTTTTTCGGCCGGATAATTATTTCATAGCAAGATTTATAGTAAATGAAACTCCATTTTATTCTTTTAATGACGGCGCACCCGTCGATATTCGCAGCGATTTAAAATGTGAAACCGCATCATCACAGCCCTGAGCCCCGATCTTCGGCTCGATCTCGCTTCGCCGCGAATTGCAGTTCCCGCAGCCAGGGGGGCGTGGTGCGGCCGTCAAACAAGGCGGCGTAGATCGGATGGGGCATCGGCAGCACCTCATTGCATTTTTCCGTTCGGTACCGATGGGGTGATGTTTCAATGAATTTGCGGAACATGCGCGCTAACTGCTGGCCGTCGTGCAACCCCCCTCGACGGGCAATTTTGTCGATGGGAAGATCGCTATCGATCATTGCCTGGCGCGCGAGTTCAAGCCGCAACAGCAACAAAAACAAATACGGCGAGTAACCCACTTCCGTTTTAAAATGACGCCGGAAACTTCGTTCGCTCATGGATAAAAATTCCGCCGAACGCTCCATACTGATATCTTCGTCGATATGCGCCAGCCACCACAGTATGATCCGGTGGGCGATGGAATCCGACCGGGTAAACGCATGGCTGAACGCCGCCACGCCGTCGCCCGTTCTTGATACCGCGAGCAGTTGCGGCGGACGATGGCCGGGAGACAGGCTATTTTTTGCCAACAACATCGCCAGTTCGTGCAAATTGATTTGTTCGCTGGTGGTATAAATATTGCCGTCTATTTGCAAAGGCGACAGATCATCGATCTGCACCAGCGGGTAATGTTCGGCCAGCAGCGGCACCCAAGCGGAGTGGGTAGCCACTTTTCGATGATTCAGCAGGCCGGCCGCCGCCAGTGGAATAACGCCGGAGCCAAGAGCGACTATCTGCTTCGTCCCGGGACATACCTCCCGCAGCCAATCTGACAACTCGCCGGCGTGATCCGCCGCCGCCCGTGCGCCGTGGGCAATAATCAACAGGTCGGGATCCACCGGCTTCGGACCCTGAATCATCAGGGTATCCATATATATCAAACATGACGCCGGCGAAAAGACCCGCCCTCCGGACAGGGAGTAGATTTGAATCAGATTGCGGGTGCTGCGTTGGTTTTGCTCCGCCAAAGGCTCTTCAAGGGATATGACCAGCTCCAGTAATCTGATCGCTTCGCCGAAATAACAGCCCGGGTAGGTCAAAATCGCCATCCTCCGGATATCCTTGCCAATCTCCATCAGGATCGGGAACGCGGCGAGGGCATATACCCCGGCCCGGCATTTACGCCAGACTGGTTGCCGATAAAATGAAAAGCTGCATTACTTTTAAGCATAGTTATCATAATCCGGCCGACAACGTCATTGAGAATGACACGGCATTATGGAAAATATATCACTCTCCAGTGGAGATAAATCAAGACCTACCAGCTGATATATTCATTGATAGGCATATTAAGAAAATCACAGCTCAAAAGCATTTTTTGTTAATGAACAATAATCGAAAAATAATCCTTCATACATACTCAAGCCGAGAATTTCCAATTTATAAAATAGAGTAAATATAAAAATAATCTCTTTAAATTCTTTATTAATAAACATACTGCTCTTTGGCAGCGGTAATAGGGGTCCCGGCAAGATCTGTTGCTAACCCATTGGATTTTGTATGGTAAACCCGAACTGTCGAGTGCCAATATAAACTGTTCGCTGCTATTGTTGAAAATTCATTTCACAGCAAATCCGGACAGAATGGCTGCAGTTCCGGCCAATCGCGGTTAATTCACTCTAGGAGTCCTTGGTTCTGCCGATAAGGCGCGCCTGGGTATTTTTACGCCAGGAAGAAAATGGAACCGCTCTCCCTACCCCAGCCGCCGCCGGCCCGGCATATTACAGGCCCAGGAATTCCCGCAGCCAGCATGGCATCCGACGGCCGTCAAAGACGGCGTGGTAGAGCGGATCCATAAGGGGCAGTTCCCCCAGGCCTTTTACCGCCCGGTATTGATTAGGCGTGATGCCGAGAAACTTGCGAAACATCCGCGCCAGCTGTTGGCCGTCGTGCAGTCCGCCGCGCCGGGCGATTTTATCGATCGGCAAATCACCGTCAAGCAGCGCCTGACGGGCTAATTCCAGCCGCAGCAGCAGAAGAAAAAGATTGGGGTTATATCCTACTTCACTTTTGAAATGACGCCGGAAGCTGCGTTCGCTCATAGCTAAAAATTCCGCCGAGCTCTGCATTGTTATGTCATAGTCCAAATGGATCAACCACCAAAGGAGAATCCGGTGCGCAACGGTTCCCTTACTCACGAACGCCGCTGAATGAAAGACAATCTCAACCCCGGCCTGCCCGACGGGCTTGGCCGGCCGCTGTACTCTTTTTAGCGATGGCGGCCCTCTCACCAGCAGCAACGCCAGCTTACGCAAATCGATATGTTCGTTGGTGGTGAAAAGATTGCCGTCGATAAGCAGCGCACCCGGCGCTTTAACCTCCACCAGGGGAAAATTGGCGGTGAGAAACGGCGCCAGCGCGGAATGGGTAGTCACTTGCCGGTGGTTCAGCAGGCCGGCGGCCGCCAGCCGCAAGACCCCAGAGCCCAGTGCGACGATTTGCCTTGACGCCGGGCAGACCGCCTGCAGCCAACGGGATATTTCCCCGGTTGGATCCCCCGCCGACCTGGCGCCGGAGGCGATGATCAGCAGATCGTTTTCAATGGGCAACGGGCCGTCCACCGCCAGGCAGTCCACATGGATAAGCTCGCTGGACGGTGAATCCACCGGTCCTCCCGACAGCGAATAAAACCGCGACACGTAATGAATAACATGATCGCTGTTCAGCGCAGTCATTAATTCCAGCAGCTCGATGGCCTCGCCAAGAAAACATCCCGGATAGGTCAGAATAATGGCTCTTCGCACTTCGGCGGCAGCCATCCCCGATATCGGGGATTGAGAGGAACGGCACGTGAGCATATCGCCGGCCGTGCTATCAATGACAATCGGCCTAGTATGTTTCAGCATAATCGATACAGATCCATTGCACATACAAGTACCCGGCGGCCATGGGGAGAGGAACATCTCACGGACTAAAGGGTAAGTAGAACAATCAATACTTCATGATAAATCATGTGTGATGATGTCATTCATCCGCGAACCGGGGAAAATTCGGCCTGATACCTGATCCTTTCTCATTATCCCTGCTTGCGGCTCTCCTCTCCGGCAGGTTAATTTTTCTAATCTATTCTATGCATGAGTTTAGCAGAGCACGATTTTTCCGCCGGTTTATCTCATCTCCTGGCGGCCCGCAGAACCCGCCGGCTCTCGAAAAAGCGGGCGCGCGCGATGTTAGACATAATTTCTAACGATTTTTTTTCGCCGCTCAACGCATCTCTAGCACGCGCCGGCCAATGTATTGTTATAACAGGATCCCGCGGTCTGGCGAGCGGCGAAGGCCGGATATCAAGCTGCGCGCCGCTTGTCCAACGGGGCCCGGCAAGAAATGGCCAGCGTCTCCACGTCTCATGCAGCGCAAAGCAGCAATAAACTGACGCAGTTCACAACTTTGCTATAATCCTTTTACTCAATGCAAAGATTCTCTGTTAATCAACGGCGCAGCGCCTTGCTGCCGATATCTTGATGGGGCCTATGGACAGCAATAATAACGACAAATCAGATGACGCATTGCCGGCGAACCAAGACCGCCGCGATAACGACCACCAAGACCAGCCACCGGCCCATGGCCGGCAAGATGAAGACAACCAGCCCGACGAGGAAGGCGATAAGCAAGACGACTCGTCGGAGCCGCCCCGTAAAGGTCCCGGTAAAAAGCCTCTGATCATTTTGGCCGTGGTGGTGCTGCTCCTCATCCTGGTGGCGCTTTACTTTTGGTTGTCCACCCGTAATCAGGAGACCACCGACGATGCTTATACCGAAAGCGACGCGGTGACCATCGCGCCGAAAATCTCCGGTTATGTGGCCAACCTGGCGGTCAGGGATAACCAGCGCGTGCATAAAGGGGATTTGCTGGTGCAAATAGACCCAAGGGATTATACCGCGCAGCGGGACCAGGCCCTGGCCCAGCTGGGTCTGGCCCAGGCGCAGCTGCACCAGGCCCAGGTGCAGTTGGACCTATCCCGCGTGCAGTATCCGGCGCAGCTGGCGCAGGCCCAGGCGCAACAGGCCCGGGCCGAGGCTAATCTACAAAATGCCGAAGCGGAATATCGCCGGCAGCGCGGCGTCGATCCCCGGGCCACTTCGCAGCAAAATATCGACAGCGCCAACGCGCAGCTGCGCGCGGCCAGCGCCGATGTCGCCAATGCCCGCGCCCAGGTGCAGGTAGCCGCTCAGGTGGCGCTGCAAATCCGCCAGGCGGAGACCACCGTCGAGGCGCGCCAGCAACAGGTGCAGCAGGCGAAAGCGCAGGTGGAAACCGCCGATTTGAATCTCTCCTATGCCGACGTCCGCGCGCCGTTCGACGGATTCGTCACCCGCCGCAATGTGCAGCCCGGCATGCTGGTACAGGCCGGCGGCGCCCTGATGTCGGTGGTCTCACCGGATGTCTGGGTGACGGCCAACTTCAAGGAGTCGCAGCTGGAGCGCATGCAGCCCGGCAACCGGGTGGATATTGAGGTGGATGCCTACCCCAACCTGAAACTGCACGGCCATGTGGACAGCGTGCAGCAAGGTTCCGGTTCGCGCTTTTCAGCGTTCCCGGCGGAAAACGCCACCGGTAACTTTGTGAAAATCGTGCAGCGGGTGCCGGTGAAAATCGTCATCGACAGCGGACTGGATCCGAATATGCCCCTGCCCCTCGGCCTCTCGGTGCAGCCCAAGGTATTCCTGAAATGAGTGACGATCGGCACTGGCGGCCGACGGGCAACCCCTGGGTCGTGGCGTGGGTAGTGACCCTGGCGGTATTCATGGAGATCCTGGATACCACCATTGTCAATGTCGCCCTGCCCCATATCGCCGGAACCGTATCGGCAAGCTACGATGAGTCCACCTGGGTGCTCACCTCGTATCTGGTGGCGAACGGTATCGTATTGCCTATCTCCGCCTTTCTGGGCCGGGTGTTCGGCCGCAAGCAATATTTCCTGCTGTGTATCGCCATGTTTACCGTCTGCTCGTTCCTGTGCGGCATCTCCACCGAACTGTGGCAAATCATCTTATTCCGGGTGCTGCAGGGGTTTTTCGGCGGCGGACTGCAGCCGGTACAACAATCGGTGCTGCTGGATTATTTCAAGCCCGAAGATCGCGGCAAAGCCTTCGGCCTCTCCTCTATCGCCATAATCGTGGCGCCGGTGCTGGGCCCCACCCTGGGCGGCTGGATCACCGACAATTACAGCTGGCGCTGGGTGTTTTTGATTAATATTCCCATCGGCGTCCTGACCCTGGTGGCTATTTACCAACTGCTGGAAGACCCTCCGTGGGAACGCCGGGTCAAAGGCCATAAATTATCCATTGATTTTACCGGCATCGGCCTGATAGCTCTTGGCCTGGGATGTTTGCAGGTCATGCTGGACCGCGGCGAGGACGATGACTGGTTCTCGTCCAATTTTATCCGTCTGTTTGCGGTACTGACGGCGGTAGGCATTGTGGGCGCCGTCTATTGGCTGCTTTACGCCAAAAAGCCGGTGGTGGATTTACGCTGTCTCAAAGACAGAAATTTCGCCGTCTCCAGCCTGCTGATGGCCGGCATGGCCATGATCCTCTACGGCAGTTCGGTGGCGATACCGCAGTTGGCCCAGCAGGAGCTGGGCTATACCGCCACCCTCTCCGGCCTGGTGATGTCGCCGGGGGCGATTTTAATCGTCCTGTCCATCCCGCTGGTGATAAAACTGATGCCCATCGTTCAAACCCGCTGGCTGGTGGCTTTCGGCTTCACGTTACTGGCGCTGGCCTTTATCTATTCCAGCCGGCTGGTGCCCAATGTAGACTATCTGACCCTGGTCATGATGCGCAGCGCCCAATCCATCGGACTGGGATTTTTATTCGTGCCCCTCACCACCGTGGCCTATATCACCTTGGCGCCGAAGCTCAATGCCGACGCCTCGGCGCTGTTTACCATGTTCCGCAATGTGGCGGGGTCCGTCGGGATTTCCCTTTCCACCGCCGCCATTACCGAACGCAGCCAGGTCCACAGCGCGTATATGGTGCATAACATGTCGCCGCTTAATGAGCAATTCCAGCAGGCGGTAAATACCAGCGCGGCGGCCATCCGGGACTTTTCCCTGCAAATAGGCGACCCGCTGCAAATAGCCACCGGCAAGATGTACCAGCAAATGATTATCCAATCGCGGATTATGTCCTATATCGACGTGTTTTCCATTTGCGCGGTGGTGGCGTTTATCCTGATTCCTTTCTGTCTGTTGCTTTCGCCGGTGAAGAGCGAAGGCAGCGTTGGAGCCCATTAGTATGCCGGCCCGTTTGTTAAAAGCTCAATTGCAGCACGCTCCCCGCCTGCGCCGTTTCGGCCTGGGTTTGCTGGCGGCCATGATAACCGCCTGTTCGGTGGGTCCGGATTACCGCCCCCCATCACCGGTGACCCCCGCCGCGTTCAACAATCTCGACAACGGCGGCAAAAACCGGTCCGCCTCCGCTACCCTGGCGGCGCTGCCCGATCCGTCCTGGTGGCACAGCTTTAACGATCCGCAGCTCGATAGCCTGATAGACCGGGCCATCGCCGGCAATATCAATCTGCAGCAGGCGGTACTGCGTATCGCCGGCGCCCGTGAACAAACCCTGCAGGCCGGCGCCGCTTACCTGCCGTCGGTGCAGGCCAAGGCCAGCGCCCAGCGCGAGCAGCTGGGTCTGGCGGGCCAGCTGGATTCGGCCCATGTCGACACCTCAAGCGTGGCGAGTCTTAGTCCGCAGGCAGCCTCCGCGCTGGATACCCTGACCCAGCCGATAAGCCTGTATCAGGGCAGTTTCGACGCCAGCTGGGAGCTGGATCTTTGGGGAAAAGTCCGCCGATCGGTGGAGATGGCGCAGGCGCAAAGCCAGGCTTCGGTTGAAGAACGCAACGATGCCCTGGTGTCCCTGGAGGCGGAGGTGGCGCGGACCTATTTGCAGCTGAGGGGCGCCCAGACCGTGGCGCAGACGCTTCGCACGCAAATCGATGTCGCGGAACAGTCCCTGGAATTGACCCGCAGCCGCCAGCAGCACGGTCTGGCGCCGCAGTATGATGTGGAAAACGCCGCTGCCCAGCTCGGTTCGCTGCGGGCGCAGTTGCCGCAGTACGAAGCGGAACAGCGTCAGGCGATGAACGGATTGGCGGTATTGCTGGGACAACCTCCCGGCACGCTGGATAACGAACTACGCCAAGACAAGCCGCAGCCCGCCGTCCCGGCCGCCGTGGCGGTGGGCGTGCCGTCAGCCCTGGCGCGACGCCGTCCCGATGTGCGCCAGGCGGAAGCCAATCTGCATGCGGCCACCGCCAATATCGGCGTCTCGGTGGCGCAATTGTTCCCTGATTTTTCCCTCACCGGCCAGTTCGGCATGCGCAATACCGAGGCGGATTATCTGACCCACTGGAGCAGCCATTTTTACAGCTACGGTCCCCAGGTGTCGCTGCCGATTTTCCAGGGCGGCCGGCTGGTGTCAAGCGTCCGGCTGGCCCGGGTGCAACAGGCCAATGCGGTCTTGTCCTACCGCCAAACCGTCCTGACCGCGTTGCAGGATGTGGAGAACGCGCTGGTGAGCTACCGCACGGATCAGCAGCAGGTGGATGGCCTGGAGCAAGCCGCCGCGTCATTTCAAAACGCCTTCAATTTATCCAGCGAAAGCTACCGCCAGGGACTGACGTCATTTATCACCATGCTTGATGCACAGCGGCAGCTGGCCCAGGCCCGCCAGCAGGTCGCCGCCGCCCGGGTCCAGACCGGCATTGATCTGGTGGCGCTTTATAAAGCCCTGGGCGGAGGCTGGGAACCCTACACGCAGGTGAATTTACCTAAGTATCCGGTGTTCGGGCCGGCGGAAACCGTAGCGTCCGGCACCCAAAAGTAAAAAAACCAAAAAAGTAAACAACTTATCCATTACCGTCAAAAAAATTTGACCTCCATCACATATTTTTGTAGCACAATACCTAAAAACAGGAGAAAATTACGGCAACTTAATCAACGGGAGGATGGTTCCACATGAGTACGCTGGCCGCAGGCTTTGTGATGATGCGCTGGGAATTGCTCAGTGCGGTGATGATGTTTTTCGCTAGCACGCTAAATGTTGTATGCCGTAGATCCAGTAAAAATGCCCTTGCCTTTATCTTCACCGGCGTAGGCATCAGCATGGCCTATTGGTTTGTCGCCGGGTTGCTGGGCATTACCCTCTCGATGGAGCTGGCGCACTGGCGCGATATCTGGGCCGGTCTGAAAGAGCTGGGGGAATATATTATCGTCCACACCCCGCCGGACTGGCAGATTACCTGATCCGGGCCTTTACCGGACGCCCATTCCGCTAATACATTTTAACGACCCACGCATTCAGACATGGCGCATTCAGCCAGGTCTTTTGCTGTTTAAAATCCCTTAACCGATTTTATCGGTTCGCCTCCGTCCCCCATCCGTTCCCTCATTTCATACCCGATTTCAACACGTGCGGCTTTTCGTTTCTCCTCGGACCCCGGTTCATTTCCGCCAAGTTCCGGGCGGGCTTGACGTTTTCGGCAATTCCCGCGAAACCTGACAGGATAAAATAAACCTTGCCAATGACTGTACCGATCGGTACAGTCTTCTCTTCACTCACCGAAAAGGCACTCATCATGGCTAACCTGGTTCCCCCCTTTACGCTGGAGACTGCAATCGCCAAAGTCCGTTTGGCGGAAGACGGCTGGAACAGCCGTGACCCCCGCCGAGTCTCCCTGGTCTACTCCGAAGACACCCAGTGGCGCAACCGTGCTGAAATTGTTACCGGACGCGAGGAAGTGGTTGCCTTCCTGACCCGCAAATGGGCCAGGGAGCTGGATTATCGGCTGATCAAAGAGCTATGGGCATTTACCGGCGCCCGAGTAGCGGTACGTTTCGCTTACGAATGGCACGATGACAGCGGAAACTGGTTCCGCTCCTACGGCAATGAAAACTGGGAGTTCAATGAGCAAGGATTGATGTTCCGCCGTTTTGCCTGCATCAATGATTTGCCCATTACCAGCGACGATCGCCGGTTTTTCTGGCCGCTGGGCCGGCGTCCGGACGACCACCCCGGCCTGTCCGATTTTGGTTTGTAGTGGTTCGCGGTAACTGCAAGGCATTCATTCATTGAACAGCAAAGAAAACGCAAAAACCGAGCTGGTGGCCCGCATTGCCGAAATATTCCGCGAGTGCGGCTTTGAGGGCGCCTCCCTCAGCCGCATTACCGAGGGTACCGGGCTGGGCAAAGGCAGTCTTTATCACTTTTTCCCCGCCGGTAAGGAGGAGATGGCCGCTGAGGTGCTGCTGCATATCCACCGCTGGTTCGCCGGGCATATTTTCCTGCCGCTGGAACAGGAGAACGCCTTCGGCGCTCTGGATGACATGTGGCGGGAAGTGGATGACTATTTTCAATCCGGTAAACGCGTTTGCCTGGTGGGGGCGTTTGCCCTGGACGGCACGCGGGATCGGTTCGCTACCGCCATCAGCGGCTATTTCAGGCGTTGGATAGCCGCGCTGGGGGGCGCCCTGCGGCGCGCTGGGGTTGACGACGCCACCTGCGCCATCCTGTCGCAGGAGGTGGTGGCTGGTATCCAGGGCGCCCTGATCCTGGCCCGCGCCCTTGACGACGCGGAGTTCTTCTCCAAGAGCCTCCTACGCTTGCAAAGGCGCGTCAACGAGCAGTTGGCAGCGCGCTAGGGATACTTATCATTGGCATACCGGCAAGGCATTTCAATGGCGCAAGCAGCCCTGGAGACTTTAAGCCGGCGTTTTCCTGTTCCCAGCCGCCGGGAAAAATGCCAGTATGGCTTGGCCACTGTCACCCTAACATTGATTGTAAAGGAAGCCTATGCTGAAAATACTCGGCAGATCTTCATCCATTAATGTGCGCAAGGTCCTATGGGCCTGCGCGGAGTTGGGCATCGAATATCAGCGCGAAGACTGGGGCAACGGATTCAAATCCACCCACAGCCCCGAATTTCTCGCGCTGAATCCTAATGCCATGGTTCCGGTTATCCAGGACGAGGATTTTGTCCTATGGGAATCGAATACCATTATCCGTTACCTGGCGCGCGCCTACCGCGGCGAATCGCTATACCCGGCGGCCCCCAAGATCCGGGCCGGCATCGACCGGTGGATTGATTGGCAGGCCGCCGATCTCAATCCCGCCTGGAGCTATGTTTTCAGCGCCCTGGTGCGGCACAATCCCGAGCATCCCGATCCCGAACGCATCAAGGCCGCCGCCGCAAGCTGGGCCGGCAAAATGTCGATCCTGGAGGGCCAGCTCAAGGTCACCGGAGCCTTTGTCGCGGGTCCGGCATTTACCCTGGCGGATATCCCCATCGGCCTGTCGGTGCACCGCTGGTTTTCCACCCCGCTCCAGCGCCCCGACCTCCCGGCGGTGAGCGCCTATTATGAACGATTAAGCCTGCGGCCGGCTTTTATCGCCCACGGCAGAAACGGACAGCCCTAATCGCCAGGGGAAAGACCGGGGTTTAACTCCGGTCTCAGACTGCTGACAAACATGCCCGAAGCCAATAAGGCGGGACAGGCTGCTAGAAGAGTAAACCGTCCGCGCCAGGGATGGCGCGGATCGAGCCCCCAGGGAAGGGTTTACGGCGTGTTTACGATCTGGCAGCCTGTCTCGACCGGGCACTTTGTCAACAAGCTCCGACCGGGGTTTAACCCCGGTCTCAGGGCTGTTTCAACGCCGTTTGCGCCACATACGGCTTCATGATCTCATCCGCCTGGCGCTGGGCATCCCTTGCCGCATCCGCCACCAGGCGCGATTTGTCTGTGACCACCGACGCCAGCTGATTCTCCATGGCCTGGCGTACCGCCACCGTCTCATAGGTGGCATACCAGGGATGGGCATACTGCAGCTGTTTCAGCGCCACCGCCGCTCGCGGATCCTTGGCAAGATAATCCTTCATGGCCGGGGTATCGTAAGCGGCCATGCGCGGCGCGAAATAACCAGTGAAACGGCTCCATTGACCGTTCACGTCGGGGCTGGTGAGATAGGTGAGGAATTGATAGGCGGCGGCCTTTTGCGCTTCGCTGATGCCTTTAAAACTCACCAGGCTGGCGCCGCCGATAATTACCGCCTGGCGCTGCTGGACCGGCATCATCGCCACCTCCATGGTAAAATCGCGGCTATTATCGCGCATAAAGCCTAATGCGCCGGTGCTCAGCAACGCCATGCCCAGTTTACCGGAGAAAAACGCTGCGCTGATTTGTTTGGTATTCAATACCCCCGCCGGCATCACCCCGTCGCGATACACCAGATTCTGCCAGAACTGCAAGGCGCCCCTGGCGCTGGGAGTGTCGTAATACACCTCCCCCGGATAGTTGTCGTTAGACCAGTTGCCGCCGTTGGCGTGGGTCAGCGCGGAAAGCATCCAGCCGCCGTAATCGTCATTGGTGGACGGAATCATAATGCCCCACTGGCCTTTATCTTTATTGGTGAGCTTTTTGGCGTCCTCCGCCAGTTCCGACCAGGTCCGCGGCGGCTGGCTGATGCCCGCCTGTTGGAACAGGTCGCGGTTGTAATAAAGAATGGGGGTGGAATTATGAAAAGGGATGGCATAGGTCCGGCCCAGCACCTGGGCATTCTGCTGTACCGCGGGCCAGAAGTTTTTTTGCAGGAAATCCGTCGCCGATTGCTTGTCCGCCGAGAATTTAAATAGTTCATCCATGGGCAAAATTTCATCCTTCAGCGCCAGATCGACGGTAAAATTGGCGGACATGATCACCAGCGCCGGCGGGGAGCCCGCCTTGGCCGCCGACTCCGCCTTAACCTTGGTGGTATCGTAGCCACCGGTAAAAATGCCCCGCACCTCGACCTGCTGCTGGGATTGATTAAATTCTTTGATGATGCGGGTCATTTCCATCGTCAGCTTACCGTCCACCGGGGCGGGAAACATAAAGTCAATGGCCTGTGCCCCCCAGGCGCCGCCGCTTGCCGCCACGCCGCCCATCAATAGCATCCACCCTGATATTTTCATTTATTGCTCCCCTAAAAGCGTATGTTGGTTAACCACCGAAAACAGATAACAATCCAGCGGTGAAAACGAGAGAGAAATCTCCTGGCCGGGGGCCGGGATAGCGCCGCGATTTTCCCGGCGGTACTGAATAACCCCCGCAGGGGTGTTTAATGCGATGAGATACTCAGCGCCGTGCAGCTCTCGCCGCACCACCCGGCCGTGCAGAAAACCGTTTTGCCGATCCTCCGCCAAGTGCTCGGGACGTATGCCGAAATAGACTTCCGTTTCCCCGTAATCCCGCGCTGCATAGCCCGCCGGCCCGTCGATGGGCCGCCCCGCCAGCCAGGCCTTCCCGTCGCCCCAAGGCAGCTTGAGGATATTCATGGCCGGTGTGCCGATAAACCCCGCCACGAACAGATTGGCCGGTCGCCGGTAAAGGGATTCCGGCGTACCGATTTGTTGCAGACGGCCCTGATGTAAAACCGCGATACGGTCCGCCATGGTCATGGCTTCGATTTGATCATGGGTAACGTAAACGGTACTGATCTTCAGCTTCTCATGCAGCGCCATGATGCCGTCGCGGACTTCGCCGCGCAGCCGGGCGTCAAGATTGGATAACGGCTCGTCCATTAAAAACAGCGCCGGTTCGCGGATAATGGCCCGCGCCATGGCCACGCGCTGCCGCTGGCCGCCGGAAAGCTGGGACGGTTTTCTATCCAGCAGCGGCTGCAATTGCAACAGGTCCGCCACCTTGGCCAGCCGTTGGGGGAATCCCGACGCCGGCTCGCCGCGTATTTTCATGCCGAACAGAATGTTATTTCTCACCGTCATATGAGGGAACAGGGCATAATTCTGGAAAATCAGCGAGAAATTGCGCTCCCGCGGCGTCCGGTTGACGATATCGCCGCCGTTGAACAGCATGCGGCCCGCGGTGGGCTGCTCCAGGCCGGCCACTATCCGCAACAGTGTGCTTTTGCCGCATCCGGAGGGTCCTACCAACACCAGGAATTCCCCTTCCCGGATGTCCAGCGTCACCTCCCGCAGGACATCCACCTCGCCGAAGCGCTTGGTCAAGCCATCGATTGCCAATAAAGACATCAGAACGTATCCAGCGGGCAGCTGATTCGCGGATCGTATAACCAGGGCCCGGCATAGTGCGCCAGGGAGTGGTAGCTGCTCACCAACCCCACCCCCTCCACCAGGTTGTGCATCATCATGGCGCCCGGTTCCAGACTGTAATAAGCCCGTTCGTCCGAATGGTAATAAGGCACCTGATGCACGGTGGCGGGCGCGGAGCAAATCAGCGCCTGCCGGTACTGGGTGGCAATCATGCGATGCACATGGCCGCAGAATACCCGCGTCAGGTGAGCGAAGCGCTCAATCAGCGCCAACAGCGCCTTGCCGTTGTCACAGGCAATGGGGTCCATCTGCGCCGAGCCGAACGCCAGCGGCGGATGATGCATGAAAACATAGCTCTCTTTATCGTCCCGGGATAACGCCCGCTCCAGCCAGCGCAGGGTATTTTCACTTAAATGTCCGTGGGCGGCGCCGGTCACCGAGCTATCGATAAACAGCAGCCGGACCGGGAAATCGTCCACTTGATAGGCGATATTTTCCGGATCCTGGCCCAGTTGCGGACAAAGCTCACTGAAGGCGTCAAGGAAAAAAGCCTTGTTATCATGGTTGCCGGGAATGACATAGAGCGGATAGTTCAGCATGCCCAGCATGCGGCGGGCCAGGCGATATTCCCCCGGCTCGCCGCAGTTGGCGATATCGCCGGTGACGATCACCGCATCGGGCCGTTCCGCCAGCGCGTTGATCCGGTTGATGATTTCACCATTGGCGGCATTGACATCGATAAAGTCATATAGCTTCGTTCCCTGCTGGCGAAAGTGAAGATCGGAAAGTTGGGCAATGAACATAGTCGTCCTCTTATTTGATACCGGAGAAACCAAAACCACTGAGAAAATGCTTTTGACACAGAATGAACGCCACCATCAGCGGCAGGCAGACCATCAGGGATCCGGCGCTGATAAGCCCCCACTGGCCGCCGGATTCCGCTCCCAGGGCAAAAGAGGCCAAACCCACGGTAAGCACCTGTTTATCCGGGTCGTTCAAGACCATCAGCGGCCAGAGAAATTCGTTCCAGTGATAGGTAATGGAGACAGTGGCGAACGCCAGCAGCGCGGGCCGGGTCATAGGCAGCAGGACATGCATCACCACCTGCCACCAGCGGCACCCTTCCATCAGCGCCGCATCCTCCAGTTCGCGCGGGATATTGAGAAACGCCTGCCGCATCAGGAAAACGCCGAAGGCCGAGGCGAAATAAGGCAGCATGGTCCCGGTCAGGGTATTGAGCAGGCCGAGCTGGTGCAACGTCATCATATTGGGCACCATGAGCATGACCGGCATGATCATCAGTTGAATCAGCAGCAGGTAAAACAGCGTGGTTTTGCCGTGAAACTCGTGATAGGCAAACACATAACCCGCCGTGGTAATGGTCACCAGTTGCACCGCAAACGTCCCCAGGGCGAAAATCAGCGTATTGGCATACAACCGCAGCCAATCGGCGCTCTCCCATGCCTCCTCCAGCGTGCCGAAGGTCAAGGGCCGGCGGGGCAGGATCGACGCCATGGCGGGGGAAAAACTGTCGGCGCTGAACGCCGATGAGATCATCCAGAATATCGGCGTTAGCCACAGCAGGGCGGCGCAGATCAGCAGCAGCGAGAGGGTGCGCAGCGGGAATCGCTGTTTAACGTTCATAGTGCACCCCTTTTTCCAGGGTGCGCAGATTGAGGATGGAAATCACAAACAGGGCGAGCATGGTGAAGAAGGTGGCGGCAGACGCTTTACCGAAATCGTGGCTGTTGTTGGCCAGGTTCTGGATATAAAACAGCACTACCGAAGTGGCGTTGTTGGGACCGCCCTGGGTCATGATGACCACATGATCAATTTGGGTAATGGCATAAACCAAGGCGATGATAATGACAAAATTCAGGGTCGGCCTGAGCAGCGGCAAGGTGATATAAAAAAACACCTGCCGCCGGCCGGCCCCTTCCATAATAGCCGCTTCCCGCGGCGAAGCCGGCAGGCCTTGCAGGGCGGCCAGGAAAAACAGCATGTAATAGCCGGCAAACTTCCAGATACCCACCGCCGCCAGGGCAACCATCGCGCTATTCCCCATGCCGAGGTAATTCACCGACAGCGGACCGACCGCTTTGCCCAGGTAATAATCCAGCAGGCCCAGGTTGGGAATGAAAATAAACGTCCACAAGGTGGCGGCGCTCACCAGGGGAATAATGGTAGGAAAAAAAAACGCCGTGCGCAGCCAGCGATTTACCCTGGTGTTCTCCGTCAGCCACACCGCCAGTACCAGGGCCAGCAGAATACCGGGTATCACGGTCAGCAGGATATAAACGCCGTTATTTCTCAGGGACAGCCAGAATACCGGGTCTTGAAACAGGCGGATAAAATTATCCATGCCGACGAAAGGCGGACTGTCGGTGGAAAGCCTGGAATCATGCAGGCTGTCAATCAGGGCGCGGATTAACGGCAGATAGGTGAAACCGACGAGGAAAATAAACGTGGGTGCCAGCAGCAAATAGGGAAAAAGGCGTTTGCGCATAAGAAGACTTCTGCATCACGGCTTCAAGTGCATCCTATCCTATAGGCCGTTTTTGACAGTTTTAAGTCAGTGATGCTTAACGCCCCGCTTACTTCCTTCTTTAACTCAATAACCCGGCGCAGACGTTGATGGAAAGGCCGAGGATAACCAGATTGAAAATAAAGGATAATACCGACTGCAGCAGCGCGATGCGCCTGACGTCCGAACTGCCGATGGCGACATCGGCGGTTTGCGACGCCACGCCGATGGTAAAGGAAAAATATAAAAAGTCCCAATAGCGGGGTTTGCGTAAATCATTGGGAAAGAGGAGCGCCAACTCCGGCTGCGCGCGGGTTCGGTAAAACAAATGGGCATAATGCATGGCGAATGCCGTCGGCAACAAGGCCCAGGACCCTATCAGCGTCGTGCCGGTCAAGACCAGGTGCATGACCTTAGATGTGCCCGACAAGTGTTTTACCGTGCTCAGTTCCAGCAGGATCACCAGGATGCTTACCAGACAGGTGACGCTCACCAGCGACAATACCGTACTGGCGCTCTCGTCCTGTATACGGGCAATATGCCGGATATCTTCCTCCTGGGCTCGCATCATCAGCCACCAGAGGAAGAATAGGTATAACCAGGCCAGCACATTCCAGGCAATGGTCAGGCGCATCAGCGTCGAAAAGCTCGCGGGCAAGAAAAAATAAGCCAGAATCCCGGCGCCGACGGCTATTAGCAGCCTTGGACGGGCGGTCAGATAATGTTTTACCGGATGTAGCAAAAGCAGACTCATGGATTGGACCGTGCCTTGAAGAAGATGATGATAGCGTAGCCTACCGGGAGCCGAACGCCAGTGGCCGCGACGGGGGCCGGCGGAAGCATACGCAAGAAAACCGGTCCGGACCGGTTTGAGTTTGCTAACAAAGTGCCCGGTCCGGGCCATTTTTTATCACAAGGCGCACTCGCGGCAAATCACCGCCGCGATGGCTTCAGCGGTATTCAGCGTCCGGATCTCATTAAACAGCGCCATCGCCTGGGGGTACTCCTTTCGCAGGAAACCCAGCCATTGCTTAATACGCGCGACGTGATACATACCGGTATCGCCGGATTTTTCCAAACAGGCATAACGATGCAACAGGGCCACCACCGACGGCCAGGGCATGACAGGCTCATTATATTTCAACACCCGGCTGAGATTCGGCACGCTTAGGGCGCCGCGTCCGATCATCAACGCATCGCAGCCGGTGACGTCCCGGCAATCTTGGCCGCTTTGCCAGTCGCGGATCTCGCCGTTGGCGATAACCGGAATGGTCAGGCGCCGGCGAATGGCGGCAATAGCCGGCCAGTCGATGCGCTCCGCCCGATAGCCGTCTTCCTTGGTGCGGCCATGAACCACCAGTTCGGTAGCCCCCGCCTGTTGTACCGCGTCGGCGATTTCCAGGCTCCGCTGGGAAGAGTCCCAGCCAAGCCTGATTTTCACCGTGACCGGCAAAGATGCCGGGACCGCCCCGCGCATCGCTTTGGTCCCCTGGTAAATCAATTCCGGATCCTTAAGCAGCGTCGCCCCGCCGCCGCTGCCGTTCACCGTTTTCGACGGGCATCCGCAGTTAAGATCGACACCGGGCGATCCCAGTTCCACCGCCCGCGATGCATTCTCCCCCAGCCACTGCGGATATTGACCCAGCAATTGTACCCGCACCGGCGTACCGTCAGGGGTCAAGCCGCCCCGCCGTAGTTCAGGGCACAGTCGATAGAAGCTTTTTACCGGCAGCAGGCTGTCCACCACCCGCAGGAATTCGGTGATGCACAAATCGTAATCGTTAATGCCGCAGAGCAATTCCCGCATCAGTGAATCGAGAACGCCCTCCATGGGGGCCAGTAATACGCGCATGAGATATCCGCAAAAAAGATCGCGCCATAGTAGGGGATTGGAACGGGGAAAATCAATGGCTATTAACGAAGCTCAAACGGGGCGTGTTAAAGGGAGAGCGCCCCACTGCGCGGTAAGCCCGCTATCACTCATCGTGCAACGAATCTGTTAAAGGGAAACCGTGTTTGCCGAGGCCGGGTCGAAGCAGGCGTGGTTTTCCCGCCTGCTCGAGCGCCCCACGGCGCGGTAAGCCCGCTATCACTCATCGTGCAACGAACCTGTTAAAGGGACACCGCTCCCTATTTCTTATTGCCGCTACGGCTGTCCCGCGCGCCGGATCCGGCATAGGAGGAAGACGAACCGGCTGAGCGGCGCGGGGCGCCGCTTCGGCCGGGCTGCGAAGCGCCGTCGGCGTCACGGCGGCGCTGGGGCGGCCTGGCATCACGGCTGCCGCTCTCGCGGGAACCGCCGTTGCCATCCCGCGCGCCGCCGGATGAGGCGCCGCCGCGCGCACCGCCCCGGGACGGAGCGCCGCGTGAAGGACCGCTGGAACGACTGCCGCGGCCGGTCTGCAACGGCTCGGCTTTGATGGTCGGATCGGGATCGTATCCCGGCAGCGCAATGCGCGGAATTGGTTTTTTCAGCATACGTTCGATATCGCGCAGCAAACCGTATTCATCGACACACACCAGCGACAAGGCTTCGCCGGTAGCGTCGGCACGGCCGGTACGGCCGATGCGGTGTACATAATCTTCCGCAATCTGCGGCAGTTCATAGTTGACCACATGGGGCAGCAGATCGATATCCAACCCGCGGGCGGCGATATCGGTGGCCACCAGCACACGGATTTCTCCCTGCTTGAAATCCGCCAGCGCCCGGGTACGCGCGCCCTGGCTTTTATTGCCATGGATCGCCGCCGACTTGATGCCGTCTTTATTCAGCAGCTCCGCCAGATGATTGGCGCCATGCTTGGTACGGGTGAAGACCAGCACCTGGCGCCAGTCGTGATGGCCTATCATATAGGACAGCAATTCACGCTTGCGCTTTTTATCCACCAGATGAACACACTGCTCAATCTGATCGGCAGCGGCGTTACGGCGCGCCACTTCCACCAGTGCAGGATTGTTCAGCAAGGTATTGGCCAACACCTTGATATCATCTGAGAACGTCGCCGAGAACATCAGGCTCTGCTTCTTCGCGGGCAACAGCTTCATCACCCGGCGGATATCATGGATAAAGCCCATATCCAACATGCGATCGGCTTCGTCCAGCACCAGGATTTCCACCGCCGACAAATCGACGGCGCGCTGCTGCGCCAGATCAAGCAGGCGGCCCGGTGTCGCCACCAGCACATCCACCCCGCCACGCAGCTTCATCATTTGCGGATTGATACTGACGCCGCCAAAAACCACCAGCGAACGAATGGACAGCTTGGTGCTGTATTCAACCACATTCTCGCCAATCTGCGCCGCCAGTTCCCGGGTCGGCGTCAAAATCAGCGCCCGTACCGGACGGCGATTTTTGGCCAATGGGTTTTGGCTCAGCAACTGTAGTATCGGCAGGGTAAACGCGGCGGTTTTGCCGGTGCCGGTTTGTGCACTGGCCATGATATCACGGCCCTGCAGAATATAGGGGATTGCCTGTTGCTGTACCGGCGTCGGCTGCTCGTAGCCCTTGTCGGATAACGCACGCAAAATCTCAGCACTCAGGCCAAGTGAATCGAATGACATAATATTGAAAAACTCCAGATCCGCCCCGACGTCGCCAGCCAGTCTGCGCTCAGGGGGATAATCAGATGGGAGGCTAAGCCTTTCCATGGTGAACGGACGAAAACTATTACAAGGATTGTAGCAAAAATAGTAACAAAATGGGATGGGTATCGGATAAATAACTGTAATTCGGTTGTCGTTACATGGTCCGTTGGCAATTGCGCCAGCGAACCCGCTTGGTCCAAAAATGCGATAACCCTCAGCCGGCGTTCAAAAATTTATTCAGGAACTGCCGCGTGCGGTCGTGTTGGGGATGGGTAAAAAGATCCTTGGCGGCGCCCTGTTCGGTAATCACACCGTTATCCATGAATATGGCCCGGTCAGCCACGTCACGGGCAAAACTCATTTCATGGGTAACGATAATCATGGTGCGTTTTTCCTCCGCCAGCGCGCGGATAGTATTCAATACCTCCCCCACCAGTTCGGGATCCAGCGCCGATGTCGGCTCATCAAACAGGATAACCTCAGGACGCATCGCCAGCGCGCGGGCAATGGCCACCCGCTGCTGCTGGCCGCCGGAAAGACGTTTGGGATAGGCGTCCTCCTTGCCGCTCAAGCCCACCTTTGCCAACAGGGCCCGCGCCCGTTCGATGGCCTCTTCCCGCGGTTCGCCCTTGACCACCACCGGCCCTTCGATAATGTTTTCCAATACCGAACGGTGCGGAAACAGATTGAAATTCTGAAAAACAAAGCCCACCTGCTGGCGCAAAGCCCGGATCTGCCGCTTTTGCGCGCTTAGGGGCCGGGCGCCGTCGATAAGGACCGAACCCACTTTAATGGTGCCGCTGTCCGGTTCTTCCAGCAGGTTGATACTGCGCAGCATGGTGGTTTTGCCCGACCCGCTGGGACCGACAATCGCCAGCACGTCGCCGGTTTCCACCGAAAGATCGATGCCGTTAAGCACCCGGTGGCCGTTAAAGGTTTTTACCAGCTGCCTGACTTCAATAGTGCTCATGACGACTCCCTTTATGCTTCCAAGAGCACAGGATTATACGGTGGGGTGATAAGCAAACAGCGCCGGCGAACCGCCGGTATGCACGAACAGGATGGGACCGTCGGGAAAACGGGATTGATTGACGCCGTCTATTAATCCCGCCATGGCCTTGCCGGTATAGACCGGATCGAGCAAAATTCCCTCCAGCCGCGCCACCAGCTTGATAGCCGCCAGCCCTTCCTCGTTGGGCATACCGTAGCGGGGAGCGAAATAATCATCCCACAGGGTAATTTTCGCCAGCGGCTCATGGCAATCCAGCATCAAGGCCAATTGCTCCTGCAGGGCCGCCACTTTCGGGCGTTGCTGTTCGGCGCTGCGGGATACCGTCACGCCGATAACCAGGGTTTCCGGCAGCAGGGTTTGCAGCCCCAGCGCCAGGCCGGCATGGGTGCCGGCGCTGCCCGACGCGGTCACCACGCTGCCCGGACGAATCAGACCGTCGCACTGGTGGGCAATCTCCACCCCGCAGCCGACATACCCCAACGCCCCCAGCGCGTTCGAACCGCCCACCGGCACCACATAAGGCCGAAATCCCTGCGCTTCCAGGCGTTCGGCGATATCCGCCAGCTGTTGATCCGGCTGGTCGAGGGTTTCGCAGGACATCACTTCCACATCGAACAGATCCAGCAGCAGCCGGTTGCCGTTGGTAAGATAATTGTCGGCGCGGGTGCCGATGGGATTTTCCAATAGCGCGACGCAGCGCAGTCCCAGTTTTGCCGCCACCGCCGCCGTCTGGCAGACATGATTGGATTGAATGGCGCCGGCGGTCACCAGGGTATCGGCACCCTGGCGCAAGGCATCGGCGGCAAGGTATTCCAATTTGCGCAGCTTGTTGCCGCCCATAGCCAGAGGCGTAACATCATCCCGTTTGATAAAAATTTCCCGGCCGAGATAGTCGGAAAGCCGTGTGAGGTATTCCAGCGGCGTCGGCGGGCCGATAAGATCCAGGCGCGGAAAGTTCGCCAGTTGCTGTGATAAATCCACTATCTGTCTCCGGCGCCGGCGGGGACGCTAACGGCCTCCCTGCCGGCGCGCGCCAAAGGTCAGCGGCGGTTGCCGAAAATGCGCAGCAGCATCAAAAACAGGTTGATGAAGTCAAGATAGAGGGTCAGCGCGCCGACGATGGAGTATTTGCGGTAGCTATCCTTATCATCCGCTGAAAGTTGCGAACCCATATATTTCAATTTCTGGGTATCGTAGGCGGTCAGGCCGACAAACACCAGTACGCCCAGATAGGTTACCACCCACATCAGCTGGGTGCTTTTCAGCCAGATATTCACCACCGATGCCAGTACGATACCGATCAGCGCCATGAACAGCAAATTGCCGAAGCTGCTCAGGTCGCGTTTGGTGGTATAGCCGTAGAGACTCATAGCGCCGAACATGCCGCCGGCCACCACAAAGGTCCCGGCAATGGACGAGGCGGTATAGATGATAAAAATGCTCGACAGCGTCAGCCCGGTGAGGGCGGAATAGAGCATGAACAGCCCGGTGGCCACCGTGCCGCTCAGGCGGTTTACCATGCCGGAAATCACGAACACCAGCGCCAGCTGCGCGATAATCAGGCCGAAGAAGGTGATCTGGCTAGAAAAAATCAGATTCAGCACCGCCGGAGTACGCGCGGCGTACCAGGAAACGAAAGCGGTTAAAAACAATCCGCAGGTCATCCAGCCGTACACCTGGGCCATAAATGGCTGGATACCGGCATCAGCACGTTCCACAATGGAACCCTGAGAACGGGGGAATCGATCCATGACTATCACCTTTAACGTATAGGGAAAACCAAGGCCGCAATAATGAAGCGGTTACGGCCCGCCTGAATATAGTCTACCATAAAGCTTACCACAAAAAACGGCGCGCCAATAAAGGACCCGCCGCAAAAAAAGCGGCAATGGCCGCTGGATAAAGCGGGCCGTTAACCGGGCCGCCGGCGGTTTAAAACCGTCGTTAATCAGGCCGCCAGCGATCCGCCGCCTGGTGATCGCCGGGGCGGGCATCCAGCCAGCGGCTGCCGTCCGGGGTGGTCTCCCGCTTCCAGAAGGGGGCGCGGGTTTTGAGATAATCCATGATGAATTGCGCGGCATCAAACGCCGCGCCGCGATGGGCGCCGCTGACGCCCACCAGGACTATCCGATCCCCCGCCCGCAGCTCGCCCACCCGATGAATCACCGTTACCCGCTGCAGCGGCCAGCGCCGCCGGGCTTCTTCCACGATATCCGCCAGGGACTTTTCGGTCATTGCCGGGTAATGCTCAAGGGTCAGGGTCGTCACCGCGTCCCCCAGGTTATGATTGCGTACCTTGCCGGTGAAGGTCACCACCGCGCCATCTTCGTCGCAGGCCGCCAGCCAATCGTACTCATCCGCCATATCGAATGGCTCTTCGCTGACACGGATACGGGTATTTACCATATCAACCCCCGGTGACCGGTGGAAAGAACGCCACCTCGTCGCCGGCCGCCACGGGATGATCCCGGCTGACCAGCGTCTGATTCACCGCCGACAGCACTTTGCCCGGTTCCAGCGCCACGGACCAGCGTTCGCCACGCTCGCACAACGCCAGGCGCAACGCCTCCACCGTGCCGTAGGCGCTGTCCAGCGTCAGGCGATCCACTCCCACCGACTCCCGGATCCGGGCGAAAAAAAGCACCGTGATCATCAGTTCGCCGCCTCGAATTCGCCGGATTTGCCGCCGCTTTTCGCCAGCAGCCGCACCGGGCCTATGACCATATCTTTTTGCACTGCTTTGCACATATCGTAAATGGTCAGCGCCGCCACCGACGCGGCGGTGAGCGCCTCCATCTCCACGCCGGTCTTGCCGGTAAGACGGCACCGGGTCTCGATACGCACCCGGTTATGGGCGGTTTGCGCTTCCAGATGCACTTCGACGTTGCTAAGCGCCAGCGGATGGCACAGCGGAATGAGTTCCCAGGTCCGTTTAGCGGCCTGTATACCGGCGATGCGCGCAACGGCGAAGACGTCGCCTTTATGGTGTTTGCCTTCGATAATCATGGCCAGGGTGGCGGCGGACATGGCGACAAAGGCCTCGGCCCGCGCTTCGCGCCGGGTCTCTTCTTTGGCGGAAACGTCCACCATAAACGCTTCGCCGTCGGCATTGATATGAGTGAGGGATGACATTATGTGCTCCTTGCCGGGTTTCAGCCGCCGATAAACGAAAGATTCCGGGTACTGCCGGAATTGCCCTGATGCAGAAAATGGGTTTGTTTTTTCATTTGCAACCCACCGGCAATGCGCAGTTTCAACGCCGCAAGGGACGCGTCGCCATCCAGCAAATCCCGCAAAGGGATGCCCTCTTCGCCGAACAGGCAGAGGTGCAGGTTGCCGGTCGCCGATACCCGCAGACGGTTGCAGCTGGCGCAAAAATCCTTGGAGTAAGGCATAATCAGGCCAATCTCTCCCTGATAGTCAGCATGGCGGAACACCAGGGCGGGACCGTCGGTACGCCCGCGCGGCTGCAATTCCCAGCCAAGGGCCAGCAAGCGCCGGCGAATGGCATCGCCGGAAACGTGACGTTGGCGAAACAGCTCCGCGCCGTCGCCGGTCTCCATCAATTCAATAAAACGCAGTTGGATCGGACGTGGTTTAATCCAGTCCAGGAACGCATCAAGATGAATATCGTTGACATCGCGCATCAGGACGGTATTCACCTTGACCTTGGAAAAACCCGCGTCAAACGCCGCATCGATGCCGGCCATGACCTGCAGGAACTTGTCCTGGCCGGTAATGGCCTTGAACTGGCGCGCGTCCAGACTGTCGACGCTGACGTTAAGCGCCGTCAGGCCGGCGTCGCGCCATGAAACGATATCCCGCGCCAGCCGATAGCCGTTGGTGGTCACCGCCAGAGTGGTGATGGATGAATGGGAGCGTACCGCGGCAATGATCTCGCAAAAATCGCGGCGCAGCGAGGGTTCGCCGCCGGTGAGGCGGACTTTTTCCGTTCCCAGTTCGGCAAAGGCCCGGGTCACGCGCCGGATTTCGTCCGGCGACAGGAAGCTTTTGTTGGTGTTTCCGTTGGGCCGGTAGCCGTCGGGCAAACAGTAGGTACAGCGGAAATTGCAGACATCCGTGACGGACAGGCGCAAATAATAAAATTTGCGCGCAAACGCATCAATGAGTTGTGGCACCGTTAACACCTTTCCAAATACGGGAGATGCGGACATTTCTATCCTGCACCCTGGCGGCCTTTAGGGGCCACGGCCAATACACCCTATCGTTCCCGGAGGAGCCACTTAGGCGTAAAGGCTAGGAGTTAGGGTTCACGCGCCGAAAGCATCGTTCCAGCGGTAAAACCTGGTTTAAAAATCATTCTAATCCTAATCATGCTCCTTAGCCATGACTGAGTCGGAGAAATTTCGCTATATAAACATATATATAGCGTAATATTGATGTATTTATAGCCTGATTTTTCAAAAGATTGCGAGCCAATGCGCGTTAATCGGTTCGCAGCCTCGCTTTTAGTGCCGAATCCGCTATTTTAAGCATAACGGGGCTAATGTTAGCTATTCTGAGGAGCGTTATGGGCAATCCCACCCTGGCGGAACTGAACCATGTCGTGGCCCTGGGAGGCGGTCATGGACTGGGGCGGGCCATGTCGGCGCTTTCTACACTCGGCTCCGGTTTGACCGGTATCGTCACCACCACCGACAACGGCGGTTCCACGGGTCGGATCAGGCGGACTCACGGCGGCATCGCTTGGGGCGATACGCGTAATTGCCTGAACCAGCTGGCGTCCGGACCCAGTATTGCGGCGGCAATGTTTGAATACCGCTTCAGCGGCCGGGGAGAATTGGCCGGTCATAACCTCGGCAACCTGATGCTCGCCGCCCTGGATGATTTAAGCGTCCGCCCTCTGGAAGCCATCAACCTGATACGCAGTCTACTGAAAGTGGAGGCGCTGTTAATCCCCATGTCGGAACAGCCGGTGGATTTACAGGCCAAAACCGCCGGCGGCGAAATCATATACGGCGAAACGGCGGTGGATAATCTGAAGGAGCTGCCGGTAAGCCTGCGGCTGTGCCCAACGGTGGCAGCCACTCCGGAAGCCCTGGAGGCGATATCGGCGGCGGACCTTATCCTGCTGGGACCCGGCAGCTTTTTCACCAGCCTGATGCCGCTGCTGCTGCTGCCGGATCTCACGGAGGCCCTGCGCCAAAGCCGGGCCCCGCTGATCTATATCGATAACCTCGGACGGGAGCTGAGCATCGCCGCCGCCAATCTGCGCCTGCGGCAAAAACTGGACATCATGGAACACGCCATAGGCGTGGGGCAAAGAATCGATGGGCTGATACTTGGTCCGGACAGCGATACCTCCGACGTGGAACACCGTCTGAGGATACAACAGCCACTGGCCGCCGGGGAGATCCCTCACCATCATGACCGGAGGCTGCTTCGGGACGCGCTGGAGAAGCTGTTATCCCTGGGCTCAAGCATGCCAGCCGCCGTTACGAGATGGCGATAAAGTGTTCCCGCATGGCGTGTATTTCGTCCCGTACCGCCGCCGCCTGTTCGAATTCGAGATTCTGCGCATGCGCCTGCATTTTAGCTTCCAGCTCGCGTATTTTCTGATCCACGGCTTTTGGCGTCATCGCGCCGTAATGAGCCGCATCTTCCATAGCCTTGCGTTTTTTCTGTTTGGCATGGGCCGGGGATTGGCCCAGTTCCATGATATCCGCCACTGACTTGTTGAGGGCCTGGGGGATGATGCCGTGTTCCAGGTTATAGGCATGCTGTTTAACCCGCCGGCGTTCGGTCTCGTCAATGGCACGGGCCATGGAAGGGGTGATCTTGTCGCCATAAAGGATGGCCATGCCGTTCAGGTTACGGGCGGCGCGGCCAATGGTCTGGATCAGGGAACGCTCCGAACGCAGGAAACCCTCTTTGTCGGCATCCAGAATGGCCACCAGGGAGACCTCCGGCATATCCAGCCCTTCCCGCAGCAGGTTAATCCCCACCAGCACATCAAACTCTCCGAGCCGCAGATCGCGGATGATTTCCACCCGCTCCACGGTCTCAATGTCCGAATGCAGGTATCTCACGCGCTCGCCATGCTCTTCCAGATATTCGGTCAGGTCTTCCGCCATGCGCTTGGTCAGGGTGGTCACCAGCACCCGCTCGTTAATCAATACCCGCTTGCGGATCTCGGATAACAAATCGTCCACCTGGGTGGTAACCGGCCGCACCTCGATTTGCGGATCCAGCAGCCCGGTGGGCCGCACCAGCTGATCGATAACTTCGCCGCCGGTCATTTCCAGTTCATATTTCCCCGGGGTGGCCGAGACGTAGATGGTCTGGGGCGCCAGGGCGGCGAACTCCTCGAATCTCAGCGGCCGGTTATCCAGGGCGGAAGGCAAACGGAAACCGTACTCCACCAGGGTTTCCTTGCGCGCACGGTCACCTTTGTACATCCCGCCGATTTGCGGAATGGTGACGTGGGATTCATCCACCACCAGCAGGCCGTCGGCGGGCAGGTAATCGAACAGGGTTGGGGGCGGTTCTCCCGGCCCCCGGCCGGAAAGAAAACGGGAATAGTTTTCGATGCCGGAACAGTAGCCCAGCTCATTCATCATCTCCAGATCGAACTGGGTCCGCTGCGACAGGCGCTGCTCTTCCAGCAGCTTGTTGTCCGCCAGCAGGTTCTTGCGGCGATCCGCCAGCTCCACCTTGATGTCTTCCATCGCCTGCAACAACCGTTCCCGCGGCGTGACGTAGTGCGTTTTCGGGTAAATGGTATAACGCGGCACCGTCTGCACCACCTGGCCGGTCAGCGGGTCGAACAGGGACAGTCGTTCCACTTCCTCATCGAATAATTCCACCCGCAGAGCGATTTCATCGGACTCCGCCGGAAAGATATCGATAACCTCGCCACGCACCCGGAAGGTCCCCCGCTGAAAAGCCTGATCGTTACGGCTGTACTGGAGTTCCGAAAGCCGGCGCAGTATGGAGCGCTGATCGATAATCATTCCCCGCGTCAGATGCAGCATCATTTTCAGATAGGCGTCCGGATCGCCCAGGCCGTAAATTGCCGACACCGAGGCCACCACAATGACGTCGCGCCGCTCCAGCAGCGCTTTGGTGGCGGACAATCGCATCTGTTCGATATGCTCGTTCACCGAGGCATCCTTTTCGATAAAGGTATCCGAGCTGGGAACATAGGCTTCCGGCTGGTAATAATCGTAATAGGAGACGAAGTACTCCACCGCGTTATCGGGGAAAAACGCCTTCATTTCGCCATAGAGCTGGGCCGCCAGGGTCTTGTTCGGTGCCAGGACCATGGTGGGCCGGTTGAGATCGGCAATCACGTTCGCCACGGTAAAGGTCTTGCCCGAACCGGTCACACCCAATAACGTCTGGTGGGCCAGGCCGTCCAGCAGACCCTCTTCCAAACGACGGATAGCCTCCGGTTGATCGCCGGAGGGCTTGAAGCTCGAGTGCAGTTTGAACTCTTTACTCATTTACTGGCTACCTGCTGGAGAAATGAAAGACGGGATAACTCTACGGGATAACTCTACAGGATAATTCTAGAGTATGGGAACAGAGCGGTTATTTTGCCAGCACATCGGCACTGGATACAAAACCAGTATTATAATACCCTATCTCGGCGCGGGTGCAAAGATCGACAACGATCCGGATTTGGAATTTTCGCCGCTTCCATTCAGACCTTTGGAAAGATTTTCTTACAAAGCGTTATGAAATTCATCCGACGGTAAAGAATGTCGAAAAATGACATTGGATTGACAAAGCTTGTACAAATTTGCTTGATTTTAATTAACCAATTGTATTTATAGCGATTAAAAAAAGCGTGGAGAATACAGGCAAAATGCGGCGAGGCCGCGTCTGGTCTCGCCTACGCATGCTTTTCTAAACCTAATGCACACGGTTATCCACAGGAATGGTGGATAAGTCCCACCGCGCCGCTGGCCGCTTGCATTCCGTAAAGCCGAGAATAATGACGCCCAGATGACAAAACAGAATTTTTTTAGCCATTTTTACCCCTTTTGGCAGCCGCCGTTATACTTAAAATAACTATCTCTTTTTGTCACTATCAAATACCGCCGCGAGTCGCCGTTGCACAAAAATCGCACTCTCATAGTGCCTTAAAAGTCGGCTGCACCACTTAAACCGTCGTCAGCACCGAAAAAGTGCAAAAACCCGCACTTTGTTTGGTAAATGCCCCTTGAGGGTATTTATTTATGCTAATACCCACCGGCGACCACAGTTCATCCTGTTATCTTTTTCCGTTAAAACCACATTGGCCTGATAGTTGCTTTATGTTATGAGCGGCGTATCGGTGGTGATGGCCATGGGTTTCACACCGCGCCACCCATAAACAAAGTGAAGAGGGTAAAAGGGGGGAAGGAATCTTATGCTACGTTTGCAGGCGGTAAATCAGTTTTACGGGCCAAAGCATATTCTGCGGGATATCAGTTTGGAATTACCCCGCGGCCAATGCACCTACCTGCTGGGGCGCAACGGCGTCGGTAAAACCACACTGGTAAACTGTATCATGGGCCATCTGCCGGTAAGCAGCGGTACCGTTAGCTGGCAGCTTTACGGCGAGCCGGAGCTGGATTTACTGCTGTATCCGGTGGAGGAGCGGGCAGCGCTGGGCATAGGCTATGTCCCACAGGGACGCCAGGTTTTCTCGCAGCTAAGCGTGGATGAAAATCTGCGCGTGGCGTTGATGGCCGGACGCAACAAGACCAACCGTATACCGCCGATGGTCTATGAGCTGTTTCCGGTACTCTACGATATGCGTCATCACCGGGCCGGTGATTTAACCGGCAGCGGCCAACAGCAATTGGCCATCGCGCGCGCGCTGGTGCTTGAACCGGAGTTGCTGATTCTCGACGAGCCCACCGGCGGTTTCCAGCCCACGGTGGTGGCGGAGATAGGCCGTAATATCCGCCAGTTGCAGCAGGAGTTCGGACTGACCCTGCTGGTGGTGGAACAACAGCTGCCTTTCACGCCCCAGGGCGACGATCGTTTCTGCCTGCTGGAAGGGGGTTGCAACGTGGCCCAGGGCAGGCTGGAGCAGCTGGATGAAAGCCTGATCCAGGCTTATCTAGCCGTGTAGCATAAAGCCATGATAATTCCACGCCTGACTATGTCGTTATATTACCGCCCGGCCTTCGCTTTTTCCTCGCTGCCTGGTTTTCCAGGGCGTTTATCGCCGTTTTGACGCCCTGCATCAAGCCACCGCCGCATCAGAAATACCGCTGTTCAATATCCATGCTTGAACAAGCGTCATATCGGCGCCATCGCCGTTCAATTTCATGGTTTGATACCGTTAAACCAGCAACGCCAGATCAAGATAGTGCCCGAGGCGGGCGCCCGCGGGCTCGTCCAGCCATGGAATCTCCCCCAGCAATGGCGCTCCCAGGCGTTGTGTAAGCGTGGCCAGATAGTCGGCGCGGCGATGCGGTTCGGGGGAAAGATCGTTGGCCACCCACCCTGCCAGGGTCAATCCCGCCTGCCGGACAGCCAATGCCGTCAGCAACGCATGATTGATACAGCCCAGTTTCAGTCCCACCACCAGGATCACCGGCAACCGCTCGGCGGCCACCCACTGCGCGAAGGTCAGGTTATCGCTCAAGGGCGTGAACCAGCCGCCGGCTCCTTCGACGAATACCCATTCAGCGCGGGCCTGTACCGCTGCCAACCCCCGGGAGAGGATGGAAGCGTCGATGGGCCGCCGTTCATCGCCGCTGGCGATATGCGGCGACGTCGCCTCCCGAAACGCCAGCGGGTTGATAAGCTCATAGGGCAGCCGGACGTTGCCGTTGGCGGATAACGCCAGGGCGTCGGTATTGCGCAGCCCTTGCGGGGTCTCAATGCAGCCGGAAGCCACCGGTTTATACCCCGCGGTACGGCGGCCGCGGCCATTGGCCGCCTGCAGCAGGGCGCAGGCGGCCAGCGTCTTGCCGATATCGGTATCGGTGCCGGTGATAAAATAGGTTTTAGTCACGATAAATCAGTCCGTGAATCAATTGATAGGTGAGCGGCAGACCCGCGGCGTGGCGCTCCCATACCGCCTCGAGGCGTCGGATGCGCTGGCTGCTGGCCAGCCCCAGCGGGCGGCCGTCGCGTAGATAACCCGCCCCCACCCCCTTAATATCCTGGAGCAGCGGCACCAGGCCGGGGTAATAGAGCCGGTGGGGTGCGGCATGCAATTGGTGCCGATAAGGCTGCAACGCCCGGGCGATGGCGGCGGCCGGCATAAAGCGGTTGGCATGCACGGCGCTGTCCACCTGCCGCCAGGCCCGGGTCAATTCCTCCAGCGAGCCTTCCGCCAGGGTAGAGAAGGCAATCATGCCGCCGGGACGGGTAACGCGGTGAAATTCCGCCAGCGCCCGGGGTAACTCATCGCACCACTGTACCGCCAGATTGGAAAAGCAGATGTCCAGGCTACCGTCCGCCAGGGGCAATCGTTCGATATCTCCCGCCAGGTAAACCGAGGCCGATTCCCGACGGCGCGCCTCCGCCAGCATGGCTGATGAGAGATCCAGCGCAATCACCCGGTTGCCGGACCGCTGCCAAACGCGGCTGAACCATCCGGTGC
This sequence comes from Sodalis sp. RH16, assembly GCF_047324245.1. Classification (NCBI taxonomy): domain Bacteria; kingdom Pseudomonadati; phylum Pseudomonadota; class Gammaproteobacteria; order Enterobacterales; family Bruguierivoracaceae; genus Sodalis; species Sodalis sp. RH16. The sequence goes on along the minus strand of NZ_CP178737.1, from coordinate 3,364,612 downwards.
CGCAGCCGGCGTCCAGCAGCGTTTTCCCCTGCTGCGGTCCCAGCAGGGCCGCCAGTTCGTCGCCGCTGGCGCGCTGAAAGGCGGCATGGCGGTCATAATCGGCCGCCGCACGTCCGAAGGTGCGGGCAATACCCTGTTTATGCAGGTCGGCGTACATCGGCGAGGGCCTCCAGTAAACAATCTATATCGGCGCTTTGATGGGCGGCGGTGAGCGTGATGCGCAGGCGGGCGCCGCCCACGGGCACGGTGGGGGGGCGGATAGCCGTCAGCCAGCAGCCCCGTTCACGAAGGCTCTCGGTCAGCTCCAGCGCCCGGCCGTTCTCCCCAACCAGCAGCGGCTGTATCGCGCTGGCGGAAGGAGCGAGGCGATACCCCAAACCGGCGGCCCCGGCGCGAAAGCGGGTGATATTGCGCCCCAGCTGCGCCCGCAGTCCGTCGCCCCGGATGATGGCGTCCAGGGAGGCGCCGATGGCGCAGACCTGTGCCGGCGGCATGGCGGTGCTGTAGATAAGATGGCGGGCGTACTGGAGGAGATATTCCGCCACAGGCTCGGCGCAAAGTACCGCCGCCCCCGCCACTCCCGCCGCTTTGCCGAAGGTCACCACCAGCAGTTCCGGGTGGCAGCCCTGCTGCCAGGCGCTGCCCCTTCCCTGCTCCCCCACCACGCCGAAACCGTGGGCGTCATCCACCAGCAGCCATCCGCCGGCATCCGCGATGCCGCGCTGCAGGGCGGCCAGCGGCGCGCTGTCGCCGTCCATGCTGAAGATCCCCTCCGTGATGGCCAGCCGGTTGCCCGTACACTCCGCCCGCGTCAGCTGACGAAGCGAACCGGCGTCGTTGTGGTGAAAACGGCGCAGCTGGCCGGGGGACAGTACGGCCGCCTCCAGCAGCGAGGCATGGCTGAGCTTGTCCGCCAATACCATATCCCCTTTGGCCACCAGCGCGGCGATCAGGCCCTGATTGGCGGCATAGCCGGCGTTGAACAACAGAGCCCGCTCATATCCCAGCCAACCCGCCAACCGCTGCTCCAAGTCCCGGTGCGCCTCGCTATAGCCGGCCACATGCCCCGAACCGCCGCTACCGACGCCGTGCGCCGACGCACCCTCTGCCCAGGCGGCGATAATATCCGGATTGCGCGCAAGGCCCAGATAATCGTTGCTGGAGAAATTCAGGTATTGCCGGCCCCGGTATTGAAGGCGGGGGCCGTTGCCGCCGATAATGGCCAGGCGGCGGCGATAAGCGTCTGCCTGCCTGCGGCTTTGCAGGCCCTGGGCGATTCGTTCAGACCAGCTCATCCGCGCGCCGCGTTGTAAAATTGCTCGGTGTCGGCATCCAGTATCGCATCGGCCAGCTGACGCCGGCGCTCCTCATCGCCGCTATCGGTGTGGTGAGGCTGCGGATTAAGGCCCAGTTTACGGAATAAGGCCCGATCCCGATCTTCTTCCGGATTCGGCGTGGTCAAGAGCTTGCAACCATAGAAAATCGAATTGGCCCCTGCCAGGAAGCACAAGGCCTGGGTCTGCTCATTCATCTGCTCGCGGCCGGCGGAGAGCCGCACGTGCGAGCGGGGCATCATAATGCGCGCCACCGCGATGGTCCGGATAAAATCGAACGCATCGACATCCTCATTTTCCGAAAGCGGCGTGCCTTTTACTTTCACCAGCATATTAATCGGCACGCTCTCCGGCGGTTCCGGCAGGTTGGCCAGCTGTACCAGTAACCCGGCGCGATCGGTTACCGACTCGCCAAGTCCGACAATGCCCCCCGAGCAGACCTTGATACCGGCCTCGCGCACTTTATCCAGCGTAGACAAGCGGTCTTGATAGCTGCGGGTTGTTACGATGGAGCCGTAAAATTCCGGCGAAGTGTCCAGGTTATGATTATAAAAATCCAGGCCGGCCGCCGCCAGCCGTTGCGCCTGCGCGGTGCTTAGCATGCCCAGCGTCATGCAGGTTTCCATTCCCATCTCCTTCACCCCCTGCACCATCTGCTCCAGATAGGGCATATCCCGATCGCGGGGATTTTTCCAGGCGGCCCCCATGCAAAACCGGGTTGAGCCGGCGGCCTTGGCCTTGGCGGCCGACACCAGCACCTGTTCAACCTGCATCAACTGCTCCGCCGCAAGACCGGTGTTATAACGGGCGCTTTGCGGACAGTATTTGCAGTCTTCCGGGCAGGCGCCGGTCTTGATGGATAACAGGGTGCTGACCTGGATGTGATTGGGATTGAAATGCTGCCGGTGGATTTGCTGGGCCTCGAACAGCAGATCCATAAAGGGTTTGGCAAACAGCGCCTGGGCCTGCCGCACCGTCCAACGGGGGTTGTGTTCCATGAGAAAAGGTCCTCGATAACGGACTTAAAATAGTTTCGTCAGTGTAAGTCCAGTGGGTATACTGTCAACTAAATTTTTATAATATGGTTGACGATAAAACCTATGACGCCGGCAGATCTCGCTTTCGATCAACGCCATATCTGGCACCCTTATACCTCCATGACCCGCCCGCTGCCCTGTTATCCGGTAACGGACGCCGTGGGGTGTGAACTACAGCTTGCCGACGGACGACGCCTGGTGGACGGCATGTCCTCCTGGTGGGCGGCCATCCACGGCTACAATCATCCCGCCATCAACCGGGCGGTCACCGATCAGTTGCAGCATATGTCCCATGTCATGTTCGGCGGCATTACCCATCCCCAAGCCGTTGAGCTCTGCCGGCGGCTGGTGGGGATGACGCCGCCGTCCCTGGAGTGTGTCTTTCTGGCGGATTCCGGCTCGGTGGCGGTGGAGGTGGCGATAAAAATGGCTATGCAGTATTGGCAGGCGCGGGGAAAATCCCGTAAACGCCTGCTGGCTTTGCGCCACGGCTACCATGGCGATACACTCGGCGCCATGTCGGTATGCGATCCGCAGAACTCCATGCACGGCTTATACCGGGGTTATCTACCGGAGCATGATTTTATTTCGGCGCCGGCGTGCCGGTTTGACGAACCCTGGCGGGAAAGCGATGCCGACGAACTGGCCGCCGCGTTGGCGGCCGGCAGCCATACCCTGGCGGCGGTCATCCTCGAGCCTATCGTCCAGGGCGCGGGGGGTATGCGCTTTTACCATCCGGCTTATCTGCGGCGGGTGCGGGAATTGTGCGACCGCTACGGCATCCTGCTCATCGCCGATGAAATCGCCACCGGCTTCGGCCGTACCGGCAAGCTGTTCGCCTGCCAGCATGCGGACATCGCTCCGGATATCCTGTGCCTGGGCAAAGCCCTTACCGGCGGTTATATGACCCTATCCGCCACCCTTACCAGCCGCGTGGTGGCGGATACCATCAGCAATGGCGAAGCGGGATGTTTTATGCACGGTCCGACGTTTATGGCCAACCCCCTGGCCTGCGCCGCCGCCAATGCCAGCCTGGCCTTGCTGGAACAGGGACAATGGCAGGGAAAGGTAACGGCAATCGAGGCGCAGTTGCGCACGGCCTTGCTGCCGCTGCGCGCCCATGCCCGCGTGGCCGATACGCGGGTATTGGGGGCCATCGGCGTGGTGGAAACCCATACGCCGGTGAACATGCCTGCGCTGCAACGCTATTTTGTCAATGAAGGCGTCTGGATTCGCCCGTTTGGACGATTAATTTACCTGATGCCGCCGTATATTATTTCCAGCAGCCAGCTGGCGCTGCTGACCGGCGCACTGGCCGCGTCCCTGGACGAACCCGCGCATTTCGCCCCCTGAACGGCCCAAAGCCTACGGCCAGGCGCTATCATCCATAACGTCAATCATTGGATCGAGGAGTTCGGGTAATATGAACCAAAATAAAAACGTCAATCGCCGTATTGTGTTGGCTTCCCGCCCCGACGGCAAACCCGTATTGGATAATTTCCGTTTGGAGACCGGCGACATTCCTCAGCCCGATGATGGGCAACTGTTGCTGCGCACCATTTATCTTTCCCTGGATCCCTATATGCGCGGCAGAATGAACGATGCCCCTTCCTATTCTCCGCCGGTGGAATTGAACGCGGTCATGGTCGGCGGCACCGTCTCACGGGTGGAAGCCAGCCGTCATCCCGACTTTAGTCCCGGGGATTGGGTGCTTAATCAAGGCGGCTGGCAGGATTACGCCCTGGCAAATGCCGGGGAGGTGAGGAAGCTGCAAGGGGATACTCTTCAACACCCTTCCTGGGCGATGGGCGTCCTGGGCATGCCCGGTTTCACCGCCTATATGGGATTGATGGATATCGGCCAGCCCAGGGCCGGCGAGACGCTGGTGGTGGCGGCAGCCAGCGGCGCGGTTGGCGCGGTGGTGGGCCAGGTGGCCAAACTCAAGGGCTGCCGGGTGGTAGGCGTGGCCGGCGGGGAGGAAAAATGCCGGTATGTGACGCAAACGCTGGGTTTTGACGTCTGTATCGATCATCGGGCGCCGGATTTCGCCCATCGGCTGGCGCAAGCCTGCCCGGGCGGTATCGACATTTATTTTGAAAACGTCGGCGGCGCGGTCTTCGATGCGGTGCTTCCCCTGCTGAATACCTCGGCACGCATTCCCCTGTGCGGTCTGATTGCCAACTACAATATAAAGGACCTGTCCGCAGGCCTCGATCGGCTGCCGCTGCTCACCGGCATCATTTTGCGTAAACGCATACGCATGCAGGGTTTCATCATTACCCAGGATTACGGACACCGCCACCAGGAATTCATCGAGGCCATGGAACCCTGGGTAGCCGAAGGCAAGGTCCGGATGCGCGAAGATCTGGTGGAGGAATTGGAAAATGCGCCGCGGGCGTTTATCGGTCTGCTGGAGGGAAAAAATTTCGGCAAGCTGGTGATACGGGTCGGAGGCGATACTCTTTGAGCCTGCTTGCAGGCCCACATACCGGAGATAAACAATGAAAATTGCTATGGTTTTGACCTCCCATAACACCTTGGGCGACACCGGCAAGCCAACCGGCTTTTGGCTGGAGGAATTTGTTGCTCCTTATTATGTTTTTTTCGATGCCGGCATGGAGATTACCCTGGCGTCGCCCAAGGGCGGCCAGCCTCCCGTTGATCCGGCCAGCGACCAGCCGGACGCCCAGACCCAGGATACCGAGCGCTTTCGCACCGACCGCGCCGCGCAGCAGGCATTGGCCCATACCGTCCCGCTGGCTCAACTGCGGGCAGAAGATTTTGATGCGATATTTTACCCCGGCGGGCACGGCCCCCTCTGGGACCTGGCGGAAGACCCGCATTCCATTGCGCTGATTGAAGAGATTTTTGCCGACAACAAGCCGGTGGGAACGGTATGCCACGCTCCCGGCGTGCTGCGCCATGTGAAAAAGCCCGACGGGACGCCCCTGGTGGCCGGCAAGCGGGTGACCGGATTCAGCAATAGCGAAGAGCAGGCGGTTAAGCTCGACGCTATCGTGCCCTTTTTGGTGGAAGATGAGTTAAAACGCTTGGGAGGGGTTTACGAGAGAACCGATGACTGGCAGTCTTTATCCATTATCGACGGGCATCTGGTGACCGGTCAGAATCCCGCGTCCTCCGTCGCGGCGGCGCAAAATGTGCTGAAGCTGCTTAAATGCTAAGGATTGGCGCCAGCGTTAACGATAACTTACCGATGAGGCACAAATGGCTTTTACATTATTCAGTAACGATCTGAAAGACGGCGAAAAAATGCCTGAACGCCATGTTTTTAACGGCATGGGTTATAAAGGGGATAATATTTCGCCGCATTTGGTCTGGGACGATGTTCCGGCGGGCACCAAAAGCTTTGTGGTGTCGGTTTACGACCCCGATGCTCCCACCGGTTCAGGCTGGTGGCATTGGATAGTGGCGAATATCCCCGCCGATATCCGTCTACTGCCTCAGGGGGCCGGTTCCGGTCAGGATGGGCTGCCGGAGGGAGCGGTGCAGGCTCGGACCGACTTCGGCAAAGCCGGTTACGGCGGCGCGGCGCCGCCGGCGGGAGAGACGCACCGTTATATTTTTACCGTCCATGCGCTGGATGTGGAATCCATTGATGTGGATGAAAACGCCAGCGGCGCGATGGTGGGCTTTAATGTGCATTTCCATACGCTGGGCAGCGCGTCGTTGACCGTGACGTATATCTGAACTATCCGCGGCCGGGCACGGTGGCCCTTTAACGGTCTCATTGCACGGTCGATGAGAGCGGGGCTACCGAGCCATTGGGCGCCGCGCGGCCTTTTCAGCGACTCAGTATACTTACCCACATCGGGCCCTTGCCTACCGGATAACGCGCCAGCGGTTGTAATGCGCCGGTTTCATCATTGATGCGGTACACTTCGATATGGTCGGTCTTCTGACCCGCCGCCACCAGGAAATGCCCCTTGGCGTCAATATTGAATCCGCGCGGCTGCGTTTGGGTAGCTTGATGCCCCACCACGCTCAGGGTGCTGCCGTCTTCCGAAACGGCAAAACAGGTAATGAGGCTGGCGGTGCGATCGCAGCTGTACAGATAACGGCCGTCCGGGGTGATGTGGATATCCGCCGCCCAACGCGTATCGGCAAATCCCGCCGGCATACTGTCGAGGGTCTGAACGGTGCGCGGCGCGGCGCCGCCGTCATCCAGGGCAAACACGTCCACCGAGCTGTTCAGTTCATTCAGGCAATAGGCATAGGGCCGATGGGGGTGGAAATCCATATGGCGCGGGCCGGCGTCAGCAACGGAATACACGGCTTCCGGGCGATGAGGCTGCAATTGGCCGTCGGCGCCCAGGTCAAACAGACGGATACGGTCCTCTTTCAGACAGGGTATCCAGACAATCTGATTGGTGGGATCGACATTGACGGAATGGCAGTTGGTCATGTTTTCCAAGACCTGGATCGGCGCCCCGGCAATCCCCCGCTCATCAATGGGACTGACGCTGGCGCAGCTCATGCTGTAGGAGGCGCAAAATAAAAACCGGCCCTGGTGATCGGTGGAGATATGGGTGGGGCTGCCGGGAAGGGGCGCCATGCCGGCTTCCGTCAGCAGGCCCTTCTCATCAATGGAATAACTCACTACGCCGAAGGTCGGGCGCACACCGATATAAAGATGGGTTTTATCCGGATTGATAGTCATTGGCTGGCCCTGTCCGGGGGTATCCACCACCTGTAATAGGGTCAGCAGACCCTCTTTATCCATTTGCCAGACATGAATCTGCTGACTCTCGGGACTGGCAATATAGACGATCTGCTTCATGTATACTCCTTATTAGCACCTGCACCTGTGGCATTCATAATGAGAGGGGAAATGCGAACCTGCAGTTAGCATGTCACTGTTGTTGTTTGTAATCCACAGACATTTTCGCGGTTTTCGCCAACTCGCTTCCGGTGTACCATTAACGAAGAATATTATTAATATGATAATGAGAGAAACATGAACTATAGCGTAATTGCACTTGATTTGGACGGTACCCTACTGGATAAACAGAAGAAAATTCTGCCGGCGTCTCTCAAAGCATTAACGGACGCCCAGGCCGCCGGCGTCCAGGTGGTGGTGGTCACCGGCCGTCACCATGTGGCCATTCACCCTTTTTATCAGGCATTAAAAATCACTACCCCGGCTATCTGCTGCAATGGCACCTATCTATATGATTATCAGGCCGGAAAAGTCATGACCTCCAATCCGCTGAAAAAATCGCAGGCCAAGCGGGTCATCGGCCTGCTGAACCAGTACGATATTCACGGGCTTATCTATGTGGACGACGCCATGGTCTATGAGCAGCCCAGCGAGCACGTGATTCGTTCCCTGGCCTGGGCGAATACGCTGCCTTTGGCCCAGCGGCCTAATATCATCCAGGTCGACAGCCTGGCCGATACGGCGGAACGGGCGGACTCCATCTGGAAGTTCGCCACCTCGCATCCCGATAAGGGCGCACTGCAGGCCTTTGCCGAAACGGTGGAACTGGAGCTGGGCCTGGCGTGCGAATGGTCCTGGCACGATCAGGTGGACGTTGCCCAAACCGGCAACAGCAAAGGAAAATTGCTGCAGCAATGGGTGGAATCGGAAGGCATCGGCATGGATCGGGTTATCGCCTTCGGCGACAATTTTAATGATTTAAGTATGCTGGAAGCGGCGGGCCTGGGCGTAGCGATGGGCAACAGCGTTGACGAAATCAAAGGGCGGGCCGACCTGGTTATCGGCGATAACGAGTCACCGGCCATCGCCGAAACCATTTATCAGCGAGTGCTGGGACTGTAGTCCAGGGCTGTAGTCCAGGGCAGTAGTCCAAGGCTATAGTTCAGCAAGTGTAGTTCAGCAAGCAGGGATCAGGGAGTGATGGATACGCTTTTGATTTGCGCGTAAACCGGCATGCCGGCGTGCAATCCAAGTTCATCCCTGGCCCACGGGCTGATTCGCGCCCACAGGGTATGGCCTTCGATATCCAGCATGACCTCAACCTGATCCCCCACCGTCAGGCACTCGCTGACCGTGGCGGGCAGAATATTACGGATCGTGCTGCCCAGGGGCGGCGTCAACGCCAGCGAGATATCGGCTGCGGCAATGCGGATACGCAACGGCGTACCCACCGGCTGCGATACACGGCCGACCCAAAGCCGCTGTTTGCCAAGGGATAAGGCGGTCATGGGGTAATCAGGATGGGGCTCGGCGACAGCCACCTGCAGCACGCTGCTTTGCTCTTCCCGCGGCAGCCACGGCCGCAGCGCCCGGCTGGCCCACACCGCTTCCAGCGTGCCGAAGGCCTTCATTTTACCGTTGTCCAGTATCAATACCCGTTCGGCTAATTGCAGGATCTCTTCCAGACTGTGGGTGACATAAAGCACCGGAATCTCGACTTCTTTCGCCAGCCGCTCCAGATACGGCAATAGCTCGCGCTTGCGCAGCAAATCCAGCGAGGCCAGCGGCTCGTCCATCAGCAGGATTTCCGGCGCGCCGAGCAGGGCCCGCCCGATGGCCACCCGCTGCTTCTCTCCCCCGGACAGGGTGGCGGGATAGCGTTTTAATAAGTGGCCGATACCCAGCAGCGATATAATGCCGTCGAACTGAGGGCGCATGGACGGAGCCATGCCGTAAAACAGATTGCCCCGCACCCGATAATGGGGAAACAGGCGTCCGTCCTGAAAGACATATCCCACCCGGCGAGCCTCCGGCGGTAAAAAAATACGCCTTTCAGCATCGAACAGGGTCCGGTCATTGAGAATAATCCGTCCCTGCTGGGGACGGGTCAGGCCGGCGACGGCATTGATAAGCGACGTCTTGCCGGCGCCGGAAACGCCGAAAATGGCGGTGATACCCTTGACGGGCACATCGGCGGTCACTTCCATGCCCAGATCTCCGAGCCGTTGACGAATATCAATCTGTAGCATCATCCACCCAGCCGCTTGCGGCCCCAGCCGGCCAAGGCATCGGCAATCATCAGCGATGCCAGGGATAATAAGATTGCCAGAACGCATAAGCGGGCCGCCGCGCCCTCCGCCCCGGGAGTTTCGATCAGCGTATACATCGCCAGCGGGATGGTACGGGTCTCGCCGGGAATATTGGATACAAAGGTTATGGTGGCGCCGAATTCACCGAGGGAACGGGCAAAAGCCAGTACCGTGCCCACCACAATGCCGGGAAAGGACAACGGCAGGGTAATGGTGAAGAAAACCCGCCAGGGACCGGCGCCCAGGGTTCGCGCCGCCTGCTCCAAACGTAAATCGATGGCCTCCAGCGACATGCGTATTGCGCGAACCATCAGCGGGAACGCCACCACCGCCGAGGCCAGCGCCGCGCCCTGCCAGCTGAAACTGAAGCTGAAGCCTGTAAGCTGATACAGCCAGGAGCCGATAATACCCCGCCGCCCCATGCCAATCAGCAGCAGATAACCGATCACCACCGGCGGCAGCACCAGCGGTAGATGAATAATCCCGTCCACCAGGGATTTGCCGGGAAAACGGCAGCGAACCAAAACCCAGGCCGCCAGAATACCGAACGGCAAACTGCAAACCACCGCCCAAAGGGAAACCTTCAGGCTTAAGTCCACCGCCTGCCATTCATATTCGGTGAGGTGCATTATTTAGGGGTAAAACCATATTGTTTAAACACCGCGGCGGCGGTGGGGGTTTTCAGATAGGCATAAAAAGCCTTGGCCGCGGGCGTGTCGTTATCTTTAACCAGCGCCATAGGATATTCCACCGGTTTATGGCTCTCTTGGGGGAAAATGCCCACCACTTTCACCGCCTTGCTGGAGAGCACATCCGAACCGTAAACGATGCCCAGCGGCGCTTCCTGACGCTCTACCAGCGCCAATGCGCCGCGAACGTCATTGGCCCGAGCCATCACCGGCGACAGGGTATCCCAGGCGCCGAGATTCTGTAACGCCTCCTTGGCGTAAATACCCGCCGGCACATGATCCGGATCGCCCACCGCCAGCTTCTGGCCTTTCAACAAAGAGGTCCAGTTGGTTTGTTTGTCGATCGTGACGTTCTTCAGCGCGCTCTCTTTAGGGGCCACCAGGACCAGCTCATTGCCCAGCAAGGTATAGCGGGTATCGTTCACGATCTGCTGTTTATTTTGCACATAATCCATCCACTGCTGATCGGCGGAAATAAACAGATTGGCCGGGGCGCCCTGCTCGATTTGACGCGCCAGGGTAGAGGAAGAAGCAAAAGAGGAAACGATATCCACCTTGTGATCTTTTTGATAGTTTTTGGCGATTTCCTGCATGGCATTGGTCAATGAGGCGGCGGCGAATACCGTTACCTTGCCGTCAGCCGGTGCCGCCAGCGCCTGAAAAACCATGCCGGCGGTCAATACCGCTCCGGCAACCCATTTAAATGTATGCTGTTTCATATTATTCCCTTGAGGTAACGTTATAAAAAAAAGCATATAACGCGAGGTTTTTTTTGTCATTATTTATTGTAGGGTGTTAGGCATTGTTACCAAATATAAAGCTGGCGCCGGACCCGGTTCTCTCTTTACGGGCGTCGGCGCCGGCTAAAACATCATAGATCGGTTTTGATGGCGGCGGCGTCCCGCGCGCGTTCAAACGCAAGGGAAAGCAGCCGGTCGATTAGCTGCGGATAATCCAGGCCGCTGGCTTCCCAGAGCTTCGGATACATGCTGATGGAGGTAAAACCGGGAAGGGTATTGACTTCGTTGATGATAATGTCATCGTCTTCGGTGACGAAAAAATCCACCCGCGCCATAACGGCACAGCCCAGCACCCGATATGCCGCCTGGGCTATCAGGCGGATTTCATCGCTCAGACGATTTTCCAGCTGCGCCGGGATGACCAGCCCGGCCTGACCGTCTTTCAGATATTTGGTGTCGTAAGCATAAAATTCATCATTGGACAGAATCTCGCCGCATACGCTGACCGCCGGCTGGTCGTTGCCCAACACCGCCGTTTCAATCTCACGTCCGTCGATGGCGGTTTCCACCAGGACCTTATGATCGTAAACCAGCGCCAGGTCCAGCGCGTGCCGGAAACCGGCCTGATCGAGCACTTTGCTTACCCCCACCGAGGATCCCTGGCTGGCGGGTTTGATAAACAGGGGCAACCCCAGTTGGTGGACAATGGCGCTGAAATCCGCCGTGGCGGCATCGGTGCGATGGATGGTCACCGAGGGCGTCACCGGCAAGCCGGCGTCGCGCAGGATCCGCTTGGTCATGTCTTTATCCATGCAGACGGCGGAACCCAGTACGTCCGGCCCGGCGAAAGGAATCCCAAGCACCCGCAGCAGCCCCTGAACGGAACCGTCTTCGCCCGCCGCGCCATGCAGCACGGAAAACGCCACGTCAATCGCCGGCAACGTTTCGCCGCTGGCGATATCTTTCAATTGACCGCCGTGGCCCCCGGGAACGACCGCCAGATAATGCGCGGAGGGAGCGAGTTCAATGCGCGCCGGATCGTCCGGATTGACCAGATAATTGGCCTCATCGCACAGCATCCAGCGCCCAAGCTTATCGACGCCAATCAACGTCAGATCATACTTTTGCCGATCAACGGCTTTGATAACATTGATCGACGATCGCAACGAGACCTCGTGTTCGGTGGATTGACCGCCGAACAGTACCGCCAGCCGCTTTTTGCCGTTTACCGGTTGTTCCATCACATCCTCTTTGGTCGTTAAGACAAGATATTAACGCCAACAGAGTATTAGCCGGGGAAGTGCATGTAAAGCACCGGCTGGAGCGGTCGTTTAAAGTTTGATCCATCCTGTGCATCCGCGTCATCAAACCATTACGCCTTTACCGCCGGCATGAGGTTCCGCGAGCGCATCCTGCCCCGGGTGACCATCGTCAAGATGGGATAACAGGCTGATGCAGTCATCTTCCAGGGCGGTGAAAAAACTGGTCAGGGACAGAGTGGCGATTTTTGCCCGCGTCAGCGCTGTTTTTATCGCCGCCTTGTCCTGGTTTTGTACTGCTTGATAAAGGTCGCCATAACCGGCAAAAAACGTGTTCAGCCTTTTATTGTAAACCGCGTCAAAATCAGAATTATCTTCGATGTTCAACGGAATATCTTCACGACGCGGCGTGAGGCCGCCATTAAGTCCGGTGAGCAGAATTTTTATTGCGTTGAACGATTGCGGTTGCCCCATCGCCAGTTTCTCCGGTCACTGTTTACACTGTTTTTCATTATCCCTTCCATTATCCAGATAATGTTCGGGTTATTTTCACAGCGGCTCAGCGCCGCCATGGATATTTATTCTATAATCAATACCCGACGGAATAACAGGGCTGGACATTAAACGAATCGCAAATATTACCGAAAAGAACAGTGGCCCATTACGGAAGCGGCGGGAGGCCAAAGGGGAAAAAATCGTCCGGGAGCGAGTCATCGCCGCTGCCGGCGACTGCGGACGCCGGATGGGAAGCATTGGTTTTTCCCGCCAGATAGGCATTAAGAATTTGCCGGGCGCCTTCCATCTTCTGGAACACCCGGGCGGGCTGACCCGCGACGCCGGCAAAATCCTGCCGAAGGCAGGATGGGGGATGAACCATTGCCGATGCGGCAATGCTCCCGTTCTCATCCAGGCAAAAATTGAATATGGACCCTTGATGCTGAACCAGAAAACGCCGGCGGTCCGGGGTGCAGGCGATACGATCCGCCACCCCCCGCATGTTTTTCAGCAAGGCGGCAACCTGCCGCGCATCCTCCTGGTCTTTCACCAGGAACCGGCAGGCAGGCTGAACATTTTCCGGGCTTTGCTCCGCATGGGCAAAAGACCGCCGTAAGGACCGGTTTTGCCCGGGGATGTCGATGGGCATGGTGCGGGCGGAACCGTTACCGACGCCAAAACAAAAGCTGCTGAATGATTCCATGCGATTAATGCTTCCACCGGCAGGGCTTCCCGTTCCGGCGTTTGTGCCGCATGCCGGCGCAATGCCATTGGTATTGAAATCCATATTTCCTCCGGAAATGGCGCTTGCCATTAATCTATAGCCAGTGGAGTGGCATTATATCTGATAAATTTATTTTTTTAAGTCACCTAAAAGAAAACACCATTTAACTGTTACACTTATATCAATGTCAAATATACTGATATAACCGTCAAATAAATGCAGAAAGTTATTTAATAAATACAAGAGATAGTCATATCATACTTATTAAAGAATATATTCACTTTGCTCTTGTCCTGGCCGGATAGACATCCTCATGTTTTTTTGCAGTGGCGTGAAAGGACAAAGCGGCAGGTGAAACAAATAATGCCATCCGGTGGGATGGCATCGCGACAAGCCTTGACCGGGTACGCCGTTAGCGGCGTTCCGACGTCAAATCTGTTTTGGCGGAGGAGTTTTTGTCATGTTCCTTGGCATGGCCGATTTTGGAGATAACATTGAACAGTTCGCCCAATCCGTAAATCAAGCCTAAAATGACGGCCATGACGATTGGCACCATGAGCACTACGACTAACAAGCTTTCCAGTAATTCTAGCATTTGGCCTCATTTCATGCCGGCGGCAGGTGTTATCAGGATCATGATGTCTTTATACCAGTTTCTGGCGCGGCTGCTTAAGCTTTTTATGTTATAGCGCACGGGATGTGCCTTGGCGACGGCATATCATTTGCCCCCGGGCGCTGAATCGGCGAGAATTTATCGGCTTCCCCATCGCCGAGCCAACCATCAACCACCAGACAAGGCAGACAGGCATGCAGGCCGAAATCCTTTTAACCCTGAAACTTCAGCAGCGTCTTTTTGCCGACCCGCGAAGGATAGCCCTGCTTAAACAGATAAAGCTGACCGGCTCCATAAGCCAGGGCGCCAAACTGGCGGGTATTAGCTACAAAAGCGCCTGGGACGCCATTAGCGCCATGAACGAACTGGCGGAACAAACCCTGGTTGAAAGGGCCACCGGGGGCAAAGGCGGCGGCGGAGCGACCCTGACGCGCTATGCCGAACGGTTACTGCAACTCTATGATTTATTGGGCCAGATTCAGCAAAAGGCCTTTGACGTTTTACAAGACGATCGTATGCCGCTGGACAGCCTGCTGGCGGCCATTTCACGTTTTTCCCTGCAAACCAGCGCCCGCAACCAATTTTTTGGCACCGTCATTGACCGCACCCACCAGCATGTGCAGCAGCAGGTTCAAATCCTGCTGGCGGACGGCCGGACCCGCTTGATGGTGGCCCTGACCCAGCAGAGCGGCGATCGGTTGCAGCTGGCGCCGGGCAAAGAGGTGCTGGCGTTAATCAAGGCCCCCTGGGTTTCCGTGGTAGCCGGGGAGCAAACCATCGACGACGCCGACAACGTCCTCTACGGCACCCTGACCCATATTGAACAGGGAGAGCATAACGATGAGGTGTTGCTGACCCTGGCCGGAGGCGAAGTGTTATGCGCCACGCTGCCCAAAGCCGTGATGGCGGAGCAGCATTTCACTCTCGGCCAGAAAATCACAGCATATTTTAATGCCGATAAGGTGATCCTCGCCACGCTGTGCTGAAGGCGGCAAAAAAGTTGACATCGGCGGGTAAAATATTGATGCTGACGGCATCAGTTGCATAAAAAGGAACAATCGATGCCGTCATTGCATATTTCGCAAGGATTATTTCGTCTTAGCGATACACGTACGTTATCCATCCCACAGCTGGACATTCGTGCCGGTGAAGGCTGGGCGTTTGTCGGCGCCAACGGCAGCGGCAAATCCGCGTTGGCGCGGGCGCTGGCGGATGAACTCCCCCTTATGTCCGGCTCCCGACGCAGCGACTACCGGCGCATAGCCAGGCTCTCCTTTGAACAGCTGCAAAAGCTGGTGGCGGAGGAGTGGCAGCGCAATAACACCGATCTGTTAAGCGAAGGGGAGGAGGATACCGGCCGGACCGCCGGAGAAATTATCCAGCAGGATTATAAAGACCCGGCGCTGTGCCAAACGCTGGCGACACAATTCGGCATCACCCATCTGCTGTCCCGGCGTTTCAAATACCTTTCCACCGGCGAAACGCGTAAAACCTTATTGTGCCAGGCGCTGATGGCCAAACCCGATATCCTGATCCTGGATGAGCCCTTCGACGGCCTTGATGTGGCCTCCCGCGCCCAGCTGAGCGACATGCTGCATGGTCTGGGAGACGGCAGCATGGCCCTGGTGCTGATACTCAACCGGTTCGACGACATTCCGGCCTATATCGGCAATGTGGGGATCTTGGCGGATTGTGAATTAACCTGTACCGGCGATCGCGAAACGCTGCTGGCACAAGCGCTGGTGGCCCAGTTGGCCCATGCCGAATCAATGAACGGCATCCAATTGCCCGACACCGAGGCGCCGGGGCAAAAAAACACCCTGCCCGCCGGCGAACCCTTGATTACCTTGCGCAACGGCGTCGTCACCTATCAGGATCGTCCCATCCTGCACCACCTGGACTGGCAGGTGCTGCCGGGCCAGCACTGGCAAATCGTCGGGCCGAACGGAGCCGGTAAATCCACTCTGCTGAGCCTGGTCACCGGAGACCAGCCTCAAGGCTACAGTAACGATCTCACGCTGTTCGGCCGCCGTCGCGGCAGCGGTGAAACCATCTGGGATATCAAACGCCATATCGGCTATGTCAGCAGCAGCCTGCACCTGGATTACCGGGTCAGCGCCACTGCCCGCAGCGTCATTTTGTCGGGATTTTTCGACTCCATCGGCATCTACCAGGCGGTATCGGAACGCCAGCAGTTGTTAACCCGGCAGTGGCTGGACTTATTGGGACTGACCGGCGCGGCGGACGCGCCTTTCCACAGCTTATCCTGGGGGCAGCAGCGGTTGGTGCTGATTGCCCGCGCCATGGTCAAACATCCGGCCCTGCTGATCCTTGACGAACCCTTGCAGGGTCTCGATCCCCTGAACCGCGCGCTGGTGCGCCGCTGGGTAGATGTGCTTATCGGCGAAGGGGATACTCAGCTGCTATTCGTTTCACACCATGCGGAAGATGCGCCCGAATGCATCACCCACCGGCTGACCTTTGTGCCGCAAGGGGACATCTACCGCTATCGGTTCGAGACGTTATAATCGCCCCCTCTCTCGGGCCGGTCCTTTCCACCGGCCTGGGTTTTCAGTAATGTAAGCGTTACCATATTCCTCGCTCCCATGCCGTGCGGTATGGTGCCCTCTTCTCCCCTGATACTTCCTGTGAATGCTGTAGGCGAGGTCGCAAATTTCAGCTAAAATCATGTGTAATCGATTTCATTTATATCGACAAGATCACCTTTTGAGGCGATGTGACATGATAATTTAAACCCATGGAAGGATAGAGGACCAGCTAATGTCAATATTAGTAACGGGTGGTAGCGGTTACATTGGTAGCCATACCTGTGTGCAGCTCCACGGGGCGGGCTACGATCCGATCATTTTGGATAATTTGTATAACAGCAAAGCCAGCGTCGTGGATACCTTGGCCCGCCTGTGCGGCGCCAAACCAACCTTCTACCGGGGAGATATCCGCGATAAAACCCTGCTCTCGGCTATCTTTCGCGAACATCACATCGAAGCGGTTATTCATTTCGCCGGCCTGAAGGCGGTGGGGGAATCGGTAATCAAGCCGGTGGAATACTACGAAAATAATGTCTACGGCACCCTGGCGCTGGTGGACGCCATGGGCGAGGCCGGGGTGAAAAATCTGATTTTCAGCTCCTCCGCCACGGTTTACGGCGATCAGCCTGTCGTTCCCTATGACGAGAGTTTGCCCGCCGGTCAGCCATCAAGCCCCTATGGCCGCAGCAAACTCATGGCGGAACAGATACTGCAGGATCTGCAACGGGCTGAGCCCGATTGGAGCATCACCCTGCTGCGTTATTTCAATCCGGTAGGCGCCCATCCCTCCGGAGAGATGGGGGAAGACCCGCAAGGCATCCCCAATAATCTCATGCCGTTTATCGCCCAGGTGGCGGTGGGCCGTCGGCCGTCCTTGACGATTTTCGGCAATGACTTCCCCACCCCGGACGGCACCGGCGTTCGTGACTATATTCATGTTGTGGATTTGGCCGACGGCCATGTGGCGGCGCTGAACGCCCTGCGTAATAAGGCGGGCACCCATATCTATAACCTGGGTTCCGGCGTCGGACACAGCGTCATGGAGGTAGTCAACGCGTTCAGCAAGGCGTGCGGCCGGGAGATCCCCTATCAATTCGCCCCGCGGCGCGACGGCGATCTGGCCGCCTATTGGGCCTCACCGGATAAGGCGGCCCGTGAACTGAACTGGCGGGTAACCCGCTCGCTGGCCGATATGGCCGAAGATACCTGGCGCTGGCAGTCCCGGCACCCGAATGGTTATCCGGAATAAAGGAGATTCACATGCAGTTTAACCCCGTCGATCATCCCCATCGCCGTTACAATCCGCTGACCGGTCAATGGGTGCTGGTTTCTCCGCACCGGGCGAAACGGCCCTGGCAGGGCCAGCAGGAAACGCCGGCCTCCAATCAATTGCCCGCCCACGATCCGCAGTGTTTCCTGTGCCCGGGCAATACCCGTGTCTCGGGGGATAAAAACCCCGACTATCAGACCACCTATGTCTTTACCAATGATTTTGCCGCCCTGATGGAGGATACGCCCGATGCCGCGCCGGGCGACAATCCCTTGATGCGCAGTGAAAGCGCCCGCGGCACCAGCCGGGTCATCTGCTTTTCCCCCGATCACAGTAAAACCCTGCCGGAATTGCCGTTGCCCGCCCTGGAGGCCATTGTCAAAACCTGGCAAGAACAGAGCGCCGAACTGGGACAGCGTTATCCCTGGGTGCAGGTATTTGAGAACAAGGGCGCCGCCATGGGCTGCTCCAATCCCCACCCCCACGGCCAAATCTGGGCCAACAGCTTTTTGCCCAATGAAGCCGAGCGGGAAGACCGATACCAGCGGGATTACTTCCGTCAGCACGGTTCGCCGATGCTGGTGGACTACACGGCCAATGAGCTGGCCGACGGTGCGCGCACCGTGGTGGAAACCGAGCACTGGCTGGCGGTGGTGCCCTATTGGGCGGCTTGGCCGTTCGAAACCCTGCTGCTGCCAAAAGCCCATGTATTGCGCCTGGACGCCCTGAATGCATCACAAAGCGCCGATTTGGCGGTAGCGCTGAAGAAGCTTACCAGCAGATATGACAACCTGTTCAAATGCTCATTCCCCTATTCCATGGGATGGCACGGCGCGCCGTTTATCAACCAGGACAACAGCCATTGGCAACTGCATGCCCATTTCTATCCGCCGCTGCTGCGTTCGGCGACGGTGCGCAAGTTTATGGTCGGATATGAAATGCTGGCGGAAACCCAGCGCGATTTGACCGCCGAGCAAGCCAGCGACCGCCTGCGTGCGGTCGGCGACATTCATTTTCGGGACACCGGAGTATCCCTATGACGTTAAAAAACATCACCGAAACCACCTTCCGTCAATCCTTTGGTTACGATGCCGCGCTCACGGTGAAAGCACCCGGCCGCGTTAACCTGATCGGCGAACATACCGATTATAACGATGGTTTTGTTCTCCCCTGTGCCATCGACTATGAAACCGTGGTGAGCTGCGCCAAACGCGATGATCGCAAGATTCGGGTTATTGCCGTGGATTGTGACCATCAGCAAGATATTTTTTCGCTGGATGAGCCAATTTTATCCCATGACAGCCAGCAGTGGTCCAACTATGTCCGCGGCGTAGTGAAACACTTGCAGCAGCGTGACTCGAATTTCGGCGGCGCCGACTTGGTGCTCAGCGGCAACGTTCCCCAGGGGGCGGGCCTGAGTTCATCGGCATCGCTTGAAGTGGCGGTGGGCAAGGCCATCCAGACCCTGTATCACCTCCGGCTGGACGACGTGGCCCTGGCGCTTAACGGCCAGGAAGCGGAAAACCAGTTTGTCGGCTGTAACTGCGGCATTATGGATCAATTGATTTCAGCGCTGGGCAAAGATAACCATGCGCTGCTGATCGACTGCCGCACTCTGGGTACCCGGGCCGTGCCCATGCCGGCGAACGTCGCGGTGATCATCATCAACTCCAACGTGAAACGCGGCCTGGTGGATAGCGAATATAACGCCCGCCGCGAACAGTGTGAAACCGGCGCGCGTTTTTTCGCCGTCGACAAACTGCGCGATGTGGAATTGAGCCAGTTCGAAGCGGTGGAACACGAATTGGATCCGGTGGTCGCCAAACGCGTGCGGCATGTGCTGACTGAAAATGCGCGTACCCTGGCCGCCGCCGAGGCGCTGGCCGCGGGAGATTTAACCAAAATGGGAATTTTGATGGCGGAGTCTCACGCTTCCATGCGGGATGACTTTGAAATCACCGTTCCCCCCATCGATAGCCTGGTGGAAATCGTTAAACAGGAAATCGGTACCGAAGGCGGCGTTCGCATGACCGGCGGCGGGTTTGGCGGTTGCGTGGTGGCGCTGGTGCCCACAGAGCGCGTTGAGTCGGTACGCGCGGCGGTTGCGGAACAATACCGGCAAAAAACCGGCCTTAAAGAGACTTTTTATGTTTGCCATGCTTCCGAAGGAACAGGTCTATGTTAAAAGAGTTTGAATCCGGCACGGCCCCCGACGGTAAACCGTTCAACTGCCTGACCCTGGGCTCTGAAACGGGTCTGCAGATAACCCTGATGGATTGGGGGGCTACCTGGCTCTCATGCCAGCTGCCGCTGAAATCCGGCGCCAAACGGGAAGTGCTGCTGGGGTGTCCGACCCCGGCGGATTACCTCAAGCAGAGCGCCTACCTGGGAGCGACGGTGGGCCGCTATGCCAACCGTATCGCAAAAGCCAATCTTACCCTGGACGGCCATCATTGGCCGTTAAGCGCCAATCAGGGCGAACACCAGTTGCACGGCGGTCCGACAGGCTTCAACGCCCGTCGCTGGGAGTGCGTGGAACATAGCCTGACCTCGGTGCTATACCGCTTATCCTCCGCCGACGGCGACCAGGGTTTTCCCGGCAACCTGACGGCGATGGTGCGTTATACCGTCACCGAAGACAACGCCGTGGCCATCGCTTACCGCGCCACCGTGGATCACCCCTGTCCGGTCAACCTGACCAATCATGCCTATTTTCATCTGGACGGCGCCAATAGCGACATCCGACAGGAAACGCTGCAGATCTATGCCGGCCAGTACCTGCCGGTGGACAGCGACGGCATACCCTGCGCGCCGCTGGCGGATGTGGACAATACCGGCATGGATTTTCGTAAACCCAAGACCATTTCCCAGGATTTTCTGCGCGATCGCGATCAACAGCGGGTCAAAGGCTACGATCATGCCTATTTGCTGTATACCGCCTGCCGCGACGGCGACAGTCCCGCGGCGCAGCTCTGGTCGGCTGACGGCCAGGTGCTGTTGAAGGTCTTTACCACCGCGCCGGCTCTGCAGCTATACACCGGCAATTACCTGGCGGGGACGCCGGCGCGCCAGGGCGGGGAGTACCTCAACTACAGCGGCGTGGCTTTGGAGAGCGAGTTTTTGCCGGACAGTCCGCATCACCCGGAATGGCCGCAGCCTGACTGCTGGCTCCAGCCGGGCGAGACCTATCGTTCCCAAACCCGTTATCAGTTCGTGGCGTTATAGCAAGATAGCAATAGTGTAGCGGGTTATTTATTTCACGCTGTTTAACGCTATGCGGTTGCCGCATCCACCGGGCAGGCAATATAATAAAAGGAGTTTTCACAAAAATCTTTAGACTTTAAGGAGTCAACGATGGCGGTAACGAAACTGGTTCTGGTACGACACGGTGAAAGCCAGTGGAATAATGAAAATCGCTTTACCGGCTGGACGGACGTCGATTTGTCCGACAAAGGCCGCACTGAAGCTAAACAAGCGGGTAAACTGCTGAAAGATGAAGGTTTTATTTTCGATTTCGCCTATACCTCCGTCTTGAAGCGCGCCATTCATACCCTGTGGAATATACTGGACGAACTGGACCAGGCTTGGCTGCCGGTTGAAAAATCCTGGCGTCTGAACGAACGCCATTACGGCGCGTTGCAAGGACTGAACAAAGCCGAAACCGCCGAAAAATACGGTGACGAACAGGTGAAACAATGGCGTCGCGGTTTTGCCGTGACCCCTCCGGAACTCACCCGTGATGATGAACGTTTCCCGGGGCATGATGCCCGCTACGCCAAGCTGACAGAGGCTGAACTGCCCACCACGGAAAGCCTGGCGCTGACCATCGAACGGGTCACCCCTTACTGGAACGAAACGATTTTACCGCGCATGAAGAGCGGTGAACGCGTTATTATCGCCGCCCACGGCAACTCCATTCGCGCCCTGGTGAAATTCCTCGATCATATGAGCGAAGAAGAAATTCTTGAGCTGAATATCCCCACAGGGGTACCGCTGGTTTATGAATTCGACGATAACATGAAACCCATCAAGCATTATTATCTGGGCAACGCCGCTGAAATCGCCGCCAAAGCGGCCGCGGTGGCCAATCAGGGCAAAGCCAAGTAATTTGTCCCGTTGAACCGAAGCGATTGCCGGCGATAAACGCTTTACCGGCAATCGCGTTCACAAAATCAAATCAGGCCGGCTTTTCGCCTTGCAGGCGACGATCGCGCACCGCCTGCGCCAATTCTCCCAGCATGGTTTCGGTGTCGTTCCAGCCGATGCAGGCGTCGGTAATACTCCGGCCATAGACCAGCGCTTCACCGCTTTCCAGGTTTTGATTTCCCGCCAGCAAATGGCTCTCCACCATTACGCCGATAATACCCCGCTCGCCGCCGCTCAGCTGTCCGCAGACATCCCGCGCGACATCCAACTGTTTCTGGTACTGTTTGCTGCTGTTGGCATGGCTGAAATCAATCATCACCTGCGCCGGCAGTCCCGCTTTCGCCAGGCCGTCTTTAACCGCTTTCACATGGTGGGCGCTGTAATTCGGCTCTCTGCCGCCGCGCAAAATAATATGGCAGTCGGCGTTGCCGCTGGTATTGACGATGGCGGAGTGCCCCCACTTCGTTACGGAGAGGAAACAGTGCGCCGCGCCCGCGGCGTTAATGGCGTCGATAGCCACCTTAATAGTGCCGTCGGTGCCGTTCTTGAACCCAACCGGACAGGACAGGCCCGATGCCAGCTCGCGATGGACCTGGGACTCGGTGGTCCGGGCGCCGATAGCGCCCCAGCTCATCATATCAGCGACATATTGCGGCGTAATCATATCCAGAAACTCGCCCGCGGCCGGCAACCCGCTATCGTTGATGTCCAGTAATAACTTGCGGGCGATGCGCAAGCCGTCGTTAATCTGAAAACTATTGTCCATGTAAGGGTCATTGATCAGCCCCTTCCAGCCCACCGTGGTGCGTGGTTTTTCAAAATAAACCCGCATGACGATTTCCAGCTCGTCCTGTAATTGATTCCTCAGCGCCAATAAACGACCGGCATACTCTTTTGCCGCCTCGGTATCATGGATGGAACAGGGTCCGATCACCACCAGCAGACGATCGTCATTGCCTTTGAGGATGCGATGAATGGATGCCCGGGCGGCGGCAACGGTTTTGGCGGCCTGTTCGGTGGCCGGAAATTTTTCCAAAAGGGCCACCGGCGGCAGCAATTCTTTAATTTCTCTTATTCTTAAATCGTCATTGAGATAATTCATAAACTTTAGTTCTCTGCGCACCGCGGCGCCTAGGGATAACTTCATGATATATGCCGGATAATCTAGCCCGGCAGACTTCGTCTGTAAATGCGCATTTCGGGCATAAGCCAACTCAAAGTTGATCAATGCCGATTGTTGGCTATGCTTAAACAATGATAAGCCAAAAATAACCGGCACTTAACCTGCCGTAGTCATTGGCTTAACATTTTCTTGCGAGGCCCCCGGATGCGCCTTAAACAGCTTTTCCGATCGTGAAAAATGTAAAAATGCGGGCTTTCATTCACCCCCAGTCCGAAAGAGGGAAAATATTATGCAAACCACCACCCTAAAGAACATGGCAATGCTTTTTTTGACAGCGGTAATGACTTTGGGTAGCGGAGCAGCATTAGCCGCGACGGCAAGTTCATCCAACGATACCGGCTCAACCTCCAACAATGGTCAGGAAAATCAATCGAACAGTCCCGGCGCAAAACAGAACCTGCCGCCTAATAATGTCGATAACAGCAAGATTAACACCAGCAATACCGACAGTTCTAATATGAGCGCCAGTGACATTGATAAAAATACCAAATGCAAAGATGGAAAATGTCCTAACATCAACAGCAAAGTCCAAACTGGTCCCGGTTCAACGCCCAATGGGACAAAAACAGACGGAACGACACAGTAAGGCTATTTAAGTATCTGCTGTTCGAATACTCTGATTAATGCCGCACTTTTATATAGCGCCATCTTTTACTGAGTATTATACCGGGAATCAGGCCATGGCCTGATTCCTTTTTTTATTCGGATTTCACCACCGCATCCGGCCATTGACGCGAGCATACCCCGCAGCCGTCGATACGTTACCTTAGGGGCAGCCACACCGAACGCCCCGGTGCTTTTTGGTAAAAAATAGCTGCATAAAATTTTACGGTAACTTTCGCCATCACCGGTATACTCGGGGTAAATGCGTTTCATTTATGACTTTATTCATTTTAAGGTACCCTGATGGCGGCCACACACAATCATGCGCATGGCGCGGCGGAAAACAGCAATAACCGGCGGCTGCTGGCGGCGTTTGCCATAACCGCCCTGTTTATGGTGGTGGAAGTCGCGGGCGGCCTTTTTACCGGCTCGCTGGCGCTGCTGGCCGACGCCGGACATATGCTCACCGATGCCGCGGCGCTGTTGATGGCGTTGCTGGCGGTCAGGTTCGCCCAGCGCAAACCCAATAGCAGCCATACCTTCGGTTATCTGCGCCTGACCACCCTGGCGGCGTTTATCAATGCCCTGGCCCTGCTGGTCATCACACTGCTCATCGTATGGGAAGCAGTCCGGCGTTTTTACCAGCCCCATCCCATCGCCGGCTGGCCGATGTTGATCATCGGGGTTGGCGGCCTGGTGGCGAATCTGCTCTCTTTCTGGATGCTCCACGGCGGCGAAGGGGAAAAGAATATCAATCTGCGCGCCGCCGCCCTGCATGTCCTGGGCGATTTGCTGGGTTCGGTGGGGGCGATCGTGGCGGCGGGAGTGATTGTTTTCACCGGCTGGCTGTATATTGACCCCATATTGTCATGCCTGGTGTCATGCCTGGTGCTGCGCAGCGGCTGGCGGCTGTTGCAAGAGAGCCTGCATGAGCTGCTGGAAGGTACGCCGAGTCAAATCGATATTGAAAAACTCAAACGCGATATGTGTCTTAATATTCCCGAAGTGCGCAACATCCATCATGTGCATGTCTGGCAGGTGGGTGAAAGACCGGTGATGACGCTGCATGCCCAGGTCATTCCCCCTTATGACCACGACGCCCTGCTTCATCAGATCCAGCACTACCTGCTGGATCACTATCAGATAAGCCACGCCACCGTACAAATGGAGTACCAGCAGTGTCCGGAGGACGATTGCGGTATCACGGTAGACACGGCGGAACCAACACATGCCCATGCCCACGCACATGCCCATCACCCGCATTGAATGCCGGCGGCCTCAGTCCGCCCGGCAAGACGCGGGAGCGCTCCATCCCTGGCATCATCCTCATTGTCAGGTTCAGGCATTGCCGGTGACCTTGACATTCAGCCCGGCCGCGAACGACAACATGCGGTTCAGCGACACCAGCGCCTTGTCACGCAGCCCTGCAGCCACATGCACTTCATGCTGTTCCCCTCCCTCTTCAAGTCCCCGTGCTATGGCTTCAAGGCCGTTCATGGCCATCCAGGGACAATGGGCACAGCTGCGACAGGTTGCGCCATCGCCGGCGGTAGGGGCTTCCAACAGCATTTTATCGGGGCAGGCTTGCTGCATTTTGTAAAAAATGCCCCGGTCGGTGGCGACAATCATCTGCTGTTGCGGCAGCCTTTTCGCGGCCTGAATGAGCTGGCTGGTGGACCCCACCGCGTCGGCCATCTCCACAATCGCCTGGGGCGACTCGGGATGAACCAGTACCGCGGCCTCGGGATAAAGGGCCTTCATACGCAGTAGCGCCTGGGTTTTGAATTCGTCATGGACGATACAGGCGCTTTGCCAGCAGAGAATATCCGCCCCGGTCTGTTGCTGCACGTAGCGGCCGAGATGACGATCCGGCGCCCAAATGATTTTTTCACCCAGGCCGTCCAAATGCTCAATAAGTTCCACGGCGATACTGGAGGTGACAACCCAGTCGGCACGGGCTTTCACCGCGGCGGAGGTATTGGCATAAACCACCACGGTGCGATCGGGATGAGCATCGCAAAAAGCACTGAACTCTTCAATGGGACAGCCCAAATCCAGCGAACACTCCGCCTTGAGGGTCGGCATCAGCACGGTTTTTTCCGGACTGAGAATTTTTGCCGTTTCGCCCATAAAACGCACACCGGCCACCAGCAATGTGGTGGCGGGATGGGTACTGCCGAATCTGGCCATCTCCAGGGAGTCGGCCACACAGCCGCCGGTGGCTTCCGCCAGCGCCTGGATCTCGGGGTCGGTATAATAATGAGCGACCATTACCGCATTGCGACGCTTTAACAGTTCTTTGATTTTGCTATAATAAAACTGCTTTTCATCCACGCTGAGCGGCCGCGGTTTAGGCGGAAACGGGTAAATGGCAGCATTGGTATCCAGTAGCTCAATCATCTTTATCTCGCATATATTCCGGTGCAAGGGCAACATGCCGACCTGTGCCGGTGGGTCTGTTTACGACCTGAATGTTTTATATACTAAACAAAATAATCAAATTTGCGGCAAAAGTCCCCATAAATTTGTGTTATTTTGTATATTTGTTTAGTTGAAAGGATTCTAGCAAGATGTTGGTGGGTGGTGCAGGACGACTCGTGCGATATAAGCGTTAAGCGGAAATTTGCAGCCTAGGGGAAGTATTTTGAAAGTGGTGGGTCGTGCAGGATAACTCGGCCTTTGGCCTCGCCCTTCGGGTCGTTGCCATACGGCAACGCTGTCTCGCTTCGCTCGGCTCAAACCTGCGCAGGTTCTCATCCAGCACGACACGTGGAATATTTACGTTTTGAGGAAATTTGCTGCCAGGGGAGGTATTTTTGGAAGTGGTGGGTCGTGCAGGATAACTCGGCCTTTGGCCTCGCCCTTCGGGTCGTTGCCATACGGCAACGCTGTCTCGCTTCGCTCGGCTCAAACCTGCGCAGGTTCTCATCCAGCACGACACGTGGAATATTTACGTTTTGAGGAAATTTGCTGCCAGGGGAGGTATTTTTGAAAGTGGTGGGTCGTGCAGGATTCGAACCTGCGACCAATTGATTAAAAGTCAACTGCTCTACCAACTGAGCTAACGACCCACAGGGACGGTGTTATGCGAAAGGAGCAAAACACGGCAAAAAGAGTTACTCGCCGGGGCAAATGCTATCCCGCGAGCGTCACAAAAAATTGACCTGGTCGGATAATGGTGGGTCGTGCAGGATTCGAACCTGCGACCAATTGATTAAAAGTCAACTGCTCTACCAACTGAGCTAACGACCCTTTTACCCGATTTCTTACTGCTACCCTGGACAGAACGCTTTCCCATGGCAACGGCGGCATATATTACTAATTAATTAATTCTGCGCAACCTAAATTTCCAATAGGAGCGTTCAACTGCCTGATCTTCGAGCACTCAGGCCTAAACTAGGTGATTAAACCACGCTCCAGGCCAGAATATACCCATCATACTTCAAGTTGCAGGTGCGTTGGCATTACACGGCCCCGCCCTGCCACTCAAATTTTTTGGGTATAGCTTATAGACCAGCCAGACGTTTTTGCGCCTGCTTGGCTGAATCGGTATTGGGATAAAGTTTGATCACCTGCTGGTAAACGGCCTTCGCTTTATCAGTTTGGCCTTTTTCCTGCATGATTACCCCGACTTTAAACAGCGCTTCGGAGCTTTTCGGCGATTTGGGATAATTTTTGACCACCAACGCGAAATAATATGCCGCGTCGTCTTTTTTACCCTTGTTGTAATTCAACTGTCCCAGCCAGTAGTTGGCATTAGGCTGATAGGTTGAATCCGGGTAGCGTTTGACAAAATTCTGGAACGCAAGGATGCCTTGATCGTACTGTTTTTTCTCAAGCACCAAGGACACCGCCGCATTGTAGTCGGTATTGGCATCGCCCGTGGCTGCGCCTACCGCCGGAGCTGCCGCCGCGGGGGCCGCATCCTGGCCGCCGCCGGTGTCATTTGACGCCGTCGCCGTGCCGTTGTCCGTGGGGGCGGCCGCGTTTTGGCTGCCTTGCTGACCCTGCCCACCCTGGCCACTACTCAAGGTGTCCAGTTGCTGATAGATCTGTTTTTGGCGATCCACAACCTGCGAGAGCTGATACTGGTTTTCCTGGATTTGACCCCGGAGAGAATCGATATCGCGCTGGGTATCGGCAAGCTGTTGCTGAAGTTGAGTTAATAGCTGGGCGTGAGCGTTAGTGATACGCTCAAGCTGAGTGACCCGGTCTTCCACCGAGCCGGAGCCGACATTACTGATTGGCGCTTGGGCAGTAGCAGCCCATGGGGCTGCTACGCCAACCAGCAACGACAGACTGATGATAGATCGTCTGAAGTTACCGCTCATGCAATTCTCTTAGTATACCAGTACGGCACGACGGTTTTTAGCGTAAGCCGCTTCGTCATGTCCCAGCACAGCCGGTTTTTCTTTACCATAAGATACGATAGAGATTTGATCGGCAGAGACGCCTTTACCCTGAAGATACATTTTCACGGCATTGGCACGACGTTCGCCCAGGGCGATATTATATTCCGGCGTGCCGCGTTCATCCGCATGACCTTCAACTGTCACTTTGTAGGATGGATTGCTGCGCAGGAAGTTAGCATGCGCGTCCAGCATTTGAGCAAAATCAGAACGAATATCGTACTTGTCGAGATCAAAGTAAACGATATTGTTCTTCTGCAGTTCTTGCATCTGCAGGCGAGCCTGTTCTGTGGAGGACGAATTATTTGCACCGCTATTGTCCATACCAGTGCCAGCGCCCATGGAGGTATCAGCACCATTGTTAGCGCTTTTGTGGGAACTACACGCGGCGATAGCCAGTACTGGCACAGCCAACATCAGCCCTTTTAGCACTTTGTTCAGTTGCATCTCATTTTCCTTTTATAGTTTGCCATACATATTTACACATGCATCACAGATACGGAGACCAGGCAGGAAATTTTACCTGTCCATCAGTCGCCGGAAGACGCGCTTTGAAACGCCCATCAGTCGAGACCAGCTGTAACACGGAACCCATTCCCTGTGTGGAGCTATAGATTACCATTGTGCCATTGGGAGCGACGCTAGGCGTCTCATCCAGGAACGTGGCCGACAATACTTGAACGGCTCCCGTAACCAGATCTTGTTTAGCGATATGTTGAGCGCCACCATCGCTGCTGACCATGACCAGGAATTTCCCGTCCGCGCTCACATCCGCATCCTGATTCTGAGAACCTTCCCAGGTCAGGCGCTGCGGACTACCGCCGTTGATACTCACTTTATACAGTTGCGGACGACCGCCCTGGTCGGAAGTATACGCCAGGGTCTGATTGTCCGGGAACCAGGTCGGTTCCGTATTGTTGCTGCGGCCATCAGTGACTTGCCTGATCTGGCCGGAGCCCAAATCCATTACATACAAATTCAAACTGCCCGTCTTCGACAGGGCGAACGCCAATTTGCTGCCGTCAGGAGAAAACGACGGCGCGCCGTTGTGCTGCGGGAAGCTGGCAATCTGGCGGACGTTGCCGTTGGCCAGGGTTTGCACCACCAGGGCGGAACGGCCGCTTTCGAAGGTAACGTAAGCCAGTTTGCTGCCGTCCGGCGACCAGGCCGGTGACATCAGGGGCTGAGGCGAACGATGGACCACGAACTGGTTGAAACCGTCGTAATCGGAAACGCGCAGCTCATAAGGATACTGCCCGCCGTTGGTTTGTACCACATATGCGATGCGTGTGCGGAACGCGCCCTTGATCCCGGTCAACTTTTCAAAGGATTCGTCGCTGACGGTATGCGCGGCATAGCGCAGCCACTGCTTGGTCACCTTGAATTGATTCTGGGACAGCACGGAGGGAGCGCTGCCGGAAGTATCCACCAGCTGGTAGCTCACCACATAACCGCCGTCGGCGCCGGGCTGCACCTGGCCCACCACCACGGCGTCAATGCCGAGGGCGGTCCAGGCAGCCGGGGTCACTTCCGCGGCGGTGGCGGGCTGCTGCGGCATACGGGCGGGGTCGATAGGGTTGAATTTGCCGCTGTTGCGCAAATCCGCCCCGACGATGGTGCCCACTTCCTCAGGAGCGGCTCCCGGACCGGCCCATTTGAAAGGCACTACGGCGATAGGTTTTGCCGAGTCCACCCCCTGGGTGATCTCGATTCTCACTTCGGCATGAAGTATGGATGCCCATAAAAACAGTAAACTTAGCGCTACTCGAAATGCCTGCTTCATTTCATCTCCCATACCGACGCGTTACGCACCGATAAATTAGCAGAATTTTAGCCAAACTTCTTAAACATAACTACAAGGACCAGGCTGACAACATAGTCTAAATCTTAAAGATTTACCTTGCCATTTAGACTTCTTTACCGTTTATTGCGGTTTAAAATCGAGCGGAGCGTTTTTAAACACCTCATAAACCGCCTGACTCGGGGGTTTCGGTATTCTGGCCAGCTTGGCCGCTGAAACAGCCGCCTGGCACAACGCCGGATCGCCACCTTCTGAACTGACTGAAATCACCATACCGTCCGGGGCCAGCTTAAGCCGCAGCGTACAGGTTTTGCCGGTAAACGCAGGATCCGAGTAAAATTTTTGCTCAATCGCCGCTTTCACCTGGCTGGCATAGCCATTGATTTCCGCGCCGGTCGCCCCGCTCTGCTTGCTGTTGCCGGCGCCTGCGGGTTTGCCCCCCTTCGTGGGACCGCCGCCGGCTTTCGGCGCGTTCTTGGAATCCGTCAGGCCCCCCAGCAGATCATCGACCTCACTGGAGTTCTTGGCGGCGGCGGCCGCGGCGGCTTTCTTGGCATCCGCGGCGGCTTTTTTCGCCGCGGCGGCGCTGGCCTTCGCCTCGGCGGCGGCGGCGGCTTTCTCCTTGGCGGCTGTGGCGGCGGCGGCTTTCTCTTGCGCGGCCTCGGCGGCATCGGCTTTTTCTTGCGCCGCTTCGGCGGCGGCCTGCTTGGCTTCTTCCGCGGCCTTGGCCTTGGCGGCCTGTGCCGCCTTGGCCTGGGCCGCCTGTTCCGCCTTGGCTTGAGCCGCCTGCTGCGCTTTAGCCTGAGCGGCGGCTGCCGCGGCGGCATCAGCCTGCTTTTTCGCCGCAGCGGCAGCGGCGGCCGCTTCCTTATTGGCTTCAGCCTGGGCCTGCTTTTTCGCTTCGGCGGCCGCTTTGGCCTGCTCGGCAGCGGCTTTCGCCTGCTCGGCCGCTTCGGCCTTGGCCTGGGCCGCCGCCGCTTCAGCCTGTTTCTGCTGCTCTTGCGCCTGTTTAGTGGCGGCTTCCGCCTGCTGTTTTTGCAACGCGGCCTGCTTTTGCTGCTCGGCCTGCTGCTCTTTCTGCTGTTCGGCCGCTTCCTGCGCCGCCAGCCGGTCCTTCTCAAGTTCCTTCAGACGCTGCTGCTCGGCCGCCTGCTTCTGCTGCAGCTCTTCAGCCTGCTGCTGAGCCTGCTTTTCACGTAATTGCGAGGCACGCTGAGCATCCGTCTGCTGATTCTGTTCACGGTTATACTGCTGTACCACGGCACCGGGATCGACCATAACCGCATCGATAGACGAGCCGCCTCCCCCGCCGCCGCTTGTGTCGACATCCTGCGTGTAGGAACTCCAGATCAGAAAACCGAACAGGAGAATATGCAGGATAATCGAGACAATAATGGCACGTTTGAGCTTATCGTTCTGTTCGGTTGCCTTTACCACAATCGATTCCCAAAAACAGGTTTGCCAAAAAGAGCGCGCATTATCCGCATGCCATCAAATAGGCTGGGTCATCAGGCCTACCGACTTCACGCCGGCCTGATGCAGCAGATTCAGCGCCTTGATAATCTCATCATAGGGCACGTCTTTCGCGCCACCAATCAGAAATACCGTTTTGGGATTGGCCGTAATGCGGGATCGCGCCTCGGCAACCACCTGTTCCGGCGGTAATTGCTCCATACGGTTGTGGTCCACCACCAGACTGTACTGGCCGACGCCTGCCACTTCCACGATCACCGGCGGATTATCGTCACTGCTCACCGCTTTCGAATCCGTCGCGTCCGGCAGGTCGACTTCGACGCTCTGCGTAATTATCGGCGCCGTAGCCATAAAAATTAATACCAGGACCAATAACACATCGAGCAAGGGAACGATATTGATCTCTGACTTGAGTTCTCTGCGACCGCGTCTCCGGGCCATGTTCTCCCCTCCTTCTACTTAGCGCTATCGCTGGCGAAGGCCTGACGATGCAGGATGGCGATGAACTCTTCGGTGAAATTATCGTAATTCTGATCCAGCTTGTTCACCCGCTGGCTCAGCCGGTTAAAGGCCATAACCGCCGGAATGGCGGCAAACAGGCCGATGGCCGTGGCAATCAGCGCTTCGGCGATGCCTGGAGCAACCATTTGCAGGGTGGCCTGCTTTACCGCGCCCAGTCCGATAAAGGCGTGCATTATACCCCAAACGGTGCCGAACAATCCGATATACGGGCTGATTGACCCTACGGTGCCCAGGAAGGGAATATGGGTTTCAAGGGCTTCCAATTCCCGGTTCATGGAGATGCGCATGGCGCGGGAAGCGCCTTCCACCACCGCTTCCGGCGCATGGCTATTGGCCCGGTGCAGTCTGGCGAACTCTTTGAAGCCGGAGTAAAAAATCTGCTCGGTGCCGGTTAATGTGTCGCGGCGGGTTTGGCTTTCCTGATAAAGGCGGGACAGCTCGATTCCGGACCAGAACTTATCCTCGAACGCTTCAGCCTCACGGGTCGCCGAATTGAGAATGCGTGTGCGCTGGATAATGATCGCCCAGGATGCAATGGAAAAGCATATTAAAATCAACATGATCAGTTTAACCAGAAAGCTCGCTTTCAGGAACAGATCAACAATGTTCATGTCAGTCACTGCTTGAACTCCGCGACAATAGACTTAGGAAGCGCAATTGGCTTCATTTGGTGTGGATCGATACAGGCAATCAAAACATCCGCCCGGCTGAGAAGCTGCCCTTCAGCATTCAGGATGCGTTGCGCAAAAATCAGGGAGGCACCGCGCATTGAAACGATTTCACTTTCTACCAGGAGCAAATCGTCCAGACGCGCTGAGGCGAGATAGTCCACCGTCATTCGCCTTACCACAAAAGCAATATTAGCGCTTAGTAAGGCTTGTTGGTGAAAATTATGCTGGCGCAGCATTTCGGTACGGGCCCTTTCATAAAAAACCACGTAACGAGCGTGATAGACCACACCTCCGGCATCGGTATCTTCGTAATAGACCCGTACCGGCCATTGGAATAACGTATTACTCACTGTATATCCCAGCAACGCAAAACAACGGTGCTTACTATACGCAAGACCGATCACGTTTGGAATAAATTCCCTTTGCGGAATGAAAATAATTATGTAATGAAGGCTACGGCCGCCATAACGCAGCCGCAACAGCTAATAAAAGACGTAAACCAGCGCCGCCGCCAGGACAATCAGGGACGCCAAAGGCAAAAAGCATAACCGCCAGCCCCACCGGCGCGGCCGAAAGCCGGTGCCGTGAATGACGCCGGCGCATACCGCCCACACCACCAGCAGGTTGTGCCAGGCATTCAAATGACTGGTCTGCACGGCAAAACGCGCCGGCATCCAGAACACGCAACCGGCCAGCACCAGCGCCAGGATGAGCGAAAGAGCCCGCAATGGGCTCTTATCGGTAGCACTATAGAGTCGGTCGACCAGGGTTTTGATCACCGGACGTCGTTCTCCCCCTGGCTGTCTTCATGATGCTCAAGCGCCAGGGCGGTGATGATGCCGAAGGAGCAGGCCAGAAGCGTTCCGAGAATCCAAGCAAAATACCACATTTTTCAGCTCCTTACTCAGTACAGGGTATGCGTGTTTTGTTCCACGTGTTCTTTAGTGATGCGTCCGTACATCTTGTAGTAGCACCAGAAGGTATAGAGCAACACGATGGGGACAAAGATCACCGCGACGCCGGTCATGACCTTCAGCGTCAGCAGGCTTGACGTGGCATCCCACACAGTCAGGCTGGCGTTAGGCATCGTTATCGAGGGCATGATGAACGGGAACAGGGTTATACCCGCCGTGAGAATAATGCAGGCAATGGTCAGCGAGGAAAAGACGAAGGCCCAGGCCCCTTTGCCGGTACGGCTGAAAAGCAGGGTCAGCAACGGCAGCAGCACGCCCAGCGCCGGCACTATCCATAGCAGCGGATACTGATGATATTTCACCATCCAGGCACCTGCCTGGTGCGCTACTTCTTTATTCAGCGGGTTGGAAACGGCGTTGGTATCGATGGCCGACGTAATGGTGAAACCGTCGATACCGTACACCAGCCAGAAGCCGCCCAGCAGGAAGGTCACCAGCGTCAGCAGGCTGGTAGCCTGGCTCACGGCGCGGGCGCGCACCAGCAGTTCGCCTTCAGTGCGCATCTGCAGATAGGTGCCCCCCACGGTGAGGAACATGCACAGGCTGACGATACCGGCCAACAGGCCGAATGGGTTCAACAGCTGGAAGAAATTACCGGTATAGGACAGACGCAGGAATTCATCCACCTGGAACGGCACCCCCTGCAGCAGGTTGCCGAACGCCACGCCGATAACCACCGGCGGGATGAAACCGCCGGCGAACAGGCCCCAGTCCCAGGCATTGCGCCAGCGGGGATCGTCGATTTTGGCGCGATATTCAAAGCCTACCGGCCGGAAAAACAGCGATGCCAGAACCAGGATCATGGCGATATAAAAACCGGAAAACGCGGCGGCATACACCATGGGCCAGGCGGCGAACAGCGCGCCGCCGGCGGTGATAAGCCAAACCTGGTTGCCTTCCCAGTGGGGAGCGATGGTATTGATTAACACCCGGCGTTCGGTATCGGTGCGGCCAAGAAAGCGCATCAGCATGCCGACGCCCATGTCAAAACCGTCGGTGACGGCAAAGCCTATCAGCAGGACACCAATCAGCACCCACCAGATTAAGCGAAAAACTTCGTAGTCAAACATGGCAAAAGCTCCTGTTAATGTGCTTGCTGCACGGCGAGCGTCGGCTGCTCGAAGTGATAACGGCCGGTTTTCAGGCTGCTCGGCCCCAGGCGCGCATACTTGAACATCAAATACATTTCCGCTACCAGGAACAGGGTGTAAAGCCCGCAGATTAGCCCCATGGAGAACAGGATATCCCCGGCCGTCAGCGTGGAATTGGCGACGGCGGTGGGCAGGATTTCACCAATCGCCCAGGGCTGGCGGCCGTACTCGGCCACAAACCAGCCGGCTTCGATGGCAATCCATGGAATGGGGATGCCGTACAGCGCGGCGCGGTGCAGCCAGGTTTTTTGGCCGATACGGTTACGAATCACGCTCCAGAAGGACATAGTGATAATGATGAGCATCAGCACACCGCCCAGCACCATGATGCGGAACGAGAAGTACAGCGGCGCCACGCGCGGGATTGAATCCCGGGTAGCGCTCTGGATCTGTTCTTCCGTAGCGTTGGCCACGTTATCGGTGTAACGCTTGAGCAGCAGACCGTAGCCCAAATCCTGTTTAACCTGATTGAACTGGCCCAGCAACGCCGGATCGGCATTGCCATGACGCAATTCCTGCAGCAAAGCATAGGCTTTCATGCCGTTGCGAATACGGATTTGATGCTGCGCCATCAAATCCTTGATGCCGGTAACCTGCCGATCCGTAGAGCGGGTGGCAATCAGACCCAAAGCATAAGGAACGCGGATGGAGAAATTATTTTGCTGCGTCGCCTGGTTGGGAATGCCGAACAGGGTAAAGGAGGCCGGGGCGGGCTGCGTTTCCCATTCGGCTTCGATGGCCGCCAGCTTGGTTTTTTGCACGTCCCCCATTTCGTAGCCGGATTCATCCCCCAGGACGATAACGGACAGGACCGCCGCCATGCCGAACGCCGCCGCGATGGCGTATGAGCGTTTGGCAAACGCGGTGTCGCGGCCTTTAAGCAGGTAATATGAGCTGATGCCGAGGATAAACATCGCGCCGGTGCAGTACCCGGCGGCCACGGTATGAACGAATTTGACCTGCGCCACCGGGTTCAGCACCAGGTCGGCGAAGCTCACCATCTCCATGCGCATGGTCTGATAGTTGAAATCCGACGCGATGGGATTTTGCATCCAGCCGTTGGCCACCAATATCCACAGCGCGGACAGGTTGGAGCCCAAAGCCACCATCCAGGTCACCGTGAGGTGCTGGGTTTTGCTCAGGCGATCCCAGCCGAAGAAGAACAGGCCGACAAAAGTGGACTCGAGGAAGAAGGCCATCAACCCTTCAATGGCCAGAGGAGCGCCAAATATGTCGCCGACGTAATGAGAGAAATATGACCAGTTGGTTCCGAACTGGAACTCCATGGTCAGGCCGGTGGCTACACCCAGGGCAAAATTGATACCGAACAATTTACCCCAGAACTTGGTCATATCTTTATAAATCTGTTTGCCCGACAGGACGTATACCGTTTCCATTATGGCGAGTAAAAACGCCAATCCCAGGGTTAACGGGACAAATAGAAAGTGGTACATCGCAGTTAAGGCAAACTGTAACCGTGACAGTTCGACGACATCAAACATTTTGACTCCTTGCTCCTCACAGGATGGATCCCACGTGCGGTAATCTGGCGCTTCGATGTACCGAAGCCCTGCAACAACCCGCGGTGAATAACATACCCGCCATACCTCACGTTGCAGCTACGTTGGCTTTCCTGCAACGTGAATTATTTAAGGTATAAAAAACTTTATAATTTTTCCGGCCTGCGGTTTACCCGGCAAAAACACTAGCGCCGCGGCATCGGTGTCGGGAAATCGAGAACGGGTATTAAATAAGGCTGATCTATTCAGAATTTTACAATCCACATACTACCCCTCAACTTACTTATGATAAATATTTTTTTTCGTGACGGCGGTCGGGAAATGACGTCTCGATCAATCCATTCATCACGTCCCGTCATTGCAAAAATTGAGACAGCGCAATTTACGCCAATTTAATCCCAATCCACTATAAAAAATCATTGATTTGGCGCAATATTTTCTCATTCATGTTAAATATTATTTCAAATTTAACCAGCGATGATCGTTTTGTTAATTATATGTGATTAATCAGATCGGTAAATTACCTGGAAAGATAAAATTTTTGACGCGTTATTTAAAATTGGTTAACACACTATTATTTAATAATGATATGACGCCATTAATAATGACTATCACAAGCAGCGATATATGAATTAAATGTAGCTGAGATTTACCGGGGATGTTGCGAATAAAACGCGTGCAACGAATTTGTTAAAGGGAGACCGCGATCGCCGGGCGTGCAACAAACGTGTTAAAGGGAAACCGTGCTGAAAGGGTCGAATCGGGCGTGGTTTTCCCGCCCGACCGAGCGCCCCATGGGGTAGGCCCGCAAACACCGTTCGTGCAGCGAGCCTGTTAAAGGGAGACCGTGGCAATGGGGTCGAATCGGGCGTGATTTTCCCGCCCTACCGAGCGCCCCTCAGCGCGGCAGGCCCGCGATCGCCGGGCGTGCAGCGAACCTATCCGCGCGGCCCGGCCCGCCGCACACGGGCCTAAACCCCAATCTCACGACAGCAGGGTCTTCAGCGCGCCGCCGATATCCGCCAGGCTGCGCACGGTTTTCACCCCCGCGGCCTCCAGGGCGGCGAATTTTTCGTCCGCGGTGCCCTTGCCGCCGGCGATGATTGCCCCGGCATGGCCCATACGTTTACCTTTCGGCGCGGTAACCCCCGCAATATATCCCACCACCGGCTTGGTAACATGATCCTTGATGTAAGCGGCAGCTTCTTCTTCCGCGCTGCCGCCGATTTCACCGATCATCACAATGGCTTCGGTCTGCGGGTCCTGCTCAAACAATTTCAGGATATCGATAAAGCTGGAACCGGGGATCGGGTCGCCGCCGATACCAACACAGCTGGATTGACCCAGTCCGGTATCGGTGGTCTGCTTGACCGCTTCATAGGTCAGCGTACCGGAGCGTGAAACAATCCCCACCCGCCCCGGTTTATGGATATGCCCCGGCATAATGCCGATTTTGCATTCACCGGGAGTGATGACGCCCGGACAGTTCGGGCCGATCATGCGCGAACCGCTCTGCTCAAGCTTGGCCTTGACCACCAGCATATCCAGGGTCGGAATACCCTCGGTGATACAGATAATCAGCTCAATGCCGGCATCCACCGCTTCCAGAATGGAATCTTTGCAAAACGGCGCGGGAACATAGATAACCGAGGCGGTAGCGCCGGTCTTTTCCACGGCTTCACGCACGGTATTGAATACCGGCAGGCCGAGATGCTGGGTGCCGCCCTTGCCCGGCGTAACGCCGCCGACCATCTTGGTGCCGTAGGCCAGCGCCTGCTCGGAATGAAAGGTGCCCTGGCTGCCGGTAAAGCCCTGACAAATTACTTTAGTATTTTTATCGATTAAAATGGACATTATTTCCCCTCCACCGCAGCGACAGCCTGCTGCGCCGCGTCGGTCAAACTGGTGGCGGCAATGATATTCAGACCGCTGTCCGCCAGGATTTTGGCCCCCAGCTCGGCATTGTTGCCTTCAAGACGCACTACCACCGGCACGTTTACGCCCACATCCTCCACCGCGCCGATAATGCCTTCTGCGATTAAATCACAACGCACAATGCCGCCGAAAATATTCACCAGCACCGCCTTCACGTTTTCATCGGACAGGATAATCTTGAACGCCTCGGTCACCCGCTCCTTGGTGGCGCCGCCGCCGACATCAAGAAAGTTGGCCGGCGATCCGCCGTGCAGCTTGACGATATCCATGGTGCCCATGGCCAGACCGGCGCCGTTTACCATGCAGCCGATATTGCCGTCCAGGGCCACGTAGTTCAGTTCCCACTGCGCCGCCTGCGCCTCACGGGCGTCTTCCTGGCTCTTGTCCCGCATTTCGCGCAGTTCAGGCTGGCGGAACAAGGCGTTGCCGTCGGCGCTCAGCTTGCCGTCCAGACACACCAGGTTGCCTTCGGTGGTGATGACCAGGGGATTAATCTCCACCAGCGCCAGATCCCGCTCAAGAAACAGCGCGGCGAGGCCCATGAAGATTTTGGTGAACTGTCCCACCTGTTTACCGGTCAAGCCCAGCTTGAACGCCAGCTCGCGTCCCTGGAAGGGCTGCGGACCGGTAAGGGGATCCAGCGCCACCTTATGAATCAGGTGCGGCGTTTCGTCAGCGACTTTTTCAATTTCCACGCCGCCTTCAGTGGAGGCCATAAACACCACGCGACGTGAGCCGCGATCCACCACCGCCCCGAGATAAAGCTCTTTAGCGATATCGGTGGCGGCTTCCACCAGAATCTGGTGCACCGGCTGGCCCAAGGTGTCCGTTTGATAGGTCACCAGACGTTTGCCCAGCCAGTTTTCGGCAAAGGCGCGGATTTCTTCTTTGCTGTTGACCACTTTTACACCGCCGGACTTGCCTCGCCCGCCCGCATGCACCTGGCATTTCACCACCCAGGGGCCGGCACCGATTTTCGAAGCGGATTCTTCCGCTTCCCGTGGCGTGGTGCAAGCAAAACCCGTGGGGGCAGGCAGACCATACCGAGCAAAAAGCTGTTTTGCCTGATATTCATGTAAATTCATGATGTTTATCCATCTTCGTCTGGGAATGTCGGCGGCGGCGTTCAATCAGCCGCCATTTAAAGGTACTGCCCTTGGCGGAAACCGGATACGGCGGCGCCGTATCCGCTATCGGCTACACGTCAAGCAGTAAACGGGTCGGATCCTCCAGCATCTCCTTGATGGTCACCAAAAAGCTGACGGACTCTTTGCCGTCGATTAACCGGTGATCGTAGGACAAGGCGAGGTACATCATGGGCAGGATAACAACCTGTCCGTTCACCGCCATCGGGCGATCCTTGATGGCATGCATGCCCAGGATGGCGCTTTGCGGCGGATTGATAATCGGCGTGGACATTAAAGAGCCGAACACACCGCCGTTGGTAATGGTAAAATTACCGCCGGTGAGCTCTTCCACTTTCAGTTTACCGTCGCGGCCTTTTACCGCCAGTTCCTTGATGCTTTTTTCCACATCGCCCATCCCCAAGGCATCCACATCGCGCAGTACCGGCGTTACCAGGCCCCGTGGCGTGGAAACCGCAATACTGACATCGAAATAGTTATGGTAAACTACATCTTCGCCGTCAATAGAGGCGTTCACTTCCGGGAAACGCTTGAGCCCTTCCACCACTGCCTTAATGTAGAAAGACATAAATCCAAGGCGTATGCCGTGGCGTTTTTCAAACGCGTCGCCGTACTCTTTACGCAAATCCATAATGGGTTTCATATTGACTTCATTAAATGTCGTCAACATGGCGGTGCTGTTTTTGGCTTCCAGCAGGCGTTCGGCAACCCGCTTGCGCAGACGGGTCATGGGCACGCGTTTTTCACTGCGGCCGCCGAGGGCCGGAATGGCGCCGGGAGTCGCGGTGGTGGTCACCGATGGCGCCGGGGCTGTGGCCGGGGCGGTTTCCGGTTTGCGCGCCAGGTGTTTTTCCACATCTTCGCGGGTAATCCGGCCGCCGACGCCGCTGCCTTTGATGTCGTCGGCTTTCAGGTCGTGTTCGGCAATCAGACGCCGGATGGCCGGGCTGATGGCCTCATTGCTTTCTTCCTGCAATCCGGCGGTATAACGCTGCGCCGGAGTGGATTCCTTGCTCTGGGCCTTTTCCGAGGTTTCCTGGCCGGTGCTGTCGCCGGGACGCAAACGTCCCAGCACCTGACGGGAGGTGACGGTGGACCCTTCATCCTCCAGCAGGGCGTCCAATACTCCCGCCTCGGGGGCCGGCACTTCCAGCACCACTTTGTCGGTCTCTATTTCCACCAGCACCTCGTCACGCTGGACGCTGTCGCCGGGCTTTTTATGCCAAGTGGCAACGGTCGCATCGGCAACCGACTCAGGGAGATCAGGAACCAGAATATCTACGCTACTCATTATCAATCCTTATATTTAATTAACGTCCAGCGCGTCATTAACCAGGCTTTTTTGCTGCGCCTGGTGCACGGACAAATACCCAACCGCCGGCGAGGCGGAAGCCGGGCGTCCCGCGTAACGTAGCGATGCGCCAAAAGAAATAACTTCCCGGAAATGATGCTGGCTGCAATACCAGGCACCCTGATTCAGCGGCTCCTCCTGACACCAGACAAAATCCTGCACATGGGAAAAAGGTTTTAGGGCAGCCTGCACCGCCTGATGAGGGAACGGATAAAGCTGCTCTATGCGCACGATAGCCACGTCTTCCTGACCGTTTTTCCGGCGCTGATCCAACAAATCATAATAAACTTTACCAGAACACAGCACGACGCGTTTTACGCCACGCGGATCCAGCGGATCGATTTCGCCGATGGCCGGCTGGAAGCTCCCTTGCGCCAGTTCTTCCAGGGAAGAGATAGCCATTGGATGACGCAGCAGCGATTTCGGCGACATAACGATGAGCGGGCGGCGCATATTGCGCAGCGCCTGACGCCGCAACATATGGTAAACCTGAGCCGGGGTGGAGGGTATACATACCTGCATATTCTGCTCGGCGCAGAGTTGTAGATAGCGTTCCAACCGGGCGGAGGAGTGCTCCGGTCCCTGCCCTTCATAGCCGTGCGGCAGCAGCATCACCAGCCCGCACATCCGGCCCCACTTTTGTTCTCCGGAGCTGATGAACTGATCGATCACCACCTGGGCGCCGTTGGCGAAATCGCCAAACTGCGCTTCCCAGATAACCAGGGTACGGGGCTCGGCAGTGGCATAACCGTACTCAAACGCCAGCACTGCTTCTTCCGATAATACCGAATCCCAGACCCGGAACTTGCCCTGGCCATTATGGACATGGGCCAGGGGAGTATAGGTAGAGCCGTTTTTCTGGTTATGCACTACCGCGTGGCGGTGGAAAAACGTACCGCGGGCGGTATCTTCACCGGACAAACGGATGGGGATGCCTTCATCCACCAGCGTTGCGTAAGCCAGGGTTTCGGCGCCGCCCCAGTCAAAAGGTTTGGTGCCGGCCGCCATGGCGGCGCGATCGCTGTAAATCTTCGCCACGCGGGGCTGCATTTCCACCCCCTCCGGCACTTCGCTGATGCGGCGGGCCAACTCCTGCAGGCGTTTGATATCCACCTGGCTGTTATAGGCTTCATCCCACTCGTGGTTCAGGTAAGGCGACCAGGTGAATGAATGCATATTCATCGGCCGCCACTCCTGAACTACGCACTCGCCGCGATCCAGCGCGTCGCGATAGAGATTCACCATTTCGGTGGCGTCTTCCAGCGTGGCGATGTGGTCATGTTCCAGCCGGTCGGCATAGATTTTACGCGGAGTGGGGTGTTTTTTGATCTTGTTGTACATGATCGGCTGCGTGGCGCTGGGCTCGTCCGCTTCGTTATGACCGTGACGGCGATAGCAGACCAGGTCGATCATGACGTCGCGCTTGAAGGTATTGCGAAAATCCAGCGCAACCCGGGTGACGAACGCCACCGCCTCCGGATCGTCGGCGTTGACATGGAATATCGGCGCCTGCACCATTTTGGCGATGTCGGTACAATACTGAGTCGATCGGGCATCCTGGGGATTGGAGGTAGTGAAGCCTACCTGGTTGTTCACCACGACCCGCACCGTGCCGCCGACATCGTAGCCGCGGGCCTTGGACATGTTCAGGGTTTCCTGTACCACGCCCTGCCCGCTGATGGCCGCATCCCCGTGCAGGGTGATGGGCAGTACCATACGGGTGCTTTGCTCATTGAGGCGGTCGATGCGGGCGCGTACCGAACCTTCCACCACCGGGCTGACGATTTCCAGGTGGGATGGGTTAAACGCCAACGCCAGGTGAACGATGCCGCCGTCGGTTTCCACATCGGAGGAGAACCCCTGGTGGTATTTAACGTCGCCGGTGCCCAAATGTTCTTTGTGCTTACCGGCGAATTCATCGAACAGATCCTGGGGTTTTTTGCCCAGCACATTGATAAGGACGTTCAGGCGGCCGCGATGGGCCATGCCCAGTACCACTTCCCGGGTGCCGTTGATGCCGGCATAGCGGATCATTTCTTTCAGCATCGGTATCAGCGCGTCCCCGCCTTCGAGGGAGAAGCGCTTGGCGCCGGGGAATTTCGCCCCGAGATAGCGTTCGATGCCTTCCGCCGCCGTCAGTTCGGTGAGGAAGCGTTTTTTCTCTTCCACCGTGAAGCTCGGCTGGCCCACCACCGATTCGATATGCTGCTGAATCCAGCGTTTCTCTTCGGTGTTGGTGATATGCATATATTCGGCGCCGATTGATCCGCAGTAGGTCTGCTTTAGCGCGTCGTACAGATCCGCCAGCTTCATGGTCTCTTTGCCGATGGCAAAGGAGCCGACGTTGAAGCTTTGCTGGAAATCGGCTTCGGTGAGATTGTGGAATGCCGGGTTAAGGTCCGGTACGGTTTCCTGTTTCCACAGTCCCAGCGGGTCGAGATTGGCGTGCTGGTGACCGCGGAAACGGAACGCATTGATGAGCTGCAGGACTTTTACCTGCTTGGAATCGATGTCCGGGTCGTTTACCGGGGAGGTATAGCGCGAAGCATCTTTCGCCAGGCGACGGAAATAGTCCCGGGTTTTGGAATGGAGCTGGTCAGGACTGACTCCCGCGGTTGGTAGCTGTTTGAATATGGTGCCCCAGCTATCGTCAACAGAGTCAGGATCCGTTAAAAAATCTTCATAGAGCTGCTCTATGTAGGACTGGTTCGCCCCCGCCAGGTAGGAGGAATCCAGCCAGGCCTTCATTGCGCCGTTCTGCATTATGATCCCTTAAGCTGTTTAGCTTCAGTTTTCGCCGTGGTTATCATGTATGGGATAACGTTTAAGCGGTTCAAGCGGTGAATTACCTACCCACAGTCGGCGTAAATAACCAACCCGAAGGAACCTTTGAAAAACGGCAGTGGTAGTTAAGCGCCGGTTTTCAAAGGCTTCCTGCCCGGTATTGAGCCCGAGTCCATCGGGCCTAGCCCGCCAAGGGGCGCTTCGGCGGCCTTCGCCGCTACGGCCCCTAAGGCGTGCTCTCCCGATGTTCGGCTCCTTGGCCCGAGTCCATCAGGCGCTGTACTGCACCAGCATGCTTTTTATATGTCCGATGGCCTTGGTGGGGTTGAGTCCCTTGGGGCATACGTTGACACAATTCATGATGCTGTGGCACCGGAATACGCTGAAAGCATCGTTCAAATCATCCAGCCGCGCGGTCTGTTCAGTGTCGCGGCTGTCAATCAGGAAACGATAGGATGCCAGCAATCCGGCCGGTCCGATGAACTTGTCCGGATTCCACCAGTACGAGGGACAGGCGGTGGAACAACAGGCACATAAGATGCATTCATACAATCCGTCCAGCTTCGCCCGTTCGTCCGGGCTTTGCAAATGCTCCCGCGCCGGCGGATTCCTGCCGTTATTCAATAAGTAAGGCTTGATCTTTTCATACTGGGCATAGAATTGTCCCATGTCCACTACCAAATCGCGCACCACC
The DNA here is from genome assembly GCF_047324245.1 of Sodalis sp. RH16. NCBI lineage: Bacteria > Pseudomonadati > Pseudomonadota > Gammaproteobacteria > Enterobacterales > Bruguierivoracaceae > Sodalis > Sodalis sp. RH16. The sequence goes on along the minus strand of NZ_CP178737.1, from coordinate 3,320,553 downwards.
GGCAGTCCCGGCAGCGGACGTATGACGATTTTGTTATTGCCTTTGCGCAAGGCGGACAGCGGCGTGATGCAGGCCAGACCGTTTTTGCCGTTCATATTCACGCCGTCGGAGCCGCAAACCCCCTCGCGGCAGGAACGTCTGAACGCCAGTGTCGGATCCTTTTCTTTCAATTGGATTAACGCATCCAGCAGCATCATGTCGTGGCCCTCTTCGAGCTCCAGCTGATACTCCTGCATCCGCGGCTTGTCGTCCATATCGGGATTATAGCGATAAACCGAAAATTCGACTTTCATCAGTAACTCCTCCGCCCTTAATAAGTACGCACTTTCGGCGGGAACGCCGGGCGCAGTGTCGGTTGCATGTTCACCTCGCGCCGGGTCATGGTGTCGCTTTCCGGCAAATAGAGGCTGTGGCACAACCAATTGGCGTCATCACGGTCCGGGAAATCAAACCGGCTGTGAGCGCCGCGGCTTTCCGTGCGGTAATTGGCCGCTACGGCGGTGGAGTAGGCGGTTTCCATCAGATTATCCAGCTCCAGGCATTCAACCCGCTGGGTGTTGAATTCCGTGGAAGTGTCATCCAGGCGGGCATGATGCAGCCGTTCGCGAATCTCTTTGAGCTCCGCCAGGCCCTTGGCCATCGCATCCCCTTCGCGGAACACCGAGAAGTTGTTTTGCATGCAGGCCTGCAGCGCTTTGCGGATGGTAACCGGGTCTTCGCCGGTGCGATTGTCGTTCCAGCGGTGATAGCGCGCCAGGGAAGCCTCGATGTCGTCATTGCCGGCATCGCGGAATGCTCCCTGTTCGGCCAGGGATTCCTGCAGATGCATGCCCGCCGAACGGCCGAACACCACCAGATCCAGCAATGAGTTGCCGCCGAGGCGGTTGGCGCCGTGCACCGAAACGCAGGCGATTTCACCCACCGCGAACAGCCCCGGGATCACGACGTCCTTGCCCTGGGCGTCCACGGTCACGGCCTGGCCGGTGACCTTGGTGGGAATCCCCCCCATCATGTAATGGCAGGTGGGAATTACCGGAATGGGTTCCTTGATGGGATCCACATGGGCAAAGGTGCGGGAGAGCTCAAGGATGCCCGGCAATCGGGATTCAAGGACCTCTTTGCCCAGGTGATCCAGCTTCAGCTTCACATGGGGTCCCAACGGCCCGTCGCAGCCGCGGCCTTCGCGAATTTCGATCATGATGGAGCGGGCGACCACGTCGCGCCCCGCCAGATCCTTGGCGTTGGGTGCATAGCGTTCCATAAAGCGTTCGCCGTCTTTGTTCAGCAGGTAGCCGCCCTCGCCGCGGCAGCCTTCGGTCACCAGCACCCCGGCGCCGGCGATGCCGGTGGGGTGGAATTGCCACATCTCCATATCCTGCACCGGCACGCCGGCGCGCAGCGCCATGCCGATGCCGTCGCCGGTATTGATATGGGCATTGGTGGTGGACTGGTAAATGCGGCCGGCGCCGCCGGTGGCCAGTATGGTGGCCCTGGCCTTGAAATAGACCACTTCGCCGGTTTCAATGCACAGCGCGGTACAGCCGACAAAAGCGCCGTCCTGGTTTTTCACCAGATCCAGCGCATACCATTCCGAGAAGATGGTGGTATGGTTTTTCAGGTTCTGCTGATACAGGGTGTGCAGCAATGCGTGCCCGGTTCGGTCGGCGGCGGCGGCGGTGCGCGCCGCCTGCTCGCCGCCGTAATTCAGCGATTGGCCGCCGAACGGGCGCTGATAGATGCGGCCGTCGTCCAGCCGTGAAAACGGCAATCCCATGTGTTCAAGTTCCAGCACCGCTTCCGGGCCGGTCTTGCACATGTATTCGATGGCATCCTGATCGCCGATATAGTCGGAACCTTTTACGGTGTCGTACATATGCCATTGCCAATCGTCCTCATGGGTATTTCCCAGCGCGACGGTAATGCCGCCCTGGGCGGAAACGGTATGGGAACGAGTGGGAAATACTTTGGATACCAGGGCGCAGGAAAGGCCCATTTGGGAAATTTGCAAAGCGGCGCGCATACCGGCGCCCCCTGCCCCGACGACTACGGCGTCAAATTCTCTCACCGGCAAATTCATTTACGCACCCCACACCACGACAGTTCCATAAAGTAAATACACCATTAATACGATGACGATGGCCAATTGCAGCAGCAGGCGCAGCGGCAGTAATTTGATGTAATCCGTTAATACCTGCCACATGCCTATCCAGGTATGCACCAGGATGGAAAACAGCGTAAGCAGGGTGAAGACTTTCGTCATGGGTAACGCGAAGAAACCGTGCCAGACATCATAAGTGAGGGTATCGGCGAACAGAATGAAACCCAGCATGTAAATGATGTAAAGGCAGATTATTATGGCGGAAGCGCGAACCAGCAACCATTCATGGACTCCGTTACGTCCCAGTGCCGAAGCATTACTTACCATAGGAGTACTCCAGCCAGAATTGAAAGCACGACAGTGATCACAAATGTAACATTTGCCGTCATTTTACCCATGGCAAATGTCTCATCCAGATAGCCGAAATCCATTAACATGTGCCGAATTCCACCCACAGCATGATAAGCCAGCGCGGTCAAAATTCCCCAAATTATGAATTTGACGATAAAGCTGTCCATCATGGCGGCCGCCTGGCTGAACCCGTCGGCGGAGGAAAGAGACAAGCCGAGTATCCATAGCAAGATGCCTACTGCCACGAACATTATGACACCGGTAATACGGTGAAGAATGGATGCAATTGCAGTAACGGGAAACCGGATCGTTTGCAGATCCAAGTTGATAGGTCTTTGTTTTTTCACGGTTTTGCCCACACAGCTATTATTATTTTTCCTTCCTCCGGTCCTGGCTGGATCAGACAGCGTTAAGGTTGACCAAGACACGTCATGTGCTCAAAACCAATTCCCTTTTGCGTAAATGACGCGTTAAATAACGCTGGGTGCTCCTACAACAGGGACTCCGGAGACCTTTGAGAAGTATAGGGCTTTCACATAATGATTACAATTCCCCTACAATTTGTTTGGTAACATTTGGGCCAATTAGTGACCTGGATCACGATTATCACATTTACCCCAAATTCATATAACCATATTGACAAAAAAGCAACAATTTGATTACAAATAGCCCCCGCGTTATGCTATAAGTATCGGATGCGATACATTGAGACTTCCGCCTCGTCTAAGTTTATGCAACAGTGTAAAGTGCATCCTAATCATGTGGGTTAAGATGACTTTATATAGCTAAAATTAATATCAATAAATCTTTTACATCGAGGACAACCGTTCTTTCATCCTGGACGGGAATAACTTGCACCATCCTTAAGCTCTGTACCCTGCATATCGTTAAGCCAGAGCTATGGGCTGACAACAAACGCAAGGCCCCGCAGGCATGCCGGTACCCTATGATGGAAGGTTTATCAAATAAGCGCTAAGGAGAATGTAATGGCTGACAATAAAGCAACGTTAACCCTACCCGGTGTTGCACCAATAGAGCTGGATGTGCTGCAAGGCACGCTGGGTGAAAAGGAAATCGATATTCGTAGCCTGGGCGGCAAAGGCTATTTTACCTACGATCCCGGGTTCACCTCTACCGCATCCTGCGAATCAAAAATAACCTATATCGACGGCGATGAAGGTATTTTGCTTCATCGCGGCTATCCCATCGATCAGTTGGCCCTGAATTCAACGTTTCTCGAAGTCTGCTATATCCTGCTGAACGGTGAAACCCCTACCCCGGAACAATACGAAGAGTTCCGCACCATCGTGACCCGCCATACCATGGTGCATGAGCAGATTACCCGTTTGTTCAATGGCTTCCGCCGCGACTCGCATCCCATGGCGGTGCTGTGCGGCGTTACCGGCGCGCTGGCGGCGTTTTATCATGATTCGCTGGATGTGAATGTCGAACGTCACCGTGAAATCGCGGCGTTCCGCCTGCTGTCCAAAATGCCCACCGTGGCCGCGATGTGTTACAAATATTCCATTGGCCAGCCGTTCATTTATCCCCGTAACGATCTTTCCTATGCCGGCAATTTCCTGCATATGATGTTCGCTACCCCCTGTGAAGACTATGAAATCAACCCGGTGCTGGAACGCGCCATGGACCGCATTCTGATTCTGCATGCGGACCATGAACAAAACGCTTCCACCTCTACCGTGCGTACCGCGGGTTCATCGGGCGCCAATCCCTTTGCCTGTATTGCCGCGGGTATTGCGTCCTTGTGGGGACCGGCCCATGGCGGCGCCAATGAAGCCTGTTTACGCATGCTCGAAGAGATCGACACCGTCGAGAATATTCCTTCCTTTATCAAACGCGCCAAGGATAAAAACGACTCCTTCCGGCTGATGGGCTTCGGGCATCGGGTGTATAAAAACTACGATCCCCGCGCCACCGTGATGCGCGAAACCTGCCATGAAGTGCTAAAAGAACTCAAGCTGTCGGATAACCTGCTGGAAGTGGCGATGGAGCTGGAACACTTCGCGTTGCATGACCCGTACTTCATTGAGAAGAAACTTTATCCCAATGTGGATTTCTATTCGGGTATCATTTTGAAAGCCATGGGGATCCCGGCATCCATGTTTACCGTGATTTTCGCCATGTCGCGCACCGTGGGCTGGATTGCCCATTGGAAGGAAATGCATGACGACGGCGTCAAAATCGCCCGTCCGCGCCAGCTGTATACCGGTTACGATCAACGGGAATTCAAGTCGCAGATTAAATGAGATGATTATATCAACGTCGCTCTATGTGGCGTGAGCTTATTGACAAAGTGCCCGGTCGGAACAGGCTGCCAGATCGTAAACACGCCGTGAATACATCCTTGTAGGCTCGATCCGCGCCTTCCATGGCGCGGACGGTTTACTCTTCTGGCAGCCTGTCCCGCCTTATTGACTCCGAGTGCGTTTGTCAACAGTCTGACGCCGCAATTTGCGGCGTTTGCTTTTTTATCCGCACCGCTTCGGAGCCTGCCTTCGACTTTAACTGACGGTCCCGCCGGCGATATGCAGATCCTCTTCCACTGCCAGCGCGGTTTGTATTGCGATTTCCAGTCCCGCTTCCATGGTCTCCCGCGCCATGCTGGGCGCATTGGCCAGAGCCGCCGCCTGCTGCGGCAGATAAGGCAGATGAATAAATCCCCCTCTGGCCGCGCCGGACATGTGGGCGAGCCGATGCAGCAACGCATACATCACATGGTTGCAGACAAAGGTACCGGCGCTTTGGGAAACTTCGGCGGGTATGCCGGCGCCGAGCATGGCATTTACCATCGCTTTTATGGGCACCGTGGCGAAATAGGCCGCCGGACCGCCTGAAATCACCGGGCGATCGATGGGCTGCCGCTGGCTATTATCGGCGATGCGCGCATCGTCCACGTTGATGGCCACCCGCTCGACGGAAATCCGCTGCCGCCCTCCGGCCAGGCCCAGCGCCAGCACCAGCGACGGACGGTAGCGATCGATGGCTTCATTCAAGACCTCGGCGGACCGGCCGAAAACGCAGGGCAATTGACAGACCACCACGTCGGCCGTGTCTATCCGCCGATACCGATACTGCCGCACCACTTCCCAGGACGGATTTATCGAGTCGCCGCCGAAAGGCTCGAAACCGGTGAGCAAGACTGTTTTCATGAAGGTTATCTCATAGCATAAAATACATCAGCGCCACATTTGCCAGCAGCAGCGCCAGGCCGGTGGGGATCTGCGCTTTGATCACCGCATACCGATCCGGCAGCTCCAGCAAGGCCGCCGGCACCAGATTGAAATTCGCCGCCATGGGGGTCATCAGGGAACCGCAATAGCCGGAAAACATACCCACGGCGGCCATGACCGCCGGATTGCCCCCGTGTTGCACCACCAGAACCGGTATGCCGATCCCGGCGGCCACGATGGGAAACGCGGCAAACGCATTGCCCATTATCATCGTCAGCACAGCCATGCCAACACAAAAAACCACCACGGCGATAAATCGATTATCCACCGCCAGATAGGTTTCGGTAAGATGCGAAACGGCGGCGCCTACGCCGGCGCTGGTGAATAACAGGCCGAGGGTGGCCAGTATCTGCGGCAAGATAAAGGCCCAGCCGATGGAATCCAGCAGCCGGCGCGATTCCTGGATTGATTGCAGCGGCCGGTCGCCGGTAAAGCGTACTGCCAGCAGCAGGCCGATAATACAACCCAGGGTAATGGAAAAAAGGGTAATCAAAGTGGAGTGGTTACCCGCGCCAAACAGCGCCTGCTGCCAGGCGGGCATATTATCGAGTATCAACACGCCCGCCACGGTGACCAACGGAATGGCCAGCGCCGGCGCAAACAACAAATTGCCCAGGCGTTTGGCGCTCTGTTCCCGCTGCCGGCGGCCGGGCTGGTGGTAGCTGCCCGTGCGCACGCCGCCGAAACCGGCAATCAGCGCCAGCAGGACCACCAAGGCGCCGATGGCTTTATGCAGCCACTGTTGCGGGTCCATGCCCGGCCCGACGATCCGCGCCATGAAAGCGACGCTCCAGTCGCCGATAAGAAACACCAGTCCGTACAGTCCCCAGAAGGCGCCGGTGAGCCACCGCCGCGGGTTGGCCTTGTCACGTAATGACATGGCGCCCACCAGCAGCAACAGTATTCCCGCCAGCCAGTACAGGTAATCTTGCTGAAACGTCATTTTTCCGCTCCCGCGTGGCTCAGCGCATCCCGTTTAACTGTACCCAGCAGTTCCGCCATATGCTTATCCAGGCGGTGCAGGCGGTAGGCGTGGATCAGGAAGGCGCAGATCGCGGTGGGAACGCCGTAGAGGGCGATATGCAGCGGTTCGGTCTGGATACCGGCGGACTCCAGCAGAAAATTATGCATAAACAGGATGGCGCCGAACGCCACGAAAATATCCTCACCGAAAAATAGGCCGACGTTATCGGTGGCCGCGGCCATGGCGCGCAGCCTATACCGCACCCGCTGCGGCAAATCGCCGTAGCGGTTTTCCACGGCGCCTTCGGCCATGGGCGCCAGCAGCGGGCGCACCATTTGCGGATGCCCGCCCAGGCTGGTAAGGCCCATGGCGGCGGTCAATTCTCGGGCCAGTAGATAAATTATCAGCAGCCGGCCGGCGGTGGCGTTTTTGATTTTCGCGATCCAGCTTTGCGCATGCTCCTTCAGGCCATGGCGCTCCAGCAAGCCGATGGTGGCCAAGGGTATCAACAGAATAAAGGCCAGATTACGGGTAGCCAAAAATCCCGAGCCGAGTTTTTCCAGGATATCCCCTACCGGCATATGCGCCGCCAGCCCGGTAATAATACCGGCGATGATGACCACCAATACGGCGTTTAAGCGTAGTAAAAAACCGCAAATGATGGCCAAAATGCCCATTAACGGCCATAAATTCACCGCTTGTTGCATGTGTTTACCCTCTTGAAAAGTGGACAGATAAGCTGACAGAAGCGCGTATTGGGCTAGGGTAACGCTAAATGATTTAGGCGGGAGATAGGGAATACCTATGGTAGCGGGTTTATGGCGGCCCTCAGCCGGCGGCGACGGTTATGCCCTCCTGCTGCAGGGCGGCGCGTATACGGCGGGCAAACGCCAGCGCATGGGCGCCGTCGCCGTGCAGGCAAACGGTATCGGCCTTCACGCTTATCCACTCACCTTCCAACGTCTGTACCCGGCCGTCCTTTATCATGGACAGGGTATGCGCCAGGGACTGTTCCTCGTCCTCAATCAACGCGTCCGCCTCGCTGCGCGGCACCAGCGTGCCGTCCCGACGGTAGTTCCGGTCGGCGAACACTTCGTGCCGCACCGTCAAGCCGTGGCGTTCTCCGGCTTTGGTCAGTTCGCTGTCCGCCAGCCCTATGAGCCGCAGCGCCGGATCCACCGCTTTTATCCCGCGGGCGACGGCATCGGCCAGCAGCGGGTCCCGCGCCGACTGGTTGTAGAGCATGCCGTGCGGCTTGACGTGCGCCATCCTGCCCCCTTCCGCCCGCACCAGCGCCGCCAGGGCGCCCAGTTGATAAATGATTTGCGCGTACACCGTTTCCGGCGGCAACGCCATGGCGCTGCGGCCGAAATTTTCCCGATCGGGAAAGCTGGGATGGGCGCCGATGGCGACGCCGTAGCGCAATGCCCATTGGATCGACCGGCGCATGCCGTCGGCGTCGCCGGCATGAAAGCCGCAGGCGATGTTTGCCGAGCTTACCCACTGCAGCAAGGCTTCATCATTGGGGCAGCCCTCGCCCAAATCGGCATTCAAATCGATCATATGGGCTCCAGTATTTTCAGTTGGAAGGCTATCTGTTCGAGGTAGTGGGTTTGTTCAATCCAGGCGTCATGGGCTTCTTCCAGCGTGCAAAGCACAAAATGAATCGGTTCCCCCAGGCGGATCTGCGCCAGATGATACAAATCGGCCTCGATAACGCAGGCGATGCGCGGATAGCCGCCGGTGGTCTGCGCGTCCGCCAGCAGCACTATCGGCTGGCCGCCGTGCGGCACCTGCACCACGCCCGGCAATAACCCATGGGAAAATAATTCACGCTCGGTATTGCGCTTCAGGGCCGGGCCCAGCAGGCGGTACCCCATGCGGTTGCTCTGCGGGCTGAGCTGCCAGCTTGAACGCCACAGCGCATCTTGGGAATCGGCGCTGAATTCACGGTATTCGGGACCGGGCAGCGCGCGGACCCGGTTGCCGAACAGCAGTTGGCGAATGCCGATCTGCCGTTCCGGCACCATTTCCGGCTCTCCCGCCGGCAGCAGGTCGCCGTCCTGGAGCAGGCGACCGGAGCAGCCGCCGAAGCCGGCGGTAAGATCCGTGCTGCGGGAGCCCAGAACCTCCGGAACGGCAAATCCGCCGCTGACCGCCAGATAGCTGCGCATACCGTGTTTCGGCGTCGACAGCTTCACCACCTGGCCCGGGCGTACCGGGAAACGCCAGCCGGTCCAGAGAGGATTACCGTCCAGGTGGGCATGGCAATCCGCGCCGGTAAGCGCCAGCCAGCCCGGGGCGGTAATCTGCGCGCTGAACTGTCCGAGGGTTATCTCCAGTACGGCGGCGCCCGGAAGGTTACCCACCAGCAGGTTGGCCAGTTTCATGGCCGGCTTGTCCAGCACGCCGCCAGGGCTGATACCCAGAGAACGGTAACCGGTCCTACCGGCGTCTTGTATCGAGGTCATGATGCCGGCATGCAATACTTTCAGCATATGCCCTCCTTCTGCGGGACAAAACGCACGCTGTCGCCGGGCAGCAGCAGGGTCGGACGGCCGGCGTCGGGATTGAACAGCTTAAGCGGCGTACGCCCGATGATTTGCCAGCCGCCGGGACTCGCCAGCGGATAGATGCCGGTTTGCCTGCCGCCGATGCCCACCGAACCGGCGGGCACCTTGAGACGGGGTTCGCCGCGACGCGGAACGGAAAGACGCTCCGGCAAACCGCCAAGATAGGGAAAGCCGGGCTGGAAACCGATAAAATAAACGTCATAGGCGCTGCCTGCATGGCATGCCACCACGTCACTGGGCGTCATACCGGCAAACTCGGCCACCAGACTCAAATCGGGACCGTCCTTGCCGCCGTAAATCACCGGAATGGAAACAGCCCGCGGCTCAGGAGTGATGGCATCGCTATCCTCCCACCAGCTTTGCAAGCGCTCAATGGCGTCCAGCGCCAGCTGCTGGGGGTCGGTGAGCAGCACGGTAAGATTATTCATGCCCGGGATCACCTCGCGCACGTCTTCATGATGCATCAGGCGTTCGGCAAGTCCCCAAATCCGCCGCTGGCTGACCAGGGTTATGGGAGGCTCCAGCTCCAGCACCACCGCGCTTTCACCCAATAAATAACATCGAGCACGTTGCAACCTCTCCTCCTGGGAACCGATGCCGGTTCCGTCTGGTGCGTACCGGCAGAATGGTCCGGTAAAAAATCCCGCAAACAGCCTGGGGCCGTTTGCAAGCAAGGGTTTATTTTCCCGGTCACGCCGGGTTCGGTATGTCGATAAAGGTCACGTCGAGATGGTGTTCCCGCGCCAGCCACTCCCCCAGCGCCTTGATACCGCCGCGTTCGGTGGCATGATGGCCGGCCGCATAGAAATGTATCCCCGTCTCGCGGGCAATGTGAATGGTCTGCTCGGAGACTTCGCCGGTGATAAAAGCATCCACCCCGGCGCGGGCGGCCTGTTCGATGAACCCTTGTCCGCCGCCGGTGCACCAGGCAAGGCGGCGGATTTGCGCCGGTGCGTTATCACCGCAGTGCAGCACCTCCCTCTCCAGCCGCATCTCCAGCCGGCGCTGCAGTTCCTGCCCGCTGACCGGCGTGGCAAAGGTCCCCCAGGGCAGCAGCGGTTCCAGCAGGCCCTGCGGTTCTATGTCCAACAGCGCCGCCAGTTGAGCGTTATTTCCCAGCACCGGATGGGCATCCAGGGGCAAATGCCAGGCGAGTAAATTGATATCGTGGTTCAGCAGGGTCTTCAGGCGGCGCTGTTTCATGCCCGTCACTACCGGCGATTCATTTTTCCAGAAATAACCGTGATGTACCAGCACCGCATCGGCGTTATGCGCCACCGCGGCGTCCAGCAGCGCCTGCGAAGCGGTAACGCCGGTGACGATACGGTTGATTTGCGGGCGGCCTTCCACCTGTAGCCCGTTGGGGCCGTAGTCCTCAAAAGCGCCGGCGTCCAGTTGCTGATTGATGAGTTGTTCAAGTTCCGTATTAAGCATGGCCCGATATCCCCGTTCGCCGGCTACCCGGGGGAGGGAGCCGAACTTTGTGCTTTGGCCGCTTGATAAGCCGCCAGGGCGGTTTGACGTGCCTGTCCATGATCAACGATCGGCCGCGGATAATCCAGTCCGGTTTGCTCGGCCAGAGGCCAAATATAGGGTTCATGGAGAAATTTATCCGGCACGGACGCCAGTTCCGGCAGCCAACGCCGTATAAACCGGCCCTGTTCATCAAACCGGCGCCCTTGGGTGGCGGGGTTGAAAATACGGAAATAGGGCGCGGCATCGGTGCCGGTGGAGGCGGCCCATTGCCAGCCGCCGTTATTTGCCGACAGGTCGCCGTCGATTAACCGGCGCATGAAATAGCGCTCTCCCTCCCGCCAATCAATCAATAAATCCTTCACCAAAAAACTGGCGCAGATCATGCGCAAACGATTATGCATCCAGCCGGTCTCGTTCAGCTGGCGCATGGCGGCATCCACGATAGGAAAACCGGTGCGGCCCTGTTGCCAGGCGGTCAGCAAGGACTCATCCCGCCGCCAGGCCACATGGCGGGTCCAGGCGACAAAGGGACGGTGCCGGCACACGTCGGGATAAAAAACCATGATATGACGGTAAAAATCCCGCCAGATCAATTCATTCAGCCAGCTGAATGCCCCGCTGTCGGCCTGATCCAGCACTATCGGGCAGGCGGTGCGCAGCCGGTTGTAGCACTGTACCGGCGACAATATCCCCAGAGTGAGATAGGCGGACAGCCGGCTGGTGGCGTCCAGGGCGGGCTGGTTCCTTCCAAGTGAATAGCCCTGCAGCCGTTCATGACAAAAGTCGCGCAAACGGGATAACGCGGCCTCTTCGCCGGCGGGGTAACCCTCGGTCTCCCGGCGCGGGTAATCGAAGGGCCCCAATTCGCCAATCGGATCCAGGGGAGTTGCGTCGCGACGCGCCGGCGCCGGCAGACAGTGAGGGTCTTCGGTTCTCAGCCGCCGGATAAAGGCGGCGCGAAAAGGGGTAAATACTTTGTACATATCCCCATCGCCGGTGGTGACGCTTCCCGGCGGCAGCAGCACGCCGTCGTCGAATCCCTGACATATCACATGGCCGTCGAGGGCCTGCTCTACCGCCCGGTCGCGCAGGCGCTCGTTATATTCATATTGATAATTATAAAACAATGCATCCGCTTGCCGCTGACGGCAAAAATCCGCCAGCCAGGCCGCCGCGGCATCATAATCGTCACATTGATGGTAATGCAGGGGAATACCGCGATCCGCCAGGGCACGCCGCAGTTCCATGAGATTGCGGTACAGAAAATCTGCCTGACGGGGCGACATGTCATGGTCTCGCCATTGTCCCGGCGTCGCGATAAACAATGCGGTCACCCGTGCGTCCGGCCGGGAACAGGCGGCTGATAAAGCCGGATTGGCATGGATGCGTAAATCGTTTCGCAGCCAGACGATATGGTTTTTCATGTTCTTCCTTGCCGTTAGTGTCCGTAACGCAGCCGCAGCGCCTCCGGATAGGGCTCGAAGTATCGCTGCTGCGACAGCCACGGGTCGGGATACTCGGCCATATAATGTCTTACCAGCGCAAGGGGCGCGAGCAGCGGTTGCACGCCCCGTCGGTAGCTGTCGATAAGCAGGGACAATTCCTCCCGCTGTTTGTGCGTCAGGTGACGATGAAAATAGCCCTGCACATGCATCAACACGTTGGTGTGGTTGGGACGCGTCGCTTTATGGGATAGCAGCGTCATCAAACGAAGGCGATACTCCATGGCGAACGCCTCCAGCGACTCCCAGCGATCCATGGCGGCGACAAAGGGCCCGATGCGACGGTACTCCGGTTGGGAATGGGCCAGCAGCAAGAGCTTGTAGCGCCGGTGAAACGCCATTAACGCGCCGCGCGTCAGCCCTTCCCGCAGCAGTTGATTAAATTCATACAGCGTATATACCCGTCCGACAAAATTCTCCCTGAGCAGCGCATCCTGGAGCCGTCCGTCCTCCTCCACCGGCAACCAGGGCAACTCAGCCATCAATACTTGGCAAAACAGGCCCACCCCGTTTTTCCGCGAGCCGGCGCCATCATAAACCCGCACCCGCTCCATACCGCAGCTGGGGGATTTGGCGCAGACAATAAAACCGCAAAGATCCGTCAGCTGCCGGCTTCGCTCGCGGGCGAACCGCTGCATGGATTCCGTCAAATCGGTATCGTTACCGCTTTTGCCGGTGCGCAGGCTGATGCGACCGCCGCTATCCTTCACCAGCCGCAAAGAGGGCCTCGGCGTCGGCAGGCCAATGGCCATTTCTGGACAAACAGGATTGAACCGAACATAAGGAGCCAGCTCATCCATGGCGAAAGAGAGGCGTTTGTGGCCTCCATCAAAACGTACCGCATCTCCCGTCAGGCAGGCACTGATGCCGACAGGAATTTTATTGCTCATTCAGGGCCCTCCTAGACTATTGTTTGTTCAGCAAAGCGTAGACGATTATGCCGCGCCCGGTGGCCGGCTTTTAACAAAAGTCCTGCCGGTTTATCCGCGATGATACGCTATCCCCACGCCGCCGGCGCCGGGGGGATTCACCGCAATGATATTTAAGTGGATAATGTCCCGGCGTGGTGACGTTGTTTTAGGTTGGGTTCCACCCGCCGCCGCTTCGCAAACCGGGCAATGCCATAAGGATGGGATGATGAGCGCCATGACAGTGAATATTCTTATTGTGGAAGATGAGGCTGCCATTCGGCGCTTTGTCCGCCAGGCCCTGGAGCGGGAGGGTTACCGGGTTTTCGATGCGGAAAATATGGTGCGCGGCCTGCTTGAGGCGGCTACCCGCAAGCCGGATCTGGTGATTCTCGACCTGGGCTTGCCGGACGGCAACGGCGTTGATTTTATTCGCGACCTGCGCCAATGGAGTTCGGTTGCGGTGATGGTGCTGTCCGCCCGCAGCGATGAGCAGGACAAGATTGACGCCCTGGACGCCGGGGCGGACGATTACCTGACCAAACCTTTCGGTATCGGTGAACTGCTGGCCCGGGTACGGGTCTCCCTGCGCCATCCGCTGCGGGGGGGAGACAAACCGTCGACGGTGACCTTTGCCGCCATCAACGTAGACCTGGTCAATCGCCAGGTGACTCGGGACGGCGAGCTACTCCATTTGACGCCCATTGAATTCCGCCTGCTGGCCACACTGCTGTCCCATCAGGGCAAAGTGGTCACCCAGCGCCAACTGCTGAGCGAGGTATGGGGCCCCAACGCGGTGGAACACAGCCATTATCTGCGGATATACATGGGGCACCTGCGGCAAAAACTCGAAGAAGATCCGGCCCGCCCCCGTCACTTGCTTACGGAAACCGGCATCGGCTATCGTTTTATGTCCTGACAGGATGTGAACCTGCTCACAAAATCTGGTCACGCTATCCAGAGGCTAGTATCATCAGAACTTTCAATTTTATGGACACGCCTATGAGTACCTGGCTGATTTACGCCCTGCTTTCCGCGCTTACCGCCTCGCTGGTGGCGATTTTTGGTAAAATCGGATTGCAGCATTTGGATGCCAACAGCGCAACTGCCGTCCGTTCGGTGGTCATGGCGCTGTTTCTGGTAGGCGTGGTGGTGGTGCAGGGTAAGATGAGCCTGGTGAGCGATATCCTGGCCGACAAAAAAGCCCTGGCATTCATCTTATTGAGCGGGGTGGCCGGCGCGTTATCCTGGCTGTTTTATTTTATGGCGATAAAATCCGGTAATGTCTCGCAGGTCGCCCCCATTGATAAACTTAGCGTGGTATTCGCGGTGGTCATGGCGGTGTTGCTGTTTGGGGAAAAGGTATCGCTGGTGGCGGGTGCCGGCGTAGCGCTGATTACCGCCGGCGCGCTGATGGTGGCGCTGGGTTAGCCGGTATGGGGAACGGCATAAAACCGGGCGGCCGGTAAGCCGCCCTGAAAAGCATCGTCCCTCGCTGCATCAGTCTTGCGCCGCGCCGGCATCGGGGGCCGCCATCAATTCCGCCTCGATATTTTTTACCGCGGTAAGCAGCGCGTTATTGATGCGCTCAACCTGCTCCGGCGCCAGATCGGCGCGCATCATATTACCCCGCAGCAACCCTCTTAGCCTATCCAGGCTCTCGCTGATGCCGGGAAGCAGACTGCCCTCACGCCGCCTGCCGATTTGTGAAAGCCGGGTAAAGACGGCATCTATAAGCGGCTGGTGCTTGGCCAGTTCCGCCTGTCCCTCGGCAGTGATTTGATAGATTTTGCGGCTTTGCCCGTCCGGGCTGGCGGCATTGATGAAATCCTGGTCCACCAGCAGGCTTAAGGTCGGATATATCACGCCGGGGCTGGGCACATACAAACCGGAAGACGCCTGCTCGATAGCCTTGATCAATTCATAACCGTGGCTGGGTTTGCGCGCCACCAGGGCCAGCAGCACCAAGCGCAGATCGCCGTGCTCCAGCGGACGCCGTCCCCGATGGTCGCCATCATGCCGCCCTCCGCTGTCGCGTCCATGTCCGAAATGGCCGCCGGCACGATCTTCACCTCTGCCGCGGCCATGAAAATCACCGCCGAAGCCCCGGCCACGAAAATCGCCGCAGCGGCGTTCGCCGCCAAAATCCCGGCCGCGAAAATCATCGCCGTGGCGTTCGCCGCCAAAGCCCCGGCCGCGAAAATCATCGCCGTGGCGTTCGCCGCCAAAGCCCCGGCCGCGAAAATCATCGCCGTGGCGTTCGCCGCCAAAGCCCCGGCCGCGAAAATCATCGCCGCCGCACCGGCTCTCAAATAAAGCTGCCCGGCGAGATTGGCCTTCGCCGCTATGGCGATGGCCCCTGCCGGTATCCCGCGCTCCTTCGCCGGTATCCCGGCAGGCATGATGATGGTGTAAATGGAAAAACATAGGTTATCTCCTGTTTCTTAGATACAACTAATTAGATATATCTAAGTTAGATCACCTACATCGGAAATGCAAGAAAAGATATATCTAAATGTCGAGGGCAGCATCCTGCCATGGCTGCCGGCGCTGCCGATGCCAACGTCACGTCGCTTGGTAATATCTGTTCTGCTTTTCCATAAGCGCCTTGTAATTCCCGTCTTTTTTAAGAAGGAGCGTTTCGTGGTCCCCTTCTTCGACAATCTGTCCATCGGCGAATACCAGAATGCGATCCAGATCTCTTACGGAAGAAAGACGATGGGCGATGACGATGAGGGTCCGGTTTGACCAGCTTGATTCAATTTCACTCTGGATTTCCGCCTCTGAGATACTGTCCAGATTAGAGGTGGCTTCATCAAGAACGATTATCGGCGTTTGGCGTAGCATGATACGTGCAATGGCCACACGCTGTTTTTCACCGCCGGATAATCTAAGGCCGCGTTCACCCACAACGGTGTCATAACCATCAGGCAAACTCATAATAAAATCGTGTATCCGGGCACGCTTCGCCGCGTCATGGATATCGGCTAAAAAAACATTCTCATTACCATAGCTAATATTTTCCAATAAGCTCCGGTGAAAAAGCAGAGGCTCTTGACTCACTATGGAAATATGATTTCTTAAACATTCAATATTAACATCTTTAATATTAATGCCATCAATGCTGATGTTGCCTCGCTCTATCTCGTAAAGCCGTTGCAGCAGCTTTACAAACGTTGTTTTCCCTCCACCCGAATGTCCTACTACCCCAATGCGTTCACCTGCCGCGATGGATAAATTGAAATTCTTATAAAGTAGCTTATCCTGGCCGGGATAGCGAAAATCAATATTTTTAAAAACAATTGAGCCCCCGTTAATGCTTTTTGTGGTGACAGTTTCATCCCTTCCGGCTTCTACAGGCACCTTATTGAAAGTCACCAAATCTTCCATCTCATTCACTGAACGCTGCAGGCTGCGAATATTGTTTTCCATACCGCGAAGATATCCATTGATAATGGCATAGGTTGTGATGATATAGATCACATCACCCGGGGAAGCATAACCACGCTGCCATAACCACAATCCGGTTCCAATCAGTACGCCGTTCAAGGCAACCAGCATCACGTACTGAATACTCCCCGCCGTGCAGCTGCGATGCCAAAAACGGACGAGATGCGAACGCCACGCCGCGGCCTCGCTCCTGACCCTAGCCTCTTCCTTTGACTCGGAAGCAAAGCTCTTTACCAGCATATTGCATGAGATGGCATCGGAAATGGTGCCGTTCAGCACGGCATCAGCGTCATTGGCAACTTTTGCGGCAGGATAGATATACTTTTGGATCAGCGAAAGCGTAATGCAGACGAAAACCAGGAGGCTTGTCCCCACAATGACGCCCGCCATCGGCCAGTGCCATCCGATCATTAGCGTCGCCCCAATCAATATAAAAGCGCTTGGAATAAGCTCTATAAATATCAAATAGTTGAAAAGATCCATGGCCTGTACCCCACGGCTCAGCTTACGTAGAGTGGCGCCGGCAAGGTTGTGAATATGCCATTCCGTGGATAATCGCTGTATGTGGCTAAAGATATTCACTGTCAACAATCGCATTATCCCTGAGGTAAAATATATTATCACTCGAAAGATAATATCCCGTAAAAAAACCGAGATTATACCCAATATGACGATCATCGCTAATAATGAATATGTGTCCTGAAAATGGCTTGCTCCCTTGGATAGGGTATCAACCAGACGCCCGACAAAAACCGGTATGAACAGCTCCGAGCAGGTTAATAAAAAAGATGTGCCTATTAGACATATAATCTGCAATCGCCGCCCGGCATATTGACCAAGAGAAAAGTTCACTATTTTCCAATAGGGATTAGCCCTTTCAACCGATCTTTTGGCCCGCATAATGATATCCTTTAGTCGACCCATTATTAATTCCTTTTTACGGAAATTGATATCAAACTGGATAGAAAAAACTAAGTCAACAAATGATATTAATGGCAGGCTTCCTAAATAGGAGGAGGTGAATTCATTTCATATTTATAATTGATACATGTCATCAAATTTATATGTTTATGTATATCCTTTCAAGGAGAAAAGGTGCTCATCAATCTTTCTTTTTAAAAGCAGTCTTTTAAAAACAGTGTATCTTATTTTTTTGTATCAACATTTTCATGATAATATTGATATGAATTAATACTGCCTGACGGAAGTAATGGATAGAGTTGATAAAGTACTCATCATTTTGCGCAAAGCCGGTATTACCGCACATGAATTTGATATTCGGCGCAATCGAATAAGGGTAGTGATGACACCCGCCGTTTTCCCACGAAAGGCGCTGAATTATCAGCGCCTGAACCCTCACAGACAACGTTCCCGGCCGGGACAACCCGCTCGCCAACACGCCGTGAGCCACCCATAAGGGCCTGCTCCACGGCAATGGCTACGGGTTGGGTTATTTCGCCCCCGCCAGCACCTCGCTGACGATATCCACCGCTTCTTTTTCAATTTGTTCGCGGTGCTTCGGCCCAAGAAAGCTTTCGCAATAAATTTTATAGGCTTCCTCGGTACCGGAAGGCCGGGCGGCAAACCAGCCGTTGGCGGTCATTACTTTCAGGCCGCCGATGGAGGCGCCGTTACCGGGGGCGGTGGTCAGCCGGGCGGTAATGGCATCCCCCGCCAGCATGCTTGCGCCAACCTGATCCGGCGACAGCTTGGACAGAACGGCTTTCTGGGCATGGGTGGCCGGGGCCTGGATACGGTTATAGCTGGGAGCGCCGAAGCGTTGCGCCAGCTCGTCATAGTGCTGCTGCGGATTCTTGCCGGTGACCGCGGTGATTTCCGCCGCCAGCAGGCACATAATGATGCCGTCCTTATCGGTGGACCAGGGACGGCCGTCAAACCGCAGGAACGAAGCGCCGGCGCTCTCTTCGCCGCCAAAACCCAGGCTGCCGTCAAACAGGCCGTCGACGAACCACTTAAAGCCCACCGGCACTTCCACCAGCTTGCGGCCCAGGGATTCAACCACCCGGTCGATCATGCCGCTGGACACCAGCGTTTTACCCACCGCCACGTCGGCGCCCCACTGCGGGCGATGCTGGAACAGGTAATCAATGGAGACCGCCAGGAAATGGTTCGGGTTCATCAGCCCGGCGGGCGTGACAATGCCGTGACGATCGTAATCGGGATCGTTGGCCAGCGCCAAATCGAACTTGTCCCGCAGCGACAGCAAGCCGGTCATGGCCCACTGCGACGAGCAGTCCATGCGGATGATGCCGTCATGATCCAGATACATAAACCGGAACGTCTGGTCGATTTCTTCATTGACCAGCGTCAAATCCAGCTGGTAATGCTCAGCGATGCGCTGCCAATAGGCAATGCCCGAGCCGCCAAGGGGGTCGACGCCCAGCTTGAGGCCGGCGCCCTGGATGGCCGCCATATCCACCACCTCCGCCAGACCTTCCACATAAGCCTGCACCAGATCCTGGGCGTGGACACGGCCGCTGTTCCAGGCCGCGTCGAGGGATTGGCGCCGCACGCCCCGCAGTTCATCCGCCAGCAGAGCATTGGCGCGCTCTTCGATGACTTTGGTCAGGTTGGTGTCGGCCGGTCCGCCATTGGGCGGATTATATTTGATGCCGCCGTCTTCCGGCGGATTGTGCGAAGGCGTAAT
This sequence comes from Sodalis sp. RH16, assembly GCF_047324245.1. Lineage (NCBI taxonomy): Bacteria > Pseudomonadati > Pseudomonadota > Gammaproteobacteria > Enterobacterales > Bruguierivoracaceae > Sodalis > Sodalis sp. RH16. Next base: position 3,301,312 of record NZ_CP178737.1, on the reverse strand, counting down.
CACGATACCGTCCGCCTGGGGACCGCCGCGGCGATTATGGACCAAAATGGCGTTAGACACCGCGGGCGTCGGGGTGAAGCCGTTATCCTGCTGGACGATGATATCCACGCCGTTGGCGCTCAGCACTTCCAGTACGGAAATAAAGGCCGGTTCGGACAGGGCGTGGGTATCTTTGCCCACATAACAAGGCCCGGTAATACCCTGTTTTTGACGTTCTTCCGCAATCGCCTGGCTGATGGCCAGGATGTGGGCTTCGTTGAAACTGTGGCGCCCCGCGCTGCCGCGATGGCCTGAAGTACCGAATTTCACCGCATGGGCGGCATTACCTGGCTCGGGCCGCAAAACATAATATTGCGAGGTCAACTGCGCCACGTTAATCAAATCACTTTGCCGGGCGGGTTGTCCGGCACGGGGGCTATTAGCCATCGGTGCTTCTCCATTGGCTGTCGTTTATCAAATGGTGCCGCAAACTTTATCTGTCAGTTCCACCGGGAACTGCATAGCCAGCATAATGTGTTCTACCATACCCCGTTTACGATCGGTGTTGGTATTGGTAATAACCCAGTAGGGCGTTCCCGGCACCTGCTTAGGTTTAGTATGGCTGCCGTTTTGCAATAATGTGTGCTCATCGCCGGCAAAATAGGTCCGGGTACGGCCGCGCAGCACGTCCGCCGCTTCGGAGAAATCGGCGGGCGACAAGGAATAAAGGGTGGACAGCACCAGTATGAAACGCTCTACCGCCTTGTTTTGTTCAGCATAGACGTCCGAGAGCAATAATTCACGCATCGCCCTGACGCGATCCCGGGCCGGGGTCGAGGCTTCCGTTTTTGCCGGCGCGGCGGATGCCGGACGGACGGGCTCATTGGCCTGGGGAGAAAATTTCAGCATCCGGCGCAGGATGTCCGAGGCGCTTTCGCCGATATGCTGGGTGTGGCTGGCAATAAAACGGTAGAGGTCTTCGTCGAGTTCGATTGTTTTCATCTTTATCCGGGGGCTTTCTTCTCTTAAATCAATCAACAGGATTATACAAGCTAAACCGGCCCCGCGAACAGCGCTAGTATCCGGCTTTGGCATAAAGTCGGAATTTCCCCGACGGCGATGCGGGGATTGATACCCTTTTTTGCGGCGCAGGCGTCAATACCTCATGATACGCTAGTCGCCTTTGCTGTCGACACGAGGATCGGGATGAAATTACATTATCGTTTGCAACCGGCCCGGCAACCGGGAAACGCTTTGCCGGTGGTATTACTGCACGGCCTGTTCGGCAGTTTGGACAATCTGGGCGTACTGGCGCGCGCGCTGGGGGAAAATCATGCCACCCTGCAAATCGATCTGCGCAATCACGGCCTTTCGCCCCACGACGACGAGGCCGGTTATGGCGCCATGAGCGGGGATGTGGCGGCCTTGCTTGACGAATTGCAATTGGGGAAATGCATCATTATCGGCCACTCCATGGGGGGCAAGGTGGCTATGGCGCTGTCGGCGCTGATGCCGGATCGCATCGCCGCGCTGGTGGTGATTGATATCGCGCCGGTGGCCTATCCCACCCGTCATCACGACCCGGTATTCGCCGCCCTCAGACGGGTGGAGAAGGCGGGAGCGGCGCAGCGTAGCGAGGCGGCGCTGCTGATGGAACAGGATATCGACGATAAGGACACTATTCAGTTCTTATTGAAATCCTTTTCCCAGGGCGCGTGGCGATTCAATATCGATGCATTATGGGAAAACTATCCGGCGCTTATCGGCTGGAAGGAAATACCGCCCTGGGACGGGCCGGTATTATTTATCCGCGGCGGCCTCTCCCCCTATGTGAAGGAGGAGTACAGCGAAGCCATCCGGCGGCAGTTTCCACGGGCGCGGGCCCACGTGGTGGCCGGCGCGGGCCATTGGGTGCATGCCCAAAAGCCTGAAGCGACGCTGCGCGCCGTTGTGCGGTTTCTGGCGGATTCCCTGGGGAGCTAGCCGCGACCGGCCGGTTTACCCATCCGGCAGTGTTAATCATTGTCGTTTATCACCGGGGTGGGGTAATATGGCTTGCTATGTTTACCGGCAAGGACTTACCCGCCCGCTTTTGGATGCACAATCCCTTCACGACTTATGGCAAAAGAACAAACGGACCGCACCACCCTGGATTTGTTTATCGATGAAAAACGCCCGGGGCGCCCGAAAACCAACCCGCTTTCCCGTGATGAACAATTGCGAATCAATAAACGCAATCAATTGCGCCGGGACAAGGTGCGGGGTCTGCGCCGGGTTGAGTTAAAAATCAATGCGCAGGCGGTGGCTGCATTAAACGAGCTGGCTTTTCAGCACGCTCTCTCCCGCAGCGAGCTGATTGAACAAATCCTGCTGGCCGAATTGGAACGGCATCAGGATGCCGCCGGCAAGGAAGATTAAGGCCGGGCTCGCCGTCCGGGACCGGAAAAGACCGGCTTTTGCGATAAAACTCCGGTTGAACGAGTTTCTCCCGCTGTGAGGGTCTGCTATTATTGCACGATTATTTCCCGAAAAGCCGGTTGATCGTCTGGTAAACCATATCCTTAATATTTAAGAGGTTTTCAAATTCATGGCAAGCGTAGGCATTTTTTTTGGCAGTGACACCGGCAATACCGAAAATATTGCCAAAATGATTCAAAAGCAGCTGGGCGCCGATGTTGCCGAAGTGCATGACATTGCCAAAAGCAGCAAAGAGGACCTGGAACAATTCTCCACCCTGCTGCTGGGCATTCCCACCTGGTATTACGGCGAAGCGCAATGTGACTGGGACGACTTTTTCCCCACATTGGAAGACATTGATTTCACGGGAAAACAGGTAGCGCTGTTCGGCTGCGGCGATCAGGAAGACTACGCCGAATATTTTTGTGATGCCATGGGCACCATTCGCGATATCATCGAACCCCATGGCGCCACCATCGTGGGTCATTGGCCTACCGCCGGCTACCATTTTGAAGCATCGAAGGGTCTGGCGGACGATAAGCATTTTATCGGTTTGGCCATAGACGAAGATCGCCAGCCAGAGCTGACCAATGACCGCGTGGACGCCTGGGTAAAACAAATCAGCGCCGAACTCAAGCTCGGCTGAGCCGCCGCCGGGTTTCCCGGCTAAACCCGTGCCGTCCATAGCGTTGACGGCCGGTTGAAGCTGTTGATATATAATTCCTTTCAAATCGATAGATACAAGTTTTTAACTTTCATCCACAAAGCAGTACAATAGCCTGGCGGTTAGACCGATTTTAATGAAATGTGATAAAACTTGCCTCACCTTAAACAGACTATCATTGTAAAAAGGCCGCGGTTTTCATTTTACACAGGCAGTCCTATAATGAGACGGCGTTACATTTTTCAGGCCGACCATTGTTATAGGCTACATTAGCCTACAATCAAATTATCAAAGCAACAGGACTAAACCCGCATGACTGACAATAATATTGCATTGAAGAAGGCCGGCCTGAAAGTCACACTTCCCAGACTTAAAATTCTGGAAGTGCTGCAAGATCCGGAATGCCATCACGTCAGTGCGGAGGATCTCTATAAAAAACTGATCGATATGGGTGAGGAGATTGGTTTAGCCACCGTTTATCGCGTACTGAATCAGTTTGATGACGCCGGGATCGTCACCCGCCATAATTTCGAAGGCGGTAAATCCGTTTTTGAACTGACGCAGCAACATCATCACGACCACCTGATCTGCCTTGATTGCGGCAAGGTCATTGAATTTCGTGACGAGTTTATCGAAGCGCGCCAACGGGATATCGCTAAAAAACACAATATCAAACTCACTAATCACAGTTTATATCTTTATGGCCATTGTGAAGTCGGCAATTGCCGTGAGGATGAGACCCTGCACGATCATGATGTTGACGAAGCGGTGCACAGCCTTAAAGAGTAACCATAGCGACACCGGGCATCGTTCAAAGCTTGAAAACCACTGCTGAAACGGGTGGTTTTGGTTATTCCGCAAATTGCCGATGGCACCTGGACTGATGCCGCCCCGTTTCTTATCCCGCTGCCGTTGATTCTTTCACTCCATTCGCTCCTCAGCCCCTTCATGCCGGCCAGGCGGCCACAGCCCGTTGAGCCTGCGCCGTGGAATCGCATCAGCAAAAGAAACTTCACGAATTAAAATTTATTATAAATATTTAAAACAATCACACACCCATCAATTCTCATTCCTGCTGTTCAAATCCACAAGCGAAAAAGAATCTTCGCTAAAAATACATGTTACCTATTGTATTACAATAATATTTTATTCGTAAGGCTTCGGTGTCGTTTCCACGGCGCCATGAGCAATGTCCGGCATTACTTTTACAAAAAGCACCAACTTTATAAATTATTTTAAAACGTGAAGTATGCTGCATATTTGTTATGCATCCTATGTTGATATAGTGCCGTCAGCAATGATAATCAGAGAGCTGAAAATGACTGAATCGGAACTGAACGGCGCCATGCCCCGAGGTATCGGCATCGCTCCCTATCTTCGCATCAAGCAAGAAGGGATGACCGAAAATGAAAGCCGGATCGTGGAGTGGTTTTTAACGCCAGGCAATCTTAGCCATATTTCCGGCATTAAAGAGGTGGCGCAAAGCCTCGGCATGTCGGAAGCCATGATTGTCAAGGTGTCGAAAATTCTGGGCTTCAGCGGTTTTCGGCAGCTTCGCAGCGCGATTGTCGAATATTTTGATCATGCGGATCATGATATTACCGCCGAACTGTCGCCGGATGACAGTCCGGAGGATCTGGTGAATAAGGTGTTTAACCTCACGGTACGCACCATCGTTGAAGGACAGGCCATTGTCGATGCGCAGGAGATCCAGCAGGCCGCCCGCTGTTTTTTCAATGCCCGCCAGCGTGAACTCTATGGCGTCGGCGGCTCGAATTCAATTTGTACCGACGTTCAGCACAAATTCCTGAAAATCGGCCTGCGCTGCACCGCATTCCGCGATGCCCACCTGATGATGATGTCGGCATCCCTGTTACAGCCCGGCGATGCGGCGCTGGTGGTGTCCCATTCGGGCCGCACCACCGATCTCAAGCGGGTGGTGGAAATTGCCAAGGACAACGGGGCGAAAATTATTTGCATTACCCACAGCAGCAATTCAGCCATAGCGCGGCTGGCGGATTTCAACATCTGTTCACCGGCCCCGGAAACGCCGCTGCTGGGCAGGAATGCCTCGGCCCGTATTCTGCAATTGACCCTGCTGGATGCGTTTTTTGTTTCGGTAGCCAGGCAGGATATTGATTTAGCTAATAAAAATTTGGAAAAAACCAGTGCCATTACCCAGTACCTGAAGCGTGATTATAAATAATTCTCTCTTGGAGATAAAAAATGAATAAATTCATTAAATTTGTCGGCAGTGCGGCCTGCGGGTTGATGTTGTCCACCGTGGCGGCCCGGGCGGCAGCCGATTACGCCGTCGTATTGAAAACCCTGTCCAATCCCTATTGGGTGGAAATGAAACAAGGCGTTGAGCAAAAGGCAAAGGAGCTGGGTGTAACCGTCGATATTTTCGCATCACCCTCCGAGGGGGATTTTCAATCGCAATTACAGCTGTTCGAGGATTTGACCAATAAAAATTATAAAGGCATCGCCTTTGCGCCTTTATCTTCGGTAAACCTGGTTATCCCGGTGGCCAAGGCCTATCAGCAAGGCATTCACCTGGTGAATCTCGATGAAAAAATCGATATGGACAGCCTCACCAAAGCCAAAGGCAACGTGGAAGCCTTCATTACCACTGATAACGTTACCGTCGGCGCCAGCGCGGCCAAATACATTATTGGCAAACTGGGTAAAGACGGCGGCGACGTGGCCATTATTGAAGGCAAGGCCGGCAATGCTTCCGGTGAATCGCGCCGTGTCGGCGCCACCCAAGCGTTCAAAGCCGACAGCAATATCAAACTGGTCGCCAGCCAGCCGGCGGATTGGGATCGCATCAAGGCGCTGGATGTCGCCACCAATGTCCTGCAGCGTAATCCCAAGCTCAAGGCGTTTTACTGCGCTAACGATACCATGGCAATGGGGGTAGCCCAGGCGGTGGCCAATGCCGGACAAACCGGACATATCCTGGTGGTGGGCACCGACGGGGTGCCGGAAGCCCGTAAGATGGTTTCCGAGGGAATGATGACCGCAACCGTAGCGCAAAACCCGGCGGAAATCGGCGCCAACGGCCTCGCTATTTTGGTGGACTCGGTTAAATCCGGAAAGCTGATAGCATTGAATGCCCAGCCTAAAATTGTCACCGTGGATTCAATATTAGTGACGAAATAATCCCGACAAATAGCGATTAAATCTGCATAACATGCATACGCCGGAGAGTGATATGACCGCGCCATATATTAAAATGGAAGGGATCGCTAAAAGTTTCGGTCCCGTGCAGGCATTAAAATCCGTTGATTTTGAAATCTTCACCCATGAAATACATGCGTTATTGGGAGAAAATGGCGCCGGCAAATCAACCCTGATGAAAATTCTCTCCGGCATTTATGAACCGACGGCGGGTAAAATCACCATTGATAATATTGAATACAATAGACTGGATCATAAAATAGCCGCAAAGCTGGGTATTGGTATTATATATCAGGAGCTGAGCGTTATTGATGAACTTACCGTGTTGGAAAATCTGTTTATCGGCCGATTGCCGGTTAAAAGGACCCTGGGATTTAATCGGGTAGACTGGCAGGAGATGCGGACCAAAGCGGCCATCATGTTATTGCGGGTAGGATTAAAAGTCAGGCTGGATGAAAAGGTGCGTAACCTTTCCATCAGCCAAAAGCAGATGCTGGAAATCGCTAAAACCTTAATGCTGGATGCGCGGGTTATTATTATGGATGAACCCACCTCTTCATTAACCTATAACGAGGTGGATTATCTTTTCCTGATAATGAATCAGCTGCGGCAAGATGGCACTGCCATCGTCTATATCTCCCATAAGCTGAACGAAATCCGGCGGATCTGTAACCGGTTCACGGTCATGAAAGACGGCAACAGCGTGGCCTCCGGACGGGTCACCGACGTTACCAATGACGATATCGTTCGGATGATGGTGGGGCGGGAACTGCAAAACCGGTTCCGCGCCATGAAGGAGAGCGTCGGCGTGGAGGATGCCGACACCATTTTTGAAGTCTGCGATATCACCAGCAAAGACAAACGCCGGGTGAAACATATCTCCTTTACGGTGAAAAGAGGCGAAATCATGGGGTTTGCCGGCCTGGTGGGCTCTGGCCGCACGGAATTCATGAACTGTATTTTCGGGGTGGAGCCCACCAGTACCGGCCGGGTTAAGCTGCATAACGTGGAAATCACGCCCTCGTCGCCCCTGGACGCCTTGAAAAAAGGCATGGGGTATATTACGGAAAGCCGACGCGAAAACGGATTTTTTGAGAATTTTTCCATCGCCCAGAATATAGCCATCAGTAAAAGCCTGAAAGATGGCGGTTTCAAGGGCGCCATGGGTTTATTCAACCAAGAGCGCGAGCGCGAATTAGCTGAGCAGCAAAAAGAATTATTGTCTTTGAAATGCAGTTCGGTGGATCAAAATATCACTGAGCTTTCCGGCGGAAATCAGCAGAAAGTATTGATATCAAAATGGCTATGCTGTGAACCGGAAGTTATTATTTTTGATGAACCCACCCGTGGTATAGATGTCGGCGCCAAAGCGGAAATTTATAAAGTGATGCGTAACCTGGCTGCTACCGGCAAGACTATTTTAATGGTCTCTTCCGAATTACAGGAAATATTATCTGTTTGCGATCGCATCGCCATATTCTGCGAAGGGCAACTGGCCAATATTCTTGATAATAACGAATCTATCAGCGAAGAGGATATCATGAAATGGGCGCTACCACAAAATTAGGGGAAATAAAAATGGATAAGTCCAAGTTCAACTTCCAGAAATTTTGGGATCAATACGGCACCTTTTTTATCCTGGCCATTATCGTTGCGATCTTTGGTTCTTTATCCAGTGAGTATTTTTTAAAAGCCAATAATATCACTCAGATTCTGGTGCAAAGTTCAGTTACCGTGCTTATCGGCATGGGGGAATTTTTTGCCATACTGGTGGCGGGTATCGACCTGTCGGTTGGGGCAGTATTGGCGTTGTCCGGCATGGTAACGGCAAAATTGATGCTGGCGGGCCTTGACCCTCTATCGGCGGCGCTGATCGGCGGAGTGTTGGTGGGCGGGCTGCTCGGGGCGATTAATGGCTGTCTGGTGAATTGGACCGGCCTGCATCCGTTTATCATTACCCTTGGCACCAACGCGATTTTCCGCGGCGTCACGCTGGTTATTTCCGATGCCAATTCGGTTTATGGCTTTTCATTCGGTTTCGTTAATTTTTTCGCCGCCAGTCCATTAGGGATCCCGGTCCCGGTGATCTTTGCCTTGTTGATTGCCGTCATCCTGTGGTTCATCACCGCCCATACCCGTCTTGGCCGCAACATTTACGCCCTGGGGGGGAATAAGAATTCCGCCTTCTTTTCCGGCATCGATGTCAAATTCCACATTCTTATCGTATTTATCATTTCCGGCATCTGCGCCGGGCTGGCCGGCGTGGTGTCGACCGCGCGCCTGGGGGCGGCGGAACCTCTGGCCGGTATCGGTTTTGAGACCTATGCCATCGCCAGCGCCATCATCGGCGGAACCAGTTTTTTTGGCGGCAAAGGGCGGATTTTCTCCGTGGTTATCGGCGGTTTGATTATAGGTACCATCAATAACGGACTGAATATTCTACAAGTACAAACGTATTACCAATTAGTGGTCATGGGGGGATTAATTATCGCCGCCGTGGCATTAGATCGGCTGATCAGTAAATAGGGGCCCGATATGAAAATTTCGCCTTCTTTGATGTGTATGGATTTAAGCAATTTTAAAGAACAGATCGAATTTATCGATGGTCACGCCGATTATCTGCATATCGATATCATGGACGGGCATTTTGTGCCCAACCTGACGCTGTCGCCGTTTTTCGTCGAGCAGGTAAAACGCCTGGCCACCAAGCCCATGGACTGCCATTTGATGGTCACCAATCCCGAGGATTATATCGAAACGCTGGCCGCCGCCGGCGCCGGTATGATTACCCTGCATCCCGAAACGCTTTCCGGCCAGGCGTTCCGGGTGGTGGATAAAATCACTTCCCTGGGGCTAAAGGTGGGTTTTATCCTGAGTCCGGAAAGCACGGTGGAGGTCATGAAATATTATATCCATCTCGCGGATAAAATTACCGTGCTGACCGTCGATCCCGGTTTTGCCGGCCAGCCTTTTATCAGTGAAATGCTGGATAAAATCAGGGAGCTGAAGCGCTATCGCGAACAGCATCGGCTGCGCTATGAAATCGAAATTGACGGTTCGTGCAATGAGCGGACGTTTAAATCCTTGATTGAGGCGGGCGCGGATGTATTTATCGTCGGCTCCTCCGGTTTATTCAACAATGCCGCCGATATTCGCCAGGCCTGGCAAATCATGCAGGCGAATATCCAGCATGCCCAGAACGAGGCTGACGGCCATGCGTAAACGCCAGAAAGTCGTGGTGGGGGTGGATATGGGCGCCACCCATATCAGGATCTGTTTATTAACCACCCACGGCCAGGTAATGATAACCGATAAGGAAAGAACCCAACCGGTGATAGCCGGCGGCCTGGCCAAGGGACTGGTAGCCTTTATCAGGGGGCATCTGTCGGGCCGCGAGGCGGATGTCGCCACCTTGATGATAGGTCTTCCCGCCTCCATCGGCCGGGATAAAAGGACCATTATTTCCGTGCCCAACCTGCCTTGCGATGCCGGGGAATTCACCGATCTGGCCGCCTGCCTGGAAGAGAATTTTTTATGCCCGGTGACCTTTGAACGTGATGTGAATATGCAATTGTATTATGACGTCACCGAGGGGCAGATAGCGGATAAGCTGGTTCTGGGCTTCTATCTGGGGACCGGCTTCGGTTTCGGGGTCTGGCTGAACGGTGCCCCTTATGTCGGCGCGCACGGGGTCGCCGGCGAACTCGGCCACATCCCCCTGGGGGATCCCGCCGCCCGCTGCGGCTGCGGCAATCCGGGCTGTCTGGAAACCCTGTGCTCCGGCGTGGCCCTGGCCCGCTGGTACGCCGGAGCGCCCCGGGACTACCCGCTGACTGAGATTTTCACTTATGCCCGAAATGAAAAGAGCCTGGCGGAGTTTATGGATTTGGCGGCAAAAGCCATTGCAACCGGAATCAACCTGTTCGATCCCGATTACGTTTTGCTGGGGGGCGGCGTGATGGATATGGCGGATTTCCCCTATGACCGGCTCGTGGAGCGTACCGGCCTGTTTACCCGCAAACCCCTGCCTTATACGGCGCTGACCTTTGCCAAGGCCTCTTCGTCCTCTTTCAACGGCGCCATAGGCGCCGCCCGCATGGGACTGAACATGCCGGTCAAAGGGCGATTTTAGTCCAGGTATCCCGCAGCCCCACGGTGCGGTTGAACACCGGATGCTGCTGGCTAAAGTAGCGGCTGTCGGCGCAAAAATACCCTTCCCGTTCGAACTGATAGGGCTGTTCCGGCTTGGCGTTCAGGACGCCGCACTCGGCGAAACCCTGCTTGATTACCAGGGATTGCGGATTGATGGTGGCGAGAAAGTCATCCGCCGCCGCCGGATTGGCGTCGCTGAACAAACGGTCGTATAACCGGAACTCCGCCGCGATATTGCGCGTGGCGGAAACCCAGTGGATCACGCCTTTTACCTTGCGCCCGTCCGCCGGATCCTTGCTCAGGGTCTCGGGATCGTAAGAACAATAGATAGCGGTGATCTCACCCTGCGGGTCTTTATCGATGCGCTCAGCCTTGATGACATAGGCGTTGCGCAAACGGACCTCTTTCCCCAGCACCAGGCGCTTGTACTGTTTATTGGCCTCTTCGCGGAAATCCGCGCGATCGATATAGATCTCGCGGCTGAAGGCTACCTGACGGCTTCCCATCGCCGGGTTGTTGGGATGATTGGGCATGGTGACGTCTTCTTCGTAACCCGCCGGCAGATTCTCGATAATGACTTTCACCGGATCGATAACCGCCATGGCGCGAGGCGCGGATTCGTTCAAATCCTCGCGGATACAGGCTTCCAGCGCGGCCATTTCCACGTTGTTTTCCTGCTTGGTCACCCCGATGCGGCGGCAAAACTCACGAATAGACGAGGCGGTATAACCGCGGCGGCGCAAGCCGGAGATGGTGGGCATGCGCGGGTCGTCCCAGCCCTCGACAATCTTATCCGCCACCAGCTGGTTAAGCTTACGCTTGGACATAATGGCGTATTCGAGGTTGAGCCGCGAAAATTCATACTGCCGCGGATGGCAGGGAATGGTGATGTTGTCCAGCACCCAGTCATACAGGCGGCGGTTATCCTGGAACTCGAGGGTGCATAATGAATGGGTGATGCCTTCCAGGGCGTCGGAGATGCAGTGAGTAAAGTCATACATCGGATAGATGCACCACTTGGACCCGGTCTGATGATGCTCGGCGAACTTGATACGGTAAAGCACCGGGTCGCGCATCACCATAAAAGGCGAGGCCATGTCGATTTTGGCCCGCAGGCAGGCGGAACCTTCCGGGAATCCGCCGCTGCGCATAATGGCGAACAGCGCCAGGTTCTGCTCCACCGGACGCTCGCGGAACGGGCTGTTTTTGCCGGGAGTGGTCAAATTGCCGCGGTATTCGCGGATGGCGTCGGGAGAGAGCTCGTCCACGTAGGCCAGCCCTTTGTTGATCAATTCGATGGCATAGGCGTGCAGTTGATCAAAGTAATCCGAGGAATAATGGATTTCACCGCTCCACTCAAATCCCAGCCATTTCACGTCCTGCTTGATGGAATCGACATATTCGATATCTTCTTTCGCCGGATTGGTATCGTCGAACCGCAGGTTGCATTTTCCCTGATAATCCTTGGCGATGCCGAAATTCAGGCAAATGGATTTGGCATGGCCGATATGCAGATAGCCGTTAGGCTCCGGCGGGAAACGGGTATGCACGGAGGTGTGCTTCCCGGTGGCCAGATCTTCATCAATAATTTGACGAATAAAATTAGTCGGGCGGGCTTCAGCCTCACTCATCTTGATGTTCCTCTAAACGAAAGCACGACATTCATTCCTCTAATACCCATAAGGCTATATGTTCCAACATGCCAGGTTCCGACACAACCGATAGTTGCGAAAAATCTCAAGCCGGACTTGGCCGGATGCCCGCTCGGCGTTCAATGACGGAGCGTTGCCGGTTAGCACTATTCTACCATAAGGAGGGAATGGACGGGGGATAACGGCAAACGGGCTTGGCTGGAAAAACGGAGGGACGGTTTACCGTTCCGTAGCTTATGACAACGTGCCCGGTCAGGACAGAATACTAGATCGTAAACCCGCCGTGAATACGTCCTTGTAGGCTCGATCCGCGCCATCCCTGGCGCGTACGGTTTACTTTTCTATCATCCCGTCCCGACTGATTGACTCCCAGTACGTTTATCGACAACCATCGGAACGGGCCAACCTTATTTCGCGGTGATATCGAGCAATTTACTTTCGCCGGCAATCACCAGGCCGGTGGCGGTAGCGGAAATCGCACCGAACTGGTCCATATTGGTGATAACCACCGGACTTATCATGGAACGGGCGTTGGCATTCAGGTATTCCAGATCCAGCTCAAGAATCGGCTGTCCCTGGGTGACCTTGCTGCCTTCGTCCACCAGACAGGTGAAACCCTGCCCCTGCAAATTGACGGTATCGATACCGATATGCACCACCACTTCGGCGCCGGTGTCGGTTTCCAGGCAAAATGCATGGTGGGTACCGAACATCTTCACCAGCGTCCCGTTGGCGGGCGACAAGACCAGCTTACCGGTGGGACGAACGGCTACTCCCTCCCCAACGGCTTTGCTGGCAAAACCTTCATCAGGCACCTGCTCCAGCGGCACGATTTCACCGGTCAGCGGTGAAATCAGGCTGACCACAACCGGACGCGCGGCCTGGGATGCATGAATCGGCGTAACCGGCGCCGCCGCGGGCGCGGGCGCTTGGGAAACCGACCTGGCCGCCGCCACCGGTCCGGTGGTGAGCACTTTGCGCATGGCATCGGCAATGATTTCGGCACGGGTGCCGACGATGATCTGCACGCTCTCTTTATTTAAACGAATCACCCCTTGGGCCCCCAGGTTTTTCGCCAGGGATTCATTTACTATCGCCGAGTCTTTGACGCTCAGGCGCAGACGGGTGATGCAGGCATCGATACCGGTCAGGTTATCCGATCCGCCTACCGAGCTGATAAAACGGCGCGCCAGCACTTCGGTTTCGCCGGCCTTGCCGCCTGCTACCGGGTTAGCGTCCACATCGACATCGTAACCGTCTGCTTCATCGCCGGCCATGGCCAGTTCACGTCCCGGGGTCAGCAGATTGAAGCGGTTGATGGTGAAACGGAATACCACATAATAGATGACGAAAAACACAATCCCTTGCGGAATCAGCATATACCAGTGCACGGCCAGCGGGTTGCGGGACGACAGCACCATATCCACCAGGCCGGCGCTGAAGCCGAAACCGGCCATCCAGTGCATGCTGGCGGCGATAAATACCGACAAACCGGTCAACAGCGCGTGCATGAAATACAGCACCGGCGCCACGAACATGAAGGAGAATTCCAGCGGTTCGGTGATACCGGTAAAAAACGCGGCGAAGGCGCCGGCCAGCATGATACCGGCCACTTTGCTTCTGTTTTCCGGACGGGCGCAATGATAGATGGCCAGAGCGGCGCCGGGTAAACCGAACATCATGATCGGGAAGAAGCCGGCCTGATAGCGGCCGGTGATGCCGGGGATACCGGTACCGTTGGCGATGGATTGCGCGCCGCCGAGGAATTTGGGAATGTCGTTGATGCCGGCCACGTCGAACCAGAATACCGAGTTCAGCGCATGGTGCAGGCCGACCGGGATAAGCAGGCGGTTAAAGAAGGCGTAGATGCCCGCGCCGAGCGCGCCCATATGTTGGATGTACACCCCGAAACCCACCAGGGCATTAAAAATCAACGGCCAGACATACATCAGGATGAACGATACGACGATCATCACAAAGGAAACCAGTATAGGCACCAGGCGACGTCCGCTGAAGAATGACAGGGCCTTGGGCAGCTCGACTTGGCTGAAGCGGTTATACAGCTCGGCGGAAATGATGCCCACCAAGATGCCGACGAACTGGTTATTGATCTTGCCGAAGGCCGCGGGAACGCTGGCCACCGGAATTTTCTGAATCATCGCCACTGCCGCCGGCGCGCACAGGGTGGTGACCACCATGAAACCCACCAGTCCGGACAACGCCGCCGCGCCATCCTTGTCCTTGGACATGCCGTACGCCACGCCCACGGCGAACAGCAAAGACATATTATTGATGATTGCCGAACCGGCTGTGATGAAAAAAGCGGCCAGCGAACTGTCGCTTCCCCAGCCCACCGGGTCAATCCAGTAGCCGACACCCATCAGGATGGCGGCGGCGGGCAATGTCGCCACCGGCACCATCAGCGCACGGCCGATCTTCTGTAGATAACTGAGTATATTCACCTTGATTCCCCTTTAGACCCTATTGTACAACCCAAATTTTGGGCTGTTACCCCTGCCTGCTTCCAATTTCGCGTTAAATGACCCCATCACCAGCAGTGTAGGAAGTTTAATTTTCAACGCAAATTAAATACCAGCAATATGTGATTATTGTCACCTTGTTGCTGTCGAATTTGTGACTTATTCTGATAAATATGTCAAACTTATTTTGCTTAGCGAAAAATCCGCATAAAACTGTACCGGCGGCGTGAAGAGTAGTCCCTGATTGTTTCAGGGGGAAGGCGTCAACGCTATACTCTTCATGCCAGGCCGGAGATATGCCCTAATCTGCAAGAGGTCAATGATGAGACTCATTCCGTTACAAACCGCCGCTGAAGTCGGCAAATGGGCCGCCGCCTATATCGTCAGCCGCATCAATGCGTTTAAACCCACCGCGGAACGACCCTTTATTCTGGGACTGCCCACCGGCAGCACCCCCCTTGAAGCGTACAAATATCTTATTGAAATGCATAAAGCGGGCCAGGTCAGCTTTAAAAATGTGGTCACTTTCAATATGGATGAATATGTCGGCCTGCCCGCGTCGCATCCTGAGAGCTATCATACTTTCATGCATAAGAATTTCTTCGATCATATCGATATCCCACGCGAAAATATCAACCTTCTTAACGGCAATGCGCCTGACATCGACGAAGAGTGCCGACGCTACGAAGAGAAAATCAAATCCTACGGCAAGATCCATCTGTTTATGGGCGGGGTCGGCAACGATGGTCATATCGCCTTTAATGAACCGGCCTCGTCGCTGGCGTCCCGCACCCGCATCAAAACCCTGACTCAGGAAACCCGCCGGGTAAATTCCCGCTTCTTCGATGATGATGTGGAAAAGGTTCCCCGTTTCGCCCTGACCGTGGGCGTCGGCACCCTGCTGG
Organism: Sodalis sp. RH16; assembly: GCF_047324245.1. Taxonomy (NCBI): domain Bacteria; kingdom Pseudomonadati; phylum Pseudomonadota; class Gammaproteobacteria; order Enterobacterales; family Bruguierivoracaceae; genus Sodalis; species Sodalis sp. RH16. Next base: position 3,285,840 of record NZ_CP178737.1, on the reverse strand, counting down.
ACGCGGAAGAAGTGATGATTCTGGTGATTGGCCACCAAAAAGCCCTGGCTTTGCAAGCCGCGGTGGAAGGTAATGTCAATCATATGTGGACTATCAGTTGCCTACAACTTCATGCTAAAGCGGTGATGGTTTGCGATGAACCTTCTACTTTGGAACTTAAGGTCAAAACAGTGAAATATTTCCGTGAACTGGAAGCGGATAGTCTGAAAGCTGTTTGACTGTCAACCGGGAGCGAACGATGTACGCATTAATCAATGGCCGGATTTTCACCGGCTATCAAGTACTTGACGACTATGCGCTAATCATAGACGACGCCTTGATCAGCGCAGTTTGTCCGACGGCTTCGTTGCCGGCCGATATAGAACGCCGTGATTTGTCCGGAGCCCTCCTGGCGCCGGGTTTTATCGATCTGCAGCTTAATGGCTGCGGCGGAGTGCAATTCAACGACTCCCTCGACGCTTTATCGGTTGGTACGCTGGAAATTATGCAGCGCGCCAATGAGAAATCGGGCTGTACCAGCTTCCTGCCGACGCTTATCACCAGCACTGACGAATTCATGCACCGCGCCATTGACGTGATGCGCGCTTTTTTAGCCCAACATAAAAACCAGGCGCTGGGTCTGCACCTGGAAGGGCCTTATTTGAATCCCATCAAAAAAGGCACGCACGATCCGGCGCTGATGCGGACCCCCGACGCGGCGATGATTGACTATCTGTGCGCCAATGCCGACGTTATCGCCCAGATCACCCTGGCGCCGGAACAGGTGGATGCCGGCGTTATCCGCCGCCTGCGGCAGGCGGGCATCGTGGTCTCCGCCGGACATTCAAACGCCACCTATGAACAGGCGAAAGCGGGTTTTGCCGCCGGCGTCGGCTCCGCCACCCACCTGTTTAATGCCATGCCCCAACTGGTGGGCCGTGAACCGGGCCTTATCGGGGCCATCTTCGATGCGCCGGAAATTTACTGCGGCATCATCGTCGACGGTCTGCACGTCAATTACGCCAACGTGCGCAACGCTAAACGCATCAAGGGTGAAAAGCTGGTGCTGATTACCGATGCCACCGCGCCGGCCGGAGCCGACGGCAAGATTGACCGGTTTATTTTCGCCGGCAAAACAATCTACTACCGCGACGGCCTGTGCCTGGATGAAAACGGCACGCTGAGCGGTTCGGCTCTCACGATGATTGACGCGGTACGCAATAGCGTCGAGTATGTCGGTATTCCGTTGGATGAAGCGTTGCGTATGGCAACCTTATACCCCGCGCAGGCTCTGGGTATAAGCGATCGTCTGGGTACGCTGCAGGTGGGTAAAGCGGCTAACCTTACCGCCTTTACCCGCGATTACCGGATAATCAAAACCATCGTGAATGGCGATGAAGTTTAACGATGAGCGAGTAGAGCACTGATGACCCCAGGCGGACAGGCCCCGATAGGTAATGTTGATCTTGTAAAACAACTTAATGGCGCGGCGGTCTACCGCCTGATAGACCAATCAGGTCCGATTTCGCGCATTCAGATAGCGGAACAGAGTCAGCTGGCGCCGGCCAGCATCACCAAGATTACCCGCCAGCTGCTGGAACGCGGCCTGATCCGCGAAGTGGATCAACAGGCCTCCACCGGCGGCCGCCGGGCAATCTCCATCGTTGCCGAAACCCGCGCCTTTCAGGCCATCGGCATTCGCCTGGGCCGTCACGACACGACCATCACCCTGTATGATCTCACCGGCAAATCCCTGTGCGAAGAGTATGTGCCGCTGCCTGAGCGGACCCAGCAGGCGCTGGAAGAGGCGCTGTTTACCGCCATCGGCCGTTTTCTGGAACAAAGCCAGCGCAAGATCCGCGAGCTCATCGCCATTTCGGTGATTCTGCCGGGCCTGGTGGATCCCTATTCCGGCGTGGTGCGCTATATGCCGCATATCACCGTCAATCAGTGGCCGCTGGTGGAAAATTTACAAAAGCGGTTCCATTTAACCGCTTTTGTCGGCCACGACATCCGCAGTTTGGCGCTGGCGGAGCACTATTTTGGTGCATCCCGCGACTGCGATGACTCCATTTTGGTTCGTTTGCACCGCGGCACCGGTGCGGGCATCCTGGTGAATGGCCAGATTTTTCTCGGCAGTAACGGCAACGTGGGGGAAATCGGTCATATCCAGGTAGACCCGCTTGGAGAGCGGTGCCACTGCGGCAACTTTGGCTGTCTGGAAACCATTGCCGCCAACGGCGCCATCGAACAACGGGTACGGCATTTGCTCAACCAGGGCTACCCGAGCAAGCTCACTCTAGACAATTGCCAGATTGACGCCATTTGCAAAGCCGCCAACCGTGGCGACCCTTTGGCATGCGAGGTCATCGAGCAGGTGGGACATCATCTTGGCAAGGTGATCGCCATCGCCATCAACCTGTTCAATCCGCAAAAAGTGGTGCTGGCCGGTGAAATTACCGAAGCGCATAAAGTCCTGCTGCCGGCGGTGCAGCGCTGCATTGATAACCAGACTCTCAGCGGTTTCCGGCAAAATCTGCCGGTGGTGATTTCCGCGCTGAACCACGGCTCGGCCATCGGCGCCTTTGCCCTGGTGAAACGGGCCATGCTCAACGGCGTACTGCTGCAACGCTTGCTGGAGGGCAACTAATATGTCGGAAAAGACGAATGAGCCGTTTTATTCATTAACGATTGGTTAAATCCCGGGGCCGCCGGGCCCTTTTTAATAGTGAATCCTCATTATTTAGCCATTAAAATTATTTAATCTTCAACAGCAAGGCTTTTTTCATTGCCAGATCTTGAATAGTTGGGGCATTTTGATGCTAAATCGATGTTATCGAGACGGCTTACACGACTCTAAAAGAAGCAAGGAAAAATTATGTGTTCAATCTTTGGTGCCCTGGATCTGAAATCCGATCCCACGGAACTGCGCAAAACAGCGCTGGAAATGTCGCGCCTGATGCGCCATCGCGGCCCGGACTGGTCCGGCGTCTTCGCCAGCGACAAAGCGATTCTCGCCCATGAACGGCTCTCCATCGTTGACGTCAATACCGGCGCACAACCGCTGTACAATGCCGCCCACACCCATGTGCTGGCGGTAAACGGCGAGATCTACAATCACCAGGCCCTCCGTCAGGAACTGGGGGACCGCTACGCATTCCAGACCGGCTCAGATTGTGAAGTGATACTGGCGCTGTATCAGGAAAAGGGACCGGCATTTCTTGATGATTTGCGCGGTATGTTCGCCTTTATCCTTTATGATACCGAAAAAGACGCTTACCTCATCGGCCGCGACCATATGGGCATAATCCCCCTTTATATGGGCTTCGATGAAAACGGCACCCTGTTCGTGGCCTCGGAAATGAAGGCGCTGGTGCCTATCTGCCGCAGCATCAAAGAGTTCCCCCCGGGAAGTTACCTGTGGAGCCAGGATGGCGAAATTCGCGAATACTACAGCCGCGATTGGTTCTCCTATGACAGCGTCAAAGACAACATCACTGATAAAGCCGCCCTGCGCGACGCCCTTGAGGAATCGGTCAAAAGCCATCTGATGTCCGATGTGCCTTACGGTGTGCTGCTGTCCGGCGGCCTGGATTCCTCCATTATTTCCGCCATTACCAAAAAATATGCCGCCCGCCGCGTGGAAGACCAGGCGCGCACCGAAGCCTGGTGGCCACAGCTGCACTCCTTTGCCGTCGGCCTGGAAGGCTCCCCGGATTTACGCGCCGCCAAAGAGGTGGCCACCCATCTGGGCACCGTGCATCATGAAATCCATTTTACGGTGCAGGAAGGACTGGATGCCATCCGCGATGTGATTTATCACATCGAGACCTATGATGTCACCACGATCCGCGCCTCCACCCCCATGTATCTGATGTCCCGTAAAATCAAGGCCATGGGTATCAAGATGGTATTGTCGGGGGAAGGCGCCGACGAGGTGTTCGGCGGGTATCTCTATTTCCATAAGGCGCCGAACGCCAAAGAGTTCCACGAGGAGCTGGTGCGCAAACTGCAGGCGCTGCATATGTACGACTGCGCCCGGGCCAACAAGGCCATGTCCGCGTGGGGCGTGGAAGCCCGCGTTCCTTTCCTGGACAAGAACTTCCTGGATGTGGCCATGCGGATCAATCCGCAGGATAAGATGTGCGGCCACGGCAAAATCGAGAAACACGTGCTGCGCGAATGCTTTGCGTCTTACCTGCCGGAGAGTATTGCCTGGCGCCAGAAGGAGCAATTTTCCGACGGCGTGGGGTATAGCTGGATTGATACCCTCAAGGAAGTGGCCGCCGCGCAAATCACCGATCAGCAATTGGCCAATGCGCATTTCCGTTTTCCCTATAACACTCCCACCTCCAAAGAGGCCTATTTCTACCGCGAAATCTTTGAAGAGCTGTTCCCGTTACCCAGCGCCGCCGAGTGTGTTCCCGGCGGTCCGTCAGTGGCTTGCTCGTCGGCTAAGGCCATCGAATGGGACGAGTCCTTCAAAAACATGGACGATCCGTCGGGACGCGCCGTAGGCGTGCATCAGTCGGCTTATTAGAGTAAAGACCGCACCCGCGATCGCCGGGGGTGCAACAAGCGTGTTAAAGGGAAACCGTGCTGAAGGGGTCGAATCGGGCATGGTTTTCCCGCCCGACCGAGCGCCCCTCAGCGCGGTAAGCCCGCGATCGCCGGGGGTGCGGCAAGCGTGTTAAAGGGAAACCGTGCTGAAGGGGTTAAGCAGGCGTGGCCTTCCCGCCTGCCCAGACTTGTTGCAGCGCCGTTAGTAGCATCTCCGGGCCGGTTCGGCCCGGTTTTTTTGCGTCTAAAAGTGCTAAAATCCCCCCTTATGCGGTTTTTATCATCAGGTTGGTCATAAGCCGGACAAACAGCATGCGCAAAGGCCGATTCCCAAAAAAAGGTGTTGACTGAATTTCTGCAACTACGCATAATGCGCCCCGCAACGCCGAATGATGGTCACGCGGAAGGAAGGCTACGTAGCTCAGCTGGTTAGAGCACAGCACTCATAATGCTGGGGTCACAGGTTCGATTCCCGTCGTAGCCACCATACTTTGCGGGAGTGGCGAAATTGGTAGACGCACCAGATTTAGGTTCTGGCGCCGCAAGGTGTGCGAGTTCAAGTCTCGCCTCCCGCACCATATTTCGGTTACGCGCCGGATGGGGTATAGCCAAGCGGTAAGGCAGCGGGTTTTGATCCCGCCACGCCCAGGTTCGAATCCTGGTACCCCAGCCAATAGCTTCGTTCAGTTATGCGAGGCAAGAATTTTTGTGGTTGCGGTTGCTTTGGGATATAGCCAAGCGGTAAGGCAGCGGGTTTTGATCCCGCCACCCCCAGGTTCGAATCCTGGTATCCCAGCCAAAATAAATTGGCAAAAAGTATTGTAAGCCACGAATATTTAAGTATAATTTGGCTACGTAGCTCAGCTGGTTAGAGCACAGCACTCATAATGCTGGGGTCACAGGTTCGATTCCCGTCGTAGCCACCACATTTTTGGGGTATCGCCAAGCGGTAAGGCAGCGGATTCTGATTCCGCCACCCCAGGTTCGAATCCTGGTACCCCAGCCATACAAGACTGCGTTTGCAGTCAAACGGTCAAGCTGACAACAGCGGGCTGTTTAGAACGGAGCGAATGTCGTTGACATCGCTCCGTTTTTTTTATCTCAAGCAAATACCGTCAGAGAAAACGGCGGTCCTGCCCGGCGGCCGGCTGGCGTGTCCCCCTGCTCTCCCCATAAATACGCGGCCGCGCCGCCGTCAATATATTGTTCCTTAAACCCTAATCCCCGCCATAATCCTCTGCCTATTTCCCCTAGGACGCGTTAATGGGGCAAAGATACCGATCCGTCGGTCCGTTCATCGTTGCGTAATGAACTCTTGGTTGGTTTTTATACTCTGAGAAAAAGGAGAGGCAGCATCGACGGCCTCGTTTGTTCATTTCCACCACTAAAGCAGCGCAAGTAAATCCAGATCAAGGTTTTAAACGCGGCTTCTCGTGCAAACTGCCCCGCATCCAGGATGGATAGAGATGAAATTGTAAATTATTGATTGAGAATCAACGATGATTAACTATAAAACCGCAACGCTTGAAGAATTAAAAATCGAATTCAAACGCCTATCCAAGCAGGCCGGCGATATGCCCCTTGGCACCCGCAAAGAATTTTACCATCTGCCCGCCATCCTGGAAGATGACGAAACCCCTTTGGCCGTTGCTGCCGGCCTGATGGGCGGCAACACCTGGCTCATCACCCTGACCGATCGGCGGGTGATTTTCCTGGATAAGGGCATGGTATTCGGCCTTAAACAGGTGAACGTCAGTTTGGCGGATATCGTATCGGTGAGCAGCAGGACCCGGATGATGACCGGCAGCATTATCCTGAACACCACCGGCCAAGTCTATACCATCGAGAATGTGATGAAAGGCGCGGTGATCCCCTTCACCAACCTGGTGAACAGCGCCTGTGAACGGCTGAACACATCCGTCGCCGGACCGGCGGCAACGCGGGAGTATCCCCTTGACCCGGCGCCGATGGAGATGATAATCCAGCTGGAAAAACTGGCTTCGTTGAAAGAACGGGGCATTTTGAGCGACGAAGAGTTCAGCACCCAAAAAGCCCGCATACTGGCAATGTGATCCGGCGGGGAGCGATCCCGACGCCACAAGCACACCCTATAATCCGAGGGCGTATTTCAGCGCCCGCGTTTTCAGCGCCCCTGCCCGCTGGGCCAGCATCAGGCCGATATTGCGCGCCAATTTCACTGGCGGCAGGTTATTGCTGAAGGCGGTATAGAACAGATCCATCCCGCTTTGCATCAACAGGTTATCGGCGTAGCGACGGTGCTGGTAGCGCTTGAGAATCCGCAGTTCGTCCCAGGGCTCGCCATGGTCGCGGGCGCCGGCTACCACGTCCGCCAATGCCGCCACATCCCTGAATCCCAGATTCACCCCCTGTCCCGCCAGGGGATTGATGGTATGGGCCGCATCGCCGATAAGGGCCAGGCCGGGATTGACATAGCGGCGGGCATGGCTGCGCACCAGAGGGAATGCGCCGGCGGCATGCACTTTGACCGCCCCCAGACGCCGGGGGAAAACCCGCAGCACTTCCCGCTCCAGCGCCGGCAGCGATAATGCCTGCAGCTGTTTGATGCGCGCCGCGCTGTCATACCACACCAAGGCGGCCCACTGGTTATAGAGCGGTAAAAAGGCCCGGGGGCCGTCGGGAGAGAACTCCTGCCAGGTGGTGTCCTGCTGGCCGTAGGGACAGGCCACGGTTATCAACAGGCAAGATTGACGATACTGCCAGCCGCTCACGCCGATGCCCGCCTGCCGGCGAACCCGCGATTGCGCGCCGTCGGCGCCAATCAGCAGCCGGGTGGTGACCGTCTCGCCGTTATCCAGCGCCAGACGCCAGTTGCCGCCGTCATAGCTCATGGCCGTCAGGCTGGCGGGACACAGCAGCCGCAAGCTATCACAGGCCTCGAACGCCTGCCACAATCCCCGCTGCACACGGTAATTCTCCACCATGAATCCCAGTTCGGGCAAGCGCAGCGCCGCCGCGTCAAAGGTCACCCGGGATGCGTCCCACTCCCAGGTTTCCAGGCGGCGATAAGGGACCCGATACTCTTCGCCGATACGTTCCCAGGCTCCCAGGCGGCGCAACAGTTCAACCGAGGCGCAACTGATGGCGGAAACCCGCAGATCCGGCGGGGCATCGGGCAGCGGCGCCACGGGAGGAGCGTGGTCCAGCACCAGCACGCTGAAACCGGCCTGCGCCAGCGCCAGCGCCGCCGCCGCGCCCACCATGCCGCCCCCCGCCACCACCACATCATAGGATGAATTGTCTGCCATGTCGGTTACACTTAAATCGCTGATAAGGATTTGCATAGTGTAACGCAATTTTTCATTATCCCGGACAACCTCATGCTCGGCAGGCTGGTCACAATCAGGCCAACGTATTACAATACGCGCCCAGCATAAGCCTTTATGCTTTTTACCTGCACTGAGTAAACGGCAAGCCGATGACGAAAAAACTGCATATCAAAACCTGGGGCTGTCAGATGAACGAATACGATTCATCCAAGATGGCCGACTTACTGGACAGCACCCATGGCTACCAGTTGACGGATAACCCCGAGGAAGCGGATGTATTGCTGCTCAATACCTGCTCCATTCGCGAAAAAGCCCAGGAAAAGGTATTCCATCAGCTGGGGCGCTGGCGGGAGCTGAAAAAAGCCAATCCGGATTTGATTATCGGCGTCGGCGGCTGCGTCGCGTCGCAGGAAGGCGCCCATATCCGCGAACGCGCCCATTATGTGGACATTATTTTCGGGCCGCAGACCCTGCACCGGCTGCCGGAAATGATCAATCACGTCCGCGGCACCCGCAGCCCGGTGGTGGACATCAGCTTCCCGGAAATCGAAAAATTCGACCGTCTGCCGGAACCGCGCGCCGACGGCCCCACCGCCTTTGTCTCCATTATGGAAGGCTGCAACAAATATTGCAGTTTCTGCGTGGTGCCCTATACCCGCGGCGAGGAAGTCAGCCGCCCCTGCGACGACATCCTGTTCGAAATAGCGCAGCTGGCGGCGCAGGGCGTGCGGGAAGTCAACCTGCTGGGCCAGAACGTCAACGCCTACCGCGGCGCCAGCTACGACGGCGATATTTGCACCTTCGCCGAGCTGCTGCGCCTGGTGGCGGCCATAGACGGCATCGATAGGGTTCGGTTCACCACCAGCCATCCCATCGAATTCACTGACGATATCATCGAAGTCTATCTGGATACCCCTGAACTGGTGAGCTTTGTGCATCTGCCGGTGCAAAGCGGTTCGGATCGTATTTTGACCATGATGAAACGCGCCCATACCGCCTTGGAATACAAATCGATTATCCGGAAATTGCGCAAGGCACGTCCCGGCATTCAGATAAGCTCCGATTTCATCATCGGCTTCCCCGGTGAAACTCAGGCCGATTTTGAACAGACCATGCAGCTTATCGCCGATGTGAATTTCGATATGAGCTACAGCTTCATCTACTCCGCCCGTCCCGGCACCCCGGCCGCCGATATGGTGGACGACGTCAGCGAGGACGAGAAGAAACAGCGGCTTTACCTGCTGCAGGAACGCATCAGCCAGCAGGCTATGCAGTACAGCCGCCGGATGAAGGGCACGGTGCAGCGCATCTTGGTGGAAGGCACCTCCCGCAAGAGCCTGATGGAACTTTCAGGCCGCACCGAAAATAACCGCGTGGTGAACTTCGAAGGCCGGCCGGATATGATAGGCAAGTTTGTGGATGTGGAAATCGTCGATATTTACCCGAACTCGCTGCGCGGCGTTGTGGTGCGCACCGAGGAGCAAATGGGCCTTCGGGTCAGTGAAAGCCCGGCGTCGGTCATTGCCCGCACCCGCAAAGAGAACGATATCGGCGTGGGTATCTACCAGCCGTGATTCCTCCCCGATCCACCGGGGGGCGGGCGGTTTACCGCCGCCCTTCCCCCCAGGCATACCCATCGGTTGCTTTTTACGATTCGTGCCCCCATATCATCTTGAAGGCTTGCGCCCGTGGCGCCGGCGGGTGTTTACTTCTCTTATTAAATATACATCCCGTGGCGTTATCGTTGCCGGCCGGCCTCGATACCCCTAAAACTCTATAACATGGTCTTTACGGCCAAGAGGAAAAGTTTGAACGTTGACACTAAAGAAATCGTGCTGGAGCCTGCGGATAACAACCGCTTGATGAGCCTCTGCGGGCCGTTTGATGACAATATAAAACATCTTGAACGCCGGTTGGGCATTGAAATCAATCGTCGTGACAACGTCTTTAAACTCGTGGGCACGCCGCTTAGCGTCGACGCGGCGGCCAGCATCCTGCGAACGCTCTATGTGGATACCGCGCCGGTACGCGGCCTTATCGCCGATATCGAGCCCGAAAAAATCCATCTGGCTATCAAGGAAAGCCGGGTTCTGGAACAAACCGCCGAAAGCGTGCCGGATTATGGCAAAGCGGTGAACATCCAGACCAAACGGGGGGTCATCAAGCCCCGGACGCCGAACCAGGCGCAATATATCGCCCATATTCTCGATCATGATATTACCTTCGGCGTCGGCCCGGCCGGTACCGGCAAAACCTATCTGGCGGTGGCGGCGGCGGTGGATGCCCTGGAGCGCCAGGAGGTACGCCGTATCATGCTGACCCGCCCGGCGGTGGAAGCGGGAGAAAAACTGGGGTTCCTCCCCGGCGATCTTGCCCAGAAGGTAGACCCTTACCTGCGTCCGCTGTATGACGCGCTGTTTGAAATGCTCGGTTTCGAACGGGTGGAAAAGCTCATCGAACGCAACGTTATTGAAGTCGCCCCGCTGGCCTATATGCGCGGACGGACCCTCAACGATGCTTTTATCATTCTGGATGAGAGCCAGAACACCACCATTGAACAAATGAAAATGTTCCTGACGCGGATCGGGTTCAATTCCAAAGCGGTGATTACCGGCGACATCACGCAAATCGACCTGCCGCGCAACGCCAAATCCGGGCTGCGCCACGCCATCGATGTGCTGGCGGGGGTCGAGGAAATCAGTTTCAACTTTTTCCATAGCGAAGACGTAGTGCGCCATCCGGTGGTGGCCCGCATCGTCGTGGCCTATGAGGAATGGGAAAACGCCGAACAAAAACGTAAAGACGCTCTGGCGGAGCTGCGCAAGCGCGAAGCCCAGAACCACTACAACGGCCATGGGACGTTCGGCGATAACGAGGGACAAGCCTGATGAGCGACGTTATTCTTGATTTACAGCCGGCCTGCGAAGACGTCGCGGGTTTGCCCGATGAAACGGCCTTTACCCGCTGGCTTACGGCGGTGCTGCCGCGTTTTCGCCAGCAGGCCGAAGTGACCGTCCGGCTGGTGGATGAAGCGGAAAGCCACGAACTCAACCTGACCTACCGCGGCATGGATAAGCCCACCAATGTCTTGTCGTTCCCCTTTGAAGCTCCGCCGCAAGTTGAACTGCCGCTGCTGGGGGATCTGGTGATATGCCGCCAGGTGGTGGAGCGTGAAGCGCTGGAACAAAATGTTCCCTTGGAGGCCCATTGGGCGCATATGGTTGTTCACGGCTGCCTTCATCTGCTAGGGTATGATCATATCCTCGACGAGGAAGCTGAGGAAATGGAAGCGCTGGAAGCCGAAATCCTGCAATCCATGGGTTATCCGGACCCTTATCGTGCGGAAAAAGACGTTAACCCCTAACCCACTACGAGTGAAATTAACTAAACGCCATGAGCGACGACCATTCGCAAAGCAATGACAGCCCCAGTCCCAAGAAAGGCTTTTTTACCCTTATCCTTAATCAACTGTTCCATGGTGAACCCAAAAATCGTAATGATTTGCTGGAGCTTATCCGCGACTCGGAACAAAACGAACTGATAGATCCCGATACCCGCGATATGCTGGAAGGCGTAATGGACATCGCCGAACAGCGCGTCAGGGATATCATGATTCCCCGATCCCAGATTGTCACCCTGAAAAACAACCAGTCGCTGGAAGAGTGCCTCGATGTCATTATCGAATCCGCCCACTCCCGCTTTCCGGTTATCAGCGAGGATAAGGATCATATCGAGGGGATTCTGATGGCCAAGGATCTGCTGCCTTTTATGCTCAGCGATTCCCAGCCTTTCAGCATGGATAAAGTATTGCGTCCCGCGGTGGTGGTACCGGAAAGCAAGCGGGTCGATCGCATGCTCAAGGAGTTTCGATCCCAGCGCTATCACATGGCCATCGTCATCGATGAGTTCGGCGGCGTATCAGGCTTGGTAACCATTGAGGATATCCTGGAGCTGATAGTCGGCGAGATCGAAGATGAATATGACGATGAGGAAGATCGGGATATCCGCCAGCTTAACCGCCATACCTTTACCATTCGCGCCCTGACCCCCATTGAAGATTTCAACGACGCGTTCGGCACCCATTTCAGCGACGAGGAAGTGGATACCATCGGCGGTCTGGTGATGCAGGCGTTCGGCCATTTGCCGGCCCGCGGCGAAACCATTGAAATTGACAAATACGTGTTCAAGGTCGCCATGGCCGACAGTAGACGAATCATCCAGGTTCATGTCAAAATCCCCGACGATTCACCGCAACCCATAATGGAAGAATAATTTTTACATGGTTATCGCCGAGCGATTTGAACGCCAGTGGCTGCGCATGCTGCTGGCGCTGTTAACAGGTGCCTGCGGCACGCTGGCTTTTTCACCCTATGATTTCTGGCCGGCTGCGCTCTTGTCATTGGCCGGCCTGTTGGCGGTCGGTTTAAACCGCACGCCCCGCCAGGCCGCCTGGCTGGGATTTATCTGGGGATTCGGCCTGTTCGGCAGCGGCATGAACTGGATTTATGTCAGCATCGCCCAGTTCGGCGGCCTGCCCGGGCCGGTCAATGTCGGTCTGGTGGTGATATTGGCGGCCTATCTGGCGCTTTACCCGATGCTGTTCAGCGGCCTGCTGGCGCGCATCTGGCCGGCCACGTCCCTGTGGCGGCTGGCGCTGGGCGCGCCGGTGCTTTGGCAGATTACTGAATTCCTGCGCGGCTGGGTGCTGACAGGCCTACCCTGGCTGCAGTTCGGCTATACGCAAATCGACGGCCCCCTCAAGGGCCTGGCGCCGCTGTTCGGCGTCGAGTCCCTGACGTTCGTGCTGATGGCCGTCAGCGGGCTGCTGGTGGCCGCCCTGGCGCTGCGCGGCCCATTGGCGGCGGTCTGCGGACTGGCGCTGCTGCTGCTGCCCTGGCCGCTGAGCACCCTGCGCTGGTACACCGCCGACGATGCGCGATCGATTAACGTGGCCATGGTTCAGGGGAATATCGCTCAATCCCTGAAATGGGACGCCGATCAGGTACGGCCGACGCTGGATATTTATCTGAACCATAGCCGCCCGGTTCTGGGAAAGGCGCAAATCATCATCTGGCCCGAATCGGCAATACCGGATGACGAAGTGGATCAGAACCGGTTCCTGCTGACGCTGGATGGGCTGCTGCGGGACGAGCACAGCAGCCTTATCACCGGCATTATCGATTCGCGTCCGTCGCCGGCGGGCTATCAGTATTACAACAGCATCGTGGTGCTGGGGGAAAATACCCCTTACCATTACCCGAGCCCGAATCGTTACTCTAAGCACCACCTGGTGCCGTTTGGCGAATTTGTGCCGTTTGAAAAGCTGCTGCGTCCGCTGGCGCCGCTCTTCAATCTGCCGATGTCGTCTTTCAGCCGCGGCAATTATATTCAGCCGCAGCTCAGCGTGGCCGGCATGAAGCTGACGGCGGCCATTTGCTACGAAATCGTCCTCGGCTCCCAGGTAAGGGATAACTTCCGCCCCGACACCGATTTCCTGCTCACCATCTCCAATGACGCCTGGTTCGGCCACTCCATCGGGCCGTGGCAGCATTTCCAGATGGCGCGGATGCGCTCTCTGGAGCTGGGCCGTCCGCTGCTGCGCAGCACCAATAACGGCATAACGGCGGTGATTGGCGCCGACGGCAAAATCGACGCGCAGTTGCCTCAGTTTACCCGCGACGTACTCAGCGCCAGGGTAACTCCCACCACCGGCATGACCCCTTACGCCCGTTTCGGCGATTGGCCGCTGTGGATAGCCACCCTGCTGCTGGGCTTTGCCGCGCTGGTATTCGGCCGCCGCCGGCAACCACGGTTCTGATAGAGCAAACAGCGGGCGACCCAGCCCGCTTTCATGCCATTGTTAATCATTCTCATTACTGCTATCTTTTCGACAGCAACACCTCCCTTTATTTTCAGCAAAGAGAATGCCATGACGCCCGATCCCCGTTATCTGATAACCGATGCCGCTCAGCTTCGCGAGCACTATGCGCAGCCCGCCAAAGGGGTAATCCTCAAGCAAATCAATCATATTGATGACTATGGCCGCCGCCTGATCGCCCTGTCGACCTTTATGGTTCTCGGTACCCTCGGCGCCCATGGCATCGATTGCTCGCCTAAAGGCGGCGAACCCGGTTTCGTTCATGTAGAGGATGACAAGACGCTGCTTTTGCCCGACCGCGCCGGCAATAATCGCCTTGACGGCCTGAACAACCTCCTGCAAAACCCCTACGTGGGCATGTTGTTCCTCATTCCCGGCTGGCAGGAGACGTTCCGGGTCAACGGCCGGGCACGCATTTCCGTCGATCCGGCGCTGTGCCGGCGCTTCCCGCTGAACGGGCATCCGGCAAAAAGCATCCTTTGCATCGACGTTGAGGAAGCCTTTATCCATTGCGGCCGCGCCGTCAGTTTTGCCGACCTCTGGAACCCGGAAAAGCATCCCGACCCGGCGCGGATTCCCAAGCCCATGGACATTTTCAAAGCTCACGTGGCGTTATCGTCCCTTGACGCCAACTAAACATAATAAGCATGTAATTAATGACCTTGGCATAGATATTGCTCCATAATCATGCGATGGTCGTTAAAATCTGTTTTTTGTTGTGGGAATTCCGCCCGAAATGCGCCGTCATGGTGCATTTTATGCACTTTTATTGTGCGAATCCGCCCCTTACGCCGTATTTTGGTGCGCTTAATCTCACAAAACTCAAACTTTTTGATTTCAAAGAATTTACAATCGACTATTTTTAATAAAGTTCCTTTTAATAAGGCTTCGTTTGATTTTACGCGCTAAGCATTAGGCGCTTAACGTGATACTCATGATTACGGGCTGCTTATTCCACCAGCACCGTAATGACAGCAAAGGAGTTGGAAGATGCAAATGCGCAAAGTGGCTTTATCATTATTGATATTAGGTATGGCGGGGAGCATGGCCCACGCTGAAGACCTGACCGGCACACTGAAAAAAATCAAAGACAGCGGCGTGGTGGTAGTGGGTCATCGCGAATCCTCGGTACCCTTTTCTTATTACGACAATCAGCAAAAGGTCGTGGGCTACTCCCAGAACTACTCCGATGCCATCGTGGATGCCATTAAGAAAAAAATCGATGCGCCCAATCTCCAGGTGAAATACCTGCCTATCAGCTCGCAAAACCGTATTCCGTTGCTGCAAAACGGCACCTATGATTTTGAATGCGGCTCGACCACCAATAACCTGGAACGCCAGAAACAGGTGGATTTTTCCGATACGCTGTTTGTCATCGGCACCCGAATTGCGGTTAAAAAAGGCAGCGGTATCAAGGACTTTTCTGATTTAGCCGGTAAAACCGTCGTGGTGACCGCCGGCACCACTTCCGAAGTGCTGATCAATAAACTGAACGACGAAAAGCATATGAACATGCGCATCATCGCCACCAAAGATCACGGCGACTCGTTCCGTACGCTGGAGACCGGTCGCGCGGTGGCCTTTATGCTGGATGATGCCCTGCTGGCCGGCGAACGCGCCAAATCCAAAAACCCGTCACAGTGGGATATCGTCGGCACCCCGCAATCAAAAGAAGCCTATGGCTGTATGCTGCGTAAAGACGATCCTCAGTTCAAGAAGCTGATGGACGACACCATTGTCTCCATCCAGACCTCCGGCCAGGCGGCAAAATGGTATGACACCTGGTTTAAACAGCCCATTCCGCCGAAGAATCTGAATATGAATTTCGAGATGTCCGATGACGTCAAGCAGCTCTTTAAAACCCCTAACGATAAAGCCGTAAACTAATAACGACTATAAGGACGGGCGACTCCCCGTCCTCTCGATTGCTTGAGGTCCCGGACAGACAGACATGCCGCGGACGTTCCCCGCGGTATGGACATGGTGGTCTTCATCAATCTTCAGGGTAGCGATGCTACCCTTTTTTCCCGGAGTTTTTATGTCTATAAATTGGGACTGGGGCATTTTTTTTGAGGCCGCTCCATTTGGCAACACCACGTATCTCGGCTGGTTATGGTCGGGATTTAAAATGACCGTCGCGGTCTCTTTTTGCGCCTGGATTATCGCGCTGCTGGTGGGATCGCTGTTCGGCATCCTGCGCACCGTGCCAAACCGTTTCCTTTCCGCCTTGGGCACCTGTTATGTGGAGCTTTTTCGCAATGTGCCCCTGATCGTGCAATTTTTTATTTGGTATCTGGTGGTGCCGGAATTATTGCCGGCGAATATCGGCATGTGGTTCAAATCAGAGCTCAATCCGAATATACAATTTTTCGTCTCGTCAATGGTTTGCCTGGGACTGTTTACCGCCGCCCGCATTTGCGAGCAGGTGCGCTCCGGCATCCAGTCCCTGCCGTCGGGCCAGCGGGCCGCCGGGCTGGCCATGGGACTGACCCTGAGCCAGACCTACCGCTATGTGTTGCTGCCCAGCGCCTATCGGGTCATCCTGCCGCCCATGACGTCGGAAATGCTGAATCTGGTAAAAAACTCCTCCGTGGCCTCCACCATCGGCCTGGTGGAAATGGCGGCGCAGGCCGGCAAACTGCTGGATTATTCCGCCCATGCCTATGAATCCTTCACCGCCATTACGGTGGGCTATCTGATCATTAACGCGGTTATTATGTTTGCCATGTATCTCCTTGAGAAAAAAGTGCGTTTGCCCGGCCATATAGGAGGTAAATGATGTATCAATTCGACTGGAGTTCCGTTGTTCCCAGTTTGCCCTATATGCTGCAGGGTATGGCGATAACGCTGAAGATCACCGTTACCGCGGTCGTGGTCGGCATTGTCTGGGGCACCATCCTGGCGGTCATGCGCCTGTCGCCGTTCAAGCCCATAAGCTGGCTGGCTAAGATTTACGTTAACCTGTTCCGTTCCGTGCCCTTGCTGATGGTGCTGCTGTGGTTTTACCTGGTGGTGCCCAGCTTCCTGCAAAGAGTCATGGGACTGTCGCCGAAAACCGATATCCGGCTGATTTCGGCCATGGTGGCGTTTTCCCTGTTTGAAGCCGCCTATTATTCCGAAATTATCCGCGCCGGCATCATCAGCGTCGCCCGCGGACAGGGCTCCGCCGCGCTGGCGCTGGGCATGACCCATTGGCAATCGATGCAGTTGGTGATACTGCCCCAGGCGTTCCGGGCCATGGTGCCGCTGCTGCTGACTCAGGGTATCGTACTGTTCCAGGATACCTCGCTGGTTTACGTGTTAAGCCTGGCGGACTTTTTTCGCACCGCGACGTCGGTGGGCGAGCGCGACGGCACC
This sequence comes from Sodalis sp. RH16, assembly GCF_047324245.1. Lineage (NCBI taxonomy): Bacteria > Pseudomonadati > Pseudomonadota > Gammaproteobacteria > Enterobacterales > Bruguierivoracaceae > Sodalis > Sodalis sp. RH16. The sequence goes on along the minus strand of NZ_CP178737.1, from coordinate 3,268,758 downwards.
CAGGTGGAAATGATACTGTTTGCCGGGGCGGTTTATTTTGTCATCAGCCTGAGCGCTTCTCTGCTGGTGAATTATCTGAAGAAAAGGACGGTTTGATGATTTCCCTGAAAAATATTTCAAAATGGTATGGTCACTTTCAGGTTCTGACCGACTGTTCAACCGAAGTGCAAACCGGCGAGGTCGTGGTGGTTTGCGGTCCTTCGGGTTCGGGCAAATCCACCTTGATTAAAACCGTCAACGGCCTCGAGCCCGTCCAGCAGGGAAAAATCCAGGTCAATGATATCGTGGTGAATGACCGCCATACCAATCTGGCGCAATTACGCGCCAAAGTGGGCATGGTATTCCAGCATTTTGAGCTGTTTCCCCATCTCTCCATTATCGAAAACCTGACCTTGGCGCAAATAAAAGTGCTCAAGCGCAATAAAGACGCCGCGCGGGAAAAAGGGCTGAAATTGCTGGAGCGCGTCGGCCTGTCCGTACAGGCCGATAAATATCCCGGCCAGCTGTCCGGCGGCCAGCAACAGCGGGTGGCCATTGCCCGCGCGCTCTGCATGGACCCGGTGGCGATGCTGTTTGATGAACCGACCTCGGCGCTGGATCCGGAGATGATAAACGAAGTGCTGGATGTCATGGTGGAGCTGGCCCACGATGGCATGACCATGATGGTGGTCACCCATGAAATGGGCTTCGCGCGCAAAGTGGCCAACCGGGTGATTTTCATGGATGAAGGCCGGATAGTGGAAGACACGCATAAGGAGGCGTTCTTCCAGCATCCGCAAACCGATCGCGCCCGGGATTTCCTGGCGAAAATCCTTCACTGATCTCAGGCGGCCAGGGACGGCAGCCTTGAAAACCCAGACGTCGACGTTCCAAGGGAAATCGCTTCGCATGGACCTCTAGAACGGCCGCCGCTGAAACTGATCAAAACCGCACTCCGGACACAGCGGCAGCACTTCCGGCGTGTAAACCGGCAGGGTGTGATGGCACCGCTCGCACACCAGATTGCCCAGCCCCACTACCTCGCCGCTGGTATAGACGCCGTGATGTGATACATCCTTAAAGATTTCCTGCCACTCAAGCTGGGTCTTATCGGTGATATCCGCCAGCTCCTGCCACAGGCTCTCTTTTATTACCCGGGTAAAAACGCTATCGGTGTTTTCCGCGCGGCTTTCATCATAGCTGCGGGCAAACTCTTCCAGGTCGCGGCGAACCGCCCGGGTCAGACTATCCACTTCGGCGGGGGTCAGATCCCCCGCGGCGATAAGCCGCCGGTGACCATCCGCCACCAAGGCATCGATATCCCGTTCGCCCTGCTCCAGTTGGTGACTAAGGGAGGCCAGTAATTCCCGGTAATATAGCGCAACGTTATCCATCATTAGCTCCTCGTCTCAGCCAATCCGGTCTGTCATGCTCCGCTGGCCGAACCGGAATAGGTATTGTGCCGATAATTCTAGCTCATGGCGGCAAACTCATCCGGCATAAAGCCGGCGGCAGGGAAATATTTTGCTCCAATGACACCTATTGTGGCAGAAATACGCCTCTGGGCTGCGGCGGGTGTTGTTGCCACTGTTGCTTATCAGCTATGCTATGCGGATCTTTGGTTAAGAACGTCCGATAAAAAATACGGGCGTAGCTGTATTTCACTATAGGACCACTGGCTGCCATGCAAGAGCAATATCGCCCGGAAGAAATCGAACCCCACGTCCAGCGTCACTGGCATGATCACAACACCTTCAAAGTCACAGAGGATAGCAGCAAGCAAAAATACTATTGCCTGTCCATGCTGCCCTATCCTTCCGGCCGCCTGCATATGGGCCATGTGCGCAATTACACCATCGGGGACGTCATTTCTCGCTATCAGCGCATGCTGGGCAAAAACGTGCTTCAGCCCATCGGCTGGGATGCTTTCGGTCTGCCGGCGGAAGGCGCGGCGGTGAAAAACAATACCGCGCCGGCGCCCTGGACCTATGCCAATATCGATTACATGAAAACCCAGCTTAAACTGCTGGGATTCGGTTATGACTGGGACCGCGAGGTCACTACCTGCCGTCCGGAATATTATCGTTGGGAACAGTGGTTCTTCGCCCGGCTGTATGAAAAAGGGCTGGTCTATAAAAAGACCTCCGCGGTGAACTGGTGCCCCCACGACCAGACGGTACTGGCCAACGAACAGGTTATCGACGGCTGTTGCTGGCGCTGCGATACCAAGGTGGAACGCAAAGAGATTCCGCAATGGTTCGTAAAAATCACCGCTTACGCGGACCAGCTGCTTTATGACCTGGACAAGCTGGAGAGCTGGCCTGAGCAGGTGAAAACCATGCAGCGCAACTGGATCGGCCGCTCCGAGGGGGTTGAAATCTGTTTTGACGTCGAGGACGGCGGCGAAAAGCTGTCGGTGTATACCACCCGTCCCGATACGTTCATGGGTGTTACCTATGTCGCCATCGCCGCCGGCCACCCGCTGTCGCTGCAGGCCGCCGCCGCCAATCCGGCCCTGGCGGCTTTTATCGCCGAATGCCGTAATACCAAGGTGGCGGAAGCCGACATGGCCACCATGGAGAAAAAAGGCATGGAAACCGGCCTGTTCGCCATTCATCCGTTAAACGGCGAACGGGTACCTATTTGGGTCGCCAATTTCGTGCTGATGGACTACGGTACGGGGGCGGTGATGGCGGTGCCGGGCCATGACCAGCGCGACTGGGAATTCGCCACCAAATACGGGCTGTCCATCAAACCGGTGATCCTGGCGGCGGACGGCAGCGAACCGGATCTCGTGGCGCAGGCCATGACGGAAAAAGGCGTGCTGTTCAACTCCGGCGAATTCGACGGCCTTGATTACGCCGCCGCGTTCAATGCCATCGCCGATAAGCTGGTGTCGCTGGGCGTTGGCGAGCGCAAGGTGAATTATCGCCTGCGGGATTGGGGCGTCTCCCGGCAGCGCTATTGGGGCGCGCCGATTCCGATGGTCACATTGGAAGACGGCACGGTCATCCCGACGCCGGACGATCAATTGCCGGTACTGCTGCCGGAAGATGTGATCATGGACGGCATCACCAGCCCGATAAAGGCCGACCCGCAGTGGGCGAAAACCACCGTGAACGGCAGGCCGGCATTACGTGAAACCGATACCTTCGACACCTTTATGGAGTCATCCTGGTATTATGCCCGCTATACCTGCCCGCACTTTGACACCGGTATGCTGGACCCCGCCGCCGCCAATTACTGGCTGCCGGTGGATCAGTATATAGGAGGCATCGAACATGCCATCATGCATTTGATGTACTTCCGCTTCTACCATAAATTGCTGCGCGACGCCGGGCTGGTGAATTCCGATGAACCCGCCAAGCGCCTGTTGTGCCAGGGCATGGTGCTGGCGGATGCGTTTTATTATACCGGCGCCGGCGGCGAACGCGTCTGGGTCTCGCCGGTGGATGTGACGGTGGATCGGGATGAAAAAGGCCGTATCGTCAAAGCCGTCGACCCCGAGGGCCGCGAGCTGGTTTATGCCGGCATGAGCAAGATGTCCAAATCGAAAAACAACGGCATCGATCCGCAGGTCATGGTGGAAAAATACGGCGCCGATACCGTTCGCCTGTTTATGATGTTCGCCTCGCCGGCGGAAATGACGCTGGAGTGGCAGGAGTCCGGCGTTGAAGGCGCCAACCGTTTTCTCAAACGCGTATGGAAACTGGTTTATGATCATGCGGCGGCGGGGCCCGCGGAGCCGTTGGACGTGAGCGCCCTTACCGACCTGCAAAAAGAGCTGCGCCGCGATCTGCATAAGACCATTGCCAAGGTGACCGATGATATCGGCCGGCGTCAAACCTTCAACACCGCCATCGCCGCCATTATGGAACTGATGAACAAGCTGGCGCGGTTACCGCAGGACAGCGGACAGGATCGCGCGCTGCTGCGGGAAGCGCTGCGGACGGTGGTGCGCATGCTTTATCCCTTTACCCCCCACACCAGTTTCGTCCTGTGGCGGGAACTGGGGGGCGAAGGGGATATCGACAACGCGCCCTGGCCGGTTGCCGATGACAGCGCCATGGTGGAAGATGCCAAACTGGTGGTGATTCAGGTCAATGGTAAACTGCGCGGCAGAATTACCGTGCCCGCCGATGCCGACGAGGCATTGGTACGTGAACGCGCCGCCCAGGAACATCTGGTGGCAAAATATCTTGAAGGGGTCCAGGTACGTAAAGTCATTTATGTACCGGGCAAATTGCTTAACCTGGTTGTAGGTTAAGACAAGGAGGCTTTGTGCGACATCGGATGAAGGCATTATTGCTGGGGTTTGCGGTGCTGGTCACCGCGGGCTGCGGTTATCATTTGCGCGGGACGGGGGCTCATACCATGGTCCCCAATGATTTGAAGACATTAACCCTGAACAGTTACGATCCCTATGGTCCGCTGACGCGGGCGGTGCGATCGGAATTACGGCTTAATGACATGAAGATAGTCAACGACTCCGTGGCCAAAAGCCGGCTGTTGCCTTCATTACGCATAACCGGCGCCAGCGAAAGCCAGGAGACGGTGTCGGTATTCCAGGACGGTAAAACCGCCGAATACCAATTGGTGCTGGATGTGCAGGCAACGGTGCTGACGCCGGGCAAAGATCTCTTCCCCATCAGTATCAGGGTGTTCCGCTCGTTCTTCGACAACCCCCTGACCGCCCTGGCTAAGGATAATGAAAGCGATATTATCCGGCAGGAGATGCGTGAACAGGCGGCACAGCAGCTGGTGCGCAGGCTTTTGGCGGTTCATGCCGCCGAGGAGGCCAGCAAGGAGCAGGCCGATAAACAGGCGAGCATCACCCTGCAAAAAGCCTTGGCGGCGCAGGAAGCGCAATGATCAAGCTTTACCCCGAGCAGCTCGGCGCGCAGTTGCAGGAATCGCTGCGCGCCTGTTATTTGCTGTTCGGGAACGATCCGCTGCTGCTGCAGGAAAGCCACGATGCGATACGCCGCCAGGCGGAATCCCAAGGCTTTTGCGAACATCTTAGCTTTACCCTGGATGCGTCCGTGGACTGGGACGAGATTTTCAGCCTTTGCCAGGCAATGAGCCTGTTCGCCAGCCGGCAGACCTTATTGCTGATACTGCCGGACAACGGGGCCAACGCGGCCTTGGGCGAAAAACTGGCGCAATTGTCCACGCGGCTTCATCCGGATCTGTTATTGATGCTGCGGGGGACCAAATTAACCCGCGCCCAGGAAAACAGCGGCTGGTACAAGGCGCTCGCCCGCGATGGGGTCTATGTGGCCTGCATGACGCCTGAGCAGGGACAGCTGCCCCGCTGGACTGCCTTGCGGGCCAAGGCGATGCAGCTCAACCTGGACGACGCCGCGAATCAATTGCTCTGTTACTGCTATGAAGGCAACCTGATGGCATTGTCCCAGGCCCTGGAACGCCTTTCGCTGATTTATCCCGACGGCAGCCTGACGTTGCCGCGGGTGGAAACCGCGGTTAACGACGCGGCGCACTTCACGCCGTTCCACTGGGTGGACGCCATGCTGGCGGCGAAAAGCAAACGGGCCGGGCATATACTCAGGCAGCTGCGGCAGGAAGCCTGTGAACCGGTGATTTTATTACGCAGCCTGCAGCGAGAGGTGATGTTGTTACTGACAATTCAACGGCAAATGCACCAGTCGCCATTGCGCTCCTTGCTTGATCAGCACAAGGTCTGGCAGACCCGGCGGCCGCTGCTGACGGCGGCTTTGCAGCGGCTGTCGCCACGCCGGCTGCATCAGGCGGTGTCGCTTATGACCGCCATTGAGATAACACTCAAGCAGGATTATGGCTATCCGGTCTGGTCCGATCTGGAAACCCTCTCGCTGCTGCTATGCGGTAAAATCACCGCCGGAACGCCGATCAATGTCTGAAACCGTCACCCAGCCCTTGACCGCCCCGCCCTTGACGGCAATGTTCGGCGGCACGTTCGACCCGATACATTACGGCCATATCAAACCGGTTATCGCCCTGGCGAAACTGGTGGGGCTTAAACGCGTTACCCTATTGCCGAACAATGTCCCGCCCCACCGTCCGCAGCCGGAGGCCAGCGCCCAGCAGCGGCTGGCCATGGTGCAAATGGCACTGGCGGATATCGGCGGCTCATTGTTCGATATCGACGACCGTGAACTGCGGCGCGATAACCCCTCCTGGACCGTGGACACCTTCGAAACATTGCGCCGGGAGCGAGGCCGCACCGCGCCGCTGGGGTTTATCATCGGACAGGATTCCCTGCTGACCCTGCCTCAATGGCACCGGGGACTTGAATTATTGGACAAGTGTCACCTGTTGGTTTGCGCCCGCCCGGGTTATGGGGCTAAAATGTCCACACCGGCATTGCAGTCCTGGCTTGAGGCGCGCCTGACCACCGATGTCGGTCAATTGCAAACGAAACCCGCCGGGCTTATCTATTTGGCGCCCACCCCGCAATTGTCAATTTCAGCCTCGTTAATCCGGGAACGGCGCCACGAGGGCCTGCGTTGCGATGATATGCTGACGCCGTCGGTTCAGCGATATATTGACGAACAGGGCTTATATCTCTAGTGTGCCGCCCGTGTTATACTGCGCGGCTTATTTCGCGGTTAAGCACCAGCCGATCCCAGTCAGTAATCGGGCAGGAATCAACCCATTGAATTGCGATGTCCTACATGTGTTCCACAGGGCAGCGGATGCGAAGCACACCGAAGGGGGAACCTTTGCAAGGTAACACGCTCAAAGATTTCGTCATTGATAAAATTGATGATTTGAAAGGCCAGGATATTATTTCCCTGGACGTACGGGGTAAATCCAGCATCACGGACTGCATGGTGATCTGTACCGGCACCTCAAGCCGCCATGTGATGTCCATCGCCGATCACGTAGTACAGGAGTCCCGCACCGCGGGCCTGATGCCGTTAGGGGTAGAGGGCGAAAAAATCGCCGACTGGATCGTGGTGGATCTGGGGGATGTCATCGTGCATGTGATGCAGGCGGAAAGTCGTCAGCTTTATGAATTGGAAAAACTCTGGAGCTGATCGGTGAGACTTCAGCTGATCGCGGTGGGCAACAGGATGCCGGATTGGGTACAAGCCGGGTTTATGGATTATTTGCGCCGCTTTCCGAAAGACATGCCGTTCGAACTGACGGAAATCCCGGCCGGCAAACGGGGTAAGAACGCCGATATCGGCCGGATTTTGGAAAAAGAAGGCGAATTGATGTTGGCCGCGGTAGGTAAAGGCAATCGCATCGTGACGCTGGATATCCCCGGCACCCCGTGGGAGACGCCATTCCTGGCGCTTCAACTGGAACGCTGGAAGCAGGACGGCCGGGATGTCAGCCTGTTGATTGGCGGTCCCGAAGGGCTGGCCCCGGCCTGCAAAGCGGCGGCGGAACAGAGCTGGTCGTTATCGCCGTTAACCTTGCCTCACCCCTTAGTCCGGGTGTTAGTCGCGGAGAGCCTGTATCGTGCCTGGAGCATTACCACCAACCATCCTTATCATCGGGAATGATCCGGTGAAGATGCAACTTGAAAGCTATTGAGTATAATCTCGCGGAATGAAAATAGATCATAACCCCTTTCGCGACTATTCGGCTGAGTCGGCACTGTTCATTCGCCGCGCGCTGGTGGCATTTTTAGGTATCCTGCTATTAAGCGGGATTCTGGTGGTCAATCTTTACCATCTGCAGATTACCCGTTTTGAGGATTACCGCACCCGGTCCAACGAGAACCGGATCAAACTGGTGCCCATCGCCCCCAGCCGCGGTATCATTTACGATCGCAACGGCATTCCGCTGGCGCTGAACCGCACCATTTACCAGCTCGAGCTGATGCCTGAAAAAGTCGACGATCTGCAGGGCACCATCAAGGCCCTCAGGCCCATTGTCGATCTCACCGACGACGACATCGCCAATTTTCAAAAAGAACGTAAACGATCCCATCGTTTTACCTCGATACCGCTTAAGGTTGGACTGACCGACGTGGAGCAGGCCCGTTTCGCCGTGAATCAGTTCAATTTCCCAGGGGTGGAAGTCAAAGGCTACCAGCGCCGCTATTATCCTTATGGATCCGCCCTGACCCACGTCATCGGTTACGTTTCCAAAATCAATGACAAGGACGTGGAGCGACTGGACAAAGAAGGCATCCTGGCGAACTATGCCGCCACCAACGACATCGGTAAACTGGGTATCGAACGGTATTATGAAAGCGTCCTGCACGGCAAAACCGGTTACGAAGAGGTGGAAGTCAATAATCGCGGCCGGGTTATTCGCCAACTGCATGAACAGCCGCCGCAAGCTGGCAAGGACATTTACCTGACGCTGGATTTGCACCTGCAAATCTATATCGAGCAACTGCTGGCGGGCAGCCGGTCGGCGGTGGTGGTGGCGGACCCCCGCGACGGCGGCATCCGCGCGCTGGTGTCCAATCCCAGTTACGATCCTAACCTGTTCGTGGACGGCATCTCCGGCAAAGAGTACCGGAGTTTGCTGGAGGATGAAAACCGGCCGTTAATCAATCGCGCCACTCAGGGGGTCTATCCTCCGGCCTCGACGGTGAAGCCCTATATATCGGTGTCTGCCATGACCCTGGGCGTCATCAACAAAAACTTTACGCTGTTCGATCCCGGCTGGTGGCAGTTGCCCGGCTCGGATAAGCGCTATCGCGACTGGAAAAAATGGGGACACGGCAAGCTTAACGTCACCAAAGCCCTGGAGGAATCGGCGGATACCTTTTTCTATCAGGTGGCTTATGATTTGGGTATCGACCGGCTTTCGGAATGGATGTCGAAATTCGGCTACGGCTCGTTAACCGGCATCGACCTTTCGGAAGAGCGCGCCGGGGTCATGCCGACCCGTGAGTGGAAACTGCAGCGCTTTAAAAAACCCTGGTATCTTGGCGATACCATCCCGGTGGGCATCGGGCAGGGCTATTGGACCGCAACGCCGATTCAGATGTCCAAGGCGCTGATGTCCCTTATCAATGATGGCGCGGTGCGGGTCCCCCATCTGCTGTACAGTACCCGAGAGAACGGTAAGCTGGTTCCTTACCAGCAGCAGGAACATGTCCAAATCGGCGATCCTCATTCCGGTTATTGGGAAATTGCCAAAGACGGTATGTTCGGGGTGGCCAACCGGCCGAACGGCACCGCCCGCAAGAATTTTGCCGATGCGCCTTATAAGGTGGCGGCCAAATCAGGCACCGCCCAGGTTTACGGCCTGAAGGCCAATGAGGTCTATAATGCGCATAAAATTGCCGAGCGCCTGCGCGACCATAAATTGATGACGGCATTCGCGCCTTATGACAAGCCCGAGGTGGCGGTGGTGGTGGTGCTGGAAAACGGCGGGGTCGGTCCGGCGGTGGGGACTATCACCCGCCAGATCCTTGATCATATCATGTTGGGCGACAACACGATTAACTTACCGGCCGAGCAGCCCGCTCCGCCCGGTACCGAAGGTGATTGAACGACATGACGGATAATCAGCAAAACGGGACGTTCTGGGCCAAGCTCCATATCGATTTGCCGTTTCTTCTCCTTATCATGCTGCTGCTGGGCTACAGCGCCATCGTTATATGGAGCGCCAGCGGCCAGGATGTGGGCATGATGGAACGCAAGATCGGCCAGATCGTGATGGGCCTGCTGATCATGCTGGGGCTGGCGCAGGTGCCGCCCCGGGTTTATGAGGCATGGGCCCCCTATTTATATGTTATCAGCCTGGTGCTGCTGATGCTGGTGGACGCTTTCGGCCAGGTCAGTAAAGGGGCCCAGCGCTGGCTAGATTTAGGCTTCGTGCGGTTTCAGCCTTCGGAAATCGCTAAAATCGCCGTGCCGCTGATGGTGGCGCGTTTTATCAATCGCGACAGCTGCCCTCCCTCGCTGAAAAATACCGCCATCGCCCTGGTACTGATTTTTGTACCGACCCTGCTGGTGGCGGCACAGCCCGATCTGGGCACCGCCATATTGATTGCCGCCTCGGGGCTGTTTGTCCTGTTCCTGTCCGGGATGAGCTGGAAGCTTATTATCCTGGCGGCGCTGCTGGTGGCGGCCTTTATTCCCATACTGTGGTTCTTTTTGATGCATGATTACCAGCGGGAGCGGGTAATGATGCTGTTGGATCCGGAAACCGATCCACTAGGGGCGGGCTACCATATCATCCAATCCAAAATCGCCATCGGTTCAGGCGGCTTAAGCGGCAAAGGCTGGCTGCAGGGCACCCAATCCCAATTGGAGTTCCTGCCGGAACGCCATACCGATTTCATTTTCGCGGTACTGGGAGAAGAACTCGGACTGATTGGCGCTCTGGTGTTATTAGGTCTATATCTATGCGTAATCATGCGCGGACTGGTGATTGCCGCCAAAGCGCAAACCACCTTTGGCCGCGTAATGGCGGGGGGGCTGATGCTGATTCTGTTCGTTTATGTCTTCGTGAATATCGGCATGGTAAGTGGTATCTTACCGGTGGTCGGCGTGCCGCTGCCCCTGGTAAGCTACGGCGGCTCGGCCCTGATTGTGCTTATGGCGGGGTTTGGTATCGTCATGTCGATACATACTCATCGGAAGATGCTGTCTAAAAATTTATAGAGGTGAGCAATGCGGAAGGAATGGCACTGGATCGGCGTGATTGGGCTATTGCTCACGGCATGTACCACGACCACTGAAACACCGCAGCAATCCTCCGCACCGGCCTATAACGGCCCGGTAGTGGAAATCAGCGGCGTGGAGCCGCGCTATGAACCCTATAACCCCAATACCGGCCAAGACTACGAGATGGGCGGCAAGACCTACCGTATCGTCAAAAATCCGCAGAATTTCAGTGAAACCGGGCTGGCCTCCTCTTATGGCGCCGAGCACAACGGCACCACCACCGCCACCGGCGAACCCTTCGATGCGCAGGCCCTGGCCGCCGCGCACCCGACCCTGCCCCTGCCAAGTTATGTGAGGGTGACCAATCTGAGCAACGGCCGCCAACTGGTGGTGCGGGTCAACGATCGCGGGCCCTATACGCCCGGACGGATTATCGACCTGACGGAGGCCGCCGCCGAACGGCTCAATATCTCCAATCAAACCACGGTCAAGGTGGATTTCATCCAGGTCGCCCCGGACGGCACGTTGTCCGGGCCGGGCACCATCGGCACCGTGGTGGCCAAACAGAACTATGCGCTGCCGCCCCGCCCGAACCTGGATGCCCCGTCGCCGGGCGCGATGCAGTCGTCCGCCCCCGTGGATGATACGCGCGTCGCCTCGGGAACGGCGCCTGCGCCGGCTATCCGCCCGGTGGCGGACCCGGTGCCTGCCGAGCCCGATATGGCCCCCGCGCCGTCCGCTTCCGGCTCCGGCAGCGGTTTTCTGGGCAGGCCCACCCCGCTGCCGGCCGGCGTAGTGGAGTCTGATGAACCAGCCCCCGCCGCACCGCAGCCGGCCGCGACTTACCAGCCGTCCCATACGTCCGCCGCGCCGGCCGCAACCTATACGCCGTCCCATGCTCCCGCCGCCCCGGCCGCGACCTATACGCCGTCCCATGCTTCCGCCGCCCCGGCCGCGACCTATACGAAGACCCATGTCTCCGCCGCGGCGACTGCCCCGGCATCCGGCCGCTACGTGGTACAGGTGGGCGCGCTGGGGGATAAACAGCGCGCGCTGGCCTGGCAAAAGACCCTCGGCGAGCGTTTTGGCGTTCCGGGCAAAGTGACCGCCAACGGCAACCTGTATCGGGTCCAGCTCGGCCCGTTCAGCAGCCGCCAGCAGGCCGCCGCGCTGCAGCAGCGGTTAACCAGCGAAGCGCAGCAGCAGTCGTTTATAACCGCCGCGCCGGAGTAAATGCGGCGCCGTTTCCCGGCCGAAGCCCAACCCGGCGCTGGATCCGGCCGGGCCGCGGCGGCGGGGGTTTTAATGCCCGGAACCCTGAAACATTCTTAAAAGGTTCTCCTTTACCAGAGAATCGATTGTCTGGTGCCGCTCTTTTATACATCTGCTATAGTGTGGCACGATTTCAACTTACTCCCATGGATGCTGTTGTCCTGACATGAATAAAGAAATGACCCACCTTTTATTCAAGCGCTTAGCGTTAAGTACCGTCATTGCGTTGATCCCCCTGGCACACGGCCAGGCGGATGATGTGAATCTCAAAACCATGATTCCCGGCGTACCGCAAATTGATGCTGAATCCTATATCCTGATTGACTACAACTCCGGCAAGGTATTGGCTGAGCAGAATGCCGACAGCCGGCGCGATCCGGCCAGTCTGACCAAAATGATGACCAGTTATGTCATCGGCCAGGCGATCAAGGCGGGCAAAATCTCCCCCAACGACGTCGTCACCGTGAATAAGGATGCTTGGGCGACCGGTAACCCGGTATTTAAAGGTTCGTCATTGATGTTCCTCAAACCGGGGGATCGCGTCCCCGTGGCTCTGTTAAACCGGGGGATCATCCTTCAGTCGGGCAATGACGCCTGCGTTGCCATGGCGGATTTTGTCGCCGGCAGCCAGGATGCCTTTGTCAGCCTGATGAATAATTACGTCACCGCCCTGGGCCTGCCCAATACGCATTTTGAGACGGTGCACGGCCTCGACGCGCCGGGCCAGTTCAGCTCCGCCCGGGATATGGCGATGATCGGCAAAGCGCTTATCCGCGACGTGCCGGATGAGTATGCCACCTATAAAGAACGGGAATTTACCTTCAACAATATCCGTCAATTGAACCGTAACGGTTTATTGTGGGATACCAATTTGAACGTGGACGGTATCAAAACCGGCCATACGGATTCCGCCGGTTTTAACCTGGTGGCTTCAGCCACCGACGGCCCGACGCGGCTGATTTCCGCGGTGATGGGCGGCCATTCCCCGAAGGGACGCGAAAACGAAACCCGCAAATTGCTGACCTGGGGGTTCCGTTTCTTCGAAACCGTGGCGCCGTTGAAAGCCGGTAAAGAATTTGCCTCCGAGCCGGTCTGGTTCGGCGATACCGATATGGTCAAGCTGGGCGTGGATAAAGATGCCTATCTCACCATTCCCCGCGGCCGCATGAAAGATCTTAAAGCCAGCTATACCCTGGACAAGACCGAGCTGCACGCGCCGCTGGCCCTGAATCAGCAGGTGGGCACCATCAATTTCCAGCTCGACGGGAAGACTATCGATCAGCATCCCCTGGTGGTGCTGAATGAAGTAAAAGAAGGCAATATCTTCAGCCGGATGGTGGATTATATCAAACTGATGTTCCATCACTGGTTCGCGTAACGGAAGCATTCCTTGTCAGGCTTAAAGCCTCCGCCGTATAATAGATCCAATTGTTAACACACCCGCTATCGCGGGTGTGTCATTTTTGTATTCCTGCATACCGCCTCTGGGTTTTGCCGGGATATATACGCTATCCGGAGCGCTAATGAAAACCAAACTGAATGAACTGCTCGAATTCCCCTGCCCGTTCACCTATAAAGTCATGGGCGTCGCGCGTCCCGAGCTGGTTGACGATGTGGTGGAAGTGGTGCAGCGCCATGCGCCCGGCGATTATATCCCTGAGGTCAAACCGAGCAGCAAGGGCAATTATCACGCGGTTTCCATTACTATCACCGCTACGCATATCGAGCAGGTGGAGGCGTTGTATGAGGAATTGGGCAAGATCGAGATGGTCCGCATGGTTTTGTAAACGGGGAGCTGCCTGTGTCATCGGATAACATCATTATTCGCCAGTTGGATCTGCAGCCCTATGACGTGGTGTCGCAGGCGATGCATGGCTTCACCAATCGCCGCGGCTCTGACACGCCGGATGAAATCTGGCTGGTGCAGCATCCCCAGGTCTTCACCCAGGGACAGGCCGGCAAGGCCGAACATATTCTGCAGCCGGGAGCCATTCCTGTCATACAAAGCGATCGCGGCGGCCAGGTCACCTTTCACGGCCCCGGACAGCAGGTTATGTACGTATTGCTCGATCTGAAACGCCGTAAACTCGGGGTCAGGCAACTGGTCACTCTACTGGAAGACACGGTAGTGGCGACGCTGGCCCGCTTTGATATCAGCGCCCGCGCCCGTGCTGATGCGCCGGGGGTCTACGTGGGGGATGCCAAAATCTGTTCCCTGGGGCTGCGCATCCGCAAAGGCTGCTCTTTCCACGGCCTGGCGTTGAATATCGCCATGGATCTCTCGCCGTTCCTGCGCATCAACCCCTGCGGCTATGCCGGATTGCGCATGACCCAGGTAAGCGACTATGTCCCCGGAGTGCAAACGGCCGACGTCGCGCCGGTGCTGATTGAATCTTTTCTCGCCTTGTTAAAGGATCCCGCCGCCGAGATCCTGCCATGGCGTAGGGAAGATTACCCAACAGAGCCTGAAGTGCATGCACCGCCGGCGTCAAACATGTTATAATTTTTGACGTTTTATCAAATAAAGTTGAACAACCACGTAACAGTCCGGATGAAAAGGTTCATTTCGGTACTTTGGGGACGGGATCCGCTACATTATGACTAAACCGATACAGATGGAACGCGGCGTTAAATACCGTGACGCCGACAAAATGGCCTTGATTCCGGTTAAAACCGTGGCGGTTGAGCGGCAAGAGCTGTTGCGCAAACCGGAATGGATGAAGATCAAACTGCCGTCGGATTCCACGCGTATCCAGGGAATAAAGGCCGCGATGCGCAAAAACGGTCTTCACTCAGTCTGCGAAGAAGCTTCCTGTCCTAACCTGGCGGAGTGTTTTAATCACGGCACCGCCACCTTTATGATCCTCGGCGCCATCTGCACCCGCCGGTGCCCCTTCTGCGATGTGGCCCATGGCCGGCCCACGGCGCCGGACGCCGGCGAGCCGGAAAAACTGGCCCAAACCATCGCGGAGATGGGTCTGCGTTACGTGGTGGTGACCTCGGTGGATCGCGACGATTTACGCGATGGCGGCGCCAGGCATTTTGCCGATTGCATCAGCGCCATCCGGGCCAAAAACCCCACCATCAAAATCGAAACGCTGGTGCCGGATTTTCGCGGCCGCATGGATCGCGCGTTGGAAATCATCAACACCTCGCTGCCGGACGTCTTCAACCATAATCTGGAAAACGTGCCGCGGCTTTATCGCCAGGTGCGCCCCGGCGCCGACTACTCCTGGTCCCTGAAGCTGCTGGAGCGCTTTAAAGAAGCGAATCCGGAACTGCCGACCAAATCCGGACTAATGGTAGGACTCGGCGAAACCAACGAAGAAATCATTGAAGTCATGCGCGACCTGCGCCGTCATGGCGTGACCATGCTGACGCTCGGCCAATATCTGCAACCCAGCCGGCATCACCTGGCGGTGAAGCGTTATGTCAGCCCGCAGGAGTTCGACGACATGAAGGGGGAAGCATTGGCGATGGGCTTTACCCATGCGGCGTGCGGTCCTTTTGTTCGTTCGTCTTATCACGCGGATTTGCAGGCCAAGGGAATCGAGGTGAAGTAACCGTCGTCCTTTGCATAAAGGACAACAGCGGTTATTTCATTAGGCGGTGTAGCATACAGCAGGCACGCCGAAAAGGATGGGCGAAGCGACCATCCTTTTTACCAGCTCGCCTTAGTCTTTATGGTGTTCTGTTACCTGAGGAGCCACCGGTTCTTCAGTTTGCGTTTTCTGCGCGGTCGGCTCATCGCTGTTCATGGCCTTTTTGAACCCTTTGATAGCCGCCCCCAGATCGCCGCCGAGGCTGCGCAATTTATTGGTACCGAACAGCAGCACAATCAAGGCGCCGATAACTAATAATTTGGTAATGCTTAAACCTTCCATAATCACCTTCTTGATTAACGCTTGCTCATAAAACCAGCGAACTTACAGTCTAACGCTTTTTACCGTTATTATCGCCCTATTACAAGAGATATCTGTAACAGATTTACATACGTAACGGTAAATACGCCCGGATCGGTATGATACCGACCCACCACTGTTACCTACCGTACCAGCAATTGCGGGGCGGCGAAACAACGATTTTCCAATACCGGCGGCATTCGCCAGCCTAACTCCTTGGGCGCCCCTCAGTAAGCACCCCCTCCTATGCTATAGACAATTTTTATGTATAATGATTGCAGGAGATGGCATTCCTCCTTTAACCGCCGTTTCGGCTGATGATGTCTACGTTAACCTGCTGGCAAGGGGGGACGTAGCGTCATGTTCGCCTTTGTGAGCTTTCATTCCCCCAATCATGAAAGGTCTATATGTTTACCCTTCTTTCGGCCGTCTTTATTGGCGGAGGTCTCGGCAGCGTACTGCGCTGGTATGTGAGTTTGAAATTAAGCGGTTCGTCGATTCATATCCCGGCCGGTACCCTGGCGGTCAATCTGGTAGGTGCATTTGTTATCGGCCTGTGCCTGGCTCTCTTCGTGCGCATGACGCATATCGAGCCGGCCTGGAAGCTCTTTATCACCACCGGCCTGTGCGGCGGTTTAACTACCTTTTCCACGTTCTCGGCGGAAGTGGTGACGTTAATGCTTAACGGGCAATTGATGTGGGCGGGATTGAATATTCTGCTGAATCTGGCGGGCTCGTTGCTCATGACTTCCGTGGCGATAGGATTGGTGCATATCCTCGGGCCGTCTGTGCCCTTAGAGTGAAAACTTTTCCCTCTTTAGAAACAACAAAACCCGCACAAGGCGGGTTTTTCAGGAAACCGGCTATATTTAAATAGCTGTTACGTCAGCGGCCGAAGGGCCTTTGGCGCCGTTAGTGATTTCAAACTCAACGCGTTGGCCTTCTGCCAGCGTTTTGAAACCGTTACTCTGGATAGCGGAGAAATGCACGAATACATCTTTGCTGCCGTCTTCAGGAGTAATGAAACCGAATCCTTTAGATTCGTTGAACCACTTAACGTTACCTTTAATCTTAGACATCAAACTTACCTTTAATAAAATGATAGACACTAACTCTGTGTCGTGTGTAGTACAGCAATTGGTAAGTCCTTTGTCCAGCTTAAGATCATCAAAACGTGATAAAAATACTTAAAATAAGATTTTCACCTGCAAGACATCCCCCCGCTGACTTTATATTCTTTCAAGCCGTGGATTCAGCCGTTCATCACGACTGAATCGAAGGGAAAATTACAGCCCGTAGACCAAGGCAATGGCGGTCTTGGTATCGGTATGTTTTGGTGCGCCATCAGGCGGAGCGCTGTTATAGGTCACGTCGTAGGTCACTTTCAGCGAGAAGCTTTTATTGATGGCCACGCTAAGACCGGTTTCGGAGTTCGCGGTAAGATCCGCGTTACCTAAAAGAGATACGCCCTGGATAAACTGGGTGGTATCGGTTAACTGATAGGTAAAGGACATTGCGCCATAGGCCAGCGCCTTGGTTTGTCTGCCGCCGCCTTCAAATTCGTCGTGCCGTACGCCCGGGCCGGCTTCCACCCGCAAATGCGAGATAGGACCGTTGAGCAATTGACGGCCATAGCCGGCGGTAGCGGTGGAGCGCGAGCGATAGCCGTTATAACGATCGCTTAGCCAGTTAGCCTGTCCGAACAGGAAGTTATCGGTATCCAGATTATGGCGGGCACGGGCACCGGCCTGATATTTTTCATCCGAACGTACATTATTGGAGGAGTCGTTAGCCGCTTCGCCCCAAATACTATAGGCGTTGGTGGGTTGAAACCACGTCATGGTGCTGCTGGCCGCCAGATTCGAGCTCGTGGTGTTGCCGGATTGCTTGTTGTAGCTTCCCAGGACATTACCATCAAAACTTTTTTTCGCGGTTGAAGGATCATCCAGCGCGGTGAAAATATCGGTATCAGCAAAAGTCGAAAAACTAGCCAGGGACATTCCCAGGATAGCTAACAGCGATACTGCCCGAGAGCGGCCATTGCGTAACATAATTTACCTATTAATAATTGGGGGGTATGAAACCAGCACATGTAAAGAAAGGTTGATAGTGTAGCGAATCAGAACAAAAGGTGTACCAGTAATTTTTTGTAATATTAGTAACAAATTTTAAACTTTACAGCTTTTGTTTAAATCCTGATAATGAAAGCACCCATGGAAATTAAAAAAAAAGCTTATTATTCAGCAGCTTTTTATATAAAACAACCAGCACGGGCCTTTACTTACGTTTGCACTATGTTTACATTAGCCGGGCCTGAGAGTTTCGGATTAATCTGAAATATAGTTTGTGTTCAGAATTGCTGGTTACTATACGCCAGATTTGCGCGAGCGCTCGCAAAAAATCAATTAACCGCGTATTTAAGCCTATCATCGGGTTAAAGTTTCAGGAACGTTAATGAAGTAGTTCAAATGTGAATAACGGCAAGCCCCCCAGGTTTATCTAAAAATCAACCAGTAAAAAATGCCGCCGCCTACCGCCCAGAACAGTGCGCTGAAGAGGAACACCATGACCCAGGATTTGTTATGTGTTATGTCCATCTTGGGATATTCTCTGACAATTGGTTTTGTATTCATGCTGCCAGTATAGAAATTACCCTCCACAAGTGATTGTTGGAAAAAGCGCCAAAATACGGTCTATATCGGCGAATTGAGACAATAACGGGTCAATAGCCGGGCGGCGGCGGCAAAAAATGGCTAAAACCAAAAAAATTCGACTTTCTCCCCTTGAGAAAAAGCAAGCGTCCGTCCCCCTGGGTTCAGGGGAGCGGTATGCGCAAGTCAGTCAGAGAGGGTCACAGGTAAAGAGAAAGTTCACCCGTGGGGCGGGTTTTAAAACGCCGGTGCATCCATAAATATTGATCCGGCGCCCGCATGATTTCCTGCTCGACGATTTTATTCATGTAGCAGGTGGCGGCCATTTCGTCATCCAGCGGATAATCGTCCAGCTGAGGCTGAATCAATAGCCGGTATCCTTTGCCATTCCTTTTGCGCAGTAATACCACCGGCACCAGCTTTGGTTTAGCCAGCCGGGCCAACGTGAAGGTGCCGCGGGTAGTGGCCGCGTGGCTTACGGCGAAAAACGGGGCGAAAATACTGCCGCGGGGGCCGTAATCCTGATCGGGAGCGAACCACACGGTCTCGCCCTGTTTCATTGCCTGTACCATGCCGCGCAGGTCCTTGCGATCCAGCATTGCCTTGTTGGACCGCATCCGGCCCCAGGTTTGCACCAGCTCCATCACCTTATTATTGTGGGGCCGGTACATAGCCATCATCGGCTGACACAATCCCATCGCCCGCCCGCCAAGCTCCAGCGACATGAAATGAAAGCCAATCACCATCACTCCCTGATTGTGTTCATTGGCCCGCTGCAGATTGTGCAACCCATAGACATCAAACCAGCGCCGCACTCTGGCATCGGACCAGAACCAGGCCATTCCGGTCTCAATCAGCCCCATGCCCGCCGAACGGAAGTTATTGATCACCATCCGCTCCAGTTTGGCCCGATCCATGGCGGGAAAGCAGAGTTCAAGGTTCCTGCGGGTTATTGCCGCCCGGCGTTTCAAAAAATGCATAGACATCCGGCCCAGCCAGCCGCCCAACTTATATAATGTCGGGTAAGGCAGCTGAACTAATAAAAAAAGCACGCCCAAACCGAACCATATCAGCCAATAGCGCGGATGCAGTAAGGAAAACGTAAATTTCTGGGGGTGTATCATTTTAGTTAAGCTTCATAATTTTATTGCGTGCCTTTTAAAAACCACCCTGGATTATTTGCTTACATAAAAGGCATTTTTTATCCTTGAAGATAAAAACTGACAATAACAGAAGCGAGCAGGACATTTTCTAACGAAGAAAAATTTGTTCGGAGTGATGCTAGATTACCATAATCCGCCTCGGGATTATCTTGAAAAATATTTATTAAACATACGCCGGCGCAGGATTGCCGCACAGCCTAACCGTCCGTACCGGCGTATAAAAGCTGTTTGCCGCTATAGCGGGCCGCCCTCGATGGTATCGGCCAGGCCGTCTATAATATGCTCTCCCGTTTCCCTTGCCAGGCTGCGGTACCAGTCTTCGGTGGCCGCCGGATCCTTGCCGTGCGTCACATCGCAGCGTTTGCGCGCTTTAAGCACCAGCGACCCGACGCGCTGCCGCCGGCTCTCCTGATAGCGACACAACGTATCCTCAATGCCCAGGGAATGGGTACGCAAAAGGTTGGCCAGTACTATCGCATCCTCCATGGCGGCGCAGCCCCCCTGACCGATATCCGGGGTGCTGCTGTGACCCGCGTCCCCCAGCAGGGCGACGCGTCCGCGCACTAATTGCTCCAGGGGATCGATATCATGTATTTCCACCCGATTGACGCCGGCGGGTTCAAGCCTGTCGATAAGCCGCTGCACCGGAGCGCACCAGCCGGCAAAATAACCGCGCAAATCTTCTTTCGCGGTATCGGACCGCTGTCTTAACCCTTGTGGAAGAGGAACATCGAAGAAGAAGTAAAAGCGCCCGCCTGCCACCGGCATCAACGAAACCCGTTTACCCTGCCCTACAAAAGTGGTCCATTGATCCGCCGGCGCGAGGCCGTTCTCGGCGGCAATCAGGCCATTCCAATTAACATACCCGGCAAAACGGCGTTCAACGGTATGACCGAGCACATATCCCCTGACGACAGAGTGTGCACCGTCGGCGCCAATCAGCAGATCGCCGCTGGCCGAGCTGCCGTCCTCAAACCAGGCGGTAACCTGCCGGCCGTCATCTTCCAGCTCCACCAAACGTTTGCCAAGGTATATCCGCTCCCGGCCGAAGGCGTCCAATAACAGTGACTGGAGCTC
Organism: Sodalis sp. RH16; assembly: GCF_047324245.1. Taxonomy (NCBI): domain Bacteria; kingdom Pseudomonadati; phylum Pseudomonadota; class Gammaproteobacteria; order Enterobacterales; family Bruguierivoracaceae; genus Sodalis; species Sodalis sp. RH16. The sequence goes on along the minus strand of NZ_CP178737.1, from coordinate 3,248,128 downwards.
CGCCCGGGCCACCGGATAAGGATATTCCCCTACCCGCTCCACCAGAGGCCGCAAGCTGAATTGGGTCAAAGTCTCTCCGGTGCGGTAATCCCGGTAGGCCATGGCGGCCATATTCCCGCCAAGCGTCTTAATCTGTTGCTGAAGTCCAATGAAATTCAGGCACTTAACACCATTAGGCCAGATGGAAATGGCGGCGCCCACCGGTTTTATTTCTCTCACCGACTCGTAGATTTCCACCCGGCAGCCCATATTTTGCAGCGCTATGCCGGCGGTGGCGCCCCCCATTCCCGCACCAATAATGATTGCTTTCATCGCTTAGACCTCCACGGGACGTTGTACCGGGAAGAAGCAATTACGGTGCCATGTTCATAGTACATTGAAAATAATCAATTTATTACATGATAAATTCAATATGCCGTACCCGGAACATAACGTTGCACCGTAGACGGGCAGTGAAATCTTTGTTTCGCACCGTCTTGCAAACGGTGCAGCCCGCCATCGTTAGATCATGCCCGCGCTATGTCAGCCTTTGGTATTTCTCATTTGGGCGCCGCCGGATTTCTTATGTGACGTCTGGACATGGCGCACCGGGGCGGTTGGTGCGATTATCTGATAATCGCCATTGACGCTGGTGAGAAAGGCAGCGCATTCCGCGGTAGGGGCCTTAACCCGGCGCAGGGTCATATGGTCATATTTCATTTCACCGTTTTCCAGGACAATCTTATAGTTTTCGCTCTTGAAGGTAACGTTGTAATACTGCTCACCGGTCCAGTCCAGCTTGCCTCTTTTGGCAATGGTGCGTTGCCAGTGACGGCAATCCAGCGTATCGCCGGATCGGGTGATGATTAAACTTGCTACGGCCTCCGGACTGACTAGCCAGCTTTGCGGCCCGGTAGTGGTCCATACGCCGGCCAGCTCCTGGGGCGCGGGCGCTTTAATCACCTCGGCATAATCGGCGGTTCCCGCGCATCCGGTCAAAGCAGCCGCCAGCAGACCGGTGACAAAAATTTTCTTCATACCAGTGTCCTTGTTCAGTCGAAGCGGGATTTTAGCATTAAATGAAGGGGTTTGTTAAAAACGACAAGGGTCTTATGGCGCAATTTTGCGTTTTCTCCCAGTAGACTTTAAGATTTGTCAGCAATACGGCGAGGGATTTCGATAAAAAAAGATAATAAAAAACCCCGGAATTACCAGGGTTTAGAATGTTTCGGCTTAAGTAAGGTACCTGACTGCTCCGGCTTGCGCCATCATCGCTATCGCAGGTAGCCTAAGTCACCGGGGCTGTATATTACAGCGCAACAACGTTAGTTGCTGACGGGCCTTTCTGGCCTTGTTCGATATTGAATTCGACCTGTTGGCCTTCATCAAGGGTTTTGAAATCATTGCTTTGGATTGCAGAGAAATGTACGAATACATCTTTGCTGCCGTCAGCAGGGGTGATAAAGCCAAAACCTTTGCCTGCGTCAAACCATTTTACTGAACCGGTCATTTTGTTAGCCATTTTTGTTTCCTTTTTAGAGCCGCCATAAGGCGATTGTGGTCTGCTTATCGAGATTTACTTATGGGAGCACTAAAGAAGGAAATTCCTCGGAGAAGCGATAATTTGCAATACCGTTTAAATCGGAACAACTTTACTAAAATGACATTCATAAATAGGTCTGCTCTACAAACCGATAACGCTATTTACACATAGGGAGATCGTGATAGCAAGTTTTTTTCATTTTTATTTTTCATCCTTTTAACTTTCCAAAACAATTCCGTTGGGCTATGCATTGAGCAGGATACCGCGCTATGCAAATCGAAACAAAGCCGCACAACTCCTTGATAAATAGAGCTGATTAACGATGAAAGACGACCTCTTTCGATTTGCAAATCATCATGTCTATGGGGTACGGGCCGAGAATGGCTATTGAGTATCCGGAGGTATGATGGCCTTCAAAACGTCATGCCGGATGCGCAAGCCGTCATGGAAAAAGTGACATTCTTAAACGGAGACAATCTGGTCGGCAACAATGGAATAACCTCCGTTCCACTCCATGCGCCCGGTGACGGTCAGCCGTTCGCCCCGAAGATGCGCCATCAATTCGAGCGCCATGATATCGAAGCCCACCACGGTCAACGGGTAAGAGCTGCGCTTATCGCTTTCTGCCAGGATAGTTGCTTTCACCATGGGCCGCCCGGTATTGCCTTTGATACGGCTGGGAGATTTGGTGATGACGCCTGATAAAGTGGTGGTTATGGGGCTATGGTGATTTTCGGCTTGTTGCTGATTACTTGAATTCATGACAGGACACCTCCGCATTTTCATAAATTTGTCAGAAAGATTGTGTATTTTACCTGATTGCATCCCGCTTGTGTGAGCAATTGTGCAAGTAATGCCCAAAATTTAACCGAAAATATGCCCGTCCCGGCAGATTCTCGGTTATAGGCGCTTTGAATAATAGCCAAGCGCTCCTGCTTATTATACCCCCGCAAGGGATAGAAGTCCGCTGGTTCCGGTAGGCGGCGCAAACAAACCCTGCCCGCATCCCCAGCCAAAGGGCTCGCTCAGCTGCGGTATTTTTCAACCAGCGCCATGGCAATCGCTTCGGTTTGCGCGTCCGGCGTACCGGAAATATCCTCTGGTCTGAAATGCATCTGGAAGGCACTGATGGCGCGCCGGGTCTTGTCATCCGCCAGCCCGTTCTCAGGGATAGAGTAGCCATAGCGGGCCAGCGCTTGCTGGATTTTAGCCACCGGGGCCTGCTCATCATGCGCCCTCCCCGCCAGATGCCTCTCCACGCTCTCGCGATCGGGCCAGGCGCCGATGCCCCGGAGTGCCAGTTGTCGCCAGGGAAAGCAGGGACCGGGATCGTTTTTTCTCAGGGGAGCGATATCGCTATGGGCCACCACATTTGCCGGGCTTATTCCATAGCGGTGTATGATATCCCGCGCCAAAAGCGCCACCAGCTCAATTTGCTCTTCATTGAACGGATACCAGGTTTTCCCCCCCGCTTCCTCGCGAAAGCCCAGATTGACAATTTCAATACCGACGGAGGTGTCGTTAATATTGTTGCGCCCTTGCCAATGGCTCTCCCCCGCATGCCAGGCGCGTTTCTCTTCGGCGACCAGTTGCCTTGCCACCGGTTTGCCCCGGTTGATTTCCGGCGAAGAGTGCACCAGATAATGTGCGCTCACCTGACCCTGGGTCAATAAACGCAACGATTCCTGGTCGTCCGCGGCAGTGTAATGCATGACCAGAAAACGGATCCTCTCGTCCTGGCTGTTGGAGGAAACGGCGCTATCCGCCAGGTAGGCGCCCCGGTCAATCTGCCCTGGTTTCCCACAGCATCCTGCTAAAATTATTATCCAGAAATAAACAAATAATCTGCGCATTCGCACCCCTCATGAAAAAATCAGGATAAATTTTTCAACTTAAACGGGCCGGAAACGAGGAGAGGCAAAAACGGCTATAGGAATATTTCGTTTTTAACGGTAACCATATGTTGTATATTTATTAATATTTTGTTTCAAATGAAACAATTAAATGACATCCCTAATAAGTAATGAGAGAACAAATTAAATCGGGTGTTTTATTGCCTGCCGCCGCTTATTCAACTCGAAATTTTACTTAACTCACCCGATGATTGCCAACGACCGGCCTGATGGGTCGACGAGAGCCCCCCGAGGGGCATGGAGACTGGATTGGCCGATAAAAAAATATTTTAGCCAGTACAATGGAAAAAGGATGAAGAATTCAAATTAAATATATTTCAACGAATCAAGATCATCCGAAAAATAATTTGAGTTAAGTAGACCATTTTTCCATTCCTGCTATTTCAATACGTCTGTATATACCCTTTCCCCTGGCTAAAGAAAATGCAAATCCGGCCGTTAACCCTAGTGGCGCGCAGCACTGGCCGGGCTTGATCACCAGGTGATCAATTTTATTAAAGCGGCAATAGCGAAACAGTAAAGATGAAAATTAATATTTTAGTAACTTTATTCCCTCTATTATTATCTGCCTGTACCGCGGTAGGCCACTACAAAGTTGATCAAACGGCGGCAAGCAGAGCGGATTTTCATTTTGTCGGGATCCCGGTGCTGGCCGGCGCCATTGGTTCCAGTTTTCCACTTACCGCCAAATACAGTCTTACCGCGGGTCATGTGGCTAAGGTCATGATGGTCAAGGTAAAGGCCTATAATGCCCTGTGTGACGTGGCGATAATTTATCATGACAATACCGGCCGCAAATTACCCAAGCTTGAAAAAGCGGATAAAGGAGACAAGATCAGCCTTTACGGTTATAACGCCTATACGGCCATGCCCACCTCCTCATCCGGTGTGTTGAAGGAGTTCGGCTGGTGGGATAAGCCGGGCACCAGCTGTCTTTACGGGCTGAGCGATGCCGGCGGCGTGCCCGGCATGAGCGGCGGTCCCGTCTACGCGCAGGATGGCGCCATAGTGGGGGTATTCACCGCCACCCATCCCAAAAGAAATCAAACCATGTTTGTTCCCTATCAGGAAATCGCCGGCTGGGTAGATACAGAAATCAAGAGTTGAGCTTGTTGACAAAGCGCCCGGCCGAGACAGGCTGCCTTATCGAATCCGAGTACGTTTGTCACAAGTGTTGATTTCTTTTTGGCGATCTATGCTTTCATCTCAGGGCGGTTAAGCCGATATCAACCGGTTTTATTTCGTATCAATCGCTACGAAATAGCTTGACGCTATCTCCCCCCATGGTTATTTTCGTAGCGTTTACTATGAAAAATCTAGCGAACAATAACCATTGACCAGGAGGATCGGATGAGTCAGACGCTTCAAGGTAAAATAGCGTTGGTTACCGGCGGCAGCACCGGTATCGGCTTGGGTATCGCACAGGAATTCGTTCATCAGGGCGCATTCGTTTTTATCACCGCCCGCAGGCAACAGCAGTTGGATGAAGCATTGGCGCAGCTCGGAGATCAGGCGGTGGGCATCCGGGCCGATGTAGCGGATTTGGCCTCGCTGGACCGGCTTTTTGAACGGATAAAATCTCAAAAAGGACATCTGGATATCGTGGTGGCCAACGCCGGCGGCGGTGAATTCGCTGCCCTGGGGGCTATCACCGAGGAGCATTTTGATCGCACCTTCGCTATCAATGTCAAAGGCGTGTTGTTTACCGTGCAAAAATCGCTGCCGTTATTGGCAAAAGGCGCGTCGGTAATTTTGACCGGCTCTACCACCTCTGCTATCGGCGGAAAGGATTTCAGCGTTTACAGCGCCACCAAAGCCGCGGTGCGCAATTTCGCCCGCAGCTGGATTCAGGATCTGGCCGGCCAGGATATCCGCATCAATGTGCTGAGCCCCGGCCCCGTCCAGACCCCCGGCCTGCTGGGCCTGGTGGAGCCGGATCAAGAGGAGGGCCTGCTGCAGACCATGGCCTCCCTGGTCCCCCTCGGACGGGTTGGACAGCCGGCGGAAATCGGCAAAGCGGCGGTATTCCTCGCCTCGGACGCGGCAAGTTTCATTAACGGCGCGGAGCTTTTCGCCGACGGCGGCCAGGCGCAGATCTGAACCCGGCCCGCCGTTTCAGTCCGTCGGCCATGCCCTAAGGGCCGCATCCGCCATAGCCCGGGCTTGTGCCCGGGTCACGCCTTCCAAAGCCTTGATGGACATCCCATACAAAAAGGTCGCGTAAAAACCGGCCAATGCCGCCGCATCAGTGCCCGCCGGCACATCGCCTTCCGCTATGCCCCGCTCGATACGCCGCCATAACGCCAGCTCCGTTTGCCGACGGGCCTCGGTCACCGCCTGCTGCACAGAGGCCGACGCCGCGGAACAGTTGATGGCGGAGAGCGTCAGCATGCAACCGGGGGGCGTCAGGGGGTCGACCATGCTCTCAACCGCCTGGCTGAGAATGCGCGTCACCGCCCCTTTGGCGGTTTTTTCCTCCAGGGCATCTGCCTGGTAGCGCCCCGGCCCGTCGATATAGCGCTTGATGGCTTCCAGGAACAAATGCTCCTTATCGCCAAAGGCGCTGTAAATGCTCGGCGTGGTAACGTCCATAGCCTTGAGCAATTCCGCCAGGGAGGTGGTTTCATAACCGCGCAGCCAGAACAACCGCATGGCGCGATCCAATACGGTATCGCGATCGAACGAGCGCGGCCGGCCACGGGCTCTGGTGAGAGGGGTTTTACTTGTTTTCATAACGATCGATTGTAAATTATCCGGCCCACAGCGGCAAGCAGGCCTTTTGCCTCGGCAGCCGTCCTGCCGCCGTCCGGATTGGAATAACTTAGTCGCTGGTTATGATCGCTCTCTCATATCGACAAAATAAATGCAGTTAATATTGGTTTTAAGGCGTCTTCTTTTAAGAGATGGATAATAAAATTTGAATAACCATACATTAATATATCTGAAAATATAAGAATCAGGATTCAATTGTTCTTCATTCATTACGTAAGAATTATTAATATCTACTCCATTGATGAAAATTAATTACCGATTATTAGCTTCACAGAAATCAATATTTAATTTATTTTCTCTTTATGCTTAGCTAAGAGAGCAAAACATTCAATACAAAGCCGATAGTAGCTTATTAAGAATCCATCCAGGGCATTAATAGTGCTCCCCATGTCATGCACGTTAAATAACAGGTAAAACTATGTCCAGAACATTTGTTGTCATTGCCATTAGCATGGCGTTATTAAGCGGCTGCGCCAATAACCGTACCTCTTCCGGCGATACCTTTACCGCGGCGCAGGCCAGGCAGCTTCACATCGTTACCTATGGCACATTGATCTCGGTCCGTCCCGTCACTATCCAGGGAGGAAGCGGCGAGAATGTCCTGGGGACCGTGGGCGGCGGCGTCATCGGCGGCATGCTCGGCAATCAGATCGGCGGAGGTAGCGGACGCAGGCTGGCAACCGCCGCGGGCGCGGTGGGCGGCGTCGCGGCGGGCTCGGCCATGCAAAGCGCGGCCAATCGCAGTAGCGGCGTGGAACTGGAAGTCCGCCGGGACGATGGATCCACCATTATCGTGGTCCAGGCACTGGGCACCAGTCAGTTCCATGTAGGCCAGCGCGTCGCCGTGGCTACCAACGGCAGTACGACGACAGTTTCACCGCGCTGATCAGGGGAACATATATGGTTGCCAGAGTAATTTATAAATGGACTATCCGTTTTTTTTGGGTACTGGTCATTTTTGCTGTTGCGGTGTTTAGTCTGCGCGTTTATGAAACGCAAAGCGGGCCGCAATTACAGCTTTGGCATACCTTTGTGCCGGATGATATGCAGGCTGAAGCCATTGATAAAGCCAGCTGGAATAGCTATATCGAAGCGGAGGATGAACTATTCCAGAGCGTTCGCAAAAATGTAACCGATAAACTGGCGCCGGATGTCAAAACTTCCCTTAACCGCTATTATTCCGGCAGTCCCATATACCCCGATCGTTTTGCTACCAACTGGAACCGGTCATATATTATGAAGCCCGACGGCGCGCCCAAGGGCGCGGTGGTATTGCTGCACGGTTTGACGGATACCCCCTACAGCCTGCGCCATATCGCCGAAAATTACCGCCAGCGGGGCTTTGTGGCCGTCGGCATCCGTCTGCCGGCCCATGGCACGGTACCGGGCGCCCTGACCAAGGTAAAATGGCAGGATTGGACGGCAGCGACCCGGCTGGCGGTACGTGAAGCAAAAAAGCTGAGCGGCAGGGATCTGCCTTTGCATATCGTCGGTTTTTCCAACGGCGGCGCGCTGGCGATGAAATACACCTTGGATGCCTTGGATGACCCGGCTTTGGCAAAACCCTCCAGGGTCGTTCTGATTTCGCCTATGATCGGCGTGACACGCTTTGCCCGCTTTGCCGGCATAGCCGGCTGGCCGGCTTTTTTCCCGGCATTTGCCAAAGCCGCCTGGCTGGGGATCGTGCCGGAATTCAATCCTTTCAAGTACAATTCATTTCCGGTGAACGCCGGCCGGCAATCATTTGAGCTGACCCAGGTCCTGCAACGGCAAATCGCCCGCGACGCCCGTGACAATAAGCTGGCGGCATTGCCGCCGGTATTGACTTTCCAATCGGTAATGGACTCTACCGTCAGCACCCGCGCGGTTATCACGGCCTTATATGAACAATTACCCGCCAACGGCAGCGAACTGGTATTGTTTGACCTGAATCAGACGGAAAACTTCGGTCCTTTGCTCAGAACTTCGTCCTACACCGCCCTAGGCCGTTTATTGCCGCCGGCGCCGCGCCGCTATACCACAACGGTGGTCACCAATATTTCCCGCAACAGCCTCTCCACCCTGGCGCGAACCACGCTTGCCGGACAGACGAATGAAACCGTGGAGCTCCTGGGCATAGAGTATCCGGCGGATATCTTTTCACTATCCCATGTCGCCTTGCCTTTCCCCCTGTCCGATTCCCTGTACGGCCGCTATCCGGACCCGCGCAATCAGTATGGTATCAGCCTGGGGGCTTTCGCTGCCCGCGGCGAACGTTCGGTATTGGTGGTGGGGCTGGATTCGCTGATGCGCCTTGCGTCCAATCCTTTTTTTCCCTATATGCTCAAACGCATCGATAACAAGATTGAGGAATAGGCAGGATCATGACATTCAAGAACCGTACCGGCCTGTTGCTCTGTTCCTTACTCTTAGCGACATTGGCAAATGTCTCCTCCCCGTTGTGGGCCGCGCCTTTGCCGGCGGTGACCGTTGCGGTGATCGAGCAGCGGACGCCGCTGCGCTCGCTTTATTATCTCGGGCGGATAGAGGCCATCCAGGCGGTGGATATCACCACACGTACGGAAGGCTTTATCGCCAGGCGTGATTTTAGCGAAGGACAGATGGTGAAAGCCGGCGACCCGCTGTTTGAAATCGATTCGGCGTTGCACCAGGCCGCCGTGGCTCAGGCGCAGGCGCAGCTCGACAGCGCCAAGGCCACCGCCCGCCTTGCCCAGCTCAACCTGAGCCGCCAGCAGCGCCTTGGGGAACAGCGATCCGTCAGTCGCGCGGACGTAGACGCATCCCAGGCGCAGCGGGATACTTCCGGCGCGGCGGTGGCCCAGGCAGAGGCCAATCTGCGCATACAGCGGCTCCAGCTGGGCTTTACGCTGATAGCCGCGCCGATCGCCGGACGCATAGGCCACAGTAATTTCAGCGTCGGCAGCCTGATCAATCCGGCGAGCGGTTCGCTGGCGCATTTGGTCCAGCTCGATCCGATCCGGGTCGCCATCGCCATCAATGAACGGGATTACATCGCCGCGGCAAACCGGAAAGACGCCGATGCCGATGATTTCTCCCACAGCGGCTACACCCCTCATCTGCAGCTGGCTAACGGCATGGATTATCCTGAACCGGGGGTCTTCGAATCGGTGGATAACCGCATCGACAGTCAGACCGGCACGGTTACCGTGCGGGCGCGCTTCGCTAATCCACGCCATCTGCTGCTGCCCGGCGGGGTAGTGAACGTGACGCTCACCGCCGGCCGCGCCGATCCGGTGGTGATGGCGCCCATCGCCGCATTACAGCAAAACCGCGAGGGCTTTTTTGTCCTGTTGGTGGACAAGGAAAACCGGGTGGAAGTCCGGCCGGTGGTCATCGGCGATCAGTTCGAACAGGAGTACCAAATCAAACAGGGACTTGCGGCCGGCGATAGGGTGATTGTCGAAGGCCTGCAGCGGGTCCGGCCCGGCATGGTGGTGGATGCGACGACGGCGGCGACGGCAAGCCTGGCGCCGGTTGATCCGGCGGATGGTGACTAGGAGACGTACCGATGCTGCTTTTTTTTATTACGCGTCCCAAATTCGCCATGGTCATCGCGGTGGTCATCACGCTGATTGGCGTGACGGCCCTGAAGGCCATTCCGGTGGAACAGTTTCCGGATATCGCGCCGCCGGTGGTTTCCGTCTCCGCCCTGTATCCCGGCGCCAGCGCCCGGGACGTCGCCGAGGCGGTGGCTTCCCCCATCGAAGCCCAGGTCAACGGCGTCAGTCACATGCTGTATATGGAATCCAACAGCGCCAGCAGCGGCGGGTACCAACTGAACGTGACGTTCGCCAGCGGCACCGATCCGGATATGGCGGCGGTGGAAGTGCAAAACCGGATTTCCCAAATCAGCTCGCAGCTGCCGGCGGAGGTGAATAACAGCGGCGTCTCGGTACGCAAACGTTCTTCCAATATCCTGCTGGGGGTCAACATCTTTTCCCCTAAACAGACGCTGGACACCCTGTTTCTCAGCAACTATTCCAGCCTGCGTTTACGGGATGCCCTGGCCCGTATCGACGGCGTGGGCGACGTGCAAATTTTCGGCGCGCGGGATTACAGCATGCGGGTCTGGCTGGACCCACGCCGGATGGAATCCCTGAACGTCAGCGTACAGGATATTATCCAGTCCTTGCAGCAGCAGAATATCCAGGCCGCGGCCGGCCAAATCGGCTCTCCCCCCAATCCTTCCGCCCAGCAGCAGACCTTGACCATCAGCGGACAGGGCCGTTTGCAGGATGTCCGGCAATTCAGCCAGGTGATTATCCGTACCAATGCCGAGGGGGGGACCGTACGCCTGGGAGACGTGGCCCGAGTGGATCTCGGGGCGCAGAATTACCAGGTGAATTCAACGTTGAATGATACTGATTCTACCTTTTTAGGCGTGTACCCTACGCCGGGTTCCAACGCTCTGGCGGTGGCCGGCGCGGTAAGAACGGAAATGGCCCGTCTGGCCCGCGACTTCCCGGACGACATGGCCTATTCCATTAATTACGACTCCACTGCCGCGGTTACCGCCACCCTTGACGAGATTGTCATCTCGCTGATACTGACCCTGGTGGTGGTCTTGGTCGTGGTCTACCTGTTTTTACAAAGCCTGCGGGCCACCTTTATTGTGGCCCTGACCATCCCGGTTTCCCTGCTGGGCACCTTCGCCGTATTATTCGCATTCGGCTATTCCGCCAATACCCTCAGCCTGTTCGCCATTATCCTGGCGCTGACCGTGGTGGTGGACGATGCCATCGTCGTGGTGGAAAACGTCGAGCGGCTGCTGTCCCAGGATGAAACCCTGACGCCGGCACAGGCCACCGGCAAGGCGCTGGTACAGATAGCCGGCCCGATAATCGCTACTACGCTGGTGCTGATGGCGGTGTTCGTGCCCATAGCCATACTGCCGGGAATTACCGGTTCCCTGTACCGGCAATTCGCCGTTACCCTCTCGTCGGCGGTTATTCTGTCCAGTATTAACGCCCTGACTCTGACTCCCGCGCTGTGCGTCTCGCTGATAAAACGGCGTGAATTGCCCACCAGGGGTTTTTTCGGCGGCTTTAATCGCGGCCTGGACCGGGTACGGGACAAGTATGTCGGCATTACCCTCTCTATCAGTAAACGGGCGGCCACTTCCGTGGTTATTTTGCTGCTGGCGGGTTTCGCCACCGTGTGGGTTTACAGCCGGCTGCCCGCCTCCTTTCTGCCTGAAGAAGATCAGGGTTATTTTTTTGTTAATGTACAATTACCGGACGGGGCGTCGCTGGATCGCACACAGCGGGTTATGGATCGGGTTTACCGGCAGGTGACGGGGAACCCGGCGGTGGCGAATGTCATCAGAATTACCGGCTTCAGCCTGCTCAGCGGCGGGGATGCCACTAATACCGGCTTAATGTTCGTGCTGCTTAAACCCTGGGGACAGCGTCAGCATGTCGATAAGGTACTGGCGGATATCCAGCCGCGCCTGGCCGCCATTCCGGCGGCAATGATCATGGCCTTTAATCCGCCGGCCATCAGCGGCCTGGGCAGCGCTTCCGGTTTTGATCTGCGGATACAGGCGCTGGAAGGACAGTCTCCCCAGGCCTTGGCACAGACGGCCGGCGGAGTCATCCTGGCGGCCAATAGCAATCCATTGCTAAACCGGGTCTTTACCACCTTCAGCGCCGCGGTGCCGGAAATCGGCCTGAGCATTGATCGCGATCGAGCCGCTCTGATGCAAGTGCCCGTCAGCCGCATTTTCGCTACGCTGCAAGCTTCCATGGGCGGGGTGAACGCCGGGGACTTTACCCGCAATAACCGCTTATTTAACGTGCAGCTGCAAAATGATATGAATGACCGGCAGCGGCAGGAGCAGATCGGACAAATCAACGTGCGCAGCGACAGCGGCGTCCTGGTCCGGCTGGCTAATCTGGTGCACCTTACCCCCACCCTTGGAGCGCCCTTTATCAGCAATTTTAATCAGTTTCCTTCGGTGTCGGTGAGCGGTTCCGCTGCCGAAGGCGTTACTTCCGGTCAGGCTATGGGCGCCATGGAGGAGCTGATGCGGCATCAGCTCCCGTCGGGTTACGGTTATGCCTGGAGCGGTATGTCATGGCAGGAGCAGCAAGCCGGCGGCCAAGCTGTAGTGATTTATGCAGCGGCGCTGGTTTTCGCCTATCTGTTTTTGGTGGCGCAATATGAGAGCTGGAGTATCCCGCTGGTGGTGATGCTGTCGGTCATCTTTGCCGTAGCCGGCGCCGTGGCCGGTCTTAAGGCCATGGGTTTCGCCAATGACGTTTATGCGCAGATAGGGCTGGTGCTGCTGATAGGGTTGGCGGCCAAAAACGCCATATTGATTGTCGAGTTTTCGAAAGCCCGGCGCGAAGAGGGGGAAACCATTGCGCAAGCGGCCCGGGACGGCGCTTTTCAGCGTTTTCGCGCCGTTATGATGACCGCTATCTCTTTTATATTCGGCGTTATGCCGCTGGTATTCGCCAGCGGCGCCGGCGCCATGAGCCGCAGAATTATCGGCATAACGGTGTTCGGCGGCATGTTGATGGCCACCGTCGTGGGAATATTAGTCATCCCCGCGCTTTATCTGCACATCCAGCGGCTCAGGGAATGGGTAAAAAAATAGCGCCCGCGCCTTTGGCGGTAATGCAAAGGCGCGGCGTTAACAAGTGATAAGCTATTTTGTATGACAAATACCCCCAACAACACCCTATTGTCAGCTACTCCCCAGCACAACCTACAGACGTTCTAGGGTAGAGCAAGAGCGGTATAAAAGGCAGATGAGATCCGGTCCTCAAAGAGAGTGATGCGATCAAAAAAACCGCTATTCTTTACGCGAGCTTACAAATATGAACAGTCAGTCACAACAAGCACACGTGAAATGGCCCATGCTCATCGCAGTTGAGAACGGTAGGAGGTGACTATGTATCTGGATAATCAGGATTTCAATGTCATATCCGCTTTGGCAATCGCCCTTGGCATTATCGGCATATTTTGTATCTTGATAGATTGATGATAAGGCCAAGCCCATAGTTCGGAAGATACCGGACATATAAAATAGCGGGATTGTAGGGCCTATTAAAATGGATATTGAAATGGTCACGGGGTGGGAATATATCAAATTGATCTATTCCCTCGGGGCTGCCGCCGCTGGTTTTTTAACATTCAGGGTCAGTTGCGACCCTTCGATAAAAATTCGTCTACTCTGCTCGGTATTGATAGCCCTCACCTGGCCGCTGAGTTTCCCCATTGTCCTGGCGCTCCTGCTGTTTTAACGCTCCTTTTTTACCTATAGCCTACAATAAATAGAGCTGGATATAAATCCAGCGTAGATCTACTCTGCTTACCCGTCTTGGACGGCGGGTTTTTTGCCGGAAAATGCGTGGGTCTTTTTTATTCCTTTATTCCAGCCAGCGTCGGAAAATCAATGAAGTGTTAATGCCGCCGAACGCAAAATTATTAGACTGGATAAAAGGCGTCTCAAGCAGGCGCGGCTCCCCCATGATGTAATCCAAATCGCCGCAGTCTTTCGCCGGACAGGTCAGATTCAGCGTCGGCGCAAACCATCCTTCACGCATCATCTCTATGCTCATCCAGGCTTCCAGCGCGCCGCAGGCGCCCAGCGTATGGCCGAAAAAACTTTTCAGGGAAGAGATGGGGGCGTGATTGCCGAATACCGCCGCCGTAGCCGTGCTTTCCGCCACATCGCCGCGATCGGTGGCGGTGCCGTGGGCGCTGATATAACCGATATCCGCCGCCCGCAGACCCGCGATACGCAGCGCCCCTTCGATACAGACCTGCATCGTTTCATGCTGCGGCTGGGTAATATGCGCCGCATCGCAGTTGGTGTAAAACCCCACCAGCTCGGCATATATGGTGGCGCCGCGCGCCCGTGCGTGTTCCAGCTCCTCCAGAATCAGCGTGCCCGCTCCTTCTCCTATCACCAGGCCGTCCCGGCGGGCATCGAAAGGCGCAGGGGTGCTTTTAGGCATGTCGTTACGCTGGCTGGTGGCAAACAGCGTGTCGAATACCGCCGCTTCAGACGGGCAAAGCTCCTCCGCCCCGCCCGCCACCATCACGGTTTGATAGCCGTGCCGGATGGCTTCCCATGCGTAGCCGATGGCCTGGCTGCCGGAAGTACACGCGCTGGAGGTGGGAATCAAGCGGCCGCGCAGGCCGAAGAACAGGCTGGTATTTACCGCGGCGGTATGGGACATCATCTGCACATAGGTAGTGCCGGTAATATTATTGGTGTGTTTCTCCGTCAGCATGGTGGCGAACTCGCTAACCGGCCCGGTGCTGCCCGTTGACGAACCATAGGCGATGCCGGTTTCGCCATTGGTAAGCACCGGTGAGTCCAGCAGGCCCGCCTGCGCCAGGGCCAATTCGGTGGCCCGGGTGGCCAGCAGCGAAACACGGCCCATGGAGCGGATACGCTTGCGGGTGTAGTGCTCCGGCAGGCGAAAATTGTCGATTGGCGCGCCAAGCAGGGTATGCAGCCCGTCGTAAATTTCCCATTCCGGCATCTTGCGCACAGCATTCAGACCTGAGCGCAGACCCTCGGACACGCTCTGCCAGGACTCGCCGAAGGCGGTCACTCCGCCCATTCCCGTTACCACGACGCGCCGAATCACAGCATACCTCCGTTGATGGATATCACCTGCCGGGTAACATAGCCGGCTATATCGGACATTAAATAGCTCGCCAATCCCGCGACTTCATCCGGATGCCCCATCCGCTTCATCGGAATCATGTGCATCGCTTCCTCAAGGGCCGCTGCCTCCATCTGGATCATACCGGTATCTATTAGGCCCGGAGCAATGCAATTGACGGTGATTTTACGCTTGGCCAGCTCCACCGCCAACGCCCTGGTGGCGCCGATGATGCCTGCCTTGGCCGCGCTGTAGTTCACCTGGCCGCGATTGCCCATCAGTCCGGATACCGATGACAAGGTGATGATGCGCCCGCCGCTGCGTAAACCAATCATCGGCATGACGCAAGGCTGGATCACATTATAGAAACTGTCGAGATTGGTATGGATGACCTGGTCCCAGTCTTCGTCGCCCAGGGCCGGGAAAGCGCCGTCGCGGGTGATGCCGGCATTGCTGACAACGCCGTAATAAGCGCCGTGGCGTTCAATGTCCGCCTCGATAGCCGCCCGGCACGCCAGGCGGTCGGCCACATCAAAACCCAGAATGCGCCCCGCGCCGCCGGCCGCTTCTATACGGGCCAGCGTATCCTCGGCCCCCGGCCGGTCGCGGTGGTAGTGCGCCACCACCAGAAATCCGTCGGCCGCGAGACGCAGCGCAATCGCCTGCCCAATGCCCTTACTGGCCCCGGTCACTAACACTGAACATGACATCAGCTTTTGCCCTGTTGTAGAAGTTGTTGTAATTCATGGTCGTCGGGCTGATAAATATTCAGCCTGCCGCCGGCATACCGTTCGCCGTCAACGGATATGGCTCCCTCGAAGCTGCCGATTTTTTCATCGCGCATCAATAATTGAACCTGTACGTCCAGCATGGCGCCGGCGGGAAAACCAGCGGTTTTGCACTGATATCCCCGCCCGCCCAGCAGCATGCCCGGCCGTGGCGCGGCGTTAAACAGACGGCGGCCATGCCAGCCGGACCAGACGCCGATGGTCTGGGCAAGGATCTCTATGCCGAACCAGGCGGGCAGTTGCCCACCGGCGTTCAGGAACGGTCCCAGCACCGTATCGCGGCCGACGCGTACGCGGCAATGGGCGCGATCCTCGTCAATCAACAGCACTTCGTCCAGCAGCACCATGGGCGCACGGTGCGGTAGATAATGCTCGACGGATAAATACTCAGCCATCGGTCCTTCCCAGAATCAGGCAGGCATTATTGCCGCCAAAGGCAAATGAATTGGACAACATCACGGGATGCGCGGGCCGCGCCGGCGCGGTAAGCAAGCCGAACGGCGGCAGGGTATCATCGATGTCGCTTTGTGAAAAATCCTGCGGCGGCAGGGCTGATTCCCGCGTCAGCAGCAGGCAGCAGATTGCCGCCTCGCTGATTCCCGCCGCGCCCAGGGTATGGCCGGTGAGATGTTTGGTGGAACTGCCGGGCACCGCGTCGCCGAAAATGTTATGGATGACCCCGGCCTCTATCCGATCGTTCATTCGCGTCGCCGTACCGTGCAGGTTGATGTAGCCCACATCGCCGGGCCGCAACCGCGCCTGCTTCAGCGCCATGGCGATCGCTTGAGACGCCCCGACGCCTTCCGGATGGGGAGCAGACATATGATAGGCATCGGATGATTCGCCGACCCCCAGCAGCGCAACGCAGCCGGAATGGCGGCCAATGAGCATCAACGCGGCGCCCTCGCCAATGGTGATGCCGTCGCGCTGGCGGCTGAACGGGCTGCAGCGCCCGGCGGAAAGGGACTCCAGGCTGTCAAAACCGTTCAGCGGCATGCGGCTCAAGGTATCGGCGCCGCCGACGATGGCCGCATCCGCCAGCCCGCACTCAATCACGCGCTGCCCGCTTATCAGCGCGCGCGCGCTGGAGGTGCAGGCGGTGGAAATGGTATAGGCCGGCCCGCTCAACTGCAAAAAACCGGACAGGAAGCGGGAGGGATCTCCCAGCTCTTGCTGGGCATAACGGTAGCTGGACAAATGATTGGCGACATACTTATCCGCCTCATCCAGACCGGAGGTACTGCTTCCCAGGATGACCGCCACGCGATGGGCGCCGAAGCGGGCGATAGCCTCATCCACCTCCGGCCGGATCTGGGCCAGGGCGGCCAGCAGCAGCTGATTGTTGCGGCTGCGGTGTTCGGCGAAAGCCGGAGGAATGTCCGGGAGGTCCCCCGCCACCCTGCCGGTCCAGCAGGGTTTATCATGCAATAGCCAGCCACGGTCCGGCCTCATGCCTGGGGCAATCCCAGCGGCCAGATTGGCGGCGATGTCGTCCAGATTGTTACCCAGGGCGTTCAGCATGCCCACAGCGGATATAGTGATCATACTAACTATCCAGGTGTTGGATGACGATATGGTAACCAAAAGCGAACTGCTGCACGCTGATGGGCTCGCGCTGATTATGACGGGTCATATAACGAATTTCAGTGACCAGCCTGCCGCCGTCGTCGCGGAGCTGGCGCGTGTCGCCGCTATCCCGCAGCGTCCAGCCGGCCGGCAATTGCCGCCGCCACGTCTCCACCGGCCAATGGCTGAGCATGATATCCAGCAGCACCTGGCTGGCGGGGGGCATCTCCGGCAGCACGATAGACTGCTGGGTATGAATGCCCTGCCCGTCATAGGTCACCAGGAACAGGCGGATCCCGATGGAAGAGAGCCCCGCCAGGGACAGTTGCCGCTCATCGGCGTTCAGCAGCACCAGCAGCGATTGCTGTTTGCCTTTGAAGGTGCCGGTCAGCAGCTGTTGCTCGCTGACGGCGGGGCTGATGCCCGGCGCCGGCAGGGTGACGCGCACGCCGGGTTTAAGCCACGCCTGCGGCCGGCCCTGATCGGGATGGCTTGCACAGCCGGCCAGCACCAGCGCGCACAGCAGAACTATCCGGCGTCTGAACGATGTCATTTCCTTTTTCCTTTTGAATCGGGCACAACCAGCGGCGCCAATAGAAATGCGGTAAAAATACCGCTGCACAGCACAATGCCGAAGCTGCTTATCGCCTGGGTGCTGCTGAAAACCAACATGCCCAACGTTAACAGCGTAGTACACATTGCCATGGTCACCGCCAGCAAAGAGGTCATCGCCGTGCCGCGGGGATTGCTGAAAAACAGGGTATAGTTGATGCCGATACCCAGCACCAGCAGCAGCGCCAGCAGGGAAAACAGATTCAGCGGGTGCCCGCTCAATGCCAGCGCCGCCAATCCGCTCCCCAGGGACAGCAGGGAGGGCACGATGCTGATTAACCCCCGGCGCGGGCCGAGGCGCGCGATATAACTCAGGGCAATCACCGCCACGGCAGCCGCCAGCAGCCAGCCAAGCATCACCCGGTAAAAGCCGAACAGCTCATCAAACGCGCTTTTACGATCGATCCAGGCGACTCCCGGCAGGCTCTCCGCCAGGCTGGACAGCGCTTTGCCCTGAACGGCGCCGCTCACCGGCACCAGCACGCCGCTTTCACCGGAGGGCAGCGACAGCCATAACAGGCGCCAGCCTTCGCTCAGGGGGCTGCCGAGCCAAACCGCCGGCGTCACCGGCATCGGCCGGACATCCGCGTCGGCGACATCCGCCCCGGTCTGCCGCAATCCTTGGATAACCGCAGGGGCCGCGGCGGCGATCAGCTGCGCATCGCGCTGCTGCTGCGCCAGGGATGACAACGGCAGCGAATGCCAGCTTTTCAGCCAGCCTTCCTGCCGGGCCTGCGCCAAGCGGGGAACAAGGCCCTCCAGCCGTTGCAAGGTTTGTTCAGGGCTGTCGCCGTACACCACAAACCAGGTTTGATCGGCGCTTTGTCCGGTCAGCGCGGTAATCTGGCGCTCCTGCTGCAACAATCCGGCGGGCATGGTCTGCAACTGGGAAATATCGTCGTTAATCTTAAGGCGCGCCCCCCCCGCCAGCGAGAAGACGGCAACCGCCAGCGGCAGGCCGAAACGCACCCAGGGATTGCGGCGCCAGGCCGCCAGCCAGCGTGCCATCAATACCATTGCAGGCAAAGGCCGAACCGGCAATCCCCGCACCAGATAGGGATACCAGCACACCACGGTCAGGCACGAGGCGGTCAACCCCGCCGCCGCGAATACCGCCAGCTGCTGCAGGCCCGGAAAAGGCGCCAGCGCCATGATCAGGTAAGCGGCCGCCGCGGTGGCCAGTGCCGGCAATAGGGCCGGCAGGACTTTTCTCAGGCTTTCCAGCGGCGGCGCCGAACCGCCGTGCACCATGCGTTCGGTCAGATAATACAAGGTGTAGTCCGCTGAGATCCCGACGATGCTCAGGCTCATGACCAGCGTCATCAGATGCAGTTCGCCGAACAGCCACAGCGTCACCACCGTGCCGGCGAGGGCGCCGATGCCGACCGACAGCCCGCAAAGCCACAGCGGCCGGGGGGATCGGAACAGGGCGAACACCAGCAACAATACGCCGCCAAGGGTGGCCGGACCGAGCCTGGACACGTCATGCCGCGCCTGCTGGCTGGCATAATCGCTAAACAGCACGGTGCCGCGCGTTAATACCTGCGCCCCGGGGAATCGCGTTTTGAGCTCGGTTTTTAATTGGTCCAGATCGGCCACCAGTTGCCTGCCCTGGGCCATATCAAACGAATCGCCGCCAAGTTCGCCATGGAGGAAATACCATACCCGGCCCTGGGCGTCCCTGACCGTCAGCCAGCCTTGGGACAAACCCAATCCGCCGGCATTACCCTGCATCGCCAGCTGCGCCCCGCGCACCAGCAGCAGGGGATCGCCGTGCAGTTCCCGGCCGCTGACGCCGGCAAAAGCGGAATAAAGCTGCGCCAGAACCCAATCAGCCTGGGCCGAGCCGCCCTGCGCCAGGCGCGCGCGCGTGGCGCCGTCCACCAGGCCGTTGCGGTGTTCAAAGGCGAATTTTCCCCATGACTGCTGCTGCGCCTCGTCGACGGGGCCCGCCAGGTTTTGCAGCAGCGGCAAAGCCCGCAGCCGGTGCAGCCACCAGGCGGCGACGGCGGAATCGTCACTGGCCCCCGGGCTGACCAGCCAGACCATTTGCCGGTCCAGCCGCCGCATGAAACCTTGCTGCAAAGCCGGCGGAATATCCCCCATGGACTGCTTGGGCAACAGGGCCAGCACGCTGCTGTTGATCTGCGCCCGCGGTAGCAGCAGTGCGGCGGCGATCAGCAGGGCGATACAGATGACTCCCCAGGCGACGGCCCCACGGCGGTGCCAGTCAGAATACGAAGCGCTGCTGTTCGTCATCGGTTAACGTCCGTGGTGTTAAGCGCTGATTGCTCAGGGTAATAGTGGTCAGGTCTCCCTGACGATCGTTGAGCTCGATACCTTCCAGGTAGTCGCGTCCGCTGAGGGTGATGGTATGGAAAAGCTTATCCAGCGGTGAGGTTTTCGGCGTCAGCACCAGACGCCACCCCTGTTTGCCCAAATCGGTGAAATCGGTGGTGAAATTCTGCTCCAGCACCTGGCGGTCCGCCTGGAACAGGGCGCGCAGCAGATGATTGAACTGAAACATCTGCGGATTGCTTTCGGCGGTGACAATCTGGGGCGGCTGATTGTTCATCACCTGCACCATACGCTTATCATCCAGCAGCAGGGTCAGGGCAAAGGGGCGCGCCTGGTGCCACCACAGCCCTTTATCCCGGGCGATCAGCAATTGACCGCTGGATACCAGTGGTTTTGCCATGCCCGCTATAGCTCGGGATTGGGTGAAATCGGCGCGCACCACCGGTTGAAGACTGAATCGCTGCTGCAACTGGTCCAGAGTCACGCCCTGCACGGCGCAGCTGAACAGCGCCAGGATGGTGATAATCATCTTCAGCACGGCGCGACCCCCAGCCGATCGAACAGGATCCGCGGCGAGACAAAGCTCAGCTCCCGGCTGCCTTCGGCCACCGCCACCTGGATGGTGTAGCCGGTGGTGGTCCGCTGCCCGCTGCGGGCGTCAAAAATCTGGTAGGCGATACGCAGCCGGTTCTCATACTCTTCAATGGCGGCGCGCACCCGGATATGCTGCTCATAGGTAATGGCGGCGCGATATTTGACTCTCAGGTCCACCACCGGCCAGCAGTAGCCGGACGCCTGCATCTCGCGGTAGCCGTAGTTGAATTTTTCCAGCAGCGCTTCACGGGCCACTTCAAAAAAACGCATATAGTTGCCGTGCCAGACCACGCCCATCGGATCGCAATCGTGGAAGGAGACAACCAGCTCCACTTCATGACTTAAACGAGGATCGCTTACCACCGTCACTCCTTTTGTTCCGTTGTGCGTTGCTCATCCGGCAGATGCCAGAAATCGAAAAAGTTAAACCAGTCCAGCGGCGCTTTCAGGGCAAAATGCCCCAGGCGAAGGGCATAACGATCCGCCGCTTCCTGCAGCGCCGCCTGCCGGCCGGCGCGGGGCAGCGCAATGGGGTCGGCGAAACGCTCGCAATAGACCCGCAGTTTGCCCTGTTCACGAATGGCGAACATCAGCAGCACCGGGCAGCGCAACGCCGCCGCCAGCACAAAGGGGCCCTGGGGAAACGGCGCCATCCGGCCCAGAAAACTGCTCCAGATAACCCGGCGTCCCCCGCCCCGCTGCGGATTTACCGCGGTGCGATCCCCAACGATCGCCACCCATTCGCCGGCGTCCAGTTTTTGTTTCAACAGCATGGCTGTTTCCGGACCGATATTGTTCACCGGCAGCAGATTCACCCCGGCCTGAGGAGCAATTTCCTCCAGCAGCTGTTTAAAACGCCGGGCATGGTCGGTAAACACCAGCGCATTGATCACCACCCCGCTCACCTGCTGGGCCATGGCCCGACACACCTCGAGATCCCCCAGATGCGAGGCCAGGATAAGCTGCCCCCGCTGCATCGAGGCCTCGATGGCATCGCGGGCGCCGGGAGCAAAATCAATATCCCGTCCCCACCGCAGGTCCCCGCGCCAGCTGGCGATTTTATCCAGCATGGCATCGCCAAAACGCAAAAAATGCCGATAGCTGCTTAACGGCGACGGCAATACCGTTCCCTGCGAACGCGCATAGCGGCCGACCTGCCGCAGCCACTCCCGTGATGCGCGGCGCTGTACGCCGCCGGTCAGCCAATAAAAAGCGATTACCGGCCTGAGCGCTGCGTTAAATACGCCCCGTCCCAGCAGCCGGTAAACCCCGAGCATAAACCGCATGCCCAGCAATCCTTTGCGCTCATGCATGCCCGACCAGTGACGCCTCCGCCGCAGCAGAGAGGGAATGCGGGGCAGCATGCCGAAAAACAGCCGGGTATGCATCCAGGAAATCCGCAGGTTGTCCCACAAGGCGTCGAAATGGGATACCCCATTGGCCGGATAGCTGACCCGGGTAGTGATAAAACGGCTTGGCGTACCCTGCCAGTACAGCCGTACCATGATCTCCGTATCGAAATCCATATGCTGCCCGACGGCGTGTTTTGCGCTAAGCGCCAGCGTCGGCACGATGGGATATACCCTGAAGCCGCACATGCTGTCCTTGATGGAGAGCGACAGGGTTTCTATCCACACCCAGACATGGGTGACATATCTGCCGTAAAGGCGCGATTTCGGCACCGAGGCATCGTAAAGCGGACGTCCGGAGATCAGGCATTCGGGGTGAAGGCGCGCTTGGGCCAGCAGACGGGGGATGTCTTCGATACGGTGCTGTCCGTCGGCATCTATCTGCAAGGCATGGCTGTAACCGGCCTCGGCCGCCGTTTTTAACCCGCGGACTACCGCAGCGCCTTTTCCGCTGTTATGGGCCAGGCGCACCAAAGTGATTTCCCGGCTCCCCTGGGCCAGTTGCCCGAGGATCTGCCGGGTCGGCTCACTGCTGCCGTCATCCACAATGATGACCTGCAGGTTGAACGGCGCCAGACGCGCCAGCACATCCGGCATGGTGGCGCCATGATTGTAGCAGGGGATTA
The DNA here is from genome assembly GCF_047324245.1 of Sodalis sp. RH16. NCBI lineage: Bacteria > Pseudomonadati > Pseudomonadota > Gammaproteobacteria > Enterobacterales > Bruguierivoracaceae > Sodalis > Sodalis sp. RH16. The sequence continues at coordinate 3,225,380 of NZ_CP178737.1, read as the reverse complement.
TCACGCAGAAGGAAAAGCCGCTGTTTATCGACATAAACTGATTTTCCCGCTGCTGGCCATCTGTTCCGTTTCCTCCAGCACAATCGCATAGCTGAAGGCGAGCAGATGTTTTTCCTCCTGCCAGGCCATCTTGAGCCGCAGAATGCTGCCGGGCAGGATCGGGCGCTGGAATTTGATGCTTTCGACGGCGGAAAATAGCCAGCCCGGCGCCAATAGCTCATCGCCATACAGCAAGACCCAGTCCAGCTGCGCCATACCGGGCAGCAGAGGATAGCCGGGGAAATGCCCCTGAAACCAGAACAGGTCCCCGTCCACCCGCAGGCAAAGTTCAGCCTGCCGGCCATCGATATGCCTGGAAAGTTCAACGGGCCGCATGAAACAGCTCCTGTATTTGCGCCCAGGCGCGTTTGCTTTGACTGTTGTGGGGAATGACATCGATGATGCGCCAGAAACGCGGCATGGCTACCGGCTCCAGCCACTGATGCAGCTCATGGCGCCACCGCCGCTTTAGCTGCGGCAAATCGGCGGCCTGGGCCGGGGGGCGCAACACCAACACCACGCCGACACCGCTGCGCCCCGGACGGACAACCTGCAAGGCAACCGCGTCCGCGACTTCCGGCAGCGTCAACAAGCGCCGCTCAACTTCACTGAGGGAGATGCGTTTATCCTCGATTTTGACGATGCGGTCATGACGGCCGCACAGCTGAAAACCGCCGGCGGGATCAAAAGACAGCTTGTCATCCAGCTTAAGTCCTTGCTCCGTAGGGATTAATGGCGAGCGCGCCCGCCAGCACTCCCCATCGTCGCAGGTCAGGCTGACGCCGGGGAAAGGCCGCCACGGCGTATGCTCTTCCTGACGGCTGCGCCACGCCAGCACGCCGGTTTCAGTACTGCCGTAAATTTCATCCACTGTCTGACTGAACCACCGCCGCGCCGCATCGGCATTCACCCAGGGTAAAGGCCCGCCGGCGGAAACGATCAGCCGGCATCCCGGCGACTGCAGGGACATATCCAGGCGACGCAGAAACGCCGGGCTGCTGATAAAGGCATATCGCCGGTCGGGAGTATGGCAGGCCAGCTGTTCGCTATAAAGCACCTGGCGGCTGTCGAAACTCAGCGCCAGGGCCATAGGCAGACAGACGCGGAAGGTGAGCCCGTATAAATGCTGATGGCTGACCGAGGCAACGAAGTGGCAACCCGACAGACGCGTCCCCCAGAGCTGCGCCAGCCAGCGCGACTCCTCATCGAGGCATTGCACCGGTTTATTCACCTGGCGGGGCTTGCCGGTGGAACCTGAGGTGAACAGCACGAGATAAGCCGTCGGATCGATGCCGGGCAGTCCGTTGGTTAAACCGGCCTCGCTAGGGCCGTCATAGCGTAACCCGGTATCGACGCCGTATCTTTCCACCCCCAGCACCGGACATGACAGAGTCAAATCGGCATCGGTGATGACACCATCAAAATCGTCCGATTGCTCCTGGAGCAGGGATTGACGAATGTGACCCGGGATAACGGGAATTTTGCCGGCATGCAGCGACGCCAGCAAAGCAACGGTAAACAGATAGCTGTCTTCGAAACACAGCGCCCAGCGCCGCTGGGACAGCGCCAGAAGCCGCCGGCAGAGAGCCTGCACCTGCCCGCGCATCCGGGCCAGGGTGAACTGCTCCTTGCCGTTATCCGCCACGATACGCCGGTCATTTTCACCGGCGAGCCACTCAGCCAAGGCCAGAGGTCGCTGCGTATTCATAAAGCAGCCCGCAAACGCCTGCGTACCCACCACTCGCCGGCCATCAGCGACCCCATCAACAGGTAGCTCAACATACCGTTCCATACCGTCCACCAATACAAACTCCCAGCCAGGCAGGTCGCCAGCGCAATGCCGCCGTTGATAATGAAAAACAGACACCAGATTTGCGTAACGCGGCGCACATAGACTACGGCCCTTTGGGGAAGATCCGGCTCCCGTAAACGCGCCAAGCGCTCCACCAGGGGCATGGCCGTTAACAGCGAGCCGCCGAACAATACCAGCATAACGGCATTGACCGCCACCGGATACCACAGCAGCAGATGCAGGTCGCGCAACGCCAGGCTGGCGGAGCAAAGCATCACTCCGGCCAGGGCCAAAACCATCGCCGTTTGTCCCATAACGCCTTTTTGACCCCACAGCGTCAGCATCCGCAGCACAAAAATCAGCGCCAAAAGCGGCAGCAGCCAGCGGATATGCGGATGGGTAAAGCTGACCCATACCAGCAGAGGCCATGCCGGCAACATTAACCAGCCCAGGCCGCGCAGTATTGTTTGTACCGTTTTGCCGGCAGAAGCAGTGGCCTGCGCCATTCAGTCAGCGCTCACCAACCGTTCTACCGCATCAACCACATCCTGCACGGTGCGCACGGATTTGAAGGTTTCCGGCGCAATTTTATGGCCGATTCGCTTTTGCAGGTGGACCACCATATCCACGGCATCAATACTGTCCAGTTCGAGATCTTCATAGAGACGCGATTCCGGCTTGATTTGCGCTGCATCAAGCTCAAATAGCGTGACCAGCAGTCCGGTTATTTCCTGATAAACTTGTTTTTTGTCCATAATCGACTCGTTATGTATTATCAGGCACTCTTGAGGCGCTGAGCATTGATGAAAACGGCCAGTGTCGCTACGGAGAAAAAGTGCTGGCGCATCTCTTCGCTTTCCGCCGACAGCATCACGCCGTAACGGTTTTTGACCGCAAGTCCCAGTTCCAGGGCATCGATGGAGTCTAACCCGAGACCATCCCCAAATAATGGCGCATCGGTTTCGATTTCATCCACACTCATCTCTTCTAAATTAAGCGTGTCGATAATCATTTGTTTTATCTCAAGGGATAATTCTTCCATACCTGTTTCCACATAAAAATTATAAAAGCTCCGGCGTTAACGCCTGCTGTAAAAAACGATTCAGATGCCGTACCGCTATGGGTTGCGTATCTTCTTCCTTTGTCATGAATGAACTGATACTGATGCGCTCACGAACGCTGACGGTAAAAAACGGTTTAGTCGGGGTGGTTTGGTACCACCGGCTCTCTTTGTTGAGGACCTGCTCGCTGCAATGGATATGCACAACCCGCAGATCGCAGCCGCATCGCACGGCGATATTGGCCGCGCCGCGCTTTAACACCGGCGCCGAACCATGGCGGGTTCGGGTGCCCTCGGGAAAAATCATGATGGTATCCCCGTTAAGCAGCCGCTGCCGGCAGGTCGCCACCAGCGTTTTTCCCTGGCTGTTAACCAAATAGTCCGCCGCGCGAATCACGCCGCGAAAGAAAAAGTGGTGGAGCAAATCGGCTTTAACCAGGCAGTCCACATCCGGCATGACGGAGGCCAGCAGCACATAATCGATAAGGGTAGGATGGTTTGCCACCACCAGACAACCGTGGTCATTTTGCAATGCCGCTATGCCGTCGATGCGGTAATCCAGCACGCCCAATAGACGGGCAGTCCCGAGAAAAAGCCTGAAACTGGCGGAAATGCACCGACGCGCCAGCCTGCGGCGCTTCGACGCATCCCGCTGTATGATCAGCAACAGATTGAACCACACCAGGGACATCAACAATGCCCCCAGGCTAAACAGCGCTATGCAGCACCCGCCCATAAGCAGGCGCCAAAGGCGACTGAAAATGGTGGTAGCGACCCACGGCCGCAGAACCTTAGCCGCCATACCGGGTCCAGCGCCAAGCCAGACGCTCGCCGTAAATGACAAATCGCGGCTGTTCCGCCAGGGCGGCATGCAAAAACTGCAGGCTCTGGGCCATAGAGGGTTCTTCCCCCGCACTTGCCATATCGGACTCACAACTCATCGTCTTTCCCTTAGTTAATAATAAAGCGACCGCATAGGGATAACGGGGCATCTGGACCGGGATCGCATCTTGGTAAAATTCCGGTATTACACCATCAAAATCCACCAGCAAAATCCGTTCGTAACCGGCAGACTGCAAGGCAGCCGCCTCCATCAGACCTTGCTGAAAAGTATCCATGCCCGCAGCCAGAGAGGTGGTAACCAGCGGCATGGCGGCCGCGATAGTCAGGCTGCCCGCAGCAGCATTATGCACCGACATGGCGAAATCCGTTGGAGAGGTTTCTTCTTCTTGCGCCAAAGCTCGCAGAATTCTCAGGTTTCGCTCCAGTTCGCCGTGCCTGCTGGTAAATACTATGGCATCAACCTTCTGCCGACGCAGCAACGCCAGCCCGCAATCCACCGCCGCCCTGCTGCCGCTGTTCAGGCGTCGCGCCGTCATCATCGGCAGCTGATTGCATTTAGCCAAAGGCCTTTTCGGGTCGATAAACGCCGGAAGGCCGGCCCAGCGCAGCCATTCATCAGCCTCGCCAAGCCCGGGCGCACTGGCTTGCCAGTCAAGAAGTGAAAAAGTTAATTTCATAGGATTGTTCTTCTTCAAACGACAATTAACGGCTATCAGAGCAATAATTGCGTTTTATTGCCTTGCCCGCGGCGGACCCTTCGTTTTATAAGGGGCAAGCATCCTATCAGTCAGATGCGTTCGGCACCGTTGACTTCTCCCGCTCCGGCGCTTTCAGGCAGCATAGCCACAGCGCACCCTTGCTTACGATCGGATTCGTCTGCATCGGTGCTATTCATGTAAGGCCGGGCAAGCGCTTTATCACGGGAGGAAAAAAATTCCCCGACATCCCGATCGTAATCATAGCAGCGCCTGGCCTATTTACCGGTCGTATCGCCAACGTTGTAACGGGTTTGGAATACTTGTCCCCACCCGCTGGAATAATTGATACAGGACAGAAAGGGTAATGGGCAAGATACTGATTACCTTTAGTAACAATTCATTGGCGGAACGGTCAGCGCCGCCATAACCACCCTGCTGTCCGGCGATAGACGCCCCCGGCACGCCGCGATGGGCCGAATGGGCGGCATCCGGCCCGCTGTCCTATTTATTGACCTGCTGGGAAGAGAGCTTTAACTGGATATCGTGGTCAAGGTTTTGGATCCAGCGATTGTAGTTGCGATGGATTTGCCCATTACCCGCCTTCAGATTCTGGCTGTTGACATAAGTGATGGCATAATCGGTAAGGGAATAGGTGATACGAATATCCGCCGTATGTTCACGCTGGCTGCGATGCCCGTTAATCACGCCGGGGGCAATGGGGGTCATCGCCCATTTACGTTCGGTGCCGGCCCGCAGGATAGCGTTTTTTATCTCATCAGCACTGAGATGGGCGGTGATGGACTCGGAAACATTCAATACCGGCACGGTACGCGCACAGCCGGTTAACGCAAAAACACAAACAACAGCATACAGCGAACTTTTTTCCATAATATTTACTTACACTTTTCAATCCCTGAGAGCTGGATAATATGTTATGTCCGCCGGGCGGGTCAATAATCTTTTTATATTACAACGTAGTGTAACACGATGGTGCATCGTCCACTCTGTGGGATCAAACCCAGGCTCAAATGGCGAGTCCATGCCCTGGTCCGGCCTCCTATCCCGTAGGGCCTATCACGGTTTGGCTCAATGATGGGGCCTCCCGCTTTCAAGACGTTTTCGCTTCCCACATCTCGATTTCCCATCCGCCCAACGCTGAGAGACGGGGTGCCGTTTATTCAATCCCATGGGTTACAGCGGTGTTTTACAGCGCAGCATTAACCACATTTTTCTTAGGGCCAATGCAGACGAATATTTCAGTACAATGGGAATCAGTGCGTAAAAAAATAGAATCGCTTCAGAAACTAAACATAAGATTTACTTAAGTATTCTAATATTATATAGTCACCTCCTACGGAATTCCCATTGATTACTTGAGTCTTTCGCCCGTTAACAAGCGGGCTTTTCTCTCTCATCGCATCTTACATCTTCTCAGAAAGACTTACTCAGCCATGACATAACCATACATTAGAACGGACATACTTATTACATCAACAACCCTCATCTCCTTGCCTTTTGTTGTGTGTATACTTGTTGCCCGCGTATGCGGGCTTTTTTTTGGCGTGCCTATTTTTAATGACCTCCACGCCGCTATTTGTTGCAACTCCGAACGATTTCACTACAAAAACCTGATCTTTATTTTGGTATCGTGCCATTGGCTTCACCCATGAAGCCAATTTCATTGTTTAAGACAGCCTTTTTGCCCGCTTAAAACGTAGCGGGCATTTTTTTATTTGCTATTCTGGGACATCGGATCGTTTTTGAGTGACAACCTTAAATGAACTCCACCGTTAAATCGGAACGACTGATTGCCCGCGCTCCAGACCAAGACGATTTATCAGCACTTTTTTCCATCTTTGGCGATGCGAGAACCCACCGTTTTAATCCCGCCGGTCCCCTACCCGATGAACGAGCGGCCAGGCTGCGCCTCGAAAACTGGCTTAGCCACTGGCAACAGCATTTATTCGGTACATGGGCGATTGCTTTAAAAGATAATCCTGACCGTATTATCGGTTTTGGCGGCCTGAGCCTTCGCGATTTGGGTGAAAATCGCCATATTAACCTGGGTTATCGCTTTGCCTATGACAGCTGGGGAAAGGGGCTGGCAACGGAATTTTGCTATTTGGCGATAGATTTTGGCTTCGATACGCTTAAACTCAAAGAAGTGTCGGCCATCGTGCGAGAAAATCACGCCGCATCACGCCGTGTGCTTGAAAAAGTCGGCATGCGGCCGTTAGCATTGGTAAAAGAAAATCCTCACGTACCTGCAAGTATCATCTACAGCATCGAAAAATGACATTCCGCTTTCTAACCCCTTGATACTCTCTTTTATTCAGCAGTACATCGTATGCGTAGAACCCTAAAACAACTATATTCCTTAATAGCCTTACCTGTGAAACCTGTATATAAACAACTTTTCTGGTTTGAAAACGAAATAAAATTATTCACATCATTCTTTTAAAGACTGACAACCGGTCGAAGATTTTCGATTTCTCAGTTGAGATAATTATTTCATTACAGCGATGAGTTAAAACGCATATGCCAGCTTGGCACTTAACCATTCAACATATATATCCTATAAACCGGATGCAATATAAGGCGGTAACAACGCGCCAACGGCGCAAGGCGATAAAGAAGCGAGACTAAAGTCAGCATAGTCCGTTGATTGGAAATGGTACGCCCTACTGGATTCGAACCAGTGACCTACGGCTTAGAAGGCCGTTGCTCTATCCAACTGAGCTAAGGGCGCCCGACTGCGAAGATGCGGGATAATGCGGTTTGGATTATACGTAGCGGGCAGGTCGAGTCAATGGCTTTTCTGCCGACTGCTCGCATGATAAACAGCCTGATCGCATTCAGTGCCTGACAGCGGGCCGCGCTTCTGCCAAAATAGCCCATCTCGGCACGTTAAACAGATGGACTAGCGATTCTGATGGTAGCAAAACTCATTGATGGCAAATCGATTGCTCAACAGGTCAGGAATGACGTTGCCGCACGGGTCAAGCAGCGGCTGGTCGCGGGTAAACGCGCGCCAGGGTTGGCGGTGGTGCTGGTGGGGGAAAACCCCGCATCTCAGATTTATGTCGCCAATAAACGCAAAGCCTGTGAGGATGTCGGTTTTGTCTCGCGCTCCTACAATTTACCTTCCACCGTCAGCGAAGCTGAACTGCTGTCGCTTATCGACCGGTTGAACGATGACGGGCAGATCGACGGTATTCTGGTGCAGTTGCCGCTGCCGGCGGGCATGGATAATATCAATGTACTGGAACGCATCCGGCCGGATAAGGATGTGGACGGTTTCCATCCCTATAACGTCGGACGTTTGTGCCAGCGCGCGCCGCTGCTGCGTCCCTGCACGCCAAGGGGCATCATTACCCTGCTGGAGCGTTACGACATTGAAACCTTCGGCGTCAACGCCGTGGTGGTGGGCGCGTCCAATATCGTCGGCCGTCCCATGAGCATGGAGCTGCTGCTGGCCGGCTGTACGGTAACGGTGACCCATCGTTTCACCAAGGATTTGCAGCGGCATATCGAGTATGCCGATATCCTGGTGGTGGCGGTGGGTAAACCCGGCCTGATTGCCGGAGAATGGATAAAACCGGGGGCGGTGGTACTGGACGTGGGCGTCAACCGGCTGGATAACGGCAAGCTGGTCGGGGATGTGGATTTTGCCGTCGCCGCGCAGCGGGCATCCTACATTACGCCGGTACCCGGCGGCGTCGGCCCGATGACGGTGGCCACCTTGATTCAAAATACCTTGCAGGCATGTGAAGAATTTCACGATACAGCATCATAACGGTGGAATACGATGGAAACCTTTTCTCTAGCAGGACACCCGCACATTGCTTTGTGCGATTTATTAAAATTCCAGGGATGGTGCCATAGCGGCGCGGCGGCGAAAACCGCCATCAACGGCCAGCAGGTGAAAGTAGACGGGGTAATGGAGACCCGCAAGCGGTGTAAGGTTGTGATCAATCAGCAGGTGGAATTTCTCGGCCAGGTGGTGAAGATCGTTGAGTAAACCGGTCTATTCATGAGATGGACCGGCAGGACGGCGCTCTTTCATGCAACGTGCTTAGATCAACGCCAGGGGCGGCAATCCGGGGACCGGTCACTTGATCCCCCCGGACCCCATAGCCGCCGGCATATTCCCCTACCCCTCCTGCAATAGTGAAATAATACCTCCCAACGGGTCCATACCATTGACCAACGCCTTAGAAGGCCGTTGCGCGATAGCGGCCGGCTTGGGCCTTCTGGCGCGTTTTCGTTCGCCTTCCTAGCCGCGGCGCCAGATAGTGCCCTGAGCACTGTCTTCCAGTACGATACCCATGTCGGTGAGCTGTTTTCGCGCCTGGTCCGCCAGGGCCCAGTTTTTCTCTTTGCGGGCATCATTACGCTGTTTAATCAGGGCTTCAATCTGTGCGGTTTCGTCATCGTCGGTTTGGGCGCCGTGCTGCAGAAACTGTTCCGGGTCCTGGGACAGCAGGCCGAGAACATGGCCCAACTGGCGCAACGCGGCGGCCAGCCCCGCGGCTTCCTGGGGATTCTCCGCCTTGAGGCGGTTGACTTCCCGCGCCATTTCGAACAGTACCGAGTAGGCTTCCGGCGTATTGAAATCATCGTCCATGGCGGCAACGAACTGCGCCAGGAAAGCTTCGCCGCCCGCCGGGGGAGTTTGGGGATCGGCGCCGCGCAGGGCGATATAAAGACGTTCGAGGGAGGATCGCGCCTGCTTGAGGTTTTCCTCGCTGTAGTTCAATTGGCTGCGGTAATGTCCCGACATCAGGAAATAACGCACCGTTTCGGCGTCATAATATTTCAGCACATCGCGCACGGTGAAAAAATTATTCAGGGATTTGGACATCTTTTCCCTGTCCACCATCACCATGCCGGAATGCATCCAGTAGTTCACATAGGGCCCCTCATGGGCACAGGTGGACTGGGCGATTTCATTTTCATGGTGGGGGAACATCAAATCCGATCCGCCGCCGTGAATATCAAAGTGGTTACCGAGCTGTTTGCAGTTCATGGCCGAACATTCGATATGCCAGCCCGGGCGGCCTTGCCCCCAGGGTGAAGGCCAACTGGGTTCGCCGGCCTTGGACATCTTCCACAGCACGAAGTCCATGGGGTTGCGTTTGACGTCGGCCACTTCCACCCGCGCGCCGGCCTGAAGCTGTTCCAGGTCCTGGCGCGACAGCTCGCCATAGGACGGGTCGGTATCCACGGCAAACATCACGTCGCCGTTGGCGGCGATATAGGCGTGTTCCTTGCCGATGAGCGTTTCCACCATTTCGATAATATCCGCCATGTGGAACGTGGCGCGGGGTTCGCTGTTGGGGCGCGCGATATTCAGCTTATCGAAATCCCGATACATCTCGCCAATCATTCTGGAGGTGAGCTGTTCTATGGTTTCTTTATTTTGCGCCGCGCGGTGAATAATTTTGTCGTCGATATCAGTGATATTTCGCACATAATCCACTTCATACCCTTTGAAGCGCAGGTAGCGGGTGACGACGTCGAAAGCCACGAAGGTCCGGCCGTGGCCGATATGACAAAGGTCATAAACAGTGATACCGCACACGTACATACCGACTTTTCCGGCATGGATAGGTTTGAATTCCTCTTTTTGTCTGGTCAGGGTATTAAAAATCTTCAGCATCTACATTCATTCCATGGTAGTAACAGGTACGTGTGCATACCGACAGGTTTAGACAGATTGTTCATGCAACGGGGTATTGAACCCTGAAGACGTTGGGAATGCAAGACCAGGCGCCAAGCGAGCACGGAGGACTATGCCACGGACTATGCCACGATCGAAAAGCAACCGTTTTGCGGGGGATTTGGCCGGACATATTAACAGAAACCGGTGTTATCTGCTGTGTATGCTGACTCCACGCCGGACTTATGTTATAAATTCGGTCTGTTTCCCTGGCAGTGAATATACCCGTCATCTTTCACGTTGCCGCTTTACTGCAACATGAAATCAATAGGGTATAACTCCTTTTCTGACTCGTAGGACAACTATTTATGGTCACTTTCCACACTAATCACGGCGATATCGTCATTAACACTTTCGCCGACAAGGCACCGTTAACCGTCGAGAATTTCCTGAATTACTGCCGTAGCGGCTTTTATGATAATACCATTTTCCATCGTGTCATTAACGGTTTTATGATTCAAGGCGGCGGTTTTGAGCCAGGCATGGCGCAAAAAGCCACCAAGGCGACCATCAAAAACGAGGCCAACAACGGTTTGAAAAACAACCGCGGCACGCTTGCAATGGCGCGGACCAACGATCCCCATTCCGCCACCGCGCAGTTTTTCATTAATCTGGTGGATAATGACTTTTTGAATTTCCGCTCTGAAAATGCCGACGGCTGGGGCTACTGCGTTTTCGCCGAAGTCTCCGACGGCCTGGACGTGGTGGATAAAATCAAAAATGTCCCCACCGGCCGCAGCGGCATGCATCAGGATGTGCCTAAAGAAGATGTCATTATCACCAGCGTGACGGTGGAAGAATAAACACTGCTGCAATGGCAACCTTATTTATTGCGGATCTTCATCTAAGTCATAAAGAACCGGCGATCACCGCCGGTTTTCTGCATTTTTTACAGCGGCAAGCGATCCACGCCGACGCGCTCTATATCCTGGGCGACCTGTTCGAGGCCTGGATAGGGGATGACGATCCCGCGCCGCTGCATCGCGAAGTCGCCGCGGCGCTGCGCGCGCTGCATAAAAAGGGCATCCCGTGCTTTTTTATCCACGGCAACCGTGATTTCCTGCTGGGCCGGCGTTTCGCCGATGCCTGCGGCATGATCATACTGCCCGAAGAGCAACGACTGGATTTATACGATCGCCGAATCCTTGTTTTGCACGGGGATACCCTGTGTACCGATGATGTCCGCTATCAGCGTTACCGGCGGCGGGTCAACCGGCGTTGGCTGCAGCGATTATTCCTGGCATTGCCGCTGCGCTGGCGCCTGCGTATCGCCGATCGGATGCGCGCCGGGAGCCGACAGGCCAACCAGGCAAAATCCCCGGAGATCATGGATGTCAACCCGCAGGCGGTGGTCGCCGTCGCCGAGCGCCATGGAGTGGACTGGCTGATTCACGGCCATACCCACCGCCCGGCCATCCACATCCAGCCACTGTCCTCGGGCCAGCTCCATCGGGCGGTGCTCGGCGCCTGGCACCATCAGGGCTCCATGATCAAGGTCAGCCGGGAAAGTATCGAACTGATTGAATTCCCCTTCGAGGGCTAGCCGGCGCAAAATTCTTTCCTCCCATACGTCAGCTATGTCTGAAACAGGTGCTGGGAATGTTATCGGCGCCTCTTTTCCATTGGTCCGCGTTAGGTGATATATGTGATCTATAATTCTGCTTTAACAGGATACGCAACCGTTTTCCTCGCCCGTGACACATGATATGCTCTACGCCCTCTTTTACCGGCATCCCGGCGTGACGGGGGTCGTTTTAGCGCAACCACAGGAGCATTCCGTCCATGCAAGCCAATCCTGCCCCGGCAAAAATCGCCATCGTGATGGGATCCAAAAGTGACTGGGGAACCATGCAGTTCGCCGCGGACATTCTCACTTCCCTGCAGGTCCCCTTTCAGGCGGAAATCGTCTCTGCGCACCGTACACCGGATAAGCTGTTTGAATTTGCCCAGGGAGCGGCGGCGGCGGGTTTTCAGGTGATCATCGCCGGGGCGGGGGGCGCGGCCCACCTGCCGGGCATGCTGGCGGCCAAAACCCTGCTGCCGGTGCTGGGGGTGCCGGTACAGAGCGCGGCGCTGAGCGGCGTGGACAGCCTCTATTCCATTGTGCAGATGCCTCGCGGCATACCGGTGGGCACCCTGGCCATCGGCAAGGCCGGCGCCGCCAATGCCGCATTGCTGGCGGCACAGATACTTGCTTTGCATGACCAGGCGTTGTCGGACCGTTTGGCGGCCTGGCGGCAGGCGCAAACCGACGAGGTTCTGGCCCATCCCGATCCGCGGGAGGACGCATGAAACCGGTTTGTGTTTTAGGCAACGGCCAACTGGGGCGCATGCTGCGTCAGGCGGGCGAGCCCCTGGGCATACAGGTATTCCCGGTGGGCCTGGACGCGGAGCCTGAATCGGTGCCGTTCCAGCAAAGCGTGATTACCGCTGAAATCGAACGCTGGCCCGAAACACCCCTGACCCTGGAGCTGGCGCGCCATAAGGCATTCGTTAACCGGGATATATTCCCGCGGCTGGCGGATCGCCTGACGCAAAAACAATTGCTGGACCAGCTCGGGCTGTCCACCGCGCCATGGGAAGAGCTCAGCGGGGCGGCGCAGTGGCCGCAGGTGTTCAATTCCTTTGGTGATTTGGCTATCGTCAAACGCCGCGTGGGCGGTTATGACGGACGCGGCCAGTGGCGGCTCACTCCCGGCGAAGAAGCTGGCCTGCCCCAGGATTGCTATGGCAGCTGTATTGTCGAACAGGGCATCCCCTTCTCCGGCGAGGTGTCGTTAATCGGCGCCCGCGGGTTTGACGGCGGCAGCGTTTTTTATCCGTTGACCCATAATCTGCACCAGGACGGCATCTTGCGCGCCAGCGTCGCGCTGCCGCAGCCGGACGCGGCATTGCAGCACCGAGCGGAACTGATGCTATCGGCCATCATGCATGAACTGGATTACGTCGGCGTGATGGCGATGGAGTGTTTTATTCTCGGCGATGACTTGTTGATTAACGAGCTGGCGCCGCGGGTGCATAACAGCGGCCATTGGACGCAAAACGGCGCTTCAATCAGCCAGTTCGAGCTGCATTTGCGGGCTATATTGAATTTGCCGTTGCCTAAACCCGTGATCACCGCGCCGTCGGTGATGGTGAATTTGATTGGCACCGGCGTCAACGTGGGCTGGCTTAACGATCCTCTGGTGCATTTACATTGGTATGAAAAAGAGGTCAGGCCCGGACGCAAGGTGGGCCATCTTAACTTCAACCATCCCGATCGGAGCGTTTTGCATCGCAGCCTGACGCGGCTGGCGCCACAGTTGCCAGAGGAGTATCAGCGCGGGCTGCATTGGGCACAGCTTCGGCTGGCCGAGCTGCCCTGAATCCTGACCGTCGGTCAAAAAAAGGCCCCAATACAGCGGGCCTTCCCTATTACCGTCCTACTGAAGCCAGCCCGCTATATTCAGGCCATTACCGCCTTTATCGCGTTGTTCAAGGTGGCGCTCGGGCGCATAGCCTGGCTGGCCAGCGCCGGATCCGGATGATAATAACCGCCGATATCAACCGGTTTGCCCTGCACCTGGTTCAGTTCCGCGACAATCTGCTGTTCGTTGTCGGCAAGAGCAGCGGCGAAGGCGGCGAATTGCTGTTTCAGCGCCGGGTCTTCGTTTTGCTCCGCCAGCGCCTGCGCCCAGTACAGCGCCAGGTAGAAGTGGCTGCCCCGGTTATCCAGCTCGCCGGTCTTGCGCGACGGCGATTTATTGGTATCCAGGAATTTGCCGTTGGCCTGATCCAGGGTTTTCGCCAGGATCTTGGCCTTGGGGTTATTGCCGGCGATGCCGACGTGCTCCAGGGATGCCGCCAACGCCAGGAATTCACCCAGCGAGTCCCACCGCAGGTGATTCTCCTGCAGGAACTGCTGGACATGCTTCGGCGCCGAGCCGCCCGCGCCGGTCTCGAACAACCCGCCGCCGGCCATCAGCGGCACGATGGACAGCATCTTGGCGCTGGTGCCCAGCTCCATGATGGGGAACAGGTCGGTGAGATAATCCCGCAGCACATTGCCGGTGACGGAGATGGTGTCTTTACCGGCCCGGATGCGATCGAGAGAGAAGCGGGTGGCTTCCACCGGCGACATGATGCGGATGTCCAGGCCGGAGGTGTCGTGATCCTTCAGATAGCGCTGCGCTTTTTCAATCATTCGGGCGTCATGGGCGCGGGCCGGATCCAGCCAGAACACCGCCGGGGTATTTGATTCGCGGGCCCGCGTCACCGCCAGCTTCACCCAATCGCGGATCGGCGCGTCTTTGGCCTGGCACATACGCCAGATATCACCGGCTTCAACATTGTGTTCAAGCAAGACCCGGCCGGATTCGTCGGTCACCCGCACCACGCCGTCCGTCGGAATCTGGAAGGTCTTGTCATGGGAGCCGTACTCTTCGGCCTGCTGGGCCATCAGGCCGACGTTGGGCACCGTGCCCAGGGTAGTGGGATCGAAGGCGCCGTGCTGTTTGCAATCGTCGATGACCACCTGATAGATGTCGGCATAGCAGCGATCGGGAATCACTGCCTTGGTGTCGTGCAATTGACCGTCGGGTCCCCACATTTTGCCGGAATCGCGGATCATCGCCGGCATGGAGGCATCCACTATCACATCGCTGGGCACATGCAGATTGGTAATGCCCTTATCGGAATTCACCATCGCCAACTGAGGGCGTCGGGCATAGAGGGCGTCGATATCCTGCTTGATGGCTTGCTGTTTTTCCGCCGGCAGGGCGTTGATTTTGGCATACAAATCGCCGATACCGTTATTGGCGGAAAAGCCCAGGGATTTCAGGTCGTCAGCGTAGCGGTCCAGCACATCTTTAAAGAATTCGCTCACCGCGATGCCGAACATGATGGGATCGGAGACTTTCATCATGGTGGCTTTCAAATGCAGCGACAGCAGCACTCCCCGGCGCTTGGCGTCCTGAATCTGCTCATCGATAAAGCTGCTCAGGGCCTTTTTGCTCATCACCGATGCATCGATAAGCTCAGCGGCTTTTACCGCCGTCTTCGCCTTCAGGACCTTGACGGCGCCGTCTTTGGCCACCAGCTCGATTTTAACGCTGCCGTCATGGTCGATAAGCGCCGTTTTTTCGCTGCCGTAAAAATCACCGGCGGTCATATGCGCCACATGGGTTTGGGAATCGGCGGACCAAGGGCCCATGCGATGCGGATGTTTGCGGGCGTAACTTTTCACCGACAGCGGCGCGCGCCGATCGGAGTTGCCTTCGCGCAGAACCGGATTCACCGCGCTGCCCTTGATTTTGTCATAACGTGTTTTGGCATCTTTTTCCGCATCGGTCTTCGGCTCATCCACATAGTCCGGAACCGCGAAACCCTGCTCCTGCAACTCTTTAATGGCGGCCTTCAGCTGCGGCAGCGAAGCGCTGATATTGGGCAGCTTGATAATATTGGCCTGCGGCGTGACGGCCAATTGGCCCAGCTCCGCCAAATGATCGGAGATGCGTTGATGGACCTGCAGATTTTCGGGGAAGTTGGCAATTATGCGGCCGGCCAGCGAGATATCGCGCGTTTCTACGGCGATGCCCAATGATTGGGTGAACGCCTGAACGATTGGCAGCAGGGAATAGGTCGCCAGCGCCGGCGCCTCGTCAGTGAGCGTATAGATTATTTTAGACGTTGTGGACATTTATTATGTTAACTCCTCAAACCGTATTTTAGTATGACGCCTGGCCGTTACTGTGCAGTAGGCGTGCGGTGGCTGTCAACCTGGTTGTCACTTGCCTGGGGATTTTTTGTTGCATTAATGTTACGCGTTAAAACTCACCCCAGATACTGTCGAAAGCCGCCGTTGCCCTTGACCAGCCGGATACCCAACACGGTGCCCAACAGCGACAATAATATCATCCCCCCCAGCGGCAGCGCCCACCACAGCACATAATCCGGTTGCCAGGGAAAATCGAACACTTTCTGCTGCAATAGCGCCAGCGCCGCTTCGGCGCCGATGGCCGCCGCCACGCCGGCCACCAGTCCCAGCAAGGCAAATTCACTCCACAGGGTCGAGCGCAGCAGTTTGGCGCTGGCCCCCAAGGTCCGATAGACCACCAGTTCCCGCTGGCGCTGGTGCATACCCACCTGTACCTGCGCCAGCAGCAGCAGGCCGCCGCAGATAAGCACCAGCGCCACCATGATTTCCAGGGCGCGGCTGACCTGCTGCAATACCTGCCCGATTTGCCGCAGAATGGCTCCCACATCCAGCAAGGTCAGGGTGGGAAATTGGCGGTTCAAACGGGACATCAGCTTTTCGTCACCCTGATAGCGGAAACTGGTGAGCCAGGTTTGGGGCTGATTATCCAGGGATTCCGGCGGAAAGATAAAAAAGAAATTGGGCCGCAGGCTTTCCCAATCCACTTTTCGCAAGCTGGTCACTTTGGCGGTGAAGGTTTGGGTATCGCCGGTAAAGGCCAGGGTATCGCCGAGTTTCAGGTGCAGATCATCGGCCACCCGCTGCTCCATGGAGACTTCCCCGTGCCCCGGAGGCCAATGGCCTGACACCAGTTGATTACCCTCGGGCCGGTCCGCCATCCAGGTCAGGTTCAGCTCGCGATTGACCGTGCGGCCGCCGGGATCGTTCTCATGAACGATCTGGGTTGCTATCTGCCCGTTGATCTCCGTCAGGCGCGCGCGGACGATGGGATAAAATACTCCGGGGGATACCTGGTTTTGCCGGAGAAAATCCCTGACCTGCGGCACCTGATCGGCGGTGAGGTTCAGCAGGAAATAGTTCGGGCTGCCCGGGGGCAGCTGTTCCTGGAAGCGCTGGAGTAAATCCCCCCGCATCACCAGCAGCAACGCCAGCAGCATAAAACTCAGTGAGAACGCCGCCAGCTGGCTCATGGTTATCCATGGCTGCCGCAACAGGCGGTTAATGGCCAGCCGCAGGGTAAGCCGTCGGACAACCACATGCCGTAGCAGCCATAAGGCGCCCCATCCCACCGCCGCCAGCATCAGCGTCAGGACCGCAATGCCGCCGGCCAGGGTCCAGAATAGACCGCCGACGCCGACGATGGCGATGAGCAATCCCAGGACGACGATAAGGACAGCCGGCACATAATAACGCAGCGGCCAGACAGCGGCGGCCGATTCCCGGCGCAGCACCCGCAGCGGGCGCGTGGCCAGCAGTTGCCGGTAGGGCCGCAGGCCCACCAGCAGGGAAATAATCACCAGCGATCCCAGCGACCACAGCCAGGGCCAGACGCCGGCGGAGGGCAGCGCCGCCGGCAGTACCGGCGCCAGCATGCGCATTAACAGCCATTCGAAGGCCAGACCGATGAGGCTGCCGCATATACCGGCAAAGATCAGTAACGATAGCCACTGGCCGATGATGAGTTTCATCAGCGCCCGGCGTCCGGCGCCGAGGGTTTTCAATACCGCCACCACGTCGCCGCGGCTGCGGCAATAATGCCCCATGGCCACCGCCACCGCCGCCACGGCGAGCATCAGCGTCAACAGCGCCGACAGCACCAGGAAGGAATGAGAGCGCTGGATGGAGACGTTCAGCGCGCCGTTGGAGTCATCCATGCTATACCAGCGCTGGTCGGCGCCAAGCTTGGGCAGCAGATAGCCCTCAAAGGTTTGAAGCTGTTGCGGCGTGCCGGCGAACATATAGCGCCAGGTCACCCGGCCGCCGGGCTGGACGGCGCCGGTTTTCTCCACGTCCGCCCCGTTGATGATGATGGCCGGCGCGGTTTGGAACGGGTTGAATCCGCTGTCCGGTTCCTGCACGATCTCGCCGCTGATGCGTAACGTGGCGTCCCCCACCGCCAGCATATCGCCGACGTTCAGGGCGAGCAGCGCCAGTAAACGCGGCGCCGCCAGCACGGTGCCGGGCTGGACCCGCAAGCCCGCCGGACGAGTGACCAGTTGTCCGTACAGCGGATAGCGCTCGTCAGCGGCTTTGACATTGGCCAGTTGGGCGTTGTCGCCGGCGAAGGTCATCGTCATAAAGCTTACCTGGCGGCTCAAGGTCAAGCCGTCGGCGGCGGCCTGCCTCAGCCAGCTTTCATCTATCGGGCGCGCCGTGCGCAGTACCCGGTCGGCGGCAAGAAATTCGCGGCTTTGCTGCCCGATGCCTTTTTGCATACGATCGCTGATGTTTCCCAAAGCCAGTACGCAGGCCACCGACAGGGTCAGCGCCAACCACACTATCAGCAGCGAAGGAGAACGCCATTCGCGCCAGAACCATCGTCCTATCATGCCACCTCCTGCAATCGGCCGTCCTGCAGGCGCAGGCGCCGCTCGCAGCGGGCAGCGAGCTGGAGATCATGGGTCACCAATATCAGGGTGGTGGCGGAGTCCCGGTTCAGGGAGAACAGCGAATCGGCGATGCGATCGCCGGTTTTGCGATCCAGATTGCCGGTGGGCTCATCGGCAAAGAGAATTTGCGGCCGCCCGCTGAAGGCACGGGCCAGCGCCACGCGCTGCTGTTCGCCGCCGGACAGCTGGGCCGGCATATGGCCCAGGCGCCGGGACAAACCCAGCTGATCCAGCAATTGTAGCGCCTGTTCACGGCTGTGCCCTTCGCTTTCACCCCGCAACAAGGCGGGCAGCTGCACGTTCTCAAGGGCGGTCAGCGTAGGCACCAGCATAAAAGACTGGAACACGAAACCGATGTGCCGGGCCCGCAACGCCGCCCGTCCCTCTTCATCCAGCTCCGCCAGCGAGTGGCCCAGCAGCCTGACCTCTCCTTCGCTGCCGTCGTCCAGTCCGGCCAAAATGCCCAGCAGGGTGGATTTACCGGAGCCCGATTCGCCAATCAGCGCAATTGTCTGCGCCGGTTTGACAACAAGCTCAACTCCGGTAAGGATGGTAAGCTGGTGTTCCCCCTGACCGACATGTTTACCAAGATGATGAACTTCAAGAACGTTTTCCGCTGGCATTTTCCCTTCCTTTTACTGTTAGGACTCTTCAGTGTACGTGCAATTGCCGCTGATACCTTATTGATTTTGGGCGATAGTCTCAGCGCCGGCTATAGAATGGCGGCAGAGCAGGCCTGGCCGTCGCTGCTTAATGATAAATGGCGGCAGCAGGCCGACGGCAGCCGGGTGATTAACGGCAGCATCAGCGGCGATACCGCCACCCAAGGCCTGGCGCGCCTGCCGGCTTTGCTCAAACTCTACAATCCGCGCTGGGTCATGATTGAACTGGGAGGCAACGACGGTCTGCGCGGTTTCCCGCCGCCGGCCATCGAGCAGGACCTGTCCCGGGCCATCGAACTGGTAAAACAGTCGGGAGCGCAGCCCTTGCTGATGCAAATCCGCCTGCCGCCGAATTACGGACAGCGCTACACTCAATCGTTTAGCGAGATTTATCCCGCGCTGGCGCAAAAATACGGGGTGCCGCTACTGCCGTTTTTTATGGAGCAAATCTATCTGAAACCGCAGTGGATGCAGGATGATGGCATTCACCCCAATCCCTTGGCCCAGCCTTTTATCGCCGACTGGATGTCGACGCAGCTCACCCCGTTACTTAAGCATGATTCATCCGTCTCAGGACCAAGCCATGGGTAAAGTTATGCAAAAAACGGTGGTGATCACCGGCTGTTCCAGCGGTATCGGCGCCGTCGCGGCGACGGATTTACGCCAGCGCGGTTATCGGGTGGTGGCGACCTGCCGCAACCCGGCGGATGTCGCAGGGCTGCTGGCCGCCGGATTCGAGGCGCTGCAAATGGATCTGGATGAAGCAAAGAGCGTTGACATTGCCGCCGCCGCTATCATTGAGCTCACCGGCAATCGGGTCTATGCCCTGTTCAATAATGCCGGCTACGGGCAATACGGCCCCCTGGCCGACCTGTCGCGTCAGCTATTGGAGAAACAGTTCGCCAGCAATCTGTTCGGCACTCATCAGCTCACCCAGCGCTTGCTGCCGGCCATGCTGCCCCACGGCGAGGGGCGGATTATCCAGACCAGTTCGGTGATGGGGCTGGTTTCCACGCCGGGACGCGGGGCATATGCCGCCAGTAAATTCGCCCTGGAAGCCTGGTCGGATACTCTGCGGATGGAGCTGCACGGCACCGGCCTGCATGTCAGCCTGATTGAGCCCGGCCCCATAAGCACCGCTTTTACCGGCAACGTCAGACAGTCCAGGTCGGATAAACCGGTAACCAATCCCGGTATTGCCAAACGATTTACGTTGCCTCCCGAGGCAATCCTGCCCAAACTGCATCATGCGTTGGAACATCCGAGACCCCGGTTACGTTATCCGGTCACGCTGGTGGCGCATACTATGTCAGTGTTACGCCGTATTTTACCGGACCGAAGCCTTGATATGATTTTACGCGGCAGGCATTGAGGCGGGGGAAAACGCCCCCATATATCGCTAAAACGGACGAGAGAAAATTTCATGCTAGCTCAAGCCACCCTTGTTGAAATTGATGAAACAAACCTGCAGCAAACCCTCGAACAATCTTTGTCCCAGCCGGTGCTGTTCTATTTTTGGTCGGAGCGCAGCCAGCATTGCCAGCAATTGACGCCGGTTATCGATCGGCTGGCGTTGGAATTCGCCGGCCAGTTCATCCTGGCCAAGGTGGATTGCGATGCCCAGCAGCAGGTAGCCGCTCAATTCGGCCTGCGCGCCATCCCCACGCTGTATTTGTTTAAAGACGGCCAGCCGCTGGACGGACTGCAGGGTCCGCAGTCGGAGGAGGTGATTCGCGAGCTGCTGCTCAGAGCCTTGCCGGATCCCGCCGAACTCAAAATGACCGAGGCCGGCGCCCTTATGGACCAAGGCGCCTACGGCGAAGCCCTGCCGCTGTTGAAAGAGGCCTGGCAGATGAGCAAGCAGTCCAGCGAATCGGGGCTGCTGCTGGCGGAAACCTATATCCATCTCAAGCGTATCGACGATGCCCAGGCGGTACTGGACGTTTTCCCGCTACAGGATAAAGATACCCGCTACCAGGGGCTGCTGGCGCAAATCGATCTGATGAAACAGGCGGCGAACACGCCGGAAATGCAGCAATTACAACTCCAGGTGCAAAATGCGCCGGACGATGCGGCGCTGGCGGTGCAGTTGGCGCTGCAGCTGCATCAGGTCGGCCGGAACGAGGAAGCGCTGGAACTGCTTCTTGGCCATCTGCGCAAGGATCTCGCCGCCGCGGAGGGTGAAGCTCGCAAAACCATGATGGATATCCTGTCGGCCCTGGGCACCGGCGACGCCCTGGCGGGAAAATATCGCCGCAAGCTGTATTCCCTGCTCTATTAAGCCTTCATGCCGGGTGGGGCCGCTGCCCCGCTCCGCAGGCGTCGGTAAGCCGGAAAGCCTCGGCCTGCGGTGCTTCGCCGCTTAAACCGCGCAACGCGTTCAATCCGCCGGACCGGTGAAATCCCGATCCCGTCGCCGAATATGCTCTGTCCCCCGCGAATCCGCGACGGCAAAAGCGTACTATTAAGCCAGCGTTGAAAACGCTGTGTCATGCTGGCCGGCAGCCGCGGGCGATGCCTTTTGGGTCGGCCCGGCCACGTTAGTTCCTTCACGTAAAGAAATGGAGATTCCCCCTATGCTGACGGTTATACCAATCATAGTTATTGTCGCCCTGATTATCGTCTGGGCGGGGATAAAAATTGTCCCGCAAGGATATCATTGGACAGTGGAGCGTTTTGGCCGTTATACCCACACACTCAGACCCGGCCTCAATCTGGTGGTGCCGTTCATGGACCGGATCGGGCGCAAGATCAATATGATGGAACAGGTGCTGGATATTCCGTCGCAGGAAATCATCTCGAAGGACAACGCCAATGTCACCATCGACGCGGTCTGCTTTATCCAGGTAGTGGAACCATCGCGCGCCGCCTATGAAGTCAGTAACCTGGAGCAGGCCATACTTAACCTGACCATGACCAATATCCGTACGGTGCTGGGCTCCATGGAGCTGGACGAAATGTTGTCCCAGCGGGACGGCATCAATACCCGCCTGCTGCATATCGTGGATGAAGCCACCAGTCCCTGGGGCATCAAGGTCACGCGTATCGAAATCCGCGACGTCCGGCCGCCGGTGGAAATGATTGCCGCGATGAACGCGCAGATGCGGGCTGAACGTACCAAGCGGGCGAATATCCTTGAGGCGGAAGGGATACGCCAGGCCGCCATCCTGCGGGCCGAGGGTGAAAAACAGTCGCAAATCCTGAAAGCGGAGGGTGAGCGTCAATCCGCTTTCCTGCAGGCGGAAGCCCGTGAACGGGCGGCGCAGGCCGAAGCGCAGGCCACCCAGGTGGTCTCCGATGCCATCGCGGCGGGCAATATCCAGGCGATTAACTATTTTGTCGCCCAGAAATATACGGATGCGCTGAAACATATCGGTTCCGCCAACAACAGCAAGGTTATCATGATGCCGCTGGATGCCAGCAGCCTGATGGGCGCCATCGGCGGTATTGCCGAACTGATCGGCGATAGCAAACAGGTCCGGGGTAAATAACCATGCTGACCGCTTTGGTGGTAAATCCTCATTGGTTCTGGATTTCGCTCGGCGGTCTGCTGCTGGCTGCCGAAATGCTGGGCGCCGGCGGGTTCCTGTTATGGAGCGGCTGCGCCGCGGTGGCGGTGGGACTGGTGATATGGGTGGTGCCCATGGATTGGGCGGCGCAAGGCCTCCTGTTCGCGCTGCTCACCCTGGTTTCAGGCTTTTTATGGTGGTATTGGCTGCGCGGTCATAACAAAAGCCTGCCCGCGTCGTTGCTCAACCGACGCGGCGAACAGCTGGTGGGCATCCATGCCATCCTGGTGGAACCGGTGGTGAACGGCGTCGGCCGGGTACGCGTCGGCGACGGCACATGGCGGGCGATCTGCGACGAAGATCTGCCCGTGGGGGCCACCGTGGAAGTGATGGCCGCGGAAGGCATTACGTTGCATGTCCGTCCGGTCAGCGGCTCGAGCAGCATCCCGACAGATTATCAATAATCGGGCAATCGGCGCCTTCATCCCCAGGACAGCTTTCCGCCAGCGCCAACAGGTGCTCGCGCATGGCTTTCAGCTGTTCGATGTGATTTTCGATGTCTTTCACTTTCTGCAGGGTGCGGGTCTTGACGTCGGCGCTGTGGCGCTGGGGATTATTAAAGAGCGCCACCAGTTCGCGGCATTCGTCGAGGTTGAATCCCACCAGCCGCGCCTGATGCAGCAGCGTCAGCTCTTCCAGATGCCGTGCGTCATAGCTGCGATAACCATTGTCCCGGCGGGTGGGCTGCGTCACCAGGCCCTTCTCTTCATAAAACCGGATCGCCTTGCTGGTCAGGCCGGTTTTTTTCGCCACGTCGCTAATATTCATTTTCCCCCCTTGACCTTCCCCTTGCGGCAAGGTTTAAGCTTCATTACATCGAATTTTCCCAACCGAAGTCAACCTGTTTGGGAAATCCCGTTAACCACAAAGGAGTCGTGTATGTCACAGACTATCGTACTCGCATTGCAGGGTTTGTCTTGCGATCACTGTATTAAACGGGTCAAAGAGACCCTCGAATCCCGTGACGATGTTGAAAGCGCACGGGTGGCGCTGGACTATGCGGAAGTCACCGGCGATGCCGGAGCGCCGGATCTGATTGCCAGTATTGAACAGGCCGGTTACGACGCCGCGCCGGCGGAGCGGGGGGATACCGAATTGGCCCTTTCCGGCCTGAACTGCGGGCATTGCGTGGCCAGCACCCGCAAGGCGCTGGAAGCGGTGCCCGGCGTCTTCAGCGCCACGGTAACGCTGGATCACGCCAGCGTGTACGGTAAGACGGATGCATCGGCACTGGTCAAGGCGGTGGAACAGGCGGGTTACCAGGCCGTTCCGGCGGTGAGTCAGCCGCACCCAAAAACTGAGCCGCTGACAGTGCTTACCTCAGCGCCGGACTTTCTGGCAGCGGCGACATCTCTTCCGGCATACATCAATAGCGATTCTCCGGACGCGGTGGCAACGACGTCCCCTTCCCCCGTCGCGGCCTTGCCTCAAAGCGCATCGCCGCAAAGCGACGACAGTTTGCATCTGTTGATTAGCGGCATGAGCTGCGCCAGTTGCGTCAGTAAAGTCGAACATGCGCTACAGCGGGTTCCCGGCGTGGAGCAGGCGCGGGTGAACCTGGCGGAGCGCAGCGCACTGGTGATGGGGACCCCGGACGGTGGGGCGCTGATAACCGCCATTGAACAGGCCGGCTACGGCGCGGAGCTGATTGCGGATGAAACCCAGCGGCGGGAACGGCAGCAGCAGACCGCGCAAAGCGCAATGCGACGTTTCCGCTGGCAATCGGCGCTGGCGCTGGCCCTGGGTCTACCGTTAATGGCCTGGGGCCTGTTCGGCGGCAGCATGACCCTCACCCCGCAAACCCGCTTGCCCTGGCTGCTCATCGGCTTGATTACCCTGGCGGTGATGATTTTCGCCGGCGGACATTTTTACCGCAGCGCCTGGCGCAGTCTGAAAACCGGCAGCGCCACCATGGACACGCTGGTGGCGCTGGGCACCGGCGCGGCCTGGCTTTACTCCATCAGTATCGTGCTTTGGCCGGACGTGTTCCCGATGATGGCGCGCCATCTCTATTTTGAAGCCAGCGCCATGATCATCGGCTTGATTAATCTCGGCCATGCCCTGGAACAACGCGCCCGCCAGCGCTCATCGCAGGCCTTGGAACGCCTGTTGGACCTGACGCCCCCCACGGCCAGGGTGGTCACCGAAAACGGCGAGCAAACCCTGCCCCTGTCA
The DNA here is from genome assembly GCF_047324245.1 of Sodalis sp. RH16. Lineage (NCBI taxonomy): Bacteria > Pseudomonadati > Pseudomonadota > Gammaproteobacteria > Enterobacterales > Bruguierivoracaceae > Sodalis > Sodalis sp. RH16. Next base: position 3,200,516 of record NZ_CP178737.1, on the reverse strand, counting down.
GAGGTTCAACTGGGCATGATCCTGCGGCTGACCGCAGGGGATCGGGTACCGGTGGACGGTGAAATTACCCAGGGTGAAATCTGGCTGGATGAATCCATGCTCACCGGGGAGCCGGCGCCGCGGCAAAAATCCAACGGCGATAAAGTCCATGCGGGAACCGTAGCGCAGGACGGCAGCGTGTTGTTCCGCGCCGATGCGGTGGGCAACCAAACCACCCTGGCGCGGATCATCAGGTTGGTGCGCCAGGCGCAAAGCAGTAAACCGGCCATCGGACAGATGGCGGACCGGATTTCGGCGGTATTTGTCCCGACGGTTGTGGCCATCGCCTTAATCAGCGCCGCCATCTGGTATCTGGTGGGGCCGGCGCCTCAAATCGTCTATACGCTGGTGGTCGCCACCACGGTATTGATTATCGCGTGCCCCTGCGCCCTGGGCCTGGCTACTCCCATGTCCATTATTGCCGGCATAGGCCGGGCGGCGGAGTTCGGCGTACTGGTGCGGGATGCCGATGCGCTGCAGCACGCCACCTCCCTTGATACCCTGGTCTTCGATAAAACCGGCACCCTCACCGAGGGCCGCCCGAGAGTGGTGGCGGTGGAACCCATGGCCGGTTTTGACGAGTCACGGGCGCTGTCGCTGGCTGCGGCGCTGGAACAGGGCTCCAATCATCCCCTGGCCCACGCCATCGTCCAGCGTGCCGGTGAAACGGCGCTGCCTGTAGTACGGGAAGTAGTGCGGGAATTTCACACCCTGCGCGGTCTCGGGGTCAGCGGCGAGGTAGACGGGGCCCGGATTTTATTGGGCAACAGCGCGTTGCTAAAGCAGCACCATATCAACGCCGGGCTCATTGCCGACAGGATAAAACACTGGTCGGAACAGGGCGCCACGCCGGTGATTCTGGCGGTGGACGGCGAGGTGGCGGCGCTGTTCGCCGTTCGCGATCCGCTGCGGTCGGACAGCGTGGCGGCGCTCAACCGGCTGCATGCTCAGGGTTATACCCTGGTCATGCTCACCGGCGACAATCCCGCCACTGCCCAAAGCGTGGCGAAAGAGGCCGGTATCGACCGGGTGATTGCCGGCGTATTGCCGGACGGCAAGGCGGAGGCCATCAGGACGTTACAGCAGCAGGGGCACCGGGTAGCCATGATTGGCGACGGCATCAATGACGCGCCGGCCCTGGCCCAGGCGGAAGTGGGTATCGCCATGGGGGGCGGCAGCGATGTGGCTATTGAAACCGCCGCCATTACCCTGATGCGCCATAGTCTGCACGGGGTGGCGGACGCGCTGGCGGTCTCCAAGGCCACGTTGCGCAACATGAAGCAAAATCTGCTGGGGGCCTTCGTTTATAATGTATTGGGGATTCCTATCGCCGCCGGTATTTTGTATCCCTTTACCGGCACCCTGCTCAGCCCGGTGGTGGCCGGCGCGGCGATGGCGCTGTCATCGATTACCGTGGTGAGCAACGCCAACCGATTGATAGGTTTTAAACCAAAAGCATAAACTTGAATACGTCGAGTCGCAGCTGTGTTAGCCGCGACTTGAAGTATGACGGGTATAACGTCCCGGCGGCTTCATGTTACCCTAGGATGCTATAAGACAACGGGGACGACAGGTAATGAGAAAATGGTGGCGGCGCACGGCGACCGTACTGGGATTGCTGTCCCGGCCGGTTTATGCCTGGCCGGGAATGGATATCAGCCTGCCGGCGGATCGGCAACTGCATCTGGTGGGCAGTATCCATATGGGTACCCGGGACATGGCGCCGCTGCCCGCCAGCCTGCTGCTGATGCTGCGTAAAGCCAGCGCGCTGATCGTGGAAGCGGATGTTACCGTCAGCCCGCCGCTCACCAGCGCCACGCCTGTAACGGTGCCCCTGGCCGAGCGGCTCTCACCCGACCACCTGGGGATCCTTCGGCGCCTGTGTGAAGAGTATCATTTGGACGAGAGCACGCTTGCAGGGCTTCCCGCCTGGCGTATCGCACTGATGCTACAGGCGCACCAGGCCGAGGGGCTTGGACTGCGCGCGGCTTACGGTATCGATTACCAGTTGATCCAGGCGGCGAAGGCCATGGATAAACCGGTAATTGAACTGGAAGGCCCCGATGAACAGCTGGGACTGCTGCTGCAATTGCCGGATCAGGGCAATGCCCTGCTGGAGGATACCCTGAGCCATTGGCATACCAACGCTCGCCTGCTGCAGACCATGATCGGCTGGTGGATGAACCGCGGGCCCGCGGATGTAGGCAACGCCTTCCCCGCCACCTTCAGCAGCGAGCTTTACCATTACCTGATGACCGAACGCAACCGCCGCTGGAAATCAGCATTGGAGGCCCTCCCCGCCGGGGCGTATGTGGTGGCGGTAGGCGCGCTGCATTTATATGGCGAGCAAAACCTGCCCTCGCTGTTACAGTCTTGAATAGTATTTTAAACGCCGGGCATTTACCCTCCGGCGTCGGTACGTTACCCTAAATTATCCCTAATGCGATTTACGCTCAGGTTGACGCTATGACCCCTGCGGTTAAGTTATTGGAAAAAAACCATATCGTTTTTACCCTCCATCCCTATGAGCACGACAGCGATGAAACCCACTTCGGCGATGAGGCCGTTGAAAAGCTGGGGCTGGACGCCGCCCAGGTGTATAAAACCTTGCTGGTGGCATTAAATGGCGACCCCAAGCATCTGGCGGTGGCGGTCACCCCGGTGGCGCTGCAGCTGGACTTGAAAAAAGTCGCCAAAGCCCTGGGCGCCAAAAAAGCCGAAATGGCCGATCCCCAATTGGCGCAAAAAACCACCGGCTACCTGGTGGGCGGGATCAGTCCGTTAGGACAGAAAAAACACCTGCCCACCGTTATTGACCGGCCGGCGCGGCAATTCGCCACTATTTTCGTTTCCGGCGGCAAGCGGGGACTGGATATTGAATTGAAACCCGGCGATTTAGGCCTGTTATTATCGGCCGTTTTCGCCGATATCGCCAAGCGGGACGGCCAGGACAAGGCGGCGGACCAAGCATGACCGAACGTATTCTCTCAGGGGCAAAATCCGGTGCAAGCCTGGCCCGGCGCACGGTCTTTCCCGTGCTGGCCGCCATCAGCGTCGCCCACCTGCTCAATGATATGATTCAGTCGCTGATCCTGGCGATTTACCCGCTGCTGCAAGCCTCTTTTTCCCTGAGTTTTACCCAGGTGGGCATGATTACCCTGACCTACCAGATCACCGCCTCGTTACTGCAACCCCTTATCGGCAGTTATACCGATAAACATCCGCAGCCCTACTCGCTGCCCATCGGCATGATGTTTACCTTGTGCGGCCTGCTGCTGATGGCCACCGCCGGCAGTTTCCCCTGGGTGCTGGCGGCGGCGGCGCTGGTGGGCACCGGTTCCTCGGTATTCCATCCGGAATCCTCACGGGTGGCGCGCATGGCCTCCGGCGGGCGCCATGGCCTGGCCCAATCGCTGTTCCAGGTGGGCGGCAATTTCGGCGCTTCGCTGGGGCCGCTGTTGGCCGCGTTAATCATCGCACCCTACGGTCGGGGGCATATTGCCTGGTTCTCTCTGGCGGCGCTGCTGGCTACGGTTATTCTGCTGCAGGTAGGCAAATGGTACCGCGGCGCGATAACGGCGCCCGCGGCTCGCCGCGGCCGGCCCGCCGCAGCGTCCGTTTTGCCCGCCCGCCGGGTGGCGGGGGCCATTGCTATTTTACTGGTGCTGATCTTCTCTAAGTATTTTTATTTAACCAGCATCAGCAGTTATTACACTTTTTATCTGATCCATAAATTCGGTTTGTCAGTGCAGGCGGCGCAGCTCCACCTGTTCGCCTTTTTGTTCGCCGTGGCGGTAGGCACCGTTATCGGCGGCCCGTTGGGCGATCGTATCGGCCGGAAATATGTTATATGGGGCTCCATACTCGGCGTCGCCCCTTTTACGCTGTGGCTGCCCCATGCGTCCCTGGCGGTGACCAGCGTGCTGACACTGTTTATCGGCGTGATTATCGCTTCGGCCTTTTCCGCCATCCTGGTCTTCGCCCAGGAGCTGTTGCCCGGCCGCATCGGCATGGTATCCGGACTGTTTTTCGGCTTCGCGTTCGGCATGGGGGGCCTTGGGGCGGCGGTGCTGGGTTATATTGCCGATTTGACCAGCATTGAATTTGTCTATCAAATCTGCGCATTCTTGCCTTTGCTAGGCATTCTCACCGCTTTTCTGCCCGATCCCCGCTGACAATCTCCTCCTTTCCCGCTGAAGATTGTTCAGCGGGGAACGTTTTTACCCCGAAATCCTTGGTGGCAAATTATAAAATCGGAAGAAATACACCTTTACAGCCTTTTCCCGGTAAAAGCTTTTTTTTTGCCGTCTTGCCATAAATTCCTACCCAAACTCCCCGGCTTTGCCATAAACTCAATATGTAAGTTTTTGTTTCTAACGCCTCTTGGCAAGGAGTCGGGATGCATCATGCCACACCACTCATCAATACCATTGTCGGAGGCCTGGTCCTGGCTTTTTTGCTGGGCATCCTTGCCAGTCGTTTTCGCATCTCCCCCCTGGTGGGCTATCTCGCCGCCGGGGTTCTCGTGGGTCCCCATACGCCGGGTTTCGTCGCCGACACCTCCCTGGCGACGGAACTGGCAGAACTGGGGGTGATATTGCTGATGTTCGGGGTGGGGCTGCATTTCTCCTTCAAGGATCTGATGGCGGTAAAATCCATCGCCATCCCCGGCGCCATTGCCCAAATCGGCGTAGCCACCCTGCTGGGCATGCTTTTTTCCACGTTGATGGACTGGACGCCGGTCAACGGCCTGGTGTTCGGTCTGTGCCTGTCCACCGCCAGCACCGTGGTATTGCTGCGGGCGCTGGAGGAGCGGCAGCTCATCGATAGCCGGCGCGGACAAATCGCCATCGGCTGGCTGATTGTGGAAGATCTGGTGATGGTGCTGACGCTGGTATTACTGCCGGCGTACGGCAATATGCTGGGCAGCGACGCAGGCGGCAGCGCGCTGTCGTGGCAAGACCTGGCCATTACCATCGGCAAGGTGGTGGCGTTTATCACCTTGATGATTGTGGTGGGCCGCCGGGTAGTACCCTGGGTCCTGGCCAAAAGCGCCAGTACCGGCTCGCGGGAGCTGTTTACCCTTTCGGTGCTGGCCATGGCCCTGGGTATCGCTTTCGGCGCGGTGAAGCTGTTTGACGTTTCGTTTGCCCTGGGGGCATTTTTCGCCGGCGTGGTGCTTAGCGAATCAGAACTGAGCCACCGCGCCGCCCAAGATACCCTGCCTCTGCGGGATGCCTTCGCAGTGCTGTTTTTTGTGTCGGTGGGCATGCTGTTCGACCCGCTCATCGTTATCAACGAACCGGGAGCGGTGCTGGCGACGCTGGCCATTATCCTGTTGGGTAAATCGGCGGCTGCTTTCGCTCTGGTGAAGCTGTTCGGCCTCTCCACCCGCACCGCGCTGACGATTTCCGTCAGCCTGGCGCAAATCGGCGAATTCGCCTTTATTCTCGCCGGACTGGGCATCGCCCTGGGCATGCTGACCCAGGAAGGGCAAAATCTGGTGCTGGCGGGGGCGATTTTATCCATCATGACTAATCCGCTGATGTTTGCCGTGCTGGAGCGCTATCTGGCCCGGGATGCGACCGATGAAGAACAATATGCGGAACAAAAGCCGGGGGAAGAGCCCCAGTCCCCCATGGAAATCTGCCATCACGTGCTGCTGGTGGGATATGGCCGGGTGGGTAGCCTTATCGGCGCCAAACTGGCACAGGCAGGCATGCCGATGGTGGTGGTTGAGAACGCCCGCCCCCGGGTGGACGCCCTGCGCGAGCAAGGGATTAATGTGGTCATGGGCAATGCCGCCAAGGCGGAGATTCTTTCGCTGGCGCGCCTGGATTGCGCCCACTGGCTGCTATTGACGATTCCCAACGGCTTTGAAGCCGGACAAATTGTCGCCATGGCCCGAGCCAAGCGGCCGGATCTGCACATTGTCGCCCGCGCACATTATGATGAGGAAGTGACCTATATTACCGAACGCGGCGCAACGCAGGTGGTCATGGGTGAGCGGGAGATTGCCAATAGCATGATTTCCCTGCTGCAGCTTGAGACCTCCCTGGTACCCCAGACGGATGACAGCGTACCGGGGCAGCGTTCGCTGCCGTTTTAACGGCGTGATGCCGAAGGGCGGCTTATTTGTCCGTTGGTTCACTCACCAATTGCCGAAACAGCGCAATCTGCGAGGGGTTATCATTCAGGGCCGGAATATAATGGAACGTTTCACCGCCGGCATGAGTGAAGATTTCCCGATTCTGGACATTAATCTCTTCCAGGGTTTCCAAACAGTCCGACGAAAAGCCCGGACAGATCACCTGCACATGTTTCACCCCCTGTGCCGGTAAATCCCGCAGACTGTGATCGGTAAACGGCATCAGCCAGGGATCGCGGCCGAAACGGGACTGGAAGGTCATCATGACCCGCTCCGGGGGAAAATCCAGCGCGGCCACCAGAGCCCGGCGGGTATCCTCGCAGCGCTGCGGATAGTCATCCCCCTCACGCGCATAGCGCTGGGGAATGCCGTGGAAAGAGATAACCAGCCGGTCCGGGCGTCCGAGCCGGGCGAAAGAAGCTTCAATGCTCTGCTTCAGCGCCGCGATATAGGCGGGATGCTCGGCGTAATCGCGAATAAAGCGGATCGCGGGCAAACGGCGGTAGCCGGTTAAAATGCGGGCTACGGCATCCCAGATGGCGGCGCTGGTGGAACTGGAATATTGCGGATACAGCGGCAGGATTGTCAGGTTGGTTACCCCCGCGGCCAACAGGCGCTCAATGGCGGACGGCAGCGTGGGCCGGCCATAGCTCATGGCCAATTCCACCCTGGTATCGGGCAAGGCGGCCGCCAGCGCCGCCTGCTGACGCTTGCAATACACCATGAGCGGCGACCCCTCTTCCATCCAGACGCTGTTATACAGCTTCGCCACCCGGGGGGAACGAAAGGGCAGTATCACGCCGTGCAGCAGCGGCCACCAAAGAAGACGCGGGGTATCCACTACCCGCCGATCGCTGAGGAACTCGGCCAGATATCGTTTTACCGCCTGGGGCGTGGGTGCCTCGGGAGTGCCCAGATTAACCATCAGGACGGCGTTTTTTTCCTGCTCCATGACCTTATCTCCAGTTAAGGTTTAGCCGCCAACATCCTGTAATACAATGGGAATAGCCCGGCGGTTTCGATAAAACAGTGTAGCCGAAAAACCGGCGCGGGTGTTTATGATCCGGGCTAAGATTATCAATTGTTGCAATAGGTGGCGGGCCGAGCCAAAGGCCCGCCCGACTTGAGCGTGGGTTTTTAACCGAGGATCTTTGCCAGTTCGCCGCTGATTTCAGCGACTTTCCGGGTACCGTCGATTTTGAAATAGCGGGTATTGCCGGCATCGGCTTCCTGACGGTAGTAATCAATCAGTGGCGCGGTCTGCTGGTGATACTCCACCAGACGCTTGCGCACGGTTTCTTCCTGATCGTCTTTACGGCTGGTGAGCGGCTCGCCGGTGACGTCATCCTTGCCTTCTTCCTTCGGCGGGTTGAACTTGACGTGGTAAACACGGCCGGAAGGGGTGTGCACGCGGCGGCCGACGATGCGTTCGATAATCAGGCTGTCCGGTACGGCGAATTCCAGCACATAGTCCACGCTGATGCCGGCGTCCTTCATGGCATCCGCCTGGGGAATGGTGCGGGGGAAACCGTCCAGCAGGAATCCGTTACGGCAATCGTCCTGTTTAATCCGTTCTTTCACTAACGCAATGACTAATTCATCGGTCACCAGCTTGCCGGCATCCATGATTTCCTTGGCTTTTTTCCCCAGTTCGGATTGCGCTTTCACCGCAGCGCGCAGCATATCGCCGGTTGAAATCTGCGGAATACCGTACTTTTCCATAATAAACTGCGCCTGAGTGCCTTTACCGGCGCCTGGAGCGCCCAGCAGAATGATACGCATTGCGTAAATCCCCTTGCTAATCTTAAATGTAAAAAAGTGAGAAAACGCTAAACCTTACCACTAGTGTATAGCGTTCCTCAAGGCATGGCGGCTGGGAGAAGCGGTTTTATGCCGCTTTAGGAATCTTGCCCGGTACGGGGGGGTAAAAAAACGACGTGAATGTCCATATTATAGGCCGGGCAAGCCCGGCCTGAGCTTGTTGACAAAACGTTCGGTCGGGGCAAGGCTTTTACCCACCCCCCCAACGGCTTATTTGGCCAGCAGCTGATTCATGCGGCGGATAAACTGGTTCGGGTCGTCCAGCGTGCCGCGCTCCGCCAGCAGCGCCTGATCCAGCAACAGATCGATCCATTCACCGAAATGGCTTTCATCATTGATATCAGCCGCACGCTTGACCAGCGCATGCTCCGGATTGAGTTCAAATATATATTTGATTTCCGGGGCTTTCTGCCCGGCGGAGGCAAACAGCTTCGCCATCTGGGTGGTCATGTCGTTGGCATCGGTGGTCACGATGGCCGGGGTATCGGTGAGACGGTGGGTCAGGCGCACGTCCTTGACCCGATCTCCCAGCAGGGTCTTCACCCGGCTGACAAAAGGTTCCAGCGCTTTATCGGCGTCTTTGCGCTCTTCCGGCGTCTCTTCATCCGCCAGTTTATCCAGCGTCGCATCGGTTTTACTGATGGATTGGAACGGCTTGCCCTCGAATTCCGTCAGGTAGCTCATCATCCATTCATCAATACGATCGGACAGCAGCAGCACCTCGATGCCTTTTTTACGCAGCAGTTCCAGGTGCGGACTGCTCTTGGCGGCGGCATAGCTGTCGGCGGTGAGGTAATAGATTTTTTCCTGGCCTTCCACCATCCGGCCCAGATAGTCCTGCAGCGAGACGGTTTGCGCAGAGCTGTCGGTATGGGTAGAGGCAAAACGAAGCAGCTTGGCGATGCTTTCCCCATTGCCGGTATCTTCCCCCGGACCTTCTTTCAGCACCAGGCCGAACTGTTCCCAGAATTTCTGATAGTTTTCCGGATCGTCCTTGGCCAGCTTTTCCAGCATTTGCAGCGCGCGTTTGGTGAGGGCGCTTTTCAGGTTTTGCGTTACGCGGTTATCTTGCAGGATTTCTCGGGAGATGTTCAGCGGCAGATCGTTGGAATCAATCAGGCCCTTCACGAATCGCAGATAATTCGGCATGAACTGCTCGGCATCGTCCATGATAAAGACCCGCTGCACATACAGCTTCAGGCCATGCTTATGATCGCGATTCCACATATCCCAGGGGGCCTGGGCGGGAATATACAGCAGGCTGGTATATTCCTGCTTCCCCTCCACCCGGTTATGGCTCCAGATAAGCGGATCGCTGTAATCATGGGAAAGGTGTTTGTAGAATTCCTTGTATTCTTCGTCGCTTATCTCGCCCTTGCTGCGGGTCCACAGCGCCTGGGCTTTATTGATCTTCTCCCAGCTAATGGTTTCGGCGGCGTCATCGGCGGCTTGCGCGTCTTGATCCTCCGCGTCCCCTTCTTTCTCCGGCTTGCTGCGGGTTTCTATTTCCACCGGCAGGGCGATATGGTCGGAATATTTGCTGATGATGCTGCGCAAACGCCAGTCATCCAGGAATTCATCCTCGCCCTCGCGCATATGCAGCGTGATTTCAGTGCCGCGTTCAGGTTTGGTGATATCGGCAATGGTGTAATCCCCTTCACCGGCGGATTCCCAGAACACGCCTTCCTCGGCGGGAGCACCGGCGGCGCGGGTGCGCACGGTCACTTTATCCGCCACGATAAAGGCGGAATAGAAGCCGACGCCGAACTGGCCGATTAACTGGCTGTCCTTCACCTGATCCGACCCCATGGACTCAAGAAAGGCCTTGGTGCCGGATTTAGCGATGGTGCCCAGGTTGTCGATAACCTCGTCCCGACGCATGCCGATGCCGTTATCACTCAGGGTCAGCGTACGTTTCTCTTTATCGCACGACAGGCGGACTCGAAGTTCGCCGTCGCCTTCATAGAGCTCGGGCTGCGACAATGCGCGAAAACGAAGCTTATCCGCCGCATCCGAGGCGTTAGAGATCAGTTCGCGTATAAAGATTTCTTTATTGGAATAAAGTGAGTGGATCATTAACTGAAGTAGTTGTTTTACTTCAGATTGGAATCCGCGAGTTTCTTGTCCTTTCATACTTATACTTACCTCAATCCAAATAGCTGTCAGTCAGGCGGGTTTGCGTACAACGATGAAGAACAAATGGGGGTGGTTCAGAGGAATTTCAAGGCAAAAAAATGAAAATTGTTGGCGGATTCAACGAGGAAGAGGCCGGCACGCGCGGGGAAAATCCCCGCCCCGGCCTTAAAATTTGATGGGTTGGCGGCCCGCCAGGGAGTGTGAAAGGGTTGTACCGTCAACCATTTCCAACTCGCCGCCCATGGGCACGCCGTGGGCGATACGACTAGCCAGTACATTGTGATGGGCGCACATCTCGGCGATATAGTTGGCGGTGGCCTCCCCCTCCACCGTGGGATTGGTGGCAAGTATCACTTCAGCGATGTTTTCAACCGCCAGCCGCTCCTGCAGCCGGCCGAGGCCGATATCCTCCGGACCGATACCGTCCAGCGGGGATAAATGCCCCATCAGCACAAAATAGCGGCCGGCATATTGGCCGGTCTGTTCAATGGCGTGAATATCCGCGGGACTTTCCACCACGCAAATTTGCCGGCTCTGCGCACGGCGCGGATTGGCGCAGATGGTGCAGATATCCTGCTCGGTAAACGTCCGGCAGTCGGCGCACTGGCCGATTTCCGCCATGGCGCGGGTCAAGGACTGCGCCAGCCGCATGCCGCCGCCGCGATCCCGTTGCAATAAATGAAAAACCATGCGCTGCGCCGATTTCGGTCCCACCCCCGGCAGGCAACGCAACGCTTCCATTAACGCTTCAAGCAATGGGCTGGTTTGCATCAGAACGGCATTTTAAAACCGGGAGGAAGCTGCATGCCGCTGGAGACAGAGGCCATTTTTTCCTTCTGCGTCTCGGCGATGCGCCGGGCCGCATCGTTAAACGCCGCCGCGATCAGGTCCTCCAGCATATCCTTGTCGTCCTCCAGCAGGCTGGGATCCACTTCCACCCGGCGGCAGTTATGGGCGCCGTTGATGGTCACCTTAACCAGACCGGCGCCGGATTCACCGGTCACTTCCAGCTGGGCGATCTCTTCCTGCATTTTCTGCATTCTTTCCTGCATTTGCTGGGCCTGCTTCATCAGGTTGCCCATGCCGCCTTTACCAAACATAATCTTCTCTCTCTCGTAGCTAACCGCAGCGCGGTAGTCATGCCGACGGTGCGGCGGTTAAACAGGACGGATGCTGTCTTCATCCAATTCGGCGTCAAAAAAACGCCGAAGCGTCTGGATGTTATTATCTTCGATAATTGCCTGACGCGCCTGCATCAATTTTTCTTCATAGATAGCTTGCCGCCATTCCAGAGGCGTACGCACCGCCGGATTATCGTCCGTCACCACGCTTAATTCAACCGGTGCGCCCAGTTCTGTGCTCAAGGCCTCGGCAATGGCGCCCTGGGCCATGTCGGAATTCAAATGCTGCTGGCCCGACCGCAGATGCAAACACACCTTGCCCGGCGCCAAATCTTCCCGAAAGGCGTTTAACGCCAGCTGCTGCACCAGCTTGGGCAGAGCCAGCCGGTCCACCAACGCCGCCCACGGATCGCGCTCCATCGATTCCGCCGCCAGCCGGGCGGCCAGCTCCGGCGTTTTTTCATGTTCGAGGGCGTTACGCAACGCCTTTGGCGTAGTAACCGGTTCGTCCGGCTCGGATTGAACGCTGGCCCGCCAGCGGTAGGCCTCCGGCTTGGCGTCTTGGTCCGCTTTAGGTCCCTTTTGTCCGCCGAGCTGACGCTGTTGGGCCTGTTCAGTGACCGACGCCAAACGCTCCAATGCGCTGTTCGCCGGTTTCTGGCGCTCCGGCGTCAAAGCCGGTTCAGCTTTTTTTGGCTTGCGGCTCTCACTGCGTTGCATCAGCGCGGTGCGGGCCTGCAGTAGCTGGGCGGTGTTCTTTGGCAAATCAGCCGCCGCGGGAAGATCTTCATCGCCGGCTCCGGGCCCAGGAGCCGGCCCGGCGGCGGCGTCCGGCTCCGCCGGCCCAAACATGGCCGCCGAGTCGGCATCACCCTCGGCCCGAGAACTTGGCGCCGGGTAAACAGCATTGGGATTCGTAGGGGGCAACGAGGAAGCCGGCGCATCCTGTGCGCCTGTATGCGACTGTGCCGGCGCGCTGGTTTCGTTCCTACCCGAACGCGGCGGGAGAATCGTGCCCTGTCGTTCCGCCGGTCGAGGGTGGATAGGGCTCGGAAGAGCGCGTTCTTCTGGTCCGGCGTTTGCCGGAGCGGTTTCGTCAGCGCCATAATCCAGGTTCGCCGATGTATCGCCCGAAGAGTGCTCCGCCGGCGGCGAAAACGCCTGGTGACGGGGATGAAATGCCAGTGCGCGCAGCAGTGTCATTTCAACGCCCATCCGCCGATCGGGCGCGAAGGGCAGCTCTTTACGTCCCACCAGCAGCGTTTGGTAATAAAGCTGCAAATCGGCGGGGGGGATCAGCCGCGCCAGCTCACGCAATCTTGACAGGATAACGGCATCGTCTTCATCCGACAGGGCATCCGGCAAAAGCTGCCCCATGGCAACGCGATGCAACAGCGTCAGCATTTCCACCAGCAGCGTTTCCCAGTCAACCCCGCGGGAGGCGCACTGGGCCAGCTGCGCCATCATGGCGCTGCCGTCCGCCTTCACCAGCGCCTCTATCAGCGCCAGGGGCTGCTCGGTATTCAGGGTGCCCAGCATATCGCTGACCGTCCGGGTGGTCACCTGCCCCCCGCCCATGGCGATGGCCTGATCGGTCAAACTCAGCGCATCGCGCATGCTGCCGTCGGCGGCCCGGGCCAAAAGCTGGAGCGCCCGCGGCTCGCTGCCGAGACCCTCCCGCTGGAGGATACGATCGAGCTGATCGCGAATCTGTACGATGTCCAGCGCCTTTAGATGAAACTGCAGGCAGCGGGATAATATGGTCACCGGCAGCTTTTGCGGGTCGGTGGTGGCCAAAAGAAACTTCACGTGGGACGGCGGCTCTTCCAGCGTTTTCAGCAGCGCGTTGAAGCTGTGCCGCGACAGCATGTGGACTTCGTCTATAAGATAGACTTTAAAGCGGCCCCGGGCGGGAGCATATTGCACATTATCCAGCAGATCGCGGGTATCTTCCACCTTGGTGCGTGAGGCCGCGTCAATCTCGATAAGATCGACGAATCGTCCCTGTTCAATCTCTCGGCAGTTATCGCAAACGCCGCACGGCGTGGCAGTAATCCCGGTTTCGCAATTCAGCCCCTTCGCCAGCAAACGGGCAATAGTGGTCTTGCCGACCCCCCGGGTGCCGGATAATAAATACGCATGATGAATCCTGCCCAGTGAAAGGCCGTTGGTGAGCGCCGTCAGAACATGTTCCTGACCTACAACATCTGAAAACGTCTGCGGACGCCATTTACGGGCAAGAACCTGATAGCTCATGGGTCGCGAAAAAGTCGGTGAACAGGAGGCCATGCTAACACAGCCCCACACCGAAGCGCGAGGCTGATATACCCATCATCTTTCACGTTACAGCTGTGTCGGCTGTAACGTGAAAGATGATGGGTAAATGAATCAGTGGCCGGGGAAAACCACCAGACTGTAACTCTCTACCGCCATGCGTTTAAGACGCTCTTCGCCGCCGAGATCCGCCAGGTTAATCACAAACGCCGCGTCATGGACCTCGCCGCCCAGCCGGCGGATGAGTTTAACCGTCGCCTCGATGGTGCCGCCGGTGGCCAGCAAATCATCCACCACCAGCACTTTATCCCCCGGCTTGATAGCGTCCTGATGGATTTCCAGCATATCCACGCCGTACTCAAGCGCATAGCTTTCGCTCAGCGTCTCGCGGGGAAGCTTGCCGGGCTTGCGGACCGGTACAAAACCCAACCCCAGCGCCAGCGCCACCGGAGCGCCGAACAGGAACCCGCGGGCCTCCGTGCCGACGACTTTGGTCAGCCCTTTGTCCCGGTAGCGATCGGCCAGCAGCCGAATACTGGCGGCATAAGCCTCGGGCTGCTCCAGAAGGCTGGTGATATCCCGAAAAAAAATGCCTGGTTTAGGGTAATCGGGGATTGTTTTGATACTATTTTTTATACGTTCTAGCTGTAGGTCCATCGCGGTCATAATATATGCGCCTGAAACTTTTGAAATCACAATCCGCGCGGACATATAAACCAGCCCGCCGACAGTAATGCTCAGGCTATCATGGACTGGCGGGAAATACCGCGCACGAAAGCGCTCAAATTTATGCAAACCGGCAAAAAATTGCAATACCGGTGCACCGCCATCTGGTCTTTTATTGTTTCACATCAACCCGGACGGAACACGGCGGTCAAAGTAATTCTGCCACTCTTGGCCTTTAATTACATTACATTGAAAACATTTCCCTTACTGGGATTTGCTGTTAACACCGTGCATGACCGGCGCGAGCGCGTTATTATTGCGTATTGAGGTAAATGGGTAATCAACAACAGGTAAGCGGCGTGCAGTCACTTAAATTTATCAATGCGTTAAGCGAAAAGCTCAATGCACTGGCCACCCGCATCGAGGCCACCGGCCATAATGACGCAGCCCAGTCTCGCTTTGATCATAAGCTATTTCAAAGCCGCGGCACAGGACTGGCGGATTACCTGGCCGAATGCAGGCTGACGCTGCAGCACCTGACCGAGACGGCGCAACAGGGACGAACCGAGCAGGTCGCCTGGCTGGCCCAACGGCTACTGGATCAAATGACCGCCCTGGCGCGGGAACTGGCCACCCTGGATTTACGCCGCCGGCAGGCGCCGGTTGCCGCGCCGGTGGATGATTATGTAAAGCTGGCGGAACATCAGGATTACGAACGCCGGTTGATGACGCTTATCCGTGACCGGGAAAGCCTGCGGCAAAACTGCGGCGATAGAGGCCGCCAACATCAGTTACAACAGGAAATCGCCGCCCTGGAAGGCCGTCTCACCCGTTGCCGGCAGGCGTTGACGCGAATTGAAAAACTGATTGAGCGCCGTGAAAACGGGGGAAGTATCGGTTGAGCTTGGGGCTGGGCCTCGGACGGGATGGTCATCATTAATGATACGCTTACTATTTGGCATGCTATCAATCTCATCTATACTCTCTTTTTTATCCAGCTTGGCAAAGCTTGCGGGAGAGACCGGTGGCGCTTGAAGATGAGTCCCCAGAGGTTAAATTAGCGGTCGATTTGATCATGCTGTTGGAAAGCAATGATGTGGAACCGGAGCTGGTCCTGGCGGCGCTGGAAATAGTCAAAAAAGACTATCAGCTAAAGCACCGGCGGCAGGAAGAGAACCCTCTATGCTGACGCCGCCGCGTGGCGCAGGCTGGGGCTAAGCCGCAGCATATCGATCAACACGGCGACCAGAACCCGTGAGCCCCCCTGCAGGTCGAAGGTTCCCGGCACGAACAGCCAGTTCTCCATCAGGCCGGTCATATAGGCCCGCAGCATAATCGCGGCGCGGCGACAGTGTAAATCCTCCGGCAATTGTCCGCAGGCAATACACCGCTTGAGAACTTCTTCGATCCGTTCGTAGCATTCGGCATACAATCCTTTGCGCACGTCCTGGAACAGGGCCATTTCGCCGACAAATTCACATTTATGAAATACAATTTCCATCAGCGCGCGCCATTCTGTATTGGAAACGGTGGACTCCAGAATGTAAATCAATGTCTCTGTGAGCACATGGAGTGGATCATCGGGAAATTTTGCCTGATACTCAAGCTCCAACGCATGAATCTTTGATTCGGCGTTATGCCAAATCTCATTAAATAACTCGACTTTATTCTTGAAATGCCAATAAATAGCACCACGGGTCACCCCCGCCACCGTCGCGATATCGGTTAACGACGTAACCGAGACGCCGCGACGGGAGAATTCATGGACAGCGGCGTCTAAAATGTGTTGCCGGGTTTCCAGAGCCTGTAGTTTGGTTTTTCGTGCCATGGCGCTTTTTTTGGAGGTCTTTAGATTTACATACATTCGCGAATGTATGTAACATAGCATAAGGCTAATTGTTACGCAGCAATAGGTTTGCAGGCTTGTGATCAGTTGATCAACTTTAAATTTTTTAAAATCGGACTCTTGAGGTTTACTATGATCAAAAACAGAGGGATTTTGCCTCTGGCAGCCGTTCTGATGCTTTCAGGCAGCTTTATTCTTGTTGGATGTGACAATAAGGATGCTAAACAGGCAGGTAATCAGCAACAGGCCCCGGAAGTGAGTGTAGTGACGGTAAAAAAACAATCATTGAATGTCACAACCGATCTACCCGGCCGTACCAACGCCTTCCGTGTTGCCGAAGTCCGCCCTCAGGTCAACGGTATCATCTTGAAGCGGAATTTTGTCGAAGGCAGCGACGTGCAGGCCGGAGCATCGCTTTATCAAATCGACCCGGCGACTTACCAGGCCGCCTATGACAACGCCAACGGCGCCCTGGCGCAAGCGCAGGCAAACGCGGCTATCGCCAAGGTTACCGTCAACCGGTATCAAAAACTGCTCCCCACCAATTTTGTCAGCAAGCAGGATTATGATACGGCAGTGGCCACCATGCGTCAGGACGATGCCGCAGTGGTAGCGGCCAAAGCCACCCTTGAGTCCGCCCGCATCAACCTGGCCTATACCCGCGTCACCTCCCCCATCAGCGGCCGTATCGGTAAATCCGCCTATACCGAAGGCGCGTTGGTCACCAATGCCCAAACTACCGCCATGGCTACCGTGCAGCAGTTGGATCCCATGTATGTGGATGTCACCCAGTCGAGCAATGACTATTCGCGGTTGAAGCAGGAACTGGCCAACGGCACGCTGAAGCAGCAAAACGGTAAGGCCACCGTGCGTCTCCTGATGGAAGACGGCAGCGTTTACGCACAAAGCGGTACGCTGGAATTTTCAGACGTCACCGTGGATGAAACCACCGGGTCCATTACCCTGCGCGCCATATTCCCCAATCCGCAGCTTACCCTGCTGCCCGGCATGTTTGTCCGTGCCCGCCTGGATGAAGGGGTAAACGACAGCGCGCTATTGGTGCCGCAACAAGGCATTACCCATGACCCGCGCGGCAATGCCACCGCCATGGTAGTCGGCCCGGACAATAAAGTCGCCCTACGTCAAATCACCGCGCCGCAGGCGATTGGCGATAAATGGCTGGTGACCGCCGGTTTGCAGGAAGGCGATCGCGTCATCGTCACCGGGCTGCAAAAAGTCAGACCGGGCGCGCAGGTGACAGCAAAAGAGGCAACGACAGACGAACAAAAACCGGGACAACCGCAGCCTGAAAATGCCAGCAAGTCTTAATAGGAACGGGTAAACCACATGGCCAAGTTTTTTATAGATCGCCCCATTTTCGCATGGGTGATTGCCATTATCATTATGCTCGGGGGCGCTTTATCGATCTTAAAGCTGCCTATTGAGCAATATCCTGCCATTGCGCCGCCGGCAATCCAGATCACCGCCACCTATCCTGGCGCCGATGCCACAACGGCACAAAATACCGTAACCCAGGTTATCGAACAGAACATGAACGGTATCGACCATCTGCTGTATATGTCGTCTAACAGCGACTCATCCGGTACGGTGCAGATTACCCTCACGTTCGATTCCGGCGTCAACCCGGATATCGCCCAGGTGCAGACGCAGAACAAACTGCAGCTGGCGATGCCGCTGTTGCCGCAGGAAGTACAGCAGCAAGGGGTGAGAATCCAGAAATCCAGTTCCAGCTTTTTGATGGTGGCAGGGTTTATCAGCGATGACCCCAACATGACGCAGCAGGATATCTCGGATTATGTGGGGTCGCATATCCAGGACCCCATCAGCCGAACCCAAGGCGTAGGGAATTTCCAGTTGTTCGGTTCGTTGTACGCCATGCGCGTGTGGATGGACCCGAATAAACTGAATAATTACCAGCTGACCCCGGTGGATGTCATCAATGCGCTGACGGTACAGAATAGCCAGATCGCCGCCGGCCAGTTGGGTGGAATGCCGGCCATCCAGGGCCAGCAGTTGAACGCCTCCATCATCGTGCAGACCCAGCTCACCAGCGTCAAGGAATTCGGCAACATCCTGCTGAAAGTGAATCCCGACGGTTCCCAGGTGCGTTTGCGGGATGTGGCGAAGATAGAGCTGGGCGGGCAAAACTATAACGTTGTCGCGAAATTCAACGGTCGTCCGGCTTCCGGCCTGGGTATACAGCTGGCCACCGGCGCCAATGCCCTGGATACCGCCGCGGCGGTAAAAGCCGAACTGGGAGAGCTTGAAAAGAACTTCCCCGCCGGATTGAAGGTGGTCTATCCCTACGATACCACGCCGTTCGTGAAAATCTCCATTCAGGAAGTGGTCAAGACCCTGGTGGAAGCGATCATCCTGGTATTCCTGGTGATGTATCTTTTCCTGCAAAACTTCCGCGCGACCCTCATCCCCACCATCGCGGTGCCGGTGGTGTTGTTGGGGACCTTTGCCATTTTGAATGCCTTCGGATACTCCATCAATACCTTGACCATGTTCGCTATGGTGCTGGCCATCGGGTTATTGGTGGACGACGCCATCGTGGTGGTGGAGAACGTCGAGCGGGTGATGGCTGAAGAGGGCCTGAGCCCCAAGGACGCCACCCGCAAGTCCATGACGCAAATCCAGGGCGCCCTGGTGGGCATCGCACTGGTGCTGTCGGCGGTATTCGTACCCATGGCATTTTTCGGCGGCGCCACCGGCGCCATCTACCGTCAGTTCTCCATCACTATCGTTTCCGCCATGATCTTGTCGGTGCTGGTGGCGATGATTCTGACGCCGGCCCTGTGCTCCACGCTGTTGAAGCCGATAGCAAAAGGCGATCACGGCATCAATACCGGTTTCTTCGGCTGGTTCAATAAAAGATTCAGTCAAAGCACTCATCACTATACCGACAGTATCGGCCATATCCTCAACAGTACCGGCCGCTATCTGATTATCTACCTGTTGATAGTGGTGGGCATGGCCCTGCTGTTTATCCGTCTGCCCACGTCGTTTCTGCCCGAGGAAGATCAGGGGGTGTTCCTGACCATGGTGCAGTTGCCGGTGGGGGCGACCCAGGAGCGCACGCAGAATGTGCTCGACCAGGTTGCCTATCACTTTATGCACGACGAGAAAAACAACGTCAATTCGGTATTTACCGTCAGCGGCTTTGGTTTCTCCGGCCGTGGACAAAACAACGGCCTGGCGTTTGCCAGCCTCAAGGACTGGAGCGAGCGCGGCGGCAGCGACAATAAGGTTCCGGCCATACTCGGCCGCGCCAATGCCGCTTTCGCCAAAATCAAGGACGGTATCGCGCTCTCGTTCAACCTGCCGGCGATCATCGAACTGGGTAACGCCACTGGTTTCGATTTCGAATTGATCGATAACAACGGTCTGGGCCACGAGAAGCTGACCGAAGCGCGTAACCAGTTGTTGGGCATGGTCGCCCAGCATCCGGATCTGCTGGCGGGGGTCCGGCCCAACGGACTGGAAGATACGCCGCAGTTCAAGCTTGACGTGGATCAGGAAAAAGCGCAGGCGCTGGGAGTCACCCTCTCGGACCTGAATACCACCATCGGCGCGGCGCTAGGCAGTAGCTACGTCAACAACTTCGTTGACCGCGGCCGTGTCAAACAGGTCTATGTCCAGGGCGATGCTCCGTTCCGTATGCTGCCGACGGATATCGGTAATTGGTTCGTGCGCGGTTCCGATGGCCAGATGGTGCCGTTGTCGGCGGTGACCACCAGTCATTGGCAATACGGTTCGCCGCGTCTGGAACGCTACAACGGCCTGCCCTCTATGGAAATACAGGGGGAAGCGGTACCGGGTAGAAGTACCGGTGAAGCCATGGAGATGATGGAACAATTAGCGGCAAAACTGCCTGCCGGCATAAGCTACAGCTGGACCGGCATGTCCTATCAGGAACGCCTGTCCGGTAACCAGGCGCCGGCGCTGTACGCTATTTCATTGATTGTGGTATTCCTCTGCCTGGCGGCATTGTACGAAAGCTGGTCAATTCCGTTCGCGGTCATGCTGGTGGTTCCCCTTGGGGTGGTGGGCGCGTTGATAGCCGCCTCCCTGCGCGGGCTGACCAACGACGTGTACTTCCAGGTGGGCCTGCTGACGACCATCGGCCTGTCGGCGAAGAACGCTATCCTTATCGTGGAATTCGCCAAGGATTTGATGGATAAAGAAGGCAAAGGATTGGTGGAGGCGACATTGGAGGCGGTGCGTATGCGGCTACGCCCGATTCTGATGACGTCCCTGGCCTTTATCCTCGGCGTATTGCCGCTGGCCATCAGTACCGGTGCCGGTTCGGGCGCGCAAAACGCGGTGGGTACCGGCGTTATGGGCGGGATGATCACCGCTACCCTGCTGGCGATCTTCTTTGTACCGGTGTTCTTTGTGGTGGTTCGCCGCCGCTTTGGCAACCGGTCCGAAAATGAAAACCATCCTGATCGGCCGGTGTAGACAATCCTTACCATGATTAAGTGTTAACCAAGGCCGCGCAAGCGGCTTTTTTTGTCGGTTTGACTTGGGGTGAAAAGCGTGCATAATAGTTATGATATAACATAACATATGAGGTGATTTATGAAACCTGCCATACATCCGGACTATCGCACCGTGGTATTCCATGACACCAGTGCTGATACCTATTTCAAAATCGGCTCCACCATAAAAACCGACCGCACACTTGAACTGGACGGGAAAACCTATCCCTACGTGACGGTTGAGGTCTCATCCGAATCGCATCCGTACTACACGGGCAAACAGAGAATTGTGGATAAAGAAGGCAGCACGGCGCGCTTTAACCAGCGTTTTGGTCGTTTTTTCAGTAAAGAGCCGTCATAAGGGAAGAGCCTCGCCATGCAGGTATTGAGTTCGTTACGTTCGGCGAAAACCCGCCACAAGGATTGCAAGGTAGTACGCCGTCGCGGCCGTATCTATGTTATCTGTAAATCCAATCCTCGCTTTAAAGCCGTCCAGGGCGGCAGCAGGAAAAAATAGTCCAGGGCACGTTCGTCGTTTTTATCAGGGCCATCCGTTCGGGGCCCTTTTTTATTGCCGGTTATTGTTGAAATACACCGACGCCATCCCTATATAGAGTCTAGGCAGCCACTTCGACAGCCGCGATGATATTCGCCTCAGGCACAGTTGCCTGGAGCGGTCCTTGTGATGTGTATCTGACGCTATCCGGTCAAAGTGTTATGTAAATTAAGCGATTAAGACCGATTTGCAACGTGTTGTCATAATTTTTTCGTCAATAAAGGGTGTTTAATGCAGCAAGAAATGGTAATAATAAATATCGTGTAGGATGCTCTACTAGAAATGAGTCTTTATCTGGCGGCCACTCGGCAACGGCAATGACTTTCACCGGTATCCTTCAATTTGTTTTCGATATGTATTACTACTCACTTCCTAACTGTGATGATGGTATCTTGCTGTTAACCCGGTCTGTGCATGGGCAATGGTAGTGGCTGCGATATAAATTGCACGAGCACGGAACAGTAAGTTAATGTAAGCTGATTGTGCTATACTGCTCAAATCTTCTATCTTTAAATAGAGCGCAAGTATCGGCACGGATAAGAAGCAGCTCAATCTCGGTCGATTTTAAAGATGACGGTAATTTGTCGAAGGTAGGAGGGCTGATATGGACGAGTATTCACCCAAAAGACATGATATTGCGCAACTAAAATTCCTTTGTGCTACTCTTTATGATGAAGGCATTGCCAGCCTCGGTGATAGTTACCATGGGTGGGTTAATGATCCCGCTTCCGCCATAAATCTGCAGATGAATGAATTAATTGATCATATTGCTTCTTATATGGTGAGCTTCAAGCTTAAATACCATAATGAAAGCGATCTCACCGATCATGTTGAATCTTTCCTGGATGATACGTTTACGCTATTCAGCAGCAGTGGTATCAACAACTTGGATGTTCAGAGATGGCGTACCAGCCGCTCCCGCTTATTCGGAACATTCTCAGAGACTGAGCTTTGTATTTCTTGAAACAGTAAATGATATTTTAACATTCTACTCAACATCTAAGGCCATCATGAAAAAAATCGACTATTTAATGCGTCTACGCAAATGCAGAACCCTTGAGACATTGGAACGCGTGATTGAAAAGAACAAATACGAACTGTCCGACGATGAGCTTGAGATATTCAACTCCGCAGCGGACCATCGCCTGGCTGAGCTGACGATGGATAAGCTCTATGATAAAGTTCCGGTATCTGTCTGGAAGTATGTTCGATAAATGCCTACCATTTGCTACTAAGTATTAACATTATTATATATCCTCATCTATATAAATGGTCATCGTGCATACATCATCAACCTTATAAAAAGTGTTGTTTTTTGTGGTTTGAATCGCTGCTAATCTATATGAAAACCCGTTTCACATCCCTAGTTCAAAGGACGCTCGCCTAAAAAGTAACATCGTTCAAATCTTTCCCAGCAGCAAGCATGGTACAAACGGGATTTGCCAGTGGTTAATTTTAATGCGCGTTTGGCGGAAGGAATATCAGCCGAAAAAATTCAAGAATCAATATATCCAAAACATCCTATTTCGCCCAAGACTAATAAGGAATGGGGTGATAATGTACAGACTAAGACTTTGTCGCCACGTTCGAACTTTGTGATAATTCATTAATATCAATAGACACCAGGAATCATCCAGGCACTTTCCGGGATAAAATGTATTAGGATGCTATAAACATGCAGATTACATTCTTGTTTAGCATCGACCTCTTTACGAGATGATCACAGGAATAAGTCGCCATATTGTTTCACAGCGAATAATCAGTCAAAGCGGATTCAAATGGGTGGAGGCTCCGCCAGCGACATCCCGGCACACACGACGCTTGCTACGGCTGCTTCCTTCCGGACCTGACCGAGTTCACAAGTTAATGTTGCGGGAGCACCAACAGAGCCTCCATTGACGGCCTTAATTTCTAAGGCGCGGGGCATTATCGATGATGCCCCCATCAATTGCAAGCCGATAGCATTTAAGCGCTGCTTTCTTCGCCGAATTCTCCGGATACCGCCGTCCGACCAGGGCGCCTTCCACGCCGGCGCCTTTTGTGCCAACATGGACCGCTCTATTTTGGCTTTGGCTGCAGCGTATATGGATGAACCAACAGATTCCTTTCGTCAGCGCGTCTTCCAGATTATTGCCGCCATTCCGGCCGGCAGCATTACCACCTATGGCGAGGTAGCCCTGCTGGCCGGCTCGCCACGCGCCGCCAGGCAGGTTGGCGGTATCCTGAGCCGCCTGCCTGAGGGCACAGCCCTGCCCTGGCACCGTGTGCTCAATAGACATGGCGGTATTTCGCTGCCCGGAGAAGGCTTCCACCGCCAAAAAGCGGCGCTGGAAGCCGAAGGTATAGAAATCAACGATCAGGGTAACGTCAGTCTTGAACGTTACCGCTGGCAGTGGTAAGTCGACAGGCGTCGGGCCTTATCAGCCGGCAGTCGCGTCCCACAGACCTGCGGGACAAACCGGTTTAAAGTTGATTAGGCGCCGGTATGCTGCTTGAAGGCGTAACCTGCGTCGGCGACGTGGCGGGCACTGTAGAGGGGACTATGGGCCGGCTTGCCAAAGGTATTGACGTTGCGGGGACAAGAACCAAATCCTGCTTGGTGCCGCCATTGTTAATCACAGGTTTTACCTGCTCGGTCATTAGCGCCACACGTCCGTTGACGGTAATGGCCGCGCTCAGCAGAATGCGCGCGTTGGGCTGGATTTCGGTGGGATTATAGGGCAGCACGAAGCTGAACGGCGCCTGTTTGCCTTCGGTGCGTATCACACGCTGCGATATGACGGTGGAAGGGACATCGGACAAACTTGCATCTGACAGGGTCACGGTTAACACCGCATCAGGCGGCAATGCCAAACGTTGCCTGATCCATACGGTACCTGTCACCGCTGGCTGTCTTATGGCATCCGCCCCCTCCGCCGTACCGGGGGTTTTAAACGCGGGAGTCGCCACCTGATGCTCTCTATTCCCGTGAGTGCAGCCGCCGAGCGCTGCCAATAAAACGACACCGCCGATTGTTTGCCAGAGTTTCATGATTTACCTCTCCTTCTTATTATCAGTTCATCATTTCACCACTCGTCAACGGCGGTGAATTCGTAGTGGTTAATACCACCTAATGCTTTAATAATGGCACAGGATCCTGATATTTTCCTGCCGGGCGCATTCGCGGGTAAACTCATTGGGGTCAACCCCGCTCAGGGGATGCGGCGGACGCCTGGTGAATGGTGGAGTCGGTGTCCAGAGCATTATCCTTAATCCATTTGAATTTTAACGGTATTCGCCTATGAGCCACACACTTGATCAGCTATTGGCGCTGATGACGTTGGAAAAAATTGAAGAAGGGCGCTTTCTCGGCCAAAGCGAAGACTTAGGGTTAAAGCGTGTTTTTGGCGGCCAGGTGGTCGGCCAGGCGCTGTTTGCCGCCCGGCAAACAGCGCCTGACGGGCGCATTCTGCATTCTTGCCATTGTTATTTCCTGCGTCCCGGAGACAGCAATGAACCTATCATGTACCAAGTTGCCAACCTGCGCGACGGCAATAATTTCAGCGCCCGCCGGGTAGACGCCATACAACGGGGCCAAACCCTCTTTTCCATGACCGCATCTTTCCAATATCCCGAAGAGGGATTTGAGCATCAAGACACCATGCCGCAGGTGGCGTCTCCCGAAGGATTAACATCGGAGCGGGAAATTATGGCCCGCCTGGGGGGGAATCTGCCGCCGCTGCTGCGGGAAAGATTATCCGGAGAGCAACCCTTCGAAGTCCGCCCGGTTATATTTCATAACCCCGCCAAGGGCCGACCGGAAAAACCCGAGCGCTATATCTGGCTGCGCGCCAACGGCGCCATGCCGGCAGATATCCATAGCCACCAGTATTTACTGGGTTATATATCCGATTTCAATTTCCTGCCTACCGCCCTCCAACCCCACGGCGTGGGCTTTCTCGAACCGGGCATGAACATCGCCACCATTGATCACTCCATATGGTTTCATCGGCCATTCAATCTCGAAGACTGGCTGTTATATGCCATACAAAGCCCCTCCGCCTCGGGAGCGCGCGGTTACGTGCGCGGGCAATTCTACAGCCGCGACGGGAGGCTTATCGCATCGGCAACCCAGGAAGGCGTCATGCGCCGCGCCAATGAACCAGGTTAATCCAACCGGCGGAAAAGCGCCCCACAGCGCGGTAGGCCCGCGATCGCCGAACGTGCAGCGAACGTGTTAAGGGAGACCGATAAAATGGAGGCGAATCTGTCCGCAAAAAAACCGGGGCGTCATCTAGACGCCCCGGTTCAATGATGTGCCGGTAAACTTTTACCGGCCAATCCTGCATAAGTTATTCGTTGTAAGCACTTTCGCCATGGCTGTTGACATCCAGACCTTCGCGTTCCTGTTCTTCGGAAACCCGCAGACCCACCGCGATATCAGCAATCTTGAAGCCGACAAAGGCAACCACGCCGGACCATATCAAACAAACGATCACGCTATAAAGCTGTACCCACAGTTGATGACCCATGGTCACGCCCTGCGCATAACCGACGCCGCCCAGTGAAGCGGAAGTGAAGACACCGGTCAGCAGACAGCCGCAGATACCGCAAACGCCGTGCACACCGAACACATCGCAAACGTCATCCACACGCAGCCATTTCTTCAGGGCAACCACACCCCACAGACCGGCGACACCGCCCACCAAGCCAATGACCAGCGCACCGCCGACACCGACGAAGCCGGCCGCCGGAGTAATGGCAACCAAACCGGCGATACAACCGGAACAGGCGCCCAGCAAAGAAGGCTTGCCGCGAATCATCCACTCGACGAACACCCAGGAAAGAATGGCGCCGGCGGTAGCCATGACCGTATTGATAAACGCCAGTCCGGCGATTTCATTGGCGGCGCTGGCGGAACCGGCGTTGAAGCCAAACCAGCCGACATAAAGAATGGCGGTACCGGTGAATACCATCGGCAGGTTATGCGGTTTAAATGATTCTTTACCAAAGCCTGCGCGTTTGCCCAGCATATAAGCGCCGATCAGACCTGCACTGGCGGCGTTGATGTGTACCACCGTACCGCCGGCGAAGTCCAGCGCGCCCATGGACGCCAAATAACCGCCCGCCCACACCATATGCGCCATCGGCACATAAGAGAATGTCAGCCAGATAACCACAAAAATCAGAACGGCGGAGAAACGGATGCGTTCCGCCAGCGCGCCGACGATCAGACCCACGGTGATACAGGCGAAAGAACATTGGAACGCCACATGCACCAGCTGATAGAAAGTCCCCATCAACGCCGTGGTTTCAATGTTTTTCAGCATCGCCCAGGTAAAGCCGCCGAAGAAGGGATTGCCTTCACTGAAGGCCAAAGAGTAACCGTACAGCATCCACAGCACGCAAACCATGGCAAAGGTTACCGCCACCTGGGTCAGCATTGACAGGACGTTTTTGGCGCGTATCAAGCCGCCGTAAAATAAAGCGATGCCCGGTAACGTCATAAACAGCACCAAAGCGGTGCTAATCATCATAAACGCATTATCGGCCTTATCAACAACAGGTGTCGCGGCCATGGCCCATGTGGGCAACAATGCCACTGCCCCAAGACCGGTTAATGAGACAAGTTTCTTCATTTTCATTCATCCCTATCCACAAAATTCGCGCGTGTCGTTAAAGTGCTGCTTCATCGGTCTCGCCGGTACGAATGCGAATAACCCGTTGTAACTCAGCAACAAAAATCTTGCCGTCCCCGATTTTACCGGTGTAAGCCGCTTTACTGATGACGTCGATAACTTCATCCAATTGATCATCGGCAATGGCAATATCAATTTTCACTTTTGGCAGGAAATTAACGCTGTATTCAGCCCCGCGATAAAGTTCAGCATGGCCTTTTTGCCGTCCAAACCCTTTTACCTCGGTGACCGTTAGCCCTTGAATACCCACAGCAGAAAGTGCTTCTCGCACGTCTTCCAATTTAAATGGTTTTATCACCACGGTTACCAGCTTCATATGCTCCCCCTCAAGAATTTGGATCCGAACTCGCGACCACTACGCCTGAGTAAAGCAAAGCATGTGCCATAAATGTTTTGAAATAGAAATTTACCCTTCGATGCCTGCCCATGGAGCGCGGGCAGGTTTGTCTTTGATTTTATCGGAAGCTGCGTCCAAAGAGAGGGAGAATAGGTGCACCAAAAAGAGGCGCCGCGCCTGATAAGGGTGCATTGGCGCGGGTGAATGCTGGTTAATGCCCGATTGCGGTGCGGGTAGATGTAAATGGGCGGACCATTCAGCCCGCCCGCCGGTAAGCAGGCGCATCACGAACTATGCCGAGCCTTGGTAAAAAGCCCCGTCAAACCGTCGGCGCTATGGGGGTCGCCAATATCCCGGCGGTACTCAAGGCCCGGCCTGCCTGCTGTAGCTGGTACATTTGGTAATAACGCCCCTGCTGTCGCAGCAGGAAATCGTGGGAACCCCGTTCTACCGCTTCGCCGCGATGCAATACCAGGATTTCATCGGCATCGACTATCGTGGACAGCCGGTGGGCGATAACCACCAGCGTCGTCTGCCGGCGGATGGTGGCCAGCGCCCGTTGGATTGCCTGCTCGGTGCCGGAGTCGATATTGGCCGTCGCTTCGTCCAAAATGAGGATTTCCGGCGTCGATACCATGACCCTGGCCAGCGCCAGCAGCTGCTTTTGCCCCACCGACAGCGTGTTACCCTGTTCGCCGAGCTCGGCATACAGTCCGTCGGGCAGCGCACGCACCAGTTCGGCCAATTGCACCTGTTCAAGGACCCGCCAGACCTGGGCTTCGGTGATATCCCGCCCCAGGGTGATATTGGTGAATACCGTATCCGCCATGACCACCGGATCCTGCTGGACGATAGCCACGCCTTGCCGGAGCACCCGGTGCGACAGGCTGTCGATGGAGCGTCCATCGAGCAGTAAGCGGCCCTCATCGATACGGTAGTACCCCATCATCAGATTGGCCAACGTACTTTTTCCGCTGCCTGTATGTCCCACCAGGGCGATAAAGCTGCGGGATGGAACGGTGAGCGAGACGTGTTTTATCACCGGCGCGCCGTCCCGATAGCCAAAGGTCAAATCACGGATGTCTATGCGTCCGCTGCACAGGGGCTTATCATCCGCGCCGTATTGCTGCCGGTGGCCATCCATCAACTCGAAGATACGCTCCCCCGCCACCACCGCCTGCTGCAGCATGGATTGCTGTGTAGTGAGTTCAATCAGCGGCTCGTTCAGCCGTCCCAGGTAGTTGATAAAGGCATATAGTACCCCTACCCCCACCGAACCTACCGGGCTGAAGCCAAACAGCATCAACAGGCCACACAGCACCAGGGCGGAGAGAAGGCTCAATAACGGCCGCAGGAGGAAACCCTCCAGCCTGAGCGTCTGCATGCGGGCCAGATAGTGTGAGTGGCTGGCTTCCGCCAGTTTTTTTCCGAATCGCTGCTGCTGCCGGAACTGCTGTATAACGGTCATACCGCTGATTGCTTCGTTAAAACCGTCATTGATATCCGCCAGATAGGCGCGCAGACGACGCACGATGGGTGTGCTGTAATATTGGTATATAGACATCACCAGCGCCACCACCGGGAAGATGACCAGCGCAACGCAGGCCATGCGCCAGTCCAGCGCGAACATGGCCACCAGCATGGCCACCACCAGCGCGATACAGCGCAGCCAGGTGGACATCACGGTTATATACAGATCCTTCACCACCTCGGTATCGTTGGTCACCCGGGAAATAAGCTGTCCCACCGGCTGGGTATCGAAGGTACTCAAGGGCTGTCGCAACGAAGCATCCATCACTTCGGTACGCAGCTGTTGCACTATGTCCAATGCCGTACGGTTAAACAGCAGGGCCTGAAAATAGCGCAGCGACGCGGAGATAAGCTGCAGCGCGATATATGCCAGGGCCAGCCCGGTCACCAGCAGCGCGGGGAAACGCTTAAGAGGCACCACGTGATCGATAAAATAACTGATGACCACCGGCCCGGCCACTTCCGCCGCCGCCGCCAGCCAGAGCATCACCACCGCCCGGATCAAGGGTTTGCGATAGGGCGCGCTGTAAGACAGCAATCGCCTCAAGGTGGGCCATTGGGTTTGCCATTTACGCATCGGCCGCCTCCGGCGCATCGGGATCGGCGGTCAGGGCCTCTTCCAGCTGCTGATAGCGGAACATATCCCGGTACCAGCCCGGCTGTTGCAACAGCCCGCGGTGTTGTCCCCGCTGGGTGACCGTGCCATGGGCCAGCACCAGGATATCATCCGCCGCATGGAGCGCTGACAGCCGATGCGCAATGATGATAAGGGTACGATCCTCGCCCCACTGGCGTAGGTTGCGCAGGATGGTATGTTCGGTGCGTCCGTCGACGGCGGACAGCGCGTCGTCCAGCAACAGGATTTCCGCTTCCAGCAGCAGGGCCCGGGCGATGGACAAACGCTGCTTTTGGCCGCCGGACAGCATAACGCCCCGTTCACCCACCTGGGTTTCGTACCCCTGCGGTAACCTGAGAATGTCATCATGCACGCAGGCCAGCTCAGCCGCCTGTTCAATTTGCCGTCGGGTGGCGTCCGGCCTGCCGAGGGCGATATTATGCGCCACGGTATCGGAAAACAGGAACGGCGTTTGACTGACCACCGCCAGACGCCCGCGCCACTCGTCAAGCTTGACGGACGGCAGCGGAATGCCGTGAAACCGGATCTCCCCGCGGGTAACATCGAAATGACGCTGGATAAGGGACAGCAGCGTGCTTTTACCGGCGCCGGTGGGACCGCAGATACCCAGCATTTTCCCTGGCGACAGCATCAGCTGGATATGGGTCAGGGTCGGCTGCAGGGTATGGGGATAGGTAAAACTGCCGATATCCACCTGCAGCGTTCCGCGCCCGGGAGGCAATGCGCTGATGCCGTCCGCGATTTCCGGCGCTTCATCGAGGGTCTGCCGTATACGGCTGTAGGCGGCGCTGCCCCGCTCGACGATATTAAACATCCAGGCCAACGCCAGCATCGGCCAAATCATCAACCCCAGATACATGATGAAACTGGTGAGCTGGCCAAGGGTCAGTAAATCCCGCATCACCATCCAGCTGCCGCCGCCGATGGCCAATAAATTAGAGAATCCAACCGTCAGATAAATGGTCGGGTCAAAACGGGCGTCGATACGCGCCACCCGCATATTCTTCGCGCCGGCATCGGCGGCCACCTGTACGAACCGGTCCGATTGGTAATCTTCCAGGCCGAAAGCCTTGATCATCCGGATACCGGTCAGGCTTTCCTGGGTCTGATTATTCAAGGAGGAGAAGGCGGCCTGCGCCGATTTGAAACGCCGATGCAGTTCATCGCCATTGTGTTTGACAATCAGCGCCATAATCGGCATCGGCACCAGGGACAGCAGCGTGAGCTGCCAACTGATCTGTACGCTCATCACAACCAGCACCGAGCAGCCCATTACCAGCGAATCCACCAGGGTCAACACCCCTTCCCCGGCGGCGAACACCACCCGATCCACATCATTGGTGGCGCGGGCCATCAAATCACCGGTGCGGTGGCGCAAATAGAAGCCGGGCAGCTGCCCGCTGAGCAATCGGTAGAAACGGGCGCGCAGTTCCACCGCCAGCTGATATGACGCACCGAATAACAATACGCGCCAGACATAGCGCAGCAGGTAGACCAGTACCGCGGTAAGGACCATGGCGCCGAGCCACAGCATGATCATATGGTTTGAAGCCCGGTGTTCGGTCACGCCATCCACAATCACCCCCACCAGCTTGGGAGGGATCAACTGTAAAATGGCGATGACGATCAGCAGGACTACCGATCCCAGATAACGCCGCCATTCGCGACGGAAATACCAACCCAGTTGTGCAAATAATCTCACGAAATATTATTCCAGCATCATTTACCTGTTTGCCCCGGACCGATAACCGGGGCGGCTCAGGGGAACCCATTATAATGGCACTACCGTCGTATTTTTGATCTCTTCCATCGCAAAACTTGAGGTAACGTCAATCAGCCCCGGCACACCGTTAACCAGGCGCTTATAAAAATTATCGTAGCTTTTCATATCGGCAACCAGCACCCGCATCAGGTAGTCATACTCGCCGGCCATACGATAGAACGCCAGGACTTCCGGCATCTCTTTTACCAGGGCGACAAAGCTGTGATACCAGTCGCTATTGTGCTGTTGTGTTTTGATATGTACAAAGGCCGTAAGTGCCAATCCCAGTTTATCATGATCCAGCAAGGCCACTTTGGCGCGAATGAACCCCTCTTCCTCCAGGCGTTTGAGACGTTTCCAGCAGGGCGTGGAGGTTAAATTCACGGCTTCCGCCAGGGATTGTAATGACGTCGTACAATCCTGCTGCAGTAATGAGAGTAACGTGCGATCGGTTTTATCTAACATGGCGAGCTTCTGGAGAAAAACGTTCTCCCATAACACGGTATCAGGGAGAAAAAGGCAACTTTTTTTTCCCGCTTCCCCGCTATGCTGTGGTCATCGACACTTCGGGGGATATTATGAACCAGCAATGGGTTAAACAGGCTATCAGCGACATACAGGCTGACTTCCAGCGCTCGGCCGATACGCACTTGATACGCTTCGAGCTACCGTCGTTTCCCGGCATTTTTTTCTATTTGAAAGATGAAAGCACCCATCCTTCAGGCAGCCTGAAACACCGTTTAGCCCGTTCACTGTTCTTATACGGATTATGCAACGGCTGGATCAAACAAAACCGGCCCGTTATCGAGGCTTCCTCAGGCAGCACGGCGGTATCGGAAGCCTACTTTGCGCGGCTGCTGGGCCTGCCGTTCATCGCGGTCATGCCGGAGTGTACTGCCAGGCGAAAAATAGAACAAATCACCTTTTATGGCGGACGCTGCCATTTTGTCGGCCACAGCGGGCTGATTTACGAAGAGGCCACCAGGCTTGCCGAAGAATTGGACGGTCACTATATGGACCAGTTCACCTATGCCGAACGGGCCACCTATTGGCGGGGCAATAACAATATTGCCGAAAGTATTTTCCGGCAGATGGCCCGGGAACCCTTCGCAGAACCGGACTATATTGTGATGAGCGCCGGTACCGGCGGCACCTCGGCTACCCTGGGACGTTATATTCGTTATCAGGGACACGATACCCGCCTGGTGGTCACCGACCCTGAACATTCGGTATTCCATGATTATTATCATCAGCGCGACCCCTTGCTCACAGGCGACCAGGCCGGACGCATCGAAGGAATAGGACGGCCGCGGGTTGAGCCTTCTTTTATTGCCGATGTTATCCATCGGATGATCAAGGTTCCCGATGCCGCAAGCATCGCCGCCCTTTATTGGCTGGAGCCGATTTTAGGCCGCCGGGTCGGGGGCTCCACCGGCACCAATATGTGGGGCGTACTGCAATTGGCCCGGGAGATGCGGGCACAAGGCCGCCGGGGCGCTATCGTGACGCTGTTGTGCGATAGCGGGGAACGTTATCAGGATACCTACTACAACCCGGCGTGGGTAAGAGAACATATCGGCGATACGGCTCCCTGGGTTGAGATGTTACGTGATCTATAGCGGCACCGGGATACCTCCTGAATAAATCTCGGCTTTGCCCTGCGCCAAGAAGGCAGTAACATATCCTTTTGCGCAACACATGCAACGAGTCCAGTGATGAAACGAGCAGTAGTGGTTTTTAGCGGCGGGCAGGATTCCACGACGTGCCTGATACAAGCGCTCACGTTATATGATGAAGTCCATTGCATTACCTTTGATTACGGCCAGCGCCACCGGGCGGAAATTGACATTGCCCGCCATTTGGCGCAGGAGCTGGGTGCACGTGTCCATAAGGTTATCGACGCGGGATTGCTCAATGATTTGGCGATAAGCAGCCTGACCCGCGATAACATCCCGCTGCCCCACTACGACGATACCGCCGGCGACGCGTTGCCCTCGACCTTTGTGCCGGGACGCAACATTCTTTTTCTCACCCTGGCGTCCATTTATGCTTACCAGGTGGGTGCGCAAACGGTAATTACCGGGGTATGCGAAACGGACTTTTCCGGTTATCCGGATTGCCGCGACGAATTTGTGCAGGCGATGAACCAGGCGGTGAAGCTGGGAATGGCCCGGGATATAGAGTTCAAAACGCCGCTTATGTGGCTGAACAAGGCGGAAACCTGGGCGTTGGCTGATTATTATCATCAGTTGGACAAGATCCGCCACGATACGCTGACATGTTACAACGGTATCAAAGGCGATGGTTGCGGCGAGTGCGCCGCCTGCCATTTGCGGGCGAGGGGATTAGCTGAATATGAACAGGATCCGGAAAGGGTCGCCGCTGAAATGAAACGTAAAACCGGTCTTATGGATTAGCCGCCTGTTTCCATTGACCGCACCTTATTATTAACCAACCACCTTGGTTGATCGGCTTATCGGGTCAGAGGGACCAACCGCCTCCCTCCGAGCCTGAATCTTTCATTAAATAAACGACTCATTATTCGAACGAAGAATGCTTATTTTTTCTTGGATTTTTTCTTGGAAGTGGCATTCAGCAACGCCCGCAGTTTTTTCACTTCACTACTGGTAAAGGGTTGTTCAGTGATTTCTTGGGTGTGTTGATTATCGACGTCGGCGGCGACATGCTCCGTTGGCGCAGCGCTGTCCTCATTCAGGCTGCGTTCCAGCCTTGCGCCTATTTCTGCACTCATGGAAACGCTATTGCTCTCTGCCAAGGCTTTAATTCTTTCCTTGAGTTGCAGAGGAAGTTTGATTGTTAAGTTAGCTGTCTCACTCATCGTGCTTTCCTATTCATAGAAGAGCCACTAACTTAGGAAAGTTAGTTCCGGTTGTCTAGGCTGTCATAAAAATTTAATATTATTGTCAAAAATTTGCGACATATTGAGAGAATACATTTTAGCCGACTTTAAAAAAAAGCGCTTGTTAACTTATAGGCCAGAGAGCCTTTAAAATCAATACATTAAGTTGTTAAGCGCTTTAAATTAGCGGATTCACCCGCTGACGCAGCCGGGAGAACCCGCAAATCTAATGTTAAATCAGAGCTCTAGTTGAGATTGGATCTTTTCGTAGGTTGCAGTTCCTATTCCCTTGACCTTTTTCAGATGATCTATTTTCTTGAAAGGACCGTGCTTTTCACGGTATTTGATAATTTCGCCGGCTTTGGACGGGCCGATGCCTTTCAAACCCTCCGCCAATTCCTCTGCGGTGGCGGTATTGATATTGACCTTTTCGAATTCATCTTCATCATCGGCAGTGCTATCGGCTTTATCAGACTTGCCGGCGCCTTCTCCTTCCGCCGCCGAGACGTCGGTTTGCGTGGATTTATCCTTTGCGTTGCCTTCGGCGTCGTCCTGCGGCGCCACGGCCGTTTGTGAATCAGCCCCCTGGACGACCTTATCTCCCGTTTGGGCAATAGGCAAATCCTGGCCGCTTGCCGTTGATGTGGCTTCGAGGTCCGGGGTTAGAGCATCGACCTCTGCTGATGAGTCGCCGCGCGTCGCTTTAGTCCCGCCTTCATCCTGCCCGGTATGGTGATGAGCTTCGGCAATGTGGCCGATGGCCGTCGTATCCTGGTCATCTCCCACCGTCGCATAGGCGCCAAGCGGCATGATAAATAAACCGGTGGACAGAATGATACCGAGGGTGCGTTTCCATGATGTATACATTGTGCTTTCTCCTTGTTTGCTTGCACGGGTGGCAGAATGCCCGAGGCGGGAGAAAGGGACAACCAGGGAATACCGAAGATGCAAAAGGCCCCATGCGGGACCCTTTGCCGTTACATCCTATGCGGGATTTTTATGACCGCTATTGCATTTGTGCGGCATTGCCCAATTTGATTTTGGCTTCACCGCGCAGGTTATTAAGCAGCGCATCGAAAGTCACGCCGGTCATGCCCTGATTCAACTGGCCGACAAACAGGCTGCGCTGCCGATCGTCAAGCTTGCGCGGAATGATCTCATCCAGTGCCAGCAGAACTATATTACCCTTGCCATCCTCGGAGAGGCCATAGGAGGATTTATTCGGCTGCGGTTGCGGCAGGGTAAAGACCGCTTGGCTCAACCGGTCGTTCTGCCGGGTGGAATCGAAGGTCTGCGCCTCGCCAAACGCCAGGTTCGCCGCCTTCAGGGCATCATTCCCTTTGCCCTGTTTCAAAGCCATCAGGATCTTTTCGGCGTCCACCCGGGCCTGCTGCGCCGCTTTCTGGCGTTTAACCTGCTGCTCCACCTGCGAGCGCACCGTATCCAGGGATTTGGTGGACTCCGGTTTATGCTCGGCGATACGCACGATAAAGGCCCGGTCGCCATCCACGGTAATGACATCGGAATTATTGCCGGGGGCGCCGTTGGCGCCCAGCAGGGAACCGTCGAAGATGACCTGTTTCACCGGATCAAAATTCAGCCCGGCCGGAACGCTGTCGCGGCTGAACCAGTCGGTTTCGATAGCCTTGGTACCGGCGGCGGCTTCCGCCGAAGCCAGCGATTCGTTATCATTGCTGGCGGCATCACTTACTTTCTGCTGCAAAGCATAATAAGCATCCACCGCTTTCTCCTGCTTCACCTTCGCCGCGACGCTGTCATGCACCTCGGCCAGGGGCTTTACCTGCGCCGGTTGGACATCATCCAGCCGGGCAATCAAATACCCGACCGACGAGGTGATCACGCCGGAAAGCTGGCCTTTATCGTTGAGGTTGGCCTGTTTAAGTTCTTCGACGGTGGAGTCAGCCTCCATCCAGCCGATATCGCCGCCGTTTCTGGCGGAAATCACATCGGTGGATTTCTGTTTCGCCAGGGTGGCGAAATCAGCTCCCTGCTGCAGCTGCGCCAGGATGCCTTTCGCATCAGCCTCGGTTTTGCTTTGTATGATGCGGTAATGTTTCCGTGCCTGCTGGGTGAACTGATCTTTGTGCTGGTCGTAATAGGCCTGTACCTCGGCGTCGCTGACGGTGGTTTTATCCATCATCGAGGCGGCGTCCAGGGGGATATAGGAGACCTTAAAGGATTCGGGCAGGACGTAAGCGTTTTTGTTCTGATTGTAATTGTCCTGGATTTCCTGATCGGTGGCGGTCTGTGCGGCCACCAGGGTATCGATGTCCAGGGTCGCCAAGCGCGCTTTACGATCCTGAATAGCCAGCGACAGCAGGCGGGTGGTTTCGTCCGGCAGCATAAAACCGGTGCCCCCCATGCCCTGAATCAACTGTTGGGTCAATAGCTGTTTGCGCATCAGCTGCGCATATTGGTCGGGCGTCAATCCCATGCTGTTGATGATGGAGCGGTATTTTTCATTATCGAATTTGTTGTCGGTCCTGAACGCCGGGATGGCGAAGATCGCGTCTCTGATCTGGTCGTCGCTGGCCGCCAGACCCAGGGTCTGGGCATATTGGTCAAGCAAGGTTTCGTCTATCAGCTGGGACAAGACCTGCCGCCGCATCTGGAGCATATAACCTTCGTTGCCCGCCAGGGCCGAGAAGCTGTCGCCCAAGGATTCCTGCTGGCGATTACGCTCATTTTGCACCGCCTGCTCCAACTGGGCGCGGCTGATCTGCTGACCGTTGACCTTGGCGGCATAATCTCCGCCGCCGCCTATCAGATAGTTGCCTACCCCGGTCAGCACGAATGAAATGGCGACAATGGCCAGAATAATTTTGAGCACGACGTGATTTGCGGCCGCGCGTAAATTGTCCATCATAGTGTGACAACACTCCGCTGTAAAATGAATGAAACCCTGCGCGGCGGTGATATCCCGCTACACCCGTCATATTTCAAGCCGCAGGTGCGTTGGCCTTCCTGCAACCCGGATCATATAGGGTATATCATGCCGTCATCCGAGAGCGGCTGCGCGCTAAAGCTATTCCTCTGACAACAACGTTAGCCATCTGTCAGGAGAAAACAAAAAAGGCACATCGAAAAGATGCGCCCTGTATTCTACCCTACCCGTTCACTTGCGTCAGGTAATAGTTTGACGCAAAAAACAACGGTGCAACAATCAGTTGACAGCGTCCTTCAAACCCTTGCCGGCGCGGAAGCCGGGCACTTTAGCCGCTGGGATACTGATTTCTTTACCAGTTTGCGGATTACGACCGGTACGGGCAGAGCGTTCGCGAACCGTAAAAGTGCCGAAGCCGACCAATGCAACGTCATCTCCCTGTTGCAAGGTTTCGGTAACGGAACCAATAATTGCGTCCAATGCACGTCCGGCAGCCGCTTTGGAAATATCAGCACCTGCGGCAATTTTGTCGATCAGTTGTGACTTATTCACTCGTTCATCCCCTCTAAAATTCTCTTGTCGCGGCGGAATTTTCCTTAAACGCGACAGCGCAGCTGTTATACCAAGCCTGTTATGTACTGGCAAGTGTAACGCAATTACCGACCAGGCCAGACAGCTACCTAACTTAACGGTACAAAAAAAGGCTGGCAAGCGGGAATTCGCCTGTCAGCCTTATTTTTAACGCTATATGTTACATTGAGCCACTATTTTGCCGCCGCGGTCACTATCTCCATGCCAAAAGGCGAGTTTTGCAGGGCCAGCGTCAGCACTTCGTCGATACGCTGAACCGGGTGGATATCCAGATCGCGAATCACATTCGCCGGCATATCTTCCAAATCGCGTTTATTCTCGTAAGGGATCAATACGGTTTTAATCCCGCCGCGATGCGCCGCCAGCAATTTTTCCTTCAGACCGCCGATGGGCAGCACCTGACCGCGCAACGTTATTTCACCGGTCATGGCAACGTTAGCCCGCACCGGATTACCTGTCAGGCAAGAAACCAGGGCGGTGCACATGGCGATACCGGCGCTAGGACCATCTTTGGGCGTCGCGCCTTCCGGCACATGCACATGGATATCCCTCTTTTCGTAGAAATCGGCGGTGATGCCCAATTTATCCGCACGGGAACGCACCACGGTCAATGCCGCCTGAATCGACTCCTGCATCACCTCGCCCAGCGAACCGGTATAGGTGAGTTTGCCCTTGCCCGGCACACAGGCCGTTTCGATGGTCAGCAGTTCCCCGCCGACTTCGGTCCAGGCCAGGCCGGTAACCTGCCCTACGCGATTTTCGCCTTCGGCGCGGCCATAGTCGAAACGCTGCACGCCCAGATAGTCTTTGAGGTTATCGCCGTCGATATGGATATGCTTGATGGTCTTGTCCATCAGCAGCGTCTTCACCGCCTTGCGGCATAATTTGGAAATTTCCCGTTCCAGATTACGCACCCCGGCTTCACGGGTGTAGTAGCGGATAATACCGATCAGGGCGCTGTCTTCGATAGTCAGCTCACCCGATTTCAACGCGTTGCGTTCAATCTGTTTTTGCAGCAGATGCTCGCGGGCGATATTGAGTTTTTCGTCTTCCGTGTAGCCGGACAGGCGAATCACTTCCATACGATCCAGCAGCGGCGCCGGGATATTCATGGAGTTCGACGTTGCCACGAACATGACGTCGGACAAGTCGTAATCCACTTCCAGATAATGGTCGTTAAACGCCACGTTCTGTTCGGGATCCAGCACTTCCAGCAGCGCGGAAGAGGGATCGCCGCGCATATCCGAGGACATTTTATCGATCTCATCCAGCAGGAACAGCGGATTTTTCACCCCGACCTTGGACATCTTCTGGATAAGTTTACCCGGCATGGAACCGATATAGGTCCGGCGGTGGCCGCGTATTTCAGCCTCGTCCCGCACTCCCCCTAGCGCCATACGCACATATTCGCGCCCGGTGGCCCTGGCGATGGATTGCCCCAGAGAGGTCTTACCCACCCCCGGCGGTCCCACCAGACAGAGTATCGGCCCTTTTATCTTGCTGACCCGGCTCTGCACCGCCAGATACTCAAGGATACGTTCCTTAACCCGTTCCAGGCCGTAATGGTCTTTATCCAGTATTTCCTGCGCCTTCACCAAATCCTTTTTCACTTTGGTGCGCGCGTGCCAAGGCACCGAAAGCATCCAATCGATATAACCGCGCACCACTGTGGCTTCGGCGGACATCGGCGACATCATCTTTAGCTTTTGCAATTCCGCTTCGGTTTTTTCACGCGCCTCTTTAGGCATTTTCGCCGCTTCGATTTTGCGTTTCAGCGCTTCGTTTTCATCGGGTGCGTCGTCCATTTCACCCAATTCTTTCTGAATGGCTTTCATTTGCTCATTCAAATAGTATTCGCGCTGACTTTTTTCCATCTGCTTTTTGACGCGGTTACGGATCCGTTTTTCCACCTGCAGCAGGTCGATTTCCGATTCCATCATCGCCATCAGATATTCCAGCCGCTCCGTAACATCGGCCATTTCCAAAACCGATTGCTTGTCGCTTAATTTCAACGGCATATGCGCGGCTATGGTATCGGCCAAACGGGCGGCGTCATCAATACTGTTCAAAGACGTCAGTACTTCGGGCGGAATCTTTTTATTGAGTTTGATGTATCCCTCAAATTGATTGATCGCCGTGCGTACCAGGACTTCCTGTTCACGCTCGTCTATTTCGGGGGTATCGAAATATTCAGCCTGGGCGGCAAAGTGTTCGCCGCTGTCCGACAAAGTCGTTATACGGGCGCGCTGTAAACCCTCAACCAGTACTTTTACCGTACCGTCGGGCAATTTCAGCATCTGGAGAATCGAAGAGACGGTCCCGACTGAAAAAAGATCGTTAATACCCGGTTCATCCGTAGAGGCCTCTTTCTGCGCCACCAGCATGATTTTTTTGTCGCTGTCCATGGCTGCTTCAAGGCACCGAATCGATTTCTCCCGCCCGACAAACAGCGGGATGACCATATGCGGATAGACCACCACATCGCGCAGAGGCAATACGGGGATTTCTATGCGTTCGGAACGCTCAGCATTCATAGAGCTCTCTCTTAGTTTAGCTTCCGCCAGGTTTAGGGGATTCGCAAAACTCGGCTTTTGCCAGTTTCAACAAATAGGTATCAGAGTATATGGGGGCAATTTTTTTACATTCAACGGGCAAGGTAATGGAAAACAAATGGGGGATAAAATCCCCCACATTAATTACTTTGTCGTTATTTCAGCGGCTTGCCGGCCTATTATTCACCGGAAGCCTGCTGTGCCTCATGTTTACCATAGATCAATAATGGCTCCGACTGGCCGTCAATAACCGACTCGTCGATGACCACTTTTTCCACGCTATCCTGCGAAGGCAGTTCATACATGGTTTCCAGCAGCGCGCCCTCGACGATGGAACGTAATCCACGCGCTCCGGTTTTACGGGCCATGGCTTTTTTGGCAATGGCCGTCAGCGCCTCGTCGCGGAATTCCAGCTCCACTCCTTCCAGATTGAATAATGCCTGGTACTGCTTGGTAAGGGCATTTTTCGGCTCTTTCAGGATTTGAATCAGCGCGTCCTCGCTCAATTCATTAAGGGTGGCAAGCACCGGCAGACGACCGATAAATTCAGGTATCAGGCCGAATTTGATCAAATCCTCCGGCTCAACCTTGGTCAGCAGCTGTCCTTCGGACGCCTTTTCGGCGCTGCCTTTGACCGTGGCGCTAAAACCTATGCCGCGGCCGGTATCGATACGCTGCTCAATGACTTTGTCCAGACCGGCAAAGGCGCCGCCGCAGATAAAGAGGATCTTCGAGGTGTCCACCTGCAGGAACTCCTGCTGCGGATGCTTGCGGCCTCCCTGGGGCGGCACGGCGGCAATGGTGCCTTCGATGAGTTTCAACAGCGCCTGCTGGACGCCCTCGCCGGACACATCACGCGTGATGGACGGATTATCCGATTTGCGGGATATCTTGTCGATTTCATCAATGTAAACGATGCCGCGCTGCGCTTTTTGCACGTCGTAATCACATTTTTGCAGCAGTTTCTGAATGATGTTTTCCACATCCTCGCCGACATAACCCGCCTCGGTCAGCGTGGTTGCATCCGCCATGGTAAAAGGCACATCCAGAAAACGCGCCAGCGTTTCCGCCAGCAGCGTTTTGCCGCTGCCGGTGGGACCGATCAAAAGAATATTGCTCTTGCCCAGTTCGATACCATTGGTGGTATCGCCGTTGCGCAATCGCTTGTAATGGTTATATACCGCTACCGCCAGGACTTTTTTTGCTTTCTCCTGGCCGATCACATAATCGTCCAGATGGTGGCGGATTTCATGGGGCGTCGGCAACGCGCTGCGTTCCCTGTGCGGGGCAACTTCCTTGATCTCTTCGCGAATAATGTCATTGCATAAATCGACGCATTCATCGCAGATATACACTGACGGCCCGGCGATCAGCTTCCGCACCTCATGCTGGCTTTTACCGCAGAAAGAGCAATACAGCAGCTTTCCTGAACCGTCTTTGCGCTTATCTGTCATCAGTAACCTCTTTCTCTAGTCTTGTCCCGCAAATCAACCACGGCGGCAACGCGACTGCTAAACGTAAAACCGGCGCGATGAGTGAATATGAGTCTACCCGAACACCTATACTCTAACTATAGTCTATGGGTATTCAGAATTTCGCCTCAATCGCGATGGTTTAATATGCCATCCACTAATCCGTAGTCTACCGCCTCATCGGCGGATAAGAAACGATCGCGTTCCGTGTCTTTCTCAATTGTTTCAAGCGGACGGCCGGTATGTTTGGCCATCAGTTCGTTCATGCGGGATTTCACCTTCAAAATCTCTTTCGCATGAATTTCAATATCCGTCGCCTGACCCTGGAAGCCGCCCAAAGGCTGGTGAATCATCACCCGGGAATTGGGCAGGCAGAACCGTTTACCCTTGGCGCCCGCCGTCAATAAGAATGCCCCCATGGAGGCGGCCTGCCCCATACAGATAGTGCTGACATCCGGCTTGATAAACTGCATGGTATCGTATATCGACATACCTGCGGTGATAACCCCGCCCGGCGAATTGATGTAAAGATATATGTCTTTCTCGGGATTCTCGGCCTCAAGAAATAACATCTGCGCCACAATCAGGTTCGCCATATAGTCTTCGACCTGGCCGGTCATAAATATGACACGTTCCTTCAGCAGGCGCGAAAAGATATCGTAAGAACGCTCTCCGCGTGAAGTCTGCTCAACCACCATCGGCACCAACGCCATGCGGGGTGCGTGTTGATCTTTTTCGCCACTGTATGACATTACCATCTCCTAGATAAATTTCTTTCGGCGCCATTCTTACCAATTCTACTTGAGATGAGGAACAATCACCACGTTCAAGCAGACGGATCGCCTTTTCGGTCGAGCGGATGTTATCAGCAGGGACGTATGCGTTTGGGCGTAATAATTCCCTGTAACCTTTAATTGGGGGGTCCGACCACGCTTTTCAAGCGCCGGCGCCTGTTCTTTCATTGGCTGCAACGTGAAAACCATCGTGCCGATATCTAACGGCGGCCGCTAAGTATCAAATAAGCATAACTATTTGCGCTAAACCGCCGCCCTTTATGAAGACGCAACGGATGCATAGAACAGCCTTGCGCAAATAAAAAAACCCGCCACCATAGGATGACGGGCCATTAATGATAAACACAGCGCCTGGTCTGGAGCAAGCCCCCGGCCAGACAGATTTATCATGCCGCGGTGGGTTGATTCATCAGTTCGCTGAACGTGGTGTTTTTTTCCACTACCTTAGCGCTGGC
Source organism: Sodalis sp. RH16 (assembly GCF_047324245.1). Lineage (NCBI taxonomy): Bacteria > Pseudomonadati > Pseudomonadota > Gammaproteobacteria > Enterobacterales > Bruguierivoracaceae > Sodalis > Sodalis sp. RH16. The sequence goes on along the minus strand of NZ_CP178737.1, from coordinate 3,157,828 downwards.
CAACAAAGCTTCAACCGCTTGCTCTTCCAAAGCCACGTTACGCATATTATTCATCATTTCCTGATTTTTTGCGTAAAACTCGATGACTTCGCGCGGGTCCTCGTATGCCGAGGCCATTTCCTCAATCAAGGTCTTGACCCGATTTTCATCGGCTTTCAGCTCGTTGGTCTGGATCACTTCGCCCAGCAATAATCCAATTTTAACGCGGCGTTTAGCCTGTTCTTCAAACAGTTCGCGCGGCAATTCCAATGCCTGCTTTTCGTTGCCGCCGAAACGCTGGGCGGCCTGGCGGCGCAGGACGTCGATTTCACCGTCCACCAACCGCGCCGGGACATTGATGTCATTGGCGCTGATCAGTCCGTCGATAACCTGGTTCTTAACCCGGTTGCGAACGGCGTTTTTCAGCTCGCGTTCCATATTTTTACGCACTTCGGCGCGCAGGCCGTCGAGGGAGCCGTCAGGCACGCCGAAACGTTTGATGAAGTCTTCGGACAGTTCCGGTAATTCACGCTCTTCGACTTTTTTCAATACGATGGCAAACTTGGCCGCTTTGCCTTTCAGATTTTCCGCATGATAATCTTCAGGGAAATTGACGTCGATCTCGAAGCTATCGCCGGCTTTATGGCCAATCACGCCCTCCTCAAAGCCCGGGATCATCCGGCCCTGGCCCAGCGCGAGCACGAAATCAGCGGCTTTGCCGCCTTCAAATTCTTCGCCGTCAATGGTGCCGGTAAAATCAAGGGTCACGCGGTCTTCAGCGATAACGTCACGGTCGGTTTCTTTCCAGTCCGCCTGCTGCTTGCGCAGGGTTTCGAGCATCTGATCGACATCGGCGTCGTTAACCTCAACCACGGGCTTTTCGACTTCGATGGTATCCAGATCTTTCAGCTCAACTTCAGGATAAACTTCAAATTCAACATGGTAGGTAAAATCTTCCCCTTTCTTGTATTCGCCGGGGACATAGTCGGGCGAGCCGACCGGATTGATTTTTTCCTGGATAATGGCATCGACAAAGTTACGCTGCATCAGGTCGCCCAGTACATCCTGAAGTACCGAAGCGCCATAACGCTGTGCCACGATATTCATCGGCACTTTTCCTTTGCGGAAGCCATCAATGCGAACTTTTTTGGCGACGTTCACCAGTTCGCTTTTTACCGCTTGCTCAATGCTGTCGGCGGCAACGGTAATGGTTACGCGGCGCCCCAGGCCTTCAGTGGTCTCAACAGAAACTTGCATCTTGTTACCTCAAAAAATCACAGTGCTCGGTCAACTCCAGAAGCCGTTTTCAAAGAAGCGGTCATCCAGGTCCACTGACGTGAAAATGGCCTCTTAGAACCGGGAGGTCTGAGTGAACAGAAACCCGTTCCCCGTCGTCGTCAGAAGCATCCCGAATACATTCCGGAAATATAAGACGCGGCATTATAGCGGCATAGAGTTTATGAGTCGAGAACAGCGCGAAATTTGACACAAACCGCGAGCCGCCGCCCACAAAAATAAAAAAAACGGCCGGGCGGCCGTTCTGATTGCATGAATAATTTCAATATGGAAAAGGAGTAGACGAAGACTCTCATCAGGCCATCAGCCCCGCGCCGCGACAGGGCGGCGACGCCGGTACGGCATTTTGCAAACTGGCCCACTCTTTGAGGGTGTAGGTATGCAGGGCCAGGGCGTGCACCGGCCCGGCCAGTTCCTCGGAAAGAACCGCGTATAACGCGCGATGCCGGTTCAGGATCCGCTCGCCGGCAAAACGCTCGCTCACCATTATCACCTTGAAATGGCTTTCCGAACCCGCCGGCACGTTGTGCCGATAGCTCTCGTCGATGACCTCCAGATGGATAGGATCAAACGCTGCCCTTATTTTTGCTTCTATTTGCTCGCGGAACATGATTTTCTCCTTACTGCCTAGGCTGCGCGCTCAATATCGTCAATTAGAACTTTAGCCGACTTTTTATTAACTCATAGCACTAATATCATAAATATTTGTCTTAAAAAGCCGAAACTTCAACCCAAATGACCTGCGCTACGCTAAAGCGCCGGTAATGTGTTTTTTTGCCAACCAGGAAAATTGCGGGCCGGAAGAGCAACGTTAGCATAATTTAACGTGATTCTGATCTTCCCACCGCGAACGGCAATGTTATTATGTGGCCAATTTGTCTCCCCCTATGCATCTTAATGATTGAGAAGGCGATTATGCTGAAAAAAATGTTCTTCCCCTTATTGGCTGCGCTGCTGCTCGCCGGCTGCGCCGCCAAAAGCAATACCCTTGAAGTGACCCCGAGAATCGACCTGCCGCAGCAGGATCCTTCCCTGATGGGCGTTACGGTCAGCATTAACGGTGCCGACCAGCGCCCCGACCAGGCCCTGGCGAAGGTGAACCGCGACGGCCAAATAGTGGTATTGACGCCCTCGCGGGATCTGCGCTTCCTGCTGCAGGAAGTCCTGGAAAAACAAATGACCGCGCGCGGCTATATGATAGGGCCGAACGGTGCGGTTGACTTGCAAATCGTGGTCAACAAGCTCTTTGCCGACGTTTCCCAAGGCAACGTGCGATATAACATCACCACCAACGCCGACATCTCGATTATCGCCACGGCGAAAAACGGCAACAAGCAGATGAAGCATTATCAGTCGAACTACAGCGTGCAGGGCGCATTCAACGCCAACAACGAAAATATCACCAAAGCCGTTAACAGCGTGTTGAGCGATGTCATCAGCGATATGGCGCAGGACACCAGCATCAGCCAATTTATTAAAGAAAACTCTCATTAATAAGCGGTATCATTCCTATCGACCCTTCCACGTTCCCACCCGCTCCGCGCGGGTGGGCTTTTAACCCACCGGTTAACGAACTGAACGACCTATGCCCAATCGCCATCTTAGCCTTGCAACCCTGGCCCAACCCCTATCGCTGATGTTGCTGTGCCTGGGCTTTGCCTCCGGCCTGCCGCTGGCGTTAACGTCCGGCACGCTCCAGGCCTGGATGACCGTGGCCAATGTGGATTTGAAAACCATCGGCTTCTTTTCCCTGGTGGGCCAGGCGTATGTCTTTAAATTCCTGTGGTCGCCGGTGATGGACCGCTATACCCCGCCGTCGTTCGGCCGGCGGCGGGGCTGGCTGATCATTACCCAATTGTCCCTGATAGGCGGCCTTCTCGCCATGGCGAGCCTCACGCCGGAGCGCAACCTGGGCGCTATGGCCGTGGTGGCGGTCTGGGTGGCCTTCTGTTCGGCGTCGCAGGATATCGTGTTCGATGCCTATAAAACCGATCTGCTGCCGCCGGAAGAGCGCGGAACCGGCGCCGCCGTCTCGGTATTAGGCTATCGCATCGCCATGCTGGTTTCGGGAGGTTTGGCGCTTTGGCTGGCGGACGGTTTTTTGGGATGGCAATACACCTACTATCTTATGGCCGGCTTAATGGTGATTGGCGTGGCGACGGCCTCGATGGCGCCGGAGCCGGATAACGCGATTCCGGCTCCCCGGACGCTGGAGCAGGCTATTGTGGAACCGCTGCGGGATTTCTTCGGCCGCAACAATGCCTGGCTTATCCTGTTGCTGATAGTGAGTTACAAACTTGGCGATGCCTTCGCCGGCGCCCTCAGTACGACATTTTTGATACGAGGGGTGGGTTTCGCCGCCGGAGAAGTGGGGGTAGTGAACAAGACCTTCGGTTTGCTGGCCACCATACTGGGTACTCTGGTTGGCGGCGTATTAATGCAGCGACTGACGCTGTTTCGCGCCCTGCTGCTGTTCGGCGTGCTGCAAACGGTATCCAATGCCGGCTACTGGGTGTTGGCGGTCACCGATAAGCATCTGGCCTCCATGGGCGCGGCCATCTTTGTGGAAAATCTCTGCGGCGGCATGGGGACCGCGGCCTTCGTGGCCCTGCTGATGAGTCTTTGCAATAAGTCCTTTTCCGCCACCCAGTTCGCACTGCTTTCCGCCCTGTCCGCCGTCGGCCGGGTCTATGTGGGCCCCATCGCCGGCTGGTTCGTGGAACTCCATGGCTGGGCCTGGTTCTATTTGTTCTCTGTCGTTGCCGGCGTCCCCGGCCTGCTGTTGCTGATAGTGTGCCGGGATACGCTGAGCTTCGCCCAGGAAACCGGCGTTTTTCCCAGACGCGTCGGTTATGCCGGCCCCTACCGGTGGGCGCTGTGGTTACTGCTGGCCGGCGCCTCGCTGCTTGCGGCGGGCCTGGTGCTTATGCTGGCGCAGTCGGCCGGATGGCTGGACGCCACGCCGGTGACCGGCTATTGCTGGCAAAGCGGCGCCGCGCTGATCTCCCTGGCCATACTGGCGGGATGCTGCTGTGATTTTGCGTCGATGCGGCGTTCACAGGATGCCGGCTGATAGGCCAAAAAATAGACTAAATAAGAATTTCTCCTCATCTCTTTGCCGTAAAAACGTCTCTTATTGCTATACAAAAAGGGCTTTTTTTGTATCTGATTTTTATTATCGCGATAGGGCAGGAAGGTTATAGTTTAACAACTTTACTATTGCGGGAGGTACATATTTGCTTTTTTGTAGCTTATTTGTCGTTAAATGCTATTTTTATGTTAATGTAATGATAAGAACACCGCCGCGTTATTCTTTATGAATCGAGAATATTTGTTCTGTGGCTTATTTTTCTCTAAGCCTTTGTGAGTATTCATATTTTGTCATAATTTTCCAAGCCAATGATATCTTTCACATCGAGCGGAAACATGTTTCTGACATAACCTTAAGCATGTTTACAGTACTGCAACCTTCCCGTAAAATGCCCACACACAAGAAACGACATTAGAGCCCTTTTTTATTGAGGTCGTTAGATGAGACTCAGGAAATACAATAAAAGTATAGGGATTCTGTCATTGATTTCCGCCGCCGCTTTACTGAGCGGTTGCGATATGGCGTTAATGAATCCCAAAGGACAGATCGGACTGGAGCAACGTTCACTTATACTGACTGCCCTCGGGCTGATGTTGCTGGTAGTCATACCTGCTATCGTCATGGCGGTGGTCTTCGCCATAAAATATCGCGCTACCAACACCAAGGCAACGTACAGTCCCAACTGGTCCCACTCAGGTAAAGTGGAACTGGTGGTCTGGACCGTGCCGATTCTGATTATCATTTTTCTGGCGACACTGACCTGGAAATCAACCCATGCGCTGGATCCCGGCAAACCCATCGCATCCAATGCCAAGACCATCAATATCGAAGTGGTGGCGATGGACTGGAAATGGCTGTTCATTTATCCGGAGCAAGGTATCGCCACCGTTAATCAGATTGCCTTCCCGGTGAATGTGCCGGTCAAGTTCAACATCACTTCCAACTCGGTAATGAACTCCTTCTTTATTCCCCGGCTCGGCGGACAGATTTACGCCATGGCGGGAATGAATGCCACGCTGCACCTGATTGCCAATGAACCCGGTGCTTACAACGGCATCTCTTCCAATTTCAGCGGCAGGGGATTCTCCGGCATGAAGTTCACCGCGATTGCCACACCGGACCAGCAGGGTTTTGATGAGTGGGTCCAAAAGGTGAAATCGTCGCCGGAAACCCTAAATACCATGGATGCCTATGAACAATTGGCCGCGCCGAGCGAATTCCATCCGGTGGAGTATTTTTCCAGTGTGAAACCCGACCTGTTCGATTCGGTCATCGGTAAATTCATGGGAAAGGGCAAGAGCATGGACATGACCCAGAAAAACGGGATGGACATGAGCATGAGTGAGCACTCTCACGCGGGAACCGAGGAATAACACGATGTTCGGATTATTAACGCTGGATTCGGTTCCGTATCATGAACCGATCATTATTATCACCGTGGCCGCCATTGTCGTTATCGGGCTGGCTCTGGTGGCGGCCATTACCTATTTTGGCAAATGGCAATATCTGTGGAATGAATGGTTTACCTCGGTGGATCATAAAAAAATCGGCGTAATGTACATGATTGTGGCCTTCGTAATGCTGCTGCGCGGCTTTGCGGACGCCATCATGATGCGCTCGCAGCAGGCGCTGGCCTCCGCCGGCGAAGCCGGTTTCCTGCCGCCCCACCATTATGATCAGGTGGTCACCGCCCACGGCGTCATCATGATTATCTTCATGGCGACCCCATTCGTGGTCGGCCTGATGAACCTGGCGGTGCCGCTGCAAATCGGCGCCCGCGACGTGGCATTCCCCTTCCTGAACTCCATCAGCTTCTGGTTTTTTGTGGTGGGGGTGATACTCATCAACATCTCGCTGGGCGTGGGCGAATTCGCCCAGACCGGGTGGGTGGCGTATCCGCCGCTGGCCGGCAAGGAGTATAGCCCGGGGGTGGGGGTGGATTACTGGATATGGAGTATCCAGATAGCCGGTATCGGCACCACTCTTACCGGGGTGAATTTCTTCGCCACCATTATGAAAATGCGCGCGCCTAACATGCCGCTGATGAAAATGCCGGTGTTTACCTGGACGGCATTGTGCACCAATATCCTGATTATCGCCGCGTTCCCCATTCTCACCGTCACCATCGTTCTATTGACCCTGGATCGCTATCTGGGCACCCATTTCTTTACCAATGATATGGGCGGCAACATGATGATGTATGTCAACCTGTTCTGGGCCTGGGGTCATCCGGAGGTGTATATCCTGGTACTGCCGGTGTTCGGCGTTTACTCCGAGGTGGTGGCCACCTTCTCCAAAAAGAGGCTGTTCGGCTACACGTCGCTGGTATGGGCCACCATCGCCATCACGCTTCTGTCGTTCTGCGTCTGGCTGCACCACTTCTTCACCATGGGCTCCGGCGCCAACGTCAATGCGTTCTTCGGCATCATGACGATGATTATCGCCATACCCACCGGGGTGAAAATCTTCAACTGGCTGTTTACCATGTACCAGGGGCGCATTGTTTTCAATTCGGCCATGCTGTGGACCGTCGGTTTTATCGTCACCTTCTCCATCGGCGGCATGACCGGCGTGCTGCTGGCGGTGCCGGGCGCCGACTTTGTCCTGCACAACAGTCTGTTCCTGATAGCGCATTTCCATAACGTTATTATCGGCGGCGTGGTGTTCGGCTGTTTCGCCGGCATGACCTACTGGTGGCCGAAAGCCTTCGGTTACACCCTGAACGAGAAATGGGGCAAACGCGCCTTCTGGTTCTGGATTATCGGTTTCTACGTTGCGTTCATGCCGCTGTATGCGTTGGGTTTCATGGGCATGACCCGTCGTTTAAGCCAGCAAATCGACCCTGAATTCCATCCGCTGCTGATGGTGGCGGCCGGCGGCGTAGTCCTTATCGCCCTGGGCATTTTGTGCCAGGTGGTGCAAATCGTTCTCAGCGTCATCCAGCGGGATCAGAACCGGGATCTCACCGGCGACCCGTGGGGCGGACGCACCCTGGAATGGTCCACCTCCTCACCGCCGCCGTTCTATAACTTTGCCCTGGTGCCGGATGTCAACGATCATCGCGACGCCTTCTGGCAGATGAAGGAAGACGGAACGGCTTATCAGAAACCGCTGGCCTACGAACAGATCCATATGCCGAAGAATACCGGCGCCGGCGTCATTATCGCCGCCTTCAGCCTGTTTTTCGGCTTCGCCATGATCTGGCATATCTGGTGGCTGGCGATTGTCGGCTTTGCCGGCATGATAGTGACCTGGATTATCCACAGCTTCAACGAAGACGTAGATTATTACGTGCCCGCGGCGGAAGTGGAGCGTATCGAAAACCGGCATTTTGACCAAATTAGTGAAGCGGGCGTGAATAATGTCAACTGAGACCCTGTCAAATCATGATACCGCCCATGCCGCGCATGGGCACCACGATGCGGGAGCCATAAAGGTATTTGGCTTCTGGATCTACCTGATGAGCGACTGTATTTTATTCGCCACCCTGTTCGCCACCTATTCGGTTCTGGTGAACAGCGTCGCCGGCGGTCCGTCGGGCAAGGATATTTTTGAACTGCCCTTTGTACTGGTTGAAACCTTTTGCCTGTTATTCAGCAGCATCACCTACGGCGTCGCGATCCTTGCCATGCACAAAGGCAATAAAAGCCGGGTTATCACCTGGCTCGGACTGACCTTCCTGTTCGGCCTGGCGTTTATCTGCATGGAGCTGTATGAATTCCATCACCTGATAGAAGAGGGTTTTGGTCCTGACCGCAGCGGGTTCCTGTCCGGGTTCTTCACCCTGGTGGGCACGCATGGGCTGCATGTCACCTCGGGTCTTATCTGGATCCTGGTGATGATGGTGCAGGTTTCCCGGCGCGGCCTGAACGCCACCAATCAAACCCGATTGATGTGCCTGAGCCTGTTCTGGCATTTCCTCGACGTGGTGTGGATTTGCGTGTTTACCGTGGTGTATCTGATGGGAGCCATAGGATGAGTCATTCCGCAACCGGACACGGCGGCGCCAGTCACGGCAGCCTGAAGTCCTATTTAACCGGTTTTGTACTGTCAATCATTTTAACCGTCATCCCCTTCGCCATGGTGATGAACGGCTCGGCCACCAAAACCACCCTGATTGCGGTTCTGGTTGCCTGCGCGGTAGTACAAATATTAGTCCACCTGATCTATTTCCTGCATTTGGATTCCTCTTCCGAACAGCGTTGGAACCTGGTGGCCTTTGTCTTTGCAGTATTAATAATCGCGATTCTTGTTGTGGGCTCCCTGTGGATTATGTGGTACCTGAACTACAACTTGATGGGCCATTAAAAGAGCGCAACGGTAATGATTAAAAAATACCTGCAAGTCACTAAACCAGGGATTATTTTCGGTAATTTAATTTCTGTCATCGGTGGTTTTCTTCTGGCCTCAAAAGGCCAGATAGATCACGCCCTGTTTATCGCCACCTTGATCGGTGTCTCGCTGGTGGTCGCGTCGGGTTGTGTTTTCAACAACTTTATCGACCGGGATATCGATAAAAAAATGGAAAGGACAAAAAACCGTGTCCTGGTGAAAGGACTTATCTCGCCGAAAGTCACGCTGGTTTATGCAACCGTGCTGGGTATTGTGGGCTTCGTCTTGCTCTATACGGCGGCTAATCCGCTGGCCATGTGGCTGGCGGTGATGGGCTTTATCGTTTATGTCGGCATTTACAGCCTGTACATGAAACGCAAGTCGGTTTACGGCACCTTGATAGGCAGCCTGTCGGGCGCCGCGCCGCCGGTTATCGGCTACTGCGCCGTCAGTGACAGGTTCGATATGGGGGCGTTGATCCTGCTGCTGATCTTCAGTTTGTGGCAAATGCCCCACTCTTACGCCATCGCCATCTTCCGCTTCAAGGATTATCAAGCGGCGTCCATACCGGTACTGCCGGTGAAACGGGGGATTTCGGTTACCAAACACCATATCACCCTTTATATCATCGGCTTTATGGTGGCCACGCTGATGCTGACGCTTGGGGGATATGCCGGTTACAAGTACCTGATTGTCGCGGCATCGGTAAGCGTCTGGTGGCTGGGCATGGCCTTGCAGGGCTACAAATCAGCCAACGATGATAAGGTCTGGGCGCGCAAGCTGTTTATATTTTCCATCGTCGCCATTACCTCGCTGAGCGTCATGATGTCGGTGGATTTTATGGTCCCGGCGAGTAACAGCTTGTTATCCTATGTATGGTAATTAATGTCTGCTAAGTAGTCTTTTACGGCAAAGCCTTGCTTTGCCGTCCCCCTCGCCCAACCGGCCTCTTTCCCGAATCAATGGCGTTTTGCCGTAACATCTGTTAAAAGACATTCCATTTCCCCCGCTTCAGAATGGCTGTAAAATAACCCGCCTAGGTATCATGAGGTAAGAATGAACGACAATAAAATGACCGGCACCGAACTACGCGCCACCTGGGGTTTGGGTACGGTTTTTTCATTACGGATGCTGGGCATGTTTATGGTGCTGCCGGTCCTTACCACTTACGGGATGGCGCTCCAGGGAGCAAGCGAGGCGCTGATCGGCCTGGCTATCGGTATATATGGACTGGCGCAGGCGGTATTCCAGCTGCCTTTCGGGCTGATTTCCGATCGCGTCGGCCGCAAACCGCTTATCGTAGGCGGGCTATTGGTGTTTGCCCTCGGCAGCGTGATAGCCGCCATGACCGACTCAATATGGGGCGTCATACTGGGACGTGCCCTGCAGGGTTCCGGCGCTATCGCCGCGGCGGTGATGGCGCTGTTATCGGATTTGACCCGGGAACAAAACCGCACCAAAGCCATGGCCTTTATCGGCATCAGCTTTGGCGTTACCTTCGCCATTGCCATGGTGCTGGGTCCGATTATTACCCATGCCCTCGGTTTGCACGCACTGTTCTGGGGTATCGCCATTCTGGCGTTGATGGGTATCGTATTGACCCTGCTGGTGGTGCCTAACGCCGATGCCCATATTCTCAACCGCGAATCCGGCATCGTTAAGGGCAGCTTTGCCAAGGTACTGGCCAATCCCCAGTTATTAAAGCTGAATTTCGGCATCTTCTGCCTGCATGCGTTATTGATGTCCAGTTTTGTCGCCCTGCCCCCCATGATGGTTAACGCGGGACTGCCGGCCGCCGAGCACTGGAAAGTCTATCTGGTGACCATGCTGATTTCGTTCGCCGCCGTGGTTCCCTTTATCATCTATGCCGAAGTTAAAAGGCAGATGAAGCGGGTGTTTATGGGCTGCATTACGGTCTTGATGCTGGCTGAGATCGTTTTATGGTCCGCCGGACTGCATTTGTGGACCATTTTCATCGGCGTGCAGCTGTTTTTTCTGGCGTTTAACGTGATGGAAGCCATATTGCCCTCATTGATCAGCAAAGAAGCGCCGGCCGGTTACAAAGGCACCGCCATGGGCATCTACTCCACCGGCCAGTTTCTCGGCGTCGCGGTGGGCGGCAGCCTGGGCGGCTGGCTGTTTCAATTGTCCGGTGCCGGACTGGTCTTCTTGACCGGGGCGGGAATTTCTCTGATATGGTGGCTGGTAAGCAGCCGGCTGCGTGAACCTCCCTATGTCAGCAGCCTGCGGCTGACCCTGTCCGCGCTGGCGGTAAAAGACGGCGGACTGGAGCAGCGATTGAAATCACAGCCCGGGGTTACCGAAGTGGTGGTGGTGCCGGAAGAGCAGAGCGCCTATGTCAAAATCGATACCAAACGCACCAACCGAATTGAGCTGGAGCGTCTGGTGGACGCGCTATAAATCAGTTGCCTTGCTGCCGGCGGCTATATGACAGCCGAGGAGAGGCTCAGTGACGCGCCGGCGGAAGCGGCTCGTATGAATAGGTATTCCCGGAAAAGAGATTTTTTGCGCTAAAAGGAACTTCCGATATCTCCTCCAAAATGACCCCGATGCGTTTTCTTGGAAATATATATTGTGATATCCCATTGGCGATACTGATGCCCTTGACGCGAAAATACGTTTTCGGCGGATAGAGATATTCCACTTCATCAAGCGCCGTGCTGGCGGCCAGAGGTATAAGCGGGGTGCATTTTTCACCGTTGTCGATTCGATAGATGACTAATGCTTCCAGACCTTTTTCAATTTCCGGGCCGTCTTCCGCGGCCTGTTCAGCAAAAAGCCGCGCAAACGCATCGTCCCCCGACACGCTCATCAGTTGCGGATAATTGGTCACAATGTCCCCCACGATAATATCATGAAGCCAAGGAATGTGGTGGCCCTGCCGGTATTCCGCGATACGCAGATAGCCTCCGCGCTGCCTTGGTATATCCGCGCGCAAAAAAGCCATAAGACCGTCATAAACCTCTTTTTCGTCCGCAGCGAAGGGTAAGCCGTCCCGCAATTTTTGGTTGATCTCGACGTTGATAGGCCTTTTGTTCAAGCGGGTGAGGTTAGGCGAACCGTCACTGTAGCTTCTGACGTCATCTTCAACCAAAGACCAGGTACGTACCGCGGTTTTTTCATTTTCCAGTAATCGGGCAAAGGCGCGCTCATATTCAGTGGCGTCTAGGCTGTTCTGATGCAATGAGATGCCGATTTCCGGAAAAAGCACGGATTCGCTGTCCCCATCGCCGAAGGTTTTAATATAAAATTGCTTAGGTAAATTCTTTTCCGCCCTATAGGCGGCCCGCCAGGACCGTTCAACGCTGCCTGCCGCGCCCCCCTGCGGGTAATGATGCATAGGGGGGCGATTGCCGTGGCCACTGGCTGGCGAAAGTATGACTTCACGCAGTGATTCATGAACGTGTTCCGACAGATGTCTTTGCTCGTTCATCCATTGCCTGCCCTGTATTTTTGCGCCGTGGCCGCCTAACCCCTGGGTTCGAAGATTATCCAGCCTTTTTGCCAAATCAAGGGGGATGGGCACCAAGGTTTTATCGGCGGACAATGTATATTTACGGCCAAAGATATCATTGTTTACGGGGTTTACCCGGACATAGATTTCTTGCCCGCCAGGCGTTTTCTTCTGGAGCTTTACCACCGGCACCTGCAGTCCCGAGGCGGACAAACGTGCCGTATCATAAAGTTTTGCCGGGGAAGTGATGGATTGCCCGATTTTTTTCCTTTGCAGGGCTGCAAAAAGTTTTTTTAGCGCCGGGGCAGATCTGCTTGCAATGCCGACCCCTTTCGTCACCTGTGTGACTATTGCGCCGCTTAATCGCCCGGCCATCTCCAGACCTGGATCGAACAGGCGAAGAAATTCGATGCCCAAGTCGGTTAGTGCCAAACGATTTAGCTCACGGGAGGCGGGCAAGATAGCAAATCTGGAAAGAGCGGGCATCGCTTTTTTCATCGCCATTCGCAGGGATTGCCTGGCGGCAAAACCACTTACCGCCTCACCTAATGCTATCCTTGCACCATAGCCGAAGGTTTTCGCGGCCTGGGTGCTCATCATTAATCCCTTGACCGCAAACGGACCCACCATCACGATATCTGCGCTACAGGCCACGACAGCTTCCTTTTCCTCCGCCGCCAGGAGGTGCATTGAGCAATCATGGAAAGGTATCAAAGATAAGAAAAAAGTCCGGGTCTTCTCCGCCGCCGTTTTTTCATAACCTTCGTTATTCAAACTAACGTATAAAATGTCACGGTGAAGCTGGCTTAACTGTGCCGCCAATACCTTAAGTGATTGCTCGGGCGACTGCAAAAGAGCGCGATCTTCCTTATGCAAAACAAGTCTGACATCTTTATCGAATTCTAATTCAGGGGAAAAATTCTTCAATAACTCAAAATAGGCTTTCAGATCATCATCAGTTCGTTTTATCCGATAGCCGTCTTTTTCCTTGATTAATGCATAGACTCTTTCTTCATTATTTTTACTCGCCGCGAATATATCGACATCCTGCCTTATAGCCAAGTTAACATATTGAGAAAAAGCCAAATAACCCAAGGCTGTTTTTGGTTTAATGCGGTGTGCGAAGCTCACTCTGGTTTTTTTTATCTCCGAAAAAGCCAGAAATTCAAGTTCGCCAACATCGATAGCGGATATCACTTTGTAAATAATCCTTTTATCAACGTTTGCGAATGCGTCGGCAATATCGGCGTTTTGCCTTTCATATATTGAGTCTAGACTCGGCAATGGCCTATCGGCGTTAATAGCCCCGGAGACGACGTCAGCACAGGTTAAGCCGCTATTATAGTATTTATAGTATGAAACGTAGGGTATTTCGTCTTTATTCACTACGTGACAATATGTATCAATCACCTTTTCAGCAAGCTGCGACCTGGTTTGATAGGATGCTAGCGCTTCAGAGAAATAAGTTACCGGATCATTCGCGGCATTGAATTTGTCACAGGCCAATAAATACTCTTCAAGAATAGCTTTTTTTATGCCGGAAGGCTCAATGATATTATTGATATCAATGACGTCATCAGTATCTATGCTATGTTTGACATGATAAAGCATAGCTGGCAACATAAACAATTTAAAAAGGGAAGGGTCAGAAAGACCTTCTTTTAACATGGAGTCCAATACAATACCTAAGGATAATAGCTGACTGGCCGAAATTGATTGCAGATTGATTTCAGCGCCCATGGCAAAGCATAGGCCTGCATGTAGATATCCCCATTCAACAGACCCGATAGAATAGTGCACCGATGGGTCAAGAATAGCATCAAAAAAAAATGTCGGCATAATCGGCAAGAAAATATTATCGGCAATGAACTCTAAGGCGCCCCCCTGCAAACCATCCGACCCGCTCATGCTGGTATTATTTGTAAATCCTTGTCGCACTTTTTGAAGAAGATGAATGGCGAAATTCTGTGGTGAGGTCACGTTACCCAAGGATTCATTTCGGTAGACCTTGATAAATTCATTGACAATAAACGCTTCAATACCTTTCTCAAAAAGCAATGAATGCATCCAGGCAGTCACCGTTTTTTGCTGATTAAATTCGCTCATTTCCTCATTTTTTTTAGCTCCCATCAGACCTGAATGTCTTAGCATACGTCTGGCGACTTTTTCCATTCCATTGCTATTCGTATTAATATACTTCACCACAGCATTAATTAAATCCGCGTTTCCCCACGGCTGTTTGCCATTCATAATATTTTTATTAATCAAAAAACTTTTAATATTTTTTGTGGCCAAGGATCCAGACGGTAAATAAAGAGAAGCTGACTCATCATTGTTTCCGACGCTGCGTCTCAGGTGATGCCTGGGAAAAATGCTATCATGGCTATCGATTTTAACCAAAATCGCATCAGGAAACAGGGTAGTGTCAGCGTTATTATCAGCCGATGCGACCGGCATTCCCAAGACAGACTGGCCGGACAGCGGTCCGGCGCCGCGTTGAAGGGGATTATTCCCTGCCGCGTTAACGTGTCCCAAGCTAGGCTGCATCGGCGAAAAAGCCGATGCGTAGAGTATTTGCAAGGCGAGGTTTGTTAACTTTCCCTTGTGACGGACTTTTGGCGGCGCCAAAGCTATATTTTCCGGCTTTCTTATGCTTTTTAGCGTCTCAAAAAATCGCAATGTTTCTTCATATTCTTGTGGGTTAGCTTCATTGGATAATAATTCTCTATTTATAATATTATCAGATGTTTTATAATCAGAAATATACATAGCAATTCTCTTTGTGAGTTTAATTCAGTTTGACTCTACTTTTTTTTAATAAGCGCCGCCAGAATTTTATTTCACATTAAAGAAATGAGTTTTGTTCTATGCAGAGTGTAATTTCTTTTTTTAATCTATAAAGCTGCTAGAGAAATAGTAGTTTAATCAATTATTGCAAAACAGAACTTACGCGTGACGCCCGGCTGTAAAAAAACCATACCCACGTCTCGATCCCGGCTTGGATTCTCCCCGCCATAACCATAAATCCGCTCTCCGGCAGTGTAGCCAAAGAGCGGAACGCCGATATCTGTTCAGGCCGGGCAGCGGGTAGGGCCCCTCAATCGCGAAAATTGGTGAACTGGAACGGCTGGCCCAGCTCGCCGCCTTTGACCAACGCCATGGCGCCCTGCAAATCATCCCGGGATTTACCGGTGACCCGCACCTGTTCGCCCTGGATCTGCACCTGCACCTTGAGCTTGCTGTCTTTGATCAGTTTCACCAGCTTTTTGGCCAGAGTGGACTCTATACCCTGCTTGAGCTTGGCCTCGATGCTGTAGGTTTTGCCGCTGCGCGCCATCTCGTCGGGCAGTTCGATAGCCCCGCCCTCGATACCACGCTTGGCCAGCTTCTCCCGCAGTATCTCTACCAATTGCTGCACCTGGAAATCGGATTCGCTGGTGGCGGTTATGCTTTGGTTTTTTTCATTCAGCTCAAAACTTGCCGGCACGTTGCGAAAATCCCAGCGGGTGGATAATTCCCGATTGGCATTTTCCACCGCGTTACGAACTTCTTGCATATCTATTTCTGAAACGATATCAAATGAGGGCATAATGTTTCTCTTTCAGTCTCACCATGGCAAGCATCATACCTGCTTGGTTTGCCGGATACAAAAACCAGTGGTCGCCCATTGCCTGCCCCCGGCCGGCGGCAATATGTCCCATATAGCGTAAATGTCTATAATGAAGGCGTCGCACTGCACATGAAGCCGGGTGAAGGCTAAATCTACACAAGGGTTAGGCACATGAATATTACCGTTCTGGGTTGTGGGGCTATCGGCCAACTCTGGCTGGCGGGACTGTTCCAGCAGGGACATACCCTCCAGGGCTGGCTGCGCGTGCCGCAACCCTTTTGCACCGTTGATGTGGTTTCGCCCCTGGGAGAAACCTTTCAACATCAGCTGCCGGCCAATAATACCGCGTTACTGGCCGAGAGCGATTTATTGCTGGTGACCCTGAAAGCCTGGCAGGTTTCCGACGCGATCAGAAGCCTGCTGCCGCAGCTTAAAGCGGACTGCGCCATCTTATTATTACATAATGGCTTGGGCACCCGTGAAGAATTGCCGGCCCTGACCCAGCCCCTTTTGCAAGGCATAACCACCCATGCGGCCTACCGCGGCGGCGATGGCAGCATTATCCATGTCTACAGCGGTACCACTCGTATCGGGCCGCTGACCGCCAATGCTCAATCCATCAGTTCGGTTGCGGAAGTTTTGCACGATGCGCTGCCGGACGTGGCCTGGCATGACAATATCGCCGCTACCTGCTGGATTAAGCTGGCGTCGAACTGCATTATCAACCCGCTTACCGCGGTGTATGAATGCACAAACGGCGAGATCGAGCGTTTCAGCAGCGAAATCGAAGAGTTATGCCGGGAAGTGGCGGCGGTAATGGATCGCGAAGGTTTTCACACCTCCTATGAAAGCCTGCTGCTTTATGTCGGGCAGATTATCAGAAACACCGCCGGCAACACCTCCTCCATGCTGCAGGATATACGCGCCCAGCGCCATACCGAAATTGATTATATCAACGGTTATCTACTGCGGCGCGCGCGGGCGCACGGCATCAATGTCCCCGCCAATCAACGTTTGTATGAACTGGTTAAGCAAAAGGAGAATCGTTATGACCGTCTCGGCACTGGTATGTCTGGCGAATGGGAGTGAGGAGACAGAAGCCGTCACCGTTATCGATCTGCTGGTGCGGGGCGGGATTGAGGTAACAACCGCCGCCGTGAATAACGGCGAGGGGCTTGAAGTCCGCTGTTCGCGGGGGGTGCGTCTGCTGGCGGATACGCCCTTGTCGGCAGTGCTCGACCGATTGTTTGATGTCATTGTATTGCCTGGCGGCGCCAAAGGCGCTGAAGGCTTCCGGGACGATCCACAGTTGGTGGCGACCCTCCGTCGGATAAAAAGTCAGGGCAAGCTGGTAGCGGCAATCTGCGCGGCGCCGGCGCTGGTATTACAACACCATAAGCTGTTCCCCTCCGTCGCCATGACCGGCTTCCCGGCATTGAAGGATCGTATACCGCCGACAGAGTGGCGTGATAAGCGCTGGGTGTATGTGAAGGAGAATAACCTATTGACCAGCCAGGGTCCGGGGACCGCAATGGATTTTTCCCTGAAAATCATCGATATTTTGCTGGGCAGGGCCAAGGCGGCCGAGGTGGCGGAGCAATTGGTGTTGCCCTCGGGTGTGGATAATTACGCTGGCTGAGAGTTTCCCGCGAACGGGGGCGAAGGGGAACGGGCGGCAGCCGGGGTTTTATACTTTCTGCGCCGCCCTATTCCCGTTTACGGCCGGTATACCTTGACGTTGGCAAATCCCTGCTCGCGCAAATAGAGCGCCTGCAGACGGCTCATGACTCCCCGTTCACAGTACAACAGATAGGATTTGCTCTGATCCAGTTCACTGAACAGGGATCCCAGTTTGTAAAACGGCAACGCCTTGACGGGAATATTGTCCAATACCAGCGGCTGGCTCTCCTGTTCATCCACCGGGCGAATATCCAGCACGATATCGTTATCGCCTACCTGGTCCGAGGTTTCAACCTCAACCACATCCTGGTTGGTTTGTTCGATAATCTCCCTGATGTCGATGCTTTGGGCTTCATCAACCGCCCGATCGAGAATGGCAAAATCAAAATTCGCTTCTTCCTGTTCAATACGCTGTTTTACCGCTTTCACCGTCGGGCTTTTGGAAATGACGCCGCAATATTCCGGCATGGTTTTGGCAAAATCCTCGGTGCCGATGCTGCGGGCCAGGTTGATAATATGTTCTTTATCATGGGAGATAAGCGGCCGCAGGATCAAGGTGTCGGAGACATTATCAATCAGGCGCAGATTGGTCAGCGTTTGGCTGGAGACCTGGCCAAGCGCCTCGCCGGTCACCAGCGCCTGGATGCCGTAGCGTTCGGCCATTTTCGACGCCGCCCGCACCATCATGCGCTTGAGCACGACGCCCATTTGCCCGTCGTCCACCTTCTCCAGGATTTCGCCCACTACCGCCGCAAAATCAATGGCGATAAAACGGACCCGGTGGGAGCTGCCGAAGCGGTTCCAGATATGGTGGGCCACCTGCCGGACGCCAATCTCATGGGCCGCGCCGCCGAGGTTAAAGAAGCAGTAGTGCACGCGACAGCCCCGGCGTATCAGCATATAGCTGGATACGCCTGAATCGAAGCCGCCCGAGATCAGGGACAGCACGTCTTCCTGGGTGCCGATGGGGTACCCGCCGATGCCTT
This sequence comes from Sodalis sp. RH16, assembly GCF_047324245.1. Lineage (NCBI taxonomy): Bacteria > Pseudomonadati > Pseudomonadota > Gammaproteobacteria > Enterobacterales > Bruguierivoracaceae > Sodalis > Sodalis sp. RH16. Next base: position 3,139,379 of record NZ_CP178737.1, on the reverse strand, counting down.
CATAGCGTCCGGTGATAAGCAGCAGCCGGTCATCTTCGATTTCAAGATGCACCGTTTCTTCGGGGTGATTGAGCTTGACGCGCGTTCCGGCCACATTCTGGTTCAGTCCGCCACCGACGTAGCGCTCCACGTCCTGCGAGGTAAAGTCGTGGGTGCCACGGCGCTTCACGCGCACGCAGAAGGTTTTCCCAACCAGGCGATCGTGATTCAGCGCCAGGGTTTGCCGGTAGATATCATGCATATCTTCATAGGGATGATCTTCCACCGCCAGGATATGATGGATACCGGGAATACGTGTTAACGCGTCGACAATCGGCGTACGCTGGCTTTCATTCTGGGCGCGGACTTCAACATGGTCCCAGTGGCGCACTACCGCCAGAGATTCGTCGTAATGTTTCAAGACGTTGCGAATATTGCTGGTGAGGATTTTGATAAAGCGCAGCCGTACGGATTGACTCTTTATCGTAATTTCCGGAAACAGTTTGATGATAAACTTCATGGCGATAGTCGTTATGTGATCAGAAAAAGACAACGCATCGGAACACGTCATATAATGAGATATCGGTAATCCCCGGCGCCTGGGCGCGGGCGTTATCAATAGCATCCGAGGCGCGGAGTATATCACCTTCCGTCAGCGGATTGAGGCTCAATTTGCTTATCAGCGCACTCTGGGCTAACGTTGACTGCTTTCATACTCGCAGCCACTCACTATATTGAAAAAAATTATGCCGAAAAAAGCCGAACAGCCCGCCAGTTTTGAAACAGCGCTGAAAGAGCTGGAGCAAATTGTTACCCGTCTTGAATCCGGCGAACTGCCGCTGGAAGATGCGCTGAATGCGTTTGAGCAAGGCGTGCAGCTGGCGCGCCAAGGCCAGCAAACCCTGCGGCAGGCCGAACAGCGGGTGCAGATTTTGTTGAGCGAGGACAAGGAAGCGCCGTTAACGCCATTCACCCCGGATGCGGAATAGGACCATGAGTGATTTTGCCTCGCAGCTCAAGGCCAGCCATGAGCGGGTCAACGGCGCGCTGGATCGCTTTTTTGCGCCGCTGGACCATCGCGAACCGCTGATGCAGGCCATGCGCCACGGTGCGTTATTGGGCGGTAAGCGCCTGCGGCCGTTTTTGGTTTACCGTACCGGGCAGATGTTCGGCCTGTCCCCTGACATACTGGACGCGCCGGCGGCGGCCATTGAGTGTATCCATGCCTATTCGTTGATCCATGACGACTTGCCCGCCATGGATAATGACGATTTGCGGCGCGGCCAGCCCACCTGCCATCGGAAATTTGGCGAGGATACCGCTATTCTGGCCGGAGATGCTTTGCAAACGCTGGCGTTTTCCATTCTGGCTGATGCGACGATGCCGGGGGTGCCGGCCCAGGATCGCCTGCTGATGATATCCGCCCTGGCGCAGGCCAGCGGCGCCCGCGGCATGTGTCTGGGTCAGGCGCAGGATCTGGCGGCGGAAGGTCATCCGGTGACATTGCCGGCCTTGGAAACCATCCACCGGCACAAAACCGGTGCCTTGATCCGGGCGGCGGTAGCGCTGGGCGCACTGGCCGCCGGCGCACCGGGCAAACAGCTTTTGCCCCATCTGGATCGCTATGCCGCCGCCATCGGGCTGGCGTTTCAGGTACAGGACGACATTCTGGACGTTGTGGGCGATACCGCCACCCTCGGCAAACGGCAGGGAGCGGATCAGCAACTGGGCAAAAATACCTACCCGGCGCTGCTTGGACTGGACGGAGCGCGGGCCAAGGCGCTGGCTCTGCATCGGGAATCGTTGTCATCCTTAGAACATGTCGCCGCCCTGGGCTATGATACATCCACGCTGGCGGCATTGGCGCGTTTTGTTATCGAGCGTGACAAATAGCATTTGACGGTTTTATTACCTCAGGTATGAGTATCCAATGAGTCTTGATATAACAAAGTACCCGACCCTGGCTTTAGCTGAAATTCCGGCGCAGCTGCGTCTGATGCCCAAAGAGAGTTTGCTGAAACTCTGCGATGAACTCAGGCAGTTTTTGCTCGACAGCGTGAGTCGCTCCAGCGGCCATTTCGCCTCGGGACTCGGTACCGTGGAACTCACCGTGGCGCTGCATTATGTCTATAACACGCCTTTTGATCATCTGATTTGGGATGTGGGCCATCAGGCTTATCCCCATAAAATCCTTACCGGACGGCGGGAAAAAATTTCCACCATCCGTCAAAAGGGCGGCCTGCATCCGTTTCCCTGGCGCGGCGAAAGCGAGTATGACGTCTTGTCCGTGGGGCACTCATCCACGTCCATCAGCGCCGGGCTGGGCATGGCCGTGGCGGCGGAGCATGAAGGCAAAGGCCGCCGTACGGTCTGCGTGATTGGGGACGGCGCCATTACCGCCGGCATGTCCTTTGAAGCGATGAATCACGCCGGCGACATCAAACCGGATCTGCTGGTTATCCTGAATGATAACGAAATGTCCATCTCGGAGAACGTCGGCGCGCTGAACAATCACCTGGCTCAAATCCTGTCCGGCAAGCTGTATTCCACCCTGCGGGAAGGGGGCAAAAAGGTGCTGTCCGGCATCCCGCCCATTAAAGAACTGGTCAAGCGTACCGAAGAGCACATTAAGGGCATGGTAGTGCCCGGCACCCTGTTTGAAGAGCTGGGTTTTAATTATATCGGGCCGGTTGACGGCCATGACGTGCTGGGGCTGGTGCATACCCTGAAAAATATGCGCGGCAGGAAAGGCCCGCAGTTCCTGCATATCATGACCAAAAAAGGCAAAGGCTACGCCCCGGCGGAAAAAGATCCCATTGGCTGGCATGCGGTGCCGAAGTTCGATCCGCAAATCGGCACGCTGCCCAAGAGCGCCGAAGGCCTGCCCACCTATTCGGCCATTTTCGGCAACTGGCTGTGTGAAACCGCCGCCGCCGACCCTAAATTGATGGCGATAACGCCGGCCATGCGGGAAGGATCCGGCATGGTGCCGTTTTCCCGGCAATATCCGGATCGCTATTTCGATGTAGCCATAGCCGAACAGCATGCGGTCACCTTTGCCGCCGGTTTGGCCATCGGCGGTTATAAGCCGGTGGTGGCGATCTACTCGACCTTTTTACAGCGGGCCTATGATCAGGTGATTCATGACGTGGCCATTCAGCGTCTGCCGGTGCTGTTCGCCATCGATCGCGGCGGTATCGTCGGGGCAGACGGGCCGACCCATCAGGGCGCGTTTGATTTGTCTTTTTTACGCTGTATTCCCAATCTGGTGATTATGGTGCCGAGCGACGAAAACGAATGCCGCCTGATGCTGCATACCGGCTACCATTATGAAGCCGGCCCCAGCGCGGTGCGTTATCCCAGGGGTAACGGCACCGGCGCGGCGTTCTCGCCGCTGGCGCCGCTGGACATCGGCAAAGGGATTATCCGGCGCCAAGGGGAGAAAATCGCCCTGCTCAATTTCGGCACCCTGCTGCAGGAAGCCGACATCGCGGCCCGGCATCTAAACGCTACCCTGGTGGATATGCGCTTTGTGAAGCCCTTGGACGAGGAGTTGATTGAGTCACTGGCCGCCGGCCATGAAGTACTGGTGACGCTGGAGGAGAATGCGGTCATGGGCGGGGCCGGCAGCGCGGTGAATGAATTCCTGATGCGCAAGCGGCTAATGGTGCCGGTATTGAATATCGGCCTGCCCGACCGGTTTATTCCACAGGGCTCCCAGCAGGAAATCCGCGCCGATATCGGCCTGGACAGCGTTGGTATTCTGAGCCAGATACAGCATTGGCTGGCGTGAGCCCTCACCGGCGGCAAGAATAGCGCCTGCCGCACCGGACAATATTCACCGCCGGTAGTCGAGCACCATATCGCCATTGCGCTCCACCGAATCATATCGGCTGAGGTCCAGGGTTCGAAGGGAGGCTACTCCCCGCGGATTGAATTGTTCCCGCCAGGACAGGCCCAGCCGGTAATTTATTTGCAAAGTGATACGATCCTCGCTTTGATCTCCGCTGCCGACGCGCTGCTCAACCGCCAGCGTCAGCAGGGGAATCGGCGTATAATTAAGACCGACAATCAGCGCCCGGGGACTGTCCAACCGTTTATTTTTATCGAACAGCGCCACCCCGTCGCCATAATACTTCTCAAATACCATGCGAGCCCCCAATTGGGGAAAGAACGGCAAATAGGCATCGCCCCGCATATCGTAACCGAAGGCCGGCCGCTCATCAAAATTCTCCAAATCAGGGGAGTGGCTCCAGTTTTTTATTCGGTAATAAAGGTTTGAAGATAATTTAACATAGTGGGTCCAGAGTTCGGCACCCAGGCTCATACGCCGATTTGTGCCGCTAAAATCATTATCGAAGAACGAGTTTAAACCGAACATCCAGTTATTGGTAAACAGGCGGGCGCCGGCGCCCAGATTCAGCGTATTGCGGCTGTCCCGGTGACGACCGCTTAATTGAGTGAACAACATCGTATTTGGCCTGTTATCAAAGGGCACCAGCAGATCGACAGAACTGCCGTTCAAATGAAAATCATCGTCTGCATTAAACTGAAACCGGGCGCTGCCGAATTGACTGGATGATTCCCTGGCCGATTGCGCAAAAGAGGCAAGGTTGGCGGATTTGTCGTCGCCATCGAAGAAAGCCTCCCCGCCGGCCGTTAAACTATCGTTAGCACCGGCAGGGTTATTCACCACGGCCGCCTTAGGGGACGCCGCCAAAAAGAAAGGCACCGTTATAGCTATTATAACCCATGCATACAGGCCGCGGTGAAGTAAAGGATAGAGTAAAAAAGCGTAACCAAGATGAGGATTTTTAATTGGACGATCGGCTGAATCATAAGCCATCCTGTACATATTGACGCCCCCCAAAATAAAGAATCACGAGTTCCCAACACTTAGTATATTTTTATCTAATGCCATATTTAATATACATATTAAAAACACAATTAACAGGATATTATTTTTTATTATTTGTATTGCACAACAATACTTATCTATTATTGATTTAATTTTAAATTAATAGAAGCATGGCTTATTAAAATAAAGGGCAGACATAGGTAATAAAGGCCTGGCAACCTTATTAACGGGAACTAAATTATATAGATATCAAACGAATTATTTAGCAAATTTGAATGGGGAGGAATTATAATACAATCGTATTTAAAATGAATGGCGCCGCCGAGGACTATTCATTGGGCAATAGCGCCAGGGCGGGCCGCCAGATGATTCGCCGACTCTGTTGGTTTTATCTTCCCGCCCGCGGTTGAAGTGAACCCGGAAAAGTCTAAATGTTGAGTTCAGTCCGTCCCGGGCGAAGCCTTACGGCGCATTGGGCTAACCGTCGGTGGATCGGGTTACCTTTTCCCAGGCGTCAATCTCAAGCGCGTATTGCGCCAGTTTGTCCCGTACCAGCGCCAGGGCGTCGCTGCCCAGCAACAAATGGGCGGGGGGCTCCCGGCTTTCAATCAGCCTCAAGATGGCCTGCGCGGCTTTGGCGGGATCGCCGAGCTGATGGCCGCTTTTTTCCTCGCGCGCTTTGCGGATGGGATCGAATATCGCGTTGTAATCGGCGATATTGCGCGGCGAGCGTACCATGGAGCGTCCCGCCCAGTCGGTGCGAAAAGAACCGGGCGCCACGGCGGTAACGGCGATGTTAAACGGCTTCAGTTCCTTGCCCAGCGCCTCGGATATGCCTTCCAGGGCGAATTTGCTGCCGCAGTAATACGCAATACCCGGCATGGTAATGAATCCGCCCATGGAGGTGATATTGACAATATGGCCGGCGCGCCGCTTGCGCATAGAGGGCAATACCGCTTTGATCATCCCCACGGCGCCGAACACGTTGACATCAAACTGGCGCCGCATGTCCGCCAGCGGCGATTCTTCAAAAACCCCCTCATGACCGTAGCCGGCATTATTCACCAGAACGTCGATGGGGCCCAGCAATGACTCGGCATCAGCTATCAGACTATCCATAAGTTCAATATCGGTAACATCCAGTATCCGTCCGAATGCCTGCGCCGGGTTTAATGCTTCGAAGTCGGCCTTTGCCGCCGGGCTTCGTACCGTTCCTATTACCCGATGCCCGTCGGCAAGAGCTGCTTTGGCCAAGGCCAGCCCGAACCCGCTGCTGACGCCGGTTATCAATAGCGTTTTGGCGGCAGTCGGGCCCGTTGTTTTCGCGTTTTCATGTAAAGATGCGTCGTTTTTTACGGAATCATTCATTTTCAACACCCAATAGTGAGAGAGGAGTTGCATGATATCCCGTAGCGAGAATAGAACGGCTGTCTGTTGTTCTGTTTATCTTGCCTAATCCTATGAACAAGTAAATATTCTAGGCAAGCTATGGCATAATGCGCCCAGACGCCGATAAAAGGAAAACAGGATGGAAAAGACCGACGGCAACGACGCCTCGTTGCAGGACCGCATGGTTTCACTGCTGGGGAAATTGGCTCCGGAGGAGGGCTATAACCTGACGGCGCTGCCTGATGTGCGCTTTTTGCGCTCCAACCGTCCGCTAAGCCGCACGCCGGTATTATATGATCCGGGCATCGTGATCGTCTGCCAGGGGAGGAAGCGGGGGTTTTTCGGCGACCGGGTTTATCTGTATGACCGTCAGCATTATCTCGCCGTGTCGGTGCCGGTGCCCTTTACCATGGAAACCGATGCCAGCCCGGAACAACCGCTGCTGGCTATCTATATGCATCTTGATTTCAAGGTGGCGGCGGATTTGATGATCCGCATTGACCAGCGCTACACCGGCGTCCAGGCCAGGCCTCAGGGCATGATCTCCACGCCCATGGACCGGCGGTTCAGCGAATCGGTACTGCGCTTCCTGGAAGCCATGAACCGGCCATTGGAGGCGGAGATCCTCGGCCCGTCCCTGGTGCGGGAACTGTATTACCATGTGCTTACCGGCGAACAGGGTAGTTCTATGCGCGCAGCGCTGCTGATGCAGGGCCGGTTCGGCAAGATTGCCAAGGCGATTGCGCGCATACACGCCTCGTTCAGCCAGGATCTCAACGTCGAGCGGCTGGCCGGCGAAGCGGGTATGAGCGTGCCCACATTCCATAGCCATTTCAAGTCGGTCACCAACACAACGCCGATACAATACCTAAAATCCATCCGCTTGCATCAGGCGCGCCTGCTGATGGTGCGCAACAATATGACCGCGGCGACGGCCTGCCTGGATGTAGGCTATGAAAGCGCGTCGCAATTCAGCCGGGAGTTTAAACGGTTATTCGGCCAAAGCCCGCAGGAGGAAGCCAAACGCATGAAAGCGAATTTCGCCCTGCCCCCGCCGCATACGGCTTCCGGCTTTATCTCGTCGCACTGACCCGTCATCATTCAAGCTGCAGGCGTTCGGCGGCGTTACGCGGCTCATCCATGAGCTCCGCCTTTCCTGGCCGCCGCCACTTTAATCTATCGGTATATCAATGATTTTCCTGCCACTCCCCCGCCACCGCTTCCTGTGCGTCGGGGCGGGATAGCATGGCTGTGGCGATACCGTTCCCCAGCACATTGATACCGGAACGCCCCATATCAAGCACATGGTCGATGCCCATCAGCAGCAAGATACCCGCCACCGGAATATTAAAGCTCGGGATGGTGGCCGCCAGCACCACCAGGGCCGAACGCGGCACGCCGGCGATGCCTTTTGACGCCATCATCAGGGTGAGCATCAACATGGCGACTTCCGCGCCGGTGAGGTGGATGTTGTAGGCCTGGGCGATAAACATCGAGGCAAACGAACAATAGATCATCGAGCCCACCAGGTTGAAGGAGTAGCCCAGCGGCAGGACAAACGAGGCGATATTGTTCGGGCAGCCGAAGCGGCGCAGCTGTTCGAGGGTTTTCGGATAGGCGGCTTCCGAACTGCTGGTGGTGAAAGCCAGTATCACCGGCTCCTTCAGCAGGCTTATCAGCCGGAAGGTGGCGGACTTCAGAACAATATAACAAAAGCCCACCATCATAACGCAGCACAGCAGGATCGCCAGGTAATAGCCGCCGATGAACGACGCGTAGCTTTTCAGGATGCCCAGCCCTTCGTTGGCGATAACCGACGACACGGCGGCGAATATCGCAATGGGCGCCATATACATGACGTAGCCGGTGACCTTGAGCATGATGTGCGATACCACATTCAGACCGTCCGCCAGCGGCTTATTGAATTTCTCCCCCAGCGACGCGCCGGCAATGCCGAAAAACAGCGAGAACACCACGATTTGCAATATTTCATTGTGCCCCATGGCATCAACTATGCTGGTGGGGAAAGTGTGGGCGATAAAGGTTTTCAGGGACATGCCGTCGGTGGCCAGTCCGGTATTCACCGCCTGCGCCGGCACCTGCAGATTGAGGCCCGCCCCGGGCTGGATGATACTCACCACCGCCAGGCCCAGCAGGATCGAGACGACCGAGGAGGAGATAAACCAGAGAAACGCCTTGCCGCCCAAAGTTCCGATGGCGGAAGTGTCTCCCATGCTCATGATACCCACCGTCAATGTGGTAAAGACCAAAGGCGCGATAACCATTTTTATTAAGCGGAGGAAAACGTCGGTGAGCAGCGCGACGTTATCGGCATAGGCGCGAGCGCTGTCCACAGACGCAAACTGATGAACCAGAGCGCCGACGATGATGCCCAGCACCATGAATGCCAGGATGAAAGTGGTTAACTTGTTAGATTTAGACATATATTTCCCGCTGATCAGTTCCCTGAAGCGTATATAGTGGTGAGAAGATAAGATTTAGTCGCATAATCATCCTTGATGAAGAATAAATTTCCCTGCAGCACATCAAAAAAACGAAACAAATAAAATCATTAACCGGTTGACTGCCGGTTGCACATCGCATTTACCATCGCCTCCGATGGTTAAACGCCGCTATAATAAATTCATTAAGGCACCGCCGCCTATCCAGGAGATAATCATGCAGTTTACCACGCTCGGCCAGACCAATCTTCGTGTTTCCCGTTTATGCCTCGGCTGTATGACATTTGGCGATCCCGCAAGGGGCAAGCATGCGTGGACCCTGCCCGAAGAGAGCTCGCGGCCGCTGATCAAACAGGCGCTGGACGCGGGCATCAACTTTTTCGATACCGCCAATAGCTATTCCGACGGCAGCAGTGAAGAAATCGTCGGCCGGGCATTAAAGGATTTTGCCCAGCGGGATCAGATCGTGCTGGCCACCAAAGTGTTTAACGAAATGAGCAATTTGCCCAAGGGGCTGTCGCGTAAAAAAATCATGCAGTCCATTGACGATAGTCTGACCCGTTTAGGGACCGACTATGTGGATCTGCTGCAAATCCATCGTTGGGATTACGATACCCCGCTGGAAGAGACCCTTGAGGCGCTGCACGATGTGGTGAAGGCCGGCAAGGCGCGTTTTATCGGCGCATCGTCAATGTACGCCTGGCAATTTGCCCGCGCGCTATATACGGCGGATTTGCACGGCTGGACCCGGTTTGTCACCATGCAGGATCAATATAATCTGATCCAGCGCGAGGAAGAGCGGGAGATGCATCCGCTGTGCCAGTTTGAAAATATCGCTGTTCTGCCCTGGAGCCCGTTGGCCCGCGGCAAGCTGACCCGGCCCTGGGGTGAGACCACCGCCCGATCGGTTTCAGATGAGGTGCTCACGGCGATGTATACCCGTACTGAAGAGGTGGATGCCCGTATAGCCGAGCGCGTGGGCGTGATAGCCGATACCCGCGGCGTTTCCAGGGCGCAGGTCGCGCTGGCCTGGGTGTTGAGCAAGCCGGCGGTGACCGTCCCGATTATCGGCGCATCCCGTCCGGATCAATTCGCTGATTTGGTCGGTGCTCTGGATGTGACGCTGGACGAGCAGGACATTGCCGAGCTGGAAACCGCCTATGTCCCGCATTATCCGGTGGGATTTGCCTAGACGGTCACATCAGCACGGTTTCCCTTTAACAGGCTCGCTGCGCGTTCGGTGATAGCGGGCTTACCGCGCTGTGGGGCGCTCGGTCGGGCGGGAAAACCACGCCCGATTCGACCCCATCAGCACGGTTTCCCTTTAACACGATCTATTCATGTCCGGTGTTTAGGATGTTGCGGAGGGCTGCGGTATCGGCTTAAAACAAAGGCCAATGGTGGCCCAGCATATAGATCAGCCCGGCGCCGACGATGCCGGCGATGATATCGTCGATCATGATCCCCACGCCGCCGTGAACTTCACGATCGAACCACCGGATGGGCCAGGGCTTCCAGATATCCAGCACGCGAAACAGCAGAAATCCCGCCAGCACCCAGCGCCAGTCGTTCACCGGCAGGGCCATCAGGGTAATCCACATTCCGACAAATTCATCCCAGACGATGCAGCCGTGATCGTGCACGCCCATATCTTTGGCGGTTTTATGGCAGGCATAGATCCCCAGGCAGATGGCCAGCATCACCACCAGGGAGTAAAGCTGCCAGGGCAGGAAAGTCATCAGGCACCAGATAGGTATGGCCGCCAGCGAACCGACGGTGCCCGGCATCCAGGGAAACAGTCCGCTGCCGAAACCGGTGGACATCAGGTGCCAGGGATTACGCAGTTTGATCCGGCTGATGCCGAGCGTCACTTCGCTGGTCATGGCGTCACTCCCGGTTGAAATGGTCATAACCGTGCCAATCAAGGTCTACCGGTTGATTATCCCGCAGTAGCTGCAGGCCTTCGCTGCGGGGTCCGATTTGGCCGATGCAGGTAAAATCCGCGCCCGCATGTCCTAACGCCACATCCAGCGCGCCGCGATTGATTTCGGGCACGGTAAAGCAGAGTTCATAATCTTCCCCGCCGCTGAGCGCCCAGCGCAGCGCCTGGTCCGGCGAGACCTGGCGGCGCAGGGCGGTGGAATAAGGCAGATCTTCCAGATGGATGCGCGCGCCGCAATCGCTGCGGTCGAGAATATGCCGCAGGTCCGATATGAGGCCGTCCGATAAATCAATGGCTGAGCTGGCCAGATCCCGCAGGGCCTGACCTTGCAAAATGCGCGGCTGCGGCCGTAAATGGCGTTCAAGGAGGTATTGCCGGTCGGGGGCGGCCGCCACCATAAGCCGGTCTTGCAGTACGGCCAGGCCGGCGGCGCTGTCACCCAGGGTGCCGGTGACATAGATCCAGTCGCCGATGCGGGCGCCGGATCGAAGAATGGCGCGCCCGGCGGGAATCAGCCCCTGGATGGTCAGGGTCAGGCTCAGCGGGCCGCGGGTGGTATCACCGCCCACCAGCTGCATGCCGTAGTAGTCCAATTGCTCAAACAGGCTGTCGCTAAAGGCGGCCAGCCAGTTTTCATCCATCTCCGGCAGGGTCAGCGCCAGCGAAAGCCAGGCGGGATCGGCCCCCATCGCGGCCAGATCGCTGAGATTAACCGCCAGGGATTTATAGCCGAGATCCGCCGGCGAAATCGTCGGCAAAAAATGGATGCCCGATACCAGGGTATCGGTACTGACCGCAATCAGCCGTTTTTCATCAACCGACAACAGGGCGCAATCGTCGCCGATGCCCATCACGACATCACGGCGTGCGCTTTTTACCCGGTCGAAATAACGGGCAATCAGATCGAATTCGCCACAGGCCATAACCTATCCAAATTGAGTTGTCCCGCTACCGCGGCGCACGCCGGATCAAGCATTCTCACCCGCCGTGCTACCTGCGGTTGGGGCGGATATAGGGCGCCGCCTTGTCCAGTACGCCGTTGATGAATTTGTGGCTCTCTTCCGCGCCGAACGTTTTGGCCAGTTCAATGGCCTCGTTGATCGCCACTTTGTAGGGCACATCCTGGCGTTTGCTTAACTCGTACAAGGCCAGGCGTAAAATAGCCCGTTCCACATGGCCTAACTCGTCAAGCTGGCGTGAAAGATAAGGGGCCATCAGCTGATCCAGCTCCGCCGCATGCGTCGCCGTACCTGAATACAGCTCGCGAAAATAAGCGATATCAACGTCCGTGACATCCTGTTCCGCCAGGAACTGGACTTCAATTTCGGCAATATCGTTATGAGATACTTGCCATGCGTAAAGCGCCTGGACGACACATTCACGGGCACGGCGACGAGCAGCAGGTTTCACAAAATTCCCCTTTACTTACGCGTTGATAGCTTTCAGTACGTTAATCATTTCAAGTGCGGTCAATGCGGCTTCCGCACCTTTGTTGCCGGCCTTGGTGCCGGCCCGTTCAATCGCCTGTTCGATGCTTTCCGTGGTCAATACCCCGAACGCCACCGGCAATACGCTGTCCAGGGCCACGCGGGATAAGCCGGTGCTGCATCCGCCGGCAACGTATTCAAAATGCGCTGTGCCGCCGCGAATAACCGTGCCCAGCGCCACCACGGCATCGAATTTCTTGCTGTCCGCCAGCGCGCGGACCGCCAACGGCAATTCATAGGCCCCGGGGACCCAGACCACGGTGATATTGTCGTCTTTCACCTGCCCGATACGTTTCAGGGCATCGATGGCGCCTTCAAGGAGGCTGTCGTTGATGAAATGATTGAAACGCGCAATCGCGATCGCTATACGGGCTTGTGGAGTGGCAATAACACCTTCGATAACGTTCATGGCTTTCCTTCAGTTGGCAAATGGCGATAATTGCCCCAAGAGGGGGCGGATTCTAACATATTCTTTTGTCCGCTGCGCGGGCCAATTAATCCGCGTAGCCAGGTTTAAGCCGTACCCGGATATCCGGTCCGACCTGGCATAAATCCGCCACCGTAAACGACGGCGACTGCGCCAGGCGCTCAAGCCCCGGCAGGACGCACAGCCCCCTGCCCCCGTCCCCCAGCAGCCGGGGAGCCAGGTAAAGGATAAGCTCATCCACCAGCCCCGCCTGCAGCAGCGCACCGGCCAGAGCGGCGCCGGCCTCGACCCAGACGCTGTTTATCTGGCGCCGGGCCAATTGCATCATCAGGATCACCAGATCGATGCGGGGGTTATCGGTATCTCCCGCGGGCATGGCGATTTGTTCAACGGATGACGGCCAGGGCTGGTTATCCGCCGCCAGGCGGGCCAGCCAGGTTTGCCCCTCCTCGGCTATCAGCCGGTGGGCCGGGGTTACGCGGTTACGGCTGTCGATAATCACCCGCACCGGCTGGCGCAATTCGGACTGGGGATAACATAAGCGGACCTGTTCCGGCAACGAGTGCCAGCGAACGGTCAGGGCGGGATCGTCCGCCAGCACCGTGGCGCTGGTGGACAGGATTGCGGAGCTTTGGGCACGGAAAGATTGCACATCTTCCCGCGCATGGGTAGAGGTTATCCACCGGCTTTCGCCGGAAGCCATGGCGGTGCGTCCATCCAGCGATGCGGCCAGTTTCAGCCGGACATAAGGGAAACCGGTGCGCATGCGCTTTAGAAAACCCAGGTTCACCTCTTCCGCCTCGGCCATCATCAATCCGTGACGGACATCGATACCCGCCTGCCGCAGCAGGTGCATGCCCCGCCCCGAGACCTGGGGATTCGGATCCTGCATGGCCACTACTACCCGCGCCACGCCCGCCGCAATCAGCGCATCGGCGCAGGGAGGCGTCCGGCCTTGATGGCTGCAGGGTTCCAGCGTGACGTAGACAGTAGCGCCCCGAGCCGCCTCACCGGCCATGCGCAGGGCATGCACTTCGGCATGCGGCTCGCCGGCGCGGTAGTGAAAGCCTTCGCCGACAATCTTGCCGTCCCGCACGATGACACAGCCGACATTCGGATTCGGCGTGGTGGTAAAACGTCCGCGGCGGGCCAGTTCAAACGCTCGCGCCAGGTAATATTCATCCTGCTGCATAACACCACCTTAATCCTGAAGACGGGCAATCTCTTCGCCAAACTCCCGTACATCCTCGAAGCTGCGATACACCGACGCGAAACGGATATAGGCCACCTTATCCAGCTTTTTCAGCGCGTCCATCACCAGGTTCCCGATCATTTTGCTCGGAACTTCCCGTTCGCCGGTGGCGCGCAGCTGCGATTTGATGTGGTTGATGGCCATTTCCACATCGTCGGAATTGACCGGCCTTTTTTCCAGCGCCTTCAAAAAGCCGCCGCGTAATTTATCTTCATTGAATGGCTCCCGGATATCATTGCTTTTGATTACCCGGGGCAATACCAGCTCCGCCACCTCGAAGGTGGTGAAACGCTCGTTGCAAACCAGGCATTGCCGGCGGCGCCGGACTTGGGAACCATCCCCCACCAGACGGGAATCAATGACTTTGGTATCGACTGCGGAACAAAAAGGACAATGCATAAAGCTTCCTGTGCGGCTGATAGGGGTATGCTAGTTTAGCGCGAACTGTGGCGACAACAAAGGCCCTTCCCCGGCCGCAAGCAAAGGACTCGGAATTCTCCTGCCTTTCAGTTCATGACTTTTACGGTGTTCCGGGCTAAGCTGTAATTTATCGGCAGAATAAGGAAACTGTTGCTATGACAATCGCTTACCGCCCGGCCTGTGTTGTTGTCGCCCTGCTGTTGCTTGCCGGATGCGCCAGACAACCGAACGCTAACGCCCCCGCCCTGAAGAACGAAATGGGCCAGTTGAACCAGCGGCTGGATTACCTCAACAACCAGGTGTCGGCATTGATGCAGCAGAATGCCCTTAACGCGCAGTCCACCAGCGGCGTGTATATTTATCCCGCCGCCCAAACCGCCGCCGAGGTGGAAAGCCAGGTCGGCAAGCTTCAGGTATCGCTGAGCCCGATTGAAACGGAAGCAAATGGTTCAAGGACGCTAATGCGTATCCGCACCACCGACAATCAGCCGTTGACGCCTTTCTCCGCCACGGTGGATTGGGGCCAGGTGGATCCCGCAACCGGCAAACCCCTGACCGCCGATGCCCTAAGCCAGTCCATTGTGGTGCCCGCCTCGCTGCTGCCGAAATCCGACGCCGCCATCGAGCTGCGCCTGAGCGGACTGGCGCCGGAACAGGTGGGTTTTGTCCGGCTGCACGATATTATCAAAATATCCCCGGATTCCCCACCGCCCCCCGACGCCGTCAAGCCACTGTCCCAGCAATAGCGGCGGATATAATAAACCCCGCCGAAGCGGGGTGGGCTTGTTGGCAAAGTGCTCGGTCGGGGCAAACCGCCAGATCGTAAACACGCCGTAAATACCTCCTTGTAGGCTCGATCCGCGCCATCCTTGGCGCGGACGGTTTACTCTTCTGGCAGCCTGCCCCGCCTTTTTGACTCGAGGTACGTTTGTCAGCAATCTGACCCCGCCGAAGCGGGGTTTGTCCTGCTGGCAATCCGCTAAATTATGGCAGCAACGAAGGCTGATCCGCGCCCTCTTTCTCGACTTTCTGCTGGATCATGTGTTCGCGTTTCATCCCCAGCTTCAGCGCCAGCGCCGAGGCGACATAGATGGATGAAGCCGTACCGATGGTGACGCCTATCAGCATGGTCAAGGAGAAACCGGCCAGGATCGGGCCGCCAAAGATAAACAGCATCAGCACCACCATCAGCGTGGTGGCCGAGGTCATCAAGGTGCGGCTCAGGGTCTGGGTCAGCGACACGTTGATGATTTCATAAGAGCTGCCGCGCCGTATTTTGCGGAAGTTTTCACGAATACGGTCGGAAACCACGATACTGTCGTTCAGTGAATAGCCTATCACCGACATCAGCGAGGCGATGATGGTCAAATCGATTTCAATATGAAACAGCGACAGGACACCCATGGTAATCACCACGTCATGAGCCAAGGCCAGCACCGCCCCCAGGGCCAGCCGCCATTCGAACCGGAAGCCGACGTAAATCAGGATACAGATTAGCGCCACCAGCAGCGCCATGCCGCCGGCCTGCGCCAGATCGCTGCCGACGCTGGGTCCGACGAACTCGATACGTTTCACGGTGGCCTGCGAATCAAAGGTCTGATTAACAACTCCCAGCACTTTGTTGCCCAACTCCTGGCCGGCGCCGTCCTGCACCGGCGGCATGCGGACCATCACATCCCGGCTGCTGCCGAAGTTCTGGATCAGCGGATCCTTGAAACCGGCATGCTCCAACGCGCCGCGCATGGCATCCAGATCGGCGGCCTTGCTCAGGTTCAGCTCGATAACCGTACCGCCGGTAAAATCCAGCCCCCAGTTAAATCCACGGGTGGCCATCAGCGCGACGGAAATGATTAACAGCGTAATGGAAATGCTGAATGCCACGTAATCCCAGCGCATAAAGTCATAGACTTTACGGCCGTAGTTTAAATCTTCAACTCTATGTTGCTGAGCCACAACGCACTCCTAGATAGACAGTTTGCTGATACGTTTACCGCCGTAAAGCAGGTTCACGATGGCGCGCGTGCCGACAATCGCCGTAAACATCGAGGTGGCGACCCCGATAGCGGTGGTTATGGCAAAACCCTTGATGGAACCGGTGCCCACCGCGTACAGGATAATCGCGGTGATAAGCGTAGTCACGTTGGCATCGACGATACTGGAGAAGGCGCCTTTATAACCTTCATGAATAGCCTGCTGAACGGTACGCCCGTTCTTGAGCTCTTCTTTGATACGCTCGTTAATCAGCACGTTGGCATCCACCGCCACCGCCAGCGTCAGCACAATCCCGGCGATCCCGGGCATGGTAAGCGTCGCCCCGGGCAGTAAAGACATGATGCCCACGATCATCACCAGGTTCGCGATAAGCGCAGTAGTGGCGATAAGGCCGAACTTGCGATACCACACCACCATAAAGATGATGGATGCCACCAGCCCCCACAGACAGGCTTCCAGACCCTGCGTGATGTTCTGCATGCCCAGCGTCGGGCCGATAGTCCGTTCCTCGACAATCTGAATCGGCGCAATCAGCGCCCCGGCGCGCAGCAATAGCGACAGTTGGCGGGCTTCGTTCGGATTATCGATGCCGGTGATACGGAAACTGTTACCCAGGCGGGACTGGATGGTCGCCACATTGATAACCTCCTCCTGTTTGGCCAGGATAGCCCGGCCGTTGGCGTCTTTCTTGCCGCTGTCCTTGTATTCCACAAACAGGGTTGCCATCGGCTTGCCGATATTGTCCTTGGTAAAATTGGACATATTGGTGCCGCCGGTGCTGTCGAGGGAGATATTGACCTGCGGGCGGTTGTATTCGTCGGCGCTGGAGGTGGAATCGGTAATATGGTCGCCGGTGAGGATGACCCGTTTATAGAGCACCACCGGCTGGCCGTCGCGGGTATATTTCACTTCGGAATCACCCGGCACCCGGCCGCTGGCGGCCGCGCTGCGATCAACAGTGGTATTCACCAGGCGGAACTCCAACGTCGCGGTGGCGCCGAGGATTTCCTTTGCGCGCGCGGTATCCTGGATACCCGGCAGCTCAACCACTATCCGGTCCGCGCCCTGGCGCTGTACCAGCGGCTCGGCCACACCCAGCTGATTAACGCGGTTGCGCAGGATGGTAATGTTCTGCTGCACCGCATATTCACGGGCTTCCCGCAGGCGGGTGTCCGCCATGACCGCGCGCAGCCCGGTATCGCCGGTGCTGTTGATCACCAGATCGCGGTGGCGCGGGACCAGGTAGCTGACCGCCTGATCGCGGGAATTCCCGTCGCGGAAATTCACCTCGGTGCCGTAATTTTCGATTTTGCGCACCGTGGCATAAGGGATGCCTTTTTCACGCAGATCCGAGCGCAAGGCGTCCATGGTCTGTTCCTGGAGCTTGCCCAGGGCGGTATCCATATCCACTTCCATCAGGAAGTGCACGCCGCCGCGCAGATCAAGACCCAGTTTCATGGGTTCGGCCCCCATCATGGCCAACCAGGGGGGGGTGGCCGGGGCCAGGTTCAATGCCACCACATAATTTTCGCCAAGAGCGCTCAATAACGCCTCCCGAGCGCGCAGCTGCACGTCCGGATTGGAGAAACGGGCCAGGATGGCGCCGTTTTCCAGGGCGATCGACTTGCTGGCGATATTCTGTTCTTTTAGGACATTTTGGATCTGAACCAGCGTCGTCTCACTGGCGGCGGCACCCCGCGCACCAGTGATTTGTACGGCCGGATCCTCACCATAGAGGTTCGGAAGCGCATACAGCAGCCCGACGAGAAGTGCCAGGATAAGCATGATGTACTTCCATAAAGGATAACGGTTTAACACGGCAGTTCCCTTCGGGAAAATCGACAATTACAGCGCTTTCATCGTACCTTTCGGCAAGACAGCGGCCACGAAATCACGTTTGATAACCACTTCATTGGTATCGTTCAACGCTATCGCAATATAGCCGGTATCCGCGACCTTGGTCACGCGACCCACAAGACCGCCGGTGGTCAGTACTTCATCGCCTTTGCCGATGGAGTCCATCAGCTTTTTATGATCCTTGGTGCGTTTTTGCTGCGGACGGAGGATCATGAAATAAAATATCAGGCCAAATACCACTAACATAATCACCAGAGAGTAAGGACTTCCCTGGGACGGCCCGCCTGCTGCGGCAGCGGCGTCAGAAATGAAAAAGCTCATTTAAATTCCCTCATTGTAATTTAACTCAACGACTAAAGGCGGAACGGGTTTTCCAACCCGGCCATAAAATTCGTCAACAAACTGCTCTAATTTACCTTCATCGATAGCGTGGCGTAAACCCGCCATCAGACGCTGATAATACCGCAGATTATGGATGGTATTCAGACGCGCACCGAGTATTTCGTTGCAACGGTCGAGATGATGCAAGTAAGCGCGACTATAATTGCGACAGGTGTAGCAATCACAATGTTCATCCAGCGGCGATGTGTCGCTTTTGTTACTGGCGTTGCGGATTTTCACCACTCCGTCGGTGACAAATAAATGACCGTTGCGCGCATTACGCGTCGGCATCACGCAGTCGAACATATCGATACCGCGACGCACGCCCTCCACCAAATCTTCCGGTTTACCCACGCCCATCAGATAACGCGGTTTGTCAGCCGGAATCTGCGGCAGGACGTGCTCGAGAATGCGGTGCATATCCGCTTTCGGCTCACCCACCGCCAGGCCGCCCACAGCGTAACCATCAAAGCCGATCTCTACCAGTCTTTTTACCGAAACATCTCGTAAATCTTCGTAAACGCTGCCCTGGATGATGCCGAACAGCGCATTTTTGTTTCCCAGCTCGTCAAAACGGCGGCGGCTTCGCTCCGCCCATCGCAGCGACATCTCCATGGATTTGCGGGCATAGTCATGTTCGGCGGGAAATGGCGTGCATTCGTCGAATATCATCACGATATCCGAACCCAGGTCATGCTGGATTTCCATCGACTTTTCCGGACTGAGGAATATCGCATCGCCATTGATGGGATTGCGAAAATGCACGCCCTCTTCGGTTATCTTGCGAATATCCCCCAGGCTGAACACCTGGAAGCCGCCGGAATCGGTGAGAATCGGACCGTGCCACTGCATAAAATCATGCAGATCGCCGTGCAGTTTCATGATCTCCTGCCCCGGACGCAGCCAGAGATGAAAGGTATTGCCCAGGATGATTTGCGCGCCGGTTTCAGCCACCTCTTCCGGAGTCATGCCCTTTACCGTGCCGTAGGTGCCCACCGGCATAAACGCCGGGGTTTCCACCACGCCGCGCTCGAATACCAGGCGTCCGCGGCGCGCCCGGCCGTCAGTTTTGATTAATTCGTACTTCACTCAGCCTCCGACACCGGAGAAACAGTCCGATGCAGTTTATGCCGGCTGCGTTCGCAGCGGCAGCAAAGCCGGGCGGCATTTCGCCTCCGGCGGGGTTGCGGCCTACCGTTCGCCAATGGCGTCCAGGGCGGCCAAATCGTTACGGGTGATGAACATGGCATCGCCGTAACTGTAAAAACGGTACTCCAGCGCCACGGCCTCATGATAAGCCGCCATGGTATGTTTATAGCCGGCAAACGCCGATACCAGCATAATCAGGGTCGATTCCGGCAAATGGAAATTTGTTATTAACGCATCGATAATGCGAAACCGATAGCCGGGAAAAATAAATATATCGGTATCGCCGAAAAACGGCGCGATAACCGCCCCCCGGGCCGCCTGCGCGGCGCTTTCAAGGGAACGTACCGAGGTGGTGCCCACAGCGACGACCCGGTTGCCGCGCTTCTTGCATGCCAGCACCGCATCCACCACTTCCTGCGGGACTTCGGCATACTCCGAATGCATCACATGCTCTTCAAGGTTTTCAACCCGCACCGGCTGAAAGGTGCCCGCCCCGATGTGCAGGGTGACAAAGGCCATTTCAATGCCTTTGTCCCGCAGGGCATCCAGCATGGGCTGGTCAAAATGCAGGCCGGCGGTAGGGGCGGCCACCGCGCCGGGACGTTCGCTGTAAACCGTCTGGTAGCTCTCCCGGTCGGTTTCCTCATCGTGGCGATGGATATAGAGCGGCAGCGGAATATGACCGGCGGCATTCAGCAGCGTCAGCACATCCCGGTCGTCATCGAAGCGCAGCTCAAACAGCGCATCATGGCGCGCCACCATGGTGGCGGCGATGCTTTCATCATCCCCGAGCAATAGCGCGGCGCCGGGTTTAGGCGACTTGGACGCGCGCACATGGGCCAATACCCGATGATCGTCCAGTACCCGCTCCACTAGCACTTCGATTTTGCCGCCGCTGAGCTTACGACCGAACAGCCGGGCCGGTATCACCCGGGTATTATTGAATACCAGCAGATCGCCGGGCGCCAACCGATCCAGCAGATCGGTAAATACGCCGTGCGTCATCTCGCCGGAGGGGCCGTCCAGCGCCAGCAGGCGGCAGGCGCTGCGTTCCGGCAGGGGATAGTCGGCAATCAGGGCCTCAGGAAGTTCATATGAGAATTCGGCGACACGCATTCCAGTTCACTTAAGACAAAAAACAGGCGGCTTAGTCTAGGGCTATGCAGCGCGGCCTGCAAGAAATAAGCGGCTTTGCCGGTGTTTTACCTTATACTCTTGCAATGAATTTTCTTGCTCATCTCCATCTCGCCTCCGTGGCGCACAGCTCGCTATTAGGCAATCTGATGGCGGATTTTGTCCGCGGCAACCCCGACGGACTTTATTCCGCCGAAGTGGTGGCCGGTATCCGCATGCACCGGCGCATTGATACCCTTACCGATAGCCATACGGTGGTGAAATCCGCCAAAACCCTGTTCAGCGCCGATTACCGGCGGGTGGCGCCCATTGCGCTGGACGTGGTGTGGGATCATTTTCTGGCGCTCCACTGGAGCCGGGTCGTGCCGGACGTACCGTTACGCCGGTTCGTGCTGCAGGCCGAAGCGGTGATTACGCCGGCGCTGCCGCAAACGCCGGAAGCGTTCCGCTCGCTTAATGCCTATCTTTGGCGTGAACGTTGGCTCGAACGTTATGCCCAGCGGCCTTTTTTAGCGCAGGTGTTGACGGGCATGGCGAGCCGGCGGCCCAGACTGGCCGCGCTGGGGGAAATTTACCCGGAAATTGAACAACATTATCCGGCGCTGGAGGCCTGTTTTTGGCAACTTTACCCGGATATGTTGCAGCTGGCGCATCAGGGCGCATTTACCTTGTAAACAAAAAACAGCACTAATTGTTACTGGAATGAAATAAAATCTTTAACGTTTTTCCCTTGTATCGCAAAGGGTTATTTTGTAATATAAAAATAAAATACTAATCAAATTAATAGGTAAAAACTATCTCATCAATCGGCGCCAATGGCTTTATCCATTAGCTGCGACAACCTATACTGACTCTCGTTTTACATCTTCCCTGTCAACCAACCTAACCGTATTTTACAGGAGTACACATGGTCCTGGTCACTCGTCAAGCACCCGATTTTACCGCTGCAGCGGTTTTGGGCAACGGAGAAATCGTTGATAACTTCAATCTGCATAGTTTTATCAAGGGTAAACCCGCCGTTATCTTCTTTTGGCCGATGGACTTCACCTTCGTGTGTCCGTCAGAACTGATTGCCTTTGATAAACGTTTCGCTGAATTCCAAAATCGCGGCGTTGAAATCGTCGGCGTATCCTTTGATTCAGAGTTTGTACATAACGCCTGGCGCAACACGCCGGTGGATAAAGGCGGCATCGGCCAGGTTAAATATCCGCTGGTTGCCGACATCAAACATGAAATCATCAAGGCTTACGGTATTGAACATCCGGAAGCCGGCGTGGCGCTGCGCGGTTCGTTCCTGATCGACAAAGCAGGCGTTGTCCGCCATCAGGTGGTTAACGACCTGCCGCTGGGCCGCAACATCGATGAAATGATTCGTATGGTTGACGCGCTGCAGTTCCATGAAGAGCACGGCGAAGTGTGCCCGGCACAGTGGGAAAAGGGTCAGGAAGGCATGGACGCTTCACCCCTGGGCGTGGCCAAATACCTGTCTGAGAACATCGATAAGCTGTAAGAAACGGACACTTATTGAGTAGTATATTTGAATAAACCCGCCGCTACCGGCGGGTTTTCTTTTTCAGCTAATGCTGGCGGCGTCGCCCGGCCGCCGGCGGGTAAAACCGTAGCCCAACAGCAGCAATACCACCCAAATACCGCCGGCGTAGAGAGAAATACGCGTGGTGGGAAAATAACCGATAAGCCCGATGATAAACAGCAGGAAGGCCACCCCCGCCGCCGAAGTCAGCACTCCGCCGGGCATGGGAAACGCCAGCGCTTTGACCTGCTGCGGTCCCAGCCGGCGGCGAAAGGCCATCTGCGAGCATAGGATCATAATCCACACCCACACCGTGGCGAAGGTGGCCAGGGAGGCAATCACCAGAAAGATGTTTTCCGGCATGATGTAGTTAAGATAAACGGCAATAAGCAGGGCGAACATCATCACCAGCACCGTTATCCAGGGGATACCCTGGCGGGACACCCGGGCGAACATTTTCGGCGCATAACCCTGGCCGGCCATGCCGTGCAGCATCCGGCCCACCCCGAAGACATCGCTGTTGATCGCCGACAGCGAAGCGGTGATCACAACAAAATTCAGTATGCCGGCGGCGGTGGGGATGCCCAGCTTCTGGAAGGTCAGCACAAACGGGCTGCCCGCGGTGCCTACCTCGTTCCAGGGGAAAATCGACATGATTACCAGCAGGGTACCCACATAGAACACCAGGATCCGCCAGGGCACGGAATTAATCGCCTTGGGAATGGACTTTTCCGGCTCGCTGGCTTCGCCGGCGGTGATACCGATGATCTCGATGCCGCCGTAGGCGAACATCACCATCTGCAGCGACAAAATCATGCCCAGGAAGCCATGGCTGAAAAAGCCGCCGTGAGTCCAGAGGTTATGAATGCCGGTGGGCTGACCGCCATTGCCGAAACCCCAGACGATAATGCCCACGCCGGCCAGGATCATGGCGATGATGGTGGCCACCTTGAAAAAGGAGAACCAGAATTCCATCTCGCCAAAAGCCTTGACGTTCAGCAGATTGATGGCGCCGATAAACAAGACCACGCCAAGCACCCAGACCCAATGCGGCACCGTCGGAAACCACACGCTCATATAGATACCGAAGGCGGTAACGTCGGCGATGGCGACAATCAAGATCTCGAAGCAGTAGGTCCAGCCGGTGATATAACCCGCCAGCGGACCGAGATTATCCTGGGCATAACGGGAAAACGATCCGGCGCTGGGGTTGTGGACCGACATCTCTCCCAGGGCGCGCATGATGATATACGCCACGATGCCGCCGATCAGGTAGGCCAGCAAGACGCTGGGACCGGCCATTTGGATCGCGTCGGCGGAGCCGTAGAACAGCCCGGTGCCGATAGCGGAACCCAAGGCCATAAAGCGAATATGACGGGTGGTGAGACCGCGTTTTAACGTTACGGGTGGTTGTTGCATATCCCTGATACTCTGTTTTGGCAAATGACAAAAACCACGAAGCATTCTCCGTGGCCAACAGCGTTGTTTGAATTTTATAAGTGAGCGGTTACTTCATGCCGTAGACGGAATTTATCATAGACAGCCACCATGATACCCACCGCCAGGGTCGGCAAAAGCCAGGCCAGACCCTGCGCCGACAGCGGCAAATGGCCTGTCCAGGCGGGAAGCGCATCATGGAACGACGACATCTTGAGGGCATCGACACAGCCGAACATCAGGCTGACCAGCATCGCCGGGGCGATGATAAGCGTGCTGCTGCGCCACCAGCGCAGGGTAAAACTCAGTAAAACCAGTACGATGCACGGCGGATAAATGGCGGTCAGCACCGGTATGGAGAATTGAATCAGATGGCTGAGCCCGAGATTGGAAACCAACATGGAAAACAGCCCCAGCACCACCACCAGCGTCCGGTAGGACAGGGGCAAATGCCCGCTGAAAAACTCGGCGCAGGCGCAGGTCAGCCCAACCGCGGTGACCATGCAGGCAATAAAAATCAAGACGGCCAGGAAGCCGCTGCCGCCGTTGCCGAACCGGTATTGCACATACGCATGCAGGATCTCGGCGCCGTTTTGCGCCGAGGGCACCAGCACGCCGCTGCCCGATCCCAGCTTGAACAGGGTGATATAGACCGCCGTTAAACCGATGCCGGCAATCAGACCGGCATAAACGGTATAACGGGTCAGCAGGCGCGGATTATCCACGCCGCGGGACCGCGCCGCGTTGACGATGACAATGCCGAACACCATGGCGCCCAAGGTATCCATGGTGAGATAGCCATTCACAAAGCCGGTTGAGAACGGCATCTGGTTATAGATTTCGCTGGCCGGGATCGGACTCCCTGCCGGCCAGAGCAGCGCGGCGGCGCCCAGGATGCCTAAAGCCACTATTTTCAGCGGCGCCAGGACGTGGCCCACCGTATCCAGCAGGCGGCCCGGATAAAGGGAAATGCCGATGACCAGGACAAAATAGATCAGGCTATAGCACAACAGCGGCCCGCCGCCCTGGCCGGTAAAAGGCGCCATGCCCACTTCAAAGGAGACCGTGGCGGTGCGGGGAATGGCGAACAGCGGACCCACCGCCAGATAGCAGACCACCGCCAGCACCAAGCCGGCTTTGCGGCCGAGGGGAGAACTGAGGGCGTCGATGCCGCCCCCCACCCTCGCCAGCGCGATAACGGTCAACACCGGCAGTCCCACCGCGGTAATCAAAAAGCCCGCTGCCGCCCACCAGACATGAGGGCCGGATTGCAATCCCACCATGGGGGGAAAAATGATATTGCCGGCGCCGACGAATAACGCAAAGGTCATAAAGCCGAGTGCCAGAATGTCTCTATAAGTTAAACGCTGACTCATGAAATCTTGTCGTGCCTGTTTTTAGGTAATAAATAAGAAAAACCTATGGATTGGAACCGGCGCACTTTAAACTGATAAAGGGGCGCAAAACAAGAGTGTAGGATTAATGCGGAACAATTAGCCTAATAAACACCGTTAATGCAGTGAATAATTTCTTAAAACCTTAAATACTCCATATATACTTGCTGAATAAGATCACATATAACAATAAGATAAAATGATACACAGACGTCAATGGCTGCGGCGAAGCCTGCCGGCCTATTCGAGTCCGATATTGCGGCGTGCCTGCAGCCTGACGGCCTCCGGCAGCGGTCGGTAGCCGTTCTGGCGAGCGCGCAGCTGTCCGCCGGGGGAAAGGATTTGATCAAAAAATGCCGCTGTGATGGGCTCCAGCGGCCGATCCGGCGCTTTATTCACATAGATATAAAGATACCGCACCAGGGGATATTCACCGTTGAGCAGGGTGGCATCATCCGGCTGAACCGTTTTCCCCTGCCCGTCGGTCAACGCCAGGATTTTGACGCCGCTGGCGTGAAAACCCATACCGGCGTAACCGATGGCGTTGACTGAACCCGCCACCGCCTGGGCCACGGATACCGAGCCGGGCAGTTCGTTCACCGACGTCAGCAGATCGCCGCCGCACAGTACGCGCTGACGGAAATAGCCGTAGGTGCCGGACGCCGAATTGCGACCGTAGCGCAGCAGGGTCTGCCCGGCCAAATGCCCTTTCAGCCCCAGGTCCCCCCAGCGTTTCAAGGCCGGCGAGGGACCGCAGCTATGGGTAATGGAAAAGATGCCGTCCAATTGGCTCAACGGCAGGGATTGCAGGGGATTATCCTCATTCACCAGAATCACCACCGCATCCAGCGCCACCGGAACCGCCGACGGAGGGTAACCGTAATGCCGGCGAAATGCGTCAACTTCCGGCTCGGTCATGGGGCGACTCATCGGCCCGAGCTGAGTGGTGCCGGCGGTCAGCGCCGCCGCCGCCGTTGCCGAGCCCGAGGCCTGGATCTGCACCCCCACCTCGGGAAAACGGCGATTAAAATCCATTCCCCAGCCGGTCAGCAAATTGGCCAGGGTATCGGAACCGGTACTGGTCAGGCTGCCCGACAATACCGTTACCGCCCGGGAGGAGGCCGGCCAGGCCAGTAATATGAGCAGACAGCAGACGATGGGACGGACGATTTTCATCAAAGCTCGACGGGCGGCTTAAAGGTGAGGTTATTTTCCTTCAGGGACGGGGCAACTATCAACCGGTTCGGCAAGGTGAAATAAAATCGGGTACCGGCGCCCGGTTCGCTGATGATATCCAGGCGCGCGTCATGATTGCTGAGGGCGTGTTTCACAATGGCAAGCCCGAGGCCGCTGCCGCCGGTTTGCCGTGACCGGGCTTTATCCACCCGGTAAAAACGCTCGGTCAGTCGGGGGATATGCTCCGGCGCGATACCCGGGCCATTGTCGCTCACCTGGAATTCCGCGCCGGCGGAGGTACGCTGCCAGCAGACCTCGATACGGGTGCCCGGCGGCGTGTGGATCACCGCGTTGTAAATCAGATTCGACATGGCGCTGCGCAACTGCTCTTCGTTACCGCGCACCCGCAGATGCTCATTAACGCGAAACACAATGTCGTGGCGCTCCTGGCTCAGCCCCTCCGCGCTTTGCTGCAGCCGCTTGAGGATGGAAGGAACGTCGATATTCTCGTTGACTTCGTTGTGGGGAGCGGCTTCGATGCGGGAAAGCACCAGCAGTTGTTTAACCAGGCGCTCCATGCGCTGCGTTTGATCCTGCATGGTATGGATTGCCTTGGCGCGAATCGCCGGGTCCATCTCCTGATCGTTCATCATCTCCAGATAACCCTGCAGGACCGTCAGCGGCGTACGCAGCTCATGGCTGGCATTGGCAAAAAAGTTGCGCCGCGCCCCTTCCAGCTGTCGCATCTGGGTAATGTCCCGCGCCACCATTAACAACTGATCGTCGGTGTAAGGCATCACCCGGAACTCCACATAGCGCTGGTTGTTGATGTGTAGCGTAAGGGGCCGCTGGAAGGATTGATTTTGCAGGTATTCATTAAACTCGGGGTAACGCAGCAAATTGAGGATATGCTGGCCGTTGTCTTCCGGCCAGCGAAAGCCCAGCAACTGCTGCGCCAAGCCATTGCACCAAAATATATGGCCGTCGCCGGTCAGCATCACCAGCGCATCCGGCAGGGTTTCCGCGCCGCTGCGAAATCGCTTGAACAGCGTTGCCAAATCGCGGCGGCGGCGGCGATGGCGCAGTTGCATCTGATGCAGGCCGTAGAACAGCGGTTCCCAACTGCCGCGGCCCACCGGCGGGGTCCGGCTCAGGTCTACCCACAGCCACCAGGACAGCCGGAGCTGATAATAATAGTTACGCAGCAGCGCCGCCAACAGCGCCGCCGCCAGCAGCCAGGGCAAATGCCCGATAAGTAACGACAACAGCAGGGCGGGCAGGCAAAAAAGCCCCAGTTCAAGCAGCAGTTTGCTCCAGGATAAACGTTCTAGCACCGGCCGTTCTCCCTTGAGACAGATTCAATAGCGGGCCGAGAAACGATAGCCGGTTCCCCGTACCGTCTGTACCATCCGATCGTGCCCGCCTGTTTCCAGCGCCTTGCGTAAACGACGAATGTGCACGTCCACCGTACGATCTTCCACGTAAACATTGGTACCCCATACATGGTTGAGCAACTGTTCGCGACTATAGACCCGTTCGGGATGGGTCATGAAAAAGTGCAGCAGTTTAAATTCGGTAGGCCCCATATCCAACGCCAGCTCATTGGATGTTACCCGGTGCGAAGAGGGGTCCAGGCTCAAGCCCTGCACTTCGATTTTATCTTCCACCGCCATCGGCGAGATACGCCGCATTACCGCTTTGATCCGCGCCAGCAGTTCCTTGGGAGAGAAGGGCTTGGTAATATAATCATCCGCCCCCACTTCCAGTCCCCGCACCCGGTCTTCCTCCTCGCCGCGCGCCGTCAGCATCATGACAGGAATATCGCGCGTCAATACTTCGCGCTTCATCAGTTTGATAAACTGTATACCCGAACCGCCGGGCAACATCCAGTCGAGCAGGACCAGATCCGGATAAGGCTCCGCCATACGACTCACCGCACTGCCGTAATCTTCCGCCTCAATAGGCTGGAAGCCATTTTGTTCAAGAACAAAGCAGACCATTTCACGGATGGGTGCTTCATCTTCCACGACTAATATGCGTTTTGCCATTATTTTCCTGCCGTTTATTCTCTGCGGTTATCGTGCCCGGGCATTATGCGTCACTTTTATGACAGATTTATTAAAATAGGCGCCGCCTGCTTCAAGGATAGGAGATCGCCGTTTTTCCGCCGCAAATTATATAATCGCACCTTTATTTCGGTATCCGCCGAAGCAAGGGTTATACCCGATAGCGTTCAGGTTGCGGCTGAGTTGGCTGCAACCTGAACGCTATTGGGTATATACTCTCGCCCTGATTCAGGGATTTTCTCCGGAGCCTCATGCGGATCATTCATACCTCCGACTGGCATTTGGGTCAGTCGTTTTTCACCAAGAATCGCGCCCATGAACATCAGGCCTTCCTGCGCTGGCTGGTGACGCAGGTTGAACTGCATCAGGCGGACGCGGTGGTGGTGGCCGGCGATATATTCGATACCGGCACGCCCCCCAGCTATGCACGGGAACTCTTCAACCGTTTTGTGGTGGAGCTACAGCCCACCGGCTGCGGGCTGATTGTGCTGGCGGGGAATCATGACGCCGTCGCCACCCTCAACGAATCACGCGGACTGCTGGCCTGCCTCAATACCCGCGTCATTGCCGGCGGCGACGCCGAACAGCAGGTTTTCGTGCTTGATGAGCGTAGCGGAAAACCGGGAGCGATTTTGTGCGCCATCCCTTTTTTACGGGCCAGGGATATGCTGGTAAGCCGCGCCGGCGAGTCGGGGGATGACAAACAGCGCTCCCTGATGGATGCCATCGCCGGACATTACCGGGATTTATATCAACAGGCCGTGGCGTTGCGCGATACCCTGACCGCGCCGGTGCCCATCGTCGCCACCGGTCATTTGACCGCCGTGGGCGCCGGCACCAGCGATTCGGTACGGGATATCTATATCGGCAGCCTGGATGCTTTTCCCGTCCCGTTATTTCCCCCCGCCGATTACATCGCCCTCGGTCATATTCACCGGCCGCAGAGCGTCGGCGGCCGGCCGAATATTCTGTATTGCGGCTCCCCCATTCCCCTGAGCTTTGACGAGGCCGGCCAGCCCAAACAGGTCAATATGGTGGATTTCCAGCCGGACCTGACGGCGGTGGTGACGCCGTTGACGGTGCCGGAGGTCCAGCCCCTGCGCCTGATTCGCGGCACCCTGGCGGAAATTGAAGCGCAGTTGCTCACCTTTCGCGATTACCGGGGCCAGACGAGGGTATGGCTGGATATCGAAGTGCTGACCGATGCCTGGCTTAATGATATCCAGCGGCAAATACAGCAGATTGCCGCCGATCTGCCGGTGGACATTTTGCTGTTGCGCCGCAACCGCGAGCAGCGGCGCCAGGCGCTGGAAAAAGAGCCTCATGAAACGCTGACCGAACTCAGCGTGGAAGAGGTGTTCGAACGCCGCCTGGCGCAGGTGCTGGTGCGGGATGAAGAGGAACTCAGCCGCATCCGCCTGCTGTATGAGCGGGTGGTGGCGGATATCCGGCACGAAAGTCCGGCACAGGAGCCCAGCCGATGAAAATCCTGACGCTGCGGCTGAAAAATCTCAATGCGCTGCAAGGGGAATGGAAAATCGATTTTACCGCCGCCCCTTTCGACGGCGCCAGCCTGTTTGCCATTACCGGTCCCACAGGCGCCGGTAAAACCACCTTGCTGGACGCCATTTGTCTGGCGCTTTATCACCAGACTCCCCGTCTGGGCGGCAATCCCGGCCAGGAGCTGATGACCCGCCACACCGCCGAAGCGCTGGCGGAGGTGGAGTTCGAAGTGAAAGGTATCGGCTACCGCGCCTTTTGGAGCCAGCGGCGGGCGAAAAACAGCCCGCAGGGCAACCTGCAGCCGCCGAGAACCGAACTGGCGCTCATCGCCGACGGCCGTATCGCCGACGGCCGTATCCTGGCGGATAAAATCAACGACAAGCTGCGGCTGGTCACCGACATCACCGGGCTGGACTTCGGGCGTTTCACCAAATCCATGCTGTTGGCGCAGGGGGACTTCGCCGCCTTTCTCAATGCCGACGCCAAAAAGCGCGCCGAACTCTTGGAAGAGCTCACCGGCACCGACATCTACGGTCGCATTTCCGCCGGCATATTCGAACGCCATAAAGCGGTCAAAGGAGAGCTGGACAATTTGCAGGCCCGTGCCGCCGCCATTGAGCTGCTCACCGAACCGCAACTGCAGGAACTAAACGATGAGCTGGCGCGATTAAAGGAAGAGGAGCTAAGGCTAAACCACCAACAGCAGGCGCTGCAGCGTCATTTGGACTGGCTGGCAAGGCACGGGCAGCTTACGGCGGCCTTGTCCGCCGCCCGTGAAAGGCAACAGGCCTCGGCGCGGGCTTATGACGAAGCGCAGCCGCAGCTGTCCCGGCTGACCCGGGGGGAACCCGCGGAGTCCCTGCGTCCGCTGCTGGAAGAGCAGCAACGCAGCCGGCTTAGGCAGCAACACCTGGACGAGTCCATCGCCGCGCAGCGCGCCGAGCAGCAACGTACGCAGCAGGCTTTACTGCCCTTGCAGGAGGCTTTCGAGCGCGCCCGCCAGGGCTGGCAGGATTATCTCCGGCACCGGCGGCAGCTTCAGCAGCTTATGGACGAGCGCATTATTCCCCTGGATCAGCATATCGCAGGACTGGAACAACAGGCGGCGCAACTGCGCCAGGCTGCCCGGGAGCTCAGCGCCCAGCGGCAAAAAAGGCAATCGGCGCTGGCGGAACAACAGACCGCCCTTTCCCGGGCCGAACAGCAGCTCCGGCAGGCCGAGAGCTATTTAACGCAGCATCCGGACTATCACCAGTGGGGAGAAGGGTTGCCGCTGTGGCGCGAACTCTTCGCCCGCCGGCAGCGGGAACGCCTGCAGGCGGACCAGTTGGGCCGGCAGCGCGATGGCTGCCTGCAACAGCAGCAAGAGCTGCTGGCCGAACGGCAATCGGTCCTTGCCGAGGCCAAGAGCTGCCGCCGGCAGGCGGCTGTCCTCACCGAACGCTTTAACGAACTGCAGCGCCAACGGGAGCAGCGGGAAGCACTCACTCCCTTTGGCGCGCTGCAAGATGAATGGGAGCTAAGCCGCCGGCACAGCCCTGCCCGCACCGTGCTCGCGTCGTTATTGCCCCAGCGCCGGCGGCTCACGCGGGATCTCGCCGCCGCCGCCGTGCGACAGACGGCATTGCAGCAGGAACTCGATGCGCTGGCGCAAAGCAGCCGGACCAGGCAACAGCAGTGGGAGGAAAAGTCCCGGTTATTGAATGAAGTCAGCGCCCGCTATCAGCTTGAGCAGCGCATTGTCGCGCTGGAAGGCCAAAGAGCACATTTGCAATCCGGGCTGCCCTGCCCGCTGTGCGGCGCCGTTGAACACCCCTTTGTCGATCATTACCGACTGCCGGAACCGGCGCAAACCGAGCTCAGGCTGCAGGGGCTGCAACAGGAAGTATCGGCGATAACCGCCGACCGGGTGGCGACGGATACCCGCAGCGGCATGCTATTGAACCAACGGCATCAAGCGGCGGATGACGAGGCGCAACTGCAAAGGGAACTGACGGCCATCGATGAGCAGTGGGCGTTGGCCGCCGCCGCGCTGGGCAGGGAACGCTCACCCGCCGACGACGGGAACGTGGCGGAATGGCTGGCGAAACAGGATGCGCGGGAGCAGGCTTTAGCGGAACGGCTCGAGACGCGGCGGCAGGCCGAGGGTCAATTACAGGCCGCGCGAGACGCCATGAACGACGCCAACGGGAAAGTGGCATCGGCCGAGGCCCGGCTGGCGCTGAACGACCAGTTGCAGCACACCACCGCGCAGACGTTACAGCAGGCCACGCAGCGCCTGACCGAGCAGCAAACCCTGGTCCGGCGGTTGGCGACGGAAGTCGCCGCGTCGTTGTCTCCCCTAGGGCTTACCGTGCCGGAAGAGAATAATGTCGAGGAGTGGCTGGCGGCGCGCCAGCAAGAGTGGCAACTGTGGTGCGGGCATTTGCAGCAGGAGCAGGAGCTGAAGGTGTCCTTGGCGGCGCAGGCTAATGAAATTCGCAACCACCAAGACAGCCTGGAGGAACTCGCGCGCCAATCGGCCGAGCTTGAACAGCGGACCGAACACACCCGAACCGCTTTGCAACAGGCGCGGGATGAGCGGCGGTTATGGGTGGGGGATGCCACCGTGCCGCAGCTGGGAGATGAGCTGCGCCTTCTGGGAGAAACGGCGGAACAGGCGCGCCAGCAGGCGGAGCAACGGCTGCAGCATGCCAGGGAACAACTGCTGCAATTAACGGGCAGTATCGAAGCGCAACAGCGTCAATTACAGGAATTCGACATGCAGACGCAGCAGGCCGGGGCCGCGCTGCAAGGCGCTCTCGACAGCAGCCCGTTCGCCACCGTCGCCGAATTGCTATCGGCTCTGCTGCCCCCGCAGGAAAGGGATCAATTGCGGGACATGGAAGAGCAGCTCAAGGAGCGGCGCCAGCACGCCGCGGCCTGGTATGAACAGGCGGAACAGGCGCTGAAAAACAGTCTGGCGGAACGTCCTGCCGACCTGGGAGAGGAGCAACAGCCCGCCGCCGTGGAGCAGCGTCTGGCCGCCGTCAAAACCCTGCTGGCGGAAAAAGCCCGGCGGCAGGGTGAAATCCAGCAGCAATTGTCCAGCCATGAACGCCGCCGGCTCGATCAGCACAACCTGCTGCAGGCTATTGCCGACAGCGAGGCGGCCTATGCGGACTGGAGCTACCTTAACGAGCTGATAGGCTCCAAAGAGGGGGACAAATTCCGCAAGTTTGCCCAGGGTCTCACCCTTGAACATTTGATTCATCTGGCGAACCGGCAGCTGGCGCGCCTGCAGGATCGTTACCAGCTGCGGCGTAAATCCGCCGCCGAGCTGGAACTGGAAGTCGTGGATACCTGGCAGGCGGAAGCGATACGGGATACCCGCACGCTGTCCGGCGGGGAGAGTTTCCTGGTCAGCCTGGCCCTGGCCCTGGCGTTATCGGATCTGGTGAGCCACAAAATCCGCATTGATTCCCTGTTTCTCGATGAGGGTTTCGGCACGTTGGACGCCGAGACGCTGGATATCGCCCTTGATGCCCTGGATACGTTAAACGCCACCGGTAAAATGATTGGCGTTATCAGCCACGTGGAGGCCATGAAAGATCGGATTCCGGTGCAGATCAAGGTTAATAAAATCAACGGCATGGGCGTCAGCCGGCTGGAAGCCCGTTTTGCGGTCCGCTAGCCGGCTTATCCCTTCAAAAGGCGTAGCGATGGGCGGTTCTAGCGCCCCAGAGGCCGCAATAGGCGCCCACCGCCGCGCCGATCAGTAGCGCGATAAACAACCATACTGCGGATTTGGCAATGGCTTTCGCGGCGGCATCGGCTTGCTCCCTGGCCTGCTCTTTCCACTGCTGCATTTCCGCCACGGCATCATCAATATTCTGCTGGAGATCCTCCAAACGCGCCTTGACCTCGGCGATCGCCTGCCGCTGGTAGCGGATCACCGTGTCGGTGGCCTGGTTAACTTCATCGGGGGACATCGAGGTATCGCGCGCCAGCGCCTGGCGGATGTCGTCCCGCTTGATATCATCCGTGATACCGTCCCCGCGCTGCTTGAGTTTGACGGACAATTGATGCATCTCGCTGTCGAAACTGGCCGGGCTTTTTAAAATGGCGTTCATGGCGCTTTGCATATCATCACGGGCTGCCGACAACTGTCTTGGCAGGTAGTCCGGCTTTAACGACTCTATACTGCTGTTTTGCAAAGCATTCACTGCCTTTTTCGGCATCGGGTCCGCCGGGAGTCCGGCATTCATCCCCATGGGCTTTAGGGTATTCTCTAACAGGCCTTGCAAATGGCCTTTATTGTCTGATAAAGACGAAACCATGCCTGATGACGCGCCGCCGGTGACCGAGGCAAGGGAACCGATAATACTGCCGGCGGCCCGTAGCGCTCCGCCTATAATAATGCTACTAATGATAATTGCGATTATTAATGACATGGCCCATACCAGAAAGCCATGGCTTATTCCCGCCGCGCCGGCCAGTCGACCGGCGACATAACCGCCGCATGCCAGGCTAATGAGTATTGAAATAAATGACCAGACCGTTACCGCGCTACCGACCCCCTGCGCCGGCTGCTCGGAATAGGGCTCCGCCCTGCTCAACCCTAATGCCGTTCCCAATACCGAAAGCAGAACGGATATTGCCAATACGGTAATAACTCCACCGATAATAGCACCCCAGGAGGTAACTCTTGCTGTGGCGATGACAGTATGCGACTCCATAAACTTTCTCCTCGATATTCTCCCTTGTAGCAATAGGCTACGCAATCAAGTTAGTTTATGTTGGCGTGAATTCAAGAATGCACAATTCTGGGAGATATTATTAATTAGATAATTCAATTATTATTTGAAACTAATCCAGTCTGGCGCTCTTTTAACTTAACGACGGTTATGTCCTTTTTTTTCTTCGCCACCGCCGGCGATCGTAGGCGAAAACCGGAAAAATCTTTACCGATTTTAACGTCCTTATGCGCTATCATGCGCCCTGCGTTTGAACAACTCGCGCGCTGACGGGCGCGCCAGTCCAGGGATATAAAAAATATGTTTTGGTTTAAAAATCTGATGATTTACCGTTTGACCCGCGATCTTGCGCTGTCGGCGGAAGACATGGAAAAACAGTTGGCGGGCTCGGTGTTTTCTCCCTGCGGCAGCCAGGATATGGTGAAATCCGGCTGGGTTTCACCGCTGGGCGACAAAAGCACCGCGCTAACCCATGGGGTTAACGGGCATATCCTGCTTTGCGTGCGCAAAGAGGAAAAAATCCTGCCTTCTTCGGTGGTGAAACAGGAGTTGCAGGGCAAGGTGGAAAAGCTGGAGGCAGACCAGAGCCGCAAGCTGCGTAAAGCGGAAAAAGACGCCCTGAAAGAGGAAGTGCTGTTCAATTTGATGCCTCGCGCCTTCAGCCGTTACAGCCAGACATTTCTTTGGATCGATACGGGAAAAGGCCTGGTGATTGTCGATGCCGCCAGCGCCAAAAAAGCCGAAGACACCCTGGCATTGCTGCGCAAATCCCTCGGTTCGCTGCCGGTGGCGCCCCTTACCCTGGAGAATCCCATCGAGCTGACCCTGACGCAGTGGGTCCGCGGCACGGAACCCCCGGCGGGTTTCGCCATTCAGGACGAGGCCGAACTCAAAGCCCTGCTGGAAGACGGCGGCATCATCCGCTGTAAAAAACAGGACCTCGCCAGCGACGAAATCGCCGCGCATATCGAGGCGGGAAAAGTCGTGACAAAACTGGCGCTGGACTGGCTGGAGCGGGTTCAGTTCGTACTGGCGGACGACGCCACCTTGAAAAGGCTTAAATTCTCCGAGCAGCTGCGTGAGCAAAACGACGATATCGACAGAGAGGACGTGGCGCAGCGCTTTGATGCGGATTTCATTCTGATGACCGGCGAGCTATCCGAGCTCATCAGCCAGCTGACAGCGGCGCTGGGCGGCGAAACCCAGCGTTAGAATAAACGAAGAGGGCCGGTTGTGGGGCCTTCCGTTTCGGTTTGCCTATATTCTGACTATTTACTCAGGTATTTGCACAGATAGGCGCTGGCTTCGGCCACCTGCAGGAAAAACTCGCTCTTCGCCGGTACAAAAAACATCTCGCCGGGCATAAACACCTGCCAATCGTGCGCGCCGGGAATCAGTACTTTCAACGCACCGTTGATCACGGTCATCTCTTCCGGCTGTGCAGTGGTGAAAGTATATTCTCCGGCTTCCATAACGCCGACGCTGGCGCGACCAATGCTGGCGGAGTCAAAACCAATGGACTTCACTTTCCCGGCAAAATACTCATTTACATTCAGCATGGATCATTTCCTGTATCGATCATAATTTAAGTCATTCATAGTAAAAGGTGAAATATCGATTTGTCACGTCCTAATGCTGAAAAATGCCGGTAACCAGGCAGAAAAATTAACGAGGCCGCCAGCCTGGGTCGCCAATTTTTTCCGCCAGCATCCGGGTCACGGATATAAGGCGCGTTAACAGATGTTGCGGGAACGCATTGCCGTCGCTCAGGCTTGGAAAGGTCAGGCAAAGCCCGACGCGTTCGTTTCGCAGAGGATGCGTCAGAGACGTCGCCAGCGCGCTCTGGTCGGGCCGGGTTTCATTACGGGCATAAGACCAACCCTGCCGGCGCACCACGGTAAGGCGCTGTAATAAACCGGTTAACCCGTGTTGCGAAAAAGACGCATGCGCCGCCGCGCCCGGGACCAGGCGATCGATAACGTCACGCTCGGAATAACCGGCCAGCAGAGCCCGTCCGACGGCGGTGTTCGCCGCCGGTAACCGGTGCCCGGCGCTATAGGATGCCGGCCGGTGGGGGCAACCGTTAAATACCGATACGATGCGGACATAATCTTTTTCGAGCAGACAAATCATGCCGGCGCAGCCCTGTTCGTCGCTCAGGGCAGTCAGGGCGGGAGCAACCACATCCGTTAATGGCTTTGCACGCTGCCGGCCACCTACAGCCAGCAGCAATTCACCCACGGAATAAAGCCGGTTGGCGGGATTACGGACCAATAACCCCTGATCTTCCATGGCCACCAATAATCTGGACAAGGTACTTTTCGGCAACGGCAGCCGGCTGGCCACATCGCTGAAAGATAATCCCTGTTGTGGTAAAGACGAACTTTCATGGGCAAACAGTTTTAATACCGCTGATGCATTTTCCAAGGTAGACATGATTATTTTTCATTTTCATTTTTATTAAAAGCAGGTTGAATAATCTTTAAATTGTCAGCCGCTCTCCGTCAAGATAATATTTTCCCACAAAATAAACCTTCAGTTAAAAATAGCGTGTTTAATCCCTTAAGCGCGATAATAACGAGCTTATTCCTGACAATCTACGGTTATAGCCGTAAGGCTATCGGTAATTCAGTGAATTGCTCCGCGCGGATAAAGATAAGATTATTATTCAATTTACTAATAGTTGCGGGCCTGAATTCAATAAAAGTAATACAAATACAAGCCTATTGAAAATGACGTAAAAAATGATTAACCGGCGGTTCAGCCGCTAGAGCCTGAACCGCCGGTAAGTGATAGCGTACAATCCTACCGCCCTGCTGCTTATACCCAAAATAATTCGAGTTGCAAAAAGGCGGGTATATCAGGACTTATCTTCATCCTGATACCGATCCTTAGCGTCAAGCGCTTCCTGCTCGGTATCATGTTCGCTGATAAGCGTATCGGGCCTTGGATGATCCGCCCGCAATTCATAGACTTCTTTGGATTTACCAGGCAATCCCTTTTCTTTCTTTACTATATGCGCTTCACGCGGATACGGTGGTTTACTCGCCATAATCACTCCCTTATTTATGATTTGGTCGGGTAAATAAGTATAGGCTACTCTTGAAAACTCTGCTGGCGGGTAAAGGTTCGCGGGAACGGCTGCATGGATGGCGCCGTAACGGCCGCCCCTTCAGCCGGCGGCGCAGGGACAAAGCCGCTGCAAAACAGCCGAGACCACATCCTGCGGCGACTGGCCGGCATCCAGCACATGATGGGCAGCATCCTGATACAGCGCCTCGCGGGCCAGTAATATTTCCGCTATCTCTTCGGCGATGGGCCTGCCGGTAAGACTGGGACGCTGATCCTCTTCAGGCACGGCTTCCAGGCGCCGGGCCAGCACGTCCGCCGGGGCGTGCAAATAAAACACGGTGCCGGTGGCGCGCATGAACCGCCGGTTGGCCTCTGATAAAATGATTCCCCCGCCGGTGGCTACCACCTGACGGCCGTCGGCGCTTGCCACCCCATGCAATATATCGCTTTCGCGGGTCCTGAATCCCGCCCAGCCCTCCTGCTCCACTATCTGTGCCACGCTCAGACCGGTGGACTGCAGCAATATCAGGTCGGTATCGGTGAACTGAAATCCCAGCGCCTGCGCCAATGCCCGGCCAACGGTGGTTTTGCCGCATCCCCTAGCACCAACCATAAAAATGGGCTGTATAATCAACTGCATATCCTTTTTCACAAATAGCTATAATCGAACCTTTGTCCCGTTCGACCCGCAAAAAACCGACGGCAATACTGGCAGCAACCGCCGATGAAGTCCAGCGGAGCATTATGCGGCCGGTAAGAAGCATTAAATAACATACTTTTTGTGGGGTTGTCCTCTATGGCGCAAAAAAAAAGCCAAACACAGCAGGTTTATCCGCAGCGTTTGGCATGATGGTCATGGCGTCCCGGGCGCGTAACGGCCCGGGCAAATATCAGCTTTTGGGTTCCTTAACCTCTTTAACGATGCGGCGGGCATCGTCCATGGTCAGCGGCTCGCCCATCTTGATGAGCAAGGTACCGGTTGTACGCATGCGGCCGGTGCCCACCACGGCCATCAGTTTGTCTTTCAGGCCGAACAGCGCCACAAAATCGTCTTTATCCGGCGAGCCGATGATGTCGATATCATCCCATTTCTCCGCATGCCCCAGGTATTCGTAGCGCACCCCGTAATGCTGCGTCCAGAAAAAAGGCACCGAATCGTATTTCTCATCCAGACCCGCCATAACGCCTGCGGCTACGCGGCCATGCTGCTGCGCCACGCGCCAGTGCTCAATTCGCGTGGGATGTCCGTTAAGCGGGAAGGTGGCAATGTCGCCGATGGCGAAAATATCGTGCCCGGCCGACATGGATTCATCCACAGTCAAACTGCCGTCTTTATTGAGCGGCAATTCATGGATAAAGTCCGTAGCGGGCATGACTCCGGTGGCCAGCAACACCACATCGGCATCAATGCGGCGGCCGTCTTTCAATACCACCGCCGACACATGGCGATCGCCGTCGAAAGATGCCGGTTCGCCTTCAATGAATTTTACGCCCTTTTGCTCATGGCGCCGGCGGAAAAAGCTCGCCAGATCCTTGCCGAACTGTTTTTCAAACGGCAGGTCATGCTTGGCGATAACCGTAATATCGATATCCTGTTTACGGAAAGCCGCCGCCACCTCCATACCGATAAAATTATTGCCGATTATCACCAGCCGCTGCTTTTGCTCAACCACGGCCATAATGGCGGCCGCCTGCTCCCAACTGCGTAGAACCTCAATGCCCAGCAGCGCCTTGCCCGGCAGATCCGGCCGCTGCGGGATACCGCCGGTGGCCAGCAATAATTTCCGGTAGGGTACGACTGTGCCGTCTTCCAGCCGCAGCTGGTGTTTTTTTACGTCGAGCTCTTCCACGTTGCCGGTAATGCGCTCGACCTTTTGCTTTTTGTAAAAATCATCGTCGAGCAACGACGGAACCTCATCAATGGACATATCCCCCTGAGGCACGAATTTAGACAGCACAGTACGGTCATAGGGTGCCTGTTTTTCGCGCTCAACAACGATCAACCGGCCGCTATAGCCCTTTTCGCGCAGCGCCTTCAGCGCGGCGCTGCCGCCTGCGCCTGAACCCAGGACCACTATCGCCTGCGTATCGTCCACCTTGTCCAGGGCAGCGGCGCCCGGCAGGGCCTTGGGATCGAGCCAGATTGCCCCCTCCTCCACCTTCACCGGATAACGTTTCAGGGCACGCAGAGAGGGTGGTTCGCACAAAGCTCCCTCTTCGATGGTAAATACGGATTTATGCCAGGGACATATCAGCTTCCCTTCACAAAGGGCACCTTTTTCCAGCGGGGCGCCGGAATGAGGACAGGTCGCCTCAAGGGCAAAAACCTCATCGCCTTTCCTGATGAGCAGAATATCTGTTTCGTCCATGCTGACTTTTTTGGGTTCCAGCTCCGGCAAAGCGGATAACGACATCACTTTTTGATAGGCCACGATATGCTCCTTCAGGTATCTAAAATCATCGTTTTTATAAAACCGTACTCTTTAGAGGACTATCGTTAAGCCTAGCAGCTAATTTAAGGGTGGAAAGCGTGGGGGACTCAGAACGCGACAGGATGCATTAACGGTGCGAAGCGTAGGATAAACCCGGCGGCGCACCAGCCCGCGGGGATGCGGGCTGATAAAAAATTTTACGCAGGCGGTTATTTACTCATTGCCTGACGCAGCGCCAAACGGCCTTTTTCGCCGGGGCGACGCAGCGTCAAGGAGACCACCAGGGAGATTATCGATAACACCATAATCAAATGAAAGGTCACCATAAACCCACCCAACAACGAGGCGACAATAGAACCGATAATGCTGCCGACGCCGAAACCGAGATAAATCACCCCGTAGTTTTTAGTCAGGTTGTTGAGACCGAAGTAATCACTTACCAGTGAAGGATAAACGGTGATGGTGCCGCCAAAGCTAAAGGCAACGCAGGCCAGGGAGAGAAAAAACGATGCCTCGGCGAGAGGAGCGAAGGTGAGCGCCGCCATCCCTGCCAACGATACCACCTGCGCCAGCGTGATAACCCGTATCCGCGGCATTTTGTCGGAAAGCACGCCCAAGACCAGGCGTCCGCCGAGATTGGCTATGGCGATAATGGTTACCGCATTGGCGGCCGATACCGGCGATAAGTGAACCAGGCTTTCGCCAATGTCCTTTGCCACCCCGATAACATAGAGACCGCTCATGCAGGCGGTCAAAAACATCAGGGCCAGCAGCCAATATTGCGGCACTTTGATAGATTGTCCCAGCGTAAAATCGTGGGCAGCCTGCACTTTTTGAGTTTCCTGCCGCGGTGCGTCTTTCATCACCAGACCGCCGGCGATAACCATCAGCATGGCTATCAGTCCCCACAGTTCAAACGTCACTTCCAGGCTGTAACGGGCGAGCAGCTGGCTGTTGATGTATTTGAACCCCAGGCTTCCCAAGCCATAGGCGCCGATAGCGCAGGCGGAGATCACGCCTTTACGTTCAGGGAACCATTTGACGCAATTGGATAACGTCATCAAATAACCGATGCCGTCAGCCAATCCCACCAGGATGCCGGCGCATAACCACAGCATCGCCAGGTTGGTTGCGTAGGCGGTCAGCCAAAACCCCGCCGCCAGCAACACGCCGGCGCCGATGGTCACCTTACGCACGCCGAAACGGTCCTGAAATTTACCCGCCACCGACGAGGCCACCGCCAGCGCCAGACTCAGAAGGCCGAAAGAAAAGGCCACCTGGCTGACGGGCTGGTGGAGCTTATCCGCCAGCGGACCGTTAAACAGGCTCCAGGTATACACCGATCCCAGGGCAAACTGGGTCACGATAGTGCCGCATAGGGTCAGCCACCGGATATGATTGGATTGTTGAGTCATCATGTTCTGCCTCGTAGTAATCACTATCTATACCCAAGAGATTTCCAGTTGCAGCAAGACGGCAAGCTCGTGAGCCCCAGGAGCTTAGATAACCAAGTAACTGGGATAAACGAGCGCAGCCAACACCGCTGCAACTTGAAAGATGAAGGGTATTTCGATGCCCTCATCCGGGCTTAATGGCGCCACTATAAGGCAATGCCGGCGGGAGCGGCTCGAAATGGGAATGAGATGCCCTCCACCGGGAATGAAATGCATGTTGGCAGGTATGAACGGCTTAACGATTGATACGACGGGGTGACGGAAAAAAATAAGGATAAAGCGTGGTAAACAGGATTAGACGATTATTCACGAATGCTGTCAAGAATGATCATTGAATTAACATTATTAACATAAATTGATGTTTATTCATCAGCATCGCCATAGTATGTCATCCCGATACGAATAATATCCCGCCCCTGTGATTTGCGGTGCCGGTTACTGTCGCGAAGAGAGTAAATGCAACCGCAGTATTCCTGCTGATAAAAGCGCTCGCGTTTACTGATTTCAATCATGCGCGATGAACCACCCTGCTTGCGCCAGTTATAATCCCAATAGGTGATGCCGGGATATCTAGCGGCGGCGCGTTTGCCGCAGTCATTTATTTGCTGCATGTTTTTCCAGCGGGAAATGCCCAGCGAACTGGAGATAATGCTGAAACCTTGCTCGAAGGCATAGAGCGCGGTACGCTCAAAACGCATATCGAAACACATCGTGCAGCGTATCCCCCGCTCCGGTTCATGCTCCATGCCCCTGGCCCGGGCAAACCAGTTATCGCTGTCGTAATCGGCATCCACAAACGGCACCCGGTGCTTTTGCGCAAAACGGATATTCTCCTCTTTGCGGATTTGGTACTCCCGCCGCGGATGAATATTCGGGTTATAAAAGAAAATGGTATAGTCAATTCTCGAGGCGCCGAGCGCTTCCATCACCTCACCGGAACAGGGCGCGCAGCAGGAATGCAGCAGCAGCTTATGGGCCTGGTGGGGAAGTTGAAGCATCGGACGGGTCAATTCGGCCATGGGCGCTGTCTCTCTGGCAACGGATAACTGGTCGAGGAAAATATAGCATAACGCAGGCGGAACGCGGTGCCGCCGGGGGCGGCGTTTAAGCAAGGTTCAGGCAATCGGGGCAAGCAAATACACCCAATCCACCTTACCGCAGATACCGACAGGCATAATAGGCCCGCTATCACCACGCCAAGTACCGAGCGCGTTAACGGGCGACCATGCCAATGAGGCCGGATCGGACGGGAGTTTTCCGCCGGACCTAGCGCCCCATGGCATGGTAGACCGGATGGCGGCCCTACTCAGGCCAGACGAATCAGCTCAAAGGGAATATAGCGCTCGGCGGTATTTTGCAGTTCCACACACTTTGCCCGTTCGGCCTCGACGGGCGATAGCCCCTCGGCATGTACGGCCTTGGCAATGGATGTCTCACCGGTAGCGGCAATCATGACTTTCTGACCAGGGATGATTGCATTCCGATTCCTGTCATAAACGTGAATCATACACTCCTCCAATTTCCATCACGAAACCGATAGCAAGCATAGGCCCGCCGCAAGGGGCATAATTTGAGTTAAATCAAGCAAAACAACGGTTCATCGCCGGCGCCTTTTCAGCCGCAGAAGCCAACCCCGCATGAAACCTGCTCTAGGCGCCCCATTGGACAAAGTATGTTAACTGGTAACATATATCTGCAAACCTTTACGCTCGGCGCCTTTATGATTAGCCGTAAACAGACTAGATTTAAACGTAATGCAGCCTTCTGCGAACCTGAACATGTCAAAAGGTCAAAGCCATGCAATCTGAAGAGCAACGTCTTATTGAAGGGCTGTTTCAGCGCCTGAAACTGGCGGAACAGCAATCCGGCGCCCGTGATACCGCGGCGGATCGGCAAATCCAGGAATTTATCCGTCAGCAGCCCGCGGCGCCTTATTATATGGCGCAGTCTATTTTGATTCAGGAAGCCGCGCTCAAACGCCTGCATCAGCGGGTCACGCAGCTTGAAAACGAACTGACCGAGCTGAAAAACACTCCTCCCGCCCACAGCGGCGGTTTTCTCAGCAATCTGTTCGGCGGCGGTTCACGCGCGGCTCAGCCTCAGACGCAGGCCCAACAGCCCGCCAACGCCTGGGGCAGCCAAGGGCAGCAAACACCCCCTCCCGGCTATAACGGCTATGGGCAAACCCCTCCCCCCGGCTATAACGGCTACGCCCAAACGCCGCCTCCCGGCTATGGACAACAGCCGGTGCCTCCGCGTGGCGGCGGCTTTATGGCCGGCGCGCTGCAAACCGCGGCCGGGGTTGCCGGCGGCGTGGTATTGGGCAATATGCTCACCGGCATGTTCCATAACAGCCGGCCGGAGGAGATAGTCAATGTTATCGACCAGCCCATGGATACCGCCGCCACGGATCCCCTGACCAATCAGGATTTCCAAAGCAATAACCTCGACACCTTCAATGATGTCTCGGACAGCCATTTCCTGGATAATAACAATAATTATCTGGGCGGCGATAATGCCGGCGGCGATACCGATTACAATAACGGCTTTGGTGCCGATAACGGCTTTGGCTCGGATAATGGTTTTGGTTCAGATAATGGCTTTGGCTCCGATAACGGTTTTGGTTCGGATGGCGGCTTCGGTTCAGACGATGACTTCAGCGACGATGATAATTTTGTCTGATAGCCGGTCTGCTTAAAAAAATCGCCGGCGTAGCGCCGCTGGCGAAAACAAATTCCTGCTTTTGAACCGCGCCGCCAAAGCAATACTACCCAGCCCGCTAGCAGCGCGGTTCATATGGCCGGGGTTTAATTATATCGAGCCCCGCGTTATCTATGCGAACCATTCTAATGTCCCCTAAGCTTGTACCCATCGCTCCATGACGATTTGAAGGATAATTTCACTTCACCTCACGAATACTCTCTTTACTTCTAAATTTCGCTAGAAAATAAGAAAATATTAAATTACAATAATTTCATGAACCTTTTTTTCTCAAAAATTCATAAATACAGTTAAAGTAAAAAACTCGT
This sequence comes from Sodalis sp. RH16, assembly GCF_047324245.1. Lineage (NCBI taxonomy): Bacteria > Pseudomonadati > Pseudomonadota > Gammaproteobacteria > Enterobacterales > Bruguierivoracaceae > Sodalis > Sodalis sp. RH16. The sequence continues at coordinate 3,094,820 of NZ_CP178737.1, read as the reverse complement.
ATTTCATCGACAGTCTTTGTATTTTAGCGAAGGATCTTTTACCAAAATAATAAATAAAACTCACCATACGTTAGTTTTAGCAGGACATCCCTGACAGTAGGCCTGATAAAAATCATGTTATTACATGACAGCTTGCAGCACCGGGCTTACGCATCAATAGCAGAGGATATAAATTTTTTAAGAATTACTAAATCAAGCTAATTTAATAACATATCTGTTATAAAGGCTGATAATTATGCGTAAAAAAACTCAGTGGCGCCTTTGTTATTACGTTTACACCTTTAAACATTGATAAAAGAATATTTTATCAGATTAAAAATATAAATAAATTTAATATTATCACCGCGACCATTGCAATGACGTTATGTATATATTCCATACCTGAAAAGGCGTCGGCGGCTTGCGCTCCTGCGCCAGCGGATGGCGTGACCACGACATGCGCGAACGGGATAAAAACAAGGACCGCCTGTTCCAGCCGTTTATCGAAGCCAACTGGATACATAACAGCAAGGATTTCGGCGCCACGCTGAACGGCGTCACCGTTAGTCAGGACGGCGCGGCCAATATCGGCGAGCTGAAACTGGGGGTGAACGGGCAGCTTAACAAAAACTTCAACCTGTGGGGCAGCGTCGGCCAGCAGGTGGGCAATAAAGGCTACAGCGATACCGCCGGCATGCTGGGCTTGAAATATCTATTTTGACAAAACAGGCCGGCTAATAGCGCTGAAAGCGTGCCTTATCCAAGTCATGTTATGCGAAAACTCACTGGATCCATAACAGCACAGCTTTCGGCATCAGCCTCAATGGCGTCACAGCGTCTCACGAATGATGGCATTTTTAAAATAGCATTTTTTTCGCAGCCATTAATCAAACAAATGAAAGGAATGAAAATCATGCGTAAAATAACTCCTCTGGCGCCTTCGTCTTTAGGTTCTATTTCTTTAAGCATTAATAAAACGACAACTGTTAAAATTAAATCCGTAAATAAATTTAATGTCATTGCCGCAGCCATTGCGCTAAGTATATATGCCATGCCTGATAAGGCGTCAGCGGCCTGCGCCCCAGCCCCGGCGGATGGCGTGACCACGATATGCGATACCTCGTCGGTGCATACCACCACTCTCGGCACCGGACCCGGTTCGAATAATGTGACCATTAATGTCCTTCCTTCCGCAGAAATCGATACCGGTGTATTCAGCGCCATTAGCCTTGACTCGGGTTCCGTCATTACCCTGCAAGACGGTGCCGTGGTTAAAAATGCCGGGTATAGCGCGGTGGTCGGCAGCGGAAATTGGGGAAAGGAGCAAAATACCATAGAGTTCAATAATGATAACGCTATCACGGTGGGACATGGCGCGCAGGTGCTGTTGACCTCAGGTACCGCACACGTTTTTGGAATCATAGGCGCAGGCAATACCATCATCAACCACGGTTTAATTTCATCTAGTTTAATTATATTCGAACTTTATAATAACGTTGGCAGCAATATTATAGACAATTACGGAACCATCGCCAGTGTTGCTGACAATCGGGTCCTTCTAATTTCCTCCGGCAATGGAGATGTTTCCTTAATCAATCGTACCGGGGCCTTGATTTACGGCGTAGTGCGTTTGGGTGCTGGGAATGATACAATTACTCTCGAGCCTGGCTCGGTTCTTACGGGTACAAGCATATCTGGTGGCGATGGAATTAATTCTTTTACACTTGAAGGATCGTCTAATCCTTCGGCGACAGCTGATATTTTACCAACCAACATTAGAGGTTTTCAATCGCTGACCAAAACCGGCGCGGGAGAGTGGCTGTTGACGGGCCAGCTCGACGCCACTGTCTCCAACGTGACCGTCAATGACGGCACCCTGACCCTGGCCGGAAGTAATAGCTTCGTCGGCGATACCCATATCAACGGCGGCACCTTGGCCGCTCAGGCCGCCAACGCCTTCAGCCCCAATTCGGCCTATATCATCGCCACACCCGGCGCCATGGATTTAAACGGCTTTAGCCAAACCATCGCCAGCGTCGACAATGCAGGGGGCATCAACCTCAACGGCGCCAACGCCGGCACCGTGCTCACCGTCACCGGCGACTATACCGGCAATAACGGACGGCTCAATTTTAACGCCAAACTCTCCGACGACGCCTCACAGTCCGAACGCCTTATCGTCGGCGGCAGCACGTCCGGCGATACCCAGGTTACCGTCAACAACGCCGGCGGCGGCGGCGCCCAGACCATTGACGGCATCGAGCTGATTACCGTCAACGGCAGCTCGGACGGCGAGTTTATCCAGTCCGGCCGCATCGTGGCCGGGGCCTATGACTATAATCTCGAACGCGGCACCGGCGCCAACGCCGCCAATTGGTATCTCAACAGTTCAACGTCGACGCCGGCGCCGGGACCCATTCCCGACCCGGATCCGGCCCCCGGCGACATGGTGGAGCGTCCTGAAGACTCAAGCTACGGCGCCAACCTGGCCGCCGCCAATACCCTGTTCGCCGCCGGCCGGGATACCCGCTCGGTCCTGACCGCCTATATCGACCCCATCACCGGCCAACAGCAGACCACCAGCCTGTGGATGACCAATGTGGGCGGCCACAACCGCTCACGCGATGACAGCGGACAGCTGCGCACCCAAAGCAATCGTTATGTCCTGCAACTGGGGGGCGATGTGGGACAGTGGAGCAGCGACGGCGCCGACAGCTTTCGCCTGGGGGTGATGGCCGGTTACGGCAACGCGAAAAGCACCACCGTATCCCAGGTCTCCGGCTACCGTGCCAAAGGCTCGGTGGACGGCTACAGCGTCGGTCTCTACGGCACCTGGTACGCCGATGCCGCCGGCCACGACGGGCTCTATGTCGACGGCTGGACCCAATACGGCTGGTTCGACAACGAAGTGAACGGGCAAGACCTCAATGAGCAAGACTATAAATCCAAAGGCTTCACCGCGTCGCTGGAAACCGGCTACGCCTTTACTATCGGCGCCAACCCGGCCAGAAACGCCACTTATTATATCGAGCCCCAGGCCCAGGCCATCTGGATGGATGTCAAAGCCGACGACCTCACCGAGGACAACGGCACCCGGGTCAGCGGCGACGGCGACGGCAATATCCAGACCCGCCTGGGGGTCAAGGCCTATATGAACGCCTATAGCGAACGGGATAAAAACAAGGACCGCCTGTTCCAGCCGTTTATCGAAGCCAACTGGATCCATAACAGCAAGGATTTCGGCGCCACGCTGAACGGCGTCACCGTCAGTCAGGACGGCGCGGCCAATATCGGCGAGCTGAAACTGGGGGTGAACGGACAGCTGAATAAAAACTTCAACCTATGGGGCAGCGTCGGCCAGCAGGTGGGCAATAAAGGTTACAGCGACACCGCCGGCATGCTGGGATTGAAATACCTGTTCTAAAGAGACCATGGTAGACGACGAAGCCACCATCACGTAGCGGCTAAGCGTACCATGGTCAACGGCTCCATAAACATTTGACTGGCACAAACGCTTGATGAGAGACCGATACGCTGCGGCCACCGCAGCGTTTTTATGTTTCTCCGCTCACATTAATCGAATACCCGTTAATTTAAAAATGGCAATTAGACTTTTTTTTATTTATGGTAATTTTTATTGGATCTTAGCTATTATATAAAATTTATTTTTTTCTCAACATAATCTCTGTTATTAATAAACCGCGCTGAAGATTTGCATTATCCGATTCATGTTCTTAATAAGTATGCACAGGTCTTATGGATAGAGTAGCGTTGTAATACATATCCATCATGATTGCAAAACATACTCTGAGTTCGCCCGGAAACATAACTATTAAAGGATGTTAATCATGAGCACGTTAAATTCTACGCCACGGTTTTTATTAATTGACACAAACGCATCATTATTTTTTCACATAAAAAAAATAAGCAAATTTAATATCATTACCGCTGCTATTGCATTGACTTTTTCCGTGTCGCCAGAAATAACGCTGGCGGCCTGTACCCCTCCCCTGGTGAACGATGGCAGCACCGTTTGTGATGCTACCGTAGACCAAACCACCACCGTCGGCACCGGACCCGGAACAACTAACGTCACCATTACCGTCCAGCCCGGCGCTACAATTACCACCGGCGCGGTCACTGCGATAAGCGTGAATTCCGATTCCACAATCATTTTACAAAACGGCGCCAATGTGATTAACAATAGCAGCGCACTGACGGGTTCGGGTAATTGGAGTACGGGTGAAAATACCATTGAGTTCAACAACGATACCACTCTGGAAATAGCGCCTGGGGCACAGGTACTGTCACAAGGCCCAACTGGCTCGAACGAAGCTATCAACGTCATAGGGGCGGGGAATAGCATTATCAATCACGGCCTGATTCAAGGAAATGCCAGTTCGGCAATCTGGTTCCAGCCCGCCACGGGCATCAACACCATAGACAATTACGGCACCATCAGCATACTGACTCCGGGCGGTACGGCTATCGGTAGTTCAGGCACCATGGTGTCCATAATCAATCGCGACGGCGGCTCCATTATCGGCAACGTCAGTATGGGCTCCGGCGATGACAGCGTAACCCTTGAATCAGGCTCGCTTTTGGAAGGTAACATTAGCGGCGGCGGCGGAACAAATACGCTTACCTTAACCGGTGCGGCAAGTTCGACCGACACCTTGGACCTTCTGGCAGGCAATATAACCAATTTTCAAAGCCTGACCAAAAACGGCGAGGGAGAATGGCAATTAACCGGCGGACTCACCAACATTGCCAACGTGACCATCAACGAGGGCACCCTGGCCCTGGCCGGCACTAATACCTACGTCGGCAATACCAATATCAATGGCGGCACCCTGGCCGCCCAGGCCGCCGGTGCCTTGAGCCCCAATTCGGCCTATATCATCGCCGCACCCGGCGCCATGGATTTAAACGGCTTTAGCCAAACCATCGCCAGCGTCAGCAATGCCGGCGTCATCAACCTTAACGGCGCCGACGCCGCCACCGTGCTCACCGTCGCCGGCAACTATACCGGCAATAACGGCCGATTGAATTTCAACGCCAAGCTCTCCGACGACGCCTCACAGTCCGAACGCCTGATTGTCGGCGGCGACACCTCCGGCGATACCCAGGTCACCGTCAACAACGCCGGCGGCAGCGGCGCCCAGACCATTGACGGCATTGAGCTGATTACCGTCAACGGCAGCTCGGACGGCGAATTTATCCAGTCCGGCCGCATCGTCGCCGGCGCTTATGATTACACCCTGGCGCGCGGCACCGACGTTAATGCCGCCAACTGGTATTTGAACAGCTCCACGGCCGCGCCGACGCCGGAACCGCCTGGAGCGGAACCGCCCTCGGAACCCATTCCCGACCCCCATCCCGACCCGGGCGACATGGTGGAGCGTCCTGAAGACTCAAGCTACGGCGCCAACCTGGCCGCCGCCAATACCCTGTTCGCCGCCAGCCTGAATACCCGTTCGCGATTGACCGCCTATATCGACCCCATCACCGGCCAACAGCAGACCACCAGCCTGTGGATGACCAATGTGGGCGGCCACAACCGCTCACGCGATGACAGCGGACAGCTGCGCACCCAAAGCAATCGTTATGTCCTGCAACTGGGGGGCGATGTGGGACAGTGGAGTAGCGACGGCGCCGACAGCTTTCGCCTCGGGGTGATGGCCGGCTACGGCCATGCCCGCAGCAATACCGACTCGCAGGTCTCCGGCTACCGTTCCAAAGGCTCGGTGGACGGCTACAGCGTCGGTCTCTACGGCACCTGGTACGCCGATGCCGCCGGCCACGACGGGCTCTATGTCGACGGCTGGACCCAGTACGGCTGGTTCGACAACGAGGTAAACGGGCAAGACCTGGGCGAGCAAGACTATAAATCCAAGGGCTTCACCGCCTCGCTGGAAACCGGCTACGCCTTTAATATCGGCGCCAACCCGGCCAACAACGCCACTTATTATATCGAGCCCCAGGCCCAGGCCATCTGGATGGACGTCAAAGCCGACGACCTCACCGAGGACAACGGTACCCGGGTCAGCGGCGACGGCGACGGCAATATCCAGACCCGCCTGGGGGTCAAGGCCTATATGAACGCCTACAGCGAACGGGATAAAAACAAGGACCGCCTGTTCCAGCCCTTTATCGAAGCCAACTGGATCCACAACAGCAAGGATTTCGGCGCTACGCTTAACGGCGTCACCGTCAGTCAGGACGGCGCGGCCAATATCGGCGAGCTCAAATTGGGGGTCAACGGCAAAATCAGCAAAAACCTCAACCTGTGGGGCAGCGTCGGCCAGCAGGTGGGCAACAAAGGCTACAGCGACACCGCCGGCATGCTGGGCGTGAAATACCTGTTTTGATTAAACACGCCGGATAATGCTGATGGTTTTCCCGGCATTCAACGTAGAAAGACATTAAAGAGAATGTAGTAGAGTAAGACCGCATTTGCCGCGGCCGAGTTAAATTATGTTTCCCTGCTCACATAAATTAATTTCTGTCACATTGGAAAATGGTAATTGTTCTGGTTTTTAATTGATGTGGCATTTTATGGCTGATATTACTTAATGAAATGGATTGCGATTTAACATAACCCCTGGTATTTAAATTAATTAGCGCTAAAAGCTTGCCATATCCGAGTCAAGATATGTGGAGGCCAACCGGATCCATAACAGCAAATATTCCGGCGCCAGCCCCGATGGCGTCACTGCGTCTTACGATTGCTGACAGCTTTAAAAGAGTACTTTTCCGACAACCGACAATTAAACAAATGTAAGGAATTAAATTTATGCGTAAAATAACACCTATGTCGCCTCCATCATTAGATGCCATTTATTCATGCATTAATAAAAAAAAACCTTTTCAGATTTATGTAATAAATAAATTTAATATAATTGCCGCAGCCATTGCGCTAAATTTATATGCCGTGCCTAATATGGCGTCGGCGGCATGCAACCCCGCGCTGGCGGATGGCGTCACCACTACATGTGACACTACATCAACTCATACAACCACCCTTGGCAGCGGTCCTGGTTTAGATAATGTGACCATTGTTGTGGACCCTAACGCTCAAATCATTACCGGCATAAACAGCGCCATTAGCCTCGATTCAAATTCAAACATTACGTTGGGGACAAATTCTCTGGTGCAAAATACACCTGAAGCCTCGGGCCCAGGGAATTGGGGCTCTGGCGCAAACACTATTGAGTTTAATAATGATAATACTCTGACCGTGGAATCTGGAGCAGAGGTGTGGGCGGAAGAAGGAATACGAAATGAAAATATTGACAATGCCCTTCATGTTATTGGCTCCGGGAATACCATTATTAATCATGGCTATATTTTTAGCCAAGCCGGCAATGCCATTCAAATTGAATCCAGCACTGGATTAACTACCATTGACAACGACGGGACGATTGCAAACTTTTATCCCAACGGAATCGCCATCTCAAGCGCGTTTAGCAACGGGGATGTTTCAATTGTCAACCATTCCGGCGGAATAATCGCTGGGGCAATTAATTTAGGCGGTGGGAATGATAGCATAGTTTCTGAAGACCACTCTTATCTCTCCGGCAATATCAATGGTGGCGGCGGGAGCAATACCCTGATCCTGGACGCGACGTCAAGCAACGTCTTGCCAGCAAGCCGGGTAGAAGGCACTATCAGTAACTTCCAAAGCTTGACCAAAAACGGCGTGGGACTATGGCGGATACTAGGCCAGATCGACGACACTGTTTCGAATCTCACCATTAACGATGGCACCCTGGCCCTTTATCAAAATAACGCATACACCGGCAACACCAATATCAACGGCGGCACCCTAGCCGCCTACGCCGACAATGCCCTCAGCCCCAATTCGGCCTACACTATCGCCGCACCCGGCGCCATGGATTTAAACGGCTTTAGCCAAACCATCGCCAGCGTCAGCAATGCCGGCGTCATCAACCTTAACGGCGCCGACGCCGGCACCGAGCTTACCGTCACCGGCAACTACGCTGGCAATAACGGCCGGCTCACTTTCAACGCCAAGCTCTCCGACGACGCTTCCGACTCCGAACGCCTTATCATCGGCGGCGACACCTCCGGTGAGACCACTGTCACCGTCAACAACGCCGGCGGCAGCGGCGCCCAGACCATTGACGGCATCGAGCTGATTTCGGTCGCCGGCGCCTCCGACGGCGAGTTTACCCAGTCCGGCCGTATCGTCGCCGGGGCTTATGATTATACCCTGGCGCGCGGCACCGACGCCAATGCCGCCAACTGGTATCTGAACAGCTCAACGGCGGCGCCGACGCCGGAACCCCCCGGAGCAGAGCCTGAGCCATCGCCGGAACCCATTCCCGACCCCGACCCGCAACCGGGCGATATGGTGGAGCGTCCTGAAGATTCCAGCTACGGCGCCAATCTCGCCGCCGCCAATACTCTGTTCGCCGCCAGTCTGAATGACCGTTCAGGATTGACCACCTATATCGACCCCATCACCGGCCAACAGCAGACCACCAGCCTGTGGATGACCAATGTGGGCGGCCACAACCGCTCCCGCGATGACAGCGGACAGCTGCGCACCCAAAGCAATCGCTACGTCCTGCAGCTGGGGGGCGATGTCGGCCAGTGGAGCAGCGACGGCGCCGACAGCTTTCGCCTCGGCCTGATGGCCGGCTACGGCCACGCCCGCAGCACTACCGACTCGCAGGTCTCCGGCTACCGCTCCAGAGGCTCGGTGGACGGCTACAGCGTCGGTCTCTACGGCACCTGGTACGCCGACGCCGCCGGCCACGACGGGCTCTATGTCGACGGCTGGACCCAATACGGCTGGTTCGACAACGAAGTGAACGGGCAAGACCTCAATGAGCAAGACTATAAATCCAAAGGCTTCACCGCGTCGCTGGAAACCGGCTACGCCTTTACTATCGGCGCCAACCCGGCCAGAAACGCCACTTATTATATCGAGCCCCAGGCCCAGGCCATCTGGATGGATGTCAAAGCCGACGACCTCACCGAGGACAACGGCACCCGGGTCAGCGGCGACGGCGACGGCAATATCCAGACCCGCCTGGGGGTCAAGGCCTATATGAACGCCTATAGCGAACGGGATAAAAACAAGGACCGCCTGTTCCAGCCGTTTATCGAAGCCAACTGGATCCATAACAGCAAGGATTTCGGCGCCACGCTGAACGGCGTCACCATCAGTCAGGACGGCGCGGCCAATATCGGCGAGCTGAAACTGGGGGTGAACGGACAACTGAATAAAAACTTCAACCTGTGGGGCAGCGTCGGCCAGCAGGTAGGCAATAAAGGCTACAGCGATACCGCCGGCATGCTGGGGATGAAATATCTGTTTTAAACGCTATAACCGATTGGCACAGCGAAGATGTTTGAGAAGTCGCGTGTGAAAGGGAAACCGCGCCGATGGGGTCGAAGCGGGCATGGTTTTCCTGCCCGCCCGAGCACCCCATGGCACGGTAAGCCCGCTTGCACCGAACGTGCAACGAGCCTGTTAAAGGGAAACCGCGCCGATGGGGTCGAAGCGGGCATGGTTTTCCTGCCCGCCCGAGCGCCCCATGGCACGGTAAGCCCGCTTGCACCGAACGTGCAACGAGCCGGCCTCAGGCAAACTACTTGCCGCGGCTCTTGATAACCTGCTCCGCCACCGCTTTTGGCGCTTCCGAATAGTGCTTGAACTCCATGGTATACGTAGCGCGCCCCTGCGACATGGAACGCAGCGTAGTGGAATAGCCGAACATTTCCGCCAGCGGCACCTCGGCACGGATAAGCTTACTGCCGAGAATATCCTCCATCCCCTGCACCATGCCGCGCCGTGACGAGAGATCCCCCATCACGTTGCCCATGAAATCTTCCGGCGTTTCCACTTCCACCGCCATCATCGGCTCCAGCAGAATCGGCTGCGCCTGACGCATCCCGTCCTTGAACGCCATCGCGGCCGCCATACGAAACGCATTTTCGTTGGAATCCACCTCATGATAAGAACCGAAGAACAGCGTCGCTTTCACGTCCACCACCGGATAGCCCCCCAATACGCCGGAGGTCAGCGTATCCTGAATACCCTTGTCGATAGAGGAGATATACTCCCGCGGCACCACGCCGCCCTTGATGGCATCCACGAACTCATAGCCTTTGCCCGCCGGCTGCGGTTCGATTTTCAGCACCACGTGCCCATACTGTCCACGGCCGCCGGTCTGCTTAACGTACTTGCCTTCCACCTCTTCCACGGTCTTTTTAATGGTTTCCCGATAGGCAACCTGCGGTTTACCCACCGTTACCGCCACGCCGAACTCGCGGCGCATCCGCTCCATCAGGATTTCCAGATGCAGCTCGCCCATGCCGGAGATAATGGTCTGGCCGGATTCATCATCGGTCTTGACGCGGAACGACGGATCCTCCTGCATTAACCGTCCCAGGGCAATACCCATTTTTTCCTGGTCCACCTTGGTCTTCGGCTCAATGGCCTGGGAAATGACCGGATCGGGGAAAATCATGCGTTCCAGAATAATCGGATGATCCGGATCGCACAGGGAGTCGCCGGTGGTCACATCCTTCATGCCCACCGTGGCGGCGATATCGCCGGCATGGACTTCCTTGATATCTTTACGTTCATTGGCATGCATTTGCAGCAAACGGCCCAAACGCTCTTTTTTACCCTTCACCGGGTTAAACACCGAATCCCCGGTGGATATGGTGCCGGAATAGACCCGGAAAAAGATCAGCTGGCCGACAAAGGGGTCGGTCATGATCTTGAACGCCAGGGCGGAGAACGGCTCGGTATCGCTGGAGTGACGTTCCACTTCCTTATCGTTCTCGTCATGGCCGACAATGGCCGGCACGTCGATGGGCGACGGCAGGTAGTCCACCACCGCGTCCAGCAATGCCTGCACGCCTTTATTCTTAAAGGCGCTGCCGCACAGCATCGGCACGATTTCATTGTCGATGGTGCGCTTGCGCAATGCGCTCTTGATCTCTTCTTCGGTGAGTTCCTCGCCGTTCAGGTATTTATTCATCAAGTCTTCGCTGGCTTCGGCCGCCGCTTCCACCATATGGTTGCGCCACTCCAGCGCCGACGCCATCAAGGCCGCCGGGACATCTTCGTAGGTGAACTTCACACCCTGGGTGGAATCATCCCAGACAATGGATTTCATCTTGATCAAATCCACCACGCCCTCGAAATGCTCTTCGGCGCCCACCGGAATCTGAATCGGCACCGCTACCCCTTTGAGGCGTTTGGCGATCTGGGTCTGCACCTTGAAAAAATCCGCGCCGGTGCGGTCCATCTTGTTCACGAACGCGATACGCGGCACTTTGTATTTGTTTGCCTGGCGCCAAACGGTTTCCGACTGCGGCTGAACCCCGCCCACGGAGTCATACACCATCACCGCGCCGTCCAATACCCGCATGGATCGTTCCACTTCGATGGTGAAATCCACGTGCCCCGGGGTATCGATAATATTGATATGATGTTCCGGATAGTTACCGGCCATCCCTTTCCAGAAGGTGGTGGTGGCAGCTGAGGTAATGGTGATTCCGCGTTCTTGCTCCTGCTCCATCCAATCCATCGTTGCAGCGCCGTCATGCACTTCACCGATTTTATGGCTGACCCCGGTATAAAACAGAATACGCTCAGTGGTGGTAGTCTTGCCGGCATCAATATGAGCACTGATGCCGATGTTGCGATATCGTTCTATGGGAGTTTTACGGACCATACAATTACCTTAGATGCCCCTAATGGACAAAACCTACTGTGAAACATTTTCCCGGCGGCCTACGGCGGCGGGGACTGAGTAATAAATTGAGTTTGTTGCGCATTTCCGGGCAATCCGGCGGAAAAAAAACAGCGCCGGCGCGCCTGGTCAGAATGCGCCTTTTGTAACCGCTCTTCAATGTCCGCCAGTGCCTTTGTCGCTCAGGGTCACATAGCGGCGCGGAACATTACCGGCATAGGCCGAAACCGCGCATGCCGAAGTGGAAATGGCCGGCATGGGCGCTATTGTAGTCGGGACCGAGGGAATTGCCGAAGAAATCGCAGCTCTGGCTGAAGATGCTATGTAAATAAGCGCCTTCGGCATCGTCTCGCCGCCACTGCCGCGACACGGTGATGTCTTTGCCGTTCGCCAGGCGAAAACCCGCCACATCCAGCGCATCGGCACCGGCGTGTTCGCTGAGCCGGGCGTCGGGACGGCTGTAGATATTGCGACAGGCATAGCTGCCGAGGTGGTCAATGCGCGCCAGCGGCGAACCGAGGTCCGTCTCGGCCCGTGGCAAGGCGGATTGCGCCACGAACATGGCGCTGCTGAGCGCCAGGGGACAGCTGGCCAGAAAACTCGAGCTCAGCGCCACCGGCCCGAAGCTGCGCACCCGCACCGGCGACACCAGCGGGCAGGCGCCGGTAGTGGTTCTCTCGGCGGTAAAATCGATACGACCGGCGGCGCGCGCCTGCGCCAGTATCGCCAGACAGGCGGCGGGGTCCCGGGCCAGGGACCGCAGCTTGAACCGGGTAATCAACGTCGGCGGGTCGGTAACTGAAACGGGCGCAAAGGGATCGTAACCCGGCGGCAGGTAGCGCTGAAGCCGTGGGGCGAAGACTACCGCCAGCGCTACCGCAATCAATAAACCCAATAGGAATCGCACCCGGTTTTATTCCCTGCACGAGGTCGGATGGTAAGATTCTAGCAGTTGATCCGGTTTAAGGGATTTTTGCGGCGGTTTCCAGCGTAGCCGGGATCCCGGTTGCCAGATTAACGACAGTTGCCCCCTGGCTGGGTGACGAAGAGGCTTCTGTGGTTTCCAACGCGCGCCGGGCCGCGATGCGGTAGGGCTTCGGGGCATGGCCGTTAACACGTTTGAAGGCGCTGCTGAAGGCGCTCTCCGAAGTATACCCCAGCGAACGGGCGAGCACCGCCACCGGCACGTCGCTTTCCCGCAGCGCCCGTCCCGCCAGGCGCATGCGCCAATCGGTCAGATAGGAGAGAGGCGCAACGCCCGCCACCGCCTTGAAATGCAAGGCAAAGGAGGTTCGGGACATGGCGGCGGCCCTGGCCAGCTCCGCCAGTTGCCAAGGGTGGCCCGGATCCCCATGCATCAGCCGCAAGACCGGCGCGATGCGCGGGTCCGCCAGCGCCCTCAGCCAGCCGGCCGCCAGCGTGCCGGCGGTGGAGAAATGCACGCGCAATATTTGCACGAACATCAGCTGGGCTAGCTGGGACGAGGCGATACCGACCCCCGGCAGTTGCGCCGTTCTTTCCCGCACCAGTTGATCCAGCAGCCATCTCAGTACCGAGGCCTGGGGCGAAGCGGCCCGGACATGAATGAACGGCGGCAGGACATCCGACAGCAATCCTCCGCTGGCGGGATCCAGTTTGATATGACCGCCTATCTGTATGCAATCCTCGCCCTCGCCGAGCTTGGCGTTCTTATTGTCGCTGGCGGCAAAAACCCGGACCGCATCCAGGGGCGCCTGGGTCAAATCCCCCGCCAGCACAAACGAACGCTGCGCCGCCAGCAGAAACACATCGCCCTCCTCCAGGCGCAGCGGCTCATCCTCATCGTTAAAACGAAACCAGCAGTTGCCCTTCACAAGCGCGAAAAATTTGATTTTATCAGGAGCCGGAAAGCGGAGCGCCCAAGCGCCGCCGGCCGTAAATCCGCCGGAGACCACGGATTGGGCCTGGGTGAACTGCAGAATATCGGAAAAAAGATCGTTCATTATTGAACTATCGCGCAATAAATACGGATTTTCAAGCATTCATCGTTCAGTCAGCGAAGACTACACTGGGTCCCATGCACTCACCGTTATCCCTTGCAGGAGTCCAATATCATGTCCGCATTGCAAAAACCCCTCCATTCCGGTTTCAGCGCCGCTTCCACCAGCGGCGAAGTGATTAAAGGCATCGATCTGACCGGCAAAATCGCCATTGTCACCGGCGGCTATTCCGGCCTCGGCCTGGAAACCGTGCGAACGTTACGATCGGCCGGCGCCACGGTCATTGTGCCGGCGCGGGATCGGGATAAAGCCGCCGCCGCGCTGCGGGGGCTGGACGGCGTCGAGCTTGAGGTTATGGATCTGGCCCGGCCCGCCTCCATCGACGCTTTTGCCGCGAAATTCATCGACGGCCGACGGCCGCTGCACATTCTGGTGAACTGCGCCGGGATCATGGCCTGCCCTCTTGAGCGGGATGAACGGGGTTATGAATCCCAGTTCTCCACCAACCACCTCGGCCATTTCCAGCTGACGGCGAGGCTCTGGCCGGCGCTCCGGCGGGCCGGCGGAGCACGGGTGGTTTCGGTATCCTCCTGGGGACACCGCTTTTCCCCGGTGGTATTTGACGATCCTAACTTCGAACATCGCGAATACGATCGCTGGCAAGGTTACGGACAGTCGAAAACCGCCAATATCCTGTTTGCCCTGGCGCTGGACGGCCACGGTGTAGCCCACGGCGTGCGCGCCTTTTCACTGCATCCCGGCGGGATTCTGGACACCGGCCTCGGCAAACATCTGTCACAAGGAGAACTGAGGGAAGCGGGAGTCATTGACGATGCCGGAAAGCCCATCCTGGATCCCGCCAAAAACCTTAAAACCGTGGAACAGGGCGCGGCCACCATTGTCTGGTGCGCCGCCAGTCCGCAGCTCAACGGTATGGGCGGTCTTTATTGCGAAAACAGCGATATCGCACCGCTGGCCCCGGAAGGTCGCGCCGGCGGTTGGAATACCGGCGATGCCACCAGGCTCACCCTCAATGGCGTCCTGCCCTACGCTGTAGATCCGGCATCCGCAGAACGCCTGTGGCATCTGAGCGAACGGCTGCTGGGTTTTACCTTCACAGCTGATTAAGCCGAGGCCGCGCTTATCGCGGCCTCGGTCTTGCCTCCGGCGATGGCGGTTATTGCCGCATGCCGATAGCCAGGCGGTTAAAACCGTTAATCAGGGCGACGGCGAAGGTCAGATCGGCAATTTCCCCATCGGTAAACTGGCTTTTTAACGGCTCGAATACCTCATCCGGCGCGCCGGTGGCGGCAATATGGGTCAGGGCTTCCGCCCAGGCAAGCGCTGCGCGCTCCCGCTCGCTAAAATGCGAGCTCACCCGCCATCCGGCCAGGCTATCGAATTTAACTTCCGCCAAACCGCCGGCCCGCAGCGCGGCGGCGTGCATTTCCAGACAAAACGCACAGCCGTTGATTTGCGACACGCGCAAATTAACCAACTCTATTAATTGCTGTCCCAACGTGCTGTTTCCCAATGCTTTATTGACCATCAGAAATCCCTGATAGGCTTCCGGGGATAATTTGGCGTAAGGCAAACGTAATTGGCTCATAGGTATTTCTCTCTGCTGATGCCGGCGGGCCGGTCATCTTTGTAAAACGAAGGTGAAAGCCGCATCATAAGCGTCTTCATTAAATGCGGGTTCACTATAGGCAATGAATGTCATAATCTACAGGGCCAAGAACCGGCTGAATGATTAGGACATGCCATGCCTTATCAGCACATACAACTTGATGGCGACCATTCAATACCGCTCTATCTGCAGATTTACCGGCGGTTTCGCGAGGCCATCACCAACGGCCGGCTGCATCCCGGCGATCGCATCCCGTCGGTGCGCAGCCTGGCCAGCGAATTGGATCTGGCCCGCGGCACGGTGGAAACGGCTTATCAATTATTGATAAGCGAAGGGTATCTGTTAACGCGCGGCCCGGCGGGCACGGTGGTCTCACCCCAGTTGCCGACCCGCCGCATTAAGGAAAAGCCGACGCTTCCGGTGGTTATCCGTGAGTCGACAATTCGCCCTCAGCGCCCCGTTCCGCTGCCGCTGCAGCTTGGCTTACCGGCGCTGGATGCCTTTCCGCGCAAACTTTGGGCCCGCCTGGCCGGCAGCCGCCTGCGCCGGCCGGGGGTGGAGAACATGGTTTATCCCGATCCCCGCGGTTATGCGCCCCTGCGTTCAGCTATCGCCGCTTACGTGGGCATCTCCCGCGGCATTGTCTGCGGGCCGGATCAGGTCTTTATCTGCGCCGGTTACCCCGCGGCCCTTGAGCTGATATGCCGTTGCCTGATGAAGCCGGGGGACGCCTGCTGGTTCGAGGATCCCGGTTATCCCTTCGCCCGCGATGTGCTCATCGGCGCCGGCGCAAAGCTTGTACCGGTGCCGGTGGATGGATCAGGCCTGCGGGTGGACGCCGGTCAGACGCTGGCGGACGATGCCCGTTTTGCCGTGGTGACGCCGTCTCATCAAAGTCCGCTGGGGGTCGCCCTCTCCCTGCCCCGCCGCCTGGCTTTGCTTGAATGGGCCAATCGGCGGCAAAGCTGGATCGTTGAAGACGATTATGACAGCGAATACCGTTATCACGGCCGCCCGCTGCCGGCGCTAAAGAGCCTCGACGACGGGGGACGGGTACTTTATGCCGGGACCTTCAGCAAGGTATTGTATCCGGGTCTGCGGCTGGCCTATCTCGTGGTGCCGGCCGGGCTTATCCCCCGGTTTGCCGGGGTTTCCGAACGAATGGCCAATAACTGCCCCGAATTATTGCAGGGCACCGTCAGCGATTTCATTGAACAGGGGCATTTCACCCGCCATTTGAAAAAAATGCGGAACCTCTACACCCTGCGCCGGAGTTATCTGGAAGGGGCGCTACAGGAGATTTGCGGGCAGCATCTGAAAATAGCGCCTCAGGCCGGCGGCATACAGCTGCTGGCCCGACTGAAGGCCGGCACCGACGATGGGGCGCTGGCGGATGATGCCTTGGCATCCGGCGTGGCGGTGCAGGCATTGTCGCGCTGGTGTCTGGCGGCCGAAATCGAACCGGGACTGCTGATGGGATTCACCAATGTCGCCAGCCCCGAACAGGCCCGGGACATATGCCGGATATTAATGTTATCCCTTAACCGGCCATTGGCTTAACCCTAAAATTTCAGTTAATTTCCAAATCGGTTGCCCCGATGTTTACTTAAGGGAGTTCATATTTAATCGGGTCCGATAAGCGGTCCGGCACCCATCATCCTCTCTGATCAATGCGCGTTTCGACTTTGCTGTGAAGTCCTTGCCCGTCCTAGAGCGGGCTTTTTTTTGCCCATGGAAAAATGGTGTTGGTTAAACAACGCTTTTCATTGACCGGCTCTCCTGTCGGCGCTGAAAAAAAACGTTGTTTTCGTGTTTACGCCCCCGGTATTTAGGTTCATACTTGCGTCGGTTTCATGTAGCAATGAGCTAGACTTTACGCCTCGGACCTAGGTTCGGGGCATCCTCCGATTTCCTTGTTCTACTCCCCCTTGATATATTTTTTTTCCTCCTGTGCGCCGATATCACGCCAAGATTGCCGTTCCATCCGGTTTCCCATGGCTACCGCCGACACCCTGGCTTTTATACCCGCCATATTTTCAGGGCAGCGCGCTCGCCGCTAAACCCTGCCTGCAATCTGCCGATAACCTATACCGGGCGGCTTGGGGCTTCAGGGCTGATTCAGGCGCGGCATGCGATATTGTTAAAGGATGGCTATGTCTACTCAAGATTGCTTGCAACAATTGTTCGATGAAACGCCGGAATCTTCACTTTATTACAAGCAGCTTCAGGCCTTTTCCACCCGGCCCGCCGCCGATTGCCACATCGTGATATGCGGTTTGGCCAACGTCGGCAAGAGCGACCTGGTCAAAGTCCTGTCGCTATCCCGCACGCTATCAGCCACAGACGGGTCCCCTGCTGCGATCGTCCCCCGGTATGTTGATACGCCGGGTTTCGACCTGTCCGGTCAACAGAGCGCGCAGGCCTGGGAAAAAGCCATCGGCGCCGATATCATCGTCTTGATACACGATATGCGACAAGGCGCGCTGGCGGCCGGCGAAATGGCTTTTCTACAATCGCTCAAGGCTCGGTTTCCCGACCTTCGCCAACGGATGATTGTGGTCCTCGCCCAGGCAGATAAGGTGCCTTGCCAAATGCTGGAGCGCCTGAGTGCGATTCACCGCAATCTGGCAATGCTGTTTTTATCCTGCAGCGGCGGGATTCCCGATGAAAGCTATCCCGCTCCGGCAAAGAGCGGGGTCCCGGTGCTGCTATTGGAGCACGGCCGTATCCAGGCGCTGCGGCAACAGCTTTTGTTACTGATCGGCAGTTATGAGGGCGGCCTGCCCGGGATGCGAACCGCAAGCAGCAAAGCGTTGCTTGATACGCTGGATGCCTGGGTTACCGGGGCCATTAAAATCCGCAAAAAAAGCATCGCCATAAAAGAAGCCGAGCTGAGTCAGACTTTTTCTTTATGGCAACGGGATTTACAGCGCCTGGGGGATACATTGCGTTTTCGCATCAATGAGCTTCGTCAACGTTAACCCTTACGGGATAAGGAATGGGTATGTGGTGGTTTATCCTGCCGATGCTGGCTTGGGCTTACAGCCTGTTTGCCCTTTCGGGGCGTGCCCGGACGGTTTCCCCGGGTTTGGCGCCGCCGCTCCCGCCATATGAGGTGGTTTTATGGTCCATAGAGGAAGAAAGCCCGTCAAAGGCCCGGTTCATCAGAGAAAATGAAATTATCGCCGATACCAAAATCGCGCTGCTTAAATTATATGGCGAACATCCGTTGCTGATCGTCCGGGACGAGTCGGCGCCGGTCACCCTGACCTTTGACGCGTTATGCCGATTTGCCGAGCAAGGGCAAGCCAAAAAATTACCGGCGCTGATCAAAGATCTGTCGGTATTGATACCCGGTACCGCTATGAGTCCCGCCAGGGAAAAACAAAAAGCCGAGCTGGCAAGACTCAAAGAAGAAGTCGCCGCATTTATCCAGCTGCGTACCACGCTGGCACAAGTCCAGCTGCGTACCACGCTGGCACAAGTCCAGCTGCGTACTACGCTGGCACAAGTCCAGCCGCGTACCACGCTGGCGCAAGTCCAGCTACCCACCACGCTGGCGCAGGGGGCTCTTCACGGAGAAAATGACCGGCTGTCGGATTGAGCGGTCCCTCCACGGCCGACAGCGACTTAATGATCCGGCCCCCCTGTGGCGCAACGCCAAAATCAAAAGGAGAAAAAACCGGCCTGCGCTATAGGTATTCCCGCCAGATCCCCCATAATAAATAACTCATGTCCTGCCGAGCCATTTTATTTCGCAACGCAAAGGAGACAATTATGCACATTGATTTATCAGGTAAAACCGCCCTGGTCACCGCCTCAACCAGCGGTATCGGCTTCGCCATTGCCAACGGCCTGGCACGGGCCGGCGCCGCCGTGGTCATCAACGGCCGCAGCCAGGATACCGTGGACAAAGCGCTGGCCGCCATCGCTGCTGATGTTCCCGGCGCCGTCCTGAGCGGGATCGCGGCCGATCTATCCGATGCCGCGGGTGTGGCGCGTTTAACGGACGCGGTACCAAAGGCGGATATTCTGGTGAATAATGCCGGCATCTACGGCCCGAAACCTTTTTTCAGAATAGACGACGACGAATGGGAACACTATTTCCAAACCAACGTGATGTCCGGCGTACGCTTGTCGCGCTTCTATCTGCCGGGCATGCTGGATCGCAATTGGGGCCGCATCGTCTTTATCTCATCGGAATCGGCGCTGAATATTCCCACTGAAATGATCCATTACGGCGTGACGAAAACGGCGCAGCTCGCGGTTGCGGGCGGGTTGGCCAAGCTTGCCGCCGGCAGCGGCGTAACGGTGAATTCCGTATTGCCCGGACCGACACTGTCCGACGGGGTCCGGGCCATGCTGAAGGGAAGCGCGGAGGAAGCAGGCATCAGCATCGAAGAGGCCGGAGCCGATTTCGTACGCACCCAGCGCTCCACTTCTATCCTGCAACGGCTGGCAACCCCGGAAGAAGTGGCCAATCTTGTGATCTACACCTGCTCAACGCAAGCTTCCGCCACCACCGGCGCCGCATTGCGGGTAGACGGCGGCGTGGTGAACAGCATCGTTTGATTGAAAATGTCGCTTCACGCCGGGACCGGGGAGGTGGGATGCGTTACCAATATTGATATTGCATCGCCGTGCTTCTGTGGCGCTTTATGACATAAAGAGGGAAGATTTCCGTTTCCCGGCCGTAGCTTAAAACACAATTCCCCACCGCGTCGAAGCGCTGGCACTCTTCAATCTTGGAAATCTGGCTGATGGATGTGGTTGAAACCGAATTGGAGCCCAGTTCCCTTCCCGCGTCATCGTAACGGTAGGTCGTGGAGCCTTTCGAAGACGCGGTGGTGGCTAACAGGCCTTTTTTGTCGTAGTTATAAACGTACTGATCGTTCGCCAGCGCATCCGAACCGCGCGAGACGCTTTTCACCAGCCGGCGCCGCTTGTCATAGCTATACACCGTGGTAGTAAAGCCTTTTTGATCGTTAATGGTAAAAGCATCCGTAGACGTGGCGATCAAACCGGTTTTATCGGTGGAAAAATTGATTTTTCCCAGCTTGTGGGTCGCCAATGTCTGGGTCCCCTCTTTATCCAGGATGACGGTAATTTCATAGTCGGATTCCCAGCCGCCCGGCGCTTTGACGGTATGGTTGATCATCCGCAGGATCACGCTGCCTTCGGATTTACGATAATCAAAAAGCGCATCGGACAAGACACCGCAGCGATCAAAGCGAATGTTGCCGGAGGCCTGTTCATTCACATCCTTTCCTACCATGCCGGAGACCATCATCTTGATATTCCCCCTCGCATTGCCGTCCAACATGATGAGATTGTTATTGTCGTTCACCCTGCGATGTTTGTCAGCGCAGCTAACCGCGGCAACGGCGGAGGTGGACAACAGGCTTCCCAATAAAAACACCGCCGCCCATTTCTGGAAAAGTGTGATCATGGCGTTTTGCAGCATATCCATTTGCGAGAGGAACACTCATTCTATAGCAATTGCCCCTCTCCATCCATTGTCCAAACTGCGGTGACGATGTCTGAGGGGAATATCGCCGCCAAACGCCATAAGATAAGGCTGATTTTTTCCGGCATCGATTTTCCGGCTTTTTGCCGTCCACTCCCCCCTACGCCGGACATTGTGTTATCTTAGCCGCCGGAACAACCCGCCTGAGAATCTGAACGATGGAACACAAGAAAACCTTCCCGCAGCAAAAAAACCACCTGCATCCGCGGAACCGCCATCGTTCACGCTATGATTTTGATGCGCTGATCGGCCGTTGCCCGGCGCTGGCGCCGTTCGTTAAACCCAATGCCTGGGGAGACATTTCGGTGGATTTTGCCGATCCCGCGGCGGTGAAAATGCTGAATAAAGCCTTATTACTACATTACTACGGTATCGAGCATTGGGATATTCCTGCGAATTACCTCTGTCCGCCAATTCCCGGCCGAGCGGACTATATTCATTATCTCGCCGATTTGCTGGCGGACGGTAATGGTCAAGAAATACCCCGTGGCAAAAATATCGCCATCCTGGATGTGGGCGTGGGAGCCAGCTGTATTTATCCCATTATCGGCCAGCATGAGTACGGTTGGCGTTTCACCGGCTCGGAAAATGACAAAATCTCGCTGAATTCGGCCAAAATGCTGGTGGAGATGAATCCCACGCTGAGAAACAGCGTGCGGTTGCGCCACCAAAAGCAAAGCGACGCTATTTTTGACAATATCATCGGCATCGCAGAACGCTTTGACGCTACTATATGCAACCCGCCTTTCCATGGTTCGGCGGAGGAGGCGCGCGCCAGCACCCGGCTGAAGCTGCATAAACTCGGCAAAGGCGAAGTGGCGGACACGCCGGTGCAAAATTTCGGCGGTAAAAATAACGAACTCTGGTGTGAAGGGGGTGAATTGGCCTTCGTCGGCAAGATGGTCGAAGAAAGCGTCGGCAAAGGCAAAAACTGCCTGTGGTTCACCTCGCTGATTTCCAAGCACACCACCCTGCCGCCGCTGTATGAGGCCCTGAAGCTGGCCGATGCGTACGATGTGCGCACCATTGATATGGCCCAAGGCCAGAAAATCAGCCGCTTTATCGCCTGGACCTTCCAGAATGCCGAACAACAGGCGCAATGGGCCGCCGAGCGCTGGCAGAAACCGGAATAACCCGGCGGCTCCCGGCAGTGAGAAGCCTATAAACAGCCGCCGAGGACAAGCCGTTAACGTTAGCGGCTGGCGACAGCAAGAATCAACGTTACCCTCGGCGCTCGCCGGCCTGTCGTGGCGACACGGTTCAACGGGATTACCTTCGGCGGGCGCCGGCGTGCCATGGCGACAAGGGTCAGCAAGATAACCCTCGGCGCTAACCGGCCTTGCAAATCGGCACGTCCGGATGGAATAATCACGATTTGGGCGCCAGCGCCGCCTCTATCATCTCTTTGGCCTGACCGATGGTTAGCGGCAGCCCCTTTTCATCGAGCCGGCCGTCGCGCATCAACAGCTCCGCCAGATGAGCCACCCGAGGCAATCTCAGTTCGAAACGCCGCAGAATGTCTTTTTGATTGAAAAACTCAGAGAGATTCCCCCCCAGAACCACTTCCCCTTTATCCATCAAATAGACCTTGTCCGCCAGCAGCGGAACGATATCCATATCATGGAGGGTAAAAATCAGGGTGATGCCCAGGGTTTTATTGATATCGTTCAGCATATGCACCAAATGACTGGCCGACCGGGGGTCGAGGGCATTAAAGGGTTCATCCAGCACCAGGATCTTCGGTTTCATCGCAATTACGCTTGCCAGGGCAATGCGCTTCTTCTCGCCGCCGCTGAGATTAAAAGGATTGCGGTGAATGTAGGACTCCATGCCGACGATATTCAGCGCCCAGCGTACGGTGTTATCCAATTCCTCGCCGGCAATTTTCATGTTAACCAGGCCGTAGGCGACTTCCCGATAAACCGTGGCGTTAAACAGCTGGTCGTCTGAGTCCTGGAAAACCATGCCCACCCGGCGCCGCAGTTCAATGAAGTTCTCCCTCACCACCGGCAGGCTATCCACCACCACCCGTCCGCCCTGAGGCAACAACAGTCCGTTAAAGAGCTGAAACAGCGTCGACTTCCCCGCGCCATTGGGGCCCAAAACAGCGACACGCTCGCCCTGGCCGACGGTCAGATCCAGATGATTCAGTGCATTGTGTTTACCGTCATAAGAGAAGCTGACGTCGGAAAGCTTGATAATGTCCATGGTTTTCTCGGTTAGCGGCTTAACACATTCAGCGTGACGACCAATATCAGCAATAAGCCGGCGGCCAGGCCAATCAATTTATCCCGCCTTGGCACCTTGGTGGTAAAAAAGCACAGGTCGTGACTGTCTTCATCATAACCGCGAGCCAGCATGGCCTGATAAATCCGCGTGCTTCGGTCCAGGGATCGGATGAGGATACCGCCGGCGACCTTACCCGTATCCCTGACTCTGCGCAGCCAGGAAACAGTCTCTCCCAAGCGGCTGATTTGCGCCTGCCGCATGGTAAAGGCGGTATCCTGCATAATAAAAACATAACGATACATCATATCCGCAATATCAATAACGGTATGCGGCACTTTGCAAAGGCGCAGCGTTTCCAGGATATCTATCATCGGCGTGCTGAATGACAGCGCGGCAACCAGGGTCACCGCCGCCATGATGCGTAAAAAAAGGACAATACCGAAGACCAATCCCTCCTGATAGGCATCAAGGGAAAAGTAGTGAAGCGGAATAGTGAACAGCAGCCGGCTGCCATGGGTGAACAGCACGCTTAAAAATACCAGCCAGGCAATACCCATCGGCATGATCAAGCGTTTTAACAATGCCCTGCGGTCAAAGGGCATAACGCAAAACAGACTGATGGCGGCCAGCCATAATGCCAGCGCCAGATACCATTGGCTCAAGACGGAAGCCACCGCCACCGCCGACAGCAAAACAACGGTTTTTACCCGGCTGTCCAGCCGGCGCAGGGGACTGGAGGATTCATCGGCGAAACGCGCCAGGCTCATGATTCTTCTTCTTTGCTCCCGACGGCGTTGCCCTTGCCGCCAAACAGCTTCAGCCAATGATATCCCACAATCAGGCCGGCGAAAAAGTTGGCCACGGAAAAGGCCCCCACCTCGGCATCCCCCGGCAATTCCACAAAGGGATGATGAGGTTTGTGCGCCACGCCGGTGGCCAAATCATTGACGTGGTTATCCGTACCGCTGCCGTCCATGTTGTGGGTGCTCATATAGGTTCCCGAGGCAAAGATAAACAGCAGTATAACGCACATGACCGCCAGCATGGTTTTGGTGAATCCATCAAAAAACTGGGTCTTTTTCGCCTCTTCGGTCGGAGTCTCAATCTGCAATGACATGTTATGCTCCCGTTCTCGTCAAGATTCCCGGCAACAGGTCAGGACGCCGGCTGACCATGGCCTGCAGCACCGCGGCGGTAAAAACCGCCTCGGCCACCGCCAGCGGCAGTTGCGTCGGACCGTAGCCCATGAAAAAAATCATCCACTGCTTCACCAGCGGAACGTTGCCGTGCAGGCTTAACGCCAGCTCAAACGCGCTGATGAGATAGGTCACCAAATCCCCCACCAGGCCGGCCATGCCCGCGGCGAGCCATAACGGAAAACGAAACGCCCTGAAGAATTTCCACACGGCGTAACCGGAAAAAGCCCCGGCAATGCCCATGGAGACCGTATTGGCGCCGATGGTGGTAATGCCGCCATGGCCCAGGAAGACCGCCTGGAAAAACAGCACAATCATCGACACAACCGCGGTGGCGAACGGACCGATAATAATCGCCGCCAATGGCGTGCCGCACGGATGAGAGCTGGAGCCGGTGACCGGCACCGGCAAATGCATCGCCGAGATAACAAACACCGCGACGCCGATCATGGCGAGGAAAGGTTTATAAGCGAGATTAGTTTTGATTTTTCGTTTTATTTCATAGATGCCCGGCACAACAAAAACCGCCGTCACGGCATAATAAACGGCGCACGCCGTCAGCGGTAAAATTCCATCTTCGATATGCATGCCTGATCCTCACGAGTGTCAACTATACCCATCATCTCTCTCGTTGCAGCTGTGCTAAATAGACTCTTTCACTCGAATAACCTGCCTGAGTAAGCCTCATCGGGATTTTTCGCTTGCCGCCGCTTGAAAACCATTGGGTATATAACACAAATTAAAAAACCAACATGCGGCAGTGAAGGAAGGAAAATAAGTTCAGACACGGGGAATGTTAACCACTCTCGCCGCGAAGTTATAACCGAACCCTTCCCATCACCCCGGGGATTGGTACTTCCTGTATGAGATGGGCCGGTCTCCTGGCTTGCCGTCATTCTTCTTTACCGCCTTCCCATGTCATAAAACACAGTGGCTGAAGGTAAATTCGTCAGGCTTACAGTAGCGGGGGCTGCGCCGGAATATTGATTATCCCAAAAGGGATCTGCACCGGCTTTCCGTTTCACCCGCCTCGCGATCGCGAAGCTAAGGCACCCAAATCTCGGAAATTTATCCTGAGTTTTTTTTCAATTAACGTCAAGGGGTAATTAAACCTTATGGCGGGATTTTATTGCGGTAGATCATGATAAGAAGAAATGATGAACGGGAGAACTTAGCGGGTGGATATCAGATTTTGTTAGGGAGGCGGGGGTTGTGCTTAAAATACCGGAAAATATTTGTAACGGTGAAATATGATTTACATCAAATATTGCCTTATAAAATTTAATTAGAAACATGCATCTAAATCAATTTTATAAAAATCAAGAAATCAAGCAACCTGCTTATTGCGCCGATTAAAACAACCGGCGCGACATTATAATATTATTCTATTATTTCAATTGGCGGTGCGGCAAATCCGCCTGGAGCTGTATATCCCCAACCAATCCATGCCTGCGAATTTTCCGGTATTAAAATTGGTGGGATATCGTCGCCAGCGTCAAAAGGTGTAACGCCATCCCACACACAGACATTTATGACCACACCGTTTTGAATTTCTGCATAGTTTGCCATACACCTCACCACTCTATTTCTATAAAACCAGCGCTACCAGCGCCACCATTTCCACCACTGCCACCGCCAGAATATGGCGTTGCGCCGCCCGAACCACCAGCCCCATAACCACCCGCTGGAAGACCGTTCAGGCCGGCACTACCAATACCCGCGCGCTGATTGCCCCCACCCCCACCGAATGGCGAATTACCACCATTGCCCGATAAACCAGGCCAGCCATTTATTGAAGTATTTGCGCCCGGTGAGGCACTGTCACTTCCAGAACCGCCTTGAGGAAATCCGCTACCACCCGCACCTCCGCCCAAAGCTCCAGTACTGATACCAGCCCGGCCGACACTGCCGCCATTTCCCCCCGACAAGGTGATTAATGATCCTACTATCGTGTTCCCGCCGTTAGAACCCTTTGTGGCATTGTCTGAGCCCTGTCCACCTCCAGTACCTCCTGATCCAGCGCCACCTATAGTAATAGGAATTACCTGTCCTGGCGTCACATTGAACACCGCTCTCTGAATCGATTGACCAGCACCGCCCCCGCCAGCGCAAGAGCCGGAAGCATTTGCTATATTGTTACTGCCGCCACCGCCACCACCACCGCCGCCAGCGCATCCGGAAATATAAATCGTTGTAACGCCTACCGGCACAGTGAAATTGCCGCTGGAGGTAAACGTAGCAAAACCATGGGGCGCCAGGGCTTCATAATCCGCCTGGGCGGTGACGTTAGCACCGGCACCTGCGGCAAAGGATTTGAAGTTGTTTGTTGTCATTAGAAATCCTCCAATAATTTTATCGAATGGATATAATGATTAAGTGAGCATATATTCAAAATTTGTATATATATAATCACGTTTAAACTTACAGGTTAAAAAATTAAAAACCCGTTATTGAAAATTTCCGTATATTCTGGAATGTTTTATTTGATTAAAAACATCACAATGTCAAACAAATTAATATATAATATTAACCATGCTGTCTAAGCATTAACAGGCGGAACGATGAATTCGTCCTGTTTATATAACCACCCCATATCTACAGGTGAATCATCGGTAATAAGTATCGGTATTGTATTATCCGGCCAAACAACGGGTGTCATTCCATCCCATAATATGATATTGACAACAATTTCTTTATTAATAAGTGCATATCTAGCCATATTATGCATACTCCCATATTATAACCATACCTGGCGCTCCTGAGCCGCCGGAGAAAGCTGACGCTGTATTTTCTGTATTAGCAGCCCCGCTTCCTCCAGTGCCAGGAGATACCGCCGTTTGACCATTATGCCCAACCGCGTTTATTCCCGCGCCCGCGCCCATACCAGACTGTCCCCCTTCCCCGGGCAATAGAACCAATGTGGAAATAACCGTTGATGGGCGCCCCTGTCCTCCCTGCTGTGAAAGAATATTCGCTCCAGTTGGAAGAGATGGAGTGGCAGTGCCTTGTGGCGAAATTGGCGGAATAGCTGGCCCAGTTTTTATTCCACCTATTCCCCCAGGCGCGGAAAGCAGCGAGCCAAAAGAGGTTAGCCCACCATTACCGCCATTTGAGCCAATAACAGGAACGCCCGCAGCACCAATAACAACAGCAACTCCTGAAAATCCACCGGTATATCGAGATTTTCCATACGAGCCACCAGAGCCGCCGCTTCCTACCGATGTTGCGCCAGCCGTAGTAACAGATGCGCCACCACCGGCACCGCCACCACCTTGTACCTCAACGATAACACTAGTCGTTCCTGGCGTTGGCGTGTACGTTCCAGACGAGGTAAATGTCCGAACATTAAGCAGCCGCCCCATGGCGCCAATATTCACCAGTGCCGTTGATTGCGCAGCGCTGCCGGCGTCTTTGATTTCTGATAAATTATTAGTCTTTTGTAAAAAACTGGCAGCACCCTTAGAATTCAATGCCGCAATCAGATTAT
Source organism: Sodalis sp. RH16 (assembly GCF_047324245.1). Classification (NCBI taxonomy): domain Bacteria; kingdom Pseudomonadati; phylum Pseudomonadota; class Gammaproteobacteria; order Enterobacterales; family Bruguierivoracaceae; genus Sodalis; species Sodalis sp. RH16. The sequence goes on along the minus strand of NZ_CP178737.1, from coordinate 3,067,052 downwards.
TGAGCAAGGTTGCCGTATCGCCATTATCCAGCACATCCGCTGATAATTGATTTGATATAAACTGCGCCAGAACGCTGGAAAATACCGTCGCCTGTCGTAGCACCTTATTCACCTGCGCCGAAGACGCCTTGCCCGCCGTAAAGCCCGATGATAATTCCGCCAGCGCTTGATAATCCGCCTGATCGATAACATTGGCCCCGGCGCCGGTGGCGAACGGTTTAAAATCATTGGTTGCCATTATAAATTCACTCCCCATGAGCCGATATCAAAACCGGCGATATATTGGTTGTCCATGTCGAAGCCGAAAAACTGATTGTTGGCCGATGGGGTTAATATTTCCCCGGCATAAACCCCGGCGGCTTTTACCGTTAAATAGCCCTGGCGAATGGCGGCCAGCAGTTCACGGGAAACGTAATCCATGCTGGTTTCGGCAAATACCCACAGAGCAATGGTCATATCCTGGTTATCCACTATCTGCATAAATAACCCGGAGCCGGCCAGGGCGGTATTCAGAATATCCGGCAGCGAGCCGTTGGTGCCGTCCCAGTGATTAATGGCGATTTTGGCTTTCAGCACCACCCGGTAAACATCGTCGCTCAGGTTGGTAAAACCGGCGTCGGGATCGTAGGGGCCTTGCCAGACGCCCTGTTCATAGCCCAGTCCGTCGGTATCCCAGGAAAAGTAGACGCCGGAAATAGGCTGTGCCACGGTGCGGCTGCGGCCTATCCATTCGCCGAGAATATCCAGCTGATTGCCCACGGCGGTATCAATATCAAAATCATTGATAAACCCGGTCATGGCGCCATCGATATCCACCAGCGGGCGGGTGGATAAATCGATATGGTCGACAAAATTCGGTTTGCCACGGTGGTAGTTGGTGATGAGATCGGTGTATTTACTCATGACGCCACCTGGATAAGGATGTCATCCACGCTGCAGGAGGCCGATTCGTCCCAGGCGATACCAATATTGCCGGCCGCGACGGCGGCGGCGGATGTGCCGATGGACAGATCGTTAATGTCGTAATATTTGCTGGCGCCGCCGCTCACCGCGCCGAGATTGGCGGGTGAATACACCCGGCTCAGCAATACATCGCTGCCGATGGACAGTGAGTTGATATAGTCGGCGATGGTGGCTTTAATCTGGTCGCCGATGACCGAGGTATAGCCGGTAAATATCGTCAGGGTCAGGGAGATGAACACCGGCACCGCAATGGGCCTGGAAAAGCTAATGACCTGTGGGTTGCCGTACTCGTCCGGCACGGTGATGCTGGTAGTGCCATAGGTGCTGACCCCCTGCCCTTTCTTGCTGCGCAGGGTATCGGCGATGGCGGTGGCGTCGCCGCCTTCAATCACCGCCGAGATGGAGTGCGCCGGCAGGCCGTTACCGTCCGTGCTGCCGGTGTCGTTCTCGAACAGGACATGGCGAGTGACGCCGCCGATATTGGCGATGGCCCCGTCTATGGCTTCAAAGGGCGTCAGCGACGGCAGCGCCACGCTGATGGCCTGCCTGGCCCTTAAGGCGGCGTCGGTCTCGTCGGCGCTGCCCACCGCGGCGGCGGAAGGATTGGTGGCGGATGACCATCCCAGGGTTGGCGTATTGATCTGGTTTACCGTGCCGGGCAGCGCGGTAATAGCGCCGGTGGCGGCGCAGGTGGCGGTAACAATAACCGAGCCGGCGACGTCAATCACCACCTGGGCCGGTAAATTCCAGATAACGCTGTTGCCGTCTTTTACCGATCCGTTGGTAATGGTGGTGCCGGCGGTGCCGGCTATCAGCACGTCCACCGTGGAATTCACCGCGGCGGCCCGTTGGATACCGTTAATCTTCACATTGCTGGCCAGTCCGTTGCCGACGGCGGTGGCCGGTGAAAAAGAGTTATACACCGCGATGGCGCTGTTATTGGCATCATGAATCGCCAACGCCACCAGCGCCACCATCTGGCCGTCTTTGCTGTCGGGGGCCAGATAGGCGTCGCTGCCGTAGATTTGCTGGAAATAGCCGGTGACGGTGTTGAGGATGGTCTGGTAGTCGGGGGCGGTGATGCCCGTGGCTGTGACGGTGGCCGCCAGTCCAAGAGTGTCGAGATTAAGAGCCATTATGCCTCGCTTATTACCGTGGTCGCCCCGTAGAGGGTGTCGATGGCGGCGGTAAAGGTGACACGGCGCGTATTGCCGTCGTTATTGGTGTCGAAGGATTGGATGGAATTGACACCCGCAGTGCCCAGGATCCGGTTGCGCACCGCGAGGCTGTAGATATCCGAGCGCTGCTTGCCCAGGATGGACTGCAGATAGGGCGTGCCCTCGGTGGTATCCAGGAACCATTGTCCCTGCCACAGCTTAAAACGGGTGTCCACGGCCTGGGCCACGCATTCGGGAGAATTGACCAAAAAGGTGTTGTCCCCCTGGCCAAAGGTGTAATCGCCGTCCGCTCCTTCACGTCTGTATCTCATTTTGCCGCTCCTGTATTGCTGCCGCCGCTTTGTACTCCGCCGTGGACGTGGCCGGTCTGGCTGATGCCCGCCGCCACCTGATCGCCGGTGGAGGTGACGGCGCCGTTGATTTGTACTTTGCCGTTCACCGTCAGCAGCGGCGTATCGATAGTGACATTGCCGCTGCGGTCGATTTCAATAAACGACGCGCCGCTGTCGGTGCGCAGCTGGGTGGCGGTGGTGCTGATGCCGCTGATTTTATATTTTTGCGACTGCGGTCCAATCAAGGCGAAGGCGTCGGATAAATCATGCTGGCGAGGGTCCACCGGTTCCTGCAGGTCGCCGTTCTGCCACCAGAAATCGATGCAGCGATCGGCAAACACCACCAGACATTCATCTCCTTCTCTCACCGGGAACGTCAGGGTGACGCCGCCGCCCCGGGGAAACAGCACCGGAACATCCGCCAGCAGCGGCAGGTTGACGGAATTCACCTTGCCGGTGATATCGGTGATGGCGCCTTTGATGGCCGGCTGTACCGAGCAGGTGACCGTATCCGGATCGAAGGACTTGATAATGCCGGGCATGGCTACCCGCAGGTTGGTGGAGAGATTATCGCCATGGGCTTCCAGTAACTGGTCAATCTCGCCGGTTTGTTCATTAACGGGAATCGTCATCAGTTTTTACTCGAATCTTTGTGAGGTTTATCCACCAGGTTATTGTGGGCGGTACAGTTCAAATCCATATACCAATCGTCGCCCATGGTATCGCCCTGGCAGTTTATGGAGTTGACGATAAAATAGCCGGTAGTGGCCGATTGCAGTTCTACCTGAACCAGGCTTCGCCACTGGATAGTCGGATTGATCAGACAGCGTATCACCGCCCCGCCCCCAATGGTCTGTGTAGGCACGCCGAGCAACCCCGTACGACCGTTTAATACAATCACATCATCAAGGCTGGCATCTTCAAATATCGATACATATTGGCCGTTGATGAATTGCCAAAGGAATCGGCACTGTTTTGCAAGCAGGTCTTGATAGACTGTGGAGCGCCCGAACATAGCCTTTGACCGGGGATATTTGGTGCCGGGCATTTTCGCCGTCCTGCCCCTGGTCACGCCGTAGGGCTCAAAGGTCTGCATTAAAGCCGCATCCACCCGCGCGGCGTCATAGCCTTTACCCAGGGTCTGGTTGATGGTGGCATAGACCTTGGCATCGTGAGAATCCACCGCTTGAATGGTGACCACCTGGTCGGTTTTGTTCTCCAGGCTTCTGCTGGAATAGCGGATTTTGCCGTCAAACAGGATGCCGGAATTATTCTGGTAGCCGGCAATGAGTTGAATACTGGAAAATTCGCCGGCCTGAATGGCATTGGCGGTGTCGTCGGATAAATTATAAATCTTGAAAACGGCGGAGCCCCATTGTGAGGTGGTCCACCCTTGCAGCGTGAAAACACATCTCAAATTAGCTAAATCCAGCGTGCGGCCGCCAGGAGCCGTAATCAAGAGCGTGCAACTTCTTAGCCAGTTATAACTCATATTTCACCCATAAAAAAACCCGCCGGGGCGAGGTTCATTCAGATATTCCGTGGCTAGAACCGGAAATAAAAATCATGACGATGACGCGATAATAAAATAGACATGGCTGGTGCTTCCCAGGCCGGTTATGGTCGGCAGACTGGTATCATCGTCATCCAGCATAACCATCAGTCGGCCGTTAAAGCCCAGGTAGGCGTATTGCGCCAATAAGTCGACGTTAATCACCAGGGGAATGCCTTGAATCAAGGCGTTGCCGGCAGAGTCGGCGATATCCAATATCCAGCCGGCGCTGTCCCGCCACAATAAGGTCATTTTGTATAAGGTCCCTGCCAGCTTGATATAGAAGGTCTGATTATCCGCTGTGAGGGGTATTTCTTGGATAGCCATGATGTACCGCCGAATAAAATAAAGAGTATCGAGGTTTGAATATCAATTGGCGGCAATATTGCCCGCCGCCACCGTGGGATTAGCGGGTGTTGTCGGTGTTTTCTTTCCGGTATTCGCCACTGCCGAGGTGCTTAAGGTGTTGGCCATATTGACTTTCAAAGCGGCCTTGGTCGTATCAGTCGTGGTGATAACGACCTGGGTCATCGTCAACGTGCAGGACAAAACGTATTCCGTCGCGACACTGGTATCCACCTCGATGGACGTAATCAGCATATTGCTGTATTGCCGCTTGCCGGTGGTGACTTCGATAAGGGTTCGAGAGGTAAGCAAGCCCAATATTTGCTTATAAGTGTCCTGCGGACTGAGTTCAAGGGGCGTGGTTTGGCCGATGGTTTTTGTTATCGCACTGGTGATGGACTGGTCAAGCAACGCGCCGCCGCCGGCAAAGCCCAGGATCATGGTTACCGTCGCCGGCGGCATATAGGCGTGGTCGCTGATGGTGGCGCCACTCTCCACCGGATACGCCGTCACGGTCAGGCTATCCTTATGGACTTCCGACACCACTACGCTTGGAATAAGCAGCGTCGTTCCCTGGCCGAAATGCCGCGAGTTTTGCTGGAACAGGGCTGAAAGAATATCCATTTATCGCGCCTTTGGGGAAAGTAGTTGGGTCAGGGTCGCGTTGACGCTGATTTGCCGATCCGCGATAGTATTGGCCGTCTCGCTGGGCGACACTGCGCCGTTGACCGTGATATTGGTGGTCTGGTTCAGGGTAGCGGCCCCCGCCGCCGCGCCGGCGCTTCCCATCGGTTCATTGGCATAGGGGCTCCGGCCCGGTTCCCATTGGCCCGTTCCCCCCATGAGGGATGCCGAGAGCCGGGGAGCGGCGATATTCAGCAATGCCGTCGGATTGACGCTGAATCGTTTGGCGAGGCTGCCCAGGGCGCCGCCGGTTCCGGAGCTGTACAAGGCCGTTTGCTCGCCGTCGTCGGACATGTCGCTGTTCAGGAGCGTTTCGGCGCCGCCGGCTTTGTTCTGGTTCGCCAACCGACGGACCTTGGCCCCGGCGCCCTCAAGCAGCGCCTGTAAAAAAGCCCCGCCGCCCTGTCCGCTCGCCGCAGGCTGTGGGACGAGGTCAGGCTGATTGCCGGTTTGCCGTGCAGAGCTAAAGGCGTTATGTACGGTGGCTTGCCGGACATCCGCTGGTGTAACGGCGGATACCGGGTTGATATCCGCGTTCGATATATTATCGCCGGACCCCGAGGCGGGCTTGGTTGAGCCGCCGCGGGTTTGGTTGCCGTTATGCCCAAACGGCAAAGGCCGCCCCATGGTTCCAACCAATCTCTTGACGATATTGATAAGGTAACTACCCATCGCGGACAATCCGGCAACGGCTCGCCCAGTATCGCCAGCGGAAATCAGTTGATGATGAGCGACGACAGCAGGCTTATCGCTGGAGGCAGCACTATGCCCGGCGATATCCGAGGCATTATTCGGGGCGACAGAAGTCCCGTTGACTCCGGAAGCTTCGGCCCCCGGGGGCGACGATATGCCGTTCCGCGCCGCCGGAACGCCACTCACCATGCCATTATCATTGCCGGCATTGAGAGCCTTGCCACTCCCCGTATCTGGTTGCGGCAAACTTGCCCCCGTCACGCTCAACAGGCGCGATAACGATGTCCCTGCGTTGGTAGTAACCGACCCCCGCCTGCCCAGGCCGCTCTGCTTTACCGCACCGGATTGCCCGGTATCCTGGGCAAAAGACAGTGTCGGCGCCAGCGCTGTCGCCAACGGCGCCAGCATGGTTGCCGCCTGGACCGACGGCCCCTGTAAAGCCCGATTCAATCCCGCCAGACTGCCGGTCAAGCCGGTCAAAGACGTGGCCGCACCCGTTGCCGGCGTCGCGGCATTGGCGCTAAAAGCCCCCCCGAGGGGGGGTATGGAAAAACGGTCCAATCCACTGGCCAGGCGCCCGATAAAACGTCCCATCGAGAGCGCCGTTGCGTCGGCAGCCCGGCCAAGGCTGGCGATATGACGGGTTATCATGGACCCAAGGGTATCCAGACTCTCATCGGCATTCGGTTGAAACCCCAGACCGGCCAAAAAATCCTTGATGATTTCAGCGTTCATTTGCCTGCCTCCAGCGCGCTATCCGCGCATTATTGTCATCCACCAGATCGAGATAATCGTTCAACATGGCGATATCGCACAGATCAATGGCGCCGCTTTTGATCTCACCCATGGTGGTCAGTCCCGCCTTGACAGGGCGGAGAATAAACTCTTCTCCGCCCGGCAGGCTGTCCAGCGTTATAGCGGCGACGGGTCCGCCGTCACGCTGCCGGGGAGATCGTGAAAAAAATTTCCCAGCGATTCCCCCACCACGTTAGCGACGATATGCAACACATCCATCAGTTCCAGATCATCAAACATCAGGGTGTCCGACGATGGGTCGAACACCGGAGCCCAATGGCTGCCCTGTTTACGCCTGGCAACCGCCAGGCAGGGAAACAGGATGGCGTCGCAGTCTTCGTCTTTCAGGGCGGCAATGGTTTGAGCGATTTTCGGCAGGGCGTCCAGCAGGCTGGTTTCACCGTTTTTCAGTTCTCCCAGCATGTCCGCTATCACCGGCAATAATTTGCGGGATACCTTGAGCTGGTGGAACACGTCCAAGGCGGACGTGCGGTACTGATTGCCTTTCAGTTCAAATTCCATTGCTTAGAACTCCCCGAGCACCTGATCGATTTTGCCGCAGGCGAATGTCCAGGTCATAGTGCCGCCGTCCGCCGCGTTGGTATTGTTGGGTACCGCGTTGAACGCCACGGAACGGGCGGTGGTGATGTCGCCGGAAGCATGGTTGCGCAGGACGATAACGTTATTGCCCCAGGCCGCCGAGGATAAGGTCTGGGCGTTGTAGGCCAGGGACAGCTTTTTATTCACCGGCGAGGTTTTCAGCAACGTTACCTGGATGGTGCCTGATTTATTCGGACTCAGGCTGTGCATGACTTCACCGTCGGCGCCGACGGTGACGGTATTCACGGCGGCGGGCATCGTCACGGTGATGCCTTCTGATGCGTTGGCGGAGCCGTAGCCCAGATCGATAACGCCGGTCAGGCCGGACAAAGAGGCGCTGACATCGGAAAAACTATAAGTTGCCATGAATTACTCCTTAACGAACCACATTGATTTGAACATCGGCATAATGCACCGCACCCGCCAGCTTGCAGGCCACCTGGATAAGCGGCGCCTTGCGTGCCTCGCGATCGGACTGCGCCTGGTCGGCGATGGGCGCCGCATAGACGTAGTAACCTTTGGTGAGAGTGTCCCCCGCCGCCAGCTGACCGATATCGCCGCCATTCCATACCCCCGGCGCCACCAGGCCGTTAGTCACCGACTGATCCATGGACGCCTCGACGTTGGTGAGCAGACGCGTGACCCCGGCATCGGTTTGCGGGATTTTGGTGGTGGAGGTGTAAAGCAGATTGTAGAGATTGGTCTGGACGTAGTTTTGCAGCCAGTCCAGTCCCTGGCGTTCATCGAAGAAGTCGCCGTTGGCCATGACCCCCTGTTGCAAAATCGCCGTATCATTGGCGTAGTAGACATAGACGTTGGCGTTCTTGCCGTCCACCGCCGCCGCCTGGGACAGGGTGAGGGTTTCGTAGGTGACGCCCGGTTCGGTTTTGAATTTCAGCGTAATGGTGGTGTTGCTGCCGGTGAAATCCACGGTAAACGCCCGGCCAAACGCCGACAGCGCGGCATATTTGCTCGAGGTGGAATACTGCACGAAGGTGCGGCTGTAAGACGCGGCCTTGAGCTTGGCGGCCAGATCGGCGCTGGAAGTGGCGCTCAATGTCATAGCGTCGCCGGTGGTGACGGCGAAAATATGGCTGAGGGAGGAAGCCTCGATGGCGGCGGCGACGCTGATAACATCCCCATCGACGAGATCCGCATCGTCCGCTACCGCCAGGCCATACCAGTTGGTGTATTCCAGGCAGGCATTCACCGCCGCAGCCAGGGTTTCGGCCGTGCCGGTTTCCCCGGTGGCCAGGGTTTTGGCCCAGCGGCCGATATAGACCTGGGTGGGATTCGGCGACTGGGAAAAGAAAATCGACGCCGCTTCATATTCCGGGCTGCCAACGCCGAAATCCGTGCCGATATCATCAATACCGGCATACAGACGCAGACGCTCGGTTACCGGTATAACGGTGGAGGTGCCGAGGATAAGCAACGCGCCGAAGTTGCGGCCGGATGCCGCCGTGGGCGACATGATGATATCAACGTTGACCACGTTGGATACAGGTAATCCCTGTGCCATAAGTTATTCTCCAAAGAATGATACTGGTGTGTCCACCAGCGAATTAACGCCGTATTCTCGTACGACCTTGCGACGCAGGCGCACCGTCATGTCATAACGGCGCGTCCACTGTGTATCGATAAGTTCAGGGTTGGATTTGATGGCGCTGTAATCGGTTAATGACAGGCCTTGTGCATTGAGTTCGTCGTTGTTCTGATTCACCGCCATACCGTCGCGGAACTGGCTGATCAGCTGCTGGCCGCCCGGTCCGTAAAACGACGTCTGGAGACTTATCACTTCATGCCGCCATAGCTGAGTGCTGCTGTCGGTCTGATCTACGAACGCCTGACTGTCGTCCTGGCTGATTTCCGAAATGCCGAAAGCGCACCAGTTGATATCCGCCGCGAATGCCGGCGCCTGATTGGGCTGCCAGCGGGAAACCACATACCCGTCCGCCAGCCCGGTGAGCCCCGTCACCCAGCTGCTTAACTGGTTTTCAAGGGTTGCGTCATAATCGGGGCCGTTGCCCAGCGGCACCAGCCAGCCGCTTTCGGTACTGCTGTTGTTGCCCAATGTTTCACCTCCTGTTTAGGTCGGCCAAAGCCGGTTTGAGGGGCCCTATTTCTGTCTCTCGATTTCGATTTGCCGAATGGCGGATAATTGCTCATTGCAATTTTGCAGGTCGGTGAGCAACAGTTCGTCCCAGGCCAACGCGGCGCCGTAGGTCAAAGGGTCATTTGGCGGCGGCGACGGCGGACATGGGGCCGTCAGGCTGGCCGGCAGGGGCACCGTCGGTACTTTCACGTAGCTGGTGGTAGTGGTCGAGCAGGACGTTGCCAGCAGCAGCAGGAACGGCAGTCCCAGCGCAGGGCTCGGTCTTGATGACCGTTTGGATAACCACTTCCCGGTCCTGGCCGACAGCGGTATTGTTGGCTTGCGCATTGAGGGTGGTCCCGGCGAGAGTATTAAAAATTGTGATAAGATGGCTTTGGCTTTGCATGGCTGCGTCAGCCGCCTTGTTTTCCTGCGCCAGCGCGGAATTGGCGGTCACTTGAGCCTGATACTTGCCGTAATAATGCAATGACAGGTACATCGTGGCGCCGAGCAGCAGCACGACCACGGCGGCCAGGATAACGGCGATTTTATTGCTCATAGGCGCCGTGCTCCCGCCGTCGGCTTTCAGCGATCCTTACCCCGCCGGCGAAAACCCGCCGGGTGTCCTCGGTAATCAACAGGTTCATACGCCTCCCCAGGTACAGACGTCAGTTTCAATTTCGCGCCGTTGCATCAGCCCCTTCCAGGCCCTGTTGCCGGCATAGATCCACTGGCGCAGCGCCTGGCATGCCGCGAGGATGTCGCCGGCGTTAAGCTTGCGCAGCAAAGAGGAGTGACGAAACGCCGTGGTCCCTACGTTATAGGTAAAGGAATAAAGCGCGGCGCGGGTGCTGTCTTTTATCGGGACTTTTACCGCCGTATCAACGGCTTTTTTCACCGGCGCCAGGTCTTTTGCCAGCAGTGCGTCGCATTCGGCATCGGTATAGCGCCGGCCCTTGATAATATCCGGTCCGGTATGGCCGTCGCAGACGGTCCAGATACCGGCCACATCCTGGTAGGGCAGGTATTGCCGCCCCTCAAGGCCGTTGGGACCGCCCAGCAGCGCCACCGCGATGGTCATCGCCCCGCCGCTGAGGGCGGCGATGATGCTTTTGCGTAACGCGGGAGACATCGTCATGCTAATGCTCCGTCTCTTTAAGCACGTTGTTTACTTTCTGAACCACCTCGCCGGCCTGGCTGATATCGTGAGAAGGCGATCCCTGCAAAAATTCAACGATGGCTTTGGTTCTTTCCCAATCGAACGTCAGCCGTTCACGGGCCAGCTGGCGATTGAGCCGTTCGGTTTTTCGTTTATCCAGGTAGCCGAGCAGCGAGATAACCGCGCCGACAACGGCGATAACGAGGTAAACGAGTTCCAAGGTGGAGAGTCCCATCAGGCTTGATAACAGCGTGACCAATGCCCCGCCGTGCGTCGCGATATCTGATTTTTGATCCATGAGTTGCATATCCCACTGCATGAAGTTCAAGGTTGGTGCCGGGTGAAAAAAGAGAATAAAAAAAGCCCGCCGGAGGAAAACCTCCGGCAGGCTAGATAACAGAGACAGAAACGAAAAGACCCCGCCGAAGCGAGGTCTTTTGCCGTTCAAATATGTTTGGCTAGTACGTTTTGTAAATCACGTTTAATAATGTCTAAATAACCAGTAATTGCACCCTATCACGGGTTTTGCGGACCGCACAAGCTTTTTTTTCAGAAAAAATTATTGCCAAGACCCCGTCAAGGCGGGGTCTTTTGCCGGTCGTAAAAACCACTTAGAACATGCTAGCATGGGTTTTGCGGACCGCGTTAACCTTTTCTTTCTCGTAGGTTTTGACTTGCGCATCCATATCCAGTTGCACGTCCAGCATTGCCAGACAGCCCGCCACAAACCCTTCGGCCACCTGCAATTGGATACGGATAATCTTTTCATCAATGCGCCAATGGCGCGCGATTTCCCGTTTGGACATACGGTAGACGTAATACAACATGATCAGATCCAGCTCTTTGCGCTGACGCATCGCCTGCAAATGCAGCACGCAGGCATCGATGGTCAAACCGTCGCTATCGCAGCATTTTAAACGTTGCGACGTGCGATACGGCATCAGTCCTTTAAAACCGGCGGCGATGGGGGACCAATCAAGGCCGCTGTTATCGCTTGCGGCCCAGCCGCCCCACCGTTCCAGAACCTGCTGAATATCTCTCATTTTTGACCCCGGTGAATTTTACAATACTGCTAAAGAGATTCGTGGATTTACAATATTAATTGTATTAAACTACCCACATTATTGTTTGTCAACCACAACTAAAATTGTATTTAATGCTATAGCTGATTTTCAGTTCATTTCATGGAGAGACAGAATGTCTTTAGCTGCACGTTTTAAAGCCAGACGTATGGACTTGAATTTGACACAGGTAGGAGTGGCCGCTGCTGCCGGAGTGAGCCAGCAAGCCATTGAATCCATCGAAAGCGGCAGGACCAAACGCCCGCGAAACCTGCTGGATCTGGCCAAGGCGCTGAACTGCAGTCCTGATTGGCTCCTGAACGGCAAAAACGTCATGCCGCTGGCTGAAATCAGCACGCGCCGTATCCCTATATTGAGTTACGTTCAGGCAGGAGCGCTAACGGAGGTGTCCGAAATTACCACTATCGAAGGCAACTACGAGTATGTTTTGGCTGACGCGGACATCACCGAAAACGCCTTCGCACTGCGTATTGACGGCGATAGCATGATGCCGGAATTCCAGCCGGGAGACATTGTGATTATCGATCCGGAACTGACCCCCGCCCCGGGGGAATTCGTGGTGGCGAAAAATAACGGTTATGACGCTACGTTTAAAAAATTTCGGCCGCTGGGCCTCGGTATTTGCTCATTCGAACTGGTGCCGTTGAATCCCGATTACCCGGTTTTGCGCAGCGCCGACATCGATTTGCAGATTATCGGCGTGATGATTGAGCATCGGATTTTCCGCCGCAAACGCTAAACCAGGACCCGGGGTCCTGCTTCAGGGATGGTCATTGGATTTAACATACAAATCAGCTGCCGTGAAAAACAAATAACTGGTTTACCTTCAAAACAAATACCCCTTTTATTGTTTACATATAACAATTAAAGAGGTATTTTTATTTCCGCTTACTACTTTTCATTTTGAAGGGATCTAAAGATATGGCATTTAAAAACCTCGACAGCCCGCTCTACTTTCGGGCGGCCATCGCCGCAGCGCGGATAGAGCGTACAGGGGATTATCGGCATGCGGCGCAGACCTGGAGCAAAGCCGCACGGTATTCGCGCAATCCGCTCAATCAAACCTGGAGCGAACATCGCGCGGATTTTTGTGTGATGCAAATCGAGCGCGAAAGGCTCAAAAGGAGCGAACAAAGCGTTAAAAACGCCACTGTTTATTCCGTCACATACCTGTAATCGTTAAGCATGTCCAACAGCGCCGGGAACTGGATAAAGCCATCCTGTTCCCTGAAATGTCCCGCGGCGGGAAAGCTGTAGAGTTCGGCGCTAAGCGATCGGCTCAGGGTTTGAGTGAGATCCGGCGGGACAACCTCATCATTCAGCGACCGCAAGGCAACCAACCGTCCGACGCTTTTCTTCAGCCGGCCATAATCGATTTGCTCCAGGGTAAAGCGATCCAGTTCGGGAAATCCCGCTACCGGTTCGGCAAATCCCGCCACCAGCATGGCGCCGCCGACGCAAACCCCCTCCCCCAGCGAGGCGAGATACCGCATCAGGGTAATGCACCCCAGACTATGGGCAATAAACCAGGTGCGGCGGGAGGGTGCGGGTACACAGGCTTTCAGATGCGACAGCCAGCGATCCGGACAGGGAGCCCGGGGCGAGGGCATGCTGGGCAGAATGACCTGGGTTCCCTGTTTTTCCAGCTGCTCTTTTAGCCAGCGGAACCAGTGATGGCGCGGCGTGGACAGAAATCCATGGATTATCACTATCTTGTCAGGCATATTCATTTACTTCCCCTATACCCGTCATACTCCAAGTTGCAGATGCGTTGGCTTTCCTCACTCACCCCAGTCACTTACCTGAGTAAGCTCCCGGGGATTCGCTGCGTTGCCGCCTTCCTGCAACTTTGATTATTTAGGGTAAGCTTCCAGCTAAGCGAAGTTAACTGCATGAACTGGCCTTCAGGATAGGGCGGATATATTTCAACCTGATTAACATTGCCCGACTTGCTTGCCACGGCTTGACATCCTGTCGTTAGCTCCTTAGGTTAAGCCGTTATGGTATGACAAATCCCCCTAGTATAGCGGCCGGAAAAGGTTTCCCGCGAGCCGGGCCTGCTGTCGCCCCACCGGCGTGAATCGAGGTACATCATGAATCAAGAGGCTGATCGCGGGTCGCTTTCCCGGACTCACGTCACTGTTTTCGCCATCGCATGCGGCATTACCGTCGCCAATATCTATTATGCGCAGCCGCTGGCGCAAACCATCGGGCGTGCGCTGGCGATGCCGGGCACCCTGTCGGGTCTGGTGGTCACCGTGACCCAAATAGGCTATGCCGCCGGGTTGATCCTGCTGGTTTCGCTGGCAGACCTGATGGAAAACCGCCGGCTGGTTATCGCCGCCCTGCTGGGGGATGCGCTGGCGCTGGTGTCCATGGCGTTTGCACCGGCTGTCTCGCTGTTTTTCCTGGCCGTTTTTGCCGTCGGCTTTTTCTCCGCGTCGGCTCAGGTCCTGGTGCCCTTCGCGGCGCACATGGTGCCGGAAGCGCGGCGCGGCAGGGTGGTGGGTAATGTCATGGGGGGTCTGCTGCTGGGCATCATGCTGTCGCGTCCGTTGTCCAGCCTGCTTGCCGGCTGGTTCGGCTGGCAGGCGGTCTTCTGGCTGTCCGCCCTGCTGATGGCCGCACTGGCCCTGATGCTGCGCTTTCAGCTACCGACCCGCCAGCCGCGCCATGACAGCCACTACCTGGCCATTCTAGGTTCGTTGTGGCACCTGTTTCGTTCCACGCCGCTATTACGCCGCCGCGCCCTGTGGCAGGGGCTGCTGTTTGCCGCCTTCAATATGTTCTGGACGGCAACGCCCATGGTGCTCAGCGGCCCGCGTTTTAATCTTTCGCCGCACGGCATCGCGCTGTTTTTATTGGCCGGCGCCGCCGGTGCGCTGGCCGCCCCTATCGCCGGCCGGCTGGCGGATAAAGGATTGTCGCAACCTACGACGGGAGTGGCAATGCTTATGGTGGCGCTGGCGTTTGCTTCCACGTTCGCCGCCTGGTCGCTGCACAGCATCACCCTTTTCGTCGTGGCGGCCATCGTGCTGGATGCCGGCGTGCAGACCCACCAGGTACTGAGCCTGCGGGCGATTTATACCCTGCCGGCGGAAGCCCGCGGGAGGCTGAACGGTCTGTTTATGACCAGCGTGTTTTTGTGCGGCTCCGGCGGCGCGCTGCTGGCGGGGGCGCTGTTTTCCCGCGAGGACTGGCCCGGGGTGGCCGCCGCCGGCTGCGTTGTTTCCGTATTGGCGCTGGTTTCGTTTGCCGCCGTCAAAACATTGGGCCATGTAAAAGAGGCCTGACCCCGTCAACCTTTGTTACATAAGTCAAGATGACAGCCGCCGGGCAATAATGGCAATGTTTCCGAACTGTTTTACCCTTTTGTTTGAGATGATCGTGAATAAACATTTTTGTTATGCCGTGGTTTTTATCCTGTTAACAGGCGCCGCCCCGCTCTCCTATGCCGCAGGCTGTCTCAAGGGCGCCGCCGTCGGCGCGGCTGTCGGACATCTCAAAAACCATGCGGTATTGGGTGCGGTGGGGGGTTGTATCGTCGGCCATCATATGGCGGCTAAGGATAAAAAAGATCAGGCCAAAGGATAACGGCGCCACGTTACCGGCGCTTACGCCGGTAAACATGTCCGGTCACGGCATGTTCTTTTATTTGGCTTAAGCAGCAATGAAAATAATAGAATTAAATTTTGACTTAATTAAAATTTTTACCTCATATAACCCACGCCGTGAGTCTAAGCCGTAATAAAATAGATTTTCTTCGATTTTAATGCCAAAAATAAGATCAAAAATACTCTTAATATCAGTTTCTCAGGCTGTTGAGTATGAAATATTTTTTGACGAATATATCTCTCTATAGCGCTGGATCCAGGCCCCGCGCGGCTTGACCACGACCAAGCCGCCACTCATACTAGCCTCCATTAATTTAAAACGACTTTAGGCTGAATATTTTCTTAGCCCGATGCCCGTTAACGCCCCACACCCAAAAGGGATATGACGATTGCAAAATCCAGCGACATTAAATACGCCGTTTGTGCCTGATGCGGCGTATCAACCCGCAACTTTGTTTCTCGGGCTGGCACCTTTTCTGCGTATGAGTATTGCCGGAACCGATTTCACTTCCCTGGCGGAAGAGATGTTGGTCAAGGCGGAACATTATCCGGACGACGCCGAGCTGTGGATGAATATTTCCACCGTCATGATGTGCCTCAAACAGCTAAAAGCAGGTTTGGCTATCCAGGGGCAGGCGTTGGCGATGCAACGGGTATTCCGGCTGCCGGCCGCCCGGCAGCCGGCGAAGCTGCGCCTGCTGATGCTGATGATACCAGGGGATCTTTCAGCCAATATGCCGCTGGATTGCCTGTTGGAAAACAGCGATATCGATCTGCTTTATTACTATATTACCCCCGATACGCCGCTGGCCTGGCCGGTGCCGGAACACGATGCCGTCCTGGTGGCCATCAGCGCCGCCGACGAGAGCCGTGAGCCGCTGGCGCAATTGGAACAGGCATTGGCCCGCTGGCCGAAGCCGGTAATCAACGCGCCGCAGTTTATTCCCGCCTCGGAACGGTATGCGGCCAGCATGCTGCTGCAAAACGTGCCGGGGCTGGCCATATGCCCGGCGCTGCATATCGGCCGTACGACGTTGCAGCGGGTCGCCGACAAAGAGATACCGCTTTCCGGGGCGATGGAAGGCTATCACTTCCCCGTTATCCTGCGTCCTGTGGGTTCCCACGGCGGACGGGGGCTGGCCAGGATTGATTCGTTACCGGCGGTCGCCGCCTATCTGGCGGACATTCCCGCAGAGCACTATTTTCTCTCCCGGTTTGTTGACTACAGCGGGCCGGACGGGCTGTTCCGTAAATTCCGCATTGTCCTTATCGCTGGCGTACCCTATGCCTGCCATATGGCGATATCGTCGCACTGGATGATCCACTACGTGAACGCGGGCATGTACGAGGATGAGAAAAAACGGGCCGAAGAAGCGGCGTTTTTCACTCACTTTGACGCTTTCGCGCAGCGGCACCGTAGCGCCCTGGCGACGATTTATCAGCGCACCCGGCTGGATTACCTCGGCATCGACTGCGCCGAAACCCAAGACGGAGATCTGTTGGTATTTGAGATCGATCCCGCCATGGTGGTGCATGCCATGGATCAGGAAGACATCTTTCCACACAAGCAATATCACATGCAAAAGGTTAAAGATGCATTGCGTGAGTTGCTTCTCATCAGGGCCGCTGAAAATCCAATCAGCAAATTACTTTGACGCGGGAAAAAACGTTATCATGCCGACAAATTCGCATAATGCCCTGAACTTTTCAGGCGGGCCCGGGGCGCTGCCGGAAAGCGTCCTGGCCCAGGTTCAAGCGTCTATTATTGAAGTACCGGAAACGGGCCTATCCATACTGGGCATCAGCCATCGCTCCGCCTGGTTCGAATCCATCGTCCGGGAAACGGAAAACAATATCCGGACCCTGCTGGGCCTGCCGGAAAACTACCATATCCTATTCCTGCAGGGCGGCGCGACGCAGCAGTTCTCAATGGTGCCCATGAACATGCTCCGCGGTAAGCGCCACGCGGCGGAGTATCTTGACACCGGTTACTGGAGCCGCAAAGTCATCACCGAGGCCATGCGTGAAGGCCCGGTCCGTGTGGTCTGGAGCGGCGAAAACTGCGGGTATCGCCATCTCCCGCGAGAAGACGAACTCTCCTTTTCAGCCGATGCGCCCTACATCCATTATGTATCCAATGAAACGGTGGAAGGTTTACAGTTTCATCGTATTCTGGGCCGGGACGATGTTCCCCGGGTCTGCGATATGTCTTCGGACTTTTTATCCAAACCCTGCGAGGCGGATAAATTTTCCCTGATTTATGCCCATGCCCAGAAAAACATCGGCCCGGCGGGCGTCACCATCGTGTTGGTGCGGGACAGCGTCGTGCAATCCGCTGGGCAAAATCTGCCGGCGTTCCTGGATTATCGCCGCCACGTCGACGCCCACTCCAACTTCAACACACCGCCGGTCTTTGCCATTTATGTGGTACTGCTGGTAACGCGTTGGTTGCTCAATGACATCGGCGGCGTGGAGAATATGGCGCGCATAAACCGCGGCAAGGCAGATCTGCTCTATAGCATCCTTGACGGCAGCGATGACTTCTATCGTGGCTGGGGTGAAGCACGGGACCGCTCGGCCATGAATGTCTCCTTCAACCTGCCGAACGCGGACCTTGAAAGGGCATTTTTCACCGAAGCCAAAGCCGCAGGATTTTCCGGGCTGGAGGGACATCGGGCCATTGGCGGGGTACGAGCATCGATTTACAATGCGCTGTCCCTAGGCGCGGTGGAAGCATTGGCGGATTTTATGCAGGACTTCCGGCATCGCAGCGGGCGTTAAACCCTGCCACGGCGTTATTTCCCCTTTCTTCCTGAACAGGCCGGCGGCGGCATTTTCTCCCGCCGCCGGCCGTGCAGTCCTTGCTCACGCGATGCAGCCCTTCCGCCGCCGGCGATGCATTGCTGGTACTCGCCACCAAGCGCTCCTGACGCCGACGGCATAAACACGCCTACATCCATTTTTTTTTGCAACCCTTTTTCATATTGCCATCCCATCGTCTCCCCTACATTCCAAGGGCTAGGATTTATACCGAGTATGTATATTATTCTTAATACACTAAAATAGTGTAAATTATATACGAGCTATAAACCGAAAATTATACACCATTTGTATATATTAACTTAATTCCGACTTTTCTTATTCTAAATATACTCTATATGTATAATCAAGCCATGTAGGAGAACAACCACGTGAAACTTTTAATTATTAACGCTCAAAGTCTCGGCAGCACTATCAGGGATGTTAGAATTCAGAAAGGATTGACACAAGCCGAACTTGGCCTTAAGGTACAAATGCATCAGAAAGACATATCTATTTTCGAAAATAACGCCGGGAATATTAAGCTATCCAGGCTGCTTTCAATATGCGCCATGCTGGGCTTAAAGTTAATAATAGAAGATGATGCCGGTACGAAAGCAGGAGAAGACATGTGGTAAAGTTATGCCATACTTTCTTATACCGAGCATGCTATGCTCACGGAAGGAATTATTAAAAACGGTGGTATTATATAAAAATATCATTAAAAATCATCACTATAACCAATATAATCATCTTTCATTACCAATAAAAAAATGTCGACAATGCTGAAAATAAGTGAACGTTATTAGTGGTTATGTAATAAATTATGCAGGTGGTTCATGAAGCTTGACAATGCTATAACGGCCGATGGGTATTCATAAATAGTGTCGATTGTCTCACTACCTATACATTACGACAATTGACGATATAATTGTCTATAAGACGCCCTGAATATTCAGAGCGTTTTATATTTCCCCCTTAAAAGTCTGATTAAAAAAACCATCAAAACCCAATGCTATAAATTGACACACCTGAATTGCTTAAATTGACATTCGTGATATTTACCCTGCATTTTTTTTATGAGGTAACTATTATGCGAGGCAGGCAGATATAAATCCGCCGGTACACTACCCTGATTACCCGCCATCGTGCGGGCTTTTTTTGTGGTCCAGCATCCTGTTTAATTTTTGATCAAATTTATAATATGAGAACGGTCAGTCTCACTTTTTGACCGTTCCCTGGTAATCTTTGCCCGCCAGTTATATTAATGGCGGGTCTTTTTCCATCAAAAAATTGAAGGGTTTTCATCCGCTTTTTTCACGCCCCGGACAGCGTTAAATCAAAGAAAAACCATTCTGTCGGGTCTGGCGGCGCGATGAGGAGCCGGCCGCCGCCGAAAACGGGTCGCAATTTAAGATTAATCGTCCTGGCGTTCAGGCAACGACGGTTCTAACGTGAGGATCAAGACACCTGATCCGCACGGCGTTTTAGACCGTGCTTGCGGAGTATTCTATGACGGATAACAAACACGCTTTACCCGGCAGCGACAGGAAAGAGCTGCCTGGCTCCAGCTGCACCGGGCCGCTGGAAGATAATGAACGGTTCGACGTAAGCCTGATCGTGCGGCGCCCTGATGCCGCCGGGTTTCAGCAGCATATAAGCAGCCTATGCCAATCGCGGAATCCCGACGCCAAAGTCACGCCCTCGTCACCCGCCCTTTTGAGCCGGGAGGAGTACGCCCGGCGCTTCGCCGCCTCTTTGGAGGATGTGAGTAAAGTACGGGAATTTGCCCATCGGCATCAACTGCGGGTGGTGAGCGAAAACCGGGTAACCCGAACCGTGATTTTGTCCGGCACGGCGCGGCAATTCATGGAGGCTTTCGGCGTCCGCCTGCAACATTATCAACATGCGGGCGGACATTTTCGCGGCCGTACCGGGGCGATTCATTTGCCGGCGGACCTGGCGGGTATCGTTACCGCGGTGCTGGGTCTGGACAACCGGCCCCAGGCCCGCGCCCATTTCCGCTTCCGGCCGCCCATCCGGCCGGCGGCGAAGGATCCCACCTCAGGCTCCTATACGCCGTTGGAACTGGCGGCCCTTTACGATTTCGCCCCCGGAGACGGCGCGAAGCAGTGCGTGGGCATCATTGAACTCGGCGGGGGTTACGATGAAACCGATTTGCAGAACTATTTTTCATCACTGGGCCTGCCCCCCCCTGCGGTGAACGCGGTATCGGTGGACGGCGGAAAAAACAGTCCGTCCGGCGGCGCCGACAGCGCGGACGGGGAGGTGATGCTGGACATCGAAGTGGTGGGAGCCTTGGCGCCCCAGGCTAAACTGGCGGTGTATTTTGCCGGTAACAGCGATCAGGGTTTTATCAATGCGGTCAATAACGCGATTCATGATACCGCCAACCGGCCCTCGGTGATTTCCATCAGTTGGGGCGGTCCGGAATCCAGCTGGACGGCGCAATCCCTGGACGCCTTCGACGATGTGCTGCAATCGGCGGCGGCGCTCGGCGTAACGGTATGCGTGGCATCCGGCGACAGCGGATCGAGCGACGGCGTGAATGACGGCGCCGATCACGTGGATTTCCCTGCCTCCAGCCCTTATGCCCTGGCCTGCGGCGGCACCCGGCTGAATGCCGGTAAAGGCGCCATCAAGACTGAAACCGTGTGGAACGACGGCGAACAGGGAGGAGCCGGCGGCGGCGGAATCAGCACGCATTTTCCCCTGCCGGGCTGGCAAAAATCGTTAAAGGCGGTACGCACCGGAGGGAAACAGGCCGCTCTGGCCCATCGCGGCGTGCCTGATGTGGCGGGTAACGCCGATCCGGAAACCGGCTATAAGGTCCTGGTACACGGCCAGTGGACGGTGGTGGGCGGCACCAGCGCGGTGGCGCCTTTGTGGGCCGGACTTATCGCCCGCGTCAATGGCGCCGCCGGCAAGACGCTGGGCTATATGCAGCCCCTGCTCTATCCGGCCGGAGCATGTCGCGACGTTACGCAGGGCAATAACGGAGATTTCGCCGCCGCGTCCGGTTGGGACGCCTGTACCGGACTGGGGTCGCCCGACGGTAAAAAAATCGCGGCGCTTTTGGATTAAGCAATAGCGTTGAGGAGGGAATATGGCGGGTCATAAAAAAGAGAGTAACGGTAACCACCAGGGCGATGCCGGCGGCAAGGGGACAACGCCTGTACAAAGCGATCGGCCGTTTTTCGATACGGTGGCCTATGGCAACGGTCCGGACGACGGCGTGGCCGACAGCAGCGAAAATGCCGCCGTTACGCATCACACCCTGGAGCTGGGGGGGAAAACTCTGGCCTATACCGCGACCGCCGGTCACTTGGTGGCGGTGGACCCGAGCAGCTCCAAACCGGAAGCAAAAATATTCTATGTGGCATTTACCCTGGACGGCCAAACGCCGGAGCAACGTCCGGTGACCTTTTATTATAACGGCGGCCCGGGCTCGTCTTCTGTGTATGTCTTATTAGGGTCCTTTGCGCCAAAGCGCATCAAAACGGCCATGCCTGATTTTACCCCGCCCGCCCCCTATAGCCTCGAGGATAACAGCGACAGCCTGCTGGATCTCAGCGATCTGGTGTTTATCAATCCGGTGGGCACCGGTTATTCGGCGGCCATCTCCCCGCGCCGCAACCGTGATTTCTGGGGCGTTGACCAGGACGCCCGTTCGCTGGCACAGTTTATCAAGCGCTATCTGACCGCCAACGATCGCTGGAATTCACCCAAGTTTTTATTCGGCGAATCCTATGGCACCGCGCGCAGCGCGGTGCTTTCCTATTTGCTGCACGAAGATGGGGTCGATCTGAACGGCGTCACGCTGCAATCCTCCATCCTGGATTATGCCAAGGCCGGACGGCCCGTGGGGCTGCTGCCCACCTGCGCCTGCGATGCCTGGTATCACAAGAGGCAGAACGTCAAACCCAGGCCGGCCGATCCGGCCGCCGCCGCGCAGCAGGCGGCGGCGTTTGCCGACGGGGACTACGCCGCCGCGCTGGCGGCTTTTCCCAAAGTGGACGATGCCGTCCTGGCAAAGCTCAGCGACCTGACCGGTATTGACGGCAAAACCCTTATCGGCTGGAGCCTCGATGTGGGCGCCTACAACAGCCGGGGCAATTCGCTGTTTCTGGTGACACTGCTCCAGAGCCGGGGTCTGGCGCTGGGCTCCTATGACGGCCGGGTTACGGCGGTCAATACCGGCATCGCGGCCGATATCGATCCTAATTCCGGCGGCAACGATCCCACCATGACGGCGGTGAACGGCGCCTACACCGCCATGTGGAACAGC
The DNA here is from genome assembly GCF_047324245.1 of Sodalis sp. RH16. Classification (NCBI taxonomy): domain Bacteria; kingdom Pseudomonadati; phylum Pseudomonadota; class Gammaproteobacteria; order Enterobacterales; family Bruguierivoracaceae; genus Sodalis; species Sodalis sp. RH16. The sequence continues at coordinate 3,044,852 of NZ_CP178737.1, read as the reverse complement.
TACCTGAACGATCAGCTTAAATACACCTCCACCTCCGCTTTCACCGATCTCAACGACCAGGCGTTTCAATACTGGGATTTCCATCACACTGACCCCACCGGCGCGGAAAAAGGCGTCGACAGCAAGGGAAACCCCATTCTCTATACGGCGGGCGACCTTGCCGCCGCCATGAGTCTGAACGTCGACCTGAAAGTACTGTCGGCCAATGGCTACTACGACTTCGTGACGCCGTTCCACCAGACCGAATCCGATCTGCTTAACATGCCCTTGCTGTCCGCCTCGATTCGCCAAAACCTGACGATCAAATACTATCCGTCCGGCCATATGATCTATCTTAACGGCGATGCCCGCACCCTGTTAAAAGCCGATCTTGCCGCCATGTATCGCCAGGCCACCGGCGATCACGCGGCCATGAGCCGCATCCGCCTGCTGCAACAGCGAAAATCGGCGCCGGGAACATAAAAACCGGCGCCCGGTTTTGGACCATCGGGCATGCCTTTTTTTGTTTAAAAAGCATTCTCTTTGAGCAGTAATCTATCTAAGGATTATCTTAAGGAGGATGAAAATGGCTACCGTCATGGCTTTTATTATCTATGCTGTGGTGATGACTTTCGTTGCGATCAAGGTGAGAGAGTCATAATTTCATTCCATCCCGCCGCCCGGACGCTTCCCGGGCGGTTCGCCCCGCATAGCCATCGGCCGGGCATGCAGAGCCCCGCCCGTTTTTACCCGTCCTCCAGTCGCCACATTATCGATTCCGCCGCCAATGTCCCCTATCAAGGCCCTTGCCAATCCCGCCCCCCCACGCCGGCCAGCCTTTCAATATTCATATTTACTAGTCAGTAAGTTTATCCATGGACCGGAAATGATAACCCGATCACTATTTACTTACATGAAAGTAAGTTTTTCTTGTATTGGATAGGGAATAATTTATAACTAGAACACCAAGGCGGCATTACCGGGGCAGCGGTTAATCACAGCCGGTCAACCGTAGATTGCCCGCTGTACATCGCCCCCGTACATAAAGAGGTGAGCAGCATGACGGATCTTATTATCATGAACCAGCATGATTCCATTGCTGAAATCATTATTAATCGACCGGAAAAAATGAATGCCATCACGCCGGAAATGAGCGTGGAGCTTGCCCGGATTTGCGCCGAAATCGACAAAGATGACGGGGTACGGGTAGTGTTGCTGCGGGGCGCCGGAGAACGCGCCTTTTGCGCCGGCAGCGATCTGAAATCCCTGGACAGCTATGACAGCGCCTGGGCATTTCGCAACCGGGTAGAGTATGGAACCACTATACGCAGCCTGCGCAAGCCGGTGGTGGCGGCCTTGACCGGCTGGGTGCTGGGAGGCGGACTGGAAATCATGCTCGGCGCCGATCTGCGCGTGGCCGGAACGGGCGCCAGGTTCGGCGCGCCGGAAGTTACCCGCGGCTGGGTGGGCGGCGGCGGCGCCTCACAGTTTTTGCCGCGCCTGGTGGGTTACGGACAGGCCATGCGTCTGTTGTTGACCGGCGACCACATCGATGCCAAAGAGGCGTTTTCCCTCGGGCTGGTGGAGTATCTGGTGGCGGATGATGACGTGTACGAAACCGCGCGGGCGCTGTGCCGGAAATTGGCAAGTTACAGCCCCCTCGCCGTGCAATCCGTGAAGGCGGCGGTGCGCGCAGCGCTGTCGATGCCGCTGGAAGCCGGGATGAAATATGAAAATGAATTGACCTGTCTGTGCTTCGCGGCGGGAAACTATCAGGAAGGATCCAGCGCGTTCGGCGAAAAGCGCTCGACAAAATATGCCAAAGATTGAAGAGAAAAATATTTACTATAAAGAAGCCCCACGGGAAATATCCTATTCACCGAGAGACAAATGCAGAAATTTGAACATCGCCCGCTAAGATAATAAATGAAATTATCTTGGCATCACCCATAATAAAGGAGCCTCATTTCAACTCAATCACCGTGCCCGGTTGCAAATTTAAAGTCTCCTTTGGATCGAAAATTATCCAGAGTGCGGTTTATTGTGGATAGAATAAGCTGCCGATTTAATTTTGCCATACAGCAAGTAAAGATGGACAGAGTTCCATTACCAAAATCAATCTTCTTATTAAGATGTAAGGAAGGAAGTGTCAATAAACATCGGCAGGAGTACATTCCATGCAAAGTGCCCAGACCCTAGATACAGAATTAACAGTTAATAATAATTCCAATATCCGAAAAGCTGTTGTTGCATCCACCATAGGAACCATCATCGAATGGTATGATTACGGCCTGTATGCCGCGGCATCGGGGCTGATAATCAATAGATTATTTTTTCCGCAGCTCTCGCACCTGGGCGGCATTCTGGCGGCGTTCGCCACCTTCGCCATCGGTTTTGTCATTCGTCCGCTGGGGGGAATCGTTATCTCCCATATCGGCGATCGGTTCGGCCGCAAGCCCGCAATGATTGTTTGTGTTTCCATCATGGGCGTCGCCACCGTGGGGGTGGGGCTGTTGCCCACCTATGAGCAGGCCGGGCTGCTGGCCCCGGCGCTGCTGATCCTGATGCGTCTGTTGCAGGGTTTCGGCGCCGGCGCCGAACTCGCGGGCGCCATGACGCTGGTGGCGGAATATACGCCGCTGAACCGGCGGGCCTTTTATACCTCCATTCCCAATACCGCCACCAATTTCGGCGTTTTGGTGGCTACCCTGACGTTCCTGGGATTTTCCTCCGTGCCGGAAGATATTCTCCTGTCATGGGTTTGGCGCGTTCCTTTTCTTATTTCGGTATTATTATTCGCGGTGGCGGTCTATATCCGTTTTAAATTGAACGAAACCCCTGAGTATGAAGCCGCTATGGAAAAAGCGCGCCTGGAGCAAAAGGATAAAAAAATCCCCATTACGGAATTATTTAAAAATAGTCCGAAGGAAGTGCTGTGCGGGTTTTTCGCCATGGGGGGGCATCAGGCGCTGACCTATATTCTCAATACCTTTGCGCTGAGCTATATGATCAATACCCTGGGCATGTCCAAAACCGACGGCCTGCTGGTGTTGATTATCGCCCTGTTTTGTACGCTGTTTACCGGCCCCATCGGCGGATATCTCTCGGATCGCTTCGGCAGCGCCAAAATTTTCATGCTGGGCGCCTTGTTTGCCGCCCTGATGGTTTATCCGCTGTTTTTACTGGTGGATACCAAGAACGTCGTGCTCGCCACCATCGGCGTGAGCACCATTTATGCCGTCAGTTGGGGCTGCACCGGCGGCGCGCAGGGTGCGTTCCTGGCCAACCTGTTCCCTACCCGCTACCGCTTCTCCGGTATCGCCATGTGCCGGGAACTCTCGGGAGCCATCGTGGGCGGCCCCACCCCGTTTGTCGCCACGGCCCTGGTGGCCTATGGCGGGGGTCAGCCCACCTACGTCATGTGGTATCTCATGGCGTTCTGTATTTTTACCTTTGTGGCCGTCTGGTTCGGCAGAAAGCTCTCATCACATACCTGAATGATGTGCAGGGCCACGGACAAGAACTGAAAAATAGAGGGGAGTAAAACAATGCGAATCGTAACGGCAGCTGAGGTCGCTGGCCTGCTGCAAGATGGTGATACGCTGCTGATCGGCGGATCCGGCGCGGGGCATGCGGTGCCTGAGGCTCTCATTGAGGCGGTGGAAACGCGTTTTCTGGCGGACGGGACCCCTGAACGCATCACCGCCGTGCACCCGGTGGGACTGGGGGATCGCACCTTTCGCGGCGCGTCCCGTCTGGCCCATAAAGGATTATTGAAGAGGGTGGTATGCGGCACGCTGGTGGATTCGCCTCCTCTGGCACAATTGGCGCTTAACGACGAAATCGAGGCCTATACCTTGCCGCAGGGTGCTTTATCGCAACTGATGCGCGAGATTGCCGCCGGACGTCCGGGTCTTGTCACCCATGTGGGCCTGCATACCTTTGTGGACCCCCGGCTGGGAGGCGGACGACAAAGTCCCCGCAGCAAGGAGGATTTGGTCAAGCTTATCGAAATAGAAGGAAAATCCTGGCTGTTCTATAAGCCCTTCAACATCGATATGGTCTTTTTGCGGGGCACCACCGCCGATGAGGACGGCAATATTTCCATGGAACAGGAAGCCATTTTCGGCGACATGCTGTCAATGGCGCAGGCGACCCGCCGCTGTGGCGGCCTGGTGGTGGCGCAGGTTAAACGGATCGCGAAACGGGGCACGCTGCCGGCCAAAAGCGTGAAAATCCCCGGCATGCTGGTGGATCTGGTGGTGGTGGAACCCCACCAGCCCGTGACCTACCAAACCCAGCACGACTTCGCCTATACCGGCGAACTGCGCATTCCGCTGGATGCCTTCCCCACCCTGGCCCTGACCGAGCGTAAAATCATCGCCCGCCGCTGTGCCATGGAGCTTCGCACCGGCGCCATCTGCAATGTGGGTTCGGGGATTTGCACCGGCATCGGACTGGTGGCGGCGGAGGAGAACATTCTGCACAGCATCGTGCTGACCAATGAACAGGGGCTTATCGGCGGCGCTCCCGCCGCAGGCCTGGATGCCGGCGCCGCCCGCAACTATTCGGCCATCGTCGATCAGCCCTATCAGTTCGACTTTTATGACGGCGGCGGGCTGGATATCGCCTTTCTTTCCGCCGTGGAAATCGACGCTGAAGGCAATGTGAATATCAGCCGTTTCGCCGACAAAATCGTGGGAGTCGGCGGCTTTATCAATATCAGTCAAAACGCCAAGAAAATGGTGTTCGGCGGCACCTTCACCGCCGGCGGCCTCAAAGTGCGCTGCGAAGACGGAGAGCTGCGCATTCTCCAGGAAGGCGGCCACCGTAAGTTCGTTTCGTCGCTGCAGCAAACCTCCTACAGTGGGCCGTTTGCCAATGAACGCGGTCAAACCACCCTGTTTGTCACCGAACGGGCCGTCTTTCGCGCCCTGCACGGCGCGCTGGAGCTGATGGAGATCGCTCCCGGCATTGATTTGGAACGGGACGTGCTGGCCCATATGGCGTTTCGCCCGCAGATTTCGCCGGACCTCAAGACCATGGATGCCCGGCTGTTCCGGGAGGAGCCGATGAATCTGCAGGAAGCGCTGGACGGCCAATCCTGGCCGAGTCATCCCCGTCTCTCCCTGCTTGGCAAGGGGGAGCGGTGATGGAAAACGCTATCGTTGACGGATCGACCCGCCTGTTCGGCATTGTCGGCGATCCGGTAACACAGGTAAAAACACCGCAATTAATGACCGCTATCTTCAGGGCGCAGGGCATCAATGCCCTGCTATTGCCCTTTCAGGTGGCGCAGGAGGGTTTTGAGGCCGCCATGCGGGGGCTGATGAGCCTGCGCAATCTTGACGGGCTGGTGATCACCGTACCCCACAAGGTCCGGGCATGCGGCCTGGTGGACAGCCTCTCCCCCCGGGCCGATCAGGTAGGCGCCATCAACGTGATGCGCCGTTTGCCGGACGGTACCTGGTACGGCGATATGTTTGACGGGGAGGGCCTGGTGCGGGGCATGCAAAAACAGGGCTTTAGCATCGAGGGCAAACGCATCAAACAATTGGGGGCCGGCGGCGGCGGTTCCGCCGTGGCCGTTGCCTTGGCGGCGGCCGGGGCGGATACCATCACGCTTTGCGATCCGCGGCAGTCGCTGGCGCAAGGGCTGGCGTCCCGCATTAATCGTTTTTATCCCCGCCGTCCCGCCGGCGTGACCGCCGACAGCGCAGGAACGGAAGGCTACGATTTGCTGGTGAACTGCTCGCCGGTGGGTATGCGGCCCGGCGACGGCATGCCTGCGCCGTTCGGTGAGTTCGACCCATCCCTTGGGGTGGTGGATATCATCATGCATCCGGAAGAGACCCCCCTCCTGGCCCATGCACGCCGGTGCGGCTGCCGGGCCATGAACGGAAAGCCGATGATCGAAGGACAGCTGGAGTCGTTCTGCAACTTCTTCGCTATCCGGCAACCCTGATCGGCCGGGCCATCGCGACTGTCAGCCCCGTCCCGTGTCAAGACTAGAAGGAAAGGCAACATCCATGAAAATAAAATCTGTTAACGCCGCCGATCTGCTGCCGGCTATCCGGCGCATGTGGGAGCTTTCGGCAGTCAAAATACGCTCCATAGATGCCGCCATGGATCGAAGCCAGGGGGCGCCGGTACATACCGTGGCGGGCCGCTACCAGGCCAAGGGCTGGACGGACTGGACGCAGGGGTTCGAGTTCGGCAGCGCCGTACTGCAATTCGATGCCACCGGCGATGAACAGTTCCTTGATATGGCCCTTCAGCGCATTCGCCATGAGATGCCGACGCACATTACCCATTTCGGCGTACACGACCACGGTTTCAACCAGATCAGCACCTATGGCAATCTGTTGCGCCTTATCCGGGAGGGCCGTTTACCCGCCGACCGGGGAACCCTTGATTACTACCAACTGGCGTTAAGGTGCTCGGGGGCGGTACAGGCCCATCGCTGGACCGCCATTGGCGAAGGACAGGGATATATCCACTCCTTCAACGGCCCGCATTCGCTGTTTATCGATACCCTGCGCACCCTGCGCATCCTCCTGGTGGCCCACAGTCTGGGACATGTCATGAAAGACGAGGGAGATCGGGTGGTCTCTCTGCTGGACCGGGCCGTCGCCCATGCCCGAACCACCGCCCGCTATTGCGTATTCTACGGCGAGGGGCGCGATATTTACGATGTGCGCGGCCGGACCGCCCATGAAGCCATTTTTAATATCAAGAACGGCGATTTCCGCTGTATCGGCACGCAACAGGGCTATTCCGGTTTCTCCACCTGGACCCGCGGTTTGAGCTGGGCCATCTGCGGTTTTGCCGAGCTGCTGGAATATATGGCGCAGCTGAGCCCGTCCGCGTTCGGCCCCGGGAACGATAAAGCGAAGGTGCTGGACATGATGGACCAGGCGGCGGCGGCGGTATGCGATTTTTATATCGATCATACCACCCTTGACGGCATTCCCTACTGGGATACCGGCGCGCCGGGATTGGCGCGGATGGCGGATCCCTATGGCGTGGTTTCCGATCCGGCCAATGATATCGAGCCGGTGGACAGTTCCGCCGCCGCCATCGCGGCCCAGGGCCTGCTGCGCTATGGCGCCTGGCGGCAATCCATCGGCGATGGGGCGGGCGAACGCTACACCAGGGCGGGTTTGACGGTATTGGAAACCCTGCTGGGGGATGTTTACCTTAGCGGCCATGAGCATCACCAGGGGCTGGTCCTGCACAGCCAGTATCACCGGCCCAACGGGTGGGATCATGTGCCCGCCGGGCATCTTATTCCGTTTGGCGAGGCCACAATGTGGGGGGACTATCACATGCGGGAACTGGCGCTGTATGTGCAGCGGCTGGCGCAGCAGGGCCCGTACCTGACTTTTTTTAACATCAGCGGAGAAACCCGATGAACGACACTCCTGCCCCGCGCATCTTAGCCTCCGGCGAGTACGGCTATGGCGATGTGAATATCGGCGATAGCTATAAAACGTCCGGCATTACGGTAACCGAAACCCATGTGGTGGGTTTCGCCGGCCTGTCCGGCGATCTCTTCGATGTGCATATGGACGATCAGTTTGCCCGAGAACAGGGCTTTCCGGGGCGAATCGCCCACGGCCTGCTGGGATTATCCCTGGCGGACGGGCTGAAGACCCGCTGCGCCGTACGGCTGCGCGGCGTTGCGACACTGAGCTGGAACTGGTCGTTTCGCGCGCCGCTGATGATAGGCGATCGCATTCACGCGGAGATCGCCATCGCCGCCAAACGCGCCACCAAGCGGGACGATCGCGGTATCGTGACCTTGGGGATCAAAGTCATCAATGATAAAGCGGTTACCGTGCAGGAAGGAGAAACGCAGCTATTAATGCAGGTTTAGCGGGGTTGCGCCCAGGGATGGGCGCTTGAGGGATGGCAGCGTCATCTCCATCAGCACCGTTTCCCTTTAACAGGCTCGCCGCACGTCCAGTGATAGCGGGCTTACCGCGCCGTGGGGCGCTCGATCGGGCGGTAAAACCACGCCCGCGTCGACCCTATCAGCACGCTCTCCCTTTTACTCGATCTTTGCTCGCCCGGCGATAGCGGGCCTGCTTAGCTTATGCCTTTGCGCCGCTGTTTGACCTGCGTCATCAATTGGCCGCTGATAGCATTACTCCATTGCAATGAGATTGATTGTCATACAAACTTACTTATCGGCAAGGAACTTTCCTCCCCCCGCGATCGGAGCGGTCCGTTAATAGCAACGCGATTTTTCATGGCAATGCCGGCTTTCACACCGAAGGGAAAAAGCTTATAACGACGTTGAATTGAAGATGAATAAAACGCAGTTTTGAGGACACTATGGCGAAAAAAGCACAGGTTACCGCGGTAGCCAAAAAAACATCCATGTATGACAACATTAAGGAAGTGGCCAAAAACCGACTTATCGCTTACGGCTACCATGGAACAACGTTCGGCGCCATCGCGGAATCCCTGGATATCACCACGACTAATATTCATTACCATTTCGGCAGTAAAAGCAAACTGGTGGAAGAGGTGGTAAAGGATTACGTGGCCAATGCCTCTGTGCAGCACCAAGCCATCTGGCTGGACGAAACCACCTCTCTGGCGGAAAAAGTGCAGAATGTGGTGAAATACAACTATAAGCTCTACAAAAAATTCAATCGCGGTAAAAATTCCAAAAACCCCTGGAGCCTGATAGGCCGAATGCGGTTGGAGAGCGACGTGCTGAGCGATGAAACCAACGCCTCTTTAAGATCTTTTACCCAATCCATTACTGAAGCCATTGTCCTGGCGGTGGAAAGGGCGCGGGATAATGGACAGCTCAAAGCGGATACCCCTTTGGAGGACTTGGCGTTTTTACTCATTAATTTGGTGGACAGTTCGTCGGTTTTTGCCCAGGACGCGGGTAACTTCGAGCGGCTGGAGCAATTTTTCAATGCGTTTTCCCACGTTGTGCTGTCCGTTTATACCGTGGAACCGGCAACGGAACCCCCCCACAAGGCTGTTATGGAGCCTTGAGCCATGCAACAAGGCGAAAACACATCAGCGGGCGGCTCTAGGATATTTCGGATTTTGCGCCGCGGGTTAATGCCTTTTCAATGGATTACGGGTATTGTTTCTGCAGTATTGCTTGCGCGCCGACGCCGCGTTAACGGGCGCTGTTAATGAAGACTCAACTTTTACCAGAGAGGACGGCATATGACATGTGAATTAACATATTCTCAGGTGACTTCCCTGTGCTTTATCGCTTTTATGATTTTAGCCGGCGCTATCTGCTGGATTCATGTATGGCAATAAGGCCATGATTCCGACAGTGGTCCTGTAATTTCCCCTGACTTCACTGCCGTACGGGGTGAATACCCCCGTTGCGCATCCGTGCTCTTTCGGTTAAATCCGCTGTTAACTATCCCGCACGGTCTGGGCGACGCGGTGGATGCCCCTCGTCCTTTCTGCTTTTTTGCACTAGCTAACAGAATCAACCCAAATCGGCCCCGTTGCCTGAGCGGTCTGCTATGATCAATACAGGCTAAGAAATTGGTTAGGAAGGCTAATGAAAAATCCACCGACAAACACCGGGCAATGGCGATGAAATGCCTGGTTCTTTGCTTAAGCCTGCTGTTATTAACCGGTTGCGGCAGCGCTTTGGGATCGTTATTCAGAATTATCCCCACGGATACCGATGTATGCCCGCACGGACATAATCCCTTTACCAATCAATGTAATCCATAACGGCGGTTCAGGGTTCGCCTGACGCGCGGCGGCCTTGAAACCATCCCGCCTTCTCTCCTGTCCGGGATTTTTAATGCCTTGGCAAAAGTGGCGAATCAGTCACAGCGGACCGTACAAAAATACGCCATAATTACCTCGGTTCAGCCAGCAGGGGGTAACGATATGCGCCAAAAAGTCGATCTTCATATGGTCCTGCTCGGGGTATTTTCATTAGTGGTATTGGTTGCCCTGGCGTTCGGATCCTGACCGGCCGCCATGGTTTCCGGCGGATAGCCGGCGCGGGTGGATTGCGCCGGCTATCCGCCGGCCGAAGTCTGCCCGCCACCTGGGCCGATAATGCCTGAAGCGGATTTTATCTGCGTTGTTTCTCTTATAAATCGAACACCCTTCATACAGGAGCGACTGACTCCCCTGGGCTCCTATAGCTGAAAACCATCTAAGGCGGAACCAAAACCGGTTTCAGGCAGTCCAAGAAAAAAGCATACTTCTGGCGAAGAGGTTCTGGTGGAAATAGTGGCTGATGTTTGAGGCGAAAATGCTTGGACGTTTCCTTGTGACTCTATTGGGTTTGTTATTTGCAGCCTGGATTGCGGTTATCGTTAATTTCCATAATCTCGCCATCCATATCGACCGCGGGATGGATCATCTTGAGTCTTTGCGGAAAAACTCCCTGGATATCATTTCTCTCACGGAAAAACAGAACCGTGCCGCCCGCGCCGAGTCCCAGGACGCCGCGCGCTAACCTGGTCTGCCGGTTTTAACCCCGTCCGGACGGCAAATCGGCATCGGGGTTGGGGCGTACCCTCTGCACCACCGTGAATTCACCGTCATCAAAGCTACATCGAATCCGCCCGTCCACTTTGCCTATCCGCAGGTGGCGATAGCGGGCAAGAAAATAGACGCCGATTATGGCCGCGCCCACACCCGCGAGGGCACCGATGCCCAAGGCCCAACGGGGTCCGAACCTGTCCGCCACCCACCCCACCACCGGTGAACCGATGGGAGTGCCCCCCAGCGCGATGGCAAGCAGAATGGCCATTACCCGACCGCGCATGGCCGGCTCAGTGGATAATTGCACCAGGCTGCTGGCGGTGGTGGTGAATGTCTGGGCGGACATGCCGATAATCACCAACATGACGCTGAACAGCAGGTAATCGGGCATCACGGCGGCCAACGCCAGGCCGCTGCCGAAAATGGCGGCACCCACGCACAGCAAGGCGATATTGGGTTTTTCCCGTCGGGCCGCCAGCAATGCGCCGGCGATTGAGCCGATGGCCATGGTGGAGGTCAAGAATCCATACTGATTGGCGCCGGCGTGAAAAATGGTTACTGACATGGTGGAAATAAAGATCGGAAAATTCAGGCCGAAGGTACCGATTAAAAAAAACATCAGCATCCCCATGCGCAAATCCGGCCGCTGCCAGATATAACGAAACCCTTCGGCAAGACCGCCACGGCTGCGGGGAGCCCGCAGGCTTGCATGCAGTTCGCCGGTGCGCAAGAGCAGCAGCGCGCCGAGCACGGCGATAAACGACGCCGCGTTCAGCAGAAATACCCACCCGGTGCCGATAATGGCAATCAATCCCCCGGCCACCGCTGGTCCTATCATGCGCGCGGCGTTAAAAGAGGTGGAATTAAGCGCCACCGCATTGGACAGATCGGCCTCTCCCACCAAATCCGACACAAAGGTCTGGCGCGCGGGCGTATCAAACGCCGCGGCGGCGCCGAGCAAAAAGGCGAAAACGTAAACGTGCCACAGCTGTACCCAGCCGGTGACGGTAAGGACGCCTAATCCCAAGGCCAGAATCCCCAAGGCCGCCTGCGTCACCATCAGCAGTTTTCGCCGGTCGAAGTGATCGGCGGCAAAGCCGGTTAACGGCAGCAGGAGCATCTGGGGCGCGAACTGCAGCGCGATCACCACCCCCAGAGCGGTGGCGTTATGGCGGGTCAACTGGGTCAGCACCAGCCAGTCCTGGGCGGTACGCTGCATCCAGGTACCGATATTGGAGACGATCGCACCGCCGGCCCACAGCCGGTAATTATAAATCGCCAGGGAACGGAACATGCCATTCATCGCTATTCCTCAGCGCGCCGGCGTCGTGGGGTGCAAAACGGAGGGCACCGCCGTCGCCTGTAAAATGCTCAAGAGCGGGAGCCGTCAAGAAGCGAGATAATCTCCCCGCTGGCGCCGGTTTCACCCAGCCGCGGAAAAATCCGGCTGATGCTGTTGATATGGGCATCGGCATTGGTGTCGGTCATGGCATCAACGGCAAGGGTAACGTTATAACCGTTTTCATGCGCATGGCGCGCGGTGGATTCAACGCCGGCGCTGGTGGAGATGCCGGCAATCACCACCTGCGTGACGCCCGCCTGTTGCAGATAGCCGTTAAGATCGGTATGGCTAAAGGCGCCCCAGGTCCGCTTGGTGACCCGGTGATCGGAAGGCTGCGCATTAAGCTCCGTCGCCAGCTCGGCCCAATCAGCGGAAAATGACCGGTTACGGCTCTGCTCCGTCCGGCCCGGCGCGCCGGCGTCCACGTTCACCAGCACTACCGGCAAGCCGTGCCGGCGAAAAGCGTCAGCCAATTCCCGGGCATGCCGTAATACGTCCGCCACCGGATGTACGGTGGGGTAGGACAATATGCCCTTTTGCAAATCGATAAGAATGAGCGCGGTGTTGGGATCTAGAGTGGTTAATGCCATGGTATTGCCTCTCCGGTAAAGGAATAAGCATTAGGTTAACAGTTAGCAAGGCAATCTACAAAGGTAAACTTCTTATATTGATTTCAAAATGTGCCAAGGGTGTTTTATGCTGAAACCGGCTTGGGTACCGGCCGTTCGTTTTAATCCAGCGATAATAAGAGAGCAACTGATGCCTTCAACTCCCCGTTTTCGCCGCGCCATAGCGGGTTGCATGATTGCCTTGCCGATATTGGCGTGCAGTGCCGTCCCGGTCGCGGCGGCGGCGCCGTCCTGCACAGCGGCCGCCTCGCCGGCCTGCTACCTTCAGTTTAAACCGGCCGGCGCCAAAGGGATCATGCACTACTACGCCTCCCGGCCCGCGGGTAATAGCAGGGCCGATGCGGCGCCCACCCGAGCGTTGATTGCCGTACACGGCCATCCCCGCGATGCCGATAAAACCTTCGACGCCGCATTGCTGGCGACCCGCCGTGCCGGACGGATGGAGGATACCCTGGTGGTGGCGCCGCTATTCCAGGTTGCCGATGCAGACGCGGGGAAATGCCATACGGCGGGGGTACCCGCCGCCCGCGCCGGCGACTTGCTTTGGACTTGTGAAAGCTGGCTGGACGGCGGCGTGGCGTCCAATGACGCTATCGGCTCATTCGATGCCCTCGACGCCCTGGCGGCGACGCTAAAGCGTCAATGGCCCAGCCTCAAGACTATCACAGTAGCGGGATTTTCCGCCGGAGGACAGATGGTGCAGCACTACATCGGTTTTGCCGCCGATCCGGCCGGGGTATCGATGCGTTACGTGGTGGCGGACCCCGGCACCTGGCTCTATTTTCATCCCCTGCGCCCGCAGCCCGTCGCTTCCGGACAGCCGGCGGACTGGTCCCTATGCACCGCCGCCGATAGCGGCGCATGCCGTTTTCGGATGACGGCGCCGGCCAAGGATTGCCCTTCGGTGAATCAATGGAAGTACGGTATGGAAAACCTGCCGGGACATCTCGCCGGCAACGCCCCCCGAGCGCGTCGTCACTATGCCAAAGCCGACATACATTATCTTGAGGGCGCTCTGGACAGCAGCGCCGCCAAAGGCGCCTTTTATCCGATTCTGGACAAGTCCTGCGCCGCGGCCGTCCAAGGTCCCTACCGGATGCAACGTGGACTGGCCTATGCCGCCTACGATCGCGCCCTGCTGGCCCCCGATAAAAAACGGACCGTCACCCTGGTGCCGGACTGCGCCCATGATGTCGGCTGTGTGTTCCCCTCAGAGGCCGCCCGCCCGGCGCTGTTCGGCGATAACTGATTCGGGAGTAAACCACGGACAATCATCCTTGGTAACAAAATATGCAATTATTTTTGGTTCATTATTCAGATAAGCAATCTGTCTTGAGACTATTATAAAAATCCAATACGCTTTTTAGATTTGTACTTCATTCCGATATTTTCATGCCATCTTCATCATAAATAGTACGTGCTTCTATAATCAATTAACGGGACTTTACAGAACTAATCCTCCCACTTTTCGGCGCGATTACGTCCGCGCTGCTTGGCTTGATATAACGCGATATCCGCGCGGTTCATCAATGCGTCCACCCCCTCTTTACCCTGGTGTTCCGCCACGCCGCAGCTTACTGTGACCGGTATGGTCTTGTTATCGAAAATCAGCGGCGATTGTTCAATTAACGCGGACAGCGTTGTCATCCGCGCCAGGGCCTGGACGCTGTCGCAGTCCGGCATCAATACCAGAAATTCGTCCCCGCCCCAGCGGCACAGGCTATCGGTGCGGCGCAAGGAAGTTTGAATGATTCCGGCAATGTGCTGAATGACCCGGTCGCCAATGCCATGGCCGTGATAATCGTTGATGGGTTTAAAATGATCAATATCGATGATTGCCAGCGCAACCGGCGTCCCGGTCAGTAAAGACCCGCGCCTGTGCTGGAAAAGAAGAAAACGTAATTCAAACGCTTGGCGGTTCATGACGCCGGTGAGTTTATCCGTGGTGGCCATGTGTTCCAGCCGGCGCTGGTAGCCGCCGATGGTCAGCCATAATAATAATAAAAAGACCACGCTCACCGCTGCGCCGATGCCCAGATTCTTTAGCAACGTCATATAAAGCACCCGTTGCAAGGGATGATCCCGTTGTTCCACCATTAAATACCAATCGAACTCCGGCAGTAAACGGGTATTGAGCAGCACCTGCCGGCCCTGGTCCCGGTATTGGTAACTGCCGCCGGGCACGGTGAGAATCGAGGTGGTTAACGGGCCTATTCCGGGCTGTTGGCGGATATTCATCGCCCGTTTAAAGGACTGTCCGTGCAAGACCACTTGACCGCTTTTATCCACAAAATAAATGACGCGGTTATAGCGCTGTTCATATTTTTCAATCAAGACCTTGATCTTTTCCACCGAAATGCCGATACCGGTAAGGCCGATAAAGTTTCCCTGGTAATCCTGGACCTTATAGTTGACGAAGATATCCAAACGGGCGTGATCTTCCGGGTCCAGGCGGACATCGATAAAATAGGATTTATCGGCGGGCAGGCTTTTGGCCTGGAAATACCATTGATCCCGGCGCGCCTTTTCAGACACCGTTTCGAGCACCCGTTTAGGATCATAATAACGATCGGTTTTATCGGAAACGAAAAATGAAAAGATGGTATCGAAGCGGCGATCAATCTCGCTGAGATAGCGGATCATGGCGTTAGGATCCTTTTCATGATCCAGCACCCAGTCGCGAACGAAGGTGTCATGAGCCATCAGCGATGAGACAAAGATGGGCCGCAACAGGTCTTGCTGAATCTCTGAATAGACATTATCACTGGTCAGGGGCAGGGTATTCTCTTCGATTTCGTTGTTTAGCGACTGCCGCGCCACCTCATAGCTGCTCCAGCTGATGAGCAAAAAGGCGCCCAGCAGCATCAGGGTGAATAAAATAATGGCCCGTGTTTTAGTTAACCGATAAGGGCTGTTCATCCATTTCCCCTGAAGTGTCGTGTCTTTGACAAAAACGGCCAATGCGCATGGCTAAGCATAACGGATACGAGTGAAACTATCCTGCTGTATTCCGGCCATCACAGGCGGGGGTACGGGATAATATAAGAATTGCCTGCTTCACAGAATGACAAATACCCTAAATAATCCGAGTTGCAGGCGCAGAGTTAACCTCATGGATGAGCCGAGTATCGCCAACGTACCTGCAATTTAAAGTATGACAGGTATAAACATTTATTTTATCGCATAGCCATTACCTAAAGGAGTTGCAGATGTTCATCGTCGAGTTGACCTATGAGGAACCGATTGAAAAGGTTGAAGAGCTGCTGGAAGGTCATATAGCCTGGTTGAAAGAGTTTTATGCCGCCGGCGTGTTTATTGCATCCGGCCGGAAAGTCCCTCGCAACGGCGGGATCATTTTCACCAAAAGTATGGACCGTTCAGAGCTCAATACCGTTCTGTCGTCCGATCCCTTTAATGCCGTGGCGAATTACAAGGTCACCGAATTCCTGCCCTCCATGACCATTCCGTCGCTGGAAGAGCTGAAAACGATTTAACCGGGCATCAGGCTACCACCACCTGGTTGCGGCCTTGCGCTTTTGCCCGGTACAGCGCATCGTCGGCCTGTTTAAGCGCTTGCTCCGGATTTCCCGCCTCAGGCGACCATAAAGCCACCCCCGCGGAAATGTAAACGCGCCCTACGCTGGGGAAATCCGTCGCCGCGATATTGGTCCGCAGACGCTCGGCGATATCGGTTGCGATACCCATCGGGGTCGCGGGCAGCAGCATCAAGAACTCCTCTCCGCCAATCCGGCACAAGACATCTTCACTGCGGGAGCAGGCCCGCAGCTGCTGCGCCATACATTTGAGCACCTGATCCCCGACATCGTGGCCATAGGTATCATTCACTTTTTTAAACTTGTCGATATCAAAAGCAATGACGGCAAAGCCTTGATTCGCGGACGAATAGGCAGCCAGCGCCAGCGATAAACCGCGCCGGTTATGCAGCCCGGTCAACGGATCCGTTTGTACCTCGGTCTTCAGGGTACCGATCTTTTTTTGCAGCAGGCTGATGCCCACCAGCATGGCGCGTTTAAGCTGCGCCACTTCAAAATACCAGGACGGAATGCGAGTGATATCATCAAAAATACCGGTCCGATCCATGTCGTTTGCGCTGCGGGCCAGCAGCCATAGCGGCTGGGAAATCAGGCGGGCGAACAGCCAGGCCGCCACCAGGGTCAGCAGGGTCAGCGGCAGTGTTCGGTGCAATACGCTTAGCATCAGGCCCCGCAGGGACATTAAGGTATTGTCCGTGGTCCGGATGGTGATGATGGTCCAGTGCGACAACGGCTCCGCGGCAAAACCCGCCAGGATATTGATTCCCGACTGGCTGGCCTCCTGTAGGCTGCCGCGGCCCTGACGCTGCACCGCCGTACTGAGTTCCCCGTGCGCCATCGGCTGTCCGATACGGGCGGCATCATCGTGATAAATGATTTTACGTTCGTCATCAACCACGTAAGTATAGGAGCCCGCGCCGTGAAAATTTTGCCCCAGCATTTCGTTCAAAATACTTTTTTGCTTCAGGTAGATGGTGCCGCCCACATATCCCAGGTAGGTCCCGTCCTCGGCGAAAACGGGCGAAGAAATAAAGATCAGCAAATTGCCCGTGACGGAAACATAAGGTTCGCTGATGTTCGGCACGCGAATCCGCAGCGCCTGTAAAGCGCCGGGAGTCGTCAGCTTCCGACCTTTGATTTGTATGGATTCGGGGGAGGTGGCCAACACCACCCCCTCGGCGTTCACCACGGCGACCGAGTTAAAACTGTTGGTTTGCAGCAGCAGGCGCTGGGCCTCCGATTGCAGCAGGGCGGAGTTGCCAAAATCTGCTGAAATCATGGCGGAGCTATAGGCCAATTGACGGTAAAGGCTGACAAAAAACAGATTGGTCGTATCCGCCAGCTTGGCGGCGTAGTTTCGATTGGCTTCCAGGGTATCGTCAATCAGCAGTTGCCGCTGTACCTGGTAAGTGGCGAAAAAACCATTGGCCAAGGTGACCAGCGCGCTCATTACGGCCAGAATCAATATCAGTCGCCGCAAATCCATATGCAGGAACGAGTTTGTTTGTCTATCCACGAGCTAAACCCACGGCAAAACGGATGCGCTATAGTAGACTTGACTTTACTGACTGTAAAAGGGTGCTAAAGCATTCACGGAATATTTTTGTCTCCTGCGGTAAAAGGCCATTCCGTTTATCAATCGATTATATTAATGCCACCCGATACTTAGCGGAAAAATTTGAACTCGCTCAAAATTTCATTATAAAAATATTTTTTTTCATCCGGGATGATCGGAATGAGGTCTTTCGTTTTTTGCCGGTTTTAACGACGATAAAGTGTATTTATGTGAGCCCCATCACTGCAGTCTTCCCCTGATGGTCATTCTTGACCGGGTGATGGCACTATTATCAAGGCCGCTTTGTATGGGTAGACTATAATAATAGGTTTTACATTGACATCACCGCTCAACCCTTCAATACCGGCTGAGCGGATTCGGGCCTCCTCCAGGAAATATTCTGTTTACAATCCCTAGAATCTTCAATGAATTGCATTTGATTGTATAACCTATTGGCCGGTGTTTTTTTCCCGTTGCGCCAATAAACAGTACCTTTCTATTTCCGTAATTTCCGTCATTGCAATACCTCGGCGGCGGGGTAATACTGATTTTTGTATGCAACAATTAACCTACATATCATTAATGGAGTTGCAGCAATGACCATAAAACAGCAACAAATTTATATAAACGGTGAATTCATTTCCAACCCCGGCAACAAATGGATTGATGTGATCAATCCTTCCACCGAGGAAGTTATTTCGCAGGTTCCCGATGCCGGCATTGAGGAAGTCCGTAAAGCTATTGACGCCGCTGAGGCGGCGCAGAATGACTGGGAAGAGTTGCCGGCCCAGGAACGCGGCCAGTGGCTGCATAAAATCGCCGCCGGCATCCGCCAAAGGGAAGAGGAACTGACCGCCATTATCGTCGCCGAGGGCGGTAAAACCCAGGGGCTGGCCAATACCGAAGTGCTGTTCACCGCCGATTACCTTGATTACATGGCGGAGTGGGCGCGGCGCTACGAAGGGGAAATCGTGCAAAGCGACCGACGCAATGAACATATCCTGGTGTTCAAAAAAGCCATCGGCGTCACCACCGGCATCCTGCCCTGGAACTTCCCTTTCTTCCTCATAGCCCGTAAGGCGGCGCCGGCGCTGGTCACCGGGAATACCATTGTCGTCAAACCCAGCCAGCTGACGCCCAACAACGCCATCGCCTTTGCCGAGATCGTCCATGGGGTGGGGTTGCCTAAGGGGGTCTTCAATCTGGTGACCGGCCGTGGATCTGTCGTGGGCCAGGAGCTGGCGGCCAATCCCAAAGTCGGCATGGTCAGCCTGACCGGCAGCGTGGCGGCCGGGGAACAAACCATGGCGGCCGCCGCCAAAAATATCACCAAAGTGTCGCTGGAACTGGGAGGCAAAGCACCCGCCATCGTGATGGCCGATGCGGATTTGGACCTGGCGGTGAAAAGCATTGTCGACTCCCGCATCATTAACACCGGCCAGGTCTGTAACTGCGCGGAACGGGTCTATGTGCAGGAAGAGATAAAAGACGCATTTATTTCCCGGCTGACCGCGGCCTTTAAACAGGTTAAGTATGGCGATCCGGCGAAAGAAAAACAGCTGGATATGGGACCGCTGATTGAAGCCGCCGCGCTGCAAAGCGTGCAGGAAAAGGTGGATAAAGCGGTTTCCCAGGGGGCAAAGGTGGTGCTGGGCGGGAAACGCGCCGAAGGCAAGGGGTATTTTTTCCAGCCGACGCTGCTGGTGGATGTACAGCAGGAGATGGATATTATGCATGAGGAAACCTTCGGTCCGGTATTGCCGGTCACCACCTTCCGCACCCTGTCCGAAGCCATTGCCATGGCCAATGACTGCGAGTTCGGCCTGACCTCGTCCATTTATACCACCGATCTGAACAACGCCATGGTGGCCATGAAAAAACTGAAATTCGGCGAAACCTACATTAACCGCGAGAATTTCGAGGCGATGCAAGGTTTCCATGCCGGATGGCGCAAATCAGGCATCGGCGGCGCCGATGGCCGGCACGGCCTGGAGGAGTATCTGCAAACCCATGTGGTTTACCTGCAATATCAGGCTTAAATCACACAAATAAAGCGGACGGGGGGGAATAATCGCATCAGCCGCGATACCCCAATCGCCCCCGATCCGCTTATGGGAAGAATACCGATATTCCAGGGAGATGTGCCGCCTTATGAAAATCGCCTTGTTTATTCCTTGCTTTATCGATGCCTATTTTCCCGAGGTGGGCATCGCCACGCTGGAGCTACTGGAACGCCTGGACTGTGAGGTGGATTATCCCCTGACCCAAACCTGCTGCGGCCAGCCCATGTCCAACAGCGGCTGCCAGCGTGACGCCGCGGGCTGCGAGGCCCTGTTCGTGCGTAACTTCAGCGGCTACGATCATATCGTGGCCCCCTCCGCCAGCTGTGTTCATCATGTGCGCGAACATCTGGACGCCATCGAACAAACCGACGACGTGCGGCGGGTGCGCCGCAACACCTATGAGCTGGTGGATTTTCTGCATGATGTCCTGCAGGTCAAGGCATTCCCCTGGGCGGCGTTTCCCCATAAGGTCGGCCTGCACAATAGCTGTACCGCCCTGCGCTCCCTGGGCCACGCCTCGGTATCGGAAGTTGACGAACCGCCGTTTTCAAAGCCGCTGGCCCTCTTGAGCGCGGTAAAGGATATTCAGTTCGCCCACCCCCGCCGCCCGGACGAATGCTGCGGTTTCGGCGGAACCTTCAGCGTAACCGAAGCGCCGGTATCGGCCAAGATGGGGTATGACAAAGTCAACGATCATAAAGACGCCGGCGCCGAATACATCGTTTCGGCGGATATGTCCTGCCTGATGCACCAGAAGGGCTGCGCGCAGCGTATGGGGGCGGAGGTTAAATTTATGCATATCGCCCAAATCCTGAATGGCGCCCATGCCTGAGCCCCGTGCCGGAGACCGATATGAAAGCGATTGACCACGTTAAAGGCTCGCGGGAATTCCTGGCCAGCGAAAAGCACCAGACCTTCCTCGATCAACGGCTCTGGACCCTGCGACAGCTGCGCGACGCCCAGATGAAGGCCCATCCGGAATGGCAGCAGCTGCGCGACCTCGCCTCGCAAATCAAGGAGCATACCCTCACCCACCTCGATTTCTATCTGGAGATGTTCGAACGCAATGCCCTGGCCAACGGCGTGAACGTCCACTGGGCCAAGGATGCGGCGGCCCATAACCGTATCGTCCATGAAATCCTACGGTCCCATGGGGTGAAGACCCTGGTGAAAAGCAAATCGATGCTGACGGAGGAGTGCGATATGCGCCCTTATCTGGCGGCGCGGGGCATTGATGTCATCGAAACCGATTTAGGGGAGCGCATTCAGCAGTTGGATAATGAGATGCCCAGCCATATCGTGGTGCCGGCGGTGCATAAGCTCTCCATCGACGTGGCCCGGGTGTTCGCCGATACCCTGGGCACCGATCCGGACAATGCCGATCCGCACTATCTCGCCGGGCAGCAGCGGGATAAAACCCGCCCGTACATTCTGCGGGCCGAGGCGGGCATGACCGGCTGCAACTTTGCCGTCGCCGAAACCGGCGCCGTCACCGTCTGCACCAATGAAGGCAATGCGGATTTGAGCGCTAACGTGCCGAACCTGCACCTGGTGTCCATCGGCATTGAAAAAATGGTGCCCGCCACAGCGGATCTGGGGGTGTTTATCCGCTTACTGTCCCGCAGCGCCCTCGGTTCGCCCATTACCCAGTACACCTCCCATTTCCGCGCACCGCGCCGTGGAGGCGAGATGCATTACATCCTGGTGGATAACGGCCGCAGCGCGCGGCTGGCCATGGAGGATTTCTGGTATTCGCTAAAATGCATCCGCTGCAGCGCCTGCATGAATACCTGCCCGGTCTACCGGCGCAGCGGCGGCATCAGCTATGGCGCCGTCTATTCCGGCCCTATCGGCGCCATCATCAACCCCACCATGGATCTGAAGAAATACAGTACCCTGCCGTTCGCCTCGACGCTTAACGGCAGCTGTACCCAGGTCTGCCCGGTGAAAATCAATATTCACGAGCAGATTTTCAAATGGCGCGAGATCGTCGCCCGCAATAACGAGCTGCCTTTTGCCAAAAAAAGCGCCATGAAAGCCGCCGGCAAGATACTCGCCAGTCCCGCCCTGTACCGGGCGGTGGTGGACACCGCC
Organism: Sodalis sp. RH16; assembly: GCF_047324245.1. NCBI lineage: Bacteria > Pseudomonadati > Pseudomonadota > Gammaproteobacteria > Enterobacterales > Bruguierivoracaceae > Sodalis > Sodalis sp. RH16. The sequence continues at coordinate 3,023,133 of NZ_CP178737.1, read as the reverse complement.
AACGCCGTAGTGCCTAAACTGCCGCGTATTCTGCTTTATCATCCCCTGAACGCCTGGGGCGAGGCCCGGGAAATTCCGACATCGCCGCGCCAGAGCTTTCACCGCTGGTACCTGGAGCACCGACGCCCCATCGACAAGGATAAAAAGCCATGAGCGATCGTGATGAGATATTGCGCGCCGTGCGCAACCACGCCATGATGCCGGTGCCTCGGCCAGAGCTGCCTGATTTTGCCGATCGGTACCCGGCAACGCCGGAAGCCTTTGGCGTCTCGTTGGCTATTATGGGCGGCATATGGGATGAAAGTCTTATCAATGCGCCGTGGGATGGAAGCCCGGCGGATTATGCCGCGCTGTCCGGCTATATCCGCGGGCTGTTTCCCGCCGGCGGCGTGTTCTGCTCGGCGGTGCGGGGCATCGACGGCGATTTGGCCATCGGGCCGGATACCCCCGCCGCCGCGGTGGATCATGTGGAGGTAGGCATCGTCCGGGCCAGGTTCGGCGTGGCGGAAACCGGCTCCATCTGGCTGAGCGAAGCGGAATGCCCGGTCAATGCGCTGGGTTATCTGGCGCAGCATCTGGTGGTGCTGCTGTCGGTGAAGGATATCTTGCCCAACCTGCACGCGGCCTACCGGCGCGCAGAGTTTTCCACCGCACGCTATTCGGTACTGATGTCCGGCCCCTCCGCCACCGCCGATATCGAAGGCGTATTGATTCGCGGCGCCCAGGGCGTTCGCAGCCTGCGTGTGATCGGCCTGCCTGGATGAATGTTTGTTTTCTTGCCCCCGCAACTGGAAGCGTGAGATAAAAGTATCGAGCCCGACGTTATCAACACCATGCCGGCGGCAGGATACCCCCCAAAACGTCCGGGAAATTTTCGCGGATATGGCCAACCATTAAAAATGATACCATGGCGCTGCAACTTTGGGCGCCTTCCAAGCCCAGCAGGCGGTTTTTCCAATTGGTAAAGGCATTTCCCCTCCCATTCATAAACACCTTCTCATCAAGGGCATTGGCTTTTTCCATCAATGCACAGGCATAGCGTCTGAGCATTTCCGGGGATTCATGTTCAGTGCCGAAAATCGCGCTGGAGGAATATTTCGTGAATACCGCCGCCAGGCTCAGCAGCGTTTTGGCCTGAACGTCATTACCGGCCGATGAGAGGCCATAGGCCATAATAATCTCGTCGTAATGCCCGCTGGTAAGGCTATAGTCGCCGGAATCCGTTGAATAGGTCAGTTTCGGGCGGAAGACTTTGCGCAATTCTTCCTGGCTTTCCGGACTCACCAGCTTTACCTTTGACGTTTTGGAACGCGTTGCGGAGATAAATAATTCCTGCCGTTCCCCAAGCCCTAATATTCCAAGCAATTTTGCAAAGCTGGCGAGCTGTTCCGCAAAGCGATAAGGCGCCAAAAATAATTTGAAATCCTGGTCAAACAGCGTTTCAGGAGGGTGATCGCTTGGCAGCAGATTTTCCCCCCGCCGGTTATACAGATAAAAACCATCCCATACGGGCTTGAGAGGGTCAGGATGCAGCATGCCTTGAAGGGTATGCGCAGAGAGCAGCATAACCGGCCCGTCAGGTCGAGAGGGGAAGAGTATATGATTCGCGGCGTGCTCATCCCTCCAGTCAGGCCGCTGGGCGCCATAATCGCCAAACTCATCCACAGCGGCATACGGTCGCACCCTTTCATGATTCAGGTAGCTATCATAAAGCCGGATGATGCTTGCCTTGATAGCGTCGTTCCCCGTCTTCATTCCTTGGGCAACCCACTGGATAAATGCGCTGTTATGAGTAAACATCCGTTCCGGCTGATGTGAGAACAGGCCCGCAACCTGTTCAAGCCCGTCGTCACTCAACAGCGGCAAGGCTTTCGTATCATATTGACCGAGGTAGCGATCGCAAACCCCATCCAGCCAGGCTGTGATGCCGGCATCACCGCTATAGGGAGCTTTAGACAAGACATCCCTCAAAAGAAGCGCCACGCTCGATACATCAACGTCTTGCAATGAATGCATCAATTCGCGGGCCATCTGTACTTTAACGTCAGCATACCGTTCATCAATGCTGTCCATCATGGTCAGCAGGCTGCCGTTCCTGCCGCTAGCCCTATGATCAAGAAAGATTTTTATATTGCCTGCATCCCAGAGGGGGAAGTAAAGCAACGGACCTTGCCGTGAGAGGTTGCTCAGGTTGACCCCATTGAGTTTAGCTCCGTTCAAATCGGTATTACACAGGTAAGTCCCGGCCAGTTGAACGTCAGTAAGATCGGTTTTCAACAGAATGGCATTTTTGAGAGAGGCTTCGCCCAGGTCAGATTTGCTAAGGTCGGCCTCACGCAGGTCGGCGCCGCTCAAATCGGCTCCGCGCAGATCGAGTTCGCTCAGGTCGGCTCTTCTCAAGTTAGCGCCGCGCAGGTCTATATTTCCCTGGTCCGTTAAAGTGATGGCTGAAAAAGCCAGGTCATGCCGCTGGCGTATCAGCAAAACGGTGCAAATACGGCAGAAGGCAATTTTATCCACCTGCGAGTCGACACTTTTGCCGTCCTGGCTCACCCGAATGGCGACGGGGCCGGCTTCATCATGATTTTCTCCCGGCAGCATAAAGGTGACGGTATAACCGGCATAATCAATGATAAGCGTTTGCGGAAGGATATAAGAATCTTTTGATGGCAAGGCATTATCAAGAGCAGTGGCCAAGGCTTGCGTAAACGCATCATATTGCACCGCGCGCTGCTTGCACAGATAGCCGGCGGTAAAAAAATTCACAATATGCTCCAGAATCCCCCGGAGGGAATTCGCGTCGGATCTCGCCGTTTCAGTGCCGATGCCTGCAACGGCTTGCGCCATGACGTTCATCCGTGCTGTATTGATATTGATTAAAGGCATCTACCGCTCCCCGTGCGTCAAAGTCGCCCCAACGCATGATCCAAAACTCTTTGGCCAAAGTTAGCACGGTAACAATTGGGAAACTTGCAGAAAATACTCTCTTGATAGAGATGGCGAAGATGAGAATTTTAGTGGAATAAGACAGCTCTTTTATCTCTTTAGCGAAAACGTTATTCGGTACCCTGTGATTTAAGGGTAAGAACGTTTTTTAGCTATTTAGGTATCGCCACGAAGAATGCGGCGGCGCTTAAACAGTCTGACGGTTTTGCGTCAGGACGACGCATTTTGCAGCAGCTTGTCGTGCAGTTCGGCAGCCAGCACTTCAATACGTTCGCTCAGCTGTTTGGTCAACGCCGTCAGCTCGGTATTTTGTTCCAGCAGGGCCATCATCTGCGCGGAGGTTTGCGCCGACAGTTCCTGGCGCTCCGCGTTGGCGACCGCCAGTGCCTCCCGGTGCTGGGCATCGGCATCGGCATTGGCCTTATCCCGTTCCGCCTGGCGCGTTTGCGCCAGCAATATCAACGGCGCGGCGTAGGCAGACTGCAAGCTGAAGGCCAGATTGAGCAGGATAAACGGATAAAGGTCGAACTTGGCGAGTCCCGAAACATTGACCACTATCCAGGCGACAACGATGAAGGTTTGCGCGCCGAGAAACATCGGCGTACCAAAAAAACGCGCAAACGCTTCCGCTTTGCGGGCGAACCAGCCGTTGCCGAACGGCGCGGCAAGATGGTGATTCCGCCGGTGGAAGCGCAAATGATCAACGAGCTGCGGTTTATTGTTAGACAGCGCCGGGCCGGTTGGCTTTTCCATATTATCCCCATTAAAACCATTAAGATTGAATGAAAAACGTTAAATGCCGCATATGATAGCCGACAGAAGGCGTCACTGACTAACCACCAATTATGACCATTTGTTTACCCATAGCGTACAGGATATTCCCAGGGTATACCTCCGCCCAAACACTGAAGATAAAACGGCAATTCTTGACTAAGTAATGGTCGTTCAGTAACATTTTCAAAATGATTTTTTTTATAGAATTTATACTCGGAAAAAGTAATGGGCTGATAGGAATTGCGGTTTTTTTTAAATGCCTGTTTAGGGGTAAAATCCATATCGAAAATAACTGAAATATTATTTTCCTTGCTCCATTTAAGTCCTAATTTGGATGACCTTCTAAAAAACATGCTGCTGAAAATACCTGCAATTCGCTCTTTATTGGGTGATTTATAGTTCTGCAAGGCAATAAAACCCTCCGTATCACCCAATATCATAAACTTATCAAATAAAAACCTTATATCTTTTAGTTCATTTGAATCCAGTTTCGGGCCTACGGCATGATTTTTTTTAACCAGGTATTTAAAATTTTCGCGATTGGATAGCGTGTGTTTTGCGACTCTTTTTCTCAATGCCGACTGCAGTGAAATGAAGTCATATTCCCGTTGAAGGTAAGCGGACCAGGAGCGTAGTAAATACCTGGCGGTTTCATCATCGATTTGCGTCGTCTGGGCAAACTGCCTGACCGCGCTACCTCTGACCTTTATACCTTTTTGAATTTCAAGTATTTTATTTGAAGATAAGTTACCATGGGCAAGCATGAGCGCTCTGTTAAGCAGGTCGACGGTGATTTTATCGACGCCGTCCGCCCGTTCAAGATCCCGCACCCCCATGAATCCATACATCAGGGCGACAGGCCTAGGTTTGCGCTGCGCATCGTTTTTTACGTTTGCGGCGGCAAGGCTGTCATTAGTGACCTTGACCAACCCGCCTGCCAGTTTAGTGTTTGTCGCCATGCCCGGAGTCTCGGTTAATCCAGCAATACAGGGCGTGACGGTAAATTTTTGCTTTAGGCCGTTATTCGTTTTAGAAACATTATCCATGTCAAAAATCCTCGCCGGCGGCCGGCATATACAGGTCATCAATTGTGAAAGTGAGGTATATATCGCGACAGCCGCGATAGGGATGGTTCCAGCTTAATCAGGATGAGAGAAGGAATATATCTTTTGAATTCAATATAGGATTAAAAAGTAATGTCCCGGCAAGCAAACATATAAAGGAGCGACATGGCCACCGGGGCGTTATCCCTCGGCAGGACGGCTTTCCGGCAGGCTATCACTATCGGCTCCCTGGCCGGCCTCGCGATCCGCCAATCTTGCTCGTTGGTATTGAGCGGTATAAGCCTCGATAATGGCGCTGATCAGCCCGCCGAAACGTTCATGCAGATCGTCATGGCGCGGCATATTGTACATTTCCACGCCCTTGCGGACGCTGCGTATAAGCCCGGCTTCCCTCAGCACCTTGAAGTGCTGGGACAACGTGGATTTAGGTACGCAACGGTCGCTGACTTCCAGAAATGCCGAACAGGTTTGCGCGCAATCGCCCCGGGCGATTTCTACAAAAATCCGGGCGCGCACAGGATCCGCCAAGGCATGCAGGATACCCTCGACGGTAATATCACTGGCTGCGGGGTGAATTATCGGTCTCATGAAAATATTTATAACAGAGTATTGACAAAGAGTCCATTAGTTCATATTTTACGAACTATACTAGTTCAATAAAACCGAACTAATGTACTTAAACTTAATCTTCGGAGCCCCATATGAGCCAACTTACAGATAAAATCGCTATCGTCACCGGCGCCTCCAAAGGCATCGGCGCCGCCATCGCCAAGGCCTATGCCGCCGCCGGCGCATCAGTGGTGGTGAATTATGCCTCCAGCCGTGAAGGGGCCGATCGGGTGGTGGCGGAAATCGTCGCCAACGGCGGCAAAGCCGTTGCGGTGCAGGGTGACGTGGCCAAAGCAGCCGACGTGCGCCAGCTGTTTCTTACCACTAAAGACGTATTCGGCGCACCGGACATCCTGGTGAACAATGCCGGGGTCTTTAAGTTCGACTCTATCGAAGAAGCCACCGAAGCGGAATTCCATCGGCAATTCAATATCAACGTGCTGGGGATTTTTTTAGCCGTCCAGGAAGCGCTGAAATATTTCGGTCCGCAAGGGGGCAGCATTATCAATATCAGCTCAATGGTCAGCACCAACCCCACAGCGGGTTCCGCCATCTATTCCGCCACCAAAGGCGCTGTCGATACCCTCACCGTAGAGCTGTCGCGGGAATTGGGTCCCAGACATATCCGGGTTAATGCCATTGCGCCGGGGGGCGTGGAGACGGAAGGCGCGACGACGGTGGGCGTGGTGGGCAGCGATTTTGAAAAGATCCTGGTGGCGCAGACGCCGCTGGGCCGCTTCGGGCAGCCGACGGATATTGCTAAAGTGGCGGTATTCCTGGCCTCCGACGACGCGGCCTGGCTGACCGGCGAACGGATCGCCGCATCCGGCGGCTGGCGCTGAGCCTGCGGCTGAATCACTTGCTTTATACTTTACCCCGCATATAATTGAGTGATTACTCATTTATAGATGGCGCAACCGGTGTCCGCCGGTTATGTCATCGGCTTAAGGCCGGCGGAGAACAAGGTATGAAAGTAATTATCTGGGGAGCCACCGGCATGGTGGGTCAAGGCGTATTGCGGGAATGCCTCCGGGCTGAAGATGTGACTTCTGTTATCGCGGTGGGCCGAAAGGCCCCCACCGTTCAGCACTTCAAGCTGCAAACCGTCATTCAGGAAGATATGCTCCATTATGGCGCCATCACCTCAACGCTTACCGGACTTGACGCCTGCTTTTTTTGCCTCGGCGTCAGCTCCGTGGGCAAAAGCGAGCAGGAATATACCCGGATTACCCATGATATGACCTTGGCCGCCGCCACGGCGCTGGCAGCGCAGAATCCCTTGATGACATTTGTTTATTTGTCCGGCTCCGGCGCCGACAGCAGCGGCAAAAGCCGCACCATGTGGGCGCGGGTGCGGGGCGGCACGGAAAATGCCTTACGGACGCTGGCGTTTAAGAGTGTCTATATACTTCGGCCCGGCATCATCCTGCCCCGGCACGGCGCGGTGTCCAAAACCCCCTTTTACCGCTTTTTTTACAGTTTCCTGGGCCCGCTGCTGTCATTGATTCGCCCCCTGTGGCCCGGTGCTATTCTAACCACTGAAGTAATGGGGTTGGCGATGCTTAATCTGGCCCGCCGGGGATTTCCGGAAACTCTGCTGAATGCCAGGCAAATCAACGACCTTGCCCGGGAAAAGCTCCCGTTATCCTAGACTGAAAATTGTGCAACGTTTACATCCTGTAATGGTATGATAAATATCATGACGATTTATCCTTACCAGCGGGAAGGAACCGACAGGTAAACATGTCGGATATTCTCCGGACGATGCACATGATTGATGTTCTTATAAAAGCGTTCTCATTCTTTCTGATCATTGTTGTAGGATATCTGTTAAAAAAGTACGGAGTGCTGCAGCGATCCGACAGTATCGCACTGTCGAAAATAATGATGAATCTCACTCTGCCGGCGGCGGTTATCAACGGATTCTCCAGTTTTAATGTGGATCACAGCCTGCTGATCCTGGTGGTTATCGGTTTTGTCTGTAATATTCTGCTATTGTTCGCCGGGTTTATGTTGAGCCGTAAACGGGACAACGATACAAAAGTCTTTTATATGATCAATTCCCCCGGCTATAACATCGGCTGTTTTACCCTGCCGTATGTGCAGAGCTTTTTGGGGCCGGTGGGGATTGTCGCCACCTGTCTGTTCGATGCCGGCAATTCCATTATCTGTACCGGCGGCAGCTACGTGGCCGCATCAAATGCCATCGGCACCAGTACCGGATTAAAAAGCACGTTCCAGCGACTGTTCTCCTCCATTCCCTTCGATGTGTACGTCCTGCTGCTGCTGGCCGCCCTGTTCGGCTATCACCTGCCCAGCCAGGTGACTATCCTCACCACCATGGTGGGCAATGCCAATCCCTTTATCGCGATGCTTATCATCGGCATGATGCTGGAAATCAATATCGACCGTTCGCAGCTGAGAAGCGTCTATAAAGTGCTGGTGCTGCGTTACGCCGCCGGCGCGCTCTTCTCGGCGCTGTTTTATTTTTGCACGCCGCTGCCGCTGGAAATCCGCCAGGTGCTGGCGGTAACGGTATTTGCGCCGGTCTCCTCACTGGCGCCGGTATTTACCGCCAGAGCGAGCAAGTTCGGTTCCGTTTCCAGCTTTACCGGTTCCATTTCGGTTTTCATCAGTATTATTATTATCACCACCTTACTGACGCTGATGCATGTGGGATAAGAGGACAATGTCATGAACATTGAAGGGAGCATTGCCCTGGTTACCGGGGCGAATCGGGGCCTTGGTCAAGCCTATGCCCAGGCTCTGCTGGCGGCGGGCGCGGCCAAAGTCTATGCGGCGGCGCGGGATCCCGACGGCGTTGCCATTACCGACCCGCGGCTGATAGCGGTAAAACTGGATGTGACTTCCCGGCAGGACGTCACGGCCGCGGCGCGGCAGTGCCCGGATGTCACTCTGCTTATCAATAATGCCGGCATTCTGTTGCAAAGTCCGATACTGGCGGAAGGCGCCGAAGAGGCCATGCGGCAGGAGATGGAAGTGAACGTTTACGGCGTGCAGCGGATGATCACGGCATTTGCGCCGCTGTTGGCCGCCAACGGCGGCGGCGCCATCGTCAATATGCTGTCAGTGGTAAGCTGGTTTACCTCACCGCTGAACGCCACCTACGGCGCGTCCAAGCATGCCGCGCTGGCGGTGACCGACGGGGCGCGCATTCAATTGCATGATCAAGGGACACAGGTCGTCGGCGTTTACGCCGGGTTTATCGATACCGATATGACCACCCACATCGACAGCGCCAAGGTCTCCCCCGAACAGGTGGCCGAACAGACGCTGGAAGGCATCCGCCAGGGACAAAATCATGTGCTGGCGGACCAGCGCGCCAGGGATGTGTGGGCGAGTCTCAGGCGGGATCCCGCCCTGATGGAAACCCAGATGCTGCAACTCTGGCAACGGCAGGCTTGACATCGTTTTGAATCAACTGCCGGACGCTCAATGTTCCGTGCTTTCGGCAAGCATCAGCCGGGTGCCCGCATCGCTGCCGTCGCCATAGAGCAGATGCCGGGGCGGCCCATATTGCAACACCCGCCGCATACTGTGCGCATTTACCGATTCCCCTCCCACCAGCAGATAATTGAGCTGACCGAAACAGTCGGGACGGATACTTGCCAGCAGATTGAACATGGCGGGAGAGGCGCGCAGAATGCTGATGGCAAATTCCCGTAGAGCCGTTTCGAACCGGCGGGGATCGTTAACCCAGCTGTCGGGCATGACCACCGTTGCCGCGCCGTTAAGCAGCGCGCCCCAGATTTCAAACAGCGACGCCACAGCGGTCATGGGCGCGATGGCCGCTACCCGGTCTTCATGATTAAAACGAACATGCCGCGAGTCCAGGGCCTGGCGAAAGATATCAAGAGGATAAACCGGTATGGTTTTCTGAATATCCGACCGGTAAAACCGGTGTGAGGGCTGTGAGATGCCGTGACGCAAGGGAATGAAATCCTGATCGTTTCCGTCCCCCACCGCCACCTGTTCGAAAACGATATAGCGCGTCGCCAGGGAGCGTCGAAGCGTTAAGGCATCAGAGAGGGTTAATAAAACCCGCGAGTCCCGCAATATCCCATTGAGCCGATCGTCCGCTAAGAACGGGTCCAGCGGTAAACAGCAGCCACCGGCCAGCATAATCGCCACCTGGCAGGTAATATGCTCAATGCCGGGAGGCAGCATGATCCCCACCGTGGTGGCCGAATCCACCCCCTGGTGGCGCAGATAAGCCGCCAGTGAGACGGCATCCCGCGCCAATTCCCCATAGTGCAAAATCCGCTGGGGGGTGATAATGGCGGGCCGGGTCTTGTTAAGGGCGGCCTGTTGCAAGAACAGCTCGCTCAACGCCAATTCGGCGGGATAGGCTGAAAGGGTCGGGTCACTGATGCTCCTGCTGCGAGCATACGCGGAAAGTTGTACCATGCTGATCACCTGGGAAATAGGCTACGGGTTAAAATGGACTGCTGGTTAAACAGTATGGTCGAAACAACATTACAATTGTATTAATTGATGTAAAAATTATATATATGTGAAGTTAGTCGCTATAGACGTAACATAAGCAACACATTTTTTTATTTTTATACAAGTTGTGCGAAATCATAATAACCCCCCGTTATTTCTTTCCAAGCAGGCCCTAACGAGGATTCATAAGCTTGACGCCGGTGCAGGCAATCGTTTGCGTCCCTTGGTGGTATTCATCAATGGAATATCACAGAACAATTTGATATTAACTAATGCACAATCGGCAATAAAGTCATGCCGGGTTTTGCGGTACTCTTGTCGGTAAGGATAAATACCTTCCTGGGCAAAATAAATTAATTATTCCGGAGTTTTCTTATTATGTCATCAATATTAAAGTGCCTGGCCCTGGCGGGCATTATTGCTTCGTCTTTGACGTTAACCGCCTGTGATAAAGCCGATAAAGACGCTAACCATATTAAAGTCGGTATTAGCGCGGGTATCGATCAGCCGTTATGGGATGCGGTAAAAAAAGTGGCTAAAAAGAAGTATAACCTGGACGTGGAGACTGTCACCTTCACCGACTATGTGTTGCCTAACGAGGCGCTGAATTCCGGCGATACGGATGCCAATTCTTTTCAGCACGGCCCTTATCTGGCGCAGCAGATTAAAGAGCATGGTTATAAACTCGCGGCGGTGGGCAAGACATTTGTCTATCCCATTGCCGGTTATTCACGCAAATATAAATCCGTTGCCGAGTTACCGGATGGCGCTCAAGTGGCTATTCCCAACGATCCCACCAATCTGGGGCGTTCATTATTATTATTGCAGAAAACCGGTCTGATCTCGCTGAAAAACGGCACCGGCCTGCAGCCTACGTCGCTGGATATCGTCGATAATCCCAAGCATCTTAAAATTGTCGAAATTGAAGCGGCCCAGCTGCCGCGTACGCTGGATGACGGCAAAGTGGATTTGGCGGTCATCAATACCAACTATTCGACGCAGATTGGTTTATCTCCTCATAAAGACGGTCTGTTTATCGAGGATAAAGAGTCGCCTTACGTTAATTTGATCGTGGCGCGAGAGGATAATAAAGACAGCGATAAGGTGAAGAATTTGGTGAAGGCCTATCAGACCGATGAAGTGGCCGCTGCGGCGGATAAAATTTATCACGGCGATGCGGTAAAGGGCTGGTAAATTTTTACAGGCGCCCGCGGGGCGGTAAAACCACGCCCGCTTCGACCCCATCAGCACGGTCTCCCTTTAACACGTCCGCTGCGCGATCGGCGATCGCGGGCCTACCGCGCTGTGGGGCGCTCCGGCGGGCGGTAAAACCACGCCCGCTTCGACCCCATCAGCACGGTCTCCCTTTAACACGTTCGCTGCGCGATCGGTGATAGCGGGCTTACCATGCCATGGGGCGCTTGATTTAACCGTTGACCGGAATGACCGCGCCTTTGTATTTCTGGCGGATAAAATCCTGGATGGTTTTGGAGTGGAGCACCTTCACCAGCGCCTTGATATCCGGTTTGTTCTCATCTCCGCGATGAACGGTAATGATATTGGCGTAAGGGTTATTTTCGCCGCTTTCAACCGCGATGGGATCTTTTACCGGATTGAGTCCGGCATCAATGGCATAGTTGGCGTTGATGACCACCGCGTCCCCTTCATCATTGTTATACATCTGCGGCAGCAGCGAGCCTTCTATATTCGGCAAGAACTGAAGATGTTTCGGGTTATCGGTGATATCGGTTATCCGCGCATCCACCTTGCTGACGCCCGGTTTCAGTTTAATTACCCCTTCCCGTTCGAAGATCGACAGGATTCGCCCCTCTTCCGCCACCGAATCGCGCATGATGACCTTGCCGTTCTGCGGCAGGTCCTTCAGGCTTTTATAGCGTTTTGAATAGATGCCGATGGGTTCGATATGAATCGCGCCGGCGCTGACGAAGTCATAGTTTTTATCCCCGGCATGATCCTTGAGCACGCTGTTAAGATATGGCACATGCTGAAAATAGTTGGCATCGATGTCATGGTCCGCAAGGGCGGTATTGGGCAGGATGTAGTCCTGGAACGGTTTAATCTCCAGGTCGATGCCTTGTTTCGCCAGTATGGGTTTTGCCTGCTCAAGGATTTCAGCATGGGGTACATTGGATGCGCCCACCCTGAGCGTATCGGCCCAGGCCGAGGCGGAGAGGCTGAGGGCGGCAAGGGTGGTGGCGGCCAGTATTGTGAAGGTTTTATTCATGGTTTATCCCGGTCTGTTTAACGTTTATCAAGCAGTGAGGTGATGACGTCGCCCAATAACTGAATGACGAACACGATGATCAAGATCATCAGGGTCGCCACCAGGGTGACGTCGTTGTGGTTACGCTGGAATCCTTCCAGATAGGCCAGATTTCCCAATCCGCCGGCGCCGATAACACCGGCCATGGCGCTGTAGCTCACCAGCGCAATCAGGGTGACGGTGATGCCGGAAACCAGGGCGGGCGACGACTCCGGCAGTAAAACCCGAAATATAAGCGTACCGACGCGGGCGCCCATGGCGCGTGATGCCTCGATGACGCCTTTATCCACTTCCCGCAGGCCGATCTCCACCAGGCGGGCGTAAAAAGGCGCGGCGCCGACAATCAGCGCCGGCAGGGCCGCGTTGGCGCCCAAAATGGTGCCGATGAGAACCTTGGTAAAAGGGATCAGCAGCACGATTAAAATAATGAAGGGGATGGACCGGAACACATTCACCAGCGCCGAAATCACCCGGTAGGCGGCGGGACGCTGAAACAGTCCGCCGCGGGCGGTGAGAAACAGCGCCAGTCCCAGCGCGATGCCCAGCGCAAAGGTGGCAATGCCCGACAGCGCGGTCATATAGAGGGTTTCCGCGGTGGCCGCCCATACTTGATCGAGCTGGACGTGTGGAAAGAAATGCTCAAGCATGTTCCACCACCTCCGCGGTAATGTTGTGTTGACGCAGATCCGCCAGAATATTGTCAAGCCGGCCGGGATCGATTTCAGCATGCAGCCATAATTCGCCAAAGATGCCGTTGGCGGTCTGCGTGACATTACCGTGCAGGATGTTAAACGGCAGGTTATAGCGCAGCGTCAGCTCTCCCACCACCGGCCGGCGGACGCTCAGGCCGAGAAACGTCAGCTTCAATACCACGCCGGGCAGGTTTTGCAGCAGTTCCGGGGCCAAATCCGGCAGCGGTTCCCGGTACTGGCTGACCTGCTTCACAAATTGCCGGGTAATGGGCTGCTGCGGATGGGTGAAGACATTCAAGACGTCGCCTTCTTCCACTACGCGTCCGTTATCCATCACCGCCACCCGTTCGCAAATCTTGCGCACCACATGCATTTCATGGGTGATAAGCACAATGGTGAGATTCAGCCGGCGGTTGATATCCAGCAGCAGGTCGAGTATGGAATCGGTGGTTTGCGGATCCAGCGCCGAGGTGGCCTCGTCGCATAACAGTACCGCCGGGCTGTTCGCCAGCGCACGGGCGATACCCACACGCTGTTTTTGCCCGCCGCTGAGCTGCGAAGGGTAGGCGTGTTCCCGTCCCTGCAAACCCACCAGCGCGATAAGTTCCGCCACCCGCTGCCGGATGGCGGCCTTGGGCGTGCCGGCTATCTGCATGGAAAAAGCGATGTTTTCGCTGACGTTCCGTGACCACAGCAAATTAAAATGCTGGAAAATCATGCTGATTTTCAACCGCGCCTGCCGCAGGCTTTCGCCGCTGGCCCGGGCGATATCCTGCCCGGCCACCAAGACCGACCCGGCGCTGGGCTTTTCCAGACCGTTCAGCAAACGGATGAGGGTGCTTTTCCCCGCCCCGCTATAGCCGATAATGCCGTAGATCTGTCCCCGCTCTACCCGCAGGCTGACATTATCGACGGCGATGATGGGCTCATTATTATCTTTGAATACCTTAGAAACGTTCGTCAGAACGATCATAACCCGTCGATCCTTTTTTCCGCCGCTGAATAAACCACATTATGCCGATTAATTATTTTGATTATTTCTTATTCACTATTTAACGGGCTAATAATCCTCGGGATAATAGGGTAAGCCGTAAGCGGGCTGAAGAAACGATATCGTATTAGTTATAGTTAATTCTTCTTATGCGTTTTTCGATTTTGAATATTGAAATAAATTCTTTTTGCCGGACCTTTATTTGCCGGATATTGACTTTGATCATATTTAAGCAGGCACTACATTTGACCGTCACTACTTAAAGGAAGTCATTATGCAGAATATATTCCGTTTGAGCGCTGTCGGTCACGGCCTGGCACGGGGGATGGCATTAGCCCTGGGGATGAGCTCATTAAACGCCCTGGCCGTGGAAAACGCGCCGGTAAAAGGCGGCACCCTGATTTATCTTGAGCAGCAGGCGCATACCAATCTCTATCCGCCGGCGGGGGGATTTTACCCAAACGGCGGCATTCTCAACCAGATTACCGATAAATTGACCTATCAAAACCCCAAGACCCTGGCCATCGAGCCCTGGATTGCCGAATCCTGGACCAGCAACGACGATAAAACCCAATACACGTTCAAAATCCGCCCCGGCGTGACGTTCTCCGACGGGAAACCCCTGGACGCCGCCGCCGTGGCGAAGAATTTCGATACCTTCGGCCTGGGGAATAAACAGCTGCATCTGCCGGTATCCGAAGTCATCAATAATTACGATCACAGCGAAGTGATCGACCCGCTGACCGTTAAATTTTATTTTAAGAAATCATCGCCGGGATTTTTGCAAGGTACCTCTACCATCGGCTCAGGCTTAGTCTCGCCGGCCACCCTGGCGCAGAATTTCGATGCGCTGGGTGATGCCCGGCATATCATCGGCTCAGGCCCCTTTGTGGTGAGCAATGAAACCCTGGGCCGGGAGGTAGATTTGCGGGTGCGGGACGATTATCGCTGGGGGCCGAAAACGCTGGCGCAGCAGGGTCGGGCGAACCTTGACGGCATCAAGTTCATTATCACGCCGGAAGACAGTGTGCGCATAGGGGCGCTGCTGGCGGGCCAGGCCGACTTTATCCGCCAGGTGCAGGCCTATGATGAAAAGCAGGCCGAGGGGCAGCATTTTATCATCTATGCCGCGCCGACCCGCGGCGTCAACGACGGCATCTCATTCAGGCCGGATAATCCGCTGGTAGCGGATGTGCGGGTGCGCCAGGCGCTGCTGCACGCCACCGATACCGGTCAAATCGTCAATACGCTGTTTTCGCCGCACTATCCGCGGGCGACCTCGGTGATCGCCGCGCCGGCGGCGGGGTATATCAATCTGGCGGATAAATTGACCTACGATCCGCAGCTGGCCGCGCAGTTGCTGGATCAGGCGGGCTGGAAGCCGGGTACGGACGGTATACGCCAAAAAGAGGGTCATTCGCTGGTGCTGTCGGTGTATGAATCGCCGCCGCAGCCGCAGAATAAAGAGGTGCTGCAGCTGGTTTCCCAGCAATGGAGCAAAGTAGGAGCGCGACTGAACATCCTGGCCGGCGATGCCGGCAGCAAAACCGCCGACAGCCTGGACCCGCTTAAAACGCCGGCAAACGTGGTGGAAGTGGGACGGGCCGATCCGGATGTGATTAAAAGCCAGTTTTATCCCACCAATCGCGACGCGCTGCTGCAAAAAGGCGGCCTGAGCAGCAAGGTGCAGAACTTCAGCGACGATAAGCTTAATTCTCTGCTGGTGGCGATTTCAGCCGAAGTGGATGGGCAAAAAAGACTGGCGCTGGCGGGAGAGGCGCAAAAATATTTGCTGGATCAGGCCTATGTGATCCCGATATTTGAAGAGCCGCAGGTCTTCGCCGGCGCACCCTATCTTAAGGGTGTCAGCTTCGAGGCCGTCGGCCGGCCGGCATTTTACGGCGCCTGGCTGGATAAGCATTAAGGAGCGCAGAGTATGCATCGTTATCTGTACGCTCGCCTGGGACAGGCCCTGCTGGTGCTCTGGGCGGCGTTCACCCTCTCTTTTTTCCTGCTGCAGGTCCTGCCCGGCGACGCTATTCTGATCAAGTTCCAGAATCCGGACATGGGCCTCAGTCCGGCACAGATCGCCGATATGCGCGCCGTCTATGGCGCCGATGCGCCGCTATGGCGGCAATATCTGCACACCTTGGTGGATTTTATCCGCGGTGATTTCGGTTACTCCGTACAGACCGGGGTGCCGGTGGCGCAATTACTGACCACCAATCTCCCCCCTACCCTACGGTTGGCGGTGTGCGGTTTTCTGCTGGCGGCGATATTGGCGGGCGGCATGGCATTGCTGGCCGGACTGACTTCCGTCCGCTGGCTGAGGGGAATATGGCATGCCCTGCCCTCCATGTTTATTTCGGTTCCCACCTTCTGGCTGGGCATTGTGCTGATTCAGGTGTTCTCATTTCGGCTCAAATGGGTGCCGGTTATCAACCCCGGCGAATGGGCAGGGCTGATATTGCCCATTCTGACCCTGGCGGTGCCGATTTGCGCGCCCCTGGCGCAAATCCTGATTCGCAGTATCGATGAGGTCCAAACCCTGCCGTTCGTCGCGGTGGCTCGGGCCAAGGGCGCCAGCCGGGCCGGCGTGCTCTGGCGGCATGTGGCGCGCAATGCGGTGCTGCCGGCGCTCACCATCGCCGGCTTGCTGTTCGGCGAGCTGATCGCCGGCGCCTTGATAACCGAAACGGTGTTCGGCCTGAGCGGCCTGGGCCAGTTGACCCAACAGGCGGTGAACAACCAGGACGTGGCGGTGCTGCAGGCCATTGTGGTGATTTCCGCCACGGCGTTTGTGGTCATCAACCTGCTGGTGGATCTGCTGTATCCCCTCCTTGATCCCCGACTTAAAATGCCCGCCGGAGCCGCCCTATGAGCAGTCTGCCGCTGAACACCCAAACGCCATCGCCATCGCCTTCGGCCTCTCCGCCGCCCGAGGCTGTAACCCCACCCCGTCGCCGCCCCCGGTTATTCCGCTGGCAGCCCGGCCTGGCGCTGTCCTGGCTGGTGATGGCAGTGGTGATTCTGTGGGCCCTTGCCCCCGGACTTTTCACCCCTTACAGCGGCACCGACGGCATTGCCGGCGCACAGCGGCTGGCGCCGGCGGCCGGTCACTGGCTCGGCACCGATCAGCTGGGGCGCGATCTGTACGCCCGCATCGTTTACGGCGCGGCCTGGTCTCTCTCCGGCGCGCTGGTGGCGGTGGCGCTCGGGCTGACGGCCGGCACCGCCCTTGGGGTCATTGCCGGCGCGGCGGGACGGGGCACCGACAGCCTGATTATGCGTTTTATTGATGTTCTACTGTCCATACCCGGCCTGCTGCTCTCCCTAAGCATTATTATCCTACTGGGCTTCGGTACCGTCCATGCGGCTATCGCCGTAGGCATCACCTCCATCGCCAACTTCGCCCGCCTCGCCCGGGCGGAAGTGGTGCGGGTGCGGCACAGCGACTATGTGGAAGCCGCCTACGGCAGCGGCGGCACCTTTGCCGCCGTGCTGTGGCGCCATATCCTGCCCAACTCCCTGACCTCGGTAACGGCATTTTCCGCCCTGCAGTTCGGCAATGCCATCCTGGCTATTTCCACCCTGAGTTTCCTGGGCTACGGCACCCCGCCGCCGACGCCGGAATGGGGTTTATTGATTGCCGAAGGCCGGAATTACATTTCCACCGCCTGGTGGCTGACCACTTTCCCCGGCCTGGTGGTGGTGCTGGTGGTGCTTGCCGCCAATCGAATCAGCCATTCATTCGCCAGGAGCCATCGATGAGCCTGTTATTAGCGCGATCCGACACGTTGATTCCCCAACGTGAACCGGTGCTGGAGCTACAGGATCTTTGTATTGCCTATCGCAGCGGCGGCGAACAGCGGCGCGTGGTGCATGACGTCTCCTTTCGCCTTTATCCCGGTGAGGTGCTGGCGCTGGTGGGAGAGTCCGGGTCCGGCAAAACCACCACCGCCCAGGCCATTATCGGCCTGTTGGCGGAAAACGGCCGGCGGGAGCGGGGAACCATCCGTCTGAACGGGGCCGATATCAGCCGCTGGCCGCAACGCCGGCTCGATGCGCTGCGCGGCGTGGGCATCAGCCTGATACCGCAGGATCCTTCCAGCTCCCTTAACCCGGTGAAGACCATCGGCAGCCAGGTGGCGGAAATTCTCGATATCCACCGCCGCCTGCCCCGCCGGGAGAGGGATGCCAAAGTGATCGAACTGCTGACCCGGGTCGGCTTATCCCATCCGGCGCAACGGGCCGGCCAGTATCCCCATGAGCTTTCCGGCGGTATGAAGCAGCGGGTGCTGATTGCCATTGCCGTCGCGCTGCAGCCGGCGCTGATCATTGCCGACGAACCCACCAGCGCCCTGGATGTCACGGTGCAAAAACGGATCCTTGACCTTATTGACGAACTGCGTCGGGAGTATGGCACCGCGGTATTATTGGTGACCCACGATCTGGCGGTGGCGGCCGAACGGGCCGACCGACTGCTGGTATTGCGTCACGGGCGGGTACAGGAACAGGGCAGCACCGCCGACGTGCTGCGGGCACCGGCCAGCGCCTATACCCGGCAACTGTTCGCCGATGCGCCGGCCCTTGCCGCCGTAACGCGCATCCAGCCGCATCGGCTGCACGCCGCGGCGCCCATCATCCGGGTGGAGGAAGCGGCTAAAAATTTCCGCCTCGGCGGGGGCGGTGAAGTGCGAGCGGTGGACCGGGTGTCCTTTGTGGTGGAACGCGGCACTACCCATGCGCTGGTGGGGGAGTCCGGTTCGGGCAAGACCACTTTGGCACGCATTCTGCTCGGCTTTCAACGGCCGGATGCAGGTAGAGTGCTCATTGACGGCATTGACATTGCCCGCCTTAAGGGCGAGTCCCTGCGGCAGTTTCGTCAAAAAATCCAGTTGGTCTACCAGAACCCGTTCGGCTCGCTCGATCCATCCTATACCCTGTTTAGGATAATCGAGGAGCCCTTGCGCAACTTCGCCCCCCTCTCCCCGGCGGAACGGCGGCGCCGGGTGGAAGAGACGGCCGACCGCGTCGCGCTGCCTTTGGCGTTGCTGGCGCGCCGGCCACGGGAATTATCCGGCGGACAGCGGCAGCGGGTGGCCATTGCCCGGGCCCTGGTGCTGCAGCCGCAGATCCTGGTGCTGGATGAAGCGACATCGGCGCTGGACGTCACCGTACAGGGGCAGATATTGGCGCTGTTGCAGCATCTGCAAACCGAGCTGGGGCTCACGTACGTCTTTATCTCCCATGACCTGGCCACGGTGCGGCAAATCTCACACAGCGTTTCGGTCCTGTTCAAGGGCCGGCAGGTGGATTGCGGTCCGGTAGCCGACATATTCGACCATCCCGGGGCGGACTATACCCGGGAGCTAATCAACGCCATTCCCGGCCGGGGCGGAACCCTCCTTCCCGCGCCGCGGCAATCGAGGACCGATGCATGACGGCTAAGCGTTTAGGTTTTTTCACCCGCCTGCTGGATAAAGCCGCTCCGCGGCAGCGCTACCTGCTGGCGGCGGAGCAGATTATCCATGCCGAGGCGCAGGGTTTTGATACCGCCTGGGTGGCCCAGCATCACTTCCATGAAGACGAAGGCGGCCTGCCGGCGCCGCTGGTGTTTCTGGCCCATGTGGCGGCGCGGACCCGGCATATCCGCCTGGGTACCGGCGTCATTACCCTGCCGATGGAGCTGGCGCTGCGGGTAGCGGAAGATACCTCGGTACTTGACCTGCTGGCGGAGGGACGCCTGGAAGTCGGACTCGGGTCCGGCGGCACGCCGTCCTCTTTCCCGCCGTTCGGCCTGCTCAGCGACGAACGCGCCGCCGCCTATGCCGACAATCTTGCCATCCTGCGATCGGCCTGGCGCAACGAGACCTTGAGCGACGGCGGCAACCGCCTCTATCCTCCGGCCCCGCAGTTGGCCCGCCGGGTATGGCAGGCCACTTTCTCCGTTGACGGCGCCGCCCGCGCCGGAACCGCCGGCGACGGGCTGATGTTATCCCGCACCCAGCCGCGTCCCGCCGATAGCCTCGATTTACCCCTGGACGAAATCCAGAATCCCATTATCGATGCCTACCTTGATGCCCTGCCCGCCGGGGCGACGCCGCGCATTCTCGGGTCACGCACCGCCTTTGTCACCGACAATCCCCAACAGGCCCGGCAGCTGGCGGAAGCGGGACTGCGCCGCCAGGCGGAAAATGCCCGCGCCAACGGACAACCCCTTGCCGGCGACCGGCTTGATGATTTTATCGCCGCGTTTGACGTCCATCTCGGCAGCGCCGAACAGGTACTGGCCTCCCTGCAACGGGACAGCACCTTGTCGCGGGTCACAGACCTGGCGTTCCAGGTGCACTCCATCGATCCGCCCCATTCTTATATCCTGCGATCCATTGAACTGATTGCCCGGCAGGTAGCGCCCGCATTGGGATGGATACGACAACGCCCCGCGACGGAGTTGACGCCGCCCCGCACCGACCCTTTACCTGAGGACATCAGATGACACATACCCTAACGGCAGCGGATCTGCTCGATCGGCTGGCAAACATTGCGCCGGACTCGCCGCTGGCGGCGGCGCGCATTACCCGCGATGCGGCGACCCAGCATATTCAGGGCAGCTATCTGGCGCTGTTCGCCGACGACGGCATAGATTTTAGCTTGCCGGACCGGCTGGCGGTGGCGCGCCAGGTAGCTGAGTGGCATGAAGACAGCCGTTTGACCGCACATTATGCCGGTCGTCTGTCCAACCCCGATCCGGGTACCGGCGGCTCCCGGCTGCAAAGCGCGTTACATCACGCCGAACGGCTCAGCCGCCATCCCTCCGCCGCCACGCCGGCGCATCTGGAAGAGCTGCGCCGGGCGGGCTGGGGGCCGGATGCCATTGTCACCTTGTCCCAGTTGGTGGCCTATGTCAGCTTCCAGAGCCGACTGCTGAGGGGTTATCGTTTGATAGCCGGACAGCCCGTGGACAACCCCCTGCCTCTGCCGGTGGGCGCAGCCGCCTGGCGTACCGTCGGCGCCACCCACGGCGGCCGTCCCGCGCCCCATGCATTTACCCAACGGGAGCTGGGCTGGGAGCCGTGGCTGGCCGCCAAGCCGCTGAAGGAATTCACCTTGCAGCAACAGGCGACCCTTGAACACAATGGCCATGCCGATTCCGATTATTTCCGCCTGCTCGGCCGCAATCTGCCTGTCCTGGAGCAACGCACCCTCACCGATAAAGGCATCTTCTATACCGCCGGCGGCCTGGCGCGCCAGGAACGGGAACTGGCGGCGGCGGTGGCCAGCAAAGTCAACGGCTGCATATACTGCGCCTCGGTGCATGCCCGCAAAGCCGCCCAATTATCCAAACAGCCGGATGACATCCAGCGCCTGCTGGACACGCCGCCAGGGGGCAAATTGAGCGCCGGCCAATCCCCCCGCTGGCAGGCGGAAATCGATTTTGCCGCGGCGTTGTCCGCCACCCCCGCCGTGGCCGCGCCGGAGCATATCGCCCGGCTGCGGGAGTTGGGGTTAGGCGATCTGGAATTGCTGGATCTGGTACAAGCCACCGCCTTTTTCGCCTGGGCCAATCGTTTAATGCTGACACTGGGAGAACCCTTTGAGAAATAAGTATCGGCAATATAAAAATTTTCCGGCGTTTTATTACAGCCAATCTGCCATAGGCAATGGCAATGGCAATGGCAATGGCAATGGCAATGGCAATGGCAATGGCAATGGCAATGGCAATGGCAATGGCAATGGCAACATGCTTGACGCGCGAGAAGGCCAATCATAGCTGTATTTTATCTAACGTAATGCAATTTACGTATTAAAACATGCCGGTTATTTGCCTGCATAAATAAGAGCTGCTTACCGGCTGCATATTATAGATTAAATGGTTATTACCCATAACAGAAAGATAATATCCTCGGGGTATCAATTTCGCTATTTTCTCTTCAAAGCATAAAAAGTTAAAAAAATATTTTTCTCCATTCGGCAAGGCATAATAGAGGCAAAATCATGAGCACAAGTGAAAGCAGCGACGTGGTAATAAAATCACCTGACGGGCGGTCCTCTTCCCGCTGGTGGCAGCAGGAGGATTGGTGGTCGATTTTCCTGGCGCTGATATTAATCAGCGCCGCGTATATTCTTTTTTCCCAGGGCGGCAGCCTGAAATGGCTGGCCACCGGGCCGACCAAATGGACCACGCTGGGTGAAGCCGGCGCCGATTTACTGCGCCGCTTGCCGGCATTAGGCGGCCTCTATCTGGTATGGGCGGTATTATTAACCATCAGCAGCGCCATTATCGGACATGACAGCCGAAAATTCCTCGGCGGCTTCACTGTCCTGTTTATTGTTTCGGTCTTTATTTTCCAGCTCGGCGCCTGGGCCAGTGCGTCTCGTTATAACCTCGAACCGCCGTTGCTGGCGCTGGTATTAGGGCTGGTGGTATCCAATATCTGGCAAATTCCGGACTGGCTGGCGCGCAGTCTACGGGTGGAATATTACATCAAAATCGGTATCGTGCTGTTGGGGGCGACGCTGCCGCTGACGCTGATTCAATGGGCCGGACCGGTGGCCATAGGCCAGGCGGCCATTGTCTCCCTGGTGACCTTTTTCGCCATTTTTATCACCGGCCGCTTGCTCGGTCTGGAAAACCGCTTCGCCGCCGTACTGGGCGTCGGCGGCGCGGTGTGCGGCGTATCCGCGGCCATTGCCGTGGCGGGTGCCGTGCGAGCCAAACGGGAACAGGCTTCCGTCGCCATCTCCCTGGTGATCATCTGGGCCATCGTATCGCTGCTGGCGCTGCCGTTTATCTCCCGGGCGCTGGGACTGTCCACCGGCGTGGCCGGCGCCTGGATAGGCACCTCGGAGTTCGCCGATGCCGCCGGCATCGCCGCCGCACAAACCTACAGTGATTTTGCCGCCCACTCTGGGGGCGCCATTGCCGGCAATCCCGATGCCGCCGTGCAGGCTTTTACCCTGATGAAGGTTATCGGCCGGGATATCTGGATCGGCATCTGGGCCTTCGCCCTGGCCATCGTGGCCACCACCTGGTGGCGCGGTGAAGATGGCACCGTCAGCGCCAGAGCCGGTTCCGGGGAAATCTGGCGGCGTTTCCCGAAATTCGTGATCGGGTTCGTCGTGGCTTCGGTGTTCGTCACCTGGCTGAGCAGCCATTACTCCCTGGCTGAATACCGCACCACCGTCACCCCGGCCTTTATCGCGCCGATTACCGCGCTGCGCACCTGGGCCTTTATTTTCTGCTTCCTGAGCATCGGCCTGAGCACCCGCTTTGCCAGCCTGACCAGCACCGGCCTGCGCCCGTTCTGGGCGTTTACCGTCGGCGTGGTAATCAACGTGCTGCTGGGCTATTTCCTGTCGGTGCATGTCTTCGCGGATTTCTGGAATCAGCTGGGTAATTCCTGATGAACACCCCCGCCGAACGTCGCTGCGAACACTGCCGCTTTTGCCTGCGGGATCGCGGCGGAACCGAGCAGCTGATACCCGGCCTCGCCATGCTGGGATCGGCCTTCGGCGCCAGCATCGGCGATTCGCGGTTATGCCGCCGCCACGATCGGCTGGTGTCGCCGAACGATAGCTGCCCGGCGTTTGCCGGAAAAGAGTGAGCTTAGCTTAGCCCGCCGCGTGCGGGCTGATATCGCTGCTGATAGTCCACCGGTTGTTTCACCATTCTAAACACGGTCACTTCGCCGGGGGTTTGTGCGGCAGCAAGATGATAAAGGATATAAATAAATTCACTTGATTCGTCAATCCGAGCCTTCAAAATGGATATATCTACACCACGGTTAGATGCGATGCTTAAGGTCCGTTTCCGTCATGCCGCAACCGTAATACCGGCGGCATAAGCCTGGCGCGCGGGCTGGACGCTGATCTCCACATGCTGGTCAAACGACACCAGAGCCTGCATGAGCCTTTCCAGAGAAATGTTTTGCAGCTTATAACGGCGAACCTGAGATATCTTAGGCTGAGTCATACCGGTTATTTCGGCAGCTTCCACCTGACTAAGGCCTCTCTTTTTGATTAATTCGTTGAGTTTAATCGCCAGCGCCGCTTTTGCCGATAGTTCTTCCGCGTCTTCAAATCCAAGATCAAACAATACATTATCAGAACCTTGAGCATGGCTTTTGTTGGTCATCACTATCTCCTGTCCTCCGCATAGCGAGTGAGTACTGCCTTAAACCTTTTTTCGATCAGTTCCACATCCGGCCGCGGCGTGGCGATGCCGGACTTTGATTTCTTTTGAAATGCGTGCAAAACATGTATTGCCTCTTTGATCCGTAATGTGTAAACAGCCCGAAATGTATCGCCTCGGTGGTCACCTACCAGCTCGTAGACTCCCGGACCGAGCCCTTTCCAAGATCTTACCGACTCGGGAGTTTGGCCCAACTGCACCACAAACAATCCGATGCCCATGTCCTTTTGGACGGAAACCGGGAAGGTTTTGAAATCTCTTTTCGAAGAGCCCTCCCAATAGAGGATTTTACGTTTATGAGTCATAAATTATACCTGTTCAGATATAGAAGGCAAGTAAAGAAATCAGGGGAAGCCATCGTGGGAGCAGAGCTGATAAAACAAGTTATTCTTTTGATGCAGTGAATTATCATTATCAAAAAAAATCCTACCATTGAATTAGTAGCATTAGCGAAAATTGATCAATAGGTAATATTTTCAATATATTAATTTGTTTTAAAATGATCCACTTATGCCCTTAAACACTAGGAATTTCTTATATCATAAAGCAAAATTTAACTTAAAATTAATTTTTAATGATGAAAATTTTTAATTATTACACCATATTAAATTATCATAAAAAAATGATGGATTTAAATTTTTGAGCATATAATTATTTCTAAATTTAAATTTTTAATAATGGGAATAATATCTCTAAGGTAATTATGTTTGACGAAAATGGTCATGTTTGAATTGAATGTTCCTGTCTTTTTTGGCTTGGTTTTCAAACTAATGAACGGCTCGATAAATAACGGATAATTTCTGTTTATTTCCAAACCGGTCCTGGCATGACTGCTTCAGCCAGGTATCCTAGCCCAGCGGCGCTATTCGGCGTTTACCGGAAAAGAGTGAGTTTAGCTTAGTCCGCCGTGGGCGGGCTGAATAAATGCCCGATTGGGCCAGCGCAGCGGCGGTTTCAAATGGCGGGATCACTGTGTTTCAAAGTTTTAGAAACGCAATAATATAAATCATATTTGTGATCTTGTCGGACTGTCGCTGTCTGGCTTTAAAGTCCAATAATATAATTTGATCGCCTCAAGTTAAAAAATTTATCCTATCGAATCATATAATAATAAACATACCAAGCGCCAGATATAATCAAGCGCTTGGCTAGGGTGGGATACACACCAATGTTATACCGAGCCCTATCGGGGTTCATGTAAAAGATCTACAGCGCCAGCGACTGCCGTACCGCCGCCAGGCCCGGCTGCCCCTGGAGGGTGGTGACGCCGTCCAGCCAGCGGGACAACAGCTCCGGATGCTGCTTGAGCTCCTCGCGCGCGGCATCGCGGGGGGTTTGTTTATCATCCAGTGCGCGCTTGATGAGCACATTTTCCAAATCCACGGTAAACGTCAGCTGGCTGAACAGCCGGCCGGCGTTAGGGCATAACGCGCTATAGTCTTTGCGGGTCACGGTATTCACCGTGGCGCTGCCGTAATTGGGGCCGAAGTATTTATCCCCGCCGCTGAGATAGACCAGCTTATGATGGGTATTCATCGCATGGGGCTCCCAGCCGAGAAACACAATCCACTGCTGTTTCGCCACCGCCCGATCCACCTGCGCCAGCATGCCGCTTTCGCTGGATTCCACCAGCGTCCAGCCGGTCAGGTTAAAATCATGCTTATCCAGCATGGTCTTGATATTCTGGTTGGCCGGCGCGCCGGGGGCGATGCCATAGATTTTGCGATCGAACTTATCGCCGTATCCGGCCAGGTCGGCAAAGTCCTTCACGCCGCCCCGGGCTACGTAGTCCGGCACCGCCAGGGTGAACTTGGCGCTGTTGAGATTGGCCCCCAGCACCTGCACCGAGCCATCGCCGGTGAATTTCGATATCACCGGCCGCTGGGCCGGCATCCAGTTACCGAGAAACACATCCAGCTGACCGGTTTTAAGCCCTTGATAGGCCAGGGCCACGGAGAGATTCTGTACCTGCTGTTTATAGCCCAATCCCTCCAGCAGCACGCCGGCCACGCCATTGGTGGCGCCGATATCGGTCCAGCCCGGATCGGACATCTTCACTACGCCGCAGTCGGCATTGTCGGCGGCATAGGCCATAGGCAGACCGACTGCCAGAGACATCCCCAGAGTAAATACAGCAGAAAACACACGCATTTTATACCTCGTTATAATCATCATGAGCGGGTTGAGGACGGACGAGGATAGCGCGCCCGCGCCTCCTGCTCATCCAGGGTCTGGTTATTACGGATGTATCGTTGGCCTGCGTCCTGGCGCGGCTGGTAATCCCATGCCGCCGCTTCCCCCAGGACTTCATTAAGAAATAAGCGCTTGTGCTGGCTGGCCAGCACCTGCCGGTTAAGGGCGTCCAGATCCCAGCGCAGCGCCGCCTCCCGTTCAAAGCCAGCAATGTCATTGCCGTATTCGGGGGATGCCGCCAGATTATGCAGCTCCAGCGGGTCCCGGCTGATATCGTATAACTGCGCCGGTTCGCCGGGGGAGGCGATATATTTCCACGGTCCGCGGCGAATCATGACAATCGGCGCCAGCGCGCCTTCCGCCAAATATTCGCCGTAGGCGACGTTATCGCCGCCATCGCCGCCCGTTTCTCCTGTTAGATAGGGCACCAGGCTGCGCCCGTCCAGGGGAGCGGCGCTCTGTTCCGGCGTCGGCGCACTGCCCGCCGCCAGCTCAACCAACGTCGGCAGCACATCCACCAGCGACACGTTCTGCGAAATATGTCGAGGGGCAAAACGGCCGGGAGCGTGCACGATAAGGGGAACACGCGCCGCGCCTTCATAAAAATTCATTTTGTACCAAAGGCCCCGCTCCCCCAGCATTTCCCCATGATCGGAGAGCACGATGGTGACGGTGTCCTCAGCCAGGCCGGTAGCCGCCAGGGTCTCTTTGATCTGGCCGAACTGATCGTCAACATAGGCCAGCGCGCCATAATAGGCATGCCGTGCCCGGCGTATCTGCTGTTGGCTCAACAGGCCGTCGGTCATCTGATACATACTGCGCAGCCGCCGGGAGTGAGGATCGTCCGCCACATCCGCGGCCGATACCCGCGGCAGATCGATGTCCTGTTCCCGGTATCTCTCCAGGTAACGACGCGGTATGGCGAAGGGATCGTGGGGATGGGTCAGGGACATCACCAGCAGAAACGGCTGTTCATTACCCTGGCGGGCGATATCGAACAATTTTTGCCGGGCGAAAAACAGCGCCTCGTCATCAAAATCCAGCTGATTGGTACGGATGCACTCTCCGGCATCCAGCACCGAGCTCATGTTATGATACCAATCCAACCGCCGCTGGGGATTGCGCCAGTCCGGCGTCCAGCCGAAGTCCGCCGGATAGATATCGGTGGTCAGGCGTTCATCAAAACCATGCAACTGATCGGGGCCGCAAAAATGCATTTTCCCGGACAGATAGGTCTTATAACCCTCACGGCGTAAATAATGGCAAAAGGTCGGATTCTCGGCGCGAAATTCCGCGGCATTATCATAGACGCCGTTATGGGAAATAAATTGTCCGGTCATTAATGACGATCGGGAAGGGGCACATAATGGACTATTGCAATAAGCCGAATTGAATATTACGCCCTCCCGCGCGAGAGAATCAATATGCGGTGTCAGGCTGACGGTATTTCCATAAGCGGATAACGCTCCGGCGCTCAATTGATCGGCCATTAATATTACGATATTCGGTTTCTTTCTAAGCATAGTTAATAATTCGCTTTAAATAACCCACCTTGGCAGTGGTACTTTTATCGCACAAACATTTTTTTCTGTGAACCGGGTATTTTCTTATCGGTCAATAAGGAGACGTTATGTCTGGCAAATCTCGGCTCCCGCCGTTACAGGCATTGGCTGTATTTGAAGCGGCGGCGCGGCATTTGAATTTCACCGCCGCCTCGCTGGAATTAGGTTCCTCGCAGCCGGCGGTCAGCCAGCGCATCAATGCGCTGGAAAATCAACTGGGCACGTCCCTATTCGAGCGTCGTCACCGCGGCGTGGTACTGACGGAAACCGGCGAACAGCTCTATCAAATCGTCCGCGCCAGCCTGCAGGGCATCAGTCGGCAGATTGAGAAAATTCAGTCGAAAATACAAAGGGATGTATTGCGTATCGACACCGATATGGGTTTTGCCGGCTACTGGCTCCTGCCGCGGCTGGACCCGTTGCAACGCTTGATTCCCAATGTGGATGTGCAGATTTCCACCTCACCCAATGAATTTTCGCTGCGCGACAGCAGCGCCCATCTGGCCATCTCTTTTGGCGACGGGCAGGTGCCCGGCTGCCGGAGCGATAAGCTGTTTCCTGAACGGGTGGTGCCGGTCTGCAGCCCGCAATTTTTCCTGGCCCACGGCCGGCCGGAGAGCGCGGAAAGCCTGCTGCGCCTGCCGCTGCTGAATCTGCCCGATCCCCGCCCCTCCCGCTGGCTCAATTGGACGGAATGGTTTCGCCGGCAGCGTTTGGACCCCGGCGAGGGTGTCACCTCGCTGACGTTTAACGCCTATACCCTGGTTATCCAGGCGGCCATAAAGGGCCAAGGCGTGGCATTGGGCTGGCGGCCCCTGGTGGATCAGTTTTTATCCAGCGGCGAGCTGGTGACCTGCGGGCCGGAGTGCCGCACCGAGCGGGGCTATTATTTAATTCAACCGATACCGGAAAGTGACAGTCCCTTGAACCTGAAAGTCAAAGAATGGCTTTTAAGGGAGGCGCTAAGCTTTTATCCGCGGGAAGAAAATACCCCGGCCGTCGTGAATTTTGTTTAAACTTTTTAGCTATAACTCATATGATAATAATGTATAGGACGATACGTGTTTTCTTATAGCCTGTGCCGATGGCAATAGTCATGCTATTAGAAATTCTTTATGAGTGAAACTCTGGTCAGCATAAACAGGCTTTTTAAAATATTCGGCCCCGGCGCGCAGAATGCCCTGGCGCATTTGCGACAGGGGGCGGACCCGGCACAGTTATTTGCGCGGCATAATTGGTCGGTGGCCCTGAATGATATTTCCCTGACGGTAAACCGCGGCGAAATTTTTGTGCTGGTGGGCCTGTCGGGATCGGGAAAGTCTACCCTGCTGCGGACGGTCAACCGGCTTATTGCCCCAAGCGACGGAGAAGTCTATTTTAACGGCGCCGCCATGTCGGCATTATCCGACGCTGAGCTCATCGCTCTGCGCCGCCATGACATGAGCATGGTATTTCAATCCTTCGCCCTGCTGCCGACCCGAACCGTACTGGACAACGCCGCCTTTGGGCTGGAACTGGCCGGCGTCGATGTCCGGCAGCGGCACCGGCAGGCGATGGCGGTGCTGGAACAGGTGGGACTGGCGCAGGTAGCGCGGCAACTGCCCTATCAATTATCCGGCGGCATGCAGCAACGGGTGGGACTGGCGCGCGCCCTGGCGGTTAATCCGACGCTGTTATTAATGGATGAGGCCTTTTCCGCCCTGGACCCCATCAACCGTCGGGAAATGCAGGATCTCTTGCTGGATCTCCAGGCGCAGCGGCAGCGGACGC
This sequence comes from Sodalis sp. RH16, assembly GCF_047324245.1. Taxonomy (NCBI): domain Bacteria; kingdom Pseudomonadati; phylum Pseudomonadota; class Gammaproteobacteria; order Enterobacterales; family Bruguierivoracaceae; genus Sodalis; species Sodalis sp. RH16. Next base: position 2,993,586 of record NZ_CP178737.1, on the reverse strand, counting down.
TGATCTTCGTCACCCATGACATCGAAGAGGCGCTGCGCATCGGCAGCCGCATCGCCATTATGGAACAGGGAAAAGTCATCCAGATAGGCACCGCCGAAGAGATTATCAACGCGCCGGCCAATGCTTACGTCCGACGCTTCTTCTCGGGCATCGATACCTCCCGTTATGTGCTGGCGGAAAATTTCGCCGGTGCGTTCGGCCATCCGGCCACTGAAGGCGCCCATGACCACACCCTTTGATTTCAGCGCCGAAATCGACAGCGGCATCCGTTACCTGCTCTCCCACGGCGGTCCGTTTTTTGATGCCGTCTCCCGGATCATCGATGGCGTGGCCGGCGGATTGGAACAGGGACTGGGCTGGCTGTCGCCCTGGGGTCTGATGGCTATCGCGGTGGGGGTGAGCCTGTGGCGCATCGGCGTGGGTTTTGCGTTATTCACTACTGCCGCGACCCTGTATATTATCTACAGCGGTTATGGCGAACATGCCACGGTAACGCTGGCCCTCACCCTCTCCTCCACCCTTTTCAGCCTGCTGGCGGGCATCCCCCTGGGTATCACGATCGCCCGCCGCCAACGGACCGGGACCATCGTCAGGCCCATGCTGGATTTCATGCAAACCATGCCCGCATTTGTCTATCTGATTCCCGCCGTCATTTTATTCGGTCTCGGCCGGCCGCCGGGTATTTTCGCCACCGTGCTGTTTGCCATGCCGCCGGTGGTGCGGTTAACCGATTTGGGTATCCGTCAGGTGGAAAAGAGCCTGATCGAGGCCGGCCTGGCTTTTGGCTGCACCCGACGGCAATTATTATGGAAAGTGCAATTGCCGAACGCCCTGCCTTCTATTATGGCCGGCGTTAATCAAACCATCATGATGGCCATGTCGATGGTTATTATCGCTTCCATGGTGGGGGCCGGCGGGCTGGGCAATGATGTTTTGACCAGCATACAGCAGCTGGATATCGGCCAGGGATTGCAAAGCGGCATCGTGGTGGTGCTATTGGCGATGATGCTCGATCGGCTTTCCGCCAGTCTGATTAGCCGTCCGCACCATGCCAGGACTTAATCCGTCGTCCGGAATCCAAAGAGGTCGGCCGGAGAAAACCATGAATTTTATTGCGAACTAAAGTAATTAATTTCATTAAAAAATTCGAAATAGTGTGTATATAATTTCGCCTGAAAATGGGCAAATGTCCTAATAAGAGTGGACGCTTCGCCGAAGCCTTATGAGACAAAAGCCGTTAGCCTATATCGATGTGACAATTCATAGCAAAAAAAAGTATTTGTACTTACCCAATCAATGAGGCAAAGTCCCACGGACGCCTAAAATCGCCCCGATAATAACTGCCGCAAAGAGACGGATAAAAGAAGACATGACATTTTTCCCGATGTTATGGGCATTTTATTTTGTTCAAAATACGAACCGCTTTATTATTGTGCTGATTTTTTCATCTGCAGAGGGAATGTACGGCATCGGTATTGATGCGCGAGCTTCGTTAAAGAGCGCAATGCCTGGGTTTGTTTGCGGGCAGATGTCATACATATTTGATTGAGAGAAACCATGGTGCATGAAAAATTTGAACCGCATCACATTTCATGCAATCACCCGCAGCCGTCGAAACGCAGAAAATGCTGTATGGGGAAATTGGACAGGCAATATGGGAGAAAATTCAGTGGATAGACGTGTCGTCAAAAGATTGAACGCCAAAGGAATGTTTCCTAAATGTTGAAATATGTTATACCAATTCAGTTTTAGACGGTTTTGGTATGAGATATATCGTTCAATGTTTAACAAATTTAACATTTACGCAAAGTTATCAACACAAAATATCATTAAGAAGCGGAAAAGCGCCTCAAAATGATACTACTGGACATAGATTGAATATCCTGTAATAAAATAGGGTTTTGTGATGGCTCTCAACTTTTAAATCTGTATGACAAGTTATCGTAGCACCCGATGATTTCCGCAGGACTTCACGGCGTCGATGTAGCGGTTAAATGACGCGCTGGATGTTTTTCCTGCAGTACGCCGGGTGCATAACGTGCGTTGTCTCGGATTGCCGTATTAGACGCCTGGTTTTCGTTTAGTAAAAAAACGGCATGCAATGAGGCGCAAAGAGATCATAAAAACTTAACCAGATGTTAATTGACTTTAAATTATTGTGATCTGGTAAATGGCCCGATATTGAGTTCCGGGGTGTCGTGAAAACGCATTTAAGGTAAATAATCGGGTTTTTGCCGAGGAAGGGAGACCGTAGCACAAAAATCGCAGACTGCTAATTTAATGAAAAGTTCACAATCAACATGGCCCTTTAGCTGATACTATCCTCCGAAATTAGGCGACAGGATAATTTCTCTAGGGACGATCCCATGACATTTGAGCTTTTATCAAACAAATAACATTTTGGTTAGCCCCGGACATCAGCCATCAAAAGGGTGAGTCCTTTACTTAAACACGAAAGTATTTGGTAAGGAAATAGTGATGAAGAAGATAGCATTAGCCGTTTTAGCTACATTGTTAGCACCAGCTGTTCATGCCGCGGTGATATACGACGCCGACGGCAATAAGCTGGACTTATACGGCAGCTTGCGCGCACGACATTACTTTAGTAAAACCACCTCCATTGATGGTGACAACAGCTTCTTGCGTTTGGGCTTCAAGGGCCAAACCAAGATCAATGATGACATTACCGGTTACGGCCAATGGGAATATAACTTCCAGAACAACAATACCGAAGGCGGCTCGGATAGCCAGACTGGTAATAAAACCCGTCTTGGTTTTGCTGGTTTGAAATTCAATAAATTTGGTTCGTTCGATTACGGCCGTAACTGGGGTATCGCGTACGACGTAGCGTCCATCACCGATATCGCGCCCATCTTCGATGACCTGACCTACAGCTTCGCCGACAACTATATGAACGGCCGTGCCACCGGCGTGGCAACGTATCGTAATAACGGCTTCTTCGGCCTGGTTGACGGCTTGAATATCGGCATGCAGTATCAGGGCGCCAATGACGAAAGCACCGCCAATGCCCGCGGCGAAAAACAGTCTAACGGCGACGGTTACGGTTTCTCGGTATCTTATACCACGCCTATCGATATATCGGTCCTGGGTACCTATACCAACTCTGATCGTACCAACAATCAGCAGGTCACCAGCCTGAAATACGGCAACGGCGACCGGGCTGAAATGTGGGCGGCCGGTGTGAAATATGACCATCAGGGCGTTTATCTTGCCGGTTTGTATGGCGAGACCCAGAATATGACGCCGATTTCCTCTAATGGGTTCGCCAATAAAACCCAGAACTATGAAGTTGTCGCGTCTTATCTGTTCGATTTCGGCTTGAAACCGTTGGTTGGTTACTTCCAGTCGAAAGCCAAAGATGTTGAAGGCGTAGGTGATGCGGATCTGGTGAAATACTATATCGTATCCACCACCTATTACTTCAACAAGAACATGAACGCCTATGTGGATTACAAAATCAACCGCATCGACAGCGATAACCAGCTGGGTATCGCTTACCACAATCAGGTGGGTGTTGGTTTGAACTACCAGTTCTAATAACGTTATCACCACCGGTTGCGGATATTTCAACCCTTGCCCCGCAGTTGACTTGATGATGGCCGATACGAAAAGGCGACCCTCCGGGGCCGCCTTTTTATTTACTGCTGTTATTTATGCTTATTTATACAGTTCGGCACTGCCGCGCAGCGTATTATTGCCGCCGGCCGCAACGATGCGGTAAGACGACGCATCAGCTGCCTGCGCCTTGGCGGCCAGCTGGGATTGCAGATCGGTCAGCGAACCTGTGGTACTGGCGGAAACCATACCCACGGGTTGTTCATTGGCGGGGCGTGAAGTGACTTCCTGAGCGGCTAAGCTGGCAAAAGATAACGTACTCAGGGCAATGGCTGCGATAGCTAATTTCAGGTTTTTCATAATGTCTAATCTCTTCTCGTTAATCAGTTATAAACGGGACGTTAATATCTTAACGTTCGATAATTAAATAATAGACGCGATCCCGCCAACGATCAAGTATTTTTTTAATAACCGTTAATTAAATATGTAAACCCTTATTTTTTGCCCTGAAGAAAATTTACCTGCCCTTGCAAACCGGCCTGCAAGCGCTCAGTCCGGCGCAAATCACACTTATCAATGCCGTTTTAGTACAACATAGCCACTGGCTGCTCGAAGGATTGCGGGCTGCAAATGCCCGATAACAGGCGAAATATCATGAATATAAAAAAAATAGCCTTGGCGGTGGTTATCCTGGCGCTGATTGCCGCAGCCGTCTATGGCGTGATGGCGTACCGTGGCCGGCAAAACCAGGCGTTGACCTTATACGGTAACGTGGATATCCGTACCGTCAATCTCGCTTTCCGGGTGGGAGGCCGCCTGGCGCAGCTGGCGGTGGACGAGGGGGACAGTATCCGACCGGGCCAGGTGCTGGCTACATTGGATGACGGGCCTTATCGCAACGCCCTGCAGCAGGCGCAGGCCAATGTTGCAAGCGCGCAGGCCAAACTGGATTTGCAGTTGGCCGGCTATCGTAGCGAAGAAATCGCCCAGGTGCGCTCGCAGTTGGCGCAGCAGCAGGCGGCCTATAATTATGCCGAAAGTTTCTTCCAGCGCCAGCAGGGGGCATGGGCAAAGCGGGCTATTTCCGCCGACCAGATGGACGACGCCTTGACCGCCCGCAACCAGGCCAAAGCGAATTTACAGGCGGCCAAGGATAAATTGCAGCAATACCAGACCGGTAACCGGCCGCAGGAGATCGCCTCCGCGCAGGCGGATGCCGCCCAGGCACAGGCGGCTCTGGCTCAGGCGGCGCTGGATGTGGCCGATACCGTGCTGTTGTCCCCCTCCGCCGGCACTATACTGACCCGCGCCCAGGAGTCCGGCAGTATGCTGAATGCCGGCGGCACCGTCTTTACCCTGTCGCTGACCCGGCCGGTGTGGATCCGGGCCTATATAGATGAACGTTATCTTGCCCAGGCGGTGCCCGGCAGCGCGGTGGACATCAGCGCCGACGGACTTCCCGGCAAGGTCTATCACGGCAAAATCGGTTTTGTTTCGCCCACCGCCGAGTTCACGCCCAAAAGCGTCGAAACGCCGGAATTGCGCACGGACCTGGTGTATCGCCTGCGAATCATCGTTACCGACGCCGATGACCGGCTGCGGCAAGGTATGCCGGTGACGTTGCGCTTTCCTTCCATCGCAGGCGTCGCCGATGCCCGCTAACCCTATTGTGCTCAGCGCGTTGGAGAAAACCTTCCCGGGGCTTGATAAACCGGCGGTGGCAAGCCTGGATATGGTAATACAAAGCGGTGCGGTAACCGGATTGGTGGGGCCTGACGGCGCGGGTAAAACCACCCTGTTGCGCATGCTGGCCGGTTTATTGACCCCCACCGGCGGCACGGTGCGCGTCATGGGGTTGGACCCCATCAAGGATGAACGCCGGCTGCGTGCCGTTCTCGGTTACATGCCGCAAAAATTCGGCCTGTATGAAGATTTGACGGTACAGGAAAATCTAGCGCTGTATGCGGATTTGCGCGGCGTTACCGGCCAACAGCGCCATGACACCTTCGCAAAATTATTGCAGTTCACCGATCTGACCCATTTTACCGGCCGCCTGGCCGGCAAGCTGTCCGGCGGCATGAAGCAAAAACTCGGCCTGGCCTGTACCCTCATCGGCCAGCCCAGGGTCCTGCTGCTGGACGAACCGGGGGTGGGGGTGGATCCCATTTCCCGGCGCGAACTCTGGCGCATGGTGCATGAACTGGCGGACGACGGTATGCTGATCCTCTGGAGCACTTCTTACCTGGAAGAAGCGGAACAGTGCCGCGACATTATGCTGCTTAACGAAGGACGTTTGTTATACCAGGGCGCGCCGAAAGATCTCACCGGCCGGATGGCCGGCCGCACCCTTCTGGCCGGTACGCGGTCCGGTACCCATCGTCAATTGCTGCAGCGGGCGCTGCGTCTGCCGCATATCAGCGACGCGGTAATACAGGGCCGATCGGTGCGTCTGATCCTGGCTAAAGATGCCGATCCCGCGACCCTTGCCGACGCGCTCATGCTGCCGCCGGAAAATATCACCGAAACCGACCCGCGATTCGAGGATGCCTTTATCGATTTGCTCGGCGGCGGTCCCTCCATCAAAACCGCCCTGGCGGACATTATGCCTTCGGTGGCGGGGGATCGGGGGGAAGTTGTCATCGAAGCGCGGGATCTGACAAAAAAATTCGGTGATTTCGCCGCTACCGACCGGGTGAGCTTCCGGGTGCGCCGCGGAGAAATCTTCGGCTTGCTGGGTCCCAACGGCGCCGGAAAATCCACCACCTTTAAAATGATGTGCGGTTTGATGGCGCCCACCGGCGGTAAAGCGCTGGTACTGGGAATGGATTTAAAAACCAGCTCCGGCAAAGCGCGCCAGCGCCTGGGATATATGGCGCAAAAATTTTCCCTGTACGGGAATCTGACCGTGGAACAAAACCTGCGATTTTTTTCCGGTGTGTACGGCCTGTGGGGTAAACGTCAGCGGGAAAAAATTGCCGCCATGAGCGATGCTTTTGATTTCAAACCTATTTTTAAAAAAACGCCGGATACCCTGCCGCTGGGATTCAAACAGCGTCTGGCGCTGGCCTGCTCGCTGATGCATGAGCCGGCTATCCTCTTTCTCGATGAACCCACTTCCGGCGTCGATCCCATTACCCGCCGGGAATTTTGGCTGCATATCAACGGCATGGTGGAAAAAGGCGTGACGGTCATGGTCACCACCCATTTCATGGAGGAAGCGGAGTACTGCGATCGCATCGGGCTGGTGTACCGCGGCAAATTGATTGCCAGCGGCACCCCCGACGACTTGAAGCGGCGGGCGGCGGATGCGCAGTCGGCGTCCCCCACCATGGAACAGGCGTTTATCGCGCTCATCGGGCAATACGATAAGGAGAGCGGCGATGAAGCGGCATGACGGCGGCGGGCTTTCCTGGCGCCGGCTGCGCGCCTTATGCCTCAAGGAAACCCGCCAGATCCTGCGCGATCCCAGCAGCGGACTGATAGCCTTTGTCATTCCCATTATGCTGCTGTTCATTTTCGGCTACGGCATCAATCTGGATTCCAGCCGCCTGCATATCGGCATACTAATGGAGCAGCAAAGCGCGCCGGCCCGCGAACTGGCCTACGCCTTTGCCGGCTCGCCTTATATCTCTCCCACCACCGGCACCAATCGGCGGCAGCTCATTGCCCGGATGCAGTCCGGCGACATCCGCGGCCTGATTGTTATTCCGGCGGACTTTGACATTAATATGGAGCGCGCCGGCAACAGCGCGCCCATCCAGGTGATCACCGACGGCAGCGAGCCCAATACCGCCAATTTTGTCCAGGGATACGCTCAGGGAATCTGGCAGCTTTGGCGACAGCAGCGCGCCGAAGATCATGGCCAGCCCCTGGGGCAATCAATAGATATCAGAATACGCTACTGGTTCAATCCGGCGGCGGTCAGCCGGAATTTTATCATTCCCGGCGCCATCACCATTATCATGACGGTGATCGGCGCCATCCTGACCTCGCTGGTGATAGCCCGCGAGTGGGAGCGCGGCACCATGGAAGCGCTGCTGTCCACCCAGGTCACCCGCGGCGAACTGCTGTTATCCAAGCTCTTGCCCTATTATGTGCTCGGCATGGCGGCCATGGCGCTGTGCATGGCGGTGTCGGTGTTTGTGATGGACGTGCCGTTTCGCGGCTCACTGTGGCTTTTATTCGGTATCAGCAGTCTGTTTCTCGCCAGTACGCTGGGCATGGGACTGCTGATATCCACCCTCACCCGCAATCAGTTCAATGCCGCCATGGTGGCGCTGAACGCGGCCTTTCTGCCCGCCGTGATGCTGTCCGGGTTCATCTTTCAAATCGACAGCATGCCCGCCGTGGTCCGTGCCATCACCTATATCATTCCGGCCCGCTACTTTGTCAGCACCCTGCAAAGCCTGTTTCTGGCGGGCAATATCGGCGGGATACTGGTGATAAACACCCTGTTCCTCATGGCCTCCGCCGCGGGATTTATCGGCCTGACCGCCTGGAAAACCCGGCGCAGGCTGGATTAAGGAGTCGTTATGCTGCACCGGTTATGGACGCTTATCATCAAGGAACTTCAGGCCCTGCTGCGCGATCCGCAGACCCGGGCGCTGCTGATTATGCCGGTGATTTTTCAAGCGGTGCTGTTTCCCTTTGCCGCTACCCTTGAAGTCAAGCACGCCGCCATTGCTATTTACAGCGAAGATAACGGCCAGGCGGCGGTTGAACTGACTCAGCGCTTCGCCAAAGCCCAGGCGTTTTCCAGGATTTTATGGTTGCGCAGCCCGCGGGATATCCAAACTACCCTCGATAACCAGCGGGCGCTGCTATTGATCCGCTTTCCGGCGGCGTTCTCCCGGGATTTGGCCGGCGGCGTTCCGGCGCCGCTGCAATTGATCCTCGACGGGCGCAATTCCAACAGCGCGCAAATCGCCGCCAATTATATCCAGCAGATCGTCGCCGCCTACCAGCTGGAGCTGAACGGGCAGCAGGGAACTGTCGATAACAGCCAGTTGATCATCCGCAACTGGTACAATCCGAACCTGGATTACACCTGGTTTGTGGTGCCCTCGCTGATTGCCCTGATCACCACCATCGGCGTGTTGATAGTCACCTCGCTGTCGGTGGCCCGGGAACGGGAACAGGGCACGTTGGAACAATTGCTAGTGTCGCCGCTCACCACCGGGCAGATTTTTATCGGCAAAGCGGTGCCGGCACTGGTGGTGGCGGGCTTTCAGGCCACCCTCATTCTGTTGATAGGCATATTCGGTTATCAGATCCCCTTTGCCGGCTCGCTGTGGCTGTTTTACGCCGCCATGCTGATTTACGGCCTGTCGCTGGTGGGGTTCGGCCTGCTTATCTCCTCGCTGTGCGCCACCCAGCAGCAGGCGTTTATCGGCGTTTTCGTCTTTATCATGCCGGCGATACTGTTATCGGGCTATGTGGCGCCGGTGGAAAATATGCCGCAGTGGCTGCAAACCCTGACCTGGATAAACCCGGTGCGCCATTTCACCGATATTATTAAGCAGATCTACCTGAAAAATGCCGGTTTCAGCATTATCTGGCACAGCCTGTGGCCGCTGCTGGTAATCACCGCCACCACCGGCAGCGCCGCGTATGGGATATTCCGCCGCAATATCGCCTGAGCCCACGTTATTTGTTGCCCTCGGGAGACGCGGACACCGCCCCGGAAATTTTAATGCCCTGCGTTTCACGGCCAAAGGAAACCAGCACGCAGATCAGTATCGCCACGGTGCCGGCCACCAGGGCCATCGCCAGGCCGTAATTATTGCCGTGCGCTTCGGCGATACGGGCCTGCAGGGTAGCGTTTACCGACGCAATCAAGTTGCCCAGCTGATAAACAAACCCCGGCAGTACCGCCCGTGAATTGGCTGGAACCAGCTCCGTCAGATAGGTGGGCACCACGCCCCAGGCGCCCTGCACCATGAACTGCATCAAAAACGCGCCGACGCCGATCATGACCGAACCGGTGGAAAACGCCCACAGCGGTAACACCGGCAGCGTCAGCAGCGAAGCGATAATCATCGCCTTTTTACGGCCGATTTTTTCCGAGAAGGTGCCGAAAACGATCCCGCCGAGCATCGCGGCGATGTTATAGCAGATAGCAATGATACTGACGGTATGCGGGGCAAAGCCATGCTGCACTTTCAGGAAGGTGGGATATAAGTCCTGGGTACCGTGGCTGAAAAAGTTGAAACAGGCCATCAGTATCACCATATAAATACATAGCCGCCAATGGGTGCGGATAATAGGCAGCAGCGCCACGCTCTCTTTCCGCTGACGGGCCGCCAGCCACACCGGCGATTCGGGGACTTTGAAATAGATATACGGCAGCAGCAGAATCGGCAGTGCGCCGATCAGGAACAGGCCGCGCCAGCCTACGCTTGTGACAAACAGGCCAAAGACGATCGCCGCCAGCAAATACCCGGCGGGATAACCGGCCTGGAAGATTCCCGACATCAGCCCGCGTGAGCGGTCGGGAATGGTTTCCATCGCCAGGGACGACGCCACACCCCAGATACCGCCCATCGCCACGCCATACAGCAGCCGGAAGGTAATAAACGCCGCCAGCGTCGGCGACCAGGCGGAGAGCAATTCAAACAGCGAGAACATAAAGACATTTACCATCAGTATGGGACGCCGGCCGAATTTCTCCGCCAGTCGGCCGAAAAGCAGCGCCCCCAGGGGACGCACCGCCAGAGTCAGCATAATAGAGATGGACACGCTGGCGATATCGGTATGAAACCAGCTGGCGAGGTCGCTTAATACAAACACCAGGATAAAGAAATCGAAGGCATCCAGCATCCAACAGGCAAAGCAAGCCGTCGCCACATTGCGCTGTACTGAGGTCCAATTGAACATAGTGATTGTCCTATCTTTAAGGTGGCCGAGGAACGCGGCGCAGAAAAAATAAGCTATGGTCAGGTAAACTGCCGGGGATATTTCCCTGTCACCCGAAAGGTGTCGTTCTGCAAAAACAATTCTTTTATACCTACCCAATAGATTTCGAGTTACAGCGCTTGCGCTGCCAACAAAGCTGTTACTGGAAAGATAAAGGATAAATGTTAACTATTTGTTTATAGCACGTTATAACCATGCAATTTAGAGGGATTTGTTACCCTCCATAACTAAGTGTAAATATTGGTAACAACCTGCGGCGCTTTGCCTATCTGCCTGGACGCGTTACGATTAAGCCGGAGCGCGGTCCGTCTCAAAGAGCCGCGATAGAATGTATCAGCTATGGGTGGAAACTTTTCATGATCAGGTTTGATGACCTGGCGTTATTTGTCCGTTCCGCCGCCTTGGGCAGTTTTTCCAATGCGGCCCGTGAGGTGGATTTACTCCCCGCCCAGGTCAGCGCGGCGATTAAGCGGTTGGAACGGGAACTTGATATACGTTTGTTTGCCCGTTCCACGCGCAGCCTGCGCCTGACTTCCGAAGGAGAGCAATATCTGCCCTATGCCGCCGGCGTGCTGCAAACCCTGCGGGAAGGCCAGGAATCACTGCGCCAGGATCCCGCCGGTCTGTACGGCATGCTGCAAATCGCCGCCCCTTCCGATTTAGGCCGCAACGTGCTTTTGCCGTGGATTAACGCTTTTCACCGCGACCATCCGCGGCTGAATTTACGGCTCTATTTTTCCGATCAGATAGCGGACGTCTTCAAGGATCCGGTGGACGTGGCTTTTCGTTACGGCATTTTCGACGACGCCAGTTACATTGCCCTGCCGCTGGCCCCGGATAATCACCGCGTGCTGGTGGCATCCCCCGACTACCTGCGCCGGCACGGGCGGCCCGGCGATTTAGCCGAACTGGCCCGGCACAACTGCCTGACCTTCGTGCTGCGCGGACGGGTCTATGATAAATGGCTGCTGTTCCGTAAAGGAGAAAAACAGGAGGTGCCGGTGAGCGGAACGGTGATAAGCGATGATGCCGAAGTGATACGCCGGCTGGCGATTGCCGGCGAGGGCATCGCCTACAAATCATGGCTGGATGTGGCTCAGGATGTACTTAAGGGCAATCTCGAACTGCTGTTGCCGGAATATCAAGGGGAATCGCTGCCCCTGAGCCTGGTTTGTCCCCACCGGCGCCAATTGTCGCCGGCGGTGCAGCAGCTTTACGACCGCGTCAAAACGGCCTGCCTGGAACTGCAGCAGGCCTATCTGTGCCGGGCGGCAACATAACCTGAATTCATTATAAACGTTCCCATGAGAATGCTTAAAATGTAGTACGTTTTTTTGGAGAAAGCGACTGCGTAGATGCTTAAAGAGGGATGACAATGGCCACACGCGACAACGCAGCGACAAAGCACAGCACGCTCAGCCACTGAGGCAGATATTTGCGGCATATTGAAAAATAGTGCTCCGGAGGGCGAGTCACCTCAATTACCGGGCAGGCTTAATACACCGCCCGGCCAGGATATCAGCTCTCTTTAACGGCCGGCTGCTGATAAAGATCCATTTCAGCCTTATAATGATCTCCGTAACCCTCGTCGTCCCAGATTTTTATCGCATATTTCTTCCATTCTTCCGCCAGGTTATCCAATTCATGGCTGAATTTAAAATAGCTGTCGCTGCCTTCATGCTGGGGAGTGGCTTTGTATTTCAGAATATGTTCTCTGAATTTGGCAGGATTATCTATTATAGGACAAGGCTGCATCAAATTTTTATTAAAGGGAATCTGCTGTTTGAATCCCTCAAAGAACGGCGATTTAAGCACCTCGATAACGCTTTTATCCCGGATGTTATCCACCGCATATTGCTGGAATACGCAAGGTTCAACGCCGCCTTTGGCATTAATATGCAAATAATTGGCCCCGCCGGACATACAGCCGTTGACCAAAAAACCATGATTCCAAAAATCGGCGATAAACGCGAACCGCCCTGAAAGACGAAGCTGCTCGATTTTATGAAAACGCGCATAGCGCTGCTCGGGTGTGGGAACCAGATCAAAGGTGGCATCGCGGCCTATGGGCATATATTGGAATACCCAGATATATTCCACGCCGAGATCCTGAATGAATTGCCAATAGTCATCATTCATCAACTGATCGTGGTTTTTACGGGTTGCCATCATGGACGCGCCGCAAAGAATGCCCGCCTCGCGTAATCGGTGATAGGCGGTGACAATCTTTTGAAATACCCCCTCCCCACGCCGCCAGTCGGTCATGTCTTCCCAACCTTCAATGGAGATGGTAATGGCCACGTTACCCAATTTGGCCAGGCGCTTCACCCGGGACTCCGTCAGCAGCGTGCCGTTGGTGTACACCATGAAATAGCAATCGCTGAATTTTTCAAAAATGCGCATAATGGCGGGATAGACAAAAGGCTCCCCGCCGGTAAAGGTAAAAAAGCGTACTCCGAGGTCATAGAACTGCTGCAGGATATTCATCATTTCGTCTTCTTCGAAATGATAGCGATCGCCGTATAATGCCGAATAACACCCCTTACAGCGCAGGTTACAGGCATAAGTAGGAGAAATCAGCACCAAAAAAGGGATATGGGTGGCAAACTCCTTGCCTTTTATTCCCCTGATATTTTCACCATAGATAAGGTGATTAAATATTAAATTTTTTACTAATTTTTCTCGGGCGGTTTTATTCAGCCCACGCAGTGCCCGAATCCAGCCGGATAACATGGGATCCCTATCATGAGCCAGCCGGGCCAATTTAAGCAAATCCTCTTTACTGTCTTTGGCGAATTTCGCCCCGAGGCTAAATATCTTTTCAAAGTTGTTCTCATCGGTATTATTGATCAGTGCGGATAATACCGGAGACATGGAACTAACGATGAAATGATTTAGCTTTACACTTAAACTTTCCATCTTAATTACCTCTACCTTGCCAATATTTATTTTTGTTGGAAAACACTCTTTTTCTAAACGTTTTGTATGACAAATCATAGATCCGTTTCAATCACGTTTGAATTGATATATGTCAATTTTTTCGGAAACCCGGTGAGTCAATTCTTGTGATAATAAGCCCCGCACCGTCGCGGGTAAATAATGCAGCACACATTTTAGCGCTGATAGCGATGGGAATCGCGATCACCGATCGCACAGTGGACGTGTTAAAGGGAGACCGTGCCGAGGGGGTCGAAGCGGGCGTGGTTCTCCCGCCCGCCGGAGCGGCCCCCGGCTCGGTAGGCCCACGATCACCGATCGCGCAGCGGCCGTGTTAAAGGGAGACCGTGCCGAGGGGGTCGAAGCGGGCGTGGTTTTACCGCCCGCCGGAGCGCCCCCCGGCTCGGTAGGCCCGCGATCACCGATCGCACAGCGGACGTGTTAAAGTGAGACCGCGGCGGCGATCAATGCCTGACCCAGGGCCAAGCCGCCGTCTCCCGCCGGCAGACGGGCCGGCGCCAGCACCCGCAGCCCCCCCAGCTCCTGCAGCAACAGCTCCTTAAAAAGACGATTATGCAGCACCCCGCCCGACAGGACGATGGTGTCGATACCTTCCCGGCGTGCCGCTTGGCGCGCCAGCGCGGCAAAGCCCCGGGCCAGGGCCAAATGAAAGCCATAAGCACGCAGGGGCGGTTCGGCCCGCCAGGCCAGCCACTGCCGCCAGAACACCGCCAGATCCAGCCGGTTGTCCAGCACAGGCACGGTAACCGGAATATCCGCCATTCGGACGGATACCGCTTCCCAGGCCAGGGCCTCCAGCCGGCAGGCGGCCTCGCCTTCCCAGCTGATTTCCCGCGGACACAGCCCGAGCGCCGCGGCAACCGCATCGAACAGCCTTCCCGTCGACGAGGCTTCCGGCGCGTTAATGCCCCGCGCCACCGCCCGCGCCAGAGGCTCTCCCAGGGCCGGCGGAATGGCCTCCGCCTCCGGCAGGTCCCGCCAGCCGGGCACGAAGCGCAGCCATTGCGCCAATAGATTACGCCACGGCTGGCGCGCCGCCATATCTCCCCCCGGCAGGGGAACGGCCGGTAATCCCCCCAGCCATTCGCAGCCGAGATAATCCACCTTCAGACACTCGCCCCCCCACAGCGCGCCGGGATCGTCGCCCGGTAGATTTGAACTCAGATCAGCCGGATTGCCGGATCGTTCCCGGCCAAAGCCCAGGCCATCCAGGGCCAAGCCGATAACCGGTCCGGCGTTGCGCCCCCAGCCGTGTTCCGCCAGGCAGGCGACAATATGCGCATGGTGGTGTAAAACGGTAACGCAGGGCAGACCCAATTCCTCTGCCAGGGTGGCGCCCCAGCGACGGCTGAGGTAACCGGGATGGGCATCCACCGCAATCCGGTCCGGGATAAAATTCCAAATGGCGCCGAACAGCGACAGCGCCCGCTGCTGCTGTTGGCGGATCCCCTCATCCGCCAGATCGCCAAGATGCTGGCTAAGTACCGCCTGCCCGTCCCGCAGCAGGCAGAAGGTATTTTTCAAATCCGATCCCATGGCCAATACCGGCGGGCACTGTTCAAAACCGGGGGGCAGCGGGAGGGCATCCGGCACATACCCCCTGGAACGGCGCAGCATTTCCACCTTATCACCCGCCAGCCGCACCAGTGAGTCATCGGCGCGCTGCAGGATATCCCGGTCATGCAACAGCCAGCTGTCCGCGATAGCCGAAAGATCCGCCAGCGCCCGCGCATTATCCAGAGCCGGCGGACGGCCGTTGAGATTGCCCGAGGTCATGACCAGCGGACGCCCTACCCGTTGCAACAGCAAATGCTGCAACGGGTTGGAGGGCAGCATCACGCCGATCTCATGCAGGCCGGGTGCTATCAGGGAACACAACGCCTGTTCTTGCTTTCCGTCGGGATACCCTGCAACGGATCCCGGCTTAACGGGTTGGCCAAGGACGACCGGTCCCGAGGCGGAAACCGTCGCCATCCCCGGCTGCGGAATAAGCACAATGGGCGCGGCTGGAGATCGCAGCAGGGCAATCAAGGCGTCCGATACCGGATCGGCGCAGCGGCGCAGCCAGTGGATATCCGGCATCATGACCGCCAGCGGCTTGGACGGCCGGCGTTTGCGCCGCCGCAGTTTCGCCACCGCCGCCGGGTTGGCGGCATCGCAGGCCAGATGGAATCCTCCCAGCCCCTTGATAGCAACGATCTCCCCGGCCAGAAGCCGCTCCGCCGCGCTGTTTACGGCGTCATCGCCACCGGACAGTTCCTTGCCGTCCCGGTCCGCCAGCCAGACCCGCGGACCGCAGTCGGGGCAGGCATTGGGCTGGGCGTGGAAACGCCGATCGGCGGGATTTTGGTACTCGGCCAAACAGCGGGGACACAAGGGAAAAGCGTCCATGGCGGTATTGGGCCGATCATAGGGCATGCGGCGTATGAGCGTGAAACGCGGGCCGCAGTGGGTGCAATTGATAAAAGGATAATGAAAGCGCCGGTCGGCCGGATCGTTCAGTTCCGCCAGGCAGGCATCGCAGGTTGCCGCATCCGGCACTACCTGGGTGGACATACCGCCGCCCCCGCTGGGGAGAATGGTAAAGCCCTCCGGCGCCTCGTCCCAGCGCCAGGGCAGGGTTTCAATGCTGTGGATTTCCGCCAGCGGCGGGCAGGCCTGCCGCAGCCGCCGGATAAATATCCCGGCGTCGTCACACCGCAGGCGCACCTCGACGCCGGCGCCATTGTTGCTGACATCGCCGGTTAATCCCAGCTCATGGGCCAACTGCCAGACCACCGGCCGAAACCCCACGCCCTGCACCTTACCCTTGATGCGCAGCAGGATACCGTTGTGGGACATATTTTTCCTCCGCTGAACGGAACCTGGGCCCCGGCGACATCCTAACTTGTATTCCACTGGCATTCGCCGCCGGGGCACGCACCAGAGCGGACCTTACTAGAATAACGTGGCCTCGTCTGCCTAACTAGCAAATACGGGGCAGCGGCTCGTCATGGGGCAGATCCAGAATGCGGCTGACGCCATAGAGTCCCCGCAATCTCACCTGCTTGTCGTCGGTCACCCGGCCTATTACCGCCGCGTCGCGTCCCAATGGGTGCCGGCGCAGCGCCTGGAGAACCTGCTGCTCCGCCGCCGCCTCTACCACCAGCAGCAATTTTCCCTCATTGGCGAAGTTCAGCGCATCCAATCCCAGCAGTTCGCATATCCCCCGTACCGTGGTTTTCACCGGCAGCGCCGCTTCGTCCACGGTCATGCCGTAGCCGCTGCCGCGGGCGAACTCATGCAGAATGGCGGTCACGCCGCCCCGTGTGGCATCCCGCAGGGTGCGGATACCGGCGATGCCCCGCAGCGGCGCAATCAACGGAGCCAGCACCGCGCAATCGCTGGACAAATCCGCCTCCATGCCGAGGTTCTCCCGCAGATTCAGAATGGTGGCGCCGTGATCTCCCAGGGTGCCGCTCACCAGAATACTGTCGCCGGGGCGGATAGCGGTCACGCCCCATTCCACCGTCGCGGGGATCACCCCCAGGCCGGCGGTATTGATAAACAGTTTGTCCACCGCGCCGCGGGGCACCACCTTGGTGTCGCCGGTGATAATCTGTATGCCGGCGCCGCGGGCGGTATCGGCCATGGAGCGCACCACGGCCTCCAGAGTTTCCAGCGCCAGCCCCTCTTCCAGGATAAAACCGCAGGAGAGCCAGCGCGGCGTCGCGCCGCTTACCGCCAAATCGTTGGCGGTGCCGCATACCGCCAGCTTGCCGATATCGCCGCCGGGAAAAAACAGCGGATCGACAACGTAGCTGTCGGTGGTAAAGGCCAGCCGGTCGCCCAGGGCATTCAGTTCGCTTAATGCCAGCCGGGCCTGATCTTCCCCGGTGGCCAGCAGCGGATTGTCAAAGGCGCTGACAAACACGCCTGAAATCAACGCCTGCATGGCGCCGCCGCCGTTGCCGTGCGCCAGCGTAATCTGTTTCATGCCTCACTCCGACGATATTGATACCAGGCGGCGCACGCCCCTTCCGAGGAAACCATCAACGCCCCGAAGGCGTTTTCCGGCGTGCATACTCCGCCAAACAACGGACAATCCGCCGGTTTGCAGCGGCCGGTCAGCACCGCGCCGCAGCGGGCGCGGGGATCGTCCGCCACCGGCTGCGGATCGGGATTGAAACGCCCTTCGGCATCATAGGCCGACCACTCCGGCCGCAGGCTGACGCGGGAATCGTCGATGACCCCCAGGCCGCGCCACTCGCTGGCGCCTTCGGTGATAAAAACCCGGTCCATCGCCTCCTGCGCCAGTCTGTTGCCTTCGTCCGGCACCACGCGCCGGTATTGGTTTTCCACTGTACAGCGTCCGTCCACATATTGCTCGCACAGCATCAGCAATCCCTGCAGGATATCGCCGGGTTCAAAGCCGGTCACCACCACCGGTTTATGGCAGATATCGCTGATATAGGCATAAGGCCGCTGGCCGATAACCATGCTGACATGGCCCGGGGCGATAAAGCCGTCGATGCGCACATCCGGCTGAGCCAACAGGCTTTTCAAGGTGGGCATCAGGGTAATATGCTGGCAGAAAAGAAAGAAGTTCTCCACGCCGTCGGCCCGCGCCTGCTGCAGGGTCATGGCGCTGGCGGGCATGGTGGTTTCAAAGCCAATACCGAAAAACACCACCTGCCGATCCGGATTGTTTTTGGCAATGGCCAGGGCATCCAGCGGCGACCAGACCATGCGCACATCCGCCCCCTGCTGGCGCGCGGTCAGCAGGGATCCGTTCCGGCCGGGCACCCGCATGGCGTCGCCGAAGGTACAGAAAATGACCTCGGGCCGCATGGCGATTTGCACACAGGCGTCGATGCGGCCGGCCGGCAGGACGCAGACCGGACATCCCGGACCGTGGATAAACTCCAGCGACGGCGGCAGCAGCTTATCCAGGCCGAACTTGAAAATGGCATGGGTATGGCCGCCGCAGACTTCCATTACCTGTAAAGGCTGCTCGGCGGTATAAACCGTATGGGACATACGTTCGCCGATGCGCGCCACCAGCCCCCTCACCAGCTCCGGCTGGCGATATTCATCAACGAATCGCATCGGTTTCACCATTGTGCAAAAAACAGCCATCAACAAATCGCATCGGTTTCGCCTTTGCGCAAAAAACAGCCATCAACGAATCGCATCAGTCTCGCCTCCCCGCAGGAAATAGCCTACGTCCGCTTCCACCTCCCCCATTGCCTGCAAGGCTTCCAGCGTGTCCCGCGCCTCGGACTCATCCAGCAGGCTCATGGCAAACCCTACGTGCACCAGGACCCATTTTCCCGGCAGCGCCGCCATGTCGGCATCATCGGCGCAAACCAGACGGACATTGACCCGCCGTTTGACGCCGCAGACGTCCACCCAGGCGTTGCCGTAGCCGTCGTTATCGAGCTCCACCACCTGACCGGGGATGCCTATACACATGTTTTTTCTCCAGCCCGCTCCCGCGGGCATAGTGATCGGCGACGATTACAGGCGCCGCTGCTCTTCCAGCCAGCTCAGCCAGGCATCCATGCCCTCGCCGCCGGTGGCGGACACCATCAGTACCGCAATGGAAGGATTGACCCGGCGGGCATTGGCGATACAGGTATCGACATCGAAACGCACCCAGGGCAATAAATCAATTTTATTGAGGATCATCAACCCGGCGGCGGCAAACATATGGGGGTACTTTAACGGCTTGTCCTCCCCTTCGGTCACCGACAGCACCACGACTTTACAACGTTCGCCGAGATCAAAACCGGCGGGACAAACCAGATTGCCGACATTTTCGATGAACAGCAGGCTGTTTTCCGCGGGATCCAGACGCAGGGCGGCGTCATGCACCATCTGCGCATCCAGATGACAGCCTTTACCGGTATTGACCTGGATCGCCGGCGCCCCGGTGGCGCGGATACGTTCGGCATCATTGGTGGTTTGCTGATCGCCCTCGATGACGGCACAAGGGATGCGGTCCTTCAGCCGCAGCAGCGTTTCCGTTAACAGGCTGGTCTTGCCCGAGCCGGGGCTGGAGACCAGGTTCAGCGCCAGGATGGCGCGCTGCTGGAAATAGTGCCGGTTATGGTGCGCCAGCCGGTTGTTTTTATCCAGGACATCAATTTCGATTTCCACCATCCGCCGCTGGCTGAGGCCCGGCGCATGAGTGCCCGCCTCCCCCCGGCCATAATCCAGGTCCCCCCGCGCATCGGCCTGGGGGGTAAACCCGGCCGGACCCGCCGCCGGAACCGGGCCGGGTTCACCGGCGGCGGTTAACGGCAGTGTTTGGCCGGGGGCGAGCTGGTAATAATGATTGTGGACTTCCCCATGATAGTGATGGTGGTGAATGACCTGCGCCGGCGCGGCGGGAAACACCACATGCCTTGGCGCCAGCGCCGCGGAGGGCCGGACTTCGCGCTCGGGATCATAGTGTGTGCGCTGATGGCCGCCATACGCCGGACCATCGTAGCTATGGTAATGATCGCCATGGTCGTGGCCATCGTGGCAATGGTAACGATCGCCATGGTCCCGGCCATCGTGGCTATGTTGATGCTCGTCGTGGTCATGACCATGGCGAGTATGTTGATGCTCTCCATGCCGATGGCCGTGAAGGCCGTCACCCGGTTGATTTTCATCGCCTTCGATATGACGTTCACCCTCGGCACAGCCGCAGGTACTGCACATGGCATGTCTCCTGTCATTATGAAAGTGGCGTGGCCGCTAACCCCACCCTGGGGAGTATACCCTCAAGCCACTTCCAATCGTTTGATCTGGATATGGTCGTGGGCGTCGGTGTGTAATTGATGTCCGCCGCACAAAGGGCAGACCAGGATCGGGACGCCCGGCAGGGTAACCTGCCGCCGGCAATGGCCGCACCAGGCCTCTGCCGGCTGCTGCTCAAGATGCAATACACATCCTTCGGCCAGTGTCCCGCGGCACACCATATCGAAACAGAAATTCAAAGACTCCGCTTCCACGCAGGAAAAGGCCCCGAGGGACAACCAGACGGCGGTAATACGCCGCGCGCCGTTCGCCCGCCCCTGCTGTTCCAGGATCTCCAGCGTATTTTGCGCCAGCGTCAATTCGTGCATGAGTCTCTCCGCGGT
Organism: Sodalis sp. RH16; assembly: GCF_047324245.1. Classification (NCBI taxonomy): domain Bacteria; kingdom Pseudomonadati; phylum Pseudomonadota; class Gammaproteobacteria; order Enterobacterales; family Bruguierivoracaceae; genus Sodalis; species Sodalis sp. RH16. The sequence continues at coordinate 2,973,025 of NZ_CP178737.1, read as the reverse complement.
ACCACCGATGCCTCTCCTATAAAGCTATGCAAGACGGGTGCCAGCGGAAAAACGGACATCCGCCGCAGGCTGAGCGACGGCGGAGACTCGGTTTTAATAAGTTAAATCAATCAATTACCAAATAATTTTCATTCGCGGCGCCTTCAGACAGAGCGCGCAATCCCGTCGTCATAAGTGACGACGGCCCAGGGGCCCGGCCTGTCGACACTTATGACGATATCCCCTTCTCTGCAGCCTGTTTTTACCATTGATGGCCGCGTTAACCCCCGGCCTATGGCCTCCCCGGGCAATAACCCTACTCATGGCATGGAAAATGCTTAGGTGCCGGTATGAATAAACCAAGCAGCCTGACTGTCATCCGTTTCTCCCGGAGGAGAGGGTTATGAACCGCTTTGTTATCGCGGAGCCACAGCTTTGTATTGGATGTAATACCTGTATGGCCGCCTGTTCCCAGGTCCATAAGGCCGCCGGATTGCAGGCGCATCCCAGACTGTCCGTTACGCGGACCGATGAAGAAAGCGCCCCCATGCTCTGCCGCCAATGTGAAGATGCGCCTTGCGCCCGGGTCTGCCCGGTGAATGCCATTACCCACGGCCCCGACGCCATCGTGCTCAATGAAAGCCTGTGCATCGGCTGTAAGTTATGCGGATTGGCCTGTCCGTTCGGCGCCATTACGCCCTCCGGCAGCAAACCGGTGAATATACCGACGATGTTTGAGAATTTCATCCCGTCGCAGCAAATGGCGGATGTGCCGGAGAGCCCGGCGAATATGAACCCCTTTCTGGCCTGGAACGCCGGGATACGCAGCGTCGCGGTGAAGTGCGATCTCTGCGGCTTTCATCCCGACGGACCGCAGTGTGTGCGGGTCTGTCCTACCGACGCGCTGGTGCTGGTAAGCGACGGCGCGGTGGAACAGGTCAGTATGTCGCGCCGCCAGTATGCCGCGCGCTGGCTCTCCGCTGGTCTGGACTCGCTTTCCCCCTCTCAACCGGAGCAGGAGTAAACATGGACGCATTTCGGTTACTTGGCGGCTCCCTCGGTTGCTATGCGGTGGGCGCCATCCTGTCATTGCTGCTGGCGCGGCGGGAAACGCTGGCTATCCAGGCCGCCGGACTGACGGCCATGGCCGGCGGCATCCTTGGCCTGCTGGCGGCCGCCAGCGTGCTGTACAGCGGCGAGACCCTGACCTACAGCGCCGCCGGGCCCTTCCCGTTTGCCGCCTTCAGCGTCCGGCTCGATAGCCTGGCGGCTTTTATGCTGTTGGTGATTTCGCTGCTGGTGACGGTGTGCGCCCTCTACTCCCTGGCCTATGTGCGGGAGTATCTGGGAAAAGGGGCGGCGGCGATGGGGTTCTTTATGAACCTGTTTATCGCCTCCATGGCCACGCTGGTGGTCATGGACAATGCCTTCTGGTTCATCATTTTCTTCGAGATGATGTCGCTGGCCTCCTGGTTCCTGGTCATCGCCGACCAGGATGAAGAGTCCATCAATGCCGGTTTGCTGTATTTCTTTATCGCCCACGCCGGGTCGGTGCTGATCATGATTGCCTTCTTCCTGATGTACCGCCAGAGCGGCAGTCTGGAATTCGCATCGTTCCGCACCCTGTCCTTAAGTCCCGCCGGCGCCTCGGTGGTATTCCTGCTGGCGTTTTTCGGCTTCGGCGCCAAGGCCGGCATGCTGCCGCTGCACAGCTGGCTGCCGCGCGCCCATCCCGCCGCGCCGTCCCATGCATCGGCGCTGATGTCCGGGGTGATGGTGAAAATCGGCATTTTCGGCATCATCAAGGTAGGTATCGATCTGCTGGGGGCCAGCGAACTGTGGTGGGGTATCCTGGTGCTGGCGTTCGGCGCGGTCTCCTCGGTGCTGGGCGTGCTGTATGCCCTGGCGGAGCACGACATCAAACGTCTGCTGGCCTGGCACACGGTGGAAAACATCGGCATTATCCTGATGGGGGTAGGGGTCGGCATGGCCGGTATCGCCGCCCATCATCCGGTCATCGCCGCGCTGGGCCTGCTGGGCGCCCTTTATCACCTGCTGAACCACGCGGTCTTCAAGGGCCTGCTGTTTCTCGGCGCCGGCGCCATTATCTGGCGGGTGCACACCCGTGATATGGAGAAAATGGGGGGATTGGGCCGCCTGATGCCCTTAACCGCCCTGGCCTTTATCGTCGGCTGTATGGCCATTTCCGCCCTGCCGCCCCTGAATGGCTTCGTCAGCGAGTGGTACACCTATCAATCCCTGTTCGCCATGAGCCGCGACGGCGGGTTCCTCCTGCGCCTGAGCGGTCCGGTGGCCATCGTGTTGCTGGCCATCACCGGCGCGCTGGCGGCGATGTGCTTTGTCAAAGTGTACGGCATCAGTTTCTGCGGCGCGCCACGCAGCGAAAAAGCCGCTTTGGCCCGCGAGGTGCCCTGGCAGATGACCGTTGCCATGCTGCTGCTGGCCCTGCTGTGCGTGCTGCTGGGTATCGCCGCGCCTGTCATCGCGCCGGTGCTGGCGGCGGTGGCCGCCGGGCTCGCCCACAGCCATGATATTACCGTGGCGCAGGGGCTGCTGCTGGTGCCGGATCAAGCCCGGCAGGCCATGCTGTCGCCGTTGCTGATCTTTATCCTGCTGCTGGTGTTGCCGCTGATTCCGCTGGGAATTTACCAACTGCGCAAAGGCAGCCAGCCGGATTATCGCCGCCGCGGCGATCCCTGGGCTTGCGGCTACGGCTGGGAAGCGGCCATGTCCATGTCGGCGGGCAGTTTTACCCAGCCGCTGCGCGTCATGTTCGCAGTCCTTTACCGGCTGCGCCGCCAGCTTGACCCCTCACCCGGCCTCAAACGTTTACTGGAACGCACAACCGAAGGGGCCGGACGCGTCGAGCCGTTCTGGGACGACAGAATTATCAATCCATTGGTACGTATCACCCAGCGGGCGGGCGGTCAGGTCCAGGTATTACAGGGCGGGGATTTTCGCATCTACTGCCTGTACGTGGTCGCCGCCCTGGTTATTCTGCTGCTTGTCACCGCCGTCTGAGGAGAGAGTCCATGTTCATGCAACCCGCGCCGACGCTGACCCTGGGGCTGTTCGCCCTGATACAGGCCCTGCTGCTGCTGGCGCTGACCCCGCTGATGACCGGCATCTCGCGCCAAATCCGCGCCCTGATGCACTCCCGGCGCGGACCGGGCATCTGGCAGGATTACCGGGATATCGCCAAGCTGCTTAAACGGCAGGAAGTGGCGCCGGCCCAGGCCGGACCCGTGTTCCGGCTAATGCCATATGTGCTGCTGGGCACCATGCTGCTGGTGGCCATGACCCTGCCGGTATTCACCCGCTTTTCGCCATTCGGCGCGGCGGGGGATCTGATTACCCTGCTGTATCTGTTCGCCCTGTTCCGGTTCGTCTTTTCACTGGCGGGGCTGGATACCGGCAGCACCTTTGCCGGCATCGGCGCCAGCCGCGAGCTGACCCTGGGCATCCTGGTGGAGCCGACCCTTATCCTGGCGCTGCTGGTGGTGGCGCTGATTACCGGATCCACCAATATCGGCGCCATCAGCGCCTCTCTTACCGCCGGCTGGATCTCCCCCACCGCCACCTTTTTGGCCCTGCTGGCCTGCGGCTTCGCCACCTTTATCGAAATGGGCAAAATCCCGTTCGATGTGGCGGAAGCGGAACAGGAGCTGCAGGAAGGACCGCTGACCGAATACAGCGGATCCGGCCTGGCGCTGGTGAAGTGGGGTATGGGCCTGAAACAGGTGGTGATGGCGGAACTCTTTCTGGCGGTGTTCATCCCCTTCGGCAAGGCGCAGATGCTTACCGCTCCGTCGCTGCTGTGGGGGCTGGCGACCGCGTTCATCAAGCTAACCCTGGTGTTTGTTCTCGCCTCCGTGATGGAAAACAGCCTGGCGCGCGGGCGCTTCTTGTTGATTCCCAGGGTGACCTGGCTCGGGTTCGGCGTTGCGGCGCTCTCTTTCGTCTTTTACCTCACCGGTCTTTAAGGAGCCAGGAAATTCATTATGGAAAATATAGCCCTTGCGACCGTTCTGGTCCCGTTCGTCGGCGCGCTGCTGACCGCCTGCCTGCCCCGGCGCATGGCGAAATGGGTCTGTACCCTGTTCGCCCTGCTGGCCACCCTGGGCACGCTCTCGCTGGCCTGGGCGTTCCATTCCGGCGGTAAAGCCGATGCCACCTACACCCTGCTGCAGTATGGCAATGCCGCCCTGATGGGGATTACCGTCGATCGCGTCAGTACCCTGATTGTTTTTGCCGTGGTGTTCCTGGGACTGCTGGTGAGCCTCTATTCCACCGGCTATCTCACCACCGGCAACCGGGAACATCCCCATGAAGGCACCAACCGCTACTACGCCTTCCTGCTGGTGTTTATCGGCGCCATGGCGGGACTGGTGCTCTCATCCACCCTGCTGGGCCAACTGCTGTTTTTCGAAATCACCGGCGGCTGCTCCTGGGCGCTGATCGGTTATTACCAAACGCCGAAAGCCCAGCGTTCGGCCCTGAAGGCCCTGCTTATCACCCACGTGGCGTCCATCGGCCTCTACCTGGCGGCGGCCACCCTGTTCCTGCATACCGGCACCTTCGCCCTCAGCGCCCTGGGTCAAATACAAGGCCCGGCGGCGCTGGTGGTGTTCGGCGGCATTCTGTTCGCCGCCTGGGGCAAATCCGCACAACTGCCGTTGCAGGCCTGGCTGCCGGACGCCATGGAGGCGCCGACCCCGGTGAGCGCCTATCTCCATGCGGCGTCTATGGTGAAAGTAGGTGTGTATATCTTCGCCCGCGCCATCCTGTCCGCCGGCGATGTGCCGCATATCATCGGCTGGGTCGGCATGGTCATGGCGCTTATCACCATGGTCTACGGCTTCCTGATGTACCTGCCGCAAAAGGATATGAAGCGGCTGCTGGCCTGGTCCACCATCACCCAGCTGGCCTATATCTTTTTTGCCTTGTCCCTGGCGATTTTCGGCTCCAAAGAGGCCTTCCTCGGCGGCATCGCCTATATCTTCAACCACGCTTTCGCCAAGAGCCTGTTCTTCCTGGTGGCCGGTACCCTTAGCTACAGCTGCGGCACCCGGTTGCTGCCGCGCCTGCGCGGGGTGCTGGGGAAAATGCCCCTGGTGGGCATCGGCTTTTGCGTCGCGGCGCTGGCCATTACCGGCGTACCGCCGTTTAACGGCTTTTTCAGCAAGTTCCCGATTTTTGCCGCCGGCTTCGCCCTGTCGAGCCAGTATTGGGTGCTGACGCCGATGATGATCCTGGTGCTGATTGAATCCGTCGCCAGCTTCGTCTGGCTTATTTACTGGTTCGGTCGGGTGGTGCCCGGCAAGCCCAGCGAGGAGGTGGCGCAGGCCGCCCCGGTTCCGCTGGCCATGAGTGTCGTGCTGGTGGTTCTGATCGTGATGTCGCTGTGCTCCAGCTTTATTGCCGTCGCCTGGCTTGGATAAGGAAAATGAATATGACCGGATCGCTTATTGTCAATAACCTGGCGGGGCTGATGATGATCACCTCGCTGCTGGTGATCGGCGCCAAACGCCCCGTGGTCTCCTGCTGCTGGTATGCCCTGCAGTCCCTGGTGCTGGTGGCTATTTTCTTCACCCTGGCGGAAACCCTGCAGGCGCATCAGCTACTGCTCTGGTCCCTCAGCGCGCTGATCACCAAGGTGATACTGGTGCCGTTGATCATGGCGCGGGCGTTCAGCAAGCTGGCGGACCCCGGCGCGGACGGCGGTTTTATCTCGCCGCCTATGCTGATGCTGGCGGCGGCGGTAATCGTGGTGCTGTGCTGGTTTGTGGTGGCGCCGGTGGAGCTGCCGATAGCCGCCACGCTGAAACCGGCCCTGGCGGTATCCCTGGGCCACTTCCTGCTCGGTCTGCTCTGTATCGTCAGTCAGCGCAACATTCTCAAACAGGTGTTCGGTTATTGCCTGATGGAAAACGGCTCGCACCTGACCCTGGCGCTGCTGGCCAACCGTGCGCCGGAGCTGGTTGAAATCGGTATTGCCACCGACGCCATCTTCGCGGTGATCGTCATGGCGGTAATGGCGCGCAAAATCTACCGGACGCTCCATACGCTCAATGTGTCCCAACTGACGGCGCTGAAGGGGTGATGAGATGAGTAATACCGCTATGATGTTCATACTGCTGGCAACGCCGCTGATTTTCTCCCTGCTGGCCTTTGCCTGCCGGTGGCTGGGCAACGGCGCGCGGGGCGCGGTAACCGCGTTGCATAGCCTGGGCATAATCGTCCTGCTGGCGGAAGTGGCCTGGGTGGTCGCCAGGGTGGCCGCACAGGGAAGCGTGCTGGCGGCGCACCAGTGGCTCTATCTGGACAGCCTGAGCGCGCTGTTTCTTTCCATACTCGGCATCATCGGCTTTATCACCGGGCTTTACTCCATGGGATATATGCGCCATGAAGTGGATACCGGCGAGATTTCGGTGACCACCCTGTGCCATTACTACGGCTTTTTCCACCTGTTCCTGTTCACCATGCTGCTGGTGGTGAGCAGCAATAACCTGATCCTGATGTGGGCGGCGGTGGAAGCCACTACCCTGAGTTCGGCGTTTCTGGTGGGGCTGTACGGCCAGCGTTCATCGCTGGAAGCGGCCTGGAAATACATCATCATCTGTACCGTCGGCGTCGCTTTCGGCCTGTACGGCACCATTCTGATGTACGCCAACGCCGCCAATATCATGCCCGATGCCGGCCAGGCGATTTTCTGGACCGAAGTGCTGAAAAACACCGCCCGGCTCGATCCCGCCCTGATGCATCTGTCGTTCGTGTTTGTGCTGATCGGATTCGGCACCAAGACCGGCCTGTTCCCCATGCACGCCTGGCTGCCGGACGCCCACAGCGAAGCCCCCAGTCCCACCAGCGCCCTGCTGTCGGCGGTGCTGCTGAACTGCGCCCTGCTGGTTATCCTGCGCTACTACATCCTGGTGAGCGGCGCCATCGGCCCGCTGTTTCCCGGCCGCCTGCTGCTGGTGTTCGGGTTGCTGTCGGTGGCGGTGGCGGCCTTTTTTATTCTGGTGCAGCATGACATCAAGCGGCTGCTGGCCTACTCCAGCGTCGAAAACATGGGGCTTATCGCGGTGGCCGTCGGCATCGGCGGACCGCTGGGGGTATTGGCGGCGCTGCTCCATACCCTCAACCACAGCCTGGCAAAAACCCTGCTGTTCTGCGGCTCCGGCAACGTGCTGCTGAAGTACGGCACCCGTGATATGGGCGCGGTAAAAGGCATGCTGCGGGTGATACCCTTTACCGCCGTACTTATGGCCGGCGGCGCGCTGGCCCTGGGCGGCATGCCGCCGTTCAATATTTTTCTCAGCGAATTCATGACGGTCACCGCCGGTTTGGCGTCCGGCCATATCCTGCTGACCCTGGTGTTATTGCTGCTGCTTACCGTAGTACTGGGCGGCCTGGTGCGCATGGTTGCCCTGACGGTTTTCGGCAGCCAGCCCGAGGCGGTCAGCAAAGGGGAGCTGGGCTGGCTCACCACGGTGCCCATGGCCGTGCTGCTGGTGCTGATGCTGGTCATGGGCACCTATATTCCGCGGCCGGTAGTCCACCTGCTGGAAAACGCCGCCGCCATCGTCCTGCAGCGCGACGCCACCACGTTTCACTGGCCCTGGGCCGCGCCGGATACCGCCGCCGTTACCCCCCATACCCCGTCTGGAGAAGTAAAGTGACTGATAACATTTCCAATAACCCTACCGATGCTCCTTCCGGTGCGTTCAGCGAAAAGAAAGGCGGCCTGGGTTACCTGGCGCAGGTACATGAAAAATTTCCGGCGGCAATCCTGGCTGAGGAGTGGCAAACCGCCAATCAGCTCACCATCACGGTTAAGGTCAACACCCTGCCGGAGGTGGTGGAGTTCCTTTATTACAACCTGGGGGGCTGGCTGCCGGTGCTGTTCGGCAACGACGAGCGGACCCTGTGCGGCGACTATGCCGTCTATTACGTGCTGTCCATGGAACAGGGGGAAAAGTGCTGGATCACGGTGAAAGCGCTGGTAAGCGCACTTACCCTGGAGTTTCCGTCCGTCACGCCGCGGGTACCGGCGGCGGTATGGGGCGAGCGTGAAATCCGCGATATGTACGGCCTGATCCCGGTGGGACTGCCGGACGAGCGCCGTCTGGTGCTGCCGGACGATTGGCCGGACGATCTCTACCCGCTGCGAAAAGACAGCATGGACTATCGCCAGCGGCCGGCGCCCACCAGCGACGGCGAAACCTACCCCTTTGAAAACGCCGCCCCCGGCGAGACCCGGGTAGTGCCCATCGGCCCGCTGCATATCACCTCCGACGAACCGGGCCACTTCCGGCTGTTCGTGGACGGCGAACAGATAGTCGACGCCGACTACCGGTTGTTCTATGTCCACCGCGGCATGGAAAAGCTGGCGGAAACCCGAATGGGTTACAACGAGGTGACCTTCCTCTCCGACCGGGTCTGCGGTATCTGCGGGTTCGCCCACAGCGTGGCCTATACCAGCTCGGTGGAAAATGCCCTGGGCATCGTGGTTCCGCCGCGCGCCCATGCCATCCGCAGCATCCTGCTGGAGGTGGAACGCCTGCACAGCCATTTGCTGAATATCGGCCTCTCCAGCCACTTCGTCGGCTTCGATACCGGTTTTATGCAGTTTTTCCGCGTGCGGGAAAAATCCATGACCATGGCGGAACTGCTCACCGGCGCCCGTAAAACCTACGGCATGAACCTCATCGGCGGCGTGCGGCGGGATATCCTTAAGGATCAGCGCCTGAAAACCCAGCTGCTGGTGGCGGAAATGCGCAAAGAGTTCGTTCAGCTGGTGGATATGCTGCTCAGCACGCCGAACATGGCGCAGCGCACCCAGGGTATCGGCATATTGGACCGGAAGACCGCCAGGGATTACAGCCCGGTGGGACCGATGATCCGCGCCAGCGGCTTTAACCGCGACCTGCGTTTCGATCACCCCTACGCCAACTACGCCAATCTGCCGAAAACCCTGTTTACCCAGGATAACGGCGATGTCTATTCCAGGCTGATGGTGCGGGTGAAAGAGGTACTGGACTCCATGGCCATGATTGAATACGGACTGGATAACCTGCCCGGCGGACCGCTGCTCACCGAAGGCTTTACCTATCAGCCGCATAAATTCGCGCTGGGATTCGTTGAAGCGCCCCGGGGAGAGGACGTGCACTGGAGCATGCTGGGGGATAACCAGAAGCTGTTCCGCTGGCGCTGCCGCGCCGCCACCTACGCCAACTGGCCGGTGCTGCGCTATATGCTGCGCGGCAACACCGTTTCCGACGCGCCGCTGATTATCGGCAGCCTCGATCCCTGCTACTCCTGTACCGACCGCGTGACGCTGGTGGATGTGAACAAACGCCGGGCGAAAACCGTGCCCTACCAGGAATTGGAACGCTATGGCATTGAGCGTACCCATTCGCCGCTTAAGTAGAGGGCTGGACAATGTTTAAACTGTTTAAAACCATCCTGAAAGCCGGTGAGGCCACGGTCAAATATCCGTTCAAGCCGCTGGAGGTCTGCCCCGGCTTTCGCGGTAAACCGAAGTACGACCCCGCACAGTGCATTGCCTGCGCCGCCTGTACCAGCGTTTGTCCGGCCAACGCACTGACCATGGAAACCGATATCGCCAGCGGCGAGCGGCGCTGGCAGCTGTTCCTCGGGCGCTGCATTTTCTGCGGCCGCTGCGAAGAGGTCTGCCCCACCCGCGCCATCGCGCTGTCGGAAGAGTTCGAAATGGCGGTCACGCAAAAAGCGGATTTGTACGTGACCGCCACCTTCGCCCTGCAAGAGTGCCGGGTTTGCCATCAGCCGTTTATCGCGAAAAAATCCGTCGAGTACGCGATGGCGTTGCTGGCCCATTCGGGTCTGGACGACGGGGCGGTAGAGGCGCTGCGCCCGCAGTTCGAAACCTGTCCGGACTGCAAACGCCATCAAAACCTCCATGCCAACCGTAACCTTCGGTTGCGGCATAATACGGGGAGAGAGAACCAATGAGCCTGGACATTCCGTTGAATCATCATGTCAGCGTTCCCGTGACTCCCGATGAACACACGCTGGCGCTGAAAAAGACCCTGCTGAAGGATATCAAGCGTTCGGCCTACGTCTACCGCGTTGACTGCGGCGGCTGCAACGGCTGTGAAATCGAAATTTTCGCCGCCATTACGCCGCTGTTCGACGCCGAGCGTTTCGGCATCAAGGTGGTGGCGTCGCCGCGCCACGCCGATATCCTGCTGTTTACCGGCGCGGTCACCCGCGCCATGCGCACCCCGGCCCTGCGCGCCTATGATGCGGCGCCGGATCCGAAAATCTGCATTTCTTACGGCGCCTGCGGCTGCGGCGGCGGTATTTTCCACGATCTCTACTGCGTATGGAGCGGCAGCGAAAGCATCGTGCCCATTGATGTCTGGATTCCCGGCTGCCCGCCCACGCCGGCGGCCACCATTTATGGCTTCGCCGTGGCCCTCGGCCTGCTGGAGCAAAAGCTCAAAGGCGAGACGCACATCGAACAGCCGGGGGAGAAAGCCTTGCTGCTGCTGCCGGACGTGCCGTTGCATGCCCGGGTGATTGTCGAGCGCGAAGCCCGGCAACTGGCGGGCTACCGGGAAGGCCGAAAAATCAGCGACCGCCTGCTGGGCCTGCTGGCGGGCGCCACCGTCCCGGTCCTGGCGCAGCGCGTCGAGGAGTGGCTGCGCCGCGAAGACGACCCCCGGCTGCGGGAGATCGTCCAGCGGCTGCTGCACACCTTACAGGGTGAATTGCATCATGGCTGATGTCTATATCTGGTCATTGCGCCAGAAGTTCCTCGACAGCGACGACGATATGCCGGCCCAGGCGCAGCAGGTCATGTATTACTCCCTGGCCATCGGCCACCACGTAGGGGTGATCGACTGCCTCAACAAAGAGCTTATCTGCCCCCTCGAGCAGTATCGGGAATGGGTGGAACTGCTGCCCGAGGGGGAGGCGCGGCGCAAAATGCACGGTCTGCTGACCTTCGGCGAAATCATCATCGACAGCAGCCATACCGACCTGCTGGCCAATGCGCTGGCCCCGTTGCAATCCCATGCGCCGGCGCCCTTTAGCGAATGGAGCGCCCGGCTCATAGCCCTGCTGGGGGAAATCTCCCGCGAGCCGGCCATCTATCTTATCGTCAGGAGGGTATAAAACCGTGCGTAAGCCTATGAGTATGCCAAAAATGCCAGGTCGGGACAGGCTGCTATGCGTACGCATATGAGTCTGTTTGCCGAGAGCCTGAACATCGGGAGAGCATGCCAAGCGGGGTCGAATCGGCGCAAGCCGACCTGGCTCCCCACGGCAGGCTAGGCCCGATGCTCACTGGATCGGTCGGCCTGAGGTCATTGTGTCTTCTTATCATAGGAAGCTGGAAATGAATGCCAATACTAGCGATCTCAGCGTTGTGCTGACCGTCGGCAACAGCATGATGGGGGACGACGGCGCCGGTCCGCTGCTGGCGGAGCTGATGACCCTCAAGCCGGTCGCCGGCTGGACGGTGGTGGACGGCGGCGCCACGCCGGAAAATGTCGTCCACCGCGTAAGGGCCCTGCGGCCGCGGCGGGTGGTTGTGGTGGACGCCGCCGACATGACGCTCATACCCGGAGACATCCGGCTTATCGATCCGGCGGATATCGCCGGGATGTTTATCATGAGCACCCATAACCTGCCCCTCAGCTTTGTTATCGAACAGTTGAAAGAGGATATTGCCGAGGTCTGGTTTGTCGGCATTCAGCCGGACGTGGTGGCGTTTTATTTTCCCATGACCGAACCGGTCACCCGGGCGGTGAACGCGCTTTACCAGCGGCTGGAGCAGTGGCGGGGAGACGGCGGGCTCCCCTGGCTGGTCCCTGACAATGCCGCCGATGGCAATGAGTGAACGGCCGGATGCCGTCCGTGTCAATTTCAATAGCGACGGGTCCAACAGCCAAACCAGCGGCAGCAGGGATAATACAGCGGTGACAGGCCGCTGTGTCGAAGCAGGGCCGGCATCGTCAATTTTGTCGATATGACGATAAAGGGCATGATTTTCAAGATATATTTGTTAAGCTCTGTTAAAAAACAATTAAATATCAATGGGTTAAAATAATTCCGTTTCACTTGCAAACTGGCATAAACCCTGCTTTATATAAGGCTATTAATCGCCCGAGGCGGGCCGGGGCATTTCCACCATCGGCACCGCGAGGAGAAATACATGAACCGGTTTGTTATAGCCGATCCCCAAAAATGCATTGGCTGCTTTACCTGTGAAGTCGCTTGCGTGGTCGCGCATAACGGCAATCGCCCCGGCGCGCTGAATCCCGAGAACTTTTTGCCCCGGCTGAAAGTCATCAAGGAGTGGAACATCAGTACGCCGGTGCTGTGCCGGCAATGTGAAGACGCGCCCTGCGCCAATGCCTGTCCGAACGGCGCGATTATTCACGCCAAAGACCATATCCAGGTCTTGCAGGAAAAATGCATCGGCTGCAAGACCTGCGCCGTGGCATGTCCCTATGGCGCCATGGATATCGTTACCCGGCACGTTTACGACGAACGCAATCCGTTGGCGGGGCACAGTATCAAGGCTGAAGCGCAGAAATGCGATTTATGCGAAGGCCGCCCCGAAGGCCAGGCTTGCGTCAGCGCCTGCCCCACCGACGCATTGGTCCTGATGACCAATGAAGCGGTGGAAAACATGAAACTGAAAAAACGGCAGCGGGCCGCGTTGGAAGGCTTCGGCGCCATCCTGTCCTGACCGCTTATTAATTCAACACGGGATTTATGAGTAAAAAATCCTCCACAAGGGGTATGGCATAATGCATAAAGCACTTACCGTATGTCCGTACTGCGGCTCCGGCTGCAAAATCAATTTGTTGGTTGAAAACGGGAACGTCGTCGGCGCCGAGGCGGCCAATGGCGTCACCAATCAGGGCCAGCTTTGCCTGAAGGGATATTACGGCTGGGATTTTCTCAATGATACCCGCCTGCTGACGCCACGGCTGCGCAGCCCGATGATCCGCCGGGAAAAAGGCGGTAATCTGGAGGAGGTATCCTGGGACGAGGCCATCGAATTCGCCAGCTCGCGGCTGCGCCATATCAAAGAAAAATATGGCCCCAAGGCCATTATGCAAACCGGTTCGTCCCGCGGCACCGGTAATGAAACCAATTATGTCATGCAGAAGTTCGCCCGTGCCGTCATGGGCAACAACAATGTCGACTGCTGCGCCCGTGTCTGCCACGGCCCGTCGGTGTCCGGTTTACAGGTGACGCTTGGCAACGGCGCCATGAGCAATTCGATTTGTGAAATCGAAGATACCAAATGCCTGCTGGTGTTCGGTTACAATGCCGCCGATTCGCATCCCATCGTGGCGCGGCGCATCCTCAAGGCCAAACAGAAAGGCGCGAAAATCATTGTCTGCGACCCGCGGCGCATTGAAACCGCCCGCCTGGCCGACCTGTGGCTGCCGCTGAAAAATGGTTCCAATATGGCGCTGGTGAATGCCTTTGCCAACGTGCTGATTAATGAAAATCTGTACGATGCGGATTACGTGGCGCGCAATACCGAAGGCTTTGACGAATACAAATCCATCGTCGCCAAGTACACCCCCGAATATGTAGAAGAGATCACCGGCCTGCCGGCGCAGCAGATCCGCGAAGCCATCCGCATGTATGCCGCCGCGCCCACCGCCACCATTCTGTGGGGCATGGGCGTCACCCAGTGGGGCCAGGCGGTGGATGTGGTTAAGGGACTGTCCGGACTGGCGCTGATGACCGGCAACCTGGGTAAACCCAATGTGGGCGTCGGCCCGGTACGCGGCCAGAATAACGTGCAGGGCGCCTGCGATATGGGCGCGCTGCCGAATATGTTCCCCGGCTATCAGCCGGTGACCGACCCGGCGGCCCGGGAAAAATTCGCCCGCGCCTGGGGTGTTGAATCCCTGCCCGCCGAGCCCGGGTTTACCCTGACCGATGTGCCGCACAAAATCCTTAGCGGCGAAATCAAAGCCAACTATGTCATGGGTGAAGATCCGTTGCAGACCGAACCGGATTTGTCGGTGATGCGCCAGGCGTTCAGCGAGCTGGAACTGCTGATTGTGCAGGACATCTTTATGACCAAAACCGCGTCGGTGGCGGATGTGATATTGCCGTCCACCTCCTGGGGAGAGCACGAAGGGGTCTATACCGCCGCCGACCGCGGCTTCCAACACTTCGAAAAAGCGGTGGAACCGAAGTTCAACGTCAAGACCGACTGGCAGATCATCAGCCTGATGGCCACCGCCCTGGGTTATCCGATGTTTTACAATAATACCAAGGAGATCTGGGACGAACTGCGGGGGCTGTGCCCGTTATACGTCGGCGCCACCTATGAGAAACTGGCCGGATTCGGTTATGTTCCCTGGCCCTGTACGGAAGAAAGCAGTCCGGGCACGCCGTGGCTGTATGAAGGCAATAAATTCGACCGTCCCGGCGGTAAGGGCCTGCTGTTCGCCGCCGAATGGCGGCCGCCGCTGGATCAGGTGGATGATGCGTTCCCGCTGGTGCTCTGCACCGTTCGGGAGGTGGGCCATTACTCTTGCCGTTCTATGACCGGTAACTGTACGGCGTTGGCCACCCTGGCGGATGAGCCGGGTTATGTGCAGGTTAATCCTAAGGACGCCGAGAAGCTGGGCATTCGCGATCAGCAATTGGTGTGGGTCTCTTCCCGCCGCGGTAAGGTCATTACCCGTGCGGCGGTGAGCGAGCGCATTAACCTTGGGGCGGTCTATATGACCTACCAATGGTGGATTGGCGCCTGTAATGAGCTGACCATTGATCATCTGGATCCTATTTCCAAGACGCCGGAGTATAAGTATTGCGCGGTGAAATTGGAAATGATTGACGATCAGCGCTGGGCGGAAAACTATGTGCAAACCGAATACAGCCATTTGAAGGCGCGGCTGCGTAATGCGGTGGATGACGCTATCACTCCTGCCATCACTACCGCTTAGAATATCCGTCGGGCCCGTGGCATCGGGCCTACCATGCCAAGGGTCGCTCCGGCGGGCGGGGAAACCACGCCCGCTTCGACCCCTTCGGCATGCTTTCCCTTTAACACCTTCGTGGCACGTTCGGTGATCGCGGGCCTACCATGCCTGCGGAGAGATGCCCAGCCGCTGCATCCTGGACAACAGCGTCGTACGTTTAACCCCCAGCTTCATGGCGGCGCCGCGCGGACCCGCTACGATGCCGTTCGCTTCCCGCAGCGCCTGTATGATGCGCTGGCGCTCAGTCTCGTCGTTTTCCAGCGGGACGGGCGCCGGGCGGTGCATGGCGGGTTCCGGTGCGGGGGGGCGAACGACGGGCGGCGATACGGCGGGCTGCAGTTCATCCAGCCGCAGATTAAGCTGGGTACCCCGGGTCAGTATCACCGCCCGCTCGATGACGTTCTCAAGCTCGCGGACGTTACCGGGCCAGGAGAGCTGGCTGAGCCGGCGCAGGGTTTCGCCGGGGATGCTGTCGATGGTGCGGTTCATGCGGCGGGCAATCTTCTGGGTGAAGAACTTTGCCAGCAGCGGAATATCTTCCGGCCGCTCACGCAGGGGGGGAATGAGAATCGGGAAGACATTCAGCCGGTAGTAGAGATCGCTGCGGTACTGTCGCTCAGCCACCATGTCCTTGAGGTCGCGGTTGGTGGCGGCGATGAGCCGGACATTCACCGGTATTACTTTGCTGCCCCCCAGCCGTTCGATTTCCCGCTCCTGCAGCACCCGCAACAGCTTGGGCTGCAGCTCCAGCGGCAAATCCCCCACCTCGTCGAGAAACAGCGTTCCCCCTTCCGCCAGTTCAAAGCGGCCGTGACGGGTGGTGGTGGCGCCGGTAAACGCTCCCTTTTCATGGCCGAACAGATCGCTTTCCAGCAGGCCGGACGGGACCGCGGCGCAATTCATCTTCACCATGGGTTTGCCGTTGCGCGCGCTGAGCTCGTGGATCGCGCGGGCAATGAGCTCCTTGCCGGTGCCGGTCTCACCGAGGATCAGTACCGTACTGTCGCTGTCCGCCACCATTTGCACCTGCTCAAGCAGCGCCCCCATCGCCGCGCTTTTCCAGATAATCTCGCCGAAGCTGCCGCTGTTGTACATCTGTTCGTTGAGCCAGATATTTTCGTGTTCCAGATTGTCTTTCAGCCGGGTTATTTCGTCGTAGGCGCGGGCGTTATCCACCGCGATGGCGATGCGGGCGGTAATCTGGCTCAGCAACCGCAGGTTGGACTCGCTAAAGATACCCTGCTGGTATTGCGCCAGTTTCAGAATCCCCAGCGGCTTATGGCCGAACAGCATCGGCAACAGGCACAGGGTGTGTACCCCTTCCCGCAGCATTGCGGCCAGGTGCGGATCATCCTCCGCCCATTGCGGCTCATCCTGCAAATTGATAACCAGGGGTTCAGTTTGCGCCAGTGCCCTTTGCGCCAGGGCATTACCGGCCAGGGGGACACGTGTTTGCTCGCGCCGCATGGGCTTGCCGGCTTGATAGTGAGTGACATACCGATTAAGACGAACGTTTTCCCCGGCGTTCTCGCATAGCGCCAGACTGATATAGTCAATGCCGAAAAACCGATGGATCTCCTTCGACACTTCTGACGCCAGCGCGTCCATATCCAGGCAGGAGAGCACGGAATTGGTTACATCCACCAAAATCCGGTGGTGATCCCGCTCATGGCGCAATACCTCGTTTTCCAGACGCAGGGTATCCTGCACAGCGAGATTTTCCAGCGCCACCGCCAGCAGCTGCGCCAGACGGCGTAAAAACGCACGCTCATCCTGGCTGTAATGATATCCGTCGGTCCGGGTAAAATAAACGTCGCCGAACCGGCGGCGGGGAGAGGCTACCGGCAGCACGCAGCGGCTGTGATTTTCCGGCAGATCTTGCTCGAGATCCGGCTCGGGTCCGGCTCGGGGCCCGTCCCGGTCGCAGCTGAAATGGCGGCGCGGCAGGAACAGCACCAGATCGATGAACCGGCAGGGAATCGGCAAAGGCATCAGAGCGGATAATATCGATGCGTCGTCCCGCTGAAAAAAGAGGGTTTGCGAGATCCGGATTATCGCTTCCTGCCATTGGTCGTTTATTTCACTATCATTCGACGTTTTCAGCATCAGCGTTGCTTCGTGGCCATCCTAAACATTTTTTTCAGTTTAAAGGAGTACGGATGGAAAGAATATTCGGCCGGTTCATTAATTTGATCTGATACGGTGTTTTATGGACTATCTCTGCCGACGCGGGGACATTAGCGCCGTAAAAGCAATTCGTTGTATAATTAAATACATAGCGGTTTTCATTCCTCCCAATCGTAAACGGTAAATGTAAATAATTCTTATTACGCAATATATTTGCTGTCAGTCTTCCGGTTTACCACGAAAAGCCATCAGGAACATATCTTTTCCATCTTTATGGTATGAGAAATGCATTTAATTTAAGGACCTTTATTTTCCAAGTCCCTACTTTATTGAGCAATAACCGTTATTACCATGCCATAGATAATTAATAATCGGGAGTCATTATGAACATCGAAAATTCATTTGATCTGCGCCTGCCGGCGGAAATGGCAAAAGTGGCCGAGCAGGCCGGCGTTTATAAGACTATGAAAAAACCGGAAATCACCTTTTTCCTGGCAATGACCGCCGGTATGTTTATCTCCATTGCTTTTGCATTTTATATTACCGTGACCGCCGGACCGGCCCCGGCCAGCGGTCTGGTAAAACTGGTGGGCGGCCTTTGTTTTTCCCTCGGCCTGATTCTGGTGGTGGTATGCGGCGCCGATCTTTTTACCTCCACGGTATTAACGGTAGTGGCCAAGGCCAGCGGCCGCATCACCTGGAAACAGCTGGCATTGAATTGGATTAATGTCTATTTCGGCAATCTGGCGGGGGCGCTGTTTTTCGTCGCCTTGATCTGGTTTGCCGGGCAGGGCATGTCATCCAACGGCGGTTGGGGATTAAACGTATTGCAGACCGCCGATCATAAGATGCACCATACCTTTGTGGAGGCGGTATTCCTTGGTATTCTGGCCAATTTGATGGTTTGCCTGGCGGTATGGCTGAGTTATTCCGGACACACCCTGAGCGATAAAATGTTCGCAATGCTGCTGCCCATTGGAATGTTTGTCGCCAGCGGATTCGAGCACAGTATCGCCAATATGTTTCTCATTCCATTGGCTATTATTATCCGTGATTATTCGTCGCCGGCTTTTTGGCAAGGAATTCACGCCACGCCGGATCAATTTCCTGCCCTGACGGTGGGTCAATTTATTACCGACAATCTTATTCCGGTAACCATCGGCAATATTATCGGCGGCGGCCTGTTAGTGGGGTTGACCTACTGGGTTATTTATTTGCGCCCCGGCGATGAACGGCATTAATGTCGATACTGTCGCCACGACATTTTTGACGAACATAAATTTATAAAGAACAAACTTTGTTTTGAATAAATTAATACCATGGCAAAAAATGGAAATATATTTTAAAGCATGAGGCATTTTTACGGTGATCAATGCTGAATAGCAGATGTCAACGCAGCGGCGATGCTGCGCTGCGGGCGTCGTTTGGAAAAACTCCGCTGGGGGCGGACCATGCGGCAAATAAGGTATGGGACGGCGTTTGGGGAGCCCCCAAACGCCAGGCCGGCTGCCGTGCTTATCTCAGGCGATACGGCAGCCGCTCTTCTCATAATCAAAGGCTTTATAGGTCAGGACAAATTCGCTGTGTCCCAGCCGTTCGGAACAGCTGAGCTCCTGGCCGGCGACAGCGCGGATGCAGTGCAGAATGTCTTGCGCCACATCATCCAAAGAAGCCCCTTCACTGATAATGCGCCCGGCGTTGACATCCATATCGTCGCTGAGGTTGCGGTAAGTTTGCGGGTTATTGCAAATCTTGATAACCGGCGAGATGACCGATCCCACCACCGATCCCCGGCCGGTAGTGAACAGTATCACATGGCAACCGGTGGCGATGAGCTCGATGATTTCCGAGGTATCGTTAATATTGGGGTAGCCAAAACGCGGCTCGCCGTCGGGCACCACATCCATAAGATACAAACCCGGCCGCGGAGGCACTTCCGTCGGCAAGATCACGCCGTTGATGGGACTGTCGCCTGATTTGGTGTAAGCGCCGAGGGATTTCTCCTCCTGCGTGGTCAAGCCGCCCACGGCATTGCCGTTGGAAAAGCTGCCCAGCCCCATGATGGAGTAGTAGCGTTTGGCCTTGCGCATCGCCAGGTCGATTTGTTCGCGGGCCGTTTCGCTGGCCGCCCGCGCCATCATATGATCCTCGCAGCCGATGAGCTCCCCGCTCTCTTCAAACATGCATCTGGCGCCCTGGGTCAGCAGGTAATCGAAGGCCCGGCCCACCGCAGGATTGCCGGTGATGCCGCTGGTGCCGTCGGAACCGCCGCAAATAGTACCGATAATCAAATCACTGAAGTCGATTTCACGCCGGGGAACCCGGGCAATCTCTTCTAGCATATCCGCCACCAGGGCTTTCCCGCGTTTGGTGGTCTCAAGCGTGCCGCCGTTCTCCTGGATCACCAGCAGATGGCAGGGACGCCCGCTGGCTTTTACCTCCCGGGCCAGCCCATCGCGATCGAAGTTTTCGCACCCCAGGGAAACTATCAGGACCGCGCCGACGTTGCTGTGGGTCGCCAGATTCTTTACCAGCCGGTAGCCATAGTCGCTGGGGTAGCAGCCGGAGAAACCGAAAAATTGCACGTCCGGCCGCTGGAAAGATTCGGCGATATTCTTCGCCACATGGCTGGCGCACTCCACCATAAAAATGACTTGTACCGAGTTGCGGATGCCGACACTTCCGTCCGGCCTGATATAGCCTTGCATTATGCCTGCTCCCCCGAGGCCGAATAGCCGGCGTCGTCATGGTGATAGCCTTCGATATAATTACTCTTCAGGTTATGAGAGTGAATATGGCTGCCCCGGCCGATAGTCTGGGTCGCCGACCCGATAATCGCGCCGTATTTGTAAACCTGCGCGCCGCTCTCCATATCCACAATGGCCAACTTATGTCCCAGGGTCACATCATGAAGGGCGGTAAATTCACCGCCCTCATAATTCACCTCATCCCCCTTGGCGATGTCCTCCAGCGCCACCACGCAATTATCTTTCGGATTTAACAACAGTGCTCTTTTGCTCATGGGATACTCCACGGGGCGGGAAGCGTAGCCCGTCCGGATAAATCAAAAGCCGATCAGCGCCCCGCCGTCCACCACCAGGACGTGACCGCTGACAAACGCCGCGGCGTCGGAGGCCAGGTAAGTGGCGGCCCAGCCGATATCCTGCGGTTTGCCGAATTTTTTCATCGGCGTGCGGCCGAGAATTTTATTTTTCCGCTCATCATCCCCGGCGATAGCCTTGCGCAGCATCGGCGTGTCGATCCAGCCGGGGGCGATGCCGTTTACCCGGATCCCGGCGCCGGACAGCTCGGTGGCCAGGCTATGTATCAGCCCGAGATAGGCGGATTTCGCCGCCGCGTAGCCGCTGACATAGGGCTGTCCCAGGAACGATGTCATGGAAGCGATGAACAGCACGCTGCCGCTGCCGTGCTGCTTCATATGCGGCACCAGGGCCTTGGTGAGGGCAAAGGCCCCGACCACATGCACATCCAGCACCGATTCGAATTCCGCCACCGTCATCTCTTCAATGGGCTTTTTGCAGTGGTTGCCGGCATTGTTCACCAGAATATCGATCTGCCCGTGGGTGGTGAGCAGATTGTCTACCCACCCCTGGGTCTTGCCGGTTTCACCGATATCAAACGACGTCCAGGCGGCCTCGGGACCGAGGTTTTGCGCCGCCTGGCGCGCGGCCTCGCCGTTGCGTCCGGCGACGATCACCTTTGCGCCGGCGGCGGTCATGCATTCCGCCATGGCATAACCGAGGCCGCTGGCCCCGCCGGTGATAAGGGCGGTTTTGCCTGCCAGTGAGAAGGCATTAGCGATTGTCATGGATAAGGCTCCCGTTAACGATTCCGCCGGGTATCGGCTTGACGAACAGCGCCACGCCTAACGCCCCCACCACGCCCACCGCCCCCGCCAGGATAAATGCCGCGATAAAGCTGCCGGTGTATTGCACGATCACGCCGGTGAGGATCGGCGCGATCATGCCCGAGGTGTTGGCCATCAGGTGGACAAACCCGCCCACGCCGCCGACCTTGTCCGGCGAAATATGCTCGGAAATGATGGACCAGGGCGCCGCGGCGGAGAAGTACATGAAAAAGATCCCCAGGGCCATCAGGCTGACCGCGCTGTTCACCGACGTCACGCTGCCGGCGAAACTTAAGCAGATTGCCGACAGGATCAGTCCCCCCACCAGCATGATTTTTCTCGAAAACAACAGGTTATGGGTTTTACGGAATATCCAGTCGGAGGTGGCGCCGCCAATGGCGATACCGACGCTGCCGATAAGCCACGGGATGGCGGAGGCGATGCTGATTTCCTTGATATTCAGGCCCCTTTCCATCGACAGATAGCTGGGGAACCAGGTCAAAAAGAAATACAGGATGTAATTGATGGAAAAAAACGCCAGCCCGGTAAACAGCACAATGGGCTGGGCGAGGTAGAAACGCAGAGGCAGCTTATGCCTGTCCCCTTGCCCGGCAAGGAGGGTTTGCTGTTCTTCATCGTATTCGGACACTTCCTGAGCGGAAGTATGGGGATTGGAATGGGGCCGGTCGGTAAAGGATCGCAGCCAGAAGAACGTCCAGACAAAACCCAGCGCCATCAGGATGATAAATGAAATACGCCAGTTCCACATCACGGCGATGATACCAACGATAGGCCCGGCGATAGCCCCGCCCAGCGGGTTGCCGGCATTGGCGATCCCCACGGCCCGCGATCGCTGGCTCAGCGGCACCCAATTGCTGATGCATTTGTTAATGGTGGTGCTGATGGGTCCCTCGCTCATGCCGAACAGCAGGCGAACGACAAACAGCATGCCATATCCGAACGCCAGGCCGGTCAGGCCGCAAAACAGCGACCATGACACCATGGCGATGGCAAACACTTTTCTCGGACCGTATATATCCGACAGATGGCCGCCGACAAAATTGAACAGGGCATAGCCGAAGAAAAAGCTGCTGAGCATCACCCCCACTTCGGTGGGAGAAAGATGAAGGTGATCCTTGATATAGGGCATGGCAACCGAGAATGCCGCCCGGTCCAGATAATTCACGATGCCGGCGATAAATAACAAAAATAGGATCTTCGAATAGTGTTTTTTGAACATGCCTTTATCTCCTTAATACCGGGAATGCACTGTCCCCGGTATGCGGTGAACCCCAAGCGGATTGAGCGCGCCGGCAATGGCGCTACATCACGCCGAATTTTTCAAATGCTTCCACGGTGCTCATACCGTCCTTAATGGCGCGGCGGACATCGCTTTCGGTATTGACCTTTTCCAGCGCCCGGGAGATGGCTTCCCCCTCGATTTCCCGCGGAATAATCAACAGGCCGTCGCGGTCGCCATACACGATATCCCCCGGCTTCACGGCAACGCCGTGAAATTCAATAGGCACCCGAAAGTCGATGACCTTGCCGCGCGGCCCCTGATCCTGCGCATAAGTGCCGTGGGAAAAGGTCGGCAGACCGAGTTCGAGAATCTCCGCCGAATCGCGGACAAAACCGTCCAGCACCGCCCCGGCGGCATGCAAATGCATGGCGCGCGTGGACATCAGGCCGCCCCACAGCGCATAGCGCAGTGAACTTCCGGTGGTGATATACACTTCATCTTCCTGCAAAGAGTCCAGCGCCTCGAACATGATGCCGAACGGCTTTTCACCGATGGCGGTGCGGCCGGAGGTGGAGCGCTGTTCATACACATCGGCTTCCAATACCGTCATGGCCCGCCCGGCCACCACCATATCCGGGTGCAGGGGTTTGATGGCCGGAGAAACGAACTGATGCAAATAGCCCAGGGTGTCGAGGATGTCCCCCACCACGGCGGTAAAAAGCCTGCTGCGCATCAGTTGAAACAGCTCTTTATCGTTTTTCCACATAACAATCATCCTGTGAGGTTGTCGGTAACGGTCATCTTGTAGAAGAGACAGGGAATATGGAGCTTAGAGGAAGGGTATATTTTGCCTTGAAACCTGTCAAACAGGTTTACAGGATCGTTAACATATTTGATAATATGATCACACTTTCTATTAACGTTAGCCGCAGGGTCGGCCCCTTTGCATAAGGTTAATGACCGTCCGCCTCGGGTGGCTGGTTTTTGGCGGGAATTTACCGGACAATAGGGCGCATTGACGGCGGGCGGGAAGAAAACGATGATATCTGGGTTTGACAACAAAGTGCCCGGTGGGAACAGGCTGCTTGAGTTCCGTGCATGTTTGTCAGCAGTCTGATATCTGCACTGTTTGCGGTATTTATCACCGGACTGAACGGTATGACGCATACCGTTCATCAAGAGGGAATTGAATCGCCATGACCACTAAAAAGCTGCTGGAACATAATACGCTATCGAGCCAGGTGCAAAACTACATACTGGAACTGATCCCTCGGGAAAATCTCACCGCCGGCATGGCGGTGCCCAGCGAGATGCAGATCATTCAGGATCTCGGCGTCAGCCGCGGTGTGGTGCGGGAATCATACCGATCCCTGTCGGCCCTGGGGGTGCTGGAGATCAAAAGCGGCAAAGTGCCGCGCATCAAACACTTCGATGCCAGCGTATTGCAGCTTATCTTCGGCTTCGCTTCCGCCACGGAGCAGGTGACGGCGTCGCAAATCCTGTCGGTACGCCGCTGGCTGGAGATCGGCTGCGCCGAAATGGCGGCGGTTAACGGCACCGAGCAGGATTTCGCCTTACTGCAGCAGGAAATGCGGCTGATTCGCGAGAATTTCCACAATACCGAAAGCTTTGTGGAGCATGACATCCACTTCCACCTGGTGCTTTCCCAGGCCTCGAAAAACCCGCTGTTCATGATTTTGCTGCAGGCCCTGCACGCCCAGCTGAAACAGTCCGTCTATGCCGGTCTGGAGGCGCAAAAAGAGCATTTGCAATATGAACAGCGCATCGTTGAGCTGCATCAGAAGATTTGCGACTTCGTCTGCGCCCGGGACGCCGAGAACGCCAAAAAAGCCATGATGGAGCACTTCGATACCGCAGTGAACTCACTGATTGAGCAGGGCAGCGAAATGAATGGCAAAAGCATTACATCGGTGTGAATACGGAGCGATTTACCCATCCTGTCTGGTCGGTCTGTGCCGAAATAAGGGAAGGCGGGATAATGCCTTTTCGTTGACGAGGCTTGCTTTTAAAACCCATGACAGCAACTATTGATCTCAAATTTTCATAATTTTGAGATGAACGGTGAAAATCAAACTTCCCCCCAACCCCCTACGCATTACGGATTCGGCGCCTGTGCAATTGCTCATCGCCATAAACACAGCACAGGCCGTTGATGGAGAGTGACGTTATTTGCCTTGGGACATGCTGCGCCGTTGATCAAAAAGACCTGCTCTGCCATCGACCGGTTAACATCGTCGGCAGGCAAATGAGTCCCAACCGCTATTTGGCGTTTTACAACTCGGTTCCTCGCCCCAGAACCCGCTATTTTGCCGCACCGTCTCCCATCTCCGTCACCAGTATCCGGTTCATACTGCCGCTCTGGTAACCCCCCAGATCCATCGCTACCCATTTGAAGCCCAGTTCCCGCAGCCGCCGGGATACGGCGTCGTGTTGAATCAGTAACAACGGCATGGCGTCCGGCTCCACCTCCACACGGGCCATTTCACCGTGGACCCTCACCCTGACCTGGCGGATACCCAGCGACCGGATGTAACGCTCCGATTCCTCGATACGCCGCAGCTTGACCAGGGTTATCTCCTCGCCGTAAACCACCCGCGACGACAGGCAGGCATAGGAGGGCTTATCCCAGTTGGACAGCCCCAGGTGCAGGGCCAGTTCGCGAATCTCCGCTTTATACAAATCCGCTTCCTGCAGCGGCGCCCGCACCCGGTACTCCTGCGCCGCCTTGACGCCGGGACGGTGTTCTCCCATATCATCGGCAATCAGGCCGAAGGCGAGATGATGGTAACCTTGCCGCTCCATCAGCGGCAGTATGTTCACAAAGAGATTCTTTTTACAGAAATAACAGCGATTGGGGGTATTTTCCGCATAACCGGCGATGGCCAGCTCGGAGGTGGCGATGACTTCATGACGGGCGTCCAGCTCGGCGGCCAGCCGTTGCGCCGCCCGCAGCTCTTCCCTTGGGTAGGTTTCGCTGTCGGCGGTGACCGCCAGCACCCTGTCCCGCCCCAGTGTATCCAGCGCCACTTTCAGCAGCAGGGTGCTGTCCACGCCGCCGGAAAAGGCAATCACCACGTCGCCCAGCGCCTGCAGGGATTGCTTTAACACGTCATATTTTTGTTCCAGCATCTTGGACTCCTTGGGTGGTCTTCAGGCAAGCGTCCGCCCAGTCGGCATTGGCCGATTGCCGGACCGCGTCCCATACCTGGTCAAACGGCACCCGGTGGTTTTTGGCCGCCTGCCGCACCTGTTCATATTCCGGGGCAATGTGATAAACCCGCCGGCCGCGAAAGCCGATCTTCACCGCGATATCGCCATAGGGTGTGGCAACCTGTTCCATACGCCGTTGTAAAATAAGCCGGCTGTGGCGGGTTTGGCGCACGCCGAAGGTGGAGGTTTCCAGCAGCAGTATCTCTTCCAGCGCGGCGCTGTCCTCTGGCCGGCACAGCACCGTCACCAGGGTGCCGGGGCGGTTTTTCTTCATGTAGACCGGCGTGTAATAGACATCCAAAGCCTGCTGCTCAAACAGCCGTTCCATGACGTAACCGAGATTCTCGCCGCTGATATCGTCCACTTCGCACTGCAGCGTCAACACCGTTTCACGCTCCGGCCGGCTATCCGCGCTCTCGCAAACCATTACCCGCAGGATGTTGGGATGGCTGAACCGCTTTTTACCGGCGCCATAGCCGATAGCCCTGACGGTGACCGCCGGCAGGCCCCGGAACTCGGCCGCCAGGGCATTGAGAAACGCCGCCCCGGTGGGAGTGGTCAGTTCCCCTTCCACCGGAAAATCCGCCAGGGGAATACCCAGCAGCAGCTCGGCGGTGGCCGGGGCCGGGATAGGATAACAGCCATGGGCCATCTGCTTTTTACCGCCGCCCACCGCCACCGGAGAGGCGATGATACGGTCAATATCCAGGCTTTCCAACGCCAGGCAAACGCCGATGATATCGATAATGGAGTCCATCGCCCCCACTTCGTGGAAATGCACCTCACCCGGCGGGATACCGTGGATTTTCCCTTCGGCCCGGGCAAGTACGCTGAAAACCGCCGCTGCCCGCTGTTTTACCCGCGGCGGCAGCGAACTGCTTTCAATCATCGACAATATGGCGGCGGCCCGACGGTGATGGAGATGCCGCGCGGGCGCGGCCAAAGGCGCCGGTCCGGCATCGGCCAGCGGGAAGAAAAGCTGCAGGGTTTTCGCCTCGATGCCGTGCTGGTTAACCGGCGAGACCCCCAGCACAAAGGGATCCACCGGCAGGCCGTTCAAGTGCCTGATGACATAGTCGAGATCCGCCCCGGCGCCGACAAGGGCGCAGAGCATCATATCCCCGGCAATACCGTACTGGCAGTCAAGATAGAGCAGCGGCATGTGGGGCCCCTTCATTCACCAGCCTCATGATCTGCGCCGCCTGGTAAGCGGCGCCGAAACCGTTATCGATATTCACCACGCTGACGCCGGCGGCGCACGACGTCAGCATGGTCAGCAACGGCGTCACCCCCTGGAAATGCGCGCCATAACCCACCGAAGTGGGCACGGCTATCACCGGGCTGCCGGTCAAGCCGCCCACCACGCTTGGCAACGCCCCTTCCATGCCGGCCACCACAATCAGCACGCTGGCCCGGGCGATTTCGTCGCGGTAGGCCAATAGCCGGTCGATGCCCGCGACGCCCACATCGTAGCGGCGGCGGACCCGGCACCCCATCCATTCGGCGGTGAGCGCCGCCTCTTCCGCCACCGGCAGATCCGAGGTTCCGGCGCACAGCACCATCACTTCTCCGGCAAAGCGGGCTTTGGCGCCTCCCTGGCACAGAATGCGCGCCCCGGCGTCGTAGCGGGCCTCAGGAAAGGCCGCCATTACCTGCGCCGCCTTGCCTGGTCCAAGCCGTGTCACCATGGCCTTACCATGATGACTTAGCAAGCGATCAAAGATACCGGCTATCTGCGCAACGGTTTTGCCCTGACCAAAAATCACCTCGGGGAAACCGGTCCGGCTCTCGCGCTGGACATCCACTTTGCAATAACCCAAGTCTTCAAACGTATTCATGTCGGCTCACTCGGTGCTTTTTGTGATTAGTTTCGCAATTCAAGAAAACAGCGGACGCTAACGCCACAACCTGTTTGACAGGATTACAGGTTATTCATAATCTCGTTAACAGACAAGACATCTTTCATTAAAAAACGATTATCAATGAGAGGCAGTTCACAAAAACCACAGCGGGTTATTGGTGGTTAATAAATCACAACCGCGGCGGTTTGAAGCGGGCTTAAGAAATCCAAACAGTTTTAATGAAAACCATAGACAAAATGATGTTAGCGAAGTGGATGCACTGAAAAACAGACAGTCAGTCCCTTGGAGTATGGCGAGTCAATATAACAACTTCAGCTGCGAACCAAACACAATGAGAGGCAATGCTATGCTCAATGATCCGCACGTGATTCCCAATAAAAGATGGGTAAGGATCCTGCCGCCGATTCTTCTGGTTTATATCGTTGCCCTGATGGATCGGGTGAATATTGGTTTCGCCATCGCCGGCGGCATGGATAAAGATCTGGGTTTATCAACCACCTTTGCCGGACTGGTGGCGGGTATTTTCTTTATCGGCTATCTGCTGCTGCAAATACCCGGCGGGCTGATTGCCGCCGGGGGCAGCGCTAAAAAATTCATCGCCTATACCATTGTCGGCTGGGGCGCCACCTCGATTCTGATGGGCTTTGTGGAAAAAGACTGGCAGGTGCTGACGCTGCGCTTCATTTTGGGGGTGGCGGAAGGCGGTGTCTTTCCGGCGCTGCTGATCATTATCTCCAACTGGTTTCCCAACGCCGAACGCGCCCGGGCCAACGCGATATTTATCGGCGGTATTGTCTTTATCGCCAACTTTATCAACGGTCCCATTGCCGGCTGGATTATCAGCCGCTGGAGCTGGCGGGAACTGTTTATTATCGAAGGGGTGATGTCGCTGTTATTGCTGTTTATCTGGTTCCCGATTATCAGCAACCGGCCGGATGACGCCGATTGGATAAGCGAAGAAGAGCGTAGTTATATCAACAACAAAATCAGAGAAGAGCAGGAAGCAAGTATTCATACCGGCTCGCTGATGGAAATTTTAAAACAAAACAGCCTATGGAAACTGGTAGTCATTTATTTTTGCTACCAGACCGGTATATATGGCTTCAGCTTCTGGCTGCCGACGATGATTAAAAACCTCACCACCATGGGCATCGGCGCGGTGGGATTCTTATCCACATTACCTTATGTCGCCATGCTTATCGGCACCTATGCTATTTCGTCGCTGTCGGATAAAAGAAACAACCGGAAATTTTTCATCGCGCTATCCCTATTCGGATTTGCGCTGTTTTTAATCTGTTCGGCGCAATTCAGCCATTATATCTGGGTATCATTTACCTTTCTGGTGCTGTGCGGGCTGTTTTATGAATCTGCTTCCAGCGTATTTTGGACCATACCGCCGGTGCTGTTTCCCCATCATCTGGCCGGCGGCGCGCGCGGCGTGATTAACGCCCTGGGTAATCTGGGGGGATTTGTCGGCCCGTTCATGATTGGCTGGATGACTTCTCAATACAGCCTTTCCACCGGCATTTATTGCCTGGCGGGTATATTGCTGGTGGGATTTCTCACCACACTGACCCTGCCGGGGCACCTTACCCACCCAAAGTCACCTGAAGCCGCCGCCGGGTTGCCTAAAGCGACAAATACCAGCCGTGAAACCGGAGCATAAGGTCAGGCCATGTTTGAGAATACCGACATAAAACTGCAGGACGGCTTTGATATGGCGTGGCCGAGACTGCATCGGGTAAAACAGAAATTCGACCCCCAGCGGGTAGAGAACATTCCAGCCAAGGTGGCGGCGGAATTTGCCAAACCCGCCGTGAGCGCCAAAATCCGGCCGGGGATGCGGGTGGCACTTACCGCGGGTAGCCGGGGCATCGCCAATTTGCGGGAAATTATTACCGCCGTGGTGCACGAGGTAAAACAACGGGGCGGGAGTCCCTTTGTGGTCCCCGCCATGGGCAGCCACGGCGGCGCCACCGCCGAAGGCCAGCGCCAGGTCATCGCCGGCTTCGGCATTACTGAAGGTAACGTCGGCTGTCCCGTTGTCTCCTCCATGGATACGGTTGAATTGGGACAATTGGAAAACGGCCTGCGGATCTGGTTTGATAAAAATGCCTATGAAAGCGATGCGGTAATCGCCATCGGGCGCGTCAAGCCCCATACCGACTTCAAGGGTCCGGTGGAAAGCGGCATCCAGAAAATGATGGTTATCGGCCTGGGCAAGCACATAGGCGCCAGCTCCATACACCGCCATGAAATACCCTCGTTCGGCCAGTTGATGCCCATTGCCGCGAAACTGGTGATGGAAAAGGCCCCGATAGCCATCGGCATCGGCCTGGTGGAAAACGCCTATGACCAAACCTGCGAAATCGTCGCGCTGCCGGTGGAGGATATCGCGGCGGAAGAACCGGCGATCCTGGCACGGGCCAAGACCCGATTGCCAAAACTGCTGCTAAAGAGTATAGACGTGCTGGTGGTGGAGCGGTTCGGCAAAGAGGTCAGCGGCGCCGGCATGGATCCCAATGTCACCGGCCGGAATTCAACCAATGTGAAAGAGGGATTTGTCGCGCCCCCCATCCAGAAAATCTGGGTGCGCGACCTGACGGACGAGTCCCATGGCAATGCCGCCTGTATCAACAATGCCGATATCATTACCAGTAACTTTTTCAATAAAATCGACTTCTCGGCGTTTTACACCAATGTCATTACCTCCTCCAATCTCAACGCCGGCAAGCTGCCGCTAATCCTGCCCAACGATCGCATCGCGCTGGCGGTAGCCATTAAGACCTGTAATCGCATTGAATTTGACCGGGCCAAGGTGGTGTGGATCAAAGACACCCTCCATCTGGAATATATCTATGTTTCCGCATCCTGCCTGGACGAACTGAAAAAGCGCGATGACGTGGAGATAACCGGTGAAACGGTGGAATTAAGCTTTAACGACCGGGATGAGGTGAATACGCGGTTTGATTTTGGCTAATATAGCTACGGGGGATTCTTGCCCCCCCGTAAGGGGATGCGATTTTGCGGCTATTGTCTTTATTTGCCGCACCGATGGGCATTGGCGGAATCGATTGCAAGATAATCATTAGAGAACAGGATGTTATAGCAAGCATTTGGAAATGGCGTACATGCCTTTGATCCCTTGCCCGAAACGCGCCAGCGCCTGGCGATTCTCCGCCAATTCGCCATAGGTCAGGTAGCGCACCCGCAGATCCGCCACCCGGCTGAACGCCGGACGGCGCAGCTGCGCCAGCACTTCCGCCTCGCGATTGTCGGGCGCCACCAGGAAAAGGCCTTCGCTGGCCTGGGTATCTCCGCTCAGGGCCAAATCCAGCATGCGCACGATCCCGGAATAGATCGAGGTGGTATGCTCCACTTCAAAAGCCGCCATCACCCGCTGCCGCCCTGCGTCAAGCCAAAGTACGTCGATGAGGCGGATAGCATCGGCGGCCGGGGAAGCGATAATATCCGGCGGCAGCTGTTCCAGGCAGCCTTGTCCCAGCACACCGCCGTCGTAAGCGCGGCGGCGATCGTTGGCGGCAATCCAGACGCTGTAGCCCAAGGCCAGCCCCAAATCGCGCAGCCAGCCCTGGATTTCGGTATGGGTACGGTCATTGTCACCGGCCTGTTGCCGCGCTTTTGCCATGGCGGCGCCCTCCGCCCGCACCTGTGCCAAATCCGCCGCCCACCGCTCCCGAGCCCCCAGGTCATCAGCCCTGGGCGGTGCGGGATATCGCTCATTGCCCAGATCGAACAGTAGCCCGGCCATGGCGCCAAGATCGTTGGATAACAAAGGGCCGTAGCGATGGTTAAGGGCCATGATGCCCTGCCGCATGGCAAGATATTCCGTCCATTTGCCAAGTTTCACATTGGCGCCGGTCAGCGCGTTGTAGCCTTTGACGATAGCGGTATTAAACGGCGGCATAAGCGTAGGGTGCAGAAAATACAGCAGATTAGCCACCGCCGGTCCCAGCCCTTTGATCCCTAGCCTGTCGATATCATGGATAGCGTGGATAATTTGCTCAGCGTGGATACAGCCGGCGCAGGAAAACAGCAGATGCCCAAACGCCCGTTGATTGCCGGGATTTTCATAAATATCGGGAATGCGCAGCTTCGGCTTCCATAAAAAAGCGTGATCGGCGCCTTTGAAGATCTGGCGCTGTTCGGCAATGGAATGCACGATGGTCTCAAGCGAAGAACCTCGATACAGATTGCCGAAGGTACCGGCTTCAATTTCCGACACCACCAGGGCAATCCCGCGGCGGATGGAGCGGAAATTCTTGATGCGCTCCGGCCATAAAAACCAGCTCTGATAGGTACCGGCCGGATCGCCGCGCCAGCGTTCTATCAATTGCCCCATCGCCGCTTCATCTACTTGCATTTTCCGAACGTGCTCCCTGGCAAACGATAGGCAAGTTTACCGCCAAACGGGCCAGGTTGTCCTTAATATTAATAGGGTTAAATACCTGCTGATTTATACGCTACGCCAAACTCTGCAACCCGAAGGCCGGCGTTATTCAATAAGCTTAAGATCGGCTTTACGATGAATTTTTTGCTCCAGGTAAAAATTTTCATGAGTACCAAAACTCAGCAGGTAGAGTTCCAGCCGGTTCTCAATCCAGCTATACCCGATTAGCATCAATTGGTTGTTCAATGAAAACTTATGTACCTGCAGGAAGCGCAAATCCCCTTTTTTCTGTTCGCCGAGGGAAGGATCGGCGATGATGGCGTCAATCTCGTCCTCAACGGCTGCGAGCACATCCCTGGGCAGCTTTGCCAGGGCCTTCGAGAAACGGCGCGTCTCGTATACATCAATCCTTCGACCGGCTTGTCCTTCTGGCATAGCGGGATACCTTATTGTTTTTAACTTCACTCTGCGCTAACAGCGTCTCAAGAATAAAACCATAGGGCAGATCCGGGTTTTCTTCGGCAATACGCCCTATTTTGGCCCAATGCTCAATTTGCTTGGGTATGCTTCGGCTTGCCGCTTCAGCATGAACCTTGATGTCGCTAACAAATTCATCGTCTAAACGTACACTGATTGACATGTCGGGGACCTCTTTCGGAATAGATTATTGACTGCATCCGGCGAACGCAAACTTCAGATGACAGAGTTCGATCCGCGTCGCAACGTCTCATAACGCTAAAATGCCACATTAGGTCGCGTTGTGCAACCTAATGTGGCATTTCTGCCATTACAGCCTTGTCATACAGACCATACGCCGACCGCCAACCGACTTAACTGAAGCTTGAACCGGAAGTGTTAAAGGGAGACCGCGGCAATGGGGTCGAAGCGGCCATTGTCGGCCGCGGAGCGCCCCATGCCACGGTAAGCCCGCTATCACCGAAGCTCAATGCGGACCTGTTAAAGGGAGACCGCGGCAATGGGGTCGAAGCGGCCATTGTCGGCCGCGGAGCGCCCCATGCCACGGTAGGCCCGCTACCACCGAAGCTCAAAGCGAACCTGTTAAAGGGAGAGCAACAGCTCAGGCCGCCTGCAACCTGATACTGTCCACCTTACGCTGACGCACGAACAGCAGCATCACCACAATACCCGCCACCGCCAGTATACTGGACAGAATAAACGCCGACCGGTAGCCGCCGCCGTACTGGATCAGAAATCCCGTAATGCTCGGCGACAGAATTCCCGCCAGGTTAGCCAGCAAATGCACAAAGCCGCCGGCGGAGCCGATACGGGAGGCCGGAACAATATCCTGCAGCAGCGACCAACAAGCCTGAGGCGTCATGTAGGCAAAAAGGCTGGCCACGGTAATCAGCGTCACCGCCGACCCAAGCGTCGCCGCATAGGCGGTCATCAGCACGCACACCGCGGCAATGGCCAGACCGAAGATAATCACCAGCTTGCGCGACAGCAGGAAGTTACCGGTTTTCTTGAATATGCCGTCACACACCACGCCGCCGCCGACAAAACCGAGCGTCGCCCCCAGCCAGGGCAATACGCCGATGATGCTCATGCTTTTGATATCCAGATGCTGATAATCCGTCAGGTAGCTGGGCAGCCACGAAAGGAAAAAGAACTGGATATAATTGAAACAGAAAAAGGCCGCCGCCACGCCCAGCACCGGCATCGATAACACATAAAACAAAATACCGTGCTTTTTCTGCCGCGACAGGTCGGCGGGCAGCACCGGCGCGGCCGGATTCGCCGGGCGGTCGGCGGTAATAAGCGCCACTTCCTCGGCGGAAACCCGGCGATGCAGTTCAGGCCGATCGCGAAAGAAAATCAGCCAGCAGCCCAGCCAGATAAACCCCAGCAGGGCAATAACCAGAAATGAAATGCGCCAACCGAAGTTAAGCCCCACCAGGCCGACGATGGGCGCCGAGATAGCAGCGCCCAGCGGCTGGCCGGCATTGGTAAAACCCACCGCCCGCCCTACTTCCTTACGGGGAAACCAATTTGAAATGGATTTATTGGTGGTGGTGCCCATGGGGCCTTCGCCGATGCCGAACAGAATCCGCACGAACATCAGATAGCCAAAACCGGTGGCAAGCGCCGTGGCGCCGCAGAAAAATGACCAGACGCCGGCCGCCCAGGCATAAACCCGCCGCGGGCCGAATTTATCCGCGCCCCATCCGCCGACAAAACAGAACAGGCAGTAGCCCACAAAGAAGAAGCTGAACAGAATGCCCATTTGCGCATCATCGATGTGCAAATCCTTTTTTATCAACGGCGCCATCACCGACAGCGCCGACCGGTCCAGATAATTCAGCATACCGGCGAAAAACAGCAACAGCGCCACCACCAAGCGATATTTATGTTTTAGCATGAGGTCATCTCCGACGAGAGGGTTCGATGGGCAATGCGATAACGGCGCAGAATATCTTCAGCGGGCCGGAAACCCAAACCCGGCGTATCGGCCAGACGCAGGCGCGGCTGGAAATCCAGTTCGGCATACAGCGGTTCGGGCCATTGCAGATAAGGCACTTCCAGCGCAACGTCTTCCGGCAGGGTAGCCACCAGATGCGCGGTGGCCATCAGGGCCGCACCGTAATAAAAACAGTGCGGCACCACTTTTACCCGATACTGCTGCGCCAGACGATAAACCTCCAGCGCGGCGCTGATGCCGCCTATTTTCGCCACGCTGGGCTGGGCTACGCTTACGGCGCCGGCTTCAAACAGTTGCCTGAAACCCTCCACCCCCTGGGCATTTTCCCCGGCGGCCACCGGGGTCCCGCAGGCCTTTACCGCCGCCAGCCCGGCCAAATCATCCGGCGGCCATACCGGCTCTTCCAGCCAGGCCAGTCCCAGTTCGTTGAGCGACCGGGCTTGCCGGCACGCTTCCTCTACCGTCCACGGGCAATTAACGTCCACCATTAACCGCGCATCGGCCGGCAGCGCATCACGGGCCGCCGCAATGGCCCGGTACTCGGTTTCATGGAGTTTGATGGACCGAAAGCCTTGGCCGTAAGCGCGCATGGCATGGGCAGCCACCTGCGCGGGATCGTTGCCATAGCTCACCAGACTGGCATAGACGCCAATCTCCCGGCGCGGCGCCCCGAGCAATTGCCAGAGCGGCATCCCCGCCGCCTGGGCGCAAAGATCCCACAGCGCGATATCCAGGGCCGACAGGGCAAATTGCACCGGTCCGCTGCGTCCAAAGGCGTGGAAAGCGCGTTGCGCCCGATCCATCAGCTGCCCTACTCCCTCCGGCGTGTCCGCAAAGGTTTGTCCAAGGAAAAACCGCCCCACCGGCCCCTCCAGCGCGGCAAAGGTCACCGGGTTGGAAAGATGGCCGAAACCCTCGCCCCATCCTTGCAAACCATTGTCCGCCGTCAGCCGCACCAGCAGGGTTTCCATACGGGTCAGCTCCGGGGAGGCGGCGTTATAGGCATCCTCCGCCGAACCCTTTTGCCGGTCGCTGCTTCTACCGGAAGTAAAAGGCATCGCCAGGCGCATCACTTCAATGTCGGTAATTTTCATCACGGGTGCCTCATGTAGAGAACCTTCGGGCAGTCATGCATCGCTGGTTTGCAAAGGTCTTCAACAGGGTTTTATATCAATAATGTTAAAGCATTGTCACATGAGTGATTATAGAGGGCGGATGTGCCGGCGACACCGGTCAAGGGCACAGCATTAAAGCGGGCGCAGGCAATTTCTTTGTGCAAATGTATGAGATGAAGAGAGCTAAATCACGAAAATAGCGGAGGGTTTCCGGCAGGAAAAAAATGGCTATCGGCTATAAGACAATGACGGGATGTTTGGGGAAAACCGGGCCGTAGGGACCCGGCATCAAAGCCTGAAACCGGGCGACGAATCGGCCCGGATTCAACGTTACACAAGACGCAAAGGCGTTATCGGTTGCCCGTGATTACTCATCCCGGTGATTATTGTGGGCATCCTGGCTCTCTTTGGCGGCCGCCCTGGCTTTATCCGCCATGGCATTCTCCTGTTCCGGCGTCAGCAGCGCGTCCGCTTCAAGTATTTTGGCCAGGCCTTCGCTGACGGTCACATCTTCGGGTTTTTGGTCCGGTTTTTGGTCCGCTGGCGCGGGATTATTTGGGGTTGTCATAAAACGCTGCTCCCTATACTTATCATGATGAGGTAAGCATAGCCCTAATTATGCTAATGGCTTTAGTTATTATCGCCCTTATCACACAAGCGAGACCGCGCCATCAGCCCATTAATTTAGGCAGCCAGGCCGCTCCCCGCACCCCGCTTGAGTCGCCGTGTTTCGCTTTACGGATGGGGGTGGAGAATTCCCCGCCGAAAATCCATTGCGGCATCAGCGTCGGCAGGGTGGAATATAATCGATCCACATTGCTCATACCGCCTCCCAGCACGATGACTCCCGGGTCGATGATATTCACGACCCCGGCCAGCGCCTTGGCCAGCCGCATTTCATACTGCTGTAACGCTTGCCCGGCGGCTGCGTCGCCGGCCTCGGCCAGGCGGGCTATCTCATCTCCCGGCAGGGATTTGCCGCTGATGCGCCGATAGGCGGTGGCAAAACCGGTACCGGAGATAAAGGTTTCGTTGCACCCCACCTTGCCGCAGTAGCAGGGCACCTCACGCTGATACACCTGTTCCACCTCGTCGGGCCAGGGTAAAGGATTATGTCCCCATTCGCCGGCAATACCGCTGCTTCCCTGATAAACGCGGGTATTGATGGCCAAGCCCCCGCCGCAGCCGGTGCCGATAATCACCGCGAATACGATTTCCACCCCGGCCCCGGCGCCATCGGTGGCTTCTGAAATCGCCAGGCAGTTGGCGTCATTGGCGACCTTGAACGGGCGTTGCAGCAGCGCGGCTAAATCCTGCTCGAAAAAGCGGCCGTTCAGCCATACCG
Source organism: Sodalis sp. RH16 (assembly GCF_047324245.1). NCBI lineage: Bacteria > Pseudomonadati > Pseudomonadota > Gammaproteobacteria > Enterobacterales > Bruguierivoracaceae > Sodalis > Sodalis sp. RH16. Next base: position 2,936,369 of record NZ_CP178737.1, on the reverse strand, counting down.
AATTGGCGTTTTTGATTTTTCCGGTTAACTGCGAGACCGTACCGGGAATACCGATGCCGATGGTGCCCTGCTGTCCCGTCTCCCGCTCCGCCAGTAAAATGAGATCGCGAATGGCGATAAGTGTTTGATCATAATCATTACGCGGCGTCGGCACCCGGTGCCGGTACAATTCCCGCCCATCCGCTTCAAGAGCAATGACTTCCGTTTTAGTGCCGCCCAAATCAATACCGATATACATAGGATAAGCCTTTATTTTTAAATGCCGTATGCAGCAAATGTTGACGATGCGCCGGGACAGCGACAACCGGCTCCATGCCGGCGCTAAACCCGGCGACGCTGTTTCATTTGCCGGTTGATAGCGGAAAAAAGCCCGCGGCACAGCACGATAATAATAATGATACCGCCCCAGGTTGCCGTGATCATGAACGGATCCAGGCGCATCAGATTCAGGCCGCTGGAAATCAATTGCAAAATGATGACCGCCAGCACAACCCCCGACACCCGGCCGAAACCGCCAAACGGGCTGACCTTGCCGAGAAACGCCGCCAATACCGCCACCAGCAGGTAGGAATCGGCATAGCTGGCCTTGACCGAGTTCAGCTGGCCAATCATCACCAGCGCGGTAAGGGCGGCGAAACAGGACGACAGCACATACTGAATAACCGTAACCTTGACGATACTGATATTGGAAAAACGGGCCGCCACCGGATTGGAACCCATCATATAAAGGTTAAAACCAAAGCGGGTTTTGTTCAGGATGACCGACGCGACAATGGCGGCGGCCACAAACAGGAACAGGGAATTGGGCACGCCGAAACTCTGGCCGTTGCCGATATTCACCAACCCCGCCGGAAAGCCGGTAATGGTGTAGCCTTTGGTGAAAACCACGTTCAAGCCGGAAATCAGGGTCATGGTGCCAAGGGTCACCAAAATATCCGGGATCTTCAGCAAGGCAATCAGTAAACCGTTTATCACCCCCACCAGCACGCAGGCCGCCAGCCCCAGCGCAATCGCCAGGGCAATCATTTCCCCCGACGCCAGCTTCATGCCTTGGGGAGCGAACGATTGCAAAAACAGCGCGATCACGATGCCGTTCAGATTGGTGGTGGCGATAATCGACAGGTTAATCCCCCCCGACAGCATGGATATCATCATCCCCAGGGACAAAAAACCGACGATGGGCAGCTGATACGCCATGGAGCTGAAATTCTGCACGCTTAAAAACTTGGCGCCGTTAAGGCTATACATCAACAGGAATACCGCCGCCAACACCAGATATAGCGAGGCGTTTTCGCGGATAATCGGCGGCAACGGCGCTCTGCCCGGTTGCTTTTTATCGACTGCTATCGCTTTCATGAGGGCTCCTTGATATCCACCAGCACCCGCACGCGGGAACGCCGTTGTCTGATAACCTGCACAGCATTAACGGCGACGCTGAATAAAATCACCAGGCCGGTGAACACGTTGTAGTAATAGGGGGATATTTTCATGAGGGTCAGGCTGTTGCTGAGAATGGAGAACAACAGCACTCCCAGCAGGGTCCCCGCTACGCTGCCGCGGCCGCCGGTAACCGAAGCCCCGCCCAGGACCACGGCGGCAATCACCTGCAGTTCCGAACCGACGATGGAATTGGGAATGACGGTTTGCACAATCGACACCTGGACAATACTGGCAAAGCCGGAAATGGCGCCCACCAGGGTATAGATAAACAGCGTGGTTTTTTTAAGGTTGAACCCCACTCGTTCCGCCGAAACGGGATTGCCGCCGATGGCATACACGCTGCGCCCCAGCACGGTATGGCGCAGGAATAAATGCATGCCCAGCGCCAGCAGGAACCACAGGCAGGTGACAAAACTGATCCCGTACAATGCGCCGTTGGCGGCATGCATCGGAAAAATTTTCAGCTCAGCCAACCCCAGGAACGACGGCGGAATATCATAAATCAGATCGCCCTGGGTCACGACGTATAACAGGCCGTAGAACAGGCTGTTGGTGGCGATGGTGACAATGATCGCGGTAATCTTGAAATAATAAATGATCACGCCGTTCAGCGACCCCATCACCCCACCGATTATGATGCTGCACAGTATCGCCAGATAGATGTTATCCAGATTGGCCTGCAGGAAGTAATAGACCACGGCATATTGCACCACCTGGGCGATGGCGGTGAAAGAAACGTCGAATCCGCCGGAAATCAAGACCAGCAGAACACCCAGGGCGAAAATGCCCAATACCGTGTTTGCCTTGAGTAAATCTGCAATATTATCCAGCGACATAAATGCCGGATTGATATAGGTAATGGCAATGGAGAATACTATAATCAGCAAGAGCAGCAGCCACTCCCGCGATTTGAACATTTTGGTCATATCCATAATAAAATAACCTCACCCGCTTTTTTACACCGACGACATCAGACGTTTTCCATTTCTTGCTGCAATGTTTCATTATCAATGGCATCGGTGGCATATTCCTTACCGAAACGGCCCCGGTTCATCATGATAATCCGGTCGCAATTGGCCAACAGCTCGGGCAGTTCATCGGAAATAAACACAATCCCCATGCCCTCGGCGGCCTTCTCTTTCACCGTTTGGTAGATATAGCTTTTTGCCCCCACGTCTATGCCCACCGTCGGGCTGTCCAGGATGAAAATCCGCGGATGGGTGGCGAGCCATTTCGCCAGCACCACCTTCTGCTGGTTACCGCCGGAAAGCATTCTGATCTCTTTATCCATATTGTCATACTTCACCTGCATGCCTTTGAGCAGGCCGCTCACCGCACGGCGCATCTTGCCGCCGTCCAGCAGTCCCAACGGGTTAAGATAGGATTTCAATGAGCAGAGCGCGGCGTTGGCGGCGATGCTTTGCTGCATCACCAGCCCCTGCAGTAATCTGTCCTCCGGCACGTAAGCGATGCCGTTGGCCACGGCGGTGCCGACGCTCCCGATGACCACCGGACGGCTTTCAATAAAGATTTCGCCGCTTTGCGCCGGTTCTATGCCAAACAGCGCCAGGGCAAGTTCGGTACGGCCGGCGCCCAATAATCCGGCGATGCCCAGCACTTCGCCTTTATGCAAATCAAAACTGATATCCTGAAAGCTGTTTTTTTTACACAGGCCGCGCACCCTGAGCAGCACCTCGTCCGTAGCATGGGTTTGCCGCGGGGGATAGGTCAGTTCATAACCCAGCATCAAGGCTTCGATTTTTGCCGTGGTGGCTTCGCCGCCGTCCACCGTGTCGATTAATTTGCCGTCGCGCATCACGGTAATGCGATCGCAGATTTCCAGTAGTTCATTAAGCTTGTGGCTGATAAAAATAAACGATATGCCCTGCGTGCGCAGACGGTTGAGGATGGCGAAGAGATGCTTGATTTCGGTACGGGTCAACGCCGTGGTGGGCTCATCCAGAATAATCAGCCGTGAGTCATTAATCAGCGCGCGGGCAATGGCCACCAGTTGCTGCTTGGCGATGGGCAAATCATCCACATCCGCCTCCAGATCGAGGCTGATGCCCAATTGCTGGATAATCGTCCCGACCTTGTCTTTATAGGCCGATGAAAACACGAGTGATTTATTGTCATTCACCATTTGACTGATATAAATATTTTCCAATACCGTCAGATTGGGAAACAGCGACAGATCCTGATAGATGATGCCGATACCTTGCTTTACCGCTTCAATGGCGGAATATTTATCCATTTGGCGGCCGTTGATCCGCAGGGTGCCGCGATGGAAATCCAGCACGCCGGCGATGATTTTCATCAAGGTGGATTTGCCGCAGCCGTTTTCACCCACCAATCCATGAATTTCCCCGACATTGATGTCGAAACTGACATCATTCAGGGCGGTCACCCCGTCAAAGGTCTTGGTAATATGTTCAGCGGCAAGAAATTGCATTGTAGGGTCCTCCGGCGGCAGACAGGGGCACGGCGCAGTCCGCCCCTGTCCAGGCGTCCGATTAAAAATCGTATTTGCTGTAGTTGTCTTTGGTCACGGTGAGCGGTTTATCAAAAATAATGTTTTTACCGTTGATATCCGGTTTGCCGATGCCGGGGATTTCCAGTCCGTTTTTAATCTGATCGCGCTTGCCTTCAGCGATCATTTTGGCGATATAGGTCATGGAATACGCGGCATCGCCCGGGCTCCACAAAATCAGCTCGGTCAGCGAACCGTCTTTCAGGAATGACGCCCCCTCTTTGGGGGAGGTGGTGCCCATGACGGTCAATTTACCCACCAGGCCCTTCTCCCGCAGCGCCTGCGCCGCCCCCGGCCCACCCTGGCTGCCGAATGAAATTACGCCTTTCAGATCGGGATAGGTGGAGAGCAGTTCCAGGGTCTTCTGACGCGAGGCGTTGCGATCCTCGCTGACGGGGAAACGCTCGGCCACCAGCTTCAGATTGGGGTATTTCGCCTTTGCTTCTTTTATCGCCGCATCCGCCCAGATATTGTGGGCGGGCACCGTTAACGAACCGACATAAATGGCGTATTCGCCGCTGCCGTTCACATGCTGGGCGAACTGATCCAGCATGTATTTGCCGAATTTTTCGTTTTCGATCATTTCCACGTCAAAATCGGCGTTAGGCTGGTTCACCGACTCATGGGTAATGACCACGATGCCTTTATCATGGGCGCGGGCGAAAACCGGCTCACAGGAGCTGGCGTTATTCGGCACCACCAGTACCGCGTTAACCCCCTGGCTGATGGAGTCTTCAATAATACGGACCTGTTGCGCTTCATCCGGGGACGCGGGCGCCTGCTGGTAAACATTGACGCCGAAATCCTTGCCGGCTTTTTTTAACCCTTTTTCATAATCGTTAAACCAGGCAGAACGTAATTTCGGAATACCGACCATGGTTAATTGCTGCTCGCCCGCGGCGTTGGCGATCATAGGATAGGTATTGATGGCGGCGCCAAGCAGCAGGCACAGCGCAATTGCGTTGAGTTTTTTCATGTTTATTCCTCATGACTGACAATATGCTCTTTATCCTCAATACTACGAGTTGCAAGCGACGGGTATATCAGGCGGGATACCGGCTTTCCGGTTCAGGTATGGCACCGGCGTTGCCTAATTCGATCACCGCGCCCTGGAACCGCTCTTCGGTATCAAGATAATAAAAAACATCGTCACCGATATTGCCGCTTTGCACCACCTGGTAGCCGCGTTTTTCATAATCGGCTATCGCCTGCCGGCAATCTTTAAAATAAAGCTTCAAATGATGCAAACCGTAACCATGCTTTTCGATATACTCATCATAGATGCTATATCCGCTTACAGGCTGCATTAATTCCATTTGAACACCGTTTACCCAGCATACGGCGATTTTATAAACATGCTCCGCCGGCTTACCGCGATAAAGTGAATTTTTGATATTATGCGGTCCATAGGTGTATATATCCCATGGACCGATATTACATACATGATAATAATGCTCAATTGCATCATCCAGATTGGATACCAGATGTGCGATTTGTATTATGTCACCATCTTTCATAATCGGGCCTTTTGGCTAAATAAAATCAACGTTAGGCAAATTTATGCGGCAACCCTTCAAGATTGGTATGGCGCTTTTTCATCTCGTCGAGGGAAATACCGGTTTTTTCAATCAACAGCATGGTAATAATATCAACAAACAAAAAGAGCGATTGTTCCAGCAGGGACGACATGGGCTGAATGGATGCCACTTCCTCAGCGCCGCCAAAAATCTGGCCCGGTACCCGCACCGTTAAATCGGCATAACCGCCATGTTCGTTTTCCGGATGCGCGGTGAGTAAAGCGATGCGGGCGCCGGCTTCCTTAGCCAGCTTGATGATATTGAGTTCGACATTGGTGACCCCGCAGTGGACGATAAGCAGGTCTCCCTCCCCGATGCAGGGGGTGGTGGTGTCATAAACCACATAACTGTCGAATCCCATATGCTTCAGCCGCATGGCAAAAGCGCGAACGGAAAGTTGCATTCTACCCATAGCATACAACTGAATCGTTTTTGCTTTACATATTTCATCCATCAACTGGCTAATTTCATTTTCATCAACCGCCAGCAGCGTCGTTTTGTTTTCAGCTATTACCTGTTCAACGAGGTTCTTGTAGGTGTACATCAAAAAAATCCTCAGTTTTAGTTTAATCGGCATTGATGATTTATTTTTACATATCAAAAAATTTGTAAACTAATTTAGTTGATATGTGCATACAACATACGATAAATTTGTAGCGTAACTATCGATACCGATCACATTTTTTTTGCAAATTTGTTAAAAAAAAGCACCGTTTTGTCATTAAAGTGATCGCGCTCACATTAATTATCCGAAAGAATTACAGCCCCTCCAGTATCTCCACAGCAGCGCTGTTGTAACGCCACAGGGTAAAAAAAGCCGTCTAAACTCCCCCATCGGGAAGAGGACTCGGGGACGCGTTGCCGCTTGGCAGCGACTTGCCAAAGGTTGTCGGATGGGGCAGAATCGCCGCTGGGATCAATTCATTGAAGTCAATACCGTAAGGGCGAGGGATTAAGATTGTGACGCCACTCGTGATAAAGAAAAAAATCTTTATTTAGTGTGCTCGGTACGGGTTTATTTTTATCTCCTGCACGATAATCACAATGGCGGCAGCGGCCTCGGACGGTATAAATCTTGACCAAATAACGCGCTTGATTTTACAACTTTTATCATTTATGGTGTTTTTAAAATATTGTCGGGTGCTGGTTATTTCGTGTCGGTGTTATTTCCCGGCCCACGGATAATTTTGAATTGCTTAATTACTTTTAGAATGGGCGAAAAAAATCATCATGGCAAAAAGAGGTAAACTTGACGCGGTATTCTTGACGATAAAACAGCGTATCCTTGATGGGATCTACGAAGAAGATCAACGTTTACCATCGGAAAAAATTTTATGTGATGAGTTTTCCGTCTCCCGGCCCACAATATCCAAAGCCTTGGCTAAATTAAGAGAACTGGGATTGATCAGCAGTACTCAGGGCTCAGGTCATTATGTCTGCGTTCAGCGTCAGGAATCTCCCCTTGCGCCGCAAGAACTGATCCTCGGTATATTATCTCCTCGCCTTGAGGCCAATGAAAGCGGCTTTCTCTTCGAACAAATTTTCAAGTCCATGGCGTCATTATCGCAGCAATTCAATTTTTCCCTGGTCTGGAACGGTGTGGTCACCATGGGATCGGAGGCCAGTAAACAAAAAATCATCGAGATCATTGAAAAAATCATCGATCGCTATATCAAAAATAACGTGCACGGAATATTTTTTATTCCCATTGAATTTCACCCCTTTGCGGATGAGATCAACAACCTGATTCTGCATAAATTATCGCAATACAATATCAAGGTGGTCCTGGTGGACAGCGATTTTGCCGCTTATCCGGATAAAAGCGCCTACGACCTGGTGGGTATCGACAATATCGCCGCCGGTTATGAAGTGACGCGCCATTTGCTGCAAAATAAAACGCGGCGCGTTGATTTTCTTTGTGAAAACTACTCGGCTCATACGGTTTCCATGCGCATTATGGGATATAGGCTGGCATTGCTGGAAGCCGCACTGCCCGCCGTAGCGGAGTGGGTGCATGAGGGCGCCGTGGGGGATAAAAAGTTTATTAACCGTATACTCGATTCCGGCGCCACCGATATTGTTTGCGCCAACGATTTCACCGCCATGAAGCTGTTATCAGTCTGCACTCAAATCAACCGCAAAGTGAACGTTGTCGGCTTTGATGATAACGAATATTCGGCTTTGCTCGGCATCCCCCTGACCACCTATAAACAACCCTTCGGCGATATCGCGGAAAACGCCATTTTCCTGATGCTTAACCGTCTACAGTTTCCGCAGACGGCCCCCCGCCATTTGCAGCTCCGCGGCGAACTGATTATCCGTTCTTCCTGCGGAACGCTTCCCTGATTCATCACTGACTGCCCGCCCGCGCGCCCTCCCCCAGGCATAGCGGAAGATACCGGTCTAGACTTGAGCTATGTCTTATTAAGTCTGTCGAGGAGGCTCCGATGCATACCACCGCCGCAGAAACCGTTCCCTCCACCCCCGATGCCCGAGAACTGGCGCTTATGGATCGCTATTGGCGGGCGGCCAATTACCTGTCGATGGGACAAATCTATCTGATGGACAATCCCCTGCTCCGCCGGCCGCTGCTGCCCGAACATATCAAGCCTCGCCTGCTCGGCCACTGGGGTACTACGCCCGGACTCAATTTTATCTATACCCATCTCAATCGCATTATCCGCAATCGCGATGCGGAAATTATCTTTATTTGCGGTCCGGGGCACGGCGGGCCCGGGATGGTAGCCAATACCTGGCTTGAGGGCACCTATAGCGAAATTTATCCGGCCGTCGGTGCAGACGTCGAGGGGATGCGCAAACTGTTCCGGCAATTCTCGTTCCCGGGCGGCATCCCGAGCCACGCGGCGGCGGAAACGCCCGGTTCCATCAATGAAGGCGGCGAACTGGGCTACTCTCTGGTGCACGCCTACGGCGCGGTGTTCGATAACCCAAGCCTAATCGCCGCCTGTGTTATCGGCGACGGTGAAGCGGAAACCGGCCCGTTGGCCGCCAGCTGGCACGCCAACAAATTCATTAATCCGGCCCGCGACGGCGCCGTGCTGCCCATTCTGCACCTTAACGGCTACAAAATAGCCAACCCCACCCTGCTGGCGCGTTGCAGCGATGGCGACCTGCGGCAACTGTTCGGGGGTTATGGCTATCGGCCGATTTTTGTCGAAGGGGATGAACCCCTGGATATGCACCGTAAAATGATTGCCGCTTTTGATCTGGCCTTCGACGCTATCCACGAAATACAACGAGATGCCGCCGCCGGCGGTGCGCCGAAGCATGAGGTGCCCCATTGGCCGCTGATCGTATTTCGCAGCCCGAAGGGCTGGACCGGCCCGAAAGAAGTGGACGGCAAAAAAGTGGAAGGCTTCTGGCGCGCCCACCAGGTTCCGGTGGCGGGCTGCCGCGAGAACGACGCCCACCGGAAAATACTGGAGGACTGGCTGCGCAGTTACCACCCTGAAGAACTGTTCGACGCCGAGGGCAGGCTGCAGGACGACCTGCGTCAGTTGGCCCCCGCCGGCGCCCGGCGCATGGGGGCTAATCCTCATGCCAACGGGGGACTGCTGCGCAAGGCCCTGCGCACGCCGGCCATCGGCGACTATCAGGTGGCGGTAAGCCGGCGGGGTGGAATCCAGGCGGAATCCACCAAAATTTTCAGTGAATATTTGCGGGATATTTTCCGGCTGAATGCGGATAACGCCAATTTTCGCCTGTTCGGCCCGGACGAGACGGCGTCAAACCGGCTGAGCTCGGTTTTTGAAGCCACCCATCGGGTTTGGATGGAGGAGGTAAAACCTTACGACGAGCAGTTGGCAACGGACGGCCGCGTGATGGAAGTCCTGAGCGAGCATCTTTGCCAGGGCTGGCTGGAGGGCTATCTGCTTACCGGTCGCCACGGCGTGTTTACCTGTTACGAAGCCTTTATCCATATCGTCGACTCCATGTTCAACCAGCATGCCAAGTGGCTGAAGGTATCCCGTGCTTTGCCATGGCGCCGGCCCATATCGTCCCTGAATTATCTCTTGTCGTCCCATGTCTGGCGGCAGGATCACAACGGGTATAGCCACCAGGATCCGGGATTTATGGATCTGGTGGCCAACAAGAAAGCCGATATCGTGCGCATTTATCTTCCGCCGGACGCCAATACCCTGCTGTGGGTGGGCGATCACTGTCTGAACACCTACGATCGCATCAATGTCATTGTGGCGGGCAAACAGCCGGAACCGCAGTGGCTGCCTCTGGATGAAGCGGTCAAGCACTGCGAGTCGGGCATGGGCATCTGGCGCTGGGCGGGTAACGAAGACGGCCGCACGCCGCCGGATGTGGTGATGGCCTGCGCCGGGGATGTCCCCACCATGGAAACGCTGGCGGCGGTGGAACTGCTGCGCCGCCATGTGCCGGCCCTGCGCATCCGGGTGGTCAACGTGGTGGACCTGCTGGCGCTGCAATCACCGGAAAGCCACCCCCACGGCCGCCCCGATAACGTCTTCGATGCGCTTTTTACCCCCGACCGGCCGGTGATATTCGCTTTTCACGGTTATCCGGTCCTGATCCATCGCCTGACCTATCAACGCAAAAACCATGACAATATCCACGTACATGGTTTCATGGAAGAAGGCACCACCACTACGCCGTTTGATATGGCGGTGCTTAATCGGCTGGACAGATTTCACTTGGCCATCTCCGCCATTGAGCGGGTGCCGGGGCTGAAAGCGCAACAACCGGCCGCCGCCGCCCTGGCCCTGTTCCGTGCCAAGCTGGATGAGCATTATCATTATGTGCGGGAACACGGCGACGACTTGCCGGAAGTGCGGGATTGGCAGTGGCAAGAAATCCACCGGCCGGTGTGAACCCACAGTGCCTAGGGGATTTACCCCGGCACAACATCGTCAGGTGGCGATAAACCCACCGAACGGCGGATACAAAGCTCGGTGGGAAAATCTTTTTGCGCCGGACCGTCGGTGACGGCGCCCATGCGCTGCAGCAGCAGGGTCGCCGCGGCGCGGCCCATGTCCCGCCCCGGCTGGCGCACGGTGGTCAGTTCGGGGTGAAGCAGCCGCGCTTCGGGAATATCGTCGAAACCGGTAACGCTGATATCCTCCGGCACCCGTACGTGCAGCTCCAGGCAGCGGCGGATAAAACCAATGGCCATCAGATCGTTGGCGCACAGCACCGCCGTGGGCCGCGCCGCCAGGGCCAGGATCTCGTCCGCCGCCCGGCGGCCTGCCTGCTCGGTGTAATCGCCGCGTATCACCGGCACGCTGTCCGGCGGGATGCCGGCACCGGCAAGGGCCTCGCGGAATCCCGCCTGGCGCTGCTCACTGGTCCATAACCCCCGCGGACCGCTTACCAGCGCCAGGCGACGGTGGTGCCTGGCCAAGACATATTGTCCCAGGGTACGGGCGCCGATAAGATTTTGCGAACTGATAAACGGCACTTCTATCCCGGGGGCTATGCCGGACACCATGCCGGGCAGATATTCATCCACAAACACCACCGACCCCTTTGTCGCCAAGGCGGTAAGCGACGGACTGGGCAAACCGGTGCCGGAGAGATAAATCACTCCGTTCAGCCGCTGGGTGCGCAACACCTGGGCGTAATACTCCTCCCGCCGGGTATCCGACCAGGTCAGACACAACACCAGCAGGCAATCGACGGTATCCAGCACGCTCTGGATACCCTGGGCGACATCGACGAAAAACGCATTGCCCAAATCCGGCACGACAAAACCGATGGATGAGATGCGTTGATGCTTAAGGCTCCTGGCGGCGCTGTTCGGTTCGAAGTTCAGTTCGGCGATGCAGCGCAGGACGTGGCGGCGGGTATCCTCCGCCACCGGCCGGGCGCTATTGTTGATCACGGCGCTGACGGTGCCGATTGAAACCCCGGCCAGCCGCGCCACATCACGAATGGTGGGCCGAACCGGCCGGGCGGATTTGATGCTGTTTTCCATGCTTGATAAGCCTGTGCGGGTTAGGGGGAACGGCGCCAGTAGCGCCGCGACCAGCGGCGGGCCTTGGACGAAGTGCGCCATGGAGTGACCAGATATTCCAGCACAATCACCAGCAGGAAACTGAGCACGCCCAATAAGGCCAGGAAACCGATGGCGGAAAAGGTCCCGGCGGTGTTCAACCGCGAGTTGGCCTGCAGCAGATAAGCGCCCAGGCCGCCGCTGGTGGAGGCGGTCCATTCGCCGATCACCGCGCCGGTCACGCTGAACGTGGCGGACAGTTTCAGGGCGGAAAACAGCGGCGTATAGGTGGCCGGCAGTTTGACATAGCGAAAGATGCTCCAGCGGGAGCCGCCCATGGACCTCACCAGGTTCAGCATATCGCCGTCAACGGAGTTCAGGCCGTCCAGCACGTTCACCACCACCGGGAAAAATACCACCAGTGCCACGATAACCAGTTTGGGCGCCAGGCCGAACCCCAGCCAGATGGTCAGCGCGGCGGAAATGGCGATCACCGGCACTGCCTGGCTGGCAATGAGAATCGGATAGAGCACGCTGCGAATCCAGCGGGTGGAATCCATGGCCACCGCAAACAGGAACCCGGCGCCGGCGCCGAGAACAAACCCCAGCAAGAAGGTGGTAAACGTACTTTGAAAACCAATCCATAATACCGCCCAGTCCGACAGCACATGGCGCCAGGTCATTTCCGGCGAAGGCAGGACATAGGGGGGAATGTGGTAATAACGCACCGCCAGGTCCCATGCCAGCAGCACCAGCAGTAACGCCGCCAGGGGCCCCAGCAGGGGTAACAACAATTTACGAAGGTGTTTCATCGGCATGAACGTCCTGTTGGGGAGTCTCGCTGTAAATCAGGCTCAATATCCGGCGCTTCAACCGGATGAATTCCTCCCCGGTCAGACAGGACAAAGGCCGCGGCCGGGGAATATTCACGGTAAAGATTTCCTGGATACGGCCGGGACGGGGCGTCATTACCACCACCCGGTCCGCCAGGTAAACCGCTTCGTCGATATCATGGGTGACGAAAATCACCGTCCGGTGCTGCTCGGCCCAGACGGTCAACAGCCACTGCTGCATGGACAAACGGGTTTGCGAATCCAGCGCGCCGAAGGGTTCGTCCAGCAGCATGACGTCATGCTCCATGGCCAGGGTGCGCATCAGCGCCACCCGCTGCCGCATTCCGCCGGACAGTGCCGCCGGATAGTGATTGATGAACTCCCCGAGGCCGTAGCGTTCCGCCAGCGCTACCCCGGCCGCCCGCTGCGCCCGGCCGGCGCCGCCGTTAAGGATGGCGCCGAGCACGATATTGTCGATAACCGTCATCCAGGGCAGCAGCAGATCCTTTTGCAGCATATATCCCACATGGCCGGTGCGGCCGGTAACATCCCTGCCGTCAAGAACAATCGCGCCGCTGTCCGGGGGCAAAATCCCGGAAATAAGATTGAACAAGGTGCTTTTGCCGCAGCCGGACGGCCCCACCACGCAGACGAACTCCCCCGGCGCGATGTCAAGACTGGTGGGCGCCAGCGCCGTCATCGCCCCAAAGCGCCGGCTGACCTGTCGGATCGATAACTTGGCAGATGTCATGCGGTGGCCTCTTTTCAATCCGGATATCCCGGTACGCTACAATCAATGGCTTCCCTTCGGTTATCAGTATTCCACAACCGCCGCCGCCGAACCACCGCAACCTGGCGGATAAAATGGAAATTGAAACGGTTCAATAATTTACCATTGTATCTCGATAATATCTTTTTTTTTGCTTGATTAAAAAGCATTAAGATGACAATTTTGTTTATTGAACCGGTTCAATAACCGTGATGACTGACATATCAATAGAGCACTATAACACCCAATTTTTTAATACGGCTCGGGGAGGGCCTCACAATGAGTCGAAAAAAAGTACTGCTGGTAGGTGAAACATGGGTTACCTCGGCAACGCATTTCAAGGGTTTCGATCAGTTCGGCAGCGTGACCTTCCACTCGGGGGCCAAAGGTCTGATGGCCGCACTGGCCGACACGGAGTTTGAGATCACCCATCTACCTGCGCATCAGGCGGTGGAAGATTTCCCCTTTACCGCAGAGGGGCTCAGCGCTTACGATGCCGTCCTGCTGTCGGATATCGGCGCCAATTCGCTGCTGTTGCACCCCGATGTCTGGCTGAACGGCAAAACCGTGGCCAATCGCCTGGCGCTGTTAAGGGATTGGACCGCCCAGGGAGGCGCCCTGGCCATGTTCGGCGGCTATCTGAGTTTCCAGGGCATCGACGGCAAGGCGCGCTGGCATCGGACCCCGGTGGAACAGGCCTTGCCGGTGGAATGTCTGCCCTATGACGATCGGATCGAAATACCCGAAGGATTCCGCCCGGAAATAGAGCCGGCGTATCAAGGCCATGCCATGTTCAGTGATATTACCGGCGAATGGCCGGTATTGCTGGGGATAAACGAAGTGATCGTCAAACCCGGCAGCGAAGTGCTGGCGCGCTTGCCAAAAGCCGCCGGCGGCCATCCGCTGCTGGTGACCGGCCGCTATCAGCAAGGGCGTACGCTGGTGTGGACATCGGATATCAGCCCGCACTGGCTGCCGCAAAGCTTTATGGACTGGCCCGGCTACAGGCAGTTATTGATCAATATGCTGTCCTGGATGACGCAATAGCTGACCGATGCGGCCGGCCGGGCAAATCATCAGACGATGATGACCTCAATGCCCTGCTGTTCCAGGTCGGTTCGATCCTTGTCATTGATTCCGTCATCAGTGATCAAGGTGTGAATTTTATCGATAGGCAGCACCAGATTGAATCCGTTACGGCCGAACTTGCTGGAATCCAGCACCGCAACCACTTTTTTAGCCGCGTTCGCCATCACGCCGCTGATGGCGAAACCCTCGTTAAAAGACGAAATGCCGATACGGGCATCAATACCGTCCGCGCCGCAGAGGGCGTAGGCGTACAGCTTAACGCGATCGGCTTTATGCCTGACAGGCGCGAGGCCGCCTCATTGGATCCGATGGCGTAGAGATAGCGGCCAGCAGGCCGAGCTCCACCGGCAAACCGGCCTTGATCGATAGCCTCGCCGCCACGCCCGACAGGGCGACAACGGATCCGATGCTTAATTCAATGCCGCCGGTGAGGATAACGCAGGTGGCGCCCATGCCGATAAAGGCAATGGTGGAGGTTTGCAATCCCACCGTCATGATATTATTCATGGTCAGGAAACTGCCGCTGGTCACCGAAAAAATAATAACCAGTAACAACAATCCGCCCAATGCCGTTAATTTCAACACAATTGCTTTTGATTATCGCTCATTTACGCAACCTATTTTTATTTATTGTATTTATCTTCTATTTACGTTTGTGATCCTGATCATAATAAACCTTCGTCTGAACTTAAACGAAAGATATCGAAAGAATGGCTTTCAGGAAGTAAACCGTAAGCATGCAGGCTGGGGGAGCTCCCCCGAGGCTAGGCGTAACCCGGTTTGACAGAGGGAAGATGGGCAGAAATATTTAAATGACGATAGGTTGAAAATCGCGGCTTTAACGAGGGTTCGGCGGAACATCCCCTGTTTCGGCCAAGTTTGTTTTAAAAAAAATAGTTTTATCTGCTATTTAAAATAGCCGAAATATTTGTTGAGCAGATGCACAATTTCATTATGATACTAAAAAAAATGATGAAACGTTTTGGAGCTTTGCATGAACAATACGCTGTCGGCTAATAACGGGACGGTGACTTTTAGCGGATATGCCTCGATGGATGGACTTGGAGCCGGAGCTAATACGCATGAACCCTTTTCTGCCAATACATCACGAATGGCGCCAAGAATAAGCGTTTCCAACAGCAGTGTGAAATTTAACAAAATCCCTGCAGCGTCACGCGATAGTGCTCAGCTCCCACCTTCAATACATGGCGGATCATGGACCGGCGGCTCTGAAATTACTGCCGGTTTACCTCAATCAATCATGGGCGGGCAGAAGAACTGCAATCTCCATGCTCATTGCTCTGTGCATACAATTGGCGATTCGCTTAACGCCAAGGCTTCCAATCAGTACAGACAAATGCCGTATCGGTCCAGCTACGCCGCTATTACAGCGCGGAAAAAATGGGAAAAAGAGATCTATTATCAGAACATCAAAAAAGCATGCCTGGATGAGGTAACGAATAAACACCTGAGCATATATTCTGTGGTAAAGAAATACGGTGTTCCCCGTACGAGACTCATGAAATGGTTGAAAGAATGTCCGGCATGGACAGGAAATCTTGACGATGGCGGCCTTTCGGCAGAATTGCTCCATAAAAGGATTTTAGAAGTCAACTCTTCCCTAATCGCCGCACAGCAGAGCAATAATGGCCCGGCGGAGAAAGCGGCCGGAACCCACCGTAGCGCTCAAGGCAAAAGTAGCACAAACAGCGGAAGGGCGGGTTCCCGTCCCCTGCCGGTTTTGCAACAGCAGGCGGCAAACGGAGACATGGCCCAGATGGGGCGGCTCTGGCGGCCTTGGTAAGACGATTGTCCCGACCGCGTCAAAAGAACTCATGGGTATCGCCATCGTCTTCAGCGTCCCAGTCCCAACCGCAGGGCAAACTCCGCCGCCGGCATGGGTTTGCCGAACAGATAGCCCTGGGCTTCAAGACAGCCTTTTTTACGCAAGCGTTCGCACTGTTCCACGGTTTCAACGCCTTCGGCGATAACCTCCAGTTTGAAGCTGCTGCCCAAATAGAGTATTGCCCTGACGATCGCCGCATCCGGCGGGGATTCGCACATGGCGCGGACAAAGGTTTGATCCACCTTCAGCCGGGTGACCGGGTAATGCTTGAGCATGCTGAGGGAAGCATATCCCGTTCCATAGTCATCAAAAGCGATCCCCACGCCATCTTGGCATAATTCGCGCAGCGGAAGCAGCATCGTTTCATCATGGCGCAGGATGATATTCTCGGTGATTTCCAATTCCAGCGCCTGGGGCGGTAACCCGGTTTCGGCCAGAATGGCGCGAACCTGCCGCGCCAGGTTTCCGGTTCTGAACTGAGCGCTAAAAAGATTGACGCCGGTACGGAAATTTTCAACGCCGGCCTTGCGCCAGGCCGCCGTCTGGCGGCAAGCGGTCTTTATCACCCACTCCCCGACCCGTTCCGCCCACGGACCGGATTCCAACGCCGGTAAAAAAGCGGCCGGACCAAGCAATCCTTTTACCGGATGTTGCCAGCGCAGCAGGGCTTCCGCGCCGACAATCGCTTCGTCGGACAAACGTACCTGAGGCTGATAAAACAATTCAAATTCATTCTGCTCGAAAGCGCGGCCGAGTTCGGTTTGGTAGGAGCGTTTCGCCTGCGATAGCTCACGCAGTTCGCGGGTAAAGAAACGGCGGCAGTGGCGTCCCTCGGCTTTCGCCTGATAGAGCGCCAGATCCGCGCTGGTAAGCAGTTCCTGGATAGTCAGGCCGTGGATGGGATAAATCACGATACCGACGCTGGCGCCGATATTCACCGGCTGTCCGTCGACGGCCAAAATTTTTGATATTTCATCAATGATCTGGTCGGCGATTTCCGCTGCCCGCTGCGGATCCGACAGGCCCGGCATCAGCATGGCGAACTCATCGCCGCCCATGCGGGCCACCACATCGCCGGATCGCACGCAGTGCTGCAGTTTATAGCCCACTTCCACCAGAACCGCATCACCGCCGGCATGTCCCAGGTTATCATTGACGTCCTTGAAGCCGTCCAGATCCACCAGCATGATGATGGCGGCGTCTTCATTCCTCAATACCTGTTCGAGACTCGACGTCAGCAGGGTCCGATTGGCCAGTCCGGTAAGATGATCCATATGCGCCAGTTGGAACAGGCGCTCCTCATTGCGGCGACGTTCGGTAATATCCCGCAGGATGGCGCCAAAGCTGACATGCTGATCATCGACCCACATCGAGGCGGACAGCTCCACCGGAATCCAGGCGCCGTCCGCGGCCCGAACCTTCAGTTCCAGCGTGCCGCCATGCTGCAAGGCTTCTTTATCCGCCACCAGACGGCGCAATCGGGCCACCGGACCGCCCGGTATCAATATATTGATATTTTGTCCGATAATATCCTTGCTGTCATAACCCAATAATTTACGGGCGGCGGCGTTCCAAAATGTAATGGTACCGATTTCGTCGGCGCAGATAATCGCATCCGGCGAGGTATGCGCGATATTTTCAAAACGGCCCTGGCTGGCGCCGCGCGCCCGTTCCAGTCGGCGCATTTCCAGCTTATCCATCACCAGCGCCGCCAAATCCTGCATATTCTGCCTATCGCCGCCGTTAAGATCCGGTCGCGGTACCCGATCGATAATGCACAATGAGCCGATGGCGTAGCCCGTTCGCGTAAACAGTGGTATTCCGGCGTAAAAACGGATAAAGGGCTCCCCGGTCACCAGTGGATTATCCCGGAATAAAAGATCCGCCAGGGTATCCGGTATCACCAGGATATTTCGAGTTTGGATGGTATGGGTACAAAAGGAAATGTCCCGCGGCGTTTCACAGGTAGCGATGCCGGTGCTGGCGACAAACAGCTGCCGCTCCGCTTCAATAAGGGAAATCAATACGATGGGAACATTGAATATATTGGCCGTTAATTGGATTAATCGGTTAAAAGCCATATCCGCTATTGGCGAATGAATTCCGAATTCCTCAAGAATTGCCAAACGCTTTTCTTCATCCTGACCCAACGGCGGATACGTCATATTTGCCTCTTCAAATAATTATAAACATAATAATTGACAATGCTTTAGAAGGGTTATGCCTATTAAGTATAGTCACAGGCGCGAAGAAGCGGCGATAATCAACGGGCTGGTTTTATGCGCGGGATCGATAAGAATGAATAATGACCGGCGCCGGATAAAATTCATCAGATTCTAAAAGACGGTGCCGGCCCTATGCCCAGGGCCCCGTTTATGTGCCGCTGACGGGTCAACGGGGCGATAGACTCATAGGGCGGCCATGGCGCCATCCTATGCTAATGGGCCGCCGTAGCCTCTTTTGCACTCTCGTCCGAGCTTTGTTTGTCCTCGCAGCCCGGCGTTTTATCGCAATACATATCCAGTAATTTCAGGGTGACGCCATTAGTCCAGCCGAAGCCATCCTGCAGCGGATATTCACCGCCGCCGCCGCCGCCGAGGCCGCTGCCTTCAACAACATATTTTTCCACCAGCTTGTGCTGATTATTATAAAGCCGCTGCACGTTGCCTAAAAACCGGGTGGCGATATCTTCCGCCAGGGCATCATTGCCGTAATTACGCAACCCTTCAACCGCAACCCATTGCAGCGGCGCCCAGCCATTGGGGGCATCCCATTGCTGGCCGGTGGTATGGGTAGTGGTGGTCAAGCCGCCTTGCTTAAGCAGCTGCGACCGTATGGTTTGCGCGGTGCGATTGGCGCGATCCATCGGCGCGATTTTTGCGTAGAGCGGAAACACGGTGGCGGCGGTAAGCTGTTCGCTCAGCTTGCCCTGCTGCCAGTTGTAGTCGGCGTAATAGCCCTCCTGATCGTTCCACAGGTGCTGGTTGATAGCCTGCTTCCGGCGTTCGGCCCGCTGGCTGTAATCATTGGCCGCTTTCTGATCCTTGGCCAGCAAACTGGCGTTGGCCAGGGTATGCTCAAGATGATACAGCAAGGCGTTCAGGTCCACCGGCAGGAATGAGGTGGTGCGTATGGACGAGAGTTCCAGCGGGTTGTAGAACCAGCGCGAACTATAATCCCAGCCAGAGGCGGCGCCGGCCCGCAAATCACGATAAACTTCCGCCGCCGGCCGGTCTTTGGCCTCGCTGGCGGTCAGCACGTCCTCCATATAGGATTCCGTGCGCGGGGTATCCAGATCATCCCAATACCGGTTCAGTAACGAACCGTCCGGCAAACGCACCACCCGTTTGTTGGCTTCGCCATTTTCCAGGTTCTCGCTGCCTGCCATCCAGTACTCGTACTCTTTTTTCAATTGCGGCAGGTACTTGAGGTAAACCCCCTCGCCATCGTGGGTCGCCAGCAAATCGATCATCAAGGCGAAAAAGGGCGGCTGGGAACGGCTCAGGTAATAGCTGCGGTTCCCGTTGGGAATATGGCCGTATTTTTCGATTTCATGGGCGAAGTTATTGGTCATATCCCTGACCAGTTCCCATTTGTCGCTTTCCGCCAGGCCCAGCATGGTGAAGTAGCTATCCCAATAATAGACTTCCCGGAACCGGCCCCCCGGCACCACATAATCGTTGGGCAGAGGCAGCAGCGAATCGTAAGGCCGTACGGTGGCGGTATTACGGGTCAATACCGGCCATAGCGTATTGATATGTTCACGTAACGTCTGGCCGGTGGGCGGCACATATTTCACCCGATCCGGGGGAAAGATAAAATTCTTGTCGACAAAGGTTCGCAGATTGAATTTTTTACGCCGTTTTTTTACTTGATAATCGGCCACAATCGCCGACGGAGTCCGGCGCGGTACCGCATCCGCAAAAGTTTTCTGGTCGGGGAATAATTTCGCCGTTTGCACGTCGATATAGAGCTGGCCCAATAATATGTCCGGCCCCAGCAAGGAAGGAATATTTGTTTTATTTTTAGTTGTACTCGTAGAGAGAGCCAGGCCTGAAGCTGCTCCCAGCGCCATGCCCAATGTCAGAAATCTTTTCCAGGTCCACCTGAAAGAGCGTGTAATCATAGGTTTTTCTCCTTTTTTATACGCCATCCGGCTAATCTGGCCGCGGCCGCGAAATTCGTAGCAGACTTATAACTATAGCCACTACTGAACTATTCATGGACATCCGGAACAAGCCCGAAACGTTTATTCTTCCCGGCGCAAGCGCCTTAACCAGGCTATGGCCCCGTCGGGCGCGGCGCGGCGGGAGCGCCACTGTCAAATGGACACGCTGATTATTTCCGCCGGCCGCCATAGGAAAAGAGAGCATCACATGATATTTTTTTGTTTTAAAACAACGAATAGCATTAAACCATCAATTGAAATATCCTGCTTGCGCACCCTCGGGGGTTTCATGGGCGCCGGCGGTTAGCCGTTAAACTGCCCCACCGGGCCGATGGATATGTCCAGGCAAAACCCGCGTTAAACATGCCGGCCGGCCTCGCCCAAACGAAGAGATTCGGATTTATCGTAAAGGCCGGATTGCCCGTTGCGGCCCTTGCCGAACGCTTTACTGACCGCCTGATCTTTATTGAGTTCAACACATGAACGTTATTAGATACTATTATTAAACAACAATAACAAAACGAAAACATCTTTAAATGAAATTTATAAATTCGCAGTGGTTATAGAGGGTTAATTATTATTAAGGAAACGCCATAGGGGAAAATAGAATTATCTGGGCGCGACTCGGGGGAAAAGAGCGGGCTATTGCCTAGCGGATTGGAGGTTTTAGACGTTAGCGCGCTAACGTGCATTCAATCAATGAGTGTAATCAGATATCGGCCCGGCGCGGCTGCGCATCGCTTGAAACCGCGCCCGGCGGTTCATATTCATACCCGGTGCTGGTCGTACTCCATATCGCTGACCCGTTGCCAGACTTCGGCGGGCATGTAAACCGGCATATGATCGCAGCCCATGGCGCTGAACAATGCATCGGTTTCGGAACAGGAAGCCCTGTCGGCGCTGGGTTCTTCAGGTAAGACAAGAAACAGACGCTTTAAATGTTCAATAATCATCTCGATGCTCCTGGCCTGAAGAGCAAGGCCTGTTGGTCGGGTGAATTGGCAGCGTACCGCCCGAAGATGACGGTAATACCGTTATAAACGCAAACCGTTCCCGCGGGAAAGCTTTTTTTTGTATCTCTGGCGCCTCAACGCGCCTTAGAACCGGCCTTTCACCGCCGTGCGGTTTCAATGCCCTGAAATGAAAGATATTAAATACCCTGCGGCGACGACCGATAAAATGTAAATCTGAACATAGAATATTCATATGGTTAAAAAGGTTGTCAATAATGGACGCCCGGAAGGCGGCCGGCCCCAGGCGGTTTGGGTTGCCCGGATATCCCCGGCGTTGTAGCATTGGCACCGGTCTTCTTTCCGAGCAACCCCATGCCCAAGCCGCAAAAACCCCGCAATGTCAGTGCCCGGTCAACCCAGGGCGTTACCGTATTTGAAGTGGCCCGTCTGGCGGGCGTGGCGCCCATTACCGTTTCACGCGTACTGAACGAGCCCGGCAAGGTTAAAGAAGCCACGCTGTTGAGGGTACGGCAGGTGATTGAAGAAACCGGCTACGTGCGCAATCAAATCGCCGGTTCGCTGGCATCCAACCGCACCCGGCTGGTGGCGGTCATCGTGCCGGTACTCACCAATCCGATTTTTTCCGATACCTACCAGGCCATAGCGACCTGGCTGGCCAAAGCCGACTACCAGGTCTTGCTAGGCATTTCCGGCTACCATGCCGAGCAGGAAGAGGAATTGATTGACGTTGTCCTCAGCCGCCGCCCCGACGGCATTATCCTGACCGGTACCATTCACACCGAACTGAGCCGTAGGCGACTGCAATCCACCGGCATCCCGGTGGTTGAAACCTGGGATATGACCGAAGAACCCATTGATATGCTCATCGGTTTTTCCCATGAGGAGATAGGACGGAGGGAAGCGCAGCATCTGCTGGCGAAAGGCTATCGGGATTTTGCTATTGTGGAAGTGGACGATCCGCGCGGCCATCGGCGCAGCGAAAGCTTCATAAGGGAGCTCGCGCTGCACGGTATAGCTCCCCGCCATCGCCAAACCTTTCATGGATTGCCGGCGCTGTCCCAGGGACGGGCAGCCCTACTGACGCTGCTGCCATTGCGGCAGCGGCCGCTGATGATCGTCTGTTCATCGGATACGCTGGCCCATGGCGTGCTGACTGAGGCCGCTTGCCAGGGAATAAACGTTCCCGGTGAATTTGCCGTCATGGGTTTTGGCGATATGAATTTCGCCGCGTTTACCTTCCCGTCGCTGTCTACGGTAAGAATCGACGGTGCCGGTATCGGCCGCCGGGCGGCCGCGGCTTTGCTGGAGCGGCTGAAGGGTAACACAACGTCCCCGCCGGTAATGATGGATGTGGGTTTCACTCTGGTGGATCGCGACAGTACCGCATTATTAGCCAACCCATGGACGTCCACAGAGTAACAGCGGACGCCGGCCGGCGGCAAAGCCTCTAGGGCGCGGTATCATTGGCATCGGCGACGAATTCAACGCCCGCGCCGAGCGTACCCTGGACAGAAAGCAAACAATACCCATTCATAGAAAATATATAATTATAAAAAGTATAGTTCCAATATTACTCTTTTTGTAATAAATACCCTTCCCTGTTGAGCCAATTCTTCAAGAAGAGGGGAAAGAGTGTTATTACCTCCTGGCAGCTCACTGTAATTATAAAATTTTTCTTATATGATCCACGTGCTATTAAATGAGCTCAATCATGCTATTTTAGCGATCATTATCCGGCACGCCAGTATTGATTACATATCAAATTAACTAGGATGTATTATTAATAAGGAAAATTATGTTTCATTATAAAGATTGCGGATTATCAATTGTTTGGCTCATCAACGGTTATGTGCAAGAGAAAATGAATAAGGGCTTCGCCTACCGCATTGAAGATAAATCCGGTTTACATCGATTAATCGCCAAGGCATTAATTAATCGCCGGGGATCTCTGACCGGACGGGAGATGTATTTTATACGCAGCGAAATGAATCTATTAACAAGGGAACTGGGAGAGAAAATGGGCGTGGGCGCGACGATCGTCAGTCAGTGGGAACAAAGTTGCCACCCCTTGCCCCGAGGGGCCGATATTGCATTAAGAACGATCTATGTCGGCTTATTGCTGGAAGAAAGCGAAAGGGAACTGCATGTCCATTTACTTTCCGAGTCGGGACAGGATCGTTTCATTGAACAGCTCATTTTTAGATTCATCGACAGGCAATGGCAGCGCTATGTGCCGCTGCCGGGATCGCCGGCGGAGATTGAGCCGATATAATGCGGCTAAAGCGGTGACGCCTGCGCCATCGCGGATCGTGCATTGAAATGATCACTTTTTAAAATTATCAAATTTGATTCATGATTCCGTCATCGGACAGCGTCAACGCGGCATGGCAATAAAAACGTCATATTGATTCTTTATACTTCAGCTTCAATTAAGTCCAAAAAAGAATAACAATATGTACGCCCGCCTGTCCTTGGCGCAGCGGCCAGGCTCCGGTATTAAGCCATCACCGGATGCCGTGCTCTGCGCCTTATTTTTTTGTCCCCGTTCCGCCTCGTCCGTCCGGGGCGAGTTACCCACGAAAGGCCATCTTTCCCGCCGGCGGTACGGTTATCGCGCCACTGCCGATGTTGAAATGCACCAAACCGCCCGAACAGGCCAATGACGTTATCGATTATGTCCTTTTGCCGGAAAGAGGCCATGGGTCGATTTGACCTGCCGGCGATGGCGAAGGACCGGGCCGATTAAAGGGGGAGCGTAAACAGGATCGAAGGCGATTCGCCCCTACTTGTCCTCCAGACCGAAACGTTCCGCCAGCTCGCGGCGTAGATTATCCGATTGCCGTCCGAAAATGGCCTGGATTTCCTGGCCTATCACAACCACCCCCACGGCGCCCAAATGCTGGATTTCCCCCGTATCCACCTTGCTCAAATCCTTGACCTTCACCCGCAAACGCGTGATACAGGCATCCACATCAACGATATTTTCCTGCTCGCCCAGCGCGGAAATCAATGAAGTGATATCCGGATCGTGCGGCACCGTGGCGTTATGCGGGTGCTTTATCTTCTCGCGGAAAAAACGCATAAATTCTTTGAAATTAACCATTCTTGCATCCTTATTTGAATTATCGGGGCCTGTTAGGCTCGCCGGCGGCTATAAAAGCGCGATCCGCGCCCTTCTCCCCGGCACGTTACTGAAAGTGCCACTGCTTATGTTATGCCTTACTTCAATTATCCTACCGCGATGGCGGCAGACCTGAAAGGAGGATTAAACGTCTTGAAGGTTGTGACGTGCATTCTCGAGTAAAAAATGTGATCCAGCCGACAGCGTCGCTGCTGCATATGCGCTACGAAAGCCGGCATAGCCAAAAGCCCCGCCAGGGTGATAAAACTAAAGGCCACAAAAGTTTTTTTCGTATCTCATGAGGCTATGGTCCAAACGACAAATAGGCCGTTATCGGCTTATATTTTAGGTTGCATTATTCTAAATACCTTCTACCTCTCGATTTATTATTCTAGCAATGGGAAAATATGATAAAAAAACGCAGCGCCAACCCCATGAATTTATTATTATTCATGATAGCAATTATCATTTCACTCTCTTATATTAACGCCACTGTTTGTTTTATTACCACTCTCTGACTAAACTTATATCATAAAGGGATTTTCATTGAAAAAGGGCCTTTCTTATTAATGTTTTAAAACCTGCCGCGGAGACATAAATGAATATCAAAACTCTGGAAGACCTTTTTATCCATGCCCTATCGGATGTGTACAGTGCTGAAAAGCAAATTACCCGCGCATTACCGAAAATGGCCCGCGCCGCAACAGATCCCGAGTTGGTCACGGCATTCCAAGCGCATCTTGAGCAAACGCACGGTCAGATAGAACGTATTGATAAATTGGTGGAAGCGACCCCTAATGTGAAGATCAAGCGGATGAAGTGCTTGGCAATGGAAGGATTGGTTGAAGAGGGACAAGAAATTATCGACGAAGTGGAAAAAGGCCCGGTGCGCGATGCGGGACTTATTGCCGCGGCCCAAAAGGTGGAGCACTACGAAATTGCCACCTACGGCACTCTTTGCGCTTTGGCTGAACTGTTGAAATATAGCGAAGGGAAGGCGCTGCTGGCTGAAACCTTAAAGGAAGAAAAAGACACCGATATTAAACTGTCTAAATTGGCGACGATGAAAGTCAATATAGCTGGCTAATATATTCCCCAGGTTATGCCTTATTTATTTTGCTTAAAGCCACGGCTCGGACAATATGAAAAATTGCCTGAGCTGTGATTTATTTATTCATGTTTTTTATAGGGTTGATATGATTATTTAATTTTTTATATATGGCTTAGGCCACCATAAAAACCCCTCAATATTTGGCGCAAACCACAATGGTCTAAATCCTGAACTCGGCAATAACTCTCTCTCGCCGCTATGTGGCGTTTTTGATAGCATTATTATCTGTTCAAAATTCACTGCCCTGCCAAATCGCCAATCGCCTGCGCCCGCTGTTCCATGGCGGGGGCGTCGCGTCACCAGCCCAGGCCATTAGCATGTCAATCGGCCATCATGCACCCTTCAAAGAAGAAATCAGCACTGAACAAAAGTGCCTTTTGGGACAATTGAAAGTTTAGCTTCTCTTACTAATTTCCCCAGCGGCACCTCTTAAGATAAGGGGGATCGACACCGCGAGGCCCTATCCGCTCTGCACGGTTTATATAACATCTTATCGGTCCTCTGCACTCCGTTAGCCCTTCTTTCCCCCCGGATTGGATGATAAATAGCCTTTCCGCCCCGCCATGCCGCATCGATGCCCGCCGCTGGTGCACGCCTGGTTTTTTATGCCCATGGTAAAGAGGAGAAAAGCCGGTGGGCTAGACCAGAGGTATCTGGCACGGCGTTTGCTTTGCTCAAAGCATCCCCGGCCACCGCAGGGGCAAAGCGTAACCGCCGGACGCCAGGCAGGCCGAACCGGCAATCACTATCGCGGCATCAAAAGACATTGTCACCCTTTACAACGGGCCGTTTATGTTTATCCACAACTCATTTTGGAGTGAATTGTATGCAACGACGTAGTTTGCTTAAAGCCTTTGCCCTCTCCGCTACCGTTATCGGCATGGGCATCAGTTGGGGCGCCCTGGCCGCGGATACCATCAAAGTCGGCATAATGCATTCACTGTCCGGCACCATGGCGATTTCTGAAACGCCGCTGAAAGATGTGGCCCTGATGACCATTGATGATATCAATGCCCACGGCGGGGTTTTAGGTAAACAGCTGGAGCCGGTGGTGGTGGATCCCGCGTCGAACTGGCCTCTGTTTGCCGAGAAAGCCCGTCAGCTGTTAACCCAGGACAAAGTGGCGGTGGTGTTCGGCTGCTGGACCTCGGTATCGCGAAAATCAGTGCTGCCGGTGTTTGAAGAGCTGAACGGCCTGTTGTTCTATCCGGTGCAATATGAAGGGGAAGAGATGTCGCCGAACGTATTTTATACCGGCGCGGCCCCTAACCAGCAGGCTATCCCGGCGGTGGAATATCTCATGAGCGAAGACGGCGGCGGCGCCAAACGCTTCTTCCTGCTCGGTACCGATTATGTCTATCCCCGCACCACCAACAAGATCCTGCGCTCGTTCCTGCATTCCAAAGGCGTGGCGGATAAAGATATCGAAGAAGTCTATACCCCCTTCGGCTACAGCGATTATCAGACCATCGTCGCCAATATCAAGAAATTCTCCGCCGGCGGTAAAACCGCGGTCATTTCCACTATTAACGGCGATTCCAACGTGCCGTTCTATAAAGAGCTGGCCAACCAGGGCATCAAGGCCACCGACGTTCCGGTTATCGCCTTCTCGGTAGGCGAGGAAGAACTGCGGGGTATCGATACCAAACCCCTGGTGGGCAATCTGGCGGCCTGGAACTATTTCGAGTCGGTGGATAATCCCACCAACAAGAAATTTGTCGCCGATTACCGGGCCTATGCCAAAGCCCATAATCTGCCCAATGCCGCTACGGTGGTGACCAACGACCCCATGGAAGCCACCTACGTGGGCATTCATATGTGGGCCCAGGCGGTGGAAAAAGCCAAGTCAACGGACGTGGATAAAGTCCGGGCGGCCATGGCGGGACAGACCTACGCGGCGCCGTCAGGCTTCACGCTGACCATGGATAAGACCAATCACCACCTCCATAAGCCGGTCATGATTGGCGAGATCGAGGATAACGGTCAGTTCAACGTGGTCTGGCAGACGGATAAACCCATTCGCGCCCAGCCTTGGAGCCCTTATATTCCCGGCGATGAGAAAAAACCGGATCATCCGGTGAAAAGCGCCATGTGATCTGAGTAAGGCCAGCGAGAGGGTATGGTATGGGTGCCGGAGCGTGGCCGGCGCCTGATTATTCCGGCGCCAGAACGGGTGAATATCATGAGCGGTTTAATTCGTTTATTACGGTGGGTAGCCCTGGCATTGTGCTTATGCCAGCCGCTGGGGGCCTTAGCCGGTCCCGCCGCCGATTTTGTCGCTGCAAACCGCAGCATGCAGGCCAAGATGCTGGAAAACTGGTCCGTGGCGCCGGATGCCTCGCGTTTACCGTTGCTGGAGTCATTGCGGCGGGAAGAGGTGGTTATCGACGAGGCGGGCCGGCCTTTTATCCAAAGGGATACGCAGCTGTTGCCCATGGAAGGCGATGGCAAACCGCAGGGCGCGGTTAAAAAAGTCTGGCTGAATAACCGGCTGCGCAATCTTATCGCCAATGCGCTGTCCGCTCATCAGCTGGTGAGCAACGATCGCCGCGTGCGGTTACAGGCCGCCAAGGTATTGCAACGGGAAGCCCAGGCGGACCAGTTGCCGTTGCTGACCGCCCGTTTAAAAGCGGAGCAGGATCCGTCGGTGCACGGTGCGTTGCTGGCCGCCCTGGCCAATCTGCAATTAAACGATGCCAATCCCCAGGTGCGGCTCCAGGCGGTGACGCTATTGGGCCAATCCGGCGATCCGGATACCCAGGCGCGTCTGGCATCCCTCACCAACGTTAACACCGAACCCGATGCCCAGGTCCGTGCCGCCGCTATCAACAGTTTAAAACAGGTAAGGCATCGGCTGCTGCTGGGAGACCTGCTGGGCCAGGCCTTTACCGGACTCTCGCTGGGTTCGATATTATTGCTGGCGGCGCTGGGACTGGCCATTACCTACGGCCTGCTGGGGGTAATCAATATGGCCCATGGCGAAATGCTGATGCTCGGCGCCTATTCTACCTATCTGGTACAGATGCTGATGCAGCAGTTTACCCCGCAATTACTGGCTTTTTATCCGCTGGTGGCCCTGCCGGTGGCCTTTGCCGTCACCGGCGGCATCGGCATGCTGCTGGAGCGCACGGTGATACGCCACCTTTACGGCCGCCCGCTGGAAACCCTGCTGGCTACCTGGGGTATCAGCCTGGTGCTTATCCAGGGAGTCCGCATGCTGTTCGGCGCCCAAAACGTGGAGGTGGCCAATCCTGACTGGCTGTCCGGCGGTATTCAACTGCTGCCGAATCTGGTCTTGCCCTGGAACCGCATAGCGGTAATTTTGTTTGTGCTCGCCGTACTGGCGCTGTGCTGGCTGCTGCTGAATAAAACCCGGCTGGGCATGAATATCCGTGCGGTAACTCAAAACCGGGCCATGGCCGCCTGCTGCGGCGTTCCCACCGGCCGGGTGGATATGCTGGCCTTCGGCCTGGGTTCCGGCATCGCCGGCCTGGGGGGCGTCGCGTTGTCCCAATTGGGCAATGTCGGACCCGAACTGGGCCAGGGTTATATTATCGATTCGTTCCTGGTGGTGGTGCTGGGGGGCGTGGGCCAGTTGGCGGGTACCGTGGCGGCCGCGTTCGGGCTGGGTATCGTCAACAAAATCCTCGAGCCGGAGATCGGCGCCGTGCTGGGTAAAATCCTTATCCTGGCATTGATTGTGCTGTTTATCCAAAAGCGGCCGCAGGGTCTGTTCGCCGTGAAAGGCCGGGTGATTGACTGATGAGCCAGCCCTTAACCATAACCGCGGTGCAAAAAGCGCCGCGCATCGCCATCACGCTCACCGGACTGGGCTTTATCGCGCTGGTGATTTTCCCGCTGCTGGCCCTGCTGCCCGAGGGGCATCCGCTGGCTATCTCCACTTATACCCTGACACTGGTGGGTAAAATCCTCTGCTATGCCGTGGTGGCCATCGCCCTGGATCTGGTATGGGGCTACGCCGGGCTGCTGTCCCTGGGACACGGGCTGTTTTTCGCGCTGGGGGGCTACGGCATGGGCATGTACCTTATGCGCCAGGCGGCGGGGGACGGTTTGCCGCCGTTTATGTCCTTTTTATCCTGGACTCAACTGCCGTGGTACTGGACCGGCACCGAGCATTTCGCCTGGGCGCTCTGTCTGATTATCCTGGCCCCCGGCCTGCTGGCGCTGGTTTTCGGTTATTTTTCATTTCGTTCGAAAATCAAAGGGGTCTATTTTTCCATCATGACCCAGGCGCTGACCTATGCCGCCATGCTGCTGTTTTTCCGCAATGAAACCGGTTTTGGCGGTAATAACGGTTTTACCGGTTTTACCACCCTACTGGGCTATACGGTAACCGCCACGTCCACCCGGATCGCACTGTTCATGGTAACGGTACTGCTGTTGGCCGCCAGTTTATTGCTGGGTTTCGCCCTGGCGCAAAGCAAGTTCGGCCGGGTGCTGACGGCGATAAGGGACGCGGAAAACCGCCTGGTGTTCTGCGGTTACGATCCCAAGGGCTTCAAGCTGTTCATCTGGACCCTGTCGGCGGTACTGTGCGGTCTGGCGGGCGCGCTGTATGTGCCGCAGGTAGGGATCATCAATCCGGGGGAAATGTCTCCCACCAACTCCATTGAAGCGGCGATCTGGGTGGCGCTGGGCGGGCGGGGCACCCTGATCGGCCCTTTGCTGGGGGCCGGCATCGTCAATGGCGCCAAAAGCTGGTTCACTGTGGCGATGCCGGAATATTGGCAGCTGTTTCTCGGCCTGATGTTTATCGTGGTCACCCTGCTGTTGCCCCAGGGCGTCATCGGCCTGCTGCGTAAAAGGAGGGGCTTATGAATGAAGGCCTACTGACGCAAACCTATCCGGCGGACGCCAGGCGGGATCGGCGCGACCCGGTGCTGTCGCTGGAAAACATCAACGTCAGCTTCGACGGTTTTCGCGCCCTAACCTCCCTCTCCTTTCAGATAGGCGTCGGCGAACTGCGCTGCGTTATCGGCCCCAACGGCGCCGGCAAGACCACGCTGATGGATGTCATCACCGGTAAAACCCGTCCCCAGAGCGGCCGGGCCATTTACGATCAGCAGACCGATCTGACCCGGCTCAGCCCGACCCAAATAGCCCGGGCCGGCATCGGCCGTAAATTTCAGAAGCCGACGGTATTTGAAGCCTTAACGGTATTTGAAAACCTGGAACTGGCGCTGAAAACCGATAAATCGGTCTGGGCCTGTTTGCGCAATAAGCTCACCAGCGAACAGCGGGACCGCATTGACGCCATGCTATCGACGCTGCGCCTGAGCCATGAGCGGCATCGCGCGGCCGGCATGCTGTCCCACGGACAAAAACAATTCCTTGAAATAGGTATGCTGCTGGTGCAGGAACCGCATCTGCTGTTGCTGGATGAGCCCGCCGCCGGCATGACCGATGCCGAAACCGCCTATACCGCCGAGCTGTTCCGCTCGCTGGCGGGTAAGCACTCGCTTATGGTGGTGGAGCACGATATGGGATTTGTGGAAACCATCGCCGACCATGTCACGGTGTTGCACCAGGGCCAGGTATTGGCGGAGGGATCGCTCCGGGAAGTCCAGGCCAATGAGCAGGTGATTGAAGTCTATCTGGGGCGATAATCGCATTCCGTTGGGGCGATAGCGGGAAAACCAAATTTTTTCCTGGGGAGAAACCGGATGCTGCAGGTGGAAGAGTTGAATCAGTTTTACGGCGGCAGCCATATCCTGCGCGGCCTGTCGTTTGAGGCGCGCGTCGGCCAGGTCACCTGCCTGCTGGGACGCAATGGCGTGGGTAAAACCACCCTGCTCAAATGCCTTATGGGACTGCTGCCGGTTAAAACCGGCCGCATCCGCTGGCAGGGCGAGCTGATAAACGGGCGCAAAACCCATCAGCGCGTCCAGGCGGGTATCGCCTATGTGCCGCAGGGACGGGAAATCTTTCCGCGCATGACGGTGGAGGAGAACATCCTGCTGGGCTTATCGCGCTTTCCGGGCGCCCAGGCCAAACAGCCGCCGGCGGAAGTCTATTCGCTGTTTCCCATACTGGCTGAAATGAAACAAAGGCGCGGCGGCGATCTCTCCGGCGGCCAGCAGCAGCAACTGGCCATCGCCCGCGCCCTGGCCTGCCGGCCGCAATTATTGATCCTCGATGAACCCACTGAAGGCATACAGCCTTCGGTTATCAAGGAGATCGGCCTCGTCATCAAAACCCTGGCGGCCCGGGGAGATATGGCCATTTTACTGGTGGAACAGTTTTATGATTTTGCCGCCGCCCTGGCGGACAGTTATCTGGTCATGTCCCGCGGCCAGATCGTGCAGCGCGGGCGCGGAGCGGATATGGAAGCGGAAGGAGTGCGGGGATTGGTCACCATTTAACATACTGCGTCTATGATTGGGGATAAAAATGTTTCACACTGGCTTATAGCCTTTAACCCGGAACAAAGACATGCAACGTTTGACCCTTTCCCTGGACGATGAGCTGGCGCTCGCTTTCGACGAATTAATGCGGCGCAACGGCTACGCCAGCCGCTCCGAAGCCTTCCGCGATATGCTGCGGCGCGAGCTGGGACGCCAGGTGGCCGCCAGCGACGTGAATACGCCCTTTATCGCCATACTCAGCTATGTCTACGACCACCACGAACGCCAGCTGTCCGCCCGTCTTACCGAACTGCAGCATGATCATCATGAACTGACCATTTCCACCATGCATGCCCATCTGAGCCATGACGAATGCGTGGAAACCGCTATTTTGCGCGGACCGCTGCGGCAACTGACTGAGTTTGCCCAGTCGGTGATTGCCCAGACCGGCGTGCGCCACGGCAGCATCAACCTGATTCCGCTGGAGGCGGCGGAACTGGCGGTTGACGCCAACCCGTCCCCAACGCCCCGCGGCGGCCACGATCACGGGCATAAGCACTGATGGCGTCCGCGCCGCCTTCCCCGGGCGGAACCGGGCGGCAGATGGCTCGTCCTAGCCGGCAATAGCGTCAGCGTGGATTTTCCGGCAGGATATGCTCATTTTCTACCCTGCCGGCGATATTTTAGGCTGTTATGTTAAAATATAACCTGCTATGCTGTACAAAACAACAGTAGAGCGGGTTTTATTCAGTGCGCAAGCGTCTCACCACCGTCCGGCGGGAATTCGATCCCGCCGAGATTTATCAGTATCCGGAACATCTGCGTTCATTTATCGACAGCCTCCCCGCCGCCCCCGGCGTGTACGTTTTCCATGGCGACAGCGACGTCATGCCGCTGTATATCGGTAAAAGCATCAATATCCGCAGCCGGGTGATGTCCCATTTTCGTACCGCCGAGGAAGCGCGCATGCTGCGCCAGGCCCGGCGCGTCAGCTATTACCCCACCGCCGGAGAAATCGGCGCGCTGTTGCTGGAGGCGCAGATGATCAAGCAATATCAGCCGCTGCATAACAAGAGGCTGCGGCGCAGCCGCCAGCTCTGCTCCATCCAATTGGTGAACGGTATGCCGGTTATTGTCTCGGCCAAGGAGATAGACTTCGCCCGCGCAGCGGATTTATACGGGCTGTTCTCCAACCGCCATTCCGCGCAGCAAAGGCTGCTGGATATCGGCGACAGCGAATTTTTATGTTACAGCCTGCTGGGGTTGGAAAGGATCAGTCACGGCCGCCCCTGTTTCCGCTTTCATCTCGGACGCTGCGCCGGGGCCTGCTGCGGTAAGGAGACGCCGCAGGAGCATCATCTTCGCCTGATGGACGCGCTGCAGCAGATGCGCATATTCAGCTGGCCCTATGCGGGGGCAATAGGCCTGGTGGAACAGGGGGCGGCGTTTCGCCAAATCCACGTGGTGAATAATTGGTATTATCTGGGGTCTGTAAACAATCTGTCCGACGCCGCGGCCCTGAATAAAGTGGCGAAAAATTTCGACCGCGACGGCTACAAAATCCTCAGCGGGCCGATCTTAAGCGGGCGTCATGAGATCATCGAACTGGAATAGGCGTGAATGCGCCTGGTTAAAACATGGTGAGCCTGGCGGCCTGTGCATGTATATCGCCTTGCTTCTTCAAAAACGCTTTTATTTTGCGCAGCACTTTCATGGCAAATTCCTCGGATTAGCTATTAATTTGTGATGTAAATCACAATTTTCATACTAGGCAAAAGGGAATGGCCTGTCAAATTTATGTGATGCACATCACATTTTTCCGGAAAGCGTTTTTACCTTCGGCAATTAGCTCAGCGACAGCGGCGCGATACGTTCTACCGGTGCCGACAGGATGATGGACGTTTTGGTGGCCCCAAAACGGCTGACTTCTTCGATAAAAGCTTCCAAAGCCGCCATATTGCGTACCGCGCCCCTTATCATCACGCAGGCTTCGCCGGTGACCCGGTAGCACTGCAAAATCTGCGGCATCTGGGTCAATGCCTGCAGGATATTCTGCCAGTGGTTATGATTAAGACGCAGTTCAACAATAAAAGAGATATCCAGCCCCATTTTTTCCAGATTGATATGGGCATGGTAGCCGGTGATGACTTTTTTTGCTTCCAGCTTGGCCACGCGCTCGGCCACCGCCGGCGGTGAAAGGTTCACCCGGCGCGCCAGCTCGGCATAGCTCAATCGCCCGTTTTCCATCAGCGCGTGCAATATCAATTCGTCGAATTTATCCATATTTTGTCCGCCGGCCGTTGAACGTTGAATCGAAGGTATATGGGTGGTTTTCCCGTGCTTTCATCGGGTAAACGGTGCGTAAATACCTCATTGAGTGCTAATAAAATAGGTTAAGTTAGGATTCAATTGCTAGACATTTACAGGAAAAAAAATGCGCTTAAAGGATTCGCCCGGTTTCAAACTCGCCCTGGCCCTGTTTACCCTCTATATCATTTGGGGTTCCACCTATTATTTTATCCGCGTCGGCGTCGGCGCCTGGCCGCCGCTGATGATGGCCGGAGTCCGGTTTTTCCTGGCCGGCGCCCTGTTGCTGACGGTGCTGCTGCTTAAAGGCGACCGTCTTCCCACCCTGCGCCAGACGGTGAACGCCGGCGCGATAGGCATATTGCTGCTGGCCATCGGCAACGGGCTGGTCACCGTGGCGGAGCATATGCAGGTGCCGTCCGGCATTGCCGCCGTGGTGGTCGCCACCGTACCGCTGTTCACCGTGGCTTTCGGCAGCCTGTGGGGCATCCGCGCCACCGGGCTTGAATGGCTGGGCATTGCCATCGGACTGGCGGGGATTATCTTGTTGAATACGTCCGGCAATCTCACTGAACATCCGCTGGGAGCCATGCTGTTGATCGTCGGTTCCATCAGCTGGGCGTTCGGTTCCATATGGGGAAGCAAACTCCAGCTGCCGCAAGGTTTGATGGCCGGAGCAATGGAGATGCTGGTGGCCGGGACGGTACTGCTTTGCGCCAGCCGCATCAGCGGCGAACGACTGGTGCGGATGCCGGATATGGCCGGCATTCTGGCGGTGGGCTATTTGATCCTGTTCGGTTCAATCATTGCCATCAGTGCCTATATGTTCCTCCTCAAACACGCCCGTCCGGCGCTGGCCACCAGCTATGCCTATGTCAATCCGGTGGTGGCGGTACTGCTGGGCATGGGTTTCGCCGGTGAACGTCTCACGGGGACGGAATGGACGGCGCTGGGTATTATTATCCTCGCGGTCATGATAGTCATGGTGGGCAAATCCATCACCGCCGGCAGGCACTCCGCCGGCAATCTGGAGCCGGTGGTCAAAACCCGCCGCGATTCCGGCAAACCGGCGGGTTAACCTCTCTCCTTTCGCCCGAAAACACCGGCACGATTGTTGCCGGTCCTACATCTTTATGCCCACTGGTATAATCACTCATTTTTTTGTATGACAAATTATTCCCCGGAGGTAAAGTAACATCCATACCCCGCGCGTAGCGGGTCAGGTTTGCCGGTATTCTGATACCGACGGGTAGGTAAAAACGTGTTTTAAGGATTTGAGCAGGCAATGGCGAATGAGAAACAACCGACTTCCGCGTTGACGGAGATCAGGGACGCCGACACAGCGGATAACCCGCCTGAACAGGTGTCTTCCGGCGGGATATCGGGCATGGCGCTGCTGGTAGCCGGCGCGTTTTTTATGGAGTATATCGACGGCACGGTCATCGCTACCGCATTACCGCAAATGGGCGTGACCTTCGGCGTTTCCGCGGTGGATCTGAATATCGGCATGAGCGCCTATCTGCTGACGCTGGCGGTATTGATCCCCGCCAGCGGCTGGATCGCCGATCGCTTCGGCTCCCGGCAGGTTTTTACCGTCGCGCTGGCCATTTTTACCCTGTCGTCGGTGCTGTGCGGCCTGACGCAAAACGTGCCGCAATTTGTCCTGATGCGCATCCTGCAAGGGGCCGGCGGCGCATTAATGGTGCCGGTGGGGCGCCTGGCGGTGCTCAGAAGCACGCCTAAACCGCAGTTGATCAAAGCTATCGCCACGTTAACCTGGCCGGCGCTGGTGGCGCCGATCCTGGGGCCGCCTCTGGGGGGGTTTATTACCGACTACTCAAGCTGGCGCTGGATCTTTTTTATCAACCTGCCCCTGGGAATAGTGGCCATCTTTGCCGCCTGGAAGCTTATTCCCAACCCGCCCCGCACGGTACGGCCGCCGTTTGACCTGATTGGCTTTGTCACCAGCGGCATCGCGATGCTCAGCCTGGTCTACGGACTGGAACTGACCGGCCGGCAAGATGCCCCCTGGCCTTACATGCTGCTGTATCTGCTGGTGGGCCTGCTGGCCCTGTTTTTGACCCTGCGCCATTTGCAGCGGGCCGAAAACCCGATGATCCGGTTGAATTCCATTAAGGTATTGACCTTCAGGGTGACTCTCGGCGGCGGTTCGTTATTTCGCATGGCCATCGGCGCGGTGCCGTTTTTACTGCCCATCATGTTCCAGGTGGGATTCGGCATGGACGCGTTCAATGCCGGTTCTCTGGTGCTGGCGGTGTTTGCCGGCAACCTGGCGATGAAACCCGCCACCACGCCGCTTATCCGGCACTTCGGTTTCCGCAAGGTCCTGCTGGTAAACGGCACTCTTGGGGCGCTGTCGCTGCTGGCCTGCGCCTTTCTGACGCCGACGACGCCGAGCTGGGTCATTCTTAGCGTACTGTTTTACGGCGGCCTCTGCCGATCGATGCAGTTTACCGGCATCAGCACCCTGGCCTTCGCCGATATCCCGCAGAGCGACATGAGTTATGCCAATACCCTGTTCAGTACGGCGGTGCAGCTCTCCATCGGCATGGGCATCACCATCGGCGCCATTGGCGTGCGGATCGGAGAGAAAGCGGCGCCGCTCTTGGGTATGGGGGATTTGCCCGGCATCAGCTATCGGCTGGCGTTTGTGCTGATTACCCTGATGTCGCTTATCGGCCTGGTGGATCTGCTGCGATTGCCCGCCAACGCGGGGGAATCGGTCTCGCGCAAACCGCAGCCGGTAAAACGAAAACCGGCTTCCGGCCGTTAGGGCTTGATGAATGAGACGTTGCCGGAGGCGCCGGCACGGCTATCCCCGTGGTTGCCGCCGCCGGTACCGCTACCTGACGGCGCGAGAGGATTAACCTTAGGTCGAAGCGGGGCAGGACGCCGCGTCAAACACCACGCCCCGGCCGGCGCACCAGGAAAAAAACGCGTCCAGCGGCAGTGAAGAGTGGTAAGGGGCCGTCTCGGTGGCCGAGGGATTATTGAACCACACCCGATCCCCCTCCAGCCCGTAGCACAACACCAAATGGCCGCCGTTTGCGCCGGGATCGCTATTGTATCCGTCGGCATGGCGGATCTTAGGCGAAACCGACGCCATTACCGGCATCCCCCTTGACAGGCAGTCCGCCAGGCTCTCCCGGCTGATGGCGGTATCCACCCGGGCCGAAATGCCGTACAGGCGTACGATCATCTCCACAAAAGGGGCATAAATCAACCCCTTAACCGAGCCGTCCGGCTGCGGGATATAGGCTTTTGCCGCCATGGCATGGCGCCAGATGGCATAACGCGAGCAGAGGGACGGGTCCGGCGTCGCCCCGTGCCGGCGCCGGTATAGCAATAGCGATTGAAAACAGGCGATCCCGCAGATTCGCCAGGACCAGAAGCGATACTCCTGGGCATCGCTAAAGCCGGACTGTTCCCGCCAATCCGGATCCCCGCAGGGATCGGCGCCGGCCAGTATTCGCTGATTCAGTCCCGGCGCGGACCACTGTGATACATAGGGATAATGCTCTACCGGCATACCGCTGTCCTTATGATTACCTCTGCTCGGCCGGGCCGCCAATCAGGCGGTCTGGAAAAAGCTGACGGTTTTACGCAATTCCTCTCCTTGTTCGGTAAGCGACCGGGCTGCGGCGGCGGCCTCTTCAACCAGCGCCGCATTTTGCTGGGTCACCTGATCCATTTGCGCAACCGCCTGCCCCACTTCCTGGATGCCCAAATGCTGCTCGCTGCTGGCATTGGCGATCTCACGGATAATGGCGGCCACTTTATCCACCGAATCCACCACTTCCGTCATCGCTTTACTGGCATGATCGGCGCGGTCGGAGCCGGCGGTGATTTTCTCCACCGTGCCTTCAATCAAGGATTTAATCTCTTTGGCCGCGTCGGCGCTCTTTTGCGCCAGGGTTCTGACTTCGCTGGCCACCACCGCGAAACCCTTGCCCTGGGTACCGGCCCGGGCCGCTTCCACCGCCGCGTTAAGCGCCAGCAGGTTGGTTTGGAAGGCGATACCTTCAATGACAGAAATGATATTAACGATTTTTTTCGAGCTTTGCGAAATATCGCGCATCTGAGTCAGCATTTCGGCAACGATCTTACCGCCTTGGGAAGCGGTACGCGACGTTACCGTGGCAAGCTCGCTGGCCTCTTTGGCATTATCGGCGTTCTGATGCACGGTTTGCGTCAGCTGCTGCATATTGGCCGACGTCTGGATCAACGAAGACGCCTGTTCTTCGGTACGCTGGGAAAGATCGGTATTTCCCTGCGCAATCTGGCCCGAGGCCACCGAAATGGATTCGCTGCCGCGGATGATACCGTTAATGGTATCGCGCAGCTGCTGGCTCATGGTATTCAGCGCCGCCAGCAAACTGCCGCTGTCCTTCGCCCTCACCTGGATGCCCGTGGTCAGGTCGCCCTCGGCGATTTTACGCATAATGACCGTGGCATAAGCCGGCTCGCCGCCCAGCTGCCGCCACAGATTTCGGGCGATGACCGTCGCCAGCAGGCCGGAAATCACCAGGGCGAACAGCCCCAGTCCCAGCAGAGAAGTTTTGGCGATAAAATACCCCTGGCTTGATTCGTCGGCGGCCTTGTTGCTGCCGCTGATTTCCCGATCCACCATGGTGGCCAGATCAATCATCAGTTGAGTGCGGTATTTGCGTGAATTATCACCGCTGATTTGGATGGCCGACGTCACATCGCCGGCGCTCATGGCTTTCACCACCTCATCATTCGCCTGGCTGAACTGATCAAAATTGGCGATGATCTGGCTGAATAACGGGGTGGAGCTTAACGGACTGTGCAAAGCAATATAATGATCCTGAGCACGACGATAGTTCGCCACCGCCTGCATGAGCTCTACCCGATGCCCCTCGCGGTCGCTCTCCGTCGCCGAGGAGATATACTGTATCTGCTGCAACCGCAGCTCCGCCAGATTTTCGCGCATCTCCAGGGTATAACGCACGCCGGGCAGCCAGTTGTTGCGATAGTCGTCTATATGGGCATTGGTATTGCTAAGGTGGTACAACGATACTCCGCCCAAGCAAAGCATCATAAAAATAACGACTGCAAAACCACTTATCATTTGAACCAAAAAAGGTAAATGTACTAATTTTTTCATAACCAAAACCGTCCTTGAAGAGGGGTAAAGGTTTATCGGCATAAATGAGCGGAGGATGAGCCCCGGGACGGTTTTATTGTCGATCCGTGAGCCGTCCCAAGCTTTTGAACCTTGTTACACATTTTCCCCGGGCGGCCACGGCACGATGCAAATGATTTCCATAAAGCTTCGTTTTTTTTCCATTTTAAGGAATCTGCTTCCCCCGGAGGAACCGTGCCGCCGTGCGCACTGCCGGCCCATCCCAACACAGCGGGGTCCGGCCGGAAACGCCGATATGGCTGAATCAATAGGCCGGCGGTATAAATCGTCAAATTCTTTATAGAATAATAATCATCCTGCCGAATATTAAAAACAGCGGTAAATTGTCAATTTCACATTCCATATTAACGTGGTAATATTGGCGGCCTTTGTTAGAGAAAATGATTAATGCCTATGACGTATTTATATCTCCTGATCGCTATTTTATCCGAAGTTATTGCTACCACATCACTTAAAGCCTCGGCGGGTTTTACGAAACTCTATCCCTCCATTCTGGTGATTGCCGGCTATATTACTTCCTTTTTATTATTATCATTAGTACTCAAATCCATCCCGGTGGGCATAGCCTACGCGCTCTGGGCAGGCTTGGGCATCGTTTTCGTGGCCATTGCCGGCTATCTGTTCTTCGATCAAAAGCTGGATCTTTACGCTATACTCGGCATGGCGCTTATTATCACCGGAGTATTAGTTATTAACCTGACATCCACCGCGGCGGAGCATTGAAACGCAGCGCCCCGGCCCGATTAAAATCATTATTATCTTATTATTAATAAATAAATTATGATCGTAGAAAATAAACTCTCTAACACCTACAATATAAAATTACGCCCATTGGAACGCGAGGATCTTTATTTCGTCCATCAGCTGGATAATAATGAAAGCGTAATGCGTTACTGGTTCGAGGAACCCTATGAAGCATTTGTGGAACTGAACGACCTCTACGACAAGCATATTCACGATCAAAGTGAGCGGCGTTTTATCATCGATAAGGAAGGCATCAAAATCGGTCTCGTGGAACTGGTGGAAATCAACCATATCCATCGCCGCGCCGAATTCCAGATTTTGATCGATCCGACGCATCAGGGGCATGGCTATGCCGGCATCGCCGCCCGGCTGGCCATGGAATATGGGTTCCTGGTGCTAAACCTGCATAAACTCTACCTCATTGTTGACCAGGAGAATGAAAAGGCCATCCACATCTACAGCAAGCTGGGATTCAACGTGGAAGGGGTATTGATCAAGGAATTTTTCGTTAACGGCGAATACCGCAACACCATCCGGATGTGTATCTTTCAAGAGGAATATCTGGCCCTTCGCCAGTCGGCCTGTGAGTAGCGTCGGCCCATGGCGGCCCGGGCCCGCGATCGCCGCGCGTGCAACGAACCGGTTAAAGGGATAGCGTGCCGATGTGGTGGAATCGGGCGTGGTTTTCCCCGAGCGCCACATGGCACGGTATGCCCGCTATCGCCAGACGTGCAGCCGACGTGTAAAGGAGCACGCCGTCCTACCGGCCCTCATCCCCGCACCATGGTAGTCTTGGTATTCACCAGCTCAAACAGCGCCACGGTCCTGGAGGGACAAGTATATTTATGGCCGAAGCCGAAGCTGTGCTCATTGATATCGTCCGGCTGGAACGTATCAAAGATATGCCGCCAACCGTAACCGTGGGCCACTTCCGGCAAGGTATACACCACATCCTCATGGGAGGCGCTGAACAGCAGCAAAACGGTACTGAGGGAGCCGACCCGCAGCAGGCCGGTGGGCTGTGAACGACCGTCCAGCAGCATACCGATACTTTTCAGCTGGGCATCACCCCATGACTCCTCGGTCATCTCCTCGCCATTGGGCTGGAACCAGGTCACATCCTTGATGTCCAGTTTTTCATTGCGCTGCCCGGTGAGGAAACGTCCCCGATGCAAAATCGGGAACCGATCCCGCAACGCGATAAGCCGATAGGTAAAGAGAATCAGCGATTCGCCTTTATCGGTGATATTCCAATCCACCCAGGAGATATCATCGTCCTGGCAATAACCGTTATTATTGCCCTGCTGGGTACGGGCGAATTCGTCCCCCGCCAGCAGCATCGGCGTGCCTTGGGAAAACATCAGGCTCGCCAGCATATTGCGCATCTGCCTTAGCCGCAAAGCATTGATGGCCGGGTCTTCGGTGGGCCCCTCAACGCCATAGTTGGCGGAATTATTATCGCTATGGCCGTCGCGGTTATCCTCTCCATTAGCTTCGTTATGCTTATTCTCATAGGAAACCAGATCGTTGAGGGTAAAACCGTCATGGGCAGTGATAAAATTCACCGACGCATGGGGCTTTCGTCCGCGGTGGTTGAAAATATCCGCCGAGCCGGCCAGCCGGGTGGTGAATTCCGCCAATTGGCCCTCATCGCCGCGCCAGAATTTGCGCACCGAATCGCGATACCGATCGTTCCACTCCGACCAGCCGGGAGGAAAACCGCCCACCTGATACCCGCCGGGGCCGCAATCCCAAGGTTCGGCAATCAGTTTACATTGGCTGAGCACCGGATCCTGGCGGCAGGTATCCAGAAACCCGCAGCCTTCGTCAAAGCCGTAAATCTCCCGCCCGAGGATGGTGGCCAGGTCGAAGCGAAAGCCATCCACCTGCATCTCCGTTGCCCAGTAACGCAGGGAGTCGGTGACCATTTGCAGCACCCGCGGATGGCTTAAATTCAACGTATTGCCGGTACCGGTATCGTTGATGTAATAACGCTTCTCTTCGGGAAACAGCCGGTAATAACTGGCATTGTCTATGCCTTTCAAAGAGAGGGTCGGCCCCAGTTCATTCCCTTCGGCGGTATGGTTATACACCACGTCTAGAATCACTTCGATGCCGGCGGCATGAAGGGTGGCTATCATCTGCTTGAATTCATAAACCGACGACGTGGCCATGTATTGCGGATGCGGGGCGAAAAAGCACAGGGTATTGTAGCCCCAGAAATTGTGCAGCCCTTTTTCCTGTAAATGGCGATCGTCGGTGAAAGCATGGATCGGCATCAGCTCAATAGCGGTAACGCCGAGAGACTTAATGTAATCCACGATCTGGGGTACGCTCAGGGCCGAAAAGGTGCCGCGCAGATGTTCGGGCACCGCCGGATGGCGCATGGTATAGCCGCGCACGTGGGTTTCGTAGATCAGGGTTTTTTCCCAGGGGATAAAACTCTTGCCGTTCGCCGGCCAGGAAAACGCCGGATCGATAACCCGGCACTTAGGCATGAAAGGCGCGCTGTCCCGTTCATCTATGCTCAGGTCTTTATCGTCGGCGTTAAAATCATAACCGAACAGCGCATCATCCCATTTCAATTCGCCACGGATCTGCTTGGCATAAGGGTCGAGCAGCAGCTTAGCCGGATTGAAGCGATGCCCCTCCTCCGGGGCATGTGGGCCATGCACGCGATAACCATACAGCAGACCCGGCCGGGCATCCGGCAGATAGACGTGCCAGACTTCATCGGTATATTCCGGCAGTTCGATGCGGTCATACTCAACGCCTTCCTCGTCGAACAGACAGAGTTCCACCTTGGTGG
Organism: Sodalis sp. RH16; assembly: GCF_047324245.1. Lineage (NCBI taxonomy): Bacteria > Pseudomonadati > Pseudomonadota > Gammaproteobacteria > Enterobacterales > Bruguierivoracaceae > Sodalis > Sodalis sp. RH16. The sequence goes on along the minus strand of NZ_CP178737.1, from coordinate 2,893,515 downwards.
CATGGGCGGAGAAGAGGGCAAAATTCACCCCAAGGCCGTCCCAGGTCGCGCCAAGGGGCACCGGCTTGCCTTCCCTGACGCGGGTTTTGCGATCGGCGTCCAGCCGCTGGACAATATCGTTATCTGAATTGGGGTGGACGATACGCACCCCTTTGTCATCAATGGTAATTTCCACCTGGTTATCGACTTTGCTTGCCATGGTGGTTGTGGTGGTAGGAAAAACCACTTCATTTTTCTTCGAGGATCCCTTGGCCATCCAATTCTTCTCCTGCGCGCATTTAGACGAATTCCGACTTCCGCTGCCTTAACCCGTGCCGATGTCGGCATCGCTCCCGGAGCGGGCAATAATTAACCCGCCTTTGGAATCAATGGCTGATGGCACATAAATTTAAAACAGGTATTGGGCGTTGCTTTTCGTATGAGTCCGGGGTGGAAGTAACAGACCATGTTCGAAGTGTAGTACCGCTTTGCGGTTCTGCCAGAAGTCCGCACGGCGAATCTACATCGCTCGCCGGCCGGTGCCTGAAGGATTAGCGATGTGATATGCTGCCGGTTAAGGATAAAACCAGGCCGGGCAGCAACTTGGCACCGCTGTATCTAAGCGACATTCCGGCATAACAGACAATTCTTGAAAAAAAAGAGACACAGGATAACCGCCATGAATATCAATAAAGATACCTTGCTTTGCATGTCTTTGGCCGCGCGGCCGGGTAATTTCGGCACCCGTTTCCATAATTATCTCTATGAACAGCTCAATCTGAATTACATCTATAAAGCCTTCACCACGCAGGATCTGCCGGCCGCCATCGGCGGGATCCGCGCACTTGGAATCCGCGGCTGCGCAGTGTCGATGCCCTTTAAAGAAGCGTGCATTCCCTATCTGGACGAACTTGATCCTTCGGCAAAAGCCATCGATTCCGTCAATACCATCGTGAATACCGATGGCTATCTAAAAGCCTATAACACCGACTATATCGCCATTGCGCAGTTGATAAAACAGCATGGTATCAATCCGCAGACCTCCTTTGTCCTGCGCGGCAGCGGCGGCATGGCAAAAGCGGTGGCCGCCGCGTTCCATGACGCCGGATTCCACAACGGCACCATTGTCGCGCGCAACGAGGAAACCGGCCGGCGGCTGGCGGATTTGTATGGTTATGCCTGGCAGGAGGACGACAGCACAACCCCCGCCGCCTTGCTGATCAATGTTACCCCGGTGGGTATGGCCGGCGGCGCCGGCGCAGACGCCCTCTCCTTTAGCGAGCAGCGCATAGCGCAGGCCGAAATCGTGTTTGACGTCGTGGCGTTGCCGGCGCGGACTCCGCTGATTCAAGCCGCGCAGGCGCAGAACAAACCGGTGATTACCGGTGCCGAAGTCATCGCGATCCAGGCGCTGGAACAATTCGTTCTGTATACCGGCGTTCGCCCGGACCATGAGCTGGTACAGCGCGCGGCCGCCCACGCCCGTAGCTGACCCATGGCGGTTCCCCCCGGCGGGGCCATAACGGCAGGCCGTCATCTTAAAAGATGATGGCCTGGGCTTGTTGACAACGCGCCCGGTCGGGACAGGCTGCCAGATCGTAGCAATAGGGTAAATCAGGCCGTGAACCCCTCCCCGAAGGGCGCGATCATCCTCCCAGAGCCAAGCCATGCCAACCGGAACCGATGCGCCCGAACCGGGTGCAACCCATGCACCATGGTAAAACATCCCCGAACCGGCGCGTATCCTCCTTTCCAGGGCCGACCACAACATTATGATTTGAATAGATATTAATCACGCATGAGCGTTGGCATACTCCTTGCTTATTAATTAGTTAATTAATTAACACGCCTTTTTCATGATGATGGAGACCAACATGTCCGTTGATGAAGTGATAAAACGTTTCGAAGAGGAACGTGAGAAAATCTGGTTTGAACAGCCCGCTGAAGTGCGAGACCTGGGCAATGGCATCGTCCCCCGGAATACCGGATCGCGCGGACAATACCTCAGCACCATCATTTTCGCCGAAGGCGAAGCGAGAACCATGGCGGATGAAATGCTGTGGGGGCTTATCAGGGTGGCGGAAGATACCCAAGCGGATCTGCCGACCCTGCAAGCCATCATCAAAGAAATCATCGGTTATAAAGCGGATTTTTTTGATTTCGTCAGCCTGCCCCACGCCGCCAGCCTGATTCATTTATATGTGGACACCGCCTGCAAATGCACCACGCTGGACGAACTGTGCCGTTTGTCCCATGCGGCATTGTCCTATGCCAACCGTTTGCATATGTGGGTCGATTTTATTCTGCCCTGGGGCCTTGGCGATGGATTCCGTCGGGTCAAACCGGCCTGATCCGCTTCTTATCCCTTTTCTCCTCAAATAACAGGAAACAGAATGAAACTCAGAATGAACGTTGCCGACCAGCCGATTTGCATTATCGAGGTATGGGAAGATAAAGTCCCTAATCTGGTCAAGGAACTGCGAAAAAAACTGCCGATGAAAAGCGTATTGCAGCACGGTAAGCTCATCGGCGATATGGTCTTTTTTACCATGCCTATCGTGGCGCCCTGGGAAAATAAATTCAGAACAGAAGAAGTGGGAAAAATGCGCCGGGAAAAATACGGCAAGTGCACCGGCTCGGTTTGCTTTTACAGCCCCCGCCAGCAGTTTTGCGTGGTGTACGGCGATGATACCGCCGAAGAACCGCTGCCTATCTCCTATATCGGCGAAGTTATCGAAGGTGAATTGCCCTTGCGCGTCACCGGCCTGGAAACCTGGTTTGACCAGGGACGGGTGGTGGAGCTGGAAATCATCGAATAGCGCCGGCCGCAAAGCATTTACCCGTTTTATTGAGGCGTCAGTCTTTTTGCGGCAATAACTCAGCCATTCCCTGCTCTATCAGCGCGGTTTCAGCGGCAAAACGGCCGGGAGCGCCGGCACAATGACCGTATGGCGACCGGATAGGACGCCATACGGCGCGGCTTAACAGCCGGTATTCTTTAAACGCCTCCTCCTCGGTAAAATAGCTATCCGTATCGCAGGGCATGATAATCGCCCTGGCCCTAATCCCGCTTATCGCCTCCGCGAACCGGCCGCCAAACGCCGGATCCCGGCTGATATCCGCCTGCTGCCAGGTCGCCAGCATGCACAACAGATCGTTGGCATCCCATTGGCAGTGATCCCGCTCCCACTCCCGCAGCAGGTCCTCCACGGTGGCAAAATTAAGGTTCCGGTATAATTCATCGCGATAAAACGCCGCTGAATAGGCCCAACCGGCATAACAGCGGCCAAAGGCAGCCAAGCCGGCCCGCGGCGGTTGGCGATAGTTGCCGTGATCAAAAGCCGCGTCCGCCAGCAATGCGGCTTTCACGCCCTCGAGAAAGACAAAGTTCAGCGGCCAGCAGCGTGCGCTGCCGCAAATGGACAGAAACGCTTTTACCTGTTGCGGGTATAGCGCCGCCCAATGCCACGCCTGCATCGCCCCCATTGACCAGCCCGCCACCAGGGCCAGTTCCCTAACCCGCAGATGTTCCGTCAGCAGTTGATATTGCGCGCGGACATTATCCCCCACGCTGACGGCAGGAAAACCCGCCCCGCCCTGGCGTGGTGAATTGCTTGGCGAACTGGAAATACCGTTTCCAAACATATTCACAGCAATGATGAAATAACGGGCCGGATCCAGCGCCCGGCCCGCACCGATGATTGAACGCCATGAACGGTGGGTACCGGTATACCACGACGGCAACAGCACGGCATTGTCCCCCCGGCTATTCAAGGTCCCGTGGGTTTCGTAAGCCAAAACGGCGTCATCAAGCACCTCTCCGGATTGAAGCCGGAAGTTGCCCAGCGCATAACGTTCATAATCTGCCATGGTTTTTCCTTATCAACGCAAAGCTAAGGTAGGTGTTAATTAATCAAATAGTTAACTTGTTGATGATTTCTTGGCTATGGTAGAATTTAGCCATTGAGTCCCCCTCGTCATGTTGCGTGACGGGAACAGCAGGCACCGGCCGCGGCATCTTCTATGAAAAACAGTGAAACCAACGAAAAATCCACAATCAAAAATGGTAAGCATGCTCAAAACGATGTAGCCAATATCTTACAGGACTCGGCGCTGGAATTATTTGCTAAGCAAAATTACTCATCGGTACGTATAAAAGACATTGCCGAGGCCACCGGCCTTAATTCCGCGCTCATCTATTACTATTTCGGCTCCAAAGAAAATCTGTTTCTAAAAGTCATTGAATCCACGGTAGAAAAGGCCTTTGAGAAATTTGACTCCATCAAGATGAACGCCTCAAACCCAAAAGACGTACTGTTTCTTTGGATCCAGATTCATATTTTACAATTTTACCTGCTGCAAAAACTGGCCAAAATCAGTCTTGATTACGCCGGCACCAACGGACGCACCCCCGAAATAGATAAAGCTATTCGGAAATTCTATGAAAAAGAGTCCGTGATACTGAAAAATACCCTCAAAGACGGCATAACCGCCGGCGTATTCCGGGATGTCAATCCGGTGGATATGGCGATGTTTATTTCAACTTTTCTCGACGGCGTATTATTCCGCACCGTAATGTTCCCCAAATTCAAATATAAACACGCCATCAGCTGCATGCGTGAATTCGTGTTTGAACACCTGGAAATCAAACCGGCCCCATAAACCAGGCCCGCGATCGCCGAACGCGCAACGAACGTGTTAAAGGGAGAGCGCGCCAATGGGGTCGACGCGGGCGTGGTTTTACCGCCCGCCGAAGCGCCCCATGGCACGCTAGGCCCGCGATCGCCGAACATGCAACGAACGTGTTAAAGGGAGAGCGCGCCAATGGGGTCGACGCGGGCGTGGTTTTACCGCCCGCCGAAGCGCCCCATGGCACGCTAGGCCCGCGATCGCCGAACATGCAACGAACGTGTTAAAGGTCGCCCCTCACTTGGCAAACAGCTGGCCGATATCCTTAAACGCCTTGAATTCCAACGCATTCTGGCACGGATCGAGCAAAAACATCGTCGCCTGCTCCCCCACCTGCCCTTTAAATCGAATATACGGCTCAATCACAAAGGCGGTATTTCGCTCCGTCAGCCGTTTCGCCAGCGCCTCCCAATCATCCCAGGCCAGCACCACGCCGAAATGCGGCACCGGCACATCATGGCCGTCCACCGGATTGGTATGGGCATGATCCTGACTGGCGGTTTTCGGATGCTCATGGATAACCAACTGATGACCGAAAAAGTCAAAATCCACCCACTGCTCACTGCTGCGCCCCTCCTCGCACCCGAAGATATCGCCATAAAAATGGCGGGCGGCGGCCAGGTCGTAAACCGGTATCGCAAGATGAAAAGGCGCTACGGACATAGTGTGATTCCTCTGCTAACAATTAAAGGTCAATAACCAGGGTTGATGAAAGCGAACGGGAACAACAAAGCAAAATCTTCGTGTTGGCCGCCTTCTCATCCGCACTTAAATACTCATCCCGATGATCCGGTACTCCCTCTTTCACCTGTGCCAGGCAGGTACCGCACAACCCCTGGCCACAGGAAATCTCTACCCCGACACCGGCATCATTCAGCGCGTCGGCAATGGTCTGCTCGGCGCTGACCGGGATAATTTCGCCGGTGCCGTGGATTTTTACCGCAAAGGCTTTTTCGCCGGCCACCTTGGGCGGAGCGAAAGATTCACAATGGCAATCCTCCGACGGTATGCCCAGAGCAACACAGCGATCGCGGATGGTTTGCATAAATTCCGTCGAGCCACAGTAATAGAGCTCAAACCGCCGGTAACGCTGCCGCCAGTCATGCAATATCCCGTCCAGCGATCCGTCTCGGCCTGACATAGCGGCATCCCCGGCGGACGCCATGGCCGCCGCATCCTCAGGCAGCGGATCCGACGGCGGCCCCAAGGCCGCATCCACCTGGACCGCTGCCTGCCGGGGCGGCCGGGTTTGCGTATCCACCAGGATATCACCCGCTATCTCCCTATAGTCCGGCTCCTCCGCCAGGGCCGCCAAGGTGTCGGCACGGCCGAAATAGTGCAGCAGATACTCCCGGCCCTGGCGCTTGAGGGCCAACGCCATCAATAACAACGGCGTAATGCCGATGCCCCCCGCCAGCAACAGCGTCGGGCCGGGATGCGGTTCCAGCGGAAAGTGATTGCGCGGCTCGCCGACAGCCAAGGCCACCCCCGGCAGCAGTTTTTCGCGGATGACCTGGCCGCCGCCCTGCGAGTGCCGGGTCACCAGAACCGCCAGCTTATAACGGGTACGCTGCGCCGGATCGCCGCACAGCGAATAGTAGCGCAGCAATCCCCCCGGCAGCTGCACCGGGATATGCGCGCCGGCGGCAAAGGGCGGCAGCGGCCCGCCGTCGGGACGGGCCAGGGTGATAATGATGACGCCGGTGCCCCGATCCTTCCTCTCCGCCACCACCACCTCAAACAATTCAGGTTGTCCGCTCATCAGAATATTGTACTGTACTGGTCGATTTCCCATTGGCTGACATGGAGATGGTAATTGTTCCATTCCTGGGTCTTGTACTTAACGAATTCATCCCGCAGCGCGGTGCCGAGGGTGGCTTCGACAAAGGGGTCGGCGGCAAAGGCTTCCACCGCTTCCAGCAGGTTCTGCGGCAGGAAATCAATGCCCCGCGCCCGCCGTTCCTGTTCGCTGATGGAATAGAGATTGTCTTCGTTGGGCTCCCGCGGATCGATTTTCTCGCGAATGCCTTCCAGCCCGGCGGCCAATGCCAGGGTGGCGGCCAGGTAGGGATTCACCGCGCCGTCGGCATTGCGGGATTCGCAGCGACCGCCCCCGGCCGGGACCCGAACCGAGTTGGTGCGGTTATTGGAGCCGTAGGAATTGAATACCGGCGCCCAGGAGAAGTAGCTCATGGCCCCCTGGCGCACCAGACGTTTGTAGCTGTTGACGGTGGGCGCGAATGCCGCGCACAGCGCCCGGCCGTGCTTGAGCAAGCCGCCGATAAAATAGTAGCCGGTGTCGGACAGGCCCAGGCCGCGCGGGTCATCCCGGGAAGCAAAGATATTCTCGCCGCTGGCGATATCATATAAAGACATATTGAAATGCGCGCCGGTACCGGTTTTATTGGCGAAGGGTTTCGGCATCATGGTGGCCACCAGTCCCCGTTCCTTGGCGTAATGCTTCGCCATGAAACGGAAGAAAATAAAACGATCGCAGCTGGTTAACGCATCGGCATAGTTAAAATCGAATTCAAACTGGGAATTGCCGTCTTCATGATCCAGCGAATAGAGATCCCAGCCCAGATCGTTAATAGTGCGGGACATGGTATCCAGCCAGTCGAACTGATCGACAAATCCCTGCAGGTCATAGCATGGCTTGTTTAATTTATTATCCGCGTCCGGTACTGATAACCCACCGTCTTCATCCCGTTTCAACAGATAGATTTCACATTCGATGCCGAGATTGAACCCAAAGCCCATCTTGTTGGCCTGCGCCAAGACGTTTTTCAGCGCCACCCGGGTGTTTAACGCATAGGGCTCGCCTTTAAAGGCATTATCCGCCGGCATCCAGGCGATTTTCGGTTCCCAGGGCAGCTGGATAATATGATCCAGGTCCGGCACCGAGGTGAGTTCGTCCTCATTGGGAAGCTGGCCCAGACCGTCCAGGGCATAGCCGGTATAGCGCTCCGAACCGGCCGCCATCTGGCTGAAATGGCTGAGGGGGACCACTTTGCCCTTGGGCACGCCGTGGATATCCACATAGGCGCCCATGCAATACTCCACCCCTTTTTGCTTCAACTGTTCCGCGATGTCCGCTATCTGCTGATGACTTTTTTTCATAATAGGCTCTGTATAAGAAAGATAAAAAACACCGGCTCAGGTATGTTCAACCACCTGATGGGGAATGTAGGGCGCCTCAAGGGCGGCTATTTCTTGCTCCGTCAGCACCAGCTCCGTCGCCGCGACGGCATCGGTGAGGTGGCTGAACGCGGTGGCGCCGATAATGGGCGCCGTCACCGATGGCTTGGTGAACAGCCAGGCCAGCGCCACCTGGGCTTGGCACACCCCGCGACGGGCGGCGACATCCGTTACCGCCTGGATGACTTCCCGGTCCGCCTGTTCGGTGGCGGTATAAAGAAAGCGGGCGTAGGCATCGTCAGCGCCGCGATCGGTGGCGGCGCTCTGTTGCCACGGCCGGCTGAGCCGTCCCCGCGCCAGCGGACTCCACGGGGTGACGCCGATGCCCTCGGCCCGACACAGCCCCATCATTTCCCGCTCCTCTTCCCGATACAGCAGATTGAGATGGTTTTGCATGGCGATAAACGGCGTCCAGCCGTTTTCCCGCGCCACATGAAGCGCCTTGCAGAACTGCCAGGCATACATGGACGACGCGCCGAGATAACGCACCTTGCCCATCTTCACCAGGTCGTGCAGCGCTTCCAGCGTCTCTTCAAGAGGCGTCTCGTAGTCCCAGCGATGAATCTGGTATAAATCGATGTAATCGGTGTTCAGCCGCGTCAGGCTGGCATCTATTTCCGTCATAATGGCCTTGCGGGACAGACCCTTGCCGTTCGGCCCCGAATGCATGGGATTAAACACTTTGCTGGTGATCACCACCTCGTCGCGACGGGCGAAATCCCGCAGTGCGCGGCCGAGGATTTCTTCGCTGTGCCCCTTGGAATAGGCGTTGGCGGTATCAAAAAAATTGATGCCCAGCTCCAGCGCTTTTTGAATAAACGTGCGGCTTTGCCGTTCATCCAGGGTCCAGCTATAGCCGCTTTTGTCCGGCGCGCCATAGGTCATGCAGCCTAAACACAGCGCGGAGACGTCCAGCCCGGACCGTCCGAGTTTTTTCATTTTCATGCCGATTACCTTTTTTATCCTGCCGGCGTGAGCCCGCGCGTCAGATGCGAGTACGTATATAGTTCGCCAAATGCCAGACCGTGGTTTCCAAATGTCCCAGGCGTCCCGGCCCGGCCAGCTGCGATGCGCTGCCCCGTTGCTGGGCCGAATTAATCATCAGATCTTCATCGATGATGGAGAGGCTGGATGCTTTCATATCGGCGGCGGTCTGCGCAAAAGAGGGCTGCGCGCTGGAGGCCTTGGACACCAGCACCAGACGATGCCAGACGGTCATGTGCTTATTGATGGGCAGCAGGGTGCTGATACTGAGCCGATCCGGATTGAGGCCTATCAGGCAGCCGGGATAAATCAGCATCAGATGGATTTGCCGCATATCCTCTTCGCTAAAGCCGGTTAAAGGAATCAGCCCTTCCGTCAGCACTTCGGACAGTTCGCCGTTTTTGCGCAGCGGCTGGTGGCACAGGGTCCAGCCGGGGCCGTCTTCGCCGATATAACTCAGCCGGCCGGGAAAACTGTCTTCCAGGGTGGTACGGTGCACCGCGGAGTGGTGATAGCACTCCATAAAGGTCTCCACCGCCATTTTCCAGTTGAACGGGCAGTCGTAGTCCAGGGTATAGGCGGTGTCCAGTTCAGCCACCTGGTATTTATCCAACAGGGCGTTGAGGGGCTTTAACCGCTGGGCAATGGATTCCACCTGCTCTGAAAAGGTAATGAAAATCATGCCGTGAACGATTTCACTGCGAATGACCGGCAGACGGCACTGCTTGCGGTCGAAATCCGCCGCCTGATTCATATAGGGCGTGCCGATAAGGTTGCCCGTAATATCGTAGGTCCAGTTATGGAACGGGCAGACAAACGCCTTGCAGTTGCCCTGGCCGCTCACCACCGGCGCCCAGCGGTGCAGGCAGACGGCGGACATGACGCTGACGCCCTCGGCGTTGCGTACCACCACCAGCGGCTCGTTAACGATATCCAGCGTGAAATAATCCCCCAGCGCCGGAATTTGCGATACATGGCCGACGAATACCCAATCGCCGCGAAATATTTTTTCCATTTCATGAGAAAAAAATGCATCGCTATTATAGGCTTCCGGCGGTAACGTCTCGGCCAGGGCGGAATTATCGGACTGCTGCCGTTTAATCTTTTCGATTATCATCCCGCAGTCGTCACCGGCAACAGGTATTCGCTGTGAATATTCAGGCATGGACTCTCCCCTTTAATAACAAAGCATATTGGGTAATACATTTAACGTAATAAGACTTAACGAATATCCACCGTGACTTTACCCAAGGCCCGTTCCAATAATGGAATCACCTCCAGGCCGAATTTTTCCAATGATTGCCTGGCGGCGGCAATGGGCATATCGCCAAATTGGAAAAAACAGTTGTAATGGGACGGATTCAAATCCTTGACTTCCTGGATAATACGTTCGGCCACATGCTGGGCATCGCCGATTATAAGATTATCCCGAATCACCGAGGCATCCGGTTCATCAGGGAATTTGGGGGCGTGGATAAAAGCGCCTTCGGTACTCATCTCCTTGCCGTGCAGCGCCGCAATCATCCGGGCCACGAACAGCGCCCGCTCGGCGGCTTCCAGGGCGGCTTTTTTGCTGTCGGTGACATGGATATACTGCTGTACCGCCACCGGCGTATCCGCCGGCAGGCCGGCCTCATGCCATTCCCGCCGGGCGTCGTCCACCATGGTTTTCAGCCGCGGCGAACCGCGCCAGCCGGCGGTCATGAAGGCGGTGGGCCGCCAACGGCTGAATCGCTGCAACAGCGCCGGCTGGGCGGTGGTGATAAACACCGGCGGCAGGGGCTGCTGCAGCGGCCTGAGCAAAAAGTCCGTTTTAATGTGCTGCCCTTGCCATGACAGCGTCTCGGTCTGTCCGTCCACCAGCGCCGACTCGATAAATGCCCACTTATCCAGCAGGATATCGTTGCGCCGCGCCACGTCCATGCCATAGCGGTCAAATTCGTAGGCCTGGTAGCCGCTGCCGATGCCCAACACCAGGCGGCCGTCGGTCAACCGGTCCACGAGGGCGATTTCCTGCGCCAGGCGCATGGGTTCATACAGCGGCAAAACGATAACCGCGGTACCGAGTTTGATTCGCCGGCAGTATCCCGCCATATGCGCGGCCATTAACAGCGGCGATACGCTGATGGAATAATTGCTGAAATGGTGTTCGGCAAACCAGGCGGTTTCAAACCCTATTTCTTCCGCCAGGCCGACCATGCTGCGCATATCATTAATGACGCCCTGGATTCCCTGCGGATTATCCTGGTATGACATTAAATTAAACAATCCCAATTTCATTGCCTGCTCCCGTCCAACCTTTAATTCCGAGCGAATCTATCGGCGGTTTGACCTTTACGGAATATGTTTTCAATCCGCCCCTGTATCCAGCTCAATATCGTGGTGGCAAATAAATACCAAATACAGGCAACAATCAGTAACGGAATATTTTCAAACGTCCGAGAATAAATAGATTGTGCCGAATACAACAAATCCGATAACGAAATCACGCTGACCAACGAGGTGGTTTTCAGCATCCCTATCACCTGGTTCCCGGTGGGAGGGATAATAAAGGGTATCGCCTGCGGCAAAATAATGCGTCGCAACCACAATCCTTTATTCATGCCCAGCGCGCGAGCCGCCTCCTGCTGACCGGTATCCACTGATGACATGCCCGCCCGGATGATCTCCGCCATGTAGGCCGCCTCGTTCAATCCCAATCCCAATATGGCGGCGGTATAGGGGGTAATCAGATCGTTCATACTGCCCTGGTATAGCGTAAACACGTGGGGTATGCCGATATAGACCTCTGGATAAAGCGCGGCCAGGTTATACCAGAAAATCAACTGCACCAGCACCGGCGTACCGCGAAAGAACCAGATATAGCCGGAACTGAAACGCGACAACAGCGGGTTGGCGGATAACCGCAGCGTGGCGATAAAAACACTGAGCACAATCGCCAAGGCCATAATCACCGCCGTCAGCCATACCGTTACCCATAATCCCGACAGGATAATGGGAGAAAACAGGTAGTGCCCCACAATGGACCAGCCGAAATTCTCATTCATCACCATGGACCGGATAAGCAGAATCAGCAGCAAAACGCACACCGCCACTGAAATCCAGCGCCCGGGGTAACGGGTGGGTATGACCACCAGGGCATCATGGGGAAACGCTTTTTCGTGCGCGGCGTCTATTTGTCGCTGCCGCATGGCACGGTATTGCTGATTGTCTGTCATCTCATCTCTCTTAACCGCAGAAGGATAGCGCAATGGCAGCCACACATTTAATTAATCAGTTAATTAATAATATGCACTTGCATTCTCTTACTGTCAATGAAAATCCAGCGCTGAATTTAATTTTTCAATTAACAATAAATACTTTAAAAACAACATATTAAACATAGTCCATCACTGTGAAAGATATTTAGCCAAAAACGAGCGGGTTCGCGGGTGCTGCGGCCGCTGGAACAGTTCCTCCGGCGAGCTCTTCTCAATGATCGCGCCGTTATCCATAAACGCGACGCTGTCCCCCACTTCCCGGGCAAACGCCATTTCATGGGTTACCACCACCATGGTCATTCCCTCTTTTGCCAAATCCCGCATCACATCCAGCACTTCTCCCACCAATTCCGGATCCAGCGCGCTGGTGGGCTCGTCAAACAGCATCAGGGTAGGCTTCATCGCCAGCGCGCGGGCAATGGCCACCCGCTGCTGCTGGCCGCCGGAAAGCTGCGAAGGGTAGGCGTCAAACCTATGGGACAATCCCACCCGAGCCAGCAGCGCCTTGCCCTGCTCCAGCGCCTCGGCTCGCGGTATTTTGCGTACCCGCTGCGGCGCCTCGATGACATTCTCCAGGGCGGTCATATGGCCGAAAAGATTGAAGCGCTGAAAGACCATGCCGATTCCGGCGCGTTTTCGGGCGATCTCCGCTTCCTTGAGCTCATAAAGCTTATCCCCCACCTGACGGTAGCCCATCAGCTCACCTTCCACATACAGCGCCCCGCCGTCGATTTTCTCCAGATGGTTAATGCAGCGTAAAAAGGTGGACTTACCGGAGCCGGAAGGGCCGATGAGGCACGCAACCTCCCCCCGCCGGATCCTGATGTCCACGCCTTTGAGGATCTCATTGCCGTGGAATTGTTTTACCACTTGGTATGCGGCAACCGCCGGCGTCGTGGTGTCGGGCATGTTGGGTTCCTCTTTATGAATAAGAATGAAAAGCCCGGCTGTTCATCGGGTCATATACCAGGTGCAAAGGCCACCGCCGTCCACCGCCAGCATATGGCCGGTGGTATAGGCGGCGTCGCTGAGCAGATAGAACACCGCCGACGCCACTTCCTCCGGCAAACCCGCGCGGCGCAGCGGCAAGCGGGCCACTTCCGCCGCCAGCTGCGGCTCCCGTTGCTGCCAGTCATCGTCGGCGTCCCGGATGGGCCCCGGGCTGACGCCATTAACCCGGATGCCGTAATCCGCCCATTCAACGGCCATTTGCCGGGTCAGGTTGACTACCGCCGCTTTACTGGCGCCGAAAGCGCCGGCGCCGGGATAGCAACGGTGCGCCGAGGCGCCGGCGATATTGACGATGCCGCCGCCGCCCTGGGCGCGCATCTGTTTCGCCGCCTCGGTGGCCACCACAAAACAGCCGGTGAGGTTGGTGGCAATCACCTGCCGCCATTGCTGGTCATCCAGGGTCAATAAGGCGCCTTGGGCGACGGCGCCGGCATTGTTCACCAGCATATGGATACCGCCGAAGCCGGCGGTGATGGCCGCAATGTGCTCCCTTACCTGCTCCCGCTCGGTAATATCGCCATAATAGGCCGCTCCCCGGCCGCCCAGGGCGCGGATTTCCGCCATTAGGCTCTCCCCGGCGGCCCGATCCTGCCTGAGGAGTAATGCAATATTGGCGCCAGCCTGTGCCAGCCGCAGGGCAATAGCCCGGCCGATGCCTTTTGATCCGCCGGTGATAAGCGCGGTTTTCCCCGCCATCAGCGTATTTTCCATTACTTTTATTTCTCCGGTGAAGAGGAAGCGGAGTCGCCGCCATGCACCAGGGCGCGTCCGCAGATATAACCCCAGGTCAGATTCGGTCCCAGGGTGGTGCCGGCGCCCACGCCGCGGGTGCCGATGGGATTGGCCATAGCGACGCCGGCGCAATACAGGCCGCGGATAACCGTGCCGTCGCGGTGTATCACCCGGCCGAATTCATCCGTACGCGGGCCGCCTTTAGTGGCCAGGAAGGTTCGGTTGAACGGTATCGCGATAAACGGACCGCGCGCTATTTTCATTAACCCGCCGTGAAAACGGCGATCTCCCGCCCCATGGCCGGTGGCCAGATGGCGCTGAAAATCCTCGTCCACACCCCGTTCGCAACAGGCGTTGAAGCGCGCCACCGTCTCCTCCAGCGCGCCAGGCGGCAGCCCCAGCAGGGCCGCCAGCCCGCCCAAGGTCGCCTCGCGGCGCAGCCAGCCTTTGCTGCGCAGGGCACAGACCGACAAAAGCGGCGCCCGCCACAGCAGCCGGCTGTCGGCGATAAGCCACGCGGGAAGATGCAGCGGCAGGCCGCTTTGTTCACAGCGCTCGTCCAGCGCCTCGCCGAGATTGAACTGGAATTCGTTGGTAAACCGCCGGCCGTGGCGGTTCACCAGAATGATGTTCGGTTCATATTGAAAAAACACCGACAAACCGTAAGGCCGGCCTTCATAGCGGGTGGGCAGGGATCCGCTGATGTTGGCCTGATCCATATGGGCCAGCTGCGCGCCCGCCGCCTCCGCCATGCGATGCCCGTCGCCTTCGTTGGTCCGCGGGCTGGAGATGGCATCGAAAGGACCGGGAAAATGGACGGCCCGGCGCCGGGCATCCCATTCGAATCCCCCGCTGGCCAACACTACGCCCCGGGCCGCCGTCACCTTGATCAGGCGGCCGTGCCGGGCGACCCATGCCCCGGTGACCCCCTGTTCCCCCTCGGTAATCAGTTCCAGCACCCGCGCCGCCGTCTTCACCCGGCAGCCGTTGGCCAGACACCCCGCCAGCAGCCCGGTAATCAGCGCCGCGCCTTTGGTCCGGGTAGATGTAAGCCGCCGCCAGACCAGGCGCGGCGCCAGTTTGGCCGCCACCCGGAACGGATGATGATAAATGTCTTCGCGGATCACTTCCTGATAGGTGTACACCTGCGGCAGCGGCGATGTCCTGATGGGCCAGGGGCGGGAGCCCAGCACCGCCGCCCGCAAAGGCGCGGGGGTTACCATCCTGCCGAAGGCTTTGGCCCCGTCAAAGGCCATGAGGGGATCGGATTCCGGCGTCAGCTCAAAGCGCAGCGGGGTGTGTTTTTCCAAAAAGGCCAGCATCTCCGGCGCGCAGCGGCAAAACTGCTGCCAAAGAGGGTCCTCCGTCTCCCGCCATCCGTCCGGGGCGGTGGCGCGTAAATAGGTCAACGCTTCTTCCGGGCTGTCCGCCACCCCCTGCGCCAGGGCGTGATGATTGGCCGGCACCCACACCGCGCCGCCGGACATGGCAGAGGTCCCTCCCAGGCTTTCGGCCTTTTCCATCACCAGTACCGACAGCCCCGCCACGGACGCGGCGAGGGCCGCGCTGAGGGCCGCGCTTCCCGACCCCACCACCAGCACGTCGCACGCCATGGTGACGTCGGCGACAAGCGGGCCTGCTCCCCGCGCCGGACTTACCGATTGCATATTGCCCGCCACCGCCGGATTACATGGGACGGGTGGTGAAGAGATTGATGCCCGGCTGCTCCAGCTTCACCGGATCCAAATCCCACTTTTTCATGATGCGGTCATACTCGCCGTTGTCCCACAGCACCTTTAACGCCCCCAGCAAGGCCTGGGCCAGCTGCTGGTTATCCGGCTTCACCACGATGCCCAGATAATACCTCGGCATCAGGGGCATGGTGACGGTGCGTATCGGACGTGGCGCCGCTTTTTTAATGGCTGCCGCCGCGGCGGCGTCATTCAGGACAAAATCGATACGGCCGGAATAGAGGGCCAGCAGTACGGCATCCGCCGAAGGCAGCGTGGTGACGTTAATCGCCGGCTTGCCGTTCTTAACGCAGTTGGGGCTGAAAATTTCCGTCACGGCATGCTGGAAATCAGTGCCGGACTGTACGCCCACCTTCAGGCCGCAGAGGGACAACGGATCGCTGACGATGCTTTTGTTGCCCGCCAGGGTATAGACTTCATTGGTGGCATAGGCGTAATTCACGAACGTAACCTGTTTTTCCCGCTCCAGGCTGTCGGAGATGCACTCCATGGCCATATCGTAACGGCCGCTTTTCACGCCGGGAATCAAACCGTCGAAATCAATGGATACCGGCTTTACCGCCACCCCTAGCACCTTGCCCAGGGCATCCCACAAATCGGGTTCGAACCCCAGCATGGTTTTGTTATCCTCGGCGAAGACTTCGCAGGGAGGATAGTGGGCATCGGTAACCAGATTGATATAGCCGTGGTTCTTGATGTTTTCCGGCAGCATATCGTGCAAGGTTTTATCCATGGCGATAGGCGTGCCGTCCGCTGCGTAAACCATACTTCCCAGAGCCAAACCTGCGCACAGCAACAGCGTATGGGGCAGCATAAATAGTTTTCTCATTCCTCGGAACTCCTGAAACGTCTTTACCCGGTTAACCCGATAATCAGGGCGGATCAGCCAAAAATGTGTCCTAACGCCCGTGGCCGTGACCTGGCGTTACCCTTTAAATTAGCAACTAGCGTGCCATCAATTAACTAATCAATTAATTAACTGATTAATTATGTAATCATTAGGTTTGCTGCCGGCGCCAGCGTCCCTGGGCGTATAATAAATGAGCGTTAAGAGTGCAAATGTTGCATTTTTTCATCAAAAAAGTGCAGGCGTTTCCGCTGCTACACAGCAAAGCCAAGCAGCGAATCGCTAATGGCGATATATGAAAGCCAAGAGGAAATACAAATTATAGAATTGAACTAACTTGCTTATTAAAGGGAAAAAAATGGCCTTCGATATTCAACCATCGCCGGTAAATACTAAGGGCATACCGTCTGATTATCCGGAAAAAAATTCCTTTTACGATCGGTGGCCCACGGAAGACCGCCGTTTGCTTGACGAACTTAAGGAGCGGGCCACACGAAACGATACCGCAAGTATTGAATACCTCTTCACCCTGGCCTGCGAAGCCAGTGAGAGGGGGGCCGAGGCTGAAGATTGTCTTTTCGATTTATATCGCGGCAAGGGACCCGACGATACCCGGCTAAGAGAGCAGATAGGCAAAGACAGCCTGCGGCTTTTTACCCTGGTTCAGCAAAGAAACCAAAACACGCGGCGTGAAAGCACCGACATATGGGAATTGCCTGCCTCATTGTTGCTTATGGCCGCTTTCGAAGCCCAAAGCGGGTCGGAACAGCAGGCTGAACTCTTTGGTAAATTACAGAATTCATCAATATTCTTACACTATGTCAGTGAATTGGAAGAGAATACCGCTGAATCGGCTTTGGCAACCAATCGATTCATTTCCTCAGCCGAAATAGACGCTTTTGCCAACGCGCTTGAGGTCGATAGCACCCTCACATTCTATCCCGCCGCCAACGTTTCCCAGAGTGAGGTTACTGATGGGAACCACAGACGGGTGCTCTTATCGCTGGAATCCCCTGATGCCGACTCCCGGCGCATGTCGTTTGGCGGAGCCTATAATGCTTCCGACGGCATATCCGCCTCGGAACCCGCGGCCGGCTTTATTCCGTTGCTTTTCCGTGACCACTGGATTCTGTTCGGCTGGTTTATCAACGCAGATGAGCAAAAAGAAGCGATCGTCCTGGACAGCTCGCATTATTTGAATAACGACGAGAAAAATTACCTGGTTGATCTTGCCCATCGCTGCGGGGTCGGACAGCAGCAAGAGGTGACATTTATCGACGATAATTTACAAGAAAACGCACCCAACGCCTGTGGTCTTTTTGTTGCTAAAGCTATGGAAAGTCTTGCCGGAGATTCACTTTCGCGGGTTGGGAAAGCCTACCCCAAGGAAACGCTCAGAAGCTTTGCCGGACAATTCTCCGCAACCCACCTCGACAGCGTTGAAGAGCAGCGTCTGTTCAATCGCCATGGGCGCGCCGAGCTGTATGCCATAATGGCGCGGTCCCTTAATGAGTCGCTTAATTGAACATCTTTTTCAAATAATGGTGCAGCGACGCGCGGGAACTGAAGCCGTGGGGTATTCCGTAATGACTGTCCGGCGTGCCCTGAGGGTCGGCGGGGAAAGCGCGGTAGCTGTCGCTGGAGCGTACCGGCGAGGTCGGGGCGGCAAACAGGCTGCTTTTATCCCGCAGGGAAGGGTGTACCACCAGGGCGGTTCGGCCCATTTTGGCTTCCCGGTTAACGTAGACATAATGATGCCCTTTGCGGTAACCGTAGCATTGTTGAGTGATATAATCTCTTTCAAAACCGGCGTTTTCAAGTACGCGAGCGACTTCATCGGGTCTTAAATACATGGTTCGTCCTCTTTTAGTCCGGGTGAAGTTTCACAGTAATGTAATCAGTTAAGGGGCTCGTCTGTAGACGGCCGGCGCTTTTTCGGAATATTCCAAAAATCGGAAAACTTTTCCTATCCCTTTCCCCCGCTTCGCCTGTAAAGGCTTGACCGGCCGCCCGTTTCGCCTATCCCGGCCCCTGCGTGTCCCCTGCTGGAATTTTGTTTTTATCTCGTGTAATCCAGCCCGAAACCGCCGGCATGCCAGCAAGAAGCCCCTGAATGAACTAAAGTTAAATCACTCAATAACCGAAAGGGAGAAACACATGTTTACGAATACTGAAAAAGACGGGATCCAACGGGATATCAAAGACGATGTTTCTCTGTTAGCCGACACTTTGGATGAATTGCTCAACACTTCCGAAAAAACAACGCAAGAACAGCTGGACGCGTTGCGCAGCAAAGCCAAAGGCGTATTGAAAGATGCCCGTGCCCGCGTGAACGGCACCAGCCGTCTGGGCCAGTATGCGCGCGATACCGCTATTCAGACCAAAAATTATGTTGTTGAAAAACCCTGGCAGAGCCTGGGCATCACCACCGCGGTAGGCATAGTCCTCGGCGTGCTATTATCCCGCCGTTAAAATTACTGCCCGGCCGGGTGTCCGGCCGCTGACCCTCCTGACCAGGCAATATTGACCGCTCTTGCCAAAGAGCGGCGAGCTTGTTGACAAAGTGCCCGGTGGGGACAGGCCGCCAGATCGTAAACACGCCGTAAATCCGTCCCTGGAGGCTCGATCCGCGCCGTCCCTGGCGCGGACGGTTTACTCTTCTGGCAGCCTGTCCCTACTTATTAACGCCGAGTACGTTTGTCGGCAGTCTGACCGCTCTTGCCAAAGAGCGGTTTTTTTATGTCGCCGCTTTGCCTTCCCCCTGCATTAACACCATATATTGCGTGGTTGATAAAAATAATATCTACATATAGTATTAACGACAGATTCCACCACTACCCGTGCCGCACAAATCCACTTGGGATTGTTACTTGAGAGGTAAATACGAATCATGAGCATTACTATTTACACTAAACCGGATTGCGTTCAATGTCACGCCACCTGTCGCGCCCTGGACAGCAAAGGCCTTCTATATCGGAAAGTGGATATTCTGCAGGATAGGCAGGCGCTGGATTATGTCCGTTCCCTGGGCTACCAGCAGGTGCCGGTGGTGGAAACCGCCGGCGACAGCTGGAGCGGCTTCAGGCCGGACAAGATAAGCGGTCTGGCCGCCGCGGCCATGGCCTCGTAAACCGCTATGGCCACCCTGGTTTATTTTTCCAGCAGCTCGGAGAATACGCACCGCTTCGTCGGCAAGGTCTCCCTGCCCAGCGTGCGGATTCCCCTGGCGACGTCGCAGCGGCTGCGAATGGATAGCCCCTATATCCTGATTACTCCCAGCTATGGCGGCGGTAGCCGGCACGGGGCGGTACCGCCCCAGGTGATCCGTTTTCTCAATGATGCAACGAATCGTTCCTGGCTGCGCGGCGTCATCGGCGCCGGTAACCGGAATTTTGGCGCGGCGTTCTGTCTGGCGGGCGACATCATCGCCAAAAAGTGCCAGGTTCCCTTTCTTTATCGTTTCGAATTACTGGGAACAGCGGAAGACGTGCGGCAGGTACGTGAAGGAGTGACCGAATTTTGGCAACGACAGAACTGAACATCACCCGCCCCGGTCCGGAACTGGCGGATTATCATGCTTTAAA
The DNA here is from genome assembly GCF_047324245.1 of Sodalis sp. RH16. NCBI lineage: Bacteria > Pseudomonadati > Pseudomonadota > Gammaproteobacteria > Enterobacterales > Bruguierivoracaceae > Sodalis > Sodalis sp. RH16. The sequence goes on along the minus strand of NZ_CP178737.1, from coordinate 2,873,480 downwards.
CGCCATGCTGAATCTGTATGACTCGGAAGGCAAGATACAATTCCATAAAGATCGTCAGGCCATAGACTGCTACCTACAGCAGCATGTCATCCCCAACAGCCGGCGGTTTCCGTCCCCCGCGGCCAGGTTGGACGCCCTGGTGGCGGAAGGTTATTACGAAGCGGGGGTACTGGCGCCCTACTCCGCTGAATTTATCGCCGAGCTGTACCAACGGGCGGATGCGCACCATTTCCGTTTCCAGACCTTTATGGGAGCCCTGAAGTTCTACACCGGTTATGCCCTGAAAACCTTTGACGGCCGGCACTATCTCGAACGTTATGAAGACCGGGTCTGCATGGTGGCGCTGACCCTGGCCGCCGGCGACGGCGCCCTGGCCGTCCGCTTGATGGAAGAGATGATGACCGGCCGCTTCCAGCCCGCCACGCCGACCTTTCTCAACTGCGGCAAACAGCAGCGCGGGGAATATGTCTCCTGTTTCCTGCTGCGCATCGAAGACAATATGGAGTCCATCGGCCGCTCGGTCAATGCGGCGCTGCAGCTGTCGAAACGCGGCGGCGGCGTGGCGTTTATGCTCACCAACCTGCGGGAAGCTGGGGCGCCCATTAAACGCATTGAAAACCAGTCTTCAGGGGTGATCCCGGTGATGAAAATGCTGGAAGACGCCTTTTCCTATGCCAATCAGCTGGGGGCGCGCCAGGGCGCCGGCGCGGTCTATCTCCATGCCCACCACCCCGACATCATGCGCTTTCTCGATACCAAGCGGGAAAACGCCGATGAAAAAATCCGCATCAAAACCCTGTCCCTGGGCGTGGTCATCCCCGATATCACATTTGAACTGGCGCGTGACAACCGCCCGATGTATCTGTTTTCTCCCTATGACGTGGAACGGGTCTATGGCGCGCCATTTTCCCAGCTCAATATCAGCGAGAAATACCATGAGATGGCGGCGGACAGCCGCATCCGCAAAACCGCCGTCAACGCCCGGCAGTTTTTCCAGACCCTGGCGGAGATCCAGTTCGAATCCGGTTATCCCTATATGGTTTTCGAGGATACGGTTAACCGCGCCAACCCCATCGCCGGCCGGATCAATATGAGCAACCTCTGTTCGGAGATCCTGCAGGTGAACAGCGCCACGCTTTACAATGAGGATTTAAGCTACCGCGAGGTGGGCAAGGATATTTCCTGTAACCTCGGTTCGCTGAATATCGCCCGCACCATGGATTCGCCGGATTTCGGCAATACGGTGGAAACCGCCGTGCGCGGCTTAACCGCGGTGTCGGACATGAGCCGGATCGCTTCCGTTCCCTCCATTGTCAAAGGCAATGACGAATCCCATGCCATCGGTTTGGGGCAAATGAATCTGCACGGCTACCTGGCGCGGGAACATATTTACTACGGTTCCGAAGAAGGGGTGGATTTTACCAATATCTATTTTTATACCGTGACCTATCATGCCCTGCGGGCCTCCAACCGGCTGGCCATTGAACGGGGGAAGTCGTTCAGCGGCTTCGGCGATTCCCGTTATGCTTCCGGCGAGTACTTTCGTCCGTACCTGGAGCAGGTTTGGCAACCGCAAACGGAACGGGTGCGAAGTTTATTCGCCGGCGCCGGCATCGCCCTGCCGGGCCGCGAGGAGTGGCTGGCTCTGCGTGACTCGGTGATGGCGCACGGGTTGTATAACCAAAACTTGCAGGCGGTGCCTCCCACCGGCTCTATCTCTTACATTAATCATTCCACCTCCAGCATCCATCCCATCGTGTCTCCCATCGAGATCCGCAAGGAGGGCAAGACCGGACGGGTCTATTATCCGGCTCCCTATATGGATAACGACAATCTGCAGTATTTCCAGGACGCCTATGAGATCGGGCCGGAAAAAATTATCGACACCTACGCCGCCGCCACGCGGCATGTGGATCAGGGCCTGTCGCTGACGCTGTTTTTCCGTGATACCGCCACCACCCGGGATATCAACAAGGCGCAGATCTATGCCTGGAAAAAAGGCATCAAGACGCTGTATTACATCCGCATCCGTCAGTTGGCGCTGGAGGGGACGGAAGTCGCCGGCTGCGTCTCCTGCGCACTGTAAACCAAGGAACCCACGGCCATGACAACAGCTCGCACGCTGCGTACCATCAAGGCGGTCAACTGGAATCGCCTGGAAGACGATAAGGATCTGGAGGTCTGGAATCGCCTCACCGCCAATTTCTGGCTGCCGGAAAAAATACCCCTGTCCAATGATGTGACTTCCTGGGGGACACTTTCCCACCGGGAACAACAGCTGACCATCAGGGTATTTACCGGCCTGACGTTGTTGGACACGGTGCAAAATACCGTCGGCGCGCCGGCCCTGATGGCGGATGCGGCCACGCCTCATGAAGAAGCGGTTTTTTCGAATATCAGCTTTATGGAAGCGGTGCATGCGCGGTCCTACAGTTCGATATTTTCCACGCTGTGTCCGATGGCGGACGTAGATGCCGCATACCGCTGGAGCGAGCAGAACGGCGCGCTGCAAAATAAAGCGGCCATTATCGAAAAATATTACCGCGAGGAAGATCCGCTGACGAAAAAAATCGCCAGCGTCTTTTTGGAATCTTTCCTGTTTTATTCCGGCTTCTACCTGCCCATGTATTATTCCAGCCGAGCGAAACTCACCAATACCGCCGACCTTATCCGTCTGATTATTCGTGATGAAGCGGTGCATGGCTACTATATCGGCTATAAGTTCCAGCGCGGGCTGGAACACTGCACGGCGGCGCGGCGGGAAGCCGTCAAGAGCTTCGCCTATGACCTGTTGCAGGATTTGTACGAGAATGAACTGGTCTACAGCGCGGAATTATATGACGGCGTCGGCTGGACCGAGGATGTAAAGGCTTTTCTTCATTACAACGCCAATAAGGCGCTGATGAATCTGGGTTATGAGGCGCTGTTCCCGGCGGCCATGACCGCGGTCAATCCGGCGATTTTATCCGCCCTGTCGCCCAATGCGGATGAAAATCATGACTTTTTCTCCGGCTCCGGCTCCTCGTATGTCATGGGCCGGGCGGTGAATACCGAAGACGAGGACTGGGCATTTTAATATATATACCCTGCGGGATATTACCCTGGTAACGGTGGTAATATCCCTTTTCTACGTTCATTTAATAAATAGTGAATTTCGATAGATCTAAAACAATATACCCTCTTCTTAAAATACCTCTTTTTCATTTAAAATTTTATAAAAAAAATAATCGCATTGAACATTCTCCCTGATGCAGAAATCAGCTTTACCATACCGGCTATTTTCAACATCCAGGACAAAATGAGCCCTCTTGCGCCATAAGCGGCAGCAATGAATCCAAGGGCGGAAATAGTCCGCCAAACGCCTGTCATAGCTGGATAAATCGCAGGAAATACGTTTTCCCCGCCGGTAGAATATGACATGCACGGGTCGATTAGGGGTTGTCTAATGAGCTCAGTATGTTAGGGTATACAACCTTTTTATATGTACCAGGGCTAATCAAAATAGTATAAGCAACACAGGGAAATAATAATTGCATGGCTGTTAAACTTGAAGTTAAGAATCTGTATAAAATATTCGGCGACCATCCCGAACGGGCGCTTAAGCTTCTGAAAACGGGACTCGACAAAGATAAAATATTCGAAAAAACCGGTCTGACGGTGGGCGTGAAAAATGCCTCTCTGGCCATTGAAGAAGGCGAGATATTCGTCATCATGGGATTATCCGGTTCCGGCAAATCCACGTTGGTACGCCTTCTCAATCGTCTGATAGAACCGACCCGGGGCGAAGTCCTGATTGACGGCGTCGATATCGCCAAGATCTCGGATAAAGCCATGCGCGAGGTGCGGCGCAAGAAAATCAGCATGGTATTCCAATCCTTCGCCCTGATGCCCCACCTCAACGTGGTGGACAATACCGCCTTCGGCATGATGCTGGCCGGCATACCCGCGGGCGAACGCCGGACCAAGGCCGTCGAGGCATTGGCCCAGGTGGGATTGGAGATGCAGGCGTTTTCCTGGCCGGACCAGCTCTCCGGCGGCATGCGCCAGCGTGTGGGTCTGGCGCGGGCGCTGGCCAATAACCCCGATATCCTGCTGATGGACGAAGCCTTTTCGGCCCTTGACCCCTTGATCCGGGCCGAGATGCAAGATGAGCTCATCAACCTGCAGGCCCGCCACCAGCGCACCATCGTATTTATCTCCCACGATCTCGACGAAGCCATGCGCATCGGCGATCGCATTGCCATTATGCAGGGCGGCGAAGTGGTACAGGTGGGCACGCCGGAGGACATTCTGAAGAACCCGGCCAATGACTATGTCCGCACCTTCTTTCGCGGCGTGGATGTCAGCCATGTTTTTAATGCCCGGGATATCGCCTTGCGGCGCCCGGTCACCTTGATCCGCAAAACCCCTGGCTTCGGCCCGCGCTCCGCCTTGAAGCTTTTGCAGGATGAGGATCGCGACTTCGGTTATCTGTTGGAACGGGGGCAAAAGTTCATCGGCGTGGTGTCGGTGGATTCACTGAAGGCCGTCCTGGCCGCTAATCTGCCGCTGGAACAGGCCTTGCTCGACAGTCCGATCCCGGTACCCGCCGATACGCCGTTAAACGAGATGATCTCCACCGTGGCTCAGGCGCCCTGTGCCGTACCGGTGGTAGGTGAGGAAAACCGCTATATCGGCGTGATCTCCAAAGGCATGTTGCTGCAGGCATTAGATCGGGAAGGAGCGACCAATGAATAAATTACCAAGCCCATCAGAGGCCGGCGCCTCATCGGCCAACGCTACCGGCGTCCAGAGCGCCGCATCCCCTGCCGCCGATCCGTGGAACAGCGCGCCGTTGCCCCAAGGGGACACGGCGGCGCAAAGCGCCCAGGCCGGCGGGGCGAATGCCCCCGCCGATGCATGGAACAACGCCGCCTCCAGCCACTCCGCCGCGGCCGGCCACCCTCTGGCCCAACCGGGCGCCGACTGGCTGAACAGCGGACCGGCGGCGGCGCCGGAGCATTTCACGCTGCTGGATCCGTTTCACCATACGCTCATCCCTTTGGATAGCTGGGTAACCCTTGGTATTAACTGGCTGGTGCTGCATTTTCGCCCGTTCTTCCAGGGCATCCGTGTACCGGTGGATTTCATTCTGAGCGGCTTCCAGCATGTTTTGCTGGCGCTGCCGGCGCCTATCGCCATCGTGCTGTTCGCCCTGCTGGCCTGGCAGATAGCGACCCCGGCCATGGGCGTCGCCACCCTGGCGTCGCTGACGATTATCGGTGCCATCGGCGCCTGGGGACAGGCCATGGTCACCCTGGCGCTGGTGCTGACCTCGCTGCTGTTCTGTATCGTTTTAGGCCTGCCTTTGGGCATCTGGCTGGCCCGTAGCCAAAGGGCCGCCCGCTATATCCGGCCCTTGCTGGATGCTATGCAGACCACGCCGGCGTTTGTCTATCTGGTACCCATAGTCATGTTGTTCGGCATCGGCAATGTGCCGGGGGTGGTGGTGACCATTATCTTCGCACTGCCGCCGGTGGTGCGCATGACGATACTCGGTATCAAACAGGTGCCGGCGGATTTACTGGAGGCCGCCGGATCTTTCGGCGCCAGCCCAGGCCAGCTGCTGTTCAAGGTACAGCTGCCGCTGGCGCTGCCCACCATTATGGCCGGCATCAACCAGACGCTGATGCTGGCGCTCTCCATGGTGGTCATCGCCTCCATGATTGCGGTAGGGGGACTGGGCCAGATGGTACTGCGCGGCATCGGCCGGCTGGACATGGGCCTGGCGACCATCGGCGGCGCCGGCATCGTGATCCTGGCCATTATCCTCGATCGGCTGACGCAATCCATGGGGCGGGATAGCCGTAACCGCGTGCATGGCCGTTGGTATGCCGGCGGCCCGTTAGGTCTGCTCACCCGGCCCTTCATCAAAAAACCGACGCTTTAAGCACCGGCGGATGGCATAGCCTCGTTCTGTTAACGGCCTGCCCTCACCGGGCAGGTTATAAAATCGCGATGATCTTCCGGACCCGTTCCCGCTTCGATGCCGGGCCGGAATGCCGCGCATTTCGCTACACCTACTGACTATTTGATAAGGACTACCCATGGGAAATAAAACGATTTGGGCGCTGACGTTCACCGCGGCCATGGCCGCACAGACTTCTTTTGCCGCCGGCCAGCCCGGTAAAGGCATCGCGGTGCAACCGCTGCAAAGTACCCTGACCGAAGAGACGTTTCAGACCCTGCTGGTGGATAAAGCCCTGGAAAAACTGGGCTACGATATCAAGCCCATACGCGAGGTGGATTATAACGTGGCTTACACGTCTATTGCCGCCGGCGACGCCACCTTTATGGCGGTGAACTGGGATCCGCTCCATGCCGATCAATACCAGGCCGCCGGGGGCGGGGATAAATTTTATCGCCAGGGCCAGTATGTGCAAGGCGCCGCCCAAGGCTATTTGATCGATAAAAAAACCGCTGACAAATACCACATTGTCTTCATCGACCAGTTAAAAGATCCCAAACTGGCCGCGCTGTTTGATGCCAATGGCGACGGCAAGGCCGATTTGGCCGGCTGTACGCCGGGCTGGGGCTGTGAGGCGGTGATTAACCATCAAATCAAAGCCTATGGACTGGGCGATACGGTCGAACATAACCAGGGAAATTATGCGGCGATCATCGCCGACACCATTGCCCGATTCAAAGAAGGAAAACCGATTCTTTATTATACCTGGACGCCATACTGGGTGAGCGATGTGTTGGTGCCCGGCCGGGACGTGGTCTGGTTACAGGTGCCGTTCTCTTCGCTGCCCGGTCCGCAGAAAACCCTCAGCACCAAACTCCCCAATGGCGCCGATTACGGTTTTCCGGTCAACAGTATGCGCATCGTCGCCAACAAGCAGTGGGCGCAGGCCAATCCGGCCGCGGCGAAACTGTTTGCTATCATGAAGCTGCCCATCGCCGATGTGAATGCACAGAATCTTCGCATGCACGAAGGACAGGCTTCGTCGGCAGATATCGAACGGCACGCCAATGGCTGGATTGCTGCTCATCAAGAGCTGTTTGACAGCTGGATAAGCACCGCCGCCACGGCAAAATAGCGAAACCCGGTTAAGCGCCGGAGCGACGGCAAGGAGTTGGAAGGCGCGCATGGGTGATGCCATAGCGGGCGGGCCGGCGGACAGGCAGCACGTTCGCCCCTCGTATTTTCGCCGCGGATCGGGAATAATCTTTTCCATTTTCTATCCGGATTTTCCCGTGAATCTCACGCCGGGATGCGGATAAAGCACGGAGAGGACCGCGTATATGGAATATCCCCACGACACCCTGCCGCTGCCGAAGGCGACATTCGGCGAGGGCGTTTTTGACAGCCTGCCCATCGTTATCGGTTATGTGCCGGTGGCGTTCGCTTTTGGAATGAACGCCGTCAAACTGGGTTTCACCCCGCTGGAAGGCATTTTCCTCTCCTGCATTATCTACGCCGGCGCCAGCCAGTTCGTGATAACCACCCTGCTGAGCGCCGGCATATCCATCTGGGTCGCGGCGTTAACGGTAATGGCCATGGATGTGCGGCATCTGCTGTATGGTCCGGCGCTGCGCCATCATATACGGGGCGGCCTGTCGCCGCGTAAAACCGCCGTATGGGCCTTTGGCCTGACCGACGAGGTATTCGCCGCGGCCATCGCCAAATTAATCAAGGACAACCGGCGCTGGTCGGAAAACTGGATGCTAAGCGTCGCGGCATGCTCGTGGGGGTCCTGGGTGCTGGGCACCGCCGCCGGCGCGCTGTGCGGCAACGGTCCGCTGAATGCCTACCCGGCGCTGGAAGCGGCATTGACCTTTATGCTGCCGGCGTTATTCCTCGGTTTCCTGCTGGCGGCGTTCCAGCGCCGCCAGGCGCCGGTACTGGCGGCCGCCTTGACGGGAGCGCTGGCGGGCCTGCTGCTGCTGTCGATCCCCATGGCGATACTGGCGGGCATCGGCGGCGGCTGCCTGGCCGCCCTGGCCGTTCCGGGTAAAACAGCCGCCAAGGAGCGCGGATGAGTCACACCGTCATCATTATCGGTTTGGTGGTCGGCCTGGCCAATTATCTGTTCCGCTATCTTCCCCTGCGTCTGGGGTCGGGCGCCGGCAAAGGCGAACATTATCCAGGCCGCTGGATAGGCCGGATATTGGACGGTATCGGCATCGCCTCCATTTGCGCCCTGCTGGTGGTTTCAAGCGTACCGGACGTCCTGCGCGACACGCATAAGCTGGTGCCCACCCTGGCCGGATTCACGGTGCTGATAGCGCTGTTTTACCGAACCCGCAGCATCATAATCGCCACCTTGGCCGGAGCGCTGTGTTACGGACTGGTCTTTAAATTTCTGCCGTTCTGATGGCGCTATACATAGGCTGCTTATTTTTTTATGTAGAAAATATATACACCAGTGATTACATTAGTTACTATACCTACAGTAACTAATGAGGTGATAATCATTATGGAAAGTTCCTTTACGCCCATAGAGCATATGTTGACCCAGCGCGCCCAGCGGCGGGCCGGTTTTCCTTTCCAGGAAATCTTGCTGACCCGCCTGTGCATGCATATGCAGGGAAAACTGCTGGAAAACCGCAATCGCATGCTGAAAGCCCAGGGAATAAACGAAACGCTGTTTATGGCGCTGCTCACTCTGGAGTCCCAGGACAATTTCAGCATACAACCTTCGGAACTCAGCTCCGCGCTGGGATCCTCCCGTACCAATGCCACCCGTATCGCCGACGAGCTGGAAAAACGCGGCTGGATTGAGCGCAAGGAGAGCGAAAGCGATCGCCGCTGCCTGCATCTGCATCTCACCGACGCCGGGGAAGCCTTCCTGAACAGCCTGCTGCCGCCGCAGCATAAAAGTCTAATGGCGTTATGGTCGACGTTGACGTCTGAAGAGAAACAGCAGCTTGAAGCGGTGACCCGCAAGCTGCTGGATAAGCTGGATGAATTGCTGGTTGAAAATAACCCCGCCTGATAGGCGGGTTGACACTTTAAAGATGCTGCCGCCACCACTCCGCCAGCAAAATCCCGGCCGCCACCGATACGTTCAGGCCGGCGACCCGGCCGGTACCGCCGATAGACACCGACAGATCCCCGGTTTCGGCCATCACTTCCGATTGTCCGTTGCCTTCCTGGCCCAGCACCAGCACCATCTTTGCCGGCATCGTCACCGAGGCCAGCGGCTTGCCCTGCCGGCCGGAATTAATCACCACCGTATATCCCGCCTGGCGGAAGCGTTCAAGATCCTCCGGCAAATTATCGGTCTGGATCGCGCTGATATGCTCAGCGCCGCCTTCGGCGGTGCGTATGGCGGCGCCGGATTCCAGCGCCGCGCTATCATCAACCATCACCCCTTTGACGCCGAAATGCGCGCAACTGCGCAATATGGCGCCGAGGTTATGGGGATTGGACACGTCTTCCAGCGCCATAACGCAGTCCTTTTCCACTGCCACCGTCTGTTGCAGGTAGGATTCAGCGTCCAGGCCGGTACGTTTTTTAATCAAAAAACAGACGCCGCCGTGATGTTCGGTGCCGGAAGCCTTGGCCAGCTCTTCATCATCAACCACATGATAGGCTTTACGATTGGCGGCCATCCAGCGCAGCGCATCGCGAAAACGGGGCGTGACGGATTGCACGAACCAGGCGCGGACAATAGAGTCGGGGCGGCTTTTATATAATGCCTGACAGGCGTTCTCACCGTAGACGCGGGTCTCTTCAGCACGCTGGCGGCGCAGCTGCTCGGGGTCGATAAAACTTTTGCCGCTGATGCCGCCGTGATCGGCCGCCAGCGGTTCATCCTCGCTCTGATAATGGGTTTTCCACGGCGAATCCGGCATGGCGGCGGGTTTATCCCGGCGGCCGGCCCCGTCGTCCGGTCGGTCACGGCGGGGACGCCCCTCGCCGCGGCGCGGCGCTTCCCCGCGCTTATTGGCGCTGTCGCGGCCTTGCGGCGCAGAACGCGCGGGACGACGGGGCGCTTCCTCTTCATCTTTACGCACGTACATGACGCGGACTTTATTGTTTTTACCCTTCAGCGAATCGCTCATTTGTTTCTCCACCCGAGTGCTGGGCGCGAAGATTACCCGATCTTGCTCTTTTTAGCTACCGCACCGGCGTTAAAGCCGGCAACTATCAAAGCCATCGGGTAAATCATTTTGTCACCCGCCCGGTCTTTCACCATACTTGAGATCATTGCTCAGATAAAGAGCGGCCGCTCGCCGCTCCGCGAGGTTATTATATGAATACGGTATGCCCATCATGCCAGGCCACCAACCGCCTGCCGGACGAAAGAGTCAGCGACGGCGCCAAGTGCGGCCGCTGCGGCGAGGCGCTGTTGGACGGTAAAGTCACCCACGCCACTGCCCAGACCCTGGACAAGCTGCTGCAGGACGACCTGCCGGTGGTAATCGACTTCTGGGCGCCCTGGTGCGGTCCCTGCGTCGGTTTTGCACCAGTTTATGAAGCCGTGGCCGGCGAACGCCGCGGCAAGGTGCGGTTCCTCAAGGTCAACACCGAGGCCGAACCGCAGCTGGCCGCCCGCTTCAAGATCCGCAGCATTCCCACCATCATGGTCTTCAAACAGGGCCAAATGGTGGATTCACTGCACGGCGCCATGCCCAAGGGGCCGTTTGAAGAGTGGCTTGACGAAGGGCTCTCCATCCAAAAAGCCTCCTGAGTCGTCGCTATCCGCAGCCGTGCCGGGGAGAGATTCCCGCCACGGCTGCAAAGCCTCGCCCACTGAAAAAAATTACCTTTTCTTGCCATAGGTCCGGTAAACTCTCTCTTTTACTTGAGCAACCTATGACACAAAATGCCGTGCTGGCCTTGCGTCAATACCGCCTTGCACTCGCCACCAGACCTTTTCGCGCCCGCGGTTGCCGGGTCAAACGCTGTGAAGGCTGCCTGCTGCCGCTTCCCGTTTGCCTGTGCGATCATATCACGCCCCGCCAGGCCCTGAGCCGGTTTTGTCTGATCATGTTTGATTCGGAACCGTTGAAACCCAGCAATACCGGGCGGCTGATTGCGGATATCCTGCCGGACACCCAGGCGTTTCTCTGGTCCCGCACCGAACCGGCGCCGGCGCTGCTGGCAGCGGTGAATGACAGCGGACGGCAGCCCTACGTGGTATTCCCGGCACAGAATGTCCCGGCCGGCCGGCGGGTGCTCAATGAAATCAGACCGCAGGCGTTGCCGCCGCTGTTCATTTTGCTGGACGGCACCTGGCCGGAAGCGGGAAAGATGTTCCGCAAGAGTCCTTATCTGGCTGATTTTCCGGTGTTATCCCTGGATTTGCACACCCTATCCTCCTACCGGCTACGGGAATCCCACGGCGACGGGCATCATTGCACCGCCGAAGTGGCCGCCACCCTGCTGTACCAGGCCGGCGATAACGCGGCGGCGAAGGGCCTGGCAGATCACTTCGCCCTGTTTCGCAACCGATACCTGGCGGGTAAATCACACCACAATACACTGCAAATTCCTCGCGCCATCACAACACCTGTTCCCTAAAAACGCATACACTTAGCCAGTGCGCCAGGAGGGGAAACGAATGAGTCAACGAGGATTGGACGCGCTGCTCAGGCCTAAATCCATTGCCGTTCTGGGCGCGTCGGACACGCCGGGACGCGCCGGCTACCTGATGATGCGTAATTTACTGGCCGGCGGATTCGGCGGCCCGGTGCTGCCGGTTACGCCGCGATATTCGGCGGTCTGCGGTGTATTGAGCTACCCCGACGTCGCCAGCCTGCCGCTAATACCGGACCTGGCGGTGATTTGCACCCACGCCCGCCGTAACCCAGGACTGCTGGATGAACTGGGGCGGCACGGCTGCAAAACCGTGATTATCCTTTCCTCGCCTTTGGCACAATTCGCCGAATTAAAAGCCTGTGCCCAGCGTTACGGCATGCGCCTGCTCGGTCCCAACAGCCTGGGCCTGGTTTCACCCTGGCAAGGGCTTAACGCCAGCTTCTCTCCGGTGCCCATCCATATCCACAAAGGCAAGCTGGCCTTTATTTCCCAATCCGCCGCAGTGGCCAACACCATCATGGATTGGGCGCAGCAGCGGGAAATCGGCTTTTCCTATTTTATCGCCCTGGGGGACAGCATCGATATCGACGTGGACGATGTGCTTGACTTTCTGGCCCGTGACGGCAAAACCAGCGCGATACTGCTGCATCTTGAACATCTGAGCGACGCGCGGCGCTTCTTATCAGCCGCCCGCGGCGCGGCGCGCAATAAACCCATTCTGGTGATCAAGAGCGGCCGTACGCCGCAGGCGCAGCGGCTGCTGAATTACCCCCAGGGCCGGGACGCCGCCTATGACGCCGCCATCCAGCGCGCCGGAATGCTGCGGGTACGGGACACCCATGAGCTGTTCTCGGCGGTGGAAACCTTGAGTCACATGCGTCCGCTGCGCGGCGAGCGTCTGATGATAGTCAGCAACGGCATCGCGCCGGCGGCGTTGGCGCTTGATGAACTCCTCAGCCGGCACGGCAAGCTGGCCACATTGAGTCCCGCCAGCCGCCAGGCGCTGCAAAGCGTATTGCCGGCGCAAATCGCGGCCGCCAATCCGCTGGATTTAGGGGACGACGCCGATCCGGCCCGCTACCGGGCGGCGCTATCGTGCCTGCTGGACAGCCGGGATTATGACGCGGTACTGATCCTCCACGCCCCCAGCGCCGTCTCCCCCAGCAGTGAAACCGCGCTGCAGGTTATCGAGCTGTTCAAGCAGCACCCCCGCGGCAAACAGGTTACCGTGCTGACCAACTGGAGCGGCGAATTCTCCTCCCGCGACGCCAGGCGCCATTTTACCGAGGCGGGGCTCCCCACGTACCGTACGCCGGAAGGTTCGGTTACCGCATTTATGCATATGGCGGAATACCGCCGCAACCAAAAGCAGCTTATGGAGACGCCGGCATTGCCGGTCAGCCTGGCGGCGGATACCGCACAGGCCCATGAGCTCATCCGCCAGGCGCTGGATGAAGGGGTTTTTCAGCTGGCCACCCATGAAATCAGGCCGATCGTCGAAGCCTACGGCATCGCTACCCTGCCCACCTGGATTGCCGGCGACAGCGCCGAGGCGGTTGCCATCGCCGACAAGATAGGTTACCCGGTGGCGCTTAAACTGCGATCGCCGGATATCCCACACAAGTCCGACGTACAGGGCGTCATGCTCTCCCTGCGCAACGCCCGGGAGGTAGAACAGGCGGCCAACGCCATGATTGAACGGGTCGCGCAGGCTTATCCCCAGGCGCGAATCGACGGTATGCTGGTACAAAGCATGGCCAACCGCGCCGGCACGTTGGAACTCCGGATCCTGGTGGAGGAGGATCCGGTGTTCGGCCCGCTGATCCTGATGGGGGAAAGCGAAAGCGAGTGGCGCCAGGCGGATCAGATGGCTGTGGGGCTGCCGCCCCTGAACATGGCCCTGGCGCATAATATGGTATTGCAGGGGCTGAAAAAGGGCGCAATCCGCGACCGGCGCCCGCTCTACCCGCTGGACGTCGCCGCATTAAGCCAGCTGCTGGTGAAGATATCCACGCTCCTGCTGGACTGTCCCGAGATAGTCCATCTCGATATCCACCCCCTGCTGGCCTGCGGCGACGATATGACCTTGCTGGATGTCAGCCTGACGTTGGCGGAATGCCGCGGCGATCCGGAAGCGCGCCTGGCCATCCGCCCCTATCCGCAAAAGCTTGAATCCGAGATTTTGCTGAAAAACGGCGAACGCTGCCTGCTCAGGCCCATCCTGCCGGAAGACGAACCCATGCTCAAACAGTTCATCGGCCAGGTCACGCCGGAAGATCTCTACTATCGCTATTTCAGCGAGATCACTGAATTTACCCATGAAGATTTGGCTTACATGACCCAAATCGACTACGATCGTGAAATGGCTTTTGTCGCGGTAAGACGTCACGGCCTCGAATCAACCATCGTCGGCGTTACCCGGGTCATTGCCGATCCTGACAATATCGACGCTGAATTCGCGGTGCTGGTGAGATCCGATCTGAAAAAACTGGGTCTGGGGCGCTTGCTGCTGGAAAAAATGATCGGCTATGCCCGGGAACACGGACTTGATCGTTTAACCGCCATTACCATGCCCAGCAACCAGGGCATGATAGCGCTGGCGAAAAAGCTGGGGTTTACCGTCAAGCTGCAGTTAGAGGACGGCATCGTCGCTTTATCGCTGAGGCTAACAGCCGAATCTCCTGCCGCGACGGACAAAATTACCTCAAGGGCTAATCAACCTGAGGCGAAACAAGGCCACAACGGCTGAAAGTAATGTTATTATGGCAGATTCCGCATAATTATGTTTTGCATATGGTCATTCCACCATACGATGACAAGAGAAGAAGCGCACTGTGATGTTGTCAAACTTTAGACGTACCAAACACCAACAACACCTTGCACAACTGCCAAAAATTCCCCAGACGGTTGAAGATGTAAAAACGCTATCCAGTCCAGAAGAATTCCGTATCGCCCTGTTGAATGCCATTAAGGGAGCCCGGCGGCGTATTTATCTGGTGGCGCTCTACCTTGAACAAGATGAAGGCGGCGATGCCGTTCTCTCGGCCCTGTACCGGGCCAGGCAGCAATATCCGGAATTGGAGGTCTGCGTACTGGTGGATTGGCATCGGGCACAGCGCGGGCGCATCGGCGTCGCGGCGGCGAATACCAATGCCGATTGGTACTGCCGCCTGGCGAAAGAACACCCCGATATTTCGGTGCCGATATTCGGCGTACCGGTGAATACCCGTGAAGCTTTGGGCGTGCTGCATTTAAAAGGCTTTATCATCGACGATACCGTTATCTACAGCGGCGCCAGCCTTAATGACGTTTACCTGCACCAGTTGGACAAGTACCGCTACGATCGCTATCAGATTATCAACAACCCGGTTCTGGCCGATAGCATGCTGGATTATCTCAAGCAGCGGCTGTTAACCGCCCCCGCAGTAAACCGGCTGGATAATCCCGATCGGCCCAAAAGCATAGAAATTCGCAACGATACCCGGCTGTTTCGTCAATCCCTGCGGGATGCGGCCTACTCCTACCCCGGCACGGCCTCTGACCGGCAGCTGGCCGTGACCCCGCTGGTAGGGCTGGGTAAGAGAAGCCCGCTGAACAAGACCATCCACCATTTGATGTCTTGTACCGACAGCAAGCTCATAATGTGTACACCCTATTTCAATATGCCCGCCTTATTGGTCAGGAACATTATCTCTCTGCTGCGCCAGAACAAACAGGTGGAAATCATTGTCGGCGATAAAACCGCCAATGATTTTTATATCCCGGAAGATCAGCCCTTTAAGATTATCGGCGCGTTGCCTTATCTGTACGAAATCAATTTGCGCCGCTTCCTCGGACGCCTGCAGCGCTATGTGGATAATGGCCAGCTTGTGGTGCGCTTATGGAAAGACGGTGACAACAGCTATCATCTGAAAGGGATGTGGGTCGATGATGAATGGCAATTGCTCACCGGCAATAACCTCAATCCCCGCGCCTGGCGGCTGGATTTGGAGAATGCGCTGCTGATCCATGATCCCCTGCAATCATTGCGGGAGCAACGGGAGCATGAACTCCATCTGATCCGTACCCATACCCAGGTCATAAAGCATTTTACCGAGCTGGATAGAATCGGCGATTACCCAATAAAAGTGCGTAAGCTGATTCGTCGTTTACGCCGCATCCGTATCGATCGTCTCATCAGCCGAATCCTGTGACATGTCATCTCCCAAAAGCGGCCCCCCCTTAACGCGGCCGTCGGGATCTCGCTGTTCAGCCGGCTGATGCCGATAGCTTATGAGGAAATAATGCTGCAAACGCGTATCGGCAATGCGTGGAAATTCTCGGTGTTGCTGCCGTTGATAGGGTGCACCGCCTGCGCCCATATGGCGCAGGATACTTGGACCGGGCAGGATAAAACGGTGCATTTTGCCGCCTCCGCCGCGCTCGCCATGGCGGGCGGCGCCGTAGCGGAGCATCAAAACGCTTCACCGGCCCGTAGCCGTAATATCGGTTTTGCTTTTTCCATCTCTCTTGGCGCCGCCAAAGAGGGCTTCGACAGCCGCGCCGCCGGCACCGGATGGAGCTGGAAAGACTTTGCCTGGGATGTGGCCGGCGCAGCTACCGGCTATACGCTTTATTATCTCAGCGATTAATTTCCCGTCCCCCATTCCTGGTTTACCGACGGCGTTCCCCCCTTATGCGTCTCCCGATAGGGTCATTGTTGCGAAAAAATTTTCGTTTAAAGGCTATTGCATCAAAATCCAACATATGTTAGTTTTTAAACCAACAAATGTTGGATATAGCATTCAAGCCGATCAACGTCATGGCCCCGCCCATGATCTCATCCATATCTTTAGGGAGTACCTAGCATGATCAAGACCATCCTTATTACCGGCGCCGGCTCGGGTTTCGGCGAAGCGGCCGCCATCGGCCTGGCCCGCAACGGACATAATGTCATCGCCACTGCGCAGCTTTCGCCGCAGGTCACACCGCTGCGGGAGAAGGCCAAGGCCCTCGGCCTCCCGAACCTGCGGGTCGAGAAGCTTGATCTGTGCGATCCCTATGACATGGCTTTTGCCCAGCGCTGGGATATCGACGTGCTTTGGAACAATGCCGGCATGGGAGAAGGCGGGCCGGTTTTCGAGATCCCGCTCGATCTCGTTCGCCGGAACTTCGAAATCAACGTTTTTCTTCCGCTCACCCTGACGCAGGCTTTCGTCAAAAAGTGGATCGAGCAGAATAAACAGGGGAAGGTGGTCTTTACCTCATCGATGAGCGGGCTGTTTTCCCCGGCCAAATGGGGCGTGTACGCCGCCACCAAGCATGCGCTGGAATCGGTTGCCGAAGCCATGCAGCAGGAATTGGCCGGTCATGGCATCAAGGTTCAAACCATCAATCCCGGCGCTTTTTATACCGGCTTTAACGAGACCATGGCCGACACGGCATTCCGCTGGCTCGACGACGGGAAAAATGTCACCAAACGCGCCGATCTGCGCACGCAGTTCGATGAAGAGCTGGCGTCGCCCTTCGGCCACTTCGACGCCCAGGAGATGATTGATCGCATGATTGAAATCGTCCCCGCCGATACGGGCAAGTTTCGCAACGTCGTGCCCCAGGCGGTGGAGGATATGCTTAAAGCGCATCAGCTCGCCGCCTGGGACAACCAGATTTGAACAACGTTGAAACGTCTTTGGACGCTTTTTGGTTCACTGTCTCAAGCCAGGGATGGCATGTTCCGATTTCTTCCTTGATATTCCCTCCCCTATCCCTTGCGCTTCAAATACCCTGGCCACCGGATACTTCAATGCGTTGAGCATTGATCCAGCGATTATCCTCACCCAGCAGCCCGGCGATCATCGGGCCGATATCGTCCGCCACCCCAACGCGGCCAAGCGCGGTCATGCCGGCAAAGAACCGGTTGTACTCCGGCGTATCCCGGACGGCGCCGCCCAAAAAATCCGTCTCAATCGCTCCCGGCGCCACGGTATTGACTGCGATGCGGCGACTGCCCAGTTCCTTCGCCATATAGACGGTAAGAACTTCAATGGCTCCCTTGACGGCGGCATATGCCGACCAGCCTTCGGCGGACACGCGGGTCAGTCCGGAAGAAATATTCACGATGCGGCCGCCGTCGCCGATAAGCGGCAGGAGTTTCTGGGTAAGGAAAAACACGCCTTTGAAGTGGACATTCACCAGTTTGTCGAATGAATCTTCGTCCATCTCGGCAATCAGGGCCATATCACCATGGCCGGCGTTGTTGACCAGATGGTCGAAACTTTCGCGCCGCCAGGTTTCGCTGAGTACCGCGCGCAGTTGCTCAACGAATGCCGGGAAGGTGGATACATTGCCGACATCAAGCTGTAAAGCAACGGCCTGGCGGCCCAAGGCCCGGATTTCAGCCACCACAGCCATGGCCTCTACCCGGCTGCTCCGGTAAGTGAGCACAACGTCGCCGCCGTTCCGGGCGATGCCAAGGGCTGTATTACGGCCAATCCCGCGGCTGGCGCCGGTTACGATTGTGATTTTACTCATCGTTATTTCCTCGTTTAAACGCTTAATGGGAAGGTTGCGCTGACAGAGAACATGTTGGCCCGGATTGGTTGCGCGTGGTTGCCAGAATCGTGTTTATACTTGCCTGATTCTCCAAATAGTTTGCAAGCGGCTTCATTCTGGGTATGTTGGGATGATTCCTCCTTTTGGTTTAGTCTTGTGGAAAGCATGAACCATTCTTTGCTGAGCGCTGTAGGGCGATATGCGGATACCCATGCAGATTCAAGCGGCGTGGCCCGTACGCCGATTCCGGGCCTGAGCGTTATACGCGCAACTATGCCCAGCGAACTGCAATACGCAATCTCCCGCCCATTGGCGGCACTGGTGCTGCAAGGCGGAAAACGTGTCACAACGGGAAGCCGATCATTCAGTTTCGGTGAAGGGGATTCATTAGTCATCGCCGCCCATGTACCCACGATAAGCCAGATCACCAAGGCGAGCCTTGGTGTGCCTTACTATTCACTGGTACTTGAATTTGATCCGGCGGTGATTGAGACGCTGGCCATGGAGATGAACGCTGCCCGCGTCAGTAAGAACTTTCCGGTCAGAGTCGCCGCGACAGAGAATGAAGTCGCCGATGCGGCGCTGCGTCTGATGCGATTACTTGAACGCCCTGAGGCCCTGCCTCTCCTTCAGTCGCAGTTGATACGTGAAATGCATTATTGGCTGTTAGTGGGACATCACGGGGCATCTATACGGGCGCTTGGCGTCGCGCAAAGCCATGCTCAACGGATAAGCAAAGCCGTGGCTATCATTCGTGAGGAGTTCTCACACCCCCTTCGGGTAGAACGCCTGGCGCAAGCGGCCGGTATGAGCATTTCCAGTTTTCATCAACATTTTCGAACCGTAACCTCCTTGTCACCCCTCCAGTTCCAAAAGCAGCTGCGGCTGATCGAGGCGCGCAGGATCATGCTGGCCGACGGAAAACTTCCTAGCCATGTGGCTTATGAAGTGGGTTATGAAAGCGTGCCGCAATTCACACGGGAGTATAGCCGCATGTTCGGCGCTCCCCCGGTAAGAGACATCAGACAGGTTCGAGACCGGCTGACGACAATGTCAGCCCCAGCCCAACACCGTATTGATTGATATGATAGACATTAAAAAGCCCTTGAGTAGCGAAATGCCAGTTCGACAGGCAGAAAAAAGCCCTCTGTTTTCACAGAGGGCTTCGTTCATTTGGATGCCTGGCAGTTCCCTACTCTCGCATGGGGAGACCCCACACTACCATCGGCGCTACGGCGTTTCACTGCTGAGTTCGGCATGGGATCAGGTGGGACCACCGCGCTAGTGCCGCCAGGCAAATTCGTTATCCAACCGTCATCTTTTACTGATGACCATTGGCCTTTATCCGGAACAATCGCTGAAAATTCTCTCATCGCCCTTGCGGACAACGCTCTCACAGCCCAAACACCTTAGGTGTTGTAAGGTTAAGTCTCACGGGTCATTAGTATCGGTTAGCTCAACGCATCGCTGCGCTTACACACCCGACCTATCAACGTCATCGTCTTTAACGTCCCTTCAGGTGGCTTAAAGCCACAGGGAAGACTCATCTCGAGGCAAGTTTCCCGCTTAGATGCTTTCAGCGGTTATCTCTTCCGCACGTAGCTACCGGGCAATGCCATTGGCATGACAACCCGAACACCAGTGGTGCGTCCACTCCGGTCCTCTCGTACTAGGAGCAGCCCCTCTCAATCTTCCAACGCCCACGGCAGATAGGGACCGAACTGTCTCACGACGTTCTAAACCCAGCTCGCGTACCACTTTAAATGGCGAACAGCCATACCCTTGGGACCTACTTCAGCCCCAGGATGTGATGAGCCGACATCGAGGTGCCAAACACCGCCGTCGATATGAACTCTTGGGCGGTATCAGCCTGTTATCCCCGGAGTACCTTTTATCCGTTGAGCGATGGCCCTTCCATTCAGAACCACCGGATCACTAAGACCTGCTTTCGCACCTGCTCGAGCCGTCACTCTCGCAGTCAAGCTAGCTTATGCCTTTGCACTAACCTCACGATGTCCGACCGTGATTAGCTAACCTTCGTGCTCCTCCGTTACTCTTTAGGAGGAGACCGCCCCAGTCAAACTACCCACCAGACACTGTCCTCGACCCGGATTACGGGCCGGAGTTAGAACATCAAACATTAAAGGGTGGTATTTCAAGGTTGGCTCCATAAGGACTGGCGTCCCTACTTCAAAGCCTCCCACCTATCCTACACATCAAGGCTCAATGTTCAGTGTCAAGCTATAGTAAAGGTTCACGGGGTCTTTCCGTCTTGCCGCGGGTACACTGCATCTTCACAGCGAGTTCAATTTCACTGAGTCTCGGGTGGAGACAGCCTGGCCATCATTACGCCATTCGTGCAGGTCGGAACTTACCCGACAAGGAATTTCGCTACCTTAGGACCGTTATAGTTACGGCCGCCGTTTACCGGGGCTTCGATCAAGAGCTTCTCCTTACGGATAACCCCATCAATTAACCTTCCGGCACCGGGCAGGCGTCACACCGTATACGTCCACTTTCGTGTTTGCACAGTGCTGTGTTTTTAATAAACAGTTGCAGCCAGCTGGTATCTGCGACTGGCTTCAGCTCGGGAAGCAAGTTCCTCCACCTAATGCCAGCGTGCCTTCTCCCGAAGTTACGGCACCATTTTGCCTAGTTCCTTCACCCGAGTTCTCTCAAGCGCCTCGGTATTCTCTACCTGACCACCTGTGTCGGTTTGGGGTACGATTCGATGTGACCTGGTGCTTAGAGGCTTTTCCTGGAAGCGTAGCATCAACCCCTTCACCACCGTAGTGGCTCGTCATCACGCCTCAGTGTTACAAGAGAACGGATTTTCCTGTCCTCTCCACCTGCACGCTTGAACCGGGACAACCGTCGCCCGGCCGGTCTAGCTTTCTCCGTCCCCCCTTCGCAGTCACACCCAGTACAGGAATATTAACCTGTTTCCCATCGACTACGCCTTTCGGCCTCGCCTTAGGGGTCGACTCACCCTGCTCCGATTAACGTTGAACAGGAACCCTTGGTCTTCCGGCGAGCGGGCTTTTCACCCGCTTTATCGTTACTTATGTCAGCATTCGCACTTCTGATACCTCCAGCAACCCTCACAGGCCACCTTCTCAGGCTTACAGAACGCTCCCCTACCCAACAATACCCGAAGGTATCGCTGCCGCGGCTTCGGTGCATGGTTTAGCCCCGTTACATCTTCCGCGCAGGCCGACTCGACCAGTGAGCTATTACGCTTTCTTTAAATGATGGCTGCTTCTAAGCCAACATCCTGGCTGTCTATGCCTTCCCACATCGTTTCCCACTTAACCATGACTTTGGGACCTTAGCCGGCGGTCTGGGTTGTTTCCCTCTTCACGACGGACGTTAGCACCCGCCGTGTGTCTCCCGTGATAACATTCTTCGGTATTCGCAGTTTGCATCGGGTTGGTAATCCGGGGTGGACCCCTAGCCGAAACAGTGCTCTACCCCCGAAGATGAATTCACGAGGCGCTACCTAAATAGCTTTCGGGGAGAACCAGCTATCTCCCGGTTTGATTGGCCTTTCACCCCCAGCCACAAGTCATCCGCTAATTTTTCAACATTAGTCGGTTCGGTCCTCCAGTTAGTGTTACCCAACCTTCAACCTGCCCATGGCTAGATCACCGGGTTTCGGGTCTATACCCTGCAACTACACGCCCAGTTAAGACTCGGTTTCCCTACGGCTCCCCTATTCGGTTAACCTTGCTACAGAATATAAGTCGCTGACCCATTATACAAAAGGTACGCAGTCACCCCAATTTCTCAAGGCTCCCACTGCTTGTACGTACACGGTTTCAGGTTCTGTTTCACTCCCCTCGCCGGGGTTCTTTTCGCCTTTCCCTCACGGTACTGGTTCACTATCGGTCAGTCAGGAGTATTTAGCCTTGGAGGATGGTCCCCCCATCTTCAGACAGGATATCACGTGTCCCGCCCTACTCATCGAACCCACAACCTCTGCACCTTCGGATACGGGGCTATCACCCTCTGTCGCCGGACTTTCCAGACCGTTCTCCTGATGCAAAAGCTGATGGTGGTTCTGGGCTGTTCCCCGTTCGCTCGCCGCTACTGGGGGAATCTCGGTTGATTTCTTTTCCTCGGGGTACTGAGATGTTTCAGTTCCCCCGGTTCGCCTCATTGCGCTATGGATTCACGCAATGATAGTGCAACGAATTGCACTGGGTTTCCCCATTCGGACATCGCCGGCTAATAACGCTTCATATCAGCTTACCGACGCTTTTCGCAGATTAGCACGTCCTTCATCGCCTCTGACTGCCTAGGCATCCACCGTGTACGCTTAGTCACTTAACCTCACAACCCTAAGATGTCTCAGGTTTGCTTGCTTTGAGAGACTCGCATACTGATTTTGCTCAGCATGTTTTTTCAAATTTTCAGCTTGTTCCGGATTGTTAAAGAGCAGTATTTCGCAGCGCACTCTTTCAAATGCGCTCTGAAATTTATCAGACACGTAGGCTGTTTGGCGTCCCCTAGGGGGTTCGAACCCCTGTTACCGCCGTGAAAGGGCAGTGTCCTAGGCCACTAGACGAAGGGGACACGGAAAATGCTTGCAACGCACCGCGTTGCTTTTCCGTGTAAGGCGAAACTTTCATTAATGAAAGTAAGCGACCTCTTTCTAGTCGAACAACGCATCGCGTTGCTCTCCTATCATCGGACGATGCCTTGCACGTGCGAAGCCGGGCTTCACGTGTAAACCATACGAGCTGTTTGCTCATCACTTCTATCAGACAATCTGTGTGGACACGTCACTCGACGCGCATCTTTCGGTAAGGAGGTGATCCAACCGCAGGTTCCCCTACGGTTACCTTGTTACGACTTCACCCCAGTCATGAATCACAAAGTGGTAAGCGCCCTCCCGAAGGTTAAGCTACCTACTTCTTTTGCAACCCACTCCCATGGTGTGACGGGCGGTGTGTACAAGGCCCGGGAACGTATTCACCGTGGCATTCTGATCCACGATTACTAGCGATTCCGACTTCATGGAGTCGAGTTGCAGACTCCAATCCGGACTACGACGCACTTTGTGAGGTCCGCTTACCCTCGCGAGTTCGCTTCTCTTTGTATGCGCCATTGTAGCACGTGTGTAGCCCTACTCGTAAGGGCCATGATGACTTGACGTCATCCCCACCTTCCTCCGGTTTGTCACCGGCAGTCTCCTTTGAGTTCCCACCATGACGTGCTGGCAACAAAGGATAAGGGTTGCGCTCGTTGCGGGACTTAACCCAACATTTCACAACACGAGCTGACGACAGCCATGCAGCACCTGTCTCAGAGTTCCCGAAGGCACAACTCCATCTCTGAAGTCTTCTCTGGATGTCAAGAGTAGGTAAGGTTCTTCGCGTTGCATCGAATTAAACCACATGCTCCACCGCTTGTGCGGGCCCCCGTCAATTCATTTGAGTTTTAACCTTGCGGCCGTACTCCCCAGGCGGTCGATTTAACGCGTTAGCTCCGAAAGCCACGGCTCAAGGCCACAACCTTCAAATCGACATCGTTTACAGCGTGGACTACCAGGGTATCTAATCCTGTTTGCTCCCCACGCTTTCGTACCTGAGCGTCAGTCTTCGTCCAGGGGGCCGCCTTCGCCACCGGTATTCCTCCAGATCTCTACGCATTTCACCGCTACACCTGGAATTCTACCCCCCTCTACGAGACTCTAGCCTGCCAGTTTCAAATGCAGTTCCCGAGTTAAGCTCGGGGATTTCACATCTGACTTAACAAACCGCCTGCGTACGCTTTACGCCCAGTAATTCCGATTAACGCTCGCACCCTCCGTATTACCGCGGCTGCTGGCACGGAGTTAGCCGGTGCTTCTTCTGCGGGTAACGTCAATGATTGAATCTATTAAACCCAACCCCTTCCTCCCCGCTGAAAGTGCTTTACAACCCGAAGGCCTTCTTCACACACGCGGCATGGCTGCATCAGGCTTGCGCCCATTGTGCAATATTCCCCACTGCTGCCTCCCGTAGGAGTCTGGACCGTGTCTCAGTTCCAGTGTGGCTGGTCATCCTCTCAGACCAGCTAGGGATCGTCGCCTAGGTGAGCCGTTACCCCACCTACTAGCTAATCCCATCTGGGTTCATCCGATGGTGTGAGGCCCTAAGGTCCCCCACTTTGGTCTTGCGACGTTATGCGGTATTAGCTACCGTTTCCAGTAGTTATCCCCCTCCATCGGGCAGATCCCCAGACATTACTCACCCGTCCGCCGCTCGCCGGCAAAGTAGCAAGCTACTTTCCGCTGCCGCTCGACTTGCATGTGTTAGGCCTGCCGCCAGCGTTCAATCTGAGCCATGATCAAACTCTTCAATTAAAAGCTTGATGCTCAAAGATTTCATCTGGTTAATCTTTTGAATTAACTGTTTGTCACTCTTCAAGACTTGTATTGTTGTGTTTCGATACGGTCTTGTGAGTGCCCACACAGATTGTCTGATAAATTGTTAAAGAGCGTGCGCCGCTATGATTCAGTCTGGCGCGAGGTGGCGTATATTACGCTTTCCCCTATCAGTGTCAAGCCCGTCAGGCTTGCTTCTGACTCGTTTTCGGTCCTTGTGAAGCTGCTCACAGTCCCGGTCGATGGAGGCGCATTATAGGGGGGTGCTGTGAAATGGCAAGCGAATATCGTCAAATTTTTTTTGATCGGTCAAAATTTGCCCGTTATGCCCTTGCCGACTGCCGTTTTATCGCGTCCGGCAGTTGCGCCAGGCTGTCAATGACCCAATCCGCCAGCTTTTGGCCCTCTTCATCAAGCGGCTTACCGGTACGCACCAAGACAGTGGTGCCGACGCCCGCCGCCCGGCCAGCCAGCATATCCTTGGCTGAGTCGCCCACCATATAAGAAGCGGCCATATCGATGTGCAGAAATTTTTGCGCATCCAGCAACATCCCGGGTTTGGGTTTGCGGCAGTCGCAATCCTGACGATATTCGCCTTCACCAACGTCCGGATGGTGCGGGCAAAAATAGATACCGTCCAATTCCACTTCGCGATCCGCCAGCGACCAATCCATCCATTCGGTCAAGCGCATAAATTGGTCTTCGGTGAATTTGCCGCGGGCGATGCCGGCCTGGTTAGTCACCACCACCAGGGCAAAACCCATTTTTTTCAGTTCCTGCATGGCTTCGATAGCACCATCAATAAACTGAAAATCATCGATCTCAAATACGTAACCGTGATCGACATTAATGGTACCGTCGCGGTCTAAAAATATTGCGGGAACAAGCTGTGCCACTGATTGGCTCCTGAGGATATAAACAGCGGGTAGTATCGCACGTTTTAGACAGTGGAAAACCTAGAAAATGAATCCTGGTTGACTTAGACGTCTAGACGCCCTAACATCCACCCCATTAGCACCCGTTGGCGTTAATAACATAATTTCATCCTTGCCACAGGTAACTGTTTACAATAAAAAATATGATTAAACTCTCTCATATTACTAAGCACTTTATCCAGGGAACGCAGACCATAGCCGCATTGTCTGATGTCAGCCTGCACGTGACCGCCGGCCAGATATACGGGGTTATCGGCGCATCCGGCGCCGGCAAAAGTACCTTGATCCGCTGCGTAAACCTGTTGGAACGTCCCACCAGCGGTTCGGTATTGGTGGACGGACAGGATCTGACCACCCTGTCGGAGCGGCAGCTCATCATTGCCCGCCGGCAAATGGGCATGATTTTTCAACATTTCAATCTGCTTTCTTCCCGTACGGTTTCGGGCAATATCGCCCTGCCGCTGGAGTTGGACAACCTGCCGAAAAACGACATCAAAAAACGTGTTGCGGAGCTGTTGGCCTTGGTGGGACTGGAAGATAAAGCCGATGCCTATCCCGCTAATCTGTCCGGCGGCCAGAAGCAGCGGGTAGCCATCGCCCGCGCCCTGGCCAGTAATCCCAAAGTCCTGCTATGCGACGAAGCCACCAGCGCATTGGATCCGGCTACTACCCGTTCGATTTTGGCATTATTAAAGGATATTAATCGCCGGCTGGGATTGACCATTTTATTAATTACTCACGAGATGGACGTGGTGAAGCGCATCTGTGATCAGGTCGCGGTCATCAGCCAGGGAGAACTTATAGAACAAGATACGGTGAGCGAAATGTTTTCCCATCCGAAAACGCCGCTGGCGCAGCAGTTTATCCGCTCTACCCTGCACCTCGATATTCCGGAGGACTATTTGCAGCGGATGTCGCCCCAGCCCGCCGAGGGGAAAATTCCCATCCTGCAGTTGGAGTTTACCGGCCAGTCGGTGGATGCGCCGCTGTTGTCCGAAGCCGCCAGGCGCTTCAATGTCAATAACAATATCATCAGCGCCCAGATGGATTACGCCGGCGGGGTTAAATTCGGCATTATGCTGGCGGAGATGGCGGGTGATGCGGAAAACTCCCGTGCCGCCATCGCTTTTTTGCAGGAACAGCACGTTAAGGTGGAGGTATTAGGGTATGTCTGAAGCCATGTTAGGGCTGTTTGCCAAAGGGATCTGGGAGACGCTGGCGATGACCTTTGTTTCCGGTTTCTTTGGTTTTGTGGTGGGATTGCCCATCGGCGTTTTACTTTATACCAGCCGCCCCGGGCAGATCATCGAAAATCCCAGGCTTTACCGAACCACTTCCGCGATAGTGAATATCTTCCGGTCTATTCCGTTTATTATTTTACTGGTCTGGATGATCCCCTTTACCCGCATGATCGTCGGCACGTCCATCGGACTGCAGGCGGCCATCGTGCCGTTAACCGTCGGCGCCGCGCCTTTTATTGCCCGTATGGTGGAAAATGCGCTGCTGGAAATACCCACCGGGCTTATTGAAGCCTCCCGCGCCATGGGCGCGACGCCGATGCAAATCATCCGCAAGGTTTTATTACCCGAGGCTCTGCCCGGGCTGGTTAACGCCGCCACCATTACGCTGATTACCCTGGTGGGCTATTCTGCCATGGGCGGCGCCGTGGGCGCAGGCGGACTTGGGCAAATCGGTATCCAATACGGCTATATCGGTTATAACGCCACGGTGATGAATACCGTACTGATTTTACTGGTTGTCCTGGTGTTTTTGATACAAATCAGCGGCGATAAAATCGTTAAAGCGGTTACTCATAAGTAAATGATAGTCTTTAAAAAAATGAAGCCGCCATGCCGGCGCTTCAATGAAATAATAATCAACCCATAAGAGGAAAGGGATATGTCTTTTAATTTCAGGACCCTGGCAACCGTTGGCGCTTTGGTAGGCGCATTGGCGTTGACTGCTTGCGGGCAGGACAAGAAAGATCCGAACCATATCAAGGTCGGGGTCATCGTCGGCGCGGAACAGCAGGTGGCGGAAGTCGCGCAGAAAGTCGCTAAAGAGAAATACGGCCTTGACGTGGAACTGGTGACCTTCAATGATTACGTGTTGCCCAACGAGGCGCTGAGCAAAGGGGATATCGATGCCAATGCTTTCCAGCATAAACCTTATCTCGATCAGCAAATCAAGGATCGCGGTTATAAGCTGGTTCCGGTAGGTAATACCTTTGTCTACCCCATCGCCGGCTATTCAAAACAGATAAAATCCCTTAGTGAATTGAAGGACGGCTCACAGGTAGCGCTGCCTAACGATCCCACCAACCTGGGCCGTTCCTTGCTGCTGCTGCAAAAGGTCGGGCTAATCACATTGAAAGACGGCACCGGCCTGCAGCCCACCGTATTGGATGTCGTGGGAAATCCGAAAAACCTGAAGCTGGTGGAATTGGAAGCGCCGCAGTTGCCTCGTTCCCTTGACGACCAGCAGATCGCCCTGGCCATCATTAATACTACTTATGCCAGCCAGATCGGCCTGACCCCCACCAAGGACGGGCTGTTTGTGGAAGATAAAGAGTCTCCCTATGTCAATCTGATCGTGGCCCGGGAAGATAATAAAAACGCAGAAAACGTCAAAAAATTCGTTCAGGCCTATGAGTCCGATGAAGTTAATGACGCGGCCAATAAAATCTTTAATGGCGGTGCGGTGAAAGGCTGGTAAAATTTTTTTGTCACTTTAGTGCGCTTTTATCAAGACGGGCTTCGGCCCGCCTTGTTATTTTGGCCGTACATTGATTCAATAGCGCCAGTTAAATAACAACTCCAATCCGAGGAAAACGTATGCGTGCCTTACCAGGATGTATCTTGGTGCTCTCGCTGACAGGATGTTCATGGATACATTCGCCCGCGTCATCAACCGCAAATCAACATACCGCCATCACGCCGTTTAGTAGTCCCTTGACGAGCCATAAACCCGCAGTGCGCCCGCTGCCGGCAAAATTATATAAATCCGCGGAAGAATTGGTGGGCAAGCCCTTCCGTGATTTAGGGGAAGTCTATGGTTCCACCTGCCAGGTCAATCTGCAGGATCCGCCGCCGAGTATCGCCGCGGCTCGCAAGGACATGCAGGTCCGGGCAGCCCGTATGAAGGGCAACGCCGTGCTGTTGCACCAATGCGAAATGGTCAGGTCGGTGGCCGGATGCTACGCGCAAGCGGTCTGCCAGGGTACGGCGCTTAAAGTGACGCAATGAGCGAGTTCGGCCTTAGCCAAATCGGCGTAATTCGCTCGCCTTATAAAGAAAAATTCGCGGTACCCCGGCAGCCGGGTCTGGTGCCGGACGGCACCGGCGAGCTGCATTTACTGGCGCCTTATAATCAGCCGGAAGCGGTACGCGGCCTGGATGCGTTCAGCCATATCTGGTTGCTGTTTATCTTCAACCAAACCATGGGGCAAGGCTGGCATCCCACTGTGCGCCCGCCGCGCCTGGGCGGCAACAGCCGGATCGGCGTCTTCGCGACCCGTTCCACCTTCCGGCCCAATGCCATCGGCATGTCCTTGGTGGCCTTAAACGCCGTGCGCATTTTCAAAACCGAAGTGGTGCTTGAACTGGGCAGCCTGGACCTGGTGGACGGTACCCCGGTAGTGGACATCAAACCCTATTTACCCTACGCGGAGAGCATCCCGTCGGCTCGGGCGGGCTTTGCCCAACAGATTCCCGCCGCTGACATGGGGGTGGACTTTTCCCTCGGCGCGGCCGCACGGATAGAGGCTCTTGTCCCCCGTTATCCGCATTTGCGGCGTTTCATCAGCGATGTACTGGCGCAGGATCCCCGCCCGGCCTATCGTAAAACTCACGGCGGCGAGCAGACCTATGCGGTACGGCTTATGGAATTCAATATCCGCTGGCGCGTCACCGGCAACATCGCCGAGGTCATTGCCATTGAAGATGCCGCCGCCATGAATTCCCCTCCGCCCGCGGTCGGCTGAAGGGTCACTTGCGTACGGCGCCACGCTCCTTGGCCGATACCTCAAAGCAAAACAACTTCAATAAAAAATAGACGCTTTTGGTTAATTTTTTGTCCTGTCTCTTTTGACCGCCCGCCGGCACTGGTAAACTAAGCCACTTTTTATATTTCGCTGCCGTGATGCAGCCATGGCGTTTAGCCGTCCTTTTGGAACCTGATTATTATGCGTACTAGCCAATATCTACTCTCCACCCTTAAGGAGACTCCCGCCGACGCTGAAGTCATTAGCCATCAATTGATGCTGCGCGCCGGCATGATCCGCAAGCTGGCCTCGGGCCTTTATACCTGGTTACCCACCGGGCTGCGGGTTTTGCGCAAGGTTGAAAACATTGTGCGCGAGGAGATGGACAGGGCCGGGGCCATTGAGATATCCATGCCGGTGGTCCAGCCGGCGGACCTCTGGCAGGAAAGCGGTCGCTGGATGCAGTACGGCCCCGAGCTGCTGCGCTTCAACGATCGCGGCGAGCGGCCGTTCGTGCTCGGCCCGACCCATGAAGAGGTTATCACCGATCTGGTCCGCAATGAAATCAGCTCCTATAAACAGCTGCCGCTGAACTTTTATCAGATCCAGACCAAATTCCGCGACGAAGTCCGCCCGCGCTTCGGCGTGATGCGCTCACGGGAATTTGTGATGAAGGATGCCTATTCGTTCCATACCACACAGGAATCCCTGCAGGCCACCTATGATGCGATGTATCAAGCCTACAGCGCGATATTCACCCGCATGGGCCTGAACTTCCGCGCGGTACAGGCAGATACCGGTTCCATTGGCGGCAGCGCCTCCCATGAGTTTCAGGTGCTGGCGGACAGCGGCGAGGACGATATCGTCTTTTCCAGCGGTTCTGACTACGCCGCCAATATCGAACTGGCGGAAGCCGTGGCGCCGGCTACCCCTCGTGGCGAAGCCGCCGAGGAATTGCGCCTGGTTGACACGCCCGACGCCAAAACCATCGCACAGCTGGTGGAACAGTTCGCTTTACCCGTGGAAAAAACCGTCAAGACCCTGATTGTCCATGGCCGGGAAGATTCCGGTTATCCACTGGTGGCGCTGCTGGTGCGGGGCGATCATCAGCTCAATGAAATCAAGGCTGAGAAACATCCCCTGGTGGCCAGTCCGCTGGAATTCGCCGCTGAAGAAGAGATCCGCGCCGCCATTGGCGCCGGTCCCGGTTCCCTGGGGCCGGTGAATTTGCCGCTGCCGCTGGTCATCGATCGCAGCGTAGCGGCCATGAGTGATTTCGGCGCCGGCGCCAACATCGACGGCAAGCACTATTTCGGCATCAACTGGCAGCGGGATCTGCCGCTGCCCCAGGTTGCCGATTTGCGGAAAGTGGCGGAGGGAGATGCCAGCCCGGACGGCAAGGGCACGCTGCTCATTAAACGCGGTATTGAAGTTGGGCATATCTTCCAGCTCGGCACCAAGTATTCCGACGCGATGAAAGCCACGGTACAGGGAGAAGACGGACGCAACCAAACGCTAACCATGGGTTGTTACGGTATCGGGGTGACCCGCGTGGTGGCCGCCGCCATTGAGCAAAACCATGATGAGCGCGGTATTTTATGGCCTGAAGCCATTGCGCCGTTTCATGTCGCCATCTTGCCGATGAACATGCATAAATCCTTCCGGGTCAAGGATGCGGCCGAGGGGCTGTACGAGAAGCTGCGCGCCAAAGGCATCGAGGTGCTGCTGGACGACCGCAAGGAACGGCCGGGTGTCATGTTCGCCGATATGGAGCTGATTGGAATTCCGCATACCGTTGTTATCGGCGATCGCAACCTCGACAGCGAAGAGGTTGAATATAAACACCGCGGCGCCGGTGAGAAACAAATGATAAAAATCAGCGACATCGTCGACTATCTGGCAGGCGAAATCAGCAAGGCACAGCGTTAATCCCCTTTGCATTGATCCCGACTACCCGGCCCGTCGCGGCCGGGTATTTTTTTGCAGCCTGGTGGAGTGAGCAATCACTATTTACCCTAAATCATTCGAGTTGCGGGAGCGCTGCTTGCAGCGGCCCCGAAGGGGCGAGGCCCATGGATGAGCCGAATATTGCCAACACACCTGCCACTTAAAGTATGACGGGTATAAGCTAATCGTTATGAATCAAATTGACCAATATCCAGCTTTTTTGCAGAGACACGGGATCGCTATAGACAGAGTTTGCTACGTTTGATTTTGTGGGTAGGATATTCTCACTATTTTTGACGCCTACTTTAATGCTTCGGGTATATTTATTAATTTCCCCGGCAATAAAAAAAGCGATTTCCCCGTTATTTGATAAAATTTCCGTGGGAATATTTCTCTGCAGCATGATCAATCTTTCGTCATTTTCCACCAGGGTCATCACCACTCTCGGCATGGACAGCAATGGGGAGGCATTAGCCGGCGGTTGGCCGCTATCACCGAGGCCGGCCGGACGTTCCACGGACAATGTATCTTTCATCTGCAATGCCAGCCTCCCATCCTGCTCCAAAAGCAAAGAATGGCCCAACCCGATATCTTCCCGGGTATCTGTCTTTCGTCCCCTTCCGCTGAAATGGACATAGTCGGCCGGCCGGCAGGATTCGGGGCTTATCTCAGGGGGGGGCATATCTATCTGCAGGCTGAAATCATTCCTGAACCACGAATTCAGGTAAAAATGAAAATGGGTAAAATCGAATCCCATTCTCAAGATATCCTGCTCCTTCAGGCCGGCCATAACCGGGAAAGAACCCGGCTGTTCACTGAAAAAATTCGCGAGTAAAAGTGGCCATAGTCTTCTATTATTGCATTTGCTACCGACGCGGATCATATATTCCTGCAGATTATCATCATCATTTTTCATGGAAATATAAATATTGCTTCCGCCTAACAAATCATTTTCAACAATCACGGCCGGTAATTGCCGGAATGTCGCCAGCGCGGGTACGATATCTTCCCAATATAGCGGTTGAAGTAAATTTTCACCGTACCTCACCACCGACCCTGAAGACTGATTTTGATATTCGCCGGCCAAAATATAGGCATCCATGGCATTGGTTATATTGCTGTTACCATAAAAAATGGTCAACAAGGCGGCTATCAGCGCTTCTTCCTGACTAACGGGGTTAGCCAGCAAACCGGCCTCGCTCAGTGACTTCTCAGACATCAGGCCGGGATAAAGGCGCATAAGCGTTTCGGCGCTAATCTCCTTGCGCAGAAAATGCAGGACATCAATGACCACCATGGCGAAGGGAATATTTTCACCGATCGCCCTGCCGTGGCGCCTAAACGGCAGATGGCCGAACAGACCTAATACATTTTCAATAAAATTATGAATTCTCCGATGCCAACGTTCATCTTCCCGCAATCTTTCAATGCCGTAACCCACATGCGGCTCAAACATAACCCCCGATCCTCGATTGCGGGATTTACTGTCAGTAACAATGCCTTTATAGCTTAAAACCTTGGCGCCCAAGCGATCGGAAATGATTTGAGCGGACGATCGCCTGCCCCCCAACGCTCCGAAGCATGATATAAGTTCGAGACGCTTGAGGGATTGCTCCGGGTACATTGAACGGTGTATGCCAGCAATAATATCCGCAAGTTCTATCGCGTCATAGTGATTGATGCTGGCCAAAGCACCATGTGCCTTGATTTCCATTTGCAGATCATTTAACCCATAACGAACATACTCGATGCGCCCATCCGGACCTAACAAAGCTGAGATTCTCGTTTTTTCTAAATTAACATCACCCACTATGACCTTGAAGACATTTTGATTGTTGAATCTCTTGCCGGCGATAATTTCCCCCATCTCTTGAGAGGAAATTATCATTTGATTTCTATTAATTTCATTATTAATGATATGGTTATTTATTCCTAAAAATTGATTGTCACCAAGGCTGACCATCGTATGAAAATGTTTATCTTCCGTATAAAAAACCACGAGTTTACATTCAGCAATATTTTTCAGCTCAGCATTGTTATCTATATATTTATCGATAATTAAAAATTTATTCAATTTTATTATTGATATCTTCTCGCCATCTAATTTTCCGGTTATCAACATAACCAATCGTTCCAATGCATCAGCCTGCTGAGGGACCAATTGTTGGGCGGCGACTAAAAATTCCAGAGCAAAATGAGTACTGCTTTTCTCACTAATGGTCTCATGAATAGTTTCTGTGGCGATATCCATCAAACATTTCCGTGGTGGTGATGAATGCGGCAAATCACCCTTTTCAATGATGAAAGAATTAAGTTTATCAAATGAACATAAAACATCATCCCGGAATAATCCTAGCTGTTCTGCGATAAGAATGCGCTTTTCGCTACTCAAGGTCGAATCCAGTAAATCATTGTTCATACCGGCAAACCTGCCGTTACCAAGGCTTATCATCAAATGAAAAACTGAACTGTCATTCAAATTGGTAAAGCGAACCAGTTTGCCCGGTTCCACACATAACATATCGCGAAATGTTCTTATTTGTTTGGGACTGTCTATAACCTCGAGCAACGCTTCCTGCGGATGCTCATGGTAGAAGTTTACTAAATCGTCTTTCCGGCCGGCCGAAATCGTGCCGGTTGCTTTTAATAGCGACATTATGAATTCGTAACTGCTTCTTGATTTCCTATCTTTGATAATACTGTTACGAATTTTCTTCTGCAGCAATAATTGTTGCCCCATGCCTTCATAATATGATAAAAACAATGGAAATGTGACAGGGGCAGACGATTCTTCCAACTCAACAAAACCTGCCGGTGACAGCAATATATGTTCAGAGCTCTCCTTAATATTAAAGTTGTGATAATAATCTCTGGCACTTTGTTCCGTGAGGAAATCCTTATAAGTAATCAAGGCTCTAGATCTTGATTTTTCAAAACACTTCCTCCATCTATCTTCTGTTAAAATCATTACATCCTCAATATCGGGAATATTGATATAACGAATTTTTTCAGCATTGGGTTCTATGATGTACGTTACCTCCGCATGCGTAGCTACCAGAACATAATGTCGGACTGTCTGACTTTCCATAACAGGATCGAAAATAAATAAGGCGCGATAGCGTATATTATAAAATCCATTGTTATAAGCAAAGCGTTCGACCCCGCTAAACATGTTTATTGTATTTCC
Organism: Sodalis sp. RH16; assembly: GCF_047324245.1. Classification (NCBI taxonomy): domain Bacteria; kingdom Pseudomonadati; phylum Pseudomonadota; class Gammaproteobacteria; order Enterobacterales; family Bruguierivoracaceae; genus Sodalis; species Sodalis sp. RH16. The sequence continues at coordinate 2,838,995 of NZ_CP178737.1, read as the reverse complement.
GTCAAATTTGAATCTATTACAATAACGCCGTAATTTTGTGGCCAGTTCACTTTCATGACGAGTCATATCATCACCGAGAGTTGCCAATGACGCACCATGCAAATCTTCAGCATATAGAGTTGCAGTGCTGCCGTCGTTTAACATAACGCTGTTTTTGTCAAAAATAAAATCATCACTACTGACCACTTGCCACCCTTTATGAGAAGAAAATATTGCTGGCTGAGTCAGGCTTTTTATATCAAATCCCGCAAATCTGTCATTGCCAAGAGAAAGCAGCATCAAGCTTGATTTATTAGTTTCGTTATCAAGCAAAATCAGCTCATAGCCGGCTGGGATAGAGGCCAATGAAGCCTTATCATGTATACTTCTTATTTGACTGAAAATTTCGGCAATAAAAGATTTTTCACTCAATAGCCGGGATTGGTGGGCATCTATACGGCCACAAATCTGCAAAACCTTCGACATTACCCCGACGCTGTTTTGACCCAATATTTCCAGCTGACCGACGTTTTCCTTAATCAGGGCCTCCACCAACATGATTGCCCGCACGCGAGCCCCCCCTTTGACAAAAGCCTTAGCGACACTGTTGGAATCAGATAACGTTAGTACATCTCGCAACTGGGTCGCCGCCTCATGCATTAGCTTGTATCCGTGGTAACCTGAGGCTTTTATTAAACTATAGATATCGGTCGTACCGGACAAGCCGATGATCATGATGCCTAGCATTGCCGATTTCCAAGCCTCCTTGCGTTTTTGCCGGTCCTGCGCGTTAACTGCTTGGTAGAGATATAATGCGCTACCGGTTCCCGTCACGACGTTGCTTAACATCATGGCGGCACAACCTGCGGATGTCCCGCCGGTAAAAAAGAAGGCCAGCAGCGATAAAGCGTTGCCGGAGGCCAGCAAACGCTGTGACGCCTGCTCCGCAGGAACAGATTTTTCGGGACCAGTACTAAAGAGGGGATGATAGCTCAGATGTTCCCCCAGCTTTTCAATCTCAAGAGCTTTTAAATCGGCCCAAAGAACTTTTGCGTCCATTAAGAGGAGCGGAGGTTTTATAGCACATGCCTTCATATCTATTTTCGGTGTCAGGATGACGGATTCCAGCCAGGCCTTATGCTGTAGCGAAAGGTGACCGGCGATAAAATTTTTGAGTGCCGCCGAGGCGTCATCAGGGGTCCAGAGATAAATTGCGCCTGTGGCCAGAGATATCATTAATCCTCCAGTCGGTTGAGTAATAGCGACAATTCCCGGCACCATGAATTGTCCCTCCGGGCTGACAAAACCCACCAATTTTTCTTTAATCGAACCATCCATCCATAATTCAATAATGTTTCTTAATGTGCTATCTGTGTCATTGGTCATAAGACTAAATAACGCAATGGCTAACCGATCTTTTGCCATGGTAATATAAGTGTCGTTAATGTCCTCACTGGTTGAAAAAAAAGTTAACAACCTTTCGATTTCAGCAGTTATGTTGGAGGGTTCGCCATTTACTATAAATTCCAGATAAGATATGAAATCTTTCTTATCAGATTCTTTGATATTAGTTCTGAGTATAGTAAGGTGCGTATATTCTGATTCATTTGGCTTTAATAAAACTTTAAATGGTTCTCTTAAAAGGATTTTCCTGAGCGAATACTCACCATGAGCAATATATTTATGGGGTTCTAATTCCCCAACTTTTTTAGTATAGACAATATCAATAGTTAACAGCTTATCAAGATCCTGTGAGGTTAGGGAGAGGCCGTAATCCCTCTGTATAATATCGCTTAGCATTATATCTATAAAATTAATAGTCAGATTAGCATTTGCAGACAAGTACTCATTGGAAATACCGAAAGTATGCAGCCATCGGTTCCTTTCACTTTTTTTTTGATATCCATCCAATGATGTATCGGTAGATAGCTCACCATCGGGTAATAGATTAGAGGGTTGTAAACGCTCCCGATTTCCGGCTGTTTTGGTGAGCATTTGGTTAATATCATAATATTTTTCAATATTGGTCAATAAATCGACCCAATATTCTCGGAAATGGTTGTCAATGACGCAAGCAGGAAGATTGAATTTCGAAAAATTTTGCACAACCTCTCTTTTCTTCCGCTTGGAATGACGCATTAGCGGTTTGGTTGCCGTCGCCTTTTTGGTCATTATCCAATATCCACCCTCAATCGCGGCCTCCGGACCCAGTGGCTGCTTGCGAAGCGTATGTGCATCAAGGGGGGTATCTTCAAAGGCATAGCCATCATTATTTTTTTCAAGTCCCATCGCTTGTCCGGCATGACTCATCCCCGTGGGAAATATCGACGCTTGGCCGTAAATATCCGGCGACAACCTGATAGAGATAAGGGTCCTTAATAACGCTTCGGAAATATTCATATTACGCGGCGTGGAATAAATCGGCAAACCTATTGAATTATTTCTAACAATAGCATTAATTTTTTTCGCCTTCATATACTCTTCAGGGGGCAATTCGGAAAACCATTTTTTACCGTGCGGCTTCCCATCGCCGCTGCGCATATAATGGATAAACTTCCCCCCGCCGAAAATAGCCGTCAATAAAGAGAATATTTTTACTCCCCATGAGAACCCTCGTGTTCCACCAGAACCAGCGCTCCCCGCGGAAGGCGAGTTATCGAATGAAGTAGTATTTTCACCTGTCCCAGCTGTTGCTTCATTGTCAAAGGGGAGGTCGACAGCAGTGTCATTAGCAATTATTTTGCTATTTGATATATTTTTTATAGAATTTATTTCTTCTAAAAATGGCAATCTAGCATTAATTTCTTTACTATCATTACTTACAGAAATTAATGCAGGTGATTGAGTCTTATCCGCGGTAAGCATAAATATGGCATCCTTATCCAGTATGGTTTTTAATAAACGTTTTCTGAGGAGTAAATACCCCAGGTATTACCCTTTAAAAGAGAATGCCGTTTAATTGTATCTGCTAGCGAACAGTAACTTTTGCCATTGCCGTGCGTCAACGCCACCTTAAGTTAATCAATATTTAATCATATAAGCACTCAGGCATGCGGCATATGCTTAGACCGTCATTGCATCATTAATCCGGCCATGATATGTGCTTGACGCACCGGCCCCGGTCTTGCTGACGATCGGGACTTCGGCGCGATGACCTGTCATTATTCCGCCGCGCTTTTCCAGGTCTGCAATTGGATTTCCAGATTGGTTTGCTGGTCTGAGAGCCACAGAAGCCCGTCTTGCAGCGTTGCCTGGAGGGACATATTGCGTGCCGCCAGCGCCGCCAGCTGTGCCATCTGCCCGTCGTCGACAAACCGTACGCAGAGATTGCCGTGCTGGGACAGGTTGGGTTCCGCCTGCTGCCACCAAACCCGTGCCGCCCGTTCGTTATAGGCATACAACACTACCTGGCGCGCCAGATGGCAGGCTTTGCGCAGCCTTTTTTCATCAGGCAGTCCTAATTCAATCCATAATTCCAGTTCGCCGCTATCGCTACGCAGCCATAACGCCGGTTCATCTTCCGCGCTGAGTCCTTTGGTAAACTCCAGGCGGTCATCGGCATGATAGACCCAGGCCAACAAGCGCAACATCATGCGCTGCGGCGTTTCTGAAGGATGTTGTGCTAAAACAAGGTTAACATCCGAGAAATAATTTCGATCCATATCGGCAATATTAACCGCCGCTTTATGAATGGTTGCTTTTAATGCCATTATATCCTCATGGGGTGAGTCCGGGCCGGCAGTGTAACCGACAATGCGCGGGCATCGCCAGAAAAGCAACAAAAAGGGGCATTCAGCCGCCCCTTTAATCACAGAGTAATGGATGCTCTGTGCTATAGTCTCATAAGGAAAATACTGTTGAACGATGGTGGCGGGATCAGGACCTCTTTAGCAGAGCCCTTGTTCCGCCCTCAGGGAATAGGCGGTACCAGGCCGCCGTAACATGTAGGTGAGCTATTATGTCAACGAATGAAGAATATCAACCCATTAATTGCGATGATTACGATAATCTTGAGCTCGCCTGTCAGCGCCATTGGGTCCTTAGCCTGACGCTTCGGAATGGAGATACCGTGACCGGTGTAGCGCGTGATATGATCTCAAGAAAGCATGTGGAATATCTGGTTATTGATAATGCGGGCACCAGTAACGAACTGCGATTGGATCATATAGCCAGCTTCACTCATCCGGAACTCGGCACGGTGGTGGTAAGCGTTTAACAGCCTTGCGCCATACGTACTATGACGGGCAGTGATTTACTGCCCGTTGCCGTTTTTATCACACAGCCATTCTATATGCCATACCCTTTTGTCATCCTGTGCCTGCCCTTCGCGGGTAGTGAATATGCCCGGCGCGGCAATTAACACCTCATTATAAAACAGCATGGGCGTTCGCTCCCGCAGCCAGGGGGCAATGCCCAGTTCCTGCCACAGCTTTTTGATTTGCCGTCCATGCCGGCGACCGACAATATGCAGCGTGCCGGCGGCGGCAAATCTCACCGTAATCTTTTCATCTTCGCCGGCGGCCCGTACTGCCGCGCCCGACGGGGCCCGCTGCAAACAGCCCAGGCCATTGGGCAGCGTCAAGGGGCGGCTGGTTTCCGTCCAGGGGATGATAAGCTCTTTAAGGGAAGGCCAAAGCGGCAAAATATAGAGCCGCCGGCGAAAGCGCCGCACCTGCCGATCCGCCAGCTGGAAGCGGGGCTCCGCGTCCGGCCGGCTTAGCGCCACCTCGGTCCAAAGGCGCTCCAACTGGTCCTTGGCAGGCATCCGCGTCCCGGCGCCGGCCAGCCAGCGGCGCAATAGCGCCCCCCGCCGGGAAGCACTCATGGCCATCATGGGCGCCAGGTCAAGCGAACCGTCGGGGGACGTCAACAGGCCCAGGGTTTCCTGCAGCAATTCATCCAGCAAAGCTTCCTGTTCGGCGCAAAGGCGGGCGCTGCGCGCCACCGCCTGAGTGAAATGCGGCCAGCGCCGGGTCAGCAGGGGCAGGATTTGCCGGCGAAGAAAATTCCTGTCGAAGCGCTCGTCTCGGTTGCTGTCGTCTTCAATCCAGCGCAGCTCACGCTGTAAAGCGTATTCCTGCAACTGTCCCCGGCTCCAGTCCAGCAGGGGCCGCAAAAGCTCATGGCCGTGAAAGGGCGTGGAAGCCGCCATAGCCGACAGTCCCGTCGGACCGCTGCCTCGTTTTAACGCCAACAGGAAGGTCTCGCTTTGGTCATCCAGATGCTGGGCGGTAACCAGTGTCTCTCCAGGTAGCAGCGCCTGCTGCAGCGCCAGATAGCGCGCTTCGCGCGCCGCCCCTTCCAGGCCGGCCGATGCGGGGTTGACCAGCACCGGTATGGATTGAAACCCCACGTCGCGGCTATGGCACTGGGCAAGGCAATGAGCGGCCCAGTCATCGGCGTGAACGCTCAGGCCGTGATGAATATAGACTGCGCGAATCGTTAAATCAGGCCATTGCCGCTGCCGCAGAAAGACCAGGGCATCCAATAATACGGTGGAGTCCAAACCTCCGCTAAAGGCCACCAGCAGCTTTCTGCGAGACCCCAGCGTTTCGGCAAGATGCCCGCAAAGCGCCACGGCGGGGTGACAAACCGAAGGGCCGCTGGAGCGTTCATCATCGGCCGGAGCGGAGTCATCATCGGCCGGTACGAGTCCATCATCGGCCGCAACGGAACCATGAACGGCGGCGAATCGGGTCGAGTGCTCAGGCTTCATAGAGTTCCAGCGGCAATCCATCGGGATCGCTGAAAAAGGTAAACTGTTTTTCCGTCAGGGCATCCCGGCGGATGGGCTCCACCTCCACGCCCGCGTTTGTCAGCGACGTCACGGCAACCGCCAGATTGTCGACGCTGAACGCCAAATGACGCAATCCCAAGGCTTCGGGGCGGCTGAGGCGGTCGGGCGCGTCTGGAAAAGAGAACAGCTCGATGAGATAAACGCCGTTCAGCGCCAGATCGCCTTTCCAAGAAGCACGCTCGGCGCGGTACGTCTCGCTTTGCAGTTGGAAGCCCAAAACATCGCAATAAAAACGCTTACTCACCTCATAATCCGCCGCGATAATGGCGATATGATGAACATTGTTAAGTTTAAGCATCGGCATTTCACTTCCTGATTATTTCAAATAAAATAGCTTATTCAACCCGTAGTTAACCAAGATCGCCAATTCCCTCTTCATATCTCATTATCAGCGTTTCCGCTATCAGGAAGATACATAAAACGCTTATATTCTATATGTTAAATAGTCAATAAAACAAACATGCCTTATTATCCGGGGTAATGACAGTATCTATTTTAATATTTCAACCCTGGGATAATTATGCAGATTCCTCTTCATCCTCTGTACAGACACTTACGATTAGCCTCGGAGCAAAAAACCGGGCAGGCCACGGGTCAGCGCATGACACAAATTATGCGTGGCATTGTACAACGGGTCAATCAGGCCCTACCCTCTGCCCCGGTGAAAATTTCCCCGGTAAAGGGACAGCCCGCCGTCGTACGCGGCCAGATACATTCATTGCAGAAATTGTATCGTCAAGCGGGCTTGCGCGCGCTACGCCAGGGGAGAGGTACGGCACAAGGGGAACAGAGTGAGGCAGCGGTGGATAATGAGGATAATGTTGAATACGATATGGCCCCGGTCGGGAAAAAAGACGTTTCAGCCATGCTGGCGTTTAAAAAAGACCAAATTGCCAACTTGGCCGCCTTTGTAAAGAATAAAAACGGTTGTAACGGCAATGAAGCAAAACGAGAGGCTAAAAATCAGTTTGAGCAAAGTATTAAAGAGCTGCTGAATGATGCCGTTGGAAGACCGTTGAAAACCAGTTCAACTATAAGGATAAAACATTTTTCAGCACCTTGGTTCCCGCCGGACAAATGAAATTGGGCGCCGATGATATTCATGCCGCCGGCTATAACAATAAAGGGATCTGCAGTAAGTCCAGTGACGAAACCGTCCATGCGGTAAACCTGTGGTCCTCGACGTTTTCCGTAGCGCAGGGGGATTCCCGGCACACCCTGTTTGAAGGCATACGCCATGGGGTGCTCAGTCCCTACGGCCTCAAGGCTGATAGCGAAGAACGCAGCCGGGGGGCGCTGGCCAGGGCCCGGGAAGTCGTTGTCGCCGCCCTCTACCAGCAACCGGAAAAAATGAAGCGGGCCCTGGAGGTCAACGAAGTCGAGCTGGCGTTAACCTCCACCAGCTTATTGACCCCCGTTGACATTGGTCCTTTGACGGAAAAGTCCCAATTAAACGATCAGGTAGCGGCATGGGCCGCCATAAGCGCCAAGCCATTGTATTTGAAGATCAGAAATTCCTGCGGTGAGTTAGTGCCGGTCAAGATCACGGTTGACGTGGCCGCGTTTAACTTCGGCGTTAATGAACTGGCATTGGGCTCATTGCAATTGGGGCACGGCATATCTGATAACATTAATCAGGACGCATTGCGTAAATTGCTGGGCAAAAATCTTTCACCGGATGCCGCTCCCGGCGGATGGGTAGGGCAATACCTCGCCAACAATCCGAAAAATGCCGAGCGGGTGTCCATGCTGGCGAAGCAATTAAAAACCATTATTGCAGACAAAGCCCATCATCACGACGGCGGCGAGCCCTATAAGGCCGCGATGCGTATCGGATTGTTGTCTCATGAAATCGGCATTGTACCTTGCTGGAACTGTAAGAGCGGCAAGGATCGCACCGGTATGCTGGACGTGGAAATGAAGCGTGAGGCGGCGGCGGTCCATCTGGGTCTGGCCGGCGGCGCAATCGGGATGTTGGATAAAGAGGGACAGCGCCTGATGCAAACAGTCATACTTAATAGCGGCAATCAGGAAATACAAAAATATAATACCGGGGCCGAGGGAAATAAAACCCTTAAAAACAATAAACTGGTCAATGCGTTTGCCGGCGGCTTAATGCTGCGGGAGCGTCTTGGAAATAATGATATCGCGGATAGAGCTAAAGGCTTATCCGACTATGTATAGGTGGTTCAATTGGAGAGGTTTATTCAATCGGTTTATGACCATTTCGAGCTGCTTCCCGATGAAGACAATGTCTTCAATGTCGATGAAGACACGTTTATCTATCTTGGCGAACAGAGCGACGTCATCACCCTGCTTTGCCCCTGTTTTCCCGTGCCTCACGAGCAGCATTCGCTAATGGCGTTGCTGGCGCTCAACTGCCAGGGCGACACCATCTACGGCGCGGAGGAGGGTATCGTGGTGGCCCGACGGGTGGTGGACACCGAAGCATCCGCCGTCGATATGGCGCAGCATTTTAACGCATTCATCGGTGATATTTTTTCCGCCAAAAAATTTTTCGTCCCGGGCTAAATCGGGCTTTCGCCGCCGACGGGATCGGTTTTCAATACCCGCACCAGGTATCGGCCGTCCTCCGTCAGCTGCGCACCGTGGATATCGGTTTCAAATCCCGGGTACTGAATGCCGATGCTGCAAAGCATGATCAGAAAATCCAATACTCCGCGGCTTTGCTCGGTGATCATCTCGCCGGGCATCACCACCGGCACTCCCGGCGGATAAGGCAGCAGCATATTGGCGGAAATCCGGCCGATTAACGCCGGCAGTTCCACGGTTTCAACGTTGCCGCGTACCTGTTGCTGGAATGCGTCATGAGGCGTCATTTTCATTTCGGGCAAAACATCGAAGGCGGTAAGCATCAGCTGCGGCAGACGATGCCGGCGGATAAGGCTGTGTATGCCGCGGGCCAAATCCTGTATACGCATGTTGCGGTAGAAATCCGGATCTTCCGCGTAGAGGTCCGGCAGCATATTTTTGATGCGTAAATTGAGATCAAAGGAGCGTTTGAATTCGGTCAATCCCCGCAGCAGGCTCATGGCTTTGGTTTTATCGATGCCGATGCTGAACAGGAACAATAAATTATAGGGTCCGGTTTTTTCCACCACCACGCCGCGCTCGTCCAGGAACTTGGCCACCAGCGCCGCCGGTATGCCCTCATCGGCCATGGCGCCGGATTCATCCATGCCGGGTGTCAGTATCGTGACCTTAATGGGATCAAGATACATATGATCTGCATCGGCACCCTTGAAACCATGCCAAGGGGCGCCGGGTTCAATGGGCCAGCATACCGCCTCATCGATAATTTCCGGCTGCCAGATATCGAAGAACCACCCTTCGGATTCCTCCCGCAGCCGCTGTACCTCTTTGCGAAAATGCAGCGCCCGTTCGATGGAGCGCAGAATAAGCCGCCGTCCCGATTTGCCGCGTACCATCGCCGCCGCCGTCTCGATGGACGCCACAATCCCGTAATTAGGCGAGGTAGTTGTGTGCATCATATAGGCTTCGTTGAAGGTACGTTCGTCATAATCACCTTTGATATGAATCAGTGATGCTTGAGAGAACGCCGCCAGGAGCTTATGGGTGGACTGTGTTTCGAAGATGACTTTGCCAGGAGTGCGTTCGCCGCTCATACCGCTTTTGCCCTGGTAGATAGGGTGAAAATGGGTATAGGGCACCCAGGCGGAATCGAAGTGGATTGCCGGCACATCCAGGGTTTCTTTGATATAGCGGGTGTTATAAAGCAAGCCGTCATAGGTGGAGTTGGTGATAGCCGCATACACCGGCCAGCTGGCACGGGGGGTATCCGCTACCTTCGCGGCGATGCTCTCCCGCTGGAACTGGCTTTTCGGGATGCCCCCCAGAATACCGTAGGCGTTGCGAATCGGACACAGGTAGATGGGTACCACGTCGCTCATCATCAGCAAATGGGTCAGGGACTTATGGCAATTACGATCGATCAGCACCGTCCCTCCCGCCGGCGCGGCATACATGCCCACCATTTTATTGGCGGTGGAGGTGCCGTTGGTCACCATATAACTCTGCTCGGCGCCAAATACCCGGGCGATAAACTCCTCCGCCTCCAGATGCGGCCCGGAATGATCAAGTAAGGATCCTAGTTCCGTTACCGAGATGGAGACATCGGATTTCAGGGTATTGGCACCAAAAAAATCATAAAACAGGCTGCCCACCGGGCTTTTCTGATACGCCGTACCCGCCATATGTCCGGGAGTGCAAAACGTGTATTTGCCCTCTTTAACGTAATTGAACAGGGCTTTAGTGAAAGGCGGAATAATGGTGTCGATATATTCGTCGGTATATTGCCGTATCCGGGTGCTGATATCGTCCGCCGCGCCGAGTCCGTATTCAAAAAAATACAGCACCATCCGCATCTCGTTCAGGCTCACATCCAGAGAGGACTGCGTATTGATAAAAGCGTAAAGCGGCAGATACTCGTTCAACTCGTTGATTTCGGTGCAGAGATCCATACTGTGCTGATCCCAGTCGAAAACCACGCCGCATATCCGAGGATTTTGCTCAATAAGCTTTAGCAAATCCTCGCTGCCGTTAGGATAGACTAGCTGAAACCCCTGTGCTTTCAGCGCTTCATCCAATTCCCGGATCGGTTCATGTTTATAAAACACCTGTTCCGGACTCAAAATTGCAATGATATTCATTCAGCCAATCCTTATATTTCGGGCTGCTTCGCTGAAAATTTTTCAGAAAATATTCAAAATTAATGATAGGTAAGAATACACCACATTTGGCGTGGCAGACACGCGATCACCGGCGCTTGAACCGTGCGTGTCAAAGGGAGAGCGTGGCAATGGGGTCGAATCGGGCGTGGTTCTCCCGCCCGACCGAGCGCCCCATGACGCGCTAGGCCCGCTATCACCGATCGTGCAACGACCGTGTTAAAGGGAGACTGTGCTTGATGGGGTCGAAGCGGGCGTGGTATTACCGCCCGCCGGAGCGCCCCACAGCGCGCTAGACCCGCTATCATCGATCGTGCAACGAGCGCGTTGAAGGGAGACCGATCAGCAATAACCGTAATTCATCAACCGCTGGTAACGGCGATTCAATAACTCTTCTTCACTAAAGGTATCCAGTTCCCCCAGATCCGACAGCAGCTGCGCTTTCAGCGACGCGGCAATAGCCGGCACATCCCGATGCGCGCCGCCCAGAGGCTCCGGGACAATACTGTCAATCAGCTCCAGCTCCTTCAGACGCGAAGCAATGATGCCCATAGCCTCGGCGGCAACGGGCGCCTTATCCGCACTCTTCCATAATATGGAGGCGCAGCCTTCCGGCGAAATCACCGAATAGGTGCTGTATTGCAGCATGTTGACCTTATCCCCCACGCCGATAGCCAACGCGCCGCCGGACCCCCCCTCACCGATAACGGTGCAAATAACCGGAATTCGCAAACCCGACATTTCCCGCAGGTTATGGGCAATGGCTTCCGACTGTCCGCGCTCTTCCGCACCGACCCCCGGATACGCACCGGGGGTATCGATAAAGGTAAGCAGCGGCATCTTGAACCGGTCCGCCATTTCCATCAGGCGCAGGGCCTTGCGGTAGCCTTCCGGCGCCGGCATGCCGAAATTGCGGCGAATTTTCTCTTTGGTTTCACGCCCCTTTTGGTGACCGATAATCATCACCGGCCGCCCGTCGAGACGAGCCGTACCGCCGACAATGGCCTTATCGTCGGCATAAGCGCGATCCCCTGCGAGTTCATCAAAATCGCTGAAGACGTGCTGGATGTAATCCAGCGTATACGGCCGGCGGGGGTGCCGGGCCAACTGGGCAATTTGCCAGGCGCCCAGATCGGAAAAGATCTTGCGGGTCAGCTCTACGCTTTTCTCACGCAGTCTCTGGACTTCCTCATCCAGATTAATATCTAATTTTTCGTCTTGACGGCTGACTGCGGTCAGCGAGTCAATTTTCGCTTCCAGCTCTGCAATCGGCTGTTCAAAATCAAGAAAATTCAGACTCATATTATTCCTATATTAGTCAAATTCCAGTTCCACCTGCTCGTTGCCCACCAGAGTACGCAAATCATTCAGCAATCGGTCGGTCGGCGTGACACGCCATGTCGCGCCAAACCTTAACCTGGCACGAGCATCTTCACGTTGGTAATAAAGATGCACTGGAATCGTCCCCGATCGATGCGGTTCCAACGATAGGCGGAGACGGTTTAAAAGCTGGTCATCAATTTGCCTGTCGGTCAGCGATATAGCAAGCCCGCGGGCATATTTTTCACGCGCTTCGCTGATATCCATCAGTTCGCGGGCAGTCATTTTAAGGCCGCCGTTAAAGTCGTCAAAGCTGACCTGTCCCTGAGCTATCAGGATACGGTCTTTTTCCAGCAAATGCTGATATTTTTCCAAGGCATCGGTGAACAGCATGACATCCAAACGCCCGGAACGGTCGTCCAGTGTACAAACGCCGATGCGGTTGCCCCGTTTGGTCACCATGACACGGGCCGACAGCACCAGTCCCACCGCGGTGACCATTTTACCACGGTCGGTGGGATGCATATCCTTCAGGCGTAGGCCGCCGCCATAGCGCTCGATTTCCTTCAGATAGCGTGTGATGGGATGCCCGGTGAGGTAAAGCCCCAAGGTCTCCCGTTCACCGTCCAGCACCACATGTTCCGGCCAGGGCGGAACCGTACTGTAGGACGCTTCCACCGCTTCCGGCGCCTCAGCCAATACGCCGAACATATCCCCCTGCCCGATGGCTTCGGCTTTGGAGTGCTGCTCGGCTGCTTTCAGGGCATCCCCCAGGGAATTCATCAACGCCGCGCGATGGGGACCAAGCCGGTCGAAGGCGCCGGACATGATGAGTTTCTCCAGCATCCGGCGGTTAAGCTTTTTAATGTCGGTGCGGGCGCATAGATCAAACAGCTCTTTGAAATGGCCGTCCTGGTTGCGGGCGTCGATAATGGCCTCAATCGGCCCTTCCCCCACCCCTTTGATGGCGCCGATGCCATAGACGATTTCCCCTTCGTCATTGACGTGGAAATGGTACAGCCCGCTGTTGATGTCCGGCGGCAATACCTTGAGTCCCATGCGCCAGCATTCGTCCACCAGTCCCACCACCTTTTCCGTATTGTCCATATCGGCGGTCATGACCGCCGCCATGAACTCGGCCGGATAGTGCGCCTTTAGCCATAGCGTCTGGTAGGAAACCAGCGCATAGGCGGCGGAGTGGGATTTGTTAAAACCGTAACCGGCGAACTTTTCCACCAGATCGAAGATATGCATCGCCAGTTCGCCGTCGACGCCGATACTTTCCGCCCCGGCCTTGAACACCGATCGCTGCTTGGCCATCTCCTCCGGTTTCTTTTTACCCATGGCCCGGCGCAGCATATCCGCTCCCCCAAGAGTATATCCCGCCAACACTTGGGCGATCTGCATCACCTGTTCCTGGTACAGGATAATGCCGTAGGTGGGCTCCAGTACCGGCCGCAGGGATTCGTGCTGCCATTCGATATCCGGATAGGAGAGCGCTTCGCGGCCGTGCTTACGGTCGATAAAGTTATCCACCATGCCGGACTGCAGCGGTCCGGGACGGAACAACGCCACCAGGGCTATCATGTCTTCAAAGCAGTCAGGCTGCAGGCGCTTGATAAGATCCTTCATGCCGCGGGATTCCAGCTGGAATACCGCGGTGGTTTCCGAACGCTGCAGCATGTCGAAGCTTTTTTTATCATCCAGCGGAATGGCGGCGATATCCACCGGCGGCAGGCCCTGCTTGCCGCGCCGGGCGTTGATCATCTCCAACGCCCAGTTGATGATGGTCAGGGTGCGCAGGCCCAGGAAGTCAAACTTCACCAGCCCGGTATATTCCACATCGTTTTTATCAAACTGGGTGACCGGATGATTGCCCTCGGCATCGCAATAAAGCGGCGCGAAATCGGTAATCTTGGTGGGGGAAATAACCACGCCGCCGGCATGTTTACCGGCGTTGCGGGTGACCCCCTCCAGCTTGCGCGCCATATCGATGAGCGCCTTGACCTCTTCGTCGGCGTCATAAATGGCCTGCAGCTGCGGCTCGGCGACAAAAGCCTTTTCCAGCGTCATGCCCGGATCGGGCGGCACCAGCTTAGAGATACGATCCACAAAACCGTAGGGATGGCCCAGCACCCGGCCGACGTCGCGGATAACCGCTTTGGCCGCCATGGTGCCGAAGGTGATAATCTGGGACACCGCGTCCCGCCCGTAGGTTTCCGCCACGTGATCTATCACCAGATCCCGCTTCTCCATGCAAAAATCCACATCGAAGTCAGGCATGGAGACACGTTCGGGATTCAGGAACCGTTCAAACAGCAAATCGAACGCCAGGGGATCCAGATCGGTGATTTTCAGCGAATAGGCCACCACCGATCCGGCGCCCGAGCCGCGTCCCGGACCGACCGGCACGCCGTTATCCTTGGACCACTGGATAAACTCCATCACAATCAGGAAGTAGCCGGGGAACCCCATCTGGTTGATAACCTGCAGTTCCCGCTCCAGCCGCTCGTCATAAGGCGTCCGTTTTTCCAGGCGCTCCTGCGGATCGGGGAACAGAAACGCCAGCCGCTCTTCAAGCCCTTCGTGAGCGCGGGCCACCAGAAAGTCTTCGGTGGACATATCGCCGGTGGGGAACTGCGGCAGAAAATATTCCCCCAGACGGATAGTGACGTTACAGCGCTTGGCGATTTCAACGCTGTTTTCCAGCGCTTCCGGCAGGTCGGCGAACAGCTCGCACATTTGCTCTTCGCTGCGCATAAACTGCTGGGCGCTGTAATGACGCGGCCGTTTGGGGTCGTCCAAAGTAAAGCCGTCATGGATCGCCACGCGGATTTCATGAGCATCGAAATCTTCCTCGGCGATGAAACGCACGTCATTGGTGGCCACCACCGGCAATTTATGTTCAATGGCGACGGCCACCGCGGCGTGCAGATAGGTCTCTTCATCAGGGCGGCCGGTACGTATCAGTTCAAGATAGTATCGATTGGGAAAATACTGCTGATAGAATTCCAGGCACTGCTCCACCTGCGGTTTGTTGCCGCGCAGCAGGAACTTGCCCACGTCGCCTTTGCGGGCTCCCGAGAGCAATAGCAGCCCCTCGTTCCGGTTCATCAGCCAATCCCGGTCGATAATCGGACCGGCAGGCCCATAGCCCCGCTGATAGGCTTCGGAAACCAGCAGCGTCAGGTTTTGATAGCCGGTGTTGTCGGTGGCCAGAATGGTCAGTTCCGCCAGCTCTTCACCCAGCATGTCGCTTTGCACCAGAACATCCGCGCCGACGATGGGTTTGATACCCGCACCGTGGGCGCTGCCATAAAATTTCACCAATCCGCACAGGTTGGTGAAATCGGTGATGGCCAGCGCGGGCATGTTGAGGGCCGCGGCTTTTTTAACCAACGGGCCGACTTTCGCCAACCCGTCTATCATGGAGTAATCGCTGTGCACCCGCAGGTGAATGAAACGGGGTTCGGTCATTATCCTGCCACCAAAGGTTGATTATACCCGTCATGCTTCAGGTTGCAGGTGCGTTGGCTTTCCTGCACCTTGAATTATTGGGGGTATTTTAATTTATGGGCCTACAAACCGCACGGCATAATGAAATTTCATCACAGTCCCAGCACCCGCTTCACCGGGCCGAAACTTCGCCGATGATGCGCCGTCGCTCCCAGCAGCGCCAGTTTTTCCAGATGATACGCGGTGGGGTAGCCTTTATGTTGAGCAAAACCGTATTCGGGAAACTCCAGATCCAATTCCGCCATTTCACGATCTCGCGACACTTTGGCCATAATCGATGCGGCGCTGATTTCCGCCACCAGGTTATCCCCTTTCACCACCGCCAGGGACGGCATGGGCAACAGCGGACAGCGATTACCGTCGATCAAGACATAATCCGGCGTCAGCGACAACCCCTGTATCGCCCGCTGCATGGCCAGCAGCGTAGCGTGAAAGATGTTCAGCCGATCGATTTCCACCGCTTCGGCGCGGCCCAGGCTCCAGGCCAGGGCCTTGTCGCTGATTTCATCGTAAAGCGACAGGCGGCGTTTCTCACTGAGTTTTTTTGAATCCGCCAGTCCGCGAATAGGACGGGCGGGATCAAGGATCACCGCGGCGGTCACCACCGCCCCCACCAGCGGGCCGCGTCCCACTTCATCGACGCCGGCGATGCAGCTGGCTATGGGGTATATAAACAATTCGGTCATCGTTTTATGAATTTCATCACCGCCTGGGCGGCCTGTTCGTCGGCATTGCAGCGAATACTCTGATGCAGGGCCAAAAAGGTTTCTTTCAGCTCCCGGCTGCGGGCGTCGTTGTTCAACAGAGGCAGCAGCGCCGCCGCCAGCTTGTCCGGCACGCACTCTTCCTGGAGCAGTTCTGTCACCAATTCCCGGCCGGCCAACAGATTGGGCAGGGAAACGTAGGGCGTTTTCACCAGCCGGCGGGCCAGCCAGAAGGTCAGCGGTTTCATGCGATAGCCCACCACCATCGGGCATTTGGCCAACATGCACTCCAGGGCGGCGGTGCCCGAAGCCAGTAACGCGGCGTCGGCGGCTATCATAGCTTCCCGCGCCTGGCCGTCCAGTAAATGTACCCTAAGATCCGGGGCGACCCGCGCTTTGATTTTTTCGAACTGTTCGCGTCGGCGGGCGTTTACCAGCGGCACCAGAATTTCAAGATCGGGGAAATGGCGGCTGAGCAATTGGGCGGTATGCAGGAAGTCGGCGCTGAGCATCTCCACCTCGGCGCTGCGGCTGCCCGGCAGCAGCGCCAGACAGCGGGCCGCAACGGGAATATCCAGGCTCTGCCGCGCCGCGGCTTTGTCGGGCACCAGGGGCATGGCGTCCGCCAGGGTGTGGCCGATAAACTGGCAGGGGACGTTGAAACGATCGTAGAAGGCTTTCTCAAAAGGCAAAAACGCCAGCACATTGTCGGTAGCGCGGCCGATTTTGAATACCCGCTTCTGGCGCCAGGCCCACACCGAGGGGCTGACGTAATGAATGGTATGAATGCCGCGCCGCTTCAAGCGGCCTTCCAGGGTGATATTAAAATCGGGGGCGTCAATGCCGACAAACACATCCGGCATCAACGCGCTGAAACGCCGGGTCAGGTCACGGCGGATCTTCAGCAAACGCGGCAAGCGTTCCACCACTTCCACCACACCCATCACCGCCAGCTCTTCCATTTCATACCAGGCCTCGCACCCCTCGGCCAGCATGCGCGGCCCGGCCACGCCGACAAAACGGGCGTCGGGCAAGTGCCGCCGGAGGGCACGAATCAATCCCGCGCCGAGGGTATCCCCTGACGCCTCTCCGGCCACCAGGCCGATAACCACGGAAGGCGCGGGCATAATCAGCGGATGATGCCCCGCTGTGAACGGGCAAGGAATTCGGTAAATGCGCCTACCGACGGATGCTCTGCCGCCATCGCCTCGAGTTCCGGCTTGATTTCTTCCAAGGTCTTGCCGCTGCGGTAGATCAGTTTGTAGGCGGCCCGAATGGCTTGCAGCGCTTCTTTGTCGAAACCGCGTCGCTTGAGCCCTTCGATATTAAGGCCGAATGGCGTGGCATGGTTGCCCTGGGCTATCAAATAGGGCGGGACGTCCTGGGCGACGCCGGAACATCCCCCCACCATCACATGGGCGCCGATGGAGCAGAACTGATGCACCGCGGTCATGCCGCCTATAATGGCGTAATCATCAATGGAGACATGGCCCCCGAGGGTGGCGTTGTTCGCCAGAATACAGTGATTGGCCACGCGGCAGTCATGGGCGATGTGGGTATTGACCATCAGCAGATTATCATCGCCGACCCGAGTCACTTCACCGCCTTGCACGGTACCGCGATGGATAGTCACGCTTTCGCGGATCCGATTGCGGTTGCCGATTTCCACCCTGGTGGGTTCACCGGCATATTTCAGGTCCTGATTCACCTCTCCGAGGGTGGCGAACTGATAGATCTGGTTTTCTTCACCGATCCGGGTGATGCCGTTGATGACCACATGGGATTTCAGCACCGTACCGGCACCGATTTCCACCTGCGGACCGACAACACAAAAGGGACCTATGTGAACGCCGGCATGAATTATGGCACCGTCTTCAACGATGGAGCTGGGATGGATAAAGGCGGATTGATCAATCACGTTATCAGGACTCCCGACGTCGGGCGCACATCATTGACGCTTCGCAGGCAATTTCGCCGTCTACTTTGGCAACTCCCTGAAAACGAGCAACTCCGCGGCGCTCTTTGATAAATTCAACCTCGAGGATCATCTGATCGCCGGGCTGAACCGGACGTTTGAAACGAGCGTTATCCACTGCTGCAAAATAGTATAGTTCACCGGGTTCCAATTTACCGACGCTCTTGAATGCCAGTATTCCCGTAGCCTGAGCCATCGCTTCGAGAATCAGCACGCCGGGGAAAATAGGCTTACCGGGGAAATGCCCCTGAAAAAACGGCTCATTGTATGAGACATTTTTTACCGCGCGCAAAAATTTCCCTTTTTCAAAATCCAGCACGCGATCCACGAGCAGAAATGGAAAGCGGTGGGGCAATAATTCCAATATCTCTTCTATTTCAAGAGTATGTGTGTCAGTAGTCAAAATACTCTTCCTGTCTGAAAAAAAACGATGGCAGTAACAACACGGCCTGCAATAACCCGATTAAGGGTACGTTAGCAGGCCGCAAATAAAAAATGTTTTCGTCAGGCCTAAAGGCCTGAACGCACATTATCAGCTCAGTTGGCGAAGGCGGTTAGTCTTTTGCTGATTTTCGCTCGATAGCTTTTAATCGCTTGCTCATCTCGCTGATATTCATGACCAGCGCTGCGGTCTTTCGCCAAACTTTATTGGGCTGCAATGGAATCCCCGAAGAGTATACGCCGGGTTCGGTGATAGGTCTCATCACCATTCCCATACCGGTGATGGTCACCTTGTCACAAATTTCCATATGGCCGTTAATGACGCTGGCGCCGCCAATCATGCAATAACGACCGATTGTCAGGCTGCCGGCCATGATAACACCGCCGGCTACCGCCGTATTGTCGCCGATAACAACGTTATGTGCGATCTGGCACTGATTATCGATGATGACGCCATTACCTATAACGGTATCATCCAGGGCGCCGCGATCGATGGTGGTACAGGCGCCGATTTCAACCCTGTCGCCCACGACAACCGTGCCCAACTGGGGAATTTTGATCCAGGTACCGCGATCGTTGGCATAACCGAAACCATCGGCGCCGATAACCGTCCCGGACTGTATCAGGCAGCGTTCGCCGATACGGACTTCATGATATACGGTGACATTGGCCCATAACCTTGTGCCTGTCCCGATTTTGCTATTTTTACCAATAAAGCAGCCCGGGCCGATAACCACGTTATCCCCAAGGATGACGCCGGATTCAATAACCGCATTAGCGCCGACGGCTACCTGTTTGCCCAATCGCGCGTCGGGGGATATGACCGCGCTGGCGGCGATATCTTGTGCCGGAGCCGGCGTGGTATCCATCAGTTGCGCCATGCGGGCATAGGTCAGGTAGGGATTTTTCACTACCAGCGCGGCGCATTGGCAATACGGCAGATCGTCGGCGGAAAGCACTACGGCCGAGGCATGGGAGGTGGAAAGTTTTTCGCGAAAGCGGCTGTCGGCCAGAAAAGTGATTTGGCCGGCGGTGGCGGAATCCATGGAAGCAATGCCGGTGATGACGATATCGCCATCACCGTGCAATTGTGCATCCAACTGCTGCGCTAAATCAGCAAGTCGAATTGAAGGCATGACTTATTTGACCTGTTTCAACACGTCGGCAGTAATGTCTTGCGAAGCGCCGGCATACGCCACGGCGTTGGTATCGATAACGATATCATAGCCTTGTTTGCTGGCAACGGTTTTCACCGCATCCTGAATACGGCTCAGGATTTTATTGCGTTCTTCTGCCTGACGGCGGCGGTTATCCTGCTCAAAAGCCTGGGCTTTGGCGGAGAAATCTTCACGCTGCGCCATGACGTCTTTTTCCATCCGGCTGCGATCGCTGGCCTTCATGGTAGAACCGTCACGTTGCAGACGTTGCATTTTACTTTGCAGGTCCTTTTCCTGAGCTTGCAGATCCGCAGCGCGGCCCTTGAACTCATTTTCAAGCTGCGCAGCTACAGTAGCGCGCTGAGGCAATTGCTGAAAAATACTCGCAATATTGACGACAGCAATTTTATCAGCAGCTTGCACGCTGGCTGAGGCAGCCAATGCTAATCCGAGGCCCGCGGCATACAACCACTTTTTCACTATAAACTCCTTAACCCTACATGTATGTTTAAAATCATTTCAAATCGACGCAATACTACCACGTTTTACCAATATTAAACTGGAACTGCTCGGCTTTGTCGCCTTCTTGCTTTTTAACCGGCTGGGCATAGGAGAATACCAGCGGCCCCAGCGGGGACATCCACTGCAGGGCAAAACCGCTGGATACGCGGATATTGCCCGGATCGCTGTAGTCCGGCACGCCGGCGGCGCGGGTCTGCGCGGTATTCTGCCAGGCGGTATCCCATACCGTGCCGCTGTCCACGAAGAACGAGGTACGGATGGAGTTGGCGTATTTCGCGCTGACGAACGGCGTCGGCACGATCAGTTCCGCGCTTAACAGCGCCATGGCGTTACCACCCACCGCGTCGCTGGATTTATCCAACGGGCAGGTGCTGTAGGAGGTGGCCCCGGCGGCGCAATTATAATAAATGGCTTTCGGCCCGATGGTATTGGACCGGAAACCACGCACCGTGGTGGAACCGCCGGCGAAGAAGTTATCGTAGAACGGCACTTCCATGCCGCCCAGGCCATCGGCATAACCGGCGCGGCCCCGGCCCATCAGCACCCAGCTGCCGGAATCGGTGAGCGGCAGGTAGCTGGTGGTGTCGAAGGTCACTTTATAATATTTGTTGTCGGAACCCGGAACGGTAATTTTGCCGTTCAGGCTGGCGGTGGTACCGGACGTCGGGAAGTATCCCCGGTCGAGGTTGTTATAGCTCCACCCGGTGTTGAAGAAGAAGTCGTCGGTGCTGAAATCGGAGTCGCTGGTTTCATTTTCCCCCACTACGATTGGAGGGTGAATGCCGTTGGAATTCAGATAACGCCACATGGCTATCTGGGGTTCCATGTTCGACAGGTCATTGTGGACATAATTGACGCCCACGTTCAGTGAATGGGTGTCACTGATGGGGAAGCCCAGCGTAGAGCCGATACCGTAGCTCTTATTGGTATAATCCGACAGATCGGCGTCATCCGCCTTAAAGTCGTTATAGAAAATACGACCGCCCAGGCTCACGCCGTCGACGGTGAAGAACGGATCGGTAAGGGAAAGCTCGGCATAGGTCTGATAGTCGTTCTTGGTACCGCTGATGCCCACCGAATTACCGGTACCCAGCCAGTTGTCCTGCTGTATGCCGAACTGGAAGCTGACGCCGCTCTCGGTGCCGAAACCGATACCGAAGTTGATGCTGCCGGTGTTACGCTCTTTGACTTTGTAAACCACGTCAACCTGATCATCGGTGCCTGGCACCCGCTGGGTGTCCACATCGACGGTTTCAAAATAGCCGAGCCGGTTCAAACGCTCCTTGCCCTGATCCACCAGATTGCTGCCCAGCCAGGCGCCTTCCATCTGGCGCATCTGACGGCGCAAGACTTCGTCCTTGGTGATGTCGTTGCCTTCGAACCGTATGCGCCGGACGTAGTAGCGGTTACCCGCGTCGACGTTGATATGGAGCTTCACGGTCTTGGCGGCGTCGTCTATCTCGGGCTGCGTCACCACGCGGGGATAGGCATAGCCGTAGCGACCCAGCAGCTGCTTGATGTCGCTTTCCATTTTGGTGACTTTGGCGCCGCTGTATAAATCGCCGGGTTTAAC
This sequence comes from Sodalis sp. RH16, assembly GCF_047324245.1. Lineage (NCBI taxonomy): Bacteria > Pseudomonadati > Pseudomonadota > Gammaproteobacteria > Enterobacterales > Bruguierivoracaceae > Sodalis > Sodalis sp. RH16. Next base: position 2,817,302 of record NZ_CP178737.1, on the reverse strand, counting down.
CGTGGCAATGGCGTCGATTTCAGCGGAATGGCCTGCCAGATTGCCGTTCACCACCGTACCGGCCAGCGTATACTGCGCGCCTTCGGTAATGTTCAGGGTGATATAGATGCCTTTTTTGTCCGGCGTCAGACTGACCTGGGTGGAATCGATACTAAAGCGCGCATAGCCGCGATCCAGGTAGAAACTGCGCAGGGTTTCAAGGTCGCCCGCCAGCTTTTGCTTCTCGTATTTGCGATCCCCCACCACGTTCCACCACGGCACTTCGTCCCGCAGCTGGAACCGGGATACCAGCTCATCGGTAGTGAAGGCATGGTTGCCGACAATATTGATCTGCTGGATTTTGGCCGACAGGCCTTCGGTAAAGACAAACTTCAAGTCCACCCGGTTTCGAGGCAACGGCGTCACCACGGCTTTCACCGTCGCGCTGTACTTACCGGCGCTGTAATAGAAATCCTCAAGCCCCTTCTCGATATTGGAGATGGTGGTGCGATCCAGCGCTTCGCCGACGCGGACCCCTTGGGCGTCAAGATTCTGCTTGAGCTGTTCTTCTTTCACCGCTTTATTGCCGGAAAAGGTGATGCTGGCAATGGAGGGGCGCTCCTTGACCTGAACAACCAGCGTATCTCCATCACGCAGCACCCGGACATCCTCAAAGTTTCCGGTGGCGAATAAGGCGCGGATAGTATTGCCGATATCTTCATCACTGGCCGTGTCTCCGACACGTACCGGCATACTGAGTAACGCCGCACCGACGGCGACTCGTTGCAGTCCTTCGAAATGAATGTCCTTCACTACGAACCCGTCTGCACCGTATACGGTGGCGCTGCTAAGAAGCAGCGACGCTATGAGCAACTTTTTCATCGCCATCGTGGTTATGCGTTCTTCCTAACATAATCCCCGGCGCTAGAGCCGGGAGAAATCATTGAAAAGGGCAAGTCCCATTAACAACACCAGCAAAATCGAACCGATGCGGTAACTGAAATCCTGCACTCGCTCGGAAACCGGCCCACCCTTAAGCTTTTCAATCGCCAGGAAGAGCAAGTGACCACCATCTAACACCGGTAACGGGAAAAGATTAATGATACCCAGGTTGACGCTTATCAGCGCCAGGAACATCAGGTAGTACACCAAACCATATTCCGCCGACATCCCCGCGCCCTGGGCTATGGAAATCGGCCCGCTCAGGTTATTCAGCTTCACATCCCCCGTCACCAGTTTACCCAGCATACCGACGGTCAACTTCATCAGTTGCCAGGTTTTGTCGCCAGCCTGATAAACCGCGGGAATCAGGCCGTACTGGCGTATCGTTTTATACTCCTCGGGCAGCGGTATCACCTGTGGCACCACGCCCGCAAAACCTTCCACCTCGCCTCTACCCACCGTTTTTTCATCGGGAATCAGGGTAATCGGCAACGTTTCTCCCCGCCTTTCTACTTCCAGCAGCAGCGGCTGGCCGGGTTTGTCGCGCACCTGCATGACAAAATCCTGCCAGCGCACCAGCGGACGACTATCGACTTTAACGATCCTGTCGCCTGCTTGCAAACCGGCTTTTTCCGCCGCGGACGCTTTTTGGACTTCCGCCAACACCGGTTCTATGCGCGGACCGCGGGGAATAATCCCCAGCGCGATAATCGGATCCTGCTTATCCGGCTCGAATTTCCAGTCACGCAAATCGAGCGTTTTTCTCTCCACCTGGGAGGAACCGAACGGGGCAACGCCCACCGTGGCCTGGCTATCGCCTATTTTACCAATCAATTCTAAACGAACCGAATCCCAGTCAGGCGTTTCGATGCCGTCAACCGACTTTAGTTCCATGCCCGGTGAAATTTCCGCCTGCGCGACGATGGAATCAGGGGTGACTTCGCCGATAACCGGACGAAAACTCGGCACACCGATAATAAACACCAGCCAATAGGCAAACACCGCGAAAATAAAATTGGCGATGGGTCCCGCACTGATGATGGCGGCGCGCTGCCACACCTTTTTATGGTTGAAGGCCTCATGACGGCGTTCCGGGGGCACGGTATCCACCCGTTCGTCGAGCATTTTTACATATCCCCCCAGGGGGATGGCCGCAATAACATACTCGGTGCCACGGCGATCCGTCCATCGCCACAGGGCGCGGCCAAAACCGATGGAGAAGCGCTCCACCGTGACGCCGCACCGGCGCGCCACCCAGAAATGGCCGAACTCATGCACCGTAATCAATATGCCCAGTGCAATGATAAATGCAGCGAGACTCCAGAGAAAATGCAACATGATAACTCCTGGCCCCTCGATTAAATAGCTCTGAAAATCAGCAGCATCAAACAGGCGAAAACCGGCACCGCGGCGGTCAGGCTATCGATGCGATCCAAAATGCCGCCGTGCCCCGGAATCAATTGGCCGCTGTCCTTGATGCCAGCTTCACGTTTGAACATGCTTTCCGTCAAATCCCCCAGCACCGAGGCCAGCACGGCGATGACCGAGCACAGCAGCAGGCTCAGCGGAGCGGCTTCCAGCGGCGCGTACTTGCCGAACAGCCAGGACAGCACCGCCGAGGTCAGCAGGCCGCCCGCCAGGCCCTCCCAGGTTTTGCCGGGGGAAACCCTGGGCGCCAGTTTATGCTTGCCCAACGCCCGGCCGAACAGGTAGGCGCCGGAATCCGCGCCCCAAACCAGCAGCATGACATAGAGCAGCCACCAGGCGCCGATAAAATGATTAAGCGTATACTGATGCTGGCGCAGCGCCAGCATGCCCCAGAAAAAAGGCACGATGGTCAGAATACCGAATAACAGCCGCAGGGTGCTTGAGCGGCGCCACAAAGCCGCGGATTGCGGATAGCACAATACCAGCACCAGGGCGGCCAGCCACCAGACCAGCGAGGCGCCCAGCGCGTATTCCACCTGCCAGGCCGAGGTAAAGGGATGGTAATCGGGAATGGTCAGCATCATCAGCGCCAGCAGCAAGCCGCACAAGATTGCCAGCCAGATCCGCTGGCTGCGGGTCGCCAAACCCGCGAACTGCCCCCACTCCCAAGCGGCCAGCATGCATACCGCCAGGGTAACCAGCGCAAATCCCACCGGAGGCAGCAAAAAGAGCGCGGCAATAACGATCGGAATCAAAATAAAGGCGGTAATCAAGCGAGACTTCAGCAAAAATCCTCCCTAGGACGCGTCGGCATCATTAGGTGTTGTTCTCCCGAAACGCCGCTCGCGTTGAGCAAATGCATTCAGCGCACCTTCAAAAACGTTTTCATCAAAATCCGGCCACAGCACATCGGTAAAATAGAGTTCGGCATAGGCTATCTGCCATAACAGAAAATTACTGATGCGGTGTTCGCCGCCGGTACGGATCACCAGATCCACCGGCGACAGTTCGTTTAAGCAGACGTACTGGCACAGCGCATCCTCATCAATCTGGTCCGGACGCAAAATTCCTTCCTGCACTTTTTCAGCCAGCTTTTTCACGCTCTGAATGATATCCCAACGGCCACCATAATTCGCGGCAATATTTAACGTCAGCCCATCGTTATTGTGCGTTAGCGCCTCGGAGCGACGAATCCGCTCCTGCAGACGAAGGCCGAAACGGCTGGTATCGCCGATAATACGTAAGCGTACGTTATGCTTATGCAGGCTTTTCACTTCGCTGTCCAACGCCCTGACAAACAATTCCATCAGAGCGGAGACTTCCTGCATCGGCCGATTCCAGTTCTCGCTGCTGAACGCATAGAGCGTCAGCGCATCGAAATGATGGCTGACAGCGAAGCTGACCGCGCGCCGGACCGATTTCACTCCCGCTTTATGGCCGAAGATACGTAACTTTCCGCGATTCTTCGCCCAGCGACCGTTGCCATCCATAATGATGGCCACATGCCGTGGAACGGATGATAGCGGAACAGTAGCCTCTTGCTGATTTTCGGACGACATAACGCTTACGTATTTCCTCAATAAGAATATACCCGCCATACTTCAAATTGCCGGTGCGTTGACCATTCCGCAATTCGAATTCTTTTGGGTATTCACCCGTCTTTCCGGAACAAAAGGCCCCGAATATGCAAAAAAAACCGTGCGCTCACACGGCTCGCTCCTGACCTTTAGCCAGCCAGCCGTCATCCCAGGAGAGAGGTGGCGCTGACTATAACATTTCGACAGCGGCGGAACAAATCAGGCAAGCGCTCCGGGGAAAACACGTCAATGCATTAACATCCTGATTTCACGCTCCGCGTTGCTGCGCGCCTCCAGATCGATGGCCAATACGTCTTCGATGCTGTGGGGCTCGGTCAGAGCCGTGCCTTCCAGCACGTTACGGTTTAATGCCGCGATATCGGTAAATCCGATGCCGCCCTGCAAAAAAGCAGCGACCGCCACTTCATTGGCGGCATTCAGCGTCGTGGTGGCCGCCTGGCCGAGATCGGACGCAAGGATGGCCAGCTGCAAACAAGGGTAGCGCGCGTAGTCCGGGCGGTCGAATGTCAATTGGCCGATGCGGTGGAAATCAAGGGCTTCCACCCCGGCGACCACCCGCTGGGGATAAGCCATGGCATGGGCTATGGGCGTACGCATATCCGGCGAGCCCAGCTGTGCCAGCACGCTGCCGTCGCGATAACGAACCATGGAATGAATTACCGATTGCGGATGCAATATCACTTCCATTTGCTCCGCCGAGGCGTTGAATAACCAGCGTGCTTCAATATATTCCAGTCCTTTGTTCATCATCGTCGCCGAGTCCACCGAGATTTTGCGTCCCATTGACCAGTTAGGATGAGCACAGGCCTGATCCGGCGTTTTGGCCGCCAAATCCGCCAGCGGGGTTTCTCTGAAAGGACCGCCGGAACCGGTAAGGATGATGCGGGAGACGCCATGATCTTCCAGTGAAGAGTAACCTAACTGGCGCTGGATTGGTTCAGGTAAACTCTGAAAAATCGCGTTATGTTCGCTGTCCACCGGCAAAAGCTGCGCATTGCTGCGCCGCGCTTCGTTCATGAATAGCCGACCGCAGGTCACCAGCGCCTCTTTGTTTGCCAACAATACGCTCTTCCCGGCGCGCAGCGCCGCCAGGGTCGGCATTAAACCGGCGGCGCCGACGATAGCCGCCATCACCTGATCCACCCCGTCCAGCTTCGCCAGTTCGCAGGCGGCATCGGCGCCCGCCATCACTTCCGTGGTTGCCCCGGCGTCGTGCAGGCGCCTTTTTAACTCCCGCGCCGACGCCTCGTCGGCCATGCAGGCATAGGCGGGACGGAAGGCCAGGCATTGTTCGGTCATTATGTCGACATTTTTGCCGGCCACCAGCGCGCGGACGGTGAATTTATCGGGATTTTGTTTAATTACGGCCAGCGTATTGGTGCCAACGGAACCGGTAGAACCAAGAATCGTCAAATGCCTCATGAGGTACTCTGAAAACCGCAAGTCAAAGGAATGATGGAAGCACAGTAGTCTGAAACGTTGCGCAACATTTGTCTATGACGTTACCGACAAAAAAAAACCGTAGCGGCAGATCCCGCGGGATCTGCCGCTACGGCCGAGCTTAGCGCCGGTAGGTTAAATTTCCATTAATTCGGCTTCTTTCTCGGCCAGCGCGCTGTCGACTTTTTTAATAAACGCATCGGTAAGCTTCTGGATATCGTCCTGCGAACGCCGATCCTCGTCTTCGCTGATGACTTTATCCTTCAGCATAGCCTTCACTTTTTCATTGGCGTCGCGGCGCACGTTGCGCACCGAGACCCTGCCCTGCTCTGCTTCGGACCGGACAACCTTGATCAGGTCGCGGCGGCGTTCCTCGGTCAAAGCCGGCAGCGGAACACGGATCACGGTACCGGCGGACGAAGGATTCAATCCCAGATCGGACGCCATGATCGCTTTTTCCACCGCGGGGGCCAGCGAGCGGTCGAATACCGTTATGGCCAGCGTGCGGGAGTCTTCGGCTACCACGTTAGCCAACTGGCGCAACGGTGTCGCCGTACCGTAATACTCAACGTGAATGCCATCAAGCAGGCCCGGGGAGGCGCGGCCGGTACGGATTTTGCTAATGTGGTTTTTGAATGCCTCGACGCATTTTTCCATACGCATTTCGGCATCTTTGCGAATTTCATTAATCACGTTGCGAACCCTTGGAAACGAGTTATCCGGGCGGGCTTAAGCGTATGCCAAGCCCATGATAGTCAACACCCGCGGCGGCAGGTCCTGACATTAGGCATTTCGCCCTCTCCTATCTATACCCGTCATACTTCAAGTTGCAGGCGCGTTGGCTTTCCAGCAGCTCGACGTATTTAAGGTATACAGCATAATACTGTTTTTTTACCGCTACAGCTTTCATCTTTCGATGTGCAAATCTATGGAGTACATGCCGCTATTTGCAGATGAGCGTACCTTCCTTTTCGCCCATCACGACACGCCGAAGCGCACCCGGCTTGTTCATATTAAATACCCTGATAGGGATATTATGATCACGGGCAAGGGTAAAGGCCGCCAAATCCATCACCTTGAGCTCCTGCTCCAGAACATCCTGGTAGCTGAGCTGTTCATACAGTGTAGCATCGGGATTTTTCACCGGATCGGCGGAAAAAACGCCGTCCACCTTGGTGGCTTTCAGCACGACATCGGCTTCGATTTCGATACCGCGCAGGCAGGCGGCTGAATCCGTGGTAAAAAAAGGATTGCCGGTACCGGCGGCGAAAATCACTACCCGATTGTTTCGCAGCAGGCTGATGGCTTCAGCCCAGCTGTAGTTATCGCAAACGCCGTTCAGCGGAATAGCCGACATCAGGCGGGCATTGACATAGGCGCGATGAAGCGCATCGCGCATCGCCAATCCGTTCATCACCGTCGCCAGCATGCCCATATGGTCGCCCACGACGCGATTCATGCCGGCCTGGGCCAATCCCGCGCCGCGGAACAGATTGCCGCCGCCGATCACCACCCCGACCTGAATGCCCAACTCCACCAGTTCCTTCACTTCCTGGGCCATGCGGTCCAGAACGCTCGCGTCGATACCGAAACCTTCCGCGCCTTGCAAGGCTTCGCCACTCAATTTAAGCAGGATACGCTGGTAGACGGGTTTCGCATTGGTTGCCATTTTTCTGTTCCTAAAGCAGCGATAACAAGATGAGAGGATTTGACTTCCATACCGCATTCGGCTGGTTAGATGCGGCACAAGTCGCCTGACTTTTTGTTAAAAACCAACTTGCTGACAAACGCCATCGGCGCCACGGGGGCCACCGATGGATTCAGGGCATAAAGACAGCTTGCCCGGTCCGAGCCCGCGACAGCGGTTCGGACCGGCTTATTAAGACTGTTTGCTCATGGCGGCGACTTCAGCGGCAAAGTCCACTTCCGCTTTTTCGATGCCTTCGCCCACTTCAAAACGGATAAAGCCCGTCACGCCGGCTTTATGCTCTTGCAGCAATTGGCCGACGGTCTTGTTAGGATCCATGACGAAGTGTTGACCGGTAAGGGAGATTTCGCCGGTGAATTTGCGCATACGGCCTTCCACCATTTTTTCGGCGATTTCACGAGGCTTGCCGGACTGCATGGCGATATCCAGCTGAATCTGGTGCTCACGCGCCACAACGTCGGCCGGCACATCTTCGGCATTGACATATTCGGGTTTGCTGGCGGCGATATGCATGGCCACATGCTTCACCAGCTCATCGTCGGCGCCGCTGGCGGCAACCAGAACGCCGATACGGGCGCCATGGAGGTATGAACCCAGCACGTCCCCTTCCAGCGCGGCCACGCGGCGGATATTGATATGTTCACCGATCTTGGCCACCATCGCGGCGCGCTGATCTTCGAATTTGGCTTTCAGCGCTTCAATATCGGTAATGCGATCCGCCAGGGCGGCGCTCACCACTTCGTCGCCGAAGGCTTTGAATCCGCCGTCTTTGGCCACGAAATCGGTTTCACAGTTGAGTTCAACGATAACGCCGTATTTTCCGTCCTGAGCGATTTTCGTCAGGATCACGCCTTCGGCGGCGACACGGCCGGCTTTCTTAGCCGCCTTTGCCTGACCGGATTTACGCATGTTATCGATAGCCAGCTCGATATCGCCCTGCGCTTCAACCAGGGCTTTCTTACATTCCATCATGCCTGCGCCGGTACGTTCGCGCAGTTCTTTAACCAGGGCGGCGGTAATATCAGCCATTATTTTTTCCTCGTTATCCCGTGGCGGGATAGGTAAAAAAGAGGGCCTGAAGACAGGCCCTCTAACCAACATAGTTTAAACTTGGTTAATAAGGGCTCAAAAAGAGCATGCCTTATTATTCAGTTTCCACAAAGCTTTCTTCGGCCTGTTCAACCAAATCCTGCGAGCGGCCTTCGCGAACGGCGGTGGACACGGCGCTCAGGTAGAGATTGATGGCACGGATGGCATCGTCGTTACCCGGGATGATGAAATCAACGCCGTCCGGATCAGAGTTGGTATCCACCACGGAGAACACCGGAATGCCCAGGTTGTTGGCTTCTTTGATAGCGATGTGTTCGTGTTCCGCATCGATAACAAACAGCGCGTCAGGCAACCCGCCCATGTCCTTGATACCGCCCAGGCTGTTTTCCAGCTTGTCCAGTTCGCGAGTGCGCATCAGCGCCTCTTTCTTGGTCAGCTTTTCGAAAGTGCCGTCCTGGGACTGGGTTTCCAGATCCTTCAAACGCTTGATGGATTGACGAACCGTTTTCCAGTTGGTCAACATCCCGCCTAACCAGCGATGATTCACGAAGAATTGATCGCAGCTGTTGGCCGCTTCTTTTACCGCTTCACTTGCCGCGCGCTTGGTGCCGACAAAGAGGATTTTGCCTTTGCGGGAGGCAATCTTGTTCAGCTCGGCCAGGGCGTCGTTGAACATCGGTACGGTTTGCTCAAGGTTGATGATGTGAACTTTATTACGCGCACCAAAAATGAAGGGTTTCATTTTCGGATTCCAGTAACGGGTCTGGTGGCCGAAATGCACACCGGCCTTGAGCATGTCACGCATGGAAACAGTTGCCATGATTAAACCTCTATAGATAGTTTGGGGTTATGCCTCCACGTATCCCATGCGGCCGACCCCGCCATCCAGGCCAAGGCACCCCGGCACATGTGCCGATACGTGTGTGTAATAACACTTAGGTATAGTTGATCTGAACGGCGCATAAGACCAAAATACTCTACGCCGATCGTCGGCGCGCTTTATACCATAATCCGCGCCGAGACTCCACCATTTGTTCACAGACGGCGCCGCGCCAAATGATAATTTGGCAGTCCACGGCTTGGCTGATAACATTATCCTTTATTTTATTGTAATCATAAATCGTCGACATACACGCCGACTGCGGATCTATTCATGGCTATTCCCATTAAAAATTCAGACGATATAGCAAAAATGCGCGTTGCCGGCCGTCTGGCCGCCGAAGTGCTGGAAATCATCGAACCTTATGTTGTGCCGGGAGTCAGCACCGGGGAATTGGATCGGCTCTGCCATCAGCATATCACCGAGCATCAGCACGCCATTTCCGCAAGCCTTAACTATCACGGCTTTCCCAAATCGGTTTGTATTTCGGTGAACGAAGTGGTTTGCCACGGAATTCCCTCGGATGAAAAAAAGCTGAAAGACGGCGATATCATCAATATCGATGTTACGGTCATCAAAGACGGTTTCCATGGCGATACCTCGAAAATGTACCTCGTGGGCAAACCCACCATCCTCGGCGAGCGCCTGTGCCGAATCACCCAGGAGAGCCTCTATCTGGCCATCAAGATGGTGAAGCCGGGCATTCGCCTGCGCAGCCTGGGCAAGGCCATCCAGAAATTCGTCGAGGCGGAGGGGTTTTCCGTGGTGCGGGAGTACTGCGGCCACGGCATCGGCCAAGGCTTCCATGAAGAGCCGCAAGTGCTGCATTATGATGCCGATGACGGCGGCGTAGTGCTGCAGCCGGGCATGGCGTTCACCATCGAACCCATGGTCAACGCGGGTGACTACCGCATCCGCACCATGAAAGACGGCTGGACGGTAAAAACCAAGGATCGCAGCTTGTCGGCGCAATATGAACATACTATTGTGGTAACGGATAACGGATGCGAAATTATGACCTTGCGCAGCGACGATACCCTGCCCACGGTTATCACGCACCCGGCCTGAGCGCCGGTCCGGCTTTTTTGCGACGCGGGCCGCTACCGCAGCGGGCCCGGAGCTGAAGCGGCGGGCTTAATCAGTACCCCGGGGCGGGCCACCGGCGGCAGTTGCCGACCCCCGTTCCCCGGCACAGACCTACTACTCGTGCGGTAACGCCGGGGTTGGGCTGCCCCCACCACGGACTTACCGGCTTTATCATGGGCCTTATATGCCGGACAAAATCCTTCAGTACGCCGCCCCTCCCGTCGACAGCGCGTTGCCTGTCAAACCCGCATCGCCGTTGACCTGGCCCGATGAGGCGCTGAATCGCGCATTTCTCAAGGACCGGCTGGATGATTTCCATGCCTGGCTGGCGGATGCCTTCAACGCCGGCGTTCCGGCGGAGACGCTCATTGACGCCCGTGCCCTTTATATCGATCAGCTGCTGCGGCAGCTTTGGCGCTTTCACGGTTTCGACGCGGCGCCGGAAACCGCGCTGGTGGCGGTGGGCGGCTATGGACGCGCCGAACTGCATCCGTTATCCGATATCGATGTACTGGTATTGAGCCAGAACCCTCTTACCGCCGGGCAGGCGCAGCATATCAGCGAATTGCTGACGCTGTTGTGGGATTTGAAACTGGAAGTGGGCCAAAGCGTTCGCAGCATCGACCAATGCCTGCAGGAGGGCAAGGCCGATCTGACCATCGCCACCAATCTTATCGAGTCCCGGCTGATCTGCGGCGATGTGGCGCTGTTCCTAAAATTGCAAAAGAGCATTTTCAGCGAGGATTTCTGGCCCTCGAGCCAATTTTTCCCCGCCAAGCTGGCGGAGCAGGAGGAGCGCCACCAGCGCTACCACGGCACCAGTTACAACCTGGAGCCGGATATCAAAAGCAGTCCCGGTGGTTTGCGGGACATCCATACGCTGTTATGGGTGGCCCATCGCCATTTCGGCGCCACTTCCCTGGACGAAATGGTGGGGTTTGGTTTTTTGACCCAGGCGGAGCGCGATGAGCTCAACGAATGCCAGAGTTTCCTGTGGCGTATTCGTTTTGCGCTGCATCTGGCCATCAGCCGCTATGATAATCGTCTGTTGTTCGACCGGCAGCAAAGCGTGGCGCAGATACTGCGCTATCGCGGCGAGGGCAATGTGCCGGTGGAACGCATGATGAAGGATTTTTTCCGCGTCACCCGCCGCGTCAGCGAACTCAATCAGATGCTGCTGCAGTTGTTCGATGAGGCTATCCTGGCCCTGGCGCCCGATGAAAAACCGCAGCCGCTGGACGATGACTTCCAGCTGCGCGGCGATCTCATCGATTTACGGGACGAAACCCTGTTCGCCCGCCAGCCTGAAGCGATACTGCGTATGTTCTACCGCATGGTGCAGCATCAGAACATCTCAGGCATCTATTCCTCCACCCTTCGCCAACTGCGCTACGCCCGCCGCCATCTCGACGGCCCGCTGTGCAATATACCCGAGGCCAGGCAGCTTTTCATGGCTATCCTGCGCCACCCGGGGGCGGTCAAGCATGCCTTGCTGCCCATGCACCGGCACAGCGTGCTGTGGGCCTACATGCCGCAGTGGGGCAATATCGTCGGTCAGATGCAGTTCGACCTGTTCCACGCCTATACCGTGGATGAGCATACCATCCAGGTCCTGATGAAGCTGGAGACTTTCGCCGATGAGCGCGAGCGGCCCAGGCATCCGCTGTGCGTGGAGCTGTTTCCCCGGCTGGCGCACCCCCACCTGTTATTGCTGGCGGCGCTGTTTCACGATATCGCCAAAGGGCGCGGCGGCGATCACTCCACCCTGGGCGCCAAGGATGCGATGGAATTCGCCGAGCTGCACGGCCTGCATTCCCGGGAAGCGCAGCTGGTGGCCTGGCTGGTGCGGTTCCATCTGGTCATGTCGGTAACGGCCCAGCGGCGCGATATCCAGGATCCGGCGGTAGTGCAGCACTTTGCCGCCGAAGTGCAGACGGAAAGCCGGCTGCACTATTTGCTTTGCCTGACGGTGGCCGATATATGCGCCACCAATGAAACCCTGTGGAACAGCTGGAAACAAAGCCTGCTGCGCGAACTCTTTTTCGCCACGGAAAAACAGCTGCGGCGCGGCATGCAGAATATGCCGGACATGCGCGCGCGCATCCGGCACCACCGTTCGCAGGCTCTAGCGCTGCTGCGCATGGAAAACGTCGACGAAGAGGCGCTGCATCGCCTCTGGAGCCGTTGCCGCGCGGATTATTTCCTGCGCCACTCCCCCAATCAGCTGACCTGGCACGCCCGCCATCTGCTGGAACACCATAGCGACCAGCCCCTGGTGCTCATCAGCCCCCAGGCTACCCGCGGCGGTACGGAAATATTCATCTGGAGCCAGGATCGTCCTTACCTGTTCGCCGCCGTGGCGGGGGAATTGGACCGGCGCAACCTGAGCGTCCACGACGCGCAGATTTTCACCAATCGCGACGGCATGGCCATGGACACCTTTGTGGTGCTTGAGCCGGACGGCAGCCCGCTGGCGCCGGATCGCCACAGCATCATTCGCCAGGCGCTGCTGCAAACGCTGCAGCCCGGCAAATACCAGCATCCGCGCTCACGGCGCCCCTCCCCCAAACTCCGTCACTTCTTTGTGCCTACCGTGGTGGATTTCCTGCCGGGGCACTCGGACCGGCGCAGTTATCTAGAATTGACGGCGCTGGACCAGCCCGGCCTGCTGGCCCGGGTCAGCGAGGTGTTCGTGGATTTGGGCGTATCGCTCCACGGCGCCCGGATTTCCACCATCGGCGAACGGGTGGAGGACCTGTTTATCCTGGCCGGCAGCGACCGGCGCGCATTGAGCCGGGAGATCCGTGAGGAATTGCAGCGGCAGCTGACGGAGGCTCTCACCCCGAACGAAAAAGTATGATACAAGTGATGATGGGTATAATTTATTTCATTCGACAAGATACGGGACACAGATAGGATGCAGCAATTACAACAGATCATTGAAAACGCCTTTGAGCGCCGCGGGGACATCACGCCGACAACGGCGGACAGCGTTACCCGCGACGCGGTTAACCAGGTTATCGCCCGTCTTGATAGCGGTACGTTGCGGGTGGCGGAAAAAATCAATGGTGAATGGATAACCCATCAATGGTTGAAAAAAGCGGTATTGCTGTCATTTCGCATCAGCGACAACCAGCTTATGGACGGAGCGGAAACGCGTTACTTCGATAAAGTGCCGATGAAGTTCGCCGGTTACGATCAGGCGCGCTTCCAGCGGGAAGGTTTCAGGGTAGTGCCCCCCGCCACCGTCCGCCAGGGCGCGTTTATCGCCCGCAATACCGTGTTGATGCCCTCTTATGTCAATATCGGCGCCTATGTCGACGAAGGCACCATGGTTGATACCTGGGCGACCGTGGGATCCTGCGCGCAAATCGGCAAGAATGTCCATTTGTCCGGCGGCGTCGGCATCGGCGGCGTACTTGAGCCGTTACAGGCCAATCCCACCATTATTGAAGATAACTGCTTTATCGGCGCGCGCTCCGAGGTCGTGGAAGGGGTAATCGTGGAAACCGGCTCGGTAATTTCCATGGGGGTTTTTATCGGCCAAAGCACCAAGATTTACGATAGGGAAACCGGCGAGGTGCATTATGGACGCGTTCCGGCCGGTTCCGTGGTGGTCTCCGGCAATCTGCCTTCCAAAGACGGGCGCTATAGCCTGTATTGTGCGGTCATCGTCAAAAAAGTCGACGAGAAGACCCGCGGTAAGGTGGGTATCAATGAGTTATTACGGACGATAGACTAATATCTTTATTGGCGAATGCGCTTCCCGCGCGGCCCCCATGGATAGAGAGCCGGCTGTAATGTAAGCCGTTTATCACACTCTATACCCGATTGATTTCTTGCTGCGGCAAGGCTTCAGCAAGATATACCCTAAATACTTCGAGTTGCAGGAAGGCGGCGACACAGCGAATCCCCAGGAGCTTACTCAAGTAAGCGACTGGGGTAAGCGAGGACAAATCTGCCGGGAGCAGATTTGAACGCTGCATGCAGCGGCCCCGAAGGGGCGAGGCCCATGGAGGGGCCGAGTATTGCCAACACACCTGCAACTTGAAGTATGACGGGTATAAAGGGTATATGGCGCCCCCGGGCGTTATACTCATCACAGGATATTACACACCAGAGGTAGTGCTATGTACGATAACTTGAAAAGCCTTGGCGTAAATCATCCGGACGATATCGACCGTTACAGCCTGCGTCAGGAAGCCAATAACGACATTCTGAAAATTTATTTTCGCCGGGATAAAGGTGAATTCTTCGCTAAAAGCGTGAAGTTCAAATATCCGCGCCAGCGTAAGACCGTGGTTTCCGACAACGTCGCCGAAGGTTATCGCGAAATCAACGAAATCAGTCCCAACCTCCGTTATGTCATCGACGAACTGGATCAACTCTGCCTGCGGGATCAGACCGAAGTGGATTTGAAGCAAAAAATCCTCGACGATCTGCGCCACCTCGACAGCGTGGTCACCAACAAGATTGCCGAGATCGAAGCGGATCTGGAAAAACTGACCCGCGGCAAATCCTAAGGGCAAGATCCAGGCCGCCGCCCCGGCGGTCAGACAGTCCAGGGCCGGACGCTTCAGGCGCCGAGAAGCCCGCTCCATTTTTCCACCCAAGGGCCGGCCACGACTTCCGGCTCAGGGTTTTCCTGCGCGTCGATTTCCAGCAGTTCGCCGATCCTGACCGCCCCCTGCTCCTGGAGCAGCGCATCAAAGGTATGCCCCGCGCCGCAGAAATTTTCGTAGCTGCTGTCGCCAAGGGCAATCAAACCGTAACGCAATTCCGGCTGATAACCCACATGGTCTTTCACCGCCTGGAACAGCGGGGCAATACTGTCGGGAAAATCTCCCTGACCGGTGGTGGAGGTAATGATCAGCACAAAATGATGGCGATAAAACTGCCAGGATTCCAGCGTACCCTCTTCGAACAATTTCACCTCGTGGCCTTGTTCCACCAGAATGGTTTCCGCTTCTTCGGCCACCAGCAATGCATTACCGTACACCGTGCCGACAAAAATGCCCACTTGTGCCATTGGCATAACTCCCTTTCATTGATGCTTTCAGATAAATGTCGCCATATCCTGACCTGTGACCGCGGCAAACTCAACCCTTTCATAAGCAGGGAGAATGCCATTCCAGTGAAACCGCTCCACCAGGTTTTGCCAGGTCTGGTCCCATCTGGCGTCTATAACCAGCGGCAGTCCGGTCACCGGATGCGCCAACTCCAGCCGGCTGGCGTGCAGCATCAGGCGAGAACAGTCGAACGTGCGGGCGAAACCGCGATTCTGCCGCAGATCGCCATGGGTCGAGTCGCCAATCAGCGGATGGTGCATATGGGAGAGATGGCGGCGCAGCTGGTGCTTTCGGCCGGTTTGCGGCGTAAGTTCCATCAGGCTGTATCGGGAGGTGGGATAGCGGCCGATAGCCACCGGCATCTCCACTTGGGCCAGTCCGCGATAATGGCTGACCGCCGGCTGCGGCGCTTTGTCCGGCTGGGCGAATTTATCGGCGATCTTATCCAGCTCCTGCGTCAGGGCATAATCGATGGTGCCGTCGCCTTCCATATAGCCCCGCACTACCGCATGGTAGGTTTTTTTCACCCGGTGCTGCTCGAACTGCCCGGACAGGGTGTGGGCTACCTCGGCGGACAACGCCAGCAGCAACACCCCCGAGGTGGGCCGGTCCAGTCGGTGCACGGTAAACACATGCTGTCCCAGCATATCCCGTACCGTTTGCATGACCACAATCTTCTCCCGGCGATCCAGCCAGCTGCGATGCACCAGCCAGCCGGCCGGTTTGTTCACCGCCACCAAAAACTCATCCCGATAACATATTTCAATCATGCTGGATTATCCGCGCGCCGGAAGTGGGGCTCGAGTTGAGCAAATCGTCCAACCGGCGCAGCTGTACCAACAGCGGCGCGGCGTCAGGCAATGCTTCTTCAAAATACGGGGCAATGGAGAAACGGGCCGGCAGCGGTGCGCGCTTATCCAGTAACGCATGCATCCGGGGCAACAATATCCACTGCAGCCACTGCTCCGCCTGCATGGTATCGATACAAAAAGGCTCAACGCTTTCAAAAGCCGCCCGCGCCGGCGGCTGCGCCTGCCAAATCGCCAGGGTCCTCATCGTTTGTTCGATATCAAACAAATGCTGACGGATTTCAAGATGTAAGCTCATGGTGTGCTCCTGACCCAAAGGCCGCCGCCGGTGGTAAAACAGCATAAACCTGCTGGCGGTACGCCCTCGCGGTTGCAAAAACGGCGCAACTCTGCCGTAACGGCCCTTCGCAAAACGGCTGAGGATAGCATTGAACGCGTCCGGGCGCTAATGGCGGCTTTGGCGCTCAAATCAACCGGTCGCCGAATTCGGTTCTGAGCGCGGGCGCGAGACGGGCATACGCCGCTTCAACGTGCGGCGGAATATCCACATGGGCAATAAAGCCGGCCCCCGCCGGGCCGTAGCCGCCGGGGGCGTCGCGCAGGCGCGGGATCTCCCCCAGCAGCAGGGAAACGAATCGCGGCAGCGGCCAGGATTCAGCGCACTCCCGGTTGCCCCATGCCACTTGTCCCGCGTTCACTTCAAAGCGCGGTATCAGCGTCGGCCAGTTGATGAAACGCACATCCGGGCTATCCTGCCAGACCTTGCGGAAACTGGCATCGGTTCGCCGCTGCATCAGCGGATCCTGCGTGAGGATCACGGTATGAGGTTGTTCACCGGCCGCCGTCAATACCTGGCGGGCCCGCAGGGCATTGTCGCCGCAGTTGGCGGACTGGGTTTCCAGCAATATCCGGTCATCGGCCAAACCGAAAAAACGCCGGCCGATATCCCGCAATATCTCCGCTTCGCTGCGCCCGGCGGTGGCGATGTCATGATAAAGGGGATGCTGCCGCACCGCCCGGTATAACAGTTCGGTGGCATGCCCCACGCCGCCGGCGATAAGGATTTTCGGCGCGACGCCGGCGCAGGCCGCCTGGAACACGCGTTCGGCGGTAATAAGCACCGCATTGCCCAGCAACACCAGCAGATCGGCTTTGCCACGCCCGGCCAGCCGTTGCGGCGTGGCGTCAAGGGTCTGATCGCAAGACAAAAAGGATGCCAGCAGATTGACATCCGCTGCCTGGGCGGCTGAAAACATAGCGAAGGTCCTTTATGAATTATAGTGGCCTATGATAAGCCATCATGAGGGATCTCTGCCATTGACGAGGAGAAAATCAGATAAAAGAAAAGGGGGTACTGTCGAAACAGTACCCCCGGTTCATTTATAGCATTCCCGCTATCGCTGTGCTCCCTGCGTTCATCCGTGAAAAGTTATAATCACTATAACCTTGAAACGCTCCGTATCGGCAATCCCATCCTTGAAACCGGCTACGTCGTCCGACGTATGTCCTTTTGGCCTTCCTGCCCGCGGAATCTTCCTGATCCACTCACATTCTCCATCCTGGAGGTGTCCCGATCATCGTCCTGAAACATCCGGGCGCGGTCCTGCGGCCCTCCCTATAGCGGTTCGTCCTGAACCCATCCTTGTCAGCCAGCGGCTAAAAGCGGAAAACGAACGTGATAGCCGCATCGTCAAATTGATTGATAAGATCGCTTAATCGAAGGCAATATACAAGACGGTTATGCATAGCCGAAGATATTGTTCCAAGTTGCACAGTTAATGTTGCTAATTAATTCATTGATTAAATTAGAATAATTAGCGTTAACCTTTAGGGTGTAAATATATATTGCCGGCAATGTCTCACAGTATTTGTAGGAGATCTCTTACATTCTATTCAACAAACACGACAGATACATTCATGCTACTTTAGGTTCCAGCAGGGATAGGAAATCCTGCAGATTATCAGCCAGCACCGTGCGATTTTTGCGCCCGAGCTCTTCAAGGAGGATTTGCCCGCTGAGATTGCAAATTGAGATAAGCGTCAGTTCGGAATCCGTAGTGGCGATAAACAGCGTCGGCGGCAGTTTCAGCCTCTTTTGCATCAGCAGATGGCCGATAAGATTTTCCTGGATGCGGATACCATCGGCCTCGCTCCAAACCTGCAGCAATTCCAGCGGGCGCGCGAGATAGCTTGCCGCCATATCTCCCGCCAGCTGGCTGCAATAAAATGCTTCCGCCGCCGGCTGCAACCGCAGCTCCAACGCCCGTTCCACCCCCGCCAGGGTCAGGCTTTCAGGCGGCGGGCAAGGCTGCCAGTAGACCTGATCCCCATTCTCGCCGATCACGCAAGGGGACGGCACGCCGAACAGCGCGCGGCTTGCCGGAGCGCCGCCGGTAGCGGTACGCCAGTGCTGCTGGTAGCGGCGGGTGAATGCCTGCAATGCCTGTGACACTTGGTAATCCATAATCTCTCTCATCTTGCGGCGCTCTACGTTACACTAGACCTTGTGTAATAAGAAGGATTCAGGGTAACCATTTATTTATGTCCGCTTATAATATGTCCGATTATGAAAATCAACCGGCGTTAGGATCGCTGACACTGGGCAAACCCACCCCCTATAGCGATCGATACGATGCCGCCTTGCTGCAAGGAGTACCGCGCGCGCTCAACCGGGAACCGTTGGGTCTGGCGCCGCATACGCTGGGATTCCACGGTGCCGATATCTGGACGCTGTACGAACTGTCCTGGCTCAACGACAAGGGCGTGCCGCAGGTGGCCATCGGCGAAATGCGCCTTGACGCCGCCAGTCGCAACCTTATCGAATCCAAAAGCTTCAAGCTTTATCTTAACAGCTTTAACCAGACGCGATTCGCCCACTGGGACCAGGTACGGGATGTTTTGATCCGCGACCTCGCCCGCTGCGCCGCAGGTGACGTGAATGTGGATTTGTTCCGCCTCGGCGATATAGCCGGCCGTTGCATCGCCGACTTTGCCGGCGAGTGCATTGATGAGCAGGATATCCTCATTGATGATTATACCTTCAGCAATGAATGGCTTCGGCACGCCGCGGACGATAACGCGCAGGTCAGCGAGACCCTGGTCAGCCACCTCCTGAAATCCAATTGCCTGATCACCCACCAGCCGGATTGGGGATCGGTGCAAATCACCTATCGCGGCCCGCGCATCAATCGGGAAGCCTTATTGCGCTATCTGGTCTCTTTCCGCCATCATAATGAATTCCATGAACAGTGCGTGGAACGGATTTTTACCGACCTGATGCATTTTTGTCATCCCGAGCAGCTGTCGGTTTATGCCCGCTACACCCGTCGCGGCGGGCTGGATATCAACCCGTGGCGGAGCAATACGCCATTCATACCCTCAGCCGGCCGGCTGGCGCGGCAATAATGCTACAACAAGACGCGTTTGAAAAAAAAATTTTGTGCGAAACCGCGCACCAAGGAGTTATTTTGATTACCCATATCAGCCCCCTAGGCTCCATGGATTTACTGTCACAACTCGAAGTGGATATGCTCAAACGTACCGCCAGCAGCGATCTCTATCGTCTGTTTCGCAACTGTTCGCTGGCGGTATTGAATTCAGGCGCCCAAACCGACAGCAGCAAAGAACTGCTGGCCCGTTTCCAGGATTTCGATATTAATGTGCTGCGCCGCGAGCGCGGCGTGAAGCTTGAGCTGGTGAACCCGCCCGAAGAGGCTTTTGTCGACGGCAGTCTTATCCGCTCCATCCAGGCGAATCTGTTTGCCGTGCTGCGGGATATTCTGTTCGTCAACGGCCAGATTGCCTCAGCCGGCCACCATCAGAGCCTTAACCTGAATAACTCGGTGCATATCACCAACTTGATATTCTCCATTATGCGCAACGCCCGCGGCCTGCACGTGGGCGAAGCGCCGAATATGATTGTCTGCTGGGGCGGCCATTCCATCAGCGAAACCGAATATCTCTATGCCCGCAAAGTAGGCAGCCAGCTGGGTCTGCGTGAACTCAATATCTGCACCGGCTGCGGACCGGGCGCCATGGAGGCGCCGATGAAAGGCGCAGCGGTGGGCCACGCCCAGCAGCGCTACAAGGAAGGACGCTTTATCGGCATGACCGAACCGTCTATTATCGCCGCCGAACCGCCCAATCCGCTGGTGAATGAGCTGATTATCATGCCGGATATTGAAAAACGGCTGGAAGCGTTTGTCCGTATCGGCCACGGCATCATTATTTTCCCGGGCGGGGTGGGCACCGCGGAAGAGCTGCTGTACCTGCTGGGGATCATGATGAATCCGGCCAATAAAGAACAGGTGCTGCCCCTAATTCTTACCGGTCCGGGCATCAGCGCCGATTACTTCCGGGTGCTGGATGAATTTGTCGTCAGTACCCTGGGCGAGCAGGCCCGCAAATATTACACCATCATCATTGACGATGCGGCGGAAGTGGCCCGCCAAATGAAAAAAGCCATGCCCAGGGTCAAGGAAAACCGGCGCAGCAGCGGCGATGCCTATAGCTTCAATTGGTCGCTGAAGGTGGCGCAGGATCTTCAGCACCCGTTCGATCCCACCCATGAAAACATGGCCAACCTGAATCTGCATCGCGACCAGCCGGCCGAACAGCTGGCGGCGGCGCTGCGGCGGGCGTTTTCCGGCATTGTTGCCGGCAACGTAAAGGAAAACGGCATCCAGTCCATAGAGCAGCACGGCCCCTACAAGCTGCGCGGCGATCCGGACATTATGAAACGCATGGATTTCCTATTACAGGGTTTTGTCGCGCAGCACCGCATGAAATTACCGGGCAGCGCCTATATCCCTTGCTACGAAATCTGTATTTAACGCCGGGCCCGACTTGACGACAGGACAAAGCCAATCCCGGCGTCCTGTCCCGCTTCCCAATGGATGATGATAAGGACGACACGCCATGACGGTTCATTTATTGATTGTGGATGCGTTGAACCTGATTCGCCGCATGCATGCCACCCAGGGTTCTTCCTGTCCATCAGCGTGCGCCCATGCGCTAAAGCAGCTGATTTTTCATAGTGAACCGACCCACGCGGTGGCGGTATTTGACGATGAACAACGCGACGAAAGCTGGCGTCATCAACTCTTACCGGCCTATAAAGGCGGACGCGCGCCGATGCCCGACGAGCTGCGCGCACTGTTGCCGGACATCAGGCGGCTGTTCAGCCAAACCGGCGTGGCATCGTGGCAGCTAAAAGGATACGAAGCGGACGATATCGCCGCGACGCTGGCCTTCAAAGTCGCCGCCGCCGGACATCGCGTGACGCTGATTTCAACCGATAAGGGATATTGCCAGCTATTATCGCCGGCAATCCACATCAGGGACTATTTTCAAAAACGCTGGCTGGATCTGCCCTTTATTACCGAGACCTTCGGCGTGCAGCCGCAACAATTGCCCGATTACTGGGGATTGGTCGGCATCAGCGGCAGTAAGATTCCCGGGGTCGCCGGTATCGGCGCCAAAACCGCCGCGCAGTTAATCAGCCAGGCCGGCAGCCTGGAAACGCTTTATGGGCGATTGGCCGATATCTCGCCTAAATGGCGGAATAAACTGGAACCGCAGCGGGAAATGGCTTTTATATGCCGCCGGGTTGCGACGCTGGATACCGGCGTAACCCTGGAAGGGAACCTGCAGCAGCTGCGTTTACCCCGCTAATCCCCCCGCCGGTGGCCGGCGGCCACCGTTGGCACAAAAAAATGCTTTGATATTTTCATATAGAAAATATGCGAAGCCTCCTGAGTTGATATTTCATCTGCGTTTCCCTCCTGTTCAAGTTTCTCCGGTAAGATAATCTCTTTATTTCAAAAGAACTATATTCTTACATTGGTGCTTATCTGAGTGATTTATTTACCCTGCTGTTCCATCTTAATAACGTGAGTCATATATGATATCAGAATCACGCTCCGCCTGTGCCAATTCCATGCCCTCCCCTTCACGCCCCATTGATTTGCACCGTAACGCGTCAAATCATCTGTCTATTGGAAAAAATCTGACAGCGGCAAGTCAAAGCGATGAAATAGTAGCAAAAATGACTTTAAAAGAAAAAATAGGTCAGAAAATCATGCTGGACTTCCGTTATTGGCGAGAAGATGCCAAAACAAACGATAAGAAGGATATGGTGCAGCTCACGGCAACAATCACAAAAATCATCAGGAACAATTTTATTGGTGGAATTATCCTGTTTGCCAATAATTTAAAGGATAAAGAACAAATACAAAAACTCACTGACGATCTGCGGGGAGTCATGCCGGCGGACGGCATCCCGTTATTTATTGCCACTGATAACGAGGGGGGCAGCGTCTTTCGGCTGCCCCGCGGCGAGTTCTCTGCTTTCCCGGGCAATATGGCGCTGGGCGCCGCCGTTGCCGGTACGGGGGATAACAAATTGGCTTATAGACAGGGATGCGTTATAGCCCGGGATTTGTCATCTCTCGGCATTAATACCATTTTCGCGCCGGTGATGGATGTCAACAGCAACCCAAATAATCCGGTGATTAATGTTCGTTCATTCGGCGACGACCCGGCCAGCGTAGGGCGATTGGCACGGGAAATGATAGCCGGCATCGGCAGCAAAAGCGTAGTGAGCGTCGCCAAGCATTTTCCCGGCCATGGGGACACGGTGACCGATTCCCATTTTGGCTTGCCGATGGTGAACAAAAACCGCCAAGACGCCAATGAGATCGATCTGGCGCCCTATCGCGACGCGATAGCCTCCGATGAAGCGCCGGATATGATTATGACCGCCCATATCCGATATCCGGCTCTTGACGACACGACGCTGAAGAATAAGGCAGGAAAAGAGATTGTCCGGCCGGCAACCTTGTCCGGAAAAATACAGACCGATATATTGCGCGGCGAACTGGGATTCAAAGGGGTCACTATTACCGATGCGCTGGACATGAAAGCCATCAGCGATAATTTTGATATACATACCGTCATGCAAGAAGTCTTCAAGGCCGGCGTTGATATAGCCCTTATGCCCGTCCGCATCTACTGCGCTGAAGACGAGTTTAAATTAAAGACATTGATAGAATATCTAGCCAAAAATATTACTGACAAAGTCCTTGATGAAAAGGTCATTTCGGCCTCCGTCAGCCGGATTATTGATTTAAAACTGGACAAAAATATTATAACGCCGGTTGAAAAATGTTTTTTCCATGATGAAGCGAAGAGCAGAAAATTGGAAAGGGAGATTACCGACAATTCAATTACTTTATTAAAAAATGCCAAACAACTTATTCCTTTGAAAAATGAGATTCAATCCATCTTTATTTTGATGCCACGGACCGAACAGGGGGCGGCTATTGAATATACTCTGCGTGAAAATGGCTACCATTCGGTACTGAGTGGAGATTTAACTGAAATGACCTGGCTGCGGAATTTGAGCATAAGGAAATACGATATTTTGATTATCGGCGGTATGTCGGACTCTGTCAGCGAGGGAGAAAACGTCCCTGGATTACCGCAGCCAACCCATCCGGGCACTACTGCAAAAAATAAAATTCAAGACGCCATCATCACCGCCAAAGCAGCCGGTAAAAAAGTGATATATCTCTCGTTAAAAACGCCCTATGACGTTGTTGATTATCACGACAAGGCAGATGCGGTATTGGTGACTTACTCTTTTTATGCTTCAAAAAAGGGAAGTTCACCAGACTCGTCTCTAAATGCAGCCGCCGAGATTATTATCGGCAAACTGCCGCCTCGGGGCAAACTGCCGGTCAATATCTATAATGCCAATAGCCGCAGGCATGTCGCGGAGCTGAAATACCCCCGCGGTTTCGGACTGACAAACTAGGCGCCGCAAGCAGCCATAGCGGGCATCGTGACGCGGTCAATATCATTCGCCTCGGTGGCCGCGGCGGTGTCCGTAAGCGGCGGGATGCCTGCGAGCGCAAGCCATTGCGGACCATTGAGCCGCCGGGTTCGCGGCTTATCGCTCGTCCCGGCGTCCGGGCACTGCGCTCCAGAAACGGCGGATATGCACCGTTACCTCTTCCCGATCGTGATAGAGCTGTTTGGCATGGATCTCTCCGTAAACGCTGTTTTCCTTCAGGCTGTTGCGCAGCAGGTCCAGGTTTTGGCAGACTTCCTCATAACGCTTTTTCATCGGCAGTTTGAGATTGATGATAGCCTCGCGACACCAGCCCTTAACCAGCCAGTCGGCGGCAAGCTGCGCCACACGCGCCGGTTGTTCCACCATATCGCACACCAGCCAGTAGACATTATTGCGCGGCGGCTCGAATTTAAACCCATCGGCTCGATGGTGGATGACCTGGCCGGTGTCCATCAGGCTGGCGGCCATGTCGCCGTTATCCACGGCATGCACCATCATGCTGCGTTTCACCAGTTGATAGGTCCAGCCGCCGGGGCTGGCGCCCAAATCCACCGCGTACATGCCGCTGCCCAGCCGCTCATCCCATTCATCGCTGGGGATAAAGACATGAAACGCCTCTTCCAGCTTCAGCGTGGACCGGCTGGGAGCCTCAGTGGGAAATTTGAGGCGGGGGATGCCCATATAAAAAGGCGAGTTGTTATTGCTGTAGGAATACCCCACATAACAACAGCCCGGCGCGATAAAAAATACATGGATAACCGGACGATTGGCTTTTTCCTGCGGGGTCAGCAGCTTCTGGGCCCGCAGCGCCCCGCGCAGGGGCACCGTAAATTTACGGCAGAACTTCATCAGCTCTTTGCTTTCATTGGTATCGGGCACTTCCACCCGCACGTCCCCCGCGCCGTTAACGGCGCCGGTCAGCATGCCGATGATGGGGGTTATGCGATCCTCCGGCGGTAAATCACGCAACAGCTCGCCGGTCAGCAGCATTTGCCTGGCGAATATCAGGTCGGCGAAGGGGATTTCCCGCAGCAAACGATCGGCTTCATCATGCTGATAACACTCGAATATGATATAACCGCTGTGCTCCTTCACCCGGACAAAGCCAAAAATCTCCAGTGCGGCGGCCTTGTCGGTTATTTCCGCCGCACACTCTTTTTCAAATCCGGGGCGGCAATATAAAATCACTTTATTCACGGCGTTCGGCCTTCTTTTTAAGACGCAACGCGCCTGACAACATTAAAATCCACCCGGCCAAAAAGCAGACCCCGCCCACCGGCGTGATATACACCCACATGCGCAGGTGCGACAAAGCCAGGCAATAAAGGCTGCCGCTAAACAGCACGATTCCGATAGCCAACATGACGCCGCTCCAATAAAACCACAGGCTGGCGTGGCGCTGCGTGGCGACGCTGAGCGCCATAATGGCCAGCGTATGGAACGCCTGGTATTGCAGGCCGGTTTTCAGCCAGGACATCTCCGTTTCACCCAGCGTCTGGCTCAACACATGGGCGCCGAAAGCGCCGAGCACGACATAGACCAGGCCGCTGACGGCGGCAAAAACCAACATGGCGCGACTTCGCATCTTACAATCCTAATGATTACGCTGTTATACCCTTCACCTTTCAAGCCGCAGGCGTTTTGGCTGCCCTCAGCTTGGAATCTTTTGGGTATATTATCAGTGTTATTGTGGTTCGACTGTCTGGCCGTTATTGTAACGGACCCGGAATTTTTCCTGCTCGCTGGCGGCACGCCCGACTATCCACTGACGAAAGGCGGCTATTTTACCTACTTCAGCCTGGCTGTCATGACAAACCAGATAAAAAGCGTTTTTACTTACCAGCACTTCGTTGAAGGGGCAGATAAGCCTGCCTGCTTCTATCTCGGTCTGCGCCATGACGTTATTTGCCAAGGCAACGCCCTGACCGTGGATCGCCGCCTGCAAGACCATGGCACTGTGGCTGAAAATCGGCCCCTGCTGAACGTTGATGTGCGTCAGCCCCAACTGGCGGGTATAAGCCTGCCAGTCCCGGCGCGAAGCATCGTGCAAGAGGGTGTGATGAATCAAATCCGCCGGGGAGGCCAGCGGATGCAGGCCGCTGAGCAGTGACGGCGAGCACACCGGTAAAAGATACTCGGCATAGAGTTTCTCCACCTTGAGCCCTGGCCAGTTACCCCGCCCGTAAAATATCGCCACATCCACGTCGTCCGCCAGCTTGTCTTCCTCGCGATCCACCGCCTGGATCAGCACGTCGATGCCCGGCCAGGCGGCATTAAAACTGGACAGCCGCGGCACCAGCCACTGAATAGCGAAGCTGGGTAATAGACTGACGGTGAGCGCGCCTTTCGCGCTGCGGGACTGCAGTTTACGGGTAGCGTCAGCCAAATCAGAAAAAATCTCTTTTATATCAAGGTAATAACTCTGACCTTCTTCCGTCAGCAGCAGCGAGCGGTTGCGCCGACGAAACAGCTTAAGCCCAAGGAAATCCTCCAGCGATTTGATTTGATGGCTGACCGCCGCCTGGGTTACGAACAGTTCTTCCGCCGCTTTGGTAAAGCTCAAATGGCGCGCTGCCGCATCGAAAGCCCGTAGGGCGTTGAGCGGCGGTAAGCGTTTAGACATGTTGGGACACTTTATCGGCGCTGGTGGATTGAAAATTAAACACAGATACCTGACCTATTAGTTTTTTTTATCCGAGGCATTATAAATTGTCCGTTGTGGATGCACCAGCAAATACCTATAGTTCCGCCACCGGTGAGCCGGAACGAAAAGGTATGCGGGTTCTTGAATGTTGGGGAGTCCGGATGGCTTTTGGCTTGCCGAGTGATGTTGTGTTTGCAGATTTGGCCTGGATTCAGGCCGCTTTAATTACTCCTTGGCATTTCTGTACATTTCTCTGTCTGTCCCTAGTGAATATGTAGCACCGCGGAAGCGGTGCTTTTTTATGCTGCCAAAATAAGGAGGCGGTATAAAAAGTCTATATTATTTCGCTTCCATCATTTCTTTCACATCGGCACGGTTGATCTGCTGTTGTGTACCGTTGGCGTCCTTGTAGCTTATCATGCCGGTTTCATCATCGACTTTGGGTTTACCGTCAGAGACAATGGTGCGACCATCGTTGGTATGCATGACATAATTGCTCGAACAGGCACTCAGGGTTAACCCAAGCAGAAAAACAGAGATAACTGCGGCTGTTTTCTTCATCATTAACTCCTCGCAGATTAAAAAAACTTAACTGAAACATTTAGGCAAGCAGGTCATTTTTCTTACCTTATGATAATTAGCATAACAAGCAATCGACATTTTTCCACAAAACGGGATTAAATCCTGCCGCTTCCCCGCCACAGACGGCGATAATAGGACAAGTCTGTAATTTTATGACAGTGAGAACGTGGTGATGAGTGAATTTGATTTCATGGCCTATGGCCGGCAATTCCCGGCGCTGAACGATGAGGTGGTGTATTTGGACAGTGCCGCCACCGCGTTGAAACCGGAGGTGGTGATTGCCGCCACCGAGGCGTTTTATCGCCATGATAGCGGCAACGTACATCGCAGCCAGTATGCAGCGGCCATGGCCCTCACGGTTCGTTACGAACAGGCCCGGCGGCAGGTGGCGGACTGGCTGAATGCGCCGGGGCCTGACAGCATAGTCTGGACTCGCGGCGCCACCGAATCCCTCAACCTCGTGGCGCAAAGCTATGCGCGACCTCGCCTGCGGCCGGGGGATGAGATTATTGTCAGTGAAGCCGAGCATCACGCCAATTTGGTGCCCTGGCTGATGGTGGCGCAACAAACCGGCGCCAAGGTCGTCAAATGGCCGCTGGCTGCGGATTTATTGCCCTCGCCGGCCGGTCTGGCGCCATTATTGAACGATCGGACCCGCCTGGTGGCCGTCTCGCAAATGTCAAACGTAACCGGAGGCTGCCCGGACCTGGCAGCGATAATCGCGCTCGTCCGCCGTTTTCCCCAGGCGGTCATCGTACTGGACGGAGCCCAGGGAGCAGTACACCGGCCGCCGGACCTGATAAAAGCAGATATTGATTTTTATGCCTTTTCCGGCCATAAGCTGTACGGTCCCACCGGGATTGGCGTGCTCTACGGCAAACCGCAACTTTTGGCGCAAATGCCGCCCTGGCAAGGCGGCGGCAAAATGCTGAGCGCGGCCGCTTTCGAGGGATTCACTCCCATGGCTCCGCCGCAGCGCTTTGAGGCAGGCACGCCGAATATCGCCGGCGTGATAGGGCTTGGCGCCGCCCTGGACTGGCTTTCACGGCAAGACCGGGATGGGGCGGAACGCTACAGCGTCTCCCTGGCGGACCTGGCGCAAGAACTCCTGTCGGCGCTGCCGGGCTTTCGCGCCTTTCGTTGTCCCGGTTCGAGCCTGCTTTCGTTCGACTTTGCCGGTATTCATCACCAGGATATCGCCATGATACTGGCACAGGAAGGCATTGCCCTGCGCGCCGGGCAGCACTGCGCCCAGCCGCTGATGGCGGCGTTGGGGGTTACCGGCGCGCTGCGCGCCTCGTTCGCCCCCTATAACACCCGCCGGGACGTTCACCGTCTGGCGGCGGCGGTGGAAAAAGCGCTGACGCTGCTGCGGGATTGATAGTCCACGATAAAACCGACGGAAACATTGACGCCATGAACGAACCGATAACGGACCGACACCCCTTCGGCCACGCTATTTCCAGCGAGGAAATCAGGGCGCGTTTTGCGGGCTGCCGGCAATGGGAAGAGCGCCTGCGACAGATTATTCTGCTGGCCAAGGCCCTGCCGGAATTACCGGAAGCATTGAAGACGCCTGAAACCGCCCTGTCTGGGTGTGAAAACCGCGTCTGGCTTGGCCACGTGCGGCAAGAGGACGGCAGCCTGCATTTTTATGCCGCCAGCGACGGCCGTATCGTTAAAGGCCTGCTGGCCATCGTATTGACGGCGGTGGAAGGTAAAACGCCGGCACAGCTGGCAGGGCAGGATCCCCTCGCGCCGTTCGATGACCTGGGCCTGCGGACTGAACTCAGCGTCAGCCGGGCCGGCGGACTCGCCGCCATTGCCGGCCGCATCAACGCCATTGTCGACAGCTATATCGCCAATTGATGGTGGGGATGTGATGGAACCATGGCCGAAAAAGGCATAGCGGGAAGGTGATGTGGCCGCCGGCACGGCGGTTGACTCCGGCGCTAAGGCGGCGGGATTATTGCCCGCCGCCGGCCGCGCACTGTACCTCAGGCTCGGGCCGAGATTCAGGCGACGTGGCGGCTTCAGCCAGCCGCGCCTGCCGGGCAAGCATCTTCTTCAGCGCATGGGAAACCGCGATAAAACCAAAGCTGGCGGTAACCATAGCGGCCGCGCCGAAACCGGAGGCGCAATCCATACGCTTGGGCCCCTCGGCGGTGGAGGGCGACGCGCACACCGTACCGTCCGCCTGCGGATAAACCAGCTGCTCAGTGGAAAACACACAGTCGATGCCGAGCTTTCCCTTGCTGCTTTTCACCACGTTGAAATCATGCTTAAGCCGTTCACGCAGCTTTGCCGCCAGCGGATCCTGGATGGTTTTCGCCAAATCGGCGACGCGGATTTGCGTCGGGTCGATTTGTCCGCCGGCGCCGCCGATGGTCACCACCGGAATTTTATTGCGCCGGCAATAGGCCAGCAGGGCCGCTTTCGGCCGCACGCTGTCAATCGCATCGATAACATAATCAAAACCGCGATCCAGTAAAGCGGCGACATTATCCACGGTAATGAAATCATCCACGCTGGTCACGACGCATTCCGGATTAATGGAGGCGATGCGCGCCGCCATAACCTCGGTCTTAGGCCGTCCCACCTGTTCCTTCAGCGCATGGATCTGCCGGTTGGTATTGGTGACGCAGACATCGTCCATATCGATTAAGGTCAACGCGCCGATCCCGGTACGCGCCAGCGCTTCCGCCGCCCAGGACCCCACGCCGCCGATACCTATCACACAAACATGGGCGCGATGAAACACCGCCAGCGCTTGTTGACCGTATAACCGGGCGGTGCCGCCAAAACGTTGTAAATAGGCGTCTGTATATTGACCGCTCATGGCTGAAACCTCGGTTGGCCGTTCAGTTATCGTAACTGACCTGCACGGTATTGGCCGCAGCGGCGGGTGCGCCGCTATTGCCGATCATTAACGGTACCGCGTTCAGCGACCCCGTCCCCTTCAGCACCCAGACCCGGCCATAATGATTGTAATAGCCGGCGGCCTGGCCCGCCTGCGGACCGATTCCCTGGTAAATATCAAAATGCTGGCCTTTAATGGCGCCGCCCACATCGAGGGCTATCATCAACCGCATTTCATATTTGCCGGTAAATTTACCGTTATCATCCAATAACGGCACTTCCGCCAGCAAAGTGGTTCCCGCCGGAACCAGCGAACGGTCAGACGCCACCGATGCTTTGGCTACCAGAGGTACGGCGCTGGCGCCTTTCACCGGCGCAAAGGGAATCGGTTTAAAGAACACATAGGACGGATTCTGTTCCAGCAGTTCCTGCACTTCAGACGGGCTGTGGCGGGCGGCCCATTGCCGTATCGCCTGCATCGACATATTTTCCCGCGCCACTTCCCCGCGGTCGATAAGTACTTTGCCGATGCTGCGATAAGGATGGCCATTATTGCCGCCATAACCGAAAAACATCAGCGGCCGCCCGTCATCGTAATCCACATAACCGCTGCCCTGAACTTCCATCAGGAAATTATCCAGCATCGAATTACTATAGGCGATAGCCTGTCCCCGGCCCTCAAGGGCGCCGGCGTAGATGGCCGCGCGATCGGGCAACCGGCGCTTGGCCCCTCGCGGCGGCATACGGTATAGAGGATATTGGAACTCCCCCTGCGGCGTATAGCGGGCATGGATCACCGGAGTATAATAACCGGTGAACTGAACGTTACCGTAATTATCCACACCTTCCATCTGATAGGCTTTAATACCGAACTGGCTCAGTTGCCGGGTATCGGCCCCCGCCATCGCCCAGCGCTTGACCGCATCATAATCGGCGTAATTGCGGTTATAAAGCCCGGTGGCGGCAAACTGGGTTTGCGTCACCTGATCGGCAAAATCCTTGGCATTCACCGGTCGGCCTTTGGCGTTAGGCTCGTTAACCAGCCCAAAGGGCTCCGTAAGATGACCATCTTTATATTGCTGCCCGCGATCGGTGGGCCGGGACGAACATCCGGCCAGGATGGCGATAGCCAGACCAATGGAAAGATAGCGAAGCCAGTGCTTGTTCATATTGCTCTCATGTGAAAACCATGCTCTTGCATTTACGCCGAAAGATAGCAAACGTTAATCAATAGATAAATGTATTAATTCAAAAAGAACATGAGGATATGTCTATAAAACCAGCAAAAATGCCTCTGTATAAACAAAAATCATTATTCTACGCGATTAATCGCAAAAAGGGGTTGCATCAGTTACTGTCCGGAGTATAGTGCGCATCCACGGACGCGGGGTGGAGCAGCCTGGTAGCTCGTCGGGCTCATAACCCGAAGGTCGTCGGTTCAAATCCGGCCCCCGCAACCAATCAACAAAACGTCATACCGTACGAAGTCAACATCTGACTGCTCACAGATGTCATTATCGGACGCGGGGTGGAGCAGCCTGGTAGCTCGTCGGGCTCATAACCCGAAGGTCGTCGGTTCAAATCCGGCCCCCGCAACCAACTTCAAGCAAGCCTGCCGTAAAACATTCAGTCGTGTTTCTCCCCTCCTTTTCAGGCGGGTTTTTGTGTTATTTCCTTCGCCACGGCGTTTCCCGCGGCAAAACAGCCCTTAGTCCCCTTTCAACGATGCGCCAATACCCCGCCCGCGGCAAAGTATCCCTTGATGCCGGCCAAGATTGATTCCGCCAGTTGCCGTTGATACCTGGAGGTAGCCAACCGCCGCTCTTCGTCGATGTTGCTTATAAACCCGGTCTCTACCAGGATTGAAGGGATATCCGGCGCTTTAAGCACCGCAAAACCGGCCTGATCAACGGTGTTTTTATGCAAATGCGCGATTTTACCCAGTCGGGACAATACCTGCCGGCCGAATTTCAGGCTGTCGGTGATGGTGGCGGTTTGCATCAAATCAAACAGGGTATGATCGAGGTACCTATCGCCGCTCTTGCCCACGCCGCCTATTTCATCGGCGGCATTTTGCGTCTGCGCCAGAAAACGCGCGGCGGCGCTGGTGGCGCCTTTGGTGGACAGGGCAAATACCGAGGCGCCGCGGGCAGAACGGTCGGTAAAGGCATCGGCATGTATGGATACAAACAGATCCGCCCGGAGTTTGCGCGCTTTCGCCACCCGAACCTGCAGTGGAATAAAGACGTCTTCATTGCGAGTCATATACACTTTCATATGGGCTTCGCGTTCAATTAACGTCCGCAGATGCCGCGCGATCTTTAATACAATATCCTTTTCACGGGTGCGCCGCTTGCCGATGGCTCCCGGATCCTCGCCGCCATGGCCGGGATCCAGCATAATCACGATGGGACGATCGCGCCCGGCTTTTCCTGCCCGCGGTCCCTGAGACTCCGGCGGCAGATTTCGCGCCAGATCGCCCTGATTGTAATCCTCCAGCAGCGCCAGCAGCGGATCGTCCTGCACGGCGCCCCGGCTGCCGGCTTTGGGGTAAAGATCCATCACCAGCCGGTGTTTGAAGCCGGCCACCGGCGGCAGGGTCAAAAAGCGCGGCTCCACCGGTTGTTTGAGTTCCACCACCAGCCGGGCGGTATGGCCGTCGAACTGCCCCGCCCTCACCCCCCTGATATAGGGATCCTGCTCTTTCACCAGTGCGCCCACGCCTCGCATGATTGCATTCAAATGCATCCCCTGGATATCCACCACCAGACGAAGGGGATCGCGGAGCATGAAATGACGGTACTGCAACACTGACTGGGATTCCAATGTCATGCGGGTATAACTCGTGGCCGGCCAGATACGCACCGCAACCAGCGCCACCGGCGCGGCCGCGCCCGCCCGGCTGAGACTCAGCAGCCAGGTGGCCGCCGCCCCCTTTAACAGGCGGCGGCGAGACGGTGCAAAATCATGATCCGGCATGAACCCCCTTTACTTGAAGTTATTCTAATGATAAATCAGGCTTTTTTTTAGCATGCCAAAAACTTTACCCAATCTGCAGGTTTATGTCACCTCCAAAAGACTCTATGCTTATCTGCCAAGGGATTATTTTCCTTTCTTTACAATGAAAATTGGCGATAAATGCTGCTTGCCAACCTGGCGTTAATAGCATAAAAATACACGAAATCCGAATAACCATTCACAGAGGGTTTGCCGTGAAGGAACGTAGTACTGAACTGGTCCAGGGCTTTCGCCACTCAGTTCCCTATATCAATGCTCATCGTGGCAAGACGTTTGTCGTCATGCTGGGCGGTGAAGCCATAGAACATGAAAACTTCGCCAATATCGTTAACGATATTGGTCTCCTTCATAGCCTGGGCATTCGTCTGGTGCTGGTATACGGCGCCCGGCCGCAGATTGACGCCAATCTGGCGGTGCATCATCTGGAACCCATTTACCACAAGCATACCCGGGTCACGGATGCCCAAACCCTCGAGCTGGTGAAGCAGGCGGCGGGGTTGCTGCAGCTGGATATCACCGCCCGTTTATCCATGAGCCTGAACAATACGCCGCTACAGGGGGCGCACATCAACGTGGTGAGCGGTAATTTCATCATCGCGCAACCCCTGGGCGTCGATGACGGGGTGGATTATTGCCATAGCGGGCGCATACGGCGCATTGATGACGAAGCCATCCATCGCCAACTGGACAGTAACGCCATTGTGCTGCTGGGGCCGGTGGCGGTATCCGTTACCGGGGAAAGTTTTAACCTGACGGCGGAAGAAGTGGCCACCCAACTGGCGATAAAGCTTAAAGCAGAGAAGATGATCGGTTTTTGCTCTTCCCAGGGGGTTATAGATAACAAAGGGGAGATCATCTCCGAGCTGTTTCCCAACGATGCGCAGCAGCATATCGATGCGCTTGAGAAAACCGGGGATTACTACTCGGGCACGGTCCGTTTTTTACGCGGTGCGGTTAAAGCCTGCCGCAGCGGCGTGCGGCGCTGTCATTTGATAAGCTACCAGGACGACGGCGCCCTGGTGCAGGAACTGTTTTCCCGGGAAGGTATCGGCACGCAGATTGTCATGGAAAGCGCCGAACAGGTTCGCCGGGCGACCATTAACGATATCGGCGGTATTCTGGAGCTGATCCGCCCGTTGGAACAGCAGGGGATTCTGGTGCGCCGTTCCAGGGAACAGCTGGAAATGGAAATCGATAAATTCACCATTATCGAACGGGACAATCTGACCATCGCCTGCGCCGCCTTGTATCCTTTCCCGGAGGAGCAGGTAGGTGAAATGGCGTGTGTGGCGGTGCATCCCGATTACCGCAGCTCCTCGCGCGGGGAAATGCTGTTGCAGCGCATCATGCAGCAAGCGCGCCAACTGGGACTAAAGAAGCTGTTTGTGCTCACCACCCGCAGTATTCACTGGTTTCAGGAGCGCGGCTTTACGCCGGCGGAGGTGGAAGTGCTGCCGCAGCAAAAACAGGCCCTTTATAATTACCACCGGCGTTCCAAGATTCTGGTGACGGACCTGCTTGATAGCTGAGCCGGGTTAGCCCGCCGCCCCTTTCCGTAAGCGATCGATAAGTCCGCTGCGCCGCTGGGTCGGCGTGGCGATGGCGTAGCTCAATACATCATCGTTGGCATAAAGGGACAAAGACCGGCGGGCCCGGGTGATGGCGGTATAGACCAGTTCCCGCGTCAACACCGGCAACAGCTGATTGGGCAGCACCAGCGCGGTATGCAAGAATTCCGACCCCTGGGATTTATGCACCGTCATGGCGAAAGCGGTCTCATGCTCGGGCAACCGGCTCAGGGGAACCGCCTTGGGCGTACCGTCGGGCAAGGAGAAATAGACCCGCAATTCCGACGCTTCATCGGCAAGCATAATGCCGATATCACCATTGGAGAGGCCGAGGGAAGGAGCATTGCGCACGATCATGACCGGGCGTCCGGCATAGCCCTTGACCAGGGAATCCGCCGGAGGATTTATCAGGCCGGCCCGGGACAGGGCCTGCTCGATGCGGCTGTTCAAGCCGGTGATGCCGAACGGCCCTTCCCGCAAGGCGCAGAGCAGCCGGAAGCGATTGAACGCCTCGAGGATAACCGCCGGGCTTTCATTGGCCCCGACCCGCGACAGGTAGTCCCGATAGCCTGCCACAGCCCCTTCCAGCAGGCGCCGGTAGTCATCACCGTCCCGCACGGGGGCATAGCGGACATCGTCATCCCTGCCGGCGTGCAATAACGCCAGGGAACCGGCGGTATCGCCGGCATTGACGGCATTGGCCAGCCGGCCGATGCCCGAACCATCATCGAACCGGTAGCTTTTTTGCAGCAGGCACAGGCTGTCCCCAACGGCGGGCCCCGTGCCGTCGTTGCAAGGGGGCAGGACACAGCCGGTTAACCGCGCCAGCTGTTGGTTGCGGGCCGCGCTGTAGCCGTTTTCCGCGAAATAACAAATATCCCCCAGTACCGCGCCTGCTTCCACCGAGGCCAATTGACAGCGGTCACCGAGAAAAATCACCTTGGCCTGCGCCGGCAGCGCGGCAATCAGATTGGCCATCATCGGCAGATCCACCATTGAGGCTTCATCCACCACCAATACATCAACGTGGAGCGGATTGCCCCGGTGGTACCGCAAACGCTGGCTGTTGGGCTGCGCCCCCAGCAGGCGATGCAACGTCACCGCTTCCGGCGGAAACAGCCGCTTTTGCTCTTCGTCAAGCCGCAGGGCGTCCAGGGCGTCTCCCAGGGATTCGCTCAGGCGCGCCGCGGCCTTGCCGGTAGGCGCCGCCAGCTGGATGCGCATGCGCTTGCCCTGCCCCAGCACCACCAGGGATGCCAGTATCTTAGCCACCGTCGTGGTTTTGCCGGTACCGGGTCCGCCGGAAATCAGACTCACCGGATGGCTGACCGCCACCGCGGCCGCTACCTTCTGCCAGTCCGGCGCCCCCTCGCCGGCAGGGAAAAAGCGCTGCAAAACCTGCCGGATTCCGGCTTCATCCGCCAGGTCCGCGGGCCGGATGGCGTTGAAAAATTCCGCCACCCGGCACTCGTTTTGCCACATGCGCTGCAGATATAACCGCTGGTTATCCAGTACCAGGGGCGTGGGCCTGGTACCATCGCTTACCGCCGGCGAGGCCAGCAATATCTCCCGCCAGTCCGCCAGGGACGGTTCGCCGGCAAGCCCCCAGGCCCGGCGGGCCAGTTCGGGATAACGGCCGTCAAACAATCCCTCGGGCAACAGGCGGCTCAACGGCAGGCAGACGTGTCCGTCGCCGGCGTCGGCGCTAAGGCAGGCGCAGGCCAGCATGACGGCTATTTCATCCGGCGCCGCCAGCATGCGGGCGAACTGGATGTCCAGCGGCCGCCAGAGCCTAAGCTGCTGCGCCTGTTCAATGAGTGAATTCATTTATTCGCCTCAGGTTCAGCCGATAACGGCGTTTCCCCGCCGAACAGGGCGTCCAGCGCATCCACAAATGCCGGTTCCGGGCGGCGGAACACCACGCCGTCACCGGGATTGTCCGGTGAGACCCCGCGCAAAAAGACATAAAATACTCCGCCGAAATGGCGGCGGTAATCATAATCCCGCAGGCGGTGCCGCAGGTAGCGGTGCAATGCCAGGGTATAAAGCTGGTATTGCAAATCATAGCGATGCTCAGCCATGGCGCCCAGCATCGCCTCGGGCGTGTAAGCGGCATTATCCTCCCCCAGCCAGTTGGATTTATAATCCAGCAGGTAATAACGGCCGTCGTAGCGAAAAACCAGATCGATAAAGCCTTTCAGCATCCCTTTGACCTGGGGGAAGCTCAGGGGCGGACAGGCGGCGGACAGGGGGTCGTAACGTTTGCACAGCGCATCAAGCCCAGCGGCGGTGATAAGCGCGTCGATGGGAAGATAGAATTGCAGCTCGGCCTGCCGGTCCGCCGGGGCGATGCGCGACAGCTGGATACCCTCCTGGTTGAGGGGCGCGTGCAGTACATCCTCCAGCCAACGGGCGAGAGTCGGCTGCCAGCTTTCATCAATGCCGTACTGCAAGAGCTGCGCGTCCAGCCACACCGGATCCAGCGGTTGGGTAAAGTCTACCGTTTCAAACAGGCCGTGCAAAAACGTGCCCGGCGACGCGCCGCGGGGAAACGTATGGGGAGAATGCTCCCGTTCCGCGTCCCGTTGCCGTTCGCCCACCGCGTCGCCGTCCAGCCGGGGCTGCAAATCCATCAGCGATGAGCCTCCGCCATGCTGCTGCAGCCCGGAATAGCTGGTAACGCGCCAGTTTTCAGCGGCGCGTGGCCGGTATTCACGGGCCGACAAACGTTGCCGGGCGCTGTCCTGCGGCCGCCAGGGCAAAGCATCGGGCTGGCCGATAACGGTGACGGCAATATCTTCCGTCGCCAGCGACTGCAGGCGGGATAAAAGCGCGGCGGCGTCACAGGCTTCGCCCCCCTGGACCAGATAACCCAGCGCGCCCAGGTGCAAATCGGTGTTGCCGGTTTTGCTCCGCTGGCCGCGAAACAGCGGGGCGATGCCGATGCCGCAGTGGTAGATGGAACGGGTCACCGCCACGTAGAGCAGGCGAAGATCTTCCGCCAGACGCTCCTCCTCCGCCAGTTGCAGACTTTCAGCAGATTCGGAAAGATCCAGCCAGGCTTGAAAATCGCGGCGATCGTGAAACAACGGGCGTTTTTGCTGGCGAAAATCGGCGATAAACGGCAAAAACACCACGGGAAACTCCAGCCCTTTGGACTTATGCACCGTGATTATCCTCACCAGATGGCGATCGCTTTCCAACCTTAACTGCTGATTTTCAGCCTGGGTATCGGGCAATTCAATCTGCAACGCCAGCCAGCGAACCAGCCCGTGCTCGTTCTCCAGCTGCGCCGAGGCTTCCTGCAACAGCTCCGCCAGGTGCATAAGGTCCGTCAAACGCCGCTCGCCATTCACCGACGCCAGCAGATTTTCCGCCATGCGGTGGCGAATCATCAGTTGGCGCAACATCGGCAATACGCCACGCTGCCGCCATACCTGGCGATACCCGGCGAATTCATCCACCAGGGCATCCCATGCCGGCCCGTTGTTATTGATATCTTCAATGGCCGGGGCATCCAGCCCCATCAGGCTGGTAGCCAGCGCGCAGCGCAGGGCGTTGTCCTGCCCCGGGATCAGTATTGCCTGCAACAGCCAGAGCAGCTCCCGTGCTTCGGGAGTTTCATACACGCTGTCGCGATTGGATAGATAGACCGCCGGAATCGACAGTGCGCTTAAGGTATCGCGGATCAGGGCCGCTTCATTGCGGTTACGCACCAGCACCGTAATATCGGACGCCTGCAGCCCCTGACGCCCTTCAGGGCCCACCAGAACGGCCCGGCCGTTCTGACCTGCGCTCAGCCAGTGGCGAATGGTGGCGGCGCAATGGCGCGCCATCAGGTGTTGGTACTCACTTACACCAACCCCCGCTCCCGGCTGCAGCCACAGCTCCAGGGCCGGCTGGACCTGCTGGTTGATTTCCAGCGCCAGGCCGCGGTTATCCGCCGCAGCACGCACCGGCAAAAAGGGGATTTGTTCAAAGATAAACGGCTGCGGCAGCGACTGGAACAGCCGGTTGACTCCATTGATCATCGCCTGTGACGAACGCCAATTGGTGTCTAAAGTATAGTGGGCGCTCACCTCACTCCGGGCGCGCATATAGGTGAAAATATCCGCGCCGCGAAACGCATAAATCGCCTGTTTGGGGTCCCCTATCAGCACCAGTCCGCAGTCAGGCCGCCCCTGGTAGAGGCGACGGAAAATACGGTATTGCTGCGGGTCGGTATCCTGGAATTCATCGATCAACGCCACCGGATAACGCGCGCGAACCGACAGCGCCAATGCCTCACCCCCTTCCCCTTGCAGCGCCTGGTCGAAACGGCTCAGCAAATCATCAAAGCCCATTTCGCCCCGCAGCCGCTTCTCCTGCGCCAGCGCCAGGCGCAGCTCATCCAGCGCCAGCACAAAAATCAATTCACGCAGGGTCAGCGTCTGCCGCAAAAATTCTTCTATATGGTCAAACACCTCATGGACCGGCGGCGTTCCTTTGAGGGTTTTAGCCGCCAGCACCGATTGCCGGAAACGCTCAAGCTCCTTTGGCACATCATAATCTTCGGTGGGCGCGGCGGCCCAAAGGGAGATTTTTTCCAGCCACGCCGGCAGGTTTTTACTGCTGTAGGCGCGTTTGTCCACCCCCGATCCGCTGATGAGAGGCAACAGATTTGGGGCGGCCAGGCGCCAGCGCCGTTTGAGTTCATCGATACGGGCGACGATTCGCCCATGGCGCTCAAGGATGGTTTCGGCCTTTTCCGGCGGGTTGCGCACCACCGGCGCCTCCCCCTGCAAATAGGGAAGCAACTCCGCCAGAAGCTTTTGGGGACCATCCCAGTCTTTATTGATGACCCGTGCCACGGCCACCGGCAGCGGGTAGCAGTGGCGACGCCAAAAATCGGCGCATACCTGGCGCCGCAAATCCGATTCGTCTTCCACCAGGGTTTGTTGAAACAGCAGGCCGGATTCAACGGTACTGTGGCTGAGCATTCGCTGGCAGAAACCATGGATAGTGTAAATCGCCGCTTCATCCATTTGCCGTTCCGCCGCAAGCAGAAGACGGGCGGCATAGTCCGTATCGGGAATATGTTCCAGCAGGCTGCTGAACAAGGGATTACGGCTGACGCCGCGCACGCAGGCCAGCCGCAATCGATGGATATTATCCCGGATACGGCCCCGCAGCTCCTCGGTGGCCGCTTCGGTAAAGGTTACCACCAGGATCTCTTCCACGCTCAACGGACGGGGATAAGCCGCCTGTTGTCCCAGGCCCAGCAGCAGGCGCAGATAGAGCGCCGCCAGGGTATAGGTTTTACCGGTGCCCGCAGAGGCCTCTATCAGGCTCGTCCCACGCAGCGGCAGGGTCAGCGGATCAAGTGTCAACGGGGTCAAGGATAACCGATTCCTTTACTGGGGCCGGATGACCGGCAAGGTTTTTTGCAGCGCCGCCGCGTTCGGATACAGCGTCCAGCCTGGGGGCGCGGCAAAGGAGACCGGGTCGTGACCCTGGCCGCCGATTTGCGACAATAACGCCAGGCCCTGCGGCTCGATCACCGCCCGGTGAAAAAACTCCGCCATTTGGTCCAGGGTCAATTGCCGCAGCCCCGCCACTACTTTGTCACGGGTATCGAAGGCGGCATTGTCCCGGGCCATCTCATCGGTATATTGATCCACTTCCTCACCCAATGTCTGCGGCTGCTGTAGCACCAGGCTGATAACGCCCTGTTTGTACTGTTCGAAATCCGCCGGCGACATGGCGCGTAAACGCTGTTCGGTCTGGACGAAGAACGCCTGGAATCGATCATAAAGATAAGCGGGCTGTTTCGTACTGCTCTGCAGCACAAATTCGACGCCCCCCTGATCGCCGACAAAAACCGGCGTCATAAAGATGGCATAACCCAATTGTTCCAGGGTACGGAGTTGCTGATAAAACCAGGATTCGACAATCTGCGACAGCATATAGCTATTGACCATGCCCGCAATCCGATCGTAACCAGTGGGTACGTAGGCCGCCGCCAGCGCCGAATCGGTGGTGCTGCCGGTTTTTTGGATCAGCGCCAGCTGCGGTTGCCTGATTTCCACCCTGGGGGTTCGCTGCCAGCGGATCCCGGTCCAGCCGACGTGTTTTTTCAGCTGATCGGCCAGCGCCGTAGACTGCTGCGGCGTCAAATTGCCCACCACCAGCATTTCCAGCGCGGCGGGTTTGAATACTTTCTGGCGATAATCGATCAAATCCTGCAGCGTCATACCGTCAATCAGCCCCCGCCGTTCATCCCGCTCCACGTAAGGCCATTCGGAAAGCACCCTGGCCGGAATCACGGCCTGGGAATAGGCCTTGCCTTTATCGGTGCCGTCAAGCTGCTGACGATACCAGGTCTTGGCCTGTGCCAGCTGATCTTCGGTGGGCGTGAAGGAGGCATAGCGTTCGATAAGGCTTATCACCAATTGCGGCAGCCGCTGGGTATACCCGCTGGCTTTGACGGTTAATCCATCGCTTTCAAAGGTGGAGAAATTAATGCCGCCGACATAGGACTGATTGCTCAGCTCCGCCAGATTCAGGCCGGCGATGTAATCATTCATGGCATACAGCACCTGATCCCGTGGCGTATCCATCAGATTGGGGTTGCGGAAATTCAGGGTAATATCGGCCCGCGGCTCATCGGCGAAATAGCGGCTGGGCATGTACAGCAGACGCAGTCCGGGTTTATCAACAAGGGTTTCAGGGTGCGCGGGGACCTTGCCCGCCTTGATCAGGGAGAAATCGCTGGCGATATACGGATTGAGCGTCGGCAGCGACAAACCGATGTTCTGTTCTCTTTGCCGCCAGGCCGCCATGTGTTCCGGCGTCAATGCATCCACCCGGTAGGGCGCGTTCATGAAATAGGCGACCTTATCATGGGGTTCGTCGGGACTGATAAACCAGATACGGGCATTTTCCGGTTTCATGCTGTCCAGACGGGCGGCGATTGCCTTGGGATCGTAGCGATCCGCCAGATAGGGGGCGTCCAGGACGTGCTGTACCGGCACCTTGAGCATGGAATCCACCAGCCACTCGATATAATCCATATCGCGGGTAATAATGGGATAACGAAAATCCTGCTGCAGCACATGGGCGATTTCGTCGAAATATTGCCGCTGGATGCCGTGTTCGCGCAGGGTCTTGAGGTAGCTGAAAATCGCGGCGATCACCTCATCCCGCTGGGCGAAGCCTTTATCGCTCAGGGATACGGCGATGGAGAAAACGCCGCCGTTTCCATCCACCATCGGATCCGCGCCGGCGTCGATAGCATCCGCCAGGCCCTGCTTTTGCAGCCAGTCCGCCAGGGTATTGGGGCTGTGGTTGCCAATTAGGTAACTGATATAGGTGTCGCTTTTACTGCGGAACGCACGGCTGTTATTGGCAATGGGAAATTCTATGCGCAGCATTTTCTGCGGCTGCACCGGCTGGTAGTGAATCACGATGCCGGTTTGTTTTTTGGTCACCGCCGGTACGGTAATGGGCGGCACCACGGCGTTGTGATTGGCGACGCGTCCGTAGGTTTGTGTGGCGATCGCCGCCAGCTGCGGCAGCGGCTGGTTACCATAAATCACCGCCACCATGAGGTTGGCGGAATAATAACGATGATAGAATGCCGTTAACGTCTGGTGCAGGTTGCTGCCGGGTTTATCCCGCAGGGTTTCCAGATTGCCGCCGGAGAACCGGGCCGCCGGATGGGCCGGATTCATGGTTTCGGCCCGGATTTGCGCCATGCGCAAAGCGTCGTTGGAACGGCCCATGGTGAGCTCGGCATTCACCGCATGGCGTTCTTTGTCCGCGCTGGCAGGGTCTAGCAGCGGTTCGGCAATGGCGTCCGCCAGACGATCCACCGCCGGCAGCAGGGCGCTGTTTTCCACCTCGAGATAAAAAGCGGTGCGGTGGGAGGCCGTGCTGGCATTATGGTCGCCGCCGT
Organism: Sodalis sp. RH16; assembly: GCF_047324245.1. NCBI lineage: Bacteria > Pseudomonadati > Pseudomonadota > Gammaproteobacteria > Enterobacterales > Bruguierivoracaceae > Sodalis > Sodalis sp. RH16. Next base: position 2,774,851 of record NZ_CP178737.1, on the reverse strand, counting down.
GCTTTTTAAGGAATTCCGACAGGTTTTCCGGCTGCGGGTATTTTTTGGAGCCCATCAGAATCATATGTTCAAGATAATGGGCCAACCCGAGCTGGCTGTCGGGACTTTGCAGCGTACCCACCGGCACCGCTATGGCGGACAGGGATTTCACCGCCTGCTTATCACTGACCAGCAGAACAGTCATGCCGTTGGCCAGTTTGACGGCCTGGTATTGCCGGGCATCCTTGCTGCTTTTTTGAATCGTCTCGTTGATGGGTTGCCAACCGGTGGCGGCCCAGCCGGTTGAAAAGCAAAAAACGCCAATTAATATACCGCTTAATAATCCGCTAACCAGTCTTCGCATTCCACTCTCCAGCAAATCCCTACAGAGCCGCCCGGGGCCGCTTTGACTTTTCCGATGTCGCGGCCAGATTAAGGCTGAACGGCGTTAATAAATAGTTTTGCGCGGCCTGGATTATCGCCTCGACACGATCCCCGTCCAACTGGCGCATGAGGCGCTGTATATAGGGATCCTGGCTATCACCGGGCATATAATCGTCCCCCAGCCACGCGTACAAGAGTTTATCCCGTGCCGGGCGCTGGCGCTCTTCGCTCCAGTCGATGTCGCCCTTGTCACGGTCAAAACAGTAATCAAGCCATGCGCCGCCTGAACGGTGCAATAACAACAGCGGGGAATTCATCCCTTGAACATAACCTGATACCAGCGTAACTAAAAATGATTTTGCCTGTTCAGGGGATAAAGGCGCGAACCGCCACTCTCCCTTGGTGCCGAACATGCGGCTTTCACCCATGCCGCCCATGGCGCACCAGACCAGGTGCTCCAGCCATAAGGAGAGTCCGTCCTTCATGGACAAAGCGCCGGGCCGCCAGCGTAGCAAACCGTCGCTTTGCACCTGGGAAAGCCAGCCGCTTAATTCGACCTCATCCAGCATCAGGTACACTTCCTGGCTGTGCGCTTCCTCGCGGCGGTGTTCGCGCACCGTTTCAGCCAGCCGGGACATTTCGTCGCACTGCCGGTTCCAGTAAAGCTCGCCGAACGCGCCGTAGGGCAGATAGCCGGCGGCCCGGACTTTACGGAATAGCTGCCCGGGGTCCTCGTCGGCAATCAGGGTATTGAGCAATTGATCATTAAGCTGATAGCGCGTCAGGCCCTCGATGACAAAGGGCTCGTCGGCGGAGAGCTCCCGCTCTTCCAGGCGGAAATAGACCCCCAGGCGCTGCTGGAAAAAAGCGCGTACCGGATGGCTGTAAAAGCGTTTGAGGGAGTCGAAGGACAACGCCGCGATAGGCCGATTCTCCAGCGGCCGGCTGAACTCGGGATGGGGCGTGCCGCCGGCGCTGGCGGCGGGCAACCATTCCGCGGCATAACTTTGCAGTTCGGTTCCGGCGATAAAGTTTTCCGCCGTGAACGGCATTCTGGGATGCCATTGGTAAAGATGTTCACGTATCCGTTCGGCGCTGGCATCCGCATCAGCGTCTTCATCCCCGGCCAGATAAAAGCTCTGGGCGATATAGTCGGTGAGCTCGCTCACCAGCACCGAAGGATAACGCAAGGTATTGTCCTGAATGGAGCGGCCGATAAAGCTGATATAAAAACGCCGCTGCGCCGAGAGCATGGCCTCCAGAAACAGGTAGCGATCGTCGTCGCGGCGGCTGCGGTCGCCGCGCCTGGGCTGTCTTGCCATGAGATCAAAGCCCATCGGCGGCAGCGAGCGGGGATAGACGCCGTCATTCATGCCCAGCAGGCAGACGACTTTGAAGGGGATGGAACGCATCGGCATCAGGGTGCAAAAATTGATGGTACCGGCCAGGAATCTCTGGCTTACCCGTTCTTGATCCAGACGCGTGGACAACTCGTCCCGCAGCAGGGTCACGGCAACAGGCTTATCGAGACCTCCCTGCAAACCAAACTGCACAATCTGCTGCCACTGAGTTTCAAGCAGCGCCAGGGCTATCTCGGCTTCGGCATCCGGCAGGAAAAAATCGGTTATCAACGCCCGGCAACAGGGCAACCAGTCCTCCAGCATGCGTGGCCGGCTCAGGATGTCGCGCCAGCGCCTGAGCTGCGCCAGCAGCTCCGCCAGATGTCCCACCAGTTCGGCAATCAATCCGCTGGATTCGTCATAGGGCAATATTCCGCGCCAATCGCCGCTATGGCTGTCCATGGCGTAACCAAGCAGCATGCGCGTTAGGCCGAACTGCCAGGTGTGCTGTCCGGTGGCGGGCAGCATCAGTTCGCGGATATTCTCGTCGTCCAGTCCCCAGCGAATCCCTGATTCATCCACCCACTGCCGGAGCAGTTTCCGATCCTCTTCTTTGATTGCGAAGCGGGCGGCCAGGGCCGGGACCTCCAGCAGCGCCAGTACCTCTTCGGCGGCAAAGCGGCTGCGCGGCAGTTCCAGCAAGGAGAGGAACGCCGGCAGCGCCGGATGAATCTGTCGCGCCCGCCGGTCGGAAATGGCGAACGGCAGATGGCGGCCGGTGGCGATATTACCGAATACCGCCTGAATAGCGGGGGTATAACGATCAATGTCCGCCACCATCACGATAATGTCCCGCGGCGAGAGTTCCGCATCGGCGCCCATCATGGCCAGCAGTTGGTCATGTAATACTTCCACCTCCCGTAGCGGACTGTGGCAGACATGCAGGCTCAATGTCCGATCATCGGCCGCCAACAGGCGTTTGCCCCGGCTGTTGGACAGCGTCTCGGCGCTCGTTCCCACCCAGCTATGGTCTTCAAGTTCAAGGATATCCCGCTGTAACAGGGAGAGCAGTCCTTCATCGGAAGGGTCGACAAACGCATCCACCTCCTGGGCATTGTCGAGCTGGGCCAGCAAAAAAATATTATCCCGGCCCAGTTTTCCCCATGAGGCCAGTAGCGGATTCCCTACCGCCTGCTCTCCTTCGTCGTTAAACAGGCTGCCGGCCTGCTCCGGCCGACGGAATATACCCTTCTCCAGCCGGTCCTGGTAATGGCTGCGCGTGCGGTTTTGCAGCCTGGCAAGGAAAGTCCGATCGCGGATGTCGCCCCAGTAATAACGGCAGGGGTTAGTGAACAGCAGATGGATATCGATATGGCGGCCCAGCGCCTGCAAAGCGTGGAGATAAGTGGGCGGCAGCGCGGATATGCCGCAGATGAACACGCGCGGCGGCAATCCCGGCGGGCAGTGCTCCGCCTGCTCCAGGGCATGGATGAAGCGCTCATAAAGATTGGCCCGGTGCCAAGGAGACTGGCCCGCCCGGGCGGTATACTCAACCAATGCCAGCCAGAGCGGGGCCTGCCACTGTTGCTCTTCCCCCAATCCCGTCACCCGTTCGCCCCGTTGCCAGCTTTCCAGCCAGTCGGGGCGGAACACCAGGTACTGATCGTAAAGGTCCGCCAGTCTGGCGGCAAACTGATGGCATTTCCGCTGGTCGCCATCGTCTTCAAGGTATCGGCAAATCACCTCAAACCCGGGCTGTTCGCAGAGCTGCGGCAGCAGGGCCATCAGTTTCCAGGTCATTGCATCCTTGGAAAAAGCGCTCTCCGCGGGAATATCGGGCAATACACGGGTAAACATCTGCCAGATAAAACTGGCCGGCAGCGGGAATTCGATATTGGCGGCAATACCGAAACGCGCCGCCAATTCCATTTGCAGCCATTGGGCCATCCCGGTGCTTTGCACTAGAATCACTTCCGGCTGGAAGGGATCCGGCAGCGGTTGCCCATCAATCAAGGCAGCGGCCAGGGATTTAAGTAAATCCAACTGATTTGAGTGATAAATTCTAAACATGCCGCCCCTCCGAGCCTGGCCTTCCCTGCCGCTCCCCGCTACTCATGTGGACACTTTAACCGGATTGGCGCTGAAAACAAGCTGTCATCAGTTGCTATGGCGGAGCACCGCCGGAATCTTTTCGACAAAACCATTCGCTAAGCGCAGCGCTACCCCCCGACGGGATTCGCACTTCGACGGTAACCCGTCGGCAAGCCGGTCCGCGGGGCTGCTCTACCCTGTCTATCCGCCAGCCCTGGGGCAGATCCCATGGGAGGTCCCGTCCTCCAAGACGATGAAGCTCCAGCGTCTGGTGAGCAAAGGCCAACGCCTGCTGGCGCTGAACCAGTCCGTCCTGGGTCTGCTTAAGCGCTTGCAGGTAATTTATAAAGGCCAGGGCAATCACGGAAAACAGCAGCACCGTCACCATGGCTTCCGGCATGCCCAGTCCCCGCTCATCGCCACCCTGCATAAACTGTCTCCTTCGCGTCGGATTCCGCAGCCCCGGCGACCGGCTCTCGCTCCCGGGGCAAACTCGCCGTCAATTGAACACTTGGCAACATGCAAGGCTCCCCGGTCTTGTGTACGGCCAGAAGAACCATTCAATCCGCCGCCGAATACCGACGCCGGTATGCCGCGATGCCGGTACGCTATCCGGCCACGCACAGTCAGCCTGGATAATAATCCAGCCAGCCACTGGCCAGCGGCGTCAGCATGCAGCTTCGCCTCTCCTTACCTGTCTCCTCAAGGTCTTCTTTCATTCTAGTCAGCGCCACCCGCCGATAGAGGTTTATCTCACCAGGCCCGCGCGCGCCTTCCAGGACGCCGCTTTGCGCATGCAGCACCCAGCCGACCGTCAGACGCGGCGCGCAAAGACAGGCCCGGAAGGCTTCTTCTTCAGGGCGGCGGCACTCGCCGTCCTCCCCCCGCCAGGGCACGGTCATTGCCCAGGATAATGCGGATTCAGCGCGATGGAATGCGGTCAGATAACGCTGCTCGTCATGAATCAGGGGTACCGCGCCATCTAAAAAACGCTGCCAGCCCAGCATGGCCGTCAAGCCGATAATCAGCAGGATCGGCAACACCGCCAGCGCGCCGCTGCCTTGCTCTTCTACCGGCGTCATCCGTTACGCCCCACCATAATCCGGCTGGCGCGATGCCTGATTGACGGCGTGCTTCGCGCAGCGCCGGTCAGGGTTACCCGATAGGCATTGTTCCCCACTGTTTCAAACCGCAACTGCTTTATTATCCATAACTGCGGATCGTGCATCTTGACCCACCCCGGGCCGTTGCAGTGCGTTACGCCGCGCTGCGTCTCCAGCGCCCCCCTATGCAGCCGGTAGCCGAAGGTTTCGTTTTCCAGCACTCCGCCGGCGGCTACGCCCGAGGAGGGTATAAAAGCGTAAGTAGCCACCAGGCAGGATTGTTGCCCCTCGCCTCGCCGATGGCCGATGACCACGGCCGGTCGTCCGCAGGAAGGCGAGCAGTGTCCGGCGCGCCGGAGATCTTTTTCAATCAACAGCAGGCCGTGGTTAAGGTGCCGAATCAACCGCATATGCTGGATGCCGCCGTAGCATTGGCCGTACATCACCGGTAACAGACGCATGCCGGATAACAGCACCAGGCTTACCACCGCCATCGCGCACAGGGTTTCGGCCAGGCTAAAACCTGATTCACCGGCTTTCAGCATGGCGAGATGCCTCCAAAACTCCCCTTCACGCTGCACAATCGCACCCGTCCGGCGCCGGATACGATGATTTTGATGCGTCCGGCCGGATTACTGAGCACAACGTGCGCCGGCGTGGCGGTATTGTGCAACCCTCTGAAGGTGAGATACCCCGGCGACGACATCTCCAGGCGCATATCGGAGAGCGGCGACCCGAACCGAAGCATCTCATCCTGACGGGAGGTACAGACAGCGGAGAGCTCCCCACCGACGCCGGTTTTCATCGCAATGCGGCAGTTGTGATTATTACGTGCCGCGTGCGCTTGCAAACGCGACAAAAAGTCCGCGATCTGCTGGCTGGCCTGGGATAACCGGCACTGGTTACGGTGGTGTTGCCAGCAAACGCTGCCGGAAAGCGTCATCAGCGCCGCCAACAGCAGCACCAGCATCATTTCTATCAGGGTATAACCCTGCTGCGAGGAAATAGGGTTCTTCATGCCGTAAAGCGTAACGCGATACCGCCCGGCCATGCCATGGGGTTAATATCAGGGAGGAAAGCAGCGCGCAAACAATCGAGGAGGAGAAGGCAAAACGACAAAAAAATGCGAGACAAACCGCAATTGGAGACTGGCCCGCTACCACCGGACGTGCAACGAACGTGTTCAAGGGAGACCGTACCGATGGGGTCGAAGCGGGCGTGGTTTTACCGCCCGCCGGAGCACCCCATGGTGCGGTAGGCCCGCGACCACCGGGCATGCATCGAACGTGTTAAAGGGAGACCGTACCGATGGGGTCGAAGCGGGCGTGATTTTACCGCCCGCCGGAGGCCCCATGGTGCGGTAGGCCCGCGACCACCGGGCATGCATCGAACGTGTTCAAGGGAGACCGTACCGATGGGGTCGAAGCGGGCGTGGTTTTACCGCCCGCCGGAGCACCCCATGGTGCGGTAGGCCCGCTGCCACCGGGCGTGCAATGAACGTGTTCAAGGGAGACCATGCCCGGTCAAGACAAAATCCTGGCTTAAACCGCCACAGGCGCCTTGATGGCCGGATAGGGATCGTAACCCTGAATATCGAAATCCTCAAAGCGGTAATCAAACAGCGAAGCGGGCTTACGCTTAATCGTCAGCGTCGGCAAAGGACGCGGCTCGCGGGTCAACTGCAAATCCGCCTGATCCAGATGGTTGCTGTACAAATGGGTATCACCACCGGTCCAGACAAAATCCCCCACCTTCAGATCGCACTGCTGCGCCACCATATGCACCAACAGCGCATAGCTGGCTATATTAAACGGCAGACCGAGGAAAATATCGCAGGAGCGCTGGTAAAGCTGGCAGGAAAGCGTACCGTCGGCAACATAAAACTGGAACAGCGCATGGCAGGGGGCCAGCTTCATCTGGTCCAGCTCCCCCACGTTCCAGGCGGAAACCATGATGCGACGCGAATCCGGATCCTGGCGCAGTTGTTCAAGCACCCGGCTTAACTGATCGATTTGGCGACCGTCCGCCGCACCCCAGGCGCGCCACTGCTTACCGTAAACCGGACCGAGATTGCCGTTTTCATCCGCCCATTCGTCCCAAATGGAAACGTTATGGTCATGAAGATAACCGACATGAGTGTCGCCGTTGAGAAACCACAGCAGCTCGTAAATAATCGAACGAAGATGGCACCGCTTGGTGGTCACCAGCGGAAAACCCTGCCGCAAATCAAAGCGCATCTGGTGGCCGAAAATCGACAGAGTGCCGGTACCGGTGCGATCCGCTTTCGGCGTGCCTTGTTCACGGACCAGCCTCATCAATTCCAAATACTGTTTCATGTAACCTCAGGACAATTGTTGCTGCGGACGACGGCGATAGGCCCAGATAATCATAATCACACCGGCAATAATCATCGGCAGCGACAGGATCTGCCCCATGCTGATGGCATCGTCGAATAACCCCAATTGCGCATCGGGCTGGCGGAAGAATTCCACGATAATGCGAAACGCGCCGTAACAGATGAGAAACAGGCCCGATACGCTGCCCAACGGGCGCGGTTTGCGGATAAAAAAGTTGAGAATGATAAACAGCACTATCCCTTCCAGCAATAATTCATATAGCTGCGAGGGATGGCGGGGCAATACCCCATAACGGTCAAAGATCGTCTGCCATTCCGGATGAAACGGCAACAGCGCTAAATCCTCGTCGCGGGATCCGGGGAACAGCATGGCCCACGGGGTATCGGTGGTCACCCGCCCCCAGAGTTCACCATTGATGAAGTTGCCCAGCCGGCCGGCTCCCAGCCCGAAGGGAACCATCGGCGCGATAAAATCCGCCACCTGGAAGAAGTGGCGTTTGGTGCGGTGGGCAAACCACAGCATGACGCAGATCACGCCAATCAAACCGCCATGGAACGACATGCCTCCGTCCCAGACCTTGAAGAGATAAAGCGGATTGTCAAGAAACAGCGGCAGGTTATAAAACAGCACATAGCCGATGCGTCCGCCCAGAAACACGCCCAGAAAACCGGCATATAACAGGTTTTCCACTTCCTCTTTGGTCCAGCCGCTGCCGGGACGATTGGCCCGACGCACCGCCAGCCACATGGCAAAAACGAAACCAATCAGGTACATGAGACCGTACCAATGAAGGGCAACCGGACCCACGGAGAAAATCACCGGGTCAAACTGAGGAAAAGCCAGATAATTCGTTGTCATTCATCACCACAACAGAGTTTATTTCAGGGCGTATATACCCGTCGTACGTTGAATTGCAGGTACGTTGGCCTGCCTGCAACTTGGATTATTTAGGGTATCATAGCATAGGGGGTACATTTTTCGCGGCGGACCGGCGGTAAATTTACCCGTCGCTCGTGTACGTTATATTCATTGACGGCGGTATTCAGCGACCGCCGCGAATCAGGCCGCCCAGGCCGCGACGTTCTAAAAATGCCGCCACCTGATGGCGTACGTCAATGGCGTTATGCGCCACCAGTACCCGCTCCGCCAGCTGTTCGGCATCGCTGAGCTCCACGTTGCGCAGCAGATATTTGATTCTGGCCACGGTGCGTCCGTTCATACTCAGGGACCGATAGCCCATGCCGGTGAGCAGCAGTGCCCCCATGGGGTCCCCCGCCATCTCCCCGCACAGGCTGCAATCGAGCCCCAGCCGCCCGCATTCCACGATAATCTTTTGCAGCACCTGCAGCATCGCCGGGTGCAGGCTGTCATACATAGCCGCCACCCGGGTATTGTTACGATCCACCGCCAGCAGATATTGGGTCAAATCGTTGGTGCCCACCGAAATAAAATCCACCCGGTTCACCAGGGAAGATAGCATAAACACCATGGCAGGCACTTCAATCATGATACCCACCCGCAGGGGCGGCAACGCATAGCCCAGCATCTCTTCCACTTCGCGGCCGGCCCGGTCGATCATCCGCCGGGCCTCGTCAATTTCGTCCACGCTTGTGATCATCGGCAGTAAAATGCTGAGGTTGCCGGTGGCCGCATTGGCGCGCAGCATGGCCCGCACCTGGATCAGGAAGATTTCCGGCTGATCCAGGGTAATGCGGATTCCGCGCCAGCCGAGGCACGGGTTCTCTTCGTTGATGGGGGCCATGTAGGGCAGCTGTTTATCCGATCCCACATCCAGGGTACGCAGCGTAACGGATTTGCTGGGAAACAGCTGCAGCATGCCCTGATATTGCGCCACCTGCTCATCTTCCGACGGAAAACCGCTTTGCAGCATAAAAGGGATTTCGGTACGATACAGCCCGACCCCATCCACCCGGTCACCCAGCCGCTGTTCGTGCTCGGCGCTTAGACCGGCATTCAGCATGATTTGGATCCGCTCGCCGCTTTTAAGCCGCGCCGGCTGTTCCACATCATCTTCCGCCAGACGGCTGAGCTCTTTTTCCTCGCTGATGAGGCGCTGATACTCCTGCACCAGCACCGGTTCCGGATCCACCAGCAGCTCGCCGCGATAACCGTCCACCACCAGCAGGCGCTGGTTCAGCAGCAAGGGTTGGATATCCGCGCCCATCACCGTCGGAATGCCCATGGCCCGGACCAGTATGGCGGCGTGGGAATTGGCGGCCCCGTCGCGCACCACCACGCCGACCATTTTACTTTGCGGCACTTCCGCCAGCAGCGTGGCGCTCAGCTCATCGGCCACCAGCACAAAACGGGACGGCCACTGCGTCACGCGCTGGGTGCTGTCGTCCAAATGGAACAGCAGCCGTTGCCCCAATGCCCGTAAATCGTTGGCCCGCTCGCGCATGTAGCTGTCGTTAAGCTGGGCGAACTGTTCGGCGAACTGTTCAATGACATATTTCACCGCCCATTCCGCTACCGATCCGCCGTCGATTTGTGCAAACAGCTCGCGCTTGAGGCGGGCATCGTTAAGCAAATGGGAATAAAGATCGAAGATGGCCGCGCTGTCTTGCTGGGCGCTGGCGTTAAAACGTTTGCTGAAACGGCGAAATTCCGCCGCCGCCTCGCCAAGGGCAAAGGTCAGCCGCTCCCGTTCCAGGGCGCTGTCCAGTGACGACGCCGGAAAGACCTGATCCAGCGACGGCTGGCTGGTATCCACCCAGCCCTGGGCGATAGCCACCCCCGGCGCGGCCGCCAGCGCGCGGATACGTGTCTGGCGATACTGGCCGAACAGGGCGTTCAACTGGGACTGCGAAAGAATGCCGGCCATTTGCGTGGCCAGCGTCACCATAAACGACTCTTCGCTTTCATCGAACTGGCGATGTTCGCGCTGCTGCACCACCAGCACGCCCAGCAGTTGGCGGCGATGGATAATCGGTACGCCGAGGAAGGAACGAAAACGTTCTTCTTTTACGGCGGGGATGTATTGAAAACTGGGATGGGTATGGGCATCGGCCAGGTTGATGGGTTCCGCCAGCCGTCCCACCAGCCCGACGATCCCTTGGTCGAATGCCAGCGTGATGGTGCGCCCGCGCGGTTTCTGTAAACCGCGCGTAGCCATAAGGTAGTAGCAGCGACGATCGTTGTCCGCCAGATAAACCGAGCAAACCTCAGTGTTCATCGCCAGACAGGTTTCATTAACCAGGATATCCAGCGTATCCGACAAACGCGGCGCGGCGGCAACCTTCTCAACGATCTCTCGTAAACGCGTGAGCATGTTCTGCGTAGCTCATCCCCTCTTTCGTCGATAAGCAGGACAAGACCGTTGCGGAGCGCCTTCCTGCAACGGCATGACAGTGGTAGAGAATTCTTTCATGACCCGGCGGTAAACGTCCCTCTTGAACGAAACCACCTGGCGGACAGGGTACCAAAAGCTGACCCAGCGCCAGCCATCAAATTCAGGTGTGCCCCCGCGCTGCATATTGATATCGGCGTCTTGACACATAATCTGTAGCAAAAACCACTTTTGCTTTTGCCCGATACAGACCGGCTTTGTGTCCCAGCGAACCAGCCGCTTTGGCAGTTTGTAACGCAGCCAGTTGCGGGTAGCGGCGAGTATGCGCACATCTTTGCGACTTAATCCCACCTCTTCGAACAATTCACGGTACATTGCCTGCTCAGCGGTCTCGCCGGCATTAATGCCGCCCTGGGGGAATTGCCATGAGTGTTGTCCGTAGCGCCTGGCCCACAAGACCTGTCCGTCACGATTACAGATTACGATACCAACATTCGGGCGGTAGCCATCATCATCGATCACTGGACTACCTCGATTACTTATAGTGCAAACATGACTTGATTGTTTCACATCCCCTCAATAGGGTAAACCACTGCTTTTCAGTAAGTCCGGCCTCAATCGCGGTTTCAGCGGGATTTGGCGGCCAGGTTATCAACAGTTTCGATCCGCGCCGTATGGCTTTATGCACTTTTTCTGTGGATAGTACTGTGCAGAACGCTGAATTAGTAGGGGAAAACTTTTGCCCAACCCTTCGGGAAACGAATTCCCGACGGAGAAATCCTTCGGGATTTCATGCGGCTAGGGATCCCATGCCGCCACGGCGGGATCCATCGGGATCTTGTGGCTTCATTCCGGGGGCCGGTAAGGCTAAAAATCAGTCAATGCTGGTTTTATCCACAATTTAGTGGATAAATCACTGCCATATCGGAACAAACCAGCAATATAACAGGGCGTCAAGGCTGTAAATAGCTACAGTAGTGAGTTTTTATTAAGGTTATCCCATAAATCTGTGGATAACCTGGTGTAAGATCCTGTTCATTGTTCTCCTCTACTGGTGCACAACCCTTTTGCTTACCATTGTAGAGTTCAGATAATGGAATAAAAATAATAGAAAAATCATGCTATTATTAATGGCGTCAATTTATATGATCATTAAATACGGCTCATTGAAAAAGACAGCCTAGTTTTTAAACACCATGCGGATAACACAGCGATGACCCTGCCGTTGGTTTCAACCCTCGTGACGCCGCCGGTCAATGAAGTTGAATTATTGGCCCGCGCCAGTGCCCTGGCGGGTTATACCCTGGGTGAGCTGGCAACCCATGCCGGACTGGTGCTGCCCGCCAATCTCAAGCGCGACAAAGGCTGGATCGGCGTGCTGCTGGAGCGTTATCTCGGCGCCAGCGCCGGCAGCAAACCGGAACAAGACTTTGCCGATATCGGCGTTGAACTCAAGACCATCCCGGTGGATAGCGCGGGAAGGCCGCTGGAAACCACCTTTGTCTGCGTGGCGCCCCTCACCGGCAATAGCGGCGTCACTTGGGAAACCAGCCATGTACGCTATAAGCTGGCGCGGGTGCTGTGGATACCGGTGGAAGGCAGCCGGGATATTCCGTTGGCCGCGCGCCGGGTCGGCACGCCGTTGCTGTGGAGCCCTGACGCCCAAGAAGAGCTGAGGCTAAAGCAGGACTGGGAGGAATTGATGGATCTTATCGTATTGGGGCAGGTGGAAAAAATCACTGCCCGGCACGGCGAGGTTCTCCAGCTGCGTCCCAAAGCCGCTAATAGCCGGGCTCTTACCGCCGCCATCGGCGAATTCGGGCAGCCGATCATGACCTTGCCCAGGGGATTCTACCTGAAGAAAACCTTCACCGGCCCGCTGCTGGCCCGGCATTTCCTGATTTAGACAGTCATTGCCTGCCCGCGGGCATTCAGTATTGTTTATACCCATCATCTTTCACGTTACAGCTGTGTTGGCTGCAGTATGAAATCTTTTGGGTATATACTATTCGTTTAATATTCGTTTAGGTTGTTAACTCTTTATGTTTGATTGGATCCTGGACCCCAACGCGTGGCTGGCGCTGGGCACCCTGACTATCTTGGAAATCGTCCTTGGTATCGACAATATCATTTTCCTTTCTCTGGTAGTCGCCAAGCTTCCCCCTGCCCAGCAAGGCAAAGCTCGCGGCATGGGGCTGTTCGGCGCCATGGTGATGCGGTTATGTCTGCTGGCATCTATTTCCTGGGTGATCCGTTTAACGTTTCCCCTGTTCACCGTTCTGGGCAACGCCATCTCCCTGCGGGATTTGATTCTCATGCTCGGCGGGTTGTTCCTGATTTGGAAATCCAGCAAGGAAATCCACCAGTCGCTGGAAGGGAGCGAAGAGGCGCAAAACAGCCGCGTCAGCTCCTTTACCGGCGCCATCGTGCAGATTATGCTGCTGGATATCATCTTCAGCCTGGATTCGGTGATAACCGCGGTGGGTTTGTCCAATCATCTGTTCATCATGATGCTGGCGGTGGTGATCTCCGTGGGGGTAATGCTGTATGCCGCCCGGCCCATCGGCGAGTTTGTCGCCAGGCACCCTTCCGTGAAGATGCTGGCCCTGTCGTTTCTGATTTTAATAGGCTTCACGCTGATTTTGGAAAGCGTTGATGTTCATGTGCCCAAGGGATACATTTATTTCGCCATGTTCTTTTCGATGGCGGTGGAAGCGCTGAATCTCGCCAGAAGCAAAAAAACCGATCAGGCCGGGCGCTCCGGCTCGGATCTTGAGGGATGAAGGAGTTCTTATGGGGTACCGGGCCCATTGAACAGCTTTTCTTTTGTCTGAAAAGCAGTCTTAAAAAAGCCTGGCAAAGGCATAGCAGCCTGGTGTTTTGCTAAACTTATTGCCTATCCCAACGCTCAATGGACGGAAAATCACAATGAAAAAAAGCATCATGATCTGTTCGGCTATTCTCCTGACGGGTTTACTGTCGGGATGTGCAAGTGATTATGTTATGGCCACCAAAGACGGTCGGATGATTCTGACCAAGGGAAAACCCGAAGTGGATAAATCCACCGGGATGATAAGCTATACCGATGAGCAGGGCAATGAAATGCAAATCAACGGTAATGACGTGTCGCAAATGATCGAACGTTGATTCCCCCCTGGCGATGAATACCCATTGGCCGGGCCGTTTTTGCTTTTCCCCGCGGCCTGGCTTGGTTATAGTCGATTACATCGGAGGAAGATCAACGCCCGCTCTTTTCAGACACTAAGGAACCAGCCTCAATGTATTATCACCGTATCCCCCACAGTTCTCTTGAAGTCAGCGTTCTGGGATTGGGCACCATGACTTTTGGTGAACAAAACACGGAGGCCCAGGCCCATGAGCAGCTGGATCATGCCGTCGCAGCAGGCGTCAACCTGATCGACACGGCTGAAATGTATCCGGTCCCGCCCCGGCCTGAAACCCAGGGACTGACGGAGACTTATATCGGTAACTGGCTGCACAGACACGGCCAGCGGGAAAAAATCATCCTGGCCACCAAAGTCACCGGCCCGTCACGGGGCAATGACGCATCAATCCGGCCACAGCAGATTCTCGATCGCAAAAACATCCGCAAGGCGCTGGACGACAGCCTGCAGCGGCTGCAAACCGATTATGTGGATCTTTATCAGGTGCACTGGCCGCAGCGGGCCACCAACTGTTTCGGCCAACTGAATTACCGCTACACCGATGAAAAGCTGGCAGTGACCATACTGGAAACCCTGGAAGCGCTGAACGAGCAGGTGCGGGCCGGTAAAATCCGCTATCTTGGTATTTCCAACGAGACCCCATGGGGCGCCATGCGTTATCTCCAGCTGGCGGAAAAACACGATCTTCCGCGCATTGTTACGGTGCAGAATCCCTATAGCCTGCTCAATCGCAGTTTCGAAGTCGGCATGGCGGAAATCAGCCAGTTTGAAGGGCTGGAGCTGCTGGCTTATTCCAGCCTGGCGTTCGGCACCCTGACCGGCAAGTACCTCAACGGCGCAAAGCCCGCCGGCGCGCGCAACACCCTGTTCAGCCGGTTCACGCGCTATAGCTCGCCGCACACCCAGCGGGCAATCGCCGAGTATGTCGCCCTGGCGGGACGTTTTGGCCTGGACCCGGCGCAAATGGCCCTGGCGTTTGTACGCCGGCAGCCCTTTGTGGCATCTACCCTGCTGGGCGCCACCACACTGGATCAGTTAAAAAGCAATTTGGCCAGCCTGACGCTGCGGCTGGATGACGAAATCATCGACGCCTTGGAAGAAATCCATCAGCGCTTTACCTTTCCCGCACCCTAATCCCAAGGTCCGGCGGCTTTCTTATCACTTGGAGCCGCCGGTACGGGTGCTTTTACCGGCTCGGGTCGCAAACCACAGCGTCGCTATCGCCGCCGAAAACAGCAGGCCAAAACCCATACCGACCACCACCGCAGGAACATTCAGTTTCACCACCAGCGAATAAAGCCCCAGCATCAGCAGCATGGCGGTATTCTCGCCGAAATTCTGTACGGCGATGGCATTGCCCGCCCCCACGCTCTGTTTGCCGCGATGCTGCAGCAAGGCATTGAGCGGCACGATAAAAAAGCCGCCCAGGATACCGATGAACGCCAGCAGCAGGTAGGATGGCATCAGGTGGTGCTGCAAACTCAGGGCCACCACCACTCCTCCCATGATGACACCCGCCGGCATGCAGCGCCGTACCGTTTCCAGGCTGATGAGTTTCGCCGCCGCCGCGGCGCCGAACACGATGCCTACCGCCACCATGGCATTAAGCATGGTTGGGGTGGCGTTATCGTTGATGCCCAGCGCCACCGGCACCCAGAGCACCAGCAGAAAACGCAGCGTCACGCCGGCTCCCCAGAACAGGCTGGTGCCGATAATGGAAAAACGCGTTTCGCCATCCTGCCAAAGGCTGCGGCAGGCGGCGGTGAAGGCGCCCAGCATCCGGACGGGATGCCAGGAACCGCCGGAGCGCGCCGGAACCAGCCGCGGGATAAAGAGATTAGCCACCACCGCCACGCCATAGGTCACGGCACAGACGGACAGCGCCGCGAGCACATGCCAGTCCGCCAGTAACCCGCCGGCCACCGAACCGATAAGAATGGCGGCAATGGTGGACGCTTCGATTAAACCATTGGCCTTTACCAGCAGACCGCCCTGGGTGAGTTCACCCAGGATACCGTACTTGGCGGGGGAGTAGGCAGCCGCCCCGACGCCCACCAGGCAATAGCCGAAAAAAGGATTGAGACCGGCGCAAATCAATAACGCCCCGGCCAGCTTCAGGCCGTTGGCCGCCATCAATACCCGGCCCTTGGGGAAGTTATCGGCAAATTTGCCGACAAAGGGCGCCAGGAAGATATAGGCGGCGACAAACAGCATCTGCAATACCGGTTGGCTCCAGGCGGGATAGTGCTGCTGCTTGATAAGCGCCAAGGTGGCGAACAGCAGGGCATTATCGCCGAATGCGGAAAAAAACTGCGCGCTGATCACCGCTATCATGGGCCGTGACAGCAGGCGATCGGATAATACCGCCGATTGGCTCATGCCTGGGTCTCCGGGGTTTCCGCCATCTTTTTCAACGCGGCAAAATCGGGCTTGCCGCTGCCCAGCAAAGGTATTTCCTTGACAGGGCGGATATCGCGCGGTACGGCAATCTCAGCCATGCCGTCTTTACGCGCCTGCTGTAGCAGCATATCGCGGGTTAACGCCGTATCGGTGGTAAACAGCACCAGTGATTCTCCTTTCACGCGATCGGTTTTCGCCGCCGCGCCATGGTGGGCATCCGGCGAAACGCGTGCCGCCAGCCCTTCGATGCTCTCCAGAGAAACCATTTCTCCCGCCAGCTTGGCAAAGCGCTTGACACGGCCTTGGATGGTGCAGAACCCCTGGCTGTCGATAAAGACGATATCCCCGGTGTCATACCACCCCTCCTCCCGCCGTCCGTCCGCGTTTTCAGCGGCCGGCGGCTCCAATACCCCCGGATGCTCCACCCGAAGATAGCCGTTCATGATATTCGGTCCGCGCAATTGCAGCTGCCCGCCCTGTTCAATACCCGGCACGGGGATGATGCGCGCGGTCATACCCGGCAGGATTTGGCCGACGGTATGCGGTTTTGCCGCCAATGGGACATTGATGGACACAACCGGCGCACATTCCGTCACGCCATAGCCTTCCAGGATACGGATGCCGAATTTATCCAGCCACAGCTGCCTTGTGTTTTCCGCCAGTTTTTCCGCCCCGGCGACGATATAACGCACCCGGGCGAAATCATACTGGTGGGCCAGGCGGCCATACTGGGCCAGAAACGTCGACGTACCGAACAGTACGGTACAATTCTGGTCATACACCAGTTCAGGTATCACCCGATAGTGTAACGGACTGGGGTAAAGCAGCACCCTGGCGCCGGTCAGCAAAGGGGTAAACAATCCCACCGTCAGGCCGAAGGCATGAAACAGCGGCAGCGCCGATAAAAACTTGTCCCGGGGGGTAAAATCCGCCACCGAGCGGATTTGTTCTATATTCGCCAGGATGCTGTCGTGGGAATGCACTACGCCTTTGGGCGTACCCTCTGAGCCCGATGTGAACAGAATGAGCGCATCGCCATGAGCCTGTTGCGGCGCTTCGGCATGATAAGGCGCCAATAAATGGAAGAGAATCCAAAGCTTATCCCGCAGGTCCAGGCTGTCTTTCAGATCTTCCAGATAGACCCAGCGCACGCCGGTCACCTGCCCCGGCAAGGCGGTCAATTTCGCTTTGTCCAGAAACTGGCGCGAACTGACGATGGTTTTCAATTGCGCGGCTTTCACGGCATTGTTCAGGCCGCTGGCGCCGGCGGTGTAGTTAAGCATGGCCGGGACGCGTCCGCGCAGGCTGGCGCCGAGAATAACCGCCGCGGTAATGGCGGCATTGGGCAGCAATAACCCCAGGGGCTCCCCCGGCGCGCTCAAACGTTCGAGTATGCGGCTGACGCCGAAGATTTTTTTCAACAACCCGCGATAGCTGTCCGCTTTGAAGGCGATATCCTCAATACAGGGTTTGCCGGCGCCATAGCGCCATGCCGCCGCCAGCAGCGCCCGGTACAGAGTGGGATGCGGGCGGGACGCCATCCGCGCCTCCATCATGATCCGATGCAGATTTTCACCGGCGATACGGCGTCGATCCCGTGCCCGCGGGGCTTCCGGCATGGGTAGCTTAGTGGGAGCCCGAACGTGGATGGTAATTTTGGGGAACCAGTGCCGCTTGATAATGCCGCCCATGCGGCTAAAGGGCGTCAACTCCGGCCCGTCCAGCCAGACGGGCACCACGGTGGCGCCGGAGCGTGAGGCGACAAAAGCGGCGCCGTCATAGATTTTCATCAGTGAGCCGGTAACCGAAATCCGTCCTTCCGGAAATACCACTACCGGCCGGCCGTGACCGACGTATTTGATGAGTTTTTTAATGCTTAGCGGCTTGGTGGGATCCAGCGGCAGGACATCCACATAACGCCTGATCACGGGCATAAACCAGGCGTCGGTGATATCGGCATAAATAGCGAATACCGGTTTTACCGGCAAAAAAACGGCCAGCAGTATGCCGTCGAGAAAGGACACATGGTTAGGGGTAATCATCACCCCGGGCTGTTCCAGCACCTGCGTATCGCCGATGATCTCCACCCGGTAAAGCAGCCGGAAAAAATGTCGCAGCAGGGAAAAAAGCATGCCGTCTCCTTGTCATTGAATAGTGTGGCTGGCATAAGAGCGCCCTAAGCCGGCTTCCCGCAAGCAGAATCAGGTAAAGTTTATATTAGCAGGTTAAGAGGCCTTTTAATCAACGGCATAGTGATAACGGCGCCGGGGAACACATGGCACACAACCGATTGCCCGCGTACGCCAACGGCTAAGACCCGCTCCTGGCGGCCATAAAATCTCCCAGCCGCCGCTTTTGTCCCCCCACGGCGGTGAAATTATCCGCCCGCAGCCAACCCTGCAGCGCCCGGCTGATGGCCGGCCACTCTTTATCGATAATGGAATACCAGCAGGTATCGCGATTATGGCCTTTATTGACCACCGCCTGGCGAAAGGTTCCTTCGTACTGGAAGCCCAGGCGTTTGGCCGCCAGCGCGGAGGCCTGGTTCAGGCTGTGGCATTTCCATTCGCAACGCCGGTAGCCCAGGGTATCGAAGGTATAATTCAGCAGCAGGAACAGTGCTTCGGTACCGCATACCGAGCGTTTCATCAGCGGCGACCAGTTGACCCAGCCAATCTCCAGCACTCCGTTGGCCGGGTCGATGCGCATCAGCGCCACCGTACCCACCGCCAGGCCGGTGGTCAAATCAATCACCGCGTAATGCATCGGGTCGCCGGAAGCCGCATTGCCGGCTATCAGGGTATCGCACGCCGACTGTGTGGCCGGGCGCGCGATGGAAAAATAGGTCCAGTCCCGCTCATCGTTGATGCTGTGCCAGGCATTGAACAGCGCGGCGCTATGCTTGAGGGACAACGGCTCCAGACGACAAAAGCGGCCGGTCAGTATCCGTTTTTCAGGGCGTTCCCTGGGTTGCCAGTCAGGCAGGGCGTCACCCAGGGGCTGATCATATTGATTCACGGCAGGCATCGGTTGGATCTCCTTGGAAAGCAGGAATTCGGCATGAGCTGAAAAAGATTCGCCTTTGAATAACTTGCCTTAAAACAGGGAACCTGCGCAACCGACTTCAGGAAAAGCCGGTGAAAGACGCGATCAATACCGCAAACTCGATAGGTCCGAGGAAAATCCGGAGGTAAACGACAGACAAAAAAAAACCTACGCATCCGCGTAGGTTGGTGCAACTGAAATGGTCTCAGCATACAAGGTATGCTGATTTCTCACCAATCAATACCTCTGGGAATACCTACTCTAATGGGGGTGATATGAATAAACTACCGCTCAATCGAAAGATTGCTGCTCGAAATGAAACCAACTGTAAAATTTACCCCAGGATTATATCCACAGCCGGTTTAAAGCCGCGGCGCCGGTTTGGCGCGGGCCTTGGCGTGATGAAGAGGGAGAGGAAACCGGGAACAACGGCATTCCGGCGTTGCCGATAATCCTATTTGTGAACTGTTTGCTCAACCTGTGCGCTAACGCCTTGCATCGTCGGGCCTTTTCCGTAAAACTTAACGGGTAAACGATTTTTTCTTTGAGAGCCTGTAAGCGATATGGCCACCATTAAGGACGTAGCGAAACTGGCGGGCGTATCCGTCGCCACCGTTTCGCGGGTTATCAATAATTCGCCAAAAGCCAGTGATAGTTCGCGTCAGGCGGTGCTCGGCGCCATGGAAGAGCTACAATACCATCCGAATGCCAATGCCCGCGCACTGGCGCAACAGTCGACGGAAACCCTGGGGTTGATTGTGGCGGATGTCTCCGATCCTTTTTTTGGCGCGATGGTCAAGGCGGTGGAACAGGTTGCGTACCGCACCGGCAATTTTTTATTGATCGGCAACGGCTATCATATCATCGACAAAGAGCGTCAGGCCATCGAGCAGCTGATACGGCACCGCTGCGCTGCGCTGGTGGTGCACGCCCAGATGATACCAGAGGCGGAACTCAGCGCGCTGATGGCGCATATTCCCGGGATGGTGCTGATTAATCGCATATTGCCGGATTATGTCCACCGCTGCGTGGCGCTGGACGACCGGTATGGCGCCTGGCTGGCCACCCGGCATTTGATTCAGCAGGGCCACCGGCGCATCGCTTTTATCTGTTCAAGCCATCCGATATCCGACAGCACGGATCGCCTGCAGGGTTATCTGGACGCTTTGACGGATCATCAGATCGACATCGACGAGAAGCTCATTGCCTACGGCGAGCCGGATGAAGTGGGGGGCGAGCAAGCCATTACCGATTTATTGGGGCGCGGCCGGCATTTTACCGCCATCGCCTGCTATAACGATTCCATGGCCGCCGGCGCGCTGGCGGTGTTAAGCGACAATGGTATCGATGTGCCGGAACAGATCTCGCTGGTGGGTTTTGACGATGTCCTGATATCGCGCTACCTGCGCCCCCGCCTGACCACCATACGCTATCCGGTGGTGGCGATGGCTACCCAGGCGGCGCAGCTGGCGCTGGCGCTGGCCAACGGCGATCCGTTGCCGGAGGTGACCAATACCTTCAGTCCGACGCTGGTAAGACGCCATTCTGTCGCGCCGCCGCCGTCGGAAGCATCATGATCTCCTTCCCTGATAGCTATAAAGATAAACCCGCTTGCGGGGGTATTCCACCCCTTCCCCCAGGTATAACCAGCCGAAACGTTCGTAATAGCCGGTAAAGGCGGCGTAAAGATAGAGGCGATGGAAACCCGCCCGGCGGCTGAACGTCGTGACAAATTCCAGCAGCTGCCGGCCCAATCCCTTGCCCCGGTGCGCCTCATCGATATAAAGCGCCGCCAGCCAGGGCGTCAAATCCTGCCGGCTCAAAAGGTCGCTGCGCCACAGGCCCACGGTTCCCACCGGCCGTCCCTGCTCCAGGGCGATAAAGGTAATGGGCAAGCCCTGCCGCCGCAGACCATTTTCAACTATCGCGGCGTAAAATTCGCGGCCGGCGCCATCGCCGAAGGCCTGCCATAACCAGTCCGTCACCAGTTCCTTATGCCAGGGACAGTCCGCCAGGAAAGCAATATCCACCGGCATCAAGGCTTACCCGCCGCGGCGGTGAGCTTGACCACTTCACGGATAAACACATCGCGGTGGGGATCGGGAATATTTTCGTTCCAAACCAGCCCCACATCCCAGTCGGCATAGGCGCCGGACAGGCGCTGGCATCGCACTTCCGGATGACGGGACGTCATGGCGCTGCGGGGCAGTATCGCGACACCCATTTGCGATTCCACCAGGGTCATGATGGTGCGGGCATCTTTAATCGCCTGCAGCCGCCGCCGGCTAAGGCCTCCGGCGCTGATGAAACTATCGATTTGCCGCGCGGAACCGGGACAGTTTTCAGCATCCAGCACATATAGGGTGGTGACGTTAAGCAAACGACCGATCCCCTCCGGTTCGGGGCTGAGATTTTTATGAAAGATCAGGCACAGGCAATCATGCCCGGTCCGTTCGAAGGTTAACGGCGCTCCCACCGGCAGGCGCATAAAACCGGCCTGCAGCTGTCCCGACAAAATCAATTGCTGTTGCCGGGGCGAGGAGAGGTCTTGCAATTGAATAACGATATCCGGATTAAGCTGGCTAAAACGGGTGATGATGTCAGGCATGATGCTGGTGGCGGAGCCGATAAATCCGATGGATAGCGATGCGTCCCGGCCGCTGCCGAGCTGTCTGCAGCGGGTTTTGAAAGCGCTGAACCGCTCCACCAGCTGTTTGGCGTCCTCATAGAGCAACTGCCCTTGGCGGCTCAGCCGGGTCCCCTGATTATCGCGCCGAAACAGCTGCAAACCCGCTTCCGCCTCCAGCATCTTGATTTGTTTGGTTAGCGTCGGCTGGGTCAGACATAATCTTGCGGCGGCTTCACGATAATTCAAACGCTCCGCCAGAGCGACAAAGGCCCGCAGTTGCCGAATCTCCATTCCAATCCTCTATCACCGGTGAACTTTATTTGATTATACAAGCCGCCGTGCGCCTGTTGTAGTGGTACCGGCAAGAAGCCCACAACAAGGTGAAACGTTATGATCTCCATTGAGGCAAAAGCGGTATTGTTGGACATGGACGGCACGCTGGTGGAATCCACCCACAATGTGGAACTTATCTGGACCCAGTGGTGCAGGGACAACGGTATTCCGCCGGAGCGGGTGCTCGCTATCTGTCACGGGGTACGCTCGCGGGATATCATCCGGCAGGTGGCGCCCCATCTGGACTTGGAGCGGCACATCGCGCTGCTGGACGAGCTGGAAATCAGCCATTTCGCCGGCGTCTCGGCGCTACCGGGAGCGGCCGGCTTTTTGCGGGATATCGGCCCCCTGCCCTGGGCGGTGGTGACTTCCGCCAGCCGGCGGGTGGCGTTGCATAAACTGGCCGCCTGCGGATTGCGCGTTCCCGCGATACTGATAGGTTCTCAGGATGTGGTGCTGGGCAAGCCCGACGCGGAGCCTTACCTCCTGGCGGCGCGGCGGCTGGGCATCGATCCCGGGGATTGCCTAGTATTCGAAGACGCACCCGCCGGTATAGCCAGCGCGCTGGCCGCCGGTTGCCGGGCGGTGCAGGTGGGAGGCGAGCAGGCCTGTTATGGCGCTGTCGAAGGCATTATCCAAAGCTGGCGGCAAATCAGCGTCGCAAGCCTGGCGGACGGCGCCATCCGCCTGGCGCTATCCCCGCCCGCCGGGTAGCAGCGGTTACGCCGCAGGGCGCTTCCGTTACTCGCTCCGGCGCGGGCTAACGATTAGGCCGGAGGGAGATCTTCCGGCACCTGTTCCAGCGCCAGCAGTTCGTCCAGCGTTTGGCGCCGACGAATAAGGCGCGGGTGTCCTTGTTCATATAACACCTCCGGCAATAACGGCCGGCTGTTGTAGTTTGACGACATGGACGCGCCATAAGCGCCGGTGTCATGGAACACCAGATAATCCCCCACCCGCGCCTCGGGCAGCATGCGCGGTTCCACGCCGCCGCCGGCCAGCTGCGTGAAGACGTCGCCGGATTCGCATAACGGACCGGCCACCACCGTGGCACGGTCGCCCTGCTCCACGGGCGGACGGCCGTCGGCGGGGATCAGCGAAATATGGTGATAGCTGCCGTACATGGCCGGGCGCATCAGATCGTTGAATCCGGCGTCCACCAGCACGAAATGGCGGCTGCCCATCTCTTTCACAGCCCGAACCTGAGCCACCAGCACGCCGGCTTCCGCCACCAAAAAACGGCCCGGTTCAATTTCCAGCGTCACCGGATGTCCCAGATGGCGGCTTATTTTCCGGCGCGCGGCATCCCACAGGCCAAAATAGTGCTCGGTATTGATGGCCTCCTCGCCGAACTGGTAGGGTACGGATAAACCGCCGCCGGCGGAAATGGCGTGCAAATCCTGACCGGAGGCGATAACGGCTTCCACCATGGCCTCGCACACCTGCTGCAAATGATCGTAATCCACCCCGGAGCCGATATGCATATGAAAACCAATCAGCTTCAGTCCATAGCGCCGGATCTCGGCGAAAGCCCGCGGCAAATCCCCATGCCAAATGCCGTGTTTACTGTTTTCGCCGCCGGTATTGGTTTTCTGGCTGTGGCCATGGCCGAAACCCGGATTTATCCGCAGCCAGACCCCGTGCCCCGGTGAGCGCGCGCCCAGCTGCGTCAGCATATCCACCGAGCCGGCGTTCACAGGTATCCCCAGTTCCGCCACCCGCTGCAAGGTCGGCTCGTCGAACACATCCGCGGTAAACACGATCTCGCTCGGCGACTGTCCCGGTGTGAAGCCCGCCAGCAAGGCGCGTTCGATCTCCCCCAGGGAAACCGAATCCACTTTCACCCCGTGCTCCCGCATCAGACGCAATATATGCGTATTGGAACAGGCTTTTTGCGCGAAACGGATAACATCGAATTGTCGCAGCTGACGAATGCGCTGGATGATAATTTCCGCTTCATATACCCAAACCGGGCCGCCGAAGCGTTGCGCCAGGGAACGGAGATTATTCGCGTTCAAGGCGCCGGCGTTTTCATAAAGGCTATGGGGCATGGTTTCCTCGTTCTTGACCTGATTACCGGGACGTTCCACCGCCGGCTATTATCCGTGATCCTCGCCCGGGTGATAAAATATCTATATAAGGCAAAGCTATTCATTTATGATATGGCTTTGCACTTTCGGAGCGACTGCATGGCCGCCATCACCTTGCGCCATATCGATATTTTTCATGCGGTAATGACCACCGGTAACCTCACCGCCGCCGCGGCGCTGCTGCACACCTCGCAGCCCACCGTAAGCCGTGAGCTGGCGCGCTTTGAGCATTTGCTGCAGTTAACCCTGTTTGAGCGGACCAAGGGCCGGCTGAAACCCACCGGCGAAGGGTTGCGACTGTTTGAAGAGGTGCAGCGTTCCTACTATGGGCTGGATCGGATTCTCGGGGCGGCCCAGGCTATCCGGCAATACCGGCAAACCCAGCTTTCGGTGGCCTGCCTGCCGGTATTTTCCCAGTCCCTGCTGCCTGAAGCGTGCCGGACCTTTTTCCAGCGCTACCCGGAGGCGAGCCTGAGCGTCGTCCCGCAGGAGTCGCCGTTGCTGGATGAATGGCTTTCCGCCCAGCGCCATGACCTCGGTCTGACGGAAAACACCTTCACTCCCGCCGGTACCGAACGGCAAACCCTGATGACACTGAACGAGGTTTGCGTACTGCCGGCGGGACATCCCCTGAGCGTAAAAGACGTCCTGACGCCGGAAGATTTTCACCACCTGCCCTTTATCAGCCTCTCCGTCACCGACGGCTATCGCCAACTGCTGGACCGGCTGTTCGAACAGCGGGAGATAACCCGCCGACTGGTGCTGGAAACGCACAGCGCCGCATCGGTATGCGCCATGGTGCGTGCCGGTGTGGGCATCTCCATTGTCAATCCCCTCACCGCCCTGGACTACGCCGCCAGCGGGGTAGTGATCAAGCCCTTCAGCATCGGCGTGCCTTTCACCGTGAGCTTGGTCAGGCCGCTGCATCGGCCGGCCTCCTCGCTGGCGACGCAGTTCATCCACCATTTGCAGGCGCTTGCCGATAGCATTCCGGCCAGGCTGACGCAGGCCACCGGCAGTAATTAATAAGCCGGCGCGAAATATTATGCCACCGCCGGGCGGCGCGGCGGACGACGGAAAGTGACCAGGCAGACCGCCAGCCCTATCAGCGCCAACGCACAGGCGGCCATGGGCACCCGGGTCAGACCAAAACCAATGGCAATAACCTTGCCGCCGGCCCAGGCTCCCAGCGCATTACCGATATTAAACGCCGAGATATTCAGGGTCGACACCAGATTGGGCGCATCATCGCCGTGGGTCACAACGTTGATTTGCAATGCCGGCACGGTGCTGAAGGTGGCCAACGCCCATAAAAACAGGGTAATTTCCGCCGGCAGAAGCTGATGACTGGTCCAACTGAACAGCAGCGAAAAGACCGCAATAAACGAAAAGCTCAGCAGCAGGCTGGCGGAAAGCCGCCAGTCGGCCAGTCGGCCGCCGATAAAATTCCCCAGAGTCAGGCCTGCGCCGATCAAAAACAGCGTCCAGCTGACGCCGCGATTGCCCACGCCGGTAACCTGCAGCAGCAGCGGCGCAATATAACTGAATAAGGTGAACATCGCCGCGGCAAAACAGACCGTCATCAGCAGCGACAGCAGCAGGCTGCCGTTGCGCAGGGCGGCGAACTCCCTGGCCAGATCCGGGGACTCCGCATTTCGCTGTGACGGCAGGCTTGCCAGCAACGCGATAAAGGCCGCCACGCCGAGCGCCGACACGCACCAGAAGGTGGCCCGCCAGCCGTAAAGCTGCCCCAGCCAGGTGCCGATGGGCACCCCGAGCACATTGGCCAGCGTTAAGCCGGTAAACATCAGCGCCACCGCCGAAGCCCGGCGATTCGGCGCCACCAGCCCGGCGGCCACCACCGACCCGATACCAAAAAACGCGCCGTGACACAGCGCCGTCACTACCCGTGCAAACATCAGCAAGCCATAACCATAGGCCCAGGCGCACAAGGCATTACCCACCACAAAGATCACCATCAACAACGCCAGACAGCTTTTGCGCGGCAAGCGGGCGGTAAGCACCGCCATGATCGGCGCGCCCACGGCCACCCCGAGGGCGTAGCCGCTAATCAGCCAGCCGGCATCCGGCAGCGACACCTTGAGATCCGCCGCCACCTGCGGCAGTAACCCCATGATAACGAATTCGGTGGTTCCAATGGCAAAGGCGCTCAGGGCCAGGGCCAATAGGGCAATAGGCATAACACACTCCATGACTTAACCGCCGCGGGCCGGGCGGGCTGTGAAAAAACAGGAGGGATAAAGAGGAAGATCGTTTTTTTTATAATTAGAAAAGTAACACAATTGTTATGCCGCGCCAACGCCGCGCTATCAATAGAGCGAAACCCGCAAAAACCTGCCGTCGGCGCGGACGTTCATACCGAAGCCGCAATCCCCAGAGACCGTATCAAGCTGCACGTCGCCTGGGGAAAAGGTCATATTCACCTGGCAGGCCGAACCGCTGTCAGCGGCATCCTGGCTATAGGTAGCCTTGCCATCGCTAATGGGCTCTACCACCGAAAAAGAACCCATGTTCGGACCATAATACATCCCCATGCCGGGCATGTAATATCCGTTAAAGGTGATTTTCCAGGCATTGCCGTCCGCGGGCATGACCGACAGCACGCTCCACACGCCCTGACCGGCATAACGCCAGTAATTCCCCATCGGCGTGGCCGCCAGCGCGGGAGCAAGCCGCGCCAATATCGGTTGAAGCAGCGCCAGATTCACCCGGCTTTTAGGATCGTCCGGCGCCAGTGAAAGCCAGGCGTTGGCTTTCAAGGGTTCACCGGATCGAAACAAGGCCAGCGCGGTATTATTATAAGCGGTGGCAAGCGCCGGCGCCGGCAGGCGGCAAAATTCCCCCCAGGCAGCCTGGGCGGTAAACTCTTCAACGGCGCGGGCCATATCTCCCTGCCGGTAGGCCGCCGTTCCCGCCTGCCCATAGCCGTCTATCTTGCCGCAGTCGGTTTTGATCTGTTCTTCCTGCGACGCAAAACCGGTAACGGCATAGAACCCGGCCAGCAATGCCCACGCTTTACATTTCCAGTGCATAATCACTCATTAATTGTCGAGAACATTATCCGATAGCAATAATGATATGCGGGGAACGATAAGTAAAGCCGGCGCTTACGGTATAAGGTGTGCTGATGTTTTAATGCCAATATCTTAGCGAGCCGGGTCGCAAATGCGCTGTTTATTTCCGTTGCGCTATAACGGGGGAATCCAAAGCGTAAAGCAGATTTATGAGAAATAAAATGCCTTTGAAAAAAGAATATAAGTCTATTTGATATTTAATGCTAATGAACTGCAAATAATTTATGAATCAAGCCTTTTTTTGTCGTGACATTAATATCAATATAGAGAGAACTGATATACAGCACAGAAAATCATTCTACCCTTTACCCTCCTTGCCATTGATTTAATAAAAGGTAATGTATAAAGTCAATTGATACCGGTTACGGCCGGCGCTTTTGCATAATGACCACCTATATATCCAAATATTAATAAGACCGCTTTGAATAAATCATCCAATGCGGCTAATGAGTTATTTTAATTCGCTTAACCCATGGGAAACTCTTTTTTATAACACTTCCTACCACCTGGTACTGAATCAAACAGAATTTTTTTTGTTTTATGAGGAGCGCCAATATGAAGAGACGTACATTTTTAACAGGTGCCGCTGCATTAGGTCTCACCGCGGGAACATCGGCAGCCCGAGCGGTCGCCGCCGAAAGTCCCCCTTCCGGGGGGATTACGGCGTTGCCGGATGAAATTGCCACGGCGCTAGCGCGTTTTCGCGCAACGATCCCGGTCAATTTCGATCGGGCCTATGTGGAGAATGTTGTAGTCCCGTATTTCCTCAGCAGCTTTTACGAAGGGGAAAGACCGAAGCTGCCATTAATAGATCTTATACTGAGCAAAGAAAATGCCTTGCCCCAAGATCTTTGGGGCCTCATTTATTCAGAGTGGCAACCGACGCCGGAAGAAGGCAGTACGGTATTTTTACAGGGATTGGAGAACCGTGGTGAAAATAATCTGCGTAAACGAATTTACTTTTCCGCGATGACAACGGACCTTTACAAACCCATGTATAGCGAGAAGGTGAGCGCTTTCTTTGATGAGCTGATGGATCCGAAATTTGCCGACATCCCTTTTATGCGCCATTACCTGGACTACTACTTCGATCTCTATTGGGATTTGCATGTGGGCGTAAAAGGAAATGCCATTCCCGCCGAGGTGCGTGAAATCGGTGAAGCATTCAATACGGTGCTGGCCTATCGCAATCCGCTGCAACCCATCGTTTATGAAAACTACATGGCGGTACGTAAACGGCTGGATTTCCTGAGGACCTGGATCGATGAACGGGTGGAGGATATTGCCAATGGCCGCATCGCCAATCCCGAAAAAACCCTGGCATGGTATTGGCTGAAAAATGCCGGCGACGGTACGCATTTCAGTAAAAAGGATATCATTTTCGAGTGTTTCCACAACTTTGTCGCCCTGAGCCAATGGGGAAATTCCCTGTACGGCATAATGTCGCGCTTAAGTGAAAATGACGGCGACAAGGCGGTTCGGAGCAGTTTCCAAAAAACCATGAGCGGGGACTTCGACCATGCCAACGGCGCGCCTTATACTCCGCTGGAATTGTTCGTCATGGAGTTGTTCCGCACCATCTCTCCCAACAGCGGCAGTATTTCAGCCATCCACGATGCCCGCGATTCCGCTTATGGCGAATCTCCCCATCGCAGCCTTGGCCTTTCCTTTGAACGCCACAGCTATCTGATTACGCCGCATACCGCCACAAGCTTCAGCCGAGAGCTTTGGAAAGAGCCGGATACGTTCGATCCCGATCGTTACCGCGAGGTTCCCACCAGTGCCGACATCGACGAGGAAAAATGCCGGCAGGTAGGACTGGCGCGCTGTCCGTTCGACATGACCTCATTCGAGGTTAAAGACGGGCGCAAGGTGAGCATTACCAACAGCGGTTTCGGCACGGTATTCGGCGTGGCGGACGGACAGCCCAGTCCGGTATGTGATTTTGCCGGCTTCGCCCCATTTGGGTTCAGCTATCGCCGGTGTCCGGGGGAACAACTCACCATCCGGGTGTTTGAGGATTTTTTGCGCAAAGTTTGGAAAGAGAAGATTATCTTTCGCAAGCTGCCCCTCACCCAGCCTGGACGCGTGCCCATCGGCCCCACAGCGGTGATTGACGACAATATTGGCTTTAGCCGCTAGGATTGCAGATTGACAAGACAGACAACGTGCCCGATGCGGGCACGTCTGCCTAAAATCCGGCTATTTCCTTTCAGACCAACAGGTCGACGTAACCCGGCGTCACCAGCATTATCTTGCCGATATGCGTGCTGGCCTCCATCGTGGTATGGGCATCGCAGGCCCGGTATAAAGGAAAAGTGCTATCGATTAGCGGCTGCAAACGGCCATCCGCCAGCAACGGCCAGACTTTCTCCTGCAAATCAGCGGCAATGGCCGCTTTTTCCTCAATTGACCTTGGACGTAACGTGGTGCCGGTGTGGGTCAAACGTTTGGATAACAACGGCATCAAATTGAGTTCCCTGGCCGGACCGTGCTGTATACCGATTTGCAAAATGCGGCCTTCCACCGCCGCGGCGGCATAGTTTCTCGCCACATAATCGCCGGCGACCAAATCCACAATCACATCCGCGCCGTGCCCGCCGGTCAGCCGTTTCGTTTCGGCGACAAAATCATGGGTGCGGTAATTAATGGCGCTGTCGGCGCCAAGCTTAATGGCCGCCGCGCATTTTTCCTCCGACCCCACGGTGGTCAGGACCGTGGCGCCGAACGCTTTTGCCAGCATGATGGAAACCGTACCGATACCGGAGGTGCCGCCATGCACCAGCAGGATTTCGCCGGCCTGGAGTTTCCCGCGCTGGAACAGGTTGGCCCAGACGGTAAAAAATGTCTCCGGCAGCGCCGCCGCCTGCAATAAAGAGAAGCCGCGTGGGATAGGGAGCGCGTTGGTTTCATGGACGACGCAATATTCGGCGTAACCGCCGCCGGCAATCAGGGCGCAGACCTTATCTCCCACCGCAAAACGGCTGACATCCGGGCCCACGGCCACCACTTCACCGGCGATTTCCAGTCCGGGGATCAGGGAGGCGCCGGGAGGGGGCGGATATGATCCCGCCCGTTGCATCACATCGGGACGGTTGACCCCCGCCGCCGCCACTCTCACCAGCAAATAACCCGCATCCGGCCGGGGAACCGGCATTTCAATAGCCACTAATTGCTCCGGTCCGCCGGGCTGTTTGATATCAATCGCTTGCATTACTGAGGGAATGGCAATAGCAGTCATGACTCTTGTCCTGTTAGGGTAGATTATAGGGATAATAGCCCTATGCCGTGGCAACGGCAAAGCGGATAAAGGGTATGACTGTGCTCGCTCTGATCGCTAAGGTGAGTCGGGGGATATATTCACAGTGAAAAATTGAGTTGGATTATTATATAGTGCATTTTTAGTAAGTATGCCTGTTACACAAGAGAAGCCACGAGGAATCGGCCGACTGTGGGTTCAGGGGAAAGACAATAAACCGTGGGCAATGAGCGTGCATACTTAATCCCCTGCTGTAAAATCATGAAAGTAGCTATTATACATCTCAGCCAAAAAATGCTGAGAGCAATTGATAAAATATCAATTGTTATCTGCTGAAGCCATGTAAGTTTTAATAAATTTATAAAATTCAGTCACCTCATCAAGCTCGCACTGATTTTCCAATATCTCCGCGACTTGTCCTCCTAACGAAGAGTAAATTACACATTTTTCAAAAATTGCTTGTCTTTGATATTTATAATAATCATAATTTATATTATAGGCATTCCCTTTCCTGTTTATTTCATGTTTAATTTTATTTTCCATTTTTTCGGTCTCAATTTGTATCGAAGCAACCATATCAGGATGTGAAGATTTAATAGAATCATGGCTCATTTTCTCACTAGCAATTGAAAGCAAAGGACATAAAATAAATAAGTAATAAATTGTTATTTTTTTCATAGGGCGATTTCCCTGTTCTCCGCTAGAAGTTTCAATAAATCTCTTTTTTCATTTTTAGCTCTTGAACGCAAATCATTCCATAATTTCGGTGACGATTTAAATATTTCTTCAACATGGTCGTGCTTATAGTCCTGAACCAATGTTATCACATCTTTTTCAGACAAATTTTGGAAGACTCTCCCGGCTAAAGCCCGAATTATAAGAGTAGTTGCAGGCCCTATTTGAACCGATGTCGACCAAACAAGATCATGTATAGCAGCATTGCTATTTGTAATAATAATTCCATTTCTTTTTAAAAAATTCATTTGTACATCATAATGAGTATTTTTTATATAATCATGTTGCTCTTTAGAAAATTCGTCTCTATAAGTTTCTGAAATGAGTTTCCATTTATTATTAAATTCAGCGGTTGCTGGTTCAAGGCGGTCAAATTCTTTATTGAACTTTGAACAAGAGATAAATTTATGAACAACTTTTAATTTTGAAGAAAATTGATAGCGCCCATAGGACACGCCACCATAATCGCCCCTACCGGTGGATATTACCCCTGGCCCTCTCCCCGCAGATTCATAACGCTCAGACGTTTTACCTAATTCCCAGTATATTATTTCCTGTGTGTTCTGAGCAATCGCCTCCAAAAACGTCACCGGATGCAAATGCCACAGCGCCTCGCTGCTGCGTATCTCCGGCACGTCCTTCATCCATACTAGCGCATCTATAAACTGCCGGTTGTAAAGCGCCAGGGCCGGCTGATATTTGCCCTGCTCGTCCAGCGCCGCCCGCCACAGCGCCGACATTCCGTCATGCAGCCATTCGCTGTGGTGCTTGACAATAAGACGCTGAACTTGCTTGAGAATATGTGATTGCCGGTTGTGCAGAAACTGCCACAGTCTTTTACTGAATTTTTCCCCATCGCTTTCGAACTCCATCTCCTTGAGCAGCCGCTGGTAGCCCTCGATGTAGGTTAACGAATACATATCGCGGGTGTTCTGTTGCGCCAGCTCGGCGAGCCGCTGAAATCCCTGCCGCAGCCAGCCCTCTCGGGGCGTTTGTCGCACGGTCCGCGGCGGTTCATCCTGCTCCAGCAGGATAAATCCGCGCTTTGCCAGGTCAAACTGATTGACTACGGTCACGTCGCTCTCGGCCAGCCAGGACTGCTCCGCCGGTATCTCATACCACGCGCTATCCCCGGACTTCTGCCAGCGGGTTTTGCTTCGTGGAGTGAAGCGGTCTTCGCCGGTGAGTACCGGGTCGTCGCCGATGGCTAATGCCTCAAAGGTATTATCCCGCTCCCGGTGGAAATAGCGCGGCTTGCCACGGGGGGAATGAATAAAGGGCTCCCCGGCGGTAACCCCGGCCCGGTTGGCCACAAAATCCGGCAGCCGGCTGTCCTGGCTGAACATCTCAAGATGGCAGAAATGATGCGGGGCGCTGTGGGGCGATTCCAGATAGCCGAGGTGGCCGATAATCTCGCCGGCGCTGACCGGCAGCACGTTGTCGCCGGCCAGGGCGACCACCTCGTTGAATACGCCTTTTTGACGGGCCGCTTTCATCCAGCGGGGAAGCGCGCCGGCGCCGCCCCGGCGTTTAAGATACTTCTCCTGCCCCGATATCCAGCCGCTCTCTCCCACCGCCAGCCCGGCGGATACCCCCTCGGGCACGGACATGACCCGCACGTACACAAACGGCACGGCCCGGCGGTCCAGCAGAAAGGTCGCCTCCTCCAGGATTTCCACCGTGCTGAGCCGAGGCAACTGCGTGTAGGTATCCCGCGGGGCCGGGTAACGGTTTTGCACATCGTAACAGGTCCGCGCCTGCGCCCCGTCGCCGCCGGGCAGTCCCTGCCGCACCCAGCCCGGCGCGGGATTGTCCCGGCGGACCTTAAGCGCCGTGGCGGCCACCTCGCCGATGACGGTGTCGCTCGCGCCGTACACCGACAGCGGCGCCAACTGCATCCACAGGGTATAAAAATCCAGCCCGTGCGCCGGTCTGGCCTTATCGGGCACGCAGGTGGATTTCACCAGAATAAACGTCGTGCTGAATTTCAGGGCGCGTTTGTTGTGGACGGCGGCGCGGTAATCGTCGTTGAGCCGGTAGGCCACGATATGGCCGTCGGTCATGCTTTTCAGGCCGTGACCGGCCGGGCCGTCGGGACGGTAAATTGCCCCGGGGACGAAGCTGTCGAAAAGATGGAGGCCGCCGTGCCAATGGCCCTGCGATTTGAGCAGCCAAAAGGCATCGCCCTGGGTGCCCTGCAGGGCCGACATAAATTCGCTTGCCGATGAATACCCATCCGTGGGCAGTACCGTTTTCATCCTGAATGACCTCGTGAAAATGCACAGGTTATCCGCGCACCCTTCCCGTCATTGATTCAAGGACAAATGGCACCGGACAGCGCCCAGCTTATCCGCACGATAGTCTCAATATCTTAAACCGCGGCATATCCCAGGGGATTTGCCGCCGCATTCCGGCACCAGGAGATGTTCCAATCCTTAGCAGGCAGGGATCATGCCGCCGTCTACGCGCAGTACGGATCCGGTGATGTAGGAAGCCTGCCGGCTGGCGAGAAACGCCACCGCCGAGCCATACTCTTCCGGCTCGCCGTAACGGCCCGCCGGAATCGTCGCCAGGCTATTGGCCTTTACCTGCTGCTGACTGATATTCTCGCGTCCGGCGCGGGCGGCATCCAGCTGGCTGACACGGGCGGTGGCGATACGGCCCGGGACAATAACGTTGGCGGTAATGCCCTCGCGAGCCACTTCACCGGCCAGGGTTTTTGACCAGCCGATCAGCGCCATCCGCAGGCTGTTGGATATCGCCAGATTGGCAATAGGCGCCACGACGCCGGAAGACGTGCTGGTCACAATCCGGCCCCATCCCGCCTGGCGCATATCCGGCAGCACTTTATCGGTCAGTTGAATCAGCGACGCCACCATGGCGTTAAACTGCTCCTGCCAGACCCGCGGCTCGACGCCGCTGGCTTTGCCGGGGGGCGGTCCGCCGGAATTGTTCACCAGAATACCGATGGGGCCGAGATCCCGGCGGATCTCCGCCAGCACGCCGTCAAACGTCTCCGGCCGGGCCAGATCCAGGATATAGCGCCGCGCCCGACCGCCGGCCTGCTCAATAAGCGCTACGGTTTCCTCTATGGTGGCCGCCGTGCGGCCGGTTACCGCCACGGCAGCCCCCTCAGCCGCCAGCGCCAGCGCGATGGCGCGTCCGAGACCTCCGCCGGCCCCGGTAACCAGCGCCACTTTGTCATTTATCGCGAAATTCATATTCTTCTCTCTTTCTTGGCAAGCTAGGTATTTTTTTTACTGACTTTATCCGCCACCATGTCGTAAGCGGACTGCAGGTGATGGCGCATTTTCTCCGCCGCCTGGCGCATTTCGCCATCGCGTATCGCGTCCATAATGGACACATGCTCTTCACACCACTCCCTCACCCGCTGCCGGTTGGTATAGCTGCCGAACTCCAGCAGCCGGCGCAGACGGTTTTGCTGCTGGATAGCCTGCAGGACAAAAAAATTGCCGCTGCATTCCGCCAGCAGTTCGTGGAAACTGGCATCGGTTTCAAAGATCTGGCGGCTCTCCACCTGAGTGATATCGGGGTGGGAAATCAGGAACAGGTGTTGCAAACGCAGCCGTTTCAGGGCGCGTTTATCCGCCTTGAACCCCGGCGTCAGCAAATTGGCGGGTTCGATCATCAGTCGGAAACCATAGCCGTTGCGCAAAGCCACATCGGTGTTGAGCGTAGGCTGAAAACGCCAGCCATGGCCCTGGTTGCGTGCGATAAGGCCGTCCTCCGCCAGGCGCAGCAAAGCCCGGGACAATACTCCGCGATCGGCATCGTAGCGTTGGGCAATGTCGGTCTGGGTCAAGGATTCGGGTAAAATGCCGGCGATACGATCTTTCACCAACTGTTCGTAAAGCTCCTGATCGGTGCTGGAAGGCACGTCGATTTTAATCCGTTGCAGTTCGTCATAGGGTTTTACCAGAAAAAACCCCTGGTTGCGGCGCGCTTCCAGAATGCCCAGGCCGGTGAGTAAATTCAGACCGGCGCGCACCGGCGTGCGCGATACGCCGATGGTATCGGCCAACTGTTGTTCCCGTAAATGATGACCTGGCTCGAATCTTGCTTCACATATCAGGTCAAGGATTTGATTCGCCAACCGCCGGCTGGTAGCCGTAGAACGCTGCTCCATGGGATAAACGCCCTGATTAATGTATTTATTGACTTATAATATACAATATCGCGGCCGGCGAACAGACAAGAATAGACCTGAATACTGCCCTAATCTGGTGCGGAAAGCGCACCAAAACAGAGCAGTTAACTATCTTCATAATTGTATTAATTGACTCACAAAGAGCAATCCAATCATTTGAAAACCGGAGCCCGTTATGACCAAGAAAGCCCCATTACGCCGTTATGCCCTGATGTCATTGGTTGTCACCTGCCTGAGCGTATCGTTCTTCAGCCGGGCGGCGGAGCCTGAATGGGTAGAAAAAGGCCGCATGACCTACGGCACCGCCGCGACCTTTATGCCGTTTGAATTCACTAAAGACAATACCATCACTGGATTCGATATCGATTTGATCAATGCGCTGGCGAAGAAACTGTCTTTGACGCCCGCGCCGCTTTCTATGGAGTTCAAGGGGTTGATTCCTGCGCTGCAAGGCAAGCGCATCGATCTCATCAATTCGGCCATGTACATCAATCCCGCCCGTGCGGAGCAGGTTGATTTCGTGCCCTATCTGAAAATCGGCGGCCGGGTTGTGGTGCGTAAAGGTAATCCGGCCAAGATAACCGGACGCGACCATTCCCTGTGCGGCAAAAATGTTGCCGTCACCCTGGGGGGCATCGAAGAGAGCCAGGCGCGGGCGGATAACAAGAACTGCCTGGCCGCCGGTCTGAAGGAGATTAACGTCATGACCTTCCCCGCCGCCACCGATTCCGCTGTATCCGTCGCCCAGGGCAGGGCCGACGCCGAGTTCGTTTCCACCCCCGGCGCGGTGGCGCTGCTGAGCGAAAAAGGCGATGTATTCGAGACCACCGGTCCGGAGTTTGAATCCGACACCCATATCGGCTTTGCGGTGCGCAAAGGCGATGCCGCCATGAAGCAAACCCTGGAAACCGGCCTGAAGGCGGTGGTAGCGGACGGAACCTATAAGCAATTAATTGATAAATGGAAATTTCCCGCTTCCGTATCAATCTTTTAAAGACCCGGGGCAACGCGTTATGAGGAAAAGGTATGTCCATTGATCTTGTCTGGCAATATTTGTGTTCACCGGCATTCTTCCAGGGCGCGGTAATGACCCTGCTGCTGACTCTGTGTTCGCTGTTTTTCGGCGTCGTGATGGGACTTATTCTGGCGTTGCTGCAGGAGTCGCGTTTCAGAGCCGGCCCGGCGCTGGCCTTTGTCTATCTTTGGCTGTTTCGCGGTACGCCGGTGCTATTCCAGATAATCTTTGTCTACAACGTACTGCCGACATTCGGACTGCGCTTCTCCGCCTTTACCTGCGCGGTGCTCGCGCTATCCCTGAATGAAGGCGCCTATATGGCCGAGATTCTGCGCTCCGGCCTGCAGGCGGTGAGAAGCGGCCAGCGCACCGCCGGCATGGCGCTGGGCATGACCGGCGGCCAGATCATGCGCAAGGTGGTACTGCCGCAGGCGGCGCGCATCGTGCTGCCGCCTATGGGCAACCAGATGATCAGCATGTTGAAATCCAGCGCCCTGGTCTCGGTGATTGCGGTACAGGAACTGCTGCTGGTGGCCAACCAGACCGCCAGCGCCAGCTTCCGCTATTTTGAGGCCCTGTGCGCGGCGGGTATTTATTATCTGGTGCTCACCAGCCTGTTTATGGTGTTCCAGGCGTGGCTGGAGCGTGCGCTTGATCCGAAAAAACGCCGCAAGCCCGCGGGTTCGCTTACGGATCGGCTGATCCGCGCCGCCCGCCAGCCGGCCCCACGCTAAGGAGCCCTTATGGAACCAATAACTGTAAATCCTTTAACTACCGCTAAACCCATGCTGGAAATTATCGGCATCGACAAGTTTTTCGGCCGTAACCACATTCTTAAAAATTGCTCGATTAACGTACATAAAGGGGAAACGGTGGTGCTCATCGGGCCCTCTGGCTCGGGTAAATCCACCCTGCTGCGCTGCGTGAATCTGCTGGAGCCGGTGGACGGGGGCGCCATATTTTTCGGTAACCAGGAAAT
Organism: Sodalis sp. RH16; assembly: GCF_047324245.1. Lineage (NCBI taxonomy): Bacteria > Pseudomonadati > Pseudomonadota > Gammaproteobacteria > Enterobacterales > Bruguierivoracaceae > Sodalis > Sodalis sp. RH16. The sequence goes on along the minus strand of NZ_CP178737.1, from coordinate 2,737,354 downwards.
CACCGCCGCCGAGGTGGTGCCGCACCGGATCCGGCAGGAGATCGGTATGGTATTTCAAAACTATGAGCTGTTTTCTCACCTGTCGGCGGCGGAGAACATCATGCTCGCCCCGATGACGGTGTTGGGCATGAGCCGGGCCGATGCCCACGACATCGCGTTGGAACTGCTGGGCAAGGTGCGTATTCCCGATAAAGCCGATGCCTTTCCCGATGAGCTGTCCGGCGGACAGCAGCAGCGGGTGGCCATTGCCCGCGCCCTGGCGATGAAGCCCAAGCTGATGCTGTATGACGAGCCCACCTCGGCCCTGGATCCGGAAATGATCCGCGAAGTGCTGGATGTCATGACCGATCTGAGCGCCGAAGGCATGACCAGCGTGGTGGTTACCCATGAGATGGGATTCGCCAAACGGGCCGCTAACCGCATCGTGTTTATGGAGCGCGGTGAAATCATTGAAAACGCCACCGGCCGGGATTTCTTCGGTGGGGATGTCAGCGAGCGCGCCCAGCGCTTTCTCGATCAGATTTTACATTAAGAAGGGTGTCATTTTGGAGAAGACCATGATTTGCGCCGAGCCCGATATCGCTCGCATGAAACGGGATCTTGCCGCCCTGGTGGCGGTCAATACCGAAAATCCTCCCGGCCGCGAACGGGAAGCGGCGGAGCTTATCGCCGGTTTGCTGGCGGATGCCGGTTTTGATCTGAGCTACAGCGAGTATCAGCCCGGCCGCACCAACGTTATCGCCGTGCTCAACAATGGCGAGGGTCCCTGCTTTGCCTTCAATACCCACATCGATGTGGTGCCGGCCGGTGAAGGCTGGTCCACGGATCCCTTTACGCTGACGGAACGGGAGGGCCGCCTGTACGGGCGCGGCTCCTGCGACGCCAAGGGTCCGCTGGTGGCCATGCTGGAGGCGATGCGTCAGATGGCCGCCCATCGCCACAAGTGGTCCGGCACGCTGATGGGGGTATTTGTGGCTGATGAAGAGGCGGCCAGCGAAGGGGCGAAATTTTATGTCCGCAACAATCCGCCGGCCATCGACTTTGCGGTGATTGGCGAACCCACCTCCAACGCCACCTTCTCAGCCCATAAAGGCAGCCTGCGGCCCTGGGTGCGGGTGGAAGGCGTCACCGCCCACTCCGGCACGCCGGATCTGGGAGAGAATGCGATCTTCCGCGCCGGGCAGTTGCTGGGCTTGATCGAAGAGCAGCATCACACCGAGGTGAAATGCCGCTGCCATCCGCTGGTGGGATCCGCCAGCCTGACGGTTACCCGTATTCAGGGCGGCCATGCCGATAATGTCCTGCCCGGCGCCTGCGACATCCTGCTGGATCGCCGCATGGTGCCCGGCGAGGATGAAGAGGTGGTGAAACAGGAGCTGGAACACCTGCTGACGGTGGCTCGCGAACGTTTCGGCGTGCGGGCCGGCGTCTTGCGGTACCAGCCCACCACCGGCGGCGCCACCGAAACCGCCGCCGATGAAGCCATTGTTCAGGCCGGCCTGGCGGCCTGCCGTGCCCATGGCCAGTCTGAGCCGGGGCCCTTCGGTTTTCAGGGCGGCTGCGATCTGGTGCATTTTCGCAGCCTCGGCACCAAGGGCATCGTCATCGGGCCGGGCTCGCTGGCGGTAGCGCATAAACCCGACGAGTTCGTGCCGTTGGATGAATTTATCAATGCCGGCCGGATTTATCAGCAGGTGGCCTGCGCTATGCTGCCCGCGGAGAACGCCAAGTGAAAGCCGCTCTTTATCGCGCCGATCTGCACTATCGGGGACTGCAGCTGCATACCGCCTCTTCCGGCAGCATCCCCGCCCTTGAGTCGCTCTATCTGGTACTGGACGACGGCCACGGCAGGGGCGTCGGGGAAGTCAGGCTGAATATCGCCTACCTCAACGGTTTTACCGCCGAACAGGTCATGGCGGATGTGCGCCGGGCCCTCGCCGGCCAAGACTGGTCGTTGCCCGCCGCCACGCTGCTGGAGCATTCGGAATCGACGCTATCCCCTTACCTGGCGCCGACCCGCATGCTGCTGGATCTGGCGCTGCATGATATGACCGCCGCCCAGGCGGGTACCAGCGTGGCCGGACTATTAGGCGCGCCGGAGGCGTTTCCCGTGTCTTCCGCCACCAACCAAACCCTGTTCTGGAGCACGCCGGAGGTCTTTTTGCAGCAGGCCGAGGCCTATGTGGCGCGGGGCTTCACCCAGCTCAAAGTCCGCATCGCCATCGGCACGCCGGAGCAGGATATCCAGCGTCTGGCGACGCTGCGTGACCGTTTCGGCGATCGCATCCATCTGGCCGCCGATGCCAACGGCCAGTGGACGCCCGAACAAGCCGCTGAACGTCTGCGAGCCTTGGCGCCTTTCGGCCTGAGCTATGTGGAGCAGCCCATCGGGCCCCAGTGGCCGGATGAAATCCCCCGACTGGCGGAGCACAGTCCCATCCCCTGGATGCTGGATGAAAGCGTCAGCTGCGAGGCCGACGTCGACCGGGTCATTGCCCTTCAGGGCAAGGTTTGGGCCCATCTGAAGCTGGTGAAGCTCGGCGGCATCGCCCCGACGGTGCGGGCCGCCCGGCGGCTGAGGGACGCCGGCATCCCCTTTATGATTGGCCAAATGAACGAAGGCGCCGCCGCCACCGCCGCGGCGCTTCAGGTGGCTTACCTCACCCAGCCCCGCTTTGCCGAACTCTATGGCGCCGACGGCATTATTGACGATCCGGTCAGCGGGGTGATCTACGGCCGGGGCCAGGTCAGCTGTTCTTATTCCACCGGTCTGGGTATTCATTTTGATGCGGGCCGGGCTGTGTTTATTCAGGAGTTTAACTAATGCAAAACGTGGGTAATATTGTCCAGGGCAGTCAATCCGCTTTCGCCCCGGAAGAGTACCGTGGCCGGGTACAGCGGGCGCGCCGGCTGCTGACCGATGCCGGTCTGGACCTGATGATCATCACCGGACCGGAGAATATTTTCTATCTCACCGGCCAGCAGACGCCGGGGTATTACACTTTCCAGGCCATGGTCCTGCCGGTTGACGGCGAGCCGGTGTTTGTTATCCGGCAGCTGGAATATTTCAATTTTATCTCCAATACCTTTATCAGCGACGCCGCCATCTACCAGGACGGGGATAATCCGGTGAATTTCCTGCTGGAGGTGCTGCGCGGACGGGGATGGCTCGATAGCCGCATCGGTATCGATAAACGGGGCTGGTTCCTGCCCATCAGCGTCTATGAGGCCTTGCAGGAAAAACTGGGGGTTATCCATGACGCGGCGGGCATCGTCGAACAGCTGCGGGCGGTGAAGTCGCCGGCGGAAATCGAAAAAATGGCGCTGGCCGCGCGCTATGTAGATGCCGGCATGAAAGCGGGCCGCGATGCCATTGCCGCCGGCGCCACCGAGAACGACCTGGTGGCCGCCATGATGGGACAGGCCATCGCCGCCGGCTCGGAATATGTCGGCATGGAACCGCTGGTCTCCACCGGACCGCGCAGCGGCGTGCCGCACGGTACCTGGCGCCGCCGCCGCATCGCCGCGGGGGATGCGGTATTTCTGGAAATGTCCGCCACCCACGATCGCTATCATGCCGCGCTGATGCGTTCCGCCTGGCTGGGCACCCCGCCCGCCGTCGCGCTGGATATGGAGAAGACCTGCCAGGAAGCCTTGCAGGCCGCCCTGGACGCCATCCGTCCCGGCGCCACCTGCGAAACCCCGCATATCGCCTGCCAGCGGGTGATTGACCGCGCCGGCTATACCGAAAACTTCAAAAAACGCACCGGCTATTCCATCGGCATCGCCTTTGCGCCGGACTGGGGCGAAGGGGCGATCCTGAGCCTCTATAGCGGCATCACCACCGAACTGCGGCCGGGCATGACGTTCCATATCCCGCCGGCGCTGCGGGTTTACGGGGAATTTACCGTCGGCGTCAGCGAAACCATTGTCGTCACCGAAACCGGCTACCGGGTACTGGGTTCAACCGAGCGTCCGCTCTATCAGTTAGGGTCATAATCGCCGGGGGTGGCCTGCCACCCCCATTTTATCAAAGGAAATTGCAATGAAAGATTTGGTCGAAAGCCGCGAACGCCTGAAGGGCATTTTTAATATTACCGTTACGCCCTTCACCGCCGACGGCGAGATTGATTTTGACGGACTCTGCCGCAACGTGGAGCGCGTCATTACCCTGGGGTATGACGGCATTCTTATCGGCGGCACTTATGGGGAATTCCCTACGCTCACGGTGGCCGAACGGGCCGCTATCTTCCGCCGGGTGATGGATGCGGTGAATGACCGGGTACCGGTCATGCTGTGCAGCGCCGGTTCCGATCCCCGGGCGGTGAAGGAGCTGACGGCCCTGGCGGGGGAGCTCGGCGGCCTGCCGATGGTGACGCCGCCGTTTGTTTCAGAGGTCACCGACGAGCAGATCGTCAGCTTTTTCAAACAGATGGCACCCTTATCCCGCACCGGCATCCTGGTGTATAACGCGCCGGGCATCGGCATCACCCTGGCGCCGGCCCTGCTGGAACAGCTGGCGGACATTCCGCAGGTGGTGGGGATCAAACAGGGCGACCTGAATCCCACCGTTATCGACCAGTTGGCTAATCGCCTGTCGGGACGCCTGCGGCTGTTTTGCGCCTCTGATCTGGCCTTCCTGGGGCCGATGATGTGCGGATTCGACGGCATCAGCAGTACCAACAGCGGCGCGCTGCCGGAGCTTATCCTGGCGGCCTATCGGGCGCTGGAACGGGGAGATGCCCATACCGCGCGGGATTTGCATCGTCTGTGGTACGGCTACCGGGGTCTGGCGCGCCGTTTCGGCCAGCCGCAATTGGTCAAGGCCGCCATGAACCTGCGCGGTTTCGACGGCGGCCATGTGCGTTCGCCGCTGATAGACGTGGCCGAACCGGTGATAGCCCAGCTTCAGGAAGAATTAACCAGGCTGGCGGCGGACAGCCGCGGCGGCGTGGTTCTGAAAAACTGAAATCGCGGGCGGGCATATGCCATGTCCGCCCGCGAGGCATGGCGCCTGGAGCGCGGTGCGGCGCCGGCAGAAACGGGCGGATATATCAACGCCCCGACAAGGCGGCCTGTTTCAGCCAGGCCATGATCAGCGGGTGTGCCGCCGCCGGGGCGGAGGTCAGTTCGGGATGTCCCTGTACGCCGAGATAAAATGGATGGTCGGCCAGTTCGATGCCGTCGGCGATGGCGCCGGCGCTATCGGTGGCGCTCACCGTCAGGCCGCAGCGGGGAAGCATCTCCAGCAGATCGGGATTGAGCTGATAGCGGTGGTTATAGCGCAGCCGGTTGTCTGTCGCCAGGATGGACGCCAGCCGGCTGCCGGTACGCAGCCGCATGTCATGCTCCCCGGAGCGATGCACGCCATAGCGGTTCGGATCCCGCAGCGGCACAAAGGTTTTCACCGGCGCGTCCGGGTCGGCTTCCTGCAGGTTGGCCCGCCGTAATGCCGGCAGCTGTTGCAGGGCGGCGGTGGCCATGGTCTGCATGCCCAGGCATAACCCGAGGGTGGGTATGCCCTGTTGCAGGGCATAACGCGCCACCGCCAGCTGTCCGGACACATTGCCCATATCCGCGCCGCCGGGCAGCAGTATCCCCGCCACCGTTGCCGGCAGCAGGCCATCATCCGGCGACAGCGTTTTGGGCGGGACGAACAGCACGTCAAGGGTAATGCCCAGTGCGTCGGCGGCATCCCCCAGGGCCGCCAGGGTGGCGGGATAGGCGGCGGCCTGATCCTGCCTTGCGCCGATAAGGGCGATGCGGAGTTTTCCCGCGCCGCGGATGGAATGCGGCGGCGAGGACGGTGGCGGCGTGGCATGCCAGCGGCCGAAGGTATCGGGTCGCCATTCGCCCTCGATGGCCGCGCCGCCGGAGCGGTCTTCCAGGATCAGGCGGCCCCGGCGGTTCACCGTATGCCAGAGACGGTACGGGACGCCGCCCTGCTCAAGCAACGGGATCAGAACGGATAAAGCGTCCCGCTGCGATGGTCCGATGGGCACCACGCAATCCTCCCGTGCCGCCCGCCGCGCGCAGGCGGCGGGGGTTAAGGCGGCGCCGGGCGAGCGGCCGGTCATGCGTTCAAGCCAGAGCAGCCCGCTGGTCACCAGCCCGCCGTGACGCAGCACATGCTGGCAGGCATCGGGAAATCGTCCGGTGTCGTAGTCCGCCGCCAGATGCAGCAGGGGGAGCTGGCGCTGCGCCGCCACGATCGCCGCCATCAGGCCGTACAGCGCGGGTTCCGGCGTGTCGTGCACCACCAGTAGGGTCGTCATGGATAGGTTCCTTTAGGGAATCAACAAAGGAAAGGCCGGTTCGGCCATGTTAATGTAAATTGAACTATATGTGTCAAATAATACAATTTTCTTATCCCACTTTGAAGAGGCATCCATGTCAGCAGAACTTATCGCCCGGCGTATGAAGCGCGTACGTCCCTCCCCCACCGCCGTGATTTCCGATATCGTGCGCGCCATGCAGCAAAACGGCATCGACATTATCAACCTGGGTGAGGGTGAGCTGGACTTCGATACTCCCCAATCTATCAAACAGGCGGGTATCGATGCTATCGAACGCGGCGACACCAAATACACCGCTGTTTCCGGTACCGAGGCGCTGAAACGGGCCATTATCGGCAAATTCCAACGTGAAAACGGGCTGGTCTTCCAGCCGGAAGAGATCATTGCCGGATGCGGCGCCAAGCAACTGATTTTTAATGCCTTCCTGGCAACAATCTCACCGGGCGATGAGGTTATCGTGCCGGCGCCTTACTGGGTTTCCTACCCGGACATGGTGGCCCTGGCCGAAGGCGAGCCCCGTATTGTCCCCTGCAGCGAGCAGTCGGGCTGGAAATTGCAGGTCGCCGACCTGGCCGCCGCCATCACCCCCCGTACCCGTTGGCTGATATTGAATTCCCCCAATAATCCCACCGGCGCGGTGTATTCCCGCGAAGAGCTGCAAGCCCTGGCTAAGGTGCTGCTGGATTCTCCCCAGGTGATGATCCTGTCCGACGATATTTACGAACATATGCGCCACGATGCCGAGCCCTTTGTCACCCTGGCGCAAATCGAACCCCGCCTGCGAGACAGAACGCTGACGGTGAACGGCCTGTCGAAGGGCTACTCCATGACCGGCTGGCGTATCGGCTATGCCGGCGGCCCCGCCTGGCTTATCTCGGCCATGCAGATATTGCAATCCCAAAGTACCTCCAACCCCAGCTCCATCTCCCAGGCGGCGGCGGTTGAGGCGCTGACGACACCGGCCGTTTTCCATGCCGACTGGCTGCGGCGGCTGGCGGCCCGGCGCGCCGTGGTCATGTCGATGATTGCCGAGGTGCCGGGACTCGGCGCCGAATTGCCGCCGGGGGCATTTTACGTGTTTGCCAACTGCCGGGGGATGCTGGGCAAACGTACGCCGCAAGGGAAGACAATAGACAGCGACAGCGATTTCGCCGCCTATCTGGTGGAGAATGCCCATGTGGCCACGCTGCAAGGGTCGGCCTTCGGCGCATCGCCCTATATCCGCATCGCCTATGCCATTGACGATGATCGCCTGCATGAAGCCTGCGCGCGCATCAAAAACGCCTGCCTGGCATTACAGTAGTAAAGTCCGGGTGCTTTTGCCCAGGGGATTAAAGGCAAGATCGCTGCGCTCTGGGTGAAATATAACAATACCGGCGGAACCGCCGCCGGCATATTTAATATAGGTTGGCTAATAATCAATGCCAAAATAACATCGCTTTTGATAAATAACTATACGAAACTAATGATTAGCATAGCTAATTAATTACCGTTAAACCTTTTGCTCATTCCCAATGATATTCTTATTTTTGATCTTTATATTAATCATAGAGCTAATTAACTTCCCGCCGAATCTCCTCAATCCCTGTCTTTTCAAACAAAACAATTTATTTATACTGGACACATAAACAGTATAAATGAGTTGAAAGAATGAAGATTATCGCAGACTTTTCCGGCGCCCATGCCATGCTGCCGGTGCTATCGCTCCCCTTGTTTGCCGATCAATGCCGGGCGGGCTTTCCTTCTCCGGCGCAGGACTATGTGGAAAAAACGCTCGACCTGAACGAGTATTGCATCCGCCATCCCAGCGCCACCTATTTTGTCCGCGCCAGCGGCGAATCGATGATTGAAGCCGGTATCGGCGACGGCGATTTATTGGTGGTGGATCGCGGTGAAACCGCCGGTCATGGCGATATCGTCATTGCCGCCGTCGATGGCGAATTCACCGTCAAACGGCTGTGCCTTAAGCCGCGCCTGGCGCTGCAACCGATGAATCCGGCCTTTCCGACGCTCTATCCCCAGCCGGATGCCTTGGAAATCTTCGGCGTGGTGCTGTACGCCATCCACAATACCCGGAACTAGCCATGTTTGCCCTGGCGGACGTGAACAGCTTCTACGCCTCCTGCGAAACGGTATTCCGGCCGGATCTGCAAGGGTTGCCGGTGGTGGTGCTGAGCAACAATGACGGCTGCGTCATTGCCCGTTCCCGAGAAGCCAAACAGCTTGGCATAAAAATGGGCCTGCCTTATTTTCAGCTGGGGGAATTGCTGCGCAAGCACCGTATCGCGATTTTCTCGTCCAACTATGCGCTGTATGCCGATATGTCGGCCCGGGTCATGTCTATTCTGGAAGCCATGGCGCCGCGCACCGAAATCTACTCCATTGACGAAGCCTGGATGGACGTTAGCGGCATCGAAGCCAGCATGCCCTACACGGAATTCGGCCATCGGGTGCGAACCAGGGTCCGGCAAGACACCGGCCTGACGGTAGGGGTAGGCATCGCCCGCACCAAAACCCTGGCTAAGCTGTGCAATCACGCGGCCAAACAGTGGCCGGCCACCGGCGGGGTAGTGGCTCTCAACGACCCGGCGCGCCTGCGCAAACTGATGTCGCTGGTGCCGGTGGAGGAGGTTTGGGGCGTGGGCCGCCGCATCTCCCGCCGGCTCAATGCCGTGGGGATTCATAACGCCTTGCAGCTGGCGGAATCGAATATTTCGTTTATCCGCAAGACTTTCAGCGTGGTATTGGAACGCACGGTGCGGGAACTGCAGGGAGAATCCTGTATCGCCCTTGAGGAGCAAACGCCGGTAAAGCAACAAATTGTCTGCAGCCGCTCGTTCGGCGGTCGCGTCACTGCCTTGGCCGATATGCGGCAGGCGGTTTGCCGCTATGCGGAGCGGGCGGCGGAAAAATTACGCCAGGAACAACAATACTGCCGGCAGATAGCCGTGTTTGTCCGCTCCTCGCCCTATGCCGTCAATGAACCTTATTATGCCAACGGCGCCAGCGAAAACCTGCTGACCGCCACCCAGGACACGCGGGATATAGTCGCCGCCGCCATGCGCGGGCTGGAACGGATCTGGAAAGAGGGACCGCGCTATGCCAAGGCCGGGGTAATGCTGAATGATTTTTCCCCGACCCGCCAGGCGCAACTGCATTTATTCGACGCCTGTCCCCCCCGGCGCGCCAGTATGGAGCTGATGGCGGTGCTGGATAAAATCAACCACACCGGCATCGGCCGGGTCTGGTTCGCCGGTCAAGGCATTGCCCCCTCATGGGCGATGCGCCGGGATATGTTATCCCCCGCCTATACCACCCGCTGGGGGGAATTACCCACAGCCAGGCTTTGCTGATGTTCGGATTCGCCATGGCGGCCACCGAATGAATGCCCATAAAACATTTCACAAACGCCGCTCGTCAATCCGGCGTTCATTATTCGGCGGTGCGTTATCTGGTAGTATTTTCCCGCGATGTGTCAATAACACTTTTACTCAACGGAGAAGAGCTCGTCATGCCGATAAGCGCAGTGGGTCACAGAAAGAATGTAGGTACATTTGAAAATAAATTTCTAAAATATAATACTAATATTATCCAGGAACAGATTATTAGCATAGCCCGTTCACAACAGGAGAAAGTACCGGTCAAACCGGGTGGAATAGCTGTTCTCTATACCCTTTCCGCTATTTTACCCCATATTAAAATGGTCGTGAATTCGTCGGCGGAGCCCCGCGGGGGTATCGTCATGTATAATGGCACGGCGCAGAACACCCCCAGCCATAACGGTAAAGCACAGATTATGGCGGCTGCCGCCAGGAACACAAACTATCCTAAGGCTGAATCTAGACCGGCTCCGATTCAAAATCATAGGATTCCCAACATTATTTCCGAGAATACAAATATAAAAAGCAATTTATATCAACATATGGGAAAAACCGCCTCTGAATTTTTTTATCAGTGCATGCAAAAGCTTGATGCGCTGGTAACCCAATATGACCCGCTCAGATTTCCCACGGCCGACGCAACGCCTGTGGGCACTGGTTATTTATCTCAAAACGGGGCCTACTGGGATCAGAATAATCATATCTATGTCATAAAGAGTGAATTGACAAAGAAAAAATTTATTGAATCGTTACTCAATTTCCTTGTCGTTAGCGGACAATTAACGGACTCAGGCGCAGAAAAACTTGAAACCTATGTAAAAGAAAACACCTCCGGCATTCCTTTTTTTCTCACGCCCGTAATGAAATTCGAGAATGAGTCATCAAGAGCGAAAAGGATCTCTGAGGCGGATAGAAACCGGTATATCGGCGAACATATTCGAGAACATTGCGCTTATGAAGCAGACGTGCTTAATACTAAAGGCGAAAATGAAGGAAAAGCCTTTATGTTCTGGGCTGGACGGTTAGAAAATCCTCTTCGAATGATATATGACAATACCGATGAAAGCCCATCCCCTTTAACACTGCAAGTAACAAGCGGGCTGAATTTCTTCTCTGACATTTTGACTCTAGGCTTAAAACCCCTCATTGGAAATCTTATTGCCAATTATCTTAGAAGAGAATACTACCTATCGCAAGGAGACGAGATATGCGCAGAAAGACAGCGCCATCTGATCATAGCTGAACTCGCTACTGGTATTAATGTCGAGGGATTTGCGTTCAGACATCGGGGAAAAGCGCCAATCCTAAAACCGCGAGAAATAATGCATTCGGTTCCCCTGTCCGAGCGGGCAGCCTACTCGCTGCGCAACCCTGCTACCGGGGTCCAAGAGGAACTGCTGATAAAAATAGTAGATAACAAAAAAACAGCGAGCGCGACCCACGATGGCAAAGACAACATTTACCTGAAACCGACGGATCAAAATGAGTTTATGACTTATCATTCTCATCCCGCCAAGCCGGACTTACCGGAAAGGAGAGTCATCTTTGATGAAGAGAAATCAACCTGGCGATATGCCGATAGCGTTGATGCCGCCGAGCTCAATGTACAATTCAGTAAAGGCAAGTCGTTTATTCACTTGCAAGGAGAGAAACATGAATTACGTATGAATCGTCACCGACAATATGAAGCCGTTGTTCATAAGACATCCGGTACCAAGGAATATCTTCCTGTCTATAGGGAACCGTTGTCACGTGAATGGCATTTAGAAGAACACAACGGGCATTCTGTATTCAATACCAGACAGAAGAAAATTATTAATGATTTTAATATTCCAATCGGCAAACCCGTCAAGTACATCGCGGAACAGAACGGCAATCAAAAGAGGTATGGCGCCGGAATAATATACCGGGTGGAAGACACCGATGCTTATTCAAACGATATATTATATAAAGCCATTGAGATGAATGGCATGGTGGTGCCGGTGAGAGAGCTTATCACATCGAAAAATCGTCTGCATTATGAAATATTCGATATTTCTAATAATCAAAAAGAGACCTACCCGGTTGAGTTTGACGGCGCTCGCTGGCTCTTTGAACGCCCGACGTCCATTCATGCATCCAATTCACTGAAAAAAACCGTTACGCGGGATATGCTCGTCGACATGGATGCCAGCCAGCTATCAGCACCGGGCCATAGAGGATTAAGATGGGACGCCCGAGAGAAATCCTTTTTGAAGGTCCACAATAAATACCTGCCGATAAAAAAATTAAATGGCAATAGATACAGTATTAAAGCACCTATGAAGGGTAATCGCATATATCTCCGATATAACAATGAAAAATTCTCTGTCGAGACAGCTCGCGAGAGGTTGAACAATATCCTTACCGAAGGCTTGAGCGGAAGAAAACGAACACTTGCCTTGGACGTTTTGAAAGAGCAGGATGGGTTTACTGAAGGCAGCGCCAGGGAATTGCTGCTTGAATATCAGTTCCCTAAAGATGGTTTTTTTGATGATTATAATTTTGCTCTTGAAATTGAGCAAACGGGTAAAGTACCTCGGTGGGCCAAGAGATTCAAGAAGTCCCATAGCCCTGAAAACGCTCAATCAGAAGCGCAGAAAACGGTTTCAGTGTTTGCAGTGGGCCAACCCGAACATCCTATTGAACTGAAGCTGGGAGACATATTAGGGGAGGGCTGCTATGGTAAGGTTTTTACTGATGCCAGTGATAATAACTATGTCATAAAAAAATATGTCCGTGACAATAAATATCTTCAGATTGACATAAAAACGTTGACCAATAACGAATCCAACTCATTCCGCCGTTATTACGGCGAGGACTCGGCAACATTATATCATAATGAAGAGGAAGATTTTTATCTGCGAATGTACCGTATTCCAGGTAGAACGGTTCCGCAGCTTCCCCCAGACACTTTACCCCCTGACGCCATTGAGCGGTACGTGGACATGCTGGAAAAACTTAATCATGTCGGCATATTACACGGTGATCTCCACGAGGGTAACATCATGTGGGATGACGAAGCGGAAATATTTCATCCCATCGATATTTACAATGTCAAAGACCAGTATTTCAGTGGAAATTCAGATAACACGCTTCAAAACGATATAGAGGAAGAGGAATGGCTCTATTTGGTTGATGACATCACCGCAAAAATGAAAAGCAATGTCCAGGTTTAACCCATCGGCAAACAATATTTGATAATAACCCTCATTCACGGTGGCCGTTTTGCGGTCGCCGTTTGCACACAATGCAAAAAAAACAATCTGTTGCGCTTCCCCCACGGCGGGGCTTGACATTATCCCACCGAAGCGACACCTCCAGTGGATGAATATTCACCGAAGGAATATTAGCGTTTTTGCAGCAGAGTGATTGCTACCGGCGGCAATTGAAGGTAAAAATACTTCCGCTGTGGCAAAAGCCGAAACCCGAAATTTCGGCGGTTATACCCCATCCATTATTAAAAAGACGACAAGGACCCCCCTATGTTAGCCAAGATTACCCGCCTGTTCCCGCTGTGGGCCGTTTTGCTGTCGGTTATCGCCTATTACTCCCCGGGAACGTTTACCCCCATGGGTCCCTATGTGGGGTATTTGCTGATGCTTATTATGTTCGCCATGGGCGTAACCCTAAGAGCCGGCGATTTCAAACGGGTTCTCACGCGTCCGGCGCCGGTGGTGGCGGCCACTTTCCTGCATTATCTGGTGATGCCGCTGGCCGCCTGGTTATTGGCCAAACTGTTTCATATGCCCGCGGATCTGTCGGCCGGCATGATACTGGTGGGCAGCGTGTCGAGCGGGACAGCGTCCAATGTGATGATTTACCTGGCCAAAGGCGATGTGGCTTTGTCCGTCACCATCTCGGCGGTATCCACCCTGGTGGGGGTATTCGCCACGCCGTTGCTGACCCGGCTCTATGTAGATACCCATATCAAGGTGGATGTGGCGGGCATGCTGCTGAGCATCCTGCAAATCGTGGTCATTCCGATTTTTGCCGGCCTGGTTATCCATCATTTATTCACCAAGGCCGTCAAGCGCATTGAACCGGGGCTGCCGGCGCTTTCCATGGTCTGCATCCTCGCCATCATCAGCGCGGTGGTGGCCGGCAGCCAGGGATTTATCGGCTCGGTGGGCCTGGTGGTCATTGCGGCGGTGATCCTGCATAACGGTATCGGCCTGCTCGGCGGCTACTGGGGCGGCAAACTGTTCGGCTTCGACGAAACCACCTGCCGCACCATGGCGCTTGAAGTGGGCATGCAGAACTCGGGATTGGCGGCAACACTGGGCAAGATATATTTCACGCCGCTGGCCGCCCTGCCCGGCGCGCTGTTCTCGGTTTGGCATAATCTGTCCGGTTCCGTGCTGGCCGGTTACTGGTCCGGCCGTCCGGTGGAAAAAGATCAGCATCGATAATTCCTCGCATACGGCGATGCATTAAGCCAATCCCGGCGGGAAAAGCCTCTTTTTCGCCGGGCTGCATGGCTGACCGGTTACAATTTTTAATTAATTCCCGACGGCCTCCGATATAAACAACGCACGTATTGTGCGTTTTTTCTAATGCTTTTACCGCTTTTGCACTAATATCTATGGCTTGTCCAGACAGGCAAATGCGCCCGCCCCCATGAAGCCGGCATTACAAAAGACATTTTCCGCATACCGCCGCGCCGATCGCGGCATCTATACTTTACTTAACATGCATTATTCATTAAGCCATTTCTCATCTCTCCGGCAAGATAGGTAACAGTTTTTTACCAAAGAGATAATGAATAAAAGCCATTTGGGTGTTAAATCTCACCGCCCAAATTATCTCGTTGCCACTGAAAAGCAGGATTGTTGAAAATATGTTCAGACTAAATGCCTTCCATTCCTCTAAGCTCAATCTTAAATGGGCCGGCATGTTCTGGTTGTTGAACGCCTTTTTACTGACGGCAGTCGCTTTTCGCTTTTGGCAGTGGATCTCCATTCCCCCGGGGGATATCCGCTCGCTGGTGTATTTGCTCACCACGCAGTACGGGCTGTTCGGCGCCTTCTGCGTGCTGGCGATGATTATTCAATGCCTGGTGTGTTTTTTGCCCCCCAGGCTGTTCCGTTCCGTCGGTATCCTCATGGCGTTTTTCCTCAGTGCGCTGCTGGTCGTGGATACCCTGGTGTATGCTCAATACCGTTTTCACCTGAACGGCGTGGTGCTGGAAATGCTGTTCCAGGGACGGGATATCATCGATCTCTCCTGGTATACCTGGCTGATAGGCGGTTGCATCGGTCTGGTATTGCTGGCGGTGCAATGCCTGTTCAGCGCCATGGCAACGAGGATGCCGCGCCTGCAGCGGCTGCGCAAGCCGGCCTATGTGTTAATGGCGGTCAGTATTCTGGTCAGCCAGGGGCTGCATGTCTGGGACGATGCCAATTATAAAACCCAGATCCCCGGCTATACCCGGCAATTTCCGCTGTACTACCCCTTAACCGCCAAGAGCCGCCTGGTAAAATGGGGTCTAGTGGATCCTTCGGTGGCCCTGAACAAGGAAAACAATCTGCATGTTGCGAGCGAGGGGGTACTGCATTATCCCTTGCAGGCTATCCAATTCCAGAAACCGGCCCAGCAGCCCAACATCCTGTTTATCCTTATCGATGCCTGGCGCTACGATGACGCCAATCCGCAGGTGACCCCTAACGTCAGCCGCTTTGCCCAGCAGGCTTTGCGCTTTCATCAGCACCGCAGCGGCGGCAATTCCACCGAACCGGGTATTTTCAGTTTGTTCTATAGCCTGCCCGATACCTATTGGCTGTCGGTACGCAACAGCGGCCAGCGTCCGGTGTTAATGCAAACCCTGGCGGACCAGGGATATGAATTCTCCATACACGGCTCCGCCAATATCAATCATCCGCCGTTTGATCGAACGGTGTTTGCCCAGATTCCCAATTTGAAGATCAGCAACGGCGCGCGCACTCCAGCCCTGCGGGATCAAGAGATAACCGATGATTTCAAGCAATTTATCGACAAGCGCGACGGTTCGCGGCCGTTCTTTGGTTTTCTGTTTTACGATGCCGCCCACGGTTATGATCTGCCTCCTAACCCGGTAACGCCGTTCCAGCCTTACTGGGATCGGGTAGACCATATCAAGCTGAATAATGATTTTGATCCCACGCCTTATCATAACCTCTACCGTAATGCGCTTTATTACGATGATGGGCTGATTGGCCAGGTATTAACCAAACTGCAGCAGGCCGGGCTGGATAAAAATACCCTGGTGATTATCACGTCCGATCACGGCGAGGAATTTAACGATCATAAAAAGAATTACTGGGGGCACGGCAGCAACTACAGCGATGTGCAGATTCATGTTCCGATGTTTATGCGTCTGCCGGATGGGCAAAGCGGCGATATCGACCGGCGCACCACGCATTTCGATGTGGTACCGACCCTGATGGCGACGGTGGCCGGGGTAAAAACGCCCGTCAGCGATTACAGCGTGGGCCAGAATATGCTGGATCCCTCGGCCCCGCAGTCGCAGGATATGATTGTCGGCAGTTATTATAATTATGCCGTGGTCTCGCCGGATTTAATTAATGTGGTCTATCCCGGCGGCGTTTTCGAAACCCTGACCCCGGACCTGAACCCCACTAAGCACCGTTTGCTGCAGGGGGATCGGCTGAAAAACATTATCAGCCTGATGTCGCGGTTTAATAGATAGCGCTGCATAATCAAAGGGCAGCAGAAGGGAGACAAGTGTCCGCCGGCTGGCACACGTTTAGCCATAGGCGAATCTGCTGCTTGCAATTATACTATCCGCCTCTCTTTGGCTGTCAGGAGGGCTTATGAAGCTCACGCGATATACCGACTACGCATTACGGGTAATTATTTACCTCGGTTCGCGGGATGACGGCCTGTCGTCCATCGCTGAAATTTCCGCCTTATATGACATCTCGCGCAATAACCTAATGAAGGTAGTGCAGGATTTGGCCCATCTGGGCTATGTCGAGGCGATCCGCGGCCGCAGCGGCGGCATCCGCCTGGGGCGGCCGGCGCGGGATATCAATCTCGGCACGCTTATCCGCCACACCGAGAAAAACCAGAAGCTGGTGGACTGCACCCGGTGCGTGATTGCCCCCGTCTGCGGCCTGCCCGGGGTGCTGAGCGAGGCTACCCGGGCGTTTTTCGCCGTGCTGGATAAATACACCCTGGCGGATTTACTGGTGCAGCGCCACCATTTTAACGATCTGCTGATCTTCTCCGATCAATAATCCCCGACGTCAGCCGAGCCAAAATACCAGCAGCGCGGCGAGAATGCAGTAGCCGCCGAACAGATGCCAGCGGTCGTGTTCCAGCCAGCGCGACAGCCAGCGCAGGGCAACCAGGCCGGCAATAAAACTGAACACCATCCCCAGCAGGCTGGGCCACAGCATCGGCATGATTGCGCCTGACGGCAACGGGTGATTCGCCGCGCCGCCATGTAAGGCCCGCAGCGCTTCTTTAGCGATCACCACCGGCGTAAGCACCACCGCCAGGGCAAAGCTGAACTCTTCGGCGCGTCGGCGCGTCACCCCCATGGCCAGTCCGGTTGAGATGGTGGCCCCCGATCGGGAAAATCCGCGAAAAGGCAAACAGAGCCCCTGAACCAAACCGATGACCACCGCCCTGACGCTGGATATTTCACCGCCCTCGCGTTCGCCAAAACGTGACGAGGCGATAATCAAAACGCCGGCGGCGGCCAGCCCCGCCGCAATAAGCCTGCTGTTGCCAAACAGATGCTCAATTTCAAAATCCGCGGCATTGTGGGCATAAAGATGTTTAATCAGGCTTTGCAGGGTCAATCCCACCACGCCGGTCACCGCGGTGGCCAGAACAATATAAAAGGCATTGTGGCGGAAGGCCTTGCCGGAGCTGAAATAGGTGCTGCGCCAGGTTTTCCAGAAATAAAGAATTACCGCAAACATGGTGCCGGTATGCAACATCACCAGTAATAACGTCATTTCAGGCGCGGTGGGATCCAGACCCAGCAGCTTCTCGGCCATGATCACATGGGCGGAACTGGATACCGGCAGCAATTCGGCCAGACCCTGCACGATAGCGAGGATAACGATTTGTATAAAAGACATGGAGTCGGTCTCACATCAAGTCGAAGGCGATGATGCCATCGCAAAGGGAGGAAATCATAAGAAGCGCTAGCCTGGGGACAAAGGGTAAAGAATGAAAGAAGTCTATAGAAACCGCTTCGTTTTTACCGCTCAATTTTGCGTTAGAACTGTTACTGATCATTTCGTGCGGTAGTTTCTGCCGGCAACGATTTCAATGGACTATGAAGTGACAATCCGGATTACCCGCGAAAATTGCGCTATATCAAGTAATGATTAACTAGCGGAAATTGCACTATTACATTAAGCGGCGGCGTTCTATCTTAAAGATGCATTTTAAATGCATCTTATAAGGAGATCTCATTATGTTTTGTGTGCAATGTGAACAAACCATCCGTACGCCTCTGGCTAACGGCTGTGCCTACGCGCAGGGAATGTGCGGTAAAACCGCCGAAACCTCCGATTTACAGGACCTGCTGATTGCGGTGCTCCATGGCTTATCGGCCTGGGCGATACGGGCTCGTGAATTGGGCATCGTCGATCATCGGGTAGACAGCTTTGCACCCCGGGCTTTTTTCGCCACCCTGACCAATGTGAACTTCGATTCGGCGCGCATCGTCGAATATGCCCATGAAACCATAGCCCTGCGCGAGAGATTGATTGCGCGCTGCCGGGCCCTGGCACCGGGAGCGGACATTTCGCATCCCATGGCCCATATCACGCTGCCCGCCCTGTCGCTGGCCGGGCTGCAGGCGGAAGCGCAACGTTTCGCCCTCAATACCGATAAAGACGAAGTGGGCGCTGACATACACGGATTGCGAATGCTTTGCCTGTACGGCCTGAAAGGCGCCGCCGCCTATCTGGAACATGCCCATGTACTGGGGCAGTATGACGATGAAGTCTACCGTCAATACCATGAGATTATGTCCTGGCTCGGCACCCGGCCTGCGCAAATGGACGACCTGCTGGCGCAGTCGATGAATATCGGCAAAATGAATTTTTCCATACTGGCCATGCTAGACCGCGGCGAGACCGAAACCTATGGCAATCCGAAGCCCACCCGCGTGAACGTGAAAGCGGTGGCGGGCAAGGCCATACTGATTTCCGGCCATGACCTGCGGGACTTGCGGATGCTGCTGGAGCAGACCGAGGGCACCGGGATCAATGTTTATACCCACGGCGAGATGCTGCCCGCCCACGGCTATCCGGAGCTGAAAAAATTTGCCCATCTGGCGGGTAATTACGGCAGCGGCTGGCAGAACCAGCAGACTGAATTCGCCCGTTTCCCCGGACCGGTGGTGATGACCTCCAACTGCATTATCGATCCCTTCGTCGGGCAATATGACGAAAGGATCTGGACCCGTAGCATCGTCGGCTGGCCAGGGGTAAAGCACCTGGAAGGGGAGGATTTCTCGCCGGTTATCAAACAGGCCCAGAGCATGCCGGGTTTTCCTTACAGTGAAATCGAGCATATGATAACCATCGGATTCGGCCGCCAAACGCTGCTGGACGCCGCCGATACGGTTATCGACCTGGTGGCGCAGCAAAAGCTGCGGCATATCTTCCTGGTGGGCGGTTGCGACGGCAGCCGGGAAGAACGCAGCTACTACACCGATTTTGCCCTCGGCGTACCGCAGGACTGTCTGGTCATGACCCTGGCGTGCGGCAAATACCGTTTCAACAAGCTGGATTTCGGCACCCTGGAAGGGCTTCCCCGCCTGCTGGACGTAGGGCAATGCAACGATGCCTACTCGGCTATAACCCTGGCGGTAAAACTGGCGGAAAAATTGGGCTGCGGCGTCAATGATCTGCCGCTCAGCCTGGTGCTGTCCTGGTTTGAACAGAAGGCCATCGTGATCTTGCTTACGCTGCTGTCCCTGGGGGTAAAAAATATCTTTGTCGGCCCCACCGCGCCCGCCTTTCTCACCGACAATCTGCTGGCGGTGCTTAATCAGCAATTCGGCCTGCGTCCCATCACCGAAGCGACCCGGGATCTCGATGCCATTTTCGCCGCCTGCGCCTAAGGAGCCATGATGTTTGCACCTCACGCGTTATGCACGCACGCCATGCAGGTCCATCACATAGAGCAGGAGACCCCCGATGTCTGGACTCTATCCCTGATCAGCCACGATGTTTATGCTTACCAACCGGGGCAGTTCGCCCTGGTCAGCATCAACAACAGCGAGACCCTGCGGGCTTATACCCTTTCTTCAACGCCGGGGCAAAGCCGTTTTGTCACATTGACGGTGCGCCGTCTGGAAAACGGCAGCGGATCGGGCTGGCTGACACAGCGGGTAAAAACCGGCGACAACCTCTGGCTGTCGGATGCCCAAGGGGACTTCACCTGCGCCCGGCAAGAGGACGAACGGTATCTGTTTCTGGCCGCCGGCTGCGGCGTGACGCCAATCATGTCCATGTGCCGCTGGCTGGCGGCCAATCGTCCGCGGGCGGATGTTCAGGTTATTTACAGCGTGCGTTCACCCCGTGAGGTGATTTTCGCCAAAACCTGGCCGACGCTGCAGCCCTGGCTGAAATTGACGCTGTTTGCCGAACAGCAGGCCCTTCCCCCCGTGCTGGCCGGCCGTCTGACGCGGGAACACCTGGCGGCGCTGGTGCCGGATATCGCCATCCGCCGAGTCATGGCCTGCGGTCCGGCGCCTTATATGGATCAGGTGGAAAAAGATGCCATGGCGCTGGGGGCCACCGCTTTTATGCAGGAGCGATTCCATGCCCCGGCGGTGACCGGCACGCGGCAGCTTAAGATCACCCTGGCGCGGCTGCAGCGGGAATTCAGCGCGCCGGTGGGTGTTACCCTGCTGGCGGCGCTGGAGGCCAATAAAATCCCGGTTAACGCCGCCTGCCGCGCCGGCGTTTGCGGCTGCTGCAAAACCCGGATCCTCACCGGCCGCTATACCACCACCAGTACCATGACCCTGAGCCCGGCGGAGATCGCCGAAGGCTACGTGCTGGCCTGCAGCTGCCGGTTAGAAAGCGATGTCGCCCTGGCCTGACCTTGGGCGGCTCCCGTTTGCCTAGGCTTGCCTAAACCTGAACCCAGCGGATTACGGCCTAAATAAATGGCGGGAAATCCGCCATTTCCATTGATCCCGCCCGGAATAATCTGTATAAAAAACCAGTGCCACTAAAAGGGAGGTTTTATGCGGGTAGAATTGATTTATGACAAGCGCAACGTCAGCGGTTTACCAAACGCCGGCGCGTTAATCGAGGCGGAGCTGGCGAAACGCGTCCATCGCGTTTTCCCTGCCGCCGAAGTAAAGGTAAAAGCCATGCAGGCCAACGGCATCAACACCGACGCCAATAAACAGGAAAAGGCGGTATTGAATCGCCTGGTGGAAGAGATGTTCGAAAACGCCGATGAATGGATGATTGTGGAGTAAGACGCCTGACGCGTGCCCTCTATGGAACGGCAGGGCCCGCGATCACCTATCGTGCAACGAGCCGGTCAAAGGGAACCCTGCGGATGTGGCCGCCGGCGCAGCCGTCAGAAGTTGAACGCTCCGCCGATATAAGGGCCGTCAGCCACAATGTTGTCGCGGTCGCCGTCTTTACCGTCTATCGCCATATAACGATAGCCGACGCTGACCGTCACCACCGGAATCGCCGTCAAACGCACCCCGGCGCCGGCTTCGGTGTAATTGCCGATACTGCTGGAAAGCGACTCTGGGGAATAATAATAATCGCCGTACAGACTGAACAGGCCGGCCACCGGCAGCTGCAGCCCGCCGCCCACCGCGACGGCGTACCCTTCATCGCCGTCTTTCGGCCCCATATACAGGCCTTTGCCGCCGGCGGTGGCCATAAACGGGCCGAAAGGAATATTGTACCCCAGGCCTAAACCGGCCACATCGCCGTTGTCGTCGTTGTGCGCCCAGTTACCGGTCAATGCCAGGCCGGGCGTGGTGGTACCGAAACCAAAACCCAGGTTAGTATAATGTTCACCCACTTCACCGGTGACGCTGGCGGCACTGGCTGATGCGGCGGCAAACATCAGGCTGGCGACAGCGCCAGCAGCAAGAATCTTGTTCATTATTTATCCTGAATATTCAAAATGGGCGGGGGAAATTCCGCCATTGGCAGTCTAACCCAAAGCGGGATAAAAAGTAGCGGGTTATTGGCTTGAATATCATGATTTAACGTTCATTTCATACAAAAAATAGCCAATTTCGGTTTAGTCTCGCCTGCTGCCCCCGCGCCGCATACCTGCGCAGCGTGGGCAGAGATTGGAATCATGATCATGGCCTATTTTCATTGTTAATTCTTGCACCTGTTGGCTGGGGCATTCTTTGTCTACTGTTAAGACTCAACAATCAAGACGACAAGGAAACCGGCTATGACCCCCATCAGGATAAGCCATATCGACAGCGAGCAGGATTGCCTTGCCTGCTTTGACGTTATGCGGGAACTCAGGCCGCATCTTGCCGGCGCACAGGCATTCGCCGAGCAGGTAGGGCGGCAGGCCGGCCAAGGCTATCGGCTGCTGGCGGCGTGGCAAGACGAACAAATCACTGCCTTGGCGGGCTACCGACTGCAGGAAAACCTGCTGTACGGGCGCTTTCTTTACATCGACGACCTGGTGGCAACCGCTCGTGTCCGCAGCCAAGGACAGGGCCGCGACCTGATGGCGGCGTTACGCCAAGAAGCGATGCGCCGGGAGTGCGCCTATCTGGTGCTGGATACCGGCCTGGCGAATGCTCTGGCGCAGCGCTTTTACTTCCGCCGGGGCCTGCTGTCCAAAGGACTGCATTTCACCCTGTCGCTACAGGGGGATAAATCATGAGCACGCTGCTTTATTTGGAATGCAGTCCCCACGCCGGTCATTCCCTCGGCGCACGGCTGGCCCGTGGCGTTATCGACGACATCACATCCCGCCATCCCGATGTCGGGGTGGTCACGCGTAGCCTTGTGCTTGACCCGCTCCCCCCGCTGTCGGCGCGGTATGCTCAAGGGATCACGGCCTCGGCGCTTCGCGATGATGAGGCATTTACCTGTTCAGAACATCTTATCGACGAACTGGAGCGGAGCGAAGGTTTGCTGATCAGTACGCCGATGCACAACTTTGCCGTACCCGCGGCGCTAAAGCTCTGGTTAGACTATGTGTTGCGCAAGGACCGCAGCTTCAAGACAACGCCGCAGGGCAAGGTGGGGACGCTCAGAGACCGCCCCACCCTGGTACTGGTCCGATCCGGAGGCCCGTGCACCGGCGAAAACGCCAGACAACCCGATTTTTTGACGCCATATCTGCATTACGCGCTGTCGGCCCTGGGCATTGGTAACGTTAATTTTGTTTATTTGCCCGGCCTGAGCCCTTCGGAGGAAGATCTGGAACTCACCCGCTGCGCGCTGGCTGCCGTACCTCTGCTTTAAGCTGCCGGACCGGCTTAAAACCAGACAATAAACCGGGTTCCCGGCGCGGAAGGCGCCACCGACAGCCGCCAGCGATGGGCCACCGCGATCTCCTTGCAAATAGACAGGCCCAGCCCGGCTCCTTCATGGACGGCGTCGGGAGCCCGCCAAAACCGATCGAACAGGAAAGGCAGATATTCGGCCTTAATGCCTGGTCCGCTGTCTTGTACCTGAATCGAACTGTCGCTGATGGCAACGCTGACGGCGCCATAGGGCGGCGTAACGTTGATGGCGTTTTCAATGATATTTTTCAACAAGATAAACAAAGCGCTACGGTCAGCGGTTAACAACGGCAGGGCGTCCGGCGCGTCCACCTGCAGTTTCACCTGGTTCTTATCGGCCTTGCGGGCCAGATACTCCACCACATCCTGAGCGACATCCACCGTGTCCACGCCGGCAAAATGATAATTCTGCGACTCGCT
Source organism: Sodalis sp. RH16 (assembly GCF_047324245.1). Taxonomy (NCBI): domain Bacteria; kingdom Pseudomonadati; phylum Pseudomonadota; class Gammaproteobacteria; order Enterobacterales; family Bruguierivoracaceae; genus Sodalis; species Sodalis sp. RH16. Next base: position 2,713,745 of record NZ_CP178737.1, on the reverse strand, counting down.
CACTTCCGCCAGATGCAAAAGTTGCCGTACGTGCCTTGCCATCAAATCGATTTCAAAAAACAGGAGTTCCTTGTCTTTGATTTCCGGTTGCAGCTCAATCTGGCCGCGAATCAGGGTCAGGGGCGTTTGCAGCTCATGGGCGGCCGAGGCCAGGAATTCCTGCTGCACTTTGAAGCCGTTTTCCAGCCGCGCCAAGGCATCGTTAAACGCCAGGAGCAGCGGCTTGATCTCGCTTGGAATGTCGTTATAGGACAACCGGGTTTTCAAATTGGCCGGGGTAATGGACGCGGCGGCGCCCGAGGCGACTCTTACCGGACGCATGACCCGGCGCACCGTGAAGGGAAAGGTCAGACTGAATAAAATCATAGTAATAAACAGTGACCAGCCGAAAATTTCCGGGATCGGCTTGAGTTTCAGATTCATGATGGCTTTATTGAAAATCTCGCTGGTGGCGACCTGGACATAGAATCGCGTCCCCTGTTGATCGATGCCTAACGTCACCAGATCGAACCGCCGTCCGTCTATCATCACCTTTTCGCGCAGGGTCGCCTCGTTGGCCAGATTCTTGCTGTCCAGCGTGCCGAAGAGCCGGCCCTGGGGAGATTGCAGCAGAATATTACCGGCCTCATCGCATACGCGATAGAGGATTTCGCTGGCGGCGGTCTTGACCAGCCATGCCGTTTGCCGGTCGAATATTATTGATGCCGGCCGGCCGCTATCGTCAAACCGAAGCCCGGCCGCCACCTCCTGCGCCGTCTTCATATCCTTATCCCGCTGCCACATGAATTCCGGGAACTGATTGAAAACGTACAGAACAATAGCGGTAATAATCGGCAGGCTCAGCGCCAGCGCGGCTACGCTGATGAGCCATAGCCGGGCGGACAGGCTGCTGATCCAATACCTGAACATACTGACTTTCCTTCCTGTGCTGTCGCCCGGCGGCGGGCATGTTGCGGGATGAAGGCCTTATGCGGCGGACTGAAGGGAAAAACCCACGCCGCGGATATTTGCGATGCGTACCGTAGCGCCGACGCCGGCCAGCTTTTTACGCAGCCGATGGACCGTAACCTCCAATGCATTGGGCGTAACCGCATCCGCCAGCCCCCATGCCGCATGCTCCAATACCGCATGGCGCACGGTCTGCCCTGCGGCGCCGAGCAGCGACAACATGATCTGCAGCTCCGCCGGCGCCAATATCGTTACTCGGGCGCCGCAGCGCAGCGCGTGCTCCTGCGGGTCCACGGAGATATCGGCAAAACGCTGCACCAGCGCGGTCATTTTAACCGGCCGTCGCATCAGCGTACGCACCCGTGCCACCAGTTCGCTCATTTCAAAGGGCTTGCTTACATAATCGTCCGCCCCGCTCTCCAGGCCCTCGATCCGATCGTGCAATGCATCTCTGGCGGTTAACATCAAGCATGGCGTCATCTGGCCGCCGGCGCGCAGGTTGCGTAAAAAGTTAAGCCCGTCCCCGTCCGGTAATCCACGATCCACCAACAGTACCGCATACTCCGCCTGCTTCATCCCATAGGCAGCTTCGGAAAGATTGGCGAAAATATCCGTTTCCACTCCCGCGCTCAATAACGCCTGGCGGATCATCTGCGCCAGGCGCTGCTGATCCTCGATCAGCGCCACTCGTGACATAGGCCGTTACTCACCTGAATGTATAAAGATAACCGAACTTCGCCTCGGGAATATAGGTTTTGCCCACCAGCGGGCTATCGGTAATGCCGCCGCCCAGGCGGGTGACCCCGACGTCAAGGCTTATGCTCTGGTTCGGCGTTAGGCTATAGCCAAAGCTTGTACCCACTGACGTATTGTAGGTGGATTTGCCATTGTACTGGTTACGTCCGGGACGAGCTTCCGACGGCATCACGCCATAATAATAATCGACATTCTTATCGCTGAGCCACTGGGCGCCCAAATAGGGTTTGATGGTAAAATCCCCAAAGGCGAAGGACTTGCCGAATTCGATATCGGCCTTTTGCCCTTTGCTGCCCGCGGTCAGGAAGTCAGCGGAAAGCGTGCCGAATCCCATATCCCACGCCGCCGCCGGGCCGAACCAGAAGGCGCCTTTGCGTTTTTGCATGTCGTTGAGTATCGGCGCGTCCGATCCCTTGTAGCCGTCTCCAAGGGCATAGCTGCCGCGCAGGGTAAGCTGCAGGCCGCCCCATTTACCGACCTTTGCGTCCACGGTGGTCCCCAGGACACGCACCCATTTGTCCTCAAAATAGACCAAAGGAAGCGGCGTAAAGTCGGAACCATAACCGCTGTAGGGCGATTGGTGGTAACCCAGCCCAGCTCCCAGTCCCCACTGGGTGGTATCCGGGGCATCGCTTAGCAGCGTAAAGCCGAAATCCTCACCGGCGGACTCGTTGACACCTTCCGCCCAAATCGCACCCGTGTACAGCAAAACCGACGCCGCCAATAACGGCAACCAGGACCTATGGCTAAGAAATTTTGTCACAATCGTGCTCTTGAGTTTGAAAAAGGACGGCACGACTTTAAAACCCAACGACTTACTGTTTACTTACGGCCCGCCATTTCAGCACGGGCGGACAAAAAAGCGATCTCGCCGGGCTAAGGGCGCAACAGGCGATATATCCTGGCCTCCCAGGGTTGCTATAATGGCGGCCATTGAATACGGTAGGTGTCTAACTGATGTGCGAGAACACTCATGTCACCGCTGACGGGATTGATGCGCCGGTACGTTGAGCAACGCCCGGCGCTGATGAATATATGATTTATTGCCACTTATGTTTCGGCGGCTGATAATTTCTGAATTTTTCCAAAATGACATCCGGTTTATGTTCAACAATCAGCATATCCAGATATTCAGTTTTCAGGAAACCCTCATCGGCCATGCGCCGTATCATGGACAGCAAATGAGAAAAATATTCATTGACGTTCAGAAAGGCACAGGGCTTTTGATGTAATCCCAGCTGCGCCCACGTCCATTGCTCGAATATTTCTTCCAGCGTGCCGGCGCCGCCGGGCAGGGTCAGGAAGGCATCGGAAAGATTCGCCATCATATATTTTCGTTCATGCATATCTTTCACGACATAGAGTTTTGTCAAACCGGTATGGGCAATCTCTTTTTCAACCAGCGACTGAGGCATAACGCCTATCACCTGGCCGTCATGTTGGATGGCCGCATCGGCGATAGCACCCATAAGGCCTACTTTCCCGCCGCCATACACAATTTTTAAATGATTTTTTGCAAAAAAAGCACCGATATTTCTGGCCGCCTGAAGATACACGGGGTTAAGGCCCGCGCTGGAACCACAGAAAATGCCGATACTGTTTAACATTAATAGCTCCGCAATAAAGGTCGAAAATTTTTATATCAATCCAACTCATTGACATGAATATCATTACCAGAAAAAAACGAAAATCAATAGCGCGGACGTCAAAAAATGACCGCGCCGCCCCATGGGCACTCTATTCTCGCTTCAGGCGATTGCTGTTTGCCAGCCACAGGGTGAACACCAGAATCAAGATTGCCGCCGAATAATAGAGCGTATCCAGAGAATTTTTATGGTCGACGATAATCAGGCGAATAATTGCGGTAATACTGATATACACAAAATAGCGCAGCGGGAAGTGATAGCCGGACTGGAAGTATTTCACAATCAGCGCGATAAATTCGAAATATAAAAAATAATTAACAATACCTTCAATAAGCAGGTAGGTTGACGACTCCGCGTCCGTATGCAGCAGCACCTCGCCCAGATGGTAAGTTTCCTTGCCCAAAAAAATGATAAGAATAATCCCCAGACAGACCAGTCCGATGTTTAATATCATTTGCAGCACGGTTGCAATGCGCAATCCGGTAATCATGCTCACACCTCTGTTTCTGTTATGCCACGCACAAACCCCACCAGCATAACATGCCATTGTGTGATACATATCACAAAAAATCCCCTAAACTCAACGTTCAGCTACGTCACATTGCTTGCACCGCCTGCCTGTTTTTCGCAAGCAGCGTCTTCCCAAGGCGAGGGTTCAGGCGTGTTTAAGGCGTTCATTTAACGTTTCAACAATAAATGAATTCACCGAGACATGATGTTCAGCGGCAGCAACGGCCAACTGCTCCCCGAACGATTCAGGGTAGCGGAGGGTAAAGGTTTTCACTTTCTCTTCCCGTTCGTAAGGGTCGATGAGATTTTCCCGGCAATCTTCCAGGTATTCACGCAACGACACCTCCCCTTCGCTTTTCAAACCGTCGATGCTATCGGCAACAAAGTCACAATAGCCCGATAGGCCGATAAACTTACCGCGGAACATGCCAATTTCCGGAACATAGCTGATAATGGCCGGCTGTCCGGCAACAACCATGGTATTAGGGGTTTTCAATACTTTTGTCATGGTTCGACTCCTATGCTCTCCAGCCATTCCCTCAAGTCGGCTAACGCCCCCTTGTCAGCGTCAGGCGACGGATGGGGACGATGAAACCGGGCAATACCGCCATTAAGTAAAAGCCTTACCCGAGACCCGCTGCCTTCCTTGATTTCACCCCCTAATGCGCAAACGAGTGACTCAATATCAGACCATTTGACGCCAGAGGGTACCGGCGTTTTGAAAATTTGATTTAACACCGTCCGTTGCTTCTTACGTAGGCCGGTAATTTTCTGTCGCATTAACTCATCCATGAGTTCAGTGATTGACATTAATATAGCGATTAGCTTTGGTGAAGTCAATTTATGAAGTCACCGCCATGTATAGACACAGATTGCTCTCGCCTTTATCTTATAGGGGTAAAGCAGTCACTTTATACGGGTATAAGGATAAACAGGATGAGCATGCCGGCCACCTCTACCAATCAGCTTGGAACCTACCTCAAGGATCGCCGCGGCAAACTCGATCCGGCGGCTTTTGGCTTTTCATTGACACGCCGGCGGACACCGGGGCTGCGGCGCGAGGAAGTGGCCCAGCGCGCCAATGTCAGCCCGACGTGGTACACCTGGCTCGAACAGGGCCGGGGAGGCGCGCCATCGGCCGAGGTGCTGGACCGGATAGCCGGCGCACTGATGCTGACCGGCGTTGAACGCGAGCATCTTTTCCTGCTTGCCCTGGGCCGCCCCCCCGAAGTCCATTACCAGGCGGGCGAAGGCATATCGCCGCGGCTGCAGGGCGTGCTCGATGCGCTGCCGTTCAGCCCGGCCTTTGTAAAGACCTGCACCTGGGACGTGGTGGCGTGGAACCATGCCGCCTCGGCGGTGTTCGATTACGGATCCCTCGTCCCCGGCCAGCTCAATATCCTGCGCCGCATATTCCTCAATCCCGAGACCCGCGCGGCACAGCTTGACTGGGAAAGCGTCGCCCGGTTCGTGGTGGCGGCGTTCCGGGCGGACGCCGTGCGGGCGGGCGCCGCGAAGAATATTGAGGCATTGGTGGACGAGCTCTGCCGCCAAAGTCCGGAATTCGAGGCAATGTGGCGGGACAATGACGTGCGCGCGCACGGCGAGGGCTTAAAAAGCCTGAAGCACCCTCTGGCCGGACTTATCGCCATGGAATATTCGTCCTTTGCCGTCGATGGCCGGCCCGATCTCAGCATGGTTGTCTACAACCCGGCAACGCCGGCGGATTATGAACGGGTCCGCGCCTTGGTTGCCTCCTTGTCTCAAACTGCCCGGTAACGGGCCGGAAAATTACCTAAGCAGCGCGTTGAAATAACACTCCGCCACCCGCTGCGCCTCCACGGCAACACACACCTCGGTTGAAGAGAGATGTTCGCTGCCCTTTAAATGCTCGCCGAAATAATGCAGCGTCTGGCCCGCGGCGGGGCCTTCCAGTACCACCTGCACATTGCCAGCGACGGTGCGATAAAACTCCGGATGGATGGCGCAGATAAATGCCTGCAAATCGTGAGGGCGCATCCCGTCCAGGCCATAGCGCGCTTTGGCATAGGCCACATAGCCCTGAATGAGGCGAAACAGGATTTGATGATGCTTGTTAGGGTGATTTTCCAATTGGCGCAAGCGCGAATTATCGAGCAGCACCTCATGGGTCACATCCAGGCCGACCATCGTCAGCTTCAGGCCGCTGTTAAATACGATTTGAGCCGCATGGGGGTCACGGTGGATATTGGCCTCGGCAACCGGCGATTTATTACCGAAGTGGCCGTTGCGCAAAGTGGTTCCCCCCATGATGACCACCTGCTTTATCAAACCGGCAATAGCCGGATCCAGACGGCAGGCCAGCGCCACATTGGTCAGCGGGCCGACGGCTATCAGCGATATTTCCCCGGGATTGGCCCGCACGGTATCGATAATAAATTGCGCGGCATGGCGTTTATCCAACCCGTTGCGGGGCGCGATATGAAAGGCATCCCCCAGCCCGTCACGGCCGTGCGCCGCCACCGACGGGGCATTGGGTTCGATGATAAGCGGGACTCCGCAGCCCCGCGCCACCGGACAGGAGATATCCAGTTCCTCCCTGAGAAACAGGGCATTGCGGGTGGTTACCTCAACGGTGTTGTTGCCGAACACCGTTGTCATCCCGACAAGCTCGATATCCTGGCTTTCAGCGGCGAAATGCAGGGCGACGGCATCATCCACGCCCGGATCGGTATCGTAAATTGCCCTGATCATGTTATGCCTCATAATTAAATAATTTATACATCATATTTATTTAAGTAAATTCAGGCAACATTCGTGTATTACTGCCGGGTTTGAATTTCCTTTGAACTGTGCTAGGCTCATATTCTCTCTGGACGACCAGACAGACTTTAACTCATTTAGGGACGGCCCTGTTATCGGAGTGATACCATGGCTTGGTTATATCTGTTATTAGCGGGTCTGTTTGAAGTGGTCTGGGCTACCGCAATGAAAGCGTCTGAGGGTTTCACCCACCTGATACCGAGCGCCATAACGCTGATTTTCATGATATTAAGCTTTATCCTACTGGCCATTGCCATGAAAACATTGCCGCTGGGAACGGCCTACACCCTGTGGGTGGGAATAGGCGCGATAGGCGCGTTTATTATTGGCGTGATATTATTTGGCGAAAGTCTCAACCCTTACCGGATTATTGCCGTTGCGTTGATTATTTCCGGCGCCACGCTGCTTAAAGTTATGTCAAAATAAAATGATGAAACTTTTACGCTGTTTTACGCTGTCGCATAAATAACAGTTTATCAGTCGATCCGAGCAGCTCTAGCGTGAACGTTTTAAATAGCCGAAAATATTCAGCGTCGCCGACGCGGGCTGTGGCTGACTGAACTTCAAGTAAATTAGTAGCCTCATTATATGTCCGATAAACCCACTAAATGGCCTTGATGGTACGCCGTTCTTTTCAGGGCTGCCTGTACGGCAGTGAACTGGCGAAAAATGATTTTCCATAACCGGAGTGACTTCTGAGCTGCCGCACAGGCAGTGAACTCATTTAGACGTGAAGAAAAAGATATTGAAGAACTTCTGAGCTGCCTGTGCGGCAGCTCAGAAGAGGGACAAACAGCGGTGACTCTCCGGCACGTTGTTCACTGCCTGTGCGGCAGCTATCGCTTAAACGAGATGGACCCGCAAAAAAGTGAAAAAGTTAATATTCGAATAAATTAACAATCGCCCTATGGCTACGCGTTTGCTAATACTCGTCACGGCTATAACGTTATATAATCCAAACCTCATATCTCGCCCATCACATACCAGTAGAAAGAATTATTTAAAGCATAACGGGTTGAATAATGTTTTTTTACGACACGTCTCTCATCAAAAGATATATCGACTTCTTTAACCCTGCCAAGGCAGGGTGTAAAATTCGGATATGTACTGTTAATCAACGCATTATATTTTATTGGCACGATATCATACATAATGGCATAGCGGGTAACCGCTTCGCTTTTTGTAGATGAAAGACGGTAGCGGCGTCTTTGCAAAATTTATCGTAATGACAATTACGAATTTGTCCGAATCTGTCAAGTATCTTTAAAAAAGACTACAATGGAGGGCCGTTATACAATAGTCATTTATAATTTTAAGTTAATTAAAGTCGTCATTGAAATATGGATATTTTCTTTAAAAAGATTCGTTAATATTAATCCGCAAAAATCACCATCTAATATTTCTCTGTCATGAAAATAGTAAATAATTTATTAAAACCGCTTTCATTGAACTATTTTCGGTTAAAAAAATACACCGTCATCGATGCTTCAATATCTCTATCTATTTTAATCATAGACCCATCTGTTTTTATCATAATATCACTTTCAATTTTATCCAGACGTAAAAATTATTGGCGCTGAAACATATCATGTTCCATTATGACACTTTGATGACAACCAGCATCAGACGCGATGTAGATGAAGAGAAACGCACATTGATGAAGAGAATTCAATCAACCAGACCCACCGGCGCAACGCCAGGCAGTCGGTTCGGCATGTTGGTAATGGATAAATTGAAAAAAGGGGGGCCGCTGAATGTCTCGGCAGAGTAGTGAGGTATTTATCGACGGCGCCGCGTCAAAATCGCAGAGCAGACGAATACTCGGCGCCACCAGTCTGGCGCACCTGTTCCATGACGGCGCCACAGACATGCACTACCTGCTGTTTGCCATATGGCAGCAGCAGTTCGGGTTGTCGCTGGCGCAGGTCGGGCTGTTGAAGATGCTGTTTTCCGGCGCCATGTCGGCGCTGCAAATTCCGGCCGGCGAGCTGGGGAGAATTGCCGGAGAGAAAAAGGTCCTTATCGGCGGGACCTTGCTGCTTACGGCGGCGATATTCTGCTACGGGTTCGCCACTACCCTGCCGGTCCTAATGGGATTGATCGTTCTAGGCGGCGTCGGGGCTAGCGTCCAGCATCCGTTGTCATCCAGTTACATCTCGCAGAGCTTTCCCCGTTTGCAGGCGCGCCTGGCCCTGAGTACCTACAATTTTTTCGGGGATGTGGGGAAGGCCATCATTCCCAGCGCGCTTTCCGCCCTGCTGCTGATTACCGTCTGGGGCCACTCGGTTCAACTGATTGCCGTCTCGGGCTTGCTTATTGCCGGTTGCCTGAGCGGGTTGTTATCTTCTGAAAAACGCTTGCCCAAGACCATGGCGCCGCGGCCTTCAGCATCAGACGACACGGCGACGCAAACGGCTGACGCGGGGGCTCCGCTGTTTACTGAAACGCAGAGAAAAAGGGCATTCGCTTCATTATGTACCATCGGCAGTCTGGATAATGCGACCCGTACCGGCACGCTCACTTTCCTGCCCTTTCTGCTGGCGTCCAAAGGGGCTTCGGCGACTCAGGTGGGTTTTGCCCTGACCGTTATTTTTATCGGCGGCGCGCTGGGTAAACTGGTATGCGGCGCCCTGGCTCCGCGCCTGGGCATATTGAAGACGGTGGCCGTCAGCGAAATCGTTACGGCGGGAATCATTCTGGCGCTCACGCAAATCCCCTTACCGGCCATCTATCTGCTGCTGGTGCCCTTGGGCATCGCCTTGAACGGGACATCGTCCGTGCTCTACGGCACCGTGGGCGAACTGGCCAAACCCCGCCGGCAAACCCGGGCATTTGCGGTTTTTTATACGGCATCATTGGGGTGCGGCGCCGTGATGCCTTTAGTGTACGGGCTGCTGGGGGATCGGTTAGGCATATCTCATACGCTGATTGTCATTGCGATATTACTGCTGTGTATTTTGCCGCTATTGCTGCCGCTCAAGGTAATAACGGCCCAGCATCACTCTCCTGTGGGCTGATTCAGGATCTCGTCCAGCCACTGGCAAAAAGCACGCGCATGTTGTTTATAGGGGCTGCGGGGATTGACGTAAGCCGTGTAAGCATCACCGGACTGAACGACCACGTCGTCGATGAGCACCAGCGTGCCGTCGCGCAACCGATCGCGCACCAGCAGATGGGGAACAACCAGCAAACCGGCGCCGCCTGCCGCCGCGGCCACCGCCAGGAAGTAGTGGTCATAGGTGGCCCGGACGCTCAGACGGTCCGCTTGCCGTTTATGGGCCGCCGCCCATTTGGCGATGGCATCCGGACGCGAGCGGGCGGCTATCATGGGCCAGGCTTCCGATTCGCTGCCTTCGGCGACGATTGCCGCCAGGCCCGGCGACGCGACGCACACCAAACCTTCGCGAGCCAATTCCCAGCGCTCTGTGTTCGGCAGGACGAGGTCTCGGGTGATCAGAACATCATACTCATCCTGCGGCAATGGAAACGACAGGGAGGTAAAGAGATCGATTTGAACGTCGTTTCGCTCCGTGTAGCCACCCAATAAGGGCGCCATAACAGCCGTTGCGAAGCTCGGCATTGAAGTCCGGACCCGGATTCGGTTAAGAGAATGTCCGCGGTAGGCCAGCTGCTGAGTCGCCAGTTCAATGGTGGAAATGGCGTCTTTGACCGATTCGTAAAATTGAGATCCGCGCGGCGTAAAGACAACCGTCGCGCCTCGTCGCTCGAAAAGCGGTCCGTCAGAGACCGCTTCCAAATTCGCCACGTGGCGGCTTACCGCGCTTTGCGTAATGCCCAGCTCAGCCGCCGCGCGGGTAAAATTTCCATGACGGCCGATAGCAACCAAGGCGCGTATTGCCGTCAATGAAATATCCGAATCCTTCATGTTCAGGTCATCTCTTGCAAAGCGGCGTGGCAACGCGGCGGGACGTCGCCGCAAAGGCGCATAACGGGGACAGTAATATTGGGCATGGCTGTTTTAAAAGTATCACCTCATTTCCCTTTGTAAAGTTTCCACTGATGGCTTTGTGAGCTCAATCTTAAACCCGAATAGTGCCTTATTTATCCATATATTCAGCCAGTATGTATATAGATTACTCGCCTGTAACAATTCATATTTCAAATGTTTCATCTGTGTAAATCCTAATTAACCCTTGTAACTATAATGATTAATTTTCTTATTTTTCAGAAATATAGATTCTTGCCTTTTATCTGTATCTACTCTGGCCATCCCTACCCTCCTAACGCATGAGGATAATAAAATGAAAACAAACGCCCTTCAGAATTGGTTAACCGCGGGCTGTCTGGGCCTGTTGATAAGCGCGTCCGGCGCGCTTGCCGCACAGCCGGAAGTTGTCAATATCTCCAAGATTGCCGGAATGCCCTGGTTTAACCGCATGGGTGAAGGCGTCACCCAGGGCGGTAAGGATTTCTCGCTGAATGCCACTCAGATAGGCCCGTCCAGCACCGATGCGCCGCAGCAGGTAAAGATCATCGAGGATCTGATCGCGAAAAAAGTCAGCGCGATAACCATCGTGCCCAATGACGCCGATGTCCTGGAGCCGGTATTCAAAAAAGCGCGCGATGCGGGCATCGTGGTGCTGACCAACGAATCGCCAGGCCAGCCCAGCGCCAATTGGGATATCGAGATCATCGATAACCAGCAGTTCGCCGCCGACAATGTTGAGCAAGTGGCCAAGTTCAACGGCGGCAAGGGAGGCTATGTGCTTTATGTGGGCAGCCTGACGGTGCCCCAGCACAATCTCTGGGCGGACCTGTTCGTGAAATACCAGAAAGAGCACTATCCCGATATGCATGAAGTAACCAGCCGTATGCCGGTGTCGGAGAGTATTGATGATTCCCGCCGCACTACCCTTGATCTGATGAAAGCCCATCCGGATCTGAACACCATTGTTGCCTTCGGATCCCAGGGGCCCATCGGGGCGGGGCGCGCGGTTAAAGAAAAACGCGCCAAAAACAAGGTCCATGTCTACGGCATGATGATCCCGTCCCAGGCCGCGTCGCTGATCAAAAGCGGCGATATCACCGAGGGGATTACCTACGATCCGGCAACCGCGGGATATGCGCTGACGGCGGTGGCATCCAGCCTGCTTAAAGGTGAAAACATCGGTTCCGGATACGAAGTCAAAAATATCGGCAAAGCAGACGTCGATACCGACAAGAAAGTCATTAAGTTCCATAAAGTGCTGCTGGTGACCAAAGACAATATCGATAGCCTGTATTGATGGGTTCCCGCAATTGACATCCTGAGACAACGCAGTGGCCGGAGCAGGACCGCAGCGACCCCGGCCGGTCGCCTGGACGCTTGATGATGAGGTTGCAATGAAGCCGCTAATCGCTATGGAAAATGTCAGCAAAACGTTTTACGGGGTGAAAGCGCTTAATGATATTGCCCTGACCCTATTGCCCGGAGAGGTGCATAGCCTGGCAGGGCAAAACGGCTGCGGCAAGTCGACGCTGATTAAAATCATCTCCGGCGTCTATCAACCGGATGCCGGAGCGAAAATCACCATTGACGATCATCTGTTCTCCCATTTGACGCCGGCGGAATCGGTCAAACGCGGTATTCAGGTGATTTACCAGGATCTCTCTTTATTCCCCAACCTGAGCGTGGCGGAAAATATCGCCATCAATCTTTACCATCGGCATTTTTGGGTGAACAAGCGCCGCCTGTATCAACTGGCGCAGCATACTCTGAATGATATCGGCGTTACCCTTGATTTGCACGCGCAGCTGGAGACGCTCTCCATCGCGCAGCGCCAGCTGGTGGCGATTTGCCGGGCGCTGGCGCAGGACGCCCGGCTGATTATCATGGATGAACCCACCGCATCGCTTACCATGACGGAAGTCAAAGGGCTGTTCAGGCTCATCCGCCAGTTGAAGGAACGGGGTATCTGCGTGGTATTTATCAGCCACCGCCTGGATGAGGTGTTGGACGTGTCGGATCGTATTACCGTGTTGCAGGACGGCGTACATATCGGGACCTTCCCCGCGGCCGACATGGGCAGTAAACAGTTGGCTTTTCTGATGACCGGCCTGGCGTTCGACTACCGGGTACTGGCCCCTTATCCGGGCGGTAAACCGGTGGTGCTGGAGGTGGAAGGGTTAAGCCGCCGCGGCCAATATCATGATATTTCCCTCAGGGTGCATCAGGGGGAAATCGTCGCCATCACCGGATTGCTGGGCGCGGGGAGAACCGAACTGTGTCTGAGCCTGTTCGGCCTGACCCGTCCGGACAGCGGCGTGATCAAGATTGACGGCCGGCCGGTGCATTTCAACAGCAACCGCGACGCCATTGCCGCGGGCATCGGTTATGTCTCGGAAGATCGTCTTAGCACCGGTTTGGTCATGGAACAGTCCATCGGGGATAATATCATCTCGACGGTCTTGCCGCAGGTGAAGGACCGCTGGCGCCTTATAGACCGGCAGCGTGTACAGCGCCTGGTGGATGAGATGATCCGCCGGCTGACCATCAAGTCGGACGATACGTCGCTTCCGGTCAATACGCTTTCCGGCGGCAATGCCCAGCGGGTAGCCATAGCCAAGTGGCTGGCGACCCATCCGCGCCTGCTGATCCTCGACTCGCCCACGGTGGGGGTTGATATAGCCAATAAAGCGGGCATCTACCAGATTATCAATGCGCTTGCCGAACAGGGCATCGCGGTGTTGATGATTTGCGACGAGATCGAGGAGGCCTATTATAACAGCCACCGTATCCTGGTGATGCGTGGGGGTGAGCTGGTGGCTGAATTTCTTACGTCACAGACGACCGAGGCGGCGCTGGCGGAGGTGGTCAATGGTTAACAAAACGGAATTGCATCGCCATGAAGGGCTGCTTATCTTGACTATCCTTATCCTGGGAGTGGTTTTCAGCCTGAAAAGCGATGATTTCCTGACCTTCGGCAACCTCTATGACCTGGTCAACAACTATGCCATGCTGATGATTCTGGCGTGCGGGCTGTTTATCGTCCTAATTTCCGGCGGTATTGATATTTCATTTCCGCCCATGACCATTATTGCCCAGTACGTCATGGTCACCGCGCTGCTGAAATACGGCGGTAATTTCCTGGTGGCGTTCCTTATCGCCGGCGGCGTCGGAACGGCTCTGGGTCTTATCAACGCTGTATTGGTCAACCGGCTCAAAGTCCCCTCCATCATCGTCACCATTTCCACCTTGAATATCTTTTACGGCTTGCTGCTCTACTTTTCCAAAGGGGTCTGGCTTTATAAATATCCCGACTGGTTTGAAAACGGACTGACGATATTCACCTTTACCGCTTCCGACGGCAATGACTACGGACTGAACCTGCCCATCATGACCTTGCTGGCGGTGCTGATAGTCACCGGCCTGCTGATGAAGCGCAGCAGCATCGGCCGCAAGATCTATGCCATGGGCGGCAACCGCGAGGCGGCCTCCCGGCTGGGCTTCGGCATCTTCAAACTGCAGCTGTTCGTCTATGGTTTTATGGGGCTGCTGTCAGGTATCGCCGGGGTGGTGCAATCCTATACCGTCATGACGGTGGCCCCGGACTCCCTGCTGGGCTATGAGCTGACCGTCCTGGCGGCGGTGGTGCTGGGGGGGACCAGCATTATCGGCGGGCGCGGCACGCTGTTGGGTACGATGCTTGGGGTCATATTGCTGGCCATGCTGCAAAACGGCCTGAACCTGATGGGCATTTCCTCTTACTGGCAAATGGTGATTACCGGCCTGGTCATCGTGGTCAGCATCAGCTCCACCGCTTGGAGCCAGCGCAGTAAATCGGAGATCCTGTCATGAATAGCCTGAAAGTAAAAGACCATGTGGAAGTGTATCTGGTGGTCTTGCTGCTGCTGATCATCGTGGTTTTCAGCACGCAGATCCCGGACGTATTCTGGTCGGCGTCGAATTTCCAGTCTATCGGTTCACAGCTGCCGGTTCTGGGCGTGCTGGCGTTCGCCATGGCGGTAACCATGCTGACCGGCGGCATCAATCTGTCGATTATCGCCACCACCAACTGCTGCGCCCTGGTCATGGCGTGGGTGGCCACCCATTTCGCCCCGTCCGCGGGCAGCGCCCTGCTAATGCTGCTGGCCGGCATCGGCATGGCCTTGGTCATCGGCCTGCTGAACGGCATATTGATAGCCGTTATCCGCGTCTCGCCCATATTGGCTACCCTTGGCACCATGACCCTGCTTAAGGGAATAACCATCCTGATATCCAAGGGAACGGCGATTTCCAATTTCCCCGCCTATGTGCTGTGGCTTAACAGCAATAATTGGCTGGGCATCCCGGTGCCGCTGTATCTCTTTGCGCTGGTAGCAATTGTTATGTGGATTGTGCTGGAGCGTTCCCCGCTGGGCCGGCGAATCTACCTTATCGGCTCCAACCAGCGGGCGGCCCATTACTCCGGCATCAATACGCCGCGCACGCTTATGGCAACCTATATTATCTCCTCGCTATTGTGCCTGGTGGCCGCGCTGATGATGATGTCAAAGCTGAACTCCGCCAAAGCCGGCTACGGCGAATCCTTTTTGCTGACCAGTATCCTGGCGGCGGTCTTGGGAGGCGTTAATCCCGATGGCGGCTTCGGCAAGATTGTCGGTATGGTATTGGCGTTGATCCTGCTGCAAATGCTGGAAAGCGGACTGAATATCATGGGAATAAGCAGTTACATCACAATGGCGCTGTGGGGCGGTCTGTTGCTGGCGTTTCTTTTTCTCAAGGGCGGCCGACTGCCTTATTTCGGCCGGTAGCCATTGGCGGCTTACTCTTCTGCCGGCAAATAAATAAAAAAACTGTCGCCGACGCAAATATTTTCCCGGCTGATTCGTCTACCTCTGTATCTGAACCGTATGGAGTGGACAACATGAGAGATCGCAAGTTTAAAATATTGGTTATGGCCGTGGTGGCTGTCGCCGCCGTCACCACGCTGGTGATGCTGCTGTGGAATGCGCTGCTGCCGGTCATTTTCGGCGTCAAGAGCATTGGCTTTTTCCAGGCGCTGGGATTGCTTATCCTCAGTAAAATCCTGTTCGGCAGCTTTCACGGCCACGGCATGTTCGCGCGCAGAAGACAAGAAATGCGCGAGCGCTGGATGGCGATGACTCCCGAGGAGCGTGAAGCCTTTATCAAACAGCGCGGCGCGGGCCATTGGCACGGACGCTGGCATGGACGCTGCCACCAGAGGGATCGGGACAATGAACCGCGCACCGACGACAACGGCCAGGCCTAATGACTAACGCCGCGGACCGGCGCCACGTCCTGATGGCTGCGCTGCGTGGCTGCCAGCAGCGGCTACGGGCGTTTATCGCCGGACGTACCGGTAATATCGCCGATGCGGAAGATGTCTATCAGGAAGTAAGCTATCAGCTGCTCAAGGCCGATAGCTATCTGCACCCCATTGAGCAGGTCGCCGCCTGGCTGTATCGCGCCGCCCGCAACGAGCTTATCGACCGGTCGCGTAAAAAGCGCGAGCTGCCGCTCTCTGGCGAATTCGACAGCGAGTGGCCCGCCGGTGAAGAACTGGGCGAGATACTGTTCAATCCCCAAAGCGGGGCCGAGGACGACTACCTGCGCCAGCTGGTTTGGGAGGAACTGGCGCTGGCGCTGGAAGATATGCCGGCGGCGCAGCGGGAGGCATTTGAAAAAACCGAGCTGCAGGGCTACTCCTTCAAGCAGCTTGCCGAGGAAACCGGCACCGCCGTTGAAACGCTGCTATCACGCAAGCACCAGGCAGTACTGTTTTTGCGCCTGCGGCTGCAGGTGCTGTATGAAGCGGTGACGGGCTCCTGACCGGTCGAACGCGCAGGGAAAAAGCATGCATGGCGGCGAAAAAAACCGCCCGTAAAACGAGACAATTTGAGCTTGTTGACATAGTGCCCGGTCGAGACAGGCTGCCAGATCGATTCCGAGTATGTTTGTCAGCCGTCTGAATCAACGCAGATCGGCGCGAAGCTCACGCACTCCGCGTCCCAGGCGTTCGCGCAGCAGCGTGCCTAGCGTGGTTCCGTCAACATAGCCCACTTCGGCCGCGATGGCATCCAGATCGAGACTGCTCCCCTGGATAAGGGATCTTGCCCGCTCCACACGCAGGTCCTGAAAGTAGGAGAGCGGCGATTTACCGAGCACCGCCTGGCAGCGCCGCTGCAATGTCCGGGGACTGGTGGCCAGCGCGCCTGCCGCCTCCGCCAGCGAAAAGCCTTCCTTGAGATGATCCCGCGCCCACCGCTCAAAGCGCTGAATGACCGGATCCGCCTGCGCCAGATGGTTGGGAATGATATAGGGCGCCTGTGAGGAACGGAAGTCGGCGAGCAGGTAGCGGGAAACCACCGCCGCCAGCTCCGGGCTGTACTTGCGTACCAGCCAGAGGGCAAGATCCAGATGGCCCATGGCGGCCCCGGCGGTAACAATCCTGCTCCACGGCACGAGCATCCGGGTTTCGTCGAGTAGAATATTCGGGTACCGCTGCCGAAACAGCGGCGCGAGCCACCACGTCGTCGTGGCCTCACCCCCATCGAGAAGCCCGGCTTCCGCCAGCAAAAACGTCCCGATACAGGAAGCCGCGATATGGGCGCCTTCGGCGTGCCATTTCCTTAACTGCTCCATTCCCTGGCGTACATCCCGCCGTCCCAGCGCCGGAATCAGCGTCTCCGGACTGCCGGTATTGAGCGCCGGAACGATTACCCAGTCCGGCTTAACGTCCGGCATTATCCCCTGCACGGGTATCGCCAGCCCGTGGCTGGTCTTGATCTTCTTTCTCATGCCGACGATAGACACCTCGAAAGTCAGCGCTCCCCCCATTTGCTGGGCCGCAAATTTGTGTGCGAGCCTGAGCGCGTCAAGCAGCACGGTCAGCCCGGTATCAAACACCCCATCCAGGGCAAGTATAAAAATTTTCATGGCGTAAAAGACCTTAAAGTTGTCGTTTACGACTATACCGGAGTCACTGTCGAAAGACGATTCCTTTCTTAGCTGCCAAATGGCGTAAATCGCAGTAAAAATGTCGTTTACGACTGTTCTGTTATTCAGTCCCTCAGCCTAGACTCAAACCTTCTTACAACCCACCCCGCATAAGGAATACCATCATGAAAGTTATCGCTATAGGAACCATCATCAAACCCATGTCGCCGGAGCAACGTCAGCAAGTCATGTCGAAGGAAGTGCCCGACACGCTTAAACACTACCTAGACGGCACCCTTGAGCAGTTCTGGTATCGCACCGATAAACCCGGCGTGATCTTCCTCATGAACGTCGAGTCGGTGGAAAAGGCCAAGGCGACCATTGAAGCGCTGCCCCTGGTGACCAACGGCTTCGCGCAGTATGAGTTCATGTCGGTCGGCCCGCTGGCCCCCCTCGGCATGCTGCTTCAAGACTAATAAGCGCGGGAGGCGCCGACGAATTATGAAACCGACCATCCTTATCGCCGGCGCCACGGGCGCGACCGGCGGCGTGGCTGCAAAAATTCTGCTTGAGCAGGGCTTTCCCGTTCGCGCCCTGGTCCACGCTGAAGATGAGCGCTCGCAACAAATCAATGCGCTGGGGGCAGACATTGTCCTCGGCGACTATCAGGATTTCCGATCCCTTCAGCGCGCCTTTAAAGGCGTGCAGCGGGCATACTTTGTTTATCCGATCCGGCCGGGCATCGTACAAGCGACAGTCCATTTCGCCCAGGCGGCGCAGGAGGCAAAGATTGAACACATCGTCAACATATCGCAAAGAACGTCTCGCGAGGACGCAGAAAGCGAGTCAGCGCTCCAGCATTGGCTGGCGGAAAGGGTTTTCCAGTGGTCCGGCATACCTGTCACCCATTTAAGGCCAACCGCTTTCAACGAATGGCTTCTCTACACGCGAGGCAAAATCCGTGATGGAGAGTATGGCGTTCCGTTTGGACCCACAGGCCGTTTTGCCCCCGTTTCCGCACGGGATCAGGGCCAGGTCATCGCAGCCATCCTGGCTGAACCGGACGGACACCAAGGGAAAACCTATCCTCTGTTTGGACCGGTGGAGCTCACGCCGCCGCAAATTGCCGAAATCGTCGCTGATACGCTCGGCAAACAGGTGCGCTACCGGCAAATCACACCTGAAGAGTGGATCCAAAACGTTTTCGGCGGCGAATTTCCCTTCGGCGCGCAGCATCTCCATGGCATTGTTCTCGCACACAACGCGGGCCACATGGCGGGAACCAATGACATCGTGGAGAAACTTACCGGCCATAAACCGGAATCGGTCGCCGAATTTGTCGCAAGAAACCGCAAGGCTTTCGAGTAATCCGCCAGCGTATTGCGAACACCACCAGGAGAAGACAATGTCAATGCTCGATTGGAATGCCTATTTATCGCAAATTAAGTCTGGAATCACGGCGTTTGGTAAGCTGAGCCCCGGGACAATACAAGGATATGTCGGTCTAAGCTCCGCCGGGCATAAGGCAAATCTGCTTGGCGCCAAAACGCGCGAACTGATTGCGCTTGCCGTCGCGGTGACGCTGCGTTGCGATGGTTGCATCACCACGCATACCGATGCGGCGTTAAAGGCGGGAGCGACCCGCGAGGAAATCGCCGAGGCGCTAGGCGTCGCGATTTCGGTAAACGCCGGCGCGGCGCTCGTTTATTCGTTGCGCACCCTTGACGCTGTGGAACAGAGAATCCCATGACAAGCTATTGCAGCGGATCTATCAGATTGGTTAATTTGTAGTGTAGCGCTTTGTGGCGGTCGTTTAATGGAAGGATTTAGGTACCAGGATGCTCAAGGTGAAATATATTTGGATTTTCCAATTAACATCTCTGATATCTCATTATTACCGGCTTTCACGTCGGTTGGCATCAAAGATACAGGCGACGCCAACCCCGTTGAATACGCTCGTACTGAAAGCCTGAGCCCTTGCTTGCAGACAAAGTGAGTCTGTCCCTTGCTTACCGATATCACCGATCACAGGCCGTTAAAATTCTCTATCTGGCGTCAATATCTCAGGAGCGGCTACACATTGAAAGCAGACTGGGTAGAATAAGCCGTTGTAATTTTTTTAATTCTATAACGCAGGTAGAATTTATGACGACAGTATTTAATCAATATGGCCAAGGCTTAGGGAGTCCCCTACCCAATTGGCAGCCGCGGGCTAACCCACAAAAAATTGCTCTAAAAGGAAACTATTGCCAACTTGAACCTATTGATATCAAACACAGCCAGGATTTATTTAACGCTTGGCACAGCATTGACGACGACCGAGACTGGACCTACTTTCACATCAATAGACCCATCACTATCAAGCAATGTGATCATTACATTGCATCTCTAGCCGCCAGTAAAGACCCTCTTTTTTATGCAGTTATCAGTCATTCCTCGAAAAAAGCCATCGGTTTCTTGGCCTTGCAACGTATCGACCCGAATAATGGCGCTATAGAGATTGGTTGGATTAACTGGTCGCCGATGATGAAACGTACCATTTACAGCACTGAAGCAATATTCCTTTTACTGTCATACGTCCTCGACACCCTGCAATACCGGCGCTGCGCGTGGAAGTGCGACAGCCTTCATCAATCAGCAATCAATGCCGCGGAGCGGCTGGGATTTCAATACGAGGGCATTTTCAGACAAATGCAAGTTTCCAAAGGACACAGTCGCGACGTCCGCTGGTACTCTATTATCGATAATGAATGGTCCGGGATTCGTCAAGCCATGCAGCTTTGGCTAAGCCCGGATAACCTAAACGAAAGCGGTAAACAAAAGCGAAAGCTGACCGAGTTTATGCCGCCTAAAGTGAATGTTTCATAGCGGCGCAACGCCTGCCAGCGGAGCGAAACGCCGGGCTCTCCGGCCCGCTCAGGGCGGCATGCTCTTAGCCTATAAGCGAGACGGCGGTCTCAAGGGCATGGTGGATGGCGCGGTTGGCCTCCTCGCCATCGGGCATGGCTCGCGAGATGCTAATCGCGCCAACCATCATCGAGACGATGCTCCATGCGCGCCGTTCGCGATCCGCTTCGTTACCGTCAAGAACAGCCGACACTTTGCGGATCAGTTCCGCCATCCTGAGCCGGTATGCCTCCCGGACCGCCGGGGCGGCACGGGCGACATCGGCGCTCAAGGTCGGCATGACGCAGCCCGATGCCGGATTCTCCCGATGACTGGCGCTGATGTACTCGGTTAGCCATTGCCGGAGAAGATCCCGCCGCTCGGCGACGCTGCCGGTATCCGAATCGATAAAGGACTTGCCCAGGCAAGATTCGATGACGCCCTCCAGCAGCGCCTGCTTGTTCGGGAAATTTGAATAGAAAGCCCCCGACGTGACGCCGGCCGCCGCCGCCAGACCGTCGACGCCGATCCCGTTGAAACCGTTCGTCCTGAGAGCCTGCGCTCCCGCCTGTAGGATGGCCTCCTTGGCCTTAGCCTTCTGATCCGGCGGATATCTCATTCCTCATTCTCCAAATATACCACGGTAAGCATTGCACCATAGAATAACGATCGCTATATTATAATCATCGCATCCATTATACCACCCGCGATGGTTTTGCCAGCGCGTGGTTCGCGCCACTGGAGCCGCGATAGCATTTGACTATGCGCCGACGAAATCGGCTTCCCGACACCTGAACCCGTACCAGCAGACTGGAGAAAAAAATGGCCCATGAAGCGCATCAGCGCCACCCGTTCCTGGATGACCTGACATCTGACGCCGAAATGACAGGTACAGCCCTGCGCCGGCCTGTTTACGGTCGCGAAAACATCAAAAAGCTCATCGAAACCGTCGCCACGCTGTACAAATCGCAAACGCCGATTTTTCTCGAAACCGTCGGGTCACGCAGCTTTCTGCAATATGAAGCCGAGCTTACCAACGGAATGCCGTTAACCGGCGTGGCCGTCATCGAGCGCAACGCGCAAGGCGGCGTCCACCGCGTATCCATTACCATGAGCCCTCTGGGCCCGGTACTTTCGCTGTCCGGCCAGCTCGGAGCGCTGCTCGGTAATGACGTCGGAGAAGACCTGTTCCTTTGAGTCTTGCCCAATCAAGCAGCGGCGCGACACCAGTATGACCCCGCGTCCATTTCTCTCATTTTCAAAAGGCACCCCATCATGACCACCGCGACGACCACCTCCAAACCCATTACCATAGAACACGTCAGAATAACCTCAAAGCGCCCCTTTCCACAGGTGCGAGCCGCCATCGAGGCCGACCTTCCCATACTCGACGCGAATATCCAGGTCATGCTGAGCAGCGGCGATCGGGAGGGTATCAAGCAATATGTAGACCACGGGCCCAAGCTTTTCATGTTTATCGAGCGCGACCACGGCGATCTGCTGGCGATAACCGGTCATAAGCGCAACGCCGTCCAATATGAGATTGGCAATCCCATCACCGCCTCGACGATGACGCGGCACAATCTGGGCGCGGCGCTCTATGCGCCGCTCCGCGTCGCGCTGTTTGAAACCGACGGCGGGGAGGCCGTTTTCGAATATGACAAACCCTCCACGCTCTTCGGCCAGCTTGGAGACGAGCGGGTCACCGAAATCGGGCGCTACCTCGACCGGGAGCTGGAAGCCGCGCTTTTGAAGGCGGCCGGATGAAGTGCCGATAAGCATAGACGTTGGCAAAATAAGTTTTATATTCATGAACTGCCGCGGCAAATTGAGGGAGCGCATACCTGCGGCTAGTGTTGTTTAGTTCAAAATTTTCATTATTGTGTAACCCCAAAACCTTCGTGTTTCAATCTTGTTTAAATTTTAACGGACATCTGTTTGTTACACTCTAATGAGACTGAAGCTTATTGTCTTTTGACAAAGAATAATTATTAGTAGCAATAATGTTTTATGAAGGTATTACCATGGAATTAATACTAAGCGATGTACCGGATGAGGGCGAAGAAAAGCAGATACTTGATGGCTTGTGGGGATATAACCATCAATTCTCGCCGGTTCACATCCATCCGCTCAGGATAGTTTTAAAAGATCCGACTGGTAATTTACAAGGGGGAATCATTGCAAGAACTTGGTGGGGCGGGCTTGAGATACAATATTTGTGGATAGGGGAAATGTCTCGGAGGAAAGGCTATGGACGCACACTAATGACAACAGCTGAAGAAGAAGCGAGAATGAGGGGCTGTCACTTCGCGTATGTGGATACCTTAAGTTTTCAGGCTTCAGGGTTTTATAAAAATCTTGGCTATTCGGAGTATGGAAATCTTGGCGGCTTTGCACATAAATTTTCGAGGCACTATTTATTTAAGGTTTTTCGCTAATAAAAGGATTTTTATGAGGTTTGAAAATGGATATAGCAATGCTATCACATTAATTGAGAAACTCGATGAACCTTGGGGTATAAAGGATGCAGAATCACGACACGTTTATATGAATCCACCCGCGAGAAAGTACACTAACACGCCAGATAATTTCCCAATTGAAGGAAAACTGGATATTGAGTTCCCCGCTGAGTGGCATGAGTTACATGATGAGCTAATAAAGCACGACCAGATTACCATGAATAAAAAAGGCAGTGTCAGCGTTTTGGAAGTACATCACTGGAATGGTTGTTCAAAGCCTACCCCCTTTATCAGTGATAAAATACCCATTTATGAAAGTGATGGTAACTGTATCGGGATTATCTGGAACGCAAAACCCGCCTCTATAGTTAATCCAACTTTGAATATATTTAAAAAAAATAACTGTAAAACTATACCCTATGCTACAGGAGAAATAACTGAGAGAGAGCATGAGGTTATCTGGTTAATTATACATGGATATACCAGAAAGGAGATCTCCTACATACTAAATATTTCTTCATGCGCGGTGAAATGTCGGTTATATTCAGTATTTCAAAAAAAATCAATTTTTAATATAAAACAATTGCGTGAACTTTATATTAACAACAGGATGGACAGTTATATACCATCTTCAATTCTAAAAAATGGTTTACTTTTTTTATGAATAACTTTGAAAAGTATATTATCGGCCGGGTGCCACCTGAATGCCGTTTATCGTTTTTGGGTATCGCGCTGGTTCATGCAGGGATGTTAACCGCACTCGATCAGTTTATGCTTGGTGCCCTCCTAGGCCATTCAATGACTATGGCCGATGCTTTTATTGCTATTACCATTGCAAGTCTGATATTTGGCGCGCTGACATTTGCCCTGGGTTATGCGGGTATGAAAGAGGGATTGCCAGGTACAGTGCTTGCACGCTGGTGCGGCTTCGGGCGTATCGGGTCGGTACTGGTCAGTATAGTGATTGCTGTCAGTTTGTTAGGGTGGTTCGGGGTGCAAAATGCAGTGTTTGCCAGAGGTATCAACCACGCGCTGAACGGTGTCCCGGGATTTGGCCTGTCGGCTGCCGTATCAGGGATATTTCTGACATTTCTGGTGGCATTCGGCATTAAGGCGCTTAAAATCACAGCCAGCATAGCGGTTCCGCTTTTTATTACGGTTATCACTTTCATCTCCTTCCATATACTCTCGCATCAGTGTCTGATGACCGCAGCGGGATCTCCGCCACAGGGTGAAATCTTATCTGTCCCCGACGCAATAACCATAATTATGGGAAGTTGTATTGTCGCAGCACTTATGACCCCAGATATTACAAGGTATGCGAAAAAGTCTACCCATGTATTGTCAATGACATTGTTTACGATTCTTGCAGGTGAGTACCTGATTAATGGCTTGGCCATTATTCTGTCCAGAGTTTTGAATACAGAAGATGTGGTTACAATTATGGCTGAGGCTACGGGGGGCATTGGGCTACTGGCGGTAGTGTTCTCCACGCTAAGGGTTAATGACCTGAATCTTTATTCCTCATCTCTAGGGATTGCAAACACCTTTTCAGTTCTGACCGGGAAAAAAGCCAACTACACGACCATTACTATCATTATTGGGTTAATGGGCACGATGCTTTCTTTACTGGGGATACTCGAGCGGTTTGCCGATTTTCTTATGCTGCTTGGCATTGTTTTCCCGCCAATAGTCAGCGTAATGGTTGTGGGCTATTTTATGGTAAAGCAGAATACCAAAAGATTCGCTATTCTCAGACAGAACAATACGTCACCCGAAGATACAGACACTCCACTAATCGGATGGGCGGCAATTCTCGCGTGCATAACAGGTAGTCTCGCCGGAACAGTTAATAGCATTGGGATACCATCCATCAATTCACTGCTGATTGCAGGAGTGGCTTATTGGAGTGTTGAAAAAGTGAAATACCATTTCATGTTAAAGTAAAATAATAGCAGTGAATGCCAATTATAAAAAATGATTCAGTATTTTAAAATAGTGGTGTTTTGAAATACTGAATCGCCTCGTCGATTGCATTGCGGAAATAAAATGATAAAATTGCAGAAGAAATAATTTAATATTTATACAAGCATCATCCTATGAGTGACATAATACCAGCGTCATAAGTTTATGGTAAATAGGCGCCTAATTAGGACACGTCCAAATCCATCCTATACCCATGCGGCATTTTGATTAAAGCATCGTAGTTGCATAATAAAATTAAACACGGTTCCAACTCTTCCTTATTAACATATATCGATCAATTAAATTAAAGTTCGCATCATAATATCGGCTTGGCCAGATTTCAGCCGGATGAACACTGAGCGCATCAGCGATAATAAATTCGCCTTTAGGCCAAGGACGAACCAAGGCGTTTGCCAATGTGCTTGAACTGAGGCCCGCCTTACGAGATACGGCCGCGAGAGTGGTACCCTCTTTACGAAGGGCCGCTATGATGTCTGCCGGGTGCCAGTCTTTTTTCATTATTCTTCACTACCTCCATAAAAATTAACCTGCCTGACGACACATGCAACCCGCAGGTAGATGATTTTTTCCTATGCATAATCATTAATAAATTAAAATATACAGGGTGATGACTACTCGATTTGCATGTCTACAGTATGTACTTTTCGGGATTTCAAACACCAAACAAAACGGACATTGACATTTGATTTTAATTGTGATGGTCATTAATAATAGCTTACTGTTGTTCATTAAATATCCAACTCTATATTTAAGCGATCAAATTTTCCTTGTATATAGCAACTAAAAAGGGGAAGTTCTAAAATAGATATTACCCCCCCATGATTCTATTTTTATGGTGACTTCGTTTTAAAAACGCCTTAATAGAATTATTTCATAACATATCAAATAAAATTAGTTTATTCAGATAAGGCATTATCTTAAACCGTCAATAGTTAATCCAGAAATCACTCCTCCTGAATTTCCATTTCCAGCGTAAGGTTAAGTAACTCCAGTCGTTCAAAGAGTATAAATAGCAGCAATTCTCTGTACACCGGATGTTGAATTTCACTAATGGCATGAGTCAGGGCGCGACAATGGTCGACAACTTCTTCAATGGTGAGATGTGTGTTATCAAACATTATGCTTTCCCCCGTAATTGATTAATCGGAGGGGAAGGTAAAGAACGTATCTTAGGCATAGAATCGCTTCACAGTAGTTTATGATGAAAACTACCACCAGAGCTGCTAATCCCATGGGTGGTAGCCCAGACGAGGTTAGCAGTACCGGCACTACTGGAAACCGGCCAGCCCGAGGGCTGCCTCACCTGAGCCACCATAGACATAGATAAACACAATTTTAAACTGCGTTCATTATGGTGTGCCAAAGCGTCGACCAAGAGCATGCGTTTTGCATGCAATATCGCCAGTAGTGTTCCAGGCTGCTAACCCCGACTACGGATTGAGCCGTAGCAAGGTGACTATAACCCAATTTTTCAATTACATGCAATCAGATATCAGACTTTCCACTGCTTATGCGATAGCCGTTACAGTAAAATTGAAATCCATGTTTTGAGCGATTAGCCGTATCGAATACAGTCGATAATGATCGAAACTGTTGTGGGACTCAAAAAGCTGTAATAAGGAATTTATCCATATAGAAAAGCTGATCTTTTAGCTTATGGATGCTGGAATAGCAGGAGAATTTGGAGCGGGTGAAGGGAATCGAACCCTCGTATAGAGCTTGGGAAGCTCTCGTTCTACCATTGAACTACACCCGCGGGGAGAAACGCGCAGAGCATTATAACCTTATGTCGGCGGCTGACAAGCGGTCCGGCGACTAACTGCGTGAGTTTTAAACGATTATCGCCAAACAAAAGGGCCGGCGATTTTTTAGACGGCCCTTTGGGATTGCCAATACGCTCCTGCCGGGAACCCCATCCTGACCGGATGGGGCAACCGCCTTACTTCTGCGGGCGTAGCGCCGGGAACAGGATCACGTCGCGGATGGTATGGCTGTTGGTGAACAGCATGATCATCCGGTCGATGCCGATGCCCAGGCCGGCGGTGGGCGGCAAGCCGTGCTCCAGGGCCGTGACGTAGTCTTCGTCATAAAACATGGCTTCGTCGTCGCCGGCGTCCTTGGCGCGGACCTGATCGGCAAAGCGCTGCGCCTGATCTTCGGCGTCGTTCAGCTCGGAGAAGCCGTTGCCGATTTCACGGCCGCCGATAAAGAATTCAAACCGGTCGGTGAAGAACGGGTTTTCATCGTTGCGGCGCGCCAGCGGCGACACTTCCGCCGGGTATTGGGTAATGAAGGTCGGCTGGATCAGGTGGCTTTCCGCGGTCTCTTCAAATATCTCGGTTTGCACCCGGCCCAGGCCCCAGCTTTTTTCCACATGGATGCCTAAGGATTCGGCGATGGCGCTGGCCTTGGCCATGTCGTCCAAATCGGCGGGGTTCGTTTCCGGCCGATAATGGCAAATGGCTTCCCGCATGGTCATCTTGACGAAGGGCTGGCCGAAATCAAAGGTATGATCGCCATATTCCACTTTGCTGCTGCCCAAGACCCGCTGCGTCAGGGTACGGAACAAGTCTTCGGTCAACACGATCAAATCCCGGTAATCCGCGTAGGCCATATAGAGTTCCATCATGGTGAACTCGGGGTTATGGCGCGGCGAAATACCTTCGTTACGGAAATTGCGGTTGATTTCAAACACCCGTTCAAAGCCGCCCACTACCAGGCGTTTCAGATAGAGCTCCGGCGCGATGCGCAGATACATATCGATATCCAGCGCATTGTGGTGGGTAATAAACGGACGGGCGGCGGCGCCTCCGGGGATGCTTTGCATCATCGGGGTTTCCACTTCCATAAAGCCGTTGTCCACCATAAAGCGGCGGATTTCCACCATGATCTGCGAGCGCACTTTGAAAGTGTGGCGGGATTCGCCGTTGGCGATAAGATCCAGATAACGCTGGCGGTAGCGGGTTTCCTGATCGGCCAGGCCGTGGAATTTATCCGGCAGCGGGCGCATGGCTTTGGTCAGCAGACGAATCTCGGTGCAATGGATCGATAATTCGCCGGTGCGGGTTTTGAAAACCCGGCCACGGGCGCCGAGAATATCCCCCAGATCCCATTTTTTGAACTGTTCGTTGTAAACGCCTTCCGCCAGCTCGTCGCGGGCGACATAAAGCTGGATATTGCCGCCCACGTCCTGGAGATTGGCGAACGAGGCTTTGCCCATGATACGACGGGTCATCATGCGGCCGGCGACGCTGACTTCCACCCCCAGGGCCTCAAGCTCTTCGGCGGACTTACCGTCATAGGCGGCATGGAGCTTGTCGGAGGTGGTGTCGCGCCGAAAATCGTTCGGGAACGCATTACCCGACTCGCGCAGCTGCGCCAGCTTTTCGCGGCGGGCGGTCAATTCGTTATTTAAATCCAGCGCCTGGGGGGCACCTTCCTGTGATTGTGATTCAGACATCTTGGTTCCTCATAACCCGGCTTTAAGACTTGCTTCAATAAATTTATCCAGATCGCCATCCAGCACCGCCTGCGTGTTGCGTGTTTCCACGCCGGTACGCAGGTCCTTGATACGGGAATCGTCCAGGACGTAAGAGCGGATCTGGCTGCCCCAGCCTATGTCTGACTTGGTGTCTTCCAGCGCTTGTTTTTCCGCGTTTTTCTTTTGCAGCTCATACTCATACAGCTTGGCTTTGAGCTGCTTCATGGCCTGTTCTTTGTTCTTGTGCTGCGAACGGTCGTTCTGGCACTGGGTCACGATATTGGTGGGGAGATGGGTAATGCGCACCGCGGATTCGGTACGGTTAACGTGCTGGCCCCCGGCCCCGGAGGCACGGTATACGTCGATGCGTAAATCCGCCGGGTTGATTTCGATATCGATATCGTCGTCCACTTCCGGATAGACAAACGCCGAGCTGAAGGAGGTGTGGCGGCGTCCGCCGGAATCAAACGGGCTTTTGCGCACCAGACGGTGCACGCCGGTTTCGGTGCGCAGCCAGCCGAAGGCGTATTCGCCCATGATCTTGATGGTCACTGATTTGATGCCGGCGACTTCGCCGTCGGACTGTTCGATGATTTCGGTCTTGAAGCCGCGGGCTTCCGCCCAGCGCAGGTACATGCGCATCAGCATGCTGGCCCAGTCCTGCGCCTCGGTGCCGCCGGAACCGGATTGGATATCCAGGTAGCAATCGGAGCTGTCGTATTCGCCGGAGAACATGCGGCGGAATTCCAGCTGGCCCAGCTTGGCTTCCAACTGGTCCAGCTCGGCCACGGTGTCGTTAAGGGTTTCTTCGTCGTCTTCTTCCACCGCCAGTTCCAGCAGGCCGGAGACATCGTCCAGTCCGCGGGTCATCTGATCGATGGTTTCAACAATGGCTTCCAGCGAGGAGCGTTCCTTGCCCAGCGCCTGCGCGCGTTCGGGTTCGTTCCAGACGCCGGGCTGTTCCAGCTCGGCTATGACCTCTTCGAGACGTTCCTTCTTGAGATCGTAGTCAAAGATACCCCCTGAGAACTTCCGTCCGTTCAGACAGGTCCTGGATGCGGTTTTTTACCGGATTGATTTCAAACATGAGTGTCATTTGCTCGTAAAGAGATAGAGTGCGTATTAACCGGCTATTCTAGCGGATCCGCGCCAATGTTTGTAGCGTCTTAGGCTTAGAGCGGCCAGAGATGCTGGATTAATAATTGAACCGTTCGATTACCGCGATATTCGTTCACATCCAGCTTATAGGCCATCTCAACGGTGCGGACGCTGTTGTCGGGCCAAATCCGGTTATCGATATTAAACGCGATGCCGTCCAGCAGCGGCCCGCCGGTCAGGGGTTCAACCATGAGCTTTAGGTGTTTTTCACCCACCAGCCGCTGTTGCAGCACACGGAATCTGCCGTCGAACAGCGGTTCGGGAAAGGCTTGCCCCCAGGGGCCGCCGTCGCGCAGGAGTTCGGCGGTGGGCAGGTTCAGTTCGGCGCCTGACAGTTCGCCATCGGACCAGACCACGCCGTCCAGCTGCGCCGGATCCAGCCACTCGTTCACCAGTTCGGCGAAACGCTGCCGGAAGGGTTCGTATTGGACCTGCTCCAGGGAGAGCCCGGCGGCCATGGCGTGCCCGCCGAATTTCAGGATCATGCCGGGATAGAGCGTATCCAGTCTTTCCAGCAGATCGCGTAAATGCAAACCGGCCACCGATCGGCCGGATCCTTTCAACAGGCCCTCCCCCGCCGGGGCGAAGGCGATAACCGGGCGATGGAAGCGTTCCTTGATGCGGGAAGCCAGTATTCCCACCACGCCCTGGTGCCATTCGGCGTGATAAATCGCCAAACCGTAGGGGAGTGCCGTTTGGCTGCGCTCCATCTCGCCGCACAGCGCCAGGGCTTCCGTTTCCATGCCCTGCTCGATCTCGCGCCGGGTTTGATTCAATGAATCCAGCTCACCGGCCAGCATGCGGGCCTGGGACAGATCCTCGGTCAACAGCAGTTCAACCCCCACCGACATATCGTCCAGGCGGCCGGCGGCGTTCAGGCGCGGCCCCAGGGCAAAACCGAGATCGGCGGCGCAGAGCCGGGCAGTGTCGCGATTGGCGATTTCCGCCAGGGCACGAATACCCGGCCGGCAGCGGCCGGCGCGGATCCGGCTGATGCCCTGATGCACCAGGATGCGATTATTGCGGTCAAGGGGCACCACATCGGCCACCGTGCCGAGAGCCACCAGATCCAGAAGCTCAGCCAGCTTGGGCGCCGGCAGGTTTTTTTGCCCGAACCAGCCGCTTTCGTGCAGCCGGGCGCGCAGCGCCAGCATCAGGTAAAAAGACACGCCGACTCCCGCCAGGGATTTGGAGGGAAAGGCGCAGCCGTTCAAATTGGGGTTCACGATGGCATCGGCGTCGGGCAAGGTCTCGCCGGGCAGGTGATGATCGGTAATCAGCACCGGGATGCCGTGCCGGTGCGCCAGCTCGACGCCCGAATGGGAGGAAATGCCGTTATCCACCGTCACGATGATTTGCGCGCCGCGCGCCATGGCCTGTTCCACCACTTCGGGGCTCAGGCCGTAACCGTCCTCGAAACGATTGGGCACCAGGTAATCGATATGTTCCCCGCCCATCTGGCGCAGCGCGAGCACCATGACGGCGGTGCTGGTGGCGCCGTCGGCGTCAAAATCCCCCACCACCATTAATCGGCGGTTATCCGCCAGCGCGCCCACCAGCATATCCACGGCAAGTTCGATGCCGTCCAACTGCTGATAGGCCAGCAAACCCCGGACGCCGCGCTCGAGGTCGTCGCCGGTCTTGATGCCCCGCAGCGCGTAAAGGCGCCTTAGCAGGGGGGGAAGATCCACGTCAAGCAACCCGTCGTCGGCCGCCGCCGGGCGACGCCGTAATACCGTTTTCATGTCCGTCACGTTATCAGCCGCCCGTCGCGCCGTTTGGCGATTGCTGATCGAGCATCGCCGCCATCTCTTTCGGGCTTTGATAGCCCGGGACCATGACCCCGCTTTCCAGCAGGATGGCCGGCGTGCCCTGGATGCCGTACTGGACGCCAAGCTGGTAATGCCGGCTGAGATCGGTCTTACAGGTGGCCGGAGGCACCGCATCGCCTTTCATGGCTTTATCAAAGGCCGTTTTGGGGTCGGCGCTGCACCAGACCGAAACCATGTCTTTCTCCGATTGGGAATTCAGGCCCTGGCGCGGAAAAGCCAGGTAGCGGATGGTAATGCCCAGCGCGTTGTAGTCTTTTATCTGTTCATGGAGCTTGTGGCAGTACCCGCAGGTGACATCGGTAAAGACGGTGATGACGTGTTTTTGCACAGGCGCCTGGTAAACGATCATCTCGTCCTGCATGGCGTTTAATCGTTTGTTCAATAATTGATTGGTGACATTCACCGGCTGGCTGCTGCCGACATCGTACATCGGGCCCTGTATGACGTGCCTACCGTCATCGGAGACATAGAGCACGCCGCTTTCCGTAAGCACGGTTTTCAGGCCCGCCACCGGCGAGGGCTGGATTTCGGCGCGATGCACGCCCAGGCGGTCAAGGGCGTGCGTGATCGCGGCGTCGTCGGCATAAGCCAGGCGGGCGGTGGCCAGCGCCACGAAAGAGAGCAATAGCAGCCTTTTTTTCATTGTTAAGTCCTTTGATTATCTGTCCTAATGGTATTTGTAAAGTCCGTTAGCAGGCGGCCCTTGGATACATCCCTCTATCGGCATTGGGAGGTATCACGGCCGTGATCATGCCGGCCGGTTGAACCTATACCGGCTCACCCCCGGGGATGATGCTGCTGGTGTATCAGTTTCAAGCGCTCGGTGGCCACATGGGTGTAAATCTGGGTGGTGGAGAGATCGCTATGCCCCAGCAACAGCTGTACCACGCGCAGGTCCGCGCCATGATTCAGCAGGTGAGTGGCGAACGCATGCCGCAGGACATGGGGCGAGAGCCGCGCGCTGTCGATACCCGCCAGAATCGCATAATGTTTGATGCGATGCCAGAACGTCTGCCGGGTCATTTTCTGGCTGCGATTGCTGGGAAACAGGATATCCGAGCTGTGTTCATTCATCAGCCAGGGACGGGCATGTTCCAGATAATACTCCACCCAGTGTACCGCTTCTTCTCCCAGCGGCACCAACCGTTCTTTATCTCCTTTGCCCACCACCCGCACCACGCCCTGGCGCAGGCTGATATCGCTCATGGTCAGCCCCACCAGTTCGGAAACCCGAAGGCCGGTGGCGTACAGCACTTCCAGCATGGCTTTGTCCCGTATCTCTATGGGCTGTTCCAGCACCGGCGCGTTAAGCAATGCCGACACCTGCGCCTCGCTGAGATCCTTGGGCAAGCGCTGGGGCAGCTTGGGGGCCGCCAACAGGGCGCTGGGATCGTCGTCGCGCACTTTTTCCCGATACAGATACTGGAAAAAACGCCGCATGGCGCTGAGCAGCCGCGCTGAGCTGGCCGCTTTGTAGCCTTCCGCCAGGCGGGCGGCGAGATAGGATTGCAAATCCGGTGCCCCGGCGCTCAAAAGGGAGCTTTGCTGCCGGACCAGCCAATCGTCAAGCTGCTGCAAATCGAGGCGGTAGGCCGACAGGGTATTCTCCGCCAGGTTGCGCTCCAGCCAAAGGGCATCAAGGAACTGTTCGATCCATGGGTTATTTTGCTGTTGCATCTAGGCCCCTGCTGGTTTACGACAGGCTACATTATGCCTGATACGAAGGTAAATCTGGTACACTTGTTGTTATCAGGTTGTCATGAAGAGTATGGCTAAAGATGAAAGTCGGTTTGTTTTATGGCTCCAGTACCTGCTACACCGAAATGGCCGCGGAAAAAATTCGCGATATTCTCGGTGCGGACCTGGTGGAGCTGCATAATATCAAAGATGTGCCGCCACAGCGCATGGAAGATTATCCGGTATTGATCCTAGGCATCCCCACCTGGGATTTCGGCGAAATCCAGGAGGATTGGGATGCGGTCTGGCCGCAGCTGTCCGGGCTGGATCTGTCCGGTAAAATCATCGCCTTATACGGTATGGGCGATCAATTGGGCTACGGCGAATGGTTTTTGGACGCGCTGGGCTATCTGCACGACGTCCTGACGCCCACCGGCGCGCGGTTTATCGGCTATTGGCCGATCAAAGGCTACGAATTCACCAGTCCGAAAGCCCTGAGCCCCGACGGACGGCATTTTGTCGGTCTGGCCTTGGACGAGGTGAACCAGTACGATCTGAGCGACAGCCGTCTGCAGCAATGGTGCGAGCAAATTCTAAACGAAATGGCCGCCCTGCTATAAGAAATTAACGATCGTGCCGCTGTTGCACCGAGGCGGCATGCAGCAAAGCCTGGCGCAGGCTGCGCCATTCGCGCTGGTCCATGCTGTCCGCCGCCAGCCAGAGTTTGCGTGTGCGCCTTCCCCCCACCTGGCGTAACGAGATCAGGATGCCGCTTTTCAGCATCCAGGGCGTTCCCCTGATTAACCAGTCTTTATTATGCCAGCGCAGGTGCAGGCCGCTTTGCAGCACGAGTTCCCCCCGACAGGCCATGATATTTCTCTGACTGCGAATGCACTCGAAGACCACAAGCGTAATAAGCGTGACCCAAACCAGACCGTAATTCTCGGGCCAGGGGGATAACAGAATCAATAGCGTCAATATCCCGTGAATCACCAGGGAGAAGATTTGCGTGCGCCACGACACCCTTACATCACAGCGCCAGAGGGCCACGGGCTTTATTTCGTGTTTGTATCAGGTTAATCATTTTTTTCAATCCGCTATCCTGGGGCTCGCCATGATTCATCAGCCAGTTGAAAAGATCCGGGTCGTCGCATTCCAACAGACGCACGAACAAACCTTTGTCCTCGTCGCTCAGGGTGTCGAAATCGTATTCAAAAAACGGCATTATCGAGATATCCAGTTCACGCATGCCCCGGCGGCAGGCCCAGTGGATGCGGGCTCTATTATCAATATCCATATGGACTTTATACCTCCCATGCTGACATTTCGGCAGCTAGTTTAACCTGTTTTGCTATTGCGCATTACATAAAACGATACATTCCGACACGTTCTGCTAATTTTTCCCGATGCATATCGCACGGATAGGCAAAAATCCGGCGAAATAACCGCTTGCAAAGCCCTGAGGCTATTTTACCATTGACCTATATTTTGCCTCACAGCACAGGAGTGTCATATGTCGCTTAACGTTCCTTTTCCCCCACGGCTGCCGACGCCGTCCAGCCACTTGCCCTTAACCCTGATTTCGCTGGAAGATTGGGCGCTGGTAACGCTTACCGGCCCGGATACCGAGAAATATCTGCAGGGTCAAGTGACCACCGACGTCGCCGCCATGGCTGCCGATCAGCATATTCTGGGGGCGCATTGCGACGCAAAAGGCAAAATGTGGAGCGATTTGCGGATCTTTCACCGCAATGAAGGCATGGCGTATATTGAACGCCGCAGCGTGCGGGACGCGCAGCTGGCGGAACTGAAAAAATATGCGGTATTCTCCAAAGTCACCATCGCCGCCGACGACGGCATCCTGTTGTTAGGCGTTGCCGGTTTCCAGGCGCGGGCGGCCCTGAGCGGCATATTCGACAACCTGCCCGACCCGCAGCATGCGGTGGTGCAGGAAGGGGAAACCACGCTTTTGCATTTCAGCCTGCCGGCTGAGCGTTTTTTGCTGGTGACCACCGAGACGGTGCTGCAGCGTTTGCTGGACAAGCTGGCGGGCCAGGCGCAGTTCAACGACAGCCAACAGTGGCTGGCGCTGAATATCGAAGCGGGATTGGCGGTGATAGACAGCGCCAACAGCACGCAGTTTATTCCCCAGGCGGTCAATCTCCAGGCGCTGGGCGGCATCAGTTTCGATAAGGGCTGCTACGCCGGTCAGGAAATGGTGGCCCGCGCCAAATACCGCGGCGCCAATAAACGCGCCCTTTACTGGCTTGCCGGTAAAGCCGGCCACGTCCCGGCCGTCGGCGACGACCTGGAACTGCAGCTCGGGGAAAACTGGCGCCGCACCGGCACGGTGCTGGCCGCCTGCCAACTGGAGGACGGCACGGTCTGGGTGCAGGCGGTTTTAAACAACGATTTGGCGCCGGACAGTCATCTGCGGGTGAAAGAGGATACCACCGGGGCGCTGGCCATTCAGCCGTTGCCCTATACCCTCACGGACTAGCCATCGCAAACCAGGCGAAGGGCGTTTTTATGCCGGTTTTTTTGCCGGCTCCGCCCCTTCCTGTGCGGTTAACCGATCCAGTATTGCCTGGGCGGTATTCACATCGGTCACCAGAGAATTGATCATGCCGGATCGCACGGCGCCGATAATCCCGGCAGCTTTCTCCGGCGTGGCGGCGACGCCGATGGTCAGCGGCGTGCGGCGCAGCTGCTCCGGCGACGCGGCAATCATCCGCTCCTCCCCTTCCCAATGCAGGATCCCCCCCGACTCGGTCACATAGTGGCGCAGCACATCGCCGGCGGCCTGGCTGAGCGCTTGCTCATCAAGAGTGGCGGCGGTGGACTCGCTGGGTTTGGGGGCATGGGTCAAGCCGACGCCGACAATAGCGACATCCAGCCGGTCCCACAGCGAAATAATACCCTGAACGCTGTGGTCGCTGAGAAAAGCATCGCGCAGTTCAGCGGAAGAGATATAAGGCGCATGCAGAAAATAGGGGGTGCCCTCCATGTGCTGCGCGGCCAGACGGACGAACTCATTGATCTGGAAATGGGGCGCGGCCTGCTGCATACCGCCGTTCAGCGCGACGGTCAATATCCCCGGTATGCGGGGCAACCCCGCCACGGTCACCTCCCTTATCGCCCGGCCCCAACCAATGCCTACCACCGAACCGCTGCCCAGTTTCGCCTGCTGCAGGAGGGAGGACAAAGGCGTCGCCAGCGAGCTTAAAATATTGCTGGGCGGGGTTTCCACCACCGACGCCGTCTTCAATCCAAGGCGCTGGATCAATTCGTCAGTCATATTTTCCGGCGACGTCAATTCAATGACCTCAATCCTGATAATTCCCGCCGCGCGCGCTTTGTTAAGCAAACGTGAAATGGTCGCGGTTGATAAACCCAGCTTCCGGGCTATGTCCACCTGGGACATATCTGACTCATAGTGCAGCTTCGCCACCATATGCATCATGGCGCGCGTTGCCGTCACATCTTGCAAAATTGGTTCTTTCAGCTTGAAATTCCTTTCTGCAATGTATTACACTGTTTTTGACATAGGGGAATTATTGCTCAATGCCAGTGAAATTGCAACGACCAGCATTGGCGTAAACCCCTTATGAACCGGCCTGCGGAGCGCGTTTGACCCTGTTCTTGCACGTCGGATGACGCCGCGGCCAGTCGCATTAACGTTTGTGAATATGCAACAAATTTCACGCCCAGGAGTAATAAATGTCAAAGATGTCTACTTCAGAGTTACGAGGCTATCAGCAAATCTGCGGCAATAACGGCGCAATGATGGTCATCGCCTGCGACCAGCGCGGCGCTATGCGCAGCCTGCTCACCAGCGACCCGGAACTGCAGTCGAAAATTTCCGAAAAGCAGTTGGGAGCGATTAAGGCCGATATCACCCGTTATTTGGCCAGCAATGCCTCCTGCGTACTGGTGGATCCGGTCTGCGCGGTACCGCAGTTGGTTGACGACGGCGTGATTTCCCGCAATACAGCCCTGTTGATTGGCCTGGACGCCTCAGGCTGGGATACTTCCCCTGAGGGTTACCGCCTTTCCCGGCTGGTACCCAATGTGAACGCCCGGCATGTGCGCGAGCTGGGGGGCACCGGCGGCAAGATAATGGTATACCTGCGTTCCGATCATGACGAGGCGAACCGTCACAATATCGCTATACTGCGTCAGTGCGTGGAAGATTTCGCCAAGGAAGATATATTGCTGGTGGTTGAGTATCTTACCTATCAGCTTGAGGGTGAAAGCGACGAAGAGTATAAAGCCAAATTCCCGGAGCTTATTAAAGGCGGCGCGAAGATTGCCCTGGAATGCGGCGCCAAGGTATTGAAGCTGCCCTATCCCGGCTCGCCGCAGGCCTGTGCCGAGATTACCCGCATCGCCGGCGATGTTCCCTGGGCCGTGCTTTCCGCCGGCGTCGATCACGCCACGTTTTTGAAACAGGTGGCCGACGCCATGAGCAACGGCGCTTCGGGGGTGATTGCCGGACGTTCACTTTGGAAGGACTGCATTTCCCTGGACAGCGCATTGACGAAAGGCAAACTGGAGACGCTGGCGGTGCCTCGCCTGAATGAAATCCAGGCTGTTATCCGGCAGTATTATCGTGCGGACAAACTTAACCAAGGCGCATTGGCGGGACAGGTACACCATGGCTGATACCAGAGCAGCTTCTCACGACGAACCGGGTAAAACTCATTTTGCTGACGCAAGGCCGTCGGAAGATGGGCGCCCTGTCGCGGGAAACGGCAAACGCGTTGTGCTGGTCAACGGAATTCCCGCGTCCGGCAAAAGCACTGTCGCCGTTGAGCTCTCTAAACGTACCGGCTGGTTGCACTTATCTCTTGACGGCATAAAGAATCCTTTCCTTCAGCTTATCGACGGTGTGGATCGCGCCTTTAACCGGGTATTGGGCAGAGCAAGCTATCAGGCCATCTGGTCTATCGTCGCCGACGCGCCCCCGGGAAGTACCTTTATTATTGATGCCTGGTTTGGTTTTCAACCAAAAGAAGTGCTCAGGAATTACCTGTTACAGGCGGATGTAACCCGTCTGGCCGAAGTCTGGTGCGATATTTCAGGGGAATTGGCTGCGGAACGCTATCTCGCCCGCCTTGATCAGCGATTACCCGGACACCCTGGGAAAGAATATGTCCCTGAATTGATTGCGCTGGCAAACCGCGCGGAGCCTATGGCTTTCGGCCCCGTATATCTGGCACGGCAAAATCAGTTTGTTGATATAAATGCATTGAATAACTGGATCGCTCAGGTCTTCGAGTCACCCGTCGATATTAATAAACCGGCTTAAGGAGTTATTACAAAACGGCAAAAAAAAAGAATAGCAATTTTTTATTTATAATAATTTTCACTGGTTATTCCCATGAGATAACTGCGGATATCTAACGCGTTTCTATAATTATATTGCATCGTCATTGATTTTAGTTAATAGTAAATAGGTATGGATGGATCACAGTTTTATTTATTTATCGAATCCATACTTATAAAAACGTTTTATATCTTAATGAGGTTTCTTATGTTAACGGACTGGATTAATGACGCCAATATCACCTTAGTTAACCAGGTTAATAACTGGCAAAGCGCGGTGGAATTGGCTGTGCAGTCATTAATAGCGCAACAGGCTGTGGAAAGCAGATATCTGCAGGCTATCTATGCCATGCATGAACAAATTGGGCCTTACTATGTATTGGGCGAGGGAATTGCCATGCCCCATGCGCGGCCGGAGGAGGGAGTAATCAAAACCGCATTATCTTTGGTTTTAGTCAAAGAAGGCGTGAACTTCGGCAGCGAAGACAATGATCCGGTATATATTATTTTTGGACTCTCGGCGGTAGACAGCAATTCACATATTGAAATGATTGCGAGTCTTTCACAATTTTTTTGCGATGAAGAGGCGGTGAAAAATCTTAAATTAGCGATTGATAAACAGCAGGTGCTAGATATTATCGGTCAGTTCTGATAAGTGAAAAAATGAAAAGAATAGCCATTATCGCCAGCGGCGGCGATGCAGCGGGTATTAATTCGGCCATCGCGCAAATCGCTCAGCGGGAGGAATTAGATATATTAGCATTCCACGGTGGTTATGACGGTATTATTGAACAATCTCCTTTTGCGTTATCGTTTGCGGAGATGGGTTCATCGGTGTCTTCCGGCAAAAACCTGTTGCGCAGCGCACGCAGCCGTTCGCCCTGGACCCCGGCGGGCCGCCATGCCATCCGAAGCCGCCTGCGGTCTCTGGACGTGCAAACCTTGCTGGTGTTTGGCGGGGGAGGTTCGTCGCAGGCGGCGTTATTGCTGGACCGGGAGGGTTTACCCACGGTGGTGCTCCCCATGTCCATTGATAATGATATCGCCGGTACTGAATTTACCATCGGCTTTGACAGCGCGCTGGCGGTGGCGACCAACGCGTTGGATCAATTGCACAATACCGCCCGGAACATGGAAGGACGGGTGTTTTTGTTGGAGGTCTTTGGCGCCGATGCCGGCCATATCGCCCTGGGCAGCGCCCTGGCGGGGGGCGCCCATGCGGTATTGCTGCCTGAATATCCGCAGGATATGGGCGGTCTGTGCAACAGAATCAGACAGTGCCTGGCGGCGCCCCAGGGTTATGCATTGGTGGTCTGTGCCGAAGGTTATCCGATGGAAAATGCCTTTCTGGCGGGAACACAGGGCGTGTCGATAAAGATTGGCAAAATAATTGAAGAAAACATAGGGTTTAAAATTCGTCATACGGTTTTGGGATTTTGCCAGCGGGCTCCTTCACCCTCGGTGAAAGATCGTTTATTGGCAATAGCCCTAGGCCAGAAAGCAGCAGACGTCATTCTAGCCGGCGGGCACGGAATGTTGATAGGCATTTTGAACGGACAGGCCGTTAGCTGTGAGCTGAATAAGGCATTAAGCGGGAAAAGACAGCTTGATCCCCATTTGGTCTCGGCAGCGCGACATCTCCATATGATCAATTAAGGAATATTCTATGAAAAAATTATCCATTTTGGCAGTATGCGGGGCCGGTCTGGGCAGCAGTTTTGCCTGTGAAATGAGTATCGAATCGGCATTAAAAGATCTTGGCGTGGAAGCGGACCTTTCCCATTGCGATATTTCCAGCGCCACTTCCATGCGGGTGGATATTATTGTCACCGGCGAAAACTTTCGTTCTCAGTTTCAACATTACACGGTAAATGCCACCATTGTTTACCTGAAAAGACTGGTGGACAAAACGGAAATTAAAACAAAGCTAACGCCTATCCTGCAAAATCTGGGCTACTTAGCGTAATAACATTATTCATCATTAATAAGCTTACCGCTAACCCATACAGGGGCTTTATATGGCTTTCCTTCATTTTATCGTCAATGATGTGCTGGGACAGGCATCGATATTGATCTCGCTAATCGCCATGATCGGGCTTATTGCCCAGCAGAAAAGCCCGGGCCAAGTGATAACCGGAACCTTGAAAACGCTGCTGGGTTTTTTGGTTCTGTTGGCCGGTGCTAATATCATTGTCAATGCGCTCAATTTTTTGGGAGAGGTCTTCCAAAAAGGGTTCAATATGCGTGGCGTGGTGACCGACGTAGGTTCTATCGCCGGTATCGCGCAGCAAACTCTGGGGCGGGAAACGGCGCTCATTATGGTTTTGGCTTTTTGCGTCAATATACTCATCGCCCGTTTCACTCGTTTCAA
This sequence comes from Sodalis sp. RH16, assembly GCF_047324245.1. NCBI lineage: Bacteria > Pseudomonadati > Pseudomonadota > Gammaproteobacteria > Enterobacterales > Bruguierivoracaceae > Sodalis > Sodalis sp. RH16. The sequence continues at coordinate 2,673,005 of NZ_CP178737.1, read as the reverse complement.
ATATATTTTTCTAACCGGACAGGCTTCGCTCTGGATGGCAACGGTATGCTCCGTTATCGGCTATATGGGCGGGTTACGGGGAGCAGAACTGATTATTATAGGCGGCGTTATTGCCGGACTGATGGCAGTATGTATGCCTGCCCTGGCGCAACCCATTGTCCGCAAGATAACCGGCTCCGATGATATTGCCCTTGGCCATTTTTGTACCGTGGGATATATCGTTCAGGCCGGAGTGGCGAAATTGACCGGCGACGTCAGCAAAAGCACCGAAGATCTCGAACTTCCCCAATCGCTGTCGTTTTTGCAAGACACCTATTTATCGATGATGGTGGTGATGATACCCATTTATCTGATCCCGTCCATCGCCGCCGGCCCGGATGTCGTTGCCGCTTACTCGAAAGGGGTCAACTATCTGGTGTTCTCATTTTTACAAGCGATACAATTCGTCGTCGGCGTCTATGTATTATTATCCGGGGTACGTTTACTGCTGGCGGAGATCGTGCCTGCGTTTCGCGGCATCGCCATGCGCATTGTGCCGAACGCCGTACCCGCCCTCGATTGCCCGGTGCTGTTCCCCTACGCGCCTAATGCGGTAATCATCGGCTTTATCTCCACCACCATCGGTTCGGTGATCGGTATGTTTCTTTTCCCCTGGGTCGGATTGGCAATGATCCTGCCGGGCATGCTGACCAACTTTTTTGCCGGCGGCACCGCCGGAATATTCAGTAATGCGGTGGGCGGACGGCGGGGTGCGATTATCGGCGGCATCTTTCACGGGCTCTTTATAACCCTGCTGCCGGCGCTGCTGTTACCGCTGCTCGGCCAGTATGGCTTCGCCAATGTCACCTTCAGCGATTCGGATGTTATCAGCGTCGGTCTGATATTCGGACATATACTCAATTTCTTTCATTGATCGATAATGGAGATCCTATGGACACCACTATAGAGGAAATTCTGGCCCGGGGGCTGTCGCCCCAGGACTGCGCGAAAGCGCTTAATGACTTGGGTAAACGCTTTTCCGAGCAAAATGATATCGATAGCGCCATTGCCTGCTGGGAAAAAAGCATGGAGTGCTACGGTAAACCCGGCTTTGCCCAGGCGCAGTTGATGAAAGTCTATAATCAGAAACAGCGTGAAAGCGCCCGCTCCGGAGACAGCCAGGGCATTGAGGCGTATGCGCAAAAAATCGACGCGCTGATGCAAAAAAGCAAGGATGCCATCCGTTACGGCTATTGATGCCATTGCGGCCGCACCGGCCCCACCCCTCGCCAGGGAGTAGAGGGCCGGCCAGGCCGGCATACCGTTGGTCAGATATGAAATTCAGATATAGAAATAGATGGCCAGAAAATGGCACAGGCTGCCGCCCAGCACAAAACCGTGCCATATGGCATGGTTGAACGGGATGCGGTTGCAGGCGTAAAAAATCACCCCCACCGTATAGATTAGCCCGCCCACCGCCAGCAGCGTCAGGCCGCCCACCGGCAGACGTTGCGCCAGTTGATAAATCACCACCAGCGACAGCCAGCCCATGGTGAGATAGGTAATCAGCGACACCACCTCGAATCGATGGGCAAACGCCAGTTTGAAAATCACCCCTACTAACGCCATGCCCCAGATGACGACCATCAGCCCTTTCGCCAGCGGCGAGGCCAGTCCCACCAGCAAAAAAGGCGTATAGGTGCCGGCAATCAGCAGGTAAATGGCGCAGTGGTCCAGTTTTTTCAACCACCGCTTGGCGGGTGGATGGGGGATGGCGTGATAGAGGGTGGAGGCCAGGAACAGCAGGATCATGCTGCCGCCGTATAGACTGTAGCTGGTCATGGCGGTGACGTCGGCGCCCACATCCCCGGCCTGCACCAGCAACAGAACCAGCCCGACGATACCGAATATCAAACCGACACCGTGGCTGACGCTGTTGGCTATCTCTTCCGCCAGCGTATAGCCTTGAGCTAATAATTTATTAGCCATTCTTACACTTCCTCGTACGTCTTTTGCTAAAACATCTGGTACATGGACAAGCTTAACTGAGAATAATTCCAGTGTACACGCGTAAGCTAAACAAAATATGTCCGCCATCAACCGATATTCCTTTATCGCCGCATTCGAATTCAAACCCTTTTTGCCCTACAATGATGCGCTTCACTGTCTGGCCGTTGGGGTAAGCATGTTGCAGGAATTACCGGCATTGGCGTTCGGAGAATTAACCGACGTCGTCGCTTTTTTGATGGAAATCGATAAACTCAAGAACATTCAACGCCGTACCAAGGTTTTGGGCACGCAGCGGCAGGAGAATACCGCCGAGCACAGCTGGCATTTCGCCGTGGCGGCCATGGCCCTGGCGCCCTACGCCGGCGACAAGGTGGATATCAACCGGGTGACCCAGATGGCGCTGGTGCACGATATCGTTGAAATCGATGCCGGCGATGTGCTGGTGTACGATCTGGCGGGCCGTCATGCGGTGCACGATCTGGAAGAAACGGCGGCGGTCAGGCTGTTCGGCCTGCTGCCGGAACCGCAGCGCCAACACTTTCACCAGCTGTGGCTGGAATATGAAGCGGGCGAAACGGCGGACGCGCAATTTGCCCTGCTGCTCGACAGGCTGATGCCGGTACTGATGAATCTGCATAATCAAGGGCAAAGCTGGGTGGAAAACGGTATCCGGCTGGAGCAGGTATTAACCCGCAACGCCTTTATCGGCGATGTCTATCCCGCACTTTGGGAGCATTTGAAACACCATCTCAACCAGGCTCAGCAAAACGGCTGGCTGAAATAAGCCCCCCTGTCATTCTCAAGGTTTACGGCTGCGCGCGGGCTTTAGGGCCGGTTTCACCGCCGCCGCCGGCCGCGGGGCAGCTCCGGTACGTTTGGCTATCGCCGGCCGCGGGGCAGCGCCGGTATGTTTGGTCATCGCCGGCTGTGGGGCGGCGCCGGTATGTTTGGTCATCGCTGGCCGGGTGTAGCGCCGCGTGCGGCGCAGTTCGCGCTGTTCTTCAATGCCGGGAGCCGGTACCAGGCATTCTCGGCGACCGCCAATCAAGTCTTGCCTGCCCATTTGTTCCAGCGCGGCGCGAATCAACGGGAAATTGGCGGGATCGTGGTAGCGCAGCAGGGCCTTATGCAGCCGGCGCTGGCGATCCCCTTTGGGTATCACCACGTCTTCGCTGTCATAATCCACCTTCCCCAAGGGATTTTTGCCGCTGTAATACATGGTGGTGGAGCTGGACAGCGGCGAAGGATAAAAATTCTGCACCTGATCGAGGCGGTAGCGGTTTTTCTTAAGCCATAACGCCAGATTGACCATATCCTCGTCCCGGGTACCGGGATGGGCGGCAATAAAATAAGGGATGAGGTACTGCTTTTTACCCGCCTGATTGGAATAAAGGTCAAACAGTTCCTTGAAGCGTTTATAGCTGCCCATGCCCGGCTTCATCATTTTGGACAGCGGTTCCGGTTCGGTATGCTCCGGCGCGATCTTCAGATAGCCCCCTACGTGATGCATCGCCAGCTCTTTGATATAGGCCGGATCTTCTACCGCCAGATCATAGCGGACCCCTGAGGCAATCAGGATCTTCTTGATGCCCGGCAAGGCGCGGGCGCGGCGATAGAGCTTGATGGTGGGCGCGTGGTCGGTATCCATATGGGGACAGATTTCCGGATAGACGCAGGATGCCCGCCGGCAGGTCTGTTCGGCGCGCGGCGAAGTGCAGCGCAGCATATACATATTGGCGGTGGGGCCGCCGAGATCGGAGATGATACCGGTAAAGCCCGGTACTTTGTCGCGTATCTCTTCGATTTCGCGGATGATGGACTCTTCCGAACGGCTCTGGATAATGCGGCCTTCATGCTCGGTGATGGAACAAAACGCACAGCCGCCGAAGCAGCCGCGCATGATATTGACCGAGGTGTAGATCATTTCGTAAGCCGGTATCACCTGCTTGCCGTACGCCGGGTGCGGCAGGCGCTGGAACGGCAGGGCAAAAACGCTGTCCATTTCCGGCGTGCTAAGGGGGATGGCCGGCGGATTGATCCAGACATACCTGTCGCCGTGCTGCTGCATCAGCGCCCGGGCGCAGCCGGGGTTGGTTTCATGGTGAAGAATACGCGAGGCGTGGGCGTACATGACTTTATCGCCCTTGACCTTGTCGAAGGAGGGCAGCAGCACGTAGGTCTTTTCCCAGGGCTTGGGTTTGGCGGCCCGCACGGTGACGGGTTTACCACGGGATGCCGGCACCTCGCCCCCGGCGCACGGCAGGTCGTCGCCGTAAGGATTGAGCATAGGCTCGATGCGCCCCGGGTTATCGAGCCGGGTGGAATCCACGCCGCTCCAGCCTGACAAGGGGCCTTTGCGCATCACCGCGGTATTCCGTACATCCTGTATGTCGCCGATGGATTCGCCCGCCGCCAGCCGGTGCGCCAACTCCACCAGGGGCCGTTCGCCATTGCCGTAGATCAGCATATCGGCTTTGGCATCCACCAGGACCGAACGGCGCACGGTGTCGGACCAGTAATCGTAATGGGCGATACGCCGCAGGCTGGCCTCAATCCCTCCCAGCACCACCGGTACCTCGCTATAGGCTTCCTTGCAGCGCTGGCTGTATACCAGCGTGGCGCGATCCGGGCGCTTGCCGCCGGCATTGCCCGGCGTATAGGCATCGTCATGCCGCAGTTTGCGATCCGCCGTATAGCGGTTGATCATGGAATCCATGTTGCCGGCGGTCACGCCGAAAAACAGGTTGGGCCTGCCCAGCCGCATAAAGTCCTGCTTATCGGTCCAGTCCGGCTGGGCGATGATGCCGACACGAAACCCCTGCGACTCAAGCATGCGGCCGACGATGGCCATGCCGAAGCTCGGATGGTCCACATAGGCATCGCCGGTGACGATAATCACGTCGCAGCTATCCCAGCCCAATTGGTCCATTTCCTCGCGCGACATGGGTAGAAACGGCGCGGTGCCGTAGCATTCCGCCCAATAGAGCGGATAGGAGAACAGGTCGCGTTCGGGTTGGATCAAACTGGTGGAAACCATACATGCACTCTTGAAGGGGTTATTTCGCCGGGAGGGGATTATACGTGGCCCGGGGCAAAAGCAGTATGGAAATTTCGGATTATCGCTTAATTAATCGCCTGTGGCGACCGACGCTTGTCCGAGCGGGCGGCGGACTTTGACGATGTTCACCGCACACCCTCATCGTCCGTTCCCTCTTTGGGCCTGTTCGGTAAACCGCTGGAATACATCCAGGGTTTCCTCGCTGACATAATGTTCCAGGCCCTCGGCGTCCCGGCGGGCAGTTTCCGCGCTGATACCCAGCGCCAGCAGGAATGATTCCACAATCTGGTGCCGTTTACGGCTTTTTGCCGCCATGATCTCCCCTTCGGCGGTGAGAAATACGCCCCGGTAGGGTAGCTGCCTGATCAAACCGGCGGCGGACAATTTTTTGATCATCTTGGCCACCGTGGGCTGCGCCACCCCCAGGCGGGCGGCCAGCTCCACCTGGCGAACCTCTCCCCGCTCCTGGATAAGGTCGGCAATCAGCTCGATGTAATCGTCCATCAGTTCCGACCGGTGGGCCTGCCTGACCTGCATAAACCCCTGGGCATGTTCCCTCGCATCGACCAGTTGGCCGGCGGGAATGGGGAACGCGTCTTTCTCCGGGCGGTTCATGGTATTTCCTCATGGTTGTTTTTCGGCCTGGATGATCTGTCTGCCGGCAGCTACAACGGCAAGCATAGCATTGTAACCGTCGGCGGATGATAAACAACCCGGCAGCGGCGGTCTGTTGGTTGATGTCCATTAAAATTGCCTTTGCTATACAATATAGCCTGTGCTATATATGGACATAATTTTATCACCTGTTAATGATATTGCCGCCAATCGACTGTATGCTGACGAACCCGCTAAAGCGCCAACCCTTTCCAACCGCCGCGTCATGGTGGATCCTGCTGGGCTGTCTGCTGTTTTTCGCCGCCGGCGGCGCCCACGGCGAAAAAAAATTCAGGGTCATCACCACCTTTACCGTGCTGCAGGATATAGCGCAAAATGTGGCCGGGGATGCGGCTATGGTGGAGTCCATTACCAAACCCGGGGCGGAAATCCATGATTACCAACCGACGCCGCGGGATATCGTCAAAAGCCAGTCGGCGGATCTGGTGCTCTGGAACGGCTTGAACCTGGAGCGCTGGTTCCAGCGTTTTTATGAAAATGTCCGTGACGTCCCCTCGGCGGTTGTCAGCGAGGGCGTCGAGCCGTTGCCGATCCGTGCCGGTCCCTATCGCGGCAATCCCAATCCCCATGCCTGGATGTCCGCCGGCAATGCCCTTATCTATGTGGAAAACATCCGTAAAGCGCTGGTGTTACACGATCCGGCCCATGCCGCCGATTACAACCGCAACGCCCGGGATTACGCGGCTAAAATCGCCGCCCTGGACGCGCCGCTGCGAGCGCGGCTGAACCGGATCCCCGCTACTCTTCGCTGGCTGGTCACCAGTGAAGGGGCCTTCAGCTACCTGGCGCGGGATTATGCCCTGCGCGAGCTTTACCTCTGGCCCATCAATGCGGAAGAACAAGGCACGCCCCGGCAGGTCCGCCATGTCATTGACCAGGTGCGCGAGTATGGCATCCCGGTGATCTTCAGCGAAAGCACCGTATCGGACAAGCCGGCCCGCCAGGTCAGCAAGGAGACCGGCGCGCTGTACGGCGGCGTGCTGTATGTGGATTCCCTTTCGGCGGCCGGCGGGCCGGTGCCCACCTACCTTAGCCTGCTTTACCAAACCACGGACACCATTGCCAAAGGATTCGGCTTATGACCCCGCTCTATCGGCCCGAGCTGCGGATGGACGGAGTGACCGTAACCTATAACAACGGCCATACCGCCCTGAGCAACGCCAGTTTCCGCCTCTGCGGCGGCACGCTTTGCGCCTTAATCGGCATGAACGGCAGCGGCAAATCCACCCTGTTTAAAAGCATATTGGGCATGGTGCGGCCCGCCGCGGGTATGGTCACATTGGACAACCTGCCGGTGGCCGACGCATTGCGAAAAAACCTTATCGCCTATGTCCCCCAGGCGGAAGAGGTGGACTGGAGTTTCCCGGTGCTGGTGAGGGATGTGGTAATGATGGGCCGGTACGGCGCCATGTCTTTTTTGCGCATTCCCTCGGCACGGGACAAACGGTGGGTGGAAGAGGCATTGGACCGCGTCGGGCTATGGGACTTGCGCCATCGCCAGATCGGCGAGCTTTCCGGCGGCCAGCGCAAGCGGGTGTTCCTGGCCCGGGCGCTGGCGCAGCAGGGCCGGGTGATGCTGCTGGATGAGCCTTTCACCGGGGTCGATGTGCAAACGGAAGATATCCTCATCGGGCTGCTTCGGTCGCTGCGGGATCAGGGCCATCTGATCCTGGTGGCCTCCCATGATTTGGCCGGCATACCGGAGTACTGCGATCGGGTAGTGATGATCAATCGCACCGTTATGGCGGCCGGCCCGGTGGACACCACCTTTACCCGCCAGAATCTGGAGCGGGTTTTCGGCGGCGCATTGCGGCTCGGCACGCTGCCGGAGCACCCACCGGCAGCCCTTGCCACAACCGGCGCCGGCGCTGATATTGGCACCGGCAATGTCGATGTCGATGTCGATGGTATGAGGATTCGGCCATGATGTCGCTGCTGCTGCAACCCTGGCAGTATGACTATATGGCCAAGGCCATCTGGATGAGCGCCATAGTAGGCGGCGTTTGCGGGTTTCTGTCCGCTTATCTTATGCTCAAGGGCTGGTCGCTGATGGGGGATGCGTTATCCCATTCGGTGGTGCCGGGTGCGGCGGGCGCCTATGCGTTAGGATGGCCCATCGCCGCCGGGGCGTTTTTTACCGGCATGCTGGCGGCGCTGCTGATGGCGCTGGCCCGCCACTATTCCCGCCTGCGCGAAGATGCGGTAATCGGCCTGGTATTCAGCGCGTTTCTTGCCGCCGGCCTGCTGATTGTCTCCCTCAACCCTACCGGCGTTAACGTTCAGTCGATTATTTTCGGCAATATCCTCGGCATCGCCGATGAGGATGCCAGGCAGGTGATGATTATCATCGGCATTTCCTTTCTGGTGCTATGTCTTATCTGGCGGGATCTGCTGGCGGTGTTTTTCGACGAGGGCCATGCCGCCACCATCGGTCTGTCGCCTCTGCGGCTGAAAATCATCTTTTTCACCCTGCTGAGCGCGTGCACCGTCGCAGCATTGCAAACCGTGGGGGCCATCCTGGTGATCGCGATGGTCATCACTCCCGGCGCGACGGCCTATCTGCTCACCGACCGTTTCCCGCGGCTGATCATCATCGCCGTGCTTACCGGTATTATCACCGGCGCCGGCGGCGCCTGGTTAAGCTACTTTATCGACGGGGCCACCGGCGGTGTGATTGTCACGCTGCAAACCCTGCTCTTCCTGCTGGCGTTCCTGTTCGCCCCCCGGCACGGCCTGCTGGCGGCCCGTCGCCGTCGCCGCATCACGAGCAAACCGTTATGACCGGCTGGCTTGACTATGTAACGGAGCCCTTTGTGTTCCCGTTTATGCAACGGGCGATGATTGCCGCCGTCGCCACTGGCATCGTCTGCGCCCTGCTGTCGTGCTTTTTGGTATTAAAAGGCTGGTCGCTGATGGGGGACGCCATTTCTCATGCGGTTTTGCCGGGCATCATACTGGCCTATCTGGCCGGCCTGCCGATGATTGTCGGTGCTTTTGGCGCCGGCATCGCCTGCGCCGCCGCCACCGGCTATATCAAGGATCACTGCCGGGTCAAGGAAGACACGGTGATGGGCATTGTCTATTCGGGCATGTTCGCCCTGGGGCTGGTGCTGTTTTCCCGGGTCGATACCCACCAGCACCTCAGCCATATTCTGTTCGGCAATGTATTGGGCATCAGCCGGTCCGGCCTGAACCACCTGTTGGGGATAATCGCCGCGGCGTCGGTGATTATCCTGGTGAAGCGCCGGGACCTGATGCTGTATTGTTTCGACCCGGCGCAAGCAAGGATACAAGGGCTGCCGGTAGGCCGGCTGCATTACGGCCTACTGTGCCTGCTGGCGCTCACCATCGTCGCCGCCCTGCAGGCGGTGGGGATAATACTGGTCATCGCCATGCTGATAGCGCCGGGCATGACCGCCCTGCTGCTATGCCGGCACTTCGACCGGCTGCTGCTCACGGCGACGGCGGTATCGGTCCTGTCATGCTTTGCCGGCACGCTGCTGAGTTTCCATATCGACGGCGCCACCGGCCCTTGTATTGTGCTTACCCAGGCCGGCCTGTTTATACTGGCGCAATGCTATGCGTTGCTGCGCAAAAAAGTCACGGGGCGGATCGGTGCAGGATAATGCTATGCCGGTGAATCGCCGACATCGCCACCGTCCCAGCGCGCAAGATACGCCGTCACGGCCCGTGTCGCCTCCCGGCAAATCGCCGGCGATATCCGGCCTTCCTTCCCGTAGCCGTGCTTCATACAGGCGAACGCAATCTCAACGGCGATAGTCGCCGCATCCGGCACCGCCGGCAGCGCCCGCAGTTCCCCCAGGCTTGCCGCCTTGGCGCGCAGCAGATCGCCAATGGCCGCATTCTTGGCGCCATGAGCATCATGATCGCTGTCGGCGAATGAGCCCCTTAGCAACAGCACGCTCGCCACCGGATGGGCGTTATAATAATCCGCCGTCTCCTCGATTGCCGTCTCGACCCATGCCCGCCAGGTACCGGCGTGCCCGGTCCGGGAATGCGCCAAGGCATCCAGCAGGCGCTCCATATGAATACGCGCCAGGTGGGAAAACAGGGCATATTTATCGGGAAAGAAGGGATAAATGGCGGCGCGGGGAACATCCGCCGCTTCAGCCAGGGCGGGAATCGACGTTTTTTCCGGCCCCACGTCCGCCAGCATGCGCTCCGCGGCGTCCAGCACCTTGGCCATACGAGCCGCTGAACGCTCCTGCACCGGCAGGCGCACATCTCGGGTTATTGGCATATTTGATTTGTTATTCGACAATGATGAGATGACCTTATCCGACATTTGTTGCATTGTACACAACAAGCCGCCTCATCGAAACCCCATACAGCAATTTAACGAAGGGCCGCGAACGCCGGACCTGCAACGAGCGTGTTAAAGGGAGAGCGTGGCAATGAGGTCGAATCGGGCGTGGTTTTTCCGCCCGACCGAGTGCCTCATGGCGCGCTAGGCCCGCGATCGCCGGACCTGCAACGAGCGTGTTAAAGGGAGCGCATGCCGGCTCTGCCCGCCGTTTCCCTACTCGTAATCGCTTACCGGCACACAGGAACAGAACAGGTTGCGATCCCCATACACATCATCCAGCCGCTTGACGCTCGGCCAGTACTTATGCTCAAAGCCCGCCGGAAAAGCCGCCGTCTCACGGCTATAGGGATGAGTCCACTCCCCCGCCAGCTCGCGCTCGATATGCGGCGCGTTAACCAGCGGATTATCCTCCAGCGGCCACTCCCCTTTAGCAACTCTATCAATCTCGCCGCGAATCGCCAGCATGGCGTCGATAAAGCGATCCAGCTCCCCCTGGCTTTCCGATTCGGTGGGCTCCACCATCAGCGTACCGGCCACCGGGAACGACATGGTGGGCGCATGGAAACCATAGTCGATCAAACGCTTGGCGATATCCATTTCACTGATACCGGTCGCCTCCTTCAGCGGACGGATATCCAGAATACACTCATGGGCCACCCGGCCGTCGCGACCGCTGTAGAGCACCGGAAACGCGGCGTTCAAACGGCTGGCGATATAGTTAGCATTCAAAATCGCCACCTGGCTGGCCTGTTTGAGACCCTCGGCCCCCATCATGCGAATATACATCCAGCTGATGGGCAGAATGGAGGCGCTGCCGAACGGCGCGGCGGCGACCGCGCCCTGCCGGGTCAGCACGCCGTCCATATGCAGCACCGCATGGCCCGGAACAAACGGCGCCAAATGGGCTTTCACGCCGATGGGTCCCATACCCGGTCCGCCGCCGCCATGGGGAATGCAGAATGTTTTATGCAGGTTAAGATGCGACACGTCCGCGCCGATATAGCCCGGCGAGGTAATGCCCACCTGGGCGTTCATATTGGCGCCGTCCAGGTAAACCTGGCCGCCGTACTGATGAACTATCTGGCACACCTCGCGGATCGTCTCTTCGTAAACGCCGTGGGTGGAAGGATAGGTCACCATGATGCAGGACAGCTCATCGCCGGCCTGTTCGGCTTTCTCACGCAAATCGTGCAAATCGATATTGCCGTGCTTATCGCAGGCCACCACAATAACCGACATACCCGCCATCTGCGCCGAGGCCGGATTGGTGCCGTGGGCTGAGCTGGGGATAAGGCAGATATGGCGGTTGCCCTCATTACGGCTCTCATGATAGCGCCGTATGGTCAGCATGCCGGCATACTCGCCCTGGGCGCCGGAGTTGGGCTGCATGCACAGCGCGTCATAGCCGGTCAACTGCACCAGCCAACGGGAGAGCTGCGCTATCATCTGCTGATAGCCGGCAGCCTGTTCCGGCGGGCAGAACGGATGCAGTTCGGCGAACTCCGGCCAGGTAATGGGGATCATTTCCGCGGCGGCGTTCAGCTTCATGGTGCACGAGCCCAGGGGGATCATCGCCTGGTTCAGCGCCAAGTCTTTGTTCTCCAACCGGTGCATATACCGCATCATGTCGGTTTCGCTATGATAGCGGTTAAAGACCGGATGGGTCAGGATGGGGGTGGTACGCAGCCATTGCGCCGGAATCACCTCGCCGATGCCGGCATCCAGGGCATCGATATCCAGCGCCTGCCGGCTGCCGGTGAGAATGGCATACAGGGCGGCGATATCCTCGCGCCCGGTGGTTTCATCCAGGGTAATCCCCACCGCGCCGTCCAGGTCGGCACGCAGGTTAACGCCGGCTTCCCGCGCGCGCTCCAGCACCGCGGCCTTATCCGCCACATCCAGCGTCAGGGTATCGAACCAGCGGGCAAAACGCGGCGTGATGCCGGCGGCGGTCAAGCCCGCCGCCAGGATCGAGGTCAGGCGGTGGATACGCCCGGCGATACGTTTAAGCCCGGCCGGTCCGTGGTAAACGGCATACAAGCCGGCGATATTCGCCAGCAGAACCTGCGAGGTGCAAATATTGGAATTGGCCTTTTCGCGCCGGATATGCTGCTCGCGGGTTTGCATCGCCATGCGCAGGGCGGTATTGCCCGCCGCGTCGCGGGAAACGCCGATAATGCGGCCCGGCATGGAACGTTTCACCTCGTCGCGGGCGGCGAAAAATGCCGCGTGCGGTCCGCCGTACCCCATAGGTACGCCAAAACGCTGGGAAGAACCGAACACCACATCGGCCCCCTGGGCCCCCGGCGCCGCCAAAAGCACCAGCGCCATCATGTCCGCCGCCACGCAGCTGACTATCCGGCGGGCTTTCAGGGCCGCCAGCAGTTCGCGGTAATCATGGAGCTCTCCGGTGGTGCCTACCTGCTGCAGCAAGACGCCGAATACCCCCGGCTGTTCAAGCGCCGCTTCGGCTTGGCCCACCACCAGATCGAAACCGAAGGTGCGCGCCCGGGTGCGCACGACATCCAGCGTCTGCGGGTGCACATCGTCGGCGACAAAAAAGCAGTTGGCCTGTTTCAGTTTACTGGCGCGTTTGGCCAGCGCCATGGCTTCCGCCGCCGCGGTGGCTTCATCCAGCAGCGAGGCGGAAGCGATATCCAGGCCGGTCAAGTCCAGCGTCAGCTGTTGAAAATTCAGCAAGGCTTCCAGCCTGCCCTGCGACACCTCCGGCTGGTAAGGCGTATAGGCGGTATACCAGCCCGGGTTCTCCAGCATGTTGCGCAAAATCACCGGCGGGGTGATGACCGCACTGTAGCCCATGCCGATATAGGTTTTGCAGATCCGGTTACGGCCGGCAATGGCTTTCAGCTCAGCCAGCGCCCGGGCTTCGGTGGCGGCCTCGCCCACCGCCGGCGGGGCGGAAAGCTGAATATCCGCGGGAACGATTTGGCCAATCAGCGCGTCCAGAGTGGCGGCGCCGACGGCTGAAAGCATATGCGCCCGCTGTTCCGGGGAAGGGCCGATATGGCGCTGTATAAACGCGTCATGGTGTTCAAGCTGGCTGAGAGTCTGGGTCATAAACTACAATTCCTGCATCGGGCATGGGACGGGGGAAATCACAAACGGGTCGGGAAAAGCCCCGGATGGTTCACCGGGGCCGTGCGGCGGTTATTCGTCTTCGTCGTCTTCTTCGTCGAGGGTGGCCTCATAGGCATCGGCATCGAGCAATGCGGCTACTTCACTCTCGTCGGCGGCTTTGATTTGAAACAGCCAGCCTTCGGTATAAGGCGCGCTGTTCACCAGCTCCGGCGAAGCTTCAAGCTCTTCATTCACCGCCACGATTTCACCGCTGATGGGCGCGTAGATATCCGAAGCGGCCTTTACCGACTCGGCCACGGCGCAATCATCGCTGGCGGCGAATTCGGCGCCCACTTCCGGCAGATCGATAAATACCATGTCTCCCAGCAACTCCTGGGCATGTTCGGTGATACCGACGCTGTAAACGCCTTCGCCCTCGTCACGGACCCACTCATGGGACGTGGTGTATTTTAGTTCTTTAGGCACGCTGCTGCTCATCGCCATCCTCACTCTCGCAAAGTTAAAATTGAACGACCGGTTTACCGGCGCGGACAAAACCGGGTTTGGTCACCTTAACCGGCATTTCGCGGTTACGGATTAATACTATAGCCTGCTCGCCGATACCTGCGGGTACGCGGGCCAGGGCAATACTGACCCCGAGCGTCGGGGAAAAGGAGCCGCTGGTGATGATCCCCGTCTGCCGGTTGCCGTTGCTGTCGGTGAAATGCACCGTTTGTTCGTTGCGCAGCACCCCTTTTTCGGTCAGCACCAGGCCCACCAGCTGTTCGGTGCCGGCGCGGCGCTGGGCTTCCAGCGCCTCACGGCCGATAAAATCACGGTCTTCCGGCTGCCAGGTGATGGTCCAGCCCATGTTGGCGGCCAGGGGCGAAATTCTTTCGTCCATTTCCTGCCCATATAAATTCATGCCGGCTTCGAGGCGCAGGGTATCCCGCGCTCCCAGGCCACAGGGTTTGACCCCGGCTGACAGCAATTGTTGCCAGAACGACTCCACCCGGGTTTTCGGCAGGGCGATTTCATAGCCCGCCTCGCCGGTATAGCCGGTAGTGGCGATAAACAAATCCTGCGACTGCACGCCGAAAAAGGGCTTCATACAGGCCACCGCCGCCAGCTGCTCGGGCGTAAAGAGCGTCCGCGCCTTGGCCTGGGCCTGCGGTCCCTGCACGGCGATCAACGCTAAATCGTCACGCACGGTTACCCGGACATTAAACGGTTCGGCATGGTCCGTGACCCAGGCAACGTCTTTTTCGCGGGTGGCGGAATTCACCACCAGGCGGAAATCCTCTTCAGCCAGGAAATAAACGATCAAATCGTCAATCACGCCGCCGGACGCATTCAGCATCCCGGTGTACAGGGCCTTGCCCGGCTGGGTCAGCTTTGCCACATCATTGGCCAGCAGGTAGCGCAAAAATTCGCGGGTGCGGGATCCCTGGAGATCGATGATGGTCATATGGGAAACATCGAACATGCCGGCGTCCCGGCGGACCTGGTGATGCTCCTCCAGTTGCGAACCATAATGCAACGGCATCATCCAGCCATGGAAATCCACCATTTTTGCGCCGCACGCGATGTGCTGTTCGTACAGCGATGTCAGCTGGGCCATCTTTTCTCTCTTTGTGGTCAATTCAGACGATATAACCGCCATGCTTCACGTTGCATTACATTGGCTTTATTGCAACTCGAATTATTGAGGCTATACAACAAATGTCCTGGAAGGCGCCGACGCTTTCGGCCTATACGAAAAATAAGCTTCCATCGGCGCAAACGATACCTTTTGCCAGAAGTTACCACCTAATCCAGGGGGAAACCATAAATTAAATTATCCCGCCGGGAAGTATAATGTTAAACGACGCTCCCCGCCTCATCAGCATGATATGCTGACAAAGGGATTATAACGGCGCACAAACGGTAAATCGGAGGACCTCAACGCAAAATTTGATAACAAAAAACCCCGACGAAACGCTGTTGGAATACGTTTTGCCGAGGCTTCGGATTAGAAATAATAATGAAAAAAAACCCTTGGATTAGATTTTTTCAGTCGAACGGGCGTCTTCATCCAGCCAGGCCGGCAGTTCGGTAAGCCCCATGGCCTGCCGGATCAGGCGAGGTTTTACACCGGGCAGCGTATCCGCTAAACGCAATCCGGCGTCACGAACCCATTTTTTGAGGGGATTGTTGCCGTCAAACAGCTCACGCAGGGCCTGCATGCCCGCCAGCATAACGGCGGCGCTGTGCTTGCGGCGCCGTTCATAGCGGCGCAGATAGGCATAATGGCCGATATCCTTGCCGGCGATTTGCAATCGCTGCAGTTCAGACAGCAATTCGGCCACATCCATCAATCCCAGATTCACCCCCTGCCCCGCCAGCGGATGGACGGTATGCGCCGCGTCTCCCACCAGCACCAGACGGTGCGCGGCGAAATCCCGGGCATAGCGGCCGGTAAGGGGGAATGTCAACCGTTCGCTTTCCAGCGTGCATAAACCGAGGGCCAGATTAAAGTGTCGGGCCAATTGCGCGGTGAATTGCTCCGCCGGCATTTGCCGCCGCTGCTCCGCCGACTCCGGCGGCAGGGACCAGACGATGGAACAGACATCGGGCTGCGCCAGCGGCAGAAACGCCAGAATTCCGTCGCCGTGAAACGCCTGGCGGGCGATGCCGCCGTGGGGGCGCTCGGTACGCACGGTGGCTACCAGGGCATGATGCTGGTAATCCCAGAAAGTCAGCGGAATATCGGCATAGCGCCGCAGCCAGGAATCGGCGCCGTCCGCCCCCACCACCAGCCTGGCGGTCAGCATCCGATCGTCATCCAGGGTAATAAACGCCTCGTTTTCGCCCCAGGCTACTTGCCGTAGCGACGCCGGGCAAAACAGCTCGACATCCGATAACCCGGCGGCCCGGCGCCACAGTGCCTGATGGATGACCGGATTTTCGATAATGTGCCCAAGCTGCTCGAATCCCAAGGGACCGCCGTCAAAGGCGATTTTACCGAAGCTGTCGTTATCCCAGACTTCCATGCCCCGGTAGGGCGTGGCGCGCACCGCGACGATATCGTCCCATACCCGGACATGCCGCAACAGGCGCTGACTGGCGGCATTGATGGCGGAGACCCGAAGCGCCGGGCTTTCGGCCGGGGGAATCGCTTCCGGCATCCGCTGCTCCACCACCGCGACGCGCAAGCCGCTGCCCTGCAGACCGCAGGCCAGGGTCAAACCCACCATTCCGCCGCCGTTGATCACCACATCGAATGCTTGCATAGCTGAAGTCCTTGTTGAAGGCCGGAAATTAACGCTCCACCCAGCCCAGGGTGCGTCGCGCGAGGGTGTCCCGCAGCCAGGGTGAATGCGCCATGGCCAGCAGCCCCAGATTACGGGCAATCACCAGCGGCGGGTGCCCGTTGGCAAACACGTCGATTAGCCCGTCGGTAATGCCTACCGTTCCGGACTGATCGGGCAACCGACGCTGTTGATAGCGCTGCAATACCGCATAGCCGCCGGGATCGAGCCCCTGTCCCGCCGCGTCCGCCAGCGTCTCCGCCAGGGTCATCACGTCGCGCAACCCCAGATTGAACCCCTGCCCGGCGATGGGGTGCAGGGTTTGCGCCGCATTGCCCACCAGCGCCAGGCGATGGGAGATATGATGCGAGGCGGTACGCAGGTGCAGGGGATAAATCTGCCGTTGCCCCACGGTAACAATCCGCCCGAGGGACCAGCCGAACGCCGTCTGCAACGCCTCCCGGAACCGGGCGTCATCCCAGGCGCCGACCTCTTCCCGCCGTGACTCGGGCAAGCACCAGACCAGCGCGCTGCGTCCCCCCGACAAGGGCAGTAACGCCAGCGGCCCGTGTTCGGTAAAGCGCTCAAAGGCCCTGCCCCGGTGGGGCATGGCGGTGGAAACGTTGGCAATGACCGCCAGTTGCCGGTAATCCTGCTGCCGCCACTGGATATTGCATTGCCGGGCCACGGGAGAATGGGAACCGTCCGCCGCCACCGCCAGCCGGCCGGTCAATACCCCGCCGTTATCCAGCCGCACTTCCACATCGTCCCGGCGCCGGGTCAGGGTGGCGACGGTGGCGGGACAATGCAGCCTGACGCCGGGCGCCCGGCGCAACAGCGAAAACAGCCGCTGCCCCGCGTCATGCAGCTCCACCACGTAACCCAGCGCGGGCACCCGGTAATCCCCGGCGTCAAGCCGCACCTTGCCGAGGTGGCCGCGATCGCTGACCTGCACCTGGGTAATGGCGGTAGCGCCGGGCATCAGCGCCGGCCAGACGCCTATAGCGGTTAATTGCCGGCAGGTCCCCTGGGCAAGGGCAATGGACCGGCCGTCATAGCCGGGGTGGCGATGGCTTTCAGGAGCGGCGCTTTCCACCAGATCGATGTCGAGCCGCCCCCCGGTCAGATGGGACAATGCCAGCGCCAGGGTGGCGCCGGCCATGCCGCCGCCAATGATGATTACCGTCATGAATTAGCGCGCCGCCGCCATTAGCGCTTCGATGGCGTCCGGATCCTTCACCACCGAATCGGTAAGGTTTTCGTTGCCCTGTTCGGTAATGAGGATGTTATCTTCGATGCGGATGCCGATACCGCGATAGGCTGGAGGCACGTCTGCATCCAGAGCGATATAGATGCCCGGCTCAATGGTCAGCACCATGCCCGGCGCCAGGATCCGGCCCCGTTCGGGCGTACCGTAATCCCCCACGTCATGGACATCCATCCCCAGCCAGTGGCTCAGCCCGTGCATGAAGAAACGCCGATGGGCCTGCTGGCCGATCAGGGTGGTTACGTCACCCTTCAGGACCCCCAGCTTCACCAGGCCGGTTACCATGATTTTCACCACTTCCTCGGTCACGTCGCGGATACTGGTGCCCGGTTTGAAGAGCGCCAGCGAGGCATTCAGCGACGCCAGCACGATTTCATAGACGGCACGCTGTTCGGCGCTGAACTTGCCGCCCACCGGGAAGGTCCGGGTGATATCCCCCGCATAGCCCCGATACTCGCAGCCGGCGTCAATCAGCACCAGATCGCCGTCTTTCATGATCGCTTCATTTTCGGTGTAATGCAGAATGCAGCCGTTCACACCGCTGCCGACAATAGTGTTATAAGAGGGGAAACGCGCGCCGTGGCGGTTGAATTCGTGCAGGATTTCCCCTTCCAGCTGATATTCATACATGCCCGGCCGGCAGGCCCGCATAGCGCGGGTATGGCCCAGGGCGGTGATTTCACCGGCGCGGCGCATCACGGCGATTTCTTCCGCCGATTTGAACAAGCGCAGCTCATGTGCCCAGGGACGCCAATCAGTCAGCGTAGCCGGCGCCTTTAACTGCTGGCGATAACCGCGCCGCAGCGTTGCCAGGGCATTGAACACCAGTTCGTCGGCGAACGGATATTCCCCCTGCGCGTGATACACCACATCCAGGCCGTTCAATAACAGGTGCAGCTGATTTTTGATCTCATCCCAGGGCAAGGCCCGATCCACCCCCAGCTTGGCCGGCGCGGCTTCCTGGCCCAGGCGGCGGCCGAACCAGGTTTCCGCGGTTAAATCCCGCACCCGGTTGAACAGTACGCTGTGATGGTGGGTTTCATCGCTTTTAATCAGGATCAGCGCGGCTTCGGGCTCGTTAAAGCCGGTGAAGTACCAGAAATCGCTGTTTTGACGATAAGGATATTCACTGTCGGCATTACGTGTCGCTTCCGGCGCAGCGAAAATTACGGCGGCGCTGGCCGGAGACATCTTTGCCAGTAACGCCTGACGACGGCGTAAATATTCTTGTTGAGTCATCACTCTCTCCTGCCTTTTCATGGTGATGGTATTGACCGGCTATCGCCGTGCCGGCGGCCTGATACCTGAGCGGGCCAAAGGCTCAATGCAAGGTCGGTTTGGGTTTTTCCTGCGGCGCGGATGATTCCGGGTGCGTAAAATCATTATGACAAAGAATCGCCGCCATACGGACATATTCGATGACTTCTTCCAGGGATTGCGCCAACTCCTCCTGATCTTCGTCTTCGTCATAACCCAGCTGGCCGATATTACGCAAATCGTCAATCGCCTCCCGCACCTCTCCTTTGACTTTATCCAGCTGGGGCTGGACAACTCCCAGCCCCAGCAGAAAATGATTGACCCAGCCCGCCAGGGCGTCCACCCGATCAAACACCGTCGCACTTTCGTCATCCGGCAGCAGCAGCTGGAACATGAACTCTTCGTCCTCCAAAGAGTGGGCGGTGCTCTCATGCAGCTGGCGCAAGGGTTCCGCCAGGGTCTGCGAGAAAGCCAGCCCTTCATTGGTCAACTCATGCACCAGGGTCTGCCAGCTGTGGTCCCGGTTTCCGCCGCACAGCATTCCGCTGATCAAACCATGCATTTCCGCCGACGTTAACGCCACCGCCTGCTGGGTAAGCAGCTGATTCAGATTTTCATAGTCCGGCAAGGTATTTTGTATAGACATGCGCTTTCATCGTCGTTGGCAGGATAAGTTCGTGTTATGCTACCACCAAGGTCCGTCGCTATACCAGAAAGGGCTTGTAACTTCTGTTTTATATAGATTGTTTTATATAGATTGATTATAGTAGCGTCCGCTTTTGCTCCCGCAATGGTGAAACGGGTGGCGATAAGCGTTGGCGCGGCAACAATGCAGGAAGGTGGTATGTCCGCACAACCGGTAGATATTCAAATATTCGGCCGCACGTTGAGGGTGAATTGCCCGCCGGAACAACAGGAAGCGTTGAACCAGGCGGCCGAGGATCTTAATCAGCGGTTGCAAGATCTTAAAGTTCGAACTAGAGTCACCAATACGGAACAGCTTGTTTTTATCGCGGCCTTGAACGTCTGTCACGAACTGGCGCAAGAAAGGTTGAAAACGCGCGATTATGCGGCCAATATGGAGCAGCGAATCCGGTTATTGCAGCAAACGATCGAACAAGCCTTGGTAGAGCAAGGACGGATTTCCGAACGTCCGGGAACGCAGTTCGAATAGCAGTATGCAGTTCGAACAGCGGCAAGGGGTTCGAATAGCGGCAAGCAGTACAAATAACGATAGTCGCCGGGGTTTCAGCCCGCGAATCGTACAAATAAAATTTCTCTGAGGTGTTCGCCAGCGGGCCAGTCCCCTGAGCCGATAATTTATACCACAAGAATGTGGCGATCTTTAACTGGTGCGCATGCTCGGTTCGTCCGAGAAGCCTTAAGGTTAGAACGCTGCGTTCACCTTGAACCATGGGTTCAAGGGTTACAGCCTGCGGCGGCATCTCGGAGATCCCCTTTCCATACCATCGTCTTTTCTATGACTCCAGCGTCGGACAAATCAATCCTGCGGCAGTCCATCCGCAATCAAATCCGTCAAGCACGGCGAGCGTTAAGCCCCCGGCAGCAGGCCGACGCCTCAAACGCGGTTACCGAACGCTTGCTGGCGCATCCGCGCATCGCCGCCGCCAAAACCCTGGCGCTGTTTTTATCCTTTGACGGCGAACTGGATACCCGGCCGATAATCGATGCCCTCCGCCGGCGCGGCCAGCAGATTTACCTGCCGGTGCTGCACCCGTTCAGCCCGGGACATTTGCTGTTCCTGCGCTATGATGCCGATACCCCGCTTACGGTCAACCGCCTGCGCATCAGCGAACCCAAACTGGATATCACCCGCCTGCTACCCCCGGCGCGGTTGGATGTGCTGTTTACCCCGCTGGTGGCGTTTGATGCACAGGGCCAGCGGCTCGGCATGGGCGGCGGTTTTTATGATCGCACCTTGCGGCACTGGCGGCGGGAATCGGGTTTTTACCCCATCGGTCTGGCCCATGATTGCCAGCAGGTGGAACAGGTGCCGGTTGAATCCTGGGATATCCCCCTGCCGGAAATCATCACGCCCTCTCGTCAATGGCAATGGTAAATCTCAATCACGCCTGAGACGGCGGTCACGCCAATGAGCTCCCTCCGGCCAATGGAATCAGTCGGCCTCATTGCGCCAAGCAAATCAAGCCGGCTTAGGCGGTCAGGCCAGCGTCAGGGTAAACGGCTGCTGCCGCAGAGCGGATTCAATCTCGGCGGGGATGCCGCGATCGGTTATCACCTGCGTCAGGTCGGACAGGGGCGATACGCAGAACAGGGAATAGGCGCCGTATTTGCTGCTGTCCGCCAGCAGCACCCGCCGACGGGCATTGGCAGCCAGATCCCGCTTCAGGCCGGCCTTCTCTTCGGTGGGGGTGGTGATGCCTTTGGGCAGGCTCCAGGAGTTGCAGCTGATAAAGGCGATATCCGGGTAGATATTGCGCAGCAGCTGGCGACCGTGCTCGCCGATACAGGACTGGCTGCTGTCATCGATACGGCCGCCGATGATGGTCACTTCGATCTGTTTGAATTCGGACAGAAGCAGGGCGATATGCAAATCGGCGGTAATCACCCGCAGCGGCAAATGGGTAAGGTTGCGCGCCAGTTCCAGCATGGTGGTGCCGGCATCCAGCACCACCGAATCGCCGGGCTGCACCAGCTGCGCCGCCAATTGGGCGATAGCCCTTTTTTCCGGCAGATTGCGCTGCATTTTTTCATTGGTGGTGGGCTGGCTCGGAACGAATCGGTTTAAAGTCACTCCACCATGGCTGCGGCTGATCACACCCTGTTCATCGAGTTTGATCAGATCGCGCCGGATGGTCGCAGGTGAAGCAGATACGGCCGCGACCAGTTGATCTACAGTGACCAGATTATGGCTTTTAAGAAAATCCATAATCTGATCCAGACGACTTTGTCCTTTCATAACATCCGCTTAACTGTATCATGACTATGCCATGACTATACCATGACTAGGCCAGTTGCATGGCTAACTGAATCGATATGGCCATGCTCTCAGACTTGGCTTTGCCTGTCCAGGCAATATCGAAGGCGGTACCGTGGTCGGCTGAAGTCCGAATAAAAGGCAGCCCGGCGGTGATATTCACTCCATCATAAAAACCAAGTAATTTCAACGGAATATGTCCCTGATCGTGATACATCGCCACCACCATGTCATATTGCCCTTCATAGGCTTGCAGGAAAACGGTATCCGGCGGACAGGGACCGAATACATTTATCTTTTGGGCCTTCATCTCCTCAATGGCCGGACCGACGATGGTAATCTCTTCATCGCCGAATAAACCATGTTCGCCGGCATGGGGGTTGACCCCGGCCACCGCGATGCGCGGCGCTGAAAATCCTACCCGTTTAAGAAAGGTATCGGCGATGCCGATAACCGTTTTGATGCGTTCGCGACTGAGCGTGTCAAGGAATTTCCGCAGCGCGATATGGGTGCTGACATGGATCACCTTCAGCTTATCGGTATAAAGCACCATGGCGAAATCGCGGCTGCCGGTCAGTTCGGCCAGCAGTTCGGTATGCCCCGGATAGATATGCCCGGCGGCATGCAGCGCTTCCTTGTTTAGGGGGGCGGTGGCTATCCCCTGCACCTCTCCCGCCATGGCCATGGCCGAGGCCTTGGCGATGCAGCGATAGGCCAAATCGCCGGCGGCGGGTTGCACTTGTCCCGCCACCAGCGCTGCCGGGTCCGCCAGCGGCACATCGATAACGTTAATGACGCCGGGGGCGAAAACTGCCCGATCCGCTCTTTCTATGGACTTCAGCTCCGCCGGCGGCGTAATGCCCAGTGCCTGAATGCGCCGAAGGGTTTGCAGACAGCCCACCACCACGGCCCTGCATCCGGACAGTTCGCCCTGCGCCAGGGATTTCAAAATAATTTCCGGACCGATGCCTGCCGGATCACCCATAGTGATTGCTATCGTTTTATTTACCACTGTACATCTCCTCAATAAAATAAAGTGCATCGCGCAAGGTGGTTTCATTACCAAAACCGCCGGCTTTGGTTATCACTGGTAAATCATCAATCTCACTGTTCACAAAAGTGCCGCAGGGCACACAGGGTGCCACCTCGGCGGCAATGCGATATCCCTCGGCCCCAAGCGCCCGGGCCACGGCGATGGCAATATCGCCGCCGGTGAGAAACAGTCCGCCGATTTGTGCGCCGGCGATGATTTGCCGGGTGATTTCGCCAAGACGTAAACCGATGTAATCCCCTAACTGCTGGCGCGTATAGCCGTAGCGGCGGCACAGCTCGTCAATGGCTTGCCGTGCCCCGACGTCACGACAGGTGCGCAACACGCAGTGCTGCCGATCCTCCAGCACCGTCACCGCCGCCCGGACATAAGGGAGGAGGGTTTCCGGTGCCGGCGACGCCAGCAGTGTTTCCACATCGATATCCACGATGCCCAGCGACTTCTCACGTGCGGCATACGCTATTTGCCGCTGGGTTATTTCACTCATGGACCCGGCCACCGCCAATACCGGCAGGCGCTGTTTGGGCGTGAGATAGCTCGCGGGGGGCAAGGCGTTGGCCAGGCCCGCGGCGCCGACCAAAATATAAGAAGTCGTCAAATTGCCCACCGCCTGGGCTATTTGCACCAAATCACCATCGTGTTCGGCATCCATGACCACACAGCAGGGTCCTTTGGTCGCCAATTGCTGCAAAAAAACGCTAAGCTCGCTGCCCCGGACAGTCTCAAGGCATGCCTCGTAAACCGGCAATGTGCTTTGTAAACCGATCAGCGTGCCGATATGCGAGGATAAAATCGGTGTTTTCGGATCGCTGGCAAACTCGGTTTCCACCAGGGGAATTCCCTGGACCAGACACTGGCCCTCGCGGGTGGTGCGGCCCGCGGCCGGAATGGCGGCGGCGATAATGGCAAGCATTGCGCCGCTTGCCTTCATGGCGGCGGCGATCTCCGCCCCGACGTTACCGCGAAAAGTAGAGTCGATTTTTTTGTAGATAATCGGTTGCCCGGCTTTTTCCTGAAAAAACGGCCGCAGCGCCTCGCTGACCTTCAGCCCCGCCTCCTCCGCGCTCAGCGCACGGCTTTCAGTATTGATAACCAGAACATCGGCCCGCGGCGACACGGTAGCCCGCTCGTCAAGCAGCACCTCGGTTCTCGCCCCCTTCTTCGCCAACTGCACGCCGGTGTCGTTAGCCCCGGTAAAATCATCGGCCACCACTACCAGTTTCATGCTTTATTCTCCCGAAGTACGGATGCTGCATTACGTTTTGCCACCCAGGCACAAAGCAACGGGGTCAGGATGGCGGTCGTAATCACCGATGCGGCAATCAGCGGTGCGGCGGCGGCGGCGGCCGACGCCATGGTAGGATCGGCCTGGGCTATGGCCAGCGGAGTCGCCACGGCGTTGCCCGCGGTGCTTGATGCCGCGGCGCCGGCGATCCCCGATCCCCCCACCAGCCGATCGACCCGTATATTAAAGAAACCGCCCAGGACGGTGACCAGGATGCCCAGCACAACCCCGGCCACCCCGCCTTTTACCAGCATATCAAGATTAATGCCCGCCCCCAGAGCGAAGGCGAACAGCGGAATCAAAATCGGACCGCCGCGGGTAAGAAAATCACGCATTTGATGATCAAGGTTACCCAAAATCATGCCCACCACAATCGGCACCAATACCGCCACCAGCGCCATAAACGGAATATTAGCCATCCCCGCCGCCCCCAGGGCTATCATGGTAAACAGCGGGCCGTCCCCCAGGGACAAAATGGAAATGGCCCCCAGATCCCGTTCGGTGCCATACTCACCCACCAGCGCGGCGTAAAGACCACCGTTGGCATTCGCCATCGCCACGATAACCGTCAGGCTGGAAAGGCCGTAGATACCGCCGGTGCCAAACAAATGTTCAATACCAAAGCCTAACACCACCCCCACCAAAACCTTGGTCACCGTGATGGTGGTCCCTTGCAGCAACGCCCGCGGAGCGGCCTTAAAACTGATACCGGCCCCCATGCAGAGTAAAAATGCGCCGATAAGCGGCAGGGCGCCGTGCTTAAACAGCGCCGAAGTAAACCCCCCGATCTCCAGCGATTGCGGCGCAAAGGTATTGAGTAAAGCGGCGAGAATCAGCGGGACCAGCATCATCCCCCCCGGCATTCTCTCAATGGTTGCTTTGATTTTCATTCTGCCCTCACATGTATGATTACATTTAATCATAATGATTATATTGAGTCAAAATATAAAAAATGCGATCTAGATCTGATTATTACCAGTCATGATAAACAGAAATGATTATGAATAAGACCAATTTGATTGAATAGAATCACAACAGCACAATCGCCCGTTGAAGGGGGGTTGCATATTAAAGGGAGTCGCGTGTTAAAGGGAGACTCTGACAATGGGGTCGAATCGGGCGTGGTTTTCCCGCCCGACCGAGCGCCCCATGGCGCGGTAGGCCCGCAGACACCGGGCGTGCAGCAAACCTGTTAAAGGGAGACCGTGACAATGGGGTCGAATCGGGCGTGGTTTTCCCGCCCGATCGAGCGCCCCATGGCGCGGTAGGCCCGCAGACACCGGGAGTGCAGCGAACCTGTTAAAGGGAGACCGTGACAATGGGGTCGAATCGGGCGTGGTTTTCCCGCCCGACCGAGCGCCCCATGGCGCGGTAGGCCCGCAAACACCGGGAGTGCAGCGAACCTGTTAAAGGGAGACCGTACCAACGGGGATGCAGCGGCTATCTCGCAGCCGCCGCAGTCCCCCAAGGCGCCGGCCCCCGCCCTGGGGCCAAAACCTCAGTACAGCAAACGCGCCCGGATCGTGCCGGGTATCGCCTTAAGCAATTGCAAAGCGGTATTTTCCGCATCGGTTTCCACGTCTATCACCACATAGCCGATATCCGCCGTGGTTTGCAGATACTGGGCGGCAATATTAATGCTCTGTTCGGCGAAAATCTGGTTGATACGGGTCAAAATACCGGGACGGTTCTCATGAATATGCAGCAGCCGGCTGACGTTTTCACCATGCTCCGGCAAAGAAACCTCCGGGAAATTCACCGCGGACAGAGTAGACCCGTTATCGGAATATTTCGCCAGCTTACCCGCCACCTCCGTACCGATATTCTCCTGCGCTTCCTGGGTCGACCCGCCGATATGCGGCGTCAGGATAACATTATCGAATTCGCACAGGGGCGAAACAAACGGATCGGTATTGGTGGCCGGTTCTTCAGGGAAAACGTCCACGGCGGCGCCGGCAAGATGTTTACTGGCCAGAGCGTCGCACAGCGCCGGAATATCCACCACCGTACCGCGCGCGGCGTTGATAAACAGCGCGCCTTTTTTCATCTGGCCGAATTCCGCCGAGCTCATCATATTCCGAGTAGACTGGGTATCGGGCACATGCAGGGTCACCACATCGCTGAGGCCAAGCAATTCCGGCAGCGAATCCACCTGATGGGCATTGCCCAGCGGCAGCTTGCTCTCGATATCGTAAAAGTAAACCTGCATACCCAGGCCTTCCGCCAGGATACCCAATTGCGTACCGATATGGCCGTAACCGATGATGCCCAGCTTTTTGCCCCGGGCTTCGTAGCTGCCCTGGGCCTGCTTGTTCCACTGGCCGCGATGGGCTTTGGCATTGGCTTCCGGCACACCGCGGATCATCAGCAGCATCTCGCCGATGACCAGCTCGGCCACGGAACGCGTATTGGAAAAAGGCGCATTGAATACCGGCACGCCCCGTTTCAGCGCGGCCTTGAGATCAACCTGATTGGTGCCGATACAAAAGCAGCCCACCGCCACCAATTTTTCCGCGGCGGCAAACACCTCTTCCGTCAGGTTGGTGCGGGATCGGATGCCGACGAAATGCGCATCGCGAATGGATGCCTTCAATGACTCGGTGTCCAATGCGCCTTTATGGTATTCGATATTGGTATAACCGGCATGCCGCAGATTATCGATGGCGGTCTGATGCACGCCCTCTACCAATAGAAATTTGATTTTGTCTTTTTCCAACGATACTTTCGCCATTTCCCGACCCTTTTTGATACTTCAGAAGCGGCTGCAAAACACAGCACCCGGACAAAATAACAAATATTGCCGCATCGGCAAGTTCATTGACCAAAGTCCGCCCAGCACAAGCGCCGAACATAAGTGATTGCTATGGATAATTCTTCTGGAGGGACAGGCATACGTCCTATATATGGCAGTTAAATGACTTAAATGTGATATTTATCACTGAATTTCAGATAAAGAATTAAAAAATGCTATGTAAACAAAATTAACACTTATCCGTCGCCCGCAGTCAGGCCGGCATCGGTAACAATATCCCTGCCCGGCCGGCCCGCCCATGGGAAATCCGCGGCTTATTCGATAACCTTGACGCCCTCCGGAGTGCCGATCAGCGCTACGTCAGCGCCGCGCCGCGCAAACAGCCCGACGGTAACCACCCCCGGCAGAGCGTTGATTTTATCTTCCAGCGCCACTGCATCCAATATTTGCAGGTTACGCACATCAAGAATGATATTGCCGTTATCGGTCACCACCCCCTGGCGATATTCGGGCAAACCGCCCAATTTAACCAGTTCACGGGCCACATACGCCCGCGCCATAGGGATCACTTCAACCGGCAGGGGAAATCTTCCCAATACGTCTACCTGTTTGGACGCGTCGGCAATGCAGATAAAACGGCGCGCCACGGCGGAGATAATTTTTTCACGGGTCAACGCCGCGCCGCCGCCTTTAATCATCTGCATATGGCTGTTGATCTCATCCGCCCCGTCGACATAGATATCCAGCGAATCCACGCTGTTTAAATCAAGCAAAGGGATCCCCAGCGCTTTCAATTTCGCCGACGAAGCCTCGGAGCTGGATACCGCCCCGTCTATCTGGTGTTTCATGGTGCCCAGAGCGTCAATAAAATGCGCGGCGGTGGTACCGGTGCCGACCCCGACGATGGTACCGGGTTGAACATATTTCAATGCCGCCCAGCCTACCGCTTTTTTAAGTTCATCCTGCGTCATGGCATGTTTTTCCTATGGAAATCCAACTTGCCGGTATTATAAAGCAATATCCGGCCAAAAAGCTTGAATTCCGCCGCAACGGCACGCGCCCGGACCACTCCACCCTCATCCATAAGATTTTAAGACCTTACCGGGGCAAAACTATGGCATAGTGCAGGGATACACCGACGTTAGGGGACGAAGATTGAATGAAACGCCCGGACTATCGAACGCTGCAGGCGCTCGACGCCGTGATACGTGAACGAGGTTTTGAACGTGCCGCGCAGAAACTCTGTATAACGCAATCCGCGGTATCGCAACGCATAAAACAGTTGGAAAATCTTTTCGGCCAGCCGCTGCTGGTACGTACCGTCCCGCCCCGGCCGACGGAACAGGGCCAAAAGCTGCTGGCATTATTGCATCAGGTGGAGTTGCTGGAAGATGAATGGCTCGGCACCGATAACGGCAGCGATACTCCCCTGCTGTTATCCCTGGCGGTCAATGCCGACAGCCTGGCCACCTGGCTGCTGCCGGCGCTGAAACCGGTACTGACCGATTCGCCCATCCGGCTTAATTTGCAGGTTGAGGATGAAACCCGCACCCAGGAGCGGCTTCGGCGCGGTGAAGTGGTGGGGGCGGTGAGTATCCAGCCCCAGCCCCTGCCCAGCTGCCTGGTGGATCAACTGGGCGCCCTGGATTACCTGTTCGTGGCATCGAAACCTTTTGCCGACCGCTACTTTCCGAACGGCGTCACCCGCAGCGCGCTGCTGAAAGCGCCGGCGGTGGCGTTCGATCATCTTGACGACATGCATCAGGCGTTTTTACAGCAGAATTTCGATCTGCCGCCGGGCAGCGTGCCCTGCCATATCGTCAACTCATCGGAAGCGTTTGTGCAGCTGGCTCGCCAGGGCACCACCTGTTGCATGATCCCCCATTTGCAAATCGAAAGAGAGCTGGACAGCGGCGAGCTGATTGATCTTACGCCAGGGCTGTTCCAGCGCCGGATGCTGTTCTGGCATCGTTTTGCGCCGGAAAGCCGGATGATGCGTAAAGTGACCGATGCCTTGCTTTCCCACGGCCGCCAGGCTTTGCGCCAGGTTTAAGGCTGAGGCCGCAGTTCAAATACCACGTCGACCTGATCGTCGAAACGAATGGTCTGCTGCGCATAGGTTTGCGCGGCATCGGTTTGCGCCATGGCGTCATTGGCTTTGAACATCCGGGCTACCGGAACCGGCTGATAGTTGGCCACGTGGTAACGGATACTGTAAATCGGTCCCAACTGGGCCTTGAAGCCTTCCGCCAGCGCACGGGCCTGGGAGGAGGCATTTTCCATAGCCTGGCTGCGCGCCTTGTCGCGATAGACGTCCGGATTGGCCACGCCCAGTTCCACCGCCCTGATTTCGTTCAGGCCGGATTTCAGCGCGCCGTCCAATAGTTCATTGAGTTTATCAAGCTGCCGCAGCGTAACCTGGACCTGGCGCACCGCGCGGTAGCCTTTCAGCACCGATTCGCCGGTTTTCAGGAAGTCATATTCCGGCTGGGTGCGCAGATTGGCGGCATTGATGTCTTTCTTCTCTACGCCGTTTTTAGCCAGAAAATCAAAGTATTGCGCAACGCGCGCGTCCGCCTGTTTCTTGGCGTCGCCGGCGTCCTTGGACGAAATGGAAACTTCTATGGTCAGGGTGGCGATGTCCGGCACCACCTCCACGCTTGCGGCGCCGGAGGTGATGACGTGCGGCCCGGCGGGCAGCTCCGCGGCCGGCGCCTGGGTGGATAACGCCCCCCACCCCAATATGGCGGCTAATGCTAATGCCTTGACCTTCATGGTACCTCCCGTCGAGTTGGATTGCAGATATACTCATCCTGATGCAGCATATCATTACCGAATTTCATCTTATGGCTATGTTATTTGCAGTTATTTACCGTTTGGTTATGCTGCATCGGCAGAGTAACGCGCCGTGCGTCCGGTAAAATATAGGAGGAGTCTTCAAACGGGGCATTTGCGGTAAGCTATTGTAAATGCGTCATCAACAACGACAGCGGCCAGGACTGACGCGCCAGTTTCAGCGCCACCATCCACATCACCATTCCCACGAACAGCTGGATGCCCCTTTGTACCGGCGGCCGGTTCAGCCAGGGGGAAAGCCGTGCCGACAGCAGGGCCAGTCCGTAAAACCACACCACCGAGGCGCCGATGGAGCCGGCGGCAAAGAAGCGTCGCGCCAACGGATCTAACTGACCGCCGAGGCTGCCCAGCACGACCAGGGTATCAAGATAGACATGGGGATTGAGCCAGGTCACCGCCAGCATGGTCATCACCACCCGGCCTCGGCTGGCGGGGAGCATACCGGCCCGGTCCGCCATCGCCTCGTCGCCGCGCCAGGCATGCCTGACGGCGTTAAATCCATACCAGGAGAGAAACGCCACCCCCGCCAGGGTGACGGCTTGCAGCAGTACGGGCGAGCGCGACAGCAGCGCGCTGCCGCCAAACACGCCCGCCGAGATAAGCACCATATCGCTGAGCAGGCACAGAGAAGCAATCAACAGATGATATTGCCGGCGGATGCCCTGATTCATGACCAGTACGTTCTGCGGTCCAAGCGGGACAATGGTCGCCATGCCGAGGGCGAACCCTTGGAACAGTACAGTCCACATGCCGTATTCCTTTTGTTATGCAATAGAAAATACCGGCAGTGTAATGAAAAGCCATCATCAGTTGAAATGGAAATTTCTAATTAATAATTAGCAAAACTAATAATTGGCGTTTGGCCCGAGGCAGCGGGCCGGGCTGCCATGGGTAGAGTCCCCCTTTAACAGGTTCGTTGCACGTTGGGTGCTCGCCCTTTGACACGCGATCCCTTCCGCATACTCGGTTCAAAATTCGAGGATGTCGGGACTAGCCTGCCGTGGGACCCTCCGCCGCCGGGGCCGGCTTTTTGGATTCATCCTCGTTAGCGGCGGTCTGCGGTTTGGGGGTGCGATACATATGCACATCCATTTGCGGATAGGGTATGCCGATTTGGCGCTCATCAAACGCGTGTTTGAACCGTTCCAGCCAGTCGAAGGTGACGTTTTGCAGGTCGCCGCTCTTGACCCAGGCCCGTACCATAAAATCCAGTGAAGATGCTCCCAGGTTGTTGAGCCCCACGGTAATGCCCATATTTTTCAGTACGCGGCTGTCTGCCTTGATAATGTCAGTGATCACGGATTTAACCGTGTTGATATCGGCGTCGTAGCTGACGCTGATGGTGAGATTCACCAGCCGGTTGGGCTCGCGGGAAAAATTGGTGATATTGCCTGCCAGGATTTTGCCGTTGGGCACCACAATCATTAAGCCGTCGTAGGTGCGCAGGGTGGTGGAAAAAATCTGCACGATCAGCACCGTGCCCGCGGTTCCGCCGAAATCCACATACTCGCCGGCGCGAAAAGGCCGGAATGTCACCAACAGCACGCCGGCGGCAAAATTGGCCAGCGAACCTTGCAGGGCCAAACCTACCGCCAGGCCGGCGGCGCCGATGACCGCGATAACCGACGCGGTCTGAACGCCCACCCGGCCCAGCGCGGCAATCACCGTAAAGATAATGACGCCATAACGGATGATGGACGACAGGAAGTCCGCCACCGTGATATCGATATGGCGGGATCGCATAAGCTGATTGATGGTGCGGGAAATCACCCGGGCGATGAGGATCCCGGCAAAGAGAATCACCAGCGCGGCCACGATATTCACTGCGTAAGAAAGCAATAACTGCTCGTTATTAACCAGCCAGTTGCCGGCATGGTCGATTTTATCGACGACGTTTAGGTCTTCCATTCTATTATCCTACCCTCTGGTGTAAGGCGAAAAAAAACCGGCCGGCCATACCTGCCGACAACAACGGAGTTTCTTAAGCGTAACCAATAATCGTTTTCGACGCCAATCAACGGCTGAAAAAAGGGCAGGAATATTCCTATAATTCATTATGTTAAAGGCCTCCGGTTTGGAGGCCTTTTATCACAACGTTTTTTGCAGAACGGAAATTACAATACGTCGACAGCGTTCAGTTCATGGAACGCCAGCTCAAGACGGGCAGCCATGGACGCTTGGCCGGCACGCAGCCAGGCGCGGGGATCGTAGTATTTCTTGTTCGGTTTATCTTCGCCTTCGGGGTTGCCCAACTGCGATTCCAGATAACCGGCATTTTTGTGGTAATACTTCAAAATACCTTCCCAGGTTGCCCATTGGGTATCGGTATCGATGTTCATTTTAACCACGCCGTAGCTTACCGCTTCCTTGATTTCTTCCGGAGTGGAGCCCGAACCGCCGTGGAACACCAGGTTCAGGGAATTGGCCGGCAAACCGTATTTTTCGGAAACGAATTTCTGCGAGTTATCCAGGATTTTCGGGGTAAGCTTCACGTTGCCCGGCTTGTATACGCCATGAACGTTACCGAAGGAGGCGGCGATGGTGAAACGTGGGCTGATGGCATTCAGCTTTTCATAGGCATAGGCCACGTCTTCCGGCTGGGTATAGAGTGAAGAGTTGTCCAGATGGCTGTTATCCACGCCGTCTTCTTCACCGCCGGTACAACCCAGTTCAATTTCCAGGGTCATGTTCATCTTAGCCATGCGTGCCAGGTACTTGCTGCAAATGGCGACGTTTTCTTCCAGCGACTCTTCCGACAGGTCGATCATGTGGGATGAGAACAGCGGCTTACCGGTCTTGGCAAAATGTTTTTCGCCGGCATCAAGCAGGCCGTCAAGCCACGGCAGCAGTTTTTTAGCGCAATGGTCGGTGTGCAGGATAACCGGCACGCCGTAGTGTTCGGCCATATGATGCACATGCAGCGCACCGGAAATAGCGCCCAATACGGACGGCGTCTGGCCTTCGGCCTTCAGGCCTTTGCCGGCGATGAATGCCGCGCCGCCATTGGAGAACTGAACGATGACCGGAGCGCGCACTTTCGCGGCGGCTTCCAGCACGGCGTTAATTGAATCGGTACCTACACAGTTAGCGGCGGGCAGAGCAAAGTGGTTTTCCTTCGCTACGGCAAATACTTTCTGTACATCGTCACCGGTGATAACACCTGGTTTTACAATATCGAAAATCTTAGACATATTGCTTTGTCCTGTTTTGTAGGCCATTAAAAAAGAGGGATTGGACACCGTTGCCCCGTACAGACTTCGCAACGGCGAAAGCGCGCGCCGATAATGGCGCGCGCCCGGCTTGCTGTCGCGTTACTGTTTGGCTCGCTCTTCAAGCATCACCACGGCAGGCAGTTTTTTACCTTCCACAAACTCCAGGAAAGCGCCGCCGCCGGTGGAAATATAGGAAATTTGATCGGCAATGCCGAAAAGATCGATGGCCGCCAGGGTGTCGCCGCCGCCGGCAATGGAGAACGCTTCGCTTTCGGCGATGGCCTTGGCGACGATTTCGGTACCTTTACGGAAATTAGGGAATTCGAATACGCCCACCGGACCATTCCAAAGAATGGTCTTGGCTTTTTTCAGGATTTCCGCCAGTTGTGCGGCGGAAGCATCGCCGATATCGAGCACCTGTTCATTGTCTTTGATATCGCTGGCCGACTTCAGGGTCGCCGCGGCGGTTTCAGAGAATTCAGTGGCGACGCGCACGTCGGCGGGCACCGGGATTTCACAGGTTTGCAGCAGGCGTTTGGCTTCGGGGATCAAATCGGCTTCGTACAAGGATTTGCCGACATTGTGTCCCTGGGCGGCAATAAAGGTATTGGCGATACCGCCGCCGACAATGAGCTGGTCGGCAATCTTGGACAGCGAATCCAGCACGGTCAGCTTGGTGGAGACCTTGGAACCGCCGACGATGGCAACCATCGGACGCGCCGGGTTACCCAGGGCTTTGCCCAGGGCTTCCAGTTCATTGGACAGCAGCGGGCCGGCACAGGCTACCGGGGCAAACTTGCCGACGCCGTGAGTGGAAGCCTGGGCGCGATGGGCAGTACCAAAGGCATCCATAACATAGACGTCGCACAGGGCGGCATATTTTTTCGACAGGGTTTCGTCGTCTTTCTTTTCGCCTTTATTGAAGCGGACATTTTCCAGCACCACCAGTTCACCGGCAGCCACGTCCACGCCGTCCAGATAATCCTTGGCCAGACGAACCGGCGACGACAGCTTGTCCTTCAGATAATTGACCACCGGCAGCAAAGAGTATTCTTCATTATATTCGCCTTCGGTCGGACGGCCGAGATGGGACGTCACCATTACATGCGCGCCCTGTTTCAACGCGGCTTCAATGGTAGGCAATGAAGCGCGGATGCGCGCATCGGACGTTACTTTGCCGTCTTTAACCGGAACGTTCAGATCCGAGCGGATGAGTACTCGTTTACCAGCCAGATCCAGATCAGTCATCTTAATTACAGCCATGGTGAACCCTCTTGTTTGATTCTTGTAAAGTTGCCTGGGCGGCGGGAAGACGGGTTGCCGTCCGCCGGCCTGGAAGCTGCTTACGGTCAACGCCCGTCGGAAGAGTGCCCGGACGGCGGTGCCGCGCTTTTATATATGTCCCGCTCTTGTTTTATCACCGGGGTTTTTAACATACCGGCCTGGAGGAATCGTTGCTTGTCGTGCTCACGTGTCCCGCGGTAGGCCGCCGTCCGTCCGGACGAGGATAATGTTGAAAAACGATCGTGACGGTAGAGCATGTTATACAGTCAACTATACCACTAAATGCGTCCCATGCCGCTTTTTGCGAAAATTCAAGCCCGACGGACGGCTGTTAAAAAGACCGCTGAACAAGGGACTGCTCGGATGGTGACAACGTTGACGGTTCCGATTATAAACGGTCATCCACATGAACAAAAGCGCGCTCATATGGTTGACTGAAACGCTTCAGCTAGAATAATCAAAAAAAGAGCGCAGCGGAATTATTTTGGCAAATATGTGATGAAGATCCGCTTTCGCTGGATAAAACGGTGTTTTTTTGCACAAATAGTCACGAAAAATCAGACTTAAGCCAAACGAGCGGGACGCGGTCACCATTGCCGTCTGTTTTACAGGAGAGGTCCCATTCTCAGAGGCTTGGCAAGGCCTTTTTGGGAAAATCCCGTTTGGAAAATATTGACGATGCCAATGCAGCCACGCAATAATCGTTTCTGCAGTTGCCCGCAGGGCGCTGTCGTAGGCGTTACCGTCATCCAACGCGTCCTTTGTCGAGAGGATCCCAGCAGGGAGTGTCTCGAAGTCCATCATAAAGGAGCAGCGAACCATGAAAATGACCGGCAACACTATCCTCATCACCGGCGGTACCAGCGGCATCGGCCGGGCGCTCGCCGAAGCTTTCCACGACCGCGGCAATCGGGTTGTCATCGCAGGGCGAAGGCAGTCCCTGCTTGATGAAATAACGGCAAGCCGGCCTGGCCTGATTGGAATGACGCTCGATCTCAACGACCCGGCCTCATTGTCTCAATTTGCCGGCGACGTGCGCGCGCGTTTTCCAGAACTGAACGTGCTTATCGCCAACGCCGGTATTTCTCGGGCAGAGGACATGACCGCGGATGGCTGGGATGTTTGTGCCGCCCAGGCGATAGTGGAGACGAACATCATGGGAGTGCTGCGCGTGACCGCGGCTTTCCTGCCGGTGCTGCAAGGGCGGCCGGACGCGGCAATCATGGCGACCAGTTCCAACCTGGCTTTCGTACCCCGGGCCGATTTTCCGAGTTATTGCGCCAGCAAGGCATTCCTGCACTCCTGGCTTCAATCGCTGCGCCATCAGTTGCGTCATGTTCCCGTCGAGGTGCTTGAACTGGCGCCGCCCTACGTACAGACGGAACTCACGGGCGAACAGCAGGCCTCCGACCCGCGCGCGGTTCCGCTCGCGGCATACGTGGCGGAGGTTATGCAGTTGCTGGCGGCGGGGGATCACCCCGGCGGCGAAGTGCTGGTGGAGCACGACAGAACCCGGCGCTGGGCCGAGCGGGATGGTCGCTATGACGCCATATTTGCCGCCATGAACCCACGCTAGAACCAGCCGAAGATTTGTCTCCGTTCCGGGCGTACCATAAAAAAGGCACCCTAGGGTGCCTTGAAAGATTTTATTGAATTTACGCCAGCAGCGTGCGCGCCTTATCCAATACATTTTCGGCGGTGAAACCGAACAGTTTGAACAGTTCTTCGGCCGGAGCCGATTCGCCGAAACCGGTCATGCCGATGATTGCCCCGTTCAGGCCAACATATTTGTACCAGTAATCCGCGATACCCGCTTCAACGGCCAGACGCGCCGATACCGCTTTCGGCAGTACCGCTTCGCGATAGGCCGCATCCTGCAAATCGAACACCTCAGGCGAGGGTAATGATACCACCCGGACCTTGCGGCCATCCCCGCTGAGTTTTTCCCACGCGGTTACCGCCAGCGCCACTTCCGAACCGGTGGCGATAATAATCAGCTCAGGCGTACCGTCGGTATCTTTCAGGATATAGCCGCCGCGGGCGATATCGGCCAACTGTTGCGGCGTACGCTGCTGCTGCGCCAGATTCTGCCGGGATAACACCAGGGTGCTCGGGCCATGGGCATGTTCTATGGCCTGCTGCCAGGCCACGGCGGATTCCACCTGATCGCAGGGCCGCCAGGTGCGCATGTTCGGCGTCAGGCGCAGGCTGGCCAGCTGTTCCACCGGCTGGTGGGTTGGTCCGTCTTCCCCCAGGCCGATTGAGTCATGGGTATAGACGTAGATGGAGCGGATTTTCATCAATGCCGCCATGCGCACCGCGTTACGGGCATACTCCACAAACATCAGAAAGGTGGCGGTATAGGGTATAAAACCGCCGTGCACGGCGATACCGTTGGCGATGGCGGTCATGCCGAACTCGCGCACGCCATAGTGGATATAGTTGCCTGCCTGGTTGTCGCCAAGAGAAACCGACTTCGACCAAATGGTGAGATTGCTGGGGGCCAGGTCGGCGGAGCCGCCCAAAAATTCAGGCAATAGCGGCCCGAAGGCTTCCAGGGCGTTTTGCGATGCCTTGCGGCTGGCGATGCTGGCCGGATTGGCCTGGAGCTTTTCGATGTAGGCTTGGCTTTGCTGCCGCCAATCGGCGGGCAGACGGCCTTCGATGCGGCGTTTGAATTCCGTCGCCAGTTCCGGGTAGGCTTTTTCGTAAGCGGCGAATTTTTCGTTCCAGGCGGCTTCACGGGCGGCGCCGGCGGACTTGGCGTCCCAGGCGTCGTAAATTTCCTGCGGGATGACGAACGGCGCTTCGTTCCAGTCCAGCTGCTTGCGGGTGGCGGCCACTTCGGCATCACCCAGCGGCGCGCCGTGGGCGTCATGGGAACCGGCCTTGTTCGGCGAACCGAAGCCAATCACCGTTTTGCACATCAGCAGCGAGGGCCGATCGGTAACGGCTTTGGCCTGTTCAATGGCGGCCTTGATGGCTTCGCTGTCATGCCCGTCTACGCCGCGCACCACGTGCCAGCCGTAGGCTTCAAACCGTTTGGCGGTGTCGTCGCTGAACCAGCCTTCCACATGCCCGTCGATGGAGATGCCGTTGTCGTCGTAAAACGCCGTCAGCTTACCCAGCTTCATGGTGCCGGCTAATGAGCAGACTTCGTGGGAAATCCCTTCCATCATGCAGCCGTCGCCCATAAACACATAGGTGTGGTGATCGACGATGTCATGGCCCGCACGGTTGAATTGCGCCGCCAGGGTACGTTCGGCAATGGCCATGCCCACGGCGTTGGCAATGCCCTGCCCCAGGGGTCCTGTGGTGGTTTCAACCCCATCGGTGTAGCCGTATTCCGGGTGTCCGGGGGTTTTGGAATGCAGTTGGCGGAAGTTTTGCAGTTCGGACATCGGCAGGTTATAGCCGGTGAGATGCAGCAGGCTGTACAGCAGCATGGAGCCATGGCCGTTGGACAGGACAAAGCGATCGCGGCCGGCCCATTTCGGGTTGGACGGATTGTGCTGCAGATAGTCTCGCCACAGGACTTCGGCGATGTCGGCCATGCCCATGGGGGCGCCGGGATGGCCGGATTTAGCTTTTTGCACAGCATCCATGCTCAAAGCGCGAATGGCGTTCGCCAATGTTTTACGGGGTGTCATTTTTATACTCCAGTTCGGATTGAATAGTGTCTCGTTGACCAAGCTATATGAAAATCAATCACTTAACTTCAGAGACTAAGAAAGAAAATATCGCTAAATGTAACCTAAATTGGTAATAAATGTATATGCAGGAATGCGCGAAATATGAGGTGAGATTCAGGCGGAGGGGTGTTCGAGCCGCCGGGGGCGGGTAATGGCGGGTGGTTTCCGGCAGGATGGGCGCTGATGTTACGCTGGGTTGCAGCTTCAGTGATACCGGGCCTACCGTGCCAGGCGCGCTCCGGCGGCCACAAGATGGCCGCTTCGGCACCATTGGCGCGGTCTCCCTTTAACACGCCGGGTTGCAGCTTCAGCGATAGCGGGCCCACCGTGCCATGGTGCGCTCCGGAGGCCACAGGATGGCCGCTTCGACACCATTGGCTCGGTCTCCCTTTAACACGCCCGGTTTAGCTTTCGGTGTTTGGGGAGTTATCAGGCTTTTTTGCGCCTTGGATATAGAGCATTTCCAGGGCCAGAGTGGCGGCGGCCAGGGCGGTGATTTGCGCGTGGTCGTAGGACGGCGCCACTTCCACCAGATCCATGCCGACGATATTCAGCGACTGCAGGCCGCGCACCAGCTTTAAGGCCCGATCGGTGCTGAGTCCGCCGATCACCGGCGTGCCGGTACCCGGCGCATGGGCCGGATCCAGGCAATCGATATCAAATGTCAGGTAAACCGGCAAATCGCCGACAATGCCTTTTACCTGGGCAATGATATCTTCCACGCCGCGATCGTTAACCTGCGCCGCGTCCAGCACGGTGAAGCCGTTGTCGCGATCGTATTCGGTGCGAATGCCGATCTGCACCGAGTGCCGCGGGTCGATCAACCCCTCGTTGGGGGCGTGGAAGAACATGGTGCCGTGATCGAATTTGCTGCCGTTGGCATAGGTATCGGTATGGGCGTCGAAATGCACCAGCGCCATTTTGCCAAATTGCCTGGCATGGGCGCGCAGCAGAGGAAGCGTGACAAAATGATCGCCGCCGAACGATAACAGCCGTTTGCCCGCGGCCAGCAGGCGTTCCGCATGTTGTTGCAGTTTGTCGCTGAAATCCTGGGCATCGCCGAACTCAAATACCAGGTCGCCGCAATCCACTACCTTCAGGCGCTGGCGGACATCAAAATCCCAGGGCCAGCGGCAGCCTTCCCAGGCCAGGTTGGTGGAGACCTGGCGAATAGCCGCCGGACCGTGCCGGCTGCCGGAACGTCCGCTGGTGGCCATATCGAAAGGTATACCGGTGATAACCCAATCGGCATCGCTATCGTAGGGGTTGAATTCCAGCGGCAGCCGCAGAAAACCGAACGCATTGGAAACCAGGGAGTTATCGTATTGATGGCCCAGGGTGCTCATGTTTGTTCCTTCGTTATTCATCATTATTCATCTTCGAGATAGGTGTAACCATAAAGACCGGCCTCGAACTCTTCGAGGAATTCCGCCTGCAGCGCCGGATCAAGATCGGTCTCTTTGACCTGATCGCGGAAGCGGGCGAGCAGTACATCCGGCTCAAGCTGTACATATTGCAGCATATCGGCCACGGAATCCCCTTCATCGGATTCATTGAGCTCCACGCTGCCGTCTTTAAAGACAAACACGTCCACCGCCGCGGTATCGCCGAACAGATTATGCATATTGCCGAGGATTTCCTGATAGGCGCCCACCATGAAGAATCCCAGCAACGGCGGGTTATCTACATCATAAGGAGGCATCGGCATGGTGGTGGCGATGCCGTCGCCGTCGATGTAGTGATCGATGGTGCCGTCGGAATCGCAGGTGATGTCCAACAGCACGGCGCGGCCTTCGGGGGGTTTGTCCAATCCCTCCAGCGGCAGCACCGGGAAGAGCTGATCGATGCCCCAGGCGTCCGGCATTGACTGGAACAGCGAGAAGTTCACATACAGCTTATCCGCCATGCGCTCCTGCAGTTCGTCGATAATCGGGCGATGGGCGCGGTTGCTGGGATCAAGCTGTACCTGGATCATGCGGCAAATATTCAGATAGAGCTGCTCCGCCCAGGCCCGCTGGGTCAGATCCAGCATGCCGTGGGTATATTGGGTATGGACATCGTGCAGATCCATCTGGCTGTCGTGCAGCCATTCGCGCAGAGAGCGCCGATTAAGGGGTTCCTGCATTTCCTGCCAGGTCTGCCACAGGCTTTCCAGCGCGCGCGGCGCGTCTTCATCCGGCGGGTTCGGCTCGCTGAACTCATTACGCTCGACGCCGATGATATTCGATACCAGCACCGTATGATGGGCGGTGACCGCCCGGCCGGATTCGGTAATCACCGTGGGATGGGGCAGATCGAATTCGTTACAGGCGTCGCCGATGCCCCAAATCACATTGTTGGCATATTCATTGAGACCGTAGTTGGCGGAGCAGTCCGATTGGGAACGGGTGCCTTCGTAATCCACGCCCAGCCCGCCGCCCACGTCGAAACATTCGATGTTGACCCCCAGCCGGTGGAGTTCCACATAAAACCGCGCCGATTCACGCACGCCGGAAGCAATATCGCGGATGTTGGACAATTGTGACCCGAGATGGAAATGCAGTAGTTGCAGGCTGTCGAGGCGGCCTTTGCTGCGCAGGAGTTCCACCAGTTGCAGTACCTGGACCGCCGCCAGTCCGAATTTGGATTTTTCGCCGCCGCTGGATTGCCATTTGCCGGAGCCCTGCGACGCCAGGCGGGCGCGCACGCCCAGACGGGGCACCACGTTCAGCCGCTCGGCCTCTTCCAGCACCAGTTTGATTTCGCTAAGCTTTTCAATCACCAGATAGACTTTGTGACCCAGCTTCTCGCCAATCAATGCCAGGCGGATGTACTCGCGATCCTTATAACCATTACAGACAATCACGGTCCGGGTCATGCCGGCATGGGCCAATACCGCCATTAATTCCGCCTTGGAGCCCGCTTCAAGACCCAGGGGCTCGCCGGAATTGATCAGGGATTCGATGACCCGACGATGCTGGTTCACCTTAATCGGATAAACCAGGAAATAACCGCCTTGGTAACCGAATGATTCCCGGGCGCGCTTGAAGGCGCCGTTGATGGAACGCAGCCGGTGCTGAAGGATTTGTGGAAAGCAAAACAGCGCCGGCAGCCGCTGGCCGTCGTTTTGCCGCTCTTTGACCAATTCGGCCAAATCCACGCGCGCTTCGGGGAAATCCGGATCGGGGCATACGCTGATATGGCCCAGTTCGTTGACATCAAAGTAATTGTTGCCCCAGTAAGCGACATTGTAGGTGCGCATCATTTTACTGGCATCGCTGTCATTCATGGCGACCTCCTGCATGGAACGCAAAGTATCATGGTGGCCGGTACGGTGAGGCCCTTGGTGTTTTTGATCATCAAACATGATGTTGCTCTCTCCCACGGTTCACGTTGATGATCCCGTGCACCGTTTTTACAGCGTAAAAACCACCGACGGTGGCATGGTTAAGCGTGCGCCCACAGGCCGCCAACAGCAATAAACGCCGCCGGATGCAGCAGGCATCCGGTACATCGGTACCATAATTGTAAAACACCTTGATGAACTCCGTGCTACGGGACAGAAGAAACCCATTAAAAATGGGCCGCATGAAATGCCTGGCGCTGCCGGCTCAGTTGCCGGCGGATGAACTGCCGGTTCCGGCGGCCGGCGTCAGGCCGAAGTATCGGTAACATCGGCGAGAAACTGGGAATGACGCGGAATAAGTATAGGTTACCGGGCATGCGAGACAGCGGAGAATAGGGTCGGTGACGACCGATGAAGTGCGGATCATTAACTGTGTCACCCCCGGGCTGGCGCATCCGGCGGCGCGGGAGCCGGTCCGGTGCAGATAAAAAGTTACAAGATGTAAACGAAGGCCATTCACATCGCGCTCTATGTATGTGCGCGCGAATTTATACAGCCAACGCCCTTAAAATGCAAAATGAAAATCATGACAAAGCATTTTCAGCGGGTGAATCGTTGCCATTAGCCCCTGACGGACACATTTCAGAAGAAAAATTGCTGGCGTTTAG
Source organism: Sodalis sp. RH16 (assembly GCF_047324245.1). Taxonomy (NCBI): domain Bacteria; kingdom Pseudomonadati; phylum Pseudomonadota; class Gammaproteobacteria; order Enterobacterales; family Bruguierivoracaceae; genus Sodalis; species Sodalis sp. RH16. Next base: position 2,630,980 of record NZ_CP178737.1, on the reverse strand, counting down.
ACGCCTGGGTGTCCTAGAATAGCCATCCAGAAGTTAATCCATCCATGTATTGGGGTATGACCGATTAACTCAGCGACTCACTGCTTAATGCTATTAATCCGCGGGACGTTGCAGGACGCGTAATGCCATCAGAGGAAAATCGCTTTTCCCGGTGGTTTATCCACAGCGCTACGCAGTCATTTCTAACCCGTATTCTAAGGTAAAGAGACCGATGGCTAAACACCTATTTACGTCCGAATCCGTTTCAGAAGGACATCCTGATAAAATCGCGGATCAAATTTCCGATGCCGTGCTTGATGCGATCCTGGCACAGGATCCCAAAGCCCGCGTGGCCTGCGAGACCTATGTGAAAACCGGCATGGTGCTGGTCGGCGGCGAAATCACCACCAGCGCCTGGGTGGATATCGAAGAGTTAACCCGCAGGACCATTCGCGAAATCGGTTATATCAATTCGGAAATGGGTTTTGACGCCAACTCGTGCGCCGTGCTCAGCGCTATCGGCAAACAGTCCCCCGATATCAATCAGGGCGTGGACCGTACCGATCCGCTGGAACAGGGTGCCGGGGACCAGGGCCTGATGTTCGGTTATGCCACCAACGAAACCGACGTATTGATGCCCGCCCCGATTACCTACGCCCACCGCCTGGTTTCACGCCAGTCGCAGGTGCGGAAAAACGGCACCCTGCCCTGGCTGCGTCCAGATGCCAAAAGCCAGGTCACCTTTGCCTACGATAATGATAAAGTCGTCGGTATCGATACCGTGGTGCTCTCCACCCAGCATTCCGATGACATCTCGCTGGCGGATCTTCATGAAGGCGTGATGGAAGAGATCATCAAGCCGGTGCTGCCCGCCGAATGGCTCTCTCCCTCCACCAAATATTTCATCAATCCCACCGGCCGTTTTGTTATCGGCGGCCCGATGGGAGACTGCGGTCTGACGGGACGTAAAATCATCGTCGATACCTACGGCGGCATGGCTCGCCATGGCGGCGGCGCATTTTCCGGCAAGGATCCGTCCAAGGTGGACCGTTCCGCCGCCTATGCCGCCCGCTACGTTGCCAAGAATATCGTCGCCGCGGGCCTGGCCAGCCGCTGTGAAATCCAGGTGTCTTATGCCATCGGCGTGGCGGAACCGACGTCCATCTCCATCGAGACATTCGGCACCGGTAAAATAGCCGATGACAAATTGATCCCGCTGGTGCGCGAATTCTTCGATCTGCGTCCGTACGGCTTGATCACCATGCTGGATTTGTTGCAGCCTATTTACCGCGAAACCGCCGCCTATGGACATTTCGGCCGCGAACATTTCCCGTGGGAAAAAACCGATAAGGCGCATTTGCTGCGCGACGCCGCCGGTTTAAAATAAACGGTAAATTCATCCTTTAAAGCAAAAAATTTTTTTTCGGCTACACTCAACAACGACGATCTTCTTGATCGTCGTTTTTTTATGTGTTTTATTGAAACCGGTTACACCTTCTCATTTCCATAAATTTCATTCGGTTAACTTCCAATTAGCATGGTAAATTTTTTGCCTACCGCTTCGTTTTCAGCTATAGCTTATTGATACCGGGATACGGTTTTGCCAACGGCAAGAATGACGCGCTTTTAAAAAGTTTTTAACCGCCGTCTTAGGCATAAATGCTTTCTAAACAAAAATATGTGAGTGTAATCGATTACATAGTTGTGATCTGGCGCACATAATGCCCCGAGGCATTTGCCTAACATACATAATTATTAATTTTTGAAGTTATTAGGGAGGTACTATGAGTACTGCCAAACATAGGTCAGGCAGCTCTAATGCTCGCATAACCTTTTTCGTCTGTTTTATGGCCGCCCTTGCCGGCTTGCTTTTTGGCCTGGATATCGGCGTGATTGCCGGTGCGTTGCCCTTCCTGTCGAAAGATTTCCAAATCACTTCCCATGAACAGGAATGGGTGGTCAGTTCAATGATGTTCGGCGCGGCAGTGGGCGCGGTGGGCGCCGGTTGGCTGTCAGCGAAACTCGGCCGTAAATACAGTCTGCTGATTGGCGCGCTGCTGTTTGTCATCGGCTCGTTATGCTCCGCGTTTACGCCAAGCGTTGAACTGCTGATCGTCGCCAGGGTTATCCTCGGCCTGGCGGTAGGTGTCGCCTCTTACACCGCCCCGTTATACCTATCGGAAATCGCGCCGGAAAAAATCCGCGGCAGCATGATTTCCATGTATCAATTGATGATTACCATCGGCATCCTGGCGGCCTATTTATCCGATACCGGCTTTAGCTACAGCGGATCCTGGCGCTGGATGCTGGGTGTGATAACCATCCCGGCGGTATTGCTGTTCATCGGCGTTTTGTTCCTGCCGGGCAGCCCGCGCTGGCTGGCGGCGCGAGGGCGTTTCATCGAAGCGCAGAAAGTTCTGGATATGCTGCGGGATACCTCGGCGCAGGCCAAAAATGAACTGGATGAAATCCGCGAAAGCCTGAAGATCAAGCAAAGCGGCTGGGCACTGTTCACCAGCAACGGCAACTTCCGCCGTGTAGTTTATCTGGGCATCTTGCTGCAGGTAATGCAGCAGTTCACCGGCATGAACGTCATCATGTATTATGCGCCGAAGATTTTCGGCATCGCCGGTTTCTCCGGTACCGCCGATCAAATGTGGGGAACGGTCATTGTCGGTTTGGTGAACGTACTGGCCACCTTTATCGCCATCGGCCTGGTGGATCGCTGGGGCCGCAAACCCACCCTCAAGCTGGGCTTCCTGGTCATGGCCGTCGGCATGGGCGTATTGGGTACGCTGCTGCATATCGGCGTCGAAACCGACTTTAGAAAATATTTCGCCATTGTCATGCTGATGATGTTTATCGTCGGTTTCGCCATGAGCGCCGGTCCGCTGATTTGGGTACTGTGTTCCGAAATACAGCCGCTCAAAGGCCGTGATTTCGGCATCACGGTCTCCACCGCCACCAACTGGATCGCCAACATGATAGTCGGCGCCACTTTCCTGACCATGCTGGATAAATTGGGCAACGCCAACACCTTCTGGGTCTACGGCGGCCTGAACGTCCTGTTTATCCTCCTGACCTACTGGCTGATACCGGAAACCAAAAACATCTCCCTCGAACATATCGAACGGAACCTGATGACCGGCAAATCCCTGCGTGAAATCGGCGATCGCGCCTAACAAACAGAGCGCTTTCACCGAACGTGACAACGCGCCTGTCAAAGTGAGCGCGTGTTAAAGGGAAACCGCGAGCATCGGGCATGCAGCGAGCGTGTTAAGGGAAACCGTGCTGATGGGGTCGAATCGGGCATGGTTTTCCTGCCCGACCGAGCGCCCCACAGCGCGGTAAGCCCGCTATCACCTGACGTGCAGCAAACGTGTTAAAGGGAAACCGCGAGCATCGGGCATACAGCGAGCGTGTTAAGGGAAACCGTGCTGATGGGGTCGAATCGGGCATGGTTTTCCTGCCCGACCGAGCGCCCCACAGCGCGGTAAGCCCGCTATCACCTGACGTGCAGCAAACGTGTTAAAGGGAAACCGCTATCACCTGACGTGCAGCAAACGTGTTAAAGGGAAACCGCGCCAACAGTCCGAAGCGGCCGGCCCGCCGCCATCGGGCCCCCCCACTTGCCACCGGCCCCAAAGCTGGTTTATCTTGCTCTCATGAAACCGATCCGCATCCCCATAGCCCTTCAGCAAGCCGTCATGCAGTGCTTGCGCGAAAACCTGCGCCTGGCCGGCCAATATTTTAACTGCGATTTCCCTGAACCGACGCTAACCTATCGGCAACGAGGCACATCGGCGGGCACCGCCTGGCTGGAAAAATGGGAAATCCGCATCAATCCGGTCCTCCTCCTGGCCAACCAGGCCAGCTTTATTGAAGAAGTCGTTCCCCATGAACTGGCGCATTTACTGGTATTCCGCCAGTTTGGCCGCGTAGCGCCTCACGGCAAGGAATGGCGCTGGATGATGTCCGAAGTCCTAAAGTCCGATCCCCGCCGCACCCATGAGTTCGACCTTGCCACGGTACGTACCCATACCTACCCATACGCGTGCGGATGCCGGCGCCATGATTTAACCATCCGCCGACATAATCGCATCCGCCGGGGCGAAGCCCAATATCGCTGCCGCCAGTGCGGCAATATCCTCCATTACGATGAAAATGCCTGACCCCCTCCGATTTGCCTACAGCCGCGAGATTCGCTACCCTGCGTTTTTCCTTTTGTTGAATAACCGTTATGCCAAATAAAACGCTCCGGGCTCTTTTACTTTCCTTACTCTGTTCCCTCACACTGCTGCTGATGCCCGCCCTCGCACCGGCCAAAGGAATCAATAACTTCAGCCAGGCCAAGGCGGCGGCGGTCAAAATCAATCAGGACGCCCCGGGCAGCTTTTACTGCGGCTGTAAAATCACCTGGCAAGGTAAAAAAGGCATCCCGGACCTGGCTTCCTGCGGTTACCAAATTCGCAAAAGCGCCCTGCGCGCCAACCGTATCGAATGGGAGCATGTGGTACCGGCCTGGGAGTTCGGACATCAGCGGCAATGCTGGCAAAACGGCGGCCGCAAACATTGCGCCGAAGACGCCGGCTACCGGCAAATGGAAAATGATTTGCACAATCTGCAGCCCGCCGTCGGCGAAATCAACGGCGACCGGGAAAACTTCCAGTACGGTCAATGGAACGGCGGTGAAGGACAATACGGCCAATGCGCCATGAAAATCGATTTCAAAAATAAGCTGGCGGAGCCGCCGGCCCGCGCACGGGGCACCATTGCCCGCACCTATTTTTATATGCGCGATCGCTATCGCTTGCACCTGTCGAGCCAGCAAACCCAGCTGTTCGAGGCCTGGGACCGGCTTTATCCGGTCACGCCCTGGGAATGCCAACGCGACAGGCGCATCGAGGCGGTGCAAGGGAATGCCAATCCTTATGTTCAGCGGGCTTGCCAGTCATAAAACCCCTGACCTACTATAAGACAACCCGACGCGCGGCCAAACGGCGCCGGAAAGCGACTCCAGGCTGCGTAACCGCGACGCGTAGCGGGTATTTTCGACTCCAGGAAAAACGATAACAGCATGCGTATACCGCGTATCTATCATGCCGGGCCGCTCCCGGCCGAGGGCAGCGTGAAGCTCAGCGAGGATGCCACCCACCACCTGACCCGGGTGCTGCGCCTGTCCGAAGGACAGCCCCTGCATCTTTTTGACGGCAGCAATCATGTCTTCGATGCCCGGATTACCGTGGCGGACAAAAAAAACGTCGTGGCTCAGGTCCATGCCGTACGGCCCCAGGACTGCGAATCGCCGCTACACCTGCATTTGGGCCAGGTGATGTCCCGGGGCGAAAAAATGGAGTTCACCATCCAGAAATCCATCGAGTTGGGAGTGAATGTCATTACCCCATTGTTTTCAGAACGCTGCGGCATCAAGCTGGAAGGAGAGCGCCTGGCAAAAAAGATCCAGCAGTGGCGGAAAATCGCTATCGGCGCCTGTGAACAATGCGGCCGCAACGCCTTGCCGCAGATCCGCGACGCTATGAATCTCGACGATTGGTGCGCGGAACATGAACCGGGACTGAAACTCAATCTGCATCCGCGGGCCCGGCACAGCATTAATACCCTGCCGCTGCCGGTGGAACGGGTGCGGTTGCTCATCGGTCCGGAAGGAGGCTTGTCCTCCGAAGAAATTGCCATGACCTCCAGCCACGGATTTACCGAAATCCAGCTGGGGCCCCGAGTTTTGCGCACAGAAACCACAGCGCTCACCGCCATTACGGCTTTACAGGTTCGTTTCGGTGATCTGGGTTAAAGGAGAAATCAATGATAAAGATCGGCATTGTTATGGACCCCATTTCGTCCATCAACATCAAGAAAGATACCAGTTTCGCCATGCTGCTCGAAGCGCAACGCCGCGGCTGGCAGATTCACTACATGGAAATGAGTTCGCTCTACCTGCGCGGCGGCGAAGCCAGGGCCACCACCCGGCTGCTGGCGGTAAAGCAGGATTATGACGACTGGTATAGTTTTCATGAGGAGCAGGATATTGAACTGGGCTCCCTCGACGTCATCCTGATGCGCAAGGATCCGCCGTTCGACACCGAATTCATCTATGCAACCTATATCCTGGAACGGGCCGAAGATAAAGGCGCCCTGATTGTCAACAAGCCCCAAAGCCTGCGCGATTGCAATGAAAAGCTGTTTACCGCCTGGTTTGCCCACCATACCCCCGATACGCTGGTGAGCCGCCGGGACGATCATATCCGCGCTTTTTGGCACCAGCATGGGGACATCATTCTCAAACCCCTGGATGGCATGGGCGGCACCTCCATATTCCGGGTGAAACCCGAAGATCCCAACCTCTCGGTAATCATCGAAACCCTCACCGGTTACGGCCGGCATTTTTGCATGGCGCAAAATTTCCTGCCGGCCATCAAGGATGGCGATAAACGGGTCTTGGTGGTAGACGGCGAACCGGTGCCTTACTGCCTGGCACGCATCCCCAAAACCGGTGAAACCCGCGGCAATCTGGCGGCGGGCGGCCGTGGCGAAGCCCGAGCGCTGACGGAAAGCGATTGGAAAATCGCCCGCGACGTTGGCCCGATATTAAAAGAAAAAGGCCTGATTTTTGTCGGTCTGGACATTATCGGCGACAAGCTGACGGAGATAAACGTCACCAGTCCCACCTGCGTGCGGGAAATCGAAGCCGCATTTCCCATCTCCATCACCGGCATGCTGTTAGACGCCATTGAAAAAAGATTAGCCCAGGGAAAAAACTGATTTGTGGCTGGTCGCAAGAGGATTTACCTTGCGGCCAGTGACTTATTCACCGTTTACCCGCATACTTGCTCTTCGCCTATTTATTAAACTCTTTATATAAAAAAAGTCAGAATGAATTTACAGCATCACTTCCTTATCGCCATGCCCTCACTCCAGGATCCGTTATTTAAGCGCTCGGTAATCTATATCTGCGAACATAACGATGAGGGGGCCATGGGATTGATCATCAATAAGCCGGTGGAGCAATTCACAGTAGAAAGTGTGCTCCTCAAGCTGAAAATCATGCCGGTAGAGAGAGACCCTGCCATCCGGCTGGATAAGCCGGTATTTGCCGGCGGTCCGCTGGCGGACGATCGGGGGTTTATCCTCCACACGCCTAAAGAAGGATTCGGCTCCAGCATCGCTATTTCCGAAGAAACCATGATCACCACATCCAAAGACGTACTGGAAACCCTTGGAACGGCCCAACAGCCGCAGGACGTCCTGGTGGCGCTGGGCTACGCCGGTTGGGAAAAAGGGCAGTTGGAAGATGAGCTGCTGGAAAACGCCTGGTTGACTATTCCCGCCGACAGCGAAATCCTGTTTCGCACCCCCATCGCGTCCCGCTGGCGCGACGCGGCGCGCAAATTAGGTATCGATATGCATAATATCGCCAACGAAGCAGGCCATGCATAATGTCCAATCGCACTATGATGGCGTTTGATTTCGGTACCAAAAGCATCGGTGTGGCCATCGGCCAGGAGATTACCTGTACCGCGCGGCCATTAACGGCGTTCAAGGCGCAGGAAGGCGTTCCCGACTGGTTGCAGGTGGAAAAATTATTGCATGAGTGGCAACCGGATCTGGTAGTGGTAGGACTGCCATTGAATATGGACGGCAGCGAACAGCCCCTCACCCTGCGGGCGCGCAAGTTCGCCAACCGTCTGCACGGCCGTTTCGGCTACGAGGTCGTGCTGCACGATGAACGGCTGAGCACCGTGGAAGCCCGCGCCGGTTTATTCGAACGCGGGGGATTCCGTGCCTTGAGCAAGGGCCGGGTCGATGCCGGCTCGGCGGTCATTATCCTGGAAAGCTACTTTGAACAGCAGATGACCGGGAATACGCCTCACTCCAGATAAAACACCGCTTTCAATTCGGTGCTCACCGGGCTGTTATCCTCGTTGGACGGCATTATGGCGGTCATGTATTTCCACCAGCGCCGGCATACGTCGGTTTGCGCCACCGCATTCCAGCGCTCCTCGGATTCCATTTCAACATAGGCAAACAGCAGGTGGCGTTCTTCATCCATAAAAATGCTGTAGTGATGTGCGCCGTGGGCCTTGAGGGTTTGCGCCAGCTCCGGCCAGATGGGATTGTGGCGGTGGCGGTACTCCTCATGGGCCTCGGGATTCACCTGCATGACGAAAGCCTTTCTAATCATTTTGCACGTCCAGCGCCGCCGCCATCGGCGTCACCCCGAACCGGCGGCCCAAGGCAATCAGTTCCTCCCGGCTGATAGTCTGTTTTTTCCCGCCCATGGAGCGGACCTTAACCATGATTTCCGCCGACTTTTCCGCGGTGTCGATAAGACCGAAGGCATCATCAAGGGTTGGGCCGCTGGCAAAAATACCGTGGAACGGCCATAAAACCAGCGGATGGGATTCCATCTGTTCAGCGGTGGCCGCGCCGATGCCGTCGGTGCCCGGCACCATCCAGGGCACGATGCCCACGCCGTCCGGGAACACCACCAGACATTCGGTGCTGCCTTCCCACAGCTCGCGGGTAAAGCGGGCGCTATCCAGATCAAGCACGTAGCTCAGGGCAATAAGATTGGTGGCATGGCAATGCATAATGACCCGGTTGCTATCCTTCGTCACCTGCTTGCGCACCACATGGGACTGGAAATGAGACGCCAGTTCGGAGGTGGGCAGACCGCCGGCGGTCAGACCCCAGAGAATACTGTAGCCGTTTCCTTCGGCATTGACTTGCAGTAGCACCAGATTATCCGACGGGGATAATTGCACATTGCGGAAAAACTTTCCCGAACCGGTAACCAAAAAATAGGAATTGGCTAATTCCGGCACCCCCTGGGTCAAGGATTCGGTACGGGGCTGGGGGCTGAATTCCGCACGGTACGGAGCGACATCCTCCGGCGTCAGACGCAGGCTGACGTTACCGCCATTGCGCTCATCCCAACCTTTAAGCCACATGTCGGTGGTGGCTTTGACCATTCCCTGTACGAACCAGGAAGAAAGTATGGTTTGCATAACTCATTATCCTCAGCGTTTGCTTGATACGGAACTTTCATATTCACGAACCACCCGCAGCCAATCGCCGCCGACCGGTACATCGTGAAGTTGACAATATTTATCCCACACCGCCTGCCAGGGCAGTGATTTGGTCTCTTCCAGCAACGCCAGGCGCGCGGTGTAATCTCCTTGCTGCTCCAATTCACGCAGTTGCCCCGTGGGTTCCACAAGAGCCCGCAGAAGCGCTTTTTTCATATTGCGGGTACCGATGACCCAAGCGGCGATGCGGTTAATGGACGCATCAAAAAAATCCAGTCCGATATGCACGCGATCAAACAAATCATGGCGGATGATTTCATTGGCGATGGCCTGGGTCTCATCGTCCAGCAATACCACATGATCGCTGTCCCAGCGCACCGGACGGCTGACGTGCAGCAGCAGCCGGGGCACAAACAGCATGGCGCTGGAGATCTTGTCGGAAATAACCTCGGTGGGATGGAAATGGCCGGCATCCAGACAAAGGGCGATACCGCGGCTGCTGGCGTAACCCAGGCAGAATTCACTGGATCCCACGGTATAGCTTTCGGCGCCGATGCCGAACAGTTTGCTTTCGACGGCGTCGATATGGTGGCGGCTATCCAGCTTTTCGGCTATCACCTCGTCCAGTGCGGCCATAAAGCGCTGCCGGGGCGCCAGCCGGTCGATGGTGACGTCCTTCATCCCGTCCGGGACCCAGATATTCATCACCGACGGCGTACCCAGTTCGCGGCCAAAGTAGGCGGATATCCGGCGGCTGGCCTGGCAGTGTTCAATCCAGAAGCGGCGGATGCCTGCATCGGCATGGGACAGGGTAAAGCCATCGGCGCTGAGGGGGTGTGAAAAACAGGTAGGATTGAAGTCCAGGCCCAAATCGTGATTACGCGCCCAGTCCACCCAGCCGGCGAAGTGCTTCGGCTCGATTTCATTACGCTCAACCCGACCCTCGGCCTCCAGATAAATGGCGTGGAGATTCAGCCGCTTCGGGCCGGGAATCAACTGGAAAGCCAGCTCCAAATCCCCACGCAGCTCACGGACATTACGCGCTTTGCCGGGGTAATTGCCGGTGGCCTGAATGCCGCCGGTCAACGATCCGGTGGGGTTCTCGAAACCGGCCACATCGTCACCCTGCCAGCAGTGCATTGAAACCGGCAAGGTATCCAGCAATGTCAAGGCTGCGTCAACGTCGACATTAATATCCGCATAACGCTGCCTTGCCAATTGCCAGGCATTTTCAATGGATTGACTCATAATAAGCTTCCTCTGTCAGATGGACAGCGAGAATATTCCCCACGGCCATTACGATTATTTCTTTTATTCTATGGCTGGCAGTGTAAGAACTTTGTTCATTAATCACCTTCCGGTGAATGCCACCCCGAATGCATGGGTGGCAGAATAGCGAAGATGAATGTGAAGCAGATCACAAATATGGCAGGCAGCCAGGGTCCCTGATGTAAAAAAATATATTGTCGGCGCATCTGTGATCACCGCCGCAATTTTGATCTTACTATCACCAATCTTTAAAAAATAACCCGAATGACACTGATGCCGGTCAATAATTTAAGGTTATATTTTAGTAGCACGCCTTACTATAAAGTCCCTATAACGGTGAGGTACCGGCAATGACTTTACTCTGCGGTGAGGATTTCTTTATTTCAAAAGACGCGACGGTGGCCATTGAACCACGCTGGCCTCAGCCTGCATTCCCCGAGCACTACCACGATTTTTGGGAGATCGTCCTCGTTGAAAAGGGATCGGGTATCCATGTTCTCAACGATCAGCCCTACGTGCTAGGCAGCGGAACAGTCTGTTTTATTCGTGCCGACGATCATCATCTCTTTGAAAACGTCGACGATCTGAATTTGATTAACGTGTTGTACCGTTCCCCCCACGGATTTCGCTACCTGGCCGACCTCAGTGATTTTTTGCCCTCGCGCGACCTGCCGGACGGCCAGTTGAGCTGGCAGATAAATCATGCGCAGATGCAACAGGCCAAACAGTATATCCGCGCCTTGAGCGACTTGATGGCGGACACTTCGCCGGAAAACATTGCCGCCAGCGAAGGGCAGTTTCTGCAATTGCTTATAATGTTGCGCAACGGCTGTTTCCAAAACCGCGGCGACGGCAACCGGGAGCAGCGCTTGCAGGGTTTGTTACGCTGGTTGCAGCATAACTTTTGCAACGATATCGACTGGCTGGCCCTGGCGGAACAGTTTTCCCTGCCGCTGCGCACCCTGCATCGCCAGCTTAAGCAGCAGACCGGCATGACCCCGCAGCGCTACCTGAACCGGCTGCGCTTATTGGAAGCACGCAAGCAATTACAGCAAAGCGATAAAACCATTACCGAAATTGCCCACGCCTGCGGCTTTAGCGACAGTAATCATTTTTCCACCCAGTTCCGCCGGGAGTTTTCTTTATCCCCTAAAACGCTCCGTAACGGGGAACATTGATTTCAATGAGTTAACGGTGAATTATGGCAAATGATGCCCGGCGCAATAAATCGCTCTCGCGAACGTGCCATTATTCCCCTTTTGTGTAGGTGCCGGGGAAGGTCACGATGTCACATCTGAAACTGGATACCACCGATTATTTCCTGTCAGATAAAAATGCAATCACCGTCGAGGATCGTCATCCGCAGCCGGCCTTCTCGACCCATACCCATGAATTCAATGAACTGGTCATCGTCTGGCGGGGCAACGGCCTGCATATCCTGAACGATGTGCCTTACACCATTACCTGCGGCGATTTGTTTTATATCAACGCCGCCGATAAACACAGCTATGAATCCGTCAATGACCTGGAGCTGGATAATATCCTGTATTGCCGCCATCGCCTGACACTATCCTCCGACTGGGACTCCCTGCTGCCGGGGGAAAACGTCGATCAGGCCCAGCGATATTGGCGGCTGAGCACGCCGGGCATGTCGGTCCTGCGGCGGGAAGTGGATGCGCTGGCGCGGGAATGCATGAAAACCGACCCGCTGTCGATTATGCTCAGCGAAGCGCTATTTCTCCAAGTGGCGCTGTTGCTCAAACGGTTCCGCCACTCTCCGGACAGTCTGCTGCTTTCCGATGCCGAACAGCTGGATTTGTTACTGATGGCGTTACGCGTCAGTATCAATGAGCCCTTTCGTCTGGAAGACTTTTGCCGGCAACACCAGTTGAATGCCCGCAGTTTGAAATCGCTGTTCAAACAGCAGACCGGCATTGGCGTTAACCAGTATTTACGGCAGCTAAGGCTTTGCAAAGCCATGGACCTATTGCGCCGCGGGAAACAAACCATCGGCGAGGTGGCTTCCCAATGCGGATTCGACGACAGCAATTATTTTTCCGTGGTGTTCAATCAATCCTACGGTATCTCCCCCCGGCAATATCGTCAGCGGTTTCAGAAAAAAAATCACGGCACCACGGGAAACGGTTAAGTTATTGTCATTTTTTTTGACCGTCCAATAGCCTCTTCTTTGTTGCCCTGCGGTTTTTATTCCATTCCCCTATTCTGATATTCTTCGCCAGCAACGACGTCACGCGTTTTTTTAATTGAATATACCGGCTTAGTTATTTATGAGACCACTCTTCACAATAAATTTTTTTCAAAATAAACGGCGTGTCTATAAATAGAAATATTCCTCATCGCGGTAAAAACTATATGGCAAAATTGCTCCCATCAGTTTGTTAAGATTTCATGACCCTAGCGGCCCCTTGGTAAAATCATGGAACCGTGGACAACGGGGGTCTAACCGCCGCCCCGCTGCCGAGAGTTTTGCTCAAAAGTCAACATGCCCTGTCCCTTTCCGGTCTGCAGCAGTCCCGGCAGCAGATGGGTTTTACCTTCGCGGATAAGGTTGCGCACCGCCGGCGTGGCGATCATCAGCTCAAACAGACCCATGCGGCCCCCCTGCTGCCGCGCCACCAATTTTTGCGCCATTACCGCCAGCAGGCTATCGGCCAGCATGCCGCGGGCAAAATCCTGCTCCTGGGCGCAGAACGCGTCCAGGAGCCGATTGACGGCCTGGCAGGCATGCCTGGCGTGCAGCGTCGCCAGCACCAGGTGGCCGGTTTCTGCGGCGGTGAGCGCCAAACGGACAGTGGCGGCGTCGCGCAACTCCCCCAGCAGGATAACGTCCGGATCCTCCCGCAGCGCCCCCAGCAGGCCGGCCCGGAAATTTCGGCAATGCTCGCCGATTTGCCGCTGCTGAATGAGACAGCGATCCGGCTGATGGATAAATTCCACCGGGTCTTCCAGGGTAATGATATGTTGCCGACGGAGATGGTTAAGATGATCCACCATGGCCGCCAGTGAGCTGGATTTGCCGCTGCCGGCGGCGCCGGTCACCAGCAGCAGGCCCTGGGACCGGGCCAGCAGTTCCGTTATCTCCGGCGGCACCCCTAACGCGCAGAGCGCGGGTATCTGCGCGGGAATCAGCCTGAAGGCGGCCGAAACGCCAGTGTGCTGGCGGAAAAAATGAGCGCGCAGACGCCGGCCGCCGGCCAGCGCCGTCACGCCGTCCGCCTGGCCGGACAGTGCCAGCGCGTCCCGGCCGCGGGGGCCGAGAAAGCCTTCGCACCAGCCGGTAATAATATCTTCGCCGAGGGGTGGTAGAGTCTTCAGGGAGCGCAGCTCGCCGTCGATACGAACGATGGGCGCCAAACCCGGACAAAGGTGCAGATCTGACGCATTATGCTTTACACTATGGGCCACCAGTTCATCCATATTCATACGACCTCCTGAAAACATGAGCGCTATCGAACAGAATTTACAGCAGGTAACAGCAAGAATCTCGGCTACCGCCAGGGAATGCGGCCGCGATCCCGGGGAAATTTCTTTGCTCGCGGTCAGCAAAACCAAATCTGTGGAGGCGATCGAAGAAGCCATTGCCGCCGGCCAGCGGGCTTTTGGCGAAAATTATGTGCAGGAAGGCGTCGAAAAAATCCATTATTTTCAGCAGCGGGAATTTATCCCTCCCCTGTCATGGCACTTTATCGGCCCGTTGCAATCGAATAAAAGCCGCCTGGTGGCGGAACATTTTCACTGGCTGCACACCTTGGATCGCCTGCAACTGGCACAGAGACTGAACCATCAGCGCCCGGAGGAATCGGCGCCGTTGAACGTGCTGATTCAGATAAATATCAGTGGCGAGGAGAGCAAGTCGGGTATTATGCCCGACAGGCTGCCTGAACTGGCGGCGGCGGTGGCGGAACTGCCCCGCTTGCGGCTGCGCGGACTGATGGCCATCCCGGCGGTGGAAAGCGATTATCAGCGGCAGCTGGCGGTATTTCAGCGGATGGCGTCGCTTTTTAACGGTTTACGCCGGCAATTCCCCCAGGCCGACACCCTGTCTCTGGGGATGACCGGCGATATGGCGGCGGCGATTGCGGCCGGCAGTACCCTGGTAAGAATCGGTACCGCTATTTTCGGCGCCAGGGATTACGGCGCCCCCACAGCATAATCATAATGATGAGGAAGAGCATGCAACAGCGCAAAATCGCCTTTATCGGCGCCGGCAATATGGCGCAGGCCATCATCTCCGGCCTGGTGGCGCAAGGCTATCCCGCCGAACTTATCACCGTTTGCGCGCCGACGGCCCAGCGCCGCGACGCGCTGGCGGAACGTTTTTCAGTACACGCCGTCGATGACAACAGCGCTGCCGCCCAATCGGCGGATGTGGTGGTTCTGGCGGTGAAACCACAGCTGATGGCGGATGTTTGCCGCCAGCTTTTTGAGAACGTGGATTTTTCCGGCAAACTGGTGCTGTCCATCGCCGCCGGGGTAAACCTGAGCCGCTTTCGGGCGCTGCTGGGTGAATCCATAAATCTGGTGCGGATTATGCCGAACACCCCCTCGCTGGTGGGTAAAGGCATGAGCGGGCTTTACGCGCCGGAACAGGTGAGCCGGGCCGACCGCGACTTCACCGCCGGCCTGATGGGCGCGGTGGGTAAAACCTGCTGGCTGGGGAAAGAGAGCGATATCAACGGAATCATCGCCGCAGCGGGCAGCGCGCCGGCCTATTTTTTCCTGTTGATGGAAGCCATGCAGCAAGAAGCCGTCAACCAGGGATTCGACCAGGAGACGGCGGCCATGCTGGTGAGGCAGGCAGCCATCGGCGCCGCCGAACTGGCTGAAAAAAGTCCCGATACCCCCCTTGGGACATTGCGGCAAAATGTCACATCGAAAGGCGGCACCACCGCCGCGGCGCTGCGGGTGTTCGATGAACGGCAACTGTCGCAAACCGTCGCCGAGGCCATGCGGGCGGCGGTCAAGCGCGCGGAAGAAATGGAAAAATTATTCTGATACTTCGCGACTCCGTGCAATTTAACGTTATTAAGGACACTTTCTTCTTATGTTGACGCTGACGTTTTTGGTCACCACCGTGATTGATCTCTATATCATGGTGCTATTGCTGCGTATCTGGATGCAATGGGTACGTTGCGATTTTTATAATCCGTTTTCGCAATTTATCGTCAAGATAACCCAGCCGATTATCGGCCCCCTGCGCCGTATTATTCCGTCGCTGGGCCCCATTGACAGCGCGTCGCTGCTACTGGCCTATATTCTGGCCACGCTGAAATTCCCGCTGTTGATGCTGATTCAGGCCGGCGCGTTAGCGGTGGATCCGCTGAATTTGCTGGTGGGGCTGCTGACGCTGCTGAAAGCCGCCGGGCAGCTGGTGTTCTGGGTGATTATCATCCGCTCCTTGATGAGCTGGGTCAGCCAGGGCCGCAGCCCGATGGATTACGTGCTGTTTCAGCTCAGCGAACCGCTGATGGCGCCGATTCGGCGCATTATTCCGGCCATGGGCGGTATCGACTTCTCCGCCATGGTGGTTATTTTGATCCTCTATCTGCTGAACTACCTGGGGATGGATCTGTTTCAGGGGCTGTGGTATCAGCTGTAAGCGGTATCCGTAAGGACCAGGACTATGCAAAAAATCGTATTGGCCACCGGTAATGCCGGTAAAGTCGCCGAATTGGCCGGACTGCTGACGGATTTCGGCCTGGAGGTGGTGTCGCAGGCCTCGCTCGGGGTGGAGTCGGCGGAAGAAACCGGCCTGACTTTTATTGAAAATGCCCTGCTTAAAGCGCGCCATGCCGCCCGCCTCACCGGCCTGCCCGCCATTGCCGATGACTCCGGGCTGGCGGTGGACCATCTTGGCGGCGCGCCGGGAATATACTCGGCCCGCTATGCCGGCCCCGATGCCGATGACCGGCAAAATCTGGAAAAACTGTTAAACGCCCTTAAAGGCGTACCGGAACACCAGCGCGGCGCCAGCTTCCATTGCGTACTGGTCTATCTGCGCCACGCCGACGATCCCATTCCCCTGGTTTGCCATGGCGCCTGGCGCGGCGTTATCGGGCCTGATGCAGTGGGCGACGGCGGGTTCGGTTATGATCCGGTGTTCCGGATCCCCGCGCTGGATTGCAGCGCCGCCGAATTGAGCCGGACTGAGAAACAGAGCTTGTCCCATCGCGGCCAAGCCCTGGCGCTGTTGCTGGACGGCCTGCGTCATGCTTAGCTTGCCGCCTCTCAGCCTGTACATCCATATCCCCTGGTGCGTGCAGAAATGCCCCTATTGCGATTTCAATTCACATGCGCTGAAGGGCGACGTTCCCCATGAGGAGTACGTGAATCATCTGCTGGCGGATCTGGACCAGGATCTGGCCTACACCGGCGGTCGCGAAATCAGCACGATTTTTATCGGCGGCGGCACTCCCAGCCTGCTCAGCTCCGAGGCCATGCAACGCCTGCTGGATGGCGTACGCCGGCGATTGCCGGTGAACGCCTTCGCGGAAATTACCATGGAAGCCAATCCGGGCACAGTAGAGGCCGAACGTTTTCACGCCTATCATCAGGCCGGTGTAAACCGCATTTCCATCGGGGTGCAGAGCTTCAATGAAGAGAAACTGATCCGTCTGGGACGGATTCATGGCGCGCAGGAGGCCCGCGGGGCCGCCCACCTGGCCGCCGGTCTGGGCTTGCGCAGCTTTAATCTCGATTTGATGCACGGTTTGCCCGATCAGACGCTGGAACAGGCCCTGGACGATTTGCGCCAGGCCATCGCCCTCAATCCGCCGCATCTGTCCTGGTACCAGTTGACCATCGAACCCAATACGCTGTTCGGTTCCCGTCCGCCGGTCCTGCCGGACGACGACGCCTTGTGGGATATCTTCGAGCAGGGAAACCACCTGCTCGCCGCCGCCGGTTACCGGCAATACGAAACCTCCGCTTATGCCAAACCGGGCTTTCAATGCGAGCATAACCTGAATTACTGGCGCTTCGGCGATTATCTCGGCATCGGTTGCGGCGCCCACGGCAAGCTGTCCCAGGCCGACGGCACCCTGCTGCGCACGGTCAAAACGCGCCATCCCCGTGGCTATATGCAAGGAAACTACCTGGAGAAGCGCTATGGGGTGGAACCGGCGGATTTGCCCTTTGAGTACTTCATGAACCGTTTTCGGCTCACGGAACCCACCCCACGGCAGGAGTTCAGCGCCTTTACCGGCCTGGATGAAGAAACGGTCCGTCCTGCCCTTGACCAGGCCCTGGCGGGCGGTTATATCTCCGAAGACGACAGCTGCTGGCAGGTTACCGAGAAAGGCAAACTGTTCCTGAACCCGTTACTGGAAATGTTTATGGAATAAATCACGCGACCGCCGGAACAGGCGCGTGGTTTTTAGAGTGAAACAGGCGACCACGCGGGAACGGGCGCGTTGCGGGGCTATTGCAGGGATTTCATCAAATCCCCGCGCTGCTGCTCAAGATGAGTCACCCGCTGGCAAACCTGATGACCAAACTGCTGGAAATCCTGTTCCTGGCTGTTCCACTCATTTTGAATCGCTTGCTGCAAACTCCCCAGATTGCCCATAACCGCTTGCAACGGGCTGCTGCCGGTGGCGGCTTTCATGGCTTGCTGCGTCCCCATCTCGTTCAGGCTGTCCTGCACCACGCCCCCCATGCTGTCCTGGACAATGCGACGTCCGTCCTGCTCAACCTGGGCGATGGCCTGGTGGTGGAAGGCCAGCCCTTCGGGACGGTGTTCAATAATACGGTTCATCTGCTGCTTCAATTGCCGATCCAAAGTGGTCAACCGTTCGCGCACATGACTGTCGCTACCCAACTGCTGTACGATAATCCGGTCCAGGGCAATGCGTCCCTTTTCCAGTCGGCTGCGTGCGCCCTCATCGATCCAGGGCAGTTGTTCCCGCACCGACGCCTGATAATCCGCCGCCTGGCGCCGCTGTTCGCCGTTCAGGTTCAGCGGCTGGCCGTTGCGCGCCACCTGGCCATCGGGAGTGATGGTGATATCGCCGCTGGCCCCCGCCACCCTCACCTGCTGCGAGCTGATAAAAATATCGTCCTGCGGCTTGACCGGACACTGATAATCCGCCTGAGCCTGCCATGCCGTTAACATCAATAAACCCAGCACCAATTTGCGCAACATACCTTCTCCTGAAAATCGACGGCGGTATAGCCCGCACTATCAGACCACTTTTTCGAACATTAAATCCCACACACCGTGCCCTAATCTTTGTCCGCGCTGTTCAAATTTGGTCAACGGCCTGTGTTCCGGGCGCGGCACGTAATCATTTTGTGGCGAAAGATTGCGAAAATGCGCCGCCTGATTCATGACATCGAGCATATGTTCCGCATAAGGCTGCCAATCGGTGGCCATGTGGAATACGCCCCCCGCCCGCAGTTTTCGGCGCACCAGATCCACGAACGGTCCCTGTACGATACGCCGTTTATGATGCCGTGCCTTATGCCAGGGATCGGGAAAATAGAGCTGAACCAGCGCCAGGCTGTCATCGGGGATCATATTCTCCAGCACTTCCACCGCGTCATGGCACATGACCCGCAAATTATCGATACCGGATTCATTTGCACTGGACAAACAGGCGCCGACGCCGGGTAAATGTACTTCAATGCCCAGATAATCCTGATCCGGATGCGCTGCGGCGGTCTGGACCAGCGAAGCCCCCATGCCGAAACCGATTTCCAGGGTTACCGGAGCCTCCCGTCCGAACAGCGAAGAGAACGCTATCGGATTGGCCTGATAGTCCACCCCCATTGCCGGCCAGAATTTATCCACCGCCAGTTGCTGACCTTTGGTCAAACGACCCTGCCGCCGGACAAAACTGCGAATACGCCGCAGCGGACGCCCCTGCTCGTCAAACTCGGGGGAGATAACATTATTGCTCATAGTGGTTTCGTGTCGTACAAGTTGATGGGCAAACGCGCATTATGCAAAGATAACCTTGATTAGCAAGTGGCCGGCCTCAGAAAGTTCCTGTTTACAGGGTGGCAACTCTGTGCTGGAATCGCTGCCAGAAGCGTCGACCCCGAGACCCGCCAGAGAGTGAAACTCCCCAGATGATACAAGCGCAACAGTTCGCGCAGCAAGTGCTGGACTGGTACCAGCGCTTCGGCCGCAAGACCCTGCCATGGCAGTTGGAGAAAACGCCGTATAAAGTATGGCTGTCTGAAATTATGCTGCAACAAACCCAGGTTGCCACCGTTATTCCTTATTTCGAGCGTTTTTTAGCGAAATTTCCCACGGTAGGCGCGCTGGCGGCGGCGCCGCTGGACGAAGTGCTGCATCAGTGGACCGGCCTGGGCTATTACGCCCGCGGGCGCAATCTGCATAAGGCGGCCCGGCTGATAGCCTCCCGGCACAATGGCGTGTTTCCAACGAACTATGAAGATATCACGGAGCTGCCCGGTATCGGTCGCTCCACCGCCGGCGCGGTATTATCATTGGCGCTTGGCCAACATTATCCTATCCTTGATGGCAATGTGAAGCGCGTATTGGCCCGTTGTTTTGCCATTGAAGGCTGGCCGGGTAAAAAAGAGGTGGAGCAGCGACTGTGGGCCTTAAGCGAACAGCTCACACCGGCCCGGGACGCCGGGGCATTCAACCAGGCCATGATGGACCTGGGCGCCATGGTGTGCACCCGCACCAGGCCCAAATGCGAGCTCTGCCCGCTGCATACGGGGTGCGAAGCCTATGCCGCCGGGACCTGGGCCCGCTATCCCGGCAAAAAACCCCGGCAGGTTTTGCCCGAAAAGACCGCCTGGTTTTTATTATTGCAGTCAGACCAGCGGATTTGGCTGGAACAGCGTCCGGCCGTCGGCCTGTGGGGCGGGCTGTTTTGTTTCCCGCAGTTTTCCCGGCGGGAAGATCTGGCGCTGTGGCTTGAAAGACGCGGCATGGATATTCAACGCGGCGAGCAAATGGTGGCTTTTCGCCATACGTTCAGCCATTTTCATCTGGACATCGTCCCTCTGCGCATGGATCTTACCGATATGCAAGGTTGCATGGATGAAGGCGCCGGACTCTGGTATAACTTAGCGCAGCCACCGTCAGTGGGACTGGCCGCGCCGGTAGAACGCTTATTAAAACAAGTGGGTAAACCATGGCAACCGGCATTGCTACAGCCTGTCGCCAAAGAGGAATAACGATGAGCAGAACGATTTATTGCACCTATCTTAAACGCGAGGCCGAAGGGCAGGATTTTCAGTTGTATCCCGGCGAGTTGGGTAAACGCATCTTTGAAACCATTTCCAAAGAAGCCTGGGCGTTGTGGATGTCCAAACAGACTATGCTTATCAACGAAAAAAAACTCAGCATGATGAATCCCGCCGACCGGAAAATACTCGAACAGGAAATGGTCAAGTTCCTGTTCGAGGGCCAGGATGTGCATGTCGAAGGCTATACTCCGCCCAGCAAATGACGTTTCGACCCGTCATGCTTCATGTTGCTGGCGCGTTGGCAATACCCGGCCCCTCCATGGGCCTCGCCCCTTCGGGCCAGCGCAGGCGCTGTTCAAATCTGTTCCGGACGGATTTGTCGCTGTCTTTCTGCGGCTCGAATTCTTTAGGGTATGTTTCAGGGCGGAATTAGCCCTTATGTATTTTTCGTCCCGACACGGCATGTAAGATGAAGAAAATTTTAGCTTTGCTAGTTATAGCGCCCATGTTGTTCTCGTGTTCCAGCCATAAAAATGAAGACAATGAAGCCTATGTGAAAGACACCAACGGCTTCGATATATTGATGGGGCAATTTGCCAATAACGTTGAAAACATCTGGGGCATAAATGAAGTCCTGATTGCCGGACCAAAGGATTACGTTAAATACACCGACCAATACCTAACCCGCAGTCATATCAACTTTGACGCCGGCACCATCACGGTGGAAACCATCGCCGGCACCGATCCTGCGGCGCATCTGCGGCAGGCGATTATCAGCACCCTGCTGATGGGGGACGATCCGAGCAGCACCGACCTTTACTCCGACGCCAATGATATCCAGATCAGCAAGGAACCCTTCCTGTACGGCCAGGTGGTGGATAACACCGGCCAGCCCATTCGCTGGGAGGGACGGGCCGCCAGTTTTGCCGATTATCTGCTGCAAACCCGGCTCCAGAGCCGGACTTCCGATCTGCACGTGATATGGTCGATTACCATTCAGCTCGTGCCTAACCATCTAGATAAGCGTGCCCATAAATATTTGCCGATGGTGCGTAACGCCGCGCAAAAATATGGCGTGGACGAATCCCTGATCCTGGCAATCATGCAGACTGAATCCAGCTTCAACCCTTACGCGGTCAGTCATACCGATGCCTTGGGTCTGATGCAGGTGGTTCAGCACAGCGCCGGCCGGGATGTGTTCAAAATGCAAGGCCGTTGGGGCCAGCCAAGCCGCAGCTTCCTGTTCGATCCGGAAAATAATATCGACACGGGGACCGCCTATCTGGCCCTGCTGCAGTCGAATTACCTGGCAGGCATCGCCAATCCCACCTCAAGGCGCTATGCGGTCATCACCGCCTATAACGGCGGCGCGGGCAGCGTTCTGCGGGTGTTCTCCAGCGACAAAAACCAGGCCTTCGAGCTTATCAACGAACTGCAGCCTGCGGACGTGTATGAAACCCTGACCACCAAACATCCGTCAGCCGAGTCGCGGCGTTATCTGTATAAGGTGAATACCCTGCAGAAATACTACCGGCGCTAAGGGGGAGATAAAAATACTAAAGGGCAGACTGCTGACAAACGTACTCGGAGTCAAAAAGGCGGGACAGACTGCCAGAAGAGTAAACCGTCCGCGCCAGGGACGGCGCGGATCGAGCCCCCAGGGACGGGTTCACGGCGTGTTTACGATCTGGCAGTCTGTCTCGACCGAGCACTTTGTCAACAAGCTCAGGGCCGGACAGCCGGCCCTCGGACTAACGGCTGATAACGTGGCCATAGAGGCGTTTGATGCCGTCCTCTTGCTCGATGGCGTAGACGCCCTGCAATTCCGGCGAGAAGCCGGGCAGCAGGTTCAGCCCCTCCTCCAGAGCCAGGAAATAACGCTGCGCCGCCCCGCCCCAGACTTCTCCGGGCACCACGCACAATACGCCGGGAGGATAAGGCAGCGCCCCCTCCGCGGCAACGCGCCCTTCGGCTTTGCTAATGGCGACACACTCCACTTCACCGCGCACAAAGGCGATGTTCGCTTCTTGCGGATTCATCGCCACCTGCGGCAAGCACTCCCGCCGGAACATATCCCGCTGTAGCTGCTTCACATCGAAACTGACGTATAAATCATGCATTTCCTGGCATAGCCGGCGCAGGGTATAGCCTTCATAACGATCGGTATGCTTCTCATAAATACTGGGCAGCACGTCGCATAGCGGCGCGTCTTGCTCGATATAGCGTTCAAACTGCACCAGCGCCGCCACCAGCCGCTGCATCTTTGGACGATCTTCCGCCGGCGTGAGCAGGAACAGGATTGAATTCAGATCGCATTTTTCCGGCACGATGCCCTGCTCGCGCAAATAGGTCGCCAGGATGGTGGCGGGTATACCGAACGCTGAATAATTTCCGCTCACCCGATCGATACCGGGGGTGGTCAATAATAATTTACAGGGATCGACAAAATACTGATTGTCGGTATAGCCGCTGAACGCGTGCCAGCTCTCGCCCGGTTCAAAATTGAAGAACCGCACATCCCCGGACATGACGCCGGTATCGTAATCCTGCCAGGGTCTGCCGTTGACGGTTTCAGGAATAAAGGGCCGGATAAGCCGGCATTGCGCCAGCAATTCCTTGCGCGTATCGATTCCCAATGTCACACAGTCCTGCCACAGACGCCGGCCGCTGGCGCCTTCATGCATTTTGGCGTTGATCTCCAATGCGGCGAACAAGGGATAGAAGGGACTGGTGGAGGCATGCAGCATAAACGCATTATTAAAACGCTTATGGTTACAGAATCTTTTTTGCCCTTTGATATGGGCGTCTTTTTTATGGATTTGCGAGGTCTGTGAGAATCCCGCCTGCTGTTTATGTACCGACTGGGTCACAAAAATCCCCGGATCGTGTTCGTTGAGATCCAATAAGAGCGGCGAGCATTGTTCCATTATCGGGATAAATTGTTCGTAACCCACCCAGGCGGAATCAAACAGGATGTAATCGCACAGATGGCCGATCTTGTCCACCACCTGGCGGGCATTATAGATGGTGCCGTCATAGGTACCCAGCTGGATTACCGCCAGACGGAACGGGCGCTGCTCATCGGCCCGCCACGGAGCGACTTCCGCCACCTGTCGCCGGAGATACCTCTCTTCGAAACAGTGAGCATCGATACCGCCGATTAAACCAAACGGATTACGGGCGGTTTCAAGATAGATTGGCGTCGCCCCGGCCTGGATTAGCGCGCCATGATGCACGGACTTATGATTATTACGATCGAATAGGACCAAATCCCCCCTGGTCAGCAAGGCGTTGGTCACGACCTTGTTGGCGGATGAAGTGCCGTTGAGTACAAAATAGGTCTTATCGGCATTAAACACCTTGGCGGCAAATTTCTGCGCCTCTTTGGCCGAACCCTCATGTATCAACAGATCCCCCAGCTTCACATCGGCATTGCACATATCGGCGCGAAACAGGTTTTCACCAAAAAACTCATAGAACTGACGGCCGGCGGGATGCTTACGAAAGAACTGGCCGCCCTGGTGTCCCGGGCAGGCAAAGGTACTGTTGCCCATGGCGACATATTTGGTCAGGGTATCGAAAAACGGCGGTAGCAACGTCTGTTGATAAGTATCCGCCGCGGCTTCCAAGAGGGCCGCACTCTCTTTTGAACCGTTCAATACCAGCGCTGAGGCCTCTTTCGGTAGTGCCATGCCCGCAGCCTGCGCCTGCTCATTTATCGCCACAAACGCCGGAATCGACAGCCCGGTGTTCCGCAGTATATTCAGCAACCCCGCCCGGACATCGTCCGGAGTGACCACCAATGCGGCCACATCGGTAAAATCAGTCTCGGTCAACGGCACGATTTCCCGTGCCGTCTGCAGTTGCCCGACAAGGCTGGCGCTAGCCGCGATCTTAAGTAGTTTCATGTCACCGATCCCAAAAGGTTAAGGATGAGTGTATGTGCCGGAAGGCACGTAAATGGGAGAGAAATTTCTCAACCCGCATTAACTTTCAAGGTTTTCCACTAGGAAATTCGGCACTTATGGAAGAAACCGCTGATGACGGCAGCCAATAAGCATAAGGAAAAGCAGAGGAGCCCTCTGATTTCAGTCATGCTTACAAGCTGGTCAGGGGTAACCTCACCGCATGGTGGGCGTGAGCGGGAAAGAAAAATAGGGATCGATGAGACAATAGGAGAACGCCATCAGACAAAGTTGACTGATGTGGCAGCGCAGCAGCAAGGAATTGTTCATACCTGCGGCCCCCATTGACCTTTTGGAATAATAAGAGAAATTCGGGCAATAATTGCATTTTTTTACTCTCTGTTCAAGAAAAAATCTTCAAAATAAACATAATCCAAATTAATCATAACTACTTGATTAATAGATAAATTAATTAATTTTGATAAATTATGACATAACTTATTGCTTCAATGCCTTTCCAAAGGCAGCCGGATATGCCTCCAGGCGGTGGGATGAGGGCTGCATGAAATCTCGTCAACCGAGCGGGCAAAGGTGATAAAGCCGTTGACGTTATCCTTGTGATACGGTTTAATGCGCCCCGTTGCCCGGATAGCTCAGTCGGTAGAGCAGGGGATTGAAAATCCCCGTGTCCTTGGTTCGATTCCGAGTCCGGGCACCACTATTTTGAGAAACCAGCTTAGCGGCTGGTTTTTTTGTTTGATAACATTCTTATTTTCATTGAAATTGTTTTGGCATAAAGCTTCGTTGCTTTACCTTCTGACAGCGGCCCGTTACTTAACTATTAGAATATTCGGGATAAATACATCCTCGATTAATGCGATTGCCTTTGCAATTAACGACACCTAAACACAATATGTATCTTTGCCGTGAGTAGATAAAATAACAAATAAATTATATGCAGCGGCAGTTTAAACAGACGGGCCGGTAACCGCGATTCATGACAATACCCGACTATAACGCCTTACGCAGTGTAATATTGATACGATGCGGCCCCACCAGCGAATGATACCCCTCCTTCACCGGTAAAATACCGTGATAATTGAGTCTGGACGGCCCGCCCCACACCACCACGTCGCCGTGGGCCAGCGGGACGCGCCTAGCCTTGTCGCCGCGCTGCAGGCCGCCGAACTGAAATACCGCCGGCAATCCAAGGGAGACCGATACAATAGGCGCGCCAAAATCATTTTCATCCTTATCCTGGTGCAGGGAAAGCTTGCTGCCGGGATCGTAGCGGTTCATCAGGCATGAGTCCGGTACATAATGGCCGAATCCCGCCTGCACAGCGGCTTCATCCGCCAGCGCCATCAATATTTCCGGAATCGGCGGCCAGGGTTTGCCGGTGCGGGTATCCCGATCCGAATAGCGATAACCGCGATTATCGCTGGTCCAGCCGTTGCCGCACCAGCTCATCGCCACCGACATGCGGTAACCCCCCGGCGTGATCATGTGGCGCCAAGGCACCTGCGCTACCACGCTGTTTACCGCTGCCAGCAGCTCCGGACCGTGATCGCGGACAAAACCATGCAGCACCACCGCGCCGGGGGCGATTTGTTCGTGCCACGGCGGCGGCAACGCGTCTTCAAAAAGATCCATCGTCATTGGCATAACCTGTATATGCACACAGTATTTATATTAGCCGATGGATACCGGATGTCCAGCGCTCTCCTGGCACGTTTTCGCGGCGACACCCAGTAAAGGCCCTTTGCAACCCTCGCCTAACGAACATGAGCGCACGTTCACACCCTCCGCCTAAAAGGCGTGGCGTCATTATCTTCTCTTCGGCTATAGTGGGACATGGCGTCCTCCACGCCTCCCGTCCGCGGAAAGGGCTGCGCCCAGGTCATCAGCCAGACGAATAGCCCATACGGCTCCCGGCCTTACAGCGGACAAGGCTTAGCATGGAGATCGTATGCCTCAACATCCGCAATATTCTTCCCGCCACGACGGTAAAATCAACCTCGAACAGCAGCGCAAGCGTGCCAAAGAGCTGCTCAAGCAGCTACGGAACGGCGCCGCACCCAACCTGGAAGAACGCCTTACGGGCGCCGGATTTTCATCCCATCCCCGTCGTTTGTCCGATGCGCAATGGTTAATTGCCCAAGACTTGGGCTTTCCCAGCTGGCCGAAGCTGAAGGCGCATATTGACGCCATTGCTTTCGCCGCCCGCCACCCCGGATTCGATTCGGACGATGAAGCAAATTCCGTGCATTGGCGTTGCGGCAACGACATAGCCCATACTCTGCGCGTCGCCGGCTTCAAGGGCGAATTCCGAATGTTCACCGATCCCTTATGCATGGGGCCGGTACCTGACCTGCCGCCGCCGGAATTCCAGGCGGTCCGGAGTAAGTTTATCAGCCGCGCCTTCGCCATGGACGAAGCAGAAAGCAGGCAGCGCCTGGCTCAGGAATACGCCGCTATCGACCAGTTGGCGCACTCCCCTCATGTCGTGCTGTGGTGCGAAGCGGATGCCTACGATCAGCTTTTCCTGATCCGTTTACTGGCCGGACTGCGGCATCTCCCCCCTCGGCTGGAGCTGATAGAAATCAATCACGTGCCCGGTGTGGAACGATTTATCGGCATCGGCCAACTCGCCCCCGATTTGCTTGCCTGGCTTTGGCCGCAGCGCCGGCCGCTGGGTGAGGATGCGTTGCGCCTGGCCCGCCGTGCCTGGGCCGCCTATCGTTCTTCATCACCCCTGCCCTGGGCGGCGCTGGTGCACGCTCCCAGTCCGCCATTGCCTTTTCTGGCGCCGGCGTTATTACGGCAATTAAGGGAATTGCCGGCGCTTCGCACCGGTCTTTCGTTAACCGAACATCTCGCGCTGGAGATCATACGTGAAAAAGGGACGGTTGCTTTTGGCCGAGTATTCGCCGAGCTCATGGCGAAACGGGAGCCGCTTCCGTACCTGGGCGATACTATGTTCCATGCCCTGCTTCGCCCGCTGATTGACGCACCCTCCCCGTTGATAACCGAGACCGGAACCGAGCGCCTCTGGCATGAACGCACGCTGACGCTGACATCCTTGGGGCAACGGGTAACGGCAGGCTGCGCCTACTGGTTTGATCAAGCCGGAATGGAACGATGGGTTGGCGGAGTACGCATCAGGAGCGGCGGGCCGCACTGGGCAATAGATGATGATTTGCGGCCGGTATGGCGTCCCTGATGACGTGATTCACTTGGTACTGGTGGCGTAGTAGGCCTCTTTGGCTACATGCAATTGGCTTATCTGGATAAGCCGGCCGGCGAGATCGTAAGACAAACGCTCTACCGCCAGCACAGGGTCACCCGCCGCGGCGCCGAGATGCTTGATATCCTCCTCGTCGGCCAGCGCCGCGCATATCTTTTCATCGATCCGCATAATCAGAATATTGAACATGCGGTCGAGAAAGCTGGAGATGCTCACCGGACGATGAAGGGTAATCAGTTGGCTGGCTTTAGGGCATAAATCTTCCCTGATGGCGGCTCTTTCGATGAGCATGGGCATCTTGTTCGCGGCCCGCAGCCGAACCATGCGCGCCACCGGTGCGCCTGCCTCAAGACCAAAGGACTTGGCTTCCTGCGCCGTGGCCTTGCCCGGCATAATCTCAAGATATATCGACTCTTCCGTTCGAATATGATCCCGGGAGAAAAATTTCAGAAAGCGAAACGGCTTAGTGCTCCCGCCCCTGTTGGTGGCAATAGTCGTGCCGCGCCCCCGCTGGCGCACCACCATCCGTTCCTGCGCCAACTGCTCAATGGCTTTGCGGGCGGTGCCGACGCTGACGGAATATTCATTTGCCAACGCCGTTTCGCTGGGCACCAGCTCCCCCGGACGCCATTCACCGCTCAGAACCCGCTGCACCAGATCGTCTTTCATCTTTTGATAAAGCGGTATCTTTGCCGGCTCGGCCCGATCGACAAGACGGTTCGATTTAACTTTCATAATAAAATTATAGCCTTATAAAAAATCCTTCCCTAGCCGCACCAGCAAAGCCGTGCAATGGGCCATGACCATTGAGAGTTGTCTAAAGCGGGCAACGATGGAAAACGGCCGTGGTGGAGTCGTCCAGGTAAGCACAATGGCGCTAAAACCCTATATTAAAACATATAATGTTTTAATAAACAAAAAATTAACTTCAGGTACCGGCGCCGTGACTGGCGGATTGACATGGATTTTTATCTGAGGGAGAATTTTATTCTTATCACCAAGCTTTGGTTATTTTTTTTACTTTTAGAAGCTTTAGTTTGAAACTCAAGCGCACATAGGGATTTAGCATAAAAGGCAAGGTTCTTACATTCTCCAGGCACTGTTTCACCCCGCCGCGATCGTGCCAAAGAGCGATGATATTATGATATCGATTAACGAAATCTATCCAATGACAAAGTTGTAGTGACTTATAGTCGCCACCGAGAATAGACTCCATTCTTTCCAGCGAAATTTTATGAAGCTTAATTTTTCCCTCGTCAATTTTCGCTGATAAAGAGTTAGCTCTTTTGATATATAAATAGGGTCCCGAACCTGAATAAAATATTTTATCGCAATGCTGCAAAACTTCTAAAAAAAGAAATGCATCTTCATAACATATAAAGTCAGGAAAATGATGGTCTTTAAGAATTTCACTTTTGATAAACTTCCCGATGAAATGCGCCTGAAAGGATTTATGAATGAGATACTCTCTGATGGCCCTGTCTTGACCGATCTTCCTGGCGGAAAAGGGCGCAACCTTGCCTTCCGGCGCTTCTACAATCACTTCATTTAACTTGGTGATCAACATATCGGGTCTGCGGGAGCGGAGAAAATTCAAAATGTCTATCAGTGAAGCCCGTATGAACAGATCGTCCCCATCCAGCATGGTGATATATTGGCCACTACACTTGTGGACCGCAAAGTTTCTTACCATCCCGATGTTTTCATATGAAACATTAAATTTTTTTACGTTTTCATAGCCGAGGGCAAATTGATCGTATATGCTCTCACTATCGTCAGATGATGCATCATTAATGAGTAATATTTCGCATAAGTCAAAATGATCCCCTAAGGCAAGCTTCAATGAGCACAGACAGGCCGCCAGATATTTTCCGCTATTATGTGCTGTAACAATAATGCTTAGAATTATTGATTTCATTGATAAGCGTTCTAATAGTTAGAATAATTAATGTTAAATTAAATTTCTTACAGTTTTATTACTATTTATATTTAAAAAGAAACATTTAATTTGCCAAAAAAAAAGATATAAAGCGGAATTTTAGCTATGATTAAGCGTTCAAGTATTGCTTCGCTTTATGGAAATTTGATTAAATCAATCTCAAAAGAGATGATTGCGTTGTCCATTCTAAGCGATATACCTGACATAAGGAAGGGGAACAAATTAAACCCATGGTGCGGGGGATAATCCCGCTCAGGCAGAGTGGGGAATATTTATCATAGCGATAATCACGGGGATTGGCATAACCATTTCCGCCGGGATCATGGCGACGGGGTGGTTTGCGGCTTTGCCGCCGTCGCTCTGTTGGACAGCATTACGCCGGCGATGATAATTAACGCACCCAACCATTTGAACAAACTGGCCGGCTCTTTTAAAACGAACACTGACAGCAGCACCGTGATAAAAGGCACCAAATTGATGAATGAAGCCGCTTTGGTGGCGCCTATTTTATCGATACCCTGATTGAAAAAAAGGTAGGCCAGCACCGAGCCGCCGATGGACATGAACAACAATGAAGCAATACTTATAAATGTGATGCTTTTCCCGGGATAGCAATAAAATTGCAGATGAAAAGCGTCCGCCAAAACCCATGGCAGGAAGGCTATACTGCCGTAAAAGAACAGATAAAACATTCTTATCATGCCCGGCAAGGGGATAACCCAGCGTTTAATCAATACATTATAGATACCGAAACACAAGGTACTGACAAGCAGCATGACATCGCCTATATTGTAGGACGCGGCAGACAAAATATTCAAATCGCCGCCGGTGATGGTGATAGTTACGCCGAGATAGGCTATTATCAAGCCAAATAACTGCCAGGGTTTGACATGCTCCATGCCCGACATGGCGGCAATAAGCAACGTGATCAAGGGGATGGTCGCTTCGATGATTCCCGCATTAAAAGCGCTGCTGCCGTTCAATCCGTTGAAGTAAAAATAATAGCATAGCGTTACGCCAAAAATCGCCGTAACGAACATTCTTAGATGGGTAATTAAATCGATACGGATAAGTTTATTTTTATCCTTGATGAAACATAAGATTATCAATGCTGCGATAAAAAACCGTAAAAACGTGACAATAGAGGGCACAAAGACATCTAAAGCATATTTACCTGCGATGGCGGAACCACCCCAGAAAAAAGCGGAAAGGGAGAGTGCGATATAGACTTTGATGTTCATTCAATTCACTCCAAATATTATAGATAATTCTCTTATCATTTTTTCCAAACGTGGGATATAGCTGAATTCCTCTTTCATGAAACGATCCGATATCGAGCCGGTAGCATCTAACTCATTGATTAGCGCAAGTAAAAATTCCACCGTATTTGCTTGTATCAGTTCAATATAGCGATCAAACTCCGCTTCTCTCTCTGAATAACCCAGCAGGCCCTTATGGAAATTTGTGATTTTTATCTGATCGCGAATTTCCCGTAACAAGCGATCTTCCAGACGGATGATTTCATACCGGTCATGAATCCTTTTTACATAAGCATAAAGCTGCGCAACTTTCCCGTCGCTGAAATGATAATTCGTAACATCCCAGGGTACATACCTGTGCTCCATCAGGGTATGCTGGTTAAGCCGTATTCCCGGCAGGGTTTCCGCTCGTGAAGAAATATTCCAGAACGAAGCCAAACCGGCGCCGTATAAAAAAAGAATGGTTTTTTGTACCTGTTTTAAAGTGACATCCTGAAAAAAGGTAATGCAGCCGTTGGTGGAGCCCGCTATTCCCTTGGATTTTAGATACTGGAAAACTCTGCTGGATTCAGAAGGGATGATTTTTTTATTATAGGTGTCCAATTGTTCATCGTCCCCCGCCTCCAGTCCCAGATAAGTGCTTATCATGCCTATAGCGCGTAACCGCATAAGCAATTGGTGATCTTTTTCTTTATCAATATTGAAGCTGTCCGCCCGGATAAACACATTAAGCGGCAGCGACAGTTCCCTGCGTTCCATTTCCTCGCAGAAGGCGTTCATCCATAATCTGTTCTCTTTCGACGGCGTCACAAACGTCGCATCATAAATATGCAGATAATCTTTGGTCTGTCTAATCAGGGGTTCCAATGCGGCTATTTCCTTGACGGCATTTGCCGGCGAGCGGGTTCTGACCCCGGTTGACTCATTGCCCAAGAAACGCTGGGCATTGCAAAAAACACAGGGATAGGGACAGCCTCGATTGATCAATATCCCCGTTTTTACCGGCCTGCCGGTTTTTATGCCTCGATGGGCGATGTCGTGTGCCGCGAACGAAAGACCGTCCAGCTCGCTGTTCGGTAGCCGGTTATTATTGATATGTATCAGTCCGGTCTGCGGATCCCGGAACGTTATCCCATCGACGTCGTTTAGCGGGAAATCATTGCTGACCGTATCCACCAGCCGTTTCAGGCTGATTTCACCCTCGCCGCGACAGATGGCATCGATGGACTGATAGGCCGTAAGGATACCGACATCTTCATAAGAGACATGTTCACCCCCAAGGACAATAAAGGGTTTTGCTTCGGCGAACTGATAAAGACGCTGGCTGATCCGCAGGGCGGATTGAAGCGTGACGTAATTAACGCTGAACGCCACCAGGGTAAACCGGCCTTTGATGATTTTCGTCACCATCTCATGTTCGGTAAAGCCATCCACCCGCAAATCAAAAAGTTCGACACTGTAGCCGGCCGAACGCAATTGTGCCGCAATGAGTCCCAGCGCCAGATTTTCATAATGGCCATAGAGCTCTCGCATGTCCGGCGTCTCGGTTTCCGGATTAATCAGAGCGATGCGCATGTCCTACTCCTCATATAACATCAATTAAATGCCAGGCGTCCGGCATCACATGAACGAATTAGCCGTCGCCAAGCCTTTAAAACAGGGATATTATCCCTTGACGATCTGCTTGCTTCATAGAATGTGAAGAGTCAACATGCGTATAAATTCTGCCAAAAAGAAACATCACGTCGTGGCCGTGGCCTACGATCGGCTGCGTACCTTCGAATTTGGCTGCGTGATTGAGTTTTTTGCCGTGCAGCGTCCCGAGCTGAATGTTGATTGGTATCGCTTCTCGGTATGTACGGCGGAAGAGCATCGAATCCATGCCGTCGGCGGTCTGGTCATGGAAATTCAGCACGGATTGGAAATACTGGAAACCGCGGACACCATCGTGATCCCGGCCTGGCGTGACATCGATGAAGCGCCTCCCGAGCGTTTATTACAAAGCCTGCGGGACGCTTATCAACGGGGCGTCAGAATATGCAGCATCTGTACCGGGGTATTTGTACTGGCTGCGGCCGGATTACTCCATGGCAAAAGCGTTACCACCCACTGGCATCATGCGCGCCTGCTGGCGCAGCGCTATCCCGATACCAACGTTTTGCCTTCGGCGCTGTATGTGGATGAAGGCCAGATAATGACCTCCGCCGGCTCCGCCGCGGGATTGGACATGCTGCTGCATTTGGTTAAATCCGATTACGGCCACCGGGTCGCCAATAGGGTGGCCCAGCGGCTGGTTATCTCTTTTCACCGCGAAGGCCGCCAGCAGCAGTTGCCTAAAACCAAGGCGGTGGAAAAAGGCGAAAACCGGATTGCCGGCCTGGTGGACTGGCTGAGGGCCAATCTTGCGTTGCCCCATACGGTGTCATCCCTGGCGAAACGGGCCATGATGTCCGAACGGACCCTGCAGCGCCATTTTCAGGAAACCATGGGCTTGCCCATTATGCAGTGGCTGGCGTTGTGCCGGCTGGAATACGCCAAGGAGTTACTGGTCAACGGCTCATTTTCCATTGCCAAAATTGCCGAAGTCTCCGGGCACTCCTCGGAAGCGACGCTGCGGCACCAGTTCAGAACCCATGAGAATTTGTCCCCGACGGCGTTTCGCCGCGGGGGGCTGCGCGGGGAGTACGCCGATGGCGGTTAGCTTTGCGACGTCGCGCCTACCGGTTCAAGAGAGGGTCCGTATGGGCCGGCCCTCATGCCAGGCCAGGATATCTTCAATCATCTGCGTGAAAAAGATGCGGTAATCCTCCTGGGTGACATAACCGATATGGGGAGTCGCCAGGACGTTATCCATGCGGCGGAACGGGTGATCCCGCGGCAGGGGTTCCTGATCGTATACATCCAGCGCCGCACCGGCGATATGATGTTCCCGCAGGGCTTTGATTAGCGCCGCTTCATTTACCAACGGTCCGCGCGACGTATTAACCAGATAGGCGGTGGGTTTCATCACAGCCATGGAAGACGCATCGACAATGCCCCGGCTGCGGTCGCTCAAGACTAAATGAATGGATAGCACATCAGATTGCCTGAAGAGTTCTTCCTTGGCGACATAGGACACGCCGTGCTGCTGCGCGCCCTCGGCGGTGAGATTCTGGCTCCAGCCAATCACCCGCATACCGAAAGCCTGGGCATAACCGGCAACCCGTTGGCCGATTTTACCCAAACCCAGAATGCCCAGCGTCTTACCGTATAATCCGCCGCCCAGGCTTACCTGCCATCCCCCTGTTTTCAGGGAGCCTGCTTCGTCGGCCAGGTTACGGGTCACGGCCATAATCAATGCCCAGGTCAATTCGGCCGCCGCATGCTTCCCGCTCTCGGTCCCGCAGACCAGAATACCGGACTGCGCGGCGGCCTCCATATCCACAGCCGCATTACGCATGCCGCTGGTGAGCAGCAGTTTCAATCGGGGTAACCGGGTCAGTAGGTCCTTATCAAACCGGCTGCGTTCCCGCATAAGACAAATAACATCGTAGGATTGCAGCCGCTCCGCCATTTGCGCGGGCGCCGCGGGGTAATCATGAAGAAAAGTCACCGATCCCAGGGAGTGTAAAGCCGACCAATCCACGGCTTGCTCCGCAACGGATTGCCAATCATCGATCACCGCGATGCGTATAGGTAGCTGTTTATCCAAAATGTTCTCCTCATTCGGAGCGATCCTGCAACCGCCTCGTAAATAGTGTCGCTTAATAAAGGGTGCCGAAGGAATACGGATATTGTCAGAGTACAGGGATATGAAAAGGGGTTGCCACTGATTCTGGCCGGCACTGTGTTAAATATTGTTTCTCCCAATGCCGGGACATGGCCGCCTTTCAGGGCGGCGGAACCTTCTGGCGGCTGAAGTTACCGTTTGTTTTCCGTTTGGCCTCTACAAGGTCAGCGAGAATTTACTGACGCTTTGCCGCAACCGCTGGGAATGGGAAATCAGCGAATCGGAAGCCTGGGCACTGGCCACCGTCAGGGAATGGCTTTGATGTATCTGATCGTTCAGCCGTTTAATCTCACCGGCGATGGTATTGACCTGGAGGCTTTGCTGATTGGCGTTCTGCTGTAATTCCTCTAACAACACCGACACCCCCCGCACCGATTTGATGATATCCAGATAAAAGGTATCCAGTGCTTTAACCCGGCTAAAACCGCTGTCGATATGCTTATGGGTGGAGTGGATCAGATGGTCGATTTCCCGCGTGGAGCTGCCGCTTTTTTGAGACAATAAGCCGATTTCTTTCGCCACGACGGAAAAACTGCGGCCGTATAGACCGGCATGGGCCGACTCGATGGCGGCATTCAGCGCCAACAGCTTGGTTTGCATGGAGATCCCGTCCAGCATCGTGATAATACCGGCGATTTTTTCCGATTCGGCCACAATTTCATGCATTTTACGATCAACTTCCGTGACCATTTCACCGCAATGCCGGGTTAAGGCTTCCGCGTCGTTCATCTGCCTGGTGGCGTTACCGGCGAAACGCGCCCCGTTATCCACGTCCTGGGCAACGCTGTCCAGTTTATCGCTGATGGCATCGAAGGCGGCCATTTGTTGCTGGTTTTGCCGGCTATACCCCTGGTTATGCTGGGCAATATCATTGGCGCTGTGCATCACCAGGGATGATATTTCATTGATTTCTTGAATGATGTGCTGCAAGCCCCGCTGCATCTCATCGATACCTTGGTTAAGCCAGTGGATTTCACGGGACTGCCAGCGTGAAGCCGGTAATGCATGGGCAATGTTGCCGGTGGCGATTGACGCCAAATGGCGCAAAGCGCGATTGAGCGGCGTCACCACCGCAAAGGATAACACCAGGCAGGCTAAGACCAATAACCCCATCAGCAATACCGAGATACTCAGGGAGATATTACGGTTATGGGTCAATGAAGCCAGCATGGTTTGGTTAAAACGCTCGGCATCGGCATTATCCTGCTGCAGCCATTGATAAAACAGACCGTTGAATTGTTCCTGGAATGCCTGGATCGGCACCATAAAAAATGAGTCGATATTATCGGCCCTGATGCCTTTTAACTGCTCATGAAGGCCGTCGAATACCATGGAAAAACTTTGCTGCAGAGCGCTGTCATCCTGTCCCGAACTCAATTTCTGGTAAGAAGAGTAGTAACCCTGCGCGGCTTTCAGGGATGCATCGGCGCTGTCCGCCAGGGCATTCCAACTGCCCACCGAACCGCTTTGCTTATCCTGCATGTAATAGATGCCGGCGCGATCGATATTGTCGCTGGCGGTCAAGAGTTCTATGCGTGATTTGTTCAACAGAGATTGCCGTTCGGTCATCATGCGGGCGGTGGTGACATTGGTCGTCGTTTGCGTCACCAGCCGGGTTAACAAAGCGATAGAAGCGCACTGCAGCAAACAAAATATCAGGGTAAAAAGTATGAAACCGCCTCGCAGGCTGGTCATCCATCCCGGCAGCGACAGATGTCGAAACCTCAGGATTTTCGGCCAGTGAACCACTGGTTTGATAATAGACATCTTTTTATCCGCGCTAAATAAAAAGCAGTATTCGATCACTTTATTTCAAAATCGTTACAGCCGGACAGACCGGTAACTATAAAGATAATCATCCGGCCGTAAGTCAAATAATCGGAATGATAGCGGACACATATGAAAGGCTTATTAACGGCCCCGCCCCGGCGGCGGCAACCCTGTCTGAAAAAAGGCGGTTCGGCTATATCGGGTGATTCGTAATAAAAGAGGCACAGATTAAGTAAGCCGGGTTTTCGCTGCCCCTTTGCGGCTGCGAAAACCCGTGTTGGAATTCAGAGCTTAAAAATTAAAATGTTTCCCAATTTTCCGATGTATGTTCCTGCTCCGGTGAAGCGGTAAGCGGCGACAGCAGGCGTTTCTCCGGCTTATCCTCGGCCGGCGGCGCGTTATTGACGCTATTTCCCCCGGCGGGCAGATGGAAAATGGCCACGGTTTGAGTCAAAAGACGGGCCTGTTCTTCAAGGGACGCGGCCGCTGCGGCGGATTCCTGAACCAGCGCCGCATTTTGCTGGGTAACGCTGTCCATTTCCGATACCGCTTGCCCTACCTGACTGATCCCCCTGCTCTGCTCATCGGAAGCAGAGGAAATTTCCCCCATCAGATCGGTGACCTTGGCCACCGCCTGGACAATATTATGCATGGTTTCACCGGCACGGGAGGCCTGAACCGAACCGGTGTTGACCCGTTCAACCGACTCGCTGATCAACCCTTCGATTTCCTTCGCCGCCTGTGCGCTGCGCTGGGCCAGGCTACGCACTTCTCCCGCCACCACGGCGAAGCCACGGCCCTGTTCGCCGGCTCTCGCCGCTTCAACCGCCGCGTTCAACGCCAGAATATTGGTCTGGAACGCTATGCCGTTGATGACCCCGGTAATATCGGCGATCTTTTTCGAGCTGGTGCTGATGCTGCTCATGGTCTCCACAACCTCATCAACAATAGCGCCGCCCTTTTTAGCGGTATCCGAGGCGTCCTGCACCATCTTGTTGGCCTGAAATACATTTTCGGTATTCTGTTTCACCGTCGCGCTCAGCTGTTCCATGCTGGCGGCGGTTTCCTCCAGGGCGGAAGCCTGTTGTTCGGTACGGGATGATAAATCGCTGTTGCCTAGACTGATTTCTCCCGAACCCTGGTAGATAGAGGCCGAACTGTCCCGAATGGCCGTCACGGTCCGGATCAGGCTTTGCTGCATACTCTGTAAATGAGGAATCAGCTGTCCGACATTGTTGCGGCCGAATTCAGCGATAGTCTCGCCCAGATGTCCGTCCGACAGGGTTTCAAGCTGGGATTCAATACGCTTTAGCGGTTTAATCATGAAATTGATCAGATAACGGTCAGTGAGCAGCAGAATGGCAATGCCGGCAACAAGTGCGGCAATCAAGATCTTACGGCTTAAATCCACCAGTGTATAAACCTGTTTGACAGATTCATCCGAACGGGCCTGTGCTTTGAATTTTTCGGCCGCCGCGCCAAACGCCACGCTAAACGGCGGATATTGCGTTCTGAAAAATTGGCGGTATTGATCCAGCTGCTTGGCCCGCGCCGCCTGGAACATCGGCTCAAGGGCTTGATTGATAAGTTTGGTCCAGCTATCAATCATGGCATCCGTAACGGCGGTATCGCTGGATAAGTGCGGTTTGGCCTTAAATGAGGCCAAGGCATCTTTGGCGTTCTGAAAGGAGTCCGCCGCCGTTGCCAGAACTTTATCCGCGTCCGCCATTTCCCCGGTTTGCACAAAATCCATCGCCCTGGCCAGTCGCGTGACGGTGCGAAAGTACTGATCGTTGCCGCGGCTTATGATATCTATATCGGCCTTTTGCTCTTCACTGGTCGCTAAAAATTGAGTTACCTGATTTAGGGAAGAGAGAGTAAACGCGGAAACCCCGCCCCATAAAATCAAAAAAAAACCAAGCGTAATTAGTAGGATAACCCTGATACTGGTATTTTTAAGTAAGCTCATGGTAAGGCTCCTGTCAATTATATCTATGCTGACTTCTGCGCATATGTGTGAAAAGGCGTGCAGGATGTAAAAACATAAATTTTCAAATTTACTATTAAGCGCATTCTCTATTGAAGACGTATGAGGGAAATGACCTCGTCTTTATTAAGCGAAATATCAGCTAATTTCCGCTCCCTGTAAAACGGTTTACTGATATAGTATCTTTATCGACCGGCACCTTAGAAACTTTATGGTTATGCCGGAAAAAAAGAGATCAAAAACAGATGGTTAGGAGGCTAAGCGGTTACCGCTACTCCTCATTTTTGATTGCGTAAAATCTGTAAATTTTTCGCTGTTTCTAAACCCTAAATTCTTACAGCCCATTAATAAACAAGGAGTTTAGTCACCGTTTTTCCTGTTGCACTCTTTTTTTCCTTCAGAGATCGATTTTTTTTCTGCCGATTAAAGTTATAATAAATATATTATGGCGATAATATACGGTAAGGAATGGCAAGCCGACCTGGCATTGTTCAAGATGCATTATTATTGTCCGATTGGTTGATTCCTTTCTTTCTGCGGGTCCTATCCACCAACTCTACTTTTTGAATGGCTTTTTTTAGCATGATGTAAAGAAATTGGCTTCGTAAGGCCGATTTAGTTCTGCGTGGGGAGTAAAGAATGTCTCAGTTAATAAAATACCACCGGGTTATGAGACAAATTAAGCCAATATAGTTTCGAAGGCTGATTAATAAAATAGGATAATGCATTGCTTATTATTACGTGCGGATAAACGGCGTATATATTATTTAACGCCTATCGTAATGAGGGGTGCCTATGTCAGTGAAATGCGCGCCGCCGGCTGAGAGCAGGATATCTTTCAGAGTCCCTCGGGTTCTCTTGTCCGGAAACATAAACAAATTTGAATTTTGCAACACAACCCGCAGAAAATGAGTGGATAAGGCTGTTAACGTCCCCGCATGGCCGCTGAAACTATTGCATGAGCGTGAGATGATCCGCGTTGACGTGTCTACGGGATCTTGCTATTGACCATGGAAAAAAAAGATTATCACTTCTTAGTCGTCTCCCCCACCAACGATCTGACAAAAATGGTCTGCAAGATCGCGCCGGAGTTCGATTGCAGCATCACGCTGGTACGCGGCGTATTGGACAACGCTGCGGAGATGGCGCGCAAGTCTCTGGATTCCCATACCGAGATTATCATCAGCCGCGGCGGCACGGCGGGATATTTACGCAATAATTTCAATGATATACCTATTGTATCCGTCCATACTACCGCGCTGAACGTTCTTCGGACTCTGCTGGATTTCAACCGGTCCGCCGCCCCCGGTGACGCCGCCGGCAAAATCGTCTGTTTTAGCTTCGGGCACGAAATTTACGGTTTGCAGCAGGTGGCCCAGGCCCTGCGTTGCGGCATTACCAACGCTGTTTTCGATAATTTTCAGGAGCTGGAAAATAAAATAATTCTGGCAAAAGAAGCCGGGGCGGAGCTGCTGTTGGGCGGGCAATTGATCCCGCCCCTGGCGGTAAAATACGGTCTTAGGGCCAAGGTACTGGAGTCCGAAGAGGATTCGGTGCGGATCGCTTTTAATGAAGCATGCAATATTGCCGGTACCCGGCGCGTTTTGACCCAGCGTAATTTTATGCTGCAAACCATTTTGGACAGCGTGTGGGACGGCGTCCTGGTCACCGATACCGACAATCATATTACCCACATGAATAAACGGGCCGAATCCATCATGAATGTGGATTTCAGCTCCGTGCTCGGCCATAAAGCCCGCGACGTCATCCCTAATACCAATGTCGAGAGCGTTTTAAACAGCAAACGCGCCGAATACGGCGAACTGCAAGATATCGGCAACGCCACCATCGTCACCAACAGGGTACCTATTATCATCGACTCCTCCTGCTGGGGAGTGGTTTGTACCTTTACCGAAGCGGCGGATATCAAGCACCAGGAGATGCGGCTGCGCAAGCTTAAGCAAACCGGCTTCGCCGCCAAATACCGTCTGGAAGATATCGTCACCGGGCACGGGGATATGCGTGAAATCATCGAGCTGGCCGCTATCTACGCCAAAACCGACTCGACGGTGCTTATTCAAGGGGAGTCAGGTACCGGCAAAGAACTTTTTGCCCAGGGAATACATCATGCCAGTGCCCGCCGGGATAACCCTTTTGTCGCCCTTAATTGCGCCACAATTCCCGAGAACCTGTTGGAAAGCGAACTGTTCGGTTATGAGGCCGGCGCCTTTACCGGCGCCAGAAGCAAAGGGAAACCAGGTCTTTTTGAACTGGCCGATAAAGGAACCCTCTTTCTTGATGAGATGGGTGAGCTGCCCCTGTCCTTCCAGGTTAAGCTGCTGCGGATATTGCAGGAAAAAGAAGTGCGCCGGGTGGGGGGCCACAGCACTCTCTCAATTGACGTGCGCATCGTCTGCGCCACCAATAAAAACTTAAGCCAGCTTTGCGCCAGCGGCGGGTTCAGGGAAGATCTGTATTACCGCCTCAACATTCTCTCCCTGGATATTCCCCCTCTGAGAGCGCGGGGCGATGACGCGCTGATCATCGGCAAACGTTTGCTGGCGCGGCGGATTCATGATGAGCAGCAGTTGGCGGCGATCTATCCTTTTATGGAGAAGACCTTTGTGACCTGGCCGTGGCCGGGCAATGTGCGCGAATTGCAAAGCGTCGTGGAACGCATCGCCCTGCTATTTCAAATCAAAGACGAAAAAAAGCGGCGTTTGCTGCTTGACCGGCTTTTTCTTCGCATCAAAAGCGCTGCGCCGAACCTCATCGCCGATGACGGCGCCTCCGGCGATTTTTCCCTGCCGCCACCGGCCGAAAGGGACTCTTTGCCGCTGAAAACCATGATTAAGCGTCACGAACAGCAAATCATCATGCGCTGCCTGGCGGAATGCCAGGGGAGTCACAGCAAGGTGGCGCAGAAACTGGGGATCAGCACCATGAGCCTTTGGCGTAAACTTCAGGAGATGAAATATAGCGAGTCGGATAATCATCCCGCCGGTGAGGCAGATAAAGAATAAATTTTTGCATTCTCTTGCCGCTATTTTCACTTTATTCACGCTGCTGATAATGGCATATCAAAATTGATATAACATAAATGATATATATTTATCAATTTTGATAAAACAACCGTTCTACACATGGGAAAAATTAAGCCGCTTAAAAAGCGATATCATGCATTCAATTGAATATTAAGGTTATTTAAAAAATAAATATCGGGCATTTTTTCTGGCACGATAACTGCTATTCCTGTACTGAGCCGCTGAAAGATGCTTGCCACAGGCATCAGCTTTCGGTAAAGAAACAATCATCTTTATTGTACGGGAATAATTGACATGAGTGGAATGGGAACAAAATTAAAAGCCAGACTGCAGCAAAAAAATATTCTGGTGGCGCCGGGCGCCCATGATGTTTTAACGGCGAAAATCATTGAAGACACCGGTTTTGAAGCCGTGTATATGACAGGGTACGGCACCGCCGCCAGCATGCTCGGTCAGCCCGATGTAGGTCTTTTAACTCAGGTCGAGATGGCCACGCGGGCCAGGAATATTGTCGATCGCGTCAACATTCCGGTTATTGCCGATGCCGATACCGGGTTTGGCAATGCCGTGAATATGATCAGAACCACCCGGCTTTATGAAAGCGCCGGCGTGGCCATGATGCAGATAGAGGACCAGGTTGCACCTAAGAAATGCGGGCATATGCTGGGTCGCGACGTGGTGCCGCTGGAAGAAATGGTAGGCAAAATCCAGGCGGCTTGCGACGCTCGCCGTGGCGATATGCTGATAATGGCCCGTACCGACGCACGAACCAATTATGGTCTTGAAGAAGCGATAAAACGCGGTAAAGCGTATGAAAAAGCCGGGGCGGATGTATTGTTTATCGAATCGGTGGAAACGGAAGAGGAAATGCGCGTCGTCACCAGCAGTTTCAATGTGCCCGTATTGGCT
The DNA here is from genome assembly GCF_047324245.1 of Sodalis sp. RH16. NCBI lineage: Bacteria > Pseudomonadati > Pseudomonadota > Gammaproteobacteria > Enterobacterales > Bruguierivoracaceae > Sodalis > Sodalis sp. RH16. Next base: position 2,588,668 of record NZ_CP178737.1, on the reverse strand, counting down.
AATATGCTTGAACATGGGCGGACCCCGCTGCTCTCCGCCGGGAGGCTGCAGGATATCGGCTACAATCTGGTTATTTTCTGCGTCTCTTCAGTGTATGCCGAAGCCCGGGCCGTTTCTGAATTAATGAAAACATTAAAACGGGAAGGCACCACTGAAAATTTCATCAAATACATGATCCCTTTTGAGGAATTTAACCAATTGCTGAATTTACCGGAAATCAGGGCGGCGGAAGAAAAGTATTATACCGGTCGCAAAGCGGATTATGAAAACAATAAATAGTTAAATTAGTATTATCAAAATTTTACTTTTAGCTCGGGGTAATATATATCCCTAAACTATTACCCCGACAATACTTTTGCCATTGCCTCTTATAACCTATTTTAAGGATATTATTCAGGAGATATCCCCATGGCTAATATACAGAAAAAAAGGATGACTCAGTATCACTGGTGGGTCATGAGTTTAATATTTATTGTTTACACGGTGGAATATGCGGACCGGGCTAATATCGGTTTTGCCCTGCCGTTTATTCAAAAAGAATATAATCTGGACAACACGCAGGCAGGCCTTCTGGTAAGCCTTTTTTTTGCCGGTTATGCCATCATGCAAATCCCAGCCGGGTTTTTGGTCAATAAATTCGGCGTTAAAATAACCTATTCGCTGGGTATTTTTCTCACCGCTATTTGTACAGGTCTGATGGGTATAGTGAATTCGGCCCTGCATCTCAAGATGCTGAGAACGCTGGTGGGGATCAGCGAGTCCACCGTGGTTATCGGCTCCACGGTAACCATCAATAACTGGTTTCCCGCCAAAGAAAAGGGAACGGCCACCGGTATTTTTTTGGCCAGCTCCAATATGGGGCCGCTTATTGTGCCGTTGATCAGCGCCTGGATCCTGATGAATTTCGATTGGCGCTATATTTTTATCCTGTTTAGTATTCCCGGCATCCTTTTGGCGATTATCTGGGCGGTAATGGTCTGTAACCATCCCGAACAAAGTAAATTCGTGTCCAAAGAAGAGCTGAAATATATCAAGAGCGGCGTCTCCTCGCTCAATAACCAGGCACGGGAGATCAAGGCATTCCGCTTTTACTGGCTGGATCGCGTGATTCGCACCAGGGAAGTGGCGGACCTCACCAGTTCAAAACAGTGTTTCCGCTGCTGGGATATTTACGGCGCGGCGCTGGGCTACTTTTTTATGGTAGGCACCGTTGGCGTTCTGATGTCATGGCTGCCGAAATACCTGTTACAGGAGAAGGGATTTTCGGTAATGCATTCCGCCATGCTGGCGGCCTCCCCTTTTGTCGGCACGCTCATCGGCAATCTGCTTGGGGGCTGGCTGTCCGATAATGTCTTGGGAAAAAGGAGAAAACCCCTGATGATGGTCAGCGCCATTTCCACCATTGTTTCCATGAATCTCATTATCCACGCACCGGAAAATCAGTGGCTGCTGACCGCGCTGTTTTTCGTGACCGGCCTGCTGTTAGCCCTGGGCTATTCGGCTTTTTCCGTGTATGCCATGGGCCGGGTGAACAAAGCCACCTATCCTATCGCTTATGGCATTATCAATATGGGCGGACAATTGGGGGGAATGTGCCTGCCCTTTATCGTGGGAATGATTCTGGACCACTATAGCTGGAATATGGTTTTTTTCGCCTTATCCGTCGGGGCAATGCTCTGCCTGATCTTTGTCGTCACCATTGTCGAGCCCAGACCGCGGGACGCCGATGCCCAGCCGGCCGGCAGCGCCAGCGGGCTGCATAAGGACAGTGGGCTCAGGGTGTAAACGTTAAAGGCATTCACCTGCTCAATGCGCAACAAGAGATGCAAAAAAAACATGAAACAGAGACGGGAAAATCGCTATTTCCCGGAGTGCTTGCCGTTGATCAACCACACGCCGAATAAAATAAAGGCGACACCGAAGGTTTTGAAGAATGTAGCCGTTTCATTGAACCACGGCAGCAAAACGGCGGCAAAATACACCAGGGCATAGCTGATACTGATTAACGGATAAGCCGTGCTTAACGGCAAATAAAGCAAAGCATAAAACCAGCACAGCATGGATAAGGCATAAGCCAGGATGCCGCCGGCTAACGCCAGCAGCGGCAGCCCGTAATAGGCAACGAGTCCCGGAGCAATGAGATTCAACGGCAGCAGGGGGATTTGCGCCATACCCCATTTCATCAGCAGTTGCGCCACCGTCACCAACAGCACGCTGGCCGCCGCCCAGGATAATCCCTTCATGCAAACAGCCCCATCAACGCTATACCCAGGATAATGGATGCCACACCGCACCACTGGCGCAGCGTAATCCGCTCATGAAAAAGCCAGTGCGCGCATAAGGCGACAAGAACAAAATTCAAACTGAGCATGGGATAGGCCTGGCTCAGGGGCAAACGTTGCAGCACGCTGAGCCAGACGACCAAGGCAATAATCAACAGCACCGCCGCCGCCGCCAGCCAGCCCAGGGTTGCCCGGCGGCGATGTTGTGGCGGCCGGCGCCGCCGCCAGCACAAGGCGGCCTGCTTTTGACACAGCTGACCGCCGCATGCCAGCAGGCTCGCCAGCAACACCAGGAGATAGCCGTTCATGGCCGTTGCCGGTAGAAATACAGCGCTAACTCGTTTAGCTGCCGCACGGCGTCGGCGGGGGGCAGATCGCCTGCCACATCATGGCCCTCACGTAGCCGCAGCACCAGAGACACGTTGCCGTGCTGCCGCGCCTGCGACAACCAGTGGGTAAAATCCTGCCCGCTGACAAAGTGACCCTGCGCATCGGGATAAGCCAGCCCGTAGCTCAATTCACCTTTCTCCCGGTACATTTCGATATCGCTGCGCTTAAGCTCCCATGCCAGCGAGGTAGCCACGCCGACATTGTTGCTTAATATATAGCCGCCGCGATCCAGCAGATCGGCGTTAAGCCGGATAAAGTGCTGCGGCTGTTTATTGTCGATGGTATGCTGCGGAATCGCATATCCCACCAGCAGCCCGAGCAGCAGCGGACAAGCCGCGACCCATGCAAAGCGTTGTCCGGCGCGGCGCAGGGATAAAACGGCGAACAATACCCAGCCCGCGAAGGCGATAATGCCGATGGCGATTTTCGGCCACTCCTGCCGGCCGTACAGCGGGTGATGGAACAAACCGAAGCCCATGGCCGCCAGCGCCACGATGCATACCCCACCGAAAATAATATTGATGACCGCGTTCAGCCGGAAAACGCGATGACGTAACGCCGCGGCGCAGTCGGCGGCATAGGCGGCCATCAGCAGCGCCAATGGCGCCATGCAGGGCAAAATATAGGTCGGGAGCTTGCCTTTGGCGATGCTGAAAAACAGCAACGGCATCACGACCCAGGAGAACAGGACAAACAGCTCGGGCCGGACGCGGCGCTCAAACCAGCCTTTTAGCAACGATCCCGGCAGCAAACCAAGCCAGGGCATGGTTCCGCCCACGATCACCGGCAGATAATACCAGAACGGCGCCTTATGCTGAGCGTTGTCCTCGGCAAAACGCTGAATATGCTGCACCCAGAAAAAATAGTGCCAGAAATCCGGTTCACGGTGCGCCACCGCCAGTGCCCAGGGCAAGCAGAGCAATACCGCCGCCATCACCGCCGACGGGCCATAGATTAACAGCTCCCGGAAACGGCGCTGCTGTATGGCGATGGGCAGCACGGCGAACACCGGTACCGCCAGAGCCAGGAACCCCTTGGTCATGACGCCCATGGCGCAGGCCAATCCCAGCAATATGTAGGCCGCCCATTTTTTGCCCGGGCTTTCGGCGCGCCACCCCAGGTAAAAGCAGGCCATGGCCGCCGTAAGCCACAGCGTAATCATCGGATCCAGCACGTTGTAGGTGCCGACGCCGAACACTAACGTCATGGAAAGAAAAATCAGGGCGGCGAGCAACGCCGTGCTGCGCTGCCGCCACATCATCATTGCCAGGGCGAAGACCAAAAGGGCGGTAATACCGCTGCTGAACGCCACCGCAAAACGAAGGGCGAAATTGGAGTCGCCGAATAGCCATTGGCTGATATTGTTCAACCAATAGCCCGCCACCGGCTTCTCGAAATAGCGCAGCCCGAGCAAATGGGGCACCACCCAGTCGCCGCGCTGCAGCATTTCCCGGCTGATCTCGGCATAACGGGTTTCATCGGGCTGCCACAATAAACGGCCGTTCAGGGGAAGCAGATAGAGCAAGACAAAAAAAAGGACCACGCCGCCGCCGGCGGCCCGGACATTTTGCAAGATTTTCATCATGTTTCAACCACCGGGACCTGACATCCCAGCCATCCTTCGCGCCCCGGAAACGGTGTGCGAACCACGCGCCCAAGAGGCAATGAATTGATATCCGCCGGCAATAACGCGCTTAGGGGACAAAAAAGAATGTCCTGCTGTTGCGCCCGTTGCAGTAATTGTTCAAACATCCCCGACTGCGAGCGGCCTTCTACTTCAGTGTGGATGGTATAAACGGTTGGACCGATATCTTTGGCGATCAAATCGAGAATATAGTCGTTGTAATCCTCCAACTGTATTTCACGCCCGATCGCTTCATCGAACGTCGGCAGCGTTACCGGGATTTGCACGGTGCCGATGCGATTATCATCCAACAGCGGCCTGAAGGGATGGACGCCGCGGCAGTCGCTGTTGTAGCGAAAGCCAAAATTCTGCTTTGCCGCCAGCACCCGTCCGTCGGCGCGCCACCCCGCCGCCGCGGAGCAGGTCACCGGCCGGCCGATCCCGGCCTGCAGCGCGTCCACGCCGAGCCGGATCTGCCGTTCAAGTTCGGCTGACGGCCAGCGCCCCGCCATGGCCTGCCAGCCCTGGTGATCCCAGGCATGCAAGCCTGTTTCATGCCCGGCGTCGGCGGTCTGCGCCATAAGCGGCCCCAGCGAGCGGGCAATATTCCTGCCGGGCCAGGCCGTGCCGGCCAGCAGGATATCCCAGCCATAAAGCGACACGGCATGGGAACGCAGCATTTTCAGCAAAAAGCGCGGATACATCAGCCGCCAAAGATGGCGGCCCATATTGTCCGGCCCGACGCTGAAAAAGAAGCTGGCGACAATATTATAGCGTTCAAAAAGCGCCAACAAACGCGGCACCCCGTCCCGGGTGCCGCTGAAGGTATCCACATCTACCCGTAATCCGACTCGTTTCACCCTTTTCTACCCGCGGAAACGGTGCAGCGCAGGAAGAAATCCAGAGTATCGGCAACGGTCTGCTCCATGGCAATGGCCGGCTGCCAGTTCAACAGCCGGCGGGCATTTTCTATACTCGGCTTTCGATGCTCAACGTCCTGGTAACCCTGGCCGTAATAGTTTTTGCTTTCGACATTTTTGAAGCCGGCAAAAGGCGGGAAGCGATCGCGCAGCGGGTGACGCTCAAAGCTGGCCAGCAGCATCTCCCCCAGTTCACGGATACTGGCCTCGTTGGCGGGATTACCGATATTCACAATCTGTCCGTCGCAGCGCCCGTCACGGTTTTCAATGATGCGATAAAGGGCTTCTATGCCGTCGTTGATATCGGTGAAGCAGCGTTTTTGCGCCCCGCCGTCCACCAGCTTGATGGGCGATCCTTCCACCAGGTTAAGGATCAATTGGGTGATGGCCCGAGAACTGCCGATACGGGCGGCGTCAAGGTTGTCCAGGCGCGGTCCCATCCAATTGAAAGGCCGAAAGAGGGTGAACTTCAATCCCTCTTTGGCGCCGTAGGCCCAAATGACCCTATCCAGCAACTGCTTGGAAACCGAATAGATCCAGCGCTGTTTATTGATGGGCCCGACGATCAGCCGGGAGGTATCTTCGTTAAACTCCGGATCGTCGCACATGCCGTATACTTCCGAGGTGGAGGGGAAGATAATGCGTTTGTGATACTTCACGCAGTCACGCACGATTTTCAGGTTTTCCTCGAAATCCAGCTCGAACACCCGCAGCGGGTTACGGGTATATTCAATGGGCGTGGCAATTGCCACCAGCGGCATGACCACATCGCATTTTTTAATATGGTATTCGACCCATTCGGAATGAATGCTGATGTCCCCTTCGACAAAGTGAAAGTGCGGGTTATCCAGGAAGCGCTCAATGGCATCGGAACCGATATCCAGCCCGTAAATATCGTACCGATCTTCACGTAGCAGGCGTTCGGTCAGATGATTACCGATGAAACCGTTCACACCGAGAATCAGCACCCGAACCCTGCGTCCATGCGCCGCCGCGGGCCTGGCCGCCAGGCGCACGCCGGGCATAATACCCATTTCCTGGGCCAGACGGTTGCCTTGCATATACAAAGCGGTCTCGCCCTGGCCGCTTTGTATAACCAGCGCGCCCTCGCCACAGGCGATAGTGAGCGGAGAGGTGCTAAGCACCGTACCGGGCTGCTTGTCGTGAACAGTATCCAGCGCCATGCTGCGCCAGATGATCAGCTTTCGCTCCCCAAGATAAGTGAATGCCCCCGGGTAAGGTTCGGTAACCGCCCGCACCAGATTGGCTATCTCCCGAGCCGGCTTATGCCAGAAAATTTCGCCGTCCGCGGCGGTGCGGCGACCGAAGTAGCTGGCTTCGGCCTCGTTTTGCGGCATGCATTCGACATTTCCGGCCTTGAGCAGCGGCAACAGATCGTCCAGCAGCGGTTTCGCCGCCTCGCGCATCTTGGCGTGCAGGCTCAATGCGGTATCGTTATCCGCGATAGGCAGGATGGTCTGGGCGACAATGTCGCCGGCATCGGCTCTTTTCACCATACGGTGCAGCGTGATGCCGGTCTGGGTTTCGCCATTCACCAGCACCCAGTTAACCGGCGCGCGGCCGCGGTAGCGCGGCAGCAGCGAGCCGTGCAGATTGAAGCCTCCACAGGGCGCCAGGGACAGAATTTCCTCGCTCAGCATATGGCGATAATAAAAGGAAAAGATAATATCCGGCCGCAGCTTGCGGATATGTTCCACCCATAACGGATGGTTGACGTCCTCCGGCGCATACACCGGCACATCGAGATCGGCCCCCAGCCTCGCCACGGAAGAGAAGAATTTATTTTCACCGGGCTCGTCGGTATGGGTAAACACAGCCTGAACGTCGTAGCCGGCCTCCACCAGGGCGGTTAACCCGACACAGCCGATATCATGGTAAGCAAATACGATAGCTTTCATCATTCATTTTCCTGAGTATGCGAGGACTGCTGCCGGCCGATCACTTTCTGCACAAAATAGCGGGGACGGGCGCGGACATCGTTGTAGATACGGCCGATGTACTCCCCCAGTAACCCCATACCGACGAACTGAGCGCCAATAAAGGTAAACAGTACGGCGAACAGGGTAAAAACGCCGTTCGCCGCCCATTGGGGACCCAAGATCAGGCGCATGGCGATTAATATCACCGAAAGGGTAAAACCGGATACGGCAATCACGCTGCCCACCAGACTTAACAACCGCAACGGCGTGGTGGTCAGGCAGGTGATCAAGTCGTACATCAAATTGATAAGCTTCAAAAAGCTGTATTTTGAATCGCCGAACTCCCGCTCGGCGTGGCTGACGTTGATTTCGGTGGTTCGCCTGGCAAAGGAATTCGCCAGGATGGGAATAAAAGTGCTGCGCTCATGGCAATGCAGCATGGCCTCCACCACCTGGCGCCGATAGGCCCGCAACATGCAGCCGTAATCCCCCATGGCTTTGCCGGTGGAGCGTTGGATCAATTTGTTGATCATGTGCGAGGCGGTTTTGCGGAACCAGGAATCTTGCCGGTTGGCCCGAACCGATCCCACCACGTCATAACCCTCTTCCGCAACGCTCACCAGGCGGGGGATTTCCTCCGGCGGGTTTTGCAGATCGGCGTCCAGGGTAATGACTAAATCGCCGGTAGCCTGCAGAAAACCGGCCATGATCGCCGAGTGCTGGCCGTAGTTGCGATTCAGCAGCACGGCAATGATATGGCTGTCCGGCCGTTCCGCCGCCGCCGACAGAATATCGGCGGAATTATCGCTGCTGCCGTCGTCCACCAGGATAATCTCATAACGCTGGCGTAATTGACCGCAGGCGGCGCTGGTACGGCCAATCAGCGCCGTTAAGCTTTCTTGTTCGTTAAATACCGGAATGACGATCGAAACGGTATTAAGAGGTTCAACGCGAGGCACTGGGCGGCTCCACTAGTGAAAACAAGGCATTGACCACCAGATCGACATCTTCCTGGGTCATATCGGGAAATAACGGCAAAGTGCACAGACGCGCCGAATTCCATTCGGTGTCGGGTAACGACAGCTGCGGATAACGCTCACGGTAGAATTTTTGGGTATGGACGGCGCGAAAATGCAGTCCGGTACCGATCCCCTTATCCTGCAGGCGCTCCATCAATTGGTCTCGATCCAGGCCGCAGCGCTCCGGATCGACGCGTATCATAAACAAATGCCAGGCATGCCCATGGGCGTAGTCCGGCAACCCCAGCGGCAGGAAGGGCGACTCCGCGAGCCGCCGGCGATATTGTTCCGCCAGCCGGCGGCGGCGGGCGTTCATCTCAGGAAGACGCGCCAGCTGCACCACGGCGATAGCCGCGTGGATATCGGAAAGATTATATTTGAAGCCGGGCTCCACCACTTCGGCCTGTGGTTTACGCCCCAGCCTGTCGCGATCGAAAGCGTCCACCCCGAGACCGTGGAATTTCAGTCTGCGTACCCGTTCGGCCAGCATATCGTCGTCGGTGGCAATCAAACCGCCTTCGGCGCAAGTCATGTTTTTGATGGCATGGAAAGAGAATATCGCGGTGCCGCGAGCACCTATCCATTCGTTTTTATAGCGTGCGCCCACCGCGTGTGCGGCGTCTTCAACCAGCGGAATGCCGTAACGCAGGGCCACGGCGCGCAGCGGATCCAGATCCAGCGGCGCGCCGGCGTAATGAACCGGGACAATGGCCCTGGTCCTGGGAGTGATGGCCTTTTCCACCGCGTCGGCATCCACCATCAGCGTATCGCGGTCCACATCGATCATCACCGGCCGGGCGCCGAGCAGTTCGATCATATTGGCCGTGGAGACCCAGGTTTGGGATGGAGTAATGACTTCATCACCGGGACCGATGCCTAGAGCCATCAAGGCGATATGCATACCGGCGGTAGCGGAACTGACGGCAATAGCGTGCCGGCAGCCGAACGCCGCGCTAAAATCGATTTCCAATTGCCGATTCCGCGGACCGGTGGTAATCCAGCCCGATTGTAATACCTGCTCAACGGCGTTTATCTCTTCTGCACCGATTGAGGGGCGGGAAAAAGGCAGCAGGAGATCCATATTCGTTACCACAGTAATAAATGCATTTTGATAGTAACTATAATCCCTCTTTATTAAACGAAGATTAAATTTAATAGGAATAACTGCACCCATTCTGGACTTTAATTAATCGATTATGAGGGAATTCGGCTTAATTCATGGGCAACGCACTTTATTAACTAAGCCTTCTCCCGATAAATCAACGGGTAAGCCCTCTTTTTACCCGCCGAACGGCGATCGGCGACGCAACCGCCGAAAACAAAGGTACCGCCCCGGCCGAAAGCTTTAACCAAAAAGAGGCGTAGTTTGGTTGTATCACATTATTTTGATAGGTAAGTTTTATTTTTTTCGAATAAACTTTCTTACATAATACTCCTGTTGCTCTTAAAGCTGAATAGCTATCAAAAATGGCATGGAGAAATTGCGATGAGATTAGCATTATCATCCCCCACGGTATTATTAATTAATCCTTAAGAGAAAGAATTTATAGGTAACACCATAAGCCGGATTATTCCCCGGCGATAAAATCCCCGCGATGTTCTTTAATCCAATCGATGACCGTTAATGCCGGTCGTTGGGTAAGAGCAAACAGGTCTGGCGTTGTCTCGGCATAAAATCCTTCACGTATTAATGTATCTTGCCCAAGCAGTGCCTCAATCAGCGGCGGAAGCAGACCGGCTCTCAGGTAGAGCGTCCGCTGCTCGTCTCGGGCGCGGTAGTGATATCTTACCCGCCGCGACAGGTTTTCTTCGAGATAATCGGCGATATAACCCATCGTCACCGCCGTGGGTCCGGTGAGATGATAAACCTTATCAGCGTGGCGCTCGGCGCCTTCCAGTAATATCCGCGCCGCGGCGGCCGCTACATCCGATGAGTCCACCAGCGCCGCCTGACCGGAACCCGCGATCCCGCCCCATAATCCCAACGGAACAAAGCGCGCCGCTACGGCTAAAACGGCATCCAGCGATAATGCCGGATGTATCCGGGTGGCCGTGATGCTTTGAGCGGCGAGATGCCTATCGGTCTCACTCTGCCATTGCCTTGCCGATTGCCCAGGGCATCCGCCGCCTTCCGATAGGTTGACCAGATAGGGCACTTCCGCCTGCACCGCTGCGTCGATCATGGCAAGATCGTAGCGGGAAGGTCTCTGCGGGTCCCCTCCGGCCAGAAAGGCCCGATCGGTATCCTGGAATGCAACCCGCAACGACAATGAATCCTCCCGTTGGATAGCCATATATTCAACGTTTCCCTTGTCGCGATGCCCACGAGCCAAATGGGGAGCATCGGTTAGCACCCGCACCCTGGCCCCTTGCGCGGCCAATGTATCGGTCAGTTTATCCACCGCCGCCCATGTCCCCCCCGCAATGGTCACCCTGATCATGGGAAAAACTCCTTTTGCCTATAAAAAGCGCCTTCGCTTCAGATAAGGAACCGCACCTTGCGGCGTTATGCCGATAATGGCTGACGCCTACCCGGCGCGGCAAAGCGAAATAATATCAATATTATCACTAAAATCGCGGAAATACCGACCGTTGCCGGACTTGTCCGCGATTTCGCCGGGGTCTGGCCGTAAAAAGACCGGCAGCGGCCTCATACAAAACCTTCACTACCTGGATATTGCGGGTGGCTTCGGCGGCCTAGGGGTAAGCGGTTGACTAAACTAATACGTACGACTATATTACTTTTATGGCTAGAGCATCTCATAAAGCAAAAATCCTGACCGTCGGCATGCAGGTCGTCCATGCACATGGCTTTGCCGGTGCGAGCGTAAGGGATATCGTCCAGGCGGCAGGTGTACCCCAAGGGTCGTTTACCAACCATTTCGCTTCTAAGGAAGCGTTCGGGCTGGAAGTAATCGACCTTTACTTCGCCAATGCCCGCAAGACCATCAGCGAAACGCTGCGTAATGACCAACTGCCGCCGCTGCAACGTTTGCGTGCCTATATTGACGCCGGTATCGACAGGCTTAATAAAAACCATATGCGCGACGGGTGCCTGCTTGGCAATTTCGCCGCCGAAGCCAGCGGCTGGAGCGAGCCCATCAGGCAGCGGTTAAATGACGTATTCGACGAGATCCAGCAATCCTTGGCTTATTGCCTGCGCGCCGCGGTTAAAGCCGGCGAACTGGATGCGCATCTGGACAGTGAAGAAATGGCGGGATTTATAGTCTCATCGCTCCAAGGCGCCAATCTACTGGCGAAAGCCCAGCTTAACCCCGCACCGGTGGAACGCTTCAGGGACCTGCTGTTTTCGGCAATATTGCCTCGGGTCCATGCCGCGAAAGCCACGCTGTAACCCGCGTTGGCCCGTTTTCCGCCGAGAGGGGCAACGGCTATCTCTGTTTTGACTGCAGTTCTTCCAACTGGCGTGAAGTATACGCCAATTGCTCTTTGAGAGAGTTAACAATATCCCCTTCCAGATCGTCAATCTTGTCGTGCAGCGCATACATTTCCAAATCGGCATTCACGTTGACATTGGAGGCGATTTCAGCACGTTAGCGACCCACTTCCCCTTCCCTCTTCTGACTCATCATGATGGCAGGGGCGGTATACGCGGCCTGGAATGATAATGGCTTGCGTTCATATAAACGTGCAGGTGCCAATCATTGAGGTGAGCTTGTCCGCCAGCCGTTGGCCTAAGGTTCTGGGAGCAACAAAATCCGAAGAGGGCATCAGTAAGGTAGCGCGCTCGCTTCGGCTACTGGTCCGCAATTCCTCAAGCTGTTTTTTTTGATTTTGCGTCCATAAAAGTATCCTGCTATAACGCGCTGATAGATAAGATATATTTAATATTTAGTTTGATTGTAAATTAATATTTATGATTTACCAGCTTACCAACTACACAAATTTATATAAATTTGTGTCTAATTTATGGACGATGAGAATCCGCTGTTTTCTCATTTTCTTATTGATTTTTATGATAAAAATGACCATAAGCACCGCTGGACCGCATTAACACTCTTCATGATAATGGTTAAAAAGATCTTAATAAATTTCTTTTCGACAGATACGGGCTGCGCCGCACCTATCCAAAGCAGGTCTAACCATTGCTTTTATTTATTAATCCCGGACGTGAGTAGCATATTTATAGACGTTCTGTTCGGGAGCTAAACTAAAATGACTGTCTTTACCGGATATGTTACAGTCATCACAGATTAAAACACCATTTTATAAGCCTTTTTCCTAATTTTTTTAATAATTTTATTGTGGAAAAGTGGCCTAGCGTAAAGCATTTTTTTAATAAAGAAGATATTCTAATCTATTGATAAAGTTGATTTTTATAAAGAAATATTAATTTTACTGATAGTTGAAAATAACGATTTTCCTCTCTCAACAAGAATCGTGAATAAATAATAATATCCCCTGAATGTTGAAAATTAGCATTGCCTTTAGTAATGTCTTTCCTTTATTGTCAAGCTTGTTTATTAAGCGTGAGCTGGATAACAATATCATGCAATTTTTTAATTTCCTCATACGAAATGCTTGTCAAGTTGTACACTGCGTCGTACCTTTTATCAATACCAGTAACATAAAGATCTCAGAGGATTTGTTAACAAATGCTGATGTAACGCGATAACTCTTGATACAGCAAAAAAACTGGAGTGATGAGAACTACTGAGTTCGCCCTTTATCCACCCGGCGGGGTTAGCATTAAATATCTACATATATCCACTCCTACAGATAGCCGGCGTGACCGGTACCATAGCGCTGTCTGCGGATGATGGCCGGCACATACCGGTTATGGTCAAGCCACGTTGCGGCAAACCGCATGATAAAACTGGCGCGATAAATTCCGGCTGTAATGATTGGCCTCGGAAAATACCAAAAGGAAGGCAAAAGAAGATATCTACCGACAGAAAAAATCAACAGAGAATTGCGAAGTTTTAAGCGTGCCTAAGGCTAATCAAAATAAATGGATATTTTTATGCCTCACGTCTGAATTATGTTATGCAAAAATGTTTATTAGACACAAATTCAGTCTTTGCAACGCTATAGTTTTTTAAACGAAAATTAAAATTTTTGTTATGGATGGTTTATTAAGCCTTTCTATAAAATTTGTCTACCAAATGAACTGTTTTTGACGTCCTAAAATGAGTGAGTAACGTTGGAGGTTTAACATGATTCTATTATCTAAGACATTAAGATATTTTATAGTTACCGCACAAGAGCAATCCATAAGAATGGCGGCGCTTATACTCTGCATTACTCCGTCTCCCCTTTGCCGGACAATTAAAATTTTTGAATTGAATCTGGGGCATAAATTATTTACCAGAACCAATAATGGCTTAAAACTCACTAATTATGGACGTGATCTGTATGCAACATTACTTCCATTATACCAGGAAATTTGTGAAATTGAAAAAAAAGTGATTAAAAAGACTCATCAAATTCAGAGTGGGAAATCAAGTTTAAAAATAGGACTTGATCATCGTGACTATTCGTATTTATCGCCTTTCTTATCTTCACCAGTATTTAAGGACACAAAAAATAATATCTCATTGGAATATTTCACTTCTGATGAGACAGATATCGGAGACATTCTTAATAAAGGTTTGTGTCAGATATTTTTTACCCAGAAAAAGATTCAATGTCCGCCGGGATTATTACACCAAGCATTGTCAACTGACACCATCATGCTGGCGGTTAAAAGCGATCTTAAGACTGAAGACTATAGCCAAAACGAACTTTTTATGAATAAAATCCTGGTTCAATATGAAGCAAACAAAAATGAAGAGATATTCGATGACATCGAAGGATATATTGCGAAGAATCAGCTAAATCCGAAGCGAGTATTTATTCCTGAATTGTATGTACAATTGTCTATGATTGAAAAAGGCGACGCCATAGGGCTTATGCCGTCATCCATAATTAACATCATCAACGATCGAAACTTCAAGGTGAAATTTATACCTTTTGATTGCGATGATAAAAAGTTAGTCATAGAACGTCATATCTATTACACTCGTGCCTATCAAGCATTTATGGAGGAAAAAATGATGCCTTTGATCACTAATCATGATGATAAGTGCTTAACAGGATAATTTTTACCTTGCTTGTATTGACATTTCCATACACAGTATCACTGGCAAACCTTAATTATCAAATTAATTTGATGCAGTTTTTAAATGGTTAACCAGTGATACTCTAAAATAAAAATTCATGGCTATGGAGAGCGACACGGCAAAAATTATCCTCTTTTTCATTCTTACCTCTCCAAAGCGCCATCCCTCGGTCCTTACCGGTAAACCGGGCTCTAATACCTCCTGCACTCGTATCGGGGTATTGCAAGTCGCGGCGCAAATTATCGCCGCCAACCTGAATGCCACTAAAAATGATTCCATTGCCAACGGCAGCGATTACAACAAGGCACGGTTCAATGCCACCGATGCCGCCGGCACCTTCCATGTCGTCACGCCGGGCATCAATGAAGGAACGGGGATGGATTCAAGTATTGCGGATATCAACGCCCGATTTTCTTCTTTTAGCATGTTAATACAATCGCTTATGACAAGAACCTGCGACGAGCACCCGTTTTTCCCGCCACTGTTACCGACAAAGATTAAGACCTGCCAAGGTATATCCGTCTCCACGTTAATTAACTCAAATTCCAGCCCGGGCTGAGACCGTAGCGGATCAGCGGAGACCGTCATGCTGTATACAAGCTATATTTATTGCTTAGCAAGATAATAGATTCATATAATTTATTCCTGAATAGTGATTAGGTGCTAATAGCATAATCATAAGAATACGATAGTCATGAACTAAGCTTGTCTTTGACCATAGCGGCTCGCCAACTTTTTTACCGGCTATCCTGAAGTAAAAATGCCCATGAACGGCCATATTCAAGGTGATAAGCAGGGGTTATCAGATCCAATCCTGTTTTGACTTTCTCCTGTCTGAGCGCCATCTTGGGCCTGCTCACCAACCGACGCCACCGGACTCGGTCCGCCTCCTCCATATCCCATTCCCGCTGTCAAATGAGCAACAAATTTCGATTTATGTGACTGAGGTTAATTAACTTTCAATATAGACTATGTATAAAAAATGATGGAATTGTCATGTGTGATGTGGCACTCTCGATATTATAACCCAGTCAGAACTTACATATTCTGAAAGAATATTAGCAATGTTAATGTAATCACCGGATTTTAATACAAGGGTATTTGATATCGATAAAACAATTTTATTTTAGAATCCATTCATACATTAACCACATGCGTTAATTGAAAATTATTTAATTAAAAGCTTTCAGTGAATACTGAGTAATGGTTTCACGCGTCCAAACGAAATAGACGGCAGGATAACAAAAATGGTTAACTCTCTTAATAATTATTTGATCGTATTGCTCATCCATGCCGCGCATAGTTTCAAAAAAACAGTTAATTTGGCGGGTTGCTACTCAGCGGATAAATTAAGATTATTTAATCTGATGGTATGGATCACCCTTGTTTTCCAATTCTTGTTTCCCATCAGTATTGCATTTTCGCCGGCCATTGCCGCCGCGATAAAACCGCAAACCATTATCGCAACCCAACCTTATGTCCTGGGGCCGGGTGAATCTCCGTTTTCCGTTGCGCACAAATATCATCTCAGCGTGGATGAACTCAAAAAATTTAATCAATTCCGGACATTCTCCAAGCCTTTCGAACAATCAGGTGTCGGGGATGAAATCGACGTTCCGCTGAATGTCGCTGATTTTTCCGCCCACGGCCCGGTATCTAAACCCCAAGCCCTCTCTTTGGGCAACTTCGGCGGAATGTCTGTCTTCAATGCGCAACCGTCCGCCGGTAACGGCATATTCACCACAGACGGCAATTCCGTCGGCGCTCCCGCGCCGGCGGATCAAAACCGCGAGGCCGCCAACGCCATGCTCCGTTCCGCCGCCACCGGGGAAATAGGTCAGAAAGCCCAGCAATGGCTTAATCAATTCGGCACCGCCCGGATACAGCTAAACGTTAATGATGACTTTCATCTGGACGGCAGCGCGTTCGATTTGCTGGTGCCGCTGTATGACAAACCCGACGAAATGCTGTTTAGCCAGTGGGGTTACCGGAATAAGGACAGCCGCAACACCATTAATATCGGCGCCGGCGCCCGTACCTGGCTAGGGAGCTGGATGTACGGCATGAACGCTTTTTATGACGAGGATATTACCGCCCATAACCGCCGGTTCGGCATGGGCCTGGAAGCCTGGCGGGATTATCTTAAACTTTCCGCCAATAATTATTTCCGGCTTTCCGATTGGCGCGAGTCAAGGGATTTGGAAGATTATAATGAACGCCCCGCCAATGGATTTGATATCCGTGCCGAGGCGTATTTACCCTCTTATCCCCAGTTGGGGGGCAAATTGATTTTCGAACAGTACCGCGGCGATAACGTGGCGCTGTTCGGCAAGGACAATCTGCAAAATAATCCCTACGCCGTGACCCTTGGCATGAACTACACCCCCATTAGCCTGGTCACCCTTGGCGTCGATTATCGCCAGGGCAAAGGCGATATGAACGACACCACCTTCAACCTGCAGATGAATTACCGGCTCGGGGCATCCTGGCAATCGCAAATCAGTGCCGACGGCGTGGCGTCGCTCAGGACGCTGGCCGGCAACCGCTACGATCTGGTGGATCGCAACTATGATATTGTATTGCAATACCAGAAACAGCAGGTGATTGAGCTCAGGCTGCCGGACCATGTCACCGGCTATGAAGGAGACCCGCTGACGGTCACCGCCCAGGTCACCTCGAAATACGCCCTGGATCATATCGATTGGAATGACGCGGAAATCATCGCCGCCGGCGGTAAAGTCACGCAAGCGGGACAAAACACCCTCACCGTCACCTTGCCGCCCTATCAGCACGCCGGCGCCGCCACCAACCTGTATAACCTGAGCGCGGTGGCTTACGACGTCAGAAAGAATGCCTCCAATACCGCCTCCACCCGTATCGAGGTATTGCCCGTCGCGGCGCAAATCACCGCCGCCAACCTCAACGCCACTAAAAACAATGCCATTGCCAACGGCAGCGATTACAACGAGGTACGGGCCAAGGTTACCGATGCGGCCGGTAATCCGGTGGCCGGGCAAACGGTGACCTTTACCGCCACCAACGGCGCTACGGTCACCACGGTTACCGGCACCACCGGGGCGGACGGCTTCGCCGTCGCCACCCTCACCAATCTGCGCGCCGGCACCAGCGTGGTCACCGCCACCCTGAACGGCGTAAGCCGTTCGGTTAACACAAACTTTAACCCTGACCCGTCTACCGCGAAAGTGATCCTGTCCGTGGTGCGCACCGGCGTGGTGGCCAACGGCACCGCCACCAACGAGGTCAGCGCTTTAGTGGAAGATGCCAACGGTAATCCGCTTTCCGGCCAAACCGTCGCCTTTACCGCGACACTCGGCACCGTCACGGCGGTCATCAACCCCACAGGCGCGGACGGCATCGCCACCGCCACCCTCACCAGCCTCGAGGCCGGTTCCAGCACGGTCACCGCCACGCTGACCAACGGCAGCAGCCAGGGAAAAGACGTTGCATTTATTGCCGATGTCACCACTGCGCGCCTCGTGCTGAGCGTGGTGAACAGCGGCGCAACGGCGGACGGCATTAATCGCAACGAGGTTCGGGCCCACGTCACCGATGCCAACGGCAATAATCTGGCCGGACAAACCGTCAACTTTACCGTCGCCGCCCCCGCTCTGCTTTTTGCGACCACCAATCCAACCGACGCGGGGGGCATCGTCACCGCCACCTTTATCAGCAAAAGCCCCGGCACCATGGCGGTCACCGCCACCCTGAGCAACGGCGACAGCCAGGCGGAGAATATTGTCTTCATACCCGATACCGTCACCGCGAAAGTGGAACTGACCGTGATTCACACCGGCGCGGTGGCCAACGGCACCGCCACCAATGAGGTCAGCGCCCATGTCACCGATGCCCTGGGCAATAACCTGGCCGGACAATCCGTCACCTTTACCGCCAATGACGTCGATATCAGCCCGGTGACGCTAATCACCGGCGCCGACGGCACGGTGAGTGCGACTTTCACCAGCCATAAGGCGGTCGGCAGTACGGTGGTCGCCACCCTGACCAACGGCAACAATGCCAGTAAAGATATTGAATTTATCGCCGACACCGCCACCGCACGGGTCGTGCTGACCGTGGTGCATACCGGCGCCGTGGCTGACGGCATCGCCACCAACGAGGTCAGCGCCCTGGTGGAGGATGCCAACGGCAATAAACTGGAGGGGCAAACCATTACTTTCACCTCGACGCTTGGTACCGTCACGTCGGTCATTAACCCCACCGGCGCGGACGGCATCGCTACCGCCACCATCGTCAGTGATAACTCCGGCAACGGTACGGTTACCGCCACATTGACTAACGGCGCCAATCAAACCAAGGATATCGGCTTTATCGCCGACGTCTCCACCGCCCGGATTACCCTGACGCCGGTACGCACCGGCGCCGTGGCCAACGGCATCGCCACCAACGAGGTCAGCGCCCATGTCACCGATGCCAACGGCAATAATCTGGAGGGGCTAACCGTCACCTTTACCACGACGCTCGGCACCGTCACGGCGGTCATCAATCCCACCGGCGCGAACGGCATCGCCACCGCCACCATTGTCAGCAACAACTCCGGCGACGGTACGGTTACCGCCACATTAACCAACGGCGCCAATCAAACGGTGGCTATCGACTTTATCGCCGACATCGCCACCGCACGGGTCGTGCTGACCGTGGTGCACACCGGCGCCGTGGCTGACGGCATCGCCACCAACGAGGTCAGCGCCCTGGTGGAAGACGCCAACGGCAACAGGCTGGACGGACAAACCGTGACCTTTACCGCCACGAATGGCGCCACTGCTACGGCGGTCATCAATCCCACCGGCCCGGACGGCATCGCCACCGCGACCCTGGTCAGCGAGACGGAAGGCGATAGCGTGGTGACCGCGCAATTAGCCGGCGGCGTATCCGCCACACAAACGGTCAACTTCGCGCGCAATATCTTTATCGTCAGCATTACCGTGACGGAAAATAACGGTTTGGCCAATGGCCTGGAGCCCAATACCGCCGATATACTGGTGCACAATGCCGCCGGCGCGCCATTATCCGGTGCGGAGTTAACAGTAAGCGGCATCAACGGCGCGGGGACATTCAGATTTACCTCACCCCTACCGGGCGCCACCACCCAAGGCACCACCGGCAGCGACGGCATTCTAAGAGTCCAATACACCAATACCTATGTAAGCGGAACATCCTTAACCGCCCATGCATCCAACGGTACGGAGCTTAGCGCCTCCGGGGGGAATTTCGCACTGCCCACCTTGACCATGACACCTCTGGTGGCCACGGCGCCGGCGGATAACACCACGCCGGCCAGCGTGCTCATCAGGCTAATATCCCCCCGCGGGAACCCGGTAGTCGGTAGCAATCTGGGGTTAAGTGCGCAACGGTATGTCAGCGGTACCCCGGAACCGACCCCGGCGGTGATGGTAAATACCAGCGCCATCACCGATGGCGCTGGTGAGACTACCGGCTACGTAATCAGCCCCACTCCCACCAGTTTGGTCTATGTCATCGTACAGATGTTGGACTTTAACGATGGCGGCCAAGGTTCGGCCGTTCGCCCTTATATACCGGCGGCGAACCTGACTTTTATTTCGCCTTAAACTTGGATTAAGACACGGTAAGCGGCAGTTTTGGCCTCCCGTGTCTTAATATCTGAAATGCAGCGATGTTTTTTTTTACCACTGTCGTCGATAAAAATGAACATTGAAGATTTTATCTTTCTATAACAATATTCCTTGGCAGCAACTGATGAATTATTTAAATTCACTGAGGATATTTCTATGCCTAATATTATTACCTTAACGGCCACTCCGAATCAATATTCCAGGACTCTAACTCCCCCCCCCAATATAGCACTGGAAGCATTGGTGGTAGATGCGGTCACCGGAGCACCCCAAGGCGGTGTCGTGGTCACATTTGAATCCCCAACCCCGCTGCTTGAGTTCGAACCGGCACCTGTCCCACCAGGATCACCGGTTACAGCAACGACAGATCCAGCAACCGGAATTGCCACAGTTAGCATTACCTTAAGCGCAGCAATCGGCGCACTGGTGGGTGTGATAAAAGTAACCGCCACCATCCCGGACGATTCCGCTACGGTCACCGTCCCGGTGTACGATCCCAATAAAGCACCGCTCTATGTCACTAATGCGGAAGATGGTATCATTGATCAATACGATATCAATTCCGGCATCCAGACGACCATCCCCCTCCAGCCAGGTATCGCAGCCGGATCACTGGTAACTTTCTATTGGGGAAGAGTACAAAGATCTCGCATTATCGATGTGAGTGACACCGGAGTGATTTTGGGATTGCCATGGGTTATCAATCTTAAAACGAATTTCCCCACCGCCAGTGTATTAACGGACGGCCGCTATTTGACTTTCTATACGGTAACCGAAGATCCCTCAAGTCCCACTTCAAATGCTGGGTCAAGCACGCCGAGGACGATTACCGTACAAGGCAGCGCTATCTCTCCCGCCACCCTTCTGGCGCCCCTGTTGCTCCCTGCCAGCTTGAATAACAAAATCAATGCGCTTGCCGCCGCCATTGGCGTGCAGATCCGTATCCCTCCGCAACCAGCAATTTCCGCTGGAAGTGGGACATATAGCATATTTTTAGTCGCCACGCCGCAAGGCCCCGGCGCAACCGGCCCCATCAGCAGAACCCTGGCCCTCGACCAGCCCGTTCCAACACCTATTCCCGCAGATGGTATTACCTTCAACGTTCCGGCTGCCACTTTGGCCGGGATAGACGATAGCATCGGGGACGTTTATTATGTCTATTCGCCCGCTACCGGCCCGGCATCAACTTCCCGCCATTTAGGGATACTGGTTGATACCGTTGGCCCCTTTGTCGAAGTCGATGACGAGGACGATCATCACCATCATGGCGGACACGGACACGGACACGGGCATGATCACCGCCCGGGGTGGGACCGAGACGATAAATAATATCGCAGGGAAAAAGTTGACAATCCACGATATGATAATTGATAGGTAAATATCCACAAGTAACGGCAACATACATTAACCTATAATTATAATTTAGTTGATAGGACGATAGCTATTTGCTATCGTCCCTTTTCCGGATAATAAAATTAATATCAAATAATTTCTCAGCATCAAATTTCGACATAACCGCGTTAAAAAAAAACATTGTATATCTAATGAAATTCACCTAAATACTTCATTATCTAAATTAGCATTTGCCTTTTATAAAAGTTTCATATTAAGGAATAACGTATGCCAAATTCCATTTCCCTAACAGCCACGCCCGAAAGTTATCCCGTATCGGCAGAGTCAATAACGACCGTGACCGTAACCGCGACGGTGGTCAACGAACACGGCGATCCGGCACGCCATGTTGAGGTCACCTTCAGCTCACCACTGTTCAATTTTCAACCGGCAACTGTAGCCACCGACCACGCCGGTAAAGCTGTTCAGCGGTTAACCTATCCTTTAGGCGGCGTGATAACTATTACCGCGGCCCTTCATCACGGTCCATCGGCCACAGCCTCGGTATTTGCCTATTCTCCCGGACTGGCGCAGGTCAGGGTGACCAATGCACCCCATGACCATATCAATCAATATTCCATCAAATCCGGCGTTCAGGCTGAAATCCCCTCGCCGGGGAAAATCGCCGCCGGTTATCTGTTTGACTTCCATTGGGGAGAGGCCACCCGGCAGCGTTTGATAGAAAGCGAAATAGATGGCTTGCCGTATGGCGTGCCCTGGGTGCTAAACCTTAAAACCCAGTTTGCCCCCGATACGGTACTCAAAGACGGCCGTTATGCGGTCTATTATGCTGTTTTTGATCAGGCCGGCAATGTCGCCGTGTGCAAGCCGAAATACATCACCGTTACCGGCGGCGATTATTCCAAACTGCTGGCGCCGGTACTGCTGCCCGCTTCGTTGGACGATAAAATCGACCGTGAGGCCGCCCGTCGCGGCGTTACCATCCGCATACCGGCGCAGCCTGAAATCAAGGCGGGTTATACCTACCGCATCAATCTTAACATCATCCCCGGTATCCACAGCCATGAACCGGCCGAAACCCGGCATATCGCCTCCGGTACGGTGTCCGCAAGCGACAGAGCGATCAGTTTCGAGATTACCCACCGCAGCGGCCTGCTTGCGGGGCTGGATAACGTGAAGGGGGAATTCGTTTATGATATCGCCCCGGCGGGGGGGGGACGTATAACCCATTCTTTGCCGCTGGCCACACATATCGATACGGCAGGGCAGGGGTCCTTAACAGAAGAGTTAGCGCAAGAATCCTTTGGCGCGTCGACTGAAGAATCCAACGAAAATGTATCTGGATTATCCACTGAAGAGTTGACGCAAGAACCGGCAAAAGATGAGTGATTTATCCACCCATTGGCAAGAATCGGCGGGAGCCAACCCACTCCCGCCCCGCTGCCGGCATCATATTCCCCCCAGATAAGCCTGCCTTACCTCCCGGTTTTCCAGCAGCTGTGCGCCTGAGCCCTGCAGGCGGATGCGGCCGTTCGCCATCACATAGCCCCGGTCCGAAAGCTTAAGGGCATGGTGGGCGTTTTGTTCCACCAGAAACAGGGTCATGCCCTCACGGGCCAGCTCGCGCAGGGTCTGGAAAATCTGTTTTACCACCAGCGGCGCCAGCCCCAGGCTTGGTTCGTCCAACAGCAGTAATTTAGGCCGGCTCATCAGCGCCCGGGCAATGGCCAGCATTTGCTGCTCGCCGCCGGACAGGGTCATCGCCCGCTGGTGGCGGCGCTCTTCCAGATGAGGAAACAGCGTGAACATGCGCTGCAAATCCTCCGCTTCATGGCGATTGCCGATGGGAATAGTGCCCATTTGCAGATTTTCCGTCACCGTCATATCCGGAAAAACCCGCCGCCCCTCCGGCGCCTGGGCGATACCGGCGGCGGCAATGGAGTGCGTTGATTTGCGGCTGATATCCTCGCCGCGAAACAGAATTTGCCCGCCGGCGATGCGGGGCTGGCCGAAGATGGACATCAGCAGCGTGGATTTACCGGCGCCATTGGCGCCGATAAGCGCCACTGTCTCTCCCTCGTTAACCTCTAGAGAGACCTGCTGCAACGCCTGGATCGGGCCGTAAAATACATCCACCTCACGGAACTCCAGCATCCGGTTCATATCTCCCCCTCTTCATCGTCAGCGCCGAGATAGGCGGCGATGACGCTGTCATGATGCTGGATATAGTGCGGCGCGCCGCGGGCAATCACGTCGCCGTGATCCAAGACGATAATATGATCGGAAATCTCCATCACCATGCCCATATCATGTTCTATCAGCAGCACCGTGATGCCGTGCTTGTCGCGCAGGAAGCGAATAATGCCGCTCAAGGTGCGGGTTTCCACCGGATTAAGGCCGGCGGCGGGTTCGTCCAGACAGACCACCTCTGGATCGGTGCACATGGCGCGCGCGATTTCCAGCCGGCGCTGCTGGCCGTAAGACATCTCACCCGCCAGCCGGTTGGCGCAGTCCACCAGATCCACCACCTCCAGCCAGTAAAAAGCCCGGTCCAGCGCCCGGTTCTCCGCCCGGCGGTAGCCCTTGGTATTCAGTATGCCGGCAATCAGGTTACGGTTGCTTTGCCGGTGCTGTGCCACCAACAGGTTTTCCACCACCGACATTTCCCGGAACAAGCGAATATTCTGAAAGGTGCGCGCCAGCCCGGCGCGATTCACCAGGTGGGTGCCGCCGAACATTTTGTAGAAGACCCGCCGGCCCCAGCGCGCCGGGTGCAGCCAATCCTCGCCGCGGAATTTTTGGCCGAGGATTTGGATGATATCCACGCTACGCTGCCGGGTATTGAGTTCGATACGCCCGCCGGAGGCCCGGTAAAACCCGGTAAGGCAATTGAATACCGTGGTTTTACCGGCGCCGTTGGGACCGATAAGGGCGGTGATGGAGCCGCGCTCCACCTCGAGGTTGACATCGTTAAGGGCCTTGATGCCGCCGAACTGCATCATCAAATGCTCGACCTTGAGAATGGCATCGCTCATGGCGCCACCCCCTTGCGCGCCGCAAAGCCGGAACGGCTGATGCGAATCAGTCCGCGCGGCCGCCAAATCATCATCGCCACCATCAATATACCGAACAGCAGCACGCGATACTCGGCGAAACTGCGCAACAGCTCCGGCGCCACCGTCAGCACAAACGCCGCCATCACCACGCCGACGGTGGATCCCATCCCTCCCAGCACCACAATGGCCAGGATCAGCGCCGATTCAAAAAAGGTAAACGAGGTGGGATTGACAAAACCCTGGTAGGTGGCGAAAAACACCCCAGCCACCCCGGCGGTGGACGCGCCGAGGGTAAAGGCCGACAGTTTTACCAGCACATGGTTGAGTCCCAGGGAGCGGCAGGCCACCTCGTCTTCACGCAGCGCTTCCCAAGCCCTGCCGATGGGCATGCGCCTTAGGCGCTGATTGATATACAGCACCAGCAAGACCACCAGGGTCAGTACGGCATAAATAAACACGAATTTCAGGTTCGGGTTGTAGGGAATATGCAAAAACTCATGAATCGGCACGCCCCCTTCCCTGGCCCGGCGGCCGAATTCCAGACCGAAAAAGGTGGGAGACGGCACCTCGACCCCGTTGGGGCCGCCGGTAAACGCCAGGGCGTTATTCAGAATCAGCCGGATGATTTCGCCGAATCCCAGGGTAACGATGGCCAGGTAATCCCCGTGCATGCGCAATACCGGAAAGCCCAGCAGGGCGCCGGCCAGGGCCGCCAGCAGCGCCCCCAGCGGCAGCATGGTCCAGAAGCCCAGTCCCAGGTATTCATGCCCCAGCGCCAGCCCGTAGGCGCCGATGGCGTAAAACGCCACATAGCCCAGGTCCAGCAGGCCCGCCAGTCCCACCACGATATTCAGTCCCAGGCCCAGCAGCACATAAATCAGGCCGAGGATGCCCACCGTCAGAACATATTTAGTGGCCACAAAGGGAAATATTACCGCCAGCAGAACGATAAGCGGCATAATCCAGCGCAGACGGCTTTTATAGCCCGCCGGCAAGACATACACCCCGCCGCTGTCGCTGTGGAAACGGGACTGGAAACGCAGCCCCGGACCGGTTTGCAAAAACAGGCTCACCAGGGCGCGGCCCGCCATCACCACCAGGATAACCCACATCAGCCGCCGGGGCTGAAAGTCGAAACTGTATCCGTTAAGCACCACCCCCACCATGGGGCCGAAAATGATCAGCGCGAGAAGTCCGGCCAATACGGTATCCACGGCGCATTGCCTGAAATCAATGGCGCCGCGCGTTACGGGTTGCGACATACAAGCTCCCTTTATACCTTGGCCACCATGGGCCGGCCAAGCAGGCCCTGCGGACGAAAAATCAAAATGACCACCAATAATGAAAATGAAAACACATCTTTATAATCGGAATTGACCATGCCGGCGAACTGCGCCTCCGCCACGCCGAGAATAAGTCCCCCCAGCATAGCCCCCGGCAGCGAGCCGATGCCGCCGAGCACCGCGGCGGTAAAGGCTTTGATGCCGATAATAAAGCCGGCATAAAAGTCGAAGGTGCCGTAGTTCATGGTGATAAGCACCCCCGCCAGCCCGGCCATGGCGGCGCCGATCACGAACACCAGGGAAATCACCCGATCGGTATTGATACCCAGCATCGACGCCATTTTACGGTCCTGTTGGGTGGCCCGGCACATCCGGCCGAGCCGGGTATGGCCGATAAGGTAAGTCAGCGCCAACATCCCCGCCAGGGAGGCCATCAGAATGAAAACCTTGGTATAGGTGATTTGAACAAAATCGCCGCCAAGGGTGAATTTAAATACCCCGTCCATCATGGTGGGAATACCCTGCTGGCGCGGCCCTTGGCTGATCTGGGCATAGTTTTGCAGGATCAGGGACATGCCGATGGCGGAAATCAGCGGCGCCAGGCGGGTGGAATTCCTCAGAGGCCTGTAGGCGATACGCTCGATAACCCAGCCGTACACACCGATGACGACAATGGTGAACACCAGGGTGCCGAGAATCAGCAGGGGGAACGAATGCAGGCCGAAAAAAGAGAGCAGGGCCAGGGCGATGGCGCACAGATAGGCGGAAATCATATAGACTTCGCCATGGGCGAAGTTAATCATGCCGATAATGCCGTACACCATGGTGTAGCCGATGGCGATCAGACCATAGACCGCTCCAAGCGTTAAACCATTAAGCATTTGTTGCAAAAAGGTAGCATCCATCATTCAGCAGTCTCGTTTGAACCGGTTATCCCATGGTCGCCGCGCCTGACATCCGGCACAGTCCCCATGGAACTCAGGCTTGTCGGCGTTCAGCGGCGGATTACGGGACTTCGTGATATTTACCCTGATCGTCCCACTGATAAACCACGTAATCGGAGACCTTCAAATCGCCTTTGCTGTCCCAGGTTTTTTGCCCCATAACCGTACTCACCGGGTGGGATTTCAGCCAGGCGCTGGCCTTGGCGGAATCGACGCCGACGGCGTTAAAGGCAGCGGCCAGGGCCTGGACCGAGGCATAAGAGTAGAGTGTATAACCTTCAGGTTCGAACTTGGCGGCGCGGAATTTTTCAATCACCGCTTTGCCGTCCGGAATTTGACGGGGATCTTTACCAAAGGTCATCAACACGCCCTTGGTATATTGCGGACCGCCGGCGGCGGTCACCATGTCGACGGTGACAATACAGTCGCCGGAGAAAAAGGTGGCCTTCACGCCCTGTTCGCGCATCTGGCGCACCAGCGGACCGGCTTCAGGATGGCAGCCGCCGAAATACACCACGTCCGGATCCGCCGAGCGGATCTTGGTCACCAGCGCGTTGAAATCCTTTTCGCCGCGGGATAACCCCTCATACATCACTTCCTTCACGCCCCGGCTGTTAAGCTGCGCTTTGGTGGCGTCCGCCAATCCCTGACCGTAGGTATCTTTATCATGGATAATGGCCACTTTTTTCGCTTTCAGCTTATCAATGATGTAATTGCCGGCCACCAGGCCCTGCTGATCGTCCCGGCCGCACATGCGGAACATGGCGGTCTGGCCGCGTTCGGTAATCTGCGGATTGGTGGATCCGGGTGTGATGGCGATAATGCCGGCCTCGTCATACACCGCCGACGCCGGCATGGTGGAGGAAGAACAAAAATGCCCCACCACCGCGGCGACATGGTTTTCATCCACCAAACGGTTGGCGACGGCCACCGCCTGTTTCGGTTCACAGGCGTCATCCCCCTGCACCAGGGTAATTTTTTGCCCCTTGATGCCGCCGGCGGCATTGATATCCGCCGCCGCCTGCGAGGCGCCGTGCCAATATTGATCCCCGTAGGTGGCATTGGGCCCGGTGAAGGGGCCGGCGACGCCGATAACCACATCGGCATGGGCGGCAAAGGCCGTGCCCAGGCAGGCGATAAGCACAGCGGAAAGCGGAGTTCTCAGCAGTTTTAATGACATTATCTGGTTCCTTTATACTGTTTTTAGCAATACGCCAGCGGCGCGGACCCGTTATCCAAAAGCAAAAACGTACAACCCATGTATTCGCCGGGATAAAACCGAATCCTGGCGATGGTGGAAACGATAGCATTCTAAGTAAGCAATATTTCTGCCACTTTGGCGGGCACCGCCTATAGCGGGTGATATCCCTACCGCAGATAGTCTAAAAGACAACCCATTAGGCAGGCGCCTGCCTTAAAACGGTGCGTAGAGATTCACAATAAGCGATACCACGGCCCATTCGCACCTCAAACTCCCGGCACGATAATTAAAGGTCAGAATTTGTCGCGCCGTACAAAGTACGAGTAACAAACCCGACAAACATCACAATCAATTTCACTCCTGGATGTGCCGCACTCAGCCGCCTGCGCTGTTGCCGGTGGCTGCCAACGCCATTTCCACATAGATATTGCGCAAAGCCAGGGTGACCTGTCCGGGCTTGCCGTCGCCGATGGGTTTGCCGTCGATTTCCACCACCGGCCAGATAAAAGACGTCGCGGAACTGATAAATGCCTCGCCGGCGCGATAAACTTCTTCAACGCTGAAGGGGCGTTCTTCAAACGGGATGCCGTGACGCGCCGCCAGTGCCAGCAGCGATCGGCGGGTAATGCCGTGCAAGATATCCGTACTGAGCTGCCGGGTGACCAACGTGCCCTGTTCGGTGACGATCCAGGCATTGGAAGAGCTGCCTTCGGTTATAAAACCGTCTTCCACCAGGAAGGCGTCGTCCGCGCCCTGGCTGTGGGCGTACTCTTTCGCCAGGCAAGGGGCCAGTAAGCCGACGGTTTTAATATCACGGCGATGCCAGCGGATGTCTTCCACCGTCACCACCCGGATCCCGGTTCGGGCCTTGACGTTGTCGATAACCGGGCGGGCCTGGGTAAACAACAAAAGCGTCGGCTCCACCTCGGCCTGCGGAAAATCGAACTCCCGATCCCCGGTGCTGCCGCGGCTTAACTGCAGATATATCGCTCCTTCCCGCAGCTGGTTAACGGCGATAAGCTTATTCTGGATAGCTTCCAGGGCGGCGGCGGTCACCGGCAGCCGCAGCTTCAGTTCCCGGCAGGAGCGCTCTAGGCGCGCGATATGGCCGGCATTTTCCAGTAATCTGCCGTTCAATACCGCCATGACTTCATATACCGCATCGGCAAATAGAAAGCCGCGGTCGAAAATAGATATTTTTGCCTCAGACTCCGGCACAAAGTCGCCGTTGATATAAACGGTTCTGGTCATTCTATTTTCCCGCCCTATTAAAGATTATCAATGATACGGTCCACGCCCTGGCGGAACGGATCCGCCACCGGCAGGCCGAATTGACGCTCAAGGTCCGCCATATACTCCAGCGCCTTCGGCTCGGCCAGATGCGCGCTATTGATGGAGATGCCGACAAAACGCGCCAGGGGATTGGTTAATTGCGCCATCTTAAGGTTAAGCGCCATGCAATCCGCCAGATCCGGCAGCGGATAATCCACCCCGCGCATGGCGGTACGCGTGGGCTCGTGGCATAACACCAGGGCATCGGGCTGGGCGCCGTGAATCAAACCGGTGGTTACCCCGGCGAAGGAGGGATGAAACAGCGAGCCCTGCCCTTCTATCACATCCCAATGGTCCGGCTCATTGTCCGGCGCCAGCACTTCCACGGCGCCGGCGATGAAATCCGCCACCACCGCGTCGATGCTGATGCCCGCGCCGCTTACCAGAATACCGGTCTGGCCGGTGGCGCGAAAAGTCGCCTTTTGCCCACGGGCCAGCAGCGCCTTTTCAATGGCCAGGGCGGTATACATTTTGCCGCAGGAGCAATCGGTACCCACCGGCAGCAGGCGTTTGCCGCTGCGTTTACGCCCGCTGCCCACCGGCAGCACCGCGCTGGTGTGGCGCACGTCGAACAGGCTGCGCCCCAGGCGCCGGGCGGTCTCTTTCAATACCGGCACATCGGACAGACGGTTATGCAATCCCGCCGCCAAATCCATGCCCCTTTCCAGCGCCTGTTGCAGCAGCGCCACCCAACTTTCGCTGATAACGCCGCCGCGATTGGCCACTCCCACCACCAGCGTCTTGGCGCCTTTGGCCGCGGCGGCGTCTATATCCAGATCAGGCAGTTCGCAATCCACCTGGCAACCCGCCATCCTCAGTTGACCGACGCAATATTCCGGATGCCAGTAGCGAATGCCGGTGGCGACTTTTGCCGCCAGCCGATCGTGGGCATCAGCCAGAAACAACAGGTAGGGTTTTTGAATTTCCATTTTAAGCGCCTCGATAAAGTGAGCTGTCTAGGGATCGGCCTCACCGGCAGCAGCTGTCTGTTACTCTTTAGACAAACATGGCGCTGGCGTCAGCGGGATAACCACATCAAGCACAGGCCGTGCCAAAGAGGGAATATCTAAAAATAAGATTTATATCAATAAGTTAAATAGAAATTTATCGTCTTGTCACACCATGACGCCCCTATCGGGTATTTTTTATGCACCAACTTCAGGCATTAACACTGCTTTACTGCCCTTATTAGGTGAATTTTAATAAATGTTTAACAAAAAACCCAATAAACCACTAACCAAAAGAAATAATCCGGCATAAACGTCGACAAAAAAACGGTCGTTTCAACATAAAAAACAAGCCAATAGCGTTTTTACCGCCGCTTATGCGGCCGCAGGGATAAAACAGGATTAAATACGATATGGAATAAGGGAAAAGAGATACGGCCCGCGGATAGCACAATTTAACATTGTTCATACCATGTCATATTGACGTCATTGTTCTCGGGATTTAATCAGGTAGTATAAAAGCAAAAAACCTAAACCGCTTGTCCGCCACTGCCAGGGGCAATAGAAACAGGAGATTTAGGTTTTAGTGAGCTGACAATCTGAAACCAAGTACGGGTTACGATAATGAAGCGAGACCGGAAATTTCACAAGCACGCCGCGCCGCCGCATGTGAATTCTGTGAGTCCGCTCAAAAACTAATCATTAGCGGACCTGACAGATGCCCTACCGAGTTGTCCCGACTGCTCAGCCATGGGGTAAAATGTCCAGCACGCGCTCCTTGGGACGGCACAGCCGGGTGCCCAGCGGGGTGACAACGATAGGTCGGTTGATTAAAATCGGATTGTTCACCATAAAATCAATCAGCTGCTCATCGCTCCAGCGCTCCTCCGCCAAACCGAGCTGCTCATAGATGTCGTTGTTGGTCCTTATCAACGCGCGCGCCGGGATGCCCATATCGCCAATCAGCTTTGCCAATTGTTCCCGGTCAGGGGGCGTTTTCAAATATTCAACGATCGTGGGTTCATATCCCTGCTGGCGAATCAGCGCCAGCGTATTGCGGGAGGTGCCGCAAGCAGGGTTATGATAAAGGGTAATGTTGCTCATTGGGGTTATCCCTCCAGTCTGGCCAAATAATGTTATCCCATCAATCCCCAGTATCGCGTTTTCCACGTTTCGGTGCACGTTATTTTAATAACAGTCATGGATGCCTGAGCGGCGAATTCATCAGCAATCATTCGGCTATGGCGGCCTTTAAATTATCTGCATTAAATATTTAATTCCCTTATTTGGTTTTATTTTATCAACACATAAAAAAACTGCCGGAGATTAATCCGACAGTTATCAGCTATGGCGACCCTATAATTAGGCTGCGCTATCCATCAGGATGATTGCCGTCCGGATAACTAAACGAAGCTTAATTATGTGGCTGTTGCATATTCATATTTCCCGACCGATTACCGGGCAGGTTTTCTTCCGCCGCCATGGCTGTTGCGGCCGCCTTTTTCACCGGCTTCAGCTGCGCGTTGCGGATCGTTCTTGAAATTGCCGCCGCTGTGCTGGCCGCCTTTCTTGCCTGCGCTGGACGCTTTTTCACGATCTTCAGCAAAATTACCTGAACCGCCACGATGAGTAGCCATCAGAGACCTCCGAGTGAGTTAAAAGTTCATGCCGTAATACATAGTATTCTTAATAAAAAATAACTATCTATCATCTCCGGTTGCTTAATCATAGAATGGTTAAACAACCGTTATGTTTGATCCTAGTCGACTCACCTCAGCTGACAAGCCTTATTTACACCTTGAAACAAATTGCGCTGAAAATAAATTCATCCTGAGCAAACAACATCATATTCAAGTCCCTGAATATCGGGAAGGAAATTAATATTTTTAGCATACTGCGCACCGTAATTTTTTTTCTTTAAAATAAATAGACGAAACCGCTGCGGCCGTTAACGCTATTATGGTAACGTTCCCGGCTTGCCCG
Source organism: Sodalis sp. RH16 (assembly GCF_047324245.1). Taxonomy (NCBI): domain Bacteria; kingdom Pseudomonadati; phylum Pseudomonadota; class Gammaproteobacteria; order Enterobacterales; family Bruguierivoracaceae; genus Sodalis; species Sodalis sp. RH16. The sequence continues at coordinate 2,556,642 of NZ_CP178737.1, read as the reverse complement.
CAAGCTCATGGCATCCGGAACCAGGGTTCGCAAAAATCATGATGGTATGATGCTACGCTATTCAATGGAGTATATTGGAAAGTGAAAATACATTGCCCCGGGGTTGGAACCGGGCCAGTCGCCTTAATAAAGGAGAAGTCAATGTCCACCGATATCCATGTAGTTGCCGTAATCGAAGGAAAACCGGGCTGTGCCGAAGCTATCAAAGCGGTTACCCAACCTTGCGTCGAAGCGACGCGAAAGGAAGAGGGCTGTTTGAAATATCAGCTTCATCAGGATCAAGACCGCCCCGAACATTTTATCTTCGTCGAACATTGGGCCAGCAATGAGATCCTGGCTAAGCACGGCCAGTCCGCACATATTAAAACGATGGTAGATGAATTGGCGTTGCTTACGGTGAAACCCCTGGAAGTATCGATACTTAAAAACTTGTACTGATCCCGTTGAGGTTTATGGTCAGGCGTCCCACGGGCGTTTGACAAATGCGACCGCTGCGGAAAATTAAAACCGGCGACCGGCGCATTGCGCCGTTCGTCGGGTGGCAACGAGGCGGCAGCGGGTGTTTATGCCATTTAGAGATATTCACGCAGCCAGTGCAACTGGCGCTCCGCCACCTGCGAAAAATGCTTGCCGGCAAAGAGATCATAATGGCCGGCCTTCGGCTGTATATAGCATTTTTTCTCCGCCGCAACGGCTTGATAGAACGCCAAACCGTACTCCAGCGCAATAACTTTATCGTTCTGCGCGAAAATCATCAATGTCGGCTGGGTGACCTTCTCAGCCGCCGCGGCCGGGCGATATTGAATCGCTTCCCACACCGTCATGTAAGGCACCTTGATATCCAGCGCCGGGTAATTATTTTTATTTTTTTCAAAAAAAACGCGGGATTCCTCGTCGGTCATCACCTTGTTAATGGGCACAAACAGCTCTTTTCCCAATTGCCGCTTCTTCCGTTCCATTCGCGCCATAGTATTGAGAAATCTCTTTTTTTCATCATGGCCCATATCTCCCGTCACCAGTTGTTCCCCATCGGCGAAACCCATTTGGCTGATGATGCATTTCACTTCAGGATGCCGCACGGCAACTTCCATCACATGGCAGCCCCCCAGTGAGGTTCCCCATAGCGCGATGCGTTTCACGTCTATATCCGGCCGGTTTTTACACCACTCCAGCACGGCGATGATATCGTTGATCTGCTGTTCTGGAACAATTCTGCCGGTCTCACCGCCACTGTCGCCAAACCCGCGGTAATCAAAGGTTACCGCCGTATAACCGTTCTGGGCGAAAAGGTCGGCGAATACCGGCAACAGGAGGTCCTGGATGCCAAAAAAGCCATGGCAAAGCAGGATTACCGGCGCAGGATACGGGGTCGCGCAACGTGCGGGAAATAACCGTACCGCCAGTTTATTGCTCTGGGAGACAACAGTATGCCGCTCTATGTCCATCGACTTTTCTCCTTGAATCATGAACCACTCATCTTCATGACAAAATGATTCTATTTATAATTTTTACGATAATTATTTTAAACGAATGCAAGCTATTACTTTTTTCGCTAATAACCGGTCCATTATATAGCACTGTCTTGTGCCGACTCAATGTGCTTAATGTAATTGAATTTAGTTCATTGTTTGATTAATTTTTAAAAAAATTATTTAGATTGATAACGAGTTAGATACTGGATTAATTAGCCACAATCAAATTATGAAAGTATCTTTTACTAACCTTACTATTAAAAACAAAAACAGACAAGTCAAAAAATAAATAACCTGCTAATAATTAATCATCAATCCTTACGCGGCGAGTGCTCAAAATAATATATTTTTTTCAGTAAGTTATGCCCACAATTGCTGTTAACTCCGGCCATCTTGCAAAGAGTTATTGATTATTTTTCAATACTGTTACGAATGCAATCAACATGAATGAATATACACTCATTGTTTGCGCCGTTCATGCTCTTGGCTGAAATAGCGTTGGAATTGAGCTATGGGTAAAGGTTTTGAAAATAAGAAGCCTTGCTGAAAGATAACCTTTTTGTCGAGCAAATACTGTTTTTGGTGTAAATGCTCCACGCCTTCAGCAATGACTTGCATGTTCAGCTTTTGTGCCAGATCAATGACCACATCAACGATGATCTTGGTGGTGCTTTCAAGCGCAATCATAGCGATAAAGGATTTATCCAGCTTAAGAAAATCGATATTCATTTTACTTAAATAAGAAAGACCGGAGTACCCGGTGCCGAAATCATCGATACCGATACGAACGCCAATCTCTTGCAGAGCCGATAAAACCTGCAAAGTGACGTCATTGATTTCAATGGACTGCCGTTCAGTCAACTCAAGCAATAAGGTGATCTTTTTGCCCTGCACGCTCTGTAAAAACTCGCGGCAGTCATCAACGATCTGCAGGTTTAGCAAATGAATCGCCGAGATATTCACGGCTATATGCAAGCTTTCCCGCCAAAAAACCGGCGTTCTGGCCACAACCTCCGCAACCTGTTTCATTAGCTGCTGCGTCAGCGGAACGATCATGCCGGACTCTTCCGCCAAGGGAATAAACACTTCCGGGGAAACCACTCCATCGGTGGGATGGTTCCAGCGAGCCAGGATTTCCACACCGGTACAACAATTGTTTTTCGCGTCCATGACCGGTTGAAAAAAAGCCTCGAATTCACTGCGCTTTAATCCGTGCGCCATCGTGGTCCTGATGGATGTCAGCGCCTTGAGCCAATTGCGGATCAGTAACGAGGTGACTAGCGATACCACCGCCAAAAAAAGCACTACCACACCGTAAGTATCGAGGAGATCCGCAAAAAAGCGGTGGCGGGAGATACTAACCTGCAGCTTGTAGGGATACTTTTGCGAATGCCCTTTAACGCCAATATACTCGTTTACCAGACCGCTGGCCGGCGCAAGCTTGCCCAGCGGCGACAAAAATTGATCGCCGATGATAACCATGACCTGATTATCGGTACCGACGATATTCATCATATAAGACATATACTGCGTATCGATAATGGTACTGACGCCGTCGTTGCCGCGGTATTTATGCATTATTATAACGGCGATATTGGGAAATAGAGCGGTACCATTGTGAAATTGAATGGAAGTCGCGGATGAGTTGTCGCCGGGGGTATGGGGTATCAGCTGTAGGTGCGGCGTCAAGGGCACCGTGCCACAATAAATTACATTGTTATGAATTAGATTCACCGTACGCACCAGGGAATGTTTCACGCTCATGATGCGTAATTGATCCACCACATCCCCGCAGGGCCGTCCAAGCAGCGTCAGCGCCTCTTCAGCCGTGCCGCTGGCGTCATCTAATATGGTATCGATAAATTTTATCGTGCTGTGAATATCGTTATCGGCTCTTTTTTTCAGTGTGTGCTGCGCGATAGCGCCGATTACAACTAATGAAACAACAAAAAGGCATAGCGGGATTACCACCCATAGCAGCATCAGATGTTTGTTGGTGAGTTTTGCTAAAACGGGTGCATCCAGTGACCATCGCATCTATGTTCCCTTCTCATCATTACTTCTTCGCGGCGAAGAGATTATCCCGCATCCCGGAGTCAGTTAAACCCTAGCCGCTCCTGAAGATTATACACCTAATGAATAACTTTCAACTTACCGTAATGAGGTGGGGTCTTAGAAACCTTTAAACATAGGCAGGGGCCGGCACAGCGGACGCAATAGAGGCATTAGGCGGGCAGCAAGGTGGGTAGCAGGAGCGGCAGGAGCGGCAGGAGCGGCAGGAGCCATCGGGGGCATGGCGAACATCGGGGCATATCAGGTCAGGTGGAATATTTAGCCGGCATTCATCACGCAACAGAAAGTAGCTTTGCTTCTAAGAAGGACTGGGATGATTGTTTTCATCTGTTTAGTAATTATTGTTGATACACTTTAATTTTTAATTAACTTCCTAGTAATTATTGTTGATATTGTTTTATTTGCATATTATTTTAATTGATGAAAATAATTTATCGTTGACCGAACCTGTTATTTGTTTTACTATCAAATTAAATAATAATCCCTATTTCGTACTCAATCCAGCCCTTGAATAATCAGTTCTTGCCAATACCATTGCATGTAAATATAGAGAAACATAATGCTTATAAATGTCAAATCAGCCCGAGATAATAAACATGTTCTCATTACGGATGAAATCAATGATCTTATACATCGGGAGATCAATTTTCCTGAACATACTCGATTTGCTTATTCGGTAATCAATAAACGTCATTTGGATCAGCCGGTCATATATTCTAACTATCCCACAGAATGGATTAATACGTATATCAATATGACGCTATATCATCATGACCCGGTCATCATCATCGCACTACAGCGCATCATGCCCTTCACCTGGAACGATAAAACCCTGTCCTCTGACGACACACGCCATGAAGAGATTTTCAAAGTTGCCGGAAAGTACAATATTTCCAACGGACATACTTTCCCTTTGCACGATCATGAAAATAATCTCGCCACCCTCAGCCTGTACACGGAGGGAGATACAGATTGCTTTCAAGATTATGTGGTGAAAAATAAAAAAAATCTGCAGCAGTTGCTATTAACAATCCATGAGCGTTATATCATCGAGCGAAGGTACGATCGTAAACTTTTCCGGGAAAAACTTGAAAAGGAATTAACGTCGCGAGAAATAGAAACGCTTCGCTGGGCAAGCCTCGGTAAAACATATAATGAGATCGCTATTATCATGGGGATCACTGAAAGTACGGTCAAGTTTCATATCGGCAATCTCATCGTCAAACTCGGCGTGGTTAATGCGAAACATGCAATAAGAAAGGCGTCTGACTTACATCTTCTGCAAATTTATGAATAATCAAGCGTCAATGACATGGATTACGTTACACCATAAAGAAATGGAATGATTACTACGGCCATTATCTTTCCCATGTCATTGACATGATGTTACCCAACGGAATTTTCATTAACCTGTTAAGCTTATTTCTAACCATGCAAGAATTTACATGTTGAAAGCGCTATGTTGATGTTTATTTTTATAAAGTAAAATATCAAAGATAAATAGGCCATTTTTTCAGATAATCCTCTTCACAATAATGATAACGACGTATATATTTGATCAGACTATCCTGACTCTCGTCATCAATGCCCAAACGAAGCAGATAAACGGGCTCTTTTTTTTCGGACAATCCAATGCTCACAATGGTAATATTCCAGCCACTTCGTTTCAAAAGCGTATACATTGATTTACTGCATACGGTCATGATGGCCGTTTTACCGATAGTACGCGTATAATTCACCATACCTAAAAATAATAGGTGGCAGAAGGGCAGCTTAGTTTCAGACAGCGATTTCACCCGCTCCTTATCGACAAAAAACCGGCTCGACTCCAGCAGGGTTTCATCCTCCGCTGCTTGATAATTGAAAAATGCCTTGAACGGGCCGGTAATCATGTTCGGATACTTCATGCTGATAAAACGCACGCTGCTGACAATGTAGCCATCGTAACAGCCCAGTAGATAGTGGGTATGTTCATTATCGTACTGATCAAACTCCCGGTCCCCCACACAGGCTACCTGCCAATTGAGGCGATCTTTAAATGTCCTTTTTCGCAGCAAATATAATTCGTCAAGCTTATCATTGATAATATCCTGGTAATCTACACTAATTAAATTAAACATACCCCATCCTGTTATCGTTATGATGAATTAACTACCTTTGTTCTAACTAAATACAAAGTGATTTTATGGTATCAGTAAAGGAAAATCCTCACAACCTGTACTAAAGTCTAGGGTAATAACTACACTATATATCAGCTTTAAAGATATTAAATTAACGAGTAATGTATTTCACTAACCCGTATTCACTCCAGTCATTATTAACGTTTATGATAGTTATAAGGGAACCTATGAGCAATCGATTTTGCATCATTTTGAACGAAGGAAACACTATATTAACTTTTGCGACCCCACTTCAGGATAAAATTTATAAAATAAAACAGGGATTTTTATTCATCGGCGACCGCACGCCATATCACACTTTTGATATAAAAAGTGAGTCATGGCATATTATTGGACATATAGACAATCTACCGTTGCTGAATTATTTATTATATAGCCATTATCCATCACAACATGAGGTTCTCAGCTTGGACATCATCTGCCTGGCGGTAAAACGTTATGGTATGAAAATTGTCGAATTACTTCAGGGCAATTTTTGTATTGTTTATGAAGATGCCGAGGGCAATCTGACGCTGGTCACGGAAAAAGAAACGCAGCAGTGTGCTGCCAAGGCCACGAATGACACCGAAACGGAGCGCGGCGGCACTGGCTGCCCGGTGGTTGCCGGCGCCCCGCAGGATACGCATTCTAAGCCCATTATACCCGATATTCCGGCCGTCAAGGAAGCGAACTGTACCGCGACGGCATGCCGGTACCCGCAGCAATCCTACAATACACAGCGGAAGATTGCCATAAATCGTTGGCATGATAACCATTTGCAATTCATCCAGAGCGTTAGGTATCCGGCGTATTGCGAAAAGGAGACATGCGTCATGAACGATATAAAAGGCAAAGTGATTGATATTTAAATTATACATTTCCGTCAACTTCAAAACTAAATAATATTTTATTTTTTAAAAATTAAGCCTATTTATAACGCCATAAGTGATCTTCTCGTTAATAAAGCGACGGGTAAACACACCTTTAATATAGGTCCTGATGGGTTTCGCAACTTAATATTCCCCATTTTCACTCATTAGACAAAGCGTCAAAATCGACTAGGCTTACTAATAATTATTACAGTCCGAACGAGCTCAAGGTGATTAAAATGGCCGAATCAGATCAATATAAAATGCAAAATCCTTTAACCCAATATCCGGCGGGCGAGTTCCCAAAACAACAGCAGTCATCGCCGGGTCTGCAATCGGAGATGGGGCCGGTTCCGGATTGCGGCGAGAGCACCTATCGGGGCAGCGGCCGGCTGACGGGGCGCAAGGCGCTGATCACGGGGGGCGACTCCGGTATCGGCCGCGCAGTGGCTATCGCTTTTGCCCGTGAAGGCGCGGATATCGCCCTCTCTTATCATCCGGATGAACAAAAAGATGCCGATCAGGTCGCGGAGCTGATTAAAGAGGCCGGCCGAAACCTGGTGATGTTGCCGGGAGATTTAAGCGATGAGTCCGTCAACATTAAAACGGTGGAAAACGCGCTCAATCAGCTCGGAGGCCTAGATATTTTGGCGATAGTGGCCGGTAAGCAAACCGCGGTCGATGATATTGCCGAACTGACCACCGAGCAATTTCGCAAAACGTTTGAAACCAACGTCTTCTCGCTGTTCTGGATAACCAAAGCCGCAGTGCCGCATATGCCGGCGGGCGCCTCAATCATTACCACCTCGTCCATTCAGGCATACCAGCCCAGTCCTTCCCTGCTGGATTACGCTTCCACCAAAGCCGCCATCCTCACCTATACCCGCGCGTTGGCAAAGCAGGTTATCTCAAAGGGGATAAGAGTAAACAGCGTCGCCCCCGGCCCCATCTGGACCGCGCTGCAGGTTACCGGCGGCCAGCCCATTGAAAAGCTCCCGCATTTCGGTTCGCAGACGCCGATGGGACGTGCCGGACAGCCCGCCGAACTGGCGCCGATCTATGTCTATCTGGCATCCCAGGAATCCAGTTATGTCACCGCTGAAGTACACGGCGTGACCGGCGGCAACCATTTAGGTTAATGATGCGGGGATAGGTATGTTTTACTCTTGATTATACTTTTGCGCCAAGGGGATGCCATGGGAATCACCGTTGTCCGGGGGTTTCCATGCCCACCAGGCCCACTTTGAAATAGCCCGCCTTGCGCAAACCGTCCATCACCGACATCATGGTTTCATAATCCACCTGTTTATCGGCTTGAAAAAAGATGGTGGTGTCTTTATTACCCTGGGTCTGAAGGTTAAGAGCGTCTGCCAGCGTATTCATATCCACCGCCCGATCGCCGATAAACAGCTGCTTATCCGCTTTGACCGATAAATAAACCGGCTTTACCGGCCGGGGCTGGGCCAAAGCGGTGGAGTTAGGCAAATTCACCCGGATATCCACCGTTGCCAACGGGGCGGCCACCATGAATATAATCAACAACACCAGCATGACGTCAATGAAAGGCGTCACGTTGATATCATGCATTTCGCCGTCGCCATCGATGTCTTCGTTCAAATGCATCGCCATAGTCTACCCTAACCGAAGCTTTGCAACGGCTTTGTGTTCGCGGTTGCCGGCGCCGACGGCCAAATCCAGATCGCGCCCCAGCAGCAGGAGAATTTGCGCCGCGCTGTCCCCTACCATGGCCTTATAGCCGGCAATGGTGCGGGCAAAGATATTGTAAATCACCACCGCCGGAATGGCGGCGAATAAACCCACGGCCGTGGCCAGTAATGCTTCGGCTATACCCGGCGCCACCACCGCCAGGTTGGTGGTTTGAGTATGCGCTATGCCGATAAAACTGTTCATTATGCCCCATACCGTACCAAACAGGCCGATAAAGGGGGATATGGCGCCGATAGTGGCTAAAAATCCGTTGCCTTTGCCCATCATCCGGCTGGCAGCCGCCACCCGCCGTTCCAATCGAAAAGCGGCGCGCTCTTTGATGCCTGCGCTATCGTTGGTTCCAGCGGATAAATCCAGTTCATTTTGCACTTCAGCCACCAGACGGGAGCTGACGCCTTCGGTCCGAAATGCGGCGACGGTTTCAATCGCCTCATCCAGACTGCGTACGTTTTTTAACGTTCTCAATTCATCACGCAGACGCCGTTTGGCCGACATCAGTTCGATACCTTTGCCGAAGAAAAGCGCCCAGGTGATAATCGATGCTATCAGCAGACCGACCAGCACGGTTTTCACCACCACATCGGCATGCCGGTACATTCCCCATACCGACAGATCCATTTGGGCAAGCTGCTGGGCCGAACCCATATCGGTACTCAAAGGTCCGGATAACGCGGGGGTCCGCTGGATGTTTTGGTCCAGGGCGGCATCTTGGGACGGCGCCTGTTGAACATTTTGGGCGCCGGGGTCTTGGGCGGCGGCCTGCGGCGGCGCCGCGGCGCTTAATGCACATGAAAATAGTGACGCCGCCGCCAGGCCGCGCAGGATCGCAGGCAGCGGGCCGGCGCATCGCCGAGCCTTAAAGGATAGGTCCTGGATAATCGTCATGACAGCCGTCTTCACGAAATGCCTCCACCGGAATCTGTTACAGGAAATTTAATCAGCGAGAATGATAACAAACAGGACGCGAATTGATAGTGGTTCTCATTATTATTTGTATCAATTTTATTATGCGGCCAGAAATCTACCCAATAGTTTCACTTCATTAATAAATGGTAGCTTAATTTGTAACGTATTTATCAAGATTACCGACAGCGGGAGGTTTTAGCGTCCGTTCTCCAGCCATCATTTTACGCCGCTGAATCATGAAAGGCGTTAATGGTTTTTTAACGCGTTAAAACGCCTGCCGTCGGCGTGCAATCGTGTTAACTTAACTACGCGAAAGGGGGGTGTAATCGAGGCTTTCCCCGGCCTGCGGAATCGTAAGTGAAACCATAAGCGAAAGGCATAGCGCAGAACATGACGGTTAAGAAAATTGAAACGGCGCTGATCGCTGCCGGGAGAGATAAAAAATTCACCCAGGGCTCGGTCAATGCGGTCATTCAACGGGCTTCCTCGTTGGTTTTTGATTCGGTTCAGGCCAAAAAGCACGCTACCGAGCAGCGGGCGAACGGGGAACTGTTTTACGGCCGGCGGGGTACCCTGACCCATTTCTCATTGCAACAAGCCATGGTGGAACTGGAAGGCGGAGCAGGCTGCGCTCTGTATCCTTGCGGAGCCGCCGCCGTAACCAATTCCATCCTCTCTTTCGTTTCCGCCGGGGATCATGTTTTGGTTACCGGATCCGTTTATGAACCCACCACGGATTTTTGCCGGCATATTCTGGGCAAGCTGAATGTCGCCACCACCTGGTTTGACCCGATGATAGGCGCCGGCATAGCGGATCTTATCCAGGAAAACACCCGCGTGGTGTTTTTGGAATCGCCGGGATCCATCACCATGGAGGTGCAGGACATTCCGGCCATCGTGCGGGCAGTGCGATCCGCTAATCCCCAGATTGTGATTATGCTGGATAACACCTGGGCCGCGGGTATTCTCTTGCCGGCGCTGGCGCTGGGCGTGGATATCTCCATCCAGGCCGGTACGAAGTATATTATCGGCCACTCCGACGCCATGCTGGGCACCGCGGTAGCCAACGCCCGCTGCTGGGATCAGTTGCGCGAGCAATCCTATCTGATGGGTCAAATGGCGGATGCCGATACGGCATATATGGCCGCCCGTGGTCTGCGGACGCTGGGCGTCCGGCTTAAACAGCACGAGGCAAACGGCCTGCGGGTGGCGCGTTGGCTGGCCGAACGCCCTGAAGTGGCGACGGTAAATCATCCGGCCCTGCCCGGCAGCCGGGGCCATGAATTCTTCCTGCGGGATTTCAAGGGCGCCAGCGGGCTGTTTTCCTTTATTTTGGCAAAGAGGCTGAGCCAGCGGCAGCTTGAACACTACCTCGATCATTTCGAGCATTTCAGCATGGCTTACTCGTGGGGAGGGTTTGAATCCTTGATACTGGCCAATCAGCCCGAAGAGATCGCGGCCATACGGCCGGCCGGCGGGGTGGATTTCACCGGGACCCTGGTGAGGGTTCATATCGGTCTGGAGAATGTCGATGACCTTATCGCCGATCTGGAAGCCGGTTTTGTTCGGATCGGGGAGGCGGGGTAATCGCTCATTGACCCAAAGAGGTCTAAAATAGTTAATGAAAATTGTCTGATTGGGCGGGCCGTCGAGGACAAGCCGGTCTATTGACGATACGCTGTGGCACTAAAACGAGATGAGCAGGTTCGAATGGGTGTATTACATGAGATTGTCCGCGCACTTTGGCAACAGGATTTTGCCGCATTAGCCAACCCGCGGGTAATTTGGGTGGTCTATTGCGTAATATTCACGATGTTGTTCTTGGAAAATGGACTACTGCCGGCCTCATTTTTACCTGGTGACAGTTTATTATTGCTTTCCGGCGCCATGGTGGCGAAAGGGGTAATGAGTTTTGTCCCCACGCTGCTGATTCTCACCGCCGCCGCGGGCCTGGGCTGCTGGTTCAGTTATCTACAGGGGCGCTGGCTGGGTGACACCCGCATTGTCAGAAGCTGGCTGCTCCATCTGCCCGCCCATTATCATCAACGCGCCTACACCATGTTCAACCGCCACGGACTGATGGCGCTGCTGGTGGGCCGCTTTTTGGCCTTTGTCCGCACCCTGCTGCCGACCATCGCCGGTATATCCGGACTGAGCAATACCCGCTTTCAGCTTTTCAACTGGCTGAGCGCGCTGATATGGGTCAGCGCCTTGCTGACGCTGGGGTACTCCTTAAGCCATATGCCATTGCTGAAACACCATGAAGATCAGGTCATGATGATCCTGATGGTGTTGCCGCTGATATTGCTGTGCAGCGGGCTGGTGGGAACCCTGCTGCTGCTCTGGCGTAAACGCAAGATAAAAGATACCGCCTGAAATAATTAAATCTGCATAGCCGAACCGGAGCCGGGAGTTCGAATTCGCGCCACGTCTTCCCTGGGGGAAACGCCGAAGTAGCGTTTGAATTCCCGGCTGAACTGGGACGGGCTTTCATACCCCACCCGCATGGCGGCGGTGCCGGCATTCAAACCGTCATGCAGCATCAACACCCGCGCCTTATGCAGCCGATAGGTTTTAAGATACTGCAGCGGCGAGGTGCTGGTCACCGCCTTGAAATTATGATGAAAAGCCGACAGGCTCATGTTGACGTCGGCGGCCAGCTGTTCAATGGTCAGGTTATCGGCGAACTGCCTTTCTATTTTTTTAAGTATCTTGGCGATCTGATTGAAATGCGTTTGCCGGTTCGCCAGCGCAAACAGCGCATCGCCGCAGACGTCCTGCAGCAGATAATAGATGATTTCCCGCACGATATTCGGCCCCAGCACTCTTGCATCCATGGGCTTATCCATAATATCCAGCAGGCGTTCCGCGGCGCAGAACAGCTCCTCGGTCAAGGGCGCCGCATTGATGCCGCTGGAGCGGGCGGTTACCGGCCGGAACTGCGCGTCATCTCCCATGGAGATAATCAGATCCTGCAACATCAGGGTATCCACGCCAATCGCCAACCCCACCAGAGGTTCTTGCGCCGAGGCAAAGGTTTCGCATTCAAACGGCAGCGGCACGCTCAGCAATAAATATTTGCTGGCGTTATAGTCAAAGACCTTGTTGCCGAGATAGCCGGTTTTTCGCCCCTGGAAAAGAATGATAATGCCCGGCTCATACATAACCGGCGTGCGGGCACAATAGGTATCGGTAAACAGCAGCCTGACATAGGGTATGGTTACCCGGTTTTTCTGCTGCAGCAACTCCATGGCGCGTATCGATAACCGGGTACAAATGGAGTGGTTCTCTGTCATCGTACGGATTCTCTCTATTGAATGATTCAACATTTATTTTGCCATTTATGGCGATATTTCTCTAATTATTAGGATAAATAGGCAAACAGCGAGGAGGAATATGCATTGAATCACGATGCCGCGTTAATCACAATAGAGGATAGGAATGTATACCTCATGACCTGCCGCATCCCGTGGCGTCTACTAGACTAGTGATACAGATTTTACCACTGCCGGCCTATTGCGCGCCGGCAACCGGCTATAAAGGAGATACTATGGCAACGCAACCTACAGTGACTTTTCATGATGGGCAGACCATGCCGCAGTTTGGCTTAGGCGTGTGGCAGGCCAGTAACGAAGAGGCCTTATCCTCGGTCCGGGAAGCATTAAAACTGGGTTATCGCTCCATTGATACCGCCGCCATTTACCGTAATGAAGTGGGCGTAGGGCAAGGGATCAAAGCCGCCGCGCTTCCCCGCGAAGAGCTGTTTATCACCACCAAACTTTGGAACGCGGACCAAAGCGCCGCGCCTAAAGCCATGGAAGAGAGCCTGAAAAAACTCCAGCTTGATTACGTTGACCTCTATCTGATGCACTGGCCGGCGCCGGCGCAGGACACCTATGTCCGGGCCTGGCGGGATATGGTCAAGCTAAAGGAAGAGGGGCTGGCCAAAAGCATAGGGGTGTGTAACTTCCATGCCCCCCATCTGCAACGGCTGTTTGATGAAACCGGCGTGGTTCCGGTTATCAACCAGATCGAACTCCATCCGTTGCTGCAACAGCGCGAACTAAGCAAGTTCAACGCTGCCCATGACATTATCACCGAGGCCTGGAGCCCGCTGGCCCAAGGCGGGAAAGGGGTATTTGATCAGCCGATTATTCGCCAGCTGGCGGAAAAATATGGCAAGACCCCGGCGCAGATCGTTATCCGTTGGCATCTGGATTCCCAGCGTGTAGTGATCCCGAAATCCGTCACCCCGGCGCGTATCAAGGAAAATGCCGAGGTTTTCGATTTCAAGCTGGAACAAAGCGAACTGGACGCCATCGGGCGGTTGGATAGCGGCAAACGCCTGGGGCCGAACCCGGATACCTTTGTTAAACCCTAACCGCGGGCTGAATGTCCAAGGTGCAAGGTCGGGACAGAGTGCGAGAGGGTAAACTCGCCGTGAACCCTTCCCTGGGGGCTCGATCCGCGCCATCCCTGGCGCGGACGGTTTACTCCTCTCGCACCCTTTCCCACCCTTATTGGCTCCGAATCATCTGTACATGCCCAGTTTTATGAGGAAGTTTGCACGATAAACTGGCCGGCGCAGCCGCGGTCGGCCAGTTCCAGGACCTGGTTATAATACATAAAGGGGAAATGACCCGAGGAGACCTGGGGATACCAGACCATCAGCTCTATTTCGGTCTCCACCCAAACCGTATCCTTCCAGCCCTGATCTTCCGGCAGCGGCGCGTTGCCGTTAACCCGTTTGATCAAAAACGCTACGCCCTGGATATGAAAGGGCTGTGGCGTATCGGCATAAATTATCCACCGTTCAAAACTGCCCTGCAGCGCCTGGAAATCCGTGCGGTTCATGTCCCAGAGGGCGCCGTTGATTCCCGGCAGGCTCCCTCCCAGACGGAACTCGCGGGTGCGGCTGATATTGCCGTCCACGAACTGATCCGGCAGCAGGCGCATGGGCAAATTATCCGTCACCAGCGGCAGCAGGCCGGTTGGCTTCAAGGTCAAGACCACGGTGGAAATCAATATGGTCGAAGGCTCAAAAAAGCCCCGGACCCTGTCCATCAGGCCCGCCGCGGCACCGACGGTAATGGACACTTCTTCCCCTTTCGACATATCAATGAGGATTTCACGGCGCTCGCCGGGCACCAGTGACAATTGGGTCACCGCAACCGGCGCCGGTAAAAAGCCCTGGTCGCCGGCCACCACCTGCATTGACCGGCCGTCGCTGAGCTGCAGCCGGTAGTTGCGGGCATTGGACGCGTTGATCAACCGCAGCCGCACCCAGCCGCGGGAGACTTCAAGGAATGGGCTTTGCACGCCGTTGGTCAATAAGGTATCGCCGAGAAAGCCGCCGCTGGAGGGCGGGTCGTACACCGGCGCGCCGAAATTATCCAGCCGTTTATCCTGGATAATCACCGGAAAATCATCCACTCCGTAATGATTGGGCAACGGCAGTCCTTTGCTTACCTCATCTTCCACCAGCCAAAGTCCGGCCAGTCCATTATAAACATGTTGGGCCATGCGGTTAGGGGTATTGGCATGATACCAGCAGGTTGCCGCCGGCTGGCGGATAGGCAATACCGGAGACCAGTCGACATTGGGGGACATCATGCGGGGCGCCCCGCCCATCAGTGAACCGGGCACCTGCAGGCCGCTGACGGTCATGGCCACCGGCTCGTTGAGGCGGTTGTTATAGATAAGCTTGACGTCGTCGCCGTTATAAACCCGCACCGTCGGCCCCAGATAACCGCCGTTGATGCCCCAGGTCGCCGTCCTGCGGCCGGGGATAAATTCCCAATGCGCCTGCTGCAGGGTTAAAAACAGCGGCTGGCCGCGACGGGACTCCAGCAACGGCGGCACCGGTAAGGCGGCCGGCTGTCCGGAGGCCCCTGCCCTCAGCGGTATGGCGCCGGAACAAAGCGCAATGCCCGAAGCCTGAATGAACTGACGTCGACTGAGTGACATATCTACTCCACAAGAACCCTGCAACCTGAAGTATTAAGGGTATATATATCCGGCGGCGGTCCCGCCGGTAACGGCACGGGACAAAGAAGCCCGCCTATTTTATCCGCGCTTCGCGCTCAGCCACTTCCGCATTCAGTTCCGCCAGCTTGGCCGCCATGATGTTGCGGCAATCTTCCGTCAGCACCCGCACCTTATCGCGGCTGTAGGCTGCGGTATCCACCGGCGGCATGACTTCAACAATGACCAGCCCGTTCGACCAGCGATTAAGCTTGATTTTATTGGAGGTGTTAGACACGCAAATCGGCACAATCGGCACTCCGGCGGCGATGGCCGCATGGAAAGCGCCGGTTTTGAACGGCATCAGCCCCCGGCCCCGGCTCCGGGTCCCTTCCGGAAACATCCAGATGGAGATATTTTTCTTTTTGATTTGGCGAACGACTTCGTTGATAGTACCGTGCGCCTTGGAACGATTTTCCCTATCTATCAATAAATTGCCCGCCAGCCAATACAGTTGGCCGAATAAGGGTATCCACAGCAGGCTTTTTTTCCCCACCGTAACCGTTCTGGGCTGCACAGCGCTCGCGGCGGTCACCATATCATAATTATTTTGATGATTAGCAATATAAATGCAGTTTTGCCGGGTCGTCATGGATGAAGGGCAACGTATCTCCACCTTTAGCCCTAAAAGCGGCGCCAGACGGCCGAACATATGGCCGAAGGTAGCGACATGGCGAGGATTTCGCGGACTGAAAAGACAATAAATCAACCCAAAGACGCAGATACAAGCAGACAGCACTATCACCAGAATTGTGCGAATAATCGCTAACATATTAACCTCTTAACCCTCAGCCACCGCCAGTATACCGGCTTGATGACAAATTACACGGCTATTACCGGCTCGGATCCGGCCCAACCGGCCGGATCCACGGTTTTTATTTTTTATCCCCTCAAACTTCAAGCTGCCGGTGCGTTGGCTTTCCCGCGACTTGAATTATTTAGGGTAGTCGAGTGCGGCCTGCCCGCCCGCGACGCGGGCAGGCGAGATCATACTCAGCGATCCGGCGCATCCCCTTCCGGGGAGAGAGCAGCCGCTAACGGATCATCCAGCTCAATGCGATCGATACGCTGCAGGCCGCGAGGCAGCAGGGTGCCTTTACGGCCGCGTTCGGCACGGTATTTCTGTAAATCCTCGGGACGCAGAGTGAGTTTGCGTTTACCGACAAAGAAGGTCACCGACGCCTTGGTGGAAAGCAACAGCAGCCAGGCCATACGATCCTTGCCCGACGCCGCGTCCGCCGCCGCAATGGAAATGATTTTATTGCCCTTGCCTTTGGAGAGCAGCGGCAAATCCCCCACCGGGAACAACAGTATCCGGCCGGCCTCGGTTATCACCAGCAATAGGGAATCGACAGCGTCGTTAACCCAAAGCGGCGCCATGACTTTGGCGTTTTCCGGCAGGGTCAGCATGGCCTTGCCGGCCCGGTTCCGGGCGACCAGGTCTTCGAAGGTACACAAGAACCCATAACCCGCGTCCGAGGCCAGCAGCAATTTTTGATCGCTGGGGGCGGTCAGCATCCGGTCGACGGTCGCCCCCGGCGGCAGGGTGAGTTTGCCGGTTAAGGGCTCGCCCTGTCCCCGGGCCGAAGGCAGGGAGGAGGGATCTAATGCATAGCTGCGGCCGGTGGAATCAATAAAGACCACCGGCTGATTGCTGATGCCCCGCGCGGCGGAGAGGAAGGTGTCGCCGGATTTGTAGTTCAACGCGCCCGGGTCGATATCATGGCCTTTGGCGCTGCGCACCCACCCCATGGTGGAGAGGACAATGGTTACCGGCTCGGAGGGAACCAGTTCATGCTCGCTGAGGGCCTTGGCCTCATCTCGCGCCACCAAAGGCGAACGACGGGGATCGCCATAGGCGGCGACATCCGTCTCGATTTCTTTTTTCAGCAGATTGCTGAGCTTGCGTTCAGAGGCGAGAATGCCCTGGAGCTTTTCACGCTCTTTCTCCAGCTCCGCCTGTTCACCGCGGATTTTCATCTCTTCGAGCTTGGCCAAATGACGCAGTTTCAATTCCAGAATGGCGTCGGCCTGGGTATCGCTCAGCGCGAAAGCCTGCATTAACACCTGTTTGGGCTCATCCTCGGTACGGATGATGCGGATCACCTCGTCAAGGTTGAGATAGGCCACCAGCAGCCCTTCGAGAATATGCAGGCGGCGCAGCACTTTTTCCAGCCGGAAGTTCAGGCGGCGCCGGACCGTATTCCGGCGGTAAACCAGCCATTCGGTGAGAATTTCCAGCAGGTTCTTCACCGCCGGCCTAGCATCCAGGCCGATCATATTCATATTGATACGATAGCTGCGCTCCAAATCGGTGGTGGCGAACAGATGATTCATGACCTGTTCCAGATCGATGCGGTTCGATCGGGGCACCACCACCAGCCGGGTGGGGTTTTCATGATCCGATTCATCCCGCAGATCCTCCACCATCGGCAGTTTTTTTGCGCGCATCTGGCTGGCGATCTGTTCCAGCACTTTCGCCCCTGACACCTGGTGAGGCAATGCGGTGATAACGGCATCGCCATCCTCCATATGCCATAAGGCGCGCATGCGCACCGATCCGCGCCCGCTTTGGTATATTTTGAGGATTTCATCGCGGGGGGTAATGATTTCCGCATCGGTGGGGAAATCCGGCCCCTTCACATGATTAAGCAAGTCTTCCAGGGTGGCTGCGGGATTATTCAGCAGCTCGATGATGGCGGCGCCCACCTCGGCGACATTATGGGGCGGAATGTCGGTGGCCATACCGACGGCAATGCCGGTGGTGCCGTTCAACAGAATGTTGGGCAACCGCGCCGGCAGCGTTTTCGGCTCTTGCAGCGTCCCGTCGAAATTAGGGGCATAATCCACCGTCCCCTGCCCCAGTTCGCTCAGCAGCAGCTCCGCGTACTTGGAAAGGCGGGACTCGGTATACCGCATGGCGGCGAAGGATTTCGGGTCATCCGGCGCCCCCCAGTTACCCTGGCCGTCCACCAGCGGATAGCGGTAGGAAAAAGGCTGGGCCATCAGCACCATGGCTTCGTAGCAGGCGCTGTCGCCGTGGGGATGATACTTACCCAAGACGTCGCCGACGGTTCGGGCGGACTTTTTGTATTTCGCGTTGGCGTTTAATCCCAGTTCCGACATCGCATAGACGATACGGCGCTGTACCGGCTTCAGCCCGTCGCCGATAAAGGGTAATGCGCGATCCATGATGACGTACATGGAGTAGTTAAGGTACGCATTTTCGGTGAATTTATGCAGCGCCAGGCGTTCCGCGCCGTCATGAGCCAAATCACTCATTGATTGTTCTTCCTCTTACCGCGGTGTGTTCGGGAGTAGATTGGCACACCCTGGGGTATGTTGGTTTCAAGCCAATGATAGTACCTTATCCGGCCTATGGCTGTCACAGGGGTTAATTGCCGCGGCGCCGGCCTTCATATGCAATGATTTCCTAAAGCAGCCGCTCATCGATCAAGACATTATAAAATATCGCGAGCATCTGGGCCGCGTCTTTGGTTAACTAGTGGGCGCCCCCATTTTTATCCAAAGACAGAGGAAGTAATGATCACGGTAATTGCAGAAATCAAAGTTAAACCGGGACGACGAGAAGCGGTTTTAGCAGCTATCCAGGCACTGCGGCCCAACGTGCTGGCCGAAGATGGCTGCGGTGAATATACTTTGCTGACCGACTACAAAGCGCAAGTGCCGTGGCGCAAAACCGCCCCTGACTCCATCTTCATGCTGGAGCAGTGGAAAAGCATACGTCATCTTGAACAGCATCAACAGGCGCCGCACATGGATGCGCACCGCGCCCACATCAGGAACGACGTTATGGATGTCACTTTCCATATTCTGGAGAAGCGTACCGATTGATTAACGCCTATATCGATGGCGATTTGCCGTAAGCACTGCCTCCGACAATCACCGGCGTTATGCAGGTGGTTGTCGGATTATCTCCGGGGGGATTAAGATGCCATTGATGAGATTGAAATTGGCCCTTCGCTAATTTACACCGTGCCGTCCGCATTGTAGTATTATATAGCCGTCGCCGTGACAGGGTTCTTGTTATCATGGAGGGTCAATTAATTTCATGGTTCCGACACCTGCTTTGAGATAATGAATACTTTTACTGATATTGATAATGCGGATAATGATTATTATAAAAATAGCCATGATCAGTGAAAAAGAAGCATCGCCAACAGCCATTACACATGCTTGAAAAATATATTTTACAAATGATGATAAATGCGTTAGAAACTAAAATATATCATTTTACAGTTACTGATTTTGGAAAATTAAGCCAGCCATGGCCGATGCCGATACTCTTGTTTTGAATATCTTTCATTAACATAACGGATTGAATGGCCCTCGGCAGGAGTCAGAGGAATACATATTATATAATATCTCTCAGTGAGTATTTTGGCTTTTTTCGAGTCTTAGAATGGTTAAGGAAAAAATTATATTTATTTTAATAATCCAATTTTAAAAAATATTTATGACACCAATTAAGGATTCCATGCCCTATGAATTTTTCAACATTAAAGACATGTTATTCCACTGCGGCATGTGAAAGTATTGAATGCGTTGGATTACTCAGTAACGAATTGTATGATTCATGGGGTTACTGGCAAAATCAGGCGGCTCACGGCAGCGACGAATTGCGGCAGATAGCCGTGGATATGCTTGAGGACTGCTGGCAAAGAAAATGTAATCAGTTAAGCTTGGTCGATCTTAATCTCACCACCCTGCCGCCTAATATGTCGCATCTTTATTGGTTGGAAATACTTGACGTCCACAATAATAAGCTGACATCCCTGCCGAACGATTTGCCGCCGAATCTGCGCAAGCTCAACGTCGGCCATAACCGGCTAAAAAAAATTTCGGCGAGGAAGCTTACCGATTTAAAGGAGCTAAACGCCGCCAACAATAAATTAAGCAGGCTGCCGACGCATTTGCCCGATTCCCTTGAGATCCTTAATGTCCAAAATAACCGGCTGTCGCGCTTATCGGAAAAACCGCCATTATCGCCATTATCGCTGCGCGTCCTTTTTATCAATAAAAGCCTGCTGACAACGCTGCCTGCGGAATGGGCCCGCCTGAGCACCGACGCCGCCGGGCACGGACCTGCGGCGGCGTTTTTCACCGTCGATGAGCGGGAAGCCGATAACCACAACGAAGACGTAGTGTCCGCGATACAGTCGGTATCCGAACCCGCCTTGTCAAACCGGCCGCGGGAATCATCCCAACCCAGGTGGAGGCTCGCGTTTGTCGCCGGTTGGGATGCCCTGTGCCAAAAAATATCCTTAAAAAAATGTTAGGCTCGGGCATCTTAATGAAATATTCACGGTAGCCTCGCCGTGAATTATGCGCCGCCCGCCGGCTATTACCCTAAAGTTTATAGAGTTATTATCTGATTAAGGCAAATTCCTGTCATATATTGAACTCCCATCCGCTCTGTCTTCACAGAAGGTCATTTCCCTTGGCGACATGACTTGTTTCGACGTTCATACTTCCGCCGCCTGAAACCGCAGGCAGCCCATACCATGACAATACCGGAGATAAGATGTTAAGTTTGTTCAAACCCGCCGCCCATCGGCCAAGGGTACCGGATCAAAGCACCGATCCTCTTTATCGCCGTTTGCGCCGGCAATTGTTTCTCGGCATTTTTTTTGGCTATGCCGCTTATTATCTGGTGCGGAAAAACTTCGCCCTGGCGATGCCCCAACTGATGGAACAGGGATTTTCAAAAGGAGATCTGGGCATTGCCCTGTCCGGCGTTTCCCTGGCTTATGGTATTTCCAAATTTGTCATGGGATCGGTTTCCGACCGGTCCAATGCCCGCCTGTTTCTACCCACCGGCCTGTTTCTCGCCGGGGCGGTAATGCTTTTCATGGGGCTGGTGCCCTGGGCAACCTCCGGTATCGCCATCATGTATGTCCTGCTGTTCATCTGCGGCTGGTTTCAGGGCATGGGCTGGCCCGCCTGCGGCAGGGTGATGGTGCACTGGTGGTCCCATAAGGAACGGGGGCCGATTGTCTCGGTATGGAACTGCGCCCACAATGTCGGCGGCGGTATACCGCCACTATTAGCCATGGTGGGCATGGCCTTGTTTGGCGACTGGCACAGCAAACTCTATCTACCGGCGCTGGCGGCCATGGCCATGGCGTTGGTGGCATGGCTGCTGGTGCGCGATACGCCGCAATCCTGCGGACTGCCGCCCATCGAAGAATATAAAAATGATTTTCCGGAGCACTACGACGGGGAAAACGCCGAACGGGAACTCACCACCCGTGAAATCCTGTTGAAGTACGTCTTGCCCAGCAGGTTATTGTGGTACATCGCGCTGGCGAACGTTTTTATCTATTTGCTGCGCTATGGCATTCTGGACTGGTCGCCCACCTACCTGAAAGAAGTGAAACACTTCACGCTGGAAAAATCGTCCTGGAGCTATTTTCTTTATGAATACGCCGGTATTCCCGGTACCTTGCTGTGCGGCTGGATGTCCGACAAGGTCTTTAACAGAAATCGCGGCGCCACCGGCGTCTTTTTCATGGTGCTGGTGACCATCGCCACGGTGGTGTACTGGCTCAATCCGGCCGGCAACCCCGGTGTGGACATGTTGTGCATGCTGGTCATCGGTTTCCTGATTTACGGTCCGGTCATGCTGATAGGCCTGCATGCGCTTGAGCTGGCGCCGAAAAAAGCCGCCGGTACCGCCGCTGGTTTTACCGGCCTGTTCGGTTATCTGGGCGGTTCCATGGCCGCCAGCGCCGTTATCGGCTATACCGTGGATTTCTTCGGCTGGGACGGCGGTTTCATGGTCATGATAGGCGGCTGCGTCCTGGCGGTGCTGTTGCTGTTATTGACTATGCTCAGCGAAACAAAACGGCCCGCCTTAACCGACGCCGCAGCGGAGTAGCATGCTGAAACGGGGTCACTCAGTTAAGGCGTTCATTGCGGCCTCGCAAGGTGGCCGGGAACGCCTGACCTGATTGGCGCCGATGTTGTCCTAGAAGATTAATTTAAATACGCCGGTAATGGTCAGCAGGCCGACAATAAAGATAATTGCGATAATCCAGAGAAATATTTTCATTCCGTTTCCTTCTTGTGAGGTGGGATATCATCAATGCGGAGTTAAGTGGATGATATCTTTAAATGAGTATAGAAGAAGAAAATGAAATTGACAGGCCGGGGCTGTATTAAGCCGCCCCGGACGGAACCTTAGCCGCTCTGCCGTATGCAGGCCATCAACGCCGCCGCATCGTCGATGCGCGGCGCCGACAGGATCAGCATTTTACCCAGCTTCAATGCATGATGCTGGCATTTATGCCGCATGGCGGCATCGGTCACGGTATCCAGATCCGCCACATGGGCCAGGCCGATGGTGCGGCGAATCAATTCGGTACCGCAATAGCCCAGGGCATCGGTCCAGACCTGCCGGAGGAAATAGCCGGCATAGCCCGATTCGGCAAGGGCGGGGTCTCGGGTGTTTTCCGCCGCCAGCGTCCGGAATTTCCCGGCAAAGGCCTGCCACAGTTCGCCGATATCCTGCAGACGCTGTTCACGGCCCGCGGCGGCCTCAGGCGGCCCCAGCAATCCCGGCAGGCCGCAGTAGTTCAGCAGCAGATTGCCGATGGCGGTGCCGATATCAAACCCGATGGGGCCGTAATAACCGAACTCCGCATCGATAACCTTTAGCCGGTCTTCGGCGACAAAGATCGATCCGGTATGGATATCGCCATGCAGCAATGCTTCCGCTTTAGTGAGGAAACGATGCTTAAGCGCCGCCACCGCCAGCTTGAGATCGGAATCGCTTTGTAATGAGGCCACCGCTTCGTTCAGCGCCGGCTCGTAGGAGTTACGGTCGTGGCCGCCGTAGGGATCGGTGAAAAACAGATCTTCGGTGATCTGGCACATTTCCGGATTGCTGAACCGGCCCACCTCGGCTTTTTTTTCGTGGGGATGCTGATAGAAATCCGACGTATGAAACAGGGTTCTGGCCAGATACTCCCCCAATTGGCGGGCGGCCTGGGGATAATAGCGGCCATAGGCCAGTTCCCGCCGCCAGATGGCCATGGAAGACAAATCCTCCTGAATCATCACCGCCAGACCGGCGTTATGATGCAGGACTCGCACGGTATGCTGCGGACAATAACGGCCATGGGCAAGGAGGGTTTCTGCCTCGATACGGGCGCGATCGAGGGTGAGTGGCCATGATTCGCCGACGCAGCGCACATAGGGCAACGCCTGTTTGACCACTACCCGGCTAACGCCTTGGCCGTCGAGGATTTTAAACACCAGATTGAGATTGCCGTCCCCCACCTCCTCGGCGTTTATCAACGTTTCCGCGTCGCTGAGCCCGGCATAACGGCGGGCATAATCAACGGCATCGGCGGCGGTAAGCGTACGGTAAGCGGACATATTTCAGCACCTCTATTTAAGAGTATGGACGTCTATACTTCTTTACGTCATGTTGGCAGAATACCTTTTTTGGCGCAATAACCTAAAAGGATTTAACAACTGATGCAGAACATTAACGCCACCAGTTTGCGGGTGCTGGATAACCGCTTGTGGATATTGGATCAGCAGGCGCTGCCGCAGCAAAAAAACTGGTATCGGGTCTCCACTGTGCATGAGCTTATTGATCATGTCCGCGCCCTTCGGGTACGCGGCGCGCCGCTGATTGGTTTGACCGCCAGCCTGCTGCTGGGCCTGCTGGCGGAGCAAGGGATGTCGCGCACGGAGCTGTTGTCCGCCCTGGCGCAATTGCTGGCGGCGCGCCCCACCGCCGTGAATCTGATGAATAACCTGGCGCGGATGGGCGAAGCGCTGGCAACGGCCGATTATTGCGATGCCATGGGACGGGAAGCGCTGCGGCTGGTGGAGGAAGATCGGGCGCTTTGCGAGGCTATCGCCGGCCATGGCGCGACGCTGGTGAGTCCCGGCAGCCGCCTGTTGACCCATTGCAATACCGGCGGGCTGGCTACCGCCGGTATCGGCACCGCGCTGGGAGTGATACGCCGCGCGCATCGACAGGGCAAAGTGAAACGGGTGTGGGTGGGTGAAACCCGGCCGCTGCTGCAGGGCGGACGCCTGACCGCCTGGGAGCTGGGCGAACTGTCCATACCCTATACCCTGATTTGCGATTCCATGGCCGCCGGGCTTATGGCCCGGGGCGAGGTGGACGCCGTTTGGGCGGGGGCGGATCGCATCGCCGCCAACGGCGACGTGGCCAATAAAATCGGCACCTATGGCCTGGCGGTGCTGGCGCATTACCATGGCGTCCCGTTTTATGTCGCCGCGCCACATACCACCCATGACGCGGCGTGCGCCGATGGGGGTGCGATTCCTATTGAGCAGCGGGATGCGGGGGAAGTTACCGGCGTAAGCGGCGGTTTCGGCAGCTGCCGCTGGGCGCCGGAAGGCGCGGAGGTTTATAATCCGGCCTTTGATGTGACTCCTGCATCACTTATCAGCGCCTGGGTGCTGGATAGCGGCGTTATTACCTCCGGGCAGGTGGCCGCAGGGGTTTTCCGGCGATCGCTGGTTAGCTGATTGATTTTTCAAAACCCGCATACCTTGCACAGTGGGCCTTCAACACGTTGGCTGCACGATCGGCGATCGCGGGCCGGGTCTTAGCGTTCCAGCCGCGGGTAGTTATCGGCGATGGGATCGCCGGTGAAGCGGGCTACCCAGCCCTCGGGATTGTCGAACAGTCTGATGGCGGTGAAATGCGGCGCGGCACCCATATCGAACCAGTGGGGTGTGCCCGCCGGCACGGAGATCAAATCGTTTTTTTCGCACAAGATTTGCAGGATTTTCCCCGCGATGTGCAGGCAAAACAGACCAGAGCCTTCGACAAAAAACCGCACCTCATCTTCACCATGGGTATGTTCAGAGAGGAATTTGGCGCGCAGCTCCTGCCGTTGGGGGTGATCTGCGCGCATGCTGATCACGTCCCAGGTTTGATAGCCTTTCTCCGCCACCAGCCGTTGGATGGCCTGTTGATAAGCGGCAAGGACCTCCTCCGGCTGCGGATCGCCGCCCAGTTCGCGGTCGGCTCGCCAGCGTTCGAAACGGACGCCGACCGCATTCAGCTGCCCGCGGATGGCATCGGCGTCACGGCTTTGCCAAATGGGCCGGCTCGCATCGGAATCGGTGAAAATGGTTAACGCGCTCATGAGGCCAGCTCCTGTAAATCAATTTGGTTAAAATGAGTTGCCTGGGGATGCAGCGGCGGGCATTTCACCGGGTCCCGAATCAGCTGACAGGTACGCCAGCCCGCCTCCCGCGCGGCATCAAGCTCTTGGATAATGTCTGATAAAAAAAGTATTTCCTTAGGGGGACACTGCAAGCGGGCGGCAATATTGCGATAGGATGCCGCTTGTCGTTTAGCCCCTATGCGGGTGTCGAAATAGCCGTTGAACAGCGGACGCAAGTCTCCCGACTCGCTGTAGCCAAACAGCAGCTGCTGCGCTTCTACCGAGCCGGAAGAATAGGCATAAAGGGAGATTCCCTGTTGCCGCCACTCAGCCAACCGGGGAGCGACGTCGGGATAGAGATGGCCCTGGAAGTCCCCTTTCAGGTAGCCTTCACGCCAAATCATGCCCTGTATGATTTTCAGGGCGGTGGATTTCCGATCCTCATCCATAAAACTGAACAATTCAGCAATCATATCGGCTACGGTGGCGCCAGGACGGGCTATTTCATGGCGCAATTCCGACAAAGCCGCGGCCACTTCCGGTTCATGTTCGCGCCGGCGCAGGAATTCGGACAGCCGCTCCCGGGCATAAGGGAACAGGACCTGATGTACAAAGCGGATATCGCTGGTGGTACCTTCGATATCGGTCACGACGGCCTTGATCATTTCGCCTCCAGCAAACGACGCTGCAACTCGCATTGAAACAGGAACTCCAGCCCTTCCAAATGGCGTCGGGCTTCTTTAACATCCCGTCCCCAGCAATACAGGCCGTGGCCGCGCACCAGAAAACCATGACGCAGTCCCTCCAGCTTATCGCGGGCCGCCACCCGCTCCGCCAGGGCGGCGATATCCTGATCGTTATCGAATATTGCGACGGTCACCGGAGTTAAATGACTATGAACGCCGGCGAGGGATTTTTGCATTTCATATCCGTTCAGGACCAGCGAATCACCCGCTTGCGCGAGCGAGAGTACGGTGGCATTCACCGAATGGGTATGCAATATCGCCCCTACCAGCGGGTCACGGCGATAAATCAGCGTATGCAGTGCGGTCTCCGCCGACGGCCTGCGGTGGTCGTCCACCCGCTGGCTCAGAATATCCACCCGCAAAAAATGTTCGGCCTCCAGGCAGCCTTTATCCTGGCCCGACTCGCTGATAAGGCAGGTTTGCCCGTCCAGGCGTACCGACATATTGCCGCCGGTGGCCGGGCACCAGCCCTTTGCGCCGATCCAATGGCATGCGGCCACCAGCTCGGCTAATTGCTGAGTCACTATCATAAGTATCCATTCTCCAGAAGCGCAGTCTCTCAGTCCGGGAAATATAGCCGTGTAACCGTCCGTATGTCTTTACAGCCAGAAATAGTAACATCGGGTTAATGTGGCGGCAACAGCGTACACAGAGGGTTTCGGAGCGCGCGGGCAAAAGGATATGGCTTGATATGGCAGAGTGATTTTTATAGGCAAGCAGCGCAAGCGCGTAATCAGGCAGCTTTATATACCGGCCCGGCCCGACGGATGGCGATAAAGGACAGGTCGCGCTCCGGACAAATGCGGAGCGCGAGGGAATTATCATACTTCGATTTCAGCTTCGTCGCCTTTTTCCTGCAGCCAGTTGCGCCGGTCTTCCGAGCGTTTCTTCGCTAACAGCATATCCATCATCAGCAGCGTTTGTTCCACGTCTTCATCATCAATGGTCAGTTGCACCAGCCGGCGGGTGTTGGGATCGAGGGTCGTCTCCCGCAGTTGCAGCGGATTCATTTCCCCCAGCCCTTTGAAACGCTGCACGTTAGGCGTGCCTTTTTTGCGTTTGAGCTGTTCGAGCACGCCGGCTTTCTCGCTCTCGTCCAAGGCGTAATAGACCTCTTTGCCAAGATCGATGCGATAGAGCGGCGGCATGGCGACGTAGACATGGCCGCCTTTCACTACCGGTCGAAAATGCCGCACGAACAAGGCGCACAGCAGGGTGGCGATATGCAAACCGTCCGAGTCGGCATCCGCCAGGATACAAATCTTGCCGTAGCGCAACTGGCTTAAATCATCGCTATCGGGATCGATGCCGATGGCCACCGAAATATCATGCACTTCCTGGGACGCCAACACCTCATCGGAAGAGACTTCCCAGGTGTTGAGGATTTTGCCCTTCAGCGGCATGATGGCCTGGTATTCGCGATCCCGTGCCTGTTTGGCCGAACCGCCCGCCGAATCACCTTCCACCAGGAACAGTTCGGTACGGGCCAGGTCCTGGGCGGTGCAATCCGCCAATTTGCCCGGCAGGGCCGGTCCGCTGGTGAGCTTTTTGCGCACCACTTTTTTCGACGCCCGCAGGCGCCGCTGGGCGCTGGAAATCGCCAGCTCCGCCAACTGCTCGGCGACCTGGATATTCTGATTCAGCCACAGGCTGAACGCATCTTTCACCACGCCGGAAACAAAAGCGGCGCACTGCCTGGAAGAGAGACGTTCCTTGGTCTGGCCGGCGAACTGCGGGTCCTGCATTTTCACCGACAGCACGTAGGCGCAGCGCTCCCAAATATCTTCCGCCGACAGCTTGACGCCGCGGGGCAGGATATTGCGGTATTCGCAGAAGTCCCGCATAGCGTCCAGCAGCCCCTGCCGCAGGCCGTTAACGTGGGTGCCGCCCTGGGGCGTTGGGATCAGGTTGACATAACTTTCGGTCAACAGCTCGCCGCCCTCCGGCAGCCAGAGCAGCGCCCAATCCACCGTTTCGGTATCGCTGGCGAAGCTGCCGACAAACGGCGCTTCCGGCAGGGTAATCAGGCCATTGATCGCCTGATTGAGATAATCGGTGAGGCCGGACTGATAGCACCAGCTCTGCTCAGTGTTATTCACCTGATCGATAAACACAATTTCAACGCCGGGACAGAGCACCGCTTTCGCCTTCAGCAGATGGGTCAGGCGCGAGGCGGAAAAGCGCGGGCTGTCGAAGAACTGCGGATCGGGCCAAAAATGTACGCTGGTGCCGGTATTGCGTTTGGGGCAGGTGCCTTTTATCGATAGATCTTCTACTTTATCGCCGTTCTCGAAGGCGATGCCGTAGATATTGCCGTTGCGGCGAACGGTGACATCCACCCGGATGGAAAGTGCATTCACCACCGAGATGCCGACGCCGTGCAAGCCGCCGGAAAACTGATAGCTCTTGTTGGAAAACTTACCGCCCGCGTGCAGGCGGCACATGATCAGTTCCACCGCCGGCACGCCCTCTTCCGTATGGATGTCCACGGGCATGCCGCGGCCGTCATCGGTCACTTCCAGGGATTGATCGGCGTAAAGAATCACCTCAATGCGCTTGGCATGGCCGGCAAGCGCCTCATCGACGCTGTTATCGACAACCTCTTGTCCCAAATGGTTGGGGCGCGTGGTATCGGTATACATGCCGGGACGGCGGCGCACCGGCTCCAGTCCGCTGAGCACTTCTATAGCGTCGGCATTATAGGTTTCTTGTGTCATGGTTTAATCGACTATCGTGACAAATTGTTGGAGAGCCTACCGCAAAGGGCACCGGTTCGGAAAGTGTTAATTCGCACAAGACGATGCGCAGAGGATTCAGACAGCGGCGAGCCCGAGGAAATCCACGATGGGAGAGAAATAATGTTCGAAGCCGATAAATGCATGATTCCCCCCTGACTCCACCGTTTGACGGCAATGAGTGTAGTACTCCTGCGCCTGGCGGTAATCCAGGATCTCGTCTCCCGTTTGCTGCAGTAGCCAGATAAGGTCCGGCGATGCCGGCTTCTCCACCTGCATGGACTTCAAATCGTAAATATGACGAGACTCTAGCACATAACGCTGACCGGTGTAGGGATTCTCGTTAACGCCTAAAAATCCCGTCAGCAGCTCATAGGGACGTACCACCGGATTAACCACCACGGCGGGCAGCTTGAAGGTTTGCGATAGCCAGGTGGCGTAATAGCCGCCGAGGGATGACCCCACCAGTCCCAGCGGTTCGCCGGCGTTCTCCAGCACCAATCTTTCGAGCAATTCCGCGGTCTCGGCGGGATACATCGGCAGCTGCGGCACGAGCATTTTCACGGAGGGATGGTGCTGACGCAGCCAGGCCATGAGTGAAGTCGCCTTGGAGGATAAAGGGGAACTGTTGAAACCGTGCAGATAGAGCAGAACAGCCATTAATAGCCTTCCGAATCCGTATCCGGCAAATACGCCACGCCCGATAACCGGTGGACTTCGGTTTCAAGCTTGCCGTCCGGATAGAGATCGAGATAACGCCAGCCCGGGCCGACGGAATCGATGGTGAAATTGGTGCAATGGGGTTTGAATTGCACGCAGGTGGAGGGTGACGCCAGAACGCGCCGGCCTTGCCAGTCCAAATCCAGTTCCTGATGGATATGACCGCACAATAAGGTCTTAACCCGCGGGAAATTATTCAGCACCGCCGCCAGCATATGGGCATTGCGCAAGCTGTGCTGATCCAGCCAGATGCATCCCGAAGCGGAAGGATGATGGTGCAGCAGCAGCAGCGTGTGGCGCTCCGGCTGCAGCCGAAGGGTTTTATCCAGCCATTCCAGCTGGTATTCGCTCAGTTCGCCGTGAGGCACGCCGAATACCTGGCTATCCAGCAGGATCAACTGCCAATTGTCACCCAGAAGCACATGCTTGGACGGCGAAATGCCGCACTCGTCAAGCACCTTAACCATCGCCGGCTGGAAATCGTGGTTGCCCGGCAGCCAAACGCAGGGAGCGGGCAGGCGCGAAATGCCCTTGGCGAAAAGCTGATACGCTTCAAGTGAATGATCCTGGGCCAGATCCCCGGTGGCCACCACCAAATCATACCGATGCTGTTCCGCTTCTATCGCGTCCAGTACCGCACAATAGCTACGATAGGTGTTCACCCCAAGCAGCGCCTCATCCTCACCGGCAAACAGATGAGTGTCTGTGATTTGTAAAATCCTGATTATGGCCCCATTCGCCACAGGAAGTCTCAACAGGCTTTCCAAAGGGTATCCTTGGTTATTGAAATCTGCCTAACACACTGGAATTGCCATCGCCCCGTACGCTAAACAATAGCGTAGCCAATCCGCGAGGAACTGGTTGATTTGATGTTTTTCGTCACGTTGATGTAACTTTTTATTAGGGTAATCATACCGTGCCTTGAAACGATAGATCTGCTGACTGGAACACACTTCCGCAACCATGGCGTCGTGATACAGCCGGACGCTCATGGACGGCAGGCTCCAGAAACTGACCAGCGGTTCGGTCTGGATGATTTGCACCAGGGTGGTGTAACGGGTCGCTTCCAGAATGGTCAGGCGATAACTGGCGCCGTTAACCTGATAGGCTATCATTTCCCCGACTTCATTAATGCGGGGCAATAGCCGGCGCAGCTGGGCGAAGTTCGTTTCGCACAGGCGCATCATTTCCGGGAAATCAGGGGTATAGCGCTTGGTCATTAATCCGCCCACTCTTTTCGTAAGGATTCATGGTGTAAGGCCAGCCACTGCAGGGCAATGACGGAGGCCGCGTTATCGATAACGCCCTCTTCCACCCAGCGGTAAGCCTGCTCGCGGCTCACCACGTGAAGACGTATATCTTCGTTTTCTTCCACCAATCCATGGATACCTTCTGCCAGCCCGGCATCAACTTCCCCGGCCATAATGGTCAGGCGTTCGCTGGTGCCGCCCGGGCTTGCCAAATAGCTTAGCATCCGTTTGCAGCGTCCGACCCGAAGCCCCGCTTCCTCCACCGACTCCCGGCGAGCCACCTGCTCGAGGGTTTCTCCGGGTTCGATCATACCGGCTACCAGCTCCAACAGCCAGGGGGTCGGACTGCTATCATAAGAGGCAATGCGAATTTGTTCCAATAATACAACTTCATCACGTATCGGATCATAAGGCAGCAGGACCACGGCGTGGCCGCGCTCAAAAATTTCCCGGGTGACTTCTCCACTCATTTCACCGTTAAACAGGCGATGACGGAACCGATACAGCTCCAACGAAAAAAAACCTTGGTAAAGTTTATCCCGTGCAATAATTTCTACATCTTCTTTACCGAATGTAACGGGTGTGGGTTCGGTTAATGCCATTTTAACGACTCCTAGTCTGTATAATCGGCGATTTCGTGGTTGCTGAAGCAATCACTGTGCCGCAAAGTGCAGGTTTGTGATAAATTTTGTGATATAGAGACAAGATGGCACGTTCAGCCACCTCATACACTCCGCTGACTCTGATAGAATCGGGCGATATTTATCTGTCGACAGCGCTACCATAGCAATTTTGCTGTATCAAAAGGAATGCAAATGAAGAAACTGCTCCCCCTTCTTATTGGACTGAGCCTCGGCGGATTCAGTACTTTAAGTCAGGCAGAAAATCTGCTTCAAGTGTATCAGCAGGCACGGCTATCCAATCCGGATCTTCGCGCATCGGCAGCTGACCGCGACGCAGCATTTGAAAAGATCAACGAAGCCCGCAGCCCCCTGCTGCCACAGCTTGGACTCGGGGTGGACTACACCTACAACAATGGCTTTCGCGATCAGAGGGATATCAATTCCAATGAGACCAGCGGCTCGCTGCAGCTCACCCAGACCATTTTTGATATGTCGAAATGGCGCGCGCTGACGGTGCAGGAAAAAACCGCCGGTGTCCAGGATGTGACTTATCAAACCCAGCAGCAGACGCTGATTCTTAATACCGCTACCGCCTATTTTAACGTATTAAGCGCCATCGACGCACTTTCTTATACCGAAGCGCAAAAGCAATCGATTTACCGGGAGCTGGACCAGACCACGCAGCGCTTTAACGTCGGCCTGGTGGCTATTACCGACGTGCAAAACGCCCGCTCCAAC
Organism: Sodalis sp. RH16; assembly: GCF_047324245.1. NCBI lineage: Bacteria > Pseudomonadati > Pseudomonadota > Gammaproteobacteria > Enterobacterales > Bruguierivoracaceae > Sodalis > Sodalis sp. RH16. Next base: position 2,524,415 of record NZ_CP178737.1, on the reverse strand, counting down.
TATGATACCGTGTTGGCCGACGAAGTGAATGCCCGCAATACCGTGGATAACGCATTGGAAAGCCTGCGCCAGATCAGCGGCAACTTTTATCCGCAGCTGGCGTCGCTGAATATCGATCGTTTTAAAGCCGCCCAGCCGCAGCCAATCAACGCGCTGTTGAAAGAAGCGGAAATGCGCAACCTGACCCTGCTAAGCGCCCGCTTGTCGCAGGATGTTGCGCGGGAACAGATTCGTTTGGAAGAAACCGGCCATTATCCGACGTTAGCCCTGACCGCCAGTTCATCGTTAAGCAATACCGATTATAACGGTTCGCGGACCAACGGAAATGCCAATTATAACAATACCAATATCGGCCAGAACGCCATCGGCCTTAGCCTGAGCGTGCCTATCTATTCCGGCGGCGCGGTGACCTCGCAGGTCAAACAGGCGCAGTACAGCTTCGTCAGCGCCAGCGAACAGCTGGAAAGCGCCCATCGCAGCGTGGTGCAAACCGTGCGGTCATCTTTTAATAACATATCCGCCTCCATCAGCAGCATCGATGCTTATCGCCAGGCGGTGATTTCGGCGCAAAGCTCTCTGGATGCCTCGGAAGCCGGTTATGAAGTCGGCACCCGCACCATTGTCGACGTGCTGGACGCCACCACCACGCTGTATGACGCCAAACGCAATCTTTCCACCGCCCGCTATAACTATGTTATCAACCAGCTGACGCTTAAAAATGCCCTGGGCACCCTCAACGAGGATGATATCCGTACGCTGAACGCCTCCCTTGGGCAAGCCATCGCCACCAGTCCCGAGAGCGTGGCGCCGGTGAATCCCAATCAGGACGCCAATGCCGAAGGCGTTAACCCAAGCCAGACCTCCCGGGCGCCCCGCAGTAATCCGTCCGATGCCGCCCAATCGGCCAGGCAGTCCGCCACTCCGGTGAGCGCCACCGTACCGGCATCCTCGTCGGCGAAAAAACGCAATCCGTTCCAGCACTAAGCCATATCCAGGCGGGTCCGTTCCCGCCTGGCTTGATCCCGTTGATCCTCCCGCCCCGATCCCATCGTTGTGTATAACTTTGTAAAGTTGTTTCATGGTTGTTGCCGACGCTTCTTATTTAAACGCTTTTCCCCTATCCTTAGGGGGAACTCTGGGTAAGTTAAAACATTAATAAAGCAGGAAAATAATGAAACGGACAAAAGAAATCAACCACGCCGACTTTCGCAAGCGCTGGCGGGTTTATCGAATGGCACCAGCCGCGCTGGCGATAGGCGCGGTATTCGTTCTGGCCGGCTGTGAAAAAAGCGACGAAAACGTGACGCTTTATCAAAACAGCGACGACTGTTCCCGCGCCAATCCCTCCATGAGCGAACAGTGCGCCACCGCCTATAAGAATGCCATGGCGGAAGCCAAGAAAACCGCCCCCAAATACGCTTCCCGCGCCGATTGCGTGGCGGAGTTCGGCGAAGAACAGTGCACCCAGGTGCCGGCCCAGGCTGGCACGGCGGCTGAACCGCAGCAAAGCGGCAGCTTCTGGATGCCGCTGATGGCCGGTTATATGATGGGCCGGATGATGGGCGGCGGTTATTCCCAGCAGCCTTTGTTCACCTCCCGCGCGCCCAATAGCCCGGCCAACGGCAAATTCGTCGATGCCAGCGGCCGCAATTACGGCCCGGCGACCGGCGGCCGCAGCATGAATGTGCCGAAAAGCGCCATGGCGCCCAAGCCCGCCGCCACCAATACCGTAACCCGCGGCGGTTTCGGCGAAACCGTGGCCAAACAGAATACCACGATGCAGCGCAGTTCCGCCGCCTCCATGCCGCGCAGTTCCGCCGCCTCCATGCCGCGTCGCAGTATGGGCGGCTGACGGATGAAACGAGTTACGTTGTATGAACGGCCGGACTGGCGTGAAAAAGCCGCCGAATATGGCTTTGATTTCCATACCATGTACGGTGAACCTTATTGGTGCGAAGACGCCTATTATCAGTTCACGCTGGCGCAAATCGAAACGCTGGAAGACGCCACCGCCGATATCCACCGCATGTGCCTGAAGGTGGTAGAAAAGGTGGTGGCCAGCGATGCGCTGATGGCCAAATTCCGTATCCCGAAGCATACCTGGCAATTTGTCCGCAACGCCTGGCACAGCGGCCAGCCCTCGCTCTATTCCCGTCTCGACCTGGTCTATGACGGCCGGCAGGCGCCCAAGCTGCTGGAAAACAATGCCGATACCCCCACCTCCCTGTTTGAATCGGCATTTTTCCAATGGATCTGGCTGGAAGATCAGATCAAGACCGGTCAATTGCCTGCCGGAGCCGATCAATACAACAGCCTGCAGGAAAAATTAATCGATCGCTTCCGCGAGCTGAAAGAGCGCCATGGCTTCGGGGCGCTGCATTTCGCCTGCTGCCGGGATACCGATGAAGATCGCGGTACGGTGCAATACCTGCAGGATTGCGCGCTGGAAGCGGGACTGGCCAATGAGTTCCTGTTTATCGAGGAGATCGGCCTGGGAGAAAAAGGACAGTTTACCGACACCGAAAACCAGGTGATCGGCAATATGTTCAAGCTCTATCCCTGGGAGTTCATGCTCAAGGAGATCTTTTCCACCAAGCTGGAGGATGCCGGGGTGCGCTGGCTGGAGCCGGCCTGGAAGGCCATTCTGTCCAACAAAGCCCTGCTGCCCATGCTGTGGGAAATGTTTCCCGGCCACCCCAACCTGCTGCCGGCCTATTTCAGCGAAGACAATCCGCCGCCCATGGCCAGCTATGTGGTGAAACCCCTGTTTTCACGGGAAGGGGCCAATATCCGCATCGTTGAAAACGGCCAGGAAACCGCCCGCGTGGACGGTCCCTATGGCGAAGAGGGGTATATTATCCAGCAATACTGCCCGCTGCCGCTTTTTGGCGACAGTTATACCGTTATCGGCAGCTGGCTGGTGAACGACCAGCCATGCGGTATCGGTATCCGCGAGGATAAAGAGCGGATAACCCAGGATCTGTCGCGGTTTTATCCCCACATCATACTGGGTTGACCGGGTGCGTGGTCCGTTAGCGGTGCGCCTTATATCCTGGCCTTTTCAGGCGGGCAGGATAATCACCCCACCTGGACCGACAGCATGCTCAGCGAGGCCATTTCGATGCCGTCCACCGGTATCGAGATGGGTTCTTTGCCGTCCCAGGCACCGAGAATATACAACAGCGGCAGATAATGATCCGGCGTAGGATTTGACAACGCCGCCCCTTCATGGCGCATAAAGTCCACCAGCGGGTGCTGCCCCTCCCCTTGCCAAGCGATATTGTCGCGAACAAATTGATTGAATGACTCGGCCCAGGGATAGGGCTCGGCCGCGCCCTGCCAGATTACCATGCGTAAATTATGCACCACATTGCCGCTGGCGATAATCATCACCCCCTGGTCACGCAGCGCGGAAAGTTCACGTCCCAGCCGGTAATGATATTCGGCGGGTTTTGTCCCGTCGATGCTCAACTGCACCATGGGAATATCCGCCGCGGGATACATCTTTTTCACCACGCCCCAGGAGCCGTGATCGAATCCCCAGGATTGATCGGCGGCCACCTCAACCGGCAACAGGATTTCCTGGATCGTTTTCGCCAGCGCCGGCGAACCGGGGGCCGGATAACGGATATCAAACAGCGCCTGGGGAAACCCGCCGAAATCATGAATGGTGCGCGGATTTTCCATGGCGGTCACCGCGGTTCCACGGGTATACCAATGGGCGGACACCGCCACAATGGCGCGGGGACGCGGCAGGGTTTGCCCCAGATGTTCCCAGGCCTGGGTATAACGATTATCTTCCAGCACGTTCATCGGACTGCCGTGGCCTAGAAACAGCGCGGGCATGCGGGATTCACTCATGGTTATTCCTTAATGGTATGGCGCACCAGGCGCTTCATAACCGTTAAGGTACGCGCTTCGTTCATAAAATGAACTCGGATAAGCATGATAAAGACATTCAAAAATATTGAACATTAACCTATCAGACCATGGGGAATCCCCTCGACATGCTCGTTCCGTGGCTTTTATTTGACGCCCAGCCGCTTCGCCAGACGATGCAAATTACCCGGATCCATGGCCAGCCGGCGCGCGCAGGCCGACCAATTGTTTCCACAGCTTTCCAACGCCAGGCGGATCAAGTGCCGCTGGTAGTTATCGGTCCCCTGGCGCAGGCTGACCAGTTCCACCCGTTCCGGCGAATCAGGCCGGCTATCCGCCGCCGGACGCGCCGCGTCCAGGGCAAAATGCTGCGGCTGCAACAGGATATCGCCCCCGCCTTGTTCCGCACGCGCCAATACCGTGGCGCGATAAATAGCATGCTCCAATTCCCGCACATTGCCCGGCCAGTGATTACCGGTAAGCAATGCCAGCGTGCCAGGGGCCAGTACCAGGCTGCCCAGCCCCAGCTTTTCCCGGCTACGCTCGCAAAAAAATCCCGCCAGCAGGGCGATATCCTGTTCCCGCTCCCGCAACGGCGGCACATGGATCGGAAACACGCTCAGGCGATGAAACAGATCGGCGCGAAACTCGCCGGCCACCACCGCATCTTTCAGCACCCGATTGGTGGCGGCCAGTACGCGGACGTTCACCCTCAGGCTTTGGTCATCCCCGACCCGCTGCAGGTCGCCATATTGCAGCACGCGCAGCAGTTTTGCCTGCAGCGTCAGGGAGAGCTCGCCGATTTCATCTAAAAACAGCGTACCGTTATCCGCCAGCTCAAATTTTCCGATACGATGGTGAATGGCGCCGGTAAAGGCGCCTTTTACATGGCCGAACAGTTCGCTCTCCGCCACCGATTCCGGCAACGCCGCACAGTTCAGATAAATCAAGGCATTGGCCGCCCGGGGCGACCCCTGATGGATAGCCCGGGCCACCAGTTCCTTACCTACGCCGGTTTCCCCGGTGATCAGCACATTCAGATCCGAGTTCGCGACGATATCGATCTCTTTTTTCAGCTGTCGCATCACCGCCGATAGCCCGATCATTTCGTCGCCGCCAACCGCCGTCGATACGCTGCCGGCGCTCACCGGCGCTATGACCTGTCTCTCCAGCCGCTCCACCAGCAGGGCATTGCTGAGGGCCGCCGAGGAGAGCGCCGCCACCAGCCGCAGTTCCTCATCGCTGAAATGATCGAGCTGATGGGGATCCATACCGTCCAGGGTCAGCGCGCCGATCAGGGTCTGGTGGATAAACAGCGGCAGGCCGATACAGGCATGTACCTTGAACTGCTGGTGGCCGGGAATCAATCCGTCGTAGGGATCCGGCAATTGGCTGTCCGCCGGAAAACGCACCACATCGCCGGCGCGGGCGATAGCTTCAAGGCGCGGATGCTCGGCCAAACGAAACCGCCGCCCCAAGACATCCGGCGATAACCCGGCGGTGGCCAGCGGACGGAACAACTGCTGCTCATAGCTCAGCAACGCAACGGCATCGCAGCCCAGCCGCCGCCGCAGGCCGGTAATCAGCCGCGCAAACCGGTCTTGGCTGGACATGCCCGATTGCAGCTCAATGGCGAGATGACTTAAGGTTTCAATGGATAAAGGCATAGGATTGTAATTATGACACTATTTATGTCAAAAAGACAAATAAAAAACATAGTCATTTTAACAATTTACTTTAAAATAATATTAATATTCATACAGATAGGCACTGGCACGCTCTATGCAACCTTTATCCCATCATTTATCACTAAGCCTTTACAATGGGGGCCGGCGAAGCACGTATGCAGGAGGCGTTTTCACTGTTACGCCAACTGGGCAATCAATAACGGAGAGTCAAATGCAGGAACTGTTGTGTTATCAAACCATGCCTATCTGGACGGCCGAAACGATCCCGGCGGCCTTTCGCGAGCGCCACAATACCAAAGAGGGCGTCTGGGCCCGGTTGACGGTATTGCAAGGCAGCCTGACCTTTGATCTGCTTAACGAGGATAGCGATATTCTGCAAAGCGGGACGTTTTCCAGCCTACGGCAGCCGCCGCAGGTGGAACCGCAGCAGTGGCACCGCATTGCCGCCGTGTCAGATGATATCCGGTGCCGGCTGGCGTTTTACTGCCGGCCGGAAGATTATTATCATTTGAAATACGGCTTAACCCGTACCCATTCCGAAGTCATTAATGCCGGTAATTATTTATTGCCTGGCAACGGGTTGTTGCCCGGCAAGGCGCTGGACCTGGGCTGCGGTGGCGGCCGCAATGCGCTATATCTCGATCTGCTGGGCTTTAGGGTAACCGCCCATGATAAAAATCCCCAGAGCATCGCGGCCCTTAATGAGATTATCGCCGCCGAGGAACGGCAGAATATCAGCGCGTCGGTGCTGGATATCAGCGAAGAGACCATCAGCGGGCAGTATCAGTTTATTCTTTCCACGGTGGTGATGATGTTTTTACCAGCCGGCTGTATCAGCCGCCTGATAGGCGACATGCAGCGCAGCACTCTGCCGGGGGGAATGAACCTGATTGTCGCCGCCATGTCGACGCCGGACTTTCCCTGCCCCATCCCGTTTACCTTTACCTTTGGACCCGGCGAACTGAAGCGGTATTACGAGGGATGGGAGATTATCAAATATAACGAGGACCCGGGGGAACTGCATAAAACCGATGCCGACGGCAACCGCATCAAGCTGCGGTTCGCCACCCTGCTGGCCAGAAAGCGCCCCGTGGCAGGCCCACTAACGCCGGAGTGAAACCAAGCCTGTTAAAGGGAGACCGTGCCGATGGGGTCGAAGCCGCCGTCCAGCGGCGGCCGGAGCGCCCCATGGCTCGGTAGGCCCGCTATCACCGGGTGTGCAACGACCGTATTAAAGGGAGACCGTGCCGATGGGGTCGAAGCCGCCATCCAGCGGCGGCCGGAGCGCCCCATGGCTCGGTAGGCCCGCTATCACCGGGTGTGCAACGACCGTATTAAAGGGAGACCGTGCCGATGGGGTCGAAGCCGCCATCCAGCGGCGGCCGGAGCGCCCCACGGCGCGGTAAGCCCGCTGCCTCCGGGCCTGAACTCAGCTGGCCCGCTGGGCCAACGCCTGGCGATAGGCCACCAAATCCTCAATGGTCACCACCGGCATAGCGTGCTTTTGGGCAAACTCGATGACTTCCGGCGCGTGGGCCATGCTGCCGTCGTCATTAGTGACTTCGCACAGCACGCCCATAGGTTTGAGCCCCGCCAGGGTGCACAAATCGATACTGGCCTCGGTATGGCCGCCACGGGTCAATACCCCGCCCGGCTGCGCCCGCAGCGGGAAAACGTGGCCGGGACGATTGAGATCGCCGGGCTTGGCGCCATCTTTGATGGCGGCGCGAATGGTGGTCAGGCGATCGGCGGCGGAAACGCCGGTGGTCACCCCTTCCGCCGCTTCGATGGTCACGGTGAACGCGGTTTGGTAATGGCTGGAATTGCGTTCCACCATCATCGGTAAATCCAGCTGCTGGCGCCGCTCTTCCGTCAGGCACAGGCAAACGATACCGCTGCCATGACGAATAGCCAGCGCCATTTGTTCAACCGTCATGTTTTCGGCGGCAAAAATCATGTCGCCTTCGTTTTCACGATCTTCGTTATCGAGCACCAGCACACCGCGGCCATCGCGCAGCGAGGTGAGTGCGTTTTCCACGCGTTCCATCGGTGTACCGAATTTGGAAAGAAGCGTCTGATTCATGGTAAATAAAACCTCATAAAGTATATGGATTACCAGAACCAGGGCGGACTTAGGAGCGAGCCATTGAAGGCTGAAAAATAACGAGAATGGGCGCAAGCCCATAGTAAGCCGTTACTCTCTCCCGTCCGGACTATAACCGTCGGCCCCGGAATTACACCGGATCTGCTGACCTCAGATTAACCAGCAATCTGAGCGCTCGCGGGCTTCCCCCGACTATTGCACGCAATAGTTGCAGAGGTTTACCGCCGGTGGGGAGTTTCGCCCCGCCCTGAGAATAAGCGCAATAACTATAGCGCCAATGAAATTGCAGGGCAATAACGGCGAGGGGCAAAGCGGAAAATTTGCGGCTATAAAGAGATATAATTAATGTGTCGCTGTTTTAGTTTCTTCTCTATCGAACAGGCATTACACTTAACCTTATCTTACGCGCTAGGAAACTCACCGATGATTGATACTAAAAAAATTGAACAGCTTGCCCGTCAAATCCATGAATCCCTGCCCAAAGGCATTCGTGAACTGGGTGATGATGTCGAGAAGAAAATCCGTCAGGTGTTGCAAAGCCAGTTTAGCCGCATGGATCTGGTCAGCCGGCAGGAGTTTGACGTGCAGACTCAGGTATTACTGCGCACCCGGGAAAAGCTGAGCCAGCTGGAATTGCGGATCAATGCCCTGGAAACGATGCCGGGAAATGCCGTGACCCCGACGGTGGCGGCCGAAACCGGACCCGCCGCCGTCGCCAAGACGGACATTGACGAGCCGGAGGCCGGCGATGTGGCGGACGATACGTCGGCCGAACCGAAAAAATGATATAAAATCAAACCTACCCGGCAACCATTGATTGCCGGGTTTTTCACGCCTGCACTGAGCTTTAGCCCCGCTTGCCGCTTTTGATCGAATTGATGATATTGGTGGTGGAACAGCCGTCCTCGAAATTCAGCACCCGCACATCGCCGCCGTTGGCCCACACTTCCTTGCTGCCGGCGATTTCCTCGGGTTTATAATCGCCCCCCTTCACCAGCAAATCCGGCAGGATTTCGGCAATCAGGCGCTGCGGGGTATCCTCTTCGAACGACACCACCCAGTCCACCGCCTCCAATGCGCTCAGCACGATCATCCGCTGGGCCAAGGGGTTCACCGGCCGGTGTTCGCCTTTCAGCCGCTGGGTGGAAGCATCGCTGTTGACCGCGACAATGAGCCGGTCCCCCAGCCGCCGGGCATTGGCCAGATAAGAGACGTGGCCCGCATGCAAGATATCGAAAATCCCGTTGGTCATCACCACTTTCTCGCCGCGCCGGCGGGCCTGAGCCACCGCCTGGGCCAGCTCCGTTTCGGTCATGATGCCGAAACCGGCGTCGGCCCGGCCGTGGATGGCGTTTTCCAGCTCGATGGGACTGACGGTGGAGGTTCCCAGCTTGCCCACCACCACCCCGGCGGCGGCATTAGCCAGAAAACAGCTTTCCTCCAGGGAGTTGCCCGCCGCCAGCGCTGCCGCCAGCACCCCGATCACCGTGTCTCCCGCGCCGGTGACATCGTAGACTTCCTGCGCCTGGGTCGGCAAATGCAGCGGCTCCTTGCCGGGTTGCAGCAGGGTCATGCCCTGTTCCGAACGGGTGATAAGCAGAGCCGACAGATCATAATCGGCAATCAGCTTCATGCCCCGGCTCACCAGTTCGTCCTCGTCCCGGCACTGTCCGGCCACCGCTTCGAATTCGGACAGATTCGGCGTCAGCATGGTGGCGCCGCGATAGCGGGTAAAATCGGTACCCTTCGGATCCACCAATACCGGAACCCCGGCATCCCGCGCCAGGCGAATGATATCATGCACCTTTTCCAGCGCTCCCTTGGCGTAATCCGACAATACCAGGGCGCCGGCGGCAGGCAGCGCCTGGCGGATGCGCTCAAGCATCGGCGCGGCGTCGACGCCGTTGAACCCCTGCTCGAAATCAAGGCGGATTAATTGTTGATTGCGCGACAAGATTCGCAGTTTGGTAATGGTGGGATGGGTGGATACCGCGACGAAATCACAGGTGACGCTGACCTCGCCCAGCCTATCCGCCAGCGCACGGGCGGCATCATCCATGCCGGTCAGGCCCACCAGGCGCGAACCTGCTCCCAGCGCGGCGATATTCATGGCAACGTTGGCGGCGCCGCCGGGCCGTTCTTCGATAGTCTCGACTTTCACGACCGGCACCGGTGCTTCCGGGGAGATACGGTTTGTGGGGCCATACCAATACCGGTCCAGCATGACATCACCCACCACCAGCACGCCAGCACGGCGAAAATCAGGCAACGTTACTTTCATCCATTCGCTCTCGCTTTAACAATTTATTGCGCCGGATAGTAGCACAGGCGGGTTGAATTCTCTCGTTCACCGCCGGGGAAATGCGTTTTTCCACCGGCAAAAAAGGGCTCAGTCCAGCCACTTTCGCCAGCATTGGGTAATCAAGGCGCGCTCGGCCGGGAACCGGTCGGCCGCTACTCTGCCCGGCTGTGCCTGCAGTGCCAAATGATGGATTTCATCCCGCAGGGTAATATAGGATTGACTTAACGCCTCCGCTGTCCGCGGGTCGAGAATATCGTGGCGGGCCATCAGTTCAAAAATGCGGACATTATCGGACCAGCGGGTCAGTTCGGGAATGGCGGCGGCATAGCGCAGCACCAGATATTGCGCCAGGAATTCAATATCGGTAATGCCCCCTTCATCCGCTTTGATATCGAACATATCGCCGCTTTTGCCGGCCAAATGCCGGCGCATTTTCCCCCGCATCTCGCTGACGTCGGTGCGTAACGCCGCCGGATCCCGCTCCCGGCACAGCACCGCCCGGCGGATCTCGCCAAAGCGCGCCCCCAGGGCCGGATCGCCATAGACCATACGCGCCCGCACCAGCGCCTGATGCTCCCAGGTCCAGGCTTCGTGGGCCTGGTAATCCCCAAAAGCATCCAGGGTGCTTACCAGCATACCGGCCGCGCCGGAGGGGCGAAGCCTGGGATCCACCTCATACAGGATGCCGGTGGGGGTCCGGGTGCTGAACAGGTGCATGACGCGCTGGGCCAGCCGTAAATAAAACTGCCGTCCGTCGATTTGGCGTTCTCCATCGGTCATGACGTCGGGCGGGCAATCATGCAAAAACACCAGGTCGAGATCGGACCCGTAACCCAATTCCCATCCCCCAAGCTTGCCGTAGCCGATTACCGCGAATCCCTGCCCGCTTTCTTCATCCAGATGCCCCGGACGGCCGTAACGCGATACCATGGTGCGCCAGGCCTGCCGAACCACGTCGGCAATGATGGCCTCCGCCAGGTAGGTAAGATGATCGCTCACCCGCATCACCGGCAGCACGCCGGTAATATCGCCGGCGGCGATGCGAAGCTGTTGCGCCTGCTTGAACTGCCGCAGCGCGTCCATTTGCTGCTCCTCATCCTCATCAGGCACCCGAATAAGATATTGGCGCAGCTCATCGGCATAGGCCTGCGGCGCCGGCGGGTTGTACAGCGTGGCGGGGTCAAGCAATTCATCCAGCAACAGGGGATGAAGCGCCAGCTGGCTGGCGATCATTTCCGAGGCGGCGCACAGGCGAATCAAATGCACCAGCGCCTTGGGATACTCCAGCAGCAATTCGAGGTAGGTTGTGCGGGAGACGATGCTGAGCAAGATGGGCGCCAAACGGCTGAACGCCATATCGGCGTCCGGGCGCGGGCAGATTTCTCCCAGCAAACGCGGCATCAATTGATCCAGCACCTCGCGTCCGCGCGGTCCGATGGTCCGCTTCGCCACGTCGCGGCGAAAGCCGGTTAGCTGTTCCAGCAGCCGCTGGCGAGAAGGCTCGGTCAGGTGCGGCTCCCAGAAATCCGGTTCAGGCTCTTCACCCTCATCCACCCACAGGGTGCCGTAACGGCCAAAATCCGCCGGATCCGCCGGGTCGGGCGCATCGTCCCCGATGAGTTCATCAAAGATGCGGCGCACCTGCTGCATATGCGTGCCGAGAGCACGGTATAACGACGGCCAATCCGCCTCGTTCATACCATAGGCCAGGCGGCATCGGTTTAGTTCATCCACCGGTAAGGTCTGGGTCTGTTCATCATTGATGGCCTGCAGCAGATTTTCCAGCCGGCGCAAATAAAGATAGGCGCGGCTCAGCCGTTCGGTCTGTCCGGCATCCAGCAAACCCAGCTCGCCGATAGCGCTCAGGGTGGGCAATAGGGCGCGTCCTTGCAGGCGCGGTTCCCGGCCGCCGCGAATCAATTGGAAAACCTGGGTGATAAATTCAATCTCGCGGATACCGCCGGCGCCCAGCTTGATATTATCCGCCAGCCCCCGGCGCCGGACCTCGCGGGCAATCATGCTTTTCATGTTGCGCAACGATTGGATAACGCTGAAATCAATGTAGCGCCGAAAGACAAACGGACGCAGCATCCGGTGCAATTCACGGCTGTAGGCATCATCATCAAAGCCCAGCAGCCTGGCTTTGATCATGGCATACCGCTCCCAATCCCGGCCCTGCTCCTGATAATAATCTTCCAGCGCGGAGAAACTGAGGACCAGGGGTCCGCTATCGCCGAACGGGCGCAGCCGCATGTCCACCCGGTAGACGAATCCGTCGACGGTGGTTTGATCCAGCACTTTTATCAGGCGCTGCCCCAGGCGGGTAAAAAATTGGGCATTGTCCAGCTCCCGGCGCCCGTGCCGGGTATGGCCATTTTCCGGATAGGCGAAAATCAAATCGATATCGGAGGAGAAGTTCAGTTCGCCGCCACCCAGTTTGCCCATGCCCAGCACCAGCAGCGGCTGCGGTACGCCCTCCCCATTGCAGGGCGTGCCCCAATCCCGGCAGCAGGCCTGATAAAGCCAGTCCCGCGCCGCGCACACCAGCACTTCCGCCAGCCGGCTAAGCTGGGTCAGGGTCTGCGGGGTCTCACTGGTGAGCAGCGCCTGCGACCAGGCGATACGCATCAGGGTACGGCGACGAAACAGCCGCAGTTCCCGCATCAGGTCCGCTTCATCCGCCACCGCCGCCAGCCGCTGCCCGAGCAATGCATCGTACTGCCGCCATTCATCGGCCGCCGGCGGCTGCCGGCGCAGCTCTTCATACCAGTCGGGACGGGCTGTCAGCGCCGCCGCGATAAAATCGCTGATGGCCAATACCCCCAGCCCCTCGTCCCCCGCAGGTATCGTGAACGGCATCCCGGCCAGGACGGATTGTGCCTGACGGTGTAATATCGGCGGTAGCGGCTGCGCCATTGTTCTCTTCCTCTCATGCCCCGAGCACCCGACGTCGCGGGTGAACCTGTTACCCGCATCCTTTTCCCGGCCTGCCCGGCATTAAATCAGCGCTGGTTCACGCTGCGCCAGAATCCAGGCTGTGTGACCGCCTGGCGCCGCATATGTTCCACGTCATTGGTGCCCGGCAGCAGAATCGCCTGTTCCAGCGCCTGCCAGTGCAGTATATAGGATAAAACCTTTTTAGCGGGATAAGCGCCGGAAAGCAGATGAAAGGCCATGATTCGCCGCTCCAGGCGCGGTAATTGCTGGAGATATTCTTCCGGCGACAGCGTGCGGCCGAACGCCACCTTCAGCTCGGCGGCACAGCGCGACAGGGTGATATCCGAGAAACGCTTGAAAGAGCCGTTCAGCTTCCGGCGACCGTCGTCGTCAATGCTTTTTTGCCAACCGGACAGAATAAGCCATGAGGTCAGGGCCAGTTTGCACTCAAGATAGGCGGCCTCATAACACAGGGTCTGCGGTGAGCAGTCGGCCCTGACGATAAGGGGCGACAAATCCGCCAGCATAGCGCGCAAATGGGTGGTGGCCTTGCGCGGGATCATATTGCCCATCACCACGAAGGTTTCCCGTATCAGGGTAATGGCGGTCAGAATGGCATCCCGCGCCGGCGCCACGCCCCGCAGCCAGATCTCCTCATGATACTGCCAGTGCGCCAGCGCCAGTGACAGCGCTTCGCTTAGTCCCTGCTCCACGGTGGCCTTGGGGTTCGGCCTCGGCAGCGGCAGGGCGCGCACCTCATGGGGCGGATTGCCCTCGGCGAGATGATATCCCCGCGCCGCTTTGCTCAGGCTGCCCAGCCGCAGCCCTCCCCCGGCAGACAAGGTTTGCCCATAGGCCAGCAAATCCGCCGTATTACCCCGCAACAGTTCAAGTTCCAGCTCACAGATGGGTTCGCGCAGTTCACCGGCAGTCACCTCGCCCCGATCGAAAGCGACTTCAATTTCGCTCTCGCCAAAGGCCACTACCCATTTTTCACGCTGGTAATCGGTGCGAAACAGCGGTTTCAGCTGGTTTTGCAGATTGGGGATATCCGTCCCGGCAGGCCAGATTTCCGCCGGCAGCAGCGACAGATCCAGTTCGGGACCGGATAGCGGGATATTGTACTCCGGGTGCTGGTGCAGCCCGCCGGTAACTTTGCCGGCGGTTTTTGCGGTCATTTCATAACGGTCGCCATTGCCGCGTATGCGCAAACCGATGCCATGATGACGCAAAAACAGGTCGGCGGTTTCAAAATAGATATTGATCAGACGTTGCGGCGGGGTATGGACACCCTCGCCGGCGGATACTCTTTCCGCCAGCGATGATAGCGCCTCGGGATGAACGATAAACTTTATTTCTATTTCTTCACTCATAGCTTCGGCCACACCCATAGTTTGATATCTGACGATCGGCGGCGCCGCTTAAGAACAGAAAACACGCCGGAATCGTCATGTTAAAGAGCGTAATCATCACCTTAAAGCATAATTTGAACAAGTATGGTGATAATTTAAATGAAAATTTATGACAAAAAATGAATCCTTCCCGCCCCGCTTGTGCCTCCTTTCACGGCTTATGGCGCCATAAAGCGTTCTAAGCAGTAAAACAATTAACGCATTTCCCTCAACCGGCATTATTACCCCCGGCTAAGGGCCGCAAACACGCCCAGCGAAGCCGGGCGCAGCCTGATAGTAAGATAGTTCTCATTTTTGTTTAAGCATTGCGCCGTCAAACTTAACCCTTTACTATCCACCGACATTAGCCGAAAAACGACGGAACTATGCACAAATTACGCCATATTTGCTTCGCGTTATTGAGTCTAAGCTTCGCCGCTAGCACTCATGCCGATGAGACGCGTTATATATCCGACGATCTCACCACCTATATTCACAGCGGGCCGGGCAATCAATTCCGTATTGTCGGCACGCTGAACTCGGGAGAGCAAGTTGCGCTGCTGGGTGTGAACGATAGCACCAATTACGGCCAGATCCGCGATGGCAAAGGCCGAACCGCCTGGATCCCGCTGGATCAATTGAGCGACCAGCCCAGCCTGCGCGTAAAAGTCCCCTCCCTGGAACAACAGGTGCAGACCCTGACGCAAAAACTCGCCACCATTGATGCGGACTGGAACCGGCGCACCGCTGATATGCAGAAGAAAGTAGCCGAAAACGACAGTACGCTCCAGGGTCTGCGCAATGAAAACCAGGGTCTGAAAGACCAGCTGACGGTGGCGCGGAAAAAAGCGGACGCCGATGCGGTACAGCTGGATGACAAGCAGCGGGCCATTATCATGCAGTGGTTTTTATACGGCGGCGGCGTCGCCGGGGTTGGCCTTATCCTCGGATTGCTGCTGCCGCATATCATCCCCCGCCGCAAACGGGACAATCGCTGGATGAACTGACCCTCCCGCGGGTTCACCCCGGCAAAGCCGCACAATGCGCGGCAACAGTATTGCGGATGGGACTACAATTAAGACATGATGGCAAAACCGACATGGTCAGGAGTGGAGCGTGAAAAGATATCTGGTCGGCGGCGCCGTTCGCGACAGTTTATTACATTTGCCGGTGCGGGAAAAAGACTGGGTCGTGGTGGGTGCGACCCCCGATGAACTTATTGCGCAGGGCTATCAGCAGGTGGGCAAGGATTTCCCCGTTTTCCTGCATCCGCAATCCCGCGAAGAGTATGCCCTGGCGCGCACCGAACGAAAATCCGGGCAGGGATATACCGGCTTTACCTGTTATGCGGCCCCGGACGTCACCCTGGAGCAGGACCTGCTGCGCCGTGACCTGACCATCAACGCCATCGCTCAGGATGAAGACGGTGCGCTTATCGACCCGTTCCAAGGCCGGCGGGATATTGAACAGCGCCTATTACGCCACGTCTCGGACGCCTTCGGCGAGGACCCTTTACGGGTTTTGCGGGTCGCCCGCTTCGCCGCCCGCTTCGCCCATTTGAATTTCCGTATTGCCCCGGAAACCCTGGCGCTGATGCGGCAGATGACTCTGGCGGGAGAACTGCCGCTTATTTCGACGGAACGGGTATGGAGAGAAACAGAGAAGGCCCTGGTCACCCGCAATCCGCAGGTCTATTTCCAGGTTCTGCGCGACTGCGGAGCGCTGGCGGCGCTGTTCCCGGAGATCGACAACCTGTTCGGCGTGCCCGCCCCGGCCAAATGGCATCCGGAAATCGACACCGGCATACATACTCTGATGACCCTGGCGGTGGCGGCGCAGCTGACGCCCGATGTGGACGTGCGGTTCGCCACCCTGTGCCACGATCTGGGCAAGGGCCTGACTCCGCGCGATCAATGGCCGCACCACCACGGGCACGGCCCGGCGGGAGTCAGGCTGGTGCAAACCCTGTGCGAACGCTTGCGGGTACCGAACCACATACGGGAACTGGCTACAGTCGTCGCCGAATATCATGACTTGATCCATACCGTGGACCGTTTAACGCCCAAGACGCTGATGAAGTTATTCCATGCCATCGACGTCTGGCGCAAACCGCGGCGCCTGGAGCAAATGATCACGGCCAGCGAAGCCGATGCCCGCGGCCGCACCGGTTTTGAAAACAATGCGTACCCGCAGGGAGATTATCTGCGGGAGGCCTTCAAAGTGGCGGCCTCCGTGACCAACCGGGAGGTGATTGAAGACGGCTTCGTCGGCGCCGGGATCGGCGAAGAGATTCGCCTGCGCCGCCTGCGCGCCCTGACTTCATGGAAACAGCAAAAAGAGCACTCACGAACGGCGGTTATAGAGGACTAGCCTGTCCCGCCGCATACCGGAAGGACAGGTAGCGGCAGGAAAATTCGCCGTTCCAGCCCGTTACATCATCACCCAGTAGACCACCGCCGCCAGAACAAACCGGTAGATGGCGAAGGGCACAAACGAAATCCGCTTGATGATTTGCAAGAAGAATTTTATGGCCAGCAGGGCGACGATAAAGGCTGTCACAAACCCCACCGCAAACATCGGAAAATCATGCCACGACAGGAACGGCAGGCTTTTATACAGATCCAGACCCGTGGCGCCAATCATCATCGGCACCGCCAGAATAAAGGAAAACTCGGACGCCGCGTAACGGCTGACGCCCATCAGCAAACCGCCGCTGATGGTAGCACCCGAACGGGAAAATCCCGGCCACAGCGCCAGGCACTGGAAACAGCCGATCAGAAGGGCCTGCAGATAGGTGATATCATCGATCCCCTGCGCCCTGGGCAGCTTGGGTTTCAGCCATTCGCCCGCCAGCAGCAGCACACCGCCCACCACCAGGGCGTACATGACATATTTTGCTTCAAACAGCGCTTTGATCTGCTCATGCAGCACCAGGCCCATAATAACCGCCGGCACCATGCCCAGAATGATATGCACCAGGGTTAACCGCCCCTGTCCGATGCCCTCATGCTTGACTTCGCCGAAATGAATGCCGATCAAACCAAACAACCGCCGCCAGAACATCACCACCACCGCCAGGATAGAACCCAACTGGATTATCACCTCGAAGGTCTTCGCTCTGTCATCGGTAAAACCCAGCAACGTGCCCGCCAGAATCATATGTCCTGTAGAAGAGACCGGCAAAAATTCAGTTAACCCTTCGACTATCCCTAAAATAAACGCGACAAATAAATCATGCAGACCTGTCATACAAAACCGTCCCCTCAATCAACCGACAACAAAAAAGCGGCAGTTTAAAACTCCGGCCGCTAACAATTCGGAAAATGAGACATAACATACGGTATCCCTGTTTCCGTTGCATGAAATTTAGCTTAAGAAGTCTTTTTTTCAGACTTTTCAGCGAGTACGCTCGATAATAACGCCGACGCTCTCGGCCTGGGGTACCGCCCCGGGTTTGCTAAGAACGATCCGCACCCAGGGCAGGGCGAAACGCTGCAGCAGCAAATCGGCCACCTCCTCCGCCACCCGTTCCACCAGGGCGAAACGACCACCGGCCACAAAGGCAAGCACCGCTTCACTGACATCGGCGTAGCTCAGGCAATCCGCCACATCATCGCTGCCGGCCGCCGGCCGGTTGTCCCATCCCATTTCGATATCAAAAACCAGTTTCTGCCGGCGCTCCTGTTCCCACTCGTAAACGCCGATAAACGCCATCACCGTTAATGCTTTTATAAATACAATGTCCATGAGCCATACTCGGTTTTTGTGGATGTCTGATACCACTTAGCACGGAATATGCGTATTATCCACAGCTAGACCACGAAAAACGATGATGACGGGATGGAATTTGGTTATGAATGCTCTTTCGATCGGCATGATAATCTTCGCCTATCTTTGCGGCTCGGTATCAAGCGCGATCCTGATCTGCAGGATAGCCCGCCTGCCCGATCCCCGCACTCACGGCTCCGGCAATCCTGGGGCCACCAATGTCCTGCGCCTGGGCGGCCGGTTCGCCGCCGCCGGCGTCATGGTGTTCGACGTGCTCAAAGGGATGCTGCCGGTCTGGCTGGGTTACCGGCTGGGGATACCGCCGTTTTACCTGGGCCTGGTGGCCATTGCCGCCTGTATCGGGCATATCTACCCGGTATTCTTTCACTTCCAGGGCGGCAAAGGCGTCGCCACGGCGTTCGGCGCCATCGCGCCCATCGGCTGGGACCTGACCGGGCTGATGGCCGGCACCTGGCTGCTGACGGTGCTGTTAAGCGGTTATTCATCCCTGGGCGCTATCATCAGCGCCCTGATAGCGCCGTTTTATGTCTGGTGGTTTAAACCGCAGTTCACTTTTCCCGTGTCGATGCTGTCGTGCCTGGTCTTGTTGCGCCACCATGACAATATCCAGCGCTTATGGCGCGGCCAGGAAAGCCGCCTATGGCGCAAACGCAAAAAGGATTTGGATATCGATGATCGGCAAAATCATAAAAGCTGATAACGGAGCTTGTTGACAAAGTACCCGGTCGTGACAGGCTGCCAGATCGTAAACACGCCGTAAATACGTCCTTGTAGGCTCGATCCGCGCCATCCCTGGCGCGGACGGTTTACTCTTCTGGCAGCCTGTGTCCCTCCTTGATTGACTCCGAGTACGTTTGTCAGCAGCCTGGCCTGGCGAAGCTTACAGCGCCGGTAATTCCGCCAGCGGCCAGCGCGGCCTTACCGTGATGGCCAAATCCCCCATGATCCCGTTTTGCAAACGCACCATCCCGGCATAGGCAATCATGGCGCCGTTATCGGTACAAAACTCCGGACGGGCATAAAATACCTGGCCGCCTCGGCTTCGCATCATGGCCGCCAGGCGTTCGCGCAGGGCACGGTTGGCGCTTACGCCGCCGGCGATGACCAGGCGTTCGAGCCCGGTTTGTTCCAGCGCCCGCCGGCACTTGATAAGCAGCGTATCCACCACCGCGTCCTCAAACGCCCGGGCGATATCCGCCCGGGTCTGGGGATCGCCATCATTAGCGCGCACAGTATTGGCGGCAAAGGTTTTCAAACCGGAGAAGCTGAAATCCAGACCGGGGCGATCGGTCATGGGGCGCGGAAAGGTAAAGCGTTCGGCGACGCCCTGCCGCGCCAGTTGCGACAGCAGAGGACCGCCGGGATAATCCAGCCCCAGCAGCTTGGCGGTCTTATCAAACGCCTCGCCGGCGGCATCGTCGATGGATTCACCCAGCAGCGTATAGCGGCCGATGCCGGCCACATGGATCAATTGGGTATGGCCGCCGGAGACCAATAACGCCACAAAGGGAAACGCCGGCGGATTCGCTTCCAGCATCGGCGCCAGCAAATGGCCTTCCATATGATGTACCGCAACGGCCGGCACCCCCCAGGCATAGGCCAGCGCCCGTCCCACCGTGGCGCCCACCATCAGCGCGCCCACCAGGCCGGGACCGGCGGTATAGGCCACGCCGTCAATATCTTTCGCCCCCATGCCGGCTTCCAGCAGCGCCGCCTGGATCAGCGGAACGGCTTTACGTACATGATCCCGCGAGGCCAGCTCGGGCACCACGCCGCCGTAATCGGCATGCAGCTTCACCTGGCTGTATAGCTGATTGGCCAGCAGGCCCGCCTGTTGGTCATAAATCGCCACACCGGTTTCGTCGCAGGACGTTTCAATACCCAATACACGCATAATTTTTTACCAGCTCCACTCCAAAGCGGCGCACAGTCTACCATAATCTCCGCCCGCGGGAGGCGCACCTGACCATGGCCCGGTGTAAAATCAGTGTCTTTCTTGTCCGGGCCATGCTACAAGTATGCCCCTTGCTGGCCCTGAAGATCCGGTATTGGCCGGGAGGATCTTGATTTGCAAGGTACAGCCGCTTGATATTACCTTTTTTGATTGATAAAACCAATCAGATGCGGCAATTTTAAGCGCTTTGCGCTATACTCTTATACAGAAATCAGCCGGAAACGCGGCGGCCGAACGCTTCGCCGGCAAGAGAGTTGTCCTTAGCGCTTTACAAGACAGCTATGCTTGAAGTAAAATTCCGCACCATTTTGAAATGGCTGACAACAGGTCAGCAGCAAAAACCGAATTCTATCGAGGTGAGAGTTACATGCCGGTAATTAAAGTACGTGAAAACGAGCCGTTCGACGTAGCACTGCGTCGCTTTAAACGTTCCTGTGAAAAGGCAGGTGTTCTGGCCGAAGTCCGTCGTCGTGAGTTCTATGAAAAGCCGACTACCGAACGCAAACGCGCCAAAGCGTCCGCAGTAAAACGTCATGCTAAAAAATTGGCCCGCGAAAACGCACGCCGCACTCGTCTGTATTAATATTTCGGGGTGAAAACCCCGACCGCGTGATTAATCCGCAGACTTAGAAGTTGCATACGACTTAGTAGTTGCATACAGAAAGTTGCAAACGAAGGCCGTGGGATCCGCAAGGGTTACACGGCTTGTTCTCGTTTATAGGCTAACCAATCAGGGCTTATGGCTGGACGAATTCCACGCGTATTTATCAATGACTTGCTGGCGCGCACCGACATTATCGACCTGGTCGATGCTCGTGTGAAGCTTAAAAAGCAAGGCAAAAATTATCACGCCTGTTGTCCGTTTCACCATGAAAAAACCCCGTCGTTTACCGTTAATGGCGAAAAGCAGTTCTATCATTGCTTCGGCTGCGGCGCCCACGGCAACGCAATTGACTTCTTGATGAATTTTGACCGGCTGGAGTTTGTCGAATCCATCGAAGAGCTGGCGACCATGCACGGTCTGGAGGTTCCCTACGAAACGGGGGCCGGACCCAACCAGCAGGAACGCCATCAGCGCCAGAGCCTGTATCAGGTTATGGAGCAACTGAGCGGTTTTTACGCACAGGCCCTCAAGCAGAACACCGCCACGGCCCCGCAGCAGTATCTGGCCAAACGCGGGCTGAGCGCGGAGGTCATCGGCCATTTCGCCATCGGCTACGCTCCTCCGGGCTGGGACAACGTTCTAAAGCGCTTCGGCCGGTCGGCGGAAGAAAGAGAAGCATTGAACGATGCCGGAATGTTGGTGACTAACGATCAGGGAAGGACCTATGATCGCTTCCGTGAACGGGTGATGTTCCCCATCCGGGACCGTAGGGGCCGGGTTATCGCTTTCGGCGGCCGTATTCTGGGCGAAGGCCAGCCCAAATACCTGAACTCGCCGGAAACCGAGATTTTCCACAAAGGCCGCCAGCTGTATGGCCTTTATGAGGCGCAGCAGCAGCATCCGGAACTCTCGCGCCTGCTGGTGGTGGAGGGTTACATGGATGTCGTGGCGCTGGCGCAGTTCGGCATAGATTATGCCGTCGCCTCGCTGGGAACCGCCACCACAGCCGAGCATATACAGTTGCTGTACCGCGCCACGGAACAGGTTATCTGCTGTTATGACGGCGACCGCGCCGGCCGCGAGGCCGCCTGGCGGGCGCTGGAAACGGCGCTGCCTTATCTCAGCGACGGCCGTCAGCTGCGCTTTATGTTCCTGCCGGACGGAGAAGATCCGGATACCCTGGTGCGCCAGATTGGCAAAGAAGCGTTCGAGCAGCTTATCGAGCAAGCACAGCCGCTGTCGGTATTTTTGTTCGAGACGCTGATGCCCCAGGTGGATCTGAGCAGCCCGGACGGACGGGCGAAATTGAGCACCCTGGCCCTGCCTCTCATCGGACAGGTGCCGGGAGAAACACTGCGTATGTACCTGCGCCAGCAATTAGGCAATAAATTGGGCATTTTGGACGATAGCCAGCTGGAAAAGCTGCTACCGCAACAGGGGGGCAATACAAATATTTCGCCCCAGCCCCGGATAAAACGCACAACCATGCGTATACTTATAGGATTGTTGGTGCAAAACCCGCGCCTTTGCGCTCTTATCCCGTCAATTGCGGGTTTAGAGCAGGCAAATCAGCCGGGTGTACCTTTGTTTATCGAGTTAGTGCAAACCTGTCAGGCGCAACCAGGCATTACCACGGGACAGTTGCTCGAGCATTATCGGGATAATAAATCCAGCCGACAGCTTGAAACCCTGGCAACCTGGAACCACATGATCATAGATGATATGGTCGAAGAAACTTTTATCGATACCCTGACGAGCCTGTACGACTCCATACTTGAACAACGTCAGGAAGTGTTAATCGCCCGCGACAGAACGCACCGGTTAACTGCCGAAGAACGTAAAGAGCTTTGGTCGCTAAATAAAGCGTTGGCCAAAAAAAAATGAATGACGAGGCTTAAATGCCTATAAATGTCAGGGCAATGCCCTGTGCGATGCCGTAGTGGGCTGCGGCGTTAAATAATGGCCTGATCTCTTGTTGGTGATGAAATTTCACCGACCAACACCGAAATTACTCTGAAGTGTGGATACCGTCTTATGGAGCAAAACCCGCAGTCACAGCTCAAGCTACTTGTCACTCGTGGTAAGGAGCAAGGCTATTTGACCTTTGCCGAGGTCAATGACCATCTGCCGGAGGATATCGTCGACTCCGATCAGATCGAAGACATCATCCAGATGATAAATGACATGGGCATCCAGGTGATGGAAGAAGCACCCGATGCCGATGATCTCCTGTTGGCGGAAAATACCTCCGACACCGACGAAGACGCCGCCGAAGCGGCAGCCCAAGTGCTATCGAGTGTCGAATCCGAAATTGGACGCACCACCGATCCGGTGCGTATGTACATGCGTGAAATGGGTACAGTGGAACTGCTGACCCGTGAAGGCGAAATCGACATCGCCAAGCGTATCGAGGACGGGATTAATCAGGTTCAATGCTCCGTCGCGGAGTATCCTGAGGCTATCACCTACCTGCTGGAACAGTACGACCGCGTCGAAGCGGGGGAAGCACGGCTGTCGGATTTGATCACCGGCTTTGTCGATCCCAACGCCGAAGAAGATTTGGCCCCTACCGCCACCCATATCGGTTCCGAGTTAACCACTGAAGAGCTGGCGAACGACGACGACGATGACGAAGAAGACGACGAAGACAGCAGCGACGATGATAACAGCATCGATCCCGAGCTGGCCCGCCAGAAATTCGTCGAGCTGCGCGAGCAGTATGAAGCGACGCGAACCGTTATCAAAACCAACGGCCGCAGCCATGCCAAATCAACGGACGAAATCCTCAAGCTGTCCGAGGTGTTCAAACAGTTCCGACTGGTGCCCAAGCAGTTCGACTATCTGGTGAACAACATGCGTTCCATGATGGACCGCGTGCGTACCCAGGAACGCTTGATCATGAAGCTGTGCGTTGAAATCTGCAAAATGCCGAAGAAAAACTTCGTCACGCTGTTCTCCGGTAATGAAACCAGCGAAGCCTGGTTCAAGGCCGCGCTGGCCATGAACAAGCCCTGGTCGGAAAAACTGCGCGAAGTGGATGAAGACGTCCATCGCAACCTGCAAAAACTCCGTCAGATCGAAGAAGAAACCGGCCTGACCATCGAGCAGGTGAAGGATATCAACCGCCGGATGTCCATTGGCGAAGCCAAGGCCCGCCGCGCCAAGAAAGAGATGGTTGAGGCAAACCTGCGCCTGGTTATCTCCATCGCCAAAAAATACACCAACCGCGGCCTGCAGTTCCTGGATTTGATCCAGGAAGGCAACATCGGTTTGATGAAAGCGGTAGACAAGTTCGAATACCGCCGCGGCTACAAGTTCTCAACCTATGCCACCTGGTGGATACGGCAGGCCATCACCCGCTCCATTGCCGACCAGGCGCGTACCATCCGTATACCGGTGCATATGATTGAGACCATCAACAAGCTCAACCGTATCTCCCGTCAGATGCTGCAGGAAATGGGACGCGAGCCTACCCCTGAAGAGCTGGCGGAACGTATGCTGATGCCGGAAGATAAAATCCGCAAAGTGCTGAAAATCGCTAAGGAACCGATTTCCATGGAAACCCCCATCGGCGACGATGAAGATTCCCATTTAGGTGATTTTATCGAAGATACCACCCTGGAATTGCCGCTGGACTCCGCCACGTCGGAAAGCCTGCGTTCGGCGACCCATGACGTATTGGCCGGTTTAACCGCCCGTGAAGCGAAAGTGCTGCGCATGCGTTTCGGCATCGATATGAATACCGACCATACGCTGGAAGAAGTGGGTAAACAGTTCGACGTCACCCGCGAACGTATCCGTCAGATAGAAGCGAAGGCGCTGCGCAAGCTGCGTCATCCGAGCCGTTCGGAAGTGCTGCGCAGCTTCCTGGACGACTAGAACGGCTCGTGCCCTGGCGGCCCTTGTTTCATTGATGTAATGAATAAGGGCGCCATGACATCATTGCCGTTAGATGCTTTTATCCTAAAAAGCCCCGCCAGGTCAGCGGGGCTTTTTTTATGCCTTCAATCCTCCGTAGCGCCGGTGGGCTTTTACAACACTCATTCTCCGTAGCGCCGTGAGCTTTACCTGGTTCTACTCACCTAAAGCGCCGGTGGGCTTTTCGAGGCCGGGCTCCTTCATAGTGCCGGTGTATTTTTCCACGCCGCCATCCGCCATAGCGCCGAGGTTTTTTATGGCAGTATCCTTCAGCGGCGGCAGCGCAATATTCAATTCGCGATAGGATTTGAGCAACGTGCCGAAGCTCATGCGGTTCAGGCCGCTGGGATTGGGCAGCACCCAGATTTCGGTATTGCCGATGGTCATCTCCTGTTTGCCCCACATCACGTCGCGCACCCGAAAGGCCTGCCGATAGACCTGCTTGCCTAAAACCGCCAGCGCCTTAGGCTGATAAAATTCTATTTTTTCAATCAGGCGCGGGCCCCCTTCACGAATCTCCGATAGCGTGACCTCCGCCGCTTCCACCGTGGGCCGCTCCACCAGCACCGTGAGTCCGCAGCCACTACCCAATAGCTCAGGCCCCTCTTCCGGCTTGAACTGGCGCTCGGTGAAACCGGACTGGTGGAGGATCTTCCAAAAACGATTATTGGGGTTGGCGAAATGAAGCCCTTTATGGGCGCTGGACAACCCGGGATTGATACCGCAAAACACAACCCTTAACCCTGGCGACAGGATATCCTCAAGCATCTATTCGGCTCCTTTATGATGCCTAGCTATTGTTATACAATCATAATAGCTGGGATTTGGCGATAAATCAGCCATCTAGTGCGCGCCCCTATGGATCTGTTTGTGCCGTTCCTCTATAATCAACGCCCACTCGGCCCCTTAGCTCAGTTGGTTAGAGCAGGCGACTCATAATCGCTTGGTCGCTGGTTCAAGTCCAGCAGGGGCCACCAAGAAAATTTATACAAATTATTAAGTTAAGCCAGCCCCTGAGCTGGTTTTTTTTGTGCCTGAAACTTGCAGTGGCGATGAAATGGCGATGGAATTTTTTGCCTTAGCCCAAATTCAGGCGTAAAAAAACCTGCTTTAGCAGGCAGCTATAACCTAAATCCGTATCGTTTGTTGTTGGTTTCGGACCGCGTGAATCCAGTTAGGACGAAAAAGCGGCAATTCGTCCTACATCGGCACTGCCACAGCCTTCATATAAAATGTTGAATCGAAATACTCACTAGGCTTATATATAGCTGTCACTGCGACAACAATTGAGGTCCCGGCCTCGTCCCCATGGGAGGCGTACACCATGCCTGAGAAGATTGCAGCACTATACGCAAGCGATGCACCGCCTCGCATCAAACCGAGCAACTATCCCGAGCCGTTCGCCTCACTCATGGCAGGAACCTTGAATCAATTATCGGTTAGGCATATTTTTGAGTCACCATATCCGCACCTTCATTCAAAAGGTCATTAATAGAATGCCCCGTAGCTTGTGCCGTCACCGTCAACGCTTGATGCCTTTCCGGCGTTAGCCGCGTTGTCACCTTACCGCTATAAGATTTGTATGGCGGTATACCGTCTTTCTTACATTCATCCAAGAAGACAGACAGAGAAATGGCGCCCTCTTTTTTTAGCTCTTCCACGCTGTAGGCGTAAAAGTCCGCTCCACCGTTAAGACCGATAAACTCACCGCGAAACATTTCGATGTCTGGGTCGAAGATGATAACAGCCGTATGGCCGTTGATTTTAAGCACATTATTCATGGTTTGATTCCTAAGCTTTCCAACCATATCCTGATGGAGTTAACCGCCCCCTTGTCAGTAGTGGGTCTCGGGTGTGGCCGATGAAAGATTTTTTTTTCACCTTTCAACAACACCGCGATCCTTGAACCTTCCCTTTCGTGTACTTCCGCGCCCAGACCGATGAAAAGAGCTTCAATATCAGCCCATTTTATCGAACTATTGACTGGACGGGTGAACACATCTGACAGCGTTTTCTGGTGTCGTTTGTTCATGAATTTATAGTATCACAAAATGACACCATGACAAGTGGGCTTAGTGTCATATTATGGTTCGATGATGTCCCTACCCCAAAATTCTGTTCACATATAAAATGTTGAATCGAAATACTCACTAGGCTTATATATAGCTGTCACTGCGACAACAATTGAGGTCCCGGCCTCGTCTCCATGGGAGGCGTACACCATGCCTGAGAAGATTGCAGCACTATACGCGAGCGATGCACCGCCTCGCATCAAACCGAGCAACTATCCCGAGCCGTTCGCCTCACTCATGGCAGGCAGAGTTAAACGGCCCCTTGGCGACCTGTTTGGCTTGTCCAATTTTGGCGTCAACCTGACCAGCCTTTCTCCTGGCTCGGTCTCAGCGTTGCACCATCGACATTCCCGGCAAGATGAGTTTATATATGTCATCGATGGCGAACCTACGCTGCTCACCGACGAAGGCGAAATCCAGCTGAAGCCGGGCATGGTCGCTGGCTTTGCTGCGAGCGGCACAGCCCATCATCTGGAAAATCGCACTGATAAGACCTGTGTTGTCCTTGAAGTAGGGGATCGGTCTGAAGGCGACGAGGTCTCTTATCCATCGGATGATATTGCAGCAGTCAGGGGCGATGACGGAAAATGGCATTTCACACACAAGGACGGGACCCCTTACTGATTCGCCCTTACAGGATGAGGATGAAGCCATCGTTATTTTGGCCATGAAAAACGGTTTTTAAACAAAGGAATGGCGCTTTATGCTGCAAGTATGGGGAAGAAAGACATCCTCCAACGTCCAGGCGCTGATGTGGTGTATCGGCGAATTTGGCCTGGATTATCTGCGATATGATGTCGGCCATAGGTACGGCGGCAATGATACGCCGGCCTTTTTAGCTATGAACCCGAACGGTACCGTTCCCGTGCTTAAGGATGGCGACGGCCCGGCATTATGGGAAACCGGCGCCATACTCCGATACCTGGCTGCGCGCTATGGGGATGCGGCCTTCTGGCCGCGGGATCTGGACGCAAGAACAAAAATCGATATGTGGGCGGAGTGGGCCAAAATTAACGTGGCGCTGGGTTTTACCGCCCCGGTATTTTGGCGTGTGGTGCGTACGGCGCCGAAAGACCAAAATAAACCGGCAATCGATGAAGCCGTCGCCAATCTGACGGTAATGTTGACTATCGCCGAAAAACAATTATCCTCCCACGCCTATTTATCCGGTGAGCATTTCACCCTGGCCGACATTCAGTTCGGCCATCTGCTTTACCGCTATTTTGACATCGACATTGCCCGCCCTAAGCTGCCTGCCGTGCAAGACTATTATCGGCGATTGACCCGCCGGCCGGCCTTTAGGGAACATGTCATGGTCTCTTATGAGGAGTTAAGGGTATTGTGATTATTCCCCGGGGAATATCGTTTAGCCGCTGTTCTCATTATCCGGCGGAATATGCAATGGTGAAAAACTGAATTTTTTAAGGGTTGCAAATGCCCATGTTTATAATCAGGAGCACCAGATATGATCAAGACGTGCCGGGATAAAAATCGATATTTTTTATCAAAATTACCTTAGCCGTCAATGCGCTAGAACTGATTGGATCCATAAACATATCACGGTAATAATTATTAGCGTTTGGCCCATTTTATATAACTCCTACCATGCAAAAGGAAATTACATTTGTCCTTGATAGATTATTCGCCCAAAGTCCATTATCTGCCACACTTGAGGTCACTGTTAATGGTTTCAGAAAAAAAATGAATCTGAACAAAAAAACGCTTCTACGATGGAGCGCTATAACTCTTATTTCCGCTTGCTCTCTATTGGCACATCTTTGGTTGGATTTTTTGTACTATATGACCAAAAAAGATCTGCAAGAGCAATTCCGCGGGGAGTCAATGCCCTCACAGTCTTGTGTTGAAGCCATGGGCATCCTGGCTAAACAACATGACTATGGGATGGATGTGGGATTCTATGGTTTTTTCATAGGCATGCCGCTGATATTACTTATTTTTAAAATCGTTAGGTGAGTGCTGCCCGCCCCAATGCCAACCCGAAAAATGGTTGACCCCGTGGCGGTAGCGTCAATGACGCGGGCTCGCCAGAATCCAGTATAAGCAGTGCGGTGGCAGGGGGGTTTCTTCCTGCACCGGCTGCTATTATCTGTTGCCAAATCATCTTTCTTTTCTGATAATTGCTGCGATCATGTTTTTTTACAAAAATTACATCCGCCCGCAGAAGAATTTCTTTATCTTCTACACCGTGCTTTAACGTGACCGGACGGGTTTCTGGACGCTCAAGCGCGACAAAAGTGCATATCAAAATAGAATGTAATGACATAACCTTTTGATTTGTGTGAATTTTAAAATCTACGTACCGGGAATGACGGTTGAATTTCGGAGAAGCTATGGGTAAGTCGAAGGTCGTGTTGTTTTCTGCAGTTTTTTTTATAGGGGCGCTGCCCTTCATTTCTTCCGCCTATGCTGAAGATGCACAGGGCGACGGCGTACCAACGCCGCCTAGCATTTCGTCACAAAACCCCCCTGCCGATTCGACGCAAAATCCGCCTGCCGATTCTACTCAGAATCCACCGGTTGATTCGACGCAAACGCCGCCTACCGATTCAGCACAAAACCCGCCCGCCGTTCATTCTTATGAGATTCAGTCGTTCTATCTGGATTCCAAACAATATAAGATTGGTGACATCGTGCCGGATCTGTATCGCACCAAGCCTTATGAGATAGTCCAGTGGAATATCAGACATCTCCCGGCGCCGGAAGATGGCAGCCATTGGACCTATATGGGCGGGAACTATGTTCTTATCACCAACGATGAAGGCAAGATCCTAAAAGCCGAGACCGGTGATATCTTCTTCGAGATGTGATGGGAAAAACGGAAATTAAACCAGGAGTTAATTTCCGTTCTATTACAGAATAAATAAACGCAATGATTTTATTTTGCACTTCCCATATATCCACGTTCGTTTTCAAATTCAGCCAGAAATAGAGGTCGATAGCCTTTCCTTTATATTTGAAGGGATTTCTTATGCTTTTTATTATAAAGAAAAAATCCCACAAGCCACTGTTCTCGAAAGCGTTCAATCATATTGCGCATCTGCATCCCTACAGCACAGCAGCATACTATGGAAGGATTATACCTACCGTACTCATGCACTGTGCTCGAATGCATTAAGCATCCACAGTATCAATACATGTAAAATCAGTCTGGCTCAACAAAGGGGACCCGGCTAAGGCCCCCTGCCCTTCTCCTTATATATCTTGAATCTCGTCCATCTTCATCCCGTAAATATCCAGGGCGGCACTCAGTGAAATCCGGTCTTCCTTCAGGTCGCGCAATACCAGGGCGCGGTCTCGCTGCTTCGGATCACCGAAACCGCCGCCGCCGGCGGCAATCATATCCACGCTCTCGCCCGGTTGCAGCACGCCGGCGCGGCGGTGCAGCGGCGGCGCTCCTTCCGGCAGGTCAACGCGCGCCGGCAATCCCGGCAGGCCGCCGGAGAGGCCGAAGGGGGCAATCAGGCTGTTGGTGCCGCCGGCTGAGATGATGGCGACATGGTCAAGGACCCTGACCCGCCGCCGCATGGTCATGCCGCCGCGAAACCGGCCGGGGCCGCCGGAATCACGCACCAGCTCATAGCGTTCAATCAGGATCGGATGCTCGCTTTCCAGCGCTTCTATAGGCAGGTTGGCGGTATTGGTGATATTCACCTGTACGCCGTCCAGGCCGTCCTTGTCGGCGCGTGCGCCCATGCCGCCGCCCTGCATTTCATTGTACACATAGAAACGCCCGGTGCGGGGATGCATGCCGCTGGTGGTCAGCAGCGTACCGCCGGTGGACCCGGCGGCCACGCGTTCGGGAACCACCGGCGCCAGCGCGGCGAAAATCATGTCCACCAATCGTTGCGCGATATCCGTCCGGCTGTAAACCGCGGCCGGCGGCAACGAATTCAATACGCTGCCCTCGGCCGCGTTAACGTGAATCGGGCGATAAAAGCCTTCATTTACGGCAATGTCGGGATCGATCAGGGCCTTAACGGCAAAATAGATAGTCGCCAGCAGGGCGGTATAGACCATATTGATGGGCGCGGGCATCTGCGGCGGCGCGTCGGGGAACTCAAAGAAAATTTCATCGCCTTGCACGGTGATGCGTACCTGCAGGTCGAGAATGCCGTCGATAAGATTGGTGTCGAAATCGTGGCGGAATTCATAGACGCCGTCGGGGATGCCGGCAATACCGGCACGGGTCCTCCGTTCCGTGGAGAGCAAAAACTCCCGCGCGGCGTTGGCCATCAGTTCCGCGCCATATTTGTCGCACAGGCTCTGGACCCGTTGTACCCCAAGCCGGTTGGCGGCCATCTGCGCGCGCAAATCGTTGATGCGCTCCCTGGGCACCTGGCAATTAAGCAAAATCAGGGCCTGGATATCCTGCTGCAATATCCCGGCGCGATAGAGGCGCACCGGCGGGATGCGCAGGCCTTCCTGGAAGATATGCTTGTGGCTGCGATCAACGAAATCGGAATGGTGGGCCAGGTTGGCTACCCAGGCCACCAGCTTCCCATCGTGAAACACCGGCTCCATCAGCACGAAATCGTTTAAATGCGTACCGCCGCCGGTATAGGCGTCGTTACCGATAAAAGCATCACCCGGACGCAGATCCGAGAGATCGTTATGATCGAGCACGTATTTGGCGATACCCAGCAGCGAGCCGAGGTGGATGGGGATATGTTCCGCCAGCGCAATGGTACGGCCTTCGGGGTCGAAAACGGCGGTGGAGCAGTCCTGGCGTTCCTTGATATTGGTGGAATAGGCGGAACGGATAACCGATTTACCCATCTCTTCGGCAATGGTGGACAAGGCGCTGGCGATCACCGCCACGGTGATGGGATCGCATGTTCTTTGATACGCTGCCTGCGCCGGTAATGAGACGTTGCTATCGGACATGGCCTAGGCTTCCTCAATAATAATATTCAAATAGCTATCGATAGTGGCGTTCTGGCCCGGCAGGATAAGCGTGGTGGAGTCCATCTGCTCGATAATGGCCGGCCCGGAGAGGCAATGGCCTGGCCCCAGGCGCTCGCGTTCGTACACCGGGCAAAGGGTGAAACCGCCCATTTCCGGCAGCCAAACCTGCCGCTCTCCCTGCCGCGCCGCCGACACGGGGGTGGCGGCATTATCCAGCGGTTTGAGATCCGCTTTTGGCACGCGGCCTATGACCTCCAGTCGCAGAGTGGTGAGGTGGATAGGTTCTCCCTCGGCAATGTAGCCGTACATCTGCTGATGATAGGCCGCGAACGTTTTTTTCAACGCCTCCACGGCGGCGGCGTCAATCACTTTGGCGGGACAGGGAATATTCAGTTCATAGCCTTGTCCGCCGTAGCGCAGGTCGACGGAGCGCACCATAACGCGATTGTCGGGAGAAATTTTTTCATGGGTAAACCAGGCGCCTGCCCGTTGCTCGAGATCGGTGAACGCCGCTTCCATGGCACCGGTGCTGCTCTCTTCCAGGTGCATCAGCCGGGAGGTGGAAAAATTGGTGCGCAGGTCGGTGAGCAGCAGGCCAATGGCGCACATGATGCCGGGGTGTTTGGGAATCACCACCCGGGGCATATCCAGCGCCCGCGCCAGCCGGGAGGCATGGATGGGGCCGGCGCCGCCAAAGCCGAACAGGGTATAATCCCTGGGATCGTAGCCCCGTTCCACCGAAATGACCCGGATGGCTTTGGCCATGTTGCTGACCACCACGCTGATAATACCCTGCGCCACCGACATGACATCCATGCCGATGCGCTCACCGAGCCGCGCAATCGCCTTTTTCGCCTTGGCCTGGTCAATGGGCAGGCGCCCGTTCAGCAGATGGGTGGGATTGAGCACCTGCAGCACCACATTGGCGTCGGTGACGGTGGGGTTATCCTCGTTGCCCAGGCCGTAGCAGATGGGGCCGGGATCGGCGGCGGCGCTCTGCGGCCCTACCTGCAACAGGCCGCCTGCGTCGATGGAGGCGATGGACCCGCCGCCGGCGCCCACGGCATGGATGTCCAGCATCGGCAGTTTCAGCGGGTAGCCGTGTACGACCGATTCGTTCGCCATCTGCGGCCGGCCGTCGGAAATCAGCGAAACGTCCGTTGAGGTGCCCCCCATATCGAAGGTAATGATATTATCAAAACCCGACAGCGTACCGATGGTAGTGGCCCCCATCACCCCCGCCGCCGGGCCGGAAAGGACGGTACGCGCCGGGAATTGCTGCGCCGTATCGGCGGAAATCACGCCGCCGTTGGACTGGGTGAGATGAGGGTGGGCGGCGATGCCAATGGCCTCCAGGCGAGGCTGGAGCCGTTGCAGGTAGCGCTGCATGATAGGCCCGAGATAGGCGTTCACCACGGTGGTGGAAAAGCGCTCGTACTCGCGGAATTCCGGGTTCACCTCATGGGAGACGCTGATGAAAGCGCCGGGAATCTCCTCGGCCAGGATCGCCTTGATACGCTGCTCATGGCGGGGCTCCAGATAGCTGAACAGGCAGCACACCGCGATGGCGCGGATGCCGTCCTCACGCAGCCGGCGCGCCGCGCCGCGGACTTCTTCCTCATCCAGGGGGGTCATGATGCTGCCGTCGAACAGCACCCGTTCGTTCACTTCCAGCCGCTGATTGCGCAAGGCCAGGATGCGCGGTTTTTCGGTTTGCACGTCATACAGGCCGTCACGCTTTTGCCGTCTTAATTCGATAATATCGCGAAAACCCGCCGTGGTAATCATGCCGGTTGCCGCCCCGCTGCCGACAATCAGCGCATTGGTGGCCACGGTGGTGCCGTGCCCGAGGTAAGTCACATTCACAGACTCACCCGCCCCCAACCCTAACGACGCGATGCCCTGGGCAATGCCGTCGGCGATGCCGATGGAAGGATCCGCCGGCGTACTGCTCACTTTCCAAACGTGAATGGAACCCTCGGCCACATCATAGATACAGATGTCCGTAAAGGTGCCGCCGGAATCGACGCCGATTCTGACCTGACGCTGCGTTACGGCAGTGGAAGCCACAGTCATTCTCTCCGTTAAAAATCCTGATATCGAGTGGGCTGTAGCGTGCCGGATGCATATCGCGGTATCTACAGACCGTTATGGCACGCCGCCGGAAGGGGCATGCCGATTAAAGCGCCGGACCAGAGGTTAAAGCGGCGTGACGTCCATGCCGAAAGTCGCTTCGGACAGCTTTTTAATGGTGCCGTCGGCCTGGGCTTCTTTGATGGCTTTATCGAACATGGCCTTAAGTTCGGTATCCCCTTTACGCAAGCCGACGCCCGAACCCTCGCCCACGACGCCGCCCTGGAAGCAGGGACCGGACAGGGCGATATTCTGGCTGCCCTGTTTTTTGATGACCCCGAGCATGGCGTCTTTGGAACCGACAATGACATCCACCCGATCAGAGACTAAATCAAGATCCCGCGATTCAGGCGTTTTATACTGGCGAACCTGCACCGCATCTTTCAGATAGGTATTCACAAAGGTGACGGAAGTGCCGGCGGATAACGTGCCGATGGTCTTGCCCTTCAGGGCGGCGGCCACGCGTTTTATGGCATCGGACGACGCGGCGTTGTCATCAAGGGAAATCACTTTATCTTCCGGCGGCAGGGACTTGGCGATATCGCTGTTCTTGCCGGTGGCGAAGGTATAGCACAGTGAAGCGTAAGGAACGGAGAACGCGATGGCCTCTTTACGTTTCGGCGTGATGGCCACGTCATCGATAATGGCATCGAATTTCCCGGCGTTCAGGGCCGGAATCATGCTGTCGAATGCCTGGGCGGTAATGGTGCAGCTCACCCCCATGCGTTTGCACAGATTATTGGCCAAATCGATTTCAAAGCCGCCCAGGGTGCCGTCGGGCTTGGTGTAATTCCACGGGAAGAATCCCCCTTCCGTGACGATTTTAACGGTGGTCCATTTTTGGGGTTCGGCATGAGCGCCGAGGCATCCCATCAGCGTAATGGCGGTAGCGAAAGCGACCCGGGTAGCAACAGACATCTTCATGTAACTTTTCCTATATGGTTGAATGTTGGCACTGCAAAAGGGAAGTCTAGTTGTGGTCGTAGGGGGACTCCTTCAAGATGATATTCACCGGAGGCGGACGCAGATGGGGCGTTAAACCGTGTTCAATGGCCCGGATAATGCGGGTCAGGACAAAATTGATCAGCAGGTAAATGGCGCCGGCGGCGATAAACACCGGAATCGGCCGGTAGCTTTCCGAGGCGATATCGGTGGCGATGCCGGTGATTTCCATCAAGGTCACCAGGGATACCAGCGAGGTGGCTTTTATCATGGCAATCACTTCGTTGCTGAACGCGGGCAGCGCCTGGCGAATGGCAATGGGCAGGATAATGCGCCGGTATAACAGCACGCCGGACATGCCGCAGGCACGGGCGGCTTCGATTTCATTGTGGGGTACGGAGAGCAGGCCGCCGCGGATAATTTCAGCGGCGTATCCCGAACTGTTAATCATCAGCGCCAGCAGCGCGCAATAGTAGGGCTCGCGCAGGAACGGCCATAATACGCTGTGGCGAATGGCCGGAAACTGGCCCGGCCCGTAATACATCAGGAACAGCAATACCAGCAGCGGGGTGCTGCGTATCACCTGAACATAAATCCAGCCGAACGCGGCCACCAGCCGATTACCGGACAGGCGGGCAAAGGCAATCAGCAACCCCAGCAATGCCCCGCATAGCAGCGAGATGGCGGCCAGCTGCAGCGTCAGCGGGACGCCGGCCAGCATGCGCCGCAGGCAGTCGACAATAAACGGGAGATCCATCATGTCCTCCTGGTGCCGCGTGAATAGTGGCGTTCCGACAGGTGGACCAGCACGCCGGAGAAGGACGCCAGGATGATATACAGCGCGGCGGCCGCCAGAAAGAAGTTGAACGGCAGGCGGGTAGATCCGGAAGCCACCTGGGCCTGCCGCATCAGCTCCGCCACGCCCGTGACCGACAGCAACGAGGACTCCTTAAGCAGCCCCAGCCAGACATTGCTGATACCGGGCAGGGCGTGACGAAGCGTCAAGGGCGTGATAATCCGCCGAAACCGCAGGAAAAAACCCATGCCGTACGCCCGAGCCGCCTCCAGTTCGCCTTTGGATACCGCCTGGAATGCGCCGCGCAGCACTTCGGTACTCAAGGCGCCGGCGATGACGGCGATGGCGATGGTGCCGGCAATGAAACCCGGCAGGGCGAAAAAGCCCTTGCTGCCGAAGTAACCGGCGATGGCGGTCAGGATGGAGCTGCTGCCGAAATAAAACAAATAAATGACCAGCAGATCGGGTACGCCCCGCAGCAGAGTGGTATAGGCATCGGCTAAAAAACGGAGGGTTTTGCCGCCGGATATTTTAGCCCAGGCGCCGAATACGCCGATGAGCAGTCCGAGCACCAAACCGCTGACGGCCGCCGCCAGGGTGACCGCGACGCCGGAGAGCAGGATGGCGCCCCAGCCCTTCGCGCTAAACCCCACCAACGTAAAAAAGCTCTCGTTATTCACACACTGTCTCCGGGCGAACAAATCTCAACCACTTAAATCAATCTAAAGTATGTGAATAATA
The DNA here is from genome assembly GCF_047324245.1 of Sodalis sp. RH16. NCBI lineage: Bacteria > Pseudomonadati > Pseudomonadota > Gammaproteobacteria > Enterobacterales > Bruguierivoracaceae > Sodalis > Sodalis sp. RH16. The sequence continues at coordinate 2,488,239 of NZ_CP178737.1, read as the reverse complement.
AATGCAATAATAAATTATAAAGAAAAAAGCTATTCATTTCCTGCCGGGAAGGCGTTAGCGAGAGGGTATGGCTAGGGGAAAGGCGGGTAGAAACCGGAGAGAAATAACCGATATCGTTTTCCCGCTGGCGTAACCGTCAAACAGGGCTAACGATGACATCTAGTACGATGGGCAATAACCTGGCTTAGGGGAAAAGCGGCAAAAAAGATCACGCCGGTTGGATGCCGGCGTGGTCTTTTAGGCGTGAACGTGCGGTCTATGCAGCGGTTCGATAACCGGGCGCGGCCTCTGTGCCGCCTGCCAGAGTTCATATTCAGACTGCATATCCACCCACATTTCCGCACTTGTGCCAAGCAGACTGGATAAACGCAGCGCCATGTCAGCAGTAATCGCCGCATGTGCATTCAGGATACGGGACAGTTGCGTGCGCGTTATCTTTAGCGACGCCGCGGCGTCGGTCACGCTAACCCCTTCCAGGTAATCACGCAAAACCTCACCGGGGTGAGGCGGATTAAACATACGCATAATTGCCTCCATTAGTGATAGTCACGATAATCGACGAGAACGGCGTCGCCATCAGCATCAAAACGAAACGCCATACGCCGGTTACCGTTGACCGACACAGACCAAACGCCAGCCTCGTTTCCTTTCAAGGGATGGAGATCCCATCCCGGAGCGCCCATATCACAAGGCTTTTTAGCCTTGCTTAAGGCAAACAACTGCCTGCGTAATCGCGAAGCGTGGGCAGTTTGAATGCCGGCGGCAGAACCCGTTTTATAAAACTTTTCCAATCCTTTGTGCTTGAAACTTTTAATCATCTGCGAGCGCGCCCTATCCGTATAGCATAACTATACGGAATGATTGGCCGCTGCACAAGTCAACAAACACCAAACAAAGACAACCGACGCCAAAATGCGGCCTTTGGTATCTTACGGCCTGGACACAAATTAATATCAGGCAGACGCATCGTGCCCGGATAGCCGGGGCACACACTCGGCGGACACCGCGGCATGCAGGGCGCCGGTTAATACCAGTTGACGGACCTGTTCCAGATCGTCGGCCATATAGCGGTCCACCTCCAGGGAAGGGACTACGGCGCGCACGGCCTCCAGGGCGCGGCTCAGTTCAGGGCTGGTGGCCAGGGGGGCACGCAGTTCGATGCCCTGGGCGGCGGCCATGGCTTCGATGCCGATAATACCGAACAGATTATCCGTCATCTGCAGCAGGCGGCGCGCCCCGTGGCAGGCCATGGAAACATGGTCTTCCTGATTGGCTGAGGTGGGGGTGGAATCCACCGATGCCGGGTGGGACATCTGTTTATTTTCCGACATCAGCGCGGCGGAGGTCACTTCGGCTATCATCATGCCGGAGTTCAGGCCCGGTTTTTTAGCCAGGAACGCCGGCAGGCCGTAAGACAGCGACGGATCCACCAATAGCGCGATGCGCCGCTGGGCGATGGCGCCGATTTCACATACCGCGATAGCGGTTTGATCGGCGGCGAAAGCCACCGGCTCGGCATGGAAATTACCGCCGGAAATCACCGTTCCATCCGACAGAATCAGCGGATTATCGGTGACCGCATTGGCCTCGGTTTCCAGGGTATGTGCAACGGAGCGCAATAGATCGATACAGGCCCCGGCCACCTGGGGCTGGCAGCGGATACAATAGGGATCCTGCACCCGTTCGTCATTCACCACATGACTGGCCAGTATATCGGAATCCTTCAGCAATGCCCGCAGGGCCGCCGCCGCGTCAATCTGACCGCGATGGCCGCGCAGCGTATGGATATCCGGATGGAAAGGCGCCGCCGATCCCATGGCCGCCTCGGTGGACATGGCGCCGGTTATCAGCGAGGCCTGGGCGGCGCGATAGGCGCGGAACAATCCCGCCAGCGCCAGCGCCGTGGAAGCCTGGGTGCCGTTAATCAGCGCCAGCCCTTCTTTTGCCGCCAGGATAATGGGCGACAGACCGGCCTTTGCCAGCGCATCGGCGCCGTTCATTCTTTCACCGCTGAAGAAGGCTTCCCCTTCCCCCAACATCACGGCGGCCATATGCGCCAGCGGCGCCAGATCGCCGGAAGCCCCAACCGAGCCTTTTTCAGGAATAACCGGGATCACGCCTTTCGCCAGCATATCCTCGATCAACCGCACCAGCTCAAGCCGGACGCCGGATGCGCCGCGACCCAGCGAAATAAGCTTCAGCGACATAATCAGCCGCACGATACTCTCGGGCAATGGCGCACCCATGCCGCAACAGTGGGACAAAATAAGATTACGCTGGAGCGTAACCACGTCCTTTCCATCGATTTTTATCGAGGCGAGTTTGCCAAAACCGGTATTTACGCCATAAACAGCCGCACTCCCCTGGGCTATTTCAGCGATGCGTGACGCGCCCGCTTTTATGGCGTCATCGAAGCTGCGATCCAGGCATGCTATTTCACCTGTCCAGTAAATGGACTCCAGCATGGCAAGGGTCACATGACCGGGTTTTAATATAATGCCCATAGTAGTCTCACAATCAGTTGTCAGATAAAAGAAGCCCTACGGCGGGTATACATTCGCCTTATCAGGATGAATGATATTGCCGATACATGGCTGAATTTAAAAAGTCAGTCGGCTTGATATCAGCCGGTAAATACCTTGCGTTTGCGCGAAGAGTGATCAAGATGATCCAGGCGTCTTTCCGCCTCGTTTTTCATATGATTACACATGGCGTCCAGCAGCACCGACACAATGACGGCAGGGGCGGAATAGGAATCAAACACCAGGCTGGTATTGATAGGCACCTGCAGCAGCCTGTCCGACCAACGGGAGTAATCCGCCAAACCGGCATCCGCCACCAGGGCCACGGATATACCGATTTCCCGGGCAAACTCCAGGGCCCGCACCGTTTCCCGTGGATACAACGGCATCATGAAGGCCAGCAAGGTTTTACCGCCGGCGGCTTTTACCTGCTCAAGCAGATCTTCATTGATGGAACCGCCGCCGGTCAGCAGACGGACATCGGGATGCACCTTCGAGGCGAAGTAGGAAAATTGCGTCGCCAGGCCGCTTGACGCCCGCAGCCCGAGGACGGCCAGCGGCCGGGATGAAGCAAGGGCCTCGCCGAAGGAATCAATCAGGCTCTCATCGGCAAGCATTTTCCCCAGCTCTTCAAGGTTGTGCATTTCCGCTTGCGCCGCCGCCTGATAGCGATTGGCCAGGGTTTCCGACCGGGCTTCGGTGACGCTTAGACCGGAACGAAGATGTCTGCGCATCTCAAGATAGCCGCCAAAACCCAGAGAGGTGGCGAATCGGGTCACAGAGGGCTGGCTGACATTGGCAAGCTTTGCCAGCTCGAGACTGGAAAGAAAGCCGATTTCATTGCTGTTTTCAATCAGGCATTGGGCAATCCGCCGCTGTGCCGGCGTGAGACGCTGGCCCTGGGCACGCCGCTCAAGCTCGGCATAAATGGCTTGCCGCTCGTTTTGCGTGCTGATAGCGGTAACGCCTGGCATATCAGGAATGTTGAGGTCTTTGTTAAACTCACTGTCAGCCATTGTGATTCCTGTGGGAAGAGTGTCGAAGTGGTCGACGAATTCACTTTCAGCCATGCTTATCACCCTATATTTCAGCCTGCAGTCTATACAAAATTAGTATCTACCGCTACCGGACTGCGACCCTTCGTTTACCACATTTATTGGACGCCAACTTACAATATACTGATTTATACCCTAAATAATTCGAGTTACTGGCAAGCCAACACCCCTGCGACTTGAAGTATGACGGGTATATAAGGCTATTTAAATAACCGGCAAAACCTTCGCCATGGCGAACAGCTCCTCCGGCTTGCGGTGCGGGAAAGCCACGCCTAGATTCCACGGAAATATATAATGGATCCAGCGATGCATGCGAATTACATAGGTCATCATTGCGCCGGTAAGCTCAACGTATTCTTCCTTGGTGGCCAGCGTATCCAATGCGTCGGAATACATTTGTCCCATGGCATGCATATTGGTCAGGCCGAGATCGGTCATGAATTCAAATACGTTAAAGGTTGCCGTTAAAAATTCGCGGGTAATACGATTGAGGGTAGGCAACTGCATATCGTCGTATTGGGATATTTTCAGGAAACGATACATCACGTCAGCGCCCACCAGCATCAAATAGGCCTCAAGATGCACCAATACCGAAAAGGACTGTTCACCGCTGCCGGCGCCGCTGTCGATAATGCCCCAGCGAATTTTCTGGATTTCTTCGGGTTCATGCAGCCAGACGCGATCAATTTCTTTCTCGATAATGGCTTTTGCGTCACGCCAGTGACCTTCAAATTTCGTGATGCTAGACATCAGGCGGCCTTCCTCACAATGATTTCAACGGTATTGCGCCGGGGTTGCGCAACGGTATGTTCCCAAACGTGAGCGCCAAGCCGCTGCAGCGCGGGCAGATCCTCCGCAAAGACCTCGCCGAATTTATTCACTTTCGCGCTTTCGGTAATACGGCCGTAGGTCAGGCAAATCGATTGCCCGGGCGCGTAGAGATACACCGCTCCAGGAGAGCGCGGCACCATATTGCTGCGGCCAAGATGCACAATGCGGGTCGGCATCCATACGGCTTCGCCGGAAATAACCACATGGCCCAGCATGCTGTGCAGGGGCAGCTGCGCCAACACTTGCCGAACCACGTCAGGATTGTCATCGGTCAGTAGTTTTGCTCTGAAGGTCAGCTCCAGCTCAGGGACATGAAACTCAAGTGTATCCTTTGAAGACATCGTGCTCTCCAGTAGTATCGTTTATTTCAGTTTATTTATTATGAATAATTTTATACTTTGTGTAAATGAATAATATGATTCTTTTGCAAAGGAGGGTTGGCGCTGAAAGTGCTGAGGAGTGGATTTGAGGCGGAAAACGACAACAAAAAGCCGATGCACAGGGCATCGGCTAAGGTTATTGCAGCGGCGTTGATAACGAGTCCGCCATCGGCATCGCGAAAAATTAGTTGTTTAAGGCGTTACCGATAAGAATGGAAGTGATTATTCCCGTCGCCACGGCCACTAACACATAGTTACCGTTCACGTAAGCCCACTCTTCGCCCCGGGGCGGCTCATACAGGCCGCGTTGACGCCAATCATGCACACGGTAGTGATCGTTGCGATATTGGGGCGGCAATGGGCGTCCGCGGCGGAAATCATGGCCGTTGGCGGCAAAATGATCCCGTTCACGGCCACGGAAGTCACCACGTTGCGGGCTGGCATGGCCCTGCGGTCCCTCGTGGCCCCGTTGTGCTTCATGGCCTTTTTGATGCCACTGCTGGTCTTGTCCGCCATGGTCGTCGGCGAAGGACGCAATGGGCAGGCAGGAGCTGGTAGCAATCAGCGTCATCACTATCGCCAATGTTGTTTTTTTCATATTCATGATCTCCATGACAAACTGCTTGTATAGCCAGTAATGCATTAATAATAGTTAATATAGGGACTATATGGATCACGAAATATCTTAAAAACTGCTATTTGACAAAGATTTACCGGCGTTAACGATTACTTAACACTATTCCCGAAACCGGAACGGCTTAACAGCTGATGTATGACAACGCCGATCTGCCGTATGGCATTTTCAATTTCGGCGGTTAAAGGCTGCGCATAATTTATCCGCATGCAACTGTGGAATTTTCCGGCGGTAGAGAACACCGCACCGACGGCTATACTGATGTTGTGCTCCGCCAACAGGGCGTTCAACTGTTGAGTGTCGATGCCATGATCCAGCTCGATCCACAGCAAACATCCTCCCTGGGGGCGGCTGATACGCGTGCCGCAGGGGAAATATTTCGTTATCCAGCCGGTCATGATATCAAGATTACGCTGATACTGACCTCGCATACGGCGGACATGCTTATGGTAATGGCCCTGTTTGATAAACTCCACAATGGCCAGCTGCGTCAGGCTGGCGGTTGAGCCGGAACCGGTGTATTTCATGTGGACGGCGCGATTCATATAACTGCCCGGCGCTATCCAGCCCACCCGCAGGCCCGGCGCCAGCGTTTTGGAAAAAGAGCTGCATAACAACACCCGGCCTTCATCATCCATGGAGGTTATCGTGGCGGGCCGGGGATAGCCGAATGAGAGTTCCCCGTAGACATCGTCTTCCACGATGGCCACATCATAATGTTGAGCCAGCTTTAACAGCGCTTGCCGGCGCTCGAGGGGCATATTATAACCCAACGGATTATGCGCGGTGGGGGTCACCATAATGGCCTTGACCGGCCATTGATCCAGCGCCAGTTCCAACGCTTCGACGCTGATGCCGTTCACCGGGTCGGTGGGGATTTCCAGCACTTTCATGCCCAGCCCGTGCAGAAGCTGTAAGCTGCCGTGAAAACTCGGGCTCTCCACCGCAACGATATCTCCCGGCGCGCAGACGCAGCGTACGGCAATGGACAGCGCTTCACGGCATCCATTGGTAATCATGATATTTCCGGCATCCATATGGCTGCCGCTGTCAATAAGCAGCCGGGCGATTTGCTCACGCAGCTCGAGAGACCCCCTGACATCATCATAACTCAGGGTGCGCAGATCGTGCCGCTGGCTCAAATGGCTTAATGCCCGGGTTAACGGCCTCAGGCTGCTGACGCTGACATCAGGGGCGGCCGACACAAACGTTATTTCGCCCTCCTTAAGGGGGCCCACCATCTCCAGCACCTGATCCCACTGCGGAATCGACAGGGAGCACTGAGACATAGAACACACCGCGGGCAGTTCGGGGCGGGTTTTCAACGGCGACACGAAATAGCCGGATTTGGGGCGCGCTTCCACCAGTTGCTGATCTTCCAACTCCCGATAGGCCTGTTGCACGGTGGTAATGCTGACCCCGTGTTCCTTGCTCAGTACCCGGATGGACGGCAGGCGGACACCGGCGGGATAAAGACCTTGTTCAATACGCTGACTCAGTATGGAAGCCAGATTTTGGTAACGCGTTATAGCCATAAGCAGATATCACTTCGCATCCGGCAAGGGTAAAAGACCGGAAAAAAGAGTACAGATTACCCCTATAAATAGCACATTGTGTCATGGTTGCGCCATCTGTATATGTCAAAGCACTAATGGATTGAATCTACTCTCTTTTGTTTAAAAGCTTCATGCTGTTGCCAAGCGTTCCAGAAGGACAACGGCCATGAAAAATGCAATGCAAAAGAGTGACTTCAACACCGGCAGCGACGCAAAACTATTGCACATCGCCGTAAAACGCCCTCCATGGTGGGTTGCGTTATTTCGCCGCTATCAACACTGGCGGGCTCGCAGGCGCGATCGTAGGGCATTGATGTCGTTGAACGAGAGTCAATTACGGGATATCGGGCTAAGCCGTGGCGACCTGCCCTACCGGGATGAGAGAAAATTCTAGCCCGCCAACAGGGGGGTTAATCACCATAAGGGTAGGAGTAATGTGCTTGGCTGTATTTCTGAGGGGATAAATCCCCAATGCCGGTAAAAAGCATGGGCATTATCAGATAATGCATGAACCAACAACGCTTTGGTGCCAACCTGCTCAGCGACTTGCCGGGAGCGTAAAACGGCGTCTTTCAGCAATCCGACGCCCAGACCGAGCCCATGGTAACGTTCATCTACCGCCAGACGCCCCAAAACCAGAACGGGTATAGGCTCGGGCATGTTACGCCTTAACGCTCCAGACACGATTTGTCGCTGTACACTGCCCGTTGCCAATGCGTAAAAACCGATGACCTGCTTAGAGTCCGATTCGCGGATGATAAAGGTCCGGGATGCGCCACTGGTTTGGTTTTTCAGCGCTTTACGTTTAAGCCATTCATCCAATGAGGGGTCTGAGCAATGGAAATCTCCGGTAATATGCTTCTATTGATGGGCGTTTCTTTGGCCTCTGTTTTCGCTAATCTCATCACTCTTTTACCCCGTAGCGGATTGCTATACGCCTTAGTGTATATCTAATTGCTATACGAGGGTGGGGCGACGGTGTTTACCGTCACTCTCTTACCCTTAGAAGATGGCTTTGAACTGGCGGGCGAAAAAAGGATGATGAAATACAGAATAAAAAAATTACACATGCCGCAGGAAAATTAATGACCATTTCAAGCAAACGAACGACAACCAAAGGCATGGCGTGTTTGAAAGGGTAGAATATCGCCCATGAACTTGCATAGGTCACTATGTAATCCCCATTTTGCTGCAAGTAGATCCAACGGTTTACTTTGAGTTGAATCAGATCCAGGCTCGGACAAATTTTCAAACAGTGATTCTGCTAGAGCTAATACTTCATACTTAAAATCATAAGGGACACAGTTGAATCTGCATAGCCGGTCAAGTATAAACCCTCCGGTTTTCTTTGCCTCCGTGCTTTTCAATAATGACGTATCGGGCAATTCCTTTTGATGCCATAACGAAACGGCTATTGTTTTAATATCTTCAACGTTTGCCTTTTCAAGGCCTGCAAGGCATACGCGTTGAAATGCTTGATTTAAATCTGCATTAATCATAGTTCCCCCATGAGCTCTTTGTACATAGAAATAGCATACTCAATCTTTGAAGGCAATCCAGATTGACCAACTGCGTAATCCGCAGCTTCCATGGCCTTGGTTCTAAATTCATCAATAGATAAACCGGCCCGAAAGAGGGCATATATATCTTCTTGATCCATGTCACCAAATCTTCCTAGTTTACTAATTGCAAGATCGCATTTACTAATAAGATAAACCCATAATGGCGAAGGCGTATTGGTTTCAATACCGATCGCATTAATATCATAGTCTTCATGCATCGGGGCTAATGCTGGATTAAAGTGAGAATCGTAAACTAAAAGACTAGGACCGTGCTTGTTATCTAAAAAATCGACCGGGCTAATAGATTCTATTAGCCCGATGGCTTTTTCTTTCATACTACGGCAAAAATCCATTTGACTGTCTAAATCGCTGCTTATACGAATATTTGTATGCAAATGCATTGCACAACCACCAAATATGTAAGCTTTGCATGATCCCGGTGCAGTAAAACCACGCAAACATAATTCAATTTTTATATTTGAGAACATAGTAAATATTGCATTTGCGAAAGGTGTATCAGTAAACATTTATTCATTTTTCTAAAAACAAAAAACAAAAATATCACTTAGACGAAAAAGTTAACTAAACGTTTCGTCTCATTTCCAAAATTTTATTTTTTTTAATTACGATGATACTATCGCATGAAATTAAAATGATATCATTTCATGTATTTTAATATAGGTATTTTATGGTAAATAAAATAGTGGAGATGAAACCGGCAAGCTGCCCATCTCCCCATCGATCGGGCCTTGTGTTGCGATGGCTGGCGATACCGCCGACTCGCGCCGATATTCAGCTCATATACCAGCCGCCGTTGACATTGATGGTTTGTCCGGTGATGTAGCCATTGTTAAGCAGCATCATCAGCACTGCCGTCACCTCTTCCGTTTTGCCGAAGCGTTTTACCGGCAAAAGATCCGGCGTGATCTTCGGGTTGTTTTTGATCATGTCGGTTTCAATCAATGCCGGCGCGATGGCGTTCACCGTCACGCCCTTACCCGCCAGCAGATTGGCATAGCTGTGCATCAATCCCAACTGCCCGGCTTTGCTGGCGGCGTAATGGGGCCCTATCACCCCGCCGGTTTGGGCCGCCATGGACGATATCATAATCACCCTGCCCCAGCCGCGCCGCTGCATGGCGGGCAATACCGCGTGGGACATCAAAAATGACGAGGTGAGGTTAGCCGCCAGCACCGCCCCCCAATCGTCCGGGGTGATATCCTGCCAGTCCTGGACTTTGGCAATACCGGCGTTATTCACCAGAATGTCAATTTCACCGAAGGCCCCGCGGGTTTGCAGCACGATCCGGTTCACCTGCTCCGGTGAGCTGATATCGCCTTTGAAGGCGATTGCCTGGCCGCCGTTGTGATGTATTTCATCCACCACCTGCCGGGCCTGTTCGTCGGCCTGAAGATAGCAGATCGCAACCTGGCAGCCCGCTTTGGCCAATGCAAGGGCGGCATCGCGGCCAATCCCCCTGGAGCCGCCGGAGACCAGGGCGACTTTACCGGTTAATTCACTCATGCATCCCCCGTTGAAATAAGCATGCCATTAATGGGCAATTTTCTCTCTGGCCAGTTCAGACAGGAATTGGCTGCGATTTTTATAATGGCGGCTGGTGGTAATATACCGGTCAATGGCCGTGAGCAGATTCTGCGGCATGGTAAGATTGAATTTCACCGCCTTACGCTCATATTTCGTCGGATCGATGTCCACAAATCCCACTATGCCGTTCTCCTCGGCCAATCTGGCATCCCCCAGATAACATTGCACATCCTTAGGCGGTGGGGGAAGTGGATGCCCTTCTTCAATCAAAGCCTCAATATGCACCGCAAACGCTTCTTCTGCATCTTTGCTTACGCCTGCCAAGGTATCACTGGCGAAAAAACAGCCCTCAATGCCGGGGAAGTAACCGTCGAAACCATGATCGTTTCTAAAGATAAAAATCGGATAAATCATTACACCCTCCTATAAAACCTCTCCCACCACGTTGTCAGATAAATGCGATACCGGATATCCGCTGTACCTGCTTGATGAGCCCTTTTGATACATCCTTGCGCGGATGAGGGAGAGTAATGATATTGAACCACCCAGGCTTGGTCAGCGTAACGTGACTCCCTTTGGTTTTTCTCGGACCCATCTTCCTGATATTCCACCCGTCATCTTGCAAACCCTTGATCAGTTCTCCGCTGGTCATCTGACATCCTTGTCTTCCATGGTGGGTATAATACCCACCTTCGTAATTTAAGTCAATTATGAATCAGGAGAAATTTATCAAAAAACAAATTGTTCCTTAAAATTGGGTATTTGCGTAAGAGATCGCATTGACTCATTTTTTTATTCGCGGATAAAGCCCAGTTCTACCTCTATAAAAATAAGGCAGTCACATAAATTAACGATGTAATCACATCATTAATTGCAGATCCAACGAATATTTACCTAAGTTTACCTATGACTAAAATGCCGCCAATCAATAAAGATAAAAATATTTATGTGAAAATAAATTACTGTATAAATATAAACTTCCTCATCCAGAAAATTTATATAAGCTATTGATTATATTAACATAGCAAGTAATATTTTTATTATTTTCTCTTGCCATTCTTAAAATAACTCCGTTATTATAGCCCGGCATTAATATTTTAATGTAGGGACTCTCACTCCCTGGTTGGCTTACGGCGGCATAATATGCTGATTGTATTATGTCGTCTTCTAAGTAATCATTGAACAGCAAGTCAAAACTTGTTGTAATATCAATGGTGGCTCAGGTCGGGCAGCTTTAGAGCTGGCCGAGAAACAGTAAGCCCCGGTTGTGAGAACCCGATTTGGGCCACCGCCATTGATAAATTTTTGTGCGGTGGTACTCGCAACTGAGGTCACCGTATCTGTTTCCTTGCCTCTTATGGAACATCTACGCTGCACCTCGCCTTTATCAGGTGATTACCATTGAAAACCTTCTTGATACCTCCAAACAGTGCTTTGACGACGTGCAGTGCCAATGCCAGGCGCTGGCCTTTGCCGCCTATAAAATCGAAGATGAAAACATCAGGGAATTGCTGTTATATACCCTTATAGAGAAACAGCAGCAGTTGGAAATGCTGGTGCCGCCTGCCCGATCAATCAAAACTGATATCGAATTAACGCAGTGACCTAACGCAGCAGCCTATTTATGCCCATGCAGACCTATAACGAGAGGGGAGGAGTACAGCCCCCGGCTAGAAAAAAGCAGCAACGAGATTTTATTTGTACTTATCGACACTTAGATGATCCGCTACGGGAATATCTGAGTTCAGGATTTTAAAGATTGTTTTTCCCGCTGCCACCGCAATCTGCGTCCTGCCCTCCTTGCCAAGAAATAGCGCGCTGAAGCCGGTAAGCATGACAATCACAACAACTGAAGCGATAAGCCCTGATAAACCAACGCCAAGCCATTTGACAAATTTCACCCAGGGTGGCGTGATTATTCTCCGGTACTGCGCAACCTTTTCCTGATATTCAGACACAGCATCTCTTTTGATCCTTTCCTTCGTCTCGGTAACGAATTTTTCAGACATCTCCCTTGCCTGCTGATAGAAGTGTTGCCGCATACCTTCCTGTTGGATTACCGAATCATGCAAACTTTTCAGCTGCAGCGCGAGTTGGGAACCACTCCATAGTTCGTGCCGGGCTTGCTTAATAACTTTATTCTTATGCACCTTATAAAGTGCATATGCCAGAATATGTTCAGGCTCTCCTTCTTTAATAATTAGCGAATTATACACATATTGCTTTGGAGGGGGATTCACGCTAAATGACATTTTTCATCCGTTAAAATTAGGCATGCCTTACTAAGTTTTTGTTAATCATTATAACTTTTATTTTTTTTGGTGACTTCTAAGAACGCAGTCTTGAAGATCTCTTGGTTCTCCTTACGCTCTGCCATTCTCCTATCATTAAAAACCCACCTAAGAATGAAGGCATGGCATGCGGTGAACCCTGCGCGGCAATGAATAATGAATCGTTCCTTTATCGGTAAATTACGCCACATAACATCATCGAAATCATTACGTGACTTATTAGGAACCTTAGGCCACCTTTCAGGATGATTGATAATATCGATATCAATAAGGCTTGTAATAATTTTCTTGTCTGCAATTTCCTGCATTACTTCTTGAGCAAGACGCCTTACTTTTTCAGGTGAATAATCCTCAAATTCATATTTTGTCTCAAAGAATCTTTTCATATGGCCTCCATTGTATGCGTTAAGAATACCACAAAAAGCGCCAATAAAAGACATCGCGCCGGGTTGATTATGCGCTCTTGTCCGCATAAATAATGATTGACGCAATGGAGACCGGATTAATCACTCGCTTATACCTTTTGAATGATGTTATCACGCAGTGCGATGATCTCTTTATTTAAACGCTGCAACTGCCCCAACTCCAGGTGTGAACTCGACAACAGCGTCATCGACAGGCAAGCGGACTTGTCATGCACGGCGGCGCCCTTATCGGTCAAGGTTATCATGACCTGGCGCTCATCATGAACGTTGCGGAGCCGCTGAATAAATCCTTCGTTTTCCAGGCGTTTTAACAACGGCGTCAGGGTGCTGGTTTCCAGCGCCAGCTTTTCGCCAATGGCGCCGATAGGCTGCTCCCCCTGCTCCCATAACACATTTAACACCAAAAACTGCGGATAGGTGACGCCCATGGCATCCAGCATCGGTTTATAAAGCCTTTTGATGGCCAACGCGGTTGAATAAATCGAATAACACAGCTGGTCTTCCAGGCGCGGCGGCTTTGTCACTTCAGACTCCAGGGTTGTTTTGCATGATGCCAGATGGATAGGTCGACGATCAGCATAGCAACAAATCCAGATTTTATCTATCGCAATAACAAATCGCTTGACACGCTCCGATGCTTTCATCATTATCTATCGCAGCAATACTTATCGCGATAAACAATTATCATCATGCTTTGCAATGAAGACGATACACCGCGAGCGGGCAAGGCCTGTTTTCAACCCATTTACCTGTTTAGGAGATTTATCATGTTTAAAAGATCACTGAGTATGCTAGCTGCCGGCATCGTGCTTTCACTTTCGGCCCAAGGCGCGGTACAGGCCCAGCCGGTAAAAAATATCGTACTGGTGCACGGCGCGTTTGCCGATGCATCTGGCTGGCAGGCGGTCACTAGGATCCTGGATAAGAAAGGCTACAACGTTTCGCTGGTTCAAGAACCGGAAACCTCATTGGCTGACGATGTGGCCGCCACCCAGCGTGTCATTCATCAACAGCAGGGTAAAACGCTGCTGGTAGGCCATAGCTACGGCGGGTTTATCATCAGCGAAGCGGGCCAGGATCCGCAGGTGGCGGGGCTGGTTTATATTGCCGCCTTCCAGCCGGAAAAAGGGGAAACACTGGGCGCCCTGGCGGGAAGAATTCCCCAGGCCAGCAAGGGCATTACCGCTACTCCCGACCATTTCCTGTATCTTGACCCCAAGGTTTATCATGCTGATTTCGCAGCCGATATATCCGCCAGCCAGGCCGGTTTCATGGCCCGTTCCCAGGTAATGCCCGCCGCGGCCATTTTCGGCACGCCGGCGGAGCAGCCCGCATGGAAGACCAAACCTAGCTGGACACTGGTCGCCACTCAAGACCGATCCATCAACCCCGATCTGGAACGCTTCATGGCGAGCAGGGCCAAAAGCCAGGTTGTGGAAGTTAAAGGCAGCCACGCCGTGTATATTTCGCAGCCTGGCAAGGTCGCCGCGCTCATTGAAAAAGCAGCCAATAGCTTATCAGATAAATAAACCATCACCGCCAGCGCGCCTGGTTCAGGCAGGCGCCCATCACTCCCCGATGGGCAAATAACCCTGCCAGGCAGGCTTCGCCGGCTCGCCATTGGGGTTCTCATGAAGATGCAGATAAAATCCCCCCACCTTATCCAATAGCAGGCAGTCATCAACGTCTTTCAGGTTATCCTTGTGCTGCTGGTCGGTCCCGAGCAACAGCGTCTTTAGCGCCCGGCTTTTGGCAGCATCGGCATCCTCGGCCACAAACAGATCGAACTCATGCAATTCCGCCAGGGTATCCGGCCGGTATCCGCCGGCATTAACGAAAAAGAGCTTCTGTTTGCCCTGATAGGGTTCGGTGGACAACGTGACATCATAGCCGTCGGTCCACTTTATGATCGTATAGCCGTCAAGATGAATCTTGTCTTTGTCGCCATACCAGGCTTCACGCAAAAGCGGCCAGGCCTGTTCAGGCGTTTCCACTGCGGCAAACTGCACGTCGTGAACTTCGATATTAGACTTGCCTGCATTGCCGCCCAGATAAAACATGTACAAATTCATATAGCTAGACCTCGGCATCAACCATTATATAGAAACTCATATAACGCATGATGCTATAAATGTTGAACATGTTTTGGAAGCAAAGATGCCCTATGGACACGTTTGAAAACCAAGATGCAATGCCGTTGGCAGGGATAGTGTCTGGTCATATAGACCAGAAATAACCTTAGGGCTTGTCTATGCTTTCGCTTTTCTCGATTTTATCAAGTTTATCTATCGCTTGCTGTACCATGAGATCTTCGCTTTCTTGTGCTTCAGTTATAATATCTTCATCTATCTCTACCACATTCCCCCGATGATCTCTGCCGGAGAGTAAATTCCAACAAGCGATAAAAAGGGAGGCAATCAGCGGGCCGATGATAAATCCATTAAGGCCGAAGAATGCCATGCCGCCAAGGGTAGAGATAAGCACCACATAGTCAGGCAATTTAGTGTCTTTACCCACGAGCAGCGGCCTGAGGATATTGTCCACCAAACCAATAATGACGACGAAAAATACCACTAAAAAGAAGCCCTTCCAGACAACGCCGGCAAAGAAGAAATAGATAGCAACGGGCGCCCAGATGATGGCTGAACCAATAGCGGGAATGAGCGAAAGGAATGCCATCAGCGCGCCCCAAAGCATAACCCCTTTAACGCCCACGATATAAAACGCCATGGCGCCTAAAGCGCCTTGGACAAGAGCGACAATAACAGTCCCTTTTACCGTTGCTTTTGCTACGGCGGCGAATTTTACAAACAGATGGTGTTTGATATATCTGGATAAAGGGAGCGAGTCGAGGATCAATTTAACAAGATGAGATCCATCTTTCAAAAAGAAAAACATCAGATATAACATAATGCCAAAGCTGACCGTGAAACTAAAAGTACTCTCGCCGATCAAAAGCACACTGTTGGCGAGCGTTTGACTCCCCCGCATAAATACATCGGATAATTTGTGTTGCAGCGTCGTGACATTGCTCAAATCGTGTACGGAAATGTATTCCTGCATTCTTTTGGGAAGGTGCTCCAGGGCGCCGTTGAAAATGGTGGCAAACGGTATCTGGTTATGTTGAACTGCGTTATATAAATCATTGCATTCCATTGCAAGCGAGGTTGTGATTAATGAAAGAGGTATGAAAACAATGAGGCAAATAAAAATAATAGTTATAAAAGAGGCCAGTCCATTTTTGTCTTTGAGTTTTTCTCTTATCTTTGTTTTTATAGGATAAAAAAGCAGGGCAAGGATTGCGGCCCAAAGAATTGCGGAGTAATAAGCCTTAAGAACAAGAATAAAAGCAATAGTACTGATTACTAACAATAAAACAAAGAAACCTTCATTCATTCCCTTAACTTTCATTTAAAAATTCCAGCATATTAGAAAAATTATCTGCAAATAGTGTAGTAAAAATTGCACTTTTTGCAATATTCTCCCCTCGAGTAATTGCCCCTACCAACTGAAATTAAAACCATGGCCATTAGACTTACCGCCACCCTACCCGGCCCCTGAGACCGGGCGTTCATTACCCTGATTGTTCAGTGAGGGACTAAAAAGTTTGCCAGTTCGCGTCCGGCGCCAAATTTTTAAGCTTGCCGACCACGGCCGGCGTCTTTTTAGCCGGTGCCCTGCGCTGTTTTTGAGCGGACGTACCATTGGCCGGGATTCTTGCGAAGGTCTGTCCCGTAGCCGCATCGTTCAGGCTACCGGCTCGTTGAGCTGCCTGCATCGACGCCGCCGCCCGTGCCCGACTCTGGTATAACGGCTCAACGGAGGATGTTCTGCCGCGGCCTTGCGCTAACGGCTCAACGGCGGATGTTCCGGCACGGTTTTGCACGGCCCGCTCACCCATTTGCGAACGGTCCTGGGCCACCAGTTCACCTACCAGCGCCTTGGCTCGCCCCGGGACGGTGGTTACCGGCGCCAGTTGGAATAGCGCCACCATTTCGGTGAGATAATGGGCCTGCTCTTCCAGAGACGCCGAGGCGGCGGCGGATTCTTGTACCAGCGAGGAATTTTGCTGGGTAACGCTATCCATTTCCGTCACCGCCTGGCCGATTTGTGCAATTCCCTTACCTTGCTCATCGGATGCAGAGGCGATTTCTCCCATAATATCCGTCACATGGGTGATGGCCTTGACGATATCCCCCATAGTGGCGCCCGCATTGGCAACCTGTTTAGAACCGATACCGACGCGCTCCACCGATTCGCCGATCAGGGTTTGAATCTCTTTCGCCGCCTGTCCGCTGCGCTGCGCCAGGCTGCGCACTTCACCCGCCACCACGGCGAATCCCCGGCCCTGTTCGCCGGCCCGGGCTGCTTCCACCGCCGCGTTGAGGGCCAGAATATTGGTCTGGAAAGCAATGCCGTTGATAACATCGATGATTTCGACGATTTTCTTTGAACTGGCGGCTATGCTGCCCATGGTCGCCACAACTTCCTCGACAATGATGCCGCCCTTCTTGGCGGTCTCCGAGGCGTCTTTCGCCAGTTTACTGGCCTGGTGGGCATTTTCTGTGTTGTGTTTTACCGTTGAGTTGAGCTGTTCCATACTGGCGGCGGTCTGTTCCAGAGCGGAAGCCTGCTGCTCCGTGCGCGAGGAAAGATCGGTATTGCCTTGGGAAATCTCGCCGGCGCCTTGGTAGATGGATTCCGCGCTGCCGCGGATTTGCGTTACCGTATTAACCCAGTGGGTTTGCATGTCACGCAGGAACGGAATAAGTTCGCCGACACAGTTGCGACCCATATCGGTGATGGTGAAACCGAGCTGACCGGCGGCCAGTGACCGAAAATGCCCTTTAATGGCATTAAGCGGCCTCACCAGATGACGCACAAGATAACGATCTGTAAACAGCAAAATTACCACTCCGGCCAACAGCGCCGCCAGTAATGCCCGTTGGCACAGGGTCGTCAACAGGGCGATCCGTTCATTGGATGCGTTCTTGATAGCGTCCACCGCGCCGTCGTATTCCTGCATTACCGAAGTGAATTGCTTACGCAGCGGTAAATAGGTGTCGTGTAGACCCTGGTTGAAATCGTCATACCGCCCGTCCTTTACCGCCAGCAGGAGCGGCTGTATGCCAAGGGTACGCAGCTGCAGCGAGCTGTTGTAAATTTTATCCACCAGCAGCGGATCCAGCTGGCCGTGATCGATGCCTTTGAACTGCGTCAAACCCTGGTCGATAAGCTCCAGCTCCGAGGCCACCGAGCCCAACTCCATGTCGGCATCGGCACGGGCGCCGGATTGTCCGGCGCGGGCCGCACGTTCCAATGTCGTGACGACACGATAATAATGGTCATTGGCGCCATTGATGATGTCGCTGTTTAGCTGTTCGTTGTTGCTCAGCTGCAAGGTTTGATTGACTTGATTAAGGGAATAAAGGGTATATGCGGAAACGCCTAGCCACAGCAAAGAGAAGAAAATAAGAATAACCATCACCGCCGTTCTTATCTTTATATTTTTTATAAAATTCATACAAGCACCCTTGCAATGTCACTTTGCTGTTTTTTTCCTGACAGCACATGCCCACGAGCGATCCGCGTCACGTTAGCGTTCAGTTGCAGTGAACGTTAAGCGAAGCCCTATCATGGGGAGATATGCCTGGCGAAAATGGCAATGGCTTTATTATCGGCAATTGACTATAAAATTTTATGCTTAGGAGCAGAAATAAACGTGGGGGGCATTCTAAGCATTCAGCCATCCGGCGCCTGTACGGACGGACGTCATCATAACTGGCATCATGCTGACGTCCACCATCAGGAGGCAGTGACTACTCCCTGTCATGGCGGGACGGGTCGAGGGACTCCATTTCGATTTCAACGCCGTATAAGCACCCCAAGGGCAAAAACGCGGCCAATCTGCGCGCAACATCCATGGCGGGATCCCGCTGGGCCGGAAAGATGAACTTATCCCGGATGCGCTGCCAGAACATGTCTCTTACGGTAGAAACTGACGTATTTTTCATGATAAACCTCGTCGCAGCCAACAATCGATGCAGATCCACAGTAAAGCGCAATTTCTTTCCATATTGAAACACCTATTTGTGCTGACATTATCTGAAAAAACGATAACGTCTCCTACGACATTTCGGCGAACCGCTTGTTATGACCATAGCTTACCGTATCAGACGGTTAATTATAAATTGGCTTAATTTTTAATTCACAGTTTACGTCTCTTCTTTTAAGATGTTTTTCTAAAAAGCGAAAAGCTTGTAAATATGCAGATAAATATTAAGCTAATAGTTTTGAATTATATCTCACTTAAATAATCACAAGAATTTAATAAATAATTGAATCAGGTTTAGAGAGTGAAAATATCCTTAAATAAATTTCCCAAGAGGCTTGTATGCTTCACTTGAATGGAAATTCCCTTGCATCCCAGACCATACCCACTCTTGATTTTCGTTGTCGGAACGATGAAAAAAGGGTAATGCACAGGTTCTATGACGGGGATATAGATACCAGAGCAGACATTATTGTCCAGCTATGGCAACAGTGTCCCGTTACCCCAGCGAATCCGCTTGGTCCTTGCGACATCAGCAAATCAGTCGTTCTGGGGATAAAACTTTACGACGTTATGATCTGCGAGGGGCAGGGGAATCAGGTAAGGGATAGGATTTACCAAAGCGCATCACTGTTATTTTATGCTGCCGTCCGACGGCAGATTAATCTTGAGCATTTGAATACAAGAATCAAAGCCAGACTCTGCGCCATGACGTTGTCCAATATAAAAATGGCCAGATTAGCCGACGACTTAACTGAATTAACGGATTTATTTCAGAGTATAGGTCATTTTCTGACAATTCCAAAGGCGCTTGCGCCCATGACTCACACCTACCATCCTATGGACAGACAGGTACTGGATACCGCCATTTACTTACTTACCGTGGACAAAGAGGGTATCTTTTTCTCCAGCACGCTACTGTATAGTGAGAACGAGGCTATTGACCCTTTTGATCTCGGCAAGTACCTCAAAGACGAATCGGTATTATTCAAAAACAACGCCAAGGAAAAACTCAAGCGGCTTGTTCCAGGGCAAAAACTGCTGTTCCCAATCCTGTCCACATCCCTTAATAACAGCTCGCAACGGGCGGCGGACGGGCATTTCAG
Source organism: Sodalis sp. RH16 (assembly GCF_047324245.1). Classification (NCBI taxonomy): domain Bacteria; kingdom Pseudomonadati; phylum Pseudomonadota; class Gammaproteobacteria; order Enterobacterales; family Bruguierivoracaceae; genus Sodalis; species Sodalis sp. RH16. The sequence goes on along the minus strand of NZ_CP178737.1, from coordinate 2,468,280 downwards.
CGCGGTCCTCGCCGTCAAGACGACTGAGGGTTATCACTTTACCCTTTTTGACAGCAATAGCCCACCCGACACAAATGATAATAAGTCAGCATTGATTAAGTGCCTGATTGAGCCGGGTGAGGAGGCGAAAATCATCGCTCTGCGCCAACCGTTTCAATACCACAATGACTGCGGCCTCCATACCTACAACTTTTTCAAACTGTGCTTATCTGCGCACTACGCCGCCCGTGATGAACCCAATCTCCTGGGGGAGATGTTCGAAAATTATATTGTCCATTTGGAAACTCTTAACATCGTGTTGCAGGCAGGCAGACGGACCACCAGCTCCCTGCTTCGTTTTCAATTTGTGCTGGATTGTATGATAAACGGCTATGTCGACGGTTTGCAGGACCGGGATGATATGCTTGAACTGCTTTATAAGCTGCAGGCATACGACATGCCCGTGGTATTTGAAAAAAAGAACACCCGCCCTGCCCCGACCCTTTGGAATAATCTGCGAACTCATCTGAGAAACGTATTTCCCCTGACGCCCGCCGATCTTGGTAGAAAGGGAAATAATGTTCCGGCTGTTACCTTTAAAGAACTCAGTAAAAAAGAGCGGGAGAAAGACAGGGAACAAGACCATGGGCCGGCGTGATGTCACATGCGGCAAGATTGACGAAAAGCCGCTGCATCCTTTGCCAGCGCATCAATGTGCGCACTGAGTATTTTAATCTTATGGATTAGCGGGTTGCGATCGGGCGACGTGTCGAGATTATTGAGCTGGCTTATCAGTAATGCATTTTGCTCGCGCAGTTTCGCCTCGCGCCGCATGCTCAGATCCAATTGCTGTTGCAATGCCTCACGATCCAGCTGCCATTGCCGCTGGTGTCGCGCAAAGCTTTGCTCAAGCTCCGTTAAGGCATTATTTATACGTACTTCGAACTCTTGCAACAACATGATGGTTCCTTAAAATTCACCCTTAGCGAAGTATAACGAGTGACCGGCCAACCAACAAACCTTATGGCGGCGGCGCGGGCAAAGGGCCGGCTCGTTTGGTGACTATAGTAGTCCGACCGGGCGTCATTGCCCTATAGGATTTGTCGACAAATTCCTCCCAATCTTGAGAATTAAGGGAATATTGGCCTGATATGGTTAGCATGATAATCTAGGGTATCCAAATATTGCGTAGGGTAAAAATTAGGTATGATTCGCTTCGCTGTGATAGGTACCAATTGGATCACTCGCCAATTTATCGATGCCGCCCATGAGAGCGGCAAACTGAAACTGTCCGCTATCTATTCCCGGGATATCGCGGCAGCGCAAAAAATGGGAAAGGATTATCCCGTAGAACATTATTTTGATTCTCTGGAAGCAATGGCGGCATCCGATGCCGTGGATGCGGTATATATCGCCAGTCCCAATTCTTTTCATTGCCCCCAGGCATTGCTGTTTATGCGCAATAAAAAGCACGTCATTTGCGAAAAGCCCTTGGCCTCGAACCTGTGGGAAGTGGAACAGATGATAACCTGCGCGCGGGAGCATCAGGTGGTGCTGTTCGAGGCATTCAAAACCGCCAGTTTACCTAATTTCCTGGCGCTTCAACAGGCATTGCCTCGTATCGGCAAGGTTCGCAAGGCGCTGCTGAATTACTGCCAGTACTCTTCCCGCTACCAGAAATATCTGGACGGCGAGCTGCCGAATACCTTTAATCCGGCCTTCTCCAATGGTTCGATTATGGATATCGGGTTTTATATGCTGGCCGCCGCCGTGGCGCTGTGGGGCGAACCCCATTCTTTGCAGGCCAGTGCGACGCTTCTGGCAAGCGGCGTTGACGCCCATGGCACGGTCTGCCTGAACTACGGTGATTTTGATGTCACATTGCTGCACTCCAAAGTCAGCCAAACGGTATTGCCCTGCGAAATCCAGGGAGAGGACGGTTCATTGGTCATCGAGAAAATGTCCGAATGCCAGCAGCTTTTCCTGGTTCCGCGCAACGGCAACAAACAGGATTTGAGCCAGCCGCAGCATATCAATACCATGCTATACGAGGCGGAGCGGTTCGCCGCGCTGGTGGAAAATGGCGACGTCAACCATGATGGCCTGGCAGTATCCCGCAGTACGGCTAAACTGCTGACGGAGATACGGCGCCAGACCGGGGTTGTCTTCCCCGCTGACCGTTCCCGTGCCGATACGGTGGCATAATGGCGCGGTCCCTACCGGTATTGATTCTGCAAACCGGCGATGCCCCCGAGGAGGTCAGCCAGGCTAACGGTAACTATGACCGTATGTTTCTCGCCGCCGCGGGTCTGCGGCCGGAACAGGCGGCGGTGGTGCATTTGCCGTCGGGTGATCGGCCGCAGGAGCCCGGCGCCTATGGCGGTGTGTTGATTACCGGTTCATCGGCCATGGTGACCGACCGCTTGCCCTGGAGTGAATTCGCCGCCGGCTGGCTGCGCCAGGCCATGGCGGAACGCGTGCCGATTTTCGGGGTATGTTATGGACATCAACTGCTGGCCTACGCCATGGGCGGCGAGGTGGACTATCATCCCGGCGGCATGGAGCTGGGCACCTTGGATATCGAACTGTTGCCGGCGGCTGGGCAAGATCCCTTGCTGGCATCGTTGACGCAGGGCTTCCCGGTGAACCTTATCCATTCACAAACCGTGCTGACCCCTCCGCCGGAGGCGGTGGTATTGGCCCGTTCCCAGCGAGATCCCCATCAGATCCTGCGCTATGGCGAAAATACGATAACCGTGCAGTTCCATCCGGAATTCACCGCTGAAGTCATGCACGGCTTTCTGCGGTCCATGACGGAGGAACAGCCGGAACGGGAGCTGGAGCTGGCACGGGTGGGCACCGGTATTAGCGGTACGCCGCAAAGCCGGGATCTGATGGCGACATTTGTTAACCGCTATATTTTACGCAAAGGGTCGTGACCCTTTGCCGCGCTTTAACCCGAGCCTCGCGGTTTAAACAGCCGGCGTGCAGCGGAAGCTGACGGCGAAAAGCGCGACGGCGGCGGGCAAGTTGACTGTCGCAAATTTTTACATTATTGTTCCCTTAGCAAAGGGGAGTAACTTCTTCGTCGGTTTGCCGTCATTACGATGCTTGCGCATCCGGCTACCGGGCAACCAGAATAGAAAAATTCATCTGCGTTGTAAGTGAGACCTTGCCGGAAGGCAAGGTTCGTTTACAGCCCGGAATGGGGAAAACGGCTGACGCCTTCCGCGGTTAGCCGTTTTTTTTATGAAGGAAATCGCATATGAATACCGTTGGCACGCCTCTGCTGTGGGGCGGTTTTATCCTGGTGGTGGTGATTATGCTGGCCGTGGATCTGTTGCTCCAGGGCCGCACCATGACGCTCAAACGCGCCGCCTGGTGGTCGGTGGTCTGGGTTTCGCTGTCCCTGCTGTTCAACGCCGCCTTATGGTGGCATCTCTCCGACACCCAAGGGCGGGCCGTCGCCGACACCCAAGCGCTGGCTTTTCTCACCGGCTACCTTATAGAGAAAGCCCTGGCGGTGGACAACGTGTTTGTCTGGCTGATGCTGTTCGGTTATTTTGCCATCCCGACCCAGATGCAGCGCCGGGTATTGATTTACGGGGTACTGGGAGCCATCGTGCTGCGTACCCTGATGATTTTCGGCGGCAGTTGGCTGGTGACGCAATTCCAGTGGCTGCTCTATCTGTTCGGCGCGTTTTTACTGCTGACCGGCATCAAGATGGCCTTCTCAAAAGAGAACGACGCCGTATTGGGTGAAAAACCATTGGTCCGCTGGCTGCGCGGGCATTTACGCATGACCGATCAATTGCAGGGAGAGCGCTTTTTTATCCGGCGCAACGGCTTGCTGTTTGCCACTCCCCTGTTGCTGGTGCTGATACTGGTGGAATTCAGCGACGTGATATTCGCCGTCGATAGCATCCCGGCCATTTTTGCCGTGACCACAGATCCCTTTATCGTCCTGACATCCAATCTGTTTGCCATCCTCGGCCTGCGCGCTATGTATTTTATGCTGGCCGGGGTTGCCGAACGCTTCTCGCTATTGAAATACGGGCTGGCGGTGATCCTGGTTTTTATCGGCGTGAAAATGATGATAGTGGATTTTATCCATATCCCGATTTCCGTTTCGCTGGGCGCGGTGGCGGCGATATTAGCCGGCACGCTGATAATCAACGCCTGGATCAATCATCGCCGGGATACGCGCGGTAACCAGTAATGCCTGGGTCAGGCATCGGCAAGACTATCGGGTGCTGACCGCCGTGGTCTCGTCCTTGAACGGGTCGATGCCGCGCAGCTGCATACGGCGAAAACGGATGATGGCAATGCCGTTGACGATAAGAAAACTGCCCTCGGTCAACGAACCGCCAATGGAACCCAGCCACAGATTATGGGTCACCCAGCCGGCGGTGGAGCACCACATAATGCAACGGGTGGTGAGTCCGCGGGTACGGAACAGCGCCCAGGTGCTGGCTACCGTGCCGGTAACCGGCAACAGTTCGACCCAGTGCTTCACTTCGCCAAGGCCCAGCGCCGTGGTCAGGATGATAAAGACAAACATCACCATGATACTGCGGGTGCGGGTGGCTATCAGGGTGCGCAGCGCATTAAGCTCCGCGCTCGCGCCCGCGGCGTTGGCGCCCATTAAAAAGAAGTGGCAACCGATAATGGCGCTGTATAAAGAAAGCTGCAGTTTGAATTTGCGGTCATCACGCTTGATAAACATGGTGATGCCGACGATAAAAGCCAATCCCCCCACTGCTTGGGCGATCCAGTAAAGGCTCATGGTACGGCGTTCCTATTAAATGACGCAAAACTGTATGGCGCATAAAAACAAACGGTGCTTCAAAATTGAAACACCGTTTCTATACTAAGGCCAAGAGCGGTTAATTACAATGTTACGCCGCTTTTGAAAATAGCCAGTTCGCGAAAGTCATTAACTTCATTACGCGTATGTTTGCCGCTGGCGATTTCCGCGATCAAATCGATAAATTGCCCCAGCACTTCTTCCATGGACATACCGTGGATAAGCCTGCCGGCGTCGAAATCAATCCAATGCGGCTTTTTATTCGCCAGTTCGCTGTTGGTGGCCAATTTCACCGTCGGCACAAAACCGCCGTAAGGCGTACCGCGACCGGTACTGAACAGCACCATATGGCACCCGGCGCCCGCCAGCGCACTGGTGGCCACCGCATCGTTGCCCGGCGCGCTCAGCAGGTTAAGCCCCGGCACATGCAGACGTTCGCCATACTTCAACACATCCATGACCTTGCTTTGACCGGCTTTTTGCGTACATCCCAGGGATTTCTCCTCCAGGGTGGTGATGCCGCCCGCCTTGTTCCCCGGCGAGGGATTTTCATAAATCGGCTGCTCATGGGCCATGAAGTATCTTTTGAAATCATTGACCATGTTGACGGTTTTGGTGAAGGTCTCTTCGTCGCGGCAACGGCTCATCAGGATCCGTTCGGCGCCGAACATTTCAGGCACTTCCGTCAGTACCGATGTGCCGCCATTGGCGATAACATAATCTGAAAAACGGCCCAGCAGCGGGTTGGCGGTAATACCGGACAGCCCGTCGGAGCCGCCGCATTCCAAACCAAACTTCAGTTCACTGAGTTTGCCCGGCTGGCGCTTGTCTTCACGCATGGCCAGATACAAGGCGCGCAGGCATTCCAGCCCCGCTTCCACTTCATCATCCTGCTGCTGGCAGACCATAAAGGTTACGCGGTCGGGATCGTATTCACCCAGGGTTTTACGAAAGACATCCACCTGATTGTTTTCACAGCCCAAACCAATTACCAGCACTGCGCCGGCATTGGGATGGCGTACCATGTTCTGCAACATGGTGCGGGTGTTTTCATGATCCTGCCCCAATTGCGAGCAACCGAACGGGTGCGTGAACAGATGCACGCCGTCGATATCCTCCGCCCCAAACGTCTCTTTAAGGAAACGCTGCTGGATTTGCTTGGCGATGCCGTTAACGCAGCCGACGGTAGGCAGGATCCACAGTTCATTACGGATCCCCACCAGGCCGTTTTTGCGCCGATAAATCTGGATCTCGCGATCCGGCATTTGCGCCGGCAGGGTCCGGAACGCCGGCTGGTATTGATATTCATCCAGATCGCTAAGATTGGTCTTGGCGTTCTGGGAATGAATATGCTGACCCGGAGCGATGTTACTGAGGGCATGGCCGATGGGCAGGCCATACTTGACAATCATCTCTCCTTCGCCGATAGGCGCCAGGGCAAACTTATGCCCCCGAGCGATGGGTTGCGGCAGCGTGATGGTCACGCCGTCTATATCCACCGTGTCATTTGCGTCGAGGTCTTGCAGGGCGACCGCCACATTGTCCAATGGATGTATTTTAATAATTTGCATGAAATAACCTTTATGCGTTTAGCTGTAGGCGGTAACCGCAGCGCGCATGCCATTGTCTAGAATGGCCTGCAACTGCTGTTCCACCTGTTCCGCCAGACCGGGAACCTTGAGCAGATCCTGCTCCCAATGCCCGGTATCACCGAGTACGTCATTCACTAATGTGCTTAACGCGATTTCACCACTGTTCACACCGCTCCAAAGCGATTTGTAACGGGTGAGCCATTTATCATCGTCCTGCAACGGATAACTTTCGCCATCGCGTTCGCCGCGATAAAACGCAATCAGCGCGGCCAAGGCAAAAGTGAGCCGGGCAGGCAGCTCGCCGTGTTGTTCACGGTAGGTCAACAATTGCGGCAGGATACGGGTGCGGAATTTTGTCATCCCGTTGAGCGCAATGGATAATAATTGATGCTGGATAAAGGGATTGCGGAAACGGCTCAATACCGCCTGGGCAAACGACGTCAGTTCGTCGTGGGGCAGGTCCAGTACCGGTACAATATCTTCGGCAATGGTTTTTTCCACATAACCGCTTATCAGTTTGTCGTTCATGGCCTCGCCGACGGTATTGAGCCCGGACAGGAACGCCACCGGCACCAGCGCGGTATGGGCGCCGTTGAGAATAGCCACTTTACGTTCTTTATAGGGTTTGATGTCGTCGACGATGCGGACGTTCAGTTCAAGCTTGTCCAGGCGCAGTTCTTTCGCCAGCCACTGCGGTCCCTGGATAACAAACAGGTAAAAATATTCGGCGGTATCGAGGAAGGTATCTTGATAGCCCAGCTCCGCCTGCAACGCATCAACTTCACCGCGGGGGTGCCCGGTAACGATGCGATCCACCAGCGTCGAACAGAAGGTATTGTGTTCGTTCAGCCAGGTGGTGAATTGCGCCGGCAACGCCCACTGCTGCGCGTAACGCAATACCAGCTCTTTCAGAGCCTTGCCGTTATAATCGATGAGTTCGCACGGCAGCAATACCCAGCCTTTATCCGCAGCGCCGTCAAAATGGCTGAAGCGTTCATAAAGCAGGCGGGTTAATTTGGCCGGATAGCTGGCGGGCGGCGTATCGGTGAGTTTATCGTCGGCAACGTAGCTGATGCCGGCTTCGGTGGTATTGGAGAAGACAAAACGAATATTGGCGTCGTGGGCCAGCGCTAAATACTCGTCAAACTGCTTGTAGATATTGATTTCCCGGTTCACCGAACGGATAAGGCGCGGCTCGCGCACCGCTTCGCCCTGTTCGTTCAGGCCGCGGATAATGGTGGTATATAGACCGTCCTGGGTATCCAGCGACGGCGGAAAATCGGAATTGATGGGACGAACGATCACAACCCCGGCATCGAGGTCGGTATGCTCATTGAGCAAATCAAGCTGCCAGTCGACAAAAGCACGCAGAAAATTTCCTTCGCCGAATTGGATCACGCGATCCGTATATTGACGACCCGGGAAGTTTTGACGGTTTAACGTTTTCATTCTGTATTTACCTTAAAAATTACCCGCTGTCGGGCAATAAAAAATCGCTTGATCGCTGAAACCAGGCAGGCCGTCTGGCCTGCCTTAGTTATCAAAGCCCTACGTCAAAGTAGTTTTTCGCGTTATCGAAACAAATGTTTTTCACCATGTCACCCAGCAGCTTGATATCCGCGGGCGCTTCGCCATCCTGTACCCAATGGCCGATCATCCGGCACAGAATGCGACGGAAATACTCATGACGGGTGTAAGACAGGAAACTGCGGCTATCGGTGAGCATGCCTACGAAGCGGCTCAGCAAACCAAGGGTTGCCAACTGGGTCATCTGACGCTGCATGCCGTCTTTCTGATCGTTAAACCACCAGCCGGAACCGAACTGCATTTTGCCGGGCATGCCTTCGCCCTGGAAATTGCCGATCATGGTGCCGATAACTTCATTATCCGACGGGTTCAGGCAATAAATAATGGTCTTCGGCAGCGCATTCTCTTTAGCCTGGGCATCCAATAAGCGGGACAGCGCCATGGCCACCGGCTGGTCGTTGGTGGAATCGAAACCGACATCCGGCCCGAGCTGTTTGAACAAGCGGCTGTTATTGTTGCGCAGCGCGCCGATATGGTATTGCTGCACCCATCCGCGGCGGGCATATTCGCCGCCAAGGAATACCAGTACGGCAGTCTTGAATTGGGCAATTTCTTCCTGGGTCGGCAAGGTGCCGCTCAGGCGACGGCTCAATATGCCGTTAAGGGTATTTTCATCCGCTTCGCCGTAAACCACGACGTCCAGCGCATGGTCGGACAGTTTGCAGCCGTGGGCGGCAAAGTGATCCAGGCGTTTGGTCAACGCGGTGCGGAACGCGCCGAATCCGCTGATGGCGGTGTCGGAGACTTCTTCCAAGCGTTTCAGATAATCGTTGAAACCCGCCGCCTCGATATTAAACGCTTTATCCGGACGCCAGGCCGGCAATACCTTGGTCTTGAAGCTGCCGTCAGCCGCGATGGTGCTGTGATGTTCCAGGGAATCCACCGGATCGTCGGTGGTACAAATCACTTTCACGTTCATCTGCGAGATGATACCGCGGGCAGTGAAGTCATCCTTCGCCAGCAGCGCGTTGCAACGATCCCAGGTCTGGCGGGCGGTTTCACCGGAAAGCAGCGTATCGGTAATACCGAACGGACGGCGCAGTTCCAAATGCGTCCAATGATAAAGAGGATTACCAATGGTGTGCGGTACCGTTTGCGCCCAGGCTTCAAATTTTTCCCAGTCGCCGGCGTCGCCGGTGCAAAAACGCTCAGCCACACCGTTGGTGCGCATGGCACGCCATTTATAATGATCACCCTTCAACCAGATATCATACAGATTTTTGAAACGGTAATTTCCCGCGATTTGTTCCGGCGGCAAATGGCAATGATAGTCAAAAATCGGTTGATCAACGGCATATTCGTTATACAAACGGCGAGCAAATTCGCTATCCAGTAAAAAATCTTCAGTCAAAAACTGGGACATTTCAGGCTCCTCACCTTCATTTCTCATGAGTTATGTTTCTAAATTGTTGGAAGGTGTTATACCAATTTAGCAGATTTGAACGTTTCTGCCTGAATCGTTATAGCTTTTCCTGCCAAAAGTAACAAAAACTCACTATCTATTGGTCAGCTTTGGGCTTTCGCCCCGGCTAACGGGACAAAATGATTATCCCCTAAATAAAAAATGGTTTTTGTGATGGCTCTCAACTTTTAAATCTGTATGACAAGTTATCGTAGCGCCACATTGAGTTTGGACTCAATCATTTTTGTTGCAATGACTGCATTTTGAGTCATTGCCTCATCCGGCAGGTCGGGGTGCGGGGTTTCCGCCGAAGTTTTTAGGTGGTGATTCGCAGCGCCAGGCGACAACGTTGGCAAGGCGTTGTCGGCAAGGTTAAGCCACGATCCGCCAGACTATAACTACACCCGGAGGGAGAGTCCTCCGGACTGGCTCAGGTATCCGCCATCCCATCATATCTGGGAAATTGAGATGGCGGTTCATACTCATCGGGAGAAGTGGTAATGCGTAAAATAAAAGGGTTACGCTGGTATATGATCGCGCTGGTCACCGTCGGCACGATACTAGGTTACCTAACGCGTAACGCCGTTGCCGTAGCGGCGCCTACCCTCATGGGGCAGCTGCACATTAGCACACAGCAATATTCGTATATCATCGCGGCCTATTCCGCTTGTTATACCATCATGCAACCAGTAGCCGGATATGTTCTGGACATGCTGGGTACCAAAGTTGGCTACGCGGTATTCGCTATCGTCTGGGCGCTGTTCTGTATGGCGACCGCGCTGGCAACCAGCTGGGGCGGCCTGGCCATTGCACGTGGCGCGGTAGGTATGGCGGAAGCGGCAATGATTCCGGCCGGCCTGAAGGCCAGCAGTGAATGGTTCCCCGCCAAAGAGCGTTCCATCGCGGTTGGCTGGTTTAACGTCGGATCGTCAATCGGCGGGATGATTGCTCCGCCGCTGGTGGTATGGGCCATCATGATCCACAGCTGGCAGCTGGCGTTCGTGCTGGTGGGCGCATTGAGCCTGGCCTGGGCGATTTCCTGGCTGATTTTCTACAAACACCCGAAAAACCAGACCAAGCTCAGCGACGAAGAGCGCGAGTATATTCTTGGTGGTCAGGAAGCACAGCACCAGATTAACAATACGAAAAAAATGTCTGCCTGGCAGATCATTCAAAAACGTGATTTCTGGGGTATCGCCATTCCGCGTTTCCTGGCCGAGCCGGCCTGGGGTACCTTTAATGCCTGGATCCCGCTGTTCATGTTCAAGGCCTATGGCTTTAACCTGAAAGAAATCGCGATGTTTGCCTGGATGCCGATGCTGTTTGCGGACCTCGGCTGCGTACTGGGTGGTTATATGCCCCCGTTCTTCCAGCGCGTATTCGGCGTGAACCTGATCATTTCCCGTAAACTCGTGGTAACGCTGGGTGGTTTCCTGATGATTGGCCCAGGGCTTATCGGTCTGTTCACCAGTCCCTACGTGGCAATTGCCTTGCTGTGTATCGGTGGTTTTGCCCATCAGTCCCTGTCCGGTTCGTTGATAACCCTGTCGTCAGACGTCTTCGGTCGCAACGAAGTGGCTACCGCCAACGGTTTGACCGGTATGGCTGCCTGGACCGCCAGTACCCTGTTCGCCCTGGTGGTGGGTGCATTGGCCGATACCATTGGTTTCAGCCCGCTGTTCGCCATCCTGTCGGTGTTCGATTTGCTGGCCGTATTCTTTATCTGGGTCCTGTTGCGCAATAACCCGGTACAGCCGCCTGTTGCCAATATCGAGCCGCTTAAACCGGCGCACGGGTAATAACCCTGCTTGCCGCGCTAAATCACGCGGCAAGCATCACTCCCTGTTTCGAAGGGCAGTATCCCCGGCCAATGCCCAAAGCACCGCCGGGGATTTTTTTCCTTAACGGAAAAATAAACCGGTTAAAAGTACGATCACGGACACAGTGCCATCTAGGCGCTGACAGGGTAAAGTGGTATAACAAATAATGGCTTCTCGTCAGTTCCATAGTGAATATGGCGACGGACTGTACGCGAGCGGATGATACGTTTACCTACCTTTAAGAGCACGCATTATGGAATTCACAGAAACCCGGCGATTATATCAACAGCTGGCCGCTGAACTGAAAAAGCGGATTGAGTCCGGTGTCTATCGCGTTGGTGAAAAACTGCCCGCGGAACGTTTTATCTCGGAAGAAATGAATGTCAGCCGCACCGTGGTGCGCGAAGCCATCATCATGCTCGAGGTGGAAGGTTACGTTGAAGTACGTAAAGGCTCGGGCATTCATGTCGTGTCAAACCAGCAAAAGAATCTACTGGTCCCCAGCGGCGAAGTGTTATTCACTACCCCTGGGCCTTTCGAACTGCTGCAGGCGCGCCAGCTGATTGAAAGCAATGTCGCCGAATTTGCCGCCACCCAGGTGACCCGGCAAGATATCGTGCTGCTTATGGATATCCAGGAAAACGCCCGGCAGGAAGACCGGTTCCGCGATTCGAAGTGGGACCTGAAATTCCATGTCCAGGTGGCGCTGGCGACGCAGAATACCGCCATGGCCACCATCGTCGAGCAAATGTGGAGCCAGCGCCTGCATAACCCTTACTGGCGCAAGCTGCATGAACATATCGATGATAAATCCATCGAAAGCTGGTGCGAGGATCACGACCATATTCTCAAGGCGTTAATCCGCAAGGATCCCTACGCAGCCAAACTGGCCATGTGGCAACACCTGGAAAACACCAAGCAGATGCTGTTTCATGCCACCACAGATGATTTCGAATTCAACGTAGACCGGTATATGTTTACCGAAAATCCAGTGGTCCATCTGGATAACGTCGCCACCGGCACAAAATAGCGCCGCCGATTTTGCTGTTCCGGCTTCCCTCGGGGAAGGCGGAACGAGTCAATAATTGTTCTCTTTCTGTCAGGTCAGGTAAAAATGGCCTGAATTAACCTTTTTTGTCAAAAAAAAGCCTCCCGTCTCTGGCATTCTCGCGTATATTCCTCTGTCTCAGTCTGTTTAATTTTGTTACAGTGAAGTCGTTTTATTTACAATTTTGAGCACATCAGCAGCGTATTCACGCCTGCTGCATTTCAGATGCCGTCCCATGCGCAACCTGGTTTTGCGCTTGCCGGACTGGCCATGCTCCTTGCCCCGCCGACGGGTGAGACCGTTACTGCGACTTTATTCTGCTACGCCGCCCCCGTTCCGGACACCTATTAAAACTGCTCTGGCCGCCGGGGAGCAATCTGATGCTGTTACACGTTAGGAATGCTGCATGGATATATTGAAAGACCTGGTTCATGCCCTTTGGCAACAGGATTTTGAAACACTTTCCGACCCAACGCTGGTTTGGACCATCTATCTGGTGCTGTTTGTCATTTTGTTTTTGGAAAACGGCCTGCTGCCGGCGGCATTTCTGCCCGGGGACAGCCTGCTTATCCTGGTGGGCGTGCTGATATCGAAAGGGGCGATGAACTTCCCCCTTACGCTGCTGGTCTTGACCGTCGCCGCCAGTTTGGGATCCTGGATAAGTTATATTCAAGGCAAGTGGCTGGGCAATACCCGGCTGGTGCAAAGCTGGTTATCCCATTTGCCGCGACACTACCATGAACGGGCCCATTTAATGTTCCATCGCCACGGCCTGTCAGCGCTGCTTATCGGCCGGTTCGTGGCGTTTGTGCGGACACTGCTGCCCACCATCGCCGGGTTATCGGGGCTGAGCAATATCCGCTTCCAGTTTTTTAATTGGATAAGCGCCCTGATATGGGTATTCCTCCTGACCACGGTAGGTTTTGCCCTGGGTAAAACCGCCTTGTTCCAGTACTACGAAGACGAATTGATGCTGTGCTTGATGCTGCTGCCCTTGGTCTTCCTGGTTATCGGTCTGGCGGGATCCCTGGTGATATTGTGGCGCAAGAAAAACGCGCCCGACATCGGTAAAGGACTGTAATGTTTACGAGGCTTCAAGAAAAAATTTCCTGGCGGTCGGGACTGACCGCGGTGATGGCGCTGCTGTTGTTGCTGGTGCTGGCGCCCGCCCTGTTCACAAAAGAAACCGCGCTGCAAATAACCCTTGCCAACGAACGCGGATCGCTGCCCGACGGTTTTTATATTTACCAGCGACTGGATGAGCGCGGTATCAGGATCAAAAGCATTACGCCTGCCAAAGACAGTCTCATTATCCTGCTGGATTCACCGGAGCAGGCTTCGGCGGCGCAAACCGCTCTGGAAGATTTGCTGCCGGAGACCTACAGGATATCCCACAGCCGTCAGTATCCCCGCTGGCGGTGGCTTTACTGCTTCAATCGGGATATATCCGCTATCTGAGGGTGGATCCGGCCTCGCCACGGCGCCGGGCGGACGCGTTTCGCCGCCGCCCGGCGCCGTGGCATAAAATTAAGCCCACGTAAAAGCTATAAGTTTTTGCGGTTTGTTAAATCCAGGGCTACGCTTTAAACATACATTAAATATCAGTAGATAAGCTGATTGTTAGCATTCATCTGCCGACCAGGAAGGCTCAGGGACTATGTCCCTTCAGGCCGCCATTATTCGTAAACGTCTAAGGAGTAAAAAATGGCTAAAGACACTACCTCTGAACATTTACGCGCTGAATTAAAATCATTGGCGGATACGCTGGAAGAAGTGCTGCGCGGCTCCTCTCAGAAATCTAAAGCGGAATTCGATAATTTACGCAATAAAGCCGAAAGCGCACTGAAAGAAACCCGCAACCGTCTTGGAGACAGCGGCGAACGCCTGGCCGAACAGACCAAGGTCGTGGCGGGCAAGGCTGATGAATATGTCCATGAAAATCCCTGGGCGGGAATCGGCGTGGGTGCCCTGGTGGGCTTTGTCCTCGGCGCATTATTCACGCGGCGCTGATTATGATTGAATCGCAGACTCAAGGCCCGGGTAAGGGTGTATTCGCCATCGGCCAGCGGATTATTACCATTCTTGTCGGTATGGCTGAAACCCGCCTGCGGCTGGCGGTGGTTGAACTGGAGCAAGAAAAGGCCAATATAATCCAGCTGTTGATGATGGCGGGGATTACGCTGCTGCTGGCCGCATTCGGACTCATGAGCCTGTTGGTGTTATTGATTTGGGCCATTGATCCGCAATACCGCCTGACGGCCATCGCCACCACAACCGGTGTGCTGTTCCTGCTGGCGATCATCGGCGCGTTTTGGACCCTGAGCAAAGCGCGTAAATCGACGCTGCTGGGCTCCAGCCGGGAAGAGCTGCTGGCCGATCGCAATATTCTGGAAAAAGTGCAGGATGAAATCCAGGAAGAGGAACGGGAGCGTAAAAGAGAAAGGGAGGCCAGATAATGCCCCATTCCCGACAGACCAAAGCCGAGCTTCTGCGGCGTATCCATCAGCAACGGTTGGACCTCTCGGTACAAAAGCGGGAGTGGCTGTATGCCACTTACCGCTATGACCGCAGTTGGATCCGGCTGGTTCACCTGCGTAAATATCTTATCGCCGGCTCAAGCCTGCTGGCCCTTTACAATATCCGCCATCCCAGCCGGTTCATACGCTGGACCAAACGGGCGGTGGGTATCCTCGGCACGCTCAAATTGATCCGCTCCACCCTGCAATCACGCTAATCGCTCAACTGCCGTCAGGCAGTTGAGTTTGTTGACAAAGTGTTCTGCCGGGACAGGCTGCCGGATCGTAAATACGCCTTAAATACCTCCCTGTAGGCTCGATCCGCGTCATCCCTGGCGTGGACGGTTTACTCTTCTAGCAGCCCGTCCCGCCTTATTGACTCCGAGCACGTCTGTCAGCAGTCTAAACTGCCGTCAGGCAATTTTTTATGCCGCCACGCTTCACTCAATTTATTTGATAGAAATAGACAATTTTACTTGCTATCGCCCTGCTCCCCCGCCGGATACTATTCCCCCCATCAAGCACATCAGGGATGTTAAGCCGAATAAGTCCGCTTAAAACCTGGCGTTACCGGCGTTCATTATGAATGCCGCCATTATAATATCGGGTGGGAATACAATGAAAAAATTAGATGATACTGCCATTCTCGTGGCGCGTATTTTAATGCCGATACTGTTTGTGGTATCGGGTTTCGGCAAAATGGGCGGCGGCTATGCCGGCACGGAGCAGTATATGGCGTCCATGGGCGTCCCGGGATTCCTGCTGCCCCTGACCATCCTGCTGGAATTTGGCGGCGGCCTGGCGATACTGTTCGGTTTCCTGACCCGTACCGTCGCGCTGGTGACAGTGGTCTTCGTGCTATTGACCGCGTTTATCTTTCATAGCGACTTTTCACAGGCGGCCAATCAGATAAACTTTATGAAGAACCTGTCGATTTCCGGCGGCTACCTGCTGCTGGCGGTGCTTGGCGCCGGATATTTCAGCATCGATCGCATTCTGAACAAAAAATGGTAAACCGCTTATAATTAAGCGGGACAGACTGCTGACAGACGTGCTCGGCGTCAAAAAGGCGGGACGGGCACTTTGTCAACAAACTCGTATAGCCTATTTGATTACCCGATTTAGCCAAGGATACATCATGGGACTGCTCGTGGAAGGCCAATGGCAAGATAAATGGTACGACACCAAATCCACCGGGGGCCGTTTTGAACGCTCGGCCTCGCAGTTCCGTAATTGGGTCACCGCCGACGGTGCAGCCGGCCCCTCGGGCGGCGACGGCTATCAGGCGGCGGCCAATCGCTATCATCTGTACGTTTCCCTGGCGTGTCCTTGGGCGCACCGTACGCTGCTGATGCGGAACCTGAAAGGATTGGATCAGATAATACCGGTTTCGGTAGTGCATCCGCTGATGCTGGAAAACGGCTGGACGTTCGGCACCGATTTTCCCGCCGCCACCGGCGATCCGCTTTACCACAAGGATTTTCTCTACCAGCTTTATCTCCAGGCGGATTCCGACTATAGCGGACGCGCCACCGTGCCGGTATTGTGGGATAAAGAGCGGCAGACCATCGTCAGCAATGAATCCGCGGATATTATCCGCATGTTCAACAGCGCGTTTGATGCGGTCGGCGCCCGCGCCGGCGACTATTATCCGCAGGAACTCCGTTCACGGATAGACGAAATCAACGGCTGGGTTTACGACCAGGTGAATAACGGCGTGTACAAGGCCGGTTTCGCCACCACGCAGGGGGCTTACGACGAGGCGGTAACCGGCGTGTTCGCGGCGCTGGACAGGCTTGAGGAGCTTTTGGGCCGACACCGCTACCTGACCGGCGATCGCCTGACGGAGGCGGATTTGCGTTTGTGGACCACGCTTATCCGGTTTGATCCGGTTTATGTCACCCATTTCAAATGCGATCGCCGCAGGATTGAGGATTATCTGAATTTATCCGGCTTTTTGCGCGATATTTACCAAATGCCGGGAATAGCCGATACGGTGAATTTTGAGCATATTCGCAACCACTATTACCGCAGCCATGCCACCATTAATCCGTACGGCATTATTTCCATCGGACCGGAGCAGGATTTGAACGAACCCCATGGGCGCGATGACCGTTTCCGCCCGGCGGCGGATAACTGATTGGCTCAGGCGAACAGCCGGGGGATTTCCCGCAGGAACCAGGATTTGGCTTCTCCCATGCTGTCACGGCGCCAGGCCATGATAATATCGCTCTCCACGCTATACTCCGGACTGACCACGCGCAGACGGCCGGCGGCGATATCCTCGGCCACCAGCGGATAAGGCATGGTGGCGACGCCCAGACCCGCCAGCAGCGCCTGCCGTTTATCATGCATCGAACTCACCGTTAGCCGCTGCTGCTTATCCAGCAGTTGCACGGTCAGCACCGGCCGTTCCCGGGCGGTATCGGCGATGGCGATGCCGCGGTATTTGACCCGGGTCACTTCGGATAACGGTTCCGGTTCCTGGTGAATCGGGTGATCCGGACTTGCGACATAGACATTCAATACGGAATAGAGTTTGCGGCTGTTGATTTCCGACGACGCGCGAAAATGCATATCGGGAGCGATAACGATATCCGCCCGCCCCTGCTCTAGGCGTTCCCAGGCGCCCGCCAGCACTTCGGTGGTAAGGGAAACCTGGGTATTGGCCTTGAGAGCCAGTTTTTCAATCAGGGGAAACAGCTTTTCGGTGGGCACCAACGCCTCGGTGACCAGAGTAATATGGGTTTCCCAGCCCCTTGCCAGGGCTTCGGCGTCGGTGGTGAGCTTGTCCGCGGCCTCAAGCAGTATTCTGCCGCGCTCCAGCAGCATTCTCCCGACGTTGGTGAATTTGGTGCGATGGCCTGAGCGATCGAAAAGGACCACATCCAACTCTTCTTCAAGTTTTTGCATGGTATAGCTTAATGCCGAGGGCACCCGGCCCAGCTCATCCGCCGCCGAGGCAAAGCTGCCGCGCCGATCAATAGCATCCATTACCCTTAATGCTTCAAGCGTTAGTGCTCGTTCTTTGGCCATCGGGGTCTCATTCAGAAATTTTGAATATGGAGACCAGATTAACTTGCTAACATTCCGCCGTCCAGACCCTTACAATTTATACAGTGATTTTAGCGTTACCGTTTCACAAACGCCACGGGCCGGCGGGCGGCAAGCCTTACCCTACAAAACCTCAAAATAAGCAGAATGCACCATGATGACTTACAGAACAGCCAAACAGTGCGGCCATGCGGATTACGGCTGGCTACAGGCCCGCTATACCTTCTCTTTCGGGCACTACTTTGATCCCCACATGCTGGGTTACGCCTCGTTGCGGGTTCTCAATCAGGAGGTCTTGAGCCCCGGCGCCGTTTTCCAGCCCCGCACCTACCCGCAAGTGGATATTTTTAACCTGATTTTGCAGGGCCAGGCGGAATACCGTGACAGCGAAGGCAACCATGTTCAAGCCGGCGCGGGTGATATCCTGCTGCTGGCGGCGCAGCCCGGCGTCAGTTACAGCGAGCGCAATATTTGCGCCACGCCCCTCACCCGGATGCAGCTTTGGCTGGATGCCTGTCCGGCGCGGGATAATCCGTTGATCCAGCATTTTTCCCTGCCCGAACGTCCGCTGGCGTTACTGGCGTCCCCCGATGGGGAGGAGGGCAGCGTGGTTTTACGCCAGCAGGCGTGGATCTGGCATATCGCGCTGGCGGCGGGCCAAAGCCTGACCCTGAAGCCGAAAGGATCGCGGGCCTATTTGCAATCCATTCACGGCGGCATGGACATCGGCAACCACCAGACGAATCTGCTCACGCTGGCTTGCGGCGACGGCGCGTTTATTCATGATGAGCAGCAAATCAGGGTACGGGCCCATTCATCGCTGCGGGCGCTGCTGATTGATTTGGCGGGATAAAAAAAAACCCCATGCCATTGACGGGCACGGGGTTAACGCAATGTCGGAGATGACCGGTAAGCCGGGTTCTGTCGTGGACAGTCATTCATCTAGGCCAGCGCTCGCGCGCTGGCTCAAGCAGCCTACCCGGGTTCAGTACGGGCCGTACCTTGTGAACCCCTATTTGGCCTTGCTCCGGGTGGAGTTTACCGTGCCGCAGACTGTTGCCAGCCGCGCGGTGCGCTCTTACCGCACCCTTTCACCCTTACCTGATCCCGCATGCGGGCCATCGGCGGTTTGCTCTCTGTTGCACTTGTCGTGGGTTTGCACCCCCCAGGCGTTACCTGGCACCCTGCCCTATGGAGCCCGGACTTTCCTCCCCGCAACTGTTCTTTCCGAAAGCCGTACTTCACAGCTGTATTCCGAAAATAACCGGTTGCGCGGCGACTGTCTGGTCAACTCCGGCGCGGAGTATAAGGGCTTTTCATTCAATTGTCATCCCCAAGCTTATCTAAGGCATAACGATAGAGCGCATTTTTTTTCACGCCGTGGATTTCGGCGGCCAGAGCGGCGGCTTTATTCAGCGGCAGCTCTTTTTGCAACAGGGCCAGGGTACGCAGCGATTCCGGCGGCAACGCATCTTCCTGCGGGTGGAATCCTTCCACAATCA
Source organism: Sodalis sp. RH16 (assembly GCF_047324245.1). Lineage (NCBI taxonomy): Bacteria > Pseudomonadati > Pseudomonadota > Gammaproteobacteria > Enterobacterales > Bruguierivoracaceae > Sodalis > Sodalis sp. RH16. Next base: position 2,448,973 of record NZ_CP178737.1, on the reverse strand, counting down.
GCACCATTTCGCCCCGTGAGCGGTTTTCATCCTCCAGGACCCAGGCCAGCAATTCTCCCACCGGCGCGCCGTGGATATTTTCCCAGGTCTTGGTCAGCTCCCGCGCCAGCACCACATACCGTTCCGGCCCCCATACCGCCTCCATGTCCTGCAGGCTCTCCAGCAAGCGGTGGGTGGACTCGTAAAAGATCAGGGTGCGCGGTTCGTGTTCCAGGGCCCGCAGGTTGTCCTGCCTGCCTTTGCGTTTGGCCGGCAGAAAACCTTCGTAACAAAAACGATCGGAGGGCAGTCCGGCGGCGGACAGCGCGGTAATGGCGGCGCAGGGCCCCGGCAACGGCACCACGCGGATACCGGCGTCACGGCAGCGGCGCACCAAATGATAGCCCGGATCGTTAATCAGCGGCGTGCCTGCATCTGAAACCAGCGCTATACTCTGTCCTTCTTGCAGTTTCGCCAGTAATACTTCCGCTTTTTGCTGTTCGTTATGATCATGTAACGCGAACAAGCGCGCATTTATGGCAAAATGTTGTAACAATAAGCCGGTATGACGGGTATCTTCTGCGGCAATCAAATCAACACGCTGAAGTATCGACAGCGCCCGTTGGGTGATGTCTTCCAGATTACCAATGGGAGTCGGTACCACATAAAGCGTTGATGCGGAAATATCCGCTTGTTGGTGTTGATTCATTGTCTCATCCGGATTGCCGATTTAATATTGAGCATCTTGAAAAAAACATCACTGGACACAGTATGCTTTCCTCATATGTCATGAGTTTTAAAACAGGGCGTTTTATACCCGCCGTGCTGGTCGCACTGATCCTGGCCGCCTGTTCCGGCCAGGCGCCGCAAACCCCTTCCGGCACGGCTCAGATCAAAACCGGCGCCAACGCCGATTATTATTTGCAGCAAATGCAGCAGGCAGGCAATGATAGCAAGACCGACTACCAATTACTCGCCATACGGGCACTTATCAACGAAGGCCGCCTCGATCAGGCGCAGCAGCAGCTCGGCACGCTACCCCAACAGCTGAGCGATGTCCAACAACATGAACAACTCCTGCTGTCCGCCGAACTGGCGGTGGCGCAAAAGCGTCCGCAGGACGCCGCGGCCATCACGCAAAAAATGGACAGCAGCCAGCTGACACCCGATCAGCAGGCGCGCTATTATCAGGTGCAAATCGCCGCGGGCCAGTCGCAGCCGTCCCTGGATGTGATCCGCGCCTATATCGCCCAGGAACCCTTGCTCAAGGACCAGGCGCATCAGCAAAATATCGATGCGACCTGGCAAACGCTGCTGGCCATGTCGGCGCAGTCCCAGACCAACCTCGTCATCAACGCCAATGAAAACGTCCTGCAGGGCTGGCTGGATTTGCAGCATGTTTATCAGGACAACAAGCAGGATCCGTCACTGCTGAAAGCCGGCATCAAGGACTGGCAGACCCGCTACCCGCAAAACCCGGCGGCCAAGACCCTGCCGACACAGCTGAACCAGGTCCTGAACTACCAGCCCACGTCCACTGGGCAAATAGCGTTGTTTTTACCGATGACCGGCCAGGCGCAGGTGTTCTCCGACGCTATCCAGCAGGGTTTTAACGCCGCCAGGAACGGCGCGGCGGGAGCCCCCCAGCCGGCCCCTGCCGGCGGTCAATCCCCCGCCGATGGCGCGCAGGTTGCCGCAGCGGCCCAACCGCAGGGCGCCGTCACCGCGGCCGCGCCGGATACCGCGGCGGCCCCACCGCAGGGCGCCGTCGCCACGGCCGCGCCGGATGCCGCGGCGAACCCGCCCTTGGCAACTGCCCCCACGGGATCCGCCGCCGGCCCGCAGATAAAAATCTACGATACTTCCGCACAGCCGCTGCCGGCATTACTGGCCCAGGCACAGCAGGACGGCGCCACCGTCATCGTCGGCCCGCTGCTGAAAAACGAAGTGGAACAGCTTTACACCAGCCAGAACAGCCTGAATATCCTGGCGCTTAACCAACCTGAAAACCTGCAAAACCGGCCGAATATCTGTTATTTTTCGTTATCTCCGGAAGACGAGGCCCGGGACGCGGCGAACCATATTTTCCAGCAGCACAGGCAACAACCCCTGCTGCTGGTGCCCACCGGTTCGCTGGGAGATCGGATCGTCAAGGCCTTCGCCGACGCCTGGAGCAAGGCGGGCGGCGGTACGGTGCTTGAGCAGCGCATCGGCTCTATGGGTGATTTGAAACAGGCCATCAACAGCGGCGGCATCCAGCTTACCGGCCAGCCGGTCTCCACCGCCCCGGCGGCGGCGGCCCAGCCGCAGGCGGTCACCATCGCCGGCCTGACCATCCCGGCCCCGCCCAGCGATGCCGCCGTCTCTCCTTCCGCCACCGGTGGTCCGGTGGATGCGGTCTATATCATCGCAACGCCGTCTGAATTGGCGTTAATCAAACCCTCCATCGATATGCGCGTCAGTTCGCGCTCGCAGTTGGGGCTGTACGCCAGCTCGCGCAGCTACCAGGCCGATGCCGGTCCGGATTACCGTCTGGAAATGGAAGGGCTGGAGTTCAGCGATATCCCGCTGCTGGCGGGATCGAACCCGGCCTTGCTGCAGCAAGTCAGCGCCCAGTTCAAGGAAGATTATTCCCTGGTGCGTTTGTATGCCATGGGGATGGATGCCTGGACTTTAGTAAACCATTTCTCACAAATGCGTCAAATTCCCGGTTTCCAGGTCTCAGGCGACACCGGCGTGCTGACGGCGACGCCGGATTGTGTTATTAACAGGAAGTTATCTTGGCTGAAATATCAACAGGGACAAATCACGCAGATTATGTAAATCGACAGCAGGCGGGCGCGCAGGCGGAAGACCGGGCGCGCCGCCATCTTGAAAACGCGGGATTGCGTTTTATCGCCGCCAATATGCGGGTGCGCGGCGGCGAGATCGATTTAATCATGAAAGATCAACACACCTGGGTGTTTGTCGAGGTGCGCTATCGACGCGATAACGCTTTCGGCAACGCCGCCGAGAGCGTCACTCCTCGCAAGCAGCGCCGTTTACTGCTCGCGGCAGCGGTTTGGCTGTCGCGCCAGGGCGGGAGCCTAGACACATCCGCTTGCCGTTTCGATATTTTGGCAATTACCGGTAACCGGCTAGAATGGCTGCAAAACGCCTTCGGCGCATCGGGTTAATATACCCTAAATCATTCGAGCTGCGGGAAGGCGGCAACGCACCTGCAACTTGAAGTATGCCGGGTATAACCGTTTCCTCCATTACTTATTAGGTTCAATGACTGTGCTGGAAAGAATAAAAGGCTGTTTCACCGAAAGTATACAAACCCAAATCGCGGCGGCGGAGGCCTTGCCCGACGCGATTTCACGCGCCGCCACCGCCCTGGTGCACGCGCTGCTCAACGGCAACAAGATTTTATGCTGCGGCAACGGCACCTCCGCCGCCAACGCTCAGCATTTCGCCGCCAGCATGATCAATCGCTACGAAACCGAGCGGCCGAGTCTGCCCGCGGTCGCCCTGAACGCGGACAGCGTGGTGCTTACCGCCATCGCCAACGATCGCCTGCAACAGGAAGTCTATGCCAAGCAGGTGCGCGCCCTCGGCCAGGCCGGCGATATTCTGCTGGCTATCTCCACGCGCGGCAACAGCCGTGATATTGTGAAAGCGGTGGAAGCCGCGGTGACCCGGGATATGACCATTATTGCCCTGACGGGATACGACGGCGGCGAACTGGCCGGATTGCTCGGTCCCCAGGACGTTGAAATCCGAATTCCCTCCCACCGCAGCGCGCGCATACAGGAAATGCACATGCTGACGGTGAATTGTTTATGTGATTTGATCGATAATTCATTGTTTCCTCACCAGGACGATTAAGGAGCTCAAATGAAGGTGCATTACCCATTTGTACTGCTGTTCACCGCCCTGCTGCTTCAGGGATGCGTCGGTGCTGTCGTGGTCGGCAGCGCCGCGGTGGCGACCAAATCCGCCACCGACCCGCGCACCGTAGGCACCCAGGTCGATGACGGCACGCTGGAAGCGCGCGTGGGCAACGCCTTGGCTAAAGATCAGCAGATCAAGAAAGAAGCCCGCATCGTGGCAACCGCCTATCAAGGCAAAGTCTTGTTAACCGGTCAGGCGCCCACCACCGAACTGGCCAACCGCGCCAAACAAATCGCCATCGGCGTCGATGGCGCCTCCGAGGTGTATAACGAAATTCGCCAGGGCCAGCCGGTAAGCATGGGACGTGCTTCCATGGACACCTGGATTACCACCAAAATCCGTTCGCAGCTGCTGGCCAGCGACTCGGTGAAATCATCCAACGTGAAGGTCACGACGGAAAACGGCGAGGTGTTTTTACTGGGGCTGGTGACCAATAAAGAGGCCCAGTCGGCGGCGGAAATCGCCAGCCGGGTCAGCGGCGTACAGCATGTCACTACCGCCTTTACCATTCTGAAATAACATCATGCCCCCCGCCGCCGCGGCGGGGCCGGCTAACGAAGATGGTTTTCCCGCAAGAATTGTTCCCCGCCCATTTGGCGCATCTGCCGCAATATCCACTGCTGGCGCATCTGCACATAGCGCGAGGGCGCTTCGGCGCGAAAATGCAGCGGATTGGGTAATACCGCCGCGAGCAGCGCAGCCTCCGATGGGGTCAGGCGTGCGGCGGGCTTATGAAAATAGCGTTGCGACGCGGCCTCGACGCCAAAGGTGCCGCGACCGAATTCCGCAACGTTTAAATAGACCGTCAAAATACGCCGTTTGGTCCAGACCGTTTCCATCGCCAGGGTTAAACCGGCCTCCAGCCCTTTTCTGAAGTAGCTGCGTCCGTCCCACAGCAGCAGATTTTTCGCCGTTTGCTGCGACAGGGTGGAGGCGCCGCGGATGCGTTGGCTGCGCTCATTGTGGGCGGCGGCGGCCTGTATGGCTTCAATGTCAAATCCCCAGTGCCAGGGGAATTTTTGATCTTCCGCCGCAATCACCGCCAACGCCATGGACGGGGCGATGTCATCCATCGCCACCCAGCGGGAGTGGGCCACATAACCGCCGTCGCCGCGCAGCCAGGCCCCCAGCTGGCGCTCCGCCATTACCGCCGAGAAAGGCACCGGCACAAAGGAGAAGAGCAGAATGGCGGCCACCCAGAGGGCAAGAATGGCCCCGCAGCCAATCAGCAGCCACCGCGCGCTTCGGCGAAATAGTCCGGATTTTCCGCCGGACCGAAACCTCATTCGCACAATGCCAATACCCGGGATACCAGTTTATCGATACCTTTAGCCAGATCGGCGAGGGAGGTGGCCAGCATATAGCCCGGGGTGGTGACCACTTTGTTTGCGGCATCCAGCACGATATCGTCCACCGGGCAGATAACATGGGTCGCGCCCATATCATCGATCATCTCCGCCGTATCGCTGTCGGTGCCGATGGTCAACCGCAGAGGTTCGGGGGTGTCGATGAGTTTCGGCAATAACGCCGGGGCGATGCAAATAAAACCAATTGCTTTATTTTGCTTATGTATTTGACGGGTCAGCTGTCGTAAATCGGCATCGACTTCTCCCTCGATTCCCCTTAAGGCAATATCGCTGAGGTTGCGTACGGCACCAAAACCGCCGGGCACAATCAGGGCATCGAGCTTATCCGCATCCGCCTCGGAAAGGGGGTGGATTTTACCCCTGGCCAGGCGCGCGGACTCCACCAGCATGTTGCGTTTCTCCGTCATTTCTTCACCGGAAAGATGATTAATCACAATAGGTTGCATCTTATCCGGCGCAAAACATATTACTTCGGCGCCCGCCCGTTCGAGAGCCAGCAGCGTCAGTACCGTTTCATGTATTTCGCTGCCGTCATACACACCACAGCCGCTTAAAACGAGGCCCACACGTTTCATAGAAATCTCTCTTCTGTCATGGCGGTCAAAATCTTATTTCTATTGACAAAGTCTATTCTACATCCCAAATTTTAATGGTTCTTGTAACATTATCTCGTTCTTTTGCTATGTTGTTTACTAACGCTTAATGAATTTTAGTGACTTGCCAACCAAGAACGCCCGATAACTCTGCACAGTGGCGAGAATCAGTTTCCCTGGTGTTGGCGCTATATTCGCGCACCCCGGCTTACGTCGGGGTCATTTTTTTGCCTTCCCAGCCCAAGCCTTAAGCGTCAGCACATCGTTCGGCCATTCCCGGTGCAAATCATCGACCCAGCCCTGCACGTTATCCCACCATCCGGGCATATCCGGCGACTGAATCTGTTGCGCCAGGCGCTGTAGACGCACCAAGCCGATTGAACCGGCGGCGCCCTTGATTTTGTGGCCTTCCTCGGCAATGGCGCGCTGATCCCGGGCGGCCATGGTGCCGTCAAGAGCCGCCAGATACTCCGGCATCATCTTCTCGAACATCTCCAGGCTTTGGCTGATGAGCGACGGCCCCACCAGATCCAGATACTGTTCCAGCATGGCGATATCCAGAACGGCCTGCTGCTCTTGCTCCGCCGCCGAGTCATCATCATCGTCATCGGCGGCTTTATCCGGCTGGTCCCAGAATTTTTTTATCATGGCGGTGAGGGCCGATACCGACAGCGGCTTGCTCAGCACATCGTCCATACCGGCGTCCAGATACTCTTTCTTATCTTTGAGCACATTGGCGGTCAGGGCGATTAACGGCGGCAAATGCCGATCGCTGTAACGCTTACGCAGCTGGCGCGAGATATCCAGGCCGGTCATGTCCGGCAACTGGATATCCAGCAACACCAGGTCGTATTCGTCCGGATCAAACATGGTCAACGCATCGTGGCCGTTCATGGCGACATCCACGCTGCTGCCCAGCTTCTCCAGCACCGAGCGGGCCACCACCACATTGAGTTCGATATCTTCCACCAGCAAGACGTTGAGCGCCGGCAAAGGCAGTTCTTCCTCTTCATTTCCCTCGTCGGGAACGACCTCAGACGCGACGATGGATAGGCTGAAACAGGCCCCCTCGCCCCGGCGGCTCTTCACCTGGATATCGCCGCCCATGGCCTGCGCCAGGCGTTTCGATACCGCCAGGCCGATACCGGTGCCGGTGGCCGGTTTGCCCCCTTGCTGATCCTTGACCTGGTAATACATGGCAAAAATCTTATCCTGCTCTTCTTCAGGGATGCCAATGCCGGAATCCTGTACGTCGAAACAGAGCAGATCCGGCTCTTCCCGGTGGATGCGGATGGTGATTTTTCCCTGCTGGGTGAATTTCACCGCATTGCCGATGAGATTCCAGAGGATTTGCCGCAACCGGGTACCGTCGGCGACGATATTGCGCGGCAGCGGCTCCTGGGCGTCCATCACCAGCTTCAGCCCTTTGGGCTGTACCAGCAGACCGGAGAGGTTCTCCAAATCCACCAGGAAGGCGGTGAAGTCCAGCGGCTGGTTATCCAGCTGGACGTGGCGGCGCTCCAGTTTGTCCATTTCGATAATATCGTTGAAAATATTTCCCAGGGTAATGGCGCTGACGTGCACGGTTTTAAGGTAATTGAGCTGTTCTTTGTTGAGGTCGGTATCCAGCAGAATACGGCTTAACCCTACAATGCCGTTAAGGGGCGTACGCAGCTCGTGGCTGATGGTAGAGATGAAGGTGGTCTTCTCCCTGCTGGCGTTCTCCAGCGCGTCCTGGTAGCGCTTACGCTCGGTTATATCGCGGCCAAAACCCATTAGCCCATGCCGTTTGCCCACGCGATCGTAAAACGGCACCTTGCGCAGCTCGAAGCAGGCCCGGCGCCCGTCAGGATAGACCAGCCACTGTTCATAGGTCAGCGAGACGTTATGGCGGAAGACCTTTTCGTCGGTCTCAATGACTTTATCGGCAATTTCCGGTCCGTAAACGTCCTTGGGCGTCAGGCCTATCAACTGCTTCTCGCTTTTACCCACCAGCAGCTCCATTGCCCGGTTGCAGCCGGAGAATTCTTTATTTTCATTGCGGTAATACACCAGGTCGGGAGAGGCGTCCAAAAAAGAACGCAGCAGGGAGGATTGCTGTTCAAGCTCGATTTGCGCCTGTTCACGGCGCGCCATTTCTTCGGTCAGCTTGTTCAGCGCGCCCTGGCGGGCGTCTTCGGCTTTTTCGCGATCGGCGATTTCCTGGTTCAGTTGCGCGATATTTTCCTGCAACTGCTGATTAAGCAGTAAATCGCGGTTGCGCATCTCTTCGAGCTTATCCACCAGTCGGGCCAGCCGCTGGCGCGACTCCTCAAGCTGTTCCACCACCACCGAAAGGAAATATACCGCCCAGGGCGTTATCAGCAGGCCGAAAAAGATTGATCGCACCACGTCGATGCTTTCCACTTCCCCGCGCAATAGCATGGTGACGGCCATTTGCACAATCATCGCCAGCACCACCAGCGCCGACGCCAGCAGGAGCGAGAACCGCACCAGCCCTAATTTCACCATCAGATCGACGTAATATTGCGCCAGCAGGCGGATTTGCTTCATAGCGGTTTCCTTAAGTAGCATTAGGGTCAATGATACCTCAAAAAACAGTTTTTTAGCGAAATCCGCGGCTTGAGGTTGCCTGATAGGAAAGAACCTCGCAGTTTATGATAAGCGCGGCTTCATCCCTTGATAGGGTGTGCCGAGGGCGGCGCCCTGGGGACCGTTGGCCAACAGGTCCTGATAGATGGCATTCATGCCGGTGAACGTGTTTTCGCACCATAACGGTGCAAGCAGCGTCGGACGGCGGGCGCTGGCGCTGATGCGGTGAAACAGCACCTCAGGCGGTGTGCGACGGATCAATTCGCCGGCCAGGGCAGTGTAGTGTTCCAGCGTCAACACCGGTAACCGTCCCGCCCGCCAGGCGGCCGCCATGGTGCTGCCCTCCACCACCAGCAGCGGGTGCAGTTTCAGGCCGTCTACCCCGGCGGCCAATACCTTTTCCAGCGTATCCCGGTTGTGGGTGATGTCTTCTCCCGGCAAACCTATGATCAAATGGGCGCACACTTGCAGTCCCCGCTGGCGGGCCAGGACGGCGGTGCGCTGGTAGCAGGCGAAATCATGACCGCGATTGATCCGGTGCAGAGTTTTATCCTGTGCGCTTTGCAACCCCAGCTCCAGCCAGACTTCATACCCCTGCTGCCGGTATTCCGCTAGTAAATCCAGCACCGCCGGCGGGACGCAGTCGGGACGGGTGCCGATACAAATACCGACGATATCCGCCTGTTCCAAGGCCTGCCGGTAGAGCCGATCGAGTTCGCGCACTTCTGCATAAGTACTGGTATAGGCCTGGAAATAGGCCAGGTAGCGTTTTGCCCGATCGATACGGCCTGTCTGTTCGGCGAACTGCTCGGCCACGCTCAGGAATTGCCGATTTTCATCGGCAAACGAGGCAACATTGCAAAAAGTACAGCCGCCCCGGCCCAGGGTCCCGTCACGGTTGGGACAGCTAAACCCGCCATGCAGCGAGAGTTTATAGACCTTCTGTCCATAACGGCGCAAAAGATCCCCGCCAAACATATTGACTACTTGCGGCAACTGCATATTCTTTACATCCGGTTCGGGTATGGCCGTTAATGCTAGCGGAATTTTCATCTTTGCATGATGATATCGATCAAAGCCCCTTGCAGCCGCCGCCAAAAAAGCATAATTATGCAATATTAATGAGAAATAAATCATACCTGCTATGATTAATATTTCTTATTCGAGCCAGGTGGCTTATTCAAATAGTCACTAATTTGTAAAAACAGAGACATAATGGGAAAAAACACTCCATATCAGCATATCCTGCTATTAAAGCTGTCCGCCCTAGCATGGTGCAGAGATTCAATGGCTGCACTATAGTGCGACAGCGCATGATTGGCAGGGGATGATTTGCAGGGATAATGGTTATTAAATAGCTATTAAGTTATTTTTAATCATATGGTTAATCGTTTTTTGGCTCTAACCGGGACGGTCGCCGGGCATATTTGACCTGCGTGGTGTTTCTCGTTAATTTGGAAGACCGTCGGAAGAATTCCGGCGGGGCTGACGACGCGTCATAATTATGCAGTTAATGAGATTCCTTCTTAAAGCAAGTCGTTTATCATGAGTAAGACCGCCACGATAAGGTTTTCGCGGAGCGGGCCAGCGGTAAAACAGCGTGTTGACGCGTTTGATCCGCTGCCGCTCGATATCGATACGCCTGTTCGCAGTAGGTTGTAAGAGTCACCTGGAGCCTGGGGAGGTCCATGAATATGTTGTACGATGAATCCCAAGTAAAAGACAACTGCGGCTTCGGCCTGATTGCCCATATCGAAGGCGAGCCCAGCCATAAAGTGGTGCGTACTGCAATTCATGCGCTGGCCCGTATGCAGCATCGCGGCGCGATCCTGGCCGACGGCAAGACCGGCGACGGCTGCGGCTTGCTGTTGCAAAAGCCGGATCGGTTCTACCGCATGGTGGCGCAAGAGCGCGGCTGGCGTTTGGCCAAGAACTATGCGGTGGGCATGATTTTCCTCAGCCAGGATGAAGAGGAAGCCCGCGCCAGCCGGAAGATAATGGAAGAGGAACTGCAAAACGAAACGCTGTCCATCATCGGCTGGCGCGAGGTTCCCATCAATCCGGACGTGCTGGGTGATATCGCCCTCTCCTCCCTACCCCGCATCGAGCAGATTTTCGTCAACGCCCCGGCCGGCTGGCGCCCGCGCGATATGGAACGCCGTCTGTATGTGGCGCGCCGCCGCGTGGAAAAACGGGTGGTTGACGACAGCTTTTATGTTTGCAGCCTCTCGAACCTGGTGACCATTTATAAAGGCCTGTGCATGCCGGCGGATTTGCCGCGCTTTTACCTGGACCTGGCGGATCTGCGGCTGGAATCGGCCATTTGCCTGTTCCATCAGCGCTTCTCCACCAATACCGTGCCGCGCTGGCCGCTGGCCCAGCCTTTCCGTTATCTGGCCCACAACGGCGAGATCAATACCATCACCGGCAACCGTCAGTGGGCGCGGGCCCGTGCGTATAAGCTGAAAACCCCCCTGATTCCGGATTTGCAGGACGCCGCGCCGTTCGTCAATGAAACCGGTTCGGACTCCAGCTCGCTGGACAATATGCTGGAACTGTTCCTCAGCGGCGGCATGGACCTGATTCGCGCCATGCGCCTGCTGGTGCCGCCGGCCTGGCAGAACAATCCGAACATGGATCCGGAGCTGCGCGCCTTTTTCGATTTCAACTCCATGCATATGGAACCCTGGGACGGACCGGCCGGCCTGGTGATGTCCGACGGCCGTTTCGCCGCCTGCAACCTGGATCGCAACGGCCTGCGTCCGGCGCGCTATGTCATCACTACCGACAAATTGATCACCTGCGCGTCCGAAGTAGGGATCTGGGACTACCAGCCGGATGAAGTGGTGGAAAAGGGCCGCGTCGGACCCGGCGAACTGATGGTTATCGATACCCGCAACGGGCGCATCCTCCATTCGGCTGAAACCGATGACGATTTGAAAAGCCGCCATCCCTATAAAGAGTGGATGGAAAAGAATGTCCGTCGCCTGACGCCGTTTGAAGAGCTCGCCGACGACCAGGTAGGCCATCGCGAACTGGACGACAGCCGGCTGGCCAGTTATCAAAAACAGTTCGGCTACTCTAATGAAGAGCTGGATTCCATTTTGCGCGTGCTCGGGGAGAACGGCCAGGAAGCCACCGGCTCCATGGGGGACGATACGCCGTTCGCCGTGCTGTCCAGCAGGCCGAGGGTGATTTACGATTACTTCCGCCAGCAATTTGCCCAGGTAACCAACCCGCCTATCGACTCCCTGCGGGAAGCCCACGTCATGTCCCTGGCCACCTGTATCGGCCGGGAGATGAACGTATTCTGCGAAGCGGAAGGACAGGCGTTCCGGCTGGCCTTCAAATCGCCGATCCTGCTCTATTCCGACTTTACCCAGCTCACCACCCAGGAAGAGAGCCACTATCGCGCCGACAAGCTGGATATTACCTACGATCCGACGCAGCGGAATATGCAGCAGACCCTGCTGGCGATGTGCGACGAGGCGGAAGAGAAAGTGCGCCAGGGGACGGTACTGCTGGTGCTAAGCGACCGGCTGATTTCCCCGACCCGGCTGCCGGTGCCCGCGCCAATGGCGGTGGGCGCCATACACACCCGCCTGGTGGAAAAAAACCTGCGCTGCGACGCCAATCTGATCGTTGAAACCGCCAGCACCCGCGATCCGCATCATTTCGCGGTGCTCATTGGCTTCGGCGCCACCGCCATTTACCCGTATCTGGCTTATGAAACCCTGGCGGCCCTGATCGACAACGGCACCATCGAAAAAGATTACCGTACCGTGATGCTGAACTATCGCAACGGCATCAATAAGGGCCTGTACAAGATCATGTCCAAAATGGGCATTTCCACCGTGGCCTCGTACCGCTGCTCCAAACTGTTCGAGGCGGTGGGTCTGCATCGCGACGTGACCGATTTGTGTTTCCAGGGCGTGGTAAGCCGTATCGGCGGCGCCGACTTCAGCGATTTCGAACAGGATTTGCTGAATCTGTCCAAACGCGCCTGGCTTAAGCGCAAGCCGCTGGATCAAGGCGGTCTGCTGAAATATGTCCACGGCGGTGAATATCACACCTATAACCCAGACGTGGTTAAAACGTTGCAAAAAGCGGTGCAAAGCGGCCTGTACAGTGATTATCAGCAGTATGCCAAACTGGTGAACGAGCGTCCGGTGGCCGTGCTGCGCGATCTGCTGGCCATCAAACCCAACGGCCAGGCGGTTACCCTGGATCAGGTGGAACCGGCGGAAAATCTGTTTAAACGGTTCGATACCGCTGCCATGTCCATCGGGGCGCTGAGCCCTGAAGCCCACGAATCTCTGGCGCAGGCCATGAACGGGCTGGGTGGTTTTTCCAACTCCGGCGAGGGTGGCGAAGACCCGGCCCGCTACGGCACCAATAAGGTGTCGCGGATCAAGCAGGTGGCGTCGGGCCGTTTCGGCGTGACGCCGGCCTATCTGGCCAGTGCCGACGTTATCCAGATCAAGGTGGCGCAGGGCGCCAAGCCCGGTGAGGGCGGCCAGTTGCCTGGAGATAAGGTCACGCCGTATATAGCCCGCTTGCGCTACTCGGTGCCCGGCGTCACGCTGATTTCGCCGCCGCCCCATCACGATATCTACTCCATCGAAGACCTGGCGCAGCTGATTTTCGATCTGAAGCAGGTGAATCCAAAGGCCCTGGTATCGGTCAAACTGGTTTCCGAACCCGGCGTCGGCACCATCGCCACCGGCGTGGCGAAGGCCTATGCGGATTTGATCACCATTGCCGGCTACGACGGCGGCACCGGCGCCAGCCCGCTCTCCTCGGTAAAATATGCCGGCTGTCCGTGGGAACTGGGACTGGTGGAAACACAGCAGGCCCTGGTGGCAAACGGCCTGCGCCACAAAATCCGTTTGCAGGTGGACGGCGGGTTAAAGACCGGCCAGGATATTATCAAGGCGGCGATTCTCGGCGCGGAAAGCTTTGGCTTCGGTACCGGCCCTATGGTGGCGCTGGGCTGTAAATATCTGCGCATCTGCCATCTGAACAATTGCGCCACCGGCGTGGCGACCCAGGACGAAAAACTGCGGCGCGATCATTACCGCGGTCTGCCGGAGCTGGTAACCAACTACTTCCATTTCATTGCGCAGGAAACCCGGGAAATGATGGCGGAACTAGGGGTGACCCGGCTGGTGGATCTCATTGGCCGCACCGATTTGCTGCTTGAGCTGGACGGTATTTCCGCCCGGCAGCATAAGCTGGACTTGTCGCCGCTGCTGCAAACCGCGCAGCCGCATCCCGGCAAGGCGCTCTATTGCACCGAAGGCAGCAATCCGCCGTTTGACAAAGGCCTAATGAATAAAACTCTGCTGGAGCAGGCCATGCCCCATGTGGAAGCCCGGCAGAGCAAAACCTTCTATTACGACATACATAATACCGATCGTTCGGTGGGCGCTACGCTGTCCGGCGCCATCGCCGCGCTGCATGGCGATCAGGGCATGTCCGCCGATCCCATCAAGGCGCATTTTACCGGCACCGCCGGCCAGAGCTTCGGCGTTTGGAATGCCGGCGGCGTGGAGTTGACCCTCACCGGCGATGCCAACGACTATGTGGGTAAAGGCATGGCCGGCGGCAGCATCGTCATCCGCCCGCCGGTGGGTTCGGCGTTTCGCAGCCACGAAGCGACGATTATCGGCAACACCTGCCTGTACGGCGCCACCGGCGGCAAGCTGTTCGCCGCCGGACGGGCCGGAGAACGCTTTGCCGTGCGTAATTCCGGTGCGATTACCGTGGTGGAGGGCATTGGCGACAACGGCTGTGAATATATGACCGGCGGCATTGTGTGTGTGCTGGGCCGCACCGGCGTCAATTTCGGCGCCGGCATGACCGGCGGATTCGCTTATGTGCTTGATGAGACGGGAGAGTTCCGTAAACGCGTCAATCCCGAACTGGTGGAAGTGCTGGATGTCGATCAGTTGGCTATCCATGAAGAGCATCTGCGCGGCCTGATTACCGAACATGTGCACTTGACCGGTTCGCACCGCGGGGAAGAGATCCTGGCGGATTGGCCGGCCTGGGCCTCCAGGTTTACCCTGGTAAAACCGAAATCAAGTGATGTGAAAGCATTGCTGGGTCACCGTAGCCGTTCCGCAGCGGAACTACGCGTACAAGCGCAGTAAGAGGTTAATAATGAGTCAAAATGTTTATCAATTTATCGACTTGCAGCGTGTGGATCCGCCGAAAAAGCCGCTGAAGATCCGAAAAATTGAGTTTGTGGAAATCTACGAACCCTTCTCCGATTCGCAGACCAAGGCGCAGGCGGATCGGTGCATTTCCTGCGGCAATCCCTATTGCGAATGGAAATGCCCGGTGCATAACTATATTCCGAACTGGCTGAAGCTGGCCAACGAAGGGCGGATTATCGAGGCGGCGGAGCTGTCGCATCAGACCAACAGCCTGCCGGAAGTATGCGGACGCGTGTGTCCCCAGGATCGTTTGTGCGAAGGATCCTGTACGCTGAATGACGAATTCGGCGCCGTCACCATCGGCAATATCGAGCGTTATATCAACGATAAAGCCATCGAGATGGGCTGGAAACCCAGCGTCGGCGATGTGGTTTCCACCGGCAAGCGAGTGGCGATTATCGGCGCCGGCCCCGCCGGGCTGGCCTGTGCCGATGTGCTGATCCGTAACGGTGTGCAGGCTGTGGTATTTGATCGTCATCCGGAAATCGGCGGCTTGCTGACTTTCGGCATTCCGTCGTTCAAGCTGGAAAAAGATGTCATGATCAAGCGGCGGGAAATTTTCAGCGAGATGGGCATCGAATTTCGTCTGAATACCGAGGTCGGCAAAGATATTATGTTAAGCGACCTGTTGGGTGAATTCGACGCGGTATTCCTTGGCGTCGGCACCTATCAATCCATGCGCGGCGGCCTGGATAATGAAGATGCCCCCGGCGTGGTGGACGCGCTGCCGTTCCTGATAGCCAATACCAAACGGCTGATGGGGTTTGAAAATGCCCCCGCCGCGCCTTATGTCTCCATGGAAGGCAAGCGTGTGGTGGTATTGGGCGGCGGCGACACCGCCATGGACTGTGTGCGTACCGCTATCCGCCAGGGCGCATCCAGCGTGATCTGCGCTTACCGTCGCGATGAGGCCAATATGCCCGGCTCTCGCCGCGAGGTGAAGAACTCCCGCGAGGAAGGGGTTGAATTTATGTTCAATCTACAGCCGGTGAGTATTGAAATCGACGGCGCCGGACAGGTGTGCGGCGTCAAGATGGTGCGTACCGAAATGGGCGAACCCGATGCCCACGGTCGGCGCCGTGCGGAAATCATCGCCGGGTCGGAGCATGTGCTGGCAGCGGATACGGTGGTGCTGGCGTTTGGTTTCCGTCCGCACGCCATGTCCTGGCTGGCTGATTTTAGCGTGGAGCTCGACGGACAGGGGCGGATTATCGCGCCGGAAAACAGCGAGGCCGCCTTCCAGACCAGTAATCCGAAAATCTTTGCCGGCGGCGATGCGGTACGGGGTTCCGACCTGGTGGTCACGGCAATTGCCGAAGGCCGCAAAGCTGCCGACGGCATCATGAATTATCTTGAGGTCTGATTCTGGATGTCCCGCCCGACTGGGCGGGAATACCTGCGAAAAGGGCTTATTTAACCACGCGTAACGATGGACGGCCGCCGCGGGGCGGCGTTGGCGGTTCATCATCGTCCGGACGGGTATCATCCTGGCTATCGGGGCGATCGCCGTCAATAATGGACATGACCGTCTCCGAACCTTTATCAGGGGCTGATGCGCCCGCTTCCGCGCTGTATTGTTCATAACCGACTTCCGGCTCAAACATGGTGCCGGCGCCGTTTTCACGGGCGTAGATCGCCAGTACCGCCGCCATGGGCACGCTGACCTGGCGCGGTATACCGCCGAAGCGAGCGTTGAAGCTCACCACATCGTTGGTCATTTCAAGGGAAGCCACCGCGCGCGGCGCGATATTCAGCACGATTTGACCGTCACGGGCAAATTCCATCGGCACCGAAACGCCGTCAACGGTAACATCCACCACCACGTGCGGCGTCAGCTCATTATCCAGCAGCCAATCATAAAATGCCCGCAGCAGATAAGGGCGACGAGGAGAAAGTTGAGAGACTTCCATACCAGCTAACCCCGGGTCTGCAGGCGCATTTCGCGCTCGGCTTCGGTGAGGGAGGCCAGAAAGGCGTCGCGTTCGAATACTCGCGTCATATAGCCTTTCAACTCTTTGGCGCCGGCACCCGCCAGTTCGATACCCATTTGCGGCAAACGCCACAGCAGAGGTGCCAGATAGCAATCCACCAGGCTGAACTCTTCGCTCATGAAATAGGGTGCCTCGTTGAAGACAGGGGCCACCGCCAGCAGTTCTTCGCGCAATTGACGACGTGCGCTTTCCGCTTCCTGGGCGTTGCCCTGTTCGATTTTACGCATCAGGGAGTACCAATCGCTTTCAATGCGATGCATCATTAAACGGCTGGTGCCGCGGGCCACCGGATAAACGGGCATCAAGGGCGGATGGGGAAAACGTTCATCCAGGTATTCCATAATGATGCGCGATTCATACAGGGTCAACTCGCGATCGACCAAAGTCGGTACGGTGCGGTAAGGGTTGAGGTCAATCAGGTCCTGGGGCAGATTATCCATCTCTACCTGCTCGATTTCGACACTGACACCTTTTTCCGCCAGTACGATCCGTACTTGATGGCTAAAAATGTCGGTCGGGCCGGAAAACAGCGTCATCACCGAACGTTTGTTGGCAGCGACAGCCATGAAAACCTCCAAGTTTATCTAGAAAATACCGCGAATAGCCATACAACCCGGCTACTATCCTGAATTGTTTCACCGTTACCCATCGTTACTTTACCGGCATGGCCGCAACCAACCCTGGTTGCATCAGTATGAAAAAACGCCGGCCAAGTAAAAACAGGCATAAAAGTGTGGAACAGTTTACCAGATTTTTGCATGTTTAGGGGGATGGCGAGGGCAATTCATGTTGAATAAATGGACGCAATCAGAGATTTGACGGTAAATCAACGTTTGAAAAATAATAAAGCCCGAACAATGTCGGGCTTCGGTGGCCGTGAAAACAGCCGGAAATTAACGCTTGGAGAACTGCGGACGGCGACGTGCTTTACGCAGGCCGACTTTCTTACGTTCAACTTTACGGGCGTCTCGGGTGACGAAACCGGCTTTGCGCAACTCGCCGCGCAGCGATTCATCATATTCCATCAGCGCACGGGTGATACCGTGACGGATAGCCCCGGCCTGACCGGAAATACCACCACCGGAAACGGTGATGAAGAGATCGAACTTCTCAACCATGTCGACCAGTTCCAACGGCTGGCGAACTACCATGCGGGCAGTTTCACGACCGAAGTATTGATCCAGGCTACGCTGGTTGATAACGATGTTGCCGCGACCCGGTTTAATGAAAACCCGTGCGGAAGAGCTTTTGCGGCGACCAGTGCCGTAATATTGATTTTCAGCCATTGCCTATAATCCCGATTAAATGTCCAGAACTTGCGGTTGCTGAGCCGCGTGGTTGTGCGTGGTACCCGCGTAAACTTTCAGTTTACGGTACATTGCACGACCCAGCGGGCCTTTTGGCAGCATGCCTTTAACCGCGATTTCAATCACACGCTCAGGATGGCGGGCAATCATCTCTTCAAAGGTCGTTTCTTTGATACCGCCGATGAAACCGGTATGGTGATAATAAATCTTGTCGGTACGCTTTTTGCCGGTGACGGCAATTTTTTCGGCGTTCAACACGATAATGTAATCACCGGTATCAACATGCGGCGTATATTCCGGTTTATGCTTCCCGCGCAGGCGACTGGCCAGTTCGGTGGCAAGACGACCCAGGGTTTTTCCGCTGGCGTCGACAACATACCAGTCGCGTTTGACGGTTTCTGGTTTTGCTGTAAATGTTTTCATTAAAAGCTTACCCAATTGAAGTTACACGTTGGTGAACACCCAAACGTTAAGAGTTATGAGGCTCACACGGCTATCTAGTCCAGCAAACCCACCCCTTCGAGTAGCCGTTGCTGGCGCGATCGAAGTTTTCGGGAAAAAAACTTCTTGTAACGTGGGGTCGCAAGATTATAGAGAAGTCAGCGGCAAAGGTCGACTACTATTTGCGCCGAGCGGCGCGGCGCCCTTTAATACGCTCGCCGCACGACCGGTGATCGCGGGCCTACCGCGCTGTGGGGCGCTCTGTCGGGCAGGAAAACCATGCCCGATTCGGCCCCATCAGCACGGTCTCCCTTTAACACGCTCGCTGCACGTTCGATGATCGCGGGCTTACCGCGCTGTGGGGCGCTCTGTCGGGCAGGAAAACCATGCCCGATTCGGCCCCATCAGCACGGTCTCCCTTTAACACGCTCGCTGCACGACCGGTGATCGCGGGCCTACCCTGCCATTGGGCGTTCAGGGTTGATGTGGCTCCGCCAGGTACTCTTCGCTCTGCATTTCCTGCAGCCTGGAGAGGCAGCGGCGGAATTCGAATTTAAGCAGGTCCCCCCGGTACAAGTCCGCCATGGGGACATCGGCGGCCATCACCAGTTTGACCCGGCGTTCGTAGAATTCGTCCACCAGGGCGATAAAACGCCGGGCGGTGTTCTCCTCCGTGCGGCCCATGGCGTGTACGTTTTGCAGCAATACGCTGTGGTACAAACGGGAGAGAACGATATAGTCATTCTGGCTGCGCGGGCCGGCGCAAAGGGTGTCGAAATCCAGGGCCACCACGCCCCCCTCGGCGCCGAGCGTGGGCAGCGGGCGATGATTGACCGTAAGTACCGGCGCGTTGCCGGGCCCCTTGCCCGCCAGCCGGGTGAATATGCGGGTCATGGCGTCGGCGGTGCGCGGGTCGTTGGGCGTGAGGTAAAGATTCGCCTGGGTGAGGGTGCGCAGTCGGTAATCGATGCCGGCGTCTACGTTCATCACCTCGCAATGGCGTTTAATCATCTCAATAGCCGGCAGAAAGCGCGAACGCTGCAAGCCATTGCGGTATAAATCGTCCGGCGGAATATTGGAGGTGGCCACCAGGGTCATACCCCGGGCGAACAGCGCCTGCATCAACGTGCCCAGCAGCATGGCATCGGTAATGTCCGAGACATAAAACTCGTCAAAGCAGAGTATGTCGGTTTGCGCTTTGAAACCGTCGGCCACGATCTCGAGCGGATCCTCGCGCCCCTGCAGGACGGCCAGCTCTTCATGGACCCGCAGCATAAACCGGTGGAAGTGCAGGCGCAGCTTCCGCTCTTCCGGCAGGCTCTGATAAAAGAGATCCATCAGCCAGGTTTTACCGCGCCCCACTCCGCCCCACATGTACAATCCCCGCACCGGCTCCGCGGCGGGGGTTTTACCCAATAATTTCTTGCCCAGGCGACCGAAGATACCGCCGGCATCCGCCGGGGGCTCGGCGCGGCGCGCCAGCAATTCGCGGTGCAATCGATCCAGCTTACCGATGGCCTCGGCCTGGACGGCATCGGCCCGATATTCCCCTTCCGCCAGCATGCGCTGATAAAGGAACAATGGCGATATTTCTTGCATGGTGAGGGATGTTCCCGGCTGCTGATTATGAAATAGATATACCCAAAAGCTTTCGAGTCGCAATTTCTTGCCTGAGACATCCTAAACAGCCCCGGTGCGGAACACAACCCGGCAACAAATAATCGCCCTTTGACGGGCATCATGCTAACGGGTTCCACTCCGGCCGGGTAAACGGTTATAGTGGGAGGTATAGAGTCTGGAAAACCCTACGGGACAACGAAGTCAAATATAGGAGTCATTATGACCTGGGAATATGCGCTGATAGGATTAGTTGCTGGTGTCATCATCGGTGCGGTCGGAATGCGGTTCGGTAACCGTAAGCTACGTCAGCAGCAGACATTGCAGCATGAATTGGAAAAAAGCAAAGCGGAACTGGAAGAGTACCGGCAGGAATTAACCGGCCATTTCGCCCGCAGCGCGGAGTTGCTGGATAATATGGCGCACGATTACCGCCAGCTTTACCAGCATATGGCCAAAGGCTCCGATAGCCTGCTGCCCAACCTGCCCGGCGAAAGCAATCCGTTCCATTATCGTTTGACCGAGGCGGAAGCCGATAACGACCAGGTTCCGCCTGGGATGCAGCCGCGCGACTATCCCGAGAGCGCCAGCGGATTGCTGCGCACCACGCGGGAACCGCGTAAATAATTTGGCAGTTGCCGGCGGGTAACGTTGACACCGCGCCGCCGGCGCAACCTTTGCGGCGTTACTGAACTTTCGTCAGGGCCGCAGGGTCTTAGAGTCATTACGTGGCGTTTTATTAGGATCCCTTATTAATGACGTCGTCCACAGACAGCAAACGAGTTAATAACTTAATGAAGAAAACCCCTTTAATCAGCGCCTTAGCACTTTGCATCGGACTCGGTTTAACTCCTTTTATTCCTGTCGAAGCGGCATTGCCGGCCACCGTACCCGGGCAAACCATGCCGAGCCTGGCCCCCATGCTGGAAAAAGTCTTGCCGGCGGTGGTCAGCGTGCATGTGGAGGGCACCCAGCAGGTACAACGGCAAAACCTGCCGAAAGAATTCAAATACTTTTTCGGACCCAACGGGCCGGTTGACCCGCAGCAGGGGCAGCAGGGAGATACCCGTCCGTTTGAAGGGCTGGGGTCCGGCGTCATCATCAACGCCGCCAAAGGTTATGTCATTACCAATAACCATGTGGTAAACGGCGCCGACAAAATCAAGGTCCAGTTAAACGATGGCCGCGAATTCGATGCCAAACTGGTGGGCCGCGACGAGCAGACCGATTTGGCGCTGCTGCAGTTGCCGAATCCCACCAACCTGACCGAAATCAAAATGGCGGATTCCGACGCGTTAAGGGTGGGGGATTTCGCCGTGGCGGTGGGTAACCCCTTCGGCTTGGGACAAACCGCCACCTCCGGGATCATCTCGGCGCTGGGGCGCAGCGGTCTGAATCTGGAAGGGCTGGAAAACTTCATCCAGACCGACGCCTCCATCAACCGGGGCAACTCCGGCGGCGCGCTGATTAATCTCAACGGCGAACTCATCGGCATCAATACCGCCATCCTGGCTCCCGGCGGCGGCAATATCGGCATCGGCTTCGCCATTCCCAGCAATATGGTGCAAAACCTTAGCCAGCAGTTGATCGAGTTCGGCACGGTTAAACGCGGCCTGCTCGGCATCAAGGGCAGCGAAATGACCGCCGACATGGCGAAGGCATTCAATATCAACACCCAGCGCGGGGCATTCGTCAGCGAAGTCCTGCCCGGCTCCGCCGCTGCCAAGGCCGGCATCAAGGCCGGCGATATTATCGTCGCTATTGAAGGCAAACCCATCACCAGCTTTGCCGAGCTGCGGGTGAAGATAGGCACGACACCGCCGGGTAAAGCCGTCAAGATAGGTTTGCTGCGCAACGGTAAACCGTTGGATGTCACCGTCACCCTGGATGACAGCGCCTCCAGCACCACCAGCGCCGAAGTGCTTTCACCCTCGCTGCAGGGTGCGTCATTGAGCGACGGCCAGTTGAAAGACGGTACCAAGGGCGTCGCCGTGGATGATGTGGTGAAAGATTCTCCCGCCGCGCAGATTGGCCTGCACAAAGGCGATGTGATTATCGGCATCAATCGTGAACGGGTGGAAAATCTCGTCCAGTTGCGCAAGGTGCTGGATGCCAAACCGCCGGTAATGGCAATGAACATTATCCGTGGGGACGAGAGTATTTTCCTGTTATTGCGTTGATTTGACAAAAAATCGGGTGCCGGCACTGCGGTGCCCGATTAACTCATGCTATCCTGCCGCTATTTCTCCCATCCCTTTTTCGATAGTCGGTTACCATGCTGGTTAAGCTTATACGTGCGGTCATTTTCGGTTTTGTCATCGCGGGCATCTTACTGCTGGCGGTGCCTACGTTGCGCTCTACGACCGGCGCGCTGCTCAGCGGCCATTTCGGCGGCGATGGCGAAACGCCCCTCAGTTTTAACCAGGCGGTTCGGCGCGGCGCTCCCGCGGTGGTGAATGTCTATAACCGCAGCGTGAACAGCGATTCCCATAACGAGCTGCAAATCCGTACCCTCGGTTCCGGCGTTATCATGAACCAGAAGGGTTACGTGCTCACCAATAAGCATGTCATCAATAACGCTGAGCAGATCATCGTGGCATTGCAAGACGGCCGGGTATATGAAGCGTTGCTGGTGGGCTCTGACAGCCTCACCGATCTGGCGGTGTTAAAGATTGATGCCAACAACCTGCCGGTCATTCCCATCAACCCTGACCGTGCCCCGCATATCGGCGATGTGGTGCTGGCCATCGGCAATCCCTATAACCTGGGCCAGACCGTGACCCAGGGCATTATCAGCGCCACCGGCCGCATCGGCCTGAGTCCGTCCGGACGGCAGAACTTTCTTCAAACCGATGCCTCCATCAATCAAGGCAACTCCGGCGGCGCGCTGATCAACTCCCTGGGGGAGCTGGTGGGCATCAATACCCTGTCATTCGATAAAAGCAATAACGGCGAGACTCCGGAAGGCATTGGTTTTGCCATCCCCACCGCCCTGGCCACCAAAGTCATGAACAAGCTTATCCGGGACGGCCGGGTGATTCGCGGCTATATCGGCATCGGCGGGCGCGAAGTGGCCCCGTTGCATGCCAGCAGCACCAGCCAGGATCGCATCCAGGGCATTATCGTCAATGAAGTCACGCCCGGCGGCCCGGCGGCGCAAGCCGGCATTAAGGTCAATGACGTGATATTGAGCGTCAATAACAGAGCGGCGCTGTCCGCCATTGAAACCATGGATCAGGTGGCGGAAATCAGGCCGGGGTCGGTTATCCCTGTAGTGATAATGCGCAACGGCGCCAAAATGACCCTGCAGGTGACAATTCAAGAGTACCCATCATCTGAATGAAGCAAAGATTAAAGGAATTTTACCGATGCCGGGCGGTGATGTCCCCCTGCCAATATTTAACGACGGCCAAACAGGAAACGGCTTGCCTGTTTGGCTGAATAAATTTTGCGATATGATCACAGCGCCGGATATCTTGCAATTAAGGTCATATGGCGTCTGTTTAACAATCGCCGTTCGGTTGTTCTTTTTGCCAACGTTGTTTTCTATCCGGACTTGGCGGTATTAATATTTTAAAAATAATACGAGATGAATTTACTTTAGGGCACCCTCAATATGAAGCCAACCGATCAATTAACATCGAACATAACGTTGTCGGATACGGGTCTGTTTTTAAAAAACACCGTGGCGGGAAGTAGCGCCAACAAGCAATTGTCGGCACTTTTGGCCGTTAACAATAGTGACCAAGACCCTAAGCCAGATTTGACATATCTGGATATCATGCCGGAGAATATACTGCAACTAATCGCCCGGGCCACCCCTTTGACAGATCGTAAATCGCTATCAGATGCCCTTAACTCGAACATGGGTCTGGGCAGATATATTGCCAATGAGCTAAAATTAAGCGAATTTATAATTACCCGAGTATCTGAGATAGCGACTCTCAAGGACTTTCTTGCCGCGCTGCGGGATATTCCCACACTGTTACGATCGGATCAAGTTAGGGCGTTGGAAGCATTAAGCGGCAGCTTGTTGAATTTGACAGATCCAAAACCCCTGAGGCTTGCAATAATTGCGTATATAGAAGAAGCCACGCCACTTGGCAACCAGAATCCTTCACTGAAAAATTTGATCAATGTTCTGAACGACGTCAACGATAACGCCCAGTTAATAGAAAATTTTAGCTGCTTCATTTTTAAACAGCTCAAGACAGAAAAAAATTGCCATGAAATTGCTATCAAATATGGTGTCACTCAGGAGGAAGTATTGCATAATCTTGAACACCGCGGTTTTGAACTGTTATCCCATGAGGAAGTGGAAAAAAGCCATTCACATAAGGAAATTGCACTTAAATACGGTTTTTTCGAATCCTGCGTTCTTGAGCTGTTAGAGCATAAGTTTGTCGAATATCGGGCCGGGGTGGACGTATTAAAGGGAGAAAGTGCGGATAATATCGCCGTTAGATATAATATATCCACTCCCATGGGCCGCAATCGGCTATATCAATATCATTCTATCGCGAAAAAAATAATGGCCGGGGGTAATTGTTTTCAGCTTAGTCAATTATATTATATTGACCTTCACAATGAGACATCGCGTATTGCCATGGAAGAATTATCCATTAAACATGTAGCAGGAGCAGCGTTGCTTAAAGCTAAAGATTGGCGTAAGGTAGCCAGTAGGTATGGTATTTTAACAAGCAAAAGCCGGAGAAAACTTAAAGATAATTTACTTCATGTCCGCGCCGTTAGACAAGTTGATCGTGTAACAATACGATCACGATCAAACCCAGCACACTATCAGCCTTATTCTGCAAAAAAAGGCGGAAACTCACGGTCGATTCAGGAATAATTTTTCTCCCCACGGACCACTCCCACTAAAATGCCATCTAAACCATAGTTAATGTGACGGCAGTTTTCCTTTGATGGTTTATTTCCCGGTGACCGGACGGATGATAATTAATAAGCGGATTTTTTATATCCTCGTTGCCATTCACCGCAGGCCGATAGACCGTTGGCATCATTATCTGCCACATCGTCTTGAAGGACTCGGTGATGGCAACGCTAATTATTCATCCTATATTATTAAGGATAATGAGGAATGCTGCCTATAACATCGGCTTTACCGGGAAATTTCCCCTCTGTAAATCCATTAACCGGCCTTGATAAAGAAATGAATTCCGGCGGGTCCGTATCGTCCACCTTGACCCGTCTAAGCAATAGCGCTCTTAAACGGCCATTGATAGCGTCCGGCGACGCTGTCTTTGGTTCTACCCAGTCTGCAAAGGCAGCGGCGCCGACGCTGGCGGAAATGCCCGACTTGGTATTGAAAACCATTATCGGCTATATCCGGCCTGAAGATATGGTGCCGCTGGCGACGATATTCAACACGAAACAAAAAGCCTATTTCGCCAAGGAAATCAACTATGGCCATATCGTTAGCGATACGTTGTCATGGGTAATCACAATCAGGGATTTTGATACCGCTTTGGCGAGAATACAGGCATTGAGGGCAAAACAGCGGGTCCTGCCGCTGATACGTCTCGGCGGGCATATCTACGAGATGAATCCAGAGGATCGGCCTATCGCCATGGCACTCTATGCCGCCGAGGCGAGGCTTCACTATGAAAGCACCCCTTCCCTGGCATCTCAGCTGCGGGCTATCGAGGATAAAACGTCCTTTTGCCGTTTGCTGATTGACCAAATTACCGCCGAGAGCAGCTTGAGGGATGTTGCAGCGAGGTATGCCATTACCAGCCCGTCGTCCCTACAGGAACTCGAACGGTTGATTGTTAACACCTTGGCGGGCGAAGGAGGATGGGCGGGAAAAAATGCCCGTAACGTCGCCGTTAAATTCGGCATCGGCGAAGAAGGGAGTATTGCGCTGCTTGAGCAATATATTTTTACCGAGGCATACCGGCCTCTAATCAATGAAACGGACACCTGTGGGGATATTGCCGAGCGATATGGTGTTTTTACCTCTTCAGGACGCATACAGCTTGAAACCTATATGGTCAGACACTGCATCGGCATCAAGGCGCAAAGAGGCGAGAACTGCGTAATCCTGGCGCAACAATATGAGATCATTACCGCCACCGGGCGAGAATATCTAGAGTATTATGCGTTAGGAGGCGTCCTGGGAATAGAAGCAGGGTCCGGCGGTAATTGCCTTATGCTGGCCGAGAAATATGGCATATGTACCCCTGCAATGAGAAACGAAATTGAGAATTTTTCGATTCGTACCCGACTTTGGGAAATGGCGCACATCGGTAATAACTGTCATGAACTGGCCAGACTCTACGGTATCGTTACGCCTGAAGGACGCACGCTGCTCGAAAGCTATGCCATAAACGGTGTTGCCAAAGCGGAAGTTCAGTTGGGTAAGCACTGCGATATCGTGGCCAAACATTACGGAATAATCAGCCATAACGCCCGTGGCGTATTAGAAAACCATGCCGTTGAAGGCCTGGCCGGGGCTTACGCCCGTCAAGGTAATAACTGTCAACTGTTAGCCACCAGGCATGGCATATCTCATCCAAATGCCCGCGTCGCCTTGGAAAAATGCTCTTTACAGAGTCTGAATACGCGAAAAGGCAATCTGCGCCTGACTTGCCATCAGATTGTCGCCAAATATGGCATCGTTACTGATGAGGTGCGCGTCGCTTTGGAAAATCACGTAGTGAGCACCAGGGGGACGCGGTATATCAAGTGTGAGAATGATTGCCATAGCATCGCCGTAAGGCTGGGTCTCAAAACCGAAGCCGCACGGCTCCAGCTGGAATTATCCACTATTGATTTTATTCTCGATTCCAAAATGGAAGGCGGCCTTAATGCCGTTAAAATTCGGGAAAAATATCGGATTACTCAGCCAAAGGCGGTGGCAACGCTTGAAAATAAACTGATCAAAGGCGGGGACATACAGAAGGACATCCAGGCCGGCGGCCATTGGCGTGACATTGCCAGGAAATACGGCATCCAACTCATGGCCAGCCTTGATGTGCTGCAGTCAGATTGCGTTAATGCCGTCGCCGGCAACGGGGTGCTTGCCGGTGAAAATTGCCAAACGCTCGCCGAGCGATTCGGTATCATCTCTCCAATCGCACGTGTTGCATTAGAAGAATGCTATTTAGATCGGGCCATGGCGGATATCCGTTCCGGTGGGAACTACCGGGTCATAGCGGCACGTTACGGCATTACGTCCACTCCGGTATTGAACAAAGTGATAAAGCAGTTTGTATTATCTCAGTACGGCAATAATCGCCCGGTTTCGGGAACCCAGCAAAACGGTGTCGCGGTATAACCCTGTGATTGACTTGTGGATAACCTGTGGAAGGGCCGCCGCCGGCGGCCCGTTTCAGAATTACTGCCTATTCACCGCTGATGCGCTCGATGTTTGCGCCAAGCTTGCGCAGTTTAGCTTCGATGCAATCATAACCGCGATCGATATGATAAATACGATCCACCACCGTAACGCCCTCGGCGATGCAGCCGGCCAACACCAGGCTGGCGGATGCGCGTAAATCGGTTGCCATAACCTGTGCCCCGGAGAGCGTTTCCACCCCATGGCAAATCACGGTGTTGCTTTCGATTTCCGCTCGGGCACCCATGCGAATCAATTCGGGCACATGCATAAACCGGTTTTCAAAGATGGTTTCAGTGATAACGCCGGTTCCCTCCGCCACAAGA
Source organism: Sodalis sp. RH16 (assembly GCF_047324245.1). Lineage (NCBI taxonomy): Bacteria > Pseudomonadati > Pseudomonadota > Gammaproteobacteria > Enterobacterales > Bruguierivoracaceae > Sodalis > Sodalis sp. RH16. Next base: position 2,421,243 of record NZ_CP178737.1, on the reverse strand, counting down.
TTCAACAAGCTGAACTGTGCCTGCATATCCGTAGGAAAGCCGGGATGCGGAGCAGTACGCACCGTAATGGCCTTCGGACGTTTGCCATGCATATCAAGACTTATCCAGTCTTCGCCGATGTCGATATCCGCGCCGGCTTCACGCAATTTGGCCAATACAGCGTCCAGCGTGTCCGGACGGGTAGCGCGGCAGGTAACATTACCGCCGGAAATGGCCGCCGCCACCAGGAAGGTTCCGGTTTCGATGCGGTCCGGCAGTACGCGATATACACCGCCACCCAGGCGGGCCACTCCTTCAATAGTGATTTTATCGGTGCCGGCGCCGCTGATGTTGGCCCCGAGGGTAATCAGGAAATTGGCGGTATCGACAATCTCCGGTTCCCGTGCGGCATTTTCGATTATGGTGGTGCCGTCCGCCAGGGTGGCGGCGCTCATAATGGTCACCGTGGCGCCCACGCTGACCTTATCCATCACGATGTGCGCACCCCGCAGGCGACCATCGACGGACGCCTTCACATACCCTTCCTCAAGCTTGATGGTGGCGCCTAACTGCTCAAGGCCGGAAATATGCAAATCCACCGGCCGGGCGCCGATGGCGCAACCGCCGGGCAGGGAAACCTGGCCCTGGCCGAAGCGGGCCACCAGCGGTCCCAGCGCCCAAATGGACGCGCGCATGGTTTTCACCAGATCATAAGGGGCGCAGAAGACATTGACGCCGCTGGCATCCACATGCACCGAACCATTACGTTCCACCTTCGCCCCAAGCTGGCTCAGCAGCTTCATGGTGGTATCGATATCTTTCAATTTGGGGACGTTTTGTATTTCAACCGGCTTTTCCGCCAACAAGGCGGCAAACAATATCGGCAGCGCAGCATTTTTGGCGCCGGATATGGTCACTTCTCCGCTTAACCGGGTCGGACCCTGGACACGAAATTTATCCATTACAACTGCTCTCTTATTAACGGGTGCAATGCCGCCGGACGCCGCCGACGGCCTAAAAGCCGTTCAGTTTGCGATCGCGCTGCCATTCATCAGGCGTATAGGCCTTGATGGAAAGCGCATGTATACGATTATCCGAAATATATTCCGCCAACGGGGCATACACCGCCTGTTGCTTTTTGATCCGGCTCATACCGGCAAATTGCTCACTCACGACGATGACCTGAAAATGGCTGCCGTCGCCCGATACATGAGCTTCTTGCAGTGCCAGGGCGCTCATCAGAACTTCTTTGATTTCGTGGTTTTCCATAATGGTCAAATCACTGTCATGGGTCGGGAAACAAGCCGCTATCTTAGATGAATACGTCGCCATCGGAAACAGGCATAACGATAATCCTTTGGCCTTTAAGCACGGCCGAACAAAAACAGCTTGGAGGACAGTGGGTTATTATCAGGGGTATGAAGCCGGCTTACGCCGGCTGTGGCTGCTGACAAATGTACTCGGAGTCAATAAGGTGGGACAGGCTGCCAGTAGAGTAAACCGTCCGCGCCAGGGACGGCGCGGATCGAGCCCCCAGGGATGGGTTCACGGCGTGTTTACGACCGGGCGGCCTGTCCCGACCGAACACTTCGTCAATACGCTCAAGCCAGCTTATCATCTACGGAAGGAAGAATATCTTGCAGCTTGTAGAGGGTAATCAGCGTGCGCAGTTTTTCCGTGACGCCGGTTAATGCCAACGCTCCGCCTTGTTTAGCCTGCGACGCGCATAAATGCAGCATCATGGCCACGCCGGCGGAATCCACGCGATCCAGCATTGAAACATCCAGAAAGCGGATACCCGGCAAGAGACTATCCCGCTGCGTCCAGAAGGAGATCAGCGTGTCGCGATCCAGCTCGCCCCGCAACAGCAGGGTGTCGCCGTCGGCTTGCCAGCTCAGGGACTCAGCCATTGTTTTGCTTATCCAGCGTAATGGGCTGGCCGGCGGCTGCCTGTAGCTGCTGTGTCAGGCCGTCGATGCCTTTCTGGCGCAGGGTGGAAGCCCACTCGTTTTGCTTCGTGGTAATCATGCTCACGCCTTCGGCTATCATATCGTAGGCCTGCCAGTTGCCCGTCTGGCTGTTCTTGCGCCATTGAAAATCAAGCCGGACCGGCGGCCGGCCGCCCTGATCCACAATGGTCACCCGTATGGCGATGATAGTGGCGTCACCCAGCGGTTTTTCCGGCTCAACCTGGAAGGTTTGGTTGCGGTACATGGCCAGGGCCTGTCCGTAAGCCTGCTCCAGATAGCTTTGGAATGCCTTGAAATAGGCATCGCGCTGGGCCGGGGTCGCATCGCGGTAATAGGAGCCCAGCACCAGGGCGCCGGCGTATTTTATCTGGACATAGGGCAGCAGCTCGTCCCGCACGATGGTGCGCAGATAATCGGGGTTCTGCCGGATCTGGCTCTGCTCGTTTTTCAGGCGGGTAAAGGTTTTTCCCGCCGCTTCATTCATCAAGGCGTAGGGGTTGGTCTGGTCCACCGCCTGCGCCAAAGGCGCTATCACCACCAGCAGGGCTATCATTATCAAACGCTTAAACATAGGTCATTTCCTCTCAGTGATTCGTCGCGGCGGGCTGGGCGCCGTTGCCGGATGCCGCGGGAGCGGAGGCACCGCCGGCGGCCGGCGCGCTGTTCGTTCCATCCGCAGGATTTTTGCCGCCGTCCGGCGCCGACTTGTTGTCGCCGCCGCTCTTGTACAGGAACTGGCCGATCAAGTCTTCCAGCACCAGTGCCGACTTGGTGTCCTGAATGGTGCCGCCGTCCTTGAGGATGGAGGTGCCCATATCGGGATCTTCAAAGCCGATGTTGAGCGCCAGGTATTGCTCTCCCAGCAGGCCCGAGGTCCGGATCGCCAGTGAACTGGTATCCGGGATGTGGTTGTAAGTGGATTCGATATCCATCGCCACCTTGGGGGCATAGGTTTTAGGATCGAGGGTAATGTCCGCCACCCGACCGATCACCACGCCGCCCACCTTCACCGGCGAGCGAACCTTCAGTCCGCCGATATTATCGAACGAGGCGGAAATACGATAAGTGGCGGTATTCCCAAAGGAGCGGATATTCGCCACCTGCAGGCAGAGAAAGACGATGGCGCATAAAGCGATAATCATAAACACGCCGACCCATATTTCGCTTTTTTTCGTTTGCATTAACTCACTTCCCAAACATCAGTGCTGTCAGCACGAAATCCAGTCCCAACACCGCCAGGGACGCATGAACCACGGTTCTGGTGGTTGCCCGGCTGATGCCCTCGGAGGTGGGAATCGCATCATAACCGTTGAACAACGCAATCCAGGTCACGGTGATGGCGAAAACCACGCCTTTGATCAGGCAATTCACCAAATCCTGACGCCAGTCCACCGCGCCCTGCATAGCGGACCAGAAATAGCCGCTATCGATACCTTTCCAATCCACGCCTACCACCCCGCCGCCCCAGATACCCACCGCGACAAAAATCGCCGTCAGCAGCGGCATGCTGATGACCCCGGCCCAAAACCGCGGGGCCACAATGCGACGCAGGGGATCCACCGCCATCATTTCAAGGCTGGACAACTGTTCGGTGGCCTTCATTAAGCCAATCTCGGCGGTGAGCGCCGAGCCGGCGCGGCCGGCGAACAGCAGCGCGGTGACCACCGGCCCCAGTTCGCGCAGCAGCGATAGCGCCACCAGCATGCCCAGGCTGGCCTCGGCGCTGTAGGTGGTCAGGATGATATAACCCTGCAACCCCAGCACCATGCCGATAAACAGCCCGGAAACGATAATTATCATCAGGGACTGCACCCCGACGCTATACAACTGCTTGATAAGCAGCGGCCACTGTTGGCGAAAGTCGGGTTTACCCACCAGCGCGTTAAACAGCAGCAGGCCTGCCCGCCCGAAGGCAAGGCAGACTTCAATGCCCCGGCGTCCGATGGACGCTAATGCTTGCGTTAGCATGGCTCGGTCAACTCCCTGAACCTAAAAGCTGGGTTTTATAATCCGCGGCGGGATAATTGAAGGGAACCGGCCCGTCGGCAATGCCGTCCAAAAATTGGCGCACCCTGGCATCATCGTTAGTGCGCAGCTGCTCCGGCGTCCCTTCCGCCACGACGTGCTGTTCGGCCACGATATAAGCATAGTCAGCGATACTCAGCACCTCCGGCACGTCATGGGAAACCACGATGCAGGTGACCCCCAGCGCGTGGTTCAATTCATCAATGAGCTTCACCAAGACCCCCATGGTAATGGGATCCTGCCCGACAAAAGGCTCGTCGAACATGATAAGTTCCGGATCGAGAGCGATGGCCCGCGCCAGCGCCGCCCGCCTGGCCATGCCGCCGGAGAGCTCCGACGGCATCAGGGAAGCGGCGCCGCGCAGACCCACCGCCTCAAGCTTCATCATCACCGTGGTGCGCAGTACCGGCTCGGGCAACCGGGTATGTTGCCGCAGGGGAAACGCTACGTTCTCGAACACGTTGATATCCGTGAACAGCGCGCCGGACTGGAATAACATGCTGATTTTCTTGCGCACGTCATAGAGCCGCCGCCGCGACAAGGCCGGGATATTATCACCATCGAACCAGATTTCGCCACTGTCGGGGGCCAATTGACCGCCTATCAGACGCAGCAGAGTGGTTTTGCCGATGCCCGATGGCCCCATGATGGCAGTGATTTTCCCTCTGGGGACATGCAAGGTGATGTTATCGAATATCGGGCGATTGCCGCGGCGGAAACTCAATCCGCGGATGTCCACCAGAGGTGCCGTTTGATTCATATTATTTCACTGCCTATACGTTCTCACTGAGAGCTCTAACCTACGATATTAAATGAATAGCGCCAAATCATCGAACTTTTACATAAACTTACCTATCGGCGTTAAGATAGGATCGGCGGCCGGATTTTACTTTTTGTCTACTGGCGGTCAAAATCAGACAACGCCATAGATGAGACGCACTTATTTATCCCGCCGCGGGGAGGAAGCGGCCGCCGGCAGGCCAGGATTATAGTCAAATCAAGGATTTTACATGTTTTTGACCACGTCATTACTTATTATCGGCCTTATTCTACTCGTTTATGGCGCGGATAGATTGGTTTACAGTGCTGCCGTCCTGAGTCGTTCGCTGGGGATCGCGCCATGGCTTATCGGCTGCACCGTGGTGTCGTTGGGTACCTCCCTGCCGGAATTGATGATTTCGGTTACCGCCGCCCTGAATCACGAAAACGACCTGGCGGTAGGAAATATCATCGGCTCCAATATCGCCAATATCCTGCTTATCGCCGGGGGCGCGGCCCTTTTCAGGCCGATAGCGTTCCACTCGGATATCCTGCGGCGGGAGCTGCCGTTGCTGCTGTTTGCCACGGCATTGTGCGGTATGTTGCTGGCGGATAACATCCTGAGCCGCCGGGATGGTATGATACTGTTACTGGCGGGCATCGGTTATATTGCCGCCGTAGTGAACATGTCCCGGCCGGCACTGCGTTCGCCGGACGACAGCCTGACCCGTCAGCAGATGGCGGAGCTGCCGCGGGGCGGCGGCAACACCGTAGCGGTGCTGTGGCTGGCGCTGGCGTTTATCATCATGCCCATCTCGGCGCATATGGTTATTGATAACGCCGGCGTACTGGCGCGGCAGCTGGGGGTGGGAGAGCTGGTCATCGGCCTGACGGTCGTGGCCGTCGGCACCAGCCTGCCGGAACTCGCAACGGTGATTGCCGGCGCGCTGAAAGGAGAAAACGATATTGCCCTGGGAAATCTCATTGGCTCCAATATCGTCAATAGCCTCCTGGTGCTGTGCGTCCCCGCCCTGCTCTCCCCCGGGCCGCTGGACCCGCTGGCGGTCCGGCGGGATTACTGGGTCATGCTGGCGGCCAGCATAGTATTGGCGGCGTTCTGTTTACGCAAACACCACAGGATCAATTCAATGATGGGCGGTCTGCTGTTAGGTGCCTTCGCCGCCTATCTTACGGTGCTGTTTATTTAGCCCGGATACACCGCCGGGCCATCAGGATGAATTTATGTCACATTTATCATTAGCGCCGGACTTTGACTTTCCGGCAGCCGGTAAGCAGGTTCTCGCCGTAGAGCGGGCCGGTCTAGCGCAGCTGGATCAATATATCAACGACGATTTCCGCCGCGCCTGTGAAAAAATATTTTTTTGCAGCGGCAAGGTCGTGGTGATGGGCATGGGCAAATCCGGCCACATCGGTCGCAAGATGGCGGCCACTTTCGCCAGCACCGGCACGCCGGCGTTTTTTGTCCACCCCGGCGAAGCCAGCCACGGCGATTTGGGCATGGTTGCAGCCCAGGATATCGTTATTGCCCTGTCGAACTCCGGCGAAGCCAATGAGATCCTGGCGCTGATCCCAGTGTTGAAACGCTTAAGCATTCCGCTGATCTGCATGACCGGCAAGCCGGAAAGCGCCATGGCCAAAGCAGCGGATATCCATATTTGCGTCCATGTTCCCCTGGAAGCCTGCCCTCTCGGCCTGGCGCCCACCGCCAGCACCACCGCCGCGCTGGTCATGGGGGACGCCCTGGCGGTGGCGCTGCTGCAGGCCCGCGGCTTCACCTCAGAAGATTTCGCCCTCTCCCATCCCGGCGGCTCGCTGGGCCGCAAATTGCTGCTGCGGGTGGCCGATATCATGCACAATGGCGATGAAATCCCCATTACCCCCCGCGACGCGTCGCTGCGGGACGCTCTGTTGGAAATGACCCGTAAAAATCTCGGTATGACCGTTATCTGTGATGAGAAAGGTAATATCGAAGGTATTTTTACCGACGGCGATCTGCGGCGGGTATTCGATATGGGCGTGGATCTCAATAAGGCACGCATCGCCGACCTGATGACGGCGGGCGGTATCCGCGTCACCCCTAACATCCTGGCGGTGGAAGCGCTTAATCTTATGCAATCGCGGCATATCACTTCGGTGCTGGTGGCGGAACAAAACCGTCTGCTGGGCGTGGTGCATATGCATGATATGCTACGCGCCGGCGTCATTTAACAAGGAAGGAACTGCGCCATGCATGATACCCCCCGTATTGATACATGCTACGGACCGGTTGAAGAATCCGTTTTACGGCGCGCCCGGGATATCCGGCTGCTGATTTGCGACGTCGACGGCGTATTGTCCGACGGCCTGATCTACCAAGGCAACCAGGGCGAAGAACTGAAAGCATTCAACGTGCGCGACGGCTACGGTATCCGAAGCTTGCTGACATCCGGCATCGAGGTCGCTATTATTACCGGCCGCTCCGCCAAATTGGTGGAGGATCGTTGTAAAACCCTGGGCATCGTCCATCTTTATCAGGGGCAATCGGATAAGCTTTTGGCCTTTGTAGCCCTGTTGGATAAACTCTCTTTAACAGAGGAGCAGGTGGCTTACATCGGCGATGACCTGATTGATTGGCCGGTGATGGCGCGGGTTGGCCTGGCTATCGCCGTAGCGGATGCCCATCCGCTGTTATCGCCCAAGGCCGATTACGTGACGCATATCCGCGGCGGCCGCGGCGCGGTGCGGGAAGTCTGTGATCTGTTGTTGCTGGCGCAGGGGAAGCTTGAGGATGCCAAAGGGCAGTCGGTATGAGTAAGACAAAATATTGGGTTACCCTGCTGCTGGTTATCGTGGTATTGGTGCTCATCGGCTGGAACCTGGCGGATAACGACAACGCGACGGCCCCGGCGGTGACGGATACCGGCGAGCCGACCTATCAGAGCGAGCATACCGTCACTACGGTCTATAACCCTTTGGGGAGCCTGAACTACCGGCTGATATCCGATCATGTAAAACAATATGCCGTGGAACAAATCACCTGGTTTACCCGACCGGTGGCGACGATGTACGATGAAAACAAGGTCGCGACCTGGACAGTCAAAGCCGATCAGGCCAAGCTGACCGGTGATAAAATGCTTTATTTATATGGCCATGTTCAGGTAGACAGCCTGACCGACACATCACAGCTGCAGCACATCAGAACCGATAACGCGGTAGTGAATCTGGTGACGCAGGATGTGTCTTCTGATGACGTAGTCACCTTATATGGCGTCGGCTTTAACTCTGTAGGCACAAAGATGCGCGGAAATCTGCGAAGCAAGACTGCCCAGTTGATTGAAAAGGTCAAGACCTCTTATGAAATTCAGAACCAGCAGCAAAATCCATAACATCATCGCCGCCGGCGCGCTGTTACTGCTCAGCGCCAAGGCCATGGCGCTGACCGGCGATACCGACCAGCCGATCAATGTTGACTCCGCGCAGCAGGCGGTTGATATGCTCACCAATACCGTGACGCTGACCGGCACGGTGGTGGTAAAACAAGGCTCCATCGATATCAGGGCGGATAAGGTCGTCATTACCCGTCCCAACGGCGTGCAGGGCAAGGAAGTGGTGGAAGGCTACGGAAATCCGGTGACCTTCTACCAGATGCAGGACAGCGGTAAACCGGTGAAGGGCCATGCGCAGAAGGTGCGTTACGAATTGGCCAACGACTATGTCATTCTTACCGGTGACGCTTACATCGAACAGCTGGACAGCAACGTCAAAGGCGATCGTATTACCTATCTGGTGAAACAGCAGCAGATGGAGGCCTTCAGCGACAAAGGCAAGCGGGTGACAACCGTGCTGGTGCCGTCCCAGTTGCAGGATAAAACCCCGGCCGCGCCGGGCGCACCGGCTGCTAAAGCCGCACCGGCCAAGAAGGCCGCTCCGGCGGTTAAACCCGCCGCTAATTAACAAGGTTAACAGCTCCTATGGCAACATTAATCGCGGAAAACCTGGCTAAAGCTTACAAAGGCCGCCATGTGGTGGAAAACGTCAGCCTCAAGGTCAGTTCAGGCGAAATTGTCGGATTGCTGGGACCCAACGGTGCGGGCAAAACCACCACGTTTTACATGGTTGTGGGCATCATTCAGCGCGACGCCGGCCGCATCGTTATTGACGACGACGACATCAGTATCCTGCCGCTGCATACCCGCGCGCGCCGGGGTATCGGCTATCTGCCGCAGGAAGCCTCCATTTTCCGCCGCCTCAGCGTCTATGATAATCTGATGGCGGTGCTGCAAATCAGGAAGGATTTGAGCGGCGCCCAGCGCGAGGACCGGGCCAATGCCCTGATGGAGGAGTTCCATATCGCCCATCTGCGCGATCATATGGGACAATCTCTTTCCGGCGGCGAGCGGCGCCGGGTGGAAATCGCCCGCGCCCTGGCCGCCAACCCTAAATTCATTTTGCTTGATGAACCTTTTGCCGGTGTGGATCCGATTTCCGTTATCGATATCAAAAAAATTATCGAACATTTGCGCGACAGCGGGCTCGGGGTGTTGATTACCGATCATAATGTGCGCGAGACGCTGGACGTGTGCGAGCGTGCTTATATAGTCAGTCAGGGTAAACTCATCGCGCACGGGTCCCCGGCTGAAATCCTCCAGGACGAGCAGGTGAAACGTGTTTATCTGGGCGAAGAGTTCCGCCTCTGATAAGGTGTCCTGAAGAATGAAGGGCCATGAGGTTAATTAACGCATCATATGAAGCAAGGTTTGCAACTCAGGTTTAGTCAGCAACTGGCCATGACTCCGCAGTTACAGCAGGCGATACGTCTGTTGCAATTGTCCACGCTTGAACTCCAGCAGGAAATACAGACTGCGCTGGAAAGCAATCCTTTACTCGAACAATCGGACGTTCATGAAGAAATAGACACGCCGCACGACGCTCCCGACTCCGAATCCCTCGATACCCGCGAGGCGATGGAGCAAAAGGATATGCCGGAAGAACTGCCGCTGGACGCTACCTGGGACGAAATGTATTCAGCGGGCACCCCGTCCGGCACCGGTACGGATTACCGCGACGAGGAGCTGCCGATTTACCAGGGCGAGACCATTCAGACGCTGCAGGATTACCTGATGTGGCAAGTGGAGCTGACGCCTTTTTCCGACACCGACATCGCTATCGCCACCTCCATCGTGGATGCGGTGGATGAGACCGGTTATCTCACCGTGCCGCTGGAAGATATCCTGGAGAGCATCGGCGTAGAGAGCGTGACCATGGATGAAGTGGAAGCGGTGCTGAAACGAGTCCAGCGATTCGATCCGGTGGGTGTGGCGGCGCGGGATTTACGTGATTGCCTGCTCATTCAGCTGTCGCAGCTGTCAAAGGATTTTCCGTATCTGGCGGAAGCCAGGCTTATCGTCACCGATTACCTGGATTTGCTGGCCAGCCACGATTTCCGTACCCTGCTGAGGTCGACGCGGCTGAAAGAAGAGGTGTTGAAATCGGCGATGGCGCTGATTCAATCCCTGGATCCCCGCCCGGGCCAATCCATCAATACCACCGAATCGCAGTATGTGATACCCGATGTCCTGGTGCGCAAAGTGCATAACCGCTGGACGGTGGAACTCAATACCGACAGCATTCCCAACCTTAAAATCAATCAGCAATACGCGGCGCTGGGCAACACCACCCGAAACGATGCGGACGGGCAGTTTATCCGCAGCCACCTGCAGGAAGCCCGCTGGCTGATTAAAAGTCTTGAAAGCCGTAATGACACCCTGTTGAAAGTCACCCGCTGCATCGTAGAGCAGCAGCAGGCTTTTTTCGAACAGGGGGAAGAGTTTATGCGTCCCATGGTGCTGGCGGATATCGCCCAGGCGGTGGATATGCATGAATCAACCATATCTCGCGTTACCACGCAAAAATATCTGCACAGCCCGCGCGGTATCTACGAACTTAAATATTTTTTCTCCAGTCACGTCAATACCGAAGGGGGCGGCGAAGCTTCCTCAACGGCCATTCGCGCGCTGGTGAAAAAACTGATCGCCGCAGAAAACCCGGCGAAGCCGCTCAGCGACAGCAAGCTGACCACCCTGCTTTCCGATCAGGGTATTATGGTAGCACGGCGTACCGTGGCAAAATATCGTGAGTCCTTATCCATCCCGCCGTCGAACCAGCGAAAACAATTGGTTTGACCTCCACAGAGAAGGAAGACACTATGCAGCTGAATATTACCGGACAGCGTGTTGATATCACCGATGCGTTACGCGATTTCGTTACTGCGAAATTTTCCAAGCTTGAACAGTACTTCGACCGAATCAATCAGGTATATATTGTTCTAAAAGTCGAAAAGGTGCAGAAGATCGCTGAAGCGACGATACATGTCAATGGCGGCGAGCTGCACGCGACTTCGGAAGCGGATGATATGTATGCCGCCATCGATCTGCTGATAGATAAGCTGGCGCGTCAACTTAATAAGCATAAAGATAAACTGAAACAGTTTTAATTCACTGTAGCCATTGTCGCAGCCTGACCTCGCATCGGCTCGTAATGGCGAGGCTCATGGATGAGCCGAGTAACTAAGCCAACACACCCGCGACTCGCAAGATGACGGGTATAATGGGCCGATGAGTCTTAAAGGTGAATCAGCGCCTAAGTGAAACGAAATGACTAACGATACAGCAATGCAAATCAATACGGTGTTAAGCCTTGAATGCACCCGCGGCTCCATTCAGTGCCAGAGCAAAAAACGCGCGCTGGAAATTATCAGCGAACTGGCGGCCAAACAGCTTAACCTGGCGCCGCAGGTGGTATTTGACGCCGTATTAACCCGTGAACGCATGGGCAGTACCGGTATCGGTAATGGAATCGCGATCCCCCACGGCAAACTGGAAGAGGACACGCTGCGGGCGGTGGGGGTATTTATCCGCCTGGAGCAGCCCATCGCCTTCGATGCCATCGATAATCAACCGGTGGATTTGCTTTTTGCCCTGCTGGTGCCGGCGGAACAATGCAAAACGCACCTGCATACGCTATCGTTGGTAGCCAAGCGTCTGGCTGATAAAACGGTCTGCCGCCGGCTACGCGCTGCTCAAAGCGACGAAGAACTTTATGAAATCATGACGGAAACAGAAGCCGGGTCTTAACGCGCAGTGTCCTACGCTTACCGACCCGCGGGGTTTGATTGGCGGAAATAGCGGCCTCTTCGCCAATGCGTCGATGTTAATGCCAGAGGGGAGTCGTCATGGTGCTGATGATTGTCAGCGGTCGATCCGGTTCAGGGAAGTCAGTGGCGCTACGCGCGCTGGAAGATATGGGGTTTTATTGCGTCGATAACCTGCCTGTGGTATTGCTGCCGCAGCTGGCCGCCACCCTGGCGGATCGCAATATTTCCGCCGCGGTCAGTATTGACGTGCGCAACATGCCCGAAACGCCGGAAATTTTCGAGCATGCAATGGATAACCTGCCGCAAAGCTTTTCGCCGCAGTTGCTGTTTCTCGACGCCGAGCGCAGCACCCTGATCCGCCGTTATAGCGATACCCGGCGCCTGCACCCGCTGTCGAGCAAGAACCTGTCGCTGGAAAGCGCCATCGATCAGGAGAACGAACTGCTGGAACCGCTGCGCTCCAGGGCCGATTTGATTATCGACACCTCGGAAATGTCGGTGCATGAACTGGCGGAAATGCTCCGCACCCGGCTGCTGGGCAAACGCGAGCGCGAATTGACCATGGTGTTCGAGTCCTTCGGCTACAAACACGGCCTGCCCATCGATGCGGACTATGTTTTTGACGTACGATTCCTGCCCAACCCGCACTGGGATCCGAAACTGCGGCCGATGACCGGTCTGGATAAACCGGTGGCGGCCTTTCTCGACCGGCACACCGAAGTCCATAATTTCATTTACCAAACCCGAAGTTATCTCGAACTGTGGCTGCCGATGCTGGAGACCAACAACCGCAGCTATTTAACGGTGGCCATTGGCTGTACCGGCGGCAAACACCGTTCAGTGTATGTTGCCGAGCAGTTGGCGGATTATTTCCGCTCCCGCGGCAAAAATGTCCAATCCAGACACCGAACCCTGGAAAAACGCTCATGACAGTCAAGCAAACGGTGGAAATCAAGAATCGTCTCGGCATGCATGCCCGGCCAGCCATGAAATTATTCGATCTGGTGCAAAGCTTTGACGCCGAGGTGCTGCTGCGCAACGACTTCGGGACCGAAGCGGAAGCCAGCAGCGTTATCGCGCTGCTGATGCTGGATTCCGCCAAGGGCGGGCTGATTGAAATCGAAGCCACCGGCCCTGATGAAGAACGGGCGCTGGCGGCTATCATTGAACTCTTCAACGCCGGCTTTAACGAAGACTGATTAAGCCCGGCTCAGGCTATCAATGGCCACCGCCTTGAAGCCGGCGAAATCACGGCTCTCCCGCAGCCTGGGCATGGCGCGCGCACGGACAAAATTCACGAACAGCTCGTAAATCGCCATCGCCTCTTCATAATCAGTCTTGTTAATGGCCAGCAAAAAAACCACGTAGGCGATTTCGCCATCGCCCCACGGAATACCCTGGGGCGCCAATATGGTATAAATCACCGTTTTTTTCGCCAGCAATCCCAGCGAATGGGGCAATGCGATACCGTCCCCCAGCAGCGTGCTGACAATGGCTTCCCGCTCAACCACCGACGGATAAAAATCTTTACCCACCAACCCATCGCGTTTCAATTGCCCGCACACCCGCTTGAACAGATCCTGTTGATCCATGGGCTTATCAACGATCATAAAATAATTTTCATGAAAAAACTTTTCCAGCATATAAGGCCGGGTACGATCCACCAGCACCAGTTTACCCAGTTGCTCAAGCTGGTAATCACTGGGAAACGGCGCCAGTACCATCACCGGCTTGTTCTTTTCCTCCAGCCGAACGGTGGAAATCACAAAATCCTCCTCCAACGCCGGCAATCTCTCGTATTCCCGCAATGAAATGACCCGGGTCACGCTGATTTGCGGGTACTTGCGGCTCAGCAGCGCCTGAATCATACGCACCGTAGAGTTACCGCTATCGCACACCAGCAGCACCTGGGGATGACGCTGATAGCCGATATCATAATGGCGCTCCAGACCCACGCCGATATGCAGCACCAGGAAGCCGATTTCATTTTCGCTTATCACATACGGCGTATATTTGCCCCAGCTGTTCACCGCCGCCAGGGTGACATCATAGGCCATGGGATAATGCTGCTTGATATTGGCCAACAGCGGATTGGGGATATTAATCTGATATTTTACCCTGGTAATCATGGTCTTGATGTGAGTAAGCAGATCGGTACACAACTGCTTATCGCCACGTAAATCGTAGTTATAGTGGGTATTGATATAGGACAGGATATAGTCCACCAGCGACTCGTCGTCGTCAGCGTTAATATCAGTGGGCAGTATATTCTGCACCCGCCGCGCGGCGATATTCACCCTGAGGTAAGCCTCTTCCGCCGCCGGGATCTCTTTGCCCGCCAGGGATTTCAGCTCTGCCATCAGCCGCACCGATATCTGTTTCACCGCCGGATCGCCCTCTTCCGCCTCGAACTCCGTCAGGGGAAAACCGCCGGCGATGCGCTTGATGGCCACGGCGCAATAAAAATTCAGATAACGCTCGCTTTCATCGGTGAGGCGGATGGACGATTGCGCCAGCAGTTGATGCATAAAACGGGTAAGCTTTTCATAGGTCCCGCGATCCAGGCTTTCGGTTTTCAGCAGCGGATTGGCGTGATCCCCGGCATCGAGCTGGAACAAGAGGTCGGTCAAACAGGCCCGGATAGACAGCTCGGCGCCGAACAGTTTCATGCCGTAGCGCGGTTTGGTTTCAATATTCAGGTTATAGCGCGCCAGATGCTCACGCACCTCGGCCATATCATTTTGCAGCGTTCCACGGCTGACAAACCATTCATCCGCCAGATCCTCCAGCTTTAACGAGAACGCGGAGGTCAAAAAGCGGATCAACAGATAATCCACCCGATCCGAGGCGGTGCGCGGCGTCGGATTGACGCGATGGTTTACCGTCTGTTGCAGGGTGGAGAATAGCGACGGGTCATCTATTTTCAATTGATAGCCGCTGCCGCGGTTATACACAAAGGCGGCCCCGTACTGCGCGATAATTTCGTTTAAAGCAATAATATCCGCCCGCACGGTGCGTGTTGAGACTGCCAGGCGTTTTGCCAGCTCGTCCTGCGGCAGCGTTTCGAGCTGCAGCGCGTCAAACAAGTGGGCCAATCGTTGATAGGGAAATCTCACCATTATCCTTCCAATCATTATTGCCGGCAAACAGCGCTTTCGATTCGGTCCGGGACGGCATCCTGTTATCCCGTGCCGCTGTACCTACTTACGCCGTCAGCCCGGCGTATCGCTGGTTAGGGAATACTCTGTGCAAGGAATTCTCTTTTCAAGGGGCAATCACCATCTGCGATGGGCTGCCCACCGGAATGTAATCGTCAACAAACGCTAATTTGCCGCTGCCGCCGGCCACCCGGAACCGGGTGATGTTATCGCTTCGCTGATTCATTGCGAAAATATATCTGCCGTCCGGCGACATCGTCAGTGTGCGCGGGTAATCTCCGCGCGTCCAGATCTCGCCGCCCCAGGCCATGGCGCCCTCGCCGGTAACGTTGATTTGCGCGATGCTGTTATGCAGGCGATTGGCCACATAAAGATGGCGGCCGTCTTTACTCAACACGATGCCGGCGGCGAAATTGGTGCCTTTGAAATTCGCCGGCAACGAAGAGAGGCTGTGCAACTGCGTCAGGGTGCCCTTCGCATTGTCGAAGCGATAGCTGGTGAGCACCGAGGCCTCTTCGTTAATCAGGAAGACGACCTTGCCGTTGGGATGGAATACGAAATGGCGCGGACCGGCGCCGGCCGATGACGCGTTGATAAAGGGCGGATCGTTGGCTTCCAGCGCCCCGGTGGCATCGTTCAGTTTCCACTGATAAATCCGGTCCAGTCCCAAATCGGTGGAGAAAGCGAATTTGCCGCTGGGATCGGCCGCGACCATATGGGCATGGGGACCATTATGATCGCTGACGGCAAAGCTGCCCTCCGCCGCCGCCGCCGGTTTTCCCGCCCCGGCCGGACCGGAATCCTGCTGGCTTGAGCCGGTCTCACCTATTTTACCGCCGGCGTCGATGGGGAATGACGCCACCACGCCGCTAATATAGTTTGCCACCAGCAGATGGTCGCCCTTGGGCGTCAGCGAAAGAAAGACCGGGCCGGCGCCCTGGGAGTCCACCTGATTGATAAGGCTCAGGCTGCCATTCTGGGGATTGATATGGTAAGCCGCCACCGCGCCGTGCTTGCCGCCGTTGTAATTGTCGATTTCGTTGCCGATATACAGCGTCTGGCCGTCGCGAGCCGCCACCATTTGCGCCTGGTTCGGCAACTGGCTTACCAGCGTCCGGTTGGTGAGCGCCCCGGTTTTGCCGTTGAAATCAAAACGGTAAACGCCCTCGCCGTTCGGATTATAGGTGCCGACGTAAGCATAACGCGCGGCCGGGGCTTTTGGGGCGGCATATAGCGGCGTGGCGGATACGGCCAGCATCGCGGCGGTTAAGCCGGAAATCATAAACCCGTAATTACTTTTCATATTTTTCCTTATCTCTCACGGCGTGTCGGATAAACGGGGATTCCGCGAGCGGACGTTCAGCCCAGCAGCTTTTTCACCATCGCCAGCAGGGCCTTGACGTCCACCGGACGAGTCAGCCCGCTGGTTTGGTCGATAATCGAACTGTAGATATGGGGGATGATTTTGCCGACGCCGGCTTCCAGCGCGATGGTCAAAATCGGTTCAAAATTCGCCAAATCGATACCGCCGGTAGGCTCCAGGGCAAAATCATGTTCGGCGCAGGCGCGGGCCACCGCCGCAAATTCTTCCCGGGTTTTCAATCCTCCCATGGGGAAATACTTCACCGAACTACCGCCCATGTCTTTCAACAGCGCGATGGCGGTTTCAATGGGCACTATGGCGTCGGGCGCCGCCGAGCTGAGGGGCCCGGTGGAAATCTTCACCCAGCCCGCTTTACCGGTGGGGGAAACCAGGCCGTTCACCACGCTCTCGCTTTGGCCCAGCAGGGCGCGGCTGGCGCCGACGCCGGTAAAGACCTGATTGACATGCTGCGGCTGGACCTGCCGGGAAATCAGGCTGACCATCAGCGATTGGCGCGGGTCCCCCGCTCCCAATCCCACCGACAGCGCATTGTCGATCAGCGCAGCGTAATCGCGCATATCCGCCACGGCGGACGGAACATCGGCATAATTTTTAGACAGCACGCCCACCAGCACATGGCCCTCGGCGGCGGCATGGATAGCGCGGGCGTTATCTTTGGATCCCGCCAGCACGTTCAAACATACGCGATCGCGGTAAAAATTCGGCGTAAGTTTCATGCCTCGGCTCCTTTAAACAGATTTTCGATACAGGCGGCAATGGTCTCCAACTGCGGCGGCGTCACGCTGCGCACATCCACTTCAATCTTGCCTTCATTGGCGCGATAGCCCCGAAAATAAATGGCGATGTCGCCGTTTTTCAGCGCGTCGACGATATCCTTGGTTTTCCAGCCGAGCGCGGCTTCATCAAAGGTGATTTCCGTGCGGGCGATATCCCGTCCGGCGCTATCCCATACCACGCGCGCCGATATGCCGCGCAGCGCGTTCAGACTGCTGATAAACGGCGCCATTTTATCCACCATTTGCCGTCCGGTGGTCTTGGGCAGCCGGGTATAGCTCTCTATCGCCTGGGTCAGGCCGAGAATGCCCTCCTTGCCCACTTTCATCGCGCGGCCGATACCGCCGGACTGCAGCTTTACCCACTCCACGAACTGTTTTTTACCCAGGACCAAACCGCTGGTGGGGCCTTCAATGGCCTTCGCGCCGCTGTAAATCACCAGGTCCGCCCCCTGTTGGTAATAGACCGTCAGATCTTCTTCGGCGGCGGCGTCGACAATGAGGGGCACATGATGTTCACGGGCGACGGCGGCGGCCTGTGCCACCGACAGCATGCTTTTTTGCACCGAATGGTGGGACTTGATGTAGAGAATGGCGGCGGTGCGCGGCGTAATGCAGGCCGCCAGCTGGGCGGCGGAACATTCGTTGGCATAGCCGGCTTCCACGACCTTACCGCCGCCCAGGGCCACCATGGTGGAGACCGGCGCGCCGAAATTCACGTTGTGGCCTTTTGGCAACACAATATCCCGGGCCACGCCGGATGCCGTTTCATACGGGTTTTCCAACAGCCAGGCATCGTCTTTGACAATCACCGCGGCAACGGATTGGGCGATACCGGCGGAGGCGCAGGAAACCACCACCGCGCTTTCCACCTTCAGCAGGCCGGCGATATAGGCCCCGGTTTTATTCACCAGATCCTTCATTTCAAAAAAGTGGTTCAAGCCGTAATTAACCGCCTCAGCCACATCCGCGGCCGGGGTGGACACGCCCAGAATCGTCATGCGTCCGGAGGCGTTTATTACCTGCTTCAGCTGATACTGCTCATAGATTGAAGACATTTTTTGATTTCCCTTCAACGGTTAACAGGACCTTACCCGCCACCACGGCCGCCAGCGGCGCCAGATGACGTTCGCCGGTAACGGACAGTCCTTCGGAATCCACCAGGACCTGAGGTTCGGTACGGATATCGAACAACGTCAAATCCGCATCGGCGCCCACGGCCAGGCGTCCTTTAGACGGTAAACGCAATACCTCGGCGGCGTGGGCGGTGACACATTGGATAACCTCTTCAAGGCTCATGCCGAGGGTGAAAAATTTCGACATGACCGCCGCCAGGCTATGCACCGGGCCGTTGATGCGGTTTCGGCAATAAATATCGGAACTGATGGTATAGGGCAAAATGCCCTGTTTGATCGCCTGTTCGGCCACGGCGAAGCTGAAGCTGGCGGTGCCATGTCCGACGTCCAGGCGCACACCACGCCCCAGCGCGCGTTTTATCGAGGAGCGTAGTTCGCCTTTGGCGGATAAAATCCGGTTCGGTTTGCCGTTGAAACAGTGGGTAATGATGTCGCCGGAAGTGAGCAGATCCGCGATTTCATCCAGGCTCGGCGGGTTATTGCCGATGTGCACCATCAGCGGCAGCGAAGGCGTTTCCCGCTGCATCTCCTTGGCGCGCGCCAGGGGCTTGATGCCGTTGCTTCCCACCACGCTGCTGCTGATGCGCGCCTTGAGACCGATAATAAAACCGGGATGGTTTTGCAGCGCCTCACGGACGGCAACCGGATCGATTCGCGTCATGTCCGCCAGTTCATCCTGCGTGACGATGCCGGTACGGGCAATATTCAAAAACGCGTACACCTGAGTCTCGGCCGCCCGGGTGAGCCGGTAGAAATCGTCCACGTCATCGGCGCCGGTGCTGCCGGCGTCAATCACGGTGGTGACCCCGCCGGCAACCCCTACCAAATCCGGCTCATCGTGATAAACCGGCGATTTGGCGTAACAATGGACATGGGCATCAATCCAGCCGGCGCTGGCGAAAACCGCCCCCTGCAAGTCGAGGGTTTGTGCGGCGGCGGCGTGCTCGTCCACCTCCCCGACAACCGCTATCCTGCCGTTACGGACGGCAATGTCCATCAGGCTGCCGTCACTGTTTTTTGCCCGTCTTATAATGAGATCATACATTTGCCATTCTCCGTATAACGCACCTGATATACGTGGTTACAGCGCTATGGGGAAGATTGCCCCGAGTATCATCGCGCCCAGAATGGCGCCGCCGGTTATGGGCTTATTCCAGAGATAAAACAGCAGCGCCCCCAGCAGAGAACCCAAACCGATAGGGATCGACGCCGTGATGGCGGACAGGATGATCAGCGGGCCGAGGAAACGGCCGGAGGCGTTGCCCGCGCCCATCATGACATCCGCCCCATAAGTGGAATTGCTCTGGTTGATGGTGAACTTGCGCGCCAGGATAATCAGGCAGCCGATAATTATCCCCAGCACCAGGCCGGTGGCCAGCGACGCGGCGAAATTCTGCAGCGGATATTTAATGCCGGCCCCCAGCAGCAGCGCCGGTACCCCAAGTCCTACGCCGGTCTGTAGCGCGCCGCCGATATCCAGGATTCCCACCAGCGAACCTTCGATAATGCGGGCAAACAGAAAGCTGGCGCCAAAGGCCGCCACCGCGCCGTATACCCCGGTATCTATGCCGGTGCGCAGCATGGAGACAAACGCCACTTCATTGAACGCCCCGATGCCGTAGAGATAATACATATGGGTACCGGCGAAAATGCCGGCGGACAGTACCCCGACAAAGATCGGGAAAGACCAGTCGGCATACCAAAAACCGCGTTTTTCTTGTTCCATTTTCAGGATCCCCTCGAGGTTATTTACCGCTCAGCTGGTTATGGATAGCGTCCAGCCAGCCGGGAACGCCCAGGCTGAAAGACTGCAGCATTTTCATATCGAAACCGCGGAAAAATCCGCTCAGGACAAACAGCGCCACGATGGCCGTCATCATGATGCCGGTAATCTTGTTCCAGCCTCCCTCTTCAACCCCTTTGCCGATCAGAATCCCCAGCACCAGTCCCGGCACGGCGTTGCCCATGATCAATTGCGCCAGGCCGCCGAAAATCGTCGCCCAAAAACCCGAACGTTTGCCGGCATCAATGGCCGCCAGCCAGAAAATAACCGGCATCACGGTGTTCACCAGAATATTGGCGGCAGGCACCAGCACCTTCACCGCCGTCACCTGCAGCGCGGCCGGAACGGCGGAAGCCGTGGAGTTAAGAAACGCCACCACCACCATGCCGATGATGCCGCAGGCAATGGCCATACGCCGCGGATCGTGCATGGTCTGGTCCAGCCGGCGGTTTTTTATCATCAGCACCGCCGCGCCCCAGTGCGGGATAATGCGGTGATCCACATCCTGGGTAAAAGACCCGGCCGCCACCGAAGACGCCCAGGCGTTAAAGAAAAATCCCAGGCCGAAGGAAAAATGGGATGCAGGATCCCCTTCGCACGAATTCAGCTCTCCCAAGGTACGAAACGCCCCCATGCCCTGAATGGTGGGAGCATGGAACATGCGGGCCGCTCCGGCGCCCACGCCAAATCCCACCAGCCCGCCGATAATAAGAGACTTGATTAAAATGATGAGAAACATCGGATTATCCTTTTGTATTAACCCACCTGATTAACGCTGAGAAAAAGGGATTTTTTCGGGATCGATCATGATGATGCTGACCGTAATATCCAACACCACGCTGTAGCTCCTCTTTTCCCGGGGCAGAAAGAAAAAAAGAAATTTTTCCACCGTGCGGATTTCTTCCGCGCTCACCACGTCCACCTGCATGGGTTCGATACGCAGCAAAACGGCGCCGGTGGATTTCATTACCGACGGCTGAACCTGGCTTAACGCGGCGGCCAGCGCACCGTTCTTGGTTTCGCCTTTGCCCGCCACCCTGACTTTAATGACCGACTGCTCTTTCATCAGGCGGCGCCGTATTTTTTAAGCCAGGTTTCAATCAGCTTTTTCCCCAACTCTTCCTTATCCATAAAACCGAAACCCAGCACTTTGCATCCTTCCTGAATAGCAGTGACGCCCTCTTCAATGGACCTCATGCCGTATTTCGCTTTATAACCGTATTTATTCTGCGCGGTAATGGCGCCGGCGCCGCCGCTGCCGCAAAAAGAGATGCCGAAATCCGCCTGCTCTTTTTGCATGACGTCCCCTAGCTTCATATCCGCGGCCATGCCGGGCACGACAATCGCTTTGCCGCCGGCCTGCTCAATGCCCTGGGCTACTTTCTGGCCTTTACCCAAACGATCGCCGATGACCACTGTTACCTGACCCATAAAATGTCCTCCAACTTTATTTAGCGGTATTGTCTTTCGCCACTTCAAAATGAACCGATAATAAATAGGCCTCTTCCACCGGTAAATTGCCTAATTCATTTACCACTTTTTTTGCCATTAACATGGAATCCGGAGAGATTTCATCAAACAGGCTTTCATCCACCTCGGGTAACGGCTCACCGGTAAGGGACCGCAGAACCATTGCCCGTACATGGGAATGCAGCATTTGTTCCTGCACGGTATTGACCTGAATATTTCTCGTTTTCATCATCTCCATGATGCCCGCCAACACTTTTTCGATCAGCGCCGCGGACAACGGTTCCAGTTCATTCTTTCCCCCGGTCGCGGGTACGGCTTTATCCACCACTGTGTACTCCCATATCGTCCTTAGCGAAATGAATATGCCCAATAGATTTCAAGTTGCAGCGCCACCCAATGGTGGGGCTATTGATGATTTACCCTAGCGTTAATATCGCCGGGTTTGTAGCCGCTATTTTTCCAGTTTGAAACGGAAATAACGTTCACGAAAGTGATCTGACCCGCTTAATGCGGCCGCAAAGCGCTTTTTAACTCACCTAGCCTCGTTAACCAGCATGAAAATGCAGTTTATGATGAATTAATAAAATAATACTTCATTTTTAAAATATAAGTTTAATATATGATAAATTTTGCTATTTCATTCGCCCCAACTGTCATACCCCTCGTCAAATCGCCCCTTTAATGCAGGAATATCATGCTAATCCAGGCGCCTGCCGGCACCCATGATGGCCTTTCAAGCCCGGTGGATATCGCAATTGCGAACGTCCCCAGGTGCGGCCAGGCTATGACGCATAGGAGGTTCATATCATATGATCAGCTCCGATAACGAACATTTTCGTCCCATTGCCGGTATGGAATGGCAGTAATACTGCTTATATAATTAGTCCATTAACTTTATCTCATTAACATTCCATATTAACATCAAGCTATTTTCGTCTTTTAT
The DNA here is from genome assembly GCF_047324245.1 of Sodalis sp. RH16. NCBI lineage: Bacteria > Pseudomonadati > Pseudomonadota > Gammaproteobacteria > Enterobacterales > Bruguierivoracaceae > Sodalis > Sodalis sp. RH16. Next base: position 2,398,710 of record NZ_CP178737.1, on the reverse strand, counting down.
TTATTGCCTATAAAGAGTTATTTACCACTTTTATGCCGTAAACCCGGCGTGCCGATTTTTATTATGGGTTAACTTCTCTTGCTCAGCGATTCGGAAAAATACCGTCAGAAGGATATCACGCCAATACCCATAATAAATCCACAAGGGGAAATTAATGCAGATCACCGAAGGCTTTAAAGATTATTATAATATTTACAACAATGATTCTGAAATAGAATTCTTTGATTGTGAAGATCCGAATTATGAAACAGATGATGATAGTGAAATATATTACGACCTACCTGAAGAATTACCGACAGAAAATGTTCCGTTCACGGAAGATCTTAAACGAACGCTGTTTCACTTGATTAAAATAGTCACTTCCTGTGAAGCGGATCGTTTATCCCTCTCGCTCTTGTATAAAACCGGCCTGGGCATTCCTTTTTCCCTGCTGGCAGCCGCTCATTCATTTTATCGCCTCTGGCGCAGGGAAGAAAATATCGGCAGCGTGCTGATAGAGGGATTCCCCTTTTTCGCCCTGACCATTTTACCCCAAAGCGAAAAATTGATGCTCTTGGCAAATTTTATCAAGAATCATATCGAGGATCGGGTGGGGCTCGATAATCTTCCTTTTCTGGCCGGGTTTAACACGCCCACGGAAGGTGATTATCTGGTACTGGGCGTGCTGGCGCTGTTGGGCGAATATTATCTTGCCGGGCATTCTGTACCGGCTCCCCGCCGCGCCGGTTTAAAACTGCCCGTGGCCCTGGCGCAGCTTTTTACCCGCATCTGCCGATACTGGCATCTCTTATGCGCAACCGCCACGGAGAGCCCTACGCCCGCGGCAGATCCCTTTGGCCGGATAATCCTGAATCCGGCGGAAAAAAGGGAACAAAGGGAGGGTCGCAGGCTGGCGCGGCTCTGGGCCTGTGACAGCCGTCGCCGGCAAATTCAGCGGGAGCGCATCGCGGAAGCCTATTACGGCATAAAAAAGCCGCACGTACCCGCCACGGCAACCGGGCCGGGAACGGATCGGCGCCATGATCGCCAGGCTCTTGCCGGATCTGCCGCCTCTTCGTTGTCCGCAGCTTTATTCTCCACGGTTATTGCCCCAGTCCGCCGCGCATTGCAGGTGCTCGCACAGGGTTTGATGGCCGTGGCGATGCCCTTCCCCGCCGTCAGCGGCGCCGCGCCCGGCAGGTCTGCCGCTGTTTTGGCGCCGCCGCCAAACGCCATTACCGAGGTCGCGGCAACGCCACCGTCCGAAGCCTTGGCCTACCCGGAGACGGTTACGCTGAAAGCGTTGTTGGCGACAAAATTGAACCTGTCATCAGAGACCTTGTTACCACCGGAGACGACCACCCAAAACACGATGTTCCGCGGCCCATTTTGGGCGGCGCCTTATGTACAGTTGCGGCATTACCTGCGGGACAGTTATCCCGCCATAACCAACATTGTGGCGCAGCAGTTGGCCGAGGCCATCAGCCGGCGCTTTGGCGTCTCAATCAATCCGGACCACTGTTTTTTGCATCAAAATGATACTTCCCGGTCCACGCCTGATTCTCCCGTTAGCCGGGGTCTTGAGGACAGGCCGAAAGGTTCTCTGACCCTCACGGAATTTGCCATCAAAAAATATTTTACCGGCGAGGCGGAAGACCTGGCGGCCCTGGATGATGATTATGGCGTGTATCGCGGCAACCCAAGCGTGACAGGTACCCGGCGCGGCGATCTATTGCCCTTCAAGCCATCGGACCTGGATCCGCTGCTGGACTCTCTGAAGCCGACGGCGGTTTACCAGCATGCCCTGCACCATTACCGGCGCGTCAACCAAGAATTCCATGCCCTGGCGAATCTAATCCATATCGTAAACGCGCTAAGCCACCACCGGGAGCAGCCCAGCCCGGAGGATATTGGCATATACATGCAAGCCCTGGGGCTTGGGGAGGACGGCCGCCATCGTTTAAATATCTCTCTTTTTGATATCAACGGCTGTCTCGCTACCGATCTGGCGGTGATAGAAGCGCCGGGGGCGCCGGATGTGCTGCTCTATCTGCCCCGGGCCCAACAGCCCTTTCGCCGCTTTGAAAACGGTGCGGCCATGAGGGAATGGGTCGTCGGGCAAAGCCGCGACAGCTTCGCACGGCAAGAACTCCTAAAGCACTTTGCCTTGCGGGACAGTAAGGGCAGCAATGTGATCTTCGGACGGTGGGGAGTAGAGCGTTGGTTGGAAAACATCGCGGATTATCCGGAACATATTTGGCAAAACAAAGAAAAAGCCTCCGGACTGCTGTATGAGATAGTGAGCGAACGGCAGCTGGAGCGGGCATGGGCCGATGCCGCTTATTTACCTGACGTTCGGCAAGCCCGGCCGCAGAACGGATATGGCGATTCCGTTCTCTGGCTCAACCAACTCTACGCCTTGCCCATCGCGCCATTCACCGCCCTTGAGCCGCTGGAAGGAGACGGTCCGTATCACCCGACTGCGCGACAGACGGCGCTTCAATCGCCTGTTTCTGGTTCGTTCTATTCACCTGTTCCCGATCCGTCTCGGCTGGCGTTATCGTTATTGTTTTCCGCCGCCGGCGAAATACTGCCCTTTGATGATGAAGGTGTTATTCATTTTTCAGACGGGCCGAAAATAGCGCTGTCGTTATTTCGGACCCTAATTAACTATGATATGCAAGCAATGCAGGGCGCCCAGCACGTCAATGGGGGTATAGAGCGGGTTTTAACGGCATTATCGGTGATGCCCTCCGGTTATGTCCGCACCCTGCGCACATGGCCTAACGGTAGGATTGACATGCATTTCAGCATCACTCTGCCGCCGGCAAGCGGACAGAGGCGGGAAAATCTCCAGGCTGTCCGCCTGTTTGGCAAGGTCATGCCGCTGCGTTTCAACAGCCGGCTGAAAGCCTACGAAGTCTTTGATATTCACCATGAGGACAATGCCGGCTACCCGGTATGCCTTAATGAGAAAAACCATTGGCAGTTCGGACGCTTAACCGGCCGTGAATATCACGCGCGGTGGGCGATTTCCATGGCGGTATACAGCAATATTTCCATCAGGCTTTATGAAAAGCTTATGGAAAATTTAAATGAGCTGTGCAAAAAAACCGGCGATTTAACACCGGTAAATAGCCTGGGTATCGCCAAGGATGCTGACGGCGTAGACTATTTAACAATAAAAAACCATTATTTTGAAATATCCGCTGGGCCTGGCGAGAACGTTTTTCTATTGCGGGGCGATAAAAATATTGAGTTAAAAATAAGGTTTGATAACAAGAAGAAAAAATTCTTTTATATTTCCGGCAGAGATCAGGTACTGGCTTCTTACCAAAAAACACTATCAGCGGCGATGTTGGAACACGGAATTGATTCACGCCTTAGCTATCGGCAAGGTTTCAGATTGCCCAATGATAAATCCTGTCGGCTGGCCCTGGCCGCTGAAAAAAGCCTGGCGCATTCCGGTTTGAAAAAAATCATTTTTTATGGATTAGGGGAAACAGAGATCGCGCTGAGTCCGCGTTATGCGCCGCAGGCAAATGCTATTCGTAAAGGACTTTCCCTGTGTGACGCTTTGATGCGGGAATTGCTGTCCTCAAAAGAGCAGCCGCGGCTGCGGCCCCTGTTCTATTCCGCGCTGCAAATAACCGGCGCAGGCCAGAATATACAGCACCGCGCCTGGTCGCTTTTCATTAGCAACCTGAAAAAAACGTTGGCCTTGCTGGATAACCATACCGGAGACGACTACGGCCGGGTTTGGGGAGCTTCCTTTGATTCCTTTGCCATTGCCACGGTAGCCCTGAAATCCGATCCGCTGAAGCGGCTATGGTTCAATGTCCGGTATCGCCAGTCGAAGGGGCCTCATAACCATTATCTGGCGCATTATTGCCGCTACGGTTGCAAGGAAATTCCCTCCGGGGAAAATATTGCCTCCATCAGCCGTTCGGTGGGCAAAGGAAGCGTCACCGAGGAAGAGACCTTGGTGAATCCGGTGTTTAAAGACGATTTCCCGTTGCTGATGGCCCGACTACAGTCGGGAAACATGAACAGCGATGAAATCAACAGCCTGGTGAGTTTATCCGAAGCGGCAAACGTTCAGCATGTGGCCTTTTTATCCGATAAGAAGCTGGCCAGGCAATTATTCCGCACCAAGGCCCTGGCTCGAGTCAAAATGATCCTGAACGACGCGGACAGGTTCAGCCATTTATTGCTGCATTTGCATGCACAGCTTAACCACCGTTCCTGTGAACATCCCTCGCAGGAACCCGTCAGGATGTTGCTGTTTATGCTGGCCTGGCAGGGGATATAAACGCTGCGGCAACGAGGCATCGACGGCGGATAATAAAAGATGCGGGCCCGACGCTGCTTTGCCGGGACAGGATAGCGGCGGGTACGGCCATTGCCGCCCTGCGCCGGGCGCGGGAGCAATGGCCATCATGAAGGGTGTTTAGCGGAATTTGGCGTGATTGACTTTTTCGGTTTGTTTGAATTGCGCCGCCACTGCCTTGGCTTGCTTGATATCGCCCTTTTGCGCCAGGGCCTGCGCCTGCTCTATCTGGCCGATGAGATCCGTGATGCCTTGACGAAAGTCTTTCATCTGCGCGCTGTCGGCCGGCTGTCCTTTAAGCTTGGGCGGGGTGCCGTTGCGCGCATCCAGCGCCGCATCGTGCATGCCGTTCAGCGCATGCTGAAGAGTGGCCGGATCGTCGGTTTTCATTACCGCGCTGTAATTGGCCGCCAAGGCGTCCATGTCGTCGCCGAGATCGCGGGCCTGCGCCGCCAGTGGACTTAACATGAGAAGGGTTAACGACGACATTGCTACTGCTTTTATTTTCATTATTGATGACCTTTTATTGACCAGCGATTTTCATCATCGGTAATAATATCGAGCCACACTGTATATTGCTTCGCGTCTCGATATCATCCCCTACGGTTACAATATTGCGCAGCATGTCCCGCAAATTTCCGGCAATGGTTATCTCGCTTACCGGATACTGAATTTCACCGTGTTCGACCCAAAAACCGGCCGCGCCACGGGAGTAATCGCCGGTTATGGCGCTGACCCCTTGTCCCATCAGCTCGGTGACCACCAGGCCCCGATCCATCTGTTTTAGAAGCCCCGCGAAATCAAGACCCCGGCCGGCGATGCGCCAGTTATGTATCCCCCCCGCATGGCCCGTGGTCTTCATACCCAGCTTGCGCGCCGAATAACTGCTTAATAGCCAGGTCTGCAAAACGCCGTCTTTAACGATGGTGCGATCCTCGGTACGGACGCCCTCACTGTCAAAGGGGGAAGAAGCCAGGCCTCTCGCCAAATGAGGATACTCTTCAATGGTCATCCAATCGGGCAAAACGGGTTTACCCAGATCGTTAAGCAAAAACGTGGCTTTACGATAGACGCTGCCGCCGCTGATAGCGCCCACCAGATGGCCGAACAGCCCGGTCGCCACCTCGGCGGCGAACAGTACCGGCGCCTGCATGGTATCCAGCTTACGGGGATTGAGGTGTTCCAGGGTGCGGCGCGCGCTCTCTTCACCCACCCACTCCGGCGAGCGCAGATCCTCAAACACCCGGCTGATGGTATAGGCGTAGTTGCGTTCCATATTCCCGCCGCTTTCCGCAATAACGCTGCTGGAGATGGAGTGGCGGCTGCTGTTATAGCTGCTGAGCATACCGTGGCTATTGCCGTAAACTTTAGTGCTGTAATGGCTATTAAAGTTGCCGCCTTCGGTATTGGTAATACGCTTATCGGCCTTCAGGGCGGTCATCTCAGCCCGCGCCGCCAGCTCCGCGCCGCGTTCCGCATCAAGCTCGGCGGGATGGAACAGATCCAGTTCCGGGGCATCGAAGGCCAATAATTCTTTATCCGCCGGCCCGGCGAACGGGTCGGGAGAGGTATAACGGGCGATATCCAGCGCGGCGCCGACGGTGCGCGCAATAGCGTCCGGACTCAAATCGGTGGAAGAAGCGCTGCCTTTGCGCTGCTGGTAGTAAACGGTGATGCCCAAAGCCCCGTCACTGTTGAATTCGACGTTTTCCACCTCGCCATAACGCGTACTGACGCCGATGCCGGTGGTTTTGGTCACCGCGACTTCCGCCGCGTCCGAACCGGCGCCCGCCAGCTCCAGCGCTTGCGCAACCGCGTTTTCCAATAATTTTCGCTGTTCTGCAACTTGAGTGACTAATTTCATTGATCCGCCAGGTTTATAAGGTTATCCGCAAGAGGGTGACGCTACCGCAGGACGAACAGAGTCGGATTGTGATATCCACCGGCCTGATGCCAAGGTCATCTATTAACGATAAGTCTATCAGTACGCAAAGCATTTGGCACGGTATGCGACAGCAGTGGTTGCCGGAACAACTGTAAACAAAAGCAAAAGCACCGCGCTCCATTAAGGGTATGATGGTGTATATACCCCAAATAATTCAAGTTGCAGGAAGGCGGCAACGCAGCGAATCCCCAGGAGCTTACTTGAGTAAGTGACTGGGGTGAGCGAGGAGGGCCAACGCACCTGCAACTCGAATTATTTAGGGTATAGCGTAAAATAAGGGCATTGAAGATCCTCTGCAACCTGTTAGGATGAGCCTCTTTTTGAGGAACCGCATAATGAGCAAACAACCGGACGACTGGCTCGACGAACAGCCAGACGCGCAACCCGATGAAGATGAAGACGAAATCATTTGGGTCAGCAAAAGCGAAATCAAACGCGACGCCGAAGCGCTGAAAAAGCTCGGGGTTGAACTGGTGGAACTGGGCAAAAACGGACTGGAAAAAATCCCCCTCGACGACGATCTGCTGGCGGCCATAGAGCTGGCGCAGCGGATCAAAAAAGAGGGCCGCCGCCGCCAGATCCAGCTGATTGGCAAAATGCTGCGCGCCCGGGATGTGGAACCCATCCATCAGGCGCTGGACAAGCTGAAAAACCGGCATAACCAGCAGATAACCCTGTTCCATAAGCTGGAAACGCTGCGGGATCATCTCATTGAACAGGGAGATGACGGCGTGGCGGAAGTGATGGCCGTCTATCCCGAGGCGGACAGGCAGCAGTTGCGCTCGCTGGTACGTAACGCGCAAAAAGAACTGGCGGCCGGCAAACCGGGGAAGACCGCCCGCCTGATTTTCCAGTACCTGAGGTCAGTTGCCGCGGCGGATTAACCGTCGCGCGTACTATCCCCGCACGTTGAAGTGCAGCCGTCCTTCCAGCTCCTCCTCCGCTTCATCAAACAACAGTATCAACGCGCCGAAGCGGCGTTTTTTCGCCCCGTTCAGATGGAGAAATTCGATTTCCACCGGTAAGGGCAAACGGCGGGTGACGGTTTGCCATAATTCGTCAAGGTTGCTATCCCGGGGTTCCGACAGCGCGAACTGACGGCCAAAGTCACGGTAAAAAGCCGGTAGATCAGGTATCTGGCTGAAATCAAAGGATACTTTCTCCATCTAGCGTTCTCCGCACCACGTTTTATCAATATACCCGTCATCCAGAGAGCATGCCATACCGCGCCCGCGGCGGGTGTGGCTAAAAAAGCTGTCACAGGCCGCCTATATGCAGCGTTTTCACTTCCAGATATTCATCCAGGCCCAATACCGAACCTTCCCGGCCCAGTCCCGATTCCTTAACGCCGCCGAACGGCCCAAGCTCAGTAGACACCGCGCATTCGTTCACCCCCACCATGCCGCTTTCCAGCATCGCCGAAACGCGAAAGACCCGCTGCAGGTTCTGGGTATAAAAATACGCCGCCAGGCCGAAAGGAGTGTTGTTGGCCCTTGCTATCACCTCCTCTTCGGTATCGAAGCGGAAGCAGGCCGCCAGGGGGCCGAAGGTTTCCTCATGGGCCAGCGCCATCTGCTCATTGGCCCCGGCGATGACCGTCGGCTGATAGAAATTACCTCCGAGGGCATGGGGCTGGCCGCCGATCACCGCGCGCCCCCCTTTGGCCAGCGCATCCCTGACATGCTCTTGAACCTTATCCACACCGGCCTGGTTGATAAGCGGCCCGACAACCACGCCGTCATCCATGCCGTTGCCTACCTTGAGTTTCGCCACTTCCTCCGCCAGACGGCGGACAAATTCATCATACACCCCCGCCTGGATATAGAAGCGGTTCACGCTGACGCATACCTGGCCCGCGTTGCGGAATTTATTGGCAATGGCCCCTGCCACCGCGGCGTCGATATCCGCATCATCAAATACGATATAGGGCGCGTTGCCCCCCAGTTCCAGGGAGATTTTTTTCATGGTGTCGGCGGCGCGGCGCATCAGGGTCTTCCCCACCGCCGTGGAACCGGTGAAGGTTATCTTACGGACGTCGGAGCTGGCCATGATGGCATCGCTGATGGCAGCGGTATCACCCGCCACGCCGTTTACCACTCCTTTTGGCACACCGGCCTGGTGCGCCAGCGCCAAGAGGGCAAACGCCGAAAGCGGGGTATTATTGGCGGGTTTGATCAGGGCGGTACAGCCGGCCGCCAAGGCCGGACCCAGCTTGCGGGTCAACATGGCCAGGGGGAAATTCCACGGCGTGATGGCCGCAACCACCCCTACCGGCTCGCGCGTGGCGAGGATGCGGGAATGCGCCTTGGCGGGGGGGATAATCTCGCCGTTGGCGCGTTTGGCCTGCTCGGCGAACCACTGGATAAAACTGGCGGCATAAGCCACTTCGCCCGCGGCCTCTTTTACCGGTTTACCCTGTTCGGCGGTCATCAATTTTGCCAGATACGGCTGGTTTTCCATGATTAAATTGTACCAGCGATACAGGATTTCAGAGCGTTCTTTGGCGGTCTTGGCCCGCCAGGCGGGAAAAGCGGCGGCGGCCGCGGCGATGGCGGCCTCGGTTTCGGTTTTGCCGCTTTTGGCCACGTTGGCGATCACCTCCCCGGTGGCCGGATTAAGCACGTCAAACGTCTCTATGCCACGATGCCACTCGCCGTTAACCAGGTAGCCGGTGTTAAACAGGATATGATCCTGAATAAATGAATTTTCGTGCATGATATCCTCCCATCTTTTGGAGTAAGTATAGTTGCACGATGGAGATAGGGAGCGGCGTTTAACCGCTTAGTGCATGCCGGTAACGTAATAGCGTATCGGTTAAGCGCTCCACCGGTTCGATGACGGCGGCGGGCGCGTCATAATCCAGCAGCTTTTGCCGATAGATACCCATCTCTTCCAACAGTCGGTTGAAATGCTCGCCGCGGCGAATTTCATTGCGGGCATTGATCACCCGGTCGGCGGTGGCGCGGATCCGGCGGTGATACGCCGATAAATCCGCATTCACCGGGATATCCACCGTACGCAGGCGCTGGTGGGAGATGATCAACATCAACGCCAGGCGATACTTGGCGATATCGCTGGGAAACAGCGTCAACAACTGGAACAGTTGCTGATATAACGCCGGCAGATGATTTTCCCTGCGCCGGGCCTTATTGGTGGACAGCGCCGATACCGCGCCAAACACAAACCGGTTCAGCAGCACCCGGCCGATGCGGGCTTTGGAACTATCCCGAATCAACATCACCACCAGCGTCGCCAACGCGCAGCCGATGATTTGACCCATGGCGCCGTCGAGGAAACCGTTGATGGAAAACGACATGGGATTGGTCAGGCCGATAATCGTGAGCGTACCCGCCATCAGGCCAATGGATCCCAATATCTGTTTTTGCACCGCGAAACCGACAATAAACGTCAAGACGCCCAGGGAAATGAACAGCAGCAGCAGGCTTTGCTGGGTCGCCGGCATGATGTACATATAGAAGACAGCGCCGACGGGCAGCGCCGCCGTCATGCCGTAGAGCAGATCTTTACATACCATCATCGGATTGGGCGCCCGCATCGCCAGGGCGGTAATGACGGTAATCATTATCACCGCGCCGCTGCCGGAGGTCCAACCGGTCCACAGCCAGAACAGGAAGCCCAGCGCGGTGGCCACTCCGGTTCGAAGGCCGTTGATCAAGGCATGATGGTGCTCCGCCGACGGGGCGGCGACAATCACCTGATCCTCCAGGACCTGCTCTTCGATTTTACTGATACGGGTATTGTTTTTAACCCCTTTAATCAACAGCAGAAAACGCGTGGCGGTGCCCACCCAGGTATAAAGCGTATGGGGAGTCCGTCTGGCCGGGGTATCGGCGATCACCTGGCGCATCAGCTTCATCCGCTTATGGATATCCGCTACCGTGACCACCGGCTCGTTGAACAACAGCAGCAATTGGGTATTAACGAACTCAGGATGGGTTTGCAAAATCAGGTAGGTTTCGCAGGCCTGGGTAATCAGCGTCAGGGACAGGGTATTCATGGCCCTCAGGCGACGGTTGCAGCGGGTCCAATGGGAAGATTCCATCATCAGATTACTGCGCATGCCATCCAGAGCGGTGGTCCGCTTCACCAAATCGCCCCAGGATTTATCAATATCTTCTTTCGGCGCGTTATTAAGACACAACATCAGCAAGTGATATTGATCCAGCAAAAGCCGATCCACCGCCCGATCGATATCCTGCTTGATGGAGCGGGGAGAAAACAGCACGTCCGCCAGAATGGCGCAAAGGATGCCCAGGACTATCTCGCTGCAGCGTTCGATGGCATATTGCGGCGCCGTCAGGGGCGCCGTCTGGATGCCGACAATGATAATCAGCGCGGTGTAGCCGGAAAGCGCCAGCGCATAAGAGTTTTGCACTTTCACCAGCGAAGAGTACCAGGTACAGAAGCCCGCCCAAATACAGCTCAGCAACAGCATGACCACCGGCGCCCGGATGGTGGCGGTGATAATCACCAGGGCGCCGATACAGCCGATAAAGGTACCGATGATACGCAGCATGCCGCGATACTTAATGGCGCCGGCAAATGGCTCGCCGCCGGCGGCAAAGGCCGGCCCGCCCGCGACGATGGCCGCGGTCAGCGCCGACCAGCGCGGCGTCTCCATTTGAAAATGGAAACCGACAAACAGCGCCAGCAGTACGGCGAAGGTCAATTTAATCGCGAAACGGCAGCGTATGAAAATAGGATAAAGCATAATAATTGATTACCTTACGCTTAGCCGAATTCCCGTAGACGACGTATCAATTGCATCATCGGCGATAACCTGGCGGGCTGGCGATCCTTGCTGCCGGTAATCACCACCGTCGCGGTAGTGCCGGTGGGATAGAGGTCGCCCTGCTGCTCATCGAGCCGGATTTTCACCGGCACCCGCTGCGCCAGACGGACCCATTCCAAATTGGAATCCACCGTGGCCAACCCTTTTTTGTCCGCTACCGCATTCGTATTGGTCACCCCGGCGGCAATGCTGTCGACCGTACCGTAAAACACCACATTGCTGCCCAGCGGCGTGATTTCCGCCCGATAGCCGGGCCGCACCCTCTCCAGCTTGGTTTCCTCCAAATAGGCCAGCAGATAAAACGAATTTCGTTTCACCAGGGCCACCGACACCGTGCCGCGGGTAATGAATTCACCGGCATGGACACTGAGATTGGTTACCCACCCTTCCGCCGGTGCGCGGATAATGGTGCGATCCAAATCGATTTTCGCCAGATCGCGGGCCGCCACCGCCTTGGCGAGCTGATGGCTTACGGTGATGAAATCGTTATTGGCCTGATCGATCAATTCCTGCGACATGGCGTTGGTGCCCAACCGTACCCGCCGTCCCGCCTCGCGGCGTTTTTCATTCGCCAGCGCCTGATAATAATCCACATCGGCCTGCGCCTCATCCAATGCCTGCTGATAGCGCGGCTGATCCACCACAAACAACACTTGTCCTTGCTGCACCAGCTGATTGTCGCTCACCCGAACGTCGGTGAGCAGGCCGCTGACATCCGGTGCAATGGCTACCACATCGGCGGTGAATTTAGCGTCTCTGGTCCAGGGGGATTCGGTATAAAACACCCAAGCTCGGAAAATAGCGATGGCGGCGATCAGGACCAATAGCAGGGTAATCGCGACTCTGATTATTTTTGTTACAACAGTTTTCACAGCGGCCTCAGACGAAAAGACAAGAAATCAAGTAGTACGTGCAGCAGTACAAGGCGGTATTAAACAGGGCGGGATGCCAGACAAAATCATAGATACCCGTCGGCTGTAGTAACAGGCGCAGCAGGAAAAACAGCGCCATGGACACCAGCAATTCAAAAAATACCGGCGGAAACGACAGGCCGAATATCACCATAACCGGGAGCAAACTCATTACTTTTCCTTAACTTTCCTTCAACCCTCTCCGGCAGACCGGATCAATGTTGACCTCTCATGCGGATTAACCCGGCCCACAGGAATTTTTCACCCGTACTACACAAGGTTAGTCAAAAGCGGGAAGTTTATACCCTAAATAATTCGAGTTGCAGGAAGGCGGCGACGCAGCGAATCCCCAGGAGCTTACTTAAGTAAGTGACGAGGGTGGGCGAGGAAGCCAACATACCTGCAACTTGAAGTATGACGGGTATATCGATGGATATTTTAGATAGACATAATAGGGTTAGACAGATGGGCAGCATCGCATCCCAAATGTAACTGTTTATTAAAAGGCAATAAAAGTAAGGAATATGCAGGGATGCCGCTGTGCGATCTGGTGAACCGATAGGTATATAATAGTCCCGGATGTATAGGATTTTCAACTTTACGTGATCTAAATCACTTTTAACTCAGAGTAAATAATGGAAAGACTTAATCGGATGCGGGTGTTTGCCAAAGTGGTGGAAGGCGGGTCCTTCACCGCCGCGGCCAGACAGCTGCAAATGAGCGTGTCGTCCGTCAGCCAGATCGTGGCCAAGCTGGAAAGCGAGCTGCAGGTCAAATTGATGAATCGCAGCACCCGCAGCATCGGCCTGACGGAGGCCGGCAAAATTTATTACCAGGGATGCCGCCGCATGCTGATTGAGTTTAACGAAGTGCATGAGCAGCTTTACGCCTTTAATAACACCCCCATCGGCACGCTGCGCATCGGCAGTTCATCCACCATGGCGCATAACGTTCTCGCCACCATGACCGCCGAGATGCTCAAAGAGTATCCCGGCTTGTCGGTTAATCTGGTGACCGGCATCCCGGCGCCGGATATTATTGCCTACGGGCTCGACCTGGTGATTCGGGTCGGGGCGTTGCAAGATTCCGGCCTGTTTTCAAAACGGCTCGGCGCCATGCCGATGGTGGTATGCGCCGCCAAGAGCTATCTTGCCGCCCATGGCGCTCCGGAGAAGCCCGGTGATATGGCGAATTTTTCCTGGCTGGAGTACGACGTCCGGCCGGACAGTGAATTTGAGCTCATCGCGCCGGAAGGCATTACCCTCCATCTGGCGCCCCAGGGCCGTTTCGCCACCAACGATTCCCAGACCCTGGTCCGCTGGCTCACCGCCGGCGCCGGCATTGCCTATGTGCCTATCATGTGGGTGCTGGATGAAATCAAGCGCGGCGACGTCGAGATCCTGTTCAACCACTATCTTTCCGATCCGCGCCCGGTATATGCGGTTTATACCCAAAAGGACACACTGCCGCTGAAGGTGCAGGTGTGCATTAACTATCTGCAGGACTACTTTAAAAACGTCGCCACGGTCTATCAGGCATTCCGTCAAGATAGTAATACTTAAATAGGGAGAGGCCCGCCGCCACCGAGCTTGAAATGAACGTGTTAAAGGGAGAGCGCCCCATGGCTCGGTAGGCCCGCGATCGCCGATCGTGCAACGAGCCGGTTAAAGGTATACCGTGCCGATGGCCGCCGGAGCACACAAAGCAGCCCCGGCCCGCCGCACCGGGCCAAACCTCAAGCGGTGCCGCCCACGGTAAGCTTATCCAGCTTCAGCGTCGGCTGGCCAACGCCCACCGGCACGCTCTGTCCTTCCTTACCGCACACGCCGACCCCTTTATCCAACGCCAAATCGTTGCCCACCATGGAAATCTGCCGCATCGCCTCGATGCCGGAACCGATAAGCGTCGCCCCTTTCACCGCGCTGGTGACCTTACCCTTTTCGATCAGATAGGCTTCCGACGTGGAAAAAACAAATTTGCCCGAGGTGATATCCACCTGGCCGCCGCCGAAATTCGGCGCATACAGCCCATATTCAACGCTGGCGATAATATCCTCGGGCGTTGACTGGCCGGCCAGCATATAGGTATTGGTCATACGGGGCATCGGCAAATGGGCATAGGACTCGCGCCGGCCGTTACCGGTAGGAGGAACGCCCATCAGCCGCGCGTTCAATTTATCCTGCATATAGCCTTTAAGAATTCCGTTTTCAATCAGCATATTATACTGGCCCGGCACCCCTTCGTCGTCGATGGCCAACGAACCGCGCAAACCGGCCAGCGTGCCGTCATCCACCACGGTGCACAGCGGAGAAGCCACCAGCTTGCCCATTTGGCCGCTGAATACCGAACTGCCGCGACGGTTAAAATCCCCTTCCAGGCCGTGACCCACCGCTTCGTGGAGCAATACGCCGGGCCAGCCCGCGCCCAGCACCACCGGCATGGCGCCGGCGGGCGCCGAGACGGCGGACAGATTCACCAGCGCGACGCGCACCGCTTCCCGCGCCCAATTGTCCGCACGCACATCGCCGCCGTCGTCCGCCAGGAAAAAGTCATAACCGAAACGGCCGCCGCCGCCGCTGGATCCGCGCTCGCGTTTACCATCCTGCTCCACCTGTACGCTGATGGACAACCGCACCAGGGGGCGCACATCCGCCGCCAGGGTGCCGTCGCTGGCGGCGACCAAGACCTGCTCATATACCCCGGACAGGCTGGCGTTGACTTCCCGCACCCGCGCGTCGGCGGCGCGGGCGACTTTGTCTACCCGGTGCAATAAGGCGATTTTTTCTTCCCGCGGCAAACTGTTCAGAGGGTCCAGCAACGGGTAGAGCTTTTTATAAGGGATTTCCCCCAGGGTATGCACCCGGCCGTTACCCTGCTCTTTGACAATGCTGCGCGCCGCATTGACGCTCAGTTCAAGGGCATTCAGCGTCAATTGGTCGGCATAGGCGAAGCCGGTTTTTTCGCCGCTTACCGCCCGAACGCCCACACCTTGATCGATATTGTAAGAGCCGTCCTTGATGATGCCGTCTTCAATCATCCAGGCTTCATGATAGCTGGACTGGAAGTAGAGATCGGCGTAATCCAGGCGACGCTCGGTCATTTGCCCCAAAAGGGTAAAAAGATCGTTGTGACTCAGGTTGTTGGCCGCGAGTAATTGCTCACTGACAAATGCCAGACTCATAGGTTTTCACTCTTGTATTTGATGGAATGGCCAGCAACGGCTGGAACGCTTTGCTACATGCCATGCATGCTATTAGATATAGACTGCGGCAATTCCCCGCCGACGTCAAATGGGTAAAACGAATTCAATCATCTGCGGGCCGGCGCAATATCACCAAGGGATTTCGATGGCGGGCACGCGGCCTATTTGGCTTTAACGGCGGGCTGGCGAGGCTGGCGCAATACTTCCTGGATTTTCGGCTGGTCCAGATTGCCGCTGATGTGATAGCGAATCACCGAAATTTTATTCCACAGCGGCGCCAGGACCTTACTGGCGGCAAAGACCGCCGCCCCAACCACCGGGTTGATGGCAAAGGCGGTGGCCACCCCGACTGTGGCGGAAATTTCAGGAGCCACCACGGCTTCCATATTGATTTGCTGCTGATTGAAATTCACATCGCCGGACATGGCGATATCCGCCTCCAGTCCGTCCACCAGCAAATCGTTGGTGTGCAGTACGCCCGATTTAAGCCAGGCGGTGCCTTTGATGGAGTCGAAATAGAAGCCTTTACCGAAGGTATCGCTGAAATCAAATTGCAGTTTACGCAGCAAGGCGTCAAAACTCACCAGCCGCAATAATCGTCCGGCCCGGCCGCTGCTGATATCGTCAATCTTGCCTTTGCCCAGATTAGCATGCAAAACGCCGTTCAGGGTGGGGATATCCACGCTCCACGGGGCGGACTGCCAGTGCAGATCGTAATCCACATCAAACGGCGCATTACGCAGCGGCGTATCGATGCCGAGATAGTCATTGGCCTCGCCGATATCCTTGCCGCTGAGCTTGCCTTTCACGTCGGTCTGGTTCTGCGCTCCGTGCCTTGACCAGGCGCCGGCGAGGGTAAGCCGGGACTTGCCGGTATCCACCTCGCCGTTGGCGACCTCAAGGGAGTTTCCGCGGGGCATGATATCCGCCTTCACCCGTCCCAGGTTTTGTCCCATTATCCAGCATTCCTGGCAGCGCAATGCGATGGACGGCCAATCGCTGAATGAGGGCGCGGTATCGTCACCGCCTGACAAGACATCCAGATCCTTATCGGGAGACGTTGCCTGCGTCTTGGGCCAAAGCGGATTGTAATAAAGATACTGGATATCCGCTTGCCAGGCCCCCCTATCCGGGAGCGTAAGCTTACCGTTGATTTCCTTCCCGCGCGCCACGACGGCGCTGCCGCCGGGAATATTGGCCCGGGTCAGCGCCAGGTCGTGCCACTGCTGTCCCCCCAGGGTCAACAACGGCGTATTCAGCGTCAGCGCATCGGGGAAACGGAACCGGCTGACCACCGCCTTACCCTCCGAGCGCGATTGCGGCGTCATCAGCGCCAGCCACTGCTCGCCGTCCAGGGAAGGCAAATTCAGGGTCAGGCTGTCATCGGCGGGCAACGGCGGTACTTTGCCGCCCGCTACCGCCCAGGCACCCCTTTTCAAGGTGACCTGTTTGGTTAAAAGCCATTCGGTATTAAACGTATTCTTGCCGGCGCTGCCGCTCAGGGTAAAACCGGAGAGGGTACCGAGGGCTTTTACCGCCAGTTGGAACGGTACTCCGCTCTGTTTATTCAGCGGAGGAGGTAAGTGACTGCTTACATTTTTAAGATCGCCGGTTACGCCTATATCGTAGGTGGGCTTGCCGTGTACCGGCAGCGTCACCGCGATGGTGCTTTGCCAGTCCGCCCGGCCGGACAGCGCCTGACGGAACGGCGCCGGAATGCCGGTCAGGCGGTCCATAGCCAGCACGCTTTGCAAACCGACGTTGATAGCATAGTGCTCCGGCAGCTCTTGGGTATTAAAACCGATATTGATGGGCTGTCCGAGCCACTGCGCCTTCATGCCCTCGCTGTCCAGATTGCCGTTGCGATAGCGGAATTGGCCGTTCATGCCGGTCATGGTCATACCCAGGGGTTTTATCAACAGGGTATTGTTGTTTAAATTCACGTTGCCCGATGCGGTAACAGGCTGGCCCGTCAAAGGAATATCGAGATGTAAGTCCCCACTAACATTTCCGCCTATTTGCAGCTCGTCCAGTGCCGCACCGAGGGATTCTTTCAGCGGCGTCTGGTGGAAATAGTCTCCCACCGCCTTGCCCGAGCCGTTGATACTCGCATCAATCAACAACAGCTCTTTGGAATAATCTGGAATCGCCGCCACGACGTCGTGGCCGGCGGCATCCCCCAGCTGCGCCAGGGGCGCGTGCATGAACAGGCCGTCGTTTAGGAAATCAAGATCAATGGCCAGGTCCGGCAAATGCGGCCAGCCGGGCTCAAACTCATAGTCGGCATGGCGCAGCGGCACATATACCTCGAACTGGCCGTCGTTATGTTTGAAAGGAAACTGCTTGGGATCGCCGGCGAAGACCAGCGTGGCATTGTCCACCTGCCCGCCTTTCAGCGCGCCGGTGAGGTAATCCACCAGATGAGTGCCCATCAGGGGCTCGGGGAAATAACGCCAGGCCTGGGCCGCGTCGTAAAGCCGGATGCCGGACAGGACATCCAGCCAGGGCTCGCCATTAATGGGCTGGTGGAAATAAAAATCGCCGGTCATCCACAGCGCATCGGCGCGTACGTCGAGATTTTTGCCCCATAAGGCCAAGCCTTGTTCATTATTCTGCCAATTAAGCGTAACCCGCGCTTTTTGCACTGCCAGAGGCGCGCGGAACATATTCTGATAAGGCAGGGTACTGTTATCCAGCACCACGCTAAGCTCACCGTCCGCCAGGGTGCCGGCCACCGAACCGGCCACGCGATCGGCGCCGGGCAACAACTGCCATTGCCGCCAGGCCACATCGTGCCAGCTTCCCTGAAAACGGATTTGCTCCGGATTTTTAAGGGGAACATCCAGCGCCAGGGACGACAGGGTGCCTTTGGGCTGCAGGTCCTGCCAGCGCGCCCGTAACGCGGGGGTAATAAACGACACCAGCGGCAGTAGCGGACTGAACCTTTCCAGCATCAGGTTTTTGGCGCGCACCCGGATTTCTCCGGCCTGATCCGGCGCGAATAGCCGATTTTTCTCCGGCAGCCAAAACAGGGATAATGCGCCGGGAGCCCAGGTATCGCCATCGGTGGCGATGTTAAGCGCCGGCATATCCAATTGCCAGCCATCGCCCTGCTGGCTCAGGTGCATGGCCAGCTTCGAGACATCAAGCCGGTGCTGGTCGCTCCCGTCCTGCCATTGGGCGGTGCCCTGGCTGAAAAAGACATCGCCGCCGGTGATATCCCCATGATCGAGGTCCAGCCAGGCGGCCAGGCTGAAATCGGCGCTTTTCAGCCCGGTCTGGTCGCGCAGCCATTGGCTGAACCAGGGTTTGAGATCGATATTATCCGCGCGAAGATAGACTTTACCGTTGTCCAGCAGGCCTTTTTCATCGTTGAGGTCCATGCGCAGCTGGATGGCCCCCTGATGCACCTCGACGTTGGACAGGCTGATAAGGCCCTCCGCACGATGCCGCTGAGGACTATTGAGCCAGGTAAGCTGCGGCACCGATAGGGTGCTGCGTTCTCCTGAAGGCGTGAGGAAGGAGAGCTCGCTGTCGCGCAGGGTAAAATGGTCGAACTGGCGTAAAAACAGGTCGGAAAGCTGATCGGATTTTATCGGGCTGCCTTGATGATCGCGGCCAAGCAGGGTTGAATTGAGATCCAGCCGCAGCCGGTAGAAGGTGACATCGCGGAATTGCCAGCGCCAGTGCAACAGGGACTGCCAGACGTCCAGCGCCACCGTGACCCGCTGGATGTGCAGTTTCTCGTCTTCGGTGACGGACTCGATACCGCCGATATCCAGGGTCGGGCCAAATGACTGCCAGCTGCCGTGCATTTCGCGCGCCTGGATATTGGCGCCGTAAACGGCGTTGAGCCGCCCGATGATTTGCGGTCGGAAAGTATCCAGATAGGGCAGCGTCAGACGTAACCCGCTAACCGCTAACGCCATCAGGACAATCAGGGTTGCACATAGGGCCAGCAATATCCCCGGCAGTCGCTTCACGCCTTTCTCCTTGCTTCCCGTCGCTCTCCGCCCACGAAAAGCGTGTTATTTTTATACCCGGCCCCGCAATCGACTTTAATGAAGGCAGGCCTACATCATCACTACATCAAACTGTTCCTGACTGTAAAGCGGCTCAATCTGAACCTTGACCTGTTTACCGACGAAGATTTCCACTTCCGCCAGCGCATGGGACTCATCGCTTTTTAACGCGTCCCCCACCGCCGGGGAAGCGTAGACCAAAAACCGATCGGAGTCATAGGCATGGTGAACCCGCACAATCTCCCGCATGATTTCATAACAGACGGTTTCGATGGTTTTCACCGTACCGCGCCCATGACAGGTAGGACACTCGCTGCAAAGCACATGTTCAATACTTTCACGGGTACGCTTACGGGTCATCTCCACCAGGCCCAGCTGCGAGAAGCCGTTGATACCGGTTTTCACCCGGTCCTTGCTTAACGCCTGCTCCAGGGAGTGCAGCACCCGCCGCCGGTGCTCTTCGTTATTCATATCGATGAAATCAATAATGATGATTCCCCCCAGATTGCGCAATCGCAGCTGGCGCGCAATGGCCTGGGTCGCCTCGATATTGGTATTGAAAATGGTTTCGTCGAGATTCCGGTGGCCGACAAAAGCGCCGGTATTGATATCGATGGTGGTCATGGCTTCGGTCTGATCGATAATCAGATAACCGCCGGATTTCAGCTCGACTTTACGCTCCAGGGAGCGCTGGATTTCGTTTTCCACATCATATAAATCAAAAATAGGCTGCTTGCCGTTATAGTGTTCGAGCTTATGGGTCATTTCCGGGATATATTCCGCGGTAAACTCCAGCAGCAAATCGAAGGTCAGCCGGGAATCCACCCGGATACGGTCCAGGGCCGCGCCGGCAAAATCACGCAGGATGCGCTGCGCCAGCGCCAATTCGCCGTAAAGCATGTATTTGCTTTGGCCGCGGCGCTTGCGCTCCATGACCTTGGTCCACAGGCGTTTGAGAAAGGCCGCATCCTGGGACAGTTCCTCTTCGCCGATACCCTCGGCGGCCGTACGGATAATAAAACCGCCCTGTTCGTCGCAATACCCCGCCACGGTACGCTTCAGGCGCTCGCGCTCTTCTTCGCTGTCGATGCGTTGCGACACCCCCACGTGGGCCGCGCCGGGCATAAATACCAGGTAGCGGGACGGCAGGGTGATATCGGTGGTCAGGCGCGCGCCTTTGGTGCCCAGGGGATCCTTCACCACCTGGACCATAATATCCTGGCCCTGCCTGACCAGTTCGGCGATATCACGCACGTGGAAATTTTTTTGCTCTTCACCGGCCACGCATTCAGTGTGCGGCATGATATCGGACGCGTGCAGAAACGCCGCTTTTTCCAGTCCGATATCCACAAAGGCCGCCTGCATGCCCGGCAGGACCCGGCTGACGCGGCCCTTGTAAATATTACCGACAATACCGCGCCGCGCTTCACGTTCGATATGAATTTCCTGCAGAATGCCGCCGTCGATATAGGCGACCCGCGTTTCGGAGGGCGTGATATTGACCAGTAATTCAGCTGCCATGTTATCCTCGTACCTTGTTTAGCGCCATTCTAGAGCCGTGAATCGGCATAGCAGCTCAGAGGTTTCCACCAGCGGTAATCCCACGACGCCGTGATAGCTGCCATTGATTGCTCTGACAAATGCTCCACCCAATCCCTGTATACCGTAGGCACCGGCTTTATCCATCGGTTCACCTGTTGCAATATAGCGATGAATATCCTGTTCCGACAACTGGCGGAAAGTGACCTCGGTCACGACGTCATGGCAAAGCCGGCGTTGAGCGTCCGCCAGGGCCACGGCCGTCATCACCCGATGGCTCCTGCCGGATAAAGCGGTCAGCATCATGGCGGCATCATCCCTGTCCAAGGGTTTTTCCAAAATGCGGTCGTCAAGCACCACTATCGTATCCGCCCCCAATACCGGCCGCGATTCCGGCGCTATGGCCACCCCCGCCAGCGCTTTCTCCAGCGCCAGCCGCCGCACGTAGTCTCGTGGAAGCTCAAGCGGTTGCCGTTGCTCGGCAATCGGCGCCCGCAGCACCTCGAACGGCACACCCAGCAGGGTGAGCAGCTCTTTACGGCGCGGCGAACCGGACGCGAGGTATATAGGGGTCATTATCGTCCTCATTGCACGGAAAATTGGCGACGGACTTTACGCATCAGCAAAAACAGCCAGGGCCACAGCACGCCGTCCACCACGCTGCTCCAAAAGATTTCCGGCCGGAACGAAATATTGATCACCAGGAATTCGGCCCAAAATACAATGACGTGCATGCTTAATGACAGCACCACCACGATGAGTGATTGCTGCCATAAGGCCATATTCCTGAATAGTTGGAATTTGAACGCCACCAGATAGGCCAGGATGCTTAACGCCAAGGCCCTGACGCCGAGAATGGAGCCCAGCACCAGGTCCATCACCAGACCGAGCAGGAAACCGGTGCCGACATTCACTCGGTGCGGAATGGCCATGACCCAGTAAATCAGCACCAGGCTCAGCCAGGAGGGCCGGAAAAGATAGAGCTCATCCGGCCAAGGCATGATTTGTAAAATGATTGCTATCAGGAAAGAAAGCCAAATGACCCAGCTGCCGTTGCGGCGATAACGGTTCATTGGTTATCCCCGGCCGACGGATCCGCCGCGGATCCGCCCGTCCGGGACGCCGGCGTAGTTGACGGCGCCGCGGGCGTAGTTGACGGTGCCGCGGGCGCCGCGGGTCCCATGATATCCTGGGACGGCAAAACCTGCGGCATCATTTGCATCAGCCGCTCATTGGCTACCCGATGGACTTCGGCGGGCGGCAGCGGCACTTCCCCACGGGGATCGGCGCCCCATAACAGCAATAGATAGCGCAAGCGCTGGAGCTGGGCGGTGGGCCTGGCCTGAATCACGGTATACGCCCGCTGGGTGTCCACCTTGACCGAGGAGACCACCGCCACCGGATACCCTTCAGGGAAGCGACCGCCGAGACCCGAAGTCACCAAGACATCGCCCACCCGGATATCGGTATTGCCCGGCAGGTGCTCCAGCTGCAAATCCTCTGTACAGCCGTTGCCGGCCACGATAACACGGATATCGTTGCGCAGTACCTGGATAGGCAGTGCGTGCGAGGCATCGCAAATCAGCAGTACCCGGCTGGTGAGTTTGCCGGCGGCAACCACCTGGCCCACCACGCCTTTATCGCTGATGACCGGCTGTCCCACGTACACGCCGTTGTCCACGCCCTTGTCAATCACCACCTGATCGCTGTAGGGATCGGTACTGGTGGAGATAACCTGCGTCACCATTTTCTGTTCATCCTGCCGCAGCGGCGAACCGAGCAGTTCGCGCAGTCGGGCGTTTTCCTGCCGGTATTGCCCCAGCAGCAACTGCTCGCTGTTCTTCAGCAGCAGTTCCTGGCGCAGCGCGTGGTTTTCCAGCTCCAGCTGATCCCGGGACGCCAGAGTCTGCGAGATATTATCCAACACCTTGCGCGGACCGTTGGCCAGAAAATAGAACGGGCTGACGGCGGTGTCCATATAGGCGCGTATCTGGACAAACGAACCGAGCCGACTGTCGGCGACAATTACCGCAATGGCAACCATGACAGCCAGGAACAAACGGAGTTGCAGAGAGGGTCCCCTGCTAAAAATCGGCTTCATAAGCTATGCATTTTCCTCAACAAAAAAGGGGGGCGCCGACCAGGATGAGTAATCTCAGCGTTCACCCGGCTGGTTCCCCCCTTTTCGAGGCAGGTTATTCTTCGCTGAACAAATCGCCGCCGTGCATGTCGATCATTTCCAATGCCTTGCCGCCGCCGCGAGCGACGCAGGTCAAAGGATCTTCCGCCACCACTACGGGTATGCCGGTTTCTTCCATCAGCAGGCGATCGAGATTTCTCAACAACGCGCCGCCGCCGGTCAAAACCATGCCGCGTTCGGAAATATCGGACGCCAATTCCGGCGGACACTGTTCAAGGGCCACCATTACCGCGCTGACAATGCCGGTAAGGGGCTCCTGCAACGCCTCAAGGATTTCGTTGGAGTTCAGGGTAAAACCCCGGGGAACCCCTTCGGCCAGATTGCGGCCGCGTACTTCGATTTCCCTGACTTCGTCCCCCGGATAAGCGGAGCCGATTTCATGCTTGATGCGTTCCGCGGTGGCTTCGCCGATAAGCGATCCGTAATTGCGGCGGACATAATTAATAATAGCTTCATCAAAGCGATCCCCGCCAATCCGCACCGAAGAGGAATACACCACGCCGTTGAGGGAAATGACCGCCACTTCCGTGGTGCCGCCGCCGATATCCACCACCATCGAACCGGTGGCCTCGGAAACCGGCAGGCCCGCGCCGATGGCCGCAGCCATGGGTTCCTCTATCAGGAAAACCTCGCGAGCGCCCGCGCCCTGGGCGGATTCGCGAATAGCGCGGCGTTCAACCTGGGTGGCGCCCACCGGAACGCATACCAGCACGCGGGGACTGGGACGCATAAAGCTGTTGCTGTGAACTTGCTTGATAAAGTGTTGCAGCATTTTTTCGGTCACGAAGAAATCGGCAATCACACCATCCTTCATCGGACGTATTGCCGCAATATTGCCGGGAGTACGTCCCAGCATTTGTTTGGCTTCATGGCCGACGGCAGCAACGCTTTTAGGCGAGCCGGCGCGATCCTGTCGAATCGCGACGACGGAAGGTTCATTCAGGACAATGCCCTGTCCTTTTACATAAATCAGGGTATTGGCTGTACCCAGGTCGATGGACAAGTCGTTGGAAAACATGCCACGAAATTTTTTAAACATAACTGAAGGATAATCCTGCAAGCTGGGGCGAAAATAAAATCCGCCTACTTTACCAACCACGAGAAGCAGCGACAAGGCGCTACTTCAATGAAAATACGTCCCCGTTAACATTCCCACACACCGATGAAATCCCTGACGCGGTTTTAAGCCAGGCTTCCTGTGAGAAAAATTCTCTTGCTTGCAGTCGATGGTGATAACACCAAGCAGAAAATCTGACAGGCCACCTGATCCCAGGTAATGTAAGTGCCTACTAACCATTTCGGTTAATGGGCGTATTGTACGTTAATTTTTCACGAACTTTTATACTAATCACGCATCATGGCGTGAATATTTTTTTACCAACTCATCCAACGACGCAATCGGGGCAAAAAAGTCACCTTGCCCCCCCGCCACGGCATGATCCGTTAACGTTTGCCATTCCGACCGCGTTCTGACGCCGGCGGCAAAAACGTGTGTCGACGTGCCGATACAAGCTTCCGGCAGGCTTTGCACAAACAGCTGGTTTTCCGATCGCCGGTGGATATCCCTCACCAGGCCGGGATGCAGCTTGATCATGGCGATGGGCACCGCCGTTATATACGCGGTGCTGACGATGGTCAAACCCGCCTCCACCACGGCAAGACGGCAGCCCAGCCCGGTCAGCAAGCGTAACGCCGGACGCAGCGACACCAAGTGTTGACACAGATCCGCCTCAACAAGTTCAAACATAATTTGCTGGCGCCGGGATTTTTCGCATTGCATCAACATATTGCGCAGCCACACCAGAAATCCGCGGCGCAGCAGCGAGTCAATGCTGATGCTGAAAGCCAGCACATGATCCGGCAATTGGGCCAGCAAGGGGATAATCCGGCTTAATTGCTGGCGATCGTAGCGCTCAATCAGGCCCAATTGTCGCAGCATCGGCAAAAACTCGGCGGCGGTCACAGTCTGTCCGCCCTCGATAATGCGGTTAATCATCACCAGATGATCGAGACGGCCCTCGCGAGTATAGGCCTCCCTGGCAAATAACCGCGGCCCGTCTTCTGATAATGTGCGTTCAAGCAGGGTTCGCCACTTTACATTACCGCGCACCGACTCGGGCACCCGGCTATCGTAAACCGACCAGGTATTCCCCCCTTGCAAAACGGCTTCACGGGTGGCCCGCTCCACGGATTCCATGACCTCAACCGCCGTTTGTCCCTTGCGGTAGCGATAGATGCCGATATTCAGGAAATCATCCCGCTGCCGTACCGGCAATGCCGTCAGGGTATTTAGCCCGCCGATGATTTGCGCCCCGAGGGACTCCGCCTCTTTTAAGGAGCAGTTGGGCAGCAGCACCGCCAAATCGCCGTGAAAATAGCGCGCCAGCAAGGCGTTGGGATAGCGCAAGACAAAGCTTGAAACAAGATTGATCAATGCGTGCAGCAATCCGTTGTCTTGCGGGTTGCCGGACCGGTCTTCCATGATATCCGCATCGGTGGATCGCAGCAGCATGACCACGCCGTGGGCGCCCATCTCCTGGTTATCTTCCAATTGCAGCCCGAGCTGGTTATCAAAAAACAGCCGGTTGCTCAGGCCGGTTTTCGCATCCCGCGCGGCAAAAGCCCGGATAAGAATATCCACCCGGCTGCGCTGTTCGCGGGCCTGGGCCAGGTCGCTCAGCAAACGATCAATGGCGCTGCCGGTCAGGGAAGGAGGCTCGCCGGCATTTTCCCGCACGCTGTCCCGTTCGCCGTGGATGATACGTTTGGCCCGGTGCTCAAGGGTCTCCTGGGGCTGGATTTGCCGTCGCAGCCAGTTGAATCCCGCCAGCAAGGATAATACCGCCAGCACAATGGCGATACTCACCGGCGCCGTAACCTCAAGAGTACGGCCCTCGCTCAGGGGCGCCGCCCGATAGGACGCGGTCACCAGCAGGTCCGGGCGGTGGGCCAGCGCAAGCCGGCGCTGGCGGTAACCATAAGGGGGCGCCACGGGTTCGGCGGACAGCGGGAAACGGTACAGGACCTTCTCTCCCTGTCGGATTTCCAGCCCGCCGACGCCGGTGCTTTTCAGCGCATAGGGCAGCCAATGGTCAAGAGCGGTCAGCGGCTCGGTCAATAACGCCTGATCCAGCGACGAGGCCAGCGCCGCCATTTGTCGATCGGTGCGGTGCTGATTAAGATAAAAAAAACTTAAGGCGCTGCTCGACAGCATCAACAACATCACCAGCGAGCACAATAAGGCCATCATTGCGGAGAGTTTGACTATCAATCGCATCCCTGTGCCCCGATAAAAGTCTGAGGTTAATCTGCGACCAGAGTATGAAAAGCGCAACATCACCTGTCGCCGCCCTCGTAGCCGGAAGATGGAAGGCGCAATGTCCGTCCCCGTCGCCGCCTTTACCGCCGGTTGCAAATCAAAATAAGTGTATCGGTAGTTGGTTTAAAATGACATATTTTTAGCCAATACGTTTATAAATCCCCCAAAATCGTCAGTCAGCGAGGGGGAGTTGACAGCACGTTGAAGCGTAGCGGGAATGAAAATGATTTTTATGCATCATACTTATAAATAATGTGAAAGCCTGTGGTTTGATCCTGTGGAGCCCGTCATGAACCGTTACCGTGCATTGCGCGACGCCGATGTCACCGCTGAAGAAGCCTTTTTCCAGCGCAGGAAAGTATTGAAAGCCTTGGGGCTCACCGCTGCTGCGCTGAGTCTGCCGTTTCAGGCCCGGGCGGATATCGCCTCCTGGATAAAACGGCACGAGCCGCCCAAGGCTCCGCCCGGCAAAGCCCTGACCTTCACCCAGCCGGCGCAGTGGCACGCCGGGCTGCCGTTAACGCCGGAGGAAAAAGTCACCGGCTATAATAACTTTTATGAATTCGGCATGGACAAATCCGACCCGTCACATAATGCCGGCGGCTTAAAAACCGACGGCTGGAAGGTGCGCATCGACGGCGAAGTGGCGAAACCCGTCACCCTGGATATGGACGATATCCTCAAGCATTTCCCCCTGGAAGAGCGGATTTACCGGATGCGCTGCGTTGAAGGCTGGTCAATGGTAGTGCCCTGGATAGGCTTTGAGCTTGGAAAGCTGCTTAAACTGGCGGAACCCACCGGCCAGGCGCGTTTCGTGGCGTTCCAGACGCTGGACGATCCCTCGCAGTTGCCCGGCGAAAAAGATAGCCTGCTGGGGGGCGGCCTGGCCTATCCTTATGTTGAGGGGCTGCGCCTTGACGAAGCCATGCACCCCCTGGCGCTGATGACGGTGGGCGTCTACGGCAAAACCCTGCCGCCGCAAAACGGCGCCCCCATAAGATTGATTACTCCCTGGAAATACGGGTTCAAGGGCATAAAATCCATAGTCAGTATCCGGCTGACCCACGACCAGCCGCCCACCACCTGGAATCTCGCGGCGCCGAACGAGTATGGCTTCTACGCCAACGTAAATCCCCATGTGGATCACCCGCGCTGGTCCCAGGCAACGGAGCGGGTGATAGGTTCCGGCGGCATCCTTGATGTAAAGCGCCAGCCGACCCTGTTGTTCAACGGCTATGCCGGACAGGTGGCCGGACTCTATCGCGGACTGGATCTACGGGAGAATTTTTAAGTGCGATTGACCCTCAAGCACATTTTCTGGCTCAAAATCCTGCTGCACCTGGCGGCGTTTCTGCCGTTGGTCTGGCTGGTTTATGCGGTATTGCAAGGGGATTTCAGCGCCGACCCGGCCAAGGATATCCAGCATTTCACCGGGCGGACAGCCCTTAAGCTGCTACTGGCCTCTCTACTGGTGACGCCGCTGGCCCGCTACGGCCGCCAGCCGCTGCTGATCCGCTGCCGCCGCATGCTGGGCCTGTGGTGCTTTGCCTGGGTCACCCTGCATTTGCTCAGTTATGCGCTGCTGGAGCTGGGCATCGATAATCTCGGCCTGTTGGGCAGCGAACTGGTGAGCCGGCCCTACCTGACGCTGGGAATTGTCAGTTGGTTCATATTATTGGCGCTGGCGGTCACCTCAACCCAGCGCGCCCAGCGCAAATTGAAAGGCCGGTGGCAAACGCTGCACAACCTGATCTATGTGGTGGCGATCCTCGCCCCGATTCATTATCTTTGGTCGGTGAAAATTTTGTCGCCGCTGCCCCTGATGTATGCCCTAGGGGCGGCGGTGCTTTTGGCTCTGCGTTATAAAAAATTTCGCCATTGGTGGTCATGAAACAATAAGTTTTTATTTCTATCCCCGTTCAAAATGCGCTATCTTGCTCTCCACTTTGCGGCAGGCGCCAAGGTAAACTTCGCGGATTTCGCCAGCATTTAGCGGCTAAAAGCCGCGATATCTTTATAATGTATAAAGCGGCCGGCAATTTGCGGCGAATTTTGCAGCAAAAAGATGACAAATTGATACCATAAGGTTATTTTCTACCGGGTATCGTCAATTAACGGGAGATAGCGGCACGATGGCGGATAAATTGCACATTTTGCTTCTTAACGGCCCCAATCTGAATTTGTTGGGGACGCGGGAGCCGGATAAATACGGACGAACCACCCTTGCGGATATTGTCAGCCATCTCGATACGCTGGCCAAGGAGTACGACGTTACGTTCAGCCATCTCCAATCCAATGCGGAGCATGTCCTGATAGAACGTATCCATCAGGCCCGTGGCAATACCGACTTCATCGTCATCAATCCCGCGGCGTTCACCCACACAAGCGTAGCCCTGCGGGACGCGCTGCTGGCGGTCGATATTCCGTTTATTGAAATTCATCTTTCCAATGTGCATGCGCGTGAGCCTTTCCGCCATCACTCCTATCTCTCCGATATTGCAGTCGGCGTTATCTGCGGCCTCGGCGCCGACGGTTATTATTTTGCTTTTCAGACGGCGGTTAAGCGGCTGTCTGCATCCAATTAATTAGTGTATGGAACCCACTCATGGATATTCGTAAGATCAAGAAACTGATTGAACTGGTTGAAGAATCCGGCATTTCAGAGCTGGAAATCTCCGAAGGCGAAGAATCGGTTCGTATTAGCCGCGCCCCGGCGATGCAGGCCTATCCGATGATGCAACAGGCGTATATACCCGCCCAGCAGCAGCAGGCGGCGCCGGCAATTGCCCCTGCTCCCGCCGCCGCGCCCGCGGCGGAATCCGCCGTACCCGCCACCATGAGCGGCCATCTGGTACGCTCGCCGATGGTGGGCACCTTCTATCGCACGCCGAGCCCGGACGCCAAACCCTTTGTGGAAGTCGGCCAGAAGGTCAATGTCGGCGACACATTATGCATTGTCGAAGCGATGAAAATGATGAACCAGATCGAATCCGATAAGGCCGGCGTTGTTAAAGCCATTTTGCTGGATAACGGTCAACCGGTTGAATTTGACGAGCCGCTGGTCGTCATCGAATAACGAGGCGCCACATGCTAGATAAAATAGTCATCGCCAATCGTGGTGAAATTGCGCTGCGTATTTTGCGCGCATGCAAGGAATTAGGCATCAAAACCGTGGCGGTACACTCCACGGTGGATCGCGACCTTAAACATGTTCTGCTGGCGGATGAAACCATTTGCATCGGGCCGCCCCCCTCCGTAAAAAGCTATCTGAATATCCCGGCCATTATTTCAGCGGCGGAAATCACCGGCGCCGTGGCCATTCACCCCGGTTACGGCTTTCTGTCGGAAAACGCCGACTTCGCCGAACAGGTGGAACGTTCAGGATTTATCTTTATCGGACCGCGCGCCGAAACCATCCGATTAATGGGTGATAAGGTCTCCGCCATCAGCGCCATGAAAAAAGCCGGCGTACCCTGTGTGCCCGGCTCCGATGGGCCGGTGGGGGATGATATGGAGAAAAACCGCGCCATCGCCAAGCGCATCGGTTATCCGGTTATCATCAAAGCCTCCGGCGGCGGCGGCGGTCGCGGCATGCGCGTAGTGCGCAGCGACCATGAACTGGAATCCTCCATCGTCATGACCCGCGCCGAAGCCAAGGCCGCGTTCAGCAACGACATGGTCTATATGGAAAAGTACCTGGAAAATCCCCGGCATATCGAGGTCCAGGTGCTGGCGGACGGCCAGGGCAACGCCATTTACCTGGCGGAGCGCGACTGCTCCATGCAGCGCCGCCACCAGAAGGTCGTGGAAGAAGCGCCCGCGCCGGGCATTACCGAAGCCATGCGCCATTACATCGGCGAACGCTGCTCCAAGGCCTGCCGGGACATCGGTTACCGCGGCGCCGGTACCTTTGAGTTCCTGTATGAAAACGGCGAGTTTTTCTTTATTGAAATGAACACCCGTATCCAGGTGGAGCATCCGGTGACCGAGATGATCACCGGCATTGATCTCATCAAAGAGCAGCTGCGAGTGGCCGCCGGCCAGCCGTTGTCCATCAAGCAGGAAGAAGTGGTGGTGCGCGGCCATGCGGTGGAATGCCGTATCAATGCCGAAGACCCCAACACCTTTATGCCCAACCCGGGCAAGATCACCCGTTTTCATGCGCCGGGCGGTTTCGGCGTCCGCTGGGAATCGCATATTTACGGCGGCTATACCGTACCGCCTTATTATGATTCCATGATCGGCAAGCTGATTTGTTACGGCGAAAACCGCGACGTGGCTATCGCGCGCATGAAAAATGCCCTGGCGGAGCTGATTATCGACGGCATCAAGACCAATATCGATTTGCAGCTCAGAATCATGAATGACGAAAACTTCCAGCACGGCGGCACCAATATCCATTATCTGGAGAAAAAACTCGGCCTGCAGGAAAAATAACAGTATTAACAATAGATTATATGTCTTACCTCGTTGAAAAACGATCCCGGAGTTAAAGAGGCGGGGCAGGACGCTATGTAGGCGAAACAGGCCGGTTCTTACCGGCCTATTTTATGACTTCTATCGGCATAAACATCATGGATAAACGATTTGGGCAGGCTCACCGCGAAGCCCGCTGGGCGTTCGGCCTGGCGGTGGCTTACCTGATTGCCTGGCTGCTGGCCGCCTACCTGCCGGACGATAAGCAGGGCATTACCGGCCTACCCCACTGGTTCGAAATGGCCTGCCTATGGGTGCCGTTGCTGTTCCTGCTGCTCTGCTGCCTTATGGTGCGCTTTATCTATCGCGATATACCGCTGGAGGATAACGATGCAAACTAAGGTTGTCATCCCCCTGATAGCTTATCTGGCGCTGGTATTTATCCTCTCCGTCTATGCTTACCGCCGCCGCCGGAAAGGCGACTTCCTCAACGAATATTTCCTAGGCAACCGCTCCATGGGCGGCTTCGTGCTGGCGATGACCCTTACCGCCACCTATATCAGCGCCAGCTCGTTTATCGGCGGGCCGGGCGCCGCTTACAAATACGGCCTCGGCTGGGTGCTGCTGGCCATGATCCAGGTGCCGACCGTCTGGCTCTCCCTGGGCGTGCTGGGAAAAAAATTCGCCATCCTGGCCCGGCGCTATAACGCGGTGACCCTGAACGATACGCTGCTGGCCCGTTATAACAGTCCGCTACTGGTCTGGCTGGCCAGCATAAGTCTGCTGGTGGCGTTTATCGGCGCCATGACGGTTCAGTTTATCGGCGGCGCGCGCCTGCTGGAGACCGCCGCCGGCATACCCTATGATACCGGTCTGCTTATTTTCGGCGTGACCATCGCGCTCTATACCGCCTTCGGCGGCTTTCGCGCCAGCGTGCTCAACGATGCCTTTCAAGGGCTGGTGATGCTGCTGGGTACGTTTATTCTGCTGTACGGCGTCATTCACGCCGCCGGCGGCCTGCCCGCGGCGGTGACCAAACTGCACCAAATCCAGCCGGCGCTCACCGCCCCCAGCGGGGTGGATCATATTCTGTCGCCGCCGTTTATGGCGTCGTTCTGGATCCTGGTCTGTTTCGGGGTAATCGGCCTGCCCCATACCGCGGTACGCTGTATTTCCTACCGGGACAGCAAAGCGGTGCACCGCGGTATTATCATCGGCACTCTGGTGATCGGCGTATTGATGCTCGGCATGCATCTGGCGGGGGCGCTGGGACGGGCGATCCTTCCCGACCTGAAGATCCCCGATCAGGTCATCCCGACGCTGATGATCACCGTACTGCCGCCGTTTGTGGCCGGCATCTTCCTGGCGGCGCCGCTGGCGGCCATTATGTCAACCATCAATGCGCAGCTGCTGCAATCCTCCGCGACGATCGTCAAGGATCTCTACCTCAGCCTGCGCCCGCATCAGGCCGGCAACCAGCGCCTGCTCACCAGAATGTCCGGCACGGTAACGCTTATTCTCGGCCTGCTGCTGCTGCTGGCCGCCTGGCGCCCGCCGGAAATGATCATCTGGCTGAACCTGTTGGCGTTCGGCGGTCTTGAAGCGGTATTTCTCTGGCCGCTGGTGCTGGGTCTTTACTGGGAACGCGCCAACGCCGCCGGTGCGCTAAGTTCTATGATATGCGGCGGCGTCTGTTACGCCGTGCTGGCCACGCTTAATATACAACCCGGCGGTTTTCATCCCATTGTGCCCTCGCTGCTGCTGAGCCTGCTGGCCTTTGTGGCGGGCAACAGGTTCGGCAAAACGGGCCGCCAGGCGGAACCGGCCGGTCTGTGACCTTTTAAACATAGCGGCAAGGCGGAACCGGCCGGCCATTCACTTTTTTATCGGAGCAGCCATGCCCTGGATTCAACTTAAGATCAATACCACCGGCGCCGACGCGGAAACCCTGAGCGACGCGCTAATGGAATACGGCGCGGTCTCGATCACCTTTCAGGATACGCACGACAACCCGGTTTTCGAGCCGCTGCCGGGCGAGACGCGTTTATGGGGCGATACCGATGTCATAGGCCTGTTTGCCGCCGACGCCGATATGGCGGCGGTAATAGAGGCCTTAGCGGGCCATCCGCTGCTGGGAGAGGGTTTTGCCCACAAAATCGAACAGCTTGAGGATAAAGATTGGGAGCGGGAATGGATGGATAACTTCCATCCCATGCGATTCGGCCGCCGGCTATGGATTTGCCCTAGCTGGCGACCGGTGCCCGACGCCGGCGCGGTAAACGTCATGCTTGATCCCGGCCTCGCCTTCGGCACCGGCACCCACCCTACCACCGCCCTCTGCCTGCAATGGCTGGACGGGCTCGATCTCGCCGGCAAGACCCTTATCGATTTCGGCTGCGGCTCCGGTATCCTGGCCATCGCGGCGCTGAAACTGGGCGCGGCCCGCGCCATCGGTATCGATATCGACCCGCAGGCCATTCAGGCAAGCCGGGACAATGCCCGCCGTAACGGGGTGGAAGAGCGCCTCACCCTGTTTTTATCCCAGGACAAGCCCGACGACCTGCGCGCCGATGTGGTGGTGGCGAATATCCTGGCCGGGCCGCTGCGTGAGCTGGCCCCGCTGCTCTGCGCCTTGCCGGAAAAAAAAGGCGGTGTTATCGGTTTGTCCGGCATTCTCGCCAGCCAGGCGGAGGGCGTTGCGGCGGCCTATGCCGACGCTTTCCTGCTGGACCCCGTCGCGGAAAAAGAGGAATGGTGCCGGTTAACCGGTCGCCGCCGCGAATGAGGCAAAGGCCGGGCCCGGCCCCAGCCTCCGTCGCGGCAGAAATGAGTTGTTGGTGAAAAAATTTCCACCGCACAAAAGGTGTTTATGAGAATAACCCTTTGTAATTTATGAAAAAATAGTCACGCAGGCCATCCTATGAACATTTTCATTGATCTATAGCACAGGATTGTTCAAAGTTTGGCCTTTCATCTGACGAAAAAAATGCGTAATATACGCGCCCTTGCGGACACAGTATGGTCACTCTTTGTCTATGCGTATTGGACAGCTTCAGCTCGATAATTGCCTGATGGCCGCTCCGATGGCCGGTGTGACAGATCGGCCATTCAGAGCGCTTTGTCATGCAATGGGGGCCGGATTGACGTTTTCCGAGATGCTTTCCTCTAATCCTGAGGTATGGCGCACGGATAAGTCGCGTCTGCGTATGGTACATAGTGATGAGCCCGGTATCCGGGCCGTGCAGATTGCCGGGTGCTGCCCTGTGGATATGGCTGCCGCCGCCGTCATTAACGTGGCGAACGGCGCGCAGCTGATTGATATCAACATGGGTTGTCCCGCTAAAAAAGTGAACCGGAAAATGGCGGGTTCCGCCTTGCTGCAGTTTCCGGATCTGGTGAAACAGATCCTGTTATCCGTGGTCAAGTCGGTAGACGTGCCGGTCATGCTGAAAATACGCACGGGCTGGTCGCCGGAACACCGTAACTGTGTAGAAATTGCCCAATTGGCCGAAAATTGTGGTATACAGGCCATCACGATTCATGGCCGCACCCGCGCCTGTTTGTTTAACGGTCACGCGGAGTACGACAGTATTCGGGCAGTTAAGCAGTCTGTCGCTATTCCGGTTATCGCGAATGGCGACATCACTGACCCGCATAAAGCCAGAGCGGTATTGGACTACACCGGGGCCGACGCCCTGATGATAGGACGCGCCGCTCAGGGAAGACCCTGGATCTTCCGGGAAATCCAGCATTATCTGGATACGGGGGAAACGCTGCCGCCGCTGCCGTTAGGCGAGGTAAAGCGTTTGCTGATAGAACATATACGGGAATTGCACGACTTTTATGGTCCAGGCAAAGGATTCCGCATTGCTCGAAAGCACGTTTCCTGGTACTTACAGGAGCATGCCCCCGACAACCAGTTTAGGCGCACATTCAACGCCATAGAGGATGCCGGCGAACAGCTGGAGGCGTTGGAGGCATATTTTGAAAATCTTGCGTAATTGAAAAAAGAGCTGACAGAACTATGTTCGAACAACGCGAAAATTCTGACGTACTGACCGTTTCCACCGTTAACTCTCAGGATCAGGTAACAAAAAAACCGCTGCGGGACTCGGTGAAACAAGCACTGAAGAACTATTTTGCTCAATTAAATGGTCAGGATGTTAATGATTTGTATGAGCTGGTGCTGGCTGAGGTGGAACAGCCACTGTTGGACATGGTCATGCAATATACCCGCGGTAATCAAACCCGCGCGGCCCTGATGATGGGTATCAACCGCGGCACGCTGCGTAAGAAATTGAAAAAGTACGGTATGAATTGATACTGTAACTTAACTTATTAATAATAAAAGCGTTAACGGGAGACCGTTAGCGCTTTTTTAATAAGGAAATTAAATACTATGGGCGAACTCTTCAGGGCGATAGGCTTAGGCTTGCTGGTGCTGTTGCCGCTGGCCAATCCTTTGACTACCGTGGCATTATTTCTGGCCCTGGGCAAACACATGAGCCAGGAGGAGCGGAGACGGCAATCGCTCATGGCCTCGGTGTATGTCTTTATCATCATGATGACGGCGTATTATGCCGGCACGGTGGTGATGAATACCTTCGGCATCTCTATACCCGGCCTGCGCATTGCCGGCGGCCTTATCGTCGCTTTTATCGGTTTTCGCATGCTGTTCCCGCAGCAGAAAGATGAGTCCGATGACCAGTTGCAGCCCGGCGACGGAATACACCACCACCCCGCCCCCAACATTGCCTTCGTCCCGCTGGCCATGCCCAGCACCGCCGGCCCCGGCACTATCGCCATGATTATCAGTTCGGTCTCCACCGTAAAAGACTCGGTTTATTTCTCACCCTGGGTCATTACCGTCGCACCGGTGCTTATTTTTCTTTGCATCAGCCTCATCTTGTGGGGATGTTTGCTCAGTTCCGGCGCCATCATGCGCCTGATAGGGGAAAGCGGCATCGAGGCAGTCTGCCGGGTGATGGGATTTTTGCTGGTCTGTATGGGCGTACAGTTTGTCATAAACGGTATGCTGGAAATCATCTCTACTTATCCGATAAAACCCTAGTCCGGTAAATATCAGATTATTACCTTGCCGGTGAATATATCCTTAATGCGCCGGGCGCTTTTGGCGCGGCTGACACTAACGATAAGGACCGGGTTGCCCTTGAGATCATCGGCCGGTGTAATACTGACCACGTTCAGCGGAGTGCGTGGTTTTACCAGGATGTGATCGATAAGGAAACCGGTGCCGGCGATTTTTTTAGGCACATTTTTATCGAATATGACGATTATCTGATCCCCCCTGGTTTTGGAAAACTGCCTGGTCCAGCCCTCTTTCCAGCCCACGCAGTTAACGGGCAACGCGGAGGCAGACATAAACCCCTTATCCGCCACAATGTCGCCCTCCTGCACCGCCTGGCCGTAAACGCCGCGGGGATATTCAGCTACTCGAAAGGCGTAACCATTGAAATCATGCATTTTGTCATAGTCGGACAGCAGCTCGGCCGCCTCTTCATCAGCTGATAAAATTGCCGTATCCTTGGACCGGGTGCCGAACCGCAGCCAGTCATTGATAAAATCGCTGCCGGCCTCGGTGTATTCTTCCAGGGCGGAAGAGTAAATCTGTTTTTCCGCCAGACCGTACAGCAGTTTTGAATATTTTTCCATATACTCAGGCGCATTATGTAAGCTGGAATATTTATTCTTGAGTAATCCCTGCATGAGATGCACTTCTTTCTTTAAACTGTCTATGCCATCATGGGAAACATCAACATTAAGTGACCGTATCTCATTGAGGCTCGAAGTATACTTTCTTACATCATATGAAGAAATTTCCTTCAAGCTTACCTTGAGCCCTTGTATATCAGTCGTCCTGAAAAAGGTTTTATCCTTTACCAGAATAGCAATGTCCGAGACATCCCCGACATGTAAATTGATAGGATATCCTCTGTTTTTAAGCTGTACGGAAAATTCAACCGGTATTTCCTCAGAGTTCCAATACAAGTTTATATCTTTCCCCACTGGTTTTTTAAGACCGGCCAGCATAAAGCTCTCAGCCATAAACACATCGTTAGGTTTAAGTTTGAGAAAATCTCTTTTTTGCATTCTGCCGATTTTTACTACGGTGCATTGCGCTGGTTTCATCTTAGCCAAGGCGGAATGGATATTTTCTATTTGTCGCAAAACATCCGAGTCAATAACCACCGGGCGATGCCTGGTAGACACGCGCTTATGCAAAGCCTCATTAACTTGTCGCATATTCTTGTATTGAAAGTCTGCCAACGCTTGCCTCTCATGAGCGTTCAGAGGCCGTGTATTTCTCATCTTTAATAGATCAGGCTTGATCAGCGCCTGACTGAATATTTCTCCAATGCGTTCCATGCGAGTAATCAGGTAAGACGGTTTATTATCGAGACTGAAATAAACCCGAGTCAGCTTATCCCCATGCCCATGCTCCCCTGGTTTGTATATAACAAAACCATTCTCAATATCTTCAACAGGAAAGTATCTATTAGAGAAAAGTATATATTTCTGATTATTAGCTCTATCTCTAAAAAAATTCCCATCCCTATCATATACAATAGCAGATTCGTTATAATCATATAAAGGATTTATTTCTATGTGCCTGGCTAAAATCCGCCTTACCTGCGGGGAAAATTGCGGGAGGCAAAGGCGGTTACCCACTATGCTGATTGACCTTGTTGTCTTACAAGGAATGGGATCAGTTAGGCGCAGCTTTTCCAAGTCAATTAACCGATATCGATTTAATTTCTTATTAAAGATGATGCCAATATTATTTTTTTCACCAAGGAAATAATAACCTGGATGTCCGGCAGGTTTTATTTGATAAACCGCGTTTTTAATCTTGAGGTACTGATCGCCCACTGCATCATGAAAAATACCGAAGTTATTGATTTTGGATAATGCTGAAGTTGATATATTCACTCCTTTGATATCGAGTTTATCAATATTTGTTAAGACATTTTTATGAAAAGTTATTTTATCATTTATCTCATCGCGGATTGAGTACAAAAAGTTTTTTTCAAACGAAAAAGCCTTCCCTGATGTTTGAGGCCCGGCTGAATCAATATGATACATTTCATTTTTCAGCTGCTCCGATACCGGCATACCCCCAAACCGAAACTCAGCGCCTTCATTATAAGCAATGGACATCCTTCCCTCCAGCAGTCCTCCCATGGCGATTAGCGCCACGTTTATACCATCGCCCAGCACCAAGCGTGCCGCCTCTTTTCTTTCTGGCTCATCATCGCCATTGACCATTTTGTCAATGTCCAGCCCCAAGGAAATAAAGGGAGTAACAGGATTAGGCAAAAGCATATTCATAATGGAAAAATATTTTATAGCCATATCCCTTCGCACCTCCGCATTGGATTTAATCAGACTGTCCGCGTCGCTCAATGCCCTGTTTTTCTGTTGCATAACGATAAACCGAACTAAATCATCCGTGATTTCATCACGTCTCCACCAGATCCTACCCAAGTAGTTTATCGCATCGGCATCTTCTCCAAAAAAATCAAGCCAGCTATTGACTCCATCAAGAAGAATTCCTTCCTGCCTGGTGTCAATTGAAAAATGGCCGGCAATAATTTCACGACTCCCTTTTTCCATGCAACTTTTTATGAACCATGTTTTCATGGTTTCAAGCGTGTGAAAGTAAAAAATCCCCCCAGGCTTCCCTGGTACATACATACCGTAATGTTGAGAATCATCAAAGCTAAATATAATGATATCAGTAGACTTAAAACCATTAATATCGAATAAATATTTTTTTATGGCGGCTTTCCTCTGGGGAACAAGACCAAAAGCCTGTAGAAATAAGCCGGCATACTTTTTATTAGATTGCGTTGGCTGGCTTATTTCTAAAAAAAATTGGGCTAAAAAGATATATTCCGGAATATCCGTCTGCCAATATTTATTCAATTTATATATATATAAATTAAAAAAATCCATCTCTATGATAAGATTAGCCACGGTGGAAGGTTTGATCGGCACCTGATTCTCGCCGCCAAAGCATCCTGTGGGTAAGGTTGAAGCGTTATAAATACCCGTCATCTGATCGACAACATCCATATTGTCACGAGCATCTGCAGAGAAGTTGTACAGCACACACTCAGTCAACGTCCTTGACTCTATGGCTGTGGTGCTATCATGGCGCCACCCGGTCACCGAGGCGGGATCATTCTGCGCCGATGTGAACCGATGAAAATAGGTTTTATCAGGGTCGAGAGACAAACCGGTTTTCTTGATTATCGCTTTTTTGATTTCATCAGCTGCCACTTTAAACAGATTAGGATAGTTATTTTTATAAGCGTTTAAGAACGTCTTAATCGACTCGTATTTATTAAAATACTTAAAACTATTGGAAACCGTTAATGCAGGCTTTAAATCCATATCAATTTTTCTCAAGCCATCGACATCACTTTTGGATTTGCGAACTCCGTTATCTAAAATTATTTTATTTCTGTGACCTGCCTTGACGTGACTCTTTTTTTTACGACGGTTTAACCGCTCAGAGGTTAAATGTTTTTCATCTTTATTGTCGACGCTATAATAATAGATTGAATGCTGTTTTGGTATGATAGCAGTGGGATTATTTTTGACATTGACTATGGCAATAAGTTTTTTAGGAATGGGCAAATCATTACTTTCATTTAAATATAACTGTTTTGAAATCGTACTGGCCGACAATGAGGCTCCTTGAGACAGTTGAGCGGCATTGGTGAGCAATAATATTATTTTTAACCATAGCGATGCATTATCATATCTGGCCCTATGAGCAGGCATCTCAGACAAACGGTTGATAAATAACTGCTGTTGTTGATGAGAAGGTGCTTTTTGATTTTTATGATTATTGTATTCGCCGATATTTTTTCTATAAAAAAAGTTTGTTATACTCATTAATATTCACCAATATTAACTCTTTTTAATTAAAATAAATTATTTTATAAGCAAAACGAGTATTGATTAGAATTAAATTTTCAATTAATGTCAACATTGATAATATTCCATATCTTATTATGATTTTTTTATAACCGATCATGGCGATAAGTGGGTGAGGGCGTTTAACGGATAACAAAATCATGTCGGTTTTCAAATAAAAAAACCCCGACAGAAGTCAGGGTCT
Source organism: Sodalis sp. RH16 (assembly GCF_047324245.1). Taxonomy (NCBI): domain Bacteria; kingdom Pseudomonadati; phylum Pseudomonadota; class Gammaproteobacteria; order Enterobacterales; family Bruguierivoracaceae; genus Sodalis; species Sodalis sp. RH16. The sequence continues at coordinate 2,358,883 of NZ_CP178737.1, read as the reverse complement.
TAAATTTTGCTATCAGGTAACTGCTATAGGGTCACAGCGTGCAGACTAAACGTCCGCGCTGGCCAAGCGGGTACTGACAATAGCGGGACTTACAGTGCGACAACGTTCGCAGCAGACGGGCCTTTCTGGCCTTTTTCGATCGTGAATTCTACACGTTGACCTTCGTCTAACGTTTTGAAATCATTGCTCTGGATAGCGGAAAAATGTACGAATACATCTTTGCTGCCGTCTTCAGGAGTGATAAAACCAAAACCTTTACCAGCGTCGAACCATTTTACTAAACCTTTCACTTTGTCAGACATAGATACTTCCTTCATAATTATTTGTGCCACATTGTGGCGATGAGGTCTGTTTATCAGGGATTACTTATGGTGGCACTTAAGAAGGAAATTCGTCGAAGAAGTGATGGTAGACTATCGCTTTTACTAGAACAACTTTACTAAAATGGCTTTCATAAATAGGTCTGCGCTACAAACCGTTGACACTATTAACTCATATCGACGCCTCGGATGCAAGCGTTATCCCGCATTGCCATCACAAGCGCTATCAAAAGTGCCGCTCAAATTGCATATTGCGCAAAATGTGAACAACATTCCCATATAATGGAACTCATTGCCGTAAAGTGGTGCATTGGCGCCGCCATTGCACCAAATAAGTGCTCGCTTGCCCCATAAAGGCCTGTTCCCATGTCCCAAACGCCCGTGATGTCGCGGCAGACATGCGATTGCCGAATTGGCATCCCCTTTGCTATGAGGATACTGGCGATATGCCATTGACAGGACAGATGCGCGGCAAAAGTGCATCAAACCATTAGCTTTATTTTCGGCCTCACAGGATGCTTTATGAAAAAAATTATGATTTCCGCGTTAGCCGCCGCAGCAACCCTCTTTGCGATAGCTAACCAGGCACATGCGGGCACGACTTTGGATGCGGTTAAGAAAAAAGGTTTCGTACAATGCGGCATCAGCGACGGTTTGCCGGGCTTTTCCTACGCTGACGCCAGCGGCAAGTTTACCGGCGTGGACGTGGACGTTTGCCGGGCCGTTGCTTCTGCCGTTTTTGGTGATGACAGCAAAGTTAAATACACTCCCCTGACTGCCAAAGAGCGTTTCACCGCGCTGCAATCGGGCGAGGTGGATGTGCTCTCACGTAATACCACCTGGACCTCTTCCCGCGATGCGTCCATGGGCATTGTGTTTGCCGGCGTCAACTATTATGACGGCATCGGCTTTTTGACCAAAAAGAAAGCCGGGCTGAAAAGCGCCAAAGATCTGGATGGCGCAACCGTATGTCTGCAGTCCGGTACCGATACCGAGCTGAATGTCGCCGATTACTTTAAAGCCAATAAAATGCAGTATACCCCGCTGACATTCGACCGCTCTGACGAAACGGCCAAGGCGCTGGAATCCGGCCGCTGCGATACGCTCTCTTCCGATCAGTCGCAGCTTTATGCGCTGCGCATCAAACTGGGTAAACCCGATGATTATGTGGTCCTGCCGGAAGTGATCTCCAAAGAACCTTTAGGCCCGGTGGTCCGCCGCGGCGATGATGACTGGTTCGCCATTGTGAAATGGTCGCTGTACGCCATGCTGGACGCGGAAGAAATGGGCGTCAACTCCAAGAACGTCGATCAGATGCTCGCCACTCCCACCAATCCCGATATGGCCCATCTACTGGGTAAAGAAGGCAACTTCGGCGAACAGTTGAAACTGCCAAACGATTGGGCATACAAGATTGTCAAGCAAGTGGGCAACTACGGCGAAAGTTTTGAACGTAACGTCGGCCAGGGTAGCGAACTGAAAATCAAACGCGGCTTGAATGCCTTATGGAATCAGGGCGGTATCCAATACGCTCCGCCCGTACGTTAATTATAACTGTCAATAGGCGGGAACACTGGCGCATGGCGCCAGTGTTTTTCCATCAGATTTATTTTCGGGGCTTTCCACATGCGACAACGCCAAACTGCAAAAGGCGCATTTTCCTTGACAAACCCTGCGGTACGCGCCTGGGTTTATCAGATCCTCGCGGTCGTGGTGTTATTTTCATTTGTCGGCTACATTCTGCACAATACCCTGACCAATTTACATCATCGCGGCATCACTTCCGGTTTTGGGTTTCTCAACGACGCCGCTGGCTTCGGCATCATACAACATCTGATTTCTTTTCAGGATGGCGATACTTACGGGCGAGTCTTTATTATCGGTTTGCTCAATACCCTGCTGGTTTCCGCGCTGGGGATCGTTTTTGCGTCAATCCTCGGATTTTTCCTCGGGCTGGCGAGGCTGTCCGATAACTGGCTGTTACGCAAACTTTCCACCATCTATGTCGAAACTTTCCGTAACATTCCGCTGTTGCTGCAGATATTTTTCTGGTATTTCGCCGTACTGCGTAATCTGCCCGGCCCCCGCCAGTCAATCAATGCCTTTGATATGATTTTCCTCAGCAATCGCGGCCTCTATATGCCCATGCCGCTCGCCGGCACTGGCGCCATTCCCACACTGTTGGCCGTAGTGATAGCCGTTGCGGTCTCGCTGGTGCTTTACCGGTTCAACCGCCGGCATCAGATGGCCACAGGCGAACTGCGGCGCAGCTGGCCGTGGATTATCATACTTATCCTGGGCCTGCCGGCACTGGCGCAGTTTATTTTCGGCGATGCCCTGCATTGGGATGTCCCTGCGCTCAGGGGCTTCAACTTCCGCGGCGGTATGGCGCTGATTCCCGAACTGGCGGCCCTGACGCTGGCGCTGTCCATTTACACCTCGAGTTTTATCGCCGAGATCATCCGCGCCGGCATTCAGTCGGTTCCCTATGGCCAGCATGAAGCGGCCCGATCGCTGGGATTACCGAATCCCGTCACGCTAAACCAGGTCATTTTGCCGCAGGCGCTGCGGGTGATCATTCCGCCGCTCACCAGCCAGTATTTAAACATTGTAAAAAACTCTTCGCTGGCGGCCGCCATCGGTTACCCGGATATGGTGTCTCTCTTTGCCGGTACGGTATTGAACCAAACCGGGCAGGCAATCGAAACCATCGCCATCACCATGTCGGTTTATTTGATTATAAGCCTGCTGATTTCGTTCTTGATGAACCTTTATAACCGGCGTAAAGCATTGGTTGAGCGCTAAGGGAAATCCATGACCATGACATTAACTCCCCATGAACCCGTAGCAACCCCGACGCGTAGCCGGCTGGGCCTGGCCCTGTTCTGGATACGGCAAAACCTGTTTTCCAGCGTTACCAACAGCATTCTGACACTGTTCTGTCTCTGGCTGCTTTGGGTGGTGGTACCGCCGTTGCTGAACTGGTTGATATTCCAGGCCAACTGGACCGGCGCGACCCGTAGCGACTGTACCCGTGACGGCGCATGCTGGGTGTTTATCCACGCTCGCTTCGGCCAGTTCATGTACGGTTTATATCCTATCGATCAGCGCTGGCGCATCAATCTTACCCTGGTGGTAGGGCTTCTGAGCCTGATACCGATATTCTGGAAAGCCATGCCCCGCCGCGGCCGTTACATCGTCTGCTGGGTGGTGGCATTCCCGCTTTTTACCTGGATCATGCTGTACGGCGGCTTTTTCGGCCTCAGCCGGGTTGAAACCCGCCAGTGGGGCGGCTTGACCTTGACTCTGATTATCGCCTCGGTGGGTATCGCCGGCGCCTTGCCCCTAGGCGTGCTGCTGGCCCTTGGCCGCCGGTCTAAAATGCCGGTGGTGAAGTGGTTTTCCATTGTTTTTATCGAGCTGTGGCGCGGCGTACCGCTGATTACCGTCCTGTTTATGTCCTCGGTGATGCTGCCGCTGTTCCTGTCGGAAGGCACCAATATCGATAAGCTTATCCGCGCACTGGTGGGCGTTATCATGTTCCAGTCCGCCTATGTGGCGGAAGTGGTGCGCGGCGGTTTGCAGGCGTTGCCGAAGGGACAGTATGAAGCGGCGGAATCCCTGGCCCTGGGTTATTGGAAAACCCAGGGATTGGTTATTTTGCCCCAGGCGCTGAAAATGGTCATCCCCAGTCTGGTCAACACCATTATCGAACTGTTCAAAGATACCAGTCTAGTGGTGATTATCGGTTTGTTCGATTTGTTCAGTAGCGTTCAACAGGCCACGGTTGACCCGGCCTGGCTGGGAATGTCCACGGAAGGATACGTCTTTGCCGCGCTCGTCTACTGGATTTTCTGTTTTGGCATGTCCCGCTATAGCCAGCATTTGGAAAGGCGTTTTCATACCGGGCATTCTTCCACGCATTGAGGTAACCCATGAGCGACAATAACGCCAACCCAAACGAACGATTGATGATTACGCTGGAAAACGTCAATAAATGGTTCGGCCAGTTCCATGTGCTGAAAGACATCAATCTACAGGTGAAATCCGGCGAACGTATCGTGTTGTGCGGTCCTTCCGGTTCAGGAAAGTCCACCACCATCAGGTGCATCAATCATCTGGAAGAGCATCAGCAGGGAACTATAGTGGTTGACGGTACCCTGCTGGATGACGATCTGCGCAATATCGAACGGGTGCGTACCGAAGTGGGCATGGTGTTCCAGCATTTTAACCTGTTTCCACACCTGACGGTGCTGCAGAATTGCACCCTGGCGCCGATCTGGGTGCGCAAAATGCCAAAAAAAGAAGCCGAAGAGCTGGCCATGCATTATTTGCAGCGGGTACACATCGTCGAGCACGCCAATAAGTTTCCCGGCCAGCTTTCCGGCGGTCAGCAGCAGCGGGTAGCCATAGCCCGCTCGTTGTGCATGAAGCCGAAAATCATGCTGTTCGATGAGCCTACCTCGGCGCTGGACCCGGAAATGGTGAAAGAAGTGCTGGATACCATGATTGGCCTGGCCAACGACGGTATGACCATGCTGTGCGTTACCCATGAAATGGGCTTTGCCCGCACGGTGGCCGACCGGGTGATCTTTATGGATCGCGGGGAGATCGTCGAACAAGCCCCGCCGGACGAATTCTTTACCCAGCCTAAATCCGAGCGCACCCGCGCGTTTCTGTCGCAGATACTTCATTAAGGCCGGTAGCCCGCGCGCAGCGGGCTTTTATTTCAGCAGCACTTCGTATTGCGGATTGAATTCATCGAATATCGGCAGGGCCGCGGCTCCCAGCGCTGCGGTATCGGTGCCGGTCATACCGATGCGCACCCGCTGTTCGTCACGGTATTTACTGCGCACCGAGCGCAATAGCGGATGCAGCCGCCGGACAATCTTTTCCACCAGCGGCTGCGGCATCTGGCCGCCGATGATCACCGTTTCGGCATCAAAAATACACTCGATAATATTGATACCCTGGCGGGTGGCCGGCAAGGCGGATTCAACCCAGCGATCGAAACAGGCTACGTCCACCTGCAGCAGATCCTCCGGCATGGCGGTCATCGGATCGAGCCCGCAGGCTTCATAGGCCGACTGCAGCGAAAGATAGCACTCCAGGCAGCCATGATTACCGCAGGCGCAAGGCCGGCCGTCCGGCTGTACCACCATATGGCCTACCTCGCCGGCGTTATGGGCATGGCCGGTGTAGATGTGGCCGTCGGTAAAAATGCCGGCCCCCAAGCCGGTTCCAATATAAAGATAAATAAAGGAATCCAGCTGCTTGGCCACGCCGTGGAAACGCTCGCCGATGGCCGCCACGGTAGCATCATTTTCCAGCGTGACCGGCAGGCCGGTGGCCGCCGACAGCTCTGCCGCAACATCAATATTTTCCCAGCCGTGCAGCGTTGTCGGCCCCTGGGACGAAATCCCTTCCACTCCGAAAGGCCCCGGCATAACCACGCCGATGCCCAGCAATTTGCGCCAATCGATCACCTCTTGCTCTTTCATTTCCGCCAGTATTTGTTTAATCAAGACCAAGGTTGCACCCGGTTGGGGCTTTCGCACCAAACAAAGGCGTCTGAAACGGACGTTGCCGGTAAGATCCACCAGCACTACCAGCAGGGTTTGATGATCGAGATGGATACCGATGGAGTAGGCGCTATCGGGGTTTAATGTGATGGGAACCGCCGGTTGTCCTCGTCCCCCCACATGCCGCGGCAGATGAGATGACAGAATCCCCGCCTGCTGTAATTCCAGGACAATGTTGGACACCGTTTGCGGAGTCAGCGCCGTAAGACGCGCCAATTCCGCCCTGGTCAGTTCTCCCTGCAGCCGGATGGCTTCGATCACTACCCGGCGGTTATGGGCCCTGGCGTGTTCCAGATTGGTTCCTGAATTTCTCATTTGCTCCCTACCGCTCATCACCCGTAGCGCCAGTATGTGCATATGCTTTATAGCAATCAAATTGATTTAATTATTCCAGACGGCCTTTCCCGGCACGCCATTTGCTTAGCTATACCCATTAGATTTCGAGTTGCAGCTCGAAAGATGAAGGGTATCGGCGACAGGCATCACAGGACAAAGAGGTCCTTGTTGCTTTCGCCTATTAAAACAATCAAATTGATTTAATCCCCACCCCAACATTGGCTGTTTCCGGAGAGACGTTATGAATATAAAGAGAATGTGCCCCGCCCTGACCCTTTGTGCGCTATCAGTCCTCTCGCTGGGACTCTCGGCGCAAGCCCTGGCCAAAACCCAAATCAGCGCGTTGTTTATGACCCAGGCCGCCTACAGCGAAAATGACATTCGCGCCATGACCGCCGATTTCACCAAGCAGCATCCCGATATTGACGTCAATCTGGAGTTCGTGCCGTACGAAGCGTTGCACGACAAGATCGTTGCCGCCAGAGGCGCCGGAGGCAATGGCTACGATGTGGTGCTGTTTGACGCCATATGGCCGGCGGAATTTTATAAATTCGGTCTGCTGCAGGATGTGACCCCGCGCATTAACGGCGATGACAGCAAAAAGATCTTCTCCGGCGCCATGAGCACCGTCACCTATAAAGACAAGATTTGGGGCCTGCCGTGGATTCTGGACACCAAATATCTTTACTACAACAAGGCCATGCTTACCAAGGCCGGCATCACTACCCCGCCGCAAACCTGGGAGCAGGTGGAACAGCAGTCGGAAATCCTGAAACAAAAGGGCATCGTTAAATACCCCCTGGTCTGGAGCTGGTCACAGGCGGAAGCGCTGATTTGCGATTACACCACCCTGGTCCAGGCATTCGGCGGCGAATTTACCCAGCAGGGGAAATTCAATTTTACCAATCCCGGCGCCCTGAAAGCCGTCACCTATATGAAAGAAACGCTGGACAAAGGCCTGACCAACCCCAACTCGCGGGAATATCTGGAAGAGGACGTCCGTAAATCCTTCTCCAATGGCGATGCGGCTTTTGCGCTGAATTGGACCTATATGTACAACATGGCCAATGATCCCAAACAGAGCAAAGTGGCCGGGGATGTGGGCATTGTCCCGGCGCCGGGCGGCAAGGCGGGGGACGTTTCCGGCGTCAACGGCTCCATGGGGCTGGGTATCGCCAAGGCCAGCCAGCATCCTGAACAGGCCTGGCAGTATATTACCTACATGGTCTCACAGCCGGTGCAGGACAAATATGCCAAGCTGAGCCTTCCGGTATGGAAATCGTCCTATGACGACCCGGCGGTACAGCAAGGGCAGGAACCGTTAATCGCCGCGGCGAAACAATCCCTGAATGTGATGCTGTCGCGCCCGGCCACCGATCAATATTCACAGCTCTCCAATATACTGCAGCAGAACCTGCAGCAGGTATTGCAAAACCAGGTGACGCCGGAGGCCGGCATGCAGGCGGCGACCAAGGCTGCGGATCGTTTGCACTAAGGATTGCTTCATGCTCAGTTTGCCGCAACGTGAGCGTCGTCAGGCATGGGTGCTGTTGGCACCCATGCTGGTGATGATGTTTTTACTGACCGCCTGGCCGCTGGCCCGCACCATCTGGCTGAGTTTTACCGATGCCGCACTGATTGGGGGCGGGGCGGCGCCGCAACCGGTGGGCTTCGACAATTATCTCTATGCCTTGACCGATCCCGATTTCCTCGCCGCCCTGGCGCGTACGCTCTATTTCACCGTCGTCTCGGTAGCGCTCGAAGGGGTGATAGGGGTATTGGTGGCATTGCTGTTGAATCAACAATTCCACGGACGTAGCCTGTTGAGGGTCTTGGTGATATTACCCTGGGCGCTGCCCACCATTGTCAACGCCATGATGTGGCGGCTCAATTTCAACCCGGATTACGGCAGCATCAACGCCTTGCTGACCCAGCTCGGACTGATCGGGAGCTACCGCAGCTGGTTGGGCTCTCCCGACTCGGCCATGAATGCGGTGATGCTGGCCGATATTTGGAAAAATTATCCTTTGGTGACGCTACTGACCCTGGCGGCGTTGCAATCGATTCCGGACGACTTATTCGAGGCGGCGCGCATTGACGGCGCATCCGCCTGGCGGCGCTTTCGCGCCATTACTTTCCCGGCCATTCTCGGCCCGCTGGGCGTAGCCCTGATATTGCGCACCATTGACGCGTTCAAGATTTTCGACATTATTTACGTGATGACCCGCGGCGGTCCGGTGGACAGCACCAAGACCCTGAGCTTTTTTGTCTATCAGGAGTCTTTCAGCTATTTGCGCGCCGGCAGCGGCGCCGCCTACGCCATATTGATGACCTTACTGTGCGGGATCCTGATCGCCATTTACATGCTGATGATCGCGCGACAGCGCCGACGGGGAATTGAGCAATGAAACGTTATATCAGGACAATGCTCCGCTATGGAGCGGCGCTGGTGCTGGCGATGTCCATTCTTGCCCCCTTGCTGTGGCTGTTTTTGATGAGCGTCAGCTCATCGGCGGATCTCGCCCGGATTCCCCTGGAGTGGATACCGCGCCAATGGGACTTCAGCCGCTACGGCCGGCTGTTGTCCCTTGAGCCGGGCCAGCCGGGAGACCTGTTTTTGCACGCTCTGGCCAATAGCATTATCACCGCAACCGGCGCCACGCTGATTTCATTGGCGCTGGCCATTCCGGCGGCGTTCAGCTTCTCCCGCTATCCGGGCCGCGACGGCTGGCTGATGGGCAGTCTGGCCATTTATATGGTGCCGCCGGTAGCCTTTGTGCTGCCGCTCTATTTTGTGCTGCAGCAGCTGTCGCTGCTGAATACCCACCTGGGACTCATTCTGGTGTATTGCTCGCTGATACTGCCGTTTCTGACCTGGATGCTGAAAAACCAGTTCGATGCCCTGCCACTGGATATTGAACAGGCGGCCCGACTGGACGGTCTGCGCTTCTGGCAGGTACTGCTGCGGATCACCCTGCCGCTGGCGAAACCGTCGCTGGCCGCCTCGGCGGTATTCGGCTGGCTGCTGGCCTGGGATGAGTTTTTTTACGCACTGCTGTTTACCAATAACATCCAGGCACAAACACTGCCGGTCACTATCGCCGGTTTTACCGCCGGTCGGGCCACCGACGACGGTTTGGTGGCCGCCGTCGGCATTCTGGCGTCGGTTCCGCCGCTGTTTATCGCCATTTGGCTGCAAAAATTCCTGGTGAGCGGTTTAACCAGCGGCGGCAGCAAAGGTTAATCACAGGACGATATCAATAGACTATGACTATATCCGCACCCGAGGCCACTTTATATGTAGTGGGCAATATCAATATCGACCTGATTATGGGTACGTTGCTTGAATGGCCCGCCCGCGGCACCGAGGCAATGCTCGAGCACAGCGCATTGCGTCCCGGCGGGTCGGCGGGCAACTGCGTTCTCGCCCTGGCGGCTTTGGGCACCAGGCACCGCGCGGTGGCCAATCAGGGCAACGATCATTTCGCCCACTGGCTGGCGCAGCATTTTGCCGACAGCGCGCCCTTTTGGCCGCGCTACGACTGTGAAACCTCGCTGACGGTGGGCATCACCCATCCCGATAACGAACGTACGTTTTTCAGCAACCAAGGGCACATCGTGCGGTTGTCGCAACAGGATGTCCTGCGGCAATTACCGTCGCAGGCGGCGCCGGGAGATATGGTATTGCTGTGCGGCACCTTTCTCTGCCTGCGCCTCTTCGACGAATATTCCGAGCTGCTGGCGACATTGCAGCGGCGCGGCTTTAAGGTGGCGGTGGATACCGGCTGGCCCCCTTCGGGCTGGAACAGCGAACTGCGCCAACGGATCCAGGGCTGGCTCAGCCGCTGCGATTATCTGCTGTTGAATGAAGTGGAGACACTGGGGCTGGCGGACAGCGGCGACCTGGCGGCGGCGGGTCACTCCCTGGCACGGCGGCTGGCGCCAGGGGGCGCCTGCGTCATCAAATACGGCAGCCAGGGGGCGATGGTCTGCGACGGCCTTGAGGTTTTATCCTGCGGCGCGGAACCGGTACAGGTGGTGGATACCATCGGCGCCGGCGACAGCTTTAACGCCGGCTTCCTGAGCGCGCTGTTGTATGGTTTTAACCGCCGGCAGGCGCTCTATTGGGGCACCAGGGTCGCCGGACGAGCCATCAGCAGTTCGCCGCGCCAGTACCCTGACCGCGCCTCACTTCAATCTTTTGCCGGGGAGGAGTAATCCATGGCGAGCGTAGAATTAATCAAAGTCGCCAAACGTTATGGCAAACATGCCGTGCTGCATCCGCTGGATCTGAAAATCCCTGACGGCAGCTTTACGGTTCTGGTGGGCCCCTCCGGCTGTGGTAAATCGACTTTGCTGCGTCTACTGGCCGGGCTGGACACGGTGTCCGACGGTGATATTTTTATTGATAGCCAGCAAATAAATAATCTCGATCCCGCCGATAGGGATATCGCCATGGTGTTCCAAAGCTATGCCCTCTACCCCCATCTTACCGTGGCGGAGAATCTGGCGTTTCATATGCAGGTTAAAAAAGTACCCCGCGAGGAGCAGCACGGTAAAGTACAGCAGGTGGCCCGCATGCTGGGTATCGAACCGTTGTTGCGGCGCTTGCCCAAGGCCTTGTCCGGCGGCCAGCGCCAGCGGGTCGCCATGGGGCGGGCTATGGTGCGTAATCCACGGGTATTTCTGTTTGATGAGCCGCTGTCCAACCTTGATGCCCAACTGCGCATGGAGTTACGGGCTGAAATCAAATCCCTGCATCAGCAGTTGAAAACCACCACGGTGTATGTCACTCACGATCAGGTCGAGGCCATGACCCTGGCGGACCAAATCGTCGTGATGAAGGAGGGCAGTATTGTCCAGCAGGGGCAACCGCTGGAGATTTACGACCGGCCGGTGAATACCTTTGTCGCGCGATTTATCGGCTCTCCGCCCATGAACCTGCTGGACGGCCTGACGGAAATTCGCGATGGCGTGCCAGGCGTGAAATGCGGCGAACTGTGGTTTCCTTTGCCGGCAAAATGGCATGCCGCCGCACGCCAGCAGGGAAGTTCGCCGGTGACGCTGGGTATCCGTCCCCATGATTTCATGCAGGTAGCCGCCTCTTCACAGCCGCCCGCCACGCTTCGGCTACAGGAAATCACCGGCGAAACCAGCTTGCTCCACGTGGACTGGGGCGGATTTCCGCTGCATGTTCAGTTCGCCGGCCGATTAAATAACCCGCCGGGCCAGCCCTTGTGGCTGGAGGTGAAGGCGCAGAGCCTTCACCTGTTTGACACTGCCAGCGGTCAGCGGCTTACGGAAAATCATGCCGGCGCGTGACATCATGCCAGACATTCTTTACTGTCTGTCAAAAACCCTTAATCAATTTCGGGGAAAGCCGGCCTGTTTCGCGTTGACGCAACAGTGCTGGTGCCCATGAAATTTCGCACCGCGCTTACCTGCTGGCCGATAGCCGAAGCGGCATGTTTAAAGCGGCCACCTGAGCGGTGATCCAACCCGGCATATAAGCCGCCGGCCATGCCGCCGGTATAGGCGCCAAACCACTCGCCAAGGCCCGCACTGACTTCGCCATTTGTCGTTCTATCCCTTTTCGGATTAGTCCGTTGCGCATCAGGCTTTGTTTTGCCTAATCGGCTATCGACATGGACAATCGAGGGAGATTTTTCTGCCAACTTATCTTTTTCGATAAATGCCGCATCGTTACCCATCGTAAAAGCGCTTCTCTGACTGTAGGCCGGGGCGACGGCATCCTGGAGCCAAAACCGCCAATAGGCATTGACCAACCCCGTCACGTAGCTTTCGTCATGTTTGCTTAGGTCGGCGCTGCGGAACAGCCTGTTATCACCCGCTGCGGAACGTTCTCCTTCTGGCTGGGCCGGGAAGATATCCGGCAGCCAAAAGCGCCAGTAGGCATGTATACCCGCCGTGGCTAAGTCCGCCCCCTTTTCAGCTAGCATATCCACTTCCCTGCCAAACATAGCGCCGTGGAATGCACCGCTTCCGGCCATTTCACCTATTTTCGAACTGCCTTCCATTGTCCCATTAATATCAATTCCAGCGTTCGAGCCGGCCATAGCTCCTGCATAACTTGCCTCTGAGACCTTACAATCCTGTTGCTTTGCCAGCTTTTGTACCTTGGCAACGCTTACTCCCACCCCATTAGCGCAGGCCATGCCGGTTTCGGTACCTTTTTCTCGGCTTTTATAAAAACTTAACTTCATTGCAAGCCATGTGGCTTTCAAGTTAGCGCCATTAAATTTAGCAGATACCCCCGCAATAAAGCCTGCAGCAGCGTTTTGCACCGGCTTTGCTTTATTAGATGCCCAGGAACCTATCATTATAGCTGCCCAATCTTTTTTGTCGGCGTTACAAGCGCGCCACAAAACGTACAAAACATACACAACGATACTCGCTATTATCAACGGCGGAAAAGATAAACTGAACGTTCCCGCCACCGCTATTCCCGTGAGTATAACCGTGGACAATACCATTAAGATCAATGGGGTGGCTTTCTTTATTTTGTCTGTAATAATCTTTATTTTGGCATTGGCGGGTTTATTGGCATTTTTCGTTGCCGGCTCGGTTTTGACAATATTTACTGGCGCATTTGCTGGGTTACACTTTGATGTTGCCGATTGCCCATCCGCTGAGTCGACTCCATCGCTTGGGGCGGCAATGCTAAAAATAGGGATTTTGCCCCCCATCTCGAGAAGCGCAGGGCTTTGGACCAGGCCATTTTTGCCGGGAAATGAGTTCGATGATAAACCAGAATTGCCGGTAAATGTTAAATTCCGATTTCCCGCTGACTTCACCGCTGTCCCAACGCCTTGGCATTGTGTGTCGGATAAATGAGATAAAACATCGGATGATTTCCCGCTATTACAGGATAGTATTGAACATGTCATGGCAGGTGCCTCCTGATTTTTATCGCCATGATAAGCAGGAATGGCAAAGAGGACTTTCATAAATCGACGAAATGATAATTATTCGTAGACTATTTTTAACTGGCCGTCGCCTTCGGCTTCGTTCAACCGGCTTTGCCGGTTGTCCTACTCTGCCTTTTATACGAACTGACCGAGTAGCGAACCGCCAGTTTGACGCATATGAAAAAGCCCTCTGTTTTCACAGAGGGCTTCGTTCAATTGGATGCCTGGCAGTTCCCTACTCTCGCATGGGGAGACCCCACACTACCATCGGCGCTACGGCGTTTCACTGCTGAGTTCGGCATGGGGTCAGGTGGGACCACCGCGCTAGTGCCGCCAGGCAAATTCTTTATTTGCCGAACTCCGCCAAATTAACTGGTGCTGATACCCAGAGTCGAACTGGGGACCTCACCCTTACCAAGGGTGCGCTCTACCAACTGAGCCATATCAGCGCTCTAAGCTTTTATTGACCACACCTCTCGTTACACTCGAGGTATCGGCCTTAATGGATGCCTGGCAGTTCCCTACTCTCGCATGGGGAGACCCCACACTACCATCGGCGCTACGGCGTTTCACTGCTGAGTTCGGCATGGGGTCAGGTGGGACCACCGCGCTAGTGCCGCCAGGCAAATTTCTCGTCTCTTCCTGAGACTCGCCCTGCGGGCCAGCGCTGTGCGCTGTACAAAATCGTTCCCGACGATTTTGTCATTTCCCCCGTGCAAGGCCAACGCTCCGCGTTGTTGACAGTCCGTCAGTGCTTCGACCGACTGTTTGTATTCTTTAGGTCCGGAACAGTCACTGAAAATTCTCTCATCGCCCTTGCGGACAACGCTCTCACAGCCCAAACACCTTAGGTGTTGTAAGGTTAAGTCTCACGGGTCATTAGTATCGGTTAGCTCAACGCATCGCTGCGCTTACACACCCGACCTATCAACGTCATCGTCTTTAACGTCCCTTCAGGTGGCTTAAAGCCACAGGGAAGACTCATCTCGAGGCAAGTTTCCCGCTTAGATGCTTTCAGCGGTTATCTCTTCCGCACGTAGCTACCGGGCAATGCCATTGGCATGACAACCCGAACACCAGTGGTGCGTCCACTCCGGTCCTCTCGTACTAGGAGCAGCCCCTCTCAATCTTCCAACGCCCACGGCAGATAGGGACCGAACTGTCTCACGACGTTCTAAACCCAGCTCGCGTACCACTTTAAATGGCGAACAGCCATACCCTTGGGACCTACTTCAGCCCCAGGATGTGATGAGCCGACATCGAGGTGCCAAACACCGCCGTCGATATGAACTCTTGGGCGGTATCAGCCTGTTATCCCCGGAGTACCTTTTATCCGTTGAGCGATGGCCCTTCCATTCAGAACCACCGGATCACTAAGACCTGCTTTCGCACCTGCTCGAGCCGTCACTCTCGCAGTCAAGCTAGCTTATGCCTTTGCACTAACCTCACGATGTCCGACCGTGATTAGCTAACCTTCGTGCTCCTCCGTTACTCTTTAGGAGGAGACCGCCCCAGTCAAACTACCCACCAGACACTGTCCTCGACCCGGATTACGGGCCGGAGTTAGAACATCAAACATTAAAGGGTGGTATTTCAAGGTTGGCTCCATAAGGACTGGCGTCCCTACTTCTAAGCCTCCCACCTATCCTACACATCAAGGCTCAATGTTCAGTGTCAAGCTATAGTAAAGGTTCACGGGGTCTTTCCGTCTTGCCGCGGGTACACTGCATCTTCACAGCGAGTTCAATTTCACTGAGTCTCGGGTGGAGACAGCCTGGCCATCATTACGCCATTCGTGCAGGTCGGAACTTACCCGACAAGGAATTTCGCTACCTTAGGACCGTTATAGTTACGGCCGCCGTTTACCGGGGCTTCGATCAAGAGCTTCTCCTTGCGGATAACCCCATCAATTAACCTTCCGGCACCGGGCAGGCGTCACACCGTATACGTCCACTTTCGTGTTTGCACAGTGCTGTGTTTTTAATAAACAGTTGCAGCCAGCTGGTATCTGCGACTGGCTTCGGCTCGGGAAGCAAGTTCCTCCACCTAATGCCAGCGTGCCTTCTCCCGAAGTTACGGCACCATTTTGCCTAGTTCCTTCACCCGAGTTCTCTCAAGCGCCTCGGTATTCTCTACCTGACCACCTGTGTCGGTTTGGGGTACGATTCGATGTGACCTGGTGCTTAGAGGCTTTTCCTGGAAGCGTAGCATCAACCCCTTCACCACCGTAGTGGCTCGTCATCACGCCTCAGTGTTATAAGAGAACGGATTTTCCTGTCCTCTCCACCTGCACGCTTGAACCGGGACAACCGTCGCCCGGCCGGTCTAGCTTTCTCCGTCCCCCCTTCGCAGTCACACCCAGTACAGGAATATTAACCTGTTTCCCATCGACTACGCCTTTCGGCCTCGCCTTAGGGGTCGACTCACCCTGCTCCGATTAACGTTGAACAGGAACCCTTGGTCTTCCGGCGAGCGGGCTTTTCACCCGCTTTATCGTTACTTATGTCAGCATTCGCACTTCTGATACCTCCAGCAACCCTCACAGGCCACCTTCTCAGGCTTACAGAACGCTCCCCTACCCAACGGGCGTATCCTTAAGTCAACTCAACGTCATGAACGCATTGACGTCGCTGCGCTCCGTCAATCGTCTTTACCGCACAATTGTCTTAAGTGATACGCCCGCTGCCGCGGCTTCGGTGCATGGTTTAGCCCCGTTACATCTTCCGCGCAGGCCGACTCGACCAGTGAGCTATTACGCTTTCTTTAAATGATGGCTGCTTCTAAGCCAACATCCTGGCTGTCTATGCCTTCCCACATCGTTTCCCACTTAACCATGACTTTGGGACCTTAGCCGGCGGTCTGGGTTGTTTCCCTCTTCACGACGGACGTTAGCACCCGCCGTGTGTCTCCCGTGATAACATTCTTCGGTATTCGCAGTTTGCATCGGGTTGGTAATCCGGGGTGGACCCCTAGCCGAAACAGTGCTCTACCCCCGAAGATGAATTCACGAGGCGCTACCTAAATAGCTTTCGGGGAGAACCAGCTATCTCCCGGTTTGATTGGCCTTTCACCCCCAGCCACAAGTCATCCGCTAATTTTTCAACATTAGTCGGTTCGGTCCTCCAGTTAGTGTTACCCAACCTTCAACCTGCCCATGGCTAGATCACCGGGTTTCGGGTCTATACCCTGCAACTACACGCCCAGTTAAGACTCGGTTTCCCTACGGCTCCCCTATTCGGTTAACCTTGCTACAGAATATAAGTCGCTGACCCATTATACAAAAGGTACGCAGTCACCCCATCACTAAGCCCCCTCTGCTTATTTTGTCGGTTGGGCGTCACTTTCGCTCCGCCTACCGCACCTTTAGCAAAGGATGCATATGCAGCTTCACCACTGGCTTAGTGATGGGGCTCCCACTGCTTGTACGTACACGGTTTCAGGTTCTGTTTCACTCCCCTCGCCGGGGTTCTTTTCGCCTTTCCCTCACGGTACTGGTTCACTATCGGTCAGTCAGGAGTATTTAGCCTTGGAGGATGGTCCCCCCATCTTCAGACAGGATATCACGTGTCCCGCCCTACTCATCGAACCCACAACTCCTGCACCTTCGGATACGGGGCTATCACCCTCTGTCGCCGGACTTTCCAGACCGTTCTCCTGATGCAAAAGCTGATGATGGTTCTGGGCTGTTCCCCGTTCGCTCGCCGCTACTGGGGGAATCTCGGTTGATTTCTTTTCCTCGGGGTACTGAGATGTTTCAGTTCCCCCGGTTCGCCTCATTGCGCTATGGATTCACGCAATGATAGTGCAACGAATTGCACTGGGTTTCCCCATTCGGACATCGCCGGCTAATAACGCTTCATATCAGCTTACCGACGCTTTTCGCAGATTAGCACGTCCTTCATCGCCTCTGACTGCCTAGGCATCCACCGTGTACGCTTAGTCACTTAACCTCACAACCCTAAGATGTCTTAGGTTTGCTTGCTTTGAGAGACTCGCATACTGATTTTGCTCAGCATGTTTTTTCAAATTTTCAGCTTGTTCCGGATTGTTAAAGAGCAGTATTTCGCAGCATACTCAACACGCGTTCACCCGCAGGTGCCGCCATATCAGTGTGCTCTGAAATAATTAAAGAAAAACCAGACAATCTCTCATTTCGCGGCGCGAAATGGTGGAGCTAAGCGGGATCGAACCGCTGACCCCCTGCGTGCAAAGCAGGTGCTCTCCCAGCTGAGCTATAGCCCCAAGTCGTTTCTAACCTTTTAGTAACGAATTGCTTCTTTTCAACGCCGAAAGCCGCGCATCAATAATGAATACGAAGCTTTTTCTTTTGAGAGAGAATTCAACTCGATAGCCCATTCGTTTCCAGGCAAGGCGTGGGGTCACGAAGTTTATAATGATAAACGAGTGGCGCCGCAACGCAGCATGGGAAGGAATGGTAGGCCTGAGTGGACTCGAACCACCGACCTCACCCTTATCAGGGGTGCGCTCTAACCACCTGAGCTACAAGCCTATAGAAGGTTTTTCTTGCTCAATACTGTTATCAGACAATCTGTGTGGACACGTCACTTGACGCGTATCTTTCGGTAAGGAGGTGATCCAACCGCAGGTTCCCCTACGGTTACCTTGTTACGACTTCACCCCAGTCATGAATCACAAAGTGGTAAGCGCCCTCCCGAAGGTTAAGCTACCTACTTCTTTTGCAACCCACTCCCATGGTGTGACGGGCGGTGTGTACAAGGCCCGGGAACGTATTCACCGTGGCATTCTGATCCACGATTACTAGCGATTCCGACTTCATGGAGTCGAGTTGCAGACTCCAATCCGGACTACGACGCACTTTGTGAGGTCCGCTTACTCTCGCGAGTTCGCTTCTCTTTGTATGCGCCATTGTAGCACGTGTGTAGCCCTACTCGTAAGGGCCATGATGACTTGACGTCATCCCCACCTTCCTCCGGTTTGTCACCGGCAGTCTCCTTTGAGTTCCCACCATGACGTGCTGGCAACAAAGGATAAGGGTTGCGCTCGTTGCGGGACTTAACCCAACATTTCACAACACGAGCTGACGACAGCCATGCAGCACCTGTCTCAGAGTTCCCGAAGGCACAACTCCATCTCTGAAGTCTTCTCTGGATGTCAAGAGTAGGTAAGGTTCTTCGCGTTGCATCGAATTAAACCACATGCTCCACCGCTTGTGCGGGCCCCCGTCAATTCATTTGAGTTTTAACCTTGCGGCCGTACTCCCCAGGCGGTCGATTTAACGCGTTAGCTCCGAAAGCCACGGCTCAAGGCCACAACCTTCAAATCGACATCGTTTACAGCGTGGACTACCAGGGTATCTAATCCTGTTTGCTCCCCACGCTTTCGTACCTGAGCGTCAGTCTTCGTCCAGGGGGCCGCCTTCGCCACCGGTATTCCTCCAGATCTCTACGCATTTCACCGCTACACCTGGAATTCTACCCCCCTCTACGAGACTCTAGCCTGCCAGTTTCAAATGCAGTTCCCGAGTTAAGCTCGGGGATTTCACATCTGACTTAACAAACCGCCTGCGTACGCTTTACGCCCAGTAATTCCGATTAACGCTCGCACCCTCCGTATTACCGCGGCTGCTGGCACGGAGTTAGCCGGTGCTTCTTCTGCGGGTAACGTCAATGATTGAATCTATTAAACCCAACCCCTTCCTCCCCGCTGAAAGTGCTTTACAACCCGAAGGCCTTCTTCACACACGCGGCATGGCTGCATCAGGCTTGCGCCCATTGTGCAATATTCCCCACTGCTGCCTCCCGTAGGAGTCTGGACCGTGTCTCAGTTCCAGTGTGGCTGGTCATCCTCTCAGACCAGCTAGGGATCGTCGCCTAGGTGAGCCGTTACCCCACCTACTAGCTAATCCCATCTGGGTTCATCCGATGGTGTGAGGCCCTAAGGTCCCCCACTTTGGTCTTGCGACGTTATGCGGTATTAGCTACCGTTTCCAGTAGTTATCCCCCTCCATCGGGCAGATCCCCAGACATTACTCACCCGTCCGCCGCTCGCCGGCAAAGTAGCAAGCTACTTTCCGCTGCCGCTCGACTTGCATGTGTTAGGCCTGCCGCCAGCGTTCAATCTGAGCCATGATCAAACTCTTCAATTAAAAGCTTGATGCTCAAGAATCTACTGTTTCATTCATTACTGAATTAACTGGTAAACACTCTAAGACTTGTATTGTTGTGTTTCGATACGGTCTTGTGAGTGCCCACACAGATTGTCTGATAAATTGTTAAAGAGCGTGCGCCGCTATGATTCAGTCTGGCGCGAGGTGGCGTATATTACGCTTTCCCCTATCAGTGTCAAGCCCGTCAGGCTTGCTTCTGACTCGTTTTCGGTCCTTGTGAAGCTGCTCACAGTCCCGGTCGATGGAGGCGCATTATAGGGATCCGATTATATTGCACAAGCGTTTTTTGATCTTTTCCAACTGATTGCTTATTTTTCAACCCCGACGTATTGATCTTAAACGATCCGGCGCCGAGATCGTCCCGGGTTTGAAGATCGAGGCCCCCTGCCGCGTTCAGATCCTAGCCTGACCCGACTCGATAAAAAAAGCGAATTTGGCCACATCGGTTGTTGTCATGGCGGCCATCTCGGCGATAAAGTCAGTTAAATTTATTTGCTTGAGGTAATCGTCATGTTACAACCTTCAGGATCGCTGCGCCCATACCAGGGTATGGTGCCGGAACTGGGCCAACGGGTCATGATCGATCCTTCCAGCGTCGTGATCGGGGACGTCAGGCTGGCGGATGACGTCGGCATTTGGCCGTTGGTGGCCATTCGTGGCGACGTCAACAAAGTCATCATCGGGGCAAGAACCAATATCCAGGACGGCAGCGTACTGCATGTGACCCATAAATCCGATTACAATCCGGCCGGCAACCCGTTGATCATTGGCGATGATGTTACAATAGGCCATAAAGCCATGTTGCATGGCTGCACCATCGGCAACCGGGTCTTGGTGGGCATGGGATCCATTATACTCGACGGCGCGGTGATTGAAGAGGACGTCATGATCGGCGCCGGCAGCCTGGTAGCGCCAGGGAAGCGTCTGGAAAGCGGTTATCTTTATGTGGGTAGCCCGGCCAGAAGATCCAGGGCGCTGACGCCAAAAGAAATCGGCAGACTACTCTATTCATCTGATAACTATGTACGCTGGAAAGACGAGTATCTTGCCCAAGGGAGTTAAGTCGATTGCTCCTGGCGTAATAAATCTAATACCGGCTTGATTTGGGGCAGGACGCCATGCCATAACAAAAACGAATAGGCGGCCTGGCCTACCAGCATACCGAGGCCGTCAGCGTAATGCTCGCTGCCTCTATCGGCACACCACTGCAGGAAAGGCGTCAGTCCTTTCTGATAAAACATGTCATAGCAGTTTATCGACGAATTAATCAACGAGCCCGCCAGGGCCGGTACCTCGCCATGGACACCGGAAGTCGTGGCGTTAATGACGAGATCAAAATCCGGTTCGGCGAGTTCGTTTAACGGCTGTGCGTTGATAGTGCCCACATGCTGATAAAACGATACCAGCTCACGCGCCCGTTCAAATGTCCGGTTGGTAAGCATTATTGAACAGCCGTAAGACAGCAAAGGCAAGATAACGCCGCGCGCCGCGCCGCCGGCGCCCACCAGCAGAATGCGGCTTTCCGGCCGAATCAGTTCCAGACGGCGCAAATCCGTTAACAGGCCGATGCCGTCGGTATTGTCTCCCAATAACGTTCCGTCAGACTGTTTTTTGACGGTATTCACCGCCCCGGCCTGGGACGCCCGCTCGGTCAGCTGGTCACAAAGGGCGAAGGCCCGTTCTTTGAAAGGCATGGTGATATTGGCCCCTTCACCACCATCGGCAAAAAATGACCGTAAAACCTGTTCAAAATCATCCGGGGGAGCCAATACCCGGCCATAGGTATGGGGGATACCGGTTTGCTCGGCGAACAGCGCATGGATACGGGGCGATCTGCTGTGTTTTATCGGATTACCGAATACGGCGTAGGTTTCCATAATCTTTTCTCGTCTTTTCAGCCTTGGCGGATAAGGGTGCCAGTCAAGGCATCTCGAATTTCCGAAGGGTTTAGCCGCCCCTCGACGTTGCCGTCCATCAGCGGAAAATCATTACCAAACTGCAGCCGTACCTCCGCCGCGGTCCGGGCAGGCTCCCGGCCGGACAGATTGGCGCTGGTGGATACCAGCGGTTTTCCGAAGGCCAGGCAGAGCTGCCGCACCGGCTCAAAAGCGCTGACGCGCACCGCCAGGGTCGAAAATTGCCCGGTAAGGTAGCGGGGCGTTTCCGGCCTGGCGGGCATGACCCAGGTCACCGGCCCCGGCCAGCTGGACATAATCCGTTCCATCTGCGGATGGGTTAATGCGCTGTCGTCAATATAAGGCAGCAGCTGCCGGTACTCGGCGGCCACCAGTATCAATCCTTTGGTCCAGGGACGAAGCTTCAGCGCCAGCAATGCCCGCACCGCCGTTTCGCTGTCAGGATCGCAGCCCAGGCCGTAAACGGCTTCGGTGGGATATGCCACCACCTGGTCCCGGCCCAGTTTATTTACCAATTCGGACAGATCCGACAGATTATTCTTCATCATTCTCTTTGACTGTAACCGGTTTGCCACAGCGTTTATCGGCACAATAGAGTATGGAGCCCCGTGAGGTATTTTTTTCTATTAACAACGGAAAACGGCAATAAGCGCATTCCCCCGCGACAGGTTTAAAATTGACCACGAACCGGCATCGGGGGTAGGCATCGCAGGCGTAAAACGTTTTACCAAAACGGGATGTCCGCTGCACCAGATTTCCCGTCCGGCATTGCGGGCAGGTAAAAGCGGTCTCATCAGGTTTATCCGTCGCCGCGATATAATCGCAGACGGGATAGTTGGAACAACCGATAAACATGCCGTAGCGCCCCTGGCGCAACACCAGGGTCCCCTGACAGGCCGGACAGGTCTGCCCTTCCAGCACGGTGACGATATGTCCGTCAGCATGCTGTTTTAGCGGTTTGATATAAGCGCAACGGGGGTATTGAGAGCAACCGAGGAACGGGCCATGCTGACCGGACCTGATGACGAGCTCTGCCCCGCAATCAGGGCAGCGCTCAGTGGGCCTGGCGGTAAAAAGCGCGGCTTTTGCCATAAATTCCAATCATCAGTAAGTCTGTCATTCTTTAATGCAGATGGTTTTCATCTTCCTCAAATACGAGATCTTCCATTTGCTGGTATGCATTTTCATATCCTGGGATATTAAAAAGCACCATCAGGATAACCCATTTGAGATCTTCCAGATCAAACTCAGCGGCATCCAGGGCCATGACGCGATCGATAACCATTTCACGGGTTTCAAGGTTCAGCACCTGAATCTGTTCAAGAAACAGTAAGAATCCACGACATTCCGTATCCAGGAACTGGCTCTCTTCATCGGTATAAATACGTAAAGCGAGCGGATCGGCACTCATCGTAAAGGTTTTGCTTTGCCCATCCTGTAAATCAGCCAGTTTCTCCAACCAGTTCAGCGCGTTATAAATGTCATCCTGATGAAAACCCGCACGGGTTAAATCATCGGTCAACTTATCTTGATCCACACGCATTTCGACTTCATTGTGGATATATGTCTCAAACAAGTACATTAGTACGTCGAACATGGCCTGCCCTCCTTAAACGGACATAGCCGCCGGGTACAACTGCGATCCATCCTGCTAACTCCAGCTCAAGCAGCTTAATCACCACCTCTGGCACAGGTTGGCCGGCACGTTCAGCGACGACGTCAACAGGTGTAACCTCATCTCCTACGTTAGCCAACACATCGGCAAATGGCAATTCAACTTCGCGTTCTGCCGCATAAATAATTTTATCCTGCTCCAAAGTCAGCCAATTCAGGCCGCTGCCGAGCTGATCCAGGATTTCTTTTGGCTGCGTAATCAGATAAGCGCCCTGCTGAATCAGCCAATGGGTTCCTTCGGTACCGGAATTGCCGAGCGGACCGGGCAAGGCATAGACATCCTTGCCCTGGTCGAGGGCATATCGCGCGGTAACCAGCGAGCCGCTTCTGGCGGCGGCCTCCACCACCAGCACCCCGAGGCTCAGCCCGCTGATGATGCGGTTACGATAGGGGAAATGGCTCGCCAGAGGCGCCGCGTCCAAAACAAACTCCGAAACCAGCGCGCCGCCCTCCCCAACGATACGCTCGGCGAGCTTATGGTGCTGCGCCGGATAGACGTTCTGCAGCCCGCTGCCCAATACCGCGACGGTACGCCCCTTGGCGTCCAATGCCGCACGATGGCTGATGCCATCGATGCCCAGCGCCAGCCCGCTGGTAATGGTGAGACCGCACCGGGACAGCGCCGCGGCAAAACAGGATCCCCACTGCTCCCCGTATACCGTATAGCGACGGCTGCCGACCATGGCCAGCTGCTTTGAGTTCAGGCAGCCAATATCTCCTTTGACAAACAGCGCGGGAGGCGGACAGGCGAGATTTCGAAGCCGGTGGGGATAAGCCTCATCGGAAAAGCTGACAAAATGGTGGCCGGGATGCTCCAGCCAGCGAAGCGCAGCTTCGATATTGGCGGAAGGATACTGATGAAATCGCTGGCGCTGGCGAGGAGTAAGGTAGGCAAAAAGCGCCCCTTGCCGATCAAAGTCAGCGGAGAGCGGCAATTGTGACAGACATTCAAACGCCTTTGCGCCATTCAAGCCCTTTACCGCCGCCAGGCGCATCCATATTTCCATTAACGTCATGCTGACCTCTGCATCCGTGCGTATTGCCGGTGACGCGACATTTATGCACCGATGCTGTCAATCAGGACGGGAAATGTCTAGAATAAGAGGTGGAATAGTTTTCATAATCGGACGCAGATATAGACTCATATGCCAGTATTGCAGGTATTACATTATCCAGATGAGCGGCTTCGCATTGTTGCGAAACCGGTAAAAGAAGTTAATGACGCTATTCGCCGTATTGTGGATGATATGTTTGAAACCATGTACGTCGAAGAGGGAATTGGCCTGGCCGCAACCCAGGTCAATATACATCAGCGTATTATCGTCATAGATGTATCGGAGACCCATGATCAGCGTCATGTCTTGATCAACCCTGAGCTGCTGAGCAAAAGCGGCGAGACCGGGATTGAGGAAGGGTGCCTGTCGATCCCCGATCAACGGGGTTTTGTGCCCCGGGCCGAAAAAGTGACAGTGCGTGCGCTGAATCGGGAAGGAGAGTCATTCGAGCTTGAAGCGGACGGGCTGTTGGCCATTTGTATCCAGCATGAGATGGACCATCTGGTAGGTAAATTGTTTGTCGACTATCTTTCGCCCTTAAAGCGTCAGCGCATACGTCAGAAAATGGAAAAGATGGCGAAGATCAACGCCCGCGCCGAAAAATAATCGTCGCCATACAGGAATTAACGTGTCCGATTCTCTACGTGTCATTTTTGCCGGTACGCCCGATTTCGCCGCGCGCCATCTCAGC
Organism: Sodalis sp. RH16; assembly: GCF_047324245.1. Lineage (NCBI taxonomy): Bacteria > Pseudomonadati > Pseudomonadota > Gammaproteobacteria > Enterobacterales > Bruguierivoracaceae > Sodalis > Sodalis sp. RH16. The sequence continues at coordinate 2,334,232 of NZ_CP178737.1, read as the reverse complement.
GCATTGCTCGGTTCCAGACATAAAGTCGTCGGGGTGTTTACCCAGCCGGATCGCCCGGCCGGCCGGGGCAACCGGCTTACGGCCAGCCCGGTCAAGGAGCTGGCGCAGCAGCATCACCTGCCGGTCTTCCAGCCAAAATCATTACGCCCGCCGGAAAATCAGCGCCTGGTGGCGGAGCTGGCAGCGGATATCATGGTGGTGGTGGCCTATGGCTTGATTCTGCCTCAGGCAGTGCTGGATATGCCGCGTCTGGGATGCCTGAACGTCCATGGCTCACTGTTGCCGCGCTGGCGGGGCGCGGCGCCAATCCAACGCGCCCTGTGGGCCGGCGATGACGCCACGGGTATCACCATCATGCAAATGGATGCCGGTCTTGATACCGGCGCGATGCTGCTGAAACTTTCCTGCCCCATCACCCCGGAAGACACCAGCGCCAGCCTGTATGAAAAATTGGCGGCTCTCGGCCCCGGCGCCCTGCTCGAGACCCTTGACCGCAGCGCCGCGGGTCATTTGGCGCCGGAAAAACAAGACGAGAGCCGGGCGACCTACGCCGAAAAGTTAACGAAGGAAGAAGCACGCCTGAATTGGCAATTGCCCGCGGCCGACCTGGAACGCTGCGTGCGCGCCTTTAACCCCTGGCCCGTCAGCTTTATCACGATCGCCGGTCAGCCGGTGAAAATCTGGCGGTCGGCGGTGGAGGATACGGCCGCGGACGTTTCACCCGATGCGATTCCCGGCACCATCGTCCGTGCTGACAAGAACGGCATCCTGGTGGCCACGGCTCAGGGCGCGCTCAATCTCCTATTATTGCAACCCGCGGGCAAAAAACCCATGTCGGCGCAGGATTTGCTTAACTCGCGCCGTGAATGGTTTACTCCGGGTACAATTCTGGTCTGATTTTTACAGGGGGTTATCGCCCGGTTTTTGCAAGAAAAACCGGGTGGTTACGTTCCGGCTGTTTCCACCATCCTCCGGTCAATTATGAATAAACATTATAACCTCCGCGCATTGGCGGCGAAGGCTGTCGCCCAGGTGCTCGATCAAGGATTATCCCTCAGCCAGGTGTTGCCGTCGCTGCAAACGCCCCTGGCCGACAAGGATCGCGCATTATTGCAGGAGCTATGTTTTGGTATTTTGCGCACGCTGCCGCAGCTTGAAGGATACATCAGGCAACTGATGGCCAAACCGCTCACCGGCAAACAGCGAACGGTGCATTACCTGCTGATGGTGGGCATATATCAATTACTCTTCACCCGAATTCCCCCTCATGCCGCGCTGGCGGAAACCGTCGACGGCGCAGTTGCGTTGAAGCACCCGCAGCTCAAGGGGCTGGTGAACGGCGTATTGCGCCAATTCCAGCGGCGACAGGAAGAACTGATGGCCGCCGACGACCGCCAGGAGAGCCGTTTTCTTCATCCCTCGTGGCTGGCTAGACGGCTGCAGGCCGCTTACCCCGAAGAAGCCTCGGCCATTATGGACGCCAACAATCAGCGGCCCCCTATGTGGCTGCGCGTTAACCGGCTGTTCAACAGCCGCGATGAATACCTGCAGCTGCTGGCCGGGGAGGATATCATCGCCTACCCCCACCCGGCGCTGCCGGAGGCGGTCAGGCTGGAAACTCCCTGTAATGTCGGTCGGCTGCCGGGCTTTGACCGCGGCTGGGTGACGGTACAGGATGTGGCGGCGCAAGGCTGCGCGCTGTGGCTTGATCCGCAGGCGGGGGAAGATATTCTGGATTTATGCGCAGCGCCGGGAGGAAAAACCACCCATATATTGGAGCTGGCTCCCTTGGCCCGGGTCACTGCCGTGGATGTGGATACCCAGAGGGCCGGCCGGATCAAAGAAAACCTGCAGCGTCTCGGACAGCATGCTAATGTCATCGTCGGTGACGGACGATTGCCGGCGCAGTGGAGCGAGGGGCAAACGTGGGACCGTATTTTGCTGGATGCGCCCTGCTCCGCCACCGGCGTTATCCGGCGGCATCCCGATATCAAATGGCTGCGCCGCGACAGCGATATTGCCGAACTGGCCGCGCTGCAACGGCAAATTCTCACCGCCATTTGGCCGCGGCTTAAACCCGGCGGGACGCTGCTGTATGCCACCTGTTCGGTATTGCCGGAAGAAAATCGCGAACAGATCCGGCGCTTTTTGCAGGAAAATGCCGATGCCGAACTCGCCGGCACGGGTGACGCCGAGCAGCCCGGTTTACAATGTTTGCCGGCCCCGAATGAGGGCGATGGTTTCTTTTACGCTAAGATAACGAAAGGGCAAACAGCCGATAACCCGGCGCGGACAAAATAAGTATGAAGAGTAGATAATGAAAATAATCATCCTTGGTGCGGGACAGGTTGGCGGCACGCTGGCGGAAAACCTGGCGGGGGAGAACAACGATATTACTATCGTCGATACCAACCCCAACCCTCTGCGACAGCTGCAGGATAAGTTCGATTTACGGACCATCCAGGGCCATGCTTCGCATCCCAGGGTGCTCCGGGAAGCCGGCGCGGAAGACGCGGACATGCTGGTCGCCGTCACCAACTCCGACGAAACCAATATGGTGGCCTGCCAGATTGCCTATACCCTGTTCAAAACCCCCAACCGTATCGCGCGCATTCGTTCGGCGGATTATATCCGGGAATCCGCCAGGCTCTTTTCGACGGAAGTCGTGCCTATCGATCACTTGATATCACCCGAGCAGCTGGTTATTGAAAGCATCTATAAGCTGGTGGAATACCCCGGTGCGCTGCAGGTAGTGAATTTTGCCCAGGGCAAAGTCAGTATCGCAGCGGTGAAGGCCTATTATGGCGGTCCGCTGGTGGGCAACGCCCTGTCTTCCCTGCGCGAGCATATGCCGCATATCGACACCCGCGTCGCCGCCATATTTAGGCAGGATCGGCCGATTCGTCCCCAGGGATCCACGGTTATCGAGGCGGGGGATGAAGTCTTTTTTGTGGCCGCATCGCCGCATATCAGGGCGGTAATGAGCGAACTCCAGCGACTGGAAAAACCCTATAAACGTATCATGATCGTCGGCGGCGGCAATATAGGCGCCGGATTGGCGCAGCGGCTGGAGAAGGATTACAGCGTAAAACTGATTGAACGCGATCAGCAGCGGGCGGCTGAGCTGGCGGAACTGTTGCAGGATACCATCGTATTTTACGGCGATGCATCCGATCAGGAGCTGCTGGCGGAAGAGCATATTGAACAAATCGATGTGTTTATCGCCATCACCAATGATGACGAAGCCAACATTATGTCCGCCATGCTGGCCAAACGCATGGGCGCCAAAAAAGTGCTGGTATTGATTCAACGCCGCGCCTATGTGGATCTGGTGCAGGGCAGCGTGATCGATATCGCCATCTCGCCGCAGCAGGCCACGATCTCAGCGCTATTAGGCCATGTGCGAAAAGCGGATATTGTCAGCGTGTCCTCGTTACGCCGTGGGGTGGCCGAGGCCATAGAGGCTATCGCCCACGGCGATGAGAGCACGTCAAAAGTAGTGGGTCGGGCTATCGACGCCATCAAATTGCCCCCCGGCACGGTTATTGGCGCTATTGTCCGGGGCGACGAGGTGATCATCGCCAATAAAAACAGTCATATTCAGCAAGGGGATCATGTGATTATGTTTTTGACCGACAAAAAATTCATTACCGATGTGGAACGCTTATTCCAACCTAGCCCCTTCTTTCTATAAAAAATATTAATGTGTTTTAACATAACAATATTTCGGTCATTTTTAAGTTGCCCGGTTCTAGCGCCGGGCAATGAAAAAATGGCCGCCCAGACCTACAAAAATGCTGCTGTAAAATAAAGGGCTCATTCTTATTAGGGATATTATCCCGCTCGGTCGTTGACAGGACGCTTAATGTCGGACTATTCCTTATATTGAGGGCCCGATAACCTTCACCTTCGAAGCATTCTGGCAAAATAGTGATCCTTTGTTAGAATTAATTTGTTATTAACCTAAGGGAACAAGCCTATGAGTTTTTTGCAGGAATTTCGTAAATTTGCCATGCGCGGCAACGTAGTAGACCTGGCGGTAGGTGTGATTATCGGTGCTGCTTTCGGCAGAATCGTCTCGTCACTGGTGGCAAACGTCATTATGCCGCCTCTGGGACTGCTGATTGGCGGTGTCGATTTCAAACAGTTTGCCTGGGTGTTAAAACCGGCGCAGGGAGATACGCCGGCGGTAGTGATGCAATACGGTATTTTTCTGCAAAATATTTTTGACTTCATTATTGTCGCGCTGGCCGTATTTTGCGTGGTCAAACTTATCAACAGCATGCATCGTAAACAAGAAGAGGCGCCGGCCGCGCCGCCGCCCCCCAGCGCTGAGGAAACGTTACTGACCGAAATTCGGGATTTGTTAAAACAGCAGCAGCAAACCCAGGCCGGCAGACCGATAGAATAAGCGTGGATATCAAGTCCCTATTTTCCGCCGGGCGTTGCGACAAAGACAACGGGACAATGCGGACAGGACATTAGTTCGCGCGGGAATGGTATGCAGGCAGAAGGGCAGTGGTAAAATCACGTGAAATAATTTTGCCACTGCCCTCCCAATCGCGGGCCTTTGCGTTTTTTCCTTTGCGGCAATAACTGCCTTTGCCCTTGAGATTTTTTTCGCGGCGCTGGCGAAACAACGGGTCGTTGAGGAGTGCCGCCAGGGCATTGTCCTTGATGATGCCTTTGGTGTGTTGATACTTGTCAGCCATGATGTTCTCTTCCTGCTGTCTTAATGGTATGAAAAGTTAAGCCTGGCACTGGGTGCCTTTTCACTGCGGGCGCAATTATAGCAAATCGTTTTCTACGTTGCTCATTCAATCCTCTGCCGTTGATAGGCGGTAAAGCCAATTATGGCATCCCTCTATTTCCCCGTTTTACTGAAACGTCGCTGCAGCTGCGGCTGATATCCCTGATGCAGAAAATCAGTGCTCAACCCAGCCTGACGGAGCTTGATTTCCAGCAGCCTTAACCGCGCGGCGATCTCGGTATGCCTGGCGTCGCTATCTTCAATGCCCTGCAATAAATCCTTGAGCTGCAGCGCATCTTTACGGTCCTGTAATTCCGGCGGCAAATAGCCGGCATTTTTCAACAGGCGATAACCGGTGCGCAACTCCTCCGGTACGGCACTATCATCATCAAGCTGCAGGGGCCTGCCGTATCCAGGCAAATTATCAAAATCGCCGTTCTTCTGCGCTTGCTGAATATGTTGCTCGGCCCATTCATCGAATAACCACATCGTCTAAGCCACTCCTTATCTATATAGCTTGCCGGTTAAGAATAACGCATTGGGCAATCGATGATAAGAGGCACGGGAATAAGGTGCAGCATTGCCACGGTTCAATGACACCCTGGAACTGCCTGGCATTGCTTATATTGAAAGACCACCCGTCATTCACCGAATGGCTGTTTACCCAGCACGCCGGTGACATGGTCAACAAAGCAGGTGATGCGCGATGCCAGCGTCGTGTTGCGGTAGTACACCGCGTTGATGGGCTGACGCACGTCAAGGGTTTGCGTGGAGAACAATTGCACCAGCCGCCCACTCTGGCGGTCCTCGCGGGTCATGAAGTCAGAAAGGCAGACGATGCCGAGGCCGGACAGCGCCATTTGCCTGAGTGTCTCACCGCTGGACGATGCAATCGATGGCTTGATGTGCAAGGTGACCCCGCTCGCTTCGCGCAGTGGCCAGTCGTTCAGAGATTCGGGATGATTAAATCCCAGAAGAGCATGTGTCCCGAGCTGGGCCAGCGTAGTCGGCATACCATAGCGTGTCAGATAGTCCGGACTTGCGAGCACGCGGACACGACTGCTACCGATGGGGCGTGCGTGTAGAGTAGAGTCTTTCAGGGGCCCGATGCGGAACGCCACGTCGGTACGCCTTTCGATCAAATCGATATTGCCCTCGGTGGAGTGGAGCTCCAGCTCTATGTCCGGGTAGCGGGTACGGAACCCCTCCAGCAGCGGCACGATAACATGCAGCATGAAAGGAGTAGCCGCATCAACCCGCAGCCGTCCGGCAGGCCGCATCCGTCTTGCCGCCATTTGCTCTTCGGCTTCATCAACCGAGGCAAGGATAGTGCGCGCGTGCTGCAAAAAGTCCGTTCCCTCCTCAGTCAGCTCCAGCCGCCGCGTGGTGCGCCGCAGCAGGGTCGTCTGTAACTTTTCCTCCAAACGACTGAGCGTGCGGCTGGTAGCCGAAATGGTCAGGTCCAGTTGTTCCGCCGCTGCGGTGATTGAGCCCGTATCTACAACGGCAACAAACGCTTGTAATTCGTCTAAGGTAGTTTTCATTATTGATTTTATATCAAAAGAATTTGGCTTATACAGGGCTTAATCTACAAATGTAAACCCAGCATACTGTGACCCTTGTTCAATATCCTGAATCACAACCATACCACTTGCACTGCTTGCCGTCGTGCCGCCGGTGGATTCAGCATCGGCGTCAAGGCCCCACTCGACAACGACTGGTACCTGTTGTCCCTTTTCCCGACGCATGCCACCGGCGCGGCTGCGCCGGTCGCGGAGACCCCTCATGTCTGATATCCAAGACCCGCTGTTTCAACCCTATTTCCTGGGTGGCCTCGAACTGCCCAACCGCATCGTGATGCCGCCGATGACCCGCTCGCGCGCCAGTCAACCTGGCGACGTGCCGAACGATCTGATGGCCGCTTATTACGCGCAGCGTGCCGGCGCCGGTCTGATCGTCAGCGAAGGCACCTGGATCTCACCGCTCGGCAAAGGCTATGCATGGACGCCGGGCATCCATACGCCTGCGCAGCTCGCCGGCTGGCGCAAGGTGACCCAAGCCACGCACGCCGCGGGCGGACACATATTCGCGCAGCTCTGGCACGTCGGCCGCCTGAGCCACATCAGCCTGCTCGAAGGGCAGTCCCCGGTATCGTCCACGGCCATCCAGGCCGAGGGCGTGAATGTCTTTGTTGCTGAAAGCGACGGTATGCCGAGCTTTGTGCCGGCATCCAAACCGCGCGCGCTCCAGGTGGAAGAAATCCACGCCATTGTCGATGAGTTCCGCCAGGCCGCACGCAACGCGATGGCCGCAGGCTTTGACGGTGTTGAACTGCACGGCGCCAACGGCTACCTGATCAACCAGTTCATCGACTCCGGCGCCAACGGCCGAAGCGATGAGTATGGCGGCTCGCTGGAGAACCGTCTGCGTTTTCTCGGCGAGGTAGCGCAAGCCCTGGTGGAGGGCACTGGCGACCAGACCCGCGTCGGTATTCGCCTGGCCCCGCTGACCACCCTCAACGGCTGCGTCGATGATGACCCAGAGACCACCTACACCGCAGCGGCAAAGCTGCTGGGCGAAATCGGCGTGGGCTATATCCACATCGCCGAGGCAGATTGGGACGATGCGCCGGATATGCCGACAGGTTTCAAGCAGCGGCTTCGGGAGGTGTTCCCAGGCACGCTGATTTACGCCGGCCACTACAACGCGGAGCGCGCCCGCACGGCGTTGCGTGAAGGCTGGGCGGATTTGATCGGTTTCGGCCGTCCGTTCGTGGCTAATCCCGACCTACCGCAGCGTCTGCGCACCGGAGCGCAACTCAATATGCATGACCGCGACACTCTGTTCGGCGGCGGCGCGCACGGTTTGACCGACTATCCCACGCTGGGCCTGAAGCCCGGCCAGTGATGTTTCAGGCGCCCGGCGCACTAAATAAAAAACCCGGCCAAGGCCGGGTTTTGTAAGCTGACGGCTATAGATTACTCTGTAACCGCTTCCGCTGGAACTTGTGACTCTGCCGCACGATCAAGCAGTTCGATGTAAGCCATCGGCGCATTGTCACCTGCACGGAATCCACACTTTAAAATACGAGTGTAACCACCGGCACGGCTCGCAAAACGCGGTCCAAGCTCGTTAAACAGTTTTGCCACGATCTCGTTATCACGAGTACGGGCGAATGCCAGACGACGATTTGCAACGCTGTCGGTCTTGGCAAGTGTAATCAGCGGTTCAACAACACGGCGCAGCTCTTTCGCTTTTGGCAGAGTCGTCTTGATTATCTCATGACGAACCAAAGAGCCGGCCATGTTACGGAACATAGCCTGGCGATGGCTGCTGTTACGGTTCAGTTGACGACCACTCTTACGATGGCGCATGACCTTATCCTTCTCAGTAAAACCTTACCCTGTGATCGGGTTATTCATCAGCAATACTTGCCGGAGGCCAATTCTCAAGGCGCATGCCCAGAGATAACCCACGGGAAGCCAACACATCTTTAATCTCAGTGAGAGATTTTTTACCCAGGTTGGGCGTTTTAAGGAGCTCAACCTCGGTGCGCTGTACCAGATCACCGATGTAGTGGATGGCTTCTGCCTTAAGGCAGTTAGCAGAGCGGACAGTCAATTCCAAATCGTCAACCGGGCGCAGCAAGATCGGATCGAATTCTGGTTTTTCTTCTTTCACTTCCGGCTGACGTACATCACGTAAATCAACAAAAGCTTCAAGTTGTTCAGCCAGAATGGTCGCCGCGCGGCGGATCGCCTCTTCAGGATCGATCGTACCGTTGGTTTCCATTTCGATGACCAGCTTATCCAGATCGGTACGCTGTTCAACACGTGCAGCTTCAACATTGTAGGCGATCCGCTCTACAGGGCTATAGCACGCATCGACCAGCAAACGACCGATCGGGCGCTCGTCTTCTTCCGAATGAATTCGGGCAGAAGCCGGCACATAACCACGACCACGCTGAACTTTGATACGCATATTGATTGCTGCGTTCTCATCGGTCAGGTGACACAGCACATGCTGCGGCTTGACGATTTCGACATCCCCGTCATGGGTAATGTCGGCTGCGGTTACAGGGCCAATGCCAGATTTATTCAGAGTAAGGATAACGTCATCTTTACCTTGAACTCTCACCGCCAGCCCTTTCAGGTTGAGCAGAATCTCCAGGATGTCTTCCTGTACACCTTCTTTGGTGCTGTACTCGTGCAGTACACCATCAATCTCAACCTCGGTCACCGCGCAACCCGGCATCGACGAAAGCAGAATACGGCGCAGTGCGTTACCTAGAGTATGGCCAAAGCCACGCTCTAAAGGTTCAAGGGTCACCTTGGCGTGCGTCGAACTGATTTGCTCGATATCTACCAGGCGCGGTTTTAGAAACTCTGTCACAGAACCCTGCATTGTGTCCTCTCTTTGGTACTAAGCCTTACTTGGAGTAAAGCTCGACTATCAGGTGTTCATTAATGTCCGCAGACAGATCGGTACGTTCTGGAATGCGCTTGAACACCCCTTCCATCTTAGCAGCGTCAACTTCAAGCCAGGTCGGCTTTTCACGCTGTTCAGCCAGTTCCAATGAGGCACGAACACGGGATTGCTTTTTCGCTTTCTCACGGATGCTAACAACGTCATTCGGAGTAACCTGGTAAGAAGCGATGTTGACTACACGTCCGTTTACCATGATCGCCTTGTGGCTGACCAATTGACGTGATTCAGCGCGAGTGGCACCAAAACCCATACGGTAAACAACGTTGTCCAGACGGCCTTCGAGCAACTGCAACAGGTTTTCACCGGTATTGCCTTTAAGACGCGCTGCTTCTTTGTAATAGTTGCGGAATTGACGTTCCAGAACGCCGTAAATACGACGGACTTTTTGTTTTTCACGCAACTGCACCCCGTAATCGGACAGACGCGGCTTACGCGCGCCATGCTGTCCAGGGGGCTGTTCAATCTTGCCTTTGGTATCGATCGCTCGAACACCTGACTTCAGGAACAGGTCGGTGCCCTCACGACGGCTCAGCTTGAGCTTAGGACCCAAATATCTTGCCATTTTCTTTCTCCAACTAACCTAAAAGCGGCGTTATACGCGGCGCTTTTTAGGCGGACGACAACCGTTATGGGGGATCGGAGTCACATCAGTAATGTTAGTGATGCGAAAACCAGCCGCGTTTAACGCGCGAACGGTAGACTCACGGCCCGGACCAGGTCCTTTAACCATAACTTCCAGATTCTTGATGCCATACTCTTTCACTGCTTCAGCGCAGCGTTCTGCTGCAACCTGTGCGGCAAACGGAGTAGACTTACGAGAACCACGGAAACCGGAACCACCGGCCGTCGCCCAACCCAACGCATTACCCTGACGATCGGTAATTGTTACGATGGTATTGTTGAAAGACGCATGGATATGAGCCACACCATCTGAAACTTGCTTTTTAACACGCTTGCGTGCACGAATAGGTGCCTTAGCCATTATTTAATCACCCCGATTATTTCTTGATCGGTTTACGCGGACCCTTACGGGTACGGGCGTTGGTCTTAGTACGCTGACCGCGGACTGGAAGACCACGACGATGACGCAAACCACGATAAGTACCAAGGTCCATAAGACGTTTGATACTCAGGGTAACTTCACGGCGCAAATCACCTTCGACCACAAATTTAGCCACTGCTTCACGCAGCGTGTCGATCTGCTCTTCAGACAGCTCACTGATCTTAACATGTTCAGCTATGCCCGCACTCTCACAAATAGATTGCGAACGGGTTTTACCGATACCGTAGATAGCGGTCAATGCAATCACGGCATGTTTATGATCAGGAATGTTAATGCCTGCTATACGGGCCACTATGCACTCCTAAAAATGTAAACGGCAACACCATTCTGAAAAGCCCGTTTTCAGGATACTCAAACGATGTTGCGTTGATATACAAAAGATTGGCTGGCTAATCTAGCCAGCTCAACCCAACTTTGCAAGAAAAAAATGCCGGAATTTTTAGCCTTGGCGCTGTTTATGCTTTGGCTCACTGCAAATCACACGTACGACACCGTGGCGTCTTACAATCTTGCAGTTACGACACAACTTCTTGACGGAAGCACGAACTTTCATTTTTCCTCTCCGTAACTTCGCAAGCTCACCGAATCAGCGGTTATAGCCTTTAAGGTTTGCTTTCTTCAATGCCGACTCATATTGACTTGACATCATCAGAGTCTGCACTTGAGCCATAAAGTCCATGATTACCACAACGACAATCAATAAAGATGTGCCCCCAAAGTAGAAGGGAACTTTCATTGCGTCACGCATGAACTCCGGGATAAGGCAGATAAAAGTAATATACATTGCCCCGACCAGGGTCAGACGGGTCATTACTTTATCTATATATTTAGCCGTTTGCTCTCCCGGACGAATGCCTGGTACAAATGCACCGGACTTCTTCAGGTTATCTGCTGTCTCGCGCGGGTTAAACACCAATGCCGTGTAAAAGAAACAGAAGAATATGATTGCAGACGCATAGAGTAACACATAAAGCGGTTGACCAGGCTGCAAATACAATGAAATAGCTGTCAGCCAACCCCAACCGGTACCGCCGCCGAACCAAGATGCAATCGTGGCCGGAAACAGAATGATGCTGGAAGCGAAAATCGCCGGGATTACACCGGCCATATTCACCTTCAACGGCAAATGTGTACTTTGTGCCGCATAAACACGACGCCCTTGCTGACGTTTGGCATAGTTAACGACAATACGCCGCTGGCCACGCTCGACAAATACAACAAAAAACGTCACTGCAAATACGAGAACCACAATCAATAGCAACACGAGGAAGTGCATGTCGCCTTGTCGAGCTTGCTCAATGGTATGGCCGATGGCCGGCGGGAGACCCGCAACGATACCGGCAAAGATAATGATGGAGATACCGTTACCGATACCCCGTTCAGTTATCTGCTCGCCCAACCACATCAGGAACATTGTCCCGGTGACCAGGCTCACGACAGCGGTAAAGTAAAACGCGAAGCCCGGATTATAAACCAGGCCTTGCATCCCGGGCATATTCGGTAAACCGGTAGCAATACCGATCGACTGGAATATCCCCAATACCAACGTGCCATAGCGGGTGTACTGGCTTATCTTGCGACGGCCAGCCTCACCTTCTTTTTTTATCTCCGCCAGCGCCGGGTGAACCACAGTCAGCAGCTGTATGATGATCGATGCCGAAATATACGGCATGATCCCCAACGCGAAGATAGAAGCACGGCTGAGCGCGCCACCAGAGAACATGTTGAACATTTCAATGATGGTGCCTCTTTGCTGTTCGAGCAATTTCGCAAGCACAGCGGCATCGATACCAGGAATCGGAATAAAAGAGCCGATACGGAAGACAATCAGAGCGCCGACCACAAACAAAAGCCTGCGTCGCAATTCGCCTAATCCGCCTTTAGCACTTTGAAAGTCTAATCCTGGTTGTTTGGCCATCTGCTACTTATTCCTCAATTTTACCGCCGGCGGCTTCGATTGCAGCACGAGCGCCTTTGGTGACACGCAGACCGCGCAGGGTTACTGCGCGATTGATTTCGCCGGAAAGCATGACTTTCGCGAACTCAATCTGGGTGCCAACAACGTTAGCGGCTTTAAGCGTATTCAGATCGATAACCTCACCGTCTACCTTCGCCAGCTCGGACAGGCGAATTTCCGCCGTAATTGCTGCTTTGCGCGAAGTGAAGCCGAATTTCGGCAGACGACGGTACAATGGCATCTGGCCGCCTTCGAAACCGCGACGCACGCCACCGCCAGAACGAGATTTCTGACCTTTGACACCGCGTCCGCCGGTTTTACCCAGACCGGAACCGATGCCACGGCCAACACGCCTTGGCGCGTGTTTGGAACCCTCAGCCGGAGACAGAGTATTTAAGCGCATCTCTTACTCCTCAACTTTGACCATGTAGGAAACCAAATTGACCATACCGCGAATCGCAGGAGTATCCTCGCGCTCAACGGTGTGACCAATGCGACGCAGGCCCAAGCCAACCAGAGTTGCCCTGTGTTTCGGCAGACGACCGATGGAACTGCGAGTCTGTGTTATTTTAATAGTCTGTGCCATGGTCAATTACCCCAGAATTTCTTCAACGGATTTACCACGCTTGGCAGCGACCATTTCGGGAGACTTCATGTTAGCGAGCGCATCGATAGTTGCACGAACCACGTTAATCGGGTTGGTGGAACCATATGTTTTTGCTAACACGTTGTGAACTCCTGCGACTTCAAGGACGGCGCGCATAGCACCACCGGCGATAATACCGGTACCTTGGGAAGCCGGCTGCATGAACACCCGCGACCCCGTGTGAGCACCTTTGACAGGATGCTGCAGGGTGCCGCTGTTCAGCGCGACATTCAACATATTGCGACGGGCTTTTTCCATCGCTTTCTGGATTGCTGCCGGAACTTCGCGTGCCTTGCCGTAACCAAAACCTACGCGACCGTTACCGTCACCGACAACTGTCAGAGCGGTAAAACTGAAAATACGGCCACCTTTTACGGTTTTGGATACGCGATTTACCGCGATCAGCTTTTCCTGCAGTTCGCCAGCTTGCTTCTCAGTGTGTTGTGACATCTTACACCCCTACCTTAGAACTGAAGGCCAGCTTCACGGGCAGCATCTGCCAGTGCCTGGACACGACCATGATATTGGAATCCGGAACGATCAAAGGCCACAACCTTGATGCCTTTTTCCAAAGCGCGTTCGGCGATGGTTTTACCCACGGCGCTGGCGGCGTCTTTGTTACCGGTACCCTTTAATTGCTCCGCGATGGCTTTTTCTAAAGTAGAAGCGGCCACCAATACTTCAGCACCATTCGGGGCAATGACCTGCGCATAAATATGGCGCGGGGTACGATGTATAACCAGGCGAGTTGCGCCCAGTTCGTGGAGCTTGCGGCGTGCGCGGGTCGCACGACGGATACGAGCTGCTTTCTTATCCATAGTGTTACCTTACTTTTTCTTAGCCTCTTTGGTACGCACGACTTCGTCGGCGTAACGGACACCCTTGCCTTTGTAGGGCTCAGGACGACGATAGGCCCGCAAATCAGCCGCGATCTGCCCAACAGCCTGCTTATCAGCGCCTTTCAGCACGATTTCAGTCTGGCTTGGACATTCAGCGGTGATGCCTGCCGGTAAAACATGGTCAATGGGGTGTGAATAGCCAAGGGCCAAATTCACCACATTGCCTTTTACCGCGGCGCGATAACCTACGCCTACCAGCTGCAGCTTCTTGGTGAAGCCTTCAGTAACACCGACAATCATTGCATGCAACAGTGCACGGGTCGTACCCGCCAGGGCCCAACCGTTCGCTTCGCCTTCACGGGGCAGAAACGTCAGGTTATTGTCCGCATAGTTGACATGAACTGCGTCGTGGATAGTACGGCTCAGCTCGCCGTTTTTACCTTTGATCGTAATGTTCTGACCGTCGAGTTTTATCTCTACGCCGGCAGGAACTACGACATGTGCTTTTGCAACACGAGACATGTTTTCCTCCCGATTAAGCTACGTAGCAGATAATCTCGCCACCAAGACCAGCCTGGCGAGCCGCACGATCAGTCATGACACCTTTAGAGGTGGAAACAACCGCGATACCCAAACCGGCCATAACTTTCGGCAGCGCATCTTTTTTCTTATAGATACGCAGACCAGGGCGGCTGATACGCTGAATGGTTTCTACCACCGGCTTACCTTGGAAGTACTTGAGTTCAAGTTCCAATGTAGGCTTGGTGTCGCCTTCAATTTTATAATCTTCAATAAAGCCTTCTTCTTTCAGCAAATGGGCGATTGCCACTTTAAGCTTGGAGGAAGGCATGGAGACCGCTGTTTTGTTCGCGGTTTGACCGTTGCGGATACGGGTCAGCATATCCGCGATCGGATCTTGCATGCTCATCTGTCTTTACTCCCGTGATTCAATTGGTGACAATTACCAGCTAGCCTTTCTCAGACCCGGGATCTCGCCACGCATGGCAGTTTCACGGACCTTGATACGGCTCAACCCGAATTTCCGCAGGAAAGCGTGCGGACGACCAGTTTGGCGGCAGCGGTTACGCTGACGAGACGGGCTGGAATCACGCGGCAGAGTCTGCAGCTTGAGAACCGCATCCCAACGCTCTTCATCAGAAGAAGTCACGCTCGAGATGATGGTTTTAAGTTCAGCGCGTTTTGCGAAGTATTTTTCAGCTAATTTCACGCGCTTGACTTCGCGTGCTTTCATGGATTGCTTAGCCATTAGAACCCTGCCTTACTTGCGGAATGGGAAGTTAAAGGCGTCCAATAGTGCACGACCTTCATCATCGGATTTCGCAGTAGTGGTGATGGTAATATCCAAACCACGAACGCGATCGACTTTGTCATAATCGATTTCCGGGAAGATGATCTGCTCACGCACGCCCATGCTGTAGTTGCCACGGCCATCGAATGACTTGGTGGACAGGCCACGGAAGTCACGGATACGCGGCACAGCAATGGTTATCAGTCGCTCAAAGAACTCCCACATGCGTTCACCACGCAGGGTTACTTTACAGCCGATCGGATAGCCCTGACGGATTTTGAAGCCCGCAACGGATCTGCGCGCCTTGGTGATAAGCGGTTTTTGACCTGAAATCGCTGCTAAATCGTTGGCAGCATTATCCAGCAATTTTTTATCAGCAATCGCTTCACCCACACCCATGTTCAGGGTGATCTTCTCGACCCGAGGGACTTGCATGACAGAATGATAGTCGAATTCTTTCATTAACTTCTCGACCACTTCGTCTTTGTAGTAATCATGCAGTTTCGCCATCGTACTACTCCAAGTTACTTAATAGTTTCGCCGTTAGATTTGAAAATACGGACTTTTTTGCCGTCTTCAATCTTAAAGCCTACACGGTCCGCCTTGTTGGCAGCCCCGTTGAAGATGGCAATGTTGGAAAGCTGAATTGCCGCTTCCTGTTCAACGATGCCGCCCGGCTGGTTCGTAGCCGGAACTGGTTTTTGATGTTTCTTAACCAGGTTTATACCTTCAACAATGGCCTTGCCCGTAGACAGAACATTCTTTACTTTACCGCGCTTACCTTTATCTTTGCCGGTCAGCACGATAACTTCGTCATCACGACGGATTTTCGCTGCCATGATTCGCTCCTTAAAGTACTTCAGGTGCCAGAGAAATAATTTTCATGAACTTTTCGGTACGCAGTTCACGAGTCACCGGCCCAAAAATACGCGTACCGATAGGTTGCTCACTATTGTTATTCAACAAAACACAAGCATTACCATCGAAGCGAACGACAGAACCGTCAGGGCGACGGACACCCTTCTTGGTGCGCACCACTACCGCCTTCAGGACATCACCTTTTTTTACTTTGCCACGCGGAATTGCTTCCTTGATGGTAATTTTGATGATGTCGCCGACGCCTGCGTAGCGACGGTGCGAGCCACCTAGAACCTTGATACACATTACGCGACGCGCGCCGGAGTTGTCGGCCACGTTCAGCATAGTCTGTTCTTGGATCATGTTAGTGCTCCGCTAATGTCAACTACAACTTAAGGACCTATTACAGGTCGTTAAAAAAACCCCATAATACAGGGCGCAGCATTATAACACCGCACCTAGGATATGGGTAGAAAAAATAAACGGCCCCTAGTCCGAGCCGTTTACCTTTTTGAGGGCGCTTACTGTATTACAGAATCGCTTTCTCTACAACGCGAACAAGTGTCCAAGACTTGGTCTTGGAAATCGGACGGCATTCGCTGATTTCAACGATGTCGCCGATTGCGCTCACATTGGTCTCGTCGTGTACGTGCAGCTTGGTCGTGCGCTTGATGAATTTGCCGTAAATCGGGTGTTTCACAAAACGTTCGATGGCAACAACGATGGATTTCTCCATTTTGTCGCTGACCACACGACCTTGCAGAGTACGGATCTTGTCACTCATTACGCACCCGCCTTCTCAGTCAATAAGGTTTTCACGCGCGCAACATTGCGACGCACTTGCAACAACAGATGAGACTGTTGCAGTTGCCCGCTTGCCGCCTGCATACGCAGGTTAAACTGCTCACGCAGCAGATTCAGCAGCTCGGCGTTCAACTCTTCAACGCTTTTTTCACGCAGCTCTTTTGCTTTCATTACATCACCGTCTTAGTTACAAAGGTGGTTTTAATCGGCAGTTTCGCTGCTGCCAGCTGAAATGCTTCGCGGGCAACTTCTTCCGGAACACCGTCCATTTCATACAGGACTTTACCCGGTTGAATCAAGGCAACCCAATACTCTACGTTACCTTTACCTTTACCCATACGCACTTCAAGCGGCTTTTCGGTGATCGGTTTGTCCGGGAAAATACGGATCCAGATCTTACCTTGACGCTTAACTGCACGCGTCATTGCACGACGCGCAGCTTCGATTTGACGAGCAGTCAGACGACCACGGCCAACAGCTTTCAGACCGAAAGTACCGAAGCTAATATCCGTGCCCGCAGCCAGACCACGGTTACGGCCTTTGTGCATCTTACGGAATTTTGTACGCTTTGGTTGTAACATCAGCGACTCTCCTTACTTGCGGCCTTTACGCTGCTGCTTTTTAGGTCGAGCAGCCGGAATTTCCGGTTGTTCAACGGCAGCCATACCACCCAGAATCTCACCTTTGAAGATCCACACTTTTACGCCGATGACACCATAAGTGGTGCGCGCTTCGGAGGTGTTGTAGTCGATATCCGCACGCAGCGTATGCAACGGAACACGACCTTCACGGTACCATTCGGTACGTGCGATTTCAGCACCGCCGAGACGGCCGCTGACTTCCACCTTGATCCCTTTGGCGCCCAGACGCATGGCGTTCTGTACGGCACGCTTCATAGCCCGACGGAACATGACACGACGTTTCAGCTGTGAAGAGATGCTGTCAGCCACCAATTTGGCGTCCAGTTCCGGTTTACGGATTTCGGCAATAATAATCTGCGCCGGTACGCCGGCTATATCAGCCACGACCTTCCGCAGTTTTTCTACGTCTTCACCTTTCTGGCCGATAACGATGCCCGGACGAGCGGTGTGAATAGTCACACGGATGCTTTTGGCCGGACGCTCGATAACGATGCGAGAAACGGAAGCCTTCTCCAGTTCCTTGGTCAGGAATTGGCGAACTTTAAAATCGCTGTCCAGGTTATCAGCGAATTCTTTGGTATTCGCGTACCAGGTAGAGTTCCAAGGTTTGACAATACCCAGGCGAATACCATTAGGATGTACTTTCTGACCCATTGCTAGTCTCCAGAGTCTCAGCGATCGGACACAACCACAGTGATGTGGCTGGTGCGCTTCAGGATGCGATCCGCCCGACCTTTTGCACGAGGCATGATACGCTTCATGCTGGGGCCGGCGTCGACGAAAATCTTCGCGACTTTCAGATCATCGATATCTGCGCCATCGTTGTGTTCAGCGTTAGCAATGGCAGACTCCAGTACTTTTTTAACCAGGCCAGCAGCTTTCTTGTTGGTGTAGGTCAAAACTTCCAGAGCTTGCGACACTTTCTTACCGCGGATCAGGTCAGCCACCAGGCGAACCTTCTGAGCAGAAGAACGAGCGTGGCGATGTTGAGCGATAGTTTCCATCTCTTCCTCCTACCTTAGCGTTTTTTAGCCTTTCTATCGGCCGCATGACCGCGATAAGTACGCGTCGGCGCGAATTCACCCAGTTTATGACCGACCATTTCATCGGAAACAAACACCGGTACGTGCTGACGACCATTATGGACAGCGATGGTCAAACCGATCATTGTTGGAAAGATCGTTGAACGACGGGACCAAGTGCGTATAGGCTTCTTGTCACCGCTTTCCACCGCTTTCTCTACCTTCTTCAGCAAGTGCAGGTCTATGAATGGACCTTTCTTGAGAGAACGTGGCATGGCTTATCCTCTAATAATTATTTACTACGGCGACGTACGATGAACTTATCAGTACGCTTATTACTGCGGGTCTTCTTACCTTTGGTCTGCAGGCCCCACGGACTGACCGGATGCTTACCAAAGTTACGACCTTCACCACCACCATGCGGGTGATCCACCGGGTTCATCGCCGTACCGCGAACGGTCGGACGAATACCGCGCCAACGTGTTGCACCGGCTTTACCCAGTACTCGCAACATGTGTTCGGCATTACCTACTTCACCCATGGTCGCCCGGCATTCAGACTGTACCTTGCGCATTTCGCCGGAGCGAAGACGCAGCGTGACATAAGCGCCGTCACGAGCAACGATCTGAACATAGGCGCCGGCTGAACGTGCCAATTGACCGCCTTTACCCGGTTTCATTTCCACATTATGGACAGTGGAACCCACCGGGATATTGCGCATCGGCAGCGTGTTGCCGGCTTTGATGGCCGCATCGACGCCAGATTGTATTTGATCGCCGGCTTTCAGGCCTTTCGGCGCCAGCACGTAACGACGTTCACCGTCTTTGTATAAAACCAAGGCGATGTTGGCGGAACGGTTCGGATCATATTCCAGGCGCTCTACGATTGCCGGGATACCGTCTTTATCACGTTTAAAGTCGACAATACGGTACTGTTGTTTATGACCACCACCGATATGGCGCGTAGTGATACGGCCATTGTTGTTACGTCCACCGGATTTAGTGAGTTTTTCCACCAACGGGCCGTAAGGCTTGCCCTTGTGCAGCTCAGGGTTGACCACTTTAACTACGTGGCGACGACCCGGAGATGTCGGTTTACATTTAACAATTGCCATTGTTCTTCTCCTCCGACTTACTCTGCGCCGCCGATGAAGTCCATGTTCTGGCCTTCTTTCAGGGTGACGTAAGCTTTTTTCCAGTCACTACGACGACCGATACGCTGTCCATGACGCTTCGTTTTCCCTTTAACGACCAGGGTGCGAACATCAGTGACTTCGACTTCAAACAGTTTGTGCACGGCGGCTTTTATTTCTGCTTTGGTCGCTTCAATAGCTACCTTGAGAACGATGGTGTTGTGCTTTTCCATCGCTGCAGACGCTTTTTCAGAAACGTGCGGCGCGCGCAATACTTTCAGCAAACGTTCTTCACGAATCATGCCAGCATCTCCTCAACTTGCTTCACAGCGTCAGCCGTCATAACGACTTTGTCGAAGGCGATCAAGCTAACCGGATCGATACCTGCGACATCGCGAACGTCTACTTTGTAGAGGTTGCGCGCGGCCAGGAACAGATTTTCATCGAGTTCGCCGGTAATGATCAGCACATCCGTGAGCGACATGTCTTTCAGTTTCTGAACCAGCAGCCTGGTTTTAGGCGCTTCGACAGAAAATGATTCAACAACAATCAGACGTTCTTGACGCACCAGTTCCGACAGGATGCTTTTCAGCGCCCCACGGTACATTTTCTTGTTAACCTTTTGACTGTGATCCTGCGGCTTGGCTGCAAAAGTCACGCCACCGGAACGCCAGATCGGGCTTGCGATATCACCTGAACGTGCGCGGCCGGTACCTTTCTGACGCCAGGGTTTTTTACCGGAACCAGTTACTTCGGCACGGGTCTTCTGAGCGCGAGTACCTTGACGGGCACCTGCTGCGTAAGCAACAACAACCTGGTGTACCAGCGCTTCATTGAAGTCACGCCCGAAGGTAGTTTCGGAAACAGTCAGCGCGCTTTGCGCGTCTTTCAATACCAATTCCATTCCTATCTCCTCGACGTTACGCCTTGACAGCCGGTTTAACGATCAGGTCACCGCCGGTAGCTCCCGGGACGGCACCTTTGACCAGCAGCAGGTTGCGCTCAACGTCAACACGCACTACGTCCAGGCTGAGAACGGTGACGCGCTCATTGCCCATCTGACCTGCCATTTTCTTGCCCTTGAATACTTTACCCGGCGTCTGGTTCATACCGATTGAACCATGGCCGCGGTGGGACAAGGAGTTACCATGGGTAGCATCCTGGGTACGGAAGTTCCAGCGCTTGGTCACGCCTGCGAATCCTTTACCTTTGGAGGTACCGGTAACGTCTACTTTTTTAACATCGGCAAACAGTTCAACGCTGATGCTTTGACCGGCGGCAATATCTTCAACGTCTTCGACGCGGAATTCCCACAGGCCGCGGCCGGCTTCTACACCAGCCTTGGCAAAGTGGCCGGCTTCAGGCTTGGTGACACGGTTGGCTTTTTTAGTGCCTGTCGTGACCTGAATAGCGCGATATCCATCGTTGTCCAGATCTTTGACCTGGGTAACGCGGTTTGCTTCGATTTCGATAACGGTTACCGGGATAGAAACGCCATCTTCGGTGAAGATGCGAGTCATGCCCACTTTACGACCGACTAAACCCTTCATTGTTTCAACCTCTCAATCGTTTGGTGACCTGATTAACCCAGGCTGATCTGCACATCAACACCAGCAGCCAGGTCCAGACGCATCAGCGCATCAACGGTTTTTTCGGTTGGCTCAACGATGTCAACCAGACGCTTGTGAGTGCGGATTTCGTATTGATCGCGCGCATCTTTATTGACGTGCGGAGAAATCAGAACGGTAAAGCGCTCTTTGCGGGTCGGCAGCGGGATCGGACCCCGTACCTGAGCACCGGTACGTTTGGCAGTCTCGACGATTTCCGCGGTTGATTGATCGATCAAACGATGATCAAACGCTTTCAAACGGATACGGATTCTTTGGTTCTGCATGAGACCAGAGCTCCAATTATTTATAAACGCAGAAAATTACTCCTCGCACCCATTTCGATTGATGGGGGAGTGTAATCGTTCAGTATTATCCCCATATCGGGGATGTTGTGTGCCGACTTGCCATTTCCACACCCCCCTTTCTTTTGGCGGATGCGTCTGTGGTGCCAGCGCGAACTCAACGTAACATTGAGCCGGCTTATTCCTTACTTATGCGAGATAAGCCCGCGCATTATACGCAAATACGCTCAGGAAGCAAGCGGGATATGACCATGCGAAGTGAATTCCATTACTGTCAAGACCATTTGGCATAGCGGGAAGGATATTGCATGCTTCAATGCGTGAGAATTATGCGCCCGATAAAAGCGCATAACCATGAAAACCGCAACCAGGGAGGGTAAAAATAGTGGCGCAGTGGCTGCTTATCGCCTCTGTCGCGCTGTATGGCGTGATAATGGGGCATCTGACCGGGCGTATCCTGCAATCGATGCCGGCATGGGCATTTTCCGCCGGCGCGCGGGGCGTCGGTTACGGCTCGCCGGCATACCGGCGGCCGGATTTGGGGCGGAACCGCCCACGTGATTCATACGCCGGCTCATACGGCTGTGAAAGCAGTTGTGCCCTGGTGTTCACCGCCATGCTGATTATCGGCGGGCCCGGGATGAATCTTCCCGTCGGGCTGCTCTTTGGCTGGTTTTTGCTGACACTCAGCTGGGTCGACGCCCTTACCCTGCTGTTGCCGGACCGGCTGAACGGCCCGCTTCTGGCCTGCGGGTTCGCAAGCCACGTCACTGCATGGGATGGGGCAGATGCGTTCAAGAACGGGCTGCTTGGGGCGATATGCGGCGCTATGGCGCTCTGGGGTGTTCAACGCCTGTTTCGGCGGGTAAAGGGTTATGAGGGTCTAGGGAGCGGCGATATTAAGCTGCTGGCTGCCCTTGGTGCCTGGCTGGGGTGGCAGGCGTTGCCGGGATTATGCTGCTACGCGGCGTTAAGCGGACTGGCCGTCTGTGCCGTAAGCGGAAGCACACAGGGGAAAATCCCCTTCGGCCCATGCCTGGCGTTGGCCGGCTGGGTGATATACATCAGTCCGTAGAAAATCCTGCTACGAACTGATGCGGCTTGCGGACGGGTTTATTATGAATCTTCGTATTTATACGACAGTTTAGAACCGTGCCGGTAAAAGTACCGGCGAAGTATCATCCAGGCCCGCTCGTTATTGCGCAGCATCTTTCAACTGGGATTGGAGGTAATTTTGCGCGCCGATGCGGCCGATCAGTTCCAGCTCGGTTTCAAGAAAATCAATATGTTCTTCTTCATCCGTGAGAATTTCGATGAGCATATCGCGGCTCACATAATCCCGAACGCTATCGGCATAATTGATGCCTTCACGGAGATCCTGGGCCCCTTGCAGTTCAAGGTTAAGATCCGAGCGCAGCATTTCTTCCACATCCTGGCCGATGTTAAGCGGGCCGAGGTCCTGCAGATTCGGCAGCCCTTCCAGGAAAAGTATGCGTTCGATATAACGATCGGCATGCTTCATTTCATCAATGGATTCGTGATATTCGACGTCGTTTAGCCGCATCAGACCCCAATTTTTGAACATCCGTGCATGCAGGAAATACTGATTGATGGCAACCAGCTCGTTGCCGAGCAGTTTATTGAGATGGGTTATTACTTGGGCATCGCCTTTCATAGTGCACTCCTCCGTTACGGTTAAGTACAGAATATAACCGGAGCAGAGTAAATCAAGGTAATAACCCTACTAATTAAGCAATTTTTTCATAACTCATAATGATCTGTAGTTCATCTTCCATGATGACCCGCGCCTTGCAGGTGCACTTACCGCATTTGGTGCCTACCGGAACAATCTGTTTAAGCTCTTGAAGCGACACGGGTTGGTACTGTCTGACAGCATCACGGATGGCTTCGTCACTTACCGCATTACATAAACAAACGTACATTTGCGTCTTCTCTAAACCAACTTGCGAATAATTTAAATGAGAACGCTTGTCATTTCAATAGGTGAATTATAATTGTTTTGTAAATTTGAGATATTCCATAGGGTTAATATCAAATGGAAAGAAATAAAAAGGGCGCCGAAGCGCCCTTTCTTTGCCAGACTCCAGGAAGATGGAAGTCTTAAGCGATAACCTTGGCTACCACGCCGGCGCCAACGGTACGGCCGCCTTCGCGAATAGCGAAACGCAAGCCGTCGTCCATGGCGATAGGGGCAATCAGGTTTACAACCATCTTGATGTTGTCGCCAGGCATCACCATTTCCACGCCTTCCGGCAGTTCGATGGTTCCGGTCACGTCAGTGGTACGGAAGTAGAACTGAGGACGGTAGCCTTTGAAGAACGGCGTATGGCGGCCGCCTTCATCTTTGCTCAGAATATAGACTTCTGATTCGAACTGGGTATGCGGATGGATGGTACCCGGTTTAGCCAGTACCTGGCCGCGTTCAACTTCATCACGTTTGGTACCGCGCAGCAGCACGCCCACGTTTTCACCGGCACGGCCTTCATCCAGCAGTTTACGGAACATTTCAACGCCGGTGCAGGTGGTTTTCACGGTCGGCTTGATGCCGACGATTTCAACTTCTTCACCTACTTTCACCACGCCGCGTTCCACACGACCGGTTACCACGGTGCCGCGGCCGGAGATGGAGAATACGTCTTCGATCGGCAGCAGGAACGGCTTGTCAATGGCGCGAACCGGTTCCGGGATGTAGGTGTCCAGCGCTTCGGCCAGTTCCAGGATCTTGGAGGTCCAGGCTTCGTCGCCTTCCAGCGCTTTCAGGGCGGAACCGCGGATTACCGGCGTGTCGTCGCCCGGGAAATCGTACTGCGACAGCAGTTCGCGTACTTCCATTTCAACCAGTTCCAGCAGCTCTTCGTCATCCACCATGTCGCATTTGTTCATGAAGACGATGATGTAAGGCACGCCTACCTGGCGAGCCAGCAGGATGTGCTCGCGGGTCTGCGGCATCGGGCCGTCGGTTGCCGCTACCACCAGGATCGCGCCGTCCATCTGGGCTGCACCGGTGATCATGTTTTTCACGTAGTCGGCATGCCCGGGGCAGTCAACGTGCGCGTAGTGGCGGGACGGGGTATCGTATTCAACGTGAGAGGTGTTGATGGTGATACCACGGGCCTTTTCTTCCGGCGCGTTGTCGATCTGATCGAAGGCGCGGGCGCTGCCGCCGTAGGCTTTAGCCAATACGGTGGTGATGGCGGCGGTCAGGGTCGTTTTACCATGGTCAACGTGGCCGATGGTGCCGACGTTAACGTGCGGTTTTGTACGTTGAAACTTTTCTTTAGACACGGCTATATTCCTTACTCTTATGCTCTCACCTTAAGCGAGAGCACGGGATAATAATTTTAAACCCTAAAACTTATTTAGCTTTACGGGCTTCGATAATGGCCTGAGCAACGTTGTTCGGTGCCTCATTGTACTTCAGGAACTCCATGGAGTAAGAAGCACGGCCCTGAGTCTGTGAACGCAGATCTGTAGCATAACCAAACATTTCAGACAAGGGGACCTGCGCACGAACCGTTTTGCCGGTCGCAGTATCTTCCATGCCGTCGATCATACCGCGACGACGGTTCAGGTCACCGATCACGTCACCCATATAGTCTTCAGGCGTTTCAACTTCGACTTTCATGATAGGTTCCAGCAGAACCGGTTTGGCTTTCATGAAGCCTTCTTTAAACGCCATTGAAGCGGCAATCTTAAACGCCATTTCCGAGGAGTCGACTTCGTGGTAAGAACCATCGAAAGCCGCGACACGGACATCCACAATCGGATAGCCGGCCAAAACGCCGTTCTTCAGCTGCTCCTGCACGCCTTTATCCACCGCGGGGACGTATTCTTTCGGAACAACGCCGCCGACGATTTCATTAAGGAATTCGTAGCCTTTACCACCGGGCTCCATCGGTTCGATACGCAGCCAGATATGACCGAACTGGCCACGACCGCCGGACTGACGAACAAACTTGCCTTCTTGTTCTACAGTATTGCGGATTGTTTCACGGTAAGCCACCTGCGGTTTGCCGACGTTAGCTTCAACATTGAATTCGCGACGCATGCGGTCAACGAGGATTTCAAGATGCAGCTCGCCCATACCGGCGATGATGGTCTGACCGGATTCTTCATCGGTCCATACGCGGAAAGACGGGTCTTCCTGCGCCAGACGCCCCAATGCCAGACCCATTTTTTCCTGGTCGGCTTTGGTTTTCGGTTCAACGGCAACGGAGATAACCGGTTCCGGAAACTCCATACGCTCCAGGATAATCGGCGCGCTTTGATCGCACAGGGTATCGCCGGTGGTAACATCTTTCAAACCGATGGCCGCGGCGATGTCGCCCGCGCGCACTTCTTTGATTTCTTCACGTTTGTTGGCGTGCATCTGCACGATACGGCCGAAACGTTCGCGTTTGTCTTTAACGGAGTTCAGCACGGTATCGCCGGAATTAACCACGCCGGAATACACGCGGAAGAAAGTCAGGTTACCCACAAACGGGTCGGTGGCGATTTTAAACGCCAGCGCCGAGAACGGTTCTGAATCGCTGGAATGGCGTTCCGCATGGGTTTCGCCGTCTTCCAGCACGCCGTTGATGGCCTGAACATCGGTGGGCGCGGGCAGATATTCGATAACCGCATCCAGCATCGCCTGTACGCCCTTGTTCTTGAACGCAGAACCGCAGGTTACCAGGATGATTTCGTTGTTCAGAACGCGCTGGCGCAGGCCGTGCTTGATTTCTTCTTCGGTCAGCTCTTCGCCGCCGAGGTATTTGTCCATCAGCTCTTCGTTGGCTTCCGCTGCGGACTCAACCAGGTGCTGGTGCCAGGTATGGGCCAAATCAGCCAGATCCGCCGGAATCTCTTCATAATTGAAGGTGATGCCCTGGTCGGCTTCGCTCCAGTTGATGGCTTTCATTTTCACCAGGTCGACAACGCCGGTGAATTTTTCTTCCGCGCCGATGGCCAGTTGAATCGGCACCGGGTTAGCGGCGAGACGGGTTTTCAACTGATCAACAACACGCAGGTAGTTCGCGCCCATGCGGTCCATTTTATTAACGAACGCAATGCGCGGAACTTTGTATTTGTTTGCCTGGCGCCATACGGTTTCAGACTGTGGTTGCACACCGCCTACCGCACAGTAGACCATCACCGCGCCGTCAAGGACACGCATGGAACGTTCAACTTCGATAGTGAAGTCAACGTGCCCCGGGGTGTCGATGATGTTGATGCGGTGGGCATCAAACTGCTTGGCCATACCGGACCAGAAACAGGTGGTCGCAGCGGAAGTAATGGTGATCCCGCGCTCTTGCTCTTGTTCCATCCAGTCCATAGTAGCGGCGCCGTCATGGACTTCACCGATTTTATGGTTTACACCGGTATAGAACAGAATGCGTTCCGTGGTGGTGGTTTTACCGGCGTCGATGTGTGCACTGATACCGATATTACGGTAGCGTGCAATAGGTGTTATACGAGCCATTTGTATCCTCGATTACTGGGGCGTTCTATTCGAGCTAGCCCAAGCGGGCGAACTTTTTATCCCGCCCGCTTGGTTAGCATAACTACTGCGAGGCGGTTACCAGCGGTAGTGGGCGAACGCCTTGTTGGCATCTGCCATACGGTGAACGTCTTCACGTTTCTTAACGGCGGTGCCTTTATTTTCTGCCGCATCGGAAAGTTCGTTCGCCAGGCGCAGAGCCATAGATTTATCACCGCGTTTACGAGCAGCTTCTACAATCCAGCGCATTGCCAGGGCATTGCGGCGGACCGGACGCACTTCAACTGGCACCTGATAAGTAGAACCACCGACGCGGCGCGACTTGACTTCGACAGTCGGGCGCACGTTGTCCAGAGCTACTTCGAAAGCTTCCAGATGGCCTTTACCGGAACGCTGAGCCAGGGTCTCCAGCGCGGTATAGACAATTGCTTCAGCGGTAGATTTTTTACCGTCTACCATCAGGATATTGACAAATTTTGCCAACAGCTCGGATCCGAACTTAGGATCCGGCAGGATTTTACGTTGACCAATGACGCGACGACGTGGCATGAGATAACTCCGTTGTTAATTCAGGATTGTCCAAAACTCAATGAGTTCTTTGACATTAATAATAAAATGTTTGGCCTTACTTAACGGAGAACCATTAAGCCTTTGGCTTCTTCACGCCGTACTTGGAGCGGCCTTGCTTACGGTCTTTAACGCCGGAGCAATCGAGCGCGCCGCGAACGGTGTGGTAACGCACACCCGGGAGGTCTTTAACACGGCCGCCACGGATCAGGATCACGGAGTGTTCCTGCAGGTTATGACCTTCACCGCCAATATAGGAGGTGACTTCAAAACCGTTGGTCAGACGAACACGGCATACTTTACGCAGCGCGGAGTTCGGTTTTTTCGGGGTGGTGGTATATACGCGGGTACATACGCCACGTTTCTGCGGGCAGGCTTCCAGCGCCGGAACGTTGCTTTTAGCAACCTTCATGGTGCGGGGTTTGCGTACCAGCTGGTTAATTGTTGCCATTCAATAAAGCTCCTGGTTTTTGCTTCGTAAACACGTAATAAATCACCTCGTTTTGCCGCAAGGCAGAGTACGAGGACGCAGAATTTTATGGCTCGCGGGTAAAGGTGTCAAGAAATATACAATAAACCCTGCTTACCATGCCATTTGTTGCGGCTGTTTTACCGTGAGGGAGACGAAATCATTATAGCCGATAACGGCAATTTTGTCTGAAAAATGAGCAGTCAATCCGCGGGCGGCCACATCCACGTCCAGCGCATACAGCCCCAGCGGCGCGGCGAGTAGTTTTTCCAGCGCCGGCGTGCCCGCCAGCCCGGCGATGACGCCGTCCTGCAGCAGGAGCAAATCGTCCCCGGCACGGGCGGTGAGCAACAGCGAGGCCAGATCGGAGGCGTAGGGGGAACGGCTTAAGGTATAGAGCATCGTGGATTCCGGAAGCTTAGAAGGTCAGCACAATATCAAATTCGGACAACCGCTGCCGCCAATCCGCCGCCGGCAGGATTTCGGTCTTGAGCACCCATTGTTGCCCCGCGTCCAGTCCGCGTTCAGCCAGCGACTCCCCACAGATATAAAAGCAGTCGACGTCGTAAATCGGCAGTACGCCGAAGGTGGCGATAAAATCGCGGGCCAGAATGTCCGCCGGTCGTTGTCCCGGCAATAGCAGCAACACGCCATCGGCAATGAAAAAAACGCCGATACCTTCGCAGACGGAGGAAGCGGCCAGCAGGGCATCGAGTCCTTCACGTCCGCAGGCGTTGCCATGGGGGCCGTGGGTGAAAACAAAAGCGAGGCGTTTCATGGCGGCACCCTAAAACTGAATGAAGCGATCGCAGTGGGCAACCGCTTGCGCCAGCGCCCCCAGGCCGCTCAGGACGAATCCCGGCTGCAGATTATTTCCGGGCAAATTCAACTGTTCGGCTTCCCGTTCATCGACAATACCGCGGCGCAGGGCGGCGGCGACGCAGACCTCCAGGGCCACGCCGTGTTCCTGGCCAAACTGCCGCCATGCGCGGACCAGATCCGCCTCGTCGCCGGCGGGGGAGGTATAGATATTGGCATTAAGCACGCCGTCCTGATAAAAAAAAACCGTGCCAATCCGGTGTCCCGCCGCCAGCAGCGCCCGGGCAAACTGCAGGGCGCTGGCGGACTGCTGGGTACCGTACGCAGGACCGGACACCATCAGGCAATATTCCAGGCTCACCGGTCCAAACCCAGGAAATCGCCGCTTTTGAACTGGCGGATATACAGATAAACCGTGTGTTTGGAGATATTCAGCCGATCCGCTACCTGATTGATGGCGTCTTTGATATCGAAAATGCCTTTTTCATAGAGATTCAAAACAATCTGGCGATTCTTGGCGTTGTTGGACACGCCGCGATCGGCGTTCACCTCTTCGATGGTGAATTCCAGGGCCTGCGCCACCAAATCGTCCACCGACGAGGCGAAATTGACGGAGGTGGCGTTCTCCTGCGTCTCAGGGGGGATAAAGGTTTGCATAATTTGCGAAAACGGCACGTCAAGATTCATATTGATGCACAGCAAACCGATAACCCGCTGCTCGCGGTTGCGAATGGCAATGGTGACTGATTTCATCAAGACGCCGTTTTTAGCCCGGGTAAAGTAGGCTTTGGATACGCTGCTGTCCTCACCGGCCATATCGTGGAGCATGCGCAGCGCCAAATCGGAAATGGGCGATCCGATTTTGCGCCCGGTATGTTCGCCGTTGGCAATGCGTATGGCGGAACTTTTCAGATCCTCCAGCGAATGCAGGACAATTTCGCAATGTTCGCCGATTAACATGGCCAGCCCGTCGACAGCGGCTTCGTAGGAGGCGAGGATTTCGTGATCTACCTGACTGAATGGCCGTTCGTCCAAAACATCCAGTTCGGTAAAATCTGGGATCGGAAGAGAAGTAGACATGTGCAGACACCACCCGTTATAGAGAGCCTGTCGCGCAATCGGGGGGCAGACTCGGCTGTATAAAAAATTTACTGGCCGCTAGTCTAGCAAATACCGTAAAACGCTGTCCTTGTGTTTGGACAGATTTTTTGCAACTTCATGACCGGTAATACCTTTTTTAAGAATTTCACGGGATTTTCAGCCGGCGAACCGAGACAAGGTTCACTCCCGCCAAGGCGTAACCCTTGTCCCGACCTTACGTATCCCCATGGCAATGTTACAAAAAAGCGGCGTTCTCCTTGCCGGAAGAACACCGCCTTTGCGTGTCGGCAATCCGCCAGGCCGGGACGGAATGTTAAAGAATCAACACGCCGCGGCGACCTGGGACAGGAGCCTATTTGCCCGTTTCAGCCCCGGCTGCCGGCTGATCTGCCGACGGCTTCCCTTCGTCAGGTGTTTTGGCCGCCGGTTTGATATCCAGCAATTCAACCTCGAAAATCAGGGTGGAATTGGCGGGAATGCCCGGTACGCCGGTTTTTCCGTACGCTTGTTCCGGCGGGATGACCAGTTCAATCTTGCCGCCCTTGCGCACTTCTTTCAGACCTTCGGTCCAGCCGGGTATTACGCCGTCAAGACGGAACGACAGCGGTTCGCCGCGCTTGTAGGAGTTATCGAATTCCGTGCCGTCAACCAGCGTGCCTTTATAGTTCACCACCACGGTATCGGTGTTGGTTGGGGCTTTGCCGGTGCCGACTTTTTCGACTTTATACAGTACGCCGCCCGGGGTTTTCTTCACGCCTTTTTGTTTGGCGAAATCGGCGCGGTATTTATCGCCCTTGTCGGCGTTATCTTTGGCTTCCTGCTCCATTTTAGCCTGCGCTGCTTCTTTAACGCGGGCTTCAAATCCCTGGAGAGTGGCTTCAATCTCTTCATCCGTCAGCTTGCTCTTATTGGCGAAGGCATCCTGGACACCGGCGATTAACTGGTCTTTATCAAGCTTAATGCCAAGCTTTTCCTGCTCCTTGAGGGAGTTATCCATATAGCGTCCCAAAGACGCCCCCAGCGCATAAGCCGCCTGTTCTTCGCTGCTTTTGAATTTGTCCGAGACGGCGTTGGCCGGGGCGGCGGCGGGAGCCGCCGTGGTGCCCGCGGCGGCGGGAGCATCGGCATTGGCGGCCGGCGCTGCGGCAGGAGCATCCGCATTAGCCGCAGGGGCTGCTGCTGCGGTATCCGCGGCCAGCACATGAACGGTATTGAGCGCAAACGCCATTGTGGCGGCCAGCAGCGTGACTTTAAACAGTGATTTCATCCATTTCTCCATAGCCTGGGCTATCTCTTCCCAAGTTTTATGACTAAGTTAAGCCGATACTATAGCTGTGAGCGTAAACACAACACAATCTCTATCCCGACTAATCGGGTCTTTCTCAGACTTTTTTTCCAAAGGGAAGTTTCGTTTTTCCCTTTTGCAATCTTATCGCGGCATCACAAAATCATAACAAAACCTCCACCATATGATTAAACATTAACATTTTGTGAGTTGACTCACTTTATTCCCATTCCAAACTATTATCATCTCGAAATGTTAACGTTGTCATTAAGCAAATAACACCAGCAGATCCTTACCGTATCCGTCGTTTTCGTTACCATAAAATGATGTATTTTTCTCGATAATGTGTTTTTAGTTAAAAAATGATAACGTCAACATTTTCTATTATTATTCAAAAATAGCTAACATGGAGCTGAAAATGAGCCAATTACCGGAATCTATGAAGGCAGTCGTCTGTCACGGCCCTCATGACTACAGATTTGAGCATATTCCCACCCCAAAACCCGGTCCGAAAGAGGTGGTAATAAAAGTCGATGGCTGCGGTATTTGCGCGGGAGATTGCAAAGCAAAAAGCGGCGCGCAAATGTTCTGGGGCGACGATCCCTGGGTGAAAACGCCGGTGGTGCCGGGGCACGAATTTTATGGCCGCGTGGTTGAATTAGGCGTAGGCGCCGCTGAAAAATTCCATATCAAACCGGGTGACCGGATATTAGCCGAACAAATTGTTCCGTGCTGGGAATGCCGTTATTGCAAATCCGGCAAGTATTGGATGTGTGAAAAACATGATATTTACGGTTTTCAAAAAACGGTCGCCGAAGGGGGCATGGCGGAATACATGCGGTTCTCTGAACGGGCCATCATCCATAAGATCCCTGAAAGCCTTTCTCATAAAGATGCCGCGTTGATCGAACCTATGGCCTGCGCCATTCATACCGTGGAACGGGCCGATATCCAACTGGATGATGTGGTGGTACTGGCCGGCGCCGGCCCGCTGGGACTTTGCATGGTGCAGGTGGCGCGGCTGAAAACGCCAAAGAAACTGGTGGTGATTGATGCCATTGATGAACGGCTGGAACTGGCCAAGTCGTTGGGAGCCGATGTGGTGCTCAATCCGAAAACACAGGATGTGGACGCTATCGTCAAAGGCATGACCGACGGCTACGGCTGCGATGTCTACATAGAAGCCACCGGCGCGCCCGTGGGCGTGACCCAGGGACTGCAGATGATCCGCAAACTGGGCCGTTTTGTGGAGTTCAGCGTATTTGGCAAAGAGACCACCGTTGATTGGTCGGTTATCGGCGATCGTAAAGAACTGGATATCCGCGGCGCCCATCTCGGCCCATACAGTTATGAAATCGCCATCGATCTGTTTGAACGCGGCCTGGTGACCGCGGAAGGCATCGTGACCCACAGCTATCCCATTGAAGAGTGTGATGCCGCTTTCGCCCTGGCGGATTCGGCCGACTCGATCAAAGTGG
Organism: Sodalis sp. RH16; assembly: GCF_047324245.1. NCBI lineage: Bacteria > Pseudomonadati > Pseudomonadota > Gammaproteobacteria > Enterobacterales > Bruguierivoracaceae > Sodalis > Sodalis sp. RH16. Next base: position 2,301,592 of record NZ_CP178737.1, on the reverse strand, counting down.
TCATCAATCCTTAGCACGGCGGGAGGCGGTGATGGATTATGTCATTGGAGTCGATATCGGGACGCAAAGCACCAAAGCCATCGTATTGCGTCTTGACGGCAAGATTGTGGGCCAGGCGTCCGCCGGTTATCAGGTGGACCAGCCGCAGCCCATGTGGGCGGAACAATGGCCGGATGTGTGGTACAAGGCCGTTTGCCAAACCATTGCCGCCTGTGTACGGGCGTCCGGGGTGGCCCCGGAGGAGATCCGCGGGGTTTGCGTCAGCAGCCTGTATGGCGGCGCCGGTATTCCGGTGAATAAAGAAATGCGGCCGCTATATCCCTGTTTGATCTGGATGGACCGCCGCGCGGCGGATGCCGTGGCCTGGGTGAATGAGCATGTGGATACGGAAAAGCTGTTTCGTATCACCGGCAATAGCCTGGACAGCTATTATGGCTACACCAAAATGCTCTGGATCAAACAGCACCGCCCTGATATATGGCGGGAGGTCCATCAATTTTTGCCACCCAATAGCTACGTCAATTATTTACTGACCGGACAGGTGGCGGTGGATCACTGTTCCGCCGGGAATATCGGCGGCGTGTATGATATCGACGCCCGCCGCTGGTCCGATACGGCGCTGGATATGCTGGGTATACCCCGCCGCTTCATGCCGGATCGGCTGGTGGACAGCAGCGCGGTAGTGGGCGGGCTGTTGCCGTCAGTCGCCGCCGAACTGGGGCTGCAGCCCGAAACGCCGGTGATGGCAGGCGGGGTCGACGCCGCCGTGGCGACGCTGGCGGCAGGCGTGGTGGCGCCGGGGGATCATGTGGCCATGATGGGCACCAGCATGTGCTGGGGCTATATCAATCCTGAAGTGGATGCCGCCAACCGGCTGATTTCCATGCCCTATGTCATTAACGGCCGGCGCGATAACTATATTTTCGGCGGGGCCGGAACCGCCGGGGCGGCGGTCAGCTGGTTTCGCGATACGTTCTGCCAGTCTGAGGTGCAGGCCGCGGCGCAATCGCCCGGCGTAGATGTTCATCAATTACTGGAGCGCCAGGCGCTTAGCGTCGGAGCGGGCAGCGAAGGCATTTTATTCCTGCCTTATCTGATGGGGGAACGCAGTCCGCTGTGGGAGCCCTTTGCCTCGGGTGTTTTTTTGGGCATGACGCTGGTTCATACCAAAGGACATCTTTATCGCGCCGTGCTGGAGGGCATTGCCTTTGCCCTGCGGGATAATATGGAGTGCGGACAAAAAGGCGCCGTGCGGCTGGAGCCGCGCCTGATCGTCGTGGGAGGGGCGGCGCGTTCCGATCTGTGGATGCAGATCATCGCCGATGTGACCGGTTATCCGGTATTCACGCTCAAAGAGGAGGTGGAAGCGCCGCTGGGGGATGCGCTGCTGGCGGCATTGGGGGTTGGATTGATTCGCGACGTGAATATTGTCAAAACCTGGAGCACGCTTGCAGAACGGGCACAGCCGGATGCGATGCGCCATGCCCATTACGATCGCCTCTTTGAACAATACCGGGAGGTTTATCTTAATTTAAAAGAGAATATGCATCGGTTGAGAATGTTGGCCAATGAGCGGTCTTTATCCGATTGCCCTGGCTAAGCCGGGACAGCCGCCGGGTCATTTTAAAAGCGGTATTATTTAACGCTGTTAAATATATGACAAAGTCAAATGTTTGCACTGAATCACAATGCGCGGTAGTGATGTTAGTTAGCATCATGTTCACGTTGTCATATTAATATTTCCCGGCAGCGTATTACTGTCAATGTGAAAAAAGCATTTGTCTGTCAGCAATGACAGGCCCGTATACATATACGCAAGAATAATATCGATCAACAAATATTGATAATAAAAAACTCGACACCCTACAGGAGAGATAATATGTTGTCTACGATTAGAAAAACATTTGCGGTATGCTGTATTGCACTCACGCCTTTTATTAGCCAGAGCCTCATGGCGAAGCCAATAACCATCGGCATGTCTTTTCAGGAGATGAATAATCCTTACTTCGTCACCATGAAAGCAGCATTGGATCAAGCCGGCAAGGATATTGGCGCAACCGTGTATGTGGCCGATGCCCGTCATGATGTCTCCAAACAAATAAATGACGTGGAGGATATGCTGCAAAAGAAAATCGATATTCTGCTGATTAACCCGGCGGATTCGGTGGGCGTTCAGTCCGCGGTGCTTTCCGCCCATAATGCCGGTGCGGTGGTGGTTGCCATCGACGCCCAGGCACAAGGCCCGCTGGATTCTTTTGTCGGTTCCAAAAACTACGATGCGGGCTTTCTGGCCGGCCAATACCTCGGCAAGAACCTGAACGGCAAAGGGAAAGTCGCCATCCTGGACGGCATTCCGGTGGTGCCTATCCTGGAACGGGTACGGGGTTTCGAGGCGGCGATGAAAGCCTATCCGGATATTAAAATCGTTACTAAACAAAATGGTAAACAGGAACGTGATACCGCGCTGACGGTAACTGAAAATATGCTGCAGGCCAATCCGGACCTGGCGGGAATTTTCAGCGTGAATGACGTGGGCGCGCTGGGTGCCCTGGCCGCCATCCAAGCCAGCGGCTCGAAAGTCAAGCTGGTGAGCGTAGACGGTCATCCGGAAGCGATTAAAGAAATCCTGAAACCCAATTCTCCCTTTATCGCCACCGCCGCACAATTTCCTCGCGATCAGGTCAGAATCGGCTTAGGCATTGCGCTGGCCAAATATTGGGGCGCCAATGTTCCCAAGACAATACCGGTCGATGTCAAATTGATTGATAAATCCAATGCACAAGGTTTTAGCTGGTAACCGGCGGTGATACCCATTCGAGACACGAAGGGTATATATATTTCCGGCCGCCGCCAAACGGCAGCGGCCGCATTTGCCCGGCGAGGAATTTATCATGACGTCTTTATTGCAACTCAGGCAGATAAAAAAGTCATTTCCCGGCGTTAACGCATTAAACGGTATTAACCTGACCGTTGAACACGGGGAGATTCATGCACTACTCGGTGAAAACGGGGCAGGCAAATCCACGTTAGTTAAAGTGTTGTGCGGTATTTATCGCCCTGATGACGGCGATATTATTATCGAAGGGGAAACCAAGAAATTTGGAAATTATCGGGAAGCGATTAACGCCGGTGTCGGTATCATTTTTCAGGAGTTTTCCTTAATTCCTTACCTGGATGCGGTTGAGAATATTTTTCTAAATCGGGAAATACATAACCGCTGCGGTTTTTTAGACAGGAAAGCCATGCGCCGCCGGGTAAATCAAATTTTCAAACGCCTGGAGGTACAACTGGATCTGGAACGACCGGTGGAGCAACTGAGCGTGGCGCAGCAGCAGTTTGTCGAAATCGCCAAGGCATTGTCCCTGGACGCGAAAATCCTGGTATTGGACGAACCCACGGCAACGCTCACGCCGGGAGAGGCGGAGCATTTGTTCAGCGTCATGCGCGATCTTAAATTGCTCGGGGTCGGCATGGTGTTTATTTCCCATCATCTGGAGGAAATTTTCCAGATATGCGACCAGATTACGGTGCTGCGTGACGGAGAGTACATTAGTACCGTTCCCACCGGCTCCACCGACATAGAACAACTGGTGAACATGATGGTGGGCCGCAAGGTGGAAAATGCCTTTCCGGTGAAAAACCATCTCATCGATCCCGATACCCGGTTGCTTGAGGCCAGCATTCAGCACAAAAAAAACGGCGTCACCGATGAATTCCATCTGCTGAAAGGGGAGATTCTCGGTTTTGCCGGCCTGGTGGGATCGGGCCGGACGGAACTGGTGTCGGCAATGATCGGCGCACGGCCCTGCTATCGCAAAGACATCAAGCTTCGGGGGGAAGCGACCGTGCTTCGTTCTCCGGCCCAGGCTCTTGAACACGGCATCGGGCTGCTGCCTGAAAGCCGCAAAACCGAAGGTCTGGTGCTGCCCTTTACCGTGTCGCAAAACATCACCCTTAATCGCCATGAAAAAGCCGCCCGCATTTTTATCAATGCCCGTAAAGAGCGCGGCATTGTCCAGCGATTGATCAAAGCCGTGGGGGTTAAGACTCCGGGCGGGGATACTCAGGTGAATACCCTCAGCGGCGGTAATCAGCAAAAGGTGGTGATAGCCCGTTGGCTGAACAACGATTGCAATATCCTGATTTTTGACGAGCCGACACGGGGAATCGACGTGGGAGCAAAGGCGGAAATCTATCAACTGATGCAGCAGCTGACTGAAAAAGGCATCTCGATCATCATGGTATCGTCCGAACTCCCTGAAATCATCGGCATTTGCGATCGGGTATTGGTTTTTCGCGGCGGACATATCGTAGCGGAACTCACCGGCGAACAGATCGAGTCAAACACTATTATGTTACATGCAACGGGGAGCTCATTATGAGCAGTATCGGCAATCCTTCTTCCCGCGATGTGATGACCCCATCGCCACGCCGCATCTATTGGGATAAATGCATGCGCCATCCGGCGGTTTTCCCTTTGCTGGGATTCATCGTGCTGTTTGTCCTGATGGTTTTTCTGAGCGACAGCTTTTTAACCTTCAATAACCTCACCAACGTGGCGCGGCAGGTTTCTATCAACGCCATTATCGCCGTGGGCATGACCTGCGCCATTCTCACCGGCGGGATTGACCTGTCGGTGGGATCGGTGATGGCGTTATCGGGCACGGTGGCGGCAGGTTTGATGATAACCGGCATACCGATGCCCCTGGCGCTGCTCGCCGGTTTGGCAATCGGCGGGCTGTTCGGCGCCATCAACGGCGCCTGCGTGGCTTACGCCCGGATGCCGCCGATCATCGTTACCCTGGCCTCCATGAGCGTAGCCAGGGGACTCGCCTTGATTTATACCGGCGGTTATCCCGTTTCCGGCCTGCCGGATCCGTTCGCCTTTTTCGGCCGCGGCGAGGTGATGGGCATCCAGGTGCCGATTTTGATTATGGCCGGCATCTACATCATTGCCTACGCCATGCTCAACCATATGTCGTTCGGACGGTATGTCTATGCCATCGGCGGTAATGAAGAGGCCGCCCGTCTGAGCGGCATTCGCATCACGCGCTACAAACTGCTGGTGTACATCATCAGCGGTATAACCGCGGCCCTGGCGGGCCTGGTGTTGACCTCCCGGCTAATGAGCGGGCAGCCCAATGCCGGGGAAGGATTCGAACTGGACGCCATCGCGGCGGTGGTGCTGGGGGGCACGGCCATTACCGGCGGTAAAGGAGCCATCATCGGTACGCTGGTGGGCGCCATGATGTTGGGCATCCTCAATAACGGACTGAACCTGATGGGGGTTTCCCCCTATGTCCAAAACGTCATCAAGGGCGGCATTATCCTGGCGGCGATTTATATCAGCTCAGAGAAGCGTAAGTGATTCTTTTATCAAGGAGGCCCTATGGCCTGTTTTCTAGGCATTGACATCGGCGGGACGGTCACCAAGGCCGGTTTATATAGCGCCGATGGGCATGAGATAGGCGTGGCCGAACGCGACGCCGAGGTGTTATCGCCGCAGCCGGGTTTTACCGAACGGGATATGGGAGAACTTTGGCAGACGGTATGCAGCGTTGTCCGGCTGGTGATTGGGGATAGCGGAGTGAACCCCGCCGACATCCTCGGCGTCAGCTTCTCCTCTCACGGCAAGGGGCTCTACGCTATCGATCATGAAGGCCGCCCGGTACGCAACGGCATCATCTCATCCGATACCCGGGCGCTGGCGCTGGTGCAGCAGTGGCAGAAACAGGGTATCGACAGCCTTACCTACCCCCGCGGACTGCAACAGCTGTGGACCGCGCATCCGGCCACCCTGCTGCGCTGGCTGAAAATCAACGAACCGGAAAACTACGCCCGTATTTCGTCGGTGCTGATGGTGCACGATTACGTCCGCTACCGCTTGACCGGCGTCATTGCGGCGGAAGTGACCAATATCTCCGGCAGCAATCTCTATAACCAGCATACACGCGACTATGACCCGCAGCTGATGGAGGATTTCGGCATCGGTGAAGTGCGCCATAAAACCGCCCCGGTGGTAGGCTCCGCCGAGCAGGCCGGGTCGGTAACGGAGCCCGCGGCCCAAGCCTGCGGGCTGGCCGCCGGCACGCCGGTCTACGGCGGTTTGTTTGACGTGGTGGCATCGGCGGTGTGTTCCGGCGTGTGCGATAACCAGACCCTCAGCGCCGTGGCCGGCACCTGGTCCATCGCTACCTGCGTCACCGACAGCATTATCCCGGCGGAGTATCCCTATGTCTGGGGGAGCTACTGTGTACCGGGAAAGTATTTCGTGCACGAGGGCAGTCCGACATCGGCGGCCAATCTGGCCTGGTTTATGCGTAATTTCTGCGGCGACGAAGAGACCCCTTTCCAGCAGTTTGATCAATGGGTGGCCGAACGCAGCGGGCATGATACGGAAATCGTGTTCCTGCCCTATCTGTTCGGCTCCAATTACAGCCTCAATCTGGCGGGGGGATTGGTGGGAATGCGGTCCCATCATGAAAAAGCGGACATTATCTACGCCCTCTACGAAGGCATTGTGTTTTCCCATCTCCTACACCAGGATCGTATTTTGCAGCTCAATCCGCAGGTCAAACGCATCCGCATCACCGGCGGGCCGACCCATTCTCCGGTATGGATGCAGATGTTCGCCGATGCCGGCAACTTGCCGCTGGATGTCATTGATATCAAGCAAAGCGGCTGTCGCGCCGCGGCATTATGCGCCGCCGTCGGCCGGGGATATTATGCCGATTTCGCCGCGGCCATCGCCGCAACCCAGCCTGAGGTCCGGACCTATACACCGCAACGGGACGCCCATCTGCAGCTGCGCCGGCAAATGGCCCGCTACCTTGATACCGCCAAGGCGTTAAGCGAGGTGAGTTATGCTTGATAACGACGGCAAGCCGGCGGATAAAAGGATTTGCCTGGGTATCTATGAAAAAGCCCTGCCTTTGCAGCTGGACTGGCCGCAGCGCCTGGATACCGCCCGGGACCTGGGATTTGATTTCCTGGAAATCTCCATTGATGAACAGCCGGAGCGGCAGCGGCGCCTGGATTGGGATCGGCGGGAACGCCTGGCGTTTACCCAGGCCAAATTGGACAGCGGCGTGGCGGTGCCCAGCATGTGCCTGTCGGCCCATCGCCGTTTCCCATTCGGCAGCCGGGACGGCATTATCCGCCAGCGGGCCTATCAGCTGATGGAGAAAGCGCTGGCGCTGGCGGTGGATCTCGGCATCAGGAATATCCAGCTGGCGGGCTATGATGTCTATTATGAACCTTCCGATCGCCATACCCGGGCGCGGTTTATCGACGGCATTCACTGGGCGGTGGAACAGGCGGCCAAGGCGCAAGTGATGCTGTCCATTGAGGTAATGGATACGACGTTTATCAATAGCATCAGCAAGTGGCTGGAGTTCGACCAACTCATTCAAAACCCCTGGTTTACCGTGTATCCCGATCTTGGCAATCTCAGCGCCTGGGGCAATAACGTGGCGGGGGAATTGACCAAAGGCATTAATAAGATCACTGCCATCCACCTTAAAGACACCTCGCCGGTGACGCCGGATTCGCCGGGCAAATTTCGCGATGTGCCCTTCGGCGACGGCTGTGTGGATTTTGTTAATGCCTTCGAGACTCTTCGGGAACTGGACTATCGCGGCCCCTATCTGCTGGAGATGTGGGCACGGGGCAAAACGGACGACATCGATCGGGTGCGTTATGCCAAAACCTGGATTGAGCAGCAGATGCGGCTGGGGGGTTTAGCATGTTGAATGACCTGAAACAGCAAGTGCTGGCGGCCAACCTGAGCCTGCCGACATATGGACTGGTGACGTTTACCTGGGGAAATGTGTCTGCTATCGACCGTCAACAGGGATTGGTCGTCATCAAGCCTTCCGGCATCGATTATGCCGACATGACGGCGGAAGACCTGGTGGTGGTGGATTTAACGGGCCGGATCGTCGAAGGGCGCCGGAGGCCTTCGTCTGACACTGCAACCCATCTGGTGCTGTATCAGCATTTTCCGGAGATTGGCGCCGTGGTGCATACCCACAGCCGCTATGCCACCGTCTGGTCGCAGGCCGGACGCCCCATCCCGGCGCTGGGCACCACCCACGGGGATTATTTTTACGGCGAGATTCCCTGCACCGGGCCGTTAAGCCGGCAGGAAATAGAAGGAGACTACGAACGGGAAACCGGCGAACTGATCGTGCGGACGTTCCGGCGGCAACAATGCTCACCAGGGGAGATGCCCGGCGTGCTGGTGCTTTCCCACGGCCCTTTCGCCTGGGGAAAAGATGCCGCCAACGCGGTACACAATGCGGTGGTGCTGGAGGAAGTGGCCGCCATGGCGCTGTTTACCTGCCAATTGGCGCCGGCCATCGCGCCAATGCAAACCGACCTGTTAAATAAGCATTTTCTGCGCAAGCACGGAAAAAACGCCTATTACGGTCAATAACAATATTTGCCGAACGGCGCTGGCGCCGACGGAAAGTGATTATTCACCCTTAACAGGGAGAGGAACATTATACCCGAACTTATCCGATATATACCCGCCATACTTCAAGTTACAAGTGCGTTGACAATACTCGGCCCCTCCATGGGCCTCGCCCCTTCGGGGCCGCTGCAAGCAGCGTTGCCGCCTTCCTGCAACTCTAATTATCTAGGGTATAGATTTACGGCTTAAACGGTCAGTTCGCCGGGAACATATTCACGCAGCGGCGTCTGCATATTTTTTGGCTTCTCAATGAGCTTGAATAATATCTCCGCCGCTTTTTCTCCCAGTAATACCGTATTGTGATATATACCTGGGATCCGCTGACCATAGGATTCACAATAAGGAGGAGTATCGATGGAAAAGAATTTAATCTGATTATAAATATTAAGCTGGTTGCAAATCGACATAGCGCCTAAGGTAATAATGCCATTCAGGCCGACAATATATTGAGGCCATCGTTCTTTGTCTGACAGTAAATTACGCAGAGCCTGCTCCTGGGAATCGAATTTATAATCCCCATATATTATTTCCACCTGTTTATTATTGCCGATCAATGCTCCCATGATACCGGCCGTACGATCTTTGGTGATCTCCGAATCCTCTGGCCCCCCGACGATCAGCAGGCGCTGCTCCGGCTGCTCCGCCAGAAAGCGGCCGGCGCGCACGCCGATTTCGATATTATTCAGGAATACGCCGCTCAGTTTTTTTCCGTAGATATCGCGGTCGATAAGCACCAAGGGAATTCGATAAACGTCCGCCAGATCCAGGTAAGCCGGAGAATATGCTTTATCATCACGCACGGCGGAAAGCAATATCCCGCAGGCCTGGTAACTAAACAGGGTTTGAATTGCCAACTTCTCCGCCGCTTCGCTGTCATCAGTATCAAATAACATTATCTGATAACCTTTATTCCTGGCGATTCGGGATACGGTCTGGATCAGGTGTGAATAAAAGGGATTATAGGTACTGCTGGTTACCACGCCGATAATACGGCTGCTGTTTTTTTTCAACCCTTGCGCAAATGCATTGGGTACATAATTAAGCTCCTTGGCGATGGAAAGTATTTTTTCCCTCGTCTCGGATTTAACTAAATGGGGTTGATTAAACACGCGCGAAACCGTGATATTGGTGACATTTGCGCGCCGCGCTATATCAATAATGGTTGAATTGGCGTTTTCTTTTTTCACCTGCAATCCTAAATCCCTGCTATCAATATAGACCCTGTTTTCCATTGTAGGGAAGCCAGGACGATAGCGCTACTTTTATTAGCGCCAACGTCCAGATTCCCCCGCCCCGGCCCCCCCTTCCCTCCCCCGCCTGTTTATCGCCTACCGCAGCGGGTCAAGAAACCAAGTGGCTTAAGCGCTCCGCAAGACAGGCTTAGGACGGGCAATGGAGACGTTTTATCGTTAGAATAGGGTGGGATCAAGGGTAGCACTGAGGAAAACATCATGGAATTATCACAATTCGAACAACGGCTGGAGTTGCTGGAAGGCCGACTGGCTTTTCAGGAAGTCACCATAGAAGAATTAAACCAAACCGTCGTAGCCCATGAGCGGGATATCAGCCGCCTGCAGGAACTGCTGCGCTTATTGTCCGAGAAGCTGCGCACGCAGCAAACCTCGATGATCGCCTCACAGTCGGAAGAGACGCCCCCGCCGCACTATTGATTATCATTGCGCATGGCGGTTAGCTCTCTAACACCAGAGGTTAAATGAGCGTGTTAAAGGGAAACCGTGCCGGTGGGGTCGAATCGGGCATGGTTTTCCTGCCCGACCGAGCGCCCCACAGCACGGTAAGCCCGCGTTCACCGATCGTGCAACAATCGTGTTAAAGGGAAACCGTGCCGGTGGGGTCGAATCGGGCATGGTTTTTCCGGCCGGCGGCAGCCGGCCCCTCCCTTAATGACAGCCGCAGCCGCCTTTACCGTCGCAATCGCCGCCTTCATGGTCGTGACCATGTCCGCCGCAGCAGTCATCGCCATGCTCATGATCGTGCTCATGATGATGATCGTGTTCGCCGTGGACATGTCCGTGCTCAAGCTCTTCAGCGGTGGCTTCGCGGATGGCCAGCACTTCCACATTGAAATTGAGGTTTTGGCCGGCCAGCATGTGATTGCCGTCCACCACCACATGATCGCCGTCGACTTCGGTAATTTCCACCGGAACCGGGCCTTGATCGGTCTCAGCCAAAAAGCGCATGCCGACTTCCAGCTCTTCCACGCCCATAAACACATCCTTGGGAACGCGCTGAACCAGGTTTTCGTCATAATGGCCGTAGGCGTCATTGGCGGTAATATGCACGTCGAAATGATCACCGACGTCATGTCCTTCCAATGCTTTTTCCAGGCCGGAAATCAGTGAACCATAACCATGCAGATAGTCCAACGGCGCACTCACCGGAGACTCATCGACCAAAACGCCATCTTCTGTACGTACCTGATAGGCCAGACTGACCACCAGATCTTTTGAAACTTTCATGATATCTCCTACCGTTGGAAACTAAACTGGCGCAGATTCTAACGAAAAAATGCACGTATGTATCCTTCAGCTTAAAAAAACCTGACCGTGAAGGCTACTCCGGATGGAAAATACCGATAATGTGCTCCGGGAGCGGCCTTTTCTCCGCGTTTGTTCCGTCAGTTTGCTGCTGGGTGAAACCGCATTTCACACAGATGAAGCTCTCGACATCGTTATCACTCCACAGGGCCAGAGTATCCTTGCTTTGGCAGTGAGGGCATACCGCGCCGGCAATAAAGCGTTTACGCTTAACCGTCATAAGGTTTATCTCCCTGTTGATCGTCATCTTCCCAACCGTTTAGCTGCCAGCGTTCCTTCATCATTTCCCGTTGGAAAATATCCTCCAGCTCGCGCCGGGATTCCTTGACGCGGGATATCTGCGCCAAATCCCCCTGCATCTGCGGCATCAGCTCCCGCAGCATCCGCACATCGAGCCGGCGAAAATGCTGCTGCGCACGATGGGCCTGGTGGGGATGCATGCCCAGTTCCAGCAGTGCCTTGCGGCCCAGATCCAGAGCGCTGGCAAAGGTCTCACGGGAAAAATGAGTCACGCCGGCCTGCAATAATTCATGGGCCTCTACACGGCCGCGGGCGCGCGCCAGGATTTTCAAATGGGGAAAATGCTGCTGGCACAAATGCACTACCGCCATGTTCGCCTCCGGGGTATTGGCGGTCACCACAATCGCCTGGGCCTTTTCCGCGCCGGCGGCGCGAAGCAGTTCAAGCTCCGTGGCATCGCCGTAATACACCTTATAACCATAGCTGCGCATCAGGCTGACCACACTGATATCCCTCTCAAGCACCGTGATGCGCATTTTATTGGCCATCAGCAGCCGCCCCACGACCTGACCGAAACGGCCGAAACCGACAATAATCACCTGCGGCTCGTCGTCGTTCACGAACGGCTTTTCGTCATGCTCCTCCTGGGCGTTATAGCGGCGGGTCAGAATGCCGTCGATAAGCTTCATCAGCAGCGGCGTGGTGATCATCGACAGGGTTACGGTCACCAGCAGCAGCGACAGCTGATCCGGCGACAGGATTTTCTGCGCCCCCGCCGCGGAGAACAGCACAAAGGCAAATTCACCGCCCTGGCTCAGCACCCCGGCGAATTGCAACCGGACCGAACGACGCAAACCGAAAATGCGCGCCAGAATATACAGTACCGTTCCCTTCAGCAGCACCAGTATCGCCAGACCGGCCAAGACCTGCAGCACATGGACATACAGGACGCCCAGATTGAGCGCCATGCCCACCGAGATGAAAAACAGCCCCAGCAGCAAGCCTTTAAACGGCTCAATGGCGATTTCCAGCTCGTGGCGGTATTCGCTTTCAGCCAGCAGTACCCCGGCGATAAAGGTCCCGAGCGCCATGGAGGCGCCCAGCATATCCATGAACAGCGCCGCTCCCAGCACCAGCAGCAGCGCGGCGGCGGTAAAGACTTCCCGCACGTTGGCGGCGGCGATATAGCGAAACAGCGGGCGCAACAGGTAACGGCCGCCCACCAGCATGACGAAAAACGCCGCCACCTTCATGCCGATCTTCGTCCAATCGCTGGGTACGCCGCTGCCGCCGCTGAGGAAAGGAATGACCGCCAGCGCCGGTATTACCGCCATATCCTGAAACAGCAACACCGAAAATCCGAGCTGGCCGCCTTCATTGCGGTTCATGCCTTTGTCGCGCATAAGCTGCAGCGCGATAGCGGTTGAGGACATGGCCAAACCGATGCCGCCGATAAGCGCCGATTGCCATGAGGCGTGGGTCAGCAGCAAGACGGTGCCCAGTAAAACGGCGGTAATGACAAGCTGCGCCGTGCCGAGCCCGAAAATGGAACGCCGCAATTCCCATAATTTGCCGGGGTTCAGCTCCAGCCCGATGATAAACATCAGGAACACCACCCCCAGTTCAGAGAAGTGCAGGATTTCATCCACGTCGCGGATAAAACCCAGACCCCAGGGGCCGATGGCGATACCCGCCGCCAGATAGCCTATTACCGCGCCGATGCCCAGGCGCTGGGCAATGGGCACCGCCACCACGGCGGCAAACAGGAACAGCACGACGGCGGTTAAAAATGACGGACTGCTACCCAAGACGCTGCCCTCTTTCCTGCACCGGCTCATTAAGCCAGCGCGCATACGCATCGGCATGACGCATCAAGGCGTCATGGGTTTGCCGTCTGGCCCAGTAAACCACCAAGGGCGACACCCATTGCATGCGACACAGGGTCGCGGCCAGTTCAAAGGGACGCAGAACCTCTTCCATGGTAGTGCGGTTATATCCCAAATGCTGATAAGCAGTTTCCGGCTCGCCGGTGGTAATGACCGACCGCCAATACTTTCCGGTCAGGGCATTGCCGCCGATGCCGCTGGCGAAGCCCCGCGTCAATACACGGTCGAGCCACTCCTTGAGCAGCGCCGGACAACTATAAGTATAAAGGGGATGCTGGAACACGATCACCTGATGCTCTCGCAACAATTGCTGTTCATAATGAATATCGATAAAAAAATCCGGATAATGCGCGTAAAGATCATGTACGGTGACATGCGCCAGGGGCGATGCCGCCTGCAGCAAAATCCGGTTGGCAACCGAATCCTGCGATTCGGGATGGGCATACAGCAACAAAACTTTGGGTGGTTGTGTAATCAATTCCCCTCCAAAGCGTCGTCAGGGCGCGGGTTTTCCGCTACCATGCTCCGCGAAGTCGAAAACCAGGACGTTTCACTCTGGCTTGCATTCAATAATGTCAATTTAACATACTCTCAAACTATGGCGCTTTATGATTGTCTTCTCATCTGTGCAAATTCGTCGCGGTACCCGGGTACTGCTTGATAATGCGACCGCCACGGTAAACCCGGGGCAAAAAGTCGGGCTGGTGGGCAAAAACGGCTGCGGCAAATCAACACTTTTGGCATTGTTGAAACATGAACTCAGCGCCGATGCCGGCAATGTCACTTACCCGGCCAACTGGTCCCTGGCCTGGGTAAACCAGGAAACGCCCGCGCTGGACGAACCGGCTATAGACTATGTTATCGACGGCGATCGGGAATATCGTCAGTTGGAATCCGAATTACAGCTGGCCAACGAAAAAAATGACGGTCACGCCATCGCCACGCTGCATGGCAAACTGGATGTCATCGACGCCTGGACCATACGGCCACGCGCATCCAGCCTGCTGCACGGCCTGGGTTTCAGCCAGGAACAGCTGCAAAAGCCGGTGAGCGATTTTTCCGGCGGCTGGCGGATGCGCCTTAACCTGGCGCAGGCGCTGATCTGCCGTTCCGATTTGCTGCTGCTGGATGAACCCACTAACCATCTGGATCTTGATGCGGTCATGTGGCTGGAAAAGTGGCTGAAAAATTACAACGGCACGCTGATCCTGATTTCCCATGACCGGGACTTCCTCGATCCCGTCGTCAATAAGATACTCCATATCGAACAGCAGTCATTGAACGAATATACCGGTAATTATTCCTCTTTTGAGCTGCAACGTGTGACCAAACTGGCGCAACAGCAGTCCCTTTATCAGCATCAGCAGGAAAAAGTGGCGCACCTGCAGCATTACATCGACCGCTTTCGCGCCAAAGCCACCAAATCCCGCCAGGCGCAGAGCCGGATTAAAATGCTGGAACGCATGGAGCTTATTGCTCCGGCCCATGTGGATAATCCGTTCCAATTCCGGTTTCGCGACCCGGAAAGCCTGCCCAATCCATTACTGACGATGGAAAAGGTCAGCGCCGGCTATGGCGATCGCACTGTCCTGAATTCCATCAAGTTTAACCTGGTGCCCGGTTCGCGCATCGGGCTGCTGGGACGCAACGGCGCCGGTAAATCAACGCTTATCAAACTGCTGGCCGGTACGCTGGAGCCTCAGTCGGGAAGGGTCTCCCTGGCCAAAGGCATCAAGCTCGGCTATTTCGCCCAGCATCAGCTGGAGTTCCTACGGGCCGACGAATCGCCGCTGCAGCATATGAACCGGATGGCGCCGCAGGAGTATGAGCAGGCGTTGCGGGATTATCTCGGCGGATTTGGTTTTCAGGGTGATAAGGTCACCGAGCGTACGGAACGGTTCTCTGGCGGCGAGAAAGCCCGGCTGGTGCTGGCGCTGATCGTCTGGCAGCGCCCTAACCTGCTGTTGCTGGATGAGCCCACCAACCATCTGGATCTGGATATGCGCCAGGCGCTCACCGAGGCGCTGATTGACTTTGAGGGCGCCCTGGTAGTGGTATCCCATGACCGGCATTTGCTGCGTTCCACCACCGACGATTTCTATCTGGTTCATGACGGGCTGGTAGAGCCCTTCGAGGGAGACCTGGAGGATTACCAGCAATGGCTGGCGGACCAGCAGCGCCAGGCGGCGCAGGGCGTCGACGGCCGCGAGGATATTCCCGCCTCCGCCAATAACGCCCAGGCCAGAAAGGACCAAAAGCGGCGCGAAGCCGAGTTCCGCAGCCAAACCCAGCCGCTGCGCAAATCCATCGAACGCCACGAAAAAGCGCTGGAAACCCTGGGCAGCGAACTGGCGAAAGTGGAAGCCGAGCTGGCGGATTCAGCGCTGTACGATATCGCCCGTAAAGGAGATCTCGCCGCCTGTCTGCAGCGCCAGGCCCAGGTAAAATCCCAGTTGGAACAGGCGGAAACAGCGTGGCTGGATGCCCAGGAACAGCTTGAAACCCTGATAAAAGAGTTTGAAGGGGAATAGCCCTTTATAGTCAACCGCCAGCACCGAAGCCGCACCGGGCGTGTTAAAGGGAGACCGCGCCAGCACCGAAGCTGCACCGAGCGTGTTCAAGGGAGACCGCGCCAATGAGGTCGAAGCGGACGTGGTTTTCCCGCCCGCCGGAGCGCCTCATGGCACGGTAGGCCCGCGATCACCGGCGCGTGAACCGAACGTGTTAAAGGGAGACCGCGCCAATGAGGTCGAAGCGGGCGTGGTTTTCCCGCCCGCCAGAGCGCCTCATGGCACGGTAGGCCCGCGATCACCAGCGCGTGAACCGAACGAGTTGAAGGGAGACCGCGCCAATGAGGTCGAAGCGGGCGTGGTTTTCCCGCCCGCCGGAGCGCCTCATGGCACGGTAGGCCCGCGATCGCCGGCGCGTGAACCGAGCGTGTTAAAGGAAGACCGCAAAAAATGCGCGGCCTTATCAGCGCCAAATCAACAGCACGCAGGCCGCGGTAAGCAATCCCATGGCGACATTAAATACCGTCCAGGCGCGTTTACTGCTGAGCAAACGGCCGATAAGCGTACCAAAGCCGAGCCAAATAGTCCCGGAAACGATATTCACCGTCACAATACCAATACTGATGGCCCC
Source organism: Sodalis sp. RH16 (assembly GCF_047324245.1). Lineage (NCBI taxonomy): Bacteria > Pseudomonadati > Pseudomonadota > Gammaproteobacteria > Enterobacterales > Bruguierivoracaceae > Sodalis > Sodalis sp. RH16. The sequence continues at coordinate 2,285,291 of NZ_CP178737.1, read as the reverse complement.
CACCGAAGTAATATAGGCATTACCCGTCAGGCTGAAGCTGGCTACAGCCCCCAGCGCCATCAACCAGGCTTTGGGATTCAGGAACTGCAGCAGTCCGCCCTGGTAAAACGGAATGGGGCGTGGCGGCGGCGCATCCGTCTCCAATGTTTCATACGCCGCGGTGGCAATCTTCCAGGCTAACCACAGCAGATAAAGGGAACCGGCCACTTTGAGCATAAAATGCAATGACGGATACAGGGTAATTAAACCGCCGATACCGAAAGCCACCAATAGCAATATGCACTGCATCCCGAGCATAATACCCAGCATCAACGGCATTGAACGCCAAAAACCGAAATTCGCGCCGGAAGCGGTGAGCAGCATATTATTAGGACCGGGCGTAATGGCAGCGACCCAAAGAAAACCCAACATTGAAAGAAAAAGACTCGGTTCCACGTTTCGGGGGCTCCCCTCCCTTTATTGAAGGTAAGAAACTAACAGCGCGCCTGTATCCGCACAAGGCTTTGCTGGTGAAATTTCCTCAAGGCATTGAATCATTAACAAACTGGACATAACATGATGATTATTCCGTGGGAAGAAATCGACTCCGACACCCTGTATAACCTGCTTGAATCCTTTGTCTTGCGAGAAGGCACCGATTACGGCGAACAGGAAAAGACACTGGAGGCCAAAGTCGCCGATGTCAAACGTCAACTGATAAGCGGCGAAGCGGTAGTGGTATGGTCGGAACTGCACGAGACCATCAATATTATGCCCCGCGGCCAGTTTCATCCGGAATAACGCAAATTGGCCCTGCGCCGCTAAACATGATAACAATAATCAAGTCTTTCATGCCGGGCGCATGTGAATCTACCCGTCATACTTCAAGTTGCAGGCGCGTCCGCTTTCCTGCAACCTGAATTATTGAGGGTATCACGCCGTCATATAACGAAGCGTAGGGTTACCATGTCAGCACAACATCCCATTATTGCCGTTACCGGCTCCAGCGGCGCCGGCACCACCACCACCAGTCTGGCTTTCCGTAAAATTTTTCACCAGTTGAATATTCACGCCGCCGAGCTGGAAGGGGACAGTTTCCACCATTTTACCCGTCCGGAAATGGACATGGCCATTCGCAAGGCCCGCGATCTCGGGCGACATATCAGCTATTTCGGGCCGGAAGCCAATGACTTCGGCCTATTGGAACACACCTTCCTGCAGTATGGGCTCACCGGCCACGGCAAAGCGCGAAAATATCTGCACACCTATGACGAAGCCGTTCCCTACAATCAGATTCCCGGCACCTTTACTCCCTGGCAGCCGCTGCCGGAGCCGACGGATGTGCTGTTTTACGAGGGGCTGCACGGCGGGGTGGTTACCGACCACCATAATGTGGCGCAGCATGTGGATCTCCTGGTGGGTGTAGTACCCATCGTCAACCTGGAATGGATACAAAAGCTGGTGCGCGATACCAGCGAACGCGGACACTCCCGGGAAGCGGTGATGGATTCCGTGGTGCGATCGATGGAAGACTATATCAGCTACATCACACCGCAATTTTCCCGTACCCATATCAATTTTCAACGGGTTCCCACGGTGGACACGTCCAACCCCTTTGCCGCCAAGGCCATCCCTTCGCTGGACGAAAGCTTTGTGGTAATTCACTTTCGCGGCCTGGATCATATCGACTTCCCCTATCTGCTGGCGATGCTGCAGGGGTCGTTTATTTCCAATATCAATACGCTGGTGGTACCGGGAGGGAAAATGGGGCTGGCGATGGAACTGATCATGGGACCATTGGTAAAGCAGCTGCTGGAAGGCAAACGCATTGAATAAACCGGGCGCGGCCGGAGCGTCGCGCCCGCGGTAACGCATCCGTCATTCAGGACGGCAAACGCACTTCAAAACTATGGGTAACGTTCACGGATTTGCCGAGCATCAAAGACACCGAGCAATACTTTTCCGCTGACAGCTCCACCGCCCTTTCGACGATTTTGTCGGTGAGCCCCGTGCCGGAAACTATAAAATGTAAATTAATATGGGTAAATAACCTCGGCGCTTCGTCGCGGCGTTCAGAGGTCAGCTTGACTTCGCAATCACGCACATCCTGACGCCCTTTTTGCAGAATCGATACCACGTCGATGGCGCTGCACCCCCCAGCCGCCATAAGTACCATTTCCATTGGGCTGGGCGCTTTTTCCCCTGCGTTGCCATCCATCAAAATCTGGTGGCCGGAGGCGGATTCACCTATAAAAGACAGACCTTCGACCCATTTTACTCGTGCTTGCATTATGATGACTCCAGATAAAAAGTTTTTCCTGCACCCTACATTTTTATTGGAAAGGTGGCAATGTTACCTAACATACTTCATGCTGATGCAAGACAACAGAAGACACTGCTTCAAACCTATGCTAAAAACAAGGCTGGATCGACCTCATGATAATGAAAGGGCAAGAGAGCGATCGGAACATCACTAAAACCAGACCCTAATAAGTTCCCTAACGTCGCTCCGTTTACAACGGAGATGGATCGATAAAACAGCGCCGTAATAGGGAATACGATGTCCTGAACAAGGACAGCGATGACAAAAGAGGATAACAGCGAATGGTTCTCGGCAAACCGCAAACAGACCCGACTCTCGAATGGTTCCTGTCTCATTGCCATATTCACAAGTATCCATCGAAGAGTACGCTAATACATCAAGGCGAAAAAGCTGAAACACTTTACTACATCGTCAAAGGCGCCGTCGCGGTGCTGATAAAAGATGAAGAAGGTAAAGAGATGATCTTGTCCTACCTTAACCAGGGGGATTTTATCGGGGAATTGGGCTTATTCGAAGAAGGCCAGGAGCGCAGCGCCTGGGTTCGTGCGAAAACCGCTTGTGAAGTGGCTGAAATTTCTTATAAAAAATTCCGGCAACTGATTCAGGTGAATCCGGATATCCTGATGCGTCTGTCGGCGCAGATGGCCAGCCGCTTGCAGGTCACCTCGGAAAAAGTCGGTAATCTGGCGTTTCTCGACGTCACGGGACGTATCGCGCAAACCTTGCTTAATCTGGCGAAACAACCCGACGCCATGACCCACCCCGACGGCATGCAAATCAAGATTACCCGCCAGGAAATCGGCCAGATTGTCGGCTGTTCCCGTGAAACGGTGGGCCGTATTCTGAAAATGCTGGAAGATCAAAATCTCATCTCCGCACACGGCAAGACCATTGTCGTTTACGGTACGCGTTAAACGTTAATCAAACAGGCGTGGTACTCTGTGCCACGCCTGCTTGTTGGCAGCATGTGGCGTCGACTGATCTATCACCCCGAAGTCAACTATGCCTTGCGGCAAACCATCGTGCTTTGCCTGCCGGTGGCGATAGGGCTATTGTTCGGCAGCCTGCAGAACGGCCTGCTGTTCTCCCTGGTGCCCGCCTGTTGCAACATCGCCGGCCTGGATACCCTGCATAAACGCTTTTTTAAACGCCTGGCCATCGGCGGTACGCTGTTCGCCGTCAGCAGCGTACTGATCCAGTGGCTGCTCTTTGTACACGTACCCTTGCCCTTTATCATGGTGGGCCTGGCGCTGGTGCTGGGCGTCACCGGTGAAATCAGTCCGTTGCACGGGCGGTTATTACCCGCCTCCCTTATCGCCGCCATTTTTACCCTCGGCCTGACCGGCAACGCCCCGGTGTGGATCCCGCCGCTGCTGTATATCGCCGGTACCGCCTGGTACGGGCTGTTTACCGGCCTGTGGTTCCGATGGCTTAAAGAGCAGCCGATGCGGGAAACCCTCAGCCTGCTCTATAGAGAGCTCGCGGATTATATCGAGGCGAAATACAGCCTGCTGACCCAGCATACCGACCCGGAAACCGCCCTGCCGCCGCTGTTTGCCCGGCAGCAGCGGGTGATTGATCTGATTGCGCAAATTTACCAGCAGCTGCATATGCTGTCGGCCAACCATCAGCTTCAGTACAAACGTCTGCTGCGGACATTTCAGGTGGCTCTGGACCTGCAAGAGCATATCGCCGTCAGTTTGCATCAGCCGGACGAAGTGCAGAAGCTGGTGGAGCAGAGTCACGCTGAAGCGGTGATCCGCTATAATGCCCAATTGATTGCCGCCCGGCTGCGGGTGGTAGCGGACGATATCCTTTATCATCGGTTATCGGGCCGTTTCACCATGGCGGAAGCCCTGTCGGCGGTGGAAAAAATTGCCCAGCGAAATCCGGATAATCCGGTGGGGCAATTTTGTTTTTATCACTTCAGCCGCATCGCCCGGCTGCTCAGGACGCAACGTCCGCTCTACCGGCGGGATATCATGGCGGATAACCAGCAACGGCTCTCTTTCTGGCAGGCGCTGCGCAGCTACTGTTCGCTCAAATCCATGGCGCTGCGCAACGCCGCCCGGCTGGGCATTATGCTGGCCATCGGCAGCAGCCTGGGACTGGTGTTCAACCTGCCTAAACCCTACTGGATTCTGATGACGGTGATGTTTGTCAGCCAGAACGGCTATAACGCCACCCGGGTACGTATCCAGCACCGGGCGCTGGGAACCTTGGCCGGCCTGGTTATCGCCGCCGCGACCCTGCAGCTCCATCTGGGGGACGGCACGGTTTTATTGTTTATGCTGGTGGTGACCCTGGCGGCTTATCTGGTTTTGCGGAAAAATTACGGCCTGGCGATGACCGGCTTCACCGTAACCGCCGTTTACACCCTGCAGCTTTTGTCCCTGAACGGTACGCATTTTCTGGTACCGCGGCTGGTGGATACCCTGATCGGATGCATGCTGGCGTTCGGCGGTACGCTCTGGCTGTGGCCGCAGTGGCAAAGCGGCCTGCTGCGCAAAAACGCCCATCAGGCGCTGGAAAGGGATCAGGACGCATTGCGTCTGTTATTACAGGCGAATCCGGAGCCGGCGGCGCTGGCCTATGCCCGTATGCGGGCCAACCAGGCCCATAACGCCCTGTTCACCTCGCTAAGCCAGGCCATGCAGGAGCCCGGTTTCAACTCCCGCTACCTCATCGATATGCGCCTATGGGTGACCCATAGCCAGTTTATTATTGAGCATATCAATGCCATGACGATACTGGCGCGGGATCACTACATGCTGACGCCAATGCTGGCGGAAAAATACCTGACCGCCTGCGAGGTGGCGCTGCAAACCTGCCAGCAACGGCTGGAATACGATGGTCCGAGCAGCGAACAGCCGGTACTGGCCACCGCCGGCGATACGCCGGAGCAGCCGGGCACCCCGATGGAACGCCATCTGCGGCGTATCCTGTTCCATTTGGGAGTCATGCATACCATCTCGTCGGTTGCCTGGCGCCAGCGGCCGCAGCACGGCCGCTGGCTATCGCGGCGATTGGGGGAAAATGCCCAATAGCCGCCGATAATGGCGGCTGAGCGTGTTGGCAAAGTGCCCGGTCGAGAAAGGCGGTTTGATAAGTGAACCGTCCGCGCCAGGCTCTTTCTCAGTGAGCTCAGCCGGCGGTAACCTGGGCCACCGCCTGTTCAAACCTGGCCATTCCCTGATCGATATCGTCAAATTCCACCACCAGCGACGGGGCGAAACGCACCACGTCCGGGCCGGCGTTCAGGATCATCAGACCGTTGGCGGCGCTGGCATGAAGGAATTCCCGCGCCCGGCCGTGATAGCCGGGTTTCAGCGCGGCGCCAATCAGCAAGCCCATGCCCCGAATTTCTTCGAACACATGATAGCGGTCGTTAATCTTCTGCAGCGCGCTGAAAAACCTGTCATGCCGTTCATTGATTCCCGCCAGCACCGCCGGCTGGTTAATGACGTCCAGCGCCGCCTCGGCCACCGCGCAGGCCAGCGGATTGCCGCCATAGGTGGTGCCGTGGGTTCCCACCGCCATCACCGACGAAATCTCCTCGGTAGTCAGCATGGCGCTGATGGGGAAACCGCCTCCCAGCGCTTTGGCGGTGGTGAGAATATCCGGCAGGACACCATAATGCATATAAGTGAATAACTTACCGGTCCGGCCCATACCGCACTGCACTTCGTCCATCACCAGCAGGGCCTGGTATTGATCGCACAGATCCCTAAGCCCCTGCAGGAATTCCGGCGTGGCCGGCGTGATCCCGCCCTCGCCCTGTATCGGCTCAACCACCACCGCGCAGGTATGATCGTCCATCACCGCTTTTACCGCCGCCAAATCGTTGAACGGCACGTGGACGATATCACCGGGTTTCGGTCCGAAACCATCGGAATATTTGGGTTGGCCGCCCACCGTGACGGTAAAGAGCGTACGGCCGTGAAAGGCGTTGTGGAACGCGATGATTTTGGTTTTATAAGGGCTGTGGCGGGTGATGGCATAATGACGGGCCAGCTTAAAGGCGGCTTCGTTGGCTTCACCTCCCGAATTGGCGAAGAAGACCCTATCGGCAAAGGTGGCATCGATAAGTTTGCGCGCCAGCCGCAGCGCCGGTTCATTGGTAAAGACATTACTGGTGTGCCACAGGGTTTCACCCTGGCTTTTCAGCGCCGCCACCAGCGCCGGATGGCAATGGCCCAGGGCGGTCACGGCGATACCGCCGGAGAAATCAATGTACTCCTTGCCTTCCTGGTCCCATACCCGGCTGCCTTTGCCTCTGACGGGAATAAACTGAGCAGGTGCATAAACTGGCAAAATGACCTGATCAAACGTTTCCCTGGTTACCGCGTCATCATGTGTTTTCATAAGCTTTTTACTCTATCCGCCGCAAAAGATAAATGAAATTATAATCATAAAATATGAATAAAAAATCACTTCAATGCAATCTTTTATCGCCGTTCAACGGCAAAAAATTATATCCGCTACCGACGCCGGGCCGGTTGAAGCATTCGCGGCGGGCCATCGGCTTACATCGCCAGGAAATTCGCCAGCAACCGATGTCCCTGTTCGCTGAGAATGCTCTCAGGATGAAACTGTACACCTTCAAGGGGCAAGGTACGATGACGGATGCCCATGATTTCATCGTGAACGCCTTCTTGCAGGCTCCAGGCGGAAACCTCCAGGCAGGGCGGCAAACCGGCGGTCTCCACCACCAGCGAGTGGTAGCGGGTCATGGTCAAATCCGCGGGCAACCCGGCGAAAACCCCCCGGCCGTCATGGACGATAGGTGAGGTCTTACCGTGCATAACCTGCTTTGCCCGCACAACGCGGGCGCCGAATACCTGCGCTATGGCCTGGTGGCCGAGGCAAACCCCCAAAACCGGTATCTTGCCGGCAAAATGCGCAATGGCCGCCATGGAGATGCCTGACTCGTCAGGGGTACCGGGGCCGGGAGAAATCACCAGCCTCTCAGGCGCCATACGGTCGATATCGTCCAGTTGCACCTCATCGTGGCGTTTAACCTCTACATGTGCGCCCAGTTCGCAGAAATATTGGTACAGGTTATAGGTAAAGGAATCATAGTTATCGATGATCAGCAACATGGTAAGGGTGGCCTATTTTTACCGGTTGTTCAGGCAGGAAAATGAAGAAATGGGTCAGCTTGTCCCACGCATCGGGATTTCAGCCAAGTATAACGTGCTCCATATCCCGCTGTCGAACATCGGGCGGGGGGATTCACCGGCTTTAGCGTGAGGCAAATCGAGCCTTGGCGCGGCGCGCGTACCTATTCTGGGACAGAAGGTCAAAACCAGAGGTCAGGCATCGGATATCTGAAGTCAAATAATGGAATAGCGGAATAAAAGGCCGTATATTGCTCATAATTGACTTTATTAGTGAGCAAAGTTCCTGAATGACCACCATCATGGAAAAGACCACCGGACTTGTCGCCTTTGTCCGCACGGTTCAAAACGGCTCCTTTGCCAGCGCGGGGATGGGGATTATTCAAATCCCCCGGTTCGCGGTCGCCGACGACATCGCGGCCGGAACGTTGATCCACGTCCTGCCCGTGTTTCCCATGCTGGTATCCCCTATCCACGCGCTGCATCCCTTTGGCCGCCAACTGCCGATCCGTGCCCGGCTGTTCGTGGATTTTCTGGTGGAACAATTCCGTGAAAAGGATACGGCATCCTAGGCGTTCCAGCCGCCATCGACGGTAAGATTTTCGCCGTTGGTATAAGAGGCGTCCGGGTGAGCCAGATAAGCGACGGCGGCGGCTATCTCTTTCACCTTGCCGAAACGGCCGACGCTTGTGAGCTTGACCATGGCGTCATATTCTGGCGTGCCGGGGTTCGGACTCAGCTCGGTGTCGATGGGACCGGGCTGGACGCCGTTAACCGTAATGCCCAATGGACCGAGCTCACGGGAAAGACCTTTGGTAAAACCGGACAGGGCGAACTTGGTGGCGATATAGAGAGTCACGCCGGGCAGCGGCGCGGCTTCGCCAAACGCCGAGCTGATGTTGATGATGCGTCCCCAGCCCGTTTTCGCCATGCGCCTGCCGGCATCTTTGGCCAAGGCCATGGGCGCACGGACATTCAAATTGAAATGATTGTCGTAGCTTTGGTCGGACGTTTCGAGAAACGGGCCGTACTCCACCGTGCCGGCGTTATTCACCAGGATATCAAGACGGCCGTTGAATTTACCGCTGAAAGCGCCATCGACGGCGGCAATGAGGGTAGCTATTCCCTTAGGGTCGCCGAGATCGGCGCCAACCGCTTCCGCTTCGCCGCCGGCGGCGCGGATTTCATTAACCACCGCCTCGGCGCGTTCCCGGCCGGCGGCATAGGTAATGATGACCGATGCGCCGTCGGCCGCCAGACGGGCCGCCACCGCGGCGCCGATACCACGGGAAGAACCCGTGACCAGGGCGAGTTTATTGCTAAGTGGTTTAGACATGCTTGAATCCTTAAGGTTAAGAGAGGGGAAGTGCTCCCCGTCTGCTGTATGGTTTACGGATTCAGTATTGGCCTTTCCCAAATGTCCCGGTAGTGCCATTCCATTCGCTTCATTCGTGAATAAAGTTCGCGAATAACGCCGGCAGGCTTTCCAGCTCGTGAGACGGCGGAGGAAATTGCCGTCAATTCATGCCTTGCCGGACTCCTGCATCGCCAGATTGGCGAGAATCAGGCTGGAATCAAGGCTGGGCGTTGCCGCCGCATCGCCGCCGCCCGACATCTGCTGCGCGATGAATTCCTTGCCGAAATCCGGGGTATTGAACGGGCTCGGGATGCTGTCCTTGAATTCCTGGTCTGAAACCTTGCCGTCGCCGTCCTCGTCCATGGCCTTATACAACGTATCGGCTTCGGCCTTAGTGCCGCCGCCGGCCGTAACCTGCTGCTCGAGGGAATCCTCGGTTACGGTGCCGCTGCCGTTGGGATCCACCGCCTGCAACAGCTGACTCTGGTAAACATCGGCGAAGGACGTCGTCGAGGCCTTTATCCCGAATCCGCCAAGTTTGGCGAACGACGCCGCATTGGCGGCGCTTGCCTTGGCGGCCTGCTCGGCGGCGAGGGCGTTTTGCCCCTGGGCGCTCAGCACGACGTTGGTGGATGATTCATCCGCCTGCAGCGCCGTGTTTGACGCTTCGGCGCCGTTGGACGACATCGCCTGCCGCTGGCTCGCCGCGTCCGCATTGGCGATGTTGAACAGCGCGGCGGCTATGGAAGATGGAACCTGCATTGAAGCCCCCAATATGATTGATATAAACGTGGCGGCAAAACATCCTGCCCGTTGGAAAGTGCCGGTGATATCACCTGCCTTGTCCTAAGCTATCGGCATCGGACTCTCAATACTTTAGCCGGCAAACCCACATCACAATCTGATTATTGACAGAGTAATCTATTATCATTACTCTGCTGAGTATGGCGAGACCTAAAGAATTTAACCGCGAAACAGCGCTGGCGTGCGCAATCCGCGTTTTTGCCGAGCACGGCTATGAAGGCACCTCCACCGAGGCGCTGTTGCAGGCAATGCGCATCAGCCGTCAAAGCATGTACGATACGTTCGGCGACAAACGTCGGCTTTTTCTGGAAGCGCTGCAACGCTATTGTTTCGAGAGCATAGGCACTATCGCGGCGGCCCTGCGGGGTGGCGGTTCGCCCCTGGCCGGCATTGAGGCGGCCCTGCTGAGCTTTGCCCTGCGCGCCCATGCCTCCTCTGAAAGCGGTTGCCTTGGGGTAAACGCCCTGTGCGAATTCGGCCGGCGCGACCGCGAAGTTACCGCCATTGGCGACGCCAGCGGCGCTGCCTTGCAGCACATTTTCGAATCCGCGATAAAACAAGCCATCGTTCAGGGGGAGATCGCCGCCGATGTGCAACCGCAGGAAGCGGCTCTATTCCTCAATGCGACATTTATCGCCCTGAAGGTCATGGCGCGCGGAGGGGCCGACCCGGAAGCGCTGCGCTCCATCACGCGCACCGCGCTGCGGAGTCTGAAATAACGGGCATCCTTTTTTTACCCTGTTTTGGACTGATTAATCTAGAACAGAAAAACTATTTGAACCTACCGGAGAAACACCCCATGACGAAAATTTTGCTCGGTAAAGTCGCCCTGGTCACGGGGGGATCCCGCGGCATCGGCGCTGCAATAGTCCGCCGACTGGCCGCCGACGGCGCCGCCGTCGCGTTCACCTTTGCCGCTTCAGAGGAGCGGGCGCTGGCATTGGTTGCCGAGGTTGAGGCCCTTGGCGGCAAAGTATTGGCAATCAAAGCGGACAGTGGGGATGCCGAGGCGGTGCGGCGGGCAGTAGCCCGAACCGCCGGCGCGTTCGGCGTTTTGGATATCCTGGTGAACAACGCCGGTATTTTGATTCACGGCAAGGTGGATGAGTTTACCCTGGAGGATTTTGACCGAATGGTGGACGTCAACGTACGGGCGGTGTTTGTCGCCGTACAGGCCGCCATTAAGCATATGACGACGGGGGGCCGCATTATCACCACCGGAAGCGTAGTGGCCGACTACACCGGTTTTCCCGGCGCTTCCATTTACTCCATGACCAAGGGTGCGGTGAGCGCCATGACGCGCGGCTTCGCGCGGGATCTCGGCCCGCGGGGCATCACGGTGAATGCGGTACAACCCGGTCCCACCGAAACCGATATTAACGATATCGAGAGCCAACGCGCCATGCTGCGCCCCATGATGGCGCTGGGGCGCATGGGCAAGGATTGGGAGGTTGCCAGTCTAGTGGCCTATCTTGCCGGTCCGCAAGCGGGCTTCATTACCGGCTCGCTGCTCACCATCGACGGCGGCTATACCGCTTAAACGGGGAATATCACGCCGTCGGCACGGTGCCGCCGTCGATGACGTATTCGGTGCCGGTAATCGCCGAAGCGCGTCCGGACGCCAGAAAGGCCACCAGTTCGGCTACCTCGTCGGGCCGGGCCGGGCGGCCCAGGGGGATACCCCCCAGGGAATCCATCAGGATCCGGCGGGCGCCGTCGAGATCCGTGCCTTCCCGCCCGGCGATCCCCCGCAGCATGCCGGCGGCCGCCTCCGTTTCCACCCAGCCCGGCGACACCCGCACCACGCGAACGCCCCGCGGGCCGACCTCCTTCGACAGGCTTTTACTGTAAGTGCTAAGGGCAGCTTTGGCGGCGGCATAGGCGGTGGTGGAATCAGGCAGCGGCAGTTGCCGCTGGATGGAGGTGACATGGATGATAACGCCGGATCCTTGGGCCAGCATGGCGGGAAGCAAGGCGCGATCCAGGCGCACCGCCGGCATCAGGTTGAGATTGAGTTCCGCCGCCCACTCTTTCTCCCCAAGGGAGGCGAAACCGCCGCCGGGGGACGACGATCCCCCCGCCACATGGACCGCAATATCGATACCGCCCAGCGTGGCCGTTACGGCGTCCGCTATGGCGGCGCATCCTTCCGGAGTAGCGATATCCGCCGCCACGAACCATTGGCCTTCCGGCACTGGGTCGGGCCGGTTTCTCGCGGTTATCAGCACCCTGGCCCCCGCGGCAAGCAGGCGGGCGGCCACGGCCTTGCCGATGCCTTTAGTGCCGCCGGTGACCAGCACGCGGCGGCCGGAAAATTCAGTCTCAGCCATCATAGGCGAATCTCCAGATTGGCGATTTTCCCGTCGCTGAGGCCGAAGGTGTAGGTCAATTCAACCGGGCTGCCGGGAAAATTACCGGCTACCCGGGCCACCAGGCTGATTACCTGGTCCTGCTGCGTGAAATGCAGCGGCTCGACGGTGTACTGATATTTTCCTTTGGCCGCACGCCGCCATTCGGTGATGGCCGCCAGGCCGCGATAGCTCTTGCCCTCATCATGTACGATGGCGTCCGGCATAAAAAAACGTTCCAGGCTTTGGGGGGTAAATTGATTGTCCGCGGCGAAATAGCCGGCAATGGGTTCAGGTAAGAGGATTGTCATGATTGCTCCGTTCGGGTGGTTGCCTTTACCGGATTTTCCCCTTAAGCTCTCTTTTTAGGAAGTACGCACGAAAAAGTAAGTTTAAAAAAGGCGCCCATGACCAACAAAACCTATACCGCCCTGACCGCCGCCAGCGGCGTAGAATCGGTGCTTCGCCTGCTGGAAGGCCGCTGGAAACTGGTTATCCTTTTCCATTTGTTCGGCGGGCAGGTGCAACGCTACTCCGACCTGGAAAAACTGATCCCCGATATTTCGCAAAAGATGCTGGCCCAGCAATTGCGCCAGCTGGAAGCCGACGGGATTGTGATACGCACCGACTATAAGCAGGTCCCGCCCAAGGTAGACTATCGTTTGACGCCTTGGGGCCAAGCGTTGTGTCCGGCGCTGGATGCGCTGCTGACCTGGGCTGAAAGCCGTAATTCGCTTATCTAGGCAAGGCGGTCCTGCGGGAACGGCTGAATTAAAATACGTACAGCCGTAATGAAATTGACTCCCTGAGATAACGACTCCATACTCGTTTTTCAGGCCCATGGGGGTCAATAACATGCAGTCTTGCAGAGGAGAGTCCCATGACTACCAAGCCCGTTAAGATTCCCGGCCCCGATCATCCCATTACCGTTGAGGCCAACCCTTCGCATATTGTGGTGGCCGTTGCCGGCAAAACCATCGCCGATACGCGGCAGGCGTTAACGCTGCGGGAGGCGGATTATCCGCCGGTGTATTATATCCCCCGTGAAGACATCGATATGTCCCTGTTGACGCGCACCGAACACCACACGTATTGCCCTTACAAAGGAGATTGCTCTTATTACAGCATTACTCCCGGCGGCCTGCGATCGGTTAACGCCGTCTGGTCTTATGAAAACCCTTACGACGCGGTGGCGGCCATCAAAAACCATGTCGCATTTTATCCGGACCGGGTCGACAGCATCAAAGCGTCGCCGTCCTCTGAGGGGTAGCGTCATGCAGCGGGCCGGCCGCGGCTACTCCGTTTCTCCCGGCTCATTCACCACCCGCATGAACAGGGCGGTGAGCGGTTCCAGCTCGCCAACCGCGCCGGCCCGATTGGCGGCCAGCCATTCGTCCCGTTCAACGGTTCGCCAACGGGGATCGTAGCCGGCGTGCACCATCAACTGCTCGAAAAATATCCGCTGCGCACGGCCGTTGCCTTCGCGAAACGGGTGCAGCATATTGATATCCGCATAATATTGAGCCAGACGAGGGCATATTTCCTCCTTGGACAGGCCTTGCAGGTAATTTTCATCCTCCAGTTGCTGCATCACGGCATTGCCCTCTTTTTCAAGATAATCAAAGTGGCAATAACGCGTATCGTCTTGATAGATATCCACCGTCCGCAGTTGTCCGGCCCAATCGTATACATCCTGAAATAAGGTATGGTGAATGGCGCATAGCCACGGTAGCCCCAATTTGGCGGTACCCAGCTCAAGGGTTGCGGCCCGCAGGGACGTCAAGGCCAGTTCGGCCTCCAGCAGCCCGGCGGCCTCATGGATATTGAGTTTATTGCGCAGCACCTTGATGCCGGGGTAAAAATAGGGATCGCGGTCATCGCCGAATTTATCGTTCATAATGGCTCCTGAGCTCGTCGATTCGCCGTAACGCCTCTTGTGGCGTCAGGGTGATCAGCTCGGCGGAAAAACCTTGAAGCCTTTGGCTTTCTCTATAATTCTCATTACGGCGTTGCTGATATAATCGCGCTTTTTGCTTGTCGGTCATTTTTTTCATGGGGAAGCCCTGTCAACGATCGGCCCGGTTAATTACCTAAAGTATATACCCTAAATAATTCGAGCTGCAGGAAGACGGCGACGCCGCGACAAATCTGTCAGGAACAGATTTGAACAGCGTTTGCGCTGGCCCGCAGGGTGAACCTCAGGGATGAGGTTCATTTATCCCCAGTCACTTACTCGAGTAAGTGACTGGGGCGAGCGAGGACAAATCTGCCAGGAGCAGATTTGATCGCTGCTTGCAGCGGCCCCGAAGGGGCGAGGCCCATGGAGGGGCCGAGTATTGCCAACGTACCTGTAACTTGAAGTATGACGGGTATAACCGGCAATGGCGGATTCGCCTGAAAGGGGACGGGATAGGGGCATGAGGGGGAAAAGGCCGTAGCGACCGTTCCCCCCTGGCGGGACGAAGGACGTTAGGGCAGAATCTTGGCGGACAGGATAACGATGGGTTTCGTCGGAACGTTCTGATAAGGCCCGATATTTTTAGTGGGTGCCTGGGCAATTTTGTCGGCGACATCCATGCCTTTGATCACTTTGCCAAACACCGCATAACCGAAATCACGTTGCCCGTGATCGAGAAAAGCGTTATCGGCAATATTGATAAAGAATTGGCTGGTGGCGCTGTCTTTATCGGCGGTACGGGCCATGGCCACGGTGCCGCGTAAATTGCGCAAACCGTTATCGGCTTCGTTTTTGATCGGCGCCTGGGTCGGCTTTTGCGTCATATCTTTATTGAAGCCGCCCCCCTGCAGCATAAAGCCGGGGATGACCCTATGGAAAATAGTATTGTCATAAAACCCGCTCTTCACATATTCGAGAAAATTCCCAACCGAGACCGGCGCTTTTTGGCTGTCAAGAGCCAGCTCAATTTTCCCTGCGGAAGTGGTGAGCAGTACATGAGTCTCTTTCTGCGCAGCCAGCGCAGAGGAGGACAAAGCGGCGAGAGAAAAAAATAATGCGGCGGTCGCCAGTTTTTGTTTCAGCATGAAAGGTTCCTTTGTAAAGACATGGGCAACAGGAAGCGCTTAGATTCTAAAGAGGGTGTCAGCCTAACGCTACCCAT
The DNA here is from genome assembly GCF_047324245.1 of Sodalis sp. RH16. NCBI lineage: Bacteria > Pseudomonadati > Pseudomonadota > Gammaproteobacteria > Enterobacterales > Bruguierivoracaceae > Sodalis > Sodalis sp. RH16. The sequence goes on along the minus strand of NZ_CP178737.1, from coordinate 2,270,241 downwards.
TTACCTATTTTTACGTAACAGGGCATAAAAATTCGTCATGGCGTTCTTGTAAAAAACGCTGATACGCCCCGATGAAATGACTTTTAGCTCCAAAATTAACGCTGTAATGGTATGATATGCTGCCATATCGGTTGAAACCAATCTCTTTTGCGCCACCGGCGCCAGCCATCCATCGTATGATTTTCACAGGTTTATAATGAATAATAGCAATCGCTCGCGGCTAACATGGATTAGTTTTCTTTCTTATGGATTAACCGGCGCCTTAGTGATTGTCACCGGCGTGGTATTAGGCAACATCGCCGACTATTTTAATCTGCCGATATCCGGCATGGGTTCCACCTTCACCTTTTTGAATTCCGGCATTCTGTTATCGATTTTTCTCAATGCCTGGCTGATATCCATCATACCCATGAAACGGCAGTTGATTGCCGGTTTCGTGCTGATGGCGGTGGCGGTGCTTGGATTGATGAGCGGCCGGAATATTGCCCTGTTCTCATTTTCCATCTTTATATTAGGCGTGGTGAGCGGGATTACCATGTCCATCGGCACCTATCTGATCACCTATCTTTATGACGGCCGCCAGCGGGGCGCGCGCCTGCTGTTCTCCGACTCCTTTTTCAGCATGGCCGGCACGCTGTTTCCCATGCTGGCCGGCGTCATGCTGGCGCGGCATATTACCTGGTATTGGGTGTATGCCTGTATCGGCCTGGTCTATGTGGCGATATTTATCCTGACCCTGCTGTCCGAGTTTCCGGCGCCGGCCGCTCAAGACGCCTCCCTGCGAGGGCAGCCGTCGTCAAAGGAGAAATGGGGACTGGGAGTTGTGCTGCTCTGCGCCGCCGCGTTATGCTATATCCTCGGCCAATTGGGGTTTATCGCCTGGGTACCCGAATACGCCGCCTTGAACTTCGGCATGAGCCAACAGCAGACGGGGGGTTTGGTAAGTCAATTCTGGATTGCCTATATGCTGGGGATGTGGGTTTTCAGCGCGGTACTGCGTTTCACGGATTTACAGCGGATGGTCACCCTGCTTGCCGCGCTGTCCGCAGTCATCATGTATCTGTTTATCGCCACCGATCGGCCGGCGCACCTGCATTATTATCTGCTGGGACTGGGATTTATCTCCAGCGCCATCTATACCACCCTCATTACGCTGGGTTCGCAGCAAACCCGGGTGACGTCGCCCAAACTGGTGAATTTTATCCTCACCTGCGGCACCGTCGGTACCATGCTGACGTTTGTGGTCACCGGGCCCATCGTGGCGTCATATGGCGCAAAAGCCGCGTTGACCACCGCCAACAGCCTCTATCTGGCAGTGTTCATTCTTTGCCTATTGCTGGGATTCGTCAGCAAACACCGCCTGTACGGCCACGGAGCCAAGTAGCATGCCCGCGATAGCAGATTGCTGACAAACATGCTCGGAGTCGATGAGGCGGCAACAACCGTTTATTTTTCACCGTAATGCAGGACATCCTCACGGGAAAGCCCGATATCCTTCAGCTGATCGTCGTTTAATTGCATCAGAATGGCGCGATTGCGGCGACGGTGGTTCCAGGCCATGAACCGACGGAAAAGCGTATCAGGCTGCGGGATTGGGTTCACGGCGCGATGTGGTAATGAAAAAGGAACGGCCTGGAAGGTTTTTGTCAGGGTTTTCATCATGGTTGCTCCTTGTTAAATGTTGCCACTATGATGAAGGGATCGACGCTCACCGTACAGATTCAGAAAGCCATTATTTTTACCATACAATACGCATTTTTATCTTCTGTCATGGTATTATCCGGGCCAATCTGTATTGATTTTCACAAGTACACTTATATCTGTATGGAACCAGCATGACACGCTACGATCAATTGGCCGGCATTATCGGCGAGCGCATAGAACAGGGCTTATACACCTGCGGCGAGCGGCTGCCTTCGGTGCGTACCTTAAGCCAGGAACATGAAGTGAGCATCAGTACCGTTCAGCAGGCGTACCGGGTACTGGAAGAGCGGCAGCTGATCGAGGCGCGGCCGAAATCGGGCTACTTTGTCAGCCAGCAGCATGAATTAGCGGCGCTGCCGGCCATGAGCAGACCGGCGCAGCGACCGGTCGAGATCTCCCAGTGGGATTTGGTGCTCAAACTGCTGCGGGCGGATCCGGAGGACGGCATGGTGCATCTGGGGATCGGCATGCCGGATATCAGCTCGCCGACCCTGAGGCCGTTGATGAAGGCCCTGAGCCGCATCGCGCTGCAGCCGGATTTGCGCGGCATGGCCTATGGCGATATTTGCGGCGCTCCCGCCCTGCGGGAACAAATCGCCCGCCTCCTGGTGGACAGCGGCAACCTGTTGTCATGGGAGGATATCATGATCACCTCCGGCTGCCACGAGGCGCTCTCCATTGCCATTCATGCCCTGTGCCAGCCCGGCGATATCGTGGCGGTGGACTCGCCAAGTTTCCATGGCGTGACCCAGACTTTAAAAGCATTCGGCATCAAGGCGTTGGAAATCCCCACCGACCCGGTGACCGGCATCAGTCTGGAGGCGCTGGAGCTGGCTCTCGAACAGTGGCCGATCAAAGCCATTCAGGTAACGCCCAATTGCAATAATCCCCTGGGGTATATCATGCCGGACAGCCATAAACAGGCGTTGCTGACGCTGGCGCAAGGCTACGATACGCCGATTATCGAAGACGATGTCTATGGCGATCTGGCCTACCGCTATCCCCGGCCGGTGACCATCAAATCCCTGGATGAAGACGGTCGGGTATTGTTATGCAGTTCGTTTTCCAAAACCCTGGCGCCCGGCCTGCGTATCGGCTGGATTGCCCCCGGCCGGTACATGGAGCAGGCAACCCACATGAAATACATCAGTACCGGCGCTACCGCGCTGCAACCGCAGCTGGCGGTGGCCGAGTTCGTGCGTCAGGGGGGATATCAGAAGCATTTGCGCCGGATGCGTGCCCACTATCAACATAACTGCGACATCATGACCGGTTGGATCAAGACCTATTTCCCGCCTGAAACCCGGGTAAGCAGGCCGCAGGGGAGCTTTTTGCTGTGGATTGAAATGCCGGAGCACTTCGATTCGCTGCGCCTGAACCGCCAATTGGATCAGGTGGGGGTGCAAATTGCGGTAGGGCCGATTTTTTCCGCATCCGGCAAGTACCGCCACTGCATGCGCCTGAGCTACGCGCTTGCCCTTACCCCCGCCATCGAACAGGCGGTTAAAACCATCGGCAACGCCGTGAAACGGCAATTGGATGAAGTTAACGCTTGAAGTCGACGATTTCCGGTGAATCTGCGAGAAACAGGGTGGATTGTGCCGGCTCGGTCTGGGCGATTATCCGTCCGCGGCGGATAACGTAACGGGGCGGAACCTGACGTCTTACGGCATCAAAGCCATTTTCCGCCGGCAGAATCACCAGGTTGGCGCCATGTCCGACGGCAATGCCATAATCGCCAAGGTTCATGGTTCGCGCGCTGTTCACCGTGATCAAATCCAGTCCCTGATTGATTTGTTCGTATCCCATAAGCTGGCAAACGTGCAGCCCCATATGCAGGACCTGCAGCATATTGCCGGTACCCAGGGGATACCAGGGGTCGAACACGTCGTCATGGCCAAAGCAGACATTAATGCCCGCCGCCATCAGCTCTTTGACCCTGGTGACCCCGCGACGCTTGGGATAATCATCAAAACGCCCCTGTAAATGGATATTCACCAGCGGATTGGCCACGAAATGAATGCCGGAGAGCTTTAGCAGCCGAAACAGCCGCGCGGTATAGGCGCCGTTGTAGGAGTGCATGGCGGTGGTGTGGCTGGCGGTAACCCGAGGGCCGATATGGTGGCGTAGGGCCAGCGCCGCCACGGTTTCCACAAAGCGCGACTGCTCATCGTCGATTTCATCGCAGTGCACATCCACCAGCCGGTCATAGCGCAGCGCGAGGGCAAAGGCTTTATGCAAAGACTCAACGCCGTATTCACGGGTGAATTCGAAATGCGGAATCGCGCCCACCGCATCGGCGCCCAAACGCAGCGCCTCTTCCAATAATTCTTCTCCCCGCGGATAAGAGAGTATGCCCTCCTGCGGGAATGCCACCAGCTGCAGCTCAAGCCAGGGGGCCACCTCCCGTTTTACTTCCAGCATGGCTTTCAGCGCCGTCAGATGGGGATCGGACACATCCACATGGCTGCGGACATATTGGATACCGTTGGCGATTTGCCATTTCAGCGTTTGCCAGGCGCGCTGTTTGACATCCTCATGGGTGAGCTGCGCTTTGCGCTCTGCCCAGCGCTCAATGCCTTCAAACAGCGTGCCGGATTGATTCCAGCGGGGGGAGCCCGCGGTCTGGGTGGTATCCAGATGGATATGGGGTTCGACAAAGGGCGGCACCGCCAGTCCGCCCATGGCATCCAGGGTCCCGGCGGGGGCTTGCCCGGCGGTTCCGCCGGCGCTTATCTGGCGAAACCGCTCTTGTTCGATATCAATCTGCCAGAGGCCTTCACGCTGGGGCAGACGAACGTTGGTGATTCTTTGCAAAGGAAGCATTTGCACGGCGCGCCTCGAGTGGTGTGGATCTGATATTTCCAATCTTAGCGCGCCTGGGACGCCGGTGCAGCATTCAGATCATGGATGCGCCACAAAACCCACGGCCTCGTAGACTTTGTCCAGCGTTTCACGGGCACGGGCACGGGCTTTGGCCGCGCCGTCGCGCATAATCCGGTTAAGCAGTTCTTCGTCCGCCCGGAAGTCGTGATAACGGCGCTGCAATTCAATCAACATGCCGGAAACGGCATCCGCCACGCTGCCCTTGAGATGGCCGTACATTTTTCCGGCGAACTCCTGTTCCAGCTCAGCGATAGGTTTGCCCGTCACGCCGGACAGGATATCCAGCAAATTGGACACGCCGGGCTTATTGGCTATATCGTAACGCACCACCGGCGGCTCGTCGGAGTCGGTCATGGCGCGTTTGAGCTTTTTCACCACCGACTTGGGATCTTCCAACAGGGTAATGACGTTGTTGCGATTCTCGTCGGACTTGGACATTTTTTTCGTCGGTTCCAGCAGCGACATGACCCGGGCGCCGGATTTGGGAATAAAGGGTTCCGGAACGGTAAAAATATCGCCGTAGAGAGTATTGAAGCGCTGGGCGATATCCCGGCTTAGTTCAAGGTGCTGCTTTTGATCTTCCCCCACCGGCACCTGGTTGGTCTGGTAAAGCAGGATATCCGCCGCCATCAGTACCGGATAGGCGAACAGGCCGGCGTTGATGTTTTCAGCATAACGGGCCGACTTGTCCTTGAACTGGGTCATGCGGCTCAGTTCGCCGAAGTAGGTATAGCAGTTCAGCAGCCAGCCCAGTTGGGTATGCTCCGGCACATGGGACTGCACGAAGATAGTGCTTTTCTGGGGATCGATGCCGCACGCCAGGTACAGGGCCAGCACGTCCAGCGTGGCCTTTCTCAGCTTGAGGGGATCCTGGCGAACGGTAATGGCATGAAGGTCAACAATACAATATATGCAATCGTAATCGTCTTGCAGGTTAACCCACTGACGCAGCGCACCCATATAGTTGCCTATGGTCAATTCACCCGACGGCTGCGCGCCGCTGAATACTATGGGCTTACTCATTATATGTTTCCTGATTATGTAAAGTTGGCAACCCGAGGACGGGCAGAAGATCGGCAAAATGATCCAGCAGATAGTCCGGGTGACTGTCAGCGATGGATTCGCCGTAGTTATAGCCGTAGGTCATGCCGACACAGGGACAGCCCGCCGCTTTGGCCGCCATGATATCGTTGCGTGAATCCCCCACGAACAGCAGTTCGTTCACATATAATCCCAGCTTGCCCAGCACCAGATAGAGCGGCGCGGGATGGGGTTTTTTCGCCGCCACGTCATCCGCGCCGATAAGCAGGGAGAAATAACGGTCAATCTCCAGCGAGGCCAGCAGAGGCGCGACGAAGGGCGTGGGTTTATTGGTCACCACCGCCATGGGGAATCCCTGCTCCGCCAGGCGTGCCAGGGTGGCCTTCACCTGCGGGAAAAGCCGGCTGCCCTGCTCCACCGTCTGGGCGTAAAACTGGTCGAACAGCAGGCGGGTCTGGCGGCACAGCGTGATTTCCGGTTCTGCGCCCGCCCACTTCAGCGCCCGCTCCACCAGGATGTCGGCGCCGTTGCCAATCCAGGTGGAGACCCGCGCCTGCCCCGCCGCGGGCAACCCCTGGGCCTGCAACGCCCCATCGAGCGCGCTGCTCAATCCCGGCGCGGTATCCGTCAGCGTACCGTCCAGGTCAAATGCCAAGGCGCGTATCCGCGTCACATCAGCCATGTTTGATCCCGTTTAATTCGCGGCGCATGGCCTCAATGATTTCCTGATAATCCGAATGGCCGAAAATCGCCGATCCGGCGACAAACATATCCGCCCCGGCCGCGGCGATGGCGCCGATATTATCCACTTTGACACCGCCGTCCACCTCGAGACGGATATCCCGCCCGCTGTCGTCAATCAGCCGGCGGACCTGGCGCAGCTTATCCAGCGTGCCGGGAATAAAGGATTGTCCGCCAAAACCGGGATTCACCGACATCAGCAAAATGACATCCAGCTGATCCATGACATAGTCGAGATAACTCAGGGGCGTCGCCGGGTTGAATACCAGGCCGGCTTTGCAGCCGTGAGATTTTATCAACTGCAGGGAGCGGTGGACATGCTCCGATCCTTCGGGATGGAAAGTAATGTAACTGGCGCCCGCGTCGGCGAAATCCGGAATGATCCGGTCCACCGGCTTGACCATCAGATGCACATCGATAGGGGCGGTAATGCCGAAATCCCGCAGGGCTTTGAGAACCATCGGGCCCATGGTGAGATTGGGAACATAATGATTGTCCATCACATCAAAATGCACCACGTCGGCCCCGGCCGCCAATACCCGGGCGGTATCCTCACCCAGGCGGGCAAAATCCGCCGACAGGATGGATGGGGCGATCAAGAATTTTTTCATCCGCTTCTCCAATCAGTTAGGGTCGGACGCAGGCGTTCCTTGCTGGTCCGCATAATGATACAGCGCCAGCAGTTCATTCACTTTGGTACGACCCAGGATATTCCGGCTGATGGTACGACGCCCTTTCACCACATGGAGTACCGCGTCGCAGTACCACTCACGGGTCAACAACGTATCGTGGTTGGAAATCAGCACCGGCACCCGGACTTCGCTGGCGAGTTGATGAGCTATCCGCGCCAGGTTCTGCTGCTCGATATTGTTGAAACTGTTGGTATGGTAAGCCGTAAAGTTGGCCGTCGTCGATAGCGGCACGTACGGGGGATCACAATACACCACCGAGCCCCACTCGGCTTTCATCAGCGTTTTCTGGTAATGCTCGCAGACGAAAACCGCACTTTGCGCCTTTTCGGCAAACCAGTTTAATTCGATTTCCGGAAAATAGGGCTTCTTGTACCGCCCGAACGGAACGTTGAACTCGCCGCTCAGATTATAACGGCACAGGCCGTTGTAACAATGCCGATTAAGATAAAGAAATAGCACCGCGCGCCGATAAGCATCAGTACAGAGGTTAAACTCGCTGCGCATCGAATAATAGATTTGCGGGGTATTGGCCTCGGCATAAAATAGTTGGCGAGCATCACCGATGAATTCATCGGTGCGCTCTTTTACAATGTTGTACAGGTTGATGAGATCGCTATTGATATCAGCAAGAATATATTTCTCATAATCGGTGTTCAGAAACACCGAACCTGCGCCGACAAAAGGCTCTATAAGGCAATCGCCCGCCGGTAAATGGCGGCGGATATCTTCTATTAGCGGATATTTACCGCCAGCCCATTTTAAAAACGCGCGGTTCTTCTTCATGCCGTCGATTGATACTCATACACTCTTCAGAGCCGCGGATTGTACTCTGTTTATGACAGCACATCAGTGCTAAATTCAAGAACTATTTGTTCTGATCCTGTTTGACCTGGCCTATTTGCCTGGCCCAGGGTTTATTAGCCTGTACATCAGCCGGTAATTGCGCAACCGCGCTCTTGGCCTGCGACGAAGTCGGATAAACGCCGCTTACCAATACATACCAGGGTTTTCCTTCGCGGCGGGTCTCATAGACCCAGTACTGGCTCAACTGCTGCTTGCGGGCATAGGCGTTCAGAGTCGCCGCCTGCGAAGCGCTGCTGAGCTGCAGGGTGTAGAAACCGGCGGGAGCGGTCTGGATGGCACCAGATGACGCATGGGCGGGCGTTGCCGGAGCCAGGGCGCCGGCGGATACAGGCGCGGATACGGGCGCGGCGGCGGCTGTATTCCTTCCGGCAACCGCTGCGTGGGTATTCCTGCCGGCGGGCGCAGCAGGCGTATTCCTGACGGTTGCGGGGTTATGCTGCTGGCCGACGGCGGCCATGGGAGCCGGGGCCACTGCATGTCCATTGGCGCCTACCGTGGCATGGGGCCTGGCCGCCTTGTGGACCGGTGGTACGGAGGTATTGACCGCGCCGGATTTATGGGCCGGCTCCTTGCCCACCGGCGCCACCGTGGCCGGTGCGGTGGGCAGGGTCGAGGCGGAACCCTCGTTATTCATCTGTTCGGTCATGCCGTTAACCTGATTGCCTTGCTGCGACAGCGCGTCCGCCATATTGCCGGGCAAATCGATGCGGTGCTGCGGCGCGGCGCCGACAACCGGCGGTGCCTGGGTCGGCGTTGAGGCAATGGGGGGCGCGTTCAGGGTTTGCGGCTGCGAAGAAGCGCCGTTAACGCCGTTGGCCTGGGACGGTGAAGCAGTACCGTTAACGCCGTTGGCCTGGGATGGCGCGGAGAGCCCGCCGTTGGCGCTGCCGGGACTATTGGCATCCGGATTGGCGGAATTGGCCGCCGGCGCGGTTCCATTCAACGGCGCGGAGGAGGAACCGGCGGAACCGGACAGATCGATATTCTTTTCACCCGCCGTCGGGTTTTGCTGGCTGGCATCCGGCTGGGTCGGCGATTTCAACGCCGAGCCGACGCCGATAACCACCAGCAGCAATACCAGGATACCGATGCCAATCATCATATGCTGTCTGGACATCGCGACTTTAGGAACCGAGGGGCCTTTCCGTTGACGTGGGGGACGGCGATCACTGCTGTCAGGTCTCAGTTCGTCTTCCGACTTGAACTCATCCATTTACAACTCTCCAACTGAGAGATTATTCCACCGGGCGCAAAGGCCCGGCGGAGGGTTAAAGCGATTAAACCAGCTTAATCTTCCCTCCCCCATAGGGGACCGGGACAAGAAGGCTGATTCAGGTGCGGCAATCGGCGATTGACGCCAATACGATATCATCGGGCACGCCGGCACGCACTTCAGCCTTGCCAAGGCCCTGGGGCAATATCAACCGCAGTTTGCCGGAAACAACTTTTTTGTCACGCATCATATGCGGCAGGTACTCTTCCGGCGCCATGCCTTCCGGCCCGGCCACCGGCAATCCGGCGCGCGCCAGCAATCCGGTAACCCGCAGCAGGTCGTCGGCGGAGAATTGCCCCAGCCGCCGGGCGGCATGCGCCGCCATCACCATGCCCGCCGCCACCGCTTCACCATGCAGCCAATTACCGTAGCCCATATGGGTTTCAATGGCGTGGCCATAGGTGTGGCCCAGATTGAGTAAAGCCCGCAGGCCGGTTTCACGTTCGTCGGCGGCGACCACCTCCGCTTTCAGTTCGCAGCAGCGGCGGATGCAATAAGACAGCGCATCGGGATCGAGAGCAAGCAGGCTGTCCATATGCTCTTCAAGCCAGACAAAAAAAGCATAGTCCAAAATGATGCCGTATTTGATCACTTCCGCCAGGCCCGAGGATAATTCCCGCGGCGGCAGGGACTGCAGGCAATCCAAATCGATGATCACCGAGGCCGGCTGATAAAAGGCGCCTATCATGTTTTTGCCGAGGGGGTGATTAACCGCGGTTTTCCCTCCCACTGACGAGTCAACCTGAGCAAGCAGCGTGGTGGGTACCTGGATAAACCGGACGCCGCGCTGATAGCTGGCGGCGGCAAAGCCGGCCATATCGCCGATAACGCCGCCGCCCAAGGCAATGAGCGTGGTGTCGCGACCGTGCGGCTTTTCCAGCAAGGCGGTGAATATCCGCTCCAGGACGGCTAACGTTTTGTACTGTTCGCCATCGGGCAATATCACCTGATCGACGATGATTCCGGCGTGTTCGAGAATCGCCCGGACAGGATTAAGATAAAGCGGCGCCAACGTTTCGTTGGTCACCACCATGACTTGAGCGCCGCTTTTCAGCGGTAGGAAAGAAGCCGGGTCACTGAATAACCCGGCTGCTATCGTAATCGGGTAGCTACGCTCCCCTAATGTTACAGTAATCCTCTCCATGGGGTGCTTAATGACCTTTTCGGCATCTCGTTACACACTAGATCAGTTGCTTTCCAACATATTGATGATTTGGTTGGCAACAACCTTAGCACTTTGCTCGTCGGTACGAATGGTGACATCCGCAATTTCTTCATACAAAGGATTGCGTTCCCTGGCCAGCGCTTCCAGTACTTCGCGCGGCGGGGCTTCAACCTGCAGCAAGGGGCGTTTCTTATCGCGCTGGGTTCTCGCCAGCTGTTTTTCAATAGTGGTTTCAAGATAAACGACCACACCACGGGCAGAAAGGCGGTTACGTGTCTCACGCGATTTTACTGATCCACCGCCTGTAGCCAATACGATCCCTTGTTTTTCAGTAAGTTCGTTAATGACTTTTTCTTCACGATCGCGAAAGCCATCTTCGCCTTCCACGTCGAATACCCAGCCTACATCAGCCCCGGTGCGTCGCTCAATCTCTTGATCAGAATCGAAAAACTCCATATTAAGTTGTTGGGCCAACTGACGCCCAATAGTGCTTTTGCCGGCACCCATAGGCCCAACCAGAAAGATATTGCGTTTCTCTGCCATGTTTTTCGGTATTACTAAGATTATTCGTTAATGACAACCCGCCCCGCCAATCAAATTAGCGGCGGGACCTAAACTGAAACCTCATGAGCGATAGTGCGAGAATCAGACGAAAAATTATCTCAACACTCGGGGTAGTTTGGCAACCGATTAAATCGATGCTCACACCGCAAGGAAGAATTCCGATATCGCTATCGAAATTACAGGTGACGCAAAAACAGCGATGCTCAATGGGTTACCCTTGTAAGCGAAATCTGTCACAGCGTCAAATTGATCGCGAAAAAAACGCATAATTTGTTGCTAAGGCCCCGATTTTGCCCAAATTGAGATAATCAAGTTTACCCTGATATTCGCGTGGGCGTTATAAAAATAACCAGTTCACGCTGTTTATAGTGTCCCTGTTGGCGTTTAAACAGATGTCCCAGCCAGGGGATGTCCGCCAGCAGCGGAATTTTATCCTTGGTTTCGTGTTTTTGGCGCTGGAAAATGCCGCCCAAAACAATGGTTTCCCCATCGGCAATGGTCACTTGGGTTTTAATTTCCTCCATGTCGATGGAAATACCCTCATTGCCGCCTTGCTTGAGCATTTGTCCGGGTACGTTTTGACTGAGGCGCAAATCGAGAGTGACCTTGCCGTTGCGCAGTATTTTCGGCGTCACTTCCATTTTCAGCACCGCCTCTTTGAACTGAATGGACGAGCCTTTGCTTTTGCTCTTTTTCATCTGATAGGGCAGTTCCGTGCCTTGCTTGATGCTGGCGGTGCGCTGATGGGCGGTATACAGCCGCGGGCTGGCCAGGATATCCACCTTGTTTTCCTGTTCCAGGGCGGTCAGTTCCAGTTCCAGCAAACGACCGCTCAGGCGCGCCAGACGGAACCCCATGCTGGCATAATGCTCCCCCAGGGGCAGACTCACCCCCATGTTCGCCGTTCGCCGCCCCATATCGGCGGAATGTTGCCAGTCGACGCCGATATTGCGTAAATTATCGCGGCTGATGGTCACGATATGGGCGGTAATCATGACCTGCTCCAGCGGCAAATCCCAGATCTTTATCCAGTCGGTCACGTTGGCCAGCGCCTCGTCGGTATCCCGCAACACCAATGAATTGGTACGTTTGTCCAGCACCAGGGTACCGCGGGGCGACATAAGGCTTTTGCGCAATGTCCCGATATTTTTCGCCACTTCGGCGGCATCCGCGTGCTGCAGCGTCACCAGCCGGTTGGATAACGGCTGTTCACTTTCCCGCCGGCGCTGCGCTTCGGCCTGCTGCTCCTGGCGGGCGGCAAGCTGCTCCGCGGGATAAACCAGCAACACATTTCCCCGACGCTCCAGGTGAAGGCGGCCGGAACCGACGATCAGGTCCACCGCCTGCTGCCAGGGCACGCCATGCAGATTGAGGCTGATATTGCCCTTGATACCCGGCGCTACCACCAGGTTGAGCCGCTGATGCTCAGCCAGGGCCCGCAATACCTGTTGAATGGGGGCGTCGTCGAACACCAGCGTCACCGGCTTGCCTTTTCCGGCGGAAGATTCAGCGGGCGATTCCGCGGCGCAAAGCCCGATAGACAACAATAAAAACAGCAATCCTGCAATTGACCGGCGTCCTTTCACGGTATTTCATCCTTGTTAAAATCATGCTTGTTAAAATCAGCGGCGAAAGGGGGAATGGCCGGCCCCTCCGCCTCGCGCTTATGCCAGCGGCCTTGCTTATCGGTAGTCCAAAGATGCCAGCATTCGCTATCTCCCACCCATCCTTTTACCGGCGCGCCGTCGGTCCGTTCTGCCCGGATGTCCGGTTCCGGGGCAAAGGGATTGCGTTCAGCGCTTGCCCGCTCCGCCGATACCGGCGCGGCGCCTGGCGGCAATGGCAGGATGCTTAACCAGATGAATAGCGCCCCCCGCCGACGGCTATTTCCCATGGTCCGTCCCCGGCGCCGGTTCCGCCAGCTCAAACTCAATATCCAGGACGCTCCCGCGTGCCGCCACCGCAAAAGAGGCCAGAGATAAACCGCCCGACAGCTCGGCCAAACGTTTTAACATCAGGCGCAGCCCCGGATAATCCGTGGTCGCCGCCACGGTCCAGCGGCGGGGACAGTCGTGCCCGGCGGGGGATAGCGGGGCGGCCCGCCAGGTTAATTTCCCGCCAACACCGGGATCGATGGATCTGATAAAGACAGCCGGTTTCCGGCGCACCGTTTCGCAGGCGGCCAAATCGCGCTGGATTGATGAAATGCGCGTTTCAAGCCGCGCCTGCGCCGGCCATTCGGCCATGGCGCGCCGGTGCTGCAGCAGCGCGTGTTCAAGCTGCCGGATATCCCGGCGCGTATCTTCCAGAGCGCTGTGACCGGGACGGAGCAGCAGCAACGCGCCGAGGGCGATAACCGCCGCCGACGCAGCCAGCGCCGATGTCAAACCCCGCCAGGACAGGCCCCCCCCGCGCCACGGCCAGTGTTCAGCGGGGCGCATCTTTTATCGCCTCCCCCGGCCAGGAGGCTTGCAGCTGAAATCGCAGCAGGCCGTTCTCCAAACGGGTAATTTCACGCCAATGCGCCGTTTCCAGCGGGGGATGATGCCTTAAGCGGCTATCAGTTTCGGCGATGGCGGCATAACTCCGGCTACAGCCCTCGGCCAACAATCGACCCTCCCGCAAGCGCAGCGAGGTCAACCACAATCCCGGCGGCAACAGCGCCGGCAGATGTTGAAAAAAACGCTGATATCGCTGGTTAACGAGCCGGTTCCGCCGGCAACGGTCCAGGGTATCCTGCAGCCGTGCGCATTGATCCATCCGCTGTTGGTGCTCATGCCGCTGCCGCCGGGCCTGTTCTTGCTGCCGCAGCAGCAGCGCCTGGCGCGCCGACAGCACCGTCTGCTCTTCCCGCCAGCGCAGGGCCAACCCGCCGGTGATACAGAGAGCCAGCAGCAGTTCAGCCGCCAGCACGGCCCCCGCCGCCATTGCCCTGCGGCGGCGGCGTTGCTGCCGCCACGGCAGCAGATTCACCTGGTACATCAGGCATCCTCCAGGCGCAGCGCCAGGCCCCCGGCGATAAGAAAGGCCTGCGGCCGGGGCGGAACGGGAGGAAATATCTGCCAGAAGGTGTCGAAAGGCGGCCAGGCAAGCGCGTCCTTCGGCGCGTCCGCGCCTGCAATGCTGCTAAAATACGCGCCCGGGCAAACCGCGCCCCTCTCGCCGGACGGCGGCGGGCCGATTATCCGGCGCAAGGCCTCGAAGTCTAAGGCGTCCTCGCGGCGGACGAAGCCGAATTCAAGAGGACGGGACAAAGGGGATATCCAGCACCAGCCGTCGTCCAGCCCGTGAATCAGCATGGCGTTCCGCTCCAGTTCGGCATGGCGGGCCATACAACGCAGGGCGCACGGCATGAAATCCATGATCTGCGGATCAAGACCGGCGGCGGACAGGCAAGATTGCCATTGCGCTACGGCGGTTTGCCGGGCGGCGGTGACCAGCAGGGTATTCGGCACCAGGGGATCGTTCTGGTAATCAAACAGCAGCGGGCCGCTGTCCTCCGGGAAATGGCGTTTGGCATGGGAGCCGACATACCATTCCCGTTCCGGTTCACGCAGCCTCCGGTCCGGCGCTTTGATCCGCCGCTGCGAAAACAGATGAGCCGGCAAACAAACTCGTAACGAAATGCTACCGGGCAACTGTTTGCGCCACTCGGCCAGCAGCCGACCGACGCCGTCGCAAGGGCTTCCCTCCCTCTCATTTAACGACGCCGCCGGCAAAGCGCGCTGCCACCAATGTCTAAGCTGCCATCCCCCTCGCCGGCGTTGCACCGCCAGGGCCCGCACCGCGCCGTTTCCAATCTCCAATCCGACCTGCCAAAGACGGAATGCCATGTTTTGCCGCTCCCTATCATCCGTAATGAAAAGTACGTATCCAACGTGCAGGCTTACCTTTATACTAGCGCGCGGTTGTTTATAAACTGCCCAAACGACATGAAATGGGAAATCTCAGGTGAAGTTCGTAAAATATTTATTAATTTTTGCAGTGTGTTGCATCTTGTTGGGAGCCGCGTTGATATTCGGCATGTACAAATACATTGAGCCGCAGCTGCCTGATGTCGCCACCCTGAAAGATGTACGATTGCAAATCCCGATGCAGGTCTATAGCGCGGACGGCGAATTGATCGCCCAGTTCGGCGAAAAGCGCCGGATTCCCTTGCGGCTTGATCAAATACCCCCTGACCTGGTGCATGCTTTTGTCGCCACCGAAGACAGCCGCTTTTATGAACACCATGGCGTAGATCCGGTGGGCATCATGCGCGCCGCCTCCATTGCGCTCATGTCCGGCCATGCCACGCAAGGGGCCAGCACCATCACCCAGCAGCTGGCGCGCAACTTCTTTTTGAGTCCTGAAAGGACATTGATCCGCAAGATCAAGGAAGCCTTTCTCGCCATTCGCATCGAGCAGCTGCTGACGAAAGACGAAATCATCGAGTTGTACCTGAATAAAATCTATCTCGGCTACCGCGCCTATGGCGTCGGCGCCGCCGCCCAGGTCTACTTTGGTAAAGATGTGGGCCAGCTCAGCCTGGCTGAAATGGCGGTGATTGCCGGCTTGCCCAAAGCCCCCTCCACGTTCAACCCGCTGTTCTCCCACGATCGCGCGCTGGCGCGGCGCAATTTCGTTTTGTCCCGCATGCTGGACGAGAACTACATTACCCGCGAACAGTTCGAGCAGGCCCGCAATACGCCGCTGGTGGCCAACTACCATGCCCCGCAGATGAGTTTCTCGGCGCCTTACGTCGCTGAAATGGTCCGGCAGGACATGCTCAAGCGCTACGGGGATAATGCCTACACCGACGGTTACAAGGTCTACACCACCATCACCAAAAAGCTTCAGCTGGCGGCGCAGGACTCGGTGCGGAACAACGTCATTGATTACGATATGCGCCACGGCTACCGGGGCCCGAGCAATATTTTATGGAAAATCGGCGAAACGCCCTGGGATCAAAAACGCATCACCGGCAGCCTGAAATTGCTGCCGGTTTACGGCCCGCTGCTGCCGGCGGTGATCACCCAGGCTGACGCCGGACAGGCCGCCGCCATGATGTCGGACGGCACCAGCGTGCAGTTAACCATGACCGGCATGCACTGGGCGCGCCCGTTCAGAACCGACCGGCTGCAGGGCGCGGTGCCGAAGAAAGTCACCGATGTGGTGCAACCCGGCCAGCAGATCTGGGTACGCAAGGTGGATAACGATTGGTGGCTGGCGCAGGTACCGGACGTCAACTCGGCGCTGGTGTCCCTGGACCCTTCCACCGGAGCGGTAAAAGCGCTGGTGGGCGGTTTCGACTTCAACCAGAGCAAATTCAACCGGGCAACCCAGGCGCTGCGGCAGGTTGGGTCCAATATCAAACCCTTCCTGTATACCGCCGCCCTGGACAAGGGCCTGACCCTGGCCACCATCTTGAACGACGCGCCCATTTCCCGCTGGGATGCGGGCGCCGGCGCCGACTGGCGGCCGAAGAACTCCCCCCCCACCTATGACGGTCCGATCCGGCTGCGCCAGGGCCTGGGGCAGTCCAAAAACGTCGTTATGGTGCGCGCCATGCGCGCCATGGGCGTGGACTATGCCGCCGAGTACCTGCAACGCTTCGGTTTCCCGCCCCAGAACATCGTACATACCGAATCGCTGGCGCTGGGTTCCGCTTCGTTTACCCCTTTGCAAATGGTGCGCGGCTACGCGGTGCTGTCCAACGGCGGCTACCTGGTAGATCCCTACCTCACCGCCAAAATCGAAGGCGAGTCGGGCAACGTGCTGTTCGAAGCCAAACCGAAAACCGTCTGCGATACATGCAATCTGCCGGTGATATATGGCGATACCAATAAATCAGCGGTTTTGTCCGATGACGACATGGAAAATGTCGCCGTATCCCATCAGCCCGGTAATAACGATGCCGTCCCCATGCCGCGGCTGGAAACCGTTTCTCCCGCACAGGCCGCAGCGGACGGTGAGCAGCAATATGCCCCCCATGTTATCAGTACCCCGCTGGCCTTCCTGATCCATGACGCCCTTAACAGCAATATCTTCGGTGAACCGGGCTGGCAGGGAACCGGCTGGCGCGCCGGGCGCGATTTGAAACGCCATGATATCGGCGGGAAAACCGGTACCACCAACAGTTCAAAGGACGCCTGGTTCTCCGGCTACGGTCCGCAGACGGTAACCACGGTATGGATAGGTTTCGACGATCACCGTCGCGACCTGGGCCGGAGCCCCTTCGGCGGCGAAGGCGGTGCGCAAAGCGCCCAGCCGGCCTGGGATGATTTTATGAAAGTGGCGCTGGACGGCATACCGGAGCAGAAAATCACGCCGCCGCCGGGCATCGTCACCGTCAGCATCGACAAGAGCAGCGGTAAGTTATCCGATGGGGGCGGCAACAGCCGCGAAGAATATTTTATCGACGGCACGCAGCCAAAAGATAAAGTCGTGCATGAAGTGGGCACCACCCTAATGGATAACGGCGAATCCCATGAACTGTTCTAACGGCGGGCCAGGCCCGCGATCGCTGATCTTGCAGCGGACCTGTTAAAGGGAAACCTCGATCGTACAGGGGACGTGTTAAAGGGAGACCGTGCTGGTGGGGTCGAAGCGGGCGTGGTTTTCCCGCCCGCCCGAGCGCCCCACAGCGCGGTAGGCCCGCGTCGCCGATCGTGCAGCGAACCTGTTAAAGGGAAACCTCGATCGTATAGGGGACGTGTTAAAGGGAGACCGTGCTGGTGGGGTCGAAGCGGGCGTGGTTTTCTCGCCCGCCCGAGCGCCCCACAGCGCGGTAGGCCCGCTATCACTAAGGCTTAAACCGTGCCCGGCCGGGGCAGGATGCTAGATCGTAAACACGCCGTGAATACGTCCATGTAGGCTCGATCCGCGCCGTCCTGGCGCGGACGGTTTACTCCTCTATCATCCTGCCCCGACTCTTTGACTCCGGACTCGTTTGTTAGCAGTGAAACTCTGGGCCTAACAGTCCCCGCCGGCGGGTGAACGCGCCGAAGGTCGGCCGTTTTATTTCTGGTTCTGGAGGAGCCACGCATGGGCCAAAAACAGCGCGCTCACATTGCGCGCCTCGCGAAAATCCGGCTCGTTCAGCAGATCCATCATGGCGGCGATGGGCCAGCGCACCTGCGGTAAAGGTTCGGGTTCGTCGCCCTGGCGCCGCTGCGGGTACAGATCCCGCGCCACCAGAATATTCATCCGGCTGGAAAAATAGGAGGGCGCCATGGTCAGTTTGGTCAGGATATCCATCCGGCCGGCGCCGAAACCCACCTCCTCCATCAGCTCCCGATTGGCCGCGGTGAGAATATCCTCCCCAGGATCAATCAGTCCCTTGGGAAAACCCAGCTCATAGTCTTCTATCGCCACGGCGTATTCGCGAATCAGCACAATATGTGAGTCGATCACCGGCACGATCATGACCGCCTCGCGATCCGAAGGCTGCATCCTTTCATAAATCCTTCGCGCCCCGTTGCTGAACTCGAGATCAACGGATTCAACATTAAACAACCGGGATTGCGCGACAGTTTCGACTTTATGTATTTTTGGTTTTTGCAGATGCTTATCCATAGTTATCCCGGAGTCGACGACATACATGGCATAGCATAACCGCCTGAACGGCGAAACAACAGATGCAGACGATGAAGGTCGTTTCCCATGCCGGATATAGACGATGTTAACGTTAGCCGGTTTTAAGGCTTGATCGCATTGTGCATTAATGAGAACCTTCGCCGCAACCGTCAATAGCGGTTCCGCTCATTTTCCCGCCAGTGTCGGGAAGAATCGGCAACTCATTGTTATCCAGTGGCAAGCGAAAAGAATTATTGAGATTAAAATAGGAAAATACCGATATGTCAGGTAAGAATGGATTGTTAACCTGTACTAAGTATTGATACTCGTCCTGTTTCGTTCCTGCGCGGTTTATCAATCAAGGGATCGAATGTTTCGTTGTCGAAGGTGGATGCTCGCGAAACGGCGCCAGCTTGATACGTATCATATTCTCGATGTGTCGCAAATTTTTCGTGTATCGATGGGGATGGCATGAGCACAATAGCATTTGTATTGTCCGTACTGTTTGCCTGTGCGATCGCGGTTCTTGCTTACCGGCTTTATCGCAAACGACATCTCCCCGCCGCAAACAAGCGTTTGCCATTTCTGCAACCGATCCCACGCAAGCTGACCGCGGAAGAACGTGCGGCCATTGAACACTATTTCAAGCTTAATGAGCATCTGCAGAGCTCGCCGCTGGCGCCCGCCTCGACGGCGGAATCACTGGCGCTTACCCCACAAAGCGAGAACATCTATGCGGCTACCCACGCCATTACCCGCTACGGCCTGGTCACCGACGCGCCTCACACGTGGCGATATTATCTCGACAGCACGGAAATCCACCTGCCCCCGCTATGGGAACAATTCATCGCCGAAGAGAACCACGTCGAACTGATTAGAACCGCCGGCATCCCGCTGGTCATTGCCCTCAATGGGCATTCGCTGGTGGACTATGTCTACGCGCCGCAAACCGTCAATCCGCCGCAGACGGTACCGAACTCCTCCATGCGCGAGCAGGAGAACGAACAGGTCGAATTGCTGAATATCCGCAAGGAGACGCCGCAGGAGCACGCGGTCAACCGTCCCTCGGGGATACGGGAGGCCGCCATGGTCAGCGCGGCGCTGCTGCTGCTGTTCATGAGTTTACTGGCGCCCGTAGTGGCCGTGCCCTGGCTGGTGGCGGTCGCCGGTCTGTTGATTCTCTGCGGCGGCTGGATGCTGTTCCGGCCGCCGTCGCAGCGCACCCGGCTCGACATCCATTGTCTGCGGGGCACGCCCAAACGCTGGGGCCTATTCGGCGAATCCGGCCACAACCGCCTTGCGACCGTTTCGCTGGGCATTATCGATTTGACTTACCCACCCCACTGGCTGCCTTTTATCGACCATGATTTGGGTAAAAAAACCGAGGTGGATATCTACATCAATCGCCAGGTGGTACGTCAGGGCCGGTTTCTTTCACTGCATGACGAAATGGTGAATTTCCCGGTTCAGCGCTGGGGTAAGAACCTGGTATTGTTTTGCAGCTCTATGCTTGTCCTGTGCCTGCTACTGGCCTATGTTCCGCTCTCGCTGCCGCTGACGCTGAGCACGGCTTGGCTGAAGGGGGCGCAGAATATCCAGGCGACAGAAGCCAAAACCCTCGAAGCGGCGCCTTTGCGTATCGGCGATACGTTGAAGGTGCAGGGGACCGGCATGTGTTTTGTGGATACTACGCTTACCACCGCGCCGAAAAATCCCTTCCTGCCCTTCGACTGTTCCAGTATTTACTGGAATAACGCCGTTCCTCTGCCCACCCCTGAATCGGACACCGTAGACAAGGCGGTGGCGCTGCTTAATACCGTCGATACCCAGCTGCATCCGGAATTGAATTCCGATCCGAAAATAAATCCGGTGCTGGCGAACGCAATTCAAAAATCCGGCATGATCCTGCTGGACGACTTTGCCAATATCGTACTGAAGACGCAGGATTTGTGCGGCGACGATGCCGCCTGCGCCCGGCTTAAAACCGCTCTGGTCAATCTGGCCAACGCCCGGGACTGGCCGTCAGTGGTCAAGCGCGCCCGCAGCGGGACGCTGAAGGGAGTGAATGTGTTATTGCGGCCGGTCAGCGCCGAGACCCTTGAAAACCTGGTCAACGCCGCCACGGGGTCGTTCTTCGCCAGTGAGACCCGCCTGGCCACCAACGCCCTTAACAGTCCTCCCCCGGGCGGGGTCCTGATCAGCAGCGACGAGGGCAAGCTGCTGGTGGATCACCCCTTGCCGGTCAATTCGTTATATGATTATACCGGCGTGGCCCAATGGCGGGAATTGCAGCGTCTCTCGTCCATGCTGTTGCACACCCCTTTCAGCGCGCAGGGGGTGATTACCAATATCAGCGTCGATGTCAACGGCACCCGGCACATAGCCCTGCACAGCGAACCGGATGTCATTGCCGTTTGGCGTTACCTGGGCACCACCTTATTGTTATTGCTGGTCATTATCAGCGCGCTGGTGAATGTCTGCCTGGCAGCGCGGCGCCTGCTGAAAAGCCGCCATCGCGACCAGGATATCCAGCGGTATTATGAAAGCTGCTTTAATCCCGATTTGCCCAATGTGCCGCTGAAGACGCTGCCTTAGCCCATCGCGTCGCGGTGCGACAAAAAAATATGCTACCCTAATGGACAGGTCCGCCCCGGCGCAGGCCGGCGCGGGCATCCCTGTTTTACGTATCGCCGCCCACCATTCCGGGAGCATGCATGCCACCTGCTATCCATTGGCATCAGATTGATAATGTTATCCATGCTATGGACGGCACTTTGCCGGACCGGCACCTTGATTTATGACTTTCCACCCATACGTTTGGTTATCCCCAAGTAGTGATGCGGAGGCATGATGAAAAGTAAGGGCACTCAGGAACAGGGTCAGGATGAAAGTATCCGGCTCGATAAATGGCTATGGGCGGCCCGGTTTTATAAAACCCGCGCTATTGCCCGCGAGATGGTGGAAGGCGGCAAGGTTCACTACAACGGGCAACGGACCAAACCCAGTAAAATCATGGAAAGCGGCGCCCAAATCACGCTTCGCCAGGGTGACGATGAACGGACGGTGATTGCGCTTACGCTGACGCTGCAACGCCGGTCAGCCAGTGAAGCGCAACTGCTCTATAGCGAAACCCAGGCGAGCGTGGATAAACGGGAAAAACTGGCCGCGGCGCGCAAGATAAACGCACAGAATGTGACCCATCCGGACCGGCGTCCGGACAAAAAAGAGCGTCGCAACCTGATTAAATTTAAATATGGTGAGCCTGGGGAGTAAACCGGCCACCTCCGGTAAAAGAGACGATTATGGCCATTCAAGACCAGCTGCACCGTTATTTGTTTGAGAATTATGCCGTTCGGGGTGAACTGGTTTCATTGCATGATACCTATCGGCAAGTCCTCGGTCAGCACGATTACCCGCCATGCGTGAAAAACCTGCTCGGGGAAATGCTGGTGGCCACCAGCCTGCTCACCGCCACGCTGAAGTTCAAGGGTGAAATCACCGTACAGTTACAGGGAGACGGCCCGTTGCGTCTGGCGGTTATCAACGGCGACCATGAGCAGCATATGCGCGGCGTAGCGCGTATCAACGGCGCCATCGATGATAACAGCACCCTGCATGAAATGGTGGGCAACGGTTATCTGGTCATTACGCTGACGCCGGACGAAGGTGAGCGCTATCAGGGCGTGGTGGGGCTGGAAGGAGAACGCCTCGCCGACTGCCTGGAGAGCTATTTTTTGCAATCCGAACAGCTCCTGACCCGGCTGTTTATCCGCACCGGCATCCATAACGGCGAAGTGGCCGCCGCCGGCATGCTGCTGCAGGTGCTGCCGGCGCAAAACGCCAGCGAGGAAGATTTTGACCATCTGGCGCAGCTGACCGCCACCGTCAAGGGGGAAGAGTTGTTTAACCTTCCGGCGGACGAACTGTTATACCGGCTTTATCATCAGGAAGAAGTCACGCTGTATCCGGAGCAGGAAGTGAGCTTCCGCTGCACCTGTTCGCGCCAGCGATGTGCTGACGCGCTGCTGACGCTGCCGGACCACGACCTGCAAGAGATGCTTGTCCAGGATGGAAAAATAGATATGCATTGCGATTTCTGCGGCAGTCTTTACCGCTTTGACGCAGACGATATCAAAACGCTTAAGCAAGACCACAGCGGCTCTGACGTGCAATTGCACTGAAAAGGTGATTTCTGTCATGCGGAAATCCAGGCAGGATAACCTGCTGATATTACCCCAAGCTGAAGCAAAATTTATGCGTCAGCACACAAATCAGTGTAAAGACTGCTGACTTAGGTCATTTCATGACCCACCTCTCAGTGATGGAATGATTAAACCTTACAATCGCAGTAGGCATTAATCGAAAGCTAAGGAGTCGTCAGATGGCAAGTTATGGTATCAGTGCGCATGACCTTGTCGGCTATGGCATCACCGACTGCAGTGAGTTGATTTATAACCCGGGCTTTGCGCAATTATTCCAGGAAGAGACAGATCCTTCCCTGGAGGGTTTCGAGCGTGGCACCGTGACCCAGTCCGGAGCAGTAGCAGTGGATACCGGCATTTTTACCGGGCGTTCGCCGAAAGACAAGTATTTGGTACGCGATGACGTTACCCGCGATACGGTCTGGTGGTCAGATCAGGGTAAAGGCAATAACGACAATCACCCGCTAAGTCAGGAAACCTGGAGCGAACTTAAACAGCTCGTGGCGAAACAGCTGTCCGGCAAACGTCTGTTTGTTGTGGATACGTTTTGCGGCGCCAATGAAAATACCCGGTTGAAGGTTCGGTTTATTACCGAAGTGGCCTGGCAGGCGCATTTTGTCAAAAACATGTTTATCCGCCCGACCAAAGAAGAATTAGTCGGTTTCACACCGGATTTCGTGGTGATGAACGGCGCTAAATGCACCAATCCGGATTGGCAAAAACAGGGGATGCATTCGGAAAACTTCGTCGCATTCAATCTCACCGAACGGATGCAGTTGATCGGCGGCACCTGGTACGGCGGTGAAATGAAAAAGGGTATGTTCTCCATGATGAACTACCTCCTGCCGCTGCAAGGCATTGCCTCCATGCACTGCTCCGCCAACGTCGGCGCCGATGATGATGTCGCGGTATTCTTCGGCCTGTCCGGCACCGGCAAAACCACCCTTTCCACCGATCCGAACCGCCGTCTCATCGGCGACGACGAACATGGCTGGGATGACGACGGGGTCTTCAATTTTGAAGGCGGCTGCTACGCCAAGACCATTCATCTTTCCGAAGAAGCCGAACCGGAAATCTATCATGCCATCCGGCGCGACGCCCTGCTGGAAAACGTGGTGGTCCGCGCCGACGGCACCGTGGATTATGATGACGGCAGCAAAACCGAAAATACCCGGGTTTCCTATCCCATCTACCACATTGAAAATATCGTTAAACCCGTTTCCAAAGCCGGCCATGCATCCAAAGTGATTTTCCTCACCGCCGATGCCTTCGGGGTGCTGCCGCCGGTTTCCAGGCTGACCGTGGAACAAGCGCAATATCATTTCCTGTCGGGATTTACCGCTAAACTGGCCGGTACGGAACGGGGAATCACGGCGCCTACGCCGACGTTTTCCGCCTGCTTCGGCGCGGCATTCTTATCCCTGCATCCTACAAAATACGCCGAAGTCCTGGCAAAACGCATGAGCGCCGTAGGTGCCAAGGCTTATTTGGTGAACACCGGCTGGAACGGTACCGGTAAACGTATTTCCATCAAAGCGACCCGGACTATCATCAACGCCATATTAAGCGGCGATATCGACGATGAAGAAACCATTACATTGCCGATATTCAACCTTGCCGTGCCGATGAAGCTGGAAGGGGTAGACAGCAATATCCTCGATCCTCGCAAGACCTATGAGGATCCCAAGGCATGGCAGGAAAAAGCCGAGGATCTGGCCCACCGCTTTACCACCAATTTTGAAAAATATACCGACACCACGGCAGGACAGGCATTGGTAAAAGCCGGGCCGGCGCTTTAAAGGCGCATATGCCGGTAATCGTGGAATAATGCCCGCAAGTCGTTGTTCCGCAGGATTATCGACACAAGGAGCGGCTTTCAAGGATGAGAGCCCCCCGGCAGGTTGATGATGGACTAATACCCTGTAGCAATCCGCCCTTTACCCCGAAAGGCAGTCTCTCGGTGGTAAAGGGCTTTTTTATGCGCCGCCGAATTTCAGCAGGGCATCAGCATGGCGAGGGTTTCGCCACTGCCAGCTCACCCCGGACTTGGCGGCGGTGCCCGCGTGAATGTTCAGCTCATCTTCAGCATGGCGGTGCCCGCGGCATGATCCGTGGCATTCACCGGCAGCGGCAGATAAGCGCGTATCCGTAATCCGCCCCGCTCGCTGCTGCCAATCTCCAGCGTGCCGGTGTGAGCGTCCACAATGCGCTGTACTATCGCCAGGCCCAGCCCGGTACCGCTGGTGCTACGGGCGCTGTCGCCGCGCACAAAGGGCTGAAACAGGTACTTCAGTTGGGAAGGTTCGATACCCGGACCGTCGTCCTCCACTTCGAACCAGACCCGCAGAGCCTCTTTGCCGCTGTTCACCTTGATCCAGCCGTTACCGTAGCGGGCGGCGTTGACCACCATGTTGACCGCCGCCCGTTTGATGGATAACGGATTCACATTCACCATCAGCTCGCCGTCAAACAGGCTGGTTTCGATAATTCGTTCGTAACCGCTTTCGGCGGCCACCACTTCCGTCAGGATAGCGTTGAGATCGGCCATTTCGGTCTGCATCTCCTGCCCGGTACGCAGATAGTCGATAAACTGCTCGATAATGGCATTGCACTCTTCGATATCTTTATTGATGGATTCCGCCAGATAGCCGTCTTCGGCGCTCATCATCTCGGTGGCCAGCCGGATACGCGTCAGCGGCGTTCGCAAATCATGGCTGACGCCGGCCATTAACAGCGTGCGATCGTCCGCCAGCATTTTCACGCCGGAGGTCATTTGATTAAAGGCCCGGGTGACCGAGCGCACCTCCGAGGCGCCATATTCGCGCAGCGGCGGCGGGATAAGCCCCTTTCCCACCTGTAGCGCGGCATGTTCCAAATCCACCAGCGGCCGGTTTTGCATCCGGATAAACAGCCAGGCTCCCCCTATGGCCAGGAGCATAATGGCCAGGGTGTAGCGGAACAGGGGTGAAAAATCCCCCTGGTGGATTTCCGTTAAGGGAATGCGTACCCAAATATCCGGCGACAGCCAGGTCTTCAGCCATACCACCGGCGAATTTTTTGTCACCTCCACCCGCACATCGGTGGGCCCGCCAAGCTGCTGGGCCATCTGCTGGCTCAGGAACTCATAATGTTGCGCCCACCGCAGCCCGCTCTCTTCCGCCGCTGCCTTGGTATAAAGGGAAATACCCAGCTCACGATAGATTTCTCGCCGAAACGCCGGGGGAACCTCCAGCAGCGTACCGTCCTCCAACTGAAGACGGTCAGTCATCAACATCCTGACTTCATAGGCCAGGACCTTATTGAATTGCTGCAAACTGGGCAGAATGGCGAAGTTCAATACCACAAGGTAGGTCGTCACCAGGCTGACGAACAGCAAGGTAACGATTAATAGCAAACTGCGGGCAAACGAACTGCGCGGAGAGAAGCGCCATCGCCTCATGCTTTACTGCCGTCCGGCACGAATACGTAGCCCAAACCCCATACGGTCTGGATATAACGCGGGTGGGCGGGATCTTCCTCAACCATGCGGCGCAGGCGGGAAATCTGTACGTCGATGGACCTTTCCATGGCGCTGTATTCGCGGCCGCGGGCAAGATTCATCAGTTTGTCGCGGGATAACGGCTCGCGGGGGTGGCTTACCAGGGCCTTAAGTACCGCGAACTCCCCGCTGGTGAGGGGCATGGGTTCGTCCTCGCGAAACATTTCGCGGGTGCCGAGATTGAGTTTGAATTTGCCGAAAGCGATAATCGCCTCTTCCTGGGAAGGCGCGCCCGGTAATTCATTCGCCTGCCGCCGCAGGACCGCGCGGATGCGGGCCAGCAATTCACGTGGATTGAACGGCTTGGGTATGTAGTCGTCGGCGCCGATTTCCAAACCGACAATCCTGTCCACTTCTTCGCCTTTTGCCGTGACCATGATGATGGGCATCGGGTTGCTTTGACTGCGCAGGCGCCGGCAGATGGATAGACCATCTTCACCCGGCAGCATCAGATCGAGCACCATCAGGTGGAACGACTCGCGGGTCAGCAAACGATCCATTTGCTCGGCGTTGGCGACGCTGCGTACCTGAAAACCCTGTTCGGTCAAATACCGCTCCAGTAATGCCCGTAAACGCATATCATCGTCCACGACCAGAATTTTGTAATTCTCTTGCATTGTTTCTCTCCCAAAGGCGATACACCCGTAAGCGTATTGTTCAGAAACCTGTAAGACACGGACAGCGGTTTCAGGTGTATATTCTAAGCAAAATTGTTACAAAGCATATGGAAATACGTAGTTATCCACATTTTGAGCTTCAAAGACGCCGATTATACCCAATAGCTTTCATTCTTATTGTGCGCCGTTTACGAAATTTAAGAACCTGTTTCCCGGTTAAATAATCCTGAATCATTCCGGTCGTGGCTGGTAAGAAATGGCGGTCACATACCAGGTCTTGGGGCCGGCGGGGGTTTGCACCACCGCTTCGTCATCCACCGCTTTTTTGATCAGCGCCCGCGCCATGGGCGAATCGATGGAAATGTAGGATTTATGCTTGAAAATTTCATCAGGACCGACGATGCGAAAACCAATACGCTCCCCCTGCTCATTTTCCACTTCCACCCAGGCGCCGAAGAAAACCTTGCCCTCCTGCTGGGGGGAGTAATCCACCACCCGCGCTTCTTTTAATACCTTACGCAGATAACGCACCCGGCGATCGATTTCCCGCAGTATTTTTTTGTTGTAATGATAATCGGCATTTTCACTGCGATCCCCCAGGCTGGCGGCCCAGGAAACTTTTTCGGTGATTTCGGGCCGGTAGCGCTTCCACAGGTGGTCCAATTCCGCCTGTAATTCCTGATAGCCCTGACGGGTAATAAGGTTCGTTTTCATCATGACCTTTTAACGTAAGGATTATTGCCGGACGATATATCCTAAATGCAACCTAGCTTATGACGGGTATAAAAATATACCACAGACCGCGGCGCTGGGTGAGGCGCCCCTCTCAAACCAGGGGCGGGGATGCTCGCGCGGCTGGCATTTTGCTCACGCAATCCGTATAACTGTCCACTGCATAAGTTACCTATAACGTGATGACGACCAAAACAGTATGATGAATGAACCCCTGAATCGCCTTATCGCCGCCGAGTTGAAGGCCCGTCCTGAACAAGTGGACGCCGCGATCCGCCTGCTTGACGAAGGAAATACCGTCCCTTTCATTGCCCGTTACCGCAAAGAGGTCACCGGCGGCCTGGACGATACCCAGCTACGCCAGTTGGAAACCCGCCTCGGTTACCTGCGGGAACTGGAGGAACGGCGTCAGACTATTCTGAAATCCATCGACGACCAAGGCAAACTGACCGAACCGCTGGCTGCCGCCATTAATGCGACGCTGAGCAAAACCGAGCTGGAAGACCTCTATCTGCCGTATAAACTCAAGCGGCGCACCCGCGGGCAAATCGCCCTCGAGGCGGGGCTGGAACCCTTGGCCGATCTGTTGTGGCAGGATCCCTCCCGGCAGCCGGAAATAGTGGCGGCGGACTATGTAAACGCCGAAAAAGGCGTGGCCGATGCCAAGGCCGCCCTGGACGGGGCGCGTTATATCCTGATGGAGCGTTTTGCCGAGGATGCGGCCCTGCTGGCCAAAATCCGCCATTATCTGTGGAAAAACGCCCATCTGGTGTCGCGGGTCGTCGCCGGCAAGGAAGAGGAGGGGGCGAAATTCCGCGATTATTTCGCTCATCAGGAACCCCTGTCGCAGGTTCCGTCCCATCGCGCGCTGGCCATGTTCCGCGGTCGCAACGAAGGCGTTTTGCAAATATCCCTCAACGCCGATCCGCACTCAGACGAACCGCCCCGTGAAAGCTACTGCGAACAGATGATTGTCGATCATCTGCAGCTGCGGCTGGATCAGGCGCCGGGAGATGCCTGGCGCAGGAGCGTGGTGAACTGGACCTGGCGCATTAAAATCCTGCTGCACCTGGAAACCGAGCTGCTGGGCACCATCCGGGAGAAGGCCGAAGAAGAGGCCATCCAGGTATTCGCCCGCAATATGCACGACCTGATGATGGCCGCGCCGGCCGGTCTGCGCCCCACCATGGGACTGGATCCGGGCTTGCGCACCGGGGTAAAGGTGGCGGTGGTGGACGATACCGGCAAGCTGGTGGCCACGGATACCATCTATCCCCATACCGGCCAGACGGCGAAAGCGGCGGCGGCCGTGGCGGCCCTGTGCGTCAGGCACCGGGTGGAACTGGTGGCTATCGGCAACGGCACTGCGTCCCGTGAAACCGAGCGGTTCTTTGCCCAGGTCAAAGAGCAGTTCCCGGCCGTCACGGCGCAAAAGGTCATCGTCAGCGAGGCGGGAGCGTCGGTCTATTCCGCCTCGGAACTGGCGGCGCTGGAATTCCCGGATCTGGATGTGTCGCTGCGCGGCGCGGTGTCCATTGCCCGCCGGCTGCAGGATCCGCTGGCTGAGCTGGTGAAAATCGATCCGAAATCCATCGGCGTCGGCCAGTATCAGCATGACGTCAGCCAAAGCCTGCTGGCGAAAAAACTGGATACGGTGGTGGAAGACTGCGTGAACGCCGTCGGCGTTGATCTGAATACCGCCTCCGTGCCTTTGCTGAGCCGGGTGGCCGGGCTGACCCGTATGATGGCGCAAAATATCGTCAACTGGCGGGATGAAAACGGCCGGTTCCGGGATCGTAACCAATTGCTGAAGATCGGTCGTCTGGGACCCAAGGCTTTCGAACAGTGCGCCGGTTTTTTACGCATCAATCACGGCGATAATCCGCTGGATGCCTCAACCGTGCATCCCGAGAGCTATCCGGTGGTGGAACGCATCCTCCAGGCGATACAGCTGCCCTTGGAAGAGGTCATGGGTAACGGCGGCGCCCTGCGAACTCTGGACCCGGTTCGTTTTACCGATGAGCGCGTGGGGTTGCCAACGGTGACGGACATCCTTAAAGAGCTTGAAAAACCCGGGCGCGACCCGCGGCCGGAATTCAAGACCGCCACCTTCGCCGAGGGGGTGGAAACCATGAATGACCTGTCCTTAGGCATGATACTGGAAGGCACCGTCACTAATGTCACCAACTTCGGCGCATTCGTGGATATCGGCGTCCATCAGGACGGCCTGGTGCATATTTCCTCCCTGGCGACGCATTATGTGGACGATCCCCATAAAGTGGTGAAAGCCGGCGATATCGTCAAGGTTAAGGTCATGGACGTGGACCTGCAGCGCAAACGCATCGCCCTGACCATGCGGCTGGACGAGCAGCCGGGGGAAACCGCCAGCCGCCGCGACGGCGGCGATAAGCGGCGCGAGGCTCAGGCCCGGCCGGCGTCGAAAAACCGTCAGGCCAGCCCCTCCGCCGCCGGCAACAGCGCCATGGGCGACGCGCTGGCCGCCGCGTTAGGTAAAAAACGCTGATTTACAGAAAACATACAGAGTGATTTAAAGATTCAGCAACTAAAAAGGCGGAAGGTGGTTAATCCTCCGCCTTTATTCAGTTCCTTCGATCCTTGAGGACGTCCGGTCAGTTGCTTGACGACAACGATTATCTGCAGGGTAACGTGAATTATATTCAGCGTTACCACTATGGCATTCAGACTAATCACTGAGGCTGCTCCTATTTATTACAGAGCGCCACACGCCGCTTATGCCTTTGGGTTTCCCTCGCGACGGGTATCAGCGCTAACAGATACACGCAGTGCTCTGTGGGCAAAGGCAGATCAAACAGCACCACCTGTTTCTGATTGGGTAAACTTGAAGTGAGTAAATTGCAACTACTGCTCAGAGGACCGCATCCGCATAACTGTTAGCTCGCCGATTATATGTTCTCCATCTGAAACGGACAGTCACATTAGATTGAGGATACCAAAAAAAATGCTAAACTCGCCTAGAGCTAACAGATACATGCGGTGCTACTTCAAAGTGACCACCCATCTCGGCGAAGCAGAATAAAAAAACCTGACCTACCAAGTCAGGTTTTTTTATTGCTGATGCTCCTTAAACGATATTCATTAACCGTTAATTGATCCGAGTAATATTTTTTCATATTAATATAGTTAATAACTATTAGTTAGATAATATTATCACAGATTCATTCAATTAACCCCAATAAACATATCTTATTAACCTCAAATAAACATCCAGCGTTTGCGCCATTTAAGAATACTTTTTATTTGCAAATGAATCTCATTGGTGTTAAAAACTGTGCCATCCGATGGCCTTCCTGTCTATTATCATGAAATGAATGTATATATTGATATTACAGTCTTCTAATAAATTACATTATCAATATTGAGCATATTATTCAATTCATAACATCTTATTGTTATTCATCCATTTCATGAGAAAGAATATTACATGCACCTCATTCCACATCAACGCTATACCATCACCGGCTACACCAGCAAAATCAGCCTGGCCTTCCGGCAAAAACTTTTGTCCCTGGGTATGCTGCCGGGCAGCTCATTTCGCGTCGTTCGTATTGCCCCTTTGGGTGATCCTATTCAAATTGAGACCCGTGGAACACACTTAGCGTTACGGAAAAACGACCTTGCACAGATTATATTCAATGATGGATGCTGATCCCCTATTAATGATGTAAATATTTCATGAACACTTTTTTTAAAGGCCTTTATTTATGAAGGCGGAGTATCAATCCATCCCGCATTTTTATCTAAGCCCATTCTTACTACGGAAGCTCCAAAGGATATGAACCAGCTTACCATCGGCCTGATCGGTAATCCCAATGCCGGAAAAACCACGTTGTTTAATCAATTAACCGGCGGACGCCAACGCGTCGGCAATTGGGCCGGGGTGACGGTGGAGCGAAAAGAAGGGGAATTTATCGCCAACGGCCGGCATGTTACCCTGGTTGACCTGCCCGGCACCTATTCTTTAACCACTCTTTCAGCGCAGACCTCCCTGGATGAGCAGATTCCCTGTCATTTTATCCTCGGCCGGGAAGCCGACCTGCTGATTAACGTGGTGGACGCGTCGAATCTGGAGCGCAATCTCTATCTGACCTTGCAAATACTTGAACTGGGAATGCCCTGTATCCTGGCGCTGAACATGCTGGATATAGCGCGCGGGCAGCGCATTCACATCGATATTCCGGCACTGTCGCGGCGGCTGGGGTGTCCGGTGTTGCCGCTGGTTTCCACCCGCGGCAACGGCATTGACGCCCTGAAAAGAGCCATTAGCGACGCGGCCGATCTTTGTCCCCCGCGGCCGGTAATCTATCCACCGGCGCTGACCGAAGCCGTGGACGCTTTGGTGCCCCGTTTACCCCCCATACTCCCCCGCGACCAACGGCATTGGCTGGCGCTGCAAATATTGGAAGGCGATATCCACTGCTGCGCCCGGGCAGGACTTGCCCGTCAATATCAGGAAAACATCCGGGACAAACTGGGCCTGACGCTTGGAGACGAGCCGGCGCTGATTATCGCCGATGCGCGCTATCGCGAAATCGGCCGGATATGCGAGTCGGTGAGCGACGGACAGCAGGCCGAAGGCGGCCGGCCAACCCAGCTCCTGGACATGCTGGCGCTGAATCGCTGGCTTGGGATACCGTTTTTTTTCCTGGTGATGTACCTGATGTTTTTTTTGGCCATCAATCTCGGCGGAGCCTTCAAGCCCTTCTTTGAGCTGGGCTCGGCGGCGTTGTTTATCGACGGCATTCAATGGCTGGGCCATACCCTGCATTTTCCGTTTTGGCTGACCCGGCTGCTGGCGCAGGGCATCGGCTGCGGCATCAATACGCTGCTGCCGTTAATCCCGCAAATCGGCATGATGTATCTGTTTTTGTCATTTCTCGAGGAGACCGGCTATATGGCCCGCGCCGCGTTCGTCATGGATCGGATGATGCTGGCCCTCGGCCTGCCGGGCAAATCCTTCGTACCGCTGATAGTGGGTTTTGGCTGCAATGTGCCGGCGGTAATGGGTGCCCGCACCCTGGATGCCCACCGTGAACGGCTGATGACCATCATGATGGCGCCTTTTATGTCCTGCGGCGCCCGCCTGGCCATTTTTGCGGTGTTCGCCGCGGCGTTTTACGGGCAGCAGGGCGCCCTGATAGTGTTTTCACTCTATTTGCTGGGCATTGTGGTGGCGATATTGACCGGCCTGATGCTCAAACTCACCCTTCTGCGCGGCGAGACCACGCCATTTGTCATGGAACTGCCGGTATACCATGTTCCCCATATCCGAAGCCTGTTGGCGCAGACCTGGCAGCGGCTCAAAATGTTTCTGCTGGGAGCGGGAAAAGTGATTATCGCCGCCGGTATTGTTGTCGGCATGCTGAGCAGTTTTACCCTGCGCGGCACGGCGGCGGAGACAATCAACACCTCAGCGCTGGCGTCGGCGGGTAAGGCCATTACCCCCCTGCTGGCGCCAATGGGGGTTTCCCCGGATAACTGGCAGGCCACGGTGGGGTTGTTAAGCGGCGTATTGGCCAAGGAAGTGGTGGTGGGCACCTTGAATCAGCTTTATACCGCGGAAAATCGTGTCGAGGCGCCATTCGATGCGGATGAATATGATTTATTGGCCCAGTTGGCCGACGCCGTGATGCTGACCGGGCAACAGCTGCTGGACACCCTGAGCCTGAGCGTGCTTGCCAACCCCATCGAAGCCAGTAAGGGCGATGGCGAAATGAGCGGCGGGTCAATGGGCATCATGAGCGAAAAATTCGGCGGCGCCGTGGCCGCTTACAGCTATCTTATCTTTGTATTGCTGTATGTGCCCTGCGTTTCAGTGATGGGAGCCATCGCGCGAGAGAGCAATCGCAGTTGGATGAGCCTGTCGATATTCTGGGGCATTAACGTGGCCTATTCATTGGCAACGCTGTTTTACCAGGGGGTAACCTTTGCCGACCACCCGGCTGATAGCGCGTTTGCCATCCTGCTGGTATTGATGGCGAATGCGCTGTTCATCTTGTCACTGTACCTGCTAAGGCAGCGTTTTGCCCCGTCACTGGCCCGGCCCGGGCCCGCCCGGAACGCTACGGCTTCCGGCCGCTGCTGCCAACTGGAGAAATAACCGTGGGCAAGCTGCTGCAATTACGCGATGCCCTGGCGCTGCTGGGCCAGGCCGATACCCCTCGGCTAAGCGCTCAGCTGAACCTTTCCGTCGCCATGACCGAAGCCATGCTCGAACAGCTGGTAAGCATGGGACAGGTTGAGCGTGTTGCCGACGCCTCTACCGGCGGCTGCAAGCATTGCCCGCAGAAACGGCAATGCCGTGCCCCGGCTTACCGACTGGTTACTGCCGGACGTTAACTCCTCCCATCGGACTGCTCCGCAAATCTCCCGCCCGATAAAAGCGGCAGAATAAAATCCCGTCGTAATAAACTATTGTAATTAAGGTTATTAATGGCCGTCGGCGACTGAAATGGACCGGCTGCCGCCAATGCGGAATATATAAGAAGGTTTGCGCTTTTATTTCTAATGGCTACATTGACAACATGGCTTGTTTGCCAAGGTCACGCTGTTTCAGGACGTCGTCACATCAACAAGGTGCAATGATGGAAGCCATTACCCAGTTACTTGAAGAGATTTATGCCTCGTCATTGACCCAGGCTCAGTTGGATACCATCAAAAGTAAAATCAATTTTGCCAAATCGACCCTGCAACAGCCGCGCAAAAGCCATTGGGACCAAAAGGACGTGGTGCTGATTACCTATGCGGACCAGTTTATGGAGGCGGAACAGCCCACGCTGGTGAGCCTGACCACTTTTTTTCAACAGCGGCTGAAAGAGACGTTCAACCTGATACATCTGTTGCCCTTTTATCCCTACTCCTCCGATGACGGTTTTGCCGTCATTGACTATCACCAGGTAAACCCCATCGTCGGCAGTTGGCAACATATCAGCATACTCAACGAGTACGCCCGCCTGATGTTCGATTTTGTCTGTAATCATATTTCATCCCACAGCAAATGGCTGGCGGGGTATCGGGAGCAGCTCACGGATTATGAAGATTTTTTTATCGCCCTGCCCCCCGCCACCGATCTCAGCACCGTCACTCGTCCCCGCACCTCGCCGCTCTTGACGCCCTTTACCACTAAAGACGAGCAAACCAAATATCTCTGGACCACCTTCAGCGCCGATCAGGTGGATCTGAATTTTGCCAATCCCCATGTGCTGATCAACATCATCGGGGTGCTGCTGCACTATTTGACGCAGGGGGCGGAATACATTCGGCTGGATGCGGTGGGGTATTTGTGGAAAGAGCTCGGCACACGTTGCATCCATTTGCCGAAGACGCATCTGCTGGTGAAATTGTTTCGCGCCATCGTCGATGAGGTGGCGCCGGGTACCGTGATTATCACCGAAACCAACGTCCCCCATAAAGACAATATCAGCTACTTCGGCAACGGCCATGACGAAGCCCAGATGGTGTATCAATTCCCCTTGCCGCCGCTGGTGCTGCACGCTATCCACAACGGCAGCAGCCGCGCCCTGCGGCAGTGGGCGTCCTCCATGGAAACGGGACGCACGGATACCACGTACTTAAATTTCCTGGCATCCCACGACGGCATCGGCATGAACCCGCTGCGGGGCATTCTGCCGGAGCTGGAAATCAACAACCTGGTACGGGATCTGGAATCGGAAGGGGCGCTGGTTTCCTACAAGCAAAATACCGACGGCACCACCAGCCCCTATGAAATCAACGTCACCTTTATGGATGCCCTTAACCGGCGCAAGGATACGGATGATATCAGGCTGCGCCGCTTTATGCTGGCCCATGCCATTTTGCTGGCGTTCCCCGGCGTCCCCGCGGTTTACATCCAAAGCATACTGGGTTCGCGCAACGATTATGAAGGGGTGAAAGCGGCCGGTTACAACCGGGCGGTCAACCGGGAAAAATATCCGCTGAAGGCCATCGAGGCGGCGCTGCAGGATGAAACCTCGCTGCGCTCGCGGGTATTTCATCAATTAAGCGGATTAATACAAACCCGGCGGCAACAGCCGGCGTTTCATCCGGATGCCGCCATGGAAATACTGGAACTGGATAATGCCCTGTTTGCTTTTCACCGGCGTCATCCGCGCCAGAATATCCTTTGCCTGTACAACCTGAGCATCAAACCCATCAATTGCACTTTGCCCGACGGCCATTACCGGGATGTGATAACGTGTCGTGAGATAACCGGCGGAATAGCGTTTAGTCTGGAACCTTATCAGTTTTTCTGGCTGACGAATCCCTAACCGGACTCACCGGCTCCAGATCTCCGGGATATAAGCAATTTTATGATTGATAACGATATCACCTTTCGGAAGCTGGAAATCTTCCTGGCTTTCATGGACAAGCGCAATATCAGCCGTACCGCCGACCTGTTGGGGTTAAGCACGGTGAGCGTTCACCGCGCGTTGCATACCCTTGAAGAGAGCGTCCGCTGCCCGCTGTTTATCCACCAGGGGCGTAATCTTTCACCCATACCGGCGGCCGAAACCCTGGCGGAATATGCCCGCGAGGTGGTGGGTCTGATGAAACGGGGCATTGAGGAAACCCGCAAAAGCGGCGGGGTCGGGCAGGGCCGGCTAAAACTCGGCACGCTCTATTCTCTCACCCTTGATACCGTACCGCGATTGATCATGGGATTAAAACTGCGCCGGCCGAACCTTGAGCTGGAATTACAGATGGGGTCGAATCAGGATCTGCTGCTGCGTCTTGAGGACCAGCAGTTGGATGCCATCCTGCTGTCGGTCAGCGATACCCAAATCGACCCGGCGCGTTTTGAAACCCTGCCGTTATTCAATGACGATATTTTTTTGGCCGTACCCGCCTCGGCCGTGCATATCGTTAACGGTCCGGCGGATCTGCGGGATTTCAAAGACGAAAAGTTCGTCTCCCTCACCGAAGGATTCGCCACCTATCACGGCTTCCAGGAAGCCTTTCATATCGCCGGCTTTGAACCGCTCATCGTCACCCGCGTTAACGACATCTTCTCCATGGTAAATCTGGTGCAGGCCGGCGTCGGCTGCACTCTGCTGCCGGGGCGGATGAAAAAAATCCACGATCCCGCCTTTCGCATGCTGCCGCTGGCGGCGCCATACCAAATGCGGCAAACCATCGCCCTGGTCTTTGCCCGCAACCGCGAGCACGACCCGGATTTACTGGCTCTGCTGGCGGAAGGCAGGATGTATGCCCTCGGCCGCCGGACTCGCGAAACACAGGCGGCCCCGTCCCTCACCGCCGAGACAAGCGGCCGGCCAGGGCGATAATCAATTCCAGGGGATGTTGGCCGAGGGCGATGGCCTCTCCCTGTTCCATCACGCGTTTGGTCAGGCCGGTGAGCACCGCCCCCGGCGGCATCTCAATCGCCAGGCGGACATCCCGTTCATAGGCGCTCACCATGGCGTCCTGCCAATGTACCGGCCGCGCCATGTTCATCGCCAGATCGTCGGCGATACGCGCCGGTTGCCACAGTACCCGCCCGGTGCTGCCGCTAAGATAAGCGATATCCGGACGCCGCAGGCTGACCTTCGCCATGGCGGCCGCCAGTGCCGTCGCCGGCTGCCGCAACAGTTCACAATGGGACGGCACCGCCACCGCCAGACGTTGGGTGCGCCCCGCCCCCTGCTCCCGCGCCATAACGCAAACCTGTGCCATGGCCCGCTCGCTACCGGCAATCACGAACTGATCCTCGGCATTCAGATTAGCCAGGTAAACCGGGTTATCCGGCCGATGCACCTGGGCGATAATCTGTTCCAGCGGCCGTTGCAACAGGCCGGTGACGGCCGACAGTCCGTAACCGTCGGGATAAGCCCGCTCCATCAATTCGCCCCGCAGCGCCACCAGCCGTAAGCCATCGTCGAAGCCCAGCGCGCCGGCGCTCACCGCCGCCGGAAACGCGCCGATGGACAGGCCGCTGACGAAATCGGCCCGGATGCCGGCCTGCCGTACCTGCCGGGCATAGGCCACCCCGGCGATATAGAGGCATACCTGCACGGCGCGGGTGGATTGCAGCGCTTCTGCGCTATCCCAATCCAGCACCGGCTCGCCGAGAATCGCCGTGGCCCGCTCTAGCAGGCCACGGGTTTCATCGTTATCTGGCAGGTGATGCAGCATGCCGGGGACCTGCGGCCCCTGGCCGGGAAACGTCAGTAAAATTTTCACCGAACCCTCCGGTATGGTAAAACGGTGGAAAACCTGTCCTCGCATCCGACAGACCGCGCGATTAATGATGGTCCGCGACGCCGCAATCGCCCTGTTCCTCATGCGCCCAGGGGTCGGTTACCCGTATCGGGCCATCGGCGGTCTTGACCATGACTTTGCCGCCCCGCAGCCATTCCGTCAGTGCGCAGCCTCCCAGAGGCGTTTCCAGTTGAATATCCACCCGGCAGGGCAAGGCGGGTATGAACGCCATCAAGGGGGCGAAATCCCGCGGCCGCGGCGGCCGCGGGCTGCGGATCAGCAGATCCAGATCGCTTTCGGCTCGGCACGCCGGCAAGCCGGTGGCCAGCATATAACCGCAGCTGCCGGTGACGCCCCAGGGCCAGGGCCAATCCGCCGCCGCCATCTGGCGCAATGCCTGCATCACCGGCAGCGCCTCGTTGGCTCCGAGGTCGCTGCGGGCCAATTGCCCCACCAGCGCTTCCGGCGTGGCCGTGCGGGTGACGGCATCGGCATTGACCCAGGCCGCGGCCCGCAGGGAACGTTGCGTGCCGCGAATCCCCACCGGAATAGAGGCCGGCAAGCTGCCGTCACGTCGTACCACCAACGGCAATAACGGCGACCATTGGGCGGCGACCCAGGACGGCGGCGATGGCCGCCAGTGCAGCCGGCGGCCATCATCAATCCATAACAAATCGTGCGGTGCCGGCGGACGCATAACGACTCCTCCGGCTACAGTCCGGCGCTGAGCGTAATAAACAACGGCAACGTGATGATACAGAGTATGGAGCTTATCAACAGCGTGGCCTCCGCATCCGGCGATTGCACGCCGAAACGGTTACCGAACACGATACCGAAGAAACCCGCCGACAGGGCAATCATCAATACCGCGGTGACGGCCACCGGCCCGGTAATCCCGAAAGCATACAACAGGCCTATGGTTATAAAGGGCTGGATGATGTTTTTGGTCAGGCAGGACAGCAGTACCGGCGCATTGATTTTCAGCTTACGGGCCGAGAGGATAACGCCGGTGAGAAACAGCGCCGAGGCGGTGGCGGAGAGCCCCAGGGGCTTGATGGAAGCCAATATGATTTCCGGCATCTTCACTCCGCAGGCCGACAGCAATACCCCGAGCAACGGGCCCCAGACGATGGGTTTTTTCACCGAACGCCACATCAATAGCGGCAGCAGCATCAGGGTGGACCCATGGCTTTCCCCGCTGGCGCGGGCTTTTTCACGTTCGAGGATCAGCAGGCAGAACGGCGTCATCAATACCGAACCGCAGGCGATGGACACCGCCACCGACAGCGAGGTGGCCGAGCTTTCCCCCAGCACGCTGCCGAGAATCGGCAGGCCCAGGGCGGCATAGTTCGGCAGCGCCACCGTCAGGGTTAACACCGCCGCATCCTGGGGGGATTTTTTAAATCCCAGCGTGCAGATGAAATAGAGCGCGGCATAGGCTATCCACATGGATAAAACCAGCAGCAGGATCAGCGGCGACTGGCTGATTATCCCTTTCCAGGGGGTTTGCACCGTGGCGCTGAACAGCGCGGCGGGCAGCGCAAAGTCCATCACAAACACATTCAGCAGCGAAACATTGGAGTTCACCACCATTTTGGCTTTGCCGGCATAATAGCCCAGCAGCATGATCACGAATATCGGCGCCAGAGCGTGCAAAATAATATAAGTCATATAACCATCCGTTCAATAAAGAAAAATAATGTTTTTGGCCCGGCCGCGATGGCATTTTTGTTGTTCGTGAGCCGGAAAACAGCACAAAACCGGTCCGGCTATCACCCTTTGGGCAATAGTCCGAGCTTGTTGACAAGGTGCCCGGTCGGGACAGGCTGCCAGATCGTAAACACGCCGTGAATACGTCCCTGTAGGCTCGATCCGCGCCATCCCTGGCGCGGACGGTTTACTCTTCTAGCAGCCTGTCCCGCCTTTCTGATGCCGAGTACGTTTGTCTGCAGTCTGTAGCCCGTTGCTGAAGAGACCATTTCCCGGTGACGGCAGGTGTTGAAGGCCTGGGCTGGATTTTCGTTACCACTCCTGACGCATGCGTTCCCTTACCAGCAGCGAGCTGTGGCGGTTCTCGGCGGTTAACCGATTGGCCAGGCTACTACCTTGCTTACGGGCTTTCGCCAAGGCTTCCGTCAGTGCGGCGCGTACCCGCTGCACGTCTCCATCGCCGGCCTGGTCCGGGTTGGCGATGTCGAGTAATTGCGCCAGCAGGCCGAGGGTGGCGTAGTTTTCGATGTCATAGGCCATGGGCGGAATGGTTTTCGCCAGTTTTTCCAGCGCCGCCACCGAGCGCAGGGTGATACGGGCGGCGGATTCCTTACCCATGGCATGGACCATGACCGCCGGGTCGTTGAAGGCAATCAGTTGATTGGCCTGGTAACCGTGGGCCAAAAAAGCGCCGGACATGGCTTTACCGACGATAAGGGCAATAACCGGATGACCCGCCAGCCGGGCTTGGGCATAGGCCGAGGCCGCTCCCGCCAATGACTGGTGGATGCCGAAGGCTTCTTCCCGGCGGCCATAGGCCTGGCTCGGTACATCCACCACGGCCACGATGGCGCGTTTAACGGCGTTATCTTTATCCAGGGCAATGACCTCGCTGACCACTTCATCCAGCGTCCAGCCTTCCAGCAGGCCGACTTCCCCCAGCGCCGCGCGCGGGTAATGATTACCGGCATCGGGCACCACGGCGATATAGCGCGCCGGCTGGCCGTTAAGCTCTCCGTCGGCCGCTTTTACCGAGGCGCATAGCCCATGGCGCGGAGTCGCGCCGGCGGTGAGCAGGGAAAACCAATAATCTCCCCGGCTTAGGTAGGTGGTATTCATGAGCGATCCTCCCGGCTAAACAGCGCCAGTGTCTGTTCTTTTTCCACTTGCTGGCGGGTGTCGAATTCATTGAGTTTGGACAGATACAGGCGATAGTCGTCGGTGCGCAGCCGCGCCGGTACGCCTTGGCGCAGGAAATCCACCGTGGTCTGTCTGACCTCCGCCAGCGAATCCTTCACCAGGGCGTCGACAAAACCGGCCTGGTAGCGCACTTCGCCGCCGGTCATCCGCCAGATGAACGGGCGATCCCGCGAGTCGTATTCCTCCAGGCCCGCTTCCTGTTCAATTACCTGCGGACCATTGAGGCCCAAACGCGCCTCACGGGTCACGATCAGGCGGCTGCACAGGGCCGCGGCGATGGACATCCCGCCGAAACAGCCCACCGTGCCCGCCACAATCCCGATAACCGGGGTGTAACGGCGCAGATCCACAATGGCGGCGTGAATATCGGCGATGGCGGCCAGGCCGAGATTGGCCTCTTGCAAACGCACGCCGCCGGTTTCAAGCATCAGTACCGCCTGAGTGTAAATATCTCGGCGGTGGTCTTCCGCCGCAAGCTCCAGGGCCGCCGCCATCTTGGCGCCGGAGACTTCCCCCATGCTGCCGCCCTGGAAGGCGCCCTCGATGGCCACCACCACTGTGGGCTTGCCGTCCAAAGTCCCTTTCGCCACCACCATACCGTCGTCGGATTGGGGCACGATGCCCTGGGGTTCGAGCCAGGGGGAGACAATGTGTTCAAACGGCCCCAGCAGTTCACGAAAGCTGCCTTCGTCCAGCATGGCGCGGGCCCGCTGCCGGGCGCTTAATTCAATAAAACTGGTTCGTTCAGACATGTTCGGCCTCCTCGAAAACCTGTTCGATCCGCAGACGGGCAACGCCGGGCGTGGCGCCGAAATCATTGATCTCCAGTCGTCCCGCCGGCAGGGCATGGGCGGCGCCGACCCGTTCAAACAGGTGTTGCCAGCGCTGCCGGCCGCCATCCACCGACGAGGTCACCGTGACCTGCAGAGATTTATCCGCGGAGGGCTGATAAAGCACCTCCAGATCGCCGGAACCCACTACGCCGGCCAGTGCCTGTGCGGGCAATGCCTCACCGGCGGGAAAATGCAATTCGATTCGTTCCATAGCATCCTCATGATGATGTAAATGATCAGGCGCTAACCCAATCGAGGAAAATCGTCGCCGCCAACAGATCCGCCGCGCCGCCCGGCGAGGCGTTGTCTTGCAGCATACGGCGCTCCAGTTCGGCCAGGGCATCGCGCCCCGCGGGGGTGGCGGCGCCACCGGCCGCCAGGACCGCCAAGGCGCCCCGGTGCATGGCGTTGAGCGCCGGCATACCGCCACGGTTAAGTACGCAGGTATCCGTCAGCGTGCACATAATGGCCATTAACGCATCCAGCCGGGCCTGGGATTCGCCGGCACCCAGCCGGCGGCTGCGGTGTAATTGCGGCAATGCGCGGCTTACCACATGGGGAAAGCCTTCGACGGCCTCATCCCGCGCCCCCGGCACCCGGTAGCGCTGTACCGCCCGCTGCCCCTTGCTAAAGTTCTTGGGGCTGAAGGGATCCGGCAGCGACGCCAGCTGCGCGGCGGCGGCGGCGATGAATGCCACGCTGCCGCGACCGCCCAGCATGGCGCTGGCGCTGACCAGCAGTCCCAGGGCCCAAATCGCGCCGCGATGGGTATTAACGCCGTCGGTGGCCGCCATCATCTGCTGCTCGCCTTCACGGCCTAAGCGGCCGATTTCCTGGCGCAGCGCCCCGTCGGCCGGCCGCAGCCAGCTGTGCAAGGCCAGGCGGTAAAACGTCGGCTGCAGGCTGAGGGCGGAGCGCTCCATGAGATCCAGACTGAGATCCCGATGCGCCCCGGCGCCGCGGCTGTCCACCAGTCCCGGTTTAGGGCTCAGGCGGGCCTCTTCAATCAGCGCCCGCACCGCCAGGGCGGAGAGTCGGTCCGCCTGCGCTTCAACGTCATATGCCGGGACTGCCGTAAGGGCTTTCATTACCAGCTCCGGAATTTAGCCGGCGGCTGGTAGAGCCCGCCCGACCATTCCACCAAATCGGCGATACTGCCGGCGGCCAGCATGGAACGGCCGGCGTCGGCGCGTTTGATGCCCATATCTTCGGGATAAACCACCAGTTCCCGGCGGCGCAAATCCGCCACCCTGGCGGCATCCACTCCCAGGCCGATATCGGTGATACCCGCCACGGCGGCCACCATCGCCCGGCGTTCTTCCATGGAACGCGCCCGGTAGAGATAAGCGATGCCTTCCTCGGTGAGCACATGGGTCACGTCATCGCCGTAAATCATTACCGGCGCCAATGGCATACCCGCGCCCTGGCCCACTTCAACCGCTTCCAGCTTTTCCACGAAAGACGGTTTGGCTCCGGCCTGATAGGTTTCCACCATCTGTACCACCAGCTTTTTACCGCGCTGCATCGGATCCGGCTCTTCGATCATGTCCAGCCAGGCGGGCGTGGGATGCCGGCGGCCATGGGGATCGTGCCCCATATTCGGCGCGCCGCCGAAACCGGACAGCCGTCCGCGGGTCACGGTGGAGGAGTTGGCCAGGCCGTCGATTTGCAGGGTAGAACCGATAAACATGTCCACCGCATATTGACCGGCCAATTGACAGAAGGCGCGGTTGGAGCGCATCGAGCCGTCGGCGCCGGTAAAGAACACGTCCGGGCGGGCGGCGATATAGTCTTCCATCCCCAGTTCACCGCCAAAGCAGTGCACGGTTTCCACCCAGCCGCTTTCAATGGCGGGGATCAGGGTAGGATGGGGATTGAGCGTCCAGTGACGGCAGATTTTGCCTTTCAGGCCCAGCTGTTCGCCATAGGTGGGCAACAACAGCTCGATGGCGGCGGTATTAAATCCGATGCCGTGATTCAGCGACTGCACCTGATGTTTGGCGTAGATGCCTTTAATCGCCATCATGGCCATTAACACGTGCACCGGTTTAATCAAGCGGGGATCGCGGGTAAACAGCGGCTCGATAAAGAAAGGCTTATCCGCCACCACCACAAAATCCACCCATGAGCCGGGGATATCCACTCGCGGCAGGTCGTTTTCATCATCCACCAGCTCATTGACCTGGGCGATAACGATGCCGTCTTTGAACGCCGTGGCTTCCACCAGCGCCGGGGTATCTTCGGTGCTGGGACCGGTGTAAAGATTGCCCTTGCGATCGGCCTTGAAACCGGCAATCAGGGCGATATTGGGCACCAAATCCACAAACAGGCGGGCGTACAGCTCAATGTAGGTATGGATGGCGCCGATTTCCATCAGCCCGTCTTCCAGCAATTGGGATATACGCAGGCTCTGCGGGCCGGAAAATGCGAAATCCAGCTTACGGGCAATGCCTTTTTCGAACAGGTCAAGGTGCTCGGACCGGCTGACGCTGGGCATGATCATATGCAAATCGTGGATTTTTTCCGGATTGACCTTAGCCAGCATGCGGGAAAGAAAATCGGCCTGTTTCTGGTTGTTGCCTTCTAATACCACCCGATCTCCGGGGGCCAGAATAGTCTCGAGAATAGCGGTCATTTTATCGGTGGGCAGTACTTTTCCGTCGGCGACGGCACGAAGATTGTCGAGTCGGCGTTTTTTTTCCGTACGCCGCGAATCCCAGACTTTGGCGGATGCTTGATGAAGCGGCATGATAAAGCTCCTCGGTACATTGGCTGTTTTTTTACGAACAGCGGTAAAATACCCAACAGATTTCGGGTTGCGGCAAGGCGGCCAACACAGCCGCAGCTTGAAAGATGACGGGTATAAACGATAAGGGAGTTTAGGGCGCGGCGGCGGCGGTCATCAATTAACCCCGGCGACCGATCGTTAGCCTTAAGGTAATGAAGGGCCGGTACGGCGATTTTTTGTTGCCGGATTTGTTTATCGCGGCCAAAACGCTTTTGGCCGCAAAGAAAATCACGGTGCAAAGCAGAATCCGCACCGGCTTAAAAGATTCGGCGCTTTATTTTATTGCGCCCGGCGCTGGCCGGAATTATTCATAGACCTCGGCGGTGGCGCTGAATCTGCCGTGTTCGCGACCGGCGATAATCACATAATAATTACCGCCTTTTTCATCCGCCCGTTGCGACAGGATGGCCTTGGCATCCATAGGAGACGTCGCCTTGGCGGTGGTATGAATCGTGC
This sequence comes from Sodalis sp. RH16, assembly GCF_047324245.1. Classification (NCBI taxonomy): domain Bacteria; kingdom Pseudomonadati; phylum Pseudomonadota; class Gammaproteobacteria; order Enterobacterales; family Bruguierivoracaceae; genus Sodalis; species Sodalis sp. RH16. Next base: position 2,225,442 of record NZ_CP178737.1, on the reverse strand, counting down.
CTATTCTCTTATAGCCTTTTTCTACGGCTTCCTGAGCGGAAATTTCTTGCGCCGCCAGCGCATTCAGTGAAAACACAATACCGCAAAGCGTCATGGCGAATAATATTAATTTTTTCATATAGACCACCTCTCAATTAAAATGAGTCGCTAACAAGGGAAACAAAGAATTAAACGATACCCTCTCGAATTATTTAGGGTATAACCGCCTCGCACTTAATGATTATGGGATAAATTGCTTAATAAGCATTTCACGGCCGGTCAGGAACTCTTTTACCGCCGCAGGGGACGGTAAAATGTCAGGCATTATTTTGCGCGGGAAGGTTACGGCGGCGCTGACCCATCATGGTCGGATATATTTGATGAGCTGCTGGCAAAACAGATCGGGATGAGAAACAAACGGGGCGTGGGCGGCTTTCTCAAACAGGTAGCTGCTGCTTTGGGGCCATAACAGGTCCAGAAGCGCCGCTACCTTGCGCGGCACCAGCCCGTCAAGGCTACCGTACAGACGTAGAAATGGCATATCCAGGGCCGCCATAGCCTGCCGCAGATCCGCGGTGCGCAGAATATCCAAGCCGCCGGTCAATACGTCCACCGACGGCAGGGGCTGCGCCAGCACCACCTGTTTCAAACGGCGGGTATCCTGCCGGGCCGTTTCCGTTCCCAGAGTTTGCAGCGCCAGGAAGCGCTCCACCGTCTTATGAAAATCTTCGGCCAATTGCTGTTCGAAACCCACCAGGACGTCCGGCTTGATGCCGGGCCAGCCGTCGGTGGCGCTGAAACGGGGCGATGAGGCCACGGTGACCAACCCGTCCACCCGCTGCGGCAGGGTTAACGCCACCTGGCTTGCCACCAGTCCCCCCAACGACCAGCCCAGCCACCAGGCGTGTTCCGGCGCCCGTTCCGCCACCGTTTGAGCCATCTGTTCGAGCGTCATGGTCCCGAAGCCCTGGCTGCGGCCATATCCCGGCAAGTCCACCAGATGGACCCGAAAATGCGGCGTAAGCCGCGGCACAATGTAAGACCATACCTGGGAATTCAAACCCCAGCCATGGAGCAGCACAAGTTCAGTCGTTCCGCTGCCGGTGGTATGCCAATAGAGTGGCGTCATCGGTTATAGTCTCTTTTGTTGAAGATATGGGTTAAGGAAAACGGCTTATGTTAACCATTGGCGCCCTGTGTTGGCTATGCCGGCAACCGCTTTGGTTCAGCCATCAGGGTATCTGCCGATGCTGCGCCGTCCGGCTGCTGGACGCCAGAGACCGGTGCTGTCCCCGCTGCGGCCTGCCGGCCGGGAACGCCGGCCGCCCCTGCGGGCGTTGTCTCCTGAAAGCGCCGCCCTGGGAAATCCTATTGTATGTCACCGATTATCAACCCCCCATCAGCCAGTTGATAAAAAGGCTAAAATATCACGGCGGCATCGGCCTGGCGCGGGTCCTCGCCCGGCTGCTGCTGCTGCGCTGGCAGGAAGCACATCGGGAACAACAGGTTTTCCGGCCCGAGCTTATACTTAATGTTCCTTTGCATGCTTACCGGCACTGGCGCAGAGGGTATAATCAAACCCACCTGCTGGCCCATACCCTGTCCCGCTGGCTGGAGGTGGATTACCGTGCCGATGCCCTGGTGCGAATCCGCGCCGCGCCGCCGCAGCAAACGCTGCACGCCGGCGCCCGGCGCCGGAATTTGCGCGGGGCGTTCGATTGCTGCATCGATGTGGCGGGGAAAACCGTGGCATTGGTGGACGATGTGGTCACCACCGGCAGTACGGTGGAGGAATTGACCCGCCTGCTGCTGTCCCGGCGGGCTAAAGCCGTTCAGGTGTGGTGTATCTGCCGTACCTTGTAGTCGGCGGGTTAATGGAGTTATTATATCTGACTAGATTAGTCAACTATTGAGTGAATGTCATGATACGGATTACCGATGCTGCCCAGGAACACTTTGCTAAATTACTGGCCAATCAGGAAGCTGGCACCCAAATTCGCGTATTCGTCATCAATCCCGGCACCCCGAATGCGGAATGCGGCGTCTCCTATTGTCCTCCCGACGCGGTGGAAGCCACTGATACGGTGCTGCCGTTCGATAAAATCACCGCTTATGTCGATCAGCTTAGCGCCCCCTATTTGCAGGATGCGGAAATCGATTTTGTAACGGATAAGTTAGGATCGCAGTTAACGCTGAAAGCGCCCAATGCAAAAATGCGCAAAGTTTCCGATGACGCGCCGTTGATTGAACGGGTTGAATATGTCCTGCAATCGCAGATCAACCCGCAGTTGGCCGGCCACGGCGGCCAGGTGACGCTGATGGAAATCACCGATGATAATCTGGCCATCCTGCAATTCGGCGGCGGCTGCAACGGCTGTTCGATGGTGGATTACACCCTCAAGGAAGGCATTGAAAAGGAATTGCTGGAAAAATTCCCTGAATTGAAAGGGGTTCGCGATTTAACCGAACACCAGCGCGGCGAGCACTCCTATTATTAAGGCGCCCGCCGCTACCCTTTATCTTCCAAGCTGCAGGCGTGTTGGCTTTTTACTCGGCCCGTCATTCGGGCCGTGGCGAAGAATTCTGGCCGTCGGCGCTTTTATTGCGTAGCCGGCCCACTTCCCGCAATAGCCTGGTAATGCCCTGATCGTCGAAGATTTCAGCCACCTCGCGCACCAGTTTTCGCCGCCAGTTGGGATATTGATCGGTGGTGCCCGGCACATTAACCGGCAGCGCCATATCCAGCCAGTCCTCCGGCTGCAGCCCCAGCAAAGCCGATTGGCTGAGCGCCAGATAACGATGGGCTCCCCGGTTCAAAATCGGCGACATGACCACTCGCTCGGCATTCTTGCCTAATTTGGCCGGTACGCATTTCCACGCATGCAGGGCATCAAGCAATGCCTGCCGGGCTTTTTGCCGGTCCGCCAGCAGTCGCTGATAGATTGCGTCGTCGGCGTAGAGATGCAGCCTGTTGCCCAGCCGCAAATCCTCCAGTTGCCAGAATCCTCGCAGGGTGGCTAAATCATGGGTGGTCAGGGTAGCCATGGCCTGCGGGACATATTCATCGGGAGCCCGGTATTGCGCGGGATCTTTGCGCTCGAAAAACAGCACCTTATATGAATAGATGCCCGCGGCCTGCAATTTGGCGGTGATCTCCTGGGGAACGGTGCCCAAATCCTCACCGATAACCATGCACTGCTGCCGATGGCTTTCCAGAGCCAACACCGCCAGTAAATCATCCACCGGATAACGGACATAGGCCCCTTGCTGCGGGCTGCCCGCCAGCGGGACCCACCACAATCGCAGCAGAGACATCACATGATCAATGCGCAGTGCGCCGCAGTGGCGCATATTGGCGCGCAGCATGGTGATAAAGGGTTCATAAGCGCGAGCGAAAAGCACATTGGGATCCTGCGGCGGCAGGCTCCAATTCTGCCCTTGGGGACCGAGCCGGTCCGGCGGCGCACCGACGGACACCTCCAGGCGATAAAGCGTGCGATCGCTCCAGGTTTCCATCCCCCCGGCGCTGACGCCCACCGCCAAATCGCGATACAATCCGATAGGCATATTCAAGCGGCGGCTGAGCTGGAAACAGTCATCAAACTGCCGCGCCGCCAGCCATTGCAGATAGCTGAAAAACCGGATGTCCTGGTGATGCTTTAGACGGAACTCGCGCACTTCGTCACTGTCAACCTGGCGGAAGGGCTCCGGCCATTGCTGCCAGCCCTCCGTCGGATGGCCCGCCAGGGTAAGATGGCGATGCAGCGCATCAAACGTCGACTGAAACCGCAGGCTTTCGCCGCCCTCCCTGACAAACGCCTCGAATGAACGACGCTGCGGGTCTTCCGGGCCGCGGGTGATGAAGTGCCGAAAGGCAAGGGTTAAGCCACTGAGTTTTAACGCCATCACCCCGGCATAGTCCACCAGATCGCCGTCACGCAGCGCGGACAAGGTCCCCTGGGTTTCCGGCAGACACCACCATTGCTGCGCAGCGGAGCTTTGCTGGAAATCATCCAGTGCGCCCACATCGATATAAATAATATTCAGCCAGCGCCGGGAAGAGGGACTGTAGGGACTGGCCCAGCCCGGCAACGCGGGATACAGCGCATGGATGGGATTAAGGCCGACAAAGGCGCCGCCGTTTTTCGCCGTGCCCTCAATCATCAGCGCCAGATCGCCAAAATCCCCCACTCCCCAATTCCGCTGCGAACGCAGGGTGTAAAGCTGGATGGTGGCGCCCCAAATCTTATGGCCCGCCAGCAACGCCGCCGGCTCATAACAACGGGGCGGCGCGACAATCACCTGGCAGCTCCAGTGGCGCAGTTCCCTGCGCAGGGCGAGACGGTGATAACCGGCCGGCAGCCCGGCAGGCAACGCTAACCGGCCGCCGCTGAGGTAGCCTGCATGCTGCCGGCCGGTTTCCTCAGTTAATACCCAATCCGCCGGTTCGCTTAACGCCACCGACAGCACGGCGCTTTCCCCTTCCCTGACTACCCATACCGGCGGCAGCGGCGCCGCCAGGGCGAGATCGTCGGCAACACCGGCCATGGCGTTAAGCAATTGCCGTTTGGTCTCGGTGCTGATTACTTTGCGCTGTCCCCAGGCGTCAATATATTCCGGAATAATCCCCGCCCGCTCGGCGGCCTGATCCAATACCTTGGGATCCATCGCTGCTCCTTAACGTTTTGCCTGCCAGATGCGCTGCTGATAATCGCGAACCGAACGATCGGAACTGAAAAATCCCACCCGCGCGGTATTCAGCACCGCGCTGTGGGTCCACTCTTCCGGGCGGCGGAATAGCGCGTCCACACGCTGTTGCGCCTCGCAATAGGCGGCGAAATCCGCCAGCACCAGGTAGGGATCGCCGCCCTGTTGCAGACTTTGCAGCAAAGGATCAAAAGCGTGTTTGTGCTTATTGCTGTATAAGCCGCTGCCCAGTTCGGTGAGCAACGCCTTCAGGTTTTTATCCTTTTTCAGCAATTGCGCCGGCTTATAACCGGAAGCCAGCAGGGTTTTCACCTGCGGCACGGTATTACCGAAGATAAAGATATGATCTTCTCCCACCTGTTCGGCGATTTCCACATTGGCGCCATCCAGCGTGCCGATGGTCAATGCGCCGTTCAGCGCCAGCTTCATATTGCCGGTGCCGGAGGCCTCTTTACCGGCGGTGGAGATCTGTTCCGACAGATCAGCGGCCGGAATCATCCACTCCGCCACCGATACCCGGTAATCCGGCAGAAAGACCACCTTGAGCCGGTCGTTTATCTTGGGATCGTTATTGATCTTTTCAGCCAACTGGTTGATAGCATAGATAATATTTTTTGCCAGCGCATATCCCGGCGCGGCCTTGGCGCCAAAGAGCACGACCCGCGGCACGATATCCAGGCTAGGATCGCTGCGCAACTGACGGTACAGGGACAAAATATGCAATAAATTCAGATGCTGGCGTTTGTACTCGTGCAACCGTTTGATTTGCACGTCGAACAGCGCTTCGGGGTTGACGGTGATATCGGTTAATTGCTTGATTTTCGCCGCCAGCTTTTGTTTATTATCGTGCTTGATTTGCTGGTACTGCGCGCAAAAATCCGCCTGTTCCGCATAAGGCTCCAGCTCTTTCAGTTTTTCCAGCCGGGTTACCCATCCTTTGCCGATGGTATCGTCAATGAGTTTCGCCAGCGCCGGATTACACTGTTTAAGCCAGCGGCGCGGGGTAATGCCGTTGGTCACGTTATGAAATTTTTGCGGCCAAAGCGCAAAATATTCCGGGAAAAGATCGGTTTTCACCAAATCGGAATGCAACGCGGCGACGCCGTTGACGGCGAAGCCGCACACCACGCACAGGTTGGCCATCCGGATCTGCTTATCGTACCGCACCGCCACCTTACTCCACACCTCTTCATCGTCCGGCCAATGCGCTTGCACAAGCTTTTTGAATTCCCGGTCGATCTGCTGAATGATGGCGTAGTGGCGCGGCAGCAGCGTGCGTACCAGTTTTTCATCCCAACGCTCCAGCGCTTCAGGCATCAGGGTGTGATTGGTATAGGCGAAGGTGCGCGAAGTGATATGCCAGGCTTCCTGCCAGGATAATTGATGCTCATCCAGCAGAATCCGCAGCATTTCGGGAATGGCGATGGTGGGATGGGTGTCGTTGAGCTGGATCACTTCATAATCAGGCAGGCTGTGTATCGAACGGCCGGCCAAATGATGCCGGCGCAGGATATCCGCCACCGAGCAGGCGCACTGGAAATACTGCTGCATCAGCCGGAGCTGCTTTCCTTCCAGATGATTATCATTGGGATAAAGTACCTTCGTCAGCTTGGCGGCGTCTATACCCGCCTGCTCCGCCTTGAGAAATTTTCCATCATTAAAAAGCGATAAATCAAAGGGATGGGGATGCGTCGCCTGCCATAACCGCAGCGGCAGGGTAATGCCGTTTTCATAACCCACCACCGGCAGGTCCCAAGCCTCGCCGTTCAAGGTAAACGCCGGTTCCCAGTTCACCTCCCCCTGCTCATTCTTTTCCAGACGCCCCCCCAGCCCAACCTGGACGGTTAACGACGGATTATGCCGGAACCAGGGGTAGGATTCACGATGCCAGTCATCCGGCGTTTCAAACTGCTCGCCGGAGGCAAACCGCTGGCGGAACAAGCCGTATTGATAATTCAGCCCGTAGCCGATGGCATCCTGTCCCACCGTTGCCATGGAATCCATGTAACAGGCCGCCAGTCGGCCCAACCCGCCGTTGCCCAACGCCGGATCCACTTCCTGTTCCAGGAGATCGCCTAGATTGATGCCATAGCCGTCGAGGATCTTTTTGACCGGATCGAACCAGCCCAGATTAATGAGGTTATTGCCGGTGAGGCGGCCGATCAGGAATTCCATGGAAAGATAATTCACGTGACGGGGGTTTTTTCTGTCCTGCTTGCCGGTGGCCGGTTGCCAGGGGATCAATTCGTTGACCGCGGCGCTGACCGCATCCCACCACTGGAACGGCGTCATCTCCTGGGCATTTTGCAGGCCAAGATGTTGCCACCGCCGATCCAGGGCAGCCTGAAAGGCAGCTTTATCAAATTTGTTTTTCGGCATAAGAGCGTCTCTATCCTGTTGGTTATAAGTTGATCAACGCCGGATACGGCAAGACATCCCACTGGCATGTCATTATCACGGACAACCCCATAAAATGGATATATCAAGTTATCGTAAAAAAACAGTGTTTTGTTTGTGATGATCAAAGAATAGTCAACGGCCTTGAAAAGGTGAGATCGCCGCAGCTTTTTACGCCGGGCCGGGCCTAGCACAGCTCCAGCTTCACCTCGGATTGTTCAATGATGCTCATCACGCTGGGGGGGGGCATCTTATCGGTGAACAGATAATCTATCAGTGACATTTTCCCCAGATTAACCATGGCGTTACGACCGAATTTAGAGTGGTCGGTAACCAGCATCACGCAGCGGGAATTATCGATAATGGCCCGTTTGGTGCGGACCTCGTGATAATCGAACTCCAGCAGCGAACCATCCATATCGATACCGCTGATACCGAGAATGCCGTAATCCAGCCGGAACTGGGAGATAAAGTCCAGCGTGGCTTCCCCCATGATGCCGCCATCGCGGGTACGCACCTCGCCGCCGGCCAGTATCAGGCGGAAATCCTCTTTCGCGGTCAACAGCGTGGCAACGTTCAGGTTATTGGTCACTACCCGCAGATCCTTGTGGTCCAACAATGCGTGGGCCACCGCTTCGGGCGTGGTGCCGATATCGATAAACAGCGTCGCGCCATTGGGGATTTCTGCCGCAACCCGCTGGGCGATGCGCGCTTTTTCCGCCGACCACATGGCCTTGCGATCGTGATAGGCGGTATTAACAGAGCTGGAAGGCAAAGCCGCCCCGCCATGGTGGCGATGGATTTTATTGATCTCGGCCAGTTCGTTCAGATCGCGCCGGATGGTTTGCGGACTGACCGCAAAATGTTCCACTAATTCTTCAGTACTGACATAACCCTGCCGACGTACCAACTCGATAATGGCATCATGCCGCTGCGTTTGCTTCACGTGAATTCCTCTGCTGCCCTACCGTTACCGATGGCGACCTGCCCCTGTTTTACGGCGAGTATCCCAGAAAGCCATTAACAACCCGATGGCCAAGCCTGCCACATGGGCGGCATTGGCTATCGCGATGCCTAAAATATCGAAATAACCGGCAATAAGCCACAGCAACGCGAAAACGATGACGCCGCGCGGCATCTGGAGCGGACCGCCGGGATTTTTCTCGCCATACCACCAGACATATCCCATCAGAGCATAGACCACGCCGGAGAGACCGCCGAACAAGGCGCCGCTGAAATGGAATTGCACCAACCCGCTGATTGCCGCCGACAACAAGGTCAATACCGCCAGCGGCAGCCAGCCGCGATATTTTTCCATCGCACTGCCGAGATACCACCACCACACCAGATTGAACAATAAATGCAGCAGCGAAAAATGCAACAGAATATGGCTTACCCAGCGCCACGGCTGCGCGCGCTGGGACTGGTCGGCGGGAAAGGCCAGCCAGCGCATCACCACCTCATCCCCCAGGACGTTCATCAGTATATAGACCAGCACGCAGGCTATCGTCAGGCCCAGGGTCAGCGGCCCGGCCTTGCTGCGCAGGGCCGGCAGCCAGGATGCGGGCTGAGGCCGGAAGTGCCCGCGCCCCACGGTTCCTGAATGCCAGCTGGCCGCCTGGTAGCGCGGGTGCAACGGATCCTGCAAAAAGATCTCCAATGCCGCCTCCACACGGGCCAATTCCTCGTCGTCGGCCAGCCACAACTCCGCCGCGCGCCCCTGGAGCTGCATTTCCATCGCCACGCCCTGGCTTTTCATATAATCGATAAACGCCTGGGCCAGGCGGGGATTGGATAAGGTCGTTACACGGATCATAGCGCTGGGGTTATCCCTGATTGTTATATTTGACGGTGCACGGCGTCAACCTGAACGATTCAGCCACCCACCGCGATAATTAACTGATTACCATCATAACATGTCCGCTCGCACATCCCCCATGCCGCAGCTTTCTCCTTTAGGGGACAGCGGTTCGGCCACGTCTCATTCAGCATAGACCGACATGGAGAACTGATAACATTTGGGATTTAGCGTGGCGATAAAATATTCGATGGCTTGATTGTCCTCGGTATAGGCCGTGCGGGAAATTTTGATGACATAGGCATTGATGGGCAGATCAAGATAGGTCGCCTCATCCATGGTGATTTCCTGAACCACCAGCTGTTGTTCACCCCGCACCACCGGTTTTTTCAACAGCTTGTCAAACATTTGCATCAATGAAGCGGACAGATCGTATTGCTCCAGATCCGGAAGCAGTTTGACCGGAATATATGACACCTGGTGTGCAACGGGTTTCCCGTCGCCATAATGCAGGCGCTCGACGCGGTAACACTCATCATCTTTTTGCAAACCTAATATATCGTTGACCTTCTCCATCTTGACCCTGGAAAGATCAATGACTTTGGTACTGGCTTTAATGCCGGCGGCCAGTAGGTCGTCGGTAAAAAAACCCCTGAGCCGATTAAGCTTCTGCGTCAGATGAACCTTTTGCAGGCGCAGGCGCCCTCTCGATTTGGGACGAATCAGGATCGATTCATTTATCAACGTATCGATAGCGCGGCGTACCGTAATACGGCTTACGCCGAAACGCTCGGTAATCTCTTTCTCGGTAGGTAAATCATCACGCAGGGTAAAATCCTGACAGAACCAGCGTTCAAGGATGTCACGCAACTGATGGAACAAGGGAATCGGGCTTGACGGGTCAAGCAGGGAGGACAAGGAATCCGTTTTTTCCAAATGAGACAGCATCTTTTACCCCGGATCACATATAGCATTTATGACTGCATGTTATGTACACATGACATCATAGGCCGCTTGTGCTTTAAAATTCAAGCCACCGGAACATATTGATTTTAAAAGGTGTCCTGGCCGCACATCTTAACGCATGTGTCGTTCCCCATACCCACAAGCCATGATAGCCGGCGTCATATCGACCCAACTCCTCCGGTCGTCACAAAAATCAAATTAGATCATTGATATAATGTCATAACTTAAATACATTTATATTGACTGTTTTAACATGGGGTATGATATGAACTGGCTGGACTCCGCGATACAACACTGCGTTACCAAAACGACGTTAAATAGCCGAAAATTCAAGGATTTTCCGCATATCACCGAGGGGGGTAAATATCAATTCACCCTAGATGGGGTGTGGACCGGAGGATTCTGGACCGGCCTGCTTTGGCTTTGCTATGAAGAGCAGCGGGACCCGGAATTATTAACAGCGGCCAAGGGTTTTACGGAACGCCTTTTGCCGCGGGCGAACGACAGCCGGAATCACGATCTCGGCTTTATGTTTTATCCCAGCGCCATCGCCGGCTGGCGCTTAACCGGCGAAGAAAGCTACCATGCGGCCGCCCTTAACGCGGCGGAAAGTCTGGCAAGACAATTCAACGAGGCTGGGGGGTTTATCCCGGGCTGGGGATTTTTCGGCGGCGAGGAGTGGGCCGGCGCGGTCTTGATTGACACCCTGATGAATTTACCTCTGCTGGTGTGGGCCAGCGATAATGACGGCGGCGACCGCCTGTTACGGGTCGTCGACACCCATACCGCAAAAGCCCTGGACAACCATTTGCGCGCCGATGGTTCCGTATTCCATGTGTATCATTTCTCCCCCCAGGGCGAGCCCCTGCAAGGCGATACCTATCAAGGGCTGGCCCCCGGGAGCGCTTGGTCCAGGGGCCAGGGCTGGGCCATCGCGGGGCTTTCAATGCTCGCCGGCGCGCGGGGAAACAAACGTTATCGCGAGGCGGCGCAGCAGGTGGCGCAATTTATCATGGCAAACTTACCCGCCGACCGGATCCCCCTATGGGATTACCGGGACGGCGCGGCCAGCGCCCCGAAAGATGCCTCCGCCGGCGCCATCAGCGCCTTTGGCTTGCTGCGCCTGTTCAAGATTACGCAAAAAGCCGAATACCTATCCTGCGCCGAAGAGATGCTCAAAGCCTTGAGCGAAAGCTGCCTGTCCGATGAGAATGAAGGGTTGTTATCCCATGCCACCGCCGATCTTCCCCACAGCCTTGGCATCGATGAGGCCACCATTTACGGCGACTACTACTTTCTGAAAGCCTTGCTGGAACTAAAGAAAACCGCTGATTGATGCGCCCCATCCCCCTTCTGTAAACAAGCCCTGAAAGATATTTTCAGGGCTTATCTATCTACTCAGTTCAGTGGAAATTAAGCGACATCCCTTCTTTGGGCAAATCGTTGTTTACGGTTTTGGGAATTTTAATCCACAGGCCGAACAGCGCCGACAAACCGAGACACACCGCCATCAAATAATAGGAGGCCTGGGTGGTTTGCATCAATCCATTGAGGAAACCCACGGCATAAGCGCCGAGGAAAGCCCCCAAGGATCCGATGCTGTTCACCATTCCCGTCGCCCCGCCGACCATGGAGCTGGGAAGAACATCCGGTATTGATGCGAAAAATGAACCGAACGGGATATACATGCACACCCCCGCCAGGGTAAGCAGGCCGTACGCCACCCAGAAATGATTGATGCCCAGCAGCGCCAGCGCCAAAAAGCAGCAGCCGGCCACCAGGATGGGATAGACAATAAAGGGAATGCGTTTTTGCAGCCGGTCGCTCAGCCAGCCCGCGAGCAGCATGAATACCACCGCCAGCCCATAGGGCAGCGAGGTCAACAGGCCGGTACGGGACATGGTGATAGACGAGGAATGCAGTATCGAAGGCAGCCACATCAGAAAACCATAAAAACCGATGCTTTGGAAAAACAGCCAGCCGGACAATTTCAGTACATTCGGTGACCGGAACACCTGACCATAATTGAGCAGTTGGGGTTTTTCGGTCTGCTCAGCCTTCAGGGCGTCAGACAGGGCGGCCTTCTCCCGGGCAGTCAGCCAACCGGCCTCTTCCGGCTTGTCGCGGATCAACAGATACCACACCGCCGCCCAGACGATAGCCGGTATCCCCTGGACGACAAACATATGGCGCCAGCCGAAGTTATCGATAAGATAACCCGAAAGAATCGACATCCAGAGGATGGTCACCGGATTCCCCAGCAGGAAAATGGTATTGGCCTTGGAGCGCTCTTTCTTGGTAAACCAGCGGGCCGTGAGAATCAAGACGGTGGGCATTACCACGGCTTCGACGATTCCCAATATAAACCGGATGACAATGAGCAGCGGAATACTGTGTACCAGCCCGGTGGCCGTGGCGCAAATACCCCAGATAACCAGGCTGCATGCTAATAATTTACGTACGCTGGTTTTTTCCGCCAAAATACCGCCGGGAATTTGAAAGAAAAAATAACCCAAAAAAAACAGCGAGCCGATTAAAGAGGATAACCCCTGGGTGATTCCCAGATCCCGATTAATACCGCCGGCAGCGGCAAAGCTGTAATTGGCCTTATCCAAAAATGCCAGGCTATAGCTGATAAATATAAGGGGCATGACATACAGCCAACGGCGCATGGGCAACGGATGAGTGTGCATAATTACTCCTACAATTGTAATAGGGTTTCAAATGAATAGGGCAACTTAGTGTCAATAATAAGCACATGCAAACTGAAACAGCATTGCTATACCCGGCAGATAATTAACCCTTCCGCCGGGCTGCTGGCGCTATTGCTTATTTTCCAAAAAACTCTTTTTGCGCCTCTTTTTGCGCTTGCGCGCCCCAGAGCTGACTGACGCCAAAGGCTTCCGCCAGCATGCCGGCATAGGCATTATCCGGCTCAGAAACGCGGACAACCGATTTCACGCTTTTCAGCGCGGGCGCATAATGCCGCGCAATGGCATCAACGGTTTGCCATACGCCCTCCTTAAGCGTTTCCACCGGATAAACATCATTAACCAATCCAATGCGCAACGCCCGCCCGGCGTCCACCGGCGTACCGGTAAACATGATCTGGCGCGCATGGGCCTGGCCGACAAGCTTCGGCAAACGTTGGGTGCCGCCCCAGCCGGGATGATTTCCCAGCGTGATTTCCGGATTGCCGAAAGTCGCCCGGGCAGAGGCAAAACGCATATCGCAGGCCAAAGCCAGCTCAAGGCCGCCGCCGAGCGCAAACCCATCGATCATGGCGATAGTGGGTAAGGGAAACCGTTCGATATCGTCAAATATCGATTGTCCCCAGCGCATATGATTAAACGCCTGCTCCGGCGTAAACCGGGTTTGTTCTTTAATATCAGCACCGGCGCAAAAAGCTTTATCTCCGGCACCGGTGATCACCAGCGCTTTTATATCCGTCGCATCTTTTAGCTCGGCCAGGACTTTTTTTAATGACTCGAGCAGTTCCGTACTTAAGGCATTTCTTTTTTCAGGGCGATTAAGCGTCAGTAAAACAACCTGATTCTCTTTTTCCACTAGCAGCGAGCTCATATAATGGCCTCTTGATCAACCTGTTGAGAAAATTCGCTGAACAGCCGTTCATCCATCATTTTGAGTTTGGATGAAATCTCCGGCATAAAATCCATTTGACTTAAAATATCTTTTTCGAGATCGATACCCGGCGCAATTTCAATCAACATCAGCCCTTTTTCACCTAATTCAAAGACGCAACGTTCGGTGACATAAATAACCGGCTGGTGCCGTTTTCGGGCATATAACGCACTGAAAGAAATCTGTTCCAGCCGATGGACAAATTTCTTGGCGACCCCTTCCTGTTTAATATGTACGCCGTCGGCGTCAAATCCCTGGGCCTGCTTTCCGGCTTTGAATGTCCCGACGAAAACCACTCGTTTGGCCCCTTGGGAAATATTGACGAAGCCGCCGATCCCCGCCACCCTGCCGCCAAACTTGCTCACGTTGACATTGCCCTGCCCGTCGACTTCGGCAAAAGAAAGGATGGCGATATCCAAACCGCCGCCGTCGTACCAGTCAAATTGATAGCCGGCGTCAATCATGGCCCATTGATTCCGCACCATGCCGAAATCCGATCCGGTAGCGGGAATACCGCCCACATGCCCTTGCTCCAGGGTAAAGGTCACCTCATCGCCGCGGCCTTCTTCCGCCAGGATGGAAGCGACGCCGTCAGGCATGCCGTAACCGAGGTTGACAACGTCCCCTTTTATCAGGGCCTTGGCGGCACGCCGGGCGATCACCTTTCTGGCGTTCATCGGCAGCGCCGGAAAACCCCCGGAGGGAATCCTCAGCTCGCCGCACAGACTGGGATCGCTGGCGGTAGCAAAGGACAGGCGCTGCCCTGCATCCACCACCACCGCATCAACCAGCACGCCGGGAACCTTGACTTTTCTTGGATCAATACTGCCGCGCTCCGCCAGGTATTTCACCTGGGCAATCACTATCCCGCCGGAATTTTTTGCCGCCTGCGCCGCGGAGAGGGTTTCGGCAAAGAGTCCCTCTTCTTCCATGGTGATATTGCCCTCTTCATCGGCTACCGTGCCGCGAATAATGGCGACATCGATGGGGAAAGCCTTAAAGAACAGGAACTCTTCATCATTGATATTCATCAGGCTGACGTAGTCGCCCTTGGCGCGTTTGTTGATGCGGCCGCCGTCAATACGCGGATCGACAAAGGTGCCCAGACCGACCCGGCTAATCAGCCCCGGGCCATTGCCGGCAATAACGCGCAGCAGATGGGACATCACCCCCTGCGGCAGGCACCACGCCTCGATTTGCTCCGTTACGGCCAAATCCTGCATTTTCCGGCACCAGCTCCAGTGGCCGCCGATGACCTTGCTCACCAAGTGCGGATCGGCAAGATAATCTATGCCGCCGCCCTGTCCGTCTCCCATGCCGCTGGGATGGACGACCGTCAGATGCCCGGGACGGCCGGTTTTGTCGAAGTGGGCCTTTAATGCCGACAATACAAAACCAGGCTCGTTAACGCCGCCGCCCGAACCATCAATCAGCACGGTTGCACCCGGGGCTATACGGGATATTGCAACATCCGCGCTACATACTTTTGATCTGCTCATGCTCTCCTCCATTGAATGTATAATGTTATAAACTCAATACATAAATACATCAATGGCAATGCCAATGCTGCTGGAGACAAAAAGAGATTCGAAAATAGAGTTAATTATCAGTCATATGAATTTTTTAACCTGAGGAAACAGTCGAGATGGATCACACTTTTCAGGCCGTTTCCCGGCCATTAAAATGTGGATTTTGCTAGCCGATTCACGTTTTTAACGTGTTTTAAGGCTGGGTTGACAATGAGGTAAAGGGGGTAAATCATGACGGGCAAAGACCAAATTGTTAAATAATGGTGTATCAGGCGCGTTAACGGCGCTTGTCCTTATCATCCCGCTTATTTTTCCTTAGGTGGAAAAATAGGCGTTGAAATGTTAAAACCAATCGGGGTGATGACCAGGTCGTCCCCCCTTGCTGCAAAAGACACTATCGCGCGCTTGCGCAATCGCCGGCATCGAACCGCCGCCATCGAACCAAAGGGCGTCATGGAACTACTCCAATCACTACGGGTTTTTGCCAGGCTGGCCGATCTCGGCAGTTTTACCAAGACGGCCAACGCCATGCAGATAAACCGCCCTCACGTCACGCATATTATCCAGGAATTGGAAGCATCGCTGGGGGTACGCCTTTTCCATCGCACCACCCGCAAGGTCATCCTTACAGCGGAGGGCGAGGCGTTTTACGGCCGCGTGACGGATATATTGAACGACATCGCCGAGGCCACCTCGCTGTTCTCGGCCAATGACGAGAATATCTGCGGACGACTGCGGATTGATCTGCCGGTGGCTTTGGCCCAATCATGCTTTATGGCCAGTCTGCGGGACTTCAACCGCACCTATCCCAATATTTCGTTGATTCTGGGAGTCACCGATCGCACCATTGATCTTATTGCCGAAGGCGTCGATTGCGTCGTCCGGCTGGGTGAACTGCCCAACACCAGCATGGTAGGACGAAGAATCGGCATGGCGCCCCTTATAACCTGCGCCTCGCCGGGTTATCTACTTGAATTCGGCAATCCGGCGACCTTGGACGAGCTTGCCCGGCACCAGGCGGTGAATTATTTCTCCGGCGCGTCGCGAAAGCCGTTGGAATGGCGTTTTCTGGTCAATGGCAAAGAGCGCGTGATTAATCTGCGCTCGGGGATTCTTGTCAATGACTCTGCGGCCTACATCGAAGCCGGTCTGGCCGGCTTCGGCATACTCCAGGCGCTGGGGGTAAGCGTTGACCATCATATTTCCAGCGGCGCCCTGGTGGAAGTGCTGCCGCAGTACCGTCCCAAACCAAGACCCATATCTGTGCTTTATCCCAGCAGGATGCATCTTGCCCCGCAGGTAAGGGCATTTGTCGATTGGGTGACGGAGTATTTCCCCGCATTGCATGGCAACTGGCTTGAGACTTAACGTGAAACGTTAAGCGTTAAGCGTTAAGCGTTAAGCGTTAAGCGTTCATCACATATTGTTTCCCCTGCACGCAACAGTCCTGTTGGGGTGCGGATATTTATCCCGCCCGCTTAAAACCGGAAGATGGTCCTCTCCAAAGCGCGGCCTTTGCCGGCGCGCATACCCGCACTCTTTTTCAACAGGAATATGCTATGAAAGCCTGGCTCTTGAAAGATTTTGGCATGGAAAATCTGCAGTTGGAGGAAATACCCACCCCGGAACCGAAAACAGGCGAACTGCTTATCAAGGTGGGCGCCGTGTCGCTGAACTATCGGGACAAGGTGATCGTTGAAGGCCTGTACGAGCCGAATATGATCCCCAAGCCATTGATTCCAGTCAGCGATGCCGCGGGGAAAGTAGTCAAGACCGGTCCGGGCGTCAGCCGGTTCAAGATTGGGGATCGCGTCAGCTCTACGCTCTATTCCAGATGGATAGATGGCGCGCCGGGCCCGAACGAGCCGGACTACTGCTTCGGCGCCCCGCTGCCCGGCGGACTGGCCGAATACATGATCATCCATGAAGAGAGCGCGGTCCTGGCGCCCGACAATCTGTCGGATGAGGAAACCGCCACGTTACCGATTGCGGCACTCACCGCATGGTTCTCTCTGATGGATGTGGGGCATTTGCAGAGGGGCCAGACGCTGCTGGTGCAAGGTACCGGAGGGGTCTCCCTATTTGCGGTGCAGATTGCAACGGCCCTCGGCGCGCGCGTTATCGCCACGTCGGGCAGAGATGAAAATCTGGCCAAGATCAGGGCGCTGGGCGCCGCCGAAGGCATCAATTATAAAAAACACCCTGATTGGGCAAAGGAAGCCCTCGCCCTTACCGGCGGCAACGGTGTCGATCTCTTACTGGACGTCGCCGGCGGCAACGGACTGAACCAGTCTGTGGCCGCCACGAAACCCGCCGGCCTGATTGCACAAATCGGCTTTTTGAGCGGCCAGACCGCGTCGCTCGATATTATGCCGCTGCTGTTCCGTCAAACGACCATTCGCGGCATCGCCGTGGGCCACCGCACATCCTTTGAGCGAATGAATATTTTCTTGAATCAGCATCAGATCAAACCGGTCATCGATAAGGTCTATCCGTTTAGCGAAGCCCGCCAAGCATATCAGCACCTTGCCCGCGGACCGTTCGGCAAAGTCGTAATCACAATTGCCGACGCCTAGCCACCCCCTGCCCGCATAGCCGGTGTAAAGACCCTGGCGCCGGCGCCGGTCCAAGCCGGCGCCAATGATCATTTCATTATAAGCATCCATCCGCTCCCCCCCCTTTTGACAGATGCTTCTCCCCCGGCAGCCGGTTTCATAGCCCAGCTGCCTTGCATTGTCGCCTGGAACGAAACAGAGCGTCACTTGCCGACGAATTTATCCAGCCGCCGAAAACAGTTACCGTCTCTTAACAGAAATAATCCCTGCCAATGATTTTATATAATGGAGCACCGCTATGTTAGATTTCATCCATCCCATGAAAAGCGCACCCGGCCGGACAGAGTTTCTCAGTCCCTTCACCATTGCTATTCCCGAAGCCGTTTTAGAGGATTTGAAACGGCGTCTGGACGCGACCCGTTTACCCGAACAGGAGACGGTACCGGACGCCTCTCAGGGACCACGTCTTGCCCGGATAAAGGAACTCATCGAATACTGGAAAACCGAATACGACTGGCGCCGCGTAGAGAAACGGTTGAATCAATACCCGCAGTTCAAAACCGGCATCGACGGACTCGGCATTCACTTCCTGCATGTCCGCTCTCGCCATCCGGACGCAATGCCGCTCATTCTGACCCATGGCTGGCCGGGATCGGTTATTGAATTCCTTGATATCATTGACTCCCTGGTGGATCCCATCGCCCACGGCGGTAAGGCGGAAGATGCGTTCCATCTGGTGATTCCTTCCCTTCCCGGCTACGGTTTCTCGGACAAGCCGGAAGATAAAGGCTGGAACCGAAACCGCATCGCGAAAGCCTGGCACGCTCTGATGCGCCGGCTCGGTTACGACCAATATGTCGCCCAGGGCGGCGACTGGGGTAGCCACGTCACCATCGAGATGGCCCGCTTGCAGCTCCCGGGGCTTAAGGCCATCCATACCAACCTTCCGCTGGTAACGCCCAGAGATAAGCCAGCCTACCCTACCCCGGATGAACAGCGGGCATTCGATCAACTCGCCCGGTTCGGCACGGACGGTTCGGGCTATTATTGGCAGATGGTCACGCGGCCGCAGACCATTGGTTACGCCCTGGCCGATTCGCCGGTGGGATTGTTGAGCTGGATTTACGACAAGTTTGAGTCCTGGACGGACAGCAACGGCGATCCGGTGAGCGTATTGGGTTATGACAAAATCCTCGACGATATCACCCTGTATTGGGTCACCAATACCGGCGCCTCTTCGGCGCGCATGTACGCCGAACATCCGGACCTCGATTTTTATGCCATTCCGGTCCACATCCCGGTGGGCGTATCGGTCTTTCCGGGAGAAATCTGGACTCCCCCCGAGTCCTGGGCGCGGCAGACCTATCCCAACCTGGTCTATTGGAACAAGACGTCCCGCGGCGGCCATTTCGCAGCCTTTGAACAGCCGGTCCTTTTCGCGGATGAAGTCCGTAAGGCATTCCGCAGCATCCGCAATTAGCATTACGCCGGGGGAGGACCCAATGGGTCTGCCCCGGCCCCAGGGCAAACCTTCGCCGGATTGTCTCCCTACAGGATACAGAGCTTAGCCTAACGCGGTGTTTATCCCTCCTCCAGGCACAGATAGACTTCATTTTGTCAAAAACATTCCCCGAGAGGACTATGAAATGAAACTTTATATCGCTGACAAAACCTGCTCCGAAGCTGTGCAAATCATCGCCAATGAACTTGGTATTGCGCCTGAACTCATTCATTTTGATGTTTTCGGCAAGTCCACCTCCAATGGCGACGACTTTGCCGAATTAAACCCAATGCAATACGTTCCCCTACTGGTTCTGGACGAAGCGAAAGAGCGGCTGTCGGAAACCATCGTCGTCACCTCCTATCTGGCCGACCAGTATCCCGAAGCCGGTCTGATCCCGCCCCAGGGCACCCTGGAGCGAGTTAAGTATGACCAATTGCTGGTTTTTATCGCCACCGAGATCGCGCAAAAGCACATTCCCCTGATGCGCAAACTGATGACGGAGGCCGGTATCGCGTGGACCAGCAGCAGAATCATCGCCGCCTATCAGATCCTCGACGATCGTCTTTCCGACGGCCGCCGGTATCTCGCCGGAGACACGCTGACGGTGGCCGATGCTTATCTCTGGGCAACCTTTTGGGGCGAACGCTCCGGCATCAACGTCAGTCACCTGGCGAACGTGACGGCCTGGAAGGCGCGGATGGATGCCCATCCTTCCGTATTGAAAGCGCTGCGGGACGAGGCCGACGTGGTCAACGCCCACCGCGCCCGGATTGCTGAACAAACAGTCTGACCAGGTGTACGGGCCGGCGCGTTATAAATACGGCCGCGCCCGCACAAAGAACAAGATGATTCCGCAACCTGCTGGATCACGCTGTCAACCGCAGAACAATGAGGGATATACCATGTCATCGAGCTTAGCGTCTTCAACCGGCAAAAACGGGCTGGCGGTGCTCCTTGCCGTCTGCCTGGCGGCACTGGCGCTGCCCATAAGCTTCACCGGTGGGGCGCTTGCCGCGCATACTATTAGCATCGAATTCAAGGCAAGCGCCGCGCAGATTAACTGGATCACCAACAGTTTCATGCTTACCTTTGGCAGTTTTATGCTGCCCGCGGGTGCGCTGGCCGATGTCTACGGCAGGAAGCGCGTATTTATCGGCGGTGTCATCGTCTTCGCCATTGGCTCCCTGGCGCTCGATTTTGCCCCCGGCATTGTCACTCTCAATCTCCTGCGCGCACTGCAGGGCGCAGGCGCGGCCGCGGCGCTGGCGGGCGGGTCCGCGGCGCTGGCCCAGGAATTCACCGGACACGCGCAGACCCGCGCGTTCAGCATGATCGGCACCACCTTCGGCATCGGTCTTGCCCTCGGACCGCTCTTGTCCGGCAGCCTCATCGAACGTTTCGGCTGGCGTTCCATCTTCCTGACGGGAACGTTGCTTGATGTCATGGCATTGGCTATAGCGCTTACCGTCATGCGCGAAACCCGCAATCCGGACAGCGCGCGGTTTGACTGGCCCGGAGCGTTATCCTTTATCGCCGCGCTCGGTTTTCTGACCCTCGGCCTGAACCAGGCGCCGGAGCGCGGCTGGGCCGATCCCGCGGTGCTCGGGGCGTTTTCGCTCAGCGCGGGGGCATTGGCGGTGTTCGCCATTATCGAAACCCATATCAAACATCCGCTGCTGGAACTCTCCCTGTTCCGGTATGGCAGGTTTGTCGGCGTGCAGATACTGCCGATTGCCACCTGTTATGCCTATGTCGTCCTGCTGATCCTGCTGCCGTTGCGTTTCGTCGGGGTAGAAGGCTACAGTGAAATGGACGCCGGCCTTCTTATGCTCGCGCTTTCCGCCCCGATGCTGGCGGTGCCCGCCATTGCCGGCATGCTGGCGAAGACCATCCCGGCGAGCCGGCTGGCGGGGGGAGGACTTATCGCCGCTGCCGCGGGCCTGTTCTGGCTCAGCCAAATCGGCTCCGGCGGCCCGATGTCGGAGCTTTTCGGCCCGCTTCTGCTTATCGGCGTCGGCACCGGCTTCCCCTGGGGGCTGATGGACGGCCTTTCCGTCACCGTCGTGCCCCGCGATAAAGCCGGTATGGCCAGCGGCATCTTCAACACGACCAAGGTGGCAAGCGAAGGCATTACCCTTGCCATGGTGAACGCACTGCTCGCGTCACTGGTGCTTTTCGCCGTCAGGCAAAACATTGCCGGGGAAGGAACAGCCCAATATGTTGGAGAAGCGGCCCGCCAGCTTGCCGCGGGCAACCTTGACAAGTCCGCCGGCATGCTTGCCCCCATGGGGCGCGCGGCGCTCACCGGCGTCTATGATTCCGCGTTTTCCATGCTGTTATACGTACTGATTACCGTTACACTGGCCGCCGCGGCGGCGGTACTTGTCCTGCTCTCCCCGAAGCGGGAAACGTCGCCGGGCAAGGATTGCGTTGTCCAGGAATAACCGTCCCTTTAACCATGGATGAGGGTATATGAGCGGCAGCTGACCATGCTGCCGGCTTTCACCGTCATGCCATTGCCCATCAGATATCGATATATTGCTTTCTTAATCTTATTCGAGTTTAATTAGCATCGGACAGAAATAAGGTCGTTCGGAATCATGTCCCACGCCAAAAAATGCATTAATTTTTATTGAAATAATTAATATGTTATGTTGTTAATTCAATAATATATTTAGCAAAATATAATTGACCCAATGCTAATTATGGTGTTAACAATAGTCCATAATTAACGTCACTCATTAAGCGGTCTTCTTGCGTTAATATCGAAGATATGGCTGAAAATTACCGTTATACTTTCAGATATAAATACATTTTCTCAGCAGCGCTATTATTTTTGTCATTTCCATGATTTTTATTATGGATAAGCTTTCTCTGATAGGGGCCGATTGTGAAAACATCAAGGTTCTAGCTTAAATAATCCGAGCGGCAGGTGAAAGTCAACGCACCCGCAGCTTGAAATATGGCGGGAAAAGGTATTTTACCGAATTATCAACTAAGGAGCGACGATGAATTTTGAAATATTCAATCCCCAGCAGGGCGTACCGGATCCCACCAAAACGCTGAAAATGTTTCCGCAATTAGCCTCATTCTATGACGCCCTCGGCAACACCCCGTTACAGGAGGTACCCGGTCCCGAGGGAGGCGCCAGAATCCTGGCAAAAGTGGAATCCGCCAACCCTTTCGGCTCGGTCAAGGATCGTACGGCTTTCGGCTTGATGTGCGATGCCGTCAATCGCCACGATTTTAATCAGGGGCCGCTCAAGCTGCTGGATGCCTCCGGCGGCAACATGGGCCGGGCGCTGGCAATGCTGGGCAATCTTTGTGATATCCCCGTGCATTTGGTCATTCCCGATTCTTCACCTGATACGCTGGTGAATTGCCTGCGTGAGGCGAATGCCGAACTCACCCTGGTGGATAAGCAGCATTTTTTGTTGGGCATGATCGCCCGCGCCCAGGAAATCAAACGGCGGGATCCCAGCTGGGCACTATTGTCACAACATTTGAACCTGGCCAACGTGGCGGTGCATCAGCACCAGACCGGTAAAGAGATACTGCGTCAGTTAGCAGGCGCCAGAGCCGATGGCTGGGTGGCGTCCGTGGGAACCGGCGGAACGCTATCCGGCGTATACGCAGCGCTGGCATTCGACAATCCGAACCTTAAGGTACAGGGAACCACCCCCAGCGAGATGCCTTTTGCAACCTTCGCTCCTCCCGATGGCCGGGACAAGTATGCAGGCGCCGGCGGGATGGGTTTCGGTTTTCGCCAACCGTTTATCACCCGAATGACTCCTGACGAAGTGCCGTTTTACCATGTTGGATATGAAGAAGCATTGGGCGCCATGTATGAATTTAATCATCTTACCGGCATCCGCATCGGGGCGTCATCAGCGGCGAACTGGAGGAGCGCCTATTACCTGGCTCGCGCACTGGGGCCGGACGAACGGGTGATAACCTTGTTTGCCGATGCCGGCAGCGACAGAGACCGTGAAAGAGGCGAGATGTTTTATTCCCGATTGGGGCCTGTTCATACTTAGCAGTTTGATGCCGAGGGCCGTTTGGGAAACAGGGTGTTTAAAGAAGGTCGGACCCGAAAGTCCGACCGGTACTACCAGCCCATCCATGGCAAACAGCAAAATAATGAGAGTTTAGAATGGCACATCAGGCCTAAATGGTTCCTTAACAGTTCCTAATGTTTCCAACCCATTTGGCGGGTAAAAAGTCTGGTCTGGAGTGTTAACGTTAAAAGCAAAAATGCGGTAGGTTACGTCCATCACCAATGATTAAGCGCCCGTCAGGGCAATTTAGATAATCTAATGAATTTCTCTTCGTAGCTTTCAGCGTTGACGATTCCTCTCCCTTGGATTATTTGAACTGAAGCCGAGTAAATATTCACCAGCTCGTCATTTCTCCCAAACTCCAGGTATAGTCTTTCTGATATACCTGATTCTGTACTGTTTGCATAATTATAAATAGGAATGTATGAAGATGCATCTCTTGAATTAAAATTTTTCTCATAAACAAGCATCAAATTTCCTTCATCAGAAAAAGTGATCTTCTTCGGCTCGCCTAAAATTGATTTTGCCTTTTCTTTTTTATCGTTTCTAGCAAGCTCATAATAAGCGATATTTTTGTACTTTAAATAATCTTTTTCGTAATTATTTTTGTCGCTAAAATTATTAGTAATTATATCATGATTTATGACCTTATCATTAGCATCGTAAGCCACGTAAAGCACACGATGTGCATAAGTGCCGCCTAACCCGTTCAAATTGCCATGATAGGTGGCGATAGATAATTTACCATCAGGGAAAGATTGAATTTTGATTGAGCGTCCAGTATCTCTTTTACCAAAAATATTATCGACCATCTGCATGGTCGATTTGTTATCAATGATTTTTAAATTTATACTGCTGTCACTTAACTGCTTATCTGCTAATATTTTATTTCCGTAAATCGAAGCCGTACAGGAAGTCAGACTCAAAGCACACAAAGATGCTGATAATAGAATATATATTTTCATTT
The DNA here is from genome assembly GCF_047324245.1 of Sodalis sp. RH16. Classification (NCBI taxonomy): domain Bacteria; kingdom Pseudomonadati; phylum Pseudomonadota; class Gammaproteobacteria; order Enterobacterales; family Bruguierivoracaceae; genus Sodalis; species Sodalis sp. RH16. The sequence goes on along the minus strand of NZ_CP178737.1, from coordinate 2,201,340 downwards.
AGTATACCATGCTATTTTAGTAACGGTGCGCTATTTTCCAAGCTATGCAAGTCAATTTATATTGACCGCGCGCATCTCAGCCTTTGATCAAACGGGATAGATTTTCAAGCAAGCAACGAACTCAGAACAATATTAATCCGTTAACCAATTAATTATTGAAGATAAAGATCATTTCGATTAAGGCGGGCCGGGACTTTTACACATACATCATTTAAACAAAAAAAGATGGTCGAACCCGAAGGCCTGACCGGTACTGCTTGGTACACTCACCGCTCTACGACCACAGCAAACGGATAAGAGTGAAATTGCATAGTCGCATGCCTGGGTTAAATGGTTCCTTAACAATTCCAAATGTTGTCAAATCCGTATGCTGGAACAATAAAATATTGCTCGCTAATGACGAACGACAGAATGAGCTTGCCGCTTTATTAACCTGATCAAAGCGACGCGCTGAAGCCTGGACAACCGGCACATGCATACTTATAGGGAGTTGGCTAAAGTTGCTGGTATCGACTCGTTATCTTACGAGACGTGTGCAAAATGCGTAAGATTCGCACTTTATGGGCTTCAATGGCATACACCATAATGAACGGAAGTCGTGGCATAACAAGTTTGCGTCGAGAGCTTTTGTTTCCCGTTTGAACTCCGCACAGCGGCGTTTTTTCGAGCAATGTTGCCATGGCGATGAACTTTTCATCCACCGAGTCGGCTATGACCATTCCGGCTTCTCGGTAAAGATAGACATAGATGGCTTCCCGGTCTGCCTGCGCTTGTTTAGCCCATTGCACCACTGCTGTCACAGTTTCCCCTGTATTGCGAGTTTCTTAAGTGCGTCCATTCGCGCATTCATTTCTTCATTGCTGATGAATTCGACTTGACCGGCATCATAACGGCTGAACGCGTCTTCTATCTGCTGCTCAAGCCAAAATTCATGTTGATGACTCTGATATTCCCGCTCTTCTTCTGCCAGTTCTTCCGCCCGTTGCCGCATCAGTTCCGTCAGACTCACTTTATGCCTTTCCGCCGCCTGCGTTGCCAAACGCTTGGTATCGTTATCTATACGGAAGTGGATTGTGCTCATTAAGAACCCCTCTCATGGCATCAACTATGGTGTCATTTGTGTTGTCATTATGCATGCGATCACCGTCGATGTCATCTTTATACTTTCCATCCAGCCCATATCATCTGCCGTTAAGTTGGCCGCCCTACATTGCCATTACTAGGCGACACTTCGCTGTCCATCTGAACCGCAGGATGCGTTAATGCAGGCGCCACCTATGCCAATGTCGCAAGTGCCATAAGGCACTCACCCTTAAGTCTCCTGCTTTGCCGGAGGATACTTAATAAACTCACAAATAACGACACTATAATTGTGCATCTATTGTTGCCTTTAGCTGGACACAATATATTTTCCAAAACATTGCTTCTGATGAATCTGCCTTTGCAATCAACCAGCGACTTGCACTGAAAGGATAGGGTACGATAGGCTCTCCGGTGGCATATTTGTCAGCAAAAAAACCTGCTGGCATAGTTGCGTATGTATTCTCGTGATTACAATCATAAATATATTTTGTTTTTATAGATCTGAATCTCTTACCTGCCACAATATCGTCTCTTTTTAAAGAAATCACTCTTTCCATCTGAATGACATCTTTGTTACCCTGATAATGCCATGTATCGGGTCGCTTAAAATAAGTATTATCTTTATTAGTTGACATTACTAGCTTAAAGCCTTCGGGGATAGGATCCTTATCATTAGATCCAATACACCCTGAAACTAACAATGTGAATAACAATGCTATTTTTTTATTTATCATTTCAACAGGCCCGAATCAATCAGGTCTTTCTGACTTACATTCCCCTGTAATGAACACATAATAGTCACTTGGTTACTTTGAGTTTCTTCAATAAAAAACATTTTTTCTGTCGTCTTCTCAGCTGGAGCTATTCCGTTAACAGCAGATTTGTTGTAACTCCACTCGTCACCCTCACTTTTAATCATTGGATTATAGACATAAATTTTTTCTCCTATTTTTTTTAAATCCAGAACCCCTGACAAAGCATTAATAATGGTATGTAATGGTTGATTAGAAGCAAACCCCCAGAAATAGAATTTACCTTTAACGTCCATTGGTGTTATTTCTTCGTAATCATCAAAGTTTTTATAAATTACTTTGAATTGGTTCAGTTCAACCCCTTCTGAAGATGTATGATTAACATCAAGCGAAAAATCTTTTTTCTCTTTAATATCAATTTTAAAAAACTGTTCCGGTATTATGTTTAAGGATTTATTTCGTTCCAGTTTCTCAAAAAAAGAAGCATTGCAGTCAGAGAGTGCCTCGATCACTGATTCGGACGCTAAACAACTATAACTAATACCTGAAAAAATCATTACTACGGAAATTTTACATAACATCTTCATAATCAAATCTCTTATCATACTTAATTTATACACCCTAGCGATTAACTCTATACTTTATTGAAAATATACAGAGACTCACCACAATTTGACATAATGCGAGCGAAGCTAAAAAATACTATATTTAGCTTTCCACCATATTTACTTTAAGAATTGTAGGGCTTAGTGTTACATTTACGCGCCATAGCACTTATGCTGACACCTTCTTTCAAACTCCCGAGTACCACTTTTAATTGTCCTTTATTTAGCACTGGCGGACGTCAAAATTGTTTCCTGAAAAAACTCGTCCTCGAAATCTCAGAATGTGCACGCTCAAGGAGGACGTATCAAGAGAATTCAACAACGGACGAAAACACCTGCATGACCATAGTCCCTGCCGGGCTGGTAAGTTCGACACTGCCGACCAGGCAGTGAACACGATTATTTGAGGTGAACATCTGTACACTGTTATCCTTACGTTCATGGCATTACGTCCAAGGCGGTCAAGCGTAATGACCATCAGTCACATCACCATTTCCCATGCGATCAAGCAACCAGGTAAACCCTAATCTTGATTTGGCAGCAACCAAGCTGCTGATATATTACTCGATCATCCGCAGAGCACTGACGTCAGCGTCGATCATCTCACTTTGCTAAAGAGATACCGTTCCAGCAATTATTTCTCACCCAATTTAGCCTCTAAAAGATAAATCATGGCTAAACCATATTTCCTTACTTAACGAAAACAGCATATTTTTGCTTGGCAACGCCGCGGATTAGCTAAAAAAGAATATTGTCGACAGAATGGAGCAACTAAAAGAGAGCAGGTCACCCGGTAGTGGGGCCAGAACTATTGGCATTAATTAGGATCATCAATTTAAAAACAACTTCATGGGTTCTATTTTTTTAATAAACGGGTGGGACTTTGTGTATTATTGTTATTAATTTCACTGAAAAGTTATCCACTAATATTACCTAACGTTTCAGCAGCATTTTATGCTACTAGCTGTTAAAAAATATCTACAACAACTTTTCCAGTCCCCACACCCACCGCAGCCCCAACGTCAGCCACTATCATCGGCCACACCTGGCTTTCCCCTTTAATCGAACTGCCCAAGAACACACCGCCGATATTAATCGCATCTTCCGCCACAACACGCTGGTCTTGCGTTAACGCACCGGTGCCGATTGCTACCAGCGTATCGGTTTAGCTTAGAGCCAAAATCGCCGAAGCGGCGTCAGCTACATAGTCCTACTGCGCGATAAGTTGTTTGTTTGCTTCGCAGGTCGACCAGCAGTCTGATGTCTTCAGCAGCATCCGACCGTTCGCTCTCCGTAAGCTCTGCCGGACGCGTAGGCGCTTGCACCGTAGACAGCGCTTTGATGATCACCTAAGTGTAGATTTGGGCGGATTCGACGCTCGCATGACTCAGCATCCCTGTCTCCAGCGCAGGTCCGCGCCGTTTTCCAGCATCTGAGTGTCCATAGCATGGCGGAACAGATGGTTTAAAGATCCTACATTCCCGCCCTCAGTGGTGTGGGCAATAACGCCGCCGGTGCTGAGAGCTCTTCCCTGGGCCATACGCTGGCATGACGTTGTTAGGAATTGGCGGTCTGGCCGCCGTAAGAGAGATCGATGCCGATGGTGTTGTTGTTTCCCGGCGAGTCTCGACCTGGGCCGCCACGATCCTTCCACCTCTTGCCATCAAGTCAAATAATGAAGAGAGCATCACAAGGGTTTCATTCCAAAAAACCAAGGTAATTACTACAAATGGAGATAAATATACTATTGAAATAAAGAATAAAAAAACAATATTCATGTCATATTCATAAATCAATTAATGGATATTGCATAATATAATTGAGATAGGTTATTGATACACTAATCAATAATTTTTATTATGATAGCTGACGGGCTTGTTCCAATAATTTTTGGAAGACTCTCGACAATTCAAAAAATAATTTTTGTAAAAATTGACATCCATGCATTACATTAAGTAGTATTTTAAGCAATGAAACATAAATGGAGCGTCATGATTTTTCATCCTAAAAATACGGATAAACGCAATTATGGTGGTTACCATAAGTAATGAAGAACAATTATTTTTGGTGGCATTAGGGAAGCGAATTAACCGTTTACGCAAAGCTCATGGTATGACGCAAGTACAAATGGCCAAGGTGCTCAATGTTTCTCAACAGACCATTCAAGCGTGGGAGGCTGGGCGACGTAGAATACAAATACCCATACTACCGAAAGTCGCTGAAATACTCTCCGTTTCATTGGATGAATTATTTAATGAATAGCCGGCAAAAATATCGCGTAAACGTAACCCTTTGTCTAAATGGTAGCGGCAAATTGAGGCTATCGACCGCGATTACCTAAGGCCCAGCAAAAGCTGGTCACAGGTTTACACAATGCAATCTTGACACAAGCGCAGAATGAACATTAGGTACTACTAATGAAAACTAACGCGGACTGAAAGTGCAGCAACACTTACAGTCCGCTCACCAGCACCAACTATAAAGGAGTTGATCATGGCTAAGAATGATTGTAAATCAGAACCCGTCATATCCCAAGCCCTGCGCCAGAGCGTTGTGGGCTACGCCCCAGACGCCTACCGTTATCCGCAGGTCAAGCTTAAGGGCAAGTGGCTGGAGCAGGCCGGTTTTTTGACCGGCATGTCACTGGTGGTCAGGGTGATGGAGGGGTGTCTGGTCATCACCACCCAGTCCGGCTCGCGGCTAAACGAGGTGCTGCAACAGTCCGACCGGCTGTCGGCCCAGTCGCGGCTGGAGCTCGAGCAGGTGATACAGGGGCTGGCGCTCAGGGAGAAGAGGACCGGGGAAAGTCGATCTTAGTTATCAGATGGGCTGATGAGGGTAACCCCGGCGCGGAGGCCGGGGTTATCAGTGTCAATCATTAGTAGAAGAACTTTTCTCTTTTTGGGTCTTTATTTTTACTAAAAACCGAGAACCTATACCTAAAGGTATACCGGCCGAAAAACCAGCCTTTAATGAGTACCAAAAATCAGTCCATAAAAAATAAAAATCGCCCCTAATAAAGTAAAAAACAATTGCTACCACTAATCTTGTAATAAATATCATGAAAAACAACATGATCACACAAGATATTGTTAGTAAAAATATTAATCTGGCGTGATTTTTAAGAGTCATCCTTCTTACTCATTTGATGCTGTATCGCCGCTCCTGTAGCCTCATTTATAACAGAACCTCCGACAGCACCAACAGCCTCTGAAACTGTCTGGCTAGCAATAGGTGCAAGCTTATCTACTATAACCTTTCCCCCTGCTGCTCCTGTAAAAGTTCCCAAACCAGCCCCCACCATCGGCCCCACCGGATCTTCGCCCTTAATCGTACTACCCAGGTAAGCCCCGCCAACGTTAATCGCTTCTTGAGCCACGATCCCCCGTCCTTGCGTCACCGCACCAATACCAGTTGCAATAAGCGCATCCGTATAGCTGAACGGCTTATCGCCATTGGTCGTTAACTGCACGCCGCTATTGGCAACACCGCCAATGACGCCGCCGGTCACCACGGCGGCGGTGCCTACCGCTGCCCCCGGCCCCATCGTCACCACGCCACTGAGCATATTGCCCCATTGTGTTAATAATGCTGTGGCGGGTTGTTCTGCTGTCGCCATACGCTGTGACGCAGCCGCTTTCTCTTATTCCGACATAGGGTTAAGCACATTGCCCATCTCATCGGTCAGATTGATATTCACGTACAAGCTGCCTTGCGCATCGATAATGCTCTCCATGCCTTTGGGCAGGCTCAGAGGGTTATTCTCCACAACAACGCCACCTGATGTAACCCCTCTCATCGAACGTCATTTTTCCTTGTACTATCAGCGCGTTAGATGTCGTTTTCTCCAGTGTCCTTTACCGTGGCGAACCGAAGACCCCGACGCGCCTTTTTCGCCTGTTTACGCGCCGTTGCCAGAGCAGCGTATCAACGCTTTTCTCTCAGGTTCTTATACGAAGCGGTTTTTACATCGCGGCGGTGAGGCGGGGCGCAGCTTGCCTGCGGCCCGGCGAACCGTCTGCCGGGCGTGGGTTGGCGAAGCCCGCAAGCGACGTTGCGCGGCGCTCTGAGACACGGACGGCTAAGGGAAGGAGGGTTTTGCATGACCGCGCCGGATCGGGGCGGGTAGCGCAAGCTGGCGAGACGGGAAGGAGCAACGCAGTGCGACCCGGCGTAGCCAGACGCAGCCGGGCGGCCATTGACCCCCGCTCTCACCGATGCCGACCAGGACAAGAGGTGAGCCAGGGATGGCGTGCCTGTTGCCGCTCACCTCAGCCCAACGGCCTAATAGAGAACACGCTAACTTTCGAGGTCATCCAATGACCAGGCATTCAGATTGCCGATATCACGCGAGCCATGGAGGACACGCTCGATGAGTACCTCATCATTGCGTGTGTCATACACCAGGACATAGCGTCCGTAAGTGCAGCATCTTCGTCTTTTTCCTAACTCCGGGCGTTCGCGATATATCCAGGGATTTTCACCTATCAGCTTGCATTGTTCGAGCAGCTCATGGGTAAAGCTGAACGCGCGTGCTGGGTTATCTTGCGCTATGTAATCGCCTATCGCGGCGACATCTTGCCCTGCCAACGGTGATATCCTTAGTTTCATTGCGCTTTATTATCTTCCATCATGCGTCGGTATTTTTGAAGCAAGGGGCCGAACACCTCTTCGACCGTTTTGCCCTCACCGCTGTTCGCTCCCAGCTCAACCGCTGCACGTAACGCTTCGAGTTTCCTTTGTTGCTCATGCTCTTCCAGCGAACGCAAGCCAGCACGAACAACTTCGCTCACATTGTTATAGCGACCACTGTCGATTTGTGCGCGGATAAACTCTTCGAAGTGAGGACTCAGTGCGATACTGGTTGTCATGGTAGCCTCCAGGCTCAGGATATTAGCTATTACTATCTATTAGTATCCATAGTGATTTCACTGACGTCAACCCCCTTTTATAGGTGTTTCATCTTCTGCCAGCAGGTCAGCCAACAGTCCGATATCCTCGTCATCATCCTGCTCGGCGCTTGATTGCTCCGCCGGATGCGTCGTTGCATGCACCGCCGACAGCGCACGGATACTCACCTGCGTGTAGATTTGCGTTGATTCAACGCTGGCATGGCCCAGCATCGCCTGTATCCAGCGTAGGTCCGTGCCGTTTTCCAGCATTTGGGTGGCCATCGCATGCCGGAACAGGTGACAACTGCCCCAGCTTGCTATGCCTGAGGCTTTGATGTAGTGACTGACGGTGTTGGTGATGCCATTGGGCGTTAACCCCTCTACCCCGTCTAACGCCACAAACAGCGCCGTCACCGCCGGATTGACCAGCAACTGTGGCCGCACCTGCTCAGCGTAGTGCTTAACCCAACGCAACGCCCGCTTCCCTATCGGGATGACCCGGTCTTTTTTGCCTTTGCCCTGGCGCACCGTCACCGTTTTGCGGCCTTTATCGATGCTGCACAGTCAAGTCCGGCCACTTTGTTGTTTCTCGCTGTCCGTTATTGTGCGTTTGAGGATGTCCCCTTTGTATCCAGTCCTCCAAGGGGGGGCGGGGGTGCGATTATTGTTTGCTGTTATTACCGCGTTTGCCACACCCCCGACTGCTTGTACTGTTAGGCCTTCTCCCGCCTGGGCTAAAGCCGCTTTCTCAAGGTGCGACCGACCACCGACTACACCCCGACCAGGGGCCGACCGGTCAGCGTCAGACCCCGACCGGTTCTTATTGCCTTCCGATGTGACCGGGCTGTCAGGCAACCCTTTCGCGTCCAACAGCCCGCTCAGATGAGGGTCGTCGTTTTCCTCGCCATCCCACAGGAGGCCGTATTCATAGGTCAGCCCGCGCCGGAACAGCAGCAGGTATTCCATTTCCAGCAGCAGGGCGAGGTGGATTTTAGCTGCGTATCACCCCAGCCCAGCGCCGCGCGGACATCGCGCCGGGTAAAGCGCAGTTCTTCTGTTTTCAACGCCTGGCCTTGTGCCTGTTCACCCACCCAGCCCTTTAGCCATACCAGTAACCGGCGCGTTTGCGGCGGCATCTCGTCCAGCGTCCGGCCCAGCACCTCGTGCGCCAGCCGGTTAGCCAAGGCGATATCCTCCGCCGTCACCTCGATATACTCGATAACCTGCCCGCGATGCTCGACCTTTTTCACCGCCCGCTGGTACTGGTGCAGCAGCGTGATACTCTGGATTAAGGTCAGGTATTTCATATGGTCGCGCCGGGTGCGGGTTTTATCTGACAGGAACGTCAGCCGGTCGGCATAGAGATTCACGACCTTTAGCGGGCGCAACAGCCGCTGTGCGTTCTGGTGCAGCGCCGTGAGGTAGCCTTTTTCACTTTCGCCCAAGAGGCCCGCCAGCGTCTGCTTATGCCGCTCAAGCGCTTGTATCGCCTGCGTCTGCTCGCGTGATTCGTTCACCGTCAGCACCAGACAGCGGTTACGCGCATCATAAGTCAGACCCGGTAATATCCCAAGCCCTACGCCGGAGCGTTGTGGGCTACGCCCCGGATGCCTACCGTTACCCCCAGGTCAAGCTTAAGGGCAAATGGCTGGAGCAGGCCGGTTTTTTTTGACCGGCATGTCACTGGTGGTCAGGGTGATGGAGGGGTGTCTGGTTATCACCACCCAGTCCAGCTCGCGGCTAAACGAGGTGCTGCAACAGTCCGACCGGCTGTGGCCCAGTCGCGGCTGGAGCTGGAGCAGGTCATACAGGGGCTGGCGCTCAGGGAGAAGCTGGCGGGAGAGAGTCGGGCTAAGTAGCCGGGTGGGCTAATGATTGAACCCCGGCGAAGTTGACGGGGTTCAATCATTAGCCTTTAGGGGGGAGTAGGGATTTCTTACGCTCCCCTAATTTTGACATAACCCAAATACCGCAAGCTAAAGGTATACCTTCGCCTAAACCAGCTTTGATGGCATAGTCCAAAGCATCCGTCCAAGCAAAATAAAAATTACCGTTACTAAAATAAAAAAACAAAGCCACAGCAATTTTCGAAAGAAAAACAAAAGCAATGAGTATTGCTACCCAATAAAATAGTAATAACGCAAGTAATTTAAGATCAATTACGATTGATTTCATTACCCCTTACCTTTTTTGTTTATTTGCTTTTGAACCTCTCCCCCAACAGACTCGTTGATCATAGAACCAGTAACTGCACCGCTTATTTCTACAGCATTTTTATTAATAACAGGAGCTAATTTACCCTTTACTACTGCTCCCCCCAGCGCACCCGCAGCGGTACCTGCGCCAGCCCCCACCATCGGCCCCACCGGATTTTCCCCTTTAATCGTACTGCCCAGGTATGCCCCGCCAACGTTAATCGCTTCTTGCGCCACAATTCCCCGACCTTGCGTCACCGCACTGATGCCGAAGGCTATCAGCGCATCAGTATAGCTGAACGGTTTATCGCCCTTTGTCGTTAACTGCACTCCGCTATTGGCAACACCACCGACGACACCGGCGGTAACTGCTGCTGTCGCACCAACAGCCACCCCTGGCCCCATATTCACCACGCCGCTGAGCATATTGCCCCATTGCGTCAGTAATGCCGTGGCGGGCTGTTCTGCCGGGAGGTCTCCTGCCGCCATACGTTGTGACGCAGCCGCTTTCTCTTCTTCCGACATGGGGTTAAGCACATTGCCCATTTCATCGGTCAGGTTTGTGTTCACGTACAGGCTGCCTTGCGCGTCGATAACACTCTCCATGCCTTTGAGCAGGCTCAGAGAGTTATTCTCCACCTCTATTTTTTATATTTCCTCATTAGCCATATGCAATTGATTATTGCAGTACCACCGCCTACTGTGATTCCGATAAAAACAGCCTCTTTGAAATTATTAAACGTATAATTGATAGGCGAGCGCCCTATAAACGAAAAATAAACTTTCATGCACAGAGTAAACCCCGCATGAAAAATAAATATAAAAAAGGTACCAAAGGCGAACACTGAAATTATTGAGCGAATCATTTAATAAGCTCCTTAACTTCTTCTTTTCCTAGATCACTTGCGATTTCATTGCCGACTGAACCAGCTGTACTACCCCAAATACTGGGCCAAGGATTAACTTGAGCCGGTGCCGAAATTGTAGGATGGTGTAGGCTGAATCGCTCTTTGAACCCATTCGGCCACGGATTAAGCTTTTTATCGGCATAGTTAAAGACTTTAGTACCGAAACCATAGCCGGCAGTTGTACCCACTGCAGCCCCTACCATTGGCGCTAATGGATTTTCACCATCTACCCAGCTAGAAAATCCTGCACCTGCCGCATTTACAGACAAAGTGCCGGGATAATTCATCCCTGCGACTACCCCCCAGTTAATATCGATGTCCCAAAGCTGGCATAGCTAAAATCTTCGTCGGGGTTTTGATAAATTTTGTAGCCTTGCATAAGCGCATTTGCGCCACCACTTGTTCCCATCCCAATGACTCGACTTGCAGCGGTTGCTCCGCCCATCCATTCGGCTACATAAGGTGCCACACCCTTACTCAGAATAGGTAGTGCTAGGGTGACTGTCGCTACAGCTGCGCGCGGAATATTATTGCTGCGTTGCAGCTCATCATAATTATCGATGATGGGAGAGAGTTGATCGATACTGTATTGCGCCAAAGCGCGGCAATCGTCGCCGCAATCCTGAGATTGCACTAGTCTGATGAGTTCGTCTTGCTGCTGAGTCAGATAACTTTGGGATATCCTTGTTTCCAAAGCTTTTTGCTGCTGGACGCTATCAACCTAGCTGGCGATATCGACTAATCGATTTCGTTCCTCATCCGAGGAGGCTTCTTTGTATTTCTGGAGCCAGTCCGGGATTTGTTTGGCACTCAGATAGTTATTCTCCACAACAACGCCACCTGATGTAATCCCTCTCATTGAACGTCATTTTTCCTTTTGCTATCAGCACGTTATTCGACGTTTTTCTCAGTACGGTTTTCCTTACCCATCCGAAGATGCCGACACGCCTTTTCACCTGTTGACGCGACGTTGCCAGAACAGCGTATCAACGCTTTTCTCTCAGTTCCTTATACGAAGCGGTTTTTATGACGCGGCGGTGAGGCGGGCCGCAGCTTGTCTGTGGCCCGGCGAACCGTCTGCCGGGCGCGGGCTGGCGAGGCCCGCTATGTTGATGTTGGTGTTGGTGTTGCTGAAGATGGGCACCGGCTTTGACGCCGCCAGGGATGGCGGCCCCACCGGCGGGGCCAAGGGGATAACCGAGGTTTGCAGCAGAGGGCAAGCCGCCCACCGGCGCCGCCCTGTGCGTCACGCCGAGCTAAGGAGCCGACAGCGGGGGCGCGCGACATAATGCGGATTATGCGAAGACGGACCGCTTGCCTTGGGTGATTCAGCCTTTATCGCCTGCAGGGACGGCGGCGTATAATCCCCGCGCATTCTGTTTAATGGCCGAACGGCCCGCAACAGGGCCTGTATGGTGTGCTGAAGCCTGTGCGGGCCGGGCGGCCATTGATTCCCGCCCTCACCGGGCCCGACAAGGGCAAGAGGTGCGCCAGGGATGGCGTGCCTGTTGCCCGTCACCTAACCCCAGAGGCCTCGCATAGAACGAGCTAACTTTTAGCACTGTCCGGCCATGCCCCGGCCTCATTCGGCTCTGGCCTGTCCGGCGCGTTCGGCTTCGGTGAGTCCGGCTCATCTTCTGCCAGCAAGTCGACCAGTAGCCCGGCGTCTTCATCATCTTCCGGCCCATCGCTGCCGGCCTGCTCCGCCGGATGCGTCGTCGCATGCATCGCCGACAGCGCACGTATACTCACCTGCGTGTAGATTTGGGTTGATTCAACGCTGGCATGGCCCAACATCGCCTGTATCCAGCGCAGGTCCGCGCCGTTTTCCAGCATTTGGGCGGCCATCGCATGCCGGAACAGGTGACAACTCACAAGCAACTAATAAGGATTGTTACTATGGCTGAGCATGATTCTAAGTCAGAAGCGGGTATTTCCAAAGCACAGCGGCGGTTAAAAGTAGGCTACGTCAGTAAACAGCACATCAACAGCAAGACAGGATTAACCAGCTATTACAGTCGTCACCCCGGCCTGTACCTCAAGGGCGACTGGCTGGGCGAAGCCGGATTTGCCACCGGCCAGCCCGTGCGGGTTATGGTAGAGCCAGGACGACTGGTGATATTGACTGAGGTCAGGTAACGGTCTGACCTATAAGATAAAATCCCGGATTTAGGGGCCGGGATATATTAGGAAAGCACAAAGTTAGGCTAAAAACCTTTTACTTTTAAGAGACGGAGTAAAACTATACCGACTCCCATTATTCCGCCTCCTCCGCCGCCTACCCTAACCCCTCTTATGATTTCAGAGGAAGTTAATTCAAAATGCCCATAAACAAAGCAATTAGCCAATACCAATAAAAAATAGGATATTTCGGCGATTAAGATACCCGCTAGAAGCGATGCTATCAAAATGAAAGCGTTAGGGATAAATAATGTCACTCTTTATTATCCGTAGTTATCTGATTAGCATGATTTTCAATTGTATTTCCGATCATTTCTGAAGTAATGGAAGCACCGGCATTGCCACTTGAGCTAGGAATTTTACTCGGCAACATTTCTTTCGATATGCCTAACTGGCCCTTTACCTCAGTATATTTCAGAAGATCAGGGTGGAATTTTGGATCAAATCCCTGCGTAAGATATCTACCGGCAGCGTTCGCACCTGAAGCGATAATCTTACCAAAACCATAGCCCAGCGCCGAACCTGCGCCATTTGTTATTGCGCCGGTAAGAGGATCATCACCGTTAATGGTATTGGTTAAAGCACCACCCGCCGCATTCCAGCCTATGGTTCCTGCCAGCCCGCTTCCCATACTGACAACGCTTACCCAACCTGCTACCGTCGCACTCACCGGATCGACCGGCTTACCCTCAAGATAATGGACACCGGCATTGGCTGTTGCGCCAAGCCCCCACAGAGCCTGGCCCGCGCCCGGCAACATCGCTACACCTGCGGTATTGGCAATACCGGCGGAGACTTTAGCATTTCCTTTCGCGATATCACCGGCCAGTTGCGCTTTCTCCTCTATACCCGCGTCCGGTATCTCACCGAGCCACAGTCCCAGTCCGGAACCCGCTGCCGCACCGCCCAGAGAGTTATTCTCCACCGCATTCTTCCCTGCCTGCGCTCCGGCAACCACATCTCCCCCACCCGTCCCTGTCAATCCGCCCGCCAGGCCGCCCAGGGCCGTGCTGATGGCGCTGACCGTCTCCTTCTGCTTTTCCGTCAACTGGCCCGGTTCAATGCCCGGATATAGATAGTGGGTTATTCCCTTGGCCGCCACCTCGGCGCTTAACGCTCCCGCGCCGCCCGCCAGGGCGCTGTGGCCTTGCAGATGCGACAGCATGGCTCCCGCCACCGCATGGGCGGTGATGCGCGCCGTGTCGGTGTCAAAACGCTCTTTTATCTCCGTGGCCACATAAGGCGCCGCCAATCCGGCTATCGCCTGGCCCGGATTACCGCCCGCCAGTCCCTGCGCCGCCGCAACCACCGCCGTGAGCGCCTTGTGATTGCCGCCGCCGGTGCCGAATCCCGATCCCGACAATGCCTGATTATAGGCATTGCCACGGATATAGTCCTTGATTTGCTTATCCGTTGGGGTTTCGTTGGGGTTATTACCCTTTGCCAGCGCATCACGGGCCTCCTGACGGTCCGCCTCGCTGATGTTTTCCGCCCTTTCATCGGCGGCATTCAGGGCGCCGATGGCCGCCTCGCTGAGGATGATATCCTTCACCTGATTACCGATATCCGCCAGCAGCGCCGCCTGTTGCAGCCGCTCCTGCTCCTTGGCTTTGTCAAATATCGGGCTTAAAGTCTCGTGGGCGTGCTCCGCATCCCGGCTCAGGGCAGCGATATCCTGCCTTTGCCCTGCCTGATTGCGAATAAGCAGACTGCCGGGGCTGAATGCCGCCCTGGTGGTATTGCTGCTATGGCCCGAGCGGTTAACCCCCGACAGCAGGCCGTTGGCCAGGTTGCCGGTGAACTGGCCGCCGATGGTGCCGCCGCTGCTCATGCCGATGCTTTGGTGTTCGGCGCTGAACTCAGCCTCATTGTGAATATCGCTGAAGCCCAGGGTGCCGGTGTCCAGCCGGTTTTTGCCTGCGTCGGCGGCGCTGGCGATAACCGCCCCGTCCAGTTGGGTGTGTTCGCCCACTCGGATATTCGCCCCGCCTTGGCCGGCAAAGAGGCCGGTCTGTTCCTGTACCGCGCTGTAGTTGCTGCGTATCTTGTCCCGGCTGACGTTGACGCTGGCCGAGCCGGTCATGGAGCCGAAGGTGAAGCTGCCGCCGGCGCTGACGTTCTGTTGTTTAGCATCGTAGTCATTGCTGTCCTGCCGGCTTTGCAGCAGCAAATGGCGGCCGATATCGGCTTTTACCGTTTCCCCCTTGACCTGCGCGCCGGACAGGATGGCGTCGCGCCCGCTTTCAAGGCGGACCTGCCGTCCCGCATCCAGCAGGGCGTTGGTGTGGAAGGTGCCGTTGCCTTTCTCGCTGCCTTTGCCTTTGTTGATACCGGCGAACACGCTGATGCCGAAGCCGTTCTGGCCGACGCCGATGCCCACCCCCACCGAGCCGCCCTGGCTGCTGTTGCTGCCCTCGGTTTTTTCCCGGCTCAGGGCGGAAAGCAGATGGATATCCTGCTTGGCCTTGAAGCTGATATCGCTGCCCGCCTTAAGCTGACCGCCCTGTAAAATGATATCGCCCCCGCCGCCCCGGCCGGTGGCGGTGACGGTCATTGCGCCACCGGCGCTAAGACTGCTGCCCTGGGCCATGCGCTGTTCATGGCGTTGTTCGGATTTGGCGCTCTGGCTGCCGTAAGAGAGGCTGACGCCGATGGTATTATTGTTTTCCGGCGAATCGCCCTGGGCCGCCGCTATGCGCCCGGCCTGCACCGCCTGTGCGCCGCTCAGCGCCGCCTTGGTGCGCTGCAGGGCCGCCAGGCGGGAATTGTCGGTTTTTTCCGCCTGCTGGGCGCTTTCCACCGCGCTGTTGATGGCGCTGCCCACGGTGCCGGAGAGCGCCAGAGTAAAGCCGCTTTTTTTCTGCTCCATGGTTTGATGCTGGATAATGCTGTTTTCAGCGGCGGTAAGATCGACGTCAGCACCGCTGAGAGCCATGCCGTTACCGGCGATCAGTTCACTGCCGTGGACGGTTAGCCGCCCGCCCGCGCTCAGCGTGGCGCTTCCTTCGGCGCTGCCCGCCAGGGTGCCTTTTTGCTGGTGGATGAGGGTATCATCGGTGAGTGTCAGGCTTTCAGAACCCACGGTGAAACCGATGCCGCCGCTGCCCATCAGGCCTGAGCTCTGCTCCTGCCTGAAGTGATTTTCATGATGAGTTTCCAGGGCTGTGGTCAGCGTCAGGTTGTTGCCGGCCGTTAAAGCGATATCTTGGGTGCCGGCGATGCCGCCGCCGGTAACCGTCAGGTCGCGGCCGGCATTAAGGCTGATTGCATCTCCGCTAAGCAAGGTGCCCAGGGCCAGCCGGCTATGGACTTCGTCGTGGGTTTCCAGGGACATGGACGACAGCATGCCGCTGCTGTTTTGTTTCATATGTTCCACAACCGAGGTAGCCGCCCGGCCCGCCGACAGGGTGATATCCCGTCCCGCATCCAGATCCAGCCGCTGCGCGGCGTCGATATTGGCCGCGCTGGCGCTGACATCCCGTCCCGCCGACAGGGCGAGGCCACCGCCGCTGGTGATACGGGTACCCGCGTCTGTCCGCTGGCTTTCCAGGCGATAATTATCCTGGTCCCAATACGCCATGTCGGTCTTGGCGGTGCGCAGCGTATCCAGTTTGAGATCGTTGCCCGCCGCGATCTTTGTGCGCCCGCTTTCGCCCTGGTTGGCGATATCGGCGGCGGTGAGGGTGATATTGTTCAGGGCTTTGAGTTCAAGCGCGCCGCCCGGATTTTGTACGTAGATGCCCGCTGTTCGATCCAGCCAGCGATTGTCCTGCTCGCCGCGCGCCGTGGACTGGATGCGGATATCCTGTCCGGCCAGCAGCGAGAGCCTGTCGCCGCCGAACAGGCGTCCACCGGTCTGATTGATATCCTTCCTGGCCTGTACGTCAATGTCTTTCGCCGCCATCTGTCCGCTGAGGGAAACGTTTTCCGCGGACACTTTCAGGGTTTCACGAGCGGTGATGCCGCCGCTGTTGTCCAGGTTGCCGGCCACCTCCAGCTTGATGTCCTGGCCGGAGAACAGCGCGCCGTCGCCGGACAGATCGCCTTTGCCCACCCTGGCGTAGACCTGGGGCACCAGCACCCGCTGGGTGCTGCCGTCCTTCAAGGTAACATCCTGATTTATCAGCCACACCATATCGGTGGTGAGCAACGCCATCTGGCTGGGACTGAGCATGACCCCCGGCGTCAGATTAAAAGCCTTGCCGTATTGCACCCCGGCGTTCATCAGCGCTTTGAACTGTTCGTTATCGTTGGTGTAACCGTCGAGATACCGCTGGCCGGTGAGGTTAAGCACCTGATCCCGCACCAGGCGCTGCTCGTAAAAGCCATCCCCGAGGCGTTTATGGGTATAGTTATGATCAAATTTCATTTTTTGCTGCATATAATCCAGGCCGATCCACTGCTTGTACTGGGTGTATCGTGGATTGGTTTCCACCAGATAAGGGTTGGCCGGACCGGGATGATGAGTAAACAGGCTGCTGGCAGGCAGACGGACCTCAGGCACCATAACGCGCACCGCCGGCGTCCAGGTATTGCCGGCAGTTAACACCGGTGGCAAGGGATGCTCATAGAACTCGCCCACTGCCAAATCCAGCGGGCGGAAAAACAGCTGTTCCGGACCCTCCGGCGGGATAGGCGCCTTAAAGGGCGAGTGATTCCAATGCTCGGTAAATGACTCTTCGTCGTTATGGCGAATGCGCCCGAACAGGCCGCTAAGCGCTGGGCGGGAATCAGGCGGGCCGGAATCGCTACGGGTGTTCTCCTTCCAGGCAGCGGTTTTTAAGTCGATGGTTTCCCTGATGGGGATGGGACGATATCTGCTGCCGTCCCTACCTTGGGACGTTTTGGTGCCACCCACCTTTTTCTTATGTTTTTTTGCATACCAGAGCGTTTGCCTGCCAAGATCCTGAGTGATCCGTTCGCCTTGGGCCGATTCATTGCGCAGATCGCCGATTTTGGCGTCTATGACACCACCGGCGCTCACCTGGCTGTCGCGATTGATAAAGGTTTCGGCATCTACGGTAAGCAGGCCGCCGGCCAGGATTTTCGCCGGATTGCTTTCCTGTACGGCATCTTCGGTGATATGGCGGGTATAGCGGTATTCATAAAAGTTATTGTTGTGGCTGCCATCAGGCATATAGGCTTCGTGAACCCCGTAGGCTTCTTTTTTCCGCCTGACTTTGTTCCAGTCGTAGCGGGTAGTCTTGCCCTTTAATACCGCTTCATGGCGGTTTTCTTTGCTGGAAACCCTGGTCAGAACCAGACCGCCGTTGCTGTTGGTGATTTCACGGGCGGCTATGGTCATATCGCCGTCAGCGTTTATCTCGGCGTCATGATTAACCAGGCTGCCGGCCCGGCCCGTTACTTTTCCATCGGCATCCAGTCCGCCGCCGATGGACATATTGCCGTTGCTGAGAATCAGTGCCTTATCGCGATTGTCGATATGGCCGGCGCCGATATCCAGGCGTTCACGGGCGGCGATAACGCCTGCCTGGCCTTCCTGGGCGTGATTTTCCAGACGATCGGTTCGCAGGACGACATGATCGCCGAAAATGCGCCCGCTACCGACGTTGGAAAGCGCTTTAGCTTCAAGACGCAATGTATCGGCGTCAATCAGGCCAACATTATCAAGTCCGTCGCGCAGTGTAAGGTGCAGGTCGGCGGCGGTGATTTCTGCCGCCGATGCATTGACCAGGGATTGCGCGTTGAGCTGGCCTTTAGCGGTGTTAATCAGCCCGCTGTTTTCCAGTCCGTCCCGCAGCGTGAGTAGCAAAGCTTTGGCGTGGATTTGCGCCGCCGTGGCGTTATTCAGGAATGCTGCATTGAGCCGAGTGGTGCCGGCGTTGATCACGCCGCCGTTATCCAGGCCGCTTTGTAAAGTGAGTCGCAGCTCATCGGCTTTAAGGGTCGCCCCTGCCGCATTGTTTAAGGATTGGGCGCTAAGCTCCCCTGTGCCGATCTCGATTTGACCATGGTTGCTCAGCGTACCGGGCAGGGTGAGCTGCAAATCACCGGTCTTGAGGTGCGCCGATGTGGTATTGATCAATGTGGCGGCGTCGAGGAATGATATCCCGCCGGCGGTTAACAGATGGTCATTGCGGATACTGCCCGTTGTATTCAGCGTCAAATTGCCGCCGGCATTTATCTCGCCGGTAAGGTGGAAATCATTTTGCAGCCCGATAATTAAATCCCCTCTCGAGCTGATTCGACCGCCACCCGTCAGGCGGCGCAGGAGGTAGAAACCCTGTTCCTCGGCAATCATTTCTCCGCCGTCATTGTCCGCTTCCAGCCGATATCCCAAAACATCATCCCCAAGCTTGATTTTTTTGGCGGACAGCTGTCCCTGACGGTTGTCCAGCGTCTCGGTGAGGGTGACCTCAAGCTGTTCCCCGCCTTTGAGCGCGCCACTGTTGTTATCCAATCGCCGGGCGTTGATGTGCAAACGGGGAGCCTGGATGCCCGACCCGTCCCGGCGCGTATTGCTGTTAATCACCTCATCGGCATGGATGGTCAGCGTATTGTCGCTAAATATCATCCCCTTACCGTTATCCAGTCGTTCAGCGATCATCAGATTAGCCTTATCCACCATTGAGACGTGGCCATCCCGGTTATCGAGGGCGGCTGATTTCAATTCAAGGGTATTTAAAGACGATAGCGTACCGTTCCGGTTGTCAAAACCGCCGCCGCCGGTATCGATATCCAGATGACGATTGCCCTGAATATGCCCGTTGTTATTGATAAAGGTGCCGGCCAGAGTCGGATTGGCGTTCATAACGTAGGTGTCACCCAGGGAAAAGAGATTTCCGCTGCTGTTATCCAGCGCCCCGATATTTAAGGTGAGGTCTCCGTCGGCCCGGATCTTGCCTTGGGTGTTGTCCAACCGTTTGGCGCTGGCAATGGCCGCGTTGCCTGAAGCGCGGATGTTGCCGCCATGGTTGATCACTGTGCCGCTATCCAGCGAAACGCCGGCGGCACATATCTCACCGTCGGTATTATTTAGTCGTTCCGCGCTGTTGATGGCGACGTTGCCCGGAGTGAGAATTTTTCCGTGATGATTAATCAGCTCTACGGCGTTAAGCGTGACATCGGCGGCACGTATCTCACCCTGGCTATTGTCCAGCTCTTTGGCGCTGTTTATTACCGCATTGCCGGAGGAGTGTATCTCGCCGGCATAGTTGTACAGTGTGCCGATACCCAGCGTGACGCCGGCGGCATGTATCTCGCCATGGGTGTTGTCCAGCCGCTCCGTGGCATCCACTACCGCGGCGCCCAAGGTATGAATTTTACCGGCATGGTTGTCCAGCGTTCCGGCATGTATCTTCAGGTTGCCGCTGACGTCTATCAAGCCCTGAGTGTTATCCAGGGATCGGGCTTTTATCTCGCCATCGCCTTTCGTAACTATCCGGCCTTGGGCGCTATTATCCAGCGTCCCGGCATTGATCTTGACGCGATCCGGTGCCTGAATGACGCCACCCTGGTTGGCAAGCGTTGAAACGGCCACCAAGGCATTCCCTTCAGAAAGCAGCTTGCCTTTTTGGTTGTCAAAAGTCTTCGCCAGCACCGACGCGTTTCCCGCCGCTTGTATCGTGCCGTCCGTATTGGCCAGGCGTCCGGTGACCACCGTGACATTGCCTGCGGTCTGTATCATGCCGCCGGCATTATTCAGCGTGACGGCAATATCGGGGGATACGACGTCCTGTGGGCTGTCGCCATCAATTACCTGGTTATTCTGAATACCGCCATTGCGCACCCCGGAACCCGAAGGCTGAGGGGCTGAGCTATCGGACGGGGATTGAATCGCCAAGATCAAATCCTGGGATCCGGTTTGGTGAATGACGCCCTTTTTATTGCTCAGGGTGGCGGTGGTGAGGGTTATCTCTTGGGCGACCAGGTTGCCGTTCTCACTATTGATTCCCCGAGGAGAGTTAATCGTGAGCGAGCCACCCGGGGCATGGACGACGGCGCCGGTCAGACGGGTTTCACCTCGAGACGCGCCGAGATTTATCCGCGGCGCCGTTGTTTGGCTGCCTGACAAGTCGAGGGTCGAACCCGCTACCGTCAGGGTCCCGCTTGCCCGACTGTCTCCGCCGAGGGTGATGGCGCCTGATGAAGTCAACAGCAGATGCCCCGGCGGTATGGCATTCCCCTGTTCATCCCGACCGGCTTCCCAGACACTTCCTTTCCCGCTGCGCAGGCTGGCCGAGTTGGCGGAAATAGCGCCGCGGGCCGCTATGGTGCCGCTGCTGTTTAACTCACCGGCCACCTGCAGAACGACATCGCCTTGGGATGATATGCGCCCCGGATTATGCACGTCGTCCGCCACGGTGATACGCAGATCGGACGCGCTGGAGATCGAGCCGCTATTTTCCAGCCGGCCTTCAATCGTGAGGGCGATCTCGCCGACGCCGGCGCCGATATGGCCGGCATTGCGCACCCCCAGCCCGTGTTCATTGCCCACCAACTGTATTTTACGGGCGTACATGCCCCCCAGCGCCGCCACATCCAGGGCATAGCGGGAAGGGGACTCGTTATCCGCTTTCTTGTGGGTGACGTTGCCCCGGCTGTCCGTTACATTGCGTCCGGTGGCGAGGGTCAGCTCGCCGGCCTGAACCTCGACGTTGACCCGCACGGCGCGGGCTATGAGCAAAGCGTGATTGGTGTTGAGGTTGACGTTGCGGCCTTCAAACACGATCTCCCCGCGCTCAACGTCAAACCCTTTCAGCCTGCCGTCCTGCACCAGCGCCTGGGCGGCGGCCAGGGTGGCGTTATGGGCGTTGATAAACCCGCAGCCGTCGCAGGTGATGCCTGAGGGATTGGCAATAATGACGTCCGCTCGGCCGCCGGCCACTTCGATAGCACCGTTTAGGTGGCTTCCGTGGGGGGAATTCACCTCATTGAGTATCACGCTGGCCTCGCCACGGGCCAGGGATGAATTGCCGTCCACCAGACCGCCGAGCTGCGTTTGCGTATGTTCCCGGCTGTTATTAAGGATCACACCGGACGGATCCACATCAAATTGGCTGAAAGAATTATGGGAAAGTCCGTGTTCGTTGGGCGTTTGGATATCGATTTGCGGAATGCCGTTGGCGGTTTGGGTGATATTGGGCTGTTGATCTCCGGGAGCATGGGGATCGACTGCGAAGCTGGCCCGGGCGGAAAATGAAATGCCCCCGAAAGCCATTAGCAAACAAAAGTTCAGCGTCGCCAGCCGGCAGGGGCGACCGGCCTTCGGTAGTATCCGGCCGGGTTGGCCCCGCCCTGAGCATACGTGACCGGCGCAAGCGATATCCGCCACCACCATCAGCATGCCGCGCGCCTGGTTAAAAATGATTCGGTATAGATGTTTGTTCATTGCGTCTTCCTGGTTTCCTTGCCGACCAAATGCCGCGTCCATGTGATGGGGGGAATAGCAGATGATGATTCAGTGCTGCCAAATCAGATTGAATCCGAAGGCGAGCCCGTCGGTTCCCAGTCCGTCCGGTTTCGACAGGGGGACGCCGCTGAACACATCGTAAGAAAGCCCGATGGCGGACCAAGCGCCGCGCAACCCGGTCACGCCCCCCGCCAGGCGCCGCCCGGGAGACTTGCTGTCGATTCTGCCGTGCAATTCGCCGTAATCGATGCCCAGGTAGAGTTCCTGGCTCGGCACCGGGGTGCGCCAGGCGATATCGTTGCGCAGATACCAGCCGTTATCGGCACTGAGGGTGCGCCCGCCGTCAAAACCGCGCACCGTCCAGCGGTTGCCGATGGCGAATTGATCCGGCGGCGTCAGGAGCCTGTGGCTCAATTGATGGCTGTATTGCGCCACGTAGCGAAAACGTTCGCTCCCCAGGAAGAAGGGCGCATTGAGCAGAGCGGACCAGCGGGTGATTTTCCCCAGCGCGGTGCCGGTGCCGATGTATTCTTCGTTTGCAGGCACGGCGCCGAACCAGCGAGTGCCCTGCTGATAGCTCAATCCGGCATCCAGGGTTGCCGCGCCGATATGGTGGCGATGGGATAACCCCATTTTCCAAGCGCTGGTACGCCGCGTATGGTTGTCCAACCGGTTATTATTGAAGGAGTTTTTAGTCTTACGCGTCATGACGTCATAGGACAGCGAAGTTTTATGGCTGGCGCCGCGGTGCACCACCCGCTTTGCCTGCACCGACAGGTTGCCGCTGTCGCCCTGATAGCGTTTATATTGCGGGACGCGCGTGGCGATTTCCGCCGCGTTTTGCGTGTAGTCATAATGGCCGCCGTTGACGCTGAACAGCCAATAGCCGAACGGTACCGAATAATGGGCGCCGTAGGTTTTGATTTGTTTTTTACCGGCGAAACCTAAATCCCGGCCCAAAGTGACATAAAACAAATCGCTGAAGGACAACGGATTATCCAGAGCCAGCATCAGGCCGCTTTGGTATCGTCCGGTGGCCTGGGTGCCCCCGTCGTCCAGCCAGGTTCCCAGACGGTAGTAGCGTGATTGGCTGCGGTGGATACGGATGTCGCTTTCACCGGCAAGCTGCCCGGGGTTAAGCTCGACATCGGCTTTTACCGTGGGCAACCGTTGCATATTTTCCAGGCCCTGTTCGATATCCCGCAGGTCTAAGAGATCACCCTTGCGAGCCGGGACAGTATTTACTAAGGCGGCGTGACTTGAAGAATCATCGCTAAAGCGAACCTCACCCACCCGGCCGGGTAAGATCACCAATTTGAGATTCCCGCTGCGCAGATCCTGCTGTGGCGCCAATACGCGAGTGGTGATCCAGCCATGATCGGTCAGCCGGTTTTGCAGTGCGGCCATTAATTGATTGATCCCCTGGGCGCCGAGGCAATGGCCCTGTGCATGCCCGGTCAAATCCTTGAGCCGCAGCCAGCGCGGCAAGGCGTCGGTGCCGTCCACTGTGATGCGATGAATTATCTGGCAGGGAGATTCAGTGGGAAAAACCAGCGCCGAACGGTCCGAAGGTGGTGCGGAAAGCGTGATATCCGGCGCCTGCGGCGTTAATTGCCGTTCAAGGGCCTTTTGCTGCGCCTGCTGGTGCATATCTTGTCCGCCGCCCTGGCTGGCCGAGGCCTGAAAAGAGCAGAGCGGCGATAGCAGCATTGACCATAACAACATTGGCCTTAGCAGCACCGGCCATAACGACACCCTGGCCGGCAAAAAATAATGGGCGGGCAAGTAATGATAATGCCGTCCTAGCATAGAAATATCCTTTGATTCCCTGGAAAAGATTATCGTCTCTCTTTATCTGATATTTGATTTAGCGGGAGATGATAAGCAGTGCAATTGATTTTATGAAAGTCATGAGATATCCAATATTATATTTATTAGAGCATCTTTTCTCATGGTATTTATTAATTTATGCAATATTGGCATTGAGTAATAAGCCTAAAATGATCTTTTACATTGTTAGTACCTCATATTAATAGAAATATTGACAACAGCTTTATTTATGGAACTTCATAACTATTATCATCAGTACACTTATTTATCTTGATGGCCATGTTAACGGAGGTTTTTGAATGAGCCTCAATTTCAAAGTAAAAAAGACTAGTGGATACATGATGATAAGTTTGATTTACCTTTAAGGAACATTATATTAGGCACAAGAAGATGATCTTTATTTATAATATTGGCGATAGTAATAGATGCACACCGATGTGCTTGATTTATTTTTCCAGCATCCCTTAGCTATTAGATAACGCCTTATCATATTTATAGGTAAAACATTTTTATTTAATTTAAAGTAACTGAAATAAATAATATATCCTCCATAAAAATTCGTCTGTTGCGCTAAATGCTATATTGAGGAAATTATCATAATAAGTTAATGCCGGGCGGTCAATTTCTATTATGGAAAAATGGCGCAGAGTGATGAGCGATTTAAACACCTCGCCTTCACCGCCAACAGGCCGGGGATGGGGCGAGGGGATAGGGCCGGCCTTATGACTGTGCTGATTCGGCGACAGCGATTTCATCGGGAAAGGCATTTCGCCAGGCTTCAAATCCGCCGTCGATACTGTAGGCCGCTTTTAAACCCTGTTGCAGCAGATATTGCGCGGCGCCCTTGCTGCTGTTGCCGTGATAGCACATGACCATGACCGGACGTTCGGGGTCGGTCCGTTGCAAAAATGCGCCCAGAGTATCGTTGGTAAGGTGAAACGCTCCCGGCGTATGCCCGGCGGCATAGCTTTGCGGATCGCGGATATCCACCAATTCGGCATCGCCCTGCTGCAAACGCTGACGGGCCTGCTCTACGCTTATCGACTCAAAGTGTTCCATAGTGCTCCGCCGCCTCGCTTGAAGTCATAGATTTTCCCCCACACGGGGCTTTTCCAGTTTAGCAATCCTTCCACCGGCGTCTAGCCTTTTTCCATCGGGATTCCTTTTAGCAGATCCGGTGAAACTGTTACCTCCATCACGCATAAGTTTAAATTTTCAACAGAGACTTGGCATAGATGTTGGTTTTCGATTACAATCTTGAGCGAAAACGAAAATAAAAGAACCATTTTCGAACATCTGGAGGAAGCGATTGTGGAAACCAAAGATCTGATTGTGATTGGCGGCGGCATCAATGGGACCGGCATTGCGGCCGATGCAGCCGGGCGCGGACTCTCCGTGCTGCTGCTGGAGGCAGATGATTTGGCCTGCGCAACCTCATCCGCCAGTTCCAAACTTATTCACGGCGGTTTGCGCTATCTCGAACATTACGAATTTCGTTTGGTCAGCGAAGCCCTGGCTGAACGGGAAGTTTTATTAAAAATGGCGCCGCATATCGCTTTCCCGATGCGTTTTCGTCTGCCCCATCGCCCCCATCTTCGTCCGGCCTGGATGATCCGCCTCGGCTTGTTTATGTACGACCATCTGGGCAAACGCACCAGCCTGCCGGCCAGCAGAGGTATTCGTTTTGGCGCGGATTCCGTTTTGAAACCGTCGATTGTGCGCGGTTTTGAATATTCCGACTGCTGGGTGGACGATGCGCGGCTGGTGGTGGCCAATGCGCAGGAAGTGCTGGACAAAGGGGGCGAGGTGCGTACCCGGACCAAGGTGACCCGTGCCTGGCGTAAAGAAGGCCTATGGCATGTTGAAGCGCTGGATGCCTTAACCGGCAAAACCCTGACCTGGCAGTGCAAGGGATTGGCCAACGCCACCGGCCCGTGGGTGAAGGAGTTTATTGATGACAGCCTGAAGCTGCCGTCTCAATACGGCATCCGTTTGATCAAGGGCAGCCATATCGTGGTGCCACGCGTGCATAACGGCCAGCAAGCCTATATTTTGCAAAACGAAGACCACCGCATCGTTTTTGTCATCCCTTGGCTGGATGAATTTTCCATTATCGGCACCACCGATGTGGAATATCACGGCGACCCGAAGGGAGTGGCCATTGATGAAAACGAAATCGATTATCTATTGAACGTCTATAATGCCCATTTCAAAAAGCCGTTAAGCCGCCAAGATATTGCCTGGACCTATTCCGGCGTCCGGCCGCTCTGTGATGATGAATCCGACTCTCCCCAGGCGGTAACCCGCGATTATACCCTGTCGGTAACCGACGAACACGGCAAAGCCCCGTTGCTGTCGGTGTTCGGCGGTAAACTCACCACCTATCGCAAGCTGGCGGAACATGCCTTGGACAAGCTGGCGAAGTATTACCCATCCGCATCCGGAGCCTGGACCAAAGGCGCGATATTGCCCGGCGGCGATCTCCATGGCGATCGGGATGATTATGCCGCCACCCTGCGGCGTAAATTCGCTTTTCTGCCTGAAAGCCTGGCGCGCCGGTATAGCCGCACCTACGGCAGCCAAAGCGAACTGCTGCTGAAGGGAACCGCCCGTATGATGGATCTCGGCGAAGACTTCGGCCACGGTCTGTACGAAGTGGAGCTGAATTACCTGGTGGCGCACGAATGGGTGGTGGCCCTTGATGATGCTATCTGGCGGCGTACCAAGCTGGGTATGTGGCTGGATGATAAACAAAAACAGCATATCAGCGAGTGGCTGGCGGAACACGCCAGGACCGGCCGGTCGCTGTCGCTGGCGTCGTAGCGCAAACGACGGCTGCGCCGGGGTTTTCCTCCCATAGGCGCGGCGCTAAATGGTTCCGTCTTCTACCGCGGGGAGAGACGGTTGACTTTGCAACACCGCGGGAAGCGCCGCTAATCAGTCCGGTGTCAACGCGGCGTTTTGCACGATATGCTCCCATAGCTCTTCCGCCGTACGGGTCATCGGGGCGGCGTGTCTGAACAGGCGAACTTCAACCGGTATCTTCAATTCAGTATCGATTGGCGTCACCTGCATCAGGTTGCCTTGCAGCATCTCCCCTAATGCAATGGAAAACGGCAGCCAGGCCACCCCTTCCCCGCTCACCGCCATCGCCAAAAGCGTGCTGGCTAAATCAGACGTGAATACCGTCCGCATATGCCTGGTCAATTTCACCACCGCCGGTTGCCCGGATAAGATTCTTCCCAGGCCGGATTCGCCGCTGTAGGAAAGGAAGGGAATTGCCTTATCTTCCAGGCTCCATTTAGGCTTGCCGCTATCCGGGTCGGGAGCGCTGACCAATACCATATTATCCGAGCCGACTTTTATGCTTATGTAGTCGCCGGATTCCAGCTTAAGGTTCATTTTGGGAAGATGATGGCAAAGCAGGAATTGAGATTGTCCTTGGGTAAATATCCTTTCACAGGCGCGCATGGTATTGGAAACCAGCTGAAAAGTGTTGAGGAGATTGGCGGTTTTACTCCTCTTTATCCAGGAGGGAAAAAAGGCAAAAGATAAAGAATGGGTAGCAGTAAAAACAACTTCCGCATCGTATAACTCCGAGGTTTCCAGCGTCTTCCTGCGGGCGTTATACAGCAGGTTGATGAGCGTCGCCGCCTCGTCGCAAAAGACTTCACCGGCTTTTGTCAGCGTGACGCTGCGTCGTGAACGCTGAAACAGCATTGTGCCGATCCATCCTTCCAAAGACTGAATCCGGCGACTGAACGCCGGCTGGGTGATATTTCTGATTGAAGCGGCCTGTGAAAAATTTAATGTCTGCTTCAAGGCTAAACAGTCTTCGAGCCAGATTAACTCTATTTGAATATTCTGATGCATAGAAACCTGCGCCACGCTGTTATCAGTAATTTCAATGTAATCTATTATGCCCTCCTTCTTGTACAAAAAAACCCGTTATGGTGTTTAGATTAGTTTCAGCGCCAGGGAGATAGTAAACGGAACGGTGATCACCGCTAAAAGCGTACTTGCCATAATAGCGCATGCCGCTTTTTCAGGGTGAACATTCAATAATGTGGCAACCGCGGAAATATTACTGGCCAAAGGATTACAGGCGATCATAATTACGACTATTTTTTCAGGCTGAGAGAGATTGAAGCATGAAGAGAACAGGACGATCACCGCCACGGTATAAATCACATGTTTCCACAGCAATGCCAGACCGATAAATTTCCAATCCAGGATCAGCTTTTCATATTTGGCCAGGGATAACCCGATTATCATCATGCCTAATACACTGTATCCGCCGACAAAGGTATCCATTCCGGATATCACGATGGGAGAAAGAGCAACGTTGAAATGTTTAAGCACCAGGGCCAGGGCAGAAGCATAAAGCGTCGGCATCTTCATGACCAGTATCAAGCTGTCGACGATGGAATTTTTTCCCCGTGCGGTGAGATAAAAAGCCGTGGTAAACTCATAGATATTTGACGATACTTTGACAAAAACCACAATGGCAATGGCCACGGCTCCATATTCCGTGCCCTTCAACAGGCCGATAGCCAATGGCAAGACAAAATAACCGACGTTGCCTGCTCCACCAACCGCGCCAAATAAATTAGCGCGGCTGTCTTTCCATACCACTTTGCCGATAGCGAAAGCGATGAGTGCGGCGATACTGGCACCGATATAAAAAACAAAGGTATACACAACATACCCCACCGTGGCCGGGGATTCGTAGATAAGTATAAAACAGGCGGCCGGCGTGAAGACATAAATCAATAAGCCGGAAATATCTTTACTGTTGATTTTAAATTTTTTCCCAACGTACCATCCCAATAAAGATACGGCAATCAGGAAAGCAACGCGATATAATACTTCAGTAAACATATTATGCCTCATAATTGTAATGTAGGAAACATGACCGATGGCTATCTAATGGTATTGCTTAATCTATAAAAAATATTATTTTCAATCTCAATAACAGTCATTTAATTAAAATTGGTTATAGGCTGTTATTTTTTTCACTTACAATTTCAAGATTATCACGCAATAAAAACAGAATGCTTCATCAATATTTCCCCCGTCGTGCCGACCATAATTAAAGGTGTCATAAATAAACAATCTTAAAATACAGCATGTGGATTTGACAGATCGGTAAGCTGTCCCTTAAGCGGCGAAACGGCATAATAACTTGGCATAATAGGAAGTCTTTTTATACCAAGCCATTATGTTTGGTTTATTCCGCCAGCTCCCGCATAACCTTAATCAGATCCGATTTTCCCTCAAAGCCGATCCCCGGCAGTTCAGGCATAACGATATGGCCTTCTTCAACCCGGACAGAATCAGGGAAACCGCCGTAAGGCTGGAATAGGTCGGGATAACTTTCATTGCCGCCCAAGCCCAGACCGGCAGCGATATTGAGGGACATTTGATGACCGCCGTGAGGGATGCAGCGCGACGGAGACCAGCCGAATGCAGCCAGCACGTCCAGGGTCCGCAGATATTCCACACAGCCGTAAGACAAGGCGCAGTCAAACTGCAGGTAATCGCGGTCAGGGCGCATACCGCCATACCGCAGCAAATTCCTGGCATCCTGATGGGAGAACAGGTTTTCCCCGGTAGCCATCGGGGCGGAATAGAATTCGGCAATGGTCGCCTGTAGCGCATAATCCAGCGGATCGCCGATTTCTTCATACCAGAATAAAGGGTATTCACGCAACATTTTGGCATAGGCGATGCCGGTTTCAAGATCGAATCGTCCATTGGCATCCACCGCCAGCCTGGCTTCATCGCCTATTTCGGCCAATACCGCATCGATACGCCGGCGATCTTCGTCAATAGAGGCGCCGCCGATTTTCATTTTGACGACATTATATCCACGATTAAGATAACTACGCATTTCCGTGCGCAGGGCGGTAAGATCTTTACCTGGGTAATAATATCCCCCTGCCGCGTAGACAAAAACACGGGGATTGGCTTTACGTCCTTTCATTTCGGCAAGCAACCGGAACAAGGGCTTGCCGGCAATTTTCGCCGTGGCGTCCCATATAGCCATGTCCAGGGTGCCGACGGCAACCGAGCGTTCTCCGTGGCCGCCGGGTTTTTCATTGGTCATCATGATGTCCCAGATACGGGAAGGCTCAAGATTATCCCCTGCCTCATTTAATAGCGCTGCCGGCGGCGCCTCCAAAATCCGATTGCGAAAACGCTCCCTGATCAAGCCGCCCTGCCCGTAGCGTCCGTTGGAATTAAAGCCATAACCCACCACGCGCTGCCCGTCGCGGACGACATCGGTAACAACGGCAACCAGGCTGGTGGTCATTTTACTAAAATCTATGTATGCGTTCCGAATAGGAGAGGCAATGGGTTTGGTCTTTTCGACAACATCAATGATATGCATGCTATTTCCCTAAGATGTTAATCTTGCTGGTCTGTTTTCATATTCCCATTATATTTTTTGAATGAGTCCTGACTAATGCCCATTAATATTCTTGTTATGCTTACAGCGCATCACAGAAATATGAATCACTAAAGCGTTTTTTAATGATTGTATTATAAGGTTTTTTGATTTATGTGATTTATTTCCTAACGCTTTTTAACTGTGGTTACATTAATTTTAAGTCGTTAATTTGTGATGAGCATTACATTTTCATCCCGCGAAAGTAGCGTTTACTTTTCGTCAGGCTATATTTAAATTACAGTGTAATCACTTAGGAGGGGGGTTATAAATTTATCGTAAACGCGCAAAATATGTTCATTTATTGCCTGACAAACTTAACCGCCGACGAGAATTCACCCGTCGGCGGCTGTGGCAATAGGCGTTGCTTCACTACAACCGTATCGGTTTCACATGCCAAATCTCATCGGCATATTCCTGGATGGTGCGGTCCGAAGAGAAATATCCCATGCTGGCGATATTCATTACGCAACGGCGCGTCCATTCATCCTGATTGTGATAGAGAAGATCCACTTTATCCTGGGTATCCACATAGCTGCGATAATCCGCCAACAGCTGATAATGATCGCCGAAATTCACCAGGGTATCGAACAAATTTCTATAACGGTTGGGTTCGCCGGGGCTGAAGGCGCCGGTAGCGATTTGCGTCAACGCCTGGTTCAGTTCGGCATCCTGGTCGAAATACTCGCGCGGGTTATAGCCTTTACGTCGCAGTTCTTCCACTTGTTCAGCGGTATTACCGAAAATAAAGATATTTTCGTTCCCCATACGCTCGCCCATCTCGATATTGGCACCGTCCAGCGTGCCGATAGTCAGTGCGCCGTTGAGGGCAAATTTCATATTGCTGGTGCCGGAGGCCTCGGTTCCCGCCAGGGAGATCTGTTCCGACAGATCCGCCGCCGGAATAATCAATTGCGCCAGGCTGACGCCGTAATTGGGAATAAAGACCACTTTAAGCCGGTTCTTCACCACCGGATCGCTGTTGATTACCGCCGCGACATCGTTAATCAAATGGATAATATGTTTTGCCATGTAGTAGGCCGATGCGGCTTTGCCGGCGAAAATATTCACCCGCGGCACCCACTCCAGGTCAGGATCCTGTTTGATACGATTGTAACGGGTAATGATGTGAAGCACGTTCAGCAGTTGGCGTTTATATTCATGGATACGCTTGATCTGTACATCGAACAAGGCAGCCGGATCGGTGACGACATTCAGCTCCCGCGCCAGATAGATAGCTAAGGCCCGTTTGTTGCTCAGCTTGGCTTTCTGAATGTCCTGGATAAAGGCCGGGAAATCGATTTGGCCTTTTATCTCTTCCAACTGGCTTAAATCGGTACGCCAGGTCTGGCCGATATTCTCGTCCAGCACCGCCGACAGCGGCCGGTTCGCCAGCGCCAGCCAGCGGCGCGGCGTAACGCCGTTGGTTTTATTGCAAAAACGATCGGGGTAAATACGGGCGAAATCGGCGAAAAGAGACTGTACCATCAGCTCCGAGTGCAGGGCGGACACGCCGTTCACCTTATGGCTGGCTATCACCGCCAGCCAGGCCATTCTAACCCGCCGGCCGTCGTTCTCGTCGATAATCGACACCCGCGCCAGCAGGGCGGGGTCATCAGGAATGTCTTCCTGTACGCCGTTCAAAAAGTGGTCATTGATTTCAAAGATGATTTGTAAATGCCGGGGCAGGATTTTGCCCATCATCTCCACCGGCCAGGTCTCCAGCGCTTCGCTCATCAAGGTATGGTTGGTATAGGAGAAAACGGAGCAGACCACGTCCCAGGCCTGTTGCCAGGTGAATTTATGGTCGTCGATTAACAGGCGCATTAATTCCGGGATCGAGAGCACCGGATGGGTATCATTAAGATGGATGGCGATTTTATCCGCCAGATTATCGAAGGTTTGATGCATCAGCCAGTGGCGATTCAGGATATCCTGCATCGTGGCGGAAACCAAAAAGTATTCCTGGCGCAGGCGCAATTCGCGGCCTGAATAGGTGGAATCGTCCGGGTATAACACGCGAGAGACGTTTTCAGAAAAGTTTTTATCCTCTACCGCGGCGAAATAATCCCCCTGGTTGAATTTGCCCAGGTTGATTTCATTGCTGGCCTGCGCTCCCCACAGCCGTAGCGTATTGGTGGCGTCTGTATCAAAGCCGGGGATGATCTGGTCGTAGGCGCATGCCAGCACCTCTTCCGTCTCTACCCAGCGGGTTTTGGCGCCTTCCTGCTGCACTCGTCCGCCGAAACGGACTTTAAAACGGGTGGAGTGGCGCATGAACTCCCACGGGTTGCCGTATTCCAGCCAGTAATCCGGCGATTCGGCCTGCTGCCCGTTGATGATATTCTGTTTGAACATGCCGTATTCATAACGAATACCGTAACCCCGTCCCGGCAACGCCAGGGTCGCCATTGAATCAAGAAAACAGGCGGCCAGCCGCCCCAAGCCGCCGTTGCCCAGCCCCGGATCGTTTTCCTCTTCCAGCAGGTCGTCCAGCTCAAACCCCATATCCTCCAGGGCCGCTTTGGTATCGTCATAGATGCCCATGGCCAGCAGCGCGTTGGACAGCGTCCGGCCGAGCAGGAACTCCATCGAAAGATAATATACCTGGCGCACATCCTGTGACAGCTGGGCGCGGTTGGAACGCAGCCAGCGCTCTACCATGCGGTCCCGCACCGCCAGTAGCGTCGCATTCAGCCATTCATGTTTATTGGCCACGGAAGGATCTTTACCGATGGTAAACATGAGCTTATACGCGATGGAATGTTTCAGCGCTTCAACGCTGAGCGTGGGTGAGGCATAAATAAACGGTGAGTTCATGACATTCATTCCCCATCAGTGAATATCTACAAGCGTTGATACAGAGACTGATAAGCCCGGGCGGCGACATGCCAGCTAAAATCCAGCCCCATCGCCTGTCGCTGAACAAAGCGCCAGAGGGCAGGTCTTGACCATAACACAAAAGCCCGGCGGATTGCCCGCTGTAAAGCGGCCGCTGTAGCATCCTCAAACACAAAACCGCTGGCGATGCCGTCGGAGAGGTTTTCCAGCGAGCTGTCGGTCACCGTATCCGCCAGCCCGCCGGTGCGCCGCACCAAAGGCAATGTGCCGTATTTCAAGCCGTATAACTGCGTCAGTCCGCAGGGTTCGAAACGGCTGGGCACCATAATCACGTCCGCCCCGCCGATAATGCGGTGGGAAAAGGCTTCGTGATAACCCAGCTGCACACCCACCTGGCTGGGGTATTCCGCCGCCGCCGCCAGGAATCCCTGTTGCAGGGTGGCGTCGCCGGCCCCCAGCAGCGTGAGCTGGCCACCCTGGTCCAGTAAATCCGGCAGGACTTCCAGCACCAAATCCAGCCCCTTTTGGCTGGTGAGGCGGCTGACCACGGCAAACAGGGGTACCTTTTCATCCACCGTCAAGCCCATGGCGGTTTGCAAGTGGCGTTTGTTATGAACCTTGGCTTCCAGCACGTCGCGGTTATAACGAGTGGAAAGCATGGGGTCGTGGGTCGGGTTCCAAATAGCGTCGTCGACGCCGTTGAGAATACCCGTCAGGCGCCCCTGGGATTGCAGCGAAAGCAGTAGCCCCTCCATGCCGTAGCCGTACGCCGGCTGGGTGATTTCCCTGGCATAGGTAGGGCTGACGGTGGTGACATGATCGGCGAAAAACAGCCCGGCTTTCAAATAGGATATCTGGCCGAAAAACTCCATGCCGTAGGTTTGGAAATAGCCCTCGGGCAACCCCAGCTCCGGCAGGTGGCGCGGGGAGAACAGCCCCTGGTAGGCCAGGTTGTGCACCGTGAACACCGATTTCGCCGGCCGGCCTTTGGCGGCCAGATAGGCACAGGTCAATCCGGCGTGCCAGTCATGGGCCTGCACGATATCCGGCTGCCAGGTCCTGTCCAGTCCGGTGGCCATTTCGCTGCCCACCCAGCCCAGCAGCGCGAAACGCAGGTAGTTATCCATATAGGCATACTGATCCTGGTCGTGATACGGGCTGCCCGGACGGTCATAGAGGCTGGGGACATCGATAAGATAGATTCCGACCCCGTTAAACCGGCCGTATAATAACGTGACGTGCTGGTTAAACGCATCGAACTGATTCACGATGCGGGTATCCGGTATACCTTTACGTAAATCCGGAAACGCGGGCAGCAGCACCCGCACATCATCGCCTTCGATAATTTGCGCGGCGGGCAAAGCGCCGACCACATCCGCCAGCCCCCCGGTCTTCAGTAGGGGAAAAAGTTCGGAACATACATGTAAAACCTGCATTATCGCTCCCATTCTTATCTTATTGCTGTTCTATGACCGCAAACGTAATCGGCTTAATTAATTTAGACTCGCCAGCATTTTGCGTGTCACCAGTACGATTCCTTCTTCAGAGCGATAGAATCGTCTTTCGTCTTCTTCGGCGTTCTCCCCGATCACCATGCCTTCGGGAATGGAACAGGCGCGATCGATAATGCAGCGCCGTAGCCGGCAGGAGCGGCCCACATTGACATCCGGCAGCACCACCGCTTCATCCAGGGTGCAAAATGAGTTCACCCTCACCCTGGGAAACAGGACGGAATGCATGACATGGGTTCCGGAGAGAATGCAGCCGCCGGACACCAGCGAATTGAGGGTCACCCCATGGTTGCCGGCCCGATCCTGCACGAACTTGGCCGGCGGCAGCGGCTCCATATGGGTACGGATCGGCCATTGTTGATCGTACATGTCCAGTTCCGGCGTTACCGATGCCAGGTCGAGATTGGCGCGCCAATAGGCGTCGAGGGTGCCCACGTCGCGCCAGTAGGGCGGCGCCGAATCATCCTCGGCGGAGGAGACGCAGGATAGGGTAAAGGGGTGCGCCCAGGCTTCTCCGGCGGCGGTGATCTTCGGAATGATATCCTTGCCGAAATCATGATTGGAGCTGTCGATGAGCATGTCCTCTTCCAGCAGTTGGAAAAGATAATCGGCATCAAAGACATAGATGCCCATGCTGGCCAATGCCTGATCCGGCGAGCCGGGCATGGCCGGCGGATCCGCCGGTTTTTCCACGAAATCCAGCACCCGATACTCATCGTCAACCGCCATCACGCCAAAATCCCTGCCTTCGTGACGCGGAACCGGTAAACAGGCCACGGTGCATTTCGCCCCCTTTTCCACATGATCGATAAGCAGGCGGGAGTAGTCCATTTTATAGATATGATCACCCGCCAGAATGACGATATATTTGGCGCGGTAGCGGCGGATGATATCCAGGTTTTGATACACCGCATCCGCCGTGCCGCGATACCAGTTTTCGGTGGCGAAGCGCTGCTGCGCCGGCAGCAGATCGACGAATTCGTTCATTTCCTCATTAAGGAAAGACCAGCCGCGCTGGATATGCTGCACCAGGGTATGGGACTGGTACTGGGTAATCACGCCGATACGGCGAATGCCGGAATTCAGGCAGTTGGATAGCGCAAAATCAATGATGCGGAATTTTCCGCCAAAATGTACCGCCGGTTTGGCGCGTTTAGCGGTCAGATCCTTCAGACGCGAACCACGTCCGCCCGCCAGAATCAACGCGACGGACTGAATGGGTAATTGTCTGGCCAACATCACCGGGTCACTACTTTCAAACCTAACCATGGCCGACTCCTTATTATCGTTTTACCAGCACATAAACCGCACGGGCTTCCACGAAAAAGTGGTCGGCCGATCCCGGTTGTTCTGGGCGTTTGAACGGTTCAATTAACGTCCACTTCCCTTCAGGTAAGGTCATTTCACAGGCTTTTGTCGTGGCGTTGATCACAAAGAGATGATCTCGGGAGAGCCGGATTTGCATTTGGCGTTCGCCCTGTTCCCATTCTTGTGCGTTCAATGCCTGCCCGCGGCTATTTAACCAAAGTACCGTTTGCTCATCGTTCTCCCACCACCAGCGATCGTCTGTGAGGGCGGGTATCTTTTGGCGCAGGCGGATCAGGGCGGCGGTAAAGTCCGCCAATTCCCGATCCCCCCGCCGCCAGTCCAGCCAGGTCAATTCGTTGTCCTGGCAATAGGCATTGTTATTGCCCTGCTGGCTGTGGCCCAGTTCATCTCCCGCCAACAGCATCGGCGCGCCTTGGGACAACAACAGCGTTGCCAGCAAGGCCCGCTGGCTATCCCGCCGCGCCTGCCGGACCGAGGGTTCGGCACTGGGTCCCTCTTGGCCATGGTTGTTGCTATGGTTATCGCCGGCCCCGTCGCGGTTGCTTTCACCGTTGGCCTGATTATGTTTTTCGTTGTAGCTCACCACATCCTGCAGGGTAAAACCGTCGTGGGCGGTCAGCATATTTACCGAGGCGCAGGGGGATCGCCCCTGGGCGCCAAAGAGATCGCTGGAGGCGGCAAAACGCCGGGCGAACGTTCCCAGCGGCACATCGCCGTGTAGCCAAAACCGGCGCATATCGTCACGAAAATGGTCATTCCATTCGCCGAAAGGCGGCGGGAATTGTCCCACCTGATAGCCGCCGGGCCCGATATCCCAAGGTTCAGCAATCCACTTGCAGCCCGCAAGGTCTGGATTGTCCCGCAGCGCGGCAAACAGCGGCGCGTCGCGTACGAAATCCGGGGTGCGGCCGAGCACCGTGCCCAGGTCGAAACGAAAGCCGTCCACATGGCAGGTCCGGCGCCAGAAGGCCAGACAGTCCAGCACCCAGGCGGCGACCGCCGGGCTGCTCAGGTTCAGGGTGTTGCCGCAACCGGTCCAATTGCAATAATCGCCGTCTTCATCCAGCCAGTAATAAGCGGCATTATCGATACCGCGCAGCGAGAGCGTAGGTCCCTCGACATCCAGTTCCGCGCTGTGATTGAACACGACGTCCAAAATCACTTCGATGCCCGCCCGGTGCAGTACTTTCACCATATCGCGGAACTCATCCAGGGCGCTTTTACCGTCGAGGCCGGAGGCGTAACCCGGCTCCGCCGCATAAGGCGCCAGCACGTTATACCCCCAGTAATTGCGCAGGCCCTGCCGCTGCAGGCGCGGTTCATCGACATGCAGCTGCACCGGCAACAGCTCCACGGCGGTAATGCCGAGATGCCGCAGATAGTCAATCATCAGCGGATGCGCCAGGCCGGCATAGGTGCCGCGCACCGACTGCGGAAGGTCCGGATGTAATCGGGTCAGCCCCCGCACATGGGCTTCATAAATCACGGTTTCGCCCCAGGGCACGGCGGGGAATTCGTCTTCCTGCCAGTCGTAACGCTCATCCACCACCAGGCATTTCGGCATCGCCGACGCGCTATCGGCGGTATCGGGCTGCGCCAGGCCGCCGTTCAGGGCCGGGTCATCGGGCACCTTGCCGTCCAGCGCCCGGGCGCAGGGATCGATGACCAGCTTGGCCGGATTGAACCGATGCCCTTGCCGGGGCTCGAACGGGCCGTAAAGGCGATAGCCGTATCGCTGGCCGGCCTTTACGCCGGCCAGATAGCCGTGCCGGATATCCCCGGTGCGTCCGGGCAAATCTATTTGCCTCTCCCGCCCCTGTTCATCGAACAGGCATAACACCACCCGTTCGGCATGGGCGGAATAGAGGCTGAAATTCGCCCCGCTGCCGTTATAACTCGACCCCAACGGCGACGCGGCGCCGGCGGATATCGCATTTTCACCGTGGTCAGCGTCCGCCATCGGCGCGGCAAAGCCGGCGGACAATCCGCCTTCACCGTCAAAGCCAGCGTCCTGTGGGGCCGGGGAACCGGCGGGCCGTGGGATCATCACGCCTCCCTGGCCAGGAAAATGGTCGCCAGCGGCGGCACGGTGAGCAGCAGTGAATGCTCACGGTGGTGGCTGGGGACCTGTTCACTGTGCAGTTCGCCGCTGTTGCCCATATTGCTGCCGTTGTAATACTGAGAGTCAGTGTTGAGCACCTCGCGCCAGCGGCCGGGAGTCGGAATACCGATGCGATATCCCAGGCGCGGCACCGGCGTAAAGTTACTGACGACGATCATTTCATTGCCATGGCTGTCGCGGCGCAAAAACGCGAACACCGAATTTTCCGCATCGTCCGCCACCAGCCACTCAAAACCGTCATAGCGGTAATCAAGATCATAGAGCGGCGAATGCTGCCGGTAGCATTGATTCAGATCCCGCACCAGCCGCTGCACGCCGCTGTGCATGTTGTCGGCATCGTCAAGCAGATGCCAGTCCAGGCTGACATCGTGGTTCCATTCTTTCCATTGGGCGAATTCATTGCCCATAAACAGCAGTTTTTTGCCCGGATGGCCCCACATAAAGCCGTAATACGCGCGCAGGTTGGCGAATTTCTGCCAGACATCGCCGGGCATGCGGTTGAGAATGGATTGTTTACCATGCACCACTTCATCGTGGGAAAGCGGCAAGACGAAATTTTCACTGTAGGCATAGACCATACTGAAGGTCATTTGATGATGGTGATACTTGCGGTGCACCGGATCCAGCTGCATATAGCGCAGCGTATCGTTCATCCAGCCCATGTTCCATTTGTAATGGAATCCCAGCCCACCCGAATCCGGGGGCGCGGTGACGCCGGAAAACGAGGTGGATTCTTCCGCCACGGTAATGGCGCCGTCCCGCTGGGTGCCGACGGTATGATTGGTGTAACGCAGGAAGGCGATGGCCTCGAGATTTTCATTGCCGCCGTAATGATTAGGCACCCATTGGCCCGCCGGCCGGCTATAATCGCGATAGATCATCGACGCCACGGCATCCACCCGTAACCCGTCGATACCGTACCGCTCCAGCCAGAACAGAGCATTGCCCGCCAGATAGTTGCGCACCTCGTTGCGGCCGTAGTTATAAATCAGGGTATTCCAGTCCTGATGCAGCCCTTCGCGGGGATCGGCATATTCATACAAGGAGGTGCCGTCAAATTTCGCCAGGCCGAATTCATCGCCGGGAAAATGGCCGGGCACCCAATCCAGCAGTACGTTGATGCCTGCCTGGTGCGCGGCGTCGATAAACAGCCGGAAATCCTCCGGCGTGCCGAAACGCCGGGTGGGCGCGTAAATACCCAAGGGTTGATAGCCCCAGCTGCCGTCGAAAGGATGCTCATTGATGGGCAACAGTTCGAGATGGGTAAAGCCCATGTATTTGACATAATCCACCAGCTGTTGGGCCAATTCTCCGTAGCTGAGCCAGTAGTTGTTTTCCACATGACGGCGCCATGAGCCTAAATGCACTTCATAGATGGAAATGGGCTGGTGGCGCCCGTTGGCTGCATTCCTGGCCGGATCTCCATCGGCAATGGCGGGTATTCCCCGCGTGACCGAAGCGGTCTCCGGGCGCATCTGCGCTTCAAAGGCATAAGGATCCGCTTTCAGACGGGTTTCGCCATTGCAGTCGATGATTTCATATTTATACAGCTGACCGATCGTTACCGCCGGTAAAAACAGTTCCCAAATTCCGTTTTCGCGCCGCTGCCGCATGGGATGCCGCCGGCCGTCCCAAAAATTGAACTGGCCCACTACTGAAACGCGCTGGGCATTGGGCGCCCAGACCGCAAAACGCATGCCTTCAACCCCGTCTAAAACGTCAGGGTGGGCGCCTAAGCGCTCATAGGGCCGTAAATGGGTGCCTTCCGCCAGCAGCCAGCTATCAATGTCCTGCAATAGGGGACCAAAACGGTATGGATCTTCAATAATATAAGTATGCTCGTGCCAGGTGACGGCGAATTGATAGCGAAACGGTTTTTTGCGCCGGCTTAATAACACCGAAAAAAACCCGCGGTCGTCTTCACAGTTTAATTCCGTGATTTTACGTCCGGTTTTACTTTCAATTAATGTCACGGCACTGGCGTCTGGTAATAACGCCCTGATCTCCAATCCTTCGCTGGTGAGATGCATACCCAAAATTGAAAATGGATCCGCATAACGTCCTGAAACCAAAGCTGTGATGACCTCATGGCCCGGAAATCCCGACATGGTATTCTTCCTTAGATTACTCCATGAAATAAAAGAATATTTCCAAAAAATTCAGTTCGTATCCTTTCATCACACATCCCAGTTTCCCCAAAGCGCAGCGATCCTTGCCGACCGTGTCGGCAAGAAAAATGGGGGATGACAGCATGCTCAGAAATCCCTTCAAAGGATTATTTCACTGTGGGCATAACCATACCCATCCAATAATAAGCATAGACAAAGGTTTAAAGGAAAGATTAATACTCAACAATGAAAATTTAAATCATTTATTAAACTATTGAAAATTCATCACTTCGCTGCAAGATTTCTATTGTTAATCATTGCAATAAGTCGAGATTGATCACAGAGGAGAAGATTGATTGTTAAGTTTTATTAATATATTGACGTGGAACAAAGAAAGTTCAACCAAGCAGGCGTCTGCCGGTCCCCTGCCCTGGGACCGGTGTATAGATGGCGGGGGAAGATCAGGCCAATAGGCGCAGCATGCGGCGTAATGGTTCAGCCGCGCCCCATAGCAGTTGATCCCCCACGGAAAACGCCGCGAGGTACTCCGGTCCCATGTTAAGCTTACGCAAACGGCCCACCGGCGTTTTCAGCGTACCGGTGACCGCAGCCGGACTTAATTCACGCATCGACAGTTCACGATCATTGGGCACCACATTAACCCAATCGTTGTGGGTCGCCAGCATCTGCTCGATATCCTGTAATCCGACATCCTGCTTAAGCTTGATGGTGAACGCCTGGCTATGGCAGCGCAAAGCGCCGATACGCACGCACAAACCATCAATGGGAATCACATGCCCGGTATTCAGGATTTTGTTGGTTTCCGCCTGCCCTTTCCACTCTTCCTTGCTCTGCCCGTTTGGCAGCTGCTTATCTATCCAGGGAATCAGGCTGCCTGCCAGCGGGACACCGAAGTTATCCGTCGCCAGGGTGCCGCTACGGGTCAAGGCGGTGACTTTACGTTCGATATCCAAAATCGCCGAAGCCGGATCCTGCAATTCCTTGGCCACTTCGTTATGAAGCTGGCCCATTTGTACCAGCAGTTCGCGCATATGGCGGGCACCGGCGCCGGAAGCCGCCTGGTAGGTGGCCACGGAAATCCATTCCACCAGATCATGGGCAAACAGCCCGCCTAAGGACATCAGCATCAGGCTGACGGTGCAGTTGCCGCCGACAAAGGTTTTGATACCGTCGTTCAAACCCTGCTGGATAACCGCCTGATTCACCGGATCCAGGATAATGATGGCGTCATCGTTCATGCGCAGGGAGGACGCGGCATCAATCCAGTAACCCTGCCAGCCGATTTCCTTCAGCTTTGTATAGATTTCGTTGGTATAATCCCCACCCTGGCAGGTGACGATAATATCCAGCGCGCTGAGCGCGTCCAGATCATAGGCATCCTGCAACATCCCTTGTTGTCCGTTAATGACCGGCGCAGCCTGGCCATGCTGGGATGTTGAAAAGAATACCGGGCGGATGGCGTCAAAATCGCGTTCTTCGGCCATGCGCTGCATGAGCACCGAACCGACCATACCGCGCCAGCCTATAAAACCAACGTTTTTCATGTTAACTGTCCTGCCTTGGAGGGTGACAAAGAGACTTGGTAGTGTTTTGGCTGCATGGAACTTGCAGGTTACACAACGACCACATTACAAAAAGTGATTGAATTGCTGCAAGTGAAATTATTCGATTAGAGCAAATTTTTCAGCAGCACTGCTTATATCCGCCAAATGGTGAGGGAATGGGTAGATTAGCATCCTACCCACCCTCAAGGATAAGGTTTGATGGCGCATGGGTTAAAAAGCTGAAAATCGAGGTAATTAATAATGACTGAAATGATTTCGGCTACCGTTTTGCTGTTTTTGATCATGGACCCTTTAGGAAACCTGCCGATTTTCATGTCGGTATTAAAACATCTGGAACCGAAAAGGCGGCGGATAATTGTCATTCGTGAAATGCTGATTGCGCTGCTGCTTATGCTGCTGTTTTTGTTCGCCGGTGAGAGTATTTTGTCATTTCTCAATCTGCGAACGGAAACCGTATCGATTTCCGGCGGCATAATCATGTTCCTGATCGCGCTGAAAATGATTTTTCCCACGCCGGAAAGCGGCGGCAGCGGGTTGCCGGCCGGGGAAGAGCCCTTTCTGGTGCCGCTGGCCATCCCGCTGGTGGCCGGCCCGTCCATACTGGCGACCCTGATGCTGTTGTCCCACCAGTATCCGCAGCGGATCCCGCACTTGGTGGTGGCGTTGCTCATTGCCTGGGGCCTGTCGGTCATTATATTGATGCAATCCACGCTGTTTTTGCGGTTGCTGGGGGATAAAGGCGTCAATGCGCTGGAAAGGCTGATGGGCCTGCTGCTGGTAATGCTCTCCACCCAAATGTTCCTGGACGGCGCCCGGGCCTATTTGCGCAGCTGAACCAGGCTATCACCGCGGTATGGGGCGCTACCACCGATCGTGCAACGAGCCTGTTAAAGGGAGACCGCGGCGATGGGGTCGAAGCGGCCATTGTCGGCCGCGGAGCGCCCCATGCCACGGTAGGCCCGCTACCACCGATCGTGCAACGAGCCTGTTGAAGGGAGACCGCGGCGATGGGGTCGAAGCGGCCATTGTCGGCCGCGGAGCGCCCCATGCCACGGTAGGCCCGCTACCACCGATCGTGCAACGAACCTCTTGAAGAGCGCCCAGCCCAAACTTATTCCCCTGCCGGGAAATCCGCCCCTTTAGTCACCTCGGCCCAACCGTCAAAATCCCGCTGCAGCAGTTGGATCTTTTTATAGGCATTCTCCAGAGCGGCATTACCCAACAGCAATCGCAGCGGCGGGTTATCCGCCTCCACCGCCTTGACGATGGCTTTCACGGCGCGCACCGGGTCCCCCATCTGTTTTCCGCTATAGCCCCGGCTGACCTGCGTCCGCTTATGGGCGGTCTCGGCATAATCGGCAATGGATTGCGGCGCTTCGGCGGCCGACCGGCCGGCCCAATCGGTCCGGAAAGGCCCGGGCTCGACAAGTAAAATGTTGATACCCAACGGCGCCACTTCCTGCGACAGCGACTCGGAAAGCGCTTCCACCGCAAATTTGGTGGCATGGTAAAAACTCAGCGCCGGGAAGGTGGTAATGCCGCCGATAGAAGAGATATTCACTATCGTACCGCTCCGCTGCTTGCGCAACGTCGGCAATACCGCCCGGCTCATGGCGGCCAGGCCCCAGACATTGATATCGAACATCCGGTGCACATCCTCCATCCGGCTCTCTTCAAATGAACCGAAATAACCGATACCGGCGTTATTCACCAAAACGTCGATCCGGCCAAAATGCTTCAGCGCGGCGCTGACGGCTTCGTCAATCTGATCCTGCTGCGTCACGTCCAGCTTCAGCACCAGGGCATGGCCTTCATGGCCGGCGATTAAATCCTGTACCTGATCGGGATTACGCGCCGTCACCACGGTGGGATAGCCCAGCGACAGGGTCAGCTCGGCCAGCTCACGGCCAAAGCCGGTGGAACAGCCGGTAATAAACCAAACCGCTTTTTGTTGTGATTGCATTTTCTTCTCCACATCTTGCAGTTTAAATATCGCACTCGCATCCTGTCCCCGCCAGCGGAAACGGATGGTTTGCATCCCTTAGGATGCGGGCTGTACGCGCTGCCAAAAATCATTAAACGCGATGCTGTCGTAAAAGGCGGTGGCGTTAACAATTTTGTTGCCCTTATAGGTTAAGAACCAGGCATACGTATTACGATAGGGTTTATTGTCCTTTGCCATGCCGGCGGCATCAAAATGCACGATCACCGTGTCGCCGTCGGTATAAATATTGCGAATAGTCGGAATCAGGCGTCCCGACATCCGGGCGTTGAAGGGGCGAATGACGTTTGCCATCAAATCCTCGCGGCCATTATAGGTCCGGGAAGCCAGCGAATGGCCTTCGATAGTCCAGGTCGCATTATCGGCAAGTTGCTCATAAGGGCTGCCGGTACCGTTTTTCCAGGCGTCGAACCCGGCGACGACCATCGCCTTGTTTTGCGCTTCAACGCCATTCTCTTCCGCCCATGTCGTCGGGACCAGCAACACCCAAGCCAAAACGACACAAAAACCGACGAAGCTGTTTTTTACATTGCCGAGACGGCGTTTAAAAATCAACATGACAGTTCTCCTTACATAATGAGGAATAGAAGTAATTGCACCGGCATTCATTCCGCTGTTGCTTATTCAGGAAAGTCCGTCGAGGCTGACAGCGCAGCCCAGGCGTTCATCTCCTGTTCAACCAAGGCATTTTTCTTGGCTATCGCCGCGAGAGTATCCGTCCCCATGGGCAATCTCAGGGGCGGCGTCTCGGCGTT
Organism: Sodalis sp. RH16; assembly: GCF_047324245.1. NCBI lineage: Bacteria > Pseudomonadati > Pseudomonadota > Gammaproteobacteria > Enterobacterales > Bruguierivoracaceae > Sodalis > Sodalis sp. RH16. The sequence continues at coordinate 2,156,816 of NZ_CP178737.1, read as the reverse complement.
AACCAGTTGGATCATCGCGGCTGCCAGACGGGCGGGATCGCCAGGCTGTTTATGATTCAGCGTGGCGGCGACCCGGCGTACCGCGCCTGCGGTCTCGTCATAATCGTCGATGATATGGGCGGATTTGCTCAGAGAAGAAGCATCGAGAAAATCAGTACGGAAATAACCCGGTTCCACCACCGTGACATGAATGCCCAAAGGCTTGAGTTCGTCATGCAACGCCTCGGATAATCCTTCGACAGCGAATTTGGTGGAGCAGTAAACGCCGAAACCGGCGGCGGAACGGTAACCGCCAATAGAAGAAAAATTGATAATATGCCCGGCGCGCTGCTGGCGCATCTGCGGCAATACCGCCTGGGTCATGCTCAGCAGGCCGAACACATTGGTGTCATACATCCGCCGCACATCTGACAGAGCCGATTCTTCAACCGCCCCCAGCAGACCGAATCCGGCGTTATTCACCAGCACGTCAATCCGCCCAAAGGTGGCGACCGCCGCTTTCACCGCGGCATGGATTTGTTCCGAATCGGTCACATCCATTTTCAGCGGCAATAGCCCGGGAGAGATGCCTAAACGCTTGACAAGGGCGTCGGGATTCCGGGCTGTGGCGATAACCGCGTCGCCTTCCGCCAGCGCGGCCTCGGCAACCAGGGCGCCGAACCCGCGCGCCGCGCCGGTAATAAACCACACGCGTTTGAATGCAGAATAGCTTTTCATGATTTTTGCCCCTGTATTTTGAAAGTGAAGAAAGTATAAAGAATGGTTTGTAATAAACTAGATGACATTTGCTAGACTGATAATCCGTATTTACTTGCGAATCACGGGACGGGCCATGAATGAAATTCGCGCGATAACCACTTTTATCCGGGCCGCGGCGCTGGGTAGTTTACGCAAGGCCGCCATTGACCAAGGGATTTCACCCCAGGCGGCCAGTCAGGCGGTGATGCAACTGGAAAATAGCCTTGGTATCCGCTTGTTCCATCGCACCACCCGCAAATTAAGCCTGACGCAAGAAGGGCAACGTTTTCTGGACAGCGTGAAACCCGGCATAGAACTGGTCACCGGCGCCTACGCCGCCGCGCGGCGGTCCACCGAGATCATTGAAGGACCGTTAAAGGTCAGCGCCCCGAGAGCGTTGGGTCTATCGTTGTTTCATACCTATTTCATGGCCTTTTGTGATGCCTATCCGGAAGTACAGCTGGATGTCCAGCTTGAAGACCGTTTCACCGATCTGGTGGGGGATCGGGCGGACGTGGGTTTCCGGGGCGGCGCCCTGCCGTCGGAGGGGGCCATTGCGTGTCATCTGCTGCCGATTCAGATGATCGTTTGCGCCGCGCCGTCTTATATTGAACGGCACGGGGCGCCGGCCTCAATAGAACAGCTTGCCCTGCATTCCTGTACCGGCTACCGCACGGCGAATACCGGAAAAATCGCCCCCTGGGAGTTTCGCGTCAACGACGAACTGGTATATCAGGACGTAACGCCCCGTTTTTGCACCAATGATATCGAAGGGGAGGCCCAGGCGGTGCTCGACGGGCTGGGCATCGGCCAGTTGGGCAGCTTCACCGCCGCCGAGCCTATCCGCAGCGGCAGGCTGATACCGCTATTGGTTCAGCATGTCACCGATCATGAAGGTATCTATATGTATTACGGCCAGCGGACGGAATTGCCGCTGAGGGTAAGGACCTTTATTGATTTTATGGTGAAGCATCTGGCGGGCAACCGCCGATTTTTTCTGGAGCCGGCTGAGTTAAGGGCGCTGGCTTTGCCACGGGATGGCAATGCATTGCTGCTGATGAAAAATACCAGAGATAATGTATGAACAGTTTATGTAGTACTGTTTATATAGAAATATGTCCATAAAATAATTTTTAAGATAATATTTCCGAGCAAATATGTAATTAAAATTAAATACAAAATAAACTTCCTGAAAAAAAATCTAATTCAACGTCTTCGGTCTTTATTTCTTAATTATTACCTGTAGGATGAAGCAGTGAGCCTATCTGCTCGACGCCATTATCCATTACGCTCCAACACTTCATATTCCGTAAGGGTGAGATATGCTCCCAGTATCCGCAAACCAGCAACCCCATATGCCGTTGCATATTCTCAACAACGAGAACAACACCTATTCCGGTTCGCCGGGAAAGAGGATGCTTGAGCTGCTTAAGATAAGCCTTAACAGCGGACATTCGCAACCTAACGCCCTAGAAACCGATAATCCTCTTTATACCCTCAACGGCGCTCAAAGAGAAGATTATATTAATGATCTGCACAATATTTACCTGTCATTGGCCTTGGAATCGTCTGCCGGCTCAGAGGGCACGAGAGTCACCTTATCAAATAATATGGTTTTCATTGTCGAAAATAACGGCGACGGCATGGTGCTGACCATCGGGGAAAAAATATATTTTGTTGACTATATCAATTTCGTAGAGATACCCATAATTATTGAGCGTTTTATCTTCAATAATAAGAATTTTTTCAAGGGCACCGATACTTACGCTACCGTATTGAAACATTATACTGAAAGAAAACATAATGAATTAGATATAATTATAAATATTCATGCCCAAATAGAACCACTCTGCTATGTGATCTCGGAATATTTACGCAGCGGCGCAACGGACCCACACAAATTTGTCTTACCTCCTTCACTTGAGTACATAGCCAAACGTAGCCTGCAAATTGATTTTGGCTGCCTTATTTCCGGCGAAAAAGACGTGATTTATATCGGTGATATCAACGTCGAGCAGTACAAAAGCTCTATAAATAAATCCAGCCTGTTTATCAGGGCATCGGAAAAAATGCTGAAAGAAAATGCGGATAACCTTCGGGATCACATCGTAAACGCCTATCCTCAGGGCTGCATTCTACAAATCAGCGGCGGAGTGGGACATTTCAGCTACTATGACGTCCAAAAGGATATCTTGTTTTCTGGCGGAAAAGCCATCAAGGGCCAAGGTATGTCCGGTATGGGTCTGCGGGATTATTTTGCCCACAGGTTTAATAGCGCAAATGTCCATCGAAAAGAAACGCTTATCCTGACCGATCATAACGCACAGGAGATGTTGGAAGTCTCTAACCTGATAGCGTAGGAACCGGGCGCAGGGACTGAAGATTTTGTCTAATTTGCGGCGACTGAGAGGATCGCAAATCGCCGGCGGGATGATGGGTGAATAAATCGTCCGGACACACTGACGGCGCATTACATTCCCGGCCGGGGGGCCGGGACGTCCGTTAGGCAATCGCCATATTCAGCAGCAGACAGCCTACCAGGCCGCAGACCGAAATAATGGTTTCCAGTACCGACCATGACCGGATGGTTTCCATAATGGTCAGGTTGAAATACTCCTTGAACAGCCAGAAGCCCGGATCGTTCACATGGGAGAAGATAACGCTGCCGGAACCCACGGCGATCACCATCAGCTCGGGGCTGGCGCCGGTGGACGCAATGAGCGGCGCGGCGATACCGCCGGCGGTGATGGCCGCCACCGTGGCGGATCCCAGGGCGATACGCAGGATGGCGGCGATGGACCAGGCCAGCAACAAGGGTGAAATTGAACTGCCCGTCATCAGCCGAGCGATATAGGTACCCACGCCGCTATCCACCAGCACCTGTTTAAACGCGCCGCCACCGCCGATAATCAACAGGATCATGGCAATGATCTTTACCGCGTCGCTGATGCTTCCCATCACCTGATCCACCGTACGGCCGCGGTTGATGCCAAAGGTAAAGATGGCAATCAGCACTGAAATCAGCGTCGCCATAATCGGGTCGCCGAGGAAATCGGCATAGGTCCGGATCGGGTGGCCGGCGGGCAAAGACATTTCCGCCACCGCGCGCAAGGCCATCAGCACCACCGGTATCAGCGAGGTCCAGACGCTGACGCCGAAGCTTGGCATTTCCGCATCGGTGAAGATTTTCGGGTTATACAGACCTTCCGGCACCGGTTTATCGATATCTTTGAGAAAGCGGCTGTAAACCGGGCCGGCGAGGATAACCGTGGGCACGGCCAAAATCGCGCCGAACAGCAAGGTCTTGCCCATATCAGCATGAAATATGGTGGCTATCGCCGTCGGTCCGGGATGGGGCGGCAAGAAACCATGGGTGACGGACAGCGCGGCCGCCATGGGCACCCCCACATACAGCAGCGGAATCCGCGCCGTCGCGGCGATACTGAAAACCAGCGGGATCATCAAGACGAAACCGATTTCGTAAAACAAGGCGAAACCCACGGTAAAGCCGGTCAATACCACAGCCCATTGAACGTTTTGCTTACCGAATTTTTCAATCAGGGTGGTGGCGATGCGCTGCGCGCCGCCGCAATCCGCCAGCAGCTTACCCAGCATGGCGCCGAAGCCGATAATCAGCGCCAGGCTGCCTAATGTCCCGCCGACACCATTTTTAATGGAATCAAGCACCTTGCTCACTGGCATTCCTTCAAGCACGCCGACCAATAGCGCCACCACGATCAAGGCAATAAATCCATTCAGTTTAAAACGAATCATCAGGAGCAGCAGTAATGCCACACCGACAGCAACGATAAAGAGCGGCATAAAAAATCCTCAATGGCTTTTTTTCCCGGCAAGGGTTTGAATTCCCCGGCCTTCGAGTAGTTATGCATTCGGGTTAGTGATGCGCAATTAGGGGTGATTTCCCAACCAACCGTTTGAGCATAGTAGTATTGGTGATGTTACCGGTATCATGATACCGGTAACATTCGCAGATAAGGAATCCACTCTGGAGACTAAATTAGCGTTTTGGGATGTGGATCATAAATATGACCCTGGTAAATGACGCTGCGATGAATAAGAAGAAGATGGGGGGTAATGAACAGGTGAATCAGATACTCTCGCCGGCCAGCAACGTAAAGCCAAGATCCACTTTTACCGGATCGACAACCTCGCCCCGTAACCGGGCCAGCAATTTTTCCGCGCCAAGGCGGCCCATCTCCTCGCGAGGTGTGAGCACGCTGGCCAGTTTGGGTTGCATGACCTGGCCTATATCATGGCCGTGGAAACCCGCCACCGCAATGTCCTGCGGAATGCGCAGGCCGAGCCGCTGGCATTCAAACACCGCGCCGATGGCCAGGTCGTCATTGGTGCAGATTATGCCGTCGATGGCCGGATACTCTTGCCGAGCCTGGCGCAACAAATCCACGCCGGTGGAATAGGACGATGACTCGACGATCATTACGCTATGGACAGGCAACCCCTGTTCGCGCATGGCCTGTTCGTAACCCCGCTGTTTGATAATGGTGCGCTCATCCAGGCGGGCGCCGAAATAGACAATATGGCGGTGGCCGCGATCCAGCATCAGCAGCGTCATCTGCCGCGCCGCTTCGAAATTATCGAAACCCACCGCGATATCCAGGCACGGCGAGACGCTGTCCATGATCTCCACCACCGGGATACCCGCCACTTCAATCATTTTCAGGGTACGGGGCGTATGGGAACGCTCCGCCAGGATCAGGCCGTCGATATTATAGGACAACAGCGAGGTCAGCCGCAGCTCTTCCGTTTCCGGCTGATAACCGTAGTGGGCCAGCATGGTTTGATAACCGTTGGCATCGGTGACGGTTTCAATGCCGCGCAGCACCTCGGCGAAAACCTGGTTGGTCAGCGAGGGCAGCAGCACGCCGATAGCCCGGCTGGTGGCGTTGGACAGGATGTCCGGCGCCCGGTTGGGGATATAGCCCAGCTCGTCCAGCGCGCCGGCGATTTTACATTGCAACGCTTCGGAAACCAAAGCCGGGTTGCGCAGATAACGGCTCACCGTCATTTTGGTGACGCCCACTTTATCGGCAACATCTTGAAGACCCGGTCTTTTTTTCTTCATTAGCGTGATAACGGCCCCAGCTCGGAATGGGGTGTAGTTTAGCAAAAAAAACCGGCGGCGAGTATGTTTATAGCGAAAGCCCCGAGGGCGCGGGGGCAATCCACTGCTTCGAACGCCGCAATCCATTCTTGACCACCAAAACGTGAAACGGCGTAATGACGTTAAGATAGGCGCGGCCAAGAGGGTTGTGGCAATGGACAATGCTCGTGGCCACCAGCTGGTAGCCCGATTTATGCGCCGGCGCGGCGCGGATCAGCAGAGAAAGGCTGAAATCCAGATGCCGGTCATCGGCGCCGAGGATAATCTCATGGGGCGAACGCGATTTGACGGGGAAAAAATCGATGGGGCTTTCGTGGCCGGCCCGCGCCTCGCGGCGCAGTTCACCGGAGGTCTTCAGACCGAAACCGGACACGGCGATATCCCGCAGCGCCAGAAGCGTGCGGACCCAGAGAGCGGGATGTCCGAGTACGGCGCCGGCCCACTGGTTTATATCCAGGGAGGCGTGAGGCGGTATCGCTACGGCGAACGCATCCGCCAGGTCGGCGCCGGCCGCCAGCGGCGCGATGCCGCTTTCGGCCGGTAAAGGAACAGACCTGACCCGGCACAGGTCCCAACCGTCGATTCCCGGCAGTATGCTGGTCCGGTTCATTGAGGAGCCATTATTGTTTTATCGAATACCGCCTCAATAGGTAGCCAGGGGCCCAGATGGACCACCCGTCGTTCCAGCAGGCCGGCTTTGATCATCGGCAGTCGGTCCAGTTCGATATGGACATCGGCCACATCCGCCGCTTCGTAAATCAACGTCACCTCCGGCGGACTGGATTGAAAATAGCATTCACGCAGTTGTCCGTTCCGATACGCACCCCATATGGCTATTTCCTCTTCAATAGCATAAGGCGCGAACTCGGCTAAGGTCCGTTGTGCGGCTGGGGTTAACAGGGCTAAGAATTTCATATTCATCTCCTTTTCAACGAGAGACAATGATTATCGATGGTTAATAATGGTACTGGTAGAGACTTGTGGTTCATGTTAGTGTTGAATTCATGTCAATACCGCCGTTACCCTCCGGACTGCTTCAGCTGTTATGGTTTGTCCGTATTGTCGAAGCAGGTTCCTTCGCTGAAGCCGCCCGCCGGGCAGGCACAACCACGTCATCCATGTCAAAAGCCGTCAGCCGGTTCGAAAAGGCCCATGGCGTTCGCTTATTGCACCGCACGACTCACTCCCTCTCCCTGACTGATGAGGGGGATCGTTTGCTGGTGGAAGGACGCCGTTTGATAAGCGAGCTCGCGCAGGCGGAAAATCTGCTGGCGGACCTTGGCAACGGCGGCGCCTCGGGACGGGTTAGGATAGCCGCTCCGGCCGCGTTCGCGCGAAGGTGCATTATGCCTGAGCTGCCCGTTTTCCTGAGAACGCATCCGGAAATCCAGATTGAGCTGCAGTTTGGCGACGATATCGCGGATCTGGCTGCGCGGGGCATCGATATCGCCATTCGCGCCGGTGAGCTCGGCGGCTGGCCGGGCTATGTTTCCCGTGAACTCTACCGGTTTCCCTGGATAGCCTGCGCCTCCCCGGACTATCTCCAGCGCCATGGCATACCGGACACACCGTCGGCGCTGTCATCCCATGCATTGATTGGTTTTAGAAACAAGGCCACCGGCCAGATTGATAACTGGCATTTTACCTCGCCGGCCACCGGGGACGATGTACGCCACATTCCGCGGGCGGAGCATGTATTCGATGATGGCGAAATGGTTTGGGAGATGGTCCGCGCCGGATTCGGCATCTGCTGGGCGCCCTCATGGCTGGGATTGGATGACCTGCGCAGCGGCAGGGTGGTGGAAATCCTGAAAGAGTGGCGGACTGATGCGTCAACGCTCTCCGCCGTGCGCCTGCAAAGGCGATTAACTCCCAGGCGGACACAAATCGTGATGGATTTTATCGCCGCCTTGCCGTCGTCCTGGCAGGTTTGACCGCTGGGAAACCGCCGCACGCTTGGCAAAAAAACAGGCTTTCGGCAAGATACCGAAAACCTGTCCGTTCACCGCCCGTTTGCCGCTTTCTCATTGACAAAACGCATCCCTTATACCGGCGGTAAATCAAATACCAGTATTTCACTGTCCTCTGTGGCCCGCAGGGTTAAGACGCTTTCATCCCATATCGCCAGCCCGTCGCCGGCATGCGCCTGTTGCCCATTGATATCCACTTGGCCGCGCACCACCTGGATCCAAACCCTGCGGCCGGGTTCCAGCGCCAGCGTGTCCTGCGCCTCGGCTCCCAAAGCCCAGCGGGTCAGGGTCATATCCTGGAATACCTTCAACGAGCCTTCCCGCGCATCCGGCGACAGCACCAGTTGCCGTCCCTGCGGCGCGTCAAAGCGGCGCTGTTCGTAGCGCGGCGTCAGGCCGGCTTCTTGCGGCAGGATCCAAATCTGGTACAAGTGCAGCGGAACGTCGTCACGGCCATTGTATTCAGAATGGCGTATGCCGGTACCGGCGCTCATGATCTGGAACTCACCGGCATGGATTTGTTCTTTATTGCCCATGCTGTCCTGGTGTTCCACCGTCCCTTCCAGTACGTAGGTCAGGATTTCCATGTCCTTATGCGGATGGGTCCCGAAACCTTTACCTTCCGCGATACGGTCTTCGTTAATGACCCTTAGAGCGGAAAACCCCATGAAATTGGCATCGTAGTAGTCGGAAAACGAAAACGAATGCCAGCTATCCAGCCAGCCGTGGTTGGCATGACCCCGATCTTTTGCAGCACGTAAATAAATCATGTTCAAGTCTCCTCAATGTTTTTTACAGTCTATCCCTGGGCTGAGAATATGAAAGGATAAAAAACTCACCGCAGACATCAAAAAATTTGAATGTATCAAGCCGGTAGCTTCAGAGGTTTTGCCTGCAGATAAGGACGCTGGAAGATTCACTTTTTTTTCAGATAACGTACCGATAGATAAACATCGCTTTACAATCATATAACTATAATCGATCAATAAACAAAACATGATAGTCGCCGCCTATCATAAAATTTTCTAAGAAAGATTAAACCGATCAAAATCGTAAAGAAGCGCTCCGCCTATCCGATAAGTAAGCTGAGTGCAGAAACATCGTCTTCATTTTCCACGTTAGGAAAGCGCATTCCCCCATCTGAAACGACACACAGGGATAGGGGTTATGAAATGGCTGTAGTTATCTAGGAGTGAGTATGAGGCTTGCGAATATAAAAATTGGTCGCAGATTAACGATAGGTTTTACGTTGCTATTAATCTTAATTCTACTATCCGGCGTAATATCCATCTTTAATCTTGCTAAGTTCAATAAAAACATCATTCGTATCGTTTCAGTGGACTACCCGGTCACTGTCAGCGCAAATAATATCGTCGACGAATTCAATCAAATTATAGCAACGCAGCAATATATTCTGCTGGCTGCCGACACCACCGGTGTCAACCACCAAATCAATCATATAATAGATATTCGGAAACAGATCGGAGAAGAATACGATTCAATGGCGAGCGCCCTGACGGATCCGCCCTCCATGCAGATTTTGAAAGACCTCATCACCGTACGGCAGGATTTTATCGCGTCCAACAAACGTTTCGAGGCCGCTATGCTCAGCGGAGATAAAACGACGGCGACCCGCGAGTTTATGGAGACATCTTTGCCCCTTATTGCCGAATACCGTTCGGGAATAAAAAAATTCATTGCCCTCCAAGATAGTAAAATGCTCAATTCCCAGTTCCGGGTTTCAGAGGATTTTAAATTAATCCGTTTGGTGCTGATAATATTGATTCTCGGTAGCCTCGCCATGGGTATCCTCATTGCCTGGCGCATTACGCTGAGTATTACCCACCCGCTTCAGCGGGCGGTAAACGTGGCCAGGAAGGTGGCGGAAGGCGACTTGACCGGCTCGGCAACCATCACCGCCAAGGATGAGACCGGCTTATTGCTGCGGGCGTTGGAAGATATGAATATCAACCTGCATCGTATTGTACAGCGTGTCAGGGATGGCGCGGAGGCGATTGCCGCTGCCACGGCTCAAATCGCCTCGGGTAATCAGGATCTCTCATCACGCACCGAGGAACAGGCTGCTTCCATCGAGGAAACCGCGGCCTCACTGGAGCAATTGACTTCAACTATCAAGAACACGGCGGCGAATACCGCCGAGGCAACGGATGTGTCGGCGCGGGCGTCCGGCATAGTGAAACACAACGGTGAACTGATGGGGCATGTCACGGACAAGATGCGCAGCATCCGCAAATCATCGGAGTCTATGTCGGAAATCATCGGCGTTATCGACAGCATTGCGTTCCAGACCAATATTCTGGCGCTGAATGCCGCGGTCGAAGCCGCCCGCGCCGGCGAAAACGGTCGCGGTTTTGCCGTGGTGGCCAGTGAAGTAAGGGCCTTAGCCCAACGCAGCGCAACCGCGGCCAAAGAGATCAAAAACCTGATTGATGAATCCGTCAATCAGATACATGACGGTATGAAACTTGTTGAAGAAGCGGGTACTTCTATGGCGGACATGGTGGCCAACGTGAACAATGTCACTGATATTATCAAGGAAATTTCCCAGGCCAGTAACGAACAAAGCGACGGCATTCACCAAATCAATGTCGCTGTCGGACAGATAGACAGTTCCACGCAACAAAACGCGGCGTTGGTGGAAGAAGCAGCCTCGGCGGCAGTTTCACTTCAGGCCCAGGCGGCATCCCTGACGCAAATAGTCAGTACGTTCAAACTGACTTCAGCCTCGCTGGCCGATGCCCTCTCGCACCATGAGGCGATTGAGGACAAACCTTCCGCGGACCAGGACCCGCAGCCGGCCAAAGAGGGGCAACCGGGCAAAGGGGAAAGCTGGGCGTCATTCTGAGGTTTGACATTGGCCTTACGGCGCGCAAAAAAAAGCCGGCACCCAAGCCGGCTCAAGTATTACTGGAAGCAATGTGAGCAATGTCGTGCTTTCGCGGCTTCCTCTCAGCAGAGAGGAAATCCGGAACGCATGGAGATAATAATCATTATCATTCGCACTTGTAAAGTCTTTTTTTAGCCCAGATACATCTTTCGCAATAAACGGGACACGGCTTCTTCTTCATTGGTGCCAATCACTTCCAGCTCGGGCAACAGCTCCTTCAGGCGCTGATGGGAATTACCCATGATAAAACCTTTGCCGGCCATGGCCAGCATCTCTTTATCATTCATACCGTCGCCAAAGGAGATACAGTCCGCCAAAGAGTAGCCGATGGTTTTAGCCACCTGATCCAGCGCATGGCCCTTGGAGACCCCGCCGGCCATGACTTCCAGACAAACCGGCAGCGAGAAGCTGACATTGACCCGATCGCCCCAGCGCGCATTGAGCGCGGCTTCCAGCTCCGTTAACCGGTCATGATCGTCACTGGTGTAATACACTTTGCAGATGCCGTCAGTGGGCAGCATGCCCGGTTCGAACAGCTGGTAGTTGAAATCTGACTCCCGGAAAAAATCCTGCTGATCGAGGCGATCACGGTTCATATACCAGTCATCACGGCGATAAACGTTGGTGAGTATTTTCGGATCGTCATGAACCAGGCTGAACAGCTCGCCGGCAATATCGCTGTCCAGATCGTGGGCGAAAATCAGTTCACCGTCGGGATTATGCACGCGAGCGCCGTTGGAGGTGATCATATAGGCGCAGATGCCCAGATTATCGCGGATTTGAGACACATCAATGTGGTGCCGGCCGGTGGCGAACACAAAATGAATATCCCGGGCGGTGAGCAGTTGCAAAGTTTCTTTGGTGTAAGGCTTGAGGGTGTGGTCCGGCGCAAGCAGGGTACCGTCCAAATCAGATACGACAACGTGAAACATGATTCTTGTTAAACCTCTGGCGTTAGCGACGGTGAAGACCGCCGGAATAAAATTAATGATGCCGCGCGAAAAAAGCGGTGATGATGTTCAGCGCCTGGGCGCGCAAGGGATCCTTCTCGAACAGTATCTCGTGCCGGGCGCCTTCGATCCTGACGGGTTTATTTCCTTCACATGGGTGACCGGCGTCGGCCATGGCCCGGCAGAAAGCATTCTGGCTACGGTTATCCACAACCTTTTCTTCACCGGCCTGGAGCAGCAGCAGCGGCGTGGTAATGGCGGCGGCCTTGGCCAGGATATCGTTGCCCGCCAGAATTCCCTCCCTGACCCAATGATAGGTCGGGCCGCCAATCCGTAATTCCGGATCGTCGGCATAAAACCGTAAACTGCGCCGGTAGCGTTGCCAGCTGTGGGTCAGCAAATTAAGCATAAAAGGCATCGGACGCCACTGGCCGGTGCCGATTGCGTAATAATCGCGCATGGCGGGCCGCCGTTCGGTCCATTCCAGTATCTTCCAGGCCAGCCAGTGCGGCATCGGTAAACGGATACCGAACATGGGGGCGCATAATACCGCGGCATCGCAGGATTCAGGGTAGGCGGCCAGGAACAAAGCCAATATCGCGCCCCCCATGGAGTGCGCCAGGGCGAAACGGCGGCTGTAACCACCTGTCTCAACGTAACATTGCCAGAATTGAGTAAAATCCGCAATATAATCATTGAATTGCAGAACATGTCCGCGATGGGTATCCGCCAGCAGGCGGCCGGATCGCCCCTGGCCGCGATGATCGATTATCATCACATCATAACCGCAATGGTACAAATCATAAGCGATTTCAGGATATTTAACGTAGCTTTCGATGCGGCCGGTGCTGATAACCACCACTTTATTATGGCGGGGAGAACGTAAACGGACAAAACGAATCGGCATACCCTGGGCGCCGATAAATTCGCCCTCCTCGCGCCGGCGCCAAAAATCCAACAGCGGGCCGGTGTAAAAAGCAGCGAATTGTTCTTCGCGTGTCAACCAGCTCTGTTTATGTCCTGAAACCACCCTTGATACTCCTGGCATGACGCGGGGCAAAAGAATTAAGGTCCGGCGCGCCGGAAAATATTGCTGTAAAGTAGAGGAAAAGCTTACATTGTAATACAACCTAAACTATTCGGGTTGCAGTGATATTAAAATACCTATATAGGGAGCGCATTTAATGACCTGGGACTGGTGGCTTACCTATCTCCTGACCACAACCCTCCTCAGCCTTTCCCCCGGTTCCGGCGCCATCAATACCATGAGCACCGGCATCAGCCATGGCTATCGGGGCGCCGTGGCGTCCATTGCCGGGCTGCAGGTGGGCCTGGCCACGCATATTCTGTTGGTGGGTATCGGGCTTGGAACGCTGTTCTCGCATTCCCTGCTGGCATTTGAAATCCTGAAATGGCTGGGGGTGGCTTATCTTTGCTGGCTGGGCATCCAGCAATGGCGCGCCGCCGGCACCTTTACCCTTGCCGCTCCGCCAGGCAAAATGCCGCGCCGGCAATTGTTCCGGCGCGGTGTTTTTGTCAACCTCACCAATCCCAAAAGCATCGTCTTCCTGGCGGCGCTGTTCCCGCAATTTGTCCTGCCGCAACATCCCCAGGGGGCGCAATACCTGGTGCTTGGCGTTACCACCCTGGTGATGGATATTATTGTCATGATTGGCTATGCCGGCCTGGCAACCCGCATTGCCCATGCCCTGAAAGGACCCCGTCAAATGCGGCGGCTAAACCGCACTTTCGGCTCGCTGTTTATCATGGTGGGCGCGCTGCTGGCTACCGCGAAATAATCAGGCTGATGCCAAAACCGGCGAAAAATACTCCCGCCACGCCGTCTATCCAGCGCGCCAGGCGCTGGTAGCCGCGGCGCATGGCCGGCAGGGCGAACACTATCGCCACCAGCGTGAACCAGAACAGGGTCTCGCCGACGATCATGAAAAACAGGCCCCAGCGCGCGCCGGCGGCGACATTATCGCCGACGAACAGCGAGAAGACGCTGCCGAAATAAATCAGCGCCTTGGGGTTGGCCAGATTGGTAAACAGGCCGCGCAAAAAGCTATATCCCTGATGCGGCAGCGGCTCGGCGGTTTGTGTCCCGGGATGGCGGGCGGAACGCAGCAACTGCCAGCCCAGCCAGCAAAGATACATACCGCCCCCCACCGTGATAATGCTATGCAGCCACTGCATTTTCGTCAGCAGCAGATGCAGGCCCATTAACGCCAGCGCCGCCCAAACGGCAACGCCGAGGCTGATGCCCAGCACGCCCAGCATGGCGTCGTGGCGGGAACGGCTGACCGCGGTTTGGGAGATGAAGAAAAAATCCGGCCCCGGGCTCATCAGCGCAATCAGATGGACCATGGCCACGGTGGCGAACAACATTAACATTATCTACTCTCCTCTCTACCCGTCATACTTCAAGCTGCAGGTGTGTGGGTATCTTGATTCTATTCTCGGCGCATCAGCGCACCGGCAGCGCGTCGTCGTCAATCAGGTGATCGCGGATGATCGTCAGGAAAGGCATGCCGAAACGATCGAGCTTGCGGTGACCGACGCCGTTCACCCTTAATAAATCATTGGCGGTGACCGGCAATTGTTCCGCCATTTCCAGTAGAGTGGCATCATTGAACACCACATAGGGCGGCACGTTGGCCTCGTCCGCCAGGGACTTGCGCAGTTTACGCAGCTTGGCGAACAGTTGCCGGTCATAGTTGCCGCCATAGGTTTTCGGCGCGCTGCGGGATTTCAGGTTCGCCACCCGCGGCTCCGCCAGCATCAGAGGCACTTCGCCCCGAAGCACCGGACGGGCCGATTCGGTCAACTGCAGCGCCGAATGCCGGGTAATATTCTGGCTTACCAATCCCAGGTGAATCAACTGCCGCAGCACGCTGACCCAATGCTCGCTGGTGCGATCGCGGCCGATGCCGTATACCGGCAGCTGGTCATGGGCATATTCCCGTATACGCTGGCTATTGGCGCCGCGCAGCACCTCGACGATATAGCCCATGCCGAAACGCTGCCCCACCCGGTAAACGCAGGAGAGGGCCTTGCGGGCCTCTTCCAGCCCGTCGTAGCGCTTCGGCGGATCGAGGCAAATGTCGCAGTTGCCGCAGGGCTGCTGGCGGCCCTCGCCGAAATAATTCAGCAACACCAGCCGGCGACAGGTTTGCGCTTCGGCAAAGGCGCCCATGGCGTTGAGCTTATGGCGCTCGATATCCTGCTGCTCGCCGGGAGGTTTTTCCTCAAGGCAGCGGCGCAGCCAGGCCATATCCGCCGGATCGTAAAATAAAATGGCTTCCGCCGGCAGGCCGTCGCGGCCGGCGCGGCCGGTTTCCTGATAATAGGATTCGATATTGCGAGGGATGTCGTAATGCAGCACAAAGCGCACATTGGGCTTGTTGATGCCCATTCCGAAAGCCACCGTGGCCACGACGATCTGCAGATCATCGCGCTGAAAGGCCTCCTGCACCTGCCCGCGCCGATCGTTACTGAGGCCGGCATGATAGGCATCGGCGCTGATGCCCTTGCTTTGCAAGCGCGCGCTGATATCTTCCACCCGCGATCGGCTATTGCAATAGATAATACCGCATTTGCCGCGCTGCCCCTGCACAAAATGCCACAGCTGTTCGAAAGGTTTGTATTTTTCCACCAGCGTATAGCGGATATTGGGGCGATCGAAACTGCTGATTTGAATCAGCGGATCCTGCAAGTCCAGCAGGCGGACAATATCCTGCCGGGTGGTATCGTCCGCGGTGGCGGTAAGGGCAATAAACGGCAGACCGGGGAAATGCCGCTTGATTTGCCCCAGCGCCCGGTATTCCGGACGGAAATCATGGCCCCATTGGGAGATGCAATGGGCTTCATCCACCGCAATCATGGCCGGTTGCCATTGCAGCAGTTGATCGAGCATGTTGTCCATCATCAGACGCTCGGGGGCGATATAGAGCAGTTTGATGCGTCCTTCACGGCATGCCGCCATGATTTCATGCTGCTGCTCGCGGGTCTGGGTGGAGTTCAGGCAGGCGGCGGCCACGCCGTAGGCCAGCAGCTGATCCACCTGATCCTTCATCAGGGAAATCAGCGGCGAGACCACCAGCGTCAGCCCCTCCATCACCAGGGCGGGTATCTGGTAGCATAAGGACTTGCCGCCGCCGGTGGGCATAACCGCCAGACAATCCCTGCCGCCCATGACGGCATTAATCAATGCTTGCTGACCCGGCCTGAATTGCTGATAGCCGAAGGTGTCGTGCAACACCTGTTCAGCCAGCGCTTCCCGATCTATCACCAACGCCGTCGACACATCATCCCCAACTTATTCCCTGCAGAACAGCGCCATTTCCCGCGCCCGTCATTAACACCGCAACATTTTACATCATGTCGTTAAGCATGAAACCCACGCCGATTCGGGTTTGGCGGTGATTATAATCAATTAGCGACTCGCCGTAACCACTAAAAAGCTGGGTGTAGAAACGTACGTGTTTGGTAAGAGGATAGCTCCAACCCAGCTGGCCGCTGCCGTAACCGCTGTTCCAGTTATAATGGCTCTCCACCGAAAACACGCTGGGTCCCCAAGCGTAGCCGATTTTCAGACGATAATAACCCATGTACTTGGAGATATCCGGATTATCATCCATGCTGCCGAAGTGCAGCCAGGGTTTCAGCTCCACCTGCCAGTTGCCGTTTTGCGCCATCAGGCGGGTATAGGCGCGGTCCCAGCTGCGTGAAGTGGGATCCGACCGGCCGTTGGACTGATGGTTGACGCCCACTTCCACATCCCGCAGTGTCCAGCCGGCGAAATCATAGTCGGTAGCCCAGCCGAGAAACAGCTGCGGTTCATAATTGGTTTCGCGAAACGGTGAGGACTCTTTGGTATTGGAGGCCTGCCACCAGGATCCCTGGGTATAGGACGCCGCCAATAACGAGTTGTCGCCGGCGATACCGCGCCAGAGGGGGAATGCCAGGCTCAGTTGGAAATCAAGTTCATCTTTGCGGGCATGATCGGACCAGTCGTAGCTCTTGATGGCCTCTTTATTGATGTCGCTGGTATAAGTGTAAATCAGATAGTTACTTTCATAGGGATAAAGAAGGAAAGGATTATCGTGGTCCTGCAGCAGATTGGCGATAATACTGCCTCGGACCGGGGGTGCATCCGGAACGGTTTTTACTGTCGCTTCTTGTGCATATACAGCGGTGGATGATCCTGCCAAAAGTACTGCGGCCCCCAAAAGCTTACGCATATTTTTTATCTCCTAAGTGCGCAACGCAAAAAGTATGCAATTGAATTAGTTTACACACAAATAGCTATTTTCATTAACGATAAGCTTTTATTTATCACGATTTGCCAAAACATGATTTTTTTTAACGAAAACCTTACTCTCTGCCAAACCCGACGGGCTTGGCTTATACTTGCTGGCTTCTTTACTGCCGTTGGTTGATTCATGTATAAACAATCCACGCGCCGAGGCGTGTTATGCGCGCTCGGCGCATACTTGATTTGGGGACTGGCGCCGGCCTATTTCAAGCAGATCCAGCAGGTGCCCGCCACCGAGATCCTGACCCACCGGATTATCTGGTCGGTATTTTTCATGGCGGCGTTGTTGACCCTTTGCGGCAAATGGGCGCAGGTCAGGGCAATATTCCGCCAGCGCAGGACGCTGCTGATGCTGGGCCTGACCTCGCTGTTGGTGGGGGGCAACTGGCTGCTGTACATCTGGGCGGTGAATCATCGCCATATGCTGGAAGCCAGCCTCGGTTATTTTATCAACCCGCTGGTGAATATCCTGCTGGGCATTCTGTTTCTCGGCGAGCGGTTTCGGAAATTGCAATGGCTGGCGGTGCTGCTGGCGGCATGCGGCGTGCTGATGCAGCTGTGGAGATTCGGTTCGCTGCCGCTCATTGCCCTTGGCCTGGCCTTCAGCTTTGCCTTTTACGGCCTGCTGCGAAAGAGGCTCGGCATCGACCCGCAAATCGGCATGCTGATTGAAACCTTATGGCTGTTGCCGGTGGGCGCCTGGTATCTGTTCTACTTCGCCGACAGCCCCACCAGCCACCTGGGGGATAACAGCCTGTCGCTGAATCTGCTTCTGATCTCGGCGGGGATCATCACCACGGTGCCGCTGCTGATGTTTGCCGACGCCGCCAATAATCTGCGGCTTTCCACCCTGGGGTTTTTCCAGTATCTCGGCCCGACGCTGATGTTTTTACTGGCGGTGTTCTGCTATGGCGAGGCCATGACCCAAGACAAGCTCTACGCGTTCAGCTTTATCTGGCTGGCGCTGGCCGTGTTTATCTTCGACGCCGTGCTTTGGCAGAAAAAATCACGCCACGGGCGGCGCGGCATTGCGTGAAATAAAGCGCGCTATGGCCGGGCCGAGCAACAGGATGGAGAGTAGCCGCAGGCTCTGCATGGCCATTACAAAACTCATATCCGCATGGCTGCCGGCGGCAATAATGGCCACAGTGTCCAATCCGCCCGGGCTGGTGGCCAAATAGGCGGTAAGCAGGCTCACCGGCAGCAAGAGGGTCATAATCCAGGCCATCACGCTGCACAGCAGAATCAATCCCACGATGGACGCCACCATCTGCGGAAGGGTTTTCAAGGCTTGCAACACAATGGCCGGGGTGAACCGCAAGCCGACGCTCCAGCCGATAAAAGCATAGGCCAGCGCCAATAGCCACTGCGGGACCTGTATGGTAAGGGTACCGGTAATATGCAGCATCGCCCCCGCCAGCATGGGAATCAGCAGCGCCCCGGCCGGTATATGCAGTTTTCTGCCCAGCCAGGCGCCGACGGCGGCAATGATAAGCGTCGCGGCAAAACGATAGTCCAGTGGGGGAAACCAGATTATCTCCGCCGACGCGTTATTCTGCGCGCCGAGGCTGAGGTGGGCTACCATCGCGGCGGCCGCCGCCACAAACAAGACGCGCAGGTATTGCATAAACGCCACCAGCCTGACATCCGCGCCGAACTCCCCCGCCATGGCCACCATGGCCGACGCGCCTCCCGGCGAGGAGCCCCATGCCCCGGTAGGTCCGGGCAGGCTGCTGAACCTCACCAGCAGGAAGCCGGACAGGCCGCTGGCCACCAGCGTCATCAAGACCACCACTACCACCAGCCACCAATAGGATACCAGGATCCCGAGAATGGACGGAGAGAGCACCAAGGCTATCATGCAGCCGATCACCGCCTGGCAAGCGATAAAAACCTTAGGCGAGATATGCAGGGTTGATCCGGACAGAGCCATCACCACGCCCACCAGCATCGGGCCGAGCAATAGGGCGGCCGGCAGGTGATACAACTGCAGGGCGGACCCCAGCGCCAACGAGAAAAACAGCAATATCAGCCACTGGAGAGATAACGGCAAATGTTTCATTGTTAATTGTCTGTAATGCTAAAACATATTGTTTTAGCATAAACCAGAAACAAGATAAGTAATTATCGTACAAATTATCTTCTTATTTCCGGCGCGCCCTCAGCGTTATAGCCAGTTTTTACGCTTGAAGTACAGGTAAGGCGCCAGGCCTGCCAGGATCATCAATGCAATGGCGCCGGGATAGCCAAACGACCATTTCAGCTCGGGCATAAACTCGAAGTTCATGCCGTAGCTGGACGCCACCAGCGTCGGCGGCAGAAAGACCACCGATACCACGGAGAAGATTTTGATGATGCGGTTTTGCTCGATGTTGATAAAGCCCATTGCCGCTTGCATCAGGAAGTTGACCTTCTGGAACAGCGATTCATTATGGGGCAACAGCGATTCGATATCCCGCAGGATTTCACGCGCCTGCTCCAGCTGGCCGGAAGGTAAACGCGCCTTGCGCACCAGGAAATTGAGCGCGCGCTGGGTATCCATCAGGCACAGGCGGACCTTCCAGCCCACGTCCTCCAATTCCGCCAGGGTAGACAAGGCTTCATCGTATTCATCGCCCTGATGCCCTTCCATAATGACCAGGCTCAGCGCTTCCAGATCGCTGTAGATGTTTTCAATCTCGTCAGCCAACTGCTCTATTTTTGTTTCGAACAAATCCAGCAGCAGCTCATAGGCATTGCCGTCAGTGAGGGTCTGGCTGCGGGCGCGCATGCGGTACAGCCGGAACGCCGGCAGTTCACGCTCGCGAAGGGTATAGAGGCGGCCGTCGCGGATGGTGAACGCTACCGTGGCGTTACCGGCATGATCCTCAGCGTCTTCATAAAAAAAGAACGAATGGATATGCAGTCCGTCCTCGTCTTCGAAAAAACGGGCGGAGGCTTCGATATCCTCCAGTTCGAGGCGGGTCGCCAGGCTTTGTCCCAGCTCATCCTGAACTTTTTCGCGCTCTCCGTTCTCGGGCTCGATCAGATCCACCCAGAGAGAACCGGTTAACGTATCGCCTTCATCCAATTCAAGACGGGATAGGCGATTATGATCCAATTTAAACGCGTTAAGCATACGCCATGGCTTCCTTAGCGGTGTCTAGCGGGAAACGCATTAGAGGAGAAACCGGGGGGTGAGAATGTCACCGACAAGTTCCAGACCATCAAAGATCTGACTCAGCGCGACACATACATGCGGGTCGCTGACAACCGCTAAGGCCATCAGCATAGGGGAAGCCTTAGTGGTACCTGATAAACAGATTATCGAGCCAGTATCTACTGGGGGCGTCCAAGGCGTAATCCTCTCACAATCATAGTGCGCGCATGTTACGCCGAGATTAAAAAGGCTGTCAATATGCAACGACGACACAATGGCCTATTTTTTGCACAATCTGCTTTTTGATTGATGAATTATTTGTGACGTCTGCCGCAGGAGCCTGCCGGCGCGGATATTTTTTATACCGGCCGGCACGGCACAGGCTGAGTCAAACCGTCTCCAGCCGGGCATAGGCCGCCACCAGCCATTTGATGCCCTGCCCCTGGAAGGCTATCTGCAAGCGGCTGTGCTCGCCGCTGCCTTCCAGATTGATAACGGTTCCTTCACCAAATTTGGGATGGCGCACCCGCTGCCCCAGGATGAAGCCGCTGTCGTTTTCGCTCAGGGGCGTCCCCATGCGCTGATGGTTCGCCGGCCGCGACACGCTGGCCCGCAGACGCACCTCTTCCACGCACTCCTGGGGCAGTTCGCCCACAAACCGCGACGGCCGGTGAAAGGCCTCTTTACCGTAGAGGCGGCGGGTTTCGGCGTAGGTGAGGGTCAGTTTTTCCATGGCCCGGGTGACGCCCACATAGGCCAGCCGGCGCTCTTCCTCCAGACGTCCGCCCTCATCCAGTGACATCTGGCTGGGAAACATGCCCTCTTCCATGCCGACGATAAACACCTGCCTGAACTCCAGGCCTTTAGCGGAATGCAGCGTCATCAGCTGCACCGCGTCCTGATACGCGTCCGCCTGCCCTTCGCCGGCTTCCAGCGCGGCATGGGACAGGAAGGCCTGCAGCGGCATCAGATCTTCATCCTCGTCCTGGTAGCTGTACTGCCTTGTGGCGGTTACCAGTTCCTCCAGGTTTTCGATGCGCGCCTGGCCTTTTTCGCCTTTTTCCTGCTCATACATCATCCACAGCCCGGAGTTCTTGATCACCCGGTCGGTTAACACGTGCAGGGGGAGATCGGCGGTCTCTTCCGCCAGGGCGTCCACCAGTTCGATAAAGCGCCGCATGGCCGAGGCGGCGCGGCCGGCCAGTACCTGCTCATTCAGCAACTCGCGGGTGGACTGCCAAAGGGTGAGCTGGCGATCCCGGGCCGCTTGCCTCACCACATCCAGGGTACGATCGCCGATGCCGCGGGTGGGGGTATTCACCACCCGCTCGAAGGCCGAGTCGTCGTTGCGGTTGGCGATAAGGCGCAGATAGGCCAGTGCGTCCTTGATTTCCTGCCGTTCGAAAAACCGCTGGCCGCCGTAGATACGATACGGCATGGCGCTTTGCAGCAGAGCTTCTTCCAAGACGCGGGACTGGGCATTGCTGCGGTAAAGAATGGCGCTGTCGTTAAGGGCGCCGCCGCCCTCTTGCCAGGTTTTGATGCGGTTGACCACAAAGCGCGCTTCGTCCAGTTCGTTAAACGCGCAGTAAATGGAAATGGGTTCTCCGGCGGCGTCCTCGGTCCAGAGGTTTTTCCCCAGCCGGCTGCCGTTATGGGCAATCAGGGCGTTGGCCGCCGTCAGGATATTGCTGGTGGAGCGGTAGTTCTGCTCCAGGCGGACGGTCTGCGCGCCGGGAAAGTCATCAAGGAAACGTTGGATATTCTCCACCTGCGCGCCGCGCCAGCCGTAGATGGACTGATCGTCGTCCCCCACGATCATCACGTTGCCCTGGTCGCCGGCCAGCAGGCGGATCCAGGCGTACTGAATGCGGTTGGTATCCTGGAACTCATCCACCAGGATATTGCGGAACCGATCGCGATAGTGCTGCAGGATATGCGGTTTGTTCAGCCATAGCTCATGGGCGCGCAGGAGCAGTTCCGCGAAATCCACCAGCCCGGCGCGATCGCAGGCCTCCTGATAGGCCTGATAAATACGCAGCCAGGTGGCTTCAATGGGGTTGCCGTAGGTCTCCACATGCTGCGGACGCAGCCCTTCGTCTTTTTTGCCGCCGATGTACCACATGGCCTGCCGGGGCGGCCACTGCTTTTCATCGATATTCAGCGCGCGGATGATCCGCTTGAGCAGCCGCAGCTGATCCTCGCTGTCCAGGATCTGAAAATCCTGCGGCAGGCCGGCATCCATATGATGGGCACGCAATAAGCGGTGCGCCAGACCATGGAAGGTGCCGATCCACATGCCGCCCTGGCCCGGGCCGAGCAGATGCTCGATGCGATGGCGCATCTCCGCCGCGGCTTTATTGGTGAAGGTCACCGCCATGATGGAATAGGGCGAGCTGTTTTCCACCGACAGCAGCCAGGCGATACGGTGCACCAGAACCCGGGTTTTACCGCTGCCCGCGCCGGCCAGCACCAACAGGTTGCCCCGCGGGGCGGCGACGGCTTCGCGTTGTTTGTCATTCAGGCCAGCAAGCAGTTCAGTGACGTCCATAAAGAGCCTTTTAGTACGTATATACTGGTTATTTATACAGCAACCGCGATGCTTATAGCAAGGCTGTAAGGGATTCCAGCCGCGAAATTTCCAAATGCGGCAACAAGCGGGCGTCGGGGGCCTGGCGGAAATTGCCGCCGCGATCGTTTATCCAGCAGGCCTGCAGGCCGCTTTGTACGGCACCGGTAATATCCGCCGCCAAATCATCGCCCACGTGCAGAATACTCTGCGGCGACAGGCCGAGCTTTTCCGCCGCCAAATGGTACATATCGCGAAAAGGTTTGGCGCGCCCGTCGGGACCGGCGCGCAGCACAAACGCAAAATAGCCGGCCAGGCCGCAGGCCGCGGGCGATGCATTGCCGTTGGTAATGGCCACCAGCGGCCAGCGTGCGCCGAGAGCGCGCAGCGTTTGGTGCGTGATAGCGGGAACATCAATGCTGCTGCGCCAGCGGGCGAACTCCGCCATGGCGGCATCCGCGCCGGCGCCGGCCTCGGCATCGCTGAATCCCTGATTGCGCAAGCCCTGTTCCAGCGCGCGCCAGCGCCAGCGCGTCACATCGTGATAGATTTCCGGCTCCCGCTGGCGCAGCTCGGCCCGGATACGGCGGTAGTATGACGCGTCAAGGGATTTCAGGGCCGGATGATAATTCTGCAAAAACAGCAGCGATTCCCGTTCGGTACGGGCGATCACCGGCCGGTTATCATACAGGGTATCGTCTAAATCAAAGGTTAATGCCCGCAGGGGGCGCAGGGGACGGTAAAAACGCATCAAGACTTCCCTCGCTTGGCCCTGGGATGCGCGGCATCATAAACCTGGGCCAGATGTTGAAAATCAAGGTGAGTATAGATTTGCGTGGTGGAGAGATTGGCATGGCCCAGCAATTCCTGCACCGCCCTTAAATCGCCGCTTGATTCCAGCATGTGGGTGGCGAACGAATGGCGCAGCTTATGGGGATGGACATGGCTTTCAACGCCCTGTTTTATTCCCCATTCGGCAAAACGTTTTTGCACATTGCGCATGGAGATGCGTTTACCGGTTTTCGCCAAAAATACCGCATTATCCTCGGGGGCGAAAAATTCCCGCAGCGCCAGCCAATGCCGCAGCCAGGCGACGGCGGATTTGCCCAGCGGCAGCTTGCGCTCTTTGTTGCCCTTCCCCACCACTCTCACTTCACCGGCGTCCAAATCGATATGGCCGCAGTCGAGATTCACCATTTCCGCCAGACGCAGGCCGTCGCCATACATGATTTCCAGCATGGCGCGATCGCGCACCGCCAGCGGGTCAGTGCTGTCAATGTCCAGCAGGCGATCGACTTCGTCTACGTCCATGTTTTTCGGCAGATGGCGGCCGTTGCGGGGCGCGGAAACGCCTTTGGCCGGATTGGCCTTCAGCTCTCCCCGTCCCACCAGGAAATCAAGAAAACTGCGCAGCGCCGACAGACGCAATGCCAGGCTGGCGGCCTGTAAGCCCTGGCGCTTGCTGCGGGTCGCCATCGAACGCACATGGCTTACGTCCAGCTGCGTCCATTCGGCGACGCCGAGATCGTCGGCAATTACCACCAGCGCGGTTAACTGATGGGCATAACTGGCCTGGGTCAGCGGACTCAATTGCCGCTCCACCCGCAGATAGCGCAAAAAGGCGTCCACCTTCGGCTGTAGGGGCGATTCTCCGGCGGTCATAGCCGAGCGACCCAACGCACCAGCAAACCGGGCAGCAGAGCGGCCAGTTGTTGCAATAAAACGGTGCCCATGCCGGATTGATAATGCTGGCTGTCGCGGCTGGTGAAGATCACCACGCCGAGGGAGCCGTCATCACCCATCAGGGTCATGGCCACCGAACCGACCTGTCTGGCCTGGGGTATCAACAGCAGCAGCTCCGGGCCGTTAAGGGTGCCCAGATAATGATTACCCTGGCCTAGGCGCTGGATGCGCAAAGGCTCAAAGGCGGTTCTGGACAGGCCGAGATGGGTGAAATCCGACGGCGCGCCAATCAGCCATTTATCGGTGAATAAACGCACATGCGCACCGGATAAGCCGAGGCTGCGCGCCCAGCGTTGCAGCCGGCTCAGGAAATCCTGCAGGCTTTCGGCGGTAGCCAGGTCGGTTTGCAAATCCAGCAGGCGATTGAACAGCTGTTCATTATCCGCCGCCGCCTCCATGAGCCGGCCGATGTCCTCTTCCAACTGCTGGATATGCCGGCGCTGGCGCGTTATCTGCCACTCCAGCAGGGAGACGCTGCCCCGGTTGACATGGGGAATGCGCATCTGTTCGACCTGGAGAGCGTTGCGGATAAAAAAGTCCGGATTTTGTACCAGGAATTGCGAAACCGTACTGTCGTCCAGGACCGGCGCCGTCTCGACTTGCTCCCCGATATTCTTCATAGATGAATAAACCCGTCGTAGATATGCACCGCCGGCCCGGTCATAAAGAGCGGGTTGCCCGGACCTTTCCAACTGATTTCCAAACTGCCGCCCAGTAAATCTACCTTCACCTGTTGCGACAGTACGCCCTGCAGGATGCCCACCGCCACTGCGGCGCAGGCGCCGCTGCCGCAAGCCTGGGTTTCCCCCACCCCGCGCTCAAACACCCGCAGGCGAATGTTCTGGGGATTGACCACCTGCATAAAACCGATATTAGCCCGTTCGGGAAAACGCTCGTGATTTTCCAGCAGCGGACCGAGGGAGGATACCGGCGCGGCGTCGGTATCCTCCACCTGAATAACGCAGTGGGGATTACCCATGGAGACCACGCCGCACAGCACCGTCTGCTCCGCTACCCGCATAATGTAGGTTTTTTCCGCTTTGGCGGCGCGAAAAGGGATGTCCTGCGGCTCGAATTTCGGCTCGCCCATATTTACCCGCACCTGATCATCATCGGTAATGGTGATGATCATCCGCTCGGTTTGGGTACTGACGTGTAATTCCCGCTTATTGGTCAAACTTTTCATTCTGACGAAACGGGCGAAACAGCGGGCGCCGTTACCGCATTGCGCCACTTCGCTGCCGTCGGCGTTGAAGATACGGTAGTGAAAATCCAGTTCGGGATCGTACGGGGGCTCCACCACCAGCAGTTGATCGAACCCCACGCCGCAATGCCGGTCAGCTAGACGACGGATAAGCTCCGGCGAAAAATAGACGTTTTGCGTAACGGCGTCAACGACCATAAAGTCGTTTCCCAGACCGTGCATTTTGGAAAACTGCATATCGAACTCCGCTGACTTACCCTGTGCGCAGCATAGCGCTTCTCTTGTCTGGATGCGACAGAATCGCGTTTTGAGCACCAGTTGCGACACTTTTACGACACTATGCGATTCTACTTGGGGTACTTTTACGGTACGACAGAATCCCCTGAATGAGGCGCATTGCTGCCCGGATTCGCCGTTTGCACCGGTGATTGGCTGGAAGTGTCCGTCGTGGTCAGCTTGTGAGTCTCAGCGGGTTTAGCGGTGGTTTTAGGCGCCGGCGGCATAAAAAGCGGCCCTTTTAACCCGCATCCGTACAATCCCAGTACTAAAAACGCCGTTATCAGGGGGCGTAATTGACTATTCATCCGATTCATTACCTGTCATTCATGCTCTCAAGCCCTCTATCATCGCAGTTGGATCTTGAAAAGCAATAGGAATCGATAGGAAGCACGCCAGGTTACACCGTTTAGCGGCCCCCTTGGCGCTCTGGGTTGAGGATATGCGGGACGTTCGCAAGACGACGCGGCAGGCGGGACAGTTGCCAAAACCGGAAGGTTCAGTTCGACCGCGCCTGCTGCGCAGAGGCATCCTGATCATAGGGAGCGGCGGCCACCAGATGCGACAGCACGCTGTTGCGGAACGGCACCACCTGGATACGCCCGTCAAGCTGCACAATCTGGTAGAACTGGGGCAAATTGAAGTTGATAAAGCTCGAACCGTAGGTAAAACGATCGTGGGATGATGAATAAAAACGGCTCACATCCCGCACCAGCTCTTCCTTGCTTCCCTCGCAATGATGATATGCCTCGACCCGGTTGGTTTCATCAAGAATATAAATATTGAAACCCTGTTCATCCGCGCTCTCTTCGAAGAAGAACTGAATGATGCCTTCGCTGGCAAAGCCGTCCACCACCGGCGGCAAATGCACCTTATCGGTTTCCATCTGGATGGACAGGCCGTGCAGCTTGTTATTGGAAATGGCGCCGTAAAATTCAATGGCGTTTTCTAGCTTCTGCACCGATACGCTCAGACGCTCGAAGAACAGCCCCCAGGTCTGGCCGGCAACCCGCACCGCTTTGAAACGGGCCGGATCCTGGCGGGTGCTGGAGAGCCGCAGTTCGATACATTCGGACACCAGCTGCTGTACCCGGGTTCGGATCAAGCCGCGCAAATGCTGGCTGTAGCAGAACACTTCCACCGTGTCGGGAGGCGAGGCATCCTGATGCATCTTGCCGAGAATGGTTTTCAACGCTTCCAGTACCGCCTGCTCGCCGCTGAAATGCAAGGTACGCACTTCGTTCCAGGAGTTGCGGTACAGCAGATCGATGCTGCCCACCAGGCACTCCTGCTGCTGGCCGAAGCTGAAGACATCCAGTTTCCGGAAATCGAAATGCACCACCTGATTGCGGAAAACGGCGGTGGGATCGTATTCGAGATTGACAATAATGGCCAGATGGCGGATTTCACATGGGCTGTACAGCGCCTTGGGCGTCGGCACCGGAACCCGTAGCGGGAAAGTGCGGGACACATCCGCCACCAGTTCCTGCAACCGGCCCAGATCGCACACATCGCTGCCTTTGATATGCAGGCAGGTCTTGGGCGTCAACAGGCCGTTGAACCAGGCCCAGGCCACCAGCTTGTTCAAATAGCGGTTATATTCCAGCGGCTGATGGCTGATGATGGATTCCATCGACGGCGACTGGTTATACAGATACCAGCCGGCCCGGTTGGCCCGCCCCTGCGGCACATGGATAAACGTCAGGTGCTGCTCGGATAAATCCGGGGAAATCTGCGGGTTGATAAGCGTGACCTTGCCGGGCAGCGCCTCGAATGCCGCATAGAGCTTGCGGGTCAATACCCCGATATCCTGCGGGCTGGCGCTGACGCTCAGATTGTTACGCCGGGCGAAACGAATCAGGTTGCGGTAGCTTTGCATCATGGCGTCGAGCAATTCGTTATGCGCTTCCCGCACCTGGCCGATTTTCCAGTTGGCGCGATCGTCGAGCATGCTCAGACGCGCTTCGTCCCAGCCCCACTCCTTCACCTGCTGGCTGAGGATCTCCCGCCGCCAGACCACGCTTGCCGGGGTGGAGGATAATTTCTCGCAGACTTTAAGGTAAAAACAGCGCCGCACCAGATCCAGCCGGGTCATGTCGTTAATCTGGGTCAGGTAATGGGTGACCCGTTCCAGCATCATGCAATAGGGATCCAGGCCGAAAGAGACGATCTCGCCGTCATGGAGATGCTGCTTGATATTCATCGCCAGCAGCTGGGTGTGGGGATACTCCCAGGAGTAGGCTTCCAGCAGCAGGGTCTTCAGCACCGCTTTATAGGGGGAGTCGATGCTTTTATAAAGCTGCCACAGGCTGGCGCCGAAATACTCTTCGGCGGAAAGCGTGCCCAGGCCGCCCAAATCCAGCCACTCATTGGGGGTCAGCGCGCCGCGGGCATACAGCGACATCACATATTCATCGTAATGATCTTCTTCATCACCCGGCACCATGTTCCACAAAATGCGTTTGCCGGCCATGCGTACCGCGGTGCGGTAGAATTCGTCCAGCAGCAGGATATGCTGCGTGGATCCGCAATCATCGTCGCCGAGATTGCCGCTTTCATTGTGGCGGAAGCGATTTTCGTCAATAAGGAAAAAATTGACCTCCACGCCCTGGGCCGCCGCCCATTTTTCCAGCAGCAGGCATTTGCGCTGCAATTGGGCCCGTTCCACATTGTCGAGCCAGGACTGGTGACAGACCCAGACATCCAGATCCGAATTGGCGTTCTGGCCGATGGAAGACGTGCTGCCCATGGAGTAGACGCCGGTAATGGGCCGTTCGCCGCTCACGGGAGCCACCAGCGGAATGGCCGATTTTTTGGTCATCTCGGTGAGCAAGGCGGTTTGTTTATCATCGGACGTGTAAAAGCAAACGCCGCAGGGTACGTTACCTTCGAGGTAACCCGGAAGCATTGGGTGATGATAATGTAATAAGGTTGGCAGCAGACTGTAGACTTGCTGAAAGGCCGGCCCCATGGCCGCCAATGCCCGATCCACCCTAAGTTGGTTGATCGCGTCCAGTCTCTGTTTCAGTGTCTCGATATAGAAGTACAAGACGTCTCGCCTGGTTATCCCGGTGCCTAAAAAATCCCGTTTCCAAAGCCGCCCGCATATAATGTTATTAGAAGAATGCTCGGCTGGTAATTGCTGGAAACGTGATCAATTTAACACCTTGCTGTTTGACCGTAAAGGAAGTTAAGCTACTCATTAATTATAACACTTTTCCCTGTTGCTACCTTTAATTCCAAGATGTCGGCGGGTTGCCCGACGCTTTTCCCCCCCGATCCCTATACCTTACAGAGCCTTACCATCAATGATAGGATGCAATGATAGGATCCAATGATAGGATGGGCGGTGAATGATTAAAACGGTAACGAACACTATGCAAGATAACCTGATAAGGATCGCCACCCGGCAAAGTCCCCTGGCATTGTGGCAAGCCCGGTACGTACAGGGGGAGCTGCTGCGGCATCATCCGAATCTGCGGGTGGAGCTGGTGCCGCTGATAACCCGCGGCGACGTTTTGTTGGACACCCCGCTGGCCAAAGTCGGCGGCAAAGGTTTATTTATCAAGGAACTTGAGCGGGCGCTGTTGGAAGACAGCGCCGATATCGCCGTGCATTCCATGAAAGACGTCACGGTTTCCTTTCCCGACGGGCTGGGTTTGGTGACGATTTGCGAACGGGAAGATCCCCGCGATGCCTTTGTCTCTTCCCGTTACCATAGCCTGGAAGATTTACCGCCGGGGGCGGTGCTGGGCACCTCGAGCCTGCGCCGGCAGTGCCAGGTGCGGGAACGCCGGCCGGATTTGATCATCCGCGATCTGCGCGGCAACGTGGGCACCCGTCTGGCCAAGCTGGATCAAGGAGACTACGATGCGGTGATCCTGGCGGTGGCCGGCCTTAAGCGGCTGGGCCTGGAAGATCGGATCCGATCGCCTCTTGAGCCTGAAGCGTGCCTGCCCGCCGTCGGCCAGGGCGCGGTGGGCATCGAATGCCGACTGGACGACAGCCGCACGATCACGCTGCTGGAACCCCTTCATCATCGGGAAACCGCCATTCGGGTCAGCGCCGAACGGGCCATGAACGCCCGTCTTGACGGCGGCTGCCAGGTTCCTATCGGCAGCTATGCCGAAATCCACGGCGACCGGCTGTGGCTGCGGGCCTTGGTGGGCAGTCCGGACGGCAGCCGGGTAATCCGCGCGCAGCGCAGCGCCCCGCTCGCCGAGGCGCAAGCACTGGGCGAGGCGCTGGCGGAAGAACTGCTGCGGGACGGCGCCCGTGAAATTCTCGACCAGGTCTACCGGGGAAACCCGCCGCAATGACGATACTGGTCACCCGCCCATCACCGGCCGGCGAACAGTTGGTCAATCGCCTGCGCTCCCGGGGACAATCCGCCTGGCATTTACCCTTGATTGAATTCTCTCCCGGCGAGGAACTGGCATTATTGCCGTCGCGCCTTGAGGCATTGACGGCGGGGGATATGCTGTTCGCGGTATCCAAATATGCCATTGATTACGCGCATGCTTTGCTGACCCGGCAAGGACTGGCGTGGCCCCCGCAGCTCAATTATTTCGCCGTAGGCCGTACCAGCGGATTACTGCTGCACACCTTGAGCGGATTAAACGTTGACTATCCCCGCGACGGCGAAAGCAGCGAGCATTTGCTCGACCTTCCCGCCCTGCAACGGGTGTCGGGGCGGCGGGCCTTGATTCTGCGCGGTAACGGCGGACGGGAAGTTCTTGAACAGACGCTGCGTCAACGGGGCGTGGACGTCGGTTACTGCGAATGCTACCGCCGCAGCCCGGTGAGTTACGACGGCGATGAGCAAAGTCGGCGATGCCTGCAACTGGGTATAAATACTTTGATCATAACCAGCGGCGAAATGTTACAACAATTCTATACTTTAATTCCTGCTTACTATCGCGACTCCTGGCTGCTTGCCTGCCGGCTGATTGTGGTGAGTGAACGATTAGGGGCGTTAGCCCGCCAATTGGGCTGGACGGATATCGTCGTAGCCGACGCGGCAGACAATGATGCGCTTATGCGCGTGCTGCTCTAAATTCAACATGGGATAGGCCAATATGACGGAACACACTACTCCAACAATGCCGCAGGAAAACGTGACCGGCACAGCGGATAACCCCGGCGCATCCCGGTCCGGAGCAACGGCACCCCCATTAGGCGAGGCGCAGCCGGCGCCGGGAGGCAAAAACGCCCGTCCCGGCGGAGCTAAACCGACCATAGGAATCATCCTGGCGATCATTGCCATTATCCTCGCCCTGCTGCTGGCCGCCGCGCTCTATTCCTACACCGTCCGCCAGGGCAAGGCGCAAGCCGCCGCCGGCCAGCAGCTGCAATCCCGCCTCAGCGAACTGCAGCAGGCGCAACAGCAGCAGCAGCAGCAATTCCAAACCGCTTTGCAACAGCAGGGCCAGGCATTGACCGCCGCCCGGCAGCAGGCGGCGGATCAGACCAGGCAACTGGGGGAATTACGAGAGAAAGTCGCTACTATTTCAGGCTCTGAAGCCAATACATGGCTATTGGCGCAGGCGGATTTTCTGATAAAACTGGCGGGTCGTAAACTGTGGAGCGATCAGGACGTCCTCACCGCCGGCGCATTGCTGAAAAGCGCCGACGCCAGCCTGGCGGACATGAACGACCCCAGTTTGATGCCGGTGCGGCGCGCGATTACCGACGATATCGCCGGTTTGTCCGCCGTCAGCCAGATTGATTTCGATGGCATTATTCTGAAAGTGAATCAACTGTCGAATCAGGTGGATAACCTGCGCCTGGCGGATAACGACAGCGATGAAGCGCCGATGGACGGCGTCGGTGACAGCAAGCTTTCGGGATCGGTGCGCGAATGGCGGCAGAACCTCAGCAAAAGCTGGCATAATTTTATCAATGATTTCATTACTATCCGCCGTAGGGATACCGGCGCCGAACCTTTGCTGGCACCTAATCAGGATATTTATCTGCGGGAAAATATCCGCTCCCGCCTGCTTATCGCCGCCCAGGCGGTGCCTCGCCATCAGAACGAAGTGTATCAGCAGTCCCTGGAAACCGTGTCCACCTGGGTACGCGCCTATTTTGATACCGATGACGCCAGCACCCGCGCCTTTCTCGCCGATGTGGACGCCCTGAGCCAGCAAAGCGTGTCCCTGAACGTACCGGATCAGCTGCACAGCCAGCCCCTAATGGAAAAACTGATGCAAACCCGCGTGCGCAACCTGTTGGCGCAACCCACTGCTGCCGCCGCCAGCCAGGGGGAATAGACCATGCTACGGGTATTCTTGCTGCTTATCCTGTTGATTGCCGGCATTGTTATCGGTCCCATGGTGGCCGGTCACCAAGGCTACGTATTAATTCAGACCGACAATTACAATATTGAAACCAGCGTCATAGGCCTCATCATCATATTGATTGTGTCGCTTTCCGTGCTGTTTGTTATCGAAGCAATCCTGCGCAGGATGTTCCGCACCGGCGCGCGCACGCGGCGTTGGTTCGTCGGCCGTAAAGGCCACAATGCCCGCAGGCACACCAAAGCGGCGATGATGAAGCTGGCCGAAGGGGACTACCGCCAGGTGGAAAAATTATTGACCCGTGACGCCGAGCATGCGGAGCAGCCGGTGGTGAACTACTTGCTCGCCGCTGAAGCCGCCCAGCAGCGGGGGGATGATATCCGAGCCAACCAGCATCTTGAACGCGCCATGGAAGCCGCCGATAGCGATCAGTTGCCGGTGGATATCACCCGGGTCCGGCTGCAGTTGGCGCGCAATGAAAATCATGCTGCCCGCCATGGCGTCGACCATTTATTGTCCATTGCCCCACGGCACCCGGAAGTCTTGCGACTGGCCGAACAGGCGTTTATCCGCACTCATGCCTGGCAGGCGTTGCTGGATATCCTGCCGGCCATGCGTAAAGTCCGCGTCTATGAGGAAGTGAAAATAGATGCGCTGGCCTATCAGGGTTACACCGGCCTGATGGACCAGATTATGGAAAATGAGGGCAGTGAAGGGCTTAACCGCTGGTGGCGCGGCCAGGACCGCAAAACCCGCGGCGATACGCGCCTGCTGGCGGCCCTGGCGGAACATCTTATTGAATGCAATGATCATGAAACCGCACAGGCCATTATCGTCAAAGGGCTGAAAAATCAAAAAGACGAACAGTTGCTGCTGCTGATTCCCCGGCTAAAAACCGGCGATCCCG
Organism: Sodalis sp. RH16; assembly: GCF_047324245.1. Lineage (NCBI taxonomy): Bacteria > Pseudomonadati > Pseudomonadota > Gammaproteobacteria > Enterobacterales > Bruguierivoracaceae > Sodalis > Sodalis sp. RH16. Next base: position 2,123,653 of record NZ_CP178737.1, on the reverse strand, counting down.
AACAGTTGGAAAAAGTACTGCGCCTGCAGATTAAACAGCAAGGCGCCACGCCGCTGCTTAACAGTACCATTGGGCAATTGCTGATGAAGCGCGGGGAATGGCAGGGCGCCGCCGAAGCCTTTCGCGCCGCGCTCAAACAGCGGCCGGACGCCCATGACTACGCCTGGCTGGCGGATGTGCTGGATCGCCTGCATTTGCCGGAAGAGTCTGCGCAGATGCGCCGAGACGGTTTGCTGATGACCCTGAAATCGCCGTCGCAATGAAAATCGCCTGTGCATAGGCAAGATTTCCCGCTTAGGGAGATAGTGATAGAGGGATGAGCCGATGCTATAATAACCCCGTCGGAAAAGGCTGACTTGGTTTGGTAAGCCCAAGTCCTTTCGGAAACGAAAGCTCTGTCTCTCCCTTGAGACCCCACGACGAACATCCGATGCCGCTTAGGCATCCATTGTTCGTCCGTGTGGTTCTGCAGTCCGACGAACCGCTCCGGTCGAACGCCGACAAAGGAGCGATCCATGCAAAATCTTTCCCTGGTTTCCCATACAGCGCTGATTACTGGCGTAAGCCGTTCCCTGGGCCTTGGCTTCGCAGTTGCCCGCCAGCTCGCCGAGCAGAATTACCACGTCATCCTTGCCGCCAGGGACGAGACTCAAGCAGAACGGCTAGCGGCAAAACTGCGCGAAGCCGGTCACAATGCGACGGCTCTGCGCCTCGATCTGGCCGACCGGTCTAGTATCTACGAAGCGGCCGATCGCCTCTCCCGCATGATCGATCGTCTCGATGTGCTGGTGAACAACGCGAGCCCCATGCCCGACTTTTGCACCCGTTCGGCGCTGGAAATCGATCTCGATGCGCTTCACTCGGCGTTCGAGATCATCGTGTTCGGCTGCTGGGGTCTGATCCAGTCACTGCTCCCGCTTCTCAGAAAGGCGCCTGCCGCGCGTATTGTCAATGTTTCAAGCGCCGCAGCCCGGCAAATAGAGAACCGCGATTCCGGACCGCTCTTCTCACCCGCCTATTCCCTCGCCAAGCACACCCTCAATACGCTGACGGCCACTCTCGCCACGGCTCTCGCCGACACGCCGATTCTCATCAATGCTGTGGACCCGGGGCCGGTCGCCAGTCATCCCGAGCGAGGCGACGACGCCTACGACCGTTCTCCGGCCGAAGCCGCCAAGGGCGTCGTCTGGGCGGCAACGCTTGAGGACGGCGGCCCCTCGGGCGGGCTCTTCTACGACGGCAAGCCGATAACCGTGGGCTTGCCATGAGCCTAGCATCGATAGTCAGGCCGCTGGTGTTTTCTAACGTCTATTTCGTCGTCAGGCAACAATGGCCAGACGCCATCTGGCTATCGGCTTTGGTTATATATGCGATTGCCGTACCGATTGTGCTGAGCTTACGGTTTGATTCTGCGGTAAATATTACACAGGGTCAGGAATGATATCTGTCAAAGACGCATGTGGCGGGCGAAGCCTGCGGCGCATAAAAAAAACACTTGCCATCAAGGCAAGTGCATAAGGTCGGATCAAAGACAACAGGTGGTGCCTCACTCAACGGTTTGTCCGGGATGTCTGATGAAAATTCATCAAGAGGATGGACAATAGGCACCCTAATTTGGCTCTGCGTCATTCCCGGGTTTATGAGGCGTAGCTATGAAGCATAAACGCGAACATAAGGGTTGGAATGAGCATCTACATCGAGGCTACTGCATATCCTATGCCATCTAGGCGTTATGGCCGAAAAGAACATTAGGAAACAGGCCCTACAAGCCGACTGCATGAAAAACTCATTAAAATTCATATAATTAAATACCATGACATCCACAAGTTTTTATCCCTCCATCCGGCGTCTATGCCCGAAATCATTATCCCCACAGCCATTAACTGTCCCTGAATAACGACAGTTTTTCTCTCACCAGGAATATAATCATTTTTTTCAATCTGTTAGATGTCGCCATTCAGTGACATTCTATACTAACGGCGTAAGGCTACCGCCATTTATTGCCTATTCACCCCATATGATTTACGTTACCGCAGCGATGGGAGGATGATATGCTGCATTTTCCCACCCTAAAATCTCCCTATTTATGTCATGTTTGTATACACGACGATCTCTAAGGAAATGTGATGAATTTCAAACTCAAACATGCCGTATTGGTGACGACCCTTGCATTGATAAGCCGGACCGCCCTGGCGGATACCACGGCACAGGCGCCCTTCACGCCGGCGCAGCAGGATGCCATCGGCAAAATTGCCGCCGACTATTTGATGGCGCATCCTGAAATATTGGTTCAGGTCAGCCAGAAATTACAGGCGCAACAGGCCCAGGAGCAGGCCAGCGCCTTGACCGAAGGCGTGTTGAATAATCAGGCCGCGCTACTCGCCGATAAGGATACTCCCGCGGCAGGTCCGGCGGATGCCAAGGTGGCGGTGGTGGAATTCTTTGATTATCAATGCGTCTACTGCAATCAGATGGCCCCCATCATGGAATCCGTGATGCAGGCTAACGGCAAGGTGAAATTTGTCTTCAAGGAGTGGCCGATTTTCGGCGGCCGCTGGCAGCCGTCCATCACCGCCGCCGAAACCGGCCTGAGCGTGTGGAAAGAGCAAGGCGCCAAAGGATATATCGCTTATCACAACGGGATCTATAAAACCGGCCACAACGAAGGCAAGTTGACGGATGAAGATATCTCCGGCGTGCTTAAACAAATCCATTTCCCACAGCCGTCGGCGGCGGAACTCCATAAAAATGTCGCCACGCTGGGCCATATCAACGAGCTGGCGCAGCAAATCGGTTTTAGCGGCACCCCCGGCTTCGTCATTATGCCCACTTCAGGCGCCACCAAAGACAATATCACCGTTTTTGCCGGCGCGGTTGATCAGGAAGCCTTACAAGCCGCCATCGATAAAGCCGCCGGCCATTAACCGCATCTGAATGTGACCCGGCATGGGCCGCCATGCCGGGATTATTCCCCGGAAAGCGCTCTATTCAGGCCTGAATGGTTCTTAAGCGCTGTTCGCCCAGCCCTTCCACGCCCAAACGCATGGTTTGACCGGCCCGGAGATATACGGGTTGTGGTTTTTGCCCCATGCCCACGCCCGGTGGCGTCCCGGTGGCGATGATATCGCCGGATTGCAAGCTCATGAACCGGCTCAGATAACTGATAACGTGCCTGACGCCGAAAATCATCGTACCGGTATTGCCGTTCTGGTAACGCTTGCCGTCAACCTCCAGCCATAAATCCAACGCCTGGGGATCGGGAATTTCATCCGCGGTCACCAGCCAGGGACCAATGGGCCCGAAGGTATCGCAACCCTTGCCCTTATCCCAGGTGCCGCCCCGCTCGATTTGCCATTCGCGTTCGGAGATGTCGTTCACCACACAATAACCGGCCACATGATCCAGGGCATCCTGCTCGCTGATATAGCGGCCCCCTTGGCCAATAACGACGCCCAATTCCACTTCCCAGTCGGTTTTGACCGATTCCCTTGGAATTTGCACCTCATCGTTCGGCCCGATAATCGCGCTGGTCCACTTATTGAATACAATAGGTTCCCCGGGGATCGCCGCGCCGGTTTCAGCGGCATGGTCTGCGTAATTGAGGCCGATGCAGATAAATTTTCCCACGCCGCCGACGCAAGGCCCCAGCCGGGGCTCGCCGCCCACCAGTGGTAACTGCTGGATATCCAATCCGCGCAGGACATCAAGGGAAGCCGGCAATAATGCGCTACCGCCCACATCCAGAATATATTTATCCAGACTGCGAATTCGGCCGTGATTATCCAGTATGCCGGGACGTTCTTCTCCGGGTAGACCATAACGCAATAATTTCATTCATTGCCCCCATTCTAAGATTGTTTTAACTTCGCTTTTTGACATATTCGTGCCAAAGAGTACGAATTAAAAGTGTAAGATCGCATACGCACCGGCGACCACCATTTTTTATCAAAAACGATAAGTCACACAATTACTGGGGATAAAGGAAGTCAGGCAAGAGCAGCAGGCTGGAGAATTGTTTCAAATATTTACTTGAAAGAAGCAGAAACCCTTATTTATTAGGGCCGTCAAAAGTATAGCATCTCACTTTAGGTAAAACGATGAGCATCTTTTTTCGAGTTATCTCAGTGCTTCAAGACCCGACGTTTTTATCAACGCATTGACTTTCTCAACTTTAAGATCATCCATACTGGCATAAAGGTAAAATTTCCCTTCAAAATAGGCATAATGCACATAATATGTTTCAATAGTGCTAATTTCCAGTTTCTGCGCCGCCTCGCTTTTCGGCCCTATATTTATATTATTATCAATTTCATGTATCACTTCTCTCGGGTAGGGTTTTTCGAGTATTTGTCCACCTAAGGAACCGCCAATCATTAAAAATTTAGCCACAAGGGCCTCCCAAATCAGTCACGGAGATTAATGCTCATTAACATGAGTGACTTGCCTCTTTCGACATAAAGATGTCCCGCCTAACCTAGGTTTTGATCAAGCAACAATCTGCTAAGACGGGGAAATAACCGGAATGGAGCACCAACTGCCTCAACACCCTTTTTAATCCGCGCTGAGCAAGCCGATAGCTTGAAAATGAATTTTTACAGAGGCAACGGTTTCGGAACCGATCTTTTGATTAACTCATCGGTTTCAAGCGCAGATAACGTTTTCCCTGAAAATGCCACCGCGTATCGCTGTCCGTCAGCGCTGATATGAACAACCGTATCATAACTCCTGGCAATCGGGGCTGATTTTCTCTTTTTGCTTTGGGCCATACCCATCAAGGTCATCTTTGGCACCACCAAGATACGCCCAATTTGAAATTCACCCCGATAAACGGATGTTTCCCCGTCGTTTTCAATTAATAAGAAATCAACTTCCATTCGTCACCTCTCATCGACTCTTATGCGTTGTAAAGGGTACATGCTTTATCTTCTGGCGAATTTCAAACTGCCTGGCAAAAATCACGGCTTCCAGGAAAGGTTTCCTGAATATATTTTCAGCACCGCACAACATGCGTAGGCTGTTTGATAGATATAAGCTTTTTTACCGATACCCGCAGGGTATTTTATCCTTCCAAAGTCCGACTTAATTTTTCATATAACCATCCCGCCTGCGATTATTCTCGGCTATCGGTCATATGGCAGTATTGCTGTCCATAAATAATCACTTTTTGACGTTCTCATGGCAGAAAAAAGTATTTTCAGCCGATTTTTCAATTGAACGACGCTAATTTCTTCCTAAAACACGTCAAATTCAATTTATATTTATGATAGGTAACATCAGTGATGTTCAGTTAAAAGTACCCATATACCAGCCTACTCTGTTTTCCTCAACATACCAGTCATCCTTGTGTAAGAGGACGAAAAATGCGTAGAATCTCTAAACAAGTATAGAGCAAATTTCAGATTCGTCTTTGGGGCAAAACGGTGATTGATCTTTATCGCTGGGTTGACGCCATAGGGATGCGCTGGCGCCCTACCGGCCAATGTCAGGAGGTTATAACGAGAATGCGGGAGACGCTACAAACAAAAAAAACAGCAAGTTAAAATAACTCACTGTTTTTCAGTATTTTTTAGCTCAGACCGAAGGTCCACAGACTAAGCTTACAAGGAATTTGGTCGGCGAGAGAGGATTCGAACCTCCGACCCACTGGTCCCAAACCAGTTGCGCTACCAAGCTGCGCTACTCGCCGATTTTTTGCATTTATACATTTTCTGACGCAGCATACTACAAGCCACTGCATTAACAGCCGCCGTTTACGCGGAAAGGCTATACAGGGAAAAACACAGGATGCCGACAATCGATATATCAAGGTTGTGGTGCGAAGAGAGGGACTTGAACCCTCACGTCCGTAAGGACACTAACACCTGAAGCTAGCGCGTCTACCAATTCCGCCACCTTCGCATGCCCACTGATTCTGGGGTGACTGATGGGACTCGAACCCACGACAACTGGAATCACAATCCAGGGCTCTACCAACTGAGCTACAATCACCATTACCAAATACCGCAACGCGGCGAAGCAACTGCTACAGCACTTGCGCACTAAAAATGGTGCGCCCGACAGGATTCGAACCTGAGACCTCTGCCTCCGGAGGGCAGCGCTCTATCCAGCTGAGCTACGGGCGCTTAGCGCCGTTGCGGGTGGGGATAGTACGGAATCGCGGCCTGACTGTCTAGTGCTTTTTCATACTTTTGATGTGTTTGATGACGCTTTGCTCATTTCCTGCCCATTAAAGGCGCCCGCTGACATAATAACCCACAAAACGTAAAAGTTTGCACTGGCGCCAAATACGGCCCGGCTGGCTCATCAGCCGATAGAGCCATTCCAGGCCCATATTCCGCCAGATGAGAGGAGCGCGCTTGACATGTCCGGTAAAAACATCATAAGTGCCTCCTACGCCCATATACAGCGCGTCCGGGTGATAGCGACGGCACTCGTACATGATGTTTTCCTGCCGGGGCGATCCCATTGCCACGGTAACGATGGCCGCACCGCTCTCACGGATCAGATTGTAAAGAGCGGGCTTTTCATCTTCAGTGAAATAACCGTCCCGACAACCGACAATGGCGACGTTCCATCTGGCGCGCAGCATTGCCGCGGTTTGCTCCAGCACCGCCGGCCGGCCGCCGACAAGAAATACCGGCGTACCCTCCTTTCCCGCCCGCTCCATGATGCCTTCCCATAAATCGGCGCCGGCGACGCGGGTAACCCGGGCTGAGGCGTATTTGCGGCGGATGGAACGCACGATGCTGATGCCGTCGGCATATTTGATTTCCGCTTTATCGAGCAGGGCAAACAGGGCGGCGTCCCGTTCGGCCTTTAACACCTTCTCGGCATTCATCGCCACCAGACAGCCGCTTTTGACCCGCTGGCCGTCAAACAGGTAATCCACACAGTGTTGTTGATCGCGAAAGCCCCAGATAGCCAAACCGCGAATCCGATACTGAGGTACCCCGTCAATGTTATCCATGTTTTTTATCCTTGCAGAGGGGTGATTATAACGCCTCTGTCGTTCCGCGCGGCTGTCGGGGCCGGATCAGGCCCGCACGGTCAAGCAACCAAAAAAGCAATTTAGCCAGTACCAGGCAAAATCCGTAGATCAAACAAAAAAACACCACCCGGGATACGAACGCATCAACGCCTTCCCGGGCCAGCACAATGATATTAAATACCGCGCCAAAACAGAACGCCTGCAATATTGCCGAGCGATAGCGATCGGACGCCGCCTTGCCACGCTCATATAAGGTATCGAATCCCTTAAGAATCAGGCCCACCGCGATAGCACCGAGGGGAATGAATACAACGCCTCCCATCACCAGTAAAGAACCGATAAGGGTCGGGGAAATCGCCAGGCCGGAATGGTTATCCAATACATTCCAAGTGAAATAATTGGCGGTATTCAACACCAGACTAGGCCGTTCCGGCCAGACCCAACCGGGGATGAAAACATAAAAATCCCGGATAATCGGCGCCAGTCCCTGAAAAATGATTTTATCGTAATTTTGCAATAGCAGCGCCAGGTTTTCCCAGGGGGAGAACGTATCGCGCGTCAGATACAAAAAAGTGTAAAAAGCTTCGTCGCCTTTGACATTCAGTCCATAGCGCTTCAGCGCCAGCCAGAACATGCCCGCAATCGCCATCACCCCTGCCCCACACAGTACCCACAGGCTTATCCAGCCGCGCTGTATCCCGATAAACAGGAACAGGGCAAAGGCGATAATGATATTGGCCCGGGTCCCTCCCACCACCATATAGGTGAAGATGCCGAAGGCAACGGTACTGAGCAGGAACAGCAGCCAGCTGCGGCGATGGGGATTGAGAAAATAGAGCACCAGCATCGCCGGGATAAAGAAATAGAAAAACCGTTTGAGCGCCACATCGGAGACATCGCGGGAAAAAATCTGGCTATAGGATTGCAGGCGAAACAGCAGGAAACCGTTGTGTATAAAAAAGACCCCCACGGTACCCACGGCAATGAGCGCCAGTAATATCCAAACCAGATGGGTCTCTACCCGGTTAAACGCCAGCAGCCCGAGGGGGCGGGTTTGCGTTGGGGCAAACCAGCGTGTTTTATAGCTGACATAATACACTCCGTAAAATGACGTAGCCGCCAGTAAGGCGTACATCAGGTATTCCGCGGGCACCACCTGGACGTTATAACGGAAGGCCAGCACGCAGGTGAACGGAAATCCCAGATAAAAGGTCAGCAGGTAGAGCACCGAGAAAAAAACGTTGAAGTTAAATCTGATGCGTCTGAATTCCCGATAGGTCAGCGTCAGGACAAATACCAGTCCCAGCAGATACACGAGCAATAATCCGCCAAACTGCCCCAGCGTCATAGGGTGGTCCCCGCCGCAACGGCCAGCGCACGCCGCCAGCCCTGCATATAATTGGGATAGAAAAACGCGATACGGCTTTTGTCCACAGCGGCCAGCTGCCGCTGCGCTTCCCCTACCACCGCCGTATCCAGGGTATCGCCATGGAATAATACCGGCACCTGCTGCTCCGTTAAATCCCGCCAGAACGGATTTTGCCGGCTCAGCACGAAGGGCACGCCGAACTGAATCAGCAGGCAAAGCGTACCGATGCCCTGCTGTCGGTTAAAAAGAAAATAGCCCAGATCGCATCGCCGCAGCAAGGAGAGATAGTCTGCAAAGACCACCGGTTCGGTTAATAACTCCAACTGCTCCGGGGGAAAATACTTTTCCGCTTCCGCCCGTACCCGGGCGATATAGCCGTCATTGTTCGACGGATAGCCCATGGGTATAACGATCCGTACCTGGGCGCCGAACTGCCGGTGGATGGATTGCAGCCCCTCCAGATGCCGGTTGGAGCTATCGCCGGAATTGCCCAGCAGGATGGTCAATGTTTTGCCCGCCGGCATCGCCGGACGGGCATAAGACAGGTCGGGATCCATGCGGGTGGGGAAATAGAGCGGCTCGCACGGCACCTTGGGATAACGAGGTTGATAAACCGAGAGATCCCCAAGCGTAGCGAACACGTGTCCGATGCGGCCCTGGGCGCGGCGGCGCAGCAGATAAAACAGGCGATGTTTCCACTGAACGGATTCCTCATATAAATCCGCCCCCCAAATATGCCAGCTCACCCTCGCCGCGGGTAGCCGGCCGGTGAGCAGCGCCAGCCATAAGCCGGCATTAAACTGCCCGTGCAGGAAAAAACGCGCAGTAGGGTCGGCGGCGGCGCGCTTGATGACAGCCTGCGCCAAGGCGGGTTTATCCGCATAGGCAGCAATGTCCAACGCCGGGAAGTCCGAATAGCGGGCGAAATCAGACGCCGCCACCATAAAATGCCGCACCTGTTCAGCCGGCAAAGCTCCGGCCAGGCGGTCATTGAAAAATTTCATAACCGTCACATTGTGATGGGGTATATCGGCACCCAATACGTGGATCAGCAAAGTCATTTTTTCCTGGAATAGAGAGTAAACACGCCGCCGCAAAGTAAAAAATAGACGATATAGGTTGCCATATAGGCCTGGGTCGCGCCAAGGGCCCCATGAAGAGGGATAAGCCATTGGGAAAAGCCGGTCAACAGAATAAATTGGCTCAATTCAGTCAGAAGATAAAAGCGCAAAGAGGCTTTGGCAATCACCAGATAACCAAATACGTAAGCACCCACTTTCAGTACATCTCCAATCAGCTGCCAGGCAAAAAGATCGCGCATTGCATCGAACTGTGCGGACAGCAGCAAACGGATGGCAATATCGCGCAATAGCCACAGCATCAGGCTGACGACGGCCACCGCCGGCAGCACGAACAACAGCGTGCGGCCGATTTCTTTGCTGATATCGCGCTTATCGGTCAAGCGCGCCAGCGTGGGCAGCAGATAGACGGTAAACGAGGCGGTGATGAATTGGAGATAAGCGTCGGAAATGCTGCTGACGCCCTGCCAGATACCCACTTCCGCCCAGCTGTAATGGCGCGCCAGCAAATTTCGCATCAGGATGTAGGCTACCGGCAGGGTAAAGGAGGTCATCAGCGCCATCAGGGTGAACTTGCCAAGCTCAGTGGCTAGGATCCGATCCCATGCCGGGCGCAAATCGTCCAGGCGAACCTTACGCCGTCGGGCAACGATCAGGGCCGCCGGCAGCAGGGTGGCGGCCGGTACCAGCGCCAAACCGGCCAGGGCCCCCTGATAGCCGCCAAGATAATAACTAAGAAAGTAAGCGCCCGCTCCCAGTATGCTGCCGGAGCCCACGGCCAAGGCATTTCCCGCCGCATCGCGAAATCCTTTCAGAATGGCCAGCATCAGGTTGGCATAGGCGATACCGAGCTGAATAAACGCCACGGCGTAGATCACATACCGATATTGGTCATGACCGAACAGGACGCGGCTTATAGGTCCGGCGGCCCACAGGAACACCAGCGCCAGCAGGACGGAAGACCCCAGCACCAGGGTGGAACCGGTACCCAGCACTCTGCGCAGCGACTCCGGCTGGTGCTGATACTGCGCCACATACTTGGTGATGCCGTTGAAAATACCGGCTCCGGACAGTACGCCCAGCACCGTCACCAACTGCCTGAAATTGCCCGCCTGGCCGACGCCGCCGGGTCCGAAGGAGACCGCCAGCAGCTTCACCACCAGCAGGCCGGCGCCGATCTTTACCAGCGTCGACGCGGCGGTCCATAATGACGCCCCCGCCAGCGACATATCAGGAGAAATATCCGTTTATGGCGTCGATAATCCGGGATTGAACATCGTCGGTAAGATTGTAGAACAGCGGCAAACGCACCAGCCGGCGGCTTTCCCGGCCGGTAAAGCGCTCTTCGCCGTGGAAGCGGCCGAAACGCTGTCCCGCCGGGCTGTCATGGAGGGGGATATAGTGGAATACCGTCAGGATATCCGCCGCCTTCATATGGTTGATAAATGCCGTACGATCGTGGATATCCCGTAACTTCAGATAAAACATATGGCCGTTTTGCACGCAGCCCGGCGCGATAAAGGGGATATCGATGCGCCCCTGCTCCGCCAGGGGCGACAACGCGTTCCGGTAGCGGTGCCACAAGGCCAGGCGGCGTTGGTTAATCTCATCCGCCGCCTGCAACTGCCCCCAGAGATAGGCGGCCTGGATATCCGCCATGAGATAGCTGGAACCGATATCCCTCCAGGTGTATTTATCCACCTGGCCGCGAAAGAACTGGCTGCGGTCAGTGCCTTTTTCCCTGATGATTTCCGCGCGCTCAATCAGCGCCGGGTCATTTATCAGCGTGGCGCCGCCCTCACCCCCCGCCGTGTAGTTTTTGGTCTCATGGAAACTGAAACAGCCGATATGGCCGATGGTGCCGAGAGCCTTGCCTTTATAGGTGGACATGACGCCTTGGGCGGCATCTTCCACCACAAACAGCCGGTATTTTTTCGCCAGCGCCATGATAGGGTCCATGTCGCAGGCCACGCCGGCATAGTGAACCGGCACGATAACGCGGGTTTTCTCGGTGATGGCCGCTTCAATCAGGGTTTCGTCCATATTCAGGGTATCCGGGCGGATATCCACGAATACGATGACGGCGCCGCGCAGCACAAAGGCATTGGCGGTGGAGACAAAAGTGTAGCTGGGCATGATCACTTCATCACCGGGGCGGATATCCAGCAAAATAGCCGCCATCTCCAGCGACGCGGTGCAGGAAGGGGTCAGCAATACCTTGGCGCTGCCGAAACGCTGTTCCAGCCACTGCTGGCAGCGCTGGGTAAAACCACCGTCGCCGCAGAGTTTGCCGCTGCCCATCGCCGAGCGGATAAAATCGATTTCAGTGCCCACCACCGGCGGTGCGTTAAACGGAATCATATGTTCACCTGTATAACCAATAAGCGGCGCCGTCAATGGTCGCTCCGCATGCTATGTATAGCCGTAACGCGGCGATATTGCCGGTCTGGGTTGCCACCCGCAGGCGTTTCTTGTGACGATCGCGGCACCAGTCCTGGGCCGCGTTAAACAGCAGGCGGCCGATGCCCCGGCCGCCGAATACCGGGTCCACCGCCAGCAGCCCGATACGCGCCTCGCCAGCAGAGATATCCCGCAGGGTCGCCATGCCGATGACGGCCCCCGGCGGGCCGGCTACCAGGCAGCCGTGATCAAAACGCCCCAGCACGGCGTTCTCGGCCCACAGGGCGTAAAAACGGCTGCTGTCCGGGCTGGAATACCAAGGCTCACGAAACCGGCTCAGGGTAAATGCAGTGGAGGCCATGGCGCGCAATGCCGGAATATCCGCCGCCCCGGCAAGACGAATTTCCGCGGGGAGGCCTAAATTGGCCTCGGATTGAACGTTTTTGTCCTTGGCGGGTTTGAGGGTCGGTGTTATTTCAACGCTGAGGTCGGTTTCACCCTCAACAAGACGAAAGCCCAGAGCCGCCAGCGCATCAAGCTGCTGCGGACACTGGGCCGCCACTTTGGCTTGGACGATTTTGAAGGCGTCCAGGCCGGCTGACGACACCGGCGGAGCCGCCGGGTCAAAGACCAGTTTGCCGCTGGCGAAACCGAAAAAATCGCTTTCCCAGCGCAAAGGTTCAATATTGGCGTGGACGGGCATGAAGTAAATTCACCAGATATTGGCCGTAGCCGGTTTTTGACAATGCCTGGGCCGCGCGGCGCACGCCGTCGTCATCCAGCCAACCGTTACGCCAGCCGATCTCCTCCAGGCAGGCGATTTTAAATCCCTGGCGTTTTTCCACCGTCTGCACAAACATACTGGCCTCGATCAGGCTGTCGTGAGTGCCGGTATCCAGCCAGGCGAAGCCCCGGCCAAGGAGCTGCACCTGCAACTGGTCGCGCTCCAGGTACATCTGGTTAATGGAAGTGATCTCCAGTTCGCCGCGGGATGACGGTGTGACTTGTTTGGCGAACTCTATCACCTGGGCGTCATAAAAATAGAGGCCGGTAACCGCCCAATTGGATTTGGCCTTGATCGGTTTCTCTTCGAGCGACAATGCCCGAAAATTATCATCGAATTCAACCACGCCGAAGCGTTCTGGATCCATTACCTGATATCCGAAAATAGTCGCGCCCTGGGTGCGCGCCGCCACCTCCCTGAGTTTCGGACTGAACCCCTGGCCGAAGTAGATATTATCCCCCAGCACCAGGCAGCAGGGTTCACCGGCGATAAAGGCTTCGCCGATCAGAAAAGCCTGCGCCAGTCCATCGGGACTTGACTGAGCGGCATAGCTCAGGCGGATACCGAACTCGTCGCCGTTGCCCAGCAATCGCCGGTAAGAAGGCTGGTCCTCGGGTGTGGTGATGATCAGGATGTCACGGATACCGGCCAGCATCAGCACCGACAAGGGATAATAAATCATCGGCTTGTCATATACGGGTAACAGCTGTTTGGACACGCCGCGGGTGATGGGATGTAGGCGGGTGCCGGAGCCGCCCGCCAGAACGATGCCTTTCATAGGCTCTCCTGCCGTCGTTTCATGAAATACAGCCGTGACCGGACACCAACCGGTCCGGCCGCAGACGGAGCCTCAGCGAGCCAGCCCCAGACGTTCGCCGGCATAGGTACCGTCCTGCACTCTACGCCACCAGGCCGGATTTGAAAGATACCATTGCACGGTTTTACGCAAACCGCTGTCGAATGTCTCCCGCGGCAGCCAGCCCAATTCACGTTCGATCTTCCCGGCGTCGATGGCATAGCGGCGATCGTGCCCCGGCCTGTCGGTGACAAACTGGATTAAATCGAGAAAATTCACCACTCCGGCCGGTTTGGTTACCCCACTATCTTCCAAGATCCCGCAGATAGAGGCCACAACGTCGATATTTTTACGTTCGTTATGGCCGCCGATATTATAAGTTTCACCGATTTTCCCCGCCTCTGCCACCCGATACAAGGCCCGTGCGTGATCTTCCACATACAGCCAGTCGCGAATCTGCCCGCCGTCGCCGTATACCGGCAACGGTTTTCCCGCCAAGGCATTCAAGATGACCAGCGGAATCAGCTTTTCCGGAAACTGATAGGGACCGTAATTATTGGAACAATTGGTGATAAGCGTGGGCAAACCAAAAGTCCGCAGCCAGGCCCGCACCAGATGATCGCTGGCGGCTTTGGAAGCTGAATAGGGACTGCTGGGGGCATAAGGGGTATTTTCGGTAAACAGGTCCTGGGAGGCGCCAAGATCCCCGTACACTTCATCGGTGGAAATATGGTGCAGACGAAACGCCGCTTGCTTTACCCGGTCAAGCGTCTGCCAATAGCGCAGAGCCGCTTCAAGAAGGATATAAGTACCGTTGATATTGGTGTGGATAAACTCCGCCGGCCCGTCGATGGAGCGATCCACATGGCTTTCCGCCGCCAGATGCATGATAAGGTCGGGCCGGTAGGTCTGCAAAAGCCGGTCCAGCGCCGGGCCGTCGCAAATATCCAGCCGTTGGAAATGATAGCGTTCATCCCCTGCGACAGGCTCCAGGGAGTCCAGGTTGCCGGCATAGGTCAGCTTATCCGCCACCAGCACGCTGTCCGGGGTAGCGGTGATGATATGTCTGACCAGCGCGGAACCGATAAACCCGGCGCCGCCGGTAACCAGTATCCGCTTCACCGCCAAACCCCCCTTGTATCCACCAACCATTTCTGGCGTATTGCCGAGGGCGGCAGCGCTTTGAACTGACGATGATCCACCAGCATTACCAGCACATCCGCCCGGTTGAGCGCATCCTCCAGCGCGGTGAGGGCGGCATGCCCGGCCAACGCCTCGGGCAGTTGCCGGACATTGGGTTCAACCACCAGGGTCGTGCCCTGATGCCAGGATACTATCCGTTGGACAATGGATACCGCCGGACTTTCGCGTAAATCATCGATATCCGGTTTAAACGCCAGCCCGAAACAGGCGATAATCACCTCCCCTGCCCGTTTATTGGTTTCAAACAGGCACTCCGCCACCGCTGACTTCACCTGTTCCACCACCCAGGCCGGCTTATCATCGTTCACCAGGCGCGCGGTGCGGATCAAGCGCGCCTGCTGCGGGTTCTGCGCGACGATAAACCAGGGATCCACCGCAATGCAGTGGCCGCCCACGCCGGGGCCGGGCTGTAAAATATTTACCCGCGGATGGCGATTGGCCAGACGGATAAGCTCCCACACATTGATGCCCTGCTCGGCGCAAATCAGCGACAGCTCATTGGCGAAGGCAATATTCACATCCCGGAAGCTGTTTTCCGTGAGCTTGCACATCTCGGCGGTACGGGAGCCGGTAATGACACATTCGCCTTCCAGAAAGAGTCGATAAAGCTCGCTGGCGCGCGCGGAACAGCGCGGGGTCATCCCGCCGATCACCCGATCGTTTTTAATCAGTTCGGCCACGATTTTGCCCGGCAAGACCCGCTCCGGGCAGTAAGCGATATTGATATCCGCCAGCTCACCCGCCGTCTGGGGAAAATGCAGATCGGGACGCGCATCCGCCAGCCATAACGCCATCTGTTCAGTGGTGCCCACCGGAGAGGTGGATTCAAGAATTACCAGGTCCCCCGGTTTTAATATCGGCGCCAGGGAGAGGGCCGCCGCCCGGACATAGGTCAGATCCGGCTCATGGCCGTCTTTAAACGGGGTCGGTACCGCGATCAGAAAGGCGTCCGCCGCCTCGGGACGGGTCACCGCCCGCAGATAACCATCGTCAACAGCGCTCTTGACCAGCCGCGCCAGATCCGGCTCGATAATATGAATTTCGCCGCGGTTGATGGTATCCACCGCCCGTTGGTTGACATCCACCCCCACCACGTGTTTCTGGCGAGAGGCGAACGCCGCAGCGGTCGGCAGACCGATGTAGCCCAGCCCGATGACGGAAATCGTGTCAAAACTCATACTTTCACCTGATGATTTTTTAATGCTTCGATTATTCGCCGGCACGCTTGTCCATCACCGTAAGGGTTATGAGCCCGGCTCATGGCCTGATATTCATCGACGTCATTAAGCAAGGTCGACACCGCCGCCTGTATCCTGGCGGGATCGGTCCCCACCAGCAGTACCGTGCCCGCCGCTACCGCCTCGGGCCGCTCGGTGGTGTCACGCATCAGCAGGACCGGTTTACCCAGGGAAGGCGCTTCCTCCTGAATACCGCCGGAGTCGGTGAGAATCATGTAAGCCCGATCCATAAGATAGACAAACGGCAGATAATCCTGCGGATCGATGAGTTTGATATTGGCTATGCCGCTCAGAATACGGTTAACCGGTTCGCTGACGTTGGGGTTCAGATGCACTGGATACACCACCTGAACCTCGGGATGGTTGCGGGCAATATGGGCCAATGCGCTGCATATACGCTCAAAACCATCGCCAAAACTCTCCCGGCGGTGGCCGGTAACCAGAATCAGTTTTTTTTGTCCATCAAGAAAATCGTAGCGCTGCTCAAGGGAGGCGCGCAAGGCGGCGTTATTCAAGACGCGATCGCGCACCAAAAACAGCGCATCGACAACGGTGTTGCCGGTGATGAAAATCCTTTCCGCCGCCAAACCCTCGCGCAAGAGATTTTGCCGGGCGTTTTCGGTGGGAGAGAAATGATACATGGCCAGATGGCCGGTCAGTTTACGATTGGCTTCTTCCGGCCAGGGCGAGTAAAGATTGCCGGTGCGCAATCCCGCTTCCACATGGCCCACCGGAATATGGTGATAGAATGCCGCCAGGCTGGTGGCCAGGGTGGTGGTGGTGTCGCCGTGCACCAGCACCACATCGGGCTCAAACGACTGCAAAACCGGTTTCATTCCGGTAAGGATCCGGCTGGTGATTTCCGTCAGCCCTTGATCCGGCTGCATGATATTCAAATCGTAATCGGGAATGATATTGAAAAGACGCAAAACCTGATCCAGCATCTCCCTGTGCTGGGCCGTGACGCAAATTCTTGACTCGAAGGCCGGATCATTGGCCAGGGCCAAGATCAACGGTGCCATTTTAATGGCTTCCGGCCTGGTGCCGAAGACACTCAACACTTTCACAGCAATTCCCTTCCGTCTCGTGTAAGCCACCGGGATGGCTCGTATAAGTTCTGCCGCGTGGCGGGCGAAGCATCTATCCGGATTGATGCCCGGTCTAACCCGTCATACTTCCAGTTGCCGGTGCGTTGGCGTTCCCGCAACTCGAATTATTCAGGGTAGACTTTGTGCTGCGGCAACATCATAGACGGCGGCTTAACGCTATCCCTGCGCCCACCAGCACACCCATGGCACCCCAGAGAATGAGCAGGAAAACCCGGCGAGGTCTGTCGCGTTTTACCGGTTCCTCGGGCGTTCTTAAATAACGATATGTCTGGAATTTATGTTGCAATGCCGGTCCTACATTCAGCGTAGCCAACATTGCGCGATTCTGATCGTACTCCAGGTCAAAATTGGGCCCGGCGGCCTGCAATGCCGACAGCCTGGCTTGCAATACCGGTTGCCCCAGCAGGTAAAGGGCGGATTGAGGTAAAGACTCCGCCGGCGTATCGGTTTGACTATGGCTTATGCCTTGCCGCTTGGCAATCTCCAATGCTTGCCGAAGCGCATTCACATCCCGTTCAAACATGGCCTGGGACACCGCTTCCTGACGCTTGACCTGGGCCTTAAGTGAGATGGCGCGGGCCGTCCAGGCGCCGGTGACATCTTCGTTCAGAACCCCGTCCGCGCGCTGGTTGGCATAAGCGACATACGCGCGCAGCAGCGTATTGGCATCCGCCGCCGTTTCGGCCGTCAATGTCACCTGGTCCGGCAACTTTTTCGCATCGTCGCGGGGAACGAACTGAACGTTATTGATCATCTCGTCCAGCAGCAGCGCATCGGCACGGGAACGTCCCTCTTTACGGGCAATGTAATAAGCGCTCTGTAGCCAGAAATCACGCCGGGTATCATAGGAGGAGAGCTGGCGGATAAACTCCTGGTAGGCTTCATCCCCGATAGACGGCATATCCGACGTCGGCAAGGTAGAGTTTTTCACATCCAGGTTACGTAAAAATTGCTGTTGTGAGAAATAACTGCCCAACATATTCACCGTCGGCCGATCGGTGATGGCGGTAGCGGTCCATTCCTGCTTCACCAATAGAGAGTAGATCAAGGCGCACGCGGCAAAAATCGCCGCCATGGCGACAATCCAGCGCTTGCCGCGCCATAACCGGAGAACAAGACCGCGAATATCCAGTTCATTATCCAGTCGGGGGTCGTGTGAGGAAGCATGTTTATCTGGTGTCATTTCCGTCCCGAAGTGCGGCCGGCCGGTAATCTTTTATCGCCGAACCGCCGCTTTGTCCGCTTTACGAAGCGCGCTACTCGCCAGGCGCATTTAAGCAAATAGCCATAAAGCAAGAATACCAGCACGAATAAAATCAGCATCACGGATTCAGGCCAGACCAGCCAGCGTTCTCCCGCGACGCCGAAAGCAGCCAGCAAAGCTGCGGTAACGGTAATAATAACAAAGGCTTGTCTGGAACTAAAGCCGGCTCGCATAATTAGGTGGTGGATGTGCTGCCGATCGGGAGAAAACGGGCTCATTCCCTTGCGCATCCTGCGGTACATAATGGCTATCATGTCCATGAGCGGAACGGCGATAATCCACAATGCGGTAACCGGGCGCATTGGATGGCCGTCGCCTTGGGTGCTTTGCAAAATTAGCCAGATGATGCTGAATCCGATCATGGTGCTGCCGGCGTCGCCCATAAACACTTTGTAATGCCGGCCAAATATGCCGAGGTTAAGCAGGATATAGGGCAAGATGGCGGCAATCAGGGCAAAGCACCACATCCCCAGGGCAAAATCATTGTCCAGCCATAGGAGTATGCCCATAGCGCCAAGGGAAACGCAGGACAGTCCTCCCAGCAGACCGTCAATACCGTCCATCATGTTAAAGGCGTTAATTGAGGCCCATACAGCGAATAGGGTAACCAGATAGCCAAAGAGTCCGAGCAGCATCTCCCATGGGCCGAAGATGAACCCCAGGCTACTCATATAAAGACCGCCGAAAACCATCATGGCAATTGCGACTAATGCCTGAATGGCGGCGCGGGATATAACGCTGATATCGTATTTATCATCAAGAGCACCCGTAATGACCAGAATGCCCGCGCATAATAAATAGAGTTCGATATGGGGTACGGCAAGATCAGTATAAATGAAAGTGAAACAGATACCGGCAAAGATTGATATGCCGCCCACCAGCGGGATCTGCCCTTGATGGCGTTTGCGGTAATTGGGCCGGTCCACCAGACCTATCTTCTTGGCAATCTTGCGCAGAAAAAACAAAAAAACCATTGAGAACAGAAAAATGGCAATAAAATCAGTACTCATATTGAGTAAGTTCACAATAGAAAGCTCTCTGCATCCATCGGGCTGTTTGGGACGCTACTGTGGTGTACGCCTCGCACTTTTTGCCTCAATTGTCACCAAATTCCGTGACACTGAAATATTTTTTCTTTCATCTTTTTCATCGTACCCGGCTCTCCGCCAGGTTTACTGAAGCAAAAAGACCGCTTGCCTTTACCCTATAGCTGCAACCTGAAATATCTTTGGTAGAAAGGTATGACAAGCAAGATGCGACTATCCTAGCATCACAAACAAAAAACGCCACGTTTAGACGTGGCGTTACCCGAGTTTTTGTTGTTTAAGAGCGTTTCATCATGTCAAAGAATTCATCATTGGTTTTGGTCATGGCCAATTTGTTCATTAGGAATTCCATGGCATCGGTTTCACCCATGGGATGGATGATTTTACGCAGGATCCACATCTTTTGCAGCTCCTCCTGCGTGGTAAGCAGCTCTTCTTTACGGGTACCGGAACGATTGTAATCAATGGCGGGAAAGACGCGTTTTTCCGCAATTTTCCGCGAAAGGTGCAATTCCATATTACCGGTACCTTTGAATTCTTCGTATATGACTTCGTCCATCTTCGAGCCGGTATCGATTAGCGCCGTCGCGATAATGGTCAGGCTGCCGCCTTCTTCCATATTACGCGCCGCGCCGAAGAAACGTTTCGGGCGATGCAATGCGTTGGCATCCACGCCGCCGGTCAATACTTTACCGGACGCGGGCACCACGGTGTTGTAGGCGCGGGCCAGGCGGGTAATGGAGTCCAGCAGGATGATAACGTCTTTTTTATGCTCCACCAGACGCTTGGCTTTTTCGATGACCATCTCGGCCACTTGTACATGGCGTGAGGCCGGTTCATCGAACGTTGAGGCAATGACTTCGCCTTTCACCAAACGCTGCATTTCGGTCACTTCTTCCGGTCGTTCGTCAATCAGCAGCACCATCAGCACGCAATCAGGGTGGTTGTAGGCGATGCTCTGCGCAATATTCTGCAGCAGCATGGTCTTACCGGCCTTGGGAGGGGCCACAATCAGTCCGCGCTGACCGCGACCGATAGGGGCGGCCAAATCCAGCACCCGGGCGGTGAGATCCTCGGTGGAACCGTTACCGCGTTCCATGCGCAAACGGGAGTTGGCATGCAGCGGAGTCAGGTTTTCGAACAGGATTTTATTACGGGCATTTTCCGGCTTGTCGTAATTGACTTCGTTGACTTTCAACAGTGCAAAGTAACGCTCGCCCTCTTTCGGCGGCCGGATCTTGCCGGAAATGGTATCCCCTGTTCGCAGGTTGAAGCGGCGGATTTGGCTCGGAGAAACATAGATATCGTCGGGACCGGCCAGGTAGGAGCTGTCACTGGAGCGCAGGAAACCGAATCCATCCTGCAATATTTCCAAAACGCCATCGCCAAAGATATCCTCACCACTTTTGGCATGCTGCTTTAAAATGGCGAAGATGATGTCTTGTTTGCGCATGCGGGCCAGATTTTCCAGCCCCATATTCTCGCCGAGAGTTACTAGCTCAGAAACCGGCGTATTTTTTAATTCGGTAAGGTTCATAATGGTGGGTTCTTAAACTCGGGGTATTTCTCGAACTATTCTTGTGGATGGTATGGCAGCGTAAAATCGTGCCTGTCTAACGGCATTTAATCCCAGTGCATCCCGTTTGGGCTGATGAACAGCAAATCATGCAATATGAATACAAGAAGACTGAAGATTGAGAGCGCCTAAAAACGGATCAATTCAAATCCAGATTGCCTGAACACCTTGCTTGATCACGCCAATGCTGTTCTATAACGGGACTCGGGCAAAGAGTAAAGCTCAGATTCAAACTACGGGTAAGATCTAAATGCAGTGGACATAAACTTAGCATGGTTCTTGGCGGGCGTCTAGCGGTCAATACGAGAAATCATAATGAAGCCAGAGCCCGGCAAAAAATCACCCTGGGGCAATTACAAATTTTTATTCAGAAATTCTTTTAATTGACCCTTGGACAGCGCGCCGACCTTGGTTGCCACCACTTCGCCATCCTTGAACAACAACAGCGTCGGAATGCCCCGGATACCGTATTTAGGCGCCGTGGCCGGATTCTCATCGATGTTCAGCTTGGCGATGGTCAATTTGCCTTCGAATTCATCAGCGACTTCAAGGAGTATAGGCGCTATCATCTTACAGGGACCGCACCACTCCGCCCAGAAATCCACCAGGAACAATCCCTTTGCCTGCAACACGTCCTTGTCGAAGCTGTCGTCACTTAAGTGAATAATTTTATCGCTCATGTTCTACTCCACAGGATTATCATTACCCGGCTGATTCACAGCTTACAGACGCCGGGTTGACTTTATTTCACTGGATACGCTTTCGTAATGCAATAGTTAACTGTTATTCTACCACACTATGAGCAAAACACACTTAACCGAAAAGAAGTTTTCCGACTTCGCCCTGCACCCGCTGATTATTGAATCCCTTTTAAAACAAGGATTTAGTAATTGTACGCCTATTCAGGCGCTGACGTTGCCCATCACCCTCGACGGGAAAGATGTGGCGGGCCAGGCGCAAACCGGAACCGGAAAGACGCTGGCCTTCCTCGCGGCCGCGTTTCATCATTTACTGACACATCCCGCGGATGAGCAGCGCCAAATCAATCAGCCGCGTGCTCTTATCATGGCGCCGACCCGCGAGCTGGCGGTGCAAATCCATTCGGATGCCGAACCCTTAGCCCAGGCAACCGGCCTGAAAATGGGTCTGGCCTACGGTGGCGACGGCTACGATAAGCAGCTTAAGGTTCTCGAATCCGGGGTCGATATCCTGGTGGGCACCACCGGCCGTCTCATTGATTATACCAAGCAGAACTATGTCAATATGGGCGCCATTCAGGTGGTGGTGCTTGACGAAGCCGATCGCATGTTCGATTTGGGTTTCATCAAGGATATCCGCTGGCTGTTCCGGCGTATGCCCGCCGTTGAACAACGCCTGAATATGCTGTTTTCCGCCACCTTATCCTACCGGGTGCGCGAGCTGGCGTTCGAACATATGAACAACGCCGAATATGTGGAAGTGGAACCCCTGCAAAAAACCGGCTACCGCATCCAGGAAGAGCTGTTTTATCCCTCCAACGAAGAAAAGATGCGCCTGCTGCAAACGCTGATTGAAGAAGAGTGGCCGGATCGCTGCATCATTTTCGCCAATACCAAGCACCGCTGCGAAGATATCTGGGGCCATCTGGCCGCCGACGGACATCGTGTGGGCCTGCTCACCGGCGACGTTTCGCAAAAAAGGCGTTTGCGTATCCTGGAAGACTTTACCCAGGGAGCGCTGGATATCCTGGTGGCCACCGATGTCGCCGCCCGCGGCCTTCATATCCCGCTGGTTACCCATGTATTCAATTACGATCTGCCCGATGATTGCGAAGATTATGTCCATCGTATCGGCCGGACCGGACGCGCCGGGGAAAGCGGCAGTTCCATCAGCCTGGCCTGTGAAGAATATGCATTGAACCTAACGGCGATTGAAAGCTATATTGGCCATCAAATCCCCGTCAGTAAATACAATAGCGATGCGCTATTGAATGAGCTTCCTGCGCCGAAACGGCTCACGCGCGCCCGGCCTGGTACGGGCCCGCGCCGCCATTCCGTATCCCGTCGCAGCGGAGCGCCGCGTCATAACCGCAAACGTCCGGGCTAACCAAGATGCCGAGCTGCACCTCTCTTTACGCCGCCATTGACTTAGGCTCTAACAGTTTCCATATGTTAGTGGTTCGTGAGGTGGGCGGCTCCATCCAGACGCTGGCGCGCATTAAACGTAAAGTGCGCCTGGCTGCCGGATTGGATGCCGAC
Source organism: Sodalis sp. RH16 (assembly GCF_047324245.1). NCBI lineage: Bacteria > Pseudomonadati > Pseudomonadota > Gammaproteobacteria > Enterobacterales > Bruguierivoracaceae > Sodalis > Sodalis sp. RH16. Next base: position 2,100,564 of record NZ_CP178737.1, on the reverse strand, counting down.
AATCGGCTATCCCAGGAAGCCATGCAGCGCGGCTGGCACTGCCTGAAGCTTTTTGCCGAACATTTGCAGGATATTCCGCCGGCGCATATTCGCGTGGTGGCGACCGCTACGCTGCGTATTGCCGTCAATGCCGACGCCTTTCTGGTCCCCGCCCGAGAAATCCTGGGCAGCCCCGTACAGGTCATCAGCGGCGAAGAAGAAGCGCGGCTGATTTATCAGGGCGTGGCCCACACCACCGGGGGGTCGGACGAGCGCCTGGTGGTGGATATCGGCGGCGGCAGCACCGAGCTGATAGTGGGACGCGGCGCCCAGGCGCTGGAACTGTTCAGCCTGGAAATGGGATGCGTTACCTGGCTCGAACGCTGGTTTAACGATCGCAGCCTGACCAAAGAGAATTTCGAGCAGGCGGAACAGGCGGCGCGGGAGATGATCCGTCCGGTGGCATCAAGTCTTCTGGCCTCGGGCTGGCAGGTTTGCGTCGGCGCGTCCGGCACGGTACAGGCTCTGCAGGAAATCATGGTGGCGCAGGGCATGGACGAACACATCACCCTGAGCAAGCTTCTTCAGCTCAAACAGCGGGCCATTCAGTGCGGCAAGCTGGAAGAACTGGAAATCGAGGGACTGACCCTCGAGCGGGCGTTGGTATTCCCCAGCGGCCTGTCGATATTGCTGGCGATTTTCCATGAGCTGGGCATCAAAACCATGACACTGGCCGGCGGCGCGCTGCGGGAAGGCATCATGTACGGCATGCTGAATATTTCGGTATGCGTGGATGTCCGCGAACGGACGCTGAAAAATCTGCAGCACCGCTATCAGCTTGATGTCGAACAGGCGCAGCGGGTGAGCCGGCTGGCGGATGATTTCGCCCGTCAGGTGGCCAAGGCGTGGCAGTTGGATGAACGATGTTTCACCTTGCTGCACTGTGCCACCATGATTCATGAGATTGGACTGAGTATCGATATCAAAAACGCCCCGCAACATGCCGCCTATCTCACCCGGCATACCGATTTACCCGGTTTCACCCCCGCCCAGCAGAAACTCATCGCTACGCTTTTGCAAAATCAGAGCCATCAGATTGACGTCGCCCAGCTAAACCAGCAAAACAGCCTGCCGCCCCGGATGGCGCAGCGCCTGTGCCGCCTGATGCGTTTGGCGATTATTTTCGCCAGCCGCCGCCGCGACGAGACGGTTCCCGAGGTCAAACTGCGGGCGCTGGACGATACCCTGCACGTGCTGTTGTCCCACGGCTGGCTGAAGGCGCATCCGCTGCGGGCGGAATACCTGGAGCAGGAGAGCCAGTGGCAAAGCTACGTCCATTGGCCGCTGCTGCTGGAAGAAATTCATTAAAGCTACGTTCATGGGCCGCTGTGAGCGAAAGAGCCGGTAATCGAGCTTGTTGACAAAGTTCTGAGTTCCCGGTCGGGACAGGATGCTAGATCGGGTCGCAACGCCCACATACCGTGGCCATGTACAGCAGAGAAGATTATTGCGGGCTTTGCCCTTTGGCTTTGGCCAGTTGCGCCTTGATATTGGCCAGATGGCTCTGTCCTTTAGCCATGCGGTCTTCCGGGCTGACGATTTTCCGGCTGCTTTCCCAGGCCAGATCGTCCTGGGGCAGCTCCAGTAAGAACCGGCTGGGTTCGGGCTTGATGGTTTCGCCGTACTGGCGCCGCTCGCGGCACAGGGTGAAGGTCAGCTCCTTCTGCGCCCGGGTGATGCCGACATAGGCCAGCCGGCGCTCCTCGTCGATATTGTTCTCGTCAATGCTGCTCTGGTGCGGCAGCAGGCCCTCTTCCATACCCACCAGAAAGACATAAGGAAACTCCAGCCCTTTAGAGGCATGTAGGGTCATCAACTGCACCTGATCAAGTTCTTCGTCGTTATCCCCCCGCTCCATCATTTCCCGCAGGGTAAAACGGGTCACCACCTGATCCAGCGTCATCGGCTCGTTCAAATCCGACCCTTCCAGCATCTCGGTCATCCAGGCGAACAGCTGATCGACATTTTTCATCCGCATCTCGGCGGCTTTCGGGCTGGGAGAAGTTTCATACAGCCAGCTTTCGTATTCCATGCCGCGGACAAGATCCCTTACCGCCGGCACCGGCTCGCTTTCCGCCAGCCGGGCAATATGCGCCATCCAGCCGGTGAACTGCTGCAGCGACTCCAGGCCGCGGCCGGTAAGGGTCTGGCTCAGCCCCACATCAAAACTCGCCGAGTACAGGCTTTTCTGACGGGTGGCCGCCCACTCCCCGAGCTTTTGCAGCGTCGCCGGACCGATTTCACGGCGCGGCGTATTCACTACCCGTAAAAAGGCGCTGTCATCATCTGGGTTAGTAAGCACTCGCAAATAAGACAACAGGTCCTTGATTTCCGGTCGGGCAAAAAACGACGTACCGCCGGAAATACGATAAGGAATGCGGTTTTGCATCAGCATTTTTTCAAACAGCCGGGACTGATGGTTGCCGCGATACAGAATGGCATAATCACCGTAGCGGGTTTTATGGATAAAATGATGGGCTATCAATTCACCCACCACCCGCTCCGCCTCGTGATCTTCGTTATTGGCAGTAACCACTTTGAGCGCTTCGCCATAACCCAGGCTGGAAAATAGGCGCTTTTCATACAAATGGGGATTGTTGGCAATCAGGATATTGGCCGCTTTAAGGATACGTTCGGTAGAGCGGTAGTTTTGCTCCAGCTTAATTACCTGCAGGGCGGGAAAGTCCTGCTGCAGCAATGCCAGGTTTTGCGGCCGGGCGCCGCGCCAGGAGTAAATAGACTGATCATCATCTCCCACCACGGTGAAACGGGCGCGGGCGCCCACCAGCATCTTCACCAACTCGTACTGGCTGGTATTGGTATCCTGGTACTCATCCACCAGCAGATAGCGCAGCCGGTTCTGCCAGCGCTCACGGGCCTCGGCATCCCGCTGCAGCAAAAGCGTGGGCCTAAGAATCAAATCATCGAAATCCAGCACATTGCAGGCTCTGAGATGAGCGTCGTACAGGCCGTAACAGTGAGCGAACAGCTTCTCCCGTTCGGTGCGCGCCAAGGCTTCGGCCTGCTCCGGACCCAGCAGATCGTTTTTCCAGTTGCCGATGGCCGATGCCAATTGCTTGAGCAAATCCTTGTCGCCATCGATCCACTGTTCGGTCAGATCCTTTAGCAGCGCCTGCTGGTCGTACTCATCGAACAGGGAGAATTTCGCCTTCATCCCCAGCGCCTTGTATTCCTTTTTAATAATTTCCAGGCCCAGGGTATGGAAGGTGGCGATGGTCAACCCCCGAGCTTCCTGCCGTCCCAGGGTCTGCGCCACGCGCTCTTTCATTTCCCGCGCGGCTTTGTTAGTAAAGGTCACCGCGGCGATATGGCGCGCCTGATAACCGCACTGGCGTATCAAGTGGGCGATTTTATTGGTAATGACCCGCGTCTTGCCCGATCCGGCGCCCGCCAGCACCAGGCAGGGCCCGGTAACAAATTCTACGGCATGTTGCTGGCTGGGGTTCAAACGCATAAGGCTTCCGGGATTCATAGGGCTGAAAGTGACGGAGGGAGATTGTAGCAGAAAGCGCGGGGGAGATTGAGGGCTTCCCGGAGGATAGCGCCTGGTAGAGATCGTCTTAGGATCGTGACAAGTACCTGCGTTTACATATATAAAATGTTTGCATTATACGACGAAGGCCCCAGTCCTAAAAATAACCCAACCCTGGCAAGAACTTATGTACTGTAATTATCTATTGTTGACTACTTGGGAAAGAATCGCTCCGCTCACCCCTCCCCATGCACCCGCGCATAAGCCCCCAATTCCTACCCCTACCAACTCCGGGACCCCGGAAATATTTTTCGAGAGGTAAAGACCGGTCTTCCCGCCGATGAACATGCCGGTAGCAGACCCCACCGTTGTGCATGCGATTAACGAAGCCAGGCGCGCCTCCGGCGAAGCAATCAGCCAGGTCTCCAAAACCGTCATTCCAAGAGTGGCCGTACCGGCAGCAAAAGTGGCGGCGATGGCCGTCAGGCTTACTTTATCGCCATGCTGATTATATTTAATGGCTGTTTCCGGGCTATTCCTGGCATTATTTAATGCCATTGCTAATTTTTCTGAAGAATTAATAGCCTGTGAATTAATTTCCGAAGTAGTATCTGTGCAAGATAATTTTGACTCAGTGCATGCGATCTTCATTAGATTACCTCTGAACGATATTTATCAAAGCGTAGGAAAATTGTCACAGGCTGTAAAAGCAAATAATAGAGTTGCGCCGGTTATTTGCATTCATCCAACATAATTCTATAATTAATCGCTTTAAAAATAAGAATGCCACGCAGCTAAGCGCGGACCGCCGGCACCTGGCAATATTCGCAGAGCAAATCGGAATCGGGTTCAAAACGGGGTGATGACAGAGGAAGTTCGTCCACCGTAAGTCTATCCATCATGTAATGCGAAATGGGATCGCCAAGCTTAGGGTGCAATAGCGCCAGACAATCGTCAAGCCGTTCGCAAAGCGCATGCCGCAATCCGGGATCGCTGCTTTCCAGCAAGGTTTCGGCGAACCGTTCGCAATATCCGGCCAGCTCGGTGAAATCCGTGGTTGAACTGAACGTGAGTGAAAGCAAGGGGTGTTTTGGTTAAGGATCATAGCCAAAAGGCAGCCTCCACTAAGTGATCTGTAAACCACCACCGAAGAGACCAATCCCGACGCCTGATTTTGCAGGCGCGAAAGTACAGTGCAACGGCGTAAATCAAACGGCAAGAATTTTCGATATTCGTTTATACCTCTTGAAGTGGCGTCGCAAAAAAATGAATGCTATATCGGTCATTATCATTCTTAATGCTCAATATGGCATACAATATAAGAATATTCTGCGTTGAGCAGGTTGAAGAAACTGGGCCGCGATATACAGGATGCGCGTAAACGGCGGCGCATCAGCACGTCGCTGATGGCGGAGCGTATCGGCATCACCCGCGCCACGCTCAGCAGGCTGGAGGCCGGCGATCCGAAAGTCTCCATGGGAAGTTATGCCATAGCGCTCTATGTGCTGGGCAAGCTGGATGAATTGGAAAAAATCATCGACAGGACGCGTGATCCCCTAGGGCTGGATTTGATGGATGAACAATTACCCGTTCGCATCCGTACCGGGAGACAAGGATGAAGTCTATCAACGTCGTCATTGACTGGCACGGCAGCCAACGCCTGGTGGGCCAACTGGACGTGTACGCATCCAGAGGGACGGAACGTTATCAGTTCGCTTATACCACAGACTGGGCCAGGAATGGATTTGCCATTGATCCGGCCTTAGAACTCATTCCCCGTATTCCGTATACTGAAAATAAACTTTGGGGAGCATTCCAAGATATTTCTCCGGACAGATGGGGACGATTAGTCCAGTCAAGAGTGCAAAACCGCCATTTGTCCGAAAGCGATTTTCTCCTTGGCGTCAGCGATCATATGAGTTTGGGGGCGTTGCGCCTCAGCGATATCGCTCAGTCAGACGTGTTTTTAGCCGATAACCACGATGTCCCGAAATTGGTGAATTTACGGGAACTGGAAGCCGCCGTTCATCGTTTTGAAGCCGGTGAGGAAAGCCCGGCGGATCTGGTCATGATTGCGCAACCCGGTTCTTCCCTGGGGGGGCTCACCCCAAAGCCTCAGTGGAAGACGAAAATAAGCTGTGGCTGGCGAAGTTTCAGAGCAATACCGACACAGAACGGGTATCACTTTGGGAGGCCACCATGCTGGACCTCGCAAAAAATGCCGGAATTCGCACTGCCCATTACCGGGTCCTTAATGGCGGTGGCGACAGACCTGTGCTCCTGGTGGAGCGGTTTGATCGGGTGAAGGGCAAGCGGATCCCCTTTATTTCCGCCATGACCTTACTGGAGCGTAACGAAAATAGTAAAGAAGGCGCCAGTTATATTGATATTGCCGATGCCCTCACCCATTACTCACCACTGCCCGCAGCGGATAAGCTGGAACTGTTCAGCCGCATGATTTTTAACGCGATGTCGGGCAATATCGACGATCATTTGCGTAATCATGGATTTTTACGCGAGCCAAGGGGTTGGCGGCTCGCCCCCGCTTACGATATCAACCCGACGATGGAACATTATGCGAGACGACATCATAACCTGTCATTCGATAGCGACCGTTCCAGGCCCTCCCTTGATACCTGTTTGGAGCTGGCGGAGTTCTTCGGTGCGGGAAAGACTGAAATGAATACAGCGTTGGTCAAGATTGCCTACGCTTTATCAAATTGGCGCAACGTTGCGAAACGCAATGGTCTCAGCGGCGATGAAATTAAACGAATGGAGCGGTCGTTTGAGCATGATGATACTGAGAATTTATTGCGTTATTTGCCGTTACGATGACCTTCGTTACGGAAATAAAGTAAACAAGCGGCGGATGAACGGCCGCTAGGCTATTTAACGGTGCGCATTCTTACTGCGCCCGAAGCTTCAAGCACCGGTGATGACTGGCGCTTGATACTTTGATAGATTGGCGCAAATATTTCTAGAAAGGACAAAGTCCCAGCCGATGGGCCAAGACTTTCAGCAAATTGAATCAATGAACGATGGGTTTCAAACTCAGGGCAAACCGATCCAGAGTCAATGAAACTGGCAGGATTCAGCAAAGCCAAGCCGTCCGCGCCGGCAATGGCGCGGAACCATACTCAGTTCGCTACCGCGATGCGCTTCATGTCTTTCATATAGCCGCGCAGGGTGGCACCGATAACTTCGATGGGATGCTGGCGTATAGCCTCGTTCACATCACGCAGCTGGGCGTTATCGATCTCAGCGGCGGCGGCCGGCTTGCCCAGATCCCCCGGCTGCAGGCTGGACATGAATTTCTCTTTCAACAGCGGAATGGCGGCGTTGGCGAACAGATAGTTGCCATATTCGGCGGTATCGGAAATCACCACGTTCATTTCATACAGGCGCTTGCGGGCGACGGTATTGGCGATCAGCGGCAGCTCATGCAGGGATTCGTAATAGGCCGATTCGGCGATAATCCCTGAGCGGGTCATGGTTTCGAAGGCCAACTCGACGCCGGCTTTCGCCATGGCTATCATCAGCACGCCGTTATCGAAATATTCCTGTTCGCTGATTTTGCCTTCGTATACCGGGGCGTTTTCAAACGCCGTGGCGCCGGTTTCTTCACGCCAGGTCAGCAGCTTGATGTCGTCATTGGCCCAGTCGGCCATCATGCCGCTGGAGAATGCGCCGCTGATGATGTCGTCCATGTGTTTTTCAAACAGCGGCTTCATCAGGGTTTTCAGCTGTTCGGACAGCGCGAAGGCGCGCAGTTTGGCGCTGTTGGACAGGCGGTCCAGCATCAAGGTAATGCCGCCCTGCTTCAGGGCTTCAGTGGTGGTTTCCCAGCCGAATTGCACCAGCTTGCCGGCATAGGCCGGATCGGCGCCGTCGGCCACCAGCTTGTCGTAGCACAGCAGTGAACCCACCTGCAGCATGCCGCACAGGATGGTCTGTTCGCCCATCAGGTCCGATTTCACTTCGGCGACGAACGAGGATTCCAGCACACCGGCGCGATGACCGCCGGTGGCGGCGGCCCAGGCTTTGGCCAATGCCATGCCTTCGCCCTGGGGATCGTTTTCCGGATGGACGGCAATCAGGGTCGGCACGCCGAAGCCGCGTTTGTACTCTTCACGCACTTCGGTACCCGGACATTTCGGCGCTACCATGATGACGGTAATGTCTTTACGGATCTGTTCGCCCACTTCAACGATATTGAAGCCGTGGGAATAGCCCAGCGCCGCGCCTTTTTTCATCAGCGGCTGCACCGCTTTCACCACATAGGAGTGCTGTTTGTCCGGCGTCAGGTTCACCACCAGATCCGCCTGGGGAATCAGCTCTTCGTAGGTTCCCACTTTAAAGCCGTTTTCCGTGGCTTTGCGCCATGAGGGGCGTTTCTCGTCAATGGCGGCCTGGCGCAGGGCATAGGAGATATCCAGACCGGAATCACGCATATTCAGGCCTTGATTAAGCCCCTGGGCGCCGCAGCCGACAATCACCACTTTCTTGCCTTTCAGATAACCCGCTTCATCCGCAAATTCATCCCGGCCCATAAAGCGGCACTTACCCAACTGCTCCAGTTGCTGGCGCAGGTTTAAACTATTGAAATAATTGGCCATCTTGCTACTCCGTATCTATGACATCTATAGGGTATGAATTCCCGGCAACGGCCCGCCGAAGTCAATCGGCCGGTTCCAGCCGGGTCTAGGGATCACTGGCCCGGCGGGAGCGTTGTGCGGGATCGATATGCTGCCCACTATAAAGCATGCATCACGTTGCTGAAATTGATATATTAACAATCTCATGTTGCAGATTGTGCAATGACGTTTAGGCGACCCTTTTATGGATCTCAGAGATCTGAAATTATTCCTTCACTTGGCGGAAAGTCGCCATTTCGGCCGCACCGCCAAAGCGACCCATGTCAGCCCTTCCACGCTGTCCCGGCAGATCCAGCGGCTGGAGGAGGACGTAGGCCGCACCCTGTTTTTACGTGATAATCGCACTGTTCAGCTTACCGACGCCGGCGAGCAATTGAAAATCTTCGCCCAGCAAACATTGCTGCAATATCAACAGTTATCACACCGCCTGGGCCAGCACGGCCCGTCGCTGAGCGGGGAATTACGCCTGTTTTGCTCGGTGACCGCCGCATACAGCCATCTGCCGCCCATTCTCGATCGTTTCCGCGCCGAACATCCGCTGGTGGAGATTAAACTTACCACCGGCGACCCCGCCGATGCGGTGGAAAAAGTACAGTCCAACGATGCGGATTTAGGCATCGCCGGCCATCCGGAGATCTTGCCCGCCAGCATCGATTTCGCCCCCATCGGCCAGATTCCGATGATCCTTATCGCCCCGGCGCTGCCCTGTCCGGTGCGCGCCCAGGCGCTGGCACAAACCCCTGATTGGTCCCGCACGCCGTTTATTTTACCGGAACACGGTCCGGCGCGCCGCCGCATCGATCACTGGTTTCGCAGCAACCATATCTCAACCCCGCAAATTTATGCCACCGTGGCCGGTCACGAAGCCATTGTTTCCATGGTGGCGCTGGGCTGCGGCATAGCGTTGATTCCATCGGTGGTGGTGGACAATAGCCCCGAGCCGGTGCGCAACCGCGTACAAATCATCGAACACGGCACCCCGGTGGCGCCGCTGGAGCTGGGTGTCTGCGTACAAATCAAAAGATTGCAGGAACCGCTTATCGATGCGTTCTGGCAGCGCCTGGAACGGACATAGCTAATAGCTATAAAAGGTTTAAGTCACGTTATAAACGTAAAGGTATTATCTTCGACGTTTCTAACGGAGACCCTTAATGATAAATATCCGCTCAAGCTTATCTGCTCAAACAGTAACCATAAACTACTCTGACCCCGAGACCTTACGCACCTTACTATGGCAAATCTGGGAAAACGAAGCGAGACCGGGACAGGGAGAAAAAAGATCCATCGCGGTACAACGCATGATGGAATGCGAACGTAATGATAGTAATATACTAGACCTGAGCAGTCTTGGCTTGACCAGCCTCCCGCCAGTACTGCCCAAGAAACATCAAATATTATATATACACGATAATCAACTCAGCGATATAACGCCGGTTTTGGCGCCGAACCTTATGGAACTTAATGCCAGTGACAACCGGCTTACAATTCTTCCGGATATGAATAATCATTATAAATTAAAATCGCTCAATGTCAGCCATAATCATCTTACTGTACTGTCTAATAATTTGCCACCTGCGCTGGAGATACTTAATATCGGTAACAATCGGCTGAAAAAATTACCGCAATTACCATTATTCCTTGTTGAATTTGATGCGCACAATAACGACTTGATGAATTTCGATGAGGCACTGCCGGCTACCTTGCAATTTTTGGATTTAAGAAATAACCGTAGGTTGACCCGGCTTCCGGCGAAAATGCAACAACAGTTAATTAAATTATTTGTTAGTGGCCCACGCTCTGAATCTAAAATTTCCGGGTCACCGATAGACTTAAAGAAATTTTTTGCAGACGAGAGGCTATTTATCTCCATTTTTGGTAACGTTCCCTCGACGTTGAAACTATAGGGGGCCAACGGCGGCTGAATGTTTCACTCGATTTAAACCTGCTACGGGACTCAGGAAATATTGAAACTCATTGGTTCACCAATGCGTAACGCCGCCCTCATTGGCCATCCATTGTCTTGGGATTTTTATAATTGATTTAACGGAGAGGGTTTTAAATTACGTCGACTTTCGGGCCTGCCCCACAGGCCCGCTTATTAAAACCAAACGAAGCTCAATTCCTCTCTACCGCGCCCTGTAGGAAAAACCGGAACGCCGGGTTTTGGGTTTCGTTATGGCATTCGTAACCCAGCGCCGACAAGTGCCTGTCAAATTCCGGCTCCCGCTCCGACAGTTCAAACCCCGCCATGACCCGGCCGTAATCGGTGCCGTGGCTGCGATAGTGAAACAGGGAAATATTCCAGTGGGTGCCAAGGGTTTGCAGGAATTTCAACAGCGCCCCCGGCGATTCCGGGAATTCAAAGCTGTAGAGGCGTTCGCGCAGTGGCTTGGAAGGACGGCCCCCTACCATATAGCGCACGTGCAGTTTGGCCATTTCGTCATCGGACAGATCCACCACCTGATAACCGCCGGCGGTGAGTTCGGCCAGGATTTCATCTCGTTCCGCATGGCCGCGGGTCAGGCGAATACCGACAAAAATACAGGCATTATCCGCATCGGCATAGCGGTAATTGAATTCGGTCACCGCCCGGCCGCCCAATAGCTGGCAAAACTTCAGGAAGCTGCCCTTTTGCTCCGGAATGGTGACCGCCATCAGGGCTTCCCGCTGTTCTCCCAGTTCGCAACGCTCCGAAACATACCGCAGCCCGTGAAAATTCACATTGGCGCCAGACAGGATGTGCGCCAGCCGCTCACCGCGGATATTATGCTGCTGGATATACTTCTTCATACCCGCCAGCGCCAGCGCCCCCGCCGGTTCCGCGATGGCGCGGACATCTTCGAAAATATCCTTCACCGCCGCGCAGATGGCGTCACTGTCCACCGTCACTACATCATCCAGATATTCCCGGCACAAACGAAAGGTTTCGTCGCCGATACGCCGCACCGCCACGCCTTCGGCAAAGCCGCCCACGCGGGCCAAATCCACCGGTTCGCCGGCATCCAGCGCCGCCTTGAGGCAGGCGGACTCCTCAGCCTCGACGCCGATGACCTGGATTTGCGGCATCAGGTGCTTAATCAGCACCGCGACGCCGGCGGCCAGACCGCCGCCGCCCACCGGCACAAAAATGCGATCCAGATGGGCATCCTGTTGCAACAGCTCCATGGCCAGCGTGCCCTGCCCGGCGATCACCGCCGGGTGGTCGAACGGCGGCACAAAGGTGTAATTGAACTCCCGTGAGAGTTCGATGGCTTTGGCTTTGGCTTCGTCAAAATTGGCGCCGTAGAGCAGGGCCTCGCCGCCAAAGCCGCGCACCGCGTCCACCTTGATGTCCGCCGTCGCCACCGGCATGACAATCAGGGACTTGATGCCCAGTTTAGTGGCCGATAGCGCCACCCCCTGGGCATGGTTGCCCGCCGAGGCGGTGACCACCCCGTGGGCTTTCTGCTCTTCGGTCAGGCCGGAAATCATGGCGTAGGCGCCGCGCAGCTTGAAGCTGTGCACCGGCTGCCGGTCTTCCCGTTTCACCAAAACGTTATTGCCAAGACGCGCCGACAGCTTGTCCATGTGCTGCAATGGCGTGACCTGGGCCACTTCATACACCGGCGAGCGCAGCGTGGCGCGTAGATACTCCGCGGCGCACGGCGCGGCGGGAAGCGGTTGTGAATCTGCCATGGCCTTAGCCTCCCAGCTTGCTTTTATCACGCACCGCGCCTTTATCGGCGCTGGTGGCGAGCAGGGCATAGGCTCGCAGGGCAAGCGACACCTGACGCTCGCGGCCATGGGGGTGCCAGGCGGCGTCGCCGCGCGCCAGCTCAGATTCGCGCCGGGCGGCCAGCTCGCTGTCCGCCACGTCCAGGGCGATACTGCGCTCATGGATATTGATGGCGATGATATCGCCGTCGTTTACCAGACCAATCAGCCCGCCGCTGGCGGCTTCAGGTGAAACATGGCCGATGGACAGCCCGGAGGTGCCGCCGGAAAATCGGCCGTCGGTAATCAGCGCGCACTGTTTGCCCAGGCCCATGGATTTCAGGAAGGTGGTGGGATAGAGCATTTCCTGCATGCCCGGTCCGCCCTTGGGACCTTCGTAGCGAATAACCACCACATCCCCCGCCACCACTTTACCGCCGAGGATGGCTTCAGACGCCTCTTCCTGGCTTTCATAGACCTTGGCCGGTCCGCGGAATACCAAGCTGTTCTTATCCACACCGGCGGTTTTCACGATACAGCCGTCTTCGGCAATATTGCCGTAAAGCACCGCCAGTCCGCCGTCCTGGCTGTAGGCGGATTCACGGGAACGGATACAGCCGTCTTTGCGATCGGTATCCAGGGACGGCCAGCGGCAGTCCTGCGAGAACGCCTGAGTGGTGCGAATACCGGCCGGACCGGCGGAATACATGCTTTTCACCGCCGGATCATCGGTGACCATCACGTCGTATTGCCGCAAGGTTTCCGGTAATGTCAGGCCCAGCACGTTGCCCACCTCGCGGTTAAGCAGCCCGGCGCGGTCCAGTTCTCCCAGAATACCCAGCACGCCGCCGGCGCGGTGAACGTCTTCCATATGGTATTTCTGCGTGCTCGGCGCCACTTTGCACAGATGCGGCACTTTACGGGACAGGCGATCGATATCCGCCATGGTGAAGTCCACTTCCCCTTCCTGAGCCGCCGCCAGCAGATGCAATACGGTATTGGTGGAACCGCCCATGGCGATATCCAGCGTCATGGCGTTTTCAAAGGCGGCCTTGCTGGCGATGCTGCGCGGCAATACGCTTTCATCGTCCTGGTCATAATAGCGTTTGGCCAAACCAACGATGCGGGTACCGGCATTGAGGAACAGCTGCTTGCGATCGGCATGGGTGGCCAGCAGCGAACCATTGCCCGGCTGGGAAAGGCCGAGGGCTTCCGTCAGGCAGTTCATGGAGTTGGCGGTAAACATACCGGAACAGGAACCGCAGGTGGGGCAGGCGGAGCGCTCAATCTGGTTGCTGTCTTCGTCGGACACGTTGGGATTGGCCCCCTGCATCATGGCGTCAATCAGATCCAGCTTGATGATTTTGTCGGATAACTTGGTTTTGCCGGCTTCCATCGGGCCGCCGGACACAAAAATCGCCGGGATATTGAGCCGCAGCGCCGCCATCAGCATCCCAGGGGTGATTTTATCGCAGTTGGAAATACAGACCATGGCATCGGCGCAGTGGGCGTTGACCATGTATTCCACCGAATCGGCGATAAGCTCGCGGGAGGGCAATGAGTACAGCATACCGCCGTGGCCCATGGCGATGCCGTCATCCACGGCAATGGTATTGAATTCTTTCGCTACGCCGCCGGACGCCTCGATTTGTTCGGCGACCAATTTACCCAAATCGCGCAGGTGGACATGCCCCGGCACAAATTGGGTAAAGGAGTTCACCACCGCGATAATCGGCTTGCCGAAATCATCATCGGTCATTCCGGTGGCGCGCCATAAGGCACGGGCGCCGGCCATATTGCGGCCATGGGTTGTGGTCGCGGAACGGTACTTAGGCATGCTCAATACTCCAGTTAATCTTTTTTGTCAGGCGGCCGATGCCGCCTAAATTTCTGATTTTGTGCCCGGGCAGGCTAGCAACCAGAGAAATCTGATGCCACCTGCTCTGTAATCTCTTTTCAGCTATTGACCGGATCCAGCCAGCCCCATCTGTCTTCGGTTTTGCCGGTAAACAAGCCGAAGAACGCCTGTTGCAGTTGCTTGGTCACCGGACCGCAGCGGCCGATGCCCACCTGGATACCGTCGACGCTGCGCACCGGGGTGATTTCAGCGGCGGTGCCGGACATGAACACTTCGTCCGCCAGGTAGAGGGATTCACGGGATAGGACCTGTTCGCGAACCTCGATGCCGAGCTGCTTGGCCAGTTTGATAATGGCGTCGCGGGTGATGCCGGGCAAGGCGGACGAGGTAAAGGGCGGCGTAAACAGGATGCCTTCTTTCACTTCAAACAGGTTTTCGCCGGCACCTTCGGAAACATAGCCATGCACGTCCAGCGCAATCCCTTCCTGATAGCCGTGGCGGCGGGCTTCGCTGCCCACCAGCATGGATGAAAGATAGTTACCGCCGGCTTTGGCCGCCGTGGGTATGGTATTGGCCGCGACGCGATTCCAGGAAGAGACCATGGCATCGATACCCTGATCCAATGCGTCTTCGCCCAGATACGCGCCCCAAGGGAAAGCGGCGATGATGACATCGGTGGTGTAGTCCGGCGGCGGGTTAACGCCCATGCCCACGTCGCCCACGAATATCAGCGGGCGGATATAGGCGCTCGTCAGTTTGTTTTTGATCAGCACCGCGCGGGTTGCCGCCATCAATTCGTCCACGCTCTGGCTTACCGGCATGCGATAAATCTTGGCGGAATCGCGCAGGCGCTGCATGTGTTCACGATGACGGAAAACCACCGGCCCTTTATGGGAATCATAGCAACGCACACCTTCGAAGACTGATGATCCATAATGCAGCGCATGGGACATCACATGGACCTTGGCATCCGCCCACGGAACCATTTCGCCATTGAACCAGATAAAATCAGCTTTCTTCGTCGTCATTTTCTTTTCCTTACTCGTGCCTTAGGCGCGTATTTGTTGTGATGCCAATTGCAGGATCTCGACACAGGCGACATCCATAAGTTTACTTAATTGTGAAGACAGTAAATCGACCGGGCGTTGGCTTGCAACGGTCAACTGAATATTTATATTTTCAGGGTTGGTTTGCGGCGCCATATTCAACGCGCAGACGCGGAATCCGCGATGGCGAACCACCCGCAAAACTCGCTCCAATACTTCGGGACGGGAACGGGCGTCGATGGAAAGCTGATGCTGCATCATGATAATTTCTCCAACATGGTTTCATTGCCGGCGCCGGGAGGCACCAGGGGCCAGACGTTATCGTTTTCGTCGATGGAGACATGCAGCAGGTACGGACCCTGGTGGGTGAACATGGTCTCAAGGGCGGCATCAATCTGGTCTTTGCGGGTGATTCGTTGGCCGGGAATGTCAAAAGCGCTGGCCAGTACAAGGAAATCGGGGTTATCTGAGAGGATGGTTTCGCTGTAACGTGCATCGAAAAACAATTGTTGCCACTGTCGAACCATGCCTAATCGCTGGTTATCCATTAAAACAATTTTTAACGGCAACCGTTTTCGCTTGATGGTGGTTAATTCCTGGACGTTCATCATAAACGAGCCGTCGCCGGAAACGCAGACCACGGTATCCTGCGGACGGGCTACCTGCGCGCCTACCGCCGCCGGGATACCAAATCCCATGCTGCCCAGGCCGCTGGAAGTAATGAAATTTTCCGGGCGGCTGAAACGCATATGCTGCGCCGCCCACATTTGATGCTGGCCGACATCGGTGGTGACGACGGTATTTTCCGGCGCCCGGCGGGACAGCTTATCGAGCAAGGCCGGCGCGTATATCGCCTGGCCGGGATGATCGTAACGCCAGCGGTATTCCGCTTTCAGCGCCCGGGTCTCGGAACGCCAGCCGTTTATGGACAGCGGCTGCGCAAGAGCCGGCAGTATCCGGTTCAAGTCACCCTGTAAGGCCACATGCGGCTGCCGGAGTTTACCCAATTCCGCCGGATCGATATCCAGATGAATCACTTTGGCATGGGGGGCAAAGGCATTGAGCTTACCGGTAACCCGATCGTCAAAACGCGCCCCTACCGCCATCAGCAGATCGCAGGACTGCACCGCCAGATTGGCCGCCTGATTACCATGCATACCCAGCATGCCCAGATAACACTCATCGTCAGGATCCGGCGCGCCGAGACCTTTGAGCGTCGCCACGTTCGGCATGCCGGTTTGGGCGATAAAATCCCGCAGCGCCGGAACCGCGCGCGCCATGCCCACCCCGCCGCCGATATACAGCATCGGTTTTTTGGCCTGGCTCAATAACTCCCGCGCCGCCGCCACATCGCCCTGGACTACGCCGTTCTGGTCGTCGACGCTTATTAAATGCGGGTTGAGATCCCCGACAGCCAGTTGGATATCCTTGGGAATATCGATAAGTACCGGTCCGGGCCGGCCGCCGGCGGCAATGGCGAAGGCCTCGGTCATGATGGCCGGCAACTCCTCCAGCGACTCCACCAAAAAGCTATGTTTGGTGCAGGCCAAAGACAGCCCCAGCACATCGATTTCCTGGAAGGCATCGGTGCCTATCAGCGCCGAGCCCACCTGGCCGGTAATGGCCACCAGCGGAACAGAGTCCAGTAAAGCATCCGCCAGACCGGTGATAAGGTTGGTGGCGCCGGGACCCGAGGTGGCGATGCAAACGCCTACTTTGCCGGTAGCCCGCGCGTAGCCAATCGCCGCCATGGCCGCACCCTGTTCATGCCGGCAAAGCAGATGCTCCACCCCGCCGTCATAGAGCGCATCGTATACCGGCATGATAGCGCCGCCGGGATAACCGAACACCATATCCACGCCTTGAGCGCGCAACGCCTGTACCACCCACTGAGCCCCGTTCATAGTCACATCCCCGCCCGCTGGTGGCAGGAACAGGATTTTCTGCCGTTAATCATGGTCTGTTCCTTATACATTTTACGTTTACCCTGCCAAAAAATAAGGTGCAAAAAAAAACCCCCGTCCTTTCGGTGCGGGGGTTTTCTTGAGAGTTAAGCTTGTTTGCTAAGCTATTCGTCGTCCAAGTGCAGCCCCGCACGGTGGGATAATAATCACCACCACGCTAATCACGACTAGGCTAATCACTTGGGCTAGGACTTTCATAAATAGGTTTTCATTTTACTTCGGGTCGAATGAATGCCTACAGAGTTATCACAGTAGTGACGCCGGTGACAACTCTTTTTTATTTCCCGTGCCGCGGAGGGCGGCGCAAAAAACGCATAAACACAAACATATTCAATAATTTGTTTACATATGAATTTTTTTCATTTTGTCCCTGTGGTTCGTCCGGATTACCACGGCGGCATACCGCAAAAAGAGCGTGCGAGACCGGGCGCATAACCCGTGTCATGGGCATCATGGGAAAAAATAGTTTCCCCATGGGCGCCGCAAGATCGCTTTTTGCGGCCATTATTCACGGCATCGTCGGGCAGAATGGGAAAAACACGGCATGGAGGCAGTTATGTCACTGGCATTCGTCTATACCCGGGCTTCAATCGGCATCCAGGCGCCCTTGATAACAGTGGAGGCCCACATCAGCAAAGGATTGCCCGGATTTACCCTGGTGGGGCTACCCGACGCCACCGTCAAGGGCGCTCGGGATCGGGTACGCAGCGCATTATTGAATAATGGCTTCGATTTTCCCGCCCGGCGCATTACCGTCAGTCTGGCGCCGGCGGATCTGCCCAAAGAGGGCGGACGTTATGATTTGCCTATTGCCTTGGCCATCCTGGCGGCGTCAAAGCAGATCCCTCCTGAGGAGCTGGCCGGGTTTGAATTTCTCGGTGAACTGGCGCTGTCCGGTGAAATACGGCCGGTGCAAGGGGCAATCCCCGCCGCGCTGGAAGCGTCACGGGCAGAGCGGCAACTTATACTGTCGAACCACAACGGCGCCGAAGCCGGGCTGGTGCCCCATAGTCGTGTTCTGACAGCCGAACGGCTGCAGGAGGTCTGCCGGTTTATACAGGGCGCGGGAGAACTGGCCTCGGTGGCACACCACGCCGACCCGCCGGACGAGTATAAAGGGACCGATTTACGGGATGTTATCGGCCAGCAGCAGGCCAAGCGAGCGCTGGAAATCGCCGCCGCCGGCGGCCATAACCTGTTGCTGATGGGGCCGCCGGGCACCGGCAAAACCATGCTGGCCAGCAGGCTGCCCGGGTTGTTGCCGCCCCTGGACGATAACGAGGCCATCGAAACCGCCGCCATCGCCAGTCTGATAAATGTCGATAATGCCCGCTGGCACTGGCGCCGACGTCCCTTCCGCGCGCCCCATCACAGCGCCACCTTGGCGGCATTGGTGGGAGGCGGCGCCATACCGCGACCCGGTGAAGTTTCCCTGGCCCATAACGGGGTACTGTTCCTTGATGAACTGCCGGAATTTCAGCGGCGGGTACTGGATGCGTTGCGCGAGCCGCTGGAGGCAGGCGAAATCAATATCTCCCGCGCCCAGACCAAGGTTCTCTATCCGGCGCGCTTTCAGTTGATCGGCGCGATGAATCCCAGCCCCTCCGGCGATTACCAAGGCATCCACAGCCGCAGCGGCCCGCAGCAGACCTTGCGTTATCTGAACCGTTTATCCGGTCCGTTCCTCGATCGTTTCGATATGTCCATTGAAGTGCCGCTGTTGCCTCCCGGCATGCTGCGTCAGCCGGGTACGAACGGCGAAGAGAGCGCTACGGTACGGGAACGTGTGCGGATAGCCCGGGAGATGCAGCTGGACCGCTGTCAGAAAATCAATGCGCATATGAATAATCAGGAGGTAGGAGTTTATTGTCGCCTGGACGAAGCTGAAGCGATTTTTTTGGAAAATGTCATGGAAAAGCTTGGCCTTTCCGCCCGGGCCTGGCACCGAACGCTGAAGGTAGCCCGTACTCTGGCTGATTTGGCCGGTGTGCCGGAGATACGGCGTTGCCATTTGGCGGAAGCCGTCAGCTACCGCAGCATCGACCGCTTACTGCAACAACTTTGGCAACAAATGGAATAACATGGGGCGAAAGCCCCATGAAAGGATTAATCTTCGCTATCGGTATAATCTTCCACTACATCCATCTGCGGTTTGCCGCCGGACAATGTGTGGAAGCGTTTGGGGCGACGGATATGCTCTATGTACTTGAACCACACTTTTTCATGTTCCGTTGAAGGTTCCCGTTCACCGTGACATACAGCGACAAATTGTTTCTCTTCGTCGGTCACTGGCTCGCGTTTGCCGCTGTCCAGATCGTTGTAGGCATGGCCGCAACGTTCCAGTAATTGGGCTTCCCGAATGGTGAAATGGCCGTGTCGGGAAAACCCGCGAGGGTAGTTTTTGTTATCGAAATACCGGTTGGTAGTAGAAAAGCTGTCCGCCATCTTAAGCGCTCCCCATCCTTTCATAAGCCGTACTGTTTATGGCGCGGAGTATTAGATAGGCTTGACTTTCTGTAAAACAAAACATTTAAATCGTCACGATAAAAATTTTTTGGAGATGGCCGTGGACACGGAATTACTTAAAACCTTTTTGGAAGTTAGCAGGACCAGACACTTTGGTCGCGCGGCCGAAGCGCTGTACCTGACGCAGTCCGCGGTGAGCTTCCGTATACGTCAATTGGAAACACAATTAGGCGTCAGTTTATTCACCCGGCATCGCAATAATATCCGATTAACCCCCGCCGGAGAGAGCCTGCTGCCCTACGCTGAGAACCTGATGGCCACCTGGCAGTTGGCCAAGCAGGAGGTCACACGCTCGCTCCAGCATAACCTGTTGTCTATCGGCGCCACGGCGTCGCTTTGGGAGGCTTGGCTGGGACAATGGCTGCAGTTGCTGTACCAGCAACGTCCTACCCTGCAGGTAGAGGCCCGCATCGCCTTGCGCCACGCGCTGATAAATCAATTGCATGAACGGCAGTTGGATCTCCTCATAACCACGGAGGCTCCCAAAATGGAAGAGCTGACCTGCCAGCTGCTGGGGAATTTTTCGTTAACACTTTTTGCCGCCTCCAGCGAGCCGGAGGAAGAGGAGCGGCCTTATATCCGTTTGGAATGGGGCGCGGATTTTCATACGTATGAAAGCCGGTTGCTGGTGCATAATCCGAATCCGATCATGAGCACCACTTCGGCACATTTGGCACGTTATTTATTGCCCACCACCCAGGCATGCGTTTTTTTACCCAGCCACTGGGCGGAAAGTTTCCCCGAGCTCATCGCCATCGCCGAGATGCCGCCGTTGCTCCGTCCTTTGTATGCGGTTTGGTTACAAAATAGCGATCAACGCACGCTCATACGCCAGCTGCTGAAAACCCCCGTTATTTAAGCGCCTTAACGCGGCCATATTCTCTTAAAAAACGTCTGCCTAACCCCCAACAGCCTCTACAGGTTAAAAATGCGTTAAAAGCCGTTTTAGGCGGATTAAAGAGATACCGATCACAATCCCGCCCCTGATGTTTTGACGCTTTGATTCCCTACGGTACGGGGAATGTTGGTAACTTTGGCGTTTTGATTGTTTTCCCACAGCGAATTCAGCAAGCGCTGCAAGGCGATAAACGCAAACAGCAAAATCCCGATGACGATTTTGGTCCACCACGAGCTAAGGGTGCCGTCAAAATTGATATAGGTCTGGATCAGCCCCTGGATCAACACGCCGAACAGGGTGCCGAATACCGTGCCGATACCGCCGCTGAGCAGGGTGCCGCCGATAACCACCGAGGCGATGGCATCCAATTCCACCCCCATTCCCGCCAAGGCATAGCCGGCGGAGGTATAAATCGAAAAGACGATGCCCGCAAGCGTGGCCAGCCCGGTTGACAGCATGTAAATACGAATGGTGGTGCTGCGCGTTGAGACGCCCATCAGATTCGCGGCCGTAGCGTTGCCGCCGATGGCGTATACCTGGCTGCCGAACCGGGTATAGCGCGCCAGGATCATGCCGAATACGATGACCAGCAGCATCAGTACCCCCATGGCGCTCAGGCGCCCTCCCCCCGGGATCTGCCAGGCCAGGTTGGAGAGAGTGTCATAGATGGGATGATTGATGGGCAGGGACTCTTCCGACACCAGATAACTGGCGCCGCGCAGAAAAAACATGCCCGCCAGGGTGATGATAAAGGCCGGAATCTTCAGGGTATCCACCAGCCAGCCCATAAAGGCGCCGAACCCGCAGCCCATGACCAGCACCAGCGGAAACGCCAGCAGCGGGGACATATGATAGTCGCCGATAACCCGCGCCAGGAAAACGCCGGTAAACGCGATAACCGATCCCACCGACAGGTCGATGCCGCCGGAAAGAATCACAAACGTCATGCCCACCGCAATGATGCCGAGAAAGGCATTATCCGTCAGGATGTTACAAATGACCCGGGTGGAGGCGAACCCACGGAACTGGGTCAAGCAGAACAGATAACCCAGAATAAAGACCGAGATGGTGATCACCAGGGGAAGGTTGCGTTTAAACATGGCGGCGGCGCCTCCTGAGAAAAGCGATAAAACTGGATGACTGCATCACCAGCACGCAGAGCACGACGACGGCTTTCACCACCTGGTTAAGTTCCGGCTGGAAGCCCGAGAGAAGAATGCCGGTATTCATTCCCTGAATGATCAATGCGCCCAACAGCGACAGGAACAGATTGAAACGGCCGCCCATCAGCGAGCCTCCGCCGATAACCACCGACAGGATGGCATCCAGCTCCAGCCACAAACCGGCATTGTTGGCGTCGGCGCCGCGTATATCGGCGGCGACGATAAGCCCGGCGACGGCGGCGCATATTCCGCTCAGTATGTAGGTGGACATCACGATGACGCGCGTTTTTACGCCAGCGTTCTTGGCGGCGCGGATATTGATTCCCACCGCCTCGATAAACAACCCCAGCGCTGTTTTACGCGTCAGCAGCCATGCCAGGACCAGGGTAATAAGGGTAATAAAGACCGGTACGGGGAAATACAGCAGTGAACCGCTGCCAATCCAGGCCAGGGACGGATTGTCGAAGGTAACTATCTGCCCTTCGGTAATCAATTGGGCGATACCCCGTCCGGCCACCATCAGAATCAGGGTTGCGACAAAAGGCTGTATTTTTAACAGTGCCACCAGCGTGCCGTTCCACAAACCGGATAGCACACCGACGCCTATTGTGGACAAAATGACAACGGGCAGGCTGTAGCCATGTACCGTCAGCGTGGCGGCCACCGCACCGGCGATGGCCATTACCGCGCCCACCGATAAATCGATGCCGCCGGTGGCGATGACCAGCGTCATGCCGATGGACAGCAAGGCCACCGGCGCGCAGCGGTTCAAAATATCAATCAGGCTGCCGAACAGCCGGCCGTCCTGCATATGTATCGAGAAAAAATTATTGGCGACAATACCGTCGGCGATCAATACCACGATCAGCGCAGCCAACTGAGGCATGCCGCTCGGCCACCGCTTGGCGGCAACCGTTTTAGTCAAGGAAGGCGTTGAACCGGACATAACCTCATGCTCCTTAGGCGGCAATGGCATTCATAATGGCGGTAACCGACAATTCTTCCAGGGGAATGGTGGTGATATGTTTGCGGTCACGCAGGATAACCACCCGATCGGCGTATCCCACCAATTCCTCCAGTTCCGAAGAGATAACCAACAGGGCAAGGCCATCGGCGCACAAGGTTTCAATCAGCCGAATGATTTCAGCATGGGCGCCGACATCGATACCCCTGGTGGGTTCATCGAGAATCAGGAACTGCGGTTTGGTCAATAACCAGCGGGACAACAGCACTTTTTGCTGGTTGCCGCCGGAAAGGAAGTCAACGGGCTGTTCGGGACTGGGTGTGCGAATCCCGAGCTGCCTGATAAAGCGCTCGGCAATATTGTTTTGCTCCTTGCGTGAAATGGGTCGCAGCCAGCCGCGCTGAACCTGCAAGGCAAGAATGATATTTTCCCGTACCGACGCCGCGGCGATAATGCCGTCGGTTTTGCGGTCCTCGGGGCAAAAGCCCAGCCCCAGCCGCGAGGCCTGGTTGGGAGAGCGTATAATTTTTCTTTTCCCTTTGATGAGGGCGCTGCCCGAATCCGCCGTGCGGATGCCGAAAATGACCTCCGCGGTTTCCGTCCGTCCCGATCCCAGCAAGCCGGCAAGACCGACAATTTCCCCCGGCCGTACCGCCAAATCGAAAGGCATGATGGTATTCTTCTTACCGTAGCCTTCAAACGCCACCACCGGCTTGTCGTTGAGCAGCGTGCGCCCGGCCCGCTGCAAGGCATGTTCATCCAGTTCGCGCCCCAGCATCATCTTCACCAGCTCTATATGGGGGAGCTCCCGGGTCTCGCGGGTACCGACGAATTCACCATTGCGCAATACCGTAATCCGGTCGGAAATCTTGTAAACCTGATCGAGAAAATGCGTAACGAAAATGAGGCTGATTCCCCGATCGCGCAACTGCCGCATGATGGTAAACAGCATTTCAACTTCGTTGGCATCCAGGCTGGCGGTGGGTTCATCCAGTATCAGCACCTTGGCGGACAGGTCCACCGCGCGGCAAATCGCCACAATCTGCTGCATGGCGACGGAGAAATGCCCCAGTGGTTCCGTTACATCCAGGGCGAAGCCGTAGCCGGCCAGAATGTCCCGTGCCCTGAGGTTGATTTCCTTGCGATTGATAAAACCAAACCGCCGCGGCTCGCGGCCGATAAAGAGATTATCGGCAACCGACAGATTGGGCAGCAGGTTGATTTCCTGATACACGGTGCCGATACCCAACGACTGTGCATGAGCGGTATTTTTGGGATGAATGTCCTGACCATCCAGATTGATTGAGCCGCTGTCGCGCTGATAGACACCGGTTAATGCTTTGATTAATGTGGATTTTCCTGCGCCATTTTCCCCGAGCAGCGCCATAATCTCACCCCGTCGCAGACTTAACGAAACGTCATTAAGCGCCTTGACACCGGGAAAGCTTTTACTCAGACCGGTAATCCTGAGTAATACGTCATCGTGTTTTTCGTTGATGCCCACGGAATATGCTCCTGAAAACGTAGCCGGAAAAACTGCCTTATCAATACACCTAAGGACCCGGATTTTGACAAACCGTGCCACGACCCGCCAGGCAGGATGCAGAAGAATAAACCGTCGCCGCTGGCAACCCACCGGCCAGGAGCGTTTGAAACAACACGGGTCATGTGCTGTTGCCGCGTCATGGGCCTTAGCGCGGGACCCATGACGCGGAATGTTTTACGTTGAATATTCCCTCTGCCCCTGTCCCAGTGGCGAATTTTTATAATGTGCGATCACTCGCAGTTCGACCTTCCCTCTTTTAGGTATAAAACAGCGACTTTTTAGTACCCCATGCCACTTTTCTTGGCTAACTGCGCCTGAGCGTCGGCGGGCAGATATAATCTGCTTTCTGTTTTAATGATTTTAGGTGGTTTTGTTCCGTCCTTTAAATATGCGTTAAGCGCATCAAATGCCGGGCCAGCCATATTAGGCGTCAATTCCACGTTAGCATTGGCTTCTCCCGCCAGCATTGCTTTATAAATATCAGGAACACCATCAATTGAACCGGTAAGAATATCCTTGCCCGGTTTAAGCCCCGCTTCTTTGATTGCCTGTATCGCACCTATTGCCATGTCATCATTATGGGCGAAAACCATGCAAATATTTTTACCATTGTTTTCAGCTTTAATAAAACTTTCCATGACTACTTTGCCGTTAGTGCGAGTAAAGTCACCGGACTGAGAGCGAATAATTTTTATTGCCGGCGCTTTTGCTATGGCTTCCGCAAAACCTTTCTTACGATCGATTGCCACGCTGGCGCCCACCGTACCCTGCAGTTCCACTACGTTACAAGGTTTGCCGTTCATGGTTTTCACCAGCCAGTCGCCTATCAGCCGGCCTTCAAGCACATTATCAGCGGTTACTACGGCCATATATAACGAGTTGTCTTTGACTACAATAGCGCGGTCCAGCAAGAAGACCGGGATTTTAGCGCTTTTGGCTTCCTGTAAAACGGGTTCCCAACCGGTTTGCACCACCGGCGCTATAAATATGGCGTCTACGCCCTGGGCAATGAATGAACGGACCGCTTTAATCTGGTTTTCCTGTTTTTGCTGTCCATCGGCAATTTTCAACGTTATGCCGCGCTTCTGGGCTTCACTTTTTGCTACCGTAGTTTCCGCCGCGCGCCAGCCAGACTCTGAGCCGACCTGAGAAAACCCCACCGTCAACGGCGCGGCCAGTGCCATTGCAGACATCGCGACAGAAATGGCAGATCCTAAAAGTAAACGCTTCCACATAGTCATCGTCCTCTTATAATCATAAAATGTACGGGTATTTCTTAAAGGCTAACAACAATAAAATTAAACAAGAAAAGGCTTTTTTATATCGTAGCGCATCACACTTTTGACAAATAGGACTAGAGAGGCATCGCAATTTTTTTCATTTAAATCTGTGGCTTATGGATATATTTTTGTACAGTGTCCATACAGAGGAAAAATTAAATGCTTCAAAATTAGGGAAATACCGCCTTAACATTTCACTCATCAACATGTAACATGAGTTGAGCCATGCATTAATCTGCTATATATTTTTTGGCGAGAACATTATGGTTTTTCACATTTATTGCAACATTTTGAGCTGCGGCATTGCACAGTGTCTCTCGATCATATGAAACCCCTAGTAAAATCGGTTTGAAAATATGGATTACATTGCTGTTATTTCCCCGGATTCTATTTTTGCAACGAAATCCTGCATCAGACCAGATCGCCTACGGCTGGGGCGGCAGTTGCCGGGAAAGCATTTCGCTATGATCTTGAAAGTCTTGGCGACGGCTTAATTTTATAAGCCCTGGTGATAGCTGGTAGAGGTCACTCCCGCCGTAAAACGAGAATCGGGTGAAGGGGCTCGAACCGACAGATCACCCTAGCTTATTTAGTCATGCTTTCGAATGGCTGTTTTTATCAATTCTGTTTTTTTCTTTCAAACTATTTATTAGTAATAAGAATTGAATTCAAAATCATATAGTTAACTATGTTATCCAAAGTATATTTCCTCTTGCATTGATAAAGGAAATTTTCATTTTTAAATTTGGCAATTGACGGAATTACACGCAACCAATATTTTATAGAAAAAAATAATAATTTTTAAATTCTAATAAAAACTTATGGGTATATTTTTATCTAAAAAGTTAAGATTCCAATGTTAATTATATTTACTGTTAAATGCCTTCACTCCAACAATGTTTATTGCACATCGCCATCTGTTTATAGAAAAGTAACTCATATCGCGTCTGATTGATTATAGTGTTGACCTGATATATTGAGGATATTATTATGACGAATTCTAATTTTTCCTACTGTAACCGGCCAAGCAATGAAAGGCCTGCATCGCCCGCCAATATGGTGGCCAGCAATCTTACTCCAACGTCAGCATTGCTTAGCTGGACGCCCGGCATCGGTGGTGCGCCCGTGGCATACTATAATGTATGGCAAGCCGCCAGCCCCGGCTACTGGGCGGGACAAACCGATGGAAATACTCCCTGGCTTGCTTTGTATAATTGAACCCGAACACTAATTATGCTTTCCAAGCGTTCGCCGTCGGCTATGATGGACAATACAGTTTAGAGCCTGCCGGTACTTATTTTGTTACTCCGCCGCTTTATTATAGGCAGCCATTTTATCCGCCGCACCCAGGGTGCTATCCGCCTCCGCCGTACTCTTGCCCGCCGCGTCCGAATTGTGGAACGCATAAGAAATCAGGCTGGTAAATCATTTTATAAAAACCGCCCTATCAAAGGGCGGTAACATCAGCCAATGACACTTCCATCGTTAAAAGTAGACTGGTTATCTGAGCATTATTTTGTGTAAGTGCATAACAAAAATAGCGCCATACTACGAGGGATGTATTGCGTTTAAAAATATAAAAAAAGCCCCTCGCGTAAGCGAAGGGCTTTATCTGTTTTCTGGCAGGGGCGGAGAGACTCGAACTCCCAACACCCGGTTTTGGAGACCGGTGCTCTACCAATTGAACTACGCCCCTAAATAGGGTGGCGGTGCGGACGGGACTCGAACCCGCGACCCCCGGCGTGACAGGCCGGTATTCTAACCGACTGAACTACCGCACCACGATTCGGTACTACACCCAAACTTAACATTTGCGGGGTCAACGCATGTCATAAAACCGTTTGTGGTGCTTCACCAACGCCTCTCGTTACACTCGAGGTATCGGTCTTAATGGATGCCTGGCAGTTCCCTACTCTCGCATGGGGAGACCCCACACTACCATCGGCGCTACGGCGTTTCACTGCTGAGTTCGGCATGGGGTCAGGTGGGACCACCGCGCTAGTGCCGCCAGGCAAATTCGTTATCCAACCGTCATCTTTTACTGATGACCATTGGCCTTTATCCGGAACAATCGCTGAAAATTCTCTCATCGCCCTTGCGGACAACGCTCTCACAGCCCAAACACCTTAGGTGTTGTAAGGTTAAGTCTCACGGGTCATTAGTATCGGTTAGCTCAACGCATCGCTGCGCTTACACACCCGACCTATCAACGTCATCGTCTTTAACGTCCCTTCAGGTGGCTTAAAGCCACAGGGAAGACTCATCTCGAGGCAAGTTTCCCGCTTAGATGCTTTCAGCGGTTATCTCTTCCGCACGTAGCTACCGGGCAATGCCATTGGCATGACAACCCGAACACCAGTGGTGCGTCCACTCCGGTCCTCTCGTACTAGGAGCAGCCCCTCTCAATCTTCCAACGCCCACGGCAGATAGGGACCGAACTGTCTCACGACGTTCTAAACCCAGCTCGCGTACCACTTTAAATGGCGAACAGCCATACCCTTGGGACCTACTTCAGCCCCAGGATGTGATGAGCCGACATCGAGGTGCCAAACACCGCCGTCGATATGAACTCTTGGGCGGTATCAGCCTGTTATCCCCGGAGTACCTTTTATCCGTTGAGCGATGGCCCTTCCATTCAGAACCACCGGATCACTAAGACCTGCTTTCGCACCTGCTCGAGCCGTCACTCTCGCAGTCAAGCTAGCTTATGCCTTTGCACTAACCTCACGATGTCCGACCGTGATTAGCTAACCTTCGTGCTCCTCCGTTACTCTTTAGGAGGAGACCGCCCCAGTCAAACTACCCACCAGACACTGTCCTCGACCCGGATTACGGGCCGGAGTTAGAACATCAAACATTAAAGGGTGGTATTTCAAGGTTGGCTCCATAAGGACTGGCGTCCCTACTTCTAAGCCTCCCACCTATCCTACACATCAAGGCTCAATGTTCAGTGTCAAGCTATAGTAAAGGTTCACGGGGTCTTTCCGTCTTGCCGCGGGTACACTGCATCTTCACAGCGAGTTCAATTTCACTGAGTCTCGGGTGGAGACAGCCTGGCCATCATTACGCCATTCGTGCAGGTCGGAACTTACCCGACAAGGAATTTCGCTACCTTAGGACCGTTATAGTTACGGCCGCCGTTTACCGGGGCTTCGATCAAGAGCTTCTCCTTACGGATAACCCCATCAATTAACCTTCCGGCACCGGGCAGGCGTCACACCGTATACGTCCACTTTCGTGTTTGCACAGTGCTGTGTTTTTAATAAACAGTTGCAGCCAGCTGGTATCTGCGACTGGCTTCAGCTCGGGAAGCAAGTTCCTCCACCTAATGCCAGCGTGCCTTCTCCCGAAGTTACGGCACCATTTTGCCTAGTTCCTTCACCCGAGTTCTCTCAAGCGCCTCGGTATTCTCTACCTGACCACCTGTGTCGGTTTGGGGTACGATTCGATGTGACCTGGTGCTTAGAGGCTTTTCCTGGAAGCGTAGCATCAACCCCTTCACCACCGTAGTGGCTCGTCATCACGCCTCAGTGTTACAAGAGAACGGATTTTCCTGTCCTCTCCACCTGCACGCTTGAACCGGGACAACCGTCGCCCGGCCGGTCTAGCTTTCTCCGTCCCCCCTTCGCAGTCACACCCAGTACAGGAATATTAACCTGTTTCCCATCGACTACGCCTTTCGGCCTCGCCTTAGGGGTCGACTCACCCTGCTCCGATTAACGTTGAACAGGAACCCTTGGTCTTCCGGCGAGCGGGCTTTTCACCCGCTTTATCGTTACTTATGTCAGCATTCGCACTTCTGATACCTCCAGCAACCCTCACAGGCCACCTTCTCAGGCTTACAGAACGCTCCCCTACCCAACGGGCGTATCCTTAAAACGCCTTACCGTGCCAGGCGGGCACAGGATAACGAGTCGTAAACACGCCGTGAATCCCTCCCTGGAGGCTCGATCCACGCCATCCATGGCGTGGACGGTTTACTCTTTCGTTACCCTGACCCGCCTCTTTGACGCCTTACGCGTCATCAGGCACCTTAACCCGCGCTGATACGCGATTAAGCATTTTAAGTGATACGCCCGCTGCCGCGGCTTCGGTGCATGGTTTAGCCCCGTTACATCTTCCGCGCAGGCCGACTCGACCAGTGAGCTATTACGCTTTCTTTAAATGATGGCTGCTTCTAAGCCAACATCCTGGCTGTCTATGCCTTCCCACATCGTTTCCCACTTAACCATGACTTTGGGACCTTAGCCGGCGGTCTGGGTTGTTTCCCTCTTCACGACGGACGTTAGCACCCGCCGTGTGTCTCCCGTGATAACATTCTTCGGTATTCGCAGTTTGCATCGGGTTGGTAATCCGGGGTGGACCCCTAGCCGAAACAGTGCTCTACCCCCGAAGATGAATTCACGAGGCGCTACCTAAATAGCTTTCGGGGAGAACCAGCTATCTCCCGGTTTGATTGGCCTTTCACCCCCAGCCACAAGTCATCCGCTAATTTTTCAACATTAGTCGGTTCGGTCCTCCAGTTAGTGTTACCCAACCTTCAACCTGCCCATGGCTAGATCACCGGGTTTCGGGTCTATACCCTGCAACTACACGCCCAGTTAAGACTCGGTTTCCCTACGGCTCCCCTATGCGGTTAACCTTGCTACAGAATATAAGTCGCTGACCCATTATACAAAAGGTACGCAGTCACCCCATCACTAAGCCCCCTCTGCTTATTTTGTCGGTTGGGCGTCGCTTTCGCTCCGCCTACCGCACCTTTAGCAAAGGATGCATATGCAGCTTCACCACTGGCTTAGTGATGGGGCTCCCACTGCTTGTACGTACACGGTTTCAGGTTCTGTTTCACTCCCCTCGCCGGGGTTCTTTTCGCCTTTCCCTCACGGTACTGGTTCACTATCGGTCAGTCAGGAGTATTTAGCCTTGGAGGATGGTCCCCCCATCTTCAGACAGGATATCACGTGTCCCGCCCTACTCATCGAACCCACAACCTCTGCACCTTCGGATACGGGGCTATCACCCTCTGTCGCCGGACTTTCCAGACCGTTCTCCTGATGCAAAAGCTGATGGTGGTTCTGGGCTGTTCCCCGTTCGCTCGCCGCTACTGGGGGAATCTCGGTTGATTTCTTTTCCTCGGGGTACTGAGATGTTTCAGTTCCCCCGGTTCGCCTCATTGCGCTATGGATTCACGCAATGATAGTGCAACGAATTGCACTGGGTTTCCCCATTCGGACATCGCCGGCTAATAACGCTTCATATCAGCTTACCGACGCTTTTCGCAGATTAGCACGTCCTTCATCGCCTCTGACTGCCTAGGCATCCACCGTGTACGCTTAGTCACTTAACCTCACAACCCTAAAGTGTCTGCGGAATGGCTGCGAAAGGCCCCTGCCGGTGTTGCGCGGTGCTCGCCATGCTCATGGACATCTAGTCCACTCCGCTGGCTGCGCGCCGGGCGCCTTGGCCGGGGCTTTCTCGCTCATCCCTCAACAGGGTCATCACTGACGCGATGACCTGCTTAGGTTTGCTTGCTTTGAGAGACTCGCATACTGATTTTGCTCAGCATGTTTTTTTCAAATTTTCAGCTTGTTCCGGATTGTTAAAGAGCAGTATTTCGCAGCGCACTCTTTCAAATGCGCTCTGAAATTTATCAGACACGTAGGCTGTTTGGCGTCCCCTAGGGGGTTCGAACCCCTGTTACCGCCGTGAAAGGGCAGTGTCCTAGGCCACTAGACGAAGGGGACAAAGATACGCGTTCGCGAAGCTGCGCTTCACAAACAAAACCATACGAGCTGTTTGCTCATCACTTCTATCAGACAATCTGTGTGGACACGTCACTTGACGCGTATCTTTCGGTAAGGAGGTGATCCAACCGCAGGTTCCCCTACGGTTACCTTGTTACGACTTCACCCCAGTCATGAATCACAAAGTGGTAAGCGCCCTCCCGAAGGTTAAGCTACCTACTTCTTTTGCAACCCACTCCCATGGTGTGACGGGCGGTGTGTACAAGGCCCGGGAACGTATTCACCGTGGCATTCTGATCCACGATTACTAGCGATTCCGACTTCATGGAGTCGAGTTGCAGACTCCAATCCGGACTACGACGCACTTTGTGAGGTCCGCTTACTCTCGCGAGTTCGCTTCTCTTTGTATGCGCCATTGTAGCACGTGTGTAGCCCTACTCGTAAGGGCCATGATGACTTGACGTCATCCCCACCTTCCTCCGGTTTGTCACCGGCAGTCTCCTTTGAGTTCCCACCATTACGTGCTGGCAACAAAGGATAAGGGTTGCGCTCGTTGCGGGACTTAACCCAACATTTCACAACACGAGCTGACGACAGCCATGCAGCACCTGTCTCAGAGTTCCCGAAGGCACAACTCCATCTCTGAAGTCTTCTCTGGATGTCAAGAGTAGGTAAGGTTCTTCGCGTTGCATCGAATTAAACCACATGCTCCACCGCTTGTGCGGGCCCCCGTCAATTCATTTGAGTTTTAACCTTGCGGCCGTACTCCCCAGGCGGTCGATTTAACGCGTTAGCTCCGAAAGCCACGGCTCAAGGCCACAACCTTCAAATCGACATCGTTTACAGCGTGGACTACCAGGGTATCTAATCCTGTTTGCTCCCCACGCTTTCGTACCTGAGCGTCAGTCTTCGTCCAGGGGGCCGCCTTCGCCACCGGTATTCCTCCAGATCTCTACGCATTTCACCGCTACACCTGGAATTCTACCCCCCTCTACGAGACTCTAGCCTGCCAGTTTCAAATGCAGTTCCCGAGTTAAGCTCGGGGATTTCACATCTGACTTAACAAACCGCCTGCGTACGCTTTACGCCCAGTAATTCCGATTAACGCTCGCACCCTCCGTATTACCGCGGCTGCTGGCACGGAGTTAGCCGGTGCTTCTTCTGCGGGTAACGTCAATGATTGAATCTATTAAACCCAACCCCTTCCTCCCCGCTGAAAGTGCTTTACAACCCGAAGGCCTTCTTCACACACGCGGCATGGCTGCATCAGGCTTGCGCCCATTGTGCAATATTCCCCACTGCTGCCTCCCGTAGGAGTCTGGACCGTGTCTCAGTTCCAGTGTGGCTGGTCATCCTCTCAGACCAGCTAGGGATCGTCGCCTAGGTGAGCCGTTACCCCACCTACTAGCTAATCCCATCTGGGTTCATCCGATGGTGTGAGGCCCTAAGGTCCCCCACTTTGGTCTTGCGACGTTATGCGGTATTAGCTACCGTTTCCAGTAGTTATCCCCCTCCATCGGGCAGATCCCCAGACATTACTCACCCGTCCGCCGCTCGCCGGCAAAGTAGCAAGCTACTTTCCGCTGCCGCTCGACTTGCATGTGTTAGGCCTGCCGCCAGCGTTCAATCTGAGCCATGATCAAACTCTTCAATTAAAAGCTTGATGCTCAAAGAATCTACTGTTTCATTCATTACTGAATTAACTGGTAAACACTCTAAGACTTGTATTGTTGTGTTTCGATACGGTCTTGTGAGTGCCCACACAGATTGTCTGATAAATTGTTAAAGAGCGTGCGTCGGGGAGCGCTATTCTCACCTGGCGCGGGTTGCGTATATTACGCTTTCCCGTTGAAGAGTCAAGCTTTTATTTGCTTTAGCAAAGCGCTTTTCCCTTTCCGACCCGGCCCGTCGCAGCGGTTAATCCCGGTCAGTGGAGGCGCATTATAGGGATTTCCTGAGGCGAGACAAGTGCTAATTGCAACATTTCCACCGATCGGTTTATTTTTCACCAAATCCCTTCGCTTCGCCCTCCTGGCGGGAAGCTTTATCGGTTAAAACTGCAAAATCCCGGGCGAAGGCCGTAACCTGTTCCCAGTCGGTGTATTCGACTTCTTTTGAACTGTCGGTCTCGCCGCCGGTCATCCGCATGATCAACTGGATCATGACCCGATCCAGCCAGCGGTATTGCGGATAGCGCAGCGCACCGGCGAAAACGGCGCATCCATCAGGTCGCCAGGGCGTAGCGGCCAGGAATTTACGGGTATACACATTGGTTTCGGGCGTTCGTTTATCCGGTTTACGCGCCGTCAGATTAACGGAGAAAAAAGCGCTGGGCAGCGTATTCAGCCGGTCCAGATGCCGCCGGATGAAATTATGCAGGTCGGCGGCGTAATGGCCGTACCGGATGGCGGCGCCGATAATAATGCCATCGTAATTCTGAAGCGAACAATCATCGGCCTGGCTGAGATCAACGACATCACAGGTCGCGGTATCCGTAAGGGCGGACGCAATAAACCGCGAAATTTTTCGGGTTTGTCCGTCCCGGCTGGAATAAAGAATCAAAATATGCATAACAAACCTACTCGCGCCAGAAAGTGGGCGTGAAGAGCACCAATACGGTGAATACCTCCAATCGGCCGAACAGCATGTCGGCAATCAGTATCCATTTGGCCACCGAATTCATGGCGGTGAAATTTTCCGCAACCACCCCCAGCCCCGGGCCCAGATTATTCAGGGTAGCGGTTACCGCAGCAAACGCGGAGAAATTATCAACGCCGGTGGCGATAATCGCCAGCATACTGACAATAAAAACCAGGGCGTAGGCTGAAAAGAACCCCCACACCGCCTCAAGGATACGTTCCGGCAAAGCCCTGGTGCCGAGCTTGATGGTATAGACCGCATTCGGGTGTACCAAGCGCTTCAGCTCCCGCGAACCCTGCAGATAAAGCAGCAGAATACGGATGACTTTCAGGCCGCCGCCGGTAGAACCGGCGCAGCCGCCGATGAATGCCGAGCACAACAGCAGTATCGGCAGGAACAGCGGCCAGCGGGCGATGCTGTCGGTGGTAAAACCGGCGGTGGTGGCCATGGAAACTACTTGGAAAAAAGCCTGGTTCAGGGTTTGTAGTCCGGTCTGGTACACGTTGAAACGCCAAAGGATGAGCGTGGCCACCACCACCAGGATGAACTGCACGGAGATAAATACCTTGAACTCCGGGTCGCGCCAGTATACCCGCAGGTTATGCCCGCTCAGCACGGCAAAATGCAGTCCGTAGTTACAACCGGAAATCAGTAAAAAAACCGCCACGATAGAGTTAATCATCGGGCTGTGGTAATAGCCGATGCTGGCATCATGGGTGGAAAAACCGCCGAGGGCCACGGTGGAAAAACTGTGGCCGATGGCGTCGAAAACCGACATCCCGGCGCCCCAGAGCGCCGCGGCGCAAATTATGGTGAGAGTGAGATATATCAGCCAGAGGGTTTTAGCCGTTTCGGCAATGCGCGGCCGCATTTTATTGTCTTTTAACGGTCCGGGCATCTCGGCACGGTAAAGCTGCATGCCGCCAACCCCCAGTATTGGCAAAATTGCTACCGCCAACACAATGATCCCCATGCCGCCGAACCATTGCAGCATCTGCCGATAAAAGAGAATGGCCTTGGGCAGGTTATCCAGGCCAACCAGCGAGGTGGCGCCGGTGGTGGTCAGGCCGGAGAATGACTCGAAAAACGCATTGGTCAGCGACAGATCGGGGTGATCGGCGAACAGGAACGGCAATGCGCCGACGCTTCCCAGCACCGTCCAGAACAGCACCACAATCAAAAAACCTTCCCTGGGTTTTAATTCATACCTCTGGCGGCGGTTCGGCAACCACAGCAGCAAACCAATCAGCAAAGTGAAAAAGAAGGTCTGGGTAAAGGCGCTGCCGGCCCCATCTCGATAAATCAACGCCACCAGACCGGGAACAATCATGGTCCCGGAAAATAACATGACGAGCAGACCGACTATGCGGATTATGGCGCGAAAATGCATTTCAGCATGTTCCTTAATAAAAATTCAACGGTAGCCGGGGACGGGATTATTATGTAATCGGCAAGAAATGCAAAGCACCGCGACTTAAATCGCCCAATTTCCGCGAAGCCTCGCCCACTTTGTCGAAGGGAATGGCCACACGAAAGTTAATGGATTCGCCATACTCGCTCTGGACAATGCGGCCGGCAACCTGTTTGACCGCCATTTCAATCCATGCCTGCTGTTCATAACGACAAGATACAACGAATTCCACCTGCGGGACTATTTCCACACGGACCATGAGTTTTAGCGCCTGCTGCACACCGCCGCCGTAAGCCCTTACCAGTCCGCCGGTACCCAGCTTTATGCCGCCGAAATACCGCACCACTACCGCCGTGATTTCTCCCGCCCCGCAGCCCTGAAGTTGTGCCAGCATGGGACGTCCGGCGGTGCCGGAGGGCTCGCCGTCGTCCGAAAAGCCGAACTGCGATGAATCCTGCGGCGGTCCGGCAATATAGGCCCAGCAATGGTGTGTCGCCGAGGGGTGCTGCTCGCGGGCCTGCCGGATGCACTCCCTGGCGGCATCAATCCCTCGAGCAGGTGACAGGAAGGTGATAAAACGACTTTTTTTAATTTCCATCACCGCGGTGACCGGCGCCGCGGGAACGAAATAGGCCTGCATTATGCCAGCTTCAAATCGCGGGTCATGTTTTCAGTCTGCTTTTCTTTTATGACGATATTGTCTTCGATGCGGATACCGCCAAAAGCCTTGAACATCTCGATGCGCTGCCAGTTGAAATGTCTGCTTAATGCGCCGCTGCGCCAGGGCGAAAGCAGCGATTCGATAAAATACAGGCCGGGCTCGATGGTCATGACCATACCCGGCTCCATAACGCGAGTACAGCGCAGGTATGGATAAGCGGCCGGGGGGGCGAGATGGGTACCGGTATCGTCCTGCATGAAGCCCCCCACATCATGGACCTGCAGCCCGAGTGGATGCCCCAGGCCATGCGGCAGGAACGGACCGGTAATCCCCTCTTTCACCATGGCTTCTTCACTGATGCCGGTGACGATATCGAAGGTCTTGAGCAATTTGGCAATCCGTCCGTGCATCTGGATATGATAATCGATGTAGCTGACACCGGCTTCGATGGTGTCGATTAACGCCAGCTGTTCCGTATTCATGGCGGCCACCAGCTGTGCGAATTCGGAATCTTTCCGCGCGGCGTAGGTGCGGGTCAGATCCGCTGCGTAACCGTGGTATTCCGTTCCGGCGTCAATGAGAAAGCTGCGGACGTCATCCGGGCAGCGGTTTTCAAGCGTAGTGTAATGCAATACCGCCGAATGCTCGTTCAGCGCGATAATGTTGCCATAGGGAACGTCGATATCGCGGTGGCCGGTGGCGCTGAGATAGGCGATATTGATATCGAATTCGCTCATGCCGGAGAGGAACGCTTCCTTGGCGGCGCGGTGCCCGGTAACGGCGGTTTTTTGCGCCTCACGCATGCAGGCGAGTTCATAGTCGGTCTTATAGGCCCGGTGAAAATGCAGAAAATCCAATATCGGTTTCGGATTGATGTTTTCCGCCGTCAGGCCGAGGCTTGACGCCCGCGCAGCAGATGAGCCCAGATATGCCACCTTGTCGCGGCGGGCCGGCAGCAATCCGCCAATATCGTCGGGGTTCCGGATGGGTACGATAGTGATAAAAGGCGTCCAGAAGCTGTCGGGCACCGGCTCTACGCTGTACCAATAATCCACCGGCAGGTAGAACCATAATATGGGTTTGTTCACGCCGTCGACCCATAACCAGCAATGTGCGACGTTGGTCACCGGCAGCCAGGCCTTGAACTGTGGATTGACCCGGAAGGGATAATCCTGATCGTCGAGGAATGCCGTGATGGGTTCGCCGGAGTGAATCAGTAACGCATCGAGATTCTGCCGGGCAAGGATCTCGCGGGTCCGCTTTTGCAGCGTCGCGAGATGCTCCTGATATAGAGAAGAAAAAGATTCCATAATCCGACCTTAATTTACCGCTGGATTCAAACCAGTGTCAGATGAAGGCAAACGCGTCACCGAAGATTCGTTCCGCGGTGGCGCCGCGTTCAGCGCAGAAACGTTCCCGCGCGATTTTAGCCATTTCAAAACGACCGGCAATATAAACGTCGTATTGCTCCAGGTTGCCGTAATCCTGCATGACCGCGCTGAGCACCGTGCCGGTTCTGCCCGGCCAATTTTCGTCAGGCTGTTCCACCACAGGGACCACTTTAAGACGGGGATGCTGCAGCGTCAGGGCTTCCAGTTCGCTGAGATCGTACAGATGCTGTAATTCGCGGCCGCCCCAGTAAATGGCCACTTCGCGTTCCGGTTGTTTATCCAGTACGGTCAGCAGAATGGAGCGGGCATAGGAAAATCCGGTGCCGCCGGCAATCAACACGATCGGCCGCTGGGTATCGTCCCTGAGCCAGGCATCGCCATGGGGGATGTCTACGATGATTTCACGGTTCTTTAAAATGCGATCCATCACGGCCATGGCATAAAGATTAAGCTCCGAAGCACCAATGTGCAGCTCGATAAAGGAACTCTCCATCGGGGTGGAAGCCATGGAAAAAGGGCGTTTATCGCGTTCATCCATTACCACCATCAGATATTGGCCGGCGCGAAAACTAAAAGCCGCTTCAGGGACTAAACACACCCGATATACCGTATCGGTGATAGCATCCACGGAAGTGACCTTACAGGTCATTGTTGTCATGCATTCCCTCTGTCGGGTCATTATACAAAACGGAATAGAAAGCCAGAAATATCACGGCCTTTTACCACTGTTTTCAAAGATGGCCAGATCATCCCAGATCGCATCAACACGAGCGCGGACCTCAGCGTCCATAAGAATGGGCGTGCCCCATTCCCGTTGTGTTTCACCCGGCCATTTATTGGTGGCATCCATTCCCATTTTTGAACCCAATCCGGAAACCGGCGAGGCAAAATCCAGGTAATCAATCGGCGTATTTTCCATTAACACCGTATCACGCGCGGGATCCATGCGGGTGGTTATCGCCCAAATAACATCTTTCCAATCACGCGCGTTAATATCATCATCGCACACGATGACAAATTTGGTATACATGAATTGACGCAGGAAAGACCAGACGCCCATCATGACCCGCTTGGCATGGCCCGGATACTGCTTCTTGATCGTCACCACCGCCAGCCGGTAGGAACAGCCCTCCGGCGGCAAATAGAAATCGACAATTTCCGGAAACTGTTTACGTAAAATCGGAACGAATACTTCATTAAGCGCCACGCCCATTACAGCCGGTTCGTCCGGCGGACGGCCGGTGTAGGTGGAGTGATAAATAGCGTCACGCCGCTGAGTAATGTGCGTAATGGTAAACACCGGAAACTCATCCACTTCATTATAGTAGCCGGTGTGATCACCGTAAGGGCCTTCCGGTGCGGTTTCCCCCGGCTCAAGGTATCCCTCCAGGACAATTTCGGCGCCGGCGGGCACATCAAGATCGCAGGAAATGCATTTAACCACTTCGGTTTTGTAACCGCGCAGCAACCCGGCGAAAGCGTATTCGGAAAGAGTATCGGGTATCGGCGTTACCGCCGCCAGGATAGTGGCGGGGTCAGCCCCCAGCGCCACCGCCACCGGGAATCTTTCTCCCGGATGGGCCTGGCGCCACTCCTGGAAATCCAGCGCGCCGCCGCGATGGGAAAGCCAGCGCATGATGACTTTGTTTTTACTCAGAACCTGCTGACGGTAAATACCCATATTCTGTCGTTCTTTATGAGGACCTCGTGTCACGGTAAGACCCCAGGTAATCAGGGGGGCGGCATCTCCAGGCCAGCAGTGCATTACCGGGATGCGTGATAAATCCACATCTTCGCCCTGCCATATTTGCTCCTGGCAGGGTGCCGAACCGAGCCGTTTCACCGGCATATTCAGTACCTGGCGAAACTTCGGCGCTTTATCCAGCAGGTCGCGAAATCCCTTCGGCGGCTCCGGTTCCTTAAGAAAAGCCAATAATTCCCCTACTTCACGCAATGCCAAGACGCTCTCTTGTCCCATACCCAACGCCACCCGTTCCGGGGTACCGAACAGGTTGCATAATACCGGCATGGCATAACCTTTGGGATTTTCGAACAGCAGCGCGGGTCCGCCGGCCCGCAGAGTTCGATCGGCGATTTCCGTCATTTCCAGATGGGGACTGATGGGCAGGGTTATTCGTTTCAACTCCCCTCGCTGTTCCAGCAAAGAGAGAAAGTCGCGCAAGTCACGGTATTTCATAAAGTCGTCTGGAGCCGGGTTATCGATGCATTATAAAGTCTGTTTACCAACCGTGCTGGCCTTTTGTCAAAATTCGGGGTAAATAGATTATTTTTTATGCCACCTGTCTGCAGCATTAAAAGCGGATGCTATATATAGTTCAAGGCTTTTGCTATGCTGAATTATCAGTGAACCGAGTAAAGCAGATTATGGAAGCATGGTATTTATTGTATTGCAAACGCGGTCAGTTAATGCGCGCTAAAGAACATTTGGAACGACAGGCGGTCGCTTGCCTGACTCCTATGGTCACCTTGGAAAAAATCGTCCGGGGCAAACGCACCGAGGTTAATGAGCCGCTATTTCCCAATTATCTGTTTATAGAGTTCGATCCCGAGCGCATTCATACCACCACCATCAGCGCCACGCGCGGCGTCAGCCATTTCGTCCGTTTCGGCAATCTACCGGTAACCATTTCGGAAGATGTTATCAATGAGCTGAGGGAACATGCTTATGAAGGGATTAAGGATCCGCAAACGCCCCATGCCGGCGATACCGTGTTGATAACCGAAGGCGTCTTTGAGGGACTGCAGGCAATTTACACCGAGCCGGACGGTGAAGCCCGCTCGATGCTGCTGCTTAATTTCCTTAACAAGCAGATTTCCCAAAGCCTGGACAATCGCCAATTCCAAAAGATGCAGTAAATTGTCAACGAGTAAGCGGCCGCAGCCAACGCCGCTGCGGCTCGAAAGATGACGGGTATAAGTACCCTATAGATTTCGAGTTGCAGCAAGGCGGCAAGCATGGGCATTCCCAGGAGCTTAGATTACTAAGTGACTGGGATGAGCAGGCGCAGCCAACGCCGCTGCGGCTTGAAAGATGACGGGTATTTTAATAGCCCCGTTGATGGTCATCATGCAGCCACTGCGCCACGCGTTTGGAGAAATAGGTCAGAATACCGTCCGCGCCGGCCCGTTTAAAGCACAGCAATGATTCCATTATCGCCGGTTTTTCCTGCAGCCAACCGTTTTGGATTGCCGCCATGTGCATGGCGTATTCACCTGAAACCTGATAGGCGAAGGTCGGTACGCCGAACTCTTCCTTGACCCGGTGAATCATATCCAGATAAGGCATGCCCGGTTTCACCATCACCATGTCCGCCCCCTCTTGTAAATCCTGTGCCACTTCCTGCAAGGCTTCGTCGCTATTGGCCGGATCCATCTGGTAGGTCTTTTTGTCGCCGCCCTTGAGATTGGCGCTTGAGCCCACCGCGTCGCGGAAGGGGCCGTAATAACAGGAGGCATACTTGGCCGAATAGGCCATGATCTGGTTGTTCACCAGGCCATGCTGTTCAAACCGTTCACGAATGGCGCCGATACGCCCGTCCATCATATCGCTGGGGGCGACGATTTCAGCTCCCGCCTCGGCGTGGCACAGCGCCTGCCGAACCAGGATCTCTTTAGTAGTTTCATTGATGACATAACCCTGGTCATCAATGATGCCGTCCTGGCCGTGAGTGGTATAGGGATCGAGGGCCACGTCGGTGAGCAAGCCCAATTCCGGTACCGCGTCTTTCAGCGCCCGGACGGTGCGGGGCACCAGCCCGTCCGGGTTGTAGGCCTCTTCCGCCATAAGGGATTTATAATCGGACTCGATCACCGGAAACAGCGATAGCACCGGCACCCCTAATTTGGCGACCGTTTCCGCCTCTTTTATCAGCAAATCCAGGGTCATCCGGTAAACGCCGGGCATGGAGGGAACCTCCTGCCGGCGGTTGTGGCCTTCCATCACAAACACCGGGTAAATCAGATCGTTTACCGTCAGCTGATTTTCGGCCACCAGCCGGCGGCTGAAGTCGTAGCGACGAACCCTGCGCAAGCGGCGATGTGGATACGCACCATAGACATTGCTCATAATCTTATCTCCTGAATAACGCCGTTCATAACCGGGGCGGCGTTTATTTTACTCAATAAAAAACTATCTGAGATCGATGACAAAGTATCCAGGCGAGACAGATTGCTGGATCGCAAACAAGCCGTGAACCCGTCCCGCCTCTTGAGCTCCAAGACGATTTGTCAGTGATTGTACCGCTGAGTTGTAGTCCGCTTACTCGCCATCGCCGCTATCCTCGTTTTTATCCGTATCCTGCCCATCGCGGCGGCCCTTGCCGACATAAAAGCGCGCGAAGAACAAGCCGATTTCAAACAGCAGGTACAGTGGAATAGCCAGCAACGTCTGGGAAAAAACGTCCGGGGGCGTCAGCAACATGCCCACCACGAAGGCGCCCACCAGGACATAGGGCCGCTTCTTCTTCAGGCTTTCCGGGGTCACCACGCCGGTCCAGCACAGCAGAACGATGGCGATGGGGACCTGGAACGACACGCCGAACGCCATAAACAGCGACATGACAAAATCGAGATACTTGTTGATGTCGGTAGCAATCAGTACCCCGTGCGGGGCGGTATGCGCGAAGAAAGTGAATGCCAGCGGGAAAACGATGAAATACGCGAAAGCCATGCCGGCATAAAATAAAAAGGTGCTGGAGAACAGCAGCGGCATGACCAGGCGCCGCTCATGCTTATATAAGGCCGGGGCGATAAAAGCCCAGACCTGGTAAAGCAG
This sequence comes from Sodalis sp. RH16, assembly GCF_047324245.1. Classification (NCBI taxonomy): domain Bacteria; kingdom Pseudomonadati; phylum Pseudomonadota; class Gammaproteobacteria; order Enterobacterales; family Bruguierivoracaceae; genus Sodalis; species Sodalis sp. RH16. Next base: position 2,058,797 of record NZ_CP178737.1, on the reverse strand, counting down.
CAGCGGAGCGGAAGCAAACACCGAGACGATAATGGTCAGCTTGATGGGGGTAAAAAACGGCGACGCCACATCGGTGGCGATCATGCTGGCGCCCGCCGGCATATGTCTGATCAGCGGCGCCGACACGATCTGGTAGATGTCGTTTGCAAAATAGACTAATGCCAGGAATACCACCAGCACACTGATAATGCAGTTCAATAATCGCTTACGCAGCTCAATCAAATGGCTGATAAGCGGTTGAGTATCTTCAACGGCCATGTTTTAGCGATCGTTATGTGATGTAGGAATGGGTGGCGCCTGGTGCTGGCTCGGCTCCGCTACGGCTGAATTTTTACCATCATTGCCGGACTCGCCGGGGGTGGAAGGAACCGCAGCCGGCGCTTGTGCCAGGCGGGCCGCTTTAGCCGGCGTGACGTTATCGGCAATTCCTTGCGGGACCGCCGTTGGCGTTTCCCGCTGACGGACTGTTGTATCCGGCGTGACGCTATCGGCAATCCCCGACGGGACCGGCAATGCTTCTTCCGCCCGACGGGCCATTTCGTCCGGGGATGGGGCATCTGCGCCGGGGACCATCGCCGGCGCTTGCGCCTGGCTGGCGCCTTCGGCCGGGGTCACGCCGCTGTGTGTCGCCGCGGAATCAGTGACCACCGGATTATGGATAGTATGTGGCGGGTTTTCCTCATCGGGAACCAGCTTGCTTTGAAAGGTTTTTTTCATTGAATCGGCCGCCTCGCGCAGTTCTTCCATGGAGGCTTTCAGCTCCGGCGACAGATTATTTTTGCTGGCCTCTTCCACTTTTTTCAAACTGTCCTGCAGTTCCTGCAGTTTCAATTCCTGGCTCAATTCGTTTTGCACCGTCGCCGCCATCGAACGCAATGCCTTGATCCAGCCCACTACCGTTCTGACCGCCACCGGCAGACGCTCGGGCCCGAGGACCACCAGCCCGATCACGAATATCAGCGCCAGCTCACCAAATCCAATATCAAACACGGATTATACCTGCTCTTTATTTTTACTTTTCGACTCTTCCGACTCGGATTGCCCGGATTGGGCAATGGGTTGGGTCGTGAAGTCCGCATCTTGTACGGTTTGATCCGCCTTGGGCGGCGTTTTTTTATCGTCATCGTCGTTCATGGCTTTTTTGAAGCCCTTGATTGACGCACCGAGATCCGATCCCAGGCCGCGCAATTTGTTGGTGCCGAATAATAATACGACGATCACCGCGATGATTAACAATTGTGGGATACTGATACCGCCCATAGGCACCTCTGTATTAAGTTGATTCATATTGCCGGTTACAAACCGGATGCAGGATATTTATTATTATGTCGTGCGTACTATTCAGTGCGTTTCCAGCCGACGATCCAGCTTACGATACCGGCCGCCATCAACCAGGCGGGAAAAGACGACATCTCGTTTCCCTGCGATAACAGAAAAGTCCCGCAGAGCAGCAATGTTGCGCCGATACCGAACAAAAACCGCGCCTGTCCCTGTTTAACGCGCTGCTGCTTAAACTCCACCGCCAGCTTATCCACGCTTTTTTGCAGTGACTTATGATGCTTGAATCCCTCGTAGATGAGCTCAGGCAACTCCGGCAGTTTTTCCGCCCAAAATGGAGCCTTTTCTTTGAGCGCCCGCATGATGGCCGGGATACCCACCTGATCTTTGATCCAGTCTTCCAAAAAGGGTTTGGCCGTTTTCCACAAATCGAGCTGCGGATATAACTGGCGTCCCACTCCCTCGACGTACAACAGGGTCTTTTGCAATAACACCAGCTGCGGCTGTACTTCCATATTGAAGCGCCGGGCGGTGTTGAACAGATTCAACAAAACATGGCCGAAAGAGATATCCGCCAGCGGTTTTTCGAATATCGGCTCACACACGGTACGGATGGCAAACTCAAAATCTTCCACATTGGTATCGGGGGGCACCCACCCGGAATCAACGTGCAGCTCGGCAACCTTGCGGTAATCGCGATTGAAAAAAGCGATGAAATTTTCCGCCAGGTACCGTTTATCCTCTTTATTAAGCGAACCGACAATACCGCAGTCGATACCGATATATTGCGGATTTTCCGGATGCTCAAAACTGACGAAAATATTGCCCGGATGCATGTCCGCATGGAAAAAACTATCACGAAACACCTGCGTAAAAAAGACCTGCACGCCACGTTCCGCCAGTAATTTCAAATTGGTTCCCTGTTTCTCGAGGGCCGCCACATCCGACACCGGAACACCATAGATGCGTTCCATGACCATCATGGTCTCGCTACAGTAATCCGGATAGACCTCCGGTATATAGAGCATCGGGCTGTTTTCAAAGTTACGCCTGAGCTGGATGGAGTTCGCCGCTTCACGCAGCAGGTTCAGTTCGTCCAACAGGGTTTTTTCATACTCAAGCACGACTTCCACCGGCCGCAGACGCCGTCCGTCGGGCAGCAGCCGCGGCAGCCAGCTGGCCAGCCGGTACATTAACCGCATATCGGCTTTGATCATCGGCATGATGTCGGGGCGGATCACTTTGATCACCACCTCTTTACCGTTTTCTTTCAGGCGCGCGGTATGGACCTGGGCGATGGACGCCGACGCCAGCGCCTGCTGATCGAAATCGTCGAACCAGGACTCCAGCGGTTTGCCCATTGCCCGTTCGATATGCTGGCGCGCCAGGGCGCCGTCAAAAGGTTTCACCCGGTCCTGAAGCATCGCCAGTTGATCGGCCACCACCGGCGGGAATAGATCGCGGCGGGTGGACAGCATTTGCCCGAACTTGATCCAAACCGGTCCCAATTCCTCCAGGGCCAGCCGCAATCGTTCACCCAAGGGCTGCTGGGCATGCTCATTGGGGATCCAGAACAAAAGCTTGCGCCCCAGGCGAAGCGGCAGGGTCAGGCGCACTTTGGGAATAAGTTCATCCAGTCCGTAGCTGAGCAATACCCGCACGATATAATAAAGGCGGCCGATTTCTCCAAAAATCATCGGCTGATCTCCATTCTTTCCAGACGGGCCGCCAGAGCGGCGCCATCCCGATCCAAGGTGTCTACCTCTTCGCTGAACCAGGCAAGCTCAAGGGCCGATGGGGATAGCCGCCACTCTTCGGTGACCGCCTGTCCCCATTGGGTTTGCCGGTCGGTCCAGCGGCGTTTTATATTATCGGCATGGGCGGAAACGCGCTGCGTCAGCCCTTCCGACAGGACATCGCCAAGATAGGGCGACAGCAGTTCGGCCGGATCAAATTCCGCCATATCCAGTAGGGCGACAAATTGCTGCACCACCTGTATGTCGCCATCCACTTCTAGATCCCCCTGCTTAATCAGGGCGGGAAGCCGTTGCCGCCGGCGCAGCGCCGGAATCGCGGAAAAATGCGTTTTGACGGTGCAATCCGCCGGATCGTCCCAAGAGGTGAGAACATCCGCCTGTGATTCGCCAAAAACCAAAATGACCGGACTGTCCAGTTCCGCCAGCTCAAACCGCAGGGTTTTACCCTTGAGGCGCTGGCGAGCCGTTTTCATGAATTGATCCTGATACAGCAAGCGTTTAAGAGCAATTTCAAGAGTCGCGGCGATCAATGACATCAGCATATGATTTCCCGATCAAAATTTATAACCGCGGTGCAGCGCAACGATACCTCCGGTCATATTAAAATACTCGGCGGAGTCGAAACCGGCGTCGAGCATCATGGCTTTCAATGTTTCCTGGTCCGGATGCATGCGGATGGATTCGGCCAGGTAACGGTAGCTGCCCGCATCCCGCGCCACCATCTCGCCAATGCGCGGCAATACGTGAAAGGAGTAGAGATCGTATGCCTTGTTCAACGGTTTGAACAACGGGGTGGAAAATTCCAGGATCAGCAGACGGCCGCCGGGTTTCAGCACCCGATACATGGAGCGCAGCGCCTGCTCTTTTTCGGTGACATTGCGCAGGCCGAACGAGATGGTGATGCAATCGAAGGTATCATCGGGGAACGGCAGAGATTCAGCATTCGCCTGGACATAACTCACATTGCCGATAATGCCTTTATTGCGCAGTTTATCGCGACCGACTTTCAGCATCGAATCGTTGATATCCGCCAAGACCACCTCACCCTCTTCTCCCACCAGCCGGGAGAATTTCGCCGTCAAATCGCCGGTGCCGCCGGCAAGATCCAACACTTTCTGACCCCGCCGCACGCCGCTGCAATGGATAGCGAAACGCTTCCACAGGCGATGAATGCCGAAAGACATTAGATCATTCATCAAATCATATTTTGCCGCGACGGAATGAAAGACATCCGCCACCATAACCGCTTTCTCATCTTTGGGCACGGTGCGAAAGCCGAAATGGGTCGTTTCGCGTTTGTCTTCATCTGCCATGTTATTCATCCTGCTTAATGAGATATCAGAGAAGTGTAACAGAAGCGAGCGCAAAGCCCCACAGCAGGGCTGGTCAACTCAGCGGAAGTCTTATGGCTCCGCGCCGAGGGCCCGCTTGCATCGTCGGCGTATATTCCTCTTACGCCTGCTCCGGAGTTTCGCCCCGGACAGCGTTGTCGTCAACCGACGGCGGACAATTATCGGGGATGGTTAGCGGCGTTTCGTCTTGCCCATCGCGGTCATCGTCGGCAGTTCGCGCATTGCTGATATCGGCGTCGTTATATCCCTGCTCCGCTTGTTCCGCCAACACGGAATTGATGGGGCGCTTGATCTCTACCCCGAGCGCCCTGAACCCCTCGGCCTGGCTGAGAATATTGCCGCGGCCCTGCGTCAGCTTATTCATGGCCGAACGATAGCCGCCCTGGGCTTTGTCGAGGCTTTGCCCTATGGCCAGCATGTCGTCCACAAACAGGCGCATCTTGTCATACAGGCGAGCGGCCCGCTCGGCAATATGCTGGGCATTGCGGCTCTGGTGCTCGTAGCGCCAAAGATTGCTGATGGTCCGCAAGGCCACCAGCAGCGTAGTGGGGCTCACCAGCATGATATTCTGTTTCTGGGCCTCGCCGATCAGTTCGGGCTGCTTATCAATAGCCAGCATAAAGGCCGGCTCCACCGGGATAAACATCAGCACATAATCCAGCGAGCGTAAACCGGGCAATTGTTGGTAATCTTTTCTCCCCAGCAGCCGCATATGCCCGCGCAGGGATTGAATATGCTCCGTCAGCGCCAGCTGGCGCTCGCTTTCATCCTGACTGTTGAAAAAACGTTCATAAGCCACCAGTGACATTTTGGCGTCGATGATCACATCTTTTCCCTGTGGCAAACGCACGATAACGTCCGGTTGCATCCGATGCGCATTATCGATTTGAATGTTCACCTGGGTTTGATATTCGTAGCCCTCCCGCAGCCCCGATGCTTCGAGAACACGGCTTAATACCACCTCGCCCCAGTTGCCCTGGGTTTTGTTATCCCCTTTGAGCGCCTTGGTCAGGTTGACCGCTTCCCGCGCCATTTGCGTGTTAAGCTGCTGCAAACTCCGGATCTCATGAGTCAGGGTATGGCGTTCCCGCGCCTCTTGGCCGAAACTGTCCTGGACCTGGCGGCGGAACCCGTCCAGTTGTTCACGCAATGGGGTCAGCAGGAGATCCAGGCTTTGCCGATTCTGCTCATCCACCTTGCGCCCGCTTTGCTCGAAAATTCGATTGGCGAGGTTTTCGAACTGCGATGCCAGCCGCTGTTCGCTGTTCATCAGCAAGCGCTGCTTTTCTTCCGCGCCGATGCGGGTCTCTTCCAGGCGAATAGTCACTTCCCGCAGTTCGGCCTCTTGCGCGCTATTCACCTCCCGCAGCGCCCGCAATTCGCCGTTGAGCTGTTCACACTCTTTTCGCCAGTGTTCCAGGGGTTGCAGACGCTCCTCCGCGGCGGCGAGCCGGCTGTAGAGATCGCGCAGCTCGCGCTCGCCGTCACGGAGCTGCTGCCCGCTTTGACGGTGAGCCGCTTCTACCCGCTCCAGCTCTTGCCGAGCCGACGCCTGGGATTGTTCATGCAAACCCAGCGCCGCCTGATGATCCGCCAGCCGTTTCTGGTATCGGTGGCTTGCGATGAGCAGGCCGAGCAGCAGCCCCGCCAGCACGCCCCCCGCCGCGTATAACAGGCTGAAATCCATATAACCTCCGCCGTAACCTGTGCCAACCGTCACGTTAAGTGGGAACTGTATAAATGTCCAGACCCATTTATACCCGATGGATTACGGCTTTCAGCCAACGCCGCCGCCACACAAAAAATGAAAGATGCAAGATGAAGGGAATATCAGTTGATAAGGCCGATAAGCCATCTTCTACCCAACCCCCCCGCGCCAGCAATACCCCGGTGGAATATCCTCCAAGAGAAGGCTCCTCACGTGGAAATAATGATTAACATCGGCGGGATATCGGTAAGGAAGGCACGGCTTATCATGCCATTGAAGCGAATTCTCAGGTTAAACCGGACTGAAACGACCGGGGTGTTTACACCGGTCGCCATAATCGGATCAGATAATAAGGCGGCGGGCGGCATCGACGACGATGTTTACCGCGACGCTTTCGGCCAGTTGCATGGAACGGGCATCGGGGGTCTCCTGCAGGGTACGGTTAACGATGACGCCGGCCACCATGCCTGCCCGCAACCCTTGCGTGGCGCACATGGTCAGCAGAGTGGCGGATTCCATTTCATAATTCATGACGCCCAGGCTTTGCCACTCCTGCATGGACCCTTTCAAGCGGTTCAACACCCGTCCGGAATAGGTATCGTAACGTTCCTGCCCCGGATAGAAGGTATCGGAGGACGCGGTTACCCCAATGTGAAATTTCGTTCGATGGTGTTTCGCCGCCCCCACCAGAGCGGAAGTGCAGTCAAAATCCGCCACCGCCGGATACTCCACAGGGGCGAAATGCAGGCTGGCCCCGTCCAAACGTACCGCGGCGGTGGTGATCAGTACGTCACCCACCTGAATATAAGATTGAATCGCGCCGGTGGTACCAACCCGTAAAAAAGTGCGGATGCCCAACTGGGACAGTTCTTCTACGGCGATGGATGTGGAGGGTCCGCCAATGCCGGTTGAACAGATAATAACCGGATTGCCTGATATTTCTGCTCGCCAGGTGGTAAATTCCCGGTGAGAGGCCAGGTGCACCGGATTCTCCATCAGCGCGGCGATTTTTTCAACCCTTTGCGGATCTCCCGGGATGATGGCGAGCGTGGCCCCCTTCAGATCGGAGTGTGTTAAACCAAGATGAAAAACATCGGATGAGGACATGGCAGATACCTCTAAAAATAACATGTTAACCCAAACATAATATCGTTAGAATACTAATATTTATCTGCCGAAGTCCGTGGGGCATCTCACATTCACACCGTTATCAGGTTGCAATTATCTCTTTAAACAACCCTTTGATTTCTTTGTCGTTCGCAATACATTCCATTAGGATCTTCAGGACCTGCGTCAAGGTGACGTCTTTCCCGGCTTCGTAAACTTTATCGATCCAGCGTTCCACTATGGGCAACGACTGAGCTTTTAATAAGACCATGATTTCGCTTAGCAACCCTTTGATGCCATGCTCTATGCCATATTGTACGATTTTTGCGCCGTCATGGACCATTTGCACGGTATCCGCAGCGTACTGACTGAATTGCACAACATTGCCCATCGTACTGCTGGTCAGACTGCCGACCCATGTCAATCCATTGATCAATTTGTCCAAACCCAGGTGAGTGGATAATTTAGCGGCGGAAGCAGATAGCGATGACGTTAGAGAGAATGTCGAGACGTTATCAGGACTATTTTTAACGGATTCCAGCTTGGCGGCCAGATTGCCCGTATCAGCGCCCGCCGCGCCGTTATGAACGGCAGGTGGAGTTTTGGCAACGGAATAATCTATCGATATAGTCATGGTGGTTACTCCCAAAACAGAATTTTTAAAAGTATTGCTCTTTTAACATAGCTATTAATTTCATCATGAAATAGTTCAAATTGTGTTAAATAAAGAAATAACAATTTTCCATTATTATAATTTTTTTAATATTATTTAAAATCGATATTATCTGGTATGCATTTATCGACAAAATAACGTATTCCGCTGTTGATACCCTCCTCCTCGCTTGGGTCTATTCTTAATAAAAGAAATCGATAATGAAAATCAAACTTATAACGCTTCGCTGCGGATAAATTGCATAAAGCGACCACGGGGCGAAGATTAAAATTGAAAGTGTGACGGACATTTTAAATATCAGCCGGGCAATACTTCTCTTCCCGTTATAAATGACTCTAGCCATGAGGATATATGTAGCATTATTACATAATAATGGATCAACAATCGATGGATAACCTAAAGCTATTGATTTTAATGATATTATCAGCTATCAAAAATCCTCGCGGCGAGATGCGTGAAGTAAAAATTCTATTATATTTACATATTACATATCCGTTTTATTTTATATATTTATTACATTAAAAATAATTGTATTGGATGAGACTTTTATTGTCGTAACTGTCTTGTTAAAATGATTCACAAGCCATTAACTTTAGCTATAATCAACCTAACGTTAAAACTCAACAAGGCAGCTATATGAACATCGACGATACCCTCGATCTGAACAGGAAACCGGCCGCCTTTGCCCCGGCAGCAGGCAATGTCGCGTCTACTACCATTCATACCGATGATGCCGGCCTGGAAGCGGGGCAGTTCACTATCCCTTCACAAAGCGATCGGATGCCCGCTTACATGGCGAAACCCGCTGGTGAAAGCCGGCCTTTGCCTATCGTTATCGTAATTCAGGAAATCTTTGGCGTTCATGAACATATCCGCGATATATGCCGCCGGCTGGCAAAGCAAGGCTATCTGGCGATTGCGCCGGAGCTCTATTTCCGCCAGGGAGATCCGTCAGCCTATGACGATATCGGTCAATTATTCAAAGAGCTGGTGAGTAAAGTGCCGGACTCGCAGGTGATGGCGGATTTGGATCATACCGCCCATTGGGCAGCCACCCATGGCGGCGACGGACAGCGTTTGGCGGTAACCGGATTTTGCTGGGGCGGTCGCATCGCTTGGCTATATGCCGCTCATAATCCCCAGTTAAAAGCGGCGGCGGCTTGGTATGGCAAATTAGTGGGGGATAAAACGCTGACGACGCCACGGCACCCGGTAGATATGGCGAAGGAATTGGTGACGCCGGTTCTGGGCCTGTACGGCGCACAGGACACCGGCATCCTTCCGGAGCATATTGACGCTATGCGCCGTGCGCTCAGCGCCGCCAATGCCAAGGCCGAAATTCGGGTATATCCCGAAGCCGGCCATGCTTTTTATGCCGATTACCGTCCTAATTATCATGCCGCCTCGGCGGAAGACGGCTGGCGGCGCATGTTGCAATGGTTTTCGCAGCACGGAATGAGCGGCGACGGCAAATAATCCGCCGCCGCCCGTTTATCGCCGCCTTAAACCTTTTCAGCACGCAGCCGTTTCGCAGCGCTCACCATATTCGCCAGGGATTGGCGCGTTTCCGGCCAGGCGCGGGTCTTCAGCCCGCAATCGGGATTAACCCAAAGCCGTTCGGCGGGAATACGCTCCGACGCCTTGCGCAGCAGTGCCACAATCCACTCCTCGCTGGGTACGTTAGGCGAGTGGATGTCATAGACGCCCGGTCCGATTTCATTGGGATAATCGAATTCCTTAAAGGTTTCCAATAATTCCATATCCGAACGCGAGGTTTCTATGGTGATGACATCGGCGTCCAGGGCCGCGATGGAATCCATGATGTCGTTGAACTCGCAATAACACATATGGGTGTGGATCTGGGTATCGTCCCGGGCCACCGCGGCATTCAGTCTGAATGCCTCCACCGCCCAATCAAGGTATTCCCGCCATTCGGACTGGCGCAGCGGCAAACCTTCCCGCAGCGCCGGCTCATCGATCTGGATGATGCCGATGCCCGCCTGTTCCAGATCCGCCACTTCGTCGCGCAATGCCAGGGCGATTTGCCGGGCGATGGTTTTGCGGCTGACGTCCTCGCGGGGGAAAGACCAGCATAGAATCGTCACCGGCCCGGTGAGCATGCCCTTCATGGGTTTATCCGTTAAGGATTGGGCATATTTCGCCCATTCGACGGTTATTGGCGATGGTCGGCTGATATCGCCGATGATAACCGGGGGTTTCACGCAACGGGAGCCGTAGCTTTGCACCCAGCCGTTTTGGGTAAAGACAAACCCATCCAGATGTTCGCCGAAATATTCCACCATATCGTTGCGCTCGGCTTCCCCATGCACCAGCACATCCAGTCCCAGACGCTCCTGCTCGGCCACCGCCTGACGGATATGTTCGCCGATACCGGCACGGTAGCGGGCGCTATCCAGGCTGCCCCGCTTGAAATCCAGACGCAGGCCGCGTATTTCCGTGGTTTGCGGGAAGGAACCGATGGTGGTGGTGGGCCAGGCCGGCAGATTAAAACGCTGCCGTTGCAGCTCGGCACGCCGTTCATAGGCTTGCCCGCGCTGGCTGTCCCGTGGGGTAATCTGCGTCAAACGCGCCTGCACCCGGGCATTGTTCACCCGGTCCGAGTGGCGGCGGGCGCGGATAGGCCGGCTGTACTCTTCCAACAAGGAGACCTGCGCCTCATCCGGCTGATTGAGGGCGGCACGCAACAAACCCAGCTCGCCGCATTTCTGCAAGGCAAAGGCGAACCAGCTTTTGACTTCTTCATCCAGGCGCGATTCTACCGATAAATCAATGGGGCTATGCAGCAGCGAGCAGGAGGTGGCCACCCAAATCGGCCGTTGCCCCGATAGCAGGCGCAAACGATCAAACCAGGCGCCGAGATCGGCGCGCCAGACGTTGCGTCCGTTAATCACGCCCAAAGACAGCAGCCAGTGGGCCGGCAGGCGCCGGTGCAATTCGTCGGGTGAATCCTGTCCCGCCACCAGATCCACATGCAAACCCTGCACCGGCAGCGATCGGATAAGATCCAGATGATGGCCGATGCTGTCGAAGTAAGTGGTCAGCAGCAATTTAACCGGTCCCGCCAATTCACGGTAAGCGGTTTCATAGGCCTGTTGCCAGTCGGCGGGGAGCTCCAGTACCAGGGCGGGTTCGTCGATTTGCACCCATTCGATACCGCGCCGCGCCAGCTCGCCGAGTATTTGCCGGTACACCGGCAACAGTTCCGCCAGCAGCGATAGCCGATCAAAAGCCTCTCCCTTGGTCTTGCCCAGCCACAGGTAGGTTATCGGCCCGAGGATAACCGGTTTAACCCGGTGGCCCAGCGCCAGGGCTTCATCCACTTCATCCAGCAACTGGGTCCACCCCAGGCGGAATGATTGTCCGCGGGTAAATTCCGGCACCATGTAATGATAATTGGTATTGAACCATTTGGTCATTTCGGCGGCGGCGGCGGGCTCGCCGCCCGGCGCGCGGCCGCGGCCGATGCGGAACAGGGTATCCAGATCCGCCGGCCCGTCGCCCTGCCGGTGCCGTGCCGGGATATTATCCACCATCAGGCTGGTGGTCAGCACATGGTCATACCAAGCGAAATCACCCACCGGCAGCAGATCGACCCCGGCATCTTTCTGCTGCTGCCAGTGACGGGACCGCAGTTCGCGCCCCACCGCCAATAGCTCTTGTTGCGAGGATTTTCCTGCCCAATAACTTTCCTGCGCTTTTTTCAATTCACGGTGCAGACCGACGCGCGGAAAACCCAGTGTGTGGCTTAGTATTGTCATTACCTTCTCCCATATGGACGTCCAGATGTTTACACATCCATAATCAACATGTACTGTATTAACCACAAGCGCAAATTATTCACTTCCAGGTGAAACACCCTCATGATCGAACTTAAACATCTGCGGACGCTGCAAGCCCTGCGTAACAGCGGATCGCTGGCGGCCGCATCGGCCCAGCTTCATCAAACCCAGTCCGCGCTGTCCCATCAATTCAGCGATCTTGAGCAGCGGCTGGGTTTTAGACTATTCGTTCGCAAAAGCCAGCCGCTCCGCTTTACGCCCCAGGGAGAGATCCTGCTGCAGCTGGCCGAACAAATCCTGCCTCAGGTACAGCAGGCGCTGCAAAATTGCCTGGAACCGCATCAAACGACGCTGCGGCTGGCCATCGAGTGCCATAGCTGTATTCAATGGCTGACGCCGGCGCTGACCGAGTTTCGCGAGCAATGGCCGGAGGTGCTGGTGGATTTCCGCTCCGGCGTCACCTTTGACCCGCAGCCCGCCCTGCAGCAGGGGGAGCTTGATCTGGTGCTGACGTCGGATATCCTGCCGCGCAGCGGATTGTTTTATACGCCGATGTTTGATTTTGAGGTACGGCTGGTGGTGGCCCCGGACCATTCTCTGGCGAAAAAAGAGCACATCGCTCCCGAGGATCTCAGTGAAGAAGTTTTGATGATTTACCCGGTACAGCGCCAGCGGATGGATGTCTGGCGCCAGTTCCTGCAGCCCGCCGGCGTCAGTCCGGTGCTGAAAAGCGTAGACAATACTCTGTTGCTGATTCAGATGGTGTCGGCGCGCATGGGCATCGCCGCGCTGCCCCACTGGGTGGTGGAGAGTTTTGAACATCAGGGGCTGATAGTCACCAAAACGCTGGGCAGCGGCTTATGGAGCCGGCTATATGCGGCGTCCCGGGACGGCGAGCAGCGCCAGCCGGCCATCGAGGCGTTTATTCGCTCGGCCCGTCAGCACGCGTGCGCGCATCTGCCTTATGTGCGGGACGCGCAACGATCCAGCGCCGGTGCACCCATAGCGAAGCCATAATCACCGAGGCGCCGACAATAAAGCTGGGCCAGTGCGGCCGCTGCTGCCATATGGCCAGGTTCACCAGTAATCCGGCGGGAACATGGAAGTTGTTCATGATGCCGAGGGTGCCGGCATCCACCTGGGTCGCGCCATAGTTCCACATAAAGTAGCCCAGCGCGGAAGCAACCACCCCCAGCCAGACTAAAATTCCCCATTGCAGCGAGGTGGTGGGTAATTGCCGGGCATTACCGAACAGCCACCAGCCGATGACCGCCACGATGAATGAACCAAGGTAAAACCAGGAAAATGCCGTATGCTGCGGCATGGGATAGACTTCCATCAATCTTTTGTAACCCACCTGCCCCACGGCGAACACCAGATTGGCGGCTTGTACCAGCAGCAGGCCGCGCCAGTAATGTTCGCTGACATGGTCGTAGCGGATAATCGCCGCCCCCGCCACGGCCAGCATGGCGCTCAATACATAGCCCCAGCGCAGTCGCCGACGGCGCAGCAGATCATAAACCAGGGTGACATAGAGCGGCGTCATCACGGTGAACAGGAGAAATTCCGGTACCGACAGGTAGAGATAAGCCTGGTAGCTTATCATATACATGATGCCCAATTGGCAGGCGCCCACCGCCATATACAGCAACAGGTGCGTTGCGCGATAACCGCGCCAGCGCAGAAAGGGCAGAAATACCAGCGCCGCCAGCGTCAGGCGCACCAGCACCGAAAACCAGCTGTCCACCTGCCCGGCTAGATACTCGCCAATCAAGCTGAAGGAAAACGCCCATAAAACAGTGGTGATAATAAGCAGCGGCACCGTCAATCGTCCTGTAATGCAAAACGCTATGATAGCTGATGCGGTAGTCATAATTATAACTAATATGGTTTACGAGTGAATAATTATTAATCAATCGATGATCTGACCTGCGGACGATAGCCTTATTTAACGATCACCTCGTAAACAGCACCAATCAAAAAAATTGAGAATGCTTTTATAATAAGGATAAATAATTTATTCTATATCAAGAAAAAAGGATAAATAATGATGTTGAAAAAAGCGTACTTTACAAAATGAGCTGACGTAAATAAAACTTACTTTTTTCTCAATAACAATTTTTTTGTTGACGTGGCAGAATTTATGCTGGCCTCAATGCTTCCTCCTCTGGCTGATGCATTTGGGACCACCGTTGATAAAGCGGCTATAGCGATATCAGGATATGCATTTTCCTACGTCATTTCTGCTCCCATTATCGGTTATCTTTCGAAACGAAAAAATTAATAGCAAAAATTACTTCTCATATCCATTTAATTAAATAGCATAGATAATATAGCTATTATTTTTCCCCCAACGCTCGAATGGGCTATCGCGCTTAGAATGGGACTGGCGTGGCGACGTTTATCCTTACGGGGGAGGCACTACACGTACGTTATGGTTTTTCTCCTGCGAGCACAGGTATGATTATCACCTTTTTTGGACTTGGCCTAGGAATAGGGATGGGAATAGGAAATATTACCGTTGGCGTGGTTAATAAGTATTTAGTCATTTCTTCATTAATTTCAGGCGAGAATTTATCTTCTCTCATAATTTTATCGATAGGACCGTTTATAGGAATAATAACCTTCTCATTAGTATTTTCATGTCAAAAAAAGTACAGATGATTAATACGGCACGCTAGATAACAGCTAAAATCGGCAGCATGTAATGGGTAATTTTTGTATAGAAGCACATCTATAGCCCTTAAGATCTTGATATATTAATTTTGGTATTTATTTCAATTCAATATTTTTAATCATATCCAACAATATAGAACTGTCTCCTATTTCCACAAAATCATTAACGCCATGGGTTCGCATATACATAACGGATTGTCGCCACATAACAGGTTTATTAATATGTTCAGAAAGATTGCGCACCACGGATGATGCGCTATACGGCCGAGCTGTCCTGTTGGCGATCACAGGAATTTGCGGGGTTGAAAATGAAAAACTTTCAACGTATTCACCAAACCGGGCGGCTGCATGATTCAGCATGGAACTATGAAAAGCTCCGCTCACGTTCAGTACAACATATTTCACAGCGTCATTGTCGTAGAATACTTCCTCAGCAAGATGGATACTCTCGATAGGGCCTGAGATAACTATCTGGAAGTCGGCATTTAGATTGGCGATTGACAAGTTAAGTTGGCGATTTCTAGCAAGGACCTGCACCACCTCCTCCGCATCAAGACCGAGTACCGCCGCCATGCCGCCTCCCGCAATTTCAGACATAAGCTGCGCGCGACGGTTTACCAGATGCAGTCCGGTTTCAAAATCGAACACGCCGGCGCAAAGGAGTGCATTGAATTCACCTAAGGAATGTCCGGCCAAAAAAAATGGGGGGTGATTACCTTCTTCAGTATAATGTAAGTAATATAAAGCATTGATGGTATACAACGCTGGTTGAACATAACGTGTATTCCTAAAGCGATCAGCAGGGCAATTCAAGAAGAATTCACGAATGCTAAATCCGGAAATTTCATCCGCCTTCGCCAGTAAGTCCGGCCAAATATCAAAAACGACTGTCTTCATTCCTGAGCGCTGAGCACCCTGGCCCGGGAATAGTATAGCTTGTTTAGAAGTCACGTTCTTCACTCCCCCGTCACTCTGCATAGAAATGTCGAAACCTCATGTACTCCCAATATCTTTGCATTGCTTATCCTAAAACTTACATTTTTGAACTGCTGGTGACAAACAAATCTATCAGTCCGTTAATTGAATTAACATTCTTCAATTCGGTTCGCGGAATTTTTATTTTCAACTCTCTCATACTTCCCGAAACAACGGAAACAATATCTAAACTGCTTGCACCATAGTCCGCCATAGATTTTTGTAAATCAATTTCTGATTCATTGATGTCTTTAACGGCACTAACAATATGCTTTATTATAACATTTTTGATATATTCTCTGTTCATAATATCTCCTTACCATTGATGTAAATTATAGTGTCCCATTTGTTATAATCTTTTTTATTAAAACTATCAATCTTCCGATGATATTTAATTTTAGGTAAGAAAGTTTGAATAGTTTATATACTTTAATGCTTTCAATTATGGTTTAAATAATAATGCCTTTTTTCATAATGCGATCTGTCGCACATTTTTTTAGGTTTTTTATTGTAGTCTTTTAAGAGGACGATAATAATAATTTAGGACATGCCATTTCACTTTTCTGATGAGGATTATTCATCATGTCCCACATCCCCTGTTTTTGTATTTATGGTGTTTGTGGAACCTGTGACGACAGTTTGCTTATTGATTATTTGGATAAATCGATTTATACCGATGAAACCGATTTATTACTTCAAATAGAACGCTGTCCATATCAGGCATTGCATGCTTGGCAAATTCGCCATCATCCTCAAATCTCAGAAGTGTTTGAAATAGAGAAGGTCTTTTCAAAAGAATCAGCCGAAGAAGCCATAACTTTTTGGAAAGCCTACTTTAATTCCCTTGGCAAGATCGTTATTAGCGGCACTCATTTTAGTGAGGTTTTAAATGGATGAAAATGGCAGTAATGGTTCGGAAAGCGATGGCCTCCTATCGCAAGATAATCCCCTATCAGTCAATCATATAGAATACGGCAACGACCTTAATTTAGAAAAAATACAGCTATATCAATTGAAAGAAGATTTATTGTTTTCTGACAATGTGGCTAATGAATTGAAGCAGACTCTAGACCAGCGGCAGATAAAAAGAATGATACCCCATCGGCAACCGTTTCTCCTGGTGGACAGCGTTGAATTGATTAATCTTAAGCGCAGATTAATCAAAACAACCAGAAAAATAGATGAGCAAGACCCAGTATTCAGAGGGCATTTCCCTCATCATCCGGTATACCCGGGGGTGCTTCAGCAAGAAAGCATGTTTCAAAGCGCACTCATTTTATTATATTGCCTACTTAATGAGACTACCGAACCTTTGCAAAACGAGCAGGTTACTAACGCTGTGGGCACGCGAATATATGATGTCTTTCATTTGTGTGCCGTGCTTCCCGGAGATCTGATGACCATTCGCTGCGGCATCACAGAATACGATGCTCTGATTGCCACGGCCATTGTTCAAATTACGGTTAACAATAATATCGTCACCATCGGAAAAGGAGAATTTTGTGTCATCTGATCGCATAGTGGTAACTGGCATAGCCATCAATACACCGCTTGGAGACACATTAGATAATGTGGGGAATAATTTAATGTCTGGAAAATCCGCCATTGGCTACTGGCGTAATTTGGACACCCGTAATATCTATTCAAAAATCGGTGGGCAGCTTCCAGACTATAGTTCTGAAGACAAGCTGCGCACTTTTAGCAATCGTATTTCCGATGCCGTCATCGACCGTGCTGAGCGGGTTTTTAAGCAGACCACCAAGAACGTGCAGCTCTCGGTATTGATGGCTATGGACGCCTGGCTTGACGCAGGATTATTCGAGCAAACCCTTGATCCCTTCGAGTATGGTGTCATTTGCGGCGGACATAACCTGACTGATCAATATTTGCTTAATCAACAAGCTATTTTTCTGGATGAGCCGGAATTTATTGATGCTTTATCTGGATTAAACTCGCTCGATACCGACCATTCGTCCTCTGTGGCGCAAGTATTGAATGCCAAAGGATTAGCCTATCTCATCGGAGGAACCTGCGCCACCGGCAACGTCACCATGCAGGCCGCAGTGAATGCGATCAGAGTAGATCAAAAAAAGGTGGTTGCCGTCGTTTGCCCAATGGCCTCATTCCACCCGATGATGTTGCATTCACTGACGATTCTGGAAGCTATTTGTTATAGCCAATATCAGGATTCTCCCGCCAAGGCCAGTCGCCCTTATGACATAAATCGAAGTGGCTTCCTGCCCTGTGAAGGAGGAGCAGTATTAATTCTTGAACAGGCCGAGCACGCAGAAAGCCGTGGCGCGAAGATTTATGCCGAACTTCTGGGTGTCAGTATCAATTCTGATGCCAACCATCTTGGCGATCCTTCTCATGAAGGGCAGGTTCGGGTAATTCAGGATGTACTGCAAAAATGCCATATAGCCAAAGAGCAGGTCGATTTTGTCAGTGCCCATGCAACCTCCACGAAAATAGGTGACATCGTAGAAATAAATTCGATTAAAAAGGTGTTTGGCAGCCATGCGGGAAATCTTGTTATCAACGCACCGAAATCTTTGCTTGGGCATACCATGTGGGCATCCGGTGTCATAGAAGCAGCCATTGCTATTTGGCAAATGAAACGTGGAGAGTTCCATCAATCGCACAATATAGAAACGCTCGATCCTGCCGTAGATTTGAATGTGTGTGCCACCGGTAATGTAAAAAAAGACGTTGATGTTTTTTTGAACAACTCTTTTGGCATGGGAGGCATTAACAGTGCAAGCCTGTTCAGGCGGTATTATGGCTAGTATGAATTTGTTTGTCAGCGGTGGGGCCAGCGGTATAGGTCGAGGGGTGGTCATTGCCGCGTTGGAAAAAGGCTGGCATGTCGGCTTTAGCTACCACAGCAATAAAAATGGCGCTCAACAGATTCTTGATATTGCCCGAGCAAAATTTCCAAATCAATTATGTCATGCCTATCCCCTGGATGTGGCAGACAGCAAAGCCGTGGAGTCGACCGGCGATTGTATCATTGCTGATTTTAACGATATTGATGCGATTGTTTGCAATGCAGGCATGGATATCCCCTGTAATCTGGTGTCAATATCTGATGAAGATTGGGCACTAATACTCAATACCAACTTAACGGGCGCTTTTTATCTTATTCGCTATTTTCTTCCGTTATTCATCACCAATAAATACGGACGAATTGTCACTGTTTCCTCATTGGCTAAAGATGGTTCCTCGGGACAAGCGGCTTATGCTGCATCAAAGGCCGGCCTAGTGGGATTAACCGGAACAACGGCGAAGGAGTATGGCCGTTTTGGCATTACGGCTAACGTGTTGGTTCCCGGATTAATTGATACTGACATTATTGTTGACGATGTTAAAGGTATCGTACAGTTTTTTTCACAGCACTCCCCGTTAAGGCGGCTTGGCTCAACCAGTGAAGTTGCTGAAGCTATTTTATACCTTGCCAGCAGAGAAAGTAGTTATGTCAACGGTGCTGTTCTCAACGTAACAAGTGGTATTGATTGGGTCTATTGATTTCCGGGGGCGTGATGAACACTATTGGTATTGAAAAAATAAGTATCTATCCCAGCAGTCTGGCCCTGAGGTTATCTGACCTGGCCCACGCACGAGTTGGTGACAGGAAATATATTCAAGAAACCTTAATGGTTTCGACACGTAGCTTGGTTCCCTTATGCGAGGATGCGGTCACACTTGCGGTGAATAGCGCCAAAGAGATGCTGACCAATGAAGATCGATCGGACATCGGCCTGTTTATCATTGCAACAGAGTCTGGCTTAGACCAAGAAAAAGCGATTAGCACCTGGGCGCACCGCTATCTTAATCTACCTGCCGCTTGTCGTGTTTTTGAATTGAAATCTGCCTGTCATGCCGGCGCCGCTTCGCTGAAGATGGCTGAATCGTGGATATATTCCGGTCTAAATCGTGACAAGAAGGCTCTGCTGATCAACGTCGACATCAGCAATAATATGACTCGTCATGGAATGATGGAGTATAGCCTTGGCGCTGGCGCTGTTGCGTTGCTCATTTCGAATAAACCGCTTTTTGCAGTGATTGAAACGGGCAAATCAGGCGTTCATACCCATGAAGTCACCGATGTCATCCGCCCTCTTCCTTGGAAAGAGATAGCTTTTGATGTGCAGGCGAGCCTTTATTCCTATATGGACGGACTCGAAGGCGCTTTCGCAGAATATTGTCAGATAACGCCTGAAGCGAAAGACACCGCTTATTTCAATTATAATATTTATCACCTGCCTTTCCCTGGCATCAGCAAAGAAGCGCATAAAGTCTTGCTTGAGTTACAGGGGATATTTGGTATAGAGGCCATCGCGGCTTCATTTAAGAAAAAGGTAATACCTTCCTTATACTATTCCCAGCAAATGGGTGCGACCTATTGTGGTAGTATTTTTCTCTCTTTGTTTTCGCTTGTTTCACAGGCTCAGGGACTCAAACCCGGAGAGCGCATCGGGATTTACTCCTATGGGTCAGGCTCCTGTGCTGAATACTTTAGCATGCTTGTCGGGGAACAGGCAGTAGCGATTGCCCGGCAACAGGCTAAAAAACTGGATGCACTATTGGCTCAGCGAAAAATATTGGACGTGCCAGCCTATGAGCAATTGGAAGAAGCACGAAGCGCTCAAATGCAAGGTCAAGGCTACAAAGCAGACGAAAATAATATGCTGGACGGGTATGCTCGTTACTACAGCGGCAACGACCGTCTCATCCTTGAACATATCGATAATTACTTGAGGGGTTATCGTTATGTATGAATACGTTACTGTGCCTATAAAGTTTAATCCTGACTTATTATCGGATTTCGAGAGTCGGTTTGAAACAGCGTTAAAAAATAGTCAGTTTGATGTTATCGTACTCACAGGTGGCCGCACCTGGTTTAGTATGGGCATGGATCTTGATTATATAACAAAATCTTACGACCCACTCTTTATTTCTCAATTTTACAATATACTAAAAATGGTGAAAAACAGCCCCAAACCTGTCTTAGCCAAGGTGGAAGGGGATGTTATTGCCGGTGGGATTGCGCTTATGTCCTTAGCAGATTTTGTTATTGCCTGCGACACCGCTTCATTTAGTTTGCCGGAATCAACTATTGGGATAACGCCATCAATCGCTATGTCCTGTTTGCTTGAGCGCATTGCTCCTCATCATCTTCAATCCCTCGTATGGAGCGCTACTGCTATTCCGGCAATAGAAGCCCTTGAATGGGGTATGGTTGATAAAATGAGCACCATAGAAAACCTTGAGCAAGATGTCAGGACGATGTGCAATAAATTTTCAAAAATCCCCGAGTACGTTATTCGGGAAAGTAAACTACTTATAAACCCGCGCTCATCTTTTGATAAAACACTGGAGCTAGGCGCCCATCTCCTCAGAGAAAGATTAAATGACCCGCTAACTCTTGAAAAAATACGTCACTACCTTGAATGCATCCGTTTGTTTAATGATGAATACGCGGAGAACAAACATGAATAAATTTATCTTGGACGTTCATGGGGATGGAATTGTTTCTTTGAACATTAACGACCCAGCAAAAAAAAACGCAATCGATGATGAATTTTGCATACAATTGTATGACATAGTAGATCAAATTAAAAAGAACAAAAGCATAAAAGTTATTATCATGACCGGGTTACCTGATATATTTTGCAGCGGTGGTACAAAAGCGTTTTTACAAAACCTCATCAGCCATTACAAAACCAATATAGAGCATGATTATGCCAACCATCTAAAACAAATATTGAATATTCCCGTTCCTGTGATTGCGGCGATGGAAGGAAGCGCCACGGGTGGGGGATTAATTATAGGTTTATATGCGGACATTATAATCGCCGCAGAAGAGAGCCGTTATGGTCTAACATTCATGAACATGGGATTCACCCCAGGGATGGGTTCCACCGCATTATGTCAATCGGCGTTTGGTTATTATACAGGTTTTGAGATGATGATTACCGGTGACCACTTTACAGGCAAGGAATTGAAAGGAAAATGTTGTTTTAACTATATTTTACCGCGTGCTGCCGTCTTGAATAAGGCAATGGAATTGGCCGCGGCTGTTGCTGAAAAACCACGCCATAATTTAGAGTTGTTAAAAAAATACATGTCAATAGGAAGACGTAAGTCCCTTGAGGAGACAAGCACCATCGAAGCATTTATGCATCACATCTCTTTCAACCAGCTTGATATTGAAAAAAACATACAAGATAATTATACAGGTTGATTATGTTTAATAACTTCAGCGAAATGGTGGTTTTAATCACGGGTGGCACAAAGGGAATCGGCCGTGCCACTGTTGAAATTTTTGTTAAGGCCGGCGCAAAAGTCTATGGCACTTATTACTGGGGTGATAACTTAACGGAGTTGGAAGAATATTTTTCGAAATATTCTAACTCGCCTAGCTTTATATATTCAGATGTAAAAGATGAAAATGCAACATACTCTTTAATCAAAAATATCGCCAAAGAAAATCAAGGCATTGATATTTTTATTGCCAATGCAGCTTTCGCTCCGCAATTCAAAGAGAATTATGAATACCGCGGTTTGTTGAACAGTATCGAACATAATGCTTGGCCACTAATTAGCTATCTTAGTAATATAAAAGAAGTATTTGGTCATTGCCCGCGTTATGTTGTTGCAGTGACGTCCGAAGGTCATCGTAGTTGTTATATTGAAGGTTATGATTATGTGGCGGCATCGAAAGCCGTACTGGAAACCTTTGCAAAATATATTGCAGCACGGGACAATGTTATTATAAATTGTGTTTCACCCGGCGTAGTTGACACCGAAGCCTTTGAGCTTGTATTTGGCAAGAAGGCACAAAAATTTATCAGAAAATTCGATCCTGATTTTATCATCAAACCCGAAGCCGTTGGAAATGTGATTATGGCACTATGCAGTGGTTTAATGGATTCAGTACGAGGTCAAGTCATCCTCGCTGACAATGGAAAATTGTTTACCGATAATTTCACGAAATGGATCAAAATGATTGACGACCATTTCGAGGATAAATAACCAGATGCCCTATCTTATCATGATGCTTTGGCCGAAAGGGGTAATTTTATACTCTTCGCTAATATAAAAGAGGGTTAATTATGTCGGATATCAGTAAAAATAAATTTTTAGGCCGCTGGAAATTGGCATCTTGCACCGGAAAAAATGGCGCTAGAAGTATCTCTCCTTTAGGCGAAGCTCCTTTTGGGATGCTTATCTATACCGAACAATATATGATGGTCTTCATTTCAAGCAACGAGAGAAAAAAATTCAGCACGAATGATATTCGTGCCATTCCTCCTGAACAAATTGTGTTGGACTTCTCTAATTTCGAGACATATTGTGGCAGTTATTGTATTGATTTTATGAGAAATAAAGTGACTCATTATATTGAGAGCGGTAAAAATCCCAATCAAATTGGCACACAATTTTGCCGATACTTTAGCTTTGAGCGTAAAAAACTCATTTTGAAATCTACCGACAGCCTATTACTAAATGGCGAACCATGGTTGGTTGAGCTGATTTGGAATAAACAAGAATGAATAGTTAGTCTGACGTTATGTTTGGATGAGCGTTAACGCAACGCCCTCTCGTATATCGAGCCAGTCCTGGCCCTAATATCCTGCGGTCAAATCATCTATGGTTCTCGGATCGGATGCGCCGCTGAGGGTGCCGTCGGGCATCACCATGATGCTCTGCGTGCTGCCCATGACCGGTTGAACCGACACATGCTGGCCTTTTTCAGATAACAGCCTCAGCGTATCCGGACTGAAGCCTTTTTCCACCCGCAGCTCATCCGGCGTCCACTGCTGATGGAAACGCGGCGCATCGGTGGCGTCGGCGATATTCTGTTTGAAATCGATGGTGTCCACCAGGATTTGCAGGACGGTGGTAATAATTCGGCTACCCCCCGGGCTGCCGGTAACCAGCCAGACTTTGCCGTCTTTTTCCACAATGGTGGGGGACATGGACGACAGCGGCCGCTTGCGCGCCTGTACCGCGTTGGCATCTCCTCCCACCAGCCCGTACATGTTCGGTACGCCCGGCTGGGCGGCAAAATCATCCATTTCATTATTCAACAGGATGCCGCTGTTGCCCGCCATGATACCGCTGCCGAAGAAGGTGTTCAGGGTATAGGTTACCGCCACTGCGTTCCCCTGCCCGTCGACAATGGAATAATGGGTGGTTTGGTCGCTCTCGTAAGGCTGAATCCGGCCGGGCTTGATCTGGGTGGAAGGAATGGCATGTGCCAGGTCGATGCGTTGCGCCAGGGTTTTGGCATAGGCTTTGTTGGTGAGTGCGGCTACCGGCACGTTGATAAAATCGGGATCGCCAAGGTATTCCGAGCGATCGGCATAGGCGAATTTCATCGCTTCCGACATCACCTGGATGGCATCGGCGCTGCCGGCGCCCATTTTCGCCAAATCAAAATTCTCCAGAATATTCAGGATCTCGATGATATGGATACCGCCGGAGGACGGCGGCGGCATGGAGTAAACCCGGTAGCCGCGATAGGTGCCGGATACCGGCCGGCGTTCCACCGCGCGGTAGGCCGCCAGATCCGCCTTGCTGATCAATCCGCCCTGCCGCTGCATCTCGCCGGCGATGTCATCGGCGATAGCGCCCCGATAAAAAGCCGCCGGCCCCTGGGCTGCGATGGACTCCAAGCTATGGGCCAATTGCGGCTGTACCAGTTTTTCCCCCTCTGCGTAGGGCTGTCCGTCTGCCTTGAAAAATACCGCTTTACTGTTCGGGTGATTAACGAGCACTTCTTTGCCATAGCCGGCCAGATCGGACGCCAGGGCCCGGTTAACGATAAATCCGTTCTTTGCCAGGGCGATGGCCGGCTGCATCACCCGTTGCAACGGCCAGGAACCGTATCGTTCCAGCGCCAGGGACAATCCCGCCACCGTGCCGGGGGTGCCGGATGCCAGGGGACTTAACAGGGATAGCCGACTGTCGGCCTTTCCGTCCGTACCGATAAACATATTGCGGGTGGCCCCGGCAGGCGCCATTTCCCGAAAATCCACCGCCGCCGTCTTGCCCGCGGCGGTACGAATCAGCATAAAGCCGCCGCCCCCGAGATTGCCCGCCTGCGGATGGGTCACCGCCAGGGCATAACCCACCGCCACCGCCGCATCCACCGCATTGCCGCCGGCGCGCAGTACATCCACCCCCACCCGAGTGGCCGTCTCGTCCACGGTGGAGACCATGCCGTGCCGGGCGGTGACCGGGTGATGAATATCGCTTTCAACCCCGTAAGTGAGGGGTGCGCCGGCGGCCGGCAATAGCAGTGCCTGGGAAAACAGCGCCGCCAGTAATAAGCCGGCCCGGCAACGGGAGACAATGGCAAGAAACATTCTTCACCCAAATGGTTAACTAACGAATTATTAATTAACTTAGCACCCTATGGTTTTTTTATCCTGCGGCATGAATCGCAATAAGCACAGTCTAACCCTGCGTTTCCACCGGTTTGGCGTAAAATTAACGTAGGGTGTCACCAACGAGGTGTATATGAAATTAATGATATGGCTGGGTTTGACGGTCGCGCTGGCGGCCTGCGCGGTGTCGGCGGCGCAAAAGCCCGGGGTTGCCGGGCAGCCTTACCCGCCCTTCACGCCGTCGCCGGCCCAGCAGCATTTGCAGCAGCAAATGCAAATGAACGCGCAACAGCAGCAAACCCGCTTACAGCTTCAACAGCAAATGCAACGAGACCAGCAGCGCAGCCAGCTGCAATCCCAGCTCAATGCCGATCGACAGCGAACGCAGCAAAACGCGCCGGCCAATCAACTGCAGCAAAACCCTTAACGGCAGAATCAGCACCGTTTAAACAGGATGCCGGCTCATTGAGAAATCGGCACCGTTCACGCATGGCGCCCTTCCCGGCGGAATTTTCACCGTACTACGCAGGGCGCCGGTTGCCGGTGAAATTTGATCGGTTTAAGCAGGAGGCTAATTCGCGCTCTCGGTGAAATCGGCGCCGAAATCGGCGTCAATCAGGTCTATCCGGTCGGTGCAGAGGGAATCGACGCCCCAGCTTAGCAGGGTTCGTGCACGATAGGGACTGTTCACCGTATAGGCCAGGATATGCAAACCGGCGTCGATAATCTTCGTGACGCGCTCTTCAGTCAGCAGTTCGTGATTAAGATGCAGGGCGCTGCATTCCAGCCGCTGAGACAGCGCCGGCCAGTTGTCGTCCCATTCGTCAAGCAATAGTCCGCGCGGTAGTTCCGGCGCGCTTTTCAGCGCCTCGGCCAGCGCCTCGATGGAAAACGAGGATAACAGCGGCGGCGGCGACATATGGCGCCACAGCTCCCTAGCCGCCAGCGCAACGGCGCGGCCGGTTTCAACATCGGCGCCGGTGGTGGGTTTTATTTCTATATTCACCGCCATTCCATATTTGGCGCAGCGCGCCGCCACCTCGGTGAGCAGGGGCAAAGGCTCCTCGCGAAAAGCATCGCTGTACCACTCGCCGGCATCCAGCCTGGAAAGCGTCTCCCAAGGCTGCTCGCCGGCAATGCCCCGGCCGTTGGTGGTGCGTTCTAGGGTATCGTCATGTAACAAAAATATCTGTCCGTCAGCGGAGAGCTTGGCGTCCACTTCAATCATCTTCTGTCCCAGACGCGCTCCAGTATCAATGGCGGACAGGGTGTTTTCGGGCGCCTGCGCGCCGCCGCCGCGGTGGGCTACAATAGTCGGGTAAGGCCAATCTTCTGTCATATTTCCACCCGGGATCCGCTTAAGGGATCAAAAAAGTGCCATGCCTGGGCCGGGCACAATATAGGGAGGACCGTGCCGATGGCGGGTTGGTCGTCATGGGAGAGCCGCATTACGATATCGCAGGCGCCCCAGCGTCCGTGGACCAGATTATCGGCCCCAAGCTGTTCAAGGGTCACGACTTCCAATTCAACACCCCCGGTTTTGGACCTGGATTGTTCAATATGCTCCGGACGGATACCCGCGGTCAACTCGCGTCCGCGCCATAATGCGGCAAAACCGGGAAAAGGGAGGGACGGACCGCCCGTTATGTTAAAAAAACCGCCGTCTTCGCTGACCCGGCCGGGCAGCAGATTCATCGCCGGCGATCCCATGAAACCGGCCACAAACAGCGACGCCGGCCGGCGGTAAATTTCCGTCGGGGTGCCGATTTGCTCCACCCGGCCTTTGTTCATGACTATCACCCGCTCCGCCAGGGTCATGGCCTCCACCTGATCGTGGGTGACATAGAGACTGGTGGTCCGCAGGCGCCGGTGCAGCAGTTGCAGCTCCAGGCGCATCTGGGTGCGCAGCTTCGCGTCCAGGTTTGATAGCGGCTCGTCAAATAAAAACACCGCCGGTTCGCGCACCAATGCCCGCCCCATGGCCACGCGCTGCCGCTGCCCGCCGGAGAGTTCCCGCGGTTTGCGGGCCAACAACCCCCCCAGCTCCAGCATTTGCGCGACGTTATCCACCAGCTTGCGGATATGCTGCTTGCCGAAGCCGCGGATTTTCAGGCCGTAGGCCATATTGTCATAAACGCTCATATGGGGATATAAGGCATAATTCTGAAACACCATGGCAATGCCGCGATCTTTGGGCTCGCGTTCGGTTACCCGCTCGCCGTCAATATAGATATCGCCGCTGCTCACGCTTTCCAGCCCGGCCACCATGCGCAGCAGAGTGGATTTACCGCAGCCGGAAGGTCCCACCAGCACGATAAATTCACCGTCGGCCACATCCAGATCCAGCGGCGCGATTACCGGGGTGCGGCCGTCATAGCTTTTGACCACCGATCGTAAAATTAGACTTGCCATAGATAATTATTTCTCACTGTCAACCAGCCCGCGCACAAACCAGCGCTGCATCAGCAGCACGATCGCCACCGGCGGAAGCATGGTAAGCAGCATTGCCGCCATCACGTCATTCCACTGTGTGGTGCCGTCTCCCAGGGATATCATGCTTTTAATGCCCGCCACCGCCGTACCCATGGCGCCGTTATTGATAATCAGAATCGGCCATAAATACTGATTCCAGCCGTAGATAAAGGTGATCACGAACAATGCCGCCAAGTTGGTTTTCGACAGCGGCAGCAAAATATCCCAAAAAAACCGCAGCGGGCCGGCGCCGTCGATGCGCGCCGCTTCCAGCAATTCATGGGGTACGGTTAAAAAAAACTGACGGAACAGGAAGGTGGCGGTGGCCGAAGCCATCAACGGCAGGGTCAACCCGGTATAGCTGTCCAGTAAATGCAGATTGGCGATGACATCGACGGTGGGGAAAATACGCACTTCCACCGGCAGCATCAGCGTCATGAAAATCAACCAAAAGAACAGGCTGCGCAGCGGGAAGCGGAAATAGACAATGGCATAAGCGGATAAAATCGAGACAAAAATCTTGCCGATGGTGATACCCAGGGCCATGACCAGACTATTGAACAGCAGCCGGCTGAACGGCACCGCCTGGGAACCGACGCCTTGCAGCCAGACATGGCGGATATTATCCCACAGCGCACTGCCCGGCAGCAGGGTAAGGGGCACCTGGAATACTTGTTTATCATCCAGCGTCGCCGCCACCAGGGCGATGTATAACGGCAGCAGGATGATGGCCACCCCCAGAATCAGCATGATGTGGCTGAAGATATCCAGTCCGCGGCGATGTTCAATCATTGGTAGCGCACCTTACGTTCCACAAAACGAAACTGAATAACCGTCAAAATCATTACCAGGATCATCAACACCACGGATTGCGCCGCCGAATTGGCCAGATCCAATCCGGCAAATCCTTCACGATAGATTTTATAGATAAGCGTGGTGGTGGCCTGCACCGGACCGCCGGCGGTGGCCGCGTCAATGACCGGGAAGGTATCGAAAAAGGCGTACACCAGATTCACCACCAGCAGGAAAAAACTCACCGGCGAGATTAACGGCAGCGTAATGGTAAAAAAGCGCCTGACCGGACCGGCTCCGTCGATGGCCGCCGCTTCCACCAGGGAACGGGGTATGGACTGCAGCGCGGCGAGGAAAAACAAAAAGTTGTAGCTGACCTGCTGCCATACGGAAATCAGCACCACCAGGAACATCGCCTGGCCGCTATTCTGCGCATGATTCCACAGATAGCCGAAGTGGTTCAGCAGATAACTCACCAATCCCATACCGGGATTGAACAGGAACATCCACAGTACCGCCGCCACGGCCGGGGCGATGGCGTAAGGCAACAGCAACAGGGTTTGATAAATGCGCTTGGCCCGCAGGACGTGATCCACCAGCGCGGCCAGAAATAGCGAGACCACCAGGCCGATACCGGTGACCAGAGCGCTGAAAATCATCGTGGTTTCAAAAGAAGCCAGGTAGTACTCATCCTTTGACAGGCGGATGAAATTATCGAGGCCGACAAAAGTGCTGGAAAGGCCGAAGGGATCCACCTGCTGTACCGAATACCAGAGCGCTTTTCCCGCCGGCCAGAGAAAAAATACCGCGGTAATCGCCAATTGCGGCAGCAGCAGGACATAAGGCAGCCATGTGTTGGTAAAACCGCGATGCGGAGCGTTAGCCATAGACAACCCAATCCGGTGGACGCAAAACGACCCGGGGCAATAACCCGCGGGTCGAAAGGGTGGATTTAACGTACCGATTGTTCAAAGCGGCGCAGCAGCTCGTTACCGCGTTTTACCGCATTGTCCAATGCTTCCTGCGGCGTGGCTTTACCGGTCCAGACCCGTTCCAGCTCTTCATCCACCACGGTGCGGATTTGCGGCATATTGCCTAACCGTAACCCCTTGGTGAACGGCAGCGGCGGTTTGTTCAGCATCTGTTTGGTGGCAATATCCGAACCTGGATTTTTATCATAAAAACCCTGGGACTTGGTTAATTCATAGGCGGCGGTGGTGATGGGCAGATAACCGGTTTTCTGGTGCCATTCGGCGGCAATGTCCGGTTTGGACAGGAACTGCAGGAACTCCGCCACGCCTTTATAGGTGTTGTCGTCCTTACCGTTCATCACCCACAGGCTGGCGCCGCCGATAATGGCGTTCTGCGGCGCGTCTTTCACGTCGGCGTCATAAGGCATCATACCCACGCCGTAATTGAATTTGGCATATTGACGGATATCCGCCAGCGAACCGGAGGAGGCGGTGGTCATGGCGCATTCGCCGTTATAGAATTTCGCGGTGGACTCATCTTTACGGCCGTAATAGCTGAAATCGCCTTTCTTGTTCATATCCTCCAGCAGCTGGATATGCTTGACCTGCAGAGGTTTATTAAACACCAGCACCGCGTCGAAACCGCTGAAGCCGTTGTTTTCGGTGGCCACCGGCAAGGCGTGCCAGGCGCTGAAGTTTTCAATCTGGATCCAGCCCTGCCAGCCGCTGGCGTAACCGCAGGTCATGCCGGCGGCGCGCAGTTTGGACGCATCTTCCGCCAGTTCCTGCCAGGTCTTGGGCGCGACATCGGGGTTCAGACCGGCTTTTTTGAACGCGTCTTTATTGTAATAAAGCACCGGCGTGGAGCTATTGAACGGCTGGGAGAGCAGATGGCCGGTTTTGCTGTCGCTGTAATATCCCGAGACCGTTGGCACGAAGGCCGATTCATCGTTTTTGATACCGGCCTGCTCGAATACCTGGTAAACCGGTTTAATGGCATGGCTGGCCATCATGGTGGCGGTGCCGACTTCATACACCTGAAGGATGGCCGGCGCATTGCCGGTGCGGTAAGCGGCGATGCCCGCCGCCAGGCTTTGTTCGTAGTTGCCTTTATAGGAAGGGACAATGCGATAATCCGACTGGGATTGGTTAAAACGGGTCGCCAGGGAGTCGACCTCGGTGCCCAGCGCGCCCTCCATCGAATGCCAGAAAGGTATCTCGGTTACGGCCTGCGCGCCGGTACTTAACGCCAGCGTCAGCGCAATGCTCATTGTTGTTATACGGATACTGTGCTTCAACATGCCTGTCTCCTGAATGCCCAACGAAAAAATTCATCGGTCTGTAACATGACATGTCGAAATGACAGAATAAGAACAGGGTTGTGACAGCGGGATGACAGCGGGCTTGCTACGAGAAATGAAGAATCCCTTAAATTACCGAATTGAACCTCCCTCCTGCTATGGGGACCTATGCTCTATCGGCCATAAACCACACCACACCGCCGGTCGATAATTAGTTGAATTTCATTCAATGCGCCGCATAATGCCCGATTAAAAGTGGTAGTAACATTTTATTACAGTTATGCGGCACTAGGGGCGGCGGTAGGCACAGCCACCGTGGTGACCGGTGGCGTTATCGGCGGTGCATGCATCGACGCATCCGGCGGAGCAGACGCAGAGCGAAGGGCCGGACGGTGATGAAAGGCACCGGACTGCTGGCCGACCTGCTGGCAGATGACGTGGGCGACAAAAATGAGTATGATTAAATCCTACTCGTTAGAAGGAGAAACACGATGCGCACCACACAACAAATGAGCATTACCCTGCCCAATGAAATGGCAGCCAATGTAAAATCCAAAGTCGCCAGTGGAGAATATGCCTCTGAAAGCGAAGTTATCCGCGAGGGCTTGCGGGCGCTGGACGCACGCGATAGGGCCATGGAAACCTGGCTGCGCGAAGAGGTGGCCCCGGCGTATCAAGCGCTTAAGGCCGACCCAAGCAGGGGAATGAGCGCGGATGAAGTGCGCGCTAACCTAGCGCGGGCCCACAGGGAGAAAACCAAAAAGGCATGACGGACTATCGGGTGGTGTTCGCACCGGAAGCGAACAAACAGCTTATCGCACTCTATGACTATATCGCTGACGCCGCTTCGGCGGGTGTAGCACAAAGCTATACGGACGGCGTTGTGAGTTACTGCGAATCGTTAGCGCAGTTCCCGTACAGAGGAAACCGGCGCGACGAACTGTTGCCGGGGTTACGGATAACCCACTATCGAAAACGCACCATTATCGCCATAGTGGTGAATGACGAAGCTCAGGAAGTTAACATCACGGGCATCTGGCACGGCGGCCGGCAATATGAAAGCGCGTTCGAGGTGGAATAACCCGAACACTGGCGCGGCAACAAAACTAGCTCGCTCTCTGCAAGGCCGCTGGGGTACGGTACGAGGAGGTGCTTATCGAGCGCGTACTGCACACGTCTCGTAAGATAACGAGCCGATAGCAGGACTTTCAGGTCCGTCAGAATAAATGCACGCCCGCCGTTCCCTTAGCCCCCGGCGCCTCTTAGCGCCGGCCGTTTGTCATGATGCGCAAAATCCGCTCCACGATTACCTCATACCCTGGGCAGAATGAAAGGATAGCGCCTGTCGCGTCGTTGACGATGACTTTCATGCCCCGGAAGTCGGGTACGACGACTTTTGCGCCAAGGGGTATCAGGTCTTCATCGCCGATGCCGACGCAATAGGCGCCGGCGGCGACAGCAGAAGTCACCCCGCTCTTGGCGTCCTCGAAAACGACGGTTCTGCTCGCGGGAATACCCAGACGTTCGGCCGCGAGCAGGTAGGGATCGGGGCGGGGTTTGCCACGGGCCACGTCATCCCGTTCAACGATTACCGAGATATAGGGCTCAGCCTGGAGTAACGCGATGACCCGATCGATTTTCAGGCGCCAACCGCTGGTGACGATACCCACCGGAATCCCGGCCGAACCGAGGGAAGCGATAAGCTGCGCCACGCCCGGAATGGGCTCGCAATCGGCGGTATTTTCAACATGGATAATATGCGACTGAATCTTCGCCTGATCGGAAAGCGGCAGATCGTGGAACAGCGCGCGGATGGTATGCGGCCCGGGCTGGCCGTGGATGTGCTTAACGATGTCATCCGGTGTGATCCGGCGCCCGTACATTTGGGCAGCCTCGCGCCATCCCTGCTCAATGACGGCCCGGGAATCGATTAATACGCCGTCCATATCAAACAAGACCGCCGCTATTTTCTCACTCATCTATTATTTCTCCATGACACAATAGCGCGTCGCGCTTAATGTGGGTGGCGGCGACTGCCTGAAAGGAATATCAATGTCACCCATAAAATCCACACTGTATAATGACTTTTTTTCCAGGTTTGATAAGCGGCGGGAATGGATGAATGGATATAAAGCTATTGCGGTCATTCGTTACCTTGGCGGAGCTGGGAAGTTATCACGCCGCGGCCGAAATCCTGTGCTTGACGCAACCTGCATTGACCAAGCAAATTCAAGCGCTTGAGCACCAGATCGGCGTCAGTCTCTTCCGGCGCGGCCGCCATGGTTCCATGCTCACGTTGGCGGGGAAACAGCTTTATGCCAAAACAGGCGAATTGCTGAAACATTTCGATGACTTTCAGGAATATACCTCCCGAATACGGGAAGGCAACGAGGGAAAACTGGCGCTTGGGTTCGGCATATCGTCATTTCAGCTTGCTCCTGCCTGGGTACATACTTTTCGTGAACAATTCCCCAATGTAGAAGTATCGTTAAATGACATTCCGTCCAATATGCAATGCCGAATGCTCATTGAGGGACAACTTCAGGCCGGTTTTATCCGCTTGCCGATGCCCGAACCCCTTAAAGCCAAGGTGCTGATGGAAGAGAAACTGGTACTGGCTGTTCCTGCAAGCGTTCAGGCGGATCCCGCGAATATCCAGCGCATACTTGAAATGCACCCGCTGCTGCAAATCAATCCGCGCCGCGGGCGCTGCCTGGCCGAGCAATCAGCCCTTTTCCTCAAATTAAATCATCTCAGCGCCAAATGTTCCTTTGCCGCTGATGATATCCATAGCCTATTAGCATTACTCGCGGCGGGAAACGGTGTGGCTTTGCTGCCCTCCGGTATCAGCCATTTTCTGCCGACGGGCGTGAGTATTGTGCAGCCGGAGGAAAGCCACGCCCTTTGGCAGATTGGGGTGGCATGGAATCCAGACATAAAGGATGCGCTGCGGGATAGCTTTTTACAGATGATGGCCGCATAGCCTAAGACACGCCGCCCCGCCATCAGCGATGGCCAAGACAGGCATGCCTGTGGGAAAGTCCGCGTTGCGTGCCGGTCGGGCTTTCGGGCCCGACCTCCTCTTAACCTGCGGTTTTCGTTTGTCGTGCCATCCTTTCAGCCGAACCAAATCCCCGCCCTTATCCCCCCAAATACGCGCTGCGCACCGCTTCATTGGCCAGCAGCGCCGCGCCGGTATCCTCCAGCACGATGCGGCCGTTTTCCAGCACATAGCCGCGATCCGCCAGCTTTAGCGCCTGGTTGGCGTTCTGTTCCACCAGGAAGATGGTCATCCCTTCCTGGCGCAGCTGCTCGATGGTATCGAATATCTGCTGGATGATAATCGGCGCCAGGCCCAGGGAGGGTTCGTCCAGCAGCAGCAGCCTGGGCTGGCTCATCAGGGCCCGGCCGATGGCCAGCATCTGCTGTTCGCCGCCGGACATCGTGCCGGCGCGCTGGATGCGCCGCTCGTAGAGCCGGGGGAACAGTTCATATACGCGTTTGATGCGCTGCTGATACTGCACGCGGTCGGCAAAAAAGCCCCCCATCGCCAGGTTCTCTTCCACCGTCATGCGCGAAAAGACCCGGCGGCCTTCCGGTACGATAGCGATGGTGGCGCGAGTAATGCGCGCCGTGGGCCAATGGGTTATCTCATTGCCGTCGAAGAATATCTCCCCGGCGGTGGCACGGGGATCGCCGCATAATGTGCCCAGCAGGGTGGTCTTGCCCGCGCCGTTGGCGCCGATAAGCGTCACGATTTCACCCTGTTCGATATGCAGACTCACCTCGTGCAGCGCCTGGATTTTACCGTAATGGGCCGATACTTGATTAAATGACAGCATCTCTGTTCTCTTACTCATCAGGCCTCACCCAGGTAAGCCCGAATCACGTCCGGATTGGAACGGATTTCAGCGGGGGTGCCGTTCGCCAGAGGCGTCCCCTGGTTAACGACATAAATTCGATCGGAAATGCCCATCACCAGCTTCATATCATGCTCGATTAACAATACCGAGACGTTATGTTGTGAACGCAGCTCCGCGATCAGATTATTCAGTTCGGCGGTTTCATTCGGGTTCAGGCCCGCCGCCGGCTCGTCCAGCATCAACAGCGAAGGACGGGTCACCATGCAGCGGGCGATTTCCAGCCGGCGCTGCTGGCCGTAAGCCAGATTCCCCGCCTGGCGGTTGGCCATCTCCAGCAAGCCCACGCGGTCCAGCCAGGTACCGGCGTAATCCTGCGCCTCGGCTTCCGCCTGGCGGAAGGCGCGGGTTTTCAGCAAGCCGGCGAATACCCCGCTCTTCAGGTGCTGATGTTGGGCCACCAGCAAATTCTCAATCACCGTCATCTCGCGGAACAGCCGCACGTGCTGGAATGTCCGCACCACGCCCATCCGGGCGATTTTCTGGCCCGGCAGTCCCTCCAGATGCTGATCCCGCAGCAGGATAGTGCCGCCGGTGGGGCGGTAGAAACCGGTGAGGCAATTGAATACCGTGGTCTTGCCGGCGCCGTTGGGGCCGATAAGGGAGACGATTTCGCCGGGGAACAGGTCCAGATCCACTTGATTCACCGCCAGCAGGCCGCCGAAACGCATGGACAATTGCCGGACGGACAATAACGGCTGTAAAGCAGCGTCGCTCATGCCTGCGCTCCTTTACCGGTTTTCATTTTCATTTGCGGACGTTTCATCGGCAGCAGGCCCTGCGGCCGCCAGATCATCATCAATACCATCAGGGCGCCCAGCAACAGCATGCTGTATTGGTTCAGGTCCCGCATCAGTTCACGGGAGACCACCAGCAGAATCGCCGCCAGGATCACCGCGAACTGCGATCCCATGCCTCCCAAGACCACAATGGCCAGCACAAAGGCGGATTCGACGAAGGTGAACGATTCCGGACTGACAAACCCCTGCCGCGCGGCGAACAGCGTACCGGCAAAACCGGCGAACGCCGAGCTGATGGTGAAAGCGGTCAGTTTGATTCTTGTCGGGCTCAAACCCAGGGAACGGCAGGCAATCTCATCTTCCCGCAGCGCCTCCCAGGCCCGGCCCAGCGGCATGCGCAGCAGGCGGTTGATGATAAACAGCGTCAAGATAACCAGCAGTAGCGCCACCATATATAAGAAGATGATGCGATCGTTGGGGTCATATTTCAGGCCGAAAAAGTGATGAAAGGTATCCCATCCCCCCTCCCGTGCCTCACGGCTGAACTCAAGGCCGAACAAGGTCGGTTTCGGTATCTGGCTGATGCCGTTCGGACCGCCGGTCAATTCGGTGTTATTCAGCAGCAGGATACGGACGATTTCGCCGAATCCCAGCGTGACAATCGCCAGATAGTCCCCGCGCAGCCGCAACACCGGGAATCCCAGCAGCAGGCCGAACACCGCCGCCGCCAGTCCGGACAGCGGCAGGCACTCCCAGAAACTCAGGCCGTAATAATGGGTCAGCAGGGCATAGGTATACGCCCCGATGGCATAAAAGCCGCCATAGCCCAATACCAATAAGCCGGACAACCCCACCACCACGTTCAGGCCGAGGCCCAGCATGATATAAATCAGGGTCAGGGTGGCGATATCCACCGTACCGCGGGACACCAGGAACGGCCAGGCGATGGCGGCCAGGATCATCACCAGCGCCAGCCATTTCTGGCGCGGCGTGGAACCGTCGAAGCTGGGCAGCACCCAGGACGGGCCGCTGATTTTTTGCAGGCCCTGCTGGAACGAGGGCCGCAGCAGCTGGAACAGGAACACTACCCCGCAGCCGGCGCCAATCCAATACCAGCGCACCTGTCCGGCGCCGTGCACCACCAGGCGGGTGCCGTCCAGGCTAAGCTGCATCCCCATGACGATAGAGGCCAGCACTAATAACATCAGCGCGGACAACAGCGCGCCGAAGAACGTATTGATCTTCATACCTTCTCAACCTCCGGACGGCCCAGAATCCCGGTAGGCAATACCAGCAGCACCACGATAAGCAGGGCAAACGACACCACATCTTTGTATTCGCTGCTCAGGTAAGCCGACGTAAGGGCTTCCGCCACGCCTAGAATCAATCCCCCCAGCATGGCGCCGGGAATACTGCCGATACCGCCCAGCACCGCGGCGGTAAACGCCTTCATGCCGGCCATAAAGCCGATATAGGGATTGATCACGCCGTAAAACTGGCCGAGCAACACGCCCGCCACCGCCGCCATCGCCGCGCCGATCACAAACGTCAGCGAAATCACCCGGTCGGTACTGATGCCCAGCAGGCTGGCCATCTTCAAATCTTCAGCACAGGCGCGGCAGGCGCGTCCCATGCGGGAATAGCGGATAAACAGCGTCAATGCCAGCATGGCGACAAAGGTCACTGCCCAGATAATGAATTGCATGGTACTGATGCTGGTAACAAAACCGTTGTTTTGCCCCAGGATCCACTGGCCGCTCACCAGGTTAGGCAGCGCCAGATCGCGGGATCCCTGCGACAGGCTGACATAATTCTGCAGAAAGATGGACATGCCGATAGCGGAAATCAGGGCTATCAGGCGTTTTGAGGAGCGCACGGGCTTGTAGGCCACCCGTTCGATACTCCAGCCATACGCGCTGGCGATGACGATGGCCGCGATAAACCCGGCGCCTATCAAAAGCCAGCCGGCATCGATACCCATCATCATCAACGCGGCAATGACAATAAACGAAACATAGCTACCGATCATATACACCTCGCCATGGGCGAAGTTAATCATGCCGATAATGCCGTAAACCATGGTGTAGCCAATGGCAATCAATGCATAGGTGCTGCCCAACGTCAAACCGTTGAACAACTGCTGCAAAAAGTAAAGGAACTGCTCGGACATACCATAACCTTTGTAGCCGCCCCCGGCGCGGGACCGATGCCGGGGGCGACGATTTTTTAAGACAAGGGGAGGGAGCAGATTACTTCACCGCGGTGGAAGTGCCGTCTGCATGCCATTTGAATACACCGAATTCGAAACCTTTCAGATCGCCTTTATCATCCCAGCTCAGCGGTCCCATCACGGTATCCACCGAGTTGGCTTTGAGGTTCTTCACGATATCCGCCGGATCCATGCCGGCCCGTTCCATGCCGGTGGTGAGGGACTGCACCGCCGCATAGGTCGTCCAGACGAAAGGCCCGGTATAATCCAGTTTTTTGGCTTTGAACTCGGCGACAATCGGCTGGTTGGAAGGCACCTGGTCATAACGCTTCGGCAGGGTCACCAGCATGCCCTCGGAGGCGGCGCCGGCAATATTGGACAGTGATGAGTTACCCACCCCTTCCGGCCCCATGAACTGGATATTCAGCCCGGCTTGCCTGGACTGCCGCAGGATTTGCCCCATTTCCGGGTAGTAACCGCCGAAATAAACAAAATCGACGTTTTCTTTCTTCAGACGCGCCACCAGGGTGGAAAAATCCTTGTC
The DNA here is from genome assembly GCF_047324245.1 of Sodalis sp. RH16. NCBI lineage: Bacteria > Pseudomonadati > Pseudomonadota > Gammaproteobacteria > Enterobacterales > Bruguierivoracaceae > Sodalis > Sodalis sp. RH16. The sequence continues at coordinate 2,021,127 of NZ_CP178737.1, read as the reverse complement.
GCCGGCGGTGATGCCCTCAAACAGCACCACGTTGCCGCCGTTTTTCTTCAGGCTGTCCTGCACGGCGCGGGCCAATCCTTCACCATATTGCTGTTTGTCATGGACCACGGCGATGCGTTTGGGTTTGACCTCATCGAGGATATATTTCGCAGCGGTGGGGCCCTGATCCGAATCCAGGCCGGTGGTGCGCAGAATCATTTTATAGCCGCGCGTGGTGAGATCGGCATTGGTGGCCGCCGGGGTGATCATGATGACCCCTTCGTCTTCATAGATATCCGACGCCGGCTGCGTGGAGGAAGAGCACAGATGGCCGATGACATATTTTATGCCGTCATTAATCACCTTATTGGCCACCGCCACCGCCTGTTTCGGATCGCAAGCGTCGTCGTATTCCACCGCCACCAGTTTATTGCCTTTTATGCCGCCTTTGGCATTAATATCGGCAATCGCCTGGCGCGCGCCGGTAAATTCCATGTCGCCATATTGGGCAACCGGACCGGACATTGCACCGACAACCGCCACCTTGATATCCTGCGCCCAGACGGTATGGCTCATCGCCATGGCCATACAACCGGCCAGCAAAGCGTTACCTTTGTTGAATTTCATCCACCTTTTCTCCATGTTTGTTGTGTTTGCTGTCTGATTATTAACCGGCTTTCCACGGCAACCAGATGTTTTTATTATACGTAATAATGATTTAGCCTTCTGGAACGCAAGATCCAAAATAAGCTTTTATTTTCATATTATTAAACAGAAATATTATGCTGTAAATCAACTTATACTTTAAGAAATAACCTGCATTGGCAGCACAAAATAATGGTATAATTAACCATCATTCGATAATCTTTCAGATAGTCATGCTAGATTGTCATTTTATGTAAGTTTAATTGCTCCGAAAATGTTTGAATGACATAAGGTTTCTTGAGGTTTTGCGATAGCAAGATTTACATAATCTTTTATAAACAAATTCGCTACATTATTCCTTTACGTCTTTAAGTGATTACACGCATGAAATTGACAATCGAACGACTCTCCGATTTTACCGAACAGGATAAAATTGATCTGGCCAAAATATGGCCGGAACAGGATATCCCCGCCCTGGCGGGCAAACTCTCTCCTTCCTATGCGGTATTTGCCGCCAGGTTCAACGATCGGTTGCTGGGCGCGGTGCAGGTGGTCATTGATAACGAATGGGGCGAAGGCAGGCTGGTCTCGCCCCTGGTGCGGCCGGTAACCCGGCGCCGCGGCGTGGGATTGTATTTGTTCAATGAAGCACAGCGACAGTTGCCGGAGATCAATCACTGGTGGTTAAGCGGCGCCCAGCCGATGGAAGATCGGGCGGTAATGGAGCAATTCATGGCCGCCTGCGGATTTTGCCTGGAGCAGGACGGCTGGCATAAAAGGCGCTGAAGCGGCGGGAAATCCTACGACCACCAAGGCTTGAACCGTACGTGTTAAAGGGAAACCGTGCTGATGGAGTCGAATCGGGCATGGTTTTCCTGCCCGACCGAGCGCCCCTCAGCGCGGTAGGCCCGCTACCACCAAGGCTTGAACCGTGCGTGTTAAAGGGAGACCGTGGCGGCGCCTACACCAGCAAAACCTGCCGGTCATTGCTAATAGCCAATACCCGGCCGGTCAATTCCAGCCCCTCATAAGGCGCGCGGTCCGAAGCCTGATTCGGCCAAGGGGCGACGGTTTCCCGGTAATCAGGATCCACCAGCAGCACCCCCTGCGGCACGCGAGTGCCGAAAATCTTCGCCGGCGCCCGGGTTACTTTGGCCAATATGGATTCCAGCGGCCAGGAATAACGTTCGCAAAGGGTAAGCAGCACCGGCAGAAAATGCTGCTGGGTTTGCAAACCCGGCCCGACGGAAACGCCGCTCTGATGCGGCGCGCCATGATCGCTGGAAAGCAAATCCACCTGATCTAAAACGCTGTCCGCCAGGGATTGGATATCCTCCGGCGCACGGGGCGGAGGCAAAACGGTGAGGGATTCCCGCTTACCCTCCCCCAGCGGCAGAAGAAAATGCGGGCTGCTTTGCAGCGTGGCCTGGCGGGCACGGCGCATCACGGCAATCATGCCGGCCGAAACGGCGTGCCGCAGATGCAGCGGCCGGCCCGAAGCATTGGCCACCAGACGCTCAAGGGCTTCGTCGGTAGAGTTCCACACCACCGCCTTAAGCCCCGCCTGCCACACCGCCTCCAGGTTGCGCTCGAAATGCGGATCGTAGGAATATAATTTACACACCGACGGCAGGCACTCTTTCACCTCATCGGCATGTTGCTTGAGCCACTGCGAGAAATCGCGGCTGTCCTCATTCGGCGAGACCGAAAGCACCGGCACGATGGCCGGAAAAAAGCCGGCGCTGTCGTTAACCAGTTCCCGCAGAGTGAAGAGTCTTGCCTGCTGCCAGGGCAGCGCGACGTTCATCTGGCCTATCCCCCCCGCCATGGCGCGGTACAAATCACTCTGACGAACCCCGAACAGCACCATGGGCAAATGGGCATCGGCATCATACAGCGCCGGCAGCACCCACAAATGGCTGCCGTCGATATCCCGCCCTTGCCCTTTCGGCCAGGCATCCGCCCGAAGCAGCGCGCCGCCGGCGGGCCAGCGTAAAGAGTGGCGTAATCCGGTCAGGGGATCGAGTACATCATGCACGGTGGTAAAAAGCCTGTTCTGCGTCATGGCGCTGGATATTCCTTTTGCTGGGTGGCCGGTGCCACAATTGAACGTTCCGCTGCCGACAATGTACCGGCGGCGGCGCAAGGGCCGTTATAAATCCAGGACGAGTTCACCGCTTAACGCGCCGGAACAGCACACCATCATGGTTTGGTTGGCCAGTTTCTCCTCATCCGTCAAAACGCTGTCGCGATGGTCCGGCAGGCCTGAAAGCACCCGGACTTCGCAGGCGCCGCAAATCCCCTGTTCACAGGACGTGGTCATGGCCACGCCGGCGGCACGAAGGGCCGACAATATGGATTGTCCGGGCTTCACCGTCAGGCTGCGGTTACTGCGGGCCAGTTTCACCACAAAACCGCCCGTCAGGGCCGGCGTCTCCTTGGCGGCGAAATATTCCACATGAATATGTTCCTCGGCAAAACCGGCGGCGCGGGCGGCCGTCAAAAAGTCGTCCATCATCGGCACCGGACCGCAGCAGTAGAGATGGGCATTTCTCGAGGTGCCGGCGAGGGTCTGCCCGAAGGAGGGATCGCGCCCGTGTTCATCGCCAAAACGGCAATGACTGTCGGGAAAACAGGCGATCTCTTCAAGAAACGGCGCATGGATACGGGAGCGGCTGGAATAGAAGAACCTGAACGGACGGTTAAGGGCTTGCAGACGGCGGGCCATGCTCAGGATCGGCGTGACGCCGATACCGCCGGCGAACAGCAGCGTTTCCTCCGCCTGCTCGTTAAGTTCAAACAGATTGCGCGGCGGGGTGACGGTAATCACCTGCCCCACCCTGAGCATATCGTGCATATGCCGCGAACCGCCCCGTCCGGCCGGTTCGCGCTTCACGGCGATGGCGTAGCGCTCGGGATGTCTGCTGTCGGTAACCAGGGAATAGGCGCGTTCCCCCAGGTTCGGCAGTTGCAGAGCGATATGCGCGCCGGCGGCGGCGGTCGGCAATGGGGCGCCGTCCAGCGAGGCGAATTCAAACAGGCTGACATGCTCCGTAAGATACGTAACGCGCACCAATCTTACGGCGAGAGTGTCGGGAGAATGGGTCATGTTCAGAACCTCTGCCACCTACGGATAACCAGCTGCACGTCAGTGCCCGGCGATAACTATAGCCTTCGGTCCGAGATGAAATCAACCAATATTGTAATGGTTTGACAAAGTCAGGGAAAAACAGCGGGGAGATTATACAAAATTTAGAGTAAACACGCTGTAACAAGGATAGCGCCAATGCTGCATGCGTAAAGCAGGCAAATTGGCTCAAAATTGGTTTGATTAATGCAAAATTGGTTTTAAAAAAGGTTATACCACCGGCGGGTCCGGGCAAATAAACTGTTCATCATGGCATAGCGGTGGCGGCCCCGCGCCCCGAAGGCGCGCCCGATCTCGCTAGGCCTGTCCGCTGGCCCGCAGCAGATCGGTCTGAACATCGATAAGGTGTTCGCGCATTTGCGACTCGGCTTCATGACGGTTACGATCGAGCAGCGCGTTCACGATGGCCCGGTGCTGCCGGCTATAGTGCTCGCGCCGCTCGGGGGTGGAGGAGCGCTCCTTGAGCTTACCCCAGACCCGTTCGTCCCGCGCCGACTCGAACAATTCGCCGATTTTCACCAACAGCAAATTTTTCGTGCTTTTGATGATGGCCCGGTGCAAACGTCCGTCCCAATGTTCATATTCCAGCGCCGTAGAGGCTTTCAGGGAATTCTCCAGGCAGGCCTGGATTTCATCGAGCTCGGCGGTGGTGGCGCGAATGGCCGCCAGGCCCACGGCGGGAGGCTCCAGGAAAAGCCGCACTTCCATTAAATCGTGCGGGTTCATGTAGCTGTCCATACCGGCGCTGAGGGAAGCAGTACCGGCGGGGGACGAACCGATGAATGTGCCTTTGCCGACATGACGCCAGATAAAGCCTTCCGCATCAAGCTGATCCAGCCCCCGGCGCAAAATCGAGCGCGTAATCCCCAGCGCCTGGGCCAGCTCCCGCTCGGCGGGCAGCCGCGCGCCTTTCGCCAGATCCAGCTGGACCAGGTAGGATTTGATCTGATCGGCAACGGAATGCGTTTTTGTTTTAATCCTGGCGGACGTCGATGCCGAGGATGCTGTCGATTGTGCTTCCATAGCGGGTTTCATAGGGATCTCCTTCAGAGCCGGCCGACGGCCCGGCGGGTTTGCCAGGGGACGTGAACCCTGCGGTACGGGAATGGTGGAAAACAGGCCGATATGGATTGGTTACCCATTGGAACAACCAACGGCGGCCCGAAACGTAGATTAGGATACCATATCCTGATTACGGAGCGCTAAATATGAATCAGTTCCCCCTTGTTTTGCGCCATTGAAGAAGAGTATTGCCTTCAAAAGGTGCAAAAGGCTATTGGTGGCGGCAGTTGATGGGCTGATTCAGTGCGTGCGCCCGCGCAATCCGCCGGTTTGCCAAGGGGAATAGCCAATTTCAGCCCAATTAAGTCAATTATGCAGTCCAATTCAATATTGGTTGAATATGGGTGCCGGAAGGTCTAGGCTGTCATTTCTCGTTACAGAGATCATAGAGGAGAAAAACCAATCATGAAATTGGTGAGTTATGCCTTGGAAGGAGTGGTGCGGGTCGGCCGCCTTAATGCCGCCGGCACCGCGGTACAGGCTTTTCCCGGTGAGGCGGGCAGCGATATGCTGCATCTGATCCGGCGGTTTGCACAGATAGATAACCCCGACGAAGACCATGGCGACTGGGTGGCGCTGGACCGGATACAGCTGCTGGCCCCGATTCCCCGCCCGGCGCGCAATATTCTATGCGTCGGTAAAAACTACCATCAGCACGCCGTGGAGTTCCAGGCCAGCGGGTTTGATGCCAGCGCCAGCGAAAACACCCCTGAATTCCCCGTCATTTTTACCAAGGCGCCGTCGTCGGTCATCGGCCCCGAGATGGCCATACCCGCCTATCTCGACTACAGCGAATCCACGGATTACGAGGGTGAACTGGCGGTGGTAATAGGGCGGGGCGGCCGTAATATCGCCAAAGCTGACGCCCTTACCCATGTGTTCGGCTATACCATCGTAAATGACGTGACGTCCCGCACCCTGCAACAGACCCATCGCCAATGGTTCCTGGGCAAAAGCCTGGACGGCTACTGCCCGATGGGGCCTGCCATTGTCACGGCGGACGAAATCCCGGCCCCGGATCAATTGCAGCTTAAAACCTGGGTCAACGGCGAGCTGCGGCAGCATGCCGGCGTTGCCGACCTGATTTTCGATATCCCCACGCTGATTGAAACCATCAGCCGAACCATGTCCCTTGAGAGCGGCGATATCATCGCCACCGGCACCTGCGCCGGGGTCGGAATCGGTTTCACCCCACCCCGATTCCTGCGTCACGGCGACCGTGTGGAGATTGAGATTCAGCCTATCGGTAGGTTAGTCAATCCCGTTTTAGCCTTGCGCGAGTAAGGTAAGTACAAAAAACAGACTGCTTCTGTCTGTAAAGCCGCCGAAATTGGAGCGGCTTTTGCATAAATTTCAAAATATCCAAAATTTTATCCGAAATTGCATTAAGCCGGTGCAAACCGCCACGGGCGAAAAAAATGCAGTTTTTTGGACGTAACGGGACAAGGGGGATTTTTATGGCCGCAAGAGAAGTACCCGCGCCGCCGCCCGCCGGCACAAAAGTCATCGGCCGCGGAGCCGGTCGGGCCGCCGCCGGACTTATCCGGATGATATGGCCTTACTGCCTGATCATCCTGCTGTGGCAGTGTTGGCTGGTGCTGGACGATGTTCCCGCGCTTATTGCCCCCTCCCCCCTGCAAACCTTGGCCGGGACGGTGACCGGATTCGCCCAATACCTGCCCGACCTGCTGACCACCCTGATGGTCATCGGTACGGGCTTGGGCCTGGGAATGCTGCTAGGCATCACGGTGGCCTCCCTCAGCTGGTTTTCTCCCATGCTGTCGGGGGTATTGACGCCGCTGACCATTTTGCTCAATACCTTGCCGTCCATCGCCCTGATTCCCATCGTCGCGTCGATATTCGGCTACACCCTTTACACCATCATCGTCATCGCCGCGCTGATTTCCTATTTTCCGGCCTTTGTGCTGACGCGCTCCGGCCTGGACAGCATACCGCCGGGGGCCGCGGATTTGCTCCACGTGCTGGGGGCCGGCAAACGCCGGCATTATCTGCACGTGGCCTTACCTGCCGCGGTGCCGAACATCATCACCGCGCTGCGCATCAGCGCCATGCTCAGCGTGGTGGGCGCGCTGACCGCCGAGTGGCTGCTGGGCACCCGCGGCCTGGGCTACCGGCTGGCAAAAGCGCAACAGATTATGGATACCGACCAGGCCTGGCAAGTCAGCCTGATCGGCGTAGTGCTATCGCTGGTGATCTTCGGTATCGCAAGCGGGTTGGAAAGAAAAGTGAGCATGAAGTTTCGTTAATTCCCTGCACAGATATTATAAAGAGGAAAAAAAATGAAAGAAGGTCACATCAGCCGTCGCCGTTTACTCACCGCCGCCGGCGCAGGCATTACCATCGCATCGCTGTTCGGCCCCGGCGTCGTCCTTGCCGCCGTCGGCAATACGGTCTCATTGCAGCTGAACTGGATCCCGAGCGTGGATTTCGCCGGCTTTTATATCGCCGACGCCTTGGGTTATTACAAACAGGAAGGCATCAGCGTGAAGTTCCTGCCCGGCGGCCCCAATATGCAGGGCGTAGAGCAGGTCGTGGCCGGCGGCGCCGGTACCGCCGGCTTGCCGACCTTTCTCACCAGCACTATCAATGCTGTTCAGCACCAGGCCAAGCTGACGGTCATCGGCTCCGTATTCCAGACTTCGCCCCTGGCCCTCATCAGCCTGCAAAGCCTGCCGCTGAACAGCGCCAAGGATTTGGTGGGCAAGCGGATCGGCGCCGCCCAAGGACGTCAGCGCGAGCTTGACGCCGTATTCAAAATCAATGGCCTGCCGGCCAACGGCTATACCTTTGTGCCCATCGGCTATGACTCCACACCGCTGACCAAAGGCAGCGTTGACATCATCAGCGTGTTCGCCACCTCCGAACCGGTGACGCTGGCGGAACAGGGGGTGAAAACCAATATGATCCTGTTCGCCGCTATGGGACTGCCCACCTATACCAGCCCGATTGTGGTCAGCAGCGACGCCATCGCCAAAAACCGCAAAGTCATTCTCGGCTTCCTGCGCGGCAGTATCAAAGGCTGGGAAATGAATGCCAAAGATCCCACCCTGGCGCCGAAACTGGTGGCGGAACGCTACGCCGGCTCCATGAAAATCGACCAGCCCCATCAGCTCCGGGTCAATCAGGCCATGGTTCCGCTGACGCAAAGCGATTTGACCCGCGACAAAGGCATGCTCTGGATCGACAAGACCAAAATCAGCGGCCCCATTTATGCGGCGCTGCGCGCGGCCGGCGAAACCCAACTGCCCGCGGTGGATAGCTATGTGGATACCAGCCTGCTCGAAGAGGTCTTCGGCAATCGGACCCAATTACTCTAAGAGACACGCCATGCAGCTTTCATCAACCTCTACGGCGGCGACCGCCGGGACGCCGGCTGAAGAAATCATACCGGCGCAACAGCCCGCGTCCGGGCAGCATGCGCTGGTGGATCTCAAGCAGGTTTCCAAGCGGTTTGCCAGCGGCGGCGGCGAATTCACCGCGCTGGATAATGTCGATCTGCACATCGGTAAATATGAATTCGTCGCGCTGATTGGCCCGTCGGGCTGCGGTAAATCCACCATTCTGCGCCTTATCGCAGGCCTTGAGACCCCAAGCGGCGGGAAACTGGTGATGGACGGCTGCGACGGACCGGGAGAGTTCATCAAAAACAACCGATTAGGCGTGGCCTTTCAGGACCATGCCCTGCTGCCCTGGCTTTCCGCTTGGGACAATGTGGCGCTGCCCTGCAAAATCACCGGATATAAAGTGAATGAACAGCGCATCGCCTGGCTGCTCAATCTGATGGGCCTGACCGGCTTCGAGAAATCCCGGCCGAAACAGCTTTCCGGCGGCATGCGCCAGCGGGTAGCCATTGCACGGTCCCTGATTTTGCGGCCGGAATTGCTGCTGCTGGACGAGCCGTTCGGCGCATTGGACGCGGTGACGAGACGGCGGCTGAATATTGAATTACAGGCGCTGTGGAGCGCCGAACGGCTGACGACGTTATTGGTCACCCACTCGGTGGAAGAGGCCATTTTTCTCGCCGATCGGGTCATTGTGATGTCGCCCCGTCCGGGCCGGGTGCGGATGGAAAGGCGCATACCTTTCCAGCGCCCGCGCCAGCCGGAGATCATGCGCAGCCCGCAGTTTCATGCGTTGTCCGATGAATTGACCCTGGCGCTGGATGAGCTGGAAGCCGGGGAGGATTTATGTTGACTGAGGTGCCGACATGACGACTCGCCTGTTACGGCGCCAGCGGCTGTATGCTTTAGCCGGGGCCTTCATTTTGCTGGCGTTATGGGAAGCCGGCGGCCGATCGTCATGGCTGCGCGGGGTGATACCGCCGCTGAGCGAGGTTATCGGGCAATTTCTGGCGCCGGAAAACCACGCGGTGTTCCTTGATGCGCTGCTGCACACCGCCGACAGCGCATTTCGCGGCTATTTTATCGGCATCCTTATCGGCACGCTGCTGGCGGTCCTGGCCCAGCTGGGCCATTGGCTCAGGCCGGGTATCACCCGGCTGGCGGCCATTATCAACGCAACGCCGGTGATAGCCCTGGGGCCGGTACTGCTGGCGACGATGGAACGCCAGGATCTCCCCATCGCGGTGGCCGCCTTTTTTGTCTTTTTCAGCGTATTTATCGCCACATTGTCCGGTTTCGCCGAGGTCAACCAGGCCCATTACGATCTGTTCGCGGTATTGGACTGCCCCGGCAACAAACGATTTTTTCATCTGGAACTGCCGGCATGCCTGCCGACGTTTATGTCCGGCCTGAAAGTGGCGGCGCCGGCCGCCATGGTGGGGGCCATTTTCGGCGAATGGTTCGGGCTGGATCAGGGTATCGGCCCGCTGCTGATTTCCGCCATGCAAAGCGACAGCATCGCCCTGCTGTGGGCCGCGACGCTGATGGCCGGCGGTTTCGGCATCCTGCTGTTTTTGGTGATGTCGGCCTTGGAAAAAAGCGTCGTCGCCCGCTTCCGGTAATGTCCGGGTAATTGATTGGAGAGAAAAATGTCCGCAAATACAGCACTTTTCCGCCCCGACCGCTTCGCCCATGCGAATATTTTTGTGGCGGATGTGAATGAGTCCGTAGCGTTCTACCGGGATGTCTGCGGCCTGACCGAAGTCTTTCGCGAACCCGGCATCAAGGCGGGATTCCTCAGCAACGGCGCCACCCATCACGACATGGGATTAATGCAGGTTTCCAGCGCCCCGCTGATCGGCCGGGACGGCAGCGTACAGAACACCATGGTTCGCGGCCGGCAGCCCGGCCTCAATCATATCGCTTTTCACGTCTGCAGCGAGGCGTCGCTTATCGAGGCCTACCGCAACGCCGAACGTTTTAATATCGCAGTGGAAAAGGCGCTGGATCACGGCATGTCCCGCAGCCTGTATCTCTACGATCCGGACGGCAACGCCGTGGAGTTCTATATCGACAGCGTGCCCGATTGGCGCGGTTTTTATGCCGAAAACCAAAATAACCTGATCAGCGCCCGCTGGGATCCGCTGACAACGCCGCCTTTCCCGGCCTTTGAGCCTTTGCCCCGGCTAGACACCCGGGTGGACGGCGCGGCCCTCCAGTCGATGGAGATCTGCGGCGGGACATTTTTTGTCGCCGATTTGCCGCGCTCACTGGATTTCTATCGGCGCATCGCCGGTCTGGAGCTTATCAGCCGGAGCGGGGAGGCGGCGCTATTGGGTCTGCCCGGGCAACAACATGCCTGCGTGGCCCTGGTGGCGGCGGGAAGGGATGAGCAGGCGGGACTGCACTCCCTGTGGTTTTTAATCGCCCCCCAATCCTTTCTGCTCTCCCAGCCGGCCATGCCGGCGGGGATGGCTCGGCAAACCCGGCAGGAAGGCGCCCGCTGTTTTGCCCGCGACCCGAACGGCATCTATCTCGCGTTTTATACCGGCGCCGCCCTCCTGCCCCGAAAAGCTTCCCGCGCCGACGCATTGGCCTGCCTGCGCGAGGAGGCCTGACCATGCATATCCAATTTTTGACGGCGGGGGGCATCCGCACCCGGGTGATTGAATCGGGTCGCGGAGAACCGCTGCTGTTATTGCATCCGGTGGGGTTTTCCGCCGATGTCTGGCTGCGTAACCTGGCCGACCTGGGGGCACGGCGGCGCGTTTGCGCGCCGGATCTGCTCGGCCATGGCTTTACCGATCTGTATGACGATCGCGGCGATATCGGCCATGCCGCCCTAATGACGCATCTGGAGGCGCTGGTGGACCGGCTGGACTTTGAACAGTTCTCCATTGTCGGCAGCTCATTCGGCGCCCAGCTTGCCCTGCTGCTCGGCTTACGTATGCCGGCGCGGATAAAGCGCCTGGTGGTGGTGGGCAGCGGCACCGCGCTGCAAACCGAAGCCGAAACCGTGGCAACCCTGGGCAAGACCCTGGCCAACGGCAGCAGCGCCTTTGATACCGCCACCTGGGACAGTTGCCGGCAGCGCCTGGCGAATCTCTGTTTTGACGGAACGCTGGATTTCGACCCGCTGATTTTGAGCCAATTAACGGCCTATGCCAGGGAAGGCGCCGCCCAGGCTTATAAATCGCTGCTGGCGGCCATGCTGGATGTAAATCGGGCACGGCCCTTCCGGGTCGCCGAACGGCTCAATGAGGTCGCCGCCCCCACCCTGCTGCTGTGGGGACGCCAGGATCCCCGTGCCAGCCATGCCCGCGCCGAAGCCGCGGTGGCATGTTTCCCCAGGGCGCGGCTGCACACCCTTGAACGGTGCGGACATTTGCCTTTTTACGAGCATCCCGGCGAATTCAACCGCATCGTAAGCCGGTTTCTCGACGCGCTTTAGCGCCGCGGCATCGGCAGGACGCCGGCCACCGCCGCTCCTAGGTGCGCCTTAGCGGACTCAGCGCTGCAGCATCGGCAGAACGTTGGCCACCGTCGCCTCGAGGTGCGCCTGGGTGACGGCGGCGGCGCGGTCGCCGTCAGCGGCGCGGATAGCGTCCAACAGGGCGGCGAAGGCTTGATCGGTGAAAGGCCGGTTCAGCCCGCTTACCAGTATGCCGACATAGGGTTCGGCGCGCAGCGTCAGACCGCGGATGGTGTCCGCCAGCGTTCGGTTGCCGGAAGCGGAATAAAAGGTATAGCGGAATTCATGATTAAGGCGGATCAACTGCCAGGGCGTGGTGGTGGCGGTCATCTCATGCACGATGCGATCCACGTCCAGCAGCGCTTCCGGCGTCATGTTGCGGGTCGCCAATCGGGCCGCCGCCGGCTCCAGCAGCAGGCGGGTAGCGTAAATTTCCTCAAGCTCCGCCACGGTGGGTTTATAAACCACGGTGCCTTTGTGGGGATGGTTAATCACCAGACCCTCGGCTTGCAGGATGATAATCGCTTCCCGCAGCGGTGTGCGTGAAACGCCCAGACGGACCGAAAGTTCTTCCTGACGCAAGGTTTCGCCGGCACCGATTTCGCCGCTGATGATCAGTTCCCGGATGCGCTCGGTTGTCCGCCCGGTGGCCGTTTGCCTTTTCGAAGTCTTCATAGGTTGTTTTTCTTATATCGCTGAAAAAAGAAAGTTAAAAGTTTCATGTCCGGCAAGGAAATCTAGCATGTCATACGCATTTTCCAATATCCACTTTTGCCTGTTGACAGTGATAAATCACCGGCGCATATTGTATTTTATATTGTATCCAAAATAATATCCAAAGAACATCATGCCCATTGACAGAAACCTGACCGGTGACGAACAGTCTTTGCTACAGCGCCTGGACGCCCTGGAATCCCAAGATGCCATCCGCCGTTTGAAAGCGGACTATATGCAGGCTTGCGACGATAAGCTCGGGCGGGCGGTGGCCGATTTGTTCTGGCCGGACGGTATCTGGGAAAGCGAGGCGCAGGGAACGGCCAACAAGGTTACCGGCCATGACGCCATTGCCGATATGTTCGAGGCCAGCCCGCGCCGGCTCTCTTTTACCACTCATTATTTAATGAACGAATCTATATACGTCGCCGGCGAACGGGGCCGCGGCAGTTGGAAACTTCTTGAACCCTGCATATTTCAGGACCGGATGGCGCTGTGGATGGGCGGCCGCTATGACGATGTGTTTGAGCGCCGTAACGGCGTCTGGCGTTTCAGGCATCTCAAGCTCTATATCGAGTTCCGCACGCCTTATGAGGCGGGCTGGCTGAAAGAACGCTTCGCCGCGCTGGACGATAAAACATGAAGCCCGGCACTCCGCAGCCGCTCGCCGCGCCGGTGCTGTCATGCGGCAGGGTGGATCACGTCGCCCTCACCGTCCCGGATCTGGACGCGGCGACGGCGTTCTTTACCCAAGTCCTGGGAGCGCGCGAATTATATCGCCGCCATTACCTGCCCGGTGCGGACAACGCGGCGTCAATGGCGGAACGCTTCAATACGCACCCTGAGGCCGCCTGCCGCCTGGCCAAGCTCGATTTCCTGGGCACGGCGCTGGAATTATTCGAATACCGGGCGCCGGACCTGAACCGGGCCATGCCGAGGAACTGTGACGCCGGCGGCGCCCATCTGGGCATCACCGTGCACAATCTCCCGCAGGCGCTGGCGGCCCTGCGGCAGGTGCCGGGGGTAAAAATTCTCGGCGAACCCTCGGTCATCGGTCCGGATCATCCCTTGGCGGGCCGCCGCTGGGTTTATTTTCTGACGCCCTGGGGATTGCAGATGGAATTGGTATCGCCCTGATCATAAAGGCCGAACCCTTTGATGTTGATTCGCTGTGGGGTTGCAGCATTTACCAACAACCCATCCCGATGTCACTCATGACAACTCATTATTGCCGGAGGTAGCTGTGGGCATTAAACAAACTCAATCAGATGTGAATATCGATGAACTGCTCAAAATGATGGAAGCGTCCATTAAAGATTTCACCCAGGCACGTTCGCTGCCAAGTGAATTCTATACCTCAGAGGCGTTTTTCGAATTCGAAAAGCAGGCGGTTTTTTCCAAAAGCTGGCTGGCTTTGGGCCATCAAAACCAGATTCCCAATCCGGGAGATTATTTCACCGTTGAAATCATCGACGAACCGCTGCTGGTGGTACGGCAAAACGACGGCTCCATCAAGGTGTTGTCCGCCATCTGCCAGCATCGCGGCCATCCGCTGATACGTGACTGCGCGGAGGAAAAAACCGGTAACTGCGTCACCTTCAGCTGCCCTTACCATGCCTGGTCCTATCGCCTGGACGGTAAACTGCGCGCGGCGCCGGAAATGGGCATGACCATTCCCATTACCCAGCAGCGTGAAGATACCGCGCTGCCGGAGCTCAAGATGGAGCTGTTCCACGGCTTTATTTTCGCCAACTTCGATATGAACGCCGCGCCGCTGGCGCCGACCCTGGCGAAAGCCGACGAAGAGCTGCGGCACTATAATTTCGCCGACATGCAGGTGATGCCGACCCTGGCGCACCAGAATTATCCCTGGAACTGGAAAATCACGCTGGAAAACGGCCTGGAACCCTATCACACCTCCTATGTGCACAAGGGATTCCATGAAATAGCCCCGGCGGAAAACGCCCGTTTCTCCGAATGGGACGACTGGCAGGAGGGTGAAAATTACTTAACCCACTCCACCTACTTTGAAGGTATGCGCCAGGATGCGGCCTTTAACCCGAGCCAGAAAGCGCAGTTCCCGATTCTAAAGGATCTTACCGACGAAGAGCGGCGCCGAACGATTTTTTCCTCGGTTCCCCCCACGCTGTTCTTCTGTCTGCTGCCGGACCAGGCGTTCACCTTCCGGGTGTTTCCCCGTTCGGTGGGTTCCATCGATCTATTGATTAACTTCTACTATCCGAAGGAAACCACCGAACTGCCCAATTTTGACTGGATGCGCAAAGTACAGATTTCCTCAACGGAAACCTTCGGCGAGCAGGATGAAGAGACCAATATGACCATGCAGAAGGCCTTTAAATCCCGCTTCGCCCCCCGCGGCCGCTATTCCCATCTGGAAAAAATCCTGCCGGAATTCAACCGCTGGCTGTATGAAACCTATAGCCGTCATCTTAAGAAGGCGAGCTGAATCAGGAAGGGGGACGATGAGTCCCTTTCTTCGGGGACGTCTATTGCCAGCGTGGCAGCCCGCGCAGCAGTCGATCGCGGGTATGTTCGGAATGTTCCCGGATCAGCCGGATCAGCCGGTCCTTATCGCCGGAGACAAACGCCAGGGTCAGTTCGGCATGTTCCCTTTGGGCCTGGTTAAGATCCCCCGTCAACCGGACCTCGGCGCGTATATAGGCCTCCAGCGCACCTCGCGACTGGGCCAGCGCTTTCATATGGTGCGGACAGCGGGCCGGCAGCAGCATGGCGTCATGAAAGCGCAGGTTCAAATCGAACCAGCGGGTTCTGTCGGCGGCTTCCGCCTGCTCCGCCAGCAGCGCCATGTCGTCGAGAATGGATTGGACCCGCTGCTCATCGGCCTTGGTTTTCAGCACGATGGAGCGGGCCACCAGGTCCGTTTCCAATAAAATACGCAAATCAAACACATTGCATATTTCTGTGGGATCCAGTTTCACCACCGCATAACCGCGCCGGGGATACAGCACCACGATGCCCTCGGACTCCAAACGGGGCAGCGCCTCCCGCAGCGGATTGCGGCTGACGCCCAACTGGGCGGCCACTTCTTCCTGGCGCAGCATGGCGCCGGGGGCATAGACGCCGTTGAGAATCGCATCACGCAGTTTTCGGTAGACTATTTCCGGCAACGACATCGGCTCCGGCATTGCGGACCCGCCGGCGAGCATCACTGAGGGCATGTTGTTATTCCGTCATCAATTCATTTGTCATAGGCCGCCCCAGCCCGGAGCTATCGCACCGCGGCATCCGGAATATCGCTGTTTATCGGCCCCGCCAATTGCAACAGTGTACTATTCCATGCCTTTCCTGTCCGCCGGGAATTATTTCAATCTCACCGTAAATCTTCAGCGCTTTTGCAGGCAATGGCCTCCACTTCAAGCAAAAAGTCCTCTTTCACCAGCCGGTTCACCACCAGCAAGGTATTGGGGGGAAACAGATCGCCGGAAAAAAAACGGGGAAAGTGCTCGGCGCGCAGCCGCATAAACAATTCAATATGCTGTGAGTGCACCATAAAGGTGGTGAATTTGACGATATCCCGCCAGCCCAGACCCAAGCCCTTCAGCACCGCCTCAAGATTGGCGAACACCTGGATAAACTGAGCGGCGAAGTCTCCCTTCCCGGCAACGCCGCCATCCTCCGCCACGGAGAGCTGACCGGCCAGATAATACATCGTGCCGGTGCTCACCCGCGTCGCGTGGGAATAGAGTCCTTGCGCCGGGCAGGCGCCTTCGGGATTGAGATAGACCGGGGCGGTGTTCATTGAAATCCTCTTTTAATCACATTAATAGGCAATTATTTTATACAATATCTCATTTTTGTATAATGTATGCAATGTGATTTCCGCCGGACTTCACCCGCCCCCTTTCGCCATGGCTAACCGGTGATTCATTTTTTCACCAGCCACGCACCACTGGGATTTGCCGGCGCAGGATTCGCCCCCTCCCATTGTTAGACGTTGTGGCGGGTTAACGGCAATGCGGGATTTCGTCCTCCACGGGCGGAGCCAGGAGCCCGCGCCCGTTGAGGGGGAGAATGCTCAACCGGACGGGAGACGGCGCGGGATACCCTGGCGGTATTAAACGGAGCGGCGACGGGGGACGGGCGTTGACTAAGGCAGGGACAGTGCAATAACGGCGCGGCCTGCCCGGCGGCCCTGAGCCTTTCACGTATACCCGGCATGCAATTCACCGCGGGAATATACTCCGGTACAGCCCTGGCGGCATATTCTCCGGGTAAAGCATAACCGACATTGATTAACGGCATCATCACTCGCTGCAGCGGGACGAAGTGACTGCCCATGACCGGGTAGTAATATAACGGCATATTCATTGTATTATATTGACCCGGCCGCGGGTAAACAGGTAATACATATGGCTGATAATAAGAATGTAGATAGCCCCTATAGTCCATTATTACGCTCCTTGAGACAGCGTTGTTATTGATAGATACCGTTCACGCTTACAATGAAAAAATTAAAATATTAACAATAATCATTTTATGAAAATTAATATATTTTTCCTTCACTGCTATATATTCCTTCGGTAACAGGCAAAAATAACAATTAATATTATTGCGGTAAAGGCGTATGGGAAGCCGCATCTTTATTTTATTGATAACCAAAAAGACTACCGATGCCGGCTCCGTTCGTCGCAAAAGGGAAGTCACCGTCCCGAAAGCCGCCAGGTGATGACCGAAGAGCGGCGTGAACCGACGTCTTACGCTATTATGTAGAACAGAGAACCATCAGATGCCGTGGTATCAATACCTTTCCCACTAAGCTGTTGATCGTCGTAGTAACTTGCGGGCAGCACATGGGGCCAATGCCGAGCAAAACGATAGACGGTCCGCTCGGCCTAATCTCCGCTGGATGGGATGCCGTCGCTCCACCGGTCAGGATGCCGTTGTCTTACGCCTTGCGCTTACCCATTTACTCGATGATGAACGCTAAACGTCAATGACATAAGAGGGTATAACGATGACAGAACAACCTTCCGGAACACCAACAGCGCCGAAAAGCGTACCGGCGCCTCGTGACCGGCACCTTCGCGATATGGCGGACTGTATCCGGTTTCTTTCCATGGATGCTGTACAAAAGGCGAAAAGCGGCCATCCCGGCGCGCCCATGGGTATGGCCGACATCGCCACCGTCCTGTTCAAAGAATTCATGCAGTTCGATGCCGCGGACCCGCACTGGCTGGACCGCGACCGCTTCGTGCTCTCCAACGGCCACGGATCGATGCTGCTCTATAGCCTGTTGTATTTGACGGGTTATGCGGACATGCCGATAGAGGAACTGGAGCGTTTCCGCCAGGTAGGGAGCAAGACGCCGGGCCATCCTGAATACCGGCATGCGGATGGGATTGAGCTGACCACCGGGCCGCTGGGCCAGGGCATTGCGGAATCGGTCGGCATGGCGCTGGGCGAACGCATCATGAATGCAACCTTCGGCGATGACCTGGTTAACCACTACACTTACGTTTTTCTCGGTGACGGCTGTTTGATGGAGGGGATCAGCCAGGAGGCTATCTCCCTGGCGGGCCACCTCAAGCTAGGCCGCCTTATTGCGTTTTGGGATAACAACTCCATCTCCATTGACGGCGCCACCAGCCTGTCGGTCTCTGACAATGAGATTGAACGTTTCCGCGCGTCAGGCTGGTACGTATTGGAAATCGACGGCCATGATACCGACGCCATCCGCAACGCCATCACCACGGCTCGTGGGATAGAAGATCAACCCACCTTGATTGCCTGCAAGACCATCATCGGTTTTGGCTTCCCTACCAAGGCCGGGACCCAGAAAGCCCATAGCGATGCTCCCGGCGAGGAAGAAATCGCCGGCGCCCGTAAAATCCTCGGCTGGGATTCACCGCCGTTCGTGATCCCGGAGGAGTTGTTAAAAGAGTGGCGCGCCATCGGCGAAAAAGGCCGGACCGCCCGGATGGCCTGGGCGGAACGCGTGAAAAATACGCCTGAGGATCTGCGCAGGGAGTTCGAACGCCGCACCCGCGGTGAGCTGCCGGTAAACTGGAAAGCCGCCATCGCCGCCGCGCGTGAAGAATTCATCAAAAGCGGAGCCGACATGGCCACCCGCCAAGCCAGCGGTGCCGTGCTTAATCATCTGTTCGATGCGATACCGGAAATGCTGGGAGGGTCGGCGGATCTGACGCCGTCAAACAATACCAAAGCGAAAAATCAGGTGGAGATCACCCCCGGTCACTATGATGGCTCGTATATCCATTACGGCGTGCGCGAGCACGGCATGGCCGCGGCCATGAACGGTTTGGCGCTGCATGGCGGTTTAATCCCCTACGGCGGCACGTTTCTTTGCTTCTCCGACTATTGCCGACCGGCCATCCGGCTGGCGGCGATGATGCGTATACGCACAATTTTTGTCATGACCCATGATTCCATCGGGCTGGGGGAAGACGGACCGACGCATCAGCCCGTTGAGCATCTGGCGGCGCTTAGGGCGATTCCCCATCTGGGCGTATACCGGCCGGGGGATCCGGTGGAAACCGCCGAATGTTGGGAACTGATCCTGGAGCAGCCGCGCCGCGCCGCCCTTATCGCGCTGTCCCGGCAGCCCATGCCGTTGTTGCGAAAAGAAGCCGGGACCGAAAACAAATCGGCCCGGGGCGCCTACGTTCTGCTGGAGGCCCAGGGCGGACCCCGTCAGCTGACCCTGATAGCAACGGGCTCGGAACTGCATCTTGCCGTTGAGGCGCGGGAAATAATGCAAAAAGAAGGCGTGCCCACCGCCGTGGTCTCCATGCCGTGCCGGCTGCTTTTTGAAGAGCAGGATCGCCAATACCAAAAATCGGTATTAGGGGATACGGCGGCCAGAGTCGCCATCGAGGCGGCGGTTGAACTGGGCTGGGAAAGGTACATCGGCTTTGAAGGCAAATTCGTCGGCATGCACGACTTCGGCGAATCGGGCAAGATTCAAGACGTGTACGCCAAGTTCGATATCACGACCGATGCCATCGTGCGCACCGCCCGCGAGGTGGTAGCCGGCGTCAAGGGTTAACCACCCAAAGCAAAAAGGCCGCCCTCGGCAATGAGGGGGCCTGAGCTTATTGACAAACTGCCCGGTCAGGACAGGCCTTGCAAATTACGACTCTATCGCCATCCGCATTTTTTTCATGGCGTTTTTTTCCAGCTGGCGCACGCGTTCCGCAGAAACGCCGTATTTATCCGCCAGTTCCTGCAGCGTGGTCTTGTTGTCGTCATCCAGCCATCTGGCGCGGATAATATGCTGGCTGCGCTCATCCAGGCCTTCCAGCGCCAGGCCGAGCTTGTCCGCCGCATGATCATCCCAGTTGTCTTCTTCAATGCCGTCGGCGAAATCGGAAGACTTATCCTGCAAATAGAGCATCGGGGCCATGGATTGCCCCTCGCGGACATCTTCATCCGGGGTCGGATCAAAGGTCATGTCCTGAGCCGCCATGCGCGATTCCATTTCACGCACGTCTTTACTGGTGACGCCGAGTTCTTGCGCCACCATCTCGACTTCGGCCTGATTAAACCAGCCCAGGCGCTGTTTGGTTTTGCGCAAATTGAAGAACAGCTTGCGCTGGGCCTTGGTGGTGGCCACCTTCACGATGCGCCAGTTGCGCAGAACGTATTCGTGAATTTCAGCTTTAATCCAGTGCACGGCGAAAGAAACCAGCCGGACCCCTACTTCAGGATTGAAGCGGCGCACCGCTTTCATGAGGCCGATATTGCCTTCCTGGATTAAATCCGCCTGCGGCAGACCATAACCGGAATAATTACGCGCGATATGGACGACAAAGCGCAGGTGAGACAGGATAAGCCGCTTGGCCGCCTCCAAATCGCCCTGATAATGCAGTTGTTCAGCCAAAGACCGCTCTTCCTCCGCCGTAAGCATAGGATAGGCATTGGCTGCCCGGATGTAGGCTTCCAGACTGCCTTGGGGAACCAGGGCTAAAGCTTGCATATCTTTAATCATTCAAGTCCTCTCGCTAAATTCTCATATGCTGTCACATCAAGCGGCCGTTGTTTTACGGGCAACTTTTGTATCAACAGCCGATATTAAGACCCACTCGCAGCATATTAGTTCAAGTTAAAACGTAACATAGATCAGCTTGTGCGGTTGTAATATCGTTGTCCGATTATAACAAAAAAACATCATTGGGGTGTAAAACGACGTAAATGTTGCACCGTCGCCAGCCAGGCCGCCAGCCAGCCAATCATGGTGGAAATCAGTAATAGCAGCAGAATCTCCGACCAGTCAAGCCCGTGCAGGGCAAAGGTGGTGCCGAACACCGAGGCCACCTTCTCCACCACGGATTGCAGCCGCCATACCAGGGCTTCCGACAGGATCAGCGAAACAATGGCGCCGCCCAGCCCCAGCAAAGCCCCGCCGTTGAGAAACGGCCGCAGGATAAACCCATCGGTGGCCCCCAGCAGCTTCATTACGTTGATGGTGTCACGGCGGCTGAAGATGCTCAGACGGATGCTGTTGCCGATAACCAGGAATACCGCAACGATCATCAACACGCCGATGGTGGCCGCGACCTGTCCCACCAAATCGGTCAGGGCCGCCAGCCGGGCGAACCAGCTGTCGTCCATTCGCACCTCATCCACCCCAGGCACCGCCGCGACCCGATCCCGCAGCGTTTTAAGGGTGTCGGCGCTTTGGAAATCCAGCTTCGGCGTGATGATGGCCACCGCCGGCAGCGGATTCTGCTCCAGCATATCCAGCGCGCCGCCAAAGCCCGACCAGTTACGGAATTCCCCCATCGCCTCTTCTTTGGAAAGGTAATTCACCTTATCCACTCCGGCTTCCTGCTTCAGGCGATTCATGACCTTGAGGGCCGCATCATCATCCAGGGTTTTATCCAGATAGACGGTGAGCTGCGGGCTTGGATACCACTGCGCCGCCGCCTGGCTGACGTTTTTCCATACCAGATAACATATGCTGGGCAATGTCAACGATATGGCAATAACGGTAACGGTTAGGAGAGTTGCTAACGGCTGGCGCCGCATATCTCCGAAGGCATTGCTCCAGGCATAAGCCCACTGTTCGCGCCAGCCGCCCCGCAGAGCCTTGCTCTTGGCCGCTTTGGCGCCGCTCGCGGTCTGCGGCCGGTTAAGTTTATTCGCCATCAACGCCCCCGCCCATTCTTCCCTGATTCAGCGACATGATACGATACCGCCGCCGAGCGATCAGCGCCAGGTCGTGGGTGGCCATCAGTACCGTCACGCCTACCCGGTTGAATTCTTCGAACAGCCGCAAAATATCCTCCGACAGTGCGTCGTCAAGATTGCCGGTGGGCTCATCCGCCAGCAGAACCGCGGGCTTGTTCACCACGGCGCGGGCAATGCCCACCCGCTGCTGTTCGCCACCGGACAATTGGATGGGATAGTTACGCGCTTTATCCAGCAAGCCGACCTTGTCCAGCGCCGCCGACACCCGGCGCCTGATATCCTCGGTGCTCGCTCCCGAGATAATCAACGGCATCGCCACGTTGTCGTAAATGGTTCTGTCCAGCAGCAAATGATGATCCTGGAAGATCATGCCGATCTGGCGACGCAAGAAGGGCACTTCGCCATTTCTCAAGCGGCTGATATCGTGACCGTCAAAAAAGATATGACCCGCGCTAGGCCGTTCAATACCGCAAATCAGTTTGAGCAAGGTACTCTTACCCGCTCCCGAATGGCCCGTCAAAAAGGCCATCTCGGCCGGACGAAGGTGGAAATTGACACTTTGCAGTGCCTGCCGTCCGCCGAGATAAGCTTTGCTGACGTGTTCAAAGCGAATCATCCTAGTTAATCCTCTCGGGCAAATAGTGCCTCTATAAAATCATCGGCGTTAAAGGGCCGCAAATCTTCGATGCCTTCCCCGACACCGATATAACGAATCGGGATGCCGAACTGATCGGCTACGGCAAAAATAACCCCGCCCTTGGCGGTGCCGTCCAGTTTCGTCAGCGTAATCCCGGTTAACGGCACCGTTTCATTAAAGAGTCTCGCCTGGCTGACGGCGTTCTGGCCGGTGCTGGCGTCCAGGGTCAGCATAACCTCGTGGGGGGCGTCCGCGTCCAGCTTTTTCATGACGCGGACAATCTTCTTCAGCTCATCCATAAGATGGCTTTTGTTCTGCAATCGGCCGGCGGTGTCGGCAATCAGGACATCGATGCCGCGGGCCTTGGCCGCCTGGATGGCATCAAAAATCACCGATGCGGAATCGGCGCCGGTATGCTGCGCCACCACTGGGATTTGATTGCGCTGGCCCCAGATTTGCAGTTGCTCCACCGCCGCCGCCCGGAAGGTGTCGCCGGCCGCCAGCATAACGGTTTTGCCTTCCGCTTGGTACTGGCGCGCCAATTTGCCGATAGTGGTGGTTTTACCGACGCCGTTCACTCCCACCATCAAAATAACGAACGGGGTTTTGCCGCCCACCTGCAAAGGCTGGCTGACCTTGGCCAGTATAGCGGCCATTTCCTCTTTGAGCTTGCCGTACAACGCATCCGCGTCTTTCAGATGGCTGCGATCGGCATGTTCAACCAGGCTGGAGATGATTTTGCGCGTGGTTTCCACCCCCACGTCGGCAATCAGCAATTGCTCTTCCAGCTCGTCGAACAAATCATCGTCTATTTTTTTACCGCGGAACAATCCGATAAATCCGGATCCGAGATTTTGTTTGGTTTTAAGCAGCCCCCGTTTGAGACGGGCAAAAAGACCTTCGCGGGTCGGGCGCGCCTGCTCGGTAACCGGCGGCTCAGCCATAACGGCGCCCAAAGGTTCCGGTTCCCATTCGTCCGCCGGCGCGAGATCCCGGTCGGGGCGGACATCCTCCGCCAGCGTCAATGCGGCCTCATCGCGTTGGACGGGGCGCTCGTCCGCCGGAGGGAGGACACCGTCCAAGGCGGAGGCATCACGGGGCACCGGAGAGGGGGACGCCGTTTCTGCCGCAGGCGCCGTATTGCGGCCGCCATCGGCAGCCGGCGTGACCGCGGCCTGCTCTTGCGCCACCCGCTCGGTGACGTCGACGATATCCTTGGCGGTGCGCACGGCGTCAGATTCACCGGCCACGGGCGCAACCTGCTTCGCTACGGTATCCGCGTTTTGCTCAACGGCCCGGTCATCAGCTTCCCCCGACGCCGGCCGGGGGTTTTCCTGTTCCTCATCCGGGCGCTTGAGGCCTAACCAGGACAAGAAACCGCGTTTTTTATCTTTTGCCATTTGCGACTAGACTCCTCGCCTGATAATCATGGCGGATGAATATACCCGTCATCTTTGAAGCTATTGGGTATAACGTGACTGATTAACCTGATAGTTTATCACTTTTCCCCGTGCCCCAACACGTAAGGCTCGGCTTTTCAGCTCTATTGGCGAACTGTGACGAATTAACATTCCCCCCGGGCCATCGGGCCGGTAGAATATCCCCTGATACGGCTTATCAACCGTTTGAGTGACCACAAGGCGCATATGGCGAAAAATCCCCCCTCCCGTCCCGCCGGGCAAATACGTCTGATCGGCGGTCAATGGCGCGGACGTAAATTGCCGGTTCCCGACAGCCCCGGCCTGCGCCCCACCACGGACCGGGTGCGGGAAACCTTGTTCAATTGGCTGGCGCCGAAGGTGCAGGACTCCCGTTGCCTGGATTGTTTCGCCGGCAGCGGCGCATTGGGTCTGGAGGCGCTGTCCCGCCATGCGGCGGCGGCCACGCTGCTGGAACAGGATCGGGCCGTGGCGGCGCAGCTGGATAAAAACCTGCGGCTGCTGGGGGCCGGCAACGGACAGGTGGTGGTAACCGACAGCCTGCGCTGGCTGGCGCAGCCTGGAGAACCCTACGATGTGGTTTTCCTCGATCCGCCGTTTCGCAAGGGGCTTATCGAACAGACGGCGCAATTACTGGAACAACATCACTGGCTGTCGCCGGACGCCTGGATTTATATCGAAACAGAGACGGAAACCGGTACGCCGGCGATACCCGCCAACTGGCGCCTGCATCGCGAAAAATCCGCAGGCCAGGTGGCATACCGGCTATTTGTCCGTCAAGGCATACCACAGGAGCACAACGATGTGGATTAATCTCGGTCGTTTAATGATGGTGCTGGTCTGGTGTTTTTTGATTCTGAACGTGATCCAGCCCTTCCCCAGGCCGCTGAAATATTTTTTTGATGTTGCCCTGATATTCATGGTGCTGATGCATGTTTTGCAACTGCTGCTGCTCAAGATCTCCCTGACGAAAAACGAGCCCAAATTCACGATCCTCTTTCAGATCAGGATGTTTCTTTTCGGCATATTCGAGATGCTGGCCTGGCAGAAAAAATTGCGGCGGCCCTGAGTTATACGCAAATGCTTGTCAAACGCAGGGCTTTCGCGCAGGGGCGCCGCGCGCTCAGAAGTGTCGCGGCGAACGGTTCATGTTCTGGGGCTTTTACCCGGAAAATAGGGTAATACCGTGACATTGTCGCCCAGTTCGGAAATTCGCGCGCTGCCTTTTTCGGTCACCACATCAATACGAATCACGGCATGAAGCGGAATATAACTGCGGGTGACGCCTTCGAATTCGGTTTTCAGCTTCTCCTCGGACGGATCCACCAGCACGGTGCTATGACTGTAAAAAACAAAATCACCGATTTCAATAAAGCCGAACATGGCGCTCTGGATAAGCTCACGGACAAAAAGCTGATAGTTTTTGCCATTGTTGATAAATTGAATCCGATATAGGGGTTGTTCGCTGCTCATAACCCGGCTATCTCCCTAAATTCTGGGTTAATGCATTTTGCATATAAAAAATCTGGCGCTAACATAGCATGAAGCGCAGTCGCGACGCATCTTCCTTGCTTAATCTTGCTTAAACATATACCGATCCCTACGTTGGAGCGAAGATCGGCACCCGAATTCCAACTTTTGATTTCGCTGTTTCATGGATTATTAGCTCTGCACATCTATAAGGAAAAAAAATGCTCTGGTCATTTATCGCGGTTGTGCTGTCGGGCTGGCTTTTTGTTGATGCCGCCTATCGCGGCCCGGTCTGGCAGCGCTGGTTATTCAGGCCGGTCACCCTTTTGCTGCTGTTGGCCCTGGCATGCCAGGCGCCGGTCATCACCGCCACCGGTTATCTGATCATTCTTGGTTTGCTGGCGACCATGGTGGCCGATACCTTGCTGCTTTTGCCAAGGGAACGGATGATGTATGTCATCGGCGCGTATTTCCTCTCGCATCTGCTTTATACCGTCGGTTTCGCCAGCCAGATGACCTTTACCGTTTTCTGGCCGCTGCCGGCGGCATTGTTGATCGTTGGCGCGGTGTTGATAGCGGTGATATGGTCTCGTCTTGAGGAGCTGCGCTGGCCGGTTTGCACCTATATCGCGATGACACTGCTGATGGTTTGGGTGGCGGGAGAGCAGTATTTTGCCCGCAGCAACGACCATGGGTTTTCATTGCTGGCCGGCACCGCGCTGCTGCTGCTGGCTACCGTGGTATGGCTGGTCAGCCATTACCGCTATCCGTTCGGGGCGGCCAGGGCGGTGATCGCAGCCGGTTATTTCGCCGGTCACTTTTTGATCGTTCGCTCGCTGTACGTCTGATATTACCCTTTGCGCAGCAGGTAACGGTAGGGCGGACGATCGATTGTCTGCGCCACCAGGGTATGCTCCATATAGCGGCAAAAACCGGGGATGTCGCGGGTGGTGGCCGGATCGTCGGCAATGATCAGCAGGGTTTGTCCGGTATCCATGTCGCGGACGGTTTTGCGTACCAGCATGACCGGTTCGGGACATCGCAGCCCCTGGGCATCAAGGGTACGGTCGGCTTCGGCGAATGGATCTGACATAAAGATGTTTCCGCATTCAGTATCTAAATAAAAGGAACAGCGTAGGGGGATATTGTCGCCCAGCGGCATGCTCTCCCTTTAACAGGCTCGTTGCACGTTCGGTGATAGCGGGCCTAGCGCGCCATGGGGCGCTCCGGCGGGCGGTAAAACCACGCCCGCTTCGACCCCATCGTCACGCTCTCCCTTTAACGAGCTCGTTGCACGTTCGGTGATAGCGGGCCTACCGCAGCATGGGGCGCTCGCCTTCCGTTGAGCAGCTAAGCCCGAGCGCTATGCCTGATTCCGCTTTCACCCGCACACGTGAAGTTTACCTCGGTGAAATTCCGTTGCAAGCTTCAGCGGGTTCAATGATAAACTCTGCGGCTGCGTTATCAGTATAAACGGATAGCAGCATAACCTGATAGGATGCGCGCCGCGTAACAAAAATGGCGCGCTGGTTGTTTTGGGTTCCCTCACCCCATAGCTAAAAAAGGCCGCAATATGTTTGAATTTACTCCCCGGCAGCGTCTGCGCGCGCTGTTCTGGCTTGCCTTGTTTCATATCATTGTCATTACCTCGAGTAACTACCTGGTGCAACTGCCGGTGACCATTCTGGGTTTCCATACCACTTGGGGCGCCTTTACCTTTCCCTTTATTTTTCTGGCCACCGACCTGACGGTACGAATTTTTGGCGCGCCGCTGGCCCGCCGGATAATACTGGCGGTCATGGTCCCGGCGCTGCTGGTGTCCTATGGCGTCTCATCGCTATTCTTCCTGGGCCGGTGCCAAGGGTTTGGCGCCCTGGGCGTATTCAACCTGTTCGTGGCGCGCATCGCCTGCGCCAGTTTCATGGCGTACGCTTTGGGCCAAATTCTTGATGTCCATGTATTTAACCGCCTGCGCCAAGGCCGGCGCTGGTGGGTGGCGCCGTCGGCATCAACGGTATTGGGCAATCTCAGCGATACGCTGGCGTTCTTTTTTATCGCTTTTTATCACAGCACCGATGCTTTTATGGCAACCCATTGGGTGGAAATAGCCATCGTAGACTATACTTTTAAACTACTGATAAGTTTGCTTTTCTTTTTGCCGATGTACGGGGTGTTGCTCAATCTGCTGTTAAAGAAATTAAGGCAACAGCCGGAAACCGGATTTCTCCAACTGAGTTAACGTCCGGATTGGTCTATTCTTGGCGTACTCGCTATCGGGAGATTGCCATGACTGTCTTCTTGCGCACCGCCAGTGCGAAAGAAATTCATCTGCTCTATGCTCAGTTACCCGAGTTTGATACGCGGCATACCCTGCTGGAAATCGAAATGCGGCTGCAAAACCAGCCGCATCATCTGCTGATGGCGGAAGCGGACGGTCGTCCCGCGGGGTTTATCGCCGGTTATGCGCTGGACAGTATGCTATTTTGCAGCTGGCTGGGGGGTGTATCACCCGAGTACCGCCGCCGGGGTTACGCCAGCGCCCTATGGACGGCACAGGAGGAGTGGGCCCGAGCGCGGGGTTATAGTAAGATTACTGTAAAAACACGCAACCGCTTCAAAGGGATGCTATTGTTTCTCATAACAAATCATTATCGGTTGACGCGAGTGGACGCGCAGGATGATGAAGAGGAAAATTTGGTATGGCTGGCAAAAAGCCTTTGACTCAGTGTTAATGACTTTTCATACCCTGAATAATTCGTACGGGCTATCAGACTAAATGCCGACCTACCGGCTGAGAAAATGGAGTCATTGAGGAAATATATGCGGAATGTAGCGAAGTATGTGGGTATCGGCATGCTGGTTATCGGTCTGGCGGCTTGTGATAATAAAAATGATCAAAACGCCACCGCCGGCAACAGCGCGGCCCAGACCCAGACGACCAACAAGGTGAATCTGCTGGGAGGCAAGCTGGCCTTTGCTTTGCCGTCTGATATTACCGATCAAAGCGGTAAAGTGGGCACTCAGGCCAATAATATGCACGTTTACGCTGATGAATCCGGCCATAAGGCGGTTATCGTGATTCTTGGCGACGATACCCCCGAAAGCCTGGAGCAGTTGGCGCAGCGGATGGAAGAGCAGCAGCGCGCCCGGGACCCGGACCTGCAGGTGGTGACCAACAAAGCCATCACCGTTAACGGAGCGCCCCTGCAACAGCTGGACAGCATCGTTTCCAGCGGCGGCAAGCCGGCCTATTCCTCGGTGGTCTTCGGCAAGGTGGACAATCATTTGTTGACCATGCAAGTCACGCTGCCGGCCGGCAATCAGCAAAAAGCCCAAAGCGACGCCCAAACCATACTGAATACCATCACCATCAAATAACCCCGCTACCCTCGGCGACCACGGCTCGCGGCGACGAGGGGCCGTAATGCCGTCGGTAAATCATGCGTCGCCGGCGCTATCCCGGCGGCTGTCCGCAGCGCTTAACGCGAGAGTATAATGCGTCTCCGGAATGCAATCTCCCGCCCCGGCAGGCCCATACCGCGAAATGTTCCGGTATCAAGCCCGTGCCCTTCAGCCTTCCTGGCCGGAAGCCCGGTGCCGTAAAACGCGACGCTGAAGCGACAGAGTCATTAACAAGGCGATTATCACCAGAACCGCGGCGGCGAGATAAATCGACGAAACGCCGGCGTGGGCCATCAGCACCCCCGCCAAGGGGCCGACAATCCCCAGGGATAAATCCATAAACGCCGTGAAGGTGGCCAGGGCGCTGCCCTGATTTTGCGGCGGCACCTCTTTCATCGCCACCACCCCCAGCGCAGGGAACACCAGGGAAAATCCCGCCCCGGTAAGCAATGCCCCCGCACCCGCCAGCCAGGGCAAAGGGGCCTGCCACACCAGCAACAGGCCCAGCGCTTCCACGGTAAAGCAGCCCATGGATACCCGCAGGCCGCCGAAGCGATTAATACTGTTGGGGAAAAACAGCCGGGTACCGACAAACGCCACGCTGAACAGCGTAAGGGCAAAAGCCGCCCCGCTCCAGTCCTTGTCGGCATAAAACAAGGTGATGAAAGTCGCAATAACGCCGAAACCGCAGGAGGCAAAGGCCAAAACCAGGCCATAACGCCAGATAATCCCAACTACCGCACTGAACGGGATTTGTTTACCGGCGACGGTTTTCACCTTGGGACGCGGTATGGCCGCCGCGATGGCAAGGCCGGCCACCAGGATGATAAATGCCGACAGCAGTCCCAGGCCGCCGATGGCGTGCAGCCAGACCCCCAGCGGCGCCCCAACCGCCAGCGCGCCGTAGCTGGCCACGCCGTTCCAGGAAATCACCCGGCCGATATGCATAGATCCCACCGAGCCCACGCCCCACAGGGTGGCGCCGGTACCGACAAAGCTCTGCCCGATACCGAGAATGATGCGTCCGGCGCACAGGAAAAGCAGGGCCGTTACCGGCCAGGAATCCATAAGTAATGACAGCAGATAGCCTACGCCGCTTAACAGACAGCCGCCCAATCCCAGCACGACAATGCGTTTTGGCCCGACCCGGTCGGCATACCGGCCGGCCCAGGGACGGCTTATCAAGGTAGCAAGATATTGCAGGCTGATGACCAGTCCGGCCCAAAAGGCGCTATAGCCCATATGGTTATGCACATAGCCGGGTAACACCGCCAATGGCAGTCCGATAGTCAGATAATTAACAAAATTAAAGACAACGACGGACATTATTTTCAGGTTGAGACGCCATCCGCTGGCGGCCGGCTGGGGAGAGGTACCACGCATGGCCATCATCATACTCATACAAAAGGGGCGGTCTCACCGAAGCCGCCCTGTGAACAAATAGTTAATAACTATAACGAATGGTAACGATCAATTCATCGTGGGGATGCCAGAATCACCGGGCATTTGCCCAAAAGCGCACTTTTTGTGCTCCTGCATGGCCCTTATTTCTTGCGCAAGGCGTTAAAACAGATGTTCTTTCAGCTGTGCCGCGGCCTGCAGCAGCGCGCTGCGCACTCCCGGCACCTGCTGCAAGGGATTGAGCAGGCCGAAATCATGGATCAAACCGTAATAGCATGTCAGGGTGGTATCCACGCCCGCCTCGTTAAGTTTACGCGCATATGCGATGCCTTCATCTTTCAGTACATCGTACTCCGCCACCTGAACCAGGGCCGGCGGCAAACCGGCCAATTGTTCCGGCAGCGCCTGCAGGGGCGAGGCGGTGATTTCCCGCCGCTGCGCCGGGTCGGTGGTGTAATTATCCCAGAACCACTCCATCATGCCCTTGGTCAGAAAATAGCCTTCCGGATAACGCTGGTAGGATTCGGTAGCAAAATCCGCGTTGGTCACCGGCCAGAACAAGACCTGATACTTAAGGGAAGGCCGGCCGTGCTCTTTTGCCATCAGGCTGACCACCGTCGCCATATTGCCGCCTACGCTGTTGCCCGCCACCGCCAGCCGGGATCCGTCGATATTGACGGCGGCGCCATGCTCCGCCACCCAACGCGTAGCGCCATATGCCTGCTGGATCGCCGTCGGATATTGCGCTTGCGGGGAAGGGGTATAGTTGACAAATACTCCCGCTGCGCCGCTTTCCACCACCAAATCCCGCAGCAGGCGTTGATGGGTGAAGTAGTCACCCATTACCCAGCCGCCGCCGTGGAAAAACATAAAGGCCGGTAACGCTTCGTTATGCCCGGCGGGACGGACGATATTCAGGCTCAGCTCCTGGCCGTCCACCACAATGATTTGTTCGGACTCGTCAATGCCGTCGAGATTGACCCCAACAGATTTTTGCAGCCGGATCAGCACTTCACGGGCAGCCTGTGGCGATAAGGATTCAACCGGCGGCGCATCGGCGGCGTTAAGTGATTTGAGAAAGGCTTCCACCTGCCGGTCGGTTTCGGCCCGTTCAGGGGCAATGGGTGAGTGACTCATACACGTCTCCTGCATACAAAAATCGATGGGTTCTAAGCAAAAGAATAGCCGCGAAACCACCGGCACGCAGAAAAAGCGGCGGCAGGCAGGCGCGCCTCTTTTGCCACCCCGCCCATCGGGGTTGGGCATTTACACCAAAAGCGGGGAATGTTTACCGCAGCCTGCACAAACCGGCGCTGCCGCCCGGTTTTATTGTAAAAAAAGGATTGCGCTCGCGGAATAGTAACCTTTATAAAGGTAAGGTTATTTTGCCGCCTGGCTGCCCGGCTCCGGGCGGAACTCTCCTATTATGTATGCGGCGAGGGGCTATACCCGCCGCAGGAAAAATACCATGAACAGATTTGTCGTCGCAGAACCAGAAACCTGTATCGGCTGCCGCAGCTGCGAAGTGGCCTGTGTCGTCAGCCATCACGGCGGCCTCTTCCCCGATAAACGCGAATACTTCACGCCGCGGCTGCAGGTAATGAAAGGCGCCGCCGCCAGTTTTGCCGTGTCCTGCCGCCATTGCGAAGATGCCCCCTGCGCCGCCGTCTGTCCCAACGACGCCATTATCCGCAGCCATGATTCCATTCAGGTGCGTCAGGCGCTCTGCATCGGTTGCAAAAGCTGTGTCATCGCCTGTCCGTTCGGCATGATAACCGTGGTAACCGAGACCGTGCAGCCCGCCAGCCGGCGTCTGGCGGAGTCCTACCAACGGACCGAAGCGCAAAAATGCGATTTATGCGCCGATCAAAACTACGATCCGGCCTGTGTCCGCGCCTGCCCGACACGGGCGCTGCACATCATGGATGAACGGCAGATGAATGAACGGCAGCAGCAAAAACGTCTGGCCGCCGCCCTCAGGGATCCCGCCGGCCATCTGTTCGGTCCGGACCGCCGGACCGTTGTGCCGCCATCGTTTACCGTTCCCGGCCCGCTGCCGGTGGTAAATCTGCTCGATGCGCCGCGTCCTGCCCGGCTGGAAGCGGGCAAAATTCCCCTTGAACAGCGAAAAACCACCTTCGCCGAGATTTACCGGCCGTTTACCGAGGCGCAGATCGGCGAACAGTCCGCGCGCTGCCTGCATTGCGGCGAACAGACCTTTTGCCAATGGACCTGTCCGCTGCACAACGCCATTGCGCAGTGGATCGCGCTGGCCGGACAGGGCCGCATCATTGAGGCGGCGGAGCTCAGCCATAGCACCAGTAGCCTGCCTGAAGTCTGTGGTCGGGTCTGTCCGCAGGATCGCCTCTGCGAACAGTCATGCACCCTTAACGAACGCCAGGGCGCGGTGACCATCGGCCATATCGAGCGCTACATTACTGAAACGGCGCTCGCCGCGGGTTGGCGGCCGGATATGACGCAGGTTAAGCCCACCGGCAAACGGGTAGCGGTAATCGGGGCCGGCCCCGCCGGGCTGGGCTGCGCCGACATACTGGTGCGCAACGGCATCCAGCCGGTAGTGTTTGACCGTTACCCCGAAATCGGCGGCCTGCTGACCTTCGGCATTCCGGCCTTTAAGCTGGACAAAAGCGTCATGATCCGCCGGCGGGAAATTTTCAGCGCCATGGGCGTGGAATTCCGGTTGAATACCGAAATCGGGCGGGACATCACCATGGAGCAATTACTGGAACAGTTCGATGCGTTGTTTTTGGGGGTGGGGACCTATCAATCCATGCGTTCCGGCCTGGACCATGAAGACTCCGCCGGCGTGCTTGACGCCCTGCCCTTTTTAATTGCCAATACCCGCCATTTGATGGGCTATCCCAATACCGATGAGCACACTTTTACCAGTATGGAAAAGAAAACCGTTCTGGTGTTGGGAGGCGGCGATACCGCCATGGACTGCGTGCGCACCTCGCTGCGACAGGGTGCCGCCCGGGTTGTCTGCGCCTATCGCCGCGATGAGAAAAACATGCCCGGCTCGAAGAAGGAAGTGAAAAACGCCCGGGAGGAAGGGGCGGAATTCATGTTCAACCTCCAGCCCCTGCGCTTTGAGGTTAATGAACAGGGACAGGTCACCGGCGTTACCATGATCCATACCGCCATGGGCGAACCGGATGGATCGGGCCGCCGGCAGGCGGTGCCCATCGCCGGATCCGAGGAGACAATTAGCGCCGATGCGGTACTGCTGGCGTTTGGTTTCCGTCCGCACCGCATGTCCTGGCTGGCGGATCATAACGTGACGCTGGATAAACAGGGACGGGTAGTGGCGCCGGTGGTGTCGGGTTATCCGCTGCAGACCAGCAACCCCAAAATATTCGCCGGCGGCGATATCGTGCGCGGAGCGGACCTGATCGTCACCGCCATCGCGGAAGGACGCAAAGCGGCGCAGAGCATCGGCAGCTACCTGAGGGATTTATAACCATGACGGGGCGACCGAGCCGATTAGCCGCCTACCCCCCGCCGAAGCACCGCTGTCTATCCCTGCTTCATGGGGATAAATAGTACATAATCAAAAGCGTTTCGTTTAACTTAGCGATATTTTATTTACCCGGTTTTCTACCTAATATTTCGGCATGGCACTTTTTCGATACGACAGATAATATAAGTCTGCATAATATTATGGATTAACCATGCCAGCCTATAGGGTATACACCAAAATCAATGCCAATATTCCCCCTAGCTCTTTGCTGTATGATTTATGCATTTACCGGTTGGATTCGAAAAAAAAAAGATTCACACTTCTTGATGTCAAACAACAGCCGTTAAACAACAATTACGAAACACAAAGGCACACTACTCAGGAAACCAGCGACGCGCTTTCTGTGATCTATATTATGAAAGTGGTTTTGTACCTGAAAACCATGCTGAAAACGATTTGTGTCGTCGAGGAGCCATTTACCCAGATGTACAGCCTCGAAGAATTCACCACCGGTAAAGCCTTCTCTCCCAGCAAGCATGAAAACCCCTGCTATTTTGTAACCACCGGCCAAACCCGTCCGGTAAACGAAGGGAATAATGGCCATATTGTCACGATCTCTGAGCCTGAAAGACCGTTTGTTGCGCAAGAATACCCTATAGGCGACCCTCGCGATCCGTTTGAGCAGGAGGATATAGAAAAACAGATTTTCTCTCGGTTTCATCATATGGATTACCCCACCCAAGGGGATACCAGCTTATGTGGCTCCGCTGCTTTCTTTTACTGCCTGCAAATGGATCGGCCTGATGTCTATGCGCAGGCGGCGCGAGATCTCCGGCGCCACGGCAGGACAAAAATAGGCAATCTGAATATCGTCCCCAGCGAGGGCTGCCGTCACCCTAAAGGGTCCTTTTACCGTAGCGATGGTTCTTTACGTATTTCCGGGCTGGACTGGATGACGCTGGCGGGGCTCAGGGACTCGGAAAACTATGTTATGCGTTACGATGCCGTGGATGACAAGGCGGCCGGGATTACCACCTGGGGGAAGCTGTCTCAGTGGTTTGAGAAAGCCGGATATCAAAAGGTGTTCGATAATACCGGCTTATCCCACATCAATCAGCATGATGTGGGGATATTTAATGATTATGCACGTAACGGCTACTGGGTCGTCACGTGTTTGGAGGATTGGTTTTCAAGCCAATGGAATGAAATGAGAAAATTCATTATTTTAATTTCTTGTGTTCTTTTGACGTCATGCGCAATAAAAGCCCATGTCCTTCCCGACGATCCTTTTCTAAAGGATGCCAAGGTCAGCCAGCCTTATGAGGATGTGATTATTGTAGGAGGGGCTATATCTAATAGAGTTATTGCGGAAATATATCCCGCGGATTCTGGCCTGTCTTGGGCTCCCAGTGACTATGAAGGGCCGGTGCTGCCTGTAACGGCAAAAGATTATGGCAGAATCAGGATATTCGGAACGCCAAAAGAAACCGGCGATATCCGGGTGACCATAGCAGGTGCCATTCATGGCACCATGCTGCAAAGCGGATCTGAATTTAAAAAGACTTATACCGTTAAAGTCGGATCGTAATTAAATAGTTTATTTGCATACATGATAAGGGATGGGGTTGCAGCGTTAATTTCCTGAATTGCCGTTCCGAATGATTGAACCTTATAGAAACCATCAGGCCATGGCCGGCGGCCAGTACCGCCGGACCAGGGTGATGCGGTAAGCAGATCAGCTGCTTAGGCACGTTGCGCCGAAACCGCTATCGGGCCTGGGTCAAAGGAAGAGCGCATTTGCCAAGGTGGAGTTTGAGCGGCCGGTTTGTCGCCGCATCGTTGACATTAAATTGTCATAAACGCGGCCTAGCTTAATGATGTTGTGACGTTTTCCTTCTTTTGTCTCGATTAGCTAAAAGGACTCGACATGCGGCATACCTATTCTTTCGTCGTCGCGGCTACCGCGATGCTCATTTCCTCGGCCTGGGCGCGACCGAATGCGGAGGATCCGGCCCAAATCAGCGCCATCGTGGATACCACCTCGTTCTACAGCCTGAACGCCGACTACCTGGAGCTGGATCAGCACGTGCAGGATGCGTTGCGCAAATCTCTGCAAGGCGACGCGGCAACCCTGACCCGTCCGCAGTTGGATAAAGCCAAGCAAACCGCCAAGCAAGCGGATAAAAAGTGGCTGACCCAATCCGGCTATGATTTTGCCGTTAAACAAAATCAACAGGCAGGCATCGCCCTTTTATCTGATTTTTCGCAGTTAACGCCGGAAGTACAAAAGCGCAGCTTGGCGATAGTCACCCAAATCAATCGTGACGCCACCAAGGGACAGCGGCAGCAGGCGCTGGTGGATGCGGAAGGGCAGAACTATCTGTTTTTCATCGCCGATGCACTCGGTCCGCGGCTCGGTAAAGCCTTCCTCGCCGCCTATCAAAACGGCGAAATGGGCAAGGCCGCCGCGCTGATAAAAACCTCGGAAATCAGCACCGGCGCGGCCAAAGACCACTTCAATTATTCCCGCCCTTTCCTGCAGCCCGGTAATGAAATTCATCTGGTGCCGGATGACATGGTGGTCCAGGATAACCATCCTTACACAGCCACCCAGGGCGCCTTCCCCAGCGGCCATACCAATACCGGTTACACCGATGCCCTGCTGATGGGGGAGATGATCCCGGAACGCTTCGTACCGCTGGTGGATCGCGGCGCCCGCTACGGCTACTCCCGTATCGTGCTCGGGGTGCATTATCCGCTGGATATCATCGGTTCCCGTATGGTGGCTGAACGCAACGTTGCCCATTTTCTTAACGACCCCCGCTACCGCGCACTGTTTGAAGAAGCCAAACAGCAGTTGCGCGGCGCGCTGGAGAAAGAGTGCGGCGTCTCGTTGGCCGAATGCGCCAAAAGCCAGGGCCAGGCCGACCCTTATCTGGGCAGCGGCATGACCTCGTTCTATCGCTATACCATGACCTATGGTTTGCCGAAGGATAGCGCCGCGCCGGCCAGTGCCGTCAAGGTGCCCGCTGGCGCCGAAGTGTTACTGGAAGGGCCGTTGCCTAACCTTTCGGCAGCTCAGCGCCGGGCCCTGCTGGTTAAAACCGCCATACCGAACGGCTACCCGCTGTCCGCCGGCGAAGGGGAGCAGAATTTCTGGCAACGCCTGGATTTGCATGATGCGGCGCTGATGGGACATGCCCGCTAACGCTATGGCCGCACTATTTTGCCGCACTTAAACAAAGGGGAAACACATTCCCCTTCCGCTTCCCCAGCCGGAAAGGTAGACTGCCGGGAGTGATTTAATCATTCCCGGGAGGAATACCATGGACCGGCTGGCGGCGATGGAGACATTCATTTGCGTGGTGGAAAGCGGATCGTTTACCGCGGCATCCCGGCGCTTGAATCTCGGCCAGCCGGCGGTGTCCAAAACCGTCGCCCAGTTGGAAGAGCGGCTCGGCGTCAGGCTATTGATTCGCTCTACCCGCGGCCTGACCCCCACCGAGGCCGGTGAGGAGTATTACCAGCGATCCAAACGCGCCATGGACGATATTAATGAAGCCGAGGTGGCCGCCCGCGGTTCGGGATCGGGATTAACCGGCCGGCTGCGCATTTGCGCGCCGGTCACCTTTGCCCGCCTGCATATTCTGCCCCATCTGGGCGCCTTCCTGGCCCGCAATCCCGACCTTTATATTGATGTGGTGCTGGACGATCGCCATATCGACCTTGTTTCCGAAGGCATCGATGTGGCGCTGCGGCTGGGCGATCTGCGGGATTCAAGCCTGATAGCCCGCCGCCTCGCTACCTGTCGCCTGCTGATTTTAGGTACGCCGGACTATTTCGCCCGCGCCGGCGAACCCCGGATACCGGAGGATTTAGTGGCCCATCAGGCGGTAGTCTATACCCAGCGCGGCGGCGGCGGCTCCAAATGGGTTTTCAGCCGCCATGGGGAGGAGCGCATCGTCCATGGACGGGGCCGGGTGAGGGCATCCGCGGCGGAGGGCATCCGCACCCTGGTACTGTCGGGTCTGGGGCTTGCCATGGCGTCGGAATGGATGTTCGCACCGGAATTGGCCGCCGGCCTGGTGGTTCCGGTGCTGAACGACTGGCATCTGCCCACCATGGATCTATGGGCGGTTTTTCCCACCGGCCGCATGGCCAGCGCCAAGGCCCGGGCATTTGTCGCCTACCTCGCCGAAGTGGTTCAAGGCGCTTCGTCGCCCATGGCGAACCCACTTTATTCTCAACAGGAATAAATACTATCTTTTTGCCCCCACTACCCGCCCGGCGGGACATCCTTTATTCTTCCGTCATCGAACGCCGACCGGAGTCGGCCACTGAATGGATGGAATAAGATGTCTGTCGCAACGTTAATACCCAATGAAAAGACCGACGCGCTCGGCGCCTGGCTTATTTTCGCCATGGCGGCGGCCTGCGGTATCGCGGTCGCCAATATCTATTACAACCAGCCGATGCTGGTGGTCATTTCCGCCAGTTTCCCCGGCCGGTTCGCCACCGGCCTTATACCCACCATCACCCAGTTGGGTTACGCGGCGGGGCTATTGCTACTGGTGCCGCTGGGGGATTTGCTGGAAAGGCGCAAATTGATAGTGGCCCAGTTTTTGACTCTGGCGCTGGCGTCCTTGCTGGCGGCGTTTGCCCCTTCAGCCTGGGTGCTGTTGGCGGCTTCGCTGGTGCTGGGCATCGGCGCCACCGCGGCGCAGCAAATCGTCCCGCTGGCGGCCTCCATGGCGGAACCTGCCCGTCGCGGCGCCGTAGTGGGCAGCGTGATGAGCGGTTTATTGTGCGGCATTTTACTGAGCAGAACCCTGGCGGGTCTGGTAGCCGTCTATGTCGGCTGGCGGGGAATGTTTATGCTGGGCGTGCCCCTGTCGCTGCTCGGCGCCTGGCTGATGGCCCGGATGCTGCCGAAAACCCAGGCGCAAACCGCCCTGGGCTACGGCGCGCTGTTGGCTTCCCTGGTGCATCTGTGGCGTGAAGAACCCCGCCTGCGCCAGGCAACCCTGACCCAAGGGGCGCTGTTCGCCGCGTTCAGCGCTTTTTGGACCGTACTGGCGCTCTATCTGGCCCAGCCCGCCTTTCACCTCGGCGCCGGATATGCCGGTTTGTTCGGTGTGGTGGGCGCGGCGGGCGTGTTCGCCGCTCCCGCCGCCGGCAGGCTGTCGGACAAGCTTGGCGGCCGCCGGGTAATCATGAGCGGTGTGGGGCTGGTATTGGCGGCATGGCTGCTGTTCGTGGGCTGGACATCCTTAACCGGCTTAACGGTGGGCGTAATATTGCTGGACCTTGGGGTGCAGAGCGCGCTGGTGGCCAATCAACACATTATCTTCGGTTTGCGCGAAGAGGCTAAAGGCCGGGTGAATACTCTGTTTATGGGCGGGATGTTTCTCGGCGGCACTTTCGGTTCCATGTGCGCGATGCTGGCCTGGGAACGGGAGGGCTGGCAAGGCGTGGGTTATCTCGCCATCCTGCTGACGCTGCTGGCGGCGGCAGCCGTCATGCCGAAAAAATAAATTCCATGGTTATTTACCAATGATTAATTTGATTGAGAAACATTCATTACCTACAATCCGCCCATGGCATTAAAAACCGCTGCCGGCATTTATGCCGGCAGCGACGCGGAACTGATGTCATGCATACGGTTCGGTTTGCGCGTGCCGGGGAAAACCGGACGCGCCAAAGAAGAAATGCCTGGGCTGGTTGAACTGGCCCTTAAAGTCGTAGGGTAGATTTCGTCTTGAGAAATCGGCCCTTTTTTATTGGGGAATAGTTATTCCCATTTAAGGGATCCCATGACACAACCATCGCAACCACCGGCTTTATCCAGGCGTCTGACGCTGATCCTGGCCACCGCCTGCGGCCTGATCGTCGCCAATATCTACTATGCCCAGCCCCTGGCCGGAGAAATCAGCCGCGCCCTTGGCCTATCGCCCCAGGCGGCCGGACTTATCGTGACAATGACGCAAATCGGCTATGGACTGGGACTGCTTTTGATCGTGCCCCTGGGTGACCTGTTCGAAAACCGCGGGCTGACGCTATGCGTCATGGGCGTGGGTATTGCCGCCCTGGCGACGGCGGTACTCGCCCATACCGTCAGCCTGTTTTTGACCGCCGCGGTGTTTATCGGGCTGGGTTCAGTGGCGGTGCAAATACTGGTGCCCTATGCGGCGCATCTTTCCGCCCCCGCTCTGCGGGGCAAAGCGGTGGGCGACGTGATGAGCGGTCTGATGCTGGGCATCATGCTCGCCCGCCCGGTATCGAGCCTGATCACGCATTTGTCGTCGTGGCGGATGGTATTCATTATATCCACCCTGGTAATGATCCTGCTGACGCTGACGCTGGGATATGTTTTACCCGTCCGCAGACCGGCCCCGGGACTACGCTATCGCGCGCTGATGGCCTCTATCGGCAGCCTGGCGGTGCATAATCTTACCCTGCGGCGGCGCGCCCTTTACCACGCCGCCCTGTTCGGCGCGTTCAGCCTGTTCTGGACCGTGACGCCGTTGCTCCTCACCGGACCGGAGTTTCATCTTTCCCAGGTGGGGGTGGCGCTGTTCGCCTTTGCCGGGGTGGCCGGCGCCATCGCCGCACCCATTGCCGGACGCGTTGCCGATCGCGGTTTAAGCAAGCCCGCCACGCTGTTTGCCATGCTGGCCGCCGGCACGGCGTTTCTGCTTACCCATATCGGCGATACGGGTTCTCACCTGAAGCTGGGCATCCTGGTCTTGGCGGCGATACTGCTGGATTTTGGCGTCACCATGAACCTGGTGATTGGCCAGCGGGCCATTTTTGCTCTGGGAGAACACTACCGAAGCCGTCTGAACGGCATCTATATGGCCACCTTTTTTGTCGGCGGCGCCATAGGCTCGGCCCTGGGGGGATGGGCCTATGCCCAGGGCGGGTGGGGGCTTGCTTCTCTTCTGGGCATCGCACTGCCGGCGATTGCATTATGTTATTTCGCCTCCGAGCGACCCGCTACAGAGTGACCGTATCAGGCCGGGGACGCCCCCGGCAATAACACTTTTCCTTCCGGCGCATGCCCGGCCCTATACTCTTTTTCCTGCGATGTTACCCTATGGAAATGCTGAGCATTCAGTGACCCAATCCATAACGCATAAAAGCCGTTGCCTCAAAAAGGAGGAACTACTATGGACGCTATCGCCCCCCCGGATGTCGCAGGCTATCTTATCTCGTTCCCTGCCTTGCGTAATGAATTGCCCCGCCAAACCGAGGCTTTACTGCAACGCCTGCGCGCCGCGCAGAATTGCTGCAGCCATTGCCGTCCGCTCTGGCGGCAATGGCTGCAGATAGCGGACAGCGCATTGTTATCCGCCGCCGCCCGGGGGATGAATGCGGCGCATCCCAGCAAGCCTATCCTTATAGCCCTGAAATGCATGCGTTCCCTTAGCGCCAGGTTGATAACGCTGGAAGATCGGGCCGCTCTGGCCCCCATCGGCATCAACCCCGCCTCTCTCCCTACGGAGGACTTGCCGGAATCTACCCTAATATACATTACCCGCTTGGTGAATATGCGTAACGGCAAATCGGAAGCACAGGCCGACGATAGGGAGCGCGCCGCCATGCATTATTATTCCCGACAGGCCATGAATGGTTTATTGAAAATGGCGATAAAATACCGGCTGCGTCAAACCATAATTAATCGTAATCGTGATTATTATTCCGGAGATAATGATTTGCCTCCATACCGGGATACCGCCGGAAAGACCATAACCATACAAAATATCGCCGACCTTTCCGCCATCGCCGATTCAGGGAAACATTACCGCGCACATGCGGTTAGGCCCTTTATATCATTAACGTCAACCGGCGCCGAAAGAGGGAGGTTATTTCCTTATCTGGATTGTCGCATCTTAACCGGCGATGATGTACCGCCGCAGGAATCCCGCCTTATCGGGCAATGGGGAGTGGTGGCCGCCAAACTCATCCCTCGGGCTACCTGTTTAGGGATTTTTGCCGGTGTCCTGGTCTCGCCGCAGGAAATGGGAGACGCCGATCTGTTTGACCATGCTTATATTATCGACCTCTCGTTAAAAGGACAGCCGATAACCTATCTGGACAGTGACGGCATACTGTCAAAAATCAATACGCGTTATAAATACGATGATCACGGCATGCCCGTCAGCCAGGCAAAAACCGGCTACAATGTTGAAAGCGCGAAATTCAAGGCCTGCCTCGAAGGTGGGCGAAGAGTTAATGTTATCGCGTTATTCGCCACGGAAGATATTCCCGCCGGCCGGGAAATTCGTCTCAATTATCACATTCCGAGCGCATTGATTTTAAATAATCAGTAACGGTTCTCACGTTCGTCCGACGTGCATTTATTCGCTCCGGGCATGCCGGGGGGTTGAGACATTCACGATCGACGCCTTGAAATCCCACCGGCTTAATCATTGTCCCGGCGCCTAAGCGCCCAATAGGCCGTAATCAGTGTAAAGCCCGTCACGATAAGCACCAGCAGCAGGAAGCCATGGCGATTATTGGCAAAGGGGATACCGCCGACATTCATGCCGAAAAAACCGGCAACGATATTAATCGGCAGCGCCAGTACCGTGATGATGGTCAACTGAAACAGCGTACGGTTATTTTGCTCCATCTGTTTGGCGGCTATCTCTTCTTGCAATAAACGAATCCGCTCGGTCAAACCCACCA
The DNA here is from genome assembly GCF_047324245.1 of Sodalis sp. RH16. NCBI lineage: Bacteria > Pseudomonadati > Pseudomonadota > Gammaproteobacteria > Enterobacterales > Bruguierivoracaceae > Sodalis > Sodalis sp. RH16. Next base: position 1,979,032 of record NZ_CP178737.1, on the reverse strand, counting down.
AATCATTGAGCACTACCGTGAACTCTTCGGCGAAATGCCGTATATCCTGCACTACCACGGTCTCGAGCCATGCCGGAGGACGGCTCATCAGACGAAATAATGCCGCCGGCTCGGGAGCCAGCAAACGCTGATAGCGCAACAACAGCCGACGCAGGCGGCCCAGGGCGGTACGGTTGTTTTTGATATGGTGGCTGAGCAGCCGCTCCTCGATGGCGTCTACGTACAGGTTGGCCTGGCGGACTATTTGCTCCAGCACATCCTCCTGCTCTTCCAGCAAGTCGACCAATAATGCCGTAGGCGACGCAGGCATCAATTGATCCAGCTTGCGAAACAGATTCTCGATCAGGCGCACCGGCTTATGGCGCGCGGTCACCACCAGTTGGGGCCGGCAATAGAGCCAGAGCGTCGCCGCATCTTCCCCGCCGCCCTCGGGGCGAAATATCACATCGTTGAGCACGGCGAAAAGCACCTCGCCCTGGCGTTCTATCCGGGTACTGCGCGAGCCCTGGCGAATCTCCTCGAAGAAAAAATCCGCCATGGCGAAATGTTTTTTCAGCCATTTCTCGGCCGTGGCGTGATTAAGATTCACATGTAGCCAGATGAACCCCCGGCCCGGCTCGATGGATTGAAATTCATTGAGCACTTCACGGGAGGGAATACGACGCGCCGCCGCATCCGGTTCAAAAACATAGCCGTAAATAAGCCCGGTCACTTCATCGTTAAAGTTTAATTGCTGAGTAATTTCCGCCGGCATTTTTCATATCGTCAAATCATGAGAAAACATTATTACGACAGTTAATAAAATAAAAGCAATCTCTTTTATCGTGCCAACGCGGTACAAGCTCAATAACACCGCATGATCTGATGGTCACAGGAATGTCATATAAATGAAATCTTTATTTCAGACACAGAATGCTATACCTAAGGTCCGGTTCAGTGCAGCGATTATTTTTTATGAGCAACTATTTTATATCTGTCTGGCCCGGTGCAGATAATTTCCTCACGGCGCTGGTCGTTTTTAGGAAGCACCCATCATTCTCCTTATCATCATTTACCTGCCATTGAACTGTCATCTGTCCGGATTATGTTCAAAGCAACTTACCCGGAGGTAATACCATGTTTAGTATGGATATGGTGCTGCAGGATCTTGATCCGCTGCATAAAACCGCGCCCTGGAAACTCAGTCTGCTGCGTTATTTATTCCGCGAAAAATATTTCCGGCAATTGGCGGAAGATTACCGGCATCTCAAAGGCATGGATATGGTGGAGCAGATGCTGGAGCATTTTAACCTGCGCTGTGAGCTGTCCGAACGGGATTTGGAGCAAATACCCAGCTACGGACCGGTGGTCCTGGTGGCCAATCATCCCCTGGGCATCTTGGACGGCCTGGCGCTGCTGCATGCCGTCTCTTCGGTAAGGGCGGATGTGAAGGTGGTGGCCAATCGCGTATTATCCTGCGTGGATGCCCTGGGCAGCCTGATGATCCCGGTGGATAACATGGGCAATCGCACCAGCCGCAACCAGGTGGCCATGATGCAGCAGCATCTGGAGAAACAAGGGGTATTGATACTCTTCCCGGCCGGCGAAGTTTCCCGCCTCGGCGGCAAAGGCATCCGGGACGGCCACTGGCACACCGGATTTATCCGTCTGGCGGCCAAAACCCGCGCCTGCATCGTGCCGGTGCACATCGGCGGACGCAACAGCGCGCTGTTTTATGCCTCTGCCCTATTATACCGGCCATTGTCCATGCTGTTGCTGGTACGGGAGATGTTCCTGCAGGGCGGCAACCGGCTGCGGCTGAGGATAGGCGCGCGCATCCCCTTTGCCAACTGGCATGACGGCCATACCCAGGCCAAGGATCTCGCCGAACGTTTCCGTCGCCATGTTTACCGGCTGGGGCAAGGTAAAGAGGGGTTTTTCCGCAGCGAATCCGCCATAGCGCGGGCGGAAGACCGCGCCGTGCTGAAACGCGCCCTGGAGGGCAGTGAAATCCTGGGCCATTTACCGGACGGCAAGATCATTTATCTGTACCGACGTAACGGCGAGGATTATGTCCCCATACTGCGCGAGCTGGGGCGTTTGCGTGAAATCGCCTTTCGCGCGGTGGGTGAAGGCAGCGGCCGCCGCCGTGATCTGGACGGCTATGACGATGATTATTATCATTTGATCCTCTGGGATGCCCAGGGGCTGGAAATTGTCGGCGCCTATCGCTTTATTCCCACGGCGGAACAATACCGGCTTAAAGGCATTGACGGTATTTACACCCACAGCCTGTTCCATTACGGCCACCAGATGGACGACATTCTGGCGCAGGGTATCGAACTTGGGCGAAGTTTTGTCCAGCCGGCCTACTGGGGAAAACGCAGTCTGGATTATCTCTGGATTGGCATCGGCGCCTATCTGGCCAAATACCCCCGGTACCGCTACCTGTTCGGCCCGGTGTCCATTTCCGGCGGCATGCCCGTGGCGGCGCGGGATCTGCTGATTGCCTTCTACCGGCTCTATTTTGCCCCCTCGCTGCCGCTGGCCGCGTCCCGCCGGCCTTACCCCGCTTCGCTGCCCGAAGTCCTGGCCCAATTCACCGGCGATAACTACCAGGAAGACCTCCACCGGCTAAAACGCCTGTTTGCCAACTTCGGCTGCAGTATACCCCCGCTGTATAAACAGTATTCCGAACTGTGCGAAGCGGGCGGCGTGCAGTTTATTGACTTCGGTTCCGATCCGGCCTTCAACAACTGCGTCGACGGCCTGGTGCTGGTGGATTTACACCAGTTAAAACCCGCCCGTTATGAACGTTATATCGGCGTACATCATCGGCGGGAACGGGATGTTCCGTTATGAGACGCCACCCTCAGAAATTGGTCTCAACCCCTCCTACAATTCAATGATTTTCCGCAGTAATTTTGCTCCTTGCATTCGCCCGACAGCCTCTGGACATAAACCGCCTATTCTGAACAGGAGAAGGCACATGTTGAAGACTATCCGGTTCGCTGCCGGCTTTTGCCGGCATCCGGAGGCGCTGCTTTTAATCGGCAACGATGCCGGAAGGCCCCCTTATTTCCAAGGAACGCACTATGAAAAAATTCATTAACGGCGTGGACGATCTGCTGGCCGGTCAGCTGGCCGGCCTGGTGGCGGCTCATCCCGCTCTTATTCTGCACCGAGACCCGGTGTATGTTACCCGTGTCGATGCGCCGGTCACCGGCAAGGTGGCGCTGCTCTCCGGCGGCGGCAGCGGCCATGAGCCCATGCATGCCGGCTATGTCGGCGAAGGCATGCTGGACGGCGCCTGTCCGGGTGAGATCTTTACCTCGCCGACGCCGGATCAAATGTTCGAATGCGCCATGGCGCTGGATGGCGGCCACGGCGTTCTGCTGCTTATCAAGAACTATACCGGCGATGTGATGAACTTCGAAACCGCCGCCGAGCTGCTGCACGATGCCGGCGTTCCGGTGGCCACCGTATTGGTGGACGACGACGTCGCGGTCAAGGACAGCCTCTTCACCGCCGGTCGGCGCGGCGTCGCCAATACCGTGGTGCTGGAAAAACTGCTGGGGGCGGCGACGGCCCGGGGAGACAACCTCGATGAACTGCAGGCCCTGGGGCACCGGCTCAACAACGACGGATTTTCCCTGGGCGTAGCGCTCAGCGCCTGCACCGTGCCGGCCGCGGGCCGCCCGTCGTTTATCCTGGCGGAAAACGAGATGGAATTCGGCGTCGGCATCCACGGTGAGCCGGGTATTGAGCGGCGGAACTTTCACAACCTGGATGACACGGTGGACCAGATGTTCGCTACACTGATTGAAAACGGCAATTACCAGCGTACTATCCGCCGCTGGGATCGCGAACTCGGGGACTGGCAGGATGAGATCCAGGATAAACACGCGCTGCAACGGGGTGAACGGGTCATTGCCGTGGTGAATAATCTTGGCGGCACGCCGCTTTCCGAACTCTACGACGTTTACCGGCGCCTTGCCGAGCGTTGCGCCGAGGCCGGCATTGAAATTGCCCGCAACCTGGTGGGCTCCTGGTGCACGTCGCTGGATATGTATGGCGTTTCCATCACGCTGATGCGGGCCGATGAAGAAACCCTAGCGCTATGGGACGCGCCGGTGAATACCCCCGCCCTGCGCTGGCATTGTTAACGGGAGACAGACATGGCATTAACCAAACAGCAGATTGTGGCTTGGCTACAGCGCTGCGGCGAGGTTTTTCAACAGCAGCGGGATTTTCTCACCGGACTGGATACCGAGATCGGCGATGGCGATCATGGTCTTAATATGCACCGTGGATTCAGCAAGGTAGTGGAAAAGCTGCCCACTTTCGCCGATAAGGATATCGGTTTCATCCTGAAAAATACCGGCATGACCCTGCTCTCCAGCGTCGGCGGGGCCAGCGGCCCGCTGTTCGGTTCTTTCTTTATCCGCGCCGCGCAAAGCACCGCTTCCCTTGAGAGCCTTGAGCTACCGGAACTGTATCGAATGATTAAGGACGGCGTGGACGGCGTGACGGCGCGCGGCAAGGCGGAGCCGGGGGATAAAACCATGTGCGACGTCTGGCGGCCGGTGGTGGCGGCGCTCGAGCGGGCGCAGGGCGAAGGGGATACCCTCGCCGCCGCGCTGGATCACGCTTTGGCGGAGGCCCGCCGGGGAGTGGAGGAAACCGTCGGCATGCAGGCGCGCAAAGGGCGCGCCAGCTATCTGGGTGAGCGCAGCATCGGTCACCAGGATCCCGGCGCCACCTCGGCGATGCTGATGGTGGAGGCGCTGGCGGCCACGGTGCATCAAGGGTAACGGGGCTAGCCAAGGTTAATCCGGCGGCGAAAACGCCGACGGCGTGATGTCAGCGGCGCGGCAGGCGGAATGGAGCAAGCTATGGTGAATCTGGTGGTGGTTTCCCACAGCGCCAAACTGGCGGAGGGGGTGGCGGAACTGGCGGGGCAAATGATACAGGGCGGCTGCCGCCTCATCACGGCGGCCGGCGTGGATGACGAAGCGCACCCCATCGGGACCGATGCGGTAAAGATCATGGCGGCTATTGAAGAGGTGTTCGATCCCTCCGGCGTGGTGGTCATGATGGATTTGGGCAGCGCGTTGCTCAGCGCCGAAACGGCCTTGGAACTTCTTGATCCGGATATGGCGCGGCAGGTCAGGCTCTGTGCCGCACCGCTGGTGGAAGGCACGCTGGCGGCCGCGGTGGCGGCTTCCAACGGCGCCGATCTTGACCGGGTGATGGCCGACGCCATGGATGCCCTGGCCGCCAAACGGGCCCAATTAGGGGAAACCGTGCCCGCCGGCGGGGAAGCGCCGCCGGATGAAACCGCCACTGCCGCCGGGGCGCAGGCAACCCCGCCGGGGGAAGGCGCGCGCCGCGCGTTCTGGCGAATAGAGAATCCCCACGGTTTACACGCCCGTCCCGCCGCCCGGCTGGTATCGGTGCTCTCGCCGTTCGCCGCCCGGCTGACGCTGGAAAAAACCGGACAGTTCGCCGACGCAAACCGGCTAAACCAGGTAGCCGCCCTGCAGGTGCGCCAGGGGGACGAGATAGTGCTGTACGCTGAAGGCGAGCAGGCCGACGCGGCGCTGGCGGCATTTCTCCAGGAGGCCCGGACCGGCTTTGGCGAGACCATCCCGACGCAAGAGGGTGAAGTGCTGCAAGGAACAACGGTAGCGGAGCCCCCTGTCACCGCCCGCGCCTGGCGTCTTACCGGCGACCCGAGGCAAAATGCGGTAGGGATCCCGGCCATGACGGGCAATCAAACCCAGTCGGCGCAACCGCGCGCGGATACCTCATTAGATTGCATTCAGCTGGAGCAGCGGCGTTTTGCCGAGGCGATTGATCAGGCGCAGCGTCAGTTGGAGCAGCTCGCCGCCGCCATCAGCCTGCGGCTGGGACCGCGCTTCGCCGGCATTTTCGAGGCGCAGGCCATGCTGCTGTCGGACGAGGGGCTACGGGACGCGGTTGCGGAAAATATCCCTCGGCTCGGCAGCGCGGCCGCCGCCTGGCGTAAGGAGACCGCGGCGATGGCAGCGGATTATGCCGGCCTGCAGGATGAGTATTTACGGGTACGTGAGCTGGATGTCCGCGATATGCGGGACATGGTACTGGCGCTGATTGACACGGCTCCGCCGCCGCCACCGCCGCCAAGTGAAGAATACATCCTGATCGGCAAGGAATTATACCCCTCCCGGCTGGCGTCGCTGGACCGCGCCAAGGTGGCGGGCATTGCCCTGGAGGGAGGGCATCCGCTGTCCCATACCGCTATCCTGGCGCGGGCGATGGGCATTCCCATACTGGTGGGCATAACCGGTTTAATGGACCGGGTTCATAACGGCCAGACCGTCACCCTGGACCCGGCGCGGGGAGTCCTAAGGATAGCCTGAAATTGACCTCATTGGCATTTATGACGGTGTAGGCAGCGCGAACAATCCATTATTTACAAGCCCGACGTTTGCCCAAGTATCAGTGGAGAGTGGAGCACCGCAATGGCAACACATAAAATTATTCTGGATTGCGATCCGGGGGTGGATGACGCCGTGGCGATTCTGCTGGCGCTGGCCTCGCCGGCGGAAATAGAGGTAGTGGGTATCACCACCGTGGCGGGCAACAGGCCGCTGGAACAGACTCAGTATAATGCACGCCGGATATGCACACTGGCCGGGCGCGGCGATATTCCGGTATATGCCGGTTGCGGCAGGCCGATGATTGAAGCCCAGGGCCGGTCCGCCCCGATACACGGCAGCGACGGGCTGGGGGATGCGCCGTTTCCTGAGCCCACGGTACCCCTGCAGGACCTGCACGGAGTGGATTTCATTATCCGCACCGTCAGCGAGGCGCCGGGTGAAATCACGCTATGTCCCATCGGTCCGATGACCAATATCGCCCTGGCCATCGTCAAACAGCCCGACATCGCGCCAAAAATCAAACAGATCGTCTTTATGGGCGGCGCGGCTTTTTGTCCGGGCAACGTCTCGCCGGTGGCGGAATTCAATCTTTTTTTCGATCCCTGGGCCGCCCGGATTGTCCTTGATGCCGGCATACCCCAGGTGATGTTCGGGCTGGATGTCACCCACCAGGCCAAAACCAGCGGACCCTTTCTTGATGGCCTGCGGCAGTCCGGCCCGCTGCCGTCGTCAGTCAGCGCCATGATCCAGCGTTACGGCACCGGCGATCGTTGCCTGCATGACCCCTGCGTGATCGCCTGGCTTATCGATCCGTCGCTGTTTGACGGCGTATCGGGACGGGTACGGGTTAACTGTCAAGACGATGGTTTGCGCGGCCAGACCTTGGTAACCCTTGCCTCGGGCCATCCCGGCGACGCCTCGCCGAATATACAGGTGATGACCCAGGTGGATAATCCGCGCTTTCTGGCACTGTTGGCCGAACGGCTTAAGCGCCTTTAACGAAACGCGCGTTCAGACCTGCGCCATTCCGCCGTCGATGCAGAGCTCCGCGCCGGTGATAAAGCTGCTCTCGTCCGAGGCGAGAAAAAGCGCGGCGGCCGCCACCTCTTCCGGACGGCCGAGACGACCCAGCGGAATCAGCGCCGTCATCGTTTTTCTCAGTTCATCGGATGCGCTGTCAAACATCGGCGTATCAATGGGACCGGGGCTAAGGGTGTTCACGCGAATACCCCGGCCGGAAAGCTCCTTGGCCCAGGTGCGGGAATAGGATCGCATCACCGCCTTGGTGGCGCCGTAAACGCCGTATCCTTCCGTGCCGATAAATCCGGCGATGGACCCCATCAGCACGATGGCGCCGCCATCAGGCATCAACGGCACGGCGCCTTGCACGGTGAACAGCGAGGCGCGGGCGTTCAGATTGAAGGTCTTATCGAAATGGGACGCCGTGATGTCGTCCAAGGTGGCGTATTCCGATATTCCCGAGTTCACCACCAGGATATCCAGTTTGCCTTTTTTATCCTTCACCGTTTGGTATAAACGCTGCATATCCGCTTCAGAGGTAATGTCGCCGCACACCGCCTGGGCGTTCGCTCCCAGCGATGCCGCCGCGCTGTCCAGCTCCCCCTGACGGCGCCCGGTAATAAAGACATAGGCCCCTTCCCGCACAAACCGCTGCGCCACGGCAAAGCCGATTCCGCTGTTGCCGCCGGTGATAACCGCAATCTTTCCGTTTAATCTCGACATGGTCACTCCTCATCTTTTAGGTTGACATCAAGATATACGACGTATATCTAATGTCAATTACGCACCTGAAGTAGCCCAGATATAGACGAGGTAACCCCCATGCCGAAAATTGAGAACCCGATACGGGAAGAAGCCAGGCCGAAAATCAAAGACTGCCTACTGGTAGAAGCCTTGTCCACCAGGCCGATTCTTGACCAGATCGCGAATAAGTGGTCGGTATTGATCCTCACCTTCCTCTGCGCGGAACCCGCGCGTTTCAACGCCATCAAACGGCGTCTGGACGGGATCACCCACAAAGCGCTGACCGAAGCGCTCCGCCGCCTTGAAAGAAACGGGCTGGTCTCCCGACGGGTCATCACCTCATCCCCCATCGCGGTGGAATACTCTCTCACCGCGTTGGGACACTCATTGCAGGAACCTTTTACCGCCCTGTACGGCTGGGCGGCTCACCATCAATCCGATATCGAACGGGCCCAGCTGGAATATGACAGACGCAGGGCGGCGGAACTTACGGAATAAGTAACGGCGGCACGGTTTCCTCTTGCTGCGCCGGACCTCGGCTTCTCATTTGCGTTGAGTTTTTTTGTTGATTAAAATATATTATAGTCATAATCTATTTTAGCCATTCAACGAAAGAGAAGACGATGTCCTTAACCAATATCATTGCGGCTCCGTCGGAAAAGCAGCGGCGTTACGAAGTCCTGGTGGCGACCTCCGGCGTCTCGTTTATGATCATGCTCGATGCCAATATTGTTGCGGTCTCTCTTCCGTCCATCGCCGGCTCCCTGCACAGCGCCTTCAGCGGCGTGGAGTGGGTCGTCAGCGCTTATATCCTGGCATTCGTCGCCTGCCTGATGCCCGCCGGGGCCATAGCCGATCGCTTCGGCAGAAAAAAAAGCCTGCAATGGGGAGTGGCGATATTCACTTTGGCGTCCGTGCTCTGCGGTTTGTCGGAAACCATTATGCAGCTCAATATCGGCCGGGCCCTGCAGGGGATCGGGGCCGCATTGCAGCTGAGCTCGGCCCTTGCCGTCCTGGGCCATGAATTTCAGGGCAGCGAGCGAGCCAAGGCATTCGCGACGTGGGGCGTGGTGATAGGCGTAGCGGCCACGGCGGGGCCGATCGTCGGCGGCGTCATCACCGCCGGTATAGGCTGGCAATGGGCTTTTTTAATCAATGCGCCCATTGGCGCGGCGCTGTTTATCCTGGCGACGCGTTCGGTTATTGAATCACGGGATCTGCTCCACGCCCGCCTTGATATCGGCGGAGCGGTACTGTTTGCCGCGGCATTGGCCTGCTTTGCCACCGCATTAATTGACGGCGGCAATCAGGGATTCAACCTCCTTTCCGTTAAGATGCTCTTTCTTGCCGGCGCCCTGTTAATGATGGCCTTCATTTACGCCGAACGGCGCCAGAAACGGCCGATGGTGGATCTGCGGCTCTTTCGCAACCCGGCATTTATCGGTTGCAGCCTTGCGATGCTTGCCTTTGCGTCCACCTGTTATGTCATGACCACCTATCTGCCGGTTTTCCTGCAGGGAACCTTCTTTTCCAATCCGGGTAAAACCGGACTGGCGCTGCTCCCTTTCAGTATTCCCCTGTTGGCCGGCCCCTGGTTCGCCGCGCGCCTTTCGCAACGCTTTTCCGGCCGGGGGATACTGGTTATCGGACTGCTGCTGGCGGCGGCGGGTAATGCCGCCATCGCCTGGGCCGCGGCGGGCAGTTACCTTTTTGTCGCCATAGGCATGTTTATATTGGGCATGGGCGCCGGCCTGCTTAACGGTGAAACCGCCAGGGTCTCCATGCAGGTCGTACCGTTGGAGCGTGCCGGAATGGCCTCGGGGCTGGCATCCACGTTCCGGTTTGTCGGGCTGCTTATCGGGCTGACCGGACTCGGCGCGGTGTTAACGGCGGGCATCAGCCGCTTTTTTGCTCTAAAGCGTCTTAATCTTCCCCTGGCGGATACCGTCAACCTGCGGGACGCCGTTCATCATGTGGCAACCGGCCAGCTGCAGTCATGGCTGGCGGGAAAAATCCCCTCCGCCGATACCGCCCTTTGGCTGCAAACGGCCCATCAGGGATTCATTTTCGGCTTCAGCCTGCTGATGGGGTGCGCGGCGGTCATCGCCGCCCTATCGGCGTTAGCGACATTTATATTGTTGGGACGCTCTTCGCAGCGTCTCTGATTCAAACATTCTCGGCAACAGGAGCACCAGCGATGCCTATAGTACGCATAGATACCATGAAGAATCAGGACGGCGGCTACATCGGAAAAATCGGCCATATCGTGTACGACGCCATGCGAACCGCCATTTCCGTTCCGGAAAACGACAATTTCCAGGTGCTGAATGAGCACGATCATGAGCATTTCGTTTATGACCCGAAATACCTGGGCATCAAGCGAACCGACCGGCTGGTGATGATCCAGATAACCCTGAATGAAGGGCGAACCCTAGATCAGAAAAAAAGACTCTACAAGACTATCGCCGATGAGCTGAACCATCAGCTCGGCATACCCCCCGGCGACGTCTTCATCAATCTGGTGGAGGTGAAAAAGGAGAATTGGTCATTTGGCAACGGCATCGCCCAGTACGCTGACTGAGTGGGCATGAACGGCCTATTCCGGGACGGTCAGCAAGAGCGCGGAAAGCGACGCCATCAAACCGAACGCAGCCATCAGCAGCCAGGCGGTTTTGAACTGCCCGGCATGCAGCGCGGTCCCGGCTACCGCCACGAATACGGCGACGCCGATAGCCGCGCCGATTTGCCTTGAGGTATTGATAATGGCGGTGCCGGTGGCGTATTGATGGGAAGGGAGAGCGGAAGCTCCCCCGGCAATAAATCCGGTTTGCCCGATCCCCGCTCCCGCGCCGGTCAGTAGGATGCCGGGCAGATAGGCGAAAAAATACTGAGATTCGGCGCCTAACAGGGCATACCACCAAAGCCCGGCGATAAAGAACAGCAGCCCGGCGGCGAGCGTCAGCTGTTTGGGCGAGAATGTCGTTCTGCCGGCCAGCAGCGCTGCCGCCACCGCGGCGCAAGGGCCCACGCCGAGGGCGGCGCCCGTCAACATCGGCGCCCAGCGCCAGACCTCGGTCAGGAAAAGCGAACCGCCCAGCAGCATGATGGCGAAACCCATGTAGAAAAAGGCCATGCCCACCGTGGCGACGGTAAAAGTGGATACGGCAAAGACGCGCAGATCCAATGCGGGCGAGGGGCAGGTCAGGCAACGCCGGACAAATAGCGCCAAAGACAGGGCTGCCCCACAATACACCGACCAAAGCGCCGTGCTCGTCACACCCCAATCGCCTGCATATGAAATCCCGGCCACCAGCAGCGCAAGGCCTATAATCAGCATCAGCGAACCCATGACATCGGGGAAGGCGCTGTTAACGATGGGCGTTTCGGTCAAATGTTTGCTTAGCCACCATGCCGGCATGGCGACAAACAGATTGACGATAAAAATCAGCCGCCAATCGATGTCCACCAGCGCGCCTCCCAGAACAGGGCCCAGCGCCGAGGCAACCGACCCGGTGGCCGCCCAGATGCCCACCATCCGCTTGTGGTGCTCTTGGGGATAGGCCGCCAACAGCAAACCCAGACTGGTGGGGATCATCAGCGCCGCGCCCAAGCCTTGCAGGCCGCGGGCGCCAATCAGAGTCAGCGCGCCGGGCGCGAATGCGCAGGCTACGCTGGCAATCGTGAACACCAGCAAACCCGCTTTGAAAACCCGCTTACGTCCGTAAATATCGGCAATGCGGCCACTGGGCACCAGGAATGCGGCAAACGCAATGGAGTACGCGCTTATCACCCAAGACATGGCCTGGTTGGTGACGCCGGGAAAGCCCTCGCGGATCGCCGGAAAGGCTACGTTCACTACAAAAAGATCAAGGGATGACAGCACGCTTCCGGCGCCAATCACTACCAGGGCCCAGGCGGAAGGACTGACATAGGCGCGCCCACGCTGCCGCTCATTGGTTGTATCAGGCATACGGTCCGCTCCAAGTGGGTTGTTGTGGCTGAAGGGGATTATGGAAGGCTTGAAGACGTACCGTATTGGACAACTGGAAAATGCGCATCGACAAACTGGGCCGGCGTGATGCCGAAGCAGCCCTTGAAGCGCCGGATCAAATGGCTCTGATCGAACAGGCCCACGGATGCCGCGACGCCAGCGGACGATAGCCCGGAGGCCAGCAGTTTTTTGGCGGCCTCAAGCCGAACCCCATTGAGATAGGCATGAAGGGGCAAGCCATAGGCGGCGCGAAACAGCTGGTTTAAACGAACCCGGCTAAGACCCGCGGCGTCGGCCATATCCGCTGTGGTCAGCGAATCGGCAAAACAGGCATGGATAAGCTCCCGCACCCGCTCGATGCGAGGATCATGCGCCTTCGCCCTCAACGTCGCGGGGCGCGTGGAATACCGGGTCAACAGCGGTTTCAGCGCTTCAATCAGATGGATTTCCGCCGCCAGCCGATCCTGCCCATAGAATAATGTGCGATGGAGCCGTCTCAAGGCGAAGACCACGTCCGGATCGGTAACCACCGAACGGGTAAAGAGTATGGAAGCAGGCGTGGAAACGCCGAATTCCCCGGCAATGTCCGCAATGGCCCAAGGCTCCACGTAGACCATGCTGTACAGGTAGCCCTGATCCCCGCAGGCCTTGCCATCGTGGGAATCACCCGGATTGATGATCATGGCGCTTCCCGCGGGGGCGATAAATGAGCTGTTTTCCAGGGCGACTTTCGGCGCGCCGGCGTCTATGGTGCCGAGGACATAATAATCGTGAGAGTGGCGCTCGTATTGATGCTTATTAAAATAGGCATGTAGCCCCTGCATTCCCAACTCAGGGGCTGCGATGAATTTTGCCCACTCATTTGAGGAGGTTTTCATAAGATGTCATCCCACAGCGAGGCTCGGTTTGCTCATATCTCTAGCTACTACTATTATAGGAGTAACCATGTGCCCTGCAAGTATCCTAAAGATGCCATGCATGAACCCAGCCTTAAGTTCGTAGCCAGCCATCCGGAATACGAAAGCCGTAGGGCTTTCTTTCACGGGTCGCGGCGGATAAAATTGTATGTAATCATCGCGACGTTAACTGAACGCTACGGTCGAGCCAGTACCGCGCTAATCGGTCGCTGTCCAACCCATTCATAGGCACGCCCAAAGGAGGACGCAATGTCCCGTTCCAGCATTCCCGCCGCGTTGTCTTTATTTACAGACAAGACACCCGCGGCCCTTCCTGCCACGCATTCGAACACGACCTATCATAAGGTCCAGGTAGACGGCGTCGGTATCTTTTACCGCGAAGCAGGCCCCACTGACGCACCGACCATCGTGTTGCTCCACGGTTTCCCTTCATCATCAAGGATGTTCGATACGCTGATTCCGCTGCTCGCCACACGCTATCATGTCGTCGCGCCCGACTATCCCGGCTTCGGGCAAAGTGACGCCCCTCCCCCGTCCCATTACCGCTATACGTTCAACCACCTGGCCGAAACAACCAATAGGCTGCTTGAGCAATTGAAGATTGATCGCTACAGCCTTTACCTGCAGGATTATGGCGGACCCGTGGGTTTTCGCGTCATGTTGGCACATCCGGCCCGCGTTCAGGGCCTCATCATTCAAAACGCCAACAGCTACGAAGAGGGCTTAGGGCCCAAATGGAAAGGCATCAAGGCCTATTGGGCCGATCCAAAGGCACATCCGGAAGTGCCCGACGCTTTCATGTCCCTTGAAGGTACCAAGTTCCGCCATGCCGGCGATAGCCCAAACCCGGAACGTTACAACCCCGACACCTGGATTGATGAATACGCATTTCTTTCCCGGCCCGGCGAAAAAGCGATCCAAACGGCATTACTGTACGACTATCAGACCAACGTCGCGGCATATCCGCTGTGGCAAGCATGGCTGCGCACGCATAAGCCGCCGACGCTGGTAATCTGGGGCCGCTACGACAGCTCGTTCCTGGTGCCGGGAGCTGAAGCCTACCAGCGCGATGTGCCTGATGCAGAGGTTCAACTGGTTGATGCCGGTCACTTTGCGCTCGATGAGAAGGTGGACGACATAGCAGCGTCGATACACCTATTTCTCGACAAGTTGTATCGATGATTTTCCGCCGTGGTTTACGGACGAACCAGCCGCACAGTCACTGCCAAGATAGAGGTGACATTGAGAAGGGCTAAAGTTCCTCTGATCACATGCCGGCGACTTCGGCAAGCGCCTGCCCGCAGGCCCAGGCCGAACTCCAGGCCCACTGGAAGTTATAGCCCCCCAGCCAGCCGGTGACGTCCACCACCTCGCCGATAAAATAGAGCCCCGGCACCTGCCGGCTTTCCATGGTTTTGGAGGAGAGGCGGCGGGTGTCCACGCCGCCCTGGGTAACCTCGGCGGTGCGATAGCCCTCGGTGCCGTTGGGCTGTACGCGCCACTGCCGCAAAGACATCACCCAGTCGTTTTGCTGGCGGCGGCTGAGCTGCGTCAAGGTGCATTCCGGGATGTTCAACAGGGTATGCCAGCACTCTACAAACCGGCGCGGCAGCACCTTTGCCAGGGTATTTTTCAGCGTTTGGTTGGGGTGATCCCGTCGCTCTTCGGTGAGAAACGCCTCCAGATCCCGCTCCGGCACCAGGTTGAGGGTAAGAAATTCGCCGTTTTGCCAGTAGCTGGAAATTTGCAGCATCGCCGGGCCGGACAGGCCCCGATGGGTAAACAGCAGATTTTCCCGAAAGGACATGCCTGCGGCGGCTTCCACCTGCGTTGGCAGGGCGACGCCGGCGAGAGCGCCTAAAGACTCCAGCAGCGGTTTATGCAGGGTAAACGGCACCAGCGCGGCGCGGGTGGGCACCACCGGAATACCGAACCGTTCGGCAATGCGGTAACCCAGCGGCGTGGCGCCGAGTCCGGGCATGGAGAGGCCGCCGGTGGCGACCACCAGCGACGGCGCCGTGACCTCGCCGCCGGGGAGGAGCACATGGAACTGTTCGTCACGCTTTTCTACCGCCGCCACCTCGCTGCGCATCCGCAAGGTCACACCGCCGCGCTGGCATTCGTCCAGGAGCAGCGTCACGATCTGCTGGGCCGAATCGTCGCAAAACAGCTGCCCCAGGGTTTTTTCATGGAAGGCAATGCGGTGCCGCCGCACCAGCTCGATAAAATCCCATTGGCTGTAGCGGGATAGGGCCGATTTGCAAAAATGCGGATTTTGCGAGAGAAAGGCGGCGGGCTCCACGTGCAGGTTGGTGAAGTTGCAGCGGCCGCCGCCGGACATCAGGATCTTCCGGCCCGGTTTTTTGCCGTTATCCAGCAGCAGTACCCTGAGGCCGCGCTGACCGGCCTGGGCGGCGCAAAACAGGCCCGCGGCCCCGGCACCGATGATAATGGCGTCAAATTGTTCCCCTGTGCTCACTCAATCACCTTAAGCCCGGCCAATCTATTCTCGCTTGACTGATTCTCAATCAATTTATCACTCTTCAACAGGAGCCTGCTCGACTGGTATTCAGTCAATTTATATCCATTCAATGTCTGCACTTTCGACTGATGCTTAAACAATTTATATTCGCTCAATAAATACAAACCAAACTTATTCATACTCTAATCATGCTCAATTGACTTATGTGCACCCGCCTTTGTTTTTAAGGGGGATACCCCCGGTCGGCGCGTTTGGCGGGGCACCTGATTGTAGCCATCCACCGCGGCAGACGCCAGCCGCGCGAAAAAACGCCGGGTGGAACAGAATTAACCTATTGATAAAATTGATAATCATCAGCAAGCGCAAGGGCAGCGTCAATAAAAATGTCATAAAAAGGTCATATTTTGCTTTTCCAGCGCCCCCGTTGTCGCAGATAATGCGCCCCGTTCATGTCCAATAAATGGCGTAACCTTATGCTGCATCTATTTACCGGCCTGGAATTTCATACCGGTCTTATGTTGGTTATCGCGTTAATATTTGTATTAATATATGAAGCTATCAATGGGTTTCATGATACGGCCAATGCGGTGGCAACCGTAATCTATGCCCGCGCGCTTCGCTCTCAGCTGGCGGTGGGAATGTCCGGGGTATTCAATTTTCTCGGGGTGCTGTTGGGCGGTTTGAGCGTGGCTTACGCCATTGTTCATCTGCTGCCGGTGGATCTGTTATTGAATGTCAGCTCCACCCACGGACTGGCAATGATGTTCTCCATGCTGCTGGCGGCCATCATCTGGAACCTGGGCACCTGGTATTTCGGTTTGCCGGCCTCCAGCTCCCATACATTGATTGGCGCCATTATCGGTATCGGCCTGACCAATGCGCTGCTGACCCATACCTCGGTGTTGGCGGCGCTGAATATTCCAAAGCTGATTGAGATTTTCCTGTCCCTTATCATCTCGCCCATCGTGGGGCTGGTACTGGCGGGCGCGTTGGTATTCTGTTTGCGCCGTTACTGGAGCGGCACGCCGAAACGCCGCCGTATCCACCTGACCCCCGCGGAACGGGAAAAGAAGGACGGCAAGCGCAAGCCGCCGTTCTGGACCCGAACGGCGCTTATCCTCTCGGCGGCGGGCGTGAGCTTCGCCCACGGCGCCAATGATGGACAAAAAGGGATTGGCCTGATTATGCTGGTGTTGATAGGCGTCGCCCCGGCGGGTTTTATGGTGAATATGAACTCCACCGGCTATGATATCGCCCGCACCAGGGATGCCGTCGGCAACCTGCAGCAGTTTTATCATCTGCATGCGGCAACCCTGCCGCAAACCGCCGATACTGATACGCAGGTAATACCGGCGCCCGACATTCCTTCAGCCCTGCCCGCCACCACGGTATTCCACTGCGACGGCAGCCGGGCGCTCATCGCCATAGACCGCACCATGGCGTTATTGGAAAATCTGCAAAGCTACGATCACCTCAGCCCCGGCGAGCGTTCACACGTCAGGCGCCTGCTGATGTGCATCGCCGACACCACGGATAAACTGGTCAAACTGCCGCAAACCTCCGGTGAAGATAAACGTTTGCTGGGGAATTTGCGCAAGGACCTGCTGGCCACCGTTGAATATGCCCCGCTATGGATTATCGTTGCCGTCGCGCTGGCGCTGTCGTTGGGCACCATGATCGGCTGGCGGCGAGTGGCCACCACCATCGGCGAGAAAATCGGCAAGAAGGGCATGACGTATGCGCAGGGGCTTTCGGCGCAGGTGACCGCCGCGGTCTCCATCGGCGTCGCCAGTTATACCGGCATGCCGGTTTCCACCACCCATGTCCTCTCCTCGGCGGTGGCGGGCACCATGGTGGTGGACGGCGGCGGCGTGCAAAGCAAGACGGTGCAGAATATCCTGCTGGCCTGGGTACTGACCCTGCCGGTGGCGATTGTGCTGTCAGGGTCTCTTTATTGGCTGGCGCTGAAATGTATTCAATAGCGTAACACAGGCGGCCTGAGGGTCGCCTTCCCCTTCTCTCAATGCCAGATAGCCAGGGAAATCAGGCTGACGATAATCAACCCGCACAGCCCGCTGGTGAGCATAAACTGTCGCCGCACCCGTTCGCAACGGCGTATAAATTCCTGATCGTGATGATCAAGGTAGCGTTGCGCATAGATATAGCGAACCAGTCTTAACTGCTTGCTGGGTTGCCCGTGAGCGGTGAAAAAACCGCTGCCGTCAACATACTGATAGAGCAGCGGATCGCAGCCGCGAAGTACGACTAATAACGCCCGCAATGAAGAGTAATAGCGCGCCATATTGATGACGCAGACGACACATAAAGCCCAAAAAAGCGCAACGGTGTTGATCATACCCCCTCCCCGGCGACGCAAATCCACACTGAATCCCCGACCCGCGGGCTCTCAGCGGTTACGCCTCTTAATAACTTACCACAGAGCTGAAGAAGCCCACCCCAAAAATGATATGTCTGAGATTAGATCAACTTACTCACAGTATTATGAGGTTCTACAATATTGAGTGTAGAAAAGGTTTGTCAAAAGAAAGCAACCGAAGCGACAAAATTTGTGCATTTTTGCAATTTTTTTTGCCAACGCCGGTGGGGTGCCAAGGTTGCGACCCGGCTCCCATAAAAGACTATACTAGAACGAATACATTGATATTCAAACCATTAACATTCAGCAACATATATTTCTGCTGATTTTTTGAGACGCTGCCGTACTTTACGTGATGGTTGTTTATGCCAACCGGCTGATATTATTCGGTTCGACGTGATCCCGGCATCACTTCTCCGGTGCCGCGGGGTGGTAAACTCATTCTGTCACAGGCAGGCCGAAAGAATGACCCGCGACGAGTTAACGAGTGACATTTTACAAGGAGTCTGATTATGTCTTACAAACACATTCTTATCGCCGTTGACCTTTCACCGGAAAGTAACGTATTGGTGGAAAAAGCCGTGTCGATGGCCAGACCGTACAATGCCAAGGTTTCGCTGATCCATGTCGATGTCAATTATTCCGATCTCTATACCGGCCTGATTGACGTCAATTTGGGCGATATGCAAAAACGTATCTCCGAGGAGACATCGCACGCCATGACCCAGCTGTCGCAAAACGCCGGTTATCCCATTGCCGAAGTGCTGAGCGGCAGCGGCGATCTCGCCCAGGTGCTGGTGGATGCCATTAACAAGTACGACGTAGATTTGGTGTTATGCGGCCACCATCAGGATTTCTGGAGCAAGCTGATGTCTTCGGCGCGGCAGCTGATCAATACCGTACATGTGGATATGCTGATCGTCCCGCTTAACGACGAAGAAGTGTACGAGGAATAGCTGGGTTGTGATCAGGATCCGGCGGGCGCAGGCGTATACAAGTCAAATCGATGGTTCTTGGTGGTGATATGGGCCTGGGCCGCGATGCCGGCCAAAGGCGGCGCGTAATCGGGCCGTTTCACCACCACCCGGCGGGTCGCCAGCGCTCGTGCCGGCGCTAAAAGCCTGTCGGCGTCTTCATCGCTGCCTACCAGCGACTGGAAAACGCGCATCTCTTTTTTAACCAGCGCGCTGTTGGGCCGGTGCGGAAACATCGGGTCCAGGTAAACCACCTCCGGCCGGGGCAGTACTCCCGTTAAGCCTTCCAGGCTGGAGCCATGGACCAGGGTAAGCCGCTGACGCAACCACTCACCCACTTCCGGATCGGCGTAGGCCCGCTGCAAGCCGTCATCCAGTAGCGCCGCCACCGCCGGATGGCGTTCAAACATCCGCACCCGACACCCCAGCGAAGCCAGGACAAACGCATCTCGCCCCAGCCCCGCCGTGGCATCCACAACGTCCGGCAGGTGACTGCCCTTGACCCCCACCGCCTTGGCCACCGCCTCGCCGCGACCGCCGCCGAAACGGCGGCGATGGGCGGCGACGCCGCCGGCAAAATCAACGAAAATAGCCCCAAGCTTTGGCTCATCCCGTTTGCGCAATTCCAGACGCTGTGGCGTCAACATCAGCTCCATCACCGCCGACGGATCGCTGATCAAGCCCCAGCGCTCCGCCAGGGCGATAAGCCGCTGCGCATCCACGTCGCCTTCACGGCTCAGGCACACAGAACTCACTCGTTATCCTCGAAACCCGCCATAGCGCGGCATGGCATAGCACTCAATGGATTACCCACGGATACCGTAATGATGCAGCATGGCATCCAGTGTAGGTTCGCGTCCGCGGAAACGGGTAAACAACACCATCGGTTCTTCCGAACCGCCGCGGGACAGGATATTGTCCAGGAACGACTTGCCGGTTTCGCGGTTGAAAATGCCCTCTTCCTCAAAACGGGACCAGGCATCCGCCGCGAGCACATCCGCCCATAGGTAGCTGTAATAACCCGCCGCGTATCCGCCGGCGAAAATATGGCTGAACGCATGGGGGAAACGGCTCCACTCCACCGCCGGCATCACGGCCACCTGTTGTTTCACTTCCGCCAGTGTGTCCAGGATGCGGGCGCCTTGCTCGGCGCTGTACTCGTAATGCATGCGAAAATCAAACAAACCAAACTCCAGCTGACGCAGGATAAACAGGGCGGCCTGATAGTTCTTGGCCGCCAGCAGCTTGTCCAGCATCTCTTTTGGCAATGGCTCGTGGGTTTCATAATGGCCGGAAATGAACTCCAGCGCCTCCGGCTGCCAGCAGAAGTTCTCCATAAACTGGCTCGGCAGTTCCACCGCATCCCAGGGCACACCGTTGATGCCGGCAACTCCCGGGGTGTCGATACGGGTCAGCATATGATGCAGGCCGTGGCCGAATTCATGGAATAGCGTCGTGACTTCGTCATGGGTGAACAGCGCCGGCTTGCCGCTGACAGGGCGGTTGAAATTACAAGTCAGGTAAGCCACCGGCTTTTGCAGGCTGCCGTCGGCCTTGCGCAGCATGCCGACGCAGTCATCCATCCAGGCGCCGCCGCGTTTGTTTTCGCGGGCATAGAGATCCAGATAGAAACTGCCGCGCAGTTCCCCTTGGTGGTCGAACAAATCGAAGAAACGCACCTCCGGGTGCCAGGTATCCACATCGGTTCGCTCTTCGGCGGTCACACCATAAATCCGGTTGACCACTTCAAACAGGCCGTTAACGACGCGCTGCTCCGGGAAATACGGCCGCAGCTGTTCATCGCTGATAGCATACAGATGCTGTTTTTGCTTTTCGCCGTAGTAGGTGATATCCCAAGGCTGCAAATTGTCGCGGCCATGGTGCTCGGCGGCGAACGCGCGCAGCTGCGCCAGCTCCTGCTCTCCCTGCGGCCGGGCCCGTTTGGCCAGGTCGGTTAGGAAATCCAGTACCTGCTGCGGATCGTGCGCCATTTTGGTGGCCAGGGATTTCTCGGCGTAGCTCGCGAATCCCAGCAGTTGCCCCAGTTCATGGCGCAGCGCCAGGATTTCGCTCATGATCGGACCGTTATCCCATTGACCGGCATTCGGCCCCTGATCGGAAGCGCGGGTATTATAGGCGCGATAGAGCTCTTCCCGCAGCGCGGCATTGTCGCAATAGGTCATCACGGGCAAATAGCTGGGCACGTCCAGGGTCAGCAGCCATCCCTCCTGCCCTTTGGCCTCGGCCTTGGCGCGGGCGGCGGCCAGCGCGCTTTCCGGCATGCCGCCCAGTTCGGATTCATCGGTAATAAGCTTGCTCCAGCCCATGGTGGCATCCAGCACGTTGTTGCTGTACGCGGAACCTAATTCCGACAGCCGGGCGGCGATTTCGCCGTATCGTTTTTGTTTTTCCGGCGACAGGCCGATACCGGATAACTCGAAATCACGAAGGGCATTATCAATGGCCTTCTTGCGCGCCACGCTCAAATCCCCGTAGTTCTCGCCGTCGCGGAGATTGCGATACGCGTCGTATAATCCCTTATGCTGGCCGACCCAGGTGCTGTATTCTGACAGCAGCGGCAGGCTTTGTTCATAGGCTTCCCGCAGTTCAGGACTGTTCTTCACCGCATTGAGATGGCCCACCGGCGACCAGATACGGCCTAGGCGATCGTCCGTCTCGGCCAGCGGCTGGCACAGATTGTCCCAGCTATAGGGGCCTGATAGCGCCACTACCTGTTCCACGGTCCGGCGGCAATCCTCAAGGGCGGATTTTACCGCCGGGACGATATGCTCGGGCTTGATGGCGGAAAAAGGCGGCAGGATAAAAGAAGCAAGTAACGGATTAGTCATAAGGCGGCCCTGATTATCGTTAAAGATCTATCTGAATAACATGAGGCTAACTATAGCGAAAATCAATGGCGGCGGCGGCGGGAATTGTCATTGAATATCAAAGTGACACATGTAACGATAACTATTCATCTTCTTATCAATGGATAATTTATAATGATAGCTGCTTTTAATCGGATGCTGGACCACCCGGATCTGGGGAAATTTATTCTTCGCCTGGCCTTCGGCGGCATGATGCTGCCGCACGGCATACATAAAATCATTCACGGTATCGACAATATCATCGCCATGGTGGTGGCCCACGGTCTGCCGGCATCTGTGGGATATGGCGTTTATGTTGGCGAGGTTGCGATGCCGATTCTGCTTATCCTAGGCATTCTGGTTCGTCCGGCGGCGCTGATCTTCTGCTTTACCATGATATTCGCCTGGCTGATTACCAAGCCCGAACTGGTCTTTACCATGGACAAGGTCGGCGGCTGGGGCGTAGAGGTGATGGCGGTGTTTTTCTTCGCCGGTCTGGCCATTGCGCTGTTGGGCTGCGGCCGCATCAGTATTATGAAGAACCCGAACTGGCGTTAATTTCCCTTCGCCGATAGGGCTTCAGTGTCGCCTCCCTGTCGGCGGTTTGAATTTTGCTTATCAAGCGTGGACCGGGAACATGTGTGGCCGATAAGCATATTGATGCACTTAGTTAAGGGGTTAGTGATGTTTGTCGTTTCGCCGGAAAATAAGGCGACCGGGTGCGGATTGTTGGCCATTCTGCTCTGGAGCAGCACCATTGGTTTAATCAGGGGCGTCAGCGAAGCGCTGGGCCCCATCGGCGGGGCCGCTATTATCTACAGCGTCAGTTCGCTGTTTTTGCTGCTGCTGGTGGGTTTTCCTTCCCTGCGGTCTTTTCCCCGCAAGTATCTGATAGCCGGCGGTATCCTGTTTGCCAGCTATGAAATTTTTCTTTCTCTGGCCTTGGGTTACGCCAATAACCGCGCCCAGGCCATCGAGATCGGCATGGTGAATTATCTTTGGCCGAGCTTTACCATACTGATGGCGGTACTGATTAACGGCGAAAAAGCCAATAAATGGCTGATACCGGGGCTGTTGCTATGCCTGTACGGCATCGGCTGGATCATGGGCGGCGAGGGGGGCTGGTCGCTGCCGAGAATAGGCCGGAATATCCTCTCGAACCCGCTGAGCTACGGCCTGGCCTTTTGCGGCGCCCTGATTTGGGCGGCGTATTGTAATATCACCAAGAAATGGGCCAAGGGAAAAGACGGCGTCACGCTGTTTTTTGTCCTCACCGCCGTCACCTTGTGGATACAATATGCCTTCAGCCACGAACGGGGGATGCAGATGGATGTTGCCGCCGTGGTGCGTTTTTTAGTGGCCGGCGGCGCCTCGGCGGTGGCCTATGCGGCGTGGAACCGCGGCATCATGCGGGGTAATTTAATGCTGTTGGCCACCGCGTCCTATTTCACTCCGGTATTGTCCTCGCTGCTGGCGGGCGTGCTGTTGAACACCCAGCTGCTGCTCTCCTTTTGGCTGGGTGTGCTGATGGTGACCGCCGGTTCATTGCTGTGCTGGCTGGCCACCCGCGATGCCAAAAGGGGATGAAGTCATCTCCCCTCAGCGTAAAAATAGGGTCTATGAATTATGTGGTTCGCATTTTATGCGAAGCGCGGTACGAGTGCGCCTATTAAGTAAGAAAATTCCCACTAGGCGATGACATTCAATTAAATAAAAGACATATCATAATAAATAATCAGCAAATATAATACTTCACTTATGTGTAATAAAGAATCTTGAAAATCCCTTGAAATTAACCAAGCCAATAAGTAAAGTGGAAAAATGTCATTGAGCCTTGATACTTCCTCATGGGCAATGATGATAAGTGGCTTATTTTATTAAGCGTTTTGTGATATCCATTGGTTGATTAGCATAACGGATAAAATAGATAATCACTATTAACAAGGAGAATCTTATGAATAACTCATCTACTGTTAACCAGCATAGTAGTGCCAGCAATGCTGAAGCCGCTTCGAAAAATGCGCCTAATTCTAGTGGTTATTATAATAAGTTGGGCGATAAGGTTATCAGTTGCAATAATGGCGTTATTGGGGGCATGGTCGCGGGATCGGCGGGAGGCGTGCCGGGATTGACATTAGGGCTGATCGGCGGCGCCATAGCCGGTGGGTGCTTTGAAAAAGGGAAGGGTCAAGGCGATAACAGTGTAAACAACAAGAGATAAAGATCTGCTATAAACGCCGCCGATATTAGCATGTTATGTCTAGATAATATTTTCAGCACAGAGAACCTGTTCATGACAAAAAAAATAGTTCGATATATTCTACTCTTTTTATCGATATTATTTTCTGCGTCAATCTTAAGCGGTGCAGATATTGCTTATCAAACGTGGTATTCCTTACCTAAACATTTTTCGTCCTTTGTGGTTTCCATTAGCTGCATGTGCTTTATGGTCAGGTGTTTTGACAATATATACGCTTATTTTTTCCTCGGGGGAAATAGGCGTTGATTTTCCCGTATGAAACTTGTCACTTAAACCGCTCCATTTTAAGGAAGTCTGTCCTATTTACCGTTTTCGCCCCAATAGATGGGAGCTGTCGCTTTACACTTTTTTGTTTTTTGCAAGCCTATACTCGCCATACTGCAAGCTGCAGGCACGCCTCCCGACGCGTGTCGCTATCCCTCTAAAGGCCATCAATATTCCCCGCCAATCCTCCATTTCTGAATATAGTCAGCCATAAAACGTATTTTAATTTGTAGGATTTAAATCATAACATGGTTAACCAGATGTAAATCAGGCTGCCGAACCGGTATGAACCAGCGGCTTAACCATGACGAAAAATCACGTGATCAGGCCATTTTTGAAAAGCAGTTAAGGAGTTGCCATGAATGTTATTACCTTGGCCGGTAGCCCCAGGTTTCCCTCAAGATCCGCCGTACTGCTTACCGTCGCGCAGCATTGGCTCGAGGGACAAGGTATCGACGTCACTCCCTGGAATTTATTCAATTTCAACCCGGAAGACCTGCTGTACGCGCGTTTTGACAGCCCGGCGCTGAAGGTATTTATCGAGCAATTGGCGGACGCCGACGGAATCATTATCAGTACGCCTATTTATAAGGCCTCCTTTGCCGGCGCGCTGAAAACCCTGCTGGACCTGCTGCCGGAGCGGGCCTTTGAACACAAGGTGGTGCTGCCGGTGGCAACCGGCGGTTCCAGCGGGCATATGCTGGCGCTGGATTATGCCCTCAAACCGGTGCTTAACGCGCTGAAAGCGCAGGAAATCCTGCACGGCGTCTTTGCCGAGGACAGCCAGATAACCCATTACGACCGTAACCCGCAGCTCAGCGCCGAGCTGGAAACCCGGCTGATGGAATCTTTGGGGACTTTTTCGCGCGCAATGGAACGGCAGGCGCAATTTAACGGCATAACCGCCTCCTAGAAGGTTTTTCTGCTTGTTATTCCGGAGATTAGCGATGCATGGCCGAATCGGGTATATAGGTTGGCGGTTATTCCAGATTTTACCGACGACATTTATCATCGTCATATTGGCGTTTGTGCTGATGAAGCTGGCGCCCGGCGACGTTATCGACGTGGTGGCGGGGGAATCGGGCGGCGCCACGCCGGAATATATGGCCCAAATGCGCCATCTGTACGGACTGGATATTCCGGTGTGGCAGCAATTTATCCATTATATTGTTTCATTGGCCCATTTCGATTTGGGTTATTCATTCCGTGAAAACATGCCGGTATCCGAACTTATCGTCAGCCGGCTCCCCGCGACGATTACCCTCTCGCTAACCGCCATCATCTTTGCGCTGGTGGTCGGGGTATTATTGGGAATGATCGCCGCCCGATACCGGGGTTCAGCCCTGGACGGGCTCATTTCCGTGTTCTCCACCATCGGCTTCGCCACGCCGCTGTTCTGGATCGGTTTGCTGCTAATCGTCTTGTTTTCCATACAGCTGCGCTGGCTACCGGTCAGCGGTTTGTCCACGGTGGGGGCGGATTACGCCAATACCTTCCAATACCTGCTGGACGTTGGGCGGCATTTGATTTTGCCGGCGTTATCCCTAAGCCTGTTCTTCCTGTCCATGTATGTCAGGATTACCCGCTCGTCGATGCTGGAAGTCTACGGGCTGGATTTTGTACGCACCGCCAGGGCCAAAGGACTACGGGAATGGCAGGTGATTTTCGGCCATATCATGCGCAATGCGGCGCTGCCCATCATCACTATTACCGGCCTTGAAATCGGCGGTCTGCTGAGCGGCTCGGTGGTTATCGAAACGGTCTTCGGCTGGCCGGGCATCGGCCGTCTTGCCTATGATGCGGTTTTTTCCCGCGACCTTAATCTGCTGCTGGGCATTTTCCTGTTCAGCTCCCTGCTGGTGGTGCTGATGAACCTGGCGGTGGATTTATTGTATGTTGCGCTGGATCCGCGCATCGGGAGGCGCCGTTCATGAGGTCACGCCGATTTCTCCAGCGCCTGGCGGACTCCGCCTCCGCCCAGTGCGGCCTGATACTGCTGCTGCTGATTCTGTTCGGCGCCGTTTCCGCCTCCTATTTCTTCCCGGGGGACCCGCGGGATATGGTGGGCAGCCCGACGATGTGGCCCGGCAGCGACCCGAGGTTTCCCCTGGGCACAGACATGATGGGCCGGGATATGCTGTCCGGCCTGCTGTATGGCGCCCGTACCTCCCTGATGATTGGCCTGTTCGCCACCGCGCTGTCAGTGGTGCTGGGCATTATTATCGGCGTGATCGCCGGCTATTTCGGCGCATCCTGGGTTGACGATGTCCTGATGCGGCTTACCGAAGTCTTTCTCACCATGCCTCGCCTGCTGTTCGCCATTGCCATGGTGATGGTGTTGGGTCCGTCCACGTTCAGCATCTCCCTGGCCCTAGGCACCACCTCATGGCCGCAAATCGCCCGGCTGGTGCGCGGCGAGGCTCTGCGCGTGCGGGAGCTGGAGTTCGTCCGGGCCGCCACCACCATCGGACTGGGGCATTTTCGCATTATCGTCCGCCATGTGCTGCCGAACAGTATCGCGCCGGTGATGGTGGCGTCGTCGGTCTTGGTGGCCCAGGTGATTTTATCCGAGGCATCCCTCTCCTTTCTCGGCCTCGGCGATCCCAGCGTCGTTACCTGGGGCGGCATGGTGGGCTCGGGGCGCGAGGTGCTGCGCACCGCCTGGTATATGACCGCCCTGCCGGGGCTGGCTATTTTTCTCACCGTCATGGCTTTTATGCTGATAGGCAACGGTCTGAACGATGTGTTCAATCCGCGCCTGCATAAAGCCCGCAAGACGCCTGTCACCATCACCGGGCGGGGAGACGCCAATGAACCTTCTTGATGTCCGGGATCTGCGCATCGGCTTTAACGGCGAACAGATCGTCAAAGGGATTTCTTTTCACATCAAACCCCATGAAAAGGTGGCCCTGGTGGGAGAATCCGGCTCAGGCAAAAGCGTCAGCGCCATGAGCCTGCTGCATCTGCTTCCCGGCGCCGAGGTATCGGGCAAGGCCTTGTTCGAGAACACCGATTTGCTGGCGCTGGGGGAGCGGGAGATACGCGATATCAGCGGCAAAGATATCGCCATGATTTTTCAGGATCCCATGACCGCCCTCAATCCGCTGCATACCGTCGGCGACCAAATCGCCGAGGTCTACCGGCTGAAATCCCGAATGAGCCAGAAACAGGCCTGGATCCGCGCCGTGGCGCGGCTGGCGGAAACCGGCATCCCCGAGCCGGAGCGCCGTGCCCATGCCTATCCGCACCAGCTCTCCGGCGGCCAGCGCCAGCGCGCCATGATAGCCATGGCCCTGGCGGGCGAGCCCAGGCTGCTGCTGGCGGATGAGCCCACCACGGCGCTGGATGTCACCCTGCGGCTGCAAATTCTGGAGCTGTTGGCCGCCCTGCAGCGCAAGAACGGTTTGTCCATTCTGCTGATCACCCACGATCTGCATTTGGTGCGCCGCTTCGCCGATCGGGTGATTGTCATGGAGGCGGGCAACATCGTTGAAGTCGCCCCCACCGAGCAGTTATTCCTGGCGCCCCGGCATCCCTATACCCGCCGGTTAATCAACAGCCGTCCCGAACGGGATATCGACAGTCCGGCCTTTGCGGCGGGAACGCCGCCGCGGCTGGAAGGCAAAGCCATCAATATAAGCTATCCCATATCCCAGCCGGGCATCAGCAACTGGTTTCGGCGCCACCGTTTCAATGCGGTGAAAAATGCCGATTTTACGCTGCCGCCGGGCCGGACGCTGGGGGTCATCGGCGAGTCCGGTTCGGGCAAAAGCACCCTGGCCGCCGCGGTGTTGGGACTGATGGGACATGAAGGCTCCCTGCTGGTGGAAGGAGTATCGTGGAAACAGGCCAATGCCGGCAGTAAGCAGGGACGCAAGTCCCTGCGCCGCAAAATCCAGGCAGTGTTCCAAGATCCCTTCTCTTCGTTGTCGCCGCGCATGTCCATTGCGCAAATCGTGGGTGAAAATCTGCATTTTCATCACCCCGAGCTGTCGGTTCGCGAGCGGGATCGGCGCATCGTGGCTATGCTCGCCGAGGTGGGTCTGACACAAGAGCAGTTCCCCGGTCTGCTGCAACGCTATCCTCATGAATTTTCAGGCGGACAGCGCCAGCGTATCGCCATTGCGCGGGCGCTGATCATCAATCCCGATATCCTGGTGCTGGACGAGCCCACCAGCGCGCTGGATGTCACCATCCAGCGGCAGATCATCGCCCTGCTACAGCGCCAACAGCGGGAACACGGGCTAAGCTACCTGATTATCACCCATGACGTTTCGGTGGTGGCCGCCATGGCGCATCAGATTATCGTGATGAAAGACGGCAACGTTATCGAAGCCGGGGAGGCCATGTCGATTTTGGCCGCCCCGGTGCATGCCTATACCCGCAATCTGATTCTGGCGGCGGCGTGAAATGCCGGCTCGGGGGGACGAGCCGCTTCGATTTAGCGACTCGGGTCCGATAGCCGTCCGGATAATCGGTTCTATTAATCAAAATAGCGGCTTGGCCCGGCGGCGCTCCGGATACCCCGCTAAACAATGGGAATTGCGGCACGCACCCGGCAATCAGTTAAATTATGGGATGCTGGCCGCCGTCCACCGAGATTAATGCCCCCACCACATAGCTGGCGCGTTCGCTGGCCAGGAACAGCACGACATTGGCGATTTCATCCGGCTCGCCGAAGCGGCGCAGGGGCAATTCGGCGCTGAGCCGCTCTAACGCCTTTTCGCGTGAAACCCCCAAGCGCAGCGCCTCCTGCGCCACGGTCTGGTCCATACGCTCGGTCAGGGTATAACCCGGATTCACCACGTTCAGCCGGATGCCGTAGCGCGCATAATGGCTTGCCAGTCCCAGGGTGGAGAGCAGCAGCGCCGCATTGGCCGCGCCGCCCGCCACATGGGAGGGATGAGGCACCCGTCCGCCGGTGCCGACGATATTGACGATGGCGCCGAGCTGCCGCGACGGCGCGCCGCCTGCCTGGTCCGTACCCGCTGAACGGGCCTTATCCACCCAGCGTTTCAGCACCGCGTCCTGGGTATGGATGTAGGTAAAATACTTGGCGTCCAGGGCGGCGTGCCAGGCGGCGCTGTCAAGGGATTCCGGCGGATTCCGGCGGGCGGCGCCGGCGCTGTTCACCAGAATATCGATGGACCCCAACCGTTGGGTAATCGCCGCCACGGCGGCATCGGCCTGTTCGCTTTGGCTCAGGTCAGCCCGGGCCACGGCAATGACCGCGCCTTCCTCTTCTTCCAGAACCTTTCGCGCCTGTTCCAGGTTCCCCCCGTCGCGGGAGACAATACCCACCCGCGCTCCTTCGCGAATGAACGCCCGAGCCACCGCCAGACCGATGCCTTTACTGCCGCCGGTCACCAGTACCGTTTTTCCCGCTAAACCGAGTTCCATGACCCTACCCCTTAGATTTTGGTGTTGATGGGCGGCAGTGCGCCGTTCAGATAAAAATCGCCCACCGCCCGCGCCTTGTAGGCCACCGGGTCGTGTGTGGTATGCGTGCGCGCATTGCGCCAGTGCCGGTCCAGATTGAGCCGGGCTGAGGTGGCCGATGCCCCGCCGATGCGGAATATCATCTCGCTCACCTTGATTGCCGCTTCGGTGGTGGCGTATTTTGCCTCGGCCACCGCCACCGAGGCCTCTCCCAGCAGCCTGTCGGCATCCGCCCCGCCGGCGAAGGCAACCCGTACCGCGTTTTCCAGCAGTGCCGCCCCCCGCTCCAGCAGGCTTTCCGCCCCGTGGGTGATAATGGCCATCTCCCCCACGGTGTGGAGCACATAAGGATCCTCTATGGCGCCGCGCACGCCGCTTTCCCGCAATACCCGCGCGGATGTGCGGCCGTATTCGCAGGCATCCTCCAGCGCCGCCCGGGCGATACCGGCATCAATGGAGGCGTGTATCAACTGGGCGAAGCCGCCCTCATGAGTGCGGCGATCGCCATAGGCGGGAATACGCAAAATCTCCTCCTCGGCAATTTCGACGTCGGCGAATGCGGTGGTGCCGCTGGCGGTAGTGCGTTGCCCCATGCCGTCCCAATCATCCGCCACCGTGACGCCGGGCCGGTCCACCGGGACAAAAATCGCCGCCCGGCCCCCCTCTTCGTGAGCCGCCGTCACCAGGATAATGCTGGAGAACAGGCTGCCGGTACTGTAATACTTATTGCCCCGCAGGCGCCAGACCCCATTCTCCCTGAAAAGCAGCGTCGAGACATCACCGATAAATGCGCCTTCCCGTTCGGCGGCGGCATTGCTCATCAAGCAGCCTTCCAACACCAGGTCAAAGTAGACTTTTTGCTGCGCCGGCGTTCCGTAAATGCGAAGTTTTTCCAGGTTGGTGAAATGCGGCGCAATGCCCTGGGCGATATTGGGATCGCCGGCAGCCAGCAGCCGTATAATCCGGGAAAAACTCACCATGTCTATCTCCGGGCCGCCGTACTCTCGCGGTACACGCATGGCCAACAGGCCGCTGCGGCGCAGCGCCAGCATCTCTTCATGGGGCAATAGCCGCTGGCGGTCGCGCTGCGGCGCCCCGGCGGCAAAACGCAGCCTGAACTCTTCCGCCAGCGCCAATAATGCCGTTATCTTCTCGGTACACGATTCGGCGGGGTCTACCCGGCCTTTGTCTTTAAAATATGCAGACACCCCTGACTCCCCTCGTTAAACTCTGATTATTCATTAAGACGCCCATACCGACTGACCGGCCGCGCCAGCCCCATGATTTCTCGGGTGGTGGAACCCCGGTATTCGGTGCGAAACAGCCCCCGCCGCTGCAGCTCCGGCACCACCAGCGTGACAAAATCCCCCAGTCCGCCCGGCAGCCAGCCGGGCATGATATTAAAACCGTCCGCGCCGCCCTCCTGGAACCAGGCGGCCATGTAATCGGCGATATCCGCCGCGGTGCCGGTTAACACCGGATGGCCGCGGGCGATGGAAACCTGCAGATAGAGATCCCGAATGCTCAGGCTATCGCGCCGGGCAATATGCCGGAGCAACCCGCTCCGGCTGTCGGCGCCTTCTCCGGGCAATGCGTCTTCCGGCAAAGGCCCGTCCACCGGATAGCCGGACAGATCCACTCCGCCGAGGTGATGCTCAAGCTGCGCCAGTCCCACCTCGGGATGAATCAGGGATTGCAGATAGTCGAATTTTTCCCGGGCCTCGTCGCGGGAGCGGCCGACAATGGGGAAGAGTCCCGGCAGAATGCGCAGCGACTCGGGCTGACGCCCCTCCTCCCGCGCCAATCCCTTTAGCCGGGCATAAAAAGATTTTGCATCCTCGAGGGTGGTCTGGGCGGTATAGATGATCTCCCCGACCCTGGCCCCCAGCCCGATACCGGCGGAAGACGATCCCGCCTGCACCAGCAGCGGATGTCCCTGCGGCGGGCGGGCGATGTTCAGCGGCCCCCGAATGTCGAAAAACTCGCCGTGATGATGAAGGGCATGCAGGCCGTCGGGGCGGAAATAGACGCCCGAGTCCCGATCGGCCACGATGGCGTCGTCATCCCAGCTATCCCATAGTCCGCGCACCGCCTCCACAAACTCAGCGGCCCGCCGGTAGCGCTCCTCCGGCGGCGGTAACCGCCCGTTGCCGAAGTTTTCCGCTTCGGCCGGGCTTGAGGAGGTGACGATGTTCCAGCCGGCCCGCCCGCCGCTGAGAAAATCCAGGGAGGCGAATTTACGCGCGATATGAAAGGGCTCATTAAAGGTCGTGGAAGCCGTGGCCACCAGTCCGATATGGCGGGAGACCATGCTCAGGGCCGACAGCAGGGTCAGGGGTTCGAAATGCGCTTTCGGCCCGCGGCCCAGGCGCTCGGCGGATCGATCGCGAATAGCCAGCCCGTCCGCCAGGAAAAACAGATCAAACAGGCCGCTCTCGGCGATCCCGATCACCTGCCGGTAATGCCCGACGTCAAGCGGGGCCAGGGGATCAACGCCTTCGTGGCGCCAGCCGGCCACGTGCCGGCCGGTAGTCTCCACAAACACCCCAAGGTTCATCTGCCGCTGCGCCCCGCTCATAAGGCGGCTCCCGCAGCCGGCTGCGTATAACGGTTCGGCGGCGCGGATAAACCCAAATGCTCCCGCAGCGTCGACCCACTGTACTCGGTGCGAAACAGCCCCCGCCGCCGCAGTTCCGGCACCACCTGGTGGATAAACTCCAGCAATCCTCCCGGCAGCCAGGGGGCCATAATGTTAAAGCCGTCCGCGCCGCCGCCGGTGAAGCGCTCTTCAAGCTGGTCGGCAATGTCCGACGCCGTGCCGAAAATCGCCCAGTGGCCGCGGGTGCCGGTCACATGCCAGTACAGTTGCCGTATGGTCAGTTTCTCCCGCCGGGCGAAATCCGCCAATAGCCGCTGCCGGCTCTGGTTGCCCTGGGACAGGGGAAATTCAGGCACCGGACCGTCAATAGGATAGCCAGACAAATCAAAGCCGCCTAAATGCCGGGCCAGCACCGGCCAGCCGATTTCCGGATCCACCAGTTCTTGCAGCTGTTCGAACTTTTCCCCGGCATGCTCGCGGGACTCGCCGACGATGGGAAACACCCCCGGCA
The DNA here is from genome assembly GCF_047324245.1 of Sodalis sp. RH16. Taxonomy (NCBI): domain Bacteria; kingdom Pseudomonadati; phylum Pseudomonadota; class Gammaproteobacteria; order Enterobacterales; family Bruguierivoracaceae; genus Sodalis; species Sodalis sp. RH16. Next base: position 1,946,183 of record NZ_CP178737.1, on the reverse strand, counting down.
TGATCTTCAGCTGATGAGGCTGGCGGCCGTAGGCCTGCATCTGCTCTTTGACGCTGCGATAAAACCCCTGCGCCTCGGCGAGGGATCGCTGGGCGGTGAAAATCACCTCGGCTTTGCGGGCCGCCAGATCCTGGCCATCGGAAGAAGAACCGGCCTGAACCAGCACCGGCTGGCCCTGGATGGCGCGGGAGATATTCAGCGGCCCCCGCACCTTGAAGAACCGGCCCTGGTGATCCAGCACATGCAGCTTGTCCGGATCGAAGAAAAGTCCGGTTTTCTTATCGTTGAGCAGCGCGTCGTCTTCCCAGCTGTCCCACAGCCCCTGCACCACGTCCACAAACTCCTGGGCGCGCTGATAACGCAGGCCGTGATCCATGACCTCGTCGCGATTGAAATTCAGCGCTTCCCCCAGCGTCCAGGAGGTCACGATATTCCAGCCGGCCCGCCCGCCGCTGATATGATCCAGCGAAGCGAATTTGCGCGCGACGTTAAACGGCTCGTTATAGCTGGTGGACGCCGTCGCCACCAGCCCGATGCGGCGGGTGAGCATCGCCAGAGCGGACAATAAGGTCAGCGGCTCGAAATTGACGGTCCGGGTGGTGCGGCCGATATGCTCGTCCTCCTCGTATTGAAAGGTCATCTGGTCGCCGAGGAAAATCATGTCGAATTTGGCGTCTTCGGCCTGCCGCGCCAGCAGCTTGAAATGCTCAAGATTCATGCCGGCGTTCCGCGGGGCGTCCGGGTGGCGCCAGGCGCCGATATGATGGCCGACATCCTGTAAAAAAGCCCCCAAATGCATCTGTCTTTTCTGTTTTGTCATCATTTTCACCCATGGCGAAACGGTTATCCGACCCGGACCGAGGCTTTATCAGTCATACATGGTGATGGGGGGCGGCGTCTGATTGAGGTAATAATTCCCCACCACGCGATAGCGGTGATTAATGGGATCGTGGGTGGTATGGGTACGCGCGTTGCGCCAATGGCGGTCAAAATTATTCTCCCTCAGGGTGGCGGACGAGCCGCCCACCTCATAAATCAGCTCCGCCGCCCGCAGCGCCGCGCCGTTGCAAACTATCTTGGCTTCGGCGACGGCAATGGAGCCTTCAATCAGCCGCTGTTCCAATTCATCCGCCGCCGCGTTGCCGTACCAGGCGGCCACCGCCGTATCCACCAGCGCCGCGGCGCGCAGCAGCGCCGCCTCTGCGGCGTGGGCGTTGGCGATGATATTGCCGATGGTATGCTGCACGTAGGGATCGTCCACCGACCGCTGCACGCCGGAGTCGGCGCGGGGACGCGCCCCGCGGTGCGCCCAGGCCACCGCGTCGTCCAGCACCGCGAGGGCGATACCCACTTCAATGGTGGAATGGAGCATTTGGGTGGCGGCCGGCTGATAATTGCGTTTCTTGCGCTCTTCGCCGCTGTAAAACATCACTTCATCTTCGGCCACCGCGACATCGAGAAACTCCGTGGTGCCGCTGGCGGTTAACCGCTGTCCCATGCCGTCCCAGTTGTCATGCTGCACAATGCCCGCACGCCCCCTCGGCACGAAAACCGACACCGTATCGCCGCTATCATCCTTGGCCGTGACCCGCAGCCGGTCCGCCATCAATCCGCCGGTGCTGTAGAATTTTTGGCCGCTCAGCCGCAAACCCCGAGGGGTATTACTGAGCCGGGTGGTCATGTCCGACACGAATTTTCCTCCTAGTTCCCCGGTGGCGCCGCTGATCAAATCCCCCCGCAGCAGTCCCTGAAAATAGCGCGTTTGCTGATGGGGGGTGCCGGTGAGGCGAACGCGTTCAACCGAGGTAAAATGCGGGATCAATATCTGGGCGACGTTGGGGTCGCCCTTCGCCAGCAGGATGGATATCCGCGCCAGGTCGGTGTAGCTCAGCTCAGGGCCGCCGTGGGTTTTGGGCACCCTGGCGGCGGCAATGCCCGCCTGTAACACCCAGTTCAATTCATCGTGGGGCAAAATACGTTCTTTATCCCGCACCGAGGCGTCCACCGCCAACCGGGCGCCGATATCCCGCGCCGCGGCGAGCAAATCGTCCCGGCTATCCCGGCCGGCCACCGGCTCGGCAAACCGGCCGTTACGATCCTCCGGCGTTTCGGCGGGGGTGGGGGGAGTCATATTCAAGGACATAACGCTGCTCCAAAAAACGGTGAAAAATAACGGATCCGCGCAGGACCCGACCTTAATCAGGAAATCTTGCGCCCGGCCATCGCCACTATGAGGAATCATCCTGCTGGCCACCGCCAAGACAAGGGCGTCTCATGATCGGCGGTCGAGACATTGTGCCCGCTGCCTGCACCCCTATTTCCCGGCTATCCAGGCGTCGCGAAAGCCGGAATGCGCTCCCGCCGGCGAGAAATCCAGACCGTGCAGTTTACGGTTGTAAACGGTAAAAAACGGCGCCGCCATGACCGGCAACAGCGGCAGATCGGTAAGGGTCTGCCGCTGGAAATCCGCAATAACGGCAATGCGCTTTTTGGGGTCAACTTCATTCTGATAGGCCTCGATCAATCGGTCGGTGGCCGGACTGACGTAAGCGAAGGCGTTGGCATAGGGCACCCCCGGCGATTGGGCTTTGGAGTAATAGACCCGGGTTAACCCCATTTGCGGATCCAGCATCACGCCGAATCCCTGGAAAATAATATCGAAGTCATAATCGGTATAGACCTTCTTGAGGAAGGTGGCGTTGTCCAGCGGCGTAAAGTCGATAGCGATGCCGATTTTATTGAACTCCTGGCGGAGGAACTCCCCCGCCAGCAGGAACTGGCTGGAACTCGGGTCGGTATAAAGGCGCAGGGTGAAGCGCTTTCCGTCCGCCTTGACGGGATAACCGGCTTCGTCCAGGAGAGTATTGGCCTGCTTCACGCTGTAATCATAACGGGGGATATCCGGCGTGAAAAATTGGGTCAATGATTGGGGCACCACGCTGTATTCGGGATTGCTTTGACCATACCAGACGGTGTCGATAATCCGTTGCCTATCGATAATATGGGCAATGGCCTGCCTGACTTTCAGATTGGACAATGGGACCGAACGCAGATTGAAACCGAGAAAATAGGTTTGCGCCGCATAAGAGTACCCGCGGGAATCAAATTTCAGTTCCGGATTTTGCTTAAGCCGGTTTATATCCGAAAACGGCACCCCGGCGTAGGGGATATAGGACACTTCGCCGGATTCCAACGCCGCGCTGCGCGCCGCCGCGTCGGGGATAAAACGGTAAATCACCCGGTCAAGATAGGGCTTTCCCTTGTCCCAATAATCCGGATTACGTTCCAGGATAACGTACTGTCCGCGCTTCCACTCCTTGAAACGAAAGGGACCGGTGCCGATGGGCCGGGCGTTTTCCGGGCTTTTGCGAATGTCGCCGCCGTCGAAAATATGCTTAGGCACCACCTGCGATTCCGCGCCGTCCAGCGCGCTGAGAATAACCTGGGACGGCGAACTTAGGCGGAAGATGGCGGTGTAATCGTCCGGGGTTTCCACATCTTTCAGGGCGGCAAAGGTGGACCGCCCGCGAGAATGGACTTTTTTCCAGACTTCCAGGGCGGAGTATTTCACATCCGCTGAGGTAAAGGGCTGGCCGTCATGCCATTTCACGCCGTGACGCAAATGAAAGGTGATGCTCAAGCCGTCCGGCGCCACCTCCCAGGAGGTGGCCAGACGGGGCTGGGGCCGGTAGTTATCGTCATAATACACTAAGCCGTCAAAAATATTGGCGGAGATAACCCGATTGGCATATTGGTTATTATAGGTCGCCGTCAACGTTACCGGCTCAGGATATATAGCGGCGATCAGCGTTCCGCCTCGTACCGGCGTCTGCTCATCCGCCAGCACCCGGCCCATGGCATTTAGCGCCAGCAGTATTATCCCCAGGGATAAAGCGGATATAAACTTCCGGGACATGAATTAACCCTTTTTTTCTAATAAACATTATTTGTCGAATGGCGCAGGTGAAATGTAAACCCGACAAATATTATCCCGGCGCAAGCTCATTTACTAAATATCAATAAATGATGTTTATAGACATCTCAATGCTATAAGAATGTTAAAAACAATAAAGCATAACCATAGCGATTAAAAGCATTAACCCGATGCAAATTCCGCCATCTTCGCATCTTACGCAATATTTTGAATAGTCTGTCTTAATTAATCATGCGCTCCAATAGCTGACAATCCCCCGTTCACGCCGTAATCTTGGCTAAATCTGAATACGCGCTACTTCTGTGGCTTATTATCATGTTTGTTCTTTGCTAATACAAAAAAAGCATTGGCTAAACGGGTTATAGATTTCTATTTTAAAGTGTTTCTAATATGTTACTAAAAAATGAGCGCCCATTCTGTTTAACGGACTACTTAACGGGGATTTATCACTGAACAGGCATCACCTTAATATTTATATGGAATTAGGTTCCGTTGTTCATCATCGAGGTTATAAGATAATTTGCTATGCGTAAATTCAGTGTAACCTTGCGGCAAACGCTATTCGCCGCCATGGGTCTTTGCAGCATTTTCCCCGCGTTTTCCTCACTGGCCGCCGCGGGCAGTTTGGTCGCTATCGTCCAGCCCGAACCGGTTGCGCTAAATACGGCGTTCAACACCAATTTTCCCAACGGCGTAGTTTCCAATAATATTTACGAAGGACTGGTCACTTACAACCAGGATATGCAGCCGGAACCCAGCCTGGCCACCTCATGGGAAGTGGCGCCGGACGGCTTGAGCATCACCTTTCATTTGCGTCACGGCGTGAAATGGCACGACGGCCAGCCCTTTACCTCGGCGGACGTGAAATACTCCGCCCTGGAGCTGTGGAAAAAAGTCCACCCGCGGGGGCGCACCACCTTTGCCGCCCTGAAAGACGTGGAAACCCCGGACGCTTACACCGCAATATTCCGCCTTGAGCACCCCTCCCTGGTGATCATGAGTTCCATTAACGCCAATGAGGCGGAGATCCTGCCCGAGCATCTGTTCGCCGGGTCGGATATTCGCACCAGCCCTTACAACGCCAAGCCGGTGGGTACCGGACCCTTCAAGTTTGTGAAGTGGGTACGGGGGCAATATATCGAACTGGAACGCAATCCTGACTATTGGGACAGCGGCAAACCCAAAGTAGACAAAGTCATTTTCAGCATTATTCCGGACGCGGGCTCCAGGGCGGCGGCGTTGGAAACCGGGGAAGCCCTGTACGCTCCTTATGACTCGGTGCCGTTATCCGACGTACAGCGTTTGCGCCAAAATCCGCAGCTGGTGGTCACCAAGCAGGGCTACGATTCCTCGGCGGCCTATACCTTCCTGGAGTTCAACCTGCGAAATCCCATCCTGGCGAATCTTAAGGTCCGCCAGGCCATCGCCCGGGCCATCAATAAACAGGCGCTGGTGGATGTGGTCTGGTACGGCCTGGGAAAACCGGCCACCGGTCCGATCCCCTCATCCCTCAAGCAGTTTTACACCGCCGACGGCGTACCGCAGTATCCCTACGATCCCGCCGCCGCGGAAAAACTGCTGGATGAGGCCGGCTACCCCCGCAAGTCGGGCGGTATTCGCTTTAAGCTGGCCATTGACTATTTCCCGGTTAACGACGGCTTTAAAAACCAGGCCGAATTTATCCGCCAGAGCCTGAGCAAAATAGGTATCGAACTGACGGTGCGCAATCAGGACCTGGCCACCTTTATCAAGCGGATCTACAGCGATTACGATTTTGATATCGAGACCGGCCGCTGGGTGCCGATGATGGACCCACAGATTGGCGGGCTGCGCCACTATTGGAGCAAGAACATCGCCAAAGGAACGCCTTGGTCCAATGCCTCAAATTATACCAATCCCAAGATGGATGCGCTGATTGCATCGCTGCAGGTGGAAAGCGACCCGGCCAAACGCGCCGACGAATTCCACCAGTTTCAGCGCCTAGCGCAAACCGATCTGCCGGTGATACCCCTGGTTGAACAACAGAATTTTACCGTCTACAGCGCACGGCTCAAAGGCGTCAGCACCGCTCCCGACGGCGCTTTATCGTCCCTTAAAGACGTGTCTTTGGAACCCGGAGGAAAATAATCATGACCGCTTTCTACCCACAGGACCCGCGTGAACAAACCGAGCCTTTTACCGCCGCAACCGCCACGGACAATGCTACCCGCCCGTCGTCACGGCAGGGCGCCCCCGGGGTTGCCGCCGAGCAGGCGCGGCCGGAGGCCGGAGGGGATTTCGCCGATGATGCCGATGAGCAGCCGAGGCTGGAGGCCAGGCGGGATCTGGCCGCCGCGCACCGGCTCGCGGTTTGGCACGATTTCAGCGAAGGTATCTACAATCATTTCACCCTGGCTGTGCCGGGCACCAACGATCGTTTTCTGCTGCCGCCGTTCGGCCTGCATTGGTCGGAAATCCAGGCCAGCCAGCTGATGACCATCGGTTTCGACGGCAGGCTCCTGGCGGGGGAAGGCATTATCCAACGCTCGGCGTATTGCATTCACGCGCCGATACATGCCGCCCATGCCAAGCACCAGGCGGTATTCCATACCCATATGCCCTATGCCGGCGCGCTGACCCGGCTGGAGAGCCAGCACCTGCTGGCTCTCGGCCAGACGGAGGCATTATTGCTCGATCAGATTGCCTACGATGACGCCTACGACGGCCTGGCCCGCGATCCGGCGGAAGGGGAGCGCCTGGCGACAATACTGGGTGAAAAAACCATTCTTTTTATGGGCAACCACGGCGTGCTGGTGACCGGCCGCTCCGCCGCCGAGGCCTACGATCGCCTTTATACCCTGGAACGGGCCGCCCGGGTCCAGCTGTTCGCCCTGTGGACCGGCCAGCGCCTGCGGGGCTTAAGCCCGGCCCAGGTGGACAAGGTGCAGGATCAAATCCACAACACTCCCCTGCACAATTCGCCGGGAGAACAATACAAACCCGGCTATCAGCTGCATTTTGAAGCGTTAAGGCGGCTGCTGGACCGGCGCGAACCCGATTATCGCGATTAAGTACATTTTGAGGTGGCCTATGCCTTACCCCGTTTTACCGCCGCTTCCCCCTGACAGTCCGCTGGGGAAAGTGCTGGATCAACCGCTGATACTCGGGCTGTTTTTACCCATACATAACGGCGGCTGGACCATGTCCGCCTATCCGCGGGCCACCGACTGGACCTTCGATTACAACGCGGCGCTGACCCGCCAAGCCGAAGCCCTGGGATTCGATCTGGTGTTCGGACCGGCCCACTGGTTGTCCAAGGGGGGTTTCGGCGGCGAGATACGCTATCGCGAAACCGCCCTAGACACGCTGATGGCGGCGGCGGGGCTGGCGGCGGTGACGGAGCGCATTTTGCTGATCTCCACCGTGCATATTTTCTACGGTCCTTGGCATCCGCTGCATTTGGCCAAGTTCGGCGCCACCCTTGACCATATGTCCGGCGGCCGCTGGGGGCTCAACGTCGTTACCGGTTTTCGCAAAGATGAATGGTCCATGTTCGGCCAACAGCAGCCCGACCACGACCGCCGCTATGAGCTGGCGGATGAGTATGTCTCCCTGCTGCAACAGCTGTGGGCCGGCGAAGAGGATCTTGACTACCACAGCGCACAATGGACGCTGAGCAAGGCCTTCGTCACGCCTAAACCCCGCTATGGCCGGCCGATTATCGTCAGCGCCACCAGCTCCGCCGCCGGCATCGCCCAGGCGGTGCGCCAGGCGGATTTGATATTCGTCACCAGCCCGGCCGGCGCCTCTTTCGACGCGGCCATCGAGGCGCTGCCGGGCATCACCCGCCAGGTGCGGGAAGCGGCGGCGGCCATCGGCCGCAACGTCCGCATTCTGGTGAATCCGATGATTATCGCCCGGGATACCGAGGCAGAAGCCCATGGGGTTTATCAGGAGATCCTCCGGCAGGCCGACCATGGCGCGGTGGACGGCTTCTTCCATACCCATGCCACCGGCGACAGCCGTTCCTGGCGCGGCCACCAGCGTGATGAGCGCATCGTGGGGGGCAATATCCAGCTGGTGGGCACGCCGGAACAGATAACCGGGCAAATACTGCGCCTCAAGGCCATCGGCTGCGACGGGCTGCAGCTCTGCTTTGTGGACTATGAACCGGAACTGGCTTACTTCGGCGAACGCATCCTGCCGCTGCTTAAACAAGCGGGCCTGCGTCTGTAAGTTTTTTAATTATTTAACTTCACTATACCCTAAATAGTTCGAGTTGCAGGAAGGCGGCAACGCAGCGACAAATCTGCCTGAAGCAGATTTGAACGCTGCTTACAGCGGCCCCGAAGGGGCGAGGCCCAAGGATGAGCCGAGTATTGCCAACGCACCTGCAACTTAAAATATGACGGGTATAGGCGGCCAACACGGCTGCCACGTGAAAGATGACGGCTATCAATGGGCTACTTATGACTAAATATAATGATTACGGATCGGCCGTCCCCCTGTCCGATCTGCTTAATTGGCTTGAAGACGGCGAAGAGCTGGCCTTTATCGATATCAGGGAAGAGGGGCTGTATGGCGACAGCCATCCTCTGCTGGCGGTGAACGTGCCTTACAGCCTGCTGGAAAGCCAGTTCCCCGCGCTGGTCCCCCGCGCCGATACCCGCACGGTGCTGCTGGCGGAAGATACCCGAGGGGGCGAACGGGCCGCGGGACGACTGTCGGCCCTGGGCTATTCGGACATTCACATCCTGGAGGGAGGGATAGGCGCCTGGGAACAGGCCGGCCTGCCGCTGTTCAAAGGCGTGAATGTGCCGTACAAGGCGTTTGCCGAATTCGTCGAACATCATTACCGGACGCCGGCCATCGAAGCCGACGCGCTGGCGCGCCTGATTGAACAGCAGGGGGATTACGTTCTTTTGGACAGCCGGACGGTGGAGGAGTACGACCGCTTCCATGTACCGAGCGCCATATCCGTGCCCAGCGCCGAACTGCTTTACCGCTTCGACGATCTGGTCCCCTCGCCGCAGACCCTGGTGGTGGTTTCCTGCGCCGGCCGAACCCGCGGCATTATCGGCGCGCAAACCCTGATAAACGCCGGCGTCCCCAATCGGGTAGTGGCGCTGTCCGGCGGCACCCAAGGCTGGCGGCTGGCGGATTTCGCCACCGTCCGGGACGGCAATCGCTACTTTCAGGCCCAAAGCGATACCGCCGCCCAATCGTCCCGGCAACGAGCGGCAAAACTGGCCCGGCGCTACCATGTACCGCACATTGATGCGGCCACCCTCCGCCAGTGGCAAGGGGATGAAAAGCGCACCACCTACGTGTTTGATGTCCGCCATGACGACGAATACCGGCGTGGCCACCGGGCCGACGCCCGCTGGGTGCCGGGAGGGCAGCTGGTTCAGGCGCTGGATAAATGGGTGGGCACGCGGGGTAGTCGAATTGTGCTCAACGACAATGACGGCGTCCGGGCCGCCACCACTGCCCATTGGCTTATACAGCTTGGCTGGCAATGCTATGTGCTGGCAGGCATTGACGAGGGTATTCGCCCGCCGTCCCGTCTCCTTGCGCCGCCTACCGTCCCGCGGATAAACGCCGCCGCCGTGGGGCAACGGCTTCTGAACGGCGCCATCGGACTCTCCGCCGACCGCAGCTGGGACTATCGCCGGTATCATCCCGCCGGCACCCACTGGGTAAACCGCTCGCGGCTGGATAACCTGCCTGCCGTCGCCGGCAATGCCCGGGACATCCTGGTATTCGCCGAAGATCCGGCGCTGGCGCAAGGGGTGGTCCTGGATTTGAGCGACGCGGGTTTCAACGCCACGGCGGTTGAGGGTAAACGGCAGGATTGGCTGGCCGCCGGACTGGAACTGCACAGCAGTTCGCAAACCCCTGCCGTTGCTCAGCAAATCGATTTTTTATTTTGGCTGCACGATCGCCATGAGGGCAATGCCGCCGCCAGCGCCGCCTATCTGGCCTGGGAAGCGGACCTGCCGCGCCAGGTGGGGGATCCCGCCAAGGCCCATTTCACGCTGGGGATAGCCGATGGGGATGCAGGCGGCCCGTCCAATGACCATTGATGGAAGCAGCGTGTCGTTTGAAAACGGTTAATCGGCACGTGACATACCGGCGAGTTTTTCCACACCGCCGGCGTGTCATTCAGCCCGACTCTTTCCATACACCGGCAAACTATCAGTCCGGCGTTCGCCGTTTTTATCAGCCGAATGCCGCTTTGTTATTATTGTGCTGAATAAGAGGATTCCCGGATCACGGTGACCGGGCAGCCTGCGTTGTCGATAATCTGTCGCGCCACCGATCCCATTAACCAGCGTTCAATATTGGAAAAACCGCGATGGCCGACGATAATGTGGTCTATTTTGTGGCTTTCCGCATAATGCAGGATCATTTCCGCCGGGTTACCGATTTCCATTTGCTTCACCAGATCCATATCCCGGTAAGCGGGATTATCTTTCAAGCCGTCGAAGAATTTCCCATATATCCCTCGCGCATTTTCGATAATCATTTCCGTCGCGGTTCCGCTGCCGAATTGCGGCAATTGGCAGACGGAAACAATATGTAACCTGGCGTCGAAACGCCTGACAAATTCGCAGGCAAATCCCAGCGCCTGTTTGGCGCAGTCAGAATCATCATAGGCTATCAAAACCTGTTTAATCGCAGCCATGGCTGCCTCCCGTGATTTCATAGCGGTAATAGAGACGGCTTTAATCCCGCCGTCGGCATCCGCCAGCGGGTAAACCGGCATACTTCCCCAGCATACCAGTTGGGCGGCGGATACGCATCTCGCCCCGCCGGGGTTTTGTAACATTGCCGGAATGAGGTGACTGACCCAAAACGATGCCATTCACTGTGTATATACCCGTCATACCTCAAGTTGCAGGTGCGTTGGCAAAATACGCATAAATAGTGCTTTATACCCATCTGACAATTGTCTATACTATCCCATGACAAATGTCTGCTGAAGAGATTGCCATGAGAGCTTATATTCCGTCCCATGAACCACAACATAATGCTTTGTGGAAATTTGCCGGTCTGCCCGTCAGCAGAGGCCGTGAGTTGACCAATGTGCTGAAAATTGGCCTGCCGGTTGACGTGCTTGACAGTATTCATAAATGGTCAGACATGTCTAAGGCCGATATTCTGCGGATTGCCGGCATAAATGAAAGAAACGTGGCCAGGCGTAAAAGTACAGGAACGGCTTTTTCACCCGATGAAAGTGAACGTATCGCCCGGCTTGTGCGGGTGATGGACGCAAGCGTACATCTTTTTGGCGGTAATAAACCCGATGCCTATACCTGGTTGAGAAGCCCCGTAAAGGGCTTGGGAAATGTAACACCGGTCTCGCTTCTTTCCACTGAGAGTGGTGCGCTTGAGGTCCTTGATTTGATTGGCAGGCTTGAGCACGGCGTCTATTCATGATTTTTTACAGGCTTACACAAAAAATCCATGCGGCGGAAGCATGGACGGGTTATGGCGCGAGTATTTATGGAGGGAGATGGAATCACAAAGGCAGTGCGGCTGTTTATGTATCTACCACCATCGCTCTGGCCTCATTGGAAATTCTTGTGCATTCAATTCATGATAGCCTACTGAATCAGTACTCCCTTTTCAGTATCGAGTTGCCCGATGATCAGGTTGAATACCTCGAAAATGCTTATTTGCCTGATGACTGGAGAGAGGATCCGGCTCCGTTTTCCACCATGGACTTGGGAACAGGTTGGCTTGACTCAATTGAAGGTATTGCTTTAATAATTCCTTCATGCATTATTCCACAAGAAAACAATGCTATTTTAAATCCTCTACACACTGATTTTCGGCAGGCATTGCGATCAGTTAAAGAAGTTGATTTTTCATTTGATGGTCGTTTAATAAAACAAGAGGATTAAATCGGTATCTGAAACTCAAGGTGCATTTATTTCCTCGGTTTTTTTACTCTCCATCGTCTATGGAATGTCAATGAAGCCATAAACTGTCTGATACCATTACTATGGTCGGTGATCCTTTCTCCGTTTTGTACCAGCGCGGTCTTTTGTGAAAGCAACAAATGAAGAAAATGCTAATTATAATAAAATCGATAAATTCCAATTGGATATAAATAAATGTTAAGTTATCGCCACAGTTTTCACGCCGGCAATCACGCCGATGTGCTCAAGCACACGGTACTGAGCCTGATCCTGGCCGCCATGAAGGAGAAGGATAAGCCCTTTCTCTATCTGGATACCCATGCCGGCGCCGGGCGCTATCTGCTCAACAGCGACCGGGCCGAACGCACCGGCGAATATCGCGAAGGTATCGCCCGTATCTGGCAGCGGGAAGATTGTCCGGCGCTGCTGGAACCGTATCTGACGGTTATCAATCACTACAATCGCAGCGGTACCTTGCGTTATTATCCCGGTTCGCCGCTGATTGCCCGCCAATTGCTGCGGGAGCACGATCGCCTGCACCTGACGGAACTGCACTCCAGCGATTACCCGCTGCTGCGCAGCGAATTCCAAAAAGACCCCCGTGCCGAGGTGCTGCGCGCCGACGGCTACCAGCAGTTGAAATCCCAGCTGCCGCCGCCGTCGCGGCGCGGCGTGATACTCATCGACCCGCCTTATGAAATGAAAACGGACTATCAGGACGTGGTGGCCGGCATCCAGGAGGGCTATAAACGCTTCGCCACCGGCGTCTATGCCCTGTGGTATCCGGTTGTGCTGCGTCAGAATGTGAAACGCATCCTGGCCGGGCTGGAGAAGACCGGCATCCGCCGGATTTTGCAGATCGAGCTGGCGCTGCGCCCTGACAGCGATCAACGGGGCATGACCGCATCGGGCATGATCGTGATTAATCCCCCCTGGATGCTGGAACAACAGATGAATGAATTATTGCCCTGGATTCATCAGGCGCTGGTGCCCGAGGGAATCGGCCATACCCTGGTGCGCTGGGTGGCGCCGGAGTGATCCCTATCCTGACCAATCCTGTTTTAGCCGACGAATCCAGCAATAAATCCCCGGAGTCATCCAGGCCGGGCCGGGATAAACCCGGTATAGCCGTTTCGCCTATTGGAGGGATTGATGCAATCTTTGCGACAATTTACCTTTGCGGGTTAAACTTGTGCCCATTGATATGAACATAGGGAAGATCCGATGACCAGACATTACGATTACCTTGCTATTGGCGCCGGCAGCGGCGGCATCGCCTCCATTAACCGTGCGGCGATGTACGGCCAGAAATGCGCCCTGATTGAAGCCAAATATCTCGGTGGTACCTGTGTCAATGTCGGCTGCGTCCCGAAAAAAATCATGTGGCATGCGGCACAGATTGCCGAGGCGATAAAACTGTACGGCCCCGATTACGGTTTTGACACCACCATCAACCGTCTCGACTGGGGGACTTTGGTCAAAAGCCGCAGCGCGTATATTGACCGCATCCATCAATCCTATGAACGGGTGCTGGGCAATAACAAAGTAGATGTTATCGAAGGTTTCGCCCGCTTTGTGGACGCCCATACCGTTGAAGTCAACGGCGAACGCATTACCGCCGATCATATCCTGATTGCCACCGGGGGCCGTCCCAGCCACATCGATATCGTCGGCGAGGAATACGGCATCGATTCAGACGGCTTTTTTGCCCTGGATGCCATGCCCCGGCGGGTGGCGGTGGTGGGCGCCGGTTATATCGCGGTGGAACTCGCCGGAGTGCTGAACGCATTGGGGGCGGAAACGCACCTGTTCGTGCGCAAACATGCGCCGCTGCGTACCTTCGACCCGCTGATTATCGATACCCTGGTGGAGATCATGAACGCGGAAGGCCCTACCCTGCATACCGGATCCATACCGGAATCCATCGTCAAAAACAGCGACGGCAGCCTGACGCTGACCTTGGAAAACGGCGGCGAATTTATTGTTGATGCGCTGATTTGGGCCATCGGCCGGGAACCCTCCACCGACAACCTGAACCTGGCCGCCGCCGGCGTGGAAACCGACAGCAACGGCTATATCCGGGTGGATAAATACCAGAACACCAACGTCCCGGGAATTTACGCCGTCGGCGACAATACCGGCGCGGTGGAATTGACGCCGGTAGCGGTGGCGGCGGGCCGCCGTCTGTCCGAACGCCTGTTCAACGGCAAGCCGGAAGAACACCTGGATTACAACCTGATTCCCACCGTGGTGTTCAGCCATCCCCCCATCGGCACCATCGGCTTGACCGAACCGGAGGCGCTGGCGAAATACGGCGAGAAAGAGGTCAAAATCTATAAAACCGGCTTTACCTCCATGTATACCGCCGTCACCGATCATCGCCAGCCTTGCCGCATGAAGCTGGTGTGCGTCGGGCCGGATGAAAAAATCGTCGGACTGCACGGCATCGGCTTGGGCATGGATGAAATACTGCAGGGTTTTGCCGTGGCGATCAAAATGGGCGCCACCAAGCGCGATTTTGATAATACCGTGGCCATCCATCCCACGGCGGCGGAAGAATTGGTGACCATGCGATAAGCAGCGTTAGCAATACCGCAGGACGACAGTGATAGCGGCCGATGCCCCGACCGATCATGGGAGGGGCTGTGTTCAATTCAATATTTGTACCTTGCAGCAGTTCCTTAAAGAAAGTGGGCTAGTTGACGAATGAATTGAAAAGCATTCTAACCTTTTAAAAGGTACAACGCGTGGTCTGATAATACATTTTATTATTACAGCATCAAATACCACAATTCCATTAATAATCAGATGACAAAAATTAGCATTCACAATGCCGTTTTTGGATATTTTTGATTTTATCCCCCCATCTGCGGTAAAAACTTCAATAGTCCGATACGTTAGCCTTTTTTAGCAGAACGATGGCGCATATTAACCTTGCTTATTTGAGTGAGCCTTTATATATATTCTATTGTTCAATGCATAACCTTAAAGCATAAGTCATACTTTCATTGATTTAACGGATTTTATTTAAAACAAGGTAAAACTATGGCACTCGCGGATCCTATTTTTCCACAAACGGTCGATGGCATAATACCCATCCAAAGCGTTACGAATGATGGAGCCGTGATAGTCCTGATTCCAGCTTATACCAATCCTGCGCCCTTAGACCAGATAACGGTATTGTGGAATTTTATAGGTAGAGGACAGTACACCGTAGCAGATTATAATCCAAGCTTTCCCATCGTGATCCGCATACCGGCAGTCTTCGCCCCCATAGGAAGATATTTAGTCTCTTATATCATAGAGGACCGTTTCGGCAATACGACGTCATCCGAGACTGTTCTGGTGGAAGTTTCCAATAACGCCTTGTTACTAGAAGCCGAGGTGAGCACCGCAAACATTGTGGCCGGCAGCGGAATCCCACATATCATTGATTACTGGCTAATTACTCCGGCGGGCGTAGGTGCTCCCGGCCGCTTGTTGCAATACAGCGTCGATGGCAGCGCCACGCTTGTGCCGCCTGTGTCGGATACCACTGATGGCAACGGGCATACCCAACTGCGCGTCTTCAGCAGCACGCCGGGAACCGTCACGGTGCATACCGTTCTTGCATCCGATCCGATTGCCGTTTACAGCCATATCAGGCTCACCTTTTTCGGCGCCGTGCTGACACAACTCATTTCGGCCGAGGTACAAGCGGACAAGGCGCAGGGAAATGGTCTGGGAGTTAACCGGATACGCTATCAGGTCAGAACCCTGGCCGGCGATTTGCCGGTGGCCAACGCCAGGCTCGATTTCAGCGCCACCAACGGCGCGGCGCTATCTCCATCCTCGGGGATTACTGATTTAAATGGCTACGTTACCCTAGCATTAACCAACCGAATGAGTGGGATAGTGACAATTACGGCTTTATTAGCTTCGGGACTTGGTACGGAAAACTTTACCAGAGTGACTTTTAATTAGAGACAATATTTATTCCAGGGATAGCACAGTTTAATTATGCCGGAAGGTTCAAATAAATTAATGGATACAATTTTAGTAAAGATTAGCAATATTATTTTTATAGTTAAAAAAACAGAATATTTGCCGGAGGTACTTTATGCAAAATCAATATCCGCCTAATCATGCTCCTCAAAGAGATTACTATGTTACCTTAATCTCTTCCGCTACAGCAAAGGCTGACGGAAGAGACAGAAATAATGCCATAGCGACGCTCTATAGTCACGGGCAACCGCTGTGCGGACGTCAAGTTACCTTCTGGCTATCAGGCAGCGCCGCATTCTGCGATGGCGCTCAACAAACCAGCGCAATAACGGATAGCCGGGGTCAGGCGGCAGTGTATTTTACCGACTGCCGGCAAGAAACCGTGGCCGTGAGTTGCAAATTCGACGGGATGTCCGCGGTAAGCTACTCCACTTTCGAAAGTGCTGAAGAAATAACCGGGTTAGGCATTATCGCCAGTGTCGAAAGCAATTACGCTGCGGCGAATGATTATGATAGTAATGTCATACAATATACATTGCAGGATTTTACAACCGACCAGCCCGTCCCGGGCAGGGTGCTAAACTTTTCAATAGTCCGTGGTTCTGGAAGTTTGTATAACACTTTTGATACCACCAACGCCTCGGGGCAGGCACGGGTTTCTTTACGCAGCGGTGTACCGGATGCGGTGGAAGTCAGGGCCGTTTTGGATGGCCAGCCCACGGTCTATAATTACACCGTGGTCAGTTTCTCCACCCCCATTACCCATACCATTTCGGCCGAACCTCTTGATATCAATGTACCCGCAGGGGGCACCTATCGTATTCGTTATACGCTCAGAGATATAGACGGCAATCCCGTTCCTAACGACTTGATGACTTTTAGCTCCAGTCCCGCGATACCCACTATAACGCCAACTGTGGGCTTTACCAACGGCCTGGGACAAATTACCGTTGGTATACAGAGTTTTTCTACCGGTAGCTTCATCATTATTGCTGAATATTCGGCGGGCAATGCTGAAAATACCACCCTTATCACGTTCAACTGATATTGGTGGAATAGTCGGGCTTAATCAAGGCTTGGACGGAGAATATTTATTGGATAGGCAAACGATAATGCGTTAAATATGATATTTCCGTTCCAGGCCGATACACTGCCCAATGACGATAATGTGCCGCGGCACGAGGAGCTCTTTTTATGTTTATTAGCCGGTATTACAGGGCCGGCCATATTACGCCATACGCTTTAGCCGCACTGTTGAGGTGCTGCCAATGAGCAACGGTTTTAATATTCATCATCAGTCTCATTAAAGAGGCATTAAGCGTAATTTCCTGTTGGTTGTAATGCTTGATTTAGTCGTGGAAATTAGGGATGGATGTCGAAACGGCATAAATGTCCTCTGTTTTTTTTTGGCAAAAGTATGCCAATTTATGAACTTGATTATTTTCTCGCAGGTTTTATGATTTAGCAAATTCTCGGAATTTATAAACGCTCAACGTTTTGCGTTGTAGATTTTTACTATGAATACCCATTGCAAACACTAGCAAAAATTGGTTTTTGTTTACTTCCACTTTGTGAGCAAAAACAGTTTCGACCAAGCTATCAGTATTTTCAGGGGTCACCTATGGAAAATAACAAAGAGTGTTATCCACTTACCCCGCCGGGATGCCCGGTGTCGCCCTTAGCCAACTATGTGCTCACGGCACAAATTTTAGCTAACAACGCGCCGGCGGACGGCGTCAGTCTTAATGGCGTACGCTTCACCCTCTCCAGTCCGGCGAGTTTGCCGGTGGCCCACCAAGAGCTTGAATTTTCCGTCACCGGCAGCGCCGCGTTGGTTATTCCGACATCCTATACCAATAATAACGGCATTGTTGATGTGGTGGCGAGAAACACCCAGCCTGAGACGGTTCAGCTCTTCGCAAATCTGGTGGCAGACCCGACGGTGAGCGCCAATAGCTTGTTGACATTCACATCAACGGGTCCTGTACCGATTTACGAGTTGACATCCAGAATTATCGTCAATGACGCGCCTGCCAATGGCAGCAGCGGAAACGAAGTAGAATTTTTTCTATCGTATGGCGGCGTGGGCGTTTCGGCTCAATTACGATTGTATTTTAACGGCGCATTCAGCGAGGTGGTCACTACCGCACCCACCGGGTCTTATATCGCTTCTTTTAGCAGCGCCGAATCCGGTTCCTTTACCGTCATAGCGGAAGTTGAGAACGATAGGACGGTGTTTACGTCCGAGACAGTGACCTTTACGCCGGTAATAGTTTATCCAATACGTCTTGGTCCAAATGTGATCACGTTCCAACAGGCGGGTGCAGGGACGCTGGCCGGCATACAAAGATTTATGGCGGGATTCAATGTCATTGAGGGTCATATTTATTCTTTTACAATATCTCCAGCTAATGCCTTTAACTATTCTGTTTGTCCCGAAGGAAGCGTTTTTGACAATGGCAGTCAGAGTTGCCTTACCGGCGTAAGCAGTGATTATGAACATTTGGGCAGCGGCATGTCCCCGGTTCGTGCGCTTACATCCGGCCAGGGCAGTTATCTGCGGTCCCGTCTCGCCGTCTGGCCTGCTTTTGCACAGTATCTCACGTTTACCATCACTGTTTATGATAACGGCCCAGGATGATAATAATCGTGGCCTAATGCTTGGGAAAGGGGGTTGTCCGTATCAAATGATAATCCTTTTTCCTTTCGTTGTATAAGATTTGGATCATGGGGAAAATCTTCGTGCTATGTATGAAGAGAAAGCAACTGCTTAAGGCATCGTTTATTATTTAGCATTTTTTGGCAGCAGAATGTTCAAATAAAAACTTGCTTCTTTTTTTGATAAAATAATGATTTTCAAAAACATATGAAAATTAAAACGCGAAGCCTTATGCCTTCGAGATTTCCAAAATGAACGCTTATCGCGCACGCTAGTCAAGCAGGGTTATTTTCTTCTACTTTATGAGCGAAAACAATTTCGACCCAGCGACCAGAATTTTTTAAGAGGTTACCTATGGAAAAGAATAATGCGTGTTATCCACTTACCCCGCCGGAATGTCCGGTCTCGCCGTTAGCCAATTATGTGCTCTCCTCTCAAATTCTGGCTAATAACGCGCCGGCGGACGGCCTCAGTCTCAATGGCGTACGCTTCACCCTCTCCAGCCCGGTGAATTTGCCGGTGGCCAATCAAATGCTGGAGTTTACCGTTTCCGGCAGCGCCACTTTAATTATTCCGACACCCTAATACCAATTATAGCGGCATTGTCGATGTGGTGGCGATAAATTATGAACCAGAAACGATTCAGCTTTTCGCAAGCCTGGCCGCCGATACCTCGGTGAGTGCCAATAGCTTGTTAAGCTTTATACCAGTGTCGCTTCCTACTTACGAAATATCATCTAGAATTGTGGTTAATAATGCATATGCCGACGACAGAAGCACAAACGTAGTGGAATTTTATTTAACCTATGCCGGGCTAGCCTACTCAGGGCAGCTAATATTGTTTGTGACCGGCCAACTTACCACGCTGGTCACCACCGGACTCGACGGCCTTTATACTGCCTATGTTGCCAGTTCTTCTCCCGGTGAAGTGAACGTCAGGGCGGAAGTGGTAAACAATAGGGTCGTATTTGCCGCAAGCATAGTCACTTTTATTCCGAGGGGAATATATTTAGGCTCGAATGTAATACCGATACCGGCAGTTCCAATGGGTTTAGGGCTTCAGGATTTTATGAGTTCCCTTGATATCATTCAAGGTCATGTTTATAGGATTGTAGGCATTCCCTCGGCAGGCCTTTACCTGGGCGCTTGTCCTGAAGGATATGTATATGATAGAAATACGACAAATTGTCGTTTTGCATTATCTGACTATACACATTTAAGTACTGATAGCATCAGCCCCGTTCTTGCACTACGTTCAGGTTTAGGTCAGGATCTCCGCTCTGCCAAATACTATCAAGTTGTCACTGCAAGAACCATTACCGTGCAGATCTTCGATGAGGGCCCGGCTTGATAACCAAGCCGTCCTATTATGAGCGGTAAAGATAAAACCAAAGGAATCGTCCGCGACAAGGGTAATCCCTTTTATTTTTATGCAAGGCGCCTATCCGCTGTTAGTAATAACGTCTGTGATTAGCGAATATCCCGCCCGGACAAGTGCAATGCCGCAAGTAGGGTAAGGTCGATACTGGTCGCGCCCGGACTACCACAAAACAAAATCGATGGTAAATTACTGCTTATTCTCCCGCTCCGCTTCCGCCGTTATTTTACCCTGCCGCCAGTTCAGCAGGGGCGACACCGAAGTCCCGTGTACAATCACGCTCGCCACTACCAGGGTAAAGGCCATGTTGGCCATGCGTTCGGCCTCGGGGCCGGCCAGGCCCTGGTTATAGGCCCAGGTAATGTAGTTGATGCTGCCGATGCCGCGGATGCCCAGCCAGCCGATCAATGCCCGGTGCAGGGGCGGCTCGCCGCTGCCGATGGTCGCCAGGTAAACCGCGGCCGGCCTTATGAGCAAAAACAGGATGGCGGCCAGCAGCAGCCCCAGGGGATCCCAATGCATGGCCAGGGTGATGCCCAGCACGATCACGATACCGGCGGCGAACAGTCGCTCCATGGTATCGCCGAAAGAGAGTGCGTCGCTCACCACCAGGCCGACGGAGCGCAGCGGCCCGGTGGCGCCCGAAGCTTCACGCTGGTTAGGGTTCACCAGGGATTCCGCCGTGCCGCCTCGCTCCTCTTCCGGCAGGTGATCCGGCGGATGGCGGTTAAAAATGCCCAGTTCGGTGCGGCGCAATCCGACCCCGGCGGCAAAGGCGGCCAAAAAGCCCGAGGCGTCCAGGCTTTGCGCCGCGGCATAGCTTAACGCCACCAGGGATAGGGCCAGGAAATCATTGGGGGCGGTGTCGTTTTGGCTGATTTTGGAATGGGTTGCCAAATGTCCGATAAGCCGGCCCAGGCCGAAACCGATGCCCAGCCCCCCCAGCAGCGACCAAAGAACATCCACCAGCGCCCAATGGCCCAGTTGGGCAAACGACAGCGGATGATGGGCGGTAAGCAGCAGCATCGCCAGCATCAATACCGGCAGCGCCGTGCCGTCGTTCATGCCCGCTTCGCTGGACAGGGAAACCCGCAGGCTGTCGTCGTCCCGTGCATCGTTGACCGAGATTAGGCTGGCCAGCACCGGATCGGTGGGGGCCACTATCGCGCCGAAGACCAGGGAAAGCGGCCAGGAAAAGCCGGCCAGAAAATGAGCAGCCACGGTGACGCCCACCACGGTAAAGATCATGGCCGGAAAGGCCAGACGAACCCCCATGAGCCAGCCAGGATCGCGAAACGGCAGCCGCAGCTTGAGACCGGTGATAAACAGGGAAGCCGCCATGGCAATTTCGGTCACCCGCTCTATCAGCACCGCATGGGCGGCCACGTCCACCCGCAGCAGATTCAGGACCCATGGACCACAGACAATGCCCGCCGCCAAATACAACCCGAAAGAAGTGACGGGACCGCGATGGATCCAGCCGGAGGCCAGCGACATCAACAACAACAGACCGCCCACGGCCGCTATCCATCCCGTAAAACCCATGGAGTCTCCTGATAATGTTTTTATTCTCCTTTCAGTATGATCGATTTTTTCCACGATCCCTGATTATGTCTGGATCTGAAGCGGATAGGGCAGAGACCGCTTTCACAATTAAGCCGTGAGCAACGCACATTTCCACCCGTGGGTGCGCCCGGCTTTTGGCTCTGCGTGCCCCTTGTCTTGCGTATCGCCCGGCAACTGGCTACTGTCTGTGGTTGACGGCATGTAACCGGAGCACAACGTTATGTCTTTGACGTCCCTGGCGCACCTGAACGATGTACCCGCCGGCGAGTGGGATGCCCTGGTCCCCGCGGGACAGCCTTTTTTACAGCACGCTTTTCTCTCGACCCTGGAAGAGAGCGGCAGCCTGGGACCGCTTTCCGGCTGGCGTCCCCATCATTTGCTGTGGCGGGAAAACGGCCGCTGCCTGGCCGCCATGCCCGGCTATCGCAAAAGAAACTCCAGCGGAGAATACGTGTTTGATCACGGCTGGGCCGAAGCCTGCCATCGCGCCGGAATTCAGTATTATCCCAAATGGCTGGGGGCGGTGCCCTTCAGCCCGGTAACCGGCTCCCGTGTGCTGGGGGCGGAGACGGCGGCGGCAAAACTGCTGGATGCGCTGCCGGATTATCTGGCCGAACAGGGCTGGTCCGGCGCCCATGTGAATTTCACCGATGCCAAAGCCGGTTCTCTTCTGGCGGCCCGGCCGGACTGGCTGCATCGATTAGGTTGCCAGTATCACTGGCATAACCGCGGCTATCGGGATTTCCAGGATTTCATGGATGCCCTGAGTTCGCGCAAGCGCAAGCAGATGCGTAAGGAGCGCGAAGCGGTGGCGGCGCAAGGCATTGATTTCAGATGGCTGGAAGGGGGACTGGTGAGCGAGGCGCAGTGGGACTTTATCTATACCTGCTATGCCAATACTTATGAAGTGCGGGGCCAATCGCCTTACCTGACGCGGGATTTTTTCAGCCTGCTGGCGCAGCGGATGCCCGATGCAATCCGGGTGGTGCTGGCAAGCCGGCAGGACCGTCCCGTTGCCATGGCGTTCAGTCTGGTGAGCGACGACACCTTTTACGGCCGCTATTGGGGCTGCCTGGCGGAGTTCGATCGCCTGCACTTTGAAACCTGTTTCTACCAGGGAATCGAATATGCCATCACCCACGGTCTGTCGCGCTTCGACGCCGGCGCCCAGGGAGAACATAAGCTGATTCGCGGCTTTGAGCCGGTGCTGACCGACTCATGGCATTACCTGCGCCATCCGGGGCTGCGAACCGCGGTGGCGGAGTTTCTTAACGAAGAACGGGACGCGGTGCGCGCCTGGGCGGAAGAAGCGCGTAAAGCGCTGCCCTATCGTCAAGAGTAAGCGTCAAGAGTAAGCGTCAAGAGTCAGTCCACGCCGACAAAACCGCCGGTCTGGTATTGCCACAGCCGCGCATAAAGCCCCTGCCGGCTCAGCAGTTCGCTATGGCTGCCGATTTCAGCGATGCGCCCTTCGTTCATCACCACCAGCCGGTCCATTTTGGCAATGGTGGAGAGGCGGTGCGCGATGGCGATAACCGTTTTACCCCGCATCAGCACTTCCAGGCTTTCCTGGATGGCCGCTTCCACTTCCGAATCCAGCGCCGAGGTGGCTTCGTCCATTATCAGGATCGGCGCGTCCTTGAGCAGCACCCGGGCGATGGCGATACGCTGGCGCTGGCCGCCGGACAGCTTCACGCCCCGTTCCCCTACGTGGGCATCAAGGCCGGTGCGCCCTTCGGCATCGGACAGCATCGGGATAAACTCATCGGCCCGGGCGCGGTGTATGGCTTGCCACAGCTCGGCGTCGCTGGCGCCGGGCCTGCCGTACAGCAGATTTTCGCGAATGGAGCGATGGAGCAGCGACGTGTCCTGGGTGATCATGCCGATACCGGCCCGCAGGCTCTCCTGGCTCACCTCGGCGATATTTTGCCCGTCGATGAGGATACGCCCGCCGTTGAGGTCATACAGGCGCAGCAGCAGGTTCACCAGCGTCGATTTACCCGCGCCGGAGGGGCCAATCAGACCGATTTTTTCACCTGGGCGGATAGCCAGATTCAGGCCGTCGATCACCGCCCGTCCCTTGCCATAATTGAAATGCAGATTTTCAAAGCTCACCGCGCCCTCACGCACCTGCAGTTTGGGCGCCAGTGGGCGATCGGTAACGCTTACCGGCTGCGAAATGGTGTTAAGACCGTCCTGCACCATGCCGATATTTTCAAAGATACCGTTCACCACCCACATGATCCAGCCGGACATATTCACCAGGCGAATCACCAGGCCGGTGGCCAGGGCGATGGCGCCGACGCTTATCAACGACTGCGACCACAGCCACAGCGCCAGCCCGGTGGTGCTGACAATCAACAGACCGTTCATGATGGTAATGGTGACGTCCATGCCGGTCACCAGCCGGCTCGCCAGCTGGGTCTTTTCCGTCTGCTCGGTAATGGCTTCCCGGGCGTACTGACGCTCGAGATCCGTATGGGCGAACAGCTTCAACGTGGCGATATTGGTGTAACCGTCGACGATGCACCCCATCAAGCGGGATCGGGCGGCGGAAGAGACCGCCGAGCGGGATTTAACCCGCGGCACAAAATAATACAGGCAAAAGAGATAGCCCACTATCCAGACGATCAGCGGAATCATAAGGCGCCAGTCGGCTTCGGCGAACAGCACCAGCGAACTGACGGCGTAGATCAGCACATGCCATAAAGCGTCCACCGCCTGCACCGCCGAATCACGCAATGAATTGCCGGTTTGCATAATGCGCTGGGCGATACGGCCGGCGAAATCGTTTTGGAAAAACCCCAGGCTCTGCCTGAGGACATAATTATGATTCTGCCAGCGGATCATGCTCGTCATGCCGGGATTGATGGTCTGGTGTACCAGCAAATCGTGCAGTGTCAAAAAAATCGGCCGCAGGATAAGTATCTCCACCGCCATCCACAGCAGTTCGTGCCCGTGTTCGCTGAAGAAACGTTGACCTGAACCACTGCTTTGCGCCAGGTCGATAAGACGGCTGAGGTAAGGAAATAACGCCACCTCGATCAACGCCCCGATAAGCCCCACCACCAGGAGAGCGGCGAAGCTAGGCCACACCTGGCGCAGATAATACACATAGAAGGGTAAAACCCGATCCGGCGGCGCGGACGCGGGGGATTCCTGGAAAATATCGATCATGCTTTCAAAACGGCGGAACAGCATAAAAGCCCCTTAATTTACTCGGAGAAAAGGGCTATCCCGGCCCAGATAAAACGCTCCTGAAAAAGGTAGCTTAGTGTATTTTCACCCTGGTTCGCGAATCATTATGCGAAATGGCATTACCGCCCCTGGCGTTTAGCGCCATCTTGCTTTCATTCCACCGCGTCACGGCACAGCGGGCAGGTCATGCAATGACCGCCGCCGCGGCCGCGGCCTAACTCGCTGCCGACGATTTCAATCACCTCCACGCCCTCTTTGCGCAATTGCGTGTTGGTTTTGGTGTTGCGATCATAAGCCATCACCACCCCCGGCGAGAGGGCTACCATATTATTGCCGCTGTCCCACTGCTGGCGTTCGGTGTCGTAATCGTTGCCCTCGGTCTCCACCACCCGAAGCTTGTCCAGGTTTAACGCCGCCGCCACCGCTTCCACAAAGCTGCCGCCGTCGCGGCTGAGCTTCATGCCGGTGGGGCCGCTGTCCGGGCGCAGGGAGAAAGTTTTGATTTGATTAACAATGGTCGGATAGAGCGTTACCACGTCCCGATCGCAGAAAGTGAACACCGTGTCCAAATGCATGGCCGCTCGCAGTTTCGGCATGGCGGCAATCATTACCCGCTCCACACCGGAACGCGGATTGGCAAACAGCGCGGCCGCCAGTTGGGTAATGGCCTGATGGGAGGTACGCTCACTCATGCCGATAAGCACGGTCTTGTTGCCGATAGGCATTACATCCCCCCCTTCCAGAGTGGCGGTGCCATGGTGCTGTGTGGGATCGCCATACCAAATGTCAAAATCCCCGTGGACAAAATCCGGATGGAATTTATAGATGGCGGCGGTCAGCAGCGTTTCTTCATGCCGGGCCGGCCAATACAGCGGATTAAGCGTCACGCCGCCATAAATCCAGCAGGTGGTATCCCGGGTGTATAACGTATTGGGCAGCGGCGGCAAC
The DNA here is from genome assembly GCF_047324245.1 of Sodalis sp. RH16. Lineage (NCBI taxonomy): Bacteria > Pseudomonadati > Pseudomonadota > Gammaproteobacteria > Enterobacterales > Bruguierivoracaceae > Sodalis > Sodalis sp. RH16. Next base: position 1,920,609 of record NZ_CP178737.1, on the reverse strand, counting down.
ATATATTCGGTAATGCCCACCGCTTCGCGAATCAATTTCAGTTCTTCGTTATCGTAATGGCCGGCGTCCGCCAGTTCGGTGGTTGAAAGGCCGCCAATGAGGATTTCAGCTAATAGGCGGGACGGCTGGCCGTCGAGAAAGTCGCGGGTTTCCTTGAGTATGCCCAATGAAACCTCGTTCGGCACTATTTGCTGGTCCAGAATCCACGCCTTGGCCGTCGGATTTTCCAGGGTGGTCGCCAATAAATTATGCATTTCCAGCACATCCACGCCGCGCTCGCGCATTTTGACGATAAAATCAAAATGATCCCGTTTCGCCCGTTCTACCCATAATACATCGTCGAACAGCAATTCATCACAGTTACTGGGGGTCAGCCGATTATGTGCCCGCCCCGGCGCGCACACCAACACCTTGCGTAATTTACCTACTTCGGAATACACGCCATATTTAACAGTATCTTTTTTTCTGGTCATCTTAGCTCCATCCGCTTAGATCGTGATAATGCCCGTAGCGATACTCCACAACGCCACAATGGCGGCAAGCATGACAATGATGAAAATTATTTTTTCAACCGGATTAAAAAAAACAGCATGTTGTTCACGTTTGGTGATGAGATATAAAACAGAGCCTGGGCCGTAAATAATGGCCGAAAGTAATATATATTTCAGGCCGCCGGCGTAGAGCATCAATAAAGAATAAAAAGTGGCGATAATGGCAAAGACCAGATCTTTCTTATGCCCGCGTTTAATGGTTTCATAGGTTTCGCCGGTCCAAGCCAGTTTGAAACCATAGGCCGCCACCAGCAAATAAGGAATGAGAGTTAACGAGCTGGTTAATTCAAGCGCCAGTTGGAATGCATAATCGCTGAATAAGGTTAAAATCAAAAAAACCTGAATGGTGATATTGGTGAGCCATACCGCGGCGGACGGCACGCCCCGGCTATTCTCCGTGGTGAAGACCCTCGGCATGCTTTGATGCCTGGCGGCGGAAAACAGCACTTCGGCGGCCAGCAGAGACCAGGAAAGGTAAGCGCCCAGTACTGAGATAAGCAGACCGATACTGATAAATATCGAGCCCCAGCGGCCCACCACCGCTTCAAGCACGACGGCCATGGAAGGCTGCCGCAGCGCCGCCAGATCGGCCCGCGGCATGACGCCGTAGGACAGCATGGTGACCAATATCAGCAGGCACAGCACGCCGATAAATCCCACCACCGTTGCCAGGCCGATATGACTGCGTTTTTCTGCGTAACGGGAGTATACGCTGGCCCCTTCAATACCCAAGAACACAAATACCGTCACCAGCATGGTACTGCGGACCTGGGAAAAGAGGGATTCCGTTCCCGCCGCCGACGTAATGGCCAGCGCCGCGTGGCCGGCATAACCGTAATCATTCAGATGCGCCAGGACACCGGCATTAGCAGGATCGGTTCCTCCATGGAAATTAAGAACGAAAAGGTTGTGATCAAAAGCTATAATCAAGATGATAATAAAGCAGAATATGGGAACAATCTTGGCAAAAGTGGCAATTGTATTTATTGACGCCGCGCTTTTTACCCCCCTTAAAAGTAATATATGAAATCCCCACAGAATAACTGAAGCCACCAGCACAGCCGACACGGTATTACCGTTGCCGAAGACCGGGAAAAAAGCCCCCAGCGTCGACTTGATTAACACAAAATAGGAAACATTGCCGATACAGGTCCCCGCCCAGAAACCCAATGCTGAAGCAAAGCCTAAATAGTCGCCGAAACCTTCTTTTGCATAAATGAAGACGCCGGAATCCAGATTGGGTTTACGTTGAGCCAACGACTGGAAAACAAATGCCAGCATCAGCATACCTCCCCCGGCGATACCCCAGGCAATAAGGGCGCCAAAACCACCGGTTGCACGGCCGAAGGTTGCCGGTAAAGAAAAAATACCGGCCCCCACCATCGATCCCACAACCAGCGCGGAGAGTGACCAAATAGATAATTTATTTTCCGTGGTGTTTGCCATAGTTAATCCCATTAACTCACGATGGATAAAAACCTCATCCCATATTTAGAATCAAAATTGTGATCTCAATCCAATTTTTTCTTTAACTTCTAAATAGTAGATAGCATATTAATGAGCTGTATCGCAAATTAATTTTTATTGATTACGCCACATTTTCCAATAGCATTAAAACAGCTAATTCATACGTACGATAATAATTCAATTAGTTAGTTTAATATAATAAAAAAATCAGGTTAATAGTGAAAGTTTAACATTTCTTTTATTTCTATATTGTTAATTTAAGAAGAATTATTGGATTCTTGGCAATCAATTCCATCAAAAACCATCATCATTAAAATAAAATTAATATTGATTGCTATGATTCCTGCTTTCATGATTTTACCCCTTTTTGTTAAAAAAATATCAAGAATAGACTCCAGTCTCCGGCGTCGGCTTCCCGCGCCCCAGGCCGCTCGCCATGGCAACGATACCGGTAAATTGGCGCGAAGCCGCATAGGTCACCCCCGGCACGCCCCGTTGCCGCTATTTTTTTCCTATAATGATTCTATCTGGTTAAGTTTCCGCAGCGGACAAGAGAATTTATGGCCGACAAAAACCCAACGACCGCCACCGCCCGGCAATCAAAATCCCCACAGATATTCGCCGATATCCATACCGGCAATGAACGGGTGGACAAACTTGCTTTGAAATCGGGTCGCTTAATCCAAAAAGTAAGTGATTACCCGGTGATAGCCCATCTGCTACGGGCGGCGGATCGATTCAACGATCGCATGGGCAGCCAGTTTGGCGCGGCGATTACCTATTTTTCCTTCCTGTCGCTGATTCCCATTTTGATGGTGTCTTTCGCCGGGGTCGGATTTTTCCTGGCGTTCAATCCCGATATTCTCACCGACCTGATTAATAAAATTGTCGACAGTATCAGCGACCGGACGTTGGCCGATACGTTGAAAACCACGGTGAAAACCGCAGTGGCGCAGCGAACCACGGTGGGCATCACCGGTCTGTTGATAGCCCTGTATTCCGGTCTGAACTGGATGGGTAATTTGCGCGAAGCGATCCGCGCCCAGTTGCGGGATGAATGGGAGCGCAACCCCCAGGATGAAGAGAAATTTTATATGAAGTACCTGCGGGACCTGCTTTCCCTGATCGGTCTTATCGTGGCGCTTATCGTCACGCTGTCATTGACCTCCATTGCCGGCGCCGCTCAGCAGAGCATCGTCACCGCCCTCGGCTTGGACGGCATTGCATGGCTGCGCCCGGCCATGACCGCCACCGGGTTCATCGTGTCCATTGCGGCCAATTATCTGCTTTTTTTGTGGATATTTTGGATAATTCCCCGCCACCGGCCCCATAGCAAGGCTATCTTTCGCGGAACGCTGCTGGCGGCGGTGGGTTTTGAAGTTATCAAAATCATTATGACCCTGACGCTGCCTAAACTGGCCACCTCGCCTTCCGGCGCCGCTTTCGGTTCGGTATTGGGGTTAATGGCCTTTTTCTATTTCTTTGCCCGGCTGACGCTTTTTTGCGCCGCCTGGATTGCCACCGCCGACTATAAGGAGGAACCAGGGCCTCGCACCTAAGCCTTGGCTTGGCGTCCGCGGCCCGTGTCCGGCCGGCCTAAGAGACGCCATTCCTTATCTCATAGCACTAACAAAGAAAAATCCAGTGCATAACCCTACCCATAGGCGATTACGTCAGTGGTTGTCACCAGGTTTTCCTAAAATTCAGCCATAATCCGGCATATAACGCCGGTTCGCCGTCTCCTGTCGCCGGCGTGCCAGGGTTTAACCCTGCGATATCCCTTTTGACGAGAGGGATTGGCTACGGGAAGAGAGTCCGCTTGTATTATCTGCTTTTAGACGCCGCCGGCCCGCCGATGGTCAATAAAACGCCATTGAAATTGCGATTTTCTCTGTCTAAGATGCCTTTCTTTTACACATTTAATCATTAAGAAACAATAATGCAGTCCACCATCGCGTCCGTCCTTGATTCCGATACCGTCCCGACCAATTCACGGGGCAAAGTCCTTGTGGCGTCGTTAATCGGCACCGCCATCGAATTTTTCGATTTTTATATCTATGCCACCGCCGCGGTTATCGTCTTCCCGCATATCTTTTTTCCGCCCGGGGATGCCGCCGCCGCCACGCTTCAGTCGCTGGCCACCTTCGCCCTGGCATTTGTCGCCCGGCCCATCGGATCGGCGCTGTTCGGTCATTTCGGCGACAGGCTCGGGCGCAAGGTCACGTTGGTGGCTTCGCTGCTGACCATGGGCATATCGACGGTGGTTATCGGGCTGCTGCCGGGTTATCACACCCTCGGCATCCTGGCGCCGATACTGCTGGCCCTGGCGCGATTCGGCCAGGGGCTTGGGCTGGGAGGCGAATGGGGCGGCGCGGCGCTGCTGGCCACCGAAAACGCCCCGGCGCACCGGCGGGCGCTGTATGGTTCCTTCCCGCAGCTGGGGGCGCCTATCGGCTTCTTTTTTGCCAACGGCATATTCTTATTGCTTTCCTGGGGGCTTACGGACGAACAGTTCCTGAGCTGGGGATGGCGCGTGCCGTTTATCCTGTCGGCGGTGTTGGTGATCATCGGCCTGTATGTGCGGATATCGCTGCACGAGACGCCGGTATTCGCCAAAATCGCCCTGGCGAAAGCCCAGGTGCGCATGCCCATCGGCACCCTGCTCGGCAAGCATTTGAAAGCCACGGTTCTGGGCACCTTTATCATGGTGGCCACCTATACCCTGTTTTACATTATGACCGTCTATTCATTAACCTACGGCACCGCGCCCAAGCCGCTGGGCCTGGGCATTTCCCGTAATGATTTCCTGCTGATGCTGATGGTGGGGGTCGTCGGTTTCGGCTTGCTGGTGCCGGTTTCCGGGCAACTGGCCGACAGCTTCGGCCGCCGCAAGACCATGATAGTCATTACCCTGGCCATTATCGCTTTCGCGCTGGTCTTTCCATTTATGCTCGGCTCCGGCGAGACCTGGCTGGTGATGGCCTTCCTGCTGTGCGGTTTTATTGTGATGGGTTTGACATTCGGCCCCATGGGCGCATTACTGCCTGAGTTGTTCCCAACGGAGGTCCGCTATACCGGCGCATCGTTTTCCTATAACGTCGCGTCCATTATCGGCGCCTCGGTCGCCCCTTATATCGCCGCCTGGCTAACGGTCCATTATGGCCTATTCTATGTGGGGATTTATCTGGCTTCCATGGCGGTCCTGACGCTGCTGGCGCTATTGGCCACCCACGAGACCCGTCATCTGGCATTGTAATAATTTCTCATTTAAAACAGCGTAGGATAAGCGGACCGGCGAATGTATTCCGCCGGTCCGTTAGAATAAGAACGGCCGGGAAGACGTGTCATCCGGTTCGTTCGGAGCCCGCTCAGAGAAGAACTCATGATGAAATGGCGCTGGGGCCGCAACCCCTTTATCCTGTTTTTTGCCGCGGTGGCCCTCGCCGCATCCAGCGGTTTCTATTACTATCGCCACGTGGCGGCGGCCGGCAATCCCGATGCCCTGTGGCAGATAGTCAGCCAGAAGTGCGTACCCCACCAGCAGCAGCTCGGCCGGCCGGATCCCTGTCGCGAAGTGAATCTGGATGCGGGGTATACGGTACTAAAAGACCTTGAAGGCCCGCTGCAATATTTGCTGATTCCCGTGGAAAAAATAGTCGGTATCGAAAGTCCGGTGCTGTTGAACGAAAAAACGCCCAACTTTTTTTATCACGCCTGGCAAGCCCGGCAATACCTGACGGAAAAAGCCGGCGCGCCGGTTCCCGACCGGGCCTTGGCGCTGGCGATCAATTCACCCTCCTCACGGACGCAAAACCAGCTGCATATCCATATCTCCTGCCTGCGCCCCGAAGTGCGCCGGCAGTTGGATGATGAAGCCGGCAGCATAGGTTCAGCCTGGCAACCGCTGCCCGCCGCGGTGATGGGTCATTCCTACCTGGCCAAACGCATCACCGCCGCCGGTCTGGCGGAGCAAAGCCCGTTTATCACCCTGGCGCGGGAGGTTCCCGGCGCCGCCGGCAACATGGGGCACTTTGGTTTGGCGCTGGCGCAGTTGCCGGATGGATCCTTTGCGCTGTTGGCCAACCAGCGCAGTCTGCTGCACTTCGATAATGCCTCTACCGAGGAAATCCAGGACCACAGCTGCGCTATTTTGCGTCATTAGCGGCGCTTATTTACTGTTTTTCATTTCCTGCAATATCGGTCCGCACTGGTTCTCCTCGCCGCCGCTGGGGGAGATCAGCGCCAGCAGCGCCGCCGCCGGGGCCAATACCGTCCCCAGGGCCACCGCCGCCGCGCCGCGGGCAATCAGCGGGCCGGGTTTCACTCCGGCATCCGGATGTTTGAAGGTCCCGCGCACATACAGCGGTGAACGCAGCGTCACGATTCGCACCCCTTTACTGTCAGGGTTAATGGAGAGATCCAGCCGTTCAGTGGCGAAGTTGGTGGTGCCGTCGATTTTGATCACCGCGTTTTCAGTATCGAAAACGAATACCTTCGGGGTGGCCAAACCGTTGCGTACGCCGAGATCCGCCGCCGCGCAGTTGATCTTCACCTGATCATCGCCGAACAGCTTGCCCACCACGTAGTTGCCGACGTTCAGACCGGCGATTTCCATCAGGTTGCGGCTGATAACGCCGTCATTCATCAGTATGCGTAATTCACCGTTGCTGCTGCCCAGCAGGGCCGCCACCGAATTACCGGTGCCGGTGAATTGCGCATCGCCGTTTAACTGCCCCATGCTGCTGCGCATCGCCGCCACATCCGGGAACAGCGCTTTAAGCTGGAGTTTGCGCGCATGCAGGTCGGCCCGGCCGCGCATGGGCTTCTGGTTGCCTTCCAGCCGTATGGTGGAGTTCAGATTGCCCCTTGCCATGCCAAAGCGCAGCGGGTCCAGCAGCAGCACGCCGTCGTCCAGTTTGACGTGGGTAAACAGATCGCTGATGGGCAGGGATTTGCCATGTTCGATGCGTTTACCGCTAAAAGTCACGTCCGCATCCATGGTGCTCCATTTGTCGGTATCGAACTTATCGTAAGGCAGGACTTTATCCGGCGGCTGGATTGAATTGGTCTTGGCCTGTTGTTTCTTGCCGGCGGTACCGGAATCGGCGCCAATCAACGGGCCCAAATCAGCAAAACGCAGCTGATTGGACTCCACTTCGCCGCTTAGCGAAGGACGCGGTTTACCCTGTATATATTCCAGCGTACCGTGTATATCGCTTTGGCCGATTTTGCCGTTGAATTTTTCATAGCGGAAACGGTTACCCGCTTTCTCCTGGAAACGGGCAATCAAATGGCCGTCGGTGGAGTAAGGCGGCGTGTCCGGCAACACGACACCGGTAAGGCCGTGGAGATCCCCCAGGCTGTCGCCGGCCAATTTCAGCCGCAAATCCAGACCGCCCAAATTCATGGGGTCTTGCAGGGTTCCCGCCAGCACCACGCGGGTGGAGCCGGAGCTGACATCCGCCTGCAGCGGGAACGGTCGGTTGCTGCTGCGCAGGGCCAGCATGCCGCCGATTTTTCCGTCCCCCTTCAAGGGTTCATTGTTGTATTTACCGCTGACTTTCCACCCGAACACATAATCATCGGTTTTCTGCGAAGCGGTACCGGTAGTTTCCTTCGACGTGGTTCCGGCGGTTTCCTTCGACGTGGTTCCAGTAGTTTCCTTCGACGTGGTTCCGGTAGTTTCCTTCGACGTGGTTCCGGCGGTTTTCTTCGAAGAGGTTTCAGTCGCATTCTGAGAAGCGGTACCGGTGGCTTTCTCCTCGCCGCCGGCAAGCTCGGCGAACGGTACCGGCTTGCCCAGCGGGTTCACCAGAACCTGCACGTCGGCTTTGGTGATGGGATCCTGAAAACCGATTTTTCCCTGGTCAAAAGCGATATCGTCCACCTTGAACGACCAGGGGGAAGGCGGAGTGCCCTGCTGCGGCTGATCGCTGTTAGCCAGATTAAAGGTCCAGTTATTCTTACCATTTTGTAGACGCTTTAGCGCGGCATCGGGTTCAACCAGCGTAATGCGGGGCAGATAAACTTCCCTATGCAACAATGCAAGCGGTGAAATGCTGGCCTCCACCCTTTTTATCCGGGCGGTATAGTCGCCGGGAACCTCGGGCGGGTTGCCCAAGACCACGTCTTCGGCATGGAGATGCGGCCAAGGGACCCAGGAGCGCCAGCCCGCCTGGTCCGGTTGGCGCATCCATTGCACGCCCAGGTCGCCGTTAATGGCAAAGGGGCGGTGCAGCTCGGCGGTCACTTTTTCATTGATGGTCGGTTTTAGGCGATTGAGATCAAATGTCGCGATAAAAATGATTAGGGCAACGATTACCAATAGCAGAAACAATACTGTCCCACCGATCGCTTTTTTGGTCAGTGTCATGATTGTTTCGTCCCTCCACAAGCGTCTTTGTAACATTAATCATAGTCGAGGATTTCCGGTCCGCCCCGCCGTTTTGGCATGGCGTTTGCCGCCGATGGGCATTTGGACGGGAGACGATCCAGGTCATGAAAAATTAAAACAACGTTTCATCGGCTATTGACTGTACCAACCAATCTGTTGAGACTAGCTATATTGTTATCCATTCTTTTTTACTCATACAGGTCGCAGTTAATGACAACCCAAAACATTGCCGTCATCGGCGAATGCATGATTGAACTGTCCCAAAAAGGGACCGATGTGAAGCGCGGCTTCGGCGGCGACACGCTGAATACCTCGGTCTATTTATCCCGGCTGGTGAAGCCGGAAACCCTCGGCGTACATTATGTCACCGCGCTGGGTACCGATAATTTCAGCGAGGAAATGCTGGGGGCCTGGCGGCAGGAAGGCGTGCAAACCGATTTGATTCAGCGAATGGATAACCGTTTGCCCGGGTTATACTATATCGAGACGGATGAAACCGGCGAGCGCACCTTCTATTACTGGCGTAATGAAGCCGCCGCCCGTTATTGGCTTGAAAGCGACGATTCCGAGCGTATATGCCGGCAGTTGGCCGAATTTGATTATCTTTATCTCAGCGGCATCAGTATCGCCATTTTAAGCGCGAAAAGCCGGGAACGGTTGCTGGCTTTGTTAAAAGCCTGCCGTGACAAGGGCGGCAAAGTGATTTTTGACAACAATTATCGTCCGCGCCTGTGGCAAAGCAAAGAAGAAACCCAGGCGGCTTACCGTAATATCCTGTCCTGTACCGATATCGCCTTTCTGACGCTGGACGATGAGGACATGCTGTGGGGAAAACACAGCGTTGACGACGTGCTCGCACGCACCCGCCAATGGGGCGTGCGGGAAATCGTGATCAAACGCGGCGCCGAATCCTGTCTGGTCTCCACCGAAGCCGGTGAACTGCTGGACGTACCGGCCGTAAAATTACCGAAGGAAAAAGTGGTTGACACCACCGCGGCGGGAGACTCGTTCAGCGCGGGCTACCTGGCGGTGCGGCTGACCGGCGGCGATGCCGAGGCGGCGGCCAAATGCGGCCATCTCACCGCCGGCACGGTGATTCAATACCGGGGCGCCATTATTCCCCGGGAAGCCATGCCGCGCTGAGTCCCCGCTTCGTCGACCCCAGCCGGTTATTCCGTCGCGCCTTTTGCACAAGACGCGGCGGAACATTCTGGTTACCTTCGCCCGCGCTGTAGCGTTAAGCCATTATAACTCAGCCATTTAGGTGTATTAATTCACAACGGATGAGATGTCATCCACTATTGCCGCCCCTCAAATATACCCATCAGGTTTCAAGCGGCAGGCGCGCTGGGTTACTGTCGTTTTTTCTTATAATAATAGATGGAAAAAATAACTCATCATTTTACGATTTTTCCAATTTAGTCGCGTCTAAAAATATTTAGACCATAGATATTATCTTCGTATTTACAATTAAATCGCAAATAACTTTTTTAATTAATTACTTTGTTAATTTAGTAAAAGCTTATTGATTACAGTGAATGGGGTTAACAATTCAAATTGATTGAGCATTTAAACAGGGTGTGCATGGCACTATTTCAGGACAGCAACAATTTCCAAGGAAAAGCCATGAAAGAACATATTTCCACTGATGATTTCGTTTCCGGCCGCGTGCCGGCATCCGCCCGCGCCAGCCTGTTCAGCGTCGCCCTTATTCGCATCGGCGCCACCACGTCGCTGGTGCAATTCATGCTGGGCGCCACGCTCGGGCACTCCATGACGCTCTCCCAGGCCATGTGGGCCACGCTATTGGGGAGTCTCATCCTCGAATTCATCAGTTTGGGTTTAGGTATTGCCGCTGCGCGGGAAGGATTGTCCACCAGCCTGCTGGCCCGCTGGTGCGGTTTTGGCCGATATGGTTCGGCCATGATTGGCTTAGCCATTGCTTTCAGCATGCTGGGATGGTTTGGCGTACAAAATGCCATTCTTGCTAAAGGGGCTATCTCCGCGCTGGATCTGGATAAGGAGCATCAGGGGATTTTTCGTTGGGGGGCGGCCATATCAGGGCTGTTGCTCACCATTCTGGTGGCCTTTGGCTTTCGAGGTTTGAAATGGACGGCAAAAGTGGCGGTGCCGCTGTTTTTCCTGGCGATAGCCTGGATTTGCTTCGGTCTTATACAGGGCCAGGACCTGCGGGAACTCATGGATGCCGCGCCCGACGGGCCGCCGTTGTCTCTTGGCGCGGCCGCCACCATTATCGCCGGCGGCCATATGGTGTTCGCCATTGTTTCCCCTGATATGAGCCGTTATTGCCGGAGCGGCCGCCATGTCTTCTGGATGATGACGCTCTCCATTCTTATCGGGGAATTTATCGTTAACGGGATAGCCATTCTGGTGGCCAAGGCCTTGCATACGTCAGATGTGGTGGCCATCATGACGCAAAGCGCGGGTTGGCTGGGTTTGGCCGCGGCACTGCTGTCGGCGGTGAAGATAAACGATATCAATCTATATTCCTCCACCTTGGGCTTCGCCACTATGTTGGAAGCCATTACCGGCAAAAAATGGTCCTACCGGCGTTTAACGCTGTTCCTGGGCGTGGTGGGCACGTCACTGTCGGTCATGGGCATCCTCGACCAATTCACCGGGATACTGACGCTGTTCGGCGTGTTTTTTCCCCCTATCGCCGGCGTGATGCTGATTGATTATTATATTTTGCGCTCCCATCGATCCATCCTCGAGGCAACCCGCATAAGCGGACAATTACCGGATGCCGCCGCAACGCCGGTCATCGGCTGGCAGGCCATGTTCGCATGGATAATCGGTAGCCTTTTCGGCCTGTTCGTTCATTGGGGCATTCCTTCCATCAATTCATTGCTGGTGGCGAGTATGTTGTACTGGCTAATCCATATCATCATGCGGAAAAACGGTTTTAGCGCCGCGCCGGCCGGCATGTGAATTCTGCCGGCGGTTTTGAAGAGAGGAGCGCCCAATCTTGTAGACAACGCGGCTGCGGTATAACACCCCGGCCGCGCTGAAATGCGTCAGGACTGCGGCGGGATGTCCGTGACTTCCGGTTTGCTCTCATCGATGGATGAGGGCTGCGGCCCCGGCGCCATGATATGATCGTAGGTTTCCTGCAGCGCCTTCATGTTGACTTCCGGTTCATCTTTGGGCTGCATAAGGACAAGGATCGCATTCTGGGATAATTGATTACGCAGCTCCTGGTTCAGCATCGGCAACGATAATTGGGACAAAAATTCGTTGCGCAATTTCTGGTATTGCTCCGGCGCGATATCCACCACGTCATTTTGCTGCGAGCGTAAACGCTGGCTCATCAATATACCGGTATCGGTGCGGGCATAAGTGGCAAAAAGCGTGCTGAGCTCTCCGGTCTTACGTGCCATCAGCGCATCGAATTCCGCCTTGCCAAGCCCGGAATTACGCAAGCCGGCCAGTTCATGGGCCACAAAAGTCATGGTGGGCATCAGATTTTCAGCCGGGGTATCGATATGAAAGGCGCATTGGGCGCGCTGATAATGGACATTGCAATCGAAGCGCAGATTGGCCTGTTTGAGATTATTGTCCTTTGACGCCTGCAGCGCTTGCTGCACATGCATATAGAGTGCCTCCCGCGCCAGATCGCTGCGCCAGTAGAGGTTCAGGGAACGGGAGTCCCTGATAGGCTGCCACGGGGCGTCCCAAATCAGTTTCAGGCTATCCTCTTTGCCGTTATCGCTTATCAGGCTGACCGGTTGAGACGGCAGCGGCGACAGCGCCGGCATGGGGGGAGGCGTATCCCGTTTACCCTTCAGCGAAGAAAACGCTTTCACGATCTGTTCGTTCAAACCGCGGCCGTCCACGTTGCCCACCACGTACAGCGTCATGGCGTCAGGGGTATACCAGCGCTGGTAGAATTGCTGCAACTGCTGGCCGCTGACGGGTAGCCGGGCCGATTGGCCGGGATCGTGCGCCAGCAAAACCGAGCCTTTCAAGCGGTAGTGCCACCAGGTGCTGCCGGGCTTGTCGGGAGCGGTCGCCACCGGATCGGCTCCCTGCGTGGCGCTGTGTATTGTCGCCGGATTAATGATGAGACGCCCGCCGGTGTTCGCCATCCATCTGAATGCATCCCGCAGCAAATCGGGTCGGCCGTTGGGCAGGCTGAGGCTATATAGGGTGTAATCGTAAGAAATGACCGCCGGCGCTTGCGGACGTCCGGCATCGACACCCTGCTGCCACAACGATTTGAGCTGCGTGGCGGAGAAATTTTCGCTGTGGGCCAGCGCCAACCGGGGCAAGAGCCGCGCGAAGCCGGTCTGCTGCGCATTTTCCGCCAGTGAACCGGTATTGACCATCAGGCGTAATTCAATCCGGTCGTTCGGCCGCTGCGGTGTCGTCAATACTTGCCAGGAGAAGCCATTGATGAGTTTACCCTGTTGCCAGGCGGGATCGGGTTGTAATGCTTCTGCTCGCACATTGCCACCCACCGTCGCCAGTAACATTCCACTCATGAAAAGACGAATTCCGGTGCCCTGCATGTGAACCCCTACTCAAAAACTACCTATTAAATTATGTGTATCTCAGTCAGACGGCTACTTGCGTTCCATCGTCAGTACTTTTCCGTCGGAAAAAAGTGTGGCGCAAAGTGTACCATGTTGTTAGACCGCGGACCTTTGCGGATGTCACCGTACCGCAGAAAATATTACTCTTGCGCGTTGAAACAGCAGGAAAATACGAGGCAAGAAGGCTTTACAAAAGCATTGACATGACGGAGCCGGGCCTGAGACACCAAACGGTTATTTTGTCCGAGTCAAGGGCGGATGCGTCGCGCCGGCGGCTTACACCGCGGCGAAATTCAGAAATCGCTGTTCGAATACCTTCTGCGGCAAAGGCTCGGCGAAGAGATAACCCTGGCCCCAGGCGATTTTCTGTTCCAGCAGGAATTGGCGTTGCGCCTCGGTCTCCACGCCTTCGGCGATGACAGGTAATGCCAGTACCTGTGCGATGGCGCTGACAATACGCAGCATGACCGGATCTTCCGGCAGCCCCTCGATAAAACTGCGATCTATTTTCAGCAGATCGATGGGCAGATTACGCAACCGGTCCAGGTAATACAAACTGGCGTAACCCATGCCGAAGTCATCCAGTGCGATCAAAATCCCCAAATCGCGTACCTGGCGCAGTAAAAGCAGGGATTGTTCAAACTCATCGATCTCGGCGGTCTCCGTGATCTCCAGCACCAGTTGGGCAGGGCCGATTTCGTAACGCGACAGCAGCAATTTAAGGTAAGGCACCAGATTGGCTTCCTGCAGCTGTTTGGCGGATATATTCACCGCCAGCGGAATATGGATGCCCTGCTTGCGCCAGTCGGCCAATACCTGGCAGGAGGCTTCAAGCACCCAGTTGCCCAGGGGCACCATCGCGCCTATCTCTTCCGCCTCGCTGATAAAATCCGGCGGCAGGGAATAGGTACCGTCTTCACGCCGCCAGCGCAACAGTACCTCAGCGCCAATCAGCTGCTGATTGCGGATATCCACCTGGGGCTGGAAGAACAGTTTGCAACGGCCCAACTCAATGCCTTCGAGGATGGTGCTCTCAAGCGTCAAACGCCGATGGACCATTTCCATCAGCTTGGGCTCGAAGAATAAAATCTGGTTTTTGCCTTTGTCATGGGCCGACATCATGGCGGAGGTGGCTCGGCGCAATAATTGATGGGCGGATTCATCAAGAGGCTGGCCCAGGGCGATGCCGATACTGGCCATCGGCCGTAGCGACAGACTGCCGATATTCAGCGGTTCGTTGATGCTTTTCAAGATTTTTTGCGCTAACTGCATCCCTTCGAACGGATTTTGGATGCCGTTATCGAAAATGGCGAATTCATTATGGTTAAGCTGGCCGAGAAACCGGTTTTCATTGATATGCTGTTTGATCTGCCGGATAAGGGTCATCAGCAGGATTCCCCGCTGCGCTTCCGTCATTACGCCGGTGGCTTCCTGCAAGGTGCCGATACTGATGGCCAGTAAGCAGAAATGTTTCGATTTTGTCGGCAAGGCCATCTGTGAATCCAGCATGGCGGTGAAAAGATTCTTGTTGGGCAGCGCGGTCTCGGCGTGGCGGGTGGAAAGACGGCTCAGTTCCTCGAACATGCCGGACAATACCTGCTGATTACGATTATAGCTGCGAACCAGCACCCCCAGCTCATCGTCGCGATGCATATCCGGCAGCGAAAGCTGGTGCCGGGGAGTATCCTCAGGCGCGAGTTTTTCCAATTCACGGGCGATTTCCCGTAAAGGATGGACCACCAGACGATTCATGCACCAGGTAATGGCCACGGTCATGATCAATGCCAGCAAGATAAAGGTAGACAGCAGGGTGGAGAACGTACTGGCGATAAACTGATACAGCCGGTACGAGTCGGCCTGAAGCACCAATGATGCCAGGGCGCGCGGATGGGAAACATGGGGGAGCGCATAGAGCGGCACAGAGATCTCCACCGGCAGCCTGAATAGATATTCGATGAGATCCGGCACCCGCCGCTCGGGAGGAAAATTCCCATGCAGTACCTGGAAGTTATCCGGTAAAACCACATCCGCCCGGCTTAATATGCCCACCGGTTTAAGGGTATCGAGTATCCGTTCGGCTTGCTGCACATCCGCTTTAAGCACCGCGTTGGCCAGAGGTTGTCGCACCGACATGGCGATATTTTGCAACTGCTGGGCATAGTCTTCACGGCGGAGCTGAACAAAATGGAACAGTTGGATCACGATAAAGATGCAAACAACCACCAGTGTCACGCCTGACACCGATGCCATTTGTTTAATCGTTAATGAGCGTCTGATCCGCAAACTGTTCTCCAAAGAATTCCTTCCGTCCCGCCGCACCAGCAACGGCATTCATCCCCGAAACTTTCAGCGCGGCGTACCGGGGACATCCCAAGATGATTGACCTTTTTTGACAACGTAGATTGCCGCTCGAGTCTATAGGTAAAGATATGTATATTAATATATACTATCTTGAGCGGCATTTTGTTCTTTAAAACAAGCATTTCGTTCAAACTGTGCGTATAACCTATAGAGCTCGTAAAAGTTGACATTATGCATACGAATATTCTGTCTTAGGATAAACTTTGGCCTCGCTCCAGTCCCGGACAGCCGGACCGGAACCGTGGCGGCCAGCCGGTTACCCGCGAAAGCATCAGGCCGGTGCGAAAACGGACCGCGGGAATAAACGCGTTGCCGCCGTGCCGGAATTTGCTGTTTTCTTTAACATTTCGCGACGTCTTTCACGGCTTTTATTTAGGGCTTGCAGATAATGACATTTTGCTCGGAATAAAGGCTATATTTGTAATGACGTATTTTTCACCCTGAAAAATAATGCTTTTTACACGCCTAGCCTGGCAACGCTCCGGTTTGAGGATAACGCGATTAACGGTGTTTCAGCGGATTTAATTTTGTAAAAAAATGAGACATGTATTAGTTTATCTTTAGATCTGTTATATCCATCATCTAGAACCACCGAAAAGACTCGATAAGCCGATCGGCGTCAACTTTCTTTACTGCAAAGACGCCTCGGCGGGATGCCGTCCAAATTTAACCTATGAGGTTGAAAATGAATAATTATGATGATATTAAGCGGTTCAAAGAAAAATTAAATATGGAAGGCATTGATTATAAAGAAATCGCCGAAAATAATCCTCATAATACTCCGCATAATTGGGCCATCCTCAAGCAAATAGCCGCTGCCGACGAGCCGTATCATCCCCTGGATCAGGGGCAAACCACCCAGCCAGTACCGGTGCAGGTTTCCAATAAGGAATTCACCGCCTCGGCTTTCGATAAACCGGCGGCCATGCCATCGCCCCGCGATTTGAGCAAAAACAATGCCCAGGGCATTAAGGAACCCTCCTTTGCCTCTCCGCTGATGGCGGCCGTGAGCAAGGTCCTTTCCGCTGAACAGGGTGCCGGTTATGCGGAAGAGGAGAGGCCGTCGGCCGGTTCTTCGCCGGTGAGCGGCTCCGGTCACGGCGAGCGCGGGTTCCGGCCGTCCATCCTGGACAGCGTCGACCGCGGGCTTCCGCAGCCCGCCGCCGCCCCGGCGTCGCCCTTGAACAGGGATAACGCGCGCGCCCAGCCCGCCGCCGGGCCGTCGATTTTTGACGGCATCGGCCGCCGCGAGCCCGCCGCCGCCCCGGTCAATGAAATGCGCTTCAGTAGATTATTCAACCGCAAGTCCCCACTGACGACCGGAGTTGCGCCGGGCCGGGATATGCCCCTTTCACTTCTATTAGAGAATATCGCTTTATGCCGTTAGTGTGTGTCTGTTCGCCAAAAGGCGGAGTAGGGAAAACGACCGTCAGCGCCAACCTTGCGTATGCGCTTGCCCGAAGCGGCAGCAAGGTGCTGGTCATCGATTTTGATGTGCAAAACGCGCTGCGTTTACATTTTGGCGTCCCTATTTCAGATACCCGCGGTTATGTGGCCCAAGCGACCACGGCCGTAGATTGGAGCCAATTTATCCTGAAAGCGGATGCCAATTTGTTTGTTCTGCCCTATGGCGAGGTTGAGGAGGAAGAGCGGCTGGCATTTGAAAACGCGGTCAGCCATGATCCCCATTTTCTGCAGCGCGGGTTGAATACGGTGTTGAATTATCCCGGCCTGGTGATTATCGCCGATTTCCCTCCCGGCCCGGTCCCGGCGCTGAAAGCGGCGAAAAACCTGGCGGATTTGCATATCGTGGTGATGCTGGCGGATACCGCTTCGCTGTCGCTGCTGCCGCAAATGGAAAATCATAAATTTCTCGGCTCGGCGATGAATAACCGGCTCGGCGAATATTATGTGGTTAACCAAAGCGATATGCGGCGGAATCTGAGCCGCGATGTCTCGCAATTTTTCGAGCAGCGGCTAGGGGACCGATTATTAGGCATCATCCATCGGGACGAATGCGTGCCGGAAGCCAATGCGTCCCAGCGCTCCATCATCGAATTCAGCCCGGTTTCCGCCGCTGCCTTTGATATCGAACTTATCAGTAAAAAGGTCGCCGCTATCGTCGGGGTGAAAGTGGGTGACGGGGAATTTTACGCCGCGCCCAATCAAGGCATTAAATAAAGCACAGGTTCAGGTATGAATAAGCTGATATTTGCCTTTCTACTGTTATTGTTGCTGCCCGTGGCGGTGGTGATCATCATCACGCCCATGGACAGTGATAAGCAGTATGTTTTCGGCCTGCTGAGCATTGTTTTGCTGCTGCTGTTGGGCGTCAGTAAAAGCCATTTGGTTAGCGTGATTATGGTGGTCATGTCATTTTTGATGTCAACCCGCTATATCTACTGGCGCGCCACCGAAACGCTGCATTTCAATTCGGTTATCGAGGCGGGTCTGGGCATTGGCTTGTTTATTGCGGAGCTTTACGCCTGGCTGATCCTGGTGCTGGGTTATCTGCAAACCACCTGGCCGCTGAAACGCAAAATCGAACCGATGCCGGACGATCCGGCGACCTGGCCTACGGTGGACGTCTACGTGCCGTCCTACAATGAAAGCCTTGACGTGGTGCGGGACACGGTGCTCGCGGCGCAGTGCATCGATTATCCCCGCGATAAAATGAAAATCTACATTCTCGACGACGGCAAACGCAGCGAATTCGCGGTTTTCGCCGCCGACGCCGGCGTGGGATACATTACCCGCAACGATAACAAGCATGCCAAGGCGGGAAATCTTAATCACGCCATGACCATTACCAAAGGCGAATATATCTGCGTGTTCGATTGCGATCATGTCGCCACCCGGGGTTTTCTCCAGGCCACCGTGGGCAGCTTTCTCATTGACGATCGCCTGGCGCTGATCCAGACCCCTCACTATTTCTATTCCCCAGACCCCTTTGAGCGCAACCTGTCGGCGGCCCGGGATATCCCCAATGAAGGGGCGCTATTCTACGGACCGGTGCAGCAGGGCAACGATAACTGGAACGCGACGTTTTTTTGCGGCTCCTGCGCGGTCATCCGCCGCAGCGCCCTGGAAGAGATCGGTGGTTTTGCGGTGGAAACCGTCACCGAAGACGCCCATACGGCCCTGAAGCTGCAGCGCCTGGGCTGGAACTCCGCCTTTTTATCGGTGCCGCTGGCGGCCGGCCTCGCCACGGAACGCCTTGGACTGCATGTTATCCAGCGCACCCGCTGGGCCCGGGGTATGACGCAAATATTCCGTATGGATAATCCACTGTTCGGCCGAGGACTGAAATGGCAGCAACGCCTGTGTTATCTCAACGCCATGCTGCATTTCCAGTATGGCCTGCCGCGGGTGGTATTTTTAACCGCGCCGCTGGCCTATCTTCTGTTTAACCAGAATATTATCGCCTCTTCGGCCAGCACCATTTTTGCCTATGTGCTCCCTCACCTGTTTTTGGCCATCTACATCAATTCCCGCATGAACGGCCGCTTCCGCTATGCCTTCTGGGGCGAAATCTATGAAACGGTGATGGCTTTCCATCTTATTATCCCTACGGTACTGACGTTGATTTCCCCCAAACACGGCAAGTTTAACGTTACCGATAAGGGGGGGCTGCTGGATGTCGGCTTTTTCGACTTTCATATCGTCAAACCTCATCTGATTGTGGCGGTTCTGCTGGGGCTGGGCATTGCCGCCGGCATTGTGCGCGCGGTGATGCACGACTATTTTAATGTCGATCCGCGCGTTATCCTGCTCAACGTCGTCTGGGCATCCCTCAGCGTCATAATCCTGCTGGCGGCGATAGCGGTCGCCAAAGAGACGCGCCAGGTGCGCAAAACCATCCGCATTGATGTCAAAATACCGGCCATTATCCACTTCGCCAGCGGTATTTCCGCCCGCACCGAAACCCTGGACCTCTCCATGGGCGGAGTGAAATTGGTCACGCCCGACGATCGCTATCAGCGCGATCGCATCGAGGAAGTGGAATTGCTGCTCCAATCCGGAAGCGTATGTATTCCCGTCAGCCTGATTGATGCCGATGCCAATACCATCCGAATGATGTTTGAAGAGATGCCGTTGGAAAAAAGGCGCGAACTGGTGCGGGTGGTCCTGGCCCGGGCGGATGCCTGGATAACGCCGCCCTATCCGCGCGACCGCCCGCTGCACTCTTTTGCCAGCATTGTCCGTTGTGTTTTTGAACTGTTTTATAACACGTGGAAAGAACGCGGCCAGAAAAGAAAGAGTGCCAAGTCCGCCGGACCTGGTGAAGCGACTTAACTCGGAAAAATTCGAATGCCACAGCGTATCGGGAAGATTGCTTGTTTTTTTGTGGTTATTGCCATTATGGGAGGGCTTGGGTTTTCTGCCCAAATCAATCCGGCTTACGGCGCTGACAACGCTGAGCCGGCGAAACCGGTCTATCGATTGCCGCCCTTGCCGGTACCGGCCGGCGGCCAGGCTTTGCCGCCGGGCAGCGCTGATGCCCAAGGCGCGGCGGGCGCCGCATCAGCCGACCCGGCCCGGTCTTCCGCCGATGCTACCCCTGCGTCTGCCCCTGGTGCCGCCGCGTCATCCGATAGCGGCAGCGCGTCGGCCGGCGGACTGCCGATGGATTTTCCGCCGCCGGTGATAAGCGTCGCGCCCCAGGACAATAGCGGCGGGCAAGCGGCGGACGGCCAGTCGGCGCAGATAAACCCCATCCGGGACGAAACCATCAACGTCGCCACCATGGGCCAGCCCAACGGCCTGACCTTAAGCGGCGGCCAGCTCCAGTCGGGGGTGGTCTTCACCCTGCCGCAGGATCAGGTGGCCACCACCGCGCGCTTATTCCTGGCGCTGAAAGTCTCGCCGGAGCTTGCCGCCCGCGATACCAGTCTGCGCCTGACGCTTAACGGCCAGGATCTCGGCAATGTGGCGCTGAACCAGGCGAATGCCGTGGATAATGTCTTCCAGCTGGATATTCCCGCGGCCATGGTGGTGGGCAATAACAACCTCAGCTTCAGCGTCAGCGACGAAAATACTCTGCAATGCGATCGCAACCAGTCGGATAAATATTGGGTCACCATTTTACCCGCCAGCCACATACAGCTAAGCAGCCAGATACTGGATATCGGCCGGGATCTGGGCCATTTCCCCCGGCCTTTTTTCGACCCGCTGTCCATGCAATCTCCTTCAGTATCGTTTATTTTCGGTCAGACGGTGAAACCGGAAGCGGTCACCGCCGCCGCCATGCTGGCGTCCTATTTCGGCCTGTTGTCGAATTACCGTAACGTGAATTTTCCGGTGCATTTGAACGAACTGCCGGTGCAAAACGGCATACTGTTCGGCGCGCCGGGAGAGAAAATCGGCGACATTACCCTGCCCGCCGCCAGCGGCCCCACCCTGCAAATGATTGATAACCCGCTGAATCCGGTCTACAAGCTGTTGCTGGTGGTGGGACGCAACAGCGAAGAGCTGCGTCAGGCCGCTTACCGGGCCATCTCTTCACCCTTGCCCTCGCGGCAGGATATTATTCAGGTCGCTACTCAGGGCATTCCGCTGCGGCAACCCTATGATGCCCCGCGCTGGATTGATACCAGCAAACCGGTTTACCTGAAGGATTTGGCGCAAAATACGGACTCGCTTACCGTCAACGGCCTATATCACGACGGTATCCGCATCGGCTTTCGCGCGGCGCCGGATCTGTTCTTGTGGGATGGCGACTTTTTCCCGGTGCAAATCGATTACCGCTTTCCCACCGAGAGCTGGATTGACGAGGATCGCTCCCAACTGAGCATCACCCTGAACGGCACCTTTTTGCGCAGCCTGTCGGTGAATAAACGCGGTTTGGTTGAAACGGCCTGGCATAAGCTGGGGGGCGATACCCGCCAGGAATCCTACAGCCTGCAATTGTCGCCCTACCTTATCTATGGCGACAACCAGCTGGAATTCTACTTCTCCCTGCAACCGAAACCGGATGCCCCGTGCAGCCTGCTCACCAGCAACAATATCAAAAGCCGGATCGATCCCGATTCCTACATTGATCTGAGCAAGACACACCATTTTACCTTATTGCCCAACCTCTCGTATTACGTCGGCGCGGCGTTTCCCTTCAGCCGCCTGGCGGATTTTTCCGAGACGGTAATGCTGTTGCCCGCCAAGCCCGAGGCGGGCGAGATCGCCGCCCTGCTGGCCATGGCCGCCCGCGCCGGCAACGCCACCGGCATCCCCTTGAACCATGTTGAAGTGCGGCTCGGTTTGCAGGGGGACAACGCCCAATTGGCGGATAAAGATATTCTGGTCTTCTCCTCCCTCAAGCAAACCGCCTTGATTGGGGATCTGCTCGCGAGCTCGCCCTTTGAAATGCGCAATGGATTACTGTCGGTAAAAGCAGAGACCTTAACGGACAAGCTCAAGGGCTATTTCTCCGGCAATTTTTTCCGGCAAGGGGTGGAAGCGGATCGCTATTTGGCCTCCACCGACGCCTGGCGGGGTTTTCTGAGTTTCGCTTCTCCGTGGCCCGGCAACCGCCTGGTGGTTATAGCCACCGCTACCGACAGCGATCAGCTTGCCGCCCTGAACACCGATTTGCAGTCATTGACGATTAATGCGGGCATTCGCGGAGACATTGCGGTTATCAGCAGCGAAAACGGGGTCAAGAGTTTTAGTGTGGGTTCACAGTTCCCCCGCGGCGAGATGCCCTGGTACATGATGATTATCTGGTATGCCAACCAGCATATTATTTTCCTTTCATTATGTGGCCTGCTGTTCGCCATCGTCATCGGCAGCAGCGTGACCGTGCTGCTGGCGCGGCACGCGGCCAAGCGCCTGGCGAACAGCGCCAATAAATAACGGGATTCAAAGACGGATCGCACCACTGGGCCATATGGGTAAGAGAAGATGAAACAGGACAAAAATAAAGAATTCAGAACGCTGTGCCTGGTCGGCCTGGCGGGCCTATCGTTCTTTTCCGCCATGGCCACGGCGGCCCAAAACAGCCCTGCCATCAATGCCCTGCTGCAACAGGCCGCCTATTGGCATGACAAAGCCCATAACGAACTGGCGGAAGAATCGCTGCAAAAAATTCTGGCGGTGGACAGCAACAACGCCGATGCGCTCTACCTGCTGGCCCTTTATGCCCTAAGCAGCGGACAGCGGGCCCAGGCCCAGCAATGGCGGCAAAGGCTGGAGGCGGTTTCTCCGAACGATCCCCGGCTGCAAAATCTTGATAACGCCAAGGTCATGCAGGCCATTTCTCCCACCCAGCTGGCCAATGCCCGTCAATTGGCGGCCCAGGGCAATACCGCCCGCGCGTTGGAAAGCTATCGCACGCTGTTTCAGGGCAACAAGCCCCTGGACAGCCTGGCGGTGGAGTACTACGAAACGCTGTCCGGCGTACCCGCCTCCCGCCCCGAAGCCATTGCCGGCCTGCGGGACCGGCTGAGCCAGCAGCCCACCGACAATGCCGCCAAAGCGGCCCTTGGCCGTATCCTGACTTATGACGAAAGCAGCCGCCGGGAAGGCATCGGCCTGCTGATGCCCCTGGCGGCCGGCAATAAACAAGCGGACAGCGCGTTGCGCCAGGCGCTCATCTGGATGGCGCCGAAACCGGAAGATAAAGCCGTTTACGACAGCTACATGCAGCGCCATCCAGACGATGCCGGCGTACTGACGCATTTCCAGCAAAGCGTCGGCGGGCAGGAGAAGGGCCAGGGGTACACCGCGCTGAACAGCGGCGATCTCGCCGCGGCGCGCAGCCGGTTTGAAGCGGTGCTGACCACTAACCCCAATGACGGCGATGCGCTGGCGGGATTGGGGTATATCGCCATGCGCGGCGGCGATTTTGCCGCGGCGGAAAACTATCTGAACCAGGCGGTGAAACAGGGCGGTCCCAACAGCGCGCAGTGGGCGTCCCTGGCCAAGGACGCGCATTTTTACGGCGCGTTGAACAAAGCCAAGGGCGCGGTAACCTCCGGCGATTTGAATTCGGCCCTGGCCCTTAGTGAACCGCTGGCGCAGGAGGAAGGCGACAAGGGCACATCGGCGGAATTATTCCGTGCCGATGTGCAGCGCCGAAAAAACGACCTGCCGGGGGCGGAGCAGACTTATCGCGGCCTGCTTGCCAAAGACAGCCAGAATACCGATGCCAAGCTGGGGCTGTATTACACGCTGCAGCAGGAGCATAAAGGCGCCGAGGCGCAGCAGTTATTGCAAACCATTCCGGCGGATAAACGTCCGAAAGTCTATGTGGGCGTCAATGTGGATCCGTTGCGGCAACAGGCCGCCCAGGCGCTGCAGGCAGGGGATCCGCAACGGGCGCTGAACCTGTTGCAGCAGGCGCTGCAAAAACAGCCGTCCAATATCTGGGTACGGCTGGATATGGCGCGCATTCTGCAAAAACAGGGGAACAGCGCTCAGGCGGAGTCGCTGATGGCCGCCGCCGGCCAACGTGGCGCCCCGGCGGATAATCTCTATGCCGCCGCCCTGTTCGCCAGTGAAACCAAGCGCTGGTCCGTGGCATCCCAACTGCTGGCCTCGATACCGCAAAACCGCCGTAACCGGGCGATGCGCGACCTGGCCGCCAGCGTCAGCTTCAATGAACAGATGAGCAGCGCCGAGGCTTACATGCAGCAGGGTAACCGCACCGCGGCGTTGAACACGCTGCATGCCCTGGCGCAAACGCCGCCGTCCGCCCCGTCCGACGTGGGCAACCTGGCGCAGGATCTGATGAAGCTGGGGGATAGCGCCACCGCGGTGTCCCTGGTACGCGGCAATATGCGGGCCGGGATTAACGGCACTCTCGACGACTATGCCGCGCAAATCGGCGTACTGACCCAGGCGGGCCTTAACGACGAGGCGGACGCCGTTTTGAACAATCCGAAGATTGTGGCCGGCAGCACCCCGGCCGAACTGAGCCGCATCCGGCAGGGTTCGGTTATCCAGCAGGCGGACGATTTGCGCGAGCGCGGACAATATGCCGCCGCCTACGATAAGCTCATCGCGGCGATGCAAAGCGACCCGCAAAATGTCGATTTGATGCTGGCCATGGCCCGCCTGTATCAATCCGGCAAAATGAACGAGCAGGCGATGCGGGTCTACGACTTTGTGCTGACCAAAGAGCCCAATAATGACGATGCCCGTACCGGCGCGGCCAATGCCGCGCTGGCGCAGGGGGACATCGGCCGCGCCAAGCGTCTGGTGGCGGGCATGCAGGGACCGCGTACCGTCGATCGCATGATACTGGAAGCCCGCATTGCGGAAGCGGCAGGGGATCACCAGCAGGCCCTCGCCCTCCTGCGTTCGGCCAAGGGACAGGTTATCGGCATGAGCGCCTCCGGCGCCGGCGGCGCGCCGGTGGTGGGCGGACTGGAAATCGCCGACAATCCTTTTATCAACAAGAGCACCGATGCCCCTACGCCGCGTACCGCCTCCGCCTACGGCACGATATTACCCTGGCAGCGCTCCGACACCGTGACGCCACTGCCCCTGACGGGCGTGGCGCAAACCCCGGTCCGGGCGCAAACGCCGGCAGAGCGCACGCTCAAGCAAATCAATCAACTGCTCGATCAGGAGCAGGACGCGACCTCCACCTGGGTGGAGGGGGATATAGGTATCCGCAGCCGCGACGGCGAAAGCGGCCTTAGCAACCTGACCGAAGTCAAGGCGCCCCTGATGATCTCCGGCGTGCCGTTCGACAGCTCCCGTCTTAAGCTCACCGTGACGCCGGTCTCACTGGACGCCGGCTCCACCTCCGGCACCTCCAGCAACCGTTTCGGTACCGGCGCGCTGCAGCAGGCAAGAATGGTTGAGGCCGCAACCGCCGCCGCCGCTACCGCCGCCGCGGCGAACAGCACCACGTCCACCACCACCACGTCCACCACCACCAATGCCGACGGGACCCAGAGCAGCACTACCACCACCACTTCCTCCACCACCGATAGCACCACCACGGTCAACCCGGACGATTATGTCGCCGACTCCCCCGGCTCGCAAAAAGCCACCGGTACGGAAGTGAACCTGGCGCTGAGCGGCGACAGCTATCAGGCGGATATCGGCTCCACTCCGCTGGGACAGGATCTAAGCACCCTGGTGGGCGGGTTCCAATGGTCCCCCAGCCTGACCAATTTCAGCAAGCTGACGATCACCGCTGAACGGCGGCCGGTCACCGACAGTTTGCTGGCCTACGTCGGTAGCCGGGATAAAATCAGCGGCGATAAATGGGGACAGGTGACCAAGAACGGCGGTTATATCCAGTACTCCTATGATGACGGCGACGCCGGATTATATGCCGGGGTGGGCGGCTACAGCTACGTGGGGGAAAACGTTCCCCGCAATACCGGTATCACCTCCTCAGAGGGCGTCTATATGCGCCCTTATCGCGACGACAACAGCGAGCTGCGAACCGGCGTCAATATTACCTTTATGGATTATGATAAAAACCTGAGCTATTACAGCTTCGGCCAGGGGGGGTATTTCAGCCCGCAAAACTATATCAGCGTGTCGCTGCCGGTGAATTACAACCAAACCTACGACGACTGGAATCTGAACCTGGGGGGCTCGGTGGGCTATCAATCCTACACCCAGGATAAGACCGCTTATTTCCCCGGCAATTCCACCCTGCAATCCGAATTGGAAGCCCTGGTGGCGGCGGGTTACGGCACCGCGGCCTATTACGACGCCCAAAGCAAAAACGGCGTAAGTTATAATGTGCATGCCAACGGCAGCTATAAAATCAATCCTCATGTAACGGTGGGCGGACAGGTGGGTTACGATACATTCGGCGATTATTCCGAAAGCACAGCCTTGTTATATTTCAAATATTTATTGGGTGGTAATTAAGAATGCAGGATATGCTTAACGCTTCTCCCGAGCTGGGCTATTATCGCCGGCGGCAATATCAGTCCGGCTGGCAGGATATACTGGATATTATGATCTCCGGCATCGCCGAGAACGCCGGCGATGAAGACCGGCGGCAGTTTCTCAACCTGATGGGCAGCCGTCTTGCCCAGCGTTTTCCCATGGCGCAGGCGCAAACCGTCGGCGATCTCGAGGACGAGCTTAACCGCCTGTGGGCCGGTTTTCACTGGGGTTATGTGCGTCTGCAGCCGGCGGAGGCCTCGCTGACGCTTAAGCATTATGCCTTCCCGGCGGCGGCGGCCGGAGCGGATGAGTTGCAATGGATTGCCGGGCTGGCGGCAATACTGGAAGGCGCCTACGCCGCATGGCTGGTGGCGCAAGGGGGTCAATCACATGTTGCGCTGCGTTGGCAGCAAGACAGCGCCGAAGGCGTGATGACGTTCAGTTACCGTAACGGCTTATAAGGGACGGTCGTTTTATGAAATTCGCTCGCCATTTCGCACTGCTGATAGGTTTGGTTTTTGCCTTGATCTCCGGCTCCACCCAGGGGGAAACCATGGGCTGGCATAATTATAAAAGCCGCTTTCTGCTGCCGGAAGGCCGGATCATCGATACCGGCAACCACAATATCAGCCACAGCGAAGGACAGGGTTTCGGCATGCTGCTGGCGGTGTTCAATAACGATCGCGCCACTTTTGATCAGTTGCTGAAATGGAGCGATGCCCACCTGTATCGCAAAGATATCGGCCTCTATTCCTGGCGCTACGACCCCGCCAGCACCCCGCCGGTGGCGGATCTCAATACCGCATCCGACGGCGATACCCTTATCGCCTGGGCACTGCTGCTGGCGGGCCAAAAATGGCAGCAGCCGGCCTATATCGCCGCCTCCGGCAAGCTTCAGGAGGCGCTGATCAAACACAACGTGATCCGGTACGCCGGCTATACCGTCTTGCTGCCCGGTGTGACGGGGTTCAATCAAACCAGCGCGATAACGCTCAATCCCTCCTATTTCATCTTCCCGGCCTGGCAGGCGTTTTATCAGCAGGGCCACCTGAAAACCTGGAATGATTTATCCACCGACGGCCTGAAGCTGCTGGCGCAGATGCGTTTTGGCGACCCGCAGCTGCCCACCGACTGGGTCACCCTAAGATCGGATAAAACCCTGTCTCCGGCGGATAACAAGCCCGCCCGCTTCAGCTTCGATGCCGTTCGCATTCCCCTCTACATCAATTGGGCGCAGCCCAGGAGCCTGGCCCTGGGGCCCTATGTCGGCTATTGGCGGCAGTTCGACCGTCTGAGCACCCCGGCCTGGGTGGATGTGCTCACCGGCGAAAAGCCCAATTACATGCTGACGCCGGGCATGCTGGCCATCCGGGACGCTATTATGGGAAATCAGGCCCAGGTCACCGACAACATCCTGTCGCAAGAGGATTATTACTCCGCCAGCCTGCACCAGCTGACGTACTGGTCCCTTAAGTAACCTAGGGGGCAAAAAAAAGCGGACAGAGATTGGCCTCTGCCCGCTTTATTATTTATTGCCGAAATCAGCGAATGCCCTGCGCCTCGTCCTGATCGACGGCGAAACAGGCCACCAGCTGTTCACCGTATTTTTTCAGCTGCGGCTGCAACTCGGTACAGGTACCGAAGCGGCGGCGGCAGCGGGCGCTGAAGGCGCAGCCCGGCGGCGGGCTCAGCGGGCTTGGCAGTTCACCGGTCAGCTTGATGCGTTCGCGGCGCAAATCGGGGTTCAGTCGCGGCGTGGCGGACAGCAGCGCCTGGGTATAGGGATGGCGCGGATTGTCGAATATCGCCGCCTTGCTGCCCTTCTCCACGCAGCGTCCCAGGTACATCACCATCACTTCATCGGCGATATGCTCCACCACCGACAGATCGTGGGAGATGAATACATAGGACAGCCCCATTTCCTGTTGCAGGTCCATCATCAGGTTCAAGACCTGGGCGCGAACCGACACATCCAGGGCGGAAACCGGCTCATCGGCAATCACCACATCCGGGTCCAGCATCAAACCGCGGGCAATGGCGATACGCTGGCGCTGGCCGCCGGAAAACATATGCGGATAGCGCTCGTAGTACTCCGTGCGCAACCCCACCTTTGCCATCATCGCCAACGCTTTTTCACGGCGCTGCTCCCGGTTCAGGGAGGTATTGATAATCAAAGGCTCCTCCAGTATCTGCCCCACTTTCTTACGGGGATTCAGCGAGCCGTAAGGGTTTTGGAACACAATCTGGATTTTCTGCCGGCGCAAGTGCTCCGCGGTCTGGTCCGGTTTCAGCAAATCCTGGCCCAGATAATGGAGTTCGCCGCCGGTGGGCATTTCAATCATGGTCAGCAGCCGGCCCAGGGTGGATTTGCCGCAGCCGGATTCGCCCACCACCGCCAGTGTCTTACCCCGCTCCAGGGTAAACGAGACGCCATCCAGGGCCTTAACCAGGGTTTCCTTGGCGAAAATGCCCTTTTTCACCGGATAGTATTTCTTTAAATCAACCGCATGCAGCAGCGCCGTTGACGCGGGATCGTAAATAGGTTCGCTCATCGGGTGGGTCTCCCCTCGTCATCCAGCGGATAGTGGCATTTCGACTGCCGATCCGGCAGCGTCATCAGCTCCGGTTCCACCTGACGGCATTTCTCGTCGGCATAGGGGCAGCGGGGATTAAGCAAGCATCCCAGCGGGCGGTCGTATTTACCCGGCACCATGCCCGGCAACGAGGCCAGCCGCGATTTATCGGCGGCAAACTCCGGCAGGGCGCGCAGCAGCGCCTGGGTATAGGGATGGCGCGGCGCGCGGAAGATTTCCGTCGCCTTGCCGGTTTCCACCACCTGCCCGGCATACATCACGATAATATAATGAGCCGATTCCGCCACCAGGGCCAGATCGTGGGTAATAAGCACCAGGGCCATATTTTCCCGCTGCTGCAAATCCAGCAGCAGTTCGATAATCTGCGCCTGGATAGTCACATCCAGCGCGGTGGTGGGCTCGTCGGCAATCAATAACTTCGGCCGGCAGGCAATGGCCATGGCTATCATCACCCGCTGGCTCATGCCGCCGGACAGCTGATGGGGATAGACATCCAGACGGGAAGCCGGGGCGGGAATCCCCACCAGGGTCAGCAGATCAATAGCCCGCTGGCGCCGGGTTCTGCGGTTGCCTCCCTGGTGCACCTTGATGGCTTCCATAATCTGGTAACCCACGGTGTAGCAAGGATTCAGGCTGGTCATCGGATCCTGGAAAATCATCGCAATATCGGCGCCGATCAGCTGGCGGCGCTCGTTATTGGAGATCTTTTGCAAATCCCGCCCGTTGAATACCAGGTTTTCCGCCATCACCCGGCCGGGAAAATCTATCAGGCCCATAATGGCCAGCGAACTTACCGACTTACCGGAGCCGGATTCGCCCACGATACCCACCACCTGGCCTTGCTCCACCTGGTAGCTGATACGATCGACGGCGCGAAACGGTGTCCCTTCATCACCGAAATGCACCGACAGTTTATCTATGGTTAATAACGCCATTGCTTCCTCGTTACTGCTTGAGTTTGGGGTCGAGCGCATCACGCAGCCCGTCGCCCATCAAATTAAAGGCTAAAACGGTGAGCAGGATAATGACCCCGGGGAAGGTCACTACCCACCAGGCAGTTTGCGCAAACTGCAACACGTCGGCGAGCATGGTGCCCCACTCCGGTGTCGGCGGCTGCGCGCCCATGCCCAGAAAGCCCAGCGCCGCCATATCAAGGATGGCGTTGGAGAAACCCAGCGACGCCTGCACGATTAACGGCGCCAGGCAGTTGGGAAGAATATTGATAAACATCTGCCGCATGGCGCCGGCGCCGGCAACGCCGGAGGCGGTCACGTAGTCGCGGTTCACTTCCCCCAGCACCGCCGCGCGCGTTAAACGGATATAGTGTGGCAATGCCACGAACGTCAGCGCCAGGGAGGCATTCACAATGGAGGGGCCGAATATCGCCACCAGCACCAGAGCCAGCAGCAGGCTGGGCAGCGCCAGCATGATATCCACGACACGCATGATGATAACGTCCACCAGTCCCCCGATATAACCGGACAACAGGCCGAATATCACCCCGAAAATCAGTGACAGCACCACCACCAGGCAGCCCACCAGCAGCGACAGCCGGGCGCCGTACATCAACCGGGTCATGATATCGCGGCCGACGTCATCGGTACCCAGGATGAACTGCCAGCTGCCGCCCTCCATCCAGACCGGCGGCCGCAGCAGGGCTTCGCGGAACTGCTCGGCCGGGCCGTGTGGCGCTATTACCCCGGCGCCGATGGCAATCACGAACATCAGTACGATGTAACCCAGCCCGATTACCGCGCCTTTATTGCGGTGAAAATAGTGCCAGAACTCCTGCAACGGGGTCATGGGCTTAGGTGCGCCGGCTACCACCGGCTCAGAAATTTCAGTCATTTTCCATTCCCCTATTTCTTGTGGCGAATACGCGGGTTAACCACGCCGTACAGCACGTCCACCAGCAGGTTCACCACAATAATCAGGATCGCTACCAATAACACACCGCCCTGCACCACCGGATAATCCCGGCGCTGCAAGGCTTCAATCAACCACCGCCCCAATCCCGGCCAGGAAAAAATGGTCTCGGTGAGAATTGCCCCCGCCAGCAGGGTACCCACCTGCAAACCGATGACCGTGACCACCGGCAGCAGGGCATTGCGCAGCGCATGGACGATAATGACCCGCATACGGCTTAGGCCCTTGGCCCGGGCGGTACGGATATAATCTTCGCTCAGCACTTCCAGCATCGCCGAGCGGGTCATGCGCACGATCACCGCCAGTGGAATGGTGCCGAGCACGATGGCCGGCAGAATCATATGCTTAAGGGCGTCGATAAAATCACCGGGCTGCCCCCAGATCAGGGTATCAATCAGCATAAATCCGGTGAGGGGCAGCGAATCGTCCAGGAACACCGTATCCCCGACCCGCCCGGAGACCGGCGTGAGATTCCAGTGCACCGACACCAGCATGATAAGCATCATGCCCCACCAGAAGATGGGCATCGAATAGCCGGCCAGGGAGATACTGACCGCGGTATGATCAAACAGCGAGCCGCGTTTTACCGCAGCCAGCACGCCGGCCGGAATACCCAGCGCCACGGCGAAAATCATTGCGCAAACACCCAGTTCGAGGGTTGCCTTGAAACGCGGCACAAACTCTTGCCAGACGGGTATGCGGCTTTTAAGGGATATACCCAGATCGCCGTGCAGAATGCCGACGACATAACGGATATATTGCTCATAGAGCGGTTTGTCCAGGCCCAATTGCGCCATCGCCTGGGCGTGCTGCGCCGGCGACATGCCCCGTTCGCCTGCCATGATCAACACCGGATCGCCCGGGATCAGATGGACAAACGCAAACGTCAGCAAGGTAATACCAATAAACGTCGGGATCACAAGTCCCAAACGTCGGAGTATGAACTGCAACATATTCCGAACTCTCTGTTTCTGTATATAGTTTACCCGGTCGCTTGCGGCGACCGGGTTATCAAAGCTCACATCTTCAGGATTCCCCCCCGTGGCCTCGCTGGCGCGATACCTTCCCCTGTGCGGCACAGGGGATGTTCCCGCCCCCTCGCATGAACGGAGGGGGCTCCCTATAGGGTTAAGGAGGGTTTATTGACCTTTACTCTAAAGATACGTTCTCGAAATGATGTTTACCTAACGGATCAACCACGTACCCTTTGACTTCTTTACGCACCGGTTCGTACACCGTTGAGTGGGCAATGATTAACGCAGGGGCCTGATCGTGCATCACCACCTGAGCCTGCTTGTACAGCTCGATACGTTTTGCCTGATCGGAAGTGCTGCGGGCCGGCTGGATCACGTCCTCAAACGGTTTGTAACACCATCTTGAATAGTTGGAGCCGTCTTTAGCCGCATCGCAGCTGAACAGGGTGGCGAAGAAGTTGTCCGGATCCCCATTGTCGCCGGTCCAGCCCATCATAACGGTCTGATGCTCGCCGGCTTTGGCGCGTTTAAGATACTCGCCCCATTCATAGCTGACAATCTTGGCTTTCACGCCGATTTTCGCCCAGTCGGACTGAATCAGCTCCGCCATGCGACGGGCATTCGGGTTGTAGGGACGCTGTACCGGCATCGCCCATAAATCGATGGAGAAGCCATCGGGGAAACCGGCATCTTTCAGCAGCGCTTTAGCCTTGACCGGATCGTAAGGATAATCCTGCACCGCGTCGTTATAGCTCCACATGGTCGGCGGGATCAGGTTCTTGGCCGCTTGGCCGGCGCCCTGGTAAACGGCGTCGATGATGGCGGATTTATTCACCGCCATGGTCAGCGCCTGGCGGACCTTCAGGTTGTCCAACGGTTTCTTTTGTACGTTGAACGACAGATAACCGACGTTCAGACCCGGCTGGGACAGCATGGTGATATCTTTGTCCTGCTTCATGCGGGCGATATCGGCCGGATTTGGGTACGGCATAACCTGGCATTCGTTTTTCTGCAGTTTGGCGTAACGTACCGACGCGTCGGGGGTAATGGAGAATACCAGGCGATCGATTTTCGGTTTGGTGCCCCAGTAGTTTTCAAACGCTTTATACAGAATGCGTGAATCCTTCTGGTACTGCAGCAGTTGGAACGGACCGGTGCCGATTGGGTTCAGGTCGATTTTTTCCGGCGTGCCGGCTTTCATCATCACATCCCCATATTCGGCGGACATAATGGAAGCGAAGTCCATGCCTAAATCGGCCAGGAAAGGCGCCTCTGCACGGGTCAGGTTAAAGCGGACGGTATAATCGTCGACCTTTTCCACGCTGCTTATCAAATCGCCCATGCCCATGCCGTCAAAGTATTCATAGCTGCCGCCGGAAACTTTATGGTAGGGGGCATTGGCATCTTTCATGCGCGTAAAGGAGAAGACGACGTCGTCGGCGTTAAGTTCGCGCGTCGGTTTGAAATCCTTGCTTTCCTGCCACTTGACGCCGTGACGCAAATGGAAAGTATAGGTTTTACCGTCGGCGCTGATGTCCCATTTTTCCGCCAGACTCGGAATCACTTCCGTAGTGCCGAGTTTAAAATCCACCAGGCGGTTATAGATAGGAACGGAACTGGCGTCAAAGGTGGTGCCGGAGGTGAACAGCTGCGGATTGAACCCTTCAGGGGAACCCTCTGAGCAATACACCAGGGTTTTGGCCTGAACGCTGGCAGCCACAGCTAAAGCAGCCAGGCTAATGCCGACCTTCAGTATCCCTGATTTGGTCAAGGAAATTGTCATCATTATGCTCCATTACGTGATGTGATGTTGTGTGTTGTGTATACGGCCAGACGCTGTTTTTTTTAGGCTGCGGTCTGTGCTGTGCGCCTTGCGGCAACCGAACGAAAGAGGGGAAAGAAGAGTGCGGACTGCCCGATGAAAAGCGTCGACCGACATGCTGAATGCAGGACACATTCAAACAATCCTTTGCCCCCCTGACTTCCGAGGCTCCCAATTTGGCAACAGTTTGCCATGACGTCAATATAACCAATAGGGATTTACACATTTTGCGGGGCAGGCCAAACGAACATAAACACCAGGTATTTGATCATAAAACCAGCACGAACATTAGGCTTATAGTTAATAAACCAAAGTATTGCACTCTATTATCAAGGATTACTGGTCATAGATTCTAATTAAAAACTAAAAAACTTTCTTTCCGAATGGCTAATATATGAACGGTTGTTTCAAGAATGTGGGTTAAAAGCAGGTTAAAATGCTGTCATTAATTAGGTTATTTGGCGATTCGACAACTCTGCCGCTCACATCGCCATACTATCCGCCTACTATATTAAAACAATATGACTAGCCATAAGAATAACAGAGGATCACCAGCGTCGGCGCGTCCTTGACACGCTATATTCCCCTGAATAATTCGCGGCGCCAAGGGGGTGTTGTCTGATATTTTGGTTGTGGTTCCTGCCGTCTTTTACCGCTCTTAAACAGCGGGGTAGACATTTTTAAGCAATTGGCAATGCCGAGATCAATTAAATAAAAGATTTTTATTTCGCGAAAGATTTAACCTGATAAAAATATCTATTCCCGTTTTCATTAATAACTCTTTTACTGGAAGAATATAATGCGTAATGCATTGGCCATTTACCACGTCGCTTTTGAGGACTTGGGATCCCTTGGGGGGATATTAACCCGGAGCGGGTTTAACATCACCATGGCCGACGCCTGCGCGCTGGACTGGTCCGAGGTGGACCCGCTGGCCTACGATCTGGTGATTGTCTTGGGCGGCCCTATCGGGGTGTATGAACAGGAGGCCTATCCTTTCCTGGTGCCTGAAATCGAACTGATACGCGCCAGGCTGGCGCGGCAGCGGCCGACGCTTGGGATATGCCTGGGAGGGCAGCTTATGGCGGCGGCGGCGGGCGCCAGGGTTTATCCCGGTACGGCGGGTAAGGAAATCGGCTGGGGGGCGCTGCATGCCGGTGGGGACATCTCGCGGCTGCCGGCGCTGTCCGGGCTGTTGAACCGGCAGGTGAAGGTGTTGCATTGGCATGGGGATACCTTTGATCTGCCGGCCGGGGCATGGCATTTGGCGGGCTCAGACAGGTATGCCAATCAGGCCTTTGCATTGGGTGACTATGCGTTGGGATTCCAGTGTCATTTGGAGGTGACCGCGGCGGGTTTGGAGTCGTGGTATGTGGGCCATGCCGCCGAGCTGGCCGGGGCGGGGGTGAGCGTGCCGCAATTGCGGGAGCAGAGCCGCCGCTATGCGCCGTTGCTGGCGCAGGCTGCGGGGGATTTTTGGCGGGACTGGCTGGCTGGGGTCTTTGCTTGATGATTGCGCGCAGGGCGCGCTAAAAACCGGCAACGGTTTGGGCGCCCTTTAACAGGCTCGTTGCACGAATGGTGATGGCGGGCCTCGCGGGCCGTGGGGAACTTGCAAACGTTCTCAGAGTTTATGAGGCGGGGCAGGATGCTAGGAGAGTAAACCGTCCGCGCCAGGACGGCGCGGATCGAGCCTCCAGGGATGGATTTACGGCGTGTTTACGATCTAGCATCCTGCTCCGACCGGGCACGGTTTAAAGTGCGGTACTCGCGGACAGGGTATTAGCCCGACGCAGTCGCTAGAATTTCTTGACTTCTATTTGCAGTTTTTTGAGGGCGTAATAGAGCTGGCGGGGTGTGATGTTAAGCAACCGGGCCGCTTTGGCTTTGACGCCGCCGCTTTTTTCCAGCGCGCTGATTAACCGGTTACGGGGGTCGTCCTCGTCCACTAAGGCGGCGTCGTGGGCCGGGGGGGATAGGGTGCCTTGGCCTGCGGGGGTTACGGGCCGCCAGGCCACCGCCGGTGCAAGAACGCCGTCGTTGCTTTCATGGGCCGGCGGTACCTCTTCCTGCCGGCTGATTTTCTGGTTCAGCCGCTGGCGAAAGCACCGTCCCGCCAGGCAGGGCAGTTGGCGGATTACATCGTCTGCGGCCAACAGGGCGGCATGTTCCAGGCAATTCTCCAGATCCCGGACATTACCGGGCCAGTGGCATACATACAGCGGCGCCAACGCCGCCTCGGTGATGGAGAGCCGCAGGCCGTTAACCCGGTTGTAGCGTTCAAAAAAATAGGCCGCCAGGGCGGGGATGTCTTCTTTCCTGTCCCGCAGCGGCGGCAGGTTAACGGTGGCGATATGGATCCGGTAATAGAGCTCCGGCAAAAATTCCCCCCGCACCATCATTGCTTCCAGGTTTTTTTCCGTGGCGCAGATAATCCGCACGTCGCTTGGCAAGGTTTCGGTGCTCCCCAAGGGCCGATAGAGCCGGTCCTGCAACATTCGCAGCAGCCTTTTTTGCAGCGCCAAGGAAAAATGGCCGATTTCGCTGATAAACAGCGTGCCGCCCGCCGCCAGGGAGATATCGCCGGGGTAGCGGGCGGCGCCGGGGGAAAAGCCGGAATCGCAGCCGAACAGCTCCAGCAGGGTCTGTTCATTATTAAGGTAGTCGCAGCAGACTTTGATAAAAGGCCCTTCGCGGTTCGGCGACAGATTATGTATCGCCCGGGCAATGACGTCCTTGCCGGTGCCGGGCTCGCCGCGCAGCAGCACCGCCGTGCGGGTCGGCGCTATGCGCGCGAGGATCGCCATGATATTTTTCATGGCGGGGGAGCGGGCGATGATGTGGTCCACCTCGTGCCTGGAGTGGGGCTTGCGGGACCGGCCGTGGACCGGCCGGCCCGGGGCGGGATTGAATCGCGGGACGGATATCCGGTCCTGCTCGCCGGTTTTAACGAGATCGGTCTGTGTGCTCATTTTAACCTCCGCACCGGTAATCTTTATAATTGAGCCGGTACTTTGCCATGCGCAAACCGAGCATGCGCCGGGTCAGGCCCAATTGCGCCGCTGCCTTGGACATGTTCCCTTGATGGCGCGACAGGGACTCGACGATTATCTCGTATTCCATCAGGGATAACCGCGCTTCCAGGCCGGACTGGCCGCCGAGTTCACCCAGCACGGCGGGCTGCAGGCCGTTAGGCAGGTTAT
Source organism: Sodalis sp. RH16 (assembly GCF_047324245.1). Classification (NCBI taxonomy): domain Bacteria; kingdom Pseudomonadati; phylum Pseudomonadota; class Gammaproteobacteria; order Enterobacterales; family Bruguierivoracaceae; genus Sodalis; species Sodalis sp. RH16. Next base: position 1,883,904 of record NZ_CP178737.1, on the reverse strand, counting down.
AGCTGTGGATCACGCCGCCCTCCGCCAGCAGTACCGCCCGCTCCATCAGGTTTTCCAATTCCCGCACATTGCCCGGCCAATCGTAGCTCAGCAGCAAATTCAGCGCCGGCGTGGCGATGGTGGGGACGTCCACCTGCTGCTCCTTGGCGAAATAGGCATTGAAATGCTCGGCGAGCAGCAGAATATCGTTACCCCGTTCCCGCAGCGGCGGGATGGTAATCGGAAACACGTTCAGTCGATAAAACAGATCTTCGCGGAAGGTGCCTTTTTCCACCATTTCGGTCAAATCGCAATGGGTGGCCGCCAGAATACGTACATTCACCTTGATGGATTCATTACTGCCGAGCCGTTCGAAACAGCGTTCCTGGATGACCCGCAACAGTTTCGCCTGTACCGCCGGAGAGAGCTCACCCACTTCGTCCAGGAACAGGGTGCCGCCATGGGCCTCTTCGAAGCGGCCGGCCCGGCGCGCCACCGCGCCGGTGAAGGCGCCTTTTTCATGGCCGAACAGCTCGCTTTCAATCACGCTTTCCGGCAGCGAGGCGCAGTTGAATTTGATAAAGGGCCCGTGGGCGCAGCTGCTGTTGTAGTGAATGGCGCTGGCCACCCGCTCTTTACCCACGCCGCTTTCACCCAGAATCAGCACCGTGGTGCGGGCATGGCTGACCTTATCAATCATCATGTAAACAGACTGCATGGCTTTGGAATTGCCGATAATATTCGAGGGCTTGAACTTTTCCTTTAATTCGCTGTTCAGCCGGGCGCTTTGCGCCTGCAACACCTGTTTGTGGGCCCGCTCCAGCAGATGAAGCTCCACCGCCTGGGCGATGGTGGTGGCGATAATCCCCAGCACTTCGAGATCAAGGTGCAGCAGTTGCCGGTTATTGTATAAGCGCTCTACCCCGATGGTGCCCATGACTTTCATGCCGCGCATGATGGGCACGCAGATAAAGGAAAGACGGCTATCCAGGTTTCTATCCCAGCTGCCGGTACGATTGAGAAATAACGGCTCGTCGGCGATAACCGGCACGATAATCGGCTGTCTGGTTTCCACCACTTTGCCGGTAATGCCTTCGCCGGGGTAATAGACCCCTTTTTCGCTCTCTTCTCGGGACAGTCCGAAGCTTTCATGGATAAAAATCTGATCGCAGCTGGCGTCGTATAGGGAAATCATCGCGCGGGTGACCTGGAGGTGTTTTTGCATCAATTCCAGCACCAGCTTTAATGTCTTGGATAACGATCCCTCGCGGCTGACCACTTTGCTCACTTCCGACAGCAAGGGCAGCAGTTCGGAACGGCACTCACCCAAGTGGCAGGAAAAGGACAATGACTCCGTCAATAAAGAGTGGGTGGCGACGTGATTTGTCAGTGGGTTAACGACGTGATTCATGACCCTCTCCTCAGCGGTGTCTGCCGGAAAATAGCTGGCTTGAGCAGAGGATATTGCAAGACGGACGCCAAAAGTCGCTATGTAATAAAATATATAACGATATGATTTGGCATCATATTGCCGCCGGGGCCACTACGCCGTTGGCTGTATTTTGTACCATAAACGACAATCCTTCGGCGGCATTGTACGTTTTAGCACGGTGGGTGGACCATCCTTGATTGAAAGCAGCCGGGCAGGGCCGCCGACTTCCTTCAAGCGCGGATCATTGCCTGATACATGCCGACCGGGACCCGGTCATCAAGCAGCGCGACGGAGGGAATACCGTTTGGCCTGAACTAAAAGCAGCGTGGCGAAGCGTTGCCCTCAGGGACGGCTGATCACGGCATAACAACGGCCGTCCGGCTTTTTCTCCGCCGCCAGGGTCAATGCCAGCGCCGGTAATTCCCTGTCGAACCATTTGGGTAAATGATCGCAAACGATCTCAAGCCGGGTAAAATCCGACCGGCGCAAAAAAGGCTGCAAAACCTGTTTGGAGGTTAATGCGCTATCGCTCTTCAAGGCGTCGATAAGGTTGAGCCGATATTCCCCCGCCGCGTCGCCGGGTTTGATAAACGTGGCGGCGGTGGCCCCCTGCGCAGTCTGCTCCTGACGGGCTTTGTCCAGGGCGATATGCTGTATCCGCGGTAAAAAAGCCACCGGGTCCCCCGCCAGCTTCCACATTACCATGCCCATACCGTCAAAATAGGACAGCATCGCGCCGTTAATGGCGCGGGCGACAAAATGACGGCAGCCGTCCAGGTCGGCGAGCATTGCCAGGATATGGGCACGGATTTCCGCCAGTCCCATCTCTTCCCTCAGGCCAAAGGGGATTTCCCGCACCGGTTGCCAGCCTGACGGCAAGGATTCGTACACCCGAATCGTACCCTGCTGATACAAAGACGCCGTTTTGCCTTCGGTATCGACAAATACCGCTATTTTCATTTTGTCCTCCGGTTAAAAACCGTGTTTTTTACCTTTTATGGACACCACATCAATGCGCAATACCAAGGTGGAACGCAAATTGGCCTGGGGAAAGCTCCAGGCTTTATCGCTGAACCGGGCGACGATGCGGTTCAGGGCGGCGATTTTTTCCTGTTCATCCTCAATAAATACCGCGTTACCCAAGCCAATCACCGTGCGATGTTTGGCCTCGAAATTACAAATAACCTCGTCTTCCACCACCCCTTGCTCGATGGAAACGGCAAAACAGATAGCGTTGTTTCTTTTCAGGATATCTATCTTGCTGCCGGAGCGGGCCGAGTGAAAATATAAGGACATCCCGTCCCAGGCGTAAAACACCGGCACCATAAAAGGAATGTTGTTATCCGCCAGGGAGATATACATCACTTTGGCGGCATTCAGGATTTCATTGATCTCCGCCGCATCGGTTATCTCCCTATCATCCCGACGCATTTCGCCATGAGGGTGCCCATGGGGCGCAACGCCTGTCATCCACTGCATAATGTCCTCGTTTAATTAATAAGGAAGCTTATTCACCGCTAGGGCGTCCAGCATCGCCGACAGCGCCAGGCAAATTTCGACGATCCCGGCGGCGTCCGCCTCGGTGGGAGTGCCGTGGTGATAGTTATCTAGGGAACAGATACCGAATATTTCATCCAGCGCCCGGATTTTCAGGCTTAATTCCGGCGGAAAGTTGATGACCTCTTCCGCGGTATCCATCAGGCTGGAATAGTTATGATTAAACGCCATGCTGCCGTAATAGGCGCATAAGGCGATGAGATAGCATTCAACGGCAATGGACCCCACGTTGAAAATCAGCCCCGGCGATTGCGCCTGTTCGGCAAACAGCACCGCGCGGCGGTGATAGCCACGGGCATCGGCGGAAAGGCGGGTAAACTTTTTCTGTTCGGTTTCGAAAATCAATTTGGACATCGGGTTTATCCTCGAAAGGCGTGACCGGACCGCGATTCGCCATCCGGTAAGAAGCCAATGGACGCAGCGCCCCGGATGCCGCCGGACAGCGGCATCACGAGGGGCGCCTTACCAAACGTTCAGCAGCCATTCCTTGTTTTTCTTGTATTCCATATCGGTAAACAGCGCGTTGGCGATTTGCTCCGCCAGCCAGATGGCGCCGGCATAGCCCACCACCGGATGACGGTAGGATCCGGCCCGATCATAGGTAGGGAAACCCACCCGCACCATGGGGATCTGGTTGTCGATGGCGGTGAAACGTCCCTTGGAATGTCCGAGGATAAGATCCAGTTTCAGGCCGTCTTGCGTGATGCGCTTTTCCAGATCCCAGAGATCCGCATTGGTCACTATTTCCATATCGAAATCGACCTTTTCCCGCAGTGCCGTGACGCGGGGATCGGTGTCGTAATGGGCGTTATCGTCCCCAAGCAGGACCAACACCGGCTTCATTTCCAGATCCAGGCAAAACTCCGTCAGGCCTATCACCAAATCCGGATTACCGTAAATCGCGACGCGCTTATCCGCCAGGAACATATGCACCAGATCCGTCAGCGCGTCGATGGCGATGCCGCGTTCCCGTACCAGCGATTCCGGAATCGGTTTGCCGGTAAGCTTTCTCAGGTTCTGCAAAAAGGTATCCGTATTGCGGATGCCGATGGGCGTGGGCCCGATAATGGTCGGGATATCGAATTTTTCCGCCAGCCAATCGGCGGCCTTGCGTCCTTCGTAACGATTGAGGGCGATGGTTCCCAGCGCGTTGGCGGTTCCACGTAAATCCTCAATGGTGGTATTGCCGTGGGAAACGGTATTTCCGCTGGGCATGACCGGCGAATCGAAATCTTCGATTTCAAACAGCACGGTGGCGTCGATCTGCATTTCCGCCAGCAGATGTTTCAGCGCCGTGACATCCCCTGGGTTTACCCAGCCGGTCACCACGTTCAGCTTGCCGTTGGGTTCGGTTTTCTTGGCGAAGTATTTCACAAAATCCCGCACCGCCACATCGTAGCCGCTCACCATGCTGCCGACGAAACTCGGCGTATGGATCGGAATCAGGTAAACCTCACGTCCGGGGAATTTTTCCTGCAATAACTCCTCGTTCAGTTTTCTCACCACCCCGTCCACATCATCGCCGATCACTTCGGTGGAGCAGGTGGTGATGATGGGGATGACCTTCACATGGGGATAACGCATCAGCAGGACATCTACGGCCTGTTCAACGCGATCCAGGGCGCCGAATACCGCGCCGTCCTCATGCACCGAAGAGGAGGCGATTTCAAAACTCTCCTTTAAATGCTGGGAAATCAGCAGGCGCACAAACATCACGCACCCCTGGCCGCCGTGGACGATACCGATACAATCCTTGATACCGATGCTGACATACTGCGCTCCCGCCGGTTGACAGGTGAATATCGGGTTGATCACACCGGCACGGTCTTTGGCTTTTAATTCACACGACATGATATTGCCCTCTATCTAATAGCGCTGATCGGTGAGTTCTTTATTCAACGATCCGGTAATCGTCAGGTAGTTCAAACGCTCATGCAGTGCCGCGATGAGCTGCTTGATCTCCGCCGTTGACATGGCGGCCAGCCAGGAAAAATGGCTCTTATAGGCATCCACCAGCACCACGGCATCCGCCCAGTAGCACCGTGCGGCCGGGGTACTCAAATCCACCGGTTCGCCGCACAGCAACTGTTCGGCGATGGATAAAATGCCCTCGTTCTGCTTTTCCCGATCCCAGGCGCGGGAATGGAACTGCCACAGGCAATTTTTCATGATGTAATCCACCAGCTGTTCAATCTGGTTGTCGAGCGGACTTGCCATGGTGTCCTCCTTATTCCTCGGTATTCACAGTCTGTCTGGCGAAAGCGGGATAAACACGTTCACGTAATTTCGTCACGCTGTCGAACCCGCCGGTATATTGACGCAAAGTGGTGGATGAACTGACCTCTTCGCTCACCATGGAGCTGGAAAGCATCTTCTGGGTCACAAAGCCATTGTCGGTGGGGATCTCGTCTTTGCTGATATCCAGCAGGGCGAGCTGATGGATCGGCGAATAAATGGCGTTGTAGATATCCCGGGCAAACCGCACCCAGCCTTCATAACCTTTATAAGGCCCGTTGTGGTACGCATGGGCGTTGAGGTAAGGCACCCGGATTTTCTTGGCCACTTCACCAGGCCGCTTGCCGGTAAAAATCACATCCGGCTTGAGCTGGTACATGGCTTCCAGGGTTTCCAGTTCGTTGGGATCGTCAATGGCCATCGCGCCGGATTCACAGCGGGCGATACCCTTTTCCATATCCCCTTGGTGGCCGAATTTGGTATACACCGACACCACTTCCACGCCCATCTCTTCATGGATAACGTGCGCCCAGTGCCACAGCTTGGAGCCGCCGGGCCATAAGCAGACTTTTTTGCCTTTCAAGCGGGCCAGATACCAGTCAAGTTCCGGTTTCCAGCGTGCGGTTTCTTCATCGATAATGGCCTGGGCGCGATCTTCGATGCCGAAAAACAGCCCGATCTTACGCAGGGAATCCGACAGCGGTCCAAAACCGAAACCGTCGATATCCAAACGCGGGATGCCGTAACGTACCCGTAATTCGTTGCAGATATATTCCGCCGAGCGGGCGCACTCCAGCACATTCAGATGCGCGCCCTGCATGGAGCGCAAATCGTCATAGGAACCGTTGCCGGTAAAGGTGGACAGCACCTGGATACCCATGCGCTTGAAATAGTCCACCATCACTTCCTGATCGCCCTGGATGTTGTATTCACCCACATAGTTGATCACATGATCGCTGGTAATCTTCGGTTCCACCGTGCCGACTTTTTGGTTGATCCAGGCGATATTGATTTTGTGATGCCCGCCGGACTGGCTTGGGCCGGCGAAGCCCGGCGAGTTGCAGACAAAAATATCCACATCCGGCATTTCATCCATCACTTCCTGGGCCACCGCGGCGATGTCGTCGCCGATCAGCGCCGAGGCGCAGGTTTGGTAAATGGTCATGCGCTTAATCGTGGGCTGTGCCTTGAACGCTTCCAGGATATTCTGCTTGAGCACTTTTTCGGCGCCGAACACGATATGTTTTTCTTTCATATCGGTGGCAAAGGTATATTTAAGCTGGAAATTATCGTTATCGCTGATGTAGCGTTTGGTCTGCCAGGTATCGTAAGTACAGCCCACCGGCCCGTGACTGATATGGATAACATCCTTCATCGGGGTGCCAATCACATGCTTGGCACCGCAATAGGCGCAGCCGCGTTCAGACAGTGTTCCCGGAATGGTATTCAGATAGCCCAACGGGAGCACCGACGATAAATCTTCTTCAGCTCCTTTAACGACAGCATGCAGCTTCCGCTCAGGAATACATTTGCTAACGTCAAACTCATGATGTGGCATAATTCAATCCCCGACTTCATCGGTAATACACTAAGCGGCCAGCATGACTCCGGCCCTTAACTTTTTAGGGCAAGGCCGGAATCAATCCGCCAAACCATATTTAACCACCATGGCTTCCAAGGCATCCATCGACAAGGGCTTAGGAATAACCAGGTTTTTATTTTCAATAATCTTACGACCAAGCTCACTGTATTCATGGGCCTGGTTAGATTCAGGATCATATTCAGTCACGGTCTTTTTATTGAACTCGGCTTTTTGCACGATATTGTCACGGGGCACAAAATGAATCATTTGCGTACCAATGGCCGCGGTGAACTCTTCAACGAATTCTTTTTCACCATCTACCTTACGGCTGTTACAAATAATTCCGCCGAGGCGAACGCCGCTCTGCTTGGCATATTTCACCAAACCTTTACAGATATTATTCGCGGCGTAAATTGCCATCATTTCTCCGGAAGCGACGATATAGACTTCTTGGGCTTTACCTTCGCGGATGGGCATGGCGAAACCGCCGCAAACCACATCGCCCAATACATCGAAGAAAATGAAATCAAGATCTTCGGAATAGGCTTTGTTGTTTTCCATCAGGTCGATAGCGGTGATGACGCCGCGTCCCGCGCAGCCTACGCCCGGCTCCGGGCCGCCTGACTCAACGCAGCTGATGCCGAATACGCCGGTTTTCACCACCATATCATTAGTGATTTTTTCCGCCCCTTGATCCCGCAATACATCCATCAATGTTTCCTGATGCATGCCGCCGAGAATAAGCCGGGTTGAGTCGGCTTTCGGATCACAACCATGGATAAAAATCTTTTGGTGATGGAAGTGGGCTAATGCGGCCGCGGTATTTTGCGTGGTGGTTGATTTACCGATGCCACCCTTACCATAAATTGCCAGTTTGCGAGTCACAATGAATAACTCCTCTGATGAATAAAAACTGCTGATAATATTGCTTGCCATAGACATAGAGCAAACCCCATGCCAATAACCCGCCATGGGGTTTTAAATCAGGGTTAAATTGCCGTTTAATTTTATCTGAGAGACTTTAGCGCCTGTATTAACAGGGTTTATTCCTTATTGTTATTCTTGCCAGGATGACGGCCGCTAAACGCAAAACTGTGAACTCGATAGGGGATTTTCGCTCATTAGTACATTCAGGTACTTTTTTTCAAAGAAAAGTTCTCTGATGTTTATTTAATTAAAAACCTCATTTCCGGACAAAATACATTCGGGTATATATATTCCTCACAATGTACATTTATGTACAGATGCAGCGAAGAGGGCCACTACACCCTCTCCTCTTATGGCCGCCCTCAGGCGCGGGTGGCGATAACGATACTGGAGGCCTTAACCAACGCGGTTACCGCATCCCCTTCCTTAAGCTTCAACCCGTTGACGCTTTCGTTGGTGATCACCGAGACCAGTGACATGGTGGCATCGATCTCCACCGTCACTTCGCTGTTGACCGCGCCTTTGACCACCGCCTTCACGTTACCGGCGAATTGATTGCGCGCCGAAAAACGCAGACCGGTATCGGCGGCGGTCAGGATCACCCAGGGCGCTTTGATAAAAGCGATGGCTTCTCCGCCCCGCTTGAGATCGAGGTATTGCACGCTGCTATGGGTAATGGTGGCAATCAACGCCTTGCCGTTAGGCAGGGTAATCTCAATTTCATCATTAACCGCGCCGGCTGTGATGGCGGATACGGTTCCCGTAAGCTGATTTCTGGCTGATGTAATCATTTGGTACCCCTATCAGATTAAAGAAAGTTCACGGCACTTCGCTGTGGTCGGTTCATCCTGGGACGGCAATTAAATAAACTTCGCTTCAATGCGCGCGGCTCTTCCTGGCGGCTCTTATATTCCCCACTTTAGGAAAAAACAGGCAATATAAAGGTAAGAGTCCCTTTTACAGCGGCAGGCAGCGTAAATCATATCCTCTCATATAATCCTAAAGCGTCATTAATAATTTGACAGTTTTTTTAGCTTGCATTTTGACTTAAGCAGTCGATATTGTTATGTAATTTTTTATATAACGGTAACCCAAAATGATAAAGAAAAAATATTTGCCGGCCATGATACTGTGCGCGCTGGGAGCTATATCCAGCCTGTCGGTCCAGGCGGCGCAAGATATACGAGTGACTTATGCCGGTTCAATGGGCGTGGTGATGGATAAATATCTCGGCCCGACCTTTGCCAAAAATGAGCATGCCGCTTATCAAGGCCAGGGGCAGGGCGCCTATGGCATGGCGCACCTGCTGGAATCGAAGAAAGTCGTGGCAGACGTCTTTGTTTCCATCACCCCCGGACCCATGGATATCCTCAAGCAGGCTGGCCTGGTTGATGAAGCCGTGCCGGTTGCCAGTACCAGCATGGTGATTACCTATAATCCCAAAAGCACCTTCGCCCCCGCCTTTGAAGCCATTAAAAACGCCAAACCGGGCGCCGCGCCCTGGTGGAAAGTCCTGGAATCCCCGGGGTTGAAGTTCGGCCGCACGGATCCCATCAATGACCCGCAGGGACAAAATATTATTTTCACCATGCTGCTGGCGGAAAAATATTATCAACAGCCCGGCTTAACCCACAAGGTATTGGGCGATGTGCAAAATCCGCAACAGGTGTTCGCCGAAGGCGGATTACTGACCCGAATGGAAGCCGGGCAGGTGGACGCGGCTTCAGGTTATGAAAGCGCGACCATTTCGTCAAAGCTGCCCTACATCACCTTGCCCGATGAAATCAATCTCAGCAACCCCGCCATGACCAAGGACTGGTATAGCAAAGTAAGCTTCAAGGTGACTGATTCCAAGGGGCAGGAAAAAACCCTGCAAACCCAGCCGCTGGTGTTTTATGCCGCGGTGTTGAAAAACGCCCCCGATGCCGCTCTGGGCCGTAAATTTATCGCTTTTCTGCAAAGCCCGGCCGGCCAGGCGGAGCTTAAGAAAAACGGTTACGGCCAGCCTAAGGGCGGGGTGCTTTATCAATAAGCGCGCAACGGCCTAAGCGGGTGTCCCGCTGGCTGGCGGCGCCGGCATTGCTGTTGCTGGCGCTGCCCTTTATCACGCTCATCGGCGTCACGCCCTGGCACGGGTTCCATCTCGCCTATGGCGATTGGAATTCCGTCGCCACGTCGCTGGGATTAAGCTGCATTTCCATTCCCTGTATTGTCCTGTTGGGCACGCCGCTGGCGCTTTGGCTGGCACGCACCACATCATTTATGCGTCACTGGGTGGAAATCATGGTGTTGATACCTCTGCTGACGCCGCCCCTGGCATTGGGAATATTGCTGATATCGGTTTACGGCCCCTACGGTGCGGTGGGGGGGATTATCGCCCGTCTGGGCCTCTCGCTGACCAACAATGCCGGCGCTTTTGTGCTGGCGCAGATCTACGGCGCGCTGCCCTATTATGTCATGTCGGCCCGAGTGGCTTTTGAAGGCGTGCCGCCGACGGTGGAAGAAGCGGCGAAAGTCCTCGGCGCGCCGCCGTGGCAGATCCTGATACGCTTAACGTTGCCCCTGGCCCGCCAGGGATTGGCCACCGGCCTGGCCATCGCCTGGGTCAGGGTGGTGGGTGAATTCGGTATTGTGCTGGTGTTCTCTTATTTCCCGCAGGGCATTCCGGTAAAGCTCTATATCAATTTGCAAAACGACGGTATCGATGCGGTATATTCATTACTGTGGCTGCTGCTGGTCGTGACGCTGCCGTTCCCGCTCTGGTGCCTGGCCAGTTCCCGCCGCAGGCTCAAACAGCTACATTAAAACCTTATCATTTATAATACCATCGATGATGTCTATATCATTAGCGAAACATTAACACTTGAATTTTGTATTTCATTTAAAAAAAATAAAAAATAATACTCCCATAACTATAAATTTATATTAAACGGAAACATTCTGTTATTAAAATAAAAAAAATTTGATTTTTATCCCCTCATCCGATAAAAGTAATCAATCAGGGGAATCGTTAACTGAAATATCGTTAAATCGTGGTTAGGGCGTTAATATATGTATGAACTATTAAATAAGATGAGTGATAACATCAAATCAGGCAGCAGAAAAGATTTGTTCAAATTATTGAATGAAAGCTCCCAGTATGATGTGACTATTTCAAAATCTCGAAACCGGGTTTTTATTGACAAAAACGGCAAGGAAATCATTGATTTTGCTTCAGGCAACTATCTCGGCTTCGATAAAAGGCAAGAAGAACTGCTGCCATCGGCCATACAGGCGGTAAAAGACTACGGCCTGCACACCGGCAGAGCAAGACTGACGGGGCATTACGGACTATGCCTGGAGCTTGAAGCGCGTTTAGCCCGCTTTATCCGGGCCGAAGATGCATTGATAGTCACCAACACTTTTCTCGGCAGCATAGGCATTATTCCGGCGCTTCTGGAGGAAAATGATCTGGTGGTCATGGACAAAGCCGCCCATGCCATCATGTTCCACGGTGCGCAGCTGGCAAGGGATAAAGGCGCAATATTAAAAAGCTATCCCCACGACGACCTGGACCAACTCGAAACGCTGTTGAAATCCCATCAACATGCCCGGCATAAGTTGATTTGCCTGGATGGCGTCTACAGCATCACCGGTAATTATGTTCGCTTGGCGGAAATACAGGCAATTGCCCATAAATATAATGCAATATTATTCGTTGATGACGCCCATGGCTTCGGTATGCTGGGCAATACCGATAAAAGCCAGAATCCTTATGGCGATGGTTCGGGTATCGTTAATTACCTCGATCTTTCCTATGATAATATACTTTACATCGCCGGCACCGCCAAAAATATGGGTTGCGCCATGGCGTTTGCCGGCGTATCGAAAAAATTGAAAAACACCCTGCTCGCGTTCTCAAAGCCATTGGACTATTCTCAGCAACCCATTCCCTTTGCCTTCGGTTTGCTTAATGCTGGTCTGGATTTGCTGGCGCAGGAAGGCGACGTTCTGAAAATAAAAATACACGGCATGGTGCAAGAATTATTGGCCGGATTGGCCCAGCTTGGGTTTGAGACTTTTTGCCAAAATGGTTTCCCCATTGTATCGGTCAAAATACCCAACACCGAAATGCTGACTACCTTTTCAAAAATACTTTATTCGGACTATGGTCTCTTTGTGACTTCATGCCCTTACCCCACCATGCCGAAAGGCAGTGAATGTATCCGTATGACCATCACCGCCATGAATGAGCCTTGGCAATTGAAAAAAATTATTCAGGCATTTTCGGATTACAAAGAAGAAATACTTCTCTAATATACACATCAGGCTTAAAATACATAATGGCAATAATATATACTGATGAAATTATCACGGCCACAGAATACAATGAATTAAGAAATAGCGTTGGCTGGTCTGTGCCAACTAACCAATGCGCTGAACAAGCTCTTGCCCATTCGTTATATATCTGCTCCGCCTATCAGGGGCAACAAATTGTAGGTAGCGGGCGTGTGGTGGGGGATGGTTCCCTGATCTTTTGCATAATGGATCTCATGGTCCATCCTGATTTCCAGCATCGTTACGGTATAGGTGTACGTATTCTGCACAATATATTCCATTATCTAAAAGTACATGCCTGCCCTGAGGCTGATATATTGGGTATGGCCGCATTAGGGCGCGAGCGCTTTTATGAAAAAATGGGCTTTGTCATAAGGCCCACAGATTCATTGGGGGCCGGTATGGTTATGCCCTACGCCGAATTACTGAAATATTGATTAGATGATAAAATGAAATTTATTCATAATACCTATAAAAAAATGCTGGATGAAGACAGTTTGAACATAGCAAGGGATTTTTTGGATACCGAAAAAGAATTTCTAAGTTACAAGCTCAATCTCTTCAAGCACTACAAACAGGCGGTGGTAGTCGGCTGCGGCGATTACAACTACTATGAATTAATAAAGGCCACAAACCTAAGTTACTTAGGCATAGACCCTTTAGCCACCAGAGGTGAATGTCCCCAACTGATCAAAACCACCTTTGAGGAGTACCTCACCCAAAGGGACGGCGATGACAATAAAATATTTATATTTTGGTTTAATGTCATAAGCCATTTAAATATGGATTTAATAGAGAAATCCCAAGGAATACGAAAAGGCGATCTGATAATTAATTCAACATGGCGTACAAAAAATACATCGAGGAATTTGCTCGAACAATATTACTCAAGTATTTTACCACATCATCAAAAAAATATTTTTAACGCCGATGTTATATTATCAAGGAAAAGGTCGATCAAAGGAATGTTACAATCAGATAGCGGCTTTATCACTCAAACAAAAAATAATAATTTATTCGAAGTGGCAATAATTTAGCTTATATTCAGACAGTATTTAGCCTCGGCTGTATGCCGCGTTAGCGGTAAATTATCAAAACTGACCCTAAATAATATAAGCTGCAGGAAGACGGCGAGGTTCATGAATGAACATAGCAACGAAGCCACCGCGCACGGAGCTTTATGTATGACGGGTATAGCAAAAGGAATCAGTATGACGACTCTGTTACATGATGGATTTCACCGATCCGTTGATCAATACGCTAACGCAACGGCCATTGTTGATGAATATCAAAACCGGACGACCTATCGACAGCTAAATAGGAAAGCCAATTTAATTAGTTTAATAATAAATGAAATTAGTAATTCTTGTGTTAAAAATAATAATTTTGTCGGCATACTATCCCATGTAAATGTTAATGGGATCGCCAGTATTCTCGGTATTCTCAAAGCTAAAAAAACCTATGTGCCGATAGATCCCTATTACCCTGCACAATTACTCATCAGCGTCATAGCGAATTTGAGCCTTGATATCCTGCTCATCGACCGTCCCTTGTTTGATCAATTTCAACAACAATTCCTCCATTGCAATTTAAAATATGCGATAGTTATCGAAACCGACGCCTTCCCCTGCCTCTTTACCTTCAAAGATGGAGTAATGGTTGATTTGCCGGTGGAAGCAATGACAGCTTATGCCTGTTTTAAATCTATCGGGCTTACGCAGACGATGAAGCCAGGAGAGCTGATGGAATCGCTTGATACAACAGACACCTTAAGTCAAGTTTCGGATGATCTGGCGTATATCCTTCATACATCAGGGTCAACCGGCACACCAAAAGGCATTATGTTAAGCCATAGGAATGCGATGACCTTTGTGGATTGGATGCAAAAAGAATTCAGGCTCACCCATAACGACCGGATTATCTCACGGGCGCCGCTTAAATTCGATTTATCGGTATTTGATATTTTCAATACCTTGAGTGTGGGTGCGACATTGATTTGTTACGATTGGAATAAACGGCGTGACATTAGCATTAAACACCGGGATTATGTCGCCCTTCTGGAAAATGAAAAAGCCACCATGCTTTATACCACGCCGTCAACCCTATTGACATTAATGGAAAAAGGGCAGTTTTTAAAAAACAAAAACCATCTACATACCATCATGTATGCCGGCGAGCCCTTCCCGGTGGCTAAGCTTGAAAAGCTGAAAGGACTTGCGCCTTATATTGCCATCGCCAATATCTATGGTCCGACTGAAACCAACATTATCACCTATCACTGGGTACAGGATGAAGATCTGCTGCGTGATAGCATTCCGTTGGGAAACGTCGTTGATGATACAGAGATTATCGTGGTCAATGATGACGCAAACAAAATTTGTGATGTTAACGAAATCGGCGAATTATGGTGCAGGGGAGGAACCGTAACCCATGGTTATATCAATCAGCCCGAGTTAACGGCGCGGCATCATATTCTCAGCCCGTTCCATCCCTATCCTGTTAGATATTGGAGGACAGGCGATTATGGTTATCTGGATGATGATGGCAAACTGCATTATAAAGGCAGAAGAGACCATATGTATAAAATCAATGGCTACCGAATTGAAATTGGCGGTATAGAGGCTGCGGTTGCCAGCTTGGAGGAAATTCATGAATTATGCATTACAATTTCCAAATCAAGCGATAAAAGCAATATAATATGCCATTATTCTTTAGTGGAAAATGCCCGTTTAGAAGAGAGTAGTGCCCTGATTCGTCTGCGAGACCTGATTCCTTCCTATATGCTGCCGAATCTCTTCCTCGAATACAAAGAATTGCCTAAAACCTCATCCGGCAAAGTTGATCGGACGTTGCTGAATCAATTTAGTACATAGACATCCTATAAATACGCCATTGCGGGGCTAAACGGGAAAATTGAATCTTGCCTTGCCAAAGCGCCGGCTGCGTTCAAAATCTGTCCTGGCGCAAGGCCGCATCATGCGGCCTTGCCTGCCGCTTTACCGCCCAACGGAAAGAAATCTTCCCGGCGCCAATTTCCTATGGTGAGACATGCCGATCCCCCGTGCTGACGGAAACCTGCCCGGATTTTTATTTATTGAAATTTTATACTAATAATTTAATCGTCTATATTCTATAAATCCATAACACGAAGATTCTTTACTGTCATATAATTAGCTAAGTCTCATTAACCCATTAACCTATTTTCAGCATCAGGCGAAGAGCGCGTTCATTATTTTGAAAAGGAAATAAGATGAATATAAAGCTTTTAGCCATGGGTTGCGCCCTGGGAATCTGGCTTGTCATTCCGGTCCGGGCGGTCACCACCAACGGTACGATAAACGCAACCCTGACCCTCACCAACGGGTGTTTGATAAACGGTAATCCCGCCTCCAGCAATGCCAATTTCGGCACGCTGGATTTCGGCGTTTCTCCCGCGACATTTGATACCCTGAATGCCACCCTGACCGGCGCCACCGGCAACGGTATTCGTATCCGCTGCAGTAACGGCGCCACCTATACGGTACAAATTACCGGCAGCAATTCCGCCCCCGGCACGGTTTACGGCGCCCAAAGCACCAGCCCGCGCTATATGGTATTGAACAACGACACCACCCAGGGCATTGCCTATACCCTGTATAACGACGCGGCGTACAACAATCCCATCACCAACAATGCCAACCTCATCCCCTCCGGCACGTCCGATCCCATTAACGGCACCATATTCCCGGTGTATGGAAGAATTACCCAGGGCGGCAATAATACCGCCATCCCGGCAGGCACCTATACCGATGTCATTAACGTACAAGTAGTTTATTAATCGCGGTCAGCACACCAGATGCCGGTCATGGAAAAGCGGTTTCATCCCGCCTTGCTTCTTCCCCTGTGCGCCGCCCTGCTTGCGCCGTATGCCGGGCCGGCGCGGGCATTGCCCAGCCAATCCTTCCAGGTATCGGCTTCCGTGGTGGCCGGTTGCCAGATCGAGGGCGGCGGCGGGGTATGGGGTGCCTTGGATTTCGGCACGTACTCGGCCCTCGATATCCGGCCGGTGGGTACAGCTTTCCTGCAAAACTCCGCCCTAACCATCGCCTGTACGCCGGGTACGACATTGAGCATCAGCATCGACGGCGGCCGCCATTATACCGCCACCCGCAACCTCATGCGGCTAAACGGCAATGACCGGGTAGCTTACCGGCTCTACTCCAGCGCCGGCTTTACTCCCGGCAGCGAAATCCCGGTTAATCAGTCTATGACTGTCGATTTTGCCAATGCCGCTAATATCACGTTACCGATTTACGGCCAACTGCAACTGGACGGCACCCACCAGGGGGGGACTTATACCGATATCTTGTCGGTCGTACTGTCCTGGTGATTTTTCAAAGGGAACTGCGGATGAAAATCTTGCCAGCCGGCGGATGGATGCCGGCTATTGCGTTATGCCTCTTGTGGGCGGTCCGGGCCGGGGCCGGCCATTCAGTACTTATCTGGCCGGTGGATCCGGTCATCACCGAAAATAGCCAAGGCGCCGAACTTTGGGTGCAGAACCGCGGCGACGCCACGACCCTGCTGCAGGTAAGGGTCTACGCCTGGCGCCAGACGGCGGGCCGGGAACAGTATGCCACCCAGCAAGATATCCAGCCCCTGCCCACCATGATCCGGCTCGAATCAGGGCAAAAACGGCTGATACGGCTGATAAAGCGCCTGCCGCCCCCCGCGAACCGGGAACGGGCCTACCGGGTGCTGCTGGATGAGATTCCGACCCCTTACGGCCATCCGGATGAAAAATCCCATGCGCTTAATTTCCAGATGCGTTACTCCATTCCCCTGTTTGCCTATGGCCGGCAAAGTTCTCCTGATAGCGGGATGCCGATACTGAGCTGGCGGATGGTCATGGAGTCAGGCAATCCCTACCTGGAAATTACCAACGGCGGCCCCGTACATGCCCGGCTTAGCAAAACACGCCTGGGTAATGACACCCTTACCGACGGGCTGCTGGGCTATGTGCTGGCTGGCTCCAGCCTTCGCTGGCCGCTGAAAAACAAGGTCTCCCCGCAGGCGTGGCTGGAAACCAGCCTGGATAACCGCAATACCGTCTGGCGCAGTATGGCCGACGTCCATTGATTTTATGGACCGGCCCCCTCGCCCTGCTCTGCGCCGTTTCTCTTTGGCCCTTACCGGCTATTGCGGCTTGCTCGCGCCCCTGGCCGGCGGCGCGGAAACCTTCGATACCCTCCCGCCGCCGCCGGCGTTGGCTCCGGGGCAGACGCGCCAGCGCCATATGCTGGAACTGGTGGTCAACGATTTCGACAGCGGAAGGATTGTGCCGGTGGCGTTCGACAACGGACATTATCTGCTGCGTTCGGCGGATTTGGCCCAGGCCGGGCTGCCCACCGATCAGCTGGCGGCGGTGGAAACCGACGTCACCGCCATGGCGCAGGTGAACGTCATTTATGACCGGCAACGGCGGCTATTGAAATTAACCGTGCCGCCGGAATGGCTGCCGCAGCAAACCTTTACCGGCGCGCCGGGAAGCCCGCGACATGAAGGGCTGACCAGCACCGGCGCCCTGCTCAATTATGATATCTACGGCAGCCGCATCAATCGCGGCGCTACGCGCGTTGCCGTCTGGAATGAATGGCGCGCTTTCGGCCGGTTTGGGCATTTTTCCACCGATGGCGTAATTGAACAGCCGTTATCCGGTACGGGCAGCGCCGCCAAGGGTTATATCCGTTATGACACCTACTGGGCCGATCAGGATGAGGATAGCGCCTTAAGCTGGAAAGCCGGGGATGTCATCACCAATGCCCTGTCATGGAGCGGCAGCGTGCGTATCGGCGGGATACAAATCGCCAGGGACTTTGCGCTGCGCCCGGACCTCGTGACTTACCCTTTGCCCTCGTTTGCCGGACGGGCGGCGGTTCCCGCCACGGTTGATCTGTTCGTCGACGGCTATCGGGCCGGCAGCAACGAGGTACGGCCCGGTCCGTACGCCTTCAATAACCTGCCTTTCATTAACGGGGCGGGGGAAGCGGTGGTGGTGACCACCGACGCCTTGGGCCGCCGGGTCACCACCACGCAGCCCTTTTATATTTCCAGCAGTCTATTAAAGCCGGGCCTGCCGGACTATTCCCTTGCCGCCGGCGCGCTGCGCCGGGCTTACGGATTGCGCAACGCCGACTACGCTATCCCGGTGGCCAGCGGATCCTACCGGCAGGGTATTAACGATGGATGGACGCTGGAAAGCCATGCGGAAGGGGCGCAATCCCTGGCGTTGGCGGGCGCGGGCAGTCTGTATAAGCTGGGTCGGTGGGGAGTGGCGAACGGCGCGGTCACCCACAGCAGAACGTACGGCGACCATGGCGGCCAATATGACTGGGGTTATGACTATAACAATCGCTACTTCAGCTTGGGTATGCGGCATACGGTGCGCAGCGGCCGTTTCGGCAATCTGACGATACTGGACAGCGGGGCGCACCATATGTCCGATGCCCTTTGGACCCTCAATCGCCGCAGCGGGCAATATTATGCCAGCCTGTCGCTGGAGCCCTACGGCAGCGTCGGCGCGACCTATATCGATATCCGCACCGCGGCGGGAGAAACTATCCGCCTGTGGAATGCTTCCTGGAGCAGATCCCTGTGGCGTGAATCCAGCCTGTTTATCACCGCCACATACGACCCCGGGCAGCGTGACTGCTCCGGCGCCGTCTCGCTGGTGATCCCCTTCGGCGGGCGGGCCAGCGCCAGCGCCGGCCTGGAGCGCGATCGCCCCGGCGGCACGGCCCAGCGCGTATCGGTAACCCACGCCATGCCCAGCGACGGCGGTTTTAGCTGGGATCTGTCCTATGCCCGCCGACAGCGTGAGAGCGATTATCGTCAGGCCACTCTTAACTGGCGCAATGCTCACCTCAAAACCTCGGCGGGATTGTACGGCTATGGTGGCAGCGGCACCCTTTGGGGCGATATGAACGGCGCATTGGTATTGATGGACGGCCATTTGCTGGCGGCGGATCAATTAAGCAATGCCTTTGCCCTGGTGAAAACCGATTATCCCGATATTCCGGTGCGTTATGAAAATCAATTGGTGGGAAGCACCGACGAACAGGGTTATCTGCTGGTGCCGGGAATCAGCGCCTATTATCCGGCGAAATACGATATCGATACCCGGGCGCTGCCCCTCGACCTGTCGGTGGAAAACGTTGAGCAGCGGGTGGCGGTGCGCCGCAGAAGCGGCTATTTGCTGCATTTTCCCATTGAACCGCTGCGCGCCGCCGCGATCGTTCTCCACGACCAACAGGGCCAGCCTCTGCCGGCCGGCAGCCGAATATTGCGCGATGGTCAGTCCATAGAGTACGTGGGCTGGGACGGAACCGCCTGGGTGGATAATCTCGGCGCTGAGAATAGCCTGCGGGCCGTCACGCCGGACGGTCGCCGTTGTACCGCGTTTCTGGCCTTGCCCGGCGGCAAACCCCGGCCATTGCAAACCTACGGGCCGCTGACCTGCCCCCTTTCCCCTTTTGAGGAATCCCCGTGATGACCCGCTTAATGCTATCCGCCCTGATGATGTTATCCATCGCCCTGTGCTGGCGCGCCCAGGGCGCCTGCCAGTTGCCTCCGTCATCCGCCGGCCTGGGTACGGTGACATCCTTTACCGTTAACAGCAGCGTTTCCTCCGCCAGCGGCAATATCAATCTCAACTGCGGTTCGGGCAGTACCCTGTCGCTGCTGGGTGACAACTACATCCGTTTGCAGCTCACCGGCGCAACCCATATCAGCGGCGGCCGTGCGGTATTGAAACATGACAACGGCGGCGACCAGATCCCGATTCAGCTGTGCTCCACCGCCAACTGCTCGACGGAACTGACGGTAAACGGTCCGCCGGCCAGCTATGACTCCGGCCAGTTGGTTAACCTGATCGGGCTGATGGGGGGATTGAATTTTTCCATTCCGCTTTTTATCCGCACTCTTACCGGCCAGAACGTGGCCGCCGGCAGCTATAGCGGCACCCTGAATGTGCTTACCAGCTATGCGATTTGTACCGGCATCGGCGCCGTGGGCCAGTGCATGCCCGGCGGCCTCCAGTCGGGTTCCGCGGTGGTGCCCATGACCGTCAGTCTTGCCATTACCAACGATTGCACCACGATTACCGCCCCTAATATCAGCTTCGGCAATGCGCCGCTGCTTACCGCGTTCAGTCCCGTGTCCCAGTCCATTACGGTGATTTGTACCAAAGGCAGCACCTATACGGTGGGAGTGAATTACGGCAACAATGCGGTGAACAATGTCCGGAACATGGCCAATGGCGGTTCCTTTATCAGCTATGATATTTTTAAAGGGAGCGGGGGCGGCCGCTGGGGCGACACCGGCGGCGATCGCTGGTCCAGCAGCCTGGCCAGCGGCGTCAGCACCGACGGCACTCTGCGTTCCTATAACTATGTGGCCCAAATTTTATCAGGCCAGGCCACGCCGCCCGCCGGCACCTATAGCGATAATCTGGTGGTGGATCTCTCTTTTTAAGCCGGCATCCGCCGCGTTGCCCTGTGCCGGAAGTCTGGCGGCGGACCTCCGTTTAACACGCCGCTACAGGCTCCGGTGTTGGCGGGCCTAGCGCGCTGTGGGGCGCTCTGGCGGGCAGGAAAACCATGCCCGCTTCGACTCCATCAGCACGCTCTCCCTTTAACACGCCCACTTCAGCATCGGTGATCGCGGGCTTGCCATGCCGCCTCCTCCCCCCGGCTCCCCCCTGTTTGCGTTCGGGGGAGAGGAGGGCGGGCCGGTGGATATATGGCAAAGTAGGTTGTTTTAGGCATCAGAAAGAGGGTTATGTATGTTGCAGGCCTGGCATCTTCCGGTGGCGCCCTTTATGCAAAAGCGTAACCGGCATCTCATCCTCTCTTTGTGGCTGGCGGGAGATGAACTGCCGGATGCCGCGCTGCTGCGTTATGAGCAGGACAATGAAGAGTGGCTGCTCCCTATGCAGCTTCTGCCGGAGCAGTCCGGCCTGGGGTGCCGGCGGTACCGTACCGAGATTCCACTGGACACCGGGCAGCCGCGCCGGCGTTACTGTTTTAAATTGCTCTGGCAAGAGAGCCAGCGCTGGTTCACGCCGTTGGGCTGGAGCGCCGCGCCGCCCGGACAGATGGCGCAATTTGCCGTTGATCTGCCCGATAACGGTCCGCAATGGGTGGCGGATCAGGTGTTCTACCAGATTTTCACCGACCGCTTCGCCGCCGGCGCCGATCTCAATGGCGCCTATGGGCGGGGTATATCGTCCGACAGCCGCCATCCTCTGCCGGCCGAGCCGGGAGCGGCCCGCCAAGCCGCGGCGGCAGCCGATAACCATGGCCACATCCTGCCGGTAACGGCAGCGTCAAATCGCGATCCCCACCAGGCCGCAGCGGCAGCAGGTAATCGCGGCCCCGGCCAGGCAACAGCGGAGATGGATAACGATTTTCTGCCGGGTGAACCGTCGGCGGGGTGCGCTCAGGGCTGGGGGCAAAACTTTGAAGAAGATGGCAGCGCCGGCACCTTTTTCGGCGGCGATCTGCACGGCGTGGTGGCAAAGCTGCCTTGGCTGACTCGGCTGGGCGTGACCGCCCTGTATTTTAACCCGATATTTTCCGCCCCCAGCGTGCATAAGTACGATACCAAGGATTACCGCCATGTGGATGAACGGTTTGGCGGCGATCAGGCGCTGCTGCGGCTGCGCAAGGCCACTCAACGGCTTAGGATGCGCCTGATCCTGGACGGCGTATTCAACCATACCGGCGAGACCCATCCGTGGTTTGATCGTGACGACGCGGGAGGAAACGGCGCCTGTCATCACCCCGATTCACTCCACCGGCAATGGTACAGCTTCACTCCTGAAGGCGAGGCGCTGGACTGGAAAGGCCATGCCAGCCTGCCGAAGCTCGATTATGCCTCTTCCGCGCTGGTGCATGAAATCTACAGCGGCAAGGACAGCGTGGTGCGCCACTGGCTGCGCCCTCCGTGGCAAATAGACGGCTGGCGGCTGGACGTGGCGCATATGTTGGGAGAATCCGGCGGCGCGAAAAACAATTTGCATCACATCAACGGCATCACCCGGGCGGCAAAATCGGTGAACCCTCAGTCCTTTATAGTGGGAGAGCATTTTGGCGACGCCCGCCCCTGGCTTCAGGCGGATGCGGAAGACGCGGCGATGAACTATCGCGGATTCACCCTGCCGGTATGGGCCTTTCTGGCCGGGAAAGATATCGCCGGCCATCCTATCTCGCTGACGGCGCAGGAGTGCGCCCGGTGGCTGGAGGAGTACCGCGCCGGATTGTCCCATCAGCAGCAGCTGCGCATGTTCAATCAGTTGGACAGTCACGATACCCCGCGCTTTATCACGGTGCTCGGCAGCCATGGCCGCCGTCTGGCGCTTGGGGTGGTCTGGCTGTTCTGCTGGCCGGGGGCGCCCTGTATCTATTACGGCGATGAGGTGGGATTGGACGGCGGCAACGATCCGTTTTGCCGTAAACCCTTCCCCTGGCATGAGGCGGATCAGGACCAGGCGCTGCTGGGACTGTACCGCCGCCTGGCCTGGTTACGGCACGACAGCCCGGCGCTGCGTTACGGCGGCTGCCAGGTAGTGATTGCCCGGGAAGGCCTGCTGGTGTTCGTGCGGGTCTATCAGCAGGAACGGATCCTGGTGGCATTGCAGCGCGGCGAGGGGGGGCAGGCGACGCTGCCCTGGTCTCCGCTGCTGTCCGGCGTGGCGTGGCAACGGCTTGAGGGGGAGGGGATCCAGACCAGCGACGGGCTGGTGCTGCCGGAAGACAGCGTCACCCTGTGGCGGGGCAAGGCGGGGCAAAGGCTCCGCCTGGCCGCAGACCTTGCTTAGCCGCACGTAAGCCGTATGGCAGTGGCGCTCCCGCTGCGCGTTACTCGCACAACGAAGGCAGGCGTCGCGGAAAGGATAACGGCGGCCTGCCGGCGGACACATCACTCCGGCGGGAGCGTTTCCTCCTGCTCTTCCGGCAGCGCGGGCGGCTGCCCCATGGGCAGTTGAATATAAAAGCAGGCGCCCCCTTCCGGCCGGTTGCCGGCGCGAATATGTCCGCCGTGCATTTCAACGATGGCTTTGCAGATGGCCAGGCCCAATCCCACGCCGGGCACCGCAGATTCCTTGGTGCCGCGGGCGAATTTTTCGAAAATGGCGGTTTCCTGCCCTTCCGGAATACCGCGGCCGCTGTCCCAGACTTCGATTTCCAGCCGATCCTGGCGCTGTTCGGCCCGGATACCCAGTTGGGCGTGCTCGCCGGCGTATTTTAGGGCATTCTCCAGCAGGTTGTTGAATACCCGTTCCAGCAATGGGCCGTCGGCGTTAATCAACAGCAGATGGTCCGGCAGATCGAGCTGGACCTGGCGGCCGTTCAGCAACGGCTCCATGATTTTCAGCGTGCCGCCCACCACCTCTTCCAGCGCCACCCACTCCGCCCGCAGATTGATACCCCCCGACTGAATTCGCGCCATATCCAGCAGATTGTTCACCAGACGAATGGTGCTGAGGGTCTGCTGGCGAATCTGGCTGGCCTGCGGCGCGTACTTCGAGCCTTCCGCCGCCAAATCCAGCGTCAGGATTTCCGACTGGCCGAACAGCACCGTCAGCGGCGTGCGCAAATCATGGGACAGGGCCGCCAGCAGGGAATTGCGCAGCTCTTCCCGTTCGGCGGACAGCCGGGCGCGCTCTTCGCGCCGGGTGAGTTCCATGCGCTCCAGCGCCCCGGCCAGCAGTACGGTGAAGGTTTCCAGCATGCGCTGCTGCTCGGGGATCATCAGCTGGCGCAGATTCGCCGGCTCAATCACCAACAGGCCGAGAACGTTGCCGGTGGTCTTGAGCGGCAACATCTGCCAGGGAACCCCCGGCAGCGTATCCGTACCGGCGCCGGCGGGCAGGCCCCGGTCAAAACTCCAGCGGGCGATGGCGCGGTCGGGAATCGAGGTAAGGTTGGTTTCACCCACCCGGCCGAGATCGCCGTTTTCCCGAGGCAATAACAGCTCGCTGCGCGCCTGCAGGGTGATATTGATAATGCGCTGGCAGGTGGCGACGATATCGTTCACGTCCCGGGCGCTGCTCAACGCGCGGGACATTTCATAAAGATGCCGGGCCCGCTGTTCACGGTAGCGCGCCACCCGTGCCTGATAACGGACCCCCGCCGTCAGATTGCCGATGATGATGCCCACCGCCAGCATCACGCCGAACGTCACCAGATACTGCACGTCCGACACCGCCATGGTGCCGGTAGGCGCGACAAACACCATGTCGAAAACCACGATGTTCAGCACCGTCGCCACCACCGAAGGCCAGCGGCCGTAACGCAGGGCGACGATCACCACCCCCAGCAGATAAATCATTACCAGGTTAACGGCATCCACGCCGGGCAACAGCCATTTGCCGCCGAGGGTAATCAGCGCGCAGAGCAGCATCGCCGCGACGCAGCCCCGCAGCTGCACCCGCCATTTATCGATAAACGACCGGTTATCCTGCAGCGGGCCGGGAGCGGCTTCCACCCGCTCATCCAGGGCCACGATCACCAGATCAAGGTCCAGGCCGAGCCGCCCCAGCCGATCGGCAAAACTGTCCCGCCGCCAGCGCCGCGCCGGACGCCGGCCGATGATGATTTTACCGAGATTGTGCTCCCGGGCGTAGCGCAGCACCGCCCTGACTTCATCAGGGTCCGACAGGGTGGACGTTTCCGCCCCCAGGTCCTGGGCCAGCCGCAGGGTACGCAAAATAGCGCGGCGGCGCGGTTCGGCCAGGCGGTGCGATACCGGCGTTTCCACATACACGGCATGCCAGACGCTGCCGAGCTTGGCCGCCAGCCGGGCGGCGGTGCGCACCAGTTTCTCGCTGCCGGCGTTATTGCCGATGCACAGCAGAATGGCATCCCGGGTATGCCAGACTTTTTCCCGGCCCTGGACGTCCCGCCAGGCGCGCATTTGTAAGTCCACCCGATCGGCGGTGCGGCGCAACGCCAGTTCCCGCAAAGCGAACAGATTGCCTTTACGGAAAAAGTTCTCAATGGCCCGTTCGGCGCGATCGCCGATATACACTTTGCCCTCTTTCAGCCGTTGCAGCAGATCATCGGGGGGCAGATCCACCAGCACCACTTCATCGGCGGAGTCGAAAAAGGGATCCGGCACGGTTTCGCGCACCCGGATGCCGGTCACGCCGCTGACGATATCGTTCAGGCTCTCCAGATGCTGGACATTCACCGTGGTGATGACATCGATACCGGCATTAAGCAGTTCGTCAACGTCCTGCCAGCGCTTCGGATGGCGGGAGCCGCGGGCATTGGTGTGCGCCAGCTCATCCATCAGGATGACCGCCGGCCTGCGGGCCAGCGCCGCATCCAGATCGAACTCCTGATGCCGGTGCCGGCCTGCGGCCCGTCTGGGCAGGACCGCAAGTCCTTCCAGCTGCGCCGCGGTTTCCGCCCGGCCGTGGGTTTCCACCACCCCCACCAGCACATCCAGCCCCTGAGCGCGCAGACGGCGCGCCTCCTGCAGCATCGCCCAGGTTTTGCCCACCCCGGCGCAGGCGCCGAAATAGACTTTGAGCTTGCCGCGGCGCGGATTCCCGGCTTGCACTAACAGCGCATCGGGATCGGGACGCTGTTGCTCCTCGTTCATACAGGCTCCTTGCCGGCTGGTGGAAACAGGACGGCGCAGCGTTTACCAACAAGACCGCCCACGCACCCGCGCGGACGGTCGGCTTTTCTCTCGCTCCGCCTTATTAAGGCCGCGGCACGGAATCCAAGGCGATATTCAGCTCCAGCACATTCACCGCCGGGTCGCCGAGAAAATAAAGCGGCGGACGAGAGGTGTTTTCCTCAATCAGCCGCTGCACCGTTTCCAGGGGCAGCCGGCGCGCCGCCGCTACCCGCTGCGCCTGCCATTGGGCGGCGGCGGGGGAAATTTCCGGGTCCAGCCCGCTGCCGGAAGCGGCAACCAGATCCACCGGTACCGCCGGGGCGGCCAGAGGGTTGGCGGCGCGCAGATCGGCTATACGCTGTTTAAACGCCTTGTCCAGATCCGGATTGCCCGCCGCCAGATTACTGCCGGAGGACGCCAATGCATTATAGGGGGAATCCGACGTGGCGGACGGACGGCCCTGAAAATATTCCGGACGGACAAAGGACTGTCCGATCAGGGTGGAACCGCGTATTTCACCGCCGATATCCAACAGCGAACCCTGGGCTTGGCCGGGGAACCACCACTGCCCCAGCGCGCCGGTGAGCAGCGGATACACGGCGCCGGTCATCAGCGTCAGCAATATCATTAACAGCACGGCCGGACGTAATTGACTCATCATAATTCCTCTTTTTTTAGGCCAGGCCCGCGACGGTCAGCACAATATCGATAAGCTTGATGCCGACGAAAGGCACCAGCAGGCCGCCCAGACCGTAAATCAGCAGATTACGGCGCAGCAGCGCGGCGGCGCTCATGGGGTGGTAACTGATTCCCTTCAGCGCCAGGGGGATCAGGAACACAATCACCAGCGCGTTAAAGATCACCGCCGACAATATTGCCGAACCGGGGGAGTGCAAATGCATCACATTCAGCCGGTTCAGCTCCGGATAGGTCACGGCAAAGGCCGCCGGAATAATGGCGAAATACTTGGCAACGTCGTTGGCGATACTAAAGGTGGTCAGGGAGCCGCGGGTCATCAGCATCTGTTTACCGATATGCACCACTTCCAGCAGTTTGGTGGGATTGGAATCCAGATCCACCATATTGCCCGCCTCCTTGGCCGCCTGGGTGCCGGAGTTCATGGCCACCGCCACATCCGCCTGGGCCAGGGCCGGGGCGTCGTTGGTGCCGTCGCCGGTCATTGCCACCAGCCGCCCTTCGGCCTGGTATTGACGGATGAGCGCCAGCTTGGCTTCCGGCGTGGCTTCCGACAGAAAATCATCCACTCCCGCCTCGGCGGCGATTGCCGCCGCGGTCAGCGGATTGTCGCCGGTAATCATCACGGTCTTGATACCCATGCGGCGCAGTTCGGCGAAACGCTCTTTGATGCCGCCCTTAACGATATCCTTCAGCGCCACCACCCCCATCACCCGGGCATCTTCCGATACCACCAGGGGCGTGCCGCCGCCGCGCGCCACCTCTTCCACCATACGGGTCACTTCAACGGGAAAACGGCCCCCGTTGGATTCGATATGCCGGCGAATGGAATCCACCGCCCCCTTGCGAATCATGCGCTGCTGTAAATTCACCCCGCTCATGCGGGTCTGGGCCGAGAAAGGAATAAAGGTGGCATCCAGACTCTGTATATCGAGCTCCCGAAGATTGTATTTCTGCTTTGCCAGCACCACGATGCTGCGGCCTTCCGGCGTTTCATCCGCCAGGGAGGCCAGCTGCGCGGCGGCGGCCATTTGCTGCTCGCTGACGCCCGCCGCCGGGACGAACCGGGTGGCCTGCCGGTTTCCAAGCGTAATGGTGCCGGTTTTATCCAGCAGCAAAACGTCAATATCCCCCGCCGCTTCGACGGCGCGGCCGCTGGTGGCGATCACATTGGCCCCCAGCATCCGGCTCATGCCTGCCACGCCGATGGCGGACAGCAAACCGCCGATGGTAGTGGGGATCAGGCACACCAATAAGGCCACCAGCACCGTGACGCTCACCGGCTCGCCGCCC
Source organism: Sodalis sp. RH16 (assembly GCF_047324245.1). Classification (NCBI taxonomy): domain Bacteria; kingdom Pseudomonadati; phylum Pseudomonadota; class Gammaproteobacteria; order Enterobacterales; family Bruguierivoracaceae; genus Sodalis; species Sodalis sp. RH16. The sequence continues at coordinate 1,856,215 of NZ_CP178737.1, read as the reverse complement.
CAGGCGGAAAATGGCCACAGCGTGACGGTGGCTAAATATAAAACAATTGTCAGCGATACCAGCAGGATGGTGAGGGCTATCTCATTAGGGGTCTTGCGGCGCTTGGCCCCCTCCACCATGGCAATCATGCGGTCGAGGAAAGTTTCGCCGGGGTTGACGCTGCAGCGAATCACCAGCCAGTCGGATAAAATCCTCGTCCCGCCGGTGACGGAGGCAAAATCACCTCCCGCCTCGCGGATGACCGGCGCGGATTCACCGGTGATGGCGCTTTCGTCCACCGAGGCCCCCCCTTCCAGCACCTCGCCGTCGCAGGGGATAATGTCCCCCGCTTCCGCCAGCACCACGTCCCCTTTGCGCAATGAATCCGCCGCGACTTTGTGTTGTTCGGCGTCATGATGAGGCTGGGAGAGCTTCTTGGCCCAATTGCTTTTTCGCACCCCGCGCAGGCTTTCCGCCTGGGCCTTGCTGCGGCCTTCCGCCAGCGCTTCGGCAAAGTTGGCGAACAGCACGGTAAACCACAGCCAAACGGAGATAGCCGCCGAAAAACCGGCGGACCCGGCCACCAGCCTCGCCGCCATCCCCACGGACAGCAGCGCGGTTAAAATACTGCCTAAATAAACGACAAACATCACCGGATTGCGGAACTGTACCCGCGGGTCCAGCTTTTTAACGGCATCCACCATGGCGACACGCACTAACGCCGCGTCAAACAATGACTTTTGATTACGACTCATGGAAAATTTCTCCGGCGATTAATGACCTAACAATTGCAGATGTTCCGCGATCGGGCCGAGCGCCAGGGCGGGGATAAATGTCAGCGCGCCCACCAGCATCACTGTGCCTACCAGCAGCGAAATAAACAGCACACCGTGCGTCGGCAAGGTTCCGTTGCCCACCGGCTGCACTTTTTTTACCGCCAGCGAACCGGCAATGGCCATCACCGGCACAATGGGCCCATAGCGGCCCAGCAGCATGCACACCGCCAGCAATATGTTCCAGAACGGCGTATTGGTGCTTAGGCCGGCGAAGGCGCTGCCGTTATTATTGGCGGCGGAAGAGACGGCATAGAGCACCTCGCTGAAACCATGGGTACCTGGGTTCGACATTCCGCCGCGGCCGGCGGCGGTCATCATGGCCAAGGCCGTGCCCAACAGGACCAGCGACGGGGTGATAAGGATAGCCAGGGCGGTCATTTTCATTTCCCATACATCGATTTTTTTACCCAGATATTCCGGCGTACGGCCAATCATCAGCCCGGCGATAAACACCGCCAGCAGCACGAACAGCAGCATGCCGTACAGGCCGGAGCCCACGCCGCCGAAAATCACTTCCCCTAGCTGAATCAGCCACATCGGCACCATGCCGCCCAGCGCGGTGAACGAATCGTGCATGGCATTCACCGCCCCGCAGGACGCGGCCGTGGTAATGGTGGCAAACAGGCTGGAATTGAGGATACCGAAGCGGGTTTCTTTGCCCTCCATATTGATGGCGCTGTCGGCGCCGAGGGCCAGCAAATGCGGATTACCGTTCAGTTCGGCCCACATCACCGCCACCGCCGCCACGATAAACATCACCGACATGGCCCACAGCAAGGCGTTTCCCTGGCGCCGGTCGCGAACGGCATCGCCAAAAGCGAAACACAGCGCGGCGGGAATCAGGAAAATGGCGAGCATTTGAATAAAATTGGTCAAGGCATCGGGATTTTCGAACGGGTGAGCGGAGTTCACGTTAAAAAAGCCGCCGCCGTTGGTTCCCAGCATTTTGATGGCTTCCTGCGAAGCCACCGGCCCCATGGGCAGAATTTGCTTCGCGCCTTCAAGGGTGTGTATCGGCAGGTAATCCGCCCAATTCTGCGGTGTGCCCTGGCTGATGAAAATCAGGGCGATAATCAGCGAAATCGGCAACAGTACATAGAGGGTGATACGGTAGATATCCCGCCAGGCGTTGCCCAGCGTCGCCACCGAACGATTGGCGAACCCCCGGATCAGCGCGAAGGCCACGGCGATACCGGTGGCCGCCGACAAAAAGTTCTGTACCGTCAGTCCGGCCATCTGGCTGAAATAACTCATGGTGCTTTCGCCGCCATAGGATTGCCAGTCGGTATTACTGGCAAAACTGATGGCGGTATTGAGCGCCAAATGCCAGGACAGGCCGGGCAGGTGCTGCGGATTCAGCGGCAGTACCCCCTGTAACAGCAACAGAACGAACAGAATCAGGATACCCAAGGCATTAAATAACAGGACGGCCCATAAATAACCGCTCCACCGCATACTGTCGGTGCCGATGCCGCATACGCGCCATATCAGCCGCTCGACCCCGGCGAAACCCGGCGCCGGCCGGTCATTAATCAGTCCCGTCAGTCCCCGGCCCAAAGGACGGGCCAAAATCATCAACACCACCATATACCCGGCGAGCAATAAAAATGCGCTGGCAGCCATCAGAACTCCTCCGCCTTAACCAGGGCGTAAATCAAATAGCCCAGCAATAAAAACACCAGCACAATGCCGGCGAGCAGTGAAAAATTCACAATGCGTCTCCACAGGGGAATTGAGGTAGGATTGAGTGTAATGTTTTGAATGAAAAGGCCGCGTAAAAATAATGGCGCGGCGTGTAAAAATAATATAAAAATGGTCCCTCTTCCCAACACTCTCAATTAATATATCTTTTAATTCAGCCCGCACCGATTTATACAAAAATTTTATACTCTCAAGAGCGATTTTTACGGCTTTTTTATTTCACACCGATTAAATTAAGTATGATGCGTTAATAGGGGGTATTTCTTTACCGGAAATATCTATTTCATCGCCATTGAATATCAGTGGAATGAAAGCGACGGACCCGCTCCCGGTCTACGACGACGTCAGGTCCTTGAGGACGACGACAATGAAAACTCTGCTGATTAATATTCTTATATTAATACCGTGCTTAATGGCAGCCGAGGCCGCACTGGCTATATCGCCGGTGCCGGCACCGGAATTTCCCGATGACACGACTGAACTTTCACCGGAACAACAGGCGCAAATAGGCAAAATCGCCGCCGAATATCTATTGGCGCATCCGGAAATCCTGCTGCAGATAAACAGCAAATTGCAGGCCGGTAAAGCCTTGAGTCAACCGCCCCATTGCGCGCCGGTAAAAAACACCGGCACCCGATAAAATAAACCGGCACGGCCAACCGTTCGCGGCGCCGGCAAAGAACCCGGCATGCGCCGCCTAGCCTCCCGATTGCCCGGCGTGGAGCCGGCTGTTATCCCATACCGGCCCCTCCTGTCTGATATCCGAGACTATCTGACCGGCGTCCAGCTTGATAAGCCGGTCCGCCGAGGGGAAATAGGCATCGTCATGGGTTATCACCAGTACGGTTTTCCCCCGAGCTTTCAGATCGGGCAAAATTTGCCGGTAAAACACCGCCTTAAAGGCGGGGTCCTGATCGGCTGCCCATTCATCGAACAGATAGAAAGGGCGATCTTCGGTCCAGGCCAGCAACAGCGCCAAACGCTTGCGCTGGCCTTGGGACAGGGCGGTGGTCGAAAACCGCCCCTGCCGGATGCTGACCTTGTGCTCCAGCTGCAGCGCCGCCAGCAGCGTTGATATTTGTCCGTCATCGGCGGGACGTTCGCTGCTGACATCATCGAAAAGATAAAAATCGCTGAACACCACCGAGAAACACTGGCGGTAGCGTTCCCAGTCCGCTTCGCCCACAGGCTCGCCATTAAGCAGGATAACGCCCTCCTCCGGGGGATAAAGTCCCACCAGCAGTTTGGCCAAGGTGGTTTTGCCGCTGCCGTTGCCGCCGATGACAAACGTCAGTTCGCCGGGCCGTAAGGTCAGGGTTATGGGGCCGAGCAGGAAAGAGGCGTTATCCAGTTCACGCCGGTAATGGTGGGTAACGCCGCAAAGGGAAAGGCTTTTCAACGCCGGCATCGGCGCGGCGCGCTGGAGGGGCTCTGCCGGCAATTGCCGCCGCACGTCCTGGATACGCGCCAGCGCCACTCGCGCGGTGGCGATGTTCGGCAGGGCGGACAGCAGCCCTTCGATGGGGATAATCATATACAGAAAAACCATCGCATAGCCGGTTATAACCGGATGGCTAAGGGGGAGCCAGCGTCCGAGCAAGAACAGCACGCCGCCGATAAAGGCAAAAAACAGGAAGCTGCCCCAGCTGGTGGCCATGCCATACAGCACATAACCGCGGGTGCGTTCTGCGCGCACCGCTTCGATATTTGTCGCCACTTCGTTATTGATAAACCGCCGGCGGCGGACGGGGTTGAGCTTGAGCTCTTTCACGCCATCAAACAGCGCGCGAAACAGATGCAGCAGCGTATCCTCGCGCCGCCGGGAACTGCGTAGCAGCGTCAGCGCCCGGCCATGAATCAGCCAGAAGCCCAGCGAACCCAACGTGATGGTCACCAGGGCGCACAGCAATACCGGCCAGGAGAGCAGACCGAGGTAGCACAGGCAGCCGGCGATCACCGCCCCATACATCACCAGGTTGGGCAGGCCGACAAAAAACACCACGATAGTATCCAAATCCTGCGTCAGCACCGCCATCGCCCGCGACATGCCCAGGCTCTCGACGCTTTGCAGGCCGGCGTCGCCGATACAGGCCACCACCTCGTTGCGCAGCCGGGCTTTGGCGCGCTGGCCAAGATACATAAATACCGTTTCGGACAGCACGCGGGTGATAAGCATCAGCAGGGTCAGCGCGATAAAGGTCCGTCCCAGCAACGCCAATCCAGCCGCCTCGACGGTGAGGGTTTTGTTGATCAGGGCTATGAGCGACGCATTGCTGAATCCACTCACCACGCTGGCAATCAATGCCAGCAATAATAATCCTCCGGCATCACGGGCCAACTGTAACAAGGTACGCATAACCACACTCCAGACAGCGGCCGGCTTGCATAACAGCGGCTGAATATTAGCTTATAATCCATGTCGGCCATTGTAATTGCCTTGATGGCCGCGTCACCCATTCCCCTGTCCGCTCGGCGGGATTCCCCCAAAAAATACGCCGGAAAGACAGCAACTGTCCGTCCGGCGATGTTCCGGCCAGCAATGCCCCAACCGACAAAACCCTCAATAATCGACGCTCACTGCCAGCATGACATTGCGCGGCTCGCCACGTTCGCTGAAAGATGGCTATGCAAGCCGAATCCGTCATTGACGATAGGTTGCCAGCGCGTCTGTATAATACGAGGCATGAGCCATTGGATTTACCCTCCGTGGGCATGTCTTAGCCGGACGTCGGCAGAATATGACGGTAAACCCGAAAAGTTTCCAAATGGTTGGGCCGTAGACCCTGAGTACATCGTAATGGAGCAGTTTGAGCTGCTTAAAAAAGGACTGGCGTCAGATAATCTCCTATCTCCAAGTCAATCTCTTACCTTAACCGTGATTAAACATGGAACCTTAAAAGGAACGAACATGCCAATTCCTGTGTATTTATGGCTTAAAGATGATGGCGGCGCCGATATTAAAGGAACCGTAGACGTCGATGGACGGCAAGGAAGTATTGAGGTTATCGGCTTTGCACACGGAGTTAATCTCCCTGTTGACCCCGCCACGGGTAAAATCACCGGCAAACGCTACCATGCTCCGATTGCCTTTGAAAAAGAGTTCGATTCATCGAGTCCTTATCTCTATAAAGCCGTATCGAAGGGGCAGACGCTCAAATCTGCTGAATTCCGGTGGTACCGCATAAACGATGCCGGCCAGGAAGAAGAATATTTTAATATGAAACTTGAGGGGGTGAAGGTCGTCTCTGTGAATCCGGGAATGCCGAATGCAAAGATGGCCGGATTGTCAGCAGTAAACCATATGGAGTCTGTGGCTCTGATGTATGAAAAGATTACTTGGAAATACTGTGAAGGAAACATCCAGTTTACTGATAGCTGGGAAGACCGTTAATAAAGTAGACCGGGCAACCTCTGGATCTTTTTAGTATGTCTGACACGGCGTGTTAGCTCCTTATGGGGGACTGCCCTTTGATTTTAAGGGTCAAGAAGCGACGTGGAGGAAGGAGGAATTAACTTCGCCTTCTAATCGATAACCGACATCTTAATAAGTTTTTCTGCCAGCCGGATGACCATCTGGTAGACAATAATGGTAAAGATGGGGCAGGTAATCAGTAATGCCAGTCCCACAAAGCCTTCTACATCCAGTTCACCAAAGTAATCGGCCATCTTATTCCAAAAAGAGTACTCTGCGTCGGTCACTGGCGTGGAGGGCCGCAGCAATAGGAAAGTCAGCAAAAAAATGAATATAAATATCATTAATCTAAAGCCCGTTGGAACACGTCGCGCTTCCATTCAGTATTACCTCAATCATCCCATAAGACCTTAAACCGTTAGATAACTTAACCTGCTGAGTCGAAAGCAAAGCCTGGCGAATCGCGAGGAAATCTGAGCGATGCAGCAAGGTAATGCAGCCCAGCGATATTCCCATCGGACCCGGGGGATGTAACCGGAAGTTTCCGCGTTTAACGCCATTTATCCATGTATGATCATTTATGCTTCCTTCATCCCGATATAGAGCAAACCACTCTGCTTTGATAACGGGTGTTGGCGTAACCCATGAATAGGCATCATGCAGGTCAGTACGGAGTACACCTTTCCAGCCGCCGGTGGGACGGTCAACAATATGATAGCGTCCCTGTGGTATTGGACCTAGGCCAGGAATCCCGACGCAACCTGCACGGTTGCGGTACTGATCTTTCCCGGAGTAGGCCAGAAAGGTACCTATGCCAGGGATAATGAATGGGCAAAAATATGCATCGTTTATTATGAATTTCCCGTGCAAAGGCATAATTTAGCGGCTCATCTCCATAAAAATATTAAATATCAATATATTACTAATAATTTTCTATTGGGATTTTCGCGGTGACAACGTTATTTAGGCATGTCACCCTTCAAACAGCCTTACATAGTATATTTACCGTTTACCCAACGGAGCTCAAACAGGTGTTCGTCTCAATGGGTCATCGAATGCTCAGGGGAAAGCCAAGTTTTGCTTTATCAACGGAACTGGCCGTCAAGGCGAAACCCTCAATAATCGACGCTCACTGTCAGCATGACATTGCGCGGCTCGCCACGTTCGCTGAAGTAGCTGGACGGTACGCGGGCGTAATAGTCGCGATCAAATACATTATTCAACGTCAGGCTGGCATCTAAATGTTTGTTGAAGCGGTACCCGGCCTGAAGATCAACCAAAGCATATCCCCCTTGCTGCCATGCATCGCGATCGGTCTCGCTTTGCGCCCGTACGCCGCCGCCGACGCGAAAACCATCCAGAGCGCCTCCGCGGAAATGCCAAAGGGTCCAGAGCTTGGCCTGCTGGCGCGGCTCTTCATCATCAAAACGCGCATTTCCGTAGGTGGGGTCGTTGACATAATTGGCGGTCAGCAGCGTATAGCTGGCGTAGATATCCCACTGCGGCAGGATATTACCGTTAAGTTCCAGTTCCAGGCCATCGCTGCGGGCCCGGCCGCCGGCCACGGAGCCCGTGGGATGATCCGGATCGTCAATGGCGCGGTGTTCGTCATTGATGCGGAACAACGCCAGCGAACTTTGCAAACGGTGATCCATGAAATCACCTTTGATGCCGGTTTCGTACTGTTCGCCGGCACGGGGCGGCAATCCTTGTCCGTCCCACGTGGTGGCGGACTGCGGCGAGAAGATCTTGGTATAACTCACATAGGTGGCAATCTGCGGCGTCAAATCCAGCACCAGTCCGGTGTAGGGGACAAATTTGTGGCGCTCGTTATAGCTGGTGGTCCAATCGCCGCTGTCCGGCAGGAAAGGCTGGCTCTTTTGGCTGAACGCCGCCAGACGACCGCCGAGGATCAGATGCAGCGGGTCGGCCAGCTCGATGTTGCCCTGTCCGTAGACTCCCGCCTGCTGAATACGCTGGCGGGTGCCGCTGGTGAAATCAATGTCCGGCCGGGGAATATCATTGGGGGAGAAAATATCGTAATTACCGAGATCGGCAAATCCGCTGCGGCTGCTCTGCTTGTTAAGCTGGTAATTGGCCCCCAGCGTCAGCGTGTGCCGGCGCCCGAAGGCCGACACCGGCCCGGAGAGATTGCTGTCGAGGCCGAACCAGTCGTTGACGATGCGTTGCCGCTGTCCGGTATAATCCGATTCATTGGTCTGCGGGTCCACCCCGCCGCCGGAATAGGCGTAGTCGGATTTGGACAGGATATGCCGGTAAAAGAGCGTAGTCCGGGATTTCCAGTCATTGCTGAAAGTATGTGACAGAACGGCGTTCGCTTCCTGCATGTTGATATCGCTGTAGTTCCAGTCCGGACTATAGTTTCTGGTGGTGCGGCCATGAACCGGGCTGCCATCGGTATACAGGGACGGTCCGTAGTCAAAGCCTCGCAGGGGATTGCTTTGTATTCCACCGGAAAAAGACAGCATCGTCGCGGGGGAGACGTCATATTCCAATGCGCCGTAAGCCATGACGTGCTTGTTCACTTCATTTTCCAGGAAAGTATGCTGATCCTGGCCTACCACCACCGCCCGTCCGCGCAGCGTCCCTTCGTCGTTCATCGGCCCGGTGACATCCAGCTGCTGGCGATAGTCGCCATAGCTGCCGATGCTGGTTTGAGAGCCAAAATGAAAGGTGTCGGCAGGCATTTTACGCACCAGGTTAACGGTGCCGCCGGGCTCGCCGGCGCCATCCATCAGTCCGGACGGACCACGGAACACTTCCACGCGATCGTACATCGCCAGGTCAAACTGCGGCTCATACTGAATGCCGCTGGCCAGGGGTACGCCGTCAAACTCGATGCCGACGTCATATCCCCGCGACTTGAAATACGTGGTGCCGTCGCCGTAGTCCACGGCGGTAATACCGGTACTGTAATTCAGCGCATCGCTTACCGTGGTCATATTCTGGTCGTCCATGCGCTGGCGGGTCACCACCGATACCGAGCTGGGGATATCCTTAGTCGCCACGGGCTGCTTGCCGAATAGCGTAACCGCCCCGGCGGCATAGCTTTGCGTGCCTTCGCTGACGGCGTCCAGCTCATTGCCGGCGGTCACCCGCACCGCCGGCAACGTGACTGAATCGGCCGGCGCCTCTGGAACGCCCTTCGCCGATAGGGTAGCGGCGGGGGCTGTGCCGGCAGCGTCCGCGCTGGCGACGGCGGCGCTGGCAGTCATGGCATGGGTAAAGGTAAGAGCCAAAACCGGCGCCCAGCGGCGAACGGACAGGAGCAAATTCATTGATGAATCCCCTCGGAATCAATAAGTTAAATGATTATGGTTATTTATTAGATCGCCTAATGAACGAAATGATAATCATTTACTTTTAAAAAAACAGCGGTCATAGTGTTCGCTTCGGGACATATCCCGCCGGAAGTCAGCAAGAGTGACAATCATTGTCGCTTTTTACCGCAATCACCCGCCCTGGAGGACCGGTCATGTCGCTCAGCATTATTTCCCCCAAGGTCAGCGGCTGGATACATACCTATGCCGCCGGGCAAGGCCAGGGCTGGCACTCTCATGAAGAGGGCCAGCTGATCTACGCCTGCCGGGGGGGCCTGCAGGTCTTTACGCGGGGGGAGTGCTGGATATCTCCGGCCCTGACGGCCGTCTGGCTGCCGGGCGGGCAGCCTCATAGCTGGTTATCCCTCACCGATGCGCCGGTGCTAAGCCTGTACATGTCGGGAGACAATCCGGCGTGGGAAAAACACGCGGCCGCGCGGCACATTTCGCCATTGCTGCATGCGTTGCTGATGCGGGTCATTGATGAGGGTAACGGTGATGTCCCGCCTCCGACGCTGCCGCTGATACGCAGCGAACTGGACCGCAGCCGGACCGGTGCCGCCGTCTGGCTGGCGCAGCCCGCCGACCACCGGCTGGCGGCTGTTTGCCGGTATCTGGACGAGCGTCCCGACGATGACCGTCCGTTGGCCTGGTGGAGTGAACATACCGGTATCGAGCCGCGCACGCTGGCCCGTCGTTTTGTGCGCCAAACCGGCCTGACCTTCGGCGACTGGCGGCGGCGGAATCGTCTACAGCAGGCCATACTGCGATTGGCGCAAGGCCTGCCGGTTAAACAGGCGGCCGCCGAGACGGGCTATATGAACGCCCGCAGTTTTAATACCATGTTCAAAAAAAACCTGGGTATTACTCCCGCCCGGTTTCTCTCCCGCCGGGACTAACCGACAACGGGAAAGCCTCTTTTTGCTTTCTCAACGGGGCTAACCGTCAAGCCGGAACACCACCGGTACGCGCACCCAGCCGGCAACCGGCTCACCGCCGCGTTTCGCCGGGATAAAGCGCCAGCGCTTCACCGCCTGCCGCGCCGCGTCGTCCAATGCATCGCTGCCGCTGCTTTGCGCGATGTTCACCTCGCCGGCGCCGCCGCCTACGGTCACCAGCACGTTAAGCATTACCGTGCCCTGCTGATGCGCCCGCCGCGCCAGGCGCGGATAGTCCGGCGGCGGATTATTGAGATAAGCCGCGTCGAATACCGGCTGAGTGACTGCCTGCGCCCTTGGGGTTTGATCCGGCACACGGCTTGCCGCCGCGGTTGCAGACTCTTTTACCGGCGCCGGGGGCGCCGGGGGTGCCGGAGCGGTTTTTTGCGGCGCCGGTTTGTGAAGCCGTTTTACGGGTTTGGCGGCAGTTTTACCCACCTCCACCGGCTTAGGCTGCGCAACCTGTTGCACAGGCGACGGCGGCTCCGGTTCAGTCGCCGGCGGCGCCTTCGGTTCCGCAGGCAACGGCGCGGGCTCTTTCACCGGCGGCGGCGGCGCCGGCATATCCCGGGCAAGGACAGGCGGCGGTACTTTTATCGGCGGGGCGGGTATCGGCGGGGCGGGCGCAACCGGTTCCGGCGCCAGGCTTATTTCCATCACCGGCTGCAAAGCCGGCGTCAGCAGCCGTGGCGGCGAGCTTCGCTGTCCCGCCACCGCCCATAACAACAGGCCGTGGGCCAATATCGCCAGCAGGACGTACCGGGGTTTACAAGGAAAACTCGCCATCCTCTTTCCTCCTAACCCCGCCCGCGGCGAAACAGTAACCATGCCAGCCACGGACCGCCCAACAGGGTAGCCATAAGCCCGGCGGGCAGCTGGCGCGGATAAAGCAGATTGCGCCCCATCCAGTCCGCCGTCGCCATGATAAGCCCGGCAATCATCGCCGCCGTCAGCAGCTGCGCCACCGGCCCCCTCGCGCCGAGCCGGCGGGCGATATGGGGCCCCAGCAGGCCGACGAAGGAAAGCGGTCCAACGATAAGCGTGGCGATACCGGTCATCAGCGCCGCCATCCCCAGCACCGACATCCGCGCCGCCGGCACGTTAACGCCCAGGGACGGCGCCGTTTCCCGCAGCGGCAGCAGGATAAGCCAGCGATAGAACAGAGGCGCAAGCAGCAGCAGCAGCACCGCGCTCGCCGCCGCGATAGCGGCCATCAACGGCGATACATAGTAGGTACTGCCGCTCATCAGCTGCATCAGCATATTGGCGGCGCGGCTGTTATTGACCATCACCACCGTGGCGACGGACTGGAAAAACGCGCTGATGGCCAGTCCGGTAAGCAGTACCCGCTCCGGATTGAACGCGCTGCGGCGATTTTGCAGCAGCGTCACCAGCAGCGTAACAAAGGCCCCCAGCGCGCTGCTCAGTATCAACAAAGGCAAACTGCCGCCCCCCGACAGCAGTAAAAATAGCGTGATACCTAACGACGCGCCGGCGCCGATACCCAGGATTTCCGGGCTGGCCAGCGGATTGCCGCTAAGGCGTTGAATCAGCACTCCCGCTCCCGCCAGCAGCACGCCGGCGCTCATCGCCGCCGCCAGGCGCGGCACTCGCCAGCGCCACAGGGCGGTGAACTCCTGCCAGCCGCTGAGATGCCAGCCGTGCAGGGCGTGGCCGAAGGATAAAGAAAGCGCGATGCCCGGCAACAGCAGCGCGCCGGCAATGACTATCGGCCGCCAGGATCCGGCCGGGGCGGCCGTCGCGGGCGGCGAGGAAGAAACCAATCCGGAGCGGACCTGGCTGACGCGGGGTAAAAACAGCAGCAGCAAGGGACCGCCGGCCAATGCCACCATCATGCCGGTGGGCAGCAGCATGCCGTTGAGCGCCGTCATATTGCCCACCGCCAGATCCGCCAGCCACAACAGGCCGGCGCCCATAAGCGGCGACCAGAAAAATTGCCGGTACAGCGTACGCGCGCCGCAGGCCGCCGCCAGATGGGGCGCCGCCAGCCCGATAAAGCCGAACACGCCCACGGCGCTTATCACCAGGCTGGACATCATCAGCGCACACAGCAGAGCCAGCCCGCGCACCAGGCCGGGAGAGCTGCCGAGCCCCCTGCCGATATCCTCGCGCAGGCTGAGCAGCATCAGCGGACGCAACAGCATCAGCAGCGGCAGCAGACACAGGAGCAGGCGCGGCAGCAGCCAGTCAAAGGTTGACCAATCCTGCTGGGCAAGCGTTCCGCCGCCCCAAATCATTACCGACAGCAGCGAACGGTCGTTAATGATGGTGAACAGCAGCGTCACGGCTCCGCCATATAAATTCACAATCAGCCCCGCCAGAATCAGCGCCATCGGCGACAGCCATTGTCGCGCTGACAGCATGAATACAGCCGCCAGCGCCAGCAGGGATCCCCCCAGCGCCGGCCACTCCCGGCCATAAAGCAGCCAGCCCGGCGCCAGCAGCGTGGTAAGGGTCAGGGCCAGCGATGCCCCGGACGCCACGCCCAGCGTCAGGGGTTCCGCCAGCGGGTTGCGTAGCGCCCGCTGCATCACCAGCCCGCAAAGCGCCAGCGTGGCGCCGCACAGCAGCGCCATGGCCTGGCGCGGCAGCCACATATCCCGCAGGATAATAGCGTGGGAATCGCTGCCCCGCAGCAATGCCGCAAAAGACGGCCACGGGAAGGGACACTGCCGGCAGGCCAGGATGATGGCGGCCAGAAACAGCGCCCCGCCCAGCCAGCGGGGCGAGCGCCGCCAGAAGAAATCATGCATGGCGCGCGCCCTCCGCCTGCAACAATCCCGCCGCCAGCGCTTCGGCGAAGCGAACGGCGCTTAACATCGCCCCCGTCGAAGAAAGGCCGGGTGGCAACGGCACGATATTGCCGGCCTGCGTCAGGGGCAGACTGCGCCATAACGGCGTATCCGCCGCCGGGGGTACGCCGGCGCTGTTTCCCAGCGAAACCAGCCGCGCATCCGCCGTAGCGGCAATCTGCTGGAGTTCCACCAGCGCCTCCCCCTGGCCGTTGCCGCCGCCGCGCCAGGCGTTCCGAAGTCCCAAACGGCGCGCAACCTCGTCGAACAAGCCGCCGGTGGTCTGGAGCTTCAAATGCAGTACGTCCACCACCGTGGCGATAAACACCGCCGTTCCCCGCAATGGCTCCAGCTGCGTTTGCGCCCGGGCCAGCCGCTGCGCCGCCTGCTCCAGCAACCGGTCCGCCGCCCCGTCCCGGCCGAATGCCCCGGCCATAAGCCTTGTGTCCCGTTCAATATTCGCCATCGGCCGGCTGCCCCAATTGCCTAAGGTCAGCAGCGGCGCGATACCGGTGAGCCCGTCCCGCAGCAGTGCGTGCGCGGGCGTGATAATGATGGCATCGAGGTTCAGCGCCTTGAGAGTCTCGAAGTTGGGCTGGAACAGCAGCCCGACATCCTGCACCTGCGGCGGCAGCACCGGTAAGGCGAACAGCCGGCGATACCAGTCCGGCGCCGACACGCCTACCGGGACAATCCCCAGCGACAGCGCCATTTCAGTCAGTCCCCAATCCAGTATCGCCACCCGCGGCGGCGAAACCCCGGGCGACGAATTCGGCAGAGCCATCTTATCCATGTCCGCATCCGGCCGCGGCCCCTCCGCCAGCGCGCGGGCGCTGAGAGGGGCCAGCATGGCCAATTGCAGAAAAGCGCGGCGGGACAGCATGCTTTGGCCTACCACTGATAGCTGAGGGTGGCTACATATTGACGCTTCAAACCGTAATAGCAGCCATTATCCTGACAGCTGGCCAGATAGGTTTTATTGGTCAGATTCTGCACGTTGAGCGCCAGTTGCCACTGCTGAAGGCGATAGCGCGCCATGGCGTCATACACCGTGGCGGCGGGCACCTTCATGGTATTGTCGGTGTTGGCGTAGCTGGTGCCGACATAACGCACGCCGCCCCCCACGGTAAAGCCATCGAATTTACCGGGCAGGTTGTACTCGCTCCAGAGCGTGGCGCTTTGACGGGCGATGCCCACCGGCGAATTGCCCTCAACGCCGTTGTTGGATTTGGTGACTTCCGGATCGGTCAGCGCATAGGACGCGGTAACCAGCCAGGACGGCGTCACGTTAACCTTACCCTCCAGCTCAATACCTTTAGAGCGGATTTCACCGGTCTGTACGCTAAAATTCGCATGATCGGGGTCCGCCGTGGCGACATTGGTCTGGCGCAGGTTATATACCGCGGCGGTAAACAATGCGTCCAAACCGTTCGGCTGGTATTTCAGGCCGGCTTCCGCCTGTTTGCCCTTGGTGGGTTTAAACGCGTTGCCATTGTAATCGGTGCCGCTGGTGGGCACAAACGAGGTGGAGTAGCTGACATAGGGGGCAAATCCGCTGTCGAAGTGATACAGCAGACCGGCCCTGCCGGTGGTGGCGTAGTCATTCTCCTCGCTGCGGCTCGCGGCCACCAGATTATGCGTTACGGTGTTTGCTTTATCATAACGTCCTCCCAGATTCAGCACCCACCGCTGCCATTTCGCCTGATCCTGCAGATAAAAACCGGTCTGGGACTGTGTTTGCTGGTTACGGTTGGTCACATCAGGCAGGTCTACCGGCGCGCTATAATCCGGATTGAGATAGTTAAGGTCCGAGGTGCTGCCGTAGCCGGAGTTCTGATGCAGGGAATCGTGCAGATAATCAACCCCCATCAATATCTTGTGTCCCACCGCGCCTGTGGAGACATTCGCCTCTGCCTGGTTATCCACGGTAAAGCTGTTCAGCGTCTCGTTGATATTCATGGTGGAGCGGTGCACCGCCGGCGCATCGGTGGCCGTACCGAAGGGATACACCATCTGATAATCGCTGGTACTGCTCACATAACGCAGGTTCTGCCGGAACGTCCAGACATCGTTGAACTCGTGTGAAAACTGATACCCCACGCTGGCCTGCTTGCGTTCGTAGCTGTCGGTCCCCGGCTGGCCGCCGTAGAAATGGTCGGAGATTTTACCGTTGGGGTTGCTCACCAGTGTGCCGTTAACCGGCAGCATGTTGAAAAAGCCGGAATCGGGATCGCGCCGCAGCTGCGCCAGCAGCGTCAGGCTGGTACGGTCGTTCGGTTGCCAGGTCAGGGACGGCGCAATGTCGTAGTGCTTATAGCGGGTGTGATCCACCTGGGTATCGGTCTGGAACAGCGTACCGGCGACCCGTCCCAGCCACTGTTTTTGGTCGTCCAGGGGACCGGACAGATCAAAACCGGTGCCGAACTGGTTATGATTGCCGCCGGTAAGATAGACCTCGTGCACCGGTTCTTCCGTGGGTTTTTTACTGGTGAGGTTAATCAAACCCCCCGGATTTACCTGGCCGTAAAGCACCGACGAAGGGCCTTTCACTACCTCGATGCGTTCCAACAGGTAGGGGTCCCATTGGGGCCGCGACCAATAGGACACCTGGGGCAGGCGCAAACCGTCCAGGTACTCGTCCGCCGCGAACCCCCGCAGCATAATGGTATCGAAACGGTAATCCGCCCCGCTGACCTCCGACTCGGCCCCCGCCAGGTAGCGCAGCGCCTGCGGAACGTTTCTCGCTCCCTGCGAGGCCATTTGCGCCTGGGTAATGACCGAAACGCTCTGGGCGGTTTCAATCAGAGGCGTGTTGGTTTTCGTCGCGCCGACGGCCTTATGGGCGACCACGTTATCCTCATCGCCGCCGCTGTCAGCCCCGGATACCGTCACCGCCGGCAGCGTTTGGGGCGTTTCCTGGGCGCCCATGGCGTGGCCTGCCATCCCGGCCCACAGCAGCAGCGCACCCTTTGCGGCCGTTTTTCTCTTGTTCATACCTTATCCCCGGAATCAAAAATCGCACTAAACGCCGTTTCCACAAAAATGTTTCAACCGCAAAGGGCCAATAGATAACGTTTCAGCCATCAACGCGGATAAAAATGATAATCATTTGCTTTTCAAAAAGCAGCAATGCTGCCAGTATAGGAAAGATATAAAGTGGAGAAATAGCGCAAATCAGACAGTAGTTGACGGTTATTTCCGTTATTGGCGGCGATTGCTGAAAAAGACAGTAGCGATAAATGAGAGGACCCGATGGAACCCACCTGGCGAAAGAAGTATGACACGGCGCAGCCCGAACGGTTAGAGAAAATGCGGTATGTTGAACTCGCCTATCGCCAGGGTGAACGCCAACACTGGCACGCACACGAACAGGGGCAACTGATATTTACCCTGAAGGGGGTGGTGCGCGTCCTTACCGAGCGCCATATCTGGACGCTGGCTCCCAGGCGCGCGCTCTGGCTGCCGGGGGGCATGCCCCATGAACTGCACGCCATCAACGACGTCACTACGCACAATATCTATCTGTTTCCGCCGCTGACGCGTGATTTCTGGTATGACGACGTTGCCCTGCAGGTCACGCCGCTGCTGTATGAACTGATTAAATCCTGGCATCAGGCCCAGCAGGCGGCGGAGCTCAATCGCGTAGAGATGAGCACCACCCTGCTGCTGGATGAGCTGCGCCGCTGCCCGCGCGCCACCGTCTGCATGGTGCCGCTGCCTAGGGATCGGCGGGTGCTCAGCGTGTGCGATACCCTGCTGGGGGAACCGGAAAACAACGACACGCTGGAAAACTGGGGCAACCGCGTCGGCGCCAGCGCCCGCACCCTGGCCCGGCTGTTCCGCGACGAAACCGGTATGGGCTTTTCCCAATGGCGCCAGCAGCTGCGCCTGGCGGAAGCCGTGACTCATCTGGCCCAGGGCCGTCCGATTAACCTGCTGGCCAATTCGCTGGGTTATCAGAGCCCCAGCGCGTTTATCGCCATGTTCAAAAAGACCCTGGGAGAAACTCCCCGGCGTTATTTGTCCTGTTGAAACATCCACCGGCCTTAACCAGGGGCCCAGCCGTTAGCATTGCGCCGGCGGCCCCTGGGCGTGAGGCTTAATCGTTTAAGAGATCTCGCCCTTATCCGTTGCCCTTTTTACATTTATTCTTTTAATTTCGATAATTCAAATAACCATGAAATCTACAAGTGATTAATGCCTTTCAGTAACACTCAGATACGTTATGAATAAAAATAACATGGGAATTACCGGCGAATTTTACCAAAGGTAAAAGAGCTAAGGTTTTTTACTCCACCTGCTAATAATTCACCTAAGAAGCGGATAAAATCGCGGCTTTTACTATACTGATAAAGTCCAGATCATTCTGGAAATAATATATTCTTGAGGAAAGATTTATTTGCCCAATTCAGATAATGAGATTGAGCTTACCAGACTATTCTTAAGAGATATTTTTATAAAGCTGAGCTAATTTAAATTATTCGACATTGACCAGCGATATTAACCTCGGCATCGCCTTACGATAATACGCACCATACCCTAAATAATTCGAGGTGCAGGGAGGCGACGACGCAGCGACCCCGAAGGGGCGAGGCTCATGGATGAGCCGAGTATTGCCAACGAACCTGCAACTTAAAGTATGACGGGTATATGTCAAGTCTCAGTTGCCAGAGAGGGGATTCATTATCAATAAATCAGCCTATCAAGCCGGAGTCCAAGACGCCGCGGCCCACGCCGCGCCGGCCCATGCCGTTTCAGCCCGGCCCGTCCATAGGGAGCCGAAGCCGGTTCATATCGACGGATTGCCGAAATCCGATGAATTAAGCCCGGCGGATCGCTACGGAGCACTGTTTGAGGCGGTGCAACTGTCACGCATTTTCCCGGACAGCAAGACGTTCGTTGACTGTGCGCCTAAAATCGACCCCGAGGAAATACTGGCGCGCTATCAACAGCGCTCTTCCGGTCCCGATTTCAGCCTCGCCGATTTTATCAATGAGTATTTTGCCCCGCCGCAAGCTCCGGTCAGTCATTATATTGCCGACCCGAAACAAAATATTCTCGAGCATATCGACGGCTTATGGGAAGTGCTAATCCGCCGGCCGGAAGACCATCCGGCCCAATCTTCGCTACTGCCGCTGCCGGAACCTTATGTGGTGCCGGGAGGACGTTTCGGCGAAATGTATTATTGGGACTCCTATTTTACCATGCTCGGTCTGTGCGCCAGCGGACGGGCGGATTTGCTGCGCAATATGGCGAATAATTTCGCGTACCTCATCGATCATTACGGCCATATTCCCAACGGAAACCGTACCTATTATCTCAGTCGATCCCAGCCGCCGGTATTCGCCTTGATGGTGGAGCTGTTCGAAAAAGAGGAATTACACTTCGCCGAACATTATCTGCCGCAGCTGCTGAAGGAGTATCACTATTGGATGGGGGAAGCCGATGCGCTTACCCCCGGAGAAGCCAAACGGCACGTGGTGAAATTGCCCGACGGCGCCGTGCTGAACCGCTACTGGGACGATCGCGATACGCCGCGGGACGAATCCTATCTCGAAGATGTGGAAACCGCGCGCAAATCTTCGCGTCCGGCCAATGAAATCTACCGGGAGCTGCGCGCCGGCGCCGCCTCCGGCTGGGACTACTCATCACGCTGGTTCGGCAATGCCGATGATATCAGCAGCATTCGCACGACGTCGATTCTGCCCATCGACCTCAATGCCTTTATGTTCAAGCTTGAAACGACCATCGCCGATCTGGCGAAAAACACCGGCGACCCGGCCACGGCGCGGCTGTTCAGCGACCGGGCAGCGCGCCGGCGCGATGCCGTCGACAGGCTGCTATGGGATAGCGAAAGCGGGACCTATCGCGATTACGACTGGGTTTTATCACGGCCTTGCGCCCTTTGCGCCGCCTGTGCCGTCCCCTTATTCGCCGGTATGGCCAGCCCGCGGCAGGCCAAGGCGGTGGCCAAGGCGCTGGCGGATCGGCTGCTGTTCGCCGGCGGCATCATGACCACCCTGTCGGCAAACGGCCAGCAGTGGGACAAACCCAACGGCTGGCCGCCGTTGCAATGGATGGCCATTCAAGGACTGCGCCGATATGGCGAAAACATCCTGGCGGACCAAATAGCCACCCGCTGGCTCAACACCGTAGGCGATCATTACCGGCAGCACTGCAAGCTGGTGGAAAAATACGATATTTCCGGCGCGGCGGGCTCGCGGGGCGGCGGCGGCGGTGAATATCCGCTCCAGGACGGCTTCGGCTGGACCAACGGCGTCGTCCGCATGCTATTGACGCTTTATGGAGATCATGAAACCAACCAGGCGCGGGCAAACGCCGCCCCATCCAATCAACGCGGGAGATTACTATGAGTCTTCAAGAATCGAGTCTTCAAGGACAAGTCGCCCTGGTGACCGGCAGCGCCCAGGGCATCGGTAAAGCCATCGCCGTGCGGCTGGCGCAAGAAGGCGCCGATATCATTATTGTCGACCGCGCCGATGATAATCGCGCTGAAGAGGTTCTGTCCGAAATCAAGGCATTGGGCCGCCGGGTGATTATCGACGCGGGAAATATTGCCGACGTGGCGGACAATAAACGCATCATCAGCGATAGCGTCGCGCAAATGGGACGGATCGATATTCTGGTGAACAATGCGGGCATAGAGCGCAGGGCGCCGTTTTTAGACATCACCGAAGAGGATTACAACGCGGTGCTCAACGTCGATCTCAAGGGAACCTTTTTTATTACCCAGGCGATGGTACAGCACCTGCGGGACACCAATCGTCCGGGGAGAATCATCAATATCAGCTCCGTGCATGAGGAGCTGCCGTTTCCCCACTTCAGCACCTACTGCGCCAGCAAAGGGGGACTCAAAATGCTGATGCGCAACCTGGCCATTGAATTGGCGCCCCACGGCATTACGGTAAACAATATCGCTCCCGGCGCCGTTGAAACCCCTATCAATACCAAGCTGCTCAACAGCCCCGAACTGCTCGCCGCGCTTATCGGCAATATCCCGCTGGGCCGTCTCGGCAAACCGGCAGATGTGGCCGGTATGGTGGCCTACCTTGCCGGGCCCGATTCCGCCTATGTCACCGGCGCGACCATGGTAATCGACGGCGGACTGCTGTGGAACTATTCGGAGCAATGATAAAAAATCATTTGTAGGGATAAATGAGGCCAAAAACAACAATCCCGCGGCGTTAGACGCCACGGGATTGAGAATATAGTGAAATTATTTGTATCAGTTTGACACGTTTTTACTCAGCGGTATTAACGTGATTTGCGTTACCCTGACTTACCGGATAAGTATGGGCATAGTCCTGGTAGTCACTCTGTGCGGCCATAGAAACTGCCGGTGCGACCATAGCTGCGATGAGTGCAAGTGCTGCGATTGTCTTTTTCATGATGTAAGTCCTGTGTTAATCGTTATGAGTGTGAAAGCTCTTCGCTTTCGATGAAGTAATATTAACGCTCATTAATAAAATAGTCCAGAAAATATTTTTGTTTAATACATTCAAAATAACTGAATGATAAGATCCGAGGTACTTTTCCCCAGCAATATCAATAAAAAAGCTAAAAGGAGACGAGAGAGCGACGGTAAAAATGAGGCAACATTAGGATTATTCTTGGCTCGGGAAATGAGTCCGTTACGGGCGGCCGTGGGGATAATGTATGAGGTCGTGGAAACGCACGGTATAACCGCTTTCGTTGCGGTAAGCATGCGGGCAATCCGCCACGAAGCGCAGTGCCTCACCGGCTATCAGCGTGCGGGTCACTCCGTCTACCGTCAGCGTCAGCTCGCCCTCAATCACGATCACATGCTCGATAACGCCCGCTTCATGCGGCGTAGATTCACTGTGTCCGCCCGGTTTTAGATCGATAACAAACATATCCATGCGAAGCGTGGCGTCGTAAGGAAACAGCGGCACGACGCGCATCCCGGACGTCTCGCTATTGAACGTGGTCAATACACCGTAGCGATGCAGCGCCGCGGATTGTGCGGGTGGCGTTTCAAGAAATTCCGAGAAAGAAACATTCAGGCCGCTGGCGATTTTCCACAGTGTCGCTACCGTCGGGCTGGATTCGCCGCGCTCAATTTGCCCCAGCATCGCTTTGCTGACACCGGTTTTTTCCGCCGTCTGGCTGAGGCTCCAGCCGCGTTCGCTGCGCACGGCCTTTAACTGGCTGCCAATGTGGCGGGTGATTTCCTGCATCCTGGCTCCTTTGACGATCGCGATTGTGCGCTATAACGCACGGTGCTATATTTGGCGCATCCTCTGTGCGCTATAACGCACTACAGCATACCGCTAGCGTCCGCTAACCAGAAGGATTTTCACGCATGTCACCGCGTTTCAATTTTCAGGATTTGACATTTTCGGCGTTGATCGCCGGATTTGTCGCCGTTTTAGTCGGTTATACCAGCTCTGCGGCGATCATCTTTCAAGCGGCTCAAGCGGCTGGTGCCAGCATGGCGCAGATTGGCGGCTGGCTGAGTATGCTTGGCCTGGGGATGGGCGTCACCAGCATCGGCTTATCGCTGTATTACCGCGCACCGGTGGTCACGGCATGGTCAACGCCCGGCGCGGCGCTACTGGTTACCAGCCTTCCCGGCACGTCGATCAACGAAGCCATTGGCGTCTTTGTGTTTGCCACCGGGCTGATTCTGCTGTGCGGAGTCACCGGCTTATTCGCCAAACTAATGCATTACATACCGCAGGCACTTTCGGCAGCCATGCTGGGCGGGATTTTGCTGCGTTTCGGGTTGGACGCCTTTACCTCACTGCAAAGTAATTTCGCGCTGGCGGGTTCGATGTGCCTGGTGTATCTGCTGGCGAAACGCGTCCTGCCTCGCTATGCGATTGTTCTCGCGCTGGCCGCCGGGCTGATTGTGGCCGGACTGCAGGGAGGTATCGCACCGCACGGCCAGACGCTAACGTTCGCCATTCCGGCGTTTGAGATGCCGCATTTCACTCTGTCCTCGATTCTTGGTATCGGTATTCCTTTCTTCGTGGTAACGATGGCATCGCAAAATGCGCCGGGTATCGCCGTGCTGAAAGCGCACGGCTATCAGCTGCCGGTTTCTCCCTTGATCACATGGACGGCGCTGACGGCGCTGATTCTTGCCCCGTTCGGCGGATTTACCGTCTGTATCGCTGCCATTACCGCCGCAATTTGTATGGGGGAGGACGTTCATCCCGATCCGCAAAAACGCTATATAGCTGCCGTCGCAGCCGGCGCTTTTTATCTGATTGCCGGTGTGTTTGGCGGTTCTATCGGCATGGTCCTTACCGCGCTGCCTGCCGCGCTGATCCATACCATCGCCGGGCTGGCGTTGCTCGGCACGATTGCCGGGAGTTTGTATCGTGCGCTGGAAAATGAGCGCCAGCGCGACTCGGCGATCATCACGTTTCTGATCACGGCTTCCGGTGTCACATTGTTGGGCGTAGGTTCGGCGTTTTGGGGGCTAATCGGCGGCGGCGTCACACATCTCATCCTCAGCCGGCAGGCGTGGAACAGGACATGACTCCCGGGCGGTGAAAGCTATATCAAAGGAGAACCCGACCGACAAAAAAAAACAGCGCGTCATGATAACGTGCTGTTTTCTTTTATCTTACCGGCCATGCCCGGGAAACAATCGGCATGGCCTTGGAGAAAATTGGTCGGTGAGAGAGGATTTGAACCTCCGACCCATACGTCCCGAACGTATTGCGCTACCAGGCTGCGCCACTCACCGAATGCGGGCGCATCTTACTGCGGCCGCCTTTTTGCGTCAATCCCTTTTTTATCAATCAACGACAACTGTCTACAAAGCATTCAGTCAGCTGACCAAGGCTAAGCTCGGCTGAAATCTCATCAACAAGACTGAGTCCTTATAGCGCCGATTCATGCTGGGGTTTCTGGCACCAGTTATTTTGCGCCTTGATACCGCCGTCAGGGGATGTGTAGCCCAGACAACCGAGGATCGTGTCGAAAAGCTCCACATGGCGATGGGTGATGCCGATGCGCTGCTGCGCCTGTAACCGTTCAAACCCATCGCGATGGGCGGGATCCGCCAAGAACGAGTCTGAGGCCCACACCATCATCGGCACGCGGAATTGCTCCGGCGGAGCCATATCCCGCGGCGTACCGTGAAAATGATAGTTTTCATCAATGGATTCGCCGTGATCGGAGGCATAAAATACCAGGGCTTTCTTGCCTCGCACCTGGTCGATAACCTTATCGATAAAGCTGTCGGTATATAGCACGCTATTATCATAGGCATTAACCAGCTGCGCTTTACTGCAGGCCTGATCTACGCCGATGCACTCCGGCTGATAACGGGCATAGCTGCGGGGATAGCGTTGTGAGTAGAGGTAATGGGAGCCTTTGGTGTGCAAAATGATCAGATGCTTGCCCTTGGGATACCGGTTCATTGACTCCCGCATCTCGTTCACCAGCAGCATATCATCCACATTTTTGCCGTCATTGCGTTTTTCCGCGCCAATCATTTCGCGGAAAGAGAAGTTATTGGCATCGGTATTATTATAAAACCAAACCTCGCTTTGCATGGCGAACAGCTCGGAAGTAAACCCCAGTGAATGCAAAACGGCAAAAATATTTTGTTCTTTCAGGGTACGCTGCTGATTTTCCGACGTCCCCCCCTCCCGAACAAACATGCAGCGCAGCGAGAGTTTAGTGGAGGTATCACAGGAAAGGCCGCGAAAGGCCACCAGGTTTTTTTCATTGGACAGCATGGGGGTCGTGTCCCGGGTGTAACCGAGTATGCCCATATGATCCCAGCGGGTGGTTTCACCAATGATGAATACCACGTAGGTGTCATCGATACCGGCCGGGGGGATATAGGTAAAGTGTTTGGCGGGATCGAAAAGCGAGGCGTTATCCTGGCGCTCGTCCAGCTGGGTATAAGTGAACAGCCCCAGCGCCGCCATCCAGTTGATGGGCAGGTAGGAGTGCGCAATCACTCCGCCGTAGCTGGGCAAATCGGTGTTGGTCAATTTTTCATGCAGATTCTGCAAATTTTCCTGGTAGCGAACCGGCAGCCAGATCAAGGCAAAAACCACCAGCAGGCCCGCCAAGGCTTTGATACGTTGTCCCGGCATTTTCAGCTGTTGGATAAGCGTACCGCTAACGGAGTTTTTCCAGATAATAAACAGCGGGATGGCGCTGACCGACACCATCCAGATGATAAAGTGGAAGCCAACCATTTCTTTGGATAAATCAATGTCGGTGGTCATTACCGACGCGATAATGCCATAACCGATGACCACATTGAAATAAGTCATGTAATAACTGGCGGCAACCGAGATCAGCAGCAATAATGAAGCCACGGTCCGGTAAAAATAGCGGCCGCCCAATGAGATAAGCCGCATAAGGAAAAAGGTGGACAGTACCGCGGCGGTGATCTCCGTTAAGGCCACCAGCATGTTGGCAGGGGTAGCGCTTGGGTGCAGCAAATCAAAACGGCGTATGAAAACCGACAGATTAAGAAAAAACCCAATATAAACAGCAAGAAATATCGAGAATTTATGCTGTGAAAAAAGTTTTGCAAAAGTCATCAATGAAAAAGTCCTGGCACTTTTGTGATAATTTTTTTAGTCGCTGTTATTACAGTGTTTTTTGCAGGACATGCAACGATTAAGGTCTAACCAGCGCTAACAAAATCTTAAAAAAAAACAACAATAGATACTTTTTGACACGCATAACATTAAAAAGTTTTATGCACAGCTTAGCCAGGCCAGTATTAAACATATAAAAAAATAACCGCCCGAGGCGTGCAGCCCGGAGCGGTTTTTTTTGTCTGTCGCCGGCGGCCTCGTCTTGCGCCTGTCCGGTCTTATGCAAAACTAGTTAATGACGTTGAGCTTAACATCAATGTTATTGCGAGTCGCGTTGGAATAGGGACAGACCACATGGGCCTTCTTGACCAGCTCTTCCGCCACGTTACGATCCATGCCCGCCAAATGGATATCCAATTGGGCTTCAATGGCAAAGCCGGTGGGAACGGGACCAATGCCCACGGTGCCTTCGATATACGCATCCGCCGGTAATTTAACTTTTTCCTGGGAGGCAACATGCTTGAGCGCGCCAAGGAAACAGGCCGAGTAGCCGGCGGCAAATAATTGTTCAGGGTTGGTGAAAGCCCCGCCGGGTCCGCCCATTTCTTTGGGTATGCCTAATTTCACATCCAGTACGC
The DNA here is from genome assembly GCF_047324245.1 of Sodalis sp. RH16. Lineage (NCBI taxonomy): Bacteria > Pseudomonadati > Pseudomonadota > Gammaproteobacteria > Enterobacterales > Bruguierivoracaceae > Sodalis > Sodalis sp. RH16. The sequence goes on along the minus strand of NZ_CP178737.1, from coordinate 1,830,996 downwards.
CGTCGGATGAGGTTGCCCGTCCGTCACGTCCGCCGGTAGCCTTGGCTTTGGCACGATAAAGAACTTTTTCAATAGACATCGTTTTTTCCTCTTACGTTATGGGATGTTATCTCCGCTTGCCGGAGCGTATTCATTCACGATTAAATCGCTTGCAATATAAATGGACCACATCAATTAATTATAGCCGATCCGTTCTGATCATAATGCGTTCCGCTAAAGGGTCGCCTTGGGCGGTTTTACCATTGCGCCAGCTGGGCGCGCAAGGATTCAAGCTGTTTTTTCAAGCCGGTTAATTTTTCTTCGCTACAGGCGGTGGCGCACAGCACATCGTCCGGAACCGATTTGGCAACATCTTTCAATGCCCGGCCCTGATCGGTCAAACGGATGATCACCTGGCGCTCATCCTCGGCGGAACGGGACCGCAGCAATAAACCGGCAGCTTCCAGACGCTTAAGCAGCGGGGTGAGGGTGGCGGAATCCAAAAACAGTTGCTCGCCGATTTCCGATACCATGATTTCATCCCGTTCCCATAACACCAGCATGACCAGGTATTGGGGATAGGTGAGATTCAGCTTCGCCAGTAATTTGCGATACACCTTATTCAGCGCCAGGTTGGCGGAGTACAGGGCAAAGCAGAACTGTTGGTCTAGCGACATTGACATAGCCATCGGTGTGTTGCCGTTAAGTGGTGACTTCATGGTTTTATTTTATATAGCACACTATAGAATAGCAAATTATTTTTTTAATTTTCCCTCGATGCCCGCTAACCGGGCTTTCCCCAGGGCCGGATAATGATGTCAATACTCCATAATTTTGCTACATATTATAAACGACATAGAGTCTTGCCGCGCCAAGCTGTTAATATTGCCCGACAAGCAACTCATTATTTCTTTAACGTAAGCGTGTAAACATGGAAGCCTGGAAGGTCAATATTATCTCCGTCTGGTTAGGTTGCTTCTTTACCGGACTGGCCATGAGCCAAATACTCCCGTTTTTACCGCTGTATGTTGAACAGTTGGGCGTGCATTCCCATGAGGCCCTCAGTATCTGGTCAGGTCTGGTCTTCAGCGCCACGTTTCTTATCTCCTCGGTAGTATCCCCTCTCTGGGGCAGCCTGGCGGATCGTAAAGGACGTAAACTGATGCTGCTGCGGGCATCATTGGGTATGGCGGTGGTCATCGCGTTACAAGGGTTCGCCCAGAATGTCTACCAGCTCTTCCTGCTGCGCGCCCTGATGGGGCTAACCTCCGGCTATATTCCCAATGCCATGGCGCTGGTGGCCTCACAGGTGCCGCGCGATAAAAGCGGCTGGGCGCTGGGTACTCTTTCCACCGGGCAGGTGGCCGGCGTTATCGTCGGCCCGCTGCTGGGGGGATTTATGGCGGACCATCTGGGGCTGCGGACGGTGTTTCTGGTTACCGCGCTGCTGATGTTTGTCAGCTTCCTGATTACGCTGTTTTTGATTAAAGAAAAAGTTGTCACGGTCACCAAGGCGAATATGCTCAAAGGGCGAGCGGTTTTCGAAACCCTGCCCTATCCCACCCTGATTTTCAGCCTGTTCATCACCACGATGATGATCCAGCTGACCAACAGCTCCATCAGCCCTATCCTGACTCTGTTTATCAAGGATCTTGCCGGCAACAACGGCAACCTGGCCTTTATCAGCGGCGCCATCGCCGCCGTGCCCGGGGTGTCGGCGCTTATTGCCGCCCCGCGACTGGGCCAGTTGGGGGATCGCATCGGCACCGGCCGTATCCTGATGACCGCCATGATTGGCAGCATTCTGCTGTTTTGCATTATGGCGTTTGTGCAGACTCCCCTGCAGTTGGGGATATTGCGCTTTCTGCTGGGTTTCGCCGACGGTGCCCTTATGCCCGCCGTCCAGACCCTGCTGGTCAAATATTCCAGCGAACGGGTGACAGGAAGGATTTTTGGTTATAATCAATCCTTTATGTATATGGGCAACGTGGTGGGCCCCCTCATTGGCTCCAGCGTATCGGCGGTACTGGGGTTTCGCTGGGTTTTTGTCTTCACCGCGCTAATGGTCTTTATCAACACCATGCAGCTTTGGTCGGGCTTGCATAAAGTCAGCCCGCCGGACAAATCATAACTAACACACTGCCCTCAGCCGGACCAAACGGACAACAGCCTTTCCCGGCCAAACTCACAGGAAACGGCCGTATCAATCAACCAGGCACAAGGGAGGCAAGACTTACCGCGGGCAGATCAAATCCAAGGGTAGCGGCCGCCCATCTGTACCACCATGATTCCGGCGCAAATCGCTACAAAAAACAGAAATACTATCAAAATCCTGGTCATCGCCATTCTCCTGTGACTCACCACGTTTATCTTCCGGCCCCGGCCATTGCGTTAGCCGATGCCGACCCCGCTGCTTATTTTTTGACCGCTCAGCTCATTAACTATAGCCGCTTCTGATTTTTTTGAGGAAGGCGGCCTCTTTTATCTGTCAGGCCGTCAATCAATATTGAAAGACCGATACCCGCGGCAGCGTATCGGTCCGGACGTAAAGAGCGGTTCACACTCTTTGCTTATTTAATAAAAATACGAAAGCGCTCTTCGTCGGAGATGAACGTTTTCTCTCCCGCCGGCTGCTCGATGGAGCCAAACGGCATTTGCGCCCGCAGCTTCCAGCTGTCCGGCAAATGCCAGGTGCTTTTCACCTCGTCGTCTATCAGCGGATTATAATGCTGAACAGTGGCGCCGATATGCTCCTGGGCCAAGGTCGACCAAACGGCGAACTGAGCAATACCGGTAGAATGTTCCGACCAAATGGGAAAGTTGTCGGCATACGCAGCGAACTGTTTTTGCAGCGTATCGATGACCTGGGTATCTTCAAAAAACAGCACCGTACCCTTGCCCGCGGCAAAGGAGGCGAGTTTGGTTTCAGTAGTGGAGAAAGCCTCGGCGGGAACGATTTTTCGCAAGGTCTCTTTAATGATATTCCATAATTTTTCATGCTGGGCGCCAAAAAGCACCACCACGCGCGAGCTTTGAGAATTAAAGGACGAGGGACTGTGTTTCACCGCTTGTTTGATCAGCGAAGTGATTTGGTCCTCCGACAGGCTGACATTTTTGCCAATGGCATAGATTGAACGTCGAGCCGTAATCGCGTCTAAAAAAGCGTTGCTCATGAGATGACTCCCGTTAAAAACGAATTAGAGAACAATGATATCCGTACCTTACAATTCGTCAGATAGCTTATTCCTTGGGGTAGGGTCTGTAAATCTCTCGCGACATTCTAATGATTAACTATGCTGATAAAACATGTTTTCAGAGGAATTCCAGATGACGATAGAAACCCTGGACCTGAACGAGGCGGTGGGCGGGGTGCCCAACAGTCCGCTGCCGCTGGTCATTTACCGCAATATCATTCCGGTTGAAACAAAAGATCCGGCGTCATGGCTTGAACAGTGTTTCACCGCACATCAATGGCCGCCCCAATGGCGTTATATTATCTACCCCTTTACCCATTTCCACGCCGAGACCCATGAGCTGCTGGGAGTGTATGCCGGACAGGCCCAGGTTCAGTTCGGCGGGGAAACCGGGCCGGTATTGCCATTGACCGTAGGGGATGTGGTACTTATTCCGGCCGGGGTCGGCCATAAGGCCGTCAAATCCGAGGAAGGTTTTATGGTGGTGGGGGCTTATCCGCCCGGAATGAGCGCCGACTTATGCCGCGATGATCCCGCCAAACTGGCGGCGGTCCGTCAACGTATCGCCAAGGTCCCCCTGCCCGCCACCGACCCGATTACCGGCGATCGGGGAGGCATTACCACTCTGTGGCATAACCCCGAACAAGCCTGAAGCTATACTTAGGCACAGGGTGATGGGAAACTTTCCCGACTTGCACTTTGTGTGCAAGCGCGCATTAACCCTAAGCGCCAATCTGTTTTTTTGCCCAGCCGGCACGACATGTGAGGCAGCGCCCACTCAATGCCGCCCGGCTTTCAAGCTGGAGGAAAGGCTATGTCCCGTGTACAGGCAGTGGATCATTTAGTGGTCAGCGTGAGTGACTTTGCGGTTTCCAGGAAGTTCTACAGCGGCTTGTTCGATTTCCTGGGTTTTGAAATTATGGACGAAATGCCCGAGGCCATGGGCTGGAGCAACGGCAATACCCGCTTCTGGATATATCAGGCAGACCAGGAGGGCAAGAAGCATCCCTATCGCAAGGGCGATATAGGCTTTCATCATTACGCCTGGTCTCTTAACAGCCGTAAGGATGTGGATGAGCTGCAGGCCTGGCTGGAACGAAGCGGCGCCAAAATCGCCGACCCCGCCGGTGAATATTATGATGATTATTATGCGGTATTCTTCCTAGACCCTGACGGCATGAAGCTGGAAGGCATGCATTACGGCAAATAAAGGCATGCTGTTCTATAGATGATTCAGCGAAATCGGCACGGTATCCATTTCGGGGGCCGTGATAAGCGGGTTTGGCGTTGATGTCGGCTGTCGCGTTATGGTGGGTGCCGGGCTGAGGGTGCCGCAAATCTGCGACGGCCCCCTATTATTGCATATCACGAATACGCTTGGAGGGGGCGTGAAGCCTTCCAGGGGCCCGACAAAGCTCGGGAAAGAGTATATACATAGACCAGACACCTTATAGCGCGAATCGGTTGAGATGAGCGCCCGCCTATCCTTGAAACCGGGAAGAACAGGTCTATTGGCAGCCGCAGAGGCTGCCGCGATTCTCGATTCCCCTGCTGAAAGATTCCCGCTTTTGTTTGCCCCGGTCTGTGGTGATAAATAACAGCAAGGGAACACGATATCTAAACATGCTGCGGCTCCGTCCATTATGGCATCTCCTGATAATCTGCTTAAAGAGGATAACGAAGGACACTCTTGTTGGATACAAGCGCTTGTTGGATACAAGCGTTATACCTTTGCATAGATGAAATCATTGACTATTATTTCCTTTTATATTCAAACATTGATACTTGGTCCGGGTACCGATTACGCGAATTAATTGTTCTTCAGTATATGATGTGCTGGATGAACTTCGCTGCCGGGTTTTACCTCTTTCATTGTCTATGTGCTGTAAATGCTTTATATCGCCATCCCACGAATGATTTACCACTATTACCTTGTCCTTGCCTTTGACATTTAGAATACTGTGGTTGAGCAATATGAGATTAATGATATCATCACTTGGGCCATGACAATTATCAAATATTTTGACAATATCGCCGCCTATTTTATTTAAAAGCGTGCTCAATGGCGGATGATTTTTGTGGCTCCCGTCAATGTCTACTATAAATTTTGATGATCTATCGAAACTGTCACCTACCATAAGATTGCTCAATGCCTTTATATGCTTATGAAATTTTTTAACATTGGATTGCTTTTGCATTGAACAAGTTTCAATATAGTATTTTACAATATAATTTGAGCATGCATAGAGAGTGATGCTTTCTCGCACCCAAATTTCTTCGGCATCGGTATTGATAAAATTATCATAAGTTTTATCAGCATTTCCTTGGCACAAGGAAAAGAAATCCCTTAAGCAATGATCTACAAACAGCTGCTTGAATGTTACCGGCAGCGATTCTCCTGTTGCGAACATCAATGCTGATGGATACAAATCAACCAGGTGGTCACAATTCTTTTCGGCCTTGTTCGTATAGGGTTTATCATCGCGGTTAGAGACCTGGCGTAAATTTGGGAGATAATTATTATCCTTGCTGGCTACCGGCGGCATAATCAACGAAAGCCGATTATTATAAATGGCATGATCAAAAAATGTTAGCATACCTCAATCTCCTATTATTATAGATATTAGTAAAATTTAGAATTAATTTTATATTTTCAAAAGCAATGATTAGTTTTTTGTTTCTGATAGTGGCATTTGTTTTTAAGGTATTTATTATCCTTATAATTTTTAGAGTATTGCAACAGCCTTGGTATTAGGCATATTCAATCATTTTAGGCATTTATCGCTGCCTTTCGCGTTCTGAAAAAGGACGGTAAAATTAGCCATGGCTTTTGTTAATTAAATGTTACCAGCCGGAGACATACTAACATCGGAAAATGGGGTTAGCAATAGCTGTCGCCGACCGGGGGATTATATATATAGTTATAAATAAAATTTTTTATGCATATAAAAAATTTATATATTGTTTCGGACAGCAGCTCTCTGTGCTGTCGCCATCATTTTACTTATATTATCGATTATTCACTAAGCGACAATGTATTCTGCCTTTCCGGCAAGGGCGTTTGGGGTCTTGCTACTTCTCGATTAACGACATGAGTAACTTTTTTAAGCTGTGGCCGTGTAAGTCGTAGGGGTCGATCGACCACCACCTCGTCGGAAAAACGAACAGAATGTTGTCGCGCCCCTTGGTGGCATTGGGATGTGATTTCGGTACAATCGGAATCTGCCGCGGCATCATGCTGGGAAGGCAAGGTGGGTGCGGATAAGGAGGGAGAAGAGGGCGTATAAGTGATATTCACAATCTTATTAACATTACCCGGTTTGGCCCTTTGTCCCTCATCCGTAGCCGGATTGTTATCCGACGGACATTTGAAACAAGCGGACAAACGATCCACGACCTCAGTGATTCCCAGCATAATAACTCCTATCAAATTTTCCAGTGAATACCATGAACATTTTTTTCACTAGGCGAAAAGCAGCTTAAAGAAACGCCGTCGGCTAAGAGTATAGGCCATCCGCGACAGCCGGATAACGCTTTATAATAATGTATTTTAAAATTAATTAGCAATTGGCATTAAGTATTTATATTTTTAATCAACTAACCCATTGCGAATGACTTTTATTTTAAATAATTAAATTATTAGTTTAATAACAATTTGCCACATCATGATCATTTAAATGCATCGGATTTAAGCGCCCGGCCGGCAAGGCCGGGAACGTTTTTTGTTTTGATGATCGGCTAACCGTCAACCGATAGGCCATACTTATGGTATGTCAACGCAACAGAGGATATGATCATGAAAGAGATCGGCGCCAATGGGCAGGTAGACTATGTCGAATTCAATGTCAGCGACATACCACGCGCTAAAAAATTCTATGGCGAGGTGTTTGACTGGCTCTTTACCGATTACGGCCCAACCTATACCGAATTTTCCGACGGCCGCATTACCGGCGGATTTACCACCACTGAGGCCATAACCACGGCAGGAGGCCCTCTGGTGATTTTCTATGCCAAGGATCTCGTTGAAACCCAGAAAAAGCTGCAGGCCGCGGGAGCTGAGATCGTGAAACCCATCTTCGCCTTTCCGGGCGGAGAGCGGTTGCATTTCAAAGATCCCGAGGGATATATTCTGGGTGTCTGGACCGAAACCTAACCCGGCCGGAAGATTACGTCCCCGACGGCCGGCACCGTCCGGCCGTCATACCCAGGCCGGATTTTAATCTGTCTGACCGCTACCCCGCCGCCAGACTTGCCCCGGCCTTTTTCATAACCCCCTACCGGCTTTCCCCTATCGTTCTCATCTCGCCCTGGACGACTTTGCCGAAGCTGTCCCGTATCACCATAATGATGTCCGGTTTTGACCTGTCTATTCCCCAGTCCCTGGGGCACTATGATTCCACAGTCAACCTGAGGAGTCCGAAAATGGCACAGAGCGCGTTATTGATCATCGATGTCCAGACATCTTTTCTGCACCGTCCCTATTGGTCCGAGGCGGATTTGCCCCCGTTTAAACAGGCGCTGACGGCGTTGATAGAGGGTTGCCGTCAACGGGGAGCGTTGTTGGTGGATATTTTCCACGACGACGGCGAATGGCCTTTTGCTCTGGATTCAGGATTAGTGACTCGGCTCCCTTTTTTGACCCATACCGCCGATGTCACAGTCTATAAACACGTGCATAATGCCCTTACCGAGTCCGGATTACATGCCTGGCTGCAGGAGCGGCGGATAAAACATCTCATTATCGCCGGGCTGCGTACCGAGCAGTGCTGTGAGACCACCGCGCGGGTCGCTTCCGATCTGGGGTACCGGGTGACCTTTGTTACCGAGGCGACGCTGACGTTTCCCATGACCCACGCCGGCCGGGCCGTCAGCACCGCCGAGCTGAAATTTCATACCGAAACCGTACTGATAGATCGCTTCGCCGCTATCAGGGATGTATCCGGATGCCTGGCTGAATTAACCGCGGCAGAATGACGCCGGCCACCGAGGGCACACATATGCGCGACGTCTATTTTCTGGTATTGCCGCAAACGATGGCGCTGGATCTGACCGGGCCGGCGGAGGTATTGGCCTTATCCGGCGCCTTCCGCTTGCATTATATCGGCCCACGGGAAGAGGCGATGACGTCGGTGGGCCTGACGGTGGGGCACATCGCTCCTCTCCCGGCGGATTTGCCCGACGACAGCCTGTTGCTGATACCCGGCGTGGCGGATTCCCGGCACCAGTTGGACAGCGCTCCCGCCAGGGAAGCACAGCTTTGGCTGCAGGCAAACCGGCAGCATGTTCTGTCCCGCCGCTGGTCGCTGGTTTGCGTCTGCTCCGGCGCATTGCTGGCCGGACGGGCCGGACTGTTGGACGGCTATCGCTGCACCACCCACCATGATGTACTGGAGCGGCTGCGCCAGCAGGCGCCCGCCGCGCTGGTGAAAGACAACCGGATTTATGTGGAGGATCGCGGCATCTTTACCAGCGCCGGCATTACCGCCGGCATTGATTTGGCCCTTTATCTGGTGAGCAAGTATGTCGATGCCCGGCAGGCGATGGCCGTTGCCCGCGAAATGGTGGTTTTTTTCCGCCGCGGCGGGGACGATCCGCAGCTGTCGCCCTGGCTGCGCTATCGCAATCATCTTCATCCGGCGGTGCATCGGGCGCAGGATATTCTGGCCCATGAGCCGGAAGCCGAATGGCAGTTGGAAGATCTGGCCCGGCAGGTGTTTATGAGCAGCCGCCACCTGACCCGCTTATTCCGCGAGCATTTGGGGCTTAGCGTCCGGGAATATCATGAGCAGTTGAAACTCGCGGTGGCGCAGCAGCGATTGCAACAGGGCATGGGAATAGAGAAATCGGCTCTGGCGGCCGGGTTCTCATCCAGCCGCCAGCTGCGGCGGGCGCAATTGCGCTGGAATAGCTGAACAGCCGACCTCAGCTTACCCAATGGCGTCTGTCGATTTTTCCCAGCCCCACCGCCAGTAATAAACTGCATATCAGGGTAACCGCAAACAGCACCGGAATGTCGAGCATCGGATAGGCTTTGTTATCCCAATTATGGGTGCGGGCAAAGTTAATGAAAAAAGCATGGAAACCATAAATGCCCAGCGAGTAGTGTGAAATCAACCGTAACGGCATGGCCGGCGGATGGGTTAACGCCTGCTTGAACACGATAAACAGGCTGATGGCGGCAATAAACACCAGGGGACCGCAATAGATATAATAGGTTTCAGCGTACTCTCCGTTTATGATCAATTGCCTTTTCGTACCCAGCGCTATTAAGGCTACCGCCAGCAAAAAAATCCCCCCCATGGCGTAGGGGATGAATTTACCCTGTATGTCCATTACGCCTATAGCGCGCCCGAGCATGGCATATAACACATAATAAAATGCATCGCCGCTGATATAGAAATTGAGGGGTAGAACGGACACTTTGCCTATATTTACCACATTGGTATTGGGATTAGCCAGGACGCCCAACAACAGGACAATCCAGATCAAACCTTTCGCCGATACGGGTTTTATCCGAACAAGGGGCGATAGCAGATAGATGATGATCAAGGCATAAAAAAACCAGAGATGAAAAAATATCGGCTTTTGAAACACATCCTTCAACGCCTCCACGGTATTGATGGAGGTTAAATAATTCATATAAATCAAAGAGATTATACTATAAAATAGTATACAGCATGCTATGCGGCAAAAATGTTTTTTACCGGCTTGCCTCTCGCCAAAAAAAAGAAAACCGGAAATCATGAAAAAAAGCGGAACCGACACCCGCGAAGCGGAATTGAGTACATTAGCCATTAACCAATTATATTCGCCCACCCCCAGGCCATGAGTGACATAAAAAGAGGTGGTATGAATCATTATCACCATTAGACAGGCCGTGGCGCGGAGGTTATCTATCCAGTACAATCTATTGTCGTTGTTCTCGGTTATCATCCTTTTCCCCGCTCGGTACTCATTGACGTAGATCTGGCTATATTAAAAATAGGCTATATAACTCAGCGGCATTAAACAATATCTACCCAATAGAATTCTCGTTGCGGCCAGGCAAATCTTTAGAACCACGGCCAGAATGTGCTGACAGGCCATCTTGGGGGTTGCTTCTGGCAATATTTGTCTGCAAAATAGCCAGCCAGAAGTGGTTGTACTACTGGGTTGAACTATTTTTCACCCTAAATTCAATTGGTTAGTTTATGCAAAATGCTTTTTCCCCCGCTACCCGCTCCGGACGGCGGGCGTTGCTGTTTCCGTTGTGCCTGGTTTTGTTCGAATTTGCGGTTTATATCGCCAATGACATGATCCAGCCCGGTATGATGGCGGTCATCGAAACCTTTAATGCCGGGCGTGAATGGGTTCCCACTTCAATGACAGCCTATCTGGCCGGCGGCATGGTGCTGCAGTGGTTATTGGGTCCGCTGTCGGATCGCCGCGGGCGCCGTCCGGTCATGCTGGCGGGCGTGCTGTTTTTTATCGCCGCCTGTCTGGGCATCCTGCTGGTGAATACCATTGAACAATTTATCGCGCTGCGTTTTTTGCAGGGGTTTGGCCTGTGTTTCATCGGCGCGGTAGGCTATGCCACGATACAGGAGTCTTACGAGGAGTCGGTGTGCATCAAAATCACCGCCCTAATGGCCAATGTCGCGCTTATCGCGCCGCTGCTGGGCCCGCTGGGGGGATCCCTCATTGTCCGATTCGCCTCCTGGCAGGTAATGTTCATTTTGTTCGCCGCGGTGGCGGCCATTGCCCTGGCGGGGTTGTGGCGCGCAATGCCGGAAACCGCTTCACGCATCGGCGAACCGTTGTCCCCCGCCGGCCTGTGGCAGGACTATAAAAAAGTGCTGACCAACCGCCAATTCATTTATGGCGCCATGGCCATCGGCCTGGCCTGTCTGCCGCTGCTCTCGTGGCTGGCGCAGTCGCCGGTCATTTTGATGGGGGAGGAGGGGCTGACGCCGGTTGAATACGGCATGCTGCAAATGCCGATATTCGGCGCGCTGATTATCGGTAATCTCACCCTGGCCCGTTTAAGCGGCGGGCGTACCGTGGACAGGCTTATCAAGCTCGGCGTCGCGCCCATTATCGGCGGGCTAACGGTTGCCGCCGCGGCAACGCTCTGGTCTCCCCATGCCTATCTTTGGATGACTGCCGGCCTGAGCCTGTATGCATTCGGTATCGGCATCGCCAACGCCGGCCTGTATCGCCTGACGCTGTTCTCCAGCTCCATGAGCAAAGGCACCGTTTCGGCGGCGGTGGGCATGCTGAACATGGTGGTGTATACCTTGGGCATTGAGCTGGCCAAAGTGCTGTATGAACAGGGCGGCAGCGGATTGTTCAATCTGTTTAACCTGCTGAGCGTGCTGGGCTGGTATGCGCTGGTGCGGGTGTTTATCCGCCGCCGCGCCTCGACGCTGACGTCATTGCCCACCGCGGCACATTAGTATTAGTGATGGCCGGCGAGTGCCGGCCATATTCTCATCTAGAACAGTCCCATCGGCTGCTCGGAGTAGCTCACCAGCAGGCATTTGGTCTGCTGATAATGCTCCAGCATCATCTTATGGGTCTCGCGTCCGATGCCGGATTGCTTATAACCGCCGAAGGCGGCGTGGGCGGGATAGGCGTGGTAGCAATTGGTCCATACCCGGCCGGCCTGGATGCCCCGGCCCATCTTATAGGCAATATTGCCGTCGCGGCTCCATACGCCGGCCCCCAGCCCGTAATCGCTATCATTGGCCAGCGCCAGCGCCTCGTCCATATCCTTGAACGTGGTGACCGACAGCACCGGCCCGAAGATTTCCTCCTGGAACACCCGCATGCTGTTTTTACCGAACAAGATGGTGGGTTCCAGGTAATACCCTTCGGCCAGTTCCCCTTCCATGGCTTTACGCCGTCCGCCGGTCAGGACTTCGGCCCCCTCTTTTTTACCGATGGCGATATAATTCAGGATGGTATCCATTTGTCCCAAGGAGACCTGCGCCCCCATCATGGTACCGCTATCAAGCGGATTGCCGCTGCGGATTGCCTCGACCCGTTTCACCGCCCGCTCCATAAAACGCTCGTAAATGGACTCCTGCACCAGCGCCCTGCTGGGGCAGGTACAGACTTCGCCCTGGTTGAAGGCGAACAGGGCGAAACCTTCCAGGGCTTTATCGAAGAAAGCGTCCTCTTTTGCCATTACGTCGGCAAAAAAGATGTTCGGCGATTTGCCGCCCAGCTCCAAGGTCACCGGGATCACATTCTGCGAGGCATAACTCATGATTTGCTGCCCCACTTCGGTGGAGCCGGTAAACGCCACCTTGGCGATGCGTTTGGAGGTGGCCAGGTATTCGCCGATTTCACCGCCGGCGCCGTTCACCACATTGATGACCCCGGCCGGCAGCAAATCCTGGATCAGCTCCATCATCACCAGAACCGACAGAGGGGTCAGCTTAGCCGGTTTCAATACGATGCAGTTGCCCGCCGCCAGGGCCGGCGCCATTTTCCAACAGGCCATGAGCAACGGGAAATTCCACGGAATAATCTGGGCGACGACGCCCAGGGGCTCATGAAAATGATAAGCCACGGTATCGCCGTCGATTTCGCTGATCCCCCCTTCCTGCGCGCGGATACAGGAAGCGAAATAACGGAAATGATCGATAGCCAGCGGCACATCGGCGCCGCTGGTTTCGCGGATGGGCTTGCCGTTATCCCAGGTTTCAACCGCCGCCAGCAGTTCAACATTCTGCTCCAGGCGATCGGCGATGCGAAAAAGAATGGCGGCGCGGTTCTGTATGGACATGCCGCCCCATTCCGCTTTGGCCTTATGGGCCGCATCCAGGGCCAGATCGATATCGCCGGGACCGGAGCTGGCGATTTCGCACAGCGGCTGGCCGGTTACCGGCGTCAGATTGACAAAATATTCACCGTTCACCGGCGCGACCCATTCGCCGCCGATAAAATTGTTGTAGCGTGGTTTCAGTTCAAGCGGGTAACCATATTCGCCGGGTATCAGCCGGCTTGAGGGGGGATTGTGAGCCATGGTTTCTCCTTTACACTCAATAGCCTGATCGATGCCTTACCGGCCTTGGAGGGCCGTTATCAGCGAACAACTTCGACACGCGGCGATAAGCCGGTCTGTACGCTATCCGTTAACGTTAGCTTCAGGGAAGCGGGGGAGATAGGCGGGAGAAGAAGGAATTTGCACTTTACGATAGGTCTCACATTTCCGTTTATAACATTTCACTCGTATACACATCGGCCGCCGCCGGCGGCGCCGTTCGGGCAAAACTGGTTCTGGCCAATATACGTCCGGCCATTGCTACCAGCGCCGGCCTTTCCACACACCAGTTCGGCATCACCCGGCGAAAATTGATAAATCCCAGCGAACAGGCCACGGCGATATCCGCCAGGGACAGGGTGGAAGTATTAAGCCATTTACCCTCACCAGCCGCGAGTTCCAGCGCATTCAAGCCCCGGCGGATCTTCTCCCGATGATAGAGGATAAAACTTTCGTTTTGCCGGTCCGCCTGCCGCCGGCACTCCCTGACAATGGCCATCGCGGCATCCGTCACGCCATCCGCCAGGGCTTCCAGTTGGCGCACCCGCAGGGCCTGCAGACGGTCCGCCGGCAGCAGCGCCGGTTCAGCGCATAAAAGCTCAAGATATTCCGCGATAATCGGTGAATCGAAGATGGGCTCCCCTTGCCCGGTTATCAGTACCGGTACTTTACCTAAAGGGTTAACGGCAATGACCTGGGGGTCTTCTTCCCAGGGCGATGCGTTTATGAGCTGGAAGGGGAGACTCTTTTCCAGCAGGATTACCGAAATTTTCCGCACAAACGGGCTGGTGTAACTGCCAATGAGTTTCATCTTCGCCTCCGGTTACCGTCATCCTGACTTTAGTATGGCGCACGCAAGGAGAAACAGTGGAATTCGCCGCGACTGTTGACGCCTCGCGGCCGACTTAGTGGAACGCGATACTGTCCAAAATATGCTTAACCAACAGATCATGGCCTGAAGCACCTGATTCCGGGGTCAATATCTGCAGGGTCACGACGCGCGCGCTGTAAGGCGTGACCAGTATGGTGCCCATCATGGCTTCGCCTTTCATCTCCTGTTTGCTGTCAATACGCAGAAACTTGTGCCCCCCCGCCACGGGCGTGGTCTGGCCGGTTTTTGTCACATGGTTGAATTGGGTCTTGAGGCCGGAAAACGCACCCTGGGCCATTTTATTAAAGGCATCGTCGCTGGTGTCGTTGGCATCCCCGGCGGCGGTGGGAACCTCACTGATGCCCACCACCTGGGAACGGGATTTGTTAACGTACAGGCTGACCACGACGCCTGAATTTTGTCCGGCGACGTCTTTCCGGCTTTGATCAACAAAATCCCCCGGCAATCGCAGAGTGATTTTGCCGTCGAGCACGGCGACGCTGATATCCTGATTCGCCGCAACGGCCGGCGCGTTTGCAGCCGCATCAGGGGTTGGCGAGGCCGGGGTTTGGGTCGCCCCACCGGCAATCGGCAGCGCTGATGCCGCCAGAATGAGCAACGACGTGATAATGGTATAGCGCATGGGCATGGCCTTATCTGTTTTTCAATGATTCGCTCCGGCCCCACCGGACGGTATACCCGTCATACTTCAAGTTGCAGGTGCGTTGGCTTTCCTGCAACTCGAATTATTTAGGGTATACAATGCACAGTGCAAAAAAGCCGACTTTAAAAGCATTGTCATATTAAAAGGATAGCCACTTTTCAAGCGCAGCGGCATTTTTAACATCATATCAGATTAAAAACCATGGCAAAAATCCGGCCCGGCGGATGTTCGCCGACCCGGCAGGGAAGAACGTCACGGGTTAAAAAGGGTCCGTCCGGGGAACCCGGTCCGTTGATAATGCCATCGCTTTCTGATTGTACAGGTCCGCCAGCCGGCCTACCAACGCCGCGCCAATCATGTCGAAGGCATCACTGCCAAGGGCCAGACGTTTGGGCGCGGGATGGATCGACACGGAATCTATCATGGCCGCCACCATTTTGCCGGCATCGCCGGTAGTGGAAAAGGCGCCCGCAGCAACGCTGCGGCGAAAATCGCCCACCGGCGTCGGTTCATACACCGCCATTACCGGCGTACGGGACAGGTTTTCGCCGCCAAAACCGGTGGGGGCCACACCCGGTTCAATAAGCGTAACCTGGATATTGAAGGGCGCGATTTCCGGAATCACCGCCTCATAAAAACCTTCAATCGCCCACTTGCTCAAATGGTAAAAACTCAGGCCCGGGAAAGAGAGCTGTCCTCCCATGGAGGACAGCTGCAAAATCCGCCCCCCGCCCTGGGCGCGCAAATAGGGTAAGGCGGCCCGGGTGACCTGAACCGACCCGATAACATTGGTATCGATTTGCCGGCGGATTTGCTCGTCGGTGGCCTCTTCGGCGGCGCCGGCCACGCCGAAACCGGCGTTGTTTATCACGACATCAATTTTACCGAACCGCTCGAAGGCTTCTTTCACCACCCGCCGTATGGCGGCGGTATCGGTTACGTCCAACTGCGCCACCGCCAGGGTGTTCTCATAGCGGCTTTTCAAATCATCCAGCGCGGCGGTTTTGCGCAGGGTGGCAAACACCCGATCGCCGCGGGCCAATAATTGTTCGGTCAAAGCACGGCCGAAACCACTGGAGGTTCCGGTGATGAACCAGCTTAAAGTCGACATATTTCTTCTCCGCAAATGTGGGGAACAGGCGTAAACCACCCTTCCTGACGAAAACCATTAATAACGCCGCCGGCCCACGTACGATGGGGGTGTTATCAACCGTCGGGACTTATGCTAGTCCTCTGGATTAATGAGATATAGACGAGTAAGCTACACCTGCTTTGAACCTGAGGTTTATAATCGGCATCTATGCTTAACGATCAACTGGATGGAATCACCCCTTTTATGGCGGTAGCCGAGCTGAAAAGCTTTACCGAGGCGGCGGCGCGCCTGGGAGTTACTCCTACCGCGGTCAGCAAGGCCATCAGGGTTCTCGAGCACCGTTACGGCGTGGTGTTATTCCAGCGAACCACCCGGCGGGTCGCCCTGACCGAAGCCGGCGACAGTCTGTACCGGCAAATGCGTCCCGCGGTGGCCGATATGTTGTCGGCCATAGAGACCCTTGAACATTATCGCCACCGGCCGCAGGGAACCCTGCGGGTGACCGCCCCCCGCAATAACACCGCGGATTATCTGTTCAACGCCATCGTTCCCCGCTTCAGGCAAGCCTATCCGGAGGTCATGCTGGATATCTCCCTGGACGACGGATTGGTGGATATCGTTGCCGAAGGATTTGACGCCGGCATTCGTTTGGGAGAATCGGTTGAGGGCGATATGGTGGCGGTTCGCCTGACCCCTGAAATCTCCTGGTCGGTCGCGGCGACGCCGGAGTATTTCATCCGGGCGGGTCGTCCGGTTATCCCGGAAGACCTGTTGCGCCATGAGGCCATTCGTTATCGGTTCGTCACGTCCCGAATCGTTCACCGATGGGAATTTCGCAGCGGCCGGCGGGATTTTGTGGTGGATGTGAAAGGCGGTATTATCGTAAACGACCGCAATCTGCTGATCGAGTTTGCCCTGCAGGGCCTGGGGCTGGCCTTTGTCAGCGATTACGAAGTGCGCCACCATTACGCCGCCGGACGGCTGGAAAGCGTATTGCGGGAATATATTCCCAGCGACAGCGGGGTGTTCCTCTATTTTCCCCAGCGTTCGCAAACGCAGCCGAAACTGCGGGCGTTTATTGATATGGCAAAGGAGGTTGCGTCCCAGCCCGGCTTCCTGGACCGCTTTCGTGAATAACGCACTAGGGGATATTTTTCATCCGCGCCCTTAGGATACAATAATGCGGCATGCTTTTTCGTCCGCTACCTGGGTAAACCGCCGTGAATAAAATCTCTTCGCCACAGGATACCGACCCCGCCGCCATGGCGGGCCTCAGGCAATGTCCGGTCCGCCAGCGCGGGCAGCTCACCCGGTCCGAACCGGACTGGCTGGCGGAAGAGGTGCCGGTGGCGCTGGTGTATAACGGCATATCCCATGTGGTTATGATGGCGACGCCGAAAGAGCTTGAGCAGTTCGCCCTGGGCTTTTCCCTCTCGGAAGGCATTATCGATCACCCCGCTGAAATCTACGGCATGGATGTGATGCCGGCCTGCAACGGTATGGAAGTGCATATTGAGCTGTCCAGCCGCCGATTCATGGCGTTGAAGGAACATCGCCGCGCCATGGCCGGCCGCACCGGATGCGGCGTGTGCGGCGTCGAGCAACTGGACGAAATCGCCAAGCCCATCAGTCCGCTGCCGTTCACCCAGACCTGGCCGCTGGAAAGACTGGACCAGGCGCTGGCCCAGTTGAAAAGCGTGCAGCCCATCGGGCGGCTCACCGGTTGTACCCACGCGGCGGCCTGGATTACGCCGGCGGGAGAACTGACCTTAGGCTGCGAGGATGTGGGCCGTCACGTGGCGCTGGATAAACTGCTGGGCTATCGCGCGCGGGCCGGGGTCATGCCCGGTGCGGTGCTGGTGTCCAGCCGGGCCAGCTATGAAATGGTGCAGAAATCCGCCATGTGCGGCGTGGAAATCCTGTTCGCCGTCTCGGCCGCCACCGCGCTGGCGGTTGACGTGGCGCAGCGGTGCCGGCTTACTCTGGTGGGCTTCAGCAAGCCGGGCCGGGCGACGATTTATACCCATCCCGAGCGAATCCTGGATAGCAAAAGCTAAACATGTTCTTTAAAAGGGACTGATAAACGTTTTCATAAACGTTTAATTAACTATAATGATCGGATTGCTTACGCGGCACTAACATTTATTCCGGGTGCCGCACCACAAAAATGGAGAAGATAACTATGAGCTATACACTGCCATCCTTGCCGTACGCTTACGACGCCTTAGAACCGCATTTTGACAAACAAACGATGGAAATCCACCACACCAAGCATCATCAGACCTATGTCAATAATGCCAATGCCGCGCTCGAAAGCCTGCCTGAATTTGCCAACCTGCCCGTAGACGAACTGATCACAAAACTGGATCAGCTGCCGGCGGACAAAAAAACCCCGCTGCGCAACAACGGCGGCGGCCATTACAATCACAGCCTGTTCTGGAAAGGCCTGAAATTGGGCACCCAGCTTCAGGGTGAATTGAAAACCGCCATCGAACGCGATTTCGGTTCCGTGGACGCTTTCAAGGAAACCTTTGAGAAAGCCGCCGCCACCCGCTTCGGCTCCGGCTGGGCCTGGCTGGTGAAAAAAGGCGATAAGCTGGCGGTGGTCTCAACCGCCAATCAGGACAGCCCGCTGATGGGCGAAGCGATTTCCGGCGCATCAGGCTATCCGATTATCGGCCTGGATGTATGGGAACACGCTTATTACCTGAAATACCAGAACCGCCGTCCTGATTATATCAAAGCGTTCTGGAGCGTGGTGAACTGGGACGAAGCGGCCAAGCGCTTCTCTGAAGCCAAATAACGCCGCTTTATCGGCTGATTAATGAAAAAACCATCCCGCGGGATGGTTTTTTATTTTAACAGCAGTTTATCCGTGAAGGCCTTTTTCGCGCTGATGCGCACGAGATATTCGGTGGTGGACAACACCATGGTGGAGCGCACAATCTGCTGATAGCGCTGCTGCTGCATTCTTACCAGCGCATCGTCCCCCGGCACACGGGAAAAATCCGGCAATGGCGGAAACGCCGTAACGCAATGCAGTTCGCTGAACGGACCGAGAATTTCATCATCGGTAAAACGGTACTCTTTGGGATCGTCCTGCAAGGCCTCATGCAAAGCCAGCAGCAGCTCAGCATCTTCATATTCCTGCCGGCTGATAACCCCCAGGGCATAAACCAATTTCAAACGCACCGGCAGTTCTCCCAGCGGCCCGGCGCCAACCAATAGCGGTTCCACGGCATACTTCACCGCGTAATCATCCTTGCGAAATATTTGAAGCACCAGGATATTGACCGCTTCAGCCAATAAAGTCACCGCCGCTTCCATCAGATCCCTCACCGTCGTACCGGCGTTCAGCTGTTCCAGAACCTGATTTTCATGCAGTTGCGTATTTTCCGTCATCACCTAACACCATGTAAAATCCGGGGACGAGGCAGACCTTATCCCCGGGTCTCGATCATCATTGCATGGCGTTATAAATAGTCACCACCTGCTCAACCACCTCACTGTCTTTTTCAAGACCGGAAACCTGCGCCAACGCAGCCTCCGGCCCAGATTTTTCCAGTAATGCCGCCCATTCCTGCGCCTGGGGATCCTGCTCGCTATGGTAATGCATCGCAGCGGCGATACCTTTCATCAGGTTGTCGTGACGTAGGCCGTATTCCAGCGTGCCGCGCAACGGTTTGATTAACCGATCGCCGGCACTGAGCTTACGCAGCGGCTGGCGGCCGACGCGTTCCACATCGTCGTGCAGATAGGGATTTTCAAAACGCTGCAGGATTTTATTGATGTAAGCGGCATGTTTTTCCGGATCGAAACCGTAGCGGTTAATCAGCACCGCGCCGCTTTCTTCCATCGCCCCCTTCACCACCTGGCGGATCGCCGGATCGAGAATGGCGTCGCGAATGGTTTTATGTCCCGCCTGCTGTCCCAGATACGCGGTAATGGCATGGCCGGTATTTAATGTGAAGAGTTTGCGTTCCACAAACGCCATCAGATTATCGGTCAGTTCCATACCGGCAATGGCCGGCGGCTCGCCTTTGAACTGGGTCTTATCCACAATCCATTCACTGAAGGTTTCAACCGTGACCGCCAGCGGATCCTGGCTGCCGGCCTGGGCCGGCGGGACGATGCGATCCACCGCCGAATCAACGAAACCCACGTTCTGACCGACCCAGTCATGGTACTGGTCCGGCAGCGCTTTCAGCACATGCTGCTTCAATTGGCTGGTGCCGCGCACCATGTTTTCACAGGCGATGATATTCAGCGGACGGGCGTTACCCGCATCATGGCGCTGTATCAGCCCTTTGGCGACGCCTGCGGCTATACGCTCAAGAATCTGCGGGCCGATGGCAGTGGTCACCAAATCCACGGTAGCGATTAACGCCGTCACATCGGGGCTGCCGCTGTGGACGGCGCTGACATTACGCACTATCTCGACCCGAGACTGTTCACCCACGACATGGACTTCATATTCGTGGCGCGCGTTCAACGCATCCAGCACAACCTGATTAACGTCCGCAAATACCACTTCAATCCCGGCATCGGCCAATAGCTTGCCGATGAATCCACGACCGATATTACCTGCTCCGAAATGTAATGCTTTCATAGATTTAACCTTGGATTCTCTTAGCTAAAAAGGGGCCGTGACGGCCCCCTCTCAAATACAACCGGTTCCATCCGTTACGACGCGCTTCTGACCGGCTTCTGGCCTTTCAGCAACTCCAGCACTTCAGCGACGCTGGTGGTGGTGCTTAACCGCGCAATGACGGTTTCATCATCCAGGGCGTTGGTCAGGCTGGTGATGACCTGGATATGTTCATTGTTTCTGGCCGCGATACCGATGACCAGGCGGGCGACATCGTCTTCTTCGTCACCGAACCGGACACCGTCCGGATATTGGCAGAATACGACGCCGGTGCGTAACACCTTATCTTTGGCTTCGATGGTACCATGGGGAACGGCAATGGATTCACCCAGGTAGGTAGAGGTCAGCTTTTCACGTTCCAGCATGGCATCAACATACTCGGGTTGGACATAGCCGCCTTTCACCAGCTGTTCACCGGCGAAGCGGATGGCCTGCTCTTTCTGATCGGCATGCTGTCCCAGGAAGATATTGGCTTCGGTAAGACGGAACAGATTCTGTTCGCTGCCCTCAAAGCTGTCATCCAGGGTCGACAGGACTTTTTGCTGCTTCGCATCGGTCTTTTGCACCGCTACCAGGCGGGCCGTCAGATCGGTATACAGGCCGCTGTCGAGGAAGTTGGTCAGGGAAATATGCTGGGCCTGCGGAGCATGACGCATAGCGCGCTCGGTCAGATCACGGTGGGTAATCACCAGGTCCACATCTTCAGGCAGGTCGTTGATGGCGGCATTGGTCACGCTGATATTTTTCAGCCCGGCCTCATTCACCTTTTTACGCAGAACACCGGCGCCCATGGCGCTGGAACCCATACCGGCATCGCAGGCAACGATGATTTTACGTACCGAGCTCAGGTCGCCGGTGGCGCCGGCGGTAACCGGAGCGGCCATGCCTTTGGACTGGGCTTTCATGTCTTTCACACGACGGGTCGCTTCATCCAGATCATCCCCTTCTTTCGCTTTGGTGCTCTTGAGCAGAATACACGAAATAACAAAGGAGACGGCAAAGGCGGCGACTACCGCGGAGATGTTGGCAAAGTACGACCCTCTGGGCGTCATGGCCAGCACCGCCAGGATGGAACCCGGAGATGCCGGAGACACCAGGCCGCCGTGCAGCAGGCCCAGGGTGAATACGCCGGTCATACCGCCAAGGATTACCGCCAGCAGCAGGCGCGGGTTCATCAGGACGTAAGGGAAGTAGATTTCGTGGATACCACCCAGGAAATGGATGATGGCCGCACCGCCGGCTGATTGTTTAGCGGTTCCGCGCCCGAATATCATATAGGCGGTCAAAACGCCCATGCCCGGACCGGGATTGGCTTCAATCAGGAAGAATATGGATTTGCCGGTAGCGGTAGCCTGCTGAATACCCAACGGTGAGAAGATACCGTGATTGATGGCGTTATTCAAAAACAGGATCTTGCCCGGTTCCACAAAGATGGACGCCAACGGCAGCAAATCGTGGCGAACCATCAGGTTTACGCCGGCGGACAGGAAATGGGAAATGATTTCAACGAACGGCCCGATCAGCAGGAATGCCAGGATGGCCAATATCATGCCGATGATACCGGCTGAGAAGTTGTTAACCAACATCTCGAAGCCGCTCTTGATTTTGCCGTCCACCGCGCGGTCAAAGCGCTTGATGGCCCAGCCGCCTAAAGGACCGGCAATCATGGAGCCCAGGAACATGGGCATATCGGCGCCGGCAATCACACCCATGGTGGTAATGGCACCCACTACGCCGCCACGTTCGCCGCCCGCCAGCCGTCCACCGGTATAACCGATTAACAGCGGCAGCAGATAGGTGATCATCGGGCCTACCAGCTTGGCCAATGTGGCGTTTGGAGTCCACCCGGTGGGTATAAACAGTGCGGTAATAATCCCCCAGGCAATAAAGGCTGCGATATTCGGCATAACCATATTGCTGAGGAAACGGCCAAAATTTTGTACTTTGACCTTGATATCCGATGAAGACATAAAAACTCACCCCTATTGATACGCGCCAGACAATAAGGGCGCGTGAATATTGTTGCGACAGTGTTGCACAAACTGTCAGTAGTTCTATAAGCAGCGCGACTCTACCACGCTCAGTTAGTTAAGCGTACTACCGGGACTAAAGTGTGAGGAATATCACTGGATACCCCCCCTAAAGCACCCTATATTAGTGATTTACATCACAAATAAGCATTGTAAATAAATCACAATTTAACTTTTAGTAAGCTAACAAGGACAGTAATGTGATACATATCACTATTTTATGGGGAGAGTTTGTTTGATAAATGTGAGTTGAGTCACAAATTATTTGTGAGTAAAAATTTTGTTAACAGGTATCGCGGCATTGATATGCGTAAATTTGCGACAGCCTTGGCAAAACAAAACAAGGTTTTGTAAGAAACTTACCGGTAAATGTCTCGCCCGGCGACGAGAATATCTGCCGGGCAAGTCATGCCGATAGGGAAAGCAATATGATGGATCTGCGGCCGTGTCGGCCAAAACCCAGCCGGCGCTTATGCCTCAGGGCAAGGTGGCGCCGCCATTGTTTTGGGCCTGCACCAGCTGTTGGTACTGACTTTCCAGGCCCTTCATCAGTTCATTATACTGCGTCGCCGGCAACCGGTTGGGAAATGACACCGCATTGGCGCCAAAGGTCACCTGATTACCCTGCGTATTGAGGAAATCACCTACCTGCACCAGCGTGGACGACAGTGTGGACGCCGCGGCAATCACCGGCGCCACTTTTTGCACCGGCTGCGTCACCAATTTGGCGTAGGCCTGATCATAAACCGTTTTCAAATCAGCCGGCTGCTTAAGGCCCGCGCGAGCATCATCGGCCTGTTTTTTCAGCTGCGCGATTTGCGGCGCCAGCGCGTTGAGGGCGGCGGCGGATTGCTGCACATCCTGGCGGCGGGTGAGATAATCCTGCGGAACCCTGATCTGGCTAATAAGATCCAATACCGGCAGCAGGCTGGTATTCACCGACTGGGTATATTGCTGGGTAAAGGTCAACAGCACCTGATAATCATTGGTATAAGGCCCGAACTGCTTTTTTTGATCGTCGCTAAGGGTGGGCAGGCGCTCACCACCCGGCAGCACGGTGGTTTGTAGAAACTGAATGAATGCCTTACGTTGATCGGGCTCTTTATCGCCGCAGGCGGTGATCTGCACCGCCAGCAGCATCAATACTGGAATCATCAGCGCATAGCGCAGCTGCGCCAGTCTATCCCTTAACATCATGACCGAATACTCCTGTAAAATATTTCACTGGTTTACTCTGGTTTGCGAATCGCCGCATCCTCATAGCAGCATAAGGATAGCCCACTTTTAGCGGAATAAATACGCTAAAACTGTCCTTTAGTATTACCTATTGGGCAAAACATCTATTGGATAGCACCGGCTATTAGGATAATGGAGAGTGATATTTCATACTTTTTTTGTTGATTGACTATGCAGACTTGATTGATAAACTCATGGCCGTTCAGCATATTCAGGGAGGTATTATCTTTCAATGATTTCCCTCATCAGCATCAAGCCTTAATTTTCATAATATTGCAGTAAGTAAGTTATACCGCTGACAACCCATACTCAATATAAACAATGGTTTCCAATGAGGAATCGTCAATTAATTCATTATTTTCAGTTTGACTATTCGAATAGATAAAGAATCAACATCATTATTTATAGCCAATGTTTTGATCTTGGCAAAATAGTCGCCCCTAACTAAATAGATTATTTTTAGGCCTATCTTGTCATGAGGCATGATGGTCAGGTACGCGCCCGGCAAACCGCCGGGCGCGCCTAGACGCTATTGCAGCAGCGAGATATCCGCCACCCGCAAAAACAGCTTTTGCAGTTGGTCGAGCAGCGTAAGACGATTGACCCGCACCTCGGCATTTTCATCCATGACCATCACCTTATCGAAAAAGGCGTCTACCGGCTCCCGCAGGGCGGCCAGCTCCACCAGCGCTTCCTGGTAACGGCCCTCGGCAAACAGCGGCTCAAGCTTATCGCGCAGCACCTGGAGGTGCGCTGCCAGCTGGATTTCCGCCGCGTCTTTCAGCACCGCGGCCCGCACGTCGTCGTTCAGGGTGTCGGTGGCTTTGGCCAGGATGTTAGACACGCGTTTATTGGCGGCCGCCAGGGATGCCGCCGCGTCCAGGGTGCGGAAATAGCTTACCCCACGTACGCGGGCGTCGAAATCCGCCGGGCGGGTGGGCCGGCGGGCCAGCACCGCCAGGATGGTATCGACGCTATGGCCCTCTTCCTGATACCAGGCGCGGAAGCGGCCGAGCATAAAGTCCACCACATCCTCTACTACGCGGGGATTAGTGAGCTTTTCACCATACTGGCGAGCCGCTTCCTCCGCCAGGGCCGTCAAGTCCAGGGGCAGGCGCTTTTCGACAATGATACGCAATACTCCCAGCGCCGCGCGGCGCAGGGCGAAGGGGTCCTTATCGCCTTTGGGATGCTGGCCGATGCCGAAAATACCGGCCAGGGTATCCATCTTCTCCGCGATGGCCACCGCGCAGGAGACCGGAGTGGAGGGCAGGGCATCGCCGGAAAAACGCGGCTGGTACTGCTCTTTCAGCGCCAGCGCCACGTCTTCCGGCTCGCCGTCATGGCGGGCATAGTGCATGCCCATCACGCCCTGGGTATCGGTGAACTCAACCACCATATTGGTCACAAGGTCGCATTTGGACAGCAGGCCGGCGCGGGCGGCGTGTTCCGCATCCGCGCCAATCTTTCCGGCAACCCAGCCGGAAAGGGATTCGATACGGTCGCTTTTATCGCGCAGGGTGCCGAGCTGCTGCTGGAACAATACCGTATCCAGACGGGGCAGCCGGTCTTGCAGCCGGATTTTCAGGTCGGTGTTGTAGAAAAATTCCGCATCCGCCAGGCGCGGCCGCACCACTTTCTCATTGCCGGAAATCACCTGCCGGGGATCGATGGATGCGATATTGGAGACAAAGATAAAATTCGGCAGCAGCTTTTCCTGCGCGTCATACACCGGGAAATATTTCTGATCCCCTTTCATGGTGTAGACCAGCGCCTCGGGGGGCACCGCAAGGAATTTTTCTTCAAATTTCGCCGTCAGTACCACCGGCCATTCCACCAAAGAAGTCACCTCTTCCAGCAGACTGTCGGTCAAATCGGCTTTGCCGCCGATGCGCGCGGCGGCCGCTTGTGCGTCCCGTTTGATAATCGCTTTACGCTCTTCGTAGTCGGCTATCACCTTGCCGCGTTCCAGCAATAAGGCGGGGTATTGATCGGCGTTATCGATAGTGAATTCGGCTTCACCCATAAAGCGGTGTCCACGCACGGTGCGCCCTGACTCAATGCCCAGCACGCGCCCCGCGATCAGTTCGCTGTCCAGCAATAGCGTAACGGTATGCACCGGACGGATAAACTGCGTATCGCTGTCGCCCCAGCGCATCATGCGAGGAATAGGCAGTTTGCCAAGGGCGGCGGTCACCATGCCCAGCAGCAGTTCTTGCGCGGGTTTGCCTTTAACGGACGCCCGGTAGAGCAGCCACTCCCCTTTATCGGTTTTCTGGCGTTCGGCCTGTTCAACGGTAATGCCGCAGCCGCGCGCCCAGCCCTCGGCCGCCTTGGTGGCATTGCCCGCGGCGTCGAACGCCTGGGAAACGGCGGGACCGCGCTTTTCAATTTCGCTGTCTGCCTGGGCGGCGCCCAGGTCGCTTATCTTGAGCGCCAGGCGGCGGGGGGAGGCGAACCATTTAACCTCGCCGTGGGGCAGGTTGGCGCCGTCAAGCTCGGCGGTAAACAAAGTGGCAAAAGACTGCGCCAGCTGGCGAAGCGCCTTCGGCGGCAGCTCTTCCGTGCCGATTTCCGCCAAAAAAGTATGTTGCGTCATGGCTGCCTCTTATTTCTCGTTCTTTTTACACATCGGGAAACCCAGCGCTTCACGGGAAGCGTAATACGCTTCGGCGACTGCTTTGGTCAGCGTGCGGATGCGCAGGATATAACGCTGGCGTTCGGTAACCGATATGGCCTTGCGGGCATCCAGCAGGTTAAAGCTGTGCGCCGCCTTTAGAATGCGTTCATAGGCCGGCAGCGGCAGCGGCTGATCCAGGGCCAGCAGCTTCTGCGCTTCTTTTTCGTATTGATCAAAGCAGACGAACAGAAAATCGACATCGGCGTATTCAAAGTTGTAGGTGGACTGTTCCACTTCGTTTTGATGGAATACGTCGCCATAGGTCGTCTTGCCCAGCGGGCCATTGCTCCAGGTCAGATCGTAAACGCTGTCCACCCCTTGCAGATACATGGCAAGGCGCTCCAGGCCGTAGGTGATTTCACCGGTTACCGGACGGCACTCCAGCCCGCCCACCTGCTGAAAGTAGGTGAACTGGGTGACTTCCATGCCGTTGAGCCACACTTCCCAGCCAAGACCCCAGGCGCCCAGCGTCGGATTCTCCCAGTTGTCTTCGACGAAGCGGATATCGTTGATGGTGGGATCCAGCCCGACCTCTTTCAGCGAACCGAGATACAGCTCCTGGATATTATCCGGCGAGGGCTTGATGATGACCTGAAATTGGTAATAGTGCTGTAAACGGTTCGGATTTTCACCGTACCGGCCGTCGGTGGGACGGCGGGAGGGCTGGACGTAAGCGGCGGCGATGGGCTCTGGACCCAGCGCCCGCAGGCAGGTCATGGGGTGGGAAGTACCCGCGCCGACTTCCATATCCAGCGGTTGGACAATGGTACAGCCCTGGCGCGCCCAGTAATCCTGCAATGTCAGGATCAGGCCCTGAAAGGTCTTGGGATCAAACTTTTGCATGTTGAATTCGCACGCGATAAAAGTGGATTTATTAAGAATGCGCCAGTATACCCTCTGGCGGTAAGATATACAGCCCGAATGCGGTAACAAGTGTCAATCTCATGGCCGCATTAGATACCGCTTATTATTGTCTGTGTCGAAATCTATTCCACGACGGGGAGGAGGTTGAAAAGTGGCAAAGGTTATCGAGAGCCGGCCCGGCCCGGCCAAAACGGCTTTTAACGGCCCCGGCGCGGCCTTTTACCGGCAGGCGGCAGGATGATCCGGCCCTTTCAATCCGCGGATATGCCGCCTCTGCTGGACCTCTGGCTGGAGAGCACTACCCGGGCGCATCCCTTTATCCACAGCGATTATTGGGTGGAGAGCCTGCCCTTGGTGCGGGATGAGTATTTGCCGCAATCCGTAAGCTGGGTGGATGAACGCGGCGGCAGACTTACCGGTTTTATCAGCGTGCTGATGGATCAATTCATCGGCGCGATCTTTGTATCCCCGGCTTATTATCGACAGGGTATCGGCAGCGCGCTGATGGAAAAGGCCAAACAGCATTATCCGGTGCTGTCATTGGAAGTATACCGATTGAACCGCCCGGCGCGCGCCTTTTATTACCGGCAGGGCTTTCGGGAAATCGGCAGCGCTTTCAGCGTTGAAACCGGCCATCGCATATTGACGCTGCAATGGCGTGAAGACTGAATGATTGTCCCGCTCATGGATGAGCTGAGTAACAAAACCAACACAGTTGTAATTTGAAAGATGACGGGTATGCTGGCGCGAATCCCGCCGATCCCGCATTATAACGGATCCATTGGATAAGCGTTTTTTTTATACCGGGAGAGTTGAGCATTGAACCGCAAGAAGGGCTCCTTCGCGCCGGCACGCGCCACCATCAGCGATGTTGCCAAGGCCGCGAACAGCGGCAAAACCAGCGTATCCCGTTACCTGAACGGTGAGTATCACCGGCTTTCCGACGATATGAAACAGCGTATCGAAGCGGCCATTATCCAATTGGATTATCGTCCCAGCCAGATGGCCCGCAGTCTTAAAGGCGGCCAGACCGGGCTTGTCGGCCTGATTATCGCCGATATCACCAATCCCTACTCCGTCGAGGTGATGCGCGGCATAGAGGCCGCCTGTCGCCAGCACGGCTTCACCCTGCTGGTATGCAACACCAATAATGAGGTTGATCAGGAACGCCATTATCTGCAGCTGCTCAACGGCTACCAGGTGGAAGGTATCGTGGTGAATGCCGTAGGAATGCATGAAGACGCTCTCGGCATGCTGCAGCAATCTTCCCTGCCGATGGTGCTGATTGATCGTAAAATTCCCGGTTTCTCCTGCGATGTGGTGGGGCTGGACAATCGTGAGGCGGCCATCCTCGCCACCGAGCATCTGATTCAGCAGGGATTTGAAGCCATCCTGTTTCTCAGCGAACCGCTGGGCGCGGTAAATACCCGGATTGAACGTTTACAGGCGTTCCGCGATAGCATGGCGGCGCATCCCGACCTTGTGGCCGAGGAGGCGGAAAGCGCACTGGACGACAATGCCGCATTGGACACCATCCTGCAGAAGTTCAATCATCACCATCGCGGAATGCGCAAGGCCATATTATCGGCCAATGGCGCCTTGACGCTGCAAATCGCCCGCACCTTGCGTCGCCTGGATCTGCGCTGGGGCAGCGATATCGGCCTGCTTGGCTTCGATGAGCTGGCCTGGGCGGAACTGGCGGGGGTCGGCATCACCACGTTCCAACAGCCTACTTATCAAATCGGCTATGCCGCCCTCGAACAGCTGTTGAAACGGATCCAGGGCGCCGACGAGCCTATAAGCGAACAGGCGTTCAGCGGCAAGCTGATCGTACGCGGCTCAACCACTCGCTAGCGGGCAAAAGCGGGCTTTAATTCGTGATTATGATCATAAATTTTGCCTATCAAGCTTCTCAATGGAACCGGTCCCATCTAACGTTGAATCATAGCTGGGAAATGCAACCGCCGAGGAGTTAGGATGAAACACGATATTTTCGTGGTCACCGCCGCATATGGCAATGCTACCGTCTCGGCCCTGGGCGGCCAGCGCCCGCTATTGCCTATCATCGCCCAATCCGGCGCGGCCGGCGTGGAAATACGCCGGGAACTTATGACCCAAACCGATCTGAAGCGCCTGCCGGAATTACGGCAGGCCATCGCCGGCTATGGATTACGCTGTTTTTATTCCGCGCCGGAAGCCCTGTTTACCCCTGACGGTTCGCTCAATACCCAGCTGCCGCGTTTATTTGCCGAAGCGAATCAACTTGGCGCCGAGCGGCTAAAATTATCATTAGGCCATTTTTCCGCCGCTGCCGATCTTACCCCTCTGGCGACATTCCCGGCGGGGCGACAAGTCGCGTTAACGGTGGAAAACGATCAGACCGAATGCGGAACGCTGGCTCCGCTGACGGCATTTTTCCAACGGTCGGCCGGCACAGGGCTTCCCATTAATATGACCTTTGATATGGGCAACTGGCATTGGGTCGGCCAGGGGGCGCTTGAGGCCGCCCGAATCCTGGCGGCCCATGTGGGTTATATACACGTCAAAACGGCGGTTGAAGCAAACGGCGGCTGGCGCGCCGTGCCCCCGGACGCCGGCGCGCAGAACTGGCGGCAGTTACTGGCCGCGCTGCCGGACAGCGTCCCGCGCGGTATTGAATTCCCGTTGCAAGGAGAAGATTTGGTCGCCGTTACCCGCCGTTTCGTCAGCTTGTTGCAATAAGCGCGGCGAATAGGCAATGACCCAAATGGAACCGATACCATACGGTCGTATTTACATTTTTTCGATGAGGGCAGCCGCCCCGCTTGCAATAAACCAGTAAACGATTGTCCGTGAATGGAATTGTCTACCTTACCTTACTAAGGAAACATGATGAGCATAGCGAAAATAGCACCAAAGCGCTGGTGGTATATTATGCCGATTGTCTTTATCAGTTACAGTCTGGCATATCTCGATCGGGCTAATTTCAGTTTCGCCTCCGCGGCAGGCATAAATGACGATCTGGGCATTACCAAAACCATTTCATCCCTTCTGGGGGCGTTGTTCTTCCTGGGTTATTTCTTTTTCCAGATACCGGGAGCCATCTATGCGGAACGACGCAGCGTAAAAAAGCTGATTTTCTGGTGCCTGCTGCTCTGGGGCGGCTGCGCCTCTCTGACCGGCATCGTCAGCAATATCCCGATGTTGATGGTGATTCGATTCGCGCTGGGGGTGGTTGAAGCCGCGGTCATGCCGGCGCTGCTGATTTATATCAGTAACTGGTTCACCAAATCCGAACGCTCACGGGCCAATACCTTCCTTATCCTCGGTAATCCGGTAACGGTACTGTGGATGTCGGTGTTATCCGGCTACCTGATTAACTCCTTCGGCTGGCGCGAAATGTTTATTCTCGAAGGCGCTCCCGCCATTATCTGGGCGTTCTGCTGGTGGTTTATGGTGCAGGATAAACCCGCTCAGGCAAAGTGGCTGTCCGAGAGTGAAAAGCAGGCTTTGCAACAGCAGCTGTTAAAAGAACAAGAGGGTATAAAAGCGGTTCATAATTACGCTGAGGCGTTTCGCTCCCGTAATGTCATTATTCTGAGTATTCAATATTTCGCCTGGAGCATCGGTGTTTACGGCTTCGTATTATGGCTGCCGTCCATTTTGCGCAACGGAATGGAGATGGGTATGGTTCAGGCCGGCTGGCTGTCGGCGGTGCCTTATCTGGCGGCCACTATCGCCATGATTCTCGTGTCATGGGCGTCGGATAAGCTGCAGAAAAGAAAAATCTTTGTTTGGCCGCTGCTTTTGATCGGCGCCTTGGCATTTTTGTCTTCCTATATGCTGGGCGCTCATCATTTCTGGGGCTCATATACATTATTGGTCATTGCGGGCGCCGCTATGTACGCCCCGTATGGTCCATTTTTCGCCATCGTGCCCGAAATGCTGCCGCGCAACGTTTCCGGCGGGGCAATGGCGCTTATCAATAGCATGGGAGCCCTCGGTTCGTTTGTCGGCTCCTGGGTGGTGGGATATCTTAACGGCGCCACCGGTTCTCCATCGGCATCCTATATGTTTATGGCCATAGCCCTGCTGGTTTCGGTATGGTTAACGCTTATAGTCAAACCGGCGCAGAATACGCAGCCGCAAACGGCCTAGCGGGGCGGCGGCTATTTCGTTCACCGGCAAAACTGTTATGCTGCTTTCTGTATACCCGAAGGGTATAAAACATATCGCTGAAAGGGGAAAGAGGATGAAACCTGTTGTTGTTGCCTATAAAACATTACCTGAAGATCTGCGTCAACGCTTGGATACGCATTTTGCGGTGACAGAGTTTGAGGGATTAAGCGAAGAAAATTGCAAAAAATATGCTCAGGTACTGCAGAAAGCGCAAGGAATCATCGGTTCAGGCGGCAAATTCGATAAGCAGCGATTGAACCTGCTGCCCAGCCTTAAGGTCGCCTCCACGATATCGGCGGGCTACGATCAATTCGACGTGGAAGAAATGAGCGCACGCGGTATCGCGCTGATGCATACCCCGGACGCCTTGACTGAAACGGTAGCCGATTTGATGATGGCGCTGGTATTGTCCACCGCACGCCGGGTGGTTGATTTGGCTGAACGCACCAAAGCCGGCAAATGGCGCGACAGCGTGGATCCCAGTTGGTATGGCATCGATGTCCACCACAAGACGCTGGGTATCATCGGCATGGGGCGCATTGGCATGGCCCTGGCGCAACGGGCCCACGGGGGATTTTCCATGCCGGTTTTATACAATGCGCGCCATCGGCATGAGCAGGCGGAGCAGCGATTCAACGCCGGCTATCGTGATGTAGACAGCCTGCTGGCAGAGTCCGATTTTGTTTGCATCACCTTGCCCCTGAACGAACAGACCCACCATTTGATCGGCCGCGACCAGCTGGCGAAGATGAAACCCAGCGCCATTTTGATTAACGCCGGACGCGGCCCGGTGGTGGACGAGGAAGCCCTCATCGACGCCCTGAAAAATCATCGTATCCATGCCGCCGGCCTGGATGTCTTTGAGCACGAACCCTTGCCTGCGGATTCCGCGCTGCTGCGCTTGCCCAATGTCGTGGCATTGCCCCATGTGGGTTCCGCCACCCATGAAACACGCTATGACATGGCGGCTACAGCGGTGGAAAATCTTATTACCGCCCTGACCGGCAAAGTGGAACGAAACTGCGTCAATCCGCAGGTTATCCAGTAACCCTGAACGGTCGGATATCGCAGGAAGACGCTTACCCGACCGCACTCAGACAGGGTTATATCGCGAAGGAGCGCCATCCGGCCGTATTTTGAGTCTGAGTCTGCTTTATCGCTGCGAGGCGCCATCCGGCCGCATCCGCCCACGTTTGTGCCGCAACCAGGCAATAACGGCTAACGAACTTCTCGCGAGAGCGTATGATATGCGCTGCCGCGGCATCCCTATGCCCGTGGGATGCGCAAGACCGGTCGCAGATTTTACCGCCGGCGAAAATTGACCTTTGCCGCTATGCAGGCATGTGCTTTACTTTTAACAGCGATATGAATGGAACCAACGCGTTTTGCAAGGACCTACTGAGCAAGGAACTATGATGACCAGCCGTCACGACTATATAAAAATCAGTACCTATATTTTGATGATTTTTTTTATTGCCATCATCATCCCGCTGCATTTATTTCCCTGCTTTGTCGCCGGTTTCCTGGCCTATGAAATCATTTTCGCCATGACACCCTGGTTTGAACGCCTTATCGGCGGTACCAGGGCGAGATGGCTGGTGGTCAGTATCATTGCCGCCGTCGTGGTAATCGTGTTGACCATCGCCATCGTCAGCCTGGTGAGCTTCCTGACCTCGAACATCCAGCGCGGCATTGATATAACGTCCGAAACGAACCGGATTTTTTCCGGCATCAAAAACCGCATCCCCGCGAGTTTCCCCGCTTTCCTGCCGGAAAGCGCCGAAGAGCTTAAAAACGAAGTGTTCGCGCTGGTGGAAAAAAACCTCATCACTATCAGGAACATGGGGCGCAGCTTTCTGCATGGCTTTATCACCATTCTGATTGGCTTGATTATCGGCGCCATCATTTCGTTGAACAAACCTTCCGGACGCACTACCTACTTTCGGGAACAGCTGCTGCAGCGCATCCAGAATTTATCCAGCTCCTTTCGCAATATCGTGTTTGCGCAAATCAAGGTGTCTTTAGTCAATACTGTCCTCACGTCCATTTTGATCTTTGTTATCTTTCCCCTATTCAAGATTCATTTGCCGCTGTCCAAGACGCTGGTGGTGGCAACGTTTATTTTTGGTTTACTACCGATAATAGGGAACCTGATCTCAAATTTCATGTTTATCATCTCGGCGCTATCAATCTCCTTGCCGGTGGGCGGGGTGATGCTTTTGTACCTGATACTCATCCACAAGCTGGAGTATTTTCTCAACGCGGAGATCGTCGGTAACCGGATCCAGGCTAAATCCTGGGAGCTGCTATTGGCTATGCTGGTATTCGAAGCCGCTTTTGGATTGGAGGGACTGGTGGCTGCGCCTATCTATTACGCCTATCTTAAAACCGAGCTGCGCAGCCTGGACCTGATTTAACTTTTTTCGGCCGTTAAAATAGTGGTTGCCTGGCGCAGCAAGGGCGGTATGGTATCACCACGTCCCTCATCAACCTTTAACATATAAATAACATGGCTTTTTCGCTTTTCGGAACCAAATTCACCCGCCATTCGGGCATTGCCCAGCTCATGGACGATATGAACGACGGGCTGCGCACCCCTGGGGCGATTATGCTCGGAGGGGGCAATCCTGCGGCCATTCCGGCGATGGAAACATATTTTCATGATCTTTGCCGGTCCATGTTGGATGAAGGCACCCTAGGCGAAGCATTATGCAATTACGACGGTCCGCAGGGGAAAAACGTGTTGCTGACCGCGTTGGCGGCCTTGCTGCGCCAGGAGCTCGGCTGGGCGGTCAGCGAAAAAAATATTGCGCTGGCCAATGGCAGCCAGAGCGCTTTTTTCTATTTATTCAATCTTTTCGCGGGACGAGCGCAAGACGGCAGCCTGAAAAAGGTGCTGTTCCCGCTGGCGCCGGAATATCTGGGATATGCCGATGCCGGGTTGGAAGAAGATATGTTCGTTTCAACCAAGCCGAACATTGCCCGCTTGCCGGACGGCCAGTTTAAATACCATGTTGATTTCGAGCATCTGCAGGTGGGTGAGGATATTGGTCTGATTTGCGTTTCTCGCCCCACCAACCCCACCGGCAACGTGATTACAGACCAGGAGCTGCTGCGCCTGGATGAGCTGGCCCGACAGCACAATATTCCTTTATTAATCGACAATGCCTATGGACTGCCGTTCCCGGGTATTATCTTCAGCGAAGCCACGCCGCTGTGGAATTCCAATATCATTCTATGCATGAGTCTGTCTAAGCTGGGATTACCCGGCGTGCGCTGCGGTATTGTGATTGCCGATGAAGAGGTGATTTCCGCTATCAGCAATATGAACGGCATCATCAGCCTGGCCCCCGGCGGCCTTGGGCCGGCACTGGCCGCCGCCATGATCCGCCGTGGCGATCTGATGTCTTTGGCCACCGACGTCATTCGGCCTTTTTACCAGCGGCGCGTGACGCAGACTATCGCCACGCTGCGGCGCTATCTGCCGCCGGAGCGCTGCCTGATCCACAAACCGGAGGGGGCCATTTTTTTATGGCTGTGGTTCCAAAACCTGCCCATTACCACCGAGATGCTATATCAACGGCTGAAAATGCGCGGTGTATTAATGGTGCCGGGCCACTATTTTTTCCCCGGTCTTGAGCCGGACTGGCCCCATGCTCATCAATGCATGCGCATGAATTATGTCCCGGAGGCCGATAAAATCGAAAGGGGCATCGCCATTTTGGCGGAAGAAGTGGAGCGGGCGCACAGGGAAGCGGCCGCTGAATAATGTGTCGGTAATAGCGTCGTAGGATTGTCTTTAACGCAAAAACCGCGCCGCATCCCATCGAATAGCTCTTCGGATAGGATGTGGCGCAGTAGGTAATGTTATGCCCGCGGGCGGTTCAGCCCTTGCACACCTGGGGCGTACAACGCGGTCGAATGTTTTATTGCCCGTCCGCCTGGTGTTCCAGCACCGGGGACCGTTCGCCGCTGCTGATGGCGATACGGCGGGGCTGCAAGGATTCGGGAACATGGCGTTCCAAATCGATATGCAATAAGCCGTTGGTAAATTCGGCGTGGGTTATGGACATATGTTCGGCCAGGGTAAAGCTCAGGGAGAAAGGCTTGCTGACCAGGCCATGGTGGAGATATTCCACCTTCTTCTCCGGCACCAGGGGTTTGCCGGCGATGCTTAAACGCGGGCCTTCAACCTCGATAGTCAGATCTTCCTGCCGGAACCCGGCCAATGCCAGCGAAATGCGATAATGGTTATCGTCGCTTTTTTCGATGTTATAGGGCGGGAAGCTAAAGTCATCCTGATTGCCCTGCATGCTGCTGGCTAATTTATCAAAACCGATCCACTGGCGTAATAGTGGAGAGAGATCATAGTTACGCATCATATTTACTCCTTCTTTGAAGCGAGATAATCTGTAATACCCATTATCTTTAGGGTATATAGATAGGGTTAAGCTTGCCCCCGTTTACGGCAGGCGGATGTTATTACATACTGTGGCTGCGGAGCGCGGCCAGTTTACTTGATTTCAATACGGCGCGGTTTCAACGTTTCCGGAACCACACGCTCTAAATCGATATAGAGCAATCCATTTTCCAAATTTGCGCCTTTAATTTGGATATGTTCAGCTAATTGGAATTTACGTTCGAAATTGCGCTCGGCGATGCCTTGATACAAATAGTTGCGTTCCGTGGGCTCGTCCCCATGGGCGCCTTTTACCGTCAACAGGTTGTCATGGGCGGTAATATCGAGCTCATGTTCGGCAAAACCTGCTACAGCAATGGCGACGCGATATTGGTTTTCATTTACCAATTCCACATTATAGGGAGGATAACCGCCGTTACTTTGGGTCTGCCCGGATTCAAGCAGGTTGACCAGCCGATCAAAACCAATGGCCGAACGGTAGAGAGGTGATAAATCAAAATTACGCATGGTTAAAGCCTCCAGCAATCAGCGAGGTGGTAAACAACCTTCCGGATGGACAGGTCGGTGACCAAATACCCTTACGGCATATTTTTCCCGGCCACAACTATAAAATGGCGCCGGCCGTAATTTTTTCAAGGGGGAATACGAAAAAAATATCGCAGATTGAGGGAAATCAGATTGAGAAGAGTTTATTATAACTTACACTGAATAGGCCGTAGCAGCAGCATATTTACTCATTCCGACTAATGCGTAGCCATCAAATTATTATGACAAAAATGGATGCAGAGAAACTATGTTAAAACAGACATTGCTCTTTCTCACGGCAAGCTGCGCATTAATGGGCAGCACAGGGTGTTCAAGTGTGATGACCCATACCGGCCCCAACCAGGGTTATTATCCCGGAACCCGAGCCAGCATGGCAGTATTGGAAGATGACGATACTAATTGGAGCATGATCCCCTTTGCGGCAATTGATTTACCGTTTTCCGCAGTGCTCGACACCATGCTGCTGCCCTATGATTACCTGCGCCGAAACAGCGATAAACGCCTTGATTCACCCCGAGAACGCATGCTGCATGGCGCCTCCTCAGCCAACGCTGATAATCCCCCCGCCGCCAATTAGCCCGATTAGCCCGATTAGCCCGATTAGCCAGGGTAACGGCGAATTTTTTTATCCGCCGCCATCCCTTTCGCTGTCAGCACCAGGGACGCATTATCTTCACCGCCTGCTGCAAATCCTCATACATGCGCAGATAAACCTGATATTTCGCCTGGTGGAAAGCGGCTTGGCCGGCATCCGCTGCACATATTGATCCGGGCCGCACCAGCGCCTGGGCGGCCTCGGTCAAGGTGGGATAAGTTTGAGCGGCAACCGCCCCCAATAACGCGGCCCCCAGCGTCACCACGTCGTCTTCCGCCGACAACTCTATATCGCAACCGGTGACATTGGCATACTCACGCAGCCACAGGGGATTCTTTGTCGCACCGCCGCATATCATCAACCGGGTAATGTGATGACCGGCCTGATTCATGGCATCGATAATATGGCGGGTACCATAGGCAATGGACTGAAGCGTGGCGAGATAGAGCCGGGCCAGGGCATCCGGTCCCTCTTCAAGGGTAAGGCCGATAACCGCGCCGCGGGCATGGGGGTTGGAGCGGGGGGAACGGTTGCCGTAGTGATCCGCCAACACATGCAGCTGCCGGGTGGGCAGGGGTTCCCGCTGTTCCAGAGCGGCCACCCATCGATTAAGCAGGGTATATTCATTGCAGTGTTCCAGCGCCGCTTGCTGCTGCAGGAGCGGCCAGGCGGCATGTTGCCGCAGCGTCCAGTCCACCAGGGCCCCGGCGGCGCTTTGCCCCCCCTCGCTAAGCCACCAATCCGGCAACATCGCGCCCCAATACGGTCCCCAGACACCGGGGACATGTATCTCTTTTTGATTTACCAGCATATGGCAGTTAGACGTACCGCTGATAATCGCCAGCGTCCCTTCGGGACGTGAGCTCACCAGCGCCAGGCCGCCGGCATGGGCATCTATAATGCCGCCGGCCACGATAACAGCGGTTGTCAGGCCGCATTGGCTTGCCGCCGTTTCGCTCAGGGTGCCTGCCGGTTGGCCCAGTTCAAGGATGGTTGACGGCACTTTTTCCAATAAATCCGTTAATCCGACGGCCTGTAAAAGCGATGTGCTAAAGCGGTGCTCATGGGCCAGATAGTTCCATTTGCAGGTCAGGGTGCATACACTGGCAACATCGGCGCCGGTGGCGCGCCATACCAGGAAATCAGCCAAATCAAACAGGCGCCGGGCGCGCTGGTATCGATCGGGGAAATGCCGCTTAAGCCATAATACTTTCGGCAGCTCCATTTCAACGCTCACCTCTCCGCCCACGTAGGCAAGCGCTTCATCGCCGGTGGCATTAATTGCCTGAGCTTCCTCTACCGCCCGATGATCCATCCACATGACGATATCGCGCTCGGCTTCCCCGCCTTCAGATACGGAAATACCTTGCCCACTGCCATCCACCATCACCAGCGAGCATGTGGCGTCAAAGCCCAGCGAAACCACCGAGTCCGGCGCTACCCCGGCCTCTTTTACCGCCTCTTTGATGGCCTCACAGGCCTGAGACCAGATTTGCCGTGATGATTGCTCCACCACGCCCGGGCGCGGGTGATATTGTTGAATCGGGCGCACAGCAAAAGCCAGCCGCTGACCCTGCCCGTCAAAAATGCCCGCGCGGACGCTGGCGGATCCCACATCCACGCCGATAAAACATGGGTTTTTCATAGATTTCTCCATAACTACCACGAGTTAGCATTCTAACTAAAGAGCATGATGAACAACAAAATATTTAACAAAAAACTGTGAGATGGATCTAGCATACCCGCTATTGATGGAATCTTTATTGAAAAAAAATTTATATATTCTGTGTTATATTTTTTAACCTTAAAAAGGAAGAAATTTGCTGGCAATTAATTCATTAAAAATAGTTATTTTACCTTATTTAAGTTAAGACTTATTATAACAATTAAACAGTATAATAACATTATGGAGATAAATAAAAATGAACACTATAGGTTCCCTTGCCGGTTGGGAAAAAACTCATGGGGAAGGTTACGATGTCAGTTTTAATGGCAATTATGTTAAGCTGAAGATGGGACTCAAAGAAGCTTACAATGTAGATATGAAATCCCATGAAACGCACCAGCATCAAGGTGGGAGCAGCGAAAAACATACAAAAAACATATATATTTTTAGCTTGGTTCAGTCAAACCGTTCTGAACAAGAGTTATCAAAAAAAGAGGATAACCTTCCTCTTGATTTATCCATAGCAAGAAAAAACGACCTTTGTTGTGGTGAAGATAACAAACCTTCCTCATCATTTCAGATTGAAAAAGCAAAAGATTTATTACTTCAAACGCAACATGGCATTAAACTTAAAAAAAATAATAAGCCGCATCACCGCTGTATTGCCAGCCATAAAGCAAGAAGCCGTGATGAACAGTGTTCTATCGTACTTGAGGCTTGCCACCCATATTCTAACTGTAGCAGGGTGGCTAAAATACACGACATTCCGCATCAATATATATTTTCATGGTGTAAAAAGCATTTTTCCATGTCCATCACAGAGTTAAAAAAAATTCTGGAATATATTTATCAAAATCCTTCAGATAATAAAACTCCCTTTTTGGCACTGGATACCATAATTCATTCTTATGAGTTAAAAAAAAAGAGAAAAACTTTTACTACATTAGAAAAAGAAAAGATTGTTCAAGAAGCTTGCGGCATTAAAAAGCCTGTATATGAGGTCGCCAAACATTACAATATTTGTTGTACTAACATTCACCGCTGGTGTAGAGAATTACACAACATGACTTTAGAAAATTATAGAAAAAATAGGTTATAAATCCGAGACTGACAAAGAAAAAAAATACCGAATAATTATGGTTAGGAACCTTTATGGACAAGGCCAAACACATATTAATAATTAGGTGCATATAATGAAGGAGAACAATCAATATGAACAATATTCTTATATCGTCCTCGGCTGAATGCTATCAAATAATAGGTTCGAATTTTAAACTAACTTAAAAGTGTGCGGAGAAAAATTCATTTCAATTAGTGCAACCAATAATAATTTCGCGCCGTATAAAGTGAGTTGCCCGGCAATAAGTTAAAAAAGTACAGCGAAGTATAAAATACCTGTTTACATCATCTATAAATGGTGTCAAATAATATATAAGGTAACGCTAAGTGAACAGAGAATAAGACTGAGTCTGACTTCCCCAAAATGACCATAACCTTTATGTCATAACGGTGGAAGCCTTGGTTATTTGAGATTTACGCGTTAACCGGCACATCCTGAGATTTGTGGCATAGCATTCAGGCACCTCTTCGCCATGTTTCATCCCCCTTTCTCTAGGGGACGCCGCTCTGAGTGTCGTTTTCGCGTCAAGCCCCAATGCTAGCGGGAATTCAGTACAAATTTCTCGATTGCCACCGCAACGCCGTCTTCCAGATTGCTTTTGGTCACGAACTGGCTGGCGGCTTTTACTTCATCAATGCCATTCCCCATCGCCACGCCAATGCCGGCATACTTAATCATTGCTAAATCATTCGCCTGATCTCCGATCGTCATTACCTCATCAGCCGTGATATGCAGATGCTCCGCCAATGCCTTGACTCCCTCGCCTTTATTCGCCTCTTTGCGCAACAATTCCAGGTAATATTCGGCGCTTTTCATAATGGTATATCTGTCAAAGGCTTCCTGCGGGATCTGGCTGATGGCGTGGTCCAAAATAGCCGGCTCATCAACCATCATCACTTTAGGAAACCGGAGACCCCGGTCCATTTCATCTACCCGGCGGAATTTTAACGGCATACCGGTCAGAAAAGCTTCAAAAACGGTATAGCGGCCGATATCCCGATTTGCCGTATAAAGTGTGGAGAAAGTCAGCGCGTGAAAATGCACACCAAGCTGTCGTGATAACGCCTCGAAATAAAGATAATCGTCAAAATCGAGGGTAATTTCCGATACGCGATCGCCGTTAACCGTCCGCTGGACCAGCGCGCCGTTATTGGTAATGCAGTAATGCCCTTCCTGTTGTAAATCCAGCTCAAGCAGGTAGCGCTGTATGCCGATAAAGGGCCGGCCGGTGGCCAAGACAACATAGACACCCTTATCCCGCGCTGCGCTTATGGCGCGTTTAACCGCGGGGGTTATCTCATGTTTATGATTTAACAGGGTCCCGTCCATATCTATTGCTATAAGTTTTATCGTCATTGCACCCTCTTTAGGCGGTGGCGGAAAGCCAGAATCAGTCGCCATTCCGTCATCACTCAATCATCATACTAAACCAACCGATAATAGCGCAAATCCACCGCTTACGGCGAATGTTTCGTGTTGATTCCGGTTTGCAGGCATCCCTGAAGGTAAATATGCTCACAGATTGCGTTGCCGGTAATTAGACTGAAAGATATTTCAATGGGCTCATGATTTTATCCTTGAATATTAAAGATACATCAGACTATTAAATTAATATTGATTTAACCCATTATTATGAAATATTTCTAACCTTCTTTCGTTAGACTTCTTATGCGGATAATTTATTATTGATTGCCGTCATTGAGTGACATAAAAAGTAGCAAACCCAAAGGAAGGGAATATATGAAAACAAAATCACTGGTGAAGATTAAACCGGAAAATGGAAAGCTGCGCGTCGAAGTATGGCTATTCGAGCCAAGGGCTATCACGTGTTATATCATCGAGGGCACTCTTTTTCGAACGATGACGAGATCGCGAGTTGTTCATTGATACTAATTCATTTGATATTTTATTAGTTATAATTAAATTATATTATTATCTAAGGAAACGCCGCGCCAAATAATGGCGCGGCAGTTACCGTTGTCGTTCCATTTAAAGTGACTTGCCCCTAACTCGACAACGTTGACATTATATAAGAAGTTGAGTAGACGTGTAAATATCCGAACTAGCAAAACACAACTATAAAAATAGTAAACAAATAATAGAGATTATATATACTTATATTATATAAATTCAAATGATTCATAACCATAAATTGAAAAGAAAGGCAGCCAACGGCCGCCTTTTTTGTTTTCAGCGCCAATCAAAAGCTGACCGCCGCTATCGATAAACGTTAAATATCGATATTAGCCGCTTTCAACGCATTCTCTTCAATGAAGGCGCGCCGCGGTTCCACCGCATCACCCATCAGGGTGGTAAATAGCTGATCGGCGGCAATAGCGTCTTTGACGGTCACCCGCAGCATGCGGCGGCTTTCCGGATCCATGGTGGTTTCCCACAGCTGCTCCGGATTCATTTCACCCAGCCCTTTATAACGTTGTATGGCCAGACCGCGCCGTGACTCTTTTACCAGCCAGTCCAATGCCTGCTCAAAGGTGGTAACCGGCAGGCGCCGTTCACCCCGCTCCACAAAAGCGTCCGATTCTATCAGGCCGCGCAGTTTTTCACCCAACGAGCAAAGCTTGCGATATTCGCCGCCGTGAACAAACTCGAAATCCATCACATAATCGGTATCCACGCCATGGGTACGAATCTTCAGCACCGCCTCGTACAGCTGGCGTTCACGGTTTTCGCGCACGGTATAGCTATAGCTGCTGCCATGTTTTTCGTTCTGATTGAGATCGTTCACCAAGGCGCCGATCCAACTTGCCACATGCTCTTGGTTCGCCAGATCCGGCTCATGGAGCGTCGGCTGATAGATCAAATGATTCAACAAGGCGCGCGGATAACGACGCTCCATACGGCCAATCATCTTTTGCACCGCATAATGCTCGGCAACCAGTTTTTCCAGCGGCTCGCCGGCCAATGCCGGGGCATGCTCGTTGGGATGAACCGCGGCACCGTCCATCGCCAGCGATATCTGATATTGATCCATGGCATCATCATCCTTGATGTACTGCTCTTGCTTGCCTTTCTTCACCTTGTATAGCGGCGGCTGGGCGATGAAGACATGACCGCGTTCTATCACCTCGGGCATTTGGCGATAAAAGAAGGTCAGCAGCAGGGTGCGGATATGGGAACCATCCACATCGGCATCGGTCATGATGATGATATTGTGATAACGCAGTTTATCGGGATTGTATTCATCCCGGCCGATACCGCAGCCCAGCGCGGTAATCAGCGTCGCCACTTCCTGAGAAGAGAGCATCTTGTCAAAACGCGCTTTCTCCACATTAAGGATTTTCCCTTTCAGCGGCAAAATCGCCTGATTTTTACGGTTCCGGCCCTGTTTGGCCGAACCGCCCGCCGAGTCCCCTTCCACCAGATAAAGTTCTGACAGCGCCGGATCCCGCTCCTGACAGTCCGCCAGCTTGCCCGGCAACCCCGCCAAATCCAATGCCCCTTTACGCCGGGTCATTTCCCGCGCTTTGCGCGCCGCTTCACGGGCGCGGGCGGCATCTATAATCTTGCCCACCACGATCTTGGCATCGGTGGGGTTTTCCAGCAGATAGGCCACCAGCCGCTCATTCATCTGCGTCTCCACCGCGGTTTTCACCTCGGAGGAAACCAGCTTGTCCTTGGTCTGGGAGGAGAATTTCGGGTCCGGCACTTTTACCGACACCACGGCTATCAATCCTTCACGGGCGTCATCGCCGGTGGCGCTGACCTTCGCTTTTTTGCTGTAACCCTCTTTGTCCATATAGGAGTTCAGGGTACGGGTCATTGCGGCACGGAATCCCACCAAATGCGTACCGCCATCGCGCTGGGGAATATTGTTAGTGAAGCAATAAATATTTTCCTGGAAGCCGTCATTCCACTGCAGGGCGACTTCCACGCCGATACCGTCTTTTTCCGTGGAAAAAT
This sequence comes from Sodalis sp. RH16, assembly GCF_047324245.1. Taxonomy (NCBI): domain Bacteria; kingdom Pseudomonadati; phylum Pseudomonadota; class Gammaproteobacteria; order Enterobacterales; family Bruguierivoracaceae; genus Sodalis; species Sodalis sp. RH16. Next base: position 1,787,281 of record NZ_CP178737.1, on the reverse strand, counting down.
AGAATACCGTAGGATGAATCGGCGTCTTGTTTTTATTCAGGTATTCAACAAAGGCTTTGATACCGCCTTGATAATGAAAAAGATCTTCTTTATCGGTCCGTTTATCCACCAAACGGATGGCCACGCCGGAATTGAGGAAAGACAATTCCCGCAGGCGCTTGGCCAGTATTTCATACTGGAATTCGGTATTGTTGGTGAACGTCTCCAGGCTCGGCCAGAAACGCACGGTGGTCCCGGTTTGATCGGTTTCGCCGACGATGGCCAGCGGGGCCTGCGGTATGCCGCCTTTATAGGTCTGCTCATGGACTTTGCCTTCGCGGCGAACCACCAGTTCCAGCTTTTCCGACAAGGCATTGACGACCGATACGCCCACGCCGTGCAAACCGCCGGACACCTTATAGGAATTGTCATCGAACTTACCGCCGGCGTGAAGCACGGTCATGATGACTTCAACGGCGGAGATACCTTCTTCCTCATGGATGCCGGTGGGAATACCGCGCCCGTCATCCTGAACCGATACAGAGTTATCTTCATGAATGATAACGACAATTTCTTTACAATAGCCGGCGAGGGCTTCGTCGATAGCGTTGTCCACAACCTCGAATACCATATGGTGCAGACCGGTGCCGTCATCCGTATCACCGATATACATTCCCGGACGTTTACGCACTGCGTCCAGTCCCTTGAGTACTTTGATACTTGAGGAGTCATAAGAATTCGACATCAACGTTTCTCGCTCATTTTAAACTTCGGATTGAATACGTATTTTACCTTGTTCCACCAGGAACATCCTGCCCTTTTCATCCGTAATATCACGGATTTGTTCAGCGCTCAGCGCGCTGACGAAAACCTGGGCCCGGGTGGCTTTCAAGCGCTCCGCCAGCAGCCTGCGGCGGCCGGCGTCCAGCTCTGAGGCAAAGTCATCTATCAAATAGAGGCACTGTCTACCGCTCTGGCGGGTCAGAAACTCGCCTTGCGCCAAGCGCAAGGCGCACATCAATAATTTCAATTGGCCGCGGGACAGCAAATCCTCAACCGGGACTCCCTCGGCGCGGATGCGAAAATCCGCCTTGTGCGGGCCGGAAGCAGTATATGTCAATGCCCGATCGCGCTCAAACTGCCGTTCCAGCAGATCGCCGTAGTCACTTTCGCGATCCCAGCCGCGCTGAAAACTGAAGTCCAGTTTGAACTCCGGTAAAAACAAGGCGCAGGTCGCAGTGATATCTACCGCTATCGCTTCGCTGTACAGGGCCCGCCAGCGGCTTATCAGCGCCGCCAGGGGGATCAATTCCTGATCCCAGGCGCGCAGCTGCGCATAACGGCTTACCTGGCGTAAAGCCGCATTTCGCTGTTTGAGCAAACGCTTCAGGTTACTCCAGGCGGTGAAAAAACCCGGCTCGTTATGAAAACACCCCCAGTCCATAAAGGCACGACGGTATTTCGGACCGCCGTTCAGCAGGGTGAATCCCTCCGGCGTAATGAGCTGCATAGGCAACAGCTGGGCGAGCTCAGCGACTTTATGCCCGTCGCTGCCATCAATGCGTACCCGGTTATCCCCCAGCCGGTTTTTACTCAGACCCACCGACGTTTGCCGCGAGTCCGACCCCATCCCGTCTATCCGGCCATGCAGCATAAACTCCGGCTGCTCGTGACGAATAACGCGCCCCACCTGCAAGCTGCGGAATGCCCGGCCGTGTCCGAGGGTATAAATGGCTTCCAGGACGCTGGTTTTTCCGCTTCCGTTGGCACCGACCAAAAAATTGAAATCAGCGGCCGGGGCCAAATCGGCGGACTCGATATTACGAAAATCACGGATGAGAAGACGCGATAGGGCCATTCAGTCACACTACCTTACCACATCTCTAGAGACGCATCGGCATAACAACATAGGCCGCCGCCTGGCTGGCGCAGTCTTCGATTTGCACGCTCGACACCCCATCGGTCAGCAATAACCGGACCTGTTCACTTTTCAACGCGTTAAGCACATCCAGCACATAACTGACGTTAAAACCAATTTCCATTTCAGTGCCCTGATAGGAGACGTCCAGAATTTCCTCAGCCTCTTCCTGTTCAGGATTATTGGCGGTGATTTTCAGCTGATCGTTGCTCAGATACAGGCGCACGCCGCGGAATTTTTCATTGGACAGAATGGCCGCGCGGGCAAAAGCCTGCTTAAGCACATCACAACCGGCTTCCAGGGTCTTGTCCGGGTTTTTCGGCAGCACCCGGCGATAATCGGGAAAACGGCCGTCAACCAGTTTTGAGGTAAAGATATAATCACCGAGGCTGGCGCGGATATTATTGCTGCCGATTTGCAGCGTTAACGGCGTTTCGCCGCCATCCAGCATCCTCACCAGCTCCATCACCCCTTTACGAGGCACGATCACCGAATGGGTCGGCAGCGCCTGTCCCACCGGCATGGAACATACCGCCAGGCGATGCCCGTCGGTGGCGACGGTACGTAGCTCTTCGCCCTCGGTCTCGAACAGCATGCCGTTCAGATAGTATCGCACGTCCTGATGCGCCATGGAGAACTGGGTGGATTCAATCAACCGTTTCAGCGTGGCTTGGGGCAAGGTGAATTCAACCTCGCTTTGCCAGTCATCAAGATTGGGGAAATCGGTGGCGGGCAGGGTGGACAGGGAAAAACGGCTGCGTCCTGACCGGATCAGCATGCGTTCGTTTTCCTGCGTCACGGTAATTTCCGCCCCATCGGGCAAACCACGGCAAATATCGAAGAATTTGCGCGCGGGCACAGTGGTGGCGCCGGGCTCATGGGGTTGGGACAGGGCGACTTGCGCCACCATTTCCATCTCCAGGTCGGTACCGGTCAGCGATAGCCGATCTTCCGCCACCTGCAACAATAAGTTGCCCAGGATCGGTAGGGTGGGTCGCCCGCCTAACGGGCTGCTAACCTGTTGCAGAGGTTTAAGCAGATGCTCGCGTTCAACGATAAATTTCATAGTTAGGAAGATAATGTTCTGATTAAGTTGGAGAAATCTTCTTTTATATCGTGACTTTCTTCACGCAACTGCTCGATCTTGCGGCAGGCGTGCAACACGGTAGTATGATCGCGCCCGCCGAAAGCGTCGCCGATCTCCGGCAGGCTATGATTGGTCAATTCTTTCGACAGCGCCATAGCCATTTGCCTGGGCCGCGCCACCGAGCGGGATCGCCGTTTCGACAGCAGATCGGCCACTTTGATTTTATAATATTCCGCCACGGTTTTCTGGATATTATCGATGGTGACGAGTTTTTCCTGCAGGGCCAGCAAATCCCGCAGCGCTTCGCGCACAAAATCAATGGTAATGGCCCGGCCGGTGAAATTGGCGTTGGCGATGACCCGATTCAACGCCCCTTCCAGTTCGCGAACATTGGAACGTAAGCGCTTGGCGATAAAAAACGCCACTTCTCCCGGCAGCCGGATGTCGTTTTCATCAGCTTTTTTCATCAGAATGGCCACGCGGGTTTCCAGCTCAGGCGGCTCGATGGCCACCGTCAGGCCCCAGCCGAAACGCGACTTTAAACGATCTTCCACGCCGTTAATCTCTTTGGGATAGCGATCGGACGTCAGAATGATCTGCTGGTTGCCTTCCAGCAAGGCATTGAAGGTGTGGAAAAACTCTTCCTGCGAACGCTCTTTATTGGCAAAAAACTGAATATCATCAATAAGAAGGGCGTCCACGGAGCGATAATACCGTTTAAACTCCTCGATAGCGTTATTCTGCAGCGCTTTCACCATATCCTGCACAAAGCGCTCGGAATGCATATAGACCACCTTGGCATTGGCTTTACGGGCCATTATGCCGTTGCCCACCGCATGCAGCAGATGCGTTTTACCCAGGCCCGTCCCGCCGTACAGAAACAGCGGGTTGTAAGCGCCGCCGGGATTGTCCGCCACCTGCCGCGCCGCCGCGCGCGCCAGTTGGTTGGATTTCCCTTCGACAAAGTTATCGAAATTGTGCTTGGGATTGACATTCGAACGATATGACAGCTCCGGCTGCACCGGCGAACTGTCCCAGCTTGGCCGCATGGGCCTGGGACGGGCCGCCTGCACCGGCGCCTCATTGACATGGTTCACCGGCTGCGGATTGACCACCACCGATAACGGCGGCTTGCTTCCCACTTCAAATCGCAGCAAAGGCGCATCGGTACCGCAAAAATCATTTAACAACCCATTGATGTTATTCAAATACTTATCGCGCACCCAGTCCAGGACAAATCGGTTGGGGGCGTACAATGCCAGAGTGTTGTCACTCAGTTCCGCCTGAAGAGGGCGTATCCACATACTGAATTCTGTGGCAGGTAACTCATCCTGTAGTCGGGCAAGACATTGCTGCCAAAGCGAAAGTGACACGGCGGACTCCAATCGAACAAGATCAACAAAGGAAAAGAACAAAACTGTATGATTCAGGATCATCTTTTTGACACGGGTTACCGCGATGGCAATCCGCGAACCGCCTTAAACGGTTTACCGCAACGAAACCCCTTGAGGATCCCGTCAGGGGACTGCGGATCATAACGCAAAGCGCGCCAGAGATCCTCCTCTTCTACACAGTTTCGATCCTTTTTATCCACAGGCTGAAAAGGGCGGGAATGAGTGTAACCGATTCTCCATCCTTGGGATAAAATGTAAGTCTTATATCAGTGAAATTAAGCATAGTCTGATTTTCAACGGTTGCTCTTCTCTGGCGGGATCCTAAATTTAATGCGGCAGATCCCGCCTGATCCTTGCGCTTTGGCCTGGAACCCGTATAATTCTCACCCCTACGCGTGATGCCTGTTTCCTTTGTTCTGTTTTCAGACGAAGATTCCGGGCAGGCACGAGTATTCAGGTGGGTAAAACGTGATGGGAATTGACTCAGGACTGTACAATTACTACAATCCCGCCTCTTTAATGCGTAATGCGATTGAGGCGTCGGTCTTTTCACGCCGAACAGCCAAACGCGTTTACTGTGAAGTCAAATATTAGTTAGGTAGAAATCGCTATGAAACGCACTTTCCAACCGTCCGTATTGAAACGTAACCGTGATCACGGTTTCCGCTCGCGTATGGCAACGAAGAATGGTCGTCTGGTTTTGGCACGCCGTCGTGCTAAAGGCCGTGCACGTCTGACCGTCTCTTCGAAGTAATAAAGCTAACCCCCCGGGTGGTTAAGCTCGCATTTCCCAGGGAGTTACGGTTGTTAACTCCCAATCATTTTACTTTCGTCTTCCAGCAGCCACAACGGGCCGGCACGCCGCAAATCACCATCCTCGGCCGCCTGAACATGCTGGGGCATCCCCGCGTCGGTTTGACAGTCGCCAAAAAACATGTAAAACGGGCTCATGAACGAAACCGCATCAAGCGTCTTACGCGAGAAAGCTTTCGGACGCACCAGCACGCCCTGCCCGCAATGGATTTTGTCGTTATCGCCAAAAAAGGGGTGGCGGATTTAGATAATCACGCTTTGACGGAAGCGTTGGAAAAGTTATGGCGCCGCCATTGTCGCCAGTCTCCGGGCTGCTGATCGGGCTGATACGCTTGTATCAACTCTATATCAGCCCGCTGCTGGGGCCTCATTGCCGGTTCCAGCCCACATGCTCGCAGTATGGTATCGAGGCAATACGCAGGTTCGGTATGTTAAAAGGCAGTTGGTTGACATTAAAACGCGTATTAAAATGCCACCCTTTGAACCCAGGTGGCGATGACCCCGTGCCGCCGAAAACCAACGATAACAGAGAACATTAACGATGGATTCGCAACGCAATCTTCTTTTCATCGCTCTGCTGTTCGTGTCTTTCATGATCTGGCAAGCCTGGCAAACGGACCACAATCCGCAGCCTGCGACGGTTCAGACTACGCAACAGACAGCGAACACAGCTACCGGTGACGCAGCAAATCAGGGTTTACCCGCCAGTGGGCAAGGGCAATTGATCAAAGTGAAAACCGACGTTCTGTCGCTTTCCATCAATACCCGTGGCGGCGATATCGAGCAGGCTCACTTGCTGACTTATCCTGATAAATTGGGTTCAGATCAACCTTTCCATTTGCTTGAAACCTCCCCCGAATTTGTTTATCAGGCGCAAAGCGGCCTGACCGGCAAAAATGGTCCGGATAATCCGGCCAACGGCGAACGTCCTCTGTACAATATCAATCAGGACACCTATGTCCTGGCGGATAACCAGGGCGAGCTACGCGTTCCCCTGACCTATACCGCGCCGGACGGCGTCGCCTATACCAAGACTTTCATCCTCAAACGCGGCGACTATGCGGTGAATGTGGAATACAGCGTCAACAACACCAGCGACAAACCCCTTGAACTGGTGATGTTCGGCCAATTGAAGCAGTCCGTGGATCTGCCGAAGCACCGCGATACCAGCAGCAGTAATTTTGCGCTGCACACCTACCGCGGCGCGGCTTACTCGTCAAGCGATACCAAATACAAGAAATACAGCTTCAGCAATATCAAAGACGATAACCTGAACATCAATACCCAGGGCGGCTGGGTCGCCATGCTGCAGCAATATTTCGCCACCGCCTGGATTCCGCAAACCCCCGGCAACCATAATTTCTTCACCAGCAATCTGGACAACGGCCAGGCGGCAGTAGGTTTCAAATCCACCCCGGTTACCGTGGCCCCCGGCGCGCAGAACACCTTGGACGCGACGTTATGGGTTGGTCCGGAAATCCAGGACAAAATGGCCGCCATCGCGCCGCACCTGGATTTAACCGTGGATTACGGCTGGCTGTGGTTTATCAGTCAACCGCTGTTCAAGCTGCTGAAGTTTATTCATAGCTACGTCGGTAACTGGGGCTTCTCGATTATCGTCATCACCTTTATCGTCCGTGGCATCATGTATCCGCTGACCAAAGCGCAATACACCTCCATGGCGAAGATGCGCATGCTGCAGCCCAAACTGGCGGCCATGCGCGAGCGTATCGGCGACGACAAGCAGCGCATGAGCCAGGAAATGATGGCGCTGTATAAGACCGAGAAGGTCAACCCGCTGGGGGGTTGCCTGCCGCTGGTGGTGCAGATGCCTATCTTCCTGGCGCTGTATTATATGCTGATGGGCTCCATCGAGCTGCGCGGCGCTCCGTTTATCCTGTGGATACAAGATCTTTCCGCTCAGGACCCCTATTACATCCTGCCGATCCTGATGGGCATTACGATGTTCTTCATTCAGAAGATGTCGCCCACCACCGTTGCCGACCCGATGCAGCAGAAGGTCATGACCTTTATGCCGGTGATCTTTACCGTATTCTTCCTGTGGTTCCCGTCGGGCCTGGTGCTGTACTATATCATCAGCAACATGGTGACCATTATCCAGCAGCAGCTGATTTATCGCGGCCTGGAAAAACGCGGTTTGCACAGCCGGGATAAAAAGAAAACCTAGCAGTTATGCAAATTTTCTCGGAGTCAACGAGGCGGGACAGGATGATAGAAGAGTAAACCGTCCGCGCCATGGACGGCGCGGATCGAGCCCCCAGGGATGGGTTTACGGCGTGTTTACGATCTAGCATCCTGTTCCGACTGGAAACTTCGTCAGCAAATGCAAGGGCGGTCATATGGCCGCCTTTTTTTATTATGCGCGCCGTCCAAGCGCGAAGAGAGAACAGCATGAGCCAGTCCGATACCATTGTAGCCCTCGCCACGCCGCCGGGACGCGGCGGGGTAGGCATCGTGCGGATTTCCGGCCGCTTGGCCGCCGAGGCGGCGCGCCGGCTGCTGGGCAAACTACCCAAACCCCGCTACGCCGATTATCTGCCGTTTCGCGACGAGGACGGCGCTGTGCTTGATCAAGGCATAGCCCTATGGTTTCCCGGCCCGAATTCCTTTACCGGCGAGGACGTGCTGGAACTGCACGGCCACGGTGGCACGGTGATATTGGATATGTTGATAAAACGCGTCCTGGGGCTGCCAGGCGTGCGTATCGCCCGTCCGGGAGAGTTCTCTGAACGGGCGTTCCTCAACGATAAGCTTGATTTGGCCCAGGCCGAGGCCATCGCCGACCTGATTGACGCCAGTTCGCAGCAGGCCGCCCGTTCGGCGGTGAATTCGCTCCAGGGCGTTTTTTCCCAACGCATACAGCATTTGGTGGAAGCACTCACTAACCTTCGCATCTATGTAGAAGCCGCCATCGACTTCCCTGACGAGGAAATCGACTTTCTCTCCGACGGCAGGATTGAACGCCGGCTCAACGAGGTCATGGACGAGCTTAAAACGGTACGCTCCGAAGCCCGCCAGGGCAGCCTGCTGCGAGAAGGCATGAAGGTCGTGATAGCCGGTCGCCCCAACGCCGGTAAATCCAGCCTGCTCAATGCCTTGGCCGGTCGGGAAGCAGCCATTGTTACCGATATCGCCGGCACCACCCGCGACGTTCTGCGGGAACATATCCTGCTGAACGGCATGCCGCTGCATATTATCGACACCGCCGGCCTGCGGGAAGCGGGTGATGAAGTGGAACGCATCGGCATCCAACGCGCCTGGCAGGAGATAGAACAGGCAGACCATGTGCTGCTGATGGTGGACGGCACCACCACCGCGGTAAACGACCCCAATACCCTGTGGCCGGAGTTTGTCGCCAGGGTTCCCGCCGCGTTGCCCATAACCGTTATCCGTAACAAAGCCGATCTGACCGGTGAAGCCGAAACCGTAAGCGAAGTGAATGGCCACTCACTTATTACCCTTTCCGCCCATTCCGGCGCCGGCATCGACCTGCTGCGGGACCATTTACTGCAAAGCATCGGCTTCAACGGCAACCTGGAGGGGGGCTTCCTTGCCCGGCGGCGTCATCTGCAGGCCCTGGATACGGCGGCGGAACATCTGATAATGGGCAAAGAACAGTTAGTAAGTGCTTACGCTGGTGAGCTACTGGCGGAGGAATTACGGCTGGCGCAGCAGGCATTAAGCGAAATTACCGGTGAATTCACTTCGGATGATTTGCTGGGACGGATATTTTCGAGTTTTTGTATCGGGAAGTGATGTTGGTTAGATAGGACAATTAAAATGGACACCGATTATCCTGGCTTTGATAGGTCCAAACAATAATCATCTTCTCAAGTATTGCCCTTACCCTATCCACACATGAAACTGGTAACAGGTAACACCTTATACTCCATAAGAGGCCAGCTTCATGTCAACATCAAGCACCACACTCAAGATCGACGACAGACTCAAAGAGCGTGTCAAAAAACTGGCGGATTCACGCGATCGCAGCCCACACTATCTGATGATTGCCGCTATCACACAATATATTGAACACGAAGAGGCACGCGAGAGTTTTAAGCAGGAAGCCATCGACTCTTGGCGTGAGTATCAGGAAACCGGCCTGCATCTGACGGGTGATGAAGTCAAAACCTGGCTGCGTGGCTGGGGAACAGAAGCGGAAACGGATATTCCTGAATGCCACAAGTAATCATCACACAACGAACTGCAACCGGGTTAACGCGCTGTCGTGAGTTCCTGACCAGCAAAAATCCGCTGGCAGCCATTAGGGCGGGTCAGGTTCTCGAAGCGCATTTTGAGCAACGGGGAAACAACCCCGAAATGGGCCGCCCTTTTACTGAGCTGCCGGTATTACGCGAACTGATGATTGAATTCGGCGATTCCGGCTATGTGGCGTTGTACCGCTACGAGAAAATAAAAGACCGTGTTTATGTGCTGGCCTTTCGGCATCAGAAAGAAGCAGGGTATTAACCCGCGAGAAATTAAAGTGTTATAAACGACTACCGTTTTGTGTCCAAGATTGTGCCCACCGCACAAAAACACGACAATAAATACAATGGTAAATCAACCGGATATCCACGTTTTCCAGCTTTTGTATCGTATCTGCGTAGGTTCATAGCGGACTAACCAGAAATAGACTCGCATTCGTATAATGTCACAGCAAGCCTAAAAATATTAGAAAGCGAATAACCAGCGGCGGCGTGTATTAATGCTCAGGCGTCACTTCGGCCGTTTTTCCCGAATTCTGATCTTACGATCTATCAACCCCCCCACACCATCATAATAGCGACTCGGCCAAATCTCAGCAGGATGAATACTCAGTGCCTCGGCAATAAGCCATTCACCTTTCGGCCAAGGACGCGTCAGCGCATTTGCCAGTGTCGATGAGCCAAGGCCGGCGGAGCGTGAAAGCCCAGCCAATGTGGTGCCCTGTTTTCGCAAGGCAGCGATTATATCCGCCGGATGCCAGTCGTTTTTCATGTAAACCTTAACTCTTTGCCATTAAGAGAATATAGGCTCCCAATACTACGTTATTCGTAGTATCGATTTCAAGCCATAACTACGATTATCGTAGTTATGAAATCTAAACCAAACTACCATGAAGTTTTTTACCAGCGACTCAAGCAGGCACGGCTTGCTAAGGGTTTATCACAGAAGAAGCTCGGCATTGCCGCCGGGATTGACGAGTTTGTCGCAAGTGCCCGTATCAATCGTTATGAGAAAGGCGTCCATGAGGCCAGCATCAAGACCGCCCAGCAGTTAGCCGATGTGCTGGAGGTGCCGTTAGCTTATTTTTATACCGACGATGATATGTTAGCCGAATTGATGCTGGCATTCCTGACGCTATCGCCGGAAGAGAAAACAGAGATTTTTACATTGATAAAAAGGCGGGCTGAAAGGAAGCATTGATGGTTTGGTTCCCCTACAAGTCAGATTTATACTGAATGCCCCAACAGTGCAATGATGAAAAATTCACCAAAAATATTAGAAAAATTCACAATAATTAAACACTGTTCATTTCATATAATCCCACCTTGGTATTTTATTTGTGGAAATTCATTATTGATAATTAGTATCTGAAAACAGCGAGCGTGTTGCATTAAATTGCAAAGCACCTTGAAAATTTATACCGCACTCACTTCGGTCAAAATAACGTTTATATTCGGTAGATATTCACACCGTTACCGAACAGTGAAATTAAAACCCATGGCAAAGCAGCATTGCTTGAGTATGTGCAAAAACATATCAGAGCAAGGGATATCAACCTACGGCTGCCGGATATTGCTTTTTTAATGGATTTGGCGCAACTCAGCGAAGACCAGGGGAAATCGCTGCTGCGCTACCTCGCCCAGGAGACAAACACTCTTGACTCGAAAACCTTTTTACGTATTCTTGTGGAAAATACGCCACGTTACAGGGATGAAATGATGACTCTAGCAGAACATCTGAAACTGGAAGGAAGGGATGAAGGAAGGAATGAAGGACGTAGTGAGCAAGCCCGGGAAATCGCCCGTAATTTATTGTCTATGGGTCTGGATCACACAACGATAGAGCGGGCCACGGGATTGAGTAATATAGAGCTTGATGCGTTGATGGATTTAGCGGTAAGAATGAAGGGCTAATCATACAGGCTTTCAAGAATCATACTCACCGGTAGAAAGATTTGTGTATGGTTATTTTTCGGCCGATGAGTCCAAACAAATAAAATATGATTTTTCAATTATTAAAATTTAATTTGATAATTTTCAACAGCATTTTCTGTTATGCAAACCCCCTATTATAGATTGAATTTATTAAGGTAATTTGGCCTATGAGCCGGAGTCCTGTGAGTTATTTCGGAAAACGAGCAGCGCCCGAACAACCAGCATAATGCGTTCAACGCGCGCACCGGGCCTGATTCGGCCTGAACGTTCAAGCTCGGCCAGTCCATGCAAGGCCGCCCAAAAAGTCTCGGTCACAAGCTCCTCGTCGTCGCAAAACGGCGTTATGACCGTAGCAATAGCGTCGAAAGCCGCCCGCAGTTCCGGTCTGGTTTCTGCTTCAGCGAACCGCAGATCCGTCGGCAGGATAAACATGGCCTCGTAGAGTGCTGACTGGCCCAATGCGAAGTCGAAATAAGCCATGGCGACATTCTCGAGGGCGTTTCGTGGTCCGGTGGCTTCACGCGCCGCTTCCTGAATTGCGACGGTAAGCTCCTGGAAACCCTCGATGGCGACGGCTGCAACAATCGCATCCCGGTTCTCGAAATGTGAATAGAGAACCGGCTGACTATATTCAATCTCTTCGGCCAGGCGGCGGATCGTTACGGCATTCCATCCTTCTCGCTCCGCGATCGCACGCGCTGCCGCGATGATGCGGAATTCGCGTTCAGCGCGTTGTCTGCCTTTCCGCTCGGCGATACTCATCGTTCGATCTCCCAGACACAGATGTGCGATATGCCTTGTTATTATACGGAGGCTTGATTATCTAGCAATGATAGATTATATTTCATTGCTATATTTAACCATTAAGGATACTACCGCCATGCATTGGCTTGTGATGGGAATGGCGCTGTTACTGGCGCTGGCGATTATCGCGATCGGCACCCAATATGTTTTGAAACCGATGACCGCGACACGCAGTTTCGGCCTGCCGTTGCCTGAAAGCGGCGCCAACATCCCTTGGTGGCTCCGCCTCAAGGGGGTGCGGGACATTGCATCGGGAGTGCTGATACTGGCGTTCATGGCCTGGGGCGCCCCCCAAGGGATCGGCATCATCCTGCTGGTGGAAGCCATCGTCCCTGTCGGCGACATGCTGCTGATTCTGGCTGCGAAAGGCTCCGCCAAAAGCGCCTTCGGCATTCATGCCCCTACGGCCGTGCTTATGATCTTAACGGCTATTCCTTTACTGATGGGGGTACGCTGAGATGGTCCATGCTGTTTCGGTTTGGCTCCTGGCCTCCGGCTTCCTTGGAGCAGGCCTTGTTAACGCCATCGGCACGGCCGCGACGCGACGCGATTTTGCCCGATGGGGTTACCCGCGCTGGTGGGGCCGTTTTACCGGCGGCCTGGAAATATTAAGCGCCTTGCTGATTGCGCTGCCCGCCAGTCGAATGGTTGGTCTGGCGCTTGGGACAGCAATTATTGCGGCCGCGGTGGTGACCGTTTTGCGCCACCGCGACTTAACGCACCTTGTACCACTGAGTGTTTTTATCGTCGTGATCGCGCTCGCAGAGATATCGTCTTGAGTGTGTGGCACGGAAATAATCATACGTCGTTCGAATGTATCCCACAGGGAATCTTGCCACTAAATAGCTTTGCAAAATAGGAGATCTCTTTGATGGAATTCAGTCCGAATTGAGCATCGGATCAATCGGCAGAGAAAAGAGCAAAGTCAGATACTCTTTACCATCAGCGCCAGTTGTAAACTTCTGGTTTACAACCGCCTCCTCAGCCAGCCCCCCCTTAGTGATCACGCTTTTCAAGTGTTTGCCGAAATTTTGTTCACTGGTCTGGTACAACTCGGCCATTTCCAACTGAGTAAGCCAAACCTGACCACTCATTTCACGCAGTACAAACCGGCTCTATCAGTGCAAAGATTAAAAATCCACCAAAAATAGTTAAAAAACACCTTAATAAATAAACTCTTCTCAATTAATATAATCCGAACGTAGTATTTTATTTGTGGAAATTCATTGATAAAAATAAGTAACCGATAAGAAATACAGTATTGCATTAAAGTGCGAAGCACCTAGAAAATTTATACCTTGCTCAATCCGGTCAAAATGCCGTTTATATTGTGTAGATATTCACACCGCTACAGTGAACCGATGAAAACTATCCCTATACCTCATGATTCGTTGTTCAAGAAATTCTTTAGCGATGCCAGCGTCGTCAATGATTTCCTGCAAATACACCTGCCGCCAGCTTTGCGGGAAATATGCGACTTTGGCACGCTGGCCATTACTTCAGGCTCCTTTGTCGAAGATAACTTTAGCACCCAGTACACCGACATGCTCTACAGCATGCACACCTCGGAGGGAGAAGGTTATGTCTATTGCCTGATTGAACACCAGTCCAGCGCGGACGAGATGATGGCGTTTCGGCTGCTGCGCTACAGCATAGCGGCAATGCATCGCCACCTTGAGCAAGGTCATAAAAAACTGCCGCTGGTGATACCGTTGTTGTTTTACCATGGTAGACAAAGTCCCTACCCGTACAGCACCCTTTGGCTGGACTGCTTCCACAACCCAGACGTGGCACAAATGCTGTATTGCCAAGCGTTTCCCCTGGTAGATATAACGGTTATCCCAGACAATGAAATCAAAACCCATCGTAAAGTCGCGCTGCTGGAATTTGTACAAAAGCATATCAGGGCAAGGGATATTAATGTTTGGCTACCGGATATTGTCTTTTTGCTGAAATTTGAAAATCCCAGCAAAGAGCAGGTGAAATCGCTTTTGAGCTATCTTACGCAGGAGGGAAATAATCTTGACTTAGAAACCCTTTTACGTATTCTTATGGAAAATACGCCACGTTACAGGGAGGAAATGATGACTCTTGCAGAAAACCTGAAACTTGAAGGACGGAGCGAGCAAGCCCGAGAAATCGCTCTTAATTTATTATCCATGGGTTTAGATCGCGCCACGATAGAACGTGCCACCGGATTGAGCTCTAATGAACTTGATGCCCTGATGGAGCAAGCAGCGTAAATCAAGGGCCAAACAACGACGCTTCAATGGATCAAGCTTCTCGGTGGGGAAGTTTGTAGTTAAATGCTTTTTCGGTCGCAAAGTGTAAGGAATACAAGATTTGCTCATTATCGAAATTGAGTCAGCATATATTATTTAATCAATTTAATATTGAGCTATTAAATTACTTTATCATCGAAGAGAAACGGACTCCCGAGTTTGATAAAAATATAAGTAAGCACATCGTTGGTCGGGCCCGAAGGAGCGAGGCTCATGGATGAGCCGAGTTTTACCAACGCCCCTGCAACTTAAAATATGAAGAGCTTAATGATTTCCTAACGGCAAATATATTCCCTAAAAAAATGTTCATGACTCGCTTTAGGTCATGACGTAAAAAAACACGGGTTTCCCCTGATGGATGTGATCGTTATACCGAGCGACAAAATCAAAACCCATCGTAAAGTCGCGCTGCTGGAATTTGTACAAAAGCATATCAGGGCAAGGGATATCAATATTTGGCCACCGCATTGAGTTCAAGCAGAACTTGGCGGACTGATGAACGCTGAACTTAAAAATCTGACCCGCTAAGACACATATCGGATTGTGGACAACGGTTTTTTTAGCAACCTGTACGGGCACAAGGTCTACACCGCGACAATAATCCACTTTTCCAGCTCTGGAACACCCATACCATTGATCAACCTTGCAGCAGCCAGCTCATCAATCCCTTCCCTCATAACTTCAGTAATGTAATATTTTATCACAATAATTTAACAAGAGTCATTCTCTTTAAACTTGAGGGAAATCGTGTTGTTGCGACCATAGCCTCTACAAAACATGAGGTTATTCAATCAAATGATTTTTAGCATGCTTGACAGCCGGAACCGCAATACCTAGATTGAAAATGGTTTTTATTAAAATCCGTCACGCATTTTGTTAAATACTCATTAACAATAGCGGTAGCTGGCTGGACCTTCTCTGCGAAAAATCTCGCTTATGTGAATATCAGCTGAACACACCATCGCATTCAATCCAAACTGAGTTTACCCATGAATTCGTCAAATGAAGGAAGTGTAAAACATTCGCGCCTAAGATATTTTGGCATGGTGGTATTTGGGATAGTGCTCATCATCGCCGGCGCTATCCTCGCTGTGCTCGGTTTCAAACTCCTTAGGCTACATGGCAGTCCTTATTACCTTACCATCGGCCTGGTATGGGTGATTGCCGGATTACTGACGCTATTTAGACGCGGCGCCGGTCTTTATCTGTATGCAATCAGTTTCATCGCCACCCTGATCTGGTCGCTTTGGGAATCAGGACTCAACGGCTGGGCCTTGGTGCCCCGTCTTGATTTGCCGCTGCTTTTTTTGATCTTTGCCGTGCTGTTGATGCCGGCACGACGCGCCAACGGGGAGAAGGGCTATCGTCCCTATGGTATCGCCTTACTGGTGGTAACCGTGGTGGGATTGGGCATCGCCGTGCCTATGGCGCAAAAACCCTATCCGGTCGCGGCCGTCACCACCAAGCCGGGCAATTATTTTGACGATGTCACCGCGCCCGCCTCCCAGGATTGGCCTACCTATGGCGGCGGTTATGGCGCACAGCGTTTCTCGGCGCTATCGCAAATAAACCCAAGTAACGTCAGCGGGTTACAGCGCGCATGGGTATACCGGACGGGTGAGCCGCATATGGCGAACTACGGTAATGAACTGACGCCGATTAAAATCGGCGATACGGTGTATGGCTGTACTATCCGCCATAAGGTGTTTGCCGTGGACGCGGCGACGGGGAAACAAAAGTGGATGTTTGATCCCAAAACCCCGCCGGAATCTTCCGCGCCTAACTCGGCCTGCCGCGGCGTGTCGTATTATGCCAATCCGCAAGCGCAACCAGGGCAAGCCTGTTCTACGCGCATTATCGCCGGCACCATGGACGCCAAACTGGTGGCGGTAGATGCTCAAACCGGCCAGGCCTGTGAGGATTTTGGCTCGCACGGCTTCGTTGATTTGATGCAAGGCCTGGGCAAATGGCCGCCAAGCATTGTCTCCGAGACCTCGGCGCCCACCATCGTTCGCGGCGTGGTGGTGGCGGGGCAGCAGGTGATGGATGGCCAACTGAGGTCCGCTCCTTCCGGCGTAGTCCGCGGTTATGACGCCGTTACCGGTCAACTGCGCTTCGCCTGGGATATGGAACAACCGGATATCACCACCCTTCCCGCCGCCGGCAATACCTATTCTTTGGGTACGCCGAATATGTGGTCCACGGCGGTGGGGGATGAAAAACTCGGCCTGGTTTATCTGCCGATGGCAAGTTCCGCGGGCGACTATTACAGCTCCACCCGTAATGATGAAGAGAGAAAATATGACTCAGGGATTACCGCGCTGGACGTCGCCACCGGTAAACCGCGCTGGGTCTATCAATTCGTCAAGAATGATGTTTGGGATTACGATACGCCGGCACAGCCCAGCCTGGTGGACTTTCCCACCGATAAAGGCAATGTTCCGGCATTGATCGTCACCACCAAGCAGGGGGACCTGTGGGTACTGGACAGGCGTACGGGGCAGCCTCTGCACCAGGTAGAGGAACAAAAAGTGCCCCAGGGCGGCGTTGAGCCGGCCGAACGGGCGCCGGTGCAAAAACGTTCGCTTTACAGCCGC
Organism: Sodalis sp. RH16; assembly: GCF_047324245.1. Classification (NCBI taxonomy): domain Bacteria; kingdom Pseudomonadati; phylum Pseudomonadota; class Gammaproteobacteria; order Enterobacterales; family Bruguierivoracaceae; genus Sodalis; species Sodalis sp. RH16. The sequence goes on along the minus strand of NZ_CP178737.1, from coordinate 1,770,243 downwards.
ACCCAGAAGCCTGACCTGACCGAGAAAATGATGTGGGGCATATCGCCCATTGACCAGTTGGTCTGCCGGATACAATACCGGTCTGCCAGCTATCAGGGCATATTTACCGCGCCCACTGCCGATAAACCCTGGATTGAATACCCGGGAAATAACGGCGGCTCCGACTGGGGCAGCGTTTCGGTGGATGTGCACAATGGTCTGATTATCGAAAATTACAATGACCTTCCCAGTTACTCCAAGCTGGTGCCGCGCGCCGTTGACGATGCCATGAACGTGTTCTGGCTGGGGGATCCGCGCTACAAAAATCCGCCGCCGGGACGTAACCGTCCGCAGGCCGGTTTGCCTTACGGTCAGGACGTGAACACCGGCTGGGTCTCCAATATCGGCGTTATTTGCAAACAGCCGCCGTTCGGCATGATCAAGGGGATAGACCTTGCCACCGGTAAAACCCTCTGGGATCGCCCGCTGGGTACCGCCGAGCGCAATGGCCCGTGGGGTCTGCATTCCATGTTGCCATTCCAGATAGGATTGCCGAACAATGGCGGGGTATTGACCACCACCAGTGGTTTGGCCTTTGTCGGCGCCACCACGGACGACTACCTGCGCGCCATCGATGTGCATACGGGCAAAACGCTGTGGAAGGACCAGCTGCCTGCGGGGGGCCAAGCGACGCCGATGACCTATGAGGTCAACGGGCGGCAATTTGTCATCATCATGGCCGGCGGCCATCACGGGATGATGACCCCGGAAGGGGATTACGTTATCGCCTACGCGTTACCTGAACAGAAATAAGCTGCGCTTACCTGCACGGACGGTACTTTGGCTGCCGTCCGTGCCTTATCTAAAGACAACGCTTCGTTTACCTTTGCCCGCCCTATTGCTCCAGCAAGCTAATATCTTCCGGTGACAGCCGCACGTCGGCCGCCGCCAGGTTTTCTCTCAAATGCGTGAGAGATGACGTACCGGGAATCAGCAAAATATTCGGCGAGCGCTGCAACAGCCAGGCCAGGGCCACTTGCATGGGTGTGGCGTCCAATTTGCGCGCGACATCGTTAAGCACCTCGGATTGAAGAGGTGAAAAACCGCCCAGCGGGAAAAACGGCACAAAGGGGATGCCTTGAGCGGCAAGCTCATCGATTAGTCTATCGTCATCACGTAAAGCCAGATTATAAAGATTCTGCACGCAGGCGATGGGGGTAATTTTTTGGGCGTCAGCTATTTGCGCGGACGTCACATGACTCAGACCGATATGCCGGATCAGACCTCGTTCCTTTAATTCGGCCAAGGCCGTCAGTTGGGCTTCAAGGGGGCCGTCTTCAGGGTGATGCTCACCATACATGCTGCGCAGATTGACGACATCAAGCACATCTAGCCCAAGATGACGCAGGTTGTCTTCCACCGCCTTGATGAGTTCCGCCGGCGAGAAGGCCGGAAGCCAAGCGCCCTTCTCATCCCTGCGTGCGCCCACCTTGGTGACAATGCAAAGATCGTCCGCATAGGGATGCAGCGCTTCTTTGATAAGTTTATTGGTGATGTGCGGTCCGTAGAAGTCGGATGTATCGATATGGTCTACGCCGGCGGCAACCGCTTCCTGGAGAACACGCAGGCACATAGCGGGATCTTTGGGCGGGCCAAATACTCCCGGCCCCGCCAGTTGCATCGCCCCGTAGCCAATACGTTTGACCTGACGATGGCCAAGCTGATAACTACCGGATGTGTTGCGGCTTCCCATAATGTCTCTCCTCTGCAATGTGTGACTTATTGTATGGGGTAAATGCCTGTGCGACTATACCGTTAAGTTGAAACAGGCTGTACGGAAATCTGGACAATGCAAATCGATCTCGGACTGTTGAATGCAGTCATCGCCGTTGCCAAAGCGGGTGGCTTTCGGGAGGCGGCACGGGCCACCAGCAGCAATCCATCGCGCCTTAGCGATGCCGTCCGGCGCGCCGAGCAGCAATTGGGGGTACGATTATTCCATCGAACCACCCGCACCGTTGTCCTGACGGAGGCCGGGGAAATCCTTTTGCAACGGCTGCTGCCCGCCATGAGCGAAGTGGAATCAGCCCTTGATGCGGTTAACGGATTTCGTAAAACCCCCGCCGGCACATTGCGGCTGAACGTGCCCGTCAGCGCGGCGCGCCTGGTGTTGCCAGGCATTGTTCCCGCGTTCTTGGCCAGGTATCCAGACATACAGCTGGAAATCACGGCGGAAAGCAACGTGATCGATATTTTCAGCGCCGGAAGCGACGCGGGGATACGTTACGACGAGAATCTGGAACAGGATATGATTGCCGTGCCCATCGGTCCCCGCAGGCAGCGTTACGCCATTGCCGCATCGCCCAGCTACCTTGACCGCAGGGGCCGGCCGGAGCATCCGCGAGAGCTGCTGCGCCACGCTTGCCTTCGCGGCAAGTTTGCCAGCGGCGTCTTGCCGGAATGGGTATTTGAAAAAAACGGCGAGGTTGTCAAGCTAAAACCGTCAGGGCCGCTTATCGTCAATATTGGCGCGGGGGTCGATTTGGCGGTGGAAACGGCAATGGCGGGAATCGGGATCATCCAGCTGTTTGAAGAGTGGCTCAGACCCCACTTCGCCAGCGGCGCGCTGGAGCCCATACTGGAACCCTGGTGGAAAGATTTTCCCGGCCCTTATCTTTATTACCCCGACAGACGGCTGGTGCCGACGCCGCTGCGCGCCTTTATCGATTTTATTCGCGAATATCAACAGTACTCTCTTAAATAAAAAAAAGGATAATTGCCGACCATAGCGCGGATCACAACGGTTTTTTTCCACGCGGCTTATTCGCCTTATGTTCCAGATACAATTCAAGTACCGCCTCGGCAAGTTTGTCATCAACGGTATAAAAATAGGCTTCGGGTAAATCTAAAACGCGAGCAAATGCGCAGACGATTTCAAAAGAAGGACGGTGAGTGCCATTTTCATAATGTGACATGCGGGAATATGCCGTTGCTTCCTCAATACCCGCCAGAATACCCAACTCCACCTGAGTAAGATTTGCCCTTATCCGTGCTGACTTCAAGCGCTTAGGAACCATCGAGTTTTCGCCAACGTCAATGTAAAAACATCTTTAGCATTCCTTAACATCGATGAAACAGACAAGCAATGCACCAGCAGATCCATACCAGTAATAATTGATAATCTCATAATAAGCATAGGCTGTTTTAAATAATAAATGGCCGGCCCACCATCATATTGGGCCAATAACCCTGGCCGCTGCAGAAAACAGCATCTTTTCACGCCTGCGGATGAGAGATTAAGAAAATCTGTAGCGTCAGGGGTTTTGCCGGCCGGGAGGGAACACCCTCAGTGAGATGCGGTAGCTCTGATGAAAGCCGAAAGATCGCCGTTAAACCGCACCGTTTCTTCGATAAAAGGCGAGTGACCGGAATTTGCATATAATTTGCTTGTAACGGCGGGATTAATGGCTTTCGCCCTGGCGATGGTCGGGTTAGGCTGCACCAGGGCGTCTTTCGCGCCAAAGAGCAGCAATACCGGCACCTTGGTTTTACCTAACCCTTGAACGGCAAAGACGGATACTGAAAATATATTATCTTGCATATCCCAGGAGGCCATGGCGGCACTGGCATACAACAGCTCAAACGTGGACTGAGGAGGCCTGGTATAAAAACACAGGTTCAGGAAATCACGTATGGCATTGAGGTGTGTCAGGAGATCGGGTGAAACCAGGTTCGCGTAGACATCGGGATGAGGTGTAATCAGATCGGCGGTCAGTTCTATCACGCCATCCACATACATCACGCTGGAAATATTACCGTCGCCATACTTCGCCAAGTAGTTGGAGAGGGTAATACCGCCTAGGGACCACCCCACCAATACCGGTTTGCGGGCGTGCGCCCCATTGATGACTGCGGCGAGGTCGTCAGCCCAGCGGTATCCATCGGTATAGGCAATGGCAGCCGTGGGTTTGCCGGACAGACCGTGGCCGCGCAGATCGTAGGTGATCAGGCGATAGCGTGCGAGCTGGGCGCTGTTAACCTGCCCCGCCCAATCCAGATGGCTGCCGAGCAGTCCGTGAATCAATACCACAGGGATACCGTTAGGGTTTCCTGATTCCTGAACAGCGATGACAACGCCGTCAGAAGAAGTGACCGTATAGTTTTTGGGCTGCGCGAAAGCAAAGGGCGTCCCAAAGAACAACGCAACGATAACCGCCATTACTGACAGGATGCGACTGAGATTAAATTTAACCATTTTAGGGTACTCTCTTTAACGAACAAGAGATTACAGTTACCCTTACGCCGAGGTCAGGGTCAATCGTCTAATTTGGCAGCCTTTTACTCAAAAAAAATCACTGGGCCGGTAAGAGCTCAGCGCAAGCGGTTACTCTCAATAGAACGTCAGATAGCCGATCTCGAGCGCCGCCGCGCGCGTTTGCTCAAGACGCTGGCGTAAGGCGTGGTCCCGCCGTTGGACTGATACGCACAACGCGTTATGTCAGCGGCGTTGCGGCCGCTTGCCGTTTTTGCACGAACGCAAACAGCCCGATCCGTGATTTCAGGCCATTAATGATTTGGTCAGCGTAACCAGCGTAAGATCGCCGCGCAGCGGGACGCCTACGCCGGGATCGTCATAGGGAAAGGGCTCAATATGTCCGGTTTTCGCAAAACCGCGCCGCTCATACCATTCAATCAGCTTTTCACGCACATTGATGACCGAGATTTTCAGACTGTGGGCGCCGGCGTCGCGGGCGAATTTCTCCGCCCCCATCATTAGAGAGCGGCCCAGACCGGAGGATTGCACCTGAGGACTCACGGCCAGCATCGAGAGGTACCATTCGCCGCTGTCCATCGGAGTAAGGGCGACACAGCCGGCCAATTTGCCGGAAGCGTTACCACGCGCCACAAGAATGATCGATGCGCCGTTCTCAATCATCTCTTCCAGCGAATGCCTGTTGGTACGTGGCCCTTCGATCAATCCGACTTCGGTCGTCCAATCCGGCGCTGAAATACCTCGATAGGCCTGGTTAACCAGTTCGGCGACTTTATCGAGGTCTTTGACCTCCGCGATGCAAAGCTCCATCTATTATCCTCATTTGATAAAATTTAAATTTTCTGCAATGCAACATTTACTCCTAAGCCGATGAAAATCGCGCCGCCGATCTTTTGCATGGCATTTTGCATGCGATTTGACTTCTTCAGCCGGGATAAAATGACTTCGGCCAAAAGCACGCAAACAATATCAGCAGAAGAAAATGTCAGATTAACGATGCTTCCCAGCGCGATAAATTGCAGCCAAACCGGAAGAGTTCCGGAAACATCAATAAACTGCGGCAAAAATGCCAGATAAAAAATGGCTGTTTTAGGATTCAGAATCTCAACCGTAACACTCTCAAAAAAAGCCTGCTTTGCAGATTTAACCCTTCTCACGTCGGATGTCGCAACCTCGCCAGAGGGTCGGATACGGAACATCTGTATACCCAGCCAGACTAAATAGGCCGCACCCAGCAGCTTTACCGCCAAATAAAGAATGGGAACGACATGAAACAGCAAGGTAAGTCCCGCCGCTGCCGCGATAACATGGGCATAACCACCTAAATGGATACCTAGCGCGGCCATCAATCCCGCGCGCCGACCCTTGGCAATGGTCTGGGCGGCGGTATAAAGCATCGCAGGGCCGGGAATATAGGCGAATATGATAGTGGTAAAAAAGAAAGGGATAAACAAATCGTATGACAGCATCATTTTTCCTGTATAAAATGTCATATAACACTTTGATAAATAATTAAAAATACAAAAAATCACCCCGGCGTTACGGCTATATAAGCAACAATGTTACAGCCACGTTCAGGGTCTTCTTACCATTCATGCATTCTCTATTTTTATTCATGAGTAACCTGGAAATGCGTCATACGGCGCTCATGCTCAATAAGCCACTTCTTTCGCCAGAGACCGCCGCCATAGCCGGTCAACGAGCCGTCAGCGCCAATGACCCGATGGCAAGGGATAACAATGGCGATTTGATTGGCGCCATTCGCTCTCGCAACGGCGCGGGTTGCTTTGCCATTGCCTAGTTGCCTGGCTATGTCCGAATAGCTGCGCACCTGTCCCATGGGGATGGTTCTCAACGCATCCCAGACGGTATTGGTAAAAGGCGTGCCGAATTTCGCCAGCGGCGTGGTGAAGTCGGAAATCTTTCCCGCAAAATATAAACCAAGTTCCTCTTCAATCAAATCGATGGGCTCTTCCCGCCCCATGACTATTTCGGAACCGGTGGCCTTTTTGATAGATACTATTTCGCCGGGCAATGCCTTGCGATCAAGAAATTCCAATAAATAAAGCGCCCGCTTATCCCCAATGGCGATCATTGTGCCGATGGGGGTTTCTATCCAATCTGCTTTAAGATAAGAAAGGTGATTGACGTTCTTGGGCGCAACGCCTATCAATTTGGCGATCGCATTGCGAAAGCCGCTGCCTGAATCATAGTTGGCATTTACCTGCGCCTCAATGACTTTGGCGCCATGAGCTAACGAATCAATGCTCCGTCCGATTCTCCTCAATCGGGCAATCTCTAAAAAGGTGATGCCAAACTGCCGCCGGAAAGCCCGTCTGACGGCGGACGGATCATATCCCATATCGATTATTTCTTTTTCCGACCACTTTTGATTGGGGTCATGCTCCAATGCGTCGAGCAATCGATCGATGGCCGGCTCACGGGTCAGCCCGGCGTTCATGGGTCGGCAACGCTTGCAGGGCCGGAATCCCGCTTCCAGCGCGGCGGCTATAGAGGAATGAAACAGGACGTTTTCCCGTTTCGGTTTGCGCGCCGGGCAGGTTAGCTTACAGAAAACGCCGGTGCTTTTCACACCCACATAAGCGAACCCCTCATAGGACGGATCCCGTTCCATCAACGCTTGGTAAAGAATGTCATCATCCGGCAGATCAAATAACATTACGGTCACCTTCATCCGAGCAAGTCATGACGATGCTAATACAAACAATCATCGCCGGCGACGTAAATCGGGTAAGGATTTTTTCTTGCTTAATATTGAAATTATATGCTTACAAAATCAATTATTAAGAATTAAATATCTATTAATTGTATAAATTAAAGACTTTCCCGCTACCCATCCAAGACTCACTTACCGTTGGCCATGACGGCAATATTATTTGCCCGGTGCGTTTCGTTCTTCATATATCAGGCTTAACACAAATTAACCAAATTTCATCTTGCACCTTATTCTTAAAATATTAGCAAAGTGCTTTAAGAATATTTTATTTTCTTTATACTGGCCAGATATTTTTTATTTTACGAGAGGGCGCTATGAGCTCAAATGATATAAAAGACGATCAGGGAAACACAGCGGAATTATCGTTGATTGCATTGGGACAAAAACTGCAGGCAATGGCGCAAACCGGTCTGACCTTTACCAAAGATCGCTATGATATTGAGCGTTACACGGAGCTGCGTGATATCGCCGCGCAATTTATGGCTCAACAGTTTTCGGCGGACAAGCTGCACTTTGCGGAAGAATTTATCAAACAGCAGGGTTACGCCACACCCAAGGTTGATACCAGGGCCGTGGTGCTAAGGGAGGGTAAGATACTGATGGTAAAGGAAGCTGATGATAAATTATGGAGCTTGCCCGGCGGCTGGGCCGATGTGGGAGACAGTCCCTCCGACGCCGTGTGCCGGGAAGTTGTCGAGGAAACCGGCCTGGTAGTCAGGGTTGAGCGTTTATTAGGAGTATGGGACAGAAATCTGCATGGACATCCCCCTTATCCCTGGCATGTCTATAAGCTGATATTCTTCTGTAAAGAACTGGGGGGCACGTTGCAATTAAGCGAGGATTCTCTTGATATTGATTTTTTCGATCCGCAAAAGCTGCCGCCATTATCCTTAACGCGGATCGTTCCCATTGAAATTGAAAGCAGCCTGGACATTATAAAAAACAATAAAGAGACTTGGTTCGATTAAGCTAAAGCAGGAGGAAATGGCGTGAATAATAATTTTCGTCAACGCGTACAATCTGCGCCAGAGATAATAATCTTTACCAAAAAATATCATCCACGCTAAAGATACAATGTTCTCCATCACAAGCCGGGGAGCAATCGCTCGAATGTCCCCGCCTTCAGCGGTGCACCGAACGGCTCTGGGAATAAGCCTTCCGCCGCTTTCGTAAATAGCCGGGCAGCATAAAGCTGCACACGGCAACAATGCCCAACACCGCCCCCGCCTGCAACAACGCTTTTGGGCCGTAATGCACCATCCACAATCCGCCCGACATCGCGCCGGCGCCAATGCCGATATTGCACGTCATCACATACAGCGCCGATGCCGCCTCGGCCTGACCCGGCGCCAGCTCTATGACCCAGCTCTGCAAGCCGATAAACAGCATGGCGATGCCCGCGCCCCAAACCGCCATCACCAGCCAGGGGATACCGGGCTGCGGGGCGAGATAAAGCATTAGCACTTGGCTGATAACGATACCGCTGGCGGAGAGTACCGCCAAACGCGCGGGGTTTGCCCCGAGCCAGCCGGCCAATAATGTTCCCGCCGCGCCGGACAGGCCGAATACCAGTAACGCCAGCGGCAGGCGGGGGCCCCGCATCCCCAGGGTATCTGTTACCAGCGGGGTGATATAGGTGTAACCATTGAAGTGGGCGGTAATAATCAGCAGCGTCACCGCCACCGCGCCATACAGCGGCCAGTTGCGGCGTGGGAAGCTGCCCCCGGAATCCGGGATCGCGACGGCCACCGACGGTAGCCAAAAATACCCCAGGATAAAAATGATCAGTCCGAACGCGCCGAATATGGCAAATCCCACTTGCCAGTCAAAGGCCTGTCCCAGGGCGGTGGATAAAGGTACGCCGCCGACAATGGAAAGGGAGATGCCGGAATAGGCCCAGGCGGTCGCCCGGCCCGGCGGCATGCGCGGCGCGATTTTAACCGCGTAGGAGGCCAGAATGGACCAGAATACCCCATGCCCCAAGGCGGCAACGATCCTTAACAGCATCAGAAACCAATAGGAATGAGCTACCAGCGCCAGTCCGTTGCATAGGGTGATAATAGCCAGCAGGGCGAGAAACAGGGGGCGGCGGTTTATCCGGTTGGTCAAAAGCGTGATGGGAATGACCGTCAGGGTAATGATCCAGGCATAGCCTGTCACCAGCGCGCCAACGGCGGCCTGGGACACCTGGAGGTCCTCAGCGATACGAGGCAGCAGTCCTATGGGTAAATACTCGGTGGTTTGGGAAACAAAGGCGCCTAACATCAATACCAATAAAGCACGAATCATCGTTATTTATCCGGTTGTCACAATCGCCGTCGTGTAGACCGATGTCTGGCCCCCACAATAATCTTTAAACGATTAAAGAAAAATAAGGTAGCATTCAATTCTCTGATGACAACTATGTCATGAATGGATAGGTCATGAATGATTAAGTCATGAATGGATAGGTCATGAATGGAGCGCGCCTGGATCATTTGTGATGGCCAAAAAGCTGGCGGTATTCAGTTCAAAGGTGGACGCCTCGCCCGATAATCTCGCCAAAGCCGGAACGCCTGAAAACCCGGGTATTTATCGATTATCTGTCCACCTGTTTCGCGGCGTGAAACATCCCGCCCGCCATCAATGATTACCTAACGGGGGGTAGGCGCCCAACTGCTGGAACAGGCCGAACCAGTCCTCCAGATGCCAAGTCCTTTTGATATGCTCTCCTTCGAATTCATGGAACTCATGGATACTGAAGCTGACCTTTTTTCCGGTGGCCGGAATACCGAACAGCGGGCCAAGATGTGTGCCGGTAATTTCCGCACGCACGGCGGCGCGGCCGGCGACCTGGATCAGATCATGGACGATGATATTGACATCGGGCATGGCCTGTAAAAAAAGGCCGATGATCGGCTTTAGTCCTTCCGGGCCGGGTCCCTGGCCGGGCGCCAGCGGAATGTCTTCCCAATCGGCGGTGACGGCGATATCCATCAGATCCGGGTTTTTGTCGTTGAACGCCCGATACAGCGTTTCCACCGCCTGACGTTCAATTTTCAGTCGTTCGGTATCGGCCAGCGTGTTGGTGTCGGTCATATGCCTCTCATCCTCGTTGAATTTTTAAGAACCCATGGCCAATTCTGTATAACCCGTTAAAATTTGTCTAACAAATATCCAATATGAATGATTATTTGAAATATGGATTTTCATGGTATCGATTTAAATTTGCTGGCGGCGTTTGATGCGCTGATGATTGAACGTAACGTGACCCGCGCGGCGGCGCGCGTTGGGGTCAGTCAGCCGGCAATGAGCGCGGCGCTGTCGCGCCTGCGCCAGCTGTTTGACGATCGGCTGTTCCTGCGCAGCGCGGACGGCTTGCTGCCCACCCCCCTCGCCAGGGATATCGCCAACCCTATTTCCCAGGCGCTAAGGCAGATAGAGGCGGCCCTGGTGGAAAAACCGGAGTTTGTACCCGAACGGATGTCGCTTACCTTTACCCTCGGGATGTCCGAATATGCGGCCATTGTGTTGCTACCGGCGCTGGCGCGGGCGCTGGAAAAGCGGGCCCCCGGCGTCACATTAAACGTGCATGCGTTCAACGGCCGGGATAGCGCAGTGGACCTGCTGGATGCGGGGACCATCGATCTGGCGGTAGGGGTACCCCCGCGACGCCCAGAGAGCCGCATATTAACCAAGTCCATTTTCCGGGATGAATTCGTGACCATTGTTCGCCGCGACAGCGCCGCGGCGAAGAGGGAAATGAGTATGGATGCCTTCCTGGCCTTGTCCCATGTGTTGGTGTCGCCGGAAGGGGATCGCTACGGCCTGGTGGACCAGGCGCTGGCGCAGATGGGCAAGCAGCGCACCTTGGCATTGACCCTGCCGCAGATGCTCGCGGTTCCCGCGGTCATTGCTCAAACCGACATGACGGCAACGGTAATGAAGCGGGTCGTGCTCCATTCGTCCGTTCAACGGGATCTGGTCCTGTTTCCGCCGCCGATTGTGCTGCCGTCCATTGATTTTCACCTGATCTGGCACCGGCGCAGCGATCCGCATCCGGCTCAGCAGTGGTTCAGGGGGCTTATCGCGACGCTTGGCGCTTCGTTAGATTGATGGGCATGGAAACCTCCGTTATCCGATTATTATAACGGGTAAAGCGGACTGAATTTACGGGGGATTTTATTAATCATGATTTCCGGTTCAATCCCCAGCAATTTAGACAAATGAACAGACTCAACGATATCCAATCGTCTTTCACCGTTTTCCACTTTTGCAATAAATGATTGCGGGCGACCCAAAGCGTCGGCAAGTTGTCCCTGGGTAATCCCCCTTTGAAATACGGGTAGTTTTGAACAATGTTATAACTAATTGATATTCCTGAGCGTATATCGAGACCATAAAAGAGTATCTGAGTAAAAGATCCCGAATTTGAATGTCCGCATTTTACCTAACGATTCCCAATTGGATAATAACATTCTCGTTGTCAGTAAGTGCCATCCTCTTTTTTAAACAAATTTAGGAAAGCATAGGATCTTCTTTTCAGGCATGATGAAATAAGAAAATGTGATGTGTATCCCGATTATCATTGGAAAGCTATCTATATCCTTCTCAATAATAGAATTTGAAAATTCATCGAAATATCAACAAGTAAAAACAGCATAGATTCCATTGCTATAAATTGGTTAAATTAAGCACAATAATATCGTTGATTATGTTGCCAAGACGTAATCACCACAGATGTGTACCCGATTACTGGTTCTAAATATTTTATAAATCGGTTTACCGCAGCATGAATCCCTATCCCTATCCCGTTTTTTACCGCTTTTTCCCTCTGGCGCCATATTGACAAGAAATCGATTACTCATATTCTGATGGCGTGCAGCAACGTCTTTTCAAGAGAAATTCGCCATCAATGAGAAATCGATTTCTAGACATTGGAAATTCGTTTTTACTTACCAGCAAGTGAGGTAGCGAGTGACTGCAAAACCCCTATCCCAGTATGCGGGAAAACCCGAGCCCTATCTTTCGGGCAAGCCCAGGATTCCAGGCCGAAGCAAACGCCTGCTGATTACCGCGCTGGTTAGCGTTCTCCTGGTGTTGCTCATCGTACGCATTGCCATCAGCGGAGCGATTGACTGGTCGGTCATGGCCAGCTTTTTCTTCCATCGGGCCATCCTTGACGGGCTGGTCATGACGCTGCAACTCACGGTACTCTCCATGCTATCGGGCATTATTCTCGGTACCCTGCTGGCCGTGATGTCCCTCTCCCGCTATCCCATCGTAAACGCCGCCGCAATGCTCTATATCTGGCTGTTTCGCGGCACGCCGTTACTGGTGCAGCTTATTTTCTGGTTCAATATCGCCCTGGTATTTCCGGTTATCGGCACCGGCGACTGGCAGATATCGGTGAATGTGCTGATAACCCCCTTTGTCGCCGCGGTATTGGGGCTGGGGCTGAATGAAGGCGCCTATATGGCGGAGATCGTGCGGGCCGGCCTGAACGCCGTGGACAGCGGGCAGACCGAAGCGGCTCACAGCATCGGCCTGAGCAGAACCAAGGTCATGACCCTTATCGTCTTTCCCCAGGCGTTGAAAATAATCACCCCGCCTACCGCCAATCAAATCATCGGCATGTTGAAAAACACCTCTCTGGTCTCAGTCATCGGGGCGCAGGAGCTGTTAACCAAATCCGAAGATATATATGCGCGGAATTTTCATGTTATCGAGCTGCTGGTGGTGGCCTCCATCTGGTATCTGATTCTCACCACGGTAGCCTCGGGCCTGCAGTACTGGCTCGAGCGCCACCTTGACGGCAAAAACACACGTAATTTGCTCTCCGAGACGGGGGTTTAACCATGATGACCGCCATGCTGCCACAAGATAATCCGATACTGCGGCCCGTGTCCTGGCATCGCCCCATGCTCTGCGCGCGCGATATCTGCAAAAGCTTCGGCGCCAACCAAGTGCTCACCAATGTCTCATTGGATGTGGAGCGCGGCGAAGTGGTATGCATCATCGGTCCGTCCGGGTCGGGCAAAAGCACGTTTTTACGCTGCCTGAATTTTTTGGAGATGCCGGACAGCGGCGGCGTATGGCTGGATGGCGAACGTTTCGGCTGCCGGGAAACAAATGGAGTGCTGTGGGAGCTGCCGGCACCGGACTTCGCGCGTCAACGGGCGGCCATGAGCATGGTCTTTCAGCGATTCAATCTTTTCCCTCACCTTAGCGCGCTGGAAAACGTTGCCCTGGCGCTGCGCCACGTGCTGCATATCCCAAAGGCTCAGGCGCGGGAAAATGCCATGGCGGTGCTGGCATCGGTGGGCATGGACAGCTATGCCCACCGGCGGCCGACGCAGATGTCGGGGGGACAGCAGCAGCGGGTCGCCATTGCCCGCGCGGTGGCGATGAAACCCAAGGTTTTGTTGTTTGACGAGCCGACCTCCGCGCTGGATCCGGAACTGGTGCATGAGGTGCTGTCGGTGATGACCCTGCTTGCCCGGCAGGGAATGACCATGGTGGTGGTAACGCATGAAATGGGGTTTGCGCGCGAGGTGAGCCATCGGGTGGTGTTTATGGATCGCGGATGCATTGTGGAAGAAGGCCCCAGCGCCCAGGTGATCAACACGCCGACGCATACGCGAACGCGGGCGTTCCTGTCAAAAATCAAATAGCGCGGCTTGCGTCATCCTATACGTCACCACAGTTCTTTTTTACAGGAGATTCATCATGTCATCGCAAACAGTCGCGGTCGTCGGCGTCGGCGCCATGGGCAGCATGTCGCTCTGGCAGTTGGCTCAACGCGGGTATCAGGTTACCGGCTTCGATCGCATGGGCGTACCCCATGATACCAGCGCCCACGGCGCTGAATCGCGGATATTCCGCCTCGCCTACAAGGAAGGCGCGGAATATATTCCCTTACTGAAACGCTCCCTGGCGCTGTGGCGCGAGCTTCAGTCCACCTCCGAACGCCAATTCCATTTCCCCATCGGCTGCCTGTACATCGGTGAAAAGGGTGCGGAGTGGCTCACCGGCACCTTGGAAGGGGCGCGGGAACATAATGTGCGCCATGAAGTGCTGGACGAGCAGGCGCTGCGCGCCCGTTTTCCCCAGCACCGTTTAAGCGGCGGCGAATTTGCCCTGCTTGATCTCGACGGCGGCCTGCTGCGGCCTGAGCTGGGAGTAAGAGCCGCGGTAAAGGCCGCGCTGGCGGCCGGGGCGACGCTGCATCAAGGCTGCGAGGTAACCCGTATTCATCCCCATGCCGACGGGGTCGATGTCACCTGTGACGGCAATACCCGGCGCTTTGACCGCGTGGTGGTCACCAGCGGCGCCTGGGGAACGCGCATGATTGACGTTCCTTCTCCTCATTTCATCGCCCGCCGTCTGGTAGGGACCTGGTTTGGTATCGATGATAAGCAGGCTTATCTGCCGTCCCGCTTTCCGGTCTGTATCAGGCGCACGTCAGAAATCGATTACTCAGGTTTTCCGTGCATGGATGGCTGGACCATTAAAATCATGCCGCCGGTGAATTATCTCAGCGATATTGATCCCTCTGCGGTGGACAGAACGGTCTCTTACGCCGACACCGCCATTATGCGGCGCGTTGCAGGCACCCTGCTGGAGGGGGTAGATCATCAACCGGTGCGCAGCGGCGTTTATCTGGACGGTTTTACCGGCGACGATCGCCCGGTAATCGATTACCACCCGGAAACCAAACGCATCGTTATCGCCACAGGTTTCTCTGGGCACGGCTACAAAATGTCACCCGCCGTCGGGGTGGCGGTGGCCGACCTTATCGAACGCGACGGCGACCCCTATATCAATGAGCATTTTTCACTAGGATGCGCAGCCCGCCGGGCCGGCTGAATCCGTTTTCTCAACAACCGGCCGGGGATGGCCGGCTAATCCACCGCGGCATGCGGTCCATAAGAGGTTTACACCATGAGCTTATTCGTCAATACCTGGCGGACAACGCTGGTCGTCGCGACATTCTGGTGCGCTCACGCCGCTTACGCCGCGGAGTTGAGCATCGGTCCCAAAGGAGAGCCGTTAAGCGTCAACGCCTCACCCGATCTGGCCGGCAAAGTGCCCCATGCCGGCGGGACCTTTACCATCGGCACCGATCCCGGCACGCCGCCCTACTCCTATTATCGCGAGGACGGGCTGACCCTGGTGGGCCTGGATATCGATTTAGGCAACGCCATCGCCGCCAAACTGGGACTGCACGCCAAATGGCAGACGCTGAAATTCCCCGGCATCCTGGCGGCGATAAAAGCGGGCAGGATTGATACAGCCCTCAGCGCCATGGGGGATACGCCTGCGCGGGAAAAAGAGGTGGATTTTGTTGATTATTCCACCGACGGCAACGCCATCGTGGTGGCCAAAGGCAATCCCTCCGGCATCAAGAAAATCGGCGATTTGTGCGGTAAACACGTTGCCCTGCTGCAAGGCAGCGTTATGCAGGGATTGGTGGAGGCACAAAATAAAAAGTGCGACGCCAAAATCGACATTCAGGTTTTCCAGGATATCAACCAGGCCTTGCTACAGGTTCGTACCCGCCGGGCGGATGCCACCATGTATCAATACGGCGTGGCCGCTTACGTGATCAAAACCTCCCCTGACGCCGCCGGTCTGGAAGTGCTGGCGTTTGAGCAGTACGGCACCGGCTATAACGCCATGCCGTTCCGCCGCGCCGATACCGCCATGCGCGATGCCGTACAGGCCGCGCTGGGCGAGATGCAAAAAGACGGCAGCTATCAAAAAATCCTCAGCGCGTGGGGCATGCAGCCCAACGGACTGGAAAAATTCACCGTCAATGACGGCCTTCGCTTCAATCAGCCAGGGGGCTGATATTTACCGACGCTTAACGCTAATTCCCTATACAGGAGAGAAAAATGTCCATTCGTGTTTTATATTGCGGCGATACCCAAACGGAAACGTTAATATCCGCCAAAGGCATTGATACTTTTATTCTTAATTACTATCGCGATTCCGCCAAGGTATTGCGCGATGCGCTCTCGCCCCGTCCCGGTATTGCGCTGACCCATATGTCCGCCGACCGTATCCGCGCGGAATTTCCCATGACGGAAGAGGATTTCTCCCAGTGGGACGTCATTATTCTCAGCGATACCGGTTACAATAATTTCGCGCTGCTACCCGGCAACCGCGAGCGTATAGTCCCTATGGGGCCGGACCGCATCGGTAATTTCCGCAAATGGGTGGAAAACGGCGGCGGACTGATCATGGCCGGCGGATATACCACCTATTCCGGTATCGAGGGTAAGGGATTATGGGGAGGCACGCCGATAGAGGCTGTATTGCCGGTCACCTGCGAACGCGGTATCGATGACCGCATCGAAGTGCCCGACGGCGCCAAGCTGGATGTCCTGGTGCCTGAGCATCCCATCTTAAAGGGCGTTACTTTTGATAAAGATCGCATCATTCTCGGTTATAATCGGGTGTTTTTGAAATCCGACTCGACGCTTTTGATGGAAACGCGCGGCGATGTGTTTATGGCCGTCGCGGAACCCGGTAAAGGCCGCTCCGTCACCTATACCACCGATCCTGTCTATCACTGGTGTGGTAATCTTCACGAGTGGGAAAATTACGGATTGATGTGGGAGCGCATGGTGAAATGGGCCGCGCGCGAAATATAACAACGCCGATTTAATGCAGTCTGGCCGGCCCGGCTTTTTATGCCGGGCCCCGCACGCGATGAATAAAACCACTAATGACTATTGATCATCGAGCTGTAACTATCTACGACGTAGCCCGACACGCCCATGTCTCCGTGGCAACGGTTTCGCGGGTGACGAACGGTCAAAAAGTGCGTGAGGATTTGGCTAAACGCGTACTGGCGTCCGTTGCCATTCTTGGCTTTCGGCCGAACCGTACGGCCCAGCGCCTGCGGCTGACCACGTCGCATCTGTGGGCACTGATTGTCCCGGACTTCGAAAACTCCTTTTTTACCCGTTTAGCCCGCGGGCTGGAACAGATTTGCCTGCCGCGCAATACCTGCGTGTTTGTCGGCAGTTCCGATGACGATCCGCAAAAAGAGCGGCATTATCTGGATGTCGCCATCGCCGAACGGGTGGGCGGCGTGGTGATCGCCCCGGCCTCGGACGCCACCGATCTCTCGGGACTCACCGAGGCCGGTATTCCAGTGGTGATTGTCGACCGCTCCCTGCCGGACAATCGCTACGATACGGTGCTGACGGATAACTTCGCCGGCGGGGCGCTGGCGGCCAATTACCTCACCTCCGCCGGCTACCGGAAAACCGTCTGTATCGCCGGTTCGCCGAACCCTACCAGCGAAAAACGCCTGGAAGGGTTCGCCGCCACGGTGAATAAAACCGGCCTGCTGGATATCGCCAAGGTCAAATACGGCAATAATCGAATCGAAGGCGGCTATACGGCGATTCGCCAGCTGCTGGAAGAGGGCATCGTCTTTGACTCCGTTTTTGTCACCAACAACCTGATGACCATCGGCGTTATTAAAGCGTTGGACGACTGGGCCGCCCTGTCCCGGGATAATATCGGTTTTGTGGGCTTTGACCTGAATGAAATTCCGCTGCTGGCGGGTAAACGCATCGCCTCCATCGACCAAAATCCTCATGAAATGGGGCGCCTGGCCGGAGAACGGATTATCTTTCAGCAGCAGCAGTCCGATGCCGCCGCCGAGCTGTTTGAATTCGCCCCCAAGCTGGGCGGTCTGAGCTGGAAGCTGTAGACTCAGAGCTTGGCCGAAAGGAAGCTGGGCTTGTCTGTCAAACGCAATTAAATCAGGTGCCGTACCAGCTGATTAATTGCCCCGCCGCCGATAATCAGCCAGATAAACAGCAGGGTGGCGAGCAGGATAGGTTTTAGTCCCGCCTGCCGAATAGCGCCGGCATGGGTTGTCAGGCCCAGCGCCGCCATGGCCATGGCCAGCATGGCCGTATCCAGGGTAATGAGTTGATTCACCAGCGCCGCCGGCAGCAGGTGAAAGGAATTGAATGCCGCCACGAGAATAAAGACCACCGCGAACCAGGGAATGGTAATGGCCGATTTTCCAGCGGTGTCGGTAATGCCGTGGTGACGGCGGCTGAGGTAGCCGGAAACCAGTACTAAAAAGGGCGCCAGCATCATTACGCGAATCATTTTGGTAATCACGGCGGCATTTTCCGCCTCGGGGCTGATGGAATGGGCGGCGGCGACCACTTGCGCCACTTCATGAATGGTGGAACCGGCGTAAATACCGAAAGAGAGCTCGCTGAACGACAGCCAATGATAGTGTAGGTTGAGGCGGTACAGCCAGGGGTAAACAAAAATGGCCAAGGTACCGAACACCACCACCGTGGCCACGGCGACCGTGACTTTACTGGCTTCGGCCTTTAGTACCGGTTCGGTGGCCATTACCGCCGCCGCGCCGCAGATACTGCTGCCAGCCCCGATAAGCATAACGGTCTGGCTATCCATGCCAAACACCTTTCGGCCCAGCCAGCAGGCCAGCAAAAAGGTACTGCTCAGGGTTAAAAGATCAATGACGACACCGGTGGCGCCCACATCGGCGATTTGCTGAAAGGTTAACCGAAAGCCATACAGAATGATGCCGATACGCAGCAGCCGCTGCTTGGCGAAAAGCACGCCGCTATGGCTTGCCGGCTGTAGCCAGGGATAAATCGTGTTACCGGCGATAATGCCAAAAATAATCGCCAGCGTCAGCGCACCCAGGCCCAAATGCGTGATCAAGGGAATATTGCCGGTCCAGATGGCCGCCGCCGTCAGTACGCCGGCTAAGATCAGCCCCGGTAGCAGACCCAGAGGTTCACGAGGTAAAAGAAAACGTTTGGGTAATGAATGCAATAAGTGAACGGACATGAAACCTCCTGCTCCAGTAGTGACCGGGCCTTAGATTATCAGCGGACCATTCAAAAGATAAATTCATTATATACTTATAACCTACCAGTATAAGTGGTAAAGAGGGGGACATGGGTAAGGAGAATGTCAGCTGGTCACTTCGACCGTTATCCTTCAAACCAGTCAGGATGTTGTGCGGCAATAGGATCAATGGATAGAATCATGTGCCCAAGATGGCGCCGGAGCGCCTGCTCCGCGGCATCGGCATCCCGTTTTTTCAGACCGTCGAAAATGCGATAATGCTCCGCGATAAGGTCCCGGGGCGGCGAGACAACGCTCAGACTCAGATACCGCACCCGGTCCATGGTGGACTTGATGGATTCTATGGTCTTCCAGGCGAGTTGGCATTCGGCGATATCGGCCAGCGCCTGATGGTAACTATCGTCAAGGTCAAAAAATTCCCTGAACTTATCATTGTCCGCCGCCAGCGCCTGACGGCGAAGATTATGTTCCAGCGACAGCACCTGTTCGTCGGTAATACATGCACAGGCGCGCCGCACCACGGCACACTCTATGACCTGCCGTATATAACGCGCTTCGGCGACGCGCTTAGCGGAAATACGCCGCACAAACGTACCGCGCTGAGGAAGGATTTGGACCAGACCGGCTTCAGCCAGTTTGATAAAGGCCTCTCTGATCAGCTGACGCGACACGCCTATATAGAGTGAAATCTCTTTTTCCGATAACACACTGCCGGGAGCAATAGAGCACGAGATTATTTCATTACGTAAAAAACGGTAAACTTGCAGATTAATTAGTTCATGGTTGTTGAAATCAAATGCTTTTGGCATGACGGTCTGGATGGCTTATTTCGATACATGAAGAGTCATCCTACTATGTATATTGACGGTATGACAATTGCCTTATCGGCGCTAACCAGATTGAACGCTCTCCTCAGCAAGATAACGAAACGGTGGGCACGCCATGCGGAGGTTCGCGGCGCACCCGGCCCGTTTGGTTATCTTTGCTATTTTCACGATAATATAAGCAATCTCATTGCGGCGGTATCAGAAATCGTACCATGCACGGATGATATTTGTACCATAATCCTGACCAGTGGCGTTGGTAATGACGTGTTCATAGTCAACACGGAAGCCATATTTCAATTGGAACGAGATACCTACGCCATTATCTCGTTTTTCATAATTGCGATCATCTATATATTCCAGACGGTCACCCATAACATAAGGTTTTATTGTTTTAACCGCGTAGCTATCAATTGGGAAGGTGTAGCCGGCAAAATATTCAATACCATAAGCATTACCGGCAAAGTAATCATTGGTATTTTTGATTTTGGTGGTTAAGAAGTTTTGATATAAGCCACCGGTGGCGGACAGCATCCAATGACCGGGCGTCCAGCTTAAGCCGGTACCGGTAATGCTTTGATTATAATCATTAGACTTGTGGCTGACCGGATCTTTAATTTCCGCGCTGGTGTAGTTGTATGCCAATCCCCAACTCAGTGTGGGCGTTAAATGATAGTTGATGCCTAACGAACCGCCGCCTTTACGTTTGTAGTGGAAATTATCCGGAGTCAAATAGTCTTCATCAGAAAACAAATAGGCGGCATACAGATCGGCGTTGCCGGCGCTGACTTTGTATTTCAACTGCTTGCGAGAACGGTAAGAACCGTCATAGTCGCCGTTGACGCCGTTGCCCGGCGCCTGGGCGAGCATATCATCATCCCATACGTCGGTTTTAGCCCCAACCACATCATAATAAACGCTAAGCTGCTGGCCGAAGGTTAACTGGCCGAAGGTTTTGCTTTTGAAACCGGTATAAAGCTGGCGGCGGATAGTATTATTTGCTCCATCGGCATGATGGTTATCCCAATCCAGGACCGCGGGGATATTCACACCCAATTCGTAATAATTGATCCAGCTGACGTCATCGAACAAATAATAATCAGAAGAAAAACGAAAACGAGTCCCGCCGTCAAAACCATTATCCTTATAGGATCTTTGACCGGTTACCTGGTTCATTTGCGGACGGATGCTTCCCCCCACCTGGAAGGTGAGACGGCTCAATAAGTCATAAGGCTGTGGATCTTGCTTTAGCAAGGTAATTTCTGCATTCGAGATAAAAGAAAAACCACTCAACACCAGGCCAATAGAAATCCCTAATATGGATTTTTTCATTTTTAATAATCGTTCCGTGTGAAAGAAATTTTAAATAGCATTGCTTTATAATGACCTTACCAAGCATGCCAGTGCCTGAATATCCGGGCCAACCCTGTCCAAACCATATAATCGCTTAGGCTTAAAGCACGACTATCTCAACGAAAGTCATCGCTTTTACCTATAAAAATTTTTAGGTTGTAATTATGTTATCGTTAGCTTTTCTTTTTACATTTTCATAAAATTTCCCTCATCTTTTTATGGGAAAGCTGCGAATTTCATGACATTGCCAAAAATGACATAAGTACATCGCTTAATGATGATTAATTAATGATTGATGCTAATGATTAATGAGGCAGCGCAAATATACGCACTTGTCCATCTACCATACAAGACTGATAAGAAGATTTTGTTGGCAAGATCACAGATTAATCTGAGATAAAACCATAGCCGCCAGGGATGGCGGAGTATGCCACCGTTTTATATCGGCCTTAAACACATGCTTTTTGAAGATGATTGACCAATACTGGCATATGCATGTATCTTTTCCCTAACGCCCTTGGCGCGACCCTGGCAACGGCTTTGCTTTCGTGTCATGAGGGCCCTCATCCGGAGGTGGAACATGCCTTATCTTCAACTTGACGTAAACGGTCATTACCCGGTGGCGGACAAAAAACGTCTTGCGGCGAAAATCAGCGAAACCTATGCCCAAATGATGTCGGTGGATATTCGCCGCATCAGCGTTGCCATTCGTGAACTGGGCGAAGGCGGGGTATGGCGGGTACCGGATATCGGGGGCGAGCCGACTCCGGTTTCCGTAATGATGCTGGATATTAGAAAAGGCAGAACTCCTGAACTGCGAATGGAAGTGGCAAAAGCGCTCTGTGCCCATTGCATCGAAATTTTGGGCCTGCGCGCCGACCGCCTCAATGTCGAGTTTACCCAACATTCCGGCGACGAAATGTATCACCCGGCGCTAGGGGGCTATAGCCCCGAGTGGGAACAAGGAGAGGGGTCGCGGTAAATCTGAGATCATATTAAATGGCGAATCTTTTCCCGCCGGGGCGGGATGGGCACAGTCTTAGGGTGCATAGTTGAAATAGATGACCGGCTGAATCAGGACATGCTCTTGTTTAATGAAGCCAATGCGCAATAAACGCATTGGCATCACGCCCTCAGGCCCCGGCGGGTTTAATGCCGATGCGGGCCGAGATGCGGGCCAACAGGGCATCGTCCGACACTCCCTGGAAATCTTCACGCGGCGTGTAAGGGGTTTCCAAGGCGGCGATTTCTTCCTCGGTCAGGACGATGTCCAGCGACGCCACCGCATCGGCAATATGGGAGGGCTTGCCGGCGCCCACCAGCGGAGCCGCCACCACCGGGTTACGCCGCAGCCAGGCCAGGGCAATCTGCGCCCGGCAAACGCCCCGTGCACGGGCAACGGCCGCAACGGCATCGACGATGGCGCCATCGCTTTTTTCCTGGGTATAGAGCATATCGGCAAAGGGGTCGCTGCCTGAACGGCCGGTGGCGGCGCCACTCTCACGGGCAAGGCGACCGCGGGCCAGCGGGCTCCAGACAATGATGCCGATGCCCTCATCTTTGCAAAGAGGCAGCATTTCACGCTCTTCTTCCCGCGCCAGCAGATTGTAATGATCCTGCATGGAGACAAATCGCGCCCAGCCGTGCTGGCGCTGCAGATGTAATATCTTGCTGAATTGCCAGGCATGCATTGACGATGCGCCGAGATAACGCACCTTACCGGATTTCACCACATCGTTTAGCGCTTCAAGGGTTTCCTCCAGCGGCGTCGCGTTGTCCAATCGATGAATCTGGTAAAGATCGATATAGTCGGTCCCCAGCCGGCGAAGGCTATGGTCGATTTCTGTGAAAATCGCCTTACGCGACAGTCCGGCGCCGTTGGGACCAGGGCGCATGGGATGGCGCACTTTGGTGGCGATAACCACGTTATCCCGATCGGCGTAATCCCGCAAAGCCCGGCCGAGGATCTCCTCGCTGGAACCTTGGGAGTACATATTGGCGGTATCGAAGAAATTGATCCCTGCTTCGAGCGCCTGTTTAATCAAAGGGCGGCTGGCGTCTTCATCCAGTGACCATACCGGATGGCCGCGGTTCGGTTCGCCATAGGTCATGCAGCCAAGGGCGATGGGTGAAACATCCAATCCGGTATTGCCGAGTTTTATATATCGCATAGCGGTTTCCTGTTGATGTCATCCAGGAAAACCGGATGCCGCCTACGGCGGTAACAATCATCCGGCTCCCCCGAAAGGGTGTTGCAGTACACGTCAACAGGTTATCCGGCATGGCGGAAACCTTTAATACTTCATCGTCCGGATAACTTACGCGAGCGTTCAAATTTAAAAGTGCCCGCCAGAACGACCGTTAAATTGTTTTCTCGAGCTTCACACTGGTCAGGCAGGTTTGGCTATCGTTTCCTGTGGCGAAAGGAGTCACGGCGGAAAGACCGTTGTAGGTCACGTTTATGGTTCCGGTAATATTTCTCGGCAGCCAGACGCCGATAAAACCGTTTTGATAACTGGTCATGTTATTGCTAGCAATGACCTTACCCTGTTGATCGATGATTTTTACCTTGAACGCGGTATTTTTTAATTCTCCGGTACAGGATGACAGGTTATGGTTATAACAAGGATGGGTGTAGGTAATATAAGGGGCGAATGACAGATAAAACTTATCGCCGAGAGGGTAGGAATGCGCTTCTTTACCATCCGATACGGTAAGTTCGGTACTGGTGACGGCGGCGGAAAAATTCAATGGCCGATCCTGCTGCAGGCGATTGATATATTCCACCATTTGTGGCGTTGTTTTATTTTCCAGACCATTTTTTGCCAGAAAAGATTGATCTTGAGCATAAGAGAACTGGCTGAACGCAGCCAGGGCTGAGCCCAGTATTATTGTGTTTATGGCGTAAGCCGATAAATTTTTCATGTTCAAATATCCTCGCAATGAAAAGAATGCACAGCCGATTCAAGCCGCTTTCTTTGCAAAAGAAAGTGTTAAAAAAGAATTTACACCTTCCCCTAAGGGCAGGGTCAAAAGCTGATTTGAATAGAAGTGTAAATTTCTTTTGATTGACCGACGCTTAAAGACAATATGGGCCGTTCTTTGCATCAGGCCTTGGACACCCTGGCGGAGTGAATCACAGACCCGCGGGAAACGCGCTGGCGGATTCATCGCGCCAGCACTGTGTAAGAAAACCTATGATCAGGATCACACCATAACCAAACGATGAAAACGCCTAAACAAATCGTAGTTTTCTTGGTTTTATTGGCCCCCGTATACGGTTGGGCGGCGGATATCGCTCTGGGTATCGGCGGTTTTCTGACCACCTCACCCTATAAGGTGGACAGAGACGATCATTCGGTTTGGCCGGTAATCAACTATGACGATGATACCTGGTATATCCAAGGGGATGATGCCGGGCGCTATCTTATGAACGATGACGCCAATGAGCTGAAATTAAAAGCGTTTTTCCAGGATCAGGAGTATAAGTCCAGCCGGGGGAGCAATACGGCGATGCGCAGGCTGAACGATCGCCGGTCCACGGTGATGTCCGGTATAAGCTATCAGCGCACCACCCCGATAGGGGCTGTGCATGTCCAGCTGGCGGGGGATATTCTGAATAACAGCCAGGGTGTGCTGGCTAATATCTCCTATCTGAATCAGGTGCGATTGGGCATGCTGACGGTCATACCGGAGTTCGGCGTGGATGGGGCCAACGGCCAGCAAACCCGCTACTATTACGGCGTATCGTCCATGGAGGCCCGCCGCAGCGGCTTGAGCGAATACCGCCCTTCGGCGAATATTACGCCTTATGTTTCCCTGACCGCCGACTATAAGCTCTCCGAGCGGTGGGATACGTATGCCAGCGCAAGGGGCAATTTCCTGCCTTCAACGGTTCGTGACAGTCCGATGGTCGATGGGGATGAAATTTATGCATTCTCTTTGGGGATAAATTACAATTTCTAGCGTTTTTTTTAGAAAAGAGTCATTTAATAAAAATAAAATTATTTAAAATCAACACACTAGTACTATAAAGTAATATTAAGCCTAATATTACTTCTCCAATCACTTCGTTTATAAACTATTTATTATTGTTAAGGTAAAATACCCGGCATCCGCTGAATTCAATGAATGCAAGCTCCTCATTGCTCCCGGGGCTGAGTAGCTCTTTTATCACCGTCTCCCTTTCAGAGCTAATAGCTGTATATATGGCAACAAGATCCATTCAATCAATCCCGCGATTACCGTCATGGACGGTGTTGTGCGACTTCGACGGAACCATCAGTTTCAAAGACGTCACCGATACCTTATTGGATGCGTTTGGCATGCCGGGCTGGCAGGCGCTGGAGCAGCGATGGGAAAACGGCGAGATAGGCTCGCGGGAATGCATGGCAGGGCAAATTGCCCTGTTAAATACCTCCCGCCTTGAGCTGAACGAATGCCTTTCCACCCTGGCCATCGATCCGTGGTTTGCCGAATTCGCCGCTTATGCCCGCCGGCAAAACATACCGTTGCATATCGTCAGCGACGGACTGGACTACGCGATTAATCATATTTTGCAAACCCACGGCATAAGCGGCATACCGGTGATGGCCAACCGTTTGCGGCAGGTGAGCGAACGGCGCTGGGCGCTGGAGTTCCCCTACCATAACGCCAATTGCCTGAAGGCGAGCGGCGTATGTAAATGCGGCATAGCAAAAACCGTGGCGCCGGATAAATTTTTGATGATTGGCGACGGGCGCTCGGATTTCTGTGTCTCGCAAATCGCCGATCATGTCTTCGCCAAAGGCAGCCTGGTAGCCGAATGCCGGCGGATGGGCGTTCCCTTTACCGCCATGAAGGACTTTTCCCAGGCCCCCGCCGAGCTGGAGCGGCTTTTGCAGCAGCGGGAGAGCGCCTATCTGGCGCCCATGGAGCAGTTGATAATCCGGGGGATGTGTGATCAACCATCATGATTTTATGCTGGAAGGCGGCAACATCGGCGTTCTGTTGATCCATGGTCTGACCGGTACGCCCACCGAAATGCGGGGAGTGGGGCGGGAATTCAATCGGGCCGGTTTTACCGTCTACGGCATGCAGCTGGCCGGCCATTGCGGCGATGTGGACGATCTCATCGCCACCAATTGGAAAGACTGGTACCAAAGCGTTATCGACGCCGCGGAGAAACTGCGCTCGCAGGTTGATTATCTGTATGTCGGCGGCCTGTCGATGGGGGCGGTACTTGCGCTGAAATATGCATCCGATTTTCCAGAGCGCACCCGCGGCGTGCTGGTGTACGGCGCGACGTTCCGCTTCGACGGCTGGACGGTTCCGCTCATTACGCGAATACTGGCGCCGGGGTTCCTGATAATGACGGATATACTCCATCTCGGCCGCCGCCGTATCTTCAACGAAGAGCCGCCCTACGGCATACGCAACGAGCAGCTGCGCCGTAAAATTTCCCAAAGCATGTTAAGCGGCGACAGCGGCGCGGCCGGTTTGGCGGGCAACCCCTGGCCTTCCTTGAGCCAGCTGGTTTACCTGACGCGGAACGTGCGCCGCTCGCTGCACCGGATAACCTCGCCCTGCTTGATTATGCATGCGGAAAATGACGATATCGCCCA
Organism: Sodalis sp. RH16; assembly: GCF_047324245.1. Taxonomy (NCBI): domain Bacteria; kingdom Pseudomonadati; phylum Pseudomonadota; class Gammaproteobacteria; order Enterobacterales; family Bruguierivoracaceae; genus Sodalis; species Sodalis sp. RH16. The sequence continues at coordinate 1,743,612 of NZ_CP178737.1, read as the reverse complement.
TCGCCGCAACGGCGAGCTGGTACGTGATAATGTTCGCGGGCCGGTGAAGATGGTACTGCTGAAAAACAGCTACCATATGATTACTATTGATAACGACCGGCGGGAGCTGGTATCCCGTTCCATAACCTTCATTCAGCAAAACGTTCCGCAGACGGATCGTAACGGCGGCAGCCAGCTTAGCGTCCCGGGCCTGCAGGCAGGGCTGAATTCGACGATGCAGAGCGCATGACAAAGGGATACAAGACCAGGTCATGAGCAAATTAACCATTCTTCTATGGGTGATGAACGTGCTGGTGGATACGCTGGGCCAGCTGGCTTTCAAAGCCGCCGCATTGTCCGGTACAGCCTATTCCGGCCTGGCCCATTGGCGCCATATGCTGTCCCATAAATGGATTTGGGTCGGTATTTTCAGCTATGTATTCGAATTCCTGTTGTGGCTGGCCTTCTTGTCGCTGGTGCCATTGTCGGTTGGGGTCATGCTGGGCTCAATCAATATTGTAGCCATCATGGTAGTCGGCCGCATTTGGTTCAAGGAAAGCCTGAGCAAATGGCGGCTGATAGGCATTTTGCTTATCGCCTGCGGTGTTTTGGTTGTGGGTATCGAATGATGAAACGCTTTTATGTGTTCGGCTTCCTGGCGCTGATGCTGTTTGATACCCTGGCCCAGGTGAGCTTTAAATACGCCTCGCTGCACGCCGCGCCGCTGATGATGGATGTCCAATGGCTGGTTCGCGTGTTCGGCCATCCGTGGATTTATGGCGCCTTTATCGGTTACATCGGCGCTTTTTTTACCTGGATGACCCTGTTGAAATATGCCCCGGTGGGGCCGGCCTTTGCCGCGTCGCATCTTGAAATTATCAGCGTCACCCTGGTGTCCGTCTGGCTATTTGACGATCAGCTCAATCCGGTAAAGGTCATCGGCGGCCTGCTGATATTATCGGGCATCCTCTGCCTGGCCAAAGGCGAGACCGCCGATTCGTGACGCGCTTCCCTCCCTTGGTGGAAATTCCTCCCACCGCCGGCCTACCCGCGCAATGGAGCGATCTTCTGGCTTTATCCGGCAATCTGGCCGCCGGCCTGGCGCAACAGCTGTCAATTCCCCTCCCCGCACTGACCTGTTCCGGGACTGCCGCCCTGATCGTGGCGCTGCGGGTATTGCAGCAGCGCTTGCCCGGACGGACCGCCTTGATAGTTCCGGCATATACCTGTCCCCTGGTGGCGCTGGCCGTTCATTTCTGTCCGCCTTTGCGCGTTGTTCCCTGCGATCTTGCGCCTGGCGGCATCAGTCTGGACGTCGGGCAGCTGGCGTCGCTGTGCGATGAACAAACGCTGGCGGTGGTGGTAACGCACCTTGCCGGCCGGGTGGCCGATGTGGACAACGTACGGTCCATAACGGCGAAGGCCGGGGCCGCGATTATCGAGGATGCCGCCCAGGCGATGGGGGCCCTGGATGAAGGACGCAGCGTAGGCCTCAAAGGCGACATCGCTTTTTTCAGTATGGCCCTGGGGAAAGGATTGACCACCGCGGAAGGCGGCGTGCTTTTTAGCAGCAATCCCGAGCTGAACCTGGCCTTGCAGCGGCAATGCCGGCAGGATTTGGCGTTCAGCATCGGCTGGGAGCTCAAGCGGATCGCCGAGCTATGGGGATATACGGTGTTTTACCGGCCCCACGGCCTCTATTATGTCTATGGTAAACCGCTGCGACGCGCCCTGGCTAATGGCGATAGGGTGGCGGCGGTGGGGGATGATTTTTCAGCGCAGGCAATCCCATTGCACACCCTCGGGCGTTACCGGCAGCGGGTCGCCGCCGCTGCGCTGGCGCGATTGCCCGCTTTTCTCCGCCAGGGGCGAGAACGCGCCCTGCGTCGGGTCGATTTGTTAAGGCAATTACCGGGTGTCGGCGTCGTGGCGGATTCGCCGGACAAGCAGGGCACCTGGCCGTTTATTCTGTTGCTGATGCCGGATAATAAAACGCGTGATGCGGCAATGGAGAGCCTTTGGACCTCGGGATTGGGCGTGACCCGCTTGTTTATTCACACCCTGGCGGGCTACCCGGCGGTAACGCCTTTTTTACAGCCGAAGCTGTTGTCTCCCAACGCGCAAGCCCTTGCGACCCGCGGCCTGTCCATCACTAACAGCCCATGGCTCTCCGACGACATGTTCGGCCGGGTACTGGCGCAATTGCGGGCTGCGCTGGGTTAATTCCAGCAGCCGTTTATCCGCTCAAGCAGCCGCTGGTTCAGCTGATTTTGCCGTTGCTGCCAGGCCAGCGCCTCGGCAATGGAGGGTTCTTGCTGTCCGTCCGCGGCGCTGAGCCAACGCTTGAAGCGGCTCAGATAACGGTAAACCGACACTTCCCCGGTAATATCAGCACCTATAAGCCGTCCCCGGCAGGCATCAATCAATTCATTCAGATGCCGTTCCTGAAACGATCCCTGATCCCAGTTGGTATTCACCACCTGAGGACTCAGCACATCCTTATCGATGGAGAGGTAAACCGATTGCCGGCTGCCGGAGCGAAAGCGCGATAAAAAATCCGTCATCAATCCATCGGCATCGTTATAACGACGACTGCTGTCCTTTGCTCCCAGCCAATTAAGCCAGCCGGTGTCCACATTGATATTCCAATAGGAGAGTTTTTTTCTCATCAATGGCCGCCAGTGATTCTCCCAGGCATGGCCGAGAGCGATATCCGATGAACCGATACCCAGAACATGAATATGTTCAACCTGCGGCAGCAAGCTGGCCCAATATACCCAAGATCCACAATGGATACCGAAAGGATATCGCATATTATCCGGATGGTTATCACAAATCACGAGCTGGAACGGCGGCTGTTTAACCTGGCGCTGCAATAACAGATGCGTCAGGTGATGGTAATCGCCGCTGCCGGTGAATACACAGCCATAATCAACGGCAAGCTGTGGTTCCAGCGCGGCGACCAGCTGTTGGAACCGCGGCCAGCGGCAGCCGAAACGGATGCTTTCCTGCCAGTCTTGCAAAGGAATGTGCACAGCGCTGTCGATATTTTCCAGCGTCACTGAATCATCAAAATTCAGAATCAACGGCGGTCGAGACTGGGTCATGATTGTCTATCCTGATGCCAGCGCGTATCGCTTTCAAAATAGTGCCGAAACCGGTTTAAAACCCGGCGCAACAGAGGATTACGCACCCACGCCAGATGAACGGTAAAGGTGAATTGGGCGCCGAGATCGGCTTTTACCTGGGGGTCGGTCCAGCCCGCCACATAATAACGCAATCTGTTTTCAAGGGCATATTCCAAATTGGCAAACCAGCTCACAACGTAAAGATTAGACTCTAATGCCAAGGGATAATTTAAACCAATATATTTATCGATCAGCTTATCATCCCATTGATAGCACAGATTATATCCCACTAATTCCTGCCCCATCCAGTAGCAGAATACCCGCCCGCCGCTGTCGGCATCCAGCAGCAGCCCGGCAAAAAAATCCGCGCTGAGCAAATCAAAATGAATATCGCTTTGGTCATAGACCGCCTGATAAAGTGTATAAAGCCGTTGCCGCCAAAGCGCATCGTGAAAGCGATTATCGCCGGTGTGCAATACTTCCAGCCGTAAATCCCGCCTGCTGCGCAGCTTACGGCGTATATTGCGCCGACGGCTATGGGATAAGCGCGACAAATAGTCGTTTACATCCTTAAAATCAATGGGCACATAGGCTAACGACTGCCCCTCCACCTTTATAAATCCACGGCCGGTACATTCAGCTATCAACGCTTGGGAATACTGATTATCCCGGTCTTGCAGCAACGGTGAATTCTGCGGTACATCTTTAATGATGGTGATTTTTTTTTCCCCGGCGCAATGGCGTTGGATCCATCCGGATAATGCCTGCGGCGTAACATCGGCCGGGAAAGGCGAATATTCATTGACGGTGGTGCCGATAAAATTGGTATCGACACTGAGCCACCGGCGCCATAAACCAGATCCGGGCCAGCGAAGCAATTTTATAAGCACGTCTTTATCCATCGTGGTCAGTAAATCAAACCGGGTGGAAAAATACGGCAGTCCACTTTCTGACATCCGGACGTTAAAACCGACCGGTGGATACCGGTGAAAATTCAAGATGAGCGCCTGGGGTTCTATATTGTTTACATAAAGAACCCCCGGGCGACTATGGCCAGTCATAAGTCGCGTCCGAAATCAACATTCAAAAAAAAAGCGCACCGATGTGCGCTTTTTACCACGTACGCTTACAGTTCGCGTTTCGCACGACTAATTAATTGATCCAGCAGTTCCATAGCCTGATCGATTTCGCACCTGCTGATTTCCAACGACGGCGCGAAAGTGATGACATTCTTGTAATAACCGCCCACATCCAATACCAGGCCCATTTTCTGGCCTTTATAATCCAGGGTGCCGGACAGGCCGATGTCCACCATTTTGTCCAACAGCGCTTTGTTCGGCGTAAAACCGTCGGCTTCGCAAAGTTCAGCGTGCAGAGCCAGGCCCAGCCCGTCCACATCGCCAATTTCCGGATGGCGGAGTTGCAGCGCTTTCAGCCCTTCGAGGAAATAGGCGCCGCTGTTCATAACCTGGGTTTCGTAATCTTTTTCCGCCAGCATGTGCATGACTTCAAGACCGACGGCGGTACCCAGCGGGTTAGAAGCAAAAGTGGAATGGGTAGAACCTACCGGGAAGGTCACCGGATTGATCATTTCTTCACGAGCCCAAATACCTGCCAGCGGATTCAAGCCGTTGGTCAGCGCTTTACCGAATACCAGCACGTCCGGGGTAATACCAAAGTGTTCTATGGACCACAATTTACCGGTGCGGTAAAAGCCCATCTGAATTTCATCCACCACCAGCAGAATACCGTGATCGTCCAGTACCTTTTTCAAGCCCTTATAGAAGTTGCGCGGCGGGATAATATAGCCGCCGGTACCCTGGATGGGTTCGATATAAAATGCGGCAAACTCGGCTTGCCGCACTTTCGGATCCCACACGCCGTGATACTCGTTTTCAAACAGACGGGCAAAATCAGCGATCAATTTGTCCGCATACTCTTCCGGCGACAAGCCTTTCTGGCGCCGGAAGGGGTAAGGGAAGGGGATAAACTGCGCTCTTTCGCCGAAGTGGCCGAACCGGCGGCGATAACGGTAGCTGGAAGTAATGGCGGAAGCACCCAGCGTCCGTCCGTGATAGCCGCCTTCAAAGGCGAACATCCGGCTCTTGCCGTTGCAAAAGTTACGCACCAGTTTCAGCGAGTCATCGATGGATTGTGAACCGCCTACATTGTAATGGACACGTCCCGGCAGGCCGAATTTCTTTTCCATGTCCTGGGCAATGATTTTACTGAGTTCAATTTTCGTCGGATGCAGATATTGGCTGGCGATTTGCGGTAGCACATCGATCTGATTTTTTAAGGCATTGTCCAGCCGCGGATTAGCATAGCCAAAGTTGACCGCGGAGTACCACATTTGCAGATCAAGGTAAGGTATGTCTTGTCCATCAAATATATAGCTGCCCTGACATCTTTGGAAAATCTTAGGCGGATTCACATAATGGACTGTGTCTCCAAATGAACAGTACTTTGCTTCATCTTCCAACATCTGTGCTTCAGAAAGCGTCATAACATTACATCTCCGGCCAAGGATTAACTTGGCAATATGGCTAATTATGTTTAGTGGAAGTTATTATATCGAGCAAATAAAACCGGAGTGGCTGAATCCAACATCATGTTGTAGTGCCGTTTATAATTCGCTTCTCTAATGACATTTCAACGATTTCCGGCAGGGTAGCAAAATACGCATAAAACCAATAAATAACAATAAGATACATCACACTCCTTTTATTAACCTTAAGGATTTAAAAAAATTAAAACTGTGAGTATTTATTACATTTTGGCGAGAAATGACAAGCTTTCGCTCCTTCGCCGCCGCTACCGTCTGTCGGTAAAGAAACGGGTTTTCTTCTCAACCCGGCTATTCCATGGCGCAACCAGTTCTGAAACAGGCAACGTGTCGGGCCTCACATGATGTCTCTTTCTTTCCTCATGGCATGGAACGCCTATATGCTATGCGAATTAATTAAAAAAGGGTAAACAGGCTGAGGAAAAAGATAAGTATTTGGTTTGTACTTGTCTCACCCTGCCAAGCATTTGAAGACATATGTTCTGTCCTGTTAATCAAGTTGTGAACAATTATTGAATGTATACTGAATTTATCATTAACTTTTTATTCTTTTACGAAGGAGTAATAAGGTTATTTAGCGTTACTTGTCGTTGTTAACTTTTATTTTTATAGCAGGAGGTCGTATGAAAGCATTGAGCATGGTTGCATTGGTATTATTGATTATTGGCGGGTTGAACTGGCTGCTGGTGGGGTTGTTCAGATTTGATCTGGTGGGCGCCATTTTTGGCGGACAAGAAGCCACCCTGGCGCGCGTGGTCTATACCATCGTCGGCATTTGCGCCTTATATGCGTTAACGTTTATCCCTCGCGTCGGCTTACTTCAGCATCATCACCAGAGCCATTAACGGCGAGCCGGCTAGGCGTGCTCTCAAGCGCCGGCGTATTTTCGTTCCCGCCATTGTTCAATCCTCAGGGGTGTAAAAGCGGTCCGAAATCGTCGGCGGCTTTGTCCAGGGCGATCTGCGCCGGCGCCAGTTTGCTGTACCGCGCTTTTAAATCGCTCAATGGCGCGTAATATCCCAGACTTAAGGCGGCCAGCTGCCGATGGCTGCCGGTTTCCACAGCCTCTATTTCCACCGCGGCGCCGCCCCGTTCCAGAGGCGCGGCAAACATGGCGGTACTCAGCACATTCAACGACGGAGAGACGGTAGAAACATCGGTAATGGCGGCACGCACCTCGGCGGGCCGGCCATCAGGCGACTGGGGTAAAAGCTCAAGCTGATGCTGTAGATCGGTCCGTAACGCAGCCAGCAAGGCGGTGCGTTCCTGCGGCGATAAACCATCGTTTTTAACGCGCCATTCCACCGCCGTAATAGCGGTACGGGCCGGATTCAACGCAACCGGCGTCTTAAGCGAACGTTCTCCTTTCGCGGATACCGGCGACAGGCGCTGGTAATCGGTTAGAAAACCGCTCTGCCTGGTGGTCATGGTAGTCCCGCAGGCGGACAAAAACAGCACGGCAACGCCCAACCACAGTCCGGAGGTGGAAAACGGGGGCCTATCCGTACAAAATCGACTCATCTGCAAGCTCCACGCTTTATCAACACGGTTACCGATTCATTATCGACTATACATGCTCATTAAACACCCTGGAAATATCCTTTAACCGGCGGATAAATCATCATTATTGGCGTTTGTTCATGCCATCAATGCGGGCTGCGTTGAATCACTGAAGAAGCCCAACACTAAGGAGCCGGGCGCTGAGCGATAATGATCGACCATAATATTTCCAGAGCGTGAACGGCCTGTTGGTGCTGTGCACTTTGGTTATCCGTCTTATACCGTTCGCCGAAATTTCCCGCTTGGGACAATAACAGGCTTTCAAAAAACCCTTCCCCAACCCGATTCTTATACAGATACATCAACATTGCCAGACCGGGAAATTTTTGGCCATCGAGAAATTTCGCCTCCCGTTTAGCGCGGCTTACAGAACGTTCATTACGGGAGGAGGTCGCCAGACGGTTCAGAGCTATACCGATACGACAGATGAGTTTTTCAATGCTGCCGGTCATGCCGTTTTTTCTTTCCCACTCCGATGCCAATGGAATCGCGAATTCCTCAATAATCTTTTCGGCAATCTCCCGGTCCCGTTTATCCAAAGCAAACAAGGGCGGCTCCACGGACGGTGCAAGCACTGGCCGGCTTGACGTTTTATCAAAAGCATCCGGGAGATAATTGCCAACGGCGTTCAGGGTATTCAACATTATCGCCGGTACCGAATTTTTAATACGGAGCAAAGTATCCCGGCCCGTTAAGAAAAAGCGGCACGCCAGTGCCGCTAATGTCTGTCCGATCCGGCGTAGTCTGGCGATAAACGAACCCTTCTCCGCGGCCACAGCGTTGTCGGATGAAGTAATATGAAGAGAGGGCTTCGGAAGATTCAGATTAGACGCTTTCATTGATCAATCCTTTGCTGGTTAACGCCCGAAAGGAGAAGGGTAATAAACACCATACTTCTCGGGAAGTAGCTATTTTTTATCGGCTTGTGGCTAAACGCTCGTTAAACAGCAAAACATTAATCTTTCATATACTTATTAAAGGACCGCCAGGCTATCGTATTTTCTCCAGCGGAAATTTAGGACCGAAATAATCCAGAAGCAGATAAAGAGCCCGATCACCCAATAACCGACATTGCCCATATTGTCGTTGAGATAAGCGATGAGATCCCAGAAACCACCATGCAAATCAAACTGGCCGGCAATCAGTCCCAGCGTTTCCAGGCCGCCGATAAACAGCGCGATAATGACCGAGGTGGCGGTAATGGTCATATTGTAATAAAGCTTGCGTACCGGTTTGGTGAAAGCCCAGCCATACGCGCCCACCATCACGAAATTATCCAGCGAGTCGATGAGCGCCATGCCGCTGGCGAACAGTACCGGAAACACCATTATCGACCAGAGGGACATTCCCGACGTCGCGCCGGCAGCGGATATTCCCAGCAGTCCCACTTCAGTGGCGGTATCAAATCCCAATCCGAACAGAAAGCCCACCAGGTACATTTGCCAGCTTTTATTAACGAATCTAAAGGCGAAACGAAATATCCGCGTCATCAGGCCACCGTTTGTTGCCGCCAGCGTATCAATATCCAGACCGCTGACAGCCTCACCTTTTTTGATGCGCTGGAAGGTTTTATAAACGGTACGCAGGATCGCTAAATTTATCAAGGCGACAGTCAGCAGAAAAAAAGCCGAAACCAGGGTGCCGATAATACCGCCATAGTCATGTATCCACCCCATCTGTCCCTGAAATGCCAAGGACGTCGCCGCGATGGCGGCGCAGGCAATGAGCACAATAGTGGAATGGCCTAACGAAAAATAGGCGCCGACGGACACCGGTTGCTGGCCCTGTTGCATCAGCTTGCGTGTAACGTTATCTATAGCGGCAATATGGTCCGCATCCACCGCATGGCGTAAACCATAACTGTATGCCAGCAGCGCTGCGCCTATCAGGGCGGCGTTATGCTTAAAAACCAGCAAGGCCCACGCCCAGGCGATGATATTGGCCGCCAGCAACAGCGCCAGCAGGGAAAGTGCCCTCTTTTTAGCGCCGGTTTGTTTAACGTTAGTCATTATGTAGCCTATTGATAAAGGTCACCCAGCAAAATGGATAACATAAAATACGCTATTCATAATAATTATTTTTTGATCTTACATGGCTAAAGTATAGGAACGAGGCAATTTTACCGAGGCAGCGCGGCGGCGTACCGGTCAGAAAACAGGGTTTGAACAGCTCATCAAGGCCTGTTCTTTTTCGGCTTGGGGGAGATCATTTCCACCTGGGCGGCGGGATCCATGGCCTCAACGGCTTTTTGCAATTCAGCCAGCGCGAATTTGAGTGACGCTATTTCCTGATGCAGTGCCTGTACTTCCAGTGAGGCGCGATTGGCTTTGGGAAAGGCGTCAAGCACGTCGTTTTCTTCAAACATCCGTACCTGACGGTTATCCAGCTGCACCAACTGATATTTCAACCGCCCACTGTTGATAGCGTTATAGATAGTCTTGCGACTGACCATCGCGATTTCAATCACTTGGCTTATTCTTAACATCGCATATCTCTGACGTCGCTATCCGGTCGAGTGAGGTCCCATATGGTCATTCTACCGGGTACTGATGGCTTCAGTGAACAACTTTGCGTTTTCCTGCGGCGAGTTTCGAGCGATTTTGTTAACCTGCTCAATATCCGACAGCAGCGCAAAAAGCGACTGAATGACCGCCACTTTTTCGCAGCTGGGATCGATAGCCATCAATACCACCACCGTTGGCTTCACTACGCTGTCCGGCTCATCGCTGCGGTGAAATTCCACCCCGGCGTGATTGATGGCGACGGCAAAGCCGGTTTTATTAACGTGCTCGAATTCGGTATGCGGAATGGCGATACTGTGGGTTTCCATATCGATTCCGGTAGGGTACTCCGCTTCCCTGTCCAGCACCCCCTGCAAGAAGCTTTCCTTGACGAAACCATCTTCATGCAGGCTTTTCGCCATCTGGGTAAGCAGGTCGGTACGGCTTATCGGCCGGTTAATAGTGAATATACGATTTACGCTGAACATGCCGGTTATTCCCCTATGCTCGCCTGAGTCGACTCGGATTGCATCAGCTCCTGGTCCTCAAGCCTGATTTTTTTACGGTTCCACAGCGCCAACAGCAGGGCGCAGATTATCAGCACGGCGATGCCGATGGTTTTGAAATAGAAACCCTTGATGATCACCCAGGGCAGCATGGCGCCGGCGTAATCGACGCTGCTGATGCTGGTGGCGCCGTGGGGCAACGAGAAACCGGTACTGATGGCTGTACTGGTCACCAACGGCGCCAGGGCGGTACCAATCAGCAGCGCCAGGCTCAAGGTAATCAGCCCGGTAAGCAGGGTACGGAACATATCGCCGCGGCACACGGCGGTAACCAGCACGAAAGCGAACGGCAGCCCGGTAAGGGAGGCGAAGGGCAGAAATTCATTGCCCGGTATAATAGCCGCCAGGATCAGCATGATGGGAATCATCAACATGGAAACCGACAAGGTTACCGGATGGCCTACGCTTACCGCGGAATCAAGACCGATGGAAATCCGGCCGAACGAGCCTGCCCGGGATTGCGCGATTTCCTGAATACGTTCACTGATTGGATAGACTCCCTCCATCAGCATCTTGGCCATGCGGGGGATGATGGTCATTACCGCCGCCATGGTAATGGCGGTTTGCAAAACAGACTTCACATCGACACCGGCGATAATGGCCAGGATAGCGCCGATAATCGCCCCCAGGCAGGCGGGATCGCCCAAAATGGACAGTCGTTTCTGGATAACGTCGGTGTCGATTTTAATATCGCGCACGCCGGGAATTCGATCAACGATGGCGTTCACCAACCAGGCCGCGGGAACAAAAGAGGCTGAAAAACCATGCGGCACCGAAATGCCGGGTAAATTCAGGTACTTTTCCACATCGGCGGTAGTCCGGTCGGCAATCACCATGGTAACGATGCAGTTGAGGCCGGCGGCCAATACCCCCAGCCAGAGATTGCCGGTGATAATCGCCACCAGCGAACCGGTAAAGGCATGATGCCACAAATTCCAGATATCCACGTTCAGGATGCGGGTGGTTTTGGTATAAAGCATTAAAACGTTAATGGCCACGCAGACGGGTATCACCAGCGCGCCCACCCGGGTTCCCATGGCGACGGCCGCGGCGGCGGGCCAGCCCATATCCAATACGGTGAGATGCAGACCGAAGCGCTGGACGATGGCGTTACTCACCGGTGTTAAGGAATCGATCATCAGATTAACGGTAATGCTCAATCCAATAAAACCAATCCCCACCATCAAACCGGCTTTTATGGATTTCGATATGGATAACCGCAATATCAGGCCGAGTATGATAAAAATCAGCGGCATCATTACCGATGCGCCCATGCCGACAATGTAATCAATGATAAACATGGCTTAACCCTCAGCGAGAATCAACGCTTTAACGCTGGTGAAGACTTTATCGGCGCCCATGCCGGTCAGCAGGGGCAAGGCATTTATTACCGGAACGGAGACTTTTACCGGCGAGGTGGAAACGATAAAGTCCAGATCGCTATGGGTAATGGCTTCCGCCACCGTGCCCTGAGAGATGCGCACTTTGTCCAACAGGTTCTCGCTTTTCAGATAGGCTTCCAGTTTTTTTAACGCCACGGTACTGGTTGCCACGCCCGCGCCACAGCAGATCATCATATGTTTCATGTTAATTCCCGGCTTGAAGAGGTGGAATGATTAAAACATGTTAAGTGAATAGTAAATGTGATCAGTGTGTAATTTTACACACATAAAACACATAAAATGGATCATGAGTCATAGATGATTAATTTATATATTGATTTATAAGAATTTATTATTTTAAATGGCTATTATTATCATAATAACAGTGTGTAGAATTACCCTTAAGGCACATCATCGGCTCCGCCAAAGCGGTCCCTTCCGCCCGCTGTTCTTATTGCCGGCCCTGGCCGTGGCGCGCCGGCCGGCCCGCGGTTATTAACGATCCTTTCCGCGGCGCAATGAGGTAAAGTATTATTCAGAGCGATGAATGCTGATAAAAGGCCAGGGGTAATGACGGATATTTCATGCGTATTGTTTGATTGCGACGGCACGCTGGTGGACAGCGAGATTCTCTGCTGCGAAGCCTATGTCATTTTGTTCGCCAGATACGGTATTCACATCACTCTGGAACAGGTCGTCAAAGAATTCAAAGGGATAAAACTCTACGAAATCATCGATCGCGTTAAACAGCGGTACCCGCTGTATCAGCGTGTGGACATACTGGAAACCGAGTATCGTGCCGAAGTGGCGCGTCTGTTTGATGAGCGCCTGGCGCCTATCGAGGGAATCCGAGAACTGTTGCAGCAGATAATCGTACCGCTGGCGGTGGTATCCAACGGACCGGTGAGCAAAATGCAGCACTCCCTTGGGCTGACGGAATTACTACCCTTTTTCAAAAACCGGCTGTACAGCGGCTACGATCTGCAACGGTGGAAACCGGACCCGGCCATTATTTACCATGCCGCCGCCCAATTACAGGTGCCGGTGAATCAATGCCTGTTGGTGGAGGATTCCGCCGCCGGAACCCAGGCCGGTATTGCCGCCGGTATTCCGGTGTTCTATTACTGCGCCGATCCACTTAATCCGCCGATTGACCATCCGCTGGTGACCCGCTTCGATGCCATGGGCCAATTGCCGGCGCTGTGGCATGAGCGGGGCTGGATATTGACGCGGACGCCGTCGGCATTGATATGATCGGGCCGTTTAATTCGCCAGGAAGATGGGGCAATTGAACTCAATACGGGCAGAGCGGCTATCGCTGGTTATCACATTTGATAACCAGCGGATGTAAAACGCTGCCTTTATTCCGTCGGCGGAATGGGATTCTCATCCGGCGCCTGCGCCGCCAGATCGTTGGACACATCCCTACCGGTGCCGGTCAGCAATGTTTCCAACGCATCGCCGCCCACATGGCGAAAATCCTGTCCTTTGACGAAGTAAAAGATATATTCGCAAATATTCTGGCAGCGGTCGCCGATACGCTCAATGGATCGGGCGCAAAAGAGGGCGGTGAGTACGCTCGGTATGGTGCGCGGATCTTCCATCATATAGGTCATCAGCTGACGGACAATGCCCTCGTATTCCTGATCCACCTTTTTATCTTCCCGATAAATCCGGATGGCTTCATCCAAATCCATGCGGGCAAACGCATCCAAAACATCATGCAGCATTTGAATGGTATGACGGCCCAGCGACTCCAGGCTCACCAGCATCTGCAGGTGCTGCTGGGAATATTTTTCCAGGGCGGTACGGCAAATCTTGTCAGCCCCGTCGCCGATACGCTCCAGTTCGGAGATGGTTTTGATGATGGAAATCACCAGCCGCAAATCGCTGGCGGTGGGCTGGCGTTTGGCAATGATGCGCACGCAGGCCTCATCAATGGACACTTCCATCATATTCACTTTAACGTCGCCGGCCACGACCCGTTTGGCCAACTCCTCATCCTGACTGTGCATGGCGCTGATGGCGTCGGTGAGCTGTTGCTCCACCAGGCCGCCCATGGCCATGACCTGAGTGCGGATGTGCTCCAGTTCAGCGTTAAACTGGCCGGAGATATGTTTATTAAGATTCAGATTTTCCATGATATATCCCGTGATTAACCATAGCGGCCAGTAATATAATCTTCGGTTTGTTTATTCTTTGGAGCGGTAAAGATACTGTCAGTATCGCTGTATTCGATTAACTCGCCGAGATACATAAATGCCGTGTGATCCGAGCAACGCGCTGCCTGTTGCATATTATGAGTAACAATCACCACGGTGTAGTCCGTTTTCAATTCTGAAATCAGCTCTTCAATGCGCCCGGTGGAGATAGGATCCAACGCGGAACAGGGCTCATCCAACAACAAAACATCCGGCCGGATGGCAATGCCCCGCGCAATACATAAACGTTGCTGCTGACCGCCGGACAGGCTGTAGCCGCTTTGGTGCAGCTTGTCTTTGGTCTCGTTCCACAGCGCCGCCTTTGTCAGCGACCACTGTACCCGTTCTTCCATTTCCGTTCTGGACAGCTTCTCAAATAAACGCACCCCGAAGGCGATATTGTCATAAATTGACATAGGGAAAGGCGTCGGTTTCTGAAAAACCATACCGACGCGGGCGCGCAATAAAGACACGTCGCGCTTATCGGTAAGAATATTCTCCCCATCCAGCAGAATTTCCCCTTCCGCACGCTGATCGGGATAAAGCTGGTACATTTTATTGAAGGTGCGCAACAGGGTGGATTTGCCACAACCGGATGGACCGATAAATGCTGTCACCTGATTACGGGCAATATCAAGACTGATATTTTTAAGCGCATGGAATTTGCCGTAATAAAAATTCAGATCGCGGACCTGTATTTTGCTGTCGGTGGCGTTGTTTATCCTGCTCATGCACACTCTCTCTTTCAAAGACGCGTCGGCGCCTGACTCTTAGTTGGTTTTTTTGGCAAAAATGATCCGTGCGATGATATTCAATAGCAAAACGCACAGGGTAATCAGCAATACCCCTACCCAAGCCAGCTGTTGCCATTCGGGAAACGGACTCATGGCGAACTTGAATATGGTGACCGGAAGGTTGGCGATGGGCTGCATCAGGTCAGTGCTCCAGAACTGGTTGGAGAGCGACGTAAACAGCAGCGGCGCCGTCTCGCCGGCGATACGCGCCACCGCAAGCAGCACGCCGGTGATAACACCCGAAATAGACGCCTTGAACGTAATGGCGGAGATCATCTTCCATTTCGGCGTGCCGAGGGCATAAGCGGCTTCACGCATGGTATCGGGCACCAGCCGCATCATATTTTCCGTGGTGCGGATAACGATGGGCACCTGTAAAAGCGCCAGGGCAATCACGCCGGCCCAGCCGGAGAAATGCTCCATTTTCGCCACCACCAGGGTGTAAACAAACAGACCGATAACAATGGAAGGTGCGGACAGCAGGATATCGTTGATAAACCGAATCACCTCCGCCAGAAAGGATTTACGTCCGTATTCCGCCAGGTAAATCCCGGCCATTATGCCCAGCGGCGTGCCGCCGATAGTCGCCCAGAGGATCAATAAGCCGCTGCCCGCCAGGGCATTGGCCAGACCGCCGCCGGCGGTATTGGGCGGCGGGGTCATTTCGGTGAACAAAGACCACGACAATCCCTCGAAGCCGCGGCTTACCGTAGTCAATAAAATCCAGCAGAGCCAAAACAGGCCGAACGCCATGGTGATGAGCGATAAAAACAGCGCCAACCGGTTTTTCTGGCGGCGCCAGGCCTGTCTTTTACGCCGGGCTTCCATTTGCGAGGGGGTATGGGTCATCTGATGTTCGACAGTGGCCATTATTTCACGCCCTCATTTTTCGCCAAACGCATGATCATGAACTTGGAGCAGGCCAGGACGATAAAGGTGATAACAAAAAGAATCAGCCCCAGTTCCATCAGCGCCGCGGTATGCAGGCCTGCCGACGCTTCCGCGAATTCATTCGCCAGCGCCGAGGTGATGCTGTTGCCGGGCATAAACAGGGAAATACTGGTTAACTGGTTGGTATTGCCGATGATAAACGTCACCGCCATGGTCTCGCCCAACGCACGCCCCAGGCCCAGCATAACGCCGCCGATAACGCCGTTTTTGGTGAAAGGCAGCACGATGCGCCAGATAACTTCCCAAGTGGTGCAGCCGATCCCGTAGGCCGACTCTTTCATCATTACCGGCGTTTGCTCGAACACATCGCGCATCACGGCGGCAATATAGGGAATGATCATAATGGCCAGAATAATGCCCGCCGCCAGAATACCTATGCCGAACGCCGGTCCCTGAAACAATACTCCGACAAAGGGAATATTGGACAATACGTCGCCCAGGGGTTGTTGGAAATATTGAGCGAAGAGCGGTGCGAAGACAAACAGGCCCCACATGCCGTAAACAATGCTCGGGATGGCAGCCAATAATTCAATGGCCACGCCAAGCGGTCTTTTTAACCAGGCAGGCGCCAATTCTGTCAGAAACAGCGCGATGCCGAAACTCACCGGCACGGCTATCAGCAAAGCAATGAAAGAGGTTACCAGCGTACCGTAAATGGGCACCAGCGCGCCAAACTGCTCGCCGGGTGGATCCCACTCCTTGGTCCAGAGAAATGCAAAACCGAACTTTTCGATGCTCGGCCATGAGGCAACAATCAGCGAGACGATAATGCCGCCCAACATTAACAGCGTAATGAGGGCGGCAAGTCTGACCAACGTACCGAAAATCAGGTCGCCTTTTTTACCGGGGGCATGCTGTACCGGCATATTGTCAGCCATAGGATACTCTTTCAGTGGGTTCGTATTCCCTTCCCATCAAGGAAGGGAAGAAACACATTTGCTTAGTACAGCGCATTACCGTTGGTGTCTTTGATATTCGCTTTCCATGCGGCGCGAATCTGGGCAACTACTTCTGTCGGCAGGGTAGCATAGTCAAGGGCATTGGCCTGCTCACCGCCCTTGTTATAAGCCCAGTCGAAGAATTTGAAGACTTCCTTCGCCTGTTCCGGCTTGGTCTGCGCGGTATGAAGCATTATGAAGGTTGTGGAGGTGATAGGCCAAGCATTATCGCCTTTCTGATTAGTCAGGTCTTGAGCGAACGACTCCTTCCAGTTAGCGCCCTTGGCCGCGTTGCTGAAGTTATCCTGATTCGGCTCGACCGGCTTGCCGTCGGCGGAGATAAGCTTGGTATAAGGTAGGTTGTTTTGCTTGGCGTAAGCATATTCAACATAACCGATGGCGCCGGGTAAACGCTGAACGAACGCGGCTACGCCATCATTGCCTTTACCGCCCAAGCCCACCGGCCAGTTAACCGTGGTGCCCGCGCCAATCTTCTGTTTCCAGGAGTCATTGACTTTGGACAGATAGCTGGTGAAGACATAAGAGGTGCCCGAACCGTCAGCGCGGCGGACCACGGCGATATTCTGATCGGGCAGCTTAACGCCCGGGTTAAGTTTGGTGATGGCCGGGTCGTTCCATTTTTTGATATTACCCAGATAGATTTCACCCAGGGTATGGCCGTCCAGGGTCAGCTGGCCGGTTTTGATGCCGGGGATATTCACCGCCATCACGACCCCGCCGATAACGGTGGGAAACTGGAACAGGCCGTTTGATTTTAGATCAGCATCGCTTAAAGGGGCGTCGGATGCGCCGAAATCAACGGTATTCGCTTCAATTTGTTTAATGCCGCCAGAGGAACCGATACCTTGATAGTTGACTTTGGTGCCGGTTTCTTTTTGGTACGTGTCGGCCCATTTAGCATAAACCGGGGCAGGGAAAGTACCGCCGGCGCCGGTCAGACTGGCAGCAGCAAACGAAGAAAAACTCGCCAAGGCGAATGTAGCTGCAACAAGGCTGGCAACGGCTGTATGCATCTGTTTCATAATCCCTCCTGTGGGATATTAAAATCGGCCAGAGGCCGCTTTCTTTAATTATAGAGCTGCAGGAAGGAAAATAGGACAATTAGGTGACAGTCACATGTCAGTAATGTGACATTTTTATGACTGGATTCATTCTAAAATACGCGATTCAAATATAGTTAGGATTGGCTGCGGTGCCAAGCGAATTATGAATATAGGATGTCATTGCTCATGATGTTTGGAATGCACAACCACCAACATAGAACGGCAATTCTCATTTACTTGTTAAGATGAAAGCACCTTGATTCCTTTAATGTCGGGGCAATGTGGGAAGCCTGGTTCTGATAAACAACGAAAAAAACGGCCCTAAGTATCGGTGGTTACGATAAATCCGTTAGATAACGATTTTAGCCTGAAAAAAACCGGTATGCTTTTTGAAGAGCATACCGGATCTATTCAGCTACAGATTATAAAAGCAGCCCTCAGATAGGCTGCGGATGTTAGATTATCATTCGACAGTAACTGATTTCGCCAAATTACGCGGTTGATCAACATCAGTGCCTTTGATCAAAGCTACGTGATAGGCTAATAGCTGCAAGGGGACACTGTAATAAATCGGCGCAACGATATCCTCAACGTGGGGCAACGGAATTATCGTCATGGCGTCGTCATCGATAAAACCGGCGTCCTGATCGGCAAAGACATAGAGTTGGCCGCCCCGGGCGCGGACTTCCTCAATATTTGATTTCAGTTTTTCCAGTAATTCGTTATTCGGCGCCACCACCACAACCGGCATTTCGCTATCAATAAGCGCCAGCGGACCGTGTTTTAATTCACCCGCGGCATAGGCTTCGGCATGGATATAAGATATTTCCTTCAGCTTCAGCGCTCCTTCCATGGCGATAGGATATAAAGCTCCCCGTCCCAGGAACAGGGCGTGATGTTTATCCATAAATCCTTCCGCCAGCGCTTCGATGGTCTTATCCAGCGCCAGCATTTGCTCAATGCGCGCCGGCAGGGCCTGTAGGGCATGAACAATCTGCCGCTCAACTTCCCCGTCAATGCCCCGCAGTCGGCCGATACGGGCCACCAGCATCAGCAGTACCGTGAGCTGGGTCGTGAAGGCCTTGGTGGACGCCACGCCGATTTCGGTGCCGGCTTTGGTCATCAGCGCTAAATCGGACTCCCGCACCAGTGACGAACCTGGCACGTTACATACCGCAAGCGAACCCAGATAACCGAGGCCTTTGGTCAGACGCAACGCCGCCAGGGTATCGGCGGTTTCGCCCGACTGGGAAAGGGTAATAAGCAGACTGCCGGGCCGCACGGCGGATTTTCGATAACGGAATTCAGAAGCGATTTCCACATCGCAGGGCATGCCGGCCAGCGCTTCAAACCAATAGCGCGCCACCATGGCGGAATGGAAGGAGGTTCCGCAGGCGATAATCTGAACATATTTCACCTGCGATAACAGCTTGTTCCCCTCTTCGCCCAACTCCGGCAGGGTCACTTCGCCGTGAGTGAACCGGCCTTCCAGGGCATTTTTGATGGCCTGCGGCTGTTCAAAAATCTCTTTTTGCATGTAATGGCGATAGAGGCCTTTATCACCGGCATCGTATTTCACCTGGGATTCAATCTCTTCCCGTTCCACCGGATTGCCCTGGATGTCCCACACCCGCACGGTACGGCGAGTGACTTCGGCAACGTCCCCTTCCTCCAAAAAGATAAAGCGCCGGGTGACCGGCAACAGGGCCAACTGATCGGAAGCCAGGAAATTCTCACCCACGCCGCGACCTATCACCAGCGGACTGCCCGAACGTGCGGCCACCAGCACGCTGGGGTCTTTACTGTCCATGATAACCGTGCCGTAAGCGCCGCGTAGTTGCGGGATAACCCGCAATACCACTTCCGCCAGCGTACCGCCGTGCTGCGACTGTTCCCAATGGACCAGATGGGCGATCACTTCGGTATCGGTTTCGGAAGCGAAACGGTATCCCCGTTCTATCAAGCCACTGCGCAGGGATTCAAAATTTTCAATGATACCGTTATGCACCACCACGATATGACCCGAGACATGGGGGTGAGCATTGGATTCCGACGGCTCGCCGTGGGTGGCCCAACGTGTATGGGCTATCCCGGTGCCTCCGGCCAGGGGATGTTCCTCCACCGCCCGGGACAGCGCGCTGACCTTGCCTACCCGGCGCAGACGCTGCAACTGTCCCTGATTATCCACCACCGCCAAACCCGCGGAATCATAGCCGCGATATTCCAGCCGGCGTAACCCCTCCAACAGTATTTCAGCAATATCACGTTGGGCTACTGCACCTACTATTCCACACATCTGTGTTATTCCTAATGAACGGCCCTGACGAGCCGTTTCGATATCGTTGATCCGACCGATTCCGGTTATCCGGTTTCCCCGAGCCTGTAGAGCGGGGTATTGTTATGCCTGTCATACTTCACGTTGCAGGCGCGTTGGCTTTCCTGCAACTCGAACTATTTAGGATGTATGTATTATTGTTTTTTCTTGACCGGCCGCAGCCAGCCGCTGATATGCGTTTGCTTCACCCGGCTAAGCACCAGCTCGTTTTCACCCACATCGCAGGTTATGGTGGTGCCGGCGGCGATGGTCGCCCCCTTGGCTACGGTAACCGGCGCCACCAGTTGAGTATCCGAACCGACAAAAACGTCATCGCCGATGATAGTCTGATGCTTATTAGCGCCGTCATAATTACAAGTGATGGTGCCTGCGCCGATATTCACCGCGGCGCCAATCTCGGCATCACCGAGATAACTCAAATGTCCGGCTTTCGAGCCTTTGCCGAGCCGGGCTTTTTTCATTTCGACAAAGTTGCCCACATGGGCGCCTTCTCCCAGTTCCGAACCGGGACGCAGCCGGGCAAACGGTCCGACGGAGGCATTGGCGCTTAATATGGCGCCATCTATTACCGAATAGGGGCTGATGACCACGTTATCGCCGATATCGCAATCCTTCAGGACACAGCCTGTGCCGATGACCACGTTATTGCCCAGCGCCACGCGGCCTTCGATAATCACATTGGTATCAATGGTCACATCGCGTCCGTGCCTGAGTTCACCGCGCAGATCAAAGCGGGCCGGGTCGCAAATCATGACGCCGGCCAGCAACAGCTCCTCCGCCAGTTGCTGCTGATAGGCCCGCTCCAGCACCGCCAGCTGGCGGCGGTTATTCACACCGTCCACTTCCCACAGCCGCCCTGGCTGCACGGTATTGATTTGCCGTCCTTCATGCCAGGCCATGGCGATGATGTCGGTGAGGTAATACTCGCCCTGCACATTATTATTGTTCAGCGAACCTAACCAGCGCTTCAGATCCACGCCCGCCGCCACCATGATGCCGGTATTGATTTCGTTAATCCGGCGCTGCTCTTCCGAGGCATCCTTTTGCTCCACGATGCCGATAACCTGCCCGTTTTCACGCATGATGCGCCCATAGCCGGAAGGATCGTCCAGCGTCACGGTCAACAGGCCGATACCGCCGTCCGGTTTGGCCGCCAGCAAACGCTTGAGGGTCTCGGGAGCGATAAGCGGAACATCGGCATACAGGATCAGCACATCTTCATCATCAAGCAAATAGGGCAGCGCCTGCTGTACCGCGTGTCCCGTGCCACGCTGCTCGGATTGCAGCACCCAGTTCAATCGGGAACCGTCGTCCGCCAGCCTTTCCCGTAATAATTCGCCGCCATGACCGTAAACCAGATGGATATGTTCGGTGTTTAGCGTACTAACGGCATCGATAACATGGCTAATCAGCGGTTTTCCCGCCAAGGGGTGCAACACCTTAGGCAGATCAGAATACATGCGGGTGCCTTTACCCGCGGCAAGTATCACCACGCTCATTGCTCGATTCGACATAACTATCCTGATGAATCAAATTCAATAGACGAAAGTAAACCCGTTCATAACAGGGATTACTACATATTTTGGTCAGAAAAATGCAATATGGCCGCAGAATACCCGTACCAGCTAAAATATTAACCTTAACCGGGCCTGCTGGACAATCCGTGGGCAAAAGAAGGGAAATTAAAGGCTATTTTGACAGCAATGGCGGCCCCATAGGGAGATTCGGAGGCCGTACTTATTTTGCGGCTGAAATTAAGAACCTTACCTGACGGCAAAGGTGACTGAGATTCGCTATCCAGGACATTTTCTGGCTCCTTAATAAAAAAGGCCGGTCATGTTGACCGGCCTTTTATGGATGATGACTTGATCACATGGACCGTTTGGTTAATTCAATAACCCGCAATTTAGCCATAGCCCGCGACAATTCAGCCGAGGCTTGAGCATAATCCACGTCGCCGTGGGAATTATTGATATGCTCTTCCGCCATGCGCTTGGATTCCATCGCTCTCGCTTCATCCAGATCTTTGCCTCGAATAGCGGTATCGGCAAGCACGGTAACGATGCTGGGTTGCACCTCGAGCACACCACCGGACAGGTAAATGTACTCTTCTTCGCTGTGCTCTTTAACGATACGCACCATACCGGGCTTAATGGCAGTGAGCAGCGGGGCATGACCGGGATAAATACCCAGCTCGCCTTCGCTCCCCGTCACCTGGATTTTTTCCACCAGCCCGGAGAACATTTTCTGTTCCGCGCTGACGACATCCAGATGGTAAGTATTTGCAGCCATATCACCCTCCTCTCACAGCGTTACAGTTTCTTGCCTTTTTCCACTGCTTCATCAATGGAACCCACCATATAGAACGCCTGCTCAGGCAGGTGATCATATTCCCCGTCCATGATGCCTTTAAAGCCACGAATCGTGTCTTTCAGGGAAACATATTTACCCGGCGAACCGGTAAATACTTCGGCAACGAAGAACGGTTGAGACAGGAAGCGCTGGATCTTACGAGCGCGGGATACCACCAGCTTGTCGTCTTCCGACAGCTCGTCCATACCCAGGATGGCAATGATATCTTTCAGCTCCTGATAACGCTGAAGAGTGGATTGCACGCCGCGAGCAACGTCGTAATGTTCCTGTCCCACCACCAGCGGGTCCAACTGACGGCTGGTGGAGTCGAGGGGGTCAACCGCCGGGTAGATACCCAGGGAAGCGATTTGACGGCTCAATACCACGGTGGCGTCAAGGTGGGCGAAGGTCGTTGCCGGAGACGGGTCGGTCAAGTCATCCGCCGGGACGTAAACGGCCTGCACGGAGGTAATAGAACCGGTTTTGGTGGAGGTGATGCGTTCTTGCAGCACGCCCATTTCTTCCGCCAGCGTCGGCTGATAACCTACCGCCGACGGCATACGGCCCAGCAGTGCGGACACTTCCGTCCCGGCCAGGGTATAACGATAGATATTATCGATAAACAGCAGGACGTCGCGGCCTTCATCACGGAATTTTTCCGCCATGGTCAGCCCGGTCAACGCCACGCGCAGGCGGTTTCCCGGCGGCTCGTTCATCTGGCCGTAGACCAACGATACTTTGTCGATAACGTTGGATTCGGTCATTTCGTGGTAGAAGTCGTTCCCTTCACGGGTACGTTCGCCCACGCCGGCAAACACTGAATAACCCGAATGCTCGATGGCGATATTACGGATGAGTTCCATCATGTTAACGGTTTTACCGACACCGGCGCCGCCGAACAGACCCACTTTACCGCCCTTCGCAAACGGGCACATCAGGTCGATTACCTTGATGCCGGTTTCCAGCAATTCCTGGGAACTCGACAAATCTTCATAGCTCGGCGCCGGACGATGGATTGACCAACGTTCTTCCTCGCCGATATCGCCTTTCATATCAACAGGCTGACCCAGCACATTCATGATGCGTCCCAGTGTGGCTTTACCCACGGGGACTTCAATCGAACGTTCCAGGTTGGTCACTTTAAGGCCCCGGCGCAAACCGTCGGATGTGCCCATGGCGATGCAACGTACGACGCCGCCGCCTAATTGCTGTTCAACTTCCAGCACCAGTTTGGTGGCACCGTTTTCCACTTCAAGCGCGTTGTACACCTTAGGTACGGCATCTTGCGGGAACTCGACGTCAACCACGGCGCCGATAACCTGGATAACATTTCCAGTAGCCATCTTGAATCCTCTACGTAATTCGTAACCCTAACCTAAACTGCGGCGGCTCCCGAAACGATCTCGGTGATTTCCTGAGTGATGCTGAATTGACGAGCCTTATTGTAAACCAGCTGCAGTTCTTTAATGAGACTGCTGCCGTTGTCCGTTGCAGCTTTCATCGCCACCATGCGCGCGGCCTGTTCACTGGCCAGATTTTCAACGACGCCCTGATAAACCTGAGATTCCACATAACGACGCAGCAGCGTATCCAAAAGGGACTTGGGATCAGGTTCATACAGATAATCCCAGGTTTTTTTCTTCAGATTTTCATCGTCTTCCGCGGGCGGCAGGGGTAAAACCTGCAAAAGCTGCGGAACCTGGGACATGGTGTTAATGAATTTATTGCTGACAATATAGAGCTTATCAAGACGGCCTTCGTCATAGGCCTGCAGCATGACTTTTACCGGACCGATCAGTTCCGACAAGGTGGGGTTATCCCCCATACCGGTGACCTGGGCGACAACTTTACTGCCGATGGCATTGAAGAAAGAGACGCCTTTGGATCCGATAACAGCCAGTTCGGATTCAACGCCTTTCTCGCTCCAGCCCTTCATATCCGTCAGCACTTTTTTGAACAGGTTAATGTTCAGACCGCCGGCCAGACCACGGTCGGTGGAAACCACCAGATACCCGACGCGCTTAACCTTGCGTTCTTCCAGGTAGGGGTGTTTATATTCCAGATTTCCCAAAGCAAGGTGACCAATCACATTACGCATCGTTTCTGCATAAGGACGGCTGGCCGCCATGCGATCTTGAGATTTTCGCATTTTAGAAGCGGAAACCATCTCCATCGCTTTGGTGATCTTCTGCGTGTTCTGTACGCTGGCGATCTTGGTACGTATTTCTTTTGCGTTGGCCATCTCTGCTCCTCCTCATAGCTTGGCGGCCCGCCGAAGCAGACCGCGGCGCATTACCAGGACTGGGTTGCCTTGAAGCTATCGAGGATGCCTTTCAGCTTGCCTTCGATATCATCGTTATAAGCGCCGGTCTGGTTGATTTGTTGCATCAAATCGCCTTGTTCGCGGTCAACATAGGCTACAAGCGCGGCTTCGAAATCACCGACTTTCGCCAGCTCAACGTCTTCCAAATAACCGCGTTCCGCCGCGAACAGCACCAGAGACTGCTGAGCCACCGACATGGGCGCATACTGTTTCTGTTTAAGCAATTCAGTCACTTTCTGACCGTGATTCAACTGTTTGCGGGTAGCTTCATCCAGATCGGATGCGAACTGGGAGAAGGCCGCCAATTCACGGTACTGCGCCAGAGCTGTACGGATACCGCCGGACAGTTTTTTCATGATCTTCGTTTGAGCGGCACCGCCCACTCGAGATACAGAAATACCGGGGTTTACCGCAGGACGAATACCGGCGTTGAACAGGCTGGATTCCAGGAAGATCTGGCCGTCGGTGATGGAAATCACGTTGGTCGGAACAAACGCTGAAACGTCACCCGCCTGGGTTTCGATGATCGGTAATGCGGTCAGCGAACCGGTTTTGCCCTTCACTTCACCCTTGGTATACGCTTCAACATACTCGGCATTTACGCGGGATGCCCGTTCCAGCAAACGGGAATGGAGATAGAATACGTCCCCAGGATAAGCTTCACGTCCTGGCGGACGACGGAGCAACAGGGAAATTTGACGGTATGCCACGGCCTGTTTGGACAAATCATCATAGATGATCAGGGCATCTTCGCCGCGGTCGCGGAAATATTCGCCCATGGCGCAGCCGGAATACGGCGCCAGATATTGCAAAGCGGCGGATTCGGACGCGGTGGCCACCACAACGATGGTATTGGCCAGGGCGCCGTGTTCTTCCAGTTTTCGCACCACGTTAGCCACGGTGGAGGCTTTCTGGCCGATGGCGACATAAACGCATTTAATGCCGGAATCGCGCTGGTTGATAATCGCATCGATAGCCAGGGCGGATTTACCGGTCTGACGGTCGCCGATAATCAGTTCGCGCTGTCCGCGACCGATAGGAATCATGGCGTCGACGGATTTATAACCGGTCTGCACCGGCTCATCGACGGATTGACGTTCGATAACGCCCGGGGCAATCGCCTCGACCGCGGAGAAACCGTCATGTTCAACCGGACCTTTCCCGTCAATGGGAGCGCCCAGGGTATTCACCACGCGGCCCAACAGGCCGCGACCCACCGGCACTTCCAAAATACGGCCGGTGCATTTGACCTTCAGGCCTTCGGCCAGGTCTTCATAAGGCCCCATCACCACGGCGCCGACAGAGTCGCGTTCCAGGTTAAGGGCAATGGCGAAGCGATTGCCGGGCAGTGCTATCATTTCGCCCTGCATCACTTCAGCCAGACCATGAATACGGATAATACCGTCACTCACGGAAACGATCGTACCTTCATTGTGAGCTTCGCTCACCACATTGAACTGAGCAATGCGCTGCTTGATCAGTTCGCTGATTTCGGTGGAATTCAGTTGCATGCTCCAGTCCCCTTAAGACTGCAATACGTCTGTCAGGCGTTCGAGACGACCGCGAACGCTGCCATCTATCACCATATCGCCTGCACGAATAATTACGCCGGCAATGACAGACTTATCAATTTTGCAATTCAGCTTAACTTTGCGTGCCAGACGTTTTTCCATCGCAGCAGTAATCTTCGCCAGTTGCTCATCTTTTAGCTGGCTTGCGGAAATGACTTCCACTTCCACAGTCGATTCCTGCGCCGCGCGCAGATGAATAAACTGTTCCAGCACATCCGGCAAGACCGCCAAGCGTCCATTTTCGGCCATGACCTTGATCAGGTTTTGGCCCGCCGGGTCGAGTTGGTCACCACAGACAGCGATAAACGTATCCGACAGCGTCTCCGGAGCGACAGCGCCGGATAACAGTTCCGCCATCTGATCGTTGCGGCTTACCTCAGCGGTAAACGACAACATATCCTGCCAATGTTCAACGCTTTGGTGCTCGACGGCAAAGTCAAAAGCTGCTTTGGCGTAGGGGCGAGCTACAGTTACTAATTCAGACATCAGCCCCTCCCTCCCTACAGTTCAGCGACCAGTTTATCAACGATGTCGCTGTTGGCAGCTTCATCCACGGAACGTTCGATAATTTTCTCGGCACCCGCTAAAGCCAGCAGTGCGACTTGCTTGCGCAACTCTTCGCGAGCGCGTTTGGTTTCGGCTTCGATTTCAGCCTGGGCCTGCGCCACGATTTTATTGCGTTCGTCTTCTGCTTCCGCTTTCGCTTCGTCCACAATCTGAGCTTTCCGTTTATTGGCTTGCTCAATGATTGCCTGGGCTTCGGCTCGCGCTTTCTTCAGTTGATCGGTCGCATTGGCTTGCGCTATGTCCACCTCTTTTTTGGCAAGATCCGCAGAAGCGAGACCGTCAGCAATTTCTTTTTGACGCTTCTCGATGGCTGCCATCAGCGGCGGCCATATGTATTTCATGCAGAACAGGACAAACAGGACAAACGCGATGGCCTGGCCGAGGATTGTTGCGTTAAGATTCACAGCACAATGCCTCTTATAAAGTTAACGGATTGATGTTGTATTAAAATCACGCAATGATACACACTACGCTACAGCAAACATCACGTACAGTCCCAGACCTACAGCGATCATGGGGATGGCGTCAACCAGACCCATAACGATAAAGAACTGTGTACGCAGCAGGGGAATCAAATCCGGCTGACGCGCAGCACCTTCCAAAAATTTACCACCCAGGATGCCGATACCGATCGCAGCACCGATTGCCGCCAGACCCATCATCACAGCGGCAGCCATGTACAGCAGATCGAGATTCAGGTTTTCCATGACAGTCTCCAGTTTGTTTCAGATTAAACGCAACATTATTGTAAAAAGTATCAGTGTTCTTCAGACGCCATCGCAAGATAGACAATCGTCAGCACCATAAAGATAAAGGCTTGTAACGTAATGATCAGTATATGGAAAATGGCCCAGGGCACATTGAGAATCCATTGAGACCACCACGGTAACAGACCGGCAATCAGGATGAAAATCAACTCACCCGCGTACATATTGCCAAACAACCGAAGGCCCAATGAAACCGGTTTGGACAGCAAGCTAACGCCTTCGAGAATAAAGTTGATGGGGATAAAGGCCCAATGGTTGAACGGCTGCATGGTAAGTTCTTTGATAAAACCGCCGATGCCTTTCATCTTCACGCTGTAGAACAGAATGAGGATGAATACGCCCAAGGCCATAGAAATCGTGATATTCACGTCGGCGGAAGGAACAACGCGCAACGCCGGTAACCCGAGAACATGTTCGCCGATATAAGGCAGCAAATCGATTGGCAGCAAATCCATCAGGTTCATCAGAAAAACCCAGACGAAAATGGTTAACGCCAACGGAGCGATAAGCTTGCTTTTGCCGTGAAACATATCCCGTACGCTGCCATCAACAAACCCGATAATCAGTTCAACGGCGGTTTGCAGTTTACCGGGAACGCCGCTGGTGGCGCCTTTGGCGACACGACCGAAGATCCAGATAAAGATCATGCCCAGCAGCAAGGAAAAGAACATGGAGTCAATGTTCAGCGTCCAGAATGTTGCCGGGCCGTTGTGGGGATTAACCAGTTCGAAAGTACGCAGGTTCAGCTGAAGGTTATTCAGGTGATGCCCTATGTATTCCTGTGGAGTAGAGATTTCTCCTGATGCAGACATGATGCCTCTTACCCTTTGTTGTTAATTACGGCCGGTGCCAATATCTGCACAATCAGCACCGATAAATAGGTCAGGCCCAATGGAACAAACGCAGCCCTGAACACCCCAAGCGCCACGATAAGCAAGACTATCGTAACGACGACCTTGAGCGCCTCTCCGATGGCAAACGACCAGGCAACACGTCCCGAGGCCGGAACATTTACCTGATGGCGCCAGGCAAACAGCACAAACAATACGTTCGGCAGCCAAGCCGCCAGCCCACCGCTCAGGGCGGAAGCGCTCCAATGCGAATTGAACAGCGCAAACAGTGCGCTTACCAGAACAAAAGTCATTAGCTGGATAAATAACAACTTTCCGGCGACTTTCCCGCTGTAGAGGGATAAGGACATGACTTAACTTCTCTCCGCACCCGTTCTGGTCAGACTGAAGGAGTATAAAACTGCCTTTAGCGTCATGAGTCAAGCAGCTAAAAACGTGCAAATTATACGGGTCGATACTATGAATTCAATCCATAAGTAGCGAAAAGGTGAACAATAATTTAAATCCGTTCGTTTTGCCCGTTTTTCGCTATAAAGCGCAGGAATCATACCATGCATAACTTCATACTGCTTGAGCAATTATTACATATCAAACTGTGCGCATGATCACATTTATAAGAAGGAAGTCTCTCTGTCAGCTCAATACACCTTGTCGACTTCAGCAAATCATTTCCAATAAAAATAATAAATATCATTAAGTTATATATTTTTTATTATAAAATAGGCTTTATAGGCCGCCAATCCGGTCAAAGGGAAAATACCGGGAGTTTTTTTTCCCATCCTATAAGGGAATATCATTGACATTTTTCGACACATATATTTTCTATAGTGACTATTAGAGTTAAAACTAAATTTATGCCCACAAGGATGATCTTTAAATGTTAAATAATAGTGAACAATATTTGAAATATTATTACTTCACTACCTGTTCATTGACTGAATTATCCCTACGGTGCTATTCGACTTTTTATTGATAAAAAACAATTTTAGCGCCGCCCCAGAATCACCAAATGACGCTCTTCCGCCAACGTTGGAACATCGAGTCTTATCACTGATTCCATCTCGAACCCCGCGGGCAGTTCCGCCAGTTCGGTTGCCGGGATCGTTCCTTTAAGGGCATAAAACCGGCCTTGGCCGGGCGAGGCCAAATGTTTACACCAGGACAGCATATCGTTAACGGAAGCGAACGCGCGGCTAATGATACCGTCATAAGGCGCCGGCGGAATATAATCCTCAACACGGCTTTGCACCGTTTCAATATTCTCCAATTGCAGCTCATGCTGCACCTGGCGTAAAAACCGGATACGCTTGCCCAGGCTGTCCAGCAGGGTGAAACGGGACGCGGGTCGGACAATGGCCAAGGGAACGCCCGGCAAGCCGGCCCCGGTGCCCACATCGATAAAGCGCTGTCCCTGTAAATGGGCATTCACCACGATGCTGTCCATGATATGGCGTATCAACATCTGTTCGGGATCGCGCACCGACGTCAGGTTATAAGCCTTGTTCCATTTGTCGAGCAGCTGAACGTAAAGCAGCAATTGCTGTTTTTGCCGATCGGACAGCATAATTCCCCCCTGAGACAGCAGGGCATCCAGTTTAGCTAACATGCATACATCCTTTAACGGTGCCTCATCTCCTGACCTAACAGCATGTCAGGCGCTGCGGCGCAACAAACCCTGCTTTTTAAGCCAGACCAGCAAAATCGAGATTGCGGCGGGCGTCACCCCGGAGATGCGGGACGCCTGGCCGATAGAACCCGGTTTATGATCGTTGAGTTTGGCAATCACCTCGTTGGACAAGCCCGCCACGTGCAGATAATCCAAATCAACCGGCAGCAGGGTGTTTTCATGACGCAGCTGCCTGTCGATTTCATCCTGCTGTCGTGAAATATAGCCTTGGTATTTGACCTGGATTTCCACCTGTTCCGCTGACTGCGCATCGGCTAACGCCGGCGAAAACATCGGTAATGACGTGAGAATGTCATAGGTCATTTCGGGGCGGCGCAGCAGCTCTTCGCCGCTGGCCTCGCGAGTCAACGGGCTTTTCAGCAGAGAGTTGATCTTTTCCACTTCATCGGTGCGAGGGTGTACCCACAGGTCGCGCAGGCGCTGGCGTTCCCGTTCGATACCTTCCTGTTTTTCGCTAAAGCGCGCCCAGCGCTCGTCATCCACCAGCCCCAACTCCCTGCCGGTTTCGGTAAGCCGCAAATCAGCGTTATCTTCACGCAGCAGCAAACGGTATTCGGCACGAGAAGTGAACATACGATAAGGCTCTTTCGTCCCCAGGGTGCATAAATCGTCCACCAGAACTCCCAGGTAGGCTTGATCCCGCCTTGGGAACCATCCCTCCAGATCCTTGGCGGCGCGCCCTGCGTTGATACCAGCCAGCATGCCCTGGGCAGCGGCTTCTTCATAACCGGTAGTGCCGTTGATCTGTCCGGCAAAGAACAGGCCGGCGATATATTTACTTTCCAGCGTCGGTTTCAAGTCGCGGGGATCAAAAAAGTCATACTCGATGGCATAGCCAGGGCGGACGATCAGGGCGTTTTCCAGGCCTTTCATGGAATGCACGATTTTCATCTGCACATCGAAGGGCAAACTGGTGGAGATGCCGTTAGGATAGACCTCGTTGCTGGTAAGCCCTTCCGGTTCAAGGAAAATCTGGTGGGAATCGCGATCGGCGAAGCGCATGACCTTATCTTCGATGGAAGGACAATATCGCGGACCCACGCCCTCGATGATGCCGGCATACATCGGGCTGCGATCGAGATTTTGACGGATGACCTCATGGGTCCGTTCATTGGTATAGGTAATATAACAAGGCACCTGGCGGGGATGGTCCGTCACTGACCCCATAAACGAAAAGACCGGCAGCGGGTTATCGCCTTGTTGCGTGGCCAGGACGCTAAAATCGATGGTGCGGGCATCGATGCGGGGCGGGGTGCCCGTTTTCAGCCGCTTGACCCGGAACGGCAATTCACGCAGGCGTTTTGACAGGGCGATGGACGGCGGATCGCCGGCCCTGCCGCCGCTGTAATGATCCATGCCGATATGGATCTTGCCGTCCAGGAAGGTGCCGACGGTTAACACCACCGAACGTCCGCGGAATTTGAGCCCCATCTGCGTCACCGCGCCCACCACCCGATCGTTTTCAACGATCAGATCCTCCACCGCCTGCTGGAAGATCATGAGGTTGGGCTGGTTCTCCAGAGCGGTCCGGATCGCCAATCGGTAAAGCAGCCGATCCGCCTGAGCCCTGGTAGCTCGAACCGCAGGTCCTTTACTGGCGTTTAGTATCCTGAACTGAATGCCGGCACGGTCGATGGCTTTTCCCATAAGACCGCCCATAGCATCAATTTCCTTCACCAGATGGCCCTTCCCTATGCCGCCGATGGCCGGATTACAGGACATTTGCCCGAGGGTATCGATATTATGCGTCAATAACAGGGTCTTACATCCCATACGAGCCGACGCCATGGCCGCTTCAGTTCCGGCATGGCCGCCACCAATGATTATGACGTCAAACTGATCGGGATAAAACATGTTGCATAAACCTCGTTTCTGGGAGCAAAGGATCGTCTGGATCTTCCGGGAATGTGGATTCTACTCAACTTTGGAAGTGATACAAGCCCCGTGGATCCACGGGTAATTAAAGAAAGATCTTTTTATTTAAAGATCTCTTTATTACCTCTACTACTAGGATCGCGATCTTCTGTGGATAAGCCGTTTTTCATGATGGAAAACAACTTATTGAGATCGATCGATTGCTGTGAATGAGTGGTGATCCCGAGCGGTATAAGCTGGGATCAAGATCGCTACTTATGCACAGCTCAATAAGCGAGCAAAGGTTATACAGTGGATAACTACCGGTTATAAGCCGGTTTTAAGCTATGTTATACACATAAAAAAGAAGATATTTTTTACGATTTAATCAAACCGATCCACTTTTTGGCCCACTCTTCAGCCGGATCCTCGGGAATTTCATGCTGAGTGATATCGATCTTCAATATCTCACCGATCCGTTCCGCGCCTAATGCGATCATTTGACGATCAACCTCTTCGATGGCGCCGCAAAAGGTATCGTATTCACTGCTGCCGATCCCTATACCGCCATACTTCACACCAGAAAGCGAGGGGCGATCGGCGGCCATTTGTTCAAATAAAGGCTGCAGATTGTCGGGCAACTCTCCGGCGCCATGGGTGGAGGTGATAATCAGCCAAAGCCCCTGCGGACTCAGCTCTTCCCATTCGGGACCGTGCAAAATCTCGGTGGTGAATCCCTGCTGCTCCAACAGACCGGCGATATGCTCGGCCACGTATTCGGCGCTACCCAGGGTACTGCCGGAGATTAACGTTACATCGGCCATATTATTCCCGCCTGATAAATGAGCCGATATTGTACGCTGTGTACGGCCTGGGATCTACCTGTGGATAATAGGGGTATAAGAAATAACCTTTAAGGCACAATGGTACGGCTGATGGGGTTCTGCAGCGAGATCAACGTCTCTGTTGACTGAATTTCATCAATGGTCTGGATCTTGTTGATAAGTACCTGTTGCAGGGCATCGATGGAGCGGCACATGACTTTGATAAAGATACTGTAGTGGCCGGTGGTGTAATAGGCTTCCACCACTTCCTCCAGATCCTCGAGTTTCTTGAGCGCCGAAGGATAGTCCTTGGCGCTTTTTAAAATAATGCCGATAAAGCAGCAAACGTCGTAGCCCAGATGCCTGGCGCTGACATCCACCCGGGCGCCGGTGATAATGCCCGCCTGCTTCATCTTTTCCACCCGCACATGGATAGTACCGGCACTGACCGCAAGCTGCTTGGCCAGTTCGGCATAAGCGGTACGGGCATTGGCCATTAATGCCTTTAAAATAGCGCGGTCAAGGTCATCTATCTGGTATAGGTCCGACATGGTTTCCTCTGTATAGCCGATGAACGGTCCGCGTCATCGCGGCATATCGCCAGGCATTGCTTAGTTTCTGCGGCGCAAGAAACGCATCAACCGGCTTCTTAAACCGGTATCGAACCGCCAGATATGATCAAATATCTTCAGAATACCCGGTTTTCCCATCGCTGACAGGGCGACAGCATGAAAACGCTGCGTTTGCCGCTGCTGCTGATGCCTGATGCGGGTAATCAGCTCATCCGGCAACCGCTGCGCAATAAAGTCGGAAATCACTACCGCATCCGCGTCCCGCCAGGGTGGAGTATCCAATTTATCCGCCAGCGCGCTCAGGCAGGCGACGAGATCGGTCCCTCCCCGGAAGCTTTGTCCGAGAAAACGAATTGCCTGTTCCAGTCCCGACGGCGCCGTGAGCTCATAGCTCACCATTCCGGTCGAAAAAAGAGTGACATAACAACGGCGGTCATCCGTCAGGGCAATGCGCATCAATGCCAGGCAAAATGCCTTTGCATATTCCTCGTTAATGCCGCCCATGGAACCGGATGTATCTATGCAAACGATGAAGGGTCCCCGGGGCTGCGATTCCATACGCTCGCTCCGTGCCGGCCGCTGACTGATACGCTCCCGCCAGGTATCCCCTTGTAATCGATAGGTCAAAAGGCGTTTTTCCAGCAGACGGCGATAAAACTCAAACTCAAGATCGCTTATCCCAAGGGTAACCAGCTCGGAAGGCAGCAATCGCAGCAGATCGTCGCTTTGATGAATACCATTGACTTCCTCCGGAAGTATCGCCGGTTCGCGGATCATCAATCGAACCCATTGTTGGGTGGCTTCCGCTACTGCATGGGTTTTCGCATGGCGGCTGCGGCCCAACTGATCGGCCAGGGCCTGAAGCTCGGGTTGTTGCCGCAAGAATTCGCCATAATGCACCAGCTGACGATAATCCAGCTGCTGCCACTGTCCGGCGGTCATATCCCACAACTTTCCCGCCGAATTGTCGTTTTCCGCCAGTAACGGCACCAAAGCGGCGCTGGCCGCCAGGTGCTGCTGTAGTTCCTCGAGCAATATATCCTGTTCCTGTTCAAGCAACTGCTGATGCAGCGTGGTGGCCTGAAAGGTCAGACTTAGCCGCCAGCGCTGGAGAAAAAGTACCTGGAAGCTGCTTTCGGGCCGCGTGTTGTTCAGGGTTGCGTTTCTGGTCAACGTCCGGGCCTGAGAGGAAAAAGGCGAACCCAGCCGTTCCAGCCGGGCCAATATTTGCGGCAATGCCGCATTAAAGGCGTTCTGCGCCATTAACTGACACTCTTGAAACGCCTGGAACTCAGCAGCCAGTTCCGGCGGCACCCTGGTCTCTTTTACCGTTTGTTCCAATCGCTGCTTTATCAGCGGGGTTCGATGTAGAAGGGCTTTCTTAAGCGAAGGGTATTTTTCCATGAAAACCGCTAATTGCGGACTGGCAAGCAGCGTCAGGATAAAGTTATCCAGCATTTCACTGTCGTTAATCGACAAAAACATGTCCAGCGTGGTTAAAGCCAGCATGATAGGTTAGCCTTGTCTGGCCAGTTGAAGCTGTTGTGAGACTTCCAATAAGCTGGCTTCGATTTTAGCCACCCAGTCTTTAGTGATAAACAGACAGGATTGGTGTTCGCTGAAACGACTGCGTTGCTGGTTAAATTGCCGTTCCACACCGACCAGGGCTTCATTGAGCTCCGAAGGCAACTCCTCAGTGGAAAGCCTGCTCTCACGCGCCAGCAACGAGGCCCGCCGGCTGATATCCAGCACTTCCAATTGCTGCTGCTCGTTTATCCGCGCCTCCAGCGGTTGGGCAAAACCGATGTTATTCAGTCGCGCTTTCAACGCCCCGCCTTTCACCAGCCATTGCTGTAAAGTATCCCGCTCCACGGCGATATGGGTGACCTGTATATCCTGTAAAACCAATGGAGTTTGTAATACCAGCACCAGCGTTTTGTCATTGAGCGCCTCCGGCAGAGAGTAGACAGGCCGACGGGCCATCAATCCCTTTTTCGCATCCACCGTTATAGATTCACTGGCGCTGTGCCTATGCCGATGCTCTATTTTTTGCCGGATAATTTCCTGGATTTTCAACAGCATGGCCTGCTGTTGGTAACCGTGTTCCAGAATCACCCCTTCCACCTGCTGCTCTATGAGGCTTAGGCTATCGGGGTCATGCCATAAACATTCGGTGAGCAGAATGATATCCACCGGTGCGATGGCTTGCCGGTCGCTGAAAAAAGCGCAGGCTTGCAATAAACGCAGCGCTTTTTTCCAGCGCCGATCGGAAACGTAGGGCGCATCCGTCAGCGCGTCCAGGCGCTGGCGTAATTGATAAATCAATTCGAAGCATTCCGACGATAAGCTGACCTGATCGATTTGCGACTGCCAGGACCGATACTCCTCATCGCTGATTTTCACCGACTCAGGGATGGTTTGCCCACCCGGCTCCGCCGGATGGGTCAGCAGGGCGTGGAAATTGGATTTATCTTTTACCTTATGCAGCCACAGACGAATCAGCATGCGATCATAAAGGGCCTCCAAGCCGCTTTCAGCATCCGGTAATTCATTGGAGGCGGTAATCAGCAACCTCATCGGAAGTGCTTGCTCTTTATCACCGTTACGAAACCGCCGTTCATTAATGGCAGTTAATAATGTGTTCAGAATAGCCGGACCTGCTTTCCAGATTTCATCGAGAAAAACGATTTCCGCTTCCGGCAAATATCCCTTGGTCAGCCGTTCATAACGACCATCTTCTTTTAGCGCCTGCAGTGACAGGGGACCGAATACCTCTTCCGGCGTGGAGAAGCGGGTCATGAGATAATCAAAGGCCCTGGCGTGGCTGAACGCCAGTTTAATCCGCCGGGCAATAAGGCTTTTGGCGATACCGGGCGGCCCGAGTAAAAAGACGCTTTCACCGCACAATGCCGCCAGCAGACAGAGACGGATAGTATGTTGCCGCTCATAAAGTCCGCTTTCCAAAGCATTGCTCAGACGATAAATTCTCTCAACCAGAAGTGATGAATGAGCCATAATGAATGCGTTAACCCAAAAAGAGTGATTCCAGAACAATAAACCACTCATTTTTAGAATGATAGGTGAGAAAAGATATGTCCATCGGCGGGTCGATGGACTGGCCGACCGTTTTTTATACTCATAAAGATGATATTAAATTAGGTATTCTTCAAGTTTCATGCATACTGTGCGCTTTTTGATGAGCTCAGGACGAAGCCCACCAAACGCTTACGGATACACTACAGCGCGAAGAGGTTATGAGCAGAGAGATAAAGCAATCCTTGCCGGCGGTCACCTTAGCCGCAATTGGCGTGGTTTATGGAGATATCGGTACCAGTCCTCTATATACCCTCAGAGAATGCCTGGCCGGTCATTATGGCTTCGGCGTTGAGCGGGGAGCGGTATTCGGCTTCCTCTCATTGATATTTTGGCTGCTGATACTCATCGTTTCGTTTAAATACCTGACCTTCGTAATGAAAGCGGATAATTCCGGCGAAGGGGGGATATTGACGCTGATGTCGCTGGCCGGCAGGAACACTTCTGCCCGTTTAACCTGGGTTCTGGTTATCATGGGCCTCATCGGCGGCAGCTTCTTCTATGGCGAGGTAGTAATAACGCCGGCTATTTCAGTGCTTTCGGCCATTGAAGGGCTGCAAATTGCCGCTCCCTCCCTGGATACCTATATCGTTCCATTGTCGGTTTTGGTTCTGACCTTATTGTTCGCCATACAGAAAAAAGGAACCGGCGGAATCGGTAAATTATTCGCCCCGGTCATGGTGTTGTGGTTTTTTACCTTAGCTGTTCTCGGCATCAGGGGAATCTGGATCAATCCTGAAGTGCTCTATGCATTAAATCCCAAGTGGGCGGTGGATTTTTTTATCCAATATAAAGCAGTATCCTTTTTTGCACTTGGCGCAGTGGTGCTGGCCATTACCGGGGTAGAAGCGCTGTATGCCGATATGGGACATTTCGGCAAGCTGCCTATTCGCCTCGCCTGGTTCAGTGCGGTATTACCTTCGCTGGTATTGAATTATTTCGGCCAAGGGGCGTTATTGCTGAAGCACCCCGCTGCGATAAAAAATCCGTTCTTTTTGCTGGCACCTGACTGGGCGTTGATTCCGCTATTGATTCTGGCTACCCTCGCCACGGTTATTGCTTCCCAGGCGGTGATATCCGGCGTTTTCTCCTTAACGCGCCAGGCGGTTCGTTTGGGATATTTGCCCCCTATGCGTATCGTCCATACCTCCGAAATGGAATCCGGCCAGATATATATTCCTTTTATCAATTGGCTGCTTTATACGGCGGTGGTGCTGGTGATCCTGAGTTTCGAGCACTCAAGCAATCTGGCGGCGGCATACGGCATTGCCGTGACCGGCACCATGGTTATCACCAGCATTCTGTCCTGTACCGTCGCCGTGAAAAACTGGCATTGGAATCGTTTTTTGGTGATTATTTTGCTGGTGGTGCTGTTGGGGATGGATGTCCCGATGTTTTCCGCCAATGTCCTCAAGATATTTTCCGGCGGCTGGCTGCCGTTGCTGCTGGGCTTCCTGATGTTTATCGTCATGACAACCTGGAAAAGCGAACGTTTTCGGCTATTGCGCCGCTTGCATGAGCATGGCAATTCCCTTGAGGCCATGATTGCGTCATTGGAAAAATCACCGCCGGTAAGAGTGTCCGGTACGGCGGTGTTCATGTCCCGCGCCATGAATGTCATTCCGTTTGCGTTACTGCATAACCTCAAACATAACAAGGTACTGCATGAACGGGTGGTACTGTTGACACTCAGAACGGAAGATGCGCCGTTTGTACATAACGTCCGGCGCGTCACCATTGAACAGCTTTCGCCGACTTTCTGGCGGGTTGTGGCCAATTACGGCTTCAAAGAGACCCCTGATATGGAAGAAATTTTCCACAGGTGCGGTCTGGAAGGCTTATCCTGCCGGATGATGGAAACATCATTTTTTATGTCCCATGAATCGCTGATTCTGGGTAAACGGCCGTGGTATCTGCTTATCCGCGGCAAGTTGTTTATTGCGCTGAGCCGAAATGCGCTAAGGGCTCCTGATCAATACCTGATTCCACCTAACCGGGTAATTGAACTGGGCACCCAGGTGGAAATCTGATGTCCCCAGTCCGGTGTCACTTATAGGCTAGTGCCATATCATACCGGTTCGCTATTTCACCGCTGCTGCTGTCTGGGCCTTATCAGTCATTTTCCGCCAGCAACCGCTGGCAGGCTGCTAAGGCTGCAGGAGAATCGGATGCCAATATGGCGTCTACGATCGCCTGGTGGGAACCTAACTTAACGACTTCATCGCTGACGATGGCGCGGAAATAGTTCTGGTAAATGGAACTGAACAGATTGGCAAACGAGGAAAGAAACGGATTTCCGCTTATTTCGTAAATATGCCGGTGGAATTGGGCGTCGACGCTTATCCAACGCTCCCGGTCAAAACGCTTGTGCAGCGCGCTCATCTCTTCCATAAGCAGCACCAGTTTATACTTCTCGTCTTCCGCCGCATTGATGGCGGCCAATGCGCAGGCCTGCGGTTCAAGGCTGGTGCGCATAATCAGAAAGTGCGCCATGACATCGTCGAAGTTTTCCCGGGTCACCCACCAACTCAGCAATTCCTGGTCGAGATAATTCCACTGATGGCGCGGCAATACCCGGGTACCGATACGCGGCCTGGGTAAAAGCATCCCTTTGGCGGCCAATATTTTCACCGCTTCCCGCACCGCAGTTCGGCTGACGCCAAAAAGATCGCCCAGCTCTATTTCTCCGGGCAATATATCCCCAGCTACATACTCACCGGCCAAAATACGCTGCCCCAGCTTCTCGGCCAGAAGATAGGAAAGGTTTCGCTGTGCGGCTTGCTGTTGCGCTGTTAAGTGCATCGTGGCCTGTCCTGTACTGATTTAATTCACTTCATAGTAAACTTTCGCGCGTCTCGATGGCGGGACAAATGTTGTAAATGCAGCGGCGATCCCTGATTTTTTACATTGATTGTCGAAAAATAAACCGATCAGTATTTTTTTGCCGATAAAGCCTTGTCAGACGTTAATAAGTCCCTATAATGCGCCTCCACTGACCGGGATTAACCGCTGCGACGGACCGGGTCGGGAAGGGAAAAGCGCTTTGTTAAAGCAAATAAAAGCTTGACTCTTCAGCGGGAAAACGTAATATACGCAACCCGCGCCAGGTGAGATTTAGACCTCCCCGGCCATGCTCTTTAACAATTTATCAGACAATCTGTGTGGGCACTCACAAGACCGTATCGAAACACAACAATACAAGTCTTGAAGAGTGACAAACAGTTAATTCAAAAGATTAACCAGATGAAATCTTTGAGCATCAAGCTTTTAATTGAAGAGTTTGATCATGGCTCAGATTGAACGCTGGCGGCAGGCCTAACACATGCAAGTCGAGCGGCAGCGGAAAGTAGCTTGCTACTTTGCCGGCGAGCGGCGGACGGGTGAGTAATGTCTGGGGATCTGCCCGATGGAGGGGGATAACTACTGGAAACGGTAGCTAATACCGCATAACGTCGCAAGACCAAAGTGGGGGACCTTAGGGCCTCACACCATCGGATGAACCCAGATGGGATTAGCTAGTAGGTGGGGTAACGGCTCACCTAGGCGACGATCCCTAGCTGGTCTGAGAGGATGACCAGCCACACTGGAACTGAGACACGGTCCAGACTCCTACGGGAGGCAGCAGTGGGGAATATTGCACAATGGGCGCAAGCCTGATGCAGCCATGCCGCGTGTGTGAAGAAGGCCTTCGGGTTGTAAAGCACTTTCAGCGGGGAGGAAGGGGTTGGATTGAATAGATTCAATCATTGACGTTACCCGCAGAAGAAGCACCGGCTAACTCCGTGCCAGCAGCCGCGGTAATACGGAGGGTGCGAGCGTTAATCGGAATTACTGGGCGTAAAGCGTACGCAGGCGGTTTGTTAAGTCAGATGTGAAATCCCCGAGCTTAACTCGGGAACTGCATTTGAAACTGGCAGGCTAGAGTCTCGTAGAGGGGGGTAGAATTCCAGGTGTAGCGGTGAAATGCGTAGAGATCTGGAGGAATACCGGTGGCGAAGGCGGCCCCCTGGACGAAGACTGACGCTCAGGTACGAAAGCGTGGGGAGCAAACAGGATTAGATACCCTGGTAGTCCACGCTGTAAACGATGTCGATTTGAAGGTTGTGGCCTTGAGCCGTGGCTTTCGGAGCTAACGCGTTAAATCGACCGCCTGGGGAGTACGGCCGCAAGGTTAAAACTCAAATGAATTGACGGGGGCCCGCACAAGCGGTGGAGCATGTGGTTTAATTCGATGCAACGCGAAGAACCTTACCTACTCTTGACATCCAGAGAAGACTTCAGAGATGAGGTTGTGCCTTCGGGAACTCTGAGACAGGTGCTGCATGGCTGTC
This sequence comes from Sodalis sp. RH16, assembly GCF_047324245.1. NCBI lineage: Bacteria > Pseudomonadati > Pseudomonadota > Gammaproteobacteria > Enterobacterales > Bruguierivoracaceae > Sodalis > Sodalis sp. RH16. The sequence continues at coordinate 1,702,855 of NZ_CP178737.1, read as the reverse complement.
GTCAGCTCGTGTTGTGAAATGTTGGGTTAAGTCCCGCAACGAGCGCAACCCTTATCCTTTGTTGCCAGCACGTCATGGTGGGAACTCAAAGGAGACTGCCGGTGACAAACCGGAGGAAGGTGGGGATGACGTCAAGTCATCATGGCCCTTACGAGTAGGGCTACACACGTGCTACAATGGCGCATACAAAGAGAAGCGAACTCGCGAGGGTAAGCGGACCTCACAAAGTGCGTCGTAGTCCGGATTGGAGTCTGCAACTCGACTCCATGAAGTCGGAATCGCTAGTAATCGTGGATCAGAATGCCACGGTGAATACGTTCCCGGGCCTTGTACACACCGCCCGTCACACCATGGGAGTGGGTTGCAAAAGAAGTAGGTAGCTTAACCTTCGGGAGGGCGCTTACCACTTTGTGATTCATGACTGGGGTGAAGTCGTAACAAGGTAACCGTAGGGGAACCTGCGGTTGGATCACCTCCTTACCGAAAGATACGCGTCAAGTGACGTGTCCACACAGATTGTCTGATAGAAGTGATGAGCAAACAGCTCGTATGGTTTACACGTGAAGCCCGGCTTCGCACGTGCAAGGCATCGTCCGATGATAGGAGAGCAACGCGATGCGTTGTTCGACTAGAAAGAGGTCGCTTACTTTCATTAATGAAAGTTTCGCCTTACACGGAAAAGCAACGCGGTGCGTTGCAAGCATTTTCCGTGTCCCCTTCGTCTAGTGGCCTAGGACACTGCCCTTTCACGGCGGTAACAGGGGTTCGAACCCCCTAGGGGACGCCAAACAGCCTACGTGTCTGATAAATTTCAGAGCGCATTTGAAAGAGTGCGCTGCGAAATACTGCTCTTTAACAATCCGGAACAAGCTGAAAATTTGAAAAAAACATGCTGAGCAAAATCAGTATGCGAGTCTCTCAAAGCAAGCAAACCTGAGACATCTTAGGGTTGTGAGGTTAAGTGACTAAGCGTACACGGTGGATGCCTAGGCAGTCAGAGGCGATGAAGGACGTGCTAATCTGCGAAAAGCGTCGGTAAGCTGATATGAAGCGTTATTAGCCGGCGATGTCCGAATGGGGAAACCCAGTGCAATTCGTTGCACTATCATTGCGTGAATCCATAGCGCAATGAGGCGAACCGGGGGAACTGAAACATCTCAGTACCCCGAGGAAAAGAAATCAACCGAGATTCCCCCAGTAGCGGCGAGCGAACGGGGAACAGCCCAGAACCACCATCAGCTTTTGCATCAGGAGAACGGTCTGGAAAGTCCGGCGACAGAGGGTGATAGCCCCGTATCCGAAGGTGCAGAGGTTGTGGGTTCGATGAGTAGGGCGGGACACGTGATATCCTGTCTGAAGATGGGGGGACCATCCTCCAAGGCTAAATACTCCTGACTGACCGATAGTGAACCAGTACCGTGAGGGAAAGGCGAAAAGAACCCCGGCGAGGGGAGTGAAACAGAACCTGAAACCGTGTACGTACAAGCAGTGGGAGCCTTGAGAAATCGGGGTGACTGCGTACCTTTTGTATAATGGGTCAGCGACTTATATTCTGTAGCAAGGTTAACCGAATAGGGGAGCCGTAGGGAAACCGAGTCTTAACTGGGCGTGTAGTTGCAGGGTATAGACCCGAAACCCGGTGATCTAGCCATGGGCAGGTTGAAGGTTGGGTAACACTAACTGGAGGACCGAACCGACTAATGTTGAAAAATTAGCGGATGACTTGTGGCTGGGGGTGAAAGGCCAATCAAACCGGGAGATAGCTGGTTCTCCCCGAAAGCTATTTAGGTAGCGCCTCGTGAATTCATCTTCGGGGGTAGAGCACTGTTTCGGCTAGGGGTCCACCCCGGATTACCAACCCGATGCAAACTGCGAATACCGAAGAATGTTATCACGGGAGACACACGGCGGGTGCTAACGTCCGTCGTGAAGAGGGAAACAACCCAGACCGCCGGCTAAGGTCCCAAAGTCATGGTTAAGTGGGAAACGATGTGGGAAGGCATAGACAGCCAGGATGTTGGCTTAGAAGCAGCCATCATTTAAAGAAAGCGTAATAGCTCACTGGTCGAGTCGGCCTGCGCGGAAGATGTAACGGGGCTAAACCATGCACCGAAGCCGCGGCAGCGATACCTTCGGGTATTGTTGGGTAGGGGAGCGTTCTGTAAGCCTGAGAAGGTGGCCTGTGAGGGTTGCTGGAGGTATCAGAAGTGCGAATGCTGACATAAGTAACGATAAAGCGGGTGAAAAGCCCGCTCGCCGGAAGACCAAGGGTTCCTGTTCAACGTTAATCGGAGCAGGGTGAGTCGACCCCTAAGGCGAGGCCGAAAGGCGTAGTCGATGGGAAACAGGTTAATATTCCTGTACTGGGTGTGACTGCGAAGGGGGGACGGAGAAAGCTAGACCGGCCGGGCGACGGTTGTCCCGGTTCAAGCGTGCAGGTGGAGAGGACAGGAAAATCCGTTCTCTTATAACACTGAGGCGTGATGACGAGCCACTACGGTGGTGAAGGGGTTGATGCTACGCTTCCAGGAAAAGCCTCTAAGCACCAGGTCACATCGAATCGTACCCCAAACCGACACAGGTGGTCAGGTAGAGAATACCGAGGCGCTTGAGAGAACTCGGGTGAAGGAACTAGGCAAAATGGTGCCGTAACTTCGGGAGAAGGCACGCTGGCATTAGGTGGAGGAACTTGCTTCCCGAGCCGAAGCCAGTCGCAGATACCAGCTGGCTGCAACTGTTTATTAAAAACACAGCACTGTGCAAACACGAAAGTGGACGTATACGGTGTGACGCCTGCCCGGTGCCGGAAGGTTAATTGATGGGGTTATCCGCAAGGAGAAGCTCTTGATCGAAGCCCCGGTAAACGGCGGCCGTAACTATAACGGTCCTAAGGTAGCGAAATTCCTTGTCGGGTAAGTTCCGACCTGCACGAATGGCGTAATGATGGCCAGGCTGTCTCCACCCGAGACTCAGTGAAATTGAACTCGCTGTGAAGATGCAGTGTACCCGCGGCAAGACGGAAAGACCCCGTGAACCTTTACTATAGCTTGACACTGAACATTGAGCCTTGATGTGTAGGATAGGTGGGAGGCTTAGAAGTAGGGACGCCAGTCCTTATGGAGCCAACCTTGAAATACCACCCTTTAATGTTTGATGTTCTAACTCCGGCCCGTAATCCGGGTCGAGGACAGTGTCTGGTGGGTAGTTTGACTGGGGCGGTCTCCTCCTAAAGAGTAACGGAGGAGCACGAAGGTTAGCTAATCACGGTCGGACATCGTGAGGTTAGTGCAAAGGCATAAGCTAGCTTGACTGCGAGAGTGACGGCTCGAGCAGGTGCGAAAGCAGGTCTTAGTGATCCGGTGGTTCTGAATGGAAGGGCCATCGCTCAACGGATAAAAGGTACTCCGGGGATAACAGGCTGATACCGCCCAAGAGTTCATATCGACGGCGGTGTTTGGCACCTCGATGTCGGCTCATCACATCCTGGGGCTGAAGTAGGTCCCAAGGGTATGGCTGTTCGCCATTTAAAGTGGTACGCGAGCTGGGTTTAGAACGTCGTGAGACAGTTCGGTCCCTATCTGCCGTGGGCGTTGGAAGATTGAGAGGGGCTGCTCCTAGTACGAGAGGACCGGAGTGGACGCACCACTGGTGTTCGGGTTGTCATGCCAATGGCATTGCCCGGTAGCTACGTGCGGAAGAGATAACCGCTGAAAGCATCTAAGCGGGAAACTTGCCTCGAGATGAGTCTTCCCTGTGGCTTTAAGCCACCTGAAGGGACGTTAAAGACGATGACGTTGATAGGTCGGGTGTGTAAGCGCAGCGATGCGTTGAGCTAACCGATACTAATGACCCGTGAGACTTAACCTTACAACACCTAAGGTGTTTGAGCTGTGAGAGCGTTGTCCGCAAGGGCGATGAGAGAATTTTCAGCGATTGTTCCGGATAAAGGCCAATGGTCATCAGTAAAAGATGACGGTTGGATAGCGAATTTGCCTGGCGGCACTAGCGCGGTGGTCCCACCTGATCCCATGCCGAACTCAGTAGTGAAACGCCGTAGCGCCGATGGTAGTGTGGGGTCTCCCCATGCGAGAGTAGGGAACTGCCAGGCATCCAATTGAACGAAGCCCTCTGTGAAAACAGAGGGCTTTTTTCTGCCTGCTAAACCAGGCGGTTCGTTACTCCATCAGTTCATGTAATAGCCTAAAGTGGGTCAACCGGCAGAGCCGGTTCAATGGAGCCGTCTGCGCCAGCCGTAACAGACCTGCGCAAGCGGACATAAACTGCGAGAATGCCACTCCATCAAAAATTTCTTCGTGGCCTTTTTTGTCCTTGAATCCATTGGGTGTCTAAGCCGCATCTTAGGGAGACAATGATTACAAAAAAGGCACGAATTAATGGAGACTTAATATAAGGATTTATTCATCATTTCATAATTCGTCAGAGTTGTCATCAAAACTGACCTTAGAAAATATGGCCAACCTCTTTTTCCCCTATGCTTCTTGATTTCTTACTCCATTGTAAGGCCTTTGGTTTCCGAAATATCATTATGAATGACCGTTGATTTCTTTTATTGCTCGTAAGTTACCTGTGGAGGTAGTCCATTACTAAAATCGGTTTGAGATTTTTAATTGTTTTCTAAGACCTCTCTGAGTTTATCAGCTAAGTTATTTTTTTCTTCTTCAGAGATATTTTTTAAAATGTCGTTTAGTTTATTTTTATCCTCTTCGGTAAAGGACGAAGATAATAGAGGTTTGGAACCGATATTCTCATTTTCACTATCAGTCCAGCCGGAATCATAATCGGTATCAGTAGTGGATTCTTCTGTGTAAGGATTATCATCATCAATATCAGAAAGTGAAATATTGTTAAGACTCTCATTTGAATCCGAATCTGTTTCATACGCAGTGTCATATAGATGATCTTCATCTTCCTCATCCGGGGAGGGGTAATAATTATCGTATTTATCAGACTTCAAATCATTATCATCATCCTCTTCTTCATTAAGGTTATCGATAGGATCCACTAATTGTTCCTCTTTTGTAATATTTTCTTGTACCGCTAGTGATTGAGGAATATTAGTTTCGAGTTGAGTGGGAGTATAGCGCTCAGTATAGATTGTCATTTGGCTAGGAGTTGAGGAGTTGCCTTTCTTATCATAAGCGGTGGCCTGGATGACAAATTGGTTTATGCCCTGGTTAGCAAATTGTGGCAACTGTATCTGGTAATCTAAAGGGGAATTAGTGGTAATTGACCCGCCACGAGATATAAAATCTTCGGCAAACCATTTGACATGATCTATCTCGTATTTTGACGTAATGGATAAATAGACCTGTTTTCTTTCGCCTTCAATACCCTTGAATTCAGCAGGAAGCGTGAGTTTTATCGCATCGCCAATGTTTTTGTCCTTATGCTCAAGGACAATATTATGGTTTCTATCGACCAAATCCAAACGTTGTGCCGATAATGTCCTGAACTGTGGCATCATTCTAGAATCAAGTTGCTTTGATAGCGGAACGTTGATTTTATAGTTGAGGGATAAATTCAGTTTATTGTCGTTCTTACCATTATTCCAACGAGAATGGTCTAATCCAAGGGATACTAACGGGAAAGGTGTATAAGACATGCCTGCAGTAAATGCCGATGGATTATCGTACCGTTCATGGCTATTGGTCGTTGCTACCTGACTGCCAAAGTACTGTTCATATTTGAGATTACCTGATATTTGGGGATAGCTTGATAAAGCCGCCTCCAAGCGCAGATCAAAGCCCTTGGCTACGCGTTCAACACTTCGGTCAAGGTAGGCTGAAGGCTTCCAACCTGATATTCGGTGGTAACTATTGGATGAAAATTTCAAGTAATCTTTCCATAACTCCAATCCAACGCTTAATCGCTGATGCTGGTTTCCTGAAATCTGCCTATCGTAAAAAGTATTATAACCCAGCATCCAACTGTCGAAGAAGTGCCGCTGTCCTACGCCAAAATTGACAATATTTCTTCCATCGTAGCGGCGTGCTCCGATTTGGCTGAAGATTAAATTATCGTCATCGTTATTCAATGGCAAAAGGAAATCAAAGGAGGCAGATTTTAGCGACTTGGCTAACAATGGAAGATGAATGACTGCCGACCCCTGTTTTTCCTCCGATTCACGAGTAGAAACATCTTCTGAAGAATAGCCATTCTGCTTCTGGTGAAGGCTTGTGCCAACTACCTCTATTTCGTTATCTTCCGCTATTTCCTTGTGATTTTTTCTTCTGGCATGGGCATTCGATGCGTTTTGATGAGTATTTGATGGATTTCTATCCTGTGTTAAACCCATTGGGATTGAGTTTTTATCAATTTTTTTTTTCTTTTCCGTAGATAAACAGCCCACCAGCAAGGCGGCCATACTTATGACAGTGACATACCATTTGAAAGCGATCATAGTTGTTCAGTATTTTCTTTGTTTTGATTTGAGAAAGTTTTTGTACTACGTGTTGGTGTAAAACGATAAATAGCAATATAACTCTAACAAAAGAGAATCATAGGAATACCTTCACACGATAAAGGAAAATTAATTCAATTATAAAATAATTGAGCACATTAAAAGATTAAGTATTTTCGTGGTTTCTAGCCGATATATACTCCATATAAATCATTCCAAGTGATTATATTTAAATATAAAATTATATCATTGAGTGCGCTCATATTTTTTAAAGCGGGCAATAAATAGCATAAAAAGGCATGATGGGTAAAGAACCTATTCATAAAAATAATAATAGTAATGTCTGGATCACATTAATTTTTCAAGTCTAGATGGTATTTTAAACAGAAAAATTTTGTATATTGGTAATGTTGAAAGACTATCAAATAATAAAAATATATTTCTGCTTATTTGCGTAACGTAAACGCTTAATTGAAGTGAAGGATCTTTCAAAAGGACAAGTCAAGGTCTAACGAAGCATGACCTTCGTAACCTTTAAGGTTATATAGTTAAATGGCATCAGATCCTATCGGTTATCAACCAACCATTCGCTGATAAATGCGGCTATGCTTTCCGGCTGGTTGATATCCAACACCGGCAATGTCATATCCACTTTTACATCCCCGGCCACCGCAATGACGTATTCATCAATCAACGGGCGCCAGTCCTTGCCGGTATCCGAGCGGAATAGGGCAATTTTGGGCACCGGCTCATTTTTAAAGCCTTCCACCAGGATAAGGTCCACTAACCTCGGGTCCATTTGTGCCGCCAGCCATGAAAGGGCGGGCATTTCATTATCCTGATTTTCGGTCATTAGTGCCCAACGAGCGTCACTGGCCACCATGGTTTGCCGAGCACCCGCTTTGCGCAATTCATAGCTGTCTTTTCCCGGGGTATCCACGTCGACCTTGTGATGGGTGTGTTTGATGAGCCCGACTCGAACGCCCACCTGATTGAGCAAGGGTATGAGCTGTTTCAATAATGTTGTTTTGCCTGTCCCGCTAAATGCGGTAATCGCCAATAGCGGCGGATGCGATTTTTCCATGATGTTTATCCTCAATGGGCGGTTACTGACGCCAGTCTGCTATATCCCGCGGCGTATTCAGGTTTGAAAAGGCGGGATGCCGCGCCGTAAAAACAACCCTTGCGGCGTGAACCTGCATGAAAAACAACATCACCCTACGTTCTCCTCGGGATAGAAAATCTTCCAATGCCGGGATCAGCGAGCGGTTAAGGAGCGCGAAAGCCGGATGATCGCGCTCACCGGAATGGGCGAAAGCGGCATCGGCATTCCCTTTTCCTTCCCATAAACGCGCAACTAAATCAGCCGGGAAAACCGGTACATCGCAGGGGACGAACACTATCCATGAGGTGCCGGCGGCTTTCAGGCCTGCGAGCATGCCGGCCAGCGGACCTTGGAAATCGGGCAGCGTGTCGGTAATTACCTGCAGGCCGCTTTGCCGGTATTGGTCGAGATGGCGATTGGCATTGATAATGACTGTAGACACCTGCCCGGCCAGATGGTCGAGGACATGCCGGTAAAGAGGCCGCTGGTTGAGCAATATCAGCCCTTTATCTTCACCGCCCATGCGGCTCGAACGTCCTCCCGCCAGGATGACACCGGTTATTGATATGCTGATGATGGTTGTCTCCCGGAGATTTCTTATTGTTTGGCCGTTACTGCTAAAGATACCAGCTTTTGGAAAAGTTGCGTTTACCTGTAAGCGGTTTACGTCTTTAACACAGCCAGATTCGAGATCAGCGCTGCATTGCCGCGTCGACTCTTTAGGAAGGAGTCGCTGTTTGCCAAATGCTGTATGCTGGTCGCCCACATATTAAGATACAATGTTTCCGGGGTTACTTAACATTGATGTTTATCCCCCCCGGCGGATCTTGCTACATTATGACCGATACCATCAGAAGGATTGGATTATGAAATATCATCGCGTTGACGAACTTATCGAGCTTCTTCATCCCGCTTGGAGAAAAGAATCCGATCTCAATCTGCTGCAATTTTTGCAAAAACTGGCTGATGAAGCCGGTTATCAGGGCGGCCTGGCGGAAATCACCGACGATACGCTGATTTACCACCTGAAAATGCGGGACGCGGATAAGGCCGAGATGATTCCCGGCTTGCAGAAGGATTACGAAGAAGACTTCAAAACCGCCATCCTTCGGGCCCGCGGCATTATCAAAGAGTAGATGTTGCTTGCTAAAAAGAGTCTCCCGGTTGTTCCTGCCGGCAACCTGTCTGGTCTATTACTGGCTTAAAATAGATAAAACGTTTTATGAACATAACAGCATTTAATTTCAAGACGTTGATGCCGGAATTGATTATGGATGCCCTGGAAAGTGTCGGCTTGCGTATTGATTCCGGCCTAACCGCGCTCAATAGCTATGAAAACCGCGTTTATCAGTTTCTGGATGAAGACAGAAAACGTTACGTGGTGAAATTCTATCGTCCTGAACGCTGGTCTGACGAGCAAATCCTGGAGGAGCACGAACTGTCGCTCGGACTGGAGGAAGCGGAGATTCCTGTGGTCCCGCCGATGCGCATCAACGGCTCGACGCTGTTGAACCATGAAGGCTTTCGTTTTGCCGTTTTCCCAAGCGTCGGCGGCCGGCAATTCGAGCAGGATAACGACGAGCAGCTGGAGTGGGTGGGCCGTTTCATCGGCCGGATTCATCGCCATAACGGTGAAAAACGTTTCTCCTTCCGCCCCACTATTTCATTGGAAGAGTATCTGTACGAACCCAGGCGCGAGCTGGAGCAGAGCACCCTCATCGCCGGCAAGCAAAAGGAAGCATTTTTACGCGCGGTGGATCTTTTGATTGCCGAAGTGAAGATATATTGGCGTGATGACTGGCTCCCGCTGCGTTTGCACGGCGATTTGCATGCCAGCAATATTCTGTGGCGCGACGGACCGATGTTTGTCGATTTGGATGATGCACGCAACGGCCCGGCAGTTCAGGATCTCTGGATGCTGCTCAATGGCGATCGCATGGAACAGCAGTACCAATTGTCACTTTTACTTGACGCCTACCAGGAGTTCATGGATTTTAATCCGCGTGAATTGGCCTTGATGGAGCCGTTGCGCGCAATGCGCATGATCTATTACCTTGCCTGGATCAGCAGGCGATGGGGCGATCCTGCGTTCCCCCATAGTTTCCCATGGATGGTGGAAGCTGGATTTTGGGAGCAGCAAACCGTGATCTTTACGGAACAGGTAAAGGTATTACGGGAGCCGCCGTTACAGCTTATGCCTTCGTATTAAACTTTAGAGAGAACATTTATATGAAAAAAATTTGGTTTGCGTTAATGGGTATTCTAATGGCTGTTGCATTCAGTGTATCCGCTGCGCAATTTACGGAAGGGCAGCAATATGTCCAGCTTGACAAGCCAGTAACCGGCGAACCGCAAGTATTGGAATTTTTCTCTTTTTATTGCCCCCATTGCTATGAATTCGAGCAAACCTATCATATTTCCGCCAGCGTCAGGCAAGCGCTGCCGGCCGGCACCAAAATGACCAAGTACCACGTTGATTTTCTTGGACCTTTGGGTAAGGAATTAACCCAGGCCTGGGCAGTGGCCATGGCGCTGGGCGTTGAGGATAAAGTCAGCCCCCTGATGTTTGAAGCCGTGCAGAAAACCCAGACCGTTCAGTCACCGGCCGATATTCGCGATGTCTTTATCAAAGCGGGCGTAAGCGGCGAGGAATATGATTCTGCTTTAAATAGTTTTGTAGTCAAATCATTAGTGGTGCAAGAGGAAAAAGCGGCAGCCGATCTGCAATTGCGCGGGGTTCCCGCCATATTTGTTAATGGAAAATACATGGTCAAAAATGACGGCCTGGATACCTCTTCCATGGATATCTATGTTAAACAGTTCGCTGATGTGGTGAAGTTTTTGCTGACGCAACAATAACATTCTCTCCTGCGTTTTAGTGCCGGTCATGTGAACCGCACCTCGGATGAGGGACAATAGATGTCTTTCAGTTGGTGGTGCGGTTTACAATTGCCGCCATTGGCATCAGTAAGTTATTTCCGGAATCGGCCTGTCGAAAATTGATTTTTATGTATATTCTTTTCAGGCTTAAGTTTAACGGTCAATAAACGGCATGGGAAAGGTTAAGTTAATATCCACAAACCGGGAATACCTATGTAATATAAGCAATTAGCAAATGCAATGTGCTAATTGGATGATATATATGATTTTTTTATTTAAGCATTGCTCTTCAAAGAATATATAAATCTTTAAAAATCTTTTTACTCACAAAGTTATCCACAGCATGATCCTGTGGATCCGGGTCTAACTTCAGTATTTTTATCGGCCTTATGATACGCTAACGTTCGTCACTGGCGGCCAGCTATGGCATGCTATACCCTATGTCTTTCGACCAAAAAGAACGAATTACGCTATGGCCCATATCGCAGACAACCCCTTGATCTTGGTGGATGGCTCCTCTTATCTTTACCGCGCTTATCATGCCTTTCCGCCGCTGACCAATAGCGCGGGCGAACCCACCGGCGCCATGTACGGCGTTTTAAACATGCTGCGCAGTCTTCTGACACAATATCGTCCCAGCCATGTGGCGGTGGTATTTGATGCCAAAGGCAAGACTTTCCGCGATGAGCTGTTCGAACATTATAAGTCCCATAGACCGCCGATGCCGGACGACCTGCGCAGCCAAATCGAACCCCTGCACAATATGGTTAAAGCCATGGGGCTGCCGTTATTGGCGATATCCGGCGTCGAGGCGGACGATGTTATAGGCACCTTGGCCCTGGAAGCCGAGCGCGCCGGACGTGAAGTCCTGATCAGTACCGGTGACAAGGATATGGCGCAGTTGGTGACGCCGATGATTACGCTTATCAATACCATGTCCAACACCATTCTCGGGCCGGAGGAAGTGAAGGTGAAATTCGGCGTTCCGCCGGAACGGATTATCGATTATCTGGCCCTGATGGGGGACAGTTCGGATAATATCCCCGGCGTTCCCGGCGTGGGTGAAAAAACCGCCCAGGCGCTGCTGCAGGGGATGGGCAGTCTGGACAATATCTATGGCGATTTGAACGGCGTCGCGGAGTTGGCGTTCCGGGGGGCGAAAACCATGGCGCCCAAGCTGGAACAAAATAAAGAGCTGGCCTATCTCTCCTATCAATTGGCCACCATCAAGACCGATGTGCCGCTGGATTTGCCTTTCGATCGGCTGACGGTCAGCGAGCCCGATGCGGATGAGTTGCGGCAGCTGTTCAAAAAATACGAATTTAAACGCTGGCTGGCGGATGTGGAAGACGGCAAGTGGTTACAGGGCCGTAAAACGCCGGCGGCGGCTTTGCGTACCCCCTTCAACGCGCCCGCGGCACCTGACGCGGATGTGCCCGCGGAACAGTTATCCCAGGCGGGTTATCAAATCATTGAGACCATGGCGAGCCTGGAGCAATGGCTGGATAAAATCAAACAGGCCGGCTTGTTTGCCTTCGACACTGAAACCGACAGTCTCGATACGCTGACGGCCAATCTGGTGGGGCTCTCTTTCGCTACCGCTCCGGGGGATGCGGCCTATTTGCCGGTGGGGCATGATTATCTGGATGCGCCCGACCAACTGAATCTTGACGAAGTACTTGCCCGGCTTAAGCCGCTGCTTGAGGACCCCCGGCTGCGTAAAGTCGGCCAAAACCTGAAATTCGATCGCGGCGTGTTAAAACGTTACGACATCGAACTGGCGGGCATCGCATTCGATACCATGCTGGAATCCTATGTTCTCAACAGCGTATCCGGCCGTCACGATATGGACAGCCTGGCGGATCGTTACCTGCAGCATACGACGGTGGGGTTTGAGGATATTGCCGGTAAGGGCAAAAACCAGCTGACCTTTAATCAAATCGCGATGGAACAGGCGGCGCCCTATGCGGCGGAGGATGCGGATGTCACCTGGCGGCTGCATGAAAAGCTCTGGCCGCAGATCGAGCAGGACAAAGGCCTGAAAAAAGTTTTTGAAGAAATCGAGATGCCGCTGGTGCCGGTGCTGTCACGTGTCGAACGCACCGGCGTGCTGATTGATGAAAACATCCTGGCGGCCCATTCGGTGGAATTGACCAAGCGGCTGGGGGAGCTGGAGAACGAGGCCCATATTCTGGCGGGAGAACCCTTTAATCTCTCTTCCACCAAACAGCTGCAGGCGATCCTTTACGACAAGCAGAAGCTGCCCATCCTGAAAAAGACCCCCGGCGGCGCCCCGTCCACCGGTGAAGAGGTATTGGCGGAGCTGGCGCTGGATTATCCGCTGCCGAAGCTGATTCTTGAACACCGTGGTTTGGCGAAATTGAAATCCACCTATACCGATAAGCTGCCGCTGATGATCAACCCGCTGACGAAACGGGTGCATACCTCATATCACCAGGCGATTACCGCTACCGGCCGGCTTTCTTCCAGCGATCCCAACCTGCAGAATATCCCGGTGCGCAACGACGAAGGCCGGCGTATCCGGCAGGCGTTTATCGCGCCCGAAGGGTCGGTCATCGTGGCGGCGGATTACTCGCAAATCGAGTTGCGCATTATGGCCCATCTGTCCCGGGATGCGGGGCTGCTCAAGGCGTTCGCCGAAGGCAAGGATATCCATCGGGCCACCGCCGCCGAAGTGTTCGGCCAGTCTCTTGAGAAGGTGACGCAAGAACAGCGGCGCAGCGCCAAGGCTATCAACTTCGGCCTGATTTACGGCATGAGCGCTTTCGGACTGGCGCGCCAGCTTTCGGTGCCCCGTTCGGAAGCGCAAAAATACATGAATCTCTACTTCGAGCGCTATCCAGGCGTCCTGGCCTATATGGAGCGTACCCGCAAGCAGGCTAACGAGCAGGGGTATGTTTCCACCCTGGACGGACGCCGTCTTTATTTGCCGGACATTCACTCCCGCAACGGCGCACGCAAAAAAGGCGCCGAACGGGCGGCGATAAACGCACCGATGCAAGGCACCGCCGCCGATATTATCAAACGGGCGATGATTTCCATTGATGCATGGCTGCAAAAAGAGCAGCCGCCGGTGCGTATGATTATGCAGGTGCACGATGAGCTGGTTTTTGAAATACAGCGGGACGCGGCTGAATCGGCATCGGCGCATATCAAATCGTTAATGGAAGGGTGCTACGCGCTGGATGTGCCGCTGCAGGTTGATGTGGGTTTGGGTGAGAATTGGGATCAAGCTCACTAAGTGGCGAATCAATAAGCTTTTTTTGTAATTAAGCTACACAAATATGTGATGTGGACAGTTATAATCGCACTTGCAATAGCAATAAATGAAATTTAACAACAAAAAATTCTTTTGCCCCGACAAAAATTGATGTAAAGTTAGAGTCGTAGGGTACAGAGGTAAGATGTTCTATCTTTCAGACCTTTTACTTCACGTAATCGGATTTGGCTAAATATTAGCCGCCCCAGTCATTATTGGCTGGGGCGTTTTTTATTGGGCGCAATAAAGCCTCGCGGCCAGAGGCGGAGCGCCTTGGCGCCCCCCCTGTTTGCGAAGCCGCCCTTACCCGTTTCAATTTCCTCAGAGCGCGTCGGGCGTTATGTCCTCTGCCTGCGTGGTTTCGCCAAACCAGCTGTCCAATTTTTCCGTCAGCTTATCCACGCCGGTTTTTTTCAGCGACGAAAACGCTTCCACCTGAATATCGCCGGTAAATGCCAGGACGTCTTTGCGCACCTGGTTAAGCTGCGCTTTGCGTGCTCCGGAAGCCAGTTTATCGGCCTTGGTGAGTAAAATCAGCACCGGGATGGCGACGCTCACCGCCCACTTGATCATCTGCTGATCAAGATCCTTTAGCGGATGGCGGATATCCATCATCACCACCAAACCCTTCAGGCTGTTTCTTTTTTGCAGATACTCTCCCAGGGCGCGTTGCCAATGGAGCTTTACTTCCTCGGGGACTTCAGCGTAACCGTAACCCGGTAAATCCACCAGGCGCCGCTCGGGCTCGATTTCAAACAGGTTGATAAGCTGGGTACGTCCCGGCGTCTTGCTGGTCCTGGCCAGACCTTTTTGGTTGGTCAGTGTGTTCAGGGCGCTGGATTTACCGGCATTGGAGCGTCCGGCAAAGGCGACTTCGATACCGGCATCGGTGGGCAGATGGCGGATATCCGGCGCGCTCATGACAAAATGGGTCATGTGGTAATTAAATAGTGTGGCCAAAATTTCCTCTCTCTCAGGATGACTTAGCACCGTCTTAATGTCGATTATACGGGTAATGGCGTCAGATGCGGTTTTTATCTTGCGGCTATCTTGCAGCAATCAATGTGTTTGATGGGCGTCTGCGGCTTCTTTTAAACCTTTCGGTACTAAGATGAGGTTTTTAGGATATTTATGGTGTAGGAAATTTGCTCGTTGTCCGTAACGTAATCTCGTTTTTATAAAAATTAATATATTATAAATCATAGTGTTAATTAATTAACTCTCATTTTAGCGCCCTATTTGCTCCTGCCGGTCGTCTTGCGGGTTATTTTTACGCGGTTACATTAGATGACAAGGCAAGGAGCGCCTCAAAAAATCATCTAGACGATAAAGTTGCACATAGGCTGGGCAAACTGGTAGCCCTATGCCGATTCAATACTCTTTTCAGGGAAGTAAAGCGGCCCAGGATGGGCGTGTAAAGGAATACACTCTAACCAATCTGCTTCGTATAGCGTAGAATACATCTTCATCGCAGCGACGACCTTCAAACACAGGATGTGGACCGTCAGGTTCATCGCCGGAGGATGGTTTTTCTCGCGAAGCACCTTCATGTTATGGTGGCAGAATAATTGCCACCTTTTTTATTTGTTGGGTTTCTGATAGATTCCGCCGCAATTCTATACCCAATAGATTTCGAATTGCAGCAAGGCGGCAACTCGAAAGGTGAAGGGTATATACTTAATTAACGCTAGCCAAGAGCAGACATCATGAAACCAACAACCAAAAGCGGACGGGGTAGACCTGCCGCGGCCAGGAACAAACGCAAGACACGAGAAGAGCTGAATATTGAAGGCCGCACCCGCCAGCGTCAGAAAAAACGTCGCGGCCTGGCCGCCGGTTCACGGTCCCAGGAAGGCAACAAGAGCGGCGGACGCTCCTCCACGTCGGCAAATGCCGATCCCCGTATCGGCAGTAAAAAACCGGTGCCGTTGATCGCCGCCGGCGCCGTGGCCAAACCGGCGGCGCCCAAGGTTATCATCCCCGCCGAGGTTCTTTCTCCGCAGGCGGAACTGGATAGCCTGGAAAACGATACCCGCCTGGATGCGCTGCTGATAAGGCTGGAACAGGACGAAATCCTGTCCGCCGAAGAACAGGCCTATGTGGATGAGAAACTGGATCGCATCGATCAGCTCATGACTGAGCTGGGTATAGAATTGGACGATGAAGACGAAGAAGAAGAGACCAAAAACGAGGATATGCTGCAATTGCTGAAACGGGGTTTTGAGAAGGACTCCTTTTAGGCTGCTGCATGTTGCTTCTGCTGATTGCCGTGCCGCTGACATGTTATTTGGTGTGGTTATTGAGTAAACTATGGCGGCTCTCGCGGCGTAAAGACCGGTTACGCTCGGCCCGTGCCGCCGCACGGCGGCCGGCTATGCCCGCCAGGCGGAGTCGGCGGAAAATTCGGAAGGAGTAAGCAGCCATGTCAGTGTCAACGATAGAATGGGATTCGGCCCTGATTCAAAAATATAACCAATCGGGCCCGCGTTATACTTCCTACCCTACCGCCTTGGAATTTAGCGAGCGCTACGACGAACCGGCGTTTAAACGCGCGCTGGAGCGTTATCCGGATCGTCCGCTATCGTTATATCTCCATATCCCCTTCTGCCATAAGCTGTGTTATTTCTGCGCCTGCAATAAAATGGTGACCCGCCAGCCGGAAAGGGTCGAGCGTTATCTGGATACCCTGGCACAGGAGATCCGTCAGCGCGCGCCGCTGTTCCGTCACCGCCACGTTACGCAGATGCATTGGGGCGGCGGCACGCCGACGTTCCTTACGCCGGCGCAAATATCCCGGTTGATGGCCCTGCTGCGCGAGCAGTTTGATTTTGCCCAAGGGGCCGAACTCTCTATTGAAATCGATCCGCGGGAAATCGCCCTGGATATGATCGATCACCTGCACGGTGAGGGTTTTAACCGTATCAGCATGGGCGTGCAGGATTTTGATAAGGAGGTCCAGCGGCTGGTGAACCGGGAGCAGGATGAGGGGCTGATCTTCGCCCTGCTGGAGCGGGCAAAGGAGCTCGGCTTTCTTTCCACCAATATCGATTTGATTTATGGTCTGCCGAGCCAGACCCTGTCAAGCTTTCTGCATACCCTGGGCCGGATAATCGAATTGAACCCGCAGCGTTTGAGCGTATTCAACTACGCGCATATGCCGGCGCTGTTTGCCGCCCAGAGAAAAATCAAACAGCAGGATTTGCCGGGCGCCGCGCAGAAGATGGATATTCTGCAGCATACGATAGCCACCCTGTGCGACGCGGGTTATCAGTTTATCGGTATGGATCACTTTGCCCGCCCGGACGACGAACTGGCTGTTGCGCAGCGGGCCGGCCGGCTGCATCGTAATTTTCAGGGGTATACCACCCGCGGCGACTGCGAATTGCTGGGTATGGGCGTATCGGCCATCAGCATGATTGGCGACAGTTATGTGCAAAACCAGAAAGAGATGAAGAGCTATGCCGAGAGCGTCTCCCGTCAGGGCAACGGGTTATGGCGGGGCGTGGCTCTTACCACCGATGATTGCGTGCGCCGGGATGTCATAAAAGCGCTAATTTGTCAGTTTTCCATCAATTTCGACGCGTTGGAAAACCGTTACGGCATCCGTTTCGTCGACTATTTCGCCGAGGATCTGGCACAGCTTCGTCCCCTTGAGCGGGACGGCTTGCTGGACATAACGGACCGGGATATCAATGTGACCCCGAAGGGGCGTTTGCTGATACGCAATATCTGTATGTGTTTTGACGTTTATTTGCGTGACAAGCTGCGCCAGCGCCAGTTTTCTCAGGTGATTTGAACGGGGAGGGGGGCGAGCGGTGCCGGTGTAATGGGGCATGACGACACGAAGCTTGAAATCCACCTGACGGTGGATTTCAAGAATGGATTCGCAATTTGGCCGGTAAGACTAAGACGGCCGGTTAGCTAAAAAAATTGATCAGGGCAGCGCAGAGTATCGCAGCCAGCGCCGTCTGAGGTGCATGGCCGGCGGCGGCCGTCATATCCGCGCCGTGTGTCACCAAAGCGATCAACGAATTCAACATGGTCTTCCTCCCGGGTCAGCGACAAGATCATACTGTGTCAGCCCGGGATGTAAAGAGTAAAATAACCGCATTTTTGCTGGCGCCGTCGCTTTTTTAATCATCAACAAGCCTGATCAACAGCGCCGGCGGCCGGGGTTATTCCATGCCCAGTTCTTTCAGTTTACGCGTCAGGGTATTTCTTCCCCAGCCCAGCAATCGCGCCGCTTCCTGTTTATGTCCCTGGGTATGTCGCAACGCCGTGGTCAACAGCGTCCTTTCCATCTCAGGCTGCGCTTCCGACAGCAGGTTTTGATGACCGGAACGCAGCGCGCGGTCAGCCCATTGCGCCAGCAGCGTGGCCCAGCTGTCGGGCAGGGATTGTACCGAAGCGTCCGGCGTGGTGCTTTCAAACAGCTCCGGAGGCAAATCCTGGATCAAGACTTCCTGGCCGGCGGCCATTACCGTGAGCCAGCGACAGGTGTTTTCCAATTGACGAACATTGCCCTGCCAGGACAGACGGGTCAGCGCGGTTTCGGTTTCCGGGTGCAGGATTTTAGGTTCCACGCCCAGCTCTTTCGCCGCCACCTGCAGGAAATAGCGCGCCAGTTTCGGGATATCCTCCCGGCGCTCGCGCAGCGGCGGCAGGTGCACCCTGATTACGTTGAGCCGGTGGAACAGGTCCTCGCGGAACTTGCCTTCCTGGACGCGTAATTCAAGATTCTGATGGGTGGCGGCTATGATCCTGACATCCACCTTGACCGGCGCGTAGCCCCCCACCCGATAGAATTGACCGTCCGCCAGCACCCGCAGCAAGCGGGTTTGCACATCCAGCGGCATATCGCCGATTTCATCCAGAAACAGGGTGCCGCCGTCCGCCTGTTCAAACCGACCCTGGCGGACCTGATTGGCGCCGGTAAACGCGCCTTTCTCATGGCCGAACAGTTCCGATTCAATCAAATCCTTGGGAATGGCCGCCATATTCAACGCGATAAACGAGGATTTGGCGCGCGGACTGTGGCGATGCAGGGCATGGGCCACCAGCTCTTTACCGGTACCGGACTCGCCGTTGATCAGCACGCTGATGGAGGAGCGGGACAGGCGGCCGATAATGCGGAAAACGTCCTGCATGGCCGGCGCTTCACCGATAATATCGGTGGTGGGGCCGTTGGCGGGCTGGACGCGCGCCGGCTGCTGCTGTTCGAGATAATGGCTGACCGCGCGCTCCACCAGCGCGACGGCTTCGTCGATATCAAAAGGCTTAGGCAGGTAATCGAACGCGCCCTGCTGGTAAGCGCTGACTGCGGCATCCAGATCGGAATGGGCGGTCATGATAATGACCGGCAGCATGGGATGACGCTGCTTGATCTGTTTCAGTAACGCCAGACCGTCCATACCGGGCATCCTGATATCCGATAACAACACGTCCGGGGTTTGGGTTGATAGCGCATCCAGCACTTCGCTACCGCCTTCAAAGGTGGCGCAGGTTAACCCGGCTCCAGTGAGGGCGCGTTCGAGCACCCAGCGGATGGAGCTATCGTCGTCGACGATCCAGACTATCCCTCGTTGCATAGTGACCTCACTGGCGAATAGGCAGGTAAACCGAAAATTCGGTATGGCCCGGCCAACTGTTAAATTCAATTTTCCCCGAATTCTGATCGACAAGACTGCGGGCGATGGATAACCCCAGGCCTGTTCCTCCTTCGCGGCCGCTGACCATCGGGTAGAAAAGCGTATCCTGCAATTGCGCGGGAACGCCGGGGCCGTCATCTTCAATATCGATACGGGCTACCAATCGATAGCGCACGCCGTGCAGCGTAAGCTGGAAAGCCGTTCGGGTCCGGATGGTTATCGTTCCCCCGTCTTCGCCCAAAGCCTGGAGCGAATTACGGGTGATATTCAGCAATACCTGCTCCATTTGGTCGGGATCGTGGGCTAATTCGGGCAGACTGGGATCGTAATCCCGCAACAAGGTCACATTGTCCGGTTTTTCCAGCGAGACCAGTTGAAACACCCGTTCCGCCACCTGATGGATGCTTTGCGTCACGTGCATGCCGGGCTGCTGCGGTCCCAGCAGTCGATCCACCAGGTTGCGCAGGCGATCCGCCTGCTCGATGATGACCTTGGTATATTCCAGCAAGGAGGGATCGGGGAGCGCCTTTGCCAGCAGCTGCGCCGCGCCGCGTAATCCGCCGAGGGGGTTTTTGATTTCATGGGCCAGCCCGCGCACCAGATCCCGCGCCGCCACCTGCTGGGCATGCTGGATTTGTTCCTGGCTCAGACGCCGCTGATTGTCCATCGGCGCCAGTTCCATCAGGAAATAATCTTCCGGCAGGCGTTGCACGGTAAGGGAAAGGATATGCGCCCGTCCGTCCACCACCAGGGTAACTTCATTATCGGTAAACCCTTGTCCGGCATTAAGGCTTTCGCGCATCAATTCGACGTTGAGGGAAAAATACCCCATTAATTCAGGCAACGGCGTACCGAAAAGCTTACGGGAACTTTGCGCCAGCAGCTGTTGCGCCGCCGGGTTGGCGTAATGAACGGCAAGATCGTTATCTAGCAGCAATATGCTGTTTATTAACGAATTTAGGATCTGCCCAGCATCGGGCAATGAGCCTGTAGCCATAAAGCAGTCTCCCGCACTATTCTAGTGCATTTTAGTCCATTAGATAATATTGCGCATGGCTACGCGCAAGGTTTGCTGGAGAAAAAAGCCCATCCGAAGATGGGCTGAAAGTTTCCACGGCAACAAAAAACACAATGTAATTAAACGCTGTAATACAACTCGAATTCCACCGGATGCGGCGTCATACGGATGCGGTCAACTTCTTCAGTACGCAGCTCGATGTAAGCATCAATGGTATCGTCAGTGAAGACGCCGCCGCGGGTCAAAAACTCGCGATCCGCGCTGAGGGATGCCAGGGCTTCATCCAGCGATCCGCATACCTGAGGAATTTCCTTCGCTTCTTCCGGAGGCAGATCGTACAGATTCTTGTCCATGGCATCGCCGGGATGAATCTTGTTGATGATGCCGTCGAGTCCGGCCATCAGCAGCGCGGCGAAGGCCAGATACGGATTGGCGGCCGGATCCGGGAAGCGCACTTCGATACGGCGTCCTTTCGGGCTCGGCGATACCGGAATACGGATTGAGGCGGAACGGTTGCGGGCGGAGTAGGCCAGCATCACCGGCGCTTCATACCCCGGGACCAGACGTTTGTATGAGTTGGTGGTGGGGTTGGTCAGCGCATTGATGGCTTTAGCGTGTTTGATTACGCCGCCGATGTAGAACAGCGCCGTTTCGGACAGGCCGCCGTACTTGTCGCCGGAGAACAGGTTGTTGCCGTCTTTGCTTAAAGACATATGGCAATGCATGCCTGAGCCGTTATCGCCGAAAATCGGTTTGGGCATAAAGGTCGCGGTTTTGCCGAAGGCGTGGGCGACGTTATGCACGACATACTTGTAAATTTGAATTTCGTCGGCTTTTTTCACCAGGGTGTTAAAGCGGGTGGCGATTTCGTTCTGGCCCGCGGTAGCCACTTCATGGTGATGGGCTTCCACCACCAGACCCATTTCTTCCAGGGTCAAACACATGGCGGAACGCAAATCCTGTGATGAATCCACCGGCGGTACGGGGAAATAGCCGCCTTTGATGCCCGGACGGTGGCCTTTGTTGCCGCCTTCAATAACCTTGTCGGAATTCCAGGCCGCTTCGACGTCGTCGATGGCAACGTGGGAACCGGAAATGGAGGAACCGAAGCGGATATCGTCGAACAGGAAGAATTCAGGTTCAGGTCCGAAAAAAACGGTATCGGCGATGCCGGATGATTTCAGAAAATCTTCAGCGCGCTTGGCGATGGAACGCGGATCGCGATCGTAACCCTGCATGGTGGCCGGTTCAAGGATATCGCAGCGGATGATCAGTGTGGTTTCTTCATAGAACGGGTCAAGCATGGCGGTGCTTGCATCGGGCATCAGCACCATGTCTGATTCGTTGATGCCTTTCCAGCCGCCGATTGAAGAACCGTCAAACATTTTGCCGTCTTCAAAGAAATCGGCATCCACCTGATGGGCCGGTATTGTGACGTGCTGTTCTTTCCCTTTCGTATCAGTGAAACGCAAGTCGACGAATTTGACTTCGTGTTCATTTAGCATCGTCAAAACGTGTTCAGCGGACATACTTATATTCTCCCGGATGTGCCATTGTCGTCGTGGAACGAAATCGTATGGTATGGATTTTTTAAACTTACCTAGGCTAAGCTTAACTAAGCTAAAACTGTGCCAACATTGCTAAATGAACGCGAGGCGCCGAATTGCGGCCTTTTAACGGTTGCCAAGCTGCACCAGATTGGGGGGGTAGTGCTATTTTAGTGCATTTGTGCGCTGAGTGGGCACTATTTTGGTGCAATGCGTGCGAATAATTGAAACATTGCACTGATAAAGGGATGATGGGGCGCTGAAAATGACGCAAATGCAGAGAACAGCGCGATCTTGTTTAGTCCTTCGCCTATAACGTGTACAAT
Source organism: Sodalis sp. RH16 (assembly GCF_047324245.1). Taxonomy (NCBI): domain Bacteria; kingdom Pseudomonadati; phylum Pseudomonadota; class Gammaproteobacteria; order Enterobacterales; family Bruguierivoracaceae; genus Sodalis; species Sodalis sp. RH16. Next base: position 1,680,630 of record NZ_CP178737.1, on the reverse strand, counting down.
AACGCGCTATTTCTAATGCCTGAGGCAAAGTTGTGATCGAAAATTTGCGTAACATCGCCATCATCGCGCACGTCGACCATGGGAAAACCACCCTGGTCGATAAGCTGTTGCAACAATCCGGAACATTGGGTGACCGCAATGACGCCACCGAACGCGTGATGGACTCCAACGATTTGGAGAAAGAACGGGGAATTACCATCCTCGCGAAAAATACCGCTATCAATTGGAACGGATACCGTATCAATATCGTTGATACCCCCGGACATGCCGATTTCGGCGGTGAGGTTGAGCGCGTCATGTCCATGGTGGACTCGGTGCTGCTGCTGGTGGACGCCATGGACGGACCCATGCCGCAAACCCGTTTCGTGACCCAGAAAGCCTTTGCTTACGGTCTCAAGCCTATTGTGGTCATCAACAAAGTAGACCGGCCCGGAGCACGCCCCGATTGGGTGGTGGATCAGGTGTTCGATTTATTCGTCAACCTCGGCGCAACCGATGAGCAACTGGATTTTCCGATCATATATGCCTCCGCGTTGAACGGGGTCGCCGGCTATGAACATGAAAACATGGCCGAGGATATGACGCCGCTGTTCGAGTCGATCGTGAAGAATGTCGAAGCGCCCAACGTTGATAGCGACGGTGCGTTCCAGATGCAAATCTCCCAGCTTGACTACAACAGCTATGTTGGCGTTATCGGTATCGGCCGCATCAAACGCGGTTCGGTCAGACCGAACCAGGCAGTGACCATCATTGACCACGAAGGCAAGCGCCGCAATGGCAAAGTGGGTCAGGTGCTCGGGCATATGGGCCTGCAGCGTATCGAGTCCAAACTGGCTGAAGCCGGTGACATTATTGCCCTGACCGGTCTGGGTGAACTGAATATCTCCGATACCATCTGCGATCCGGCCCAGGTTGAAGCGCTGCCGCCGCTGACCGTGGACGAGCCTACCGTCTCTATGTCCTTTGGGGTTAACACCTCGCCGTTCTGCGGCAAAGAAGGCAAATACGTGACGTCCCGCCAGATCCTGGAGCGCCTGAACAAAGAGCTGGTGCATAATGTGGCGCTGCGGGTGGAAGAAACCGAAGACCCGGATACCTTCCTGGTGTCGGGCCGCGGCGAGCTGCATTTGTCGGTGCTTATCGAGAATATGCGCCGTGAAGGTTTTGAAATCGGCGTTTCCCGTCCGAAGGTTATCTACCGTACCGTTGACGGTAAAAAACAGGAGCCGTTCGAACAGGTTACGCTTGATATCGAAGAGCAGAACCAGGGTCCGGTGATGGAAGCGATGGGCATGCGCAAAGGCGAGATGCGCGATATGCTGCCGGACGGCAAAGGCCGTATCCGTCTTGATTATATTATCCCCAGCCGTGGCCTGATTGGTTTTCGTACCGAGTTCCTGACCATGACTTCCGGCACCGGCCTGCTGTATTCGTCGTTCAGTCATTATGACGATGTGCGTTCGGGTGAAATCGGCCAGCGGCAGAACGGCGTGATGATTTCCAACGGCCAGGGTAAAGCGGTTGCTTACGCCCTGTACAGCCTGCAGGATCGCGGCCGCTTGTTCCTGGGCCACGGCGCGGAAGTGTATGAAGGCCAGATTATCGGTATTCATACCCGTTCTAATGATTTGACCGTCAACTGCCTGACCGGCAAGAAATTAACCAACATGCGCGCTTCAGGTACCGATGAAGCCACTACGCTGGTGACGGCGATTAAGCTGTCGTTGGAACAAGCGCTGGAATTTATTGATGATGATGAGCTGGTGGAAGTGACTCCCCATTCCATCCGGTTGCGTAAACGTTATCTGACTGAAAACGATCGTAAGCGCGCCAATCGTTCCAGCAAAGAAGTCTGATCTTAGGCACGAGAAGACAAGATGCCGGTCCATGCAGATGGACCGGTATTTTTTTGCCGAAAATCGGCGCGGTCTCCCTTAACACGCTCGGTTCAGCTTCGGAGTTGGCGGGTTCGTCAGTCTGGCTGATAGATCAAGGCGATATTATGCTGCTGGCAGTAGTCGTGGAATTTGCGCGGGGGGGACTGATCGGTGATAAGGGTGTCGAAGAGGGTTAGGGTGCCGATGCAGGCGGGTTTGATATTGTCGAACTTGCTGTGATCGGCCACCAGAATTCCTTGCTGCGACAGGGATAAAGCGCGGTGCTTCATGGTGAGCTCATCAAAATTGAAGCAGGTCGCACCGTAGTGAATATCTATCCCGGCGGCGGAAATAAACGCCTTGTCGGGACAGATGTTATCCAGAATGGAATATTGGGTCAGTGGAGTGAATATGCAGTTGGCCGGATGGAATTCACCGCCGCACAGTATGACTTTGCAGTTGGGCAGATCCTGCAATGCCAGGAACGTATTCAGCGAGTAGCAAATGCCGGTGAATGCCAGGTCTTGGTTGATGGCGTCGATAATGAACGGCGTGGTGGTTCCGCAATCAAAAAAAACCGTGTCGTCTTTTTCAATCATTTGGGCCGCCATACGGCCGGTAATGCTTTTTTCTTTAACGTGCTTGGCTTTTTGATCCGACACAAAGTAGTGGGTGACTGAGCTGTTTTTCGGATCGTTGACGACATATCCCCCCAGCAGAACCACCTGCGCCGGCTCGGCGCTGAGATCGCGGCGGATGGTCATTTCTGATACGCCCAGCAGGACGGCGGCATCCTTCAGATGGATTTTGTCTTCCCGCTTTAAAGCCTGTATCAGCCTGTTAATCCTTTCTTCGCGCCGCGTTTCCATAGTGTACCCTGCGTCAATTGTTCCGATGTTCGCCGTTGTGAACAGTCAATATTTGCCGGTGGCTGCTGCGCCCGTCACAATACTTACCCCGGAACTGGTGCCGATACGGGTGGCGCCGGCCAGTATCATGGTTTGCGCGGTCTGACGATCGCGAACGGCGCCGGATGCCTTGACGCCTACGTCCGCCCCAACGGTCTGCCGCATCAGCCTGACGTCCTGTTCCCGGGCGCCGCCGGTGCTAAAACCCGTGGACGTTTTCACAAAGGCCACCTTAAGTTCGCGGCAAATCTGGCAAACTTGCACGATCTGCTCTTCGCTCAACAGGCAGGTTTCCAATATAACCTTCAATGGTGTGGCGGCGCAAACCTGGTGCACTGCCTGTATATCGGCGGTTACCGCGTCGATTTTCCCGCTTTTCAGCCAGCCGACGTTAATCACCATATCGATCTCCCCGGCCCCGGCTTCGATGGCCGCTTTTGCTTCAAAAGCCTTGGCGGCGGTCAGGCCGGCTCCCAGAGGGAAACCCACCACCGAGCACACTTTAACGTCGGTTCCCTGCAGCGCACGGGCGGCGAACGGCACATAACCGGAATTTACGCAGACGGCATAAAAGCCATACTGCTTTGCTTCTTCGCATAAAGCGGCTATTTGCGCCTCGGTGGCGTCCATCGCCAGCAGGGTGTGATCGATATATCGGGGAAAGTCGATTTCTGTTTTGTTCATGAGTGCGTCCTCGTGAGGGATGATGTTAATGTGAAAATAATAACATTATCTAACACCGTTATATAGCCATTTGTCCGTTAATTTTTCTCATGAGATGTGATAGGTGTCATATTATTAACATTTATGGGTTGATAATGTTAGCGTAGTAACATTGAATGCTATGAAAACATTAGAGAGGCAAATGATTATGGATATAGCGGTTATTGGTTCCAACATGGTGGATCTGATTACCTATATCACCGAGATGCCGAAAACCGGGGAAACGCTTGAAGCCCCGGATTTTGAGATCGGTTGCGGCGGTAAAGGCGCTAATCAGGCGGTGGCGGCAGCCAAACTGGGCGCCGGCGTGATGATGATGAGTAAGGTCGGCGACGATCTGTTCGCCGACAATACGGTAAATAACCTGCGCCGGTACGGCGTCGATACCCGCTATGTTGAGAAGGTGCCGGGGGTTTCCAGCGGAGTGGCGCCGATTTTTGTTGATCGGGATTCACATAATCGCATCTTGATCATTAAAGGGGCCAATAACCATTTGACGCCGGCGGATGTTGACCGTGCGGCGGAGCAGCTCAAGGACTGCAAGGTGATTATCCTGCAGTTGGAGATTCCGCTGGCGACGGTGTATCACGCCATCGACGTTGCCCGGCGGCTTCATGTGCCGGTGATTCTTAATCCGGCGCCGGCCAGCCGGGAGCTGGATATCGCTTATGCCTGCCAGTGCGATTTTTTCATGCCTAATGAAACGGAGCTGGAAATCCTGACCGGTATGGCGGTGGACAGCGAAGAGCATATCCTTGCCGCCGGCCGCTCTCTGCTCTCACGGGGGCTGAAAAACCTGATTATCACCATGGGACACCGCGGCTCGGTGTGGTTGACCGGCGACAGCGTCCACCGGGTGGATGCGGTGCCGGTACAGGCCGTGGATACCAGCGGCGCGGGCGATGCCTATATAGGGTGTTTTGCCCATTACTATGTCGGCAGCCAAGACGTGAAGCAGGCTATGACATATGCCTCGGCCTATGCCGCCTTCAGCGTACGGGGCAAAGGCACCCAGCGTTCCTATGCCGACGCCGCCCAGTTCCATGATTTCCTCGCCACCTTACATCAGGAATAACATCATGCACCACAATACGGTACAAATGCCTGACGGCTATCTGAATAAAACACCGCTGTTTCAGTTTATCCTGCTGTCTTGCCTGTTTCCTTTATGGGGCTGTGCGGCCAGTTTGAACGATATCTTGATTACCCAATTCAAAACGGTGTTCGCCTTAAGCGATTTCGCCAGCGCGCTGGTGCAAAGCGCGTTTTACGGCGGCTACTTTCTGATTGCCATTCCGGCCTCGATGGTCATTCGCAAAACCAGCTACAAAGTGGCCATTATGACGGGCCTGTCGCTGTATATCATCGGCTGCGTGCTGTTTTATCCTGCGTCTCATATGGCCACCTACACCATGTTCCTGGCGGCGATTTTCGCCATCGCCATCGGCTTGAGCTTTCTGGAAACTGCGGCCAATACCTACAGTTCGATGATCGGTCATCGCGACTATGCGACGCTGCGGCTTAATATCAGCCAGACCTTTTATCCCGTCGGCGCGCTGATGGGCATTGTGCTGGGCAAATATCTGGTTTTCCAGCAAGGGGACAGCCTGAGCAGCCAATTGGCCTCCATGACGCCGGAGCAGGGGCATCAATTCCGCCTGAATATGCTGGAACTCACCCTCGAACCTTATAAGTATCTGATCATGGTGCTGGTAGTGGTGCTGGTCTTGTTTGCCATTACCCGCTATCCCCGTTGCAAGCCTGTGGTAGATCGACAAAAAACCGCCGCGCCGGGTATGGGAGAAACCCTGCGTTATCTGGCCGGTAACGCCCGCTTCAAAAAGGGTATAGTCGCCCAGTTCCTTTATGTGGGGATGCAGGTGGCGGTATGGTCGTTTACCATTCGTTTGGCGCTGAACCTGGGTGCGGCCAATGAACGGGACGCCTCCAACTTCATGATTTACAGCTTTATGTGTTTCTTCGCCGGTAAATTTATCGCCAATTTCCTGATGACGCGTTTTATGCCGCAAAAAGTCCTGATCGCCTATTCCATACTGGGGGTCGCGACTCTGGCCTATGTGGTGATGGTGCCGAATTTTACCGCCGTATATGCCGCGGTGTTTGTCAGCGTCTTGTTCGGACCCTGCTGGGCCACCATTTACGCCGGCACGCTGGATACCGTGGACAACAAATATACCGAAGTCGCCGGGGCGATTATCGTCATGGCCATTGTCGGCGCCGCCGTGGTGCCGGCAATCCAGGGCTTTGTTTCCGATCATTTGGGTTCGATGAAAGAGGCATTCAGCGTCTCGCTGCTGTGCTTTGCCTACGTGGGATTCTATTTCTGGGGTGAATTGCGCAACCATCAGCATCAGTTGCTGGCAGACCCCGCCCGTTCGGTCATGGATAGCAAACTTTAACCGCAGGAGAAGCGATTATGTCAGCCGTCATTCATCTTCAGCGCAACCAATTCAGCGAACAGCCGGTTTGTCTGCTGGAAAGCGCCGAGCTCAGCGTTACGTTGTTCAAATACCGTTCCGGCATTGAAGCGGTGACCCTGCGCAACAGCCGCGGTTTTATTACCCTGTTGCCTTTTTACGGCCAAATGATTTGGGACGCGCAGTTTGAGGGTCATGATTTGAAAATGACCAATCCGTTTACCGAGCCGAAACGGGGCGAGTCGGTGGTGGATACCTATGGCTGCTTTGCGTTCCATTCCGGCCTGCTGAGCAACGGTTGCCCGTCCCCGGAGGATGTTCATCCCCTGCATGGCGAAATGCCCTGCGCCCCCCTGGACCGCGCCTATCTGCTGCTGGACGGGAATAGCGTCGCCCTGGGGGGGGATTATGAATACGTCAAGGGTTTCGGCCATCATTACCTGGCGTCGCCGTCAGTGAGGCTGGCGGCCGGCGAGACCCTGATGACCATTACCATGCGGGTGACCAATCTTGCCAGCGTGGCGATGCCGCTGCAGTATATGTGCCATATGAACTACGCCTATCTGCCGGGGGGTTCCTTTAGCCAGAATATCCCCGACGGGGCGTTTTCACTGCGCACCTCCATTCCCGGACATGTGCATCCCACGCCGCAATGGCTGGATTATACCGCTACCCTGACGGACACTCCCTCGGCCTTCGGCGCGTTGGATCAACCACAATTCTACGATCCGGAAATTGTGTTTTTTGCCGATAACCTGGCGCAATACACGCCGCAACCGGAGTTTTTTATGCAGGCGCCGGATAAAGGGCCGCGCTTCGTTACCCGGTTTTCCAGCGAACAGTTCAACTACGCGACCCGCTGGATTTTGTATAATGGCGACCAAAAGGTGGCGGCGTTTATCCTGCCCGGCACCTGCCGTCCCGAGGGACATATCGCGGCGCGCCAGGCCGGGACGCTCATCGAGCTGCCCGCGGGGGCAACGCGGGAATTTACCGTGGTCACCGGCCTTGACGGATAACCAGACACTATCCACCCCCTGCATTGCCGTACCGGGCGCATCCAATGATGCGCCCGGCGCCGTTTCCGCCGTCGACATGACCGCGTAATCTCTGTTGATTACTGTTCAGTTGGATTATTTCCCGCTACAGTGAGAACACCATGCAAAGAAGGGAGGGAGCCATGCTTTATATCTTTGATTTAGGCAATGTCGTTATCAATATCGATTTCGGCCGGGTTTTGGGCGTCTGGAGCAAATTGAGCGGCGTCCCGCTGGCCATCCTGAAAAAGAAGTTCGTCATGGGCGAGGCCTTTGAGCAGCATGAGCGGGGCGATATTACCGATGAAGCCTTTGCCGCCAGGATTTGCGGGGAGTTGGGCATTGCGCTGAGCTTTGAACAGTTCACCACCGGCTGGCAGGCGATTTTCGCCGGTGTGCGCACCGAGGTTATCGATATCATCCAGGCTTTGCGGCGGCAGGGACATCGGGTGGTGGTTCTGTCCAATACCAACCGCCTGCATTGTAATTATTGGCCGAGCCAGTATCCCGAAATACAGCAAAGCGTGGATAAACTCTATCTATCGCAGGATTTGGGCATGCGTAAGCCGGACCCGGCCATTTACCGCTATGTGCTGGAGCTGGAAGGGGTAGCCGCTGCAAAGGCCATCTTTTTCGACGATAACGCTGATAATATCGCCGGCGCGAAAACGGTCGGTCTGCAAACGGTGCATGTTACCGATCCTGACGTCATTCCCGCTTATTTTGCCTGACAGAACCTGGACCCCGCGCAAGGCGGTGCTCAAAAGCATCGGCCCGTTCATTGAGGAAAATTGCGATGAGACGTCCTAACCTGAAGGAATTCGGCCGTTGTTATTCCTTCATCAAGCTATTAGTCATACGTATTGATCAGGACCGGCTGACGGTGCTGGCCGGGCATCTGGCTTATGTCTCGCTGCTCTCCCTGGTGCCGTTGGTGACCGTGGTGTTTGCGCTGATTGCCGCTTTTCCGGTCTTTTCGGATGTGAGCGTAGAACTCAAAAATTTTATCTTTAACAATTTTATGCCCGCCACCGGCAATGTAATTCAGCGTTACCTCGAGCAGTTTATGCTTAACACCAGCAAAATGACGGTGGTGGGCACCTGCGGTCTGATTGTCACCTCGCTGCTGCTGATTTATTCCGTGGATACCGTGCTTAACACTATTTGGCGCAGCAAAAAGAAGCGCCCTCTCATATTTTCGTTTGCGGTCTACTGGATGGTGTTGACCCTGGGTCCGTTATTAACCGGCGCCAGCATGGCGCTCAGCTCTTATCTCTTATCCATCACCTGGCTGCAATCCACCGGTTCCAGCCTGTTTGCCACCGTCGCCCTGCGGGTCTTTCCGCTATTGCTCTCCTGCGCCTCGTTCTGGCTGTTGTACAGCGTGGTGCCCACGGTACGGGTGCCGAGCAGGGATGCGCTGGCGGGCGCGCTGGTGGCCGGTCTGCTTTTTGAACTGGGGAAAAAGGTTTTTGGTTTATATGTCACTATGTTTCCCTCCTACCAATTGATTTATGGCGTGTTGGCGGTGATTCCAATCTTATTTCTCTGGGTATACTGGAGCTGGTGTATTGTATTGCTGGGGGCGGAGATTACCGTCTCGCTGGCCGAACACCGGCAGTCGGCGTTAGAGGAGACGGTCTCCCGATGATTGCGTTGATTCAGCGTGTTTTGCGTGCACGGGTTACCGTGGACGAAACCGCGGTGGGGGAAATCGGCCCGGGGCTGTTGATTCTGCTGGGAGTAGAGAAGCAGGATAATGAACAGATCGCGGCAAAACTTTGCCAGCGGGTGCTGGCTTATCGTATTTTCGGTGACTCACAAGGCAAAATGAACCTGGATGTCCGCCAGTCCGGCGGCAGCGTGCTTATTGTGTCACAGTTTACATTGGCGGCGGATACCGACAAAGGGCTGCGGCCCGGCTTCTCCCGCGGCGCATTGCCGGCGGAAGCACAGCGGCTTTACCACCATTTTACCGAGTGCTGCCGCCGGGCGGATATCCGGACGCAAACCGGCCGCTTTGGGGCGGATATGCAGGTGGAGCTGGTGAATGACGGGCCGGCGACGTTCTGGTTGCAAGTCTGAGTCGGTAGAAGCACTCAAAGAGAGAGTCTGTCATGTATCACTTGCGCGTTCCGCAAACCGAGGAAGAGTTAAAGGAATACTATCAGTTCCGTTGGGAAATGTTACGTAAGCCCTTGCATCAGCCGCCGGGCTCCGAGCGTGATGCCTATGATGCCATGGCGCATCACCAGATGGTGGTGGATGAAGAGGGGAAGCCCGTGGCGGTGGGCCGGCTGTATATCAATGCCGACAACGAGGCGGCCATCCGTTTTCTGGCGGTGGACCCGCAGGTGCAGGATAAGGGCCTGGGCACGCTGGTGGCCATGACGCTGGAATCCGTCGCCCGCCAGGAAGGGGTAAAGCGGGTGGTCTGTAGCGCCCGCGAGGATGCGGTGGATTTTTTCGCCAAGCTGGGTTTTATCAACCAGGGTGAAATTCTGGCGCCGTCCTCCACGCCCATACGGCACTTTTTAATGATTAAACCCATTGCCACGCTGGATGATATTTTGCACCGGCCGGATTGGTGCGGCCAGTTGCAGCAGGCCTGGTACGAGCATATTCCCCTGAGTGAAAAAATGGGGGTGCGCATAAGCCAGTACACCGGCCAGAAATTCATGACCACTATGCCGGAAGCCGGTAATCAGAATCCCCATCATACGCTATTCGCCGGCAGCCTGTTTTCACTGGCCACCCTCACCGGCTGGGGATTGATCTGGCTATTGCTGCGCGAGCGCCAACTGGGGGGCACCATAATCCTGGCGGACGCCCATATCCGCTATACGACGCCGGTTACCGGCCGGCCCTGCGCCATTGCGGATCTCGGTTCACTGAGCGGCGACCTGGACCGGCTGGCCCGCGGACGCAAGGCGCGGGTTCAGCTGGAAGTGGAATTGTTCGGCAACGATAAACTGGGCGCGGTGTTCAAAGGCATCTATCTGGTGCTGCCGCCGGCGCATGATAGGCCGCTGGAGCGCGGCGGCTCCCATGCGGATTGATTTGTAGCGCTTCGGCTCCCATGCGGATTATCTCTGGCGCTCCGCGCCTTCTGCGGATCGCCATTTTGCCATGCAACGCCCCTTGCCCCAAGGGAATTGCACTTTAGCCCCCGGTGTTTCGGGGACGGTTTCCCAAAGGCTCAATGGGCCGTATCCTCCGCCACCTGGCCATTGCTCATGGTCTGGTTAAGCGATTGTCCTTTTGCGTCGACGGCCTGCAGCCTGCCGTTCAGTGTCGGCCTCAGGGGCGCCTGTGCGGCGAGCTGGCCGGTGAGGGTTAGCTGAACGTTGCCGTTGCCCGATAACGGCATGGCAGGCCATCCCCAGCGCTCCAGCACGTTTATCGGAACCGCTTTGCCGTTCAGGTTGAGCGAAAAGTTACGTGAAGGCTGCTGGTTAATCAGGGCGGTGGCCTCCAGCAATCCGTCACCGGCGAATGCGCTCAGATCGGTGACGGTGATTTTGTCCGGATCGGCGGTTAACGCCAGCGACGGACGCCGTACGTCGATTTTATTGAAGGTGGCGTCGCTGCCGTTCAGATTCAGGCTGCCGGACCAGATGCCCCATTGATGGTTGCGCGCCAGCTCCAGCTGCTTGCCGTATCCGTCCAGCGCGGTGATTTGGAACGGGAATGAAGGATTGATATCAATCAACAGGTTCCGATTGGCGGTGAATTTATCCACGGTGACCTGCGCCAGCCAGGAAGGCAGCGGCTGCTGCCAGCTGTCACGCCAGTTTGCCGGCAGGGTATATTCCAGCCCCGCCACCATGAACTCGTCCAGTTCCAACTGCTGTCCGTCGCGCAGCCACCGGCCCGAGGTGCGCATCAATCCGCCTTGCCAGCGTCCGCTGAACTGGCGGATTTCTATTCCCTGGGGCGATAGGGCCAGATTGGCGATGGGATCGTTCAGATGCACCGTCCCGTTGATAAGGTCGGTGGCGTTGAAGGACAGTGAACCGTCATCGGTGGTCCAGTCGCCGTCCTGGAAGGTGATATTCCGCAAGGTCAGGTCCAGGTCGCTGAAGGCCCAATCCTTCCCCTCCATGCGCGCGTCGATCAAATCGAAGCGATGGATGGTGATTTTCGGCACCTGGGAGATCTGCTGCAAAAAATCATTCAGGCTTTTTTCGGTTTGCATCCGTACATTGCTCAGACGCAGATTATCCACCAGCCAGCTGCCGTCCTCGTCCCGCTTCGCATTGCCGGTTAATTCGCCCTGGGACAGATCGGCCCCGAGATTATCCAGCTTCAATTGATGGTCATCGATTTCCCCTTGCACCAATACGTTTTCCGCCGGCACGTCGTTTAGGGTCAAAGAGCGCGCGCTCAGCTGAAAGCGGGCGTTACGCCCGAGGGGAAATTCCTTTTCCGGTTTCCAGGGCGTGATGCCGGCGTTGACATTTTGCCCATTAAGCCGCCAGCCCCCCTGGGGAGACCGCACCGCCATACCGTTCAGTTGCAGGACGTCCGCCTGTAGCGAGGAGAGGGGCGGCGAGGTATCCATATCCAGGGTGCCGTCCTGCATCTGGATCCGGTAAAAATGGAAGGGGTCGGTGAGTTGGCGTGCGCCTAAACCAGCCACCAACTGCTTGGCGACCAGGGTGGGCGGATGTCCTTTTTGACCGAAGGTGATATTTACAAAAGAAATTTCAGTGGGATCGGACCAGGAATGATCAATTTTTTCCAATGACAGTTGGAAATCGCTGTGCTGGGTAACCCATTTGCTGACCCAGCCCGCGCCCCAAGGAGTTTGCAGCAAGACGTAGATCAGGACGATTATCAATAGCAATATCAAAAGTATTGATAATATGAGTTTCCCAATAAATTTCATCGCTCAATCCATCGCTGTCATAAAGGTTACAGTGTTTATGCCGTAATTAGCGGCGCTTCTCAATAGGCAATGTGTTTTCCGAAAAAAAAAGCCGCTGTATTGAGACAGCGGCTTGATAAAAGGAGGAATGTTAATTAATTGTGTTCCGGCGGGAACAGTAAATTCAGGATAATGGCGGTAATGCCGCCGGCGGCGATACCGGATGACAACAGCGTTTTTAACCATTGCGGCGCGAATTGCAGAATCAGGGGCTGCTGCGATACCCCCAGGCCCACCGCCAGAGAAAGGGCGATGATCATAATGGCGCGACGGTTTAGCCGTTCCCGCGAGACGATGCGGACGCCCGAAGCGGCGATAGTGCCGAACATCACAATGGTAGCGCCCCCCAGCACCGGTTCCGGAATATGCTGGACGAATCCGCTGACCACCGGAAACAGCCCGAGGGCTATAAGCATCAAAGCCACGACAAAACCCACATAGCGGCTGGCGACGCCGGTGAGCTGGATGACGCCGTTGTTCTGGCCGAAACAGGAGTTGGGAAAGGTATTAAACACCGCGGAAAGAAAAGAATTCAGCCCGTTGGCCAGCACGCCGCCTTTCAGACGGCGCATATAGACCGGCCCGCGTACCGGTTGTTCAGAGACATCCGAGGTGGCGGTGATATCGCCGATGGTTTCTATGGAAGTCACCATAAACACCAATATCAGCGGCACCAGCAGATTCCAATCGAACCCCAACCCGTAATAAAGCGGGGTCGGCACCATGATAAGCTTATGGGGAGCCACAGGTCCGGACGGCGGCAACATGCCCAGCAACCAGGCCGCCGCATAGCCCACCGCCATGGCGATCACCAGCGAAGCCACCCGCAAATACGGGTTGCGCTGGCGGTTAAGTAAAATGATGACCACCAGCACAATCCCCGCCAGCAGAAGATTTTTCGGCGCGCCGAAGGTGTGGTCGCCCATGGCGGCAAACCCGCCGCCGATAGAGGTCAGTCCCACCTGGATAAGGGAAATACCGATAATCATCACCACGATGCCGGACACCAGCGGCGTGATAATGCGGCGCGCCAGATGCAGCACGCGGGAGAGCAAAATCTCGGTACAGGACGCCACCATCAGGGTACCGAACAGGGCCGCCATCATGGTGGGCACATCGGCGCCGCCGTTTTTCAGGGCCAGCCCGCCCATGATAAGCGGCGTGACAAAGTTGAAGCTGGTACCCTGAATGGATAACAACCCCGATCCCACCGGTCCCCAGGTTTTGATTTGCAGTATGGAAGCCAGTCCGGAAGCAAACAACGACATGCTGATAATATGCTGCGTATCCTGCGCCGGCAGCCCCAGCGCCTGGCAGATCAGCAGCCCGGGGGTGATAACGGCGATAAACATCGCCAGCAAATGCTGACAGGCGGCAAACAGGGTTTCCGCCAGCGGCGGACGATCGTCAAGATGGTAAATCAGCTCGCTTTTGACAACGGGAATCGGCGCGTCATCGATTTCATAGGAAGGCATTGTCATGTTGAATGGCTTTCATGGGCGGCAAAGGAGGCATTTTAATCAACTTGTTTCTAAAAGCAATCGATTGCTTACAACCCGCATCCCAACCGATTGATATAAGTCAACTCAAGGGCGAATTCACGCCGCCCGCTAACGCCGGGGCTCAACGCGAGCGTGTTAAAGGGAGAGCGTGCCTACGCATTGGTGTAACGCGCCCGCTCCGGCATCCAGCGCTCAATCAGCAGCCGGGCGGAGTCGGGATGATGCTCATGAATATGGCGCGCCAGCCGCTGGACCTCCGGGATCATCGCCTGGTCGCGCAGCAAATCCGCCACTTTGAACTCCGCATTGCCGGTTTGGCGCGTGCCCAGCAGTTCCCCGGGGCCGCGGATTTCCAAATCCTGCTGGGCGATGGCAAAACCATCATTGGTATCCCGTAATACCTGTAACCGCCTCTGGGCGGTTTTACTCAGGGGAGACTTATATAACAGCACGCAATGGGAGGCTACCGCGCCGCGGCCGACCCGGCCGCGCAGCTGGTGCAATTGCGCCAGGCCCAGACGTTCGGGATTCTCGATAATCATCAGGCTGGCATTAGGCACATCCACCCCCACTTCTATCACGGTGGTGGCCACCAGCAAATGGATCTCCCCGGCCTTGAACGCCCGCATAATCTCCTGCTTTTCCTTGGACTTAAGCCGGCCGTGCACCAGACCGATACGCAGCTCCGGCAAGGCGGCCTGCAGGTCTTCCCAAGTGGCCTGCGCCGCCTGGGCCTCCAGCAAATCGGATTCATCAATCAGGGTACAGACCCAATAAGCCTGGCGCTGCTCTTGCAAACAAGCCTGCCGCACCCGCTGTATAACCTCGGTCCGCCGGCTATCCGGAATGGCCACGGTGGTCACCGGCGTACGCCCCGGGGGCAATTCATCGATAACCGAGGTATCCAGATCGGCATAAGCGGTCATGGCCAGGGTCCGGGGAATGGGAGTGGCGGTCATGATCAACTGATGTGGATGGTAGCCCTGCGCCAGCCCCTTTTCCCACAGAGCCAAACGCTGATGGACGCCAAACCGGTGCTGCTCATCAATGATAACCAGCGCCAGCCCTGAAAATTGCACCTGCTCCTGGAATATCGCATGGGTACCCACCACCATGCCCACGCTCCCCTGCGCGATAGCGTCCTGCTGGGCCTGGCGCGCCTTGCCCTTTTGTTTGCCAGCCAGCCAGCCTACCTCGATGCCCAGCGGTTCGAACCAGGCGCGGAAGGTCATGGCATGCTGCTCCGCCAGCAGCTCGGTGGGGGCCATCAGCGCCACCTGCTTACCCTCGCCGATGGCCCGCAATGCCGCCAGCGCCGCCACCAGGGTTTTTCCCGAACCCACATCCCCCTGCACCAGCCGCATCATCGGCACCGGCTGCGCCAGGTCCTGTTCTATTTCATCCACCACCCGCCGCTGCGCGCCGGTGGGCGTAAAGGGAAGCAAAGAGAGAAACCGCTGTTTCAACTGCGGTCCCGGGGTTAACGCCAGGGCCAGATCTTTGCGCACCCCGGCCCGTACCGCCAGCATGCTGAGATTATGGGCCAGCAATTCTTCCAGGATCAGACGCCGCTGGGCCGGATGTTTGCCCTGCTCTAGATCCGCCAGCGAGATATCCGGCGGCGGGCGATGCAACGTGCGCAGCGCCTCGGGCAAGCCGATAAGTCCCCGGCTCAGCTCCGGCGGCAGCAGTTCGGCAATGGGATAGGTATCGAGCAAAAGCAGCGCCTGATCCGTCAGATTGCGCAGTGAGGCCTGGCGGACGCCTTCGGTGGTGGGATACACCGGCGTCAGGGCCGGGGCCAGTTCGACCTCGCTGTGATCGCCGAGGATATGGTATTCCGGATGGATAATTTCGGCCCCCAGCTGTCCGCGCCGGATTTCGCCATAGGCGGTAATCCGGCGACCGGCGGCCAGGCTGTTTTTCATCGAGGCGTTGAAGTTGAAAAAGCGCAGGGTGATAAGGCCGCTATCGTCGCGGACCCGGCAGGTCAGCATGCGCCGCCGGCCGAAGCTGATGTCGGACCCGAGCACTTCCCCCTGCACCGTTACAAACATGCCGGGCAGGACGTCGCCGATGGCGTATAACCGGGTGCGGTCTTCGTAGCGCAAAGGCAGATGCAGCAATAAATCCTGGAGATTTTCCAGCCCGAGCCGGGCGAGCTTGGCCGCCTGTGCGGGACCGACCCCTGAAAGCGTATTCAACGGTATGGCGTTCAGCAGACGGCCTTCCATCATTTCAGCTCTCCGTGGCAGATTAACCCCAAAGGGGGTTAATTCCGGTTGCGCGTCACCTTGATCACATCCGGCATTACGCGTATTTTGCGCATGATGTTGGCCAGATGGACACGGTCGCGGGTGGTAAGACGGATAAACGCGCTATAGACCCGGCCGTCTTTTTCTTCGGTGTTCAGGCTCTGGATATTGGAATCGGCGGCGTTAATGGCCGCGGTCAGATTGGCCAGTACTCCCTGATGATTAAACATGTCCACTTTGATTTCGGCAATAAATTCCTGCTCGGTATCCAGCTGCCATTCCACCGCCATGAATTTTTCCGCGTCTTTCTGGATACCGCGGATATTGCGGCAGGATTCATGGTGTACCACCAGGCCTTTGCCGGGGCTGACGTGGGCGATAATCGGATCACCGGGGATGGGGCGGCAGCATTTGGCGAAGGTGATCAATACGCCGTCGGCGCCTTTGATGGGCAGCGTCTTCGGACCGGGCTGCGCCATATTGGACTGATCGCCCTGCAGATTGCGGGCAATAACCACGCTCATGGCGTTGCCCAGGCCGATTTCCGCCAGCAGGTCATCAAGGGACGCCAGTTTCATCCGGTCCAGCTCGCGCTGAAGGTTTTCCGGCGCCACCTCGGCCAGTTTCCGGCTGCCCCCCAGGGCGTGATTCAATAATCTGCGGCCCAGGCTGACGGAATCGTCGCGCTTAAGGTTCTTCAGCATCTGGCGTATCTTGGCCCGGGCCTTGGAACTGACCACAAAGTTCAGCCACGCCGCATTGGGACGGGCGCCGGGAGCGGTGATGATTTCCACCGCCTGTCCGCTGGTCAAGGCCTGCGACAGGGGATATGGCTGCCGATCCACTCGGGCGCCGACGCAGGCATGGCCGATATCGGTATGCACCGCATAAGCGAAATCCACCGGGGTGGCGCCCGCCGGCAGCTCGACGATGCGGCCTTCCGGCGTGAACACATAGATTTCATCCGGGAACAAATCAGATTTGACGCTTTCGATAAATTCAAACGAGCTGCCGGCGCTCTGCTGCAGCTCCAGCAGGCTTTGCATCCAGCGCTGGGCGCGGATTTGGGCCGTGGTGCCGGTTTCGCCCTGTTCTTTATAAGCCCAGTGCGCCGCCACCCCCATTTCCGCCATTTGATCCATGTCTTCGGTGCGGATTTGCACCTCGACCGGAACGCCATGGGGACCGATCATGGAGGTGTGCAGGGACTGGTAGCCGTTGGCCTTGGGAATGGCGATATAATCCTTCACCCGCCCGGGGCGCGGTTTATACAGGCTGTGCATCTGTCCCAATACGCGATAACAGGTGTCCACTTCGCCGACGATCACCCGAAAGGCATAGATATCCATAATGGAATGGAAACGCTGCTCTTTAAGGTGCATTTTGCAATAAATGGAATAAAGATGCTTTTCCCGTCCGCTGACCCGGCAGGGGATGCCGGCTTCGGTCAGTCGCCCTTCGATTTCGGCGAGTATCTTCTGGATCATCTCTTTGCGGTTGCCGCGCGCGGCCTTGACCACTTCTTTGATGACCCGGTAGCGGTTCGGATACAGCGCTTCGAAGCCCAGCTCCTCAAGTTCCGTCTTGAGATGGTGGATGCCGAGGCGATGGGCCAGGGGGCTGTATATTTCCAGCGTTTCACGGGCGATGCGCCGGCGTTTGTCGGGGCGCAGCGCACCCAGGGTGCGCATGTTATGCGTTCTGTCCGCCAGCTTGATCAGCACCACCCGGATATCCTGCACCATCGCCATGATCATCTTGCGAAAGTTTTCCGCCTGGGCTTCTTTCTTGTCGCGGAACTTCAGCTTGTCGAGCTTGGATACCCCTTCCACCAGCTCCGCCACGCTTTTACCGAACAGTTGTTCCATGTCCTGGTAGGTGGCGGGGGTATCCTCGATGACATCATGCAGCAACGCCGCCATCAGCGTTTCATAATCGAGGCGCATTTCCGCCAGGATGCATGCCACGGCCACAGGGTGGGTAATGTAGGGCTCACCGCTGGAGCGTGTCTGCCCCTCGTGAGCATCACGGGCGACAAGATACGCCTGCCGGAGGAGTTTGATTTGATCCTCTGGCAGGTAACGTTGAATCAATAGATTCAGACTTTCAAACAGATACAATTGCGAACCGTTGTTTGAGGTTAGCGACGGCCTTCAGCAATCGCGGTTACCGCCTGGATTTCCGCGGCTTCCTGCTCCTGCTGTTCCTGACGATCCCGCAGGTCGAGGATCTGATTGGTAATCAGGCCCTCTTCGATTTCACGCAGGGCGATAACGGTGAACTTATCGTTTTCTTCAGCAACCAGAGGGTCTTTGCCGCCGACCTGAAGTTGCCGAGCTCGACGAGCAGCGACCAGCACCAGGTCAAAACGGTTACCAATTTTTTCGACGGCGTCTTGTACAGTTACGCGTGCCATATGCGAGCTACTCCACAGATGAAGAAATGACTGGGCATCATACTGAAAGTTGTCTCAGTCCGCCAACAGTTTGGTGATTAAAGCGTCATGCCGCAGTTTTTGGCGGTTCAGACGCAGACGTTCGGCACGGATGATGGTTTTCAAATCCATCAGTGCCGTATTAAATTCATCATTTACGATCAGGTAATCATATTCGGCATAATGGGACATCTCGGCCACCGCCTGCGCCATGCGCCCGGCGATGATTTCGTCGCTGTCCTGTCCGCGGCCCCGCAGACGGCGATCCAGTTCCTCTTTGGAGGGCGGCAGCACGAAGATACTGCGCGTCTGGGGCATTTTGTTACGGATTTGCTGCGCCCCTTGCCAATCGATATCCAAAAAGACGTCCACGCCGGTGGATAACACCTGTTCGATCATTTCGCGGGAAGTGCCGTAATAATTACCGAAGACGTTCGCATACTCCAAAAAGGCGTCTTCATTGATCATGCGTTCGAATTCCGCCTTGGAAACAAAATAATAATGTTCACCCTGTTTTTCACCCGGACGAACGGGGCGCGTGGTGTGGGAAACCGAAACCTGAGTGTCGTAAAGCGGTTGTGTTTTAAGCAACGCCTGAATCAGGCTGGATTTTCCCGCGCCGCTGGGTGCGGAAACAATGTAAAGCGTTCCTTGAACCATACTGGGATTTTCGACTGTGGTTAATGAATCGACGCATCTATACCCGATGGCGTTCAAGCGTCAGCTGCCGCTTGAAAGATGGTGGGTATAATTGATCACAGCGGTTATTATACACGGCATTGGCGCCGGATGCAGCCTCACTTGCTGCGGCGAGAGGAATTTATGCCATCCGAGCCTTACGTCCGGGCCAGCGATGGCCTGGCGACGGCGAAGCGGCGCTGAAGCGGGAAGCGGCCTTGCGCCGCACCGGCATAAGGTGGCGATGTGCCGGCGGGGAATAAATTTCCAGTAAAAAGATTAAAAAGCAGATTATCGGCAATGCTGCGCAGAAAATGCGTAGTCCCTCGAGCATAATATTAAGAAAAATTTAAGTATCAAAAGAAGAGTTTTTGTTGATGAAGACAATGAATCAAATTAATAAAGGATGCCGGCCATACCGGCAACCCTGAATTTCTGCGGATATGCCCCATTCCTAAATGCACGATCGCTCATCTGACCCGATCCGCCAGGGTAAAACTATCCACATGCATATATCAAACATCACTTATATGTCTGGACGCCGAGAAAGTTTTCCTCATCAATCCGGACGTGAAAATTGATGAAGAATGTTCAGAGTATATTAAGTGTAAGGGGTTAAATTAACCATTATCACTTAACGTTTGTATTCGCAAATAAAGTCCAAAATTACTATTGACTCAGTTCTAGCATATTGCAGATTTCGCCAAGTTTTTCCAATTGCGTTTCGGATAAGGGGGCAAGCAAACGCTCCAGAATGGTCCGGTGCGTGTGTTGGGCGATATGCAGTTTATCCAGCCCTTTCTCCGTAATATAAACGTGCTTGACCCGCCGGTCAGTAGGGCTTTGCTGGCGTTGCAGCATAAGATCCTTTTCCAGGGCGTCCAGCACGGTGACCACGGTGCGGGATGAAAAGCCCATATAGTTTTTGATATCCGTCGCGCTGGTTTTGCCATGGGTTATCAATTGAAGAATTTTCATTTTGGATAATGACAGTCCTTCGTTAACCAATTGTCCGTTCACTTCTTTACGTAAGCGATGATAGATACGTGATAAAGATTCCACGGTGTCGGCAATATCTTTAACTTTTTCCATTTTATAATCTCTAGGTGAAATTAAGGCGATTCACTCGCCGTGATTGCAGGTTAAAAATTTGTTATAAATGGAGGGTGGGGTATTTAATAATCCCGCCATTTTCATAATTTAAAAACATATTTTTAACAAATTTTTCAATGACACATCTCAATCCAAGGCGATAAAATTCCCTCCTATTTCCCGGTGTCTCATTAGGGGAATCGATAATTATCTCTGAATTGAAGAACGGGCCATGCAATATACTTAACGAATTGCCAGCGCAGTTTATAGGAATATTTTCTATTTTTAAACACGACTAATTGAAAAATACGGATGCTATACAGAAATATTACGTCGTTGATATGTTATTTTACTTTATTACTTTTATGATAACTAAGTAGCCTGCTAATTTTCAATTAACATAAAGATGATATAGATAAAATCTTGTTGATTTATTGGAAGTTTTTTATTATGTCTACAAGGTGTAAATATGACGTACAAGCATAGTGTAATAGTGCATTTTATAAAATAATAAAAAAATAAATTTAATAAATACCTTGCCGTGATCGTAAAACAATTCGCGGGAACCCGTGAGGTTTAACGTAACGCGTTGATTTTTATGTTGTGATGTTTTTATAAAAACGCTGCCGGCACAGCAGCGGAAGAAATTATTGCTTAGACATCAATGAAGTAAAATCTAAAAAAGTCATAAGAGATGGCGCGGCGCTTTTAACGCGGCGGCGTAGGAAAAGGACGCTGGTGAATGATCCGGCGGTCAGAACGCTATTTTGGCCGGACAGGACCGAATAGGACCGGACATGCATACGTAGTTCTTATATGTCGCATTGTTAATAAATCATGTCGTGAATGTGGCCTTTGTTTGGTTAAAACACTGGCAAGCTTGCTTACGTTTACCGCCGCAATCCGCCGAAGCCGGCGAAATAACCGGTCGTGCCGGCGACGATTTTCCGGTTATCTCCCACCCGAATTGAGTAAAACGTGACGGAAGATCTCTCCGGCGCCGGATGGTGGGCTGTCGTTTCATTGACAAAATTAATTTAACAGGCTGCGCTTATGTTCTTTTACCTGCTTCGCCGGTTAGTTCTGGCGGCGTCAGTGATGCTGGTGGCAATCACGATATTATTCTGTCTGGTGTTTTTAGTGCCCGGGGATCCGGCTTCGGTAGCGTTGGGACCGAGGGCCAGCGAGGCGCAAAAGCAGGCATTGCGTGAACACATGGGGCTTGATCAGCCGGCTATCGTGCAAATCGGACGATTTATCGTCCATGTGGCCGCAGGAGATCTCGGCGAAGATGTCCTGACTCATCGGCCGGTGAATCAGCTTATTGCCCGCGCCTTACCCAATACCCTCATTCTGGCCCTGTCGGCCATTGCCTGGGCCATTATTATCGGCATCCCGCTGGGGTGCTGGGCGGCCTTGCGGCCCAATACCTGGCTCGACCGGCTGATAGGACTGCTGTCCACCAGCGTGATCGCCCTGCCGGCTTTTGTGGTGGCGATTTACGCACTGCTGGTGTTCTCAGTGACATTGAAGTGGTTTCCGGCCATCGGCGCGGGGCAGCAGGGGGATTTGGGCTCGCAGCTACAGGCGCTGGTACTGCCCTCCCTGACGGTGGCATTAAGCTGGATCGGTTATTTGGCCCGGCTGGTGCGGGCCTCGATGCTGGAAGTGCTGAAGGAAAACCATATCCGCACCTTCCGCGCCTTCGGCATCGGCGATCGGTTGATTGCGCTGCGCTATGCCCTGCCCATCGCGGTGGTGCCGGTGGTGTCGGTATTAGGGGTCGGCATTGGTTCGCTGCTCTCCGGCGCGGTGTTGACCGAGATCGTGTTCGCGCGGCCCGGCCTGGGCAAGCTGGCGTACGACTCGGTGATTTCCCGCAATTTTCCGGTGGTGATGGGGACGGTGGTGGTGACCTCCGGATGTTATGTACTGGCCAATCTCATCGCCGACCTGATCAACACTTTTCTGGATCCGCGCGTGCGGCAGGAGCTTTGACCATGGCGCTCATCACCACCACCCCGGCATTGAGTCCCGGCGACATTGCCGCCGCGGGCCGGCCGGACCCGTTTCGCGTGCTGCGGCACGTTTGGTCAGGCCCCATGGGGCGTTTTGCCCTGATTTGCGTGGCGGCAATGCTGTTGTGCGCCATCTTCGCCCCCTGGCTGGCTCCGCACGATCCCATTGCCATCAAAGCGGCCCTGCGTCTTAAAGGGCCGAGCATGGACTACTGGCTGGGCAACGATCAGCTCGGCCGCGATGTGCTGTCGCGCCTGATTTACGGCAGCCGGATCGCTATGACGGTGGCATTCCTGGGCACCGGCGGCGCGCTGCTTATCGGCGCCATGCTGGGACTGCTGGCGGGTTACGGTCCGCGGCAGATAGATACCTTGCTAATGCTGTTCTGCGATTCGCTGATGTCGATACCGATGATTCTGTTCGCCTTGGCGGTAGTGACGCTGGTAGGGTCGAGCGTGAGCACCATCATCATGATTATCATCACTTTTATGGTGCCTGGCTACTTTCGGGTAGTGCGCAGCCAGACCCGCGTTCTCAAACGCATGGAGTATATTGTCGCCGCCCGCGCCATGGGCGCCTCACCCGTCAGCGTGGTTTTTCGCCACTTGGTCCCCAATATGACCGGCACGCTGCTGGTGCTGGTGGCGATGGATATTCCGGCGGTTATCGCCATTGAGTCGGGCCTGAGCTTCCTGGGGCAGGGGGTACAGCCGCCGGACGCCAGCTGGGGTACGGTACTCAACGATGGCTACTCCTTTATCCGCCAGGCGCCCCATATCGTTATCGCCGCCGGCATTCCCATTATCATCGCCACCCTTGGCTTTACCTTTCTCGGCGAGGCGTTACGGGATGCGCTTGATCCCCGCACCGCCAGACAATCCCGGGGGGATAACTGATGGCACTGTTGGAAATGCACAACCTGTCGGTCACCTATGCGTCCGACAAGGGTCCGCTAAAGGCCGTTCGCCAGATTTCCCTGCAGGTGGAAAAAGGCGAAGTGCTGGGGCTGGTGGGGGAGAGCGGCTCGGGTAAATCAACCTTGGTGGGAGCCATGCTCACGCTGTTGCCCCCAAATGCCCAGGCTTCCGGGCAGCTGCTTTACCACGGACAAGACCTCCTTGCGCTGCCTGAATCCGCCAAGCGCCGCCTGCGGGGCAACGGTATCGCCACCGTGTCCCAAGACCCCTTTACCGCTCTCAATCCGGTGATCACCATCGGCAAGCAGCTGGTGGCGTTCCAGCACCATAAGCCGGGTTCGAAGGCAGATAAGCTGAATCATGCGGTGAAAATGCTCGAACGTGTAGGGATTTCAGACCCTCAGGGGAGGCTGAAGCAATATCCCCATGAACTCAGCGGCGGTATTCGCCAGCGTATCGCCATCGCGGCGGCGCTGTTAACCGAACCGGAGCTGCTGATTGCCGACGAACCCACTACCGCATTGGACGCCACCACCGAGATGCAGGTGGTGGAAGTGCTTAAGGCCAGCCGCCAGTTGGTGGACGGCGCCATTATCTTTGTGACTCACGATTTGCATTTGGTGAGCGCTCTTTGCGACAAAGTGGCGGTGATGTACGCCGGAGAGATCGTCGAAGCCGGTCCCATCGGCGAGATTTTCGGCTCTCCCGCCCATCCTTATACCCGTGCGTTATTGGCCTGCGATCCGGAGCGAATTGAAGTGGCCACCCGCGAACTGCCGTTTATCGCCGGTTCGGTGCCGATGCCGAGCGTCCACCGCGTCGGTTGTCCGTTCCAGCCCCGCTGCAGCCTGGCGTTCGCGCCGTGCGGCAGCGAGACGCCGCCGGAAACCCTGCTGGGGGAAAAGGGCCGGACAGTGCGCTGCCATAAGGTGAATGCCGATGCTTGAAATTCAGGATTTAGTGGTTCGCTACAAGACCGGCAATCTGTTGAGCCGTCTGATGCCCGGCGCCGTCGGGCATGTGGATGTGCTGGCCGGCGTCAGTCTGCATGTGCCGCCGGGCAAGACCGTCGGTCTTATCGGCGAGAGCGGCAGCGGCAAAACCACGCTGGGGCGAGCCGTGATTGGCCTGACCCCGGTAACCAAGGGCAGTATCCAGGTTAACGGCCGGGAACCGCTGGATGCCAGTGATTTGTCCTGGCGGACTATCCGCCGGGAAACCGGGCTGATATTCCAGGACCCGATGGCCGCCCTCGATCCGCGCATGACGGTGGAATATCTGGTCACCGAACCTTTTGCGGTTAACGGCCGCGAATATAAACGCCGCGGCGCGGCGGCGGCACTGCTCGAACTGGTGGGCCTGCCATCGCTGTTTCTGGACCGCTATCCCCATCAACTTTCGGGCGGCCAGGCGCGGCGGGTGGCGGTAGCCAGGGCTCTTGCCCTGCGGCCCAAGCTTATCATCGCCGATGAGCCCACGGCGGGCCTGGATCTTTCGGTTCAGGGCGAGTTGCTTAACCTGCTGACCTCGCTACAGCGGGAACTGGGCATGAGTTATCTGATTATTACCCATAATCTGGCCATTACCCGCCATGTCACGGACCGGATTGCCATTATGTATCTGGGACGAATTGTGGAAACCGGGCCTACCGAGGCTATTTTCCGCGCGCCGGCGCATCCCTATACCCGGGCGCTGCTCAACGCTAAAAGCAAGCATAACCCCCCGGGCGCCGGCGTGTTGCAGGGGGATGTGCCCACCTTATCCCGCCGGCCCGCCGGCTGCGAGTTTCACACCCGTTGTCCCCTGGCGACGGAACGTTGCCGAAGCGAAGCGCCGGCGCCGCGGCAGCTTACCGCGGAGCATCAGGTGACTTGTCATACCCCGTTAATCCCAGACCAACCCCAAATGGCCCGGCCAAGCCGCATCATTTAAAAGGAAATGTATCCATGAAAGGCCCCTCGATGAACAGACGTGAGCTTATTAAAACCATGGCGATCCTTGCCGCCGGGGTATCCGGTTCGCTGGCGCTTGGCGGACGGACGGTGGCATTTGCCGCCGATAACAAAAATAAAATCCTGCGCGTGCAAAACGATCAGGATATCACCAACCTCGATCCGGCCAATCGCAGCGGCTGGTACGATGAAATGGTCATGTTTGCCGTCTATTCCGGCTTATGCCAGTACAAGGCCGGCACAGAATGGGGATGGCAGCTGGACGCGGCCGAGGTATTGGAACAGGTGGACCCGCTGACGGTGCATTTCAAGCTGAAACCGGGCATCAAGTGGACCGGTGATTTTGGCGAAATGACCGCGGACGACGTGAAGTACTCCTTTGAACGGTTCCTCGATCCCAAACTGGCGGCGATTTATGCCACCGACTGGGAGGCCCTCGATCATGTGGAGATCAAGGGCACCTACGAGGGACTCATTCATTTGAAACATCCCTTCGCGCCGCTGTTCACCAGTACCTTGCCCCATGCCTCCGGCCTGATTATCTGTAAAAAGGCCGTGGAAGCGGCGAAGGATAAAAAAATCGCCACCGATCCCTTGGCGTCATCCGGGCCTTATCGCATCGGCGAGTGGCAACCCAGGGAGCGGCTGACCCTGGTGCGTAACGAGAACTGGAGTGGACCGCACTGTTTTTACGACCAGATTCAACTGGTGCCCATCGGCGATCTGAATACCGCCGAAATCGCCTTTGAAGCGGGGGATCTGGATATGACAAAAATCAATATCAGCGCCATACCCAAATACCAGCAGGGAGTGGCCGGCACCACCCTGACGGTGCGACCGGCGCTGGCCTATACCTGGCTCGGCATGAACGTTGATCATCCGCTGCTTAAGGATATCCGGGTCCGTCGCGCGATCCAGCAAGCCATTGACGTTCCTTCCATTCTGGACGCAGCTTTCGGCGGGGCGGTAAAACCGGCTTTCGGTCTGGTGCCGCCGCCGCTGCCCGGCGCCCGGAGTAAAAATATCTATCCCTACTCAACGGACGCCGCCAAACGCCTGCTTAAGGAAGCCGGCGTATCCAAGCTGCAGCTGCGGCTGGACTTGACCACCTCCACCGACGGCGGCACCGTCGCCCAGGTCATTCAGGCGCAATTGGCGGAAGTGGGTATTCAATTGCAAATCAATCAAATGGACAGCGCGGCCTTTGTGGCGGCCGGGCAGGAATCCGAAGGCACCGCCTGGAAGGACTCGCAGCTGCGGATGACCACCTTTACCACCGCGCCGGATGCCAGCTGGGTTACCGCCTGGTTCACCTGCAAGCAGGTGGGTATCTGGAATACCCAAAGAACCTGCGACAAGGACTGGGACAAACTGAGCGACGATGCCGCCAATGAACTGGACCAGGGCAAACGGGCCGCCATGTATGTCAAGCTGCAGGATCAACTGGAGGAAACCGGCGCCTATGTCTTTCTCTACCACGGCAGTAACGCCTGGGTGACGCCCAACACCATCAAAGGCGCCTGGACTCCTGACGGCCAGTGGCCCTTGTTCCGGGAAATAAAAGCAGTGTGATAAAAGCAGAGAAATACGAAGCGCGAGATGAAAATGCGTGCGGGAAAAAGTTCATGACTGAACGGCTTGCATAAAACGTTCGGACGTGAAATTTCCCGCGCGTTCGAACGCGACAGAGTTTTCACCCTCACGGCCCGGAGACGGTGCGGGCCTTCAACAAAAAAAGATCAATAAGCCGGTGGCGCTGTTTTCGCCCGGTCTTAACGTGGGAGCTTCCTTGAGTACTGCCCGTCTTCCCCTTGCGCCTAAAAAGAGCCTACGGTCCGCCGGCAGCGCTTTACGGCACCCTAATTACCGTCGGTTTTTCGGCGGTCAGCTGTTATCGGTAATCGGTAACTGGATTCACACCATTGCCCTGGGCTGGCTTATCTGGCGTCTCGGGGTCGCGTCGCCGGTAATGCTGGGCCTGTTGGCCTTTTGCAGCCAGGGTCCCATTTTAATATTCGGGTTATTCACCGGCGTCATCGTCGATCGCTGCGATCGGCGCAAATTGGTGTTGGCCACGCAAATCGGCCTGACGGTGCTGGTCTCAATGCTGGCGATACTCACCTTGAATCATTGGATAACCGCCAGGATAGCCATTTTCATCGCCCTCGGACTGGGTCTTATCAGCGCCTTCGATTTGCCGGGCCGGCAATCACTGGTGGTGGATCTGGTGGAATATAACGATTTAGGCAACGCCCTGGCGCTTAACTCGGTGATATTCAACGGCGCCCGGCTTATCGGCCCCGCCCTGGGCGGCCTGCTGGTGGATAAGCTGGGGGAGGGCTGGTGTTTCGCCTTTATTGCCCTCTCTTATGTGCCGCTGATTCTCTTTCTGGCAGGGATGCGTATTCCCCAGCGTCCCCCCACCGTTCGGACCGGCGGTCTGCTGGCGGAAATGGCCGAAGGACTGCGCTTTCTGCGCCATGACGCCGATGCCCTGCGCATTTTGCTGCTGGTGGGATTGTGCAGCCTCACCAGCGTGCCCTATTTCTCGTTCCTGCCGATGCTGGCCGATCGGGTATTAAAAGGCGGCCCGGCCGGATCGGGCATTCTGATGAGCATTACCGGCATCGGCGCGCTGGTGGCCGCGCTGCGCCTGGCTTACAGCAGCAGTATTGAACCCATGCGCCCCTGGCCGCTATGGGCCGCACTGATGCTGGGGATTGCGCAAATATGCCTTGGCCTGTCCCACCTGTTTTGGCTGAGCGCGCTGATTGCCGCGCCTATCGGTTACGCCATCCTGACCCAGAACCTCACCTCGAACTCGCTGCTGCAACACCAGGTTCCCGACGGCCTGCGGGGCAGGCTGATGTCGTTTTATTCCATGATGTTAATCGGCACGGTCCCCATCGGCGCCATTATCTGCGGCGGCGTGGCGGAGATCATGGGACTGCCGCTGACCATGATTGTCGGCGGCCTGCTGTGCCTGGCGGGCGCTGCCGCCATTGCCGCCTGGGAACGCTACGGAACCCGGCGCCGGTTATCGCCGCCTCATTCTTAACTATTTATCGCCAGGAGGACCGACCATGTCGGACACCATAGACAATACTCTCACTGTACCGGCTTTTCGTCAGATAACCGTCCCCCTTTCGGATGGTACCCAACTCACGGCCAGGCTGTGGCTGCCTAATGGGCCGGGGCGGGTGCCGTTGGTGCTGGAATGGATTCCTTATCGCCAGTCGGATAATACCGCGGTGGGGGATTCGATGATCCACGGTTATTTCGCCGCCCACGGCATTGCCGCCATGCGCATCGATTTACGCGGCAGCGGTAATTCGGGGGGCCTGCTGCGGGACGAATACCTGTCACAGGAGCAAGACGACGCGGTGGAAGTGATTGCCTGGATTGCCGGGCAAAGCTGGAGCAACGGCAACGTCGGCATGATCGGCATCTCCTGGGGCGGGTTCGCGGCCCTGCAAATCGCCGCCCGGCGCCCGCCGGCCCTGAAGGCGATTATCACCTGCTGTTCCACCGACGATCGCTACACGGACGACGTGCATTTTATGGGTGGGGCGCTGCTCACCGACGGTCTGCAATGGGGCAGCGGTTTATTTACCCAGCTGGGACGCCCCCTTGATCCGGCCTATGTAGGCGACGGCTGGCGCGAGCAATGGCTGGCGCGTCTGGAGGGCATGGAACCGCCGCTGGCCCACTGGCTGGCGCATATGGAACGTGACGACTACTGGCGGCACGGGTCGATAAATGAAAATTATCGCGACATTCAGTGCGCCGTGTACGCGGTGGGGGGCTGGACAGACGGTTATTCCGACGCCATATTACGGTTGATGGAGCACCTTGACGTGCCGCGCAAGGGTCTTATCGGTCCCTGGACCCATATCTACCCCAATTGGGGCACTCCCGGTCCGGCAATTGATTTTCTCGGAGAATGCCTGCGATTTTGGCGGCATTGGCTGCTTGGCGAACAAACCGGCATCATGGATGAACCGATGCTGCATCTATGGCAGGGGGAACAGCTGCGTCCCGACCCGTCATCGCTGACGCTGGACGGCCACTGGATCACCGCGTCCCAATGGCCGGCCACCACAAATCATCATGACTTTTATCTTGGGGACGGCCTGTTGACTGATGCACCCGCCGCCGCGGCGCCGTTGCTCATTGATACCCCGGCGCACTGCGGCGCCATGGGCGGCGAGTGGTGTCCCCTTGATGGCGGCGGCAATGCGCCTGAATTCCAAGGGGATCAGCGCGCCGATGATGGTTTGTCGGTGTGTTTCGATGCGCCGGTACTGGAAGCCCCGCTTATTTTGTGCGGCAAGGCGGAGTTGACGGTGGATATCGCCTTTGAAACGCCGTCGGCCATGCTGGTTCTGCGGCTGAACGAGGTGGATGTGCACGGCCGTTCGGCACGGGTGACCTTTGGCATACACCGGCTGAGCCGGCCGGACGTCCCCGCCGGCCAGACTTTTCCTGTGGTATTGCCTCTTAAAGGCGTTGTCTACCGGTTTTCCGCCGGCAGCCGGATCCGGCTGGCGCTCTCCACGGCATATTGGCCCATGGCCTGGGCCGAACCAGGGCAGGGGCCGGTTCAGATACTCCCCGCCACCGGCCGGTTCCGGCTGCCGCTGCGAACCGAAAGCCTGCCGGATAAGCCTGATGCTTTTGGCCCCCCCCGCTCGGCGCCGGCGCTGGATCATGAGGTCATGGCTCCGGAAGTCACCGCCCGCCGGCTCAGTTGGGATGCCGGCAGCAATACCCACCGGCTGACAATGGATGCCCGGCGGCAGAAAACCCGCATCGGCGAATTGAGTTTTGATAGCGAAGGCCATGAGGCATATGAGATCGGCGCCACCGCGGAAACCGCCCGCTGGCAGGCCGAACGCCGACAGCGCTACCAGCGCCCCGGCTGGCATATCGAACTGCGCAGCGAAAGCCGCCTGGCATGGCAAAACGGCGGCCTGGTATTGAACTCAAGCTATAGCGCCTGGGAAAACGATCGGGAGATTTTCCAGCGGCAATGGGAACATCGCTTTCCGGCGAGAATCAAGACAATTGGCGGTTAACCTAAGCAATGCCCAATAGCTTTCACGCTGCGGCTTGAAAGATGACGGCTATAGGGTATTGTTTACCGGTGATATTATAGATTGAAGTGATTTGAACCTATGCCTCTTGTCGAACCCCTCGTGTTCACTTTTTTACTTGGCCATGACTTTTCCATGATGAGTCTGGCCTCGGCCATTGAGCCGTTGCGTTCCTATAATCGGCTGTATGAAAAACAGGCCTTCAATTGGCACTTGGCCAGCTTGAACGGAGAGCCGGTGGTGGCCGCCAACGGCATTCCTTTCCCCACCCGGTCCATCGATGACGTCATGCCCGGCTCTCATTATCTTTTTATCTGCGGCGGCGAGCGGGTAGTGGCGCCCAAGTATGAACGCGGCTACCAAAAGGCCATGCGGCAGGCCGCCCGTGCCGGGATCATTATCGGTTCGCTTTCCACCGGAACCTTTTTGCTGGCCAAATGCGGGCTGCTTAAAGGGTATCGCTGCACCATCCATTGGGAAAGCCGTTCGGCGTTTAAGGAAGTCTATCCGGATATCCAATGTACCCATAAAATTTTTGAAATCGATCGCGGAAGACTCACCTGCTCCGGCGGGACGGCGGCCATGGATATGATGCTTAATCTCATTGCCGAACGCTACGGCGATGAACATGCCGCCTCCATCGCCAATCAGTTTCATCATGAACGGATTCGCAGCGCTGAAGACGATCAGCGGGGCGGGCGTCCCGCCGGCGCGGCGATGCCCGCCCCTCTTGGCGCCGCTATCGCCGTTATGCAGGCGCATATAGAAGATCCCATCTCGTTGCCGGAGGTTGCCAAGCGGGCCGGCGTCGGTAAGCGCCAGCTCGAGCGGCTGTTCGCACACTATTTCGATAAAACGCCGCAGCGCTTTTATCTGGAGCTGCGCCTTGAGCAGGCGCGGGAGATGCTGATTTATTCCGACCAGTCGATTATCGAAATCGCGGTTTCGGCAGGGTTCGGCTCCACATCGCACTTCGCCGGCTGGTTTCGCCGCACCTTCGGTGTTTTGCCATCGGCCATGCGCCGCGTCAGACAGAAAAAAAATCTCTCATAATCAATACAGATCCGTGCGGCGCTCCGCCAGGTAGGCATGGCCCAGGCGCCACTGCTCAAGGGCCGTCAGGCTGATTTCTCCCATAAGCAGCGCCGCTCCGCTGCCCGGCAGCGACGCGACGATACCGCCGTCGGGTCCTACAATCCGGCTTTGTCCGATGCAGCCGCTGTCGCCGCGGTTGGCGAACGCGACAAAACAGCCGTTTTCATAGGCGCGGGTCGGCACCACATGGCGTGGCACCACATCATAACCGGGAGTGGTGGCGCTAAGGCACAACAGGCAATCCATTCCCTTAAGGGCCAATGCCCGGACCGACTCGGGGAAATCAAGGTCATAGCAAATCAGCAGGCCGAAGCGCAGTCCCCCCAGGGCAAAGCTGGCAAAGCTTTCACCGGTCTGGAACAGCGCCGTCTCATAACCGGACCAGAGATGGATTTTGCGGTAATCGGCCCGCACCCGGCCCTGGCCGTCAATCACCTGTAAAGAGTTATACAGTCCGGCGGGGTCGCGTTCCGCGTAGCCGAATACCAGCGCCTGCTCTTTTTCCGCGGCCAATTGCGCCAGCTTCCCCAGCACCGGCCCCTCTCTTTCCAGCGCCAGACTGCGGACCCGATGGGGATCGTCATAACCGCACAACGCCAACTCCGGCAGCATAATCATGTCGGCGTCCGGCAACGCGTCCATGGATTCGCGAACCCAATCCACTATTTCACTCTCCCTTGCGGGAGTGCCCGTTATTTGGGCAATGCCGATATTCATGTTGCGTCTCCCTTGGGAGCGATGTCGCTGAAAAAAGGATAATAATCGTCCCAGCGACGATGAAAGATACGGCTGTCGCCGTCAAAGGCTTCCAGGCTGGATACCAGGCGCCATCCGCCGTCATCGGCGGTCAGCAGGCTGCTGACCTCCAGCCTGGCGTGCCACTCGCCGCGGTGAAAACCGGCGCTGCGCACCGCCCTGGAGCTGGCGGCGCAGGGGTCCAGGGCGTTGACTTTATAGGTTTCACGGCCCAGGGCGTCCAGCCGCAGCCCGGTTTCTTCCAGGTATATCGCTCCCAGATTGCGCACAACCTCCAGGGTGGTATCGCCGTCGTTCATATCCCGGATCAGGCGCAGCCGTCCCCGTTGCGGCGGCACGATGATACGGGAAGGCAGGGCGGGGGGAACCGGCGGCCTGCCGAGACAAGGGGGCGGGGTTGAGGCAATCCCGCTGTCGCGAACCGGCAGTTCAAGGGTGCCGCTATGCAATGTCAAGGTCGTGCGGACCGGCAGCGGCGCCGCCAGCGGCCAGTAAGCGGTGGATACCGCCACCCGCAGACGATAGCCGGCGGGCAGAATAAACGCCGCGGCATTAAGCGTTAACGCCACATCATAGCGCTCCCCCGCCGTCAGCGGTTCGCGCCGATCATGGCCGTTACGCTGGGTGAGATTGAGCAGGCCATAAGTGATACGCAGCGAGGTGCCGTCCGGCGCCACGGCGTTCAGCCGCACTGCAATCATTCCCTGGCTGCTGTCGGACGACAGGCCGAGTCTTATCACCGGACGGCCGGTAATTTGCAACGGCGCCGTGAATACCGGGCTGTCAAAACAGGCGGAGCCGGCATCATCCTCCCGCTGATCCCCCGGCATATCCGGCCCGTTGCCATAAGGACACCATTCCCCGGAAACGATGCCGGTGGCGGCAGGGGAACAAATGGACTGGGTAAAGGGAACCATTCCCTCGTGGCGGGGCTCTCCCCGGCGGGCAATCGCGGCGCCGCCATCCTCGGCGCCGTCATCCAGCCAAGACGTCTCCAGCCGTCCGTCCGGAGACAGCGCCCACCGCTGGGGCACAATGGCCGGTGCGGGCCAATGCTGTTCGGCGGCCCAGCGACCGCGGCGTTCGGTATAACTGACCCGCGGCGGTTCCGCCTCCTGCAGCCAGTAGGTCAGCATCGGCTCATCCATAATGCCGGTGGGCTCATTCTTCAGCCAGTGATCAAACCAGCGCGTCACGTAGCGGATGAAATCAATGCGCGGGCCCGGCGTGGCGACATGAGGAAAGGCATGGCCCCAAGGACCGATAAGCCCTTTGCGCGGTCCCGGCAGGTTTTCCAGCAGACGCAGCACGGTATTGGTATAACCGTCGGCCCAGCCGCCCACCGCCAGCACCGGCACCTCGATACGGGAGTAGTCTTCGCATACCGAGCCGCTGCGCCAGTAATCATCACGGGTGGGATGCGCCATCCAGCGGCTCGCCGGGGGCAGCTCCATGGCGTTCAGCCGTTGGAGCCACATTGATTTCCACTTGTCGCCGACGATGTCCGGATCCGGCGGGGTCGGCGTCCAGGTAAACAGCGTGGAGCCATATTGCAGATTATCGTTAAGCAGCACCCCGCCCATGTAATGCATATCGTCGGCATAACGATCGTCGGTAGAGCAGGCGGTGACGATGGCTTTCAAGGCCGGGGGACGCAACGCGGCGATTTGCAGAGAGTTGAATCCGCTCCAGGAGATGCCAATCATGCCCACCGCCCCCGAACACCAGGGCTGTTGGGCAATCCAGGCGATGACTTCGCACGCGTCGGCCCACTCACGGGGAGTGTATTCGTCGTTCATCAGGCCGTCGGAATCCCCCGCGCCGCGCATATCCACCCGCACGGCCGCATAACCGCTTTCCGCCAGGCCGGGATGGAGAATGGCATCATCGCCGCGATGCCTGTCCCGCCGGCGATAGGGCAGGTATTCCAGTATCGCCGGCACCGGCCGGGGACCGTCCGGCAGCCAGATCCGCGCCGCGAGCTTGCAGCCGTCCTGCAAGGTAATCCAGACTGTTTCAAGTATCTGCATCAAGGTATCCGCATAATAGGTGTTCTAACAGTGAAAAATGCCCGCTGCATCATCTTTGCATAGCGCCGTTCCGGGGCCATCAACATTGCGACCGATTTGGCGTCAAATACGACATCAGGCAGCGGACCGACATCGATTTTCGCCTGAATACGTTAAAAAACGGTCGGGCGAATCAGGCCGGACTGTGGGCTGACGCCCGTATTCCCCTGCTCATCAGGTAATAGACCGGACAGACAACCATCAGACCGACGATCCATGAGATATCCGCGCCTCCCATGGCGCGGGCGATGCAGCCGGTGTAGACATCGGTGGCGATAAAGGGGATTTGCACCAGGATGCCCAGCAGGTAGCAAGCTATGGCCCTGTAATTGAAATAGCCGTAGATACCGCCGTCTTGCCGAAAAAAAGAGGGGACATGGTAGCTGCCGTGGGCGATGAGGTAATAATCCACCAGGTTGATGGCGGTCCACGGGATCAACACATACAGCAACAACAGAATGAAATGGATGTAATTCACCAGAAAATTTCCCTGGCCCGCCACCGCCAGCAGCAGTGACAAGGTAAACATCCCCAGGGCCAGGATAATGCGCGCGCCGGAGCGGGGAGACCATGCCGGCGCCAGTGTCTGGCCGACGGTTAACGCGCACAGCGTTCCGCAATACAGATTCATCGCGTTGGTGGCGGCGATGCCCACGGAGAAAATCGCCACTATCAGGGCGCTGGCTCCGCCGGTGAGGGTCACCAGGCCGGTAACGACATCATCGTCTTTCCAGCACAGGGCGATCACCACGCCCAGGATCATCGGAAGAATGGACCCCAGGGAGCAGCCCCAATAGCTGGCCCAGAATACTTTACCCTGATGGCTGTTTTCCGGCATGTAACGGGAGTAGTCGGACACATAGGGGGCATAGGCCAACTGCCACAGAGCGGCAATAGACAGGGCGCCGAAAAAACCGGCAAACGTCGGCGGACGGTGGCTAAAGAACGCCTCCGGCAAACCGGTTACCAGCAGAATCCAGCCAAAACACAGTAACAGGGCAGTACCGGACAGCCAGGACATGATTCGGGTGTAGGCGTGTATAAGTTTATAGCCGAAAGCCGTGGCGGTAACGCTCAAGACGCCGACGATGGCAATGCCGCCGTTGATACTGAGCGGGGGACAGATGGCGTGCAGCCCCTGGCCGCCCAATATCAGATTGGAGGCAAAAAAGCCCAGGTACATCACCACCACTAAGACCACAACCAGCAAGGCGCCGAAGGATCCGAACTGACCGCGGGTCTGGATCATTTGCGGCACGCCCAGCTGTGAGCCTTGGGCTGAGTGCAGGGCCATAAAAACGGCCCCCGCCAGATTACCTATAATCACCGCCGCCGCCGCGGCGAAAAAAGATAAATTGAATACACACACCGCCAGCGAACCGGTGATCACCGTCAGCATCATGATATTGGAACCAAACCAGATAGTGAATAAATCGCTGATCTTGCCTTGCCGTTCCGTACTGCTGATGGGTTGAATGGTTTTTAATTCAACCGGAGAGATAACACTTGCGAATTGTCTTTTCATGATGACTCTCTTTGAATGAAAATAATAATCTAACAGATTAAAAAATCGGCCCATCTATTGTTGAATAGAAATTGGAGGCATTATTTATTGAGGGACAAATATCAATCTGTTATATATGCCAATGGTATCCAACACATAATTATCATCGTGAAGATGGTTATTAAAAAAATGATTTTAGATTAAGTTAACGCAATAAATACGCTTGCAAAAAAATATGCCATTCAGACTATTGTAATCATGACGTTTTAAATATTTATCGATAATTTAATCGCTCTGTTTATGGGCTATTATAACCTGTGGAAACTTAAATATTCAGTCTCATTGAAGGGGGAAGTAGCGTTCCGAT
The DNA here is from genome assembly GCF_047324245.1 of Sodalis sp. RH16. Taxonomy (NCBI): domain Bacteria; kingdom Pseudomonadati; phylum Pseudomonadota; class Gammaproteobacteria; order Enterobacterales; family Bruguierivoracaceae; genus Sodalis; species Sodalis sp. RH16. The sequence goes on along the minus strand of NZ_CP178737.1, from coordinate 1,644,981 downwards.
GCTTATAACAGTCATTGTTAATTTCAATCCAATAATTATATTTGCATTTTACAGTAATGGTGGATATAAAGGTGGCGAATTGATAATTTTCAGCCGATTTCTAAGGAAGCTCAATGAATGTAACGTGGTACGACTGGCATCACCATGAGCTGACGGTACAACGTCTATATGACATTCTCGCGTTGCGTAATGCGGTGTTTATCGTAGAGCAGACCTGCCCCTACCAGGATATCGACGGCCAGGATCTTCTGGATGACAACCGCCATGTCGCGGGCTATATGGCGGGTGAACTGGTTGCGTATGCCCGGATTCTTACCGGTGAAGATACCTTGTCCATAGGCCGGGTTATCGTCTCGCCCCGGGCTCGCGGGATGAATCTGGGTAATCGGCTGATGGAACAGGCGCTGGAGGCCTGTGCGTCGCGGTGGCCGGGCCGGAAGATTCATCTCTCCGCCCAGGCGCATTTACAGAAATTTTATGGTCGTTTCGGATTTCATGCGGTCACCGAGCTGTATGAAGAAGACGGCATACCGCATATCGGCATGGAGAACGTTCCGTCTTCAGCGCGGTAAAGGACTACCGGGCAGCCGATTCGGGCGGCCTGGACGCCCGCCCTATGGGCCTGAGAGATATTCTACGCCGTGAGCCGCGAAATTTCGGCGGATCGCCATTGTGAAAGGTTCATTTCCGCGATAATTCCCGGGCCAAAACCGGCAATGATCCCCCTCTGGTCGGATTTGAAAATGCTGTCTTCGTGCATGCGCCGATAGGCTTCAAATACCACTGAACTGGCGATATTACCGCAATTCACCAGCGTGTCTCGGCTATAGGAGAATTTCTCCCTTTGCACGCCGAGGTATTTGCATAAATCGTCTAAGATCCTCGGGCCGCCGGCATGGATAATATAATAATCGAGACTGTCAATCTGCCAATGATGCGTCGAAGCCAGTTCTGCCATGACCGGGGCCAAAGGCGCCATGGTGCCCGGTACCCGTTTATCCAGCCGGAAATGAAAGCCGGTATCTTTTACCGCATAGCGTATCCATTCATCGGTATCCGGAATGAGATAACTGCTGTTTCTTTGTAATTCCAGACCGTTGCCGGCGCGGCTGGTCACCACTGCCGCCGTTATCGCATCGCCAAATAATCCGTCGGACAGCAGGCTGCCGATATCACCATCCGTGGGCTGATAGCTTAGTGAGCAGAATTCGCAGCTGACAATAAGCACATTGCTGCCGGGATGCGCCAGTATAAAATCATGGGCGCGATTAATGGCCGAACCACCGGCGGCGCAGCCGAGCTGCGCGATAGGGATTTGCACCGTCTGCAAAGGGAATCCCATTTTATTCACCAGCCAGGCGGTCAGCGACGGCATTAGAAAACCTGAACATGACACATAAATGATTGCGGAAACATCCTTGGCGGTGATATCGGCATGGCTCAACGCTTCCTCTATCACGTTAGGTACCAGTCGCTTGGATTGATATTCAAATACGGCATTCCGATAGCCAAAACCCGGATGCAATGTCGCCAGCTCGATTGGTTGTATGATGTGCCTTTTTTTCACGCCTGTATTGGTTATCAGCTCGATGGATTTTTCCAAATTGGGATTGTCTTTGAAATTCTTTTTCGCAAGATCAAGCGTTTCCTCGAGGGTGATAATATGCTCCGGCAGATATATCGCTGGCTTGTGAAGTGTAGGCATTTTTTATGGCTCCATAATATATTTATAATAAATTGATTCAATAAAATATTGATAATAATAACTAACGCTCATTTAGAGTGATAGTACCGTATCAATTTGTCAAACCGCCACCTAAAGGCATATGAAAATAAAGTTGAAATTTTAAAACTTATGTTATTCAAAACGTTAATAATCATACATATGCTTTTAATACGCCATTAACGTAACTATACGGGGGAAATAAATATCAAATTAACTGTTTCGACAAGTAGGTATTTTGCTTTTTAGAGAAAGCTGTTTATTAGGATGGGCGGCTATTATTTTGCCGTTAAAAGAGCCGTAATCGTTAGATTTGCCTATTTTTTGCCACATATCCAGTCTTTTATTGCGCAGCGTTGAGATGGGCAGAAGGCCTGGTTAATGACCACTTATTATAGGTAAAACTTATTCGCATGCCAAAAGTAGAAATAAATTATATAATTTTTATTAAAACAATATCAATAAAAACAATTTCCGAAATAAATATTATCTTAATTTCTAATGGACTCGAAGGGGGCAACGATGCCAAGCTACATTGTCAAGCATTATGCTTATTTTTAGCATAACGTCAGTTTGTTGCTTTACATTTTTGAACAAAAAAACGGCTTGTCAGCACTGCCTTGCTTACTGTGTCTGCTAGTATAGTTTTTTTCTCTATCAACGGGCCGGGCAAGCTTCCATGACCACGACGCAATGGGTGGATATCGTAAAGGATAAGGATTCGCAGGTAGAAACCATCCGGGCGCATTTCGAGGGACACGCTTATGACGCGCACTGGCACGACAGCTATCTGGTGGGCGTCACCGAAGCGGGGGTGCAGCAGTTCCATTCCGGCCGGGTGAGATACCGCAGCACCCCCGGCAAGGTTTTTACCCTGGCGCCGGGGGAGGTGCACGATGGCGATGCGGTGGACCGGGACGGGTTCACCTATCGTATGCTGTATATTCCGCCGGAACTGCTGCGCCGCGAATTGCCGGAGATTTTCGAGAACGCGCCGGATCGGGCGGAGTTCTCCTTCCCGGTTACCCTGTTCCAGGATGATCTATTGGCCGCCGCTACGCTATCGGCTTTCGATGCCCTGCACCGCCAGGATTTCAAAATCGTCAAAGATCATGGGATGCAACATTTGATTTCAGCCTTAACCCGCCGCTATCCCTGGCGTAAAAAAAGGGTCACGGCGGATAATAAAAATCCGGCTCTTCAGCGGGTGCGGGATTATCTGCATGACAGTATAAGTGAAGAAATCGGTTTAACGGAACTGGCCGCGTTGGCGGGTATGGACAGGTTCCGGTTAACCCGTCAATTTCAGCATCGTTACGGTCTGCCGCCCCACGCCTATCTGGTGCAGCTGAGGCTGGTTAAAGCGCGGGCATTATTGGCTAAGGGGATTTTGCCGGCGGACGCGGCCGCCCAGACGGGTTTCGCCGATCAAAGCCATCTGGGGCGCTGGTTTAAACGCGCTTATTATCTTACCCCCGCTGCCTACCGGCGGATCTGCACAATCGTTCCAGACCGGTAAAAACATCTGATCTATGCTCGGAATTCGATTCAGCAGGAGAAAGATCATGAGTTCGATTCCGATAAACGAAACGACGTCCCTTCAACCTGAGCGCTGCGTCATCATTCTTGATGAGGGTTTACCCGCCGGCAAAGCGGTGAATGCCGCAGCGGTCATCGCCTTGACGGTGGGACAACGCCATCCCGCTCTGGTGGGACAACCCCTGATCGACGGCGATCGCTGCGAATATCCAGGACTGATCCCCATCGGAATACCGGTGCTGGCCGCGTCGGCCGACCAGCTGAAAATACTGCTGGAAAGCTGCCGGGCCCAGGATGTGGATAAGGTCATCTTTCCCGTTGAGGGGCAGGAGACTACCCGCTATGATGACTTTACCGCAATGGTGCTGGGGCAGAAAACCGAACAGCTGCAACTGCTGGGGATGGCGATTATCGGTGGTAAAAAAAACGTACGTAAGCTGACCGCGCAGTTCAAACTCTTCGGCTAGTCATGGGCGTGAGGACTGTCCCACTACCTCTTTTAGCAGCTTGAAAATGTCTCGGGGTATATCTTGCGGCAGCGCGCAGCCGGGGGCGAAGATAAACTTATTTCCGCCTGATTCTTGCATTGCGCGCTGATATTGCAGCTGGAGCCGCGCCCTAATGACATCCCGGTTATTCTCCTCCTGGGAAAAATCATGGTGCTGATCGATACCGCCTATGATGATTTTATCGGTCAAGCCGCGTATGGCTTTTATACTGCTCCGCTGCGTGTCCGGTACGCCATAGGGTGCGTCTTCCCAATTAAATGCCTGCACATCGTAATCAAGGCACTCATCGAACAGCAACCGCTTGTTGCCGTGTACATGCAGAATATTGAACCAGGTCCTGCCTTTGATATAGTCCAGAATCCTCTGGTCATAGGGGCGACAGAATTCATGATATTCTTCCCGGCCGATGACCTCGCCGCTGATAAACTGCGAGGCCAGAAAAATACCGTCGATACCCGCCGCCAGCAACCCGTCAAGAAAATTCAACTGAGTTGAGAGCAGGGCTTCAAGGCCCCTGTGCAATGCTTTTTTATGCCGTTGCATAAACTCCCTGGTCAAGCGTGGATCGGTGGAGCTGCTCATTTCCTGAATCCAGGTAAGGGGAGTGAACAGCGTCGCCACAATGGGTACTTTTCCCTGATAATGTTGTACCAGGGCAGCGGTTACCGAAATTTCCCGCGCCAGTGCGCTATTGGTTTTATCCAGTACCGGTAGCGTCAAGAGGTCGCGAGGGCTTTTCACCGGATATGAACGGAAAGTACCCGACCATTGCGTTGGGTCGGTGGAAAACAGGATATCGGCCCCATAGGCCTCGGCCATGTAATGTCCGTTGGACATGACCTTGACGAAATCCCACTCATTCTCATCGGTGAACTGAACGGTCGCCCCGACGAATTCCGGGATAACCCTGTCCACCAACGGCATATGCAACCAACCGGCAATAGGGGTTCTATCAACGGGTTTACCCTGCAAGATACTCTTCAGACGCTCTGCGCTAGTCATTGTTTTACCCGACATTGGCCTTTTATATGCACACAATTAATATGGTTATTATCAAAAGATAATTTATACTTCGTTTAACGGAAAAAATCTGCAAGAATATTCCCTTGATAAAAATTGTTATATTGTTAGCTGGATTTTAGATAATCGACATGCTCTTAAACATGGGTAAATAATAATTAAAATCGTTTACAAATAAACATTACCTAAATATCCCTGCCGAAGGCTTGCTCCGTATCTTATCAATTGAGTATTATTTTCTATTAGGGAGTCAGCCCTATAAACCATAAGGAAGCATAAATGTTTCTATCTAATCACTTTAAAGTAAATATTTTATGCTACTAAAGGTATGGGGTAACATTGAATATAGAATGGATCAAATAATTCAAAAAATAAAGGTTGCCGGAAGTAAAATTGTCAAGACATACCCCGCTTCAACTGACTATTTTCGTTTACAGGATAATTTTTACGACGGGAACGGCGTTTTTTTTAATAAAGATCCTAAAAGAGAGTCCCGTTACGCTATTCCCGATCGAAGCAAGGGCACATTTTATGTCACGGCCGTGCCGGTAACGGCCTGCGCTGAAATGTACAAAGGGGAACGTTTTATCGATCTGGAAGATTTTACTAAAAATTGCATGGCAATCGTCACGGCGGTACGGGATCTGTCGATTATCGATTTAACGGCGCTGGCCCCCTTGCTGCATGTTCCGCTAGGGGAATTGATGGGGGGTAATTACCGTAATACACAAATGCTGGCGGCAATACTGTCAAAGCACGTGGATGGATTGGAATACCTGTCATGCATGACCGGACAATGCTGCACGGTATTCTGGTGCGAGGACTCGTCAGGGGCAGGCCTCATTACCACTAAATCCGTCAAGCGGCTGTCCGACTTTCAGCATGAAGGCGTCAGCGCCAGGGATATGCTGAGAGACCACCTGGACATTCGCATTACCGGATAATGCCGCTGTGGACTATGGCGAGTTCCGCCCGTCGGTATTAGGACTGTATCTGTATAAAATCGGTAGTGGCCCTTGTTCGCCGCTACGCCGCGTCGGGGGTGCCGAAGATGCCCGCCAGCCTGACCAACTGGCGTATTTCCTCTTCCGTGGCGCCTTTGCGCAATGTTTCCAGGGCAGTCGTGGGCTTATCCAGCGCTTTGTCCAGCGTATCAATTTCGCGGGTGAAAAAATTACACTTTCTTACGTTGCTGACGTTTCGCAAGCTGGCTAATATCTCCGGCAACCCTTTCAGCAGGCCTCTCTCGCCGTTATTTTCATCAGTGGAAAATTGAAAAACCGGGTAGAGATTTTCGCTTCCCCAGTTCAGGACGATGATCTTGCTTTGCTCGCCGTATTTATTGACGGTAGGACGGGAGATGCCCAGGATTTCAGCTACCATGCTGGATTTATAGACCCCGCCGTATTTTCCCAGATGAGCAAGAAAAGCATTTCGATTATCAATATATTCTTGATGCTCTATTTTCTCGGGAGTACTCATTTCCACAATTTCGATATGGTTAGCGCGCCCTTTGATTTCGGACCAGAATTGGTCGTCCGGTAGTGTTAATAAAGCATGGATATTGTCCGCGTCTTTATTTCTGAGCACATCGATAAAGTGTTCCGCAAGGTTGGCTAGACGCGCCCTGACCAGTTCGGAGTGGTCAAGGCTAACGGACTGACGGCCAATTTGATGGTTAGTGGTTTTTTTAGCGACTATTCCCATGGGCACCCCAAAACTTTACGATTTATCAAGATTAGTTTACATGAAATCGTAAACTTAGCAAATCCCGTTGCAGCTTAATCCCCCTTTGAAGATGATTTATATAAGATATACCGCTTTGGTATTTTGAAAGCGCTGGTTGGTTTACTAAGTTGTGGTCATAGGCTTCTCTTATGGAAAGATCAGGGTAAAAAATGTCCGCATTTCTAAGACTATCGACACTGGCCGCCGCCATTTTCCTTTTTGGGGCGCAACCCGCCAGCGCGGGTTCAACCCTTGACCGGGTAAATCAATCAAAAGTGCTGCATGATGTGTTGGTTAATGATTACCCTCCCTTTGGTTTTATTGATGAAAATAACCAATTGGCCGGATTTGATGTGGATGTGGCGAAAGCGGTGGCGCAAAAGCTGGGCGTTACGCTGGAACTGACCGCGCCCGGATGGGAAACCATCGTCGGCGGCAAATGGAACGGGCGCTGGGATGTCTGCATCTGTTCAATGACGCCTAATTCCGAGCGGGCCAAAGTCCTCGATTTTCCGGCGCCCTATTACAGCTCCCCGGCGGTACTGGTGGTGAACAGAGATGAAAAGAACATTAAAAGCGCCGCGGATTTGAGTAATAAAAAAGTGGGGGTCGGCATTGGTTCCAGCTATGAGAATTACCTGAATAAAACCTTAGTCATTCCGGGAGCCAAGCCTATTGATTTTCCGTTTAATCATGTCCAAATCATTCCCACGGATGAAACCGTGGCCTTTCAGAACCTGGCGTTAGGCGCCGGCACGCGCCTGGATGCGGTGGTCTCCGATTTGGCAACGGCCAAGGCGCGCATCGCCAAAACCAGTTCTTTCCGTATTGCCGCCGAACTCTATGCCGAACCGAACTGGGTCGCCACCGATAAAGGCGATGCAGAGTGGAATAAAAAGGTCGCCGATACAATCAATGCCTTGCGCGCCGACGGGACCTTGGCAAAAATCTCGCAGCACTGGTTTGGCGAAGATATCACCAGGGCATCGCTGTAATGGCTTTGCCATTCTCTTTGCATCCGAACAAAAACGACGGCGAGGATGAGACGGCGCCCTCACGGCAAACTCCCCCGGCGTCGGTGGCCAAAGGCGGCCTTGGATTCCGGTTGCGTACCGGTCTTACCTGGCTGCTGCTATTGACGCTGCTGCTCTGCCTGTTTTCCCGCATGGGTCTTGATACCGGCCTGATCCGGCAAAAATTGCCGTTTATGCTCGGATTGCACCTTTCGCCGGACGGTTTCATCCAGGGAGCGGCGTTAACCCTGGCGATCACCCTGATTTCCATGCTGTTTTGCATCCTGCTGGGCATTATAGCCTCCGCCGGACGGTTATCCGCCAGCGCCATCGCTTTCGGCTGCGCTACTTTTTACGTCTCGTTATTCCGCGGCACGCCGCTGTTGGTGCAGGTATTGATAATCTATCTGGCGCTGCCCCAGGCGGGCATTGTCCTGGGGGCGTTCAGTTCAGGGATAGTTGCCCTGTCGCTGAATTACGGCGCCTATCTGGCGGAAACCATTCGCAGCGGAGTGATAGGGGTGCCTAACGGACAAAAAGAGGCGGCAATGGCGCTCGGCCTCTCCCGTGGCGTGATTCTGACCCATGTGGTGGCGCCGCAGGCGCTGCGCATCATTTTGCCGCCGGTGGGATCGCTCTTTATTTCGATGCTTAAAGATTCGTCGCTGGTGTCGCTGATGGGATTGTGGGAACTCAATTTCCTGGCCCAATCCTATGGCCGAAGTACCTATCATTATATGGAAATGCTGGCCACCGCGGCGGCCGTCTATTGGCTGATGTCGATTGTCCTGGAGCTTTTTCAGCAGCGGCTGGAACGCCATTTCGGGCAGGGTTATGAACAACAGCATTCGCAACGTTGAGAGGAACGGTATCTGATGAACGCTAGCGCCACAAATCCCACAAATCAAAGCCATGCCCCGAAGCGGGCCGTCACCATTCTTGATGGCGGCATGGGACGATTGCTGGAAAGACTGGGGGCGCCGTTCCGTCTTCCCGAATGGTCGGCGCTGGCGCTTATTGAAGCGCCGGAATATGTCAGCCGCGCCTATCAGGCGTTCGCCGACAGCGGAGCGGATATTATTACCACCAATACCTTCGGACTGGTGCCCCATATGCTGGGGGAGGCTCGGTTTCACGCCCAGGCCCAAACGCTGGCCGACCGGGCGGGACGCCTGGCCCGCGCCGTGGCGGACGGAGCCGCTGACCGACGTTCGGCATCCCCGGTCCGTGTGGCGGGGTCCTTGCCGCCGCTGTTTGAAAGCTATCGGCCGGATAAATTTATCGCCGCCCGCGCCCCCGAGATTCTTGCCCCGCTGGTGCAGGGGTTGGCGCCGCATATTGACTTTTGGCTGATTGAGACACAAAGCTCCACCGCCGAAGCGTTAACCGACCTGGCTTTTATCCGGCAAACCAATTCATTGCCTGTTTATATCTCTTATACCCTGAAGGATGAGGCGGGGCGTATCGGCCCGCCGGAGCTCCGCTCGGGTGAAGGCGTAGGAGAAGCGGTGGCGGCTTCGCTTGCGGCGGGAGCCGATGCCGTTTTGTTTAACTGCAGCCAGCCGGAGGTCATGAGCGAGGCGATCATGGCCGCACGACGGGTGATAGATGCTTCACCGACACCGGCGGCAGGGCTGGGCGTTTATGCCAATGCCTTTTTGCCCGAACCGCCGAGCGATGAGCCTTATGCGGGTATTTCCGGCATACGGCCCGATCTCGATCCGGAAAACTATCTGAAATGGGTCCGCCGCTGGGTTAATCAGGGCGCGACCATAGTGGGCGGTTGTTGCGGTATCGGGCCGGAGCATATTGCCGCCATCCGCAAGGCGCGACTGACGTTCTGACCTTCACGGCAGGGGGGGAGGAGGCTGAGCCGCTGTCACTTCTGCCCGGCCGCCTGGCGCCGCATACATAACCGGCATCAGCGGTTAACGCTGGAATAGCGGGTCTCAACAACGCATAGCCTGGGTTCCATAGAAAGGATAGGCCTGGGTGTCACTTATGCCCTGCCTGCTGAATAATTTGACCAATGAAAAGGCGCTAATATCATTGGAGCCGGATAACGGTGATCAAATTTTTTTCGTATAAATAATAATTATCTCTGTAGAAAAACTAATTACATTGGATGATGGTTTCCACGGGCTTAATTGATATTCGGATAATTACTCAATTCTGGTCGGCAATAGAAACAAATGCTTTTTAATGATATGGTTATCGTTATAATCACCGCTTAAAGCGGCTTTCAATCTCCAATTTGACAATTATCTAATGCAAATAATATTTAATTTTTTAACATTTTTGAATGATATATTATATACCATCCGTGTCATCCTAAATGATAATAAATAAAGAGAACAGGTTATGCTTAAAAATAAAAGCGTCAGTGATGAAGTTTATGATATTCTCAAAAAGGAGATCATATACAATCAATTGCAACCGGGAGAGCATCTTATCGTCAGCGCCCTAAGTGTAAAATTCGGTATCAGCGGCATTCCTATCAGGGAGGCCTTAGTAAGGCTGACCGCTGAAAAATTATTGATATTAGAGCATAATAAAGGCTTCAGAGTGGCCGCAAAGCCCTGTAATAATGATATTTATCAGTGGCATGAGGCTCGCGTGCTCATTGAATCCTCTATTGCGGATGCGGTAATCGAAAAAATAACGCGAGATGAATTGGGTGAATTAAAACGCTTGAATCATGATATTCGTACCCATGGTCATGACGGGGTTTATGATAATTACAGCGATCTTATTTCCATGAATGCTGAGTTTCATAAAGTCATCGTCAACGCGGCGGGAAATAGCTTGATAAACGATATGTATACAGTACTCGATTTTGGTCCGCAGCTTTTTTTATTTCACGAAGGACAGGGAGTGCCGGACCTCGATATTCTGTGCGATGAGCATGACGAAATAATTTCAGCTATCGAGGAGAAAAATCCGGTTCTTTATAGCGAAAAAACCAGATTGCATATTATTCGCGGCTTCAAAAGACAGATCGCCAGCCGTAAAGATGAATAAATAGCCGTATCAAGTCTGGTTGATCATAATTCTAATAATATAAAAATTCGACCGTTCAGGGAGCACCTGACGCAGTGTTGTGGTTAATAGATTAATCCAACGGCGTTAGTGACAGGGAGCTAATATGTATTTGTTTTAATCCTATTATTGCCTTGCAGTGGGATCATACCGCTGAAATCCTACTTACTACAACCCCTTAGGCAAGAAGGGCGTAGGAGCCGCCTTTACGTGTAATTATGCAAAGATATGTTTCCCGAGGGTGGGTATTAAAATTATCCCTTTAGGCTATATTGAAGCGACTTTGGTCGTTATCAGCCATTAGGCATTGGTTATTAATCGCTATCTATAAAATTAATATGTCTAATTGGTTGCATGATTATCATTACATTATACGCCAATCTGCCCTGCCATTGATTTTTGCCAATATGCTTTGGGTCGCGCAAGTTGTCATTCTTCCTCTTGCCGAGATCCTATACGGGAGTTCAAAGGAAAATACACATGAAACGGAAAGGCATCATTCTCGCTGGCGGAGCGGGTACCCGTTTGCATCCCGCAACATTGGCCATTTCAAAGCAACTGCTGCCCGTATTTGATAAGCCGATGATATATTACCCGTTAAGCACACTTATGCTTGCGGGTATTAAAGATATTCTCATCATTTCCACCGAGCTGGATACGCCGCGTTTCAAACAATTGCTGGGCAGCGGAGAACAATGGGGCATAAGGCTGAGTTATCAGGTACAGCCGACCCCCAATGGGGTGGCGCAGGCGTTTATCCTGGGAGAGAAATTTCTCAATGGCGATCCCTGTGCTCTTATTCTTGGGGACAATATCTTTCATGGCAACGACCTGCCTCATTTATTGAAAAATGCGACCTATTGTGAGAGCGGCGCCAGCATCTTTGTTTATCATGTCCAGGATCCTGAGCGTTATGGCGTCGCGAAGCTGAGCGCGGATGGTAGGGTTATCAGCCTTGAGGAAAAGCCCGCCGATCCCAAGTCAAACAGCGCCGTCACAGGACTTTATTTTTACGATAAAGATGTGTGTGAATTGACCAGGACATTGAAACTCTCTTCACGGGGCGAACTTGAGATAACCGATTTAAACCGGCTTTATCTAGAAAAAAATGCCCTTAGGGTACAGGTCATGGGGCGAGGATATACCTGGCTGGATGCCGGTACCCATAAATCCTTATTGGATGCCAGTCAATTCATTGCCACTTTGGAAAGCCGGCAGGGTCTGAAAGTATCATGCCCGGAAGAAATTGCTTATAAACAACAATGGATCGACGATCAACAACTCGCGAAGCTGGCCCGGCCATTGATGAAAAACGGCTACGGGCAATATCTGCATTTTTTGCTCAAAGAGAATACCCAATGAAACCCTCAAAGCTACCCATTCCTGATGTATTACTTTTTGAACCTCAAGTCTTTAAAGATGAACGAGGTTATTTCTATGAAAGCTTTCAGCTTAAAGCCTTTCAACAGGCGGTCAATCGCGAAATACATTTCGTTCAGAGTAACGAATCATTTTCTAAAAGAAACGTGATACGTGGTTTGCATTATCAGGTGAGTAAACCGCAGGGGAAATTAGTACGGGTGGTTAAAGGGACCGTATTTGATGTTGCCGTTGATCTACGAAAAAATTCGCCTACCTTCGGCCAGTGGGCAGGGGCGCTATTATCTGACGAAAATTTTCATCAGCTCTGGATACCGGAGGGTTTCGCCCATGGTTTCCTGGTGATATCCGATAGTGCAAAATTACAATATATGGTGACCGATTATTGGTATCCGCAATACGATCGCTGTATACGCTTTGACGATCCGGATATTGATATCAAATGGCAGGATATGGCTCACACTGATATTGACCCCATCATCTCTTTTAAAGATCAGGCCGGGGATTCCTTGGCCGGTGCGGAGGTTTTTTAACAATGTCTGATAAAATATTCATTACCGGCGGCACCGGCATGCTCGGTGTCTATGTTGCCAATGCGTTGAGTGATACCCATTGCGAAATAGTGGTTGCTGACCGCCACCGCTTTGATCTGTCGAATCCCAAGTGTATTTATTCCTTTATCAGGGAAGCGAGGCCGAATGTCATTTTGCATTTTGCCGCTGAAACCGATGTGGATTTATGTGAAAGAGAACCGGCACGGGCCGGTATATGCAATCATCTGGCAACGGAACAAATTGCCAAGGCGGCTGAAGCCTGCGGCGCATGGTTACTGTATATTTCTTCTTCAAACGTTTTCGGCGCGGAAGGCAAAATCAGCTATAACGAACTGGATATTCCCATTCCCACAAATTATTACGGCCGCTCAAAGTTAAACGGCGAAGAAGCGGTGAAAGCCAATTGCCCCGAGCGGCACCTGATTCTTCGTGCCGGCTGGATGATAGGCGGCGGGCCGGGGAAAGATCATAAATTTGTCGGCAAGATCATTCAGCAAATAAAAAATGGAGCGGCAGAGTTGAAAGCGGTGAGCGATCGGTTGGGGAGTATTACCTACGCCGTTCAGTTAAGCGAATTTATCCTGTGGGCAATTAATCAGCGCCAAACCGGCACCTTTCATTTCGCCAGCAATGGAACCATCAGCCGCTTCGATATCGCGCGCGCCATTGGCGATCTTTTGAACTATCGGGGGGATATTGTTCCCGTTCAGTCTTCCATGTTCCCACTGTCGGCCCCTCGGCCTTTTTCTGAAGGTATTAAATCCCTTTATTTATCCACATTGGACGAGTCGATTAATCCCGGTTACTGGAAAGATGATCTCGCAAGATATATTGCTACTTTCCAAGGCTAATAACATAATCATGAATGATAAAATCAAACTTTTTATGCAATACGCCAAGGAATTTGGCTGGGGTAACGCCGTTATTTTCGCCTTATTCAAGCAGTTTCCCCGTTTTTTTGTGTTATTACACCAAAAGGTCAATGCCGGCCATCACTGCGTCTGGCCCGGTATGACAAACCTGGATCCGGAAATGACTTATGGCACGGTGCTTGATTATAAGCCCTGGACTGAATACGGCGGTACCGTGGTTCCGGTTGCCAATAAAGACCCGCGGCCGACATTCATCTGGTTTGTGCCGGATTGGACGAATGTTTGGGGCGGAGGTCATTATACCTTATTTCGTTTTGCCAATCATTTCGCCAGGTTTGACACTCGGAATATTATTTTTATCCATGATAATCGCCGGCATCACTCGGTAAAACATTTGCAAGAGGAGCTTATGTCGGCGCTGCCGGATTGCCAGTTAGAGGTTATGATCGATCCGGCTTTATTGCCTTCCTGCACCGCCGCCATCGCCACCACCTGGCAGTCCGCCTATGACGTAAGGGCCTTCGAGTTTACCAATAAAAAATTTTATTTTATGCAGGATTACGAGAGCCTTTTTTACGCTTACGGCACGACATCCATGCAGGCAAACGCCACCTACGGTTTTGGTTTTATCGGTATTACCGGCGGCGGTTGGCTGAAACAGTGCTATGAATCCCATGGCGGCCGGGCGCGGAACTTTCTTTTTGCCGCGGATCGCCAAATTTTCCACCCTCCGCGCGTGAAGGACTACCGCGTACGCGAGAAGGTGTCGCGGCTGTTTTTTTACGGCCGGCCCTCTACGGAGCGCCGCTGCTTTGATTTGGGAATGGCCGCGCTGAAAAAAATCGCTGAACGGTTTCCTGACGTTGAAATTGTGATCGCGGGGCTGGATTTACAGGCCCGACCCCCCTTTCCGGCGACGCTGATGGGCAATTTGACGCTTAAGGAGACCGGCGATCTTTACCGTACCTGTGATATCGGCATGGCCTTTTCCGGGACCAATCTTTCCTATTTGCCCGTTGAGTTAATGGCTTCCGGGGTGCCGGTCATTTGCAACAACGGCCCGCATGTGGAGTGGCACTGCCGGCACGGGATAAATGCCTGCCTGGCGGATCCCGTACCACAGGCGATGCTGGAGGCGTTCAGCGCGCTTTATCATGACCGTTCGCTGCGACAGCGACTGGCCGACGGCGGCCTCGCCACCATGGCGCCGTTATCATGGGAGCAGCAAATGGACGGCATCTACCGGTACGTAATGGAAAATCTGGATTCAGCGGTAATGACCCCAAGGGAGGAGCCGGTATCCTGACCGGTTGAACGGATCGGTGCCGGGGGATGTTGACATAAAGGCCCGGCCTGTCCGGGCCTGGCGCTTTGTCAGCAAGCGGCCCTGCCGTGCGGATCATGTTCTTCTGTCAGGGGTAAAGATGCCCTGCACGCCTTTAACGCCGTGGGCCAAACCGAGGAGCATCATTTTCAGACGCAATAACCTCGGCTTGCCGGCGATGAGGCAAAAGGTAAAGAACATCGCCAGGCGGTAGCAATGGGCGAGACGCCAGGAGGCGCTCATGGGGGTATGGTAAATCATCCTGATGGTATTTCTGAACGTATAATAATTTCTCAGCGGGTTATGCTGCGGGACCTCGCGCCAGCGGGCAAACCATATTTTGATGACGGTCTCGCCGAGGCAATGGCTTAACAGCGCTTTCTTCGAACCAAAAAGACGATAGCCCTTATGGGTCGCCCGAAAGCACCATTCCGTATCGACATGATCGATAAAATAGCCGTCGTTCAACAGGCCGGTATCTTTGAAAACGGCGGTGCGGATCAGGGTTCCGGATGAAATGAGAAAATCGGTCTCGATATGCTCTTCCCGCGGAGGGGGAGTGCAGCGGTGAATCAGCATCCCCCGTTTGCGCACGAACCCGGCCCGGGTGGAAGTCCGCCGGTCGACCGCCGTGGCGCCAACGGCTCCCACCTTGATGCCGCGCGCCAGCAGACCGGACTCCACCATCAATAATTGCCGAACCATATCGGCGGCGGGGATGCTGTCTTGATCTAGCAGCAGCGTATGGGTACATCCCCACGCACGGGACAGGGTGATACCGCGATTTTGGCCGGCGGCGATGCCTTGGTTATCTTCATGCAGGAGAAGATGCCGATGCGCTGAAACCCGGACGATTTCACCCAGCGCGGCGCGGCAACATGCCGCAGACCCGTTATCGACGATGATGACTTCCTGCACCTGTCCGCTTATGGCGGCTATTACGTCGGCAAATAGCGGTAAATCAGGCTCATAGGTGACGATAACCGCACAAATACGGTACGATGCCGCGGTCATGGCAAAGCCTCTTTTCCCTGATACTGTTTTTCAACCCAGCGCAGATAGCTACCGCTGGTGACATTCTCCACCCAGGACCGGTGCTCCAGATACCAGCGCACCGTTTTATCCATTCCCGTCTCGAAGGTTTCCACCGGTTTCCAGCCCAATCGGTTTTCAAGCTTGGAGGCATTCAGCGCATACCGGCGATCGTGCCCCGGTCTATCCTGTATATGGGCGATTTGCCCGGCATAGGATTTCCCCCTGGCCGGAGGGCATAACCGATCCAGGATCAGGCACAAAGTCTGCACGACCTCGATATTGGTTTTTTCATTCCAACCGCCGATATTATAGGTTTGCCCCACTTCGCCGGCCGCCAGTACGCAGCGAAGGGCGGCGCAGTGATCCTTCACATATAACCAGTCTCTTACCTGCCGGCCGTCGCCATACAGGGGCAGGGTTTTGCCCGTTAATGCGTTATGGATAATCAGCGGAATCAATTTTTCCGGGAATTGGTACGGACCATAATTGTTGGAACAGTGGGTGGTTATCACCGGCAGGCCGTAGGTATGGAAATAGCTGCGCACCAGATGATCGCTTGCGGCCTTGCTGGCGGAATAGGGGCTGTTGGGCTCGTATCTGTCCGTTTCGCGAAAAGCCGGCGCTACGTTGTCCAGGGAGCCATAGACTTCATCCGTTGAGACATGTAAAAAGCGAAAGCCGGCTTTCAAGGCGTCGCCGCCGGACATCCAGTATTTCCGCACCGCCTCCAGCAAATGAAAAGTGCCTACCACATTGGTTTGAATAAAATCGCCGGGATTTAAAATAGATCGATCGACATGGCTTTCCGCCGCGAAATGGATTACGCAGCGCGGCCGGAATTTTTCCAGCAGGCTGGCCAATAGCAATGCGTCACCGATATCCCCTTGAACCAAGGTATGGCGGGGATCGTGAATCAGCGTCGCCAGATTTCCCCTGTTTCCAGCATAGGTCAGCTTATCCAGGTTAATCACCGGCTCATTCGATAACGCTAACCAATCCAGTACAAAATTACTGCCGATAAACCCGGCGCCGCCGGTTACCATTATGCTCATATCTTCAAACCTTTTTAAAAATAGCGGCAAATATCAAACCCAGATTTCCAAGCCACGTTTGCCGGTAAATACCTGTCTGCTTGAGGACCACCAGCCTCGGCAATAGCCAAATGCCGCGGGCCACCATAAATTGGTGTAATAGTCGGGCATTTTCCCGATTCAAATGTTTGCTGATATGCTGTAAGGCTAATATATTACAATCAATCCATTTTCTGAATTCACCCCGCCATAGCCGGCGAATCCGCGTCATGTTATTGCGCCAGCCTGTATTGGTACCCACTAAATTATTCGAATGCTGACGGTAACGCACCGATGGATATTCATCATAAATAGCGCAGCCGCCGCAGCCGGTGACAACCATATAGGTCCACCAATCATGGGAAATAACGGTCACTCGCCCGGCCTCAAGCAGAAGCTCCCGGGCCGACTGATTAAATATCATGGTATTTCCGCCGCCAAGACTTTGCGTTAAGGCATTGGCAAAGCTCGGCTGCTTGGTAAATAAGGGAGATAAGCCCAGCTCACGGTCGAACTCGTCGATTAATCTTGTCCTCGAACAATACATGGCGGGTAACCCTTGCCCATTTTTGCGCAAAATATCAAGGGCGCGGCTGAGCTTATCCGCCTCCCATATATCGTCCTGATCGGCATAGGCATAATAATCCGCTTTGATGGCCGGATTGCATACCAGGGACATAAAGTTTTCGGCAAATCCTCTTTGCGGACCCGCCAACAGCACCAGCCGTTTCGCCCCCCATTTTTGCCGGAAGGCAGAGATGATGGACAAACTCTCATCGCGGGAACCATCATCGGAGATCCAGATCGACCACTCCTGCCAGCTTTGCGCCGCGATGGAATCCAATTGCCTTGCCAAAAATCGTTGGGCATTATAAGTACCCATCAAAATGGCAACCTTAAGTGTTAATCGATCTTGCTGGTACACCATATCCATCAATGCTCCTGTTTGATATTTCTTTGAGTATGTTTGAGTCATTGATCCATAAAGTTATAATCGAAGGTGGAATAATGATGAAACAAAGCGCTTAGATGGAAATATCGTCATGTACGATGAAGGGAATATATCAGTTGGTTATGTTAGTTCAAGAAGTCAGGGTTGCGAGGGCATTAATACGTTATTTCTACTTTATGTGTTAAATATGTTATTAACAGTAATTTAGTTATTTTGTATCTTCCAGAAGTGAAGCAGATGTCTAAGAGGCTTTTCCAGGTTAATAGGCAAAAAGTAAATAACATCCTGCCCAAAGTAAACCCTGGTGTTTTTTATTAAACTGGCGTTACACTCTCTCCGGAAGGGAACCGTTTTGAATTTATTTTCTTTCCGCCATGGAAAAGCAATGCATTTCATGATTCATGCCAGACTATAACTATGACTGGAAATAGATATCTCATGTAGGATTAGCTGCGGCAATGTATTTTGCAATAAATGATTTAATAAAAAGCGTTCGCCATCTGCCGCTCGTTTCTCATTTGGCCTATAGCGATACCAAAGCGCGGTACAAGAGAAGCATGCTCGGGCCGCTCTGGCTGACGCTGGGAGCGGCGATTGGCGTCGTGGGCCTGGGCCTGGTCTGGAGCCAGCTGCTGCATCAGGATCGCAGCCAGTTTATTCCTTCGTTAACCGTGGGATTGCTGCTGTGGCAATTTATCTCCGGGACCGTCACCGAGAGTACCGGCGTTTTTGTTCGTCAGTCGCAGATTATCCGCAACTTGCAGTTGCCTTTTTTTATCCACCCCATTCAGCTGATTGCCCGTCAATGTATTTCTCTTGGCCATAATCTACTGGTGCTGGTAGGTGTTTTGATGGTTTATCCTCAATCATTGAGCTGGGTAAATTTATTGAGCGTCATCGGTTTCGGCCTGGTGGTGCTTAATCTGTTATGGATCTCGGTATTGCTTGGCCTTATCGGTGCCCGCTTTCGTGATGTGGAGCAGATAGTGCAATCCCTGATGCCCATTGTGTTCTTCCTGACCCCCGTCATTTACAAGGCCGGTCATGGGGGTGTCAGCCAGGCCATTATCTGGCTGAATCCCTTTACCTATTTTGTCACGTTGGTGCGCGATCCGATATTTGGCACTGTCCCCGCCGGTTTTGTTTACCAAACGGTAATTATCATGGCCATAGGGGGCTGGACGGCGACGCTGCTGTTTTTCAACCGCCATGCTCCCCGTCTGGCATTTTGGATATAACCATGGCGGCCCTTATTTTTGATGATGTCACGGTGACCTATCCCATTTATAACGCCCATTCGCAATCGTTGCGCAATCAATTGGTCAGGATCGGCTCAGGAGGATGCATTGGCAGCAGCGGCAACGCCATCGTGACCGTCACTGCCCTGGATCATGTCAGTTTTGCTTTAGGCAACGGGGACGCCGTCGGACTGATCGGGCATAACGGCGCCGGCAAAAGTACCTTATTGCGTACCATGGCCGGGATATACGGCGCCACCTCGGGAAGCATCATCCGGACAGGGTCGGTCTCCACGGTTTTTGAACTGGGCGCCGGTATGGACCCTGAACTCTCGGGTTACGAAAATATCATGCGCATGCTGTTGCTGATGGGGCATTCCGTTTCGGCGGCCAAGGCAAAAATACCCGATATCGAAGATTTCAGCGAGTTAGGCGATTTCCTGGTCCTGCCGGTGCGGACCTATTCTTCAGGCATGACAATGCGGCTAATGTTCTCGGTAGCGACATCCGTCAGGCCGGAAATCCTGCTGATTGACGAAATGTTCGCTACCGGCGACGCTTCCTTCCAGAAAAAGGCGGAGACGCGGATGCACGATTGGATTGCCGGGACGGATATATTTGTATTTGCGTCCCACGATCATAATTTAATCAGACGGTTATGCAACCGCGTTTTCCGACTGGATCATGGCACTATCGAGGAAGACGATATCAGGCATATCGGAGCCGGTTGAAAAGTGCTTCGGCAGGGATGGCTTAAGCAAGAGGGGCGTGACGTACAGTCTCTCGTTGATCTACACTCTGGCGACATTCCACCGTACTGACCGCGTAATGTCGCTTTGGATAGAACCATGGTCCAATCTCCACCCGCCATGCTGGATATCGCCACGTTCATCGTGGTGGCGCAGAACGCCAGCTTTACCCGCGCGGCCGAACAGCTGGGCACCAGTAAATCAAACGTCGGCAAGGCGGTGCAGCGTCTGGAGCGCCGGCTCGGCACCAGTCTGTTCCAGCGCACTACCCGGGTAGTCCGTCTGACGGAAGATGGGGAAATCTATCTGCAAGCGGCGCGGACCGCGCTGGAAGGGTTAAGCGAGGCGGAAGTATTGCTGGCGGCGCGCCATGAAGATCCCGCCGGGCGGGTGCGTCTGAATGTTCCGGTGGGTCTGGGCAGGCTGTTATTACCCACCTTTACCGTCATCCAAAAACGCTACCCGAAAATTACCCTGGAGTTCACCCTGGACGATCGCCATGTGGACGCCGTGGGGGAAGGATGGGATATCGTGGTTCGCATCGGGCATCTTCCCGCCGAGGGCGAGATGACCGTGCGCAAGCTTTGCGATCTCCGTCTCGGATTGTATGCGTCAGCCGCTTATTTGGCAGAGCGCGACCCCATCATGTCAGTGAAGCAGTTGTGCAACCAGCAAGCTATCATGTTTCGCACCATCTCTGGCCGCCTGCGCCCATGGACCCTATGGGACGGTGGTCAAACAATGGACCTTTCCCCTGATCCCGCGATGATTCTGTCCGATGGCGGGGCGATGGTTGATGCCGCCATCAACGGCCTGGGCATTGCCCAGCTGTTCAACAGGGTTGCCCAACCCTATGTTCTCTCCGGGGCACTGCATCACGTTCTGCCTGCAGCCGACGTCGAGGGTGCGCCGGTGCATGCCCTGATTCCCGTTGGCCACCGTATGCCGCCCAAAACGCGGGTCATCCTCGATCATCTTGCCGACGTTCTCCGCTTGCCCTTAGCCCGATAAACCGTTGGCGTTGCTCTGCTTTACTCCCTTCCCGGCAATGGCTGATATATCCGCGTGGTCGTAAAACCAGCGAAAAAGATTCCTGCATCACATTGTCGATAGTAAAACGGCGGCTGTTCTTGACGCTGACTTCAATATCTCTTATATCTCGCAGTGATGTCTGTAGTAAATAAATATTTTCTGCTATGTGGAAATTATTGACTACTTTTCAGGTTAAGCCGTCGATGTCGAAATAGTAGCCGGGGTAGCGGTAGTGAAAATAACCTACTCAACAAGAAGGTAAGCGACGATGAAAGGTCCGGATATTTTAGGATGTCTCTGCATAACCGCCGTTTTTTATGGAGCAACGCTCACCAGCACGTCAGCGCAAGAACCCGCGAAAGCCATCCATTCAGCGCCTATCGAAGGGGGGCCGATTTCCATTGCCAGCCAGGGTAATTTTTTTGTCGTCGGTAAATATACGCCGACAAGCAAGGGGCAGCGCATGTCGGGGCAAATGTATGTGCAATACCAGATTCCCGCTAAACAAACGCACCCCTATCCGTTGTTAATGATTCACGGCGGCGGGCAAACGGGTGAAGGCTATTATGAAACGCCCGACGGCCGCGAGGGCTGGGCAACCTATTTCTTGAGCCGCGGTTATGCGGTATACGTGGTGGATCAAGTGGGGCGCGGACGTTCCGGCTATTTCCCCGATGCTTACGGACCGACCCGCAAGCCCGATACCAGCTACTCCATCCAATGGTTTTCCCGCCAGCAGGATACGGCCCTTTATCCCCAAGCCAAGGAACATACCCAGTGGCCGGGAGAGGGCAAGCCGGGTGATGCGACCTTCGATCAATTCTACGCTTCGCAGATGGAGGACATGACCAATCTTCAGCAAAACGAGACGCTCAACCGGGCCGCCGCCGATGCGCTGATTGATAAGATAGGACCGGTCATCCTGCTGACCCACTCACAATCCGGCCCCATCGGCTGGGGTATCGCGAACGATCGCCCGAAGAGCGTCAAAGGGGTGATCGCCATCGAGTCCAGCGGACCGCCTTTTTACAATATCAAGGATACCGGTGCGCCCGGGTGGTTCAAATACGGCAACAAAATAGCCCGGCCTTATGGCCTGACGCAGACTCAGTTAACCTATGATCCGCCTCTTGTCGATACCTCAGACCTTAAGCCCGTGGAGCAGACAAAATCAGATAAGCCGGATATTGCCCCCTGCTGGCTGCAGGCAGAGCCGGTTCGTAAACTGGCCGCTCTGGCTCAGGTCCCTATCCTGATGGTGGGCAGCGCGGCGTCATACCATGTCCCCTTTGACCTGTGCACTTCAAAATACCTGGCGCAAGCGGGGGTCAAAAACGATTTTATTCGCCTGCCGAGCGTAGGAATAAACGGCAACGGCCATTTCATCATGCTGGAGAAAAATAACCTGCAAGCCGCCAAGTTCGTAGATACCTGGATGAGCAAAAACATTCATTGAAAAGCCGTTCAAGAATGCTGTTCTTCGAGGATATCTTCGGCCATTGTGAATAATAATTAGATTTTTTGATGATAGTAGAGTAGCCAAGGGGACCGGGAAGGTCCCCTTGAGCTTATCCGCCGCCCAGGCGGGCGTGATGCACAAGCAGGGCCTGTTGGATAATGTCCCGTAACCGCTCTGCGGCGGGGCTCAGCGCAATGTCCGATTGCAGCAGCGCTACTCCTAACGAACCGGCATCCGGCAGCAACGGATGGGGAAGGGCGTTAAGTTCAGCGGGTTTGCCCATCAAGGTACGTAACGTCAGGCCCAGCCCGGCCGTTACCGCCGCCCAGATGCCTCCGAGGCTGCGGCTTTCGAATACCACCCGCCAGGGAATGGCTGCGCGATCCAACGCTTCTATCGCCCGTTTGCGGAACAGGCAGGGCGTCTCAAACATCACCAGCGGTAATGGCCGCCCGCCGGCAATCAGGGCCGCGGCGTCCAAACGGGGATGAGATAACCAGCGCACCGGCAGTTCGGTCAACAGTTCACCCGGCATTGGCGGGGCTTCATCCTGCCAAATCAGCGCCAGATCCAATCGCTGCTCCTTAATGCCTTGTTTCAACTCCTGATTGCGTCCAATGCGTGCGGCAATCTGTACATCCCCATGAGCACGTGAAAAATCTCCCAATACCGCGGGCAACAGCGTTTCGCCAAAGTCTTCCTGCATGCCGAACCTCACTTCTCCCTGCAAGGTCATGCCGCACAGCGCTTGATAGGCTTCATCATTGAGCGTCAGCAGGCGGCGGGCAAAACCCAGCAGGACTTCGCCGCTGGGGGTCAGCGTCAGATGCCGGCCGGTTCTAACCACTAATGCAGTGCCGCATTGCTGTTCGAGTTTTTTCAGATGTGCGCTGACGGCGGAAGTGGAACGGTTTAAGCGCTGCGCGGCGATGGCGAAGCTTCCTGCCTCGATGCCTGACACAAACGAACGCAGGGCTTCACCATCCAGTGTGACCGGTCGTTTCATTAAATGTCCTGTTTTATGGGATCGTCAATGCTGATAGTTTTGATTTTATAAATCAAGCCCTGCTTTCACAATAGCTACATCAACAATTGATGGAGTTAACCATGGCAGAAAACGCGGCATTGCAACAGATGATCAGTGTGGCCCCCAGACTGGCGGAGCTCAGCGAACAGATACTGTTTGGCGATATCTGGCAACGTTCGCCGCTGTCGCCGCGGGATCGCAGCCTGGCAACGCTGGCGGCGCTGATTGCCTTGGGACGCGAGCGGCAATTAGCGTGGCATTTCCGCTATGGGTTAGCGAATGGCCTGACGCGACAGGAACTGGTGGAGATGATAACCCATCTGGCTTTTTACGCCGGTTGGCCGGCCGCCGCCACTGCGCTGGCCTGTTTGCCCGAGGAGGAATCCTGATGCCTTTTACCCGTATTATCTTGGCCGAAGGCCGCAGCGAGACATGGCTGGCACAGCTATCGAATCAGCTACACCGCACGCTGGTGGACGCTTTTGACGTGCCGGACGGCGATCGTTTCCAGGTCATAGAATGCCTGCCTGAATCGCGTCTTATCAGCGATCCGCATTATCTCACCGGCATCCGTTCACCACTGCAGGTGCAATTCCACATCACCGCCGGACGCCCGCGAAGCCGCGTTCAGAAGGCGAATTTCTACCGGCTGTTGACGCAGCGACTGGAAGAAAGCCCCGGCATCCGGCCGGAAGATGTGATGATCGTGGTGCGTTTTAACTCGCCGGAAGACTGGTGTTTCGGCAATGGCCAACTTTACTCCCCGGAGCGCGTATGATTGCCATGCAATATCGTTTCACCCTGCCGGCTGACTATGATATGTCCATCATCGAACAGCGCATCCATGATAATGGCGCCCGGCTGGATAATTATCCCGGTCTGGTATTCAAGACCTACCTGTATGCCCGTCGCGGTGGAGTGTCCCCTGACGGCAAAGAGAATCGCTACGCGCCGCTCTATGTATGGCGGGACGGCACGGCAATGACCGGCTTTTTGCAAAGCGACGCTTTTGAAAAGCTGATTCACGACTTTGGCTGGCCGGTCATTGAGTGTTGGACGGTAATATCCTCGCCCGATCTGACCGCCATTGACGGTTGCCTCTTCGCAACGATCTCCACCCACATCATTACACCCTACACTACTCTGACGGAGGCGTTGCAACCGGGCGGCGGGAATGAGCTCACGGCCTGGGACTGCAGCCGTTGGCGTGTGCTTCGCGCTCGTTTCTCAAGCCGGCCGGAGGAACCCGGCTTCCCGGATCGCTATCGTATCGGCTATATCGCCGGACCACGCGCTGTGTGATGCAGGATATAAATTAAACAAGGGCGAGGCTAAACAGGTAAAGTTTGTTCAATAGGTGCCGATAAGATTCCATCGCTTTATTTTTCCCACCTCTTATTGCAGGGTTTTTAGCATGCGTAGCAATCTGCCTGTGACCCAGAACGAATATATTTTACCAGACGACGCCACCCTGATGTCTGTGACGGATACGCAGAGCCATATTACCTACGCCAATGCTGCCTTTATTCAGGCGAGCGGCTATCAACCCAATGAACTTCTGGGGCAGCCTCATAATATCGTGCGCCATCCCGACATGCCCTCCCAAGCCTTTGCCGATTTATGGAAAACGATACAGGCCGGCCGCTCATGGACCGCGCTGGTGAAAAACCGTCGCAAGAATGGCGATTATTATTGGGTGCGGGCGAATGTGACTCCTATAATTCGCAACGGCCAGTTGACCGGTTATATGTCGGTTCGCACCAAACCAACGCGTAAAGAGGTGGAGGAGACGGACCGGTTTTATCGGAATTTTACGGCGGGTAAAACCGGCGGCGTCAAGTTCCACGAGGGGCTGGCCCTTCGCGGCGGGCTGTTTGGCTGGATGTCCTGTCTGCAAACCATGTCGGTGCGATGGCGCATTCGCTGCGGGGCATTGGCGATTGTGCCCCTGAGCCTGATAAGCGCCTATCTATTGGCGCTTCCTGCGCAAGAAATAGGGCTGACCGTGGCAGTGGCCGCTTGTATGTCCCTGTTGCTTTCACTCTGGATGGAAATTTTGGTATCACGACCGCTTGAACGCGTGCTGAAACAGGCGCTTAGCGTCGCCGCCGGCCAATTTGACAGTAATATGTCTCTAAATCGCGTTGATGAAGTAGGCATGATTTTGCGTGCCATCAATCAGGCGGGATTGAATCTGCGGTCATTTACCGATGATGTCAATGAGCAAATATCCGGCTTGCGGCATGCGGGGGACGGCATAGCCAGGGGCAATGGCGAACTGAGTTCCCGCAGCGAAGATGCGGCCTCCAGCCTTGAACAAACCGCCGCCTCCATGGAACAGATGACGGCAACGGTGAAAAATAATGCCGATACCGCCCATAACGCCAGTAAACAGGCCAAATCCGCCAGTGAAGCCGCGAGTAAAGGCGGCGCGGTGGTGGGACAGGTGGTGGAAACCATGGCCACCATTACCAGCTCGAGCAAAAAAATCAGCGAGATCATTTCGGTCATCGACGGCATTGCCTTCCAAACCAATATCTTGGCGCTGAATGCCGCCGTTGAAGCGGCGCGTGCCGGTGAAACAGGACGGGGGTTCGCGGTAGTCGCCGGCGAAGTGCGGTCATTGGCGCAGCGCAGCGCCAATGCCGCCAAAGAAATCAAAGACTTGATTAATGACAGTGTGGAAAAAATCGCCACCGGCAGCCAACTGGCGAATAACGCTGGTGAAGTCATGCATGATATTGTGAACCAGGTAACCCGCGTATCGTCAATGATCAGTGAAATCAGCCTGGCCACCACCGAACAATCGGAAGGCATCGGTCAGGTGAATATTGCCGTTGCCCAGCTCGATGAGGCCATGCAGCAAAATGCTCTATTGGTGGGAGAAACCACCTCCGTGACCGATGGTCTGCGGGATCGCACCATAAAACTCCTTCAGGCTGTTACCGTGTTCAGGCAGCATTTGATCGATGCGCCCAAAGCCCCGGTAGCGGAGACCTCCGGCTATTGATAGAGAGTAGCCATGCCGTTAAGGCATGGCGGATCCGGGACAAGCTTTTGGCGGGTAAATCCCGCCCTATCGTAATTATTGATGAACCCGTGCGGATTTCATCTGCGGGGGAAGCTTTTCCAGACGTTGCAGCGGCCGGTCCGGCCGGATCCAGAATGAAAGCACCACGCCGCATAACAACAGCGCAATGGACATAATGAACGGCAGCCGGTAGCTGCCGGTAACATCGCTAATATAACCAAACGCCAGCGGAGAGACAACGCCCGCTATCCCCGCCGAGGTGCTGACAAAGCCGCTGGCCACCCCGGCATAGGCGGGGGCCACATCCAGCGGCACCGCCCAGATAGGCCCCTCCGCCAGCTCCAGGAAAAACAGCGATGCGGCCAGACACAGCGCAATCACATTCTGCTGATGAATGAACAGGACGCAGGACATAAACGCCAAGGATCCCAAAAAGGCGAAAATAATGATATTACGTCGCGCCGCATTGATATTCTTGGTCCGCTGAAACCACGCATCGGTTAACAGCCCGCCGGCGGTATTGCCCAGAACGCCGGCGATAAACACGCCCGAGGTAAATAGCGCGGATGTTTTCAAATTGATGCCGTACTCGCCGACAAAAAAGCTCGGCAGCCAGCTGAGATAAAGCCACAGTGTCCAGGCATGGCAGAAAAACACCAGCGTTACCGGCAGGATACGCCGGGTCAGCGCCAGCCAGGGAACCGGTGTGCGATGAGCCGGTCCTGAATAGGGGGGTAACAGGGCAATCTCATCCTCCGTGACCTTCGGATGTTTACGTGGATCGTTACGGAAATAGAAGCACCACAGCGCCACCCATATCAGGCTGGCACATCCCAGCACCACAAAGGCGCCGCGCCAGCCAATCAACGGAATCAACGCCACCATGATAGGCGGCGTTATCGCCGCCGCTGCGCGTGCCGACGAATGGGTAAAGCCTTGCGCAAATCCGCGGCGCGCCACCGGCACCCAGTTCCCCATAGCCCGCGTGGCGTTGGGAATGGTTCCCGCTTCACCCAACCCTACCAGCATGCGGCTGAAGAACAGCGCAATAAGGCCGCCGGACAGCCCGGTGGCCAGCGTTCCCGCCGCCCAAAAAAGGCCTGACAGAGCCAACATGCGACGCGGACCGATTTTATCGCCCATGTAGCCGTTGATGATCTGGAAAATAGCGTAACAGTAACCAAAAGCGGAAAGGACAAGCCCCAACTGCGTGTTGGACAGATGCATCTCGGTTTTGAGCAGCGGCGCAGCGATAGAGATATTCACCCGATCGATATATTCAATAAAATACATCAGGCAAATCAACATAAAGACTCTGCCCGTCGCTCCCCGGAACATTATCAATTTCATTGTCATACTCTCCGTCAAACGGGTAGCAGCCTGGCGGCAACCGTCCGCCGACAAGCTTTGCAGGTGATCATTGCCGGTAAGAGGCTGTTCAATCCCCCATCGGCTCGCATGTAAAGGCCTCCGTGTCGGTGTTCGCCCCGACCACGATGCCTGATAAGGGGCGCCCCGAGCGTCTATTCCCATGGTGGGATAACCGCCGGAGAAGCCGCCGCAACATGCCATTCACCGTCCCGGTTCCTTACGAGTACAGCCGGAAAATGACAAAAAAACGCATTGCTTAAGTCTCTACACCGCTCGGGCGTTTCTCTGCGAGAGCTCAGTTCCTGTGCCGCTGGTGAACTCTCCCTTAAGCAGTGCGATTGAATATTGAATATTGTCGACAATATTTCATGATAAAAACACATTGTTAACATCATTATTCTTTTTATGTTACATGGATCGCATATTTCTCTGCGACCGCCCGTTAAGAGCGATTTTTGCAAGAAACACCCCCGCTACCCATGCTAAAAGTCGCTGTCTCACCACGCTTTTATCAATAAACTCAACGTGTTGTATCGCGTTCTGAATTTACGGACAAGCAGCGTTGGCGTAGTGGCTGCAAATCGCTCCAAAGCGATCAATGCTGCCATAGGGAATGGAATCCTGAAATATAACAAGGGATCACGGATGAAAATGGTTTTGCCCACGGATGGGTATTCATCGGCAAGCGAATTTATGTCGGCCCTGCAGGGCACCCAGGGCGATGCCTTTTGGCTGCTCAAATCGCAGGGCCATTGGCACGGCGGCCTCCATCTTTTCGACAGCTTCGTCCCCGGGGCAATTTACCGTCCCGACGGCCCGGCCGGTCACGGCCTGAAAAGCATGACCGACGGCCATATCGTGGCCTACCGGCTCAACGACGATTACCGCGCCGCCGCCCACAACAAACGCGCCCTGAAATTCAGCACGACGTTTATTCTGGTGAAATCCACCTGCGTGCCCGATAAGGCCAGACCGGCGCACGGGCTGGATTTTTATACCCTGTGGATGCAGCTGGCGCCGCTGTCGGTGTACGGCGCGAGCGACACCGTCATCGGCGAGGTGGTCGCCACGGCGCTTAAGGTCCGCCGGGACAATCCCGCGCCGGGCTGGGTGCGGCAGGGACTGCCCGGCGGCGACGGGGCGCAGGCGCGGACCTGTTACGATGTGCAAAACCGTTACCCGGCCCCGCGGGATACCTACACGCAGTTGCCTCGGCTCAGCACGGTGGAAATCCTGGAGGAGGCGACCTTTCTGCTGGACCGCCGGGCCGTGCCGTTTGTGTACGTGCGGGTCATGTCCGTGCCCGAGGGGGTATCCGCCGGGCTGGCGGTGGGAGAGAGCGGCTGGATATCGGGGCAGGAGAAGTATCTTAAACGCCGGGGCGGCGCCGGCGCGCTTCCCCGCTGGATGAAAGCGGCCCGTCAAAAAGGCGTATTCAACGAGGTGGTCGCCCTGGCCGGCGACAACGTGCTGCCGGTCAGCGCCGGCGAGATTATCGGCCACCTCGGCTATCTGGAATCGCCCCACAGCGCCCCGCATCATTTCTGCCATCTTGAGGTGTTCAGCCAGGACAGCCGGCTGCCGGATTTTGTGGCCAACCGGGCCGGGGTTACCGCCGGGGAGCCCTTTATTCATTCCCCCCGTGGCAAGCCGCGCTATTTCCACCGGGAGCGGGATAATACCTTTGTGGCGTCCGTCATCGGCGACGACCCGGTACTCACCGGCGAAGACCGCTTCACTCCACGAAGCAAAACCCGCTGGCAAAAGTCCGGGGATAGCGCGTGGTATGAGATACCGGCGGAGCAGTCCTGGCTGGCCGAGAGCGACGTGACCGTAGTCAATCAGTTTGACCTGGCAAAGCGCGGATTTATCCTGCTGGAGCAGGATGAGCCGCCGCGGACCGTGCGACAAACGCCCCGAGAGGGCTGGCTGCGGCAGGGATTTCAGCGGCTCGCCGAGCTGGCGCAACAGAACACCCGCGATATGTATTCGTTAACCTACATCGAGGGCTACCAGCGGCTGCTCAAGGAGATGGAGTTCGAAAGCGATGGGGAAAAATTCAGTAAAAGACTGTGGCAGTTTCTGCACAACCGGCAATCACATATTCTCAAGCAAGTTCAGCGTCTTATTGTAAAGCACCACAGCGAATGGCTGCATGACGGAATGTCGGCGCTGTGGCGGGCGGCGCTGGATGAGCAGGGCAAACATCAGCCGGCCCTGGCGCTTTACAACCGGCAGTTTATAGATGCGCTGGTATGGATGAAGGACGTGCCGGAGATACGCAGCAGCGAGGCGCTGTGGCATTTGCATCCGGTGACGTTTTTGGAGGCGATATCTAAGAGTGATGCCAATACTTGTGCCTGTAACAGGGATATCACTCTTGAAGAGCTGTGTGCAATGGCACCTAATATAAAAGTAACTTTATTAGAAATTAATTTGCAAGCATTTAATGAAGCATTTTCATTATTTGGAATTAATACGTGTATAGGTAAGACTCATTTGTTAGCACAAATTTTCCATGAAAGTGGCGGACTAATCTATACAAAAGAGATTGCCGGGGAATCAGCGAGTTATAGCCCATGGTATGGTCGGGGACTGATCCAAATAACGCTTGAAACAAATTATAAAGCATATGCAAAATATATCAATGAGGATGTTTTTTCAACAAGCACCAATCGAGATAAGCTCATGTCTCTACCGCATAGCGTAACGTCTGCAGCCTGGTTTAGTAAAATTCATACAAAAGCAGCAGTGTTTGCTGACTTAGACGATTTTAATAAGATCACCCTGACTGTCAATGGAGGATTTAACGGTTATAATGACCGTTTGTCTTTTTTTAAAAAAGGTCTCGAGTCTCTCAAAGCTTCACATTTAATAAAATTGTATAAGAACGAGCATTATACTTTTGAGGAGAGTGATATTTATAACGGTAAGTTAGGATCCCTGGCCTGGGGAATTTGGCATGACCCTCAATCCAGAAGGACTGGAACTTCAAAAAATAATAATGAAGCATTGAAAGGATATCTTAGAGCTAAGTATTTAATAGAAACAAATCCGTTGACACAAAAAGAAAAAGAAAGAAAATGGTACGGAATTATTGGCGAAAATTTATCCAGCTTTCTTGATGAAAAGATAAATAAATTAAATGAGATTAATTGATGTTAAGAGCATTCTTATTATTTTTGTTATTAGTTTCGTGGACGTGCTTTTCATCTGAAATCTCAAAGGATGTTCGTTGTTTTACCTCGACAGATGGACGAGTAAACTTAAAACTTGCACTGTTAACGGATAACAAATGGATGGGCGGTTATATTATATATAAAAATTCGTCTTCAGCCATAACGATAGTACCTATCAAAAGTGAATGTGAGACATTGGATGTTGATCGTCCATCAGAAACTACAACTACATGGCTAGCAGTAATTAATGGTGGTGTCGCGGGTAAATTTAAGGCGGTGCATCAAGGTGCAATTTTTTCTTATTTGAATTATTCCAATGCTAAAAATGAAAATGTGATGAATTTCATACAAAATGATGATGCGTTCGATGGCAATGATTGTATTTGGAAATAAGGTAGTCTTTTTATAAGTATCGACTCGATCTCTTTAGGCCGCTAAAAATTCATTGTTGTAGGTAACAGATCATTAGCAAAAAAGCACCGGGCTTCTTCGGGTAAATACTTAATAAAGCTATATACCACATATGATAATTTAAATGCT
This sequence comes from Sodalis sp. RH16, assembly GCF_047324245.1. Lineage (NCBI taxonomy): Bacteria > Pseudomonadati > Pseudomonadota > Gammaproteobacteria > Enterobacterales > Bruguierivoracaceae > Sodalis > Sodalis sp. RH16. The sequence continues at coordinate 1,613,597 of NZ_CP178737.1, read as the reverse complement.
TAGCCAGCTGTCTAGCTCATTTCCCAGTGATAGCGATCGTTACCGATCGATATGGCATTCCTTTATCATTATCGCGTATCTGACCGATAAGCGGCGATGATGGCAGAACCAGGATCCTCATCACAAAACGCGTATTCACTCTAGAGATTGCTTTTCTTTAACTGGTATAAAAGGTATCAAGGTATATAGTTATTCCAATCAAAGAACTCTCCGGAGGAATGATGAAAACTGCATTAACCGGCGTTATTACCGCATTGCTGACCCCCTACGATGAACAATTCCGCATTGATGAGGCAAGCCTGCGCAGCCTGGTGCGCCATAACATACAACAAGGCGTTGATGGGCTTTATGTGGGCGGTTCCACCGCAGAGGCGCTGCTGCAAAACAGCGCCGAGCGGCGGGAGGTACTGCGCATCGTGGCAGAAGAAGCAAAAGGCAAGCTGGCGCTGGTGGCCCATATAGGCGGCATCAGCACCGCCGAAAGCTGCGCCCTGGCGGAAGCGGCGGCGGAGTATGGTTATGACGCGGTGTCAGCGGTGACACCGTTTTATTATCCATTCACTTTTCCCGAACTACGTGCTCATTACAGTGACATTATCGCCGCCGCCCAGGGCAAGCCGATGATTATCTACAATATCCCGGCAATGAGCGGCGTGAAGCTCGGGATGGAAGAGCTCGGCGAACTGTTGTCGCTGCCGAACGTGGCCGCACTCAAACATACTTCCGGCGACTTTTATCAGCTTGAACAGATCCATCGGGCCTATCCCGATAAAATTCTTTACAACGGATATGACGAAATTTTCCTGTCCGGCCAGATGGCGGGCGCCCAGGGCGGCATTGGCAGTACCTATAACGTCATGGGCTGGCGCTACCAAGGCATCCTGCGTGCTTTGGCAAACAGGGATATCGACCTGGCGCGTCGGATACAGTCCTCATGCAACCAGGTGATCGACGTTCTGGTAAAAACGGGCGTGTTCGGCGGCCTGAAAACCATCCTCCAGGAATGGGGTGTTATTCGCTTCGCCGCGTGCCGCAAGCCTTTTTCACCGGTGCAAGAAAATCATCTGCCTGAATTGAAACGTATCGCAAGGGAGTTGCAGGCGGAATTTCAACAACATAAAAACTAGAAAAAACTGCCGGCCCGCGCGAGCGGGACCGGTTTATTTTACCTTATGTGCCGACTCCCGGTTCCGTTGCGGCCGGGCCTGATAAACATGCACTGCAAAGTGTAGGAGATTATCATGCGTCAACCCTCTGTGACCCTACCCTGGTATCGTCAGCTATCGCTACCGCAATGGAAAGCCTTCGCCGCGGCCTGGATCGGCTATGCCCTGGATGGTTTTGATTTTGTCCTGATGGCCCTGGTACTCACCGAAGTCAAACAGGATTTCGGTTTAACTACGGTGCAGGCCGCTACCCTTATCAGCGCCGCGTTTATTTCTCGCTGGTTCGGCGGGCTGATACTGGGGGCGCTGGGGGATAAATACGGCCGTCGTATGGCCATGGTCACCAGCATCCTGCTGTTTTCACTGGGGACGCTGGCGTGCGGACTGGCGCCCGGCTATACCTTTCTCTTCGTCGCACGGGTGATCATCGGCATGGGCATGGCGGGGGAATATGGCGCCAGCTCGACCTATGTCATCGAAATTTGGCCGCAGCACTTGCGTAATAAGGCCAGCGGCTTTCTCATCTCCGGCTTTGCCATCGGCGCGGTGGCTGCGGCGCAGATTTACAGCGTGATCATACCCATCTGGGGCTGGCGGATGCTGTTCTTCATCGGTATCGTCCCGATTATTTTCGCCCTCTGGCTACGCCGCAGCATTCCGGAAACGTTGGAATGGCAAGCGCAGAAAACCCAGCATGGGCATAAACAGACGATGATTGATATCCTTTACCGCGGCAGGCATCGGGTTTGGAATGCCATCGCCACGGCGGCGGTTATCGCCATGCTGTATCTTTGTTTCTCCGGTCATGCCGGCCCGGCGGCGGTGGCGGCGTTTCTTGGCATCGCCTGCGCCGCCGTCTTCATCAGTTTTATGGTGCAAAGCAGCGGCGATCGCTGGCCTACCGGGGTGATGCTGATGCTGGTGGTGTTCAGCGCCTTTCTTTACTCCTGGCCTATTCAGGCGCTGCTGCCCACCTATCTTAAAACCGAGCTGGGCCTCAATCCCACCCTGGTGGCCCATATTCTGTTTTTCAGCGGCTTCGGCGCCGCGGTGGGGTGCTGCCTGGCCGGCTTTATCGGCGACTGGCTCGGCACGCGCAAAGCGTATGTGTATAGCCTGTTTTTGTCGCAACTGCTTATCATCCCGGTATTCGCCATGACCTCATCCAATCTGGTGGCTCTGGGTGCGCTGCTATTTTTCCAGCAAATGCTGGGGCAGGGGATCTCCGGCCTGCTGCCCAAACTGGTGGGCGGCTACTTCGATACTCATCAGCGGGCTGCGGGGCTAGGATTCACCTACAACGTGGGCGCGCTGGGCGGCGCCCTGGCGCCGGTGCTCGGAGCGGCTATTTCCCAGCGGCTGGATCTGGGTACGGCGCTGGCTTCGTTGTCATTCGGCCTGACCTTCGTGACGCTGCTGCTTATCGGCTTTGATATGCCGTCCCGGTTGCAGCGCTGGCTGCGTCCACAGGCGCTGCTTAAATTCGACACGGTGGACGGATTGCCGTTCAGCGGCGCCATGCCCCGGGACGAATGGCGCAGGCATGAAAAAGAACAACGCCGGCGGCACAGGGCGAACAGCGCGGCTTTGCAGCAAAATGCACAGCTGCTGGCGGGCGCGTCGGAAAAACGATCCTGAGGCAGGAATCCGAGCGCAACGCATTTGAATAAATGCGGCCGGTCCCTGGTGGTAGCGCGATGGTATAATAGGTTATCCTTGACCCTGGTATCCGTTCAATGGAAAGGCCCATGACAAGTCTGAATAAGCAATCCACCGCTGACAACCAGGTTCCCTTTATGCAAAGCCGTCCGGTAAAGCGCAAGAAGCTTTCGGATATGGTTGAGGAAGAACTGGAGTTCATGATTCGTCGCGGCGAATTTGTCGAAGGCGATCAATTGCCCTCCGAACGGGAACTGATGGATTTTTTCCATGTGGGCCGGCCATCTGTGCGCGAAGCGCTGGCGGCCCTTAAGCGCAAGGGCCTGGTGCAGATTAGCAATGGCGAGCGGGCTAGGGTGAGCCGTCCGTCCGCCGATACCGTGATAAGCGAACTCTCCGGTATGGCCAAGGACTTCCTTACCCAGCCGGGCGGTATCAAGCATTTCGAGCAGTTGCGTATGTTTTTCGAGTCCAGCCTGGTACGCCATGCCGCGGTTCACGCCACCGACGCGCAGATAAGCAAACTAAAGCAGGCGCTGGAGGCCAACAGCCGGGCGCTGGCGGATAATATGCTGTTTGTGCGCACCGATGTGGCGTTTCACCGCGTGCTGGCCTCCATTCCCGGCAATCCGCTTTTTTTGACCATCCATCACGCGCTGCTGGACTGGCTTATCGCCATGCGGGTGGGACTGACCGAGCCGGAAGAGATTATTCGGCATAATAGCCGCAGCTATGAGCAGCACGTAACGCTTTACGAAGCCATCCGTCGCCACGATGCGGACGGCGCGGAAAAAGCGCTGCAAGATCATTTAAGCAGCGTATTGGCCGCCTATTACGCTAGAACCTGAGAGCATAACCTTGCGGTTTACGGTGACCGCGTCAAATCGGCATTTAATTTCCAAAGTTATAATTCATGAGTGAAACTAAAATAAGACATCATCTTATTTTAAGTTAAGGACCAAGTTAAAATAACGAATGCTATTATTTTAAGTTAAGGCTTAAGTTAAAATAAGGGAGACTCTAATTTTAACTTCGTCCAGGAGACCCTATGCAACGCGGACTAACCGGCCGTTATGTTCCCAGCATAGCGGGCAGCATCAGCTGTCAAGCATTTATTCCCCATGCGCTGCCGCCCTCGCCGGCGTTGCAAATCGATAGCAAATTGCAAAAAAGGATCAATGATGCCAATCGCGCACTGGGCCGCCTGGACGCTATCGGCATGTTGTTGCCTGATACCAAGCTTTTTCTCTATAGTTATGTGCGTAAAGAAGCCGTTATGTCCTCGCAAATTGAAGGGACTCAATCTTCCTTAAACGACCTGATGCTGTTTGAGATGAAAGGCTCTCCAGGCGTACCCATGGATGATGTGCAGGAGGTATCTTGTTATGTGAATGCACTTTATCTGGGCGTCCAGCGTATCAATGAGGGCTATCCGATTACATTTCGTTTGCTCGTAGAGATGCATCGGGCCCTCATGACCTCCGGACGAGGCATCAGCCGCGGCCCAGGCGAATTCAGGCAAAATCAAGTTTGGATTGGCGGCCATAGGGCCGATGAGGCCGCTTTTGTTCCTCCGCCGGGCCATGCTTTGGGCGAATGTTGGAGCGAGTTGGAAAAATTTATCAATGATCAGCCCGAGGCAACCGATCCTTTGGTCAAAGCCGCTTTGGTCCATGCTCAATTTGAAACCATACATCCCTTTATGGATGGTAATGGCCGTTTGGGCCGTTTGCTGATACCGTTAATTCTGGTGGAAGCTAAGGTCTTGCAGCAGCCGTTGCTCTATTTATCTGTGTTTTTCAAAAAGCACCGCCATAACTATTATGATCGTTTGCAGCAGACAAGAATAACCGGTGATTGGGAGGCATGGTTATTGTTTTTTGTCGATGCTGTTGCCGCTACAGCGACTCAGGCTGTTGAAATGACCAAAGAGCTTAATCTACTGCATATTGAGCATAAGGCTTTATTATCCGGACTCGGCCGTTTGTCGGGGTCAGCTAAACTGATTTTGGATGCGTTCTTCGAGTACCCTATCGCCAGCATCAGCAAGCTGGTTGAGCGAACAGGGTTGACCGCCGCCACAACAGGTAAGGTATTAACCGTTTTGGAAAAGGAACAGCATTTAATCGCCGAGATTACGGGTCATAAACGGCATCGTGTCTATGCCTATTTGAAATATCTGGAGATTCTCAATAAAGATTGATTACTGTCCCCTGGCCGTGATGGATGGGCCTTTGGATCTCCTTCGTGAGGTGAAGTCAGATTGGAGGCTTGCTTATTAATTTACCAGTCCGAACACCAGGTTGGCAGCGTGTAGCCGGTTATAGCCAGTCTCAGCACCTCGCAGCGTTGTAAAAGGCGACGGCGCTCCCTAAAAGCCTCCACCTATATGATAAATATTTTTATTGGTACAATAAATCTGTAAAAGCTGTCACACCATTAGTCATATGTTTGAACTATCATGGGCGCTGTCGCGCCGGCCTGCAGAAGCGGTGTTCGGAATAATTTTTTAATTCATTATTTATCAATAAAATATCATTTAGCATGTGAGGGAAATCAGATGTCTGATATCGTAAATTGGGGTGTGCTAGGCTATGCCCGTATAGCAAGACTTTCCGTTATCCCGGCCATAGGCAGGGCGTCTAATGCCCGTCTGCTCGGGGTAGCCTCGCGCAACGCCGGGGAATTGCCCGCCAAAGAATGGGAACGGACTTATGACAGTTATGAGGCTCTCTTGGCCGATGATGACATCCAGGCAGTGTATATTCCGTTGCCGAATTCTTTGCATAAAGACTGGGTGATTAAGGCGCTGAAGGCAGGCAAGCATGTGCTGTGTGAAAAACCCCTGGGGCTCACCGCCGCCGAAGCGCAAGAGATGCACCAGGCGGCCCAAGCGCAACAGCGTATTTTGATGGAAGCGTTTATGTACCGCTATACCGATCGCATGCAGGTGGTGAAGGAGATACTGGACAGCGGAGCCTTGGGCGACCTGCGCCATATCAATGCCTCGTTCCGCTTCCTGCTGGACCGGCCGAATACCATCAAAGCCAAGCCGGAACTCGGCGGCGGCGCGCTTTATGATGTCGGTTGTTACCCGGTCAATTTTGTCGGCATGGTGACCGGACGACTGCCGCTGCGCTGTAAGGCCCTGGTGGAAACGGAGCAGGGCGTGGATACCAATCTATCGGCCTTGTTGCAGTATGATGATGGCTTGATTGCCAATATACATTGCGGATTTAACGCTTTTTCCCGGATCTATGCGGAAATTATCGGCACCAAGGGAATGCTGCGGATCGATAATACCTTTCTGGATGACGCGGGCGAGGTCTATCTGCATCAGGCCGAGGGCGTGCGAGCCATTCCGGTAGCGGAATCGGACCGTTACAAGGCGGAAATCACCCACTTTTCCGATGCCGTGCTTGACCCTTCCGCGCCGCTGTTATCCTTGGACGAAAGTATCATGAATTTGAAAGTCATGGATATGATCAGAAAAGATATGCAAGGCTGATAAAGAGTGAGTCATGTGTGCATGCGGTTGCCATGACTCTGTAAACAACAAGTGAAATATATATCCCCGCCATCACCTTTTATTTTAATTTCATTTTATTGCTCTAAAAATCAATCCTGAATAATGAGACATTGATCTCAATTTAATATTGGCAATCCTGAGGATTGCCTTTTTGATATTTATTTACAGAAATGTAAACAATGCTGAAATTTATTTACTTCTTTACTTTAAAGGCAACATCAGAGTAACGTCAAAATAATCTTGAGGGTAATGAAAAAGGGATGGGTTATGAAACTCGGTTTTATTGGTTTGGGCAAAATGGGCGGGGCCATGGTGCGGCGTTTGAACAACGCCGGTCATGAGGTGGTGGCGGTGGATAAGGATCCTGTGGCGCTGGAAGAAGCGAAAAACCATAACATTACCGTCTGTCCCAGTATTGAAGAAGCCATCGGTCTGTTGCCGCTTCCCCGTACTTTATGGGTAATGACGCCGCCGGGCAACGCCACCGAGCAGGTTATCTCCACACTGAAGCCGCTTCTCGGCGAAGGGGATATTGTCGTTGACGGCGGTAATTCCGATTTTAGGGATACCCTTCGCCGCGGCCGCAGCCTGGGCGAAAAAGGCATTATTTTTGTTGATGCCGGCGTCAGCGGCGGGACGCAGGGCGCAAGGGAAGGCTGCGGTTTACTGGTGGGGGCCAACGAACAGGTATTCGCCTATCTTTCGCCGCTGTTTGAGGCGCTGGCCGCAAAAGGCGCTTGGGCCCGGGTCGGCAACAGCGCCGCGGGCCATTTCACCAAAGCGGTCCATAACGGCGTCGAGTATGCCTTGATGCAGGCTTACGGTGAAGGGTATGAGCTTTTGGCGGCCTCGGACATTGAGGTCGATGTCTTGGCCACCATGGAGGCGTGGCAAAACGGCTGCTCAATACGTTCCCATCTTTTGGAAAAACTCATCGAGGCATTAACGCCTGATGTTTCCCTTAAGGGGGTGAAAGGGTACGCCGCCGATTCCGGCATGGGGCGCTGGACGGTTGAAGAAGCCATCCGGCTGCGGGTTCCTACGCCCACCATCAGCGCCGCGCTGCAGGCAAGGTTTCGTTCGCAGCAGGATGATTCCCCGACTATCAAAAGCATTGCCGCCCTGCGCGGGGTTATTGGCGGTCATGCGGTTAAAAAGAGTGAGGAAAAATAATGGCCGCCTATGATGCGAAGGAAAGAATTTTGACCGTTATTTCAGAACTCGACCAAATCAGAAATGCTCTGGATGGCGAACGGCTGAATCGGCTGGCGGATAGTATTCATCAAACACCCAGAGTTTTTTTTAGCGGGCAGGGGCGCTCGGGCCTGATGGTAAAAGCCATCGCCATACGCCTGATGCATATCGGCATTCAGGTATATGTCGCCGGAGAGAGCAACACGCCCGCCATCGAAAAAAATGAATTATTAGTGGCGGTCTCCTCATCGGCGAAAACCACCGTAACGCTTTCCCATATAGCGGCGGCCCGCAAGGCTGGGGCGAAAGTGGTGTTAATCAGTTCAGCCCCGGCGCCAGAGGTGGATGCGGATATTCATATTCAAATACCGTCCCGTACCGAGGTGGCAACCGAACAACATGCAGGTTCTTTATTCGAGCAATCTCTATTGATAGCCGGTGACGCCATTGCATGGCGTATTCAACATTTGCGCGGCCAGCAGGATGCTGACCTCGATAAACGGCATGCCAATTTGCAATAAATAATAATTGAATGTTTTACCAACCCTATCCCTGAATGTAATTCAGGGAGCTGTCTGCAAAAAAACAATATCAGGAGGATATCTTGAGCCAGATCATATCCCAAAAAAATAACCTGCAAGCTATGACGCAGATCGAAGAATCCACTCTGAAAAAAATGCGCTGGAGGCTTATCCCTTTTTTACTTATATTGTATGCCATCGCCTATTTGGATCGCACCAATATCAGCTATGCCGCGCTGCAAATGAATGGCGAGCTTAAAATAACCGGCAGCCAGTTCGGTATGGTGGCCAGTATTTTTTTTATTGGCTATTTTATATTTGAAGTGCCGAGTAATGTTGCTCTACATAAATTCGGTGCAAGAAAGTGGATAGCCCGTATATTAATCTCCTGGGGCCTCGTGGCGTTTTTAACCGCTTTCGCCACGGGAATATATCATTTATATATATTGCGTTTCCTGCTGGGTGCGGCGGAAGCCGGTTTTTTCCCCGGCATCGCCTTTTATCTGACCTATTGGTTCCCGCGCCGTCACCGCGCCGGCGCCATGGCCACATTTTTCCTGGCGCAAATCGTTTGTAATTGCCTGGGCGCGCCGTTAAGCGGGATCATTATGGATAATATCCATTGGCTGGGTTTCTCCGGCTGGCGCTGGATGATTTTACTGGAAGCTGTTCCCGCCATACTGCTCGGCATCGCTACATTTTTTGTACTTAATGACTCCCCGCAAGACGTTAAATGGCTTTCCTCCGAGGAAAAGTCCTGGGTTAAAGATGAACTGGAAATCGAAGCCGCGAATTCTACGCCACCGCAGGTGCATTGGTGGAAAATTCTGGGCGATAAACATATTCTTTATTTAGCCATTACCTATGTATGGATTGTCATGGCAATTTATGGCATCACGTTCTGGATGCCGACCCTTATCAAGGGCTTTCAGGCGCACTTTTCCAACACCGTTATTGGTTTCCTGGTGGTGATCCCAACCGTCGTGGGGGGGATAGCCATGCTTATCAACGGTTGGCATTCGGATAAGACCATGGAGCGGAAATGGCATGTGGTTACGGTAATTCTTAGCGGGGCCGTGGGTATGTTTCTTTTGTCCATAACCACCAACACCTGGCTGTCCATGCTCTGGCTGTGCCTGATATCCGTGGCCGCCTATGGCTATATCGCGGTGTGGTGGACCATCCCGACGGCCTTTTTATCAGGTCTGTCCGCCGCCGTCGGCCTTGCCGCCATCAACTCGGTGGGCAATTTGGGCGGTTTCTTCGGCCCATGGATAGTCGGTATGCTGGTGGACTGGACCGGGACGCCGCGGGCCGGTTTGCTGTTTCTGTGCGCTTCCTTCGTGATTGGCGCGGTGATGCTGGCCTCTTTCCGGCCGCCGGTAAAGCAGTAAGAGGTTAGCATGACGCATTCCACTTATGTATTGGCTATCGACATAGGTTCGTCCTCGCTCCGTGCAGCCCTGTTTGACGGTTATGGCCGCCAGAGCGGGGAATGTATCCGCCGCGGGTACAGTCTGGACACCGACGCCATGGGCAAGGCGACCCTGGATGCCGATACCCTGTTTAACGATCTGTTCGGCGCGTTGGATGAGCTGATGTCCATTACGCCGGACCGGCTGAATATTACCGGAGTGGGTATCAGTACGTTCTGGCATAGCCTGACGGGAATAAACGATCGGCAAGCCGCTACCTTTCCCATTATCACCTGGGCGGACGGCCGATCGGCCCATGAAGCCGCCGCGTTGAAATACTCCGGCATCGGCCGTCGTCTCCATGCCTTGACGGGATGTCCGGTGCATTCCAGCTATTGGCCGGCGCGTCTGCGCTGGCTGGCGGCACAGCATGCAACGGCGTTCGCCCAGACCCGTTATTGGTTATCCGCCGCCGACCTGCTGTTTCTTCGCCTCTTCGGCCGCATCGGCACGTCTGTTTCCATGGCCTCAGGCAGCGGGCTGTGCGATCTCAATCAAAAACAGTGGTCACGTGAGGCTATCGGTATCGCCCGCATCAAGCCGGAGCAGTTGCCGCCCATCTCCGATGAACCGCTGCGGGGATTGGTTGCCCCATGGGGCGAGCGCTGGCCCAGGCTGGCTGCCATCCCTTGGTATCCGGCATGGGGTGACGGCGCCTGTTCCAATATCGGCGCAGGGGCAAACAGCCTTGATTCACTGGTATTGATGCTGGGCACCAGCGGATCCATGCGTATGGTATGGCAAGCCGACAGTGTGTCTGTGCCTGATGCGGGACTGTGGTGTTATCGCGTTGATGACAAACGCTTCGCCGGCGGTATGGCCTTGTCGGAAGGGGGAAACGCCGCTGCCTGGGCGCGACAGCTGCTTGATAAGGAATCCGCAGCCGATATTGATGATCGGGTGGCGGCTTTGGCGCCGGATGCCCATGGCTTGTGCGTGCTGCCCTATTTTTTGGGTTCCCGCAGCCCGCAGTGGTCGGAAGGGCGCACCGCAGCCATTAGCGGTATCACGGCGGCCACCACGGCGGTGGAGATTTATCGCGCGATGCTGGAAAGCGTCGGTTTACGTTTTGCCTTCCTGAAAAACCGGCTGGATCGGGCATGGCCAGGAAAACGGCGGATTATCGCCACCGGCGCCGGCTTTTTGCGTTCCTCTGTCTGGCCGCAGATTGTCGCCGATTGCCTTGGGGAATCCCTTGACGTCTCAGACATTGAAGAGGGATCGCTGCGCGGGGCGGCGCTGCTGGTGTTGGAAAAACAGGGCCAGGGCGGAGAGATTGAATTTCCGGTTAACCGGACGGTTTATCCCAATTCAGGGGCCCATGAGAGATATAAAATCGCCCTTGAACGGCAGGCGGATTTTGATAATCATATGATAGAGATGTTAAAACAACGGCTGGAGGAGTTGCGCTAAGGCTTTCATTATCCATAAACCTAGTGCGGATTATAGTGAAATACCCTTGCCTCTGCCAAAAAACGTCTAATGCCGGTACTGCTGCGAAGGCGATTGTACCCTTAATAAACCGATCGCATTAATTTCACTTATCCTTTTCTATACTGACTTCTACAAGGTTGCGCGAGTCTTCCTAACCCTGTCTCAATAACATGAGCACAACACGAGCGGTCCTTTATGAGTGACATTCTGGTGCCTTTGGAAAAAGTTCGTCTTCGTTTGGAAACTGTCCGTTCCTCATTGACGCCCACCGAGAGAAAACTGGCGGATTACATCCTCTCCCACGCCGACAGCGCCATTCATTGCACTATTTCGGAATTGGCCGCGGCGGCTGAGGTCAGCGTCGCTACGGTGACCCGGCTGGCGCAAAACAGCGGTTACAGCGGCTTTTCACAGCTACGCGTGTGGCTTGCCAAGGACCTGGTGTTGATTCCGCCGCCGGCGTCGGGGGAGGCGTTAAACGTCAGCGACGAGGTCGGGGTGATACGGGATAAGCTGGTGGCGGCCACCACTCAGTCCATGACCGATACCCAAAAAATGTTGAATATCGACGCGTTGCTGGCGGCGGCGCAGTCTATTGCCCAGGCCGGCAGGATTGATATTTACGGTATCGGAGGAAGCGCCACGGTCTGCATCGATATACGCCATAAATTCCTCAAGCTGGGGTTGCCGGTGGCATGTTATTCCGATAACGATCTGATGATGATTTCATCGGCGGGGTTAAAGAGCGGCGATCTCGCCATGGGTATCAGCCATACCGGCAGAAGCGAACCGGTGGTGGCGGCCATCAGCAGCGCCGCACAGGCCGGAGCCAGGACGATGGCCATGACCCACGATCCCTTTTCACCCCTGGCAAGAATTGCCGACCTGACATTGACCTACTCGGCGAAAACCACGGTTTTTTCCAGTGATTCCATGACCGGCCGACTCTCCCAACTGATGATTACCGATATCCTTTATACCATTATCGGCTATTCGCACTTTGAACGTGTATCGCCCCTGGTGCATAAGGCGGACAGCCAAGCGATAAAGCGCAGGATTAGCTGATTGCGCATCAAGAAGGCGGGTTTGTTAGATAACATCCAAGCGCATATCTTATCATTAATAATTTTTGTATTCATCACGTTATGCATCGGCAAAAAAAGCAAGATGTGATAGCGCACACTATAAATAAGTTGAAGGCCAGTATATTGAAAATAAGACGTCTGCGTTTTAATGATCCTGGGCTGCATCATAAATTTTTGATAAAAGCATGGAATAAATTTATTTCATCAGCGAGTTCATGATAATTGCCCACAAAATGTAATTCATTATCAATAAATTGGCTGGCTGATAAAGATTTTTTTAAAACAAAATAGAGTGTTTGAGTAACGAGAATCCATTGCGCCGAGTAGATTTTTTTATACTCGCGTTCAGCGTCACGAGTTAAATAACACCTATCCCAATCAATTATATAATGAGCGCGGCCACGTCAGAGGTGAAAGATGAATACCATTTATCTCAAAAAGCTGTTTTTCATGTTAACCATATTAATTGCATTCTATAGCGCTGCCTCCTTCAGTATTGACCTTACGCCCAATACCAACGGCGGTAGCGGGCAGCTCCCCTCGGGATACAGCCATATCAATTTTACGACGGCCAATGGCAATTGGGTTAGGAATATCGCTTTGCCGTTACAGCCGAATGCCAATAGCTCGGTTACTCTTATTTCTCGCGCCTCGTATAATTCTTTTCTCGATGCCCGGCCTGTCGGTCTCGGACCGGAAATGGAAATAATCGATGGCGATACTTTTACGTTCACTTTTGATGCCGGCCAGCAGCGTTGGATTCCTTCCGGTGCCCAGGTAACATCGATGTCACCGAATTCGGTGGGACCAAATATTCCTAATCTCACTGCGCGTATTACTATTTATGAGATCTATGATGGCAACTGGGCGGCGGAAATAAGATTGCCATCGCAGGCCACGCCGCAGAATTTATTGTTAATAAGCTCAAGGGCAACCAACAGTTCCCGGCTTTTACCTGACTATTTGCTCTTTGCCAGCACGACCAATATCCGTGCGTCGGATAACTACGGTCTGCAATACCGAACGGATTTGCAACGCTGGGTAATAACCCAGCCGCCGGTGCAAAGACTGGATATCAATGCCGACATTGCTCAAATGCCGCCGCCTATTGTGCCTTTGACTGAAGTGAACTTTAGTAATCAGCATTTTATTTCTTCTATCCAGTTACCGCAAACCGCCAATAACCGCGATGAAATTATTATTCGATCAACCGCCACCTCTGCGGCAACGATCAGTAATGCCAATACTCATTATTCCGGTCCCATGGAATTAGCCAATGGTAATGAGTATCATTTTTTTTATATTACGGAAAATCCGGCCGGTAGGCGCTGGCAGCTGATTTCCAGCCCCATTCGCGTTTATACGGCATTAAATTTGCCAAGCGGAGTGGTCCCTACCTTACGGACACCGCGCACCCGCATAGAATTGAGTCCCGGCAATTTTCGTCCACAGATAACCCTGCGCGAAGGCCAATTGCCGGGCGCCCGGGTCATCATCAATAACAACGCGGCTCAAGCGACCTCTGTTCTCTTTTCCGGCCTCGCCTATTCGGCACTGCCGGGAGAAGTCGTCTCGTTTAGGGTTGGGGAAAACGGCCTATGGCAAAAGGAAACCATCACTGTTGATTTGTTGATGATCTATAGCGATTTAGCCAGGAGCAGTCTCGGACAGGCGGCCATTGAGGCCAGGAATATTGAGGCATTTGGCCTCATTAATGATGGGCTGGAAAACTCTGGCGCCAATTTCCGCGTACGGCTGGTGGGGTTAAACGAGTTGGCCCAGCCGGAGGGCTGGACCTCGCTTAGCAGTATTTTACCGCAATTGGTAGTAAACCCTGAAGTTCAGGGATTGCGTAATGCGGTAAGCGCCGACGCGGTGAACTATATCACTATCGGTCTCCCGCTGGATTGCGGGTTAGCCTATGTGAATACCGTACCCAACGCCTCAACCATGGTAGCCGCAGAGACGGTCGATTGCGCGACGACCGGTACGCGCCATGAATTCGGCCATAATATGGGCATTCACCACGGTGATGAGCGGCCGACGCCTCTATGGGCGCGGGGCGATCAGATTACGCGCACCATTATGGCCGGTAATGCCATTCCTTTCTACTCTACTCCCCAACGCTATACCGTGCAAATGGGTATTCCCATGGGAGCAATCGATTCAGTGGATGCCGTGAGAATGATGAATACCAATTCTCCCATCGTGGCCGCATTTCGCTAACCGTAAGGTGAACATCATGAAAAGACTCTTTAGCATGTCTTATTTGTTGCTGATTACCGCGTCGATGGCGATGGGTTACGAGGCGACCCACGCAGCCCTGTTAACCCCCGCCGCTATCCAAGACAGTCAGGGCGCCGCGGTGGCGGTAAAAACCGAGTCGTTTATATTCCGCTATTTACGGGTTCTGCCGCAGCATCCCAACGAATACCCCATGACAATAAATGATAACGTACTGGGCCAACTTCATTCCGGCAGTAAATTTATTCTCCAGGCTTATCCTTTTGGCCCGCCGTTGTCGGTCCTGGTAACAAGCACCTCGGTATTTAACGGAATACACCGCTTTACCGGCGATATCTCCAGTGCCGAATTGCAGCATATCGGCTCTTTCAGTATTACCGTCTCCGGCGACCGTCGCGATACTATTGGCAATATCAACATCAATACCAATGATTTCCAGTTCAGCACGCATAACGGGCGAGGGACTATGGCGGTAATCAATCCTGACCGTCAGCCGGTAGAACACTGTTATCCTGATCACGGTGGGCGTTTACTATGTCGTTAGCCAATAGCTGAGAAATATAGCTTTGAAGCAGCGGAAGTCTTAACCCGCTCTTCTGTGCCGGTTGTCGATGTCTGCAAGTATCCCCCGTGCGCCGGTTGATGCACGGGTTAAAGGCTGAATCTATTTATTGGGCTTCTTTTCGGTCTCCACCAAACGCGCCGGTGTTTCCGGCGTCAGTCCGCCACGCCTCCGTTGCCAGGTATTCTCGCCGTTTTTCGACCACTCTCCCGCGACGGCATTGCGGGCGAAATCTTGCCAGATATCATTCCAGTCTCCCATGGAATACCCATACCAGGGTGAACGCGGGGTGAGGGCGGGCAGACCGAGTTCCCGCCACAGCGTCTGCGCCCGTTCCATATATTCCCGCCCCGGCAGCGCGAGGGGCGCCATGGGATATTTAAGCGTCGCATCGATAAGCAGGGTGGAATCGGCATGGGCCGGTCCCGATTTGGGCGAATGCCCGCCGGAACGGTAGGGCTCGATATGCACGTCTTCAATGGGATTACAGCGATAGGCCAGAGACCACATTACCGCGTCCGTATGTTCCGGTTCGATATCCTCGCTCACCGCGATAACCATTTTGCCGCTGTCGGCCTGCCGGGCGGCTGTGCCCTGCAGGCCCCGCCAGATTTCGCTTTTTGGCGTGTTATTGGCAAATTGGACAAAGATGATCGGCCGCAGATTGCTCAGCGGCTCATGCATCACCACCCGCAAAGCGCTTTTCAGGGACAGATGCTCGCGCAGGTGGTTCAGGAACAGAGGTTCCAGGGCCAGCTTTTTGATAACGCTGGATTCGCTGGGGGACACCTGGCTTATCATAGAGGCAAAAACGGGCGCCCGCCGGTGCGTGATGGCGGTCACTTCCATGGACATATTGAAATCCTCCAGGGCGACATAGCCGTTGCTCTCGCCAAACGGCCCTTCCGGCTCAAGCAGGTCGGTATCGATTAGCCCTTCAATGACAATCTCAGCGTCGGCGGGGACTTCAAGGTCCACCGTCACACCCCGTGCGGTCCTTATTGCCGTACCGGCCAGGGCGCCGGCCACCGACAGTTCATCCTGATCAATAGCCAGCTTTTCCGGGCCGGTATACATCACCACCGGAGCGGCGCCGATAACAATGGCGCAGGGCATCCGTTCTCCCCGATCGCGGTATTTGCACCAGTGTAGATAGCCGCCGGCGCCGCCGATGCGTGACGACATCCGCACCCCCAACCGATTGGTGCTTTTCAAAGCGGCCCGATAGGTGCCGATATTGCGCACCCCGCTATCAGGATCGGCGGTAATGCACAGGGTTGCGGTGAGATACGGCGCGGCGTCGAAGCCCGGCGTTGAAACCGGTACCGGCAGCGCTGCCAGCCCGCCGCCGGGACGCTTGAGCTCGTCACCCGTGATGATGATTTCCTGGCAAGGCGGCGCAGTGACCGTAACCGGCGTGATGGGATTTTTGATGGCATTTAGCCAGTCGGCGCCGATATCTTCCAGAGTCCGGCCAATGCCCAGTCCATAAATACGCGGCGACGCGGCAAAGGCGCCTACCGCCACAGGCATATCGTAGCGGCGGCCGGCGGAATCGACGACATTGGTAAAAAGAAAAGCCCGGCGATCGTCCTCGGCGATCCCGCCGATAAACTGGCAACGGACCAAAGGATGCAGTTCGGTATCTTTATTGATGGGACGATCGATGCGAACAAGCAGGCCCTGTGCCTCAAGCTCCGCAAGGTGACTCTGGAAATCAAGGCTCACCGTCTTGCTTACTGATTCTGCGCCATTCATATCGAAATGCTCTTTTAGGGGAAAGGGCACGGCTCTAAGACCCGGTGGCAATAGCGTCGCCAGCGTAATGCCGAGTCTGCATGCTGCAATGGAATTTTCCTGAACGCAATATACCGTTCCCGCTGATTTGTAAGCTGATGTCTTTAGCCCGATGAAGCGCGGCAATGGCCTTGATTGGCGAATTTTTCAGCATACTTTACCTAAGTTCAGGCCTTTGCCAAACCCGTTTCCCCACGGGTTAGCAAATGAACCATTACTCATTTCCTATATTGACGAAGTCATTGACGGCAAACTCGCCCAGAAAATGTCAGGCACGGAAACATGTGACGTTAATCGAGAAAATAAATCCGTCAATGCTGCATAGTGTTAAATAGATCGCAAAATAAATTTGTATAAGCTCACTCTATGACTAAACTTATTTAAGTAAGTGCGAATAAAATGCATAGTGTTGATTATATGCTAAAAGCATTTTAATTTATACCTTACCCTAACTTTTACGTATTATATTGGAGTTAAAATGACTATATATCAAGAAGGTAAGAGAACGTTTGCTCCAACAAAGGAAAAGGCGCCTGCAAAAGAGAAGCCGGCGGAAAAAGCAAAAGCATCCGGTAAGGACAAAAGTGATGATAAAAAGGGCGATAAGTCAAAAGGAAAAGGCAGCACCAAGAAATAATGACTTATAGACCACGCCTGGTACGGCATTCCAGCGGCTGATTAGATTTATCTTAATCAGCCCGTTTTTTTGGCCGGCCGTTTTACCCCTTATACGCTTAGCCTTTTCCTGTATTAGTATCCCGGTGTTACATACCCGCCATCAGTCTTAAACCTAATTCCAAGCCTACCTTTTAATATGGGCGGGTAAAGGTATGGGGATCATGCCATTATACAATCTCATTCACAGTCACTTACCGCGAGCCAAAAGCGTCCTTAATCGCCTCTATTACCACACGGACGCGCCCCGCGGACCAGACATCAGGATTGACCACCAGCCAGATATCGGCGGAGTCGCTGCGGGACGGCATCACGTTGACCAGTTCGGGGCAGCATCTTTCCACTATTTCTTGCGCCATCATACTGATCCCCATTCCTTGCCTGACCGCTTCAATCATCAGCAATTGCGAGGCGGTTTCCATAACGATATTGCCGTTGGTCAAGGGTTCGCCACACAATTCCTGCCAATACTGGGGCAGCACGTCACGGGGAAACATGACCAGCTCATGTCCCGCAAAGGCGCTGCCGGCTACCGGCAGGCCGTGCCTGGAAACATACTCCGCCGAGGCGTACAACCCCATCCGCACGGTGGCCAGCCGACGGATAATCAAGCTGCCGTCCGTCGGACGCGCGCTGCGCACCGCCAGGTCGGCTTCGCCGCGTTTAATATCCAACAGCGCGGGTGCGGTGGAGAGCGTTACGGTAATACCGGGAAACGACTGGCGCAATTCCCGCAGTGCCGGCAGTAAAAAACAGCGCGCCAGCGTTTCCGTTGAGGCAATATGCACCGTGCCGGCCAAGGTTGTGTCCAAACCGATGGTTTTGCGCCCCATTGCCGCAGCGGCGGCTTCCATCTTTTCCGCTTCCGGCACCAATAACCTACCGGCGGCCGTCAGGCTATAACCCTCGGGATGGCGGGTAAACAGGCCGATGTTTAATTCCTGCTCCAGCGTGCGCAGGCGACGGGCAACGGTGGCCTGATCGACGCCGAGGCTGGCCGCCGCCGCCCGCAGGCTGCCTGTGCGGGCGATAGCCAATAAATAACGCGTATTATCCCAGTTCATTTCTCCTCCGCTGCATTTTTGCCGCACCTGACCTTATTCTTGCTGCATTTTAAGCCCGCTGATTCCTCTTTACACTCATGGCAGACAAGGAAACAGAAGGAATAAACCATGACCGAAGCGAGAGTTATAGCTAACGGCGGCGAAACTCCCGCCCAAAGGAGGCAATTTGCCGTTTTGCTGGTGCTCTGCGCCGGCATGTTTATGGCGATTCTGGATGTTAATGTGATTAATATCGCTATCGCCAGCATACAGTCTGAGCTGCGAACGACGGTAGCGGGCATTACCTGGGCAGTGGACGCTTACAACCTGACGCTGACCGGCCTGATGCTGTCCGCCGGTGCGCTGGCCGATCGCCACGGCGCCCGTCGTATATGGATGCTTGGCCTGCTGCTGTTTATCGGCGCGTCATTGGGGTGTGGTCTGGCCCATTCAATCGGCCAATTGATTATGCTGAGGCTGATCCAGGGCATGGGCGCGGCGTTATTTATTCCCGCATCCTTTGCGCTTATGCCTCTTATCTGGCCAGACAATGCGCTCCGGCAACGGAATATTGGCCTGTTTGGCGCCGTCGTTTCCCTTGCCGCCGCGGCGGGACCAATATTGGGGGGTTTTCTGGTCAATTTTTTCGGCTGGCGCAGCGTTTTTTTGATCAATATTCCCATCGGTCTGTGCGGCCTGCTGGCGGCGTTTCGTCTGTTGCCCCGAGTTCACGGCGGCCGCGAGCGGGATTTTGATATGGCGGGACAAGTACTCGGTATAACGACGCTGACCGCGTTGAGTTATTCGCTGATAGAACTGCCTGCGCTGGGATGGGCCAGCAGCTTGATCCAACTTGCCGCAGGGATTTCCCTGGCGGGCGCGGCAGGCTTTATCATGGTGGAACGACGCGCCGTTTCGCCGCTGGTCCCGCAGTCCCTGTTTCAGGATGCCGGGTTTACCATCGCCAATCTCACCGGCATGATGATTAACGTATGTTACTTCGGCGGCATCTATGCCATGAGCCTGGAATTGCAGCACCATTTGCACCTTTCTCCTTTGCGTACGGGTATGGCGCTGCTGCCGTTGGCGCTTTGCCTGATGGCCGGCAATATACTCTCCGGTCGGTTGATGGCGCATTGGGGGGTCAAAAAACAAATGATCACCGGATTAGCGCTAAGCGCCTGCGGCTATCTTGGCATGCTGTTTTTAGCAGATCACATCACCCTCTTGGTGATTATCGCTATGGCACTCTTGGCCGGAGGCGCCGCCTTTGTCGTGCCGCCGATGACATCCACCGTCTTGCACCGAGCGCCTTTAGCGATGGTGGCTTCCGCCTCTGCGGTACACACCACGCTGCGTCAGCTGGGGTCGCTGATGGGTATCGCCCTGACCGGCCTGGTATTTTCGCTTCTCGTCTCGCCTTTGGCGATGCTGATGCTGGTTTCAGCGCTGGTTCATCTCCTGCTGGCGCTGGTGGTCTGGCGATGGCTACCTGAAAAATGAAAAATCCGTACATGAACGAACAAGATGGCGGTTGGGAAAGAACAGCTTTTTGTCCATCCGAGATTGTTACAGCTAATGGAACATAACGAACATCACTATGTTTCGTATTTGGTATTGACGGCCATTAACTGATATCCCTTGAAATGCTGGCTATGCAGTCGGTTTATGGCGTTATCTACACGCGCAACTTCTGCTCGTCACTCGAAAGGGCATGACATCGCAAACAGACCCGGCGGGTTGAAAAAAAGGTCGGACCTGACAGCCCGACCGATCTCACTTGCCCATCCATGGCACACAGCAAAAGAATGAGGCTGTAGAGTGCCATCCTGAGACTAAATGGTTCCTTAACTGTTTCTAATATTGCCAAAACAGACTTGCTCGCAACATAGAGGATGGACAGCCGCTGCCGGCAAAATGGTCAGGTTCGACAGTCCTAGCCAGGACGCCATCAGGCGAAGTTCTCCCATAAGTCGTTCCACCGTACACTGCGGCGCACCGGGCTCGAGATGTGCCCGCAGGACAAGCAGTGTGCCGGTTTTGCGTTCCGCCTTCAGGTCCACGCGGGCGACGAGCGCGCCATCCAGCAGGAAAGGCAGTACGTAATAACCGTGCTCGCGCTTATGGGCGGGCGTGTAGATTTCAAGACGATAGCGGAATCCGAATACCCTCTCGGTGCGCGGACGGTGCCATATAAGCGGGTCGAAGGGCGACAGAAGTGCCGCGCCCTCAAGCTTGCGACCGGCGCGGGCCTCTTTGTGTAAATAGGCCTGCTGCTGCCAGCCACGCACCCGCACCGGGATGAGGGTTCCCTCTTCCACCAACTGTTCGATGGGCAACCTTGCGTCCGGCGCGGGGATGCGATAGTAGTCACGCAGGTCATCCACCGTCGCGATGCCCAAGGCGCGCCCGGAGCGTTCGATAAGCGCCCGCCGGGCATCAACGCCGCTTGGCGTGGGGAGTTGCAGGATAGCCCGTGGCAACACCCGCTCGGGCAGATCGTAGACCCGCTCAAAGCTGCCCCTGCGGTGGGTTGAGGCAACCAGCCCGGCCCAGAACAGCCATTCCAGCGCATGCTTGGCGGCGCTCCATACCCACATGCCCTTTGCGGCTCGGCTGCCCGCTATATCGGATGCGGCCAGCGGACCCTCTGCCTCAATGCGGGCAAGCAGGGCATCGGCCTCGCCCCGCTTCTCCCCGGCAAAGGGCTCGAGTTGCCGCCACACGCCCTGGCCGCGAAGCGCGCGGTTCATACGCCAGCGCAGCAGTGGTTGACAGTCAATGGGCAGCATGGACGCCTCATGTCCCCAATATTCGAAGAAGCGCTTGGGTCTGGCTGCCGACAGCGCGTCGAGGAGCGCCGGTTCGTAAGAGCCCAGGCGTGAGTAGAGCGGCATATAGTGCGCGCGCACTAGAATATTCACGCTGTCGATCTGAAGCAGACCGAGCTTTTCAACGCCCTTGCGCAGCTGAGCCGCGCCGACAGCCTCCAGGCGATGCAGTCCGTTAAAGCCCTGGGCCGTAAGCGCGACGCGACGTGCTTCCGCAACGGAGATTTCCGCCTTCAGAATGGCTCTCCCGTAACAATGGAGATAAGTGCGCGCAAGTTGGCGGATCGGTTATCACATAGGTAGATTGGATAAGCTAAAGCCATTTTTTTCTCCGAAAAGCGCTGTCTTGGTATCAATGCGGGATCGTCGTTTGTAAAACGCTTCAACATTGAGCGGAGCGGCGGTTGCGGCAAAGGCACCGTAGCGTTTCATATTTAATACATTAGCTTGCATCATGTACAAGAGGAATTTTTATCAAGGCGTGGGTCGTTTGGAACCGGCAAGCACCGGCAGTCGATTGTTTTGATAGCAGCAGTACGATGGGGCAAATTTACTGACTGTCGAAGGTACTGAAAGTGAATGAACGGAAGCATCTGCTAAAATTATGCCGTGCCCGGTCGTAGATGAAACATTACTGAACTGCAGGCGCATCTGGCCTAGAAAATTTAAGCCAGATTTATCCAGACAGACACCTGTAAAAACGTATAACGTTAAGATCAGGTTTAATCAGATACACATGCTTACGATTTAAAATATTAAATACGAGGCTTTAATACTTTATTTTTTGAAGACTTCGGCACTAACGGTTTTATGATCCGACTCGTGACCTGATCTATCGACAATAAGATAGAAGCAATCACGTGCTTTTACGTTGCCCGATGCCCAACATTTTTTATTTGCTTCTTTTGCCAGTTTTTTATGACCGATGGAAGGGGTGCCCGTCTGCGTAAGAGACACATCGCCTATTTTGGTGTAATTAGCGGACTCTTCACGGGTAATCTGCTTTGCCGCAAAAGTAGAGGCAGAAAACAGAACGGTTACAGCCAGTATGGAGATAATGTATTTCATTGCCTGACCTTATTTTTTATAGAAAATTTGCGGGGGGGTTAAAATTATTTTACTCACCTCTTAAGGAATAGCTTAAATCCGTGAAAAGTCAATATGAGCACGGTATTGCCGGTTTTTACAAGTCCGGGTCCAACCATTGCCAAATCGGCGTGGCTCATGGCATGGCATTGGCCTCACCCCCGCCACGTATCTTCCCGGCAAAAAATCGAGTTGCCGCCACACGCCTTGGTTGCGACGCGACGAGCGTCCGTTGCTTGGTAGATTCTATGGCGGGGACAAATTGCGGGATGGTAATCGGGATTGCTATCGGGGTAGATCATCCCGAGTTAAACCAATGTCACGCAATTGTCGATCATTCATTCTGAGCAGTTCGATACGTGCTTTGCGACGCAGTTTCTTTTTGTATAAGAAAATACAAAATTTCGAATATAAAACAAATATTAGCCTGGGCCTAGAAGTAGAAATATTTAATCTAGAAAAAATAAAGTTTTTATTCTGACGTCTTTTTTTATTATGCATTTTACATATTCTTTTGATATTAAACCAGGCGATACTTGTGTATCGCCATTGGTCCACAATATAAGAATGGCACTATAATTTGACGTTTCAGCCAGATTATTTTTCAATTTCCACCAATTGGCGGGATACGTCAGCAGTCAAATCAAGGCCATAGATTTTCTTTAGCTCGCCTATACGAACAAGGCTTTGGTCACCGAATGCGCACTTACCTTCAAAGGCATGTAGTACGATACCTTCGACAAGATTTTCCAAGCTTATATCGTGATATTCGGCCAGACCCTTAAGTACTTTTAGAAGACGTTTTTCAATACGAAAACCGGATTGCACTCGATCTACAGTATAAGGTTTTGAAACGTTTTCTTGGTTAACAGCCATTTATCGATCCTCTCTATGGTGGTTCACCTTGTCATGTCGTTGGCACTTCGGGCCGGAAGCCCAGGCTTCGCGCCAGGGTTCCGTTCAACACCCCCGACCAGGGATGGGAAAGAGGCGTGGCTATCGGTTCCATCGAGGCGCATAGTTCGGTAGCGAACTATGTCAATTGTCTCGTCTCTTTTTCCTATTTGCTTGCTCATTCAAAAGGCAAGGAAGCCAAATGTAAAAGATTTTTTTGGGCTTTTTTATAAAGGTTCGTTTGTTCATTGAATTAACACGTTCATGACTCATGAACAAAAAGAAGGTGTGAACAGATGAGAAAGTACAGCTGCTGTATGAGCTGTAGAGAACCTGCCGACGGGATTCCAGTTACTTCAGTATGAATTCAGTACTAGATATCGGCCCTAACAATAATAAAAATTATTTATAAGATTCATAATGTGTTAATTCAACGAGTAATTTGTTTATACAATAAATATTTGTTCAACAAAACCATTTTTATACTGAGAACGCTTCTCTTATTATTCGTAATTTAATATGATTCTCTTGCTGCCGAAGAGCCGGCAGCCGGGATTTGCAGCCCGATGAGCTCCATGGCGAACGCGCGCCAGCGCAATCTTAATGTTACTCCATGGAGATTGTATTATGAATACCGCCATTCTCACCACCGAACTTCGTATTGCCCTGTATCGTCGCGTTGCCGCACTGGCTTACCAAAATTTCTGCTTATCCAAAGGGATGGGCCAGCCATTGGCGTTGGATGCGCTTGAAATCAAGATCGCTTGGCAAGTTGAAGCCGATCATATAATTGAATATGGTTTGGAACATGGCCCGGAATACGCCTGTGAATTTTTACGTGATTTGGTTGACCCTGATTTCCTTACCGAACCGCCACAGCTGACGGAATGGGGCATCGAAGCCATGGAATTGATTGTGAATAGCAGGATTGATGATATTCCTGAAAGCAAGGTGCTGCATTAAGCCTACTTTGCTGCAATAAGCTGATTGGATATTTTCAAGTCCATGTCTCTCTGCTTGGGAAAACGTAAAAGAGCTCAATGGTAAATTTTGTATAGAGCTCTTTTCAGTTAATTTTGTTTTTGAATAATTCATTATTAATTAGCGGATTATCCCGTTTCCAGCTAGCCACATTGCTGATATGGCTACCTTACTTGTTTTCAATATGTCAGAAAATAATGTATACTTCTGACATATGGAGGCAACGCTTATGAACACATTACCCGAATCTATCATGCTGCACGCAAAAGGCCTCCAGGAAGGCGGGGTACTGTCGCCTAAGGAATTCCTCCACCTAGGTAGCCGGGCGGCCGTAGACCAAGCATTCTCCAGGCTGGTCAAAGCCGGTAAGCTTTTACGTGTAGCGCGAGGCATCTATGCGGTTCCTATTTCCGGCCGGTTCGGTACTCGCGCGCCTTCGCCGGAGAAAGTCATCAAGGCGATGGCAGAGCAAAGCGGTGAGATAGTCGTTGCCCATGGCGCCAGTGCCGCCAACGCGCTGGGGTTGACGCAGCAGGTGCCGATCCGGGAGGTTTATCTCACTTCCGGGCGAACCCGTAAGTTGATGTTAGGCCGTTCGGAAATACTCGTGAAACATGCCCCGCGCTGGATGTTAGCCTTGGGCTCAGGGCCGGCGGGTGCGGCGGTACGTGCTCTGGCCTGGATGGGGCCGACCCATGTCGGCGAGTCTCTGATGTCGCTGCATAGTACTCTTCCAAGCATAGAGTGGCGTGCCCTGGCGGCTTCACGAGGGGCGCTACCGTCCTGGATGGCCCAGGCAATTGGTAAGGAAGCCTCGCGTGACTGATTATTTTTTTGACCTTTCTGAAGATGACAGGCGTGAAGCAATGGAATATGTTCGCTCGCGAACAGGGCGTCCAGTCCATTTGCTCGAAAAGGATGTGTGGGTAGTATGGGCTTTAAACGCATTGTTTGAGTCACCCTTATCCTCTGATTTAACCTTCAAAGGCGGCACATCATTGTCGAAAGTCTACAAAGTTATTGACCGTTTCTCTGAAGATATCGACCTTACTTATAATATTCGCAAGCTGCTCGCGGATTTGGTCGATGATGGCGGTAATTTACCCGCCAGCCGTAACCAGGCCAGCAAATGGACAAAAGCTGTGCGGCATCGTCTGCCTGTGTGGATCAAGCAGAGTGTACAGCCGGTTATCGAGGCATCGTTGGTACGAGACGGGCTGGATGCGAAGGTCGAAATCAGTGGAAAGGATAACGATAAGTTACTACTACATTATCCCGCTCTCGCCAAAGGCACCGGCTATATTCCTCCCGTTATCACGCTGGAGTTTGGTGGGCGTGCCACTGGCGAACCTCACCAAGTAATGCCAGTTTTCTGTGACATGGAAGGGCATTTATCGGGAGTGACATTTCCAGCGGCTTCACCATTGGTCATGAGCGTAGCTCGCACATTCTGGGAAAAAGCCACTGCGGCACATGTCTATTGTGCACAAGGTCGCATTCACGGGGAACGATATGCGCGGCATTGGCACGATCTTGCCGCTATCGCGCGCAGCCAACATTTCACCGGTGCCGTTACCGATCGCAATGTCGCTAGATCTGTCGCTCAGCACAAATCTTTTTTCTTCATAGAGAAGGATGCCGATGGTGCAGTTATCGATTATGCTGGCGCAACGCAGGGTTATCTCAACATAGTCCCTGACGGGAAAGCTCGCGATGCCCTTGCGGAAGATTACGCAGCGATGTTGGATGATGATGTGATGGTTGGCGACGCAATGCCTTTCGACCAACTTATGAAAATGTGCCGTGACGTTGAAGCCAGGGTTAATGAAGCCGCTATTATATAGATATCATTTTTCAAAAATACTAACCGGTTTACCGTTGACAGCGGCATCCAGCACTACGGAAATATTGGCTCTGGCTTGAGTCGAGGTATAGGTCAGCATATCGTTTCTCCTAAGTTGTACATATCAAATGTACACATCGTTTGTTCTCTTTTCATTCATCGGCATGAAAAACATCGCTGAGCTATCAACTAAGCCAGGATTATCATGCTGCCATTTCGTTTAAAGGAAGCCAGACTGAAAGCGAAGTTGTCGCAGCAACGGCTTGGCGTTCTTGCCGGTATCGATGAAGCCACGGCCAGTGCGCGGATGAATCAGTATGAGCGTGGTGTTCATACCCCTGATTTTGACCTTGCCTGCCGGCTGGCGGCGGTGCTCGATATACCCGCGTCGTATTTCTATACGGTAGAAGACGATCTCGCCGAAATGATCCTTAACTACCATACCGATAAGAAAAAGTCGTCTAATCGGCCTCAATAGCGTTAATGCCGATCGCTTGGGAATGGATTCTTGTGGACGGGATAAAACGTAGCAAAAGAGGGGAGCGACAAAAATGCCCTGTAAACAGGGCATTATGGTGGCCAGTATCAAGAGTGAACATCACTCGATATTCTGTATCTGCTCTCGCATCTGCTCAATCAGCACCTTCAGCTCAATGGCCGAGGTCGTTACGCTGGCATTGATGGACTTCGACCCCAGCGTGTTCGATTCCCGGTTGAACTCCTGCATCATGAAATCCAGGCGGCGGCCGACGGCTTCTTTCTTATTGAGGATGTTGTAGGTTTCTTTTACGTGGGCCTCCAAGCGATCCAGCTCCTCGGCGACATCGATGCGCTGGGCCAGCAGCACCAGTTCCTGCTCAAGGCGGTTGTTCTCCAGCTGAACCTTGGCGTCTTCCATTTTTGCCAGCAGGCGTTCCCGCTGCCACACCAGGATATCCGGCATTTGCTGGCGCACCTTGGCGACTTCGGCGCTGACGTTCGCCAGGCGCTGCTCGATCATCAGCTTCATTGCCGCGCCTTCGGTTTCCCGTACCAGGATAAAATCATCCAGGGTCTGGTCCAGGGCCGCCAGCAGTTCCGCGCTGATGGCGTCCAGATCCTGCTCTTCCGCCGCCATCACGCCGGGCCAGCGCAAGATTTCCACCGGGTCGATTTCACCCTCGTCGCTTTGCATCTTGACCCATTGAGCGGCTTCCACCAGCTGTTTCGCCAATGCCTCGTTTAAGATCAACGCGCTTTGCATATGGGGATTGGCCTCAAAGCGCAAATTGCATTCAATCTTGCCGCGGGTCAGGCGATTGCGGGTGCGTTCACGAATGGCCGGCTCCAGCCCGCGAAATTGCTCCGGCAACCGGATATAGGTTTCCAGATAGCGTTGATTGACAGAGCGTAGCTCCCAGGTGGCATTGCCCCAGTTACCCTTGATCTCACGTCGGGCGAAAGCGGTCATACTGCGGATCATAAACATACCCGTCCATTAAAAAAGATGGGGGGATTATAGCGTCGCATGGACGAGCATGATAGGCATAAGGCGACGAAGACCGTATAATGCGCAGCCAATACATGATTAACCCGTCCGGAGAGACACAATGCGTCCAGCAGGCAGAGAAGTACAGCAAGTGCGCCCCGTCACCATTACCCGCCATTTCACCAAACATGCCGAGGGTTCGGTGCTGATAGAATTCGGTGATACCCGGGTGCTTTGCACTGCAACGGTGGAAGAAGGCGTACCGCGTTTTCTCAAGGGGCAGGGACAAGGCTGGATTACCGCGGAGTACGGCATGTTGCCCCGGGCAACCCATACCCGCAATGCACGGGAAGCCTCTCGCGGCAAGCAGGGGGGCCGGACTATGGAAATCCAGCGTCTGATTGCCCGTTCCCTGCGGGCGGCGGTGGATTTGACCAAGCTCGGCGAATATACCATTACCCTTGATTGCGATGTGCTGCAGGCCGATGGCGGCACCCGCACCGCGTCCATCACCGGCGCCTGCGTGGCGCTGGTGGATGCCCTTAACGGCATGGTGAAGGAAGGCCAGCTCAAGGTGAGCCCCTTCAAGGGTTTTGTGGCGGCTATATCGGTAGGTATAGTGGCGGGCCGCGGGGTATGCGATTTGGAATATGTGGAAGACTCCACCGCGGAAACCGATATGAACGTGGTGATGCTGGAAGACGGCCGGATGATAGAAGTCCAGGGCACCGCCGAAGGAGAGCCGTTCAGCCAGCAGGAACTGCTCGGCTTGCTTGAACTGGCGCGCGGGGGCATCGAAACCCTGATTCAGGCGCAGAAAGCGGCGCTGTCGGTTTAATGTTGCCGGGCGGCGCCGATGCGCCGCCTGCGGGTTGGAAGGAGTGTATATGAAAGACTACCAGCGTGAATTTATAGAGTTCGCATTAAATAAACAGGTGCTTAAATTTGGCGAATTTACGCTGAAGTCAGGGCGCAAGAGCCCTTACTTTTTCAATGCCGGTTTGTTTAATACCGGCCGCGATCTGGCGCTGCTGGGCCGATTCTACGCCGCCGCGCTGATGGATTCCGGTATTGATTTCGATGTGGTGTTCGGGCCGGCCTATAAGGGCATCCCCATCGCCACCACCACGGTAGTAGCCCTGGCGGAGCACTATGAGCGGGATGTGCCCTACTGTTTCAATCGCAAGGAAGCCAAGGAACATGGGGAGGGGGGCAGCCTGGTGGGCAGTCCTTTGCAGGGGAAAGTCATGCTGGTGGATGATGTTATCACCGCCGGCACCGCCATTCGCGAGTCCATGGAAATCATCACCGCCCATCAGGCCACCCTTGCCGGGGTGTTGATTTCTCTCGACCGCCGGGAAAAAGGCCGGGGGGATATTTCAGCGATCCAGGAAGTGGAGCGGGATTATCACTGCCGGGTGCTGGCTATCATTACCTTGGACGATCTTATCGATTATCTGGAAGAAAAAAACGAGATGGCCGATCACCTGGCGGCGGTGCATGCCTACCAGCGGCAGTACGGTGTCTGAAGCATTGCCGCCCCGGGCGGCGGCATTTACTTCAACTGAGCCAGCAGCAGCGGCCAGCGCGCTTCAAAGTCCCGGGTCGGCAAATATTTGAATTCGGTGCGGACAAAACGCGCCAGCAGTCCTTCGCAATAGGCCAGCAGCTGGCTGGCCAGCAGGGTTTCATCGCTTTCGAATCCTTGGCCTTCGCGCAGCTTGCGCTCCCGCAACACTTGGCGCAGCTGGGCTTCTATGCGTTCATAAAGCTGATTGATGCGGCCCTGCAGACGGTCCTGTTCGAACATCAGGGCATGGCCGGTCATGATGCGCGTCAGGCCGGGGTTGCGTTCGGCAAAGCCCAGGATCAGCAGTAAAATCAGACGAAGACGATTAAAGGTTTCCTTTTCATCCTGCAGAATGAGATTGATGCGGCTGCTCAAGCTGTCTTCGATAAATTC
This sequence comes from Sodalis sp. RH16, assembly GCF_047324245.1. NCBI lineage: Bacteria > Pseudomonadati > Pseudomonadota > Gammaproteobacteria > Enterobacterales > Bruguierivoracaceae > Sodalis > Sodalis sp. RH16. The sequence goes on along the minus strand of NZ_CP178737.1, from coordinate 1,584,147 downwards.
TATCAGGCTGTCGAACATGCGGGTTTTGCTGGGGAAGTGGCGGTAAAGCGCGGCTTCCGATACCCCCACCGCCGCGGCCAGTTTAGCGGTGGTGATCCGTTGACTGCCGTCGCTGGATTCAAGCATTTGCGCCAATGCCTGAAGAATTTCCTCGCGTCGATTACGCTTCTTGTTTTTTTGTTCTGTCATACCTAACGGGTCCCTGGGTAATAAAATCAAATCGAATCAACATCAGGCATCGGCCGTAACATCACCCTGTGTTACGGCGTTAAAAAAATGAATTATCAATGCCGGGGAAGGTTTGCCCGTTAACGTCTACATTAACGCTTCCATTAAGGACTAGTGGCGTCCGGAATGACCAAAGCCGCCTTCGCCACGTTCGCTGGCGGTAAAATCGTCCACCACGTTAAAATCCACCTGCACTACGGGTACGAAGACCATCTGCGCGAGGCGTTCGCCCGGTTCAATAGTAAAGACCTGCTGACCGCGGTTCCACACCGAGACCATCAGCGGCCCCTGGTAGTCCGAATCGATGAGTCCCACCAGGTTGCCCAGTACAATGCCGTGCTTATGTCCCAGCCCGGATCGGGGCAATATCACCGCCGCCAGCGCCGGATCGGCAATATGAACGGCCAGGCCGGTGGGAACCAGGGTGGTTTCTCCCGGCGCCAGGACAACGGCGCTATCGAGACAGGCACGCAAATCCAGGCCGGCGGAGCCTTCAGTGGCGTAGGCCGGCAGGGGAAATTGCTCGCCGATGCGGCGATCAAGGATCTTAACGTCGATTTTTTTCTTCATAACGGCTGATAATCTCGTCGATTAATTGTTGACCAAGCAAGGTCTTATCGCTTAGCGGCAAAAGGCGATCCCCATCCTGCCAAAATAAATGCAAGGCGTTGGTCTCGCTGTTAAATCCCTGGTCTTGCCGGGACACGTCATTGGCGCAAATCAAATCGAGATTTTTCTTTATGCGCTTTTGCCGGGCGTATTCTTCCATATTCTGTGTTTCGGCGGCAAATCCGACCACATACGGGCGATTTTTGGTCATGGCCCCCACCTCGGCCACAATATCAGGGTTTTTTATCATTTTTATGGTGATTTCGTCACCCTGGGTTTTTATTTTTTCGCTGGCGGTTTGAATGGCGCGATAATCCGCCACCGCGGCGCAGCCGATAAAAATCTGCTGCAGTTCGATATCATTCATTACCGCGTCATGCATCTCCAGCGCGCTGGTAACGTTGACGCGCCAGACGTTGGCCGGGGTGGGCAAATCCACCGGGCCGGCCACCAGCGTGACATGGGCGCCCCGGTCCGCCGCCGCCTTGGCGATGGCGAATCCCATCCGGCCGGAGCTTTGATTGCTGATATAACGCACCGGATCAAGGGACTCCCGGGTGGGGCCGGCGGTGACCATGATGTTGAGATGTTCCAGGCTGCGGTCGATGGTAAAATGACGGCGCGCCCTCTCCACCAGCTCCAGGGGATTGAGCATCCGGCCCGGGCCGATGTCGCCGCAGGCCTGGCTGCCGTCATCCGGACCCCATAATAGTACGCCGCGCGCGGCCAGGGTCTGCAGGTTGGCCTGGGTAGCGCTCGCCCGGTACATCTGCTGGTTCATGGCCGGGGCCACGGCAATGCGCGCGGCGGTGGCGAGGCATATCGTGGTCACCAGGTCATTGGCCATGCCCGCCGCCATACGGGCCAGCACATCGGCGCTGGCAGGGGCCAGCAGGACCAGATCGGCCCATTTGCCCAGTTCGATATGCCCCATTGCGGCTTCGGCGGCGGGATCCAGCAAATCGTCGGCTACCGGATGTCCGGAAACCGCCTGGAGCGTCAGCGGGGTGATAAACGCTTTTGCCGCGGGGGTCATGACAACCCGTACCTCAGCGCCCCTGTCACGTAAACGGCGCACCAGTTCAGGGCTCTTGTAGGCGGCGATGCCGCCGCTTATGCCAAGTACAATATGTTTGCCGGCAAGTTCCGTCATCTCGAATGTCCACTTGAAAGCTTGAGTAGGTAACATTTTATCATAACCCTACGGTTAACCATCATTTGTCTCTTTGAGGCAATCCATCGCAAATTGCAATGCCTGCCGTAATTTCGTCATCTGACCGTCGAGCAAATTTGCGCCGGATGGCATGATAGGCGGCGAATGGGGGATGATAAGGATATGGCGAAGCGAAACAAAAAGGAGTGGCCCTATGGACTGGCGCCCAGGGAAAAATTAACCTTGTTAGGCCCGTCGGCATTGTCGGATACGGAGCTGTTGGCCCTGTTTTTGCGAACCGGTCTGCCGGGTTCACATGTCATTCATCTTGCCGAGCAGTTAATGGCCCGGTTCGGCTCTTTGGATAAATTGATGTCGGCCGATTGTAAAACCCTGTGCGCCACAAAAGGCCTGGGACCGTCAAAATATACCCAGCTGCAGGCCATCAGGGAGATGGCGCAGCGGTATTACGGTTCGCACCTGATGCGCGAAGACGCCATGACCAGCCCGAATATTGCGCAGAATTACCTGCAGATCATGTTGGCGCACCGGGAGCGGGAAGTGTTCGTGGTATTGTTTTTAAATAATCAGCACCATCTTATAAAACACATGGAATTATTTCACGGCTCGGTGAACAGCGTCGAGGTGCATCCCCGCGAAATCCTTCGCGAGGCGCTTAAAGTCAATGCGGCGGCGATTATTTTGGCGCACAATCACCCTTCGGGTAGGGCCGAACCCAGCCGCGCCGATCGCGAAGTCACCGAACAGGTGGTGAAAGCAGGTCTTTTTCTGGATATCAGGGTGCTGGATCACCTGGTCATCGGGGCAGAAGAGTGCGTCTCTTTTGCCGAAAGAGGGTGGTTGTGAGCTTTATTCTTGCGATCCACCAGGATCTTTGCTTGCGCGGGACTTGAGCACTTGCGCTTCAAAGCGTATACTACGCCACCTTTGAGAATCTTGGGTGTAGCGTTGAGAGCCTATCTCAGCAGGTTCAAACCTGTTGTAAGTCTCTCCTCAGTGAATGTGCTGAGATGGGCTCTAAAGCCTGACGAGGCGGCTGACACCTTTTTTTGAGCTCGAGCTGATTGATTTTTGGAGAATAGACATGTCCCGAGTCTGCCAAGTTACTGGCAAGCGCCCGGTGAGCGGCAACAACCGCTCCCACGCAATGAATGCGACCAAACGCCGTTTTCTGCCTAACCTGCACTCTCACCGTTTTTGGGTTGAGAGCGAAAAACGCTTTGTTACGCTGCGTGTATCTGCTAAAGGTATGCGTGTAATCGACAAGAAGGGCATCGAAACGGTTCTGACCGATTTGCGTGCCCGCGGTGAAAAGTATTAAGGAAATGAATCATGGCTAAAGGTGTTCGCGAGAAGATCAAGCTGGTTTCTTCTGCTGGTACTGGTCACTACTATACCACCACGAAGAACAAGCGCACCAAACCGGAAAAATTGGAATTGAAAAAATTCGATCCGGTGGTACGCCAGCATGTGATTTACAAAGAAGCTAAAATCAAGTAATTTTAGTGAGTTGCATAAAAACCCGCCACGGCGGGTTTTTTTATTTGCTGGCGTTAACTGCTACACGGAGGCGAACATGCCTGAGTTGCCCGAGGTTGAAACCAGCCGCCGGGGCATTGAGCCCTGGGTAGCCGGCCATAGGATAGTCCGGGCGGAGGTGCGTAATGCGCGTCTGCGCTGGCCGGTTTCCAGCGAGATCATCGCTCTGCGCGACGCCCTGGTGGTAAGCGTCCGGCGGCGGGCGAAATACCTGCTGTTGGAGCTGGATCCGGGCTGGATCATCATCCATATGGGTATGTCGGGCAGCCTGCGCGTCCTGCAGCAGCCGCAGCCGCCGGAAAAGCACGATCATGTGGATCTCATCATGAGCAACGGCTGTATCATCCGCTATACCGACCCCAGGCGCTTCGGCGCGTGGTTATGGAGCGATGACCTTAAAACCAGCCGGGTGCTTTCCCAACTGGGTCCGGAACCCCTGAGCGACGAGTTCGACGGTCAATGGCTGTTCGATAAATCGCGCAATAAGCGTACGCAGGTTAAACCCTGGCTGATGGATAACAAACTGGTGGTGGGGGTGGGGAATATTTATGCCAGCGAGTCGCTGTTTGTATCGGGCATCCTGCCGGTGCGGCAGGCCGGTTCGTTAACTCTGGCCGAGGCGGAACTGCTGGCGCGTACCATCAAGGCGGTATTGCTGCGGTCCATCGAACAGGGCGGCACCACCTTGCGTGATTTTCTGCAATCGGACGGTAAGCCCGGCTATTTTGCACAGGAACTGCAAGTCTATGGCCGTGAAGGCGAGAGCTGCCGGGTATGCGGTACGCCTATCCAGACCGTCAGGCTCGGGCAGCGGAGCAGTTTTTTTTGCCCTCATTGCCAGCATTAAATCAGGGATGAAGCCGTAGTTTCACTTCTTTCGCGATGGCGGGGGGCAAGAAATGATCCACATCCCCGCCGTGCAGCGCCACTTCCTTGACCAGAGATGAAGAAATATACGACCATTCCTGGTCCGGCATCAGGAAAACGCTTTCCAGCTCCGGCATTAAATGCTGGTTCATTTTCGCCAGCTGCATTTCATATTCGAAATCCGAAATCGCCCGCAGCCCCCGCACCAGGATATTGGCGTGCTGCTGCCGGGCGAAATTGGCCATCAAATCGCTAAAACCCACCACCTCAACGTTGGTTAAATGCCGGGTAACGTCTTTTGCCAGCGCTACTCTTTCTTCCAGGGTAAACAGCGGCTTTTTACTGGGACTGAAGGCGATGGCCAATATGACTTCGTCGAACATTTTCGCGGCACGGGTCACCAAATCCAAATGCCCGTTGGTGAAGGGATCGAAGGTTCCGGGATAAATGGCCTTGGTTGTCATAATACGTCTCTCTCGGCACGGCGCAGCGCCCATAAAGCGGTATATTTGTTGAAAGTATACTGTGCGTTCACCACTGCCAGCAACCAACCCTGTTTTCCGTCCAGAAAGCCGGCCCGCAGCAGCCAGGTCTTGATAAAAGCCCCAAGGGTATGACCGATAATGGAAAGAAAACCGCAGGTTTTATGCTGACGGTGACGTTCCATTGCCCAGGCTTCAGCGTACTGCAGCTGCTTGCGCTGGAACGCTATCAGGTCGCGGCAGGTCAAATGCTGCAGATGCCCGTGCAGGGTAACGACCTTGGCCTGGCGGCTATCGAGGGATTCATGTACCGGACTGTCGTTATAACGGTAGGCTTCCCGGGCATACAGCCGCACCACCTTGTCCGGATACCAGCCGCTGTGCCGCATATAGCGTCCCAGGAACAGGTTCGAGCGGGCGCAGCTGTAAACCGTATCCGGAGACGGGCGGCGCAAGACCTCTTCAATGGACCGGCGCAGCTCGGGAGTGACCCGCTCATCGGCGTCGAGCATCAGGATATAATCCCCTACGGCGTGTTCCTGCGCCCGCTGGCGCTGTTTGCCGAATCCCGGCCAATCCGGTGCCGAAAAGACTTGCGCGCCGTACCGCTCGGCGATTTGACGGGTGAGATCGGTACTCGCGCTGTCCAGCACCACGATTTCATCCGCCCACCGCACCGATTCGAGGCACTCGGGCAGCAGCTCGGCTTCGTTGCGGGTGATGAGGACCACGGAAAGACGTTTTACCGTCGGCATCTACTGGCTCCGCTGTGGCAAATAAGGCTCCAGCAATTGTAGCAGCCGCTGCAGCGCGCCCTGGTTCTGGTGCAAAACCTCCACCGCGTGACGACCGTAATATAACCGGTAATCCTCATCGGTGAGCAAAGTTGAAATCTCTTTCACCAACGAAGGGACATCGGTCACGGTAATCAGACCGCCCGCTTCGGCCAGTTTGCTGCATATATCCCGGAAATTGAAGATATGGGGGCCCATGAGAACAGGGACAGCGTGGGCCGCGGCCTCCAGGGGATTATGACCGCCCCGTTCCACCAGGCTGCCGCCGACAAAGGCGATATCGGCAATGCCGTATAGCAGCATCAGTTCGCCCATGGTATCGCCGATCACCACCTGCGTACCCGGCGAAGGCACTTCACCGGAGCTGCGGGTGGTAAGGCTGAAACCGGCCCTTTGCGTCATCTCTTTCGCCACGGGGAACCGCTCGGGATGCCGTGGCACCAAGATCAGCAGTAGATTGGGAAAGTTTGCCAATAATTGACGATGAGCCTGCAACAGCAGGCTCTCTTCCCCTTCATGAGTGCTGGTGGCTATCCACACCGGACGATGGGGCGCCCATTGACGGCGCAGCGTCAATGCTCTGGCCGCCAGTTCGGGAGTGACCGAAATATCGAATTTCAAGCTGCCGGTTAGCGCCAATTGGTTACGCTTTAACCCTAAGGACAAAAAGCGCTCGCCGTCTTCCTCGTTTTGTGCGGCGATAAGCGTGATTTTACCCATAATGCCCGCGGTAAAACTGCCGAATTTTTTATAGCCGGCGGCGGAACGGGCGGATAAGCGCGCATTTGCCACCACCAAGGGAATTTTACGCTGATAAAGGGCTTTGATCAGGTTAGGCCATAACTCGGTTTCCATGACGATCACCAGTTTGGGATTGACCTGGTTGAGAAACCGGTTCATCGCCCCCGGCAGGTCATACGGCAGGTAAACGTGATCGACATCTTTGCCGAACGCGGACTGAACGCGTTCGGAGCCGGTGGGGGTCATGGTGGTGACGGTAATGGGTAAAAAAGGATAACGGTGGCGCAGGGCTCGCACCAGGGGAATTGCCGCTAATGTTTCACCCACCGAAACCGAATGCAGCATGATGCCGCCCGGTTTGACTTTGCCCTGACAAAACCCGTAGCGCTCCCCCCAACGCCGGCGATAGGCCGGCGCTTTTCGACTACGCCATAATAACCGGATCCATATAAAGGGCTGAAGAAAATAGATGATTACGTTATAGATCATTATAGTTAGCTATTGTAAGGCACGGCGACCGATGTGCTGAGTTAATTTTTAACCAAATAATTAGAATCGCATGGTAAGCGCATTCATGCTAACAGATAAGTGGCTATCCCTCATTGATATCCGGTGCTTTTAATCCTCAAGCAGTTGCCGGTAGAGCTCCGTCAGCTCACTGGACAACCGGGCGGGGGTGCACTCTTTAACCCGTTCGCGGGCGGCGAGACCCATGTCGGGACGCCGGTGCCGTAACGGTATGGCCGCCGCCAATTCTGTAAGCGTTTTCAGATCCAGGGCATCACAAACATACCCTTGGATGCCCGGTTCGATAAATTCGGCGCCGCCGCAAGTCTGGCTGGTAATCACCGGCAAGCCGCAAGCCATGGCCTCCAATATCACGTTGGGGAACGGATCATACAGTGTCGGCAGGATCAAACCGTCCGCCGCGTGATAAAAAGGTAACACGTCCTTTTGTATGCCGACGAAACGGATGCGTTGCCGGCATCCCAGGCTGTTGGCATAAGCGAGATATTTGGGCTGGTGTTTGTCCTGACCTACCACAACCAGATAACGATCGGTGGCGGCGATGGCGGCGATGGCCTGCCGCAATCCTTTGCGCTCAAAGCCGGACCCCACATAAATCAGCGCGCAGGCTTCATCAGGCAGGGAAAGCCTCTCACGGGCCAGTTGGCGCTGCTCCGAACTTGCAGGATAAAAGCTCGACGAATCAATGGCGTTATAGATCAGGGCGAATTTATCCGCCGGCACCTGATAACAGCGGATAATGTCGTTCATCACCATCGCGGAATTACAGATGATTTTTTTCAATGAAGAAGAATGAAACATCGCTTCTTCCGCTGCGAGCACATAACGATGATATCCGCTTATTGAGGTCAGCCATCGTTGCCATGGCGTATCGATGCGCGCCCGCTGCTCCAGCCATACCCGGTGAACGCCGTCGCCTGCGCGGAACACGTCGCAACCGGCGATACGTTCGTGGCTTTGTACCAAATCGAAATGTTCACGCTGCCAGCAGCGTTTCGCCGCTTCGGCAAAACCGCGTTCCCGCGAGACGCGTCCCCATTTGGCCGGATTGCAAATATGAACATGCCAGTTCGGGCGCGGCTCTCCCGACCATTGCCGGGTCAGGATATTCAATTCCAGCTCGTCGCTGTCCAGGGCTTCCAACGCCCGGGAAATAAAACGTTCGGCGCCGCCGTCGGGGCGATATTTTTGCCGGACTATAGCCAGCCGGATTTTTTTCATGACAAATATCCCCGTGCGGCCTGGAGGACGGCATCCACCGGGATGGCGCTTAAATAACGCTGTTGGGTTTTGGTGTCGATGTCATCCGGCGGCGGGAGTTCAGTAAAATCGCCGGCCCAGATAACGGTGCTGTTCTCACTCCAGGGCCGCCAGAACGTCAACTTGGTGGGACCGAACAGAGCGACGCAGGGCGTATTCAACGCCGCCGCCATGTGCATCGGCGCCGAATCGACCCCGATAAACAGCCTGGCGCCGTCGATAACCGACGCCAGCTGCGTTAAGGTTAGTTCTCCCGCCAGGGAGACGACCCGGGGATTATGGCAAAGGGACAGAATATGCCCGATCATGTCGAGCTCGTTTTTATCCGGCGCGGCGGTCAGTACGATGGGCAAATCCTGTTCCTGCAGCGCGTCTATCAGTTCCGCCACCTTTTCATCGTCCCAGCATTTATAGCTCCAGCGGGAAGTGGGCTGAATCACCAGGTAATCTCCGGTAATGCCCTTTGACGCCAGCAAGGTGTTGCGATGGGCCTCATCGGCGGGGGAATAATGCATCGAGGTGCGCCGGTCGGTCAAGGCGATGTCCAATGGCGCCAGAATGGTGAGATTTTGTTCAACGGTGTGAAGCCGGCCGTGATTAACGGTGGAAACCAGCCGGTTATGGGCCAGGCGCCATAAAAAAGATTGTCGCTTGGGATAATCGAAGCCGATACGCACCGCCGCGCCGCTGAGGTAGGTGATTATCGCGCTGCGCCACTGGTCGGCCAGGTTTACCACGATATCATAATGCCGCGATCGCAGGATTTTTATCAGCCCGGTCTCTTGCTGAATCTGATGCCTGACCCCCTGTTTTTTCCATGATCGATCAATGACATGGATATGGGTTAGCGCAGGATGATAACGGAGGATGGCCTCGGTTTCCTTGTATAACAATATGTCGATCTCAGCGGCGGGATACTGCCGATGCAGAGTGTTGATAACCGGTGTGGTCAGCAGCATATCGCCGTGATGGCGTAGCTTGATCAGGAGAATCCTTTTGACGGGAGTCGGTGATACGTCATGAGATATAGGCATGTTGTCTGACCAAAGAAAATCCAGCGTTGATTTTAGGTCAAGACAGGGCGGGAGAGAAGCGGATTATCTTGGCTTGCGCCAGGCATATATTCTTCTCAGCCACAGTAATAGCTGATACCACTGCTTTATGCCGCGTGCATTGCGAATCATGCGTTTATGTGTGCCGCTGGCGAAAATATCATTAAGTATAAGCTGCCTGGCCACAGGATCCGGTTCGCGACGCACCGCATGGCAAACGGATAATGCCTCATGAGTCACCTGCAAAGGAAATTCACGATACATTTTCACTTTGCCACGATACCGGTGGTTGATATCCTCCAGCAATTCGGCAATGCGGATGTAATGGCGCTGGTATTCGACATTTTTCATGCCGGTTCTTTTCTGATTACTGATGGATTGGTCGTGAATATAATAACGATAAAACACTTCCTGCGTGTACCTTACCCGACCGGCGTTAAGCATTAATTCCGTGGTCCAGGGAATATCCTGGTGATGCAAGCCCGGCACAAACTGCAGGTTAAGCTGTTTTATCAATGACAGCCGATAAATACCCAGCCAGACCACATGCAAATAGCGTCTGGTGCCTAAGGCCTTATGCAGCCAGGTCGGCCCGTCGAGTACGTCGGTGGAGGTTAGCCGGTCGAGAGGAATCAGGGTTTTTATTTCTTTCGAACCCATAAAATACCGCTCGCCATTGCATTGGGCTACATCAAGGTCGTCCCGCTGCGCCATATCCACCAGCGTTCGGTACATATCGGGATAAAGCCGGTCGTCCGCATCGGGAAACGTCACATATTCGCCGCTGGCAATGGCCATACCGGCGTTACGCGCCCTAGAAACACCGCCATTGGGCTGATCGATAACAATAATGTTTTCGTAACGCTCGGCATATAACCTTGCAAGAGCGTCGGACCCATCGGTCGAACCATCATTAACGATGATTATTTCTAAATCTTTAAGCGTTTGGGCCACCAATGACCGCATAAAGTCTTCAAACATCGAACCGGCATTATACAACGGAACGATAACGCTGAGTTTACGTAGCGGCTTATGGTTATCTAACATTTTGCAATCAACGCCAGCTGTCCAATTAGGAAACTGTTAAATTCATACTGAATAATAACATAAGCTGATGTGTTGAGATCGCTGAAACCCGCCGCGCTCTGCTGTTGCTAGCTCAATTAACCTATTAACTCCTGGCTAATGCAGCATATTTTCGGCAAATAGCGGCGATACCGTAGGGTTCCAGCTGGTGGAGATTTATAAGGGGAGGATTATTATAAATTGTAAGAATTTTTTCGGCCAGAGAGTCATCGTTCAATTCCGCCAGGCCGCGGGCCAAATCGCCAGTTAATATTTCGGCGGGCCCGCCGGGACAGCGGGTACTGACCACCGGCGTCTGGCAAATCAGCGCTTCCACCAAGACATTACCGAACCCTTCGCTGTCGGAACAGAGAATGAGCATGCGGGCATGCTTGATATAAGGATAGGGATTCGCGGTAAAACCTTTGAATATGACGCGATCGGCAATATTCAGTTCATTGGCCAAGGTTTTCAGCGCGCTGAGCTCCCGGTCACTGCCCTGGCCCATAATGACCAGCGGCGCTTGGATACCGGTAAGGGCATAGCTCCTGAGCAACCGGTCATGGCGTTTGTGGGGATGTAATCGGCCCACATGAATAAGATAATCCTGTCCCGCCATATCGCAGGGTTCGGATGCCAGCCGGCGGATGTCGTCTATATCGAACGGATTATAGATGACCGCCGATTCAGCGGGAGTCACGGCAAATGTGCCGGTCATATCTTCCAGCACCGCGCGGGAGACGGCGGTAATATTGCGATGCCGGTACACCCGGCCGATTTTGTAGCGTTTCAAGGCGCGCGATAGCCCTTTGCGATGGCCAAGATAGGAAGGGGAAAACATGCCGTGGAGGCAAAACCAGACTTTTTTCGGATCAAGGGCGCGGCTGCGGGCGACGATGCGGTCGGTTTTATGCAGATGGGATATCACCAAATCGAATTTACCCTCCCGCCGCTCGGCCTCGATAATAGCCGAATCCAGTTTTTTCGCCCGACGGGAAAGTTCGGTAAGCTTGCGCCAGGGAGTTCGGCAATCATCGACAATAACCCGGTAATCGATCTCCTCAGGCAGCGTATAGTCGCAAACGGAGCGTAATGAAAACAGCGAAACGCGGTGACCGGCGGCCATTAATCCTTGCGACAGGGTCAATAGTACTTTCTCCGCGCCGCCGCCCGGCAATCCGTCGATGATCATCAATACCCGCATGCGCTGTTATCCTTTGCCCTGCCTGAGTCATTAAGGTGCGATCCTACCCTAAGATAACGATAAAATCCTGCGGACATTGACCGTCTATTGCCTTTTGCGATAGACATCTTGCCAATGCGTTTGTTCTAATGTCCAATCGGAGCATTATCTACGGCGTTTGCCCTCAGGGGCTCGGCAGCGTAACATACCGGACTCTGATTTCCAGGGATTTTTCACATGAATCAACCCGCATTTATTATTACAATTGATACGGAAGGCGATAATCTTTGGCGTAATCATGGGCAGATTCTGACGGAAAATGCGCTTTTTTTGCCCCGGTTCCAGTCGCTGTGCGAAAAATTCGGTTTCAAGCCTGTTTATCTCACCAACTATGAAATGGCGGTGGATAGCGCATATGTCGAGTTTGCGAAAGATGTCATCGCCCGGGCCCAAGGCGAAGTGGGCATGCATCTGCATGCCTGGAACAGCCCGCCGCTGTTTGATTTAACCGGCGACGACGGTAGGCACAAGCCGTATCTGATCGATTATCCCGATGAAATCATTGCCGCTAAGGTGAAGTTCCAGACGCAATTGCTGGAAGAGACCTTCCAGACCAAAATGCTCAGCCATCGCGCCGGGCGTTGGGCGTTGAACGAGCTTTATGTAAAAATATTGATTGAACACGGCTATCGCGTCGACTGTTCCGTCACGCCTCGGGTGGACTGGCGCCGTTCTCCCGGCGCGCCTCAAGGCCAGGGCGGTACCAACTATATCGGCTTCCCCGATCAAGCCTATTTCATCAACCCGGAAAATATTGCCGCCGCAGGTGATTCCCCGTTGCTGGAAGTCCCCATGAGCACCCGCTACAAGCACCCGGCATGGGTCAACTCCGTCAAGAGCCTCTATGACAGTCTCAGGGGTAAAAGCCGGACGCCGTCGGTGCACTGGCTGCGCCCTCATGGCGGCAATGTGGCGAATATGCAATGGGTGGTTGATACCATGCTGGCCCGGGGAAGCGACTATGTTGAATTCATGCTCCATTCATCGGAACTGATGCCCGGCGGCAGCCCCACCTTTGCCGATGAGGCCGCCATTGAGCGGTTATATGCGGATCTTGAGCAGTTGTTTGAGTGGTTAAGCGGACGTGTCGTCGGCATGACACTGGCAGAATATTATCAAAAAAAGACATGAGCCGTGAGAAATGAAGAAAAAGAAAATTTTCCTGATTTATATTTTTCTCAAAATTTATAATAAAATTTTCGGGCATTTAAAAAATACCGCAACGTTAAGCGCAGCTTCTGAATTCGACAGCATTGTTATCATGTCCACGACGGCATTAGGGGACCTTCTATTTAATACGCCGGCCATTCATGCGTTACGCAAACGCTATCCTGCAGCCCATGTGACGTTGGTTTCGAGCAACAAGAACAGCGCTATGGTGGAGGGCAGCACTTATTTCAATAAAATCATCTATTGGGATAATAAAATAAAGCACGCATATGGAGTCATAAAAAAATTACGGCAATCCAAGCCACAGCTTACGGTAATACTCCATTCGCATATGCCCTATGATGTTCTTATCGCCGTGATGGCAGGCAGCCATTACATCATGCGTGATAATTATGCGACGGATTCGCAATTGCTTAATCCCTTATTGGCGGCCTCGTCGGGACGATTCAATGGCCATATCATCCTACGTAAATTAAAGCTGCTGAATGTCCTGGGATGCGATACCGACGATATCAGGATGCATATACCGGTGGCTTTTGAGCATATTGAAAAGGTTCCCCATCAAATCAATATAGGTTTCCAGATGGGGGCTTCGGAAACCATCCGGCAATGGCCGGTTTACCGCTTTGCTGAACTGACCCGGGCAATTCTGGCCCTGAATTCGGCGGCAGTTCAATACCGGATCATACTGATAGGCAGCGCCAGGGAAAATCATCTGGCGGATGCCTACCTAGAGTCGCTGAATGCCGAAGAGCGTGAATATATCGTCTCGCTGGTAGGAAAAACCAATCTGAAGCAGCTGCTGTCAAACATTGCCAATCTGGATGTATTGGTAACAGGCGATACCGGGCCATTGCATATCGCGGTTGCGCTGAACGTTAAAACCATCAGCCTGTTTGCAACGGCGAATCCCCATCATACCGGGCCATTGCAGTCGCTGGATTTGCACAAGATTATTTATGTAAAAGACCGTTTGGATGCAGGTGCGTCGTCGCCAAAGGATTTCCCGTTGGCTATTATTTCCGCCGATGAGGTTTTCGGCGAAATCAAAAAAATGGGCCTACACCCTGAACCGCTTATGTCACCGAAAGCGTAAGCGGGTATCAGACACTCAGCGTGGTTTGTTTGCCGGGCGGGCTTAATATCACCGCCAGGGGGAACCAGAACAAATACCATGTTACCCCGGGATTGCTGATGATAAACATGCCTTGCGTGGCAAAGAAAAAAATCATGAATAAAAAAAGCGCCGCTTCAAAACCCTGCCGATCAGCCAGATGTTTTTTGGCCATGTACAGGCCATAGGACAGAACTCCCCCCAGCAAAAAAAGTCCGGCGATACCACCCTTCAGCAGTGTTGAGAGGTAAAGGCTGTGTGTAGTCTTGACCGGCGCATTGAGACTATTTACAAAATGCAATTCTTTGTTAAAGCCCCAACCGAAAAAGGGATGTATTTGTACCATATCCAGGGTATGCGCCCAAATGCCGACGCGAATGAAGCTTTGCTGATACGCGGTCTCAAAACGGTTGAATAAAATATATTCAAAATTCATCATTACTATAAATGATGCGAGCATAATGATGAAAATTAGAAAAATGACTATATGCTGCTTTCTAATGGCCGGTTTCATTAACAGCAGTGGTAACAGTGAAACCACAAACGAAAGCAGTGGTCCTCGGCTTTGTGTCAAAATTACGCCGATAAATAAAAAGGGAATAGGCAGATAAAACCACTTATTGTTAGTATCTCTGATAATTATCAGGCATAAAAAAATCCCAATACAAAAATATCCCGCCAGGTCAATAACGTTTGATGGCGCGGCAAAAAAAGAAACCATCAATCTATTGGTAAGAATGGATTTCTTATCGACACAATAAAAAGTCAAGATCAGCAGAATCATTATCCCTGCCAGCGCGAAAAGCAATATTCCTGTTTTTTTTCCATTGAGGCAGGCTTGCCGGTAAATGAATAAAAAACCCAGCAGATAGAGAGAATGAGTTATGGCTGAAATAAAATCACGAGGATTATCAGACCAAAAGGTACTCAGGCAGAAGTACATCAGGAAAACGGCCGTAATGGTGAGGCCCCTTCTGAAAGCAGTATCTTCAAGAAAGAGTCTAATTAATTTTTTATTGTCAGTGAAAAGAGTTATCCCCAGCAAGATAAGAGACAAATGATATATATTGTTAACTTTGGTATAGCCGCAAAATATAGCGCTAAGCAATAAAAAAAGTTGGTAGAAAAAAATATAATTCTTTTCAGAAAATTGTTTAATTCTAATGGACGTCATAAAAATCGACCTTTTCAAATATATCATTACCCAATGCACTATGTTTGGAAAGATTTTTGACGGTAACGCCTTTTTTCTTCAACACAATGCTGGCATGCCTAAAGGCAGGTTCAATCAAACTTGCAAATTTTTCATCAAGAAAACAGGGCAATTTATTCGTTTCATTTTCATAAAAACGCGGCTGAGTAAAATTATTCATGTCCAGGCCGGCAATGTAAACCGTCTGAAAACCCATGAATGCCGCGATTTGCAATGCCCAATAAACAACGGTACCGGCATCGAAAATTCCGCTGCGGATGTCATTACTAAAAGCGATATGCTTATGCCCAGGGCAAATAGACACGTCTTTGGCATTGCGATAAGTGTCTAAAATCTGCACCGGTATCACTTTGCGTTCATAAATTTTGTAGCAAGCATCTTCAATGATGACCACTTTGCATTGTATTTTTAACGTGGTAAACGCGTTAATGATTTTAACGACGCCGTGCAAGGTGGTAAACAGTGTGATAGCCGGATCGGATATCACTCCTTGTACCATCTCGATTTTTTTATCGATAAAAGTCATATCAACGATGACATAAAATTGAAAATTTATCTTATCCCGCAGAGCATAAGCGCCGTTGACACCCATTACCGGCATTGCGGGGAAACGGGAAAAATCCATATCGTTGATGGAAGGTCCGGTGGCGGTGATAAGAATGTTCCCGGTATGCCTTTGCTGCAATGATGAGATTTTCTGTATCTTCACCGATTCACCACGATAGCGCAATGACGTTATCTCTCCGCTGGGCGCACGGGCAATTTTCACGTAAGGCCATAGATTCTCGTTGTGCCTATAGGCCCGTGGCCGGGTGTATCGATAGATTTGCTTAAAAAATGTACTCATTGTTCACTCAATATTGTCAAGCACTTCTGCAATATTAGCGGGTTTAATGTCTTTCATATAATGGCTTCCGGCGGGCGCTGTCACAAAAATCTGGTTTTTACCGTAACTGCCAATCAATTTGGGATCGGTAGGGCCATATAATACGATATTCGGCCGATCGAGCGCAGCGGCCAAATGACTCAAGCCGGTGTCTACCGACACTACCGCTTTAGCGCCGGCCAGTACCTGCGCGACGTCACTGAGTGTAAGTCTTGGAAGCACCTCAACAAAAGGGAAATCATCTGAAAGTCGAAGCGCTCGCTTATATTCCGGCTCCGAACCCCAAGGCAATTTGATGGTAAGGCCGCGAGCCGCCATTAATCCTATCAATTCGCGCCAGTGCGATTCCGGCCAATGTTTTTCCGCCCGTGTCGTGGCATGTAAAAATACCAGATACGGTTCGACGGCCGACTTGCTTGTCAGAGAGCTGAAATGCCCCGCGATGGCATAATCGCCTTTACCCGCCGGAACGTCATAACCCAGGCTGAGGGCGAAGAGCTGGCGGATGCGTTCCACTGCGTGCTGGCTGCGTGCAACGGCATGGCGTTGGTTATAGAACCAGCTGGCAAAAGGTTCGCGCGCGCTCTTACAGTCCAGGCCGTGCTTTTCTCCCCGGGCGACGCGGGTGACCAGGGCCGCGCTCTTGATAAGTCCCTGGGCGTCAATCACCCGGTCATACTGCTGGCGTCGCAAGTGTTTTTTGAAGTCGCAGCGCTCCTGGCGGGCAACGCTGCCGAACCAGTTTTTACGCCAGCGCCTGATGGCCACCGGGATCACCTGTTCCACCGCCGGATGCCATGAAGGGATTTGCGCAAAACCTTCTTCCACCACCCAGTCGAAACGAATGCCGGGTATGGCATGCATAGCGTCGGTCAAGGCGGGCAGGGTATGCAGGATATCTCCCATGGAAGAGGTTTTGACGATAAGCACCCGCATCAGTTTTCCTTACCGGCTGCAGCAAGGGTATCCAGTTCGGCCATAACCTGTTCAGGCTGGATATCGATAAGACTCTGATGATAACCCTGATCGCCGTCGCCTTTACGCACTCGCTGATAGCCGGTAATCAGCCGTATTACCCTGGCCTGGTGGGATAGCGGCGGGGTAAAATCGGGACTGCTGGGGCCATAAAGCGCCACCAGCGGCCGCCCCAGCGCGGCGGCTACATGCATCAGCCCTGAATCATTGCTCACCACGGCCCGGCAGGCGGCTATCAGGATGACGGCCTGCTCCAGGGCAGTGGCGCCGGCCAGATTACGGCAATAAGGCCGTTCGTTTGCCGGCAGCAGGGCGATTATTTCGTCCCCCGCCTGGCGGTCTTTCGCCGAACCGAAAAGAACGATTTGATCACCGCCGTCTATCAGCGATTTCGCCAAGGTTGCATAATGGTAATGGGGCCAGCGTTTGGCGGGCCCGAACTCCGCTCCGGGACAAAAACCCACCAGGGCACGGCCGTTATCGAGCCCGAATTCACTGACGGCGGTGGTTGATTCATTCTCATCGACCCGCAGGCGCGGCCAAGGCAAAGGGTTCGGCAACGCTTTCGCCGAACGGACGGTAGGGGGATAAGCCAAGGCGACATAGCGCTGAACCATCAGGGGGAACGCGGTTTTATCCAATACCCGCAGATCGTTGAGCAGTCCGTAGCGCATTTCGCCGCGCCACCCGGTACGTATCGGGATGCCGGCAAAAAAAGGCACCAGGGCGGACTTGAACGAGTTGGGCAGAATCAGCGCCCGATCGTAGCGTTCATCCCTCAACTCCCGGCCGAGCCGGCGGCGTTCACCCAGCTGCAGCGTCCCATGGCCAAGGGGCATGGGCAGCGCCCGGCGCACCTCCGGCATCCGGTTTAACAGCGGACGGCACCAGGCCGGCGCCATCACGTCTATTTCCGCAGCGGGATGAAGATCCTTTATGCTGCGATACAAACTTTGCGACATCATCATGTCGCCCACCCAGGATGGCCCGATAACCAGTATTTTCATGCCGCCGCTATCTTCCCTTGCGCTGATTTCAACGGGTGCGATTCAGCCAGGCCAAATAGGCACAAACGCCTTCGGCTACTGTTTTGAATGGCTTATCGTAACCCGCGGCGCGCAGTTGGGTTAAATCGGCTTGGGTGTAGGCCTGATAACGACCTTTGAGTTTCTCGGGGAAATCAATATATTCGATCTGGCCCTTTTTATGGAAATCCAGCACCGCATCGGCCACCGCCTGGAATGATTCCGCCCGGCCGGTACCGCAGTTGAAAATGCCGGAAACGCCGTTTTGCCAGAACCACAAATTCACCTCGGCCACGTCGCCGACGTAGATGAAATCGCGTTTGAACCCTTCGCTGCCGGAAAATAATTTGGGATTTTCACCGGCGAGGATCTGGTTGTTAAGGTGGAAAGCCACGCTGGCCATACTGCCTTTGTGGCCTTCACGGGGTCCGTACACATTGAAATAGCGGAATCCGCAGATCTGAGAGTCCGTCTGCGGCAGCAGGGTGCGCACATACTGGTCGAACAGGAATTTGGAATAGCCGTAAACGTTCAGCGGCTGTTCATACTGACGCTGTTCGATAAAGTTTTCCGTCCTGCCGCCATAGGTAGCGGCGGAAGACGCATAAAGAAAGGGAATGGTCCGTTCAAGGCAGTAATGCAGCAATTCCTTGGAGTATTGATAGTTATTGTCCATCATATACTTCCCGTCCCACTCGGTGGTGGACGAACAGGCGCCTTCGTGGAATACCGCTTCAATATCGCCGAAATCATCGCCGGCGATGATACTGGCGATAAAATCCTCTTTATCCATATAATCGGTAATATCCAGATCCGCCAGATTGACGAATTTGGTGCCATCCTTAAGGTTATCCACCACCAGGATATCGTTATATCCGACATTATTCAGAGACTTAACAATATTGCTGCCGATAAAACCGGCCCCACCAGTGACGACTATCATGGATTAACCCTTGTGTAATCTTGGCGGAGCAGGCACTGCGTCTGCCCCTTTATGGTTCTTAGCATAACATTTTCGGTGAAAGCTTAATATCCGTCCGGCGCTGAAGCGAACCAATGTTTAATCTGCGTCACCCAAGACGTCTGATTCAAGCTGGAAAATATCACGCTGAACATCGCATCAGCATAAACCGGCGGCGGTGCCTGCTTGACAATACATTGCGGAACGCCCTGGAACCGATGGCGCGGACGGCCTGGGGCCGGTAACGGCGTCGGCGCGGGGGAGGGTGAAGCCGCCTCGTTCACCAGCGCGCTGGGGGGCACCAGCACGATATCCGACGGCAACGCCGACAATACCTGCTGCAGCACCTTGATGGTGTCCGGATGAGGGTGCCCGATAGCGATGGCCGAGCCGTTACGGCGGGCCAGGGCTACGGCACGGTTGAACTGCTGCCGGATGTCGTCCTGGTTGGACGTGTCGTCCAGAAATACATTGCGTTTGATTACCTTGACGCCGGTGCCGGCCGCCGCCTGGCGCGACTGGCTGTTGCCGATGGTCATGCTGTCGAGAAAATAAAAGGGATAGCGGCTCAGTACCTGCATGACATTTTGCATGCCCGCCAGGCTGGAGGTCATGGCGCTGCCCATATGGTTGTTCACCCCGACGGCATACGGAACTTTGCCCACCGCATCGCGCACGATGCGGGCGATCTCATCCCGGCTCATGCTAGGGAACAGCGTGTCCCGTTCCAGTGGCTGCTTGCTCAACGGCGCCATCGGCAGGTGAATCAGAACTTCCCGTCCCTGCGCATGGGCTTTGCGCGCCATCTCGGCGGCAAAGGGAGCATTGGGCAAGACGGAGATGGATACGGCGGTGGGCATCGACAGCACTTGATATTCAGTATGCGGACGATAGCCGAAGTCGTCGATGACGATGGCCAGCCTGCCGGCAAAAGCGGTTTTAGCCATACCGAGCAGGAGCAACAGTACCAGGGCACCGGTTTTTTTATTCAACACGCTATCTTCCTAACCATGGCAAGGGGTTGATCGCTTGGCCGCGACGACGAATTTCGAAATAGAGGGCTGAGGTATCCTGCCCGCCGCTGGTGCCCACCAGCGCGATGGGCTGGCCGGATTTAACCTGATCCCCCACCTTCACCAGGGCGCTTTGATTGTAGCCGTAGAGACTCATATCTCCTTGACCGTGTTCAAGCACCACCACCAGGCCATAGCCCTGGAGCCAGTCGGCCATCAGCACGCGGCCGTCGGCAATGGCTTTGACTTCGGTGCCTTCGGGGGCGGCGATCACCATGCCCTTCCAGCGCAGCTCGCCTTGCAGCGCTTCTCCGAACTGATGCAGGGTGCGGCCCCTGACCGGCCACATGGCTTGCCCGGCGGGCTGGCCCAGTCCGCCGGTACGGGACATTAGCTCGCGTTCGCTGGTGGAAGGTTTATAGGTCGCTCCCTGGCGTTTAGCCTGTTCCTGCCGTTCCCGCACCTGCTGCGCCTCGCGTTCTTCCCGCTCGGCACGGGCTTTGGCTTCCCGTTCTGCGCGGGCGATATCGTTTTGCAGGCGGGCTTCGTTTTGCCGCAGTTCGTTCAGGCTGAGCTGATTTTGATGGATGGAGGTATCGAGGGCGGAGAGCGTTTTCTTTCGCGCCAGCCGGGCATTTTCCAGCGTTTTCTGCTCGGACTGCTGCTGTCGCAGCATTGTCGCCTGCTGAAGCTGTTTTTGCTGCAGATCGGTTTTCTGACCCGCCAGTTGCTGCCGTGTCTGTTTGAGATCCTGAATGGATTTTTCCCGCGCCTGATTGAGATAGCTGAAATACGCCAGGATCCTTTCGCTGCGCTGGCCTTCTTCCCCGCTTAAAATCAATTGCAGACCGGAGTTGCGGCCCTGGCGAAACGCGGCGTCCAACTGCTGCGCCAGCAGCTTCTGCTGAGCGGCCTGGCGCGCTTGCAACTGCTTGATGGATTGGTTCAGCCTGTCTATATCCTGAGTCAGCGACGCCAGCGTGCCTTGCGTCTCGCGCAGGGCACGGCTGGATTTGGAAATGGACTCTTCCTGTTTTTTCAGCTGGCTCAGCAATGTGCCGCGCTGCTGTTGCTGTTGCTGTACGCTTTTTTCTTTCTCGGCGATATTTTGCTGCAGGGTTTTAAGCTGTTGCTTGTTGTCATCGGCGTGGCCGGCTATAGGCAATAACATTACGCCAGCATAAAACAGGCTGGCGTAAACATGATGCTTTAACGTTGGAAAAGGGCCTCGGCTGCCGTTTTCCCCGGTATTCACTCTTTTCAACGATGCCTTTCCCCTCATTGACAAGATTATTCCACGTTGAACAGCGGCTTACCAGTTATCTATGGCGTAAATCCCTTCGCCCGCATGTCTGCATGCCTGGGTAAGAGATAAAATTAGGCGATAAAGGCCACAATTTTTAGCGACATGGGGCGCAATGTGGTTAGTTTCTTCTTTCCGGCCATGTATATTGGCTGAATTTGCCGTAATGCGAGGGTATACTCGAAGCCTTTACTGCGTGGCCACAACTCACGGGAGCTTTTACACCCCATGCAAGAAATTATGCCGTTCGTTAGCGATCACCCCATGCTTTGTCTGGCCTGGGTCGCTTTATTGATCGCCGTCATCGTAACCACTGTAAAAACACGTTTTTCCAAGGTGAATGAAATTACCCGCGGCGAAGCCATCCGTCTGATCAATAAGGAAGACGCTGTCATAGTTGATTTGCGCAGCCGGGATGACTACCGTAAAGGACACATTGCCAACGCGTTGAATCTCACCTCGTCCGAGGTGAAAAGCGGCAATTTCGGCGAGTTGGATAAAGCCAAAACGAAACCGGTTATCGTGGTATGCGCAACCGGCACTACGTCGCGCGAGCCGGCGGAAAACCTGAACAAAGCGGGCTTTGAACGGGTTTATGTCCTTAAGGAGGGCATATCCGGCTGGAGCGGAGAGAACTTACCCCTTGTCCGGGGCAAGTAAGACAAACCTGAAAGGGGGAACCATGGCCAATATTGAAATCTATACCAAAGCGACTTGTCCATATTGCCATCGCGCCAAGGCTTTACTCACCCGCAAGCACGCCGTATTCCAGGAAATACCCATTGACGGGGATGCGGATAAACGGGAAGAAATGATTAAACGCAGCGGCCGCAACACGGTTCCACAAATTTTCATCGACGGACAGCATGTGGGTGGCTGTGATGATTTACACGCACTTGATGCGCGCGGTGGATTGGATCCCCTGCTTAAATAAGCCGGGAACCAGACGCGCGCCCGGGTGCATGAAGCGAAATTAACCAAAGGGTTTTTTAATGTCCGAGCAAAATAATACCGAGATGACGTTCCAGATCCAGCGCGTTTACACCAAGGACGTCTCTTTTGAAGCACCTAACGCACCAAAGGTTTTTCAGCAGGAATGGCAGCCGGAAATCAAGCTGGATCTCGATACCGCCTCCACTCAGCTGGCGGAAGGCATCTATGAAGTGGTATTACGCGTGACGGTAACGGCGCTGCTGGGGGAAGAGACCGCTTTCCTGTGTGAAGTGCAGCAGGCCGGCATCTTTACCATTTCAGGCATTGACGGGACGCAGTTGGCTCATTGCCTGGGCGCGTATTGCCCGAATATTCTTTTCCCCTATGCCCGCGAGTGCATAACCAGCCAGGTATCCCGCGGTACGTTCCCGCAGCTTAACCTGGCGCCGGTGAACTTTGACGCACTGTTCATGAACTATCTGCAACAGCAGACCGATGGTGAAGGAAACCAACCGACCCAGGAAGCCTGATGATGCCTAAAAGTGCCTCCATGATTGTTATCGGTGCCGGCTCCTACGGCACGGCCCTTGCTATTACCATGGCGCGAAACGGTCATGAGGTACTGTTATGGGGGCATGATCCCGATCATATCCATACCCTGGAGGCGGCGCGGTGCAACCAGGTCTTTCTACCCGATGTGCCGTTCCCGCCTTCGCTGCGTCTTGAGACGGATTTGTCCCGTGCCATGCTGTTCAGCCGCGACGTGCTGATTGTGGTGCCGAGCCATGTGTTCGGCAGCGTATTGACGCAAATCCGGCCGCATTTGCGGCCCGATGCACGCGTGGTCTGGGCAACCAAAGGGTTGGAGGCGGACACCGGCCGCTTATTGGCGGATGTGGCCCGTGAAGTATTGGGTGATACGATCCCCCTTGCGGTGATTTCGGGACCGACTTTCGCCAAGGAGCTGGCGGCGGGTTTGCCCACCGCCATTGCCCTGGCATCCACCGACGCCGATTTTTCGGCTGATTTACAGTATCTGCTGCATTGCGGCAAAAGCTTTCGCGTCTACGGCAACGCTGATTTTATCGGCGTCCAGCTGGGCGGCGCGGTTAAGAATGTGATAGCCATCGGCGCCGGCATGTCGGATGGCATCGGCTTCGGCGCCAATGCCCGTACGGCGCTTATCACCCGCGGACTCGCGGAGATGTCGCGTCTTGGCGCCGCCCTGGGGGCGGACCCGGGGACGTTTATGGGCATGGCGGGACTCGGCGACCTGGTCTTGACCTGCACCGATAACCAATCCCGTAACCGTCGGTTCGGCATGCTGCTCGGTCAGGGTGTCGACGTTCAGACCGCTCAGGACCGCATCGGCCAGGTAGTGGAAGGTTATCGCAATACGAAAGAGGTGCTGGCGCTGGCAGGGCGTTACGGGGTCGAGATGCCGATCACCGAACAAATCTACCAGGTGCTCTACCGTAACAAAAATGCCCATGAAGCGGCGCTTAGCCTGCTCGGACGAGCCCAAAAAGACGAGAAAACAGGTGGTTGACGGCTGTCGGCCGTCCGGCAAGAGTGATTACATCAGCAAAAGGGTCGTGAGTATGTCCACTGAAGAATTGGAAGCGGTATGGAACAACATCAAAGCTGAAGCGCGTTTGCTGGCGGAGTGTGAACCCATGCTGGCCAGTTTTTTTCATGCCACTCTGCTGAAACATGAAAATTTAGGCAGTGCCCTGAGCTATATGCTGGCGAATAAATTGGCCAATACCATTATGCCGGCTATCGCCATTCGTGAAATAGTGGAAGAGGCCTACAAGAACGACGAGCAAATGATCCATTCGGCGGCCCGCGATATCACCGCCGTGCGGCTGCGCGACCCGGCGGTGGACAAATACTCCACGCCGTTGCTCTATCTCAAAGGGTTCCATGCCCTGCAGGCCTACCGTATCGGCCACTGGCTATGGGGCCAGGATCGGCAGGCCCTGGCCATCTATCTTCAAAACCAGATCTCGGTTTCTTTCGGGGTCGATATCCATCCGGCCGCCAAAATCGGCTGCGGCATCATGCTTGACCACGCCACCGGAATTGTTATCGGCGAGACGGCCATTGTTGAAAATGACGTCTCCATTCTGCAGTCGGTGACGCTGGGCGGTACCGGGAAGACCAGCGGCGATCGCCATCCCAAGATTCGCGAAGGGGTCATGATCGGCGCCAATGCCACCATTCTGGGCAATATCGAAGTGGGACGCGGCGCTAAAATCGGCGCGGGCTCGGTGGTATTACAATCAGTACCGCCCCACACCACTGCGGCGGGGGTTCCCGCCAGGATTGTCGGCAAGCCGGACAGCGATAAACCCTCCATGGATATGGATCAGTTTTTCGGCAGCCATGGCTTTGAGTACGGCGACGGCATCTGATTCGTTTCCAGCGTTGGTTGAAATCCATACGCCACGTGGCGTAGTCGAACGCTACCTGCCCGCGCCTGCATACCCCAATTGTCGCCATGCCTCATATACCACCACCGAAACGGCATTGGATAAATTCATGCTGCGGCTGCCCGGCTGCATGGGAATGCGAATTTTTTGGCCCACGGGCAGGTTATCCAGAATAAACGGCGGCAATCCGCGGGTCTCAGGCCCAAACAGCAAATAGTCCCCCGCCCGGTACTCCGCCTCGCTGTGTGCCGGCGTGCCTTTCGTGGTCAACGCAAACAGCCGCGCCGGCTGTTCTTGCGCCAGGAACGCCGCGTAATCGTGGTGGCGTTTTATATGGGCGAATTCATGGTAATCCAGGCCTGCGCGGCGTAAACGCTTATCGTCCCAGGTAAATCCCAAAGGCTCGATAAGATGCAACGCAAAGCCGGTATTGGCGCACAAACGAATGATATTGCCGGTATTAGGCGGGATTTCCGGTTCGTATAAAACGATATTTAACATACTGCCCCCTTGAAGAGGGCGAAGAATAACAAAAAAAAGCCCAACGCGCCGCAACTCCCCGCCGCTTTGGGCTACAACTGGCTAACGATGCCGCAAGGCAACCACTTCCTCAGGTTCATCAAGGCTCCAATGGCAACCGCATCACCAGGTCAACGGTGCTGCAATGGCAACCACATCACCAGGCGCAGCCCGCCCAGCGGGCTATCCTCAGCCTTGACCCAGCCATGGTGCTGCTCAACCGCTTTTTCAACAATGGCCAGGCCAAGGCCCGAGCCGCCGGACTCGCGATCGCGGGCTTCATCGGTGCGATAGAAAGGACGGAAAATCTGTTCGCGATCCTCTTCGCTCACGCCGGGACCATCGTCATCCACGGTGATAGTGACGCCCTGCGCGTCGGCGCTGAAGGCCACCGCGATACGCTGATGAGAATAACGCAAGGCGTTGCGCACAACGTTTTCCAGGGCGCTGTCCAACGCCGCCGGATTACCCACCAATACGCAACTGCCGGGAGGCGCGGTAATTTCAAGGGTTTTTCCCATTTGTTCGGCTTCAAACTTTGCGTCGTCCAGCACATCGTTCCATAACTCGCTGGCTTTGATAAACTCCCGCGTCAACTCGTTTTTATGCTGATTACGCGACAATACCAGCAGGTCGTTTATCATGGAATCCAGCCGCTGGGCCTCGGTTTCAATCCGCGCCAGTTCGTTGCCTTCGCCATGCTTGCGCCGCATAAGAGCTGTGGCCAGCTGCAGGCGGGTTAGGGGGGTACGCAGTTCATGGGAAATGTCCGACAGCAGCCGTTGCTGTGCGCTGACCATTCTTTCAAGCGCGCTGACCATCTGGTTAAAGCTGACGCCGGTGGCTAAAAATTCCTGTGGACCGGCTTCCAGTTCCGGATGCTGGCGTAAATTGCCCCTGGCGACTTCATCCGCGGCGTATTTGAGTTTACGCGCCGGTTTCGCCAGGCTCCAGGCAAGCCAAAGCAGCAACGGAATGCTGATGAGCATGGTAACGATAAGCAGCAGAAACGGCCTGTCAAACATCAAGTTGATAAAATCCGATTGCGAATTGCCCGCCGGCCGTATTTGATAGAGCTGATAATTATCGTCTCCATCCCGCACCGCGAAGGGCCCCACCAATTCCATGCGGCCATATTTTTTCTTTTGCGGCTGATCCGAGTTATCGGACTGGCCGATGAAATTGCGGATAACCTGCATTTCATTACGCTGACCGCCGATAACGCGCCCCTCGCTGGTGACCAGAATCAAACGCTGGCCCGGCGGCGCCCATTTGTCGATGGCGCGAAACAGGCGGCGCCACCACATCAGATCGTTGGCCGGATCGGCGGCCAGTTCGGCCTCGACATGCTGTTGCAGCATCACGCCCTGTCGCTGTTCACTGTCCAGCAACGGGGTCAGCTGGCGGGTATCCAGTTTGGGAACCATTAACACCAGCATCAAAACCAGCGCCAGGGTTAGCCAGAAGATGGCGAATATCCTCGCGGTCAAACTGTTTATCATGCGGCCGATACCATTAAGTAACCCCGGCCCCGCAGGGTTTTGAACCAGGGGTGCCCGTCTTTGCGCTCCGGCAATTTACGCCGCAGATTGGAGATGTGCATATCGATTGCCCGATCAAACGGCGTCAGGCGCTTACCCAGGACTTCCTGGCTGAGGTGCTCCCGTGAAACCACCTGGCCGAGATGCTGCGCCAGTAAGTAGAGCAGGGTGAATTCCGTCCCGGTCAGTTCCAGGGGAACGCCGTCAAAGGTCGCCTCCTGCCGGCCGGGATTGAGGCGCAGAAAATCAACTTCCAGCGATGGCGTGCCGTTATCGCCGTTTTGCAACTGTTCCGTCCACTGGGAACGACGCAAAATGGCTCTGATTCGCGCCACCAGTTCCCGATCGTTGAACGGCTTGGGCAGATAATCATCCGCGCCCAGTTCGAGTCCCAGCACGCGATCCAGCTCGCTGCCGCGCGCCGTGAGCATAATAACCGGCGTTTGGTGTTGCTGGCGTAATTCCTTAAGCGTATCGATACCGTTTTTCCTCGGCATCATTACGTCAAGCAATAAGAGATCAACCGAGCTATCCAGCATATTCAACGCCTGTTCGCCGTCATAAGCCACCAGGACGTTAAAGCCTTCCATCTCAAGCAATTCTTTTAACAATGCCGTTAATTCACGATCGTCGTCGACCAAAAGGATTTTATTCATTTTCTCACCTCCAAACGCAAAATACGTCATCAATCACTACCAATCCATGACTTTACGTAGCTTTACATCCCCTGACGCTAGTTTGCAGCGGCGACAGTAGAATGAATTCATCGTTAAGCAACTTAGTAATGGGTGTAGGGGTTAGGGATGCACAAACTTAACGCCATGTTCATCGCCGCCACTCTTTTTTCCGGAAGCACTGTGGCCGGTGAGAACAATGCAACGGGAAGTTGGCATCAGGATGACATCGCAAAC
Organism: Sodalis sp. RH16; assembly: GCF_047324245.1. Taxonomy (NCBI): domain Bacteria; kingdom Pseudomonadati; phylum Pseudomonadota; class Gammaproteobacteria; order Enterobacterales; family Bruguierivoracaceae; genus Sodalis; species Sodalis sp. RH16. The sequence goes on along the minus strand of NZ_CP178737.1, from coordinate 1,556,566 downwards.
CGATGCGGCGATAGTCATTACAGCATGTTTGAAGGCGTAAGGCTGACGGAACACCAGCGGCAGCAAATGCGCGATTTGATGAGTCAGGCTCGCCTTGATATTCCCCGTATCAATGTGAGTGAAATGGAACAGTTGCATGTACTGGTAACAGCAGAAAATTTTGATGAGCCGGCTGTTAGGGCCCAAATGGAAAAAATGTCCCGGCAAAATGTCGCTCGCCAGGTTGAAATGGCTAAAGTGCGGAATCAAATGTACAACCTGCTGACGCCGGAGCAAAGACAAATTTTGAATCAGAATCATCAGCAACGCCTGGCAGAAATGGCGTCGCATATATCGGAAATGATGCCATCTTCTGCCCAGAAGCCGGTACAGAGTGTGACCCTTAAATAAGACATCTTCATTTTTCCTTGCCATAGACACCATCCCTGTCTTCCCCCACCGAAAGGTGGGGTTTTTTTTAATGACTGACACCTACAATCATCGACAAGCAGCAAGCCAATGCCGGCAATGACAAGTCATTGGAATGTGGCGACATAAGGCTCAAGCAAAGTGCCCGCAGTTCCGCTGCGGTAATGCTACGATATTCCCGTGCCGCATCCTAAAATGTCTTGCAAAAGTGTGACATAAACCAAAGGAAGCCGGCCTCACGGGCAGGCCGGCACCGGTCTCGCTTTCATATCTCTGCAATCTGGCGAAAATAACCTAACACGCGGTTTGCAACATCTTTTATCAACTGTGGTGCTGCATGTGCCGATGATTGGCATTATGGTAATTGCGGCGCCAAGCCAGACCCATCCTTTTTCCCATTGGTTTACAAATTGTCCGGTGTACCGAGTGGTGAAAAGCTAAGACACTGGTAAATGTAATGCATTATCATAGGGTATAAACGTGAGGATAGTGGGAAATTGCCTGACCTGAATCAATTCAGCAAAAGGGATTTGATATACTATTTCCACCATAAGCCATAGGTCGGATTTAATCCGTTCCTCAAAGTTAACCGGCATAGTGTATTCTACAAATAATAGCTAAAGCTCAGAGGTAGTCATGATTAAGAAAATCGGTGTACTGACAAGCGGTGGTGATTCACCGGGCATGAATGCAGCGATCCGGGGCGTTGTGCGCGCCGGACTTTCCGAAGGATTGGAGGTTTATGGCGTCTATGACGGTTTCCTCGGACTGTTTCAGGATCGAATGAGCAAGCTCGACCGCTATAGCGTATCGGATATGATTAACCGTGGCGGTACCTTTTTGGGCTCGGCCCGTTTCCCTGAGTTCCGTGAAGAGGGAACCCGCGTTATTTCCATTGAGAACATGAAAAAACGTCAACTCGACGCGCTGGTGGTTATCGGGGGCGACGGTTCTTATATGGGTGCCAAGCGTCTCACTGAAATGGGCTTTCCCTGCATCGGTTTGCCCGGCACCATTGATAACGATGTGGCCGGCACTGACTACACCATCGGTTATTTCACTGCCTTGGAAACGGTGGTCGAGGCTATTGACCGGCTGCGCGATACGTCTTCTTCACACCAGCGTATTTCCATCGTTGAAGTCATGGGCCGCTACTGCGGTGATTTGACCATGTCGGCGGCCATTGCCGGCGGATGCGAATTTATCGTACTGCCGGAAGTGGAGTTTAAACCGGAAGATCTGGTTTATGAAATTAAAGCCGGTATCGCCAAGGGTAAAAAGCACGCCATCGTTGCCATCACCGAACATATCTGCAATATCAGCGAATTGGCGCAATATATTGAAAAAGAAACCGGCCGTGAAACCCGCGCCACTGTATTGGGTCATATCCAGCGTGGCGGCAGCCCGGTAGCTTATGACCGCATCCTTGCCTCGCGCATGGGGGCATTTTCCATCGAACTGCTGCTGCAGGGCTACGGCGGGCGCTGCGTCGGGGTGCAAAATGATAAATTGGTCCATCACGACATTATCGACGCCATAGAAAACATGAAACGGCCGTTCAAAAGTGATTTGCTGGAATGTGCTAAAAAACTCTACTGATCGCTTCAACTTCCTGCTATTTCACGCCCCCCTTCATCGGGGGTTTTTTTTACCCTCTGTGGTTTAGCTCTTTTGCTTATATAAATTACGTTTTTATTCTTTAAAATGTTACAGGATTTCTGACACTCTCTGCTTAATCGATATTCAGGTGATAAAAAGACTCTTCGGGAGAGCAACGATGTCAAAGTGGCAAGCAGGGTTGTTGTTGATTTTATTGTCGGGAAGCGCGCTGGCAAAAGATATCCAATTATTGAACGTGTCCTATGACCCGACACGGGAGCTTTATCAGGACTACAATGCTGCCTTCAGCAAATACTGGCAGGCTAAGACCGGCGACAAGGTCACCATTCGGCAATCCCACGGCGGGTCAGGTAAGCAGGCTACCTCGGTTATCAATGGTATTGATGCGGATGTGGTGACATTGGCGCTGGAATCTGATGTGGACGCCATCGCAGCGCGCGGCCGGATTGATAAAAACTGGATTACCCGGCTGCCTGATAACTCGGCGCCTTATACCTCCACTATTGTTTTTCTGGTGCGTAAGGGCAATCCCAAGCAAATTCATGACTGGCCTGATTTAATCAAGCCTGGCATCTCCATCATCACGCCGAACCCGAAGACCTCCGGCGGCGCGCGTTGGAACTATCTGGCCGCCTGGGGTTATGCGCTGCATCATAATAATAACGATCAGGCGAAAGCCCAGGATTTCGTCAAGGCGGTTTATAAAAATGTGAGCGTACTGGATTCCGGCGCCCGCGATTCCACGAATACCTTTGTGGAACGCGGCATCGGCGACGTTTTAATCGCCTGGGAAAACGAGGCTTTGCTGGCGGTGAATAAGGTGGGTAAAGGCCAATTCGACATCGTTGTTCCCAGCGAGTCAATTGTGGCGGAGCCTACGGTATCGGTAGTAGATAAAGTGGTGGACAAACGGGGAACCCGCGACGTGGCTACCGCTTATCTGACCTATCTTTATTCGCCGGAAGGCCAGCGTATCGCGGCCAGAAACTATTATCGTCCCCGTGATCCGGCAGTGGCGAAGGAATTTGCCGATAAATTCCCACAGCTCAAGCTGTACAGCTTGAAGGATGTGTTCGGGAGCTGGCAGCAGGTGCAAAAAGTTCATTTCTCCGACGGCGGCAGTTTCGATCAAATCAACCAACGTTAACCGTTAACCCAAGCATAACGCCGATGGCTATAAGCCATCGGTGAGCTTGTTGACAAAGTGTTCGGTCGGGGCAGGCTACCAGATCGTAAACACGCCGTGAATACATCCCTGAAGGCTCGATCCGCGCCATCCATGGCGCGGACGGTTTACTCTTCTGGCAACCTGCCCCGCCTTATTGACTTCGAGTGCATTTGTCAGCAGTCTGGCCGATGGCTATAAGCCATCGGTTTTTATCCTCACATCTTCTTCCCGCTGCCCTGACGGACCACGTTTTTCCGGCGACCGCATCCTCTTCTCGCTTCATTCTCAAATTCAATTGCTTGTGTGAATAATCATTTTTATTAATAGCGAAACGTTTCGATGGCGATCACATTTTTGATGGATTGCGCTTGTACACCTCTGCTTTTTTAACTAATTTCATCCTCAGCGAAACGTTTCGCTGGTGGAGGCAGGAAAATGAAGAAAGGTGTTTTACTGAACGCTGACGTCTCTGCGCTCATCTCCCGTCTGGGCCATACGGATCAGGTCACGATTGCCGATGCGGGATTGCCCATTCCCTCTTCAAGCCAAAGGATTGATCTGGCGTTGACCCGGGGTGTGCCGACCTTTTTACAGGTGGTGAGCGCGGTTGTCGGCGAAATGCAGGTAGAAAAGGCCATTTTGGCCAAGGAAATGGCGGAAATTAATCCTCAGCTGCATGAGGCGCTGCTGGATCAGTTGACGGCCCTTGAGCAGCAACAGGGCAATACCATTGCCATCGAGTATATCAGCCACCAGGTATTCAAAGCCCAGACCGCATATAGCCGCGCGGTCATCCGCAGTGGGGAATGCACTCCTTTCGCCAATGTCATCCTGTGCTCCGGCGTCACCTTCTGAGGCATCTATGCAACCGTTACTGCAATTGACAGGGATAGACAAATCCTTCCCGGGGGTTAAGGCGCTTACCGGTGCGGCGCTGACGGTTTATCCCGGCCGCGTTATGGCGCTGGTGGGAGAGAATGGCGCCGGCAAGTCTACCATGATGAAAGTGTTGACCGGCATCTACAGCAAAGATGCCGGCACCCTGTCATACCTGGGAAATGAGGTGGCGTTCAGCGGGCCGAAGGCATCCCAGGAAGCCGGTATCGGCATTATCCATCAAGAATTGAATCTTATTCCTCAGTTGACCATTGCGGAAAATATCTTCCTCGGCCGCGAATTCCTCAATCGGTTCGGCGGTATCGATTGGAAACGGATGTACAGCGAAGCTGACCAGCTGTTGGCCCGGCTCAATCTGCGGTATAGCAGCCACCGTCTGGTGGGGGAGCTGTCCATCGGCGATCAGCAGATGGTGGAAATAGCCAAGGTCATCAGCTTCAAGTCCCGGATCATTATCATGGATGAGCCTACCGATGCGCTCACCGATACCGAAACGGCGTCGCTGTTCAGCGTAATAAACGAACTCAGGCAGCAGGGCTGCGGCATCGTTTATATTTCCCATCGGTTAAAAGAGATTTTTCAAATCTGCGACGATGTCACGGTGCTTCGGGACGGGCAGTTTATCGCCGAACGCCGGGTAACCGAGTTACAGGAAGACGCCCTGATCGAAATGATGGTGGGACGTCGCCTGGAAGAGCAATACCCGCGCATTGAAGTCCCTCTAGGCGAGGAACGTCTAGCGGTCAATCATCTTAGCGGCCCCGGCGTCGACGATGTCAGCTTTACGCTGCGCCGCAGTGAAATCCTCGGCGTCGCGGGCTTGATGGGCGCGGGACGCACGGAACTGATGAAAACCCTCTATGGCGCGGCGAAACGCACCGGCGGCACGGTAGTGCTGGACGGGCGAGCCATTATGACCCGCACCCCTCAGGACGGGTTGGCTAACGGTATCGTCTATATTTCCGAAGATCGTAAGCGGGACGGGCTGGTGCTGGGGATGTCGGTGAAGGAGAACATGACCCTCACCGCCCTGCGCTATTTCAGCCGTCAGGGCGGCGGATTGAAACACGCGGAAGAACAGCAGGCGGTAGGGGATTTTATTCGTTTATTCAATATTAAAACGCCCTCGATGGAGCAGCCGATAGGCCTGCTGTCCGGCGGCAATCAACAAAAAGTCGCCATTGCCCGCGGCTTGATGACCCGGCCCAAGGTATTGATTCTGGATGAACCGACCCGCGGCGTCGATGTCGGCGCTAAAAAAGAGATTTATCAATTAATCAATCAGTTCAAAGAAGAAGGGCTCAGTATCATTTTGGTCTCTTCGGAGATGCCCGAAGTGCTGGGAATGAGCGATCGCGTGATGGTGATGCATGAGGGCCGCTTAAGCGGCATTTTCCCCATAGGGCAGGCCACTCAAGAGGTCCTGATGGCCGCGGCCGTCGGTAAGCAATACAGTACCCAGCAGGAGAATCAATGATGAGTACCCGGATTATTCCCGTTAAACGCGGTTTCAGCAAAACCTGGCTATTAGAACAGAAATCATTGATTGCGCTGCTGGTGCTTATCGCCGTGGTGTCTTCCATGAGTTCGAACTTCTTCAGCCTCAATAATTTGTTCAATATTCTTCAACAGACCTCCGTGAACGCCATTATGGCGGTGGGCATGACGCTGGTGATCTTGACCGCCGGTATCGATCTTTCCGTGGGTTCGCTGCTGGCCCTGACCGGTGCGGTGGCCGCGTCGGTGGTGGGGCTTGAAATCAACGTGTTCGTCGCGGTGGGAGCCTCCCTATTGCTGGGCGCGGCAATCGGCGCCGTGACGGGGGTCATTGTGGCGAAAGGAAAGGTACAGGCCTTTATCGCGACCCTGGTGATGATGCTGCTGCTGCGGGGCGTCACCATGGTATATACCGACGGCAGCCCGGTGAATACCGGCTTCAGCGATGCGGCCGATGCCTTCGGCTGGTTTGGTATAGGCCGTCCGCTGGGCGTGCCTACGCCGGTGTGGATTATGGCGGTGGTGTTTCTCGCCGCCTGGTACATGCTGCACCACACCCGTTTGGGCCGCTATATCTACGCATTGGGCGGCAATGAAGCCGCGACGCGGTTGTCGGGCATCAGCGTTGATAAGGTCAAGGTCATCGTCTATTCGCTGTGCGGGCTGACGGCGGCGCTGGCCGGCGTGATTGAAGTGGCCCGGCTCTCTTCGGCGCAGCCCACCGCCGGTACCGGGTATGAACTGGATGCCATTGCCGCCGTGGTGCTGGGGGGAACCAGCCTGTCCGGCGGTAAAGGCCGCATCATGGGAACCCTTATTGGCGCGCTGATCCTCGGATTTTTGAATAACGGACTGAATTTATTAAGCGTTTCTTCCTACTATCAGATGATTGTAAAGGCTGTCGTCATTTTGTTGGCGGTATTGGTAGATAACAAAAGCAGTAAATAACCTCCCCTGCAGGAAACATAAAGATGAAAATGCAAAAATTAGCTGTTTTGATGTCCGCCGTTGCGTTAAGCGCCGCTTTCAGCGCCAACGCCCTGGCAAAAGATACTATTGCGCTGGTGGTTTCCACTCTTAACAATCCATTCTTTGTTTCGATGAAAGACGGGGCGCAACAGGAAGCGAATAAACTGGGTTATCAATTGGTAGTCCTCGATTCGCAAAACAATCCGGCCAAGGAATTGGCTAACGTGCAGGATCTGACGGTGCGCGGCGTCAAGCTGGTCATGATAAACCCGACGGATTCCGATGCGGTGGGCAATGCCGTTATCCTGGCCAACCAAGCCAAGATCCCGGTCATCACCCTGGATCGTAAGGCGAACAAGGGCCAGATCGTCAGTCATATCGCCTCGGACAACCGGGTCGGCGGCAAAATGGCGGGTGATTTTATCGGGCAAAAACTGGGTAACAGCGCCAAGGTTATTGAACTTGAAGGGATTGCCGGCACCTCAGTGGCCCGTGAACGCGGCGAAGGATTCAAGCAATCCGCCGATCAATACAAATTCACCATGTTGGCCAGCCAGCCGGCTGATTTCGATCGCACCAAAGGTCTTAACGTCATGCAGAACCTGCTGACCGCCCACCCGACGGTACAAGCGGTATTCGCGCAAAATGACGAAATGGCCTTAGGCGCGATGCGTGCCCTGCAAACCGTCAATAAAACCGATGTGCTGGTGGTAGGCTTTGACGGTACGGCGGATGGACTCAAAGCGGTGCAAAGCGGAAGAATGGCCGCCACCGTGGCGCAGCAGCCCGATCAAATCGGTATTATCGGTGTTGAAACCGCAGACAAAGTATTAAAAGGCGGCAAGGTGGATGCCATAATCCCGGTAGCCCTTAAGCTGGTCACGAAATAACGCCGGTTCACTTTCTACAGCAAGGTATTGCGTTATCGACCCGCCAGCCGGGGGACGATAACGCATTCAATCAGGATAAATACGATGGCGACAAACAAGCTGGTGGTGCTGGGTAGTATCAATGCCGATCATATCCTCAACCTTGAGCAATTTCCTCGTCCCGGTGAAACGGTTATTGGAAAAAACTATACCGTCGCTTTCGGCGGTAAAGGCGCCAATCAAGCGGTGGCGGCCGGGCGTAGCGGGGCGAATATCGATTTTGTCGCCTGCGTCGGCGAGGATGATATAGGGCAGCGTATCCGTAAGCAGTTGGCGGCGGACAACATCGGTGTCGGATCGGTGGAAGCCAGCCCCGGCACAACCACCGGCGTTGCGCTGATTTTCGTGAACCGGGATGGTGAGAATGTGATTGCCATCGATCCGGGCGCCAACGCCGCGCTTACGCCGGATTATCTGGCGCGATACGAGAAAAAGATTATCGATGCCTCCGTGCTGCTGATGCAGCTGGAGTCGCCGCTGGAGACGGTGATTGCCGCCGCCAAGCTGGCAAAGCTGCATCAGACGCAGGTTATTCTGAATCCGGCTCCGGCCCGTGAGTTACCGGACCCGTTGCTGGCCCTGGTGGATACCATCACGCCGAATGAGACTGAAGCGGAACGTCTGACGGGCGTCGCAATCAATGATGACGCCTCCGCCGCCCGCGCCGCGCAAATACTCCATGGCAAAGGCATTCCCACGGTATTGATTACCCTGGGCAGCCGCGGCGTATGGCTTAGCCGGCAGGGTCATGGCAAACTGATCCCGGGGTTTAAGGTCGACGCGGTGGATACCATTGCGGCGGGGGATACATTCAATGGCGCGTTGGTTACGGCATTGCTGGAAGGGGAAGATATGGACAAGGCAGTGAGATTTGCCCATGCCGCCGCCGCCATTGCGGTCACCCGCTCGGGTGCGCAGCCGTCCATTCCCTGGCGCCAAGAAATCGACGCCTTTTTGCAAGGGTTAGACTAGCTTGTCCACCATGAAAGATGTCGCCCGTTTGGCGGGCGTTTCAACCTCCACGGTTTCTCATGTAATCAATGACAATCGTTTTGTCAGCGATGCGGTGCGAGATAAGGTTCTGGCGGCGGTGGAACAGCTGAATTACGCGCCTTCGGCCCTGGCCCGCAGTTTGAAGATAAACCAGACGCGTACCATCGGGATGTTGATAACCTCCAGTAATAACCCGTTTTATGCGGAAGTGGTGCACGGGGTGGAACGCAGCTGCTATGAGCGCGGTTATAGCTTGATCCTGTGCAATACCGAGGAGGATGCGGATCGCATGAGCCGCAGCATGGAGACGTTGCTGCAAAAACGCGTGGACGGCCTGCTTATCATGTGTACCGAAAACAATCGTCCCTCCCGGCTGGCGTTGCGTCGTTATCCTTCATTGCCCATTGTGATGATGGATTGGACGCCGTTTGAGGACGCGCTGGATATCATCCAGGATAATTCGTTGCTGGGGGGCGATCTGGCCACCCGTTATCTGATTTCCCGTGGTTATCATAAAATTGCCTGTATTGCCGGTCCCCAGGATAAAACCACTGCCCGCCACCGGTTGGAGGGCTATCGTCTCGCCATGAATCGCGCCGGGCTGGTTATTCGGGCCGGATATGAAGTGTTCAGCGATTTTGAATTTGGCGGCGGTGTGGCGGCGATGAAACAGCTTTTGGCGTTGCCCGAACCGCCCCATGCGGTTTTCACCGGCAATGACGCGGTGGCGGTTGGGGTTTACCAGGCGCTGTTTCAGGCCGGGCTATCGGTGCCGGGAGATATGGCGGTGGTGGGTTATGACGATATCGAGCTGGCCAAATACCTTACTCCGCCGCTGACCACTATTAATCAGCCGAAAGATTCCCTTGGCGAGCTGGCCATTGATACCTTACTTTATCGGCTGCAAAATCCCGAGACTGAACCGCAAGTGCTGGTGCTGACCCCGGAGCTGGTGGAGCGGGCGTCGGTGGGGCGTCGATGATGGCGCCATTGCCCCGTTTCTCTTGGTTTAACCGCCGGTGATCGCGGGCCTACCGAGCTGTGGGGCGCTCCGGCGGGCGGTAAAACCACGCCCGCTTCGACCCCATCAGCACGGTCTCCCTTTTACACGCTCGGTGTAACCTCCGGCGATCGCGGGTCGTGCCATGATGTCATCAGTTTTCGCCGATGCGACCCGGCCGTTGCATGTTCTCGCACTGTTCATGGCTGGGTATTGCGCAAAAAAAAAACGGGAACATCTGTTCCCGTTTTCGTCTTGATTCAGTATCAGGCCTGTTTGGCTTGTGCCGCGGCTTTAACGATAACGGCAAATGCATCGGCTTTCAGTGAAGCGCCGCCCACCAGCGCGCCGTCGATATCCGGCTGGGTGAACAGTTCAGCGGCGTTGCCGGCGTTAACCGAGCCGCCGTACTGAAGAATAACCTGTTCGGCGACCGCGGCGTCCTGTTTGGCGATATGGTCGCGGATGAATTTATGCACCGCTTGCGCCTGTGCCGGGGTGGCGGATTTGCCGGTGCCGATGGCCCAAATGGGTTCATAGGCGATCACTGCGTTTTCAAACGCGCCGGCACCCAGGGTGGTCAATACGGCGTCCAGTTGACGGGCGCATACCGCTTCGGTTTGCCCGGCTTCGTTTTCAGCTTCGCTTTCACCGATACAAAGCACCGGAATCAGTCCGGCGTCTTTCAGTACCGCAAATTTCTTCGCGATCAGCTCATCGCTTTCTTTATGGTAGGTTCGGCGTTCGGAATGGCCGATGATGATGTATTTGGCGCCGATGTCTTTCAGCATGGCGGCGGAAACTTCACCGGTAAAGGCGCCGGACAGATTAACGTCGACGTTTTGGGCACCCAATGCCAGGCGGCTGCCGGCAAGCTGGTGTTTGGCTTGATCCAGATACATGACCGGCGGCGCAATAGCCACATCACAGCCGACGACGCCACTCAGTTCACTGCGTAGGGCAGTAATCAGATCGTTCACCAAATGTTTGCTACCATTCAGTTTCCAGTTACCCATCACTAACGGATGTCGCATTTTTTATAATCTCCAATCAGGAACGCGAAGCGAAAATTGATTGCCGTAAGGCACTCTTACCTGACCCATAGTATAGAGATTTAATGCTGTGGTGGCTTTGTTTTTTGTCATCAAACGCAGGGGGATCAAGGCTCGGCTAAAGCGAGTTTAACGGGCTCGACGGCAAAAGTAAGGCCCTTATCGCCATCATCCGCCACCACATAGCGTAACGGCCCCCAGGATTGCTGAAAAAAATGGGCGCCCCGGCCTTTGGCCAATAAATCCATGACCCGGGCCGTGCTTTGCTCCACCGTTAAGCCGGGTTCAAACTCGCGCACCAGCGCGGCCATATAATTGACGGCGGTGGCGCGGGCGGCTTTTTCGCCGCCGCCTACCACCGGCAGGTAGGTAATCTGCAGCGTTTTTATTTTACCGCTGCCCTTTTCCAGGGCGGTGGATGCGTAGAGAGTGCTGTTGATCTTGCTGGCGGCGCGGGTCAGGTTGATAAGATCGTTTCGGTTATCAATGGATCGAAATTCACCGATAGGTAAGTTGGGGTTATGGTCGTTATATCTTTCACGAAATTTAACGATGGTTAAATCGAACGTCGGTGCGCCGGCCAACAGGTATGGCGCCACCGGCGTTGCCGCGGCGGAGGTATCGGCGGCCAGAACATGTGTCCAGGCAACGCCCAGCAGCAGACTGGCGGCGGCGAAGCGGATGAACCGGTTCCTATCCATTTATCACCCCGTTAACCACCCTATGCGATACCCATCAGACCGAGTCTCACCGGTTACCAGTAATGCTCGCTGGTGATATGACCCGGCTTGCGCCGCAGGTGTTTGCGCATTTCGCGCGTTTCTTTCAATAATTGCTGAGTATCCCGCACCATTTGCGGATTACCGCAGAGCATGACATGGCCGTTTTCCGCGCTCAGTGCCACTCCTACCGCTTGTTCCAACGAACCGTCGGCGATCAGCGCCGGGACACGGCCGGTGAGTGAACCGGGCACCGTTTCCCGGCTGACCACGGTCTGAATATGCAGTTTGCCGCTATAGCGCTGCTGCAGTTCAAGCATCAACGGCAGGTAACTGAGATCGCGGGCATAGCGCGCCGCATGCACCAGGACAATATCTTTAAAGCGCTCCAGCCCTTCTCCAAATTGCAAAATAGACAGAAACGGGCCCAACGCCGTGCCGGTGGCCAACATCCACAGCGTTTCACAGGGGGGAATTTCGTCAAGGACAAAGAAACCGGCGGCTTCTTTGGTAACCATCAGTTGGTCGCCCGGTTGCATGGCATGCAGCGGCGGACTGAGCTTTCCTTCCGGTACCGTCACCAGATAAAATTCTAGATTGGGGTTATTCGGCGCATTCACATACGAATAGGCGCGCTGGACGCGTTCGCCGTTGATCTCCAGGCCGAGTTTGGCAAACTGGCCCGCGGTGAAAGCGTCCACCGGCGCGCGGACATACAGGCTGAAAAGACTTTCCGTCCAGTGCTCAACATGTATGATTTCCCCATTAACCCATTCAGCCATAGTGCATTTCCCCTTGGTCTTTCAATAAATAATCTGACCGGCAAATTATATTCCACTCTGTCACAGCGGCTTTTGATAAAGGCGATGGCGCCATTATCAGTTAATTTCGGTATTGCATCCAGCCCGGCTGTCGGTTCTTGTTAAGAAAAAGTTGCATTCGAAAGACGCCATCAACGGCGCTAAAGGATAAACGGATGCAGGGCGGGATCTTTACGATCGAGATAATGGGTGGAAGAAATGCGCCGGATCGTCCGACTGTTGCCGCGAATCAGCAGGGTGTCCGTGGTGGCGAGCAGACCTTTGCGGGTAATGCCGTTCAGCAAATCCCCTTTGGTGATGCCGGTGGCGGAAAAGACCACATTGTCGTTACGCGCCATGTCATTGAGCCGCAGCACGGTATTGGCGGCGATACCCATGGCCGCGCAGCGGGCCAGTTCATCGGCGCCGATGCGCAGGTTTATTTCACTGTTGCCTTTGACCTGATGGCGGGGCAGCAGGCGGCCCTGCATATCGCCGTCCATGGCGCGGATTGCCGCCGCGGAAATCACCCCTTCCGGCGCGCCGCCGATGCCGTACATGACATCCACTTCACTGTCCGGCATGCAGGTGAGCAGGGACGCCGCCACGTCGCCGTCAGGAATGGCAAACACCCGTACGCCCAATTGCTGCAGTTCGGCGATAATTTGTTCGTGGCGGGGTTTGGCCAGGATGATGACCGTAAGCTGCGACAATGGTTTACCCAGTTTGCGGGCAACGTTGCGCAGATTCTCATCCAGGGGCGACTCGAGGTCGATAACGCCTTTGGCCGCCGGTCCCACCGCTATTTTTTCCATATACATATCGGGAGCATGTAAAAAGCTGTCTTTTTCCCCCACCGCCATCACGGTCAAGGCATTGGGTTGGCCCATCGCCGTCATGCGGGTTCCTTCGATGGGATCCACCGCGATATCCACCGAATCGCCCCGGCCCGTGCCCACCGCTTCGCCGATATAGAGCATCGGCGCTTCATCGATTTCCCCTTCGCCGATCACTATACGGCCATCGATGTCCACCTGATTGAGCATGATGCGCATGGCCTGGACCGCGGCGTTGTCGGCGGCATTTTTATCGCCGCGGCCCAGCCAGCAATAGCCCGCCAGCGCGGCGGCTTCCGTTACCCTGGAAAATTCAATGGCTAATTCACGTTTCATGACTAAACCTTGCGTCGCAACTTAAATTGAAGTTTGCTGCAAAGTTTATCACATTCGTCACGCTTTCCGGGTGGTCTATGATTTGCCCGAATCTATGATTTGTCCGAAAAAATAAGGCCCATTCATTGAATGGGCCATATGCCTCAGTCCTTCTGTTCTTCATGCTCTTCCCACGAGCGGGCGCGCGCCACGGCCTTCTGCCAGCCACTGTAGCGCACATTGCGCTCCACGGTTTCAATGCCGGGGTGGAATTCCCGCTCGATAACCGATTTGCTCCTCACCTCGTCCAGATCGTTCCAGAAGCCCACCGCCAGCCCGGCCAGGTAGGCCGCCCCCAGCGCGGTCACTTCCCGCACTTCCGGCCGCTCCACCCGGGTGCCCAGGATATCCGACTGGAATTGCATCAGGAAGTTATTCGCCACCGCGCCGCCGTCCACCCGCAGCGACTTCAGCCGGGCGCCGGAATCCCCCTGCATGGCATCCAGCAAATCCCGGGTCTGGAACGCGATGGACTCAAGCGTCGCGCGGATAATATGGTTGGCGTTGACGCCGCGGGTGATGCCGAAGATGGCCCCGCGCGCATAGGGGTCCCAGTAGGGGGCCCCCAGGCCGGTAAAGGCCGGCACCACGTAGACGCCGTTGGTGTCTTTTACCTTGCAGGCGAAATAATCGCTGTCGGCGGCGTCGCTGATAAGCTTCATTTCATCGCGCAGCCACTGGATGGCCGCGCCGGCGACGAACACCGCCCCTTCCAGCGCATAGTTCACCTCGCCGCGCGGGCCGCAGGCGATGGTGGTCAGCAGGCCGTGTTTCGACCGTACCGCTTCGGTGCCGGTATTCATCAGCAGGAAGCAGCCGGTGCCGTAGGTATTCTTGGCCATGCCCTTCTCGACGCACAGCTGGCCGTACAGCGCGGCCTGCTGGTCGCCGGCGATGCCGGCGATGGGAATACGGGTCCCTCCTTTACCGCCGATATTGGTCTGGCCGTAGACCTCCGAAGAGGAGCGCACCGTCGGCAGCATGGAGCGCGGGATATCCAGCACATCCAGCATTTTCTCATCCCAGTCCAGGGCATGGATATTGAACAGCATGGTGCGGGAAGCGTTGGTATAGTCGGTCACATGCACCCGGCCCTGGGTCATGCGCCAAATCAGCCAGGTATCAATGGTGCCGAACAGCAGCTCGCCGCGCCTGGCCCGTTCCCTGGCGCCCTCGACGTTATCCAGGATCCATTTGACCTTGGTGCCGGAGAAATAGGGGTCGATAACCAGCCCGGTGGTTTCACGGACATACTCTTCCAGCCCGTCGTTTTTCAGTTTTTCGCAGATATCGGCGGTGCGGCGGCATTGCCAGACAATGGCGTTGTACACCGGTTTCCCGGTTTCTTTGTCCCACACCACCGCCGTTTCACGCTGGTTGGTGATGCCGATGCCGGCAACCTGGTCGGAGCTGATATCGGCCTTGGCCAGGACCTCCACCAGGGTTGAGCTTTGCGACGCCCAGATTTCCATCGGGTCATGCTCCACCCAGCCGGGCTTGGGATAAATTTGGGTGAATTCGCGCTGCGAAACGCTGACGATATTAGCCTCGTGGTCGAGAACAATCGCCCGGGAACTGGTGGTGCCCTGGTCGAGGGCTACAATGTATTTTTTTTCAGATGGCATGATGTTTTCCTGCAAAAGTTGTCGTTCTAATGGCGTATAAGGCTTGCCATTTCCATCGCGGATCATGGCGGTCATTATGCTTTATGCTCGCTGGCGGCGCGGTGCGTCTCTTCCAGGCCATCTTCGTTTACGGCGGAAGGCAGATAGGGGCCGATAAGCGCACGGTAGCCGAACGCCCCAAGGCAGGCGCCCACCACCGGCGCAATCAGCGGAACCAGGAAATAGGGAATATCGCGTCCGCCGGTAAAGGCCACTTTGCCCCAGCCGGCCAGATAGGCAAATACCTTGGGTCCGAAATCACGGGCCGGGTTGAGGGCGAAGCCGGTCAGCGGTCCCATGGATGCGCCAATCACCGCAATGAGCAGGCCGATGAGCAGCGGCGCCAGCGGGCCGCGGGGGATGCCGTTGCCGTCATCGGTCAGCGCCAGGATCAGGCACAGCAGAATGGCGGCGATAACCGTTTCCACAAAGAATGCCTGTATCACGGTGATGTGCGCATTGGGATAGGTGGAAAAAATGCCGGCGAGCTGCAGGCTTTCCACGCTTCCCCGCACCATATGGTGGGCCTGTTCGAAATCAAAAAACAGGTTGTAATAAAGGAAATAGACCACCGCCGCGCCGATAAAGGCGCCGAGCATTTGCGAGATAATGTAGGGCAGCAGTTTACGGCGTTCAAAATTGCCGAATAACCACAAGGCGATGGAGACCGCCGGACTGAGGTGGGCGCCGGACACCGCGGCGGTGAGATACACCGCCATGGCGACGCCGAGCCCCCAGATGATGCTGATTTCCCATTGTCCTAAGCTGGCTCCCGCCAGCTTCAGCGCGGCGACACAGCCGACGCCGAAGAAGATTAACAGAGCTGTTCCAAGAAATTCTGCGATGCACTGGCCTGTTAGCGTAGGCGTTTTTAATTGGCTCATAGACTTTTCCTGCTGGCGTTAAGTTGAGGTCTTAGCAAAGGGCGGCCTCTGCGTACCGGAAATGTTTTAACCTAGAAGCAAATGTAGGCATCTTGTAAATTTATCGTTAATGAGCGAAAACGAGAAATATCGAAATCAAAATGTGTGCAGCGCGTCATAAAAATGAGCGAATACGCGTAATAGGTGTTAGAAAAGCACCAATACAGGCTGATTTTGACTACCCGGAGTTCAAATATTAATGTTAAAAATACGGGGAAATTTTAGTAAAGGGAGGTAAATCTTTCAGCGGCGTTGGGGTGGTATAGCGTACAATGTCGGACGCATTCGATCTTTTGAACGATCGCGGCTGGACAGCGGGGACGGGCCTACATAAAATCCGTTCTTCGGACTTTCAGCACCAACGTTATTTTTACACACGCCGGCCATGGTGCACGGCGCATGGTGCGGATATTTTCATTGGTTGCACATAAGAAGTGTATATCCTAAATAATTGGAGTTGCAGGAAAGCCAACATCCCTGCAGCTTGAAGTATGACGGGTATAACGCAAATTTACGATGACACCTTGCAGGCTTAAGGGGGCTGAAATGGCTTTTGAAGTATTTGAGAAGTTGGAAGCGAAGGTACAGCAAGCAATTGATACCATCACGCTTTTACAAATGGAAATTGAAGAATTAAAAGAGAAAAACAACAGCCTGACGCAGGAAATCCAACAAGCGGCCGGCAATCGTGAATCGTTGATTAACGAAAACGAACAACTGAAGCAGGAACAGGGTGTATGGCAAGAGCGTTTACGCGCATTGCTCAGCAAAATGGAAGAGGTGTAACAACCTTGATCCAAAGGGCGACGGCGAACCGCCCTTTGGTTACCCGCAGCGGTTATTCCAGGTCGAGAGCGTCTTCCGACAGGATGATACCGGTATTGTCGGCATAAAGATGATCGCCGGAGAAAAAGGTCACTCCGCCGAAATTGACCCGTATGTCGCTTTCACCGATACCTTCGCTTGCGGCGCCCGCCGGCGTGGCGGCCATGGCTTGTATGCCCAGATCCAGTTCTTCCAGATCATCCACCTGGCGCACCGCGCCATAAACCACGATACCTTCCCATTGATTCTGCATCGCCAGGTTACCCAGCTCGGCATTGATCAGGGCCCGACGGACCGAACCGCCGCCATCCACAACCAGCACCCGGCCAAGCCCGTTTTCCTCGAGCACATCGTATAACAAACCATTATCCTCGAAGCATTTCACGGTAATGATTTGCCCGCCAAACGATGTCCTCCCGCCAAAATTACTGAAAAGAGGTTCAACAACATTCACGTCTTCATGATAAATGTCGCACAGTTCTGAGGTATCGTATTTCATAGGATTTACGTCGGTTTGCCGCTGGAGCCCAAAGTATATCGCTTTCTTACGACAGTTGCCAAAATCATCAATTGTTAAGTTGATACGCATCAGAAAAATGAACGACGCATGTTTAGCTAAACAGCAGGCCGACTGCGAATAAGATATTGATTAATAATGCACATTTGACGGTTTTTTCCAGCATCGGACGGATGCCTGACGGGCTGGTTTCATGTAAAACATAGCGTGCTTGCATATATAATGCGGGCACGGTCAAAACAAACAGCCAGCCCACCAGGTTATGCAGTTCAAGCAGGGTAAAAATTGCCAGACAAAACACCGCGCCGGTGAGCAGCGCGACGTGATAATAACGTGCCCGCGTCGGGCCGAGCCTTACCGCGAGGGTATTTTTGCCGTTGAGACGATCGCTCTCAATATCGCGCAGGTTATTGATATTCAATACCGCCGCGGCTAATAGCCCGCAGGCGGTGGCGGGCAACATCACCACGCTGTGAAAAGCGCCGGTTTGCAGATAATAGCTGCCGCCGACGCTGAGCCAGCCGAAAAAGATCAGCACGGACAAATCGCCAAGGCCCATATAGCCGTAAGGGCGGGTGCCCATGGTATAGGTGATGGCGGCGATAACCGACAATACCCCCAAGACCAGAAAGCCCAGAATATCGGCGGGTTTTTCACAGGCGATCCAGATCAAGACCGCCCCGGATAATAGCGACAGGAAAATGGCCGCCATCAGGGCGACCCTCATTTGTTCACGGGTAATAATGCCCAATTGCATCCCGCGCAGCGGCCCGATACGGCCTTTTTCGTCACTGCCTTTAATCGCGTCGCCGTAGTCATTGGCCAGATTGGATAAAATCTGCAGCAACGCGGCCGTTATCAGCGCCATCAGGGCAATAACGGGTTTGAAATGACCTTGCCAGCCGGCCATAGCCGAACCGGTAACAATGGAAGCCAACGCCAGCGGCAGGGTACGCAGGCGCAGGCTGACCATCCAGGCTTTGGTGGGGCTTAACGTGACGGTTTGGCTCATAGTTAACGGATCTTTGTGTGAATACCCGGTTCTGGTAAAAAAAAAAGGAGACCGTAGCCTCCCGTTTCGGATGTCATTTATCCCTTAGCGTTTAGAGGATAAACCGGCTTAAATCTTCATCAGATATTAGCTCATCCAAATGGCTACGAACATAATCTGCATCAATTGTAATAGTTTTACCATCCCATTCACTGGCATCATATGAAATATCTTCCATAAGCCGTTCAAGGACGGTATGCAACCGGCGGGCACCGATATTTTCGGTACGCTCATTGACCTGCCAAGCCGCTTCCGCGATGCGGCGGATGCCGTCGCTGGTGAATTCGATATCCACCCCTTCGGTAGCCATCAGCGCTTTGTACTGAATAGTCAGCGACGCGCTGGGCTCGGTCAGGATGCGTTCGAAATCATTGGTGGTCAGGGCTTCCAGTTCAACCCGGATGGGCAAGCGGCCCTGTAATTCCGGAATCAGATCGGACGGTTTGGAGACCTGGAACGCGCCGGAGGCGATAAACAGAATATGATCGGTTTTCACCATGCCGTGCTTGGTGGAAACGGTGCAGCCTTCCACCAGCGGCAACAAATCCCGCTGCACCCCTTCCCGTGAAACGTCCGGGCCGGAGGTTTCGCCGCGTTTACAGATTTTATCAATCTCATCGATGAACACGATCCCGTGCTGCTCGACGGCTTCAATGGCCGTCTCTTTCAGCTCTTCCGGATTTACCAGTTTGGCCGCTTCTTCTTCCACCAGAAGCTTTAACGCTTCCTTGATTTTAATCTTGCGCGGTTTTTGTTTCTGTCCGGCCAGATTTTTAAACATCGATTGCAGCTGATTGGTCATCTCTTCCATGCCCGGAGGAGCCATGATTTCGACACCCATTGGCGCGGCAGCCAGATTGATTTCTATTTCTTTGTCGTCCAGTTCCCCTTCACGCAGTTTTTTGCGGAAATTCTGCCGGGCAGCCGAAGGTTCAGCCGTTTCTTCCGGCTGGCCCCAGTTGTTTTTAGCCGGCGGGATCAGGACGTCAAGCACCCGCTCTTCCGCCAGTTCTTCGGCGCGGTGGCGATTCTTATCCATGGATTGCAAACGTACCATCTTGACGGCGGCATCGGTGAGATCGCGGATAATGGAATCCACTTCCTTGCCGACGTAGCCTACTTCGGTGAATTTGGTCGCTTCAACCTTGATAAAAGGCGCATTGGCCAGTTTTGCGAGGCGGCGGGCAATTTCCGTTTTGCCGACGCCGGTGGGGCCGATCATTAAAATATTTTTCGGCGTGACTTCATGGCGCAATGCTTCGTCCAGTTGCATGCGGCGCCAGCGATTGCGTAATGCGATGGCCACTGCCCGTTTCGCATTATGCTGGCCTATGATATAGCCGTCGAGTTCGCTGACGATTTCGCGTGGGGTCATTTCGGACATATTTCGGATCCTTGCGCTTCGTACGTTAATTCTTCAATAGTATGGAACTGATTGGTATAAATACAGATATCCCCGGCGATACTCAACGCTTTCTCGACGATATCTCGTGCGCCCAATTCAGTATTTTCCAGCAATGCCCGCGCGGCTGCCTGAGCATAAGGCCCGCCGGAACCGATGGCAATCAGGTCGTTTTCCGGCTGAATCACATCGCCATTGCCGGTGATGATAAGGGAATTCTTTTTATCCGCTACCGCCAGCAGCGCTTCCAGCTTGCGCAGCATCCGATCGGTACGCCAATCCTTGGCCAGCTCCACGGCGGCCTTCAAAAGATGGCCTTGATGCTGATCCAATTTACGCTCAAATAATTCAAATAGTGTGAAGGCATCGGCAGTGCCGCCGGCAAAGCCCGCGAGCACCTGTTCATTATGCAAGCGCCGGACTTTGATTACATTGCCCTTCATTACAGTATTTCCCAGAGTGGCCTGGCCATCGCCACCAATTACCACATGGCCGTTGCGGCGTACGCTTACGATTGTTGTCACGAGCAACTCTCCGGTAGAGATAGAATGAAGCCCCGGCATTCATCCGGGGCATTTGAAATTATAAATGGGGCGGGATTGGCTTTTTTCAACCCCCGCTGGCAATAGGGATACAATTTGGTACCCCTGAGCCGCGGAGATTTTGTAACGATTTATCGGCGCTGGCGCGGTTGGGATAGGGGCCCAACATCACGCGGTTCCAGCCGCCGCTGGTGGTGATACGGCTTTCAACGCCGCCGAACGCCAGTTGGGCGCGGACGGATTCGGCCTGATCCATGACCTTATAGGATCCGCACTGTATTACCCAGCGCTGGGACTTTTCCTTCGCCGCGCTGTCGGTTTTGGCTTCGGCTTTCGGCGCTGGTGAAGCCTGCGCCGACGGCTCGGCCTGACGAGGCTGGGTGATGGCGGTAATCGGCGCCTGGCGCGGTTGCTCGGCGACGGACTGCGTCTTGCGCGGCTGCGAGGCGGCGGGCGCAACCTCGCGTGGAGCGACCAGGGTCGTGGAAGGCGTCTGACGGGGCTGTGCCGTAACGGGCGCCGCCTGGCGGGGCGTGGTCTGCGTGACGGAAGGCGCCTGGCGCGGCAATGGCTGCGCCGTGAACGGGTTCGCCGGGGACCGGCCGGTGTTGGCCGCGGCGTTCCTCGTTTGATCGTTATAAGGCACTTCGTTTAGATGAGTGGGCTGCTGGCGCATATCCGCCTGCATTTGCTCAAGCAACTGACGCTGTTCATCGGTCAATTGCGCCGGCGATTGCACTTCTCCGCCGGCGGTAGGTTCGGTAGGGGACTGTACGCCAATCTGCCGGTTTTCAAGCTCTTTGATATAACGCCAGCGCTCCTCGGGTTTCGGCGGCAGTCCGTTATTGGTGTGATTGCCGTGGCTTGGTAAAATTACCGCCTCTTCCGTTTTATTGTGTGCAATAAAATAGAGACCGCCGATAAACGTTATCAATACGGCAACCGCCAGAGCGATCATGGTTTTTGAAATGCCGGAAGACGTGCGCTTTTTTCGACTGTTTGGTTTTCTGCGCCGCGTATTGGTCCTTCCACGGCTTACATAGTCTCTTTGTGCCACTATTATTTCGCTAAGTTTAAGAAAGTAACCAGCCCGTCATGTTACTGAAGGCAATATTATTTGACTAGCGCCTGTATTCCTAAAGCCCGTCATGTTTTTATACAGGGCGCCGCGGTGCTGCCCCGGACGATCAATTTACTGTCCAGCAGCAAAGAGGTATTCGTCATCTGATGCTGCCTGACCTGCTGCAAAAGCAACAGCGTCGCTTCCCGCCCGATCTGAAAACTCGGCTGCGCCACGGTGGTCAACGGCGGATCGCAATAGTTTGCCAGCGTAATATCATCAAATCCTATCAGAGACAAATCATTCGGTACGCTCAAGCCGATTTTCCTTGCCTGCGACAAAGCGCCGAACGCAATGATATCACTGTGACAAAAGATAGCAGTTGGCGGATTGGTTTGCGATATTAATGCATTAAGCCCCGCCGCGCCGGTCTGAAAACTGATATCGCCCCGGTAAACCATATGTTCGCCCGCCGGAATGCCGTGGCGGCGCAGCGCCTGGATAAATCCCTGCACCCGATATTGGCACAATGTCAGGTCCGCCGGCCCGCTGATACAGCCGATCCGCCGGTGGCCGAGTTTAAACAGATAATCCGCCGCTTCATAGGCCGCGGTAAGATTATCGATATGTACGGTGGCCAACTCAAGCTCGGGGACAAATTCATTTGCCATGACCATCGGCGGTAAATTCTGCTGCTGAGTTTTATCAATGGCGAACGGCAGAACGGAACCCAGCAGCAACATACCATCGATTTGCCGGGCGATGATCAAATCGCTAAAGCTTTTTTTATCCGGATGTTGGTGCGCGCAATCGGCTATCAGGACCAGATACCCTTGCTCATCGGCGGTTTCTTCAATTCCCCGCAACATTTCGGAAAAAAAAGGGTCGCAAATATCAGGCACCATAACCAATAAATTGCGGGTTTCGTTGCGCCTTACCTGACGGGCCAGGGGTTGCGGATCGTAACCGACAGATTGTACTGCAATCTGGACTCTTTTCCGGGTCTGGGCGGAAACCTTTTCAGGATTCATCAATGCCCTGGAAACAGTGGCTGTAGATACCCCTGCCTTCTCCGCCACATCCTTCATGGTCGCCACGACGGTAGGCCTTTTAAGTTCCACATTCATCTCCTGGCGTCAGGTTAACGCTGACGAATTAACCTACTATCCCATTTACAGTCGCCGGGGCATTGTTGCACCGTCCCGGTTACGGGTTGCTGTTAAAAGAACACGTAATAATGAATATTGTCCTTTCTATCAGATTGTGAGGGACTTGGGGTATTTAAAAGGCCGATGGTGTCGGATCTTTCAATATTATTCGAATGGCAATCACAAAAATCCGGCATGAAAAACCGCTGTTAAATGTCGATGGGATCCACATCCAACGACCATTTGACTTTTCGCGCCTGGGTCAGCGTGTCTACCAAGGGCAGGCTGGCGGCCACCAATCGTTGCAACTGTCCACGGGAAGGGTGCTGGAGCAGTAGCTGCCAGCGAAACCGCCCGCCGCGTTTGGGCTGGAGCGCCGGTATCGGCCCCATCAACCACAGCGCATCGTCCCGCAACGGACTGGCATCAAGGAGCTGGCGCAGGCGTTCTAGAAACTGAGCGGCCTGCCGGTTATCGAGATCTTCGGCCCGGAACAGGATATGGCTGGTAAAAGGCGGTAACGATACGGCCTGCCGTTCGGCCAGCGCTTGCTGCGCAAAAGCCATATAGCCGTCATGCAGCAGGACTTGCAACAGCGGATGATCAGGATGGTGTGTTTGCAGGAAAACCTCACCTTGTTTACCCGCCCGTCCGGCCCGGCCGGCAACCTGGGTATACAGCTGGGCGAAGCGTTCCGCGGAGCGGAAGTCCGCCGAAAAAAGCGCACCGTCCACATCCAGCAGCGAAACCAGGGTGACATCGCGAAAATGATGCCCTTTCGCCAGCATCTGCGTGCCGATCAGAATTCGGGCTCCTCCCTGATGCACCTGGGCAAGATGAAATTCCAGAGCGCCTTTGCGGGCGGTGGTATCGCGATCGATGCGGGTAATGGGGGTGGAGGGAAAGAGCGAAGCCAGCGTCTCCTCAAGCTGTTCGGTGCCCAGGCCGACGGGTATCAACTGGGTTGAGCCGCACTGGGGACATTGGTCTGGGATCGGCCGCTGGCTGTCGCAATGATGGCAACGCATCTGCCGCTGCTGCTGGTGGAGCGTATAAAAGTGATCGCAGCGGGGACATTCTGCAATCCAGCCGCATTCATGGCATAACAACGCCGGCGCGAATCCCCGCCGGTTGAGAAATAACATCACCTGGTTGCCGGCATCCAGATGGGTCCGCATTTTATGCAACAGCGGTTGCGACATGCCGTTGGTCAGCGCCAGGCCTTTCAAATCCTGGAGCTGTTCGTGGGCCGGCCTGGCAATGCCGGCGCGTTTGCCAAGGGTAAGATAGCGATATTTCTTTTGCTGGGCGTTATAGAGGGATTCCAGGGCCGGCGTGGCCGAACCGAGAATGATGGGAATATTTTCCTCACGGGCGCGAAATACCGCCAAATCCCGTGCATGGTAGCGCCAGCCTTCATGCTGTTTATAGGAACTGTCGTGCTCTTCGTCGATAACGATGATACCGAGCCGGGCAAAAGGGGTAAACAACGCCGAACGGGTACCGATAACGATCGCCGTTTCGCCGCTGCGGGCCTTGAGCCAGACCGCGAGGCGCTCGCTGTCATTCAAACCGGAATGCAACACGTCCACCGGCGCATGGAAACGTTCGCGAAAGCGGCTGATGGTTTGCGGCGTCAAACCGATTTCGGGCACCAGGATCAGCGCCTGTTTGCCTTTCGACAGGATATTTTCCAGTACGGTCAGGTAAACCTCGGTTTTACCCGAACCGGTCACGCCCGCCAATAACCAGACGGCAAACTGCTGGTCATCGCCATGAATAGCCCCTACCGCGGTGGCCTGCTCGGTATTCAGCCTCAGCCGTTCACCTTCCACGCGAAAATCCCGGCGCCAGTCGGCGCCGTCCGCCCGTGCGGCCCGCAGATCGCTTAATCCCTTGGCACGCAAGGCCTGCAACGCGCCCTCCGCCAGCGCGTGTTCCGCCACCTCATGGCGATAGAGCGGACCGGACAATAGGGCCGCCAGCGCCTGCTGCTGCTTTGGCGCCCGCTTCAGGGTATCCAGGGCAGTGACCCGCCCCTGCTCGGTGGCGAACCATTGCCATAACGGCGTCATTTCGGCGGCTTTGCCCTGGCGCAGTAAAATCGGCAGTGCATGGAACAAGACCTCTCCCGCAGGGTAGTGGTAATAACCGATAGCCCAATTGAGAATCCGCCAGAGACTGTCGGGAAACAGCGAACGCTCGTCAAGCACTTCGTTAATGGTCTTGAGTTTGTCCGGCGGCAGTGTACTGCCTTCGCTTAACCCCGTGACTATGCCGATGGCGTTGCGCTGTCCAAAGGGTACACGAACGCGCCCGCCGATAACCGGACGCGCATGGTCGGGATAGAGGTAATCAAACGTGCGTGCCAATGGCACCGGTAACGCAACGTGAACAACAGGCATCGGATAGTCCCGGGAGAAAAAATAGCGCTGATAGTGTACACTGTGTCGACTCCAATGCACGGATGTGTTTGCAAAGGGCCGCGACATTCTGTATGATTCGCGGCCTTTGGTATAATCCGATATCAGAGAAACGACACTCCCTTCGCGTGGTGTCCGGCGCAAGCAGACCGGATAGCGACGCGGCCTTATGAAGAGGTTTTCCATGAAAAAAGATATCCATCCGAAATATGTAGCAATTACTGCAACCTGTTCTTGCGGTAATGTTATCAAGACCCATTCCACGCTGGGCCACGACCTGACCCTGGACGTTTGCGGCGCATGCCATCCGTTCTATACCGGTAAACAACGTGTTGTTGATACCGGCGGACGTGTTGATCGCTTCAACAAGCGTTTCAGTATTCCGGGCGCCAAGAAATAGTATCCCCGCTGGATTAGCCTGCGCCCAATGGGACGAAGGCTTCCGGTTGACAGAGCCCCGATCAATTGATCGGGGCTTTGTGCTTTTACTGCCGGTAAAACAACCCGTTCCGTATTTTTTATGCCTTAATAACTCAAAGGCGACCCGGTATCGCGGATATTCATTGCCCCTTGTGCCGTACTTCATTTTTGATTACAAAACCGGATTCTCAGTTCGTATTCCTTTGCTGCCTTCTGCCTCAATGTCTGAGTAATACTCTGAGCGGAAGTTCTGCCGGCAGTGATGGTAGGCTTTCTATTCTTGTTGCCCAAAAGGAATAATATTTCAGAAAATGGACGGTACTATTTTCCATAGCAGCGGAAGGTTGTTTTACGAAATTATTGACCCCATAACTGAAAATGCTCAACGATTGGCTATTTGAATCTACTATTTGTTGATGTTTTTTTTAAATATTATCTCTTCGTGTAATTGATAAAAAATAAAGTGCCGTTGGTTGATGAAACCCAAGGGTATTAATTGTAGGTGTTTAACCGTTCTGGCCGATATCTCATTAATAGCTCAATCAAAAGCATGCTCATTCACGCATCAACCCGCCAACTGACGGATGATTAATATGAATTCGGCAATTATTCGCTCTCATCCAAGATGAGACAGGTTTCCATGTTTATTATGGGGGATTATTATCACTTGATATTTTTCATCTGAGCTTTATATACTCTGCGTACTCCTCCCCCAAGGAAAAATTATTTCCGACCTGGCACGATCATAGTTTTACATGGATATGTATGAATGAGGTGTCATATGTCTTATTTTAATTATTCTAAGTTTAAATATCGGTATGGTTCCTTTAATTGTGGTCATCCCGGGTAAGTAAATAATGTGTGATAATTTCTTTTCCAATAAATTTATAAGGCTGGTTTATGGCTGACAGTTTTCAACACGAAGTACCAAAAGCGCGAATCAATATAAAATTGGATCTCCATACCGGCGGAGCCAGAAAAAACGTTGAACTGCCCTTAAAGCTCTTGGTTATGGGGGACTATAGCAATGGCCGCGAACAGCGTCCGTTGTCCGAACGTAGCAAACTGCCCATTGATAAAAATAATTTCAACAGCGTACTGGCTGATTTACAGCCAAACCTGACGATTTCCGTGCCCGACGCGCTGGCTGACGATAATGCCGAGACGGCGGTAGCCCTCTCATTCCGGCATATGAAAGATTTTGAACCTGAACAGGTGGCGCGCCAGATTCCGCAGCTGCGAGCCCTATTGGCGATGCGCAACCTGCTGAGGGATCTTAAATCCAATTTGCTGGATAACGCCGCTTTTCGCCGGGAATTGGAATACATCCTGAAGGATGAGGCATTAAGCCAAGAACTGCGTATGGATTTGGCCGCCCTGGTCCCGCCAGTCAATT
The DNA here is from genome assembly GCF_047324245.1 of Sodalis sp. RH16. NCBI lineage: Bacteria > Pseudomonadati > Pseudomonadota > Gammaproteobacteria > Enterobacterales > Bruguierivoracaceae > Sodalis > Sodalis sp. RH16. Next base: position 1,529,932 of record NZ_CP178737.1, on the reverse strand, counting down.
GATCCGTCACGGAAAAGAAGGAACTGCATTTATGTCGTTACAGGAAAACAACGTTCGTGATCACGCAACCACTGAGGTACAAAACAACGCTGCCGAGGGGGCGAAAAGTGTCTATGCGGCTCTGTTTGAGAAAATCAATCTTACCCCGGTAACCTCCGTTACCGCTATCGAGTCGTTTCAGAACAGCGATGCCCTTTCTGATGTCTCCACCGATGAAAGGGTAACGGCGGCGGTTCGGGTGTTTATGGACTTGCTCGGACAGTCGCGACAAAGGGTGGAGCGGCTGGATAAAACGCTTTTGGACAGCCATATCGCCGCGCTGGATAACCAAATCAGCCGGCAATTGGACCAGGTCATGCATCATCCGGATTTCCAGCGCCTCGAATCCACCTGGCGCGGAGTGAAGTCCCTGATTGATCAGACCGATTTTCGCCATAACGTGCGAATTGAGCTGCTGGATATCAGTAAAGATCATCTTGTGCAGGATTTTGACGATGCGCCGGAAATCGCCCAAAGCGGTCTCTACGCCATCACCTACACCCACGAGTATGATACGCCGGGCGGGGAGCCCATTGCCGCCGCCATTTCAAACTACGAGTTCGATCGCGGTCCGCGGGATATCGCCTTGCTGCGTAACATATCCAAAGTGGCCGCCGCCGCCCATATGCCGTTTATCGGCTCCGTCGGGCCGGCCTTTTTCGGTAAAGAGACCATGGAAGACGTGGCCGCCATTAAAGATATCGGCAATTATTTCGACCGCGCCGAATACCTGAAATGGAAGGCTTTCCGCGACAGCGACGATGCCCGCTATATCGGTCTGACCTTGCCGCGCGTGCTGGGCCGGCTGCCCTACGGCCCTGATACCGTTCCTGTGCGTAGCTTCAACTACATTGAGCAGGTAAAAGGACCGGATCACGATCGCTACCTGTGGACCAATGCATCTTTCGCCTTTGCCGCCAACATGGTGAAAAGCTTTATCAAAAACGGCTGGTGCGTGCAAATCCGCGGGCCACAGGCAGGTGGGGCGGTGACCGACCTGCCTATCCACCTTTATGATCTCGGCACGGGCAATCAGGTCAAGATCCCCTCGGAAGTCATGATCCCGGAAACCAGGGAGTTCGAGTTCGCCAACCTGGGCTTTATCCCGTTGTCTTATTATAAAAATCGAGACTATGCCTGTTTTTTCTCCGCCAATTCGGTGCAGAAACCGGCGTTATACGACAGTCAGACCGCTACGGCCAACAGCCGCATCAATTCCCGCCTGCCCTATATCTTCCTGTTGTCGCGTATCGCTCATTACCTGAAGCTTATCCAGCGTGAAAATATCGGTACCACCAAAGATCGCCGCCTGTTGGAGCTGGAGCTGAATAACTGGATCCGCGGCCTGGTGACGGAAATGACCGATCCGGGGGACGATTTACAGGCGTCGCATCCTCTGCGCGACGCAAAGGTGACGGTTGAAGATATTGATGACAACCCGGGTTTCTTTCGCGTCAAACTCTATGCGGTGCCCCATTTCCAGGTGGAAGGGATGGATGTGAATCTTTCACTGGTATCTCAAATGCCGCGGGCCAAGGTTTGAGAGGGACAACAACCCCCATGAAAATTTACCGGCCTCTTTGGATCGAAGGCGCTTTTCTGGCGCCTCAGCAATTTCAGCAGCAGGCGCGTTGGGAAGCTTTTCACCGGAGCTGCCTTGACCGACTGAGCGTGCGATATCCCTGGGGCGTACTGGCCGCCCGGTTCGATACCGACGCGCTGCGGCTGAACCGGCTAAAAGCGGAGTATCTTCATGTTCGCATGGCCGATGGGAGTTTGATCGACACCGATCGCTGCGATACGTTGCCTCCCCCATGCGATATTGCCCAGGTTCTTCCCGCCGATGTTCGCCGGGTGGAAGTTTTGCTGGCATTGCCGCTGGAACACGCCAACGGCGGTAACTGCCGGCGGCAAGAGGAGGAAAAAGGGCATCCGGTCCGTTACCGCCAGGAGTGGGCGGAGGTACAGGATGTATTAGGCAATGAAAGCGAATCCATCGCGGTGGAACGCTATGAACTCTCGCTGCGTTTTGATTTCGACAAAAACGGCGAATATCTGACCTGCCCGGTGGCGCGTCTGTTACGTGACGGGCGCGGCAACTGGGAATTGGATCGACAGTTTATTCCGCCGTTATTATCGTTTGGCGCCGGTGATGAGATGTACCGCGCGTTAGGCCTGCTGATGGGCCAGCTACAGGCCAAGCGCCGACGCTTGATGGGGATGCGCCGGGAAAGCAACCAGAGGATGGCGGATTTCGCCGTGGCGGATGTTTCGCTGTTCTGGCTGCTTAATGCCCTCAATTCCAGCGAGCCGGTGCTGGCTGATTTACTCAGAGACCCGGCGGTTCATCCGGAACTGCTGTATCGCGAACTGATAAAACTGGCCGGTGCGCTGCTGACGTTTTCCCTTGACCAGGATATCGATGCGATCCCTCCTTATGACCATGAACGCTTGGAGACGGTTTTTCCACCGCTGTTCGGCCTTATCGGAACCTTACTGGAGGCCAGTCTGCCCTCGCGGGTACTGACGCTGGCGCTTGAGAGCATCGGCCCCAACTATTGGAAGGCACCGCTGAATGATGTTCGCCTGCGCGAAGAAGCGGATTTTTATCTCTCGGTACGCTCCAGTGTGCCCGCCCATAGGTTACAAAGCCAGTTTCCCGCGCTGTGCAAAATCGGGGCGCCGGACGATGTGCACGAGCTGGTTAACACCGCTCTGAACGGAGTCCCCCTGGTTTGCCTGAGCCAAGTGCCTGCCGCGATACCTTTGCGTCTTGAAAATCAATACTTTGCCATGGATCTGAGCCATTCCGCGGCTCAAGCCATGCTGGCCGCCGGCTGTTGTTATCTTTATGTGCCGGGCTCGTTGCCTGATATACAACTCGAACTTTTTGCGGTGCTGCGCGCATGAAAACAACGCTTTCCATCGATAACCTGCTGTGCGAAACCTTCCTGACGGTGATCCAGCTGCGCAACGGGGCGGCCGCCGAGCAGGGCGAAAAACTCTATCAGCAGTGCCAGGGACAGGTTGAAGAGGTCCGTCGGCAATTGCTCCTGGCGGACTATTCCGACGAGAGCATCGATCATATTACCTATGCGCAATGCGCTTTGCTGGATGAAACCGTATTAGGCCGCGGTTTGGGCAATGACATCCCTGACGATGGACATCAGATATGGCTGGCAAAACCGCTGCAGGCTCACTTTTTCAATACTCTTCAAGCCGGCGAGCGTTTATTTGAGCGGATAAGGACGGTACTGAACCAGCCCGCGCCCGATGAAACGGTTTTGATCTGTTTTCACCGCATCCTGGTGCTGGGGTTTCAGGGCCGCTATCGTAACCAGCCGCAAGGGCCGCGAGATCAATTGATAGCCGTTCTGGAGACCAAAATCCCTGCCCTTGAAACAACGCCGGCATCGGTATTGCTCAGCCCGGACGCTGACAGTCTTTATCAATTTTTCGGCAGGCGCTCTTTATGGTTTTGGGGCGGTATCGCCATCTTTTCAGTGGCCGGGCTTTGGTGGGGGCTGCACCATCATCTTCACATGCTGCTGACAGAACTGCTGCCGGAATCTCAATAAAATGCCAATCATGACGGTGCGCATGAAACGCGGATTATGGCTGCTTATTGGCGGTTTAACGCTGATGTTATGTCTGGGTGTCCTGCCTTGGGGAATGACGGCGCGATTCTTCAGCGGGGCGCTAACGCTGTCGGCCGTGGCGGGAGCCTGGATAATTTGCGGGCGGAAGGCATTTCCCGTCTCCGCCGAATATCAACATCTGCTGGCGGCATTGCCCGGTGAATGCTCCACGCCCATAGTGCTGGTCTGCGGCGACAGCGACGATCTGGATAGACTATTTGGCCCGGCATTGGTGCGTGAAATCCCCCACGGCTGCTACCTGCGGCTTGGCGCGGCCAAAGAGCTGGCCAGATTGACGCCTGTCCTCCTGGCGCAGCGTCCGGCTTGGAGGCGGCAACTGGCCGCAATGTTTTTTTTGTCTCCGCAGTCGCATACAGATCAGGGCGTCCTCCGGACGATTTTGCGCGGCTGGCATCATGAATTGGCGGGGATGTCCCGCAATATCGGCCACAGGCCGCCGGCAATGATATGCCTGTTCCTCAACGGCAAAGACGGCCCCTGGTATTTCTGCCCGACAGAGGGAGCCCTCGGCATAATCGGCGAGCTGGCAGCGTCCGGGCAGGAAACAGAGGACGGATTGTCCATAAAAAGCGGCGGGGAGCCTATCCATCACTTGCCCCAGATTATAGAAGCACAGGCCCTGTTGGCCTGGTACCGCGATACGCTGATGGCGGAAAAACCCGCCGACAAATATGGCTGCCCACCTCGAGTCCAATCGGATCTGGCGGTGCGCTTTACGTCAATGCCCGTCTTGAGCGGCAATGTCTGGCAACGCCATCTTGCGGCCCGGACACTGTTGCGGCCCGTGTCTTTTTCTTCCGCAAGGGAAACATCGTTACCTTTCCCCGATCCCCTGCTATGGATGCTGCCTCGGCCACAAGGGCCGACCGCCTGCCGGCGGGCGATGGCTTGGGGTATGGCGGTGCTGACCGGATATTGTCTTGCCGCGCTTTGCATCGTGGCCTGGAACAACCAGCGCCTGTTGATCCGCGTTGCCGCCGATTTGCAACGTTATCATAACATTCCCCCGTCGGCCCATGGCCCCAAGGCGTCAGCCCTGACGGTACTGGTTAACGATGCCAAGGAACTGGAGCTTTACCATCGGCAGGGAACACCGCTGCGCCTTGGATTGGGCTTGTATTCCGGCACCAGTCTTTACGCCGGGCTGCTGGCGGCCATTGACGGTTACATGCCGCCCCTATTTGTATCGGATGCACCGCAACCCCATGCGCCGGGTCCGCAAACCCTCAATCTTAACAGCCTGTCGTTATTCAATGCCGGCAGCGCCAGTCTTAAACCCGAGGCCACCAAGGTGCTGGTGGCCGCCTTGATGGATATCAAGGCGCAGCCGGGATGGCTGATAGTCGTCGCCGGCCATACCGACGACACCGGCAGCCACCGGCGCAATCAGGATTTGTCATTGGCTCGCGCCGAAGCGGTGCGTGATTGGCTGCGCACCATGGGCAATATTCCGTCCGGCTGTTTTGCGGTACAGGGCCACGGTTCCGCCCGGCCCATTGCCGGTAATGACACCGTGGCCGGGCGTGCGGCCAACCGCCGGGTCGACATCAGACTGATACCGGAGCCGGGGGCATGTCAACCCGTGGCCGGGATTCAGGCACCACCTCTTCGCCAATGAAGGCGATATTCATCAATAACAGGAGTTAACCCATGGCAATTCCCGCATATCTCTGGCTGAAAGACGACGGCGGCGCAGACATCAAAGGGTCTGTAAACGTTCAGGGTCGCGAAGGCAGTATAGAAATGACGGCTCTGGAACATAGCCTCTATATCCCCACGGATAATAACACCGGCAAGCTGACCGGCACCCGCATCCATACCCCCCTGGTTTTCACCAAGGAAGTGGATGCGTCAAGTCCCTACCTTTATAAAGCCGTCACCTCCGGCCAGACGCTTAAATCGGCGGAAATCAAATGGTACAAAATCGATGATGCCGGACAGGAAGTAGAGTACTTCAACACCCGGCTGGAAAACGTCAAGGTCGTGAAGGTCGCCCCGCTGATGCATGACATCAAAGATCCGGCCAAGGAGAGACACAACCACCTGGAGCAGGTGGAATTCCGCTACGAGAAAATAATCTGGACCCATAAAGACGGCAACATTATTCATTCCGATTCCTGGAACGAACGGGCTTCCGCCTGATAACCCGGTTCGCAGGCGGAAGCCCGCCTGCGGCCTTAGTGGCGTTATCTGAGCGGCGTCCGGAACGCTCTTCAGCTAAGACCATACACAACGCTTTCCTCACCGGACCGGGACACGGGCCGTGCGGTAGCTATCGCCTTCAAGGCCACTGAGACGAGACCTGACAATATGGACAACCATTGTGCCCCGTTATTGCGCCGACTGAACCCTTATTGCGCCGAAGCCTTAGCCGCCGCGGCCTCCTTATGCCAAACGCGGGCCCACGGGGAAATTACCGTCGAACATTGGCTGCTCAAACTGCTTGAGCAGGGAGACGGGGATATCACGGTGATCGCCCGCCGCTATGAGTGGGATATGGATGACCTGTGGCAGGGGCTGTTATCACAGCTTGAAAAGCTGCCCCGCAGCATCCAGAGTAAACCGCAGCTTTCCAATGCGTTGCAGAGGTTAATCAAATCGGCCTGGCTTGAGGCCTCGCTGCAAGAGAACATTGAGCAAATACGCTCGGTGCATTTACTGTTTGCATTGATATCCACGCCTTCGTTGCTGCAAACCAAAACGCCCTGGCTGCTGCCCGGCCTGGGCGATGCCCAGCTCAGCCGTCTGCTGCCGCTGCTGGATATGCAATCGGATGAACGGCCACAGTGTCCACAGCCGGACATTGCGTCCATGCTGTCTTCATCGCTGCCCACAGATCTCCCTTCGGTATCCCAGACACAACAGATATTGGACAAGTTCACGCTGGATTTAACCGCCAAAGCCCGTGCCGGGCAGCTTGACCCGGTATTAGGGCGCGACGCGGAAATCCGGCAGATGATCGATATCCTGTCGCGGCGACGCAAAAACAATCCGATTCTGGTGGGAGAGCCCGGCGTGGGTAAAACCGCGCTGGTTGAAGGTCTGGCACTGCGCATTATCAGCGGCGAGGTGACGGATAGCCTGAAATCCGTCAGCGTACGTACGCTGGATCTAGGTCTGCTTCAGGCTGGCGCGGGGGTAAAAGGAGAATTTGAACAGCGTTTGAAAAACATCATCGAGGCCGTACAAAATGCCCCCAGCCCGGTACTGCTGTTTATCGACGAAGCCCATACCCTGATCGGCGCCGGTAACCAGGCGGGCGGCGCCGATGCCGCCAATCTGCTGAAGCCCGCGCTGGCCCGCGGCGAGCTTCGCACCATCGCCGCCACCACCTGGGGGGAATATAAACACTATTTCGAACGTGACGCCGCCTTGGAACGGCGTTTTCAAATGGTGAAAGTGGCCGAACCGGACGATGACACCGCCTGCCTGATGCTGCGCGGGCTCAAAGAGCGCTATGCCGTCCATCACGGCGTGCATATCCAGGACGACGCGATACGGGCCGCCGTCGCCTTATCCCGCCGTTATCTCACCGGACGGCAATTGCCCGACAAGGCCGTAGACCTGCTTGATACCGCCGGGGCGCGGGCACACATGAGCCTGAATACCCGGCCGGATAAACTCATGGAATTGCAAAATCAGATTACCGCGCTGGATATGGAACGGGAGTCACTGCTACAGGATTCAGCCACCGGATTTACCTCCGGCACGGATCGGCTGCTTGACATCGATATCCGCCGTGAAAAGCTGCACGAAAAGCTCAATGCCGTCCAAGAACGCTATCAACAAGAGAAAGAGCTGACGAAACAGCTACTGGCCGCCAGGGGGAATAACATCCTCGACGGCCATGTCGACGCTTTACAGCAAAAGCTGGCGCTGTTGCAGGGTAATTCGCCAATGATATCGCCGGATGTAAATGTACGTATGGTGGCCTCGGTGGTGGCGGATTGGACCGGGATCCCCCTCGGCAGTCTGTTGAAAGATGAACAGGTCAATTTGCTGGGACTGGAAAACACGCTGTCGCAAAGGATCATCGGTCAACATCGCGCTATTGAGTCCCTGGCGCAACGGCTGCGGGTGGCAAAAACCGGGTTGACGCCTGAAAACTGTCCTTTAGGCGTATTCCTGCTGGTTGGATCGAGCGGCACCGGCAAAACAGAAACCGCGCTGGCGTTGGCCGATGCGCTTTTTGGCGGAAACCGTTCCTTGATAACCATTAATCTTTCCGAATATCAAGAGCCTCACACCGTTTCCCAGCTCAAGGGATCGCCGCCGGGCTACGTCGGGTATGGCCAAGGCGGCGTGCTCACCGAGGCGGTACGTAAACGTCCTTACAGCGTCGTGCTGCTGGATGAGGTGGAGAAAGCCCACCCTGACGTACTCAATCTGTTCTATCAGGTATTTGATCGGGGCGTGATGAGGGACGGCGAGGGACGGGAGATCGATTTTCGCAATACCGTCATCATGATGACCGCCAATCTCGGCAGCGATAGGCTGATGGCTGCGCTGGAACAGCAGCCGGATGCACCGGATAGCACATTGCACGAACTGCTGCGCCCCATTTTGCGCGATCGTTTTCAACCCGCCCTGCTGTCGCGTTTCCAAACCCTGATATACCGTTCGCTCGATGCCGCCGCCATGAAGCGCATTGTCCACATCAAATTGCAACAGGTAATCCGGCGCCTGCACCAGCATTACGGTTTGCGCTGCGAATACACCGACAGCCTGCCGGAGGCGCTGGCAGCCGCCTGCCTGTTGCCGGACAGCGGGGCGCGCAATATCGATAGCCTGCTGAACCAACAAATTTTACCGGTGCTGAGCCAGCAACTTTTGCAGCGTCACGCCGAGTTGCGCAAACCGCTCGGCTTGAAACTGGACTACAGCATAGATGAAGGCATTACCCTGGACTTTAGCCACGAGGAGCGCAAGCCATGTTAAACGCCGCTAATATTCTGCCGTTCGAGCATCGCCAGCATAAGCTCCTGGTGTGGGACAATAAAACGCCTCTGGATGTGCTGGCGTTTACCGGCGAAGAGCATCTCAGCCGCCCGTTTCGCTACCGTATCGAACTCACCAGTCCGGCAAAGGATATTCCTTCAACCCAAATGCTGATGCGGGATGCCACTTTTACCCTCAATGCAACGCCTGCCGTATTGCCGGAGTTCGGACTGCCGGCGCCGGCTGCGGCCCCGTTACGCTCGATCCACGGCGTGGTTGCCGGATTTAAACGCCTCTCCGCCTCCAGGGACGAAAGCCGCTATGAAGTTACCTTGGTCCCGCGCCTCGCTCTGCTGAGGAACAGCCTGCAGCACCGCATTTACCAGCATTTATCCGTACCGGAAATTGTGGAGAAGGTATTGCGCGACCGCCACTGCTTTAAGGGCCAGGACTTTTTATTCACCTTGGTCCGCGTTTACCCGAAACGCGAACTGGTGATGCAATACGGCGAGGACGATTTGACCTTTATCAGTCGTCTGCTGGCCGAAGTGGGGATCTGGTTTCTCTTCACCGCCGACCCGCGGCTCAACATCGACGTGGTGGAATTTTATGACGACCAGCGCCACTATCGGTCCGGTTCGCTTCTGCCGCTACGTAACCCCTCGGGCCTGGATGCCGGCGGGGCTTCCTGCGTCTGGGACTTGCAAACGGCGTACCGGGTGGTGGCGGGCCGGGTCAGTACCCGCGACTACAACTATCGCGATGCTTCGGCGCTTATGGACGGTGAGGCGGATGTGACCCGCGGGGACAAGACGACCTACGGCGAAGCCTATCATTATGCGGACAATTATCTCACCATCGGCGACAAACACGCGACGGACCCGGAGCCTGAAAGCGGAACGTTTTACGCCCGGCTGCGCCATGAGCGCTACCTGAACCGGCAAACCAAACTGAAAGGTTTTACCAGCTCCGCCATACTGGCTCCCGGCCAGGAACTCAAGGTCCGGGGTGAGAATGCGCCGGGTGTATTCCAGGAAGGCGCGGTGATAACCGGCATCCGCAGCCGTGCGGCGCGAGACAGGGGTCTTGAGGTGGAGTTTACCGCCATCCCCTATTCGGAAATCGTCTGTTTCCGCCCCGAGCCGACGGCGAAGCCGGTAATGGCCGGCACCTTGCCGGCCCGGGTAACCAGCACGCGCGTAAATGACACCTACAGCCATATCGACAGTGACGGACGCTACCGGGTGTCGTTCGATTTCGATCGTGATGAATGGCAACCCGGCTTTGAGAGCCTGTGGCTGCGTCAGGCGCGGCCCTATGCCGGCGATACCTATGGATTGCATACGCCTCTGCTGGCGGGCACCGAAGTGGCGATAGCCTTCGAACAGGGCAATCCTGACAAACCCTATATCGCCTATGCCCTGCATGATTCCAAAACCCCGGATCTCGTCACGCTGCAGAACTACAAGCGCAACGTGCTGCGCACGCCGGCAAACAACAAACTGCGACTGGACGACACGCGGGATCGGGAGCATATCAAGCTCAGCACCGAGTATGGCGGCAAAACCCAGCTTAATCTGGGGCATCTGGTGGACAGCGGCAAGCAGCCCCGCGGCGAGGGGTTTGAGATTCGAACCGACCTGCACGGGGCACTACGGGCGGCTAAGGGCATCTTCATCAGCGCCGATGCGCAGCCGAAGGCCAATGGAAATCAGCTGGATATGCAGGCGGCCATTGAGCAGTTAGATAGGGCATTATCTATCGTTAAAACATTGTCTCAGGCGTCAGAACTCGCTAAAGCCGAGCTGGCTGAAGAATCAGGACAACAGCGATTAAATTCAGCATTACATCAACTGGCCAAAGCCGGGCTTGTGGTCCATGCCCCCCATGGCACTGCGGTGCTTAGCCCGGAAAATGTACAGCTTTCATCAGGGCAAGGCTCGGTGTCGCTGACGGCGGGAAAGAATGCTGATATCAGCGTACTGAAAACATTTATGGTCGCGGCGGGTGAGGCAGTTAGCCTGTTCGCTAAAAATAAGGGAATGAAGCTCTTTGCTAATCGCGGCAAAGTCGATATCCAAGCACAAAATGATGCGCTCTCCGTTTTAGCGGGAAAAAATATCGATATTGCAAGCGTGGAAGGTAAGGTGCAGATCACCGCCCAAGATGAATTATTGCTGAATTGCGGGAATGCGTATATTCGAATGAAAGGCGGAAACATTGAATTGGGTTGCCCGAATAATATTTTATTGAAATCAACCTGTGTACAAAAAATGAATGCCGCCAGCTACAGTGCGCCGACGGTTACGTTGCCTTCAGGCTTTAGCGAGTTCTTTATCGCGAAGGATGAAACAACAGGGGAAGTACTGCCGAATAGACGCTATCGCATAACAACCGCTGAAGGAAAGGTATTTGAGGGCGTCACTGATATGGAGGGAAAAACAATGGAAATTACGACGTCATCTCCGGAAAAGATAAGCATTGAATTTTCATGATTTTGACGATTATTCGTTAACCAAAGATCATTGCGGCACAATGACTATAATAAGGCGTCGTCTGTTTTTATGCCGCCACGGAAATATTCGATATCCACAGCAATAATATGAAAGATAATCAACAACCACACAATCAACAAAACGAAGAAAAGTCAGTAGTGACCAGTTCAGGAAATACGGCACCTTTTGCAAAAGGCATACCGGTGTCATGTTCGGCGATGCCGAAAAGAAAAATAACCTTGACGCTGGGGGTGTTTTTTGACGGCACCGGGAATAATGCGTTTAACTCGACTCTGCGTCAAAAGAACTGCTCTGCGGAATCTGTAGGTTATAATGATAGTGAGGCTCAAGGAATTTTAAATGCCTGCGAGGCAGATCGTTTTGGCCTGCGAGGGAATATAGCGAGAGCCAGTTATGATGGTTCTTATACCAATGTTCATAGGTTATATAATTTATACCGTGATGATAGTGATCCGCAATTTTCAACGCTGGCTGATAACCTACAAATAAGTTTTTATGTTGAAGGCATAGGTACTAGTAACGGAGTCGCCGACTCTAGTGTTGGTATGGCAACCGGAAGAAGCAGCACCGGAATTATCGCTAAAACAGATCGGGCGATTGAGGAAATTAATAAGTCTTTGTCAAATTATCTAAAAAATTTTGATGGTTTGGAAATAGAAAAACTGCAGTTTGATATTTTTGGTTTTAGCCGAGGAGCCGCCGCCGCGCGTCATTTTTCTAATAGAATTAGAACACAAGATACTAAATTATTTTCTGCATTATCAACTAACTTTCAAAGCGCTGATATTTCTTTGCCGACCCATGCTAATCACTCTATACGTTTTCTGGGTTTATTTGATACTGTGTCCGCTGTTGCCACGCCTGTTCCGAGCAGCGCGGATACAGGTGATGTTAATATTTATCTTCCGGTGGGAATAGCAAAAAGAGTCTTTCACATCACCGCAGAGCATGAGTTTCGGCATAACTTTTCATTAAACAGCGTGAAACCAGGTTATCCGGAACTCCCATTGCCAGGCGCGCACAGCGATATTGGCGGCGGCTATCATCCCATGGAATCAGAAGACTACTTTATAAGCCGTCCAGAGTACAATACGGTTCCAGTATCCATGGAAAATAAGTCTACGCGCGTCTATAAAAGGGCAGAGCAAGAAAAACAGACGCGGCTTGCCGATCCAATATGGGGACCGATGTTACAAAAAGCGGAAACCTGGATTCAACTTTGGGATGAGCCGGTACCTTCTGAAAAGCAATCGGGAAGGTTGAAATATGTTGGCGCGGCCATACGCATGCAGCGCAATGTGTCCAATGGTTGGTCATTAGCCATATTGCGGGTGATGCTTGATGCGGCCGAAGAGGCGGGATGTGAATTTGACAAATCGGAAATGAATATTGACTATCCCGTGCCACCGGAACTTCATATTTTGATGAATAAAGCCCGTGCTCAAGGAAAGGCCATAAGGAATGGTAAAGACATTATTCCTTTCAGTTCAGATGAATTGGCTCTTTTAGCAGAAAAATATATTCATTGCTCGGCAAATTGGAAGGTTATAAAGAAAAACCTTAAAACTCAGCAAGAGATTTTCGAGGATGGCGTAAATTTTTCCGTTATATTTTTCCCAAACAGACCTACAGAGAATGGAAAAAGAAACGTTTATGACTTGCAAGGAAAACAAATATGAAATATTTATTATTAATAATAAGCTTACTTGTACTCAGCTCTTGCAAAGCCGGTAATAAAAAGCCAACTAAATCGGCATCCTCAGAATGGCCGGGAAAATGGTATTATTCAATCGTAGACCCTTATAAATTACCTGCGAAACCTTTTATGGCCAGAATGATGAATACTAAGGGCGAAGTGTTTGAATCCAGGTTGATTCTCAAAGGAGTAGGAGGTCTTAATCCGACGAGCCAAGGTAAATGGGGAGATAATGCTTTTGCCCGAATAAGCACCAATGACGCTGTTCCCGGCCTGCCTTGGATTTTCAGCATATGCTGGTTTTCGGTGGTTGAACAAAAAACCTATGAAAGCACTATCACCATTCCCAAAGAAGGAAGTGATTTAATGCAGGAAGTGGTCTTTTATTCTTTGCAGACGGGGCGTCTTATAGGTGATTATCGAGATGTGGTTTATTTCGGTCTGGCACCCGGGGGAGCGATAAAAGCTTGGCTGAGAAATCCAGGCCCTGGCGGAAAGAGAGTAGTTATTGCTGAAGGGAGCGGCGTCTCGGGCAAAGATATGAAATGGTGTTCAGAAGTTACAGGGCATGGTCTCTCGGAGAGAATCAAGGACTATATAAAGGATAAACAATTCCCCTACGGCGAATGGTAACATTTTTTTTTGTCGACATAGCGCATTTTCTGAAGAAAAAGTCATTAAAAATAAATTAAATATTAATTTTTTTATAAAAAACCTGGTTTTTTATTTATTTGAATTATAACTAAAATTTTAACACTATTAATAATATAAGGAGTGAGTATGACAAAAGGCTTTGTTTTATTAAGCGATAAAACCTCTCACGGAGGTGAAGTGATTTCTGCCTCATCCTCCATGTTAATAGACAATAAAAAAGTTGCTCTTAAAGGTGATATGATCAGTTGTCCAATATCGGACCATGGCAATAATTCTATTATCGAAGGCTCATCCGAGTGGTTCTCAGATGGCAAAGAGATTGTCGTGGACGGTTGTCGTTGTGAATGCGGCTGTGTGGTCATCTCAAGCACGCCGGGCGTCGGTTTAGGATGATACGATGGGGTGGGAGATATTCACTTTACCTGCAACAGCTTCCCCTGCTTTGACAGCATTGAAAGTGTGGGGGGGCGTGCTCATTTCAATTCCTGTTATTTGCCTGATGGGACATTTTTTTTGGCCCGTGGGTTGGACTGAAACGGGCAGCGTGACCTTTTGGCAATATACCTTCGGCATACTGCTTTTAATCTGGACGGGCTTATTTGGTTTTAAATTGCTTTTATATGGTAATAGGGTAAGTCAATATAACCAAACCAAACAAATACACAAAGACGCGTTAGCCGCCCGGCAAAGCTGGGCAAGCCGATATTTAATGGTCATAAATAGTACGGTGTATTTACCGGAGGGTTTAACCGCATCATCTTTGATTAATCCTGCCCACTCATTAGAAGTAAGGTATAATCAAGTCAACAAATTAACTCAATTTCCAGACTTGACGATTAGGAAAATAATTTTATCGTTGCTTTCTTCTGTTTCATCTACTTTAAGGAATTTACCAAATTCCTTTAAACCGTATATCACTGTTATTTCTCTAGAGGAAAAATACGACGTTCAAATCTGCGACGCTATTCGATCTGCCTTCGTTGATAGTAATGGTGAAATTCGACCTGAACAATCCATCAAGATTGTTAGAGCATTGCCCCAGACGATATTAAATGACTGGATAAAATCTTCTGAAGAAAATGTAAATATTTTGCTCGCACTCCAGTTCCCAATAATGTGCAATTGTTCCGAAATGGCGGCAATCTTTGTTTTCGTTTCTGACGACTGGGCAGATGATCATAAATTGTCGGGTAAAGCTAAAGTTTACCGCACAATGGATGCTATTAGCGATGACTTCCAATCGAAATATAGCATTATGCTTAATATGCAAAATGTGTCCAGGCTAGCCAATAAAATATGGCTTGCGGATATGAAAAGTAATGAATTCAACATGACGATCCTGCAAGAACACCGAAAATATATAATGGAATTCCTATCAGAAAATATTATAGATTTTGAAAAATTTGTTGGGAAAACGGGACCCTTGGGAGGATGGATGGCATTAGGAGTTGCTGCGGATATTGCTCAACATATGAATGAAAATCAAATAGTATTGGGGCGATGGGAAGAAAATTGGGTGGTTAATGCAATTCAATCTTCCGAGGTGGTGCATAATGATACTGCCTAATCCCTGGAAAGTGGTAGGTTCTATTCTTTTTTTTATTGCAATAGCATCTGGTCTATGGCTGAGCATTGATTATTTCGGCGATGGCATTGGCATACTCGGTCGGGCACAGAAGATAACCCTGTGGTTTATTGTTCTGACTCTCATACTTCTTATTCGCTTGATATCAATCATTGTTCCTTTATACCTTCTTAAGAAGGCTCAAAATGATGCAGAAAAAGCGGGGGTATATCCTGAGCAGGAGCAGCGACTTGCCCAGTTAAAGGCGCAAGAAAATGCGCTCCAACCTATGGTGGAAGGCCTTCGCCTGCATCACGGTCGTTTCTGGCGCCGCAAGGTGCGTATCCTGCTGGTTATCGGCGAGCCTGAACAGGTAGAGGCCATCACGCCCGGTCTTACATTGCAGCGCTGGCTGGAGGGCAACAGTACATTGCTGCTGTGGGGCGGCAGCGTACAAGCCGATCCGAATGAAGAACTGATTGCCCGGCTTCGCGCGTTGCGCCGGCGGCGTCCCCTGGACGGCATCGTCTGGGCGGTGACTGAAACCCAGGGCGCCCAGCCTAGGCACATCTATCTTGGTCTGCGCCAGCTTCTGCGTCAGGGACAGCGGTTAGGCTGGCAGGCGCCGCTCTATCTGTGGCAGGTATGCGACAGCGCCTGGGCGCAAGGAGATCGCCCTGGCGCGCCGGTGGGATGCCTGTTGCCGGCAGCCTGTACATCTGAATATTTATCCGCCCGTTTGCTTGATCTGATTGCACCGCTGCGCCGCGAGGGCATGGGTCAGGTGTTGGCGACTACCCGACATGATTTCCTGCTTCGTTTGTCACTGTATCTGGAGCGGGAGGGTATAACGTACTGGCAGCAGGCGCTGGTTCCGCTGTGGCGTGACTTCTCCTGCGCGTTGTCGCTGCGCGGCATGATGTTCAGCCTGCCGGTCAATGACAAAGCGTCCGGGACGGGGCACGGTTGGTGTTCGGATCCGGCATGGCAAGGCATTGTAAACGATAGTTCGGCCAGAGGCCGCCGCGCCGGTTTTTCGTGGGAGCGAAACGCTTTTTATGCGGTGCTGGGATTGACGCTGCTGTGGGGGGGCGGCAGCCTGCTCTCTTTTATCTCCAACCGCAGTCATATCGTTACCGCCAGGGAGCAACTGACGGCGCTGAGGGAAGACGTTCCCATCGGCGAACAATTGAAGGCGCTTCGTCAACTGGCGAATGAACTGGGGCGGTTGCAGTATCTTTCCTCGCACGGGGCGCCCTGGTATCAACGTTTTGGCTTAAATCAAAGCGGCATGTTATCGGCCGCCTTATGGCCGCGCTACGGCGCCATGAATAATCGCCTTGTCCGTGACGGCGCGGCAAAACAGTTAAGCTTCCATCTCGCTGAACTGGTTGCCCTGCCGCCGCACAGTCCGCAACGCGCCAAGCGAGCCCTGGTGGGCTACGGCCGGCTTAAAGCCTACCTGATGCTGGCGTATCCGGAAAAAGCCGATGCGGACTTTTTGACTCGAATCCTCGAAGAAAACGAACCGGTCCGTGCCGGGGTTGCTACCGGCTTATGGCGGAGCCTGTCGCCGGGGCTATGGAGTTTTTATGCCGTGAATCTGGCGGAGCACCCGGAATGGCGCATCGTGCCCGATGCTGATCTGGTGGCGCAGGTGCGCCGGCTATTGCTGGTGCAGATCGGGCAGCGTAACGCCGAGGCAACGCTTTATCAGAAGATACTGCAATCCGTGTCGAACAACTACGCCGAACTTGGCTTAATGCATATGGTAGGAGATAGGGACGCGCAGGGATTGTTCAGCTCCACCGAAGTGGTGCCGGGGGTATTTACCCGTCAAGCCTGGGAAGGACAGGTGCAGAAGGCCATTGATGAGGCCGTTGCCTCCCGCCGGGAGGAAATTGACTGGGTGCTCAGCGACGCCACACATCCGGTGACGGCCGAGGTGTCGCCGGAAGCGCTTGAAGAACGCCTTACCGAACGCTATTTTACCGATTTCAGCGGTGCCTGGCTGAATTTTCTCAATAGTCTGCGATGGAAGCAGGCGAAAAATCTGTCGGATGTGACCGACCAGCTCACCCTGATGGCCGATGTGCGTCAGTCCCCGCTGATTGCCCTGATGAACACCCTTAGCTATCAGGGGCAAACCGGACAACGGGGAGCGGCCTTGTCAGATTCGCTGGTGAAGTCCGTACAGAGCCTGCTGCATAAAGACGACCTGCCCGCCATCGACCAGCGCGCCGCGGGGTTGACCGGTCCGTTGGACGGCACATTTGGCCCGCTGCTGGCAATGATGGGAAAGGGAAGCCCGGCGGGAGTCATGACCGGCGACAGCTCTCTCAGCCTGCAAACCTTCCTGACCCGTATCACCAGGGTGCGCCTCAAACTCCAACAGGTGGCGAACTCCAATGACCCGCAGGAGATGACCCAGCTATTGGCGCAGACGGTGTTCCAAGGCAAGAGCATTGATCTGACAGACACGCAGGAATACGGCAGCCTGCTTGCCGCCAGCCTGGGGGAAGAGTGGAGCGGTTTTGGCCGGGCGGTGTTTGTCCAGCCGCTGGCCCAGGCGTGGCAGAAGGTACTGCAGCCATCCGCCGCCAGCCTGAATGTGCAGTGGCGAACGTCGATAGCGGATAATTGGGATCGGGCTTTCAATGGGCGCTACCCGTTTGCGGACACGCGCAGCGATGCGTCTCTGCCGATGCTTGGGCAATTTGTCCGCACTGAATCCGGACGCATCGAACAGTTCCTGACCCGCCAGTTAAGCGGAGTATTGCACAAGGAAGGCAATCGCTGGGTGCCGGACAAGCTGAACAGCCAAGGGCTGCATTTTAACCCGGCTTTCCTGCGGGCGGTTAACCACCTTAGTCAGCTTGCCGACATTTTATACACTAACGGCGGTATGGGCATAAGTTTCGAGCTGATGGCCAAACCGGTACGTGATGTGGTGGAAACCACCTTCAATCTCGATGGACAGAAGCTCAGGTACTTCAACCAGAAGGAAAGCTGGCAAAATTTCCATTGGCCGGGTGCTTCGGACAAACCAGGAGTGATGCTGAGCTGGAGCAGTGTGAACGCCGGCCCGCGCCTGTTCGCCGATGAACAAGGAACCTGGGGGCTTATCCGCCTGCTGGAGCAAGCCAAGGTCACGGCGCTGGATGACGGCGATACCCTTTACCGCCTGGTCTTGACCGGCCCGGATGATTTACCGCTAACCTGGAACCTGCGCACCGAACTGGCCGAAGGACCCTTGGCGCTGCTGAAGCTGCGGGGTTTTTCACTGCCGGCCCGAATATTCGATGTTGATGCCGGCGGTGGAACAATGCCACGAAATACCGCGGCCATAGGAGGAGATGGGTGATGTTGCAAACATTAATCACTACCTGTCTGGCGGAACGGAACGCGCTTGAACTGGCCCGTGGGCACATGGTCCAGTGGGAAAAATGGTTGCTGCCTCTCTCCGCTGATAACCCGGTAGGCGATGACCCGTGTTATTGCGACGATTTCCAGCGCATGCGAGAGGAGGTCAATAAAATCACCGGGGCGGATACCGGCCTCATCTGCCGGTTGGCCGAGACGCTGCTAACCACCGTCTGTAAGGACGTCCGCGTTGCTACCTATTATCTGTGGGCGCGCCTGCATGGCGACGGCGAGGCGGGGCTGGCTGACGGGCTGATGCTGCTGGCCGGACTGGTCGACCGTTTTGGCGAACGGGTGCTGCCGGCTCGTCCCAACAGCCGCAGAACGGCGTTGGAATGGCTGGCGGGCAACAAAATGCTGGATAGTCTGGCCCGCTATCCGGAAGTGGCGAAGAGCGAGCTGGTGCGCGTCGTGGCGGCGCTGGCCCTGCTGGAACACGCTGTCGGCGCATGGTCTGAGCTTGACCGGCCGGCCCTGGGGGCGCTATACGGCGCATTGGAGTTGCGTCTGGCGCAATCGGGTGGGCTGGAGGCGGTGGTGCCGCAACACAGCGCCGTGGATGGCCCCGGAATGCTTTCCTCTTCCGCCGGGCTGAAGCCGGGATTGCGTCAAGTTCAGTCGGGCCGCGACCTGCTGGAACAGGGAAAAGCGCTTTCGCGCTACCTGCGCGAACAGCCGCAAGGCTGGCTGGCAAGCCACCGCCTGATGAAAAGTCTGCGTTGGGACACGGTGCATCTTTTACCGCAGCAGGAAAAGGCCGGCAATACCCGCTTGACCCCGCCGCGCAGTGACTGTCGCGCCCAGCTTAAACGCCTGTATCTGCAGCAGAGCTGGGACGAACTGCTGGAACAGGTTGAGCGGATGTATGCGGAGGGCGTTAACCACTTTTGGCTGGATTTGCAATGGTATGCCTGCCAGGCATTGAGCAAGCAGGGGCAGCCGTTCTCCGGTTGGGCGGATCTCGTCAAGCAGGATCTCGGGATGTTGCTGGCGCGCTTGCCCGGGCTGGAAAATCTGAGCTGGAATGACGGCACGCCGTTTGCCGACGATGTGACTCGCGGTTGGATAGCCCAGCAGGTCAGCGGGAGTGCCGAGCATTGGGCGCCCGTAACCTCAGTAATGGCGCCGGCGGATGGCAATGACATTCTGGCCTTGGAAAGCGAGGCCCTGGCCCAGGCGGACAGCGACGGAGTGGACGCCGCATTGGCATGGCTGGCGGCCCGGCCCGGCACTCAAACGGTTCGCCAACGCTGGTTATTGCGTTTATTGATGGCGAGGGTGGCCGAGCAGTACGGCAAAAATGACCTGGCTCTGCATCTGTTGGGAGAGCTCAACACTACCTCCGCCGGTTTGCCGTTAGCTGATTGGGAGCCGGAGCTGAGCTTTGAAGTCAAAGCGCGGCTGCTGAAACTTATGAGGTTGAAAGCTCAGCGCAACGATGCCGACAAGACGGCGCTGGCGCGGCGGATGGAAGCCCTATTGGCTGCGCTGGTGGCTATCGATCCGGTGCGGGCCGCCATCCTTTGCTCGTGATTTCTTTCAAATCCGATTTTTATATCGCCCTCTTTTAATGAGAATTTTCCCCATGGATGATTTGACCCTGCGTTATTTTGACGCCGAAATGCGCTATCTGCATGAGGCGGGCAAGGAGTTCGCCGAAGCGCACCCTGACCGGGCGGCGATGCTCAACCTCGACAAGGTCGGCGCGCGCGATCCCTATGTAGAGCGCCTGTTTGAGGGATTTGCCTTCCTGATGGGGCGGCTGCGTGAAAAGCTTGATGATGATCTGCCCGAGCTGACCGAAGGGCTGGTGAGCCTGCTGTGGCCGCACTATCTACGCACCATACCGTCGCTGTCCATCGTTGAATTGACGCCAGACCGGCGCCTGATGAAGCACAGTGAGACCGTCGGCCGCGGGTTCGAGGTGATGTCCAGGCCCATGGGGCCTCAGGGGACACGCTGCCGCTACACCACCACCCAGGACATGACGTTAACCCCGCTGTCTGTGGAATCGGCCGGCGTTGTTACCGAACCGGACGGCCGCTCTGTCATCCGGCTGCGGTTCGGCTGCGGCGAACTGGCGGATTGGAGCCAAACTGACCTGCGCCGCCTGCCGTTATACCTCAATGCCGACAGCACGGTGGCCTGCGCGCTGCATCGGGCGCTAACGCTGAAAACCCAGGGGATGTACATTCGGCTGCCCGGCGACACGGACCGCCGGCCGCTGGAAGGCTTTTTTTCGCCGCTGGGGTTTGGCGACCGGGATCGGCTGTGGCCGAAAGGGGACTGTGCCTTCAGCGGCTACCAATTGTTGCTTGAATACTTCACGTTCCGGGAAAAATTCATGTTCGTGGCGTTGCACGGACTGGAGTACATCGTTTTAACGCAGGGAATGCCCTGGTTTGAGCTGGACGTGGTGCTTAGCGAGCAATGGCGCCATGACTTGCGGATCGATACCACAAGTATCCGCCTGCACTGCGTGCCGGTGATAAACCTGTTTCCCCTCGAGGCCGATCCGTTGACGCTTTCTCCGTTGGCAACCGATTATCTGCTGCGGCCCATGCGCATGCAGGACGGCCATACTGAAATCTATTCAGTGGACAGCGTGATTTCCTCCAAACACAGCGGACATCAAGAATACGTACCGTTCAGCAGCTTTCGCCACAAGGGTGGCATGCTGCGTGCGCAGGCGCCGGAGCGCTATTTCCATTCCCGCGTCAAACGCGGCGCCAGCGGTATACACGATACCTGGCTGATTTTGGGCGGCGAGGCGTTCGACACCGACAAACTCAGCGCCAATGAGTGTCTGTCTCTGACATTGACCGGCACTAACGGACAACTGCCCCGCAAGGCGTTGCAAAGCACTCTGCTGGATACGGTAGTGCAATCCACGCAAACGGGCCTCGCCGTGCGCAATCTGTGCGCGCCCACCCATCCTTGTTATCCTCCGAACCGGGATCGCTTCCACTGGCGGGTATTGAGTCATCTGGGATCGAATTTCCTGTCGATGATGGACAATGCTGAAGTGCTGCGGGGCACGCTGGCGCTTTATGACTGGACGGAAGATGAACTCAACCGCCGTCGCCTGGCCGCCATAGTCGAGGTGAAACACCATTTGGCACAACGATTCGAAAAAGGCTTCCTGCTGCGAGGCGTCGACATCGAAATCACTCTTGATAGCAACGGTTTTGCCGGCGAAGGGGATATCAGCCTGTTCGGCGAGATGCTCAGCCGTTTCTTTGCGCTGTACGCTGATGTCCATCTCTTTACCCGGCTAACGCTAAATCTTCAACCCTTGGGAACATGTTTGCGATGGAAAGAGAACCACAGTCAGCGGGTGCCCGGCTGAGGGCTACCCGGCTGGTTGAAGCGATGGCCGATCGGATGGCTGAGGTGGGTGTATACCGTTTTTGCCAACTGGTGGAACTGGCAGTGCCGGATAGCCTTCCTTTGGGCAGTACCGCCGACCCGGCAAACGATCCGGTGCGTTTCAGGCCTCATCCCGGCATGGGGTTTCCGGTCAGCGAATTGAAAGCCATCGAGACCGATGGAGAACGCCCCGGACGCCCGGCCACGGTACGAACCTCCTTTCTCGGATTGTACGGCGTGGATTCGCCGTTACCGACGCCGTACCTGGATGATATCACCCGCCAGCGGGAAGGGCATGAGGCCCTTGAAGCCTTCCTCGATATCTTTAACCACCGCATCTTTACTCAATTTTACCGTATCTGGCGCAAGTATTCCTATCCGGCCACGTTTGCCGCCGGCGGCACGGATGCCATCTCCCAATGTCTGCTGGGGCTAATTGGCCTGGGGATACCGGGGACGG
This sequence comes from Sodalis sp. RH16, assembly GCF_047324245.1. NCBI lineage: Bacteria > Pseudomonadati > Pseudomonadota > Gammaproteobacteria > Enterobacterales > Bruguierivoracaceae > Sodalis > Sodalis sp. RH16. The sequence continues at coordinate 1,507,614 of NZ_CP178737.1, read as the reverse complement.
CAGCTCATATCGCCACACCGATGTCGCGATTTCTGGCGCTGCTTGGCCTGATGCGTCTGCCGACCCGCACCGCGGAAGGAATGGTAGCGCTGGTAGCCCTGCTGGCACCCGATACTGTCGCTTCGGTGACACCTCACTGGCCGCAAAAAATCACCCTGACTCCCGCGGCGGCCCTGGATAAAACCCGTAGGGTAAATCTAAGTCAACGGGTGGTGCTTGGCGGCTCGGGGTGGGATGTCAACAGCCAACTGTTACTGACGTTAGCAACGGAAAATCCCAATGAGGCGCGGGACTGGTTGCCGGGCGGCCCCTTGCAGCGGGATTTTCTGGTTTTGCTGAGGGTTTATCTGGGCTGGCGTTGTTCGATCCGTTTAAAGCTGAGGCTGTCCAGCTGCTGTTTACCGGCGCCGGTACTGGGCGGAAAACAGGTGCAATTGGGGTTAACCGGCGTACTTGGACTGAGGCCCGCCGAACCCTCGTCGGCTATACCTGCTGCCATCACCATCGGCCTGGGGCGCTATCAGGGATTACAGCCGAATACCGTTGCAATGGAGTGTCAGAATGTCCGTTATCGCTTTTAAAACGCCGCTTGTATTAACCTTTATCATTTCTTCGCTGAGCGGCTGCGGTCTGACGCAAAGCGTGGTGGACGGCACCGGTTCCGTCGCTAAAGCCATTTTCTACAAACAAATCAAGACGCTGTATCTGGATTTCAGCGCTCGGGCGTCATTGAATACTGATGAAACGGATATGACTGCCCTGTCGGTACCGACTATGGTACGGGTCTATCAGCTTCGCGACGGTAGCAAGGTAGATAAAGCGACCTACCAACGCCTGCTGACCGATGGTGAAACCTTGCTGCGGGAAGATCTTTTGTCTTGGCGGGAAGTGGTGGTGAAGCCGGGCGAAGGCGCACAGCTCAATATGCCAATGGAAAAAGAGGCGAAGTGTGTGGCGGTGGTAGGGTTGTTCCGCTCGCCGGATACGGTAAAGAACACCTGGCGGATTATTATCCCCCGTGAGCAGTTGGATCCGGATAGCCCACGCGTGATTGAACTGGGGGAGAATACCCTGAGCCTGAAAGCGCCGAAGGAGTAAAAAATGCAACATCAAAATCCCTCGCTCTATGAAATGATGATGCACAATTTCAGCGGCGAGATGGAACTGCATCAAATTAGCGGCAGCGATCAGGTCATCCTCTCCGTGCTGGACAATCTGCAGCGCATTCTTAATTGCCGGGCCGGCACTCTCAGCCATTTGCCGGATTACGGTCTGCCGGATATGAGTCAAATCCTGCAGGGCATGCCCGGCTCGGCATATGGCCTGCTAACCACCATGACATTAGTACTGCTGAAATACGAGCCGCGCCTGGAAGGCGTTGCCATTAGTCTGTTGCCACAATGTCTTCCGGGGCAGTTGGAATATTCCATTGAAGCGGAACTCAAAGGCATCGGCCCAATCACCTTCGGTACCACCTTTAGCGCTCAAGGTAAAATGCTTGTTCGCCATCTCCGGCAACAGCGCTTTTTAATCTGATAATGCGTTTCGTCTTGCATTTGCTCTGGTTTCAGACTGGCCGCCCAAGGCGGGGGCCGGTGGTGAATTCATGCCGGAAGTGCAGAATTACCGGCCGTCTGAAACAGCTTTAATTCACTGAAATTAATAATTTAGACAGAGGCGTTATGTCATTAATGACCACTGGCCATAGGGTCAGCACCGGCGGCGATCCCCGTGGTTTTACCGAATTTACCGCATTGCGTGATGAGTTGGATAAATTACATCATCCCGCCCGCCCGGACGTGGACTGGTTACGCATTGAACAACTTTGCCTGGCGCTGTTCCGCCGAAACGGCGTTGAACTGCATACCGCGGTGGATTTTACGTTGGCGCGAGCCCGAGTGGCGGGTCTGGCGGGATTGTGCGAGGGCGTTGAACTGATAGCGGCATTGGTTATCCAGCAATGGGCAGTTTTCTGGCCCCGGCCAACCCATGCAAGAGTGGCGCTGCTGGCGGGTCTCTGCGAGCGGTTGCAGCAGGTCTGGCGTATGATCCACGTGGACTACGGAGATTTGGCCCTGTTATACCGTGCCGATCGGGGGATGGAGACGATTTGCGATGCGTTGCGCACTCTCGAACTCAATCATCTTTGCAAATTGGATATCTTGCGGCAAACCATCCATGATACCGCGCTGCGTCTGGAACATACCGACGATTCCTCTATCAGGGCGGATAACCCGCCGCTGCCCGGCGGGTCTAATCACCTTTCGGCCATCTCTTCCATGACCGGATTGCAAAGTGAACCCCTCATCTATATTGCCGAAACCAAAAACCAGGCGCATCCGCGCATACATGTCGCCGAACTTAGGCCGCCGCGCTGGAAAGCCTGGCAAGGTTTTGCGGCGGGCATATTCATCACTGCCCTGACTGTAGCGGGATGCATGCTGATACAACGGCATTCCGCAGAAACCCTGGACCAAACCCTGCTGGCAACAACGCAACCCTTGCCGGCCGCGTTACCGTCACGCAGAATCAATGTCCTGGAGCAACATCATTCGCCGGCGGAGCGGGCGCAGGCCAAGCCGGCGGTGATACAGGCCACCGGGGCACGGTTGGAACAGCTGGCGGGACTGCCGCCATTATGGGCGCACCGCCACGGCGATGGCTTATTAGCGCAGGCTCGTCAATTATGGCCTTATAGCGAGCGGATCAAGCGCCTCTCCGCTGATTGGCGCCGGCAGCGTTTGGCCAATGCAACGCCCGAAGAAGAATTGGCAAATTTTTTTTTGGCGCGTACACGCCTGGAACAACTGGGGCAACAATTAAACCAGCTGGAGCAATCCAAGGGCCGCTACATGACGGTGTCGGCCCTTAAAACCGCGGTCTTCTCCATCCAGCAACCATTACATCGCACACTGCCGCTGGAAGAACTATTGCGGCAATATCATGAGCAGATCCAGACGGGAGAGGAGCCGTCGCCTGTTTTGCGTCAGCAGATTGAACGGCGTTTTAGCCAGTTGCTCAACCGCTTTGCCTTGATGACCGATTTGGAATGAACGCCGGCGGCCGGATACTATTTCTTGTATTTTCATATGCCGGCCGAGCCTGTGTTGCATCTTTTCCAGAGAGAATTCCGCCGGTTCGTCAGGCTCATGGAATTAATCCCGTGAACGCCCGGGACAAATCGGCAATTACGCCAAGCGCGCTGTTACGGCATATAATGCGTTAATAATCCCAGGTCTCAGGATCAATACCCATTTCGCGCATCATCTCTTTGGCTACTTCCGGTATTTCATCGTTTCGCTCTTTGCGAAGATCGTTATCATCGGGCAATGGCTGTCCGGTGAATGCGTGCAGGAAGGCTTCGCAAAGCAGTTCACTGTTGGTGGCGTGACGTAAATTATTAACCTGCCGCCGGGTTCTTTCGTCAGTAAGAATTTTCAGAACCTTCAGCGGAATGGATACCGTAATTTTTTTAACCTGCTCACTTTTTTTACCATGTTCAGCATAAGGGCTGACATATTCACCTTTCCATTCCGCCATGGGATACCTTAATTTCTCATAAAATGATTAAAATTCGCTAAAAACGAGCCAATTATGCCGGAACTTCGTGTTACTCACTACTCCACGCCCGCTTATTTTGCGACTTATCAGCTTTTCCTATCATAACGCACTCGACCGCTACCATTACCCACGGTAAAAGAGAGATTAGATTTTAACACTTTAAACCCGCATAATTTTAGCTGTTATTGATAATTTGCTCAATCTATACGCTAAGAAGTTTAGATGTCCAGATGTATTGACGTCTATCTAAGAGGAGGTTACTCTTTTACCTCCACTCTCCAGCACTGATCAGGATGTGAGTACATGACGCGCAAACAGGCCACAATCGCAGTTCGCAGCGGGCTTAATGATGATGAACAGTTCGGTTGCGTTGTTCCGCCAATCACGCTTTCCAGCACCTATAACTTCGTGGATTTCAATCAACCCCGCGCGCATGACTACTCCCGGCGGGGCAATCCGACCCGTGATATCGTGCAGCGGGCCTTGGCTGATTTGGAGAATGGCGCCGGCGCGGTACTGACCAGCAGCGGTATGTCGGCGATACATCTGGTTTGCACGGTCTTCCTTCAGCCCGGCGATTTGCTGGTGGCGCCTCATGATTGTTATGGCGGAAGCTATCGCCTGTTCGATAGTCTGAGCAAACGCGGCGCGTATCGGGTAAAATTCGTCGATCAGGGTGATGAAGCGGCGCTGAGGGCGGCACTGGCCGAACATCCCAAGCTGGTGCTGATTGAGACGCCGAGCAATCCGTTGCTGAGGGTAGTGGATATCGCCGCGATTTGCCGGGCTGCCCATGAGGCCGGCGCCATCTGCGTGGCGGATAATACCTTTATGAGTCCGGCGCTGCAGCAACCGCTCACATTGGGCGCCGATCTGGTGGTGCATTCCTGCACCAAATACCTGAACGGACATTCCGATGTGGTGGCCGGCGCGGTGATTGCCAAAGATGAAGCCCTCGCCACCGAACTGGCCTGGTGGGCCAATAACATCGGCGTCACGGGCGGCGCATTCGACAGCTATCTGCTGCTGCGCGGGATTCGTACCCTGAATCCGCGCATTCGGCAGCAGCAAAGCAATGCCCAGGATATAGTGGACTACTTGCAGCGGCAACCGCTGGTAAAAAAACTGTATTATCCCGGGTTGCCCGGCAATCCCGGCCATGAAATCGCCTGCCGCCAGCAGTCGGGCTTCGGCGCCATGCTGAGCTTTGAACTGGATGGCGACGAAGCCGTGTTGCGACGCTTTTTGTCCAGCCTGGAGCTGTTCACACTGGCGGAATCCCTTGGCGGTGTGGAGAGCCTGATTTCCCATGCGGCGACCATGACCCATGCCGGCATGGCGCCGGAAGCGCGCGCGGCGGCCGGTATCGGCGAAACCCTATTGCGTCTGTCGGTGGGTATCGAAGACAGTGAAGATTTGATAGCTGATTTGGAACAAGCCTTCCAGGCAGCGACTAAGAGGTAAGTATGAGTGCTTTAGGGACGATTGGACGCCCGGTGGGCAGGCAACTGCATAAATTCGGCGGCAGCAGTCTGGCGGATGTGAAATGTTATCAACGGGTGGCGGGTATTATGGCCGAATACAGCCAACCCGGCGATCTGATGGTAGTCTCCGCAGCGGGAAGCACCACTAACCAGCTAATTAGTTGGCTTAAATTCAGCCAGAGCGATCGTATCTCCGCGCATCAGATCCAGCAAACTCTCCGTCGTTATCAGCATCAACTGATAAGCGGCCTGCTACCCTCCGATCAGGCGGATGCGATGTTCGCCGAGTTTGTGCGCGATCTCGAGCGCCTGGCGGTCTTGCTGGACGGCAAGATGACCGAAGCCGTCTATGCCGAAGTGGTGGGACACGGGGAAATCTGGTCTGCGCGGCTGATGGCCGCGGTGCTCAACCATCAGGATATCGATGCGGCCTGGCTAGATGCCCGTGATTTCCTGCGTGCCGAATATGCCGCACAGCCGCAGGTGGACGAAGCCCTCTCCTGGCCGCTGTTACAGCGGATCTTGACCCAATATCCCAACAAGCGCCTGGTGGTAACCGGATTTATCAGCCGTAACCAGGCGGGGGATACGGTATTGCTGGGGCGTAACGGCAGCGATTATTCCGCCACCCAAATCGGCGCCCTGGCGGGGGTAACGCGAGTCACCATCTGGAGTGATGTGGCGGGGGTGTACAGCGCCGATCCGCGCAAGGTCAAGGATGCCTGTCTGCTGCCGCTGCTGCGTCTTGATGAAGCCAGCGAATTGGCGCGGTTGGCCGCGCCGGTCCTCCATACCCGTACCTTGCAGCCGGTGTCCGGCAGCGATATCGACCTGATGCTGCGCTGCAGCTATCAGCCGGAACAGGGATCGACCCGTATAGAAAGGGTGCTGGCGTCAGGCACCGGCGCCAAAATTGTCACCAGCCATGATGATGTTTGCCTGATTGAGCTGTCGGTTGCGCCGCAGCATGATTTCAGCCAGGCGCAAAAAGAGATTGATGCGGCTCTGAAAAGAACGCAAATCAAACCGTTGGCCATGGGGGTCCATCGCGATCGTCGGTTGATTCAGCTTTGCTATACCGCCGAAGTGGCCGGCAGTGTCTATCAGGTACTGGAAAAGGCGGAGCTGCCCGGTCAATTGCAGCTGCGCGAAGGATTGGCGCTGGTGGCTATGGTGGGGGCCGGCGTCGCCAAAAACCCTCTGCACTGCCACCGTTTTTATCAGCAGCTTAAATATCAGCCGGTGGAGTTTTTCTGGCAGGCGGAAGACGGCATCAGCCTGGTGGCGGTATTGCGCGTCGGTCCCACCGAACATGTCATTCAGGGCTTGCACACCTCGCTGTTTCGCGCTGAAAAGCGCATCGGCCTGGTGCTGTTCGGCAAAGGCAATATCGGCTCCCGCTGGCTGGAGCTGTTTGCCCGCGAACAGGAAAGCCTGTCGGCCCGTACCGGCTTTGAATTTATCCTCAGCGGCGTAGTGGACAGCCAGCGCAGCCTCCTTGACTATGAGGGACTCAACGCCAGCCGGGCGCTGGCCTTCTTCAACGATGAAGCCGTTGAGCAGGATCCGGAAGAACTGTTTCTCTGGATGCGCGCTCATCCCTATGACGATCTGGTGGTGCTGGATGTGACCGCCAGCGAAATCCTGGCGGATCAATATCTTGATTTCGCCAGCTACGGTTTTCATGTCATCAGCGCCAATAAACTGGCGGGGGCCTCCAGCGGAGATAATTATCGCCAAATTCGCGACGCTTTTGCCAAAACGGGGCGGCATTGGCTCTATAACGCCACGGTTGGCGCCGGTCTACCGGTTAACCATACGGTTCGCGACCTGCGTGACAGCGGCGACAGTATCCTGTCCATCAGCGGTATTTTTTCCGGCACGCTTTCCTGGCTGTTTTTACAATTCGACGGTACGGTGCCCTTTACCGATTTGGTTGAGCAAGCCTGGCAACAAGGTCTTACCGAACCCGATCCCAGGGTGGACCTGTCCGGCCAGGATGTCATGCGCAAGCTGGTGATACTGGCCCGGGAAGCGGGTTACGACATCGAGCCGAACCAGGTGCGGGTGGAATCGTTGGTTTCCGCAAGCAGCGAAAGCGGCTCGGTGGATCAGTTTTTCGAAGATGGCGATGCCCTGAATGAAGAAATGACCCGGCGGCTGGAGGCGGCCAGCGAAATGGGTCTGGTTTTGCGCTATGTGGCGCGCTTTGACGCCAATGGCAAGGCCCGCGTTGGGGTCGAGGCGGTACGCCGGGAGCATCCGCTGGCGGCATTGCTGCCCTGCGACAACGTGTTTGCCATCGAGAGCCGCTGGTATCGGGATAACCCGCTGGTGATTCGCGGGCCAGGGGCGGGGCGGGACGTCACCGCCGGCGCTATCCAGTCGGATCTCAACAGGTTGGCGCAGCTGTTGTAAATCAATTTGCCGGGTGGTGCAAATGCCGCCCGAGGGCAAATTCCGCAAGCCGTCATCCTCAAATTAAGACGGGGTTAAGTCAATATCATATACAAAATCTACAACTCATGGCGTAGAGGAAGGGTCATCGCGAGATAGGAAAATTATTTGAGGGGTTAAGTGGAAAAAAATCATGAGCGCTCAAGAATTTTTACGCAATCACAACCACTGATATCAAGATATACACCTTGGCTGATCTAAGCTGCAGTAAGATGGCGACGCGGCGACAAATGGCTGAAAGCAAATTTGAATAACGTTTGCTTTGAATAGTAAGGTGAGCTCACGACGGTCCTCTGTTAATAAACGCTCCGGTACCGCCGGTGCTACCAAATCGACTTCAACCGAGTTTAACATTTTTTGCCGAACGTTTTCTCCGCCCGATTTGTTCATTTCTCTTGTTCAAAAATTGGCGATAATATCTGAGTTGAACAGTTGCTATCGATACCATGATATGACAGGTTAATTAATTGGCCTGCTCGAACGGAATCTAGCGGCAAATGAGATAATTGATTAATATTTTAAAAAATTCATAATTTGCCATATTATTTTTTTTCATGTATATATAAGTTAAATATTTAATTTAGATAATATAATATTAAATAAATGAGAAATATCAAATGATGATTAGTACTACTGCTTCCAGTCCTAGTGGAAATTATATAATGTATGATCCCAATACGCAAAGTTTCAGCTTATGGCAAAAGCCGCCAATAGGCGTACAAAATAGCGCTCACACCATGAAGAATAATAATATCACTTATTTTGATAGGTTGCCTGTAGAAATTATTGGTAAAATATTAAAGAATATGTCAATCTCGGAATCACTGCCGTTGGCAGCGACGTCTCATCTCTTCTTATCCGAAGCCGTGCGTAACATTGAGTTAGCGACTGGTAAAGATTTAGCTGAAGCTATGTTTTCGCTGGTTGATAAGGGTGATTGTCAGAGTATTAATCTTCTGCGTTTAATGAATATTAACTATTTTCTTGTTAAAGGGGATAAGACGGATAATAACTTGTTGCATTGAGCGGTTCAAAGCCAGAAAAGTGATATATGTAGCATTCTACTTAAGATTGAAAGTGTAGATATTAATGCCAGGAATAAAGAGGGATATACGCCGTTACATTATGCTATTAAGAATAATGATATAAGTACATTAACTACCCTTCTTGACATGCCAGGCATTGATTTGGATGACAATTGTAATATCAGCGATCTCGATGATGATGATCAAAATTATCTCCCTCTCCTGCACTATGCGGTGAAATGTGGTAATTTCGACATTGTGAAGACACTGCTGGATCATAAAAGAATTAATGTTAATGTCTATGATGAAAATGGGGATCTGGCTTTGAGACATGCTTTTGCTAAAAAGCATAATGGTATAAATAAAGCTATCATTGATCTATTCCTTGATAAAGAATCTATTGCAATAAACCACCAGAACAATAACAAAGAGACATTATTGCATTTGGCTATATTGAGTCCTTATCACTATCTTATTGAGGATTTAGCGAAAAGAGGTGTAGACGTTAACCTAATTGATCGGCAAAATAATACTGCGCTGCATTTTTCGGTAGCCCATGAGTTTTTTGGCGTAACCGAGAAGTTACTTCAAATCCCAAATTTAAAATTAGATATCAAGAATATATATGGGATGACAGCCTATGAGTTGGCAGTGCGCAAAGGGTTTGATAAGATAGCCGAACTTATTCAAGAAAGGCAATCAGTTAAATCTCCAAACGTGTCCAACTGGTTTGGTCTTTTTTGATTTGATCTCATTTTTCAATATTCAAAATATTTTCTCTTCCATAACCAACTGAAGTTTATGCACTCAAACGACCGCCAGGAATAGCCCGGGTAGTTGGCAAACGTCGATCACGTTAAAGTGAAAAATTTTCAACATTGGTGAACATTACTCCCCATCGTCGGCAATGATTTTGTTGACTCTGCTAACGATTTCCGTCAAATTCAATTTAGCCGTCTAAACGTATAGACGCATACCAAGATGAGTTCGCAACGCACCGTCATCAGCGTATAGTCATCAATGAACAATCCCACGCGCAAGAGGAAAAGGTATGAGTTTTTTTCACGCCAATCAGCGGGAAGCCCTGAACCAAAATCTGGCTGAATTACAGGGCGATATCAACGTCTCGTTTGAGTTTTTTCCTCCGCGCACCAGCGAAATGGAGCAAACGCTATGGCACTCCATCGATCGCCTGAGCATTCTTAAACCCACCTTCGTCTCGGTGACTTACGGCGCCAACTCAGGCGAGCGAGACCGCACCCATAGCATTATCAAGGATATCAAGGAGCGCACCGGCCTGGATGCCGCGCCTCACCTTACCTGCATCGACGCCACGCCGGAAGAGCTGAAAAAGATTGCCGAAGACTATTGGCACAGCGGTATCCGTCATATCGTTGCGCTGCGCGGCGATCTGCCCCCCGGCAGCGGCAAACCGGCCATGTACGCCGCCGATTTGGTGACGTTGCTGAAAAAAGTCGGTGACTTTGATATTTCCGTGGCTGCCTATCCGGAAGTGCATCCGGAAGCCAAAAGCGCCCAGTCCGATCTGATTAACCTGAAGAAGAAAGTGGAAGCCGGCGCCAACCGGGCCATCACCCAGTTCTTCTTTGATGTGGAAAGCTACCTGCGCTTTCGCGATCGCTGCGTGGCCGCCGGCATTGAAACCGAAATCGTCCCCGGCATTCTGCCGGTATCCAATTTCAAACAGCTGCAACGCTTCGCCGCCATGACCAATGTAAAGGTGCCGAATTGGATGACCAGCATGTTTGACGGTTTGGATAACGATGCTGAAACCCGCAAAATGGTCGGCGCCTCCATTGCTATGGATATGGTGAAAATCCTCAGCCGGGAAGGGGTGAAGGATTTTCATTTCTATACCCTGAATCGCGCCGATTTGACCTACGCCATTTGCCATACCCTCGGCGTGAGGCCGCAGGTCGCCGCCGAACAGACCCAGGTTTAAGTCGCGAGTCCGTCAATTCAGAACCGGGCCCTCAGTGCCCTGTTCAGATTGCTGACAAACATGCTCGGATTCAATAAGGCGGGACAGGCTGCCAGAAGAGTAAACCGTCCGCGCCAGGGATGGCGCTGATCGAGCCCCCTGGGACGGGTTCACGGCGTGTTTACGATCTGGCAGCCTGTCCCGACCGGACACTTTGTCGATAAGCTCAACCGGGCCCTCAGGGCCCGGTTTGAATTTGACGATATCTTTCTGCTAACCTGTATTGCGCATTCCCGCCGCCACGCCGGCGATGGTCACCATCAGCGCCTGTTCCACCCTAGGGTCGGGCTGTTCCTGCTGGCGCGAGCGATGCAACAGTTCCGCCTGAAGTACGTTCAGCGGGTCGGTATAGACGTTGCGCAGGGCGATGGACTCCGCGATCCACGGCAGGTCGGCCATTAAATGATCGTCATTGGCAATGGTAAGCACCACGTTGATATCATCCGCCAATTGCTTGCGCAACTGCTTCCCGAGGGGCCATAACTTCTCTTCCACCAGACGCTGGTCGTAATACTCCGCCAGCCATAAGTCCGCTTTGGCGAACACCATCTCCAACATACCGATACGGGTGGAAAAAAACGGCCAATCGCGGCACATGGCTTCCAACTCATCCTGCTTGCCTTCGTCGACGGCCTTTTGCAAGGCGGCGCCGGCCCCCAGCCAGGCCGGCAGCATCAGCCGGTTCTGCGTCCAGGCAAAAATCCACGGAATGGCGCGCAGGCTTTCCACGCCGCCGTTGGGCCGCCGTTTCGCCGGGCGCGATCCCAGCGGTAGTTTGCCGAGTTCCTGTTCCGGGGTGGCTGAACGGAAATAAGGCACAAAGTCGGGGTTTTCACGCACATAACCGCGATACATATTGCAGGAGGTGGTGGAGAGGTCGTCCATCAGCGTACGCCACTCCTGCTTAGGTTCCGGCGGCGGCAGCAGATTGGCTTCCAGTATCGCCCCGGTGTAGAGCGCCAGGCTGCTGATGGCCACTTCCGGCAGGCCGAACTTGAAACGGATCATCTCGCCTTGCTCGGTGACCCGCAGTCCGCCCCGCAGGCTTCCCGGGGGCTGTGACAGTAATGCCGCATGGGCCGGCGCGCCGCCTCGTCCGATGGAGCCGCCGCGTCCGTGGAACAGCGTCAGGGCGATGCCGGCTTTTTCACAGGTCTTGATTAGCGCGTCCTGCGCGCGGTACTGGGCCCAGGAAGCCGCCATGGTCCCGGCGTCTTTGGCGGAGTCGGAATAGCCGATCATGACCATCTGCTTGCCCTGGATAAAGCCGCGATACCAATCGATACCCAGCAATTGGCTCATCACGTCATCGGCGTTATTCAGATCGTCCAATGTTTCAAACAGCGGGGCGACCGGCAACGGGAACTGGCAGCCGGCTTCTTTCAGCAATAAATGCACCGCCAGCACGTCGGAAGGGGTTTTCGCCATGGAGATGACATAAGCGGCAATGGAACCCTGCGGCGCATCGGCTATCACCCGGCAGGTTTCCAGCACTTCGTGGGTCTCGTCGCTTAACTGATAATAACGCGGCAGCAAAGGCCGTTTGGAGTTCAGTTCGCGGATCAGAAATGCCTGTTTGTCAGCCTCGGACCAGCTTTCATAATCCCCCAGTCCCAGATAACGGGTGATCTCGCTTAACGCTTCGGTATGACGGGTGCTTTCCTGGCGCACATCGATACGGACCAGCTGGATGCCGAAACATTTGATACGGCGCAGCGTGTCAAGCAGCTGGCCGCTGGCAATGATATTCATGCCGCAGGCTTTCAGCGATTGATAGCAGGTATACAAAGGCTGCCAAAGCTGATCGTTGCTTTCCAGCAGATCATCCGGCGGCAACTGGTGTTCGCCTTTAACCTGCGCGGTCAGCCAGTTCTGGGTGGCGACCAATTGCCCGCGCAGGCGCTTCATCACCACGCGATAAGGTTCCAGCACCTCGTCGCCGCCCGCCAGCGCCCGCATTTCCGGCGTGCATTCCGTCATGGATAATTCGGAAACCAAAACCTGGATATCGCGCAGGAACAGATCCGCGGCTTTCCAGCGGCTGAGCAACAACACGCGGCGCGTAATGTCGGCGGTGACATTGGGATTCCCGTCGCGGTCGCCCCCCATCCAGGAGGTGAAGCGCACCGGTACGTTTTCCACCGGCAGGCTGAATCCGAACACGCTTTCCAACTGTTCGTTCAGCTCGCGCAAATATTGCGGTACGCCTTCCCACAGGCTGTTTTCCACATTGGCGAATCCCCATTTGGCCTCGTCAACCGGGGAGGGACGGTTATGGCGTATTTCATCGGTATGCCAGTATTGCGCCACCAGTTGACGCAGCCGGCGCATGATTTGCTTGCGCTCATAATCCGCCAAATCGCTGTGGTCTAACTGTTTCAGGCAGTTATTGACTTCAACCAGCATATGGATCAAGGTCCGGCGGGCAATTTCAGTGGGATGGGCGGTCAACACCAATTCAATGGACAACGATTCCACGGCGGCGCGGATATCTTTGTCATCCAGCTCTTTATTATCTTTCAGGCGGGCAAAAACCTTACCTAATCCTTCCGGATTATTAAGGGCTTCCCCATGGGGGGAAATGGCATGAAACTGTTCCGCGGTGTTGGTCAGATTCAAAAACTGGCTAAACGCACGAGCCACCGGCAGCAGTTCGTCATTGGACAGGTTTTGCAACGTGGTTAGCAATTCCTGGCGATGCGTCTCGCTACCCGCCCGGGAGGATTTGGACAGCTTCCGGATGGTTTCTACCTTATCCAGGATATTTTCACCCATTGCATCTTTAATGGTGTCGCCCAGAAGCTTCCCGAGCATACTAACGTTGCTGCGCATTGCCGAATATTGTTCGTTCATAAGGACCCTGATCCAACTTACCTGAAAGTTTGTTACACCCGAATGACGTAGATCACCCGCCATTATCTAGCCATGTATCGATTGATTCGTCAAATGACATCATTTCACGGCATAAAACCGCGCATTCACGGCAATTCGTGAAAGTTAATTACATGGACCCTATATAAGCAATACTTATCCAACAGTATAAAAATGGCACATTTTGCACGTATTTCTTCCCTTCCGGCGCGAATCTGCCGGGCGACCAACGGTGCCGGGAGAGTTACTGCAGACAAAAATGTCGTACCACCTGGGAAATCAACTGCCGTGTCGGTTTAATAAATGCGGTATCGAGATATTCATCTGGCTGGTGCGCCTGGTTAATGGAACCGGGGCCCAACACCAGCGTAGGACAAACCTCCTGGATAAATGGCGCCTCGGTGCAATAGTTGACCACGTCGGTCTTGGTGCCCAGCAATTTTTCCACCACTGACACCAAACGGTGATCCGCCGGACATTCATAGCCGGGGATGGGCGGGTGAAGGGCCTCGATAGTCAACCGGCCCGGCCATTTCTCACTTACCGGCGCCAGTGCCTCCCCCAGCAGTCCGTTCAAATCGCTAAGGGTAAGGCCCGGCAGCGGCCGGATATCCATATGCAATTCGCAGAAGCCGCAAATCCGGTTGGAAGCATCCCCGCCGTGGATATGGCCGAGGTTCATGGTGGGGTAGGGAATTTCAAATGCGGCATGGTGATAACGCTGCTGTAACGTGTTGCGCAATAGCAGCAAATGAGAAATCGCGTCATGCATGAGTTCGATAGCGTTGACGCCGCGGCTCGGATCGCTGGAATGTCCGGATTGGCCGACGATGCGTATGGCGTTGGAGATATGGCCTTTATGGGCGCGTATGGGCTGCAAAGAGGTCGGCTCGCCGATAATGGCGCAATCCGGTCTTAACTGGCTGGATGAGGCGAAATAGCTGGCGCCGGCCATGGTGGTCTCTTCGTCGGCGGTAGCCAGAACATACAAGGGTTTTGTCAGTTTACTTCCGTCAATATCCCGCAGGGTATCAAGAATAAAAGCAAAAAAACCCTTCATATCCGCGGTGCCCAGTCCATATAGCTTGTTATTATGTTCGGAGAGGGTAAAAGGATCGCGGGTCCAGCGACCGTCGTCAAAAGGCACGGTATCGGTGTGGCCCGCCAGCAATAAACCGCCCGAACCGCTGCCGATACTCGCCAGCATATTGAATTTATTCCGGGTGCCGGGAACCGGCTGGATCTCGACCTGGAACCCCAATGCGCTGAACCAGCCTGCCAATAAATTGATTAGCGTCTGATTACTCTGGTCCAGCGCGCTATCGGTGGCGCTGATGGACGGTGTGGCAATCAGGGCACGGTACAACTCAATAAACGGGGGCAAATTATTCTTCACTGTTGACAGCCTTTGGGTTGGATAGTATCAATATTCATGCAATAATAGTGAATAAAAATACACTAACGTTGAGCGTTAAGTAAACGGATTCTTAACAGACTACTACGCTTGGCCTCGCGGGTGAACAGCCAATATACCCAATAGTTTTTGAGTTGCCGCAACTTGAACGCTGTAGGGCGAAGACGCTGGAGATCCCTTCTCGTTGTTAATATTGATTAAGAAGGTGTACATACGTCATGCTGAATACGCTGATTGTCGGTGCCAGCGGTTATGCCGGAGCTGAGCTTGCGGCCTATCTGAATCGTCACCCGCATATGAACATAGCCGCTTTGGCGGTTTCAGCGCAAAGTGCGGATGCGGGAAAACGGCTCTCCGATCTTCATCCCCAGCTCAAAGGCATCGTCGATTTGCCGCTACAGCCCCTGGGGGACGACGTGAGCGAACTGGCGAAAACCGTTGATGTGGTATTTCTTGCCACCGCCCATGAAGTCAGCCACGATCTGGCGCCGGAGTTCCTGGCCGCCGGCTGTGTCGTGTTTGATCTGTCCGGTGCATATCGAGTGAACCAGCCGGAATTTTACAGCCGCTATTACGGTTTTGAGCATCAGCACGGCGATTGGCTGGCCAAGGCGGTTTACGGCCTGGCGGAATGGCAGGGCGAGGCGTTGAAACACGCACAGCTGATTGCTGTCCCGGGCTGTTATCCCACCGCGTCTCAACTGGCTCTTAAGCCCCTGGTGGACGGGGGGCTGCTAAATGCAGAACAATGGCCGGTAATCAATGCCGTCAGCGGCGTGAGCGGGGCGGGACGTAAAGCGTCGCTGGGCAGCAGCTTTTGCGAAGTCAGTTTGCAACCCTACGGGATTTTTACCCATCGCCATCAGCCGGAAATCGCCGCGCATCTGGGGATCCCGGTAATATTTACCCCCCATCTCGGCAATTTTGCCCGGGGCATCCTGGCGACTATCACCTGCCGGCTGAAGACAGGCGTCACGGCGGAAGACGTGGCCGAATGTTATCACAACGCCTATCAGGATAAACCGCTGGTGCGGCTGTATGATAAAGGCGTGCCGGCGCTAAAAGCCGTGGTAGGCTTACCGTTTTGCGATATCGGTTTTGCGGTGCAGGGCGAACATCTTATTGTCGTAGCCGCAGAAGACAATTTATTAAAGGGAGCGGCGGCGCAGGCAGTTCAATGCGCTAACATCCGGTTTGGTTTCTCGCAAACCCTGGCGCTGCTTTAACGGCTAATAACGAGGCACAAAATAATGAATCCGTTAATTGTAAAATTAGGCGGCGTATTGCTGGATAGCGAAGAAGCGCTGGAAAGACTGTTTACTGCGCTGGACAGCTATCGCGCTCAACATCAGCGTCCGCTGGTGATAGTTCACGGCGGTGGTTGCCTGGTGGATGAGTTGATGAAAAAACTGGCATTGCCGGTAGTGAAAATTGATGGCCTTCGGGTTACGCCGGCGGATCAGATAGACATCATCACCGGCGCGCTGGCCGGCACGGCGAACAAAACCCTGCTTTCCTGGGCCAAAAAGCATGCTATCCCGGCGGTGGGATTATGCCTGGGCGACGGCGATAGCGTTAAAGTCACGCCGCTGGATGCGAAACTGGGCCATGTGGGTAAAGCGCAGCCGGGTTCACCGGCGTTATTGACGTCTTTACTGAACGCGGGTTATTTGCCGATAGTGAGTTCCATCGGGATTACCGACGACGGCGAACTGATGAATGTCAACGCCGACCAGGCCGCCACCGCACTGGCAGAGACTCTGGGCGCCGATTTGATTCTGTTGTCCGACGTCAGCGGCATCCTGGACGGCAAAGGGCGGCGCATCGCGGAAATCACCGCGCAAAAAGCCGAGCAGCTGATTGCCCAGGGTATTATTACTGAAGGCATGATCGTAAAAGTCAACGCGGCGCTGGATGCCGCTCGCACGCTGGGCCGGCCGGTGGATATCGCCAGTTGGCGCCACGCCGATCAGCTTCCGGCGCTATTCAACGGCGTCGCCATCGGCACCCGTATTCTGGCTTGATGTATTCAAAAAATAGAATACCCAAAAGCTTTTTGAAAAATGAAGGGTATAGCGAGGGGAGTAAGACATGGCACTTTGGGGTGGACGGTTCAGTCAGGCGGCGGATCGGCGTTTCAAGCTCTTTAACGACTCGCTGAGGTTTGATTATCGGCTGGCCGAGCAGGATCTTATCGGCTCCGTGGCCTGGTCCAAAGCATTGGTGACCGTCGGTGTGCTGACCGCGGACGAACAGATCCGGTTGGAGGAAGCCCTGGCGTTTATCCTGGAGGAAGTACGCGCCACGCCGGAAGCGATCCTCACCAGCGATGCGGAGGATATACACAGCTGGGTGGAGCAGCGGTTGATCGATAAAGTGGGCGATTTGGGAAAAAAACTGCATACCGGACGCAGCCGCAACGATCAGGTGGCCACCGACCTGAAACTGTGGTGCAAAATGCAGGTTCCGGAATTGATTTCCGCTGTTCGCCAACTGCAACAAGCCTTGGTAGCCGTCGCACAAACCACGCAAGACGCAGTCATGCCCGGTTATACCCATTTGCAGCGCGCCCAGCCGATAACCTTTGCCCATTGGTGCCTGGCGTATGCCGAAATGTTGGCGCGCGACGAAAGCCGTCTGCAGGATACCTTGAAACGTCTTGATGTCAGCCCGCTGGGCTCCGGCGCGCTGGCCGGTACCGCATATCCCATCGATCGCGAGCAGTTGGCGGATTGGCTGGGGTTCGCCTCTGCAACTCGAAACAGCCTGGACAGCGTATCCGATCGCGATCATGTACTGGAGCTCTTGTCGGATGCCGCCATCAGCATGGTGCATCTCTCGCGTTTTGCCGAGGATCTGATTTTCTTCAACTCCGGCGAGTCCGCGTTTATTGAGTTATCGGATCGCGTCACATCCGGCTCCTCCCTGATGCCGCAAAAGAAAAACCCGGACGCCCTGGAATTGATTCGGGGCAAATGCGGCCGGGTGCAGGGTGCGCTCGCCGGCATGATGGTCACCCTTAAAGGATTGCCGCTGGCCTATAACAAAGATATGCAGGAAGACAAGGAAGGGTTGTTCGATGCCATGGATACCTGGTTGGACTGCCTGCATATGGCGGCACTGGTCCTGGACGGCCTGCAGGTCAAACGCGAACGCTGCCGGGAAGCAGCCCAGCAGGGCTATGCCAATGCCACTGAGCTGGCCGATTATCTGGTTGCCAAAGGCGTGCCTTTCCGGGAAGCCCACCATATCGTCGGTGAGGCGGTAGTGGAAGCGATAAAGCAGACGCTGCCCCTGGAAGAGATGCCGCTGGCGGCGTTGCAGGCATTCAGTCCGGTCATTGCCGAAGATGTCTATCCGGCGCTTTCATTGCGTTCCTGCTTGGATAAGCGCTCGGCAAAAGGCGGCGTGTCCCCGCGGCAGGTATCATCCGCCATTGACGAAGCGCACAAGCGCCTTGATGCTAAATAACCTTCAGTTCCTTAGCCTGCTCGACCGGACACATTGTCAACCCTCTCGGCGGGCGTGAGCCCGCATAGACAACCTCAAGCCGGCTGCAGCAGATAGCTTTCCAGCTCTTCGCTGCCGCCGATATGGCGTCCGCCGATAAAGACCTGCGGTACCGTGGCGCGTCCGGTCATGGCCCTAAGGCTTACGGTAGTAGCGTCTTTGCCCAAAGAGATCTCCTCATACTGGATGCCGTGGTCCTGCAGCATCAGCTTGGCCTTGGCGCAGAAGGGACATCCCGGCTTGGTAAAGAGCGAGACGGACTCCTGGACTTTACATTCCGGCGCTAGGTAACACAGCATGGTATCGGCGTCGGAGACCTCGAACGGGTCGCCGGGTTTGTTTGGCTCGACAAACATTTTTTCTACAATGCCATCCCGTACCAGCATGGAATAGCGCCATGAGCGCGGCCCAAATCCCAAGTCGGCTTTTTCAACCAGCATCCCCATGCCTTTAGTGAATTCGCCATTGCCGTCGGGAATAAAGGTGATATGCCCGGCGTTTTGATCGGCTTGCCAGGCGTTCATCACGAACGTATCGTTCACCGAAATACACAAAATACTGTCAACACCATGCTGATGGAATAGCCCGGCCAGCTCATTATAACGAGGCAGGTGGCTGGAAGAGCAGGTGGGAGTGAAAGCGCCCGGCAATGAAAAAACGATGACGGTTTTGTTTTTGAACAGATCGTCTGAAGTCAAATCGAGCCAATTGTCGTCTTTGCGGGTGTGAAATATTACCTGCGGCACGGTTTTACCTTCACGGGCATTTATCATAGAAACTCCATCGATAAAAAGGAAAAAAAGATTAAACAGCATGTCATACTGCGTTGGGGTTATTATTGATATTTACTATTGATAGGTATAATCGTTGATTGCTATCCTATCTATCGACGCGAACTATCGCGGATTGGAGGATGTTAATGAATATTCGCGACCTTGAGTATCTGGTGGCCTTGGCGGAGCATCGTCATTTCCGACGAGCCGCCGATGCCAGCCATGTCAGCCAGCCCACACTAAGCGGCCAGATTCGGAAGCTGGAAGACGAGCTAGGCGTTATGCTGCTGGAGCGCACCAGCCGCAAAGTGCTGTTCACCCAGGCCGGACTTTTGCTGGTGGAGCAGGCCCGGACGATATTGCGCGAAGTGAAAATACTGCGCGAGATGGCCAGCCAGCAGGGGGAGTCCATGTCCGGCCCGTTGCATATCGGCCTGATCCCCACTGTCGGTCCCTATTTGCTGCCGCATATTATTCCGACACTCCATGAGACTTTTCCAAAACTGGAAATGTACCTGCACGAAGCTCAGACCAGCCAGCTATTGCTGCAATTGGACAGCGGCAAGCTCGATTGCGCGATCCTGGCGTTAGTTAAGGAATCGGAAGCCTTCATCGAAATTCCGCTGTTCGACGAGCCGATGCTTTTGGCCATTTATACCGATCATCGCTGGGCGGATCGAGATCGGGTACCGATGTCCGACCTGGCGGGGGAAAAGCTGTTGATGCTGGAGGATGGGCATTGCCTGCGGGATCAGGCTTTGGGATTCTGTTTCCAGGCAGGCGCCGATGAAGACACCCATTTCCGGGCCACCAGTCTGGAAACCCTGCGCAACATGGTGGCCGCCGGCAGCGGCATTACCCTGCTGCCCGCGCTGGCGGTACCCAACGAACGTAAACGTGACGGCGTATGCTATCTGCCCTGCTACAAACCTGAACCGAAACGCACCATTGCCTTGGTATATCGTCCCGGTTCGCCGCTGCGCGCGCGCTATGAACAGTTGGCCGAGTCCATTCGCGTTCATATGCAGACCTATATGGGCACCAACCCGCTAAAAGAGGCGGTTTAATCCATTCAAGGCCGCGACCCGATAGGCTTCCGCCATGGTGGGGTAATTGAAGGTGGTATTCACGAAATAATCGAGAGTATTGCCTTCGCCCTTTTGTTCCATAATGGCCTGGCCGATATGGATGATTTCGGCTGCGCGCTCCCCGAAGCAATGGATGCCCAGGATTTGCCGGGTATCGCGATGAAAGAGAATTTTCAGGCTCCCCACGTTCATCCCGACAATTTGCGCCCGCGCCAGATGTTTGAACTGCGCTCGTCCCACTTCATAAGGAACTTTCAACATCGTCAGTTCCTGTTCGGTTTTGCCCACCGAACTGATTTCCGGGATGGTATAGATACCGGTGGGGATATTTTCAATCAACTGTACGTTGGCCTGTCCCTTGATGATGACCTGCGCCGCGATGCGTCCCTGATCGTAGGCAGCGGAAGCCAGGCTCGGATAGCCGATGACATCGCCGACGGCATAAATATGCGATATGGCGGTCTGATACATGCTGTTGACCTTGATCAGGCCTCGGCTGTCCGCTTCCAATCCGATACTTTCCAGCGCCAGCGAGTCGGTATTACCGGTACGGCCGTTGGCATACAGCAGGCAGTCGGCACGCATCCGTTTTCCTGACCGGAAATGCACTTCAACGCCTTGGTCGGTGCCTTCAATCTGTTCATATTCTTCATTGTGGCGAATCACCACGCCGTTTTCCCAGAAATGGTAGGAAAGCGCATCCGACATTTCCTGATCGAGGAAGGCCAGCAGCCGGTCGCGGGTATTGATTAAGTCGACTTTAACGTTCAATCCCCGAAAAATTGACGCGTATTCACAGCCGATAACCCCGGCGCCATAGATAATCACGTGCTGGGGATCGTGTTTTAAATCCAGAATAGAATCGCTGTCGTAAATGCGGGGATGGTTAAAGTCCACGTTTTGGGGGTGATAAGGCCGTGAGCCGCAGGCAATGACAATATGAGCCGCGCTGAACGTTTCAGCCGAGTTATCCGGATAGCGGACCTTCACCGTATGGGCATCGACAAAGCTGGCGTCACCGGTAATGATCTGACACTGGTTACGTTCATAAAACCCTTGCCGCATGCGTATTTGCTGCTTGATGACCATATCGGCGTGATGGAGGATATCGGCAAAACTGGCCCGGGGCAGATGGGCGCTGCCGCTGTATAGCGGGTTTTGGTTGAATTCGATAATACGGCTTACCGCTTGACGCAGTGCTTTAGACGGGATCGTGCCCCAGTGGGTGCAACCGCCGCCGACGCTGTTATAACGTTCAATCACCGCGACGCGGGCGCCCTGTTTGGTTAATCCCATGGCGGCACCCTCGCCGCCGGGACCGGAGCCAATAATAATGGCATCATAATCGTATTCTGATTGCATTCGCGTCAAACCTGTCATTATACAAATTCACAACGTTAATGTAACATTGTAGCCCGAATATCCCAACGCCCGAAGGCTTTTTCTTATTCCAGTTGTTAACGGACGCGGGTTAGGGCGTTTTTGGAAAAATTCAGATTTTGTATCAACGCGGTTGCAACAAATTTTGATATAGTGGTTTTTTATGGGTATTGAGGGCTGGACTGAATTATGGGCGTCAGAGCGCAACAAAAAGAGCGGACCCGACGTTCTCTTGTCGAAGCGGCGTTCAGCCAATTAAGCGCCGAACGCAGTTTTGCCAGCCTGAGCCTGCGTGAAGTCGCCCGTGAAGCCGGCATCGCGCCAACGTCTTTTTATCGCCATTTTCGCGATGTGGATGAGCTTGGCCTCACCATGGTGGATGAAAGCGGCCTGATGCTGCGTCAACTGATGCGCCAGGCGCGACAGCGCATTGCCAAGGGCGGCAGCGTCATTCGCACCTCGGTCGCCACCTTTATGGAATTTATCGGCAATAATCCCAATGCTTTCCGCCTGTTGCTTCGTGAGCGGTCGGGCACCTCCAGCGCTTTCCGCGCCGCCGTCGCCCGCGAAATCCAGCATTTTATCGCGGAACTTGCCGACTATCTCGAAATCGAAAATCATATGCCGCGCAGCTTTACCGAGGCCCAGGCCGAGGCCATGGTCATCATTGTCTTCAATGCCGGCGCCGAGGCGCTGGATGTGGACATCAAAGAGCGTCGCGAACTGGAAGAGCGCCTGGTATTGCAGCTGCGAATGATTTCAAAGGGGGCCTTTTACTGGTATCGCCGGGAGCAGGAAAAAGCGGCCGCCCTTTCTCTTGATGAAAGCAGGTAGGTGATATGACGAACAAACCCCTCGGAGAAAAAGGAATATTAGTCCTGGCATTGATCGCCGGCTTATCCATCAATGGCGCCTTCGCGGCCATATTCAGTTCCATTGTGCCCTTTTCCATTTTCCCCATTATAACGTTGGTGCTGTCGGTGTACTGCCTGCATCAGCATTACCAGGATCGCGCCATGCCCCAGGGATTTCCTTCTCTGGCCGCGGCGAGTTTCCTACTGGGTCTGTTGCTTTATAGCGCCATTATCCGGGCGGAGTATCCGGCCATCGGTTCCAATTTTGTGCCGGCCATCTTGGCGGTAGTGCTGGTGTTTTGGATCGGACGAAAATTAAAACGGCTAGACCGTTCTGGTGAGGACCAGGATTTTTAATCAGCATTACGCCTTCCATAGCCATTAACTATGCAATTTCAGTTACATATAAACCGGGTAGTGTCTACTAGAAACCATAGAACATATATCAAAGCATTTTCGCATTAATACCTTTTTTATCATTTGTCTTTAACTTAAAGGGAATCCCAGCGCGCGCAGTGCCGCGGCTAATTTATCTCGTCCCGCCATCGCCCTGAGCTCTTTGGTTCGCGCAATCACCCGATTGGTCCAATTACTCACCGACAGTTCATTTCGCCGGCTGAACTCGGCCAGGTCTTGGTCATAGATGTCCAACCGGGCCGGTTCGCCCGCGACATCATACTGATCCCGATGGACCACCACCGATTGGGGTAAGCGCGGTTTAACCTCGGCGGGAACGCTGTGATCGGCATAGCCCACACATAATCCGAACACGCCTACCGCGCCTTCAGGCAAATTTAGTTCAGCCGCCACCCGCTGGGTATCGTTACGTAGCGCGCCGATATAGACGGTGGACAATCCCAGGGATTCGGCCGCCACCACCGCATTCTGCGCTGCCAGCGCCGCGTCAATGGTGGCTACCAGCAGCATTTCCAGGTAATTTAATGCCGCCAGCTGCTGCTGTTTTTGTTCGCCGACGCGGCGCAGCCTTGATAAATCAGCCACCCACACCAGAAATAGCGGGCATTCAATAATGTGTTTCTGTCCGGCGGCAACCGCGGACAAACGTGCTTTAAGCGCAGGATCCGTTACGGCAATCAGCGACCAGGTTTGCAAATTAGATGACGTTGCGGCCGATTGGGCGGCAGCGGCGAGCGTCGTCACCGTATTATCCGGTAATGGTTTGGGTAGATATTTCCGTACCGAGCGATGAGACAGCAAAGCGGCGATGGTTTCGTTCCATGGGCCGCATTCGGGCGGCAATTCAGAGCCGTAGCGCGCTGCCAAAGCGGCATGCTGCTGGTCTTTGGATGTTGACGTTGCCATTAATGTAATTGCTCCGGAAGAGATAATAAGCGATACCTCAATGCATACCTATCTGTTTCAATTGTGTCAATGCAATGATGGAAACAAAATATTTATCTACCGCATCGGCTGCGCAGGCGAAATATATGTTTTCACTGCCGGAAAAATAAAATTGATGGAGGTATGTAATAAGTTAAAACGGATAATTGGTTGTTAGATATTGGTAACGGAGATGGCCGCGAGGAAATTCGGCCGGATGTATTTTAAAATGAATATATAAATTATAACCCGACGCAGGATGAGGGAGATGCTGCTTCACAACTTGAAAGCACAAATATATCTTGTGCAATCAAGCTGTATTCGTTGATATTCGAGAGTACGACTGCGTATCGTCAGTTACATTTAAATAACATTAACCAAATTCAATGACTTTAAATCGAGGCACCAGCGTTTTCATCAATGCCCAGGCAATGAGGTAAGCTAATCCGCAAAACATAAACATAATGCCGTAACCCACGTTGATTTCTCCCAGCGCCTGATAATGATCGAACAGCGCGCCGGCGACCTTGGTAACGGCCACGCCGCCGAATCCGCCCGCCATGCCGCCGATACCAATTACCGAGGCAACGGCTTTGTTAGGAAACATATCAGATACAGTGGTAAATAAATTCGCGGACCATGCTTGATGAGCGGAGGCGGCAATACCAATCAGGATAACCGGCATCCAGAATCCTGCATGACCCAATGGCTGGGCCAGAAGGGCGGACAGCGGGAATATGGCGATAAAGAGCATAGCCCGCATACGGGCAACATAAGGATTAAGGCCTTTTTTCATGAACATGGCGGGAAGCCAGCCGCCGCCGATACTGCCCACCATTGTCATACAATATATCGTCGCGATGGGCAGCATCATTTGCGTACCTGTCATCTTGTATTGCGCGGTCAGATAGGCCGGTAGCCAGAACATAAAGAACCACCATACGCCGTCGGTTAAGAATTTACCGATGGCGAATGCCCAGGTCTGGCGATAGGCCAACAAACTAAACCAGGAAATCTTTTCGTGCTCCTGTTCCCGGTTTTGTTTCGAATCCACATCCTCGGAAATATAGTCGTACTCTGCTTGATTCAATTTTCCTTTGGTAAATAATTTCAACGGCAAATCAAACAATCTTTTCCAAAAGAATAAACAAACAAAGCCAATAACACCTACGATGGCAAACGTTGATTCCCATCCCCATTGGACAGCTAACCACGGAACGACCAAGGGAGCGAGGATGGCGCCTACATTTGCCCCCGAATTGAATATGCCGGTGGCGAAAGAACGCTCTTTCTTGGGAAACCATTCGGCGACGGCTTTAATAGCGCATGGGAAGTTTCCCGATTCTCCCAATCCTAAAACCAGTCGGGCGAACATAAATCCGGCTATCGTTATTGGCACCGATATACTCAACGAGGACAGCATAGCGGAAATCCCACCCCCTATCTGCGCCACAAAGGCATGCAATACCGCGCCAAGGGACCAAATGCCTAACACCCAGGCGTACCCCACCTTGCTTCCGGTAAAATCGACAAACCGTCCGGCAAAGAGCATCCCGATAGCGTAAGTAAATTGAAACACTGCTGCGATATTCGCGTAGTCGCTGTTGCTCCAGCTGAATTCTTTGGCTAGTGCCGGCTCCAACAGGCTCAGCACCTGCCGGTCGAGATAATTTATGGTGGTACCAAAAAACAGCAATGCGCATATTACCCATCGATAGTTTGTCCGAGACATCCTTCACCCCATTGAAAAACAAAACGTCATTTTATTTAATGTGAAAGTATATTTTAAATTTACATGGGATTTTTGATATGAAGCATGTCACATATCGATTAAGGCGGTAAAAATATATTCAGGGCCTGGCAGGGAGGGGCCCAAGAGTTGGGCATAAGAATGGGAAAATTGCCCCCCGACGGAGGCGTTTGCAGTCATGGGGCCAGTGGTGTCGGTAATGGCGGGAAATGATTATTCGCCGATGCGGGAATCGGCAGTGCAGAGCGCCCTGAAACAGGCGCCGCTCATTCAGGCGTTTTTGCCGTCAATAAGACGCCGCATTCCATATGACGGGTGTAAGGGAATTGATCAAACAGCGCCATGCGTATGATGTCGTGAGTTTGAGAAAGGGATTCCAAATTGCGGCACAATGACTCGGGATTGCACGAGATATACAGGATGCGCGGATAACACCGCACCAGCTCCACCGTGGCGTCATCCAACCCGCTGCGCGGCGGATCGACAAAAATAGTTTCGCAGCGGTAACTGGCCAGGTCGATATCTTTCAGCCGGGTAAATTCCCGTACACCCTGCATGGCCTGGGTAAACTCCTCCGCCGACATGCGGATGATATGCACATTGCCGATATGGTTGGCGGCAATATTATACTGTGCCGCTTCCACCGAAGGCTTGGCTATCTCCGTCGCCAGCACCCGCTCAAAGTTACGCGCCAGCGCCAGCGAAAAATTCCCGTTGCCGCAGTACAGCTCCAGCAAGTCTCCCCGGGCGTCTTGGGTTGCCGCCAGCGCCCACTCCAGCATATGGATATTGACGGCGGCATTCGGCTGGGTAAAGCTGTTTTCAATCTGCCGGTAGATGAGTTCCCTTCCCGATACCGGCAATCTTTCATCCGCATAATCCCGGTCCAGGCAAATTTTGGTTTTGGCGGCCCGGCCGATGAGATTTACCGCAAAACCCTGCGCCCGCAATTCATCCCGCAGCGCTGCGGCGGCCTCGCGCCATTCGTCATCCAACGGACGGTGGTATATCAGCGTGATGACCGCTTCACCGCTCATGGTGGTGAGATAATCCAGCTGAAAAAGCTTACGGCGTAAAACCGGCGAAAGGCGCAAGGCCTGGATCATTGCCGTCATCAACCCATTGATTAACTCGCTGCCGGCGGCAAAGAAATCGATGCGGATACGCTCTTTGGTGAGCGGATCAAACATGATGTGGTAGAGGTCCTGCTCTTCATGCCAAATCCTGAATTCGGCTCGCATCCGGTAATGATTTACCGGTGAACGGAATATTTCCGGCTCCGGCGCCCGGTAAGCTGCCATCATCGCTTTTAGTCGGGCGGCTTTTTCAGCCAATTGCGTTTCGTAAGCGTCGATAGGCAACGTCTCGGTAGTCATGATGATTTCTCGTCGATATGGGCCAACTTTATCGGTTTGTGGGGATTGTAGGGGATAAATGGATGATGTCCAATGCTGTTCAATTTATAATTTCTTACCTAATGAGTTCTATAGACATAATTATCCCTTTGATTGTAGGATATTTGCCCGGTCTCTTGTGAGTTAAAAGGGAATCCAGTTCTAAGCTGGAGCTGACGCGCAGCGGTGAGGGGACGTCAGGGCGATAGCGGAAGCAGACACTGTCTTTTCGACGGGAAGTCGTCGCCTGGTGTTAAACACATCCCAAGCCCGAAAACCTGCCGGTATTTCGTCGCAATATCCCTGTTTATCGCGTGCTATCAAACACGGAACCTGCGGCATCCTATTTTATCTATTGGATGCTACGTCAATGTTGACTATCAAAAATACCGTTCTGGCGGCATTGTCCGTTACGACATTCTCCGGGTGGGCGCAGGATAACAACGCTCCAAACGGCAGTAATGACACACTTATTGTTTCGGCAAATCGTTTTCCACAGCCGGTTTCATCAGTGCTTGCGCCCACCAGCGTCGTGACCCGCGAGGATATCGACCGTGGCCAAATCAAATCGGTAGCTGAAGCCTTAAGCCGTTTACCGGGCGTGGATATCGCGCAATACGGCGGACTGGGACAGCAAAGCTCTCTGTTCATTCGCGGCACCAATTCCAGTCACGCCCTGGTGCTCATCGATGGCGTGCGTTTGAATCAGGCTGGGATTTCCGGCTCATCCGATCTTAGCCAAATTCCCATCTCTCTGGTTCAGCGCATCGAATTTATCCGCGGTCCGCGCTCCGCCGTCTACGGCTCGGACGCCATCGGCGGGGTGGTCAATATAATCACCACCCGCGAAAAACCCGGAACCACCCTGAGCGCCGGCATGGGTTCAAAGGGTTACCAAAGTTACGATGGGTCCACTCAGCAGCGGCTGGGGGATAATACCGTGGCCACGGTGGCGGGAAATTACACCTATACCCGCGGATTCGATGTGCAGGCCAATTTGCCCGACCCTTATGGCGATCCGGCGCAGCCCGACCGGGACGGATTCATGAGCAAGACCCTGTTCGCGTCGTTGGATCATACGTTCAATCAACAGTTCAGCGGTTTCGCGCGGGTGTATGGCTACGACAATCGTACCGCTTATGACGGCACCTATGCCTATACCGACCCGGCGCATGAAGATGCGCTGCTCGATACCCGCCAGTTATATAGCCGCACCTATGATACCGGCCTGCGTTTTCAGGAAGGTATATACGCCTCCCAGCTCTCATACAGCTATAGCCATACCAAGGACTATAACTACGATCCCAAATACGGACCCTATTCGGCTTCCGCTACCCTGGACGATTCCGATCAATACAACCTGCAATGGGGCAATACCCTCCACGTCACTCACGGTCTGGTCAGCGCCGGGGTGGATTGGCAGAAACAGACAACCGAACCCGGTACCGACTACCTCACCGATGGCTACGAGCAGCACAACACAGGCATCTATGCCACGACGCAGCAGCTTTTCGGACCGGTGACATTGGAAGGCGCGGTGCGGGGAGATGACAATTCACAATTTGGCTGGCACGGCACCTGGCAAAGCAGCGCCGCCTGGGAGTTTATCGAAGGCTACCGCCTGATCGGCTCTTACGGCACCGCGTACAAGGCGCCGAACCTGGGCCAGCTCTACGGCGCTTATGGCGGTAACGCCAACCTGGATCCCGAAGAGAGCAAACAATGGGAAGGCGGCGTTGAAGGACTGACAGGTCCGGTGGACTGGCGTATTTCGGCTTATCGTAACGATATTGATAATCTCATCGATTACGATACGGCGGATGAACGCTACTACAATATCGGCAAAGCCCGTATCAAAGGGGTGGAATGGACCGCCTCGGTAGATACCGGCCCGCTCCGGCATCAATTAACCCTGGAATATCTCGATCCCCGAGACGCCACCACGGACCAGATCCTGGCCCGCCGGGCCAAGCAGCAGATAAAATACCAGTTGGATTGGCAAGTGGCGTCCATTGACTGGTCTCTTAACTACCATTACCTCGGCCAGCGTTATGACACGGATTATAACACTGAACAGGTGGTGAAGATGGGGGGCGTCAGTTTATGGGACATTGCCGCTTCTTATCCGTTAACGCCACACCTGACGGTTCGTGGTAGAATAGCCAATCTGTTTGATAAAGAGTATGAGACAGCTTATGGCTACCAGACCGCAGGACGAGAATTTTATCTCACGGGAACCTATTCCTTCTGACGGTAGCAAGACAAAACGACCCACCATCCTGATTTTTGATTCAGGGGTGGGTGGTTTATCCATTTATGATGAAGTGCGGGAGTTACTGCCGGATCCGCATTATATCTATGTTTTCGATAATGAAGAGTTCCCCTATGGCGAAAAGCCGGAAGACTTTATTGTCGAGCGAGTGGTCAATATCGTCGCAGCTGTTCAGCAATTGCACGCGCTGGATATGGTGATTGTGGCCTGTAATACCGCCAGCACTATCTCCTTACCCGCTTTACGGGAGCGTTTTGCCTGCCCGATCGTCGGCGTGGTGCCTGCGATCAAGCCTGCCGCCAAACTTACTCGCAATGGCATCGTCGGCTTATTGGCTACCCGCGCCACGGTACACCGTACCTATACCCATGATTTGATCGCCAAGTTTGCCGCCGACTGCCATATCATCACCTTGGGTTCAGCCGAACTGGTTGAATTGGCAGAAGCCAAACTGCATGGTGAAACCATTGCGCTCCCCGTTTTGCAAAAAATTCTGCGGCCCTGGCTGCGGCTAGTCGAGCCGCCCGATACGGTGGTGCTGGGCTGTACCCATTTCCCCTTGTTGGCGGAGGAGCTCAAAGCGGTGTTGCCTGACGGCACCCGGCTGGTGGATTCAGGTTCCGCGATTGCGAAACGCGCGGCCTGGCTTATCGCACATGAAATAACCGGTACCGGCTCTACGAGTGAAAATAAAGCCTATTGTTTAACCATGACGCCGCAATCGATGGAATTGTTGCCGGTTTTGCAGCGTTATGGCTTCTTTTCACTGGAAAAATTGTCTATGACGACGCCGTCTTGAGTAAGAATTAGCCTGTCAGCGAAAAATCTGCAATAAGCGCTTGCCACGCCTCGGGAAGTCCCTATAATGCGCCTCCACTGACCGGGATTAACCGCTGCGACGGACCGGGTCGGGAAGGGAAAAGCGCTTTGTTAAAACAAATAAAAGCTTGACTCTTCAGCGGGAAAACGTAATATACGCAACCCGCGCCAGGTGAGATTTAGACCTCCCCGGCCATGCTCTTTAACAATTTATCAGACAATCTGTGTGGGCACTCACAAGACCGTATCGAAACACAACAATACAAGTCTTAGAGTGTTTACCAGTTAATTCAGTAATGAATGAAACAGTAGATTCTTTGAGCATCAAGCTTTTAATTGAAGAGTTTGATCATGGCTCAGATTGAACGCTGGCGGCAGGCCTAACACATGCAAGTCGAGCGGCAGCGGAAAGTAGCTTGCTACTTTGCCGGCGAGCGGCGGACGGGTGAGTAATGTCTGGGGATCTGCCCGATGGAGGGGGATAACTACTGGAAACGGTAGCTAATACCGCATAACGTCGCAAGACCAAAGTGGGGGACCTTAGGGCCTCACACCATCGGATGAACCCAGATGGGATTAGCTAGTAGGTGGGGTAACGGCTCACCTAGGCGACGATCCCTAGCTGGTCTGAGAGGATGACCAGCCACACTGGAACTGAGACACGGTCCAGACTCCTACGGGAGGCAGCAGTGGGGAATATTGCACAATGGGCGCAAGCCTGATGCAGCCATGCCGCGTGTGTGAAGAAGGCCTTCGGGTTGTAAAGCACTTTCAGCGGGGAGGAAGGGGTTGGATTGAATAGATTCAATCATTGACGTTACCCGCAGAAGAAGCACCGGCTAACTCCGTGCCAGCAGCCGCGGTAATACGGAGGGTGCGAGCGTTAATCGGAATTACTGGGCGTAAAGCGTACGCAGGCGGTTTGTTAAGTCAGATGTGAAATCCCCGAGCTTAACTCGGGAACTGCATTTGAAACTGGCAGGCTAGAGTCTCGTAGAGGGGGGTAGAATTCCAGGTGTAGCGGTGAAATGCGTAGAGATCTGGAGGAATACCGGTGGCGAAGGCGGCCCCCTGGACGAAGACTGACGCTCAGGTACGAAAGCGTGGGGAGCAAACAGGATTAGATACCCTGGTAGTCCACGCTGTAAACGATGTCGATTTGAAGGTTGTGGCCTTGAGCCGTGGCTTTCGGAGCTAACGCGTTAAATCGACCGCCTGGGGAGTACGGCCGCAAGGTTAAAACTCAAATGAATTGACGGGGGCCCGCACAAGCGGTGGAGCATGTGGTTTAATTCGATGCAACGCGAAGAACCTTACCTACTCTTGACATCCAGAGAAGACTTCAGAGATGAGGTTGTGCCTTCGGGAGCTCTGAGACAGGTGCTGCATGGCTGTCGTCAGCTCGTGTTGTGAAATGTTGGGTTAAGTCCCGCAACGAGCGCAACCCTTATCCTTTGTTGCCAGCGAGTAATGTCGGGAACTCAAAGGAGACTGCCGGTGACAAACCGGAGGAAGGTGGGGATGACGTCAAGTCATCATGGCCCTTACGAGTAGGGCTACACACGTGCTACAATGGCGCATACAAAGAGAAGCGAACTCGCGAGGGTAAGCGGACCTCACAAAGTGCGTCGTAGTCCGGATTGGAGTCTGCAACTCGACTCCATGAAGTCGGAATCGCTAGTAATCGTGGATCAGAATGCCACGGTGAATACGTTCCCGGGCCTTGTACACACCGCCCGTCACACCATGGGAGTGGGTTGCAAAAGAAGTAGGTAGCTTAACCTTCGGGAGGGCGCTTACCACTTTGTGATTCATGACTGGGGTGAAGTCGTAACAAGGTAACCGTAGGGGAACCTGCGGTTGGATCACCTCCTTACCGAAAGATGCGCGTCGAGTGACGTGTCCACACAGATTGTCTGATAACAGTATTGAGCAAGAAAAACCTTCTATAGGCTTGTAGCTCAGGTGGTTAGAGCGCACCCCTGATAAGGGTGAGGTCGGTGGTTCGAGTCCACTCAGGCCTACCATTCCTTCCCATGCTGCGTTGCGGCGCCACTCGTTTATTATTATAAACTTCGTGACCCCACGCCTTGCCTGGAAACGAATGGGCTATCGTGTTGCTTTCCTTTTTAACGACGTTGCTTTGTATTCTTCATTGATGCACAGCGATATTCGCGTGAAAAAGAATTGATACGATACTAAAAGGTTAGAAACGACTTGGGGCTATAGCTCAGCTGGGAGAGCACCTGCTTTGCACGCAGGGGGTCAGCGGTTCGATCCCGCTTAGCTCCACCATTTCGCGCCGCGAAATGAGAGATTGTCTGGTTTTTCTTTAATTATTTCAGAGCACACTGATATGGCGGCACCTGCGGGTGAACGCGTGTTGAGTATGCTGCGAAATACTGCTCTTTAACAATCCGGAACAAGCTGAAAATTTGAAAAAACATGCTGAGCAAAATCAGTATGCGAGTCTCTCAAAGCAAGCAAACCTAAGACATCTTAGGGTTGTGAGGTTAAGTGACTAAGCGTACACGGTGGATGCCTAGGCAGTCAGAGGCGATGAAGGACGTGCTAATCTGCGAAAAGCGTCGGTAAGCTGATATGAAGCGTTATTAGCCGGCGATGTCCGAATGGGGAAACCCAGTGCAATTCGTTGCACTATCATTGCGTGAATCCATAGCGCAATGAGGCGAACCGGGGGAACTGAAACATCTCAGTACCCCGAGGAAAAGAAATCAACCGAGATTCCCCCAGTAGCGGCGAGCGAACGGGGAACAGCCCAGAACCACCATCAGCTTTTGCATCAGGAGAACGGTCTGGAAAGTCCGGCGACAGAGGGTGATAGCCCCGTATCCGAAGGTGCAGGAGTTGTGGGTTCGATGAGTAGGGCGGGACACGTGATATCCTGTCTGAAGATGGGGGGACCATCCTCCAAGGCTAAATACTCCTGACTGACCGATAGTGAACCAGTACCGTGAGGGAAAGGCGAAAAGAACCCCGGCGAGGGGAGTGAAACAGAACCTGAAACCGTGTACGTACAAGCAGTGGGAGCCTTGAGAAATCGGGGTGACTGCGTACCTTTTGTATAATGGGTCAGCGACTTATATTCTGTAGCAAGGTTAACCGAATAGGGGAGCCGTAGGGAAACCGAGTCTTAACTGGGCGTGTAGTTGCAGGGTATAGACCCGAAACCCGGTGATCTAGCCATGGGCAGGTTGAAGGTTGGGTAACACTAACTGGAGGACCGAACCGACTAATGTTGAAAAATTAGCGGATGACTTGTGGCTGGGGGTGAAAGGCCAATCAAACCGGGAGATAGCTGGTTCTCCCCGAAAGCTATTTAGGTAGCGCCTCGTGAATTCATCTTCGGGGGTAGAGCACTGTTTCGGCTAGGGGTCCACCCCGGATTACCAACCCGATGCAAACTGCGAATACCGAAGAATGTTATCACGGGAGACACACGGCGGGTGCTAACGTCCGTCGTGAAGAGGGAAACAACCCAGACCGCCGGCTAAGGTCCCAAAGTCATGGTTAAGTGGGAAACGATGTGGGAAGGCATAGACAGCCAGGATGTTGGCTTAGAAGCAGCCATCATTTAAAGAAAGCGTAATAGCTCACTGGTCGAGTCGGCCTGCGCGGAAGATGTAACGGGGCTAAACCATGCACCGAAGCCGCGGCAGCGATACCTTCGGGTATTGTTGGGTAGGGGAGCGTTCTGTAAGCCTGAGAAGGTGGCCTGTGAGGGTTGCTGGAGGTATCAGAAGTGCGAATGCTGA
Organism: Sodalis sp. RH16; assembly: GCF_047324245.1. NCBI lineage: Bacteria > Pseudomonadati > Pseudomonadota > Gammaproteobacteria > Enterobacterales > Bruguierivoracaceae > Sodalis > Sodalis sp. RH16. The sequence continues at coordinate 1,473,843 of NZ_CP178737.1, read as the reverse complement.
CATAAGTAACGATAAAGCGGGTGAAAAGCCCGCTCGCCGGAAGACCAAGGGTTCCTGTTCAACGTTAATCGGAGCAGGGTGAGTCGACCCCTAAGGCGAGGCCGAAAGGCGTAGTCGATGGGAAACAGGTTAATATTCCTGTACTGGGTGTGACTGCGAAGGGGGGACGGAGAAAGCTAGACCGGCCGGGCGACGGTTGTCCCGGTTCAAGCGTGCAGGTGGAGAGGACAGGAAAATCCGTTCTCTTGTAACACTGAGGCGTGATGACGAGCCACTACGGTGGTGAAGGGGTTGATGCTACGCTTCCAGGAAAAGCCTCTAAGCACCAGGTCACATCGAATCGTACCCCAAACCGACACAGGTGGTCAGGTAGAGAATACCGAGGCGCTTGAGAGAACTCGGGTGAAGGAACTAGGCAAAATGGTGCCGTAACTTCGGGAGAAGGCACGCTGGCATTAGGTGGAGGAACTTGCTTCCCGAGCCGAAGCCAGTCGCAGATACCAGCTGGCTGCAACTGTTTATTAAAAACACAGCACTGTGCAAACACGAAAGTGGACGTATACGGTGTGACGCCTGCCCGGTGCCGGAAGGTTAATTGATGGGGTTATCCGTAAGGAGAAGCTCTTGATCGAAGCCCCGGTAAACGGCGGCCGTAACTATAACGGTCCTAAGGTAGCGAAATTCCTTGTCGGGTAAGTTCCGACCTGCACGAATGGCGTAATGATGGCCAGGCTGTCTCCACCCGAGACTCAGTGAAATTGAACTCGCTGTGAAGATGCAGTGTACCCGCGGCAAGACGGAAAGACCCCGTGAACCTTTACTATAGCTTGACACTGAACATTGAGCCTTGATGTGTAGGATAGGTGGGAGGCTTTGAAGTAGGGACGCCAGTCCTTATGGAGCCAACCTTGAAATACCACCCTTTAATGTTTGATGTTCTAACTCCGGCCCGTAATCCGGGTCGAGGACAGTGTCTGGTGGGTAGTTTGACTGGGGCGGTCTCCTCCTAAAGAGTAACGGAGGAGCACGAAGGTTAGCTAATCACGGTCGGACATCGTGAGGTTAGTGCAAAGGCATAAGCTAGCTTGACTGCGAGAGTGACGGCTCGAGCAGGTGCGAAAGCAGGTCTTAGTGATCCGGTGGTTCTGAATGGAAGGGCCATCGCTCAACGGATAAAAGGTACTCCGGGGATAACAGGCTGATACCGCCCAAGAGTTCATATCGACGGCGGTGTTTGGCACCTCGATGTCGGCTCATCACATCCTGGGGCTGAAGTAGGTCCCAAGGGTATGGCTGTTCGCCATTTAAAGTGGTACGCGAGCTGGGTTTAGAACGTCGTGAGACAGTTCGGTCCCTATCTGCCGTGGGCGTTGGAAGATTGAGAGGGGCTGCTCCTAGTACGAGAGGACCGGAGTGGACGCACCACTGGTGTTCGGGTTGTCATGCCAATGGCATTGCCCGGTAGCTACGTGCGGAAGAGATAACCGCTGAAAGCATCTAAGCGGGAAACTTGCCTCGAGATGAGTCTTCCCTGTGGCTTTAAGCCGCCTGAAGGGACGTTAAAGACGATGACGTTGATAGGTCGGGTGTGTAAGCGCAGCGATGCGTTGAGCTAACCGATACTAATGACCCGTGAGACTTAACCTTACAACACCTAAGGTGTTTGGGCTGTGAGAGCGTTGTCCGCAAGGGCGATGAGAGAATTTTCAGCGAAGTTCCGGATAAAGGCCAATGGTCATCAGTAAAAGATGACGGTTGGATAACGAATTTGCCTGGCGGCACTAGCGCGGTGGTCCCACCTGACCCCATGCCGAACTCAGTAGTGAAACGCCGTAGCGCCGATGGTAGTGTGGGGTCTCCCCATGCGAGAGTAGGGAACTGCCAGGCATCCAATTGAACGAAGCCCTCTGTGAAAACAGAGGGCTTTTTTCTGCTTGCTAAACCAGGCAGTTCATCTCACTTAATCTCGCAAAGATAAATAAAAGAAATCCTTACCAAAAATGATATATTATTTATAAAGTTGATTTAGCCTGCCTATCTTCTTCAAAGAAGTATCAAATAGACGATATTTGCAATCGCCATTAGTTTAGTTTCTGTTTATATAAATGCGCAAATAACTCTCTAACGAGGCTAGGTTAATTATGAACATAATTAAAAATGTAAGCTCATCAACTAAAATGGGTATTAGTCAGTCAGAAAAAACAGAGGCTAAAAAGCCGGCGGAAGGTTACAAAAGGATATTTGAAAAATGTATCTCCGTAAAGAATAATGCCATCGCCTATCTGACGCATGCCAAAACATGCTATGCAAGATCCATAAAGCACCTGATTTCATCTATAAAATTAGTGCGAAGCGACAAACGCCGCAGCGGCGCTTCGCTCCAGTCAGAAGATGACGGAATTGTTTTGCAATCATGTAAATCGATTTTGGATGCTCACGAACAATTTGAAAATGATATGGAGGAACAGCTTGCAAAATTGAAGGAAAATTTTCAAAAAGAAATAACAGACGACACATATAAAAATCAACTTATTGACGCAATATTCGCGGCAATGTATCGAGACGTAAAAGCCTCGTTCGGAATATATTATTTTCAAAATAAGCCAGAAGTGCTTGGCGAAAACGAATCGTCCCTTCCCAGAGAATATCTGAAAACCATGGGACAAACCGCCTATGACTGGGGAGTGGCATGCAACGAAAAAGAAGGCCTCTATTTTCCTAAAGGCGCAGGGGCCAATCCTTTGTTGAACAGTGTGCTAAGTATATTGCAAAAAAATAATCCCATTGCGACAAAAGATCAAAAAAATATTGAAAGAATTAACCGTGAAATTAACGTCATGGTTGACGCCTATTGTACCGATAATGGTTTGAAAAGCCCTGTTGCTTTTGAATCAGCATTGATAGACATTAATAAAAATTGGCAACTGTATATTAATAAAGATAATTCCACCGAGGCATAGCGGCTCTGGTAAAGCTAAGGATTGCGCGGTTCGGCTTGCTATTGGCCTTGCCTTTTCATACCCATTGAGCGGGGTCAGGATAAATGTCTCTCACCCGAGGCGGGAGGAATCGGGTAGAATAAAAGCATGAATGATTGATATGGGTTAAACAATGATGACGCACGCGGTGCCGGTAAAACACCTGAATACCTTTGGCATAGACGCTACCGCGAGAGAAATTGTGGCAGCCGGTTCTGAGATGGATCTGCTGGCGCGTTGGCAGGAAGCCCAGGAAAAATCGTTGCCCTTTCTGTTGCTCGGGGGGGGAAGCAACGTTTTGTTCCTGGAGGATTTCGCCGGAATGCTGCTGCTTAACCGTATCATGGGAATCAACGTCACTGAGGATGAAAAGTTCTGGCATATCCACGCGGGGGCAGGCGAAGACTGGCATGGGCTGGTATCGTTTACGCTGGATCGCGGCATGGCCGGGCTGGAAAATCTGGCGATGATTCCCGGGCGTACGGGATCGGCGCCGATTCAGAATATCGGCGCTTATGGCGTCGAAGTGGAGAGTGTCTGCGAATATGTCGATCTGCTCGAGCTCAACAGCGGCGTTAAAAAACGTCTCTCTGCCGCCGAATGCTGCTTTGGCTATCGGGACAGCATATTCAAACGTGATTATCGCGACGGCTACGCTATTGTAGCGGTTGGCTTTATTCTCAGCAAAAGCTGGCATCCGGTGCTTACTTATGGCGAGTTGACCTGTCTGGACAGTGAACGCGTGACGCCGCGCGAGATATTCGATACGGTGTGCGCCATGCGACGGGCGAAACTACCCGATCCCGCCATAGTGGGTAATGCCGGCAGTTTTTTTAAAAATCCGTTGGTCAGTGCCGATGCTGCCCGAAATCTGCTGCGCAAGTATCCCGATGCTCCCCATTATCCCCAGTCCTCAGGGGAAGTGAAGCTCGCCGCGGGCTGGCTCATCGATCAATGTGCTATGAAAGGTTTCCGATATGGGGCTGCGGCGGTGCATGAAAAACAAGCCTTGGTACTCATTAACAGGGGCCAGGCTACCGGCGGGGATATTGCGGTTCTGGCCAGGCATGTACGGCGGCAGGTAGCAGAAAAATTCAAGGTTTTGCTCGAACCCGAGGTAAGGTTTATTGCCGCACAGGGCGAAGTGGATGCGGTAGAGGTACTGTCATGAAAGACATTACTGTTCCCTTGAAATTGGTGAGTCTGCTTGCGGACGGCGATTTCCATTCCGGCGAGCAATTCGGGGAAACCCTGGGGATGAGCCGGGCGGCTATCAACAAGCATATACAGACTCTGCGCGAATGGGGGGTGGATGTTTTTACCGTTCCCGGCAAAGGATATCGTTTGCATGGGCCATTGCAGTTGCTTGACGAGAAGATAATACTTTCCCATCTGCCCGAAGGGCGGGTTGCGGTATTGCCCGTTATTGATTCCACCAATCAATATTTAATGGACAGGATTGCAACACTCAGCTCCGGAGATGCATGTGTCGCCGAGTATCAGGGACAAGGACGAGGGCGTCGAGGTCGGCACTGGTTCTCCCCGTTCGGCGCCAATCTTTACCTGTCGCTATACTGGCGCCTCGAACAAGGGCCTGCCGCCGCCATCGGTTTAAGCCTGGTCATCGGCATAATCATGGCGGAAGTACTCCAGCGCCTCGGCGCACAGGATGTGCGGGTAAAATGGCCAAACGATTTATATCTGCACGATCGCAAGCTGGCCGGAATACTCGTAGAGATAAGCGGTAAAGCAGGTGATGCGGCCCATGTGGTTATTGGCGCGGGTATTAATTTATCCATGCGCGAACCGGTAAATGCTGTAATCGACCAGGGATGGATTAACCTGCAGGAAGCCGGTATTAAAATTGATCGCAATGACTTGGCCGCAAGTTTGATCAAAGAATTAAGGCAGGCAATGCCGGTATTTGAGCGTGACGGATTTGCTGCCTTTCATCAACGCTGGCAGGTGCTGGATAACTATTACAACCGGCCAGTGAAACTCCTGATCGGCGATCGTGAAATAAAGGGAATTGCCCATGGTATCGACATGCAAGGGGCCTTGTTGCTGGAGCAGGATAATACAGTCAAAGCTTATTTGGGGGGGGAGATCTCATTGCGCGGGCTTTAAATATAAGATTTCAACTTGCCTGGCAGTACAGAATGCTAACGCTATTGTAATAAATAAAAAATACGCTTTATGACTCTCAAAACCCGACCTGAGACTTATACTCAGGCCGGACAGTGCTGAACTATTGGAGAAATTATTTTCTCAAAAGAATATTCTCTACCGCATGATTGGCGCTTTTGGTCAGGATTAGACTGGCGCGCTCACGGGTAGGGAGAATATTTTCCTTCAAATTCAGTCCGTTGATCTCCGTCCATATTTGCGTTGCAATGTGTACGGCTTCTTCCTCCGACAGTTTTGCATAATTATGGAAATAGGAATCCGGATTTGAAAAAGCACCTTGACGGAATTTAAGAAAGCGGTTGATATACCAGCTCTTTAATAGTTTTTCCGGCGCATCTACATACAACGAGAAATCGACAAAATCGGATACGAACACATGGTGTGAGGCATGCTGGTAATCCATGCCGCTTTGCAGCACATTTAGTCCTTCCAGAATAAGGATATCGGGTTGCGAGATGACTTTCCTGTCTTCCGGGATAATATCATAGATCAAATGGGAGTAGACTGGCGCGCTGACTTCCTTAGCACCTGATTTTACCTCGGAAACAAAGTTGACCAGGCTGCGCATATCATAGGATTGAGGAAATCCTTTCTTTTTCATTATATCCCGTTCTTTTAGAACGCGATTGGGAAAAAGAAAGCCATCGGTGGTAACCAGTTCCACTGAACGGTGTTCCGGCCAACGGCTCAGTAACGCCTGAAGTACGCGTGCAGTAGTGCTTTTGCCTACAGCCACGCTGCCGGCAATACCTATGACATACGGAATATGCTGGCCGTTGGTGCCAAGAAACTGTTCCAAGACTGCCTGGCGCCGCAGGTTTGAACTGATATAAAAATTCAGTAAACGCGAAAGGGGAAGATAAATTTCCGTCACTTCATCCAGTGAGAGATCCTCATTTATTCCCTTGAGCTTGATAATCTCTTCTTCAGTTAACGTTAAGGGCACGGTATCCCGCAACGCGGCCCATTGCTTCCGATTGAACTGGAGATAGGGGGTGGTAAGTGATTGATCACGATTTATCATAAGCTTAGCCAGCCTGTTAAGCAGGTCCAACCGGGGCAGCCGAGCCCACCCGGGACGAAAACAAGCTGCATAGTATAGACAGCTTCATTAGCATCGTAGAGTGTTTTTTCTGCTTAGAGTATTGAATTGTGAAAGCGGCAGGCAACCGCAAAGGCCGGAATGGAAAAAATATCAGGCTTTGCGGTCTAGTTATGCTTTAGCTGGCGAGGGCTCGAATTTGCTGATTGGCCGCAAACAGGCGCTTATAATAAATGACGGTAGGGTGGTAATAGCCGTCGGGAGTACAGGCATAATCAGGTATTTCTCCCAAACTACGATATCCCATGGCGCGATAAAATGCTTCCGCCGGTGAACCAGCCTGCGTATCCAAATAAAGCAAACCACGCTGTAGTCCATAGGCGGTGCGTTCCAGGGCGGTAATCAGTGATTTCCCGATACCCTGCCGACGGCCTTCGCTATGGACTAATAATTTTTGTATTTCCGAGCGATTTTGTCCATTGGGTTTTTGGCAAAGCGCTAATTGAATACTACCGACAATGCCCCGTTCATCACGAGCAATCCAAAGCAATAACTCATTCTTTGCGATTGCGGGGGTCAGTTCGCGAATATGATTTTCCGCGTCTTCCTGAGCCAGGGGATGTTTATATCCCACCGAGGCGCCATGGAGGACTGCATCCATCAGTAAACCGGCGAGTTCGCTGCGGTAAACGGGAAGTGTAGACGCATTGAGTTGCACTATTTTCATGATGTCATCCTCTTGTCGCTGATAACAGGTATATTCACGCAATAGTCATGCCAATATTTTGATAAAACCATTTTCACCGATCTGATTGATTAGCATCTGGATTTTTTCCCCGGACAAATACTCATCACATGGCCGACGAGTAAGATGCGCCTTTAAGGGGCAGGTTTACCTTTTTAGTGCAGTGATGGCGATCACGCTTTTGACAATTGTACCTTCAGGGGATATGTTAACGACCTCGGCACCGTACGGCTTTGGATATCATGCCTAAGGGTCCGGTGGCCATGGCAAAAGCCGTCATAAAATTGTCTTAAAACTCCTTGGCGTTTTGTCTTCGGGACTGAAAACCAACCAACTTTGTGAATCCTTTTACAGATTTGGGCATTTTCTGAGCGAAAATTCGATTTACGCAATTTTTTTGTTGCATAGGTCGTCGGCTCTACCTAGAATGCGCTGCACTTAATGCCGGCATAGCTCAGTTGGTAGAGCAACTGACTTGTAATCAGTAGGTCGAGGGTTCGACTCCTTCTGCCGGCACCAAAAAAAATTCAGGTGGGGTTCCCGAGCGGCCAAAGGGAGCAGACTGTAAATCTGCCGTCACTGACTTCGAAGGTTCGAATCCTTCCCCCACCACCAGATTCGCCGCGGGCAACCAAGGCAATCCCTGATGCAAAGTTACATTGCGCACCAGGGGGAAGGTTGAGAACCTTCGACAAGGTTCGAGTCGAGCAACGCGAGACAACGTCGCTTGCGACGGCCCGAAGGGTGAGGAACGAAGTGACGAATAATCCTTCCCCCACCACCAGATTCGCCGCGGGCAACCAAGGCAATCCCTGATGCAAAGTTACATTGCGCACCGGGGGGAAGGTGAAAACCTTCAACAAGGTTCGGAACCACTGGACCTTTCAACAATCTACAGGAATATCAGGTAGCCGAGTTCCAAGTTGCGGGCATCGTATAATGGCTATTACCTCAGCCTTCCAAGCTGATGACGTGGGTTCGATTCCCACTGCCCGCTCCAATGTGCTGATATAGCTCAGTTGGTAGAGCGCACCCTTGGTAAGGGTGAGGTCGGCAGTTCGAATCTGCCTATCAGCACCACTTTCAGTCTCCCTCCTGATTCACTTTCTGTTAGAAAATAAATTTATCAGGTGTTTGCCTGGTTGATGTGGTGATACCACCGATTTATTCGTGTCTTAGAGGGACAATCGATGTCTAAAGAAAAGTTTCAACGTACAAAACCACACGTTAACGTCGGTACTATCGGCCACGTTGACCATGGTAAAACGACCCTGACCGCCGCCATCACCACCGTATTGGCTAAAGCCTACGGCGGCAGCGCCCGCGCCTTCGATCAGATCGACAACGCGCCGGAAGAAAAGGCCCGTGGTATCACCATCAACACCTCTCACGTTGAATACGATACCCCGTCCCGCCACTACGCGCACGTTGACTGCCCCGGGCATGCCGACTACGTGAAAAACATGATCACCGGTGCAGCCCAGATGGACGGCGCGATCCTGGTGGTAGCGGCAACCGACGGCCCGATGCCGCAGACCCGCGAGCACATCCTACTGGCTCGCCAGGTTGGCGTGCCTTACATCATCGTCTTCATGAACAAATGCGACATGGTGGATGACGAAGAGCTGCTGGAACTGGTTGAAATGGAAGTACGCGAACTGCTGTCGCAGTACGATTTCCCGGGCGACGACACGCCGGTAATCCGCGGTTCCGCCCTGAAAGCGCTGGAAGGCGACGAAGCCTGGACCTCCAAGATCCTGGAACTGGCCGAAGCGCTGGACACCTACATCCCGGAACCGGTTCGCGCCATTGACAAGCCGTTCCTGCTGCCGATCGAAGACGTATTCTCCATCTCCGGCCGCGGCACCGTGGTAACCGGTCGTGTGGAACGCGGCGTGGTGAAAGTAGGTGAAGAAGTTGAAATCGTCGGCATCAAACCGACCGTGAAAACCACCTGCACCGGCGTTGAAATGTTCCGTAAACTGCTGGATGAAGGCCGTGCCGGTGAAAACGTGGGCGTGCTGCTGCGCGGTACCAAACGTGATGAAGTTGAACGCGGCCAGGTACTGGCTAAACCGGGTACTATCCATCCGCATACCCAGTTCGAATCAGAAGTCTATATTCTGAGCAAAGATGAAGGCGGCCGCCATACGCCGTTCTTCAAAGGCTACCGTCCTCAGTTCTACTTCCGTACCACTGACGTGACCGGAACCATCGAACTGCCGGAAGGCGTGGAAATGGTGATGCCTGGCGACAACATCAAGATGGTTGTAAACCTGATTGCCCCTATCGCCATGGACGACGGCTTGCGTTTCGCTATTCGCGAAGGCGGCCGTACCGTTGGCGCCGGCGTGGTAGCCAAGGTTATCGCTTAAGACTTCCGTATAAGTCTTGAAAGATATCGAATAACATTTGACGTAGCGCGCAGTAAAAGGGCATCATTTGATGCCTTTTTTCTACGCTGTGACAGAGAACCTATCTCATCAGCGATTTTACGTCATAATCATTGGTGAGATGGGCTCTTCATCAGCGGCGTGAAACTTCGGAGTTTTGTTGCTAATCCAGGGCAATCTTCGCTTGGTAGCCTCGCCCTCTGCGGGGCTTAGTTGTTTGTATGAATCCTACGTGACAGGTTTTTTTATGAGTGCGAATACCGAAGCTCAAGGAAGCGGGCGCAGCCTGGAAGTGTTAAAGTGGGTAGCGGTGGCTATACTACTGGTGGTTGCGATCGTCGGTAATTATTATTATCGTGATTTTAGCTTACCCCTGCGAGCGCTGGCTGTCGTGCTGATTATCGCTATTGCGGGTGGTGTTGCCTTAATGACGGTGAAAGGTAAATCGACCGTTGCGTTTGCGCGAGAAGCGCGTACAGAAGTACGTAAAGTGATTTGGCCGACCCGCCAGGAAACGTTACATACCACGTTAATCGTCGCCGCGGTGACTGCCGTGATGTCACTGATCCTGTGGGGACTGGATGGTATTCTGGTCCGTCTGGTATCGTTTATTACTGGCCTGAGGTTCTAAGATGTCCGAAGCTCCTAAGAAACGTTGGTACGTCGTTCAGGCGTTTTCCGGTTTTGAAGGTCGCGTGGCGCAATCCCTACGCGAATATATTAAATTGCATGATATGGAAGAACTGTTTGGCGAAGTCATGGTGCCGACGGAAGAAGTCGTTGAGATTCGCGGCGGTCAGCGCCGCAAGAGCGAGCGTAAATTCTTCCCGGGTTATGTACTGGTTCAAATGGTCATGAATGACGCCAGTTGGCATCTGGTGCGCAGCGTGCCGCGCGTGATGGGCTTTATCGGCGGCACCTCGGATCGTCCCGCCCCTATCAGCGACAAAGAAGTCGACGCGATCATGAATCGCCTCCAGCAGGTGGGTGATAAACCGCGGCCGAAAACCTTGTTTGAGCCGGGTGAGCTGGTGCGGGTCAATGACGGCCCGTTTGCGGATTTCAACGGCGTGGTGGAAGAAGTGGATTACGAAAAAAGCCGCTTGAAAGTCTCGGTGTCGATATTCGGTCGCGCCACACCGGTTGAGCTTGACTTCGGCCAGGTTGAGAAAGGCTGATAACGTCCAGGCGCAAATCACATACAACTTGCCTTAGGTGCGGAATTGAACTAGAATTTCGCGCCTTTCGTTTTTTATGTACCCTCGGTATTTCTGCCCTCGGTACAGAAAAAAAATTATCAATGGGGAGCCTTGACCGGCGCTATCACCCGCTAGAGGAAATTTAAATGGCCAAGAAAGTACAAGCCTATGTGAAACTGCAGGTTGCTGCAGGCATGGCTAACCCGAGTCCGCCGGTTGGTCCGGCACTGGGCCAGCAGGGCGTTAACATCATGGAATTCTGTAAAGCGTTCAATGCCAAAACAGAAGGCGTTGAAAAAGGCCTGCCGATTCCGGTTGTTATCACCGTCTATTCTGACCGTTCTTTCACCTTCGTTACCAAAACCCCGCCGGCAGCCGTGTTGCTGAAGAAAGCCGCTGGCGTTAAATCCGGTTCTGGTAAGCCGAATAAAGAAAAAGTCGGTAAAGTGACGCACGCCCAGATCCGCGAAATCGCGGAAACCAAAGCGGCGGATATGACGGGTGCCGATGTGGAAGCGATGTCTCGCTCCATCGAAGGTACTGCTCGTTCCATGGGCCTGGTAGTGGAGGATTAAGAAATGGCTAAACTGACCAAGCGCATGCGTGTTATCCGCGACAAAATTGATTCCACCAAGCAGTACGAAATCAATGAAGCCGTTGCTTTGCTGAAAGAGCTCGCCACCGCCAAGTTTGTCGAAAGCATTGATGTTGCAGTAAACCTGGGCATCGACGCGCGTAAATCCGATCAGAACGTCCGTGGCGCCACGGTGCTGCCGCACGGTACCGGCCGTACTGTTCGCGTTGCCGTGTTTACCCAGGGCCCCAATGCCGAAGCTGCCAAAGCAGCAGGCGCCGACCTGGTGGGCATGGACGACCTGGCCGATCAGATCAAGAAAGGCGAGTTCAACTTTGATGTTGTTATCGCCTCCCCTGACGCCATGCGCGTTGTGGGTCAATTAGGCCAGATCCTCGGGCCGCGCGGCCTGATGCCTAACCCGAAGGTGGGTACCGTGACCCCGAACGTCGCTGAAGCGGTTAAAAACGCTAAAGCCGGCCAGGTGCGTTATCGCAACGACAAAAACGGCATTATCCACACCACTATCGGTAAAGTTGACTTTGATACCGATAAATTGAGAGAAAACCTGGAAGCCCTGCTGGTTGCGCTGAAAAAAGCCAAACCGACTCAGGCTAAAGGTATTTATATCAAGAAAATCAGTCTTTCCACCACCATGGGTGCTGGCGTGGCTGTGGATCAAAGCGGTTTGGCAACGGTTACTGCTTAATTGCCTCTTTACCCGGGCGCAAGATTCGTCTAGAATCGAACGCCCGTTGTTTCATCAATGGCTGATTTACGCCAGGATGGAATAAAGAATTTTCGGTTGGAGCTTGGCCTATCCAAGCCTCCGTCCAAGACCGCAGGTGTGTTTATACCCTTTAAAGATGACGGGTAAACACTTAATCGTCCTGCGTAGACGGTGACAGAGCCTGAATAACATATTCGTTTGCTGGATTCTGCTCACCGTGTATCGACGTTTGACCCCATAAGGGGAGTAAACGATGTGAGTCCCGGGGAATTTTCCCCCGGATAAATCCAGGAGCACAAGCTAATGGCATTAAATCTTCAAGACAAACAAGCGATTGTTGCTGAAGTCAGCGAAGTGGCCAAAGGCGCGCTGTCTGCTGTCGTTGCGGATTCTCGCGGCGTTACAGTGGGTAAAATGACTGAACTGCGTAAAGCAGGTCGTGAAGCCGGCGTATACATGCGTGTTGTTCGCAACACCTTGCTGCGTCGCGTCGTGGAAGGCACTCCGTTTGAATGCCTGAAAGACACGTTTGTCGGTCCGACCCTGATTGCATTTTCTAACGAACACCCGGGCGCAGCCGCTCGCCTGTTCAAGGCTTTTGCCAAAGAAAACGCAAAATTCGAGGTTAAAGCAGCAGCCTTTGAAGGTGAAGTTATCACGGCGGCCAATATCGATCGCCTGGCAACTCTGCCGACTTACGATGAAGCTATCGCACGCCTGATGTCGGCCATGAAAGAAGCCTCCGCAGGCAAACTGGTCCGTACTCTTGCTGCACTGCGCGATCAGAAAGAAGCGGCTTAATTGCCGGTGGCTTTCGGTTGCTATTGCGAACGTATAAACACTTTCTGAATCTTAGGAATAATTGTTATGTCTATCACTAAAGAACAAATTCTGGACGCAGTTGCTGAAATGTCCGTTATGGACGTGGTTGAACTGATTTCCATGATGGAAACCAAATTCGGCGTTTCTGCCGCCACCGCGGTTGCTGTTGCTGCCGGCCCGGCTGAAGTTGTTGAAGAAAAGACCGAATTTGACGTTGTCCTGACCGCTATCGGCGGTAACAAGGTATCCGTTATCAAAGCCGTTCGTAGCGCCACCGGTCTGGGCCTGAAAGAAGCCAAAGACCTGGTTGAATCCGCTCCGGCGACCATGAAAGAAGGCGTTAACAAAGACGACGCCGAAGCTCTTAAGAAAGCCCTGGAAGAAGCGGGTGCTTCTGTTGAGATCAAATAAGACCTTTTGTACGGCAGCCTGATTCTAGGCTGATGGCTGGTGACTTTTGGGTCACCAGCCTTTTTGCGCTGTAAGGCGTCAGTGGGATTTCACACTATTTAACCACTGATTAACCTCAATATCTTTCTCTATCGACGACTTAATATACTGCATCTCCTGTAAAACCTCCCTGGTTTAACAAAATGCAATGAAATGGTTTAAGAGTGATAGAAACAGGTATTGCGGAAGGCATTGTCGCTTTCCGAACGAATACATACCCGGTAGATGTCGAGTTGCAGGGTATAAAATAGTGTTGCATGACCTGTCCTATTAGGGCGGACAGAGTGGGTCACTGATCAGCGAGCTGAGGAACCCTATGGTTTACTCCTATACCGAAAAAAAACGCATTCGTAAGGATTTTGGGAAACGTCCCCAAGTGTTGGACATCCCATATCTCCTTTCTATACAGCTTGACTCGTTCCAGAAGTTCATCGAGCAAGATCCGGAAGGTCAGTACGGATTGGAAGCAGCATTCCGTTCTGTGTTCCCCATTCAGAGCTACAGCGGCAATTCGGAGCTGCAATATGTCAGTTACCGTCTAGGCGAGCCTGTATTTGATGTTAAAGAGTGTCAAATCCGCGGCGTCACGTTCTCCGCACCGTTGCGCGTTAAACTGCGTCTGGTGATTTACGAACGCGAAGCCCCGGAAGGCACGGTAAAAGACATCAAGGAACAGGAAGTCTACATGGGTGAAATACCGCTCATGACCGACAATGGGACCTTTGTGATCAACGGGACGGAGCGTGTTATCGTTTCCCAGTTGCATCGCAGCCCCGGCGTATTCTTTGATAGCGATAAAGGTAAGACGCATTCGTCCGGCAAAGTGCTGTACAACGCGCGCATCATTCCTTACCGTGGTTCCTGGCTGGATTTTGAGTTTGATCCGAAAGACAACTTATTCGTCCGTATCGACCGCCGCCGCAAATTGCCCGCCACGATCGTTTTGCGGGCTTTGAACTATTCCGCGGCGCAGATCCTGGAAACGTTCTTCGATAAAGTCATTTATGAAATCCACGATAATAAACTGCAGATGGAACTGGTTCCTGAGCGTTTACGTGGTGAAACCGCCTCGTTTGATATCGAGTCCAACGGTACCGTTTACGTTGAGAAAGGCCGCCGTATCACCGCGCGCCATATCCGCCTGCTGGAAAAAGACGGTATCGATAAAATCCAGGTGCCGGTTGAGTACATCATCGGTAAAGTGGTGGTCAAAGATTACATCGATGAAAGCACCGGTGAAATCATTTGTCCGGCCAACATGGAACTGACATTGGATCTGCTGGCGAAACTGAGCCAGGCAGGACACAAGCGTATTGAAACGCTGTTTACCAATGATTTGGACCATGGCTCTTATATTTCCGAAACCTTGCGCGTCGATCCTACCAGCGATCGCCTGAGCGCCCTGGTGGAAATCTACCGCATGATGCGTCCCGGCGAACCGCCGACCCGCGAAGCGGCTGAAAACCTGTTCGAGAACCTGTTCTTCTCCGAAGATCGCTACGACCTCTCCGCCGTGGGCCGTATGAAGTTCAATCGTTCGCTGCTGCGCGAAGAGATTGAAGGTTCCGGAATCCTCAGTAAGCTCGACATCATCGAAGTGATGAAGAAGCTGATTGATATCCGTAACGGCAAGGGTGAAGTGGATGATATCGATCATCTCGGCAACCGTCGCATCCGTTCCGTGGGCGAAATGGCGGAAAACCAGTTCCGCGTCGGCCTGGTGCGTGTTGAGCGTGCCGTGAAAGAGCGCCTGTCGCTGGGGGATCTCGATACCCTGATGCCGCAGGACATGATCAACGCCAAACCGATTTCCGCCGCGGTGAAAGAGTTCTTTGGTTCCAGCCAGCTGTCTCAATTTATGGACCAGAACAACCCATTGTCGGAAATTACCCATAAACGGCGTATCTCCGCATTGGGCCCAGGCGGTTTGACCCGTGAACGCGCGGGCTTTGAAGTTCGAGACGTGCATCCGACCCATTACGGCCGCGTGTGCCCCATCGAAACGCCTGAAGGTCCGAATATCGGTTTGATCAACTCGCTGTCTGTCTATGCGCAGACCAATGAATACGGCTTCCTTGAAACGCCGTATCGCCGGGTGCGCGAAGAAGTGGTCACCGATGAGATCCATTACCTGTCCGCCATTGAAGAGGGCAATTTCGTTATTGCCCAGGCCAATACCGATCTCGACGAAGAAGGCCATTTCGTTGACGATTTGATTACGTGCCGCAGCAAAGGCGAATCCAGCCTGTTCACTCGCGATCAGGTGGACTATATGGACGTTTCAACCCAGCAGATCGTTTCGGTGGGTGCGTCGCTGATTCCGTTCCTGGAACACGATGACGCCAACCGTGCGCTGATGGGTGCGAACATGCAACGTCAGGCCGTTCCTACGCTGCGTGCCGACAAGCCGCTGGTAGGTACCGGTATGGAACGCGCCGTGGCGGTCGACTCCGGTGTCACCGCGGTCGCCAAACGCGGCGGTACCATTCAGTATGTCGATGCGTCTCGTATCGTGATTAACGTCAATCCTGATGAAATGGTGGCGGGCGAAGCGGGCATCGATATCTACAACCTGACCAAGTATACCCGTTCCAACCAGAACACCTGCATCAGCCAGATGCCGTGCGTGTCCCTGGGTGAACCGGTTGAACGCGGCGATGTGCTGGCCGACGGTCCGTCCACCGATCTGGGTGAACTGGCGCTGGGTCAGAACATGCGCGTGGCGTTCATGCCGTGGAACGGCTACAACTTCGAAGACTCCATTCTGGTTTCCGAACGTGTGGTCCAGGAAGATCGTTTCACTACGATTCACATCCAGGAGCTGGCCTGCGTGTCCCGCGATACCAAGCTGGGGCCTGAAGAAATCACCGCCGACATCCCGAATGTGGGTGAAGCGGCGCTTTCCAAGCTGGATGAATCCGGGATTGTCTACATCGGCGCGGAAGTGACCGGCGGCGATATCCTGGTGGGCAAAGTGACGCCGAAGGGCGAAACCCAGCTGACCCCGGAAGAAAAGCTGCTGCGCGCCATCTTTGGTGAAAAAGCGTCGGACGTCAAAGATTCGTCGCTGCGAGTGCCGAACGGCGTGTCCGGTACGGTTATCGACGTGCAGGTCTTTACCCGCGACGGCGTGGAAAAAGACAAACGTGCGCTGGAAATCGAAGAGATGCAGCTCAAGCAGGCCAAAAAGGACCTGACGGAAGAGCTGCAGATTTTTGAAGCCGGGCTGTTTGCCCGTATCCATGACGTGCTGGTGTCCGGCGGCATCGAAGACGAGAAGCTGTCCAAACTGACGCGTGAGCGTTGGCTGGAGCTGGGTCTCGGCGACGAAGACAAGCAGAATCAGCTTGAGCAGCTGGCGGAACAGTACGACGAACTGAAAACCGTGTTCGAGAAGAAGCTGGAAGCGAAACGCCGCAAGATCACGCAGGGCGATGACCTGGCTCCGGGCGTGCTGAAAATCGTCAAGGTGTACCTGGCGGTCAAGCGCCAGATTCAGCCGGGCGACAAGATGGCCGGCCGGCACGGGAACAAGGGTGTTATCTCCAAGATCAACCCGATCGAGGATATGCCTTACGATGAAAACGGCGTGCCGGTGGATATCGTACTGAACCCCTTGGGCGTACCGTCCCGTATGAACATCGGCCAGATCCTGGAAACCCATCTGGGCATGGCGGCTAAAGGTATCGGCGACAAGATCAACGCCATGCTGAAAAAGCACGAGGATGTGGCGAAGCTGCGCGAGTTCATCCAGAAAGCCTACGATCTGGGGGATGATGTCCGCCAGAAAGTGGATCTGGCCACCTTCAGCGATGACGAAGTGCTGCGTTTGGCGGAGAATCTGAAGAAGGGTATGCCCATCGCGACACCGGTGTTTGACGGCGCCAAAGAAAAAGAAATCAAGGAATTGCTGCAATTGGGCGGTCTGCCTACTTCCGGTCAGATTACCTTGTTTGACGGCCGTACCGGCGAGCAGTTCGAGCGGCAGGTCACCGTGGGCTACATGTACATGCTGAAACTCAACCATTTGGTTGATGACAAGATGCATGCGCGTTCCACCGGTTCCTACAGCCTGGTCACCCAGCAGCCGCTGGGCGGTAAGGCGCAGTTCGGCGGCCAACGCTTTGGTGAGATGGAAGTATGGGCACTGGAAGCGTATGGCGCGGCCTATACCCTGCAGGAAATGCTGACTGTCAAGTCGGATGATGTTAACGGTCGTACCAAGATGTACAAAAACATCGTGGATGGCAATCATACGATGGAACCAGGCATGCCGGAGTCCTTTAACGTGTTGCTGAAGGAAATCCGCTCTCTGGGCATCAACATCGAGCTGGAAGAAGAGTAATTTAACCCCTATGGCTTTCCGGCCGCAGGAAGATGGCAAGTGAGCGAGCCCGATGAGCTTACCTAGGTAAGTGATTCGGGTGAGCGGGTACAGCCGGCGCATCTGCGGTTTGAAAGATGACGGGGGGTTCGGCTCGGGTGCGTTCGCACCGGTTATCAGGGCGCCTGAGCGTTTCAGGCGCCTAACAGGTCTAACTCCGACAGGAGCCAATCCGTGAAAGATTTACTTAAGTTTCTGAAAGCACAAACCAAGACCGAAGAGTTTGATGCGATCAAAATTGCTCTGGCCTCGCCAGATATGATCCGTTCCTGGTCGTTCGGCGAAGTGAAGAAGCCGGAAACCATCAACTACCGTACGTTCAAACCTGAACGCGACGGGCTTTTCTGCGCCCGTATTTTCGGGCCGGTTAAAGATTACGAATGCTTGTGCGGTAAGTACAAGCGGTTGAAGCACCGCGGCGTGATTTGTGAAAAATGCGGTGTTGAAGTGACCCAGACCAAAGTGCGCCGCGAGCGCATGGGTCATATCGAGCTGGCTTCGCCGACAGCGCATATTTGGTTCTTGAAATCGTTGCCTTCGCGCATCGGTTTGTTGCTGGATATGCCGCTGCGTGATATCGAGCGCGTGCTGTATTTTGAATCTTATGTGGTGGTTGAAGGCGGCATGACCAACCTGGAGCGCCGCCAGATCCTGACTGAAGAACAGTATCTGGACGCCCTAGAAGAGTTTGGTGATGAGTTTGACGCCAAGATGGGCGCCGAAGCCATTCAGGCCCTGTTGAAAAACATGGACCTGGAAGCGGAATGCGAAACCCTGCGTGAAGAGCTGAATGAAACCAACTCCGAAACCAAGCGCAAGAAGCTGACCAAGCGTATCAAGCTGCTGGAAGCATTCGTTCAGTCCGGTAATAAACCGGAATGGATGATCCTGACGGTGCTGCCGGTGTTGCCGCCGGATCTGCGTCCGCTGGTGCCGCTGGACGGCGGCCGTTTTGCCACCTCCGATCTGAACGATCTCTATCGCCGGGTGATAAACCGTAACAACCGTTTGAAACGTCTGCTGGATCTGGCTGCGCCGGATATCATCGTACGCAATGAAAAACGTATGCTGCAGGAAGCAGTGGATGCGCTGTTGGATAACGGCCGTCGCGGTCGCGCCATTACCGGTTCCAACAAGCGTCCGCTGAAATCCCTGGCCGACATGATCAAAGGCAAGCAGGGGCGTTTCCGTCAGAACCTGCTGGGTAAACGCGTCGACTATTCCGGTCGTTCCGTGATTACCGTGGGTCCGTACCTGCGTCTGCATCAGTGCGGCCTGCCGAAGAAGATGGCGCTGGAACTGTTCAAACCCTTCATCTACGGCAAGCTTGAGCTGCGTGGCCTCGCCACCACCATCAAAGCCGCCAAGAAAATGGTTGAACGCGAAGAAGCCGTGGTCTGGGATATCCTGGATGAAGTTATCCGCGAACACCCGGTGTTGCTGAACCGTGCGCCGACTCTGCACCGTCTGGGTATCCAGGCGTTTGAGCCGGTGTTGATTGAAGGTAAAGCCATTCAGCTTCACCCGCTGGTGTGCGCGGCGTACAACGCCGACTTCGACGGTGACCAGATGGCCGTTCACGTACCGCTGACGCTGGAAGCCCAGTTGGAAGCCCGTGCGCTGATGATGTCCACCAACAACATCCTGTCGCCGGCCAACGGCGAGCCGATTATCGTTCCGTCCCAGGACGTGGTGCTGGGTCTGTATTACATGACCCGCGACCGGGTGAACGGTAAAGGCGAAGGCATGGTCTTGACCGGGCCGAAAGAAGCGGAACGCATCTATCGGGGTGGTATCGCCGAGCTGCATGCGCGCGTCAAAGTGCGTATCACAGAGTATGCCAAGAACGAAGACGGCGAGCTTATTGAAAATACCCACATCGTCGACACCACCGTAGGCCGTGCGATTTTGTGGATGATCGTGCCGAAGGGATTGCCGTTCGCCCTGGTCAATCAGGCGCTGGGTAAGAAAGCCATCTCCAAGATGCTGAATACCTGTTATCGCGTGCTGGGCCTGAAGCCTACGGTTATCTTCGCCGACCAGATCATGTATACCGGTTTTGCCTATGCGGCCCGTTCAGGATCGTCGGTAGGTATCGATGATATGGTTATCCCGGCCAAGAAAGCGGGGATCATCGAAGAAGCCGAAGCCGAAGTGGCCGAAATCCAGGAGCAGTTCCAGTCTGGTTTGGTGACCGCCGGCGAACGCTACAACAAGGTTATCGATATCTGGGCCGCGGCTAACGAACGTGTTGCCAAGGCGATGATGGATAACCTGTCCACCGAATCGGTGATTAACCGAGACGGCGTGGAAGAGCGCCAGGTTTCCTTCAACAGCATCTTTATGATGGCCGACTCCGGCGCCCGTGGTTCGGCGGCACAGATTCGCCAATTGGCGGGTATGCGCGGCCTGATGGCCAAGCCTGACGGCTCCATCATTGAAACGCCTATTACCGCGAACTTCCGTGAAGGCCTGAACGTACTCCAGTACTTCATCTCCACTCACGGTGCTCGTAAAGGTCTGGCGGATACCGCGCTGAAAACGGCGAACTCCGGTTACCTGACCCGCCGTCTGGTGGACGTGGCGCAGGATCTGGTGGTTACCGAGGACGACTGCGGCACCCATGCCGGTGTTACCATGACCCCGGTTATCGAGGGCGGCGATGTTAAAGAGCCGCTGCGCGAACGTGTGCTGGGACGTGTTACCGCTGAAGACGTACTGAAACCGGGTACCGCCGATATACTGGTGGAACGCAATACCCTGCTGAACGAACAATGGTGTGATGTCCTGGAAGAGAACTCCGTGGATACCATCAAGGTTCGCTCGGTGGTGACCTGTGAAACCGACTTCGGTGTGTGCGCCAACTGCTACGGCCGTGATTTGGCCCGCGGGCATCTGGTGAACAAGGGTGAATCCATCGGTGTTATCGCCGCGCAGTCTATCGGCGAGCCGGGCACCCAGTTGACCATGCGTACGTTCCACATCGGTGGTGCCGCTTCCCGTAATGCCGCCGAATCGAGCATTCAGGTGAAAAACAAGGGTACCGTGCGGTTGAATAACGCCAAGTTTGTTATCAACGGCGCCGGTAAACTGGTGATCACTTCCCGTAACACGGAACTGAAACTGATCGATGAATTCGGCCGTACCAAGGAAAGCTATAAAGTGCCTTACGGCGCGGTCATGGGCAAAGGTGACGGTTCTGAAGTGTTGGGCGGCGAAACGGTTGCCAACTGGGACCCGCATACCATGCCGGTTATCACTGAAGTAAGCGGCTTTATGCGCTTCACCGATATGATCGACGGCCAGACCATTACCCGCCAGACCGATGAGCTGACCGGCTTGTCCTCTATCGTGGTGCTGGATACGGCTGAACGTACCGGTGGCGGTAAAGACTTGCGTCCGGCGCTGAAAATCGTTGATGCCAGCGGCAATGATGTACTGATTCCGGGCACCGATATGCCGGCCCAGTACTTCCTGCCGGGTAAAACCATTGTCCAGTTGGAAGACGGTGTGCAAATCACCGGCGGGGACACTCTGGCGCGTCTGCCGCAGGAATCCAGCGGTACCAAGGATATTACCGGTGGTCTGCCGCGCGTTGCCGATTTGTTCGAAGCGCGCCGGCCGAAAGAACCGGCTATCCTGGCGGAAATCAGCGGTATCGTATCCTTCGGTAAAGAAACCAAAGGCAAACGTCGCCTGGTGATTTCGCCGGTGGACGGCAGCGATGCTTACGAAGAGATGATCCCGAAATGGCGTCAGCTTAACGTATTTGAAGGCGAACGCGTGGAACGCGGCGACGTGATCTCCGATGGACCGGAATCGCCCCATGACATTCTGCGTCTGCGCGGCGTGCATGCGGTGACCCGCTACATCGTTAACGAAGTGCAGGACGTCTACCGTCTGCAGGGCGTTAAGATTAACGATAAGCATATCGAAGTTATCGTTCGTCAGATGTTGCGTAAAGCCACCATCGTCAACGCCGGCGGCACCGACTTCCTGGAAGGCGAACAGGCTGAATATTCACGGGTCAAGATTGCCAACCGCCAGCTGGCGGAGGACGACAAGATCGAAATGACCTTCAGCCGGGATCTCTTGGGTATAACCAAGGCATCCCTGGCCACGGAGTCCTTTATCTCCGCGGCATCGTTCCAGGAAACAACGCGGGTGCTTACTGAAGCCGCCGTTGCCGGGAAACGTGATGAACTGCGCGGTCTGAAAGAGAACGTGATTGTCGGCCGACTGATCCCTGCCGGGACCGGTTATGCCTACCATCAGGATCGTGCCCGTCGCCGCGCCCTGGGCGAAGTGCCGGTTGTACCGTCGGTCACCGCTGATGAAGCCTCCGCCAATATGGCGGAACTGCTGAATGCGGGCTTAGGCGGTAATAACGATAAATAATCGTTATTGCAGCAACGCAATAGCCGTCCCTTAGGGGGGCGGCTTTTTTTTGAGGTTAAGATTATTTAAGTTAACGTGCTTCTTATTGTATATAAGCAGATATTCATCATGAGACAATAAGCTAAAAAGTAATTATATACACTTAGTAAATATAAAGCGCCTGAATTTACCCCTTGTTTTATGGTGTTCTATTGCCTCATTGGAAAATTAACACCCAAGTTCCTTTTAATAAATATCATAATTTCATCAAGATGTTTTTCTTTTCAATCTAGATAATGTGATTACGAATAATATATTTTCAAAAGCTGAAAATATTCCTATTACGTGAATCGTGATTCATTATTTTATAAATAAATAAAATTCATATTTGTGAAGTTATTTCTTGATTGCGGGGCGCACTGAAAAGCACGCCCTGCATCATTAAAAGGAGAATTTAATGCCAGGTAAACCTCCATATCCTTCATCCGATAATAATACCGGTTCGTGCCGGTCATTTGCCTCAAGTCGTCAGGATTTCCCTTTGTGGCGACCTGTTGCCTGGGCAATCATTGCGGCGCAGGTCATGTTACCCCTCGGTGTGGCTTTTGCTCCGGCGGGGGCGGCATCCGTCGCCGCCTCGGTAGAGAAGCCGGCCAAGAACGTTCTATTGAATAATGACGATTCATCGACCGCGCAAGAATCCATAGAAAATAAAATCGCCGGGGGAGCCATGTCGGCAGGCCACCTGCTGACTGCGCAACAGAGCGATAAAGCGGCGCTTGGTATGGCGCGGTCGGCGCTGGCAGGCGGAGCAGGCCAATATGCTAAAGACTGGTTTGATCAATTCGGCACCGTGCGGTTACAGCTCAATCTCAATGAGCGATTCAAACTGGACAATAGTGCGCTGGATCTCTTGGTGCCGTTATATGAAAATCAGGATGCCATGGTATTCAGCCAATGGGGGATACGGAATAAAGATCACCGCAATACCGGTAATATCGGCGGCGGCGTGCGAACCTTTCACGGCGATTGGATGTACGGGCTAAATACTTTTTATGATAATGACTTCACCGGTAAAAATCGCCGGGCCGGAATCGGCGCGGAAGCCTGGACCCATTACCTGAAATTATCGGCCAACAGCTATTTCCGCTTGAGTAATTGGCGCCAATCGCGGGATTTCGAGGATTATAACGAACGACCGGCCAACGGTTATGACCTGCGTGCCGAGGCTTTTCTGCCGTCGCATCCGCAATTGGGCGGCAAGCTGATGTATGAAAGCTATCGCGGCGACGAGATAGCGTTATTTGGCAAAAACAATCGGCAAAGAGATCCCTATGCGTTTACCCTAGGGCTTAATTACACGCCTTTTCCGCTATTAACCCTTGGTGGCGAGCATCGCCAGGGTAAGAGCGGGCAGCAGGATTCCCGTATCAATCTGCAAATCAATTACCGGCTCGGGGATTCGTGGCTTGCCCAGGTGGACCCATCGGCTGTGGCGGCCGGGCGAACCCTGTCCGGCAGCCGTTATGACCTAGTGGAGCGCAACAATCATATCGTTCTGGACTATCAAAAGCAGGAGGTTATCCGCCTGCTGATGCCGGAACAATTGAACGGGAATTCCGGCCAACAACTCATCATTACTGCCCAGGTTACCGCAACCCATGCCTTGGACCGTGTAGAGTGGAACGCTACGGAATTGATCGCCGCCGGCGGTTCCATCACGCAATCGGCGCCCCATATCCTGTCGGTCACTTTGCCGCCCTATCTGCCCGCCGGCGCGACAAACCGGTATACCATTGGCGCAACGGCCCATGATAAAAAAGGCAATGCTTCAAACCCTGCCTATACCCGGCTTACGGTGTCCGGCCAAGGCATCAGCCTGGCGTCGACGCCCACCACGGCAATGCCGGACAGACTACCGGCGGATGGTATTTCCACCAGCCTGCTATCCATCACTTTGAGGGATGAGACCCTTCAGCCGGTGAGTGGAATGGCGGATGCGCTGACGATGGACATAACGTTTGAAACCGGTGACGGCGAACCCTTCGCGGCGGCAAGCGCCGGCGTTTCCGGCGCCGCGCCGGCGGCGGGTGCTATCAGTGAAACCGCCGTCGGCGTCTATTCGGCCACCCTCACCGCCGGCAGCCATCCGGGACGGGCGGTCATTACTCCGATGATTCACGGACAAGCGTTGAAGCCAATCAACGTTAGCCTGCGGTCGGTAGGCTTGGATCGTAGCCTTTCAAGGCTTGATATCAGCAGCGACAGCATTCTTGCCGATGGCGCCGAACAGGCGACGGTAGTCTTCAGCGCCAAGGATGGTTCCGGCAATGACCTTACCGGCCTCGGTCCGAGATTGGTGTTTGATATGACGCCGTTAGAGGGTGCTGTGTTGACCGATATAAGTGAAGATAACGGTAGCTACAGCAGCTCTTTGAAGGGCACTCAACCGGGGGAGGTGACCATTACGCCGGTTCTGGACGGCGTTAAGATGGTGGCTTTAGCTAAAACCGTCCGCCTGCGCGATGCCCAGGCATATGAAGGCCATTCCGATTTCAGCGTGGACGAGGATACGCTTACGGTGGGCAAGGGCTTCACTATGCTGAGCTTCACCGCCAGGGATAAGAGCGGGGAGCCGGTGAAAGGGTTGGCGGAGCGCTTGGCATTTATCGCTGCGCCATCAGCGGGGATCTCGATTTCAGACATTGTGGAGACCGACGGGAATTATACCGCCCGGCTGAGCGGACTCAGAGCGGGTAGGGTAGAGGTGGCGCCGTCAATCGACGGCCAGCAGTTAAGCGGCTTGATGAAAACGGTCACCTTAACGCCAGGCCCGTTCAGCGAGCTTAATCCCTCCTTCAGCATCAGCGCAGACAAGCTTATCGCCGATGATGAAGATAGCGTAGAGCTTAGACTGATACCGCGGGATGAATATGGCAACGTGACCAAAACTGTAGGTAGAATCTACTTTCATCTTTCATCGATAGCGGGTTTTAGACAAGAAAATGCGCAGTTTGATGACAATGGGACCTACGTTGCCAAATTGTTCGGTACCGTGCCGGGAAATTATACGATAACGCCGGCGGTTGAAGGCAATCGCTTGGAGAGTCTGAGTAAACCCATCACCCTTATGGCGGTGGAGGTGGATACAACCGAATCAGCCTTTGAAATCGATAAGGATACGCTGGCGGCGGATAATACCGAGACCGCAACGCTGACATTTTTTGCCAAGGATGCGCGGGGCCGCCCGATAACCGGTATGGGAGCCCGGCTTGCCTTCAACGCCTCGCCGGAGGAAAATATTACCCTTTCAGCCTTAAGCGAGAGCGGCGGCGTGTATACCGCCACCGTGCGGGGCGCTAAACCCGGCATAGTCAGGTTCGCCCCCAAAGTGGACGGTGCCCAAATCAGCGCAATGACGAAAGAGCTGAACTTCACTCCTGGCGGCATTGATTTAAAAATCAGTGTGGACAAGGCGGAGGCGAAAGCTAAAGCCGGCGAGCAGATGATGTTGACGGTGGCAGCCACTCTTGAAGACGGTTCGCCGGCCGGGGATGTGCTCATCGATATTCACTCCCTTGGCGCCGTCAATCGGCAAAACAGATCGGAAAGCGTCACGCTGTTGATTAACGATGCGCCAAAATATGAAGGCAGAGTGGTGATGGCGACGGGCCAAATCAGCATCCCGTTAACCGACCCCTCGGGCAAAGGGGTTAAGACCACCATTGAGGTCACCGCGCGCGATGGAAAAACCGTGACAAAAGACGTGATATTTACCGTAGCCACCAGCCCCGATGTCCCGGTGGCCAATTATTATGGCCATATGGCGGAGTCCATCGGCGGTATCCAGCGGCCCAGGCTTGCCTCAGAATTCACCAGCGGCGGCAGTGAGAGTTTCAACAACGAAAATTGGGCAGTGGCGCGTTATCCGCTGGCAAGCTCATACTGCACATTGCCGTCCTTTACTTCTCTGGATGCAGCCTATAGTTCGATGCGTTCGAGCGGATGGCCTTTATCACCCGGCGGCTTTACTTGGTCTGGTACGGCAGCCTCTATTGTTATAACCGGGCCGGCCGTCGAAGCTCTTAACAACCAGAACGGACAGAAATTGCTCATGGAGACATCCGGCGAGAACGAGGGATTTGTGGCATGCGCCAGTTGAAAACTGTTCCGCTTCGTAAAATAAAGTAACGCAGGAAAATCCAGACCGTCGGCGGGACTGGTGACTGTCCCGCCGCTAAGTCAAGCTAACATCTTTAACGTGCTCGCCATCGCTTATTCAATCAGCGTCGGCATCCTGCCCAGATAACTGTCCCAATCCTTCCATACCGGCTGCAAACCCGACTGCAGCAGCATCTGCTCCACCTCCTGTACCGAGCGGTTATCATGGGGCTCGAATTGTTCCAGCTCCGGCGTGCCGCCGGCATAGCCTCCCGGCTGCGTCTTGGAACCGGCGCTAACGCTATTTACCACGATGGGTACCGCATGGTCGCGAAACCAAGGGGACTCGCGGGTAGACAGCGAAATTTCCACATCCGGCGCCAGCAGGCGAAAGGCGCACATCACCTGTAAAAGCTGTGATTCGTCCATCAGCGATGCCGGCGTAATTCCCCCGGCGCAGGGCCGCAAGCGGGGAAAGGAGAGGGAATAGCGGCTCTGCCAATGGTTTTTTTGCAGATAAAGTAAATGTTCGGCCACCATATAGCAGTCTGTGCGCCAGTTGTCGGACAAGCCGATCAGCGCCCCCAGCCCGATCTTGTCGATCCCGGCCCGCGCCAGGCGATCCGGCGTTTCCAGCCGCCAGGCAAAATCCATTTTCTGCCCGCGCAGATGGTGCCGCTGATAGGTCGGCTGATGATAGGTTTCCTGATAGACCATGACGCCGTCCAGGCCGAGGGCTTTCAGCTCGGCGTAATTCTCTTGGGATAACGGCTGCACTTCCATCATGAGGGAACTGAAATAGTCGCGGATCAACGGCACATAACGTCGAAAGTAGTCCATGCCGACCTTGCTTTTATGCTCGCCGGTCACCAGCAGCACGTTTTCAAAGCCCCGGTCCCGGATCGCCTGGCACTCCGCGATAATCTCCTGCTCGTCCAGAGTCTTGCGCTTAAGGCGATTGCTCATGGAAAAACCGCAATAGGTACAATCATTGGAACAGAGGTTCGAGAGATAAAGCGGCAGATACAGATTCACCACGTTGCCGAAGCGTTGACGGGTCAGCTGCTGGGCGCGCTGGGCCAAGGGCTCAAGGTAGGGCTGGGCCGCCGGGGACAGAAGCGCCATAAAATCATTCAGGCCGGGCCGTTCGGCGGTTAATGCCCGCTCTACATCCCGGGCTTGCTTGGCATTGATGCCAAGACCGGCATCCTCCCAAGAGATGCGCTGCCAGTGGTTGATAAAAGAATCCATCAGGCCGCTCCTTCCACAGGCTGTTCGCTGTGGCGCAGAAAATCCGTTAACGGGCTGGTGGCGCTGGCCTGGAGTTGACGCGGCGCCAGGCCGGCGTGCCGGCATGACTCGCCGGCTTCCAGCGCCAGCCGGAAGGCGCGGGCCATGGCCACCGGGTCACGGGCCACGGCGATGGCGGTATTCACCAATACCGCATCGGCCCCCATTTCCAGCGCTTCCAATGCCTGGCTCGGGGCGCCGATACCGGCGTCCACCACCACGGGAATGCCTGCCTGTTCGATGATAATCTGCAGGAAATCACGGGTTTTCAAACCTTGATTGGAGCCAATGGGCGAGCCCAGCGGCATGACCGCTCCGCAGCCGGCCTCTTCCAGGCGGCGGCATAATACCGGGTCCGCGCCGCAGTAGGGCAAAACGACAAAGCCCTCTTTCACCAGCTGTTCCGCCGCTTTGAGCGTTTCGATGGGGTCGGGCAGCAGGTATTTTACATCCGGATGGATTTCCAGCTTGATCCAATGGGTTCCCAAGGCTTCACGGGCCAGACGTGCGGCAAACACCGCCTCTTCAGCGGTCTTGGCGCCGGAGGTGTTGGGCAGCAATTTCACGCCGGCCTGGCGCAGGGCGGGCAGGATAGCGTCATTGCCGTTGCGCAGATCCACCCGGCGCATGGCCAGGGTGACCAACTGGCTGCCTGAAGCGGCCAACGCCTGCAGCATGATATCGGCGGTAGAGAATTTTCCGGTGCCGGTAAGCAACCGGGAAGTAAAGGTAGTATCGGCTATTTTCAACATGTTCAGCCTCCTGCTATGGCTTGAAAAAGTAAGATGTCGTCGCCTTCGTTAATGAGATGCCGGGGCCACTGGCTGCGGGGAATAATGGTTTGATTGATTGCCAGGGCCGCGCCTTCCGACGAATATTTCAACTGGTCCAGCAATTCCGCCAGCGAGAGCCGGTGTGAAAGCTCTATGGGCCGTTCGTTAAGGGTGATTTTCATCAAACCGGCTCCCCCTCGCTGACCTGCGCGCCGCACAGTTCGCAGTCGGCGGCGCGGGTCAGTTTAAGGGTGCGCCAGGTCATGGATTTGCCGTCAAACAGCTGCAACCGGCCGCTCAGCGGGGAAGGCAAGCCGCTGAGAATTTTCGTCGCCTCCAATGCTTGCAAGGCGCCCATAATCCCGACCACCGGCCCGACGACGCCGGCGGTACGGCAGTTGCGCTGCGGTTCGGCGGCCTCAGGGAACAGGCAAGCATAGCAGCCGTGCCGGTAGGGCGGCTGCAGCACCAAAAATTGGCCGCTGAAGCCTACCGCGCTGGCGCTTATCAAGGTTTTACCCTGTTGGACGCAGGCGGCGTTTATCTCATGGCGGGTTTGCATATTATCGCTGCAGTCCAGGATCAAATCCGCCCTCGCCACCGCGCGCGTCAACGATTCGCCCGCCAGACGCTCCTGTAATGGGATATATTTTCCCAACGGGTTAAGCGCCTGTAACTGCTGCTGCGCCACCAGGGCCTTGGAATGAGTGATATCGCCGGTTCGATAGAGAATCTGGCGTTGAAGATTGCTGACGTCCACTCGGTCGTCATCCGCCAGCAGCAGGGTACCGACCCCAGCCGCCGCCAGATACAGGGCGGCGGGGGAACCCAGGCCGCCGAGACCGGCTATCAGCACGGTTGCAGCCATTAACTTTTCCTGGCCTTCGGGACCTATCTCTTCCAGCAGCATGTGCCGGCTGTAGCGCAAAAACGCCTGGTCATTGAGCATCCGCCACCTCCCGGCCTTCTGTTTTCTGCAATAAGACAGCGGTGGCCAACCGCCAGTCCGGCGCTTTGGTGATGGCGCTTACCACCGCCACGCTGCCGACGCCGCAGTCCATTACCGCGTCCACCCGATCGATACTGATGCCGCCGATGGCCACGGTGGGAATATCCTCCAATCCGGCCGCCATGCGCTTGAGATCCGCCAGCCCCTGCGGCTGCGACGGCATGATTTTCGTCTGGGTCGGGAAGATATGGCCCAGGGCGATATAAGAGGGCCGGAACGACAACGCCCGAGCCAGTTCCTGATCGTCATGGGTGGAGAGGCCCAGGCGCAGGCCGGCGCGCTGAATAACCGACAGATCGGCGGTATCCAGGTCTTCCTGGCCCAGATGCACACCGTAAGCGCCGTGTTTCACCGCCAGCCGCCAGTAGTCGTTAATGAATATTCTGGCCTGGTATTTCCTGCCCAGCAGGATGGCGGCTTCGATATCCGGTTCTACCGCCTCGTCCGGCCGATCCTTGATCCGAAGCTGCAGGGTGGTGACGCCTGCGTCCAGCAAACGGACTATCCAGGCCAGGGAGTCCACCACCGGATAGAGCCCCAGCCGATGGGCGGTGGGGGCAAAAGGTGCGTTGAGTGCATTCATTTAGCTATCCCCGCTTCAGTGGGCGTCAGATAGATTTCCCCGCCATGGGCGCGGAATTCGGCCGACATCGTATCCATGCCGCTTTGCTGAACGTCGATGGCCTGAGCGGCGGCATAATCCCTGACTTCCTGGGAAATCTTCATTGAACAGAACTTAGGACCGCACATGGAACAAAAATGCGCCACCTTACCGGACTCCTGGGGCAGGGTTTCATCGTGGTATGCGCGTGCCGTGGCGGGGTCCAGCGCCAGGTTGAACTGATCTTCCCAGCGGAATTCAAAACGCGCCTTGGACATGGCGTTATCGCGAATTTGCGCGCCGGGGTGGCCTTTGGCCAGATCCGCAGCGTGGGCGGCGATTTTGTAGGTGATTAGCCCTTGCTTCACGTCCTCTTTATTCGGCAGGCCCAAATGTTCCTTGGGCGTGACGTAGCACAGCATGGCGCAGCCGAACCAGCCGATAAGCGCCGCGCCGATGCCGGAGGTAAAATGGTCATAACCGGGGGCGATATCGGTTGTCAGCGGTCCGAGAGTGTAAAAGGGAGCTTCGTGGCAGTGCTCCAACTGCTCGGTCATATTGCGGCGAATCATATGCATCGGGATATGGCCGGGGCCTTCTATCATGACCTGGACGTCATATTCCCACGCGATTTTGGTGAGCTCGCCAAGGGTATAGAGTTCGGCGAACTGCGCCTCATCGTTGGCGTCCTGGATGGAGCCGGGGCGCAGGCCGTCGCCCAGCGACAGCGCTACATCATAGGCGGCGCAGATTTGGCAGATTTCGCGGAAATGTTCATACAGAAAGCTTTCCTTGTGATGTGACAAACACCATTTCGCCATAATGGAACCGCCGCGGGAGACGATGCCGGTTAACCGTTTGGCGGTCATGGGCACATAGCGCAGCAGCACGCCGGCATGAATGGTAAAGTAGTCCACCCCTTGTTCCGCCTGCTCCAAGAGGGTATCGCGGAACGTTTCCCAGGTCAGATTCTCCGCCACGCCGTTGACCTTTTCCAGCGCCTGGTAGATGGGCACCGTACCGATGGGGACCGGGCTGTTGCGCAGTATCCATTCCCGTGTTTCGTGGATATAGCGTCCGGTGGAGAGATCCATTACGGTATCCGCGCCCCAGCGCGTGGACCATACCAGTTTTTCCACTTCTTCTTCGATGGAAGAACTTACCGCCGAGTTGCCGATGTTGGCATTGACCTTCACCAGAAAATTGCGGCCGATAATCATCGGCTCCGATTCGGGATGGTTGATATTGGCGGGGATGATGGCGCGGCCCTCGGCAACCTCCCGCCGCACGAATTCCGGCGTGATATTTTCCGGCAGCTCGGCGCCGAAGCCATGGCCGGGATGCTGTTGCAATAGCACCTCGCCGCGGATTCGTTCACGGCCCATGTTTTCACGCAGCGCAATGAACTCCATTTCCGGCGTCACGATACCCGCCCGGGCGTAATGTAACTGTGTGACGCAGCGCCCAGGTTTGGCGCGCTGCGGCATATGGCCCGGTGCAAAACGGATTTCATCCAGACCGTCGTCGGCACGCCGCTCCCCGCTGTAACGAGAGCTTAATTCACTGACGGTTTCGGTATCCGCCCGGCGTTCGATCCAGTTGGCACGCAACGGAAACAAACCGGCGCGTACGTCAATGGATATCTCCGGGTCGCCATAGGGTCCGGCGGTATCGTATATCGGCACCGGCTCGTTCTGTTCATATCGGGGGGCGCTTTTATCACCGCCGATCATGGTCGGACTGAGCTGTATTTCACGCATCGGCACCCGGATATCGGCACTGCTGCCCTGCAAATAAATGCGGCGGGACTGGGGGAACGCCTCGCCTTTCAGGCGGTTGATAAAATCCTGGGCCTGTGCCCGCTGTTCGCGGCGGGAAGGAGTGGTGGGTAGAGACATAGCAATTCCTTATAAAGAAGTTAGGGAAAATTGCTTGTCCGGAGCGCTACGGGAGTAATAAGACAGGGCTGGAATCATATGTCGATCGACGATGATTCTTGGCGTTGAATTACTCTTGTTCCCTTCGCGGGTATTAACCCGATCAGGTTCCGCGGATCCCGAATTAACGGTCTCAGCCTGGCGTAATGTACGCGCTAGGCACTCCGACAAGATACCGGCTCATCACGAGCCAACGTTTGCTGACAAAGTGCCCCTACTCGTTGACGCCGGGGCGATTGGTCAGCGTTGCGGCTCAGATGAGCCGAAAAGGATGCTCAGACCCGGCGTTAAGCCAGGCGCGAGGCATCCGGGTCATTATTGGCGGCGGGTTCCGAGGGCCGATAGTCCGCTCGGTGCTCCAACGCCTTTTGAATCAGCTTGTCCTCCAGCGAAAACCGGGTGCCCAGCGCCTCGCCGACGCCGGAAAGGGCTTCCTGGAACTCCATGCAGTTGTCATGATCCACGGCGGTCTCAAATTGGCTGTCATAAAACGACATGATTTGTTGCGTATTTTCCTGCAAAGCCTGGTAGATCTGCGTTATTAAAAGACGGTTGGGACCGCTTTCGTCCGCCTCCGGCACGATACGATCGTACACATGAAAATGGCCGGCGGACAGATAGTCCACGAGATGATGGCAAAAGTCGTCCAGCGCGTTTTCATCCAGAGGAGTATGCTTTTCTTTGTTGGGCTTAAGACCGATGAGATGGTAATAAGCAACCAGTAAGCCCCGGCGGGCCACCAGCCATTGGTCAATAAGTTCGTTACTGCCGCCAACCCGTTGAGCCAAGATTTCCAGCTGGTTTAACATGACAGACTCCGATGTAATAAAAGTAACGCTGCGTTATTTATCTTTTAAAGCTAAATTCTAGATTGCCAGTGAAAAAGGGGTAGTGCAACTAAAATGGAACAAGAACTCAGCGGTAACGAACACGGCTGGTGGGTCGTCAGCCAGAACAGCAAATTGTGGTTACCCCAAGGGGAATTGCCGTTTGGTTTGGCCTCCGCCTGGTCGCTGCAGGGGTTTACTGCAACCCCCATCGGCGAATGGGCAGGGTCTACCGCCTGGCTGGTACGCCATACCATGCCCCGGGATATGGGATCGGTCCGGCAGATCATTGACCAAGACCCCGGCCTGTTCCAATTGGCAGGGCGGGGTGTCCAACTGGCGGAATTCTACCGGGCCCACCGGTTTTGCGGCTACTGCGGACATACCATGCGCATTAGCGGCAAAGAGTGGGCTTGCCTGTGCGATCATTGCCATGAACGCTATTACCCGCAAATCGCTCCATGCATTATAGTTGCGATTCGCCGGGGCGATGAAATTTTGCTGGCCCAGCATACCCGCCATCGCGGCGGCATCTATACCGTGCTGGCCGGATTCGTCGAAGTGGGTGAAACGCTGGAGCAAACGGTGGCCCGCGAGGTCATGGAAGAGACCAAGGTGAAGGTGAAGAATGTACGCTATGTCACCTCTCAGCCATGGCCTTTTCCCCATTCGCTGATGATGGCTTTTATGGCGGAGTATGACGGTGGCGACATCACCCCCGATCACAGCGAGATCCTGGATGCCGGCTGGTATCGTTACGATGCATTGCCGTTATTGCCGCCGCCGGGCACCGTGGCCCGCCGGTTAATCGAGGATACGGTGGCCCTATGTCGCGCGGATCGGGATGCCGACAGCTCTATTGCGACAACCCGTTAATAACAAAGGAAATCCAGCATGGATGAATTGAAAAACGATCGTTACCTGCGCGCCCTGCTGCGCCAGCCGGTGGATATGACCCCGGTCTGGATGATGCGGCAGGCCGGTCGCTACCTGCCGGAATACCAGGCGACCCGCGCCGAGGCCGGGGATTTCATGTCGCTGTGCAAAAACGCTGAATTGGCCTGCGAGGTGACGCTGCAGCCGTTAAGGCGTTATCCCCTTGACGCGGCGATTCTGTTTTCCGATATTCTGACCATCCCCGATGCCATGGGATTGGGACTCTATTTTGAACAGGGAGAGGGGCCGCGTTTCGAGCGGCCCCTCTTATCTTTCGGCGACATAACAAAATTACCCATTCCCGATCCCGAGCAGGAATTGGTGTATGTCATGAACGCGGTGCGTACCATCCGAAAAAATCTGCGCGGCGAGGTGCCTTTAATCGGCTTCTCCGGCAGTCCCTGGACCCTGGCAACCTACATGGTTGAAGGCGGCAGCAGCAAATCCTTCACCAAAATCAAAAAATTGATGTATACGGAACCGAAGAGCCTGCATCTGCTGCTGGACAAACTGGCGGATAGCGTCACGCTTTATCTGAACGCCCAG
Organism: Sodalis sp. RH16; assembly: GCF_047324245.1. NCBI lineage: Bacteria > Pseudomonadati > Pseudomonadota > Gammaproteobacteria > Enterobacterales > Bruguierivoracaceae > Sodalis > Sodalis sp. RH16. Next base: position 1,439,882 of record NZ_CP178737.1, on the reverse strand, counting down.
ATTCGCGCCGGCGTCCAGGCGGTGATGATTTTCGATACCTGGGGCGGTGTGCTTACCGGTAATGGCTACCGGGAATTCTCTCTCGCTTACATGCATAAAATCATCGACGGTCTGCTGCGGGAGAACGAAGGGCGCCGGGTGCCGGTGACCTTGTTCACCAAGGGCGGCGGACAGTGGCTGGCACAGATGGCCCAAACCGGTTGCGACGCCCTGGGCCTTGACTGGAGCACCGACATCGGCGACGCCCGCCGCCTCGTGGGAGATAAAGTGGCTCTGCAAGGCAATATGGATCCGTCGATACTGTACGCCCAACCGCAGCGCATCGAGCTGGAAGCCGCTGAAATACTTGCGGGTTTCGGGTACGGGGAAGGACATGTGTTTAACCTGGGGCATGGCATTCACCAGGATGTGCCGCCGGAAAACGCCGGCGTATTGGTGGAGGCGGTACACCGCCTGTCGCGTCCTTATCACCCTTAATCCTTACCACATGTAGTCGCCGGCGTTATCATTCGTTGACGCTGAGGTTATCACCCGTAGGAGCTGGCATTATGGAAATTGTGGATATAGCCGGATTACGTGCGCAGCAAATCGCCACCGCGGGAAATGTTATCCGTCATGACGCTTTTGATTTCGAGACCCCGTCAATCATCGCCGGCGCCGATGTGGGATTTGAACAAGGGGGCGAGGTGACCCGCGCGGCCATTGCTCTGCTGCGCTTTCCGTCCCTGGAGCTCATCGAGTATCAGGTGGCGCGTATCAATACCACCATGCCGTATATTCCCGGCTTTTTGTCCTTCAGGGAGTACCCGGCCCTACTGGCCGCATGGCAGCGTCTTTCGCAGCAGCCGGATTTGGTCTTTGTGGACGGCCACGGCATCTCCCATCCGCGCCGTTTGGGGGTCGCCAGTCACTTTGGCCTATTAATCGACCGGCCCACCATCGGCGTGGCGAAACGCCGCTTGTGCGGTCGTTTCGAGCCGCTGAGCGATGAACCGGACGCCAGGGCTCCTCTCATCGATAAAGGTGAGCAGGTCGCCTGGGTATGGCGCAGTAAATTACGCTGTAATCCGCTGTTTATCTCCACCGGGCATCGGGTGGGTTTGGACAGCGCGCTGCATTGGGTGCGCCTGTGTATGAGAGGATACCGTTTGCCTGAACCTACCCGCTGGGCGGATGCGGTGGCCTCGAATCGCATGGCGTTTCAGCGCTGGCGGCAAGATCAGGAAAGCCCGGACTTGTTTAATCCGCAATAGGGGAACCGGGCAATTTCGGGTACACTGCTTCGCAATATTAAGAATATTGAGATAGTGCGATGTTACGTAATCCGATACATTTGCGTCTGGAGAAGCTGGACAGCTGGCAACACGTGATTTTTATGGCATCGCTGTGCGAGCGGATGTATCCCAACTACCATTTGTTCTGTACGCAAACCGGTTTTGGCGAAGCAGCGATTTATCGTCGCATTCTCGACCTGGTTTGGGAGACACAGGTAGTTAAAGATGCTAAGGTCAATTTTGATTTACAATTAGAAAAGCTGGAAGACTGTATTCCCGCGGCCGATGACTTCGATTTTTATGGTGTTTACCCGGCGATCGATGCTTGTGTCGCGCTTAGTGAATTATTGCATTCGTATTTAAGTGGTGAGACGCTGGCACATGCCGTCAGCGTAAGTGAAACTTCCATCCATACGGTAGCAATGCTGGAAATGACCGAAGCTGAACGGGAAATGCCCGATGAAGAGCTGAGCGCATTACCCGCCATTGAGCAAGAATGGGATATCCAATGGGAGATTTTTCGCTTGTTGGCGGCCTGTGAAAATCGCGACCTAGATTTAATAAAGGGACTGCGGGCAGACCTGCGCGAAGCCGGAATTAGCAATATTGGGATAAATTTACAGCAATAAGGCAATAAAACGTGATTTAAGACCTGTTTTGCCATGTCTTAAGACTTCACATCTGCACCCTGTCTGGTCTACATTTGGGGGGGCATAAAAAAAGTGGCTATCGGTGCGTGTTTGCAGGAGAGCGCTAAATTTTTGGCATATCCGTCGCACTCGATGCTTAGCAAGCGATAAACACACTGTAAGGATAACATATGAACAAGACTCAACTGATTGATGTAATTGCTGATAAGGCTGATCTTTCCAAGGCACAGGCAAAGTCAGCATTGGAATCCACTTTGGCGGCAATTACTGAGTCTCTAAAAGAGGGTGATGCAGTACAATTGGTTGGTTTCGGTACTTTCAAAATTAATCATCGTAGCGAACGCACTGGACGCAATCCTCAGACCGGCAAAGAAATCAAAATTGCTGCGGCCAATGTGCCCGCATTTGTTTCTGGCAAGGCCCTGAAAGACGCTGTTAAGTAAATACAGTGTGTTGGTGAAAAGATTAAGCGGAGGGGCTACTATGCCCCTTTTGTTTGCGCGCCGGTGGGGCTGGATTGGGCTGTTTGCCGTTATGCTCAACGCCTGTAGTCACCGCCAGGACCAACTGCCTTCCTTCACCGCCAGCGGCTATATTGCCGACCGGGGCGTAGTGCGTTTATGGCGCAACGACGACCAGGCGCAGCGAGCGGTCACCATTCTCAGTGTCTACAGCCCCTATGAAGGGGATAATACGACTATTACCCGCTACCAGTATCTGGACGACCAGGTGCGTCAAATCAACCGTACGCAGAACGGTGCCCATGCACAGGTAGTGCAAATCCGTTTTGATGACAAAGGCAACGTGAGTTTTATGCAGCGCCAGCGGGATCAAGTACGGGAAAAACTCAGTGACGACGAATTGGCCCTCTATCAGTTCGAAGCCAATCGCCTGCTTCAAGACAGTCATTCATTACGCGTGGGCCATGTGCATCTGGTGCAAGGACAGTGGAGAGACGGCGCAATGTATAACTGCCAGGACAAGGCTGTTAATCCCAATTTCGACGGGCGTTCCCTGTCGTGGATAGCGGCGCGATCAACACATTCAGCCCGGCCGCTGGGAGTGGCGTGGCTAGAGGCCCCCGAAGGAACCCAGTTATTATTGGTCGCCAACGAAGATTTTTGCCGCTGGCAACCCAAGAAAAGCGATCTTTAGGCTTTTCGCTACGCCGGTAGGTAGACTCGCCGCGTTTGACGAGTCTCTTTGGATTCCCGAATGCCTCAGAGGGATTTTTCCCGCTCGATGGCGCGATAGCCGATATCGGTACGATAAAAACTGTTTTGCCAATGGATAGCACGCACGCCGCGATAGGCCCTGGCCTGCGCATCCGCCACGGTATCCCCCAATGCGGTAACGCATAGTACCCGACCACCTTGTGTCAGCACTTTGCCGTCCTTGAGAGCGGTACCGGCATGGAAGACTTTTTCCCCTTCCACCTCCTGCGCCGGCAAGCCGGTAATTTCATCGCTGCTGCGATATGCCGCCGGATAGCCGCCGGCCGCCAACACTACCCCCAGGGCGGGACGCTGATCCCATGACGAGGTTTCGCGATCTAATCGGCCGTCGGTGGCCGCAAGGCAATGGGCCACCAGATCGGAGCGCATGCGCAGCATAATGGGCTGGGTTTCCGGATCGCCGAAGCGGCAGTTGAATTCAATGACTTTGGGATTGCCTTCAGGGTCAATCATCAGTCCGGCATACAGAAAACCGGTGTAGATGTTACCTTCGGCCGCCATACCGCGCACGGTCGGCCAGATAACCTGATCCATAACGCGCCGGTGCACCTCGTCCGTGACGACCGGGGCCGGGGAATAGGCGCCCATGCCGCCGGTATTCGGCCCGGTATCACCATCCCCCACACGTTTGTGGTCCTGGCTGGTGGCCATGGGCAGCACATGTGCGCCATCCACCATGACGATGAAACTGGCCTCTTCCCCTTCCAGGAACTCTTCCACCACAATCCGGTGTCCGGCATCGCCAAAAGCGTTGCCCGCCAGCATGTCCTGAATCGCCGCTTCCGCTTCCGGCAGTGTCATCGCGACGATAACCCCTTTGCCGGCGGCCAAACCGTCCGCCTTGATAACGATGGGCGCGCCTTTTTCACGCACGTAGGCCAGCGCCGGTTCGATTTCGGTAAAATTACCGTATGACGCGCTGGGAATATGATGCCGGGCCAGGAAATCCTTGGTAAACGCCTTGGAGCCTTCCAACTGCGCGGCGGCTTTGGTCGGGCCGAACACCCGCAAACCGGCGGCGCGAAACGCGTCGACGATGCCCAGCACCAGCGGCGCCTCGGGGCCGACGATGGTCAGACCGATATCATGGCCTTGGGCAAATTCCACCAGCGCCGGGATATCGGTTGCGGCGATGTTGACATTCTCCAGCGCGGGTTCGATGGCGGTACCGGCATTACCCGGCGCGACATACACTTTGCCGGCCAGCGGTGAACGTGCGCTTTTCCACGCCAGGGCGTGCTCACGGCCGCCATTGCCAATAATCAAGATATTCATGGGATGCTCCTGGGATCAGTGGCGGAAGTGGCGCATGCCGGTAAAAATCATGGCGATGCCATGTTCATTGGCCGCGGCGATGACTTCATCATCGCGGATGGAACCGCCGGGCTGGATAACACAGCTGATCCCCACGGCCGCCGCGGCGTCGATACCGTCCCGGAAGGGGAAAAACGCATCGGAGGCCATGGCCGATCCGCGCACGTCCAAGCCTTCGTCAGCGGCTTTGATGCCGGCGATTTTTGCCGAATAGACCCGGCTCATCTGGCCGGCGCCGATACCGATGGTCATATTGCCGCGGGCATAAACGATGGCGTTGGATTTAACGTATTTGGCCACTTTCCAACAGAACAGCGCATCCCGCAGCTCCGTTTCGCTTGGCTGACGTTCGGTCACGATGCGCAAATCCGCCGGCCCGACCATACCCAAGTCCCTCTCCTGCACCAGCAGGCCGCCGTTGACGCGTTTGAAATCCAGACCGGGTATCCGTGCCTGCCAGGCCCCGCAGGTTAATACCCGTACGTTTTGTTTCGCCTTGAGTACGGCCAGGGCGTCATCGGTTATGGACGGTGCGATAATCACTTCCACGAACTGGCGGCTGATAATGGCTTTGGCGGTAACGGCATCGAGGGGACGGTTGAAGGCGATAATGCCGCCGAACGCCGAGGTCGGGTCGGTCTTATAAGCCCGTTCATAGGCTTCCAAAAGCCCATCGCCGATGGCGACCCCGCAAGGATTAGCATGCTTTACAATTACGCAGGCCGGTTCGGCAAACTCTTTTACGCACTCCAGAGCGGCGTCGGTATCGGCAATATTGTTATAGGATAAGGCTTTGCCTTGCAGCTGTTGCGCGGTGGCGACGGAGGCCTCACGGGTCTGCTCTTCGATATAAAATGCCGCCAGCTGATGGCTGTTCTCGCCGTAACGCATATCCTGTTTTTTAACAAAATTCAGATTCAGGGTGCGGGGAAAGCGGCCGGCGGGGGCGGAAGTCTCACCATAATAGGGGGGGACCTGGCTGCCAAAATAGTTGGCGATCATGCTGTCATATGCCGCGGTGTGTTCAAACGCTTTAATCGCCAGGTCAAAGCGGGTGTCGTAAGTCAATGAACCGTCGTGCCGGTCCATTTCATTGAGCAGGCGAGGGTAATCCGCGCTGTTCACCACAATCGCGACATCCTTATGATTCTTGGCGGCGGAACGCACCATGGTGGGACCGCCGATATCGATATTTTCCACCGCATCTTCGCGGGTACAATCTTCCCGCGCCACGGTTTGGGCAAACGGATAAAGATTTACCACCACCATATCGATAGGCTCGATGGCATGCAGTTGCATAATGGCATCATCCTGGCCGCGGCGACCCAAAATACCGCCATGCACTTTGGGGTGCAGTGTCTTAACCCGACCGTCCATCATTTCAGGGAAGCCGGTGTAGTCTGAAACCTCGGTCACCGGCAATCCGGCTTCCGCCAAAAGGCGCGCGGTACCGCCGGTGGACAGCAGTTTAACGCCGCGCTGCGACAGGGACCGGGCGAATTCTACGATACCGGCTTTGTCAGAAACACTGAGCAGAGCACGGCGTACAGGACGTGGTTGTTGCATAACAAAGTTATCCCTTGATTGGATAGTTTTAATAACACTGACACGCACCGGCGTTCATTTATAAAAGGCCACTGATGCATGGAATACCGATGCTGATAAAATAGGCGTGAATTGTAGCGAAAACGTTTGCGTGATGCTCGCCAAATTTTGCCTGTCATGCATGTCTGTGGATAAGTTTGTGCACAAGCGGGTATAACCCCCTGTTTTGCTGTGGAAAGCAGCGAACGAGCCTATTCAGGCAAAATACCTGTTGCGGCTCCATTAGAATTCCCTATAATGCGCCTCCATCGACCGGGACTGTGAGCAGCTTCACAAGGACCGAAAACGAGTCAGAAGCAAGCCTGACGGGCTTGACACTGATAGGGGAAAGCGTAATATACGCCACCTCGCGCCAGACTGAATCATAGCGGCGCACGCTCTTTAACAATTTATCAGACAATCTGTGTGGGCACTCACAAGACCGTATCGAAACACAACAATACAAGTCTTAGAGTGTTTACCAGTTAATTCAGTAATGAATGAAACAGTAGATTCTTTGAGCATCAAGCTTTTAATTGAAGAGTTTGATCATGGCTCAGATTGAACGCTGGCGGCAGGCCTAACACATGCAAGTCGAGCGGCAGCGGAAAGTAGCTTGCTACTTTGCCGGCGAGCGGCGGACGGGTGAGTAATGTCTGGGGATCTGCCCGATGGAGGGGGATAACTACTGGAAACGGTAGCTAATACCGCATAACGTCGCAAGACCAAAGTGGGGGACCTTAGGGCCTCACACCATCGGATGAACCCAGATGGGATTAGCTAGTAGGTGGGGTAACGGCTCACCTAGGCGACGATCCCTAGCTGGTCTGAGAGGATGACCAGCCACACTGGAACTGAGACACGGTCCAGACTCCTACGGGAGGCAGCAGTGGGGAATATTGCACAATGGGCGCAAGCCTGATGCAGCCATGCCGCGTGTGTGAAGAAGGCCTTCGGGTTGTAAAGCACTTTCAGCGGGGAGGAAGGGGTTGGGTTTAATAGATTCAATCATTGACGTTACCCGCAGAAGAAGCACCGGCTAACTCCGTGCCAGCAGCCGCGGTAATACGGAGGGTGCGAGCGTTAATCGGAATTACTGGGCGTAAAGCGTACGCAGGCGGTTTGTTAAGTCAGATGTGAAATCCCCGAGCTTAACTCGGGAACTGCATTTGAAACTGGCAGGCTAGAGTCTCGTAGAGGGGGGTAGAATTCCAGGTGTAGCGGTGAAATGCGTAGAGATCTGGAGGAATACCGGTGGCGAAGGCGGCCCCCTGGACGAAGACTGACGCTCAGGTACGAAAGCGTGGGGAGCAAACAGGATTAGATACCCTGGTAGTCCACGCTGTAAACGATGTCGATTTGAAGGTTGTGGCCTTGAGCCGTGGCTTTCGGAGCTAACGCGTTAAATCGACCGCCTGGGGAGTACGGCCGCAAGGTTAAAACTCAAATGAATTGACGGGGGCCCGCACAAGCGGTGGAGCATGTGGTTTAATTCGATGCAACGCGAAGAACCTTACCTACTCTTGACATCCAGAGAAGACTTCAGAGATGGAGTTGTGCCTTCGGGAACTCTGAGACAGGTGCTGCATGGCTGTCGTCAGCTCGTGTTGTGAAATGTTGGGTTAAGTCCCGCAACGAGCGCAACCCTTATCCTTTGTTGCCAGCACGTCATGGTGGGAACTCAAAGGAGACTGCCGGTGACAAACCGGAGGAAGGTGGGGATGACGTCAAGTCATCATGGCCCTTACGAGTAGGGCTACACACGTGCTACAATGGCGCATACAAAGAGAAGCGAACTCGCGAGGGTAAGCGGACCTCACAAAGTGCGTCGTAGTCCGGATTGGAGTCTGCAACTCGACTCCATGAAGTCGGAATCGCTAGTAATCGTGGATCAGAATGCCACGGTGAATACGTTCCCGGGCCTTGTACACACCGCCCGTCACACCATGGGAGTGGGTTGCAAAAGAAGTAGGTAGCTTAACCTTCGGGAGGGCGCTTACCACTTTGTGATTCATGACTGGGGTGAAGTCGTAACAAGGTAACCGTAGGGGAACCTGCGGTTGGATCACCTCCTTACCGAAAGATGCGCGTCAAGTGACGTGTCCACACAGATTGTCTGATAGAAGTGATGAGCAAACAGCTCGTATGGTTTTGTTTGTGAAGCGCAGCTTCGCGAACGCGTATCTTTGTCCCCTTCGTCTAGTGGCCTAGGACACTGCCCTTTCACGGCGGTAACAGGGGTTCGAACCCCCTAGGGGACGCCAAACAGCCTACGTGTCTGATAAATTTCAGAGCGCATTTGAAAGAGTGCGCTGCGAAATACTGCTCTTTAACAATCCGGAACAAGCTGAAAATTTGAAAAAAACATGCTGAGCAAAATCAGTATGCGAGTCTCTCAAAGCAAGCAAACCTAGAATGCTGTTATGTCGATAACAGCCTCTGTCCAACGCTGGCGATGTCCGTAACAGGCCGCGCCGAAGCAAGACCGAGCGAACGAATGCAGGGCAAGGCGCCCGGCACGGAGAAACCGGAGTGGACTGTATGTCCATGAGGATTTCGAGTACCGGAGTGGACTGTATGTCCATGAGGATTTCGAGTACCGGAGCAACGCGGCCATGTATTTGTGCAGCCGGTCGGACAGAACAAACACTTTAGGGTTGTGAGGTTAAGTGACTAAGCGTACACGGTGGATGCCTAGGCAGTCAGAGGCGATGAAGGACGTGCTAATCTGCGAAAAGCGTCGGTAAGCTGATATGAAGCGTTATTAGCCGGCGATGTCCGAATGGGGAAACCCAGTGCAATTCGTTGCACTATCATTGCGTGAATCCATAGCGCAATGAGGCGAACCGGGGGAACTGAAACATCTCAGTACCCCGAGGAAAAGAAATCAACCGAGATTCCCCCAGTAGCGGCGAGCGAACGGGGAACAGCCCAGAACCACCATCAGCTTTTGCATCAGGAGAACGGTCTGGAAAGTCCGGCGACAGAGGGTGATAGCCCCGTATCCGAAGGTGCAGAGGTTGTGGGTTCGATGAGTAGGGCGGGACACGTGATATCCTGTCTGAAGATGGGGGGACCATCCTCCAAGGCTAAATACTCCTGACTGACCGATAGTGAACCAGTACCGTGAGGGAAAGGCGAAAAGAACCCCGGCGAGGGGAGTGAAACAGAACCTGAAACCGTGTACGTACAAGCAGTGGGAGCCCCATCACTAAGCCAGTGGTGAAGCTGCATATGCATCCTTTGCTAAAGGTACGGCAGGCGGAGCGAAAGCGACGCCCAACCGACAAAATAAGCAGAGGGGGCTTAGTGATGGGGTGACTGCGTACCTTTTGTATAATGGGTCAGCGACTTATATTCTGTAGCAAGGTTAACCGCATAGGGGAGCCGTAGGGAAACCGAGTCTTAACTGGGCGTGTAGTTGCAGGGTATAGACCCGAAACCCGGTGATCTAGCCATGGGCAGGTTGAAGGTTGGGTAACACTAACTGGAGGACCGAACCGACTAATGTTGAAAAATTAGCGGATGACTTGTGGCTGGGGGTGAAAGGCCAATCAAACCGGGAGATAGCTGGTTCTCCCCGAAAGCTATTTAGGTAGCGCCTCGTGAATTCATCTTCGGGGGTAGAGCACTGTTTCGGCTAGGGGTCCACCCCGGATTACCAACCCGATGCAAACTGCGAATACCGAAGAATGTTATCACGGGAGACACACGGCGGGTGCTAACGTCCGTCGTGAAGAGGGAAACAACCCAGACCGCCGGCTAAGGTCCCAAAGTCATGGTTAAGTGGGAAACGATGTGGGAAGGCATAGACAGCCAGGATGTTGGCTTAGAAGCAGCCATCATTTAAAGAAAGCGTAATAGCTCACTGGTCGAGTCGGCCTGCGCGGAAGATGTAACGGGGCTAAACCATGCACCGAAGCCGCGGCAGCGATACCTTCGGGTATTGTTGGGTAGGGGAGCGTTCTGTAAGCCTGAGAAGGTGGCCTGTGAGGGTTGCTGGAGGTATCAGAAGTGCGAATGCTGACATAAGTAACGATAAAGCGGGTGAAAAGCCCGCTCGCCGGAAGACCAAGGGTTCCTGTTCAACGTTAATCGGAGCAGGGTGAGTCGACCCCTAAGGCGAGGCCGAAAGGCGTAGTCGATGGGAAACAGGTTAATATTCCTGTACTGGGTGTGACTGCGAAGGGGGGACGGAGAAAGCTAGACCGGCCGGGCGACGGTTGTCCCGGTTCAAGCGTGCAGGTGGAGAGGACAGGAAAATCCGTTCTCTTGTAACACTGAGGCGTGATGACGAGCCACTACGGTGGTGAAGGGGTTGATGCTACGCTTCCAGGAAAAGCCTCTAAGCACCAGGTCACATCGAATCGTACCCCAAACCGACACAGGTGGTCAGGTAGAGAATACCGAGGCGCTTGAGAGAACTCGGGTGAAGGAACTAGGCAAAATGGTGCCGTAACTTCGGGAGAAGGCACGCTGGCATTAGGTGGAGGAACTTGCTTCCCGAGCCGAAGCCAGTCGCAGATACCAGCTGGCTGCAACTGTTTATTAAAAACACAGCACTGTGCAAACACGAAAGTGGACGTATACGGTGTGACGCCTGCCCGGTGCCGGAAGGTTAATTGATGGGGTTATCCGTAAGGAGAAGCTCTTGATCGAAGCCCCGGTAAACGGCGGCCGTAACTATAACGGTCCTAAGGTAGCGAAATTCCTTGTCGGGTAAGTTCCGACCTGCACGAATGGCGTAATGATGGCCAGGCTGTCTCCACCCGAGACTCAGTGAAATTGAACTCGCTGTGAAGATGCAGTGTACCCGCGGCAAGACGGAAAGACCCCGTGAACCTTTACTATAGCTTGACACTGAACATTGAGCCTTGATGTGTAGGATAGGTGGGAGGCTTAGAAGTAGGGACGCCAGTCCTTATGGAGCCAACCTTGAAATACCACCCTTTAATGTTTGATGTTCTAACTCCGGCCCGTAATCCGGGTCGAGGACAGTGTCTGGTGGGTAGTTTGACTGGGGCGGTCTCCTCCTAAAGAGTAACGGAGGAGCACGAAGGTTAGCTAATCACGGTCGGACATCGTGAGGTTAGTGCAAAGGCATAAGCTAGCTTGACTGCGAGAGTGACGGCTCGAGCAGGTGCGAAAGCAGGTCTTAGTGATCCGGTGGTTCTGAATGGAAGGGCCATCGCTCAACGGATAAAAGGTACTCCGGGGATAACAGGCTGATACCGCCCAAGAGTTCATATCGACGGCGGTGTTTGGCACCTCGATGTCGGCTCATCACATCCTGGGGCTGAAGTAGGTCCCAAGGGTATGGCTGTTCGCCATTTAAAGTGGTACGCGAGCTGGGTTTAGAACGTCGTGAGACAGTTCGGTCCCTATCTGCCGTGGGCGTTGGAAGATTGAGAGGGGCTGCTCCTAGTACGAGAGGACCGGAGTGGACGCACCACTGGTGTTCGGGTTGTCATGCCAATGGCATTGCCCGGTAGCTACGTGCGGAAGAGATAACCGCTGAAAGCATCTAAGCGGGAAACTTGCCTCGAGATGAGTCTTCCCTGTGGCTTTAAGCCACCTGAAGGGACGTTAAAGACGATGACGTTGATAGGTCGGGTGTGTAAGCGCAGCGATGCGTTGAGCTAACCGATACTAATGACCCGTGAGACTTAACCTTACAACACCTAAGGTGTTTGAGCGATGAGAGCGTTGTCCGCAAGGGCGATGAGAGAATTTTCAGCGATTGTTCCGGATAAAGGCCAATGGTCATCAGTAAAAGATGACGGTTGGATAACGAATTTGCCTGGCGGCACTAGCGCGGTGGTCCCACCTGACCCCATGCCGAACTCAGTAGTGAAACGCCGTAGCGCCGATGGTAGTGTGGGGTCTCCCCATGCGAGAGTAGGGAACTGCCAGGCATCCAATTGAACGAAGCCCTCTGTGAAAACAGAGGGCTTTTTCATATGCGTCAAACTGGCGGTTCGCTACTCGGTCAGTTCGTATAAGAGGTAGAGTAGGACAACCGGCAAAGCCGGTTGAACGAAGCCGAAGGCGCCGGCCCGCAGGGTGACCGCCGCAGGCGGGCATCAACTGCCAGGCATCCAATTGAACGAAGCCCTCTGTGAAAACAGAGGGCTTTTTTCTGCCTGCTAAATCCTTCGGGCTTACTCACCACCGATCGTTTCACGGATTCGTTGTGCAATATATTCCACATGGGTTTCCAACGCGAAATGGCCGGTATCCAGCAATTCGACGACCGCATTCGGATTGTCTGATTTATAGGCATGGGCACCTGGCGGAATAAAGAAAGGATCGTGTTTTCCCCAGATTACCAGCGTCGGCAGCTTGGTTTTACGAAAGAACGCCTGGAAATCAGGATACAGCTTCAGATTGTTGGCGTAGTCCAGGAACAGATCGAGCTGGATGGTTGTGTTGCCGGGGCGTGATAGCAGAAAGTTATCGAAAAAATAGGACTCCGGGGCAATGCGGTTTAATGTCTTCTCCGGCACACCGTGAATATATTGCCAGCGAATCCCATCAAAGTTCAACGCCGCATCCTGAACAGTCTGCCGGTTCTCTAGAGAAGGATCGGCCCAATAAGCCTGAATCGGCGCCCAGGCATCCCCAAGTCCTTCAAGGTAGGCGTTGCCATTCTGCGAAACAAGTCCCGTCACGCGTTCGGGATAAGCCAAGGCCAGGCGCAAACCCGCTGGCGCGCCGTAATCGAACACATACAAGGCATAGCTCTTTAAGCCAAGCGCATCTACAAAATGGACCAGCGTTTTACCCAGGGCATCGAAACTATAGGCATAGTTGCGTTCGGCAGGAACCTCGGTGAAACCAAAGCCGGGAAGGTCGGGAGCAATAAGATGAAATTTATCCGCCAATAAGGGAATCAGCTCACGAAACTGGTGGGACGAACTGGGAAAGCCATGCAGCAGCAGGAGGGTTGGCGCATCGGCATTGCCTGCTTCACGATAAAAAACGCGGACACCATCAACATCGATAAATTGATAATGAACGGGGAAATGGGTATTGGCAGTCATATGGCACCTCTTTTGTGTAACCGTTAAAGTGTATTATTACTAGTTATCTGAAAGCAGTATGCCTGCATTATGTAACTAGTCAAGTTGATTTTTATTGGTTACAATGGTGGGGAGTCAGTTTCGGAGATCAACATCACTATGCAAAATGCCATGCCGAACGCTATCCCGCGTTTTCTCGCCGATCATACGGCGCTGGATCTGCTCAATACGGTAGAGATGATTGACGGAAAGCAATGCGACCTTTGGCATACCAGTGATGATGTTAAACTCTGGTTGTCAAAGGTCGGTCTGTTGCTTGATGCGAAAAAAATGGATATCCAGGATAGCCTGTTAGATGAGGCCAGAACCCTGCGCGAGACGGTACGGGAGCTGGTTGCAAGCAAAAAGGCCGGGCGACCCTTAACAATCAGTAAATTGAATGATTATCTGGCGCAGTCATGCAGTTATCCTGCGCTTAAGATAAGTGAGGAAGGGATATTAAGCACCGCGCGTATTTATCAACCTCAAACCGCTGGACAACTGCTCGGTCCGTTGGCGGAACAGGCGGCGGATTTACTGGCCAATGTTGATTTCGGCCTGGTGCGTGAATGCGAAAATCATGAATGCTGCCTTTGGTTTTATGATAAAACCAAGTCCCACCGGCGTCGTTGGTGCAGCATGGCGGTTTGTGGAAACCGGCATAAGGTGGCCAAATTCCGCCAAAATCAGAAAGACGCTGAATAAATAACAATTATCCCGCCCAACTGCTCCCAAAAAGAAAACGGAAAAAACAGGAGGCACAGCGGCAAACCCCTCATGCTGTGCTCCGTTTTTCAATAGCTTTGCTTCATGGGATATTTTCGGCCAGGCGATATAACACCTCCGCCAGTACCTGTGTGCCGGCGTGCAGATCGGCAAGGGCAGCGTTTTCCTTTTCATTATGACTGATGCCTCCTTCGCAGGGGACAAAGATCATTCCCGTGGGACAGCACAAATGCAGATTGACGGCATCATGGCTGGCACCGGAGGGTAATACCCGATTCGGAAGCTTAAGACGATGGGCGGCGTTTTGAATCAAATCGGGCAGGACTTTACTGAATTCAACGGGCTTACGCCATCTGAGCTCTTTCGCCCGGATGCTGCACCGGCCCGTATGCTTATCGCATAACGCTATGACTTTATTGCCCAATGCCGTCAATGAAGATTGCAAGGGGTGTCGTAAATCGATGTTAAAGACAACTTGGCCCGGTACGACAGAGCTGCTGTTGGGATACACCTGGAAAGCGCCGACGGTGAAACGGCACTCATCACCGGCCGAATCCATAAGGGTATAAAGATCGCGCAACAGCAAAACCGCCGTCTTCATGGCATCCTGGCGGGATGATGCCGGCGTGGTGCCGGCATGGGCCTCCATACCGCTGATAGTGACCTGAAAATCCCTGCATCCCTGAATACCGCTTACGATGCCGATGGTGGCTGATGTATTTTCCAGTACCGGTCCCTGCTCAATATGGGCTTCTACATAGGCATGCACAGGGGTACCCAGCGGACGATGCGGGATCCCCGACAGTGTCTTATGGAAGCGCGCCACCGCCTGTGCGACGGTAATGCTTTCATCGTCGGTGATGGCCAGCCAGTGTGGCAAATCATCAGGCTTTGCAAAGCAGGCCGACCCCATGCATCCCGGAACAAAACGGCAGCCTTCTTCATTGGCCCAAACCGCTAATTCAAGCGGGCGGACGGTGGCCATATCCAGGTCATCCAGGGTACGGAATACCTCCAGTCCTGCCAGGACGCCGTAAATACCGTCAAATTTCCCCCCGGAGGGCTGGGTATCCAGATGAGAGCCGGTCATTACCGGGTCCAGGGAAGGCGTGGCGCCGTCGCGACGGATAAACAGGTTACCTATCGCATCGACAAAAAAATGATAATTCGGCCGATTTATCCATTCCATGAGGATGATGCGCACAGCATTGTCCGTTTCAGTCAGGGCGAGCCGGTTCACCCCGCCGTTGGCCGTGGCGCCGTATTTCGCCATTTCCATAATAGAGTCCCATAATCTGCCGGGCTTGATGGTTTGGGTGATAGCATCCACCTTCTCTTGTATGGATTTCATTTCGCGCTGACTCATCATCGTTCACCTGTTACCGAGGGGATTGCCACGTCCGCATCCGCGGCGAAACGGCAGATCCTGTCCCAGACCTCCGCCAGAATTGGTACTCCCTGCCCGAGATTGTTTGTGCGGGCCCTGGCCGAGCGTTCACCCGGCATCAATATCTCATCGACGCCAGGCATCCTTCTGCCCGCTTTTATTTCCGCCAAATAGGTATCCGCACGGCTGCGGGCGACGGTGGGATCACCAAAAGCCGCGGGATCGATGGCAATAAACAGATGGCTCCTTTTGCCCAGGCTCCGGTCATTGGAACGGGCCACTATATCCAGCCGGGAACCCAGCTCGCCGCCCGCCATGGCCCCGGAGAGCAGGGCGATGCATAGTCCCAGCCCAAACCCTTTATGGCCGGCCATGGGGGTAAGCGCTCCTTGCAGCGCCTCGCCGGGATCGGTGGTCGGCACGCCATCGGCATTTAATGCGATGCCCGGCGCAATTTTTTCGCCATGATAGTCTGCAAGCCTGACGTGTCCGATGGCGGAAGTGCTTGTGGCCGAGTCGAACACGATCGGCTTTGCTCCGGTAGGGATGCCGATGGCCAAGGGGTTGGTGCCCAGGATCGGATCGATACCGCCGGTGGGGTGTACGCGCGGGGGCCAGGTATTGGTAAATACCAGACCAATCAGGCCGGCCCGGGCGAACTGCTCGGCATAGTATCCCAGCATAAAGAGATCTCCGGCATCCTGCAGGGCCGCCGAAGCCGTGCCCATACGGCGGGTTTTTTCAATGAGCTGTTCCGCAGCGAACACACCTCCCACATATCCCGGGCATCCCGCGCCATCGATTAAAAGCGTTGCGCCCGTGTCGGAAATAACCCGCGGGGCGGCATCGCCTTTTAAAACGCCATTGGCCAGGTCGCGCAGTATAGAGTAGATATGATCGATGCCTTGAATGGAATGCCCGCGTAAATCCGCTTCAATACAGACGTTCGCCATAATTTGGGCATTGCTTTCACTGCAGCCGTTGGCGATGAAAATATCTTTGATAAACCCGGTTAGGACGGTGATGCCAATGCGGTGGTACCGCCTGGGCTGAATATTATTCATATCCATGTGAGCCATGGCCTCCAGCATATTGCTGCCTTGTGTCTTCCAAGGCCTCGGTGATGGAAATAAATTGGCCGCCGTGCTGACGGATATGGACCAGCATTGTCTTAAGCTGCTGATTCAAAAATTCGTTTTCCACGGAATAGGTATGGCAGAGGAAAGAGACCACCTGCGGTTGACCGCTATCCGTTGCCCGGCGGGCAATGGCGTCCCAGACCCGTTTCAACTGCTCTAAGGCGCTGGTTTCGTTCGCCAGGTAATTTACCGTGGGGCGGCGCCGGTCTTCAGGGATGATACCGTCCCAGCCCAAGGGAATCATCAGCATTGCTCCTTGGTGGGCGGCGCCCCGGGCCGAGAGATTACCGTCCAGGGCAAAATAGGCGGTAGCGGGCGCGCCTTGCCAGTTGACGCCGCGCTCTTGCCAGTAAAGCCCCGGCGCGCAGCTCAGATCGGCGATAATGCCCTGGGTTTTTAAAAACTCCGCAAGGGCCAGGGAATGTCCGTTTGATCCGCCGCGGAAACAGCAACAGTCGATTTTCCCTTCTTTGAGCCGCGCCAATATCGTCTTGATAATGTCAAACAGCGTTTCCGGACGGTGAAAAATACTCGGCTGCCAGGACTCAGAGGAGGGTAAGCGATATAAATCATCCTCGATATGTATGGCCAGGTCCTTGCCCGAGGCTGTCCACTCTCGCCAGAACGCCATGTACCGGTCGCTGATAAACCGCTGCCGAAATACCGGGCTGCTGTGAACCGTCATGACGGCTTTACCATCACAATACTCATTCACTAGGGATCGCATTTTATGGTATTTGCGAAAAACGACGGCATCGGGGTCGGGATTAAGTACAGGATCCGGATCGCCGTCAATACTTAATACCACTTTGACTAAAGGATACATTTTCCCTCCCTCTATATTGGGATATTGGGCATAATTGCCCTATTCAACGGCCGGGCAGCTTATATTATTGAAAAGACAAAAGCCGTTATTCGCTGGCGTTAATCCTTGAGCAGGCGCTTATGGCCGAGCTTTCGCCGTGACTGCCATATCTCATTATTCAAGAGATGAGGAGGCCTAATATCTTTGAACACCGAAACAATTTGTTCGGCGCAGCAGATGGCCGTCTTTCGCAAGGCTTCCTGGGTGGAGCCGGCAATGTGAGGCGTCAACAGGGTATTTTGCAGTGTGGCCAGCCGCGAGCGGGGCAGCAGGGGTTCATGCTCAAACACATCCAAACCGGCGGCGGCAATGCGTTTTTCCAGCAGGGCCTGGTATAATGCGTCTTCGTCTATCAGCCCGCCGCGGGAGGTGTTGATAAGCAACGCGGTGGATTTCATCTTCCCCAGGGCCGCGCCATCGATAGTGTGAAACGTGTCCGGGCGCAACGGGCGATGCAGGCTGATGATGTCGGCGTTTGCCAGCAGATCGACTAAACTGCCGACCGGGGCGGCGCCCGCGGCGGTGATATCGGCGGCGTGGGCATGGGGAGACCAGACCGAGACCTGCATTCCGAAGCCGCCTATCGCCATTTTGCACACCTGCCGGCCGATATCGCCAAAACCGATAATACCCAGGGATTTGCCGGATAAAGAATGGGTAATGCCGGTGAACTTAAAATCCCAATCCCCCCGGCGTGCCGCCATATCGGCGCAAAGCAGTTTGTGGGACAGGGCCAGCATTAACAATAGGGTGTGTTCAGCGACGGACAGGGCATTACAGTTCGGCGTATTGACTACCAAAATGCCTTTCCCATGGGCATAGTTGATATCGATTCTGTCCGTGCCTGAACCATGATTGGCTATTACCGCGAGGCTGTCCGCGCCATCGATACATTTGCTTTTGATCTCCCCTCGGGTAATTACCGCGTCCGCCGATGAAAGCGCTTTTGCCAAGGCGTCGTCATCGCAATCATAGGCAAATCGCACATCAACACCCGCGGCGGTTAATAGCGAGATGCCATCGTCGTGAATGGGATGGGTGATTAAACAAATTGGCTGCTTCATCATGTATTCCGGATAATGACTATTGGTTGGATATTTCCCATAAAATATCGGATAGCACTCGGGCGCCATTGCTGAAATCATCCATTTCCATCATTTCATCCGGATTATGGCTGCCGTTGGCATTGGGAATAAAAATCATGGCGGTAGGGATGCCTGCATTGGCGAACATGGCGGCATCATGTCCCGCGCCGCTCGGCATCGTATGGAATTTCAAATCTCTGTTTTTCGCACAGGCTGTTAACCTATGGCGCAATGCCGGATCCATTATTGCCGGCTGGCTGCGAATTTTTTCCCCCAGCGAGAAATTTACGGCATAGCGCGCGGATATATCCGCTACGGCACATCGAACGTAATAATCCATCAGTTCCAGGGTATCCCCATCACGGGAGCGGATATCAATGCAAAATAGGACATATCCCGCCACCTTGCTGAAATCCGACTGTTTTGCATCGGTATTGACCTGGCCGAAGGTTAACGTCAGTTCATGTCCTTCCGCTTCCATCATCCGCCATTTGTCTTGCAGTCCATGGACCAGTTCGGCAAACGCCACCACGGCATCATGGCGATGGCTTCTGGGCGTCGCGCCGGAATGGGCGTACTGGCCGTTGATGGCCGCGCTGCGGTATCTGAGGCTACCGCAAATGCCGGTCACAATACCGATAGCATGTCGGCTTTCGATCAAGACCGGGCCTTGTTCAATATGCAGTTCAATAAAAGCGCGAACGGTATCGCCGGAAACGGCAGGCGTTCCGTTCAATACTTTTTCAGGCAATCCGCCCTGATCCTCCATGTGTCCGCGCAGGGTCTTGCCGGTATCAAAACGAACCGCCTCCAGGGCCTCGGGGGGCAACAATCCTAAGGCAGACTTACTGCCGATATAGGAGACCGGGAACCATACGCTCTCTTCCGCGCGAATGCAGATAACGGTCACATCGCGTTTCGGCTGCCGGCCGCACCTTATCCAGGAAGCCAATACCGACATGCCGGCGATAACCCCGGCCGCGCCGTCGTAATTGCCGCCGCGGGGGACGGAATCCAGATGGGAACCGGCCAGTACGGCGGGCAGGCCGCGTTCCTGGCCGGGCAGGGTGAGGTAAAGATTCAGCGCCGCGTCAATACGGGATTCGAGGCCAAGCCCGGTGCCATGGCGCCGGATAATGTCATGGGCGCGCTGTTCCCCCGGCCCATACGTGTCGCGCGTGACGCCAATGCCGTCGTAGCCGATAGCATAGAGCTCCTTGAACAAAGTTCGCGCCAGTTCCACGTCAGGTTCAATCATAGATAAACCATCCCAAGGCGCGCTAAGGCGTTGTAATGAAGTCGAAACAGATTGAAATTCATCATATTCCAGATCCTAGCGATTTATGAATACCGTTGGTATACCAATGACTTGCTGATGCTCTCCTGATTTAGTACAGAAGCCATTACCGATAAGTTTCAGGACGTTAAAAAAAATACGTTTGCTTGTTCATTTAGATATTAATCAAGTCCCGAGGAATTTTACTTAACGGCCGGCATCCGTCCCGCGTAACGATGACCGTTTCGCTGCAGGCAACGGTAAATCGAGCATATTCCCGCAGGGTGATGGGAATATGAAAGGCCATGCCTTCAACCAATTCCACATCGTAGCCTTTATTAAGATGTAAAATATTGCCTTCACCCCAGTCAGGGGCAAAAGAGATACCCATGCTATACCCGGTCCGCTTCCTATAGGCATTCGTGGCGCCGCCGGCGTCAATCACCCGCTGCGCCGCATCATGGACATCGGAACACAGATTGCCGGGTTTCATGGCTGCCATGGCGGCGGCGAGGGCGTCAAGGGTGATGTTATGCCAATCGCGGGCCTGTTGCGGGACATCCCCCACCATGATGGTGCGAAAAAGCGCGGCATGGTAGCGGTGATGGCAACCGGCGGTTTCCAATACCACCACATCGCCAGATTGGATCACGCGACGGCGCCAGGTGGTATGGGGAACGCCGGAGCGCGGGCCGGACGTGACAAAGGGTTCCATTCCCATATATTCCGAACCGGCGGCGATGGTCGCGCCCATAATCGCGCCGGCAATGGCGTTTTCATCCACGCCGGCTCTGGCCGCCTGTATTCCTGCCCGCATACCGGCGTCATTTTCCCGCGCCGCTTCCTCCAGCGCGAGGATTTCCAGAGGACTTTTCACCCGGCGCAGCGATTCGGCGAAACCGCTGCCATCCTGCATTTCCCCCAGGCGGGCGGCAAGTTCGTCGAAAATATTCACCGTGAGAAACCAGGCGTTTCTATCGATAGCGATGCGTTTGCCTTTCCACCCTTCCTGTTCAATGGCCGAGGCCAGGGCTTGTGCGGGAGAGAAGCCGTCGCCGTAACCGTATAAACTTTCCAGGTAGGTATTGAAGCGGGCGTTATAGGACTCCAGCTCGCGCAGAACCAGGAAGGGTTCTCCCTGTACCGGAATTGCCAGACACTGGAAAACGTAATAACCAGGGGTTTGCTGGCCGGAAAGATAGAATATATTTTCAGCGCCGCTGGTGAGATATAAGTCGATACTTTTATCCCTTAAAATGGCCTGGAGTTTCGCGATACGGCTGTCGAATTCCTGCTTGGGAAAGGCCGAATCGCCCCCTTGGGGGATGCTGCCGATTAAGTTCTTATCTATCATTTCACTTTTTCCTTATGAGAGAGTGCCGGCTGTTTTTGCCTCAAAGCACTTTGGAGAGAAACGCTGATTGTCTTGCGTCATTGGCCGGTCTGAAAAATTCCTTCGGCGGTAAATCAACCACTACCTGTCCATCATTCATCATGATGACCCGGTCCGACACCTCGCGTGCAAATCCCATTTCGTGGGTAACGACAATCATGCTCATGCCGCTTTCGGCCAGTTCTTTCATCACCACGAGCACTTCCGATACCATTTCCGGGTCAAGGGCAGAGGTAGGTTCGTCGAACAGCATCAGGGCCGGCTCCATGGCCAACGCCCGTGCTATGGCGACCCGTTGCTGTTGTCCGCCCGACAGTTGGCCGGGGTATTTGTCTATCTGATCGGCCAGGCCGACGCGAGCCAGGAGCTGCTCCGCCCGTGAATTCGCTTCTTTCCTGCCCAGTCCCAGGGCGCTTACCGGCGCCAGGGTGACGTTGGTTCTCACGCTCAGATGCGGGAATAAATTGAAGTTTTGGAAAACCATACCCACATCTTTGCGTATGGCCCGAGCCGAAGCGGCATTGTGTTCCAGCCGAATGCCGTCTATGAAAATCTCGCCGGCATCGATGGGTTCAAGGGCATTTAACGTCCGCAGGAAGGTGGATTTGCCGCTGCCTGAGGGACCGACAACGCAGGTGACGGTTCCTCTTTTGAATTCCAGGGAGATGTCATTCAGGGCGCAAAAATTACCGTAGTATTTTTTTACTGCCTGGCATATGACAATATGCGAGGAAGGAATATCCGCATTCATACGCATCTTAAGTCCTCGCCATATGATATTTGCTGCGATTTTCGCAATAACGGCCATACAGGCTCAGCGGCACTATCATGAGCAAATAATAGACGGCGGCCAGGGTATAGATTTCGAGGTAACGATAATTTTCACCGCTGATGACGGATGCTTCATAAGATAAGTCAGCGATACCGATGGTTGAGAGTAAACTGGATATTTTGACGAGATCGCTGGTGAAATTGACAAACGCGGGGAAAACGACTTTCACCGCTTGAGGAATAATAACCGTTTTCCATTTCTCCACCCTGGGTATGGATAGCGCCGCGCAGGCTTCAAATTGCCCTTTCGGTATAGCCAAGATGCCCGTTCTGAATATTTCGGCAAGAAAAGCACCACTGCAGAGCGTTAATGCCAGGATGCCGGAGGAGAAGGCGGATAATTTCACATCAAAAATAAACGGGACGCAGGTGTATATCCAAAATATGGGAATCAATTCAGGAATGGTCCGGAAGGTTTCAATAATGATAACCGAAACCCGATAGAGAGGGCCGCTGCCTTGCATCTTTCCCCAGCATAAAACCGCGCCAAGCACCATACCGAGCGCCAGCGACAGGCAGCAGCTTAAAAAGGTTGTCACGGCACCCTGCGCAAGGATTTTCCAAGCGTTTTCAATAACAAAAAAGTGGAAATTCATGTGGGGTCCCGTAAAGATGATTGCGACAGTCTTTTCTCAAGCCTGGAACTCAGGTACGAAAATCCATAGCCGATAATAAAAAAGAGCAGGCCGGAAAAAGTGATGATCTCAATGGGCCTAAAGGTGAAGCTGGCAATATTATTACTGACTGTCACTAATTCGCTGATGGCCAGAACGGAAAGTATGGTGGAGCCTTTAAAAAAGCTGAGAACGGTATTGCACAGCGCCGGCAGCATCAATTTAAGCGCTTGAGGCAAAATGACCCGCAGCCATGTGGTCCTTGTTGAAAGATTCAGTACCTTCGCCGCTTCCCATTGTCCCTCGGGGATGCTTTCAATGCCCGAGCGGGTGATTTCCGTTAGATAGGCGCTTGACTGGAGCGTCATGGCTATAATGCCGGAAACCAGAGCCGGGGTGGGAATACCGGTGATTTGCGGCAGGGCGAAATGGATCCAGAAGATTTGCACCAGCAGCGGCGTTGAACGCCAGATCTCCACATGGACGGCGATGAGGATTTTGATTATCCGGAAGGGAAGCTGGCTGAGGATAGCCAGGACGATGCCGCTCAGCAGGCCGGTTATAACCGAGACCAGCGTAACAAGCACCGTCATGGAAAGTCCCTTGAGCAATAACCGCCAATATTGATAAATCACGGAAAAATCGAGGGTGCGTACAAAACTCCATTTCACGTTATATAAAATAAACGCGAATAAAAGAATAACGATGACGGTACCGACGATTTTTTGCGTATCAATTTTTTTACGTTTAGCGATTATGGCTGACTCGGTCATACAGCGTCCTCATACCGATATGAAGAGTAGGGAGTGCCGGTTGACTCGGCACTCGTGATTATTTACTGGACATAGTCGGTGCCAAACCATTTTTTCCACAGCTCGGCCGTACGTCCGGAATTGAGCTGTCCCCGCAGCCACACATTGATTACCTGCTGCAGATGATATTCATTCAGGTCGATTGCCCAGACAATGCCTACGCGATCCAGCGGTTTTTCACCCAGCGGCCGCATGCCGAACTGTGGGTTCTGCTGGAGCATGCGTGATGTGGAGGTGTAGGAAACCCACCAGGCGTCGGCCCGGCCGTTGGCCACTTCCGCCGCGTCTACCGAACTGTTGTCGGAAGCGACAAACCGTATTTCGGCGTTTTTGAAGAACCGTTTGGCGAAATCACCTGATGCGGATCCGGTTTTGGAAATCAGCACCTTACCTTTCTTGTCCAAATCGGCGTAGGTTTTATAGGGAGAATCATTTTTGACAAAGGCGCCGCTGGTTTCATACGAAAGGGGATCGGTGAAAAGAACGACTTCAGCCCGTTTCATGGTGTCGAATAACGCGGCTCCGCCAATGTCGCACTCGTGATTTTTCACGCTGGCTATGATGGTTTTAAACGTTGAATCGACATCCACCAGTTTGACTTCCATGGCGCTGGCGAGATCAACGGCCATATCGTGGTCAAATCCTTCCCATTTACCGGTGGCGGGGTCTTTATAGGAATAGGGATTGTCTTCAGCCCAGCAAACGCGCAGCTCGCCCTTTGACAAAATAGTGTCTACCGCGCTATCCGCCGCAGCGGCGTATTGCGCGAATCCCAATACAAATAAGATTGCCGCGCCTATTTTTCTGCACTCTTTCCGAGTGAAAATCGACAGTAAATGCATGGAGTTACCCTTATCATATGGATAATTGTGCTTATCAGCCGTTTGGGCCGCTTTATTTTTTCATAGCTATCATCATGTTATTTTGGTATCCAAGTGGTATACCAGTTGGATCAAAGATTACCCATGATACTTTTCCTCTTGGTTAACCTGGTATGATCGATTGGTATCAAAATGGTATATTTTTTGAAAGCAATATAAATGCCAAATTTTCCTAACCAGCACAAGAAAACGGCAGCGCAGGCGTATAAAAATTGTACCGATGCCTTGAGGTCCTGCGCGATAAAGAAACAATTTTCACGAAATCCTTAGCGCAATAATTTTAAAATTTATTATAATTCAGCGAGATATTCTACCGATCCTCTCGCCTGTTTTTGTAATGATGATAGAGTCCGGCCAATAGCTGCCCTTTTTTTTCACCGCGAGAGTATTTCAACGAATCCCTTTTTATAAGGTAAATATTTTTCCCCTCCGGGTTTTATTCACTTTTCAGCAGCGAATGCGTTCGCCTGTTTCAAGTGATTCAGCAGCTAAACGCACCAAGTCAGTGCTATTGATTTATTTTTGTGCAAAAGAATTCGCCGGCCTGATCACACATCCGCCAATGCTTGGCCATGGTTTCCAATAAACGTTGACATCCTGCTAAGAGTTAATAGATTAATATACCTATGGTATTCCGTCTGATATGGCCAGTCTCCCTCTCCCTCTTTTAATTTCATGAAAGATATAATAAATGACAAATAAAACAGCATTATTGGATGGCGGTAATGGCGGTCTTGGCAATCAGGCTTATGAAGCGCTGCTGGATTTGATCATTGCCAGGGAGCTAAAGCAGGGCGAGCAGATACAAGAGCGGGCGCTAGCTATCCGTCTCGGTATTTCCAGGACCCCGCTACGTGAAGCGATGCACAGGCTTGAAGGAGAGAAAATCCTCGAGCGTAAGTCCAATAATCGGCTTTTTGTCCGCATGGTGACCCTTGAGGAAATTCTTGAGATCCTCCACGTCAGACGACTGCTGGAAACCGAGGCGGCGGCCCGCTCAGCCGGCAAAATCCCCCTGAATAAGCTGGCGCTGCTGAAGGTCAGGCTGGAAAAGCTCAGGCAGGCCGGCGATCCTTCCAGCTATGAGCACCAGATTGTGGATGCGGAATTGCACGGGCTGATTGTCCATTATTGCGAAAACAAGCTCTTGGCGGAGATGATAGATGAATTACGGCGCAAAACCCGGATGTTTTCACTCAAACGGGTGGATAAGCGCATGATGCCCGTCCTGAATGAACATATGGCTATCATTGCCGCCCTTGAAAAGGGGGACGCGGAGCAGGCCGCCCTGGAGGTCTCGCATCATATTGACAATATCAGGATTTCGATAATCGAAAAATACACCAGCCTCTGATGTAAAAAGTGAGGCAAATATCCGCATCAGCTGAGGCTATATCCCGCAGTTTTTTTACCCCGAAACGTTTATTTTATTAAAAATTAAATAATATCATATGCTTAATATCATGGCATGATGGTTGCTCTCTATAGCCCGGAAGCAATGTAGCTATAAAGAGGACCACCCATGAAAAATAACGCAGTCGTCATCAATGGCAAGGACAACGTTGCCGTTGCCCTGATAGCCCTCCACGCCGGAGAGAACGCCACGGTTGCCATCGACAATCGTTTTATCGATGTGTCTTTGCGCCAGGATGTGCCGTTCGGGCACAAATTCGCCATCGCCGATATCGCTTTGCACGGCGAAGTTTATAAATACGGTGAATCCATAGGCCGCAGCACCGCGCCCATTCAACGGGGCGAGTATGTCCACGTGCACAATGTGGAAAGTGAACGCGGCCGCGGCGACTGGCAATAACAGGAGATAAGCATGAGCATGACATTTAAAGGTTATCGCCGTCCCGACGGATCCGTCGGCATCCGTAACCATGTATTGATTTTACCCACCAGCGCCTGTTCCAATAAAGTGGCGCGCGATATCAGCCTGCAGGTTAAAGGCGCCGTGTGGATAAATAATAATTTCGGCTGCTGTCAAATAGCCAGCGATGCCAAACTCACGGTAAAAACCCTGATCAACGTCGCCGCCAACGGTAATGTCGGTGCGGTGGTGGTGGTGGGGCTGGGCTGCGAAGGGGCTGAGCCCACCTATGTTACCGATGAAATCCGCAAAACCGGCAAACCGGTCTGCTGCGTGACCATCCAGGGCGAAGGCGGCACGCTTAATTGCCAGGCTAAAGGTATTTCCCTGGCCCGGGCCTATGCCCAGGAGCTGTCGATGCAGCAGGGGGAGGCGATTTCCCTTGCCGAACTGACGCTGGGTATGGAATGCGGCGGTTCGGATACTACTTCAGGGCTGATTTCCAATCCTTCGTTGGGGGTTGCCTGCGATCGGCTGATTGCGGAAGGCGGCACCGCCATGCTGTCGGAAACCACCGAATTTATCGGCGCGGAGCAGGTTTTTGCCAAACGTGCCGTCAACCCGCGGGTGGCGAAAGAATTCATCGATATGGTGCTGGACTGCGAGCAGCGGGCCAAGGCATTAGGTGAGGATATTCGCGGCGGCCAGCCGACGCCGGGCAATATCAAAGGCGGCTTGACCACCATTGAAGAAAAATCCCTCGGCTGCATCCATAAAGCGGGCCATTCGCCGCTGCAGGGAGTGTTGAAATACGCAGACCGTCCGCAGGGCCATGGGCTGTGGGTGATGGACACCCCAGGGCAGGATATTGAATCACTCTCCGGCAAGGTCGCGGGGGGCGCCAATTTGATCGTTTTCACCACCGGGCGCGGCAGTCCTACCGGCACGCCCATTGCGCCGGTGATTAAAATCACCGCCAACGAAGCCACCTACGCCAAAATGAGCGATAACATCGACCTTGATGTTTCAGCGGCCATGCGCGGAGAAGCCACCATTGAGGAGATGGGACAACGGGTATTTGATGAAATACTGAAGGTTGCCAACGGAAAAAGCACCAAAGCGGAAGAACTCGGCCATGATGAGTTCTCGATTTATAAAATTGCGCCTTCCTTCTGAATATATTCAGGCCCCAAGGAACGGTAACGTCCCTTCAGACTGCTGACAGACGTATTCGGAGTCAATAAGACGGGACAGGCTGCCAGAAGAGTAAACCGTCCGCGCCAGGGATGGCGCGGATCGAGCCTAAAAGGACGTATTCACGGCGAGTTTACGATCTGGCAGCCTGCCCCGGCCATGCGCTATGTCAACAAGCTCCTTTATAAGAGGCTGAAATGAAAATCAAACGAGCAATGGAAAAATTTCCGGGCGGCATGATGGTCATACCGCTGATTATCGGCGCCCTATTTAAAACATTTTTCCCCCGAGCCCTGGAAATAGGCAGCTTTACCACCGCGTTATCCCACGGTTCGATGGCGATCCTGGCGGTATTCTTTATTTGTATGGGAGCGGAAATCCGCTTTAACGCCGCGCCACAGGCTTTGAAAAAAGGGGCGGCCATTACCTTGTCAAAACTGGTGGTGGGTATCGTCATTGGTCTGGCGGTAGTGAAATTTTGCGGAGAGGGCGGATTGTTCGGGCTGTCCGGCCTGGCCATTATTTCCGCCATGACCAATGCCAATATGGGCCTGTATGCGGCGCTTACCAAAGAATACGGTAATGAAACCGATCGCGGCGCCATTGCGGTACTGTCAGTGCTGGAAGGCCCGTTTCTCACCATGGTGGCGATGGGCACCGCCGGCTTGGTGTCGATTCCGCTGCTGGATTTTATCGCGGTAATCATTCCTATCATTATCGGCGTGATATTGGGTAATCTGGATGAGGAGATGCGCGCCTTTTTGAAAAGCGGCGGCGGTATGTTGATCCCCTTCTTCTCTTTTGGCCTGGGCACCAATATCGATTTTATGACGCTGCTGCAAGCCGGGCTGTCGGGCGTATTGCTTGGCGTGATGACGGTGGTCATCGGCGGCGTCTTTAATATCCTGGTTTCGCGCCTGGCGGGGGGCAGCGGCATTGCCGGCGCGGCGGTGTCAACCACCGCGGGCAACGCGGTAGCCACACCGGCGGCCATTGCCGGCGTCGATCACAGCATGGCGGGATTGGTGGCGGTGGCGACGCCGCAGGTGGCGGCATCCACTATCGTTTCCTCGCTGTTGACGCCGTTGCTGAGCGCCTGGGTCGCTAAAAAAGAAGCCCTACGCTTGGAAAAAAAACATCAAATGATTCCCAAAAAAGCAAGGACCTAAATGTAAATAACGGGACCGGCTAACAGTAAATATTTCTTATCTCTTTATCATCGTGCGGAAGTTGTTTATGGGACATTGTGTAATGAAGAAGCTTCCGCATTTTTGTATTATTTCACCCACCGCCGATCTCACCGAAAATATTGCCGGCATTAAAGCCAATTATGCCGGTAAAGCCAACATTACCATTGTGGAATCCAGCTTGACCGGGATTAAAGAGACCCTGAAGCATTTACCGCTGGAAGATTACGATATTTTTATCAGCCGCGGCGGCATGGTGAGATTGCTGGAACAATGCATAAAGCAGCCCATTATCGAAATAAAAACCTCCGCTTACGATATCATTGACGCCTTGGCTCCTTATCGTAACCAAACCTGCATCGGCATCGTCGGTTACGTCAGCGTCATCAACGGCAGCCGTAAAATCGCCGCGATGCTGAATATTCCGCTGAAAATTTTTACCGTGCCGGATATGTCGCTGCCCACCATCGAACGTATTCGCCGGCAGGTGCATCAGCAAATGGCCAGCGGCGAGGTGGAGCGGCTTATCGGTGATGCCATTAGCACTGATTATTTCGACCTTCCCGCCGAGCGTTGCACGCTGTTGAGTACCGGCGTGGAGTCCATTGAACGGGCGCTGGAAGAGGCCATTACGGTCTATCGGGGGCTGGCGCGCCAGCGTGTGGAAAACCGCCAGCTGCAAACCTTGATTGATGCGGTGAGCAAGGCCATTATCACCGTCAACGGGCGGGGAGAAATCCTGCACAGCAACAGCCAGGCGATGTCCATGCTTGGGTTGACGCAGCGTACCGGGAATAACTTGCAACGCTACCTGGCGTTTGGGTCTTTATCCCGCTTTAACGAACACTATGATGTGAACGAAAGCCTGATTATCGATAGCAGCGCCTATGGATCCCTCCTGGCCAAGGTAACGCCCATTGTTGAAAACGGCGAGACCGACCGGCTGATTATCACCTTGCAAAAAGCCGCCACCGTACGCGGCGAGGAGCAGGCCATACGCCTTAAGGAAGCGGAAAAACGCAATTTCCAGGCCCGTTATGGTTTCAACGATTTTATCACCGGCCACCCTGAAATGGCCCGCCGGCTGCAGCTGGCGGCAACCTATGCCAAGACCGATGCCACAATTTTGCTGATTGGCGAGAACGGCACCGGTAAGGAGATCATTGCCCAAAGCATTCATAATGCCAGCGAGCGCCGGGATAAAATGTTCGTGCCGGTAAATTGCGGGGCCATCCCGCCGGATATTCTGGAAAGCGAGCTGTTCGGCTATGTGGAGGGGGCATTTTCCGGCGCGTCGCGCAAGGGCAAAACCGGACTGTTTGAACTGGCCCATGGCGGTACGCTGTTCCTGGATGAAATCACCGAGCTGGACAAAAGCCTGCAATCAAAACTGCTGCGGGTGTTGCAAGAACGCCAACTGATACGCCTGGGCTCGGATCGTATTATTCCCATCGATGTGCGCATTATCGCCGCCACCAACCGTAACATCCAGACATTTGTCGAGGAAGGCGGTTTTCGCGAAGACCTCTATTACCGCATCAACGTATTGAAGATTACCGCCATGCCGCTGCGCGAACGGCCGGAAGATATCCGCGCCATCGGTGAATACTGGCTGAGCCGTTATCGCCGGCGCTATGATTTGCCGCCGCTGCGTCTGGCGGACAATCTGTGGCGATTCCTGACTCGTTACTCTTGGCCTGGCAATGCACGGCAGCTGGGCAATATTATGGAGCGTCTGGCGCTCTCAGCCGTCGGCGACACGCTGGATCTCGAGCAGGCCGCGCTCTACATCGAGGATCTCGCCGGCGGGCAACAGCAATTGGGGAAAAAAGCCTGTACCCAATGCGATTTGCTGGAGGGTAATTACGCACAGATCCGCCGGGCTATACTGGAGCGGGTCATTGCCAGGCAAGGTTATAATAAAAGCCGTACCGCACGGATGCTGGATGTGGATCGTACCTCAATCAACCGCTGGCTAATGAAACCTTAGGGTTGCCGGCGGTAAAACTGCCGGGCATCCTGGTGCCCCAGCCTGCCTTTCACGCATGAAAACAGTTATTTCATCATTTAATCAAACCATTACAAAAATACGGCCGCTAAAAAATCCATCAGCTAAAATAGTGATTAAGATGAAACATTTTCAACTTATGGTTGAATACTCGACATCATTTAGCAAAAGCGGTATGGTCGGGCATCTGGATGTCTAAACGTATAAACGTATGCTTTGAGGTTCTAAGGTTATGCCGATTCGGGTTCTTGATGAGTTGCCGGCAGTAAATTTTCTGCGCAATGAAAATGTCTTTGTGATGACGACTTCCCGCGCCAGCACACAGGAAATTCGTCCGTTGAAGGTTCTGATACTCAATCTGATGCCGAAAAAAATAGAGACGGAAAACCAATTCCTGCGTTTGTTATCCAATTCGCCGCTCCAGATCGATATTCAACTGCTGCGCATCGACAGCCATGAGTCGAAAAATACGCCGGCGCAGCATCTCAATACCTTTTACTGCGACTTTGAGGATATCCAGGATCAGAACTACGACGGTCTGGTGGTTACCGGGGCGCCGCTGGGGCTGGTGGATTTCAGCGATGTGGTTTACTGGCCGCAGATCGCCCGGATCCTGCAATGGTCAAAGGATCATGTCACGTCAACCCTGTTTGTCTGTTGGGCGGTACAAGCCGCGCTGAATATTTTGTACGATATTCCCAAAATGACCCGCCAGGTAAAACTGGCCGGCGTTTACCAGCACAATACCCTTAAGCCCCACGCGTTGCTGACCCGTGGTTTTGATGAGACCTTTCTGGCGCCCCATTCCCGCTATGCGGATTTTCCCACCGACGTCATCCGCCGGTATACCGATCTGGAGATCCTGGCGGAGTCCGAGCAAACGGGGGCGTATCTGTTCGCCAGTAAAGACAAGCGGCTGGCCTTTGTCACCGGACATCCTGAATATGACGCACTGACCCTGGCCGGCGAATATCATCGGGATCTGGCCGCCGGCCTGGATCCCTTGCTGCCGGTTAATTATTTCCCGGATGACAATCCCGACCTGACGCCGAAAGCGAGCTGGCGGAGCCACGGGCACCTGCTGTTTGCCAATTGGCTCAATTATTACGTTTATCAGATCACGCCGTTCGATTTACGCAATATGAACCCCACCATCGATTGATGTCCCACAAACATACAAGGGGCGCGGTGAGGGCCAAGGACGGCCTGCAGAGAAACCATCCCGGCCAGGCTCGGCCGGGAATCGCAGGGTAAGGATTTTTGCGCTTAGACGACGATGCAGCTAGCGCCCTGTTCGGCGCCGGAGAGCTGGCTGCGCAGGGCACCGAACAGTTCCCGCCCGCTGCCCATATGGCCGGCGCTTAAATCGGGCAACGCGACGGTACGTTGAGCCAGTTCGCTTTCTTCCACCAGCAGGGACAACTCGCCGGTAACGCCATTAACCCGCACCATATCGCCGGTGCGGGCCTTCGCCAGCAACCCGCCGTTAAAGGCTTCCGGCGTGACGTGGATTGCCGAGGGCACTTTGCCCGAGGCGCCCGAAAGACGTCCATCGGTCACCAGCGCTATTTTGTAACCGCGATCCAGCAGGACGCCCAGGGGCGGCATCAGCTTGTGCAGCTCCGGCATCCCGTTGGCGCGGGGGCCCTGATAACGCACCACGATGACACAGTCTTTATTCAACTGCCCGGCATCAAAGGCCGGACCGACGTCATGCTGGCTTTCGAATACCACCGCCGGCGCTTCAATAACCTGGTTGGCGATGGGTACGGCGGAGGTCTTCATTACCGCACGCCCCAGGTTGCCGTCCAACACCTTGGTGCCGCCGTGATGCTCGAACGGGCTTTCCAGCGTGGAAATCACTTTCGGATCCAGGGAGGTCTCGGGACTTTCGCGCCAGGCCAGAGTGCCCTGATCCAGCCAAGGTTCAAGGGTATAGCGGCTTAAGCCGAATCCGGCGACGGTATTGACGTCTTCATTGAGCAATCCGCCTTTCAGCAGTTCGCGAATCACCAATTGGACGCCGCCGGCATCGTGGAACTGATTGATGTCCGCCGGGCCGTTCGGATATATCCGCGCCAGCAAAGGCACCGAATCGGAGAGTTCGGAAAAATCGTCCCAGTTGATGATGATGCCGGCGGCGCGGGCCATGGCCACCAGATGCATGGTGTGATTGGTGGAACCGCCGGTGGTGAGCAATGCCACAATGCCGTTCACGATGACCTTTTCATCCACCAACCGGCCGACGGGCAGGTAATTGCCGCTGTTTTCCGTCAGACGGGTAACCTGGACGGCTGCGGCATCTGTGAGGGCGTCACGCAGCGGGGTGTTTGGCTGGATAAAGGAGGAACCCGGCAGATGCAGCCCCATCATTTCCATGACCATCTGGTTAGAGTTGGCGGTACCGTAGAACGTACAGGTGCCGGCGCTGTGATAAGACTCGGCTTCTGCTTCCAGCATGGCGGCCCGGTCAAGCTTCCCTTCCGCATAGAGCTGCCGGACCCGGACTTTTTCCTTATTCGGTAAACCGCTGGCCATGGGGCCGGCCGGTACAAACACCGCCGGCAGATGGCCGAAAGATAACGCCGCCATCACCAGGCCCGGGACTATCTTGTCGCAGATACCGAGATAAAGCGCCCCGTCGAACATATTGTGGGATAAGCCGATGGCCGCCGACATGGCGATGATTTCGCGGCTCATGAGCGAGAGTTCCATCCCGTCCTGGCCCTGGGTAACGCCGTCGCACATGGCCGGAACCCCGGCCGCCACCTGGCCTACCGCGCCGGCGCTATGCAAAGCGGCTTTCAACCGTTCCGGATAATGTTCATAGGGTTGATGGGCGGACAGCATGTCGTTATAGGCGGTGATAATGGCGATGTCATTATGGGTCAGGCTTTTCAGCGCGGCTTTATCGTCGGGCTGGCAGGCGGCAAAACCATGGGCCAGATTGCCGCAGGCCAACTGGGCGCGGTGGACCGTTTTGGTGCGCGCATCGTCGATGCGCGCCAGGTAAGCGGCGCGGGTGGCAGTTGAACGGTCGATGATACGTTGCGTTACACGGGCTACGGTAGGATTCATACATGCCTCACTTAAGATTGAACGGTTCAGGGCCGCCCTCGCGGGCAGCGCTGAACAACAGAATTTGTGGTCCGACGGCACATCAGGATGCTTTACGCTTTTATTATTAAAATCGGTCGTTGGCGGAACCGTCTGATGGCGCTGTTATCGGTCGGCCCCCAGTAAGGCCGGGTCTTTTGTCGCTTTTAACCGAGGTGCAAATTGGCATACCTCGATGTTGAATCGTTTCAGCTACGCAGAACTTAAAAAGCCGGATGCCAAAAGTCGGGCTCATCCGGCCTGTGTGAATGTAAATCCTTTACATCCTTTGAAGAAACCGCGATTCCGGCAACGTCGGTCGCCGGCTTCAGCCGGCGTTTTACTGATTAAACTGCCGGATATAATTCAAGGCATCGTCAATCACTTTTTCCACCGGCTGGGCGATATTGACGACGAATACATCGGGTTCGTCCGCACCGGGTTCTTCCAGAGTATCGAATTGGGTCACCAGCATCTCGGATTTGAAAAAGTGGCCTTTACGGGCCTTCATGCGTTCTTCAATTACCTCGAAGCTGCCCTTGAGATAGATGAAGGAGAGATTGTCATTGCCCTGCCGCAGGCGATCGCGATACCGCTTTTTCAGCGACGAACAGACGATGATGGAGACCGCGTTGGTGCGCTGCATGGCGAAAGCGGCATCGTTAATCGCCGCCAGCCAGGGCGCGCGATCATCATCGTTTAACGCATGGCCCGCCGCCATTTTTTCAATGTTGGCGCGGGGATGGAGGAAATCGCCATCCAGAAACGCGGCCGAAAGCTCGCGGGCCAGGGCGCTGGCTACAACGGATTTGCCGCTGCCTGAAACGCCCATTAAAACGAAGATATGGTTGGATGTAGTTGTCATCGTAGGGCTCCGAGGCCTGCTAAAGTTCATTGATGTTACCGGTAACATTATGCGTGTTTTTTTATCGGTTTCTAGCGGCATCAACGACTTTTATTTTCTTCTGTGATCGACATCAAATTATAAGGGCATTATGAAACATAACTTTTACATTAAGTGGCGTTTTTTTAAACTGTCAGCCGATAACTGAAAAAGTCTCATGAGCCGCCATCTTCGCTCCCGCTTAACTTATGTTAGGATGTTCTGCCTGTTTTGGCTCAATTTTAGACGCTCTACCCTGGATAATTCGGGTTGCAGGAAAGCGACGCACCTGCAGCTTGAAGTATAACGGGTATATTTTTCTGCGGTGGATGGGTAATAGTGAATAATCGAACTGACGGACTTCGCCGGCAATTGGCCCAGCGCATCATGGTGCTGGACGGCGCCATGGGCACCATGATCCAGAGCTACCGGTTGGAGGAAGCGGACTACCGGGGCGAGCGCTTTGCCCAGTGGCCAAGCGATTTGAAGGGCAATAACGATTTGCTGGTGCTCAGCAAGCCCGAGGTGATTTCCGCGATTCACTACGCCTACCTTGAAGCGGGCGCCGACATTCTGGAAACCAATACCTTCAACTCCACCGCCATCGCCATGGCCGATTACCAGATGGAGTCGCTGGTTGGCGAGCTTAATTTCGAAGCCGCCCGGCTGGCACGACAGTGCGCCGATGAATGGACGGCGCGCACTCCGGATAAACCGCGTTATGTTGCCGGCGTCCTGGGCCCCACCAACCGCACCGCCTCGATTTCCCCGGATGTAAACGATCCGGCGTTCCGCAACGTGACCTTTGATCAGTTAGTAAGTGCTTACAGAGAGTCGGTGCACGCATTGGTTGAGGGGGGCGCGGATTTGATTATGGTGGAAACCATTTTCGATACCCTCAACGCCAAGGCGGCTATATTCGCCATTGAAACCGAATTTGAAGCCATGGGCGTAGAGTTGCCGGTGATGATTTCCGGAACCATCACCGATGCCTCGGGACGGACGCTTTCCGGCCAGACCACGGAAGCCTTTTACAACTCCCTGCGGCACGTTAAACCGCTGTCGTTCGGTTTGAACTGCGCCCTTGGCCCGGATGAGCTGCGGCAGTATGTCGCCGAGCTGTCCAGGATTGCCGAGTGTTACATTAGCGCCCATCCCAATGCCGGATTGCCCAATGCCTTCGGCGAGTACGATCTCGGCCCCGATGTTATGGCCAGGCAAATCAAGGAGTGGGCCGGCGCCGGTTTTTTGAATATCGTCGGCGGCTGCTGCGGCACCACGCCGGAGCATATCGCCGCCATCGTCCGGGCCATTGAGGGCATACCGCCGCGCCAGCTGCCGGATCGGCCGGTGGCCTGCCGCCTGGCGGGGCTGGAACCCCTTAATATCGACAAAGACACCCTGTTTGTGAACGTGGGCGAACGGACTAATGTCACCGGCTCTGCGCGCTTCAAACGCCTGATAAAAGAAGAAAAGTATAATGAAGCCCTGGCGGTGGCCCTTCAGCAGGTGGAAAGCGGCGCCCAGGTTATCGATATCAACATGGATGAGGGCATGCTGGATTCCGAAGCCGCCATGGTGCGTTTTCTGAGCCTGATCGCCGGAGAGCCTGACATCTCCCGCGTACCCATCATGATCGACTCCTCCAAATGGGATGTTATCGAGCAAGGCCTTAAATGCATCCAGGGCAAAGGCATCGTCAACTCCATCTCCATGAAGGAAGGCGAGGAGGTCTTTATCCACCATGCCCGCCTGGTGCGCCGTTACGGCGCCGCGGTGGTGGTGATGGCCTTTGACGAGGACGGACAGGCGGATACCCGCGCGCGCAAAATAGCCATTTGCCGCCGGGCTTACCGTATCCTGACCGAGACGGTGGGCTTTCCGCCGGAAGATATCATTTTTGATCCGAATATCTTTGCCATCGCCACCGGCATTGAGGAGCATAACAATTATGCGATGGATTTTATCGGCGCCTGTGCCGATATCAAGGCCGAACTGCCCCATGCGCTGATTTCCGGCGGTGTCTCCAACGTGTCTTTCTCGTTTCGCGGCAATGAACCGGTGCGGGAAGCCATTCATGCGGTATTCCTTTATCACGCCATCCGCAACGGTATGGATATGGGTATCGTCAATGCCGGGCAATTGGCCATTTATGACGATTTGTCGGCTGAGCTGCGCGAGGCGGTGGAGGATGTGGTGCTTAATCGCCGCGCCGACGGCACGGAGCGGTTGCTGGAACTGGCGGAGAAGTACCGCGGCGGCAAGACCGACGAAGTCAGTAAGCAGCAGCAGGCGGAATGGCGCGGATGGCCGGTGATAAAACGCCTGGAGTATGCCTTGATAAAAGGCATTACCGAGTTTATCGAGCCCGATACCGAAGAAGCGCGGCAGCAGGCGGCACAGCCCATCGAGGTCATTGAAGGGCCGCTGATGTCCGGCATGAACGTGGTGGGAGATCTGTTTGGCGCCGGCAAGATGTTTTTGCCGCAGGTAGTGAAATCGGCGCGGGTCATGAAGCAGGCGGTGGCTTACCTGGAGCCTTTTATCCAGGCCGGTAAGCAGCAAAAGAAAGCGGCGGGAAAAGTCCTGCTGGCGACGGTAAAGGGTGATGTCCACGATATCGGTAAAAATATCGTCGGCGTGGTGTTGCAATGCAATAACTATGAAATCATCGACCTGGGGGTAATGGTTCCGATGGACAAAATCCTGAAGACCGCCCGGGAGATGAACGTGGATATCATCGGTCTGTCCGGCTTGATTACCCCATCGCTGGATGAAATGGTCAACGTCGCCAAGGAGATGGAGCGGCAGGGATTCACGCTGCCGCTGCTGATTGGCGGCGCAACCACCTCCAAGGCCCATACCGCGGTGAAAATCGAGCGCAACTACAGCGGACCGACGATTTATGTCCAGAACGCGTCCCGTAGCGTGGGGGTGGTTTCCGCACTGCTGTCCGATGCGCAACGGGACGAATTTGTCCAGAAAACCCGCAGTGAATATGACACGGTGCGTATCCAGCATGGCCGTAAAAAGCCCCGTACCCCGCCGGTGACATTACAAGCCGCGCGGGACAATGACGCCGCCATGGACCGGGAGCATTACACTCCGCCGGTGGCCCATCGCCTGGGGATTCAGGCGGTGACGGCCTCCATTGAGACCTTGCGCAACTATATTGACTGGACGCCGTTTTTTATGACCTGGTCGCTGGCGGGTAAATATCCGCGCTTGCTGCAGGACGAGGTGATCGGCGAAGAGGCCCGGCGGCTGTTTGCCGATGCCAACGCCATGCTGGATAAGCTCTCCGCTGAAAAATCACTGCTCCCGCGCGGCGTGGTGGGGCTGTTTCCCGCCAACCGGGTGGGTGACGATATCGAAATCTATCGGGATGAAAGCCGCCGCGAGGTGGTTGCCGTCAGCCATCATCTGCGCCAGCAGACGGAAAAAACCGATTTCGCCAATTACTGCCTGGCAGACTTCGTGGCCCCGAAATCCAGCGGCAAGGCGGATTATCTCGGCGCGTTTGCCGTGACCGCCGGTTTGGAGGAAGACCAGCTGGCCGCGGACTATGACGCCCTGCATGACGATTACAATAAAATCATGGTAAAAGCCTTATCCGATCGGTTGGCTGAAGCGTTTGCCGAGTACCTGCACGAAC
Source organism: Sodalis sp. RH16 (assembly GCF_047324245.1). Taxonomy (NCBI): domain Bacteria; kingdom Pseudomonadati; phylum Pseudomonadota; class Gammaproteobacteria; order Enterobacterales; family Bruguierivoracaceae; genus Sodalis; species Sodalis sp. RH16. The sequence continues at coordinate 1,401,919 of NZ_CP178737.1, read as the reverse complement.
GGGTGCGTAAAGTCTATTGGGGGTATGCCGCTACGGAAAACCTCAGCAACGAGGAGTTGATCCGGGAAAATTATCAGGGTATCCGCCCGGCGCCGGGCTACCCCGCCTGTCCCGATCATACGGAAAAAGAGGCTATCTGGCGCCTGCTCAACGTTGACGAAAATACCGGCATGCGGTTGACTGAATCCTATGCCATGTGGCCGGGAGCATCGGTTTCCGGCTGGTATTTCAGCCACCCCGACAGTAAATATTATGCCGTGGCGCAAATTCAGCGGGATCAGGTGGAGGATTATGCCGCCCGTAAGAGTATGCCGGTGGCGGAAGTTGAACGCTGGCTGGCGCCTAATCTCGGCTATGATGCCGATTGAGGATCAATTCCACATAGTGATGATGGTAAGCAATCCTTTTGGATTGCTTTTGTTTCTGAAATAACCTGTTTTTTTGCCTGGACAGGGAAGCTTGACATTGAATTTATTAGCAATATTGATTTTATAATAAGAATTATACCCCGCTAATTAATTATGGCTAATAATATAATTATTTTACCTATCCCCTTGCCGGCGTTAGATTGATCTAAGCAAAGCGGCATTATAATCAAAACGCTAATTATTATTTGAAATGTAATTGTTCATAACTTTATTTAAATTTTTATTTTATTGGAAGCAGTCTGAGCAATCGGCAGACATTTACTATTAACCCGCAGGACATTACGCAGTTCATGATAACGGGAAATCATTCCCGCTATCGGCAATTGCGGACCGGCGGCGTTAATGGTTTTGGACTCGTATACCCTTAATGGGTATAAATATGGCAAATTGGGGTGGTATATGGACCAACATGAAGAGAAAATTTTCCTGGCAAACTTAGTGGCGGCATTTAGAACAACACAGCGGTATATGAAGCGCAATTATATGCCCGGTAAGGGAATGGAGAAGACCGCGCCACGTTCTTGAAAGGGAAAATTCAATGACGGTAAGAGGTTAAGATGATTCAACATAACGTGTTGTTCCGGTTCAAGGCGACGCTCGGCGAAGATGAAATCCATCGCATCAGCGCAGCGTTATTGACCATGGATCGGTATATTCCGGGTATTCTCAACGCTTCATGGCATGAAAATATCAGCCGCGAACAACACGATTACGGATTCAGGCATAAAATAAGCCTTTATTTTGCCGATAATGACGCGCTGGAAATTTATCTTAACCACCGCCATCATCTTTATGTCCGGGAAAATATTATTCTGCCGTCTCTCACCGACGGGGTCTGTTCAGTACTGATTTTTGATGCGTTATTATCCGGGGTAGCCGAGACCTGACCTTCCCCGTGCCATTTGCCTCCGTTATTCCGCTTCCACGCTGATATGCAGCGTGTCATAACGCCAATATTCCAAGTCACAATCGATGATCCGCGCATACTGATCGCGATTGATACGGGTAATAAACAGCGCCGGGCTGTTATCCGCCACCTTCAGCGCCTGCGATGCCGCGAAAGGAAAGGTGGTGGGCAACATGTCGAAACGGACCTTGCCATAACGGATCCCATAGCGGTTAGCGTAGAGTTCGGTGAGGGAAGAGGTGAGATCTTCTTGCAAAATCGCCGGGAAAAAAGCGACATTGAGATAATGCTCCACATAAAGCACCGCCCGCCCATCGATGCGTCGCACCCGTCGAATACAAAATACCCGCCCCCCCGCCGGCAGGTCCAGATGGGCGCATATCGCGTCCGGCGCCACGATTTCACCGGCATCCAATACTTCGGTGTCCGGTTTTCGTCCCTGTTCCCTGGCCATGGCATGAAAATGGCTGCGCTGAAGCGGGTTATAGATAATCCGCGGCGGGCTGACAAACCAGCCGCGGCGCTCCTCGCGATAAATCATCCCTTGTGCTTCCAATTGACCCAGGGCTTCTCTTAGGGTGATGCGGGTGGTGGCGAACTGCTCGCTAAGGATACGCTCCGCCGGCAAACGGTCGTTATGGGTCAATACGCCCTGGGTGATCCAGCCGCTAATGGCCTGGCAAATGGCGGTAACGGTTTTCTGCCGGGAAAGGCTTTGCAGAAAAGGAGCGTCATTTTGAGGCATTTTAGTCACCCATCTGCATTGTCATAGTGCATGATTTTCCGCCTTTGCGGATGCGGTAGTGAAACCATAACAAAAAACAGGCTAAAAGAATTACTGACATCAAATATTCATCTTTATTAAGTAGATTGGCTTGGTTCTTGCTGGACTAGACCAGTTATCTGTTCCATTCACACACTATCATCCGGAGCATCACATATGAAACTTTTGTTCGCTTCAGTGTTAACAACCGCGATTTTGCTGGCCAGCCAGGCCGGTTACGCCGCACCCGCCGATGTGGCGGCGTTACAAAAAGCAGCACAACAAGAAGGCGAGGTTAATAGTGTCGGTATGCCGGACAGCTGGGCAAACTGGAAAGACACCTGGGCGGATTTGTCCAGTAAATACGGACTCAAGCACAGCGATACCGATATGAGTTCGGCCCAGGAAATCGCCAAGTTTCTGGCGGAAAAAAATAACGCCAGCGCCGATATCGGCGACGTGGGATCCTCTTTCGGGCCTTTGGCGGTACAAAAAGGCGTAGCGCAACCCTATAAACCCAGTACCTGGGATCAGGTGCCCGCCTGGGCAAAGGATAAGGACGGCAACTGGGCGTTGGCCTATACCGGCACCATCGCTTTTATCGTCAATAAGCAGACGGTAAAACAAATACCCCATAGCTGGGCCGATCTTCTTAACGGCAGCTACAAGGTTTCCGTAGGGGACGTCAGCACCGCGGCGCAGGCGGTTAACGGCGTCCTGGCGGCGACCTATGCCATGGGCGGCAACGAGAAGAACCTGAAACCGGGCCTGGATTTCTTTGCCAAGCTGGCCAAGGCCGGGCGGTTGGGACTGAATAATCCCACTATCGCTTCGCTGGAAAAAGGGGAAGTGGATGTGGGCATCGTCTGGGATTTCAACGGCCTTAACTATCGCGATACCATCGACAAAACCCGCTTCGAGGTGCTGATTCCTTCCGACGGCTCCATTACCTCGGGTTATACCACCATCATCAATAAATACGCCAAACACCCCAACGCCGCGAAATTTGCCCGGGAATATATCTTCTCCGACGCCGGACAAATCAACCTGGCCAGAGGCTATGCCCGTCCTATTCGTATAGAACATTTGACCCTGCCGGAGGATGTCAAAGCCAAACTGCTGCCCATCGGGCAATATAAAAACGCCCATCCCATCGCCGATCAGGCCGCTTGGGAGCAGAGCGCTAAAACCTTACCTCGGCTGTGGCAGGAAAATGTCATGATATCCATGCAGCAGTAAGTCAAGGAGTCCTGATGAAAACTGTGTTGGTGATACTGGACGGATTAAATTATCAGGTAGCCTATGACGCCATGGGTTATCTGCATGCGGAATGCGCGGCGGGGCACGGATGCCTCTATTCGCTGGAATGTGAATTGCCGTCATTATCGCGGCCATTGTACGAATGCATTCTTACCGGCATGCCGCCGGTGGAGAGCGGCGTGGTCCACAATAATGTGGTGCGGCTTTCCCGTCATCGCAGTGTTTTCCATTATGCCCGCGCCGCCGGTTTGACCACCGCGGCCGCGGCGTATCATTGGGTAAGCGAACTCTACAATCGCGCGCCGTTCGATGCGGCCCGCGATCGGCATACCCTCGACCCTGAGGCCGCCATTCAGTACGGGCATTTTTACCATGCGGATCATTATCCCGATTCCCATGTGTTTGAAGACGCCGAAAGCCTGCGGCTGCGTTATCAGCCGGATTTCCTGTTAATCCATCCGATGAACATCGACGATGCCGGCCACCGTTTCGGTTTATCCACGCCGCAATACCGTAACGCGGCGCGGACGGCGGACGGGCTGTTGTCGTTATATCTGCCGGAGTGGCTGGCCCGGGGTTATCAGGTCCTGGTGACCGCGGATCACGGTATGAACGATGACCGTAGCCATGGCGGAATTCTGCCGGAAGAGCGCCAGGTGCCGCTGTTTGTCTTCGGCGAAGCGTTCAGCCAATCGCCGGCGGCGGTGCGGCAAACTGAACTCTGCGGCACGGTATGTTCTTTGCTGGGGGTGGAGCATGATAAACCGGTCTGTGGGGGGCTACTCAAATGAAGGGTAAATGGCTGGCGGCGGCCATCATGTTGCCCTTTGTCCTGTTTTTCTGCGCCTTCCAGATTGCGCCGATGATTTGGATGGCTTTTAACAGTTTTAACAGCGAGACGGACGGATGGGGATTTGCCAATTACCAGGAGATTCTCACCTCGCCGTTTTACCGGCAGGCCATCGTTTTTTCCCTTGAGATAACCTTCTGGTCCAGCCTGTTCGGCCTGTTGATCGCACTGGTGTGCAGCTATTCGCTGCGCCAGCTGGGCGCCACCCGATTGCGCACCGCGGTGATGTCTTTTACCAATATGACCAGTAACTTTACCGGGGTGCCCCTGGCGTTCGCCTTTATCATCCTGCTGGGCACCAACGGCTGCGTCACGCTGATTCTGCGCCGTTACGGCGTGCTGGAGGACTTTAACCTTTACTCCAAACCCGGATTGATGGTGCTTTATACCTATTTTCAAATTCCGCTGGGGGTGCTGCTGCTCTATCCGGCGTTCGACGCCTTAAGCGAGGATTGGCGCGAGTCGGCGGCGTTGCTGGGGGCGGGGCAGGTGCATTACTGGCGCTACATTGGCTTACCGGTGCTGGCGCCTGCCCTGTTGGGTACCTTCGTTATTTTGCTGGCAAACGCCCTGGGGGCTTACGCCACGATTTATGCGCTGACGGGCGGTAATTTCAACGTTATCCCGATTCGCATTGCCGCCCTGGTGGCGGGGGATCTGGACCTGGATCCGAATATGGCCAGCGCCTTGGGTATGTTCCTGGTGGTGCTGATGGTCTTTATTACCTTAGTGCATCAATGGATCGTCCGGCGGAGCTACACCCATGCCCGTCCTTGATCTATTGCCGGCCGGCTGTTCAGGAGGCTCTGATGTCGCGTATTGAAAATTTCTATCACCGTGGCGTGGTCACGGTCATGCTGATTATCCTGTTATCACCGTTGGTCGCCACGTTGATTTACGCTTTTTCCAGCCAGTGGGGCTCGACGATTTTGCCCGAAGGCTTCACGTTGAAGTGGATGACCGAGCTATTGCAGGATCCCCGCTTCCTGATTGCGCTGGAGCACTCATTAATTATCTGTTTCGGCGCCCTGGCGTTATCGGTGGTGCTGGTGCTGCCCTTAATGTTTGTGATTGCTTACTATTTTCCCCAGCTTGATTCAGTCATGAATATCCTGATCCTGCTGCCGTTTGCCGTACCGCCGGTGGTGTCATCGGTGGGCTTGTTGCAGCTCTATTCCGACGGCCCGCTGGCGCTCACCGGTACGCCATGGATCCTGATCGGTTGTTATTTCACCATAGCGCTGCCCTTTATCTACCGGGCCATTACCAACAATATGCAGGCCATTCATTTGCGCGATCTGATGGATGCGGCGCAGTTGCTGGGGGCCAGCACCTGGAAAGCGGCAATTTTGGTGGTGCTGCCGAATCTGCGTAAAGGCTGTATGATCGCGTTGCTGCTGTCCTTCTCTTTTCTGATAGGTGAGTTTGTGTTCGCTAACCTGCTGGTGGGCAACCGCTTTGAAACGCTGCAGGTTTACCTGTACAACCTGCGTAACGGCAGCGGTCATTTAACCAGCGCGCTGGTCATCTCATACTTCCTGGTGGTACTGCTGCTGACCCTGGCGGCGAATACCGTTAACAAGGACAAGGATTAATCATGTCTTATCTGGCGGTTAAACAACTCAACAAACATTACGGACCGACCCAGGTCTTTGAGAATATTGATTTCAGCGCGGATGAGGGTGAGTTTGTTACGCTGCTGGGTCCCAGCGGCTGTGGAAAATCCACGCTTTTACGCTGCCTGGCGGGGCTGACCTCGGTGGACAGCGGGCAAATCGTTCTGCAGGGAGAAGACCTGGTGCCGCTGGCGCCGCAGCAGCGGGGCATCGGCATGGTATTTCAGAGTTATGCCCTGTTCCCGAATATGACCGTGGACGGCAATGTGTCCTTCGGCCTGAAAATGCAGAAATTGCAGTCCGCCGAGATCCGCCGGCGGGTGGAGGAGGTGTTGGCATTGGTGGAGTTACAGGAATTCGCCCACCGCTATCCGCACCAGCTTTCCGGCGGGCAGTGCCAGCGGGTAGCGCTGGCGCGCTCGCTGGTGACCCGGCCGCGGCTGCTGTTGCTGGACGAGCCGCTCTCGGCGTTGGATGCCCGTATTCGTAAACATTTGCGGGATCAAATCCGCCGTATTCAGCAAGAGCTGCGCTTGACCGCGATATTCGTCACCCACGATCAGGAAGAGGCCCTGACCCTGTCCGACCGGGTGGTGTTGATGAATAAAGGTAAAATCGTGCAGAACGGCAGTGCGGAGATGCTTTATACCCGGCCGGTGAATGCCTTCGCCGCCGGGTTTATCGGCAGTTACAATGTGCTGAGCCCGCAGCAGGCCGCGTTGCTGACCGGACGTTCCTGGCAGGGACAAGTGGCCGTCCGGCCCGAGTCCATTACCCTGGTTCCGGTCGGCCAGGGCATTGAGGGACGCATCCTCAGCCACAGCCTGCTGGGGAATGTGATCCGTTATCGTGTGGAAACGCAAGGCATTGAACTGCTTGTAGATGTTTTGAACCGTTCGGTGGCCGATCTCCATCCTAATGACGTGCAGATTGGTCTACAGTTAGATATAGCGACATTATGTGAGGTGGCATGAGGCTGGCGTTATTCGATCTGGATGAAACTCTCATCAATGGCGATTGCGCCAGCTTGTGGAGTCGTTATATGTGCGAATTGGGGTGGACGGAGGGCCGCGCCTTTGTCCGGCGGGAGCAGACGCTGATGCGGCAATATGCCCAGGGGACACTTTCCATGGATGAGTATATGTCCTTTACCCTGCAGCCGTTAATCGGCCGTTCAACCGGCGAAGTAAGGCACCATGTGAACCGGTTTATCGAGAGCGTGATTGTTCCGGCCATCCGTGAAGAGGCCAGCCGCTGTGTTGATGCCCACCGGGCCCGTGGGGATAGGGTTATCGTCATTTCCGCCTCCGGTGAACACCTGGTGGCGCCCATTGCGCAGCATTTCGGCATCAGTGAAACATTATCCATTAAGCTTGAAGTGCTGGACGATTCCTATACCGGTGGGACCACAGGCATATTAACCTATCGGGAAGGCAAGGTGGCTCGCTTGTCGTCGCTGCTGGGGGGAGATTTATCGGTATTGGCCGAGGCGAGTTTCTACTCCGATTCCAGTAACGATTTGCCATTACTGATTCAGGTCGGCTATCCCCATGCCGTTAATCCGGATAGCGTCCTGCTGCGGCATGCCCAAGGGGCCGGGTGGCCGATTCACCGCTGGTAATTAAGGAGTTTTGATACGCGTGCTGACTTTGTTGCATCTGCTTTCCGCGGTGGCATTACTGGTATGGGGAACTCACATTGTCCGTACCGGGATTATGCGTGTATACGGCGCCCGTTTACGCCAGGTGCTGAGTAGCAGCGTAGAAAAAAAGCCCATGGCGTTTATGGCGGGTATCGGCGTTACCGCGCTGGTGCAAAGCAGCAACGCCACGGCAATGCTGGTGACCTCCTTTGTGTCCCAGGGGTTGGTGGCCCTAACCCCTGCCTTGGTGATTATCCTCGGGGCGGATGTGGGCACTGCTTTGATGGCCAGGGTGCTGACCTTTGATTTATCCTGGCTTTCCCCACTGCTGATTTTTATCGGCGTCTGCCTGTTTCTCGGCCGCAAGCAAGCGCGAATCGGCCAGATAGGCCGGGTGTTTATCGGCCTGGGCCTGATCCTGCTGGCCCTGGAGCTGATTGTAGCCGCCGCGGCCCCTATCACCCAGGCCAACGGCGTTAAAGTCCTGTTCTCCTCCCTGACCGGGGATGTGGTGCTGGATTCCCTCACCGGCGCCCTGTTCGCCATTATCAGTTACTCCAGCCTGGCGGCGGTATTGCTCACCGCCACGCTCACCGCCACCGATGTTATCTCTTTTAAAGTCGCCCTGTGCCTGGTGATTGGCGCCAATCTCGGCAGCGGCATCCTGGCGATGATTAACGCCAGCGGGCAAAATGCCGAAGGCAAGCGGGTGGCCCTCGGCAGCCTGTTGTTCAAATTGATCGGCTGCGTGGTGGTTTTACCGGTCATTTCATGGCTGGCCGATCTGCTGGACCGCCTGCCGGTGAGCGCCGCCGAGCTGGTGATTTATTTCCATGTTTTCTATAACCTGATCCGCTGCCTTGTCCTGGTGCCTTTTGCCGGCCCGATGGCCCGTCTCTGTACGCAATGGATAGGGGATACGCCGGCCAGCGAACTCGGGGTTCGGCCCCGCCATTTGGACGTGAGCGCGCTGGATACCCCGGCGCTGGCATTGGCCAACGCTTCCCGCGAAACCCTGCGCATGGGGGATGTGGTGGAGAGTATGCTGCTGCTGCATCATGAGGTGCTGCACGGCCAGCCGAACAAGGATCGTGAAGTACGCCGGCTGGATGATGATGTGGATGTGCTTTATACCGCCATCAAGCTTTATCTGGCGCAAATGCCGAAAGAGGATTTGGATGAGCCGGATTCCCGCCGCTGGGCGGAAATCATCGAGATGGCCCTGAACCTGGAACAGGCCGGGGACATCATCGAACGCATGACCGGCGATATTGCCGCCAAGTCCCTGGCAACCCGCCGGGCATTTTCCCCGGAAGGGCTACAGGAACTGGATACCCTCCATGAACAGTTGGTATCCAATCTGCGCCTGGGCCTGTCGGTGTTCCTGTCGGGGGATATCACCAGCGCGCGGCGTCTGCGGCGGGCAAAACACCGGTTTCGCATCACCGATCGCCGCTATGCCCACGCCCATGTGGACCGGCTGCATCAGCAAAACGTCCAGAGCCTGGAAACCAGTTCCCTTCATTTGGGGCTGCTGGGAGACATGAAGCGCGTCAACTCGCTGTTCTGCTCGGTGGCCTACAATGCGCTGGAGCTGGAAGAAGAGGACGCGGACGACCTGGACGATCGCCGCAAAACACCAAAAATTGTCTAAGCATTACCCGAACAGGTTATGATGCAGGGTTTTCACCACCTGTTCGGCGTCCTGTCCGGGTACCAGCAGGCACAGATTATGGCTGCTGGCGCCGTAGCAAATCAGCCGGATATTAAACGGGTCCAGTACGCCGAACACGTCTTTGCCCACCCCGCAGGCTTGGGAAAGCTTATTGCCGATCAGCGCGATCAGCGCCAGATTTTCTTCCACCTCCACCCGGCACAGGGACGAAAGCTCCGTAAGCAGCGAGGTGGTCAACAGGCTGGCGCTGGTGGAGGTAGAGCCGGTGGTATCCATGGTCAGCGCCACGCTCACCTCCGAGGTGGTAATCAAATCCACGGAGATGTAGTGGCGGGCCAGAATATTGAAAACTTCCGCCAAAAAGCCCCGGGCCTGCAGCATGTTGAGGCTGTGCAACGTCAACAGTGTTTGCCGGCGGCGCAGGGCGATGGCGCGGAACAGCGGAGGATTGGCGGTTTTGTTGCACACCAGCGTGCCGCCGATATGGGGGTCCTTACTGGAGCCGACAAACACCGGGATATCGCTGCGCACCGCCGGCAACAGCGTAGCGGGATGGAGGATTTTGGCGCCGAACGTGGCCATCTCCGCCGCTTCCTCAAAGCTGATTTCATCAATCCGCCGCGCTTCCGGCACCACGCGCGGATCGGTGGTGTAGATACCCGGCACGTCGGTCCAGATATCGATTCGCGATGCATGCAGCGCTTCGCCAAGCAGCGCGGCGGTGTAGTCGCTGCCGCCCCGCCCAAGCGTCGTGGTGCGTCCCTTGGCCTCGCTGCCGATAAAACCCTGGGTAACGGTAAGCGACAAGGACAGCCGCGGCAACAGCAGATTCCGGGTCAGCTCCTTCAACGTGCCGATATCCGGTTCGGCATGGCCGAAACGATCGTTGGTGCGCATAATCTTGCGCACATCGAACCACTCCGCCGCCACCTGGCGCTGGCGCAGTATCTCCACAAACAGCAGGGTGGACATGAGCTCGCCGTGACTCACCAGCTCATCGGTCAGGGCGTGAGAGGTCGCCAGCCCCGCCGCTTCGGAAAGCATGGCGATATTATCGAGCATGCGATCGATTTCTTCGCGGATGACCTGTGATTCCGCCAGGCGATCGATAATGGCGTATTGAATTCGGCGAATTTCATCGAGATGGAAGGCGCGCCTTTCCGGCTCATTCCCTTCCGCCAGCGCCACCAGTAAATTGGTGACGCCCGCGGAGGCGGACAATACCACCAGACGAACCGAGGGATTGGACAGGACGATATCCGCGCTGCGATTCATGGCGTCGAAATCAGCGACGCTGGTACCGCCGAATTTTGCCACGATCAAGGAGTTTAATGCTGTTTCTGCCATGCTCTTGCTGCCTCGTATCAAGCTGTCATCCATATCCGTGATGACAACGTTTAAATAATGCCGGCACGCGTTAAGAGCGGAAAACGGGGAGCAGACGTAGATGATGACCTACGATACGCCCAGAAGCGCCCCACCGTGCCTATCGCCCAACGGCGAATATGCGGGTGACAACCCAGGGGATTCAGCCCATGCGGTCGGTAGCGGAAATTCCGTGCATTCACCGCCACCTCGGCGCCGCTCCCCCTCGGGTTCTTTCAACGGAAAACGGATCCTCCGGAACCTTGCCTGGGCGGCGCGCCTCTTCTGGTTCACGCATATACCCGTCATACGTCAAGTCGCAGGTGCGTGCCGCCTTCCTGCAACTCCAATTATTCAAGGTATTGGATGCGCAACTAGGCCACTACAAATAGCGGGTAATTTTGTTCCTGTCAACGAGCAGCGTAAGGGGATATTCAATTTGCCCGCAAGTCATGGCGATAGCGCAAATCCGTTCGACTCTGTTACTCTGAAATACAGGCGCCCGCCTCGCGAGGCCATGGCGCGATAGTTTTTGCCGGTGGTTGTAACTATCCAAATTAATTCCAGTTGCGGGAAGGCGGCACGCGCCTGCAACGTGAAGCATGACGGGTATATCGCAATAAAAGGCATCGCAAGCCGAGTCCTTAGCGATACAATCACCGTTATCGGATCTTTTTAATTCTCAAGAAGAGCGTTGCTATGAAAAATATTAACCCTATCCACACGGCGGCCTGGAAAGCGCTGCAACAGCATTATGATCAGATGAAAAACGTGAAGATAAGCGATCTGTTTGCCCAGGACAGCGATCGTTTCAGCAAATTCTCCGCCACTTTTGACGACCAGATGCTGGTGGACTTCTCCAAGAACCGGATAACCGGCGAGACGTTGGCGAAATTACAGGACCTGGCTAAAGAGTGCGATCTCTCCGGAGCCATTAAGTCCATGTTCTCCGGCGAAAAAATCAACCGTACCGAAGATCGCGCGGTATTGCATGTGGCGCTGCGCAACCGCAGCAATACGCCGATTATTGTGGACGGTAAAGACGTCATGCCGGACGTCAATGCGGTACTGGCCAAAATGAAACAGTTTTGCGAACGGGTCATCAGCGGCGCATGGCTGGGCTATACCGGTAAACCTATTACCGACGTGGTGAATATCGGTATCGGCGGTTCGGATCTCGGGCCTTATATGGCCACCGAAGCGTTGCGGCCTTTTAAAAATCACCTGAGCATGCATTACGTCTCTAACGTTGACGGAACCCATATCGCCGAAACGGTCAAACATCTCGATCCCGCCACAACGCTGTTCCTGGTGGCCTCCAAAACCTTCACCACCCAGGAAACCATGACCAACGCCCACAGCGCCCGGGACTGGTTCCTGGCCGCCGCGGGGGATGGGAAACACGTCGCCAAGCATTTTGCCGCCCTCTCTACCAACGGCAAGGCGGTAAGCGAGTTCGGTATCGATACCGACAATATGTTCGAATTTTGGGATTGGGTGGGGGGACGTTACTCGTTATGGTCCGCCATCGGCCTTTCCATTGCCCTGTCCGTGGGGTTCGACAATTTTGAACAGCTGCTCAGCGGCGCCCACGCCATGGACCGTCATTTCGCACAAACGCCCGCTGAACAAAACCTGCCGGTGCTGCTGGCGCTTATCGGCCTGTGGTATAACAATTTCTACGGTACCGAAACCGAAGCCATCCTGCCTTACGATCAATATATGCACCGGTTTGCCGCCTATTTCCAACAGGGCAATATGGAATCCAACGGCAAATACGTCGATCGCAACGGGCAGCCGGTCACCTATCAAACCGGGCCGATTATCTGGGGTGAACCCGGCACCAACGGCCAGCACGCTTTTTATCAGCTGATTCATCAGGGCACCAAAATCGTACCTTGTGATTTTATTGCGCCGGCAATCAGCCATAATCCCCTAAGCGATCATCACGCTAAGCTGCTGTCGAATTTCTTTGCGCAAACGGAAGCCCTGGCATTCGGCAAATCACTCCAGGTGGTGGAAGATGAATTCGCCGCAGCGGGTAAAACGCCGGAACAGGTGACCCATGTGGCGCCGTTTAAGGTGTTTGAGGGCAATCGCCCCACCAATTCCATTTTGCTCAAAGAGATCACCCCCTACAGCCTGGGTGCTTTGATTGCATTGTATGAACACAAAATCTTCACCCAGGGCGTCATCATGAACATCTACACGTTCGACCAATGGGGCGTAGAACTGGGTAAACAGTTGGCGAGCCGGATCCTGCCGGAATTAGCCGCTGACGACCATGTCACCAGCCACGACAGCTCAACCAACGGATTGATAAATCGTTTCAAAGCCTGGCGCCGCTGATTACGCTACAGACCGAACGGGCAGCCAAGGAGTGGCTGCCGTTATGGCCCCGAGCGTTGCCGCTTATGGTATCCGATTGTTTATAATTAACTTTTTAATAGGGAGTAAGGTTAATCCTAAAAAAGCCGGTAAAAAGGCTTTTAACAATTTTTTATATGCGACTTAGCTGAAAAGAGCCATAAAATTTAAAAGCATGTTACTTCAAGCGGATAGGCTGTTATAATCTCGTCGCTATTAACCCTGGCAGCCGCTATAAAGCCGTGAGAATTTTCTGATTTATTATTGTCATGAAAGCTTCATAGCATTGAATAATCTGTCTATTCCTCGCCTATATTAGCGTTTAATCTTACAAATTTTCGATCAAATAGCGGAAGTCACTGGTTTAAGCCACCGGAGACTTTTGAATGCCATTTTTTAGCCCCTGATCCACAGGGATGAATGCAAGATATATTTTATTGCATTATATTGCTTTATGATGCTTATATAAGGCAAATCAACATTCCAGTGCTTTATAGTCATCATCCTCAAGAGTCTAAGGTAATAAATATGAAAAAACTGTTTAATGTTGTAATAGCTGCGATGCTGATGGCTAGTGGTTCCTACGCGATAGCGGCTGCACCTACCACCACCACTTCCAACGGCACCACGGGCAGTACGGCCGCCGCTTCAGGTTTGGGCGCGGGTGCCGCGACGGCAATCGGTGTCGGTGCGGTGGCATTGATAGCGGGTGCTGCGCTGATCAGTTCCCACAACGATGACAACGGTGATAACGGCGGTGGCGGTGGAACAACCGGAACCGGAACCACCACTTCAACCCGATAAATTATAATTACTCGATAACCACACATTTGTGTGGTTATTTTTTGGTCTCCTTCGTTTGGGATGAACGACGTGCGCTATTTCTTCTTATTGGTGGTGTGCTTTCTGGTGGCCGCGTGCAGTCCAGCGCAACAAGGTATAGGCGAGACGTTTAAAGTAGCTGTATTTGGTACGCCCGATGTGGAAAGGACCCCTGAACAGATTCGGGACCTTCCCTATGCCAGCATGTATGTCAAGGTGAATAAAGGTTCGCAGATATTTGTCGTTCTGGCGTATGCCGAGAATGGCTTCCTGAAGTGGGTTACCCGTGACAAGGCCATGCTTGTCACCCATAACGGACGGCTGGTAAAAACCCTGGATTTAACCGACAACCTTCTTGAGGTGACCAATCTGGCCTCGGATCCGCTGGCGCACGCCAACAGGATTACCGACGGCACCGAATGGACCCGCGTTCAGTCCTGGACCCAGAATAAGCAAACCTATTCCGCGTCGTTCACTTCCCGCTTCAGTATCGCCGGCAATGAAACCTTGACCGTACTGAACGTTCCCCATACCTATCGCATCCTTGATGAAGATGTCACCGTGGCGCAATTGAATACCCATTATCGCAACCGTTTCTGGATCGACACGAGCACCGGCGCCGTAGAAAAAACCCAACAATTTATCGGACCGGATTTCTTCCCGATTGAAACCACCACTTTAAATCCTTATAAGCCATGAAAAAACGACTCTTACTGCTAGTGAGTTTATGTGCTGGTTTTATTGCGTCCGCCTCTGCCGACAGCCGGGTGTCTATCTATCTACCGGGCCGGTCCCAGGCCGTTGTGGTCAATGGCGCGACCCACCTGGGACAAATCGCGCTTAATCCGGCGCTGGCCGGACATACCTGGTGGCCCGGCACCGTTATTGCGGAAAAATTGGCTACCGCCGCACAGCTTGATCAGCAGCGGCAACTGGTGGCAAGGCTGGGCGCGCTGAGCGCTGAACTGAGACAGGATAGCAACGACGGCCTGGCAAATTCCGTGGATCAGGTGCGCAGCCAGCTTGCCGGCTTGAAAGTCACCGGCCGCCAGTTCGTTTCCATGGATCCGGATTTCATCCGTCTGGAAGACGGGGCCGATCGTAAATTAAGCGGCGATTATACCGTGTATGCCCTGGCGCGGCCCACCAGCGTTCATGTGTTCGGCGCGGTAACGCCCGCCGGCTCGCAGCCTTATCAGGTGGGCAGCGATGTGTCCGATTATCTTGATAGCCATGATCGTTTAAGCGGCGCCGAAAAAAGCTATGCCTGGCTTATCCAGCCCGACGGAAAGTACCGCCAGGTCCCGGTAGCCTACTGGAATCGCCGCCATAACGAAGCGGCGCCGGGCAGCATTATTTTCGTCGGCTTTTCTTCCTGGTCATTACCCAGTGCTTATCAGGGCTTAAATGAACAAATTGTTTCCTTGTTGACTCACCGGATCCCTGACTGATGAAAAAAAAATATCTATTCAGCCTCATCGCTTTGTCAGTGGCCTCCGCTTGCCAGGCTGCCCCTTATACCGAGCCTTTGGGTCCGTCGCAGATGGATATGGGCGGCGTGGGCCTGCTGCAAACCCCTACCGCGCGCATGGCCCGGGACGGGGAATTCAGCCTTAACTACCGTGACAATAATCAGTATCGTTTCTGGTCGGCCAATATCCAGCTGTTCCCCTGGCTGGAATCCACCGTGCGCTACACCGACGTCCGTACCCGCCTGTACAGTAATGATCCGAATTTCAGCGGCGGTCAAACCTATAAAGACAAGGGCATCGATTTCAAGCTGCGCCTATGGGAAGAGGGGTATTACCTGCCTGAAGTCTCTGTGGGCATCCGCGATTTCGGCGGTACCGGCCTGTTTGACAGCGAGTTTGTGGCCGCCAGCAAGGCCTGGGGACCTTTTGACTTCTCCGTCGGCCTTGGCTGGGGATACCTGGGTACACGGGGTAACGTTAAAAACCCCTTCTGCGAGGCATCAGACAAGTTCTGCCACCGCGACAACAGCAATAATACAGCCGGTTCGTTTAATACCGGCGATTTTTTCCACGGCCCCTCGGCGATATTCGGCGGCGTCGAGTACCAGACGCCGTGGCAGCCCCTGCGCCTGAAGCTGGAGTATGAAGGCAACAATTACCAGGACGATTTTGCCGGCGATCTGAAACAGAATACGCCGGTGAATGTCGGCGCGATTTATCGGGTCGCCGACTGGGCGGATGTCAATCTCAGCTATGAACGCGGCAATACCCTGATGTTCGGTGTGACCCTGCGCACCAATTTCAACGACTTGACCCAGAAGCACCTGGACAGTGAAAAACCGGCCTACCAGCCCAATGAACAGTCCGATATGCTGCAGCATCAGGTGGCAGCGCAGCAGTTGGAGGATCTGAACAGCAATGCGGGTTACACCGCGCCGCATATCCAGGTCAAGGGCAATACCATGTACATGACCGGTCAACAGGATAAATACCGGGATGGTACGGAGGGCGTGGATCGCGCCAACCGCATCCTGGTGAATAACCTGCCGGCCAATATCAATACCCTTAAAGTGACTGAGACCCGGCTGCATATGCCGATGGTGACCACCGAGACCGACGTGAAGAGTTTGCAGAATACCTTGAGCGGTTATCCGCTGGGGCATGAGCAGCCGCTGATACAGCGCCGGACCGAACCGGATGTTCCGGAGCGTGCCGAACAGGGCTATTATATCGACCGCAGCCGCCTGGAGCTGGGCTGGTCGCCGGTACTTAACCAGTCGGTGGGCGGCCCCGAGTCGTTCTACATGTATCAGCTGGGCGTGGAGGGTACGGCCAATTATTGGATGACCAATCATTGGGTTACCTCCGGCAGCGTGTTTGGTAATATTATCAATAATTACAATAAATTCAATTTTACCAATCCTCCCAGTGACTCCCATTTGCCGCGGGTTCGCACCCGCATTCGTGAATATGTCGGTAACGATGTCTATATCAGCAATCTGCAGACCGCCTACATCTCCGGTCTTGGCGACGGCTGGTATGGCCAGTTATACGGCGGCTATCTGGAAATGATGTACGGCGGCGTCGGCGGCGAAGTGCTGTACCGTCCGCTGGACGCCAACTGGGCGGTGGGCGTGGACGGTAACTACGTCAAGCAGCGCGACTGGAACGATATGATGCAGTTCGCCGACTACAGCGTCGCCACCGGTAACCTGACCGGCTACTGGCAGCCCAGCTTTATGAACGGGGTGCTGGTTAAAGCCAGCGTAGGGCGTTACCTGGCCAAGGACAAAGGCGTGACGTTCGATGTGTCGCGGCGCTTTGACAGCGGCATAACCGCCGGTGCTTTCGCCACGTTCACCAACGTTTCCAAAGAAGAATACGGCGAAGGCTCTTTCACCAAGGGATTCTATCTGTCGATACCGCTGGATCTGCTGACCGTAACACCGAACCGGACCCGTGCCCAGCTGAACTGGATACCGCTGACCCGCGACGGCGGACAGATGGTCGGACGCAAATTCTACCTGTACGGTTTAACCGACGAGCGTTCTCCCGCACTGAACTGATGAGTTACCGACATCGGTTACTGCGCTGCCATGGCCTCCTCCCGGAGGCCATTTTATTGACTTGACGCCCGCCGCGGGCGATATTGGCGAGGGGAAACCCCCAGCAGATAATTCTCCCGCCGCAGGCGGGTCATTAAGCCGGCGTTCTGGGCTACAATAATGTCACCCGCTTATTTTCAAACGATGGGGAACGGTTGACGGATAATCTCTATATCTCATTGCTGGCGTCCATCCAATGGTTAACCCCACAGTCACCACAGCCTGATCCGACTAAAAGAGATTGGCTGCTGGAGTGCGATTCCATGACCCGGCGCCTGGAACGCCATTGCCGGCAGGTAAGCGTACAGCGGGCCAGGGAGGGGTATGTCTTCGCCGGCGAAGCGGGCGACGATATTGCCTTGTTGCCCGCCAGCGAGCGCTACTGGCTGCGTGAGGTGGTGCTGTACGGCGACGGCAATCCATGGCTGGCGGGCCGTATGGTTATTCCCGCCGCGGTGCTGGAAGGACCGGCGTGCGCGCTCAAAACCCTGGGGGATATGCCGCTTGGGCGATGGCTGTTCCGCGACGGGATGCCGACCCGTGACTACATCCAGTTGGGTCGGGCGGGGAATTTATGGGCGCGTCGCTCTTGCCTGCGTCCGCATGGAAAGCCCTTATTGCTAACCGAACTGTTTTTACCGGATGCCCCTCTGTATCGTTAACAGCGGCGGCGTTTTGATGAAGTGAAGGAGAGAAAAGTGGAACACAGCGCCACAATGGGCAAATGGCAGGCCTGGTGCCGGTTGATGCGCATTGATAAACCCATTGGTTCTCTGTTGTTGCTTTGGCCGACGTTATGGGCTCTGTGGCTGGCCGGACGGGGCACTCCCGATGTCGGCATTCTGCTGGTTTTTATCCTCGGGGTATTTTTAATGCGTGCCGCCGGGTGCGTGGTGAATGATTTCGCCGATCGCAAAATTGACGGCCATGTTAAGCGTACCGCGTCGCGCCCTCTGCCCAGCGGCCACATCAGCGAAAAAGAAGCAAAGGTCCTGTTCTTGTCACTGGTCACCGCGTCCTTCGGCCTGGTGCTGACATTAAATTCCATGACCATTGCCCTATCGGTGGCCGGATTGGTCCTGGCATGGGTTTACCCGTTTATGAAGCGGATAACCCATTTACCGCAGCTGGTATTGGGCGCGGCCTTCGGATGGTCAATTCCGATGGGGTATGCCGCGGTTAGTGAGTCCTTACCGATTTCATGCTGGCTGCTGTTCGCCGCGAACGTGCTGTGGACCGTGGCCTATGACACCCAATATGCCATGGTGGACAGGGATGATGATATCCGCATCGGCGTTAAATCAACCGCTATCCTGTTCGGCCGCTATGACAGGCTTATCATCGGTATATTGCAAGCGGCTACCCTGCTGTTATTGGTTTTGCTGGGATGGCGGTCGGGATTGAACGGCATTTTCTTTATCGCATTGGCGCTGGCGGGGGGACTGTTCGTTTATCAGCAAAAGCTCATCGCCGGACGTGAACGGCCGGCGTGCTTCAAAGCCTTTTTGAATAATAACCTGGTGGGCATGGTGATCTTTCTCGGCATCGCGCTGAGCCTGCTTGTCGAGGCGATGAAATAATCATCCGCAGCCCACAGCTCACGGAACTATGTCGACAGCCAGCATTGCAGCCGACAGACAACATCGCACAGCCCGGCCCTGACGGCTTTCCGCCAAGCCGCCAGGGATATACTGCTTATTCTACTCCGCCGGTGACGGCAGGGGTTGCAGTCCGGGGGCGGCAACCAGCAGGCTGGCGCTTTCTATGGTCAAATGCACTTCCGGCGTCATCAACTCGCTGAGTATCTCGCTCATTTCAAGCACCTTTCCGCTAATGGCATCGCCGCTGTCGCTGATGTAGTTCTCTTCGCGCAGCGTGGCCACCAGTGTGGAAAACACCGCCTTATCGAAAAACTCAGGCGCATTGATACCGTGCAAGACCGAGAGCCGCTGGGCCATGATCCGGCTCTCTTTCTCCAGCGTGCCTCGATTGATTTGAGGGTTAAACCGCAATAAGGAGAACGTAATGGCATAACGCTGCAGGGTTTCCCTTATTCCTGCGGCCAAGAGCTGCAGAGTTTGGGCGCGCACCGGGTTGAGCAGGAGTTGCCGCGCCTCCTCGATAATCAATCCCTGCCGGAGCAGCTCTTCAATCAGCGCATCGATAACCGGGCCGATCTCCGCCGTTTCATAGTGCATAAACAGTTCTGCTTTGAGCAGCGGGTAAAGCAGATAGCTATGGCGTAATAGCGTCTCTCGGTCTATACCGGGATGGCCGAGAATGATGCTGGCCACCAGCGACGGCAGGATAAATAAATGCTGGATGTTATTCCGGTAGTAGGTCATCAGCACCGCTTGTTCTCGCGTCAAATAGATGATGTCGCCGATGGTGTCCTGCTCAACGCTGAATTTATTCATCGCCAGAGCATGCTCCAGCAAGCCTTCCGCCGTGGTGTCCGGAATGGTCACATCCGCTGCGTAGGGAACGTTGCGCATCAGTTCCAGATAGCAGTTCAGTTGGTGCAGCAATTGTTCCCGGGTTAACGAACGCTGGCGTGAAGCCAGCAGTACCGTGGAACAAAGATTAATGGCATTCGCCGCGGCGGCGTTATTGATGCGCACCATGATTTTGCCGGCGATGTCATCCACCACCGGCGCCAGCCAGCCGGGACGCTGGGCTTCGATAGGATCGATGGAATCACGCCACTGCGGCACGTTCTGGCTCAGATAGGCGCTCAGTGACAAAGGCTCGCCGAAGTTGACATAACCTTGGCCCAGATTACGCAATTTACGCAACCCGCGCACCATCTGCAAAAATCCCTCTTTTTCCTTGGTGGCGCCGCGCAATTCCTTGGCGTAGGTGGCCACCTCCATGACATGTTCATAGCCGACATAAATCGGCACCAGGGTGATGGGCCGGTTACCTCCCCGCAGCATGGCCTGGATGGTCATGGTCAGCGTGCCGGTCTTGGGCTCCAGCAGGCGTCCGGTACGGGAACGCCCGCCCTCCATAAAATATTCCACCGAGTAGCCGCGGGTGAAAAGTTCCCCAAGGTATTCACGGAATATGGTGGAGTAGAGTTTATTGCCCTTGAACGTGCGGCGGATAAAAAATGCCCCCAGGCGCCGGAAAATCGGGCCCGCCGGCCAAAAGTTCAGGTTAATGCCGGCGGCGATATGCGGGGGCACCAATCCCTGGTGATAAAGTACATAGGACAGCAACAGATAATCCATGTGGCTGCGGTGGCAGGGCACGTAGACGATTTCGTGACCGTCTTCGGCCAGTTGCCGGACCCGATCGGCATTGCGTACGTGCAGACCTTGATACAGGCGATTCCAGGTCCAGCTCAATACCCGATCCGATAAACGTATGGCCTCATAAGAAAAGTCCGCCGCAATTTCCTCCATCAGCTGGATGGCGGTTTGCTGCGCCTTATCGGTGGAGATTTTTTTGCTGCGGGCTTCATCTTCAATGGCTTTTTCAATGGCCTTGGACGCCAGCAGCTTGTTAAAAAGATCCTGGCGTACCGGCAAACGCGGCCCAACCGCCACCAGGCGCTGGCGGGCAAAATGTATCCGGGCGACCCGGGCGAGCTTTTGCGCGATGGTCTTATCCGTACCGTGTTCCGTTGCCATGTACCGCATCGACAGCGGATTGGAAAAGCGGACAAAACTGTCACGCCCCAGCCAGAGAATGGCGATGAATTTTTGAAAACCGTTCAGCAGCCGCAGCTGCGGAGCCGGTTGGTTGGGCTGTGCTTCACGGCCCGGGGCGCGTCCGAACATCACGGAAACCGGCACCATTTGTACATCGAGCTGGGGATTGTTACGGTGTAAGTCCAGGTAATTGTGGAATAACTTGACGGATTCCGGCTTCTCGGTGAAGTAGGAGAAAACCCGCGGACCATCGTTAATAAAGACATAACGCGGCAGCGTTACCCCGTCAATTTCCAGGGGAATCAGCGGATCCGGCAGTTGGAGCTTTAAGCACTGCCCGCGCAGGGTAAGCAAATCCGCTTTGGAATTATAAGGTAACACGTACATCATGGCCCGCATGGGATCCAGACCGGTTTCTTCCCGTGGATTCGCGGGGATTACCTTACTTCTCACCAGCAATTTTATTGGCAAATCCAATAACGCATAATAAATGTTACGCCAACCTGACATATCTGTGTGAAGCCTCTTGTTAGCATTGCGGCACAAGAATACCAGAAACTGCGCAACAGATCTGTGGTGATGAGAACGCAAAGAACCGGTAATATGGGCGCAATTTTCCTCAAGCGCGCAAATGTATGGCAAACCAAATCAGTGGACTTAAACGTATCTATAACGCCATGGGATATTCATTAAAAGGATTATCAGCGGCCTGGCGTCATGAAGCGGCTTTTCGGCAGGAAGCGGTAATAGCCATCCTTGCCATCGTACTTGCATATTATCTCGAATCCGACGCTATTTCGCGTATTTTATTGATTGGCTCGGTGTGGCTGGTATTGGTGATGGAAACGATAAACAGCGCCATAGAAGCGGTGGTGGACCGCATCGGGCCAGAGCTGCACCCCCTCTCGGGACGGGCAAAGGATCTCGGGTCGGCTGCGGTTGCGCTGGCCATCATATTGGCGGCCTGGGTCTGGATAACCTTGCTGTGGCGACTATTTCGATGATGGCTTCTTTTAACCGTTGTTAAATTCAGCCGTTTTTATTACGTTTTGCCACACATGAGGTTTTCAATTGGGCTCGACCTGTATATACTCACATGAAGACTGTATAAACAAACAGGGGACGGAATGAAAGCGTTAACCGCCAGACAACAAGAGGTTTTTGACCTTATCCGCGATCATATATCGCAAACCGGCATGCCGCCGACACGCGCGGAGATCGCCCAACAGCTGGGGTTTCGCTCACCCAATGCCGCCGAGGAGCACCTTAAGGCGCTGGCGCGAAAAGGGGCGATTGAGATTGTCTCCGGCGCTTCCCGCGGGATCCGTTTACTCATTGAGGAAGAAAGCGGTTTGCCTCTGATTGGCCGCGTGGCGGCGGGCGAGCCATTGCTGGCGGAGCAGCATATCGAAAGCCATTACAAAGTCGATCCTGATTTGTTCAAACCCCATGCGGACTTTTTGCTGCGCGTCAGCGGCATGTCAATGAAAGACATCGGCATCATGGATGGTGATTTGCTGGCGGTGCACAAAACGCAGGATGCCCGTAATGGCCAGGTGATTGTCGCGCGGATTAACGATGAAGTGACGGTAAAACGCCTGAGAAGACAAGGCAATATCGTTGAGCTGTTACCTGAAAACAGTGATTTCTCCCCCATCGTGGTGGATTTACGCCAGCAGGAGCTCACTATCGAAGGATTGGCGGTAGGTGTCATTCGCAACGGCAATTGGATCTGAGCCTTTGTCTGGACCCGCTTTGATCTGTTGGTGACTCTAGGTAGCGTATTCTCCCCCGGTTTGGTTTTCGGCGTCCTTTATCAGCTTCGGCGGCCGCAGATTTATTGGGGGAGCTGTGGCGCGTCGTTTTGTTCCGTTCAATAACCTTTTTGCATCTTTTCTTGCCTCGCTTTCTTCAATACTTGCCGTCATTAATCGCTGTTCCCGCCAGCTATCCGCGTCAAAGCACAAGTGAAGTTTATACATATTTTGTTACATTTATCGTCACTCTAATTTCCTCCGCTACCTGCTGTTTTATATCGCCTTATGGTAAAAAACGCGGGAATTACCGTCCATATGACGTCAAATCCTCTGCCAAATAAACCTTTCGCCAAACGCACTGCTATACTTAATCTCATAGGGTTAGCTTATAGATTAACGATGTCAGACGTTTTCTTTAACGAATCCGATTATTCATTAACCGCTGCAAAAGGTTAATGATTAAAATTCCTCACCAAACGATAGCGAAGGAGTTTTACAATGAATACTGACCAAGCAAGCGGCAACTGGAAGCAATTCAAGGGTAAAATGAAAGAACAATGGGGCAAACTCACCGATGATGATTTGACCGTTGTTGAAGGGAAGCGTGACCAGTTAATCGGTAAAATTCAAGAACGTTATGGTTACGGCAAAGAAGCAGCAGAAAAGGAAGTTTCGAACTGGGAAACCCAGAATAAATATCGCTGGTAGCGATGTAACGTGGTAGCCCGCTATTACGTTGGTTACCCGGAATAATCAGATTAATGTTCCTACCCAAAGGTACAAGGATGTACCACCTGCCTAATCACATCCTTAAACTAATCTACTAAAAATTTTAATGCCTACCTGTTTAACTATTACCTCTTTTTGATCCCAATGCTATGGTCGTGTCCGCAATTATGCAGCCGATCGCAGGATTGCACTTCGGAACACTTGAGGCAAAAACCATGGGCTTCCACCACGTTATGCCGCATGGCAAAACCCGCTGACCGGGCCATGCGTTGTAGAATCTCCTCAATCCCCTCGGTGGATTGCTCCGTGACCTGGCCGCAGCGATCGCAGATAAAAAAAGCCGAGGTATGGCTAGGCTCTTCAAAATGATGGCACAAGACAAAGCTGTTGGTTGACTCGACGCGATGTATAAATCCCTGCTCCATGAGAAAATCCAGTGCGCGATATATAGTCGGCGGTTTAGCCTGGGGTTCTGAGGCCCTTAACAGATCAAGCAGATCGTAGGCGCTAATTGCCCCCTCCTGCTGCGTCATCAGGCGCAATACTTCGAGCCGCTGCGGCGTCAGGCGTACATTCCGTTGTTCACACAATTGTTCAGCTTGACTGAGCAATTGCGAACTAGTCATGCTTTTCATAGGGAACCCCCGTAGCTTATCTATCCATCATCTTATCATGATGACGATAAAATACCGAATCTAGGGATGTAAGCCGAGCGAGGCTATAGCATTCCCGGCTAACGGTCAGCAAAACAGGGCAGAGAAGAGCTTTTATGCTGTCAGGCGTGGCGACATATTTATTTCCCGGGGAGGGTGGCTGTTGATGCCTTCCGTAACGCTATTGGCGATGGTAATCAGGTGATAGATAACCTGTTTGTTGCTTGCCCTGGTTTTTCTCTTGATATTTATCTTATGGGAGGAAAGGGTTTTTTCTTTGATATGCAAATGTGAACAGATATGTAACGTATCGTAGCCGGACATCCACATTGTGAGGACTTCAGCTTCCGTTTTACTAAAGCGCAGTGGGGAAAATCCAAGTTTGTTATTATCATCCAGCCATGTTCTGACATCGAGATAATAACGGATAATCATATTGATAGTGCTGATTTTGATAAATTTTGAAGTGATAATGACATTCTTTTTGATTGGGATAAAATCATAGAATTTTATGCTTTCATTACCGATAAAGATAAAAAAGAGCGTCGCCGGATGCTGTTCTATGACGGTCTTGAGCTCCTCATTATTGTGCTGATATTGAAAATAATTCTGATTGATAAAAATAATGGAAGGAGATGCTGTTTCGCATTTTTTTCTCAATGTTGACAAACTGTCCAGTGTTCGAATACTTCCTTTAACACCATTTGCGCCAAGAGAGCTTTTCAGCGCATATCTGGTGTATGTGCATGGATCAAGAATAAACACTGTCATAATAATCGCGATATCTACAGTTATGGTTATTGATAGGGGAAGGATGCGTTAGTTCGTTCTATAAATTCCCTTTGAAGACGAAAACAGTGCCTTCGGTATTTGTTTACCGGCTGCTTGTTCGGTTGAATATGATTTTTCTCTTTCTGTTTTCCCTGAAATGCAGAGCCAGGCTGATTATGGTAATCAGCAGCATAAAAGCGATAAGCACGCTGTAAATAATCATACTTCAACCTTTCACTCAGTAATGAAGACGGCGACGCCTTAAATCCATGTGATAGAGGATTATGACCAGTTTGTAAATCGCCATCGAAGCCATTGGGACGTAATATAAGTTATTTGGTACAAAATGAGTTTTTTTTCAAAAAAAAGCTATTGAATGTTAATACTTCGCTGCCAAACCGCGGTTTGCGCACGGCGCACCTCCGGTCGTTTAAAACGCTTGGCAGGGTATTGCCGCCGCTGGATTTCATGCCAAAGGCCGGCGGCAAACGGCAGGGATCTTTATTTGCCGGAAGAGGAGTGATGCCACGCCATGGAGAAGGCGCTGTGGGAATAGTGGAATAGGATGAGATATACGCCGGTAATTGCTTTTTTTAATCAGTTAAAAATCAACATTGCTACTCGACAGCGTGATGCTTATGATTATTGATAGGCAAATAAATTTATCAATAACGGATGCCTTTTTGATTAAAAATTATTATAGGGCATAGAAGAGATGCGATATATTTTTGTATCTGTCTTTTAGGTATCCATCGCCGATATGCCCTTTTTTTTGCTCAACTCAATATCCGCCTTCTTTAAGCGTCATTAAGAGCAAGGAGAAAGCCCGTTGGAGAAATATCAGGCTTTCCCCAGGGCGTTGTTGCAAAAATATCAGACTCTCCCCCGTTCGAGGGATCTTATATCGGTTTGAGTAAATATCTGTTGAAACAGGGCGAGCATCCCCTCGCACAGGCTGTCATTCCAGCCGCCGTGCCGGACGTTATCCCGGAATTTTTCCGCCAGCTCTTCCGGCGACAGCGGCTGCTGTGCGCCGCCGCGCATCCAGGGCTGAACGTGCTCATAAACGGTGCCGTCGCTCATCGTTGCCCGCAGATGGCCGGTGAACTGGGCCGGGTAGGGGTTTTGCGGGTCGATTTCATAGCGGATTTTTTGTGCCAGCGCTAGCACCGCCGGGTCGTTAATCCGTGCCGGCGTGAATTGTCCCAGTCCGGCCCGGCCGTCAAAAAAGCCCACCGCCATGCAAAACGGCGTGCTGAATTTTGCCGCGTAGGCGGTGGGAGGGCGATGCTTGACCGCCAAATCCTCCCACAGCCGATGTACTGTACCCTCCCCGACCCGGCAAACGATGTCGCGAATATCGCCGGGATTGATGTTCCGGCGCGCCAGGGCGATGGCGCAATCGATATAGGGCTGGGTCATGGTGCCGCATGCATAAGGCTTGAAAGCGATGGACTGCATTAGCCAGCGCTGATTAAGGTCAGATAAGAGCGGGGTGAAATCAGGGGTTACCGAAGGCGCGAAGGCCTGGAAAAAACCATGGCGCCCCTCGAGCACGGTTCGCGGTCCGTCTAATCCGCCCCGGGCCATCAAGGCGGCGCGAATGCCCGATTGCGCGGCCCAGCCGGCGTGCATGCGTTTGGTGGAGGTGCCTTCGGCCAGGTATTCAATAATCCCTGACGCCATGCTGCCGGCAATCCCCAAGGCCGACGTCGTCTGCCCGTGGTCTAGCCGCAGCGCCGCCGCAACGGCTCCCGCCGCGGCAATAGCGCCGATGGCCGCGGTGGGATGAAATCCCGCCCGATGGATGGCTTTCGGCGCCACCAGGCTCAAACGGCACATTAATTCAGCCCCCACGGCAATGCCCCGTAGCAGCGCTTCTCCGGCTAGTCCTTCGCGCTCGCAAATCGCCATGACCGCCGGCACCACCACCGCGCCGGAGTGAACCGGGCCGCCCTCGAATGTGTCGTCGTAATCTTCACCATGGGCTGCGGTACCGTTCACCAGGGCGGCGTCATAGGCCGTCAGCCCCCCAGGATGCCCCAGCGCCGTACATAAACCGCTACCGTCAGCCGTTGCCAGGGCGGACTCTACGTAATACTCGTGTCGCGCGGCAATGCACAGACCCATCACATCCATCAGCAGCAAGCGCGCGGTGCCGATGGTTTTTTGCGGAAAGTCGCCGGCATCCTGCGCCAGGATCCAATGGGCAAGCTGCTCGGCAATACTATTCTTATCCAGTTGGCGATCGTTCATAACGTGTTTTTCTCCCGGAGCAGGGTGGCGGCAAGATATCTCGCTCGATCAAAAGGGCAACGGCTGACTACAGCGCCCGGTTTTGCGCACTACAGGCACGCTGATACCCTTGTTGAATATGCTGACGCATCGAGTGTGCAACGGCATCCGGGTCTCGTGCCGCCAACGCTGCCAGAATCATGCGGTGTTCGGCATGGGACGCCTGGGAGCTGCCGGATAACGCGAGGCCCTGACGCCGGATTAAGTGCATGCGGTTGATAACCTGGCGATAGAGCGTAAGTAATGTGGCGTTTCCGGCCATTTCCACCACCCGATCATGGAAGGCAATATTCAATAAAAAATAATTATTCACATCGTCATGCTGGGAAATGGCCTCCAGTTGATCAAGCACGCCATGCAATTCCTGCAATTGGTCCTCGGTAACGATGGACGCCAGGCGGCGACCGGCGATTTCATCCAGGCCGGCGCGAACTTCATACAGTTCGGCTGCTTCCTGTTCGGAAATATCCCTGATCCAGGCGCCGCGGTTTTTTTCCAGTGAAACCAGGCCGGCCTCTTCCAAGGCGCGGAAAGCTTCCCTGACCGGACTGCGGCTGATTTGCAGGTGCTCGGCCAGCTCCATTTCGTTGAGTTTCATACCGGCCACCAGTTGCCGGGTTTTAATCCGCCGCAGGATTTCTTCCTGCACGAGGTCACAAAGGGTCGCCGAACGTAATACCTGGATGGAATCTGCTGTATAAGACATAAATTCGCCTGTGAAGAATTATCGGTACATTTAACGGTACTTAAGGGAGAAACGCGCCGCCATTGGCGTGAATGACCTGTCCCGTGAGGTAGCGGGCGTGAGGTCCGCTCAAAAAACGCACCAAATCCGCAATGTCCTTGGGAGTGCCGCGTCTTCCCAATAGCGTGCTGTGAACGGCATGGTGCGCGGGCTCCGCATTGCCCGCCGCCGCGCCGCGGGCGGTATTTATCATGCCCGGCACCACGCAGTTCACCGTGATGCCGTCAGGGCCTAAATCATGGGCCAGGGCGCGAGTTAATCCCACTAGGCCGGCTTTAGCGGCCATGACGTGCGCCCGGCCGGCGGAGCCCGCATGGGCGGACATGCCGCCGATATTGATAATGGTGCCTTCACCGGCCTGCCGCAGCGCCGGCAAGGCCGCGCTTGCGCATAGAAAAGCGCCATCAAGTATCACCGCCAGTACCTCGCGCCATTGCGTCCAGTCCAACTGCGCGAAAGGGACTTCACGGCGTATGGCGGCATTATTTACCAGAATATCAATCTTGCCGAAGCGGTGTAATGCCGCCGTCATCAGGCTTTGCGCACCCTCGGGCCCGCTGATGTCGGCAAGGTGCAGCAATGCTTGCCCGCCCTGACGTTCTATATCCTCAACCACCCCGGCGGCCGCGTCAGCGGATTGTTTGGCGTTGACTACGACGGCTGCGCCCGCCGCCGCCAGCTCAAGGGCCATTGCCCGGCCAATATTGCGGGCCGCGCCCGTCACCACCGCTACCCGTCCACTCAGTTCTGCGGACATACATTGCCTCCGTCTATTTCATCACTGATGATACGTTCGCCGACATTGCCTAAGTACAAGAGTAGTACCGGCTCAGCGCCCGCCCTCTTGGGTCATGGCCGACAGTTCCGCCATATTGCGGCAGGACTCGACGTCCCAGCATGCCCGCAACAGGATGGCGGCGCGATCTTGTCCCAATATCGGCGCCACCAGGTCAGTAAATTTAGTATTCAGATCCTGCCGGGTCATTGGCTTCGCCGCGCTGCCTATAGCATGGTCGACGTGTTTTTCAAGGCGTTGGCCGTTGTGAAGCCGGATAACGATATGGGCGGCATCGCTGTCCAGTGAGGGATCGATGACGGCATTGACCCTATCGCGCAACCCGATGGTGTGTTCATCCCGTACCGACGCGTCACTGTATTGCGCTTCGCCCGCGCGCCCTTGAATCACTGCCACAGCGGCGGAATGATAGACACTGAACTTACCGTCGAGACCGGTTTTGGGTGTGCGCTTGCCGGTCAATTCCAGCACCAGCGGATGGACGCGCAGTTCTATACTGTCAATCTCGTCGGCCTGCAAAGCGTATTCACTGCGTAGCTGGATACAGCCGTCAATCACCGGGTGGATTACGATGCCGCAGGCAAAAGGCTTAAAGGTATTGAGCAGGCTTTCGTGCCGCTCCCCCAGTCCGCAGGTTATCTCCGCCAGGTTGCGGTGGGTGCTGGTGACATTGGCCCAGCCCCGTTTCGCTTCAATGCCCTGTTCCGAACTGGTATAGCCCTTTGCCGCCAGCAACGCGGCGGTTAAGCCGTTTTGCGCCGCCCGCCCCGGATGGAAGCTTTTGGTCATGGTGCCGAACATTTCCCGTAGCCCAACGGGTTGCGAGGCGGCCAGACCCAGCGCCCATACCATTTGCTGTTCGTCCAGAGCCAACAGTTTTCCTACCGCCGCCGCGGCGCCAAACACCCCCGCCGTGCCGGTGATATGCCAGCCGATATCATAGTGGTCCGGATAAACCGCGTTACCGATGCGGCATTCCGTTTCTATTCCCAACACCAATGCATGGATAAAGTCCGCACCGCTGATGCCACGGAATTCCGACAGCGCCATAATGGCCGATGCCACGGGCCCTGCGGGATGGATAACGGTTTTAAGATGGGTGTCGTCAAAGTCAAAAACGTGTGAGGCGATGCCGTTGAGCAATGCCGCTGTTATGATATCCGTGCGCGTATTTCGTCCCAGAAGGGCGGCCTGTTCCGTTCCGGCAAAAGGAGAGAGCGCAGCATAGGCGATATCCACCGCCGGATGACGGCTCCCTCCCACGGCACACCCCAGCCAGTTAACGAAAGAACAGATGCCATGGGCGCGGACATTTTCCGGTAAATCCCCGGACCTGGATGTCACCAGATAGCGCGCCAGCGCGCGGGTAACGCCTTCATCGGACGTGTTCGATGCCTGTTGAGAATCGGGTAAAGACATAAACGCTCCCCAGTAAACAAATCAATGGTTGTATTGCATATTGTCGACAATATTCGATGGTATGGGTTATTCTGTAAAGTACATTTTCCAATTCTGTTACCTGGATCAGATATTCGCTAATGGGAAAAACAACAGATTGACTTTAGGAAAGAATGTAAATTGCAGGGCAGGGTAATGAAACGCGTTAACATGATGCAAAAGGCGAGGCCATGGTAATGGCGGCGGCCGGGCGATTTTATATGCTATCATGCCCTTTAAATTTTTACCCCACGGGCCTTGTTCAAGAGTGGCCGGGGTGCCGTTACAGCCAATACGATAAATGGTCCGAAATGCTCGATAATTCTATATCCCCATTGCCTTCCGACGGCCGGTTACAATCGGAAGCGGCTCGATTTTCCTCCCAGCGCTTCGCCGTCGCGCCCATGCTGGACTGGACCGATCGCCATTGCCGGTATTTTTTACGTCTGTTGACACGGCATACCCTGCTCTACACCGAAATGGTGACCACCGGCGCCCTGCTCTATGGCAAAGGGGATTATCTTGCGTACAACGAGACGGAGCATCCGCTGGCTTTGCAGCTCGGAGGGTGTGAACCCGAGGCGTTGGCGCAGTGTGCCCGTATGGCTGAACAGCGGGGATATGACGAAATCAATCTCAATGTCGGCTGCCCTTCCGATCGAGTGCAAAACGGGCGTTTCGGCGCTTGCCTGATGGCGGAGCCCGTGCGGGTCGCCGACTGCGTCGCCGCCATGCGTTCCGCGGTGTCGATCCCGGTGACGGTGAAAACCCGTATCGGTATCGATGAGCAGGACAGCTACGGGTTTTTGTGCGAGTTTATTCAGACCGTTGCCGAGCGAGGGGGTTGCGATACCTTTATCATCCATGCCCGCAAGGCTTGGCTAACGGGTCTTAGCCCCAAGGAGAACCGCGATATTCCGCCGCTGGACTACGATCGCGTCTATCAGCTGAAGCGGGATTTCCCCGCACTGGCGCTGGCCATTAACGGTGGCATCAAAACCCTGGACCAGGCGGAGCAGCATCTGCAATGGCTTGACGGTGTAATGGTGGGTCGCGAGGTTTATCAAAATCCGTCGCTCCTGTCCCGGGTCGACAGCAGGCTATTTGGTGGCACAGATCCCTATCATGACATGACCGACGTTGTGGCGGCCATGTTACCCTATATAGAGCTTGAGTTATCCCGCGGCACCTATCTGGGCCATATCACCCGCCATATGCTCGGTTTGTTCCAATCCATACCGGGCGCCAGGCAGTGGCGCCGCCATTTGAGCGAGAATGCCCATAAGCCGGGAGCGGGCGTGGCGGTGGTTGAGCAGGCGCTCGCCAAAGTGATAGCACCGGGTGTGCGGGAAGAGATGGCGGAATTGACTAAAAAATAGTAAAAATGGCCGATCCATTCTAAATAATGTGATGGAAATTTATTATAAAACAATGGGTTATAAAATATATTTGTTGGCATGGATTTTGTAATAAAGCTCTTGTAATAGTTAAAGGCGTCATTGAGACAGTCGCGGGACTTATCCCCTATTTCAGGAGTCTGCCATGTTGGAAATTTTCTTTGTCATCGGATTCTTTTTGATGCTGCTGCTGACCGGGATTTCCGTGCTGGGCGTTCTTGCCGCATTGGCCGTGGGGACGTTTATCATGATGTTTGCCGGTCTGTTTGTCATGGCGATAAAATTATTGCCATGGTTACTGCTGGCGCTGGTGGTGGCCTGGGTATGGCGCGCCGTTAAGCCGCCGCGGTTGCCCCGCTATTAGAATAGTCATCATCCCCACCCGGCGGCGGGTTGCCAGGTCGCCGAACCCAAAAATGCAGGGTTGATCACATCTTTTCGTCTTTTTTACACCTTGTATTTATTATCGATATTTTTTACTTATATCTGCTGATAGGATGCACCCTGGTTATCAGCCATTTCATCCACATCGGAAAATAATAGCGGCTTTAGCGGCAGTTTCCGGTGTTTTGCCGTTCTGTCCCTACCTACAGCAGCATCACATGCAGTGAAAAATGACGGGCTTTCGCAAGGAAGCCCGTCTCTCAACGATCAGGGAATCAGCAGGGAGGAGCCGTTGGTTTCTCGTCCTTCCAACGCCCGATGCGCCCGCTGTGCCTCGGCCAGGGGAAATTTTTGCCGCTCCGGCACGTCGATTTTAATTGCGCCGCTGGCGATCATGGAAAAGAGTTCATTGCTGGCAAGCTTAAGTTCTTCCCGGTTGGTAATGTAGCCGTTCAGGGACGGACGGGTGACATACAGCGACCCTTTCTGGTTGAGGATTGCCAGGTTTACGCCGCTCACCGGCCCGGAAGAGTTGCCGAAACTCACCATCAGGCCCCGGCGACGCAGGCAGTCCAGCGAGATTTCCCAGGTATCTTTCCCTACCGAGTCGTATACCACATTGACCTTTTCACCATGGGTCAACGCCGCAACACGCTCCGGCACGTTCTCTTCACGATAATTGATGATTTCCCAGGCGCCGGCCTCCCTGGCCAGGGCGGCCTTTTGCGCCGAACCCACGGTACCTATCATCTTGGCTCCCAGCGCCTTGGCCCACTGGCAGGCAATCCGGCCTACGCCGCCGGCCGCGGCGTGGAACAGGAAAATTTCATTCGGTTTAACCGCGTAGGTCTGGTGCAGGAGATAATATACGGTTAATCCTTTAAGAAAGGACGCCGCGGCCTGTTCAAAGGAAATGGCGTTGGGAAGGACGGCGATATTCTTATCGGGGACGTTATGTATTTCGCTATAGGCTCCCAAGGGACCCTGGGCGTAGACCACCCGATCCCCGGCATGCAGCCCGGTCACTCCGGGGCCGACTTTTGTGATGATCCCCGCGCCTTCCGTCCCCAAGCCCGAAGGCAGCTGCGCCGGATAAAGGCCGCTGCGCATATAGGTGTCGATAAAATTGATACCTATTGCCTTATTTTCAACCTGAACTTCGCCCTGACCCGGATCTTTTGGTGTAAAATCTGTGTATTCCAATACATCCGGACCGCCGGTGGCGGAGAATTGAATGCGCTTAACCATAGCTGTTCCTCTCGTGGAAAGTCTTAAATAACCATAAGCCCTTACCGCCCGATTGCAAAGCCGCATAGGATTTGGCGACAATCAACGTTACAATGCGTCTTCACCCAGGTCGCTTCTCTCAGGCAAAGTCATTATCACATGTCAGAAAAAAAAACCGCTAACAAAACAAACTTCTCGCAGGACCGTCAGGTTGAAGGTCTCAAGCTTCCCCCCCATTCATTGGAAGCGGAACAGTCGGTGTTGGGCGGCTTAATGCTGGATAATGAACGCTGGGACAACGTCGCCGAACGCGTCGCCGTCAAAGATTTCTTCAACCGCCCGCACCGGCTGATTTTTGGCGAAATGCAGCGCCTGATGGAGTTGAATAAGCCTATCGATCTCATCACCCTTTCCGAATCCCTGGAGCAGAAAGGGGACTTGGATTCGGTGGGCGGTTTTGCCTATCTGGCGGAATTGTCGAAAAACACGCCGAGCGCCGCCAATATTTCCGCTTATGCCGATATCGTCCGCGAACGCGCGGTGGTGCGGGAAATGATCGCCGTCGCCCATGAAATTGCCGATGCGGGTTACGATCCCCAGGGGCGCAGCAGTGAAGAACTGCTCGATCTGGCGGAATCACGGGTTTTCCAGATTGCCGAAAATCGCGCCAGTAAAGATGAAGGCCCGAAAAGCATCGACCGTATTCTGGAAGATACCGTGGCGCGCATCGAGCAGCTGTATCAAAAACCCCATGACGGCGTGACCGGCGTCTCCAGCGGCTACCACGACCTGGATAAAAAGACCGCCGGTCTGCAAAAATCCGATTTGATTATCATCGCGGCGCGCCCGTCCATGGGTAAAACCACCTTCGCCATGAACCTGTGCGAAAATGCCGCCATGACCGAAGACAAGCCGGTGCTGATTTTCAGTCTGGAAATGCCCGGCAACCAGATTATGATGCGTATGCTGGCCTCGCTGTCCCGCGTTGACCAGACCCGGATCCGTACCGGCCAGCTGGATGATGAGGATTGGGCGCGTATTTCCAGCACCATGGGGCTGCTGCTGGAAAAGCATAATATGTATATCGACGACTCGTCCGGCCTGACCCCGAGCGACGTGCGTTCACGCGCCCGGCGGGTATTTCGTGAGCATGACGGCTTAAGCATGATCATGATTGACTATCTGCAATTAATGCGCGTACCCGCGCTATCGGATAACCGGACGCTGGAAATCGCCGAAATCTCCCGTTCCCTCAAAGCGCTGGCAAAAGAGCTGCAGGTACCGGTGCTGGCCCTCTCCCAGCTTAACCGCGGTCTGGAGCAGCGCGCGGATAAACGCCCGATAAACTCCGATTTGCGTGAATCAGGTTCTATCGAGCAGGATGCCGATTTGATCATGTTTATCTACCGTGACGAGGTGTATCACGAAAACAGCGATCAGAAAGGCATTGCGGAAATTATTCTCGGTAAACAGCGTAACGGCCCCATCGGCACGGTACGGCTGACGTTTAACGGGCAGTGGTCGCGGTTCGACAGTTATGCCGGGCCGCAATATGATGATGATTGATAACCAGGACAAGGATAATGAAAACGGCCATTGCCGTTATTGACCGGCGTGCTTTGCGGCATAATTTGCAGCAGGTGCGCCGGCTGGCGCCCCACAGCCGGGTCGTGGCGATAGTAAAGGCCAATGCCTACGGGCACGGTATGCCTGAAACCGCACTGACGCTGCAGGATAACGCGGACTGCTTCGGTGTGGCGCGTTTCGCCGAGGCATTAGCGCTGCGCAGCGCCGGCATTACCAAGCCGATTCTGCTGCTGGAAGGATTTTTCGACGCTGATGAATTGCCGCTATTGGCCGAGCTTGGCATCGAAACCGCCGTGCATAGCCCGGAGCAATTGCTGGCCCTGGAGCAGGCAAACCTGGCGTCGCCGGTGCGGGTATGGATGAAGCTGGATACCGGCATGCACCGTCTGGGCGTCTCGCCGCGGCAGGGGGAGGAATTTTATGCCCGCCTGGCGGCGTGCCGCAATGTGCTGGGGCCGGTTAATATCATGAGCCATTTCGCCCGTGCCGATGAACCGCAGGCGGATGCCACCCCCCGGCAATTAGCCTGTTTTGACGACTTTGCACAGGGCAAACCGGGCATGCAGTCCATCGCCGCTTCCGGCGGGATCCTGTATTGGCCCGACTCCCACCGCGACTGGGTTCGTCCCGGTATTGTGCTGTATGGCGTGTCCCCCGGCGCCGGCATCGGCGCTGACTTTGGCTTCAGGCCCGCCATGACGTTGACCTCTTCCCTTATCGCCGTGCGCAACCATCGGGCCGGTGAAGCGAGCGGCTACGGCGGTATCTGGGTCAGCTCCCGGGATACCCGTTTGGGGGTGATAGCGTTCGGTTACGGCGACGGTTATCCCCGCAGCGCCCCCAATGGCACACCGGTCTGGGTCAACGGCCGCGAAGTGCCGCTGGCGGGACGGGTCTCCATGGACATGCTGGTGGTGGATCTGGGACCGGACAGCCGCGAGCGCGTGGGCGATCGCGTGGTTTTATGGGGCCCGGAGCTGCCGGTGGAACGGGTGGCCGCCGCCAGCGGCATCAGCGCTTATGAGCTCGTCACCAAGCTGACTTCCCGCGTGGATATTGAATATATTGAGAGCGAGCCGGCGGAAACCCTGGCAAAAGGCAGCGCTGCTTCAATTTTTAATCATTCCAGCTAACAGCTAATGAAATTTATTTGGTAGTGTGGAGGCAGGGCTTTACCCCTGAACCCACAATACCAGGAGATTTACACCGTGTTCCAACATGTTGATGCTTATGCCGGGGATCCGATCCTGTCGCTGATGGAAGCCTATAAACTGGATCCGCGCCCAAACAAGGTGAATCTGAGCATCGGGCTTTATTATAACGAGCAGGGAATCATTCCCCAACTGCAGGCGGTCGCCAAGGCGGAAGCCCTGCTGGATGCCATGCCGAAACAGGGCGCGGGTTATCTGCCGATGGCGGGCCTGCCGTCGTATCGTAGCGCCAGCCAGGCTTTGCTGTTCGGTGAAGATCACCCGATGCGCAACGCCGCCCGTATCGCCACCATCCAAACGGTGGGCGGCTCCGGGGCGCTGAGAATCGGCGCGGATTTCCTCAAAGCCTATTTTCCGGACTCGACGGTTTATGTCAGCGATCCCACCTGGGAAAACCATGTGGCGGTTTTCTCCGGCGCCGGTTTCAAGGTGGATTATTATCCCTACTTTGACAGTGGCAAGCTGGCCGTAAATTTCACCGCCATGCTGGCTTGTTTACAATCGCTGCCGGCCAAAAGCATCGTATTGCTGCATCCCTGCTGCCATAATCCCACCGGCTCCGATTTGACCCATGAACAGTGGGATCAGGTTATCAAGACGGTGGCACAACGGGATCTCATCGCTTTCATGGATATCGCCTATCAAGGGTATGGCGAGAGTCTCGACGACGACGCCTATGCGGTGCGGGAAATGGCCCGGCTGGGACTGCCTTGCCTGGTGAGCCAGTCGTTCTCGAAAATCTTCTCCCTGTATGCCGAGCGGGTAGGGACGCTGTCGGTGGTTTGCGACAGCGCCGCCGAGGCTGAACGGGTGCTGGGACAATTAACCTCGACGGTGCGCCGCAACTATTCCAGCCCGCCGAATTTCGGCGCCCAGGTGGTGGCGAAAGTCTTGAACGATCCGGCTTTGTATACCTTATGGCGCGGAGAGGTCGCCGCCATGCGGGAACGTATTCTCAGCATGCGTCACAGCCTGGTGGAGGCGCTGAAAGTCTCCCTACCGGGCCACGATTTCAATTATCTTTTGCGCCAGCGCGGCATGTTCAGCTATACCGGCCTCAGTCCGGCGCAGGTGGACAGGCTGCGGGAAGAATTCGGCGTATACCTGATAGCCTCCGGCCGCATGTGCCTGTCCGGCCTGAACGGCGATAACGTGCAGCGGGCGGCGCAGGCGATTGCGGCGGTGAGCTGATTCCGGGGGGCCTGCTTGGTACTCCGCCTGACACCGATACCCTATACTTAGGGGTATAGAAGAGGAGCAGGCATCATGTGGTATCAGCAAACGTTGATCTTGGCAGCGCGAAAGCGCGGGTTCCATTTGGTCACCGATGAGATAGTCGGCCAACTGGAGCATCTGTCCGAGGTGAATATCGGCCTGCTGCACTTGTTATTGCAGCACACCTCGGCTTCCCTGACGCTGAATGAAAATTATGACCCTACCGTCAGGGCCGATATGGAGAGCCATTTTTTGCGCCATGTGCCGGAAAATGCCTCCTATCAACATGATTATGAAGGACCTGACGACATGCCGGCCCATATCAAATCATCGCTGTTGGGCGCGTCGCTGACCATCCCCGTCAGCCGGGGGAAATTAATACTGGGGACCTGGCAGGGCATCTGGCTGGGAGAACATCGCCACCATGGGGGCAATCGCAAGGTTATCGCCACCCTGCAGGGAGAATGATCACCCGCCGAGGTTGATTATTTCCCCATATAAATCCACCGATTGCAGCAGCTTATCCACCAGGCAATATTCGTCGGTTTGGTGCGCCATGGCCGGTTCGCCCGGCCCGAGAATAATGCAGGGCGGCGAGCCGAGCGCGTCCCGCAGCAGCGAGGCATCGGTAAAATAGGGCACAACCCGGTGTTCCAGCGGCCCGTCGTGCAGCGGCCGGCAGCACTGGAATACCTGCTTTATCCAGGGGTCTCCCGGCTCGGTGAGTACCGAGGGCAAATCCACCAGGGTAGTCAGCCGCACCTGTTCCCCGGCCATGGCGGCCAGGCGCTGCCGTATCTCTCCATGCTGCAGATTGGGGGCGGTACGTATATCCACGTCAAACGAACAGCGATCCGGCACCGAGTTGATATTCAGTCCACCGCTGACGGTGCCGACATTCAGCGTCGGTTGTTTCATTAGCGGATGCGGCGCGCCCGGTTCGAAATTACGTATCTTGCCGATGGCCTCGGCGGCAAGATAAATAGCGTTAATCCCCAGCTCCGGCATGGCGCCGTGGGCGGTTTTGCCCTGGGTTTCGCAGCGCAGCCATAAAGCGCCCTTATGGCCGATAATAGGGTAGTTGGACGTGGGTTCGCCGACGATCAACGCTTTCACCGGCGGCAAAACGACCCCGGCATCCTCTAACAGCGCCCGTGCGCCGTCACAGCCAGTCTCTTCGCCGCCGGTCAGCATGAGCAGTACGCCGTTCCCGGTCCGTATCGCCTGTTGATGTTGCATACAGGCCGCGATAAAGGCCGCGACGGCCGCTTTCATGTCGCTGGCGCCGCGGCCGTACAGCTTACCGTCGACTATTTCGCCGCCGAATGCATCATGCCGCCACGGAGCGTTCCCCAAGGGCACGGTGTCCAGATGGCCGGTAAAAGCCAGGGGCCTGGCATCTTTGTCTTTGCCGTCCATGCGTGCCAGCAAGTTGTACCGCTTATCAGCGAAGCGCCGCAATTGGATTTCGAAGCCGTGCCGTTGCAGATAGTCCGCCAGGAACGCCATGCAGAGGGATTCGTCACCGGGTGGATTGATGGTATCAAAGCGCAGCAAAGCGCGTGTTAGCGTAATGGCGTCTTCAGCGGCGTTCATCGCATTACCTCAACGTAAGTCATTTTAACAACGCTTGATGTCATGCCGGGAACCGCCTGCCTACTGGCGGTGCTGACCATATTGGCGGCGAAACACCGGATATAGGCGC
The DNA here is from genome assembly GCF_047324245.1 of Sodalis sp. RH16. Lineage (NCBI taxonomy): Bacteria > Pseudomonadati > Pseudomonadota > Gammaproteobacteria > Enterobacterales > Bruguierivoracaceae > Sodalis > Sodalis sp. RH16. The sequence continues at coordinate 1,363,082 of NZ_CP178737.1, read as the reverse complement.
AATACCCGTCTGCGATAGACCGGGCGTTCCCGGCCGAAGCCGACGACGGCTTAACGCTGAAAGACCCGCCGGGGATTCATGATCATCAGGGTTTCCAACTGTTCGCCGGTTACGCCGTGGCGCCGCAGCCGTGGGACGAAATGCCGCAGGATATAGCCATAGCCGTGACCGCCGTAACGGGTGAGCATGGTTTTGAGAAAGACGTCCTGGGACATTAAAATCTGGTTTAAAAAGCCATCGTCGATAAGTTCCCGAATAGCGCGGGCGTTTTCTTCGTCGGAGGGAGATTGGGCGGATTCATCGGCATAATAATAACTCATGCCGATCATATCGTATTCCAGAAATGCCCCACGCCGGGCCAGGTCGCGCTGATAGGTTTTATCGGCGAAGCTGGGATTCATATGGCACAGTACGGTATGGCGCAGGTCGGCGCCTTCGTCCTGCAATATATCCAGCACCCGGTGCCCCAGCCGCTCCCAGCCCGGCAGATGCACCTCGATGGGGACGCCGGTGGCGGCACTGGCCCGGCCCGCCGCACGCAGCGACTTTTCCTCGTCGGCGGTAAAGGCCGACGAAATGCCGATTTCACCGATCAGACCGGCAATCACCTGGGGTTTTTCCTCGGCGCCGCCGACGTCGTAAATCATCTGTTGGGCGAGCTGTTCCAGCGAGCTCGTTTTCACGTAGGCGGGGTGGGACGGCTCCAGATAAAAACCGGTGCCCATGACGATGTTCAAACCGGTCAAACGGGAAATCCGCTGCAAGGCCAGGGGATCGCGGCCAATGCCGATATTGGTGGGATCCACCACTGTTTCCCCGCCTAACGCACGGAATTTCATTAACTCCTCCGTCGCCACTTCCGGATCGAACAGCTGGCAGTTGTCCCGGCTGGACAAGGGATTAAGGGATAGCTCGCCGAGATTTTCCATCTTGACCGGCATCTCCGCCAGATGCCTGTCGCTGCAGCAGCAGGGGGGTACCCATTTACCGGAGGCATCCAGCAAAATATGCTCGTGCATCAGCGTCACGCCCATCCGGTCAACCGGCAGCGGACCAAGCACCGTCATCACATAACCGCTGGCGACCCCCAGCGGGAGGGGATCCGCATGGCGGAAAATTGAACTTTGCATCGCGTCTATCCTTTGATGGGCCGGGCCGGGTTAAAAATACGAGTGTTAAGCCAGATGGCCAGCAGAATAATGGTGCCGGTGGCTATCTGGGTAAAAAACGGCGAAATGTGCGATAAAATCAGGCCGTTTTGAATTACCGCGATGGACAGCGCCCCCAGCAGAGTGCCGATAATGGTGCCGAAGCCGCCGAACAGACTGGTGCTGCCCAGCACCACCGCCGCAATGACCTGCAATTCAAATCCCTCTCCCTGGTTGGAGGAGCCGCTACCCAGCCGCGCGGTGATGATCATCCCGGCCAGGGCGGCGCTCATGCCGCTGAGAACATAGACCCACATTGTCGTGGCGCGGGTATTGACCCCTGAGCGCCGCACCCCTTCGGTATTGGCGCCGATGGCCGTGACATAGCGGCCAAAACGGGTATTGTTCAGCAGGATATGGCCGCAAATCAGTACCAATACCCCTAATATCGCCGGCAGGGGCAGGCCGATCACCCAGGCGCGTCCCAACAGCGTAAACGGGCTGTCGGCGGGAATCGGGATTGAATAACCCTGGGTAATCAGCAGAGCGACGCCGCGCACCACCGCCAATGTCGCCAGGGTGACGATAAACGCCGGTATGCCTTCATAGGCGATGAAATAGCCATTCAGCAAACCAATCAATCCGCCGAGCACCAGACCGCCCACCAATACCACCGGCCAGGGCAATCCCCAATTGTTCAAGGCAATGGCGGATAACGCCCCTACCAGCGCCAGAATGGAGCCCACCGAAAGGTCGATGCCGCCGGTGGTGATAACCAGGGTCATGGCGGTGGCGACAATCAGCAACGGCGCACTTTGGCGGATGATATTGAGCCAGTTGGGGCCACTGAGGAAATCATCGGTTATCAAGGCAAAGACTACACAGCAAAACAGGCAAAACAGCGCGATGCTCACCACGCCGGAGTGGTTATGTAAAATGCGTCTCGGCAGCGAGTGCTGAATCATACGGTTATTAGACATATTCATAATACTCATGCGGGGATCCCCGTTAATGGGCGCGGGCGGAGTGCGCCTCGAACTTCTCGCCGACGATCAGATTGACGATATCCGATAAACTGGTATTCGCCACCTGGCGCTCCGCGACGTTGGTGCCTTCGTACATCACCATGATGCGATCGCAGACCAGAAAAAGATCCTGCAGGCGATGGGTAATCAGGATGACGCTGACGCCGCGGGCGCTGACGCGCTTTATCAATTCCAGCACCGCCTCCACTTCGGCCACCGCCAGCGCCGCGGTGGGTTCATCCATAATCAGCACCTTGGGTTCAAAGGCCGCCGCCCGGGCGATGGCAATGGCCTGCCGCTGGCCGCCGGAGAGGTTACGCACCAGCAAACGGGTATCCGGGATGGATATACCCAATCCTTTTAGCATCTCCCGCGCCCGGGCATGCATGGTTTTTTCATCAAGAAACGGGATGCCCAGCCAGCGGGTCTGCGGTTCACGCCCCATAAAAAGATTACCCGCCACATCCACCGTGTCGCAGAGCGACAAGTCCTGGTAAACCATTTCAATATGGCAACGCCGTGCGTCCGCCGGGGAGGTAAAGGCCATTTCCTGGCCGTCGATACGGATGGCGCCGCTGGTTGGCACCACCGCGCCGGACAGTATTTTGGTCAGCGTGGACTTGCCGGCGCCGTTGTCGCCCACCAGCCCCAATACTTCTCCGGGAGCCAATCTCAGGTTGACCCCGCGCAGCGAGCGGATGGATCCATAGGTCTTGGTGATATCCACCATTTCGACCCGAGGGGATACGTTTTGTGCTCCAGCCATTGATATACCTCTGCTCATAAAAGATGAAGCGCATACCGTCCCCCGAAAGGGACGTTATGCCGGCATCGGTGAATTCCCGCTATTTTCGGCTCGCAATTCCTTTGTAAACCGGTTTACCAAAACAGCGGAAATCCACTTTTTGCCATTCCACTTGCCAATATCGCGTCGTGGATATTTGTATCGCCAAGAAGTCTAAAGCAGTTTTCATGCCATGGTGGCGATTAATCCCGCGGAGATGAGAAAAGGGCCGTTGCTAATATTCTGATAATTAAGGGATAAAAAATAAATGCTTTTTTAAGCAGCGGGTATCCGCCAGCGCTGGCTAAAAAATTTTATATGCTCATCCATGCCGCATTTTTGTGCATTGCTGCGCAAAAATGGTGCAAAAAGTTTACTCCGGCGGGTAAGATCGCACAGAATCGCGGCCGACCCACTCCACCGGAATGCGGGTTTCGATATTGATATCCACGCGGCCGTTAAGCAGTTTAATCATGATATCCACGGCGGTTCGCCCCAGCAAACGAGCCGGCTGGCGGATGGTGGATAAACGCGGCGTGATAAGTTCGGCATAGCTGGCATCGTCAAAACCCACCAGGGATAAGGCTTCCGGCGCCGTCAATCCCCTTTGGCTCAGGCCGTCCAACAGGCCAAGCACCAAATAGTCACTGGCGGCGAACACCGCGGTGGGCGCCTCGGGCAGCGACAGCAAACGGTGCAGGGCGGACTGGCCGAATTCGCGGCTGTAATCCCCGTACAGCACCCGCTCGGGCGGGCAAGCCAGTCCCGCACGATCCATGGCCTGCCTGAAACCCTCATGGCGTTCCCGCACGCTCATTAACGCATCCGGCCCGCCGACAAAAGCGATGCGGCGGTGGCCGGCGGCAATGAGCTGCTCCGTCGCCAGGATGCCGCCCTGCACGTTATCCACAAAAAGCTTGGGCACCAGGCTTCCTGGAATATCTTCATCAATCAATACAATGCGCTGATGGCCCACCAATTCTTCCCGTAGTAAACCGTTATCCGGCCGGTTGGTGGTAAACAGCAGTCCGTCCACCTGGCAGGTATCCAGCCAGCGGATAAATTGACGCTCTTTGTCCGGATTATTGCGGGTAATACACAATACCAGGCTGTAGTGGTGCTCCGAAGCGGCTTCTTCCGCGGCGTCCGCCAGTTCGGCGAAAAACGGATTGGTAATATCCGGCAGCACCAGGCCGATAGTCTCGCTGCCGCCTTTGCTTAAACGTCGGGCCAGGCTGTTGGCGCGATAATCCAACTGGGCGATGGCATCTTCAATCCGCTGAACCGTCGCCTGCGGCAAGACGATGCTGTTGTTGAGATAACGTGATACGGTGGCCTTGGACAGGCCGGCTAAATTGGCGACATCCGAAAGAACCACTCTTTTTTTATTCATCCGCACCACCACAATCATTCTGCCCAGCGCTATTGTTAACACATTTACGTCAGAGGGTTACAGACCTTTTTATCGGAAGTCTGTCCTATAATACGCTGTGGTCCAAGAATTAATGCTTGACAAAAGTTCGCTGTCGATGAATTGTAAATAGCAGTTTACCCGCATTACCTGTTTACCGGGAATTATTCCCAAACCTGCCGACTCTGCCCGACAAATAGCCTACATGGACAGGCTAGGAACAGAATCCGACAGTAAAAAGCCGCGACACCGGACGGTGGTTCAACAATCCCCGTTGCTGTGTTTTCGCCCTATCGATATTTGTCCCGCCAACATTATCCTTGATGCCAGACCGTGGTTTTTGGTCTCACCGCATCTTGCTTGCACTATTTTCCTTGACGAGGACAACCGTATGTTATTCAGCACCGGCAAGAAATTCATTTCCACCCTAGCCTGTTCATTGACGGCAATAGCATTAATGACCGGCGCATCTTCGGCAAAAGACGCGGCGCCTACCTATGCGTTGGTCCAGATTAATCAGCAAGCGTTATTCTTTAATTTAATGAATAAAGGGGCACAGGAAGCGGCAAAAGAAACGGGTAAAACATTGGTGGTTTTTAATGCCACCGATAATCCCGTGGCGCAGAATGACGCCATTGAAAACTATATTCAACAAGGTGTTAAAGGCATTCTTGTTGATGCGATTGATGTCAACGGTATTATGCCGGCCATCAAAGAAGCGGCGGATGCCCATATTCCCGTGATCGCTATTGATGCCGTATTACCCGCCGGACCGCAAAAATCACAGGTTGGCGTGGATAATATTAAAGGCGGCCACATCCTGGGTGATTATTTTACCGACTATGTTAAGAAAAATATGGGCGGTAAGGTCAAGGTGGGGATTGTCGGTGCGTTGAATTCGGCCATTCAAAATGCCCGTCAAAAAGGATTTGAAGACGCTATTAAAGTCAATCCGGCGATTAAAGTGGCTGATGTGGTGGACGGCCGAAATATTCAGGACGATGCGCTGACCGCTGCGGAAAACCTGATTACCGGCAATCCTGATATGACTGCGATCTATGCCACCGGCGAACCGGCATTACTGGGTGCGATGGCGGCAGTGGTTAACCAGGGACGCCAAAAGGACATCAAGGTTTTCGGCTGGGATTTGACCGCCCAGGCCATCACCGGCATCGATCAGGGCTATGTGGCGGCGGTATTGCAGCAGGATCCTGAAAAAATGGGCTCCGAAGCGCTGAAAGCCCTTAACGCGGTAACCGCCGGCAAGACGGTGGAGAAAAACATTCTGGTACCGGCCACGGTGGTGACCAAAAGCAATGTCGACACGTTCCGCCCATTATTCAAGTAATGGTGCGCATCGAGCCTAAAGGGATGTATTCACGGCAGGTTTACCGTATCGCTACGGTCTGGCGGCCTGTACTGGCGGGGCACTTTGTCAACAAGCCCGGCGAGACATTCCTGTCCCGCCCGGGCAGTTTTTTAACAGGTAAGCAAGCCGACCAGCTCTTGCCGGGAAGGAAAGGCGCTTAACGTGCCGCTGCGGCCGATGGTAATCGCCGCGGCGGCGACGGCATGACGCAGCGCCTGCGGGTCCACGGCAACGCCGCGCCGCAGTGAAGAGGCCAGCATGACCGACAGGAAGGTATCGCCGGCGCCGGTGGTGTCAACGACCCGGCAAGGAGCGGCGTCCACATGATGTTGCTGTCCGTTGCCCAACAGCAGCGCGCCCTCGGCGCCCAGAGTAATCACCAGCATGCCGACGCCGTCGTTCAGCAACTGCTGCGCCGCGGCCATCGGCTCCTGGCGGCCCTGGCTCAGCAGCCGGGCTTCGACGCTGTTGAGCACCGCCAGATCGATAAGCGGCCAAAGTTTGGCGAACTGAGCCTTAACCGGCGAAGGATTGAAGACATTGAATAACTTACGGCTGCGGGAATATTCAAAAATGGCACGGGTTTTTTCGAAAGAGAAATTGCCCTGCTGTAATAACACATCGCCCGGCTGCGCTGCGGCAAGGGCGGTTTTGATGTCCTCCAGGGATAAGCTCTCGGCTGCGGTGGTGGTGGTAATATTCGCATTATCGCCATCGGCGCTATTAAGAATGATGGAGGTATCTGTAGCGCAATCCAAGGGTTGGGTCGGAAACAGGCCTAATGACTCTTGCGCTATTTTATTGCGGCACCATGCTCCATGACTATCGTCACCGCTGCCGGCAATCAAGGTGGTATTTATTCCACAGCGGGCCAGAATAATGGCCTGGTTGGCTCCTTTTCCGCCCAAATCCTGGGATATTCTTTGCCCAAGAATCGATGCGCCTTTTTCCGGCAGTTCATCGATCAGAAAGGTTTGGTCGACGCCCATATTACCCACGACATAGACGTGCATAATGTAATTCCTAAGAAGGTGAAATAAGATGGCTTCTATATCAGCAGAAAAACCTAGTGCAATACAAGATATATTTTCCAGGAGCAAAGCAGTTATTGGTGTTGTGCATTGTCTGGCTTTTCCGGGTACGCCACAATATCAAGGTCAGCCTTTTTCAAAAATAATCGATCGCGCTTTGTACGATGCCAAGCATTATATTTCCGGCGGCGTACATGGATTAATTATCGAAAATCATGGCGATATTCCTTTTGCCAAACCGGAAGATATCGGACCGGAAACCGCGGCGCTAATGTCGGTTATTACCGACCGTATTAAAAATGAATTCGGCGTGCCCCTTGGGATTAATGTACTGGCCAACGCCGCGCTGCCTGCATTGGCCACGGCGCTGGCGGGCGGAGCGGATTTTATCCGGGTGAATCAATGGGCAAACGCCTATATCGCCAATGAAGGATTTATCGAAGGCGCGGCGGCCAAAGCATTGCGCTATCGCAGCATGCTGCGGGCCGAACATATCCGGGTGTTTGCCGACAGCCACGTTAAACACGGCAGCCATGCCATTGTCGCCGATCGCTCCATTCAGGAATTGACCCGGGATGTGGATTTTTTCCAGGCTGACGCGGTAATAGCCACCGGCCAACGTACCGGTGACAGCGCGACGCTGGAAGAAATCGATGAAATCCGCTCCGCCACCGCGTTGCCGCTGCTGGTGGGATCCGGTGTAACGCCCGATAACGTCCAGCAGATTTTGCAGCGCACCCAGGGCGTTATTGTCGCCAGCACCTTAAAAGTGGGCGGCGTATGGTGGAATGAAGTGGAACCGGAGCGTGTTACACACTTTATGGCCGCGGCCCGGGCAGCATTGGAGGAATGATGGAGAGTTTCAGCGACCGTCTGCTGGCGGAACATCAGGCCACCTGGCAGGCCATGCAGCAGCATCGTTTTGTCACCGATATCGAACAGGACAAATTGCCCGCCGGGGTATTTAACCAATACCTGGTGTTCGAAGGCGATTTTGTCGCCACCGCCATCGGCATTTTCGCCCTGGCGGTCAGCAAAGCGCCGGGTATACGCCAGCAGCGCTGGCTGGTGGGCGTGCTGAACGCCCTGGTGGACGACCAGATGGGCTATTTTGAACAGGTCCTGGCGCGGCGCGGCATCAATCCCGATGACTATCAGCGCAACCTCCCTGCGGTGAGCCGTTTTCGCGACGGCATGCTGACAGCGGCCCGTGAAGGCGGTTATGCCGATATCGTCACCCTAATGTTCGGCGCCGAGTGGATGTATTACCATTGGTGCAGCCGGGTGTATAGGTCCGAACAAGCAGATCCGGATATCCGCCACTGGGTGGAGATGCATGCCGAAGAGACCTTTTTCGCCCAGGCCCGTTGGTTAAAGGCAGAACTCGATCAGTGCGGGGCGGTTTTGACGAAAGACGAACAGCAGCGCCTGTCCGCGCTCTACCGGCAGGTGCTGGAATGGGAAATTGATTTCCACGGCGCGGCCTATGCGGATTGCCCGGCGGGTTAAGCCCGCGATCGCCGGCGCGTGAAGCGAGCCTGTTAAAGGGAGACCGCGGCAATGGGGTCGAAGCGGCCTTGGTCGGCCGCGGAGCGCCCCATGCCACGGCAGGCCCGCGATCATCGAACGTGCAGCGAGCCTGTTAAAGGGAAAGCATGCCGGCATTCGGTTAGCGTTTACCCCGTCCCCTAGCCGGCTTTGGATATAGGATGGTGCCTGCGGTCCAGAATCGGTTTCAAGAAGCGGGCGGTGTAAGAATCTTTGCACGCCGCCACGGTTTCAGGGGTACCCGATACCAGAATTTCCCCGCCGCCGTTACCCCCTTCCGGACCGAGATCCACAATCCAGTCAGCGGTTTTAATCACATCCAGATTATGCTCGATAACCACGATGGTATTCCCCTGATCCCGCAGCTGATGCAGCACTTCCAACAGTTGCTGGATATCGGCGAAATGCAGCCCGGTGGTGGGTTCGTCCAGAATATACAGCGTCTGGCCGGTGCCGCGTTTCGACAGTTCCCGAGCAAGTTTAACGCGCTGCGCCTCACCGCCCGACAGGGTGGTGGCGGATTGCCCCAGGCGGATGTAAGAAAGGCCGACATCCATCAGGGTTTGCAGTTTACGGGACAGCGCCGGCACCGCATCGAAGAATTCCCGTGCGTCTTCAATGGTCATATCCAGCACCTCATGGATATTTTTGCCTTTATACTTCACTTCCAGGGTTTCCCGGTTATACCGCTGGCCCTTGCACTGATCGCAAGGCACATAGATATCAGGCAGGAAATGCATCTCTACTTTAAGCACCCCGTCGCCCTGGCAGGCTTCGCAGCGTCCGCCGCGAACGTTGAAACTGAAACGGCCGGGGGTATAACCTCGGGTCCGGGATTCCGGCACACCGGCAAAGAGTTCACGCACCGGCGTAAAGACCCCGGTATAGGTGGCGGGGTTGGAGCGCGGCGTCCGGCCGATAGGGCTTTGGTCGATATCAATGACCTTATCGAAGTACTCCAGGCCCTGGATATCGCGATAGGGAGCGACTTCTGTGGTAGTGGCGCCGTTTAGCTGACGCTGCGCCACCGGGAACAGCGTATCGTTGATCAAGGTGGATTTGCCTGAACCCGACACGCCGGTGATACAAGTAAACAGGCCCACCGGCAGCGTCAGGGTGACATCCTTAAGATTATTGCCGCGGGCGCCGATGAGTTTCAGCACCCGGGTAGGGTCCGCCGGGATCCGCCGTTCGGGAATGGCGATTTCCCGTTTCCCGCTCAGGAACTGACCGGTGAGTGAAGCCGGATTGGCCATAATCTGTTCGGCGGTGCCTTCAGCCACCACCTCCCCGCCGTGCACGCCGGCTCCCGGACCGATATCGATAATATGGTCCGCCGCGCGAATGGCGTCTTCGTCATGTTCCACCACGATCACCGTATTGCCGAGATTGCGCAGGTGGATCAGGGTTTCCAGCAGCCGTTCATTATCCCGCTGATGCAAACCGATGGAAGGCTCGTCCAGCACATACATCACTCCCACCAGCCCGGCGCCGATTTGACTGGCCAGACGAATACGCTGCGCTTCCCCCCCTGAGAGGGTTTCCGCCGACCGTGACAGGGAGAGATAATTCAGGCCGACATTCACCAGAAACTTCAGCCGATCGCGGATCTCTTTCAGGATTTTTTCGGCGATTTTCGCCCGCTGGCCGCTAAGCTTCATTTCATCAAAGAAGCTCAGCGCATGGCCGATGCCCATATCGGAAATGGTGGGCAACGTGGTGTTTTCCACAAACACGTGGCGCGCTTCGCGGCGCAGGCGTGTGCCGCCGCAGCTGTTGCAGGGGCGGTTGCTGATATATTTCGCCAGCTCTTCGCGCACCGCCGAGGATTCGGTTTCTTTATAGCGGCGTTCCATATTCGGCAGCACCCCTTCGAAGGGATGGCGTTTCACCGAACTGTCGCCGCGATCGTTGATGTATTTGAATTCGATGGTCTCTTTACCGGAACCGAACAGGATTTTTTGCTGAACATCGCTATCCAGTTCATTGAACGGCGCTTCCACATCAAATTTATAATGGGCCGCCAGGGATCGCAGCATCTGGAAGTAATAGAAATTACGCCGATCCCAGCCGCGGATGGCGCCGCCCGCCAGGGATATTTCCTGATTTTGCAAAACCCGTTCCGGATCGAAATATTGCTGCACCCCCAGCCCGTCGCAGGTGGGGCAGGCACCCGCCGGGTTGTTGAATGAAAACAGGCGTGGCTCCAGTTCCGGCATGCTGTAACCGCAGATGGGACAGGCAAAATTGGCGGAGAACAGCAGTTCTTCCGCTTGCGGATTATCCATTTCCGCCACCACGGCGGTGCCGCCGGATAGGCCAAGGGCGGTTTCAAAGGATTCCGCCAGCCGCTGGGCCAGATCTTCCCGCACCTTGAACCTGTCCACCACCACTTCAATGGTATGTTTCTTTTGCAGTTCAAGCTTGGGCGGGTCGGACAGATCGCAGACTTCGCCATCGATGCGGGCGCGGATATATCCCTGCGTCGCCAGGCCTTCCAGGGTTTTGCTGTGTTCGCCTTTACGTTCTTTCACAATCGGCGCCAACAGCATCAAACGGGTGCCTTCCGGCTGGGACAGCACATTATCCACCATCTGGCTGACGGTTTGCGCCGCCAGCGGCACGTCGTGATCGGGACACCGCGGCTCGCCGACCCGGGCAAACAGCAGGCGCAGGTAATCATGGATTTCGGTTATGGTCCCCACCGTGGAGCGCGGATTATGGGAGGTGGATTTCTGCTCTATGGATATGGCGGGTGAAAGACCCTCGATATGGTCCACATCCGGTTTTTCCATCAGCGACAGGAACTGGCGGGCATAAGCGGAAAGCGACTCGACATAGCGACGCTGGCCTTCGGCATAAAGGGTATCGAAAGCCAGTGAGGATTTGCCTGAGCCGGACAGGCCGGTAATGACTATTAACTTGTCGCGGGGAATAACCAAACTGATGTTTTTCAGGTTATGGGTACGAGCACCACGAACTTCGATCTTATCCATTCAACTTAATCCCGTCACCGGATGAATAATGACTGACGACCGCGTTGGCAACGCGACCGGCACGAAACGGACAATTATGACACAAAAAAAGCTGAACGAATATCCAGTATTGATTGCAACAGCAATATCTGTATCAACCGATACGGGATCGTCCCCGCATTCATTTTCAGCCGTGTTCTTTACGCGTTTGCATGGTAAACTTTAGCGATTACACTTAGTAAATCATCTTATCAGGAGAGTCGACATGGCCAGCAGAGGCGTAAACAAAGTGATTCTAGTCGGAAATCTGGGCCAGGATCCGGAAGTCCGCTATATGCCGAACGGTGGCGCGGTAGCCAACATGACTCTGGCCACTTCCGAAAGCTGGCGCGACAAGCAGACCGGCGAAACCAAGGAAAAGACCGAATGGCACCGGGTGGTCCTGTTCGGCAAACTCGCTGAAGTGGCGGGGGAATACCTGAAAAAAGGTTCCCAGGTCTATATTGAAGGGGCGCTGCAAACCCGCAAATGGACCGATCAAGGCGGCCAGGAACGTTACACCACCGAAGTGGTGGTCAACGTAGGCGGCACCATGCAGATGCTGGGTGGCCGTCAGGGCGGCGGCGCGGGCGCGCCCGGTGCCAATGCCGGCGGCGGACAGCAGGGCGGCTGGGGCCAGCCGCAGCAGCCGCAGGGCAATAACGCGCAGTTCAGCGGTAATCCCGCTGCCGCGCCGTCGTCGACCGCCGGTCGTCCGGCCGCTGCGCCGCAGAACAATGCGCCGGCTGCCGGCAATGAACCGCCGATGGATTTTGACGACGATATTCCGTTCTAATCTCGTCATTTTTCACTCTAGATCAAGTGGTTATTACGAATTATTGTGATAATTGCGGGCTATTAAAGTTCTTATTGCAAGACTGACTTATCCTTACCCAGTAATGGGTTTGAACCTTGAAAGAGGGAGGGAAGCGTAGCATGTCAGGAAAGGCTGGTTGCGGGGAAATAACCTACTTTGCGCCAGCCATTGCAAGTTCCGCATAGCAACGCCTGCTTCATAGTTCATGGCAGGTTTTTCAAAGTCTTTGTCGTAAACATTTTTTAGATCTCCCTCCTTAATTAATACTGAGCTTTTAATTAAATCTGGCCTCCGGCTCAGTTAATAACGCTCCCAGGGCGGTATATCGCCGAAGTCAGTTACCAGATAATCAATAAATCGGCGAATCTTTGACGGCGTATATCGCATTGCCGGATAAACCGCCTGTACGGTCAAGTCTTTGGTCCGATAGGCGGGCAGTAAATTAATCAACTCACCGCTGGCAAGATACTTACCGAATACAAAGCTTGGGCCGTAGGTAATACCGATACCCGCCAACGCCGCGTCCAAGAGCATCTGAACATTATTGGCCTGCATCCGGATTGGGCCGTCTATGAGGTGAGGTTGCTGGTTTTCATCATAAAGCGTCCATGCACCCATCGACACCTCTTCGCTGAACGCCAAACGGGGAGAATGATATAAATCCTCCGGCACTCGAGGCGTTCCCCCGCGCTTTAGATATGCCGGCGCGGCGCACAGCACCATGCTGCAGGGGGCCAGGCGCCGGGCAATCAAGGACGAGTCGGCCAACCGGCCGATACGAATCGCCACATCGATATTGTCGTCGTGCAAATCCAGGTAGCGATCGTCCAGCCGCATACTCACGTTAAGCTGCGGATGATCCTGCAAAAACCGCCCGATGACGTTGCCCATATGCAGGGTGCCGAAGGTCACCGGCGCGGCAATACGCAAGACGCCGTGCAGGCTTAAGCTGGCGTCACTGGCTTCGCGGTTGGCGTCGTCGAATTCGTCCAGAATACGTTTGCAGCGGTCGTAATATCTTTTGCCGGCATCGGTAAGGCTCAGCCGCCTGGTGCTGCGCTTGATCAAACAGACATTCAGCTCTGTTTCAAGGCCGGTCAGGTATTTTCCCGCCATCGAGGCGGACAGGCCAAAGCGCCGGCCGGCGGCCACCAGGCTGCCTTCATCGACGGCGGCGATAAAAACCTCAATGCTGGTCAGACGATCCATCAATGCCTCTATTCGATAGTTTAAAGAAAGACTGATGATAACAGACGCCGGATTATCGATTAAGAGGATTTAATATACCCTTGCAGCCTAACATCACTCATTGAGAGGTTGCGTTATGAAATATTTTTTGAATGGTTTGGAGCTGAATATACAAGATAGGGGTAACGGCTTGCCGGCCATTATCTTTTTGCATTATTGGGGCGGATCGTCGCGGACGTGGGCGGATGTTATCGCCGCCCTGCCCGAAACCTACCGTACCATCGCCCCCGATCTGCGGGGATGGGGTGAATCGTCCGCGCCGGCTGACAACGGTTTTGCACTTATTGATTTCGTTAACGATATCTTGGCCATGATCAAGGCGCTGGATGTGCGGCAATATGTGCTGGTGGGGCATTCCATGGGAGGTCGAGTCGCACAATTGCTGGCATCGCAGCGTCCTTGCGGACTCGTCGGGCTGGTACTGATTGCCCCAGCGCCTCCGACGCCAATGAAATTGGCCCCCGAAGCGCGTCTGGTCATGGAGAATGCCTATACCTCCCAGGAGACGGTGAATATGGCAATCGACCATATGCTGAGTGCAAAGCCCTTATCTCCCGACCATCGCCGGCAGATCATTAAAGACAGTTTGCGCGGCGCGCCGGAGGCGAAAATAGCCTGGCCGAAATATACCAGTCAGGAAGATATTTCCGGGGCTGTCGCCGGGATCGTATCCCCCGCGGTCATTATTGCTGGCGAGCTGGACCGGGTTGAAACCGTTGCGGTGTTGAAAACCGAATTGCTGCCGCTTATCCCCCATGCGCGGCTGCATGTGTTGCCGGGAACGGGGCATCTTTCACCCCTTGAATCCCCTGCCGAGATTGCCGCGATCATTCGTGGATTTGTCGAATGCTTATCCCTTTCGGGGCGATAGGAGCATCCATCTTTTATCTAATGCGTTGGCCTTTGCTATGGCTTGTTCCCTGCAGCCATTCGGCCACGTCGGCCCAGCGCCATAATGGCGATATGCCTTTTAACCGTTGAACGGGGGAGGGAGGGAACCCGCAAATATTTCCCTCGAGGTCGTTGAGAAGTGATTTGATATTTTCGCCATAATGCGTCTGTCAGCGCGAGGGCGGGGCGATGGCCTGCCCGATCAATTCCGCCAGCCAGTCCATAAACACCCGCGCGCGTCGGGGCAGATAATGGCGATGGGCGTACAGCAACGAGACGTCCATAGAAGGCGGCGGGTAATCCGCCAGGATGGCAACCAAACGCCCGGCGGCTACATGTTCGCTCAAGCCGATGGACGGCGCCTGAATGATCCCCAGGCCGGCCAGACAGGCGGCGTTATAGGCGTCGACATTATTTACCGTTACCATGGCCGGCAGCTCCAGGTCCACCGGCTTGCCTTGCCGCAGGTAGGTAAATCCCTCGGCCCGGGTGCCCAATACCGACACGTAATGAACCAGATAATGCCCGGCAAGCTCTTCCGGGGTGTGGGGGGTGCCGTGGGCGGCCAGATAGGCCGGACTGGCGCAATTTATCATCGGCAGTTGACCTAAGCGGCGCGCGACGTGGGTGGCATCGGTTAATTCACCCACGCGCAGTACGCAATCAAACCCCTCACGCACGATATCCACCCTGCGGTCGGTGCAGCTGATCTCGATTTGCACCTGCGGGTGCCGTTGCATGAATTCCCCCAAATGCGGCAGCACCAGGGAACGGGCGAAGCCGGCGGGCATATCGATACGCAGGCGCCCGGTCAGCACCAGGCCGTCCTGGCGAAACAACCCCTCCAGTTCGTCCATGTTCGACAACATATCCAGGCTGCGCTCATACAGTACCAACCCATCCTGTGTCGCCCTTACGCGCCGGGTGGTTCGATGCAGCAAGCGGGCGCCCACCAGGGCTTCCAGCAGCTGGATATGTTCGGACACCGTTGACTTCGGCAGTCCCAGGCTCTCGCCGGCCTGGGTAAAACTCGACAGTTCGGTTACCCGCACGAAACTGCGCAGCAGCTCCAGTTTGTTTACCATCGATTTAGCTCGCTATTGTTCTGTCATAGCGAACAGTATTTCCGGTTTTGGCGGATTTATCTATCGCTGTCCGGCTAATAAACTGTTATCCGAGCCATAATAATGTATTCACCCATTAGCGGGAGTAATAACCATGAGTCATAAAATTGCATTGATCACCGGCGCCAGCCGCGGGCTGGGCAAAAGCATCGCGCAACATCTGGCCCGCCAGGGCGTTGATATCATCGGCACCTATCATAGCAAGGCCGACGAGGCGCGGGCGCTGGCGGACGAGATCAAACAGGCTGGCGGTAAAGCGGCCATGGTGCAGCTGGATGTAGGTGAAAGCGCCGGCTTTGGGGAATTCGCCGCCAAAGTGGGGCAGGTTTTATCCGCTGAATTTTCCCGCAATCAATTCGATTTTCTGGTCAATAATGCCGGCGTCGGTTTGCATGCCGCTTTTGCACAAACCACTGAGGAGCAGTTTGAACTCATGTTCAAGGTTCATCTAAAAGGACCTTATTTCCTGACCCAGAAATTGCTGCCGCTGATTGCCGACGGTGGACGGATCGTGAATATCTCCTCCGGCCTGGCCCGTTTCTCATTCCCAGGTTCATCCGCCTATGCCGCCATGAAAGGGGGAGTGGAGGTGTTAACGCGCTATCTGGCCAAGGAGTTGGGGGATCGCGGCATCAGCGCCAATACTCTTGCCCCCGGCGCCATCGAAACCGACTTCAGCGGCGGCATGGTGCGGGATACGCCGGAAATAAACCGGCAGATTGCGTCAGCCACCGCCCTTGGTCGGGTAGGGCTGCCGGATGATATCGGCGCCGCGGTGGCCTCATTGCTGGCGGAAGGCAACGGCTGGATCAACGGCCAAAGAATCGAGGCTTCCGGCGGTATTTTCCTGTAAAACCGCTGCATTGTTCCGTTGAACCTGACCCGCATCTGTAAAACCGTTGCGTTATCCAGGGAACTTGACCGGAATCTGCAGCTGCGTACCGGTTAATTTCCTCGACAGGTCCTGCGCTGCCGCGCTTCCACCAGTGGGCAACCGGGGCAATATTCCAGACCGGCGAGCTTATAGCGCAGGCAGCACAGGCGGCGGATGATTTTCGGCGGTCCCGACGGCTGCGGTATTTCCCGCATCGGCTGATAGAGGCGGTTGGGGGCGCCATCCGGCAGGGTGCGCGCCGCCAGAAAATCGTCAGCGCGGGTAATGTCCGCCCCTTGCTCTTGCGCCATGGTGAAACCGTGCGCCAGACGGATGCCGGCATTATTCCAGAACAATCCCGGCTTGATGCCGGCTAGTCGGCTAAATGTCTGGCACACCGGCGCCAGATGGCGGTGGATCAAGGCATCGAACCGGGCCGGACCCGTCGGCGCGGCGCAGCCGTGAT
Organism: Sodalis sp. RH16; assembly: GCF_047324245.1. NCBI lineage: Bacteria > Pseudomonadati > Pseudomonadota > Gammaproteobacteria > Enterobacterales > Bruguierivoracaceae > Sodalis > Sodalis sp. RH16. The sequence goes on along the minus strand of NZ_CP178737.1, from coordinate 1,346,332 downwards.
CCGCCAGGATAAACCGATCCGGCACCGCGTTTTCGGACTGGGTAAAGCGGATATCGTGCGGCAAAAACGGCAATTGCCAATCGTAAAGCATATTGATACGCGCCCAGGGCGCCAGCAAAAGAGCAAAGTACCACTGCGACCAGATGGAGATCACCGCCGCCGGGTCTTCCCCCTCATATTTTTTCAACAGCGGTTCAACCACTGCCTGCGCCGTTTCCGGCGCACATAAATCCAGTGCGCTATAAACTTTTGTCTGCGCGGGCGCCTCAAGTAAAAAGCTTTCCGTTATCTCGGCGGCGCACGCCCGGCCAGGCATTTTTTCGTCAGGATGCATGTGTTTCCTTTGTTGATTTAAACCAAGGGAAAGGCGTTCAGGCAGGCGAGTTGCTTGCAGTCACTCTCCGAATGCGCATAATAGGCGATTAAAATCGTAATGATAACTATTAATATTTAAATTTTATGCAAACTCATGATGAGTACCGCCGCCGGCTGCTTATGGGCATGATGACCCTGCCCTGGTGGTTTTCCGCCGCCATTGCCGCCGATGAAAAGCTCGATCCTAGGCGGATAATCGCCCTGGAATGGCGTCCCACTGAGTTATTGCTGGCCCTCGGCGTCACCCCGCAGGCGATTGCCGACGCCCCCAACTACCGCAACTGGGTGGTTGAACCCCCGCTGGCGCTATCGGTGAAGGATGTGGGATTGCGTACCGAGCCGAATATGGAAGCGTTGCAACGCCTGCGGCCCTCGCTGCTTTTACTGACCAAAGGCTATGGTCCGGCGGCGGAAAGCCTGGCGTCCATCGCGCCGGTGATGTCTTTTCCCGTTCAGGAAACGCCGGGACTGCCTTTCACCACCGCCCGGCAGGATGTGCTGGCGCTGGGGGAGTACTTGGGCCTGGCGGATCGGGCCCGGCAACATCTGCAGGTTGTTGAGGAACAACTGGCCCGAACGCGCCGGCGGCTGAATTCCGTTGTCAGCCGTCCGGTACTGCTGTTCACCTTTCTGGACAGCCAGCACGTTATGGTGCTGGGTAAAGGCAGCATGTTCCAGGAGATCATGGATCGGGTCGGTGTGACCAACGCCTGGCATGGAGAAGTCAACCGCTGGGGCAGCGCAACCGTGGGTTTTGAACAATTGGCCGGATTAAAGGATGTTCGCGGATTGTGCTTTCGCCGCGGCGATGAAGATCCCCTCGACGATGTCGTACTGTCGCCGCTCTGGCAGGTGATCCCCTTTGTGCGGGAGCGGCAATGGCAGACTGTCCCGGCGGTGTGGTTTTTCGGCGCCACCATCGCCGCCATGCGGTTTTGCCGCCTGCTTGAGCAGTCTCTGGTGAAAACGGCATGAGCGCCAGGACTTCGCCTTATTCTCCGCTGCTGATTTTGCTGCTGGCCTTGGCCGCATTGGCGCTCACCGGTCTGAACCTGACGCAGCAGCTGCCGGTGGATCTTTGGCGGCAGGCCGCCTGGCAACCTCATGTAGATAACATCGACGAGATGCTGTTTCATTACAGCTTGCTGCCGCGCACCGTGCTGTCGTTGCTGGTGGGGGCCGGCCTCGGCCTGGCGGGACTGTTGTTTCAGCAGATCCTGCGCAATCCCCTGGCTGAGCCCACAACTCTCGGGGTTACGGCGGGAGCGCAATTGGGACTGACCGTCGCCATGCTTTGGGCACTGCCCGGCGGCGAATCCACCCGGCAATTGGCCACTATCCTCGGCGCGCTGACGGTGGGCGGACTGGTGTTCGGTGTCTCGTGGGGGCGGCGCCTGTCGCCGGTCACCCTGATTCTGGCGGGCCTGGTCCTGGGGTTGTATTGCGGATCCGCCCGCAGCCTGCTGTCGCTGCTTAACTATGAACGTCTGCAAGGCATTTTCCTCTGGAGCAGCGGCATGCTCAATCAGCAGGACTGGAGCAAAGTGAGCTTTTTATGGCCGCGTCTGGTTATCGGACTGGTGCTGGTATTGCTGATGCTGCGGCCGCTGATGTTGATGGGGCTTGACGACGGTATCGCCCGTAATCTGGGCCTGGGATTAATTACCGCCCGTGTCGGCGGCCTGGGCATCGCCATTGTCCTGAGCGCATTTCTGGTCAACGCCGCCGGCAATATCGGCTTTATCGGTCTATTCGCGCCGCTGCTGGCCCGGATGCTGGGGGCGCGCCGCCTGTTGCAACGGCTGTGGCTATCCTGTTTGTTGGGGGCGTTGCTGCTGCTTTTCAGCGATCAGATGATGATCATGCTGGCGCGCCGGTGGCTTGACATACCCACCGGCGCCGCCACCGCGTTGCTGGGGGCGCCGCTGCTGTTATGGCTGCTGCCCAGGCTGCGCAACAGCGTTGCCGGTCCTGAGGACGGTACTCAGCATCCGGGCCGCGAACGGCGACTGACCTGGATCGGGGCGGTTTGGGGTGTGGGGTTGCTGTTGCTGCTTGCCGGCCTGGCGCTGGCGCTGGGGCGTGCCGACCATGGCTGGTATCTGTCGCTGGCGGAGATGTGGCGCTGGCGCTGGCCGCGGGTGCTGGCGGCGGGCGCGGCTGGGGCCATGCTGGCGGCGGCGGGCGCCCTGATCCAGAAAATGACCGGTAATCCCATGGCCAGCCCGGAAGTACTGGGCATCAGCTCCGGAGCGGCGCTGGGCATCGTGTTGATGCTGCTGCTGGTGCCGGGAGACGCTTTCGTCTGGCTATTGCCGGCGGGTAGCCTCGGCGCGGCGGCGACGCTGCTGCTGATTATGCTGCTGGCGCAGCGCGGCGGGTTTTCCGGCAGCCGCTTGCTGTTGGTGGGTATCGCCTTGAGCACGCTTTTTTCCACGCTGCTGACGCTCATGCTGATCAGCAACGATCCGCGTATGGCGTCGGTCCTGACCTGGTTATCCGGATCCACCTACAAAGTCAGCGGCGCCCAGGCGCTATGGACCGCTCTTATCGCGGTAATATTGCTGGCGGCCACCCCGCTGCTGCGCCGCTGGCTGGCATTGCTGCCTCTGGGGGGCGCTACCGCCCGATCCGCCGGGGTGGCGCTGAAACCGGCCAGGGCGGCCATTTTGCTGCTGGCGGCGGGACTGATCGCCGCCGCTACCCTCAATGTCGGCCCGCTGAGTTTTGTCGGACTCATGGCGCCGCACATGGCGCGGTTGCTGGGATTTCGCCGGCCGCTGCCGCAGTTAGTGGTGGCCGGGTTGCTTGGCGCCATGCTGATGATCGCGGCAGACTGGTGCGGCAGGATTATTCTCTTCCCCTACCAGATACCGGCCGGTTTGCTGGCAACCTTTTTCGGCGCCCCCTACTTCATTTATCTCTTGCGCAGGCCGGCGGGGTAGGGCGTGCCTGGCGCAGCACGCAGGATGGATCGGACAGAACGTTTTTCACTCGCCGTTAAAAAGTTAATCTGACGCAATGATCCATTAGTAATATAAATAATTGCTTGCAAAAAAAATGGCGTTACGCATAATCATGAACTCTTATAAGAATCATTCTCATTATTGTTTGCTTAAGGTTTGCACATGCGTACTGCCGTTGTTTCAACTCCCGCCCCATCGGGGGCCCTGCCGCGTTTGCTGGCTGTGATTATCGGTGCCGCTTGCGGGACCACGATGTTGCCGGTATTTGCCGCCACGACGGCGGATACAACCTCCACAGCGACCTCTACCACCGCCGCTTCCGCGTCGAAGGGAGAGACCATGACCGTGGTGGCATCTCCCAACAATGAATTCAGGGCCGGCGGCGACCAACTGGTACCGGCGTTTTTGGATGGCCCTATCGCCAACGGCGGACGTGTGGGATTTCTCGGACAGCAGGATGCGAGCAACGTGCCCTTTAGCGTGGTGGGCTTTACCTCCAAGCTGATGCAGGATCAGCAGACCCGCTCCATCAGCGACGTGTTGCGTAACGATGCCTCGGTGCAAACCGCCTACGGCTACGGCAGTACTCAGGAAATCTTCAATATCCGCGGCTTTAAGCTCGCCAGTGAAGATATCTCCTATGGCGGGCTTTATGGCGTGCTGCCGCGCCAGTTCGTCGCTACCGAGATAGCGGAGCGGGTAGAGCTGCTTAAAGGCGCCAGCGCATTTCTCAACGGCGTACCGCCGGGGGGCACCGGCGTGGGGGGCAACATTAATATCGAGCCGAAACGCGCCGGCGACGAGCCGCTGAACCGCGTTTCGCTGGACTATACCTCCAAATCACAAATTGGCGGCTCTTTTGACGTGGCGCGCCGTTACGGCGATAACAACCAGTGGGGCGTACGGGTCAGCGGTGTGCACCGCGAAGGCGAAACGGCGATTGACGATGAAAATCGCCGCCTGACGCTGGGCACCATCGGCCTGGATTATCGCGGCGATCGTTTCCGCGCCTCGTTGGATGCGGGCGCTGAAAAACAAACCATTCACGGCGCCCGTTCAGTGGTCTACACCACCGGCCTGGATGAAATCCTCAAGCCGCCCTCCGCCACCACCAATTACGGCCAGAAATGGGCTTTTACCGATACCGAAAGCCAGTTCGGCGCCCTGCGCGGCGAGTATGATTTAACCAACGACTGGACGGTCTATGGCGCGGTGGGCGGCAACCACACCCATGAGTACGGTTCCTATTCTTCCCCCACACCCTTTGACGATAACGGCGACGCCACCATGGGCCAGATGAGGGTGCCTTATTTCAGCGACAGCTTCTCCAGCCAGGCGGGCGTGCGCGGCAAATTCGACACCGGCTTTATCACCCACCATGTCAATCTGGGCTATTCAAGCGTTTGGACTCGGATTCGTACGGCTTACCAGATATCGTCCAGCAGCATAGCCACCAATATTTACGATCCGAGCTATGTGGATGAGCCCACCGACGCCACCTATGCCGGCGGCAGGATGGGGGACCCAGGCACCACCAGCCGCACCTTTAACAGCGGCGTGTCGCTGTCGGACTCCCTTTCCATGCTGGACGATCGCCTGCAGCTGATCGGCGGCCTGCGGCGCCAGAGCGTCAATGTCAGCAATTATGACTACACCGGCGTAGAGTCCAGCAAGTTCACTGAAACCAAGGTGACGCCGGCCTTTGGCCTCGTAGTCAAGCCCTGGCAGCATATCTCTCTCTATGCCAACCATATTGAAGCGCTGCAATCCGGCGAAACCGCCGGCGCCAGCTATGGCTCCGGCGTCGTCGTCAACGGCGGCCAGGTGACCGGCATCGAGACCTCGAAGCAGAACGAAGTGGGCGTGAAAGTGGATTACGGCCGCATCGCCGGTTCGCTGGCGGCATTCGAGATCAAAAAACCGGTGGCCTCCTACAATTACCTGGGGGACAACCAGTATGAATACGGCAACTATGGCGAGGAGCGCAACCGTGGGCTGGAGCTGAACCTATTCGGTGAACCGCTTCTGGGCGTACGCCTGAACGGCAGCGCTACCTGGATGGATCCGGAATTGACCAAAACCCAGGACGGCGCCTATGACGGCAACGACGCCATCGGCGTGCCGCGCTACCAACTGGTGCTGGGCGGCGAGTGGGATCTGCCGAGGCTGAACGGCGTCGCCGCCACCGGCCGCGTGATTCGTTCCGGTTCCCAGTATGCCGACCAGGCCAATGATTTGAAGGTCAAGGGCTGGACCCGGCTGGATCTGGGGTTGCGTTATGACATGCAACTGCCGAAAAATAATATCGTCTGGCGCGCCAATGTGGAAAACGTCACCAACGAAAATTACTGGGCATCCGCCAGCGACGGCTATTTGACGCAAGGCGACCCGCGTTCTCTGAAACTTTCCATGACGGTGGATTTCTAATCGCCGGCGCTACCTTAGAACGCCCCGGCCTTGGCCGGGGCGCTAATCTTCCGCGCAACTTCACGGGGTTGGTATACAGTAATAACTGGAAAATCCCCGAAGGAGCGCATCATGATTACCGTTCATCATCTGAACCAGTCACGTTCCCACCGTATTCTCTGGCTGCTGGAAGAGCTGTCCCTGCCTTATGAGGTTGTGTATTACCAGCGGGAGAAATCCATGCTGGCCCCGCCGTCGTTAAAGCGCATTCACCCGTTGGGGAAAGCGCCCATCGTCACCGATGACGGGCTGACATTGGCGGAGTCGGGGGCGATTATCGATTATCTGGAGGCGCGTTATGACAGCGCGCACCTCTTCAGCCCGGCGGACGGCCTGAGCGACAGCGGTGTGCGATATCGCTATTGGCTGCATTATGCCGAAGGCTCATTAATGCCATTACTGGTGATGAAACTAATCTTCGGCATGCTGGGCAAGCCGCCGGTGCCCCTGCTGGCCCGTCCGCTGGGGGCGGCGGTGGGAAAGGGGGTACAGCGGCAATATGTGGACCCGCAATTAGCGACCCATCGCCAGTATATCGAGGATCACCTCACTTTATACCCCTGGTTTGCCGGCGAGCAGTTCACCGCGGCGGATATTCAAATGAGTTTTCCCATGGAAGGCCTGGTTTCCCGGTTCGGCGCCGAAGGTTTTCCTAAAATACAGGCATTCGTATCAAAAATTCAGTCTCGGCCGGCCTATCTGCGCGCTAAAGCCCGTGAGGAGAATAAATAATCGCTATAGCCCGGTTTTACCCATTCCTCATCAAGGTATCCCTATTTAACGGAATTTTGGGTTGAATTATCCCCGGCGGGAGCAGGATAATTCCTGCCCTCGCGATCCATAAGCACACCGGTATTTTAGGGAAATTTTCATGTCCAGCTCCACTCAACCGGCCGCTCCGCAGGCCAGATCACTATTTTCACTCGACGGTTGGTTCCAGATCTCCGCGCGGGGCAGCACTCTTCGCCAGGAAGTCTTAGCCGGTCTGACCACCTTTCTGGCCATGGTCTATTCGGTGATTGTCGTGCCCGGCATGCTGGGTAAAGCCGGTTTCCCGCCGGCTGCGGTCTTTGTCGCCACCTGTCTGGTGGCGGCGTTCGGGTCGCTGTTGATGGGCCTGTGGGCCAATCTGCCCATGGCCATCGGCTGCGCCATATCCCTCACCGCCTTTACCGCCTTCAGTCTGGTTCTGGGACAGCATATCAGCGTGCCGGTGGCGTTAGGGGCGATATTCCTGATGGGTATCCTGTTTACCCTGATTTCCGCAACAGGCATACGCTCATGGATTTTGCACAACCTGCCGATGGGCGTCGCCCATGGCACCGGTATCGGCATCGGCCTGTTCCTGCTGATCATTGCCGCCAACGGCGTCGGGCTGGTGGTGAAAAATCCCATTGACGGATTGCCGGTGGCCCTGGGCCGCTTCGCCTCGTTCCCGGTGATTATGTCCCTGGTGGGGCTGGCGGCGATCTTCGGCCTTGAGAAATTGCGGGTACCGGGTGGGATACTGCTGGTGATCATCGTAATCTCGCTGCTGGGACTGGCATTTGACCCTAATGTTACCTACCGGGGATTGTTCGCTCTGCCGACCTTATCCGACGCCCAGGGCCATTCGCTTATCTTGAATCTGGATATCAAAGGCGCGCTGCAGCCGGCGGTACTGCCCAGCGTGCTGGCCCTGGTGATGACGGCGGTGTTTGACGCCACCGGCACCATCCGCGCGGTGGCGGGCCAGGCTAACCTGCTGGATAATGAGGGCCAGATTATCAATGGCGGCAAAGCCTTGACGGCGGATTCCCTGAGCAGCATTTTTTCATCCCTGGTGGGGGCGTCGCCCGCAGCGGTCTATATCGAATCCGCCGCCGGGACCGCCGCCGGCGGCAAAACCGGTCTGACCGCCACTATTGTCGGCATATTGTTTTTGGTGATTCTGTTTCTTTCACCCCTATCTTATCTGGTACCGGGTTATGCCACCGCCCCGGCCCTGATGTATGTCGGCCTGCTGATGCTAAGCAACGTCGCCAAACTGGATTTGACCGATTTTGTCGATGCCATGTCCGGTTTGCTGTGCGCCACCTTCATCGTCCTGACCTGTAATATCGTCACCGGTATCATGCTGGGGTTTGGTTCGCTGGTGATAGGCCGCGTGTTTGCCGGCGAATGGCGCAAGCTCAATGCCGGTACGGTCATTATCGCCATCGCGCTGGTGACATTTTATGCCGGCGGCTGGGCCATCTGAGGTTGAAAAAAACGATCACAGATTTTTAACTTATGGCAAAATGATTTACCATAGCAGCTCACGTTTTCGCCCAGACTTTCTCCAGGCCGGACTGCAATACGTCGCCGGACCGACGACATAGTAAGGAATGCATGGAAATCTTCTTTACAATTTTGCTCCTCACCTTGATGGTTTCCTTATCGGGGGTGGTCACTCGCATCCTTCCTTTTCAGATTCCCCTCCCCCTGATGCAGATTGTATTGGGGGCGCTCATGGCCTGGCCGCGGTTTGGCTTGCATGTGGATTTCAATCCCGAGCTGTTTCTGGTGCTGTTTATCCCGCCGCTGCTGTTTGCCGACGGCTGGAAAACCCCGGCGCGTGAGTTTTTACGCCACGGCGGCGAGATTGTGGCGCTGGCGCTGGTACTGGTGCTGATTACGGTGGTAGGCGTCGGTTATCTTATTTACTGGATGGTGCCGGGTATTCCCCTGGTGGCGGCGCTGGCGCTGGCGGCGGTGCTCTCTCCCACCGATGCCGTGGCGCTGTCCGGCATCGTGGGGGAGGGACGCATTCCCAAAAAACTGATGGATATACTGCAGGGGGAGGCGCTGATGAACGACGCTTCCGGCCTGGTATCGCTGAAATTCGCCATTGCGGTGGCCATGGGGACCATGGTTTTCACCGTCGGCGGCGCGTCGCTGGAGTTCGTCAAGGTCGCCGCCGGCGGTTTGCTGGCCGGCGTGGCGGTGACCTGGGCCTACAGTAAATCCCTGCGCTGGATCACCCGCTGGAGCGGCGACGATCCCGCCACGCAGACCGTGCTGTTGCTGCTGCTGCCTTTTGCGTCTTATTTGATCGCGGAACATGTGGGCGTCTCCGGCATCCTGGCCTCGGTGGCCTCGGGCATGACCATCGGGCAATCCGGCATTATCCGCAATGCGCCGCTGGCCATGCGGCTGCGCGCCAACAGCGTCTGGGCAATGCTGGAATTTGTCTTTAACGGCATGGTCTTTATCATGCTGGGCCTGCAATTGCCGGAGATCCTCGAGACCTCCATCACCCAGGCCATACTGGACCCCACCATTGAAACCTGGATGCTGTTCAGCGATATTGTGGTGATTTACGCCGCCTTGATTTTGCTGCGCTTCGGCTGGCTGTGGCTGATGAAAAAATTCAGCCAGCGTTTTCTAAAGAAAAGGCCGATGGTCTTCGGTGATTACAGCACGCGTGAAATCCTGATTGCTTCATTTGCCGGCGTGCGAGGGGCGATTACCCTGGCCGGTGTCTTGTCGATACCTCTATTGCTCAGCGACGGCTCCGCCTTTCCCTCCCGCTATCAGCTGGTATTTATCGCCGCCGGCGTCATTGTATTCTCCTTGGTGTGCGGCGTAATCGCCTTACCCTTGCTGTTACGGGGCATGGTGGTGTCGGATAAGAGCCTGCACCGCAAGGAGGAGCGAATGGCGCGCGCCGCCGCCGCTGAAGTGGCCATCGAAAGCCTGCGGAAAATGCAGGAGCGTCTGGCGGGAGATCCGGAGGAAACTATCGACAATCAGCTGCTTACCGAGGTCAGCGCCCGGGTTGTAGGAAATTTGCGCCGGCGGATAGACGGCAATAATGAGCTGGGGAATGCCCTGCTGATTGAAAACCTTGAACGGCGGATGCGTCTGAATGCCCTGCGCGCCGAGCGGGGGGAGTATTATCATCTGCGGGCGCAGCAAAAGATCAGCAACGAGACGCTGGTAAAGCTGCTGCGGGATTTGGATTTACTGGAAGCGCTGCTGATAGAAAGCGAATAGCCGGTGCTCAGCGTTCCAGCGCCCCTCCCTGCGGCCAGTGCCGGCGGCAGGCCTCGATCCACGCCTGGGCGCTGTGAGGCAAATAGATCCCCTGCCGCCAGATCAATCCCAGTTGCCACATCATGGGCGGCGTCACCGGCAGCCATAACAGGCGTGATTTATCCAGCCGCTGGCAAATAGGCTCGGGCAGGATGGCGATACCGATGCCCGCTTCCGCCATGGCCGCCAGGAAATCCCACTGCCCGCTGCGCACGGCGATTTGCGGATTGATGCCCTCGGCCTGGAAAGCCCGCATCAAGTGCCGGTGCAGGGCGAAATCTTCGTTGTAAATCAATACCGGCCAATCGCCGAGCTCCGCCAGCGCTATCCCGGTACGATCCAGCCAAGGGGCGGCACGGGGCACCACGGCGCATAATGGATGGCTGAACAGCGGCAGTACGTTCAGGGTGGTTTCGGTTTCAGCGGTGAGGGCGGTGAGCGCCACATCCAGTTCGCCGGACAGGACCGCCTGCTGAACCGTCAGTCCGCCGAACTCGGCAATCAACAGCTCAATACCGGGATACCGGCGGCGGAATGAACTGATCAAATCCGCCATTTGGGTGCCCACCATCGGCGGAATGCCCAGCCGCAGACGGCCCTTTTTCAGCGAGCCGATGTCCTCCAGCTCCGACTCTAATTGTCGGAACTCATCCAGAATGGCCAGCCCGCGCTGATATACCGCCTGGCCGCTGTCGGTGAGCAGCAGTTTGCGTCCCTCGCGCATTAATAATGGCCTGTCCAGTTCGTCTTCCAGTTGCTTTAGCATTTTGCTGATAGTCGGCTGGGTAACGAATAACGCGTCGGCGGCACGAGTAAAGCTTTGTTGTTTAACCACTTCCACAAAATAACGGAGAGTACGGATATCCATTACTATTCCTTCCGGTAATGATTAACATAATATTAATTCATTTCATGCAACTTTAACCCTCCGCCTATAATGCTTCCACATCATTCAACGAAGGATCTCAAGGTGTTGTACACTGCGCGCATGGCAGTACCGTTACGCTGGGTAAACTTTCCCCTGGTGATCCAGCTGGCGTTGTATATCGGCTTGTTCCTGGCTGCCCAGACGTTGGTGGATCGTTATCATTCGCCGTTGCCCGCCAACGTGGTGGGGATGTTTATGATGCTGGCGCTGATTCTTACCGGGATCCTGCCGGTGCGGTGGGTACGCGAGGGCGCGCGCTGGCTGCTGGCGGAGATGCTGTTGTTTTTTGTACCGGCAGTGGTGGCGGTTATCAATTACACTCAGCTATTGATGGTGGACGGCTGGCGTATCTGTGTGGTGATAGCTGTCAGTACCTTGCTGGTCATGGGGACCACCGCCGTAGTGGTGGATCGTGTTTATCGTTTTGAACTGAAAATGGCGCGTAAAAAACCCCATCATGGTTAATCTTATTCTGAGCTGTGTCTGTTTGTTTGTGACGCTGCTCTTATATTTCGCCAATAAGTTTCTTTATCGCCGCTATCATTATTTAATGCTGATGCCGCTGATATTAACGCCGGTGGTGTTGATAGCCTTACTGGCCGCCACCCATGTGACCTATCAACGTTATATGGTTGAAAACCAATGGCTATTATGGTTGTTGGGTCCGGCTACCATCGCTTTTGCGGTGCCGGTTTATGAAAACCTGTCACTGATTCGCCAGCACTGGCTGTCGCTGACCGCCGGCGTGGTGGCCGCCACCCTGATGGCGGTGTTGAGCTCGGTTTGGCTGGCGCGTTTGCTGGCGCTCCCCGAGATTATTCAGCGCAGCATGGCGGTTCGCTCCATTACTACCCCTTTTGCTCTGGCGGCGGCGCGGCAGGTGGGTGGCCAGCCGGATCTGGTGGCGCTGTTCACGGTGATAACCGGGGTATTCGGCATGGCAGTGGGGGATATTGTTTTTCTGCGCCTGTCGGTTCGGGCGAAAATGGCCAAGGGCGCGGGTCTGGGGGCGTCGTCCCATGGAGCCGGCACCGCCCGCGCCTATGAGTTGGGCCGCAAGGAGGGGGTGGTTTCCAGCCTGGTGATGATGTTGGCGGGGGTGCTGACGGTACTGCTCGCCCCGATGATTAGCCGGTTTATGTGGTAATGGTAAGGGGCCCGAGCGCAGCGGGCCAGTCTGCCTTTAACAGGCTCGTTGTACGTTCGGTGATGGCGGTTTCCCTTTAACAGGTTCGTTGCACGCTCGGTGATGGCGGGCTTACCGTGCCATGGGGCGCTCGGGCAGGCGGGAAGACCACGCCTGCTTCGACCCCATTGGCGCGGTCTCCCTTTAACACGTCCATTGCACGCGCGGTAATGGCGGGCCTATTCTGCAATGGGCCGTTTTCCCGTAGCGATAGTGTCGGTTGGAGGAGTCGAGGGTTCCTGCCACTCCCGGATGCCGGTCTGGGAGCGGATAAACTGAGCGTAAAACAAGCCCCGCTCCTGTACCGCCTGCGTCGAGCTGTCGGTAATGGAAAATATCCAGATGCCGATAAAGGCCACCAGCATGGAAAACAGCGCTGGGTATTCATAAGGATAGATTGCTTTGGCGTGGCCCAGTACCTGTACCCAGATGGTGGGTCCCAAAATCATCAAGGTCACCGCGGTGATGAGTCCCAGCCAGCCGCCGACCATGGCGCCGCGGGTGGTGAGTTTGGACCAGTACATCGACAGCAGGATAATGGGAAAGTTACAGCTGGCGGCAATGGAAAAGGCCAGCCCCACCATAAAGGCGATATTTTGTTTTTCGAACAAGACCCCCAGGCCGATGGCCACCAGGCCAAGTACCAGCACGGTGACTTTGGAAACTTTTAACTCGTCGCGCTCGGTGGCTTTGCCTTTTTTGATGACGCTGGCATAAATATCATGGGATACCGCCGACGCGCCGGCCAGGGTTAAGCCCGCCACCACCGCCAGTATGGTGGCGAAGGCCACCGCCGAAATGAATCCCAGGAAGAAATTGCCCCCCACCGCGTTAGCCAGATGGATAGCCGCCATATTGGCGCCCCCCAGCAGCGCGCCGGTGCTGTCTTTGAACGCCGGGTTGGCTCCCACCAGCAGGATGGCGCCGAAGCCGATAATAAACGTCAGGAAATAGAAGTAACCCATGAAGCCGGTGGCATATAACACGCTTTTACGCGCTTCCTTGGCATCCTGGACGGTGAAGAACCGCATCAGAATATGCGGCAATCCGGCGGTACCGAACATCAGGGCCAGTCCCAGGGAGAGGGCGGATATGGGATCGGACACCAATCCGCCGGGACGCATAATGGACGCGCCTTTGCTGTGTACTTTCATGGCTTCGGAGAACAGCGTATCGAAGCTGAAATGAACGGTTTTCAGCACCATCAGCGCCATAAAGCTGGCGCCGGCCAATAACAGCACCGCTTTGATAATCTGCACCCAGGTGGTGGCCAGCATGCCGCCGAACAATACATACATCACCATCAGAATGCCCACCAGTACTACCGCCACATGGTAATTCAGGCCGAACAGCAGTTGGATGAGCTTACCTGCCCCCACCATCTGGGCAATCAGGTAAAGCGCTACCACCACCAGCGAACCGCAGGCGGACAACAGACGGATGGGTTTTTGCCGCAGGCGGTAGGAGGCGACGTCGGCAAAGGTATATCGCCCGAGATTGCGCAGGCGCTCGGCGATTAAAAACAGGATAATCGGCCAGCCCACCAGGAAACCTAGCGAATAAATCAGTCCGTCATAACCGGAGGTGTATACCAGCGCGGAAATACCGAGAAAGGATGCCGCCGACATAAAGTCGCCGGAGATGGCCAGCCCGTTCTGCAAGCCGGTGATTCTGCCGCCGGCGGTATAGTAATCTTTCCGTGAACGGGTTCGTTTTGATGCCCAATAGGTGATGTACAGCGTAAGGGCGACAAACAGCACGAACAGAATAATCGCCTGGACATTCAACGGCCGGCTGTCGCCGGTTGCCGCCTGAACCAGCAGCGGCAGCAGCCCTGATACACCCGCCGCCATTTTGACGAATTTAGCCATTATAACGTACCTCGCGCAGCAACTGCTGGGTCAGGCGATCGAATTCGCCGTTGGCGCGAACCACATATATCGCGGTGAGAATAAACGACATGATAATCAGGCCAATCCCCAGGGGAATGCCGCGGGTTACGCTGGTGCCTTCGTAAATCGGCGTACCCAGCCAGCCTGGGGCAAAGGCGATCAGCAGAATAAAACCATAATAGAGCACCAGCATAATCAGCGTGAGCAGCATGGCGAAATGCTGGCGTTTTTTCACCAGTTCTTGGAAGTGCGGATTTTTCTCAATCCGTTGATAAATGATGTCATTCATCAGGGATTCTCCAGTAGGGTATGGGTATTGTTGGAATAAAGCCGCCCGCGGGCGGCGGAAGTCTTATGAAGGCACGTTCATGGATTGTTTTTCTTCTAACAGCTTTTCCACCACGCCCGGATCGGCCAGGGTGGATGTATCGCCCAGATTCCCGGTATCGCCGGCGGCAATTTTGCGCAGGATACGCCGCATGATTTTACCGGAGCGGGTTTTGGGTAATGAATCGGTCCAATGCAGGATATCCGGGGTGGCTATGGAGCCGATTTCCTTGCGTACCCAGCTGCGTACATCGTTATAAAGTTCGGGGGTCGGCAGTTCTCCATGATTAAGGGTGATATAGGCGTAAATCGCCTGGCCTTTGATATTGTGCGGGATGCCCACCACCGCCGCTTCGGCGATCTTGGGATGGGATACCAGGGCCGATTCGATTTCGGCGGTGCCGAGACGGTGACCGGAGACATTAAGCACGTCATCCACCCGGCCGGTTATCCAGTAATAACCGTCTTCATCCCGCCTGGCGCCGTCGCCGCTGAAATACATGCCCTTGAAGGTGGAAAAATAGGTTTGCTCAAACCGGTCGTGATCGCCGTATAGCGTGCGCGCCTGTCCCGGCCAGGAATCGACGATGACCAGATTCCCTTCGGCGCCGCCCGGCTGCGGCTCGCCGCCGTTATCCACCAGCGCCGGCTGGATGCCGAAAAACGGCAGTGATGCGGAACCGGCCTTGAGCGGCGTGGCCCCCGGCAGCGGCGTAATCATGAAACCGCCGGTCTCGGTCTGCCACCAGGTATCCATAATCGGGCATTTGCCGTTGCCGATTTTATGGTAGTACCACTCCCAGGCTTCCGGATTGATGGGTTCACCCACCGAGCCCATGATGCGCAGGGATTCGCGGCTGGTGCCTTCGATAGCCTTGTCTCCCTCCGCCATCAGCGCGCGGATGGCGGTGGGGGCGGTATAAAGTATATTCACCCGATGCTTATCCACCACCTGGGCCATGCGCCTGGCGTCCGGCCAGTTGGGCACGCCCTCGAACATCAGCGTGATGGCGCCGCAGGCCAAGGGGCCATACAGCAGGTAGCTGTGACCGGTGACCCAGCCGACATCGGCGGTACACCAATAGATATCCCCGGGATGGTAATCAAACACATACTTGAAGGTCATGGCGGCATAAACCAGATAGCCGCCGCTGGTATGCAATACGCCCTTGGGTTTGCCGGTGGAACCCGAGGTGTAAAGGATAAACAGCGGGTCCTCGGCATTCATTTCGGCGGGGGGACAATCATCCGACGCGCCGGCCATGGCGTCATGCCACCAGATATCCCGGTTCCCCCGCCAGTTGATATCTTTACCGGTTCGTTTTAATACAATCACTTTTTCCAGGCTTTTGACCGCCGGGTTTTTCAACGCCTCGTCGATATTTTGTTTCAGCGGGATTTTTCTGCCCGCGCGGATCCCTTCGTCGGCGGTGATCATAAGCTTAGCGCTGGAATCCACAATCCGGCCGGCGATCGCCTCGGGAGAGAATCCGCCGAATATCACCGAATGAATGGCGCCGATGCGCGCGCAGGCCAGCATGGCGACGGCGGCTTCCGGCACCATCGGCATATACAGCGCCACCACATCGCCTTTGGCGACCCCTTGCGACTTAAGCACGTTGGCGAAACGGCACACGTCCCGGTGCAACTGGCGATAGGTGATGATTTTGCTTTCATTGGCATCATCCCCTTCCCAGATAATCGCCGTCTGCTCGCCGCGTTCCGCCAGATGCCGGTCCAGGCAATTGGCGGCTACGTTGAGCGTGCCGTCCTCAAACCAGCGGATCCGGATATGGCCGGGATCGAACGAGGTATTCTTAACCTGGGTATAAGGGGTAATCCAATCGATGATTTTGCCCTGTTCACCCCAAAAAGCGGCCGGGTCGTTCACGGATTGCCGGTATAGCTGCCGATATTGTTCTTCTGAAATGAGTGCCCGCTGCGCAATATCAGCGGGAATCGGATAGGTATGCGGTTGACTCATGGTTTCCTCCTTTAAATGTTAATAGTATGTCAAACTTAAGTTAATTAAACCTATCCCGACGGCTTTGTTTCCTTTTTGCGCAGTAGATCACGCATCTTTGGTGAGGTTTTGCTAAAGCGGCATTCTTCCGCTTTTCCTCAGAGTGAACATCGTCCTTTTGCCAGGGTATTCATCATACTTATACCCGTGCGCGGGGCGATATAAGTGGCCGCGCCTTTAGCGGTAAAGAAAAATATACCGCGGAGAAAAAACCTTGGGGGAAGTGATAAACATTACTTTATTCATACTTTTAACTTATTGAATTACAAATAGTTAAGTTATATAAATCGTCTATTCAACCCTGTCAGTGATAAATGATTACGAAGCGAGGATAAATCATTGCTTGCATTGGTGCTTTTTAAGGTGTTACAGAATAGCGTCCTTATCTTTTGTGCGTTGAAAATCGACCCCGCCGGATGCAGCCGGATAGCGTAATGAAGCGAATAAAAAGCAGTGCGTGTCACGCTCTCGGCCGTGGCGGGATGGTCGTAGGGGAAAATATTGTTATGAAAAGGTTAAATTTTAGTCTCGCCTGGCAAATTCTGTTGGCGCTGGTATTGGGCATCGGCGCCGGGGCGATATTACACAACCAGGGGGAACCGCGGGATTGGCTGATGGGCAATATCCTGACGCCGGCCGGCGATATATTTATTCACCTGATCAAGATGATTGTGGTGCCGATAGTGATTTCCACTTTGATAGTGGGTATTGCCGGGGTAGGGGATGCGAAAAAGCTGGGCAAGCTCGGCTTGAAGACCCTGCTTTATTTTGAACTGGTCACCACTATCGCTATTATCCTGGGCATCACTCTCGCCAACGTTTTTCAACCGGGACAGGGCATCGATATGTCCTCTCTGGCGGTGGTGGATATCTCGCAATATGAAAGAACCTCCCAGCAGGTGCAAAGCGGCGGCCATAGTCTGGCGGGCACGCTCCTGTCGTTGATTCCGCAGAACATCTTCGCCGCCATGGTCCGCGGCGACATGCTGCCGATCATTTTCTTTTCCGTGCTGTTCGGTTTGGGATTGGCGGCATTGCCCGTTGAAACCAAAACGCCGTTGCTGAATGTGTTTAAAGCGGTGGCCGAGACCATGTTCAACGTGACGCATATGATTATGCGTTATGCCCCGGTTGGGGTTTTCGCCCTGATTGCGGTGACTGTGGCCAATTTCGGTTTTGCCTCGCTGCTTCCCCTGGCCAAGCTGGTGCTGCTGGTTTACGCCGCGATTATTTTTTTCGCCCTGGTTGTCCTGGGCCTGGTGGCGAGGCTATGTGGCCTGCGTATTTGGACGCTGATCCGTATTTTGAAAGAAGAATTGATCCTGGCCTATTCTACCGCCAGTTCGGAAAGCGTGTTGCCGCGCATTATCGAAAAAATGGAAGCCTATGGCGCGCCGCGGGCGATAACCAGCTTCGTGGTCCCCACCGGCTACTCTTTCAACCTGGACGGCTCCACGCTTTATCAAAGCATTGCGGCGATATTTATCGCCCAGCTTTACGGTATCGATTTGTCCCTCGGACAGGAAATCGTTTTGGTGCTGACATTGATGGTCACCTCAAAGGGGATTGCCGGAGTGCCGGGAGTATCCTTTGTGGTGCTGCTGGCAACCCTTGGCAGCGTGGGAATTCCGTTGCAGGGTCTGGCGTTTATCGCCGGAGTCGATCGTATTCTCGATATGGCGCGCACGGCGCTCAATGTGGTGGGTAATGCGTTGGCGGTAGTGGCCGTCGCCAAATGGGAGAATCAATTCGACGATGAGAAGGCCCGTGCCTATGAAAAAGAGAGGCTGACGGTCAAAGCGCCGCATTCATCTCTATCGTAACAAACTCGCGGCACCACCAGTGCCGCGAGATTCCCATTAACCTTTACGGTGCAGGATACGGTAAAGCGCCGGGATCACCAGCATCGACAGCAGCGGCGCGCTCACCATGCCGCCGATCATCGGCGCGGCGATGCGCTGCATCACCTCCGATCCGACTCCGCCGCCCCACATGATGGGCAGCAGCCCGGCCATGATGGTGGCCACCGTCATCACCTTCGGCCTGACCCGCAGTACCGCGCCCTCGCGGATCGCCGCCAGCAGCTGTGGCTCCGACAGCGGCTCGCCGTTGACCCGGTGGTTTTCCATCGCGTGATTAAGGTAAAGCACCATGATCACCCCGAACTCCGCCGCTACCCCCGACAGGGCGATAAAGCCCACCGCGGCGGCCACCGAAAGATTGTAGTGCAGCAGATAGAGCAGCCAAACCCCGCCTATCAGCGCAAACGGCAGCGTGCCCATGATAAGCAACGCATCCCGTACCCGGCTGAAGGTGACATACAGCAGCACGAAAATTATCGCCAGGGTAAACGGCAGCACGATTTTCAATTTGGCGCTCGCTCGCTCCAGATACTCAAATTGTCCAGACCAGCTCAGCGACACGCCGTCCGGCAGCTTGACCTGCTGCGCCACCACCTGCTGCATGGCATCCACGGCGGATTTCAAATCGCGGCCGCGTAAATCCACGTAGATCCAGTCCGACAAACGGGCATTTTCGCTTTTCAGCATCGGCGGGCCTTCGGTGACCTTGATATCCGCCAGATCGGACAAGGCCACCTGCGCGCCGCCGGCGGTGACCACCGGCAAATCCTTCAGCTTTTGCACCGAATCCCGCAGTTCGCGGGGA
Source organism: Sodalis sp. RH16 (assembly GCF_047324245.1). NCBI lineage: Bacteria > Pseudomonadati > Pseudomonadota > Gammaproteobacteria > Enterobacterales > Bruguierivoracaceae > Sodalis > Sodalis sp. RH16. Next base: position 1,327,446 of record NZ_CP178737.1, on the reverse strand, counting down.
TAGCGCACGTTGATGGGAAAACGCTCGCGGCCCTCGATGGTTTCGCCGATATTATCGCCGCCGATAACCGCCGCCACGATGGATTGCAGCTCGCTCACCGATACGCCGTAGCGGGCGGCGCGCACCCGGTCGATATTGATATCGATATAGCGGCCGCCGTTAAGCCGTTCCGCCAGGGCGGAAGTCACGCCGGGCACGGTTTTCACCACCCGTTCGATCTGCTGGGCAACCGCTTCGATATCGTTGATATTGTTGCCGTTGACCTTGATGCCCACCGGGCTTTTGATGCCGGTGGCCAGCATGTCCAGCCGGTTGCGGATAGGAGGCACCCAAACATTGGCCACGCCGGGCAGCGATACTGTCCGATCCAGCTCCTGTATCAGCTTATCGGTGGTCATGCCCGGCCGCCATTGATCCCGGGGTTTAAAATGAATGGCGGTTTCGAACATGGTCAAGGTCGCCGGATCGGTGGCGGTTTCGGCGCGTCCCGCTTTGCCGAACACCGTCGCCACCTCCGGCACGGTTTTAATCAGCCGGTCGGTTTGCTGCAGCAACCGGGCGGCCTCGTTGGCGGAGATGCCGGGCAGGGTGGAGGGCATATAGAGCAAATCCCCCTCGTCCAGCGCCGGCATGAATTCGGTGCCCAGCCGACTCAACGGAAAAAGGGTAATGAGCAGCAATGCCAGGGACAGGGACAAGGTGGTTTTCGGCCAGTGCAGGACCTTTTCCAATAACGGTCGATACAAACCGATAAGCCCCCGGTTAATGGGATTGGCGTTTTCATCGGGAATACGCCCGCGAATAAAGTAGCCCATCAGCACCGGTACCAAGGTGATGCCCAGACCGGCGGAGATGGCCATGGCATAGGTCTTGGTAAACGCCAGCGGGCCGAACATCTTGCCTTCCTGCGCCTCCAGCGAAAAGACCGGAATAAACGACAGGGTAATGATTAGCAGGCTGCAAAACAGCGCCGGGCCCACCTCGGTGGAAGCCTGGGCGGAAATCTGCCAGTAGTCCTCCCCCACCGGCGTTTGGCCGGGGTGATCGTGCCGCCACTTTTCCAGCACCTTGTGCATGTTCTCTATCATGACGATGGCCGCATCCACCATCGCGCCGATGGCGATGGCGATGCCCCCCAACGACATGATATTGGCGTTGACCCCCTGATAATGCATGACGATAAAGGCGCCGAGGATCCCCAGCGGCAGGGTGATGATCGCCACCAGCGCCGAGCGGAAATGAAACAGGAACAGGCTGCACACCAGGGTGACCACGATAAACTCTTCCAACAGCTTATGGGAAAGGGTCTCGATAGCTTGCTTTATCAGGTTGGAGCGGTCGTAAACCGGGACAATCTGTACGCCCGGCGGCAGGCTGCGGCGGATTTCATCCAGTTTCTTTTTCACGCCGTTAATGGTATCCAGCGCGTTTTTGCCGTACCGCATCACCACAATGCCGCCGGCCACTTCCCCTTCGCCGTTGAGCTCCGCCACGCCGCGCCGCATTTCCGGCCCGAGACGCAGGCTGGCGACATCGGACAGCAATATCGGTACGCCGCCGCGGGTGGTAATGACAATATTGTCAAAATCCGCCGTGGTTTTCAGGTAACCGGCGGCGCGCACCATATATTCCGCTTCATTCATCTCAAGCACCGAACCGCCGCCCTCCTGGTTGGCCTGTTTGACCGCATCGATAACCTGCTGGTGGGAGACGTTCAGGGCCCGCAGCCGATCCGGCTTCAGGATGATTTGGTATTGCCGCACCATACCGCCGACGCTGGCCACTTCCGACACGTTCGGCACCGTTTTCAACTCGAACTTCAGCGTCCAATCCTGCAGGGCGCGTAAATCCGCCAGGCTATGGCGTCCGGTTTTGTCCTCCAGGGCATATTCATAGACCCAGCCGACGCCGGTGGCATCGGGTCCCAGGCTGGCCCGGGCGTCCGGCGGCAGAGTGGATTGTACCTGGCTCAGGTATTCCAGCACCCGCGATCGCGCCCAGTAGGGATCGGTGCCGTCTTCAAACAGGATGTAGACATAGGAGTCGCCGAACATCGAGAAGCCGCGCACCGTGGTGGCGCCCGGCACCGACAGCATGGTGGTGGTTAACGGATAGGTAACCTGGTCCTCCACCACCTGGGGCGCTTTACCGGGATAGCTTACGCGGATAATGACCTGTACGTCGGAAAGGTCCGGCAGCGCATCCACGGGCATGCGCTGCAAGGCCCATATTCCCCAGGCGGTGAGCAGCGCCGCTCCCACCAACACCAATAGCCGGTTGCGCAGCGACCAGCGGATGATAAACGCGATCATCGGACGCTCCTTACCGGTATCATCTGCGTGATACGGGCGCCATTATCATCCAGGGTAAAATGGAACAACACCCGGCTGCCCACCGCCAGTCCCTGGGGCAGTTTCCCGTCGGGCAGGGTGAAGTCCATGGTCATCGGCGACCAGTGCAGTTCAGGCACCGCATGATGGGACAGCGTGACCTGCCCATTGCTGACGGCGTCAATCATTCCTTCCGTGGCATACTCTCGGGGCTTGGCGGCGGCGGGCTCCGCTGTCTGGACGGATGCCGGCGCCGCGCCGGAGGACATCGCCGGCCTATCGGGCATGGGCGCCATACCCGGCATATCCGCCATGCCCGGGGCATTAGATTGAGCCGGTGTTTTAGCGGGAACCGGAGCCGGGCCGGAAGACATCCCCGGCATATCCGCCATGCTGGCGGCGGAGGTCTGAGTCGGCATTTTGGCGGATGCCGTACCCGTTGCCGAGACATCTGCGGCGGCCTGCGGGGCGGCATCGGCCGCCGCCGGCGGGTTACCGGTCATTTGCGGCAGCGCGCTGCGCAGGCTGGCTTCGGAATCAATCAGGAACTGACCGGAGGTCACCACCCGATCGCCGGCCCGGAGCCCTTGGCGTATTTCCACCCAATCGCCGAATTCACGTCCGGCGGTGATTTCCACCGGTTTGAAATGTCCGTCCCCTTCCGCCAGCAGGACGGTATTGCGGCTGCCGGTCTGAATCAACGCGTCCTGGGGAATGGCCAAGACGGTTTCTCCTTGTGCCGCCCGGGCCAACCGCACGTTCATATACATGCCGGGCTGCAATCGGTTATCCCGGTTATCCAGCGCGATACGGGCCCGATAGGTCCGGGTGGCGTCATTCACCACCGGCAGCACCTCGCTGATGCGGCCATGAAAGGATTCGCCGGGCCAGCGCGCCGTGGTGGCGATGATGTCGCTGCCCGGCGTCACGGCGCCGGCCTGGGATTCGGGGTAATCCGCCACCACCCACACCGGATCCAGCGAAGCCAGTTCAAACATGGCCTGGGAAGCGGAGACCTGGCTGCCTTCGCGCACATCCAGCTTGCTGATAAAACCTCTTTCCGGCGCCCGGATTTCAATGCGGGTCTGCGGCTGCCCGGTTTTTTCGATGGCCCGGATCAGGTCATCTGGCATAAACAGCAACTGCAGTCGTTGCCGCGCCGCGGCGGTCAGCGCCGGGTCGCCCAAATGGCGCACCGCCAGATATTCCTGCTGAGCGGCGCTCCATTCCGGGATCCAAAGTCGTGCCAGCGGTTGATTCTTGGCCACCTGCTGCTGTTCGGCCCTGACATACAACTTTTCCACCAGCCCGTTGGCCCGGGCGGGAATGATCTGTATGCCGCGGTCGTCAATACTCACCGTACCGAATGCATCAAGGCGGGACTGCATCACCCGTTGTTCCACGAACGCCTGCCGCACCCCCAGATTTTGCTGCTGGCGGGCGCTGACCGTCACGCCTCCATCCTGCGCATCTTCATCGGCGTAACGCGGCTTTAGCGGCATATCCATCAGCGGGGACTTGCCCGGCTTGTCAAATCGCTGCCCCGGCGACATGGGATCATACCAATACAAGACTTTCCGACCGCCGCTGTCAGCGGTGGCCGGCGCGGCGGTTTGGGCGTCCGCCGGGGTCACTATCTCGGGCTGGCGCAAAAAATAGCCGGCGGCGAAGGCGGCTGTCAGCGCCGCCAGGCTTATCAAGGGCGTGACCATACGGCCCGTGTTGAAACGGCTCATGATTGGGTCTCCTGCGGAATGAGATAGCGGATGGCGGCCCAGCTTTGCGCCAGATCCCGTGCGGCGCGGTTTGCCTCAAGTTCGCTTTGCAGCAGTGCCCGCCGCGCGGCCAGCATATCGGTCAGGGTGGCGCTGCCGGTGCGGTATTGCGCCTGGGTCAGCTGCAGACGCTGCCGCTGCAACGGCAGAACATCATCTTTTTGCCGCTGCCAGCGGGTTTGCGCGGCCTGGTATTGGGCTATCAGCATAGCCAGCTGTGCGTTGTGGTCGCGAATGGTGGTTGCCAGCTGATCGTTGGCTTCAAAGGTCCGGGCCTGATCCGCCGCGTGATCTTTATCCTGGCGCTGGGACTGGAACAGCGGCAAATCCATGGTGAACATCACGCCGGCCATATCATCGAGACGATCGGCACGCCTGCCGTAGTAGACCTCAATGCCCACATCCGGGATGGCCGCTACCGCCGACTGGGCGGAACGGGCCTGAGCGACTTCCGATTCACGGCGGGCCTGCAGGATTTCGGGGTGTTGATCGATGCCCTGCGCCAATACCGCCGGATCGGCGGGCAGGCGTTCAAAGCGCGGCAGCTGGCCGGCGGCGATGGCCTGGCTGTCGCCGGTCAACCGCGTCAGCTTGGCCTGCGCCACCGCCACATCACGCTCCGCATCGGTCACCGCATTTTGCATATCCACCACTACCAAGCGTCCATCCAGCACCGATGCGGCGCTGCCGCCCCCTGCCACCGCCGCCCGCTGCACCGAGATTTGCCGTTCGCTTTCCGCCAGCAGGCTGCGGGCCGCCGTCAAACCCTGCCGGGCCAGGGCCATATCCAGCCAGGCCTGTGCTGTGTCGCGCTGCAACTGCGCCCGCAGGGTTTGATAACCGGCGGTAGCGGATGCCGCTTCAGCGCGAAAAGCATCGGCTTTCCGATCGCGCTTGGTGCTGCTGATGTAATCCTGCTGGATGCCGATGCGCTGCATGGTCATATCTTCGCGAGTAAATCGATGGGCGTTGTTACCCCCCACCGGCAGGTTTTCGATACCGAATTCCAGCTTGGGATCCGGCAATTGGGTGGCGGAATCCGCCTGGTTCGCCAAGGCCTGCCGTTCATGACGATTGGCGGAGAGTTCGGCGGAATAGTGTTCGGCACGGGCCAGTGCCTCATCCAGGTTCAGTTCCGCGGCGGAAGTCGTCGCGGAAGCGAGCAGCATGAGGACCAACCACGCCCGTTGAGAGCATGGAAGTAACATGGCTGTCCTCGCTTAAGGCTGAACGGGATGGATGGCGGTAAGCTGATAGCCCTGCGCATCCTGGCGGAAACTGAAATCAACCTGGGTGCCTACCGCCAGCTTCTGGCCGGCAAAGGCAGGGGGCAGCGCGAAGGTCATGGTCATCGGCGGCCAGTTCAAGGCCGGAATGGCGTGATGGGCTATAGCCACATGTCGGCTATCCCACAGTTTGATAATACCCTGGGAGTGATAGTCCGAGGCGGCCGCATCGGCCGCGGTCATCATGCCGTGGTCATGCTGCATGCCGGGCATATCGCCCATGGCCGCCATATCGTCGGCAAAGGCCGGTAAGTTGAAGAGAGAAAAAGCGGAAAGAACGACAATCAGTAAAGCTCGCATGGGATAAATTCCTAAACATAAGTCATACACTACCCGCGCATTACAGCGAGGGTAACCATTGGCGTTATGTCTGGGTCTATTCTCGGAACCGGCAGAAGCGAATCTCTGCCGGCGGCCCTGCTATGGGCGGAGCAAGCCAGGCGGCATCCTGGATACAGGGTTCGTCGCGCCAGTCCGCCAACTGCAAATCGGTCTGGCTGGGCAGGACGGCAAACGGCGCATGGGGAGAATCTTTTTGCGCATTATCCGGGACGCAGTGCTTATCGCACAGCAAACCCGGTTCAGCAGCATGCTGCTGCGGGTCGTTATCGTGGAGCATACTCTCGGTATGTTCCATGGCGGCGGGCAGCGCGGTAACCGGCATAGAGCACTGGTGGCTGGCCAGCGCCAGCTGGGCGTTCAGTAACAGCCAAAAGGCCAGTAAAATCAAGGCAAACATTCGCCGCCGCCGGCAGCGAAGCTTAACCATGAATTTAGTTACCGAAGCGGAAGACAACATTATTTCCTTTTAAACAAGCCGGCATCGTACACAGCCGAAAGGTCAAAGCCCGTCAAAACCCAGCATGGCCGGAGGACGCTTATCTGCCACCGGTTTGCCACAGTGAACGCGAAAAAGCCGACAACGTTATTGATGCGCGTCAACTTTCTTGAAATGAGCCCTCGGAGACAAGAAAATTTGCATTTATTGACATTCGTATGCGGGGTGCTGTTGAATTCTTTGAATGAATTTTGCAATTAAAAAAAGATCATTTATCTAATAATTAACTTTAAATTTAAAGGAGATGGCACGATGCCGATTAGTAATTTATCTTTTCCCCACAAGACAAGTCCTTACATTGGACAAAATTTGGAAATCGTCCACAAAAAATTACATTCAGTCAACAACACCACTCTGGTTAATTTTAAAGCTCCTGATGCATCAAAATCCCGTGAAAATATAAAAATAGCCTTGGAGAATAATTCATTACACCTCAAAGAGTCTCCTCTTTTACGAGCAATAAAACGGAATGATGCTGAGCAGCTGGAAGATTTTTTCAGTTACGAAAATAGATATTCCGGTGCGGAAAAATTAAATTTTAGAGATGAAGACGGTAACACGGCCGTTATGCATGCGGTTAAAAAAAACAACATGGAACTGCTGGCAAGATTAGAAAAAAATTTCTTCAGTGAAAAATTTATTCATAGGATACCCCTGGATAATGAACTGCCCGATAATAACGGAAATACCCCACTCATGGTAGCGATTAAAAATGGGCATAAAAAGATGGTTGCTCATCTATTATCGATGGAAGCGACTAATGTTTATCATAAAAATAATGAGGGCGAAAGCGCCTTCACCATGGTCATTAACGATAATGAGCTATCCTTAGAAATTTTCAAACTGGTTTGCGACCATACCCAACTTTCTGCCTACGATGAGCAGGGACGAACGTTATTAATGAAAACGGTGATTTGCGGCACGGTAGAGAAAGTAAAGTATGCATTACAACGCGTGGACCACTTGATAAATCAATTGGATGTTAACGGCAACTCCGCCCTGGCGCTGGCCCGGCGGCGTGGTGATAAAGATATCATAAAACTTGTTTCGGACAGTATTGATAACATTAAGAGCTCTTCCATTGACAGTATCGTCATGGACTATGAGAAGGATACCGACTTTCATAACCACTTTGTTGCCCACCGTGGCGACTTTGTTTTTGGCCTGTCGGAGTTTCGTACCGAATATCTGTTGAGGCTGAATAACGCGTCTAAGGATAATTTTAATATTATAAATTATTATACCAATCGCATAGCGAGGCGTATTTTTTTGGCGGAGAAAAATCTGGCGATGCTGCATAGTGGTTTCATCAATACAGGCGGTAGGAAAATTTCACCTAGGGAGATTGTCCACGCACTGGAGGTTTTTCCTGATATCTACGAAGCGGCCAGCGCGAATGATGATATAGAATATCCCTATGCGTGGCGGGAATATAATCTGATACGCGGTGAAATAAAAAAATTTGATATAAAAACGATGCTGGTTGAAGTCCATGATAATTATGACAAATACGATCACTATCTTCATTTGGCCTACTCCTCCCGGTTGGGTTTCCGGATTCCGCTGTTTTGGAAGCGCAGCAGCAAAGTGGGCATTGAGATCATTATACGTAACAGCAAAAGGCATCTGCATTTCGTACTTGATGGATTGGATCAACAAAGAATCACCGATAAAATCGAAGATTCCGTGACAGCATCCGAATTGCGATATATCTATAGGAATAAAGAGAAGCTGGAAGGAAGATTGCATTTTTACCACGATTATCGGCGGGTGCCGGCGCCGTGGGCAGCTGGTGAGAGGTTTAGCGGCCTATGGGCCGCGTATATTCCCACCGATAAGGACACAGCCGCTCAGCGCAGATAATGCACTACCTGGTTACTGCTGCCGCGCCAAATCAGCGCCGGGTCGCGCAGATCCTGCACAAATTTGCCGTCAATCAGCACATTGATAAGCGATGTCACCTGCTGCTGAGGCTCGGTAAGAGAGTCCAGCGTATAACCGGTCCAGACCCAGATATCCTTGCCGGGGCACTCGGTCCGGACCCGCTGCACCAGGTGCAGCACCGCGGACAGGTTATGCGGATGCAGCGGATCGCCGCCGGAAAGCGTCAATCCCTGCCGGTGAATCCGCGTATCCTGCAGGTCGGCGATAATCTGGTCTTCCAGTTCGCTGGTAAAAGGGAACCCCGAGTCCACCCGCCAGGTGCTTTTATTGTAGCAGCCCGGACATTGATGCTCGCAGCCCGCCACAAACAGGGTGCAGCGGGTGCCGGGACCGTCAATCACATCTACCGGGTAATACTTGTGATAATTCATGACCGTATCAGCCCAGCTGCCCGTCCGGTAAATGTTTAACCCGCCGTTTCACTTCTTCCTGTTTACCCGCGTTAAAAGGCCGCGCGTCCGGACTGCCGAGATAACCGCATACCCGCCGCGTGACAGAGACCTTGGCGGGATTATGGTTGCCGCATTTCGGGCAGGTAAAGCCTTTGCTGGTGCAGGAAAATTCGCCGGTAAAGCCGCATTCGTAGCATTCATCGATAGGAGTATTGGTGCCGTAATAGGGCACGCGGGTATAGCTGTAATCCCAGACGTCCTCCAGCGCTTTCAGGTTATGCTGGAGATTGGGGTACTCGCCGTAGCAGATAAAACCACCGTTGGACAAAGGCGGATAGGGCGCTTCGAAATCCAGCTTATCGTAGGGATTCACCTGCTTTTCCACATCGAGATGGAAGCTGTTGGTGTAATAGCCTTTATCGGTAACGCCGGGGATCACGCCGAACTCGGCGGTGTCCAGTCGGCAGAAGCGGTCGCACAGATTTTCGCTCGGCGTACTGTACAGGCTAAAGCCGTAACCGGTTTCTTCTTTCCATTGCTCGGTGGCGGCCTTCAGGCGGGCCACTATCGCTATCGCCGTTTCGCGCAGATGCTGATCGTCAAAGACATGGGTCTCGCCGCCGAACAGGGCATTGATGGTTTCATGCACGCCGATATAGCCCAGGGAAATGGAGGCCCGGCCGTTTTTGAAGATTTCCGCCACATCGTCATCAGCTTTCAGCCGCACGCCGCAGGCCCCTTCCATATACAGGATCGGCGCAACACGGGCCTTCACGCCGTCAAGGCGCGCGATACGGGTCATCAGGGCCTTCTTGGCCAGCACCAGCCGTTCATCCAGCAACTGCCAGAAACGCGCCTCGTCCCGCTTTGCTTCCAGGGCGATACGCGGCAGGTTCAGGCTGATAACGCCTAAATTGTTGCGGCCGTCATGGATTTGCTTGCCGTCCTCTTCATAAACCCCCAGGAAACTGCGACAACCCATCGGCGTTTTAAACGAACCGGTAACTTTCACCACCTGATCGTAATTCAGGATATCCGGATACATCCGTTTGCTGGCGCATTCCAGGGCCAGTTGTTTGATGTCGTAGTTGGCATCGCCGTATTTGTGATTCAAACCGTCGCGAATAGCGAACACCAGTTTCGGGAACACGGCGGTTTTGCGGTTCTTGCCCAGGCCGGCGATACGGTTGCGCAGGATGGACTGCTGGATCAAGCGCGATTCCCAACTGGTGCCCAATCCGAAACCAAAGGTCACGAACGGCGTTTGTCCGTTGGCGGTATGGAGCGTGTTGACTTCATATTCCAAGGACTGGAAGGCGTCATAACACTCTTTTTCCGTGCGGGAAAGGGCATAGCCTTTGGCGTCGGGAATTTTCCACTGTGCCGCGGTATTGCAATGTTTATCGAAGCTGGCGGCAACGTAGGGGGCCAAAATCTCATCAATGCGGTTAATGGTGGTGCCGCCGTAGATATGGCTGGCGACCTGGGCGATAATCTGCGCGGTAACGGCGGTGGCGGTGGAGATGGACTTGGGCGGCTCAATCTCGGCGTTGCCCATTTTAAAGCCCTTGGTCAGCATGCCCTCCAGATCGATCAGCATACAGTTGAACATGGGGAAGAAGGGCGCGTAATCCAGGTCGTGATAATGAATATCACCCCGCTCATGGGCCAGCACCACGTCACGGGGCAGGATATGCTGCCGGGCATAATGCTTGGCCACGATGCCGGCCAGCAGATCCCGCTGGGTGGGGATGACTTTGCTGTCTTTATTGGCGTTTTCATTCAGCAAGGCCATATTGCTTTGTTCCACCAGGCCGCGTATTTCCTGATTCAGGCGGCCCCGCTGCTCGCGGGCGACGTCTCGGTCGTGGCGGTATTCGATATACAGGCGGGCCAGCTTCTTGTAAGGTCCGGCCATCAGCTGGTTTTCCACGGCATCCTGGATATCGCGTATATCCACGTGGGAACGGCTGTTCATTTGTTCCGCCACCGAGGCGGCGACGGCGGCGCAATACTCGTTATCTTCGACGTCGGCTGCCTGTGCAGCGTGTTTGACGGCCTGGCAGATGCGTTCCTCGTCGAAATTAACCTGGCAACCGTCTCGTTTGATCACTACCGGTTTCACGATGCAACTCCTTGTACGCCTGATGCGGGGTGAGTGGTTAGCTCCTTACCCCCAGTTTTCCCGGTGAAATGCCTGCGGGTGCGATAGCTAGGGATAGGAGTGGTTGCCACTATATATAGTCTAATAGTAATAGAAACGACACTAGATGTAGAGTATGGGCCAGAAAAAGTGAACTAAAATTGACTTCGCGCAAGAAAATCGGCCCCTGGCCGAAGAGTTGACCAGCTCAATTTTTAGGCTGAAAAGGGCAGGTTAAGACTTATCTTGCTGAAAACGAATCGGTAAATCCCTTAAAAACTCCAGCCAAGATGGAAAAAATATTTACTAACACCAGATCACGTCCCGTTTGGCCTTCACCTCAAGCATTTTCAACGCATACGGCTTTTATCGCGCTGGGGGTAACGGCCGGCCGTCTTATTTTTAAGCTATTTTCTGCAAGTAATCAGGAAATGCTTAGACGCTATTCCTATGCGCTGATGGATAAGGCGAATTCCTTTGATGCGGCAGTGTTTGAAGATGAGAATGTGTTAGCCGACTGGAAGAACCGCCTGCTCTCCCACAGCAACACTCTGAAACAATCCCCCTCTATAAAACAGTGAATCGTTTAATTTACGTTTAGAATTTTGGCTGTAAAATGCGCTCCGCTTGGCGTGGCGTTTGTTATGGTTAAACGTCAAAATCCTTGGCCGTACTGAACGGTCAAATCTATGTACGACACATTTAGTTGGATTCCGAAAGTTGACGGCATTGATTTTTAATGACTCCGTCTGGCTATGCGGATTTTTTTCCTTTACCGGAGGTGTTCACCCCATATGGACCCCGCACCTAAACCTGAAGATTATTCGCCCATCCGGTAAGGACTCCCGTCTTTTTACGTCTGCCTAACCGGGTGATTAACGGTAGGCAGAAGTTTCCCTCTTCTGCTGATGACACTTTTTTCCTTTTCCGGCCCTTGGGACCGAAAGAGGCAAGGAAGACAGCATGGTATTGAAAAAAGTTACCCGGCGGCTGTTCACACAGTTTTACCGCCACCTTCCCCGTCGTCTGTTTCAGCGCGACGTCATGCTGGAAGGCATGCAAAAAAACCTCAACCGCAATGTGCCGGCGGCACTGACCCACGCCTGCCTGACGTGCGCCCGTGCCGGCGAAGAGCAGTTGCTGGCGCGTTTCTCCAGCCACCCGGAGGGATTGACCGAGACGGAAGTTTCCGCCGCCCGCGCCCGGCACGGCGCCAATATCATTGCCGGCGAACAGCCCGTGACCTGGTGGCGGCATTTATGGTTGTGCTACCGCAATCCGTTCAATTTATTGCTGACGGTACTCGGCATCGTCTCCTACGGCACGGACGACAGCACGGCGGCGGCGGTGATCGCCCTGATGGTGATGATTGCCACCCTGTTGTATTTTGTGCAGGAATCCCGTTCCAATAAGGCCGCCGATGCGTTGAAAGCGCTGGTGAGCAATACCGCCACCGTACTGCGCTCCGACGATATCAGCGGCGAAAGCCGGTACCGTGAAATCCCTATCGACCAATTAGTACCCGGAGATTGGGTCAAACTGTCGGCGGGGGATATGATTCCGGCGGACTTGCGCATTTTGCAGGCCAAGGATTTGTTTATCGGCCAGGCCTCCCTTACCGGCGAATCGCTGCCGGTGGAAAAGACCGCCCACAGCCGGCTGGACAACCTGCGCAATCCTCTTGAGTGCGATAACCTGTGCTTTATGGGCACCAATGTCATCAGCGGCACCGCGCTGGCGATGGTTATCGGTACCGGCGACAACACCTGGTTCGGCCAATTGGCGGGCCACGCCACCCGAGAGTCGGCGCCGCCCAACGCCTTTCAGGCCGGCATCAGCCGGGTCAGCTGGCTATTAATCCGTTTTATGATGGTCATGACCCCGGTGGTTTTGCTGGTGAACGGCTATACCAAGGGCGACTGGTGGGAGGCGGCGCTGTTCGCCCTATCGGTGGCGGTGGGGCTGACGCCGGAAATGCTGCCGATGATCGTCACCTCATCCCTGGCGAAAGGGGCGGTGCAGCTTTCACGCCAGAAGGTTATCGTCAAACGCCTGGACGCTATCCAGAACTTCGGCGCGATGGACATTCTCTGTACCGATAAGACCGGCACGCTGACCCAGGATAAAATCGTGCTGGAGAGCCATACGGACGTGTTCGGCAGCCGCAGCGACCGGGTATTGCAGAATGCCTGGCTCAACAGCTTTCATCAAACCGGGCTGAAAAACCTGCTGGATAAAGCGGTGCTGGAAAGCGTCGCCGACCATAATCCCGAGCTGGCCCAGCCGCAGTGGCGCAAAATTGACGAGATTCCCTTCGATTTTTCCCGCCGCCGCATGTCGGTGATTGTGGCGGGAGATGACGGCATTCCGCGTTTGATCTGTAAAGGCGCGCTGGAAGAGATGCTCGAGGTATGCAGCCAGGTGCGCCATGATGACGAGATCATGGCAATGACGCCCGCGCTGCTGGAACGAATCAATACCGTTACCGGGGAGCTTACACTCCAGGGGCTCAGGGTGGTGGCGGTAGCCAGCCGCGACATGGCGCCGGAGCGTTGCGATTTCAGCCGGGCGGATGAATCCGACCTGATTCTGGAAGGCTATATCGCTTTCCTCGATCCGCCGAAAGAGAGCACCGAACCGGCACTGACGGCATTAAAAAACCACGGAGTGACGGTCAAAATCCTTACCGGCGACAACGAACTGGTGGCGGCCAAGGTCTGCCGGGACGTGGGGCTGACGGTGAATAGGGTCCTTACCGGCGGCGATATCGAGCAGATGAACGACCAGCAGTTGGCGGTCGCCGCCCATGAAACCACGGTATTCGCCAAGCTGACGCCGCTGCAGAAGGCGCGCATCGTCAGCGTGCTGCGCGGCGAAGGCCACGTGGTGGGCTTTATGGGGGACGGCATCAACGACGCCCCGGCGCTGCGGGCCTCCGATATCGGCATTTCGGTGGATTCGGCGGTGGATATCGCCAAAGAGGCGGCGGATATCATCCTGCTGGAAAAAAGCCTGATGGTGTTGGAGCGCGGGGTGGTGGAAGGACGCCGCACCTTCGTGAATATGCTCAAGTATATCCGGCTCACCGCCAGCTCCAACTTCGGCAATGTGTTCAGCGTGCTGGTGGCCAGCGCTTTCCTGCCGTTCCTGCCGATGTTGCCGCTGCATCTGCTGGTGCAGAACCTGATTTATGATATTTCACAGATTGCCGTGCCTTTTGATCGGGTGGATGAGGATCAGCTGCGTTGTCCCCAGCGCTGGCGCACCAAGGATCTGGGGCGGTTTATGGTCTATTTCGGGCCCATCAGCTCCATATTCGATATTTTGACGTTCTGCCTGATGTGGTGGGTATTCAAGGCCAATACGCCGGAAAAACAAACGCTGTTCCAGACCGGCTGGTTTGTGGTGGGGGTCTTATCGCAAACGCTGATTGTCCATATGCTGCGCACCCGGAAGATCCCTTTCTTGCAAAGCCGGCCTTCCTGGCCGCTGGGGCTGACCACCCTGACGGTTATCGTGCTGACCGTGGGCATGACCTTTACGCCGGTGGCGGGTTTCCTGCATTTGCAGGCGTTGCCATTGGGGTATTTCCCATGGCTGGTGGCTATACTTGCCGCTTATATGCTGCTGGTACAGGCCATGAAAGGCTGGTATGTGCGGCGCTACGGCTGGCAATAATAACAGCCCGAACAATTGATGGCGAGGCCAGGCAACCTGCCGTCAGTAAGTTGTCCAACTAATGCAGATGGGATCCAGGGTGGTGACAATATGCCACCGCCATGTTATGCTTAATCGGTCAATGGTTGGCAAAGCGAGGATATGTAATGGCTACACTCTCTCATTCTGAGCGCGGTCGCATCACGGCGCGCGTTTCAGGTGCCGTTCAAGAAACCTTGGAAGCAGCAGCCGGTATCCTGGGCTCGACGCTCAACCAGTTTATCGTGCAGTCAGCGTTGCGAGAAGCTGAACGCGTTATTGAGCACGAGCGCATCATTCGTTTATCTGAACAGGAGGCCACCGCCTTTTTAGCCGCGCTGGAAAACCCATTACCGCCCAACGATGCCTTAATGGCTGCACTTCAGGACTATACGGCGAGACGAAATGATCAAACTGGAACCTTTGACTGGGCACCACGACCGAAGCACATTTGATTGCGGCATTGAGCCTCTAAATGTCTGGCTCAAGCAAACCGCTTTGCAACACCAGAATAAGGGAATTTCGCGGACTGTTGTCGCTGTACTTCAGGATAACGACGCGGTAAAAGCGTTCTCTGCTGCAGGCTATCCTATCATCGGCATTGCCAGTATCCTGGGCTTCTATGCATTGGCATCCGCGCTGGTTTCATTGGATGTGTTACCGCAAACCCTGGCTAAACGCTTTCCACGCCAAATTCCGGTTACCCGGTTGGGACGTCTTGCCGTACGTGCAGATTTGCACGGCCAGGGATTAGGCAAACTTCTTCTGAGTGATGGTATTACAAAGGCTCGAAATGCGGCTTTGGTTGTCGGTAGCGCCGGCATCATGGTTGATGCGAAAGATGACGCCGGTGCCTGTTTTTATCAACAATACGGTTTTATTCCCTGCGGACTTCAAACGCGCATGCTTTTCCTGCCTCTATGGTAAAGGCTTGTTCAGACTCGGCAGAGTATTCGTCCAAGGCGCTCCCAGGCAAATAAGCCCGCTAATCCGGGCTTAACGTGAAGGATTCAGCACATTGCCAACAAACCTGGACGCAAGCTCACTCCTCCGCCAGGTTCAGCGGCGGCATTTGCAAAAAGGTATTCAACAACCCCTCAGACCAGGCTTTGCGTATGGTGGCGAAATAGGGGTTCTTTTCAGTGATGCGGTATTGTTCGTCGCTGGCGAAACTGTCGCGCCGGTAGATCATCACATCCAGCGGCAGGCCTACCGACAGGTTGCTGCGCAGGGTGGAATCGATGGAAATCAGCGCGCAGCACATGGCCTGCTCCAATGGCGTATCGTAGGTCAGCACCCGGTCGATAATGGGCTTGCCGTACTTGCTTTCGCCAATCTGGAAGTAGGGGGTATCCTCGGTGGCCTCGATGAAATTGCCCTCCGGATAGATATGGAACAGCCGCGGCGGCTCGCCGATAATCTGCCCCCCCAGCAGGATGTTGCAGCTGAAATCGGTGCTGCTGCCGCTTTGCTGGGCGCTGCTGTCGCGGTGAATCACCTCCCGCACCGTTTCGCCGATAAGGCTGGCGGCGTCGAACATGGAAGTGGTATTCAGCAGATTAGCGCGCTCGCCGTCCTTGGCCCGCAGCCGCAGCAGGTTGATAATGCTCTGGGTGGTGGCCAGATTGCCGGCGCTTTGCAACACCAGCGTGCGCTCGCTGTCCTGGTGCAGGACATGCAGCTTGCGGAAGGTGGAGATATGATCCACGCCGGCATTGGTACGGGAGTCGGAAGCGAAAACCACACCCCTCGACAGGCGCATCGCCACACAGTAGGTCATTTAATACGTCCTTCATAAGATATTATTGTTGCTGGCCGCCTTGGCCGCCGGCCTGCCGCTCCTCGGTTTGCTCCACGGTGGCTTCCGAATACATCTCTTCATAACCGCCGCCGATGCGCGAACCGCGCACCGGGCAGGCGTCAAGATAATCAAAACCCACCGCCAGCTTAAGATGCTGGCCGGGATTGCAGGTGTTATTGGTAATATCAAAACTTTGCCAACGATCGTCGAACCAGACTTCCACCCAGGCATGCATGGCCACATGCTTGGTGTCTTCACTGTAAATATAGCCGCTGACGTAGCGCGCCGGGATATGCAGGCTGCGGCAGCAGGCGAGAAACACATGGGCATGATCCTGACAGACGCCGTGCCGGGCGGCAAAGACTTTGGCGGCGGTGTCCTGCACCTGGGTCACGCCGGGCGTATAGGGCATCCGCAACCGCAGCTCAGACATCATTTCCCGCAGGCTCTCATCCGCCGCATCGGCGCGATAATAACGCGCGGCGAAGTTGCGTATCGCCTCATCGGGCAGCGTCAACGGGCTGCAGCGTAAGAATACCAGAGGGGAAAGCGGACCGCACTCCTCAAGAATGCTTTCGCTGTCGTCGGCAATTTCCACCTGCCCCTTGGCGCGGATGGATATCACCTCATGGGGACGGTCCAGGGTCAGTACATGCAATATATTGCCGAAACCGTCGGTGGCGGGAGTGGCCTGTTCCGGCAGGGTCAACGTCCAATCGATAATGCGCTGGCGCGGCGTATTTTGCGGCGTCAGGCGCAAATACTGGGTACTGAACTTGACTTCATGATCGTAGCGGTAATGGGTGAGGTGATCGACGGTCAATTTCATAGCGCCTCCAGATAGGTATGGTTAATGCTCTCCGCCAGCGCGTTGATTTTGCCCTGAAACTGCATCATGTAGGTTTGCAGGCCCTCCGCCAGCACTTCCTCCAGCGAGCTAAAGCGCAGCTCCACGTTCAGGGTATGGGCCAGCCGGCGGGGGACGTTGGCCCGCTGTCCGCCGATACGCTCGAGCTGCTGCACCACATCCCCGACGCAGGCCCGCAGGGAACGCGGCATATCGTTGCGCAGTACCAGCAGTTCGGCCACCGTTTCGCGGCTCACCGGGTGTTTGTAGAGACTGTGATAGGCTTCACGGGCGCTCACCGCGCGCAGCAGGGTATCCAGGCGATAATATTCCCGCACCGGATCGGAGTCGGTGTCCAGTTGCTGGTCCTTCAGTCCCAACAGCTGCGCGGTGGCGTAAGCGCGCTCTATAAGGGTACCCAGACGGATAAAACACAACGCATCATTACGCAGCAGGGTGCCGAACATGGCGCCGCGAAACAGATGCGCCCGCTCTTTAACCCAGTCGAAAAACGCGTCGGTGCCCACCTTGGCCACGCCTTTGCTGCGCATCAGCTTCATTTCGATCCAGGTGGCGTTGATGCTCTCCCACACTTCCGACGACAGGCTGCCGCGCACCGCATGGGCATTATTCCAGGCCGTTTCAAAGCAGCTGTAAATGCTGCCGGGATTGCGGTCGTCGAGAGCAAAAAAATTCAGCAGATTAGTCATGTTCAGGCGCTGGTAATGCTCCTCGAACAGCGCATGAGAGCCGGTGAGGTTCAGCGGCAGGGTCAAATCCTCGTTCTGCTGGCTGCGGATTGGCATCAAGGATAATTTATAGGTGACGTCCAAGACCCGGGCCAGGCTTTCGGCCCGTTCCAGGTAGCGGGCCATCCAATACAGTTCGCTGGCGGTTCTGCTTAGCATTCGTTGTCCTCCATTATCCAGGTGTCCTTGGTGCCGCCGCCCTGGGATGAATTCACTACCAGCGAACCGGCGTTCAGCGCTACGCGTGTCAATCCCCCCGGCACCAGCCGTATCTCATCGCCGGTAAGGGCAAATGGACGCAGGTCGATATGGCGCGGCGCCAGGCCTTCATCCACAAAAGTGGGGCAGGTGGACAGCGCCAGGGTTTCCTGGGCGATATAGTTGTGCGGCATGGCCAGCAGGCGCTGGCGGAATTCCGCCAGCTCGGCGCGCGAGGCCTTGGGCCCCACCAGCATGCCGTACCCGCCGGCGCCGTGGACCTCTTTTACCACCAGTTTTTCCAGATTGGCCAGCACGTAGGAGAGCGCATCGGCATCGCGGCACTGCCAGGTTGGAATATTGCCCAGGATCGGCTCTTCGGACAGATAAAAGCGGATCATTTCCGGTACATAGGGATAGATGGATTTATCGTCCGCCACGCCGGTTCCCAATGCGTTGGCCAGCACCACCCCGCCGGTACGGTACACCGACAGCAGGCCGGGCACCCCCAAGGTGGAATCGGCGCGGAAGGCCAGAGGATCGATATAGGCATCGTCGATGCGGCGATAAATCACGTCCACTTTGCAGGGGCCTTCGGTGGTGCGCATAAACACCGCCCCCTGCTTGACGAACAGATCGGCGGCTTCCACCAGTTCGACCCCCATCTGCTGGGCGAGAAAGCTGTGTTCGAAATAGGCGCTGTTAAAACGGCCCGGCGTCATCACGACAACCGTGGGATCCTCCACGGCAGTGCTTTCACGCAGGGTTTGCAGCAGATCGAAGGGATAGCGTTCAATCGCGGCGATATGCTGATTAGCAAACAGATCCGGATAGAGCCGCATCATCATCTTGCGGTTTTCCAGCATATAGGAGACCCCGGAAGGGGTACGCAGATTGTCCTCCAGCACATAATAATGGCCGTCGCTGTTGCGCACCATATCGGTGCCGACGATATGCGCGTAGGTATTGTTGTGCAGGGCGACCCCTTGCATACAGGGCTGATACTGTTCGTTGGCCAGTACCTGTTCCGACGGTATGATGCCCGCCCTCAGGATATTCTGCTCATGGTAGATATCGTACAAAAAGGCGTTCAGCGCCTTGACCCGCTGACGGATACCGCGGTCCATCCACTGCCACTCTTTGGCCGGGATAATCCTCGGCACGCTGTCGAAAGGGATCAACCGTTCGGTGCCCCCCTCTTCGCCGTAAACGTTAAAAGTGATTCCCACCCGGTGAAACAGCAGCTCGGCCTCTTCTTTTTTTTGCTGAATGGCCTGCTGATCGGCCTGTTGCAGCCATTGCCAATAGGCTTCGTAATGGCTGCGGTGCGTCCCGTCAGCCAACAGCATTTCATCAAAAAACGGCGACCCGGAAAGATTAATTCTTATCATCGGCATACCCTGGCTTGCTTAGCGAGCTGATAATGACGTTATGCATAAAGCGCGCCAGCGCAGGGGGCGGTTCCATAGGAAAAAACGAGGGAATTATAGGGTAACTTGCACTAATACGGTGCGCATGGCGTTTAGAAGATGAGTTATTACCTAAAGAGGGGCAATTATTTAACCATTTAAGAAATAGGTCTGGTTCGTTTTTGAATTTAAAGATAACCAATAGTATTACATGGAGATTTTGTCCTTCGGACTTGATAACGCAGGTAAAAAGGAGGGCTTAAGCTTTCTTTTATCTCTCGCATATCGTGGTTAAATTTGTACTCAATTTATCCTCCCGCGGATGATATGATAAACTCTATCATGATGAAACGAGTGCAGAGTCATATCCCTCATCAGCACAGGATTAACAGGAGAATATAAGCATGGCTAACACGATGTCGCAAAAAACGGCCCGTGAAGGGTTAGGCTCACCGGAACTCTTCAAGGGCGGCGTGTTTGTCACCAAAAATGGTGTCGCTGAGCTGTTCGTCGAAACGGCGGAAGAGCGTGAAGCGGAATTGGTAACCCAGGCAAGGGAACAGCAGGCCAATGCCCTGCTCAAGTTAACTATGCTGGCTAAACAGGATGTATTTCAGCAACGCGTTATGTCTCCTGAAGAGGCATTAAAACAATTGCGCGCAGCGCGTAAATAAGGGATTAGATGGTCAATGTGAACATTACCGAAACGGCATTGTTATGCCTGACCGATATTGAATCTTTTCAAAGTGATTTAAACGGGGCTCAGTCTGCCGCTGAGTTAACCGAGTCACTGCTTTTAGATTCCGTTGCTGCTTTGCAGGAAGATCCCAAACGTTACCGCTATAATTCGATACTGGCTGATTTTGGATTAAAAGTTCGCGAACGGCTTGATCCTAAAGGATATAGACTCCTTTACGATGAAAATGACGAAGACGTTAATATTTTGCTCATACTTCATACCCGCCAGGATCTGGTACGAACTCTTTATCGCTTACAGATTGTGCGCTGATTGTTCACTCCGGCGCACGCGGGTCCGTGCGCCCAATGCCTCAGCGACGACAGGCAATCGCTTCGATTTCTATTTGCACATCTTTCGGCAGCCGCGCCACTTCAACGCAGGAGCGGGCGGGGAACGGCGCGCTGTTTTCCTTGAAAAAGGCTTCATAGGCGGCGTTTACCGTGGAGAAATCATTGAGATCTTTGACGAACACCGTGGTTTTGATGATATCCGCCACCTGTAAACCGGCCGCTTCCACGATGGCTTTGACATTGGACAGGGATTGCCGGGTCTGATCGGCGATATCTTCCGCCACCTGACCGGTTTTCGGACAGATGGGGATTTGGCCGGAGGTGAAGACCAGATTGCCCAGATCCACCGCCTGGACGTAAGGGCCGATGGCGGCCGGCGCGTTTTCGGTACTGATAATGCGGGACATGGCGTCTCCTGGAGTCTACAAACAACAAATAGAAAAAAGGTGCCGGTCATTATAAGGAGTAAACCGGCGAATGCCCAGCCTGTCATTGTTGCGTTACGCTTGCGCCAGCGCGGGTTTGGCCTGCTTTCCTTTAAATACGCTCGGTTCAGCTTTGGTGTCGGCGGGCTTACCGTGGCATGGGGCGCCGCGCGGCCGACTATGGCCGCTTCGGCCCCATTGCCGCGGTCTCCCTTTAACACGCGCTCACTTCAACAGGCCCGGTCGGGACTTCAGGAATTCTGGATCACCGCCTGATGTTCGAACTCTTTTTCGCAATATTTGCATTTCAGGTGTACCTGATTGCCCCGGCTTTTGACGGTGAAGCCGGACGCCACCGGCTCGCTGCGGCTGATGCAGTTGCTGTTGGGGCAGGTCAGCACGCCGTCCACGCGATCCGGCAGCGACAGGGTCAGCTTGCGCACCACCTCGTAATTATCGATGCGGTTGACCGTGGCGTGGGGGGCGTAGATGGCCAGTTGGTTGGCCTGCTGCTCGGTAAGGAAAACGTTTTCGATTTTGATCAGGTCTTTTTTGCCCAACTGATTGGAGGGCAGGTTCAACCCGATGGTAATGCGCTGATCGGTGGCCGTCAGCTTGAACAGGGTTAACAACTTAAAGCCCACCTGCGCCGGAATATGATCGATTACCGTGCCGCGGCTGATGGCCTCAACCTGTAACTTATTGTCCTGAGTCATCATCTTCTCCTTATTCTGCATGATGGTTGTTCAATACCAGGGACAACAATGCCTGGCGCGCGAAAATCCCGTTACCGGCCTGTTGAAAATAGTAGGCATAGGGTGTGGCGTCCACTTCATGGGCGATTTCATCCACCCGTGGCAGGGGGTGCAATACTTTCAGATTGGCGCGGGCTTTCACCAAATCATCGGCGCGCAAAACGAACTGGGCTTTAACATTGGCGTATTCCGACGGGTCCAGTCGTTCTTTTTGTACCCGCGTCATATAGAGGATATCCAGCTGCGGCACCACGTCTTCAATGGTGGCGTGCACGCTGAACCGGATGTTTTTCTCCGCCAGCATATGAAGTATATAGGCCGGCATCGCCAGGGCTTCCGGGGCGATAAAGAAGAAATGATTGCCTTCGAACTTGGCCAGCGCCTGCGTCAGGGAGTGTACGGTGCGGCCGTATTTCAAATCCCCCACCATGGCGATATTGATATTGTTCAGCCGTCCCTGGGTTTCCTGGATGGTAAAGAGATCCAGCAAGGTCTGGGTGGGATGCTGATTGGCGCCATCGCCGGCATTGAGGATCGGCACGCCGCCGGAAAACTCGGTGGCCAGGCGGGCGGCTCCCTCCTGGGGGTGGCGCATCACAATGGCATCGACGTAGGTGCTGATAACCGAAATGGTATCCGCCAGCGTTTCGCCTTTTTTACCGAGGGAGGTGTTGCCCGCGTCAGGGAATCCCACCACGGAAGCCCCCAGGCGATGCATGGCGGTTTCAAACGACAGGCGGGTGCGGGTGGAGGCTTCGAAAAAGCAGCTGGCGATGACCTTATGCTTTAACAGTTCCGGCTGTGGGCGGGTTTTCAGACTGGCGGCGGTCTGCAATACCAGCTCCAGATCTTCGCGGCTGAGGTCGTTGATGGATACGATGTGCTTCTGGTAAAGGGGATTGGCCATGTTTTATCCCTCCTTCGGGTGTTGTTAACGCCGGTGTCTGACGCAAGTTTAGGCAGTGGGCTGAATGCCGCGCAAAAAAAAGCCCCTCAATGAGGGGCGGGATACGAATACTTCACAACGGGCAGCGGGAGCAACAATGGCAACCGGCTGCCCACAGGCAGCCGAAGATCGTTATAAACATTAAATTTCTCAGTGCTGTTCATCGATCCTCCCGGCAAATTGCCCGAAATTATACTCGGGTACCGCTACACTTCAAGCGTAAAAGATCGATTATCCGTGATTAAGCAAACGATTGGCTTGCTAATAAAAATAAGTGTTAAATAATCCTCAGTTTCCCATTGAGTACGGTTATATAATGAAACAACATTTCAGTTTAAGGAATAGTTATGATCAGCGGTAATATTCACCATCTTGAGCTTGTTCCCTATCTGCCGGCAACGCTGCGGGACGCTATTGAGTATGTTAAAAAACACATAACGGCCGATACCCCGCTGGGTAAGTATGAGATCAAGGGGGATCAGGTATTTGTCATAATATCCAACGACAGTACCGATGTGTTTGAGCAGCGCCGCGCCGAATACCATGCCAAATATCTGGATATCCAGATTGTGCTGCAGGGTGAAGAGGGCATGGCCTTTAGCAACCTGCCGGCGGGCAAGCCCGATACCGATTGGTTGGCGGATAAGGATGTGGCGTTTGTGGCGTCCGGCGCGCACGAAAAGCAGTTCGTGATGCGGGCGGGGGATTTTGTGGTCTATTATCCTGGTGAAGTGCATAAACCGCTGTGTGCCGTGGGTGCGCCGGCGCATGTGCGTAAAGCGGTGGTGAAGATTGAAGCGGCGCTGGTGCGGTAACTGGCGCTCTCCCTTTAACCGGCTCGTTGCACGTCCGGTGATAGCGGGCCTGGCGTGCCAAGGAGCGCTCTCCCTTTAACCGGCTCGTTGCACGCCCGGTGATAGCGGGCCTAGCGTGCCATGGGGCGTTCCGGCCGCCGCCAGACGGCGGCTTCGACCCCATTGGCGCGCTCTCCCTTTAGCAGGCTCGTTGTACGTCCGGTGATAGCGGGCCTAGCGTGCCATGGGATTTTTACTCTTTCGACAGCGTTGCCACCATCACCGCCTTGATGGTGTGCAGTCGGTTTTCCGCCTGATCGAACACCACGCTGTGGGCGGATTCAAATACCTCGTCGGTGACTTCCATGCCCCCCGCCAGGCCGTATTGTTCGGCCATCTCTTTGCCGATGGTGGTTTGGTCGTCGTGGAAGGCGGGCAGGCAGTGCAGGAATTTGACCTGGGGGTTGCCGGTGAGTTTGATCATCGCCATGTTCACCTGATACGGGCGCAGCAAGGCAATACGTTCCTGCCAGAAGGATTTGGGCTCGCCCATGGAAACCCATACATCGGTGTAGATAAAATCCACTCCTTCCACGCCTGCGCCGATATCTTCGGTCAGGGTGATGCGTCCTCCCTGCTGTTCCGCCAACTGGCGGCATTGCGCCACCAGTTCATTTTCCGGCCAGCAGGCGCTTGGGGCTACGAGCCGTAGATCGAGCCCGGTCAATGCCGCCGCCTCAAGCATGGTGTTGCCCATATTATTGCGGGCATCGCCCACGTAGGCGAATTTGATTTGGTTAAAAGGCTTATGGGGGAGATGTTCTTGCATGGTCAGCAGATCGGCCAGTAACTGGGTCGGGTGGAATTCGGTGGTTAAGCCGTTCCACACCGGCACGCCGGCATAAGCCGCCAGTGTCTCGACGATCTCCTGACCGTAACCGCGATACTGAATACCGTGATACATCCGGCCCAGTACCCGTGCGGTGTCCTTGATGGATTCCTTGTTGCCGATTTGGCTGCCGCTGGGACCGAGGTAGGTCACGCGCGCGCCCTGATCAAAGGCGGCCGCTTCAAAAGCGCAGCGGGTGCGGGTTGAATCTTTTTCAAAGATAAGCGCAATATTTTTTCCCGCCAGACGCGGTTTTTCCCGCCCGCTGCGTTTTTCCTGTTTCAAGGTGGCGGATAACGCCAATAATTCAAGAAGTTCTGCCGGTGTGAAATCCAGGAGTCTGAGAAAATGACGCTGATAAAACTCTCTCATAAGCATTTTGCTCCATTCATAATCATTAATATCATTTGCATTAAAATTCACTTTATATGTATGAATATTCAATTTCAAGCATTGAAAGCAAATCTTTCATGTTTAAGCTGGAGCCTTAACCGCCGCTGTGGGAAAATAGTGGTCCGAACGGCCGACTCATTGAGGACAGGGGCATGGCACATCAATTTCTGGAAGAGCAGCGCGATGAAACGCGTTTAATAATCGAAGAGCTGCTGGAAGACGGCAGCGATCCGGAGGCGCTTTACACCATCGAACATCACTTTTCCGCTGAAAATTTCGATATGTTGGAAAAAGCCGCGGTCGAAGCGTTTAAACTGGGCTACGAAGTTACCGATGCCGAGGAACTGGAAGTGGAAGACGGTTCCGTGTTGATGTGCTGCGACGCCATCAGCGAAGTAGGGCTCAATGCGGAAGTGATCGATGCCCAAGTCGAGCAGCTGTTTGCGCTGGCGGAACGGCATGGCGTCAATTATGACGGCTGGGGCACCTATTTTGAGGACGGCGAAGACGACGAAGGCGAAGAGGAAGACGGTGGCGATGTGGTGCCGCCCATTCACAATCACCTCATCGATCGGGATGATAACGGCACCCGTCATTGATACCGTGGTCCGGCGTTTTTACCGGCATGGCATTACCGGCGCGGCATTACCGGTGCGGCATAGTCCTTAATCGGTATCGGCGCGGTTAAACCACAACGATACCGGTTAGTCTCGTCACGGCAGGCTCAGGATTTCACAGGCGCTTGAGCATTCTCACTTCACAATCCACATGCCCGGTGCTGCCCAGCGGGCCGTCGATATGTTCAAATCCCAATCGTTCATACAGCGCTATCGCCCGGGTCAGCGCGGCGGTGGTTTCCAGATAGCAATGGGTGAAGCCTTGGCCGCGAGCGAAGGCCAATCCCCTCTGCGCCAGCTCATAAGCTACTCCGCGTCCGCGCAGACTGGGTAAAAAATACATCTTTTGCAGTTCACATGTTTCCGGCGCGGCGCCTTCCAAGGGTGCGATACCGCCGCCGCCGGCCAACCGGCCTTCATATTCGATAATCCAATAGGCGCTGCGGGGACGGCTGTAGAGCTGATACAAATTGTCCAGATTGGGATCGGATACCGTATAGCCTTTGTCCGCGGTTAGGCCAAATTCGGCCGATACCTGGCGGATCACGTCGGCGATGACCTGATTATCACCCGGCGCGATGGGCCTTACCAAAATGTTGACTGAAGTAGCTGTGGACATCGTCATTACTCAAGAATGTGAAATACATTATCTGTTTTATTATTACGAGTAATAGCATTGCAGATACTGGTGATGCAAATAAAATCATGGGGCGAAAGGCTGCCCCTGTCGGGTTTTTTCATGAAAGGCCTAGCATGATGGACGCCGAGGAATCCGGTCTACGGCCGGAAGGCGACATTCAATGAGACAAGTGCCCGCCGCATCCTCATGCGGCAGGCACTCGTTGGTCGGGCGATAGCTTTGCAACCTGCCGGGTTCCTGATCCATAAAGCAGCACAGCCCGGCGCGGCATCAAAGATTGGCGATGGTTGCCCGCTGTTCCAGCAGCGTCTCTTTTGAAGCGACATAACCCGCCAGCTTTTCCCGCTCCTTGGCCACTACCGCTTCCGGCGCCCGGGCGACGAATCCCTCGTTGGAAAGCTTGGCCTCGATACGGCCGATTTCTCCCTCGAGCCTGGCGACTTCATTGGCCAGCCGATCCAGTTCCGCCGCTTTATCGATAAGACCGGCCATGGGAACCAGCAGTTCGCCTTCTTCCACCAGCTTCACCACCGAAACCGGGCCTTTGTCGCCCTCATCCAGCAGGCTCAGGCTTTGCAAACGCGCCAGGGTCTGGATAAAACTCCGATTGGTGTCGATGCGCTGCCGGGTCAGAGGCGTGGCGCCGCGCACCAGCAGATCCAGCGGCTTGCCGGGGGAGATATTCATTTCCGTGCGGACAGCCCGCACCGCCATGATGACCTGCTTGATCCACTCCACGTCCGCCAGGGCCTGTGCGTCGTCCAGGCCAGCATCAAAGGCGGGGAAGGGCTGCAGCATCAGCGTATCGGCTTCAATGCCTTTCAGCGTCTTCACCCGCTGCCAAATGGTTTCGGTGATAAACGGCACGATGGGATGGGCCAGGCGCAGTAAACTCTCCAGCACCTGCACCAGCGTATGGCGTGTACCGCGCAGCTCGGCGTCGCTGCCGCCGTTCATGACCGGTTTGGTGAGCTCCAGATACCAGTCGCAGAACTGGTTCCAGGTGAAGTCGTACAGCACGTTGGCCGCCAGGTCGAAGCGGTAATTATCCAACGCGTCGCGATAGGCTTTCACCGTCTGGTTAAAGGCGGTCAGGATCCAGCGATCCGCCAGGGACAGGCTCATCTCGCCCCCGTTCTGGCCGCAATCCTGCCCTTCGGTGTTCATCAGCACGAAGCGGCTGGCGTTCCACAGCTTGTTGCAGAAGTTGCGGTAGCCTTCCAGGCGTTTCATATCCCAGTTGATATCGCGGCCGGTGGAGGCCAGCGCCGCCAGGGTGAAACGCAGGGCATCGGTGCCGTGCGGCTCAATCCCCTGCGGGAACTGCTTTTCGGTGCGTTTGCGGATTTTATCCGCCAATTGGGGCTGCATCATATTGCCGGTGCGTTTTTCCACCAGATCCGGCAGGGAAATCCCGTCCACCATATCCAGCGGATCGATAACGTTGCCCTTTGATTTGGACATCTTCTGCCCTTCATCGTCGCGGATAAGTCCGGTCATATAGACGGTTTTAAACGGCACCTGCGGACGCTGGTTTTCATCTTTGACAAAGTGCATGGTGAGCATGACCATGCGGGCAATCCAGAAGAAGATGATATCAAAGCCGCTTACCAGCACGCTGGTGGGATGGAAGGTCTTCAAATCGGGGGTCTGTTCCGGCCAGCCCAGGGTGGAGAAGGTCCACAGGCCCGAGGAGAACCAGGTATCCAGCACGTCTTCGTCCTGGCGAAGCTTCACTTCTGCATCAAGATTGTTTTCCCGGCGGACTTCGTCTTCATTGCGGCCCACATAGACCTTGCCGGCTTCGTCATACCATGCGGGGATCCGGTGTCCCCACCATAGCTGCCGGGAAATACACCAGTCCTGGATATCGCGCATCCAGCTGTAATACATATTCTCATACTGCTTCGGCACGAACTGGATCTCGCCGTCCTCCACCGCCGCAATAGCCACTTTAGCCAACGGCGCGGTCCGTACGTACCACTGATCGGTGAGCATAGGCTCAATGACCACGCCGCTGCGATCGCCATAGGGCGCCGTCAGGGCATGGGGCTTGATTTCATCAAGCAGTCCCAGGGCGTCGAAAGCGGCCACTATCGCCCGGCGGGCGGCAAAACGCTCCAGGCCGCGAAACTCGGCGGGGATGTCTTCATTGGCAGCCGAACTCACTTCTCCCAGGGAACTGAATACTTCCGCCTGTTCACGGATATTGCCGTCCAGAGTCAGGATATTGATCATGGGCAGGGCGTGGCGCTTGCCCACCTCATAGTCATTAAAATCATGGGCCGGGGTAATCTTCACGCAGCCGGTGCCTTTGGTCATATCCGCGTGTTCGTCGCCGATGATGGGAATACGACGGCCCACCAGGGGCAACAGAACATATTTGCCGATGAGATCCCGGTAACGGGGATCCTCCGGATTCACCGCCACGCCGGTATCGCCCAGCATGGTTTCCGGACGCGTGGTGGCCACTACCAGGTAATCCTTGCCTTCGGCGGTTGTGGCGCCGTCCGCCAGGGGATAGCGCAGATGCCAGATGTGGGATTGGGACTCGCGGTTTTCCACTTCCAGATCGGAAATGGCGGTGCGCAGCTTCGGATCCCAGTTCACCAGCCGCTTGCCGCGGTAAATCAAATCCTCTTTGAACAGCTGGACGAACACTTCCTTCACCGCGTTGGACAGCCCTTCGTCCATGGTAAAGCGCTCGCGATCCCAATCCACCGATGCGCCGAGGCGACGCATCTGGCGGGTAATGGTGCCGCCGGATTCCGCTTTCCACCGCCAGATTTTCTCGATAAAGGCTTCACGGCCGTAATCGTGACGGTTTTTGCCCTCTTCCGCCGCGATTTTGCGCTCCACCACCATTTGCGTGGCGATACCCGCATGGTCGGTGCCCACCTGCCACAGGGTATTTTTGCCCTGCATGCGCTGGTAGCGCACGATGATATCCATAATGGTCTGCTGAAAGGCATGGCCCATATGCAGGCTGCCGGTCACGTTCGGCGGCGGGATCATGATACAGAAGCTTTCTTTGCCCGGATCGTTGTTCGGTTTGAAATAGCCCTGTTTTTCCCAATGCTCGTAAAGCGGCTGCTCAATATCGTGCGGGTTATATGTCTTTTCCATTATGCGTCGTATTTCACTGCGTTGGCGGCGTGGCCGTGGTCAATTGGAAGCCGACGCTGCGATAGGCTTTATAGCGATCGCGCGCCAACTGTTTCATGTGGTCTTCATGGGGGACGAAGTCTATCACTTCATGGAAAGCGGAGGCAAAATCGGCGCAGTGCGGCAACAGGCTGATCAACAGCTCGCGCGGCGCGTTGCCCCGGCGCCCGGGCCAGCATATTTCCACCGGCGCGCCGTAGCGGGGACCTTCCCCCGCCAGATTGTGCGGCACAAAGGATTCCGGATCCCGCTGCCATAATGCTTCATCCAGTTTTAATGCCTGCGCCTCGTCCTCACAGGCCACCAGCACTCTTTTACCCCCGCGCCAGCGGTTTGCCGCCAGTTCGCAGGCCAGCCGCTCCACGGCGGTCAAGCCGTCCCGGAGATCGTCCTGGTCAAGAAGATAAAAGGTCGCGTTTTTCATGTACCGTTTTCAAAGAACCTGAGAGGGGAAGACAAAAAAATAACGGGCGACCTGAGCCGCCCGGTAAAGCATACCTTTTTTACGCTTATTCGTCACCGTTCAGACCGGCGCGATTAAGCAGAAATTGCGCCAGCAGCGCCACCGGCCTGCCGGTGGCGCCCTTGGTCTTGCCGGAACGCCAGGCGGTGCCGGCGATATCCAGGTGGGCCCAGCTGTATTTACGGGCGAACCGCGCCAGGAAGCAGCCGGCGGTAATGGCGCCCCCCGGACGGCCGCCGATATTGGCCATATCGGCAAAATTCGATTCCAATTGCTCCTGGTACTCATCCCCCAGCGGCAGGCGCCAGGCGCGATCGCCGGACTGTTCGGCGGCGGCGATTAGCTCATGGGCCAGGGGATTGTGGTTCGACATCAGGCCGGTGAGATGATGCCCGAGGGCAATCACGCAGGCCCCGGTGAGGGTAGCCACGTCGATAACCACTTCCGGATCGAAACGTTCAACATAGGTCAGCGCGTCGCACAGCACCAGCCGCCCTTCGGCATCGGTATTCAACACTTCCACCGTTTGTCCCGACAGGGTGGTCAACACGTCCCCGGGGCGGAAGGCGCGGCCGTCCACCATATTCTCGCATCCCGCCAGCACGCCGACGATATTCAGCGGCAGCTCCAGCTCCAGCGCCATGCGCATCACGCCGTACACCGTGGCGGCGCCGCACATGTCGTACTTCATTTCGTCCATGCTGTCGGCGGGCTTGATGGAGATACCGCCGGCGTCGAAGGTCAGGCCCTTGCCCACCAGCACGATCGGCTTGGCTTCCGGATCAGGACTGCCTTTATACTCTATCACCGACATCAGCGATTCATTTTGCGAACCCTGGCCCACCGCCAGATAGGCGTTCATGCCCAGTTCTTTCATCTGCTGTTCGCCGATAACCCGGGTGGTGGTGGTTTTGCCGAACCGATCCGCCAATTGGCGGGCTTGGGAAGCCAGATAAGCCGGGTTGCAGATATTGGGAGGCATATTCCCCAGATCCTTGGCGGCCTTGATGCCGGCGGCAATGGCCAGGCCGTGCTGGATGGCGCGTTCCCCGCCGGTGAGTTCACGGCGGGTGGGAACATTGAACACCATTTTACGCAGCGGCCGGCGCGGTTCGATGCGGTTGCTTTTAAGCTGATCAAAGGTATAAAGGGATTCTTTGGAGGTTTCCACCGCCTGGCGGACTTTCCAGTAGGTATTGCGCCCTTTGACATGCAATTCGGTCAGGAAGCAGACAGCCTCCATGGAGCCGGTGTCATTCAGCGTATTGATGGTTTTCTGGATTACCTGTTTATATTGGCGTTCATCCAGCTCGCGTTCCTTGCCGCAGCCAATAAGCAGAATACGTTCGGACAGCACGTTGGGAACATGGTGCAGCAGCAGCGTCTGCCCCACTTTACCTTCCAGTTCGCCGCGGCGCAGCAGGGCGCTGATATAGCCGTCGCTGATCTTGTCGAGCTGTTCAGCGATGGGAGACAGGCGGCGCGGTTCGAATACGCCGACAACTATACAGGCACTGCGTTGTTTTTCCGGGCTACCGCTTTTTACACTGAACTCCATGCACACTCCTGAATCTTAAAGACAAAGACGGCCAACGAAGATAAAATAGACCTTTCCCTATTGTATCCCCCGCCTTTGCATTAACTCTATGTGTTAATCTAAACGACGCAAAGGACGTTATTCCGGCAATAATCAGTGCGTTCTCATAGCACGGCCGAACGCTTAATGTTGTTATACTCTATCTGGCGATAAAGGTGGCTAATTGATACGTATTATTGGTGGATTAGCAAAGAAATTATCGATTTTCCTGCAAAAAGACAAGTTTTCACAGGCGAAATAAGCGTGATCATCCTTAGATATCTGGTTCGGGAAGTTTTCAAAAGCCAGCTCGCCATCCTGTTTATCCTGTTGCTGATTTTCTTCTGTCAGAAGCTGGTACGGGTGCTGGGAGCTGCGGTTGACGGCGATATTCCGACAAACCTGGTGTTATCCCTACTCGGTTTAGGGGTGCCGGAAATGGCACAGTTAATTCTTCCCCTCAGCCTATTCTTGGGCTTACTGATGACCCTGAGCCGATTGTACACCGAAAGCGAAATTACGGTGATGCATGCCTGTGGGCTGGGTAAGAGCGTTTTGGTCAAGGCGGCGCTGATTCTCAGCGTGCTGACGGCGATTTTCGCCGGCGCCAACGTTATCTGGCTTTCTCCCTGGTCCGCCCGCCACCAGGACGAAGTCCTGGCGGAGGCCAAGGCCAATCCCAGCATGGCGGCGATGGTGGAAGGGCAGTTCCAGGCGGCGCAAAACGGCAATTCGATACTGTTCGTCGGTAATGTCAAAGGACAGCAGTTCCAGAACGTGTTTCTGGCCCAGCTGCGACCCAAAGGCAATGCCCGGCCCTCGGTGGTGGTGGCGGATCAGGGGCACATGACCCAACGTGCCGACGGTTCGCAACTGGTGATGCTGGATAAAGGCACCCGCTACGAAGGCACTGCGCTGCTGCGGGATTTTCGCATCACCGATTTTACCCAGTACCAGGCAGTCATCGGCCACCAGGCGGTGTCGGCGGACAGCACCGACGCGGATCAGATGACCATGCATGAACTCCGCCACTCCTCCGACCCCGGGGCCAAGGCGGAAATGCAGTGGCGCCTGACACTGGTGGTCTCGGTATTTATCATGGCCATCATGGTGGTTCCCCTCAGCGCGGTTAACCCGCGCCAAGGCCGGGTGATGAGCATGCTGCCGGCCATGCTGATGTACCTGATCTTTTTTCTGCTGCAAAGCTCGCTGCGTTCCAACGGCGCCAAAGGTAAACTCGACCCGATGATATGGATGTGGTTGACCAACCTGGTCTATCTGGGCATTGCCGTGTTACTCAATCTTTGGGAAACCGTGCCGGTGAGAAGAATACGCGACGGATTACATTCAAGAGGAGCGGTTTGATGTTTGGAGTACTGGACCGCTACATCGGTAAAACGATTTTCAACACCATCATGATGACCCTGTTTATGCTGGTCTCGCTCTCCGGCATCATCAAGTTCGTCGATCAGCTGCGTAAAACCGGCCAGGGCGACTATTCCGTCGTCGGCGCCGGTCTTTACACGATATTGAGCGTCCCCAAGGACATCGAGATATTTTTCCCCATGGCGGCGCTGCTCGGCGCGCTGCTCGGTCTGGGCACGCTGGCCAGCCGCAGTGAACTGGTGGTGATGCAGGCCTCGGGCTTCACCCGCATGCAAATCGCCGCCTCGGTGATGAAAACAGCCATTCCCCTGGTGCTGCTCACCATGGCCATCGGCGAATGGGTGGCGCCGCAGGGTGAACAAATGGCGAGAAATTACCGTTCCCAGGCCTTGTACGGCGGTTCGATGCTCTCGGTGCAAAGCGGTTTATGGGCCAAAGACGGCAACAATTTCATCTACA
Organism: Sodalis sp. RH16; assembly: GCF_047324245.1. Lineage (NCBI taxonomy): Bacteria > Pseudomonadati > Pseudomonadota > Gammaproteobacteria > Enterobacterales > Bruguierivoracaceae > Sodalis > Sodalis sp. RH16. The sequence continues at coordinate 1,294,501 of NZ_CP178737.1, read as the reverse complement.
TCGAGCGGGTGGTGAGCAACGACGAATTATCCGGAGTCAATATTTACAATTTCGACCAGCACAACCGCCTGCAGACTCTGCGCTATGCCGCCGATGCGAAATATGCCGACGGCGTCTGGCATCTCTCCCAGGTGGACGAGTCCGACTTGACGGATCCACAGCAGATCTCGGGCCACCCTCAGCAAATCTCGGGCCGGCAGATGCTTAGCGGCGTGTGGAAAACCAATCTGACCCCTGACAAGCTGGGAGTGGTGGCGCTGGATCCGGACGCCTTATCCATCACCGGCCTGCGTGATTATGTGAAGTACCTTAAGCAAAGCGGACAGGAGTCCAATCGCTATGAGCTGAATATGTGGAGTAAGATCTTCTCCCCCTTCTCGGTAGCGGTGATGATGCTGATGGCGCTGTCGTTTATTTTCGGCCCGCTGCGCAGCGTGGCGATGGGCGTGAGGGTAGTGACGGGAATAAGCTTCGGGTTCTTGTTCTATGTACTGGATCAGATCTTCGGACCGTTAAGCCTGGTATACAGTCTGCCGCCCCTGTACGGGGCATTGTTACCCAGTATGGCATTCCTGGTAATCAGCGTGGCGCTATTGCTTAGAAAACGCTAATCGCGGCGAGGCGCTATGCCTAAATAATTCGAGTTGCAGGAAAGCCAGCAAGCCTGCAACTTGAAGTATGACGGGTATAACAGGCATATTCCTGTTAGCGCCGGTTAGTGGTGAAGACCTCATTGCATCGACCTTCAGGTTGTTATCAGCCGTTACGACCACAAATCATTCATTTAATACTTTCTACAAACAGCACTTTGGTCAGGTCGCGCAGCCACTTATGACAGGGTGAATGGTTATGTTTCGAGTGCCAGGCCTGGATGATGCTGCGCTTGCCTAAATCAAAATCCGCACTGAAAAATTCCACCGCGATATTCAGTTTGCGCAAATTCTTCACCACAAAATCCGGCACGATGGCCAAGGCGTCTGAATGGGTAATAGCATTCATGGTGGCCATATAACCGGGCGTAGCCCCCATGACGTGGCGCGCGGACCAAAAATATTTCATTGCCTCATCCGTACCGGCCGGATACTTCTCCTTGGTCTGGACAAAATGATATTTCAGCAGATTGTCCATGCTCTTATCCGTACAGATGATCGGATGGCCGCAGCGGCACATAAAATAACACTTCGCTGAGTGAATGGTACGTATGGTAATCTCCGGATTCAGATCGCGCATTTCGCCAATGTATAAATCGATATCGTTTGATCGTAAAAAGTCATCATCAAATTCGGAATCATGAACCATATTGATAAACACATTTGGCGCGCTTTTCTGGATTTCCCTGAATAATGTGGCATTGAGGGTGAAAACAATGGTGGCGTTCGCCGCGATGGTAAATGACACATTGGTGGTATGGGGTTCGAAGGCCATATTGGTATTCAACATGGACTCAATGCGGTTAACCAACTGCCGCACATCCTCCTTCAATGCAATTGCCCTCGGTGTGGGAATCAGCTTGGTTCCGCTGCGAACCAGTATCGGATCGTTAAACAAAGCCCGAATCTTGTTCAGAGACTTGCTGATGGCTGGTGCGGTGACGTTCAGTTTCCTGGCCGCCAGATTGACGCTGCAATCTTCCAGCAGCGCGTTCAGTACAACCAATAAGTTAAAATCAAAATTGTTCATATAGTAGTCATAATTAGAAACGCGGGTTTGAGGGATATTCGTTAGGTAACGAATGCAAGGGCACTTAAAATTATAATCTTCATTCTCCTCTACATAACTCATTAGCATGAGAACAATTGACTAACTTCTTTTAGTGGCTAATGATTTTATCTTTTATTTTTTAATAATGACAAGGCTAAAATACTCCTTGCGGAGTGCCCTATCCCTTCATTAACCTATTGGACCGACCGCGAACGGGCGTTACTACTGGCGTGTCCCGTTATTTTAGATATGCTGAATAATATTGTTAAATGTCTTTTAATAGCAGATTAATAATATTATTTGAACTATGTAGAATATGCCTTTCCTAATATACCCAATAGATTTCGAATTGCAGCAAGGTGGCAATTTGAAAGATGATGAGTATCTGCATATTGCATGATAATGAGATCCTGCTCCATCGGAAAAACTGCTGAATGTCCCTTCCGTTGAGGTTACTGTGGCCAAATGTGCGGGTAAGCTGTTGTCCAAGGTCGTTGCCCACGGCGGGCAATCGTTTTAGCATGGGAACGTTTTGAGACGTCGGTTCATCAAGACCCTGAATCGCCGATGTGATTGCAACATTGCGAGGATACTCATGACCCATTTATCCCTGTTACCCGGTTCCGTCGCCGTTATCACCGGCGGCGCGTCCGGCATAGGTTTGGCCGCCGCCAAACGTTTCGCCCAGCGCGGACTGCGCGTCTGCATCGCCGACCTCGAGGCTGAGCGCCTCGCTCATGGGGCCGAAGAGGTGGCCGCGCTGGCGGCAAGAGGCAAGCAGGATGTTTTCACCTTCCAGGCGGACGTCAGCCAGCCGGATTCCCTGGTCAGCCTGCGGGATGCCGTTGCCCAGCGCTTCGGCGGCACCGATGTGCTGATGAATAACGCCGGCATCCAGCCCGGCAGCGGCGTGTTCGGTCCGGCGGAAAACTGGCGGCGCATACTGGAAGTGAATTTATACGGCGTCATCAACGGTACGCAGATTTTTGTACCCGAGATGATGGCCCGCGGCCGGCCTGGCCTGGTGATCAATACCGGCTCCAAACAGGGCATCACCACGCCGCCGGGAGACCCCGCCTATAACGTCGCCAAGGCCGGCCTAAAGGCCTTTACCGAGGCATTGCAGCACGAACTGCGCAATACCGACGGCTGCCGCCTCAGCGCCCATCTGCTGATTCCTGGATTTGTCTTCACCGGGCTCACCCGCCGCGGTCGCGTCGAGAAACCCGCCGGCGCCTGGACCGCGGATCAAACCGCTGATTTTATGATGGAGCGGCTGGACGCCGGCGACTTTTATATCCTGTGCCCGGACAATGACGTGCCCCGTTCCCTGGATGAAAAACGCATTTTATGGGCCGCCGGCGATATCGTCGAAAACCGGCCGCCGCTTTCCCGCTGGCATCCGGATTTCGAATCGGCATTCAACGCGTTTATCAAGCAGCCGCGCCGATAGCGCCGCCGTCAGGAAATGAAGTTCTTGCCCTGTTTCAGCACCAGATTGCAGGCTTTGTATTTCACCTTCTGGCCCAGCTGCGAGGAGCCGAGATCCTTCAGGTTCAGCTGACCGCCCTGGGCGGTATTCAATATTCCGCCGAGACCCTGCTGATAATCCTGGCTCTTGGCGTTGGATGGACTGGAAATACCCAGCTTGCCCATCAGCTTGTCTTTAATTGCCGTGGTGCCGGTATCTGACAGCAGATTGTTTTTCGCACAGTACTCCAGCACCCCGGCGGCATTGGTCATGGTGCCGGCGCTCAGGGCCTTATCGCCGCCCCCCAGCAACCCGGCAAGGGATGCCGTAGAGCCGCTTTGTGCGGCGCCGTTGCCCGTGGTGGTGCCTGATGTGCCAAGGGCGCTGTTAACCGAATCCATCAAGTTGGCCGCCAGGGCCAGGCCAGGGGCCAAAGTCGCCATCAAAGCCAGCGAAAGAAGGTGACGCCGCAGAGTGATTGTCATGGTCAATTTCCTGTTTAACATAAGCATAAAAAGTAAAATCGTATTATTCCATAGGTCCCTTTTTCGGACTTTAGTATGCCGGACAAGTTCATGGCCTAAAGAGAACAGACCAAAGAAGGGGCGATTTAATGTCGGATTTAGGATAATTCTAAGCGCCATTATTTTCATAACGCCCATAACAGGAGAAATGTATGCCGGAAGGCCCTGAAATTCGGCGCGCGGCCGACGCCCTGATGATGGCGGTAGCCGGCCGGGCAATCACCCGGGCGTGGTTTGCCTTCCCGCATCTGAAGCCTTTTGAATCCCAATTGACCGGTCAACGCATCAAAAAAATAGAGACTAGGGGCAAAGCGCTGCTCACCTGGTTTTCCAACGGATTGGTGCTGTACAGCCATAACCAGCTCTACGGCGTATGGCGGGTGGTCAAGGCAGGAGAAACGCCGGTCACCAAACGCGATCTCCGGGTTCGCCTGGAAAACGAACAGTTTGCCATCCTGCTGTACAGCGCGTCCGATATTCAGATTCTGGATGCCGACGCGCTGGCGGCCCACCCGTTTTTACTGCGCATCGGCCCCGATGTGCTGGATCCGGCCCTCACGGTGGAAGAAACAAGATTGCGCCTGCTCTCGCCGCGCTTTCGCGGACGCCAGCTCGGCAGCCTGCTGCTGGATCAATCCTTTATTGCCGGACTGGGCAATTATCTGCGGGTGGAGATTTTATGGCAGGCTAGGCTGACGGCGGGGGTAAGAGGGCGGGATTTGAGCCCGGAACATATTGACCGCCTGTGCGAGGCGATTGTGGCTATCCCCAGGCTTTCCTACGCCACCCGCGGCACAATGGATGACCCGCTGGATGAAGGACAGCACCATGGCGCCCGCTTTCAGTTCAAGGTGTTTCATCGGGCGGGACGGCCTTGTGAACGCTGCGGGCATCCCATTGAAAAAACCACCCACGGGTCGCGGCCGTTTTACTGGTGTCCTGTTTGCCAGCATGACTGAACGGTTAGAGCCAATGTAATAATGACCCACCGTGTGATTGCGACAGAAATCTTGGACTCGTTTATGCCGCAACTATGTCGCAACCCCCGTGGGTTAGGATTTCACTGGCGATGATGCTCAAGCCGTAATCCAGGCCTGGGGAAGGGCATTTTTTCAGCAATCAGAGTGGCTTCGGCCGGATTAGTCTTGCGCAGGAACGCGTTAACGGTATAATGCACCTCGTTTTCCGTGTACGACTTCAGTGCCGAAGTGGCGAAATCGGTAGACGCAGTTGATTCAAAATCAACCGCCTTCGGGCATGCCGGTTCGATTCCGGCCTTCGGCACCATTAGTACACAATCAAGTCACCCACGGGTGGCTTTTTTTATGTCCATATTCTTCCACTGTGTTTCATAGTCATCTGTTAAATAGAGAAAATATTTCACACCTTTCTGAACCGTCGATTTCTTCCTCTTCCATACTGGTCGTTTTTCATCCATTGACATCCGGTCCATTTGGGAGCTTTAATGGGGGGCTCTTTCGGTTCGATTTACACGAGGCCCCCAAAATGCCTTTATAGATCGCGCTGCCCACAACGCCAAACCGCTCGAAAAACCCTACAAGCTCAGCGATGCCCACGGCCTATATCTGCTGGTAAAACCGGCTGGCTCGAAATTATGGCAGCTTAAATATCGCTACCAGGGCAAAGAAAAAAAACTCTCCTTCGGCGCTTACCCGCTTATTGGCTTATCCAAGGCCCGTGAACTGCGGGAAAAAGCCCGCGTGTTACTGGCGGACGGCCTCGACCCCGCCGAAAAGCGCAAAGAAGAAAAGCTGGCCAATGCGCCGGCGCATACTTTCGCCTCGGTGGCCCGCGAATGGCATGCCAGCAATCAACGCTGGTGGGCGGACCATGCCGCCAGGGTGATGCATTACCTTGAGGTATACCTTTTCCCGAGCCTGGGCGACCGCGATATTACCGAGCTGAAAATACGCGATTTGCTGGAGCCGTTAAAAGCGGTGGAGGCGGCCGGGAAATTGGACGTAGCCTCTCGTTTGCAACAACGGGTCACCGGTGTAATGCGTTACGCCATGCAAAACGGCTTGATTGACTATAACCCCGCCCAGGATTTGGTCGGCGCTATTGCCACCCGTAAGGCAAAACACCATCCCGCGTTATCGTTGGAACAGTTGCCGGACTTTTTAGAACGCCTGGATGATTACGGCGGCAGAAAATTAACCCGGTTGGCGGTGCAACTGGCGTTGGTTGTCTTTATCCGTTGTCAACGGCGATTTAAAACGAATACAGTTCGCGCAGCAGGTCGTTTTGGTTGTCACAAGGTGGGATATTCAATAATACGCCGAGGTGTTTCGCCGTGGCTTTACCGAATATCCGCATCTTGACCAGAGTGGTATTGGGGTCGTCCGGGTAGTTATTCTCTGCGGCACAAGCAATGGCGTAAATAAAATCGTTAACGCCTTTCAAAAAATCGAAGTTGGATTTATTCATGCGCATTCCACGACCCAGACAGTCTCAGGCGATGCTGAAATATTAGGGTAATATGTTACAAAGTGAGAGCGTTTTATATTACGCCCCCGGTGGGTATGCAATCAATTGAATAAAACACACCTAACTCAATATTTTTTAAGGTATTATGCCTCGCAATCTTAAATCCGTGGGAGTGACTTGCCGCACAATAGATAGCACAGGCGATTTAATGCTAGATGAAGTACAAAAAATCGTTTATTTCAGCATAATACCCCGTATTGATGTCTGTTAACATTCATCCGGGAGAGAGTTCTGATGACTCACTTCTGATCAATGGGCTTCGTTCAACATCGATATCAATTGATGCAACGGGGAAGGGCAAACATTCCCTTAACCTGGCTAAGGTATTGATTAACATATCAGCGTTTCTGCTATATGATTCCAAGCAGGATGAAATAGCTTAGAAAGGCTGATCGAAGTGGATGATTTAACAATTCAGCAAATCCATGACCGGTGTCTAAGCACCACTCAACAAGCCATTGAAGGTTTTGGGTGGGATAACATCTCGGTTGGCGTGTTAAGCGAAGCAGATAAAGAACGGCTGGAAGTGGGCATTGACCACAGCATCCTCAACTGGCCATGGGCGATGAATCGTTACCAAGGCAACGCCGACGATGGCATCCTAGACATCTCCCTCAAGGTTATCGATCATGATGACCCTGGCTCGTTACATGCGGTCATTATTTGCAAGTATGATGAGCGGCGTGAACAGTTCTCTATCTGCATGTTGGAGAATTTTATCTCTGATAAAGAGACTGCTCTGACAGGCAATGTGCTGATTATTGCCTTAATATACTCAACAACATTCTGCAATATCATTGAATTTGAAGAAATTTTTATTCAAGATCCAATTCCTGATGCCCAGCCACGTTACAGGTCGTATGGCTTTGCTCAAGTGTGGAATGATCATGATAAAATGTCGGCTGAAGTGCGGGACATTCTGGAAATGATCCGTATCAAGGTGAATGGCGTCGATCTTGATGAGTAAGAAGTTACCTCTATGGCTAACAGGGGCTGTTTGTTAAATGAACAGAGTTGATGTAGAATTGTATGCAATGATAGTAAGAAAAAAGGAGGCGTAATGATCAAGCAAACTAAAAGAATCGATTCTGACAAAGCGATGGCTGCTGCGAAACGCTCCTTAGATTTCTGGGCAACTATTGACGGCAATAAACTCGCCAAAGTGGGTCAGAAAGAGAAAGAAATGGATATTGTGGGACCGAGAAAGAAAGTAAAGCCGGCCAAATACGCATAATCTGTGTTCGTCATGAGTACATCTGACACAACAGCTTAAAAGATTGAGAGTTACCGGTTTTGATATGGGTGTCGAATCCTTATACAAAACACAAAATGTAACTCTCATGCTTCTCTCTAACAATCCTGTCATTAAACACAAAGTGGGTTTATTGAATCTCGCCGAAGAGTTCGGTAACGTGCCGAAAGCAGCCTGCGAAGTAGCCTCCCCAAAAATTCGAGCATTTTCAGCCTTAACAAAGATGCCCAGCCCCTTACCGTTTACTCACTCGATGCCAAGACGTGCCTGATGACGCCGCCCGAGAGCTTTGCCCGTAACGGCATGCAAAACCCACTCATCTGCTGATGCTGGCTATTTTATAGGCAAGGTGTATTTACTAGATAGCGTCCACGTTACTGGCCCAATTCACGCAGCAGCCTGGCGTTGATATACTGCTTTTAACGGCCATCAGTCATTTCCTCCAGTACGCCAATGGTCACTAACTGTTTGAGGTATGTTGATGCCGTTTGGCGTTTGGCCACACCTCGTTCAATAAGGTTATCGATCCGGCAATACGGCTGCGCAAAAAGCGCCTGGATAAGTTCATGGGTGTAGATTTTCGGCAGTTGCTCGCGCACGTACACTGTGGTTTTTGCCATTAGTTCTCTGACAACCGATATCTTGTCACTCGTCCACCGAGACGTGTTCCTCACTGCCTCTAATATAAATAAAATCCACGATTCCCAGTCAACCTCTTCTGTCACCCTGCGCAGGAATGTGTAGTAATCATCACGCCTTTCCAGGATGTAGCGGGACAAATTCAGTATAGGCAGCGAAAGCAATCCAGTCTGAATCAGGTACAGGATATTCAGGATGCGACCAGTCCGCCCGTTCGCCGCCGCTGTCTCTACGACGAGTTGCCATAATTTCAAATTTATCTTTAGCGTGGCTTCGGCCTGTGGGCCTGTTAAACAGGCCCACACCTTTACAGCGTTCTAATCAATCGGGCTGGGTTGCCGGCATAAATCCCTTTCACCGTGATGGGATTGACTACAACTCCTCCAGCTCCTATCACTGACCCACTGCAAATGAAATCGGTTAGTATCGTCGCACCGCTGCCGATGGTGACATTATCGCCAAGGCTGATTTTAATCCAATTTCCTGGATCTGGGTCTGGCGCACCACGCCTGAATAGATCATTGGCGAATGTGACATTATGCCCAATAAAACAGTTCTCCCCCAATGACACGTTCTCACAAATAAACGTGTGTGACTGTACGCGGCTGCCGCGCCCAATGACACATCCTTTCTGAATCTCAACGAAGGGGCCGACAAAAACATCGTCATGAAGCTCACATCCATAAATGTTTGACGGTACCATCACTTTGACGTTATCTCCGGTAGTCACGTCTCTTATGTCACAGTTGATAATTTTCATAACCCATCCATAGTTTATTGGTTGCCGCCAATGTAAAAATGCCCCCTTGAAGTCGGGGATGTCAACATGGGTCAATGGAAGTATACTGCGTCCAGCGGAAATCATTTATAGCCCCTACGACAAGTATTGTTGGTACTTATGTTGGTATAAATGAAAGCTGACTAATATTTATTCATTAATAAACAATAGGTTAAATGCTATGTGCGAGTCCGGCCTTCGCACCATTAGTACAAAATCAGGTCACCCAAGGGTGGCTTTTTTTGTGTCTGGAGTTTTCCGCTGCGTTCCTGTTAGTTCGGCCAAAGCACCTGCCCGCGCATTTTTCCAAAATGTGGCTGATAATATGAAGTGCAGGACTTGTCTGATGGCAGAGGGTTGGGTATCTTGGCGCAGAATAAATCAACAAAAACCAAGGAAAATTTTATCAAATCTGACATCTGAGTCAAAATGCCTGAATTAAGCAATAGTTAGATTACTGATAAAATTTATAAAAAAATATAGTAGATGTTTGAAGTAAGGACATAAACAAGAACCAGCGGTATATCTCTATCTATAGTTACAAAAGGAAATCAATCTCATGGAAATTGATATATTTAAGCCGCTAGGATTTGTACTGATAGCAATATTCCTTAGCAAGAAACTCAAAGAAATTAGCGTTAAAACAATTTTATCGACTGCTCTATTGGCTTTTTTGTCAAATTTATCTAAATTACGCTCGCTAGAACAAATAAAAACAGATATCTTAACTAAGGACGGTTTTTTGCATTATTGTATATCGTCGGCCATTACCATGGTTATCGCTATCATCATCCTGTTAATATATGGATTTATCAAGAAAAGGAATACTTATGAATAATTCAAATGTTGGACCTAATAATAGAGAAGTTGCGAGAGGGCTTGCGAATGATGTGGCTTGGGGCGCAGGGTTAGGGTTGGCAACCTCTGGCCCCGCCGGTGTCCCATTGGGTGCGGGTTTGGCCGCCGTACAAAATGTAGTGCAAGCAGCAAAGGGACATTGTCCACTAGATATTCAGATGCCTCACATTCCTATGGACCTGCCCAGCTAAACCGAAGCAGCCAACCTAATGTCCATCATGAAACGTTGTCACCTTCAGAACAGTGGAAAAGAAATTTAAGACCCTAATAAGGCTAAAAGAACAAGTCGAAATTGAATGTAGAAATTCTGCTGACATTCTCAATATATTAGTATTTAAATAATCTTATCGACCCTAAAACATCATTCATTAAGCGGCGCAGGGTCTAAAAAATATAGAGTTTTAGACCCTACGGGATACGGCGACTATGCAATATATAGTGTAAAATATGCTTAAATAAATGGGTAAATAAAAGAAATTTTTAAGCGAAAATTAGTAGTGCGCCTCAATTATCGTTTAGGATTTTTTACGCGCTGTTTTTTATTTTCATTGGCGGCTCGTTCGTTTTTTAATTTCCTAAGTAGCGCCGCCGCACTATTTTCACCGCTTATCAGCTCTGGGGTTTTTTTCCGCCATAGCGCTGTCAGTTCACCGCGAAAAGCTTTCGCCAGAATAGATTGTGTGAGGTTGTTAACGCGGGTAAGTGCGTTGTAAATTTGTTTTTCAATGACGTCGGCGTACGCAAAGAGTTGTTCCACTCGGCGGACAATTTCGAGTTGTTAGATTAGGGAGGAACATTTAAAGGATAAGCAGCTAGCTTTTGAGCGTTAATGTTAGACTGACTCACTCCATCAGTTTTTATGGAATAACAATACGCCAAGGTGTTTCGCCGTGGCTTCACCGAACATCCGCATCTTGACCAGTGTGGTATTGGGATAGTCCGGGTAGTTGTTTTCTGCGACACAAGCAATGGCGTAAATAAAATCGTTAACGCCTTTTAAAAAATCGGAGTTGGATTTATTCATACGCATTCCACGACCCAGACAGCCTCAGGCGATGCTGAAATATTAGGGTAATATGTTACAAAGAGAGCGTTTTAAATTACGCCACTGGTGTGTATGCGATCAATTGAAGAAAACACACCTAACTCAATATTTTTTAAGGTATTATGCCTTTCAATCTTAAATCCGTGGAAGTGACTAGCCGCACAAAAGATAGCACAGGCGATTTAATGCTAAATGAAGTACAAAAATTCGTTTATTTCAGCATAATACCCCCCGTATTGATGTCTGTTAAAATTCATCCGGCAAAGAGTTCTGATGACTTACTTCTGATCAATGAACTTCTTTTATACCGAAACCAATTTTGTAATAGCGTTGGGAAATGCCTCGCAAGTTGATTGATACGCTCAATGCAAAAATTCCACGACTTGTGGCACAATCAATTTGTCTTAAAAAAGAACTGAAATGGGGTAATATCCGTAAAATTACCCCCCTTAATGGGTTCATTACCCTATTTGGCCGAATCAGGCGCTTGTGTAAGGTGGTCATGTACAAAGACCACGGTCATTAAGATCTTTCACGGTCACAAGGGTGGTCGGGGCATGGCCAACTGGTTTCGCTCGCCGGCGGCCTCATGAGTACCTTGTGTCCACAAAATCTACTCTTTATGCAGCTTCAGCCTGTAGCTTCTACTGCACACGTTGAAGTACAAGAGATCACCTATCTTACGGCTTATACGCTGTTTTATTTCTGTACGCCCTATAGGCTGTATTTTGCATTTACAGCTTATAAGGTGTAGTATTCGAAAACAGCTTATAGTCTGTATATATCTCTACAACAATGGTTGACGCTTTATGAATACTGCTTATCCGTTGCAGACCTTGAAACAGTTACGTCCGTTGCTCATTGGCTTTCGAAAAGCTAATGGGCTGACGCAAAAGGATGTTTCTGAAAGACTAGGTGTAACACAGCAAACCTATGCACGTCTGGAGGCAAACCCAGCCAGCGCCAGTATCGAGCGTCTGTTCAAGGTGTTCAATGTGCTGGGTATCGAAATAGTGCTCTCATCCGGCGCATCTTCAACAATCATAAAGCCGTTAGAAGATCCAACAAAGCAGATAAATTCGCCTGCCAGGCGGGAAAAGTGGTGATGATATGCCTAGCAAGCAACAACGTTTAGCGATCTGGATGAACGGTATACAGGTCGGATTCTGGGAAAAGGTTAAGGGTGAAGACAGATTGCGATACCTGCCTGAGTGGATCGCTGACGAGCAAGGCCGGCCCTTGTCGCTGTCTTTGCCTTTTACCCCCGGCAATCAACATTGGCGTGGCAATGTTGTGCGGGACTATTTTGATAATCTACTCCCTGACAGTGAAAGCATTCGAAGGCGTTTAGCGATGCGTTATCAGGCGGATAGCCTTGAACCCTATGATCTGTTGGCTGAGTTGGGAAGAGATTGCGTTGGCGCAATACAGTTGCTTAATGTCGATGAAGAGTCCGCGGATTTATGCTCGGTGAATTTCCGCCTGCTTTCTGAAGCAGAGATCGCCACAACATTGCGTAATACCACGACAGCACTACCTGGTCGACAGGATGATATTGACGACCTGCGCTTATCTATTGCCGGTGCGCAGGAAAAAACGGCTTTACTGTGGCACAAGGGGCAATGGTGCTTGCCGGAAGGGAGTACCCCCACAACGCATATTTTCAAGCTGCCGTTAGGACTGGTTGGCAATATGCAGGCGAATATGAGTAGCTCGGTTGAAAATGAATGGCTATGCTCTTTGATCCTTGAAAACTATGACATGCCTGTTGCAAAAGCGCAGATTGCGCAGTTTGAAGATCAGAAGGCATTAGTCGTTGAGCGTTTTGACAGGAGGTGGTCGGGCGATGGGCAATGGATCGTTCGTTTACCCCAAGAGGATATGTGTCAAGCGCTGGGGATTTCTCCGCTACGGAAATATCAGGCGGATGGCGGGCCGGGTATTACCGATATTATGGATATTCTGAATCATTCTGAGCAAGCAGGACGGGATAGAGAACTGTTCTTCAAAGTACAAATCATTTTCTGGTTAATAGCGGCCACTGATGGGCATGCAAAAAATTTCAGCATCGCGGTGGAGGCTTGTGGCCGTTATCGTCTTACACCGTTCTATGATGTTTTATCGGCATGGCCGGTAATTGGCAAGAGTAATAGCCATTTCCCCTGGAAAAAATGCAAACTTGCAATGGCAGTACGCGGGAACAGTAATTATTACCACCTCTATAGAATTCAGCGGCGGCACTGGATTAATCATGGGAAATTAACCGGATTAGTTCAACAATACGTTGAGTCTATGATGGATGACATTATCGCCATGACGCCGCGAGTGATTGAACGTGTATCCGCGTTGCTGCCGGAATCGTTTCCTACAGAACTGGCTGAAAGTATTTTTACCGGCATGCGGCAGCAGTGTGAAAGATTAGCTCGCAGAGGCTGAACAACAACGAAATATACCCTAAATAATTCGAGTTGCACGAAGGCGGGGCGACCTTACCCCTTTTTTTCATCGGTTTGCTCTCAGAGATTGGCCGCTTCCCACTGACGATATCGTACATAGTCCTGTGCGATATCCTGCTCACTTATCCCCGTCAGAAAGAAAGCAGCGGGGCAGGAGTAGACATCCGTTGTGGGTTTGAGTCGGGCGCCTTCGGCTATTTTCATCACCGCGCTCACAAATCCAGGCAACGTTTCCAGGAAACTCCGCAGTTCAGCGTGGGAAAAAGGACCGGTCTGCGACGCTATAGCATGAACGCAGCGTAATGGACGGATGAGCTGATACCGCTCGCTTGCCTGATAAAATGATTCAGGGCACGTATAAGCATACCTGATCAGTTCCAGCTGATCGCTGCCGGTGGCAATTCGTATCGCTTCAGGATTAGCAGCGCCGGAAACGCGGGCGCCGACTTCAATGAGCGTGGGGCCATCAGGGGATAAGATAAGCTCAGTATGGCCCGCTCCCTTAACAATACCAATTGCATCAAGTGCTTTGAGAGTGTAAGCGATACAACGTTCTGTCTCTGGAGCCTGCGGGGGACACAGTTCATCAAAATCATATAGATTCCTGCCGACAGAAAGTTTTTTAGAAACGCGCCATACATCAGTGACTTTATGTTTTCCGTTCAGGCTAACAGTATTAACGACGTGCTCTTTACCTTCAATGAATTGCTGGATCAGCGCTTTTTCATTACGGTTATGCATGATATTGATTTTGCTAGTGATGATGCGTGCTGCGTCTTCTACCTGAGCTTCATTCGTACAGATATATACGTCATCTGAACCAGCGCTGTCGAGGGGTTTGACCACAACTTTTGATTGACCATATTGCCTGAACCAGTTTTTCAGAACGCAGGGGTCATCACTGGCAGCCTGTTTAACCGTTTTCAGGCCCGCTCGACCTACTGCTTCATTCATCAGAAATTTATTTCTGCGAAGTGCCGTGGTTGCAGGGTTATTGCCATCTCCATTGATGCTCCAGGCAATCTTTTCGCTCAGTTTAACCGCAGATTCATGGCCTGGAATAATTGCCAAAGGATTGTGCAAGGCGATTTGTTCAAGGCATTTTTCTGCCTGGCTACGGTCCCAGTGATAAAAAGCCTTAAAATGATGTTTATGGAAACGGGGATGAGATAATGCGTTGACGGCAACATCTGATTCAATGTGTATCAGGTCATAATGCCCGGCCATCTCCTGCGTGACCAGCGCACCCGCGGAAACGGCATCAACTATCGCCACGACCGGCCTGCAGTTTGCAGAATATTTAGACATTGTCTCGCTTTCCATTTATCTGAGGGGGTAGGTGGTGCCCGTTTTTTTCTTTTTTCCGCAAAACAACCGCCGGAAAACTCTGACAAGCAGGTTCTTTGAATGCTTTTTTTCTTCCATGTTAAATGACTTGTTCATAAATAATCCGTCCCATTTCTTCGTAACCGGCATCGTTGAAGTGCAAGTGGTCGATATAGATATTTTCATTCAAGATAGGTGAGTCTTTCATGAGCATGTTCATATCAAAAAAACAAATGTCTTCATTCAAGCATCCCTGTTTAAGCTGCGAAGAATAAGATTCATGTAAATCCGGCGTTGCGAGTTTTTCAAATAAGCGCCAGAAGTTATTAGCACAGGCGTCGATAGCATAGAACATCTCCTCCTCTGTTTCATGAAAGATCTCTTTACTCCATCTGGACAAAGGCTGCAGGACATAATGCACGCGGGCGCCATTTTTTCGGGCAAGCTGATTGATTTGCGCCGCGGAATCAATAGTGCTGCGAGCGGCCCGGCTGATACGCTCGGCCAGGTCCATGTGAGTATCGGTAAATACCCTTTCTGCCGGGTTCCCTTCAGTATCATCCAGCCAATGATTGAATTTCTCGGTGAGCCGTGGAATTAATTTTTTTACCGCTGATTCATTCATTGAAGCATAAGAATTTGCCCTTTTTTTAATGTCCTCATTATATCTATTCATATAATGCAAAAATTCATAGGAATAATAGTATTTACCATACTCACTGGTATAATCATCAGGCAGTCCTTCCAAGGTAAGCGTGTTTAGACCACTTAATATAATGATGTTATTTATTTTATCGAAGCGATGCTGGTTGAGCATAAAAATGATGGCTTCCTGCACCGAGTTATAGCCCCGCCCGCCAAAGTTCAACCAGACTTCTCCCGTCAGTTTTGACAGCGCGGAAGAGACCGTGCTTGCATCGGATGTCGTACCGGTACCCAGAGCCGTTGAACCGCCAATCACAATATTGACGGGTTTATCAGCAGGGAAATCGGCGGTTGATGCCCAGCCGCAAGGGGAATGACTCAGGCGAAACCCCATGTCATCCGTATTGATAATCGCTGAGGTATAATTCCGATGATGGAAAAACATGGTATAAGGCAACCACCGGACGCCAAGGTACATGAACTCATCGTATTCACGCAGTTGTGGGGTAAGCTCATAGCATCGGTTTACCGCCTCTTGATGGGACATTTTTTTAAATTTCATTACTCATCCTTTGAGAACTTGATTCCGAAAGTATTAATCCAGAGGGTAATGTTTCTTCCAGTCTATTTTTTCTTCCCAGTCGGGTTGATCCTGTTTGCGCAATAGAAAATTTCCCAATACGAGATAATCCATTGATGTGCGCATGAAACAGACATAAGCATCTTTAGGTGATTCAACAATCGGCTCTCCTCTGACATTAAAAGACGTATTTACCAGCACCGGACAGCCTGTTCGAGCATGAAAGGCGTTCAGGAGACTGAAAAAAAGCGGGTTGTGACTCCCATCGACCGTTTGCAGACGCGCCGAATTATCAACATGCGTAACGGCTGGGATTTGTGAGCGGATTTGGTTAAGTTTTCCAAGTCCGCTTACCTGAACGGCACCGGGACCAGGTGGTGTGAGCTTGGAGTTTGCTACCGGGTGGACAAACAGCATATAGGGACTTTTCGTTTTCACGCTGAACCAGTCCTTTGCATGCTCTTCTAATACGACCGGAGCAAAAGGACGGAATGACTCTCTGTTCTTTATCTTGAGATTCATTACCGTCTGCATTTGGCGATTTCGGGCATCGCCCAGGATCGAGCGCGCGCCGAGTGAGCGGGGGCCGAACTCCATCCTGCCCTGGAACCAGCCGGTGACATTACCTTGTGCCAGAATCCCGGCAACCTCCGCGCAAAGTTTATCTTCCGTGAGCTCGGTGAAAACTGCGCCTTGCTCATTAAGGTAATGAAGGATTTCTTCGCGCGTGTAACGGGTCCCCAGATAGCTACCCTTCATGCTGTCTCCTGCATCAGGTATGCGTGGTGCGCCTACGTGTCCATACCAGCCTGAGAGCGCCGCACCCAGCGAACCGCCGCTGTCTCCGGATGCCGGCTGTACCCATATGTTTTTGAAGATACCCGCCTGCGCCAGTTTGCCGTTTGCCACGCAATTCAAGGCAACGCCTCCGGCCAGGCAAAGATTTTCCAACCCCGTCTTTTTCTGCCAATAACGGGCAGTAAGCAATACCACTTCTTCCAGAACGGCCTGTATGGACGAGGCTAGGTTGAATTGCCGTTCAGTAAGCTCGCTTTCCGCATCACGCGGCGGGCCGCCGAACAGGTCGTGAAACTTTTCCGACGTCATCTGGTCGCCCGTGGCATAGTCAAAATAGGACATGTCCATCTCAAAGCTGCCGTCCGGTTGCACCTGTATCAGATGCTTTTTAATCATATCGGCATAAACGGGGCGTCCGTAAGGAGCAAGGCCCATCAACTTATACTCGCCGGAATCAACCTTGAATCCGCAGTAAAACGTGAACGCGGAATAAATCAGACCAAGTGAATGTGGAAATCGCGTTTGCCAGAGCTTCGTGAGTTTACTGCCTTCACCTACCCAGGCTGTTGTTGTGTCCCATTCACCAACGCCATCAATGCAAAGCACCAATGCTTTCTCAAATGGACTGGGAAAAAATGCGGACGCAGCATGAGAATGATGATGATTAATATAGGTAATTTCAGGCACGGGCGTGTTGGCGAAGCCCAGTGCCTTTGTAAGTTTTTTTCTGACGTACAGCTTATTGGTCAACCATCCCGGCACGTGGAAAAAAAGCGATCTGACCCCCGACCAGCCGGAGGTGACGGCGGTGGACATTATGCGTTTAAATTTTTCCGTGGGGTTTTCGTAATAAAAAATCCGAGATACCTGGTCTAAAGTAATTCCTGCCGTGTTTAAGCAGAACTTAACCGCATTTTCGGGAAAAGAAGGATCCTGCTTAATACGGGTGAATCGCTCTTCCTGCGCGGCCGCCACAATTTCTCCATCGCAAAGCAACGCGGCGGCGCTGTCATGGAAGTAGCATGACAGTCCCAGAATATACGTTTTCATTCGAGGCTCCTTAAAAAACGCGCTTTTGTGTCAGCGGAGTGAACTGACGGGATGCCATGAATTCCGGTCGAGGGGAGGGCACTTCGTTTAAACAATTGCTGACCAGGTTGTAGGAGATAAATACGGCTTTTCTGTCCCATGGCGACGAGTTCGCGCTAGAGCAGTGCAGGAGATTGCAATGGAAAAAAAGTACGTCACCCGGGCGACCCTTTGCGGCCACCATTCCCTTATTTTCGATTTTTTTGCGCAGGTACGTTTCAGAGAGACGATACTTGAGCTTTTGCGCAGTCGTGATTGCCCAGTTGTCACCCCCATCGAGTTCGCCGTATGGCCTATCGTGAATCTCGTCGATGAGCACGTCATACTGTGTTCCGGGCACAAGCAACATTGGGCCGTTGAATTCATTGACTTCGTCCAGGAAAATAACCGCGGTCAGGGCTTTCGGTTCCGGCATGCCATCCTCTTTCTTCCAGAACCAGTAGTCTGAATGCCATTCCCAATTCTGGCCCTGGAACGCCTGCTTGGTATTGATTTTATATTGATGGACGTAAACAGGTCCGCCCAGTAACATTTCCGCTTGACCAAGCAATCGCGCGTCGCCGGCTAAATTTTGAAAAAGTTCGCTGTTAAGGTTAGGCCCGTTAATGCTTCTCAAGGTTTTTCCATTGCCTTCCAATACCTTTCCGGCGGAGCTTTCATGCATTAATCGATGGGTTTCAGCATTGAGTATGTTCACTTCCTGGCGAGTATAAAGGGATTCTGAGATGTTGAATCCTTGCTTGCGATAAAGTTCCAGATCTTTAGATTCCATTCCTGAACTCCTGCTATATTATTTTACATAAATTCCTTAAGAAATCAGTTATGCATATATATATATTTTATCCTGCACTTAGATTTAATGTATTGTTACCGGCACAGATAAAATTTACTTACAAGTGAACATTTCGTCAACGCTTAAATGAGCTCTCAGGTAATTTTTTTGGCCTCATTCTGATAAAGATTACATAGAAAATATAACATTTGACATAATTATCAATTGATATAATTCCTGCAATACATGAGCAGTCTTTTAATCTTCTGTTAAAGCCCAAATAAAGTGCATTATTCAGGGCAATACGCGTTCAGAAGAAATAAGTATTTAAAAGGATGTAAAAATGTCTATTGCGGTAGGGGGCACAGTCATTTATAGTAAACAATCAAAATGCGTAACATGCTGTTATGAATATTACGTTTGCACTGAGATATTGCCGTCATTGCCTCTACCGTCATGATGAGGGCAACAATCTCGCCGAATGGGTCGGAAGGAGAAAAAAGTTAATATTTTAATGTCGAGAAGGAAAGTAAAGTCGGTCAGGGTAGCTTAGTCTGTTTGCAATGGATGTATGAATAATATCATTCTTTATTTCAAGGCGTTTAAATAAAGGAAGTTAACTGCATAGAGATTGATGTATGGACTTATTAATGAAAGGAATAGATATGAGTAATTCAACTAATGGGCCAAATAAGAGAAAAGCCATAAGAAGTCTTGCTAATTACGTAGCCTGGAGTGTGGTATTGGTATTGGCTACATGTGGACTTGCAGGTATCTTCTTGGCATCGGATTTAGCCGCCGTACAAAAGGTAATACAAGTTGCAAAAGAGCATTGGCCGCTACATATCCAGATGCCTGATATTCCTATGGGACCTAGCCAATTAGACCTAAGCAGCTAACCCAATAACGATCATGAAACATCGTCAAGTATTTGAAGATTAAATAATGTAATTTTAAAAATTATAATAAGCATGTTGGTTGACGAGGAAGGAAAATGCCTTTGATACAATCTGGATTCAAAATTGAGAGTTGGATATGATTTTTATCGAAGAAGTTAGCGCCACTCTATATAGCATTCCCTTCCATGAAAACAGCACGAACTGAATCAAATTCTAGACCTTCTTTGAGTGCAATTGCATGGGCATGCCTAATCACTGCGCAATCAAGTTCTCTACGCTTGAAGTCAAAATCGACAGTATCAAAACCACTATTGATAGGAATGGGTTTGTTATTGGCATCTAATGATTTAACCATTTCGGAATGAGCGAATTTCACAAAATCAATATGTTTTTGGTCAAGCAAATCCAAGCAATTACCAAGTTCAATTACTGCACCTAAAACAAAAGGTTCTTTGATCTTGGTTTTAGGTCTTTTCATGTCCTCAAGGGCATAATGTTTCGCTCTTTCATGATTGTTTTCCCAAAAATTAACTCCATCACCAAGCCAATCATAAATATTATTGCTAAGACGGAAATTATCTTGATAATTTAAAATTGACATTGCAGCAGCTTTATCCATTCCATTGAATCTATAGACCACACTCGGCTTGGATGAGTACATAAATAACCTTTGAAATAAAAATATCTGAGTATTAGGCTTTACTTTTTTGTACTGTTTCTTTATTGAAAAACCGGGAGTTAAAATTGCCTTCTTTAGTCAGAATTGAATGGTTTTATGCCATCAAGGCACCCATTCCTGGTCTTCATTTTCAACTTCCGCGATCAGCTTTACCCCTTTGCCGGTACGCACCCAGCGAGGGGCTTGCAGTTCGCCGGCGAAGTAGCTGACCAGTTCGAACATCAGCCCAATCAGGGTTTGCTCCATTTCCGGCGTTACCGCCCGGTTCGTCAAAAGGCGCGCCAGCGTCAGACAATATTCGCAGAGCAGATCGGCATCGGGTTCAAAGCCGAGCCTCGGCGAGGGGAGCTCATCAACGGTCAGGCTTTCCATCAAATGAGGCGGAAGGGGGGCATCCATGGTAGGCAGCAGCGTTGCCAGGCAGTCGGCCAGCCGGACGTAGAGCGCCTGCCGCTGCATGGGTTCGTCGACCTCCAGCAGGGTTTCGGCAAATTGTTCGCTATAATCTGCCAGCAGGGTGAAATCCGTTTCGGCGCTAAAGGGTATGGCAAGCAGCGCATCGGCGCGCCGGCATGAAGATAAGGTCATTGTAGGCATAAAAATCTCGCTAGTTTCTTTGAGTAAAAACAACGACACCAAAAATTATGGTGCCGGGAGGCTCAAAACGGTCTAGCGAACCGCGGACTTATTTCCCCGAAGGGTATTGTATTAGTCGCCCTCCCGACGTTGATCGGGCAGCTTGAACCCTCCGTCTAAATAGACGGAGGTCAAAAATAAGGAGTAGCTGATGACCCCCAGTGATCGATTTACCCGGAGAAGATCCCGGCAATGGGATAATCTGGCCGCTATTCGCCATCTCTCTCAGGCAGAGTTAATCCGCGAAGCCTTCAATCTTGCAGATAATCGCGCCGCTAGTAATAAGCATGCGTTTGGATTATGGGCTGATGGAAACACTGACGGAATTCATTATGACATTCAGATCCGCAAGGAGCGGGAATATTTGTTAAATACGCGGCTTGCCTATCGCATCACGATATACGCTACCGCAAGCCGCGATTACCAGCACTTTTATTCTACTCGTCAAAGAACCAGTATCCCTGATTAACCAGCCCGGTTAGCTCAGCCGCAAAAGCCGGATGATGAAGCGCCTCCCCCAGTTCATTTTTACCGATAAAGGTATATTGGCACAGCGCGTCGGCGGCGTCGGGATTGACCGTAACCAGCGGTTCGCCATTGATGAAGAAGCCGTCGCCGACCTGCAGAACCCTCAGACCGTCAAGGCGTTTCAAGACTTGGCCCTCCATCAGCGCGCCGACAATCTCGTCGCTCTTATAGAGCGGCTGGGCGGGAGCGATATCCAGCTCGTGGCGCGGCGTGGTGGCGAAGCGGCCAAACCACTGTTTAAAATCTTCCGGCTGATTAATCATATCGGTCATCATCGTACGCAGGCGATTAAGCTCATGATCTTCAACCCGTCCCGGATGCTCCCGGCAGGTTAAATCAGGATCGCTGTAATGCTCGCCGCCGAGATCGTTTTCCAGCGCATAGTCGGCGAAACTGCTGATTAAATCCCGGCCGTTGGGTCCGCGGAAACCCACCGAGTAGTTGAGGGCGGTTTCGTGGGTGAAACCGTCGTGCGGGAAGCCCGGCGGAATATACAAAATATCCCCCGCATTGAGGTCTTCATCAATGATTGGCGTGAACGGCTCAACGTGCAGCAGCGCCGGATGCGGGCAAAACTGCCTAAGGGGCAGTTTATCGCCGACGCGCCAGCGGCGGTGGCCCATTCCCTGGATGATAAAGACATCGTACTGATCGATATGCGGTCCGACGCCGCCGCCAGGTACGGAAAAGGAGATCATCAGATCGTCCAAACGCCAGTCCGGCAGCACCCGAAACGGGCGCACGAGTTCGGCGGACGGGGCATGCCAATGGTTGACGGCCTGGGCCAGCAGCGACCAGCCGGTTTCACCCAGATCATCAAAGTGTTCAAACGGCCCGTGGCTGGCCTGCCACTCCCCGTTTGCATGGCTTACCAGGCGGCTGTCCACCTCCGCTTCCATGGCCAGGCCCGCCAGTTCGTCCGGCGTAATAGGATCGATAAAGTCCGGGAAAGCGTTCTTTAATATGACGGGTCGTTTTTGCCAGTATTTTTCTAAAAATTCGGGCCAGTTAAGGTTCAGCTGATAAGCCATGCGTTCACACCAGTGAGAAGACAAACGGCCCTGATTATATCGAGTCCCCCCGTGGCCGCCTTGTCATTGGTCAAGGCTACGCGTTCAGCCAGGCAAAAATGAAGAGGGTCAGTCCATTCCCGGGGGTGACGTTGTCTGGCAAAGGCGTATACCCGTCATACTTCAAGCAGCAGATGCGTTGCCGCCTTCCCGCAACTGGAATTATTCAGAGTATAACGTTATCCGGATCGCTTATTCAGAATGTTTCCCAGCCGGCAGTGTCGTTTTGTTTCTCAGCAGGCTTATTGGCGGGAAGAGGCGATACTTTAGTTATGTCTGGTTTGACCTCCTCTGGCCTGCCTTTCGGTTCATGTAATTTGAACACATGAATAGTTTCAAGCAGCAGGCGTACCTGCTCCATCAGCGAGGCGCTGGCCGCTGAGGACTGTTCCACCAGCGAGGCATTCTGCTGCGTTACCCCGTCCATCTGCGAAACCGCGAGGTTGACCTGGTCGATACCGGTGGATTGCTCCTGTGATGCCGCCGAGATTTCCGCCACGGTGTCAGTGACGTGCTTCACTGACGAAACGATTTGATGCATGGTTGCACCGGCGCGCTCTACCTGCCCTGCGCCTATGTTGACCTTGTCTGCGGAGTCTTCTATGAGGGATTTGATCTCTTTGGCCGCGGAGGCGGTGCGTTGAGCCAGCGTGCGCACTTCGCTTGCCACCACCGCGAAGCCCTTGCCTTGCTCTCCGGCGCGTGCAGCCTCCACCGCCGCATTTAGCGCCAGTATATTGGTCTGGAAAGCGATGCTATCGATTACCGAAATAATCTCGGAAATTTTGCTTGAACTGGAAGAAATCGCATTCATTGTCTGGACGACCTCTGAAACAGCCTTGCTGCCGGACTCGGCCATTTGGGAAGCATTGGCGGCGAGTTGGCTGGTCTGTCGCGCATTATCGGCGTTTTGCTTGACGTTGGAGGCGAGCTGTTCCATCGAGGCGGCGGTTTCTTCAAGTGAAGAGGCCTGTGCTTCGGTGCGGGACGAGAGGTCTGTGTTGCCTGCCGCAATTTCTCTGGAGCCGATGTTTATCTCTTCAGCGCCAAAGCGAACTTGCGTGACCAGACGCATCAGGTTTTGTTGCATTCCCTTGATGGCGAAGAGCAATCTACCGATTTCGTTTTTGCTTGATACCCGTATGTCGGCGGTTAAATCGCCTTCCGCCACCGCATCGAGCTGTTCGATGGCATAGTTCAGTGGCCGCAATATGATGTTTCGCAATAAAAACAGCACGGTAATGGCTATCAACAGGGTAATGAATAATACGATTGCCATCGTCCACAGTAACTGGCGGTATTCGCTGTTTCTCATCTGCGCCAGCGTGTTTACAGTTTCACGCGTGTCTTTCTGATACTTCTCCAGCGATGTGGAAAATCGTCCTCCGGCTTTGTCGATATCCTGTATGTTGATATCGTAGTAGCCTTTCACGTCCCCCGCCTGCAACAAATGCTCCGCTTTGTCGAGAAGCTGGCTCAAGGCATTCGCCGACTCGACCAGTTCAGTCTTTATAGCTTCGTCGCTACCGAGCATGACGGGGAGGCCTTTGAATAGTTGGATATTGGCCAGCATGCGCCCGTGGGTGGTCTCGATGTTTTTGTAAATCCAGGGTTCGGCTTTGCCATCTTTCAATAAGCTGGCATAGACCAGGGCAAAACCCGCACGGGTACGAGCAGAATCTTTGTAGACATCATTAATCAGAATTACCCGGCTATCCGCCTGGTGAACAAAGTCAGTAGTGTCGTTTGACCGCGTGAGCGCGAACAGACCTGCGCAGGAAATCGCCAAAATCATCAGCGCAAAAACGGAAATTGCGCCGGTCAACGCAAGTCGAACTGAAATATTCTTCATTAAAAATTAACTTCCATAGTTTAAACAGCAAATTTAGGAACTAGTGCAATTAATTTGTGCTAATTCAACTCGACGCACCGTACCTGCCGAATTTTTCCAGGCACGGGGTACTGTATTTTTGTTATATAACGGCAAGAAACCAGAAAACTTTAATTTTTGACCTTATGCCGCCGTCCTTATCGTTGGCCGATATCCGTCTCGTATGGCACGTAAACACTGGGTACTGGCCGCTTTTTTCATTCAGTAAATTGTTATGGTGGCAAATGATTTCCCGTTGCCATTATTTTTTGCCTGGCATCATTCTAATTTGTATATTGGGTTTTATTTTCTAATAGGTTCATTCATTGCAGAGATTATCATTTATATATTGTGTTTCCATAATAATTATCCCATGAAACTAAGATAAATCAGGTATTTCTAAAGTTTATTTTTAACAATTGATTTTTATTAATAATTTTGGCGACATGGAAAATTGACCCTGCAATAGGAATAGGATAATCTGATTTTTTTTGGTTTTTCGATTAATTGAAATATAATGATAATTATGCATTCATCTTATTTTTTTATTTGGTATTAATCGTATTTCTCCAATGAGCTTGATTAAATTGCCGAAGACCCCGGTGGGGGTTTCATCGTGATGCGCGTATGTGTCTTGCCTATTTCACGTCCGGCCCGGCCGGCAACTCCGGCAAGGTCATCAGTTCAATAGTGAGTCCCCCCAGTAGCGTAATGAAGTGAAATTCAAACCGAGCTTAGCAAGGAAGGCATCTGTAAGAAAGTGTACGGCGGGGCAGTGCTTCAGCTACCGGAAGCCGGCAGTTTTATCAATCGCAAAGAGCGGAATTTAGCAAACAAAGACATGATCGCGCAGGCCTGTGTGGGACTCATTACGGCTGATAGCTGTATTTTTATTGATTCAAGCACGACTAATCTCGCCATTGCCAGAGCACTGCCTGAGGATATCCGGCTGACGGCAGTAACAAATTCTCCTGCCATTGCCGTTGAGTTGATGAAACATCCCCAAAGTGAAACGATTGTGCTGGGTGGACGCATCCAGAAGGCGTCGGGTGGGAGCTTAGGCAGTACTGCTGTAGACCAGCTTCGGGGAATTATCTTCGACCAGGCTTTTATCGGCGCTTGTGCCATGGCTTTGGAAACCGGGCTGACGGGTTTTGATTTTGAGGACTGCGAGTTCAAGAAGGCCGTTATCAAACAGAGTAATCAGGTCGTCGTGGCCCTGACCGCGGAGAAAGTTCCTGGTGTGGCGCGTTATGTTGTCGCCGACCCCAGTGAAATTGATGTAATGGTTGTTGAGGAGAGTTTACGTAAGGAGTTTATTAACTTTTTCAAGATTGTCTGTCGATCGCTGTCTCCAGAGATAATTAGAGACAGCGAAAAGGGTAATTTAATTAAGATGATACTGAAGCGTTATTTCCGCTTTCAGCAACTGCGATACCGGGCAGCCGGCTTTGGCTTTTTGAATGATTTTTTCAAATACCGCATCATCAATGCCCGGCAGCTTCACCGTGCTGTTCAATGCTACTTTAGTGATGGCGAATCCGCCTTCAACTTTATCCAGCGAAACATCCGCTGTGGTATCAATGCTTTCCGGCGTAAAGCCCTCGTCGCCAAGCATCAGGGATAATGCCATGGAAAAACAGGCGGCATGGGCCGCGCCTATCAGCTCTTCCGGGTTGGTTCCCGCCGCGCCCTCGAAACGGGTGTTGAAACCGTAGGGCTGCTGTTGCAGCGCCCCGCTCTCGGTGGAGACGGTACCTTTACCGCGTTTGATATCGCCTTCCCAATGGGCCTGACCTTTCTTATGAATCGTCATGTTTTTCACCTTTGTGGATGAACAAGCCATAAGTATAGAAGATCGTGCCCATTGCGCGTCGGGCAACAAAGCCATCCGAAAATTTTCTCATGGAAGGGGCTAATGGGGGGAGGATTTTTCCGATGCCCTACGCCAACTGTGCATCAGCGTCAGGCTTTGTTCGCGAATGCATTTTTTTATCATCTCTTTTTTTTCCGCCGTAACGCTGCCGGTTTCCGTCAGGGTAGGAAACAGGGTGTGGCGCAAGACGTGAAAGGTGGTGACCTGACCAAGCAACGACAGGGTGCGAAGCTGCACCATCTCATCGTCCATCGGGCTGTCGCAGATGCGAGCCACCAGCTTAACCGCCCCGGAAAACAGCTGTCCGAACAGCTTGTTGCTGAAATCTTCCGCGGTCTTGCCCGGCCCTTGGCCCAGGCGAATACGCGCATAAAACAGCCGCTGGCCGCTGGTGGCGTTTTTGCTTAAAATCCGCTCAAGCAAACTGTCCAGCATTTGACATAGCGTCTCGATGCAGGTGTCCGTATCGGCGCTGTCCTTTACCAGGGTCCGCGCCAGAAAAGGCTGGAGCCATGCCTGATTCTCCTCCACGAGAGATGCCGTGCAGGCGATGTACAAACCTTCTTTATTGTCGAAGTAGTATTGCAGCGCGGGGGGATTGACGCCCGCCTTTTTGGCAATCTGCCGGGTGGACGTACTCTCGTACCCTGATTCGCCAAACAGTTCGATGGCGCTGTCGATGATGCGCTGGCGGGTTTCGCTCCCGCGGGCATAACCTCCGGAAGAGGGATGGCGGAGTCGCTTCGGCTGCATGCTTTTAGGCATATTCTCAGGTCCTGTGCAAAAACATACCGATTATAACCATCGGTGGGACAATTAGGAAATATATCACTTGACACAATTATTCCATATGGAATAGTTGTTCCAATTGGAATAATTTCATAAAGGCTTATCGTCATCCATGGCTACAACAGCTTCAACTCCTAGCGCTTCACAGCCTCCTGTTCCCATACGACCGCGTCGAAAACGCCGCATCCTGCTTTATCTGGTGCTGGCGGGCGCCGTTCTGCTGGCGGCGGGGCTGCTTTACTGGCTGCTGGTCGCCCGTTTTAGCGAATCCACCGACGATGCCTATTTGCAGGCCGACAGCGTGACGCTGGCACCGAAGGTCACGGGTTATGTGCGCGAGGTGCTGGTGAAGGATAACCAGAGGATCGGCGCCGGGCAGCCGGTGGTGCGGTTGGAGGACGATCAGTATCAGGCGCGCCTTGACCAGGCGGACGCCACTATTTTGTCCAACCAG
This sequence comes from Sodalis sp. RH16, assembly GCF_047324245.1. NCBI lineage: Bacteria > Pseudomonadati > Pseudomonadota > Gammaproteobacteria > Enterobacterales > Bruguierivoracaceae > Sodalis > Sodalis sp. RH16. Next base: position 1,267,258 of record NZ_CP178737.1, on the reverse strand, counting down.
GCGGATATTGACCGCGCCACGGCGGAAATTACCCGCCAGCAGGCGGAAATAGAAGAGGCGCAGGCACGCCAGCGGTCGGCGCTGGTGCAACTGCATTATGCGGAGCACGAATACCAGCGCTACCGGCCGCTGGCGGCCAGCGGCGCGGAAAATCAGGAGAAGCTCACCGATCTGGGCCGTAGCCGGGACCAGGCGCAGGCGGATTACGACGCCAACGTGGCGGCGGTGAAATCGGCTTCGGCGCAGATCCGGTCCATGCAGGCGCAGATTGAACAAGCCAAAGCGCAATTATCCTCCGCCCGGGCGAACCGGCAACAGTCCGGTATCGATCTGCGCGATACGGTGATCCGTAGCCCCATCGACGGTTTTGTGGGCGACCGCGCCGTGCGCGTAGGCCAGTATGTTCAGCCCGGCACTCGGCTGTTAACCGTGGTGCCGAATGATGACATTTATCTGGTGGCGAACTTCAAGGAAACGCAACTGACCAACATGCGCCCCGGCCAGCCGGCCACGCTGCATGTGGACTCTCTTCCGGACCATGACTTCCAGGGCCAGGTGGAGAGTTTCGCCCCCGGCACCGGTTCATTGTTTGCGCTGCTGCCGCCGGATAACGCCACCGGCAACTTTACCAAAATCGTCCAGCGCGTACCGGTGCGCATCCGGATTACCGAACATTCCGACGAGTTGAAACGTCTGGTAGCGGGCATGTCGGTGTCTGTTGATGTGGATACGCATCCGTCCCGGCAGCGTACGCAGCCATGAGTGAGTCAGTGCGGGAAAAAGCCGATATCACGGACTGGATAGCCGTGCTGGCCGGCGCGCTGGGTGCGCTGATGGCGACGCTGGATATCTCCATAACCAACTCGGCGCTGCCGCAAATCCAGGGCGAAATCGGCGCAACCGGTACGGAAGGCACCTGGATTTCCACCGGCTACCTGATGTCGGAAATCGTCATGATCCCGCTGGCGGGCTGGCTGAGCCGCCTGCTGGGCCTGCGCAATTTTCTGGTGGGCTGCGCCCTGCTGTTCACGTTTTTTTCCATTATGTGCGGCACTGCCGACAGTTTGGCGCAAATGATCATCGGCCGAATCGGCCAGGGTTTTGCCGGCGGCGCAATGATCCCCACCGCGCAGATGATTATCCGTACCCGCCTGCCGCGCAGCCAGTTGCCGTTGGGGATGTCGCTGTTCGGCGTTATCGTTATCCTCGGGCCGGTGCTCGGGCCGGTGGTGGGCGGCTGGCTGGCTGAAAACGTCAGCTGGAACTGGTGCTTCTTCCTCAATATTCCGGTGAGCGCCGGCCTGGTGCTGTTATTGTTGCTGGGCCTGCCGCCGGAGAAGCCCGTCTGGGACGACTTTTTCAAAGCGGACTGGCTGGGCATTTTCGGCTTGAGCGCGGCTCTGAGCAGTTTGACGGTGGTGCTGGAGGAGGGCCAGCGGGATCGCTGGTTTGAGTCGAACCTCATCATTTGGCTGACGGTGGTGATGGTCGTGGGATTCATTTGTCTGGCGATAGCCCAGGTTACCGCCAAAAAAGCGGTTATTCGCCTCTCCCTGCTGGCTAACCCGCGTTTTGCCAGCGTGCTGGTCATCGTGTTTGTCGTCGGCATGGGCCTGTATTGCGTACTTTATTTACTGCCGCAGTTTCTGAGCGGAATTGTCGGTTATAACGCCCTGCAGTCCGGCAACGTATTGTTGATTTCCGGCATTCCCAGCCTGCTGATGATGCCCATATTGCCGCGTCTGCTGGGCCGTGTGGATGCGCGCTTGCTGGTTATTACCGGGATTATCCTGTTTGCGGTGAGCTGTTTTCTGGATACCACGCTCACCGCGCAGAGCGCCGGCAATGATTTTTTCTACTCACAGCTGCTGCGGGGCGCCGGGCAAATCATGGCAATGATGCCGCTCAATCAAGCATCGATGGCGGCAGTGAGCAATGAAGAAGCGGCGGATGCCGCCGGGCTGTATAACATGATGCGCAATCTCGGCGGCTCGGTGGGCCTGGCGCTGATGGGCGTGTTTATCGACCGCCAGAACAAATTGCACAGCGACATTATCCGGGAGTCCGTGACCGCCAACTCGCCGCTGGCGGACAGCCGCTTGTCCGGCAATACCGCTCTGTTCGCCAGCGAGCATGGCGATATTTGGCACGCCAAAATGCAGGCCATGGCGCAATTGGCGAATGAAATCAATCAGCAGGCGGCGGTAATGACCTATTCCGAGTCGTTTTTCCTGCTTGGCATCGCCCTGATGTGCTGTATTCCGCTGGCGTTGCTGCTGCGCGCGCCGCGTTTAACCCATAAGTGAAAATCAAAATGACCACTGATGCATACGGGAAACTGTTTTTACCGGCCACGCTGGCTTTGCTGCTGGCGGGCTGCAGCGTGGGGCCGGACTATCAGGGACCGCCCGCCGCGCCCGCGGTGAGTCAATTCCAGCGCTTGCCTTCTTCCGGCGTCGGCACGCAACCGGCGCAGGCGCGCTGGTGGCTGGCATTTCATGACCCGCGGCTGAACGGGCTTATCGATAATGCCCTGCGGCATAACCCGGACCTCGCCATTGCCGCCGCCCGTCTGAAGGAGGCGCGGGCGACGCTTATGGGCGACGAAGCCCAGCAATATCCGAAACTGAATGCCAGCGCCCTGGCGGCGCGCGCCAAATTGCCCGACAGCATCGGCTTGGGGGGCGATAACCCGATGAACCTCTACAGCAGCAGCTTTGACGCCAGCTGGGAATTGGATTTGTTCGGCCAGGAGCGCCGCGCGGTGCAAGCCGGCCGGGCGCAGGCGCAGGCCAGCGAGGCCAGCCTGGCGGATACGCAGGTCTCCATCGCCGCCGAAGTGGCGCGCAATTACCTGCTGTTGTGCGGCACGCGCGAGCGGCTGGCAAACCTCAATCAAAACCTGCAATTACAGCAAAAGGCGCTGGATCTGGTGAGCCAGCGGCGCGAGCGCGGCGCGGCAAACGATAGCGACGTCAACCGGCTGCAAACGCAGTTGGAAAACAGCCGGGCGGAGATTCCGTCACTGCAGGCGGATATTAACGATTACCAGGACCAGTTGGCATTCCTCTCGGGTTTGACGCCCGGCGCGCTGGATACGCTGCTGGCGAGTGCCGACCGTCTGCCGGCGCAGCCCGACCGGGTCAATGCCGGCGACCCGGTGTCCCTGTTGCGCCATCGGCCGGATATCCGTAGCGCCGAGCGCCAGTTAGCCGCCAGTACGGCCACCGTCGGCGAGCATGTGGCGGATCTTTACCCCAAGGTCACCCTGCGCGGTCTGCTGGGTTTTAGCAGTTCAGACAGCGGTCAAATATACAGGCAGGAAAATGAGTCCTGGATGCTCATTCCGATGCTGCAGTGGAATATCCTGGATTTCGGCCGGGTTCGGTCACAAATCAACGTGGCCAAGGCACAGCGGGACGAAGCCGAAGCGCAATGGCGCAAGACCGTGCTGGATGCGCTGCGGGACGCCAACAGCTCGCTGTCGCGCTACGGTCAGCAGCGCCAGACGCTGGTGAATTATCTGCAGGTGGAAAATACCGCCGACCGCGACAGCGCACTGGTCAGCCAACGCTATGGCGCCGGCGTCTCCAGCCTGATTGACCTGCTGGATACCCAGCGTACGGCGCTTACCGCCGGGCAGAACCGCATCCAGGCGCAAACCTCCCTGGCATTAGACTTCGTCGCGCTGCAAAAAAGCCTGGGGCTGGGCTGGCAGGACGGCGCCGGCTGAATGAAGCGCTTCAACCAAACTCGCTTATACGATGGGATACGCAGAGTTTTTTGATTTCATCCCAGTCAAGTTCAACACCCAGGCCAGGTTGTTCCGGGACATGGATAATCCCTTTATCGTCGATAGGAAGCTTATTTAACAGCGGGAACATAAAAGCGTGCTCAGGCACAAAATACTCAAAATAGTCACAGTTTTTAATGGCGCAGGAGACATGGAGATTCGCAATATCCATCAACCCCATGGTGGTGGTATGGATTTCGCAATTCAGTCCGTTTGCTTCAGCCATATGGGCAATTTTTAGTGTGCCGGTGATCCCGGTTTTCCAGGATACATCGGCGCGGACGATATCGGCCGCCTGTTGCGCAATGGCCTGCGCAACTCCCCAATGCGCCCCTCGGGTTGTTTCCGTCGCGGCAATGGCAATGTCCAGACTGGCGCATAACTGCTGGTATTTGGTCAGTTCAAAATCCCTGAACGGTTCTTCAAACCATTCGTAATTCATCTCTTCAAGTGAACGGCCAACCTTGATAGCCTCGCTTAAGGTGTAATCCCCCACCGGATCGGCAAACAGTAAAAAGTCATCTCCTACCGCATGGCGCAGTGCTTCATGAACTTGAATATCTTTTCGCCACGGGCCGGGGGAGTGAACTTTATACCCTTGAATCCCCAAATTTTTATAGTGAAGGGCTTCCTTGATATACTCCTCGGTTTCACCGTGGAACAGCCCGCTGGCATAGACCGGTAAGCTATTACGATAGGCGCCGAGATATCTGAACAGCGGTAAATCAGCCGCTTTCGCCGCAATATCCCACAGCGCCACATCTACCGGGCCGGGCAAATAATTGGGAAAGAAGGTTAGATGACGATCGAGGGTCCAGAGCTCGTGCCAGATGCGTTCCCGTTCCGTCACATCCTGTCCCAGGACCAGAGGCGCGATATTTTCATGCAGATAGTTCTCGGTAATAATGCCTGAACGGGCTGCCAATGCGCATGCTTCGCCCGCGATATCGGCATCGGTGTGCAGCTTAATCACTACAACATCCCATGACATATTGGCACCCGATCTGTTTTCGGGGAATAAGCTGAGGTTTCTTGCACAATGCCATGTTTCCAACGCGGTGACTTTCATTTTTCCCCCTGAATAGGCATTAATAATGTTTTTGAATAGGGCCGGAGCGCATAGGGTGACTGAGCGGATCGTTATTCCGTTAAAAGCCGATCAATGCTCCGCCATCAACCACCAATACATGCCCGCTAACAAAGGCGGCGGCATCAGAGACGAGATAAACAGCAGCCCAGCCAATATCTTTGGGTGTGCCGAATTTTTTCATTGGCGTTCGGTTGAGAATCTTCTGGCTACGTTCTTTATCTCCGGCAATGGCCTTTCTTAACATTGGCGTATCAATCCAGCCGGGAGCAATACCATTGACCCGGATGCCCGAATCCGCCAGTTCAGTCGTCAACGCCCGGACTAGCCCGAGACAGGCTGATTTTGCCGCTGAATAACCCGACACATAAGGGACGCCGATAAAAGACGCCATCGAGGCCATAAAAAGTATGTTGCCGTTACCGTATTGCTTCATATGCGGCACCAGGGCTTTTGTTAATGCAAAGGCACCCACGATATGCACATCGATAATGGATTCAAAATCCCCGACGCTCATCTCCTCGATGGATTTTTTACAGTGATTCCCCGCGTTATTAACCAATATATCGATGCGGCCATGTTCCGCCAGTAAACCGCTAACCCATTGCCGGGTTGTTTCTGTGTCAGCGACGTCAAAAGCATATCCAAAAGCCTGAGGGCCCAGGGCTTCGGCCGCCCGTTGAGCATCCTCCTGGTGCCGTGATGTGATAATAACCTTCGCGCCGCTATCCGCCATGCACTGCGCAATGGCAAAACCCAGCCCGCGGGATCCGCCGGTAATCAAGGCGGTTTTACCTTGCAATGAGAATACGTTTGCCTGCGACATACGCCACCTTATTCTGATTGAAGCTCAACTAAAATTTTAGTGACGGCTCCCGGGTCGCTCGCCCAGTGTTCCAGCGCGCGATCGGCTTTTCCAAGGGGATAATAAGCGCTGATAAGCAATTCCACCGGATAACGATTCTGTTCCATCAGCGCAATAACGGCGCGGAAATCCGCTTCCGTGGCCCCTCGCGATCCGCGGATATCAAGTTCCTTCAGCAAAAAGATCGCGCTATCAAAGGTAACGGGTTTTTTGGCATAGCCGACATAGACAATCCGTCCCGCAAAGGCGACCAGGTCAACGGCAAGCTCGATAGTGCTGCTCAGGCCCACCGCTTCGATGACCAGGGACGGACCTCGTCCTTCATCGAGTCCACCGGCAATCTCAACGAGATCGGATTTGCTGCTATTGATGAAGCGGGTTGCGCCGCAGGCAAGGGCAACCGCTTCTTTCCGGTCGTCAATATCCACGGCAATGACTCTGGCCCCCATCGCCGCCGCCGCCGCAATGGTCCCCAGGCCGATAACGCCGCAGCCAATGATAACCACCCACTCGCCCACGTTTATCGCTCCCCGCCGGGCGGCGTGCAGTCCTACCGACAGCGGTTCAATCAGGGCCAGCTGCCGGCTGTTCAATTGGTTACAGACCAGCGCTTTTTGGAAAGGCACGGCGAGTTTCCTGACCATGCCGCCTTGCCGCTGAACCCCCAGGGTCTGGTTGTATTTGCAGGCGTTGGGCCGGCCTTTTTTACAGGAGCTGCATTCGCCGCAGGCGGTATAAGGCAATATGGTGACGCGATCGCCTACCTGGCACTTGGTGACATCTTCCGCTACCTGCATAACGGTGCCGCCGATTTCATGTCCGGGCAGGCAGGGATAGACCACCAGCGGGTTCAACCCGCGCCAGGTATTCAAGTCAGAGCCGCATAGCCCGACATATTCCACGGAAACAAGCACTTCACCCTCTTTAATCGATGGCTCTGGAATATCGTCAAAGCGGGTTTGACTGTTACGATCAATAATTAACGCTTTCATGAATTTCTGCCCTAAATGATAAGAAATATTTGCTATGTAGGCGATTTCTCAGCAGATTCCATCAATGGAGAGACCCGGACAAACAGGGCCACGCAGAGAGCGCCGATAACGCCTATCACACCTGTAAGGATAAATGCAGCTATGAAATTTCCCGTGTATTGCACAATGAATCCTGTCAAGATCGGCGCGATGACGCCGGCCGTATTGGCAATAAGATGAATAAATCCCCCCACGCTGCCGACATTCCTGCTACTTACATTATCAGCCACCAGAGCCCAGGGCGCCGCGGCGGCAAGATACATAAAGAAGATACCCAGCGCCATCATGACTACCGCCCCTACCAGGGATTGGACATAAGCGGAAAAAATCAGGCACAAGGATGATAAAATAAGGGCAACCACCAGGATCGCTTTTCGGGACAATATAAGATTATTCGTTTTCTTATATAAAATGTCGCAGGCGACTCCTCCTAACGCCATGCCAATACTGCCGATAATCCATGGAATCGAGGAAGCAATGCTCAGCTGCTGGATATTCAGTCCTCTCGACATGGACAAATAACTTGGGAACCAGGTCAAAAAGAAATAGAGAATATAATTAATGGCAAAGAAAGCCATCGCTGTGGCCAGGATCATCGGTTTTTTCAGGTACTCTTTCAGCGGAAGAGTTTGGGTTTCGCTATCATGAGAGGCCTGATCCAGAATGCTGTTCTCATATTCTTCCACCTCTGTTTTGCTGGCGTGGGGATTATCACGAGGGTGGTCGGTAAACGCTTTCAACCAAAAAAAAGTCCAGATAAATCCCAGGCACATCATGATGAAGAATGAAATACGCCAGCTCCACATCACCGCGATAAGGCCGACAATGGGACCCGCTATCGCGCCTCCCAATGGGTTGCCCGCGTTAGCTATGCCTACAGCCCTTACCCGTTTACTCAGAGGTACCCAATTACTGACCGTTTTGTTAACTGTCGTACCCATCGGCCCTTCGCTCATACCAAAGAGCACGCGTATTATAAATAAAATCACATAGTTAAAAGCGACCCCCGTAAGTCCGCAAAATAAAGACCACGAAACCATTGCTATCGCAAATACTTTTCCCGGGCCATAGCGATCGGATAAATAGCCGCCAACAAAATTAAACAGGGCATAGCCAAAAAAGAAACTGCTGAGTATGAAACCTATTTCAACAGGATTTAATCCCAGATGCGCCTTGATATAAGGCATGGCGACAGAAAAAGCGGCCCTGTCAAGGTAGTTTATTGCCCCAGCGATGAACAGCAAAAAAACAATTTTTGAATATTGACGCTTGAACATAGTCAGTTCCTCTGCTCGCCCGGCTTATCCTACCTGGATGATGGAATTGGATGACATTGGCTTGTTGCGGCAATTGCTGATGACCGAGTAGTTAGAAAATAGATACAACGTGTAAACCTGTCAAACAGGTTGAGGCGGGATGTCTTGTATTTGTAACTCAGCTCACATTTTTGCTGCCGCATCCGGCGCTTGACGCGGCGTTCAAGACCTGACGAGTGCCAGGAACCCAGCCAGGATTGCTGACGGATTGCGTTCGTCGTATGCCACGGCGATGCCGCTTGACAGTGTTGCGGCCTCGTCTTTCAGCGGCCGGAAGACCACGCCGCGCCGTTTGACATGCTTTAGCGAGGCGGGGATTAACGCGATGCCTTGTCCTTCGGCGATAAGGCCTAGCAAGATGTGGTGGTCGTCGGGTTCTGGAATCGTTTTGGGCTTGAAGTCGATTTTTTCGAAGAATGCGTGGCAATGGTCGTAATAACCGGGATTCAACCAGCGCTCAAACCGGAAAATCGCCTCGCTGCGCAGGTCATCGAACCCAAGCCTGCGCTTATGGGCAAGAGGATGGCCGGCGGGCAGGGCGGCAATAAGCGGCTCCTCAAGCAGTGTCTCGGTCTTAAGGCCCTTGGTCTCGGTGTGCAGGCCGATAAAGGCGACATCCATTATCCCGTTCTTGATGTCCCGCACCAGGCTTATTGAATGTTTACCCTGGGTGACGAGCCGAAAATCCGGAAAGCGCTGCTGTAAAGGTTCGAGCACGTCGGGTATGACGCTGCGATCAAACACCGTGGTGTAGCCTATGAGAAATTGTCCGCCCGCGCTGCTCCGCGCCGCCCTGGCGGCTGCTATCGCCTTTTCCGCCTGAGCCAACGTGCGCCTGGCCTCCGGTAGAAATGCCGCCCCCGCTTTCGTCAATACCACACCCGATTTGGTCCGCAAAAACAGCTCAACGCCAAGCCGGTCTTCCAACTGGCGGATCTGTCGGCTTAATGGCGGCTGGGATATGTACAGACGTGCGGCCGCGCGCCCGAAATTAAGCTCCTCGCTGACCGCCAGAAAGTAGCGGAACTGTCGCAGGTCAATGGATTCATTCATACCGAAAAGGTATCACAAAAAAAGTATTGGCTGAACCTGCTGCGTAAAACATACAGTGCCTTCAGCGCATCAACCCGGCAACCAAAGAGGATTTATGGATAACGAACGTTACGTACGCGGTTTAGCGAAGCTTAATGAGGTGGATGGCCACGCGGGTGAGAAGGTCATTGACAGTCTGCGTGATATCGCCCCTGACTTTGCCCGGCTGCTCATTGAGTTTCCGTTTGGCGATATCTACTCAAGACCGGGCATTGACCTTAAAATTCGTGAACTTGCCGTGGTGGCGGCGCTCACCGCCATGGGAAACGCTTCGCCACAGCTTAAGGTACATATTCACGGCGCCCGAAATGTGGGTTGTTCCCGGCAGGAAATTGTCGAAATCATTATGCAGATGGCGGTCTATGCAGGCTTTCCGGCAGCTCTCAACGGACTGTTTGCAGCGAAGGACATTTTTTCTCAAGAGCCAGAAGCAAGCTGAGATCATGGTAAGCCTGGCATATTCTCATGCCGCATTGACCCGGCCCGCTTTATCCAGCAGCGCATTAATCAACACATTCGCCCCCGCGGTGGCCCAGTGGGGGTGAATATTTTCATCTTCGTTATGGCTGATGCCGTCGACGCAGGGGATAAAAATCATGGCGGTGGGCGCGGACTCATTAAGATAGCAGGCGTCATGTCCCGCGCCGGATACCATATCCCGATGGGAATAGCCAAGCGCCTTAACCGCGTCGCGTATGCTGGCGATGCAGCTTTGGTCAAATTTCACCGGCGGATAATCTAATATGCGTTTGACAACCGCCTCAAGTTCACCGTTATTGACGATGTTTATGGCTTCACGCAGCAGGCATTCCATTTGCTCAAGTACCGTCTCGTCAGGATGGCGGAATTCGATACTGAAAAAAACCCGGCCGGGCACGACATTGCGGGAATTCGGGCTGATTTGCGCCATACCGACGGTGGCCCGTCCGTCCGGCATGAAGGTCCGGCCGATCCGGTTGACCTCCTCCACCATGCGGGCAAAGCCCAACAGCGCGTCCCGGCGTTTATCCATCGGGGTGGTGCCCGCATGGGCGCTGAAGCCAACTATCTCCGCTTCAAACCAGCGTTGGCCCTGGGCGGCGGTGACGATGCCGATTTGCCGGTTCTCGGCTTCAAGAATCGGGCCTTGTTCAATATGCAGTTCAAAGGCGGCATGGATGGGAAACCCGCCCACCGGGTGTTCGCCTTCGTAGCCGATTTGGCGCAGCGCTTCCAGGAGCGTGACGCCGTTCTGGTCCCGGCGGCTATGACCGAATTGCAGGTCGAAGACGCCGGCAAAGACGCCGGAGGCGATCATTGCCGGGGCGAAGCGGGCGCCTTCCTCATTGGTCCAGTTAATGACTTCTATGGCGCGTTCGGTTTGAATGTGCGTGTCGTTCAGGGTCCGCAGCGCTTCCAGGCCGGCCAGCACGCCATAGACGCCATCGAAACGGCCGCCGTTGGGCTGTGAATCCATATGGGATCCGGTGACCACCGCGGGCAGCTCCGGGCGCGTCCCTTCGCGGCGCAGGAACATATTGCCCATGCGATCCACCCGGACCCGGCAACCGGCGCCCAGCGCCCAATTTTTGAGGCAATCCCGCGCCAGCCGGTCTTCTTCGCTCAGGGCCAGACGACATACGCCGTCTTTGGCAATGGCGCCGAACCCGGACATGATTTGCAAGGTTTGCCATAAACGTTCGCCATTGACGGTAGTGATATTACTCATGCTTGCCGCCCCCGGTGTCTTTTTCGTCCACCGCATAGCGAAAGTCACAGCGCGGCGCCCCGGACATGATGGTTTGCGTGCGGGTCAGTTTGACCTCGGGGGCATAGCCGACGATAAACTTGCTGTCCCGGGCGCAGGAGAGCAGGTGGCCGATTTCCCCCAGCCCCATCTCATGGTACATCTCGGCATAGCGGCAGCGATGGACGTCATAGTCAAAATGCCGATCATCGCTGGAGAGTATTTTCACCTCCAATGCATCGTCTTTCTCCCACAGGTACTGCAGGGCGACAAAGCTTTGGATATCGGCGCCGGCCGGCTCGCGGCGGGCAAAATCCTTGCCGGCGGCGATGGCCGCGTTCTCTACGGCCTCGCCGATGACCTCTTGCGCCCGGGCTTTGCCGAAGTCGCGCACCAGAATCTCATAAATGGGTTTTATGATTTCGGCCTCGATGCGCCGACGGGCCAATATGCCCAGGTCGTTTCTATGTTGGCCGGAATGGTGTTGGCCGGAATGCTGCTGACAGGAATGTTGGCAGGACATCGTCTTGCTCCTTTATGGTATGGCATTATTGCGGGTAATGGGGTCCGGCCAAGGCCGGTCCGGGCCGTAGGGTCAGTTGCCGGCGCCGCCGCCCAGTACGCTTTGCGGCACCCATTTGCCGTTAGTCACCCGATAAACGGTGAATGTGGGATTGAGCAGGTTGCCCTGGCCGTCAAACGCAATGATTCCGGTGACGCCCTGATGTTTGATGACGCGCAGTTTCGGCAGGTATTTCGCCGGATCGGTGGAGTCGGCCTGTTCTATAGCGTCAATCAGCACGCTGGTGGCGTCATAAGCAAACGGGGCGTGCAGTTCTATATGGGTCTTGTAGCGGTCGATATAGGCCTGTTCGAATGCTTTGCCCCCCGGCATTTTATCAATGGGCAGGCCTGGCTCCAGCGCCACCACCCCTTCCCCCTCTTTTTGCGCCAGCGTCAGGAAGGTCTGGCTGACAAAGCCGCCCGCGCCCATCAGCGTGGCGGGCAGCCCGAGCTGTTTAATGCGCCTGGCGAGCGGCGCCGCCTGCGAGTCCACGCCGCCGAAAAAGATCAGATCGGCGTTTTTACTGCGGATATTGGTGAGAACGGCGCTGAAATCAACGGTCTTATCATCGATATACTCGCGATCGATCATATCTACTCCCTGTGCCTTAAGGGACTTGATGAATTCGTCGGCCAGGCCTTGGCCGAAGGCGGTACGATCGTCGAGAACGGCAATACGTTTGGCTTTCAACACGTTTACCGCGTATTGCCCGGCATCATTGCCGCCGTCGTCATCGTGGCCCATGACGCGGAAACTGGTGTCAAAACCCTGTTGGGTATAGGCATGGCCGGTGGCGACCGGCGCCACCTGGGCAATGCCCGCGTCATGGTAAATCCGGGCCGCCGGAATACTGGTCCCGGTATTCCAATGCCCAACCACCCCCACCACGCCTTCGTCCACCAGGCGTTGCGCCACGGCAACGGCGGTGCGCGGATCGGACTGGTCATCTTCCGATACCAGCTTGAAGGTCACGGCCTTGCCGTCAATTACCGGTTTTTTATTATTGGCGTCGGTGATGGCTAACTGCGCGCCGTTCTCCAAATCCTTGCCGATTCGGGCGGAAGGGCCGGTGAGGGGCCCGGCAAGGCCGATCAGGACGGTTTCGCCGTTCGCCGCCGCGCTGTTGAAGGCGGCTAAAACCAAAGATGCCAGCGCCAGTTTGCTAAAGGTATTTTTCATAAAGGTTCCTTGTTGTAAGTAGTGTGAAATCAAGTGGTTATTCCCCTAGATAGGCCTGCCGGATCCTGGCGTCGTCCAGCATGTCCCCGGATTTGCCGCTGTGGCTTATCAAGCCGCTATCCAACACGTAGGCGCGGTGGGTGGCTTGCAGCGCCAGGCGGGCATTTTGCTCCACCAGCAGCAGCGTTACGCCCTGTCCGCCGATGCGGTGGATGACCGAAAAAATGGCCTCAACCATGATCGGCGCCAGCCCCATCGAGGGCTCGTCTAAAATCAGCAGGCGCGGTTTGCCGAGCAGGGCCCGGCCCATGGCCAGCATTTGCTGTTCGCCTCCCGACAGCAGGCCGGCCGGTTGTGAAAGGCGCTCCTTCAGGCGTGGGAATATGCGATAAATTTCCGCCAAATCGCGTTTGACGCCATTGCCGTCGCGGCGCAGGTATGCGCCGATTTGCAAATTCTCCAGTACGGTCATGCGGGCGAAAATTCCCCGGCCTTCCGGCACCATGACCAATCCCTGCTTTAGCAAATGATAAGGCGGTACACCGCGAATGGATTTCCCGGCGAACCGGATCTCGCCGCGAAAGTCCTGCAGCCCGGTCACGGCCCTGAGGCTTGAGGTCTTACCCGCGCCGTTGGCGCCAATCAGGGTCACCTGCTCCCCGTCGGCGACGTCAAAATCGATCCCCTTGACCGCATGGATCCCGCCATAGGAAACGGTTAATCCCCGTACGGAAAGCAGTGGGTCAGACATGAGCGTTCCCTCCCAGATATGCCTGGATTACCGCCGGTTCCCGGCGCACCGTCTCCGGCGCGCCTTCCGCTATCACCTTGCCGTAATCGAGCACGGTGAGCCGGTCGCAGATCCCCATCACCAGTTTGACGTCATGTTCAATCAGCAGCAGGGTTTTGCCGTCATCACGGATGCGCATCAGCAGGTGTCTCAGATCGACTTTTTCCGCGGCATTCATGCCGGCGGCGGGTTCATCCAACGCCAGGAGAAGCGGATCGGTGGCCAGCGCGCGGGCTATCTCCAGCCGGCGCTGGTGTCCATAAGAAAGAGAGCCGGCGCGGTAGTGGGCGAATTGGCTGATGCCGACATACTCCAGCAGCTCGTAGGCCCGTTCGTGGGTCTGCGCTTCTTCTTCCCGCGCGCGCCGGTGGTGGCTGATGGCGGCCCATAACCCATTGCGCGTGCGCACATGCCTGCCTACCATCACGTTTTCATGAACGCTCATGTCATTGAATAAGCGCAGATTCTGAAAGGTGCGGGCAATTCCCGCCCGGGTGACTTTTTCAATGTCATGGGGCCGGTAAGGCATGCCCGCCAGTGCAAATACCCCCCGATCCGCCCGGTATAGTCCGGTAATCAGATTAAAAAGGGTGGTTTTCCCGGCGCCGTTGGGACCGATAAGGCCGTAAATCTCCCCTTGGTTGACGGTCACATTGACGTCATCCACCGCCACCAGTCCGCCAAAGCGCTTGCTGACGTTTCGTAAGGCCAGGAGGGGCGTCATGGATGCTTTTCCCCGTGATGGTGGGTCGGCCATAGCCCGGCCGGGCGAAAGAGCATCACCAAAATCAATGCCAGCCCGTAAAACAGCTGGCGGATGATTTCCGGGTCGATGATTACCTGGCCAAACAGCGCCTGCTGCAACGGGCCGGTGCTGCTGCGTAAAAACTCCGGCAGCGCGGACAGCAGCAGCGCGCCGAGAATAACCCCGGGAATGTTGCCCATCCCGCCGAGAACCACCATTGCCAGCACGGCGATGGATTCCTGTAGCGAAAAGGATTCGGGGGAAACGAAGCCCTGGAAGGCAGCGAACATCGCGCCGGCGATGCCGCCGAAGGCGGCGCCCATGGCGAAGGCCAGCAGTTTAAAGTCACGGGTATTGATACCCATGGTCCGCGCGGCTTCCTCGTCTTCGCGAATGGCCGTCCAGGCGCGGCCGATGCGCGAGTGCTGCAGGCGAATGCATATAAACATGATGAGCAGAATCAGCGCGGCAAACAGGTAGTAATAGAGATAAAGGGATGAGACGCGCACGCCGAACCACTGATGCATGCCGGAGAACCTAAGGCCGAACAGCGAGGCCGGGTCGATGCCTGAAATACCTTTCGGTCCGTTAGTAATGTTCACCGGGCGGTCAAGATTGCGCATCAGAATACGGATGATTTCACCGAAGCCGAGCGTCACAATCGCCAGATAATCGCCGCGCAGGCGCAGCGTCGGCGCGCCGAGCAAAATGCCGAATGATGCCGCGAGCAGAGCCGCCAGGGGAACGATAATGATCACCGACAAATGGAGCCCCTGGGGAAAATACTGCAGCAGCTGCGGAAACTGCGTGGTCAAATGCGGCGAGGAGAGCAGCGCGGCAAGGTATGCGCCGATAGCGTAAAAGGCGATAAAACCCATATCCAGCAGGCCGGTGAAACCCACCACGATATTCAGGCCGAGGGCCAGCATGATATAGAGCAGGGCGAAGTCCACCACGCGGATCCAGTAATTCCCTCCGGACGGACCTATCAGCAGCGGGGCCAGCGCCAGGCCGGCGACAAACAGCCACATGCCGAGGTGCGCGCGCCGGCGGGAAGCCGGGAAAAAAGTATTGAGGGTTGTCATAAGCGGTTCCTAGGCGCGGTTGGCGACGCGTTCGCCCAACAGTCCGGAAGGCCTGAAAATCAGCACGGCGATCAGTACAATAAAAGCGAATATGTCTTGATAGTTGCTGCCGAAGTTACCTTTGGTGAGCTCGCCGAGATAACCGGCTCCCAGGGATTCGATCAAGCCGAGCAGCAGGCCGCCGAGCATGGCGCCGCGAATATTGCCGATACCGCCCAGTACCGCGGCGGTAAAGGCTTTTATCCCCGGCAGGAAACCCATGGAAAAACCGGCGTTGCCGTAGTTGCTGGCCATCATGACGCCGGCCAGCGCGGCGAATGTCCCGCCGATGGCAAAGGTGAGGGTAATAATGCGGTCGGGATTGATACCCATCAGGCCGGCGACCTGGGGATTCTCCGCCGTTGCGCGCATGGCGCGGCCCAGGCGGCTATGTTCCACCAACAGCAAAAGACCGGCCATCACCAGGCAGGCGATAACCAGCGTGGCGATACCGGTAACGGTGATGACCGCCGGAGCATGCGTCCCGTCGCCGCGGGTGAGGGGGATGGGATCCATCGGCAGGAGCTGCGGAAACATCAGCGGATTGCGCGACCAGATAATCATCGCCAGGGTTTGCAGCAGCAGTGACACGCCGATGCCGCTGATCAGCGGCGCCAGGCGGGGAGCATGGCGTAAGCGGCGATAGGCCAGGCGTTCGATTGCCATAGCCACCAGCGCGCATACCGCCATCGACAGCAACACCGCCAGCAGCAGCAGGACATAAACCGGCAGGCCGGGAAAATGGCG
Organism: Sodalis sp. RH16; assembly: GCF_047324245.1. Classification (NCBI taxonomy): domain Bacteria; kingdom Pseudomonadati; phylum Pseudomonadota; class Gammaproteobacteria; order Enterobacterales; family Bruguierivoracaceae; genus Sodalis; species Sodalis sp. RH16. The sequence goes on along the minus strand of NZ_CP178737.1, from coordinate 1,251,198 downwards.
CTGAAGAAATGTCACGACGGACAGTGCGCTGAGCGCCCCCACCATCAGCAGATCGCCATGGGCAAAATTGATGATGCGCAGGATGCCGTACACCATGGTATAGCCGAGCGCCATCAGCGCATAAATGCTGCCGAGGGTGAGCCCGTTAATGGCTTGCTGGATAAAGGTATCCATACTGCGGACGTCCTAAATAAAAAGGAATGCATGGGCATACCCTAATCGTTTAGTTTAATTAGTGAAATACCGATAAATAATTATTTATATCAAAAATAGTAGTTTTTAATTTATTGTTTTAATTATATAAATAATAAATTAGCAATTCAGATTGGCGATGAAAGAATCAATATATGAAAAAAACAGAACAATATAGATATGCACCGAACGACCTTATCCCGCCGACGGCCTTGGCCGACGATCCCCCTTTACGGGCCGTCCGGGCTTTCGAGGCCATCGCGCGTTTGGGCAGTGTCACCGCCGCCGCCCATGAACTGGATATCTCACCCTCCGCCGTCAGCCACCAGCTCAAAATTCTGGAAGCCTTTTTGCAAATGCCGCTGACGGAACGGCAAGGGCGCAATCTTATCTTACGTACAGAAGGGCGCGAATATTATCGTTCCATACGCTCCGCCTTTAACGTGTTACGCCAGGCCACGGAGCATGTCAGGGAGCAATCCGCCTCCCGGCAGGTAACCATCAGCCTGATACCGCTGTTCGGCATGGGCTGGTTTATCCCCCGCATGAGCGGTTTTTTGCAGGAAAATCCCGACATTGATATTAACGTTGTCTATGCCAACCATCGCAACTACCCAAGCGACGCGGCGGATATTTCCATTCGCTTCGGCGCGGGCCAGTGGCCGGGATATCGCTGCCAAAAATTGATGTCGGGGGAGATGATTCCGGTTTGCAGCCGGGGCTTTATCAAGTGGCATGGCCTGATAGATACGCCGGATCAGCTCTCAGCCATGCCGTTGCTCCATGATGAAGAGCGCAACACCTGGATGGCATGGTTCCAGAGCATCGGCGTCAAACGGCCGCTGCGCAGTTCCGGACCGTTGTTCGAGGACGGCTTGCTGACCCTGGCCGCCGTGCAATCAGGGTTGGGCTGCGCACTGATGCGCGAGCCTCTGATCGCGCCATATCTGCTGTCGGGAGAGCTGGTGAAATTATCGGACCATGCCATCGACGACGGGCGCGATTATTATCTCTGCGTCAGGCAAGACAGCGAGCTATCAAAGGAAGGGGTGAATTTGCAAAATTGGCTGGTCAAAGAGGCGCAGCGATAAGGCTGTTTTTCCACGCGCCTTCGGCCGGCAGGTTACTCAGGCTTCCGGTTCATGTTAAATAAATAACTATTTAAAGTTAAAATTGTTATTTTTAAATCGTGATATTTAACCGTCTAATAGCAGGCTTTCTGGTCTTAACCACGGCATGGCCGGTGGGATAAGACGTGATTTCGTCGGTGGCTATTGCCCTGACGTTATTTTTTATCCAGGAGCGACTGCATGGCATGGCGTTTAGATCCGCGCAATTTTCCCGATTTCACGCAAAAGAAAATCATCGATAAGCATCTGGACCGGCTGGATACCCATGGCGTGTCCAGGCGCGATTTCCTGACCCTGGCATCCGCCGGCGCGGTGGCCGCCGCCACCGCCAGCCTGACGCTGGGATTTCCGTCGGCGGCCGTGGCGGCCCCCAGCGGGAAGCTGGCCTATCTCTCCTTTAACGTCAACGAATACAACGTGCAGACCGATAAGGCATTCCAGGCGGCCAGCCGTGAGTTCGGCCTGCCTTACGCTTTCCTGGACGGGCAAAACGACGGTCAGCGCCAGGTGAATCAATTTGAAGAGCAAACCGTGGCTGGGGCAATCGGGGCGGTATTCAACCTGGCTGACGGCAGTTCGCTGCGGCGGGTATCGAGCCTGGCGCAGCAAAATAAGCTTTTTTTCGGCAATTTCTGGAATACGCTGCCGTGGTTTACGCCTTTCGACGCCAGTGAGTATTACACCCTGTATGCCGTGCCCGAAGAGTTCGAAGCCCACCGCGCGGTGACGGTGGAGCTGCTGCGCACCGTCACCGAGAAATTCGGCGGCGGCGATATCGTGGCGGTGACCGGCATTGACGGTTATGTATCGGACATCGCCCGAAGCCGGGGCCGGGACGATGCCTTCAAAGACTTTCCGAAAACGCGGCTGGTGGACAAACTGCCGGGTAAGTGGAACCGCGAAGACGGTCTGAAGGCTACCGACGATTTGCTGACGCGCAATAAAAACGTGGTGGGCATCGTGGCGCAAAATGACGATATCGCCCAGGGGGTACTGGCGGCTCTGCGCGCCCGCGGCCTGCGTCCGGGCGAAGATGTCTTGGTAGTGGGCGCCGACGGCACCACCGAAGGGGTGAAATCCATTATCGGCGGCAGCCAGCTTGCCACCAGCGCCAATAGCCCCGCCTATGCGGCGGCATTGTTTACCGCTCGCATCTACGATGTTACGCACGGTTGGACGCCGCGCGCTTCGGAGCGGGTGCTTAACTGGCAATCGCTGAACCTGACCCGGCGCAACGCGGATGTTTATCGTAGCCGTTTTGTCGATAACAACGGCGTGGCGCCTTTTGACTATAGGCGTCTCTCCCATGTGCTGCACCCAAGCGATTGGGATCCCCAGGCGCATGTTTACCCCATCAACCTGGAAAAGGAGTGGACCGGCATTCCCAAGCCGGCGGGTTATCAATTGCCGAAAGAGTATACGGATGCGCGTAATAACGGCGAGTTTGAGCGCGTGCGGGCGGAGTATGCCGATCATTACAAGATCAAGTTTGACGGACCGTCCCCCAATGTTAAAAGCTGACGTTTTTTCCACCGCCGCGCCGCCGGCGGTACTGTCTCCATTGTTGCCAAGGCCGCAGCCGCTATGGCCGCGTGCCGGCGACGCCGCCCGTTATGCGTGTGCATCATCCCTGAATGGCGCGTTTTGGCCTTTATTCAACGGAGCATTCCGCCATGGAGCATAATCTGCTCGCCGTGAACCATCTGGGCAAACGCTATGGCCGCACCCTGGTGCTGGATGACTTGTCGCTGCTCATTCCCGCTAATAAAGTGGTGGCGGTGATCGGTGAAAACGGCGCCGGCAAATCCACGTTAATGGACATCATCAGCGGCATCGTGCCGCCGACGTCGGGGGAGATGCTGGCGCGGGGGCGCCCGTATCAGCCCGGCAATTACCGCGCCGCCCTGGGCGAAGGCGTGTCGCGGGTGTTCCAGGAGCAATCGCTTGTCGCCAATGTGCCGGTCTATGAGAACCTGTTGCTGGGTGAAGAGGCGCGTTTTACCCGCGCAGGGCAATGGCTGGATAAACGGAAAATGATCACGGCCGCCGAGGGGATCGTCGAGGCATCGGGTTTTGATATCGATGTGCGCAAACGCACCGGCGATTATGATTTTTCCAAACGCCAGGCCATTGAAATCGCCCGCGCCTGTTTAACCCCGTCGCTGTTACGCGGCGTCAGCCAGCCGCTTATCCTGCTGGATGAACCTACCTCCGCCCTGGACCGGCGCGATGAGGAGATATTTTTCCGCCTGGTGGCGCAGGTTAGGCTACAAGGTTCGCTGCTGTTCGTTTCACACCGTCTGAGCGAGGTGATGAGCCATGCCGACATTATCTGCGTGCTGAAGGACGGCAGGCTGGTGGCGACGCTCTCCCCCGGCGAGACCGATGAGAGCGGCCTGCACCGGCTGATGGTGGGCCGGGAGCGGTCGGCGGATCACTATTACCAGCAGCGGCAGGAGGACGTCAGCGCGAATCCGATACGGCTGGAAACCCGCCGGCTGGCTCAGTCGGAGTCGTTCCAGGATGTTTCCCTACGGGTGCGGGCCGGCGAGGTGCTGGGCATCGGCGGACTGCTGGATTCCGGTAAAAGCGCGCTGGGCAAAGCGGTGGCCGGCATTACCCCACCGGATGACGGCGAGGTGAGCCTTGACGGGCAATCAACGCGGCGCCCCGACATCAGGCGTTTTATCCGTCAGGGCCTGGGCTATATCCCGGCGGAACGGCTTACCGACGGTTTGATTGCCTGTTTTTCCGTGGCCTGGAATTTCTCGCTGGCCGGCGGCGGCGACCTGTTTGCCGGCCGGCTGGGGCTGTGGCGTCTGCGCCGGGAACAGCGGGACGTTCAGCGCTATATCGAGCAACTGCGGATTCGTTCCGCGACGCCGGTGCTGGCATGCTCCCGTCTTTCCGGCGGCAATCAGCAAAAGGTGGTGCTGGCGCGCTGGCTGTGCCGCAGCCCGAGGGTGCTGGTGTTGGATAACCCGACCCGCGGGGTGGACGCCGGCTCGAAAGAAGAGATTTACCGGATTATCCGCGAACTTACCCAACAGGGCGTCGCCATCCTGCTGATTACCGATGAACTGCTGGAATTGATCGGTTTGTCCAATCGCATCCTGATCATGCGCCGCGGCCGGGTGGTGAAAGAGCTGGCGGCGCCTCCCGACCAAAAGCCGGGGGAGCGCGACATCATCCCCTGGATGTTGCCGGACGGCGCCTCCCGTCCCGACGAACCTTCCGCTTTTCCTCTTCAAGGAGCCGGTTATGCAAACTGATCTCCCAACCGTATCCGCCAAAACCAACCGGGCCGGCGACTTTTTACGGGCCATTGATAAAAGCTTCTGGTTTCCCGTCGGCGTGGTCGTGGCGCTGTTCGTTTTTTTCTCCCTGACCACCGACTCCTTCGCCACGCTGCGCAACTTTACCGCCGTCAGCGGTCAGGCGGGCGCGCTGTTGATTGCCTGTCTGGGGGGCAGCTTTATCATCCTGATGGGCAGCATCGATCTGTCCATCGGCGCGATGGTGCTGCTGTCCGGCGCGGTGGGGGTCACCCTGATTAACGGCACGCCGCTGGGATTTGCCGTGATTCCCGTGGTGACGGCTATCGGCTGCCTGTTCGGCCTGTTGAACGGCGTCATTTATGTCTATGGTCGCATTCCGTCATTTATCGTGACGCTGGGCACCCTCTCCGTATTCAGCGGACTGGCGCTGAAAATCCTTGATGGCCGCGCCATTGAGTTTAATTTGCCGGGCTTTGAAACCCTCTCTATCGGCCAGGCCATACCCCATTTACCCAATATCACGCTTTGTGCGCTGATTGCCTGGGCGCTGATGGTGTTCGTGGCCGTTCGCACCCGGTTCGGCCGCTATATGTATCTTATCGGCGGCGGTGAAACGGTGGCGCACACGGCGGGCGTGCCGGTCCGGCGCTATAAGCTTTATGCCTTTATCGTCGCCGGCGGGCTGGCGGCCATCGCCGCGCTGCTGTCGGTCGCCCGGCTCGGGGCGTCGGGTCCTTCCCTGGGCAGCGATCTGCTGCTCAACAGCCTGGCGGCCATCGTGGTGGGCGGCACCTCGCTTTCCGGCGGGGTGGGCGGCCCCCACCGCACGCTTATCGGCGTGCTGATTATCGCCATGCTCGACAACGGCCTGAACTTGCTGGGTGTATCGCAATATTCACAGATGATGATCAAAGGCGCGGTGGTGATCGCCGCGGTGCTGGTCAGCCGCGAATCCAGCCTGCGCGTGAGCGTCAAATAGGAAAAAACATGCCAAAAAGATTGATATTCAATGCCTTTTCCATGAACGCGGTATCCCATGTCTATCACGGGCTATGGCGGCATCCCGAGACCCGGCAAACCGAACTCAACGATATTTCCGCCTGGGTGGAACTGGCGCGGATCCTGGAAAGAGGCAAATTCGACAGCCTGTTTCTTGCCGACGCCCTCGGACTGGACAGCGGCCATAACGGCAGTTGGGATATTTATGCGGAACAAGGCATCCATTTTCCGGTTAACGATCCCACGGTGCTGGCGGCGGCGCTTATCACCTCCACCGAGCATCTCGGCCTGGCGTTTACCAGCTCTATTTTGCAAAGCCATCCGTTTGATTTCGCCCGGCGGGTGTCCACCCTCGATCACCTGAGCCGCGGCCGCATCGGCTGGAATATCGTCACCAGCACCAGCCGCAACGCCGCGCAAAACTTCGGCTTTGACGCCCCGGTACCCCACGACGAACGCTATCGCTGGGCCGACGAGTATATGGCGGTGGTCTATAAGCTCTGGGAACACTCCTGGGAGCAGGACGCGGTGGTTGCCGACCCTGTGGCGGGGCGTTATGCCGACCCGCGCAAAATCCACGCCATCGATCATCAGGGGGAGCGGTATCGGGTGCGTGGACCGCATCTCTCCAGCCCGTCGCCCCAGCGCACGCCCTTTTTGATCCAGGCCGGCTCGTCCACGGCGGGCCGGGCCTTCGCCGAGCGTAACGCCGAGGCGACCTTTGTGGTCTGCCTGACTCCCGAGGCGGCCCGCGTCGCCATCAGCGGGCTGCGGGCCGGGCTGGCGCGGGCAGGCCGGCGGCCTGAGGATTTACTGGTTTTCCAGGGGCTGTCGTTTGTGGTGGGAAGCACGGAAGAAGAGGCGGCGCGCAAGGCGCGCGCGCTGGACGAATATGTCAGCACCGATGGATTGGCGGCCCATGTGGGACGCGATCTGGGCATAGATTTCGGGCTGTTGGATCCTGATAAGCCGGTGGCGGATTTCAACATCGAAGGCTTGCAGGGCTTCACCCGTTTTTATGAAGAAGCTCATCCCGGCAAAAAGGCGCGGCTGGCGGATCTGGTGACGGCCATGTCCTACAACGGCCGTATCGTAGGTACGCCTGAACAAATCGCCCACCGCCTCGCATTGTGGCAAGAGGCGGGCATTGACGGCGTGAACGTGGCTTACCAGACCACGCCGGGCTCCTTTGTCGAGTTTATCGACCACGTCATGCCCGTTTTAGCGCGGCGCGGGCTGGCGCAGACGGAGTATGCGCCCGGTACGCTGCGCGAACGGTTTTTCCCCGGGGGAGAGGCGCGGATCAATGCGCGGCATCCCGCCCGGCGAAGCGACTGACCACCATTTCTTGCGGCGCGCCCGCCAGGATGCCGCTGCTTTTGATAAGGATAACACCATGACATTAGCTACTAATGCCTGGGGATTGCCCCCAAGCGAGCGTTATTCGTCGCTGGCGGAGCGATTCCGGCCGCTGTTCGCCAACATCAGCGCCGGCGCGCTGGAGCGGGAAATTACCCGCACGCTGCCGTATGAACAGATAGGCTGGCTCAAAGAGGCCCGTTTCGGCGCGCTGCGGGTGCCTGAGGAGTTCGGCGGTTTCGGCGCCACGCTGCCTGAGCTGTTCGGCCTGCTGATTGAGCTCTCCGCGGCGGATTCCAATATCACCCAGGCGCTGCGCGGACATTTTGCCCTGGTGGAGGATATTCTTAACACCCGCATCCCCGGCCGGCGGGAAAAATGGCTGCCGCGTTTCGCCACCGGCCAAATCGCCGGCAATGCCTGGACCGAGCTGGATTCAACGCTTCAGGGATTCTCCAGCCGTGTGAGCCGCGACGGTGACGGTGCTTATTTAAACGGCACCAAATTTTATACCACCGGCTCGGCATTTGCCGATTGGATCCATGTCGGCTGTGTAAACGATAATGACGAGCCGATATCGGCGATTATCCATCGCCACGCCCGCGGCGTCACCGTGGCGGATGATTGGGATGGTTTCGGCCAGACCCTGACCGCCAGCGGGACGACAGTATTCGACCATGCCCCTTTGGAGTGGGACGATGTTGCGCCGGAGGAAGATCGGTTTAACTACTCTCCTGCGTTCTATCAGCTGGTTATCCTCTCCGCCCTGGCGGGGGTCGGCCGGGCGGCGGCAGACGAGGTGGCCGGGGCGGTGGCGCGGCGAAATCGCACCTATTCCCATGCCGCGGCCACGCAGGCCGGCGCCGATCCCCAGGTGCTGCAGATAGTGGGTCGTATTCAGGGCGCGGCGTTCGGCGCCGGCGCCATCGTGCTCAAAGCCGCCGAAGCGCTCCAGGACGCCTATGACACTGCGCGCCGCGGCGACGCCAGGGAAAAAGAGGCGGTGGCGCTGGCGGAACTGCAGGCGGCGCAGGCGCAAACGGTGGTGTCCGGCCTGGTGCTTGACGCCACGGCGCTGATTTTCGATGCCCTCGGCGCCTCGGCGGTAAGGCGCGGAGCCGGCCTGGACCGGCATTGGCGCAATGCACGGACCCTGGCATCCCATAATCCGCGCATTTATAAAGACCGGATCGTCGGCGACTATGCGGTAAACGGCACGCCGCCGCCGCCGCAATGGACGGTAGGCAGCGCCTGAAACAATGGATATTGTCTTCCCCAGGCTACCCCGCCATGCACGCCAGCAGCCACTCCCTTAGCCGGACGATATCCTCACGGCTGGACTTATCTAGAGTGGTAACAAAATAGTAGTTGGCGCCCGGTAGCCGCCGGTGGAAGGGTAGGGTAAGCATCTGCTTATCAATAAAATCCCTCGCCAGCAGGCTGCTGACGATGGCCACTCCCTGGCCGGCGATTGCCGCCTGGATGGCGTGGATCTCATCGCTAAAGCGCGGGCCGGCGTCAATATCCAGCGCGGCGGGGCCAAAGCGGCTGCGCCACTGTTTCCAATCCGGCGATGGCTGCGGGATAAGCCGGTTTTCGACGTGAAACAGCGTTACCGACAGCAAATCGTCCACCTTCTTCAACGACAGGGCCGGGGCGGCCACCAGCACGAAACTGTCTTCATACAATAACGTTGTGTGGAGATTTTCACCGGGTCGGGTGCTGTAGCGGATGGCCGCGTCCACGGTATTTCTCGCCAGATCCACCAGCTCAATGCCGGTATGGAGCCGCAGTTCCATCTCCGGGCAAGACGCTTTCAGGGCGGACAACCGCGGCACCAGCCAATGGGTCAGAAAATTGGAGGTGGTGGTGAGCGTCAGTACCGGCGGCCGCCGGGCGTTGGCAATGGTATTGACCGCCTCCTGCAAATCGGCAAAGGCACGGCGGGTGGCCTGATGCAGTATCTTGCCCGCGGCGGTCAAGGCGACCTCCCGTGGGCCGCGCTCGAACATCGCGGTTTGCAAGGCCTCCTCCAGCGCCCGGATCTGGTGGCTGACCGCGGTAGGCGTCACGTTGATCTCCTGTGCCGCCCGTTTGAAGCTGCCCTGACTGGCGACGGCGTCGAAAGCCTTCAGAGAATTCAGCGTCGGCATGCGCTTGTCTTTCATGGTGAGTTTTTTTCAGCTTATGGTGAAATATTTGATTTTGATTGTCACAAATTAAGCGGTGTAAGCTTTGATTTCAATGCCTGATAAATGAGTTTTTTTCATTATAGGCCAAAGAAGATATGCACATCGCTAAGGCTGAGGACAATCATCAATGATCGCGATTACGGCAGTCAAATCCGGCAAGGAACAAATCGGCCCCGGTGCGTTGGCGGGCATCTCTTTAGCGCAGTTTATCCTGGCGCTGGATTACTCCATCGTTTATCTCGCGTTGCCGTCCATGGCGAAAGACCTGGGGCTGGACACCGCCTTGTCTCAATGGATAGTCTCGGCCTACGGCCTGATGTTCGGCGGCTTTTTACTCCTGGGCGGCAGACTGTGCGACCGGTTTGGCGCGTACGGGACATTTGCCGCCGCCGTATGCCTGTTCAGCGCCGCCTCTTTACTGGGCGGGTTGGCAGGGAACGGCGCATGGCTGATATTGGCCCGCGGCGCGCAGGGTATCGGCGCGGCGGCGCTGCAACCGGCGCTTTTGTCTATGATTGCAGCGCATTTCCCTTCCGGACCGTCACGGGCCAAAGCACTATCGATATGGGGCGCGGTGGGCGCTCTGGGGTTGGTGGCGGGGGTATTGCTTGGGGGCGTTTTCACACTGTTTTCCTGGCGGCTGGTGTTTTTTATCAATTTTCCCATCGGCATGCTTTGCCTGTGGCTGTTGAAACGCAAGATGATGCCGGGTACGGCGCCAAGGCACCGCGCCCCCATTCCGGTATTGGCCGCGCTGTCAGGCACCCTGGCGATGATGAGCGTGGTGCTTTGGCTGACGAGCCTGGCGCAGGCCGGCCTTGACGATATCCATACCCATGCATGGGCGGGAGCGGCGGTAGTAGGGTCGTTAATCTTTTTTGCCGGCGAAAAACTCGGCCCGCGTCCGCTGGTGGCGCGGGCGCTGCGGCGATTGCCCGGCCTGCGCACCGGATGCTGGACCAGCGCATGTTATATGGCGAGCGCCGGGGCGGAATTCTTTTTGCTGACGCTGTTGCTGCAAAACGTCTATGGTTACGGTGCGCTAAGGGCAGGTCTGTGCTTTTTGCCCATGGCGGCGCTGATCGTCATCGGCAATGTACTGGCGGGAAAGCTCATGGGCAAGATGACTGCCGAAAGAGTGCTGTTCGGCGGATTTGCGCTGGCGGCATTCGGTCTGTGGCTGCTCGCCCTGTCGCTTGCCGGCGGGGCATTCCGCTGGCGCTTTGCCGTGGGACTCCTGCTCAGCGGGCTGGGACACGGCATAATTTACGCCGCCAATTTCGCCGCGGGCCTAAAAGAGCTGCCGGAGGATAGGCAAGGGACGGGCAGTGGACTTTTGGTGACCGCCCAGTACGTCGGCGGCGCCATTGCTCTGTCGCTGCTGGTGATTCTACTGGGCTATTATCCGGGTGAAACCGGATATTATTATTCATTTACCCTGCTGGCGTTTTTTGCCTTATCGGGCGCGGCGGCGGCATTAGCAGCGGAAAATTGAATTTTCTGACTGCAGACTATAAAGCCGCGAAGGATAATGTCCTCTCTCATTCCGGGCTAACCGACAGGATTAACCGAACTTGCCATCGCTGGCCCGCTCGCATGTTATTTTTTGGTCAGAGACGGCAGAATACTGTCAAGGCATAGAGACAATATGGCGAATAGACTGATAAAAGAGGGAAATTTTAAATACATATGCCTGATTGCCATTTATAAAATATATATAATCTTTATTAAGAAACAAAGACGGAAATATTCTGCCGTTAATCTGACCCAATCTTGATATCCGCCTATTTAAATATTCATTAATACGAAGTAATTGTTGTATGGCTGGTCAATTGAAATGCAGCTATTTATTGCACTGGCGATATGGGAAAAATAAATTCCACAACAATTGATTGTTAATTAATTGTAAATAAGTAAAAATTTCAGCGTTTTTCCATTTGCCTCCGCGTTTGATAGCATGCCGACCGCTGGCAAAAAACGCCTTGAATTAAACTAAATATTACTCCACAGTAAATGAAAGGTTTTTATAAAACAACAAAATGTGAAATCTAATGCATAAAATATCATATTATTATTTTGAATATCGATAGTAAGTTCTTTTTTCTTAATGCGGGGCGTAATGCGCTCTAAGCCCTTACCGGAGATTTTTAATAATGCAGAAATTTGGACGCTGGGCTTATCCCGGTCTGTTATCTATGCTGGTTATTTCATTAAATATAAGCTTGGCGAGCGGCGCGGAATCCACGGACGGCGAGAAGGAACTCACTATTGGTTTGGCCGAACAATCGCAATGTATCGATCCGCAACAGGACAATTACGGTTATGCGGCAATCGAAGGCCGGGGCCTGGTGGATTCCCTTACCGATCAGAATTATGAAAATCCATCAAAAATAACCCCCTGGCTGGCTCAATCCTGGGAAATAAATACTGATGCGACCCGCTACACTTTTCATATTCGCAAAGACGTCACTTTCAGCGACGGCAGCAAACTCGATGCGCGGGTGATCAAAGCCAACTTCGATAAAATATCAACCATTCCCGGTGCGGCCGGCGCGTCCTATTTTAAAGGGGTAAAGGCCATCACGGCCATTGATGACTACACATTGCAAATCGATTTCAACCAGCCGAATGTCCCGTTCCTGGCGGCCACCTCGACGGGGGAGCTGGGTATCGTCGCCCCGGCGACGTTGGCGAAGTCACCGGAGGAACGCTGCCATACGGGAGTGATAGGTTCCGGACCTTTTGTGCTCGACAGCGTCAAGCTGAACGAGAAGACCGAGCTGGTGAAGCGCAAAGGCTATAACTGGCCGTCGTCGCAACGTAAGCACAGCGGCGAAGCTTACCTTGATCGGGTTATTTACCGCATTATTCCGGAATCGACGGTACGCACCGGCGCACTGAGGAGCCATCAGGTCAATATTATCGAATCGACGGGATATGAGGATGCCGAACCGCTGGTGAAAGAGGGTTTTCCGCTGGAGAAAATCGAATCCCTGGGCACCTCTGTCAATCTGCTGATCAACACCTCCCGCGGCATCCTGGCCGATGAGAAGGTGCGGCAGGCCTTCAGCAAGGCCATCAATCGTAAAGAGGTCGTCGATCTCGCTTTCTCGGGTTTTAAAATTCCCGCCACCGGCGTGTTGACGCGCAAGACGCCGGGTTACCTTGACCAGAGCGCACAGCTGGTTTTCGATCCGGCCGCCGCTGACAAGCTGCTGGACGAAGCCGGCTGGACCAAGGGACCGGATGGTATCCGGGTCAAGGACGGCAAGCCTTTGCGTATTACCGTTTCGTTCTATGCCGCTCCGATCAACCAGGCGTTTCTGGAAGTGGTTCAGCAGCAGGTTCGCGATGTGGGCTTTGATTTGCGTCTGCGCCCGCTCACCGGCGGCGCCTATGATGAAGCGCTGCTGGCGGGAGATTATGATCTTCATCGCTGGGAGTGGTCCCTGGGCGATCCGGACGTGCTGCGCCAGCTCTACTCAACCAAGGCGCTCAACCGATTCCGCCTCCATCCCGATAACGACATCGACGGCCCGCTGGACGCTCAGCGCGCCACCACCGACCCGGCCGCGCGCAAGAAACTCACCGATCAGGTGCAGAAAATCATCCTGGACCGGGCTTATGCGGTTCCGGTGTTTTCTACCCAGGAACTGTGGTCGAACGACGGCACGGTGAGGGATCTGGAGTGGGGCGGGCCGGGAGCCGGTTCAACCAGCCAGATTCTTTACGACGTTACGCTGGCAAAGGCTGCCCGTTAGCGTTTGGCCTCGAGGGGGAAGGCGGCTTCTCCCTTCTTCATGGCAACAAACCCGGATGACGATATTATGACTTTTTTTATTGCCAAGCGGATTGCCCACGCCCTATGTGTTTTATGGGCCACCTTTACCGCCGCTTTTCTGCTGCTGTATGTATTGCCGGGGGATGCGGCGTTAAGCAAGCTGAATCTTGGCGCCGGCGGCAGCGGTTTTTCGGCGGAGGCGTTGCAGAAGATGCGCGCCGATCTCGGGCTGGATCGGTCGGTCTTCATCCAATATGGCCGGGCATTGTGGGCGGCTCTGCATGGCAATTTCGGTCTGTCGGCGCAAACAGGGCAGGATGCGCTCCAGATGTTCGCCGCCGGCGTTCCGGAAACCCTCAAGCTGGCCGGACTGGCGCTGTTCCTGGGACTGGTGCTGGGTATGGGTCTGTCGCTGTTGGCCGCCTATGTGCGTTCGCCGGCTTTACGCAATCTCCTGTTGCTGTTTCCGGTGGTGGGGGTTTCACTGCCCTCTTTTTGGATTGGCCTGATCCTGCTGCAGATTTTTTCCTTCCGGTTAAAACTGTTGCCCGGTATGGGTAACGACGGGGCGGCCAGCCTGGTGCTACCCGCCATCGTGCTGGCCATTCCCACCGCCGCGCTCATCGCGCAAATCCTATCGCGCAGTTTGCACGCCGTGCTGAAGTCGCCTTATATCACCACGGCCAAGGGGCGCGGCGCCAGCCGCCGCCGGCTGCTTATCGGCCACGCGCTGCGCAATTCCATCATTCCGGTATTGACGGCGTTAGGCATGACCACCGGCCATCTCATTGCCGGGTCGGTGGTGGTGGAAACGGTATTTTCCCGCTCGGGCATTGGCTTGCTGACGGTAAAAGCCGTGCTGTTCCAGGATACGCCCATCGTGCTGGTGGCGGTGTTGTTTGCCGCGACGGTATTCGTCTGCGTCAATCTGCTGGTTGACATTCTTTATCCCTTTATCGACCCGCGTATCGACATCGGCGTACGCCGGCCGAAACTGTCAGGCCCGCGCATATGAGTAACATTTCCCTGACCGGCAACGCCTCCCGGCGACCGGATGACGCAAACCGCGATGCTGAAAATGGCTATGGTTTTTCACGGCGTATCCTGTGGCCAACGGTACGGGGCGTCATTACCCAGCCCGGCCTGGCCTTGTCGATCCTGGTACTGTCGGCGGTCATCGCCGCCGCGCTGTTTCCTGACCTGTTCACCTCCTACAACCCCATACGCGGGCAGGGCGGAGCGAGACTTAAGCCCCCCGGCCTCGAACACCTGTTCGGTACCGATCATATGGGCCGCGATTTGTTCGCGCGCGTGGTCTATGGCACCCGGCAGTCGCTGAAGGCGGTGGTGCTCGCCGTGAGCGTCGGCATGATGGCGGGGTGCGGCATCGGTCTGCTGGCGGGGTATATCGGGCGCTGGGTGGACGATGTCCTGATGCGGATGATGGATGTATTGCTTTCCGTCCCGATGCTGCTGATTTCAATGGCCATCATCAACGCGCTGGGTTTCGGCATGGTCAACATCGCCATCGCGGTGGGGATCGGGAGCATTGCCGGGTTTGCCAGGGTCACCCGTTCCCAGGTGCTGAAAATCCGGTCGTCGGACTATATCGAGGCGGCCCTGTTCGCCGGCGTCAGCAAGGGCCGCGTGCTGATGCGCCATATCATCCCTAACGCGCTGGGGCCGGTGATTGTACTGGCGACCCTTGAACTCGGCTGGGCTATCCTGAGCGTTTCGGCCCTGAGTTTCCTGGGATTCGGCCCGCCGCCGCCTACGCCGGAATGGGGGCAACTGGTGGCCGGCGGCCGTGATTATATGACGGCGGCCTGGTGGCTGACCACCTTGCCCGGACTGGTTATCCTCATCACGGTATTGGCCGCTAACCGTGTCGCCGAGGCGCTTGCCGGCCATGAGGCGGCGAACACATGACCTGGAAAACCAAGCCGGCTCGCCGCGGACCGGGGCAAACCTCCGGCCGCACCCTGACGGAGGCGGATACCAGCCCCTTATCCATTGAGCAGCTCTGCGTTGATTATAACGCCCGTGGCCGCCGCGTTTCGGCGGTGCGCGGCGTCTCTTTTGAGGTAAGACCAGGAGAAGTTGTGGCCCTGGTGGGTGAATCGGGATCGGGCAAAAGCACCATCGCCCTCGCCGCCATGGGCATGCTGCCCGACAGCGCCTCCATTACCGGTGGATCTATCTCCCTGGCGGGGCGTGAACTGACGCGCCTGGGGGAGCGCGCGCTCAATCGTATCCGCGGTCGGGAGGTGGGCTGGATCCCGCAGGATCCGATGATGGCGCTCAATCCGCTGCACCGTATCGGTAGGCAGGTGCATGAG
Organism: Sodalis sp. RH16; assembly: GCF_047324245.1. Classification (NCBI taxonomy): domain Bacteria; kingdom Pseudomonadati; phylum Pseudomonadota; class Gammaproteobacteria; order Enterobacterales; family Bruguierivoracaceae; genus Sodalis; species Sodalis sp. RH16. The sequence continues at coordinate 1,235,928 of NZ_CP178737.1, read as the reverse complement.
CCATTGATAATTCATCATATCGGCGATGGCGGGGGAACAAATGATGCCGCCGTCGCGCTGCTTAATCGGGTGCATATACCGGATGCGGCCAGGCGCGCCTGGCAATTTCCCCATCAGCTTTCGGGGGGAATGCGGCAGCGGGTGCTGATCGCGTCGGCTATCGGCCCGGGCCCGCGGCTGATTGTGGCCGATGAGCCCACTACCGCGCTGGATGTCACGGTGCAAAAGGCGATCCTGGACGATATCGACTCATTGATAAGCACATCGGGCATGTCGATGTTGCTTATTACCCACGACCTGGGGGTGGCGGCGGATCGCGCGGATCGCATTATTGTGCTCAAGGACGGCAGAATCGTTGAGCAGGGGCCCGCACAGGAGGTCTTGGCGAGACCGCAACATGACTACACCCGGCTGCTCATCGCCAGCGCCCCTGGGCTGTCCAACGGACGCCGGCGCGCTGCTTTCAGTGGGAAAGATAACCGGGAGCAGCCTGCCGCCTTCCCCGCCGTGGCCGGCGAACCCCTGCTGTCCCTTCGCCATGTCTCGCGCACATTCGTGTCATCCGCACGGGGAGGGGGTGAACATGCGGTGCAGGCGGTGATCGACGTCAATCTTGAGGTGAAACGAGGCAAGACCCTGGCGGTGGTGGGGGAGTCCGGCTCGGGGAAATCCACTACCGCCCGTATCGCCCTTGGTCTGACGGCGCCGGATCGGGGCAACGTCTTTTTCGACGGCGTGGAGACCAAAAGTCTCGATCTCCACGGTGTCAGGCGAATGCGCCGTTTAATGCAGCCAATCCACCAGAATCCGTTCGCGTCTTTCGATCCGCGCTTCACCGTCGCCGAAATCATCGGCGAGCCGCTGTTGGGATATGGCCTGGGGGATAAATTCAAACGCCGTCAGCGCATTAACGATCTGATGGAGCACGTCAACCTGCCGAGGGGGCTGCTGGACCGCTACCCGGCGGAACTGTCCGGCGGACAGCGGCAAAGGGTGGCCATTGCCCGGGCGCTGGCGCCGGAACCGGCAATATTGATCTGTGACGAGCCGGTATCGGCCCTGGATGTCTCCATCCAGGCGCAAATCCTGGATTTACTGTCCGGACTGCAGGAGCGGTATGGACTGAGCTATCTGTTTATTTCCCACGATCTGGCCGTGGTCAGACAGATGGCCGATGAGGTCGCCGTGATGAAGGCCGGCCGTATTATCGAATACGGTCCCGCCGACTCGTTATTTGCTCATCCACAACATGACTATACGCGGCTATTGCTGGCGTCAATTCCAGGCACCGCCGCGAGGAAAAAATCATGACCGACACCTTGGGTATATCCGCCTGTTCGCCGCGGGGAAATCCGCCCTCCACCGTGGCGGACCGCGATAGCGATATCATCAACGACAACAGGATTTTCCAGGCCGCGGTGGCGGACCTGAATATCAACCGGGCTTTCCAGACCGTGGCCCAGGCGGGAGAAAACGAACCTGCGGCGGCACTGGCGCAGGTTAACCAAACGGTGGCTCGGCTGCTGTTCGGTTCCCTTGACCCTAACCCCCGGGATATTGCCGGCTGGGTGTGGCCCCGGTGGCCGGACGATAGCGTTTATCCTGACGGCGCGTTGACCGCGACGGTCTCGGGAAGCCGCTTGGCTATCAGGGGACAACAATTTTTCCGCACGGCAAACCCCAAAGGGGATACCGCTTTGCTGCTGGTGCGGGACGCAGACCCTGCCAAGGGGGGGTATTTTGTGTCCCTCGACGGGAAAGCCAATATCCATGCCGGCGGAATTATCTTCGACCGGACCGGTTTTCAGAAAGATGAGGTCAGAGCGCCGGCGCCGCTGGCGGCCACCACTCTGGGCGCCATCGATGCCCGAACGCTTGAGCACATAACCGGCTACGCCGCCCTGGTGGAAGAGCTGCTACATGCCGCGCTGGACTTCGGCATTTTGCAGGGGTTCTCGGCGGCGGCCCATACCCATATCACCACCCGTACCCGGCCCTGGCAAGGTCAGTCCCTGACCAGGGCCACGGACGACCCGCACCTGGTGAGGCGCTATGGGGAGTATATCGCCACGCGGCATGCCCTGGCGGAGCTGTTGACCGAGGCTCGGGAGGTGGTGGCGGGGGTGGCTCCCGGTACATCAAGGCAGGCGTTTTCCCAGGCATGGGATGCGGTGGCGGCGGCGAGGCTGTTTGCGATTCTGGCGGGCCGCTCAATCATCAATGGAACCATTGAACTGCTCGGCGCCGGCGCCACCAGCCAACGTTATGGCTTCGACTGCTATTGGCGCGATTTCACCGCCCACGGGGTGGTCTATCCGCCGTACCGGCCGGCCGAGAATATCGGCCGTGAGCTGGTGAATAACAACAAACGGGAGGCCGCGGTATGAGCAAGAAGCAGATGCACATCAATGTCAATATTTTGAGTTCCGGTTCCCATGGCGCAAGCTGGCGCGCTAACGAGGGCAACCCCCTCGGCTATATCCAGATAGAGCATTACCAGGAGATTGCCAAGGTGGCCGAACGCGGATTGCTGGATGCGGTGTTCCTGGCCGATGCGCTGGCCATCTCCTTTAATCCCGGCACGCATCCCAGCTGGGCGCTCGACCCGGCGGTGATTGTGGCGGGCATGGCCGCGGTGACCAGCCGGATCGGCTTTATCGCCACCGCCTCCACGACGTTTTCCCATCCCTATAATATCGCCCGCAGTTTCTCTTCCCTTGATCACATTTCCCATGGCCGCGTCGGCTGGAATGTGGTGACCACCTACGACGAACGCGCCGCCGGTAATTTCGGCGAACTGCATCTGCCCCAACATGCGGATCGTTATGCCCGGGCGGCTGAGTTCGTCGATGTGGTGCAGGGGTTATGGGACAGCTGGGAAGATGACGCCCTGATCCTCGACCGGTCCTCGGGCCGGTTTGCCGATACCGGCAAAATACATGCCATCAACCATGCCGGAACGCATTTTACCGTTTCCGGACCGCTGCAAATCCCCCGCTCGCCGCAGGGAAGGCCGGTGCTGGTCCAGGCCGGCAGTTCGGAGCAGGGGCGCGATCTGGCGGCGCGCTACGCCGAGGCGGTATTCAGCGTTCAGCAGGATTTGGCACAAGCGAAATCCTATTATGCCGATGTCAAGCAGCGGGCGGCCCGTTATGGCCGCAACCCGGACCAAATCAGCATTCTGCCCGGTCTGTTCGTGATCGTGGCCGCGACGGAAGAGGAAGCCCGGCAACGGCGCAAGGCCTTGGATGAGATAGCGGGGGAGGACAGCGTGCTGGCCCGCTTCGCCGGACAGCTGGGGCTGGATCCGGCGGATCTTGATCTTGACCGGCCGATACCGGAAAGGCTCTTGCCGATAATCAACAACTATATGGGGACGCGCGGTTTCGTCGAAGCGACCCTGTCCCTGGCGCGCAACCGCTCCCTGACGGTGCGCGACATTATTGCCCGCGGCGGCGGCGCGCACCGGCTGGTGGTGGGCAGCCCGCAACAGATTGCCGACACCATGGAGCAGTGGGTCGCCGAAGGCGCCGCGGATGGCTTCAATATTATGTGCGATGTCTTTCCGTCGGGGCTGGCCGCCTTTGTGGATCTAGTGATTCCCGAACTGCAAAAGCGCGGTCTGTTCAGGCGGGAATATACCGGCGGCACGCTGCGCGACCATTACGGCCTGCCTCGCCCGGCCAGCCGCTTTGCCGGCAAAGCCGCCGGGGAGGGGCCCGAAGATAACGGCAACGGCCTCTGGGAGGTGGCGTTATGAACCGGCCTGGGGATAAAGAACATGGCGCGCCGGCAACGGCGCATGTTATCGCCACAGCGCAGGAGGCCATTGCGGCGGCCCATGAACTCGCTGCCATCTGGCGGCAAAGCGCGGTGGAAATCGATGCACAGCGGCGTATACCGGTAAGCGAACTTCAGGCGCTGTCGCGCTCCGGGCTGCTGGCGATTACCGTACCCCGTGAGTTTGGCGGCGCCGGCGCGTCCACCGAAACGCTGATGGAGGTTTTCCTGATCCTGGCGGCGGCGGATACCTCCCTGGCACAGGTGCCGCAAAATCATTTTGATTTCGTCGATACGCTGCTGGTGGCTGAACCGGCCACGCGGGACTTTTTTTATGCAAGGGTCTTGGCCGGCGCGCGTTTCGGCAATGCGCTGGCGGAACCCGGCAGACCGTCGCGCCGGGATATCGCCACCACCATAGCCCCCGAGGGGAACGGCTACCGGCTTAACGGGCGTAAATATTTTTCCACCGGCGCGCTCACCGCCCAGTGGGTGCCGGTATTCGGCAAAGATGCGGATGGCCGGATTTTGACGGCGTATATCGAGCGCGATAATCCCGGGCTGGATGTTCTGGCCGACTGGGATGCCTTCGGCCAGCGCGGAACCTACAGCGGCACAACCATCATTAATGATGTATGGGTTCCGGCGCACCAGGTGGTTGACCGGGCAAGGGGCGATGCCGCCGTTCTGCTGGCCCAGTTTGCCGGCAACCAGCTTATTCACGCCGCCATCGAGACGGCGGGCGCGGCGGGCGCCTTGCAGGCCGCCGCGCGCATCCTCTCTGAACATCCGGCGCCGCACGAAGCCGATCTCGCCCGCCTCGGTGAATACGCAGTACGCATTCGCGCCGCACGTTCTCTGGTATTGCGGGCCGCCCGGCGGGCAGACGCGGTCCTCGCCGGCGACATTCCCACGGTGGCGGCGGCATCGGAGGCTTTTGTCGCCACCGATGAGGCGAAAAGCCTCGCCTATGAATTGTCCCCGGCCATCGCCAACGAGATAGCGCATTTCCGCTCGCCGGTGGTCAATGGCGAGCGGCGCGGCCTTGATCGCCTGTGGCGCAACGTGCGGACGCACTCGCTGCATGACCCTGTGCGCTGGCGGCAGTTTTATGTCGGCGACTTCCACCTCAACGGCAATCTGCCCCGCGACGCGGCCGCCATTGCCCAGGGCGGCAAGCGATGACAAATGGAATCGTAAAGCCGGCGGCAGCGTTTAAACCAAAAACCGGTTTGGGCGCATTGACTCGTGAAATCCTGGCGCGCTTCGGTATTTTGCCGGTGTTTATTATCGTGCTTGGCGCTATTGCCGGCATTACGCCGTCCCTGCTTAATGGCGACAATATCGCCCAGGTTTTACGCCAGTCATCCATCGCCGGCGTGATGGCGCTCGGGGCGACGTTCGTGCTTATTTCGGGACGTATCGATTTGTCTATCGGCTCGCTGCTGTCCCTGGCAAGCTTCGTCACGATAGATGTGCATGAACGGGCAGGCGCCGGCGCGGCGCTGCTGGCGGCGCTGGGCATAGGCGGCGCCGTGGGCCTGGTAAACGGCTTTATCGTCGGCTATTTGCGTCTTAATCCGCTGATTGCCACCCTGGCCATGATGTCCTTGTTGCAAGGGGTCACCTTGGTTTACAGCGGCGGCGCGGATATCTACGTCGCCCATCCCGATACCACCTGGTTCGCCGTCTTCGGCCGCGGATTTCTGTTTGGTCTGCCGGTTCCGGTGCTGCTCTTCGCGGCGCTGGCCGTGGCGCTGGGTATCCTGCTGCATATGACGGCGTTCGGGCGAAAAATCTTCGCCATCGGCGGCAATGAAACCGCCGCCGCCTTTTCCGGCATTGATACCAGAAAAACCGTTGCCCTCGCCTACCTTATCGGCGGCCTGACCACCTCGGTGGCGGCTTTGATTATCGCCAGCCGGGTTATGGGCGCTCAGGCCAATACCGGCGCCGGCTACGAGTTCGACGTCATTTCCGCCGTGATCCTGGGGGGCACCAGCTTTCTGGGGGGCTCGGGAACCATGGCCGGGACGGTGGTGGGGGTGGTGCTGCTGGCGTTTATGCAAAACGGACTGCTGCTGCTCGGCCTCCCTTATTACCTCCAGTGGATTATTACCTGGGGCGTCATCATCTCCGCCGTCTGGGCCGAAATGGCGGCGAAGCGCAAAAGGATATTATTGTGAAAGCGACCGGCAACGCCGAAATACCCGCCGCGGGCATTATTGACTCCCTGGCCGGCAACGCGCGCCGTCTGGCGTTAACGGCGCTGGGCAATCCCATTTGGCTGTCGCTGCTGGCGGCGATATGTTTCTTTGCCGCGCTGAGCCCGCATTTTCTGTCATGGTTCAATATCGGCAATATTCTCCTGCAGGCGTCCTTCCTGGGCTTCCTGGCCATTGGGCTTACGCTTGTCATCATCAGCGGCCATATCGATCTCTCTATCGGTTCACTGGTGGGCCTTTGCGCCGGCCTTTGCGTGGTGCTGCAAGGAGACCTGGGGCTGCCCCTCGCCGTTCTGGCCGCCTTGGGGGCCGGTGTTTTTTCCGGTCTGGTAAACGGCTTTTTCGTCGAACGCCTCGGCGTCAATTCCCTGATCGTGACCCTCGCGGCCATGATCGGCCTCAAGGGGCTGACCTTCGCCGTGGTGGGTGAAACCTCAATTATCGCCCAAAGCGCGGTATTTACCTGGATAGGTTCGCTGCGGCTGGGTTCGGTACACCTGATTACCGTGCTCTTTTTCGCGTTGCTGATCGCCGCGCACTGGGTGCTGTCGAACACCAGGCACGGACGGGAAGCGTATGCCATCGGCGGTAATCGCAACGCCGCCGTCAACGCCGGCGTACGGGTTCGCCGGCATGTCATGGTCAATTTTGTGGTCTCGGGTTTTCTGGCGGCCCTGTGCGGGATTGCCATTGCCGCCAATATGGGCGCGGCGGTTCCCACCTACGGCCAGGGCTATGAGGGATGGGCCATCGCGGCGGTGGCCCTCGGCGGCACACGGCTGACCGGCGGCGCAGGCAATGTCATCAATTCACTGGCCGGGGTTTTGTTGCTTGCCGTCCTGCGCAACGGCCTCAATCTGATTCATCTTTCCGCACATTACGTACTGGTGGCTATCGGCCTGGCATTGCTGATAGCGCTCATTCTCGACAAGCGACCCGGCGCGGGCAAGACATTACCGGCATTTTTTCTATTTAACAAAAACAGGAGAGGTTAATGAACAGGTTTAAACGTCTGGCTATGGCGGCCGCAATACTGATTGGGGCATCTTCTTTCGCCGCTGCGGCCGCTGCGCCGGACTGGTTGAATCAACCGCTGAAAAAGCCGCTTGATCAATTGGTTATCGGACTGTCGTTCCCATTGCTCGATCCCTGGAGCGCCTCGTATGAAAAAAATTTCCAGGACTATGCCAAGGCGCTCGGGGTCAAGGTGATCGTGCTGGACTCTCAAGCCGACGTGCTTAAGCAAAGTAATGATATCCGCGACCTGGTGGCACAGGGCGTCGATACGGTCATTGCCCTGCCTTTGAATAACCAGGCCATTGTATCCTCACTTGGGGAGGCGCATGCCGCCGGCATTCCCGTGGTGCTGTCCAATGGCCGCGTCGCGCCTTCGGGGGCGCAATACGTCACCGCCTGGACCGGACCGGACCATTTCAAAACCGGCTATCTTTCGGGACAAATGCTGATTGAAGCATTGGGCGACAAGGCAAACATCGTCATCATCAGCGGCACGCCGGGTACTGAATCCGGCGATCTGCGTGAAAAGGGCTGTCGAACGGCATTATCCGAACATCCGGGCGCGACGCTGCTTGATGCCCAGCCCGCCAACTTCAAACGCGAAAAGGCCCAGTCGATCATGGAAGCCTTTATTACCCGCTTCGGCAACAAGATCGACGGAGTCTGCGCCAATGACGACGATATGGCGCTCGGTGCGCTGACGGCGATCAAGGCGGCGGTTCAGGCCGGGCGCCTCAAACCGGATCATATCAAGATTACCTCCGGCGCCTCGCAAATCGAGGGCTACGATGAAATCAAGAAAAATGGCTATTTCTACGGCTCGGTGCTGATGCAACCCGACGATGCATCCCGTCTAGCGCTAAAAACCGCCGTTGAGGTCGCGGAAGGGCAAAAGGTGGCAAAAGAACAGTATTACGACACCCCGGCCTACACCCTGAAGAATATCGATGGGACGCCCCGTCCCACCTATTAAGCAGGGAGGCGGTTCGAATGCGAGGTGGCGATAGTGAACGACCATGGCGATAACGAAACGGGCGGGGAAATCATCCTGCGCGCCGAAGGCATCGGAAAACGCTTTCCCGGCGTTCGCGCCCTTGATGCGGTGGACTTCGAGCTTCGTACCGGCGAAATCCACGGGGTCTGCGGCGAGAACGGCGCCGGCAAATCGACGCTGATGAAAATCCTCGCCGGTATCTACCGGCCCGATCAGGGGGAGATCCGTATCCGCGGCGAGGAAGTATCCCTTGAAAGCCCCCTGGCGGCGAAAAAACAGGGCATTTTGCTGGTACACCAGGAGCTGTCTGTGGTGCCTGAATTGACCGTGGCCGAAAACCTCTATCTGGGTGAATTGCCGCTGCGTTCTTTCTCGCGGATTGACTGGCCGGCATTATATGGAAATACCCGGCGTGTTCTGGCGTTGCTTGGCTGTGAATTCGCGCCTGAGGCGGTAGTGGGAACGTTATCCATCGCCCAGCAGCAGCAAATCGAAATAGCGCGGGCGGTGGCTTTCGACTCGGCTATCGTCATTTTCGATGAGCCGACGGCGTCGCTGACGCAGCGGGAGGCCGATACGCTGTTCGCGACGATTCGCCGCCTGCAGGGCCAGGGGGTTACCACCGTTTATATTTCGCACAAGATGCGCGAAATCTTCGCGATTACCGAGCGAATAACCGTCTTGCGCGACGGCATTGTCACCGGCGTGCTGGTCACGGCGAAGACAGACGAGCACGAAGTGACCCGTTTGATGATCGGCCGCCATCTCGACAGCTATTTCCAACGCGCCCTCTCGCAGCACGGACAGGAGGTATTGCGGGTCGAGGATCTCAGCGTGCCGGGCCGGTGCCATAACGTCGGTTTCTCCATCCGCGGGGGAGAAGTGGTGGGACTTTATGGCCTTGTCGGCTCGGGCCGCAGCGAAATAGCCGAATCGATTTTCGGTATGCTGCCCGCGTCTTCCGGCCGCATTTATTGGTATGGGCAAATGCGGAAAATCCGTCACAGCCTGGATGCCATTCGGCTGGGCATGGCGCTCGTTCCGGAAGACCGGAAACGGCAGGGGATCATTCCCGGGCTTGGCGCGCGCGATAATATCGCTCTTGCCCGGCTTGATACCCTGTCCCGTTGCGGCCTCATAAGCCGGGCCAAAGAGACGGCGCTGTTCGCGTTTTACCAAAAGGCCCTGCGTATCAGCGCGGCCGGACCGCGGCAGGAAACCTCCACCTTAAGCGGCGGCAACCAGCAAAAGGTGGTGATTGCGCGCTGGCTTGCGCTGTCGCCCAAACTGCTGATCCTGGATGAGCCCACGCGCGGCGTTGACGTCGGCGCGAAAGCGGAAATCCACGGGTTAATCGCCACGCTGGCCGAAAAAGGCCTGGCCGTATTGGTCATTTCCTCCGAAATGCCCGAAATCATGGGTATCAGTCACCGTATTCTCACCGTCGCCGAGGGCCGGATTACCGATGATGTCGGTTATCAGGATTTCAGCGAGGAGAGGATTATCGCCGGTGCCATGGCGCGTGCGCCTGCCTAACCGATATTACATTTACAGGAGATCAACAATGTCACGTTCAATTATCTATGGCGCGGTTACCCATCACACGGCGATATTAAGCCGCTTTGGCATGCAGGCGGGGTTCTTTGTCCGGGAAGGCATCAATCTCACCGTGCAAACGGTATTCGGCGGGCCGGAAATGGCCGCCGCCGTGGAAAGCGGCGCGGTGCATATCGGTGAAGTCGGTACGCCGCCGGGTCTGACGGCCATCGGCGAAGGCAAGAGGATCCGCATTGTCGGCAGTTCACTGGATCGCGGTCTGTCGTTCTTTCTGATAACCCGTTCGGATATCAAGAGCTGGGCTGATTTCAAGGGCAAAACCGTCGCCGCCCTGTCGAAGGGGAGCTGCGGTTACTGGTATCTGCGCGACATCCTGGCCCAGCACGGTCTTGATCCCGATCGGGACGTGGTCTTTCGCCATCTGGGCGCGGATCACGGGCGGCAGCTGGAACTGCTGGCGTCCGGCGAGATAGTCGGGCTGCTTACCGGTGAACCCTACGTCTCGCTGGGCGAGCGCTCGGGCATTACCCGTACCTGGGGCGCGCCGCAGGCCCTTGCCGATGTTCCCTCCATTCAATGGAGCATTCAAATCGCCGGTCAGGATTTCATCCAGCAACAGCCGGATCTTTTGCGCGACGTGCTCGAGGTTATCAGGAATACGGCCCACTACGCCTGGAATCATCAGGATGAATGGCTGGACTTCTATCAAACCCTGTTTGCCGTGGATCGCGAGATCGCCCGCAAATCCATCGATCATGAATGGCCCTATTTTCATTTTGACGGACAGATCGATCTTCCGGGGCTCGAACGGGCGCTCGATTTGCAATACAGGATCGGCTCGACGCCGCGCCGGCTGGCAATCGATGAGGTTCTGGATCTGCGTTATCAGCCGGCGCCCAGTCCTACCGCCCCGCAGTTTATCCCGGGATGATTTTCCATTTCCAACAGGCCGCCGCTGAGGAGAACCTGAATGAATTTACCTGCTCCGATGAGTGAACCCCATAGCTTTGCCCAGGCCCTTCCAACGGAACTGGACAAGATTCTTGAGCCGTTGCCGGCAATCATGGCTGAAATAGCCAAAGACGCCGCCCGGCGGGAGCGGGAGCGGATTTTACCTCATTCGGCTTTCGCGCTGCTGCGCGCCACCCGGCTGGGCTCACTCAGAATACCCGCCGCTTTAGGCGGAGCGGGTGCGTCAATACGCCAGACCCTGGCGGTGGTTAGCCAATTGGCGGCTGCCGATTCCAACGTTGCCCATGCCATGCGATCGCATTTCAACGCCGTCGAGACTCTGCTGCTGTCCCCTGCCGGACGGCTCGATCGTTATATTGCCTCAATACTGACGGGGGAGTTGCTGGGTGGCGCGCACACGGAACGGGGGAGCACCAGGCCGGGAGAGGTCCGCACGCGTTTAACCCGGCGTGACGGAGGGTATCGTCTCAATGGGCAAAAATACTATGCTACCGGCGCGGCATTTGCGGATCGCATCTTTATATCCGCGGTGGATGAAGAGGGCCGGCCGGCCAGCGTTGAGATACAGCCCAATCGAAAAGGGGTGCGGATCGCTGACGATTGGGATGCCGTGGGGCAGCGGTTGACTTCAAGCGGCAGCATTGTGCTTGAGGATGTACAGGTTAGTGCCGATGAGGTCGAATGGCGCGATACGCTTGAACCCGAAGATGAGGCGGGGCGCCATGCCGCCACCTTTCGCCAGCTTTACCTGGCAGCGTGCCAAGCCGGTATTGTGCGTAATGTGTTGTCTGATGCAATTGAATTTGTGAAAAAAACAGCGCGTACCATCACCCACGGCCATACCGACCGGGCCACCGATGACATGTTTGTGCAGCGGACCCTGGGACTGATTTCCGCCCGCTCGTTTGCTATTGACGCCCTGGTGGACAATGCTGCCGGGCACATCGACCTTGCTTTTAGCGCTATCATGGATAAAAACTCCGCTGCGGGCCCTTTGCTGGAGGAGTCGGCCTTGGCAACGGCCAAGGCGCAGGCGGTGATCGGCGAACTCGCCCTGGCGGCGGCCAGCGGTATTTTTGATACCGGCGGAGGGTCGGTAACCAGCCGCTCCTTCAACTTCGATCGCCATTGGCGCAATATCCGGACGTTGCTATGCCACAATCCCAATGACTATAAGTTAAAGGTTATTGGCGCTCACAGCCTGAAAGGCGAGCCGCCGCCGTTATCAGGCGGATTTTTTTAGCGGTACGCCGCTTAGGCGGCGCCTTCCCGGACGTTTTTTGGGCAGCGCCGGTTCGGTGCGCTTGCTCATCATGTGGATGACGAACAGAGATTAAACACGTATCATTCAACCTCTGTCCTTCAAGCCATACGGGATTGTCGGTTTTGGTCTCGCTTTTTCATCTATCGCAGCGACGCATGCCAGCGCTTATCGGGCTGGTAGCGATTCTGATGCTTTTTATCGGTCCGGTGGTATCCAAATCACTGGAACACCGGCGCGTGGGTGTTAACATCGACCCGGGTCATACGGTGGCAACCGCTGCCATGGCGATGGTCGGAATGGACATGTCCGATGATGAGATGAATGGCGACGGCATGTCCGCCATGTCCGAACCTGATAACAGCCAACCGGTACCGGTGCATGATGCTCGGCACGCCGGCCACGATAATCACCTCGCTCATTCTGCGTTATATGCCTGGACGGACGGTAGCACTTCGGGATTGATGAATGATATCGCCTGCGGCTATTGTCAGCTTTTGCTCCATCTGCCTTTAATGGCATGGCTATTCATTCCTTTTGTCTGGCTGATGTTGCTCATCTCACGCGCCCCGCCGGCCGCGATATTTACCCGTCCGTTACTTTCGTTTTTCCCAGGCGATCCACAGCCGCGCGCGCCACCCCTGTTTAATTAATCCAATTTTTAATGAAATAATCCGATCATTTTTCTTGCTCAATGCAGCGGGATGAATTTGTATGCGCAATATTAATTCCTAAATAACAGGTTAATAAATATGAACTCGAATATGTCAAAACGCTTTATTGCCACGGCTTTATTGATGGCAGGTCTGGCCATAAACCAGCAGGCACAGGCTCATGCCCATCTGGAAAGTGCTTCACCCGCGAATCAAAGCGTGGTGGAAACGTCACCAAAGCAATTGATTCTATCGTTTAGCGAAGGAGTGGAACCCGCCTTCAGCGGGATTGAGTTAAAGGATGGCGGAAGTAAAACCATCGCTACCGGCGAGGCGACGGTTGATCCGGCGGATAAGAAAAAGATGATTATCCCGTTATCCACACCGTTGGCCCAGGGTAAATACGAAGTTGATTGGCATGCGGTAGCGGAAGATGGTCACAAAACGAAGGGAAGCTACGAGTTTAATGTAAAATAAGAAGTTTAGGGCGCGCAGGGGACTATGGTCCTTTGCGCGCTCTACAGCATACGTAGCACAGTACGTTATTAACATAACTATGGCGATAGTATAATAGTGGCAGTGCGTGCAGTTAAAATATATAAAATTTGAATAAAGGTGATAGCATCAAATTCTTGAATTTATATAACTTCAAAATCTACTAAATACCTTATGCAGGAAAGCTATCCTATCAAATAACCTGATATCCTTCTTTTAAAGAGATGAAGTAACGGATTGCGGCTTCCGCCAAGCTATCTGCGGTATCTATCATGACAAAGGGCTTTGGCCCATCATAAATCAGCGGACTGATGTCAGTGCAAGCAACGAGTACCGCCTGCGCTCCGAGCGCCGCTGCTTCCGATAGTACGGAGTGCCAGCTTGCTGTTACCGCTTTATCTTTAAAACCTTTTTCTTTGACCAGTATTATGAGTTCGGTGGTATGTTCAAGCAGACCTGCTGACGAGACGACTTTTAAGCCGGCAGCGATAAGACGTTCCTGATAAAAACCGGCCTCAATGGTGGGCGCCGTCCCAATGATTGCAACGTTTTTGGTAGCATCCGGGATTTTTGCAATCGCGCAATCTGCCATATGTAATATAGGGATACCTGCACCGGCCGCTTCAATATCGGCAAAATACCGATGTGCGAGATTACATGGAACCACGATGAAATTCACTTTCGCTTTCACCAGATCGGTAATGCCGCTTTGCAGCGCCAATATCATTTTTGTATCTGAGCGCGCCATCGCATGCGCCAGCATGGCGAAGCGACAAGCGGTTTGGGCAATAATCGGGAAGGATCGGGCTGACGCAGGCAAACACGGATAAGGTAGTGTCATGGAACTCATTTGATTAAAGGAGCGTTTCATGAAAACCATCGGTTATGCGGCGTTAAATGCGAACACGCCTCTGGCGCCATTTATCTTCGAGCGGCGCGCCTTGCGCGATAATGACGTGGCTATCGAGATTTTATACTGCGGCGTATGCCATAGCGATCTTCACCAAAGCCGGGACGATTGGAAAGACTGGGGACCCACGGCCTATCCCTGCGTGCCCGGCCATGAAATCATCGGCCGGGTGGTTGAAACCGGCGCCGGCGTTACCCGTCATGCCGTAGGTCAATGGGTTGCAGTGGGCACCATTATTGACAGCTGCCAGCATTGCGACCAGTGCCGCAGAGATGAGGAACAGATGTGTCGGGAATACCCAACGGTAACCTATAATGGGCACGATCGTATCAGTGGTGAAATAACCCGTGGCGGCTATTCCAAGCATATCGTCGTGCGTGAAGAGTTTGTCCTCAAATTGCCGGACGGGCTCGATCCATCGCGTGCCGCGCCTTTATTATGCGCAGGCATCACCGTTTACTCGCCGTTGCGCACCTGGCATGTCGGGCCGGGGTCGCGGGTCGGTGTTATCGGCATTGGCGGTCTTGGCCATTTGGCGGTGCGGCTGGCCGCCGGTCTTGGCGCCATAGTAACGGTTATTACCCGCACCGCGGAAAAGGCGGCGGAGGCCAAGGCCCTTGGCGCGGAGAAAATGCTGCTGTCAACGTCAACAGAAGATATGTCGGCTGCAAACGCTTCTTTTGACGTGATTATTGATACCGTTCCTGTCTCCCATGATGTGTCGCCTTATGTTCAACTGCTGGATGTCGAGGGTGCGCTGGTGATTGTCGGCAATTTGGGCGATATGGCCGGGTTCAACACCCTGCCGCTGATAATGGGCCGTCGGCGCATTACCGGCTCACCCTCGGGCGGGATTACCCAAACCCAGGAAATGCTGGATTTCTGTGCCAGAAAAGGGATCCTTCCCGACTGTGAAATCATTCCCATGCAGGACATTAATCAGGCCTTTGAACGCATGGAACATGGCGAGGTGAAGTACCGTTTTGTGATTGATATGGCGTCGCTGGCATTGCCATGAAGGTCATCAGAATGTGCTGGGATTGTTAAAGACGGGGGCGCGTAGCCCCTTCACATCCTTGATCGGCGGCGCGCCGAACATGCGCCGATATTCCCGGCTAAATTGGGTGACGCTTTCATAGCCGACCCGTACTGCCGCCGTGGCGGCATCTACGTTTTCCCCGATCAGCATGCGCCGGGCTTCGTGCAAACGCAGATGTTTTTGATATTGCAGCGGGCTCATGGCGGTCACCATGCGAAAATGGTGGTGCAGCGTTGATTGACCCATACCGACGAATGCGGCCAGTTCGGCCATTTTTAACGGTTTATCAAAGTTTTCCCGAAGCCAGGTAATCGCCTTGGCGGTGCGGTGGCTTCGGGTGCCGGTGAGAACCGTCTCGCGCAGCCTGCCCCCTGCCGGGCTGGTGAGAATGCGATAAAGAATCTCCTGCTGTATGAGTTTTCCCAGATGAGGAAGATCCTGCGGTTTATCAAAGATGGCGATGAGTCTGGCAATGGCATCAAAAAGCTCAGGGGTTGCCGGACCGGTTGCCATTCCGGGACCTTTAACCGGCGAATGAGGACCGTGCTGTTCAATGTCAGCCATCAGTTGGCGCGCCATCTGCAAATCCAGCCGCATCAGTAACGAAATATAGGGCGCTTCGGCACTGGCCTGTAGAACTTCCGTGACGGTGGGGAGATTCACCGAGGTCAGCAGAAACCTTGATTCATCATATATATAGGTTGTTTCTCCCAGCTTCACTCTTTTGCGTCCACGTATAATCAGCGACAGGCTGGGTTCGTACAAATAGGACATTGGCGGAGTATATTCACATACCCGGGCAAAGCTAAGCCCTGATGCCGGGGTCATGCGCTCATTTTGGCCGCCCAGGAAGGCCATGATTTTCTCCGCCAATTCTCCGCGGACGCGTTCTGTGCCTTTGCTACGCTTTCGATCTTCTTCTCCCAGTTCAACAATCATGCTGGCCTCGGCGCTTTCTGCTCATGAGCGGGCAGGTTGCTTTCTCAGGGTAGGATTGCCTAATTTAACGTAATCCGGATGAATTAAGCAATGAACCGGATTAACGCCATGGGATGCCCGTTAATTATGCATCTTCCAATAACATCCCGCGTAACACCGTATCAAGCTCGACTTCACCAAAAAACCTGTCTGTTGTTTTGCCTTCAAACGTAATCCATTCATCATTGAAGCCATCAAGCATCTGTATTCGGGGCAGGGGGTTCTGGGCGCCCTGTGCCCGGAAAAGCGATTCCCAGCTCGCGCGCGGAACCGCTTTTGCAACAACCGGGCGTCCCAGTATATCGGCGAAAGCCTTGGCAATATCGTTCGGCGAGACGCGCCGCGGCCCTTCCAACTCCACCACCCGTCGTCCTGACCAGCTCTGCTGCAGCACCATTGCCGCCACTCGTCCGATATCAGCCGTAGCAATCATCGGAACGGCTTTGTCCAGCGGCTGTAAATAGCTTTGGATAACGCCGCGATCGCGCGCCGCGTCAATGTCCAGCGCCGCATTCTCCATAAACCAGCCAGGCCGCAGGAAGGTGACGGGCACGCTTAATGCGGCCAGCTCTTTTTCCATCAGGGTACGTTGCGTCAGCAGATTGGTTTGGACGGCTTGAGCGCCGATGGTGGAAAGGCAAACCGCCTTTTCCGGCATCGCCGCCTTGATGGCGCTGGAAACGGCGGCAATGACCTTTCTGGCTTCAGGGAAGCCCGGGGCGGGATCAAATTCCGGGGGAGGGAGAATAAATACGCCGGTCGCGCCTTTGAATGCCTCGGTGAGCTGGGGGGCATTATCCATGTCGGCGATGGCGATTTCACATCCCTGCGCCCGCCAGTACGCGGCCTTGCCGATATCCCGCATAACGGCCCGCACAGGCTGATGCTCACTGAGCAATTTTCGCGCGGTTGCTCCCCCGACTTTTCCGGTGATACCCGTAATGACATACATTGAGTGAGCTCCTATATAGCGTAAAAGAAGAAAAAGCCGATAAGGCGGGTACTCTTTGCCGGGGAAAGTATATAGTGGGCGCTATATTGACAGAATGAGTATCTGGTCATAACTTTAGTGACTTTAAATCACGAGTAAATCATGGGCTTTGACGGACGACTGCTTTCCAACATCAACGTATTGGCTGCAATAGTGCACAGCGGCAGTTTCGCACGCGCGGCCGAAGCACTGGGCATGACGCCTTCGGGGGTCAGCCGCGCGGTGAGCCGCCTGGAAGCCGGCATCGGCGTACGTTTATTCGATCGGACAACCCGCGCGGTGACGCTGACTGATGAGGGCAGGCGGCTTTATGAAGAGATTAGCCCGCTGCTGGCGGGCATCGACGATGCCGTCAATCTGGTCTGCGGCGCATCCACGGCCGTTCACGGACGGCTCCGGGTCAATGTCGATCCGTTTTTCTCCGGGCGAATGCTGGCGCCCCATCTCACCGCGTTTTTGGAGCGTTATCCCGGATTATTCCTTGAGCTTACGGTGCGCGATCAGTTAGGCGATCTGGTATCAGAAGGATTCGACATCGCCGTGCGCTTCGGACAGCCGCCGTCTTCTTCACTCATTGCGCGAAAACTGCTGGAAACACATACCGTTACCGTGGCTTCGCCGGAATATATCCAGAAACACGGTTACCCCCGGACGCCGGAGGATTTGATACAACACGACTGTATCCAGATGCGCAGTTCCATGACGGGGCTGCCGTTGGAGTGGGAATATGTTTCCGACGGCAAGATCATTCCGGTAAAAATCGCCAGCCGGCTGCTGGTTAACGAGGCCGGTACGCTATTGGGAGCATGTCTTGCCGGCGCGGGTATTGCCCGGATTAAAGAGAGAGGGGTCAAAGGCTTGATCGCACAGGGACGCCTGGTAGCACTGCTTACCGACTGGTCGGGAGAGAAATTTCAGCTCTATGCGCTTTATCCTTCCAGGCATTTAGCGCCGGCAAAGGTGCGGGCATTTATTGACTTCGTGGTGGATATGCTCCGTTCAGAACCAAACGAGGCAATGGAAAATCATTTTGACGCCAGGGCCGAGTAACAGAATCGAAATAGTGTCCACTGTAAAAAGCCATCAATTTTAACACGTTGAAAAAGCTTCCAGGCACGTTATGAAATAGCTTTTTGGTTAAAAACGTTATATGAATTTAGTCTGTATTTATTTATGTGGTGAATATGATATTTAACACCTATGAATCTCTCTACGGATAATTATGTGTATATTGGAAGTGATCAGCATGGGTGAAATTTGAATAATCAATTCATACATAAGCAGTATTATACTAGTTAACACCAGGAGGTAATAGGGTGAATTATGAGGTGGGATCAATCAGGCCGTTACCAAAAATCTATCCCTATGAGCATGAGAGCAATACTTTAACAAAAAATATAATATCTGCGTATTCTTCTGAAAATAAATTATCAAAAAATAATTCATCATTAAATGGCCGTGATCTTTAATATATGGCGATAGATTTTAATAACGAAAACAAAACGATCATTAATGATGAACTCAATAGACAATGGAAACTAAAGCAACCCAAAAATAACATAAAAAAATTAATTTATGGTCTGCTGCTGGTTTCGCCTTTTAACAGCGGCTTTTTGTCCTGCAAACCTCCGAACAGGGATATTTGCTGCGTAAAATTCACCTTGATGATAGTTACCTGAGCACGCTGCGGCCGTTTATGGCGGATTGGCCGGTCCCGAAATGGGTGCCTCAGCATGAATTCACTCTGTTGGCCTTGAACAATGTCTCCGTGATGAAACAGCCAAACGAAACCTTGTCTGTTTTTCTTGAGCGCTACGCAGATTCCCATTACCAGATCTATCGGCTGAAAATCCACGATATGGGCTTTGAGGGGCCGGGGCCTACTTTTGCGGAAATTATGGATACGGCCGCCGGCTATATTGTTCCCTTTTATGGCTGCGTCAGCGCCATTAAGGCCGGGCAGCATCAGGTTGCATTCGCGGAGTGCCTGGTAAATGGCGCCCTGATAGGAATGCCGCTGGTCTTTACCGGCATCAAAGCGGGTTCTGGCCTGTTCCGCGCGGTGGTAATCGGTGCCGGCCGTACTATTGGCGGGCCGAGATTCAGCGCGTCAGGGCAGGTTCTCTTCAAGAACGTTGTCCCCGTCACGACGCAAATTTCCGGCGGCATCATGGCCGCCCGCGACCAATTAGGCAACTTTATGGATGTGATGGGAAAAGAGGTGCTCAGAAGCGTCGATCCGGGATTTGCGACGCTACGCTCGCTGAGCGTATTAGCCAAAGGTCTCTATCTGGCGTTGCTGTGCAGGGCGTCGCTGGGGCTGGTGGGATGGCAACGCAATCTGGCCAAAGTTTCGGGCGATATCCCTAAGTTCGTGGTGGCGACCCACGCCCAGGATTTTCAAATTTCCTATGACAAGGACGGCTTCACGCCGCTCACCGTCAAAGTAAAAGGCGTCACGTATCCGGTTTTCCATATACAAAACAGCAGTATGGTGGCCGTGGAAACAGGCGAGCGGACCCCCGGCGACCAACTGATGTTTGCCCAGTTGGATTTACAGAATCAGTTCGGCATCTATAAAAAATACTATTGCCTGTATATCGGCAGCGCCCGGTGCCAGATGAGGGCCTACGCTTATCCGGATTTCAAGATAGAAATGGATGCGAAGCTCCCCCGCCTGGCCGATTACACCCTTGATGATGTGGAGGACATTTTGGGTTTACCCGCCGTCATTCATGACGACGCTACCCTGAGCGTGCATATCGGCGAATTCCGGTATCTGCTGACGCCCGAAAAGAACGCCGCCACCTTCCTGCTGCGTCATCCCAAGCTGCCCGCCGCGCCGGCATTCCGGGTGGCTTATCTGGTCGGCAATGGCGATTTTGTCTTTGTGACGCCGATGGAGCCTATCAATGCCCATCACATCGGCGAGCAGTTGCGGCAAAAAATCGCCGATATTCCCCAGGCCACGCTGGCGACCCCATGTCGATATATTGTTGCCGCCGCTCTTTAACGGCGCCTTTAGCTACGGTAACAGTATGTTCCTGAAAATCGGCGATCGATTTTTGCCTATCACGCCGATTGACGGGCTTTATCATACTTTGCCCGGAGAAGAAGAGGCTGGGCCGTATAAAATTCGCTGGACACTGCGCTATGAGCTATTCACCGGCAGTTTCGATATTGTCGACATTGACGATTTCACCGTGCCGCACAGAAAAGGGGTAGGGGGGCACACTTCCAGGTTTGAAAGGCTTGCGGAACGTGCTGACCTCAGGCTGTTTATCGTCAACAAAGAGCCCTCCCCTCTGGGGGAGCTATTGGAAAGAGCCTATGAAATACGGATTTTCCCCGATCGGCTGGCGGCGGCGCTCCTCACGAATGAAGGCGGCTTTCGTCGCTGGCTGCCGGCAACGGATGATATTCTGCCTACAGTGGTGACCAAGTTTACCCTCGCGGACACACCGCAGCCGATTTTCTGGGTGGATGATACACAGCAAATTTGGGTGCAGGCGCCGGACGGGGCTAAAACACGATTGTACCGTCCAAACATGAATCGTCCCGTGCTCGATATTATCGTCTCTCCCGACGGCGGCACGGCGGTATTGATTGTTGAGCGAACGGCACAGATGCAATCGGCGCTGTTTTATCATCTTCCGTACATGAGCAGCCGGGCGGCGCCGGCCGAGATAGATTTCTATCAAGAAACCCCGCTGGCGAGGCCTTATTTAACCGGACGGTCAAATTGGGTCACCAATCAAGGCGATTTATATGTCATTTGCGAAAAAAGCTGGTCCTCACTTAATGAAAACTCTCTTCGTTGGACCGTCCCCGAGGGCTACCAACCGGACTTTGTCTCGCCGGATCAGCGCTTTCTCGGCTACATCAGGCGTGACGCCGAAATGCACGATCAGCAGTTATTGCTGATTGATATCATATGCGATAAGTTACTGCATTTACGCCGCAGCCAGCCGGTGAATATTAAGGGATTCGGCGCAGGCAAGGTCTTGAGCGTCGCCTTTTCCGCTCTTAATGCATTGGCGGCGGTGGGTTTTTCCGATGGGTATATCGAGATATACCGCATCGTTGAAAACGATGATACGAATAATGCGCTTTCTCTCGGCCACGCGCGCATGCCGATGGGCCGGCTTGTCCTGGCGCAGGAGTGCTACTTCAAACCCAAGCAGATGGTGTTAGCATTCGACAATGCTTTTGACCGGTTATTGGTTTTTCATGATATCGGTGACTTTCACTCGGACCGTCAAGGCAACGGGACCTATGCCGTGTCGGAAATATATCTGGCCGATCTGGCATAACCATCGCCCTGGGATACTTTGCCGGTCACTCATTCAAATTATATTAATTAATGCAGGCGCTTTTCAAAACGAACCGGTAGCCAAGAGACATACTCTATATATGTCTCCCGGCGCCGGTTATATCGTCTTTCGCCCCGCGCTTATTTATAGATGTCAGCCGCACCGGAATAAGAGTTGTTGCCGCCTGCGGCAATGATACGATAATAACGGGCGCCGGCGGCATCCGCTTTCGTCGCCAGGTTACTCTGTAAATCGGAAAGCGTGCCGGCTCCGCTGTTGTCGGTAACCCGGCCGATGCGGGTCAGTCCGTGGGGCATGGTCGTTTCCGTTGCGGCAAGGCATGACAGGGAAACGGTGCTGAATATAATGGCGGTCAGGATCATTTTAACGGTTTTCATATTTCACCTCGTAGTGACAGGATTAAAGCGGAGGAGAGGAAGTTCTCCTTGGCCCGACGAGATGATTTAACCATTGCCATGTATCCCTACTATTTTCGCCGGCGGCGATAATGTAATCCGATGTAGCTTATTTCGCCCCAGCGACATAGGGATACAATTTAAACTGTCATGTCCGTGAGCGTTATTGTCACCGCCAGTCCGCCGCCGTCCCGATTTGCCAGTGCCAGGCTGCCGTCGAGGGAGGCCACCAGCTGCTGGGCGATAGCCAACCCAAGTCCTGTTCCTCCGGTCATACGATTGCGCGAACTCTCCACCCGATAAAACGGCTGCAGCACCGCGTACAGTTCCGCCGGAGGAATGCCCGGTCCCCGGTCCAGAACCTGAATGATGATGTTACCGGCGGCCTGTCCCACCACCACTTCGGCGCTACCGGAAAATTTCAGGGCGTTATCGATCAAATTACACAGGGATCGCCGTAGCGCATGGGGTTTGGTCAGCACCGATCCCGGCAGTTTGCCCGCCAGGGTAACAGGTTGCCCGGTATCCTGATAATCACAGACCAGGCTATCGATAAAGGCATGGGGCTGGATTCGGCAAGGCTTTTCACTGCTGCTTTCGCTGGTGCGGGCATAGGCTACGCCCTCGCGTACCAGATGGGTCATCTCCTCAAGGTCCTGGAGCAGTTTGGCTTTGATGTCGTTTTCTTCCATCAGTTCGGAACGCAATTTGATGCGGGTTATCGGTGTTTGCAGATCGTGTGAAATTGCCGCCAGAATTTGCATCCGTTCCTTTAGATAAGCGGCGATACGATCCTGCATGGCATTAAAGGCCTTTGCCGCGTTACGCACCTCCACAGGCCCGCTCTCCGCCATTCTCACCGCCGCCGAGGTATCGGGATTTAGGGACTCCGCCGCGCGCGTCAGCGCCACCAACGGGCGCACGGCATTACGGACCGCGAACCAGGTACAGCCCAAAAGCAACACCAACTGAATAACCAATACAATCGGCAGCCAGGTGGCAAACGGCATGGTGCGCGGGACGAGATCGAGGGTTAACGGGCTGCCGTCGCTTAACCGCATATGGGCTTGCAGACGTCCTTGATCACCGGGGATGGCGTTCACTTTCAAGTGGTACCGATCCCCCAGGGCTGCTTTTAATGAACGAGCGGTATCCCGTAATCGTTTCCCGGTGGGATAATCGCCGCTCCGGCCTTGCTGTAATAAGTAGTGATAATTAACCCGATCAAGTCGGGGGATCCAGGCGGGACGCTCAACGGCGGGGAGGCGATCGAGGATGGCAACGCTTGTGGCTACATCATATTCCAGGTTGCCCAGCATCATGGCTTTGGCGCTTTGCGCACGCTCAAGCAGCAGCAGGCCGAGCGTCAGGCCGTTGGCCAGCAATAAACCCAGCAGCAGAATCAGCAACAGGCGCGATACCAGTGTCTGCGGCCAGAGTCGCCAGGCGCGTTTCACTTGTTAGCCTCGGTTATCTCGACGGGCATGGCGAAAACGTACCCTTCGCTGCGCACGGTTTTGATATAGAAAGGCTCCCGCGCATCGTCGTTCAATCTCTGCCGTAAACGGCTGACCAGCAGGTCGATGGAACGCTCGAACAGCTCCGCATCGCGCCCTTGCGTCAGATTAAGCAATTGATCGCGGTTCAGCACCCGCTGCGGATGATCGAGGAAAACCCGTAATAAACGGTACTCGGCGCCGCTTAACGCCACCATCACGCCCTCATTGTCCACCAGATTACGCGCGGTGGTATCCAGCAGCCATTCGCCGAAGGCCAGCATGCGGGCCGCTTCGGTTATCTGTATATTGGGCGGCATCATCCTGGTGCGGCGGAGTACGGCTTTGATACGCGCCAGCAGTTCGCGGGCCACAAAGGGTTTTACCAGATAATCGTCGGCCCCCATTTCCAGGCCGACAATACGGTCGGTATCTTCGCTTCTCGCCGTAAGCATCAATACCGGTATGCCTTTATGGTTTCCGCTGCGTAGTTCCCGGCAAAGCGTGAGGCCGTCATCCCCCGGCATCATGATATCCAGCACAATCAAATCCACCGGTGTGGTTTCCAGAAACGCGCGCATCTGCCGTCCGTCCGCCACCGCCGTGGTGCGTAAGCCGTTTTTTTGCAGGTAATCGGCAATCAGACTGCGAATTTCGCGGTCATCATCAACGATCAGGATATGATCGGTATGTTCCACAGTAGCGTCCTCTTTTAGGGGCGGGGCACGAATCGCCATCAGTTTACCCTAGTTCAACAGGGAAAACGGGCGGCTTTGTATCCCACTGTATCCGCCAACGCGGCGCTTTCAACCGGCGGATGCGGCCAGGGCCGATATTCACTGTTATGTCCGCTGAATTTCCTGCTGATCCCCGCTACATAAAAATACAAATCCCCCGGTATCAGGAAACACTTCCGATACATCCCTTTGCTTTAATTGGCCGCATCTGACCGGCACGGTCATCCGCCATAACGCTGAAGGAAACCCTATGAACGCCATCTCCCGTTATCTCATTATCCTCGGCGGCGCGCTGCTGCTCTGCCAGGGCGCTGAAGCCCATAAACATGCCGACAGTGCGGCGTCCCCTGCGCAAACCGCCGCCGAGCAGCCGTTCCTGCAGGATAACGATCGGGCGATGAATACCATGATGGCCAATATGGCCATCAGCCCCTCCGGCAACGTGGATGAGGATTTTGTCGCCCTGATGACGCCCCATCATCAGGGCGCCATTGATATGGCGGTGGCTCAGCTTCGCTACGGTAAGAACCCACAGCTCAAACGCATAGCCCAGGAAATCATCGTGACCCAGCAACAGGAAATTACCGCCATGTATCAGGCGCTGGGGAAACCGTTGCCTCCCGCCCTGCCGGCGCCGGATCAGATCTCGCCGGCCCGGTGAAACCACACCATAACGAATAGAAGGTAAGGATCATGAAACGACACTTTGCACGTACGGCGATGGCGACTGCCCTGGCGCTGACATCTTATTTGTCCTGGGCCGGGCAAGCGCCTTATGCCGCCGCCGCGCCGGACATTGCCATCAGCCACCGCGATCGCGTTTACGCGGCGGAACAGTTTTCCAATACCGTTTCGGTCACCGACCCCGCCAGCAATACCCTGCTGGGGGTTATCAAATTAGGGGATGCGCAGCCGGCCAACCTCAGCCCGCTCTACAAGGGGCAGGTTTTGGTGCACGGCATGGGCTTTTCCCCGGACGGCAGAACGTTGGCGGTGGTTTCCATAGGCTCCAACTCCGTCAGCCTGATCGATACGGCCACTAATGCGGTGAAGCATGTGACCTATATCGGGCGTTCGCCGCACGAAGCGTTTTTTACCCCGGACGGTAAAGAAATATGGGTCACGGTGCGTGGCGAAGATTATGTGTCTGTGCTTGATGCGGCCAGCGGGGAAGAAAAGAGCCGAATCAAGGTGCCTGGCGGGCCGGGAATGCAGATTTTCTCCCCTGACGGGCGGTACGGCTATGTCTGCTCATCCTTTAACCCCGAAACGGTGGTAATCGGCGTCAGCGATCATAAGGTTGTCGGCAGCATCAAACAGGCCAGCCCGTTCTGTCCGAATATCGCCGCCACGCCGGATGGGAAACAGGTCTGGCTTACCCTGAAAGATACCGGCAAAGTGCAGGTCTTTGATGCAAAACCGCCTTTTTCCCTGCTGAAAACGCTCGATACCGGTCCGATAACCAATCATGTCAATATTGTCCGTAACGCAAAAGGCAGTTTCGCCTATGTGACTATCGGCGGACTCAATCGGGTCAATGTCTATCGTACCGATGATTTTACCCAGACGGCTTCAATTCCGGTGGGTAATCTGCCCCATGGCGTTTGGCCGTCCGGCGATGGCAGCAGGGTGTATGTCGGACTGGAAAACGCCGATGCATTGACCGCCATTGATACGTTGAGTAATAAGGTCATTGCCACCATACCCATCGGACAGGCGCCCCAGGCGGTGGCCTACGTTCCGAACGCCGTTCCCGCCGGCGACGGCATGCAAGGACTGCAACCGCTGGGCATTGCCGGCCAGGCGGTCCATCTGGCGCTGAAAAATGTCAACGCGGTACATAACGCGCCGCCGGCCACCACGCTTTCCCTCTTTGATCAGGGGATTACCCAAATATTACAGGCTTCGGCCACCGGGTTGGAACCCAAGCAAAACTATCTGCTGGGGCTCTCTTCACAGGCGGATGGCGGCGGCAAACTGGAACCCCTGTCTCAATTCATGACTAATCCGGCGGGTGCGGCAATTGTCAACGCGGTGGGGCCCATCAGGCAAATCGTGGACAGTCATCACGCTGATGAGCGCCGTTATCTGGTGATAGTAAAAGGTAACGCCGAAGGATATGGTAAACCCATTCAGATTCAGGTCCGGTAAGGCCGCGTCGAAAGGCCAAGCGCCGGATTGATACCTTAACGCAAATAGCCCGTTCCAGCATGTCTGATACGGGCACTGTGCTATTCACCTTTCCCGAAAGACCGACGCTATAAAGTTCATCACCCTAATGAATAATCTATTTATAGTATTTAATAATTGTATGAGAAACAGATACTTTCAATCCAATATAGCCTAGTGCTGGTAAAAACACTATTTTTATGCTGATTAACATTCTGTCTATATTGCCGCAAATAATAATGATATATATTCCATAATAATTTTGGTTAAAGAGATATGTAGATATTTTATTTTTTTATGGCCATAAATTGAAACTATATAAATAACAAGCTATCCCAAGGAGAAGGTATGCCTATTTCATCCATTCATGATCACCAGCGGACAATCGGCGTCTACCAGCAACGGCACAAAAAAAAAGGTAAATCATCGACGAAGGCCAATACGGCTTTTTACCAATGTAACCCATTTGAGGAAGGAAGGGCTATTCAGCAACTAGCCCATGCCGGTAATGTGACCCTTTGCCGCAAAAAAAATGAAAAGCAGATCAATAAACACATGCTGGCATCTTCCCTTTTGAACGTGACGATACTGTTACTTTCACTGAAGCCCAATCATAATGATCATAACAAAACTATTTCATTTGGCAGGGAAATATTGATAACTTCCTTGCCCGATACGCATAATGCGAGCGGTGCGGTGTTGTCTTGTGGAAACATCTGTTTTTTTGATAAGTTTCCATTGCGAAAACCATCTGTTGCGGGCAGAAAAACGGCGGGCGTTTTTTCGAGAAAAAAAGGCTCGCCCGCCGCGCCCGCCATTGGCAGCCGCCCCGCCAAAACCGCCAAAACCGCCAAACCCGCTCTTCCTGCCGATAAACGCCATGTTGAAAAACCCGCCAAAACGGATCGCGTCGAGGTGCCCCCTTATAACGTGTCTAGCGGGGCTGCAAACCAGCCGGTTCATTATTGTGAAAGGCCTTTTATAGATGGCCTAAGGCAATTTATCAATCCAATGAAATACTATCAATCACTATTTGAACACGAAAAATCGGATCAGTATGGAGCCATTGCAAAAGAAATAAAAAATAATTACAGAACAGAGGATGTGTGTATAAGGTATTTGAAAGATCGTGATACAGATATTCCAGACCGATTTTTTTATCTTAAGAAAAATATGGACATGTTCAGAATTGAAATCAATAAGGTCCAGGGTGTGGTAAGCAAAGCTTTGCTGAAATTAAAACGGTCTACGGAAAAAAATGTGTTTGGCTCTCTGCGTTACCATCCTCAAAATACTATAGTAAGATATCTGCAAAATGCCCTTGGCACTCATGATGATGGCATTTTACAGCAAGCAATGCTTAGGGTGGAATATTATCTATTGCAATTGGAAAACTATTTCCGTAAATACAAAGGCAATATACTTTTTGCTACGTCAAAAATCATGAACGCTCCCGAGATACCTTTTCAAGAACCGCTGATGGGATTTACCCTGCCGATGGACTCTCGCCATAGAATAGTGGTTATGGTGGATTATTTTGATAAAACCGTGGCCCGCAAGGATAGATTGCGGATCACTGAGCTTGCGGAAGATGCAAATATACAGGTCGGAACAACCAGTTTTGTTTATTCTCCCAAAAGCCGACAGCTGGGCGATGGGAATGAGATTCTTGAGTTTTTCGATGAAGACATATTTGCCAATGGTAAGGAGGCCTTTATCTTTGATGATTTGTTTATAAAAAGCTACGAAAACGCTTTAGACGTCAGGGTTGATGCCGCACAGCTTATTCAGGCCATCAAGAGCGATCCTATGCTGCAAAAAAACATCATGATGGATAATGCCCATTTTATGGCAAAGATTATTTATGATATTGCCCATTATCAATCTTATGGTCAGGATTTCCTCTCACCGCCGCATGATAGAAAAAATACCAATGGCCTGGGCCCGGTATTTACCAAAGCGCTGCTTAACCTGATTATCAAACAACACGGCGTGGCCTGAACCGGTCGCGCCCGAGCCGCCGGGTAGTCTGCACGGGCGGCGAACTGCTTGGTAAGCCGGGCCGAAGCGGGACCATAGCGGATTTCTCCGGCCGCTTTGCTCAGCCATCGTTCTACCTGGAGAATAACAAAATGAGCGGTTGCCGGTCTCTTTTCGAATTAGGGGTTGATTACCCTCTCATCAAGAATTAAAGTTCAAATAACATCTAATTTCACAGAGGTCAATTGTGGGAAGATCTACTCGTGCACAGGCTGATCAGAATCGCGCCCGCATCGTTGACGCCGCGTCGGGATTGTTCCGGGTGAAAGGGATTGATGCGGTGAGTATTGCCGAAATCATGGAAGCCACCGGCATGACACAGGGCGGTTTTTATAAACATTTTTCGTCTAAGGAAGCGTTGGCGGCCGAGGCCTGCGCCGAAGCGTTCGAACGCTCCACGACGACCTGGAAAGAACTGGTCAGCGCCGGTCCCGAATCGGGAAGAACCAATAGGCTGCGGCAACTGGCGGAATATTACCTCACGGAAAAACCGCCGGAAAAAACCTGCCCGATGATAGCCCTCGGCCAGGATGCCGCCGGACATGCCGCCGACGAGCCGTTTAGCCAGGTCTATCGGAAAGGCGCGCAAGGGATGTGCGAACTCTTTGTCAACGCGGCATCACCGGAACCGAACGGGCGGCAACGAGAAGAATTGATGCTGCTGTTCGCGTCCATGGTCGGGGCTAATCTGCTTAAACGCGCGGTGGGGAATGAGCCCTGGATCCAGGAGATGCAGCAGGCGCTGATGAAAAAATTATCCTGTGAAGGAAGCGGGGATTAAGGTTTTATAACCATGCCGGCCCATCCGCTGCGGCGCTTGGTAGCGCTGGGATTGCCGCCGAAACAGCGCTTGAAGGGAACATTGCCCCCTCCCGCAAGGGAAAAGGGGCATGCATTAAACGTATAGTAATGGCATCTGTCCGCTGTTAGCGAACGGCGGCCGCCAGGGCCTTTTGTATCCATTCTTTATTCAGGCGGACGCAGTAGGCCGGCGTGCCGGTCTGGAAACGCCAGCCTTCGGACAGCGGTCCGACGTCCACCGCGTCGAAACCGAACTGATCGTAAAGATCCGCCACCCGTTTTTTCGCCTGGGCATCATCGCCGCACAGGGGCAGCGCGCGGCGGTCAAAGGAGCCGGCGGGCTGGCTGTCCCGTTCGATGTGGGTCATCATAATGGCATTGAAGGCCTTGACGATGATGGACTTCGGCAGGTGGGCCGCCAGCAGTTCGCTGCTGGTGGTGGAGCCGTTGTCCAGGACGTCTATTTTGTCGTCGCGCTGGGGATAATAATTATTGGTGTCGATGACGATTTTGCCCACCAGGGGTTCAACCGGGACGGCTTTGTAATGCTTGAGGGTAATGGCGACAATCACGATATCGCCGAATTTAGCCGCGTCGTCTATGGTGCCGGTTTTGCAGCCCAGCATGGCGGCGTCGCTGAATAAGGTATGGGGACCGCGGGAATTGCTTATCATGGCCTCATGGCCGTTCTTTACCGCCGCAGCGGCCAGGGCGCGACCAACATATCCCGCACCGATTATGCCGATTTTCATTTTAAGGATTCCTCTGGTTAAGGTAACATTGCGTTCAATGGCCTGCTTCATAAGTGTAAAACAAGATGGCGCAGAGCCTTGGCCTGAAAGAGCGGCTATTTCCCGAAACCTTTTAATTGTCTATTCGACCGCTTCCGCCCCTTTAATGACCGTTTAACCAAAATTCACGGTTGATTTCTTCATCATTGTCATAGAGTACCGTCTTATCTTTACCTACTGAAGACAGCGAAATGATGAAGAATAATCTGCTTAAACATATACCCTGGATGATCATCGGCCTGATCGGCGCGTGCTGCCTCGGCGTAGTCGCACTGCGCCGCGGAGAAAACATCAGCGCCCTATGGATTGTCGTGTCCTCCGTCGCCGTATACCTGGTGGCCTATCGGTACTACAGTCTTTTTATTGCTAAAAACGTCATGCAGTTGGATCCCGACCGCGCGACCCCCGCCGTGATTAATAATGACGGCCTCAACTATGTGCCCACCAACAGAAATGTGCTGTTCGGGCATCACTTCGCCGCCATCGCCGGCGCCGGACCGCTGGTGGGCCCGGTACTGGCGGCGCAGATGGGATATCTGCCCGGCACCCTGTGGCTGCTGGCCGGGGTGGTATTGGCCGGCGCGGTGCAGGATTTTATGGTGCTGTTTATGTCTTCCCGGCGCAACGGCGTCTCCCTGGGGGAGATGATCAAGGAAGAGATGGGCCCGGTACCCGGCACCATCGCCCTGTTCGGCTGTTTTCTCATCATGATCATCATTCTGGCGGTGCTGGCGCTGATCGTGGTGAAAGCGCTGGCGGAAAGCCCGTGGGGCGTCTTTACCGTTTGCTCCACCGTGCCCATCGCCTTGCTGATGGGCATTTACATGCGTTATATCCGCCCCGGACGGGTGGGGGAAGTCTCGGTCATCGGCGTGGTATTGCTGCTGGCGGCCATCTACTTTGGCGGCGTTATCGCCCATGACCCCTATTGGGGACCGGCGTTAACCTTCAAAGACACCACCATTACCTTTACCCTGATTGGTTATGCCTTTGTCTCCTCCCTGCTGCCGGTGTGGCTTATCCTGGCGCCCCGGGACTATCTGGCCACGTTCCTTAAAATCGGCGTAATCGTCGGTTTGGCCATCGGCATCCTGATTATCGGTCCTGATCTGAAAATGCCGGCGGTGACGCGTTTTATCGACGGCACCGGCCCGGTATGGAAAGGCGCGCTGTTCCCCTTCCTGTTTATCACCATTGCCTGCGGCGCGGTATCCGGTTTCCACGCCCTGATCGCCTCCGGCACCACGCCCAAGCTGCTGGCCAGTGAAAACGATACCCGCTTTATCGGCTACGGCGCGATGCTGATGGAATCCTTTGTGGCCATCATGGCCCTGGTGGCGGCGTCCATTATCGAACCGGGACTCTATTTCGCCATGAATACCCCGCCGGTGGCCTTGGGCATCACCATGCCGGACCTGCATAACCTCGGCGGCGCGGATTCGGCGCTGATCCTGTCCAACCTGCGGGATGTGACGACGCACGCGGCGGCAACGGTGAGCTCCTGGGGCTTTGTGATCACCCCTGAGCAAATCCTGCAAACCGCCCACGATATCGGCGAACCCTCGATCCTCAACCGGGCGGGGGGCGCGCCGACCCTGGCGGTTGGTATTGCCCATGTTTTCCATAAAATCATGCCGGGCGCCGACATGGGCTTCTGGTACCATTTCGGTATCTTGTTCGAAGCCTTGTTTATCCTGACCGCGCTGGATGCCGGTACGCGTTCCGGCCGGTTTATGCTGCAGGATCTGCTGGGGAACTTTGTCCCCTTCCTGAAGAAGACCGACTCCCTGCCTGCGGGTATGGCGGGCACCGCGGGATGCGTCGGGCTATGGGGCTACCTGCTGTACCAGGGGGTAGTGGATCCCCTGGGCGGCGTGAAAAGCCTCTGGCCGCTGTTCGGCATATCCAACCAGATGCTGGCGGCGGTGGCGCTGGTGCTGGGCACCGTGGTGCTGGTGAAAATGAAGCGCACCCGTTATATCTGGGTGACCGTCCTTCCCGCCGTCTGGTTGCTGATTTGCACCACCTGGGCGCTGGGACTGAAACTGTTCAGCCAGGATCCTCAACTGGAGGGCTTCCTGTACCTGGCCCGCGCCTACAGCCGCAAGATCGACGAGCAGGGCGCCAGCCTGACGGCGCAGCAAATAAGCAATATGCATCACATTGTCGTCAATAACTATACGAATGCGGTGCTGAGCGTACTGTTCCTGATTGTGGTCTATGGCATCATATTCTACGGAATCAAAACGGTGATGGGTGCTCGCAAGACCACCCTGCGCACCGATAAAGAAACCGCTTATATCGCGCTCCCCGAGGGTGGGGTAACCACCTCGTCCGGTCACTGAGCGGGATAGATGACTCACAACCCGCATCACCCGTCATGGTGATGCGGGTATCACAGCGGAGATGCCCTATGTTTGGAAATCTGGGTCAGGCAGGAAAATATCTCGGACAGGCCGCCAGGATGCTGGTGGGTATTCCTGACTATGACAATTATGTTCAGCATATGGCCACCAATCACCCCGATCAGCCGGTGATGGACTATGAAGCGTTCTTCCGCGACAGGCAGGAGGCGCGTTACGGCGGCAGCGGCAAAGGGGGATTCCGCTGTTGTTAACGCTAAGGTTGGTCAAGAGGATCCAAGTATGAACACGCCTTTGCCGGCCACCATTTTATCCGGTTTCCTGGGGGCAGGGAAAACCACCCTGCTGCGCCATATCCTGAATGCCGATCACGGCGAAAAAATAGCCGTCATCGAAAACGAATTCGGCGCGGCGCCCATTGACAACGATCTGTTGGGCGACCGCGCCACGCGCATAACCACGTTGAGCAACGGTTGTATCTGCTGCAGCAGCGCCAATGAACTGGAGCGGGCGCTGCTGGATTTGCTCGCCGGTCTTGACCGGGGAGAGGTGGATTTCAGCCGGCTGGTTATCGAATGTACCGGGATGGCCGATCCCGGCCCGATTATCCAGGCCTTTTTTTCCCATGAGATTATCAATACCCGCTTTTTGCTGGACGGCGTGATTACGCTGGTGGACGCGGTGCATGCCGAACAGCAGCTGTCACGGTTTCCTATCGCCCAGGCCCAGGTGGGATTCGCGGACCGCATCCTGCTGACCAAAACGGATGTGGCCGGCGATTGCGAGGCGCTGGTGCGGCGCCTGCAGGCCATTAACGCCCGTGCGCCGGTTTATCGGGTGGTGAACGGCGATATTCCGCTAACGCAGCTGTTTGGCGTCGAGGGTTTTATTCTTAACGATCGGGTGACCGTGGCCAAACCGTTGTTCCGTCCGCTTATCCCAACGCAAAATAGCGTGCAGTCCATCGTGGTGTATCTGGACGACGCGGTGGAGTTGCCGGTGGTGTCGGATTTTATGGAAAGCCTGCTGGTAAAATATGCCGATAACCTGCTGCGCTATAAGGGCATACTAGCCATCAAAGACGATCCCCGCCGGCTGTTGTTCCAGGGCGTGCAGCGGCTGTACAACGCCGACTGGGACCGGGAGTGGCGTGCGGACGAGGCAAAAACCAGCGTGCTGGTGTTTATCGGCATCGATTTGCCTGAGGCAGAGATCCGCGCCGGCTTCGCGGCGCTGGCATAAAGCGGCCTCAAGCCGCCGGCTGTCCGTGGCCGCGGCCGAACAGCAGCATCGCCAGTCCGCCGGCCAGCACCGTCAGTGCGCTATAGGTAATGGCTCCCGGCGGGCCGAAGGAATCCACCAGCACCCCCCCGGCAACCGCCCCCAGGGCGATGGCTATCTGAAAAGTGGTCAACAGCAGGGCTCCGGCGGTTTCCGCATGATCGGGGGCGGTCAGGGTATTCCAGGTCTGGATGCTGACCGGGAAAGCGCCAAAGGCAAAACCCCAGCCCGCGGTGGCGATAAAGGCGATATATATCGATGCGCCGTCGGCCAGCAGGGAAAACGCCATGGCCGACAACAGCAGCGAACCCAGGGCGACCGCCAGTCTGGCGCTGCGCCCGGCCAACATTCCGCCGGCGATATTGCCGAAAAAGCCGCCGATGCCGAACGCCAGCAGCACAAGAGAGATCATGCGAACGTCAAGATGCGGGACCTGCTCAAGGAAAGGCCGGATATAGGTAAAACCGGCAAAATGGCCGGAGATGACAAACATGACGGTGATAAGACCGATACGGATGCCGGGACGGCGCAGCAGGACGCCGAAGGTCCCGAAACCCGCGCCGGCCTCCGGTTGCAGCCGCGGCAGACTGAGCAATTGCAAAAGCAGCGCCAAAACCCCGATACCGGCGGCCGCCAGGAACGTGGCTCGCCATCCCCAAAGCGCGCCGAGATAGGATCCTAATGCGGGCGCGCACACCGTCGCCGCCGAGACGCCGGTAAAAATGATCATCATGGCCCGCGCCAATAACCGGGCGGGAACCAGCCGCAGCACCAGGGCCGCCGCCAGGGACCAGACCCCGCCGAGGGCGATGCCCAGCACCACCCGCGCCGCAATCAGCGCCCAAATAGTCGAGGCTGACGCCGCCAGCAGGTTTGACAGCACCAGCATCAGCGTTAAACCCCAAACGACATTACGCCGGTCGATTCGGCCGGTGCCCAGCACCACTGCCGGTCCCGCCACCGCCGCCACCAGGGCCGTGGCCGTTACGGCCTGCCCGGCGGCGCCGTCTGAAATGCCCAGATCTCCTGCGATGGGGGTCAGCAGGCTGGCGGGCAGGAATTCCGCCGTCACCAGGGCGAATACACCCACTGACAGCGAAAGCACCGCATACCAGGCGGCGCTCCGTTCATCATCGGCACGGGACGCGGGGCAGGCAAGGGCGTCATCGCCGATACAGCTTTTTTCTGTCATGGTTTCTCCAAAAAATGTGTCAGCACTCGCTTTTCAATGCGGTTAAATGGATGTTACAGTCGATGGGTTGGAACTTCCATGCTAGGAAAACCAAAATGCATGACAATTCGTCCAAATCGGCCCCGCCGACCCCTCATGATCCCCTGACGGATATGCTCAAAGGACTCAGGCTGGACGGAGTGGAATATGGCCGCTGCACGCTGGCGGCGCCCTGGGCGTTCGCCTTTCCGGCCCGGCAGGACGCGATATTTCATTTTGTGTCGGAGCGGGGGTGCTGGCTGCTTAACCCTGCCGGCCAATGGATTGAACTGGGGGCCGGCGATGCCGTGCTGTTGCCCCGGGGCAGCGCCCATGCGCTGGCAAGCGAGCCGGGAGCGACGCCGCATCAGTTCCCCCGTTGGCAGTGCAAAGCGCTGAGCGGCAATATTTTCGATTACCATTCCGGGGCCAAGGGAGAAAACTGCCTGCTGTTTTCCGGTTCCATGCGGTTTAATCTCGACAGCCTGCATCCGCTGTTGCGGATGATGCCGGATGTGATGCGCGCCGATGAGCTGATGAAATGCGAGCCTACCATTTTGCACCTGCTGGAAGCCATGGGATGTGAAGTTGAGATGAACCGGGTCGGCGCCTGCGGCATTATCGCCCGCCTGGCGGACGTGCTGGCCGCCCAGATAATTCGCGCCTGGGTGGAACATGGCAGCGTTGATGCCACCGGCTGGATAGCCGCGGTGCGGAATCCTGAAATCGGCCGGGTGCTGGCGGCCATTCATGCCAGTCCCCATCGCGACTGGCCGCTGCGTGAACTGGCGGAGGTTATGGGGGCGTCGCGCTCCAGCTTCGCCAGTAAATTTTCAGCTATTGTGGGAGAAACCCCGGCCCGCTATGTGGCACAGGTACGAATGCATCTGGCGCGGCAATGGATCAGCCGTGATGCCGCGCGTATCTCGGAGGTAGCCCGCCGGCTGGGTTACGATTCCGAAGCCTCCTTCAGCCGCGCGTTCAAACGAATTGTCGGCACGGCTCCCAGTCAGTTTCGGGCGCAAAACAAATAAGCTACCTCTCGGGGGCAGTCGGCGGCCCATGGCTTGCTATGCTGTTATTTCGTTGCAAAAATAAAGGAACGTCTCCCGCTATTTTTAACATTAAGGCTGGCAAAAAATACCATTGCAAAGCAATGGGTTTTCTCTACTATCACTATTAAAAGTAATCATTGACCCTAAATAAATATTGATGCATCCATGCGAGCATCGATTAAGGAACGGCAATGGCACTTGCACCTCCCTTTTTACCACAAATAATGAATGGGCAAATACCGACAGCCAACATCCAATCTGCTGGCGGCGTGATATATCAAATCTTTCGTAACCAGAATCCAGCGGTGGATGATGTCGTACAGGTATTTTGGGATGGTGTATTAATAGGCAGTTATATTATCAGAAATCCAGATACGGATTTCCCCATAACAGGTTTCGTGCCGGTGCAGTTGGTACGGCGAGGCGTAAATACAATATTCTACACTATCACGGATCGTTTCGATAATCCTGCCAGTTCAGATCCTTTGAATGTGAATATAACCATTTCATTGTCAATGATAATTTCAATCGGAGCCGCCAATCTCGATTTCGACGCTATTAGGGTGAATCCATTTAATCGCGGTGTGGTCTATGGCAATCCGGGCGCTAGAATTAGGCTTAGTGTAAGTAACGGAATGGCTTATTTCTATGAAACAGAAGAAAGGACTTATGAACTTAATATCGATTCCACCGGGCAAGGTTTTTTTCGTCTATTTTCATATGATCAGGAAAATTATTTTGTAAGTGCTTATGAACTGGCCACTAGCGCATCTTCTATTTCCACGACGTTTTTCGGTCCCTTCCGGGCCGGTGAAGATAAAATATTATATGTCAATTATACTACCGGCGCACCGGCGAATAATAGAACATACAACTCCATTTATGTGAAAACGGACACCGTTTCCAATCGAGGAACGCCTATCACCCAGATTTTGGCGCAAATTCAGAACAGCAGTACTGCATCCATTATCGGCGGCACGAATATCGGCGGTCCCAGCTATTCGTTGATTTCACTCAACAGCGATCAATCCGCCACCATTGATATTATTGACTCGGTTGCTGAGCCGGTCACCGTGATACTCTCTCTGCCTCAAGCCAGCGGTTCGTCACTGTTTATAGATACTGTGTTCGCTTCGCCGCCTTTAGGACTTCTCAATATTCAGCCGGAGCCTGCGGAGAATTTTGATGCGGAAATACTTTCAAATGGTGGTTAACTTCGTTGCTGTTATTAAACATGCTCCCGATATTTCTATATCAGCCAGAGGTCTATTATGCAAGAAAAACCCTGTTCAGATGAGGAAACCTTCCCCGAAGAGGAGCCATTAGCCGATTACAGCCTGACCCTGGCGGTGACGTCAGGTGCTCTGGCGAATGGCATTGCAACTAATGCCGCAACGGCTACGTTGAAATCTGGCAATAATTACCTGGCTCAGAGGACTATTAACTTTGAGCTAACGGGCAGCGCAAGATTCACCACCAACAACTTGCAACGTGATTCCGTTAATACCAATAGTCTGGGTAATGCCACTATCACTTTTATCAATAGCCTTCCTCAAGAGGTGACAGTCTATAGCAGTTTTACTCCTTTGAATGGTGAAGAGATTTTAGCGAGAAAGAATTCTACCTTTGAAGATGCTGCTTCTCCGGTGCTCATTTTAAATTCAAGAGTTGATAAAAATAATGCTTATGCGGACGGTATTCTGCCTAATACCATAATTTATACAGTGCAGAATTCCGCCGGGCAGCCAGTTTCTGGTGTGCTTATTAATTTTACGCGTTTATCAGGCGAGGCCAACTTAATTCCTGCCGTTGACAGCCGGACCAATTCACAAGGCATGCTCACTCTTTACATGTATACATTGACACCTGGCCCGGTCTCGGTTCGCGCATACATTGCCGATCAGCCGGATATCTATAAGGATGATAATGTTAATTTCAGGTCCAATGACATTTTAATCGTTAGTGTGGAAAATGACTTCGTTCCCGCCAATGGCACGACCCCGGCTCAATTGTTATATCTTCTTTTGGGTAGTCAAAGCCAACCGGTAAGAGATGCACAGCTAGAATTTCGAGCTACCGGTAATGCCATGTTGCCCAGCTCGGGTTATACAGATAACAATGGACAGTATTTATTGAATGTCACTAATTTCTATCCTGAGAGAGTGACGGTAACATGCTACTTGATAGCTGACCCCTCAGTGAATATTCATACCGATGTGACTTTTGTTCCATCATAGCGAAGGCGAAGTTATCGCATAACCCTGATTAATTCGGTTATCGAGACCGTCACGGTTACTGCCGAAATCGTATTAGAGCCACTGACGAATAGCTATGCGGATGTGAGCTTTACCTAATCCTTACGAAGTTATACCCCAGAATCGGGCAGCTTTTTTAGCGTGCCGTATACGGGCTACCGATATAAAGTCAAACAGCCGGAGGCAACTATGTCATACAATACTTTGCCATCAATTCCTCAGGGTGAATGCCATGACCTGACGTTGGCGGCCACCACGAATGCCATAGCCGACGGTTGCGATACCAATAGCGCAACCGCGCGGTTAAGTTATCAAGGCTGCCCGTTATGCGGACAACTCCTCTCATTCAGTTTGTCCGGCGATGCCCTGTTTAGCGATGGAACCCAGCAATGCTCCGCTACCACGGACGGGCAAGGGGAGGCGACGGTATTTTTTACCGATACCCGGGCGGAAACAGTGCTCATCACTTGCAACTATTATCAGACCCAATCCAGGGAAAGCGTCAGTTTTGATAACAATCCCCTGGCAGATATCAATCTCTCCGGGGCGGTATTGCAAAATAACGCACCGGCTGACGGAATTAGCCGAAACGCCATGCGTTATCGCGTTTATCAAGCGGCAGGGAGCGCTCCCGTACCCGGAATAGCACTGGCTTTCAGCGTCGGCGGGGGGGCGATGCTGATTCCACCGACCGGCCCCTGGGTTACCGATGACAACGGGCTCTATGATCTGCATGTCACCAACGGCACGCCCGGCCAGGTGTTGATTAACGCCCAGGTGCCCAGCGTTCCCGGCGCCAATAATAATACTTTCCTGAATTTTACTCCGGCGGCGGTGTATTCCCTCACTTCCAATACGATCAGAAACTATCAACCGGTCGGCGGCCTTTCCAACGCTATTGTCTTCTCCCTCGACCGGAGTGGCGCGCCGGCGGCTAATGAAAGAATGAGTTTTACCGCGACTCCCCCTACCGCGACGATTATGGCCGCCAATGCGACTGACCAGGCTGGTCAATTGCTGGTAGATATTCTTAGCCCCCAGGCCGGGGAAGTGGAGATTACCGCCGTTGTTGATTCACAACCCGGCCTGCAGCCCGTCCATGTCATTGTGACTTTCACCGAACCTGCACAGCGGTATTTTATTGCCAACACCGTAATAAGAGATGATACGCCGGCTGCAGAGCCCATAGGGAATATAGTGCTCTTCACCGTTTACTCGCTCGCGGACAGTACAATTCAACCCGGCATCGTATTGGATTTTTCCACTACCACTCTCGGCACATCGCGGCCCCTGCCAATAACAGGGACAACCGGCCCGGATGGCTCTGTTAGTGTAAGGGTGCTTGCTAGCGATGCCGGGACTGTCAGGTTGACAGCAACCATTAGAACGGAGCCCGCGACAACGTCCAATGTCGATACGACATTTATTTAAGCGTTGCCGGCGAACGGCCATAGCGCCAGGAATATCCATCCCCTTCCCGCGTGACATATCCGGCGGAGGCGCCGGGGAAATGCGCGGGCAGAATAAGCGCGTTGTTTTGTGCCGCCTGTTCCAGTAAAGCCAATCTTGATGCCAGGGCCGTCCGCGGGTCCAGGCAGTAGGTTGATCCCCACTCCGGGCGGGCAACCTGCAGCGGGCTGTGCATGGCATCGCCGGAAAAAATGGCTTCATGGCCGCCGGAGCGCAGGGAAATAATCATATGTCCCGCGCTGTGCCCAGGGGCGGGATGAAAAGCGATGCCCGGCAAAATCTCACCGCCGTCCGCGGCCATGACCACCGCCTGATTGGTACAGATAACCGGCAAGATACTGTCGTCAAACAGCATGCGGCGTTTTTCCCCGGCGGGGGTAAAAAAATACTCCAGCTCGGTCCTGGGCAAAACATATTTGGCCTTGGGAAAGGTAGGTTGCCATGCGCCGTCCACCCAGCGGGTATTCCAGCCCACATGATCGGTATGCAGGTGGGTCAGCAGGACATAATCAATGTCTTCCGGCGCGGCGCCCGCCGCCGCCAGCCGTTGCAGGAACGGGTTTTCCAACTGATGGAACAGCGCGCTGAAAGGCCGGGGCTTATGGTTGCCGATGCCGGTGTCGATGAGGATTTTCAAACCGTCCATGTCAATCAGCCATGAATGCACGCTAAGCGTTATCTCCTGTGCCGCGGTAAAATCCACCGGCAGTTTCCGGCGTGCGACGGCCTCATCCATATCCTCCAGCGCGGCGGGATACAGGGTGTTGAACGCCAACGGAAACTGCGTTTCCACGATGCGGGTGATGACGGCGTTTCCCAGCCGGTAAGAGACGGTATTTTCTGACATACTTTTTTCCCCGCGATAAGCAGGCCTGATGACAACGACCATTCTTTATGATCATGGCAAGCCGGCACGATAAACGCCAATGCCGAATTATTGGTGTTTTGATGCCTGCAAAGCATCAATGCCTTTTGCCGGCATCTTCCGCGACGTGCTGCGCCAGCAGTTCGACGAAACGGTCCAGGGCCGGGTTGAGATGGCGCCGACGCCAGACAAAATAGAGCGGCAAGGGTACGGAGATATCCGTCAGCGGCAGGTAGTCCACCTGCGGCAGGGGCCGGGAAAGATTAAAGCTGTTGACGATAGCCACGCCAATCCCCGCCGACACCAGGCTCAGTACCGCACCCTCGTCACGGGCCGTTTGGACAAAATCCGGCGAAAACCCGGCGGCCCGGCAGGCGCTCAGTAACTGGTCGAAATACGCCGGGTATCCTGCACGGGGGAAACCGATATAAGGCATGCCTTTCAGATCTCTGGCCGCGACGCTTTCGGCAAAACGATGGCCCCAGGCCGAAGGCGCCGCCAGCACGACATTGTCGCGGCGCAGCGCCAGACCGGTCAATGGGTCTTCCAGCGGGTTGAACAGGTAAATAAAACCGCCGTCGAGCGTGTCCGCAAGCATCATTTCCAACTGCTGCGGCGTGTTGCCGGCAATCAGCTCCATACCGATATCGGGACAGGCCGTGGAGAAAGCACTGATAACATCAGGCATGATGCCGCGCCAGGCGGCAATTTCCAGAAAGCCCAGCCTTATCCGTCCCGCCTCGCCGGCGGCAATACGCCGGGTTCGTTCGCCGGCGGAGTCGAGATCCGCCAGTATCCGCTGTACCTCCCGGGCATAAGCCTTTCCCGCGGCATTGAGGTGGATGCCGCGGGGCAGGCGTTCGAATAATCTCATGCCCAGTTCGTCTTCCAGATCTTTTAACTGGCGGGAAAGGGCCGGCTGGGTGACATGCAGATGTTCAGCGGCCAGCCGGACATTTTCCGTCTGCGCAATCGCCAGAAAATAACGCAGATGCCGTAATTCCATATGACCGCCCATGCCTTATAGGCATCAGTTCAGATTACGATCATTATCGTCATAATCGGTCAGCGTTGGCGAGCGGAGTTGTATCGGACCTGGGTGATTACCAGCCCAGGGTTTCGCCCCGGTAGTTCAGGAACGCGATGCCTTTTTTACCCAGGCGGCCCAGCAGCATATCGGCGACCCCGTTGGTGCTGGTTTCAACGTCCAGGATCGCGTCCGGTCCACCCATATCCGTTCTGACCCAGCCGGGCGCCACCGCCGTCAGCGACCAGGGCGCATGCTGACTTTCCGCCGCGAAGCTGCGCAGGGATTGATTCAGGGCGGATTTGCTTGAGCGGTAGGGTTCCCAGCCTCCGTCGGTATTGCCGGAAATACTGGCCAATTCCGATGACATCACCGCCACCGCGCCGCCGGCCCGCACCAGGGGCGATAAAACCCGGGTGGCGGTCATGGCGCCGATAACGTTGGTGCGCATCACCGCCAGCAGCCGTTCGCCGAACGGCAGCGCGGCATCCCCGGCGGTGCCGGCATTCACCATCAGCAGATTAATCTGGCGGCCGGAGAGTTTTGCGGCCAGGGCGTGCAGCTCCTCTTCTTTATCGATATCCACGGTCTCGACGGACAGGCGCGGCTGGCTCGCCGCCAACTGGCGCAGATCGGGCCGCGTGGAACCCAGGCGTTCGGTTGCGATGACAAACCAGCCCCGTTCAAGAAAACGACGTACCAAACCATATCCCAGCCCGCGGCTGGCGCCGATGATAAGCGCGGTAGATTCATTGGTCATAAAACCTCCATTAAGAGTAAACGCGGTCATCCGTAAGGATGTCGGTAATATGCCGTCAGAAAGATTGACTGATAAGATCTTACAATAAGCCAGCATGTCTGACGGAGCGATGTGAATAAAACCCACAGTCTGCTGGGGAGCGACGGGTTTGTCGACAACGCTAACCTCATTTCATTGATGCCATAACGTCATTAATCGACGCCCGGACGCCTCGATAATTCTGTGGCCGTAGAGTTATTGTGTCTCGGCCATGACTTTAAAGCCTTCATTGAAATGTCATAAATCTCGCGCAGAGTGTCCAGCAATAATACCCACCAGCTCGGCTGTCTTTTCCTGTTGTTCAGAACGAAACGGGTGATGATGACGCGTTTTTTTAATCCCTCGGCAACGAATGTACGCCTTCTCGCCCTAGGCTGTGCGGTCCGGGTGTTGTGCGCCATGGCGCTGGATGTCTGGATTGGCGTAAATCCTCGCAGCGAATGCCTGTCCGAGGCGCAACGCATCATGGAGATGATGGCGCAGGCATGTGCCGAATAGCGCATGCCGGGTCAGGCCGGAATAATCCGCTGAGCCTTCAACAGCTCAAACAGGTCGATAAACGCGTCGCGGGTGTCCTGATAGTCCAAAAACCCGGCTTTCCTGCTTTTGCTCATATTGGTCATGACCTCCATCGGCCGGCCGAGATCGGCGTCGGTGTGCCACCATGAGGCCAGTTTATCAACGTCGGCTTCCCGCAGCGAATGACGTGCGGCAATGGCTTTCCACTGGGTCGCCGCATCCTGCATGTGGTGTTCCAGCGGTTGAGGGGAATCGGGGAAAGGCGCCGCCTCGATACCGAAATAGTCCGCCAGTTGCGACCACATCCATTGCCAACGGAACACATCGCCGTTAACCACGTTGAAATCTTCATTTTGTCCGCCGGGCCGGGTGGCGGCCCATTCCAGATGCCTGGCCAGCAGCCGGGCATCGGTCATATCCGTCAGACCGTGCCACTGCATGGCCGAACCCGGAAACACAAACGGCCGACCGGTGTGCTTGCATAAGGTTGCATAGACCGCCAGCGTCACCCCCATGTTCATGGCATTGCCGATGGCATAGCCGATAATGGTATGGGGCCGGTGCACGCTCCAGGAAAAATCAAATTGTTTGGCCGCGGCGAACAGTTCATCTTCCTGGGCATAATAAAAATTATCCACCGGCTGCCGCCCCTGCTCTTCACGAAAGGGCGTCGGGGGAACCGCGCCGGTGCCATAGGCGTCAAACGGACCTAAATAGTGTTTTAATCCGGTAACCAGGGCGGCATGGCCATGGGCCAATGTCCCGCCGAGAGTATGCAGCACGTTGCGCACCATGGTGCCGTTGACCCGGATGTTCTCCTGTTCATTGGCCTGCCGCGCCCAGGCGGCAAAAAATACCCGATCAACCTGCAGCCCTTGCAGCGCCGACCGTACCGACGGCTCGGAGGCGAGATCGGCAATCAGGGAAATCGAACCTTCCGCAACGGGGGTACGGCCGCGGGAGATGCCGTAAACCTGCCATCCGTCTTCAAGCAGTCTTTCCGCCAGCGCGCTGCCGATAACGCCGCTGATGCCTACAATCAATGCGCGATGCTGCATGATGGATAACTCCCATACTGTCAGTGAAATAGCTTTGCCAAGCTCTAGCCTGCCAGCTTAAACTAGAACTGATTTCTTATTTCAGTTATTATTTCCGGCCATTAACGAATATTTGTCCTTAATATGACATCTTCCCTCGAACGCCTGACCGGCATCGCCCCCTTTGTCTATGCCGCCGACTGCGGCAGTTTTGTCGCGGCGTCGGAACAATTGAACCTTACCGGTTCCGCCATCAGTAAAAGTGTAGCCCGGCTTGAACAGCGGCTGGGCGTTCGCCTATTTGAACGCACTACCCGGCAGTTGAAGCTCACCGATGCCGGGCAGGCCTTTTACGAAACCTGCACCCGCATATTGTATGACTTGGCGGAAGCGGAATCGGTGCTGGCGGCCCAAAAGACCACTCCTGCCGGACGGCTGCGCATTGATTTACCGGCCTCGTTCGGACGGCTTAAGGTCATGCCCGTCCTTACCGATTTTTGCCATCGCCATCCTTATTTGCGTCCTTATATCACCTTCACCGATCGTCTGGTTGATTTAGCGGAGGAAGGCATCGACGTCGCGGTGAGAATCGGCGGCATCAACGAGCTGCCGCCGGCCATCGGACACCGCTATCTGGGGTGCGAAAGGCTGATT
The DNA here is from genome assembly GCF_047324245.1 of Sodalis sp. RH16. Taxonomy (NCBI): domain Bacteria; kingdom Pseudomonadati; phylum Pseudomonadota; class Gammaproteobacteria; order Enterobacterales; family Bruguierivoracaceae; genus Sodalis; species Sodalis sp. RH16. Next base: position 1,191,758 of record NZ_CP178737.1, on the reverse strand, counting down.
TTCTGCACGACCCCGGCGTATCTGGCGCGCCGGGGCGTACCGGCAACCCTGGGAGATCTCGCTGACCATGACAACATTGTTTACGGTAACGCCAACGGGGCGATGAAACCCTGGTCTTTCCCGCCGGACGTGGTCACCCGACCTCCGATGATGGGCTATCGCATGATGGTAAGCGACAGTGAGGCGCAGCTGGCTGCTCTGCGGGCCGGACTCGGCATTGCCCAGATCGCCACATGGCTGGTGGACGAGTGTCTGGAAAACGGCACATTTGTCCAGGTGCTCAAGGATGTTTCCCAGGATGGACTGCCGTTGCATCTGGTGTGGCCAAAAAACAAACAGCTGCTGCCTAAGGTTGATGCGCTGCTACAGGCGTTAACGGAGGGTCTGGCAATTCGTTGACGGCTGCGTAGACATTCCGCAGCCGCTCCTGAGCAGTCATGGCCGAGGGGGTAAAACCTTTATTTTATTGACCTATTTTTTATTGACCTGTTTTTTTTGTTGTACCAGGCAGTCGAGCTCCTCATCGGTGAGACCCGTCCACTTCTTGACCAATGCACGATCAGTACCATCCGCTAAAGACTGCCGGGCTACCTCAAGCTTACCTTCCAACTTGCCTTCTATTCGACCGACATGCTTTCCCTCCTGCTTGCCCTTCTTTAGCCCTATCAATTCAAAATGTTGTGCTATGGTTATCATATCCTCTTCCTCCAGACAACCCGTCGATGGGTTTTAATCTCATTATCCGGGATGACCGACAGATCAATCACTGGAAAGGGGCGGGTATAAACATCCCTGGCCAATTCCCCATCGCGGAAACAGCTAAACCAGTCATTGTCATAGGGGTAACCGCTTTTAAGGCCCCCTTGATAAAACAACAGCGGCACCACCACCGGCAGCGTTTTATGCCCCTGATCAAGGTGCTGCTGCATGGCCGCCAGGCTATAACGCAGCAAACGAAACGCCATTAACCGATGCGGGCTGCTCTGGTGTTCCACCAGACAATAAATATAGCCTGTTCCCTTGCGAGTCCGCACCGAATAAAGCATATCCGAGTAATGGGTGCGTAAATTTTTTTCAACAAACGAACCGGAGCATAGGGTCAGTGTATTAAAATTGCAGCGCTGCCGTAAAGAGGGCGGCAAATGTATTTGAAAAAAATCCCGGGCAATGCCGACATCGCTCAAAAATGTTTTGAATAATGCATCATGATGGGAATGATTAATTATCATATAAGATGTCCATATCATTATTAATTATAACAATCGAAACAACACGGCGTTCTCGTTTTTCTCAAAAAAGATTTTCTATGGGGCCTTGTAATGCGTCTTGCGCTTATTTGTAGACGATCATGCCCGTTACGCCGCCGGGGCCGGCCTGATAACCAATCGCCCCGGTTCCACCGATACCGTGACATGCTGGCCGGTCAGAAAGCCGCAGGTCTCAAGCCAGCGGCCGCCAAGATAAATGGCCGGGGAAGGGTTGTCCCTGCCGCCGTTTGGGACGTAGCCCACAATATAACGCCGGTCTGAACGGTCCGCTTGTGCCGTATGAGTTACTGCATGAACAACCTTTTTAGCCATGGTGAGTCTCTCTTTGATTTAACGTTGTTGACGGTGAACGACGAATAAGAACTGCCAACGGTTTGCCGCACCAAGGTAGGGAAAACAACGGGCATGGGAAATAACGAAACGCCAGATAAACCTTGGTAGTTCTGTTATCAGATAAAAAGTGGAAATATACGCCGTCTTAACACTGTATATATTATCAGGAGGATTAAAAAAGTCGAAATAAAAAACAGAAAAGAACGATGAAAAATATTTATTCAAAAAGATATGCTTGATGTAATTTTAAGATATATAACGTTCATTGATATCATTTTTTATTTCACCGCTGGGATAAACTCACATGCATTATATGGGCTGCATATCGACATGATGGCGCACAGTAAATAGGCTGATAGGCAAAAATACCGGCGCGGGCCGGTCTCCTCTCCTCTCTTGCCCGTTGCGCTGCCTGGGGTAAGGCAGTATGTTGAATTGAATCCTTTACAATGTTGAATCAAGTATTTCGTCGCCGCGTTTGGCTTAACGTTTGGCGCACCGAACACAAAAGGGTAATGTCATGATCACGTTTTACTTTAATTTGGCGCCCAACCCCGCCAAAATCGCGCTCTTCCTGGAAGAAGCGCAGCTGCCTTACGACGCCGTTCCGGTGGATACCGCCAAAGGGGAACAACATCTGCCCGCCTTTCGGGCCATCAATCCCAACGGTAAGGTGCCGGCGATTACCGACGGCGAGGGGCCGGGAGGCAAAGAGATCAGGGTGTTTGACTCCACGGCCATCCTGCTTTATCTGGCGGAAAAAACCGGCAAATTCCTCGGCGCTCCGGAGGATCGGCCGGAACTGCTGTCCTGGCTGCTGTTCATTGCCACCGGCGTGGGACCCTATTCTGGCCAGGCGGTGCATTTCCAGTACGCCGCGCCGGACGCTATTCCTTATGCCGTCAATCGCTATCGCCGGGAAGTGGAGCGCCATTACCGGGTATTGGATAACCATCTGGCGGGACGGGAGTATATCGTGGGAGAGGGGTTTACCATCGCCGATATATCAGCCTGGGGCTGGCTCGACCGCGCGCCGAAGATATTCAAGGGCGAAGACGATCCGCTGGGGAAATTTCCCCATCTGAAGGCCTGGTTCCAGCGGGTGGATGCCCGTCAGGCCGTGAGCCGCGCCCGGGCGCTGGGTAAAGATCACAATTTTAAAACCGCCAGCGACGAAGAGAGCCGCCGGGCGCTTTTCCCGTCCAATTATCCGGACAGCCAGGGCTAACGGACAGGACCCTGCGACGGCTTCGCCGGGTCTTACCTCACCATACCGCCCATATCCCGCCCATTAGCCTTATCATCTTTACGCTCTGCGGCGAGGGCAAGGGCTTCGTTCCGTTCTGCGGCGCTCTTCGTAACGGTTTTCTCTACCCTAAATGCAAAGCCTTTTTCCTTCATAACCTGATCAACGTCGGCAGACAATTTATGCAATTGACCTGCCTTTTTGCTGTTATGGGCCGCCTGGTTATTTTTCACCGTGGCAAGTTTGTTGGCCACCTGATCGCGCAATGCCGTTAACTTAGTGTTAATGGTCTTCGGTGTATTGAAGGCGTTGATCGGCGTATTGCGTATTTCTTTGAACTGCTTGGTCAATGCGGTGATTTCCCGGCTTGTGACATGCTCCGCCGGGGTGAGTGCTTGATGTTTACAACTGCCTAATCCGAAAATACTCATTGTTCGCTCTTTATGTAAGTCAAAATAATTAGGCTGAAAACAATGTCACAGTAATCGTCGGGAAAATATCAAAAAACGACCAACTCTGTCAGCCCACAGAATGGAAAATTGATCTTGCTGCGATTGCAACCAAGGAAGCGCTAACGAAAAGCCCAATGCATTTAATGGGCTAGAGGAGTTTAGGGTCCGACTGAACGCCTTATGAACCGAATGGGGAGATTCATCGTTAACGACGGTGAATCTCCCGGGAAACACGTTTAAGGCTTAATGTAGCGGCGCCAGGGTGGAGTCGCTTCGGGGTTGGGAAGGGGATTTGTCATCAAACTTCGGCGCTTTGACAAAGGTCCATAAAATCACCGCGCCGCCCACGTCCAGTACGCTTAAAAAGATAAAGAACGGGTTGTAGCCGATGGTTTTCACCAGCGCGCCCATGATCAATGTACAAATCAGGATACCGGTCCAGCCGGCGGAACCGGCGAAGCCGCTGACGGTGGAGACCTCGTCCCGTTTGAACAGGTCGGTGGCCATGACGATACACTGAGTGGACAACATTTGATGGGCAAATGCGCAGATGGAAACCAGTCCGATGGCCACATAGGCGCTATTGACAAAACCGACAAATGACAGCGGCAGCATCATGAGCGCGCCGAGGGAAAAGGTCAGCCGACGGGCATTGATGGTGTTTACCCCCCAAACCTTCATCATGATTTTATTTAGGAAGCCGCCGGCCAGTCCGCCGAAATCGGCGGCGAGAAAGGGCAGCCAGGCGTATAGGGCAATGTCTTTTAGCTCCATGTGGCGTACCGTTATCAGATATATCGGCAGCCAGAAATTAATGGTGCCCCAGGTGGGATCGGCAAGAAAGCGCGGCAAGGCGATACCCCAGAAATTGCGCATTTTGAAAAAGGACATCACCGCCGGTTTTTTGCCGTCGGCCATCAAATGCCGCTCTTGGCCCGCGCTGATATAATCCGCTTCCTCTTTGGTCACCATAGTGTGTTTTTGCGGCGAGTCGTATAAGAACCACCACATTACGGCAAAAACCAATCCTATGGCGCCGGTGATGACAAAGGACATCTGCCAGTTGTATTTCAACAGCGCCCAGACCACCAGCGGCGGCGCCAGCATGGCGCCGATTGAGGTACCGATATTGGCGATACCGCCGGCGATGCCTCTTTCCGTGGCCGGGAACCATTCGGAATTACATTTTACCCCCGACGGAATGGCGGATGCTTCGCTGAGTCCCATGATGCCGCGCAGGAACGCCAACCCACCCCATGAGGTGCATCCCGCATGGGCCATATTGGTCACCGACCAAATGACAATCATGATGAAAAAGCCGAGTTTCAGGCCAATAATGTCGATGATATAACCGCATATGGGCTGCGCGACGGTATAGGCCAGTTGGAATGAGCTCAGAATCCAGGAATATTGTTGTTCAGTAATATGTATTTCTTTAAATAACGTCGGCGCGGCCACGCTTAACGAGCTTCTTGCCAGAGCGTTAATGATGGTGCCAAGCGAAACCAGGCCAATCATCCACCAGCGAAGATGTTTTATTTTCATTTTGAAAGCTCCTGCGCGCCCAAAGCCGACAGCCAAAGATGAGGCAGTACGGCGGCTACAATGTTCATCACCAGTTGTCCTTTGCAGAGTAATTAATTATGAGAGCAAATTAGAACATGTAAGACTACCATTCAAGTATGATAGGTGTGGTTTTATGAGACGTGTACCATATAAAAATGCAACGCAACTCTTTGCATTGCAAAAGTGTAAGGCCAGGCATTTTAAGCGCTTTGGGCAGGCTCACATTACCTCTCTACTGCAAAATCAGGTATTGTTGGGATCTTGCTGCCGATGATGATGGTGAATGTGAATGGGTCTCGTGGGATTCTCTTTTCCGCTTCTGTGCGCCTTGCTATTGCTGGCTATCGATCTGACGCTGTGGCAATGGATTGCAAACAAATGGTTTCGCTGGAAGGTATTAATTCGTCTGGGTTTGTACTTCCTTTTCAGCCTGGCGTTAATGAATGCCGGATTAAGCCCCTTGTCCCCGATTCCGGCGGCAATACCGTCGTCCTATCATGCACTGGTGATTATCCTGGCTATTGCCTGGTGGCTGTTGGGGGCCCGGACGCTGACCGTGCTGATGATACTGATATTGGCGCCCCGCATCGGCGGTAAAGGCCATCTTCTGCAAGACGTGCTGGGGGCGTTTATTTTCCTGATGGCTGCCTTGGCGGCGTCAACCTACGTGCTCGATTTACCGCTGAAAGGCCTGCTGGCAACCTCCGGCGCCGTGGCGATTATCCTTGGCCTGGCGGTGCAAAGCACCCTGAGCGACGTATTTTCCGGCATTGTGCTCAACGCCACCAAGCCGTTTCGCGTCGATGACTGGATACGGGTGGATGATATCGATGGGAAGGTGATTGAGATCGATTGGCGCTCAACCCACTTATTGACCCCGGAAGGCAGCATGGCGGTGATCCCCAATGCCATGGCGGCCAAAACGCGCATTGTCAATTTCAGCCGTCCCGATCATTTTCATTCCGTTACGCTCAGCGTTGAACTCCCCGTGCGGTTGCGTCCCAGCCTGGCGCTGGACGCCCTGGAGAAAGCGCTGCAAGGCTGCCGGGAATTACTGCTCCAGCCCCAGTCCGGGGCGCTGGTGAAAAAAGCCTATGTACGATACGTGGAATATGAAGTGACCGGCTACGTCAAATCCCGGGATCGTCTCGATGCGGTGCGTAATCAGCTATACGACCTCATTTATCGCCAGCTGTCGGTCATGGAAAGCCTGGATCGCGGGAATCCGGTCAGACCGCAGACGCGGCAGTCGGCTGTGCTCAATACCGTGAGCGCGTTGCGCATGCTCAGCGACGACGACAGGGCCGAGCTCGGGGAAAAAATGCGGCTGACGCTGTTCAGCGCCGGCGAGGTGATCCTTGAGCAGGGCGTAGTGCCGGAGGAATTGCTCATTATCGAGTCCGGGGTGGTGTCGGTGACCACCGGATCGCAGGATAACGAACTGGAGGTAGGCCGCATGGGGCCGGGAGAAGTCATGGGGGAGACCGGCATCGTCGATCACAGCGCCTGCGTGGCGCGGTTCAGCGCCATGACGGACTGCGTGGTTTACCGAATCAGTTACGACTCCCTTGAACCTTGGCTGGAGGAGCATGGGGAATTGCGCGAGGTCATGGTGAGATTGGCCCATTTCCGTGCGCAAAAAAGGGATTCAGTGGTTCAACAGCAGCCCCCTGCGCCCAGAAAAAAAGGCTTTATGCACTGGCTGCGCCAAATGCAGAGGAATCCCAGGGAATGACCCATGCCAGTCTTTACCCTTTGCTCGGCAGCGCCGTCACGGAGCCGGGGTAAATGACTTTCCCACGGATGATCACTTTGCTGGGTTCGACATCCGCATCCGTGGCCCTTCTGATGGCCAGATTCAGCGCCTGATAGGCAATTTCATTCATGTTGTGGGCGATGCAGGGAAAGCTGAAACCGTAGATATTGGCATCGGGTATTTCGTCAATACTGAACAGCGAGACATCTTTCTGGGGTTTTATTTTATGATCGATACAGGACTTGATGATACCCAGGGAAATCTGGTTATTGGTGCCGACAAAATAATCCGGCAGGGGATTGCTTTCGATATAGCGGCTGGTGACCTGGTAGGCCGGCATCATGAAAAAATCGGCGTGCAATATGTCCAGATTCTCAATGGCTCCCTGTAATACCGCGCTGATTCCAATGATGCGATCCCGCGATACGTTTGAGTCTTCCGGACCTGAAACCACCACCACCCGGTTGACCTGCTTCGACAGCAGGTAGCGGCCGGCCTGTAGCCCGCAGTCAAGGTTATCGATATATACCCCGCTGCAGTTCTTGACGTTGAGATCCCGGTCCACCAAAACCACGGGGATATTCAGTATTTCCAGCCGTTTCAAATAGGCGGGGTAATAGGACCTGTCGGAAGAAATAACGGAAAGAATAATCGCATCGACGCCGTAGCCGATGAGCTTGTCAATGATACGGTTTTCTATTTCCTGTGACTCATAGGAATCGAAAATCAGGGTGTCATAGCCTTCTTTATGCGCGGCCAGCGTCATCTCTTTAGCCAATTGCCCAAAGAAAGGGTTGCTCATATCGGGATTGACGATCCCGATGGTTTTGCTGGCCTTGGCCCGCAGGGTCCGGGCCGCGGCATTGACGATGTAACCCATGCTTTCAGCCGCGTCCAGGACGCGTTTCAACGTGTCGGGATGAACTTTTTCCGGATGCGTAAAGGCTCTGGACACGGTGATCTTACTAACATTTGATTGAGCCGCGACGCTCTCCAGCGTCGCCTTCCGATGTCGAGATGCTACCACAGGCGCCCCACAGTCTAAGCTATCATTGTGCATCATTATTCTATCATGACATAACAATGCTGATGATGCCAGTCTCCCGGAGACGGTTGTCGCCGGCGGGCATTAGAGCGTCGAGGCGCGCACGACCTTCGGATCGGTAAAAATATCGTAATCGTCGCGGCTTTCCGAGGAGAATTCCGACACGACGGCGCCCTGCGTACCGGCCTGGAACCAATGCCGGGTATTGGGGGCGATGGTGTATTGTTCGCCGGGCCTTAAGAGTATATATCTATGACAAGTATAATATTTTTCAAAGCCTTCCGGCGGTCGGCACATGAGGGAACCGTCCTGGCGTTTATTCGGCGTCAGGCTATCATCATCCACAAACAGATAGACTTCCCCCCAGCGACAGCGAAACGTCTCCTGCTTGCCCGGCCCCTGATTGAAAGGGGGATGAAGATGTTCCGGGCAGGTCTGCTCGGGCAACAGCACCAGCTCTTTGGCACAGTAGCGCGGCGAATTGATATAGGTCAGCAGTTGCAGTCCCGAACGGGGATAATCACCCAGGCCGAAATCAGCTATCTCAATGTTTTCCCTTTCTTTTGCCGTTAACATGATATGAGCAGATTCGAACATATGCTGCGTTTGTTCGAGAGCACTGGTACGAGAGGTGTTGATCATCTTATCCCCTTAATAATGTTATCGTTTTCATTTAAAAGGCGAACCCATGCCGGCGTGTTGTATGCACTGAGTCGTCACAAATAATACTTTCGAATATTTAATAAAAGTTCTGACTCCGTCACAAAATAATAACAAGCTTTCCATTAGGATTTGCATCAATCAATGTTATCGATATCATTTAATGATAAATTTCGGAGCGATCAAATGAAAGCATTAGTGCTAGAGAAAGCCGGCAAAATCTCCATTCAGAATAAAGCGTTTGATGAAACTCTGGGGGAAACCGACGTTCAGGTCAAAATCCACTCCGTGGGCATCTGCGGCAGCGACATCCATTATTACCAGCATGGACGTATCGGACCTTTTGTCGTTCAGGCTCCCATGGTGCTGGGCCATGAAGCTTCCGGCACCGTGCTGGCGGTGGGCAAGAAAGTCACGCACATCAAGGTGGGCGATCGGGTCTGCATGGAGCCGGGCATCCCGGACATGCAGTCGCCGCAGTCCCGCGCGGGCATTTACAATCTCGACCCGGCCGTGCGTTTCTGGGCGACGCCGCCCATCGACGGCAGCCTGCGTGAAACCCTGATCCATCCCGCCGCCTTTACTTTCCCGCTGCCGGACAATGTGAGTTTCGCCGAAGGGGCTATGGTTGAACCTTTAGCCATCGGCATGCACGCGGCAACCAAAGCCGGCATCAAACCCGGCGACATCGCCCTGGTGATCGGAGCGGGCACCATCGGCGTGGTAACGGCATTGGCCGCCCTGGCCGGGGGCTGTGCGGAAGTCATCATTTGCGATGTATTCGATGAGAAACTGGCAATTGCCGCCAATTATCAGGGCCTGCACGCGGTAAACATCAAAAGCGGCCAACTGGCGCAAAAGGTCAGCGAACTGACCAGCGGCAACGGCGTGGATATCGTGTTTGAATGCAGCGGTTCAAAAGCGGCTATCGCCACCGTCAGCGAACATATCGCGCCGGGGGGCACCGCGGTGTTGATCGGTATGCCCATAGACGCCGCGCCGTTGGATATCGTGGCCGCCCAGGCGAAGGAAGTGACGTTCAAAACCATTTTCCGCTACGCCAATATGTATCCGCGCACCCTGCGCCTGTTGAGTTCCGGAAAATTGAACGTCAAACCGCTTATTTCAGCCACCTACAAATTTGCCGAAGGCATAGAAGCCTTTGAGCGCGCGGCGGCGGGCAATCCTACAGATATCAAAATCATGTTGGAAATGGAGTAAAACATGCCTCTTTATGCCGGGATTGACTGCGGGACCCAGGGAACCAAGGTCGTCATTATCGATACCGAGCAGGGGGCAACCCTTGGCGAGGGTTCTGCGCCGCATGAAATGATTTCCAACTCCAACGGGCGCCGGGAGCAGGATGCCCAATGGTGGATTGATGCCTTGTGCCTGGCGTTTGGGCGTGCGGTCAAGGCCGCCGGGATATCGCCGGCGGATATCGCGGCCATGGCCGTCTCGGGCCAGCAGCACGGCTTTGTTGCGCTGGACAAGGAGGGCCGGGTGCTGCGGGCGGTCAAGCTTTGGTGCGACACCGAAACCGCGGAGGAGAACGACCGGCTGCTGGCGCTGCTGGGCGGCGTCAAAGGCTCCATCGAACACTTGGGTCTTATGGTGGCCACCGGCTATACGGCGTCAAAGATACTCTGGCTGAAAATCCACCATCCGGCGCTTTGGCAGCGGCTGGAGACGGTGCTTCTGCCCCATGATTACCTTAATTTCTGGCTTACCGGCAACCGCGTCGCCGAATATGGCGACGCCTCGGGCAGCGGTTTGTTTGATGTTCGCCGCCGTTGTTGGGACCGGCATACGGTAGAACTCATTGATGACAGCGGCAGGTTATGGAATGCCCTGCCGCCTCTGGTGAGCGCCGACAGCCTGATAGGAACGGTATGCCCGGCGGCGGCCGAGCGGCTGGGGGTCAATGTCACCACCCGGGTCGCCAGCGGCGGCGGCGACAATATGATGGGCGCCATCGGCACCGGCAATACCCGGCCGGGGCGGGTTACCATGAGCCTGGGAACCTCCGGCACGCTGTTTGCGTATTCGGATACTCCCGTGATATCGGATTCGGCGATGATCGCCGGCTTTTGCTCCAGCAATAACGGCTGGCTGCCGCTTATCTGCACCATGAACGTCACCTCGGCGACGTCCGCGGTCCAGAAGCTGTTCAAACAGGATTTGGTGCGGTTTAACCAGGCGCTGGAGCAGTCGGAAATCGGCGCCGGCGGAATCTTGATGCTGCCGTTCTTCAACGGCGAACGGGTGCCGGCCTTGCCTTATGCCAAAGCCAGTTTGCACAACATGGATACCGACAACTTTACCGAAGACAATCTCTGCCGTGCCGTGGTGGAAAGCGCCACCTTCGGCCTGCGGTACGGCCTGGATCTGTTCCGCAGCCAGGGGATCGTCGCCACGGAAATAAGGCTAATCGGCGGGGGATCGAAGAGCCGGCATTGGCGGCAGATGGTGGCAGATATCATGGATTGCCCGGTAGTATGCCTGCGGCAAAATGAAACCGCCGCGCTGGGGGCCGCCATCCAGGCCGCCTGGTGCGACGGATTACAGCCGGCGGCGACGCCGGGGGAACCGGTACCGGCGGCGTCCGACCTGCTGTCCGCGCTTTGCGAAAAGTTCGTGCAGCTGGATGAAAGCACCCTGACACGGCCCATTCCTCGTCAGCAGCAGCGTTATACCGACCTTTATGCAAATTATCTTGCGTTGCTGAATAAAGAATATGCACAGGTGGCTTTATGAATGATGACGCATTGACTCCCGAACCCACGTATCTGCTTGAAGTCACCGGGGTTAAAAAGTCCTTTGGTCCCGTGGTGGCGCTGAAGAATATCGAGTTTTGCCTAAGGCGCGGGTCGATACATGCGCTATGCGGCGGCAACGGGGCCGGAAAATCCACCTTTCTCAGTATTCTGATGGGGTTTATCCAGCCGGACAGCGGCGAAATCTATATTCACGGCAAACGCTGCGAATTCGCTCATCCCCGCGAGGCCATGGATGCCGGCGTGGCCATTGTGCAGCAGGAATTAAGTACTATTCCCGATCTTACCGTGGCGGAGAATATTTATCTGGGCCGGGAGCCGCGCAAGCTGGGTTTTATCGATTTTAAAATGATGAATGCCCAAACCGTCGAGTTATTGAAAAGTCTGGATTTTAAAATCTCTCCTTCGGAGAAGATGCGTAATCTGAGCGTCGCCGAGCAGCAACTGGTGGAAATCGCGAAAGCGCTTTCCCATTCCGATGCCGATATCATCATTATGGACGAACCCACCTCAGCCATCGGCGAGGAGGATGTGAAAAAAATATTTCAAGTGATTCGACAGCTTGCCGCCCGGGGAAAGGGGATCATTTATGTTACCCATCGTCTTTCCGAAATATTCCAAATAGCGGATAGCTATACTATTTTCCGGGACGGGACCTATATCCACGAAGGGATTCTCAGCGACATCAATCGTGAACAGTTGATCGAATATATCATCGGCGGCGAGTTCAAAGATGAATTCGCCAAATTCAACTCCCCCGGTGAAAAAGTCTTGATGGAAGTCAAAGGATTAAGCTGGAAGGACAAGGTTCATAATATCAGCCTGACCCTCAAGCAGGGAGAGATACTGGGTATTTACGGCCTGGTGGGGTCGGGACGCAGCGAGTTTCTCGATCTTATCTTCGGTATCAATCATGCGGATTCAGGGACGATCCATATCGGCGAACGTCTTTTGCATAAGCACTCGCCGGCGCAATCCATCAAGGCGGGCATTGCCTACGTTACGGAAGATCGCAAGGATACCGGATTGGTCTTGAGCAGCTCAGTGACCGAAAATATCAATATCGCTTCCTTTCCCGCCATCAGCCGCGGGGGATTTATCGATAGCAAACAGCAGCAGCGCCGCGCCGATGAGATGATCAAGCTGTTCGGCATAAAAACGCCGGATAGCGAACATATCGTCAGTAACCTGAGCGGCGGGAATCAGCAAAAAGTGGTGCTGGGCCGCTGGGCATTACTGGATCCGGAGGTATTGCTGCTGGACGAGCCGACGCGCGGGATTGATGTGGGCGCCAAAAAGGAAATCTATCGGTTTATGTCAGAATTTGCGCTTAAGGATAAAGGCATTGTTATGGTCTCTTCAGAACTCGCGGAAATTATTGGTATGAGCGATCGAATCCTGGTGTTTAGAAACGGTTGTCTGGCCGGGGAGTTATCAGGTGATAAAGCAACGCAGGCGGACTTGATGAAGTTAGCCGTTTAATCCGTATATTGCGGAAAATTTATCGACTACCTTATATTTAAGAGACTTTATTATGAATAGCACATATTCTGCTTTGCCACGCGCTTCGTTTTTTAATCGTAATAAGCGGCGCCTGCATAAATACGGCATTATCATCGCCTTTTTTATTTTATGTCTTGCTGTCACGGTTATTGGTGAAGTGCAAGTGACCAACGGCGCCTGGTCGAGTAATTATTTTCTAAGCCAGGATAATATATTAATCGTTTTTCGACAGATTTCCATTAACGGTATTCTGGCCATCGGTATGACGTTTGTCATTATCACGGCTGGAGTAGATTTGTCCGTAGGCTCGGTGCTGGCGCTGGCGGGTATTGTGGCCGCCCGGTTCGCCACCACCAACAGCAATATGGCCATTGGCGACACGGCGAATGCGATACTGATACCGACGCTGGTTGCCCTCGGGATCGGTTTGGTCTGCGGCGTGATCAACGGTACTATTCTGGCGCGTTACCGCCTGCAGCCTTTTATTGTCACCATGGGCATGCTTTCCGCCGCCCGTGGCCTGTCTTTATTGACCACCGACGGTAATCCGGTATCTCAGCTGAACGATGATTTTCGCTGGCTGGGGAATGGTTATATTCTCGGCATCCCGGTGCCGGTGGTGCTGTTTGCCGTTCTGTTGGTTCTCGCCTGGATTGTGCTGAATAAAACGACGTTCGGCCGTTATGTCTACGCGGTGGGGGGTAACCAGAAAAGCGCCCGTACTTCCGGTATCAATGTTCTGAAAATCAAGGTTTTGGTTTATACATTATGCGGCGCGATGGCGGGTATTGCCGGTTTGATTTTGACGGCCCGCACCGGCTCCGCACAAACCAGCGCGGGCACTGCCTATGAATTGGATGCTATTGCCGCCGTCGTTATCGGCGGTACCAGTATGGTTGGCGGTATCGGCACGCTGGTGGGCACGTTATTCGGGGTTTTGATTATCGGCGTCATGAATAATGGCTTGGATCTTCTCGGCGTACAGTCTTATTACCAACAGATCATCAAGGGGGCGCTTATTGTCATTGCCGTAATGCTGGATCCGTCACGTAAGCAGCAGCGTGATTAATTTGAAATTTGACGTTTTATCTCTACCTAGCCATTACCCTATATTGTATCCAGGAGAAAATATGAAAAAAATGACGAAATTAACCCTTATTGCCTCTTCACTGATGCTTTGTATGTCAGCGGCGGCACAGGCCGCTCCGGTTAAAATTTCCGTCTTGATGTACGGTATGAAAGCCGAATTCGTCCAGCTCATGGAAAAGGCGGCGAAAGAGCATCCGGAGGTCAAAAACGGCGATGTGCAAATCACCATGTATGACGGTCGCTACGATCCGATGGTGCAGAATAATCAGGCCGAAACGGCGATACAAACCAAAGCGGATGCCATCATCGTCAACCCGATGGATTACGAGGCTAATATTGATGTGGTCACCATGGCCAATAAAGCCAAGATTCCGGTTATCGTCACCAATGCCCGTCTGAATACCGACAAAATGACCAGTGAAGTGGTATCCGACGATGTGCTGGGGGGATATCTTGACGCCAAGGCCGTCCTGAAAAAGATGAATTGCAAAGGTAATGTCGTTATCTTCGAAGGACCCATCGGCGGATCCGGTGAAATCCAGCGCGGTCAGGGCATAGATAAAGCCATTGCCGAATGCGGCAAGGGCAATGTCACCGTTTTGGAACGCAAAACCGCCAACTGGTCCCGTGCGGAAGCGCTGCCGTTGATGGAAAACTGGCTGCAGAAACACCGTGGCAAAATCAACGGCGTGATCGGTGAGAATGACGAAATGGCGCTCGGCGCCATAGAAGCGATAAAAGAAGCGAATCTGAATGTGAAGGATTTCTCCATCGGCGGTATTGATGGCGTGACGGATGCCATACGCGCCGTGCAGCAAGGTGAAATGGTGTCCATTCTGCAGGATGCCCATGCGCAAATGCAGGGCTCCATCGATGTGGCCTTACGCGCGGTAAAAGGTAGCAGCTACCAGCCCAAGTCGGACATTTGGCAGCAGTATAAAGGCCAGATGGATTGGAAGGACGGCACAGCTCAACGTTATGCGGTGCCCTGGACCGAAGTGACCGTGGACAACGCGCAGCAACTGCTGGATGCCCGTAAGTAGGCTGTGTTATTTCTCGATCCCGTTCCTGGCAATATAAAGGGCTTAAATCACGGAAATTCAGCATTATTGGCCGTGGGTTAAACCTTATAAAGCCAACAAGCGTGATGTGTTCGGGTCAGATGGACGCTCTGGTTGGCGCCTGTTGCGGCTGAATGAAATCACTATTTCATTCAGCCGGGGCGGCCATCCGCCATGGGCGTCCATCATAAATCATATCTCTCAGCCTCGGCTTTTCTAACATCCCCAGTGTTCCGCCGCCTGTCAACCCGTATGCGGCGGCGATAAAGTCACTGTTTATTCCGATAGTGCGTATTTATCTGCTTGCTTCAAATGATGCTTAGCCGGAAATAAATGACGAAAAAGAGTTCATTCAACGCAATCAATATTATAGATACATCAAAAAAGCATCCGATATTATTCTATTCTGCTCATGGCGCAAATCATGCCCAATGTTTTCGAGCTATTCTGTTAAGCTACGCCGACCGGCCCGCTTACCCTTGAGCCACTCTTATGCAAAATTTAATTTCGTCAATTCTCATTAAAATGGCAAAAATCGATGCTCAATCGAAAGACCTTGCCGCGCAGGTGGATGCACAATCTCTGCTGATGGCCGCGATGTGTTTAACGTTGCAAAAAGGTGAACACGACTCTTTGTCCACCAATATCCTCAAGGCCATAACCGCCGCTACCCTCGCATCCAAAGAAATTTTGCGGTCGGACGCGGATCTCCTGTTAATGCATATCAATCGGTTGGTCTCGATTACCCATTTTGTTGAGGTTCACGCTGAACCTCTTGCCGAAACCACGCCTTCCTTAGAAGGAGACCGCGCCGGGGATTAACGCCGGGGCGGCGTTAAGAGTTCCAGGTCTATGGCATCCGCCATGGCGCGGTTGCCGGCATTGCCGGGGTGGAGATGATCTCCCGAATCAAATGCCGGTTTGAGCCGGGCAGGGCGGGCCGGGTCACGCAGCAAGGCATCGAAGTCAATCACGGCGTCAAAGGCATGGCTTTCGCGGATCCAGGTATTGACCCGGCGGCGTAGCGCATCTTTATCGGCACGATAGTAATTGTCCAGCGGCGTCCCCGGCAGGGCGCCCTCGAAAGGGGGCAGGGTGGCGCCGATGATGCGGATCCCACCGGTATGG
Organism: Sodalis sp. RH16; assembly: GCF_047324245.1. Lineage (NCBI taxonomy): Bacteria > Pseudomonadati > Pseudomonadota > Gammaproteobacteria > Enterobacterales > Bruguierivoracaceae > Sodalis > Sodalis sp. RH16. The sequence continues at coordinate 1,175,874 of NZ_CP178737.1, read as the reverse complement.
GCCCGGGTGATTAACTGGCGATATCCGGCGATAAGCCCGTCCGCCGACGGCAGCGGGCCAAGGGGATCATAGAGCGTTCCCGGCCAGCTGATGTCGTTAATGCCCAGCAGGACGATAACGCTGCGTACGCCGGCCTGGTGGATAGCATCCCGATCAAACCGGGCCAGGGCATTGGCCCCCATGCCATCGGACAACAGGCGGGCGCCGGAAATACCGGCATTAATCACCGCTACGCCCCGCGGCGCGAGGCGCCGGGCCAGAAAGTCGGGCCAGCGGGCGTTGGCATCCATCGTTGCGCCGTTGCCATCCGTCACCGAATCCCCGATAACCGCTACCGTACCGCCGGTGCGTGGGGCATCCACTAAAACAGCGCTTAAAAGGGTACGGGCGGTAACGGGCTGATTGATGCTGATATTTTCCGCCTGGCTTTGGTCGCCCACCGCAATCCAGGACGTTTGCCGCGCGTCCCAGTGAAAGGTTGTCGTAGGCGTCGGGCCGGGCAAATACACACTCACCGCCAGGCTGGCCAGTGCGGGGACGGCCAGGTCCACCGGGTCGCTTACCAGGGGTGCGCCGGGGGGAATGGCGGCGGTGGTTTTCCCGCCGAAGGTGAGTAAATGAAGGCTGCCCATGTCAATGGCGCCCCGGTCGCCCGCCAGCGCCACCGATGCTTTGCCAAGCGTCAAGGGCGTTTGCCCGTAAGCGTTGGAGAACACTATCCGCAGACGTTTTCCCCCCAGGCTTATTCTCGCCACCTGGCGCAGCGTCTGCTGATTTAACCCATCGGGGATATGGGTGGGGAAGGGGAAATCCTTTCCCCATACCGCTTGCGGGCTGGCGGTCCAACTGCTTACCCAATGGGCGGCCTGCGCTGCGCCGGCGTACCGTGCCGGCAGGGAGAGAAGCGCTAACGCCGCCAATAGGCTGATAAAATCCGTCAAGAGACGGTGCTGATAAAGAGGTTTCGCCACGATTCTTTTTTCTCCACTTATGAATTCATAAGACTGCCGTGAAGAAATAATGAATTAAAACCCCGATATGAAATAGACTGTCGATACGACTAAGAATTGTGACCTGAAATCATATGTCCCGATTAGAAATCAATCGCGCCGGTGAACTGGAAGTGTTTGTCCGGGTGGTGGAGCAGGGCAGTTTCTCCATGGCGGCAAGTTTGTTCAACATGACGCCATCCGCCGTCAGCAAGCTGATAAGCCGGCTGGAAAAGCGCTTAGGCGCGCGCCTGCTTAACCGCACCACCAGGCAACTGCGGCTGACTCCCGAAGGTTGCGTGTTTTATGAGCGCGGTATCCGCATCCTGGCCGATCTGGAAGACGCCGAGCAGGGAGCCGCCGCCGGCAGTTCCCCCCGGGGGCATGTGCGAATCAACGCCAACGTGCCCTTCGGACACCATTTCCTGCTGCCGCTGGTACCGGCGTTCATGGCCCGTTATCCCGACATAAGCCTGGATATCACCCTGGCCGATGAGGTCATCGATATCCTCGAACAGCGGACGGATATCGCGGTGCGCGCCGGGCCGTTGAAAAGCTCCGGCCTGGTGGCGCGCAAACTCGGCCAGACGAAAATGGTGATAGTCGGATCGCCGGAATATCTGGCGCAAAACGGCACGCCGCAACGGGTGGAGGATTTGGCGCGGCATAACCGGCTGGGGGCGAATTATATGCGCTCAATGGCGGGATGGCCGTTACTGGGCGACGGGGCGACAACCCTTATGCCGATGAACGGCAGCGTCCGGATCAGCGACGGCGAGGGTTTGCGCCGTTTGGCGCTGGCGGGCGCGGGATTGGCGCGCCTGGCGCTGTTCCAGGTCCGAGAGGATGTGGCCGCCGGCAGGCTGGTGCCGGTGCTGGAGGCCTTCAATCCCGGCGATAGCGAAGACGTCCATGCGGTCTTCCTTGGACAGGGAGGCTATCTCTCCTTGCGGGTCAGGGCGGTGCTGGACTTCCTGGTGGAGAACGTCAACCTGGCCCGCTAAAACATCAGGCTTTGGCGCCGCGGGCCTCAAGCGCCGCAAGAATGGCGCCGCGAAACGCGGCGGCGGGCTGGCCGCCAATCAGCACCTGGCTGTTGTCGATGACAATGGTGGGGACGGAGTTGACCCCGTTGCTGAGCCACCGGTGCTCATCCGCCCGCACTTCCTCGGCATAGCGGCCGGTATCCAGCACTTCTGCCGCGGCGGCGGCGTCCAAGCCCGCGTCTTCGGCCGCCCGCAGCAGTACGGCGCGATCGGAGGGGTTTTGCCCGTCGGTAAAATAGGCGGTGAACAGCAGCCGTTTCAACGCATGCTGGCGGCCTTCCAGGCGGGCCCAATGCAGCAGCCGGTGCGCGTCGAAGGTGTTATAGATCCGGCCGTCGGGAAAGCGGTTGCTAATGATGAAACCCACATCCTGCGCCCGCTGGCGAACCCTCTCCTGTCCGGCCTGCGCTTCGGCCGGTGACGAGCCGTATTTTTCCCCCACGTGTTCAATCAGGTTCTGACCCTCCGCCGGCATGCCCGGGTTGAGCTCAAAGGGGTGAAAAACGATGTCCGCTTTCACTTCATCCCCCAGATCGGCAAGGGCTTTTTCCAGACCCTGCAGGCCGATAATGCACCAGGGACAGGAAACGTCCGAGACAAAATCAATTTTCAACATGTTCATATTGGGTTGTCCTTTAAAATTTGCTCGGTGGTTTTTAAGGTAATGGTATTACCCGGTATCGAAAGCCCGGCCCAAACTTCATTATGCTGGGCGATAAGCCCCTGCGCCGAAACGTATCGGCGATCGGCGGTGGTATGGGCATCGGACGCAATGGTTAGGGCATAACCCTTGCTGGCGGCAATTTTCACGGTGGTATCGACACAATAGTCGGTGGCGCAGCCGCAAATGGTCAGGTGGGTTATCCCCAGTTCGGCCAGAATATTGTCCAATGGGGTGCGATAAAAAGCATCGCAGGCGGTTTTGGTGACCGAAATAGCCCCCGCCGGCCGATGCAGCTCCGGCAGCAGTTGCCAGAGTTCGCTGCCTTCGGCCATGTCCCCTTCGGCGTGCTGGATGAAAATCGTTTGCCCGGCGCGGGCCGTCAGCTGATTAATGCGCGCTACCCGGCCGGCGCGGTCAAAACGGGGGGTGGCAAAAACCCCGTTTTGCATATCAATCACCAGCAATAAACTATTACCCGTCATGGCGGCTCCTTGAATGCCTGTCTGAATTGACATTTACGACCAAGCACGCTGATTAATAATGTGATATACCCGTCATACTGACGGTTTCAGGTACGTTGGCTGTGCTGCTCGGTTCATCTGTTATGTACGGGATCGAGAATAAAACAACCGCGCTGCGATGGCCTGGACAGACTGATTTATAGCATACCCCGATAGCGCCGGTTTGACATTCCAGGCGGGGGCTGACAGACGAGAGATGAGTATTGGATATGCCTGACCACTCTTTTGCGATATCCCCTGCGCGGGCACGGGAAATCTGGCTCCATGCGCAGCGGCTCGACGTTGCCGCGCCTTTTGGCGAGGGACCCGAAGCGGTAAGGTTGGCGGCGGAGCATTTAGGCTACATACAAATCGATACCATTAATGTCATTGAACGCGCCCATCATCATATTCTCTATAGCCGCATTCCGGCCTATAGCCGCGCCGACCTGGATTTGGCGCAGTCGCTGGACAAATCGGTTTTCGAATACTGGACCCATGCCCTGGCCTACGTGCCGTCCTCCGCTTACCGCATGTATGTTTCGGCCATGGACCGGTTCCGCGCCGAGCCAAGTCCGTCGTTTGCCGGATTGGATGCGAACGACTATAGCGCACTGCTGCGGCGCATTCGTGACGGAGGACCGCTGTCGATCCGGGATATCGACGAAGCGCTGGTGGAAAAAACCCACCCTTGGGGCAGCCGCAAGCCGTCAAGGCGGGCGCTGCGCTACGGCTTTTTTACCGGCGATCTGACGGTCAGCAAGCGCACGGGCATGGTCAAGTCCTATGATCTGTCCAGCCGCCATTTTGGCTGGCGCCGGCGGCCGCGGCCGGTTAACGATGCCCAACTGGCGGATTATCTGCTGCGCCGGGCGCTGCAATCCCAAGGCATGGTCAGCGTGGAGTCCATTTGTTACGGTAATGCGCAGCACAAAGCGCCGATACGCCTGGCCATCGAGTCCGCGGTGAAGCGCGGACGGCTGGCGCCGGTGCATATCGAGGGCAGTCCGAAGGCCCCGCACTGGATCGAACCGGCATGGCTGGAGCGGCAACCGGATCCCCGGTCGTCTCCTCTGGTGCATATTCTCTCGCCATTCGATCCGCTGGTTATCCAGCGTAAGCGTCTGCAGCTCTTTTTCGGCTATGAACATCGTTTTGAAGCTTATGTGCCGGCCGCTAAGCGTCAATTGGGGTATTTTGCGCTGCCGGTGCTGGCAGGGGATGAAATCGTCGCCGCCATTGACCTGAAGATGGACCGCCCGTCGGGGAAATTACTGGTACGGCAATGGACCTGGATGGTGGAGCAACGTCCGGAATTACAGCTATTGATTGATGAAGCGTTGGGCAGGTTCGAGCGTTTCCAGCAAGGGTGACCATAGCAGCACCCCTGTAGTTTGGGTTAATACAAAACGTCGTTTTGTTTGAAATAAACTTTATTAAAATATTTATTAAAAAATATTGCCTATTCGGTGTTTATTACACATTCTTTTAAAGACAACTCCCTGCGCCCTTAGCCGTCTGACCGGAATCATCTTGGTAAACCTTTTGGTAAACTACAGCGCTTTACTCACGGAAAAGCTTAAACATGCCACCTGGTATCAAAAGCGGCATTCCAACCGTGTTCTGTTAAGCCGTGAAGTCATTCCGCTGGCCATACCTATCCTGATTGAAAATCTTTGTGTGCTCCTGATGGGGGTGCTAAGCACATTTTTGGTCAGCTGGCTGGGCAAGGAATCGGTGGCCGCCGTGGGTATGGCGGACAGCTTTAATATGGTGATCCTGTCTTTTTTCGCCGCCGTTGACCTGGGCACCACCGTGGTGGTGGCCTTTAATCTGGGCAAACGTAACCGTAAACAGGCCCGTACCGCCGCCCGGCAGTCCATTACGCTGTTAACGCTGGTGTCGGTTGCCATCGCCTTGCTGATTGAATTCACCGGCCCGTGGATTATTGATTTGATTGCCAACCAGGCCGACCCCATGGTGAAAACCCTGGCCCTCAGCTATTTGCGGGTAACGGTGTGGAGCTATCCGGCCGCCGCCATTGCCCTGATCGGCTGTGGCGCCCTGCGCGGCGCCGGCAATACCAAACTGCCGATGGTCATTAATATCGGCATGAACATTATCAATATAGTTATCAGCAGCGTGCTGATTTACGGCAGTTTTTCCTGGCATGGGCTAGGGTTTGTCGGCGCGGGCCTCGGGCTGACCATTTCCCGTTATATCGGCGCCGCCATGGTGTTGATGGTGCTGCGGTCCGAGCTAAATCATGCCCTGCGATTGCCCCTGAAAAGCTATTTCACCACCCTTAATCCGGCGGTATTGCTTGATGTGCTGAGTATCGGCCTGCCCGCCAGCATCGAGTCGGTGCTGTTCAACGGCGGCAAACTGATTACGCAGTGTTTTGTCGCCGGTATGGGCACCGCGGTCATTGCCGGTAATTTTATCGCGTTCTCCATTGTGTCCTTGATTAACTTGCCCGGCAATGCGTTGGGCTCCACCTCCACCATTATCGTCGGCACCCGGCTGGGTAAAGGTCAAATCTTCCAGTCGGTGCGCCAACTGAAGTTTATCTTCGGGCTGTCCAATGTCGGCGTCTGTTTATTAGGCTTGTTATCGATACCTCTCGCCGGACTGCTGGCGGCCTTCTACACCAACGATCCTGAGGTTATCCGGGTGGTGAAGCACCTGGTCTGGCTGAATGCCCTGTTTATACCGTTCTGGTCCGCCTCCTGGGTCTTGCCGGCCGGCTTGAAGGGCGCCCGGGATGCCCGCTATACCATGTATGTCTCGATGTTGGGCATGTGGGGATGCCGGATCGTCGCCGGTTATACCCTTGGCGTCATTCTGGGATGGGGGGTCAACGGCGTCTGGATGGGGATGTTCCTCGACTGGATCGTGCGCGCGGCGTTTTTCTATCGCCGTATGGAAAGCGGCCGCTGGCTGTGGCGCTACGCCCAGCCCAAAATCGCCAAATAACCGCCGCGCTCCTGTCTGCATGCGCCTTCGGCAAGGTGCCGGCGCCGGCCGCGTCCGACATTCCCCAAGGGCGTATATTATCTGCGCATTATATTAAGCCGGCATCCAGTATAGCCATCATCCGCCGGCTTGCCGTGGCGACCTGGCGTTCTATCTGTGCTTCGTCCGGCAGCGGGTTTCCCAGCAATGCATCATCAAACAATCCGGCCCTGAGCAGGGCGGCAAATACCGCCGCCGCCTGCTGCGTGTCGGCTATCCGCCATCCCGTCGCCGGTAGCCAGTGTTCAAGGTAGCGGGCGAACAGCCTGTCTCTCCTGGTGATGACTTCCTGCCGGTACAGCCGGCCGATTTCCGGGAAACGGGCGGCGTCGCGCATGACAACACGATAAAGCGCCAATTGCGGCGCCGACAGCGAATGTTGCAGATAATCCCGGCCCGCCATCAAAAACGCCTCCGCCGGAGGCTTCTGGAACCATAAGGGCTCGAGGTCATCGGGCTGGTTTTGGTTGCCGACATCGTTACAGGCCGTTTGCATTACCGCGCTGAACAGATCGTCCTTGCTGTCGAAATGCCGGTACAGCGTTTTAATGGAAACGCCCGCCGCGTCGGCGATGCGGTTCACCGAGCTTTCGCCGTAGCCGCTTTCCAGAAAAGCCTGCAACGCGGCATCCACAATCATTTTCCTTTTGCGCGTCATCAGCGCCGCTTTGGGATCGTTCTGTGACCAAACCTTAACCATAAAAGTCCCCTTGGTATGCCTTGACAGATGATACGACAGTTGTCACTATCCCACAAACGACAGTGATCGCTGTCGTTTGTGGGCGGCAGATAAAATCCTTCGGATTCCCAGACGTAGCCAACACGGCTGCACCTGTGGAGATGGTGGGTATATTTGCCGGTGGCTTGCATTCATTTTATTTTGGGATAGCTACCCTAATGACGAATTTACTTTCAGAACCCGTGCCGCTGCCTTGCGGCACGGTGCTCACCAATCGCATCTGCAAAACCGCAATGAGCGAGGGATTGGCGGATAACGCCAACCACGCCACTCCCCGTTTGGAAACATTGTATCGCCGTTGGGCGCGGTCGGGGGCAGGACTGCTGTTGTCGGGAAATATCCAGGTGGACCGGAACCATTTGGAACGACCGGGCAATATCGTCATCGACGATGACAGCGGGATGCGGCAGCTGGCGCGGCTGGCGCAGGCGGGTAAAGCCGGGGGCGGGCATTTTTGGGCACAGCTGAGCCATACCGGGCGGCAAGTGATCCAGGAAATTAATCCGGCGCCGCTGGCCCCTTCGGTGGTGGAACTCGATGTATTGCGGGGTGCCGGTTTTACCTTTGCACCGCCAAGAGAAATGACCGAAGAGGATATTCGCCACGCCATAGCGCAGTTCGCCTACGCCGCGGGTAAAACGCGCGAGGCGGGATTCACCGGAGTGTCCCTTCATGGCGCCCATGGTTATTTGGTCTCGCAGTTTCTCAGTCCGCTCACCAACCGCCGCCGGGATGAATGGGGCGGCTCGCTGAGAAATCGCGCCAGGTTCCTGCTGACGCTATTGGCTGCCGTGAGAGAGGCGGTAGGAAAGGATTTTCCCATCGGACTCAAACTGAATTCATCGGATTTCCAGCGCGGGGGGTTCACCCATCAGGAATGCCTTGAAGTGGTCGCCATGCTTAACGATACGTCGCTGGATTTGCTGGAGCTTTCCGGCGGGTCCCTGGAACAGCCCATGGTAATCGGCGTCAGTTTAAAAGATCAGGGGATAGACGGCTGGCCGGCGGCCACCGTCCGCCGGGAGGCCTATTTCGTTGAATTTGCCGCTTCGATCCGGGCCGTTGCCAGGATGCCGGTGATGGTGGTGGGCGGTTTTCGTACCCGTTCGGTGATGGTGGATGCCCTGCGGCGGGGCGAACTGGATGTGATCGGGCTGGGCCGTCCCATGATTGCCGATCCGGATATTGCCCGCCGTCTCATTGCGGGGGAAACGGACATCGCGCCGGCGCCTGAAAAAAACCTGGATCTCTTACATCTGCTTCCTTGGAATAACATGCAGCTAAAGCGCATGAGCGACGGATTGGAACCGGATCTCCAACTGAAGGGGGAAGCGGCGGCGGCGTGGTTCGCCGCCTGGGAAAAAGAGTATCTCTGCGCATTAATGGCCCATCGGCAGAAACGTTGATACCGCAAAATGTCAAAAAAATGAGGCCGGAAATAAGCTTCCGGCCCCGTGCTCTTGCTGTTATTCTGCTTTTGCCTGTTCAATCACCCTGCCGCCTGACTGTACGTCGGCCCGTTCTATGGTGATCTTTTTCGGTTTTTCCTCTTCCGGGATTTCCTGTTCAAGACTGATTTCCAGCAAACCGTTGGCCAGTTTGGCCCCGTTCACTTTGGTGCCGCGATTGACGCTGAATTGCAGCGAGAAGTTGCTGCGGCTGATGCCCCGGTGAACCCAATTGTCTTTTTCGGTTTTTTTGTCTTCTTCATGCCGGCCCTCAATGACCAACTGGCCGTTGCGGGTGCTGACGTTCAGCTCTGATTCACGGTAGCCGGGCACGCTGACGGTAATGGCGTACTGATTATCGCCTTTTTTAACGATATCGTAAGAGGGACTGCCGGCAACCGGTTCATCGCCGGTCAGTCTGCTGAACAGCCGGTCGATTTGATTAAAACGATCTGACAGCAGCGAGTCGCTGAATGAAGGAATAAGTGAAAACGGATGTGTGATCATGGCTAATCTCCTGAGTGTTCAAAAGTTCAACCTTTTACCGGATTACTTCAATCCTCAGCCTTTAGATAGGGATAAAAAAGCGGCTTTCAAGGGCCGAAAATGAAAAAAATGCCGAGGGATTTTCCTCGGCATCGGTACGTTGGCTATCCGCGGGCTTTCACTTAATAAATAGCCTGATAAAGCTGCTTGATTTCGGCGACGCTGGTCTGGCGGGGGTTGCCGCCGGTACAGACGTCATCGAACGCCGCCTGGGCCAGCGCCGGAATATCCTGCTCCTTCACGCCCACATCCCTTAGGCGCGGCGGGATGCCCACATCCTTGCACAATGCCTTGACCGCGTTCACCGCCGCCAGACGCGCCTGTTCTATGGGCTGGTCTTTGACCTCCGGATGGCCCATCGCCACGGCGATAGCCCGGAATTTTTCACCGGTATGGGCAGCGTTGTATTCCATGATATGCGGCAGCAAAATGGCGTTGGCCACCCCATGGGGCGTATTGTAGAAAGCGCCCAGCGGATGGGCCATGCCGTGCACCAGTCCAAGCCCCACGTTTGAGAAGCCCATGCCCGCCACGTATTGCCCCAGGGCCATATCGTCCACGCCCTGCGCATCGCCTTTCACCGACGCCCGCAGCGAGCGGGAAATAATCTCGATGGCCTTGATATGGAACATATCGGTCAGTTCCCAGGCGGCCAGGGTGGTATAGCCTTCAATGGCATGGGTCAGCGCATCGACGCCGGTGGCGGCCTTGAGAGAGGCCGGCATACTGGCCATCATATCCGGATCGATAATCGCCACCAGCGGAATATCATGGGGATCCACGCAAACGAATTTACGGCGGTTTTCCTCATCGGTAATAACGTAATTGATAGTGACTTCCGCCGCCGTGCCGGCGGTGGTGGGAATGGCAATAATGGGCACGCAGGGTTTTTGCGTTGCGGCCACGCCTTCCAGGCTGCGGACGTCAGCGAACGCCGGATTATTGATGATAATCCCGATGGCCTTGCTGGTATCCTGCGGCGAACCGCCGCCGATGGCGATCAGGTAATCCGCCTGGGCGGCCTTGAACGCGGCCACGCCACGGTTTACCACGCTGATGGTAGGGTTCGGCACCACTTCATCGAACACCGAGAACGCCAGACCCGCCTCATCCAGCAGGGCGGTGATACGGGTCGCTATTTTTACGCGCATCAGCTCTTTGTCGGTGACGATTAACGCTTTTTTATAACCGTGGGCTTTCGCTTCGTCAATAATATGGGAGACAGCTCCTCGGCCAAAATAGGCGGTTTGATTCAAAATCATTCGGTTAGTCATGAGAATTACCTTGACGTGATTAAAAGATTTTTTTAAGAAACATGAAGCCCTGAGTTTTCAGATTCCATGCTTGCGTCCGCCAACTTTAAATACCTTCTGCTTTAAATACCATGACGGCGCGCTCTAATACCGCCCATTATAATAATGAGCTGGTATTATTACCTTCTTGCCACTGCCACCTGCCGATGGAAACTGGCAATTTAATGAAGAATCCCCCTCCGGCGTGTCTATATCTCATTTTTCATGCCGTCAAAATGCGCTGGAATATTCTCTGTCAATAAAATGATGTGATGGATTTGTGATTCAGATCACTCGTTTCTTACGCTGTTTGCCATTTTTGCAAGGAAAATGGCATTGTCAAGAAGGCCATATTCTCCAAATCTTTTAATATATAAAAACTTCTGTAACCGCAGTTTTAAATTAGCTCTCTTTTATCTCTTTTTTAAAGAGGTCCTATTTTTTAAAGGAATTTCTCAAATGGGCAGTTCAATAATTCTCGGCATTTTTTGGCACTTCGTGGGTGCCGCTTCTGCCGCCTGTTTTTATGCACCCTTTAAGCAGGTCCGTCGATGGAGCTGGGAAACCATGTGGTCGCTGGGCGGCTTCTTCTCCTGGATCGTTCTACCCTGGACGGTGAGCGCCATACTGCTACCGGACTTCTGGGGTTATTACAGTTCTTTCTCACTGTCCACGCTGCTGCCGGTGTTTCTGTTCGGCGCCATGTGGGGCATCGGCAATATCAACTACGGCCTGACCATGCGCTATCTGGGCATGTCCATGGGCATCGGCATCGCCATCGGCATTACCCTGATAGTCGGTACGCTGATGACCCCTATCATTCAGGGTAAATTCGGCGCCCTGGTCCATTCCAGCGGCGGCCAGATCACCTTGCTTGGGGTATTCGTCGCGCTGATAGGCGTCGGCATCGTCAGTTATGCCGGCATGATGAAGGAGCGGGCGCTGGGCATCAGTACCCAAGAGTTCAACCTGAAGAAAGGGCTGCTGCTGGCGGTGATGTGCGGCATTTTTTCCGCCGGGATGTCTTTTGCCATGGATGCGGCCTTGCCCATGCATGAAGCGGCGAAAAATGCCGGTATCAGCCCGCTGTATGTGGCTCTGCCGAGCTATGTGGTGATTATGGGCGGCGGCGCGATTGTCAATCTGGCCTTTTGTTTTATCCGGCTGGCCACCAAACCCGAGCTGTCGCTGAAGGCGGATTTATCCCTGGCTAAACCCTTGCTGCTTGCCAACGCCCTGTTCTCCATTCTCGGCGGCGTGATGTGGTATCTGCAATTTTTCTTCTATGCCTGGGGCCAGGCCAATATTCCGGTTCAATATCACTATGTCAGCTGGATGCTGCATATGAGTTTTTATGTGCTGTGCGGCGGCATCGTGGGACTGGTGCTCAAAGAGTGGAGCGGTGTGGGCAAAAAACCGGTGCGCCGGCTGTGCCTCGGTGCGCTGGTGATTATCCTGGCGGCCAATATTGTCGGTCTCGGTATCGCGTCCTGAGATAGGAGATAGCACTGATGACTATACGTAATCTTGCCGCGGTGGATCTCGGCGCCTCAAGCGGAAGGGTAATGCTGGCGAGCTGGCAGTCCGATACCCAAACCCTGGGCATCAAGGAAATCCATCGGTTCGATAACGGCTTCAAACCCGTGGGCGGCCATGACTGCTGGGATCTCGACGGGCTGGAAAAGGAGATACTCACCGGCCTCACCAAGCTTGGGAACAATGTCTTCCCGCTGGACGGTATCGGTATCGATACCTGGGGAGTGGATTATGTCCTGCTGGATGAGCAGGGAGCGCGGGTCGGCGAAGCGGTCTCCTATCGCGACCATAGCACCGACGGCGTGATGGCGCAGGTCACCGCCGAATTGGGATATCAATCCCTTTACCGCCATACCGGCATTCAGTTTTTGCCGTTTAATACGCTTTACCAATTAAAGGCCCTGTGTGCCCAGACGCCGGATATTATTCCCCGGGTGGCGCATTTCCTGATGATCCCGGATTATTTCACCTACCGCCTGACCGGCAAGATGAATCGGGAATATACCAATGCCAGCACCACCCAGATGCTTAATCTGCAAAACGGCGACTGGGATCAAAGCCTGCTTGACTATCTGGGCATTCCGCGCCGCTGGTTCGGCACCCCGCGTCTGCCGGGCAATACGGTGGGGGAATGGGCCGGTCCTTCCGGGCGCCGGGTGCCCGTAATAGCCGTGGCCAGCCACGATACCGCCAGCGCGGTGGTGGCTTCGCCGCTGAAAGACAGGCATAGCGCCTATTTGAGTTCCGGCACCTGGTCGCTGATGGGGTTTGAAAGTGATGTTCCCTATAACAGCGAACAGGCGCTGGCGGCCAATATCACCAACGAGGGGGGCGTCAGCGGCACCTACCGGGTATTGAAAAATATCATGGGACTTTGGCTGCTTCAGCGCATCTGCCGTGAGCAAAACCTGACCGATTTACCGGCGCTGATCGCCCAGGCGGCCGCAGAGCCCCCTTTTGCCAGTCTCATCAATCCCAACGACGATGGATTCCTCAATCCCCCGTCCATGGTGGACGCCATTCGCGCCGCGTGCCGCGAAACCGGCCAGCCGGTGCCGCAAACCGACGCGGCGCTGGCCCGTACCGTTCTGGACAGCCTGGCGCTGTGTTACCGCCGGGTCTTGCAGGAGTTAAGCCAGTTGCGCGGGGCCAAGCTGAACCATCTCTATATCGTCGGCGGCGGCTGCCAAAACCAGCTGCTCAATCAACTGTGCGCGGATATATGTCAGATTCCGGTTACCGCCGGCCCGGTGGAAGCCACCACGCTCGGTAATGTCGGTTGCCAATTGATGACGCTGGGAGATGTGCCCGATCTCGCCTGCTGGCGACGCATTGTGGAGCGCAGCTTCCCGCCGCGTCATTTTTCACCCCGTCGGGTTCCCGAGCTTGCCGCAGTATGGCAGCGGTTTAAGGAAATCTGTCATTTTCAACAGGAAACAGCAATATGAATAACTCTCCCGAACAAGCCTGGCTGCTGGCGAAACAGCGTTTTTCCGATGTGAATGTCGATGCCGAGGCGGCATTAAAATTCCTGGATACCCTGCCGATTTCCATGCACTGCTGGCAAGGAGACGACGTCACGGGTTTTGAGAATCCGGAAGGTTCGCTGACCGGCGGCATTCAGGCTACCGGCAACTATCCGGGCAAGGCGCGCAACGCCGCCGAGCTCCGGGCGGATCTGGAACAGGCATTTAAACTGATTCCGGGGCCGAAGCGCCTTAACCTGCATGCCATCTATCTGGAAGCCGAAGGTAAGGTTGAGCGTAACGAAATCGAACCGAAACACTTTAGCGGCTGGGTAGAGTGGGCGCGCAGGCACCAGCTCGGACTCGATTTCAACCCCACCTGTTTTTCCCATCCCCTCAGCGCCGACGGTTTTACCCTGTCCCACGCCGATAAAGGCATTCGCCAGTTCTGGATCGAGCATTGCCAGGCCAGTCGCCGTATATCGGCCTATTTCGGCCGTGAGCTGGGTACCGCTTCCGTCATGAATATCTGGGTGCCGGACGGTATGAAGGATTTGACCATCGACCGGCTGGCGCCGCGTCAGCGCCTGCTGGAGTCGCTGGATGCCGTCATCGCGGAAAAAATCGACGTCAAATACCATATTGATGCGGTGGAAAGCAAACTGTTCGGCATCGGCGCTGAAAGCTTCACCGTGGGCTCAAGTGAATTCTTTTTGGGATATGCTACCAGCCGGGGTACCGCCCTATGTCTCGACGCCGGCCATTTCCATCCCACCGAGGTCATTTCCGACAAAATTACCAGCGCCATGCTGTTTGTCCCCCGTCTGCTGCTGCATGTCAGCCGTCCGGTACGCTGGGACAGCGACCACGTGGTGCTGCTGGACGACGAAACACAGGCCATCGCCAATGAAATCGTGCGCAACAAGTTCTTTGATCGGGTGCATATCGGTCTGGACTTCTTTGATGCCTCCATTAACCGCATCGCCGCCTGGGTCATCGGTACCCGCAATATGAAAAAAGCACTGCTGCGCGCCCTGCTCGAACCCACCGAACAGCTGCGTCAGTTGGAGCAACAGGGGGATTACACCGCGCGTTTAGCTCTGCTGGAAGAGCAAAAATCCTTGCCCTGGCAGGCGGTCTGGGACCGCTATTGCCAATGGCATGACACGCCGGTGGGCGGCGACTGGCTGTCGGCGGTACGTCGCTATGAAACATCGGTGCTGCCGCGCCGTGGGGGGAATAACGCTTAGCGCGTTAAAAAAACCGGTATTTCCCGTTCCGCGGGCATGTTGCCTGCGGAACGGTGCTTAAGAAGCGCCACCTCAGTCCACCCCACCTTCATTGGCAACAATTCAATTTAATCAAATAGGTAAGTCCCGCAGTTTTATGGATTTGAATGATCTTGGCCGCTATGATGAAACCGGCAATTTTATTCATGCGATCATTTATCTCGATTAAATTTATAGGTGCTTTACTGCGCCAAGGGAGAGGCTTATACGATGGATAATGTGAATGGATATTATACTTCATGCAAGATAACGTTAATTCCATGCAATGTTGAAAATAATAACGAAAAATCATTGAAAATGCTTAATGATCTTTCAGTAAGTTATTTTCAGCTTTGCAAGAGTAATATGGCCTATCAGTTCTATGAGATTGATGAACTGATATCTAAAATACAGAGCGGCGATAAAATCGATAATAAAGATGCGCAGGGAATAAATGAAATTTGTGAGTCATTATGTCAAAAGGAATACCACGCTGTTGAAATGTTAAAATCCTACCAAGCTCTGGCGGGCGAAAACCCCACCCTGACATGTTTTCCCTGGAACGGGCGAATTATTGATTACGCCACGCTACGTCGTAGCCTGGCGGAAGAAATTGTTGCTAAAGAAGTCAGGGCTAAGGTTTTTGAGCAGCTTGCTGAATTATTTACCTGCGCTTTGTTGCTTGATGTTGACAAAGCCGCTATTTATCGGAGCAGCATGCGTTTTCTTGATGCCCTGACGCTTTGCTTATACACGGATAAGGTCTTTGCCGCGAGGGCGAGCGTGGAGGCGCTTGGCAACATGTTTGGATTAAATATGTCCGTTATGCCGGTGTTAACGGACTTTTGCAATGGTATGTGTCTGCGCATGGACTTGTTGCCTTTGTTGGAAAAGGGCTATGGAATCCTTTTCCGTAACAATGATTTGCTTGATGACGACGAAATCAGTTATTTGCGCATTCTTAAAGGCGCGTTCGCTGAAATCGCCGCCGTGGTGGAGCAGCATTACGGTACTCTCGACTATGCTCAAGAGCAGGGTATTCACGTGCCCGAGTGTTTTTTTAGCTATAACCTGATCGATTAACGCACTGCTTTGCCATGCTCAACCTGTTGACAGCCTTGGCCTGACTGGCTCATTGTCGCCTGCGTCATTCCTGAATGGCCCTTTTCCTACGGGCCACTGGTTAATGGCGGCGGTGTCGAATTCGACATTATGATATATAAATCAATGCAATAGACCGAAAGGCAGCACCCCTGCCAGTCATATCTTCAAATTGTCGGTGGGGATGATTGATTATAACAATCTGGATTTAACCGAAAGCGGCGAGAACGAATGGCTGTGCCTCAAAATAGCCGAGCAGTTCGGACTGCCGACCGCACAATCAGGTCCGGGTATAGCGCAACCATACGCCGTCATGGTCGGTTTTTTCCACCGACGCCAGCTTCAGGTAGGCGGGCTTTTGCCAGGCGTCCACCGGGATATCAAATGATGCGGCGTGGCCGGTGCGGCCGTCCACAATGGGCACAATCAACACGCTGACCTCGTCCACCAGTCCGGCATTGACGAACGCGCCGCAGACATGGCCGCCGCCCTCGACAATCAATTTTTTCACTCCCAACTCCCGGGACAGGGTTTCCACCACCGCCGCCAAATCAAGCTCGCTCTTGCCGCCGAACAGATAGGAGACGCCGATGGACTGAAGATAGGCCAGGTAATCATCGCTCACCTGCTCCGTGAGCACTTCGATTACATGGGAATCCAGGGCGGTATTGCGCTGCCAGCCCACCCGTCCCTTGGGATCGATGGAGATGGCGTATTGCGCGGCGTCGCGCACGGCGAATACGTTGGCGCGGGGCAGCGGCGCTTTCGCCAGCCCTTTCGGATACTCAATGCTGTGGGCCACTTCCTGCATGGTTACCCGGCCGCAAATCCAGCCGTCGGCCTTAAAGCTGGCGGCGGTGGATTCATAAAGATCGCCGGTGTATTTCAGGTTCCAGCCATCGGTAAGGCTGCGGCCGTCAATGGCGGACAGCATATGGCATATAATATAAGGCTTCATTTTTTATACCCTTCATCTTTCCAAGTAAAAGTGACCGATTCCCTGAAATCAATCCGGATAAAACGCCGGGTCCATAAATTGTTCAAAGGACCACGGGCAGGAAGAGGGGAAAACGGTGCGTTTAATATTGGTTTCACGCTCCGCGCTTATCACCGCGTCGCCATAGGCATCTTCGATAATTTCCGGCAGGTTATGTTTGAGGCTAGGGCTTTTTTTCAGGCGGCGCTCTATCTTACGGCGCTGCTCCTCAATGGTCAGTCTCCAGCTCCGTCCTTGTCTTTCCGCTTGGAATTGCCATTTCAGCAGATGGATGAACAGAACTTCAAGACGAGACTCAAGCTCATTTTCCGCACTGGTTCCCATCGACTCAATTTCCTCCAGCAGATTTTTGGTGTCCAGCTCAGCGAGACGGCCTGAACGCAATAACTCTGCCTGTTCCTGAGTCCACCCATAAAAGTCGCTGTCATAACGGGTTGTCATAGTTACTCCCCTGAATTTCAGGTTATCCTGCGGATAACCTGAGTTTGTCAGAGAAAAACGCGTCAGTCAAAACTGGCGCATTATTGTAAAATTATTCGATATTTCGGTGGTTCGATGATTAATGCAGAACCACCGAATCTTCGACGATCTCCCCATCCAAGGTTCGGTCCAGCAAATCCAGCCGTTCACTCAGGATATACAGCAGCAGTTCTTTTACCACCGGGTGCGGTATTTCAATGGCGGCATAGGCCAGCGCACGGCAATGATCGACGATTTCTTCCAAATTGAGGGGTGAAGAATCATACATGATTCACCCCCGAGATAAGGTGAGTGTGCTGCGGACGAGTAGGGATAAAAAAAGTAGCCATAGACAGCCCCTATAGTGATGGAGGATCAACTACTACCCGAGACGTCAATCTCAAGGGTGGTAGCCCAGACAGAGTTGACGTTACCGGTCACTACAGCCGGCGCTTTTTGCAAAGCCCCTGCCTGGGCCACCATAATGGGGTGTGCGCAGATGCTACTTGATTGTACTGCATTATCAAGCACTGAGTGATTGTCGGAACGTCAATTCCGGCTGCGGATTTTGCCGTAGCGGGTGGACTATGCCTTAGCCATTTCATTCAAAGCAACCCCCTGGAATAACAAGAATAAATCAGAAAAATTAATTCAGAATCCGCCTCGCAATTCTCTACCTAGGCCTTTGTGAAAGAGACAGATGAAATGCAATAATATGCCAACCCGTAAAAATGCTGCTTTTGAGCTGAACACAGCATCAAATCAGTAAGCGCGCCCAAACGAAATGGGCGCGCTTAATTAACCTTATACAACCAGCGTTCCTATAGGAGATTAATACCGCTGATCATCGTTCTCTGGAGACAGCGGGAAAACCTCCGCAGGACGGCCATTAACCGTGGTGCCGCCCTGGAAGACGGTGGGCCCGACGCCGTTGATCCAGTTGATGAAGGTCTCCGGCGGCGCTGAAAGCCGGGAAAGTTCAGCGATTTCCTCATCGCTCAGCCGTACTTTCAATGCGGACAGGTTGGCTTCCAACTGATCCAGCCGTCGCACGCCGATAATGGATGATGCCACCCCCGGCCGCGACTGGACCCAGGCCAGGGCTACCGCCGCCGGCGTGGCGCCGTGGGCGGCGGCAATAGCGATTAGCGCGTCGATAATGGCATATTCACGATCCCCCAGCGAGTCGGCCTTGCTGTCGCTGCGGCCGCCCTGGGCGACGGAACGGTTATCGCGCCGGTATTTACCGGATAAAATTCCCCCCGCCAGCGGCGACCAGGGTATCACCCCCAGCCCCAGCTCAAGGGCCATGGGGATCAGTTCGTCTTCCACGGTGCGTTGCAATAATGAGTATTCAATTTGCAACGCAATGAGCGGGGACCAGCCGCGAAACTGGGCCAGGGTTTGCGCCTGGGCGACTTTCCAGGCTGGCGTGTCGGAAAAACCGATATAGCGCACTTTGCCGCCGGCCACCAGGCTATCCATGGCGCGCATGGTTTCTTCAATGGGTGTAAAGGCATCCCAGGCGTGCTGCCAGTAAAGGTCGATATAATCGGTCTGCAACCGGCGCAGCGACTGTTCGCAGGAGGCGATGATGGTCTTGGCGCTGCAGCCGCCGCCGTTGGGATCGCCCCGATACATATTGCCGGAGAATTTTGTGGCCAGCACCACCCGATCGCGCCGGCCGCCATCGCGGGCGAAGAAATCGCCGATGATTTTCTCGGAATGGCCTTTGGTATACATATTGGCGGTATCGATAAAATTGCCGCCCCGGTCAAGGAATGTCGCCAGAATGGTTTCTGATTCGCTGACCGATGATCCCCATCCCCAGTCTTCGCCGAAGGTCATGGTGCCCAGGCAAAGGGGGCTGATGCGCAGGCCGGACCGGCCGAGGGTGAGATAAGCGTCGAGAGACATAAAAGGCTCCTGTTAGGCATGGGGCGCACTGATGCACGCTTGTTCAGCAGTGAATCATCGCTTTTATATCGAGAGCATGCCATGCCCAATCGTCCGTTATTTATGCGCAATCGTGCGGGATTATGACGCCCCGCGACATATCCCTACCTGACCGAAGCGCAGCGAGGGAACAGGCCCGGCGGTTATCAGCGGTTGCGATCGAATTCCTCGCGCGCCCGTTCCACTTCGGGCAGATAATCGACGGTCCAGTCGTACAGCGCTTGGAAAGGTTGTTTTAGAGTATGGCCCAACGGGGTAATGCGATACTCCACCGCGATGGGGGAGGCGGTAATGACGCGCCGCGCGACAATGCCGTTGCGCTCCAGGCGCCGTAAGCTCTGCGTGAGCGCCTTTTGGGTTATGCCATCGAGGCGGCGCTTGATGACATTAAAGCGCAGCGGCTCGGCGCAAAGAGCGGCAAGGATCAGTACCGACCATTTATCCGCAATCTGATCCAGCAGTAAGCGGCTCGGGCAATCCGCCGCCGAGAAGATATGGCATTCAGCTGCCGGCGCGGCGTTTTGCGTTATGCTGCCCACCGGGTGTTGCACTTCGGACATGGCGGTTTCCTGTTGGCTACCTGGTAGCGTTAAAGTGCCTGATTGACTCGAGGTATACATAATATACCATCAAAGCCTTGTCGTTAACCGGAGCTTAAATTTATGAACGCACCGCAAGTGGACATCCTGTTCCAGCCTTTCCGGATAAAATCCCTCTCTTTAAAAAACCGTATCGTCATGGCCCCCATGACCCGTTCCTTCTCGCCGGCAGGCGTGCCGGGCGAGAATGTCGCCGCCTATTATCGCCGCCGGGCCGAGGCCGAGGTGGGGTTGATCCTTTCAGAGGGTACGGCTATCGATCGGCCGGCGTCCAGGAACGATCCGCAAGTGCCGTTTTTCCATGGTGAAGCGGCGCTGGCGGGCTGGCAGCGAGTGATAAATGAAGTCCACGCCGCCGGCGGCAAGATGGGGCCCCAGCTTTGGCACGTAGGCGCGGTGGCCAGTTTCCAAACCGACTGGGTGCCCGATGTCCCGGTTGAGAGTCCGTCGGGCCTGGCGGCGCCGGGAGTGCCCCGGGGCGAGATCATGAGCGATGAGGCCATTGCCGATACCCTTGCCGCCTATGGCCGGGCGGCGGCCGATGCCAAGCGGCTGGGCTTCGATACCTTTGAGATCCATGGCGCCCATGGCTACTTGATTGACCAGTTCTTTTGGTCCGAAACCAATCTGCGCAAGGATCGTTTCGGCGGCGCCACGATAAAAGATCGCGCCCGGTTTGCCGGCGAGGTATTAAAGGAGATGCGTGCGGCGGTGGGTCCAGACTATCCCATTATCTTGCGGATCAGTCAGTGGAAGCAGCAGAATTACACCGCCAGGCTGGCCGAAACCCCCGATGCCATGGCCGACTGGCTTGTGCCGCTGGTGGAAGCGGGGGCGGATGTGCTGCATTGTTCCCAGCGACGTTTCTGGGAGCCGGAGTTTCCGGACCAGGATGGTGCAAACGGGCTGAACTTTGCCGGCTGGGCCAAGAAGTTAACCGGCGCCGCCGCCATCAGCGTCGGTTCGGTGGGATTGTCGGGGGATTTTCTCGGCAGCTTCGGCGGGGAAAGCGCCAGTCCGGTGGGATTGGATAATCTTGTCCAGCGGATGGAGCGGGATGAGTTCGACCTTATTGCCGTTGGCCGTGCGCTGATCACCGAGCCGCGCTGGGCCGCCAAGGTGCGCACAGGAGAAACCGAAAATATGCCGGATTTCAGCCCGGCGGCGCTGGGTGAACTATTCTAGGGGGAAAACGAATAAAACCCCATTGCCGCGGTCTCCCTTTAACACGTTCGTTGCACGGTTGGTGATAGCGGGCCTACCGTGGCATGGGGCGCTCCGCGGCCGGCTATGGCCGCTTCGACCCCATTGCCGCGGTCTCCCTTTAACACGTTCGTTGCACGGTTGGTTGTAGCGGGCCTACCGTGGCATGGGGAGCTTATAGGACAATGGGCGCTTTAGTGCTGCTGCTTGCGGCCCTGCTGGTCGAGCTGTGCAAACTCTTCATCGGTCAGGGTCACATTGGCCGCCGCCACGTTTTCTTCCAGATGCTTCACGCTGCTGGTGCCGGGAATGGGCAGCATAACCGGGCTGCGCTTCAATATCCAAGCCAGGGCGATTTGGCTGGGAGTCGCCCCTTTCTGTTTCGCCAGCGTATCCAGCAAGGAGCCGGGTTTGGCCAGGTCGCCTGAGGCCAGGGGGAACCAGGGGATAAAACCGATATTGTTTTCGGTGCAGTAATCCACCACCGCTTCATGGCTGCGCGTCACCAGATTGTACATGTTCTGCACCGAGACCACCGGGAAGAACTTTTGCGCTGCTTTGATCTGCGAAACGTCCACTTCGCTTAATCCCACATGGCGGATCAAACCCTCTTTTTGCATCTGCGCGATGGCGCCGAACTGTTCTTCCGCCGGAACTTTGGCATCGATACGATGCAACTGCCACAGGCCGATTTGTTCGACGCCCAGTTTACGCAGGCTCAGCAATACCGCCTGGCGCAGATACTCCGGACGTCCCACCGGCTGCCAGATATTCGGTCCATGGCGGGTCAGTCCGCCCTTGGTGGCGATGAGCAGGCCTTTATAAGGATGTAACGCCTCATGAATCAGCTGTTCGCTGACGTCGGGACCATAACTGTCGGCGGTATCGATAAAATTGACGCCCAGTTCAGGAAGGCGGCGCAAGGTGGCGAGACAGGCTTCCCTGTCGGCCGGTTGTCCCCAGATACCATCGCCGGTGATGCGCATGGCCCCAAAGCCCAAACGGTTAATGGTGAAATCCCCAAGCTTGAATTGGCCTGATGCGGCTGCGTTAATCGTACTCATAATGTGTTCCTTATGATAGGAAAGAGGAATTGCTCAAAACGGCCCCAAGCAGCGGCCGGTGATAAAGATGCATAACGCGGTTCGATCTAAAATGTAGCTTGCGTCATGGCTTTCGACATGGCGGGCGGGGAATCGTTTGTGGAATTTACACTCAACAGGGCGTAGAACAATCCCGCCATCCCAGGCCGCCAAAAATGATAATTGACAGTACTACCAAGGCAATACTAGCTCTCCGGACTTAAGGGGGAATGACAATGCGTGCCATGCCTGATGCTTATTCGAAGACGGAGGCCAGGAAGCTATCGAACGTCCGCTGGGTGAAGGCAATTGTAGTCGCATCGGTGAGTTTGCCCTCCTTCACCTTGGCGCTGATATTGCTCATGGCTATTTCCGGCAGAGGCGCGCGTATGGCCTATCATCAACATCCCTCCGCCAGCTTACCCAGGTCATCATGGGGACGCTATCGATTCAAACCGAAGAGAGCCTTCGTCTGGTTCCGCCCGGACGGGCCGTTTGGATAACAGACGGATTGCCCACTTAGCGTTTATTACAGTGAGCCATCCGAAATCATCAATTGCTTTATCTTGGCCGACCAAGCCGTACGCGTGCAGGCTCAGTGCCGGACTTTTACCATCACGCCGCTGTTAAAAGCGTCGTTGGAGGAAGTGGTGACTTTTTCACGGCCTGTGTTTGGCTTTTCAAAACGAGTAGGGGCGAGGTGCATGAGCAAAGGATATCAGTATCCTACTAAGGATTAATTATTTCAGCTCTCACTATCAAGCATAGTTATCCAATGATTCAGCGCGACAGAATACATTGCCCCGAAGATGCTGCCGAGTCCCATACCCACGGTGCCGCCTATAATCAATAAGATATTCTTGTGATCGGCATAAAAATCGGGGCGGTTACTGAGCTTGATACACTGCCTGAGAACCATCGCAGCCGACAATCCGGTGATGATTCCACCCATTGCGCCATAATTTAAGCCCAGATGAATGATGTCTTTAGGAGAGCCGCTTTTTCCCGGCTCCCCCGGCGCCAAATGGCTGTTTAAATCGTAAACCGCACTGGTAATGGCCTTGCCGCTGATGTATGTCGTGGCGGCCATAATTACTCCGCAGGAGATGCCGATTAAGCAGGATCGTACCGGCGCTGGGGCAACATTGGATATTGTTTGAATACGCGTGCCCATATCAACATGAGTTTCGGAAAGAAGTGTTGTCATGGGGATATAATCATACCCTCGTGAACTATTATCGATGATCATATTTTTCTCTATTCTATTTGGAACATAAAAATGTATGAAACGGATCATCACATTATTATGGCTATTTTACTTTAAACATCAAACTACGGCATTCAGGTGAATCTGACTCAATAAGTATTGGCGCTTATTGAGCCTAAAACAATACCCGTGGGTTGTTGGTTTGGCTTAATGGCGGAGAATCGCTCTTCGGGGCCTCATAAGACGCCGCCTCTTTCGCCGGGAAAATGGTTAAATATCAAAATGCTGTTCTCTGATGATGATAGGGGGATGACCTGAGCAGGCCAAATGGCTATCGTCCGTATTATGAACTTGTTGCAAATGGACAGCATACAGCATGCCGGCAATAGCGCCGAATGATAACCCTATGGCCGCGCCAATTTTCAACAGTTGTTTCTTGGCGTGATCATAATCTTCGCTGACGTTTATGAAATTCATGTTTCTCCTGATAATAGCCGCTACCGCCAACCCGGATAAGATGCCGCCGGACAGGCCATATTTCAAACCTGCACTCATTACCTCGCCATAAGTCTGAGGTGAGACGCTTTCGCAAGGCGCCAACAACTCGTTTATATCATAGACCGCGGATGAGATTAATTTAGCGCCGGCATACGAGGCGGTTGACACGAGCGCGCCGCAGGCAAAGCTGGTACGGCAGGCCGGATCTTGCCACAGGGGGGAGTTGGACACGCGCTGAAAAATAGCGCTTATGCCGCGTTTGCTTTTTGATAAAAACGTACTTCCGGGGATAGCGGTATCATTAGTTCTGATTGGCTCGGAATCAATATTCATATTTTCCTCTATAGCATTGAGTAGACATGGCTTTTTTAAAATAAATGAAGGCATAGGGTATCAATAAGCATTTTACGGTTAGTATATATTATCGTACCCGCTGTGCGGTGGCGGCCAAGGGTTAATCGTTAATCATTGACGGATTATAATTTGCGTGGTGATGGCCATTTGCATGGTAATTATCCTGTGCGTGATGATAGTAATCAGGATAATCTTGCTGTAGTGAAACGGAATACACCGCGCCGGCCAGACCGCCGGCTATCATCCCTAAGGTCCCACCGATGACCAATAATAAGTCTTTGGAATGGCCCTTATCCGGGGAGCGGTTACTGATTCTGCTTAATTCATTGAGCAGCAGCGCTGTTGATAAGCCGTAAATGGCCCCGCCCGCGGCGCCATAACCTATACCAGCGGATAACAGTTCTTTGATAGCCTGGCAGGCGCTGCCTTCCCTATAAAACAGCGAGCGGTTTATATTATGGACGGCGGCTGAGATTGCCGTGCGGCTGAGATAGATGGGGAGCGTTAACATTGCGCAGCCCGCAATGCCGGTTATCCAAGAGAATGCTTTCGGCAGGGCGGCGTTGGATGCGCTTTTGAAAGATTTACCCATGCCGTTGTTGCGTTGGGATGAAGGCTTTGTTGTGGAAGAAAAGTAGTATTGATTAATATTTGAAGAAAAATAGGTAGTCATATTTATTCTCTGCAATTTTTAGAATTTAAATAAAATATGTTTGAGTGTCCGCAATAGTGTGAATAGTGTGTCCAGACGAAATTTATCATCTGCGAGATCTGAATCCATTAAATACCTTCACTTGTTGAGCCTGTGTTAATATTTCCAGCAGTGCTGATTTATAGATAGCCCGGCGTGGCAAAGTTCCCTGACAAACTTCATCTGGCGCTGTCCCTTTTCCTGCGATATACCTTACCCAAGGCTATAACCATACGGCGGGCCCGCTCGCCGGGCGGCACAAGGGCTTTGTTATGCATAAACAGGATTGCTGGTGGCATCGTTCGTCGGTTTACCAAATTTATCCACGCAGTTTTTGTGATAGCGACGGCGATGGCATCGGCGATCTGGCCGGTATCCGGTCCAAGCTGGACTATCTGGCTTTGCTGGGGGTGGACGTGCTGTGGCTGTGCCCGGTTTACGCCTCCCCCAACGATGACAACGGTTATGATATCGCCGATTATGGCCGGATTATGCAAGAGTTCGGCACCATGGCGGATATGGAACTGCTGATAGCCGAGGCGGGTAAGCGCGGCATGAAAATCATGATGGACATTGTCGCCAATCACACCAGCGATGAGCATAAATGGTTTATGGAAGCGCGGAAATCAGCGGATAACCCTTATCGAGATTATTATATCTGGGCCAAACAACCCAATGCATTGTCTTCCACCTTCGGCGGCAGCGCCTGGCAGTATGAAGCGGAAACCGGTGAATATTATCTGCATCTCTTTAGCAAAAAACAGCCGGATTTAAACTGGCGCAATCCCCGGGTGCGCCAGGAGATCGCGGATATTCTCATTTTTTGGCTGGACAAGGGCATCGGCGGCTTTCGGTTCGATGTTATCGATCTGATTGGCAAGGTTCCGGAACAGGGCATTACCGCCAACGGTCCCCGGCTGCACGAGTATGTCCGCGAGCTGAATGAAAAAAGCTTTGGTCCGCGGAATGTGCTGACGGTGGGGGAATCCTGGACGGCGACGCCGGAAACCGGCCCTCTGTGGAGCTCTCCGGCGCGGCATGAGCTGAGCATGATTTTCCAGTTCGGCCATCTTACCCTGGATCAGGCGCAGCCCGGCGGGGAAAAATGGGATCTCGCTCCATACTCTCTGCTTGATTTGAAGTCGTTGTTGAGCCGGTGGCAGACAGAGTTATACGGCAGGGGCTGGAACAGCCTGTTCTGGAACAATCATGATACGCCGCGGGCGGTGTCCCGATTCGGCGATGAAGGCGAATATCGGCTAAAAAGCGCCAAAATGCTGGCTACCGTGATGTACGGTATGGCCGGAACGCCGTTTATCTACCAGGGAGAGGAAATCGGTAT
This sequence comes from Sodalis sp. RH16, assembly GCF_047324245.1. Classification (NCBI taxonomy): domain Bacteria; kingdom Pseudomonadati; phylum Pseudomonadota; class Gammaproteobacteria; order Enterobacterales; family Bruguierivoracaceae; genus Sodalis; species Sodalis sp. RH16. The sequence continues at coordinate 1,149,876 of NZ_CP178737.1, read as the reverse complement.
GACCAATGTCCGCTTTACCGATATGGCGGATTATCGTGATATCGAGACCCTTCATCTCTACCGGGATCGGCTGGCTGCCGGCCATGGCGCGGGCAGCATCATGGCTTCAATCTACGCCAAGGGCCGGGATAACGCCCGTACGCCGATGCAGTGGGATGGGGGCGAGCATGCCGGTTTCAGCAGCGGCGCGCCCTGGATAAAGGTGAACCCCAACTATAGCGAGATTAATGTCGATGCGGCCTTGAGGGATCCCTACTCGATTTTCCATTTCTACCGCCGTTTGATAGCGCTGCGCAAAACCGCGGACTGGCTGGTTTACGGCAGTTATGAATTATTACTGCCGCGGCATGAACAGCTTTTTGCTTATGTGCGTGAATACGATAACCGCCGGTATCTGGTGTTCGGTAATTTCAGCCGTCAGACCTTGGCCATCAACCCGGCGGACCTGCGGATCTCTCCCCAGGCGGCCAGCATATTGCATAATTATACCGCTGTGCCCCTGCTGGAGCAGGGGATTATCCGGCCATGGGAAGGAGGTATCATCAGCCTGTGAGGGCGAATCCGGCTTAAGCCAGTACGGTGGCGTCCCCCCGCACAAATACCGGTATGGTATCGATGGGGGTGTCCACCTCTATCCAGCTGCCGCCGGGCCGCCGTTGATCGGTTAACAGGTCCCGCCAGCCGTCGCCGGGTGGGAGGTAGACCCGCCGTGACTGCATGCCCTGGGCCAGTACCGGCGCCACCAAAATCTCCGGGCCGAACATATACTGGTCCTCTATCTCCCAGCAGGCCGGGTCGTCGGGAAAATCATAAAAGAGCGGCCGCATGACCGGCGTGCCCTTTTGATGCGCCGCCACCATCTGGTCATGAATATAGGACCGCAGGCGCTCGCGGATGCCCAGCCAGCGGGACATGATCCGTTCGTTTTCCTCGCCGAAGCTCCAGAGCTCGTTGGGGGATCCGCTGTTGCACTGTTCAACGCCGTCGCGGTACATTTCCGGCGGCGGGATTTCCGGTTCCCGGCACCCGTGCAGGCGGCACACCGGGCAAAATACCCCCCACTGGAACCAGCGGATCAAGAGTTCCCGGAAGGCGGGATCGTCATGCCGTCCCCCCTGGAAGCCGCCGATGTCGGTGGTCCACCAGGGAATGCCCGCCAGACCCATGTTCAAGCCGGCCACCACCTGATTATGCAGGGCATGGAAAGACGAGTGTACGTCCCCTGACCAGGCCAGCATGCCGAAACGCTGGCTGCCGGCCCAGGCGCAGCGAACCAGGTTGAGAACATCCCGCTGCCCCTCCCGCCGTTGGCCGTCATACAGGCACTGGGCGAATTTTTGCGGATAGATGTTGCCCACTTCCAGCGCGGTACCCATAAAATAACGATAATTGTCAAAATGGTAGGTCCGGTACTCCGGTTCCGCCATATCGAGCCAGAACCAGCGGATACCGATATCGTAATAGTTCTGTTTGATTTTTTGCCAGACATAATCCCGCGCGCCGGGATGGGTGGTATCAACAAAAGTGGTGCTGCCCCTGGAATCAAGAGTGATAGGTATGCCGCGATCGCTGCGGACCAGAAAATCTTCGGTTTCCATTTCGTTGTAGCTTTCGGCCCGCTGGTCCACGGTGGGCCACACGGAAACCATCAGTTCGATACCCATGGCCCGCAGTTTATCCACCATGGCCTTCGGGTTCGGCCAGTCAATGTCGTTGAAGCGCCAGGTACCCTGGATAGGCCAGTGAAAAGAGTCGATCACCAGTACCGACAGCGGCAGTTTGCGGCGTCGGTATTCTTCCGCCACCATCAGCACTTCGTCCTGGGTTCGGTAGCGTAATTTCGATTGCCAGAAACCGGTGGCGAATTCCGGCATCACCTCCACCGTGCCGGTGACCGCGGCATACTGCTCCACCAGCTCCGACGGCCGGTCCGCTGCGGTTATCCAATAATCAAGCTGATGGGTGACCCGCGCCCGCCAGAGGGTTTGGTTGTTGGCGAAATGCACTTCCCCCACCGCCGGATTGTTCCATAACATGCCGTAGCCCAGACTGGAGAGCATAAAGGGTACGCTGGACTGGGAGTTGCGCTGCGCCAGTTCCAGCACGCAGCCTTTCAGGTCCAGCATCGACTGCTGGTATTGCCCCATGCCGAATATTTTTTCATCCCGGTGGGCTTCGAAATATTGGGTCAGCTGATATTTCCCGCCGGGTATAGGGTTGAATTCCCGTGCCTCGATTTCCAGCGGACTGACGTATTTTTCCTTTTTGATATCCCCCGGAATATCTTCGGTGGTTCTTTGCCGCCACCACTCCGACAGCAGCAGCTCTCCGCGCTGGTTGTAAAAAGCCAGCCGTCCGCGATTATCTATCTCCGCCGTGATATTGCCGTGGGTAATACGCACCATCGACGGCTTTTCCTTGATTTTCACCTGGTGATTGTCGGGGTCGGGCAGCAGGGCCCAGTTCTCTTGCAGATCCAGATGCGGTGAGCAGGTGGCCCGGATCCGCAGGCTATTTTTTCCCCAGGGTTCTATCACCAATTGCTGGCCGCTGGCGCGCCAGTAAACTTTATGATTTTTTACCGATAAGTTTGTCATTTCCAATCCTCACAGCGCGGGTGAAGCCGGTATTCAGGCCAGCGGAACGGTTACCGTTTTTTAACTATAGCAAGGCGGGTAAAAAAGCGAGGCGTGCGATCCTTTCCTGCCTCGGGGCGGCCTACTCGATTGCGGTCGCGGGATAACCGACGTTTTTTCCGAATTGTATTGGAGGGATCACTAATTTCTAGAATTGCCGGCCTACTCTCTATATAACTTGATGCTAGGATTCGCGGCCAGCTCTCTATCGAGCGGTATCCGGGACGCTTGTGGCGGGGTTGTGGGGGATTCCGTTGAAAGAGTGCGCAAACCAGGCGGGGGCATATGCTAACACTGCGGCAGTTACGGCATTTTATCGCAGTGGCGGAAGCCGGCTCCATTTCCGGCGCCGCCCAGGCGACGTTTGTGGCTCAGTCCTCTTTGACGCTGGCGGTTCAGCAGTTGGAGGATGAACTGGCGGCGCCGCTGTTCGAGCGTCACGCCAAGGGTATGACGCTGACCCACCAGGGGCATCAGTTCCTGCGGCAGGCCAATTTGATCCTGGCCACGGTGGAGAATGCCAAATTCAGCGTTCGGCAGGGGATGGAAAGCCTTAGCGGCGATCTGACCCTGGGGGTGACCAGTCTGGTGTCCGGTTATTTTCTGATGGATATACTCACCCGTTTTCGCGCCTGTTATCCGGGGGTCAACGTGCGCATCGTTGAGGATGAGCGGCGCTATATCGAGCATTTGCTGGTTAACGGCGAGATCGATATCGGGGTGTTGATACTGAGTAACCTTGAGGATCGCCACGCTTTGCAGACCGAGGTGCTGGTGCATTCTCCCTATCGGCTGTGGCTGCCGCCGCTGCATCCTCTTTTGGAGCAGGAGTCTATTGCCCTGGCGGATGTTGCTGCCTATCCGCTGGTGCAGCTTAACGCCGACGAGATGGAACGGCATGCCCGTCAAATTTGGGCCCGTGCCGGCCTGCATCCCTGTATCGCCATGCGCACCGCGTCTACGGAGGCGGTGCGTAGTATGGTGGCCGCGGGGCTGGGGGTATCTATTCAGCCCGATATGGCCTATCGGCCCTGGTCGCTGGAGGGCAGTATGATCGAGGCGCGCCAGTTGTCGGATCTTAACGAGCATTTGAATGTGGGCCTGGCCTGGCGGCGGGGCAATAGCCGGCCTGAGCTGATTGCGCCGTTTCTCGCGTTGGCGCGGGAAAAAACGCCGGGCCGCAAGCCGGTGGCATAAAGGTTCGGCCCCATTGGCACGGCCTCCCTTTAACAGTACGGTTTAAGCTTTAGTGATAGCGGGCCTACCGCGCCATGAGGCACTCGGGCGGGCGGAAAAACCACGCCCGCTTCGACCTCATTGGCACGGTCTCCCTTTAACACGTTCGGTTTAACCTTCGCTTAAAGCTGTTGACTTGCTAGAAGACCGCTATCCGGCTGTTTGGCAATTCATCCCGCATCCCTTCGCTTTTTCCGAACGCCACGTTCGTTATTTAGTATTTGTCGCTGGGCCCGTGGGCGGGATAGTCTCATCGATAAGATTATGTATAAGGTTATGTATATAAGTTGTTAACTCCCATGTCCGGGCCGGAGGGTTATCGCTTTGATCGATCAATCGCTGTTAACCGGGATTCCCTGGGTAAATTATATCGGTGGAGAAAAGGTCGCCGGCGAGGGATCGGCGGAGAATATTGTCAATCCCGCCACCGGCAAGGTGATTCTGACGCTGCGGGAAGCCGGCGAGGAGCAGGTGATGGGCGCGGTAGCCGCCGCTCACCGGGCCTTCCGGCAGTGGTCCTCCACCACGCCGGCCCATCGTGCGGGGGTATTGCTGGACATCGCGGCGGTCATTGAGCGCGATGGCCGGCAACTGGCCGGGCTGGAGGCGCTGAACTGCGGCAAACCCTTCCATCAGGCATTTAACGACGATATCGCCGCCGCCGCCGATGTGTTCCGTTTTTTCGCCGGGGCCGTGCGCTGCCGGCAAGGGCAACTGGCGGGTGAATATCTTCCCGGCCATACGTCGATGCTCAGACGCGATGCCATCGGCGTGGTGGCGTCTATCGCGCCGTGGAATTATCCGCTGATGATGGCCGCGTGGAAAATCGCGCCGGCCCTGGCGGCCGGCAACACCCTGGTGTTTAAACCTTCCGAGCATACTCCGTTATCCATTCTGGCATTGATGCACCGCCTGGACGGTCTGCTGCCGGACGGCGTCATTAACGTGATGTTCGGCCGGGGCGAGACCACCGGGGCGGTGCTGGTGAATCATCCCCTGGTGCGGATGATTTCCGTGACCGGCGATACCGTGACCGGACAAAAGATTCTTCAGGCGGCGGTCGGCGGCATTAAACGTACCCATCTGGAGCTGGGGGGGAATGCGCCGGTGATTGTCTGCGATGATGCGGATCTGGCGGCGGTGGTGGCCGGTATCCGGCAGTTCGGTTATTACAATGCCGGCCAGGATTGTACGGCGGCCTGTCGCGTTTATGCCCAGGCCGGTATTTATCCCCGACTGGTGGAGGCTCTGGGAGAGGCGGTGAAAAGCCTGCGTTTCGGCCGGCCCATCGACGATGAAAACGATCTTGGCCCGCTGATTTCCGCCCGCCAGCGCGATCGGGTGGCCAGCTTTATCGAACGGGCGCTGGAACAGCCGCATATTTCCCTGATAGCCGGCGGCGGCGCCCATGACGGCCCCGGTTTTTTCTACCGGCCGACGCTTCTGGCCGGCTGTCTGCAACAGGATGAAATCATTAAGCGCGAGGTGTTTGGTCCGGTGGTCAGCGTGACCTGTTTCGACGATATCGAGCAGGTGCTGGAGTGGGCTAACGACTCGGAATACGGTCTGGCATCCTCGGTCTGGACGCGGGATGTGGATCAGGCGTTTTACCTGGCGTCGAAGTTGCAATACGGCTGTACCTGGATCAATACCCATTTCACTCTGGTGAGCGAGATGCCGCACGGCGGGCTGAAAAGCTCCGGCTACGGCAAGGATCTCTCCGGTGAAGCGTTACAGGACTACAGCGTGGTTCGCCACATCATGGCGAAATTCGACGGCCGGTTTCCCTCACGGCACTGAGCCTTTATGGTATGACAGGAGACAGGCGATGATGAAGATAACGCAGGCGGGTATGCTATGTTTGAGCTGGTTGTGCGGCGTAACGCTGGCCCAGGCCGTCGATCTGCCGACGCAATTGGGAAAAAGCGAGGGGCAGGTGGATATCATCGCCTGGCCCGGTTATATCGAACGGGGCCAGACCGATAAAAACTATGATTGGGTCACCGCGTTCGAAAAACAGACCGGCTGTCAGGTCAATGTGAAAACCGCCGCCACCTCCGACGAGATGGTCAGCTTGATGGCCAAGGGCGGCTACGATCTGGTGACCGCGTCGGGAGACGCTTCGCTGCGGCTGATTTACGGCAAGCGGGTCCAACCCATCAATACCGCGCTGATTCCCAATTGGCATAATGTGGATTCCCGTCTGTCGGGTGGTCCCTGGTTTAACGTCGACGGCAAGGTGTACGGTACCCCTTATCAATGGGGGCCGAATGTGCTGATGTACAATACCAAGGTTTTCACCACGCCGCCGGACAGCTGGGCGGTGGTGTTCGAGCCGCAGAACCTGCCGGACGGCAAAAGCAATAAGGGGCGGGTGCAGGCTTACGACGGCCCCATCTATATCGCTGATGCGGCGCTTTATCTCAAAAGCACGCGGCCTGAACTGGGTATCAAGGATCCCTATCAGCTGAACGAAACGCAATACCAGGCGGTGCTGGCTTTGCTTAAGCAGCAGCATCCGCTGATCCACCGTTACTGGCACGATACCTCGGTACAGATGAGCGACTTTAAAAACGAGGGCGTGGTGGCATCCGGCGCCTGGCCGTATCAGGCCAATGGCCTCGAGGGGGAGGGGCAGCCTATCGCCACGGTAATACCCAAGGAGGGGGTAACCGGTTGGGCGGATACCACCATGCTGCACGCCGACGCCAGTCATCCCAACTGCGCCTACCGCTGGATGAACTGGTCGCTGGAACCGAAGGTCCAGGGTGACGTGGCCGCCTGGTTCGGTTCAGTGCCGGCGGTGCCGGACGGCTGTAAAGCCAGCACCCTGCTGGGGGCGAAAGGCTGCGAAACCAACGGGTTCAATCAGTTTGCAAAAATTGCCTTTTGGAAAACCCCCACCGCCAAATGCGATAGCGCCGGCGGCGGTCAGTGCGTGCCCTACAGCCGCTGGACGCAGGATTATATCGCCATTATGGGCGGGCGCTGAAGAGGTAGCCGCAGCGTACGGGGCGGCAAAGAGCGGGACATCAATGCTGAGGCGGATGTCCGTTGACCTGGAGGAAAATGACTATGACCAGCGCCGTTGCCCTGGATAATGTGTCCCGTCGTTTCAACGGTGTGGCCGCCGTGGATCGGGTGTCCCTCGATATTACCGACGGGGAATTTTTTTCCCTGCTGGGACCGTCGGGATCGGGCAAAAGCACCTGCCTACGGCTGATCGCCGGTTTTGAGCGGCCGGATACCGGCACCATCCGCCTGCATGGACGGGATACCGTCGATCTGCCGCCCTATCGGCGCGATGTGAATACCGTTTTTCAGGATTACGCGCTGTTCCCTCATCTGTCGCTGCTGGATAACGTGGCCTATGGCCTGATGGTAAAAGGGGTGGGACGCGGCGAACGGATGAACCGCGCCCGCGCCATGCTGCGGCTGGTGGAGCTGGAGGACGTTCATAACCGCAAGCCGGCCCATTTATCCGGCGGCCAGCGGCAGCGGGTGGCGCTGGCGCGGGCGCTGGTGAACGAACCCCGGGTATTGCTGCTGGACGAACCGCTGGGGGCGCTGGATCTTAAGCTGCGGGAGCAAATGCAGGGGGAACTGAAAACCCTGCAGCGGCGGCTGGGCATTACCTTTATTTTTGTCACCCACGATCAGGGCGAGGCGCTTTCCATGTCCGATCGGGTGGCGGTATTCAATCGCGGGCGTATTGAGCAGGTGGACAATCCCCGTCAGCTCTATCTCACGCCCCGCAGTACCTTTGTGGCCAATTTTGTCGGCAGCGCCAATGTTATCGAGGGTGAACTGGCGCGGGAGCTGACCGGCGAGAACGGCATCTTCGCCATCCGGCCGGAGTTCGCCCGCATTCACCGGCTAACCCGGCCGGCGGCGGATGAACTGTCGGTCAACGGAGAACTGAGCAATATCCTGTTTCAGGGAGCCATGACCCGGTATGAATTAACCTTGGCCCGGGGCGTGCGGTTTACCGTCAGCGAAACCCATCCGGCGGGGGTGGGGACGCCGGACGGACCGGCGCTGGGTCAGCGGCTGACGGCGTCATGGCCCCGGGCGGCCATGACGGCGCTGCGGGAGTGAGAGGTATGGATATGATCGTGCCGGATTCCTCCCAGCCCCGTTCACCGTCCCAGCCGCCGCCGTTGCCGAATCCGTCCGGGCCCGGCGGCGCCCTCGCCACGTTTTTCTATCGGCGGCCGACGTTTTTCCTGCTGTTGCTGCTGTTGCCGCCATTGATGTGGTTCGGCATCGTGTATATCGGCGCATTGCTGGCCCTGCTGTGGCAAGGGATGTACACCTTTGACGACTTCACCATGACGGTCCAGCCGACGCTCACCGCCGCCAACTTTGCCGCGCTGTTCAGCCCGGCCAATTACGATATCATTTTACGCACCCTGTGCATGGCCCTGGCGGTGACGGCGGCCGGCGCGCTGCTGGCTTTCCCGCTGGCCTATTATATGGCCCGCTACACCCGCGGCCGCACCAAGGCTTTTTTTTATATCGCGGTCATGATGCCCATGTGGGCCAGCTATATTGTCAAAGCCTATGCCTGGACCCTGCTGCTGGCTCATGACGGTGTGCTGCAATGGTTCTTGCAGCATCTCGGGCTGGAGGGGGCGCTGCAGGCGGTGTTGACCGTGCCGGGTATCGGCGGCAGCACCCTGTCCACCTCCCATCTCGGCCGCTTTATGGTGTTCGTCTATATCTGGCTGCCGTTTATGATCCTGCCGATCCAGGCCGCGCTGGAGCGCCTGCCGCCGTCATTGTTGATGGCCTCCGCCGATCTGGGCGCCCGTCCCGGCCAGACCTTCCGCTATGTGATCCTGCCTTTGGCGGTTCCCGGCATCGCCGCCGGCTCGATATTTACCTTTTCCCTGACCATGGGGGATTTTATCGTGCCCCAGCTGGTGGGGCCGCCGGGGTATTTTATCGGCAGCATGGTCTACGCCCAGCAGGGAGCCATAGGGGATATGCCTATGGCGGCGGCCTTTACCCTGGTGCCGATAGTCCTGATCGGTATCTACCTGACGCTGGCCAAACGCCTGGGGGCATTCGATGCGCTGTAAGTCCGCGAACCGGGAGGAGGGTTAAATGAAGAGTGAACGCGCGCCGCTGGCGCTGAAGCTGTCCGCCTGGGGCGGCCTGGTGTTCCTGCATTTTCCCATCGCTATCATCGCGCTGTATGCGTTCAATACCGAAGACGCGGCGTTCAGCTTCCCGCCCAAAGGATTCACCCTGCATTGGTTTGTGCTGGCCGCCGGACGGCAGGATATCCTATCGGCGCTGTTGCTGTCTTTGGAGATAGCCGCCATGGCCACCGCCATTGCGCTGTTCCTCGGCACGCTGACGGCGGCGGCTCTTTACCGGCGCGATTTCCTGGGTAAGCAGGCCATTACCCTGATGATGATCCTGCCTATCGCCCTGCCGGGCATCATTACCGGCATCGCGCTGCTTTCCGCCTTCAAGGCGCTGGGAGTGGAGCCGGGCGTGGCCACCATCGTCATCGGCCACGCCACGTTTTGCGTGGTAATGGTATTCAATAATGTCATTGCCCGCCTGCGGCGCATCTCCTACAGTCAGATTGAGGCGTCAATGGACCTTGGCGCCGACGGCTGGCAGACCTTCCGGTACGTGGTGCTGCCGGGACTGGCCTCGGCCATGCTGGCGGGAGGGATGCTGGCCTTCGCGCTGTCGTTCGATGAAATTATCGTCACCACCTTTACCGCCGGCCATGAGCGGACCTTGCCGCTGTGGCTGCTCAATCAATTGGGTCGGCCGCGGGATGTGCCCATCACTAACGTGGTGTCGCTGCTGGTCACGCTGGTGACCATGCTGCCCATACTGTGGGCCTATTATCTCACCCGCGGGGGCGAAGAGACGGCGGGGGGCGAGAAGTAAATTTTATCTCACCGGCGGTAGCAGGGCTATTTGGCCGGGTATCTGAATAAGGAACAGGCTATGCATGATAAATTACTGATAAACGGCCGGGCAGAGGCGGGAACGGGTAAACAGACCGCGGTCATTAATCCGGCCACCGGCGATATCATCGTTACCCTGGCTGAAGCCGGTGTTGAACAGGTGGATGCCGCCGTACGGGCGGCGGATGCGGCGTTCGACAGCTGGGGGCAGACCACGCCAAAAAGCCGGGCCGCCATGCTGCTGCAACTGGCGGACGCCATCGAGCGGCACGGCGAATCCCTGGCGCGGCTTGAGTCCTTAAACTGCGGCAAGCCTTATCACTGCGTGATCAACGATGAAATCCCGGCGGTGGCGGATGTTTTCCGCTTCTTCGCCGGGGCTTGCCGCTGCCTGGGCGGCAGCGCCGCGGGAGAGTATCTGGAAGGTCATACCTCCCTTACCCGGCGCGACCCCATTGGCGTGGTGGCGTCCATCGCCCCTTGGAACTATCCGCTGATGATGGCGGCCTGGAAACTGGCCCCGGCCCTGGCCGCCGGCAACTGCGTGGTGTTCAAGCCCGCGGAGCAGACGCCGCTTACCGCGCTCTATCTGGCGGATCTGCTGGCGGACATTTTCCCGCCGGGGGTGGTAAACGTCCTGTTCGGTACCGGCAGCGAGATAGGCGACGCCCTGACCGGCCATGAGCGCGTGCGCATGGTATCGCTCACCGGCTCCATCGCCACCGGCGCCCATATCCTGTCCCATACCGCCGGCGGCATCAAGAAGACCCATATGGAGCTGGGGGGCAAGGCGCCGGTCATCGTCTTTGACGATGCCGATATCGCCGGGGTAGTGGAGGGCATCAGAACCTTCGGTTTTTATAACGCCGGCCAGGACTGCACCGCCGCCTGCCGCCTGTATGTTCAGCGCGGAGTGTACGATCAACTGGTGGACGCCCTGGGCCGCAGCGTCGCCACCCTCAAAGCCGGCGATCCCGCGGATGAAAGCACCGAACTGGGGCCGCTGATTACCCAGGCGCAGCTGCAGCGGGTGACCGGTTTTGTCGAGCGCGCGAAGGCCCTGCCCCATATCCGGGTCATTACCGGCGGCGCGCCTCTGGAGGGAAAGGGCTTTTATTTTGCCCCCACGGTGCTGGCGGATGCGCGGCAGGAAGATGAAATCGTCCAGCGGGAAGTCTTTGGACCGGTGGTCACCGTCACGGTATTCGACGACGAGGCGCAGGTCATCCGCTGGGCCAACGCCTCGCCCTACGGACTGGCCTCCTCGGTCTGGACCTCGGATATCGGCCGGGCTCATCGGGTCACCGCCCGCCTGCAATACGGCTGCACCTGGGTGAATACCCATTTTATGCTGGTTAGCGAAATGCCCCACGGCGGCCAAAAGCTCTCCGGATTCGGCAAGGATTTGTCCATGTACGGTTTGGAAGATTACACCACCGTACGTCATATCATGATCCGGCATTAAACCCGGTCCGCCCCGTGGGCTACGGGGCGGGGCCGATGCCGCCGCACGAAATCCGGACTGATATTATTTATAAAGCTTATTGTAATCTTTTGGCTCCATAAGTTTGGATCGCCCTGATTAATGTGTTTACCGCAATAGGCAGTTCGCAGACTCATTTTTCTTCGGGCTATAAGGCCTGTCGCCGATACGGTATTAAATATTCATTAAGACGGTGTAATTAATTAAATAATAAATGTATAAATTGGTCTAATAAATATATTCACTTCTTCCCTTAAAAATACATCCCCCATTTGCGCATGACGCATTATTACGGCACGGGTTAGCGAAAGTTTGTTTAAATAATTTATTAGTCTCCTGTTAATAAGCTGACTCACCTCTCATTGATGGCGGTAATGGGCTGTTATTATCCTATCGCATACCATTGTCTGCTCGCGAGCGGAAAGTCGCTTTTGGCCCGGCTGGGCCAGGGGGATTATCGGCAATATTTCCGTGCGGGATAAATCGGACTTTTAATTATTACTTGCGAATAACAGGTATATGTTTGCCATTTGGAGGGTCCTGCAATGAATACCTCACCGGTAACGCCGTCTATTTCACCGCAGAGTCAGGATAATGCTTGGTATAGGCTGGATACGGAAGAAACGCTGCGTCGGCTCAATACCGGCAATGCCGGATTAGGGACACAGGAGGCCGCCGAGCGGTTACGCCATTATGGTCCCAATACGTTGCCTGCCCGGAAAGCCCGCCATCCTTTATTGCAATTTCTGGCGCATTTTAATGACGTGCTGATCTACATACTGCTTATTGCGGCGGTGTTAAAAGGGGTTATGGCACAGTGGGTAGATATGGTCATTATTCTGGCCGTGGCGGTGATTAACGCGTTGATTGGTTTTGTGCAGGAAAGCAATGCCGAAAGGTCGCTCAAAAGCATCCAGAATATGCTGTCCACCAAGGCGGTGGTTATCCGCGAGGGGGTAACCCAGACCATTGAAGCCGGGGATTTGGTGCCCGGCGATATCGTCACGCTACGCCCTGGCGACAAGATTCCGGCGGATCTGAGATTAATGGAGGCCCATAACCTGCTGGTGGAGGAAGCGATTCTCACCGGCGAATCGACGGTGGTGGAAAAACAGACCGGGGCGATTGACCGTGAAGTGACCATCGGCGATCGCATCAACCTGCTGTTTTCCGGCACAACCATCAGCGCGGGCACGGCCAAGGGCGTGGTTATCGCCAGCGGCGGCGATACCGAGCTTGGCCATATCAACCAGATGATGGCCGCCATAGATCCTCACCGCACGCCGCTTTTGGCGCAAATGGATCGTCTGGGCAAAGGGATTTTCATGCTGATCCTGGTGATGATGGCGGTGCTGTTTGTCTTCGCCTTCTTCCTGCGGGATATGCCGTTCACCGAGCTGCTGCTGGCGCTGATAAGCCTGGCGGTCGCCTCGGTGCCCGAAGGTTTGCCGGCCATTATCTCGATTATCCTGTCCCTGGGCGTACAGTCTATGGCGCGGATACGGGCCATTATCCGCAAGCTGCCGACGGTGGAAACCCTGGGGGCGATGACGGTGGTCTGCTCTGATAAAACCGGTACGCTGACAATGAATGAGATGACGGTGAAAGCGGTGGTCACGGCGGACGGCGGCTATCGGGTCAGTGGGGAAAGCTATGAGCCGGTCGGTGTGATCTCTTCGCCGGGGGAGGAGCAGGCCGTGGACCTCTCTGCCCATCCCGCCCTGGCGCGCTTTATCACCGCGGTTGAGCTTTGTAACGACAGCCAAATCAGTCAAGACGAGCGGGGCCGCTGGGGCATTACCGGCGGACCGACGGAGGGCGCGTTAAAGGTCCTGGCCGCCAAAGCCGCCCTGCGGCTCGGCGAGGTGGAGCTGCGGGATAAAATCCCCTTTGATTCCGCGTATAAATACATGGCGACCCGTCATCGGATAGGAGGTGAGACCCTTGTTTTCATCACCGGGGCGCCGGATGTGCTGTTTGCCTTTTGCCATCAGGAACTGGCACAGGAGGGAATGCGTCCGTTCCGCCGGGAATACTGGGAAGAGGAGATGGCGCGCTATGCCAAGCAGGGATTGCGCATGGTGGCGGCCGCCTTTAAAAACAGCGCGGAAGGCGAGTCGGCGCTGGAGCATGAGGCTTTACAGCAGGGCATGATCTTCGCCGGTATGGCGGGAATGATGGATCCGCCCCGTCCGGAAGCCATCGATGCCATTGCCCAGTGCCAGCGGGCCGGTATCCGGGTAAAAATGATAACCGGCGATCATCAGGAAACCGCCATGGCCATTGGCGCCATGCTGGGTATCGGCAACGGGGCCGACTCAATCACCGGCAGCCGGCTGGAGCATATGGACGACGATGAATTGGCCGACGCCGCGGTGCGTTATGATATTTTTGCCCGTACCAGTCCGGAACATAAGCTGCGGCTGGTAAAAGCATTGCAGAACAGGGGCGGAATTGTGGGTATGACCGGTGATGGCGTTAATGATGCGCCGGCGCTCAAACAGGCCGATGTGGGTATCGCCATGGGGATCAAGGGAACCGAGGTCACCAAGGAAGCGGCGGATATGGTCTTGACCGACGATAACTTCGCCACTATCGCCAACGCGGTGAAGGAAGGGCGGCGCGTCTACGATAACCTGAAAAAAACCATTCTGTTTATACTGCCCACCAACCTGGCGCAGGGCCTGCTGATTATCTTTGCCATCCTGGCGGGGGCCGTTATTCCCCTGACCGCTCTGCAGATATTGTGGGTGAATATGGCCACCTCGACAACGCTTTCGTTCGGCCTGGCCTTTGAGCCGGCGGAAAAAGGCGTTATGCGCCGCCAGCCGCGGGATCCCGCTCGGCACGTGCTGGACGGCCACGCCATCTGGCGCATCGGTTTTGTCGGTACGCTTATCGCCTGCAGCGCCTTTTTGCTGGAATCGCTGCTGCTGCCCCGCGGCTATAGCGGCGAATTTATTCGCACCCTGATAATGCAGACGCTGGTTACCGCGCAGTGGATTTATATGTTCAACTGCCGCGTGGCGGATCGTTTCCCGCTGAATCGGGAAATGTTTTTGAATAAGGGATTATGGCTGGTCACCGCCGTACTGGTAGCGCTGCAATTGGCCATCATCTACCTGCCGTTTATGAACCGGGCATTCGGCACCGAACCGCTGCCGGCCTATTACTGGGGGGTGACCCTGCTGGTGAGTATCGGCATCTTTATCATTGTCGAAATAGAAAAATGGCTGTTCGCCCGTTTCAGACCGGCGGCCAATGCGGCGTGAGACACGGCGGTCAAGCCTGCCTCGACCGGACACTTTGTCAAGAAGCTCAGCCCGGCTGGCTGCCGGGCCGTTGAATATTTTCAGCCATATACCCGCAGATAAGCAAAAAGCAGGGACAGCGCCACGATAATAATCCCGGTGGCCAGGGCCAGCCGTTCGGCAAAAAGTCGTTGCATAGCCGATTCTCCTCAAGCGAAGTTATAGCGTTCGGTATGGTATTTGGACATCGGCACGTGCATCTGTGCCAGCGTCTGTTCAATGGCATCCATCATCATATGGGGGCCGCAGATAAAATATTCATGCATATCAAAGGGCGGCGGCAAATGACGTTTGAACAGCCCGGCGTCGATATAGCCTACTTCACCGGTCCAGCCCTCGTGGGGGCGGGTCAGGACGTATACCAGCTTCAGATCGAGCCGCGCCTGCAGGGCATCCAGCTCTTCGCGAAAGGTGATGGATTCCCAATCCTTGCTGCCGTAGATCAAGACCACCGGCCGTTTGTCGCCGCGATCGGCTAAGGTGCGCAGGATGCTCATCATGGGCGTAATACCGACCCCGCCGGCGATAAGTACATGCATATCCGCCGGATTGCCAATGGTGAAGGCTCCGTAGGGACCGTCGATATAGACCCGCTGTCCCACGGCAACCCGGCTGACTTTGGCGGTAAAATCCCCCAGTTTGCGGATCGACATTTCGACGCTGCCGTCGCTCGCCTCTGCGCTGGAGGAAAAAGAGAACGGATGGCCGGTGATTTGAAACGGACTGCCCCAAAGCGTCAGCCAGCCGAACTGTCCCGGCGTAAACCGGAACCCCTGGTGACCCTCGGGTTTCATCACAAGGGTCGTCGTATCGCCGCGTTCGACCTTAACCTGTGCCACCCGGTAGGGCCGGCGCAGCATAAACAACGGTTTCACTATACGGACGTAGGGCAGGAGCGTGAGCCAAAACAGCGCCAGTGCGCACCATAGCGCCTTTTTTACCGGGTCCACCAGATAGACGCCCCAGGCCACCATATGCAAAATCCCCGCCGCTACCGCCGCCACCGCCAGAATGATGTGGGTCAGATGCCAGGCTTCATAGCTTAACTTCAATTTCACCCGCCACAGCGCCATAATGATAAGGGCAATCAGTGAATAAGTGGAAATCGCCGCCAATCTGGCGCGCCATGGCGCCGCGATAAAATTGAGCAGCGCCAGCAGTTCCGGCCGGATAACAAACAGAATCAGCGGATGGGCCAGTACCAGGCCCAGGGCGATGAATGATATTCTTCGATGGAAATGATAGATCACATCCTCGCCCCAGGGTTTGGTTACCCAGCGAAATCGAGATGTCAGGCCGAACTGCAGCCCCATTATCGCCAGCCCGGAATAGCCCAGGGCAATGGATAGCTCGGTCCAGAAGCTTCTGGCGGGAGGCAGCGAACCGAATAATAAAACAAATAGCGGAGCTAATATAAAGAAGAGATATATAATCAACCATAATATATTACGCAGCGCAAAGCTAATCATTGTTATCTCCCTGCACAGGACTATTATTTGAGTTCCGGCATTATAATCCGGCATATTATAAAATAAATTGCGTCGGCTCTCCGTTTATAAATATTTTTAAGAAAATGATCTTCATTATTTCATTAAATAATACTTATATTTATTCTGTCTTTCGCGAATATGTCCGGACCGGATAATTAACGTCAACGTTGCTTAGCATTAACGTAAGGAGGGCACGGCCGAAGGCGACGATGCAGGCCGGGCCGGGAGAGGATTCTCTAATGGATTCCGCGTTTACCGCAAAAAAACCATTGTGATTGTTTTTTTTATTTGCTATAAAAGTCTGCGTTAAAAATTCATCGGCATCCTCAGTTTCGCCGTTTGCGCTTATTTGGAGCAGTGCTGCACTTTTAAGGTGCATTCTACGCAATGTTAATATTTTCTGATATTTTCCTCTCAGCGTTTAATTCGATTAACTCAGGTTTCACTTAATAGAACGTCTGGGTTCGTCGCATTTATTAATATTTTGTTCTGATGCGACATTATTGGTTACAGTTGGCCCGGCCCCTGCAAGGGTGACAGCGATATCATGTGATATCTCATTCCCGGGAGCTTATTTTGTCCAGTATATCCGATAACCTTACCCCGCTAGAGTGTACTCAGCAGGCTTTGAAGTGGATTGAAAAAAAAACTCTGACGCAAGATGAAATGATCGACCTGAATAATCAGGTGATGAATAATTTTAAAGAATATGTGAATCCCGGTTTTCTTGAATATCGAAAATCGGTGACGGTAGGCGGGGATTACGGGGCCGTAGAATGGCGGGCCAGCGGCCTAAATACGCTGGTGGACACCCAGGGTAGGGAATATATTGATTGCCTGGGTGGTTTCGGTATTTTTAACGTGGGGCACCGTAATCCAAAAGTTCTATCCGCCGTCGAACATCAACTGGCCAAGCAGCCTCTTCACAGCCAGGAATTACTCGATCCGTTACGCGCCCTGCTGGCTAAAACCCTGGCGGCGGTCACGCCGGGAAAGCTTAAATATACCTTCTTCAGTAACAGCGGCACCGAGTCGGTAGAGGCAGCGTTAAAACTGGCCAAAGCCTATCAGGCGCCACGGGGAAAATTCAGGTTCGTCGCCACGAGCGGCGCCTTTCACGGCAAGACTCTCGGCGCGCTTTCCGCCACCGCCAAAGCGGCGTTTCGCCAGCCGTTTATGCCGATGCTGCCGGGTTTTGATCACGTGCCGTTCGGCGACATTGACGCGCTGCGCGTTCATCTTCGCGCCTATAGCGATGTCGCGGCGGTGATCCTGGAGCCAATTCAGGGGGAAGGCGGCGTCATTATCCCCCCGGCCGGTTATCTGACGGCGGTGCGGGCGCTGTGCGATGAAACGGGAGCGCTGTTGATCCTGGATGAAGTGCAGACCGGCATGGGTCGCACCGGCAAAATGTTCGCCTGCGAACACGAAGGCGTCCAGCCGGATATACTGTGCCTGGCCAAAGCCCTCGGCGGCGGCGTGATGCCCATCGGCGCTACCGTCGCCACGGAAGAAATATTTTCCGTGCTGTTCGACAATCCTTTTTTACATACCACCACCTTTGGCGGCAATCCCCTGGCATGCGCGGCGGCGCTGGCGACGTTTAACGTGCTGCTGTCGGAGGATCTGCCGGCTCAGGCGGCGCAAAAGGGCCACGTCTTGCTGGCAGGCCTTTCCCGCCTGGCGGCGGACTATCCCGAGTTTTTAGTCGAAGCGCGCGGCCGAGGGCTGATGCAGGCATTGGAGTTCCGGCGCAATGATATAGGCTACGCCTTCTCACAGGGTATGTTCCGCCATCAGGTATTGGTGGCCGGCACCCTGAATAACGCCAAAACCATCCGTATCGAGCCGCCGCTGACCATTACCCTGGAATATTGTCACCAGGTATTGGGCGCAGCGGAACGGGTTCTGGCGGCGATGCGAATCAATGCGCCGGGCGCGCAGGTATTCATGAAGCCCACGGCCATAGCGGTAACTACGCCCATAAAAATCGCCGCCCCTGTTGGGGTAGCGGTTATGGCGTCTGCCTCACTGCGGTAGATCCATTGACTGCATTCATTAAAAAGCCCCCTTCCGGCAAAGCGGATGGGGGCCAAGGCGGGCTTGATATTGTCCGAGAAACTTTTTAATGCGCCAGAGCGGCCAATTGTTCATCGCTAAGTGCAGTGACGCTTTTTATCATCGCTTTGTCGAAGCCGCGTAAAAAGAGCTGGCTGGCAACTTTACGTTTTCCTTCCAATTCACCTTCCAGTTTTCCTTCCAGTTTTCCTTCCAGTTTGCCTTCCAGTTTGCCTTCCTGTATTCCTTCTAGTCGGCCTTTCTCGGCCAACTGTTGCGCTATGGTCATGATATCCTCCTTATAAAGGGGCGCCAGGCGTTGCAGCCTGTCGATAAAGAGTGTGGCGTCCGGACTATTCCCGCTCTCGCCGATATAAATCATCAGGCTTTTGAACAGTTCCGTCGGTAGGGGCCGATGAGATAATATCGTACCCAGGCTATCCGCCAGTTCAATCATATCCTTAAGCCGGATATGTTTTTGCACCAACTCCAATGCGGCAACGCCGCCGTGCGTCATGATCTCCTTATCCGGCGTCACCGTGATATCCACAAGGGGAAAGGGATTGCCGTACACCATGCCGGCCAGTTCAGGATTCTCAAAGCAATCCAGCCAGTTGTTGGAGAAGGGATAAGGACTTTGACTGCCATGGTAAAACAAAATCGGTACGACAAGCGGTAATTTCCTATTGCCCTTATTGAGATGCTGCTGCATGGCCGCCAGGCTATAACGCATCAATCGGAAAGCCATCAATTCATCCGAGCGGCTCTGGTGTTCCACCAGGCAATAAATGTATCCCTCCCCCCACTGGGTTCGAACCGAATACAGCATATCGGAATAATGCTGACGCAGGTTGGTTTCCACAAAAGAGCCGGAGCACAAATTCAGTGTATTAAAATCACAGTGCTGCCGTAAAGCCTCTGGAACATGTTTTTGTAGAAAATCACGGGCAATGGAGGGATCGGCCATATGTAATTTGAATATTGCATCATGTCGTAAGATATTACTTGTCATATTTTATATCGCTATTAATAATATTATTGGTATGATTATAAATCGCAATAAAACACCATAGATTACTTATTAATCATGGGGGGCACGCGACACTATTACAAATCAAGTATTGCTAAATATGCATCGGAAAATAAATATTGGCATACAGGGATGCCCCGATAACAAACCAGCGATGTGGAAAATCCAATTGGCGTGGAGTATTTAAACTACGATTCACAAGGTTGCCGGGATGATGAATTAGGTTGAAAAACGGGCGTTGCCTTTGATAGTAAAGGAAATGGTTGACCAAATTGCGTTAGACACGCATGCGTTTGACCAGGATGTATTTTGCTAGAATGCCTATGGCCAGGAAATAGTTTTCCAAAACGCAGATGGCCAGAATGTATTTGATCAGGACTTTGCTGTTTGGGAGAAGATGATGTTATACGGTGTTTATTCATGTGATTTTGCCGATATTATTAAGGTAAGATAAATGAAAAGGCTGGCTATTCTAAAGCCGAGATTAACAAGGTAAAATAAATATCACTAAATATTTATGCTCCTGATGATTTCTGGGAAAGGACGTCGGCCGGGACAGAAGCAATATTATCTATTTCTCATAAAATGTCGAATAAAAGATATTCTGTGAGAAAATAAAAAATATTTATTAGAAAGTTTATGAATGAAATGGTCGCAAAAATAAAGTTGCAAACAATAAAAACTGGCGACCTTTTTTTAAAAAATATAGACACAGTATCGGGGATTGATTGACGAAAGGTGTGCGCTGCTCAAGGGAAGGGGAACGTGTACCGGCGGCAAGGTGGCGTTTTTCGCGCTGGATTTAGCAGGTATTCAGGTAGACAGAGCAAGCAGTTATGCCGCAGCCGATAAAAGAGGTGCGCCGAAGCGCACCAATAATCTGCCAAATATCAGCAGTATAGGGATAATGTCATCCCTTGCCTTTTACACTGCTGATAAATGTTTGCCGCGCCGACGTCGAGCCCAGACGCTCTGCTTCATTGAGCAGTTTCAGTGCCTTGTCGATATTGCCGTCGTGCACCGCCTGTTTGATGGCCCGGTTAAAATAGCTTTCGGTGTCGTTCAGCATCGGCGCTGCGGGGGCCGCCGGTACGACGGGAGCAGCAGCCGCAGCGGGTGTCGCCGGGGTATTGACGGCGGGCGCCGTGCTGCCCACTACCACCGGCTGCGATTCCCGTGAGGAGAAGATTTGGCCGATCATGATATTGCCGCTGTTTTGTTCAGAGCGGACCTTTACCTCAACAGTGCCGTTCGCGCTGTGGCGGGCGTAGGGATCCGGCACATCCGGAATGGCGTTGCCGACGCCTTCGGCATAGAGTTTGGCCGGATTGATCATTTTAGTGCGTCCCGTGAGATCCTGGCGGGTGGTGTAAATCAGCAGAAAGATCTGTTTTTGCCCCAATACCGGCGTCAATTTCAGGGTGCCTTCCAGCCGGTTCGACGAGGCTATGCCCGGTTTTTGATAGGGGAAGTAACTGCTGGGAAAAAAAGCCGCCGGATGCATCTGCTCATCCAGCACCAGGACGTTGGGAGCATATACGCTTTCATGTTTGATTACGCTTGCGAGGGTAATTTCCAGCGATCCTTGATTGGCGGGCAGCGTTAACGCGACCGCCGGTCCGGTCATGTCGCCCTGATTGATACCGGGAGCGGAGGCGTCAAGCACGAATTCACGCGCCGTCGGCGGCATCAGCGGCTGCCATGGCAGGCTTTGCAGCTTGGCCACGGAAACGGCGGGCGCGACGGATACATCCTGCGGGCCGGAGAACGGCTCGGCGGAAAATGACGGTAGGGATGACAGGCTCAGGGCCGGAAACAGGCAGAGGGCCAGAAGATGTTTTTTCATTTTTTTTATCCTCGGAAAATCACGGCCCGTATTCCTCAGGCAAGACGAATACGGGCCAAGGTATTATGCGTACCGGCGGGCATCAGATGCCCGCGCGGACGGGGTGTTTACCACCAGGCTTCCGCCTGGACACCGAACGTTACCTCATTGTCGTCGCCACGGCTGAAGGTGTGGGTGCCGGTATCGCTATAGGCGGCGCCTTCCACCAGGTCAGGATTTGCCCGAACATCGTCGCTGGTGGCATAGCCCCATTTTTCATTCCATTTAGCATAAGTGGCGAACAGGCGAATGGCCGGACGGGACCAGATACTGTTGCCTGCCTGCCATTGCTGGGCCAGGGTAACTTTATATTGGCTGTTGCGCTGGTCGGTGGCCTGGGATTTGACGTTATCGTAACCGGCTTCCAACAGGGTGCTCATGGTTTCCGTCCATTTGAACATCGGACGGACGCCCACGGTGTACCAGGTGGAACCGCTTGAGTTATCACGATCCACATCCTGGTACATGCCGACATAGGCCAGGCTCCAGGTGTCGTTGAAATCGATCGCGCCATGGTCGATAACGCGGAACATATGGCCGTCATTGTTCATGTTGGTGATGGGATGGCCTTTACGATCTTGGGTCATCGCGTCGGTGGCGTACTGCACCACAAAATTATTCAGGCTGGTGTCATGGAAGGTCTGGGTATGTTGGATGGTTGCCATCCAGCCATCTTTGGTGGCGCCATCGACGTTGGGGCGATAACCGTCGGTTTCGTTGGCGCGGCCGTAGTCAAAACCAAATTCCAGCGAGCCGCCGGGATTCAGTCCTACCTGAGCAATACGGGCGTCGAAAATGTCGTTGGACAGGGCCTTGGTTCTGGTCACGCCGTCGACAAATGCCTCGGAACCGCCCGCTTCACTGTTACGCGTCGTGGCGATTGAGAGTTTACCGAAGCCCAGGTCGACATTTTCCAGACCGCCGCCAGGACCGGAGATGTCCCAGTAGTAGAAGTCGATCATATCCACGTTGTGACGTTGATAGTAACGTTTACCGGCCCAGATGGTGGATCCCGGCAGCGAGTCAATCACGTTCACGCCCTTGACGTTCATCTGTCGAACGCTGGGGGAGGTGGATTCATCGTCATTCAACTGGGATACGGAATAACCGATCATGGAATCGACATAAAAACTTTTATCGCCGTCCTTCCATACTTCCTGTCCCAGTTCAATTTCGGCGTAGGTTTCGCATTCGTTGCCCAGACGGTATTTACTGTCGGCGCCGGTGGCCTTGAAACATTGCTGTTCGCCGCCGCTGCCTGTCCAGCCGATACCTGAACGTAAATAACCTTTGAAATCGACCGCGGATGCATGGGCCGATATAAGCGCTGTAGCCACTGCCACTGCCGCCAGAGAATATTTGCGCAGCATTATCATCGTTTATCTCCTATTATTTTCATTGCTTATTTTGCTGGTGTACTTCAACACCCGGCTCACGGTGTAGCCGGCGACAGGCGGTGCCATCCTCACGGAATAGATGGCAGCGCTGCGGCGGCAGGCCGATGGCGTAAGGGGCACTCTCCTCAACCAACACCACGTCGTTCTGGCGGTACACCAGGTTTTGACGCAGAGCCGGAATTTGAATATGTATCTGTGTTTCTCGGCCGAGCTGCTCTACCAACTGCACTACCCCGCTGAGGGTGACGTCGGCGATGTCGCTTGGCAGCAAATGTTCCGGACGGATGCCGAGGGACATATTGCTGCCGGTCTGCACGCCGCTGCTGTCAACCGGCAGCCAGATCCGCTGTCGGTTCGGCAGTTCGACCTGCACCTGGTCGATGGACGTTGTCGTCACCTTCACCGGTAGGAAGTTCATCTTTGGCGAACCGATGAACCCGGCGACAAAGCGGTTTGCCGGGTAGTGGTACAGCTCCAGCGGTTTCCCCACCTGCGCCACGCGGCCGGCATCCAGCACGACGATCTTGTCCGCCAGCGTCATGGCTTCAGTCTGATCGTGAGTGACGTAAATCATCGTGCGTTGCAGGCGCTTATGGAGCCGGGAAATCTCAATACGCATTTGCACCCGCAGCGCGGCGTCCAGATTGGACAAGGGTTCGTCCAGTAAAAAAACCTGCGGCTCGGCCACCAGGGTTCGGCCGATAGCCACCCGCTGGCGTTGACCCCCTGACAGCGCCTTTGGGCGGCGGCTCAGCAAATGACCGAGCTGGAGAATGTCCGCTACCTGACCGACGCGTTTTTCGATTTCAGCCTTCTTAACCCCGGCCAGCCGCAGGCCGAACGACATATTGCCCGCCACCGACAGATGCGGATAAAGCGCATAGGATTGGAAGACCATCCCAACCCCCCGCTGAGCGGGCGGCACCTCATTCATCCGGCGATCGTTTATTTTCAGTTCGCCGGAAGTAATGTCCTCAAGCCCGGCAATCATCCGCAGTAATGTGGATTTCCCGCAGCCCGACGGCCCGACAAATACCACAAACTCCCCCTCGCCGATATCCAAAGAGATATTGCTGGAAATCACATTTTCACCGTAGCTTTTGCAGATATTCCGCAATGTAACGCTCGACATTTGCGCTTCCTTTGTGATGCCTTTCTACGCGCCATCCGTCGGTATTCAGAGGGGCGGACTGACGGCAAGTGACGGCAAGTGTGAGTTAAATGCCAAGAGGGGAAATCATCCGGGCAGGTTTTTTTCTAGGGGGAGGCTTAAGGATGAAAAGAAAACGCTGATTGCCGCGCTTAGCCTGACGCCGTCAGATAAAGCGTGATAGCGGCGGCAAAATTTCAGCGGGTTTTATGTGGCATGGACCGCATATTTCCCATCGCTGTTATAGCGGTCACATTCGGACCGTTCAGGGCGTAGGGCGGGGGAGGATGAGGGGGTAAATGGTTTTGCTCAGTATGTCCGATGTGGAATTGCATGGCGATCCTCTCTCGCCGGTACCCCCGCTTACTCTGTAAAGGACGGAATATTATGACCATAATGACATCCGCTTTACGTATCCTGGCTCTCTCCTCGTTAACCTCGGCCATGCTGTGCGGTTCGGCTTTCGCCAAAATAGAAGAGGGCCGGCTGCTTATCTGGATCAACGGCGACAAGAGCTACAACGGCCTGGCTGAGGTCGGCAAGAAATTTGAACAGGATACCGGCATTAAGGTCAGCGTGGAGCACCCGGATAAGCTGGAGGAAAAATACCCGCAGGTGGCGGCCACCGGTGACGGGCCGGATATCGTCCTGTGGGCCCACGATCGCTTTGGCGGCTACGCCCAGTCAGGCCTGCTGGCGGAAGTGACGCCGGATAAAGCCTTCCAGGATAAGTTTTTCCCCTTTACCTGGGATGCGGTGCGTTTCAATGGCAAACTGATCGGCTATCCCATCGCAGTGGAATCCCTCTCGCTGATTTACAATAAAGATCTTCTTTCCGCGCCGCCAAAGACCTGGGAAGAAATCCCGGCGTTGGATACCAAGCTGCGCGCCAAAGGCAAAAGCGCCATTATGTGGAACCTGCAGGAACCCTACTTCACCTGGCCGATTATCGCCGCCGCCGGCGGATACGCCTTCAAAGCGGAGAACGGCGGATACAATATCAAGGACGTTGGGGTCAACAACGCCGGTTCCGTGGCCGGTTTGCAGTTCATCATTGACCTTATCAAGAACAAACATATCAGCGCCGATACCGACTATGCCGTTTCCGAAGCCGCCTTTAACAAAGGTGAAACCGCTATGACCATCGACGGTCCCTGGGCCTGGGGCAATATGGAAAAAAGCGGCATGCATTACGGCGTCGCGGTACTGCCGACCTTCAAAGGCAAGCCTTCCAAACCCTTTGTCGGGGTATTGAGCGCCGGCATCAACGCCGCCAGCCCCAACAAAGAGCTGGCCAAGGAGTTCCTGGAGAACTACCTGCTGACCCGCGACGGCCTGAGCACCATGAATAAAGACAAACCGCTGGGTGCCGTGGCGCTGAAAAGCTACCAGGCCGAACTGGCCAAGGATCCGCGCATTGCCGCCACCATGGTGAATTCGCAAAACGGCGAAATCATGCCGAACATCCCGCAGATGAGCGCCTTCTGGTATGCCCAGCGCAGCGCGGTGGTCAATGCCATCAACGGCAAACAAACGGTTAAGGAAGCCTTGGACGGAGTAAAAGACCGCATCACCAAATAACGAGGAATGCAAGCGCCCATGGCACGGTAGGCCCGCGATCACCGGACGTGCAAAAAACGTGTTAAAGGGAGACCGTGGCACGGTAGGCCCGCGATCACCGGACATGCAACGAACGTGTTAAAGGGAGACCGTGGCACGTTAGGTCCGCGATCACGGGACATGCAACGAGCGAGTTAAAGGGAGACCGTGGCACGATTAGCCCGCGGTCATTGAACGGGCAACGAACGTGGCGTTCCGCCGCTTAAGGAGGGGGTTATGCCAGTTACCGATCCATCCCCGCCCGGCGGGAGAAAAACACGCTGGTGGCACCATCCCTGGGTAAAAGGGGGATGGGTGGCCGCCATGGCGTTATTGATTGCCTGGCTGGTGATCCCCATGTACGCCCGCGGCGAATATCTCTTTGCCATGGTGACGCTGATATTGACCGGCACCGGCGTCTATCTTTTTACCAACCGCCGGGCTTACGCCTGGCGCTACGTATACCCAGGCGTGGCGGGCATGGGATTGTTCGTACTGTTTCCGCTGATTTGCACCGTCGCCATCGCTTTCACCAACTACAGCAGCGTCCACCAGCTCACCTATGAACGCGCCCGGGCAGTACTGCTTGACCGGCAATTGCTCTCCGGCACGCCTTATGATTTCAGCCTCTACCCCGACGGCGGTCAATGGCGCCTGGTGCTCACCGACCCCGACGGCGGCGGGACCCTGGTTACGCCGTCATTCAGTTTTACCCCCGGGACGGAAAGGACCCTGCCTCTATCCCGATCCGACGGGCCGCCGGCGGGAGAGCGGGGCACGCTACGCAGCATCACGCAACATCGCCAGGCACTCAGCGGCTTGACCCTGCAACTACCCGACGGCACCCGCTTGCGCATGAGCTCGCTGCGGCAATTTTCCCGCTTGCGGCCTTTGTACATTCCGGGAGCGGGTGAAACTCTGACCGACAGCGGCACGGGTACGGTCTATCGGCCGAATCCGGCCACGGGATTTTACCAGGCGGTTACGGCCAACGGCGGCTTCGGCGACGATAAACTCAGCCCCGGCTATACGGTCTCGGTGGGCTGGAAAAATTTCCTGCGGGTATTGCAGGATCAGGGCATCCGCCAGCCATTCCTGGCGATTTTCATCTGGACGCTGCTCTTTTCGTTTTTCACGGTGATAGCCACCGTAGCCATCGGCATGGTGCTGGCCTGCGTGGTGCAATGGGAAGCGTTGAAGGGGCGGGCCGTTTACCGCTTACTGCTGATCCTGCCCTATGCCGTGCCGTCGTTTATCTCCATACTGATCTTCAAGGGATTATTCAACCAGAGTTTCGGCGAAATCAATCTCATGCTGCAGGCCCTGTTCGGTATACAGCCGGCCTGGTTCAACAATCCGGAGCTGGCCCGGCTGATGCTGGTGGTGGTTAACAGCTGGCTGGGTTACCCCTATATGATGATCCTCTGCATGGGATTGCTGAAATCCATTTCGGACGATTTATATGAAGCCTCGGCGATGGACGGCGCCGGGCCTTTCCAGAATTTTTTCCTGATTACCCTGCCGCTGCTGATTAAGCCGCTTACGCCGCTGATGATCGCCAGTTTTGCCTTTAATTTTAATAACTTTGTCCTGATACAACTGTTGACCAACGGCGGGCCGGACCGTATCGGCACCGCCACGCCGGCCGGCTATACCGACCTGCTGGTGAGTTATACCTATCGCATCGCTTTTGAAGGGGGCGGCGGACAGGATTTTGGCCTGGCGGCGGCCATAGCCACCCTGATATTCCTACTGGTGGGCGGCCTGGCGGTGCTCAACCTGAAAGCCAGCAGAATGAAGTTTGATTAAGGAGGCGCACCGATGGCTATTGTTCAATCCCGATCCCATTATCTGCGTCTGGCGGCGACTCATGTGATCCTGCTGGGATTTATCGCCCTGATCATTTTCCCGCTGCTGATGGTGGCGGCCATTTCACTGCGGGCCGGCAATTTTTCCACCGGCAGTTTGATACCGGACCATATTTCCCTGGAGCACTGGCGCCTGGCGCTGGGTTTCCCGGTGCAGCATCCGGATGGCAGCGTAACGCCGCCGCCTTTCCCGGTCATGTTGTGGCTGTGGAATTCGGTAAAAGTGGCCACGATTACCGCAGTGGGCATTTTGGCGTTATCCACCACCAGCGCCTACGCGTTTGCCCGCATGCGCTTTCGCGGTAAAAACTCGCTGCTCAAAGGCATGCTAATATTTCAAATGTTTCCGGCGGTGCTGTCGCTGGTGGCGTTATACGCCCTGTTTGATCGGCTGGGCCAGTATTTGCCGTTTATCGGCCTCAATACCCATGGCGGCGTGATATTCGCCTATATGGGCGGCGTTGCGCTGCATGTCTGGACCATCAAGGGCTATTTCGAGACCATCGACGGTTCCCTTGAAGAAGCGGCGGCTCTTGACGGGGCCACGCCGTGGCAAGCCTTCCGGCTGATACTGCTGCCGCTATCGGTGCCCATACTGGCGGTGGTTTTTGTGTTGTCGTTTATCGCGGCGGTGACCGAAGTTCCGGTGGCCTCGCTGCTCCTGCGGGATGTCAACAGCTATACCCTGGCGGTGGGAATGCAGCAGTATCTCAGCCCGCAAAACTATCTGTGGGGGGATTTCGCCGCCGCGGCGGTGCTCTCGGCCTTGCCCATCACCCTGCTGTTTTTATTGGCCCAACGCTTCCTGGTCAGCGGACTGACCGCCGGGGGGACAAAAGGTTAACGTCACTATTGTGGTAATTGTTGTATCTATCTGTGTCTGTGTGCTGTGTCTTCGGCGACCTAATGTGGTCGCCGTTTTTTTGGTCCGTTATCCCGCTTTGCCGCGACGCCGGTTAATCTCGCGCAGCAGGCGGTTAACGCTGCTGTCGGCGAAGATTTCGTCCAGTGAACGGGACAGTTTTCGGCGCCAGTTCGGGTATTCATCGCTGGTGCCGGGAACGTTCACCGGTTCCGCCATATCCAGCCAGTCTTCCGGCTGCAATCCCAGCAGGGCGCTGGCGCTGTCGGCGAGAAACAGGTGCATCCCGCGATTAAGCACCGGAGACATCAGCAGGCGGTCGGCCTGTCGCCGGGTGCGTTCGGGCACGCTGCCCTGCCGGTGCAGGGCGTCCAGCAGCCCTTGCCGCGCCAGCCGGCGGTCCTGGTGCAGGAAGGATAATATGCCGTCGTCGGAGTAGAGTCCCAGTGCCCGGCCGAGCCGCAAATCATCACTGGTCCAGTAACCGCGCAGCGTCGGCAGATCGTGGGTGGTGAGGGTGGCCATGGATTGAGACGGATAGCCGGACGGCGGCCGAAAGACGTGGTGATCGTCCTGCTCGAAGTAGAGCACTTTGTAGGAATAGATGCCGTTATTAAACAGGCGGCTAACGATTTCCTGCGGTACGGTGCCCAGATCTTCGCCGATCACCATGCAATGGTTGCGCTGGCTCTCCAGTGCCAATATGGCCAATAAATCGTCCACCGGATAGTGGATATAAGCGCCTTGTCCGGCGGTATCCCCCAGAGGTATCCACCATAGGCGCAGCAGCGACATGACGTGGTCGATACGCAGCGCGCCGCAGCCGCGCATATTCGCCCTTAATAAATCGATAAAAGGCTGGTAGCCGCGGGACGCCATTTCATGGGGCGACATCGGCGCCAGACCCCAGTTCTGACCACGGGGGCCGAGCACATCCGGCGGCGCCCCCACCGAGGCCCGCAGGCAATACAGCGCCGGTTCGCTCCAGGTTTCCGCTCCGCCGTCGCTAACCCCCACCGCCAGATCCCGGTATAGGCCGATAGGCATCTCCAGGGTGCGGCATAAGGCGAAACAGTCATTGAATTGCCGATCCGCCAGCCACTGCAGCCAGATATAAAACGCAATCTCCCCGGACGAATGGCGGCAAAATTCTTCTATGGCCGGACCGCGGGCGTCGCGGTACTCTTCCGGCCATACCTGCCAACTCCAGTTCCCCTTATCCCTGGCAATGAGTTGCCCCTGCAACGCGTCGAAAATGCCCTGATAGCGCAGACTGTCGCCGCCGCGGCGTACGAACTCCTCAAAGTCCCGCCGCCGGACGTCGTCTGCGGCGCGCCGGTTGAATTGCTGCCAGGCCAGGCGCAGCGCCGTATATTTCAATGCCGCCACGCGCCGATAATCCACCCCTGGGCTGGCCCGGACTTCCTCCAGGGCCCGTCGAGTCTCTCCGCGGGCCCACCACGCGCGTGCCGCCGGGCTGAGTTGAAAATCTTCCACGTCTCCCACATCGATATAGAGCGTGTTAAGCCAGCGTCTGGAGGAGGGGCTATAGGGACTGGCATTGTCCGGCAGGGTCGGATACAGGGCATGGATGGGATTGAGGCCGACAAACGATCCGCCGCGCCGGGCGATTTCCCGGATAAGCTGTTTTAAATCGCCGGTATCGCCAATGCCCCAATTGTGTTCGGAGCGGAGGGTATAGAGCTGAACACAGGTACCCCATAACTTACGCTGCGCGAGCAGCTCGTCGGGTTCAAAACAGCGTCTGGGGGCGATGATTATCTGGCAATGCCACTCCCGGCCGTTCTGGTTCAAGGTCAGGCGATGATAACCCGGCGGCAGCGATACCGGCAGAGACAGCCGTTGCCCGGCGGCGATTTTTCCATGATGGATGCGGCCCTGTTCGGTATGCAGCCACCAGCGGAAATTGCCCTGTCCGCCGGGGATCAGCCAGTGCCGGTCATCGGGACCGTTCCGGTAGGGTGTTTTTTGTCGGTACACCCGTACCGGCGGCAGCGGGGCGGCGTCGGCAGGGCCGGGTTGGGCGGTGTAGCCCATGGCGTCAAGCAATCGTTGTATGGTATGAGGCGAGATGCTCTGCCGCTGACCGAGGGCATTGATGTAATCGGCGGCGATGCCGGCGTTGGCTGAGAGTGATTCTGATCCGGTTTCTTCCATGCTCATCCCCTCCGGCGCTAATACCTGCCGGATACATTGCGTCCTCGCCTGCCAAAGGCAACAGGCGGTATCGATGACTCAATGGGTAACCTAACGTATGGTTCGGGTATTTCTCATCCTCCAGTGAATAAATAATGAGGGATGAGCGATAAGGCGTAGTGAAATTTGTGACCGTGCGCAATTTACCGAAGCAGGAAATAGATAACCCTGTATTAATAATTACTTACATAATCCTTACTTTCAATAAACATTAAGATTGAACTTTTTTTCGCCATTCAATACCTCTGGATAATAAAAAAATGCTGATCCCCTCTAAACTCAGACGGCCTGCAAGGCTGCAAAATACGGTTGTTCGGCAACGCTTGTTAGATAGACTTTCCGCGGCGGCTAATTACCGTCTGGCTCTTATCACCAGTCCCGCCGGTTATGGCAAGACGACGCTGGTGGCGCAGTGGGCGGCGGCAAAGCAGGATTTAGGATGGTATTCCCTGGATGAAAGCGATAATGAGCCCGAGCGATTCGCCAGTTACCTGATTGCGGCATTCCAACAGGCAACCGGCGGCCACTGCCAGCGCAGCGAGGCGCTGGCGCAGAAACATCAATATGCCACTCTGTCGACGCTGTTCATCCAACTGTCGGTGGATTTATCCGACTGGCCGACGCCGGTATTCCTGGTGATCGATGATTATCATTTGATCACCAATGAAGTGATTCATGAGTCCGTGCGGTTTTTGCTGCGCAATCAGCCGGATAACCTCAAGCTCATCGTGCTGTCGCGCAATCTTCCTTCATTGGGTATCGCCAACCTGCGGGTGCGGGATCAACTGCTGGAGATAGGCAGCCAGCAATTGGCCTTTACCCACGAGGAGGCTAAGCGTTTTTTCGACTGCCGGCTGGGAATGCCCATTGACCCCCCCGACAGCAATCGGTTATGCGATGAGGTGGCCGGCTGGGCAACGGCCCTGCAATTGATCGTGCTCTCCTCGCGCCAGTCCGATACGCCCGCCAGTAAGACGGCGAAGCGGCTATCCGGCATCAACGCCGGTCATCTCTCCGATTATCTGGTGGACGAGGTGCTGGATCGGGTGGATGAGTCCACCCGGCGTTTTTTGCTGCGCTGTTCGGTGCTGCGTTCCATGAACGATGTGCTGATCGGCCATTTGACCGGCGAAGAAAACGGTCAGCACCGGCTGGAGATGACCGAGCATCAGGGCTTGTTTATCCAGCGCATGGATGATTCCGGCGAATGGTTCTGTTTTCATCCGCTGTTCGCCAGTTTTCTGCGGCAGCGCTGCCTGTGGGAATTGGCTGCGGAGTTGCCCGCCATCCACCGCAGCGCCGCCGAAGGCTGGCTGACGCTGGGCTATCCGGCGGAGGCTATCCACCATGCCATGTCCGCGGGGGACCGCGAGATGATGTGCCGCATTCTGTTGGACAACGGCTGGCGGCTGTTCAACCGCGGTGAACTGGCCTTGCTGGATCGCTGTCTGAAACATGTGCCTTATGACGATCTGATCACGCTTCCCAGGCTGGTGCTGCTCAAGGGCTGGCTGGCCCAAAGCCAGCACCGCTGCGGCGAGGTGGCGGATATGCTGGCCCATGATAAAGCGCAAATGGAGGCCCGCGACGTTGAGATCAGTCCGATGCTGCAGGCGGAATTCAACGCGCTGCTGGCTCAGGTGGCGATAAACACCGGCCAGACCGACCAGGCGGAGTTTCTGGCCGCCGAAGCGCTGCGCCATTTGCCGATGTCCAGTTTTTACGGCCGTATTGTCGCCATGTCGGTAACCGGGGAAGTCGCCCACTGCAAAGGGCGCTTGACCCATGCCTTGACCATGATGCAGCAAACCGACCGGATGGCCCGGCAGCATGAGGTCTATCATTACGCCCTGTGGGCGCTGCTGCAGCAAAGCGAAATATTGATTGCCCAGGGCTATTTGCAGGCGGCTTACGATATCCAGGAGAAAGCGTTCGCGCTGGTGAGGGAACAGCATCTTGAGCAATTGCCGATGCATGAATTTCTCCTGCGCCTGCGCGCGCAGCTGCTTTGGTCCTGGGCGCGCCTGGAGGATGCGGAGCAGGCCGCCAAAGCCGGACTGAACGTGCTGGCCAGCGCCCAGCCGCAGCAGCAGTTGCAGTGTCTGGCGATGCTGGCGAAATGCGCGCTGGCGCGCGGCGATATCGACGATGCCCGCCGTTTGCTGCACCGTTGCGATAATCTTATCAACAGCGGACAATACCACAGCGACTGGATAACCAATGCCGATAAACCGCGGGTGATTTATTGGCAATTGACCGGCGATACCGTCGCCGCCGCCAACTGGCTTAATCAGACGGTAAAACCGGATTGCGTCGATAACCATTTCCTGCAGGGACAATGGCGTAATATCGCCCGCGCGCAAATTCTGCTCGGCCAGTTTGATGAGGCGGAAGTGGTGCTGGATGAATTAAACGACAACGCCAGGGCGCTGCAGTTGGTGAGCGATTTGAACCGCAATCTGTTGCTGAACAACCTGATCTATTGGCATACCGGCCGCAAAAGCGAGGCCCAGAGCGTGCTGATAGAGGCGTTGACCCTGGCCAATCGTACCGGGTTCATCAGTCATTTCGTGATTGAAGGGGAGACGATGGCGGTGCAGTTGCGCCAGCTGTTGCAGCTGGGCATCCTGCCGGAGCTGGAGCAGCAGCGTACCCAGCGTATCCTGCGGGATATCAATGCCCATCACCGGCATAAGTTCGCTCACTTCGATGAGGAGTTCGTGCATCAGTTATTGCAGCATCC
This sequence comes from Sodalis sp. RH16, assembly GCF_047324245.1. Lineage (NCBI taxonomy): Bacteria > Pseudomonadati > Pseudomonadota > Gammaproteobacteria > Enterobacterales > Bruguierivoracaceae > Sodalis > Sodalis sp. RH16. The sequence continues at coordinate 1,116,975 of NZ_CP178737.1, read as the reverse complement.
CCAGGTCCCCGAGCTTATCCGCATCAGCCCGCTGACCCAGCGCGAATGGCAGGTGCTGGGCCTGATTTATTCCGGCTACAGCAATAATCAGATTGCCGGCGAGCTGGATGTCGCGTCCACCACCATCAAAACCCATATCCGCAATTTGTATCAGAAACTCGGTGTGGGGGAGCGGCAGGAGGCGGTGTCGCAGGTGAAGCGCATGCTGACGATGATTGGGTATCAGGTGTAGGGCACGGTCTCCCTTTAGCACGAATAGTGGCACGATCGGGAAAGCGGGCCCGGCCCGTCTAGAAATGGGTATTCAGGCTCATATAGAAGGTCCGGCCCGGTTCGTTGTAGGTGGCGGCGCCTGCGCCGTACATATAGGCGCCGGTGGTATCGTTGCCGGTGGTTTGGGCGTTGCCGGCCCGGAATTGGCGTTTATCGAACAGGTTGTCGATGCCCAGGGTGACGCTGGCGTTCTTGGTCACCTCATAGGTTCCGCTCAGGCCGACAATGGCATAGGGGCTGACCTCCCTGGTTTCGCTGCCGGTTACCGGTTCGCCTTTGTAATTGTATTTTTTCGGTTTTTGGCGTCCGTACCACGATAACGTCGATTGAACCGATAAATCTTGCCGCGCCTGCCAGCTGAGGGTGGAGTTTAAGGTATATTTCGGAATGATCGACAGATAATCTCCGGTCTCTTTGTTCTTACTTTCAATCATATACGTCATATTATTACTCCAGGTCACCGTATTGGTCACCGGGATGTTCAGCATACCCTCCAATCCTTGCACCACCGCTTTGGGTACGTTTTCCCATTTATAGATGTCGGAAGCACCATTGGAAGAGACGCCGGTGGGCACATAGCCCGCCTCGATTTTATTGCGATAATCGTTACGGAAATAGGTCACTCCCGCCTGATAACCGCCACGTTTGAATTCCAGACCGATCTCTTTATTGATGCTGGTTTCAGCATCCAGGTCCTTATTGCCCAAGAGATAACAGCCGCCGGTGCTGGCGGCGCAGCCCTGGCCGCGGCTGTACAGCAGGTAATTGGGGTTGGTTTGAAACAGGCTGGGGGCTTTGTAGGCGCGGGCGATGCCCATTTTCAGGGTGAAATCGCTGCCGAATCCCTGGGACAGATTGAGGGACGGGCTCCAGTTGTCGCCGACGATGGAGTGATGATCGAACCGCAGGCCCGGCACCAGACTTGTGCTGTCGGTAAGCTCGATATTATCGTCGGCGAATAACGAAAATATCTCCGCCGACGCGTACGGGCTGCGGCCGGTGCTGGCGATACCGGGAATGTTTCCCCCCAGCAGGGTCTGGGTATTGGAGGCCGGGTCTTTCATCTTCTGCTGATTCCATTCGGTGCCGAAGGTTGCGGTCTGGTTTACCCCAAGCTCAAAGGGGACGCTTAACTCACTGTGCGCCAGCAGGCTGTCCAACCGGATGGTGGAAAAGCTGTCGTCGGAGAAAATGCCTTCGGTGCCGCCGGCCAGGCCTTCATCCAGGCGGGTGTTTCGGGTTCTTTCAAATTGCAGGTAATTGAGGGTGCTGATGCCGCTGTCCCAGTAGCCGCGATAGCTCAAGGCATGGGTTTGCCGGTACAGCCGATTGGTTTCTTTGCCGTAATTATCTTTAACCAAATCACTGGTGTTGGTGTTTTGGGTATCGCCGGCGTACAGATTGCCCTGGCGGCTAAAGGTGGTTTCATACTCCAGCGTTTGCATCGGCGCGAAATCCCAATGCAGCAGGGCATCGATATTCTTGTCAATCACCCCTTCCCGGCCCGCCGGCAGGGTATCGGCGTAGGTACCGGTGCGCAGGGACTGGTGGCCCCGGTTGATATCCCAGGCGTCGGCCTGGGTTTTGCCGTAGCCGCCGGTGAGGCGAAAACTGAACTGATCGCTTAGCGGGCCCTCCAAACTGAAATTGGTGCGCTTGGTGGCGCCTTCATCGTTATGTTGCGGCACATTGAAATAGGTATTCCACGATCCGTGCCATTCGCGGGTTTCGCGCTTGGTGATGATATTCACCACCCCGCCGGCGGCGCCATTGCCGTAACGGGCGGCGGCCGGTCCGCGCAGAACGTCGATATGGTCGATCATTTCCGGCGGCACCCAGGCGGTATCGCCCCGGGTATCGCGCTCGCCGCGCCAACCCTGGCGCACCGAATTGCGGCTGCTCACCGGCAGTCCGTCGATGAGGATCAGGGTGTTTTCCGGCCCCATGCCGCGGATATCGATCTGGCGGTTATTGCCGCGCTGGCCGCTGGTGGAGTTGCCGGTCAGGTTGACCCCCGGCATGGTGCGGATGATTTCCGAAACGTCCCGCGCCGGCGGACGTTTCCTGATTTCTTCGGCGCTGATGGTGGAGACCCCCGGCGCCTGTAGATTTTGCTGTGCGGCGGTGACTACCATGGTTTCGCCGCCGGCGGTTTTTTTCTCATTGTTTTCGGCGCTTTTATCCGCCGCCGCCACGACTTCCTCGTCGTCATTGGCCGTCAATGCGGCGGCTGCGAGCGCCGATGTGCCCAGCCCAAGACCTATAAGGGTCGCTAAGGAATAACCTGCTAATTTCATGGCTAAGATCTCGAATTCTCTGCCGATTCTCAGGCGGAGCGGGGTTAGCCACCGTCTGGAAATGGCACATTGTTATCGTGAAAACAGACGCCTGCGGCGCTGCTTATACCGTTGCGGCGTTCCCTGGCCGATTAAAAAAATTCCCATGGCAAAGCCGCCATCCTGGCAAAATGACTATGAATACATAGGAAGCTTTACACATTATTGCAAATAGAAATAATTATCAATAGTATTAAGATTGCGTTTTACAAAGGCTGATTACCAATGGTCACAATAATGCTGGGACGGGCGGATGCAGGGACGAAGGAGTGGTGGCGGGAGATAGCGGATCACGGCACCCCATGGGTGGAAAAAGATCGGGACGGCCGCTATCGGGTAACTTTTTTGTGGCGCGATCCCGGCGGGAATGCGCAAACGTCGGCCCTTCGCCGGGTATGGCTTAATATCAACGGCATTACCGACCATCATCAGTCCCTGGCGCCGCAAAGCCTGGAACGTTTGCCCGGCACGGATGTCTGGTACCGGCAAACCTGTCTGAGCGCCACCTGGCGCGGAAGTTATTGCTTTATTCCCCGTGAGGACGATACTCCCTTTCCCGCGGCGGCGGGGAGTCGCCCGGAGACGGAGATGTCGGCATGGCGTCTGTGGTGGGGAGGGCTGCTGGACAGCGCGGTACATGACTCACTAAACCCGTTGCGCTGCTGGGTCGGCGCCCGCGGCCATGGATTATCCCCCCTGCATATGCCGCTGGCGCCGCCGCAAACGGCTTGGACCGATGTGGACAGGCGGGGCGCGGACTCGCGGGCCTTGCGACCGCCTTCGCCGGCGCGGCTTGAATGCCGCCGCTGGCACAGCCGGCGGTTGGGCAATAGCCGTGATGTCTGGGTTTTGACCACCGGGCAGCAGCAGCCCCATCGCCGGCCGTTGGCGATATTGCTCGACGGTCGGTTTTGGTCACAGGAGATGCCGGTTGCCGTTCCGCTCAGCCGGCTTACCCGCGAGGGCCGCTTGCCGGAGGCGGTGTATGTGATGATCGACAGTGTCGATACCCGGCAACGAAGCCATGAGCTGACCTGTAATGCGGAGTTCTGGCTCGCGGTGCGGGAAGAGCTGATGCCGTGGCTTGGGACCTGGGCGCCCTATCGGCCCGATCCGGCCACTACGGTGGTGGCCGGGCAAAGTTTCGGCGGGTTGGCGGCGATGTACGCCGCGCTGCATTGGCCCCTGAGCTTCGGCCTGGTGCTGAGTCAGTCGGGTTCCTTTTGGTGGCCCCATCGGGACCCGGGACGCATCGATGGCGATACCCGCGCGTCCGGCGAGCTGTTAAGGCAGTTGGAAGACGGACTGGGCGCCGGTCTGGCTCTTGGAATGTATATCGAAGCCGGCATTCATGAACCGTTGATTTACCAGGCTAACGAACGGCTGCTGGCGCTGTTGCGGCCGTCCCGCCATCGCCTCCGCTTCCGGCGGGTGGACGGCGGCCATGACGCCCTCTGCTGGCGCGGCGGCCTGCTGGACGGCCTCGAGTCGCTCTGGCGCGGCCCGGATACCCAAACGACGGTCTAGGGTAAACCCCGGCTAATGCGGGTGGCAGGCTCCGACGGACGCCGGGACGATGGGTGGCATCGTCCCGCAGTTTGCGCCCGCGCGGGCGGATTCACGGCGTGTTCGGGATGTGACAACCCGTCCCGGCAGGCCGTGTTGGCCGGCGACTCATGTTGACGCATCCGCCGGGTCGCGGCCCAGCGGCACAATCAGCGGCGTGTGGGATACCGGGTCGTCGATAATGATACAGCGCAGGCCGAAGACCCGCTCCACCAGTTCGGCGGTGACGATGTCCGACGGCGTCCCCTGGGCGACAATCTGCCCATCGCGCATGGCCACTAAATGAGTGGCGTAACGGCAGGCATGGTTAAGATCGTGCAGCACCATCACCAGCGTTTGTCCGGCGGTACGGTTCAGGTGCCTGAGCAGTTCCAGCAGATCGATTTGATGGGCGATATCCAGCCAGGTGGTGGGCTCGTCCAATAACAACAGCGGCGTTTGCTGCGCCAATACCATGGCTATCCAAACCCGTTGGCGCTGTCCGCCGGAGAGGGTATCCACCGGCTGCTGCGCCAGCGCTTCGATACCGGTGGCGCGCATGGCTTCCCGTACCGCCGCTTCATCCTGTTCCCGCCAGCGGCCGAACAGCGATTGATGGGGATAACGCCCCCGGGCCACCAGGTCGCCCACCAGGATATCTCCGGGGGCGGCGGGGCTTTGCGGCAATAATCCCAGCCGGCGGGCCACCTCTTTGGTGGCGTAGCGGCGGATATCCTCGCCGTCCAGCCATACCCCGCCGCCATCGGGGCGCATCAGCCGGCTCAAGGCGCGCAGCAGCGTGGATTTGCCGCAGGCGTTCGGGCCGATAATGACGGTCAGGCCGCCGTCGGGAATGGACAAGGACAAATCACGGGCAACGATCTTTTTATCATAACCCAGGGTCAGGTTTTCCGCCCGCAGGCGAGACGGCGGCAAGGGGCAGGGGTTCATGTTTTACGGGACTCCCGGATTAACAATGCTATCAGGTAGATGCCGCCGATGCAGACGGTGACCACCCCCACCGGCAATTGATAGGGGCTGAACAGACGCTGAGCCGCCAGGTCCGCCGCCAGCAGCAGCAGCGACCCGGTTATGGCGGCCAGGGGAATCGAGGCGGTGCCGCCGACCGCCAGACGGCGGGAAATTTGCGGCGCCACCAGCGCGATAAAGGATATCGGCCCGGCGACGGCGGTGGCGGCGGCGGTAAGCGCTACCCCCGCCGACATCAGTCCCAGGCGCGTGCGCTCCGCCGATACTCCCAGCCCGCGGGCGGCATCGTCGCCCATTTCCAGTAGCCGCATGGAACGAGCCAGCGCCAGCGCCAGCAGCAGCGCCAGGGCGATGATTACCGCCGCCGGCAGGCATTTGGCCCAGGTGATGCCGTTGAGGGATCCGGCGCTCCATAACCCGGCGGAGAGGGCGGATTCAAGCGAGGCGCCCACCACCAGGGCCGTATTCGCCGCCACCAGCAGGGCGCGGACGGCAATACCGACGATAATCAGCCGGAAGGTATGAATGCCGTTGCGCCAAGCCAGCATATAGACCGCTACGGCGGTCAGGCCTCCGCCGGCCATGGCGGCGGCGGTAATAGTGGAGTAGCCGCTGTTGAACAGGACTATCGCCAGTAAGACGCCGCTGTGGGCGCCGGTATTGAAACCCAATATATCCGGGCTGCCGAGGGGGTTGCGCATCAACGATTGAAAAATGGCGCCGCTGGCGCCGAGGGCCGCCCCCAATAACAGCGCCACCGCCACCCGCGGCAGCCGCCAATGGGTGACCACAATCCGCACCGGGTCGGGGGCCGTTCCCCATAAGGCCTCCATCACCTGCGGGATGCTGAGGGGAAGCGAGCCGGTGCCCAGCGACAGAACCGCCAACGCCAGACAGCAGCATACCAGCAGGCCGCCGGTGAGGAATAAACGGGGTCCGCGCCGGACGACGTAATTCATAATCGTTTAAGCTCCCGGTGATTACGTACCAGCGCAATCAAAACCGGCGCGCCGATAAACGCCGCCACTACTGAAACCCGCAGTTCCCCCGGCACGATGACCCGGCCGAGTATATCCCCGGCCAGCAGCAGCACCGGCGTCAACAGCAGGATGAAGGGCAACAGCCGCCGGTGATCCTCCCCCGCCAAACGACGCGCCATATGGGGCGCCATCAAACCGATAAAGGCGATGGGGCCGACCAGCGCGGTGGCGCCGCCGCACAACAGGGTAATGGCCGTCACGCCCAGCGCCTGGGTCATTCCTATCCTTGAGCCCAGGCCTGCGGCCACATCGTTGCCCATGGCCAGGTTATTCAGTCCCCGGGTCAGTCCCAGGGCCAAAACCGCCCCCAGCATGATGGGCGCCGCCACGATTTTTATCACCGCCATAGAACGGATATCCAGCGATCCGGCCTGCCAAAAGCGCAGTTGGTCATAGATAAGGGGATTGATCAAGGCGATGCCCGAGGCAATGCCGTCAAGGACCGCTCCCAGCGCCAGGCCGGACAGCGTCAGGCGAATGGGATTTAGCCTGCCGCCCCCCGCCGCGCCGATAAGCGCCACCAGCAGCGTGGCGGCCAGCGCGCCGAGCAAGGCGAACATGACATAGAGGTCCGGCGAAGCGGCGCCGAAAAAGGCCAAGCCCAGCACCACGGCGAAACCGGCTCCGGCGTTCACGCCCAGTATGCCGGGATCCGCCAGGGGGTTGCCGGTCAAGGTTTGCATCAGCGCCCCTGACAAACCCAGGGCGATTCCGGCCAACAGGCCGGCCAGCGTTCTCGGCAGGCGGGCGTCGAGCACGATAAGGCAATCGGTGGTACGGCACGCCTTCGAGAGCGCCTGGACAACCGTGGCGAAGCCGATGCTTTTTGCCCCCACCAGCAGGCTGGCGGCGAGGGTCAACGCCAACACCAGGCATAACAGGACTAACTTATGGGACGGGCGCATAATCCTCCGCATCATCATCGGGATAAAGACAAGAGCCGGCTATTCTTTGCGGCGCAGGCTGCCCGATAACGCCGCCGGCGCCGACTCGTGCGGGCTACCCCTGGACGAAGTAGTGCTCGAGCGTTGTCAAAACATGGGAGGCGCTGTAATAGTCGAGGCGAAAGGTATCGCGGCCCAGAGCGTATACGCGCCGATTGCGCACCGAGGGCAGATGCGCGAGAAAAGGATTCGCCAGCAGGGCGTCGGCGTCGGCCTCGTCGGCGGCAAACAACAACAAGCTCTCGCCATTCAAGCCGTCCGCCAGGTTCTCGCCGGAAAGCTGCAGGATATCGCCGCGCCGGCCCATGCTATGGCTTTGCGCCAGATTGTCCGGCGGTACGGCCAGTACGAAACCCAACTGCAGCAGCAGCCGGCCCTGGGGAGAATCGGCGGTCCACAGGTTGGCGGCTTTGCCGTCGCGGTGGTACACCAGCGCGGATACCGGCTGCGGCGGCAAAGCCAGTCGCTGCCGCAGGGCCTGCCGTCGGCTATCGAAATCTTTGACAATTTTTTCGGCGTCGTCTTCACGCCCGGTGGCCCGGCCGAGCTCCACGGCCACCTGCTGCCAGCTCTGGTTGTCGTAATTCACCACCAGGACCGGGGCGATGGCCGATAATTGATCGTGAAGCCGCAGGGCCGAATCGCCGCCGGTGGCGGCGATGATAATCAGGTCCGGGGCTTGTGCTGCGATGGCCTCGGCATCGGGTTCGCCGATATAAAGCCGTTTCACGCCGCGCCGTTGCGCCACCTCGCCCCACTGGCGTAAAAACCCCTGCCCGTCGGCGACGGCGTTATTAGGGGTGGTGGCGCCGCTGGCAATGACCGGCGCGCCGATGGCCAATAACGTTCCGGTAAGGGTAACGCTGGTGGATACAATCCGCTGCGGCATCCGAGGTAGGGTAATGTCCCCTTGGGCGCCGGCGATCTGGCGGGGCCAGCCCTCTGACGCCGGGCACCAGCCGGGGGCAAGGATAAGCAGCAATAGCGCCAGCAGGGGAATGATTACGCGGTGGGTACTCAGGAGACCGGGCATGGGATACGCGTCCAGGGGACTAATTAGGAATGCGTATCATTTTCATTGTTAACGGAATAAAAGTCCAGCAATTCGCAAAGAGAAGGCCTCGGTTAAGAGGCCCGGGTACTTCAGCCCACCGGCAGGATTTTGCGGCCGAGCTGCTCGTTAATGACCTGCGCCATGGCCAGGTAAATGGCGCTGGCGCCGCAGAACAGCCCGACATAGCCTGCAATCACCAGCAGCGGTTTGTTGGCGGTGATATCACCGATGGCCAATAAAGCGAACAGCAGGGTCAAGGTGCCGAACACCACCTGTAATGCCCGGCTGGCGGCCAGGGTGGCGAAAAACATGAACAGCGTGAACACGCCCCATAGCGCCAGATAGACGCCGAGGAACACTTCATCGGCGGGATCGGCAAGCCCCATGCGCGGCAGGACCAGAATACCCACCAGGCTGAGCCAGAACGCACCGTAAGAGGTAAAGGCCGTAGTGCCGAACGTATTGCCGTGTTTGTATTCCATAATGCCGGCAATCATTTGCGCGATGCCGCCGTAAAAAATGCCCATACTGACGATAATGGACGTTAAAGGGAAAAAGCCCGCGTTATGCAGATTAAGCAATACGGTGGTCATACCAAAACCCATCAATCCCAGCGGGCCGGGGTTCGCTAACTTGGTGGTGTGCATATAGCCTCAGTGATAGAAAGAAAAAGCGAATTCATTATCCCCATGGCCGCGCGGTGAGGAAAATCATCCCATCGCGCAGCCTGGGCCGCAGCATCATAAAGATCCCGGCGCGATGAAACAATGATTTGAACAGGCTATTAGTAGGGGAATATCCGGCGGTTTGCCTGGTGATGTTAATGCCATCCCAGCCGGCTGCTCAGTATGGCGGCGTAATTTTTCACTGCGGCGATAAGCGCCTCGCCGTTTTCGTTGAACCGGCTGGAAATGGCCGCCACATTCAATGCCGCCACGGTTTCGCCTTTGCCGTTGAGCACCGGCGCCGCGACCCCCGAACCGCCGATGTCGATCTCCTGATCGGATACCGCGTACCCGTCCCGTCGGGCCTTGGCGATATGGGCCTTGATTTGTCCGCGGTCCACCAGGGTATGCCTGGTGTACTGCACAATACGTTCCCGTGACAGGTAATTATCGATTTGGGCGTCGTCCCGCCCCGCCAGCAGGGCACGGCCCATGGCGGTGCAATAAGACGGCAGACAGCTGCCGAGGGGGGATTCATACCGCACCGGTTGCGTGCCGCTGCAGCGTTCCAGCGTTTTCAGGCGGCCTTCGCCGTTGAGCACGCCGAGCATAATGGTTTCACCGCAGCGATCCCGCAGTTCGCGCATTACCGGCAGCGCCATTTCGCTAAGGCGCGCCTCCGGCCCGCAAATCCAGCCCGGACCCTCGCGAAAGGCGTTATTCAACTGATAACGGTCCGTTTCGTCCCGTATGGCGTAACCCCGCGATACCAAGGTGGCCAGCAGATTATGGGTACTGCTTTTCGGATAGCCCAATTCGTCAACAACTTCTTTCAGGGACAGGGGTTTTTCCTCATGGGTCAATAATTCAAGCACTTCCAGCACCCGCACCGCGCTTTTTACTTCGTTCATGTATGTGAATCCTATTCTTGTTGCTGAACCAATTTTTACTATGCTAGAACATTTATTACAATCATTATTCACTGGCAGAGTTACCGATGAGCCATGCAGCGCCGCTGGACCCCATAGCAATCGAGCTTGTTCGTCACGCTTTCCATTCCATTTGTGATGAAATGGCGGAGTCTCTGGTGCGTTCCAGCCATTCCCCTAATATCAAAGAACGGCGGGACTGTTCGTGCAGCGTTTATGATGTCAACGGCGATATCGCCGTCCAGGCGGAGCATATTCCCATCCACCTGGGCGTTATGGCGGGGGCCTTGGGTCACATCCTGGCCGCGTATCCGGCGGCAGAAATGGCGCCGGGAGATGCTTTCCTGGTTAATGATCCCTACTATGGCGCTAATCATCTGCCGGATTTTATCGTCGTCGGACCGCTGTTCGCCGGGGGCGAGATGGTGGGCTTCGCCGCCAGCATGGCGCACCATACCGACGTGGGCGGACTGACGCCGCGCAGCATGCCGGCCACCGCCACCGAAATTTTCCATGAGGGCTTGCGCATCCCGCCGGTGAAGCTGGCCGCCGCCGGCGCGGTGGATCAAAACCTGCTGACCCTGATCGGCGCGAATTCGCGTTTGCCCGAGGAGCGCATGGCGGATCTCGGCGCGCAGATTGCCACCATTCAGGTGGCGCAAAACCGTATCGACGAACTGGCCCGTCGTTATGACATGGCGCAGTTGCGGTTCGCCATGGCCCAAATCATCCGCCTGTCGGAACAGACCACCCGCGCCTGTATCGCCGCACTGCCCGACCAGGTATGGACCGGCGAGGCCCAGGCCGATTTCGGCGGCGTCATGATTCCCCTGCGGGTCGCCATCAGTAAAAATAACGACGTGCTGAATATCGATTTCACCGGCAGCGGGCCGCAAACCGAGAGCCCGTTCAATTCCTGCCTGGCCAATACCCTGGCCTGCGTGTATATGGCGGTTCGCATTACCCTGGCGCAGGGCATCCCGGCCAATGCCGGCATGTACCGCGCCCTGAATATCACCATCCCGGACGGTTCAATCCTTAATCCCCGCTTCCCGGCGGCCATTTCCGCCGCTACCCAGGTGTCTTACCATACCTTTGAAGCCTTGATGGACGCCCTGTCGGCGTTTTCGCCGGCGCTGGTGCTGGCGGGAACCGGCGGCGGCGGGGTATTTTCCTTTGGCGGCCCGAATCCGCGCACCGGCCGGCTGTTCGCCTATGGCGAGGCGCTGGGGGGCGGTTCCGGCGCCAGTCATGTGGCGGACGGTGAAAGCGGCATGATACCGCCGGTGGCCAATTTGCACGATACGCCGGTGGAAGTGCTGGAAATGAGCCTGCCGGTGCGCATCCTGCGTTACGAACTGGTGGAGGGATCGGCGGGGCGGGGGCGCCAGCGCGGCGGCTTCGGTCTGCGGCGCACCTTCCAGATGCTTACGCCGGTGCGCTGCTCCTTCCAGGTCAGCATGCCCACCCGCGGGCCGGACGGTTTACTGGGGGGAACCGCCGGCGCGCCGACCCGCATCATCGTGACGCCGCCGGATGCGAAACCGCGGCACATTACCGGTTTTAGCGAGCTGTCGGCCCCGGCGGACACACTCATAGAAGTGGAAACCGCCGGCGGCGGCGGATACGGCCCGGCCGCGGAACGGGACTCCATGGCCGCGGAACAGGACAGGCTTTATGGCTATGGCGTCCATGGGTTGGGCTTTCAGGCACAGGAGAAGCAAGCATGACCGGTTTATTGGCAGCCGTGGACGTGGGCGGCACGTTTATCGATGTGGTGGTCAGCAACCCCGCCTCGGGAGAAACCCGTATCGCCAAGGTTCTGCACCGCAAAGGGGATCAGGGCAACGATATCCTGGCGGCCCTTGATGCCCTGGCGGTGGAAATGGGCGCCCGCGCCGCCGATATCGAGGCGGCGGTGGTGGGGACGACGGTGGTCACCAACGCACTGCTTGAAGGCGCGCTGGCAAAAACCGCCTTGTTGACCACCGAAGGATTTCGCGATGTGCTGGAAATCGCCCGCATGACCCGGCCCTCCTCCTACGATCTTCACGCCAGGCGCGCGCCGGTAGTGGCGCCCCGGCATTTGCGCCTTGAGGTGCCGGAACGCCTGGATTTCCAGGGCCGGGTATTGAAACCCCTGAATGAAGCGGCGCTGGACCGTTGCATTGAGCGCCTGCGGGAAGCCCGGGTGGAGGCGGTGGCGGTAAGTTTGCTGTTTTCGTTCGTCAATCCGGAACATGAACGGCGGATCGGCGAGAAGCTGGCGGCGCTGGGGGTGCCCGTCTCGCTGTCATCCGAGGTTTTGCCGGTATTCCGCGAGTACGAGCGCACCACCGCCACGGTGCTTAATGCCGCCACCATGCCGGTGATGGGGCAGTTTCTCACCGGTCTCGAAACGCTGAAAGATAACGGTCCGGCGCGGACCTTTGTCATGGGTTCCGCCGGCGGCTGCCTTACCTTTGCCGAAGCCCGGCGCTTTCCGGTGAAATGCGCCATGTCCGGTCCGGCGGGCGGCGCGGTGGGGGCGTTGGAACTGTCGGCCCGCCACGGACTCGGCGAGGCCCTGACGCTGGATATCGGCGGCACCAGTTCGGATATCGCGCTGCTGCGCGGCGGCGCCATTCCGGTCACCGATGAACGGACCATCGGCGGTTATCCGGTGGCGGTGGCCTCGGCGGAAATCGAAACCATCGGCGCCGGCGGCGGTTCCATTGCTTATCTGGATCGCACCGGATCCCTCAAGGTCGGTCCCCAGAGCGCCGGATCCACGCCGGGGCCGGCCTGTTATGGCCGCGGCGGCGACCAGCCGACGGTGACCGATGCCCATGTGGCGTTAAACCGCCTTGGCGTGCGCAGCATGCTCGGCGGCGATTTTGTCCTGGATCGCGATGCCGCCGTGGCCGCCATCGAACGGCATATCGCCGCGCCCCTGGGCCTGAGCTGGCAGCGGGCGGCCCAGGGCATTTTGCAAATCGCCACCGCCAACATCGTGCGCGCCATTCGGGCCATGTCGGTGGAGCGGGGGCACGATCCGCGCCATATGACCTTGATTGCCTTCGGCGGCGCCGGCCCGCTGCACGCGGTGGATGTTGCCCGCGCGCTGGATATCCCCAGGGTGTTGATTCCCTATTATTCCGGCGTGTTTTCCGCTCACGGCATTTTGTCGGTGGATATCGCCTACGACGCCCAGCGCACCTGGCTGCGCACCCTTTCCGCCATCGATGCGGCCGAACTGGCGGCATTAACCGGCGAAATGAGGGAGGCGCTGCTGGCGCGGGCCGCCGCCGACGGTTTTATGCCGGCGGAGCTGGTTATCGCCTGGTCGGCGGATTTGCGCTATCAGGGGCAGTCCCATGCCCTGACGGTGGATTTACCCATCGCCGACAGCGAAGGATTGGCCGCCAGCCGGACGGCATTTCTAGCAGAGCACCGGCGGCGCTACGGCCATGCCTCCGAGACCCTGCCGGTGGAGTTACTGAATCTGCGGCTGAAAATCAGCCGGCCGCGCCCCGCCGCCGGCGAAGCGGCCACCGCATCGACCCGGACCGCTGAGCCGGCGGGCCGGCGCCAGGTCTGGCTCAGCGCGGAAGCGTGCGTCGAATGTCCGGTCTACCGGCGTACCGAACTGCCGGAAAATTGGCGCGCCATTGGCCCGTTGGTGATCGAACAGTTCGATACCCTGACGCTTATCGGCGCCGGCGACCGGGTGGAGGTATTGCCCGGCACCCGAGCCTTGTCCATAGTTATCAACCCCCAAACCGTTTGACAACCAAGCACCCCGAGGAGATACCGAATGAAATTTTCTATAAAGCACGGCACGGCACTGCTGGCACTCGCCGCCACATTAAGCGTCTGTGCCTGGTCGGCCCAGGGGGCTGAAGGGTTTACGAAACTGCGGGTCGCCGCCGATCCCAGCTATCGGCCGATCTCCTTTCAGGATCCGTCGGGCAAGCTGGTGGGATTTGACGCCGACTTCGCCGCCGCACTCGGTAAGCATATGGGCGTGCCGGTATCCTACGAGGGGATGGCTTGGGACGGTATTATTCCCGCCCTGCAGGGAGGCAAGATCGATGCCATCACCAATCTGGTGATTAGCGACGATCGCAAAAAAGTGGTGGCGTTTTCTGAACCGATCATGACGCAAACGATTGTCCTGGTAGTCAAAGCCCATTCCGGCCATGAACAGCTCACCGCCGCCGATCTGGGCAAACTGAGGGTGGGCGTCATGGTCAATACCGCCGCCGCCACGGCTCTGCAGTCCATGCAGGGCGTTACGCCCACCACCTACAATACGGTTGTGGACGCCTATAATGATTTGATGCTCGGCCGTATCGATGTGGTGGCGGTGGAAAGCGTTAACGGAGCCTACATCGTCGCCAGCCAGTACGCCGGTAAGCTGGCGGTGGTGAAACAGCCGCTGACCAATGACGTTAAATTGAACGGCGTGGCGCTGCGCAAGCAGGACACCGCCGGATTGCAGCAGGTCAATACCGCCATCGACAAAATGAAAGCGGACGGAACCCTGGCCGCCATCGCCGTCAAGTGGTTCGGCAACGCCGACAACGTGCCGAAATAAACCGGGCGCCGGTGTGTTTATAAGATTGCTATGAGGCCGCAAGATGCCAGATATGACGGAGAGGCCGCCGGGGAACGATGAAATGCCGGTGCTGCGAATCGCCGGACTTTGCAAATCGTTCCACGGCGTTCCGGTGCTGACTGATGTCTGTCTTGATATCGCACGGGGTGAAACCGTCGCCATCATCGGGCCCAGCGGCGCGGGCAAGACCACCCTGCTGCGCTGCGTAAATTTCCTTAACGGTTACGACAGCGGCAGCGTGCTGATCAGGGGCGAACAAATCGGTTACCGCCAGGTGGGACAGCGGCGTATCGAAGACAGCGACGCCAATAACAGCCGCATGCGCCGCAAGACCGGCATGGTGTTCCAGCGTTTTGCGCTGTTTCCGCACCTGAGCGTGCTGGAGAACCTCATTGAAGGACCAATCCGGGTCCTTCGGCAGCCGCGCAGGGAGGCGGTGGCGCGGGCCATGGCGGTATTGACGTCGGTGGGCCTGGCGGATAAGGCCCAGGCTTATCCCGCCTGGCTTTCCGGCGGCCAGCAGCAGCGGGTGGGCATTGCGCGGGCGCTGTGCATGGAGCCGGAACTGCTGCTGTTTGACGAGGTGACGTCGGCGCTGGATCCCGAGCTGGTGGGAGAGGTGCTGGCGGTTATGCGGCGCCTGAGCGAGGAGGGGCGCACCATGCTGATGGTCACCCATGAACTGCGTTTCGCCCGTGATGTTGCCGACCGCATCGTGTTTATGGAGCAGGGGCGCATCATCGCCGATCTCCCGGCCCGGCAATTCTTTGAACAGCCGCCCAGCGTTCGTATCGAAGCATTCCTGGCGTCCAGCGCGTCAAAATAGCGATGGCTTAGTTGTTAATTAGGGGATGGTCCGAGCAATGATTGACTTTTTGGTGGCGTATTCGCCGCTCTATTTAAAAGGCGCCCTGGTGGGCCTGTCGCTGACGGTTTTCGCCATGATCGGCGCATTGCTGATAGGTCTGCTGGTGGCCTTGGGCCGGCTATCCCGCCGTACTCCGCTGCGTTTGCTGTGCCTGTGTTATGTCACGCTGTTTCGGGGCGTGCCGCCGCTGGTATTGCTCTATCTGGTGTATTTCGGACTGCCGGCCTGGGCCAGTCAGGCCGGCAGCCCGGTATTGATAAAACTGCTGAGTCCGCTGGATAACCGCCTGTTCGCCGCCACCCTGGCATTTGCGGTAAACGCGGGCGCCTACACCGCCGAAATCATCCGCGCCAGCATTACCTCCATCCACAGCGAGCAGTTGGAAGCCGCCCGCTCCATCGGCATGACCTACCCGCAGGCCATGCGGCGTATAATACTGCCGCAGGCCTTGCGGGTGGCGTTCCCGCCGTTATGCAATGAGTTCATCATTGTGCTCAAGGGCACCTCCCTGGCCTCGGTGATAGGCGTGACCGAACTGATGCGTAACGCGCAGATGGTCGCCTCTGCCACCTTCCTGAATCTTCAGGCCTATCTGCTGGCGGCGCTGTTTTATGTGGTCATGGTTATCGTGCTGCAAATCGCCTCCAGCGCCATAGAGCGGCGGCTGGGCTCGCCCGGAGGCAACCGGTCCTAATCTTTTTCCCTTGGCCGTTTAATTTGTTACAGTACTCTTTTAGCGGGCGTTGGGACGACCAGGGGAATGATGGACAATAAACAGCGCGAACCTGAAATAAGCGCCGTGGCCATGGCGGGAGAGCTGCGGCTGGTGCTCGGCAATCTGAGCCGTCGATTGCGTGAACAGGCGCATCCCGGGGATTATACCCAGTCGCAAAAATCGGTTATTCTGCGCCTTGAGCGTGAAGGCCCCGCCACCGTCACGACCCTCGCCAAGGCCGAGGGCGTCCGCCCCCAGTCCATGGGCGCCACGGTGGCAACGCTTGCGGCCGCCGGTATGATAAGCGGCACGCCGGACCCCACGGACGGCCGCCAGACGCTGTTATCCCTGACCGAGCGCTGCCGCGAGCTTATCAAGGCCGGCCGGGCGGCACGTGAAGACTGGCTGTTCCATGCCATCAGCCATCATTTCGCCCCTCACGAGCTTGAACAGCTCGCCGAGGCGATCCAGCTGCTTAAGCGCCTGGCGGAAGCCTGAGCGAGGCAATGCCGGCGGTATAAGCCGCTGAGCTTGTTGACAAAGTGCCCGGTCGAGACAGGCTGCAAGCGCGTAAACACGCCGTGACTCCCCCTCCGTCACCGGGTTTTTTCTCCTTCCCTTCATGCCCCATGCCCTATATAATTAACGAATGTTAATTAAAGTAGGTTTTTGCCGGCGATTCGAGCTTGAAAACAAGAAAATTTAAACTTTTTTTATGATTATTTTCAGTCTCTTAAGTAATAAATTAACGATCGATAATAAAAAGTTGTTGATCGGCCGAGGTGAGAGGGATAGTATTTAGTTATCGAACGTTAAGAAATTAACGTCAAAGACAAAAACCCTTAAATTACGAGAGAGACAACATCATGAAAAACGTAAAATACACCATCGCCGCCATCGCACTGGGCACCCTGTCATTCGGAAGCTTCGCCGCTGATCTGGTCAGTTCCGCTCCGGCCAACCAGCAGCAAGTCGGCGTCATCAGCGTGAGCGGTGGCCACGACGTAACCTCCATCGAAAGCCAGCTGGCGGACAAAGCCGCCCAGTCCGGCGCCAAATCATTCCGTATTACCTCGGTCACCGGTAATAACCAAATGCACGGCACCGCGGAAATATATCAGTAAGCTTATTTATCGGTAAACGAATAGCCCCGGCGGGGAATTAAATCCCCGTCCGCTGAATAAAAAACGCATCTGCAGGAAATAACGATATCGCTGTCGCTATTTCAAAAGCACTTTATTAAAGAGAGACCGTGGAAATGAAAAACATTAAATACGCCATCGCCGCCATCGCATTAGGTAGCTTGTCATTCGGTAGCTTTGCCGCCGACCAGGTCAATTCGGTCCCGGCCCGGCAGCAGTCAATGGGCGTGATAAACGTCAACGGCTACGACGTGACCTCTGTGCAAAGCGATCTGGCGGAAAAAGCCGCCCAGGCCGGCGCCAAATCGTTCCGTATCATCTCGGTGACCGGTTATAACGAAATACACGGCAAGGCCGAATTATATCAATAAGCACTGTTTGAAATTGATAATCAGCAAAAAGAATTAGCACTAACAAATTGCCCCGGAGGGAAAAGATATTCCCCTTCGATGAAAATAATCATCTGCATGAAATAACGATATCGCTAATCGGTATTTCAAACATTACTTTTAAAGAGAGACCGTGAAAATGAAAAACGTAAAATACACCATCGCCGCCATCGCACTGGGCACTCTGTCATTCGGTAGCTTCGCCGCCGATTTGGTCAGCTCGGCTCCGGCCGAACAGCAGCAAGTGGGCGTAATCACCGTTACCGGCGCCCATGACGTAACCTCTGTTGAAAATCAGCTGGCGGAAAAAGCCGCCCAGTCCGGCGCCAGATCGTTCCGTATTACCTCTGTTACCGGCAATAACCAAATGCGCGGCACCGCGGAAATCTACGAATAATGGTATGACGGATAAATGAGCCAGGGTAGGATGCCCCGGCTAAGCATCAGATTCAAAGAAACGCCGGCAAAATCCAGTGATTTGCCGGCGTTTTTTAATGCCAAATTTTATTCGAAAGAGCCTAGATAATCTTTTTTACCGATCGCCAGGCCCAGGTGACGCAGGATGTCGTAGGCGGTGGTGATATGGAAAAAGAAATTCGGGATCGCCATTTGGAATAGGTAGTCATTACCGGTGAAGGATTTTTCGCTGCCGCGCATGTTCATCACGACGGGGCGTTCGCCGCTGTGTTCAAACTGCTCCGGATGTAAATTACCCAGAAAAGTCAGCGTCTTGGCAATACGGGTCTGCAATTCGTCAAAGGTGCTTTCGGTATCGGGGAAGCTGGGGATTTCACAGCCCGCCAGGCGCGCAGCGCCGCCTTTGGCCGCATCGCTGGCGGATTGGACCTGTCTTGCCAGGGTGAACATATCCGGCGCCAGCCGCGCGTTGATCCAGTCTGACGGCTCGATGCCCTGTTCCTGGACATGGGCCGCCGCTTTAGCCAGCAGGTAGGATAGATTGGTCAGCATGCGGATAAAAACAGGCACTGATGCCTGATAAAAACTGATGTTCGGTTGTGCCGTGGTAACCATACAAAACCCTCTTAGGGTAATCGAACAGAAAAAAAAGAGTAAGGCGCCGGTGGCGCCCTCTCGCAGCCGCTATCAAATTAGGGCCGACGCCCGGTGCCGTCAATGTTTTTCTAACGAGCGCTATTAAATTCCCCCCGCCGGGCCAGGCCAAGATGCAGCAAACCGGCAATCAACAGCGACGGCAGGGTGGCGCCCACCTGGGGATAGTCCCGCAACAATAGCTGATACACCGCGATACCCACGATCCAGGCGGCGAATGCCCGCCAGGACAAACCGGCGCCGGGGGCCGGATTGCGGCGGCGGCGGACCAGGAAATGTTCCGCCAGCACCACGCCGAACAGCGGTGAAAAAACCGACCCGATAAGCAGCAGGAAATTTTCGTATTGGGATAACGGTACCTGCCAGGCGATGAGGGTGCAGATGAGGCCGATAATCAAGGTCAAGGGCTTCACCTGGCGCGGAATGAACAGCGCCGAGGAGAGCGCCGCCGAATGGATGTCGGCAAAGGCGTTTTCATTTTCGTCAATGAGGATCAATAGCAGCGGGATGCCCAGGGCGGCGCCGGACAGCGCCACCAGCAGCGCGTTGGCGTCGCCGTTGCCCACATACGCCAGAGCATAGGCTCCGCCCAGAACCATCATCCACAGGCTGCCCAGCAGGTAACCGCCGAGAGTGCCGAGAAAACTTTGCCGCGCGCTTTTGCCGAAACGGGTGTAATCCCCGATAAGCGGCAGCCAGGACAGCGCCATGGAGATAACGATATCGCAGCCGGCGGCAAACGGCAGGCTGCCGTTGCCCGTCGCCGCCGCCAGCCGGTGAATGTCCCCGTGCCGCCACAGGGACAGGCTCAGCCAGGCACAGGCGATAAGCAACAGATAAATACCCCAGCGCCGTAATACCAGCCGGATAAAGGCCAGCGGGCCACCCAGGGCGATGGCCGTGGCGCCGATGCCGAACAGCCATGTCCACAGGGCGGCATTGGCCCAGATACTCTGGCTGCCCAGCGCGCGAGCCGCCAGCAACGACGCCGCATCGCGCATCATGACAATCTCGAAGGCGCCCCAGCCAATCAGCTGCAGTAGATTCAGCAGCGCCGGCACCGAGGCTCCCTTTTTACCGAGGCTGTAGGCCATGGAGGCCATGGAGGAGCGTCCGGTATCGAAACCTATCACGCCGGCCAGCGCCAGCAGCAGGCATCCCAACAGCGAACCCAGCGTGATGGCATAGAGGGAATTCACCATGCCCATGCCGGGGGAGAGCACGGCGCCGGCCTGCAGCACCGCCAGGCCGATGCCCAGGGAGAACCATAACGAAAAGAAGTCCCGCCATCCCAGGACCCGGTCGGTCTCGGTAATGATCCTGTCCGGAGCGTATATATTGTTTTTCATCGGGTTATCAGTTTTTTTGCACGGATAACGACAATAGCACAACCTTATTCCGGCGTAGACGGCGAATCGATGCCGCGACCGACAATTAATTTCAGTGAGCCGTCAAAACGGCGCATCTCCGCCAGTCCCTGGACCAGGTTCTGCCATTGATGTACCATGAACGTCGCCATGCCGGCATCAAAGATCCCGTCGGCAAAGGGTAGCGCCTCGGCCACGCCTTCAATGGCCCGGGGCAAATGCGCCGGCCGCTGGGCGCGCATCGAGGCGGAGGGTTCCAGGGCGGTGACCTCAAGATCGGTGGGTTCGTAGGAACCGGCGCCGGCGCCGACGTTCAGTACCGTGCGCGCGGGCCGGAGGGCCTCTCTGATTAAACCGGCGATGGCGGGATCGGGGCGGCGGTAGCGGGAATATTCCCGGCCGATAACCCCGTAATCCGCATCGCCGGCGCTGCCGTCGTCGAAACGCTCAGACAAAATTAACCTCCTGATGGATATAGTGGCAGGTCTTCTCTCTCTATAGCTTAAATGGTTCTCCATGTGCCGCGGCACGGGCATGGCTAGTCCAGGTTTTCCCCATCCGCCAGCGCAAGCTGGGTCAACCAGAGACGGGTATCGAATTCAAGCTGATGATAGCGGGGCTCCATATGGCAGCACAGCTGATAGAATGCCTTGTCATGCTGTTTCTCCTTCAAATGCGCCAGCTCATGCACGGCGATCATCCGCAGCAAGTCGGCGGGCGCCTTTTTGAATACCGTGGCGATACGGATTTCCGCCTTGGCCTTGAGTTTGGCTCCCTGAATACGCGATACGGCGGTGTGGAGGCCGAGGGCATTCTTAATCACATGAATCTTGCTGTCCCAGGCAACCTTGTCCACCGGCGGCGCATTCCGCAAATAGGCGTTTTTCAACCCGACCACATACTGGTAGAGCGCTTTGTCGCTGGTGACGCTATGGGTTCCCGGATAGCGCTGCTGCAATACCGCTCCCAGGCGCTGCTCGCGAATCAAGGTCCGCACCTGCGCCAGCAGATGCTCCGGGTATCCCTGCAGATAAGTCAATTCGGTCATGCGTGGTCGCGCCGCTGTAGTTATCGAGTTATGTGGTTACGCCCGGAGAGTCCAACGGCGTCCATGAGACGATTATACCCGCTAACGGGCAATAGGGCGAAGGAGGGATAACGGCACCCGCGGCCGATAATCACGCCGGCCGGCGGTGGGGTAACGATTTCGTGAAGTGCAGCACTTTCTGGCCGGCGTAACCATGGAAAATGAAAAGCACAGGGAAGCAGTGGCTTTTGACAATAATCTAAAAAGGATAGCGCACGGACCGATATCTGCCGCTGAAAGCCTGGAACCGCCGGGCATCAAGCGGACGGGGCGTGCGCATTTTTTTCGCCGCGCCAACGGCCAGGGGGAATCAATCAGACCGCTACGGACATGCCGCCATCCACAAACAGCAGGTGTCCGTTGACAAAATCAGAGGATTTCGCCGCAAGAAATACCGCCGCGCCGATGAGTTCCTGCGGATCGCCCCAGCGTCCGGCGGGGGTACGTTTGGTGAGCCAGGCGGTAAAAGCGTCATCTTCTTCCAGGGCTTTGGTCATATCGGTACTGAAATAACCGGGGGCAATGCCGTTTACCTGGATATTATAGCGGGCCAGCTCAACGCACATACCGCGGGTCAGCATTTTCACCGCGCCTTTAGACGCGGCATAGGGTGTAATATTATCCCGACCCAGTTCGCTTTGCATCGAACCGATATTGATGATTTTGCCGCGGTTCCGTTTCACCATATACCGTGCGACGGTCTGGGAAACCAGAAACACCGCCTTTTGGTTCACGGCGATAACGTCATCCCACTCCTGCTCCGGAAATTCGGTAAAGGGATGGCGCCGCTGGATACCGGCATTATTTATTAACACATCTATGGCGCCGATAGTGGATTCAATGCGCTGGACGGCGTCCTTGACGGCGCCGCTGTCGGTAACGTCAAACGGCATCGCATACGCGGTATAACCCTCTTCCCGCAATTCACGCACCGCGTTATCCGTACCCTCGGCGGTGGTGCCGTTGATAATGATATCCGCGCCGTACTGCGCCAGTCCCCGGGCCAGAATAAAACCTATACCCCGCGCGGAACCGGTGATTAATATCTTTTTGTTCTGCAATGAAAAGAGCTCGTTCATTAGAACTTCCTCTGGAATCGACTCAAATAACCAACCGTACCCAGGATCGTAGCCGCTGTTTTATCCTTTGCCATGTAAAGGTTTGACTATTTCGATGCTTCGTTCCAGTTTTTCTTTTGCTCCATGATAGTCCTGCAAAACAAGGGCAATAAACAGCGTATCCAGCAAATTGAGCTGAATAATGCGGGCTACGGCATTCTGGCCTAATAACGGACCGCCGCGGGCGGGGCTGAAGATGGACAAATCGGACAGTTGCGACAGAAGCGAAACATTATCATTGGTAATACAGATGATTTTTGCGCCCCGGTCCTTAGCCACCTGCACGGCCTGCAGCAGTTCTCGGGTATCGCCGGATTGCGAAATAACAATCACCACATCCCCTTCCGCTAGCTGGCAGGCCACCATGAGCATCAGGTGATAATCGTTATAGGAGTGGCTGAGGATGCCGATGCGTAATAGCTTGTGCTCAAAATCCAGGCACACCGTGGCCGAACCGCCGACACCGAACAGCGTAACATGCCCGGCCAGCAGTATCAGTCTGGATGCTTCGGCGATAACCGTCGGATCAGCGACGGACTGGGCTTCTTTTAACGCATTGATGGAATTATTGAATATTTTATCCAGCACCAGCTCAATGCTGTCGTCCTCAGAAATTTCTTCTTCTTTATCAAAAGGCAGAGCGGCAAAATAGGACCATAACGCCTGACGCAATTCACGAAAACCGGTATAACCCAGTTTTTTAGCCACTTTGACGATAAGGGGTTCCGAGACATTCAATGACGAAGCGACGTGTTTGATGCTGGTTTGTTTATCCACGTTTCCTCTGGTGATGAACCACTCGGCAATGCCGCGCTCCGTCGTATTGAGCTGCGAGAGCGACATTTTTATCTTAGCGCCAATCGCCAAGGCATTTTCATTGTTGATCAAATCCACCATTTACCACCCTCCTTAACAGGTCAAGGCTGTCAGTTATAGCAAACCGGCCGGTGACAATGCCATCCCGCCAGGGTTTGAAAAAGCATGACAATACCGGCCATGGCGGAATATTCATAGAAGTAAAAAAATTTGTGAAGATTTGCCAAGGGCCAATAAAACGAAAGAACCGGCGCGGTCTGCCGAATGCATCGTTGACTCACGATGGGTATTATTGCATTACGCAGTGTTATGCCATAAAATCGGTCAGATGACAGGCATGGCGTGATAAAAGATGTCTTGTTATTGCGATTTTTTGAAAGGCATAACTTCACAATAATTTTAAATTATATTAAGTATTTTATTGTGAAGTTTAGTATCCATGAACAAATGCGCCGGTGATATCTCCCGGTTCAGGGGGCCCTATTCGGGTAGCTCTCTCTATGCGGATAATAGCCCAGGACGGAATTGAGGTTAGCGAATGATGAAAATTGCCATCGGCTGCGATCATGTGGGCTGGTTATTGAAGCCCGAGATAGTCAGCCATTTGGAATCCAAGGGTATCTCTGTCATCGATAAAGGCACCTATACGTCGGAGCGCACCGATTATCCCCTCTACGCCAAGTCGGTTGCCGATGCGGTGATGAACCATGAAGCGGATCTGGGTATCCTGATCTGCGGTTCCGGCATCGGTATTTCCATCGCTGCCAATAAAGTGCCGGGTATCCGCGCCGTGGCCTGCAGCGAGCCCTATTCGGCCAAACTCTCCCGCCAGCATAACGATACCAATATCCTGGCCTTCGGCTCCCGCGTGGTAGGCGGCGAACTGGCGAAGATGATCGTTGACGAGTGGCTGGCCGCCGAGTTTGAAGGGGGTCGCCATCAGCGGCGGGTAGAGCTCATCGGCAAACTCGAGCAAGGGGATTCCCTGGACTGACCGAACGAAACAGTGCGCGCCGGGTATCAGAGGGCCTGCCCATAGGCCTGATGTGACGCCGCCTTGGTCTATACGCTATTAGCATTTTTCTTGCTAAGGTAATCGTTAATTAGCATGGAAAAGCCCCCATCGCCGGTAGACCTGGCGGCGCCGTGGCAGGCATAATGGAATAACGAACCGGCGTCAACGCTGTAGCCGGCATGACTTTGCATGACGTTGTGGCGCGATCGGTATCGATCTCGCCGGCATTCAAATCAGCATAAGAATTGGAATCAGCAATGGACTTACCCATTTACGCACCGCTGGCGATTGTCCAGATGGGAGAACCGCCGACGGCCATCGCCGCCGAGGTGGGGGAGCAGTACCAGTGGTTTGTGGACAGACTCGGCCTGGAATCCCATGAATATGTCTTGATCCGTCCCTATCGCGGCGATCGGTTGCCCGATCCGGATCGGATTTCAGCGGCTATCATTACCGGGTCCTGGTCGATGGTTACCGATCATGCTCCCTGGAGCGAGATTACCGCCGCATGGATCCGCGGGGTCCATGCCCTGGAACTGCCGTTACTGGGCATCTGCTACGGACATCAGCTTATCGCTTATGCGCTGGGGGGCATCGTTGCCGATAATCCCCGCGGCTGGGAAGGGGGATTGCAACAGGTGCGGATCACCGCCCGCGCCGACGACGATCCGCTGCTTGGGGGGTTGCCGGGGCAATTCGCCGTCTGGCTGTCCCATTTGCAGACGGTGCTGCGTCCTCCCGCCGAGGCGCGGGTATTGGCCGTCTCGCCCCGGGATGATTGCCAGATCATCCGCTATAGCCCGCAAACCTTTTCGCTGCAGTTCCATCCCGAATTCAGCCGCTCCCTGATGGCGAGCTGTCTGCGCCACAGCACCCGGAGCGGCGCCAAAGAGCAGTTGGCAAGCCTGCAGTCGCAGACAGAACCGGAGTGGCCGGCGCTGATTTTGCAGCGCTTTTATGAGAACTGGCGTAATAACCGTTCCGGGCTGGCGAACAGCAACGCCGCATAACGTTAGGTTAATTCCATAGCCGGCGGGGCGCTTGGTATTCAGCTTCCCGGCATGGCATGATGTCGGCTGTCCGGCGGCAGATGATTAGCCATATCCGCTCAGTGGGTTCGCATGCCGGCCGCGGTCATCAGCAGCCGGAACAGCGTGGCGACCACCCCCAGCGCCAGCACGCTGGCCGCCCATAGCGCCAGCAGCCATAACAGCCGTTTAATGGTATCCCTCGTGGGGATTGATTTTTCCGCGGAAGACAAAATAGCTCCAGAAGGTGTAAACCAGAATTACCGGGATGATCAGCAGCGCCCCCACCAGCATGAATCCCTGGCTTTGCGCCGGCGCCGAGGCGGCCCGGATGTCGATGGCCGGCGGAATGATGTTGGGCCAGATACTGATGCCCAGGCCGGTGAAACCCAGAAAAACCAGTATCAGCGTCATCATGAACGGTGAAAAATCCGCCCGGCGGCCAATGCCCCGCCACAGCCACCCGGCGCAAAGCAGCACCAGCAGCGGCACCGGCAGAAAATAGAACAGATTGGGCAGTGCAAACCAGCGCCGGGCTATGGCCGGATGCGCCAGGGGCGTCCACAGGCTGATAACCGCTATCGCGGCCAGCAGCGCCAACAGCAGGGGTTTCGCCAGCCGGTACATATGCCGCTGCAGATCCTGTTCGGTTTTCATAATCAGCCAGGTACAGCCCAGCAGGGCATAGGCCGCCATCAGTCCCAGTCCGCAAAACAGGCAAAACGGCGTCAGCCAGTCAAAAGCCGCGCCGGCGAACCGCCGTCCCGTCACCGGGAACCCTTGAATAAAGGCGCCCACCACGACCCCCTGGCAAAAGGTGGCCGCCAGTGAACCCAGCATAAAGGCGCGATCCCAAAAAGGCCGATGGGCAAGGGTGGCTTTAAAGCGGAATTCAAACGCGACGCCGCGAAAAATCAGCGCGAACAACATCAGCGTAAGAGGGGTCGACAGCGCGTCGATAATCACCGAGTAGGCCAATGGAAACGCGCCGAACAGTGCGGCACCTCCCAGCACCAGCCAGGTTTCATTCCCGTCCCACACCGGCGCCACGCTGTTTACCATCTGGTCGCGGGCAGAGCGGTCCCGGGTCATGAAAAACAGGATGCCGATGCCCAGGTCAAAACCGTCCATGACGATATACATCAGCGTGGCGAAAATGATAATCACAAACCAGATGACGGGCAGATCGATACCCATGTTATTTCCTCTCAACCATGTTCTCTTTACCAGAAGGAGGGCCTTGACGTATCAGCCGCATCATATAGCCGTAGCCCACGCCGAATACCGAACAGTAAATCAGGACGAATGCCAGCAAACTCAGGCTCATATGCAGTGAACCATGGGCGGAAACCGCATCTTTGGTACGAAGCAGACCGTATACCACCCAGGGTTGCCGGCCGGCTTCGGTGGTGACCCAGCCCGCCAGGATGGCGATTAATCCCGCCGGTCCCATCAGCAGGGCGAAACGCAGAAAAATCCGTGAACGATACAAGCGCTGGCGGCGGCGCAGCCAAAGGCCGGACAGCCCCAGCAGGATCATCAGCATGCCCAGGCCGGCCATGACGCGGAATGACCAGAAAACGATGGTGGAATTAGGCCGGTCCTCCTTGGCAAAACTGTTGAGCGCCGGCACCTGCCGCTGCAGGCTATGGGTCAGGATCAGGCTGCCCAGATAGGGTATCTCCAGCGCATAGCGGGTTTTCTGCGCCGCCATATCGGGCAATCCCGCCAGAATCAGCGGGGTCGCCTGGCCGGGGATATTTTCCCAGTGCCCTTCGATGGCGGCGATTTTAGCCGGCTGGTATTGCAGGGTGTTCAGTCCGTGCATATCGCCGATGACCGCCTGGATCGGCGCGACAATCAAGAGCATCCACATCGCCATGGACAGCATTTTCCGTATGGCCGGGGTATCGTTGCGCCGCAGCAGATGCCAGGCGGCCGATGCGCCGACGAATAGGGCGCTGGCCAGGAAGGCCCCGGTGGTCATATGCAGCAGCCGGTAGGGAAAGGAGGGATTGAAAATCACCTCGAACCAGTTGACCGGCACTACCTGCCCCCGTTGGACGATATATCCCTGCGGGGTTTGCATCCAGCTGTTGGAGGCCAGGATCCAGAACGTGGAGATGAGCGTGCCCAGCGCCACCATGCAGGTGGCGAAGAAGTGCAGGCCGTTGCCCACTCGCTGCCAGCCGAACAGCATGACGCCGAGAAAGCCGGCTTCCAGGAAAAATGCCGTCAGGACCTCGTAGGTCAGCAGCGGCCCGGTAATGCTGCCGGCGAATTGGGAAAAGCCGCTCCAGTTGGTGCCGAACTGATAGGCCATCACCAGCCCCGACACCACCCCCATGCCGAAATTGACGGCGAACACCTTCGACCAGAAGTGATACAGGCTGCGGTAGTCTTCATCGCGGGTTTTCAGCCATAAGCCTTCCAGCACCGCCAGATAGCTGGCCAGTCCGATGGTAATGGCCGGGAAAATAATGTGGAAAGATACCGTAAAGGCAAACTGAATTCTGGCAAGGTGGAAAGCATCTACCCCGAACATGGCGAACCTCGTGCTAACGGCTGAATCGTTGATAACGGCTGGGTTATCTTCCATGAGGATCATAGAGGGTTGAGACGGTGTATAACAGCAACAGAAAAGCTGATTTATGCTATAACAGTTTCCGCCGGGGTGAGGTTTTCCGCCGGCGGCGGCGCGGTTGGCGGGGTGTTTAAACAAGGAGGCCGGTGGGTGCCGAGTAAATATGAGGTGCTGGTTCAGCAGGTGCGCGAACAGATTACCGCCAATATCTGGCAGGCAGGGGAGAAGCTACCCTCGCTGCGTGAACAGGCGGAAAGTTCCGGCATAAGCCTGATGACCGTGATGCATGCCTATCAAATTCTGGAAAGCCAGGGCTGGATTTTTTCCCGTCCCCAGTCCGGTTATTATGTGGCGCCTAAGGCCGAATTTCTCACGCAGCCGGCGGTGCATCAGCAGGTACAGCCCGCTGAATCGGTGGATATCAATGACTTTATTTTCGAGGTGCTGCAGGCCGGGCGCGATCCCGATATCGTGCCCTTCGGGTCGGCGTTTCCCGATCCCGGCCTGTTTCCTCGCCAGCAGTTGACGCGATCCCTTTCCCGGGTCGCCCATGCCATGAGCGCCCTGAGCGTGGTGGATAATCTGCCTCCCGGCAACGAGGCGTTGCGCAATATTATTGCCAAGCGGTATGCCTTGCAGGGCATGAAGGTGTCGCCGGATGAAATCGTCATTACCGCCGGCGCGATGGAGGCGCTGAACCTGAGCCTGCAGGCGGTCACCCGCCCCGGGGACTGGGTGATTGTGGAAAATCCGGCCTTTTACGGTGCGCTTCAGGCGCTGGAGCGGCTGCAACTGAAAGCCCTGGCCATCGCCGCCCATCCTCGGTTCGGCATCGATCTGACGGCGCTGGAACAGGCGCTCAACGACTATCCGGTGAAAGCCTGCTGGGTGATGACCAACAGCCAGAATCCCCTGGGCTGTACCCTGTCCGACGAGAAAAAGCAGCGGTTGGCGGCGCTGTTGCAGCGGTACAACGTCTATTTGATCGAGGACGATGTCTATCATGAGCTCTATTTCGGCGCGCACAAGCCCCTGCCGGCCAAAGCCTATGATACCCGTGGCATGGCCATGCACTGCTCTTCGTTTTCCAAAAGCCTGGCGGCGGGTTTTAGGGTCGGCTGGGTGGCCGCCGGTGAGATGGCCGGCAGGATCCAGCGGCTACAGTTGATGAGCACCCTGTCCACCAGCGCGCCGATGCAGCTGGCGCTGGCGAATTATCTCGCCACCCGCGGCTACGACAGCCACCTGCGGCGATTACGCCGGGTGCTGGAACAGCGTAAAAACAGCTACCGGCAGGCCTTGCATCGCCTCCTGCCCGAGGTGCGCATCAATGAATGCCACAGCGGTTATTTCCTATGGATCGAGCTGCCGCCGGGGGTGGATGCCACCGAGCTCTATCGCCGGGCGCTGCGGCAAAAAATCAGTATCGCCCCGGGCCGGATGTTCTCGGCCGGCGGTCTTTATAACAACTACTTCCGCTTTAACATCTCATATGAATGGAACGACCGGCAAACCCGGGCGGTTGAGGTATTAGCCCGGTTGATAAAAGAGATGCTGCCGGTTTGACAGCCTGCTTATGCGTTGGACATTTCGGCGGACAGGCGCGCTTTTATCCCTTAGAAATCTTGACGGTAGAGCGTGGCGAGGCGCTGGTATTCATTGGTTTGGGTCCGTTCAAAAGTCAGCGGCGTAACCGAGATATACCCTTCCTCATTGAGCTTCAGTTCGCTGTTGGCCGGACGGTCAAGCCGGCCGTGCTGCACCCGTATCCAGAAGTAATCTTCTCCATGGGGATCGCGGGTGGCGTCCACCGTCAGTCCGTCCACCTTGCCCATGCCCTGGGCGGTGACCCGAATGCCTTTGACCTTGTCCGCCGCGATATCCGGGAAATTCACGTTCAGACAGACCTGCTTGTCCCAGGGATGCTGCAAAAGCTGGCGCAGGGTCTTCACCACGTGGTGGCGGGCGCTGTCCCAGTTAACCTCGTTATCCGGATCCCGGTTCTGGCTCAGGGCGATGGAGGGAACGCCCAGCAGCATGCCGGTAGTGGCCGCGCCCACCGTGCCGGACAGCAGGGTTTCGAATCCCAGGTTGGAGCCGTTATTGATGCCCGACAGCACCAGATCCGGCGGCGTGTCCTGCATGGCCTGGCGAATGGCGAACGCCACGCAGTCGGCGGGCGTGCCGTACACCGCAAAGAGCCGCTCGCCCCGCTTGACCACCCGTACCGGCGCACGCATGCTCAGGGAATTGGCCACCCCGCTTTTGTCCTGGGACGGCGCCACTATCCACACTTCCTCGGCGATTTCCCCCGCCGCCTGGGCCAGCAATGCCAGTCCCGGCGCATCAAAGCCGTCGTCATTGGTCAGTAATACCCGATTCACTATTTTCATACTCAGACCTTCTAGGGTTGGTGAAGTTAAAAATGTGATCTATGCATGATTTATATCCCATGGGACGCAAGGATAGCAAACCGAATAGAAAGATTTGGTTACCGGTATGGCGGGTAAATACCCAATAGATTTCACGTTGCAGCCAACACAGCTGCGGCTTGAAAGATGACGGGTATAGTAGGGGCGGAAATAAGTTAGAACTGAACGGTATTGGGCGGCGGGGAGGGCCCAATGCTAGGTTTGAAACCTTAACCGATGGTGTTGAACATAAAACTCTCACGGATATTCGGCCTTTTATCGGAGTGAATCATGACTGAAAACTGTTGTTGCTGCGCGGCATCTTGTGTCCTTCCCCCGGAATCAACAAAGATCAACGGAGCAGCCTATGAGTACTACCTCTTTACCGCTATTGGATCTGTCCCGGCTGGAAAATAGCTCGGCGGAACGTAGCGCTTTTCTTGCCGAACTGCGCCACGCGGCGCGCGATATCGGTTTTTTCTACCTGACCGGCCACGGCGTCGATACGCATTTACTGGACCAGGTGCAACACTTATCCCGTGAATTTTTTGCCTTGCCCGACGCCCAAAAACAGTCGGTGGCGATGGTGAATTCCCCTCATTTTCGCGGCTATAACCGCGCCGCCGCCGAGCTGACCCGCGGACAGCCCGACTGGCGCGAGCAGTTCGATATCGGCGCCGAGCGCGAGCCGTTGCCGCAAACCCCACAGTCACCGGGCTGGACCCGGCTGCAAGGCCCCAACCAATGGCCCGCGGGTGTCCCGGCGTTAAAACCCGTTCTGCTGCGCTGGCAAAACGAAATGACCGCCATGTCCCTGCGCCTGTTGCGCGCCTTTGCCTTGGCGCTGTCGCTTCCTGAACAGGCGTTCGACACCCTTTATGGCGACAAGCCGAACGAACACATCAAGCTGATCCGTTATCCGGGACGGGATAATACCGGCAGTACGCAAGGGGTCGGCGCCCATAAAGATTCCGGATTTCTGAGCTTTCTGCTGCAAGACCGCCAAAAGGGCCTGCAGGTGGAGGTGGAGGAAAACCACTGGCTGGACGCCGAACCCGTGGCCGGCACTTTTGTGGTGAATATCGGCGAACTCCTTGAGCTGGCCACCAACGGTTATCTGCGCGCCACGGTCCATCGGGTGGTCTCGCCTCCCGCCGGCCGGGATCGCCTCTCCATCGCTTTCTTTCTCGGCGCACGGCTGGATGCGGTGGTGCCGGTGTATCAACTGCCCCCCGAACTGGCCGCCCAGGCCCGCGGACCTGCCAGCGATCCGCTGAATCCGCTGTTGCGGGACGTCGGCTGGAACTACCTGAAGGGGCGTTTGCGATCCCATCCCGATGTGGCGGAGCGCTATTACGCCGACATTTTGCGCAGCGATTTGCGCAACGACAGCGGCGAACTTACCGTCTGATTTGACAAGGAATATCACCGATGAAAAATGTTGCCATGATCCGTTTGGCCGGGGCGGCCCTTGCCGTTTCCCTGGCTTTCTCCGCCCAGGGGGCCGATGCGCTGCGGGTTGCCGCCGATCCGGTGCCCCACGCGGAAATCCTGAATTTTATCAAAACCTACGATCCGGCGCTTAAGCTGGATGTCATTGAACTCACTAACGGCGTCAATGCCAACGAACTGCTGGCCCACGGCGATGTGGATGCCAACTATTTCCAGCATTTGCCTTATCTGCGGGATCAGGAAAAGGCGCTGGGACGAAAGTTTGCCGTGGCGGCCACGGTGCATATCGAGCCGCTGGGGATTTACTCCGCCAAATATAAGACGCTAAAACAGATACCGGATAACGCCAAGGTGGCGGTGCCGAACAATGCCACCAACCTGAGCCGGGCGCTTTATCTGTTGCAGAATAAGGGCTTGATCAAGCTGAAGGCCGGTTATGACGACCCGTCGCTGAACCAGGCCACGCCGCAGGATATCGCCGACAATCCCAAGCATCTTAACATCCTCGAAATCGAAGCGCCGCAAATACCCCGTTCCCTGGACGATGTGGATCTGGCGGTAATCAACGGTAACTATGCCCTGGAAGCCGGGCTGCAACCGGCGCGGGACGCCCTTGGCCTGGAGAGCGCCGTCAATAATCCCTATGCCAATATCCTGGTGACCACGCCGGAGCTGGCAAAGGACCCGCGGATTGAAAAGCTGGCGCAGGATCTGCAATCCCCGGCGGTGGCAACGTTCATCAAAGAAAAATATGCCGGTTCGGTGATCCCGGTGGAGGGCGGAAAGTCATGATCGAGATCGACCGACTGGGCAAGGTCTATGACGGCAACGGTCGACCCGCGCTGCACGATGTGTCCCTGCGCATCGAAGACGGCGCCATCTACGGCATTCTCGGCCGCAGCGGCGCCGGCAAGAGCACCTTGATTCGCTGTCTCAACCTGCTGGAGCGGCCCAGCTCCGGCAGGATCCTGATTGATGGCCGCGATATCACGGCGCTCGATCCCCGCGAACTGCGGCTACAGCGCCAGCGCACCGGCATGGTTTTCCAGCAGTTCAATCTGCTCCATGCCCGTAACGTGTCGTCGAACGTCGCCGTGCCGCTGGAAATCGCCGGCGTGCCCCGGCGTGAACGGGCGCGGCGGGTCGGGGAACTGCTGGATCTGGTGGGGCTGGCGGATAAGGCCCGGGCTTTTCCATCCCAACTGTCCGGTGGTCAAAAACAGCGGGTGGGCATTGCCCGCGCGCTGGCGGCCCGGCCCCGATATCTGCTGTGCGACGAAGCCACCAGCGCGCTAGATCCGGAAACCACCGCCTCGGTGCTGGCGTTGCTGGAAGATATCCATCGCCGGCTGGGATTGACCATCGTGTTGATAACCCATGAGCTGGAGGTGGTGAAAGCCATTTGCGACAGCGCGGCGCTGCTGGAGCAGGGCCGGCTGGTGGAAAGCGGGCCGCTATCGTCGCTGTTGCGCCAACCCGAGTCCCGGCTACGCCAGGCACTGTTGCCGGACAGGCAGGCGGAGCAGGCGTTTTTGCGGCGCCACGGCGTCGAAGGGGTATCCCTAAGCGTAGTGGCATAGCCCGGAGGATATTTTAATATGCGTAGTGGCATGAGCTGGGATGCGTTATGGCCGTTGCTGTGGAACGCCACGCTGGAAACCCTGTATATGGTGGTGCTGGCGACGCTGTTTACCGTCTTGATCGGACTGCCGCTGGGGGTGGTGCTGTTTATCAGCCGCCGCGGCGGTGTCTTACCGCTGCCGCGCCTGCACGGTATCCTGGGGGCGATAATCAATATCGGCCGCTCGCTGCCCTTTGTGGTATTGCTGGTGGCCCTGATCCCTTTTACCCGCCTGATAATCGGCACCACCCTCGGCAGTACCGCCGCCGTGGTGCCCATCACCATCGGCGCATTTCCTTTTTTTGCCCGCATCGTTGAGACCGCCCTGGATGAAGTGGATAAAGGCCGTATCGAAGCCATTCTCTCCATGGGCGGCTCGGTGCGCCACGTCATAGGCAAGGTGCTGCTGCCCGAGGCGCTGCCGTCATTGTTGGCCGGCATCACCCTGACCATGGTAATGCTGATCGGGTTTTCCTCCATGGCCGGCGTGATCGGCGGCGGCGGACTGGGGGATTTGGCCATCCGCTACGGCTACCAGCGCTTCAACAACGAGATGATGGCGGCCACGGTGGTGGTCCTGATTGTAATGGTGCAGGGGGTACAATCCCTCGGCAACCTGCTGGTGCGTTCCCTGTCGCACCGCAGGTAGGGTTGATTCACCGGCCGCTTCCAAGTGGCTCCGGATTGTTGGCAAACGTACTCGACGTTAATAAGGCGGTACAGGACGCCAGAAGGGTAAACCGTCCTTGAATACCCGCCTTTATCACTACAGTATCGCCAGTCCCCGGCCGAGATCCTCAATCAGATCGCCGGCATCCTCGATGCCCACCGACAGCCGCACCAGCTGCGGTGTGATGCCGTTGGCCAAACGCTGCTCCAAGGGAATCGAGGCATGGGTCATGGTGAAGGGCTGGCTCACCAGGCTTTCCACGCCTCCCAGGCTTTCCGCCAGGGTGAACAGGTTCAGGCCGCCGATAAACCGTTTGGCGGCGCTGTCGTCATCGCCTTTCAGTCGGATGGAGATCATGCCGCCGGGGCCGCGCATTTGCCGGCGGGCCAGCTCGTATTGCGGGTGGTCGGACAGGCCGGGATAATACACCGCCGCGATTTCCGGCCGCCGGGCCAGCCATTCGGCGAGGCGCTGCGCGCTTTCGCTGTGGCGCGCCATACGCAACGCCAGGGTACGTATGCCCCGCAGGGTCAAAAAGCTGCTGAAGGGATCGAGCACGCCGCCCACGGCGTTTTGTAAAAAGGCCAGCTGTTCCGCCAGCGCCGGATTGTCCCCCACCACCGCCAGCCCGGCCACGACATCGGAGTGACCGTTGATGTATTTGGTGGCGGAGTGCACCACGATATCGAACCCCAGGGTTAACGGCTGCTGCAGGACCGGCGAGGCAAAGGTATTATCGGCGACGCTTATCAGGTTATGGCGCCGGGCGATGGCGGCGACGGCCGCCAGATCCGCCAGCTTCAGCAGGGGATTGGTGGGGGTCTCCACCCAGATCATCCGGGTCTGCGGCTCAATGGCCCGCTCCAGCGCGCCGGGATCCCCCGGCTTGACCCAGCTTATCCGCAAACCGGCGCTGCGGCGGCGCACTTTTTCCAACAGGCGGTAAGTGCCGCCGTAAACGTCGTCCACCGCCACCACGTGGCTGCCGTGGTCCAGCAGTTCCAATACCGTGGCGCAGGCCGCCAGCCCCGAGGCGAAGGCAAATCCGGCGGTGCCGTCCTCCAGTTGGGCAATGGCCTGTTCCAGAGCGTGGCGGGTGGGATTGCCGCTGCGGGAGTATTCATAGCCGCTGTGCTCCCCCGGCGCGGTCTGGGCAAAGGTGGAAGTAGCGTAAATCGGCGGCATTACCGCGCCGGTGGCGTCCGGGGTGTAGCCGCTGTGAACGGCGAGGGTCGCGATGTCGGTCATGGTTAATCCTTATGAGTGAATGCGGTTGCGCCAGGTGTTCAAGACATCGGCGCGGGTAATCAGGCCCAAAAATTGTTCGCCGTCCATGACCACCGCCACATGCCCCCGGGCGAAGGTCTTTAACAGGGTGGCTTCATCGGCTTCTTTCGGCAGGGTAAATACGTCGCCGGTCATGGCATCCGACACCGGCAGGGCGAACCTGCCCGCATCCGCCCGTACCCGCGTCAGGATGTCCCATTCGTCAATCAGCCCCACCAGCCGGCCCTGATCCAGCACCGGCAGTTGGGAGATATCGTACAGACGCATGCGGGCGTGGGCGGTGGCCAGGGTGTCGTCCGGCAGGGCGAACACCGTCGCCCCCTCATCGTGGCGAAAGGCGATGAAATCACGCAAATCGCCGATGGTCGGCCGCTGACGCAATCCCTGCTGCCGCAGCCAGTCGTCGTTAAACATCTTGGAGAGGTATTTGTTGCCGCTGTCGCAGGCGAAGGTCGCCACCCGCTTGGGCGTCCGCTGCTCCCGGC
Organism: Sodalis sp. RH16; assembly: GCF_047324245.1. Classification (NCBI taxonomy): domain Bacteria; kingdom Pseudomonadati; phylum Pseudomonadota; class Gammaproteobacteria; order Enterobacterales; family Bruguierivoracaceae; genus Sodalis; species Sodalis sp. RH16. Next base: position 1,081,473 of record NZ_CP178737.1, on the reverse strand, counting down.
AATAGCGCAATGCCGCCGCCAGCAGCGTTCCGGTGGAGGAGCCGGCCAATATGCCTTCTTTAAGCAGCAGGTCGCGGGCGGTATCAAAGGACTCGCCGTCGCTGATGCGGTAGGCCTTGGTCAACTGCTCCACCTGGCTCAGCGGCGGAATGAAATCCTCGCCGATACCCTCCACCAGCCAGCTGCCGGCCGCGGGCAGGGTGCCGTGTTCCACCCGATCCGCCAATACCGACCCCGCCGGATCCGCCAGAATGAATTCGGTGCCGGGGGAGACTTCGCCGAAAAAGCGGCGCAAGCCCCCCAGCGTACCCCCGGAACCGACCCCTACCACGATGGCGTCAATCCGTCCATCCATCTGCTGCCACAGTTCCGGCGCGGTGGTGCGGTAGTGGGCCAGGGGATTGGCGGGATTATTGAATTGATCGATATAAAACGCGCCGGGGGTCTCCTGCGCCAGCCGGCGGGCGTAATCCTGATAATAGGCGGGGTGGCCTTTGCCCACGTCGGAACGGGTCAGCAATACTTTTGCCCCCAATGCCCGCAGATGGAAAACCTTCTCACGGCTCATTTTATCCGGCACCACCAGTATCAGCCGGTAGCCTTTCTGGGCCGCCACCAGCGCCAGTCCCAGTCCGGTATTGCCGGCGGTGGCCTCGATAATGGTGCCTCCCGGCGCCAGCACGCCGTCACGCTCCGCCTGTTCAACCATCGACAGCGCCACCCGGTCTTTAATGGAGCCTCCGGGGTTTTGGTTTTCCAGCTTCAAAAACAGACGGCAGGGGCCGCTGTCCAGCCGCGTGAGTTCCATGGTCGGCGTATGGCCGATAAGATCGAGAACGGAATCGGGTAATGGCATAGCAGTTTCCCTTGGTTGTCGGAAAGGGCTTTTGCCGGATGATAGGACTGAAACGAGGCAGGACTTAAAGAATATATAACTACTTCATATGCTATTAAGTAATATAATCTGCTGTTTAGACGTGGAGATGGATAGCCGTATGGCGTTAGAGAAGGATAAAATAAAATGATAGCCCCGCTCAGGGCGGCACTGCGCGGGATGCCGGCTGTAAAGGGTGGCGGAAAGGTAAAACAAATTGCGGGTAATGGCTAAGCTTTACGGAAATATGTCTAAGGATATGAATGGACTTGAGCGTGTAGGGGAAGCCTTTGACGGCATTAACGCCATCATGATTCATTTATTGCCGGAAACCTTGCGGCATTGCCCCAAGGTCAGACTGCTGACAAACATGCTCGGAACCCAAAAGGCGGGACAGGCTGCTGGAAGAGTAAACCGTCCGCGCCAGGGACGGCGCGGATCGAGCCTCCAGGGAGGGATTCACGGCGTGTTTACGATCCGGCAGCCTGTCCCGACCGGGCACTTTGTCAACAAACTCACTTTGAGGCATTGGCTCATGGTTCGTTTGGCGCATTATTTCGGCCGGGCCGGATAAAACACTGCTCCGTCATCTCCTTACCCCACTGACTGCCGGTGAATTCCCGGTCCAGGACAAAACCGGCGGCCTCATAAAGCCGTCTGGCGGCGTCCAGCCCGCTGAAGGTCCACAGCTCGGTTTCGGCAAATCCCGTCTCGTCGCAAAAAGCCAGGGCGGCGGCTAATAATTGTTTGCCGACGCCCCCGCCGCGCCGTCCGTCGTCCACGATAAACCAGCGTAAATGCGCGCGGCCGGAGGCCAGGTCTTCACCGTCAATGGCAATGGCGCCGATGACATTGCCCTCCTCCAAGGCCAGCCAGATTTCATTGCGCGGATGCTCAAGCCGGCTGACGAAGTCCGCCATGCCGGCGGCAACCTTGCTTTCGAAAAAGGCGCCGAAACCTACCGTGCGCGAGTAGTAACAGGCGTGCATGTCCACCGTCCGGCCGATGGCGCCCGGACGGTATCCGCTGTTGATACTGACGGCGGATACCGGCGCAACGGACCTGCGGCGGTACGCTTCCAGGGCGCCGGCATAGGTTGACAGACCGTACAGGACTTTGCCGTGGACGTCGGCAGGCAGTTTTTCCAGCGCCCCCGCCACCTGCGCGCGGGCATAAGCATCGATGGCCGCCAGGGTTTCCCGCCCTTTAGGGGTCAGGGCGAGGGTTTTTGACCGCCCGTCCCGCGGGCTGGCGTCCGCGCAAAGCTGCCCGGCGGCGATAAATTTGCGCAACATCCGGCTGACGCTGGATTTTTCCAGCAAAAGCACATCGCAAAGCTCCGCCGCCGTCATCGATCCGCGGTTGCCGATTTCAACCAATGCATGCACCGATGAGGGGGAGAGATCGGAACCGGCCAGGGTAGGATGCATAAAGCCGAATTCGCGCACCAGCCGGCGGGAGGCGGCGCGTACGGCATCGAGGTGAGTCGCAGACATGATGGTTTCCAAGGAGAGAGGATACATATAGTTGTATCATGCAACTATATCTCAATCAACCCGCCGGGACTCGAATATCCGCTATGCCGATGCGGCGGTGGGCGATTGTCAGCCGGCTTTCACCGGGCAATCAGTTGGCTTCGGCCAGGAGTTTCGTTGCCGTTTCTTCATCGGTTACCAGGCCGTTTACCCAGCCGCCGGTTAACACCGCCTGGATAGCCTGGAATTTTTCACTGCCGCCGGCAAAAGCGATAACCGGTTTGTCGGGGTGTGGACTGATGGTAATGCTGGTAAGCCGATCGTCCATTTCACTCACCACCCGCAGGCCGTTCGCGCCGATGAAATGGCCGATGATTTCCGCCACCACGCCCTCTTCCATAAGATGGTTCACCTCGTCATCGGTAATGAAACCGTCGGTATGCAATGGGCAGTGATAGTTCAACTGGCCGATGCCGACAAACGTGACATCCGCCTGCGCCGCCTTATCGGTGACCATGCGGTAAATACGATGATTACACCACAGCTCTTTATCCGTCAGGCTATCGGCGAACAGCGGCGCCGGCAGGATAAAATACTTGCCCTGGGTCTTCTCCGCCATCCATAACGGCACGTCATAACGGGTACAGGAACCGTCCGAGGCGATGGCGCCGATCATCGAAACGCAGCTGTGCTGGGGACGATCCAGCCGGGCCATTTCGTTAATGGTGGCCCGCAGCGCCCGTCCGGAACCCACCGCCATAATCTTTGGCTCTTCCTGTTCGGCAAACTGCATCATCACTTCGGCCCCCGCCACCGCAATCATGCTATTGATGCTGTCCGTTTCCATGCCGCCGGAGGGGACCACCTGGCAGACCGTTAAATGGAAGCGTTGGGCCAGACGTTCCGACAGCGCGGTGCATTCGGCCACCGGGTGGGTAATGTTCACCCGTACCAGGCCGTTTTCAGACGCCAGCGCCACCAGGCGTTGCGCCGCCTGGCGCGACACGCCCAACACTTCGGCGATTTCATGCTGCGTCTTGCCCGCGACGTAATACATCCAGGCGGCCCGCGCGGCCTGATCCAGCTTCCGGAAGCTTTTACTCATCTTCACACTCATATTTTAATTGTTAATGAAATATACCCGCCCTGGTCCCGTCCCGTAAATCGATCATTTTTGATATGTGAGCTAAAGCTCATTTAGTGGGCTATTATTCGATTAAGCTTCCCATCTAAGCAATTACCCGTTTTGTGAGCTTATGCTCAATCACTCTATGCGAGGTACGATAAGTTATGTCCACTCTTAATCATTTTTTCTGGATGCATATCGGCGCCGGCTCATTCCATCGCGCCCATCAGGCCTGGTATCTGCACCGCCTGCTGGTGCAGGGCGACAAGCGTTGGTCCATCGCCCTGGGCAATATCCGCGACGACGCCAAACCGCTGTTGGAAGCATTGACAGCCCAGAAGGGGGAATACGCACTGGAAACCGTGACACCGGCTGGTGAGCGCCAGTATGAAAAAATCACCTCCATCAGCAAGGTCATCCCCTGGGATGAAAAGCTGACGGCGCTGGTGGAACAAGGCGCCGCCGCGGATACCCGCATTATCTCCTTTACCGTCACCGAAGGCGGCTATTACCTGGATACCCATTTCAAACTCGATCAGGCCAATGCGGATATCCAGGCGGATCTCAACGGCGGCACCCGTACCATTTACGGCACCATTGCCAAGATATTGCAGACCCGGCGTGCCCGGGATACCGGCAGCGTTACCTTGCTCAGCTGCGATAATGTCCGCCATAACGGAGAACGGTTTCGCGACGGCCTAACCGAGTTTCTCACCCTGCGCGGGGAAAACGAATTACTGGCCTGGTTCAAAGCCAATACCACCACGCCCAATACCATGGTGGACCGGATCACGCCCCGTCCGTCGCCGGATATCGCCGGTCGCGTTAAACAGGCGTTAAATATGGACGACCGGGCGCCGGTGATGGGGGAATCCTTTATCCAGTGGGTAGTGGAAGACAATTTTATCGCCGGCCGGCCGGCGTTGGAAAACGTCGGGGTGGAGATGGTGGAAACGGTCGTCCCCTATGAAGAGGCCAAAATCCGGATCCTGAATGCCAGCCATAGCTGTATCGCCTGGGCCGGTACGCTGATCGGCCAATCCTACATTCATGAAAGCACCGGTACCGATGCCATACGGCAAATGGCTTACGACTATGTTACGGAAGATGTCATCCCTTCCCTGACCCCAAGCCCCCTTGACCTGGCCCAATACCGCGACGTGGTGCTCGATCGTTTCAGTAATCCCTATATTCGCGATACCAACCAGCGGGTGGCCGCCGACGGGTTTTCCAAAATACCGGGCTTTATCACTCCCACCCTGATCGAGTGTTATCGGCGCGGACAACAGCCCAAGGCCACCGCCGTCCTGCCGGCGCTGTTCTTTATCTTTATGCGGCGCTGGCATGAAGGCGAACTGCCTTATACCTACCAGGACGGGATCCTGGACGAGGCCGCCGTTCACGCGATGTTCACCTCCGCCGATCCGCTGGCGCGGTACGCCCGTGACGGCAAGATGTTCGGCCCCCTGGCCGCCAGGGCGGAATTCGAACAGCTGTTAAGGGATACCGTTGCCCGGCTCGATAGCTGGGTCAAGGCGAATACGCCGCTGGCGACCACGCATTAATCAAGGGGATGAATTATGTATCTCGGTATTGATTTAGGCACCTCGGAGATAAAAATCGTCATTATCGACGACACCGGCCGGCTTGTGGCCGCCGAGGGAGAGCCCCTTACGGTGCAGCGTCCCCATCCGCAATGGTCGGAACAGGATCCCGCCCAGTGGTGGTCGGCAACCAACCTGGCCATCGGCCGGCTGCGCGCCCGCCATTCGGATCTCTGGAGCCGGATCCGCAGCATCGGCCTTTCCGGCCAAATGCACGGCGCGGTATTGCTCGATGAGCATGATCGGGTGTTGCGTCCCGCCATTCTGTGGAACGACACGCGCAGCGCCGCAGAGTGTACCTTGCTGACCCGGCTGGCGCCGGAGCTGCATGCGGTGGCCGGCAACCTGGCCATGCCGGGATTCACGGCGCCGAAATTGCTGTGGGTGGCAGAACATGAACCGGCCGTTTTTGCCGCGGTCCGCACCGTGCTGCTGCCCAAGGATTATCTGCGGCTGCTGATGAGCGGCGAAAAGGTCTCCGATATGTCCGACGCCGCCGGCACCCTGTGGCTGGATGTGGCCAAACGGGATTGGTCCGATTCCATCCTGGCGGCCTGTGGGCTGACCAGGGACAACATGCCGTCGCTGGTGGAAGGATCGGCGCCGTCCGCCTGTCTCAAGGCCGATGTGGCGCGGGCCTGGGGCCTGTCCGAACAGGTGGTTATCGCCGGCGGCGGCGGTGACAACGCCGCCAGCGCGGTGGGCATTGGCGCGGTGAACAGCGGCGACGCCTTTATTTCGCTGGGTACCTCCGGCGTGATTTTTGCCGTGAATGACACATTCCGGCCCAATCCGCAGTCGGCGGTGCACGCCTTTTGCCATGCCCTGCCGGGCCGCTGGCATCAGATGAGCGTCATGCTCACCGCCGCCAGCGCCCTTCGCTGGCTGTGCCAGATACTCGGCACCCATGAAACCGCCCTGCTGGAAGAGGTTGCGGCGCTGAGTCTCGAGGAGCAGAGCCGGGCGCCGATTTTCCTGCCTTATCTGTCCGGTGAGCGCACGCCCCATAACGATCCGGTTGCCAGCGGCTCGTTCCACGGGCTGACCCATTCGACGGAACGCGCCGCGCTGGCTTATGCGGTGCTGGAAGGGGTGGCGTTCGGCCTGGATGACGGGCTGGATGTGATGAAGCAGGCGGGCAGCCATATCAGTCAATTTTCCCTGATCGGCGGCGGCGCCAGGAGTCCGTGGTGGGCGCAGCTGATAGCCGACGTGGTGAAGATTCCGGTGGTTACGCACCGCGACGGCGCTGCGGGCGGCGCGCTGGGCGCCGCGCGGCTGGGCTGGCTGGCGGTGGGCGGCAACGAAGCCGAGGTGTGCCGCAAACCGGAGGTACATGCCCGTTTTGAAGCCGACGCCGGACGCGCCAGGCAGTTGGAGAGCCGTTTGAAGCGCTACCGCCTGTTTTATCAGCAGCAGGTGGAGGCGAGAAGGCTGGCGCCTTAAAACATCGTTTTCCATTACATGCTGAAGTTTCGGATAACTTAAGGAGCGTATTTACAACAACCCGTAATGTGTTGTTCCGAGACGGCTCATCATGGATGAGAGCCTTTAGACTGCTGACAGATTCTCCCGGAGCTGATAAGGCGGGACAGGATGATAGAGGAGTAAACCGTCCGCGCCAAGGATGGCGCGGATCGAGCCTCCATGGATGGATTCACGGCGTGTTTACGATCTATCGTCCTGTCCCCGCCCAAACACTAATGAGACTGTCAGCAAGCTCAGGTTGTTCATGGATGAGTGCCTTCAGATTGCCGATGTGGCCCGATACCTCCGGTGGCACCACCCTTGGTTTTATAAACAAGTCGTTCTATAAGCACGCAGTTTTCGCAACAAGAGTTTGATAAGCAGAAAAGAGCATCAGTCTTACGAAGTGACCTCTACCCAACGTAACAAACAAAAGGAAGGATTTTAATGAAAAAAGCATTCATGAGTCTTCTGTTGGCTTTGGCAACGGTGACGGTATCGGCTCACGCCGCGGATAAAATCAAGGTGGGCTTTGCCAACCGGACCCTGAACGGCGCCTTTTTTAACGGCCTGACTGAATATATGAAGATTCACGCCAAAGAGCGCGGATATGATTTGATCACCACCGATGCCCGCGGCGATCTGAATAAACAAATCTCCGACGTGGAGGATATGATTTCCCAGGGGATCAATTACCTGGTGCTGAATCCGCAGGATCCGGAAGCCGGCATGCGCATTACGCAAATCGCCAAACGAGCCGGCATCCCCACCGTTATCCTGGACAGCGATATCTCCCTGGACGCGCCGGTGATTACCCGGGTGCAGGCCAATAATGCCAAAGACAATATCGAAATTGGCGAGTATGCGGTGCAGCAATTCGGCGACAAACCGATGAACTGCGTCATCATCAGCGGCAATCAGGGCAATCTGGTGGGAGAAGCCCGCCGCACCAATTTCGTCCGCGGCGTTATGGAAGCTCAGTTGCGCAAATATAACCATACCAGCCTGACCGTCGTCAGTCAGGGCTGGGGCAACTGGGATCAGCAGGGCGCCCAGAAAGCCATGGAAGATATCATTGTCGCCCAAGGCAACAAGATCAACTGCGTCTACAGCGAAATGGACGATATGGCCCTGGGCGCCATACTCTCCCTCAAGGCCGCCAATAAACTGCAGGACGTGAAAGTCTATGCCCATGACGGTTATAAAAAGGGCCTGGAAGCCATTGAACGCGGCGATTTGCAGGCCACCGCCGCCAATAACCCCAATACCCTGACCGATACCGCCCTGGGGGTTATCGCCAAATATTCCGCCGGCAATAAAGACTTCCCGGACTATGTCTATACCCCCACCATCATGATTAACAAAGATAACGTGAAACAAGTCTACGATCCCAAGTCGCTTTTCTGAGGCCGTCCCCCCTTGTCATGAGGGGGGCTGAAAATGAGGTGTTGTCATGGACCAGTATGCGGTCGTTATCAATAATGTGAAAAAAAGTTTCGGCGGCGTCCATGCGCTGAAAAATATTGATCTGAAGGTGAAGCATGGCACTATTCATGCCATCGTGGGGGAAAACGGCGCCGGTAAATCGACGCTAATGAAAATACTGTCCGGAATCTATATCAAGGACAGCGGGACCATCGCCATCAATGGCAAAGAAGTCCACTTCACGTCGCCGAAGCAAAGCCGGGAAAACAACATCGGCATTATCTATCAGGAACTGGCGCTCTCGCCGGATCTGACCGTGGCGGAAAATATCTTCCTCGGCGATCTGGGGTTCGGCGGCCATTTTGTCAATTGGAAAAAAATGAACCAGAGAGCCGGCCGGGTACTGTCGAATCTGGGTTTCCAAATACCGCCCACCGCCCGTCTCGGCAGTTTGAGCGTGGCGTATCAGCAAATGGTGGAAATCGCCAAATCCTTGGCCAGGGATGTCAAGATACTGATTCTGGACGAACCCTCGGCGGTATTATCCAGCCGGGAAATAGATATTTTATTCAGCCAGCTGAAATTGCTCAAGGGCCAAGGCGTCACCATTCTTTATATTTCCCACCGGCTCGATGAGATATTTGCCATCGCCGATGCGATTACCGTGATTAAAGACGGCGAAACGGTTACCGATCTGGATCCTAAAACCTGCACGGAAGATGACATTATCTCCAGCATGGTGGGGCGTAAATTTGAAAATCTTTATCCGAAAAAAAACACTCCGGGAGAAGAGGTGATCTTGGAAGTCCGGGGCATGTCCACCAAGTCATTGCTTAATGATATCAACCTTACCGCCAGAAAAGGTGAAATCGTCGGCCTGGCGGGATTGGTAGGGTCCGGCCGTACGGAAATATCGCGCTGTCTGTTCGGCCTCGATCGGATGAGCAGCGGCAAAGTGATTAAAAACGGCAAGGAAATCGTTATCAAACATCCTGCCGACGCCATGCGGCAAGGCATCGGCTTGGTACCGGAGAACAGGAAAGAGCAGGGGGCGATATTATCCCGTCCCATTCGGGAAAATATGACGCTGTCCAGTTTAAAACGCGTCTGTTATAAGCTTGGAATAATCAATTACCGCCATGAAAAATCCTTCAGCGAGCAATCCCGAAAACGGCTGGCGATTAAATTGGGGTCCATCGAAGATCCTATATCCAGTCTCAGCGGCGGCAACCAGCAAAAAGTGGTTATCGCTAAATGGCTGAATACTGATTGTGATTTGCTGATTCTTGATGAGCCAACCCGTGGGGTCGATGTCGGCGCCAAGGTGGAAATTTATAACGTCATTCATGAATTAGCGCAAAAGGGCTATGCCATTATTGTTATTTCTTCCGAAATGATTGAGGTTATTTCCCTCGCCCATCGGGTCTATGTCATGAGCGAAGGATCCATAACCACCGAATTGCAGGGCGCTCAAATCACCGAAGAAAACATCATGAGATTCGCCATACCTAAACGTGCTTTAGCGTAAATGAGGAAAGATTATGGAAACGGTAACCCATTCCACTGATTCGGCGGGTTTTTCCCTGCGGACCAAGGTGCTGAAATTTTTTTCCAATAACTCTACGTTGTTGGTGTTTTTTGTCATGCTGATTGTCGCCAATTTTTTATCCGATCGGTTTTATAGCCCGGAAAATATCACCAATGTGCTCAGGCAAAGCGTACCGCTGGGGCTGGCGGCAATCGGTATGCTGTTTGTTATCCTCACCGGCGGCATCGACTTGTCGGTAGGGTCGATTATGGCTCTGGTGTCGGTGGCCGTGGCGCTGTTGATTCCGGAAATCGGCGTGCTGCCGGCCATTGTGGCGGGGGTGGGTATCGCCACTCTGGTGGGGGCGGCGGCCGGCTGCCTGGTGACCTTTTTCAATATCGCGCCGTTTATATCCACCCTGGCCATGATGACCATCGCCCGCGGTTTGGCGCTGATTGTGTCCAAGGGCCAGCCGATATTTATCGATGACGTTTCCTATGTGAATTTCGGCACCGGCTATTTGTTCGGACTGCCGCTGCCGGTCTATGTGTTTATCGCTTTTGCCCTTATCGCGCACTTCGTTTATCAGTATACGGTGTTCGGGCGGCTGGTGATTTCCATCGGTTCCAATGAAACCGCCACGCGCTTTGCCGGCGTGCGGGTGGATTGGTACAAATTCGCCGTTTATGCCCTAAGCGGGTTGGCCTGCGGCCTGGCGGGAGTTTTGGCCTCCACCCGTACCGGAGTGGGTTCGCCGGTAATGTCCATCGGTTTCGAACTGGACGTCATCGCGGCGGTGGTGGTAGGGGGCGCCAGCCTGGCGGGGGGCAAGGGGACGGTGGTGAATACCATTATCGGCGTGCTGATCCTGAGCATCATCTCCAATCTGATGAACCTGATGAATATCTCCGGCTACAACCAGCAGGTGGTGAAAGGGGCGATCATTATCATCGCCGTGATGCTGGAGAGCTTTAAATCCCGGGCGCGGGCATGATTCCTCCCCCAGTTAGGGGTTTGCATTGGGCATAGAGCTCACGAAAGCGGGGATAGAATTCGCCGTAGCAACCGTGATTACCGGCGTCGGGCTGTATAAGTTCGCCGAACCGCACAAAGGCCCCGGCGCCGTTCCAGTCGTCGCTTTGGCCGGTACCGATGGCGGCGGCCCAGGCGGCACCCAGGCACGAGCCGGGATGTCCCGTCAGACGCTGCAGCGGCGCGCCGAGCACGTCGGCAACGATTTGCATCCACAGCCGGCTGGCGGAACCGCCGTCGGAGACGATATAGCGGCGGGTGGGATAACCGATATCATGCAAGGTTTCCACATGATGCTTGATAGCGTAGGCATAGGCTTCCAGCAACGCGCGCCATACGTGGCCCGCGTCGTGTGAAAGGGTCAGCCCGAACAGCACGCCGCGCGCCGCCGGATCGTGCAGCGGGGTTTTTTCGCCGAGAAAATAGGGCAGGCAGAGCACGCCGTCGGCCCCCGGCGGCTTTTGCTGCGCCAGGCTATCGAGATACTGGTGCAGTGACATGCCCGCCTCTTTTGCCGCCGCCCGGTGCTGGCCGGCAAAATTTTCCGCGAACCAGTTCAGGCCGGAGCCGCCGGTGGACATACAGCCGTTGGGCATATACAGTCCGGGAATCAGATGATAGTCCAGGTATAAGCGGGCATCGGGATAGACGTCCGCCGCCGCGGTCAGTACATCCACCGACCCGCCGAATTTCAGCAGCGCATCCCCCGGCCGGGTGACCCCGGCGCCGAGGGCGGAGGCAATCATATCCGCCGCGCCGCCGATGACCGGCGTGCCGGCGGCCAGACCGGTCCACCGCGCGGCGTCGGGCGTCACGACGCCGAGAATGTCATGGGAACGCACCAGCCGGGGAACCGTTCGGCGCGGCAGGTGCGCCAGGGCAATCTGCCCATCGTCCATTTCGTGGGTGGCGATATTCACAAAACCCGCTTCCAGCGCCCAGTTCTGCTCAACGGCTTTTTCGCCCGTGAGCTTCCAGTTGATATAATCATAGGAGCCGAATACCGTGGCTATGCGTTGATAAACCTGGGGTTCATGCCGTTCAAGCCAGCGAATTTTCGCCCCCACCAGTTGCTGATTGATGCCGTTGCCGCTGCGGGCGATAAAGGCCTTTTCATCCTGTTCAGCGCGGATTTCGGCCACCTGCTCTCCGCAGCGGCCGTCGCTTTGCTGGATGCTGGGGCGCAGCAGGTTTCCCCCGTCGTCCAGCAGGACCACGGCGGGCAGCATGCCGGTGACGCCGATGCCGGCAATTTCGTGGGGGTCAAGCGCCGCGGTCGCCAGCAGCTCACGGCAGATGTCGCCGACGTTACTCCACCACTGTCCGGGATCTTCCTCCGTCCATCCCGGCTGGGGCGACGAGAGCCGCACCGGACGGGAAACAATGCCCAGCACCCGATCCGGCGGCCGGATCAGGATGCCGATGGTGGACGTCGTTCCTATATCAATACCCAGCAAACACGTCATGCTTTCTCCCGTCATGCTGCCGTTGCGGTGCCTCTTAACGCAGGGTTTCCACCACGTCCATAAAGCGTTTCACCCGATCGCCGTCCACCGCATTCCAGGTATAACCGTCCACCTTGAAATGGGTGCCGATAATGACGCCGCTGGCCAGGCTTAACACCTCGCGCACATTATCGATTTTAGTGCCGGTATTGGCGAACACCGGCACGTCGGTTACCGCTTCACAGACTTTACGCAGATGGGATTGGTCCGCCGCTTCGCCGGTAATCGGGCCGGAGACCAGAATCGCGTCCGCCAGGGAAGAAAATACCGCGCTGCGGGCCCGCAGTTCTATCGGCCGGCTGTCCAGGGAGTGGGCAAATTCGGCGTTGATATTGAACAGCAGTTTCATATCGTCGCGGCCGAGATTATGCCGCAGGCGGGAGGCGGTGGCGCAGTCGGGCTGCCAGATACCCATATCGGAAGCGAACACGCCGGTAAAGATTTCCCGCACAAAGCTGGCGCCGGTGGCGGCGCCGATGGCGACGCTGGCTTTCGGATCCCACAGGTAATTAACGCCGAACGGAACCTTCAGCGACGGTTTCACCGCCTGCACCACCGCCGCCATGGCGGCAACGCCCTCCGGCGCGGCGTTGAAGACATAGGGGCGATCGTTCTCATTGCCGAACATGACGGCATCCACGCCCCCCGCCTGCAGTTTTTCCACATCCGCCAGCACGCCTTCAATCAGCTTGTCGATGCCGCCGTCGGCATCATAAAGCGGCGATCCCGGCAGAGCGCCGATATGGGCCATGGCGATAACGGCTTTCTTTTTATTACCCAAAAATTCAAAAATCATAGGATGCTCCAGACGATTTACTAGGGAACCCGCTGTTCCCTTCCACGTATCAGCCGATCTCGGATAAAGGGGGCGCGACAACCACCTTGATCTTTGCCGCTTCCAGCGCGAGGGCGATGGCCGGCGGCGGCGCGCTGTCGGTTATCAGCATGTCCACGCCCGGCAAGGGGGCGATATTCACCAGGGACATGCGTTGAAATTTTGAGGAGTCGCACAGTACGACTTTGAAACCCGAGCGGCGCAGATAGAGCCGTTTGAGTTCAACATCTTCAAAGGAGTAATCGTAAAACCCGCTGCCGGTGATGCCGGAAACGCCGATAAAGGCAATATCGAACCACAGCGGTTCGAACTGGGCGACGGCGGCCGGGCCGCCCATGGACATTTCGTCGCCGCGCATATGTCCCCCCGCCAGATAGATGTCCGGCGCGCCGCTGCTCATGCGGTAGGCAATGCGCACGCTATTGGTGAAAATCTTCAAGCGGTGGCGTTCCATCAGCCGTTCCGCCATCAGGTAAGTGGTGGTGCCTACATCCAGCGCCACGGTCCGATAGCCGCAGGCGATGTCCGCCGCCGCCGCCGCGATACGGGCTTTGGCGTCGCAATGCAGCGCCAGCCGGGACTCGAAACTGGGTTCTTCGCGATCCATGGCCACCGGCGGGCTGCTCTCCGGCAGCACCGCGCCGCCGTGGATGCGCACCAGTTTCCCTTCCGATTCCAATTCCACCAGGTCGCGGCGGATGGTCATATCCGAGACGTCCAGTTCGGCCGCGATGCCGGTAACCGAGACCGAGCCTTCCCGCGCCAGGGTGTCAATAATATGCAGTTGCCTGTCCTGGGCCATTAGCCGGGTCCGTTCCGGTTTGTCCGGAAATACCGGCAGAACGTCTTTGTTTGCATTCATGTTGAGATCCTAAAAGTCATAATGTTTGAAACATCCGTTAATTCAAACATCGTTTCAAACATAATACGGGTAATTATTTTTTTATCAAACAAATTTTGTTTTGATTTGTTTGCTTTTTTGTTATAAGTAATAGTACATCTCTTTCAGGAGCCGTAACATGAGCCTCGATACTTCCAGTCCCTGTCAGTTCCCCGGCCTGGCCGGCCAAGCCGCGGTGGTGACCGGCGGCGGCGCCGGCATCGGCCGGGCCATTGCCCGCTCGCTTATGGCGCAGGGGGTCCGTGTGGCCATTGGCGATATTAACGAGGTTACGGCCAAACGCACCGCGGCGGAGCTGGGGGGCGAGACCTTCGGATTTCATTTGGACGTGCGCTCCCGCGAGTCGGTTAACGAGGGATTCGCCAAAGTGAACGATGCGTTCGGCAGCTTTCAGATTCTGGCGGCCAATGCCGGGGTATCCACCATGCAGCATGCGCTGAAGCTCACCGATGAAGAGTGGGATTTCAATTTTGACGTTAACGCGCGCGGCATCTTTCTCACCAATCAGATTGCCGCCCGGCAGTTCGTGGCCCAGGGTCAGGGGGTAATCGTCAATACCGCGTCGCTGGCGGCGAAGGTGGGCGCTCCGCTGCTGGCGCACTATTCCGCCAGCAAGTTCGCGGTGCTGGGCTGGACCCAGGCGCTGGCCAGGGAACTGGCTCCCAAGGGCATACGCGTGAACGCCGTTTGCCCGGGATTTGTCAAAACCGGCATGCAGTCGCGGGAAGTGGAGTGGGAGGCCGAACTGCGGTCCGTCACGCCGGAGCGGGTCATTGAGGATTATATCGCGCAGACTCCGCTGGGACGGCTGGAAACACCCGAAGATGTGGCGGATGTGGTGACCTTTCTCTGCTCGGATGCGGCGCGCTTCATGACCGGGCAAGGCGTCAATGTCACCGGCGGTGTTTATACCGGCTGACAAGTGAACAAAAGACAACATTGTTTTTGATTTAGAACAATACGCCTCTTGTGGCTCATAGAGGCCGGCAGTCAGTTAACGCCATCAATGCGGCAACCGTTTGCGTTGATGGCGGATCGCTCGTGCGTCAGCGTCGGAGACAACGCCCATGGCTTCTATTGAATTGCAGCAAGTATCAAAAATCTATCAGAATAATCAATACAGCGTGCGCGACGTTAACCTGAAGATCAACGACGGCGAATTCGTTATTTTCCTCGGCCCGTCCGGCTGCGGTAAATCCACCACCCTGCGCATGATTGCCGGTTTGGAAAGCATTACCTCCGGCGAGCTGCGCATAAACGGTCAAAACGTCAACCGGGTGGCGCCGCGCGACCGCAATATCGCGGTGGTATTCCAAAGCTATGCGCTGTATCCCCATATGACCGTGGCGGAAAATATGGCCTTCGGCCTGAAAATGCGCGGTACGCCGGCGGCGATTATCCGGCAGAAGGTCGCTGAAACCGCCGCGATGCTGGGACTGGATCAGCTGTTGCACCGTAAACCCGCCGCGCTGTCCGGCGGCCAGCGCCAGCGGGTGGCGCTCGGCCGGGCCATTGTCCGCGAACCCCAGGCGTTTTTACTGGATGAGCCGCTGTCCAACCTGGATGCCCAGCTGCGTGCCGAAATGCGCACCGAACTGATAAAGCTGCATCGTCGTTTGGGTAAAACCATGGTTTATGTTACCCACGATCAGGTTGAGGCCATGACCATGGGGGATCGTATCTGCATCATGCGCGACGGATATCTGGTGCAAAGCGGCACGCCCCTTGAGGTTTACGCCAACCCGGCCAATACCTTCGTGGCGCAGTTTCTCTCCTCGCCGCCCATTAACCTGGTTTCCTGCATTGTGCGCAGTCGGGCCGGCGAAATCTTCCTGGAGCTGGACGGCGGCCGGCTTATCCGGGTGTCGGATTACGCGCAGCAGCATTATCGCCGCCATGAAGGCAAGCCGGTCATCCTGGGTATCCGGCCGGAGGATTTCCACGCGCGCCAGCACGGCGCCCACTGGCAGCCGCTGCCCTTCAACGTCACCGCCGTGGAGGCCCTGGGGGCGGAAAATATCGTCACCGGCACCATCGACAATGTCAGGTTTGTGGTGCGCCTCGACCGCCATACCCTGCCGGCGCCGGGGGAGCGGCTCACCCTGTATATGGATCCCGATCCCCTGCATCTCTTCGACAGCCATACCGGCGATGTCCTTTCGCGTCCGGCGTCGCCGCCCTTTATCAATTAATCCGGGAGTCAGGTTATGTTACGTAAAATTACTCTGCACCTGGGCCTGATAATCGCTTGCCTGGTGGTGATCCTGCCGCCGCTTTGGGCCCTGCGCACCAGCCTGGTGCCGGAATCCCTCTCTTACAGCACGGCGGTTTTTCCCCACTGGACCTGGGAAAATTACCGGGGCCTGCTGGAGCAGAATGATTTTCTCACCCATTACGGCAATAGCCTGATCGTCTCGTTTTGTTCGGTGATTCTGGCGATGCCGTTTGCCGCCGCCACCGGCTACGCGTTCGCTCGCTTTCGAACCGGCGGCAGCGGGGCGCGCTTTATCATGTTGGCTACCCAGATGCTGCCGGCGGTGGCGCTGGTGCTGCCGGCGTTCGCGCTGCTGCGCACCCTGGGTCTCACCAATTCCCTGCTGGGGTTGACGCTGGTGTACGCGGCGCTGAACCTGCCGTTCCTCACCTGGATCCTGATGGGTTTTTTCGAGGGAATTCCGGTGGATTTGGAGTGGGCGGCCATGACCGATGGCGCC
This sequence comes from Sodalis sp. RH16, assembly GCF_047324245.1. Classification (NCBI taxonomy): domain Bacteria; kingdom Pseudomonadati; phylum Pseudomonadota; class Gammaproteobacteria; order Enterobacterales; family Bruguierivoracaceae; genus Sodalis; species Sodalis sp. RH16. The sequence continues at coordinate 1,064,987 of NZ_CP178737.1, read as the reverse complement.
ACGGCCTGGGGCGCGTTCCGCCATATCGTCTTGCCTGTTTCCCTGCCCGGACTGGCCGCCGCCGCGGTGCTGGGTTTTATCCTCTCATGGAACGAGTTTTTATTCGCCCTGGTGCTGAGCGGACCGCAAACCTCCACCATCCCGGTAGCGCTGGCGGCCTTGCAAACCTCTAACGGCGTACAGATAGGCAAAGTCTCGGCGGGGGTGGTACTGGCCATATTGCCGCTGATTATCGCGTCGCATTTTATCCAGCGTTTCATCGTCAAGGGCCTGACCTTCGGCAGCGTTAAGTAGTACTGAGAATTTATCAACCGCATTGAATCGTCAATCCAGACGAAACAGGAGACGACCATGTTATCCATGAAAAAAAGCTTTTTTTTGGCCGGTTTGGCGATGTTGTCCGCTGCCAACGGCGCGCAGGCAAAACAGGTGGTGCTGCACGCCCTGATGGAAGATGTGCCCGAAACCCATATTATCGAACAAATGTTACCGCAATTTGAACAACAGAGCGGTATCAAGGTGGAATTTGAAAAAATCGGCTACGGCGATATGCATGATAAGCTGGTGGCGCAGTTGATTGCGCCGCAAAGCTATTACAATTTGCTGGAAGTGGATTTTCTCTGGGCGGGAGAATTCCCCGCCGCGCAGTGGCTGACGGATTTGTCGCCGATGATCGCCAAATCGAAATTCGATACCTCGGCGTTTATCCCTTCCACGGTGTCGCTGCTCAACCACGACAAAAACAAGATGTTTATCCTGCCGATGTACAACTACTCCATGGGGCTGATTTATCGCACCGATATCCTGGGGGACAAAAACCTACAACAGCAATTCCAGGCCGCGAACAACAAGCCGCTGGCCCTGCCGGCTTCCCTGGATGAATACGTGGCCCTGGCGAAATTCGTCAAGGAAAAACAGAATATCGCCGGCGCCGCCATGCAGGGGCAGCGGGGCGATCCCAACAGTATGGAATTTTCCAACTATCTGTTCGCCGCCGGGGGCGATTATCTTGACGGCGACAACAAGGTGGTATTGAACAGCCCTGCGGGCAAAAAGGCCCTTGCCCTCTATGTCGACGCCATCCAGCACGGCGCCCAGGCCGGCGCGCTGTCCGCCACCCTGGATGACACCCAGCGCCTGATGTGCAGCGGCAAGGCTTTCAGCATGATCACCTATTGGTGGATGCTGCCGCAGCTGGATAATGCCAAATCCTGCCCGGCGGTGGCCGGTAAGCTGGCGCTGACGCCGATGCCCGGCGGCCATGGCGAAAGCGGCGGCTGGGGCTGGGGTATACCGAAAAACGTTTCGCCGGAAGAACAGCAGGCCGCCTGGACCTTTATCCAATGGGTGCAAAGCAAAAAGGTCGAAACGGAACGCGCCCTGCAGGGCCATGCGCCGGTGAGGACCGACGTTTATAGCGATCCGGCGGTGCTGGCCAAGTTCCCCTATTACCAAACCGCGCAGCAGGTGGTGGCCGGGGGGAAATCCTTCCCGATCTTTACCTATTCCGCCCAGTATGAGGATGTGCTCGGCACCCAGCTTTCCCAGGCGGCCGGCGGCAGCGGCAATACGGACGGCGCTCTGGCGGCGGCGGCCACCCAGCTTGAAACGCTGATGAAAAAGAAGTAATTGATGATGCTCACTAAAACCTCCGCCGCTCCTTTGCGGCGCCCTAAACCCCGGTGGCCGGGGTTTGACAGGTTTCGCCTCACCGGATGGGCGTTCGCGTCGCCGGGGCTGCTGGCGCTGGCCATTGTGCTGGGTTTCCCTGTGCTGTATGCCGTGGCGCTGGCGTTTTCATCCTTTACCCTGATGCGTCCGGCGCTGGCGCCCTTTATCGGCATTGATAACTTTACCGCGGTTTTGAGCGATGGAGCCTTTTGGGTTGCGGCCTGGCTGACTATCAAATACTCGGTGATAACCGTCGCCGGGGAATTCGTCGTTGGGCTGGGCATCGCCTTGATGCTGAACCGGACGGTCAGGACCCGGCCGATCTATTTCGCGCTGCTGACCATTCCCATGGCGATGTCGCCGGTCTGCGTGGCGCTGATTTGGCGGATGCTGCTGCAGCCCAATCTGGGCATAGTGAACCATCTGCTGGAGACCTGGGGATTGCCGCGCCTGGATTGGCTGGGGGATCCTACCATGGCCTTCTGGACCATGGCGTTTATCGATATCTGGCAGCAGATGTCGTTTGTGGTGCTGATCCTGGCGGCGGGCCTTGCCGCGCTGCCACGGGAGCCTTATGAGGCGGCTGAAATGGACGGCGCCCGGCGCTGGCAGCAGTTCTGGTTTATCACGCTGCCGATGCTGCGTCCGGTGGCGGCCATCGCCGTGGTCATCCAATTGATCAATGAACTGCGAACCTATGATTTGCCCTATGTGCTCACCCGCGGCGGTCCCGGCACCGCCACCGAAGTGTTAAGCTTTTTTGCCTACCGCCGGGCTTTTCTCGGTCTGTCCGTCAATGAGGGCTCAGCCGCCGCGCTGGTGCTGCTGCTTATCGTGCTGGTGATGACGGTGCTGTTTTTCGCCATGCTGGAGCGCCGCCGCGGTTAAGGCGTGTTATTTCTCCTGCCGGAACGTCGCCGCGGCTAACGGCTTTTCATTTTCGCTGGATTAACGGATGGATGTTTTCACCTGGCCGGACTATGTTGTTAGTCTTGCCGTGACGGCCCCTGCCGGGGGCCTGTGAAACATCAGGAGCGTTATGACAGCGTTACCCTCCCATCGTCTGGCCATCGCCGAACACATCGTCGCCGAGGCGGCGGAGTTGGCGTTATGGCATTTTTCACGCCGCGCCGAGCTGCGCCTTGACAGTAAACGCAGCCAGGATTTCGTTTCCGAGGCCGATATGGCGGTGGAACGATTAATTCGCGATCGCCTGCAACAGCATTTTCCCGACGATAATGTCGTTGGCGAAGAGCTGGGCGGCGAACTGGGCCCGGGGGCTAACTGGGTCATCGACCCCATTGACGGCACGGCGAATTTTTTGCGCGGTTCGCCGTTATGGGGCGTTTCCCTGGGCCTGCTCGAGGGGCAAAAACCGGTGTTGGGGGTGGTCGCCCTGCCGGTGCTTACCGAACTGCTGGCCGCTGAAACCGGCCAAGGCGTATTCAGTAAGGGACAGCCCTTTGTGCGGGATAGCCGCTTTGACGAAGTGAAGATGGTGTCTCTCGGCGACAGCGCCGATGACCGGTTACCGGACGCGGCGGCCTTTTACCAGGGCCTGCGCGGTGCGGAGTGGTCGGTGGAATGTTACCGCTGCACCACGGTAGGCATGCTATTCGCCGCCAAGGGCCTGATTGACGGCCATCTGCAGCGTCGTACCACGCTTTGGGACATCGCCGGCGGGCTGGTTATCTGCGCCGAGGCGGGACTGGAGGTCACCCATGCTTTCCGGGACGGCGATATACGGCATATGTCGGTGGCGGCCGGCACGGCTTCCCTGCTGGATGACGTGCGACCGCTGTGGCCGAACCTCCAGCCGTGCTAATTTAAACGGTTAATCAGCCCGCGGTTCTTTTATTGGCTTGACAGGGACATACAGACTTTTATCACCTGGGTTGAAGTGCTAAAGTTACCGACATTGCAGATATTTCCGTCAGCGGTGTTATACCCGTCACGCATTATTCAGGGTATTTAAAACCGCGCTTCATCCCTTAAAACATGGCGGTAGAGAGCTGTATGGACTTCAAAGACTATTATGCCGCATTGGGCGTCGAGCCCACTGCCGATCTCAAAACAATCAAAACCGCCTATCGCCGGCTGGCCCGCAAATATCATCCGGATGTCAGCACCGAACCCAACGCTGAAAGCCGGTTCAAAGACGTGGCGGAAGCTTACGAGGTGCTGAAGGATACCGCCCGCCGCGCCGAGTACGATGAATTGCGCAAGTACGGCCAGGGCGGCCGTTTCGAGGCGCCGCCGGGCTGGCAGCCCAGCGGCCGTGCCGGTGGCGCCCAGACGGGCGATGATTTCAATTTCCAGCAGCATGATTTCTCCGATTTCTTTGAGTCGGTGTTCGGCGGCAGGGGCCAGGCCCGCGCCGCGCAGAGCGGGAGGACGGCCGCCCGCCGCGGCCAGGATGTGGAAATCGAGGTGGCGGTTTTCCTTGAGGAAACACTGAAAGAGCATCAGCGCACCATCAGCTTCCAGCTGCCGGGGTCGGTGGAGTATGGCCGTCAAACCCCGCCGGCGGCCAAAACGCTGAAGGTCAAAATCCCCGCCGGCGTCGGCGATGGCGATCGCATTCGTATCAAAGGGCAGGGTCCCGCCGGCGGCGGCGGCGGCCCTAACGGCGATGTCTACCTGATTATCCGTATTGCGCCTCATCCGCTGTTTGATATCGACGGTAATAATCTGCTGGTGACACTGCCCCTCGCCCCGTGGGAAGCGGCGCTCGGCGCCAAGGTGACCGTTCCGACGCTGACGGGCAAAATAACCCTTACCGTTCCCCCCAACAGCCAGACCGGCCAGCAGCTGCGTATCAAAGGCAAGGGATTGGCGAACAAACAGGGCACCGGTGATTTGTATGCCCTTATCAAGGTGGTGATGCCGCAGCAGACGGATGACAAGGGGCGTAAGCTGTGGGCGGAAATCGCCGAGCATTGTGCATTTAATCCTCGTGCGGAATGGGAGTGACAGGTCATGACCGACATTAGGGTAACTCTGGAAATTACCGAATTTTGTCAATATGCCAGTATTTCCCGGGATGAACTGTTTGAAGTGGTGGGTCTGGGCATCATTACCCCGCAAGACGACGCTGATGATAACTGGCGTTTCGAGCCCGCCGCGCTGCATGAAATCAAGCGGGCGCAGCGTCTGCGGCAGGAACTGGAGCTTGACTGGCCGGGTATCGCGCTGGCGGTGGGCCTGCTGGATGAGATCAAGCGCCTGCGCCAAGAAAATCGCCACCTGCAGCAGCGGCTGGACCGGTTTTTGCAAAAATAGCCCCGGCAGCAAACCGCCAGCCCGGGGCTTGGCGCATTGCCGCCCCGGCGCCGTGCTGGCGCCGGCAGGTTCTCAAAACGCCACTGACGCTTTCTCGCCCCTTGATCAAGGATATTGCGGCCGTGCAGGGCGTTCTTTCACTCTGATACTCTTATCACACACTTTTATTCACTGATTGGTTTATGCTCGAATTTTAAACTGTTAAAAGTCTATTTTCCTCGTGAGTGAACCCTTTATTGGGGAGATTGTCATATCTCCAGCCAGGGGCATTGGCCGGTCGGCCCTAAATCAGCATTCATTTAACGACAAGCCGAAATTATATATAAGCATAAGCGGAGACTTAGCATGAAAGCTCTGGTGGTTTGTCGGGATAATATCGGTGACACGCTGTTAACTACCCCCTTGATAAACGCATTGGCTAATGGAGGATTTTCAGTCGATGTATTAGCCAATAGCTACAATGCGGCGGTATTAACGGGCAACCCCGATATATTTCGGGTACATGTTTATAAAAAAAATCATCATCGCACCCGGGGCGAGTCTCTGCTTAAAATACTTTTGCACCGGTTGCGCATTATTTGGGATATCAGGCGCATTCATTACGATATCGCCATTATCGCCAAAAGCCGGTGGGATAAACGGGTCTTAAAATGGTGCACGTTATCCGGCGCGCCGAAAATCATCGCGCTTGGCGCCGTTCCCCATCCGGCCATCACCGAACTGGTGCCTTTGCCCGCGCCCCATACCGAGCATCTGGTGCAGCTGTTTCATCGCATGCTGGCCCCGTTGGGCATCCGGGACGCCGCCGGACCGCTCCATCTGTTCGCCGATCCGGCAAAAGTCGCTGCCTTGGCTCAACAATACGGTATTGATAACCAATTGCCGATCCTGGGCTTGCAGATCAGCGCCCGCCGGGTACTGCAACGCTGGCCGGAGTCTCATTTCGTCGCATTGGCGCAGATGGTGGCCGCCTTGGGGCCCTGCCAGATTATCCTGCTGTGGTCGCCGGGGGCGGAGGACAACCCCACCCATCCCGGCGACGATACCCTGGCCGCCCGTATTGTCGCGGCCTGTAATCTGCCGTGCCTGATACCGATCCCTACCCGGACGCTGGAAGAGCTTATCGGCGCCATGCAGCTGTGCGAAAGAGTGGTCACCAGCGATGGCGGAGCCATGCATATCGCGGCGGGACTGGGTAAAAGCATTGTCGCCCTCTTCGGCGACAGCGATCCCGTTTGTTGGGCGCCCTGGCAGGTACCCTATATCCTGCTGGCGGCGCCGGAAAATAATGTAGTGAATATTGCGCCCAAGGAAGTATTCCAGGCGTTGCAGCATTTGGCTGAGAAGGGTGAAGACGCTGCTATTTTGCAGCCCGAGTCCGCGCTGAATCTTGGCTGGAATAATTAATAATATTAATATAACAGCAAGCAAATTTTATTTTTTCAGAGAAATGCCTGGAAAGAAAATTTACGATCACATCATTATTACATAATGATTAATTTAGAAAACTAAAAAGCTTTCTTTATTTAAGTAAAAATATTTATGGATAATTAACCAAGTAACCCCTCAGTTGCCCCGTTTACCCGCAATTTTTCCTTTCATCAAGGGACGGACTCCGTTCCTTTCCGCTGCCGCGCAGAGAAGTAAATAATTTCCAATGGTGATAGTACCGGAACGAATCCTTTACAAAAAAGTGTGAGTTAAATCGAATTTTTCGACGTGCATCACAAAATTTGTGTGATGTACATCTAATTTCTTGCCTTTTAAGAGGGACGGCCGGACTATTGTTACCGGTAACATTCACATTCGCCAGCTGAGATGCATACTCATCTGGCCAAGATCAATTAAACGGCAGCGGAACAAGACGTGGCACGTTTTTATTCCAGTGGAGTGAACAGGTGTTTGAATCAAGCATAAAAGAAAATGATGTCCCGGCGTTGGACGCCCCGGTCTTTGAATTTGGCTACGCCGGGCGGATTAACGCATGATGAGCACCTTAACTCTGGTCATCACCGCCATCGGCTCGGTGTTGATATTACTTTTTCTGGTCATGAAAGCGCGTATGCATGCATTTGTCGCTTTACTGCTGGTGTCCGTCGGAACCGGGATTTTTTCCGGAATGCCGCTGGAAAAAATCGCCGATACCATGCAGGCCGGCATGGGAGGCACTTTGGGTTTCCTGGCCATTGTCGTCGCGCTGGGATCAATGTTCGGTAAAGTACTGCATGAAACCGGCGCCCTGGATCAAATCGCCACCAGGATGATCAAAAGCTTTGGCGAACGGCGGGCGTTCCTGGCCCTCGGCATCGTCGGGCTTATTTGCGCGTTGCCGCTGTTTTTTGAGGTGGCGGTGATGCTGTTGATTGGGGTGGTGTTCGCCGTTGCCCGCCGTACCGGCGACAATCTGGTGAAACTGCTGGTGCCTTTATTTGCCGGCGTGGCCGCGGCGGCGGCGTTTTTATTGCCCGGACCGACGCCGATGCTGCTGGCATCGCAGATGCATGCGGATTATGGCTGGATGATAGCCATCGGCCTGGCGGCGGCCATCCCCGGCATGCTGGTGGCCGGGCCGCTATTCGGCAGCATTATCAGCCGGTATGTGACCATCCCTTTGCCGGAAGATATCGCCGCGCCGGCATTAAAAACCGAGGCATTGCCTTCCTTTGGGTTCAGCGTGTCGCTGGTGTTGTTCCCCTTGATCCTGGTGGGATTAAAAACCATCGGGGTACGTTTTGTGGCCCAGGGCTCGACGCTTTACCGCTGGATGGAATTGGTGGGCCATCCTTTTATCGCCATTTTGCTGGCTTGCCTGGTGGCCATCTACGGCCTGGCGTACCGGCAGGGCATGAGCAAAGACAAGGTGATGGGAATCTGCTCGGCGGCGCTGCAACCGGCGGGGATCATTCTGCTGGTGACCGGCGCCGGCGGCGTCTTTAAACAGGTATTGGTGGATTCGGGGGTGGGGCCGGCGTTGGGTAATGCGTTAATCGGCACCGGCCTGCCTATCGCGGTGGCCTGTTTTGTGCTGGCGGCCGCCATCCGTATTATTCAAGGATCGGCTACCGTGGCGTGTTTAACCACCGTAGGACTGGTGATGCCGGTTATCACCGGCCTTGGTCTGAACGGCGCCCAGCTGGCGGCCTTATCGGTATGCATCGGCGGCGGTTCCATTGTCTGCAGCCATGTTAACGACGCGGGATTTTGGCTGTTCGGCAAGCTGACCGGCGCTACCGAGCTGCAGACCCTGAAAACCTGGACCCTGATGGAGACGATTCTCGGCACCACCGGCGCGCTGGTGGGCATGGTGGCCTATACGCTGTTTTGAGTGTGGCTTTCAGCCTGATGGTTCGGTCTATTTGATGGCCTTGGGTTGGCGGTACAGTGTTAAACAGTGTTGTTATAGTGGGTTTGCCTTTAATGAGATAGGCGGCAGGCAGGACGTTTTCCCTTTAACACGCTCGGGTCATGGCTCGGTGATAGCGGGCTTACCGTGCCGTGGGGCGCTCTGTCGGGCAGAAAACCCATGCCCGATTCGACCCCATCAGCACGGTCTCCCTTTAACACGTCTGGTACTCGCTTCGGTTAAAGCTGGTGATTTGCAAGGCGGCTGCACTGTCGCGCCGGCGGGCTCTCCCGCTGTAAAGGCGCGATTCGCATTCAGGCCTTTATTGGTCGGCCTGAATGCGGATTAATCGATAACGAGGGAACAACGTAGAGTTCAATCAGAACCGGTAACCGACGCCGACGTTAAAGCCGTTGATGGAATATCTGTCATTGTCATTATCCTTCGCCCTCGAGCCTTCATAGCCTATATCCACGGTAATATTATGGCGCGGATTTATTTGTATCCCGGCGCCATACATAAACCCAGTGCTTTTATCAGTACTGCTACTTTGATCTGTTTTGTTTTTACTACCATGCGTAACGGACCATACATTATCAGAGAATTTATCAAAGCTGGCCCCTATTAAGGTGTAAACACTGACAAATTCATTAAAACGGTAAGCTGGGCCAGCCGACAGGCTTAAATATTTGAATTTTGTTTTCTCGAATCTACTATCAAAACTGTGCCGTTCTTCCTCAGTATGGCTTGCACCCATATACGTCAATGAAGAAATGATGCTTACAGGGCTATCCCACTCATAGCGGTATTTGGCATTCACCCCTTTTAAGCTGGCGCCATCTTTAATCTTACTCTGTGCATAACCCATTGAAACCGTATGGTTACTGTCGGCCAGGGTGTTGAAGGTTGTTCCCAGGGTGGTGCAGGCTAGCAGCGCTAAACAAAGCTTTTTCATGATGTCATCCTTATTATAAAAATCCACGTTACTTATTATGAAGCAGGTCTAGTATTTGTTATTTCATCCGCGGGATTATCCTGACGTAATGACGAGATAAAAGCGGCAACAGCGATCTTCGAAGGCAGATAATAAATATAAATTTTTAAAAAATCTCGAAAAAAATGAACTATCAGGAATTTTAGTGCTGCAAATGAAATTTGTTTATCAACGGTAGAGATAATGCTCTGTTAATTATTTTTAATCAAAGTGATATATTTTTTAATAAAATCATAACTGCATGTATATAAAGTTCTCTTCGGCCCATCGATAATAATAAATATGAAAGTGGCGGCAGTCACAGTGCCGATAGGTTCACCCGAATGCCCCGTGACCTCATCCGTTAATCCTGGCGCATCTTCTCTTGATCCCATACGAAACAGGGCTGCCTGAACCCGCAGAGAAGGCTCAGCCGATGAAAAGATGAAAAGAGGGAGGCCGCGGGGCAAGGGCGCTCACCGTCGGAAAATGTTGTTTACAAAATTCGGAAAACTCTCTCGACAGCGGTAACAAGATTTTTTATAGTGGACGTTAATTATTTTCTGCCACTCCACCGAATACGAGGAAAGTTATGAGCACAGAGCAAGTAGCGGCATGTCTGAAGAAGGGTCGCGGGCGCCCAAAGCAGTTTGACCGTGATTCCGCTCTGGATAAGGCGCTGGAGATGTTCTGGCGCCATGGCTATGAAGCTACCTCGATGTCCGATCTGGTGGAGGCCACCGGTGCCAAGGCACCGACGCTTTATGCCGAGTTCGGCAATAAAGAAGGGTTGTTCCGGGCGGCGGTGGAACGTTATGTCATCAAGTTCGCCGAGAAGGGCAAGGCGTTGCTCGCCCGTCCGGATTGCACCGTCGCCGAGGCGGTGGAAAACTTTTTCCGCGCGGCCGCCTCAATGTTTACCGATAAGAGCCTGCCGTCGGGCTGTTTCATCATTTGTACCTCGGCCGCGCTCTCCGCATCGTCCGAAGAAGTGGCGCAGATGTTGAAATGCCGCCATCATTTGCAGGAAAACACCCTGAGGGATTTTCTGCAATCCCGCCAGGCGCTGGGCGAGCTGTCCGCCGACGCGCCGGTGGCGGCGCTGGCAAAATATCTGGCCGGTACCTTGCAGGGCATGTCGGTGCAAGCGCGCGACGGCGCTACCCAGGCGGATCTGGATCTCATCGTTTCCACGCTGATGGCGGTATGGCCGCATCTGGTGAACCTGAGCGCCGAGCGCTTACAACCGCTGCCGGTAGCGGTGGCCGAAGAAGCTTGAACCTCGGCTGGGCCGGCGTACCCGGCCCGCGATTGTTTGACGGCGTCCGTGCCCCATGATTCAGTCAACCACTCCGTGGCCTGAACCCTGCCATGGTTCTCATGCCAATGATTATGCCGCAATCAGTTTTTGCGCCAGCGCGTTCAGCTCCGCCGGCGGGTTATGGCCAATCAGCATATAACGGTGGCCTCCCGTAGCCCAGTACACCACGTTCATTCCGCGCAGTACTTCATTTTCCGGCCCGTCTTGCCGGCCGTCGCCGGCGCGGGTTATGCACAGCGCCAGCGGCCCGTGCCTTTCATCCAGATAGGCAATTTGCGCTATGGGCTGTCTGTCGTAGCTCAGCAGCCGGGCGAACTTCAGCTCGGCGCCCGGCAGGCTGAGCCGCCCGGGATCAAGGGATAATCCCAGCCTGGCGCCGACGGTCTTTAGCTGCTGCTGCTGCAGGTCCGGCGATGTTGCCGTATCCGCGAAGGTTTCGTCGGTATAGAGCGACATATATTCCGCCACCAGATCCCGCCAGTTATCCTGATGTCCCGCCGGTGTGAACAGTCCGAACGACAGCCGTCCGCCGAGGATGCCCACCGCCAGGCCGGCCACCGCCGCCGCCATCAGATTTCTGCGACTGATGCCGCGACCGGCGGCCGGCGCCGTTATCGGCGCCCGTCCGTCCGGCCGGTCTACGCCATTTGCAATGCTCAAGCCATCATGACTATCCACCAGGCCATTCGGATTACCCGAGCCATCATGCCTATCCAGGCCATTCGGATTACCCGAGTCGTCGAGCCCATCCCCGTCATGCGGAATATCCAAGCCATCGGGCCGGTCTAAGCCATTCGGGCTGTTTGCTTCCGTCAGACTCTCCAGCCTGGCCCGCAAACGCGCCGCCGGCGCCTGATTGAGCATAACGGCGTAAGCCGCACTGAAAGGCAGGCTGGCCTGGTCCAGCAGCGACAGCCGTTCGGCGAGCTGGGGATCGTCGCCGAGCCGCTGTTCAATCTGTCGGCGCTGGTCGGCATCCAATTCATTATCCAGGTAAGCCACCAGCAGTTCATCGGTCAGCGGCGGAACCAAGGGGCGTTTTGTCATACCTTGTCGCCCTCCACCTGGGGCCGGGCCGATGATATGGCGGCGTCTTTAGCCAGCGTCAGCCGGGCGGCGGCCAGCCGGCTCATAATCGTGCCGATGGGCACGGATAGGGTCTGTGCCGCTTCCTGATAGGTAAACCCCTCCACATAGACCAAAAAGACCGCATTGCGCTGCGCCTCCGGCAATTGGTTGACGCGGGCCATGATTTGATTCGCCCAGATATGACTTACCGAATCCGATTCACCGCTGTGTGCCGTCACCTCGTCTATATCGACAAATCCTTGCCCCTGGCGAATCTGCCGCGATCGGATCTCGTTGATCCAGATGGAGTGCAGAATCGAGAAAAGCCAGCGGTCCAGCGCCGTGCCGGCGGTAAATTGCCCGGCACGTTCCATAGCCCTTACACAGGTGGACTGCACCAAATCATCCGCTATATCCGGTTTGCGGGACAACACCATGCCGTAGCGCCATAAGCGCGTCAAATAGTGCCCCAGCTCGTCGCGGATATCATGGGTATCGATGATAGCGATCTCCTGCCCCAATTCAGTGTCTCGGCAGATTATAGGAACAGCTTTTTCCAGAATACAAGGACCGGTTAAGGAAGATAACATAAGGTGGCGTTTATGCCTCGGGCCCGTCAGGATTCAGGGTGGCCTTGGATGGCGTTGGACAAATCGCGATACTCCTCGCAGCCGGTGCCGCACAAGGTTTTTATGGTGGCCAGCTGTGCTTTGGCCAAATCGGGCCGGCCTTTGATCATCCAGGCCTCGCCCAGGTACTCCCGTACCTGGGCATAGTGGGGGTCCAGGGCGATGGAGCGCTGATAATAACCGATGCCTTCGTCGGTGCGGCCCAGCTTGCGCGTAGCATAGCCGCGATAGTTCCAGGCCTGGGCGGTATTAGGTTGTTTTAAGGTGTCCAACACCGCCAGGGCTTCCTGATAACGCTTGGCTTTCGCCAGGGTATAGGCGTAGCGGGTGCGGTCGGCGTCGGAGATCATACTGCCTTTATCCACCATGCAGGTTTTGGTGCGCGAATCATAAATTTGTCCTTTCGGGCAGGTGGGAGTGGTTGATGAATCGTCCCCCATGGCATGACTCAGGCCGGATATCAGCAGCAGGGCGCCTCCGAGCAGCAGTGGGAAATGTTTGGCGGCGGCAATTGATGTCATCGGTTTCAACATGGCGATATGTCCTTTTGTGGAGTGGATTTCAACCCCACCGGCCGATAATGCGCCGGCGCGGGCCGCAGGTACTGATTTTTGGGTATGTCTATCCGGCTCCGCCTGGGCGGGGCTGGCAATCAGGGATAAATGCCGGCATGCGTCGCCGGCGGACGGGCGGCGTTATTCCGCCGGCGGCATCATTCTTCTCAGCGTGTCGTCACGCAGGACGTAGTGGTGAAACAAGGCAGCGCAGGCATGCAGGCCGGTCAGGATAATGATGGTCCAGGCGGTATAGAAATGCAGCATGCCGAAAGTTCTGCGCAACATAGGATCAACGTTGAATATATCAGGTACGGTAAATAAGCCGAAAAACATGAAGGGCTCGCCCTGCGCCCAGCGGAAAAGAAAACCCAGCGTAATTTGTGCAATTAATAAAAGATATAACGCCCAGTGGGTTAATTTGGCTAAACGATGCATCAATAACGATGAAGAGGCTGCGGGTAATTTTTTTCCAGCGGTCGCGCGCCAAATGAGGCGGATAATAATTATCGCCGCCAATGCAATGCCGAAAGAAATATGTAGTGATTGTAGTGTTTTCCGCCAAAATGTTCCGCGCTCAAGCTGTTCCCATATTTGCGAGCTGGCAAAAAGAAAAATCACTATCAGCGCCGTTACCCAATGCAGGGTTAACGTTAATTTATCATAATAGTGTTTCACGGTGCTGGTTCGTGCGATGGAATTCACTGACATACTATCATCCTATTCTCATGGTTTGCATACCGAGTAAACACCTCGTAAGAAGATTTTATTCGGTCTTTTTTGAAAAATAAATAATGCCATATAAATCATATAATTGAATTATTTTATTGTTTTTTTACCTTCGGATGGGTTGAATCCTGGCGTAAAAAGCACCAACCTTATCAGGCCCGACACCCTATTTAAAGGTATGGCCGCCATGATTAATGCACGACCGGTTTTACTCGAGGTGACTCATATAACCGAAGAAACAGACTCTGATGAGACGGCAACGCTTGAACAAATAGCGCTGTCCCTGCAAAGAATAGAGGCATCGCTGGCCTCGAGGCAGCGAGAATTAAAGTTATTGGAATCCATTAACGCTTCACTGAATTCTTATACGATAAATATGATATTAGGCGTTTTTTTTCTATTGGCTTTTGGAACATTGGCACTTTATTTTTTCAGCGATCGGCTTTTTTCGATAATGCAGGTGATGCAGGATTTACCTCTGGTGACGCGATAAAGATGTGCGCACATTCCGGCGATGAAATTTCGGCCAGAATGGCGGTTAATGCCACGGTCTGATTAGCCGGCATAATGGTCTCGAAACGCCGCTGCGCCGCCTGCCATAGCGGCTGCGATGCCGCCAGTTTATCCCGCTCCGCCGGGGTAGGCCTCAAGGATTCGCGCCATGATGGGAGAACGTACACAGCGTTTTGTTACTTTGCGGCAAACCGCGGGAGATCATCCGTGGATCCGGGACGGTATCCACGCCATGTAGGGGCCGCGCATCGGACTGAATTGATACCGCCAACCCGGCGGGACGTTGCCCTTGAGGTATCAGCAAGCGAAAAGGGTAGATATTGGCAAAGACGCCACCAAGGGCATTGTTGGTGGTAAGCCGAATCATGGCCCGCTGCTTTGAAAAAAGGGTTGGACCGAATCCATTACGTCTCTCTCTTTCAAAAACGCGATGGTCCGGTCCCGGCTGATTCAAAATATAAATTAATAATGATTAATGTTCTAAAATTAAAAATTATTGATATTGACGTTCACGGTGCAATGATCCCGAAAAATGTTTTGCTCGATAAAAAAAATTCCACCGTGGGAGAAAAGGTTTCATCGCCATATCTGTTTGTCTGGCCGTAATAGGATTGATTATAAAAGTCAAAAATCCAATAAACCGGGTCATCAAATGTCACCAAAATTGGTTCGCTGCCCCCTAGATATACGGCTTGACGCATATCATTGTTTAAGCGCACTGATATGACATCCCCAACTGAAAAGCTGGCATCAATAGGTATCAACACAAAAATACCATATGCCGCTTCAATCTGGGCCGTGGTGATTACGCCGTTAACCGCTTGTGGTAAAATCGGTGGTGAAAGAGCCATATAAACTCCTTGATTTTTGGTATTTATACAAAAAGGGTTCACCTATCTTTTAAAATAATCAGTATTAAGCTCAATACAGAGCTTACATTTTTTTCCATGATAAACAATGATATTTTTTGATAGCAGGCTTTTCTTTTTTTGAGAATAACAATTTTCGAACACTTGAATGCTATAAAAGGGAGACATTGCTAAATAAGAGAATATATTCTTATGGGAAAGCTTGTCATTGAGAAAGAGTAATATTCAATTGTTAACATAAACTTCGGTAAAAATATAGTTTTCAATTATTTGCCTGAAAAATAAAATTTAAACCGGGCTAAGAAGCTTTTGCCATGTTTTTGCTTCGATGCTCTTTCACCGGTAAATCGGCAGGCCGGATGCGAGGCCATCAGCCTGTACCGGGGGTCTTGACGCGAGAGCCGATGGCGGCCGATGACTTCGCGGCGGCGTCAAACGCCATCCATAACAAACAACGCCGCCACGATGACTCCTAAGCGTTACCGCGCGCGGCCCGGTATACGCACAGGTTGACATAGGTTGCTTTCAGCAGCGGCACCGACAGCGCTGCGCGGCCGGCGATGTCCACCAGATCGCCTATCACCTGGTCTGCTTCTATTTCGTAGCCCTGCATCAGGTCGCGGTACATGGAAGAGGTTTGAACCGATTCTTTCCGGGTTAACAGGTCGATGGTCTGCTGTATATACTCTTCCCGCCGGACATAGCCCTGAGAAACCAGCACCGCCAGGACTTCGTTTATCACCCCGCGGGCAAATGCGTCGCCTCCCGGCGCGGAGGCTACCTGGCCGATATTACCGCGCATCAGGCAGGTAATGGCCCCGAGGCTTGCCAGCAGCAGCCATTTTTCCCACATCTCGCTGATGATATTCGGCGACAGGCGAGCATTGAAACCGGCGCCCTGGAAAAAGCGATCCAAACGGGTGATGCGCTCAGAGGCCGCGCTGTCCAGTTCTCCATACGTCAGTTCATGCAAACTGCTCAGCTGTACGATTCTCCCCTTATCATCCAAGGTCCCGGCTATTTTGCACAGGCCGCCGATAACGGCGTTTTTGCCGTAGCGTTCCGCCAGGACTTCAAGGTGCTTCATGCCGTTGAGAACGGGCATAATCAACGTGTTTTCATCCACTGCCGGCCTAAGGGCTTCTAATACGCCGTCCAGGCTGAACGCTTTGACCGCAATCAAAATGGCGTCGTAGGGCCTGGTTATCTCTGCGGCTTCCGTCACCTGGGGTTGCAGCGCCAGCTCGCCCGACGGGGTGATAATACGCATCCCCTCGGAACGCAGCGACGCCGCGCGTTTACCACGCACCAAAAACGTCACGTCACGTCCTGCCAGCGCCAGCCGGCCGCCAAAATAACCGCCGGTGGCGCCGGCGCCCACAACCAGCATACGCATGTTGTTATCCATATTGTTTTCAGCAATTAAGTGAAACAGCATGGGATTAGAATAGGGGCATATGCCAGTATGTGTCCAGCGCTTATCAGTGGCGGTTCAGCGTGCGGATTGTCCTATGCCTCACTTGATGCGGATTGAGGGCATTATCGTCCGCGTCGGGTGATATTGAAATGAACACTTTTGCCGGAAGCGGGCCGGTTACCCCTTGCTTTAAGCTTTAGCAATAAATATTAAAGAAACGGTTTTCCGGATGATAACATTTCACTTATTTCATACTAATATCTTTAAGAAAATATGAATTTTAACGATCTGGTTGTTATCTGAAACCAAACTGATATCGTTCATCAAAAACAGTCCGGCAAGACTATACAATTTTTCAAACTCTTAAAAAGAACATAATCATGCCGGGCTGGCTATCTTTTGACTATTTCCCTTCATCGACAAATAGACTGACCGGGAACGGTAAACATCACTTGTGCTGAAGTGCTTGTGGCGGGATTCGTTCCAAGTTCAATATTAAGAATGACGACTCCAGGAACGGTATTTGTTATTGGTATAAAAGCATTTCCCGTAACATCTGTGACGACAAATTGAGGATGTTGGGCTTGACCGGAAGCCGTCAAACGCAGCACTTGCCCCGAGGAAGGATATCCACTAGCGTCATATAACGTGGCTCTGACGATATTTGTTGAAACGCCATCGGCCAGCGCGTTATTAGCAAGGACCGTGGCCGTGAGTAAGCTGTTTTGCTGCAAGCTTTGAACTATTTGGAAATCAACTCTTTCAGATATTGACGAATTACCGGCAAAATCCTCCGCCACATAAAAAGCAAAATGCGGTCCCACGGTCGCTACGCTGGCCGGGAACAGAAAGCTTCTTGGTAAACCCGGCAGTGTTTGTATAATGAAACTGACTAGCGGGAAGTCGTTACTAGAAAAAAATACATGGATAATGTCGTTGATCTCTACGTCGGGATAGAGAGGCACCTGTAAGTAAAGACCACCGGCAAGATCGATTTGAATGGTATGGATTACACCATTAAAAACTTGCGGAAGCAGCGGAGGACGCAAGGTAAAAAGAGGTCGAGTACAGGGATATGCTGATGACATATAATCTCCTTAATTTCATATTTGCTATGATCAACTTCAAAATTTTTTATTTTATGTAATTTCGTTTGGAGTGTACTTTCAAAAGTTTATATGAATATTACCTGCAAAAAAATTATTAGACAATGTTGTTATTTACGTGAGAAGTTGCGAAAAAAAACATTTTTATAATAATGTTATAATATTATTTTTTTACTATAAACCCGTGGGTATTGTGTGCCAATCATTGGGACACAATACCCATAATTGCAACTAAATCCTAAACCCGAGTATGGCATGGGTAGTCGTCAGCGGGGTTACAAGCAGTCTCCGGCGTGACGTTTCCAATTGAATTGGGCGATTCCGCATTATCTGAATGTTCTAACAGCAAATTTTCTTGTTTACCGAGTATCGCGGGTATGGAGAATATGCTATCAGTTGGCCCGTGGTCAACTACAGTCACGAAGGTATATCCTGAATTTGCAGCATTGTAATAAGGTGCATATCGGGAATAAAAGTCGGCGCCAGAACCGGTTTTAAGCGGTTTTATATATGAGAAACCATCGCCAAGAAATAAAAAGTCCGTTGGCCGACCTGAGGCGCAAACAGTACCCGCTCCTGAATATATATGTGCATAATTTACGCCACAATCCCAAATATAATTATATGTCCGGCTGAGTGATACTTCATACACATGTCCTTGTTGAAAATATATAGGCCCAAATAACGTACTCACTGGAACATACTCTCCTACCCATACTTCATATGAAGGAAAAGTAATGGGGTAGCTGGGAACGAAATTTATGTCTACATTTGTTTGAACGTTATAGTCAGATTGCAGAGAAATAATGACGTTCATTGACCCAGGGTTAATAGTGGAAATATATATGCTGGCCTCACCAAACGGATTGGTCGTGACGGTATTCGGGTAAGTGGCGGCGCCGCCGACGTAAACTTGCAGCACTCTGCCGCCGATTCCTGCCTGCGTTGCGCTATTCACCAGTTTTGCCACCACCAGATTAGTGGCCTGGCCATTCGCGGGCTGGTTATTAACCTGAGGCGTGGCGGACAGGCTATAACTGATAGGCGCTTCAACGAAATTCAGCACCTGAGAATTGGTCACCGTGTTATCTGTGATCAGCGTGGCGACAATTAAAACACGTTCACTGATGCTGCTGGTAACAAACAAACTGGATATCCCGGCGGCATCTGTCTGGACGAAAGGATCACTTAGGCCAACGCCGCCGGAATCATAGTGCGCAAAAGTGATAAACTGGCCGGATACCTGCTGACCCGTCATGCTGGAGAGAATGTAGATAATCTGGTTTCGGTCGGAACCATCAGCATTGGCATCATTCTGTATGACTTGGGAATTTAGAACATAGCCGCTCACGGAAGCGCTTTGAACTACTGTGAAAGAGGCGGGGTCAGATGGACTTGTGTTACCTAACCTATCGGTGGCTGTATATTGCATAATATTGCTTCCTATAACAGCATATCTGCCGGGGATAAGGAATTGGTGGGGTAAATCACCAATATTTACAATATCATAAGTAATGACTAACGAACCGTTGAAAAATATTCTAACGGTGTCATTTATTCTCAAATTCCCGTAAGAAGGAATGTCGACAATTATACCACCATCCGCGGATATTTTTGCCGTAGTAATAGTGTTATTGGTAAGTTGTGGTAAGGTAGGTGGTTGGAGTGCCATAAATCCCCCTCATATGCTCTAAAATATTTTGTAAATAATTAATGTTTCCCGAAAATATAAATATGTCCCTATTTATTTATAGTTTAAAATAAACTAATGATGCTATATCAAAGCCTGTAATATCAGCGGTAAATATTTTTTGGCCATTTGAATATTGTGACGCAGAGATAATATTTTCATCGCTGACCTACTCCTTTATGCGCTTAAAACTCAGTGCGGCAGGAATATACCGTTCATAAGTGCGTCAAAAAATAAAATTATGCTGAGTTGAGCATCATTATGTTCAATATTACCGGCCTAGAAAAATTAGGCAATGTTGTTATTTGCATGAGGATTGCTAAAACATAACATAAATATAGGAGAGTGGAAGCCATGTTATTCCGGGGCATCCATAACCTAATGTTTTCGCTCTATGATTTGATCGTAGTTGCCTGCTGGAATGATAGCCCCGCTTCGCCGGTCTAGCAGACAGTACAGCGGCTGGGCTTGGTTCTATCGCATATGCAAGCGTTAAGCATAATCGTTTACAAGCCCGGCGCTTTCCACATCGAGGTGGTGAGTCCGTTATCCACCAGCCCCAGCTGATCGGCGTATACCGCCTGCCAGCTGGCTTTCATTTGGCGATAGAGCTGGTGATTTTCCACATTCGGCTGATACTCCCGTTGCCAGCGCACCAGGCGTTCGCCGGTTTGGGCCAGGGAAGGGTAGATGCCGGCGCCCACCCCGGCGGCAATGGCGCAGCCCAGGGCGGTGGCTTCCTTAACGTCGGGCACTTTTACCGTCAGTCCGGTGACGTCGCTGAGAATCTGGCACCATAATTTGCCTTTGGAGCCGCCGCCGGCAAACACCACCGACTTGGGCTGGACCCCGGAGAAACGGGCTATTTGTTCCAGGTTGCAGGCGGACACGATGGCGGCGTTTTCCTCCAGGGCGCGGAACAGCGTTTGTTTATTACAGCGCTCCGGGTCGATGGAGAGATTGATAAAGGAGGGCGCGGCGTGATACCAGTTTTTAAAGCGCATGGCATCGGAAAAAATCGGCATGACGCCGTAGGACCCCGCCGGCACGCGGGCGGCCATGTCTTCCAACAGGCTGTAGGTATCCACTCCCATCCGCTCGGCAATCAGCTTCTCTTCGCCGCAAAAGGCGTCGCGAAACCAGCGCATGGTCAGGCCGGTGAAAAAGCTGATGGATTCCGCCTGCACCATGCCGGGGATGACATGGGGATTGACGCGGATATTCATGTCCGGGTCGGTGATGGGCGCGGGCAAATTGACCACCTGCTGCCAAAAGGTGCCCCCCAGCACCGCGGTTTGTCCCGGCCGGACGATGCCCAGTCCGAGGCTGCCGAGCTGTACGTCGCCGCCCCCCGTTACCACGGGCGTGCCGGCCAATAGTCCGCAGGCCTGGGCCGCCGGCCCGGTCACCGCGCCCAGCACGGTGCCGGTTTCCCGTACCGGGGAGAGCATATCGGCGCGCAGGCCGGCCATGTCCAGCAGGCTGCGCTGCCAGTCCCGGCTTGCCAGGCTGAGCATGCCGGTGGTGCCGGCGTTAGAGGGGTCCACCGCCAGCTCTCCGCTAAGCATATAGGCCAGCCAATCGCTTATCATGGTGAGCGTAGCCGCCCGGCGATAGACATCCGGCCGATGGTGGGCCAGCCATAACAGGCGCGGCATGGCGCTCAGGGCCAGGGTTTGTCCCGAACATTGATAGACTTCGCTCTCAAAACCGTTATCGTGCAGCTCCTTAAGCTCGCTTACTTCACGGCTGGCGCGGGCATCGACATTGGCGCAGGCCCAGATGGGTTTGCCCTGGCGATCGTAAAGCACGATGCCCTCGCGCATTGAACAGGCGGCCACGGCATGGATTTGCCGGGGTTCGATGGCGGCGGCGGCCAGCGCCCGCTGAATGCAGTTGCACACCAACTGCCAGTTTTTTTCCAGATCGAACGCCATGGAACCGGGGATGAGCGGATCCGCCAGATGCCGCCATTCCGCCTGGCCCACCGCCAGCTGATTGCCTTCGATATCAAAAATCACCGCACGAAAACTGCCGGTGCCGGCGTCCAGCGCCATAAGATAGCCGGAGTGAGCGGCGGGTGATGCAGGAGTACAGAGTGTCGTCATTGTCATTATCTCTGTGTCAGCGGCGCCGGAGCGCAGGATAAAAGCCGGGCTGCCGGGCGAACCGTCCTGTTTGATGAGTCAGAGCAGCGCCAGCATGGTTCGTACCGTGCTTTCCTCGGTAATCAATGCATTAATGTGTTTGCCCGCCAAAGCCGCCAGGATGGCCTCGGCTTTTTCCGTGCCGCCCGCCACGCCGATGACCTGCGGGATATTCGCCAAATCCTGTAACGACACCCCGATCAGCTCCTGGTGGATCGGCATGGCCTCGGCCAGCTCTCCGCTGCGCTGCATGAAATAACCGAGAATGTCTCCCACCGCGCCCTTGCGGCCGAACAGCTGTTGTTCCCCTTCGCTGATATAACCTGAACGCATTATGGTGGCCTCGCGTTTCTGGTTCAGCGCGCCGATGCCCACCACCGCGATATCGGCGGCGCAGGCGGTCAGCATGACGTCATGCACGCTGCGTTCCCGGCGGAATATGGCGGCGACCTCGGCGGAGGACGCGCGCAGCGGCGCCGGAATAATGCTGACGCTGCACGCGGCGTCCAACTGGCCGATACCGGTCATATAGGGGCCGACGCCGCCGGACAGCGTCACCAGCCGTACCTGCTGGGAACTGATAAAACCGCTCAAGTGCTGAAGGGTACTCATGGCGGTTTCGCCAAAACCCACCGCCAGCAGCTGCTGCGGCTGTAAATGGCTCATGATCACCTGGGCCGCCCCCACGCCGATGCGCCGGTTGATCTCACGCTGCGGCAACGCCGGCAGTACCCGGACATGCTGTAGCTTGAATCGTTCAAGCAGCACATTCTCCAACTCCAGACAGCCTTCGTAACGGGAGTTGATCTGTACGCGGATCACCCCCGACTGGCGGCCTTTCTCCAGCAGGCGCGACACTTTAAGCCGCGTCAGCCCCAGATGGTCGCCGATTTCTCCTTGGGTCAGGCCATCGTGGTAATAGAACCAGGCTATGCGCGCCAATAATTCGGATTCAGCCATGCCGTTATCCGCCGGGCCAACATTTTCGGAGCCCTTCATTTCACGACTGGTTTTTTCATGGCTATTTTTATTCATATAGAACACTTCTTAAAATTATATTCAATTGTTCAGTTTGCGGGAGAGGTGAACTGTGACCGGACCTGCAAAAACGTGATGACCTTATTTCCCGATACGACAATGGATGTGCACATGAATGAAATGTGATCAATTTGGCGTTTTTATTATATCACCCCGACTAGGATTATGAACAGTTTTGAATTTAAAATTCATTTGTTCATTCCGGTAGAGAGCGATATGACGCAACGACCCCCGTTATCCCCGGCGCCGCTGCTGCAGGTGCAGAACGTTTGCAAGCAGTATGCAGGCGTGACGGTATTGAAAGATATCAGCTTCACATTGATGGCCGGGCAAGTCCATGCCTTGCTCGGCGGTAATGGGGCCGGAAAATCGACGTTGATGAAAATCATTGCCGGGGTTGAGTCGCCGGACAGCGGTTTAATATCCATTGATGACCGGCCCTGTGAGCGTCTTACCCCGGCCCGCGCCCATCAGTACGGTATTTATCTGGTGCCGCAGGAACCCATGCTGTTTCCCAATATGACGGTGAAGGAAAATATCCTGTTTCGTTTGCCGCGGCGGCAGGCGGACGTCGGTAAATTGCAGCAATTGCTGGAACGTCTCGGCTGTGAATTATCGCTGCAGGCAGCCGCCGGAACGCTGGAAGTGGCGGACAGGCAACTGGTGGAGATCCTGCGCGGACTGATGCGCGACGCGCGTATCCTGATTCTGGACGAGCCCACCGCCTCGCTGACGCCGACGGAAACCCGGCGGCTGTTCAAACAGGTGCGGGACCTGCTGGCCCGCGGCGTCGGGGTAATTTTTATCTCTCATAAACTGCCCGAGGTCTATGCGCTGGCCCACCGGGTCAGCGTGATGCGCGACGGGGTCCTATCCCTGAGCGGTCCTATCGGCGATTTCGATACCCAGACGCTTGTCCAGGCCATCGCGCCGATCAATGGCGGCGACGGCCTATCCGCGGCGCAAAAAATGTGGCTTGAGCTGCCCGGGCAGCGGCATACCGCCGATCCGCGCCGGCTGGTGCTGGAGGCGGACCGCTTGAGCGGCGAAGGCTTCCGCCAGGTGTCATTTACCGTACATGCCGGTGAAATCGTCGGCCTGGCGGGGGTGGTGGGGGCCGGCCGCACCGAGCTGGCGGAAACCCTGTACGGCCTGCGTCCGCTGTGGGGCGGTCAACTGCGGCTGGAAGGGCGGGATATCGGCGGGCTGGGGTTGTCCCAGCGGCTTGAGGCCGGCCTGGTCTATTTGCCGGAGGACCGCCAGTCGTCGGGCCTTTATCTTGACGCGCCGCTCTACTGGAATACCGGTGCCCTGGCCGCCGAACGCCATCGCTGGTGGCTGCATCCGAAACGGGAAATGGCGGTGCTGGCGCGGTATCAACGGGCGTTGGGTATTAAATATGCTGACGGCGGCCAGCCGGCGCGTACGTTATCCGGCGGCAATCAGCAGAAACTGCTCATCGCAAAATGCCTGGAGGCGCAGCCGCGGCTGCTGATTATCGATGAGCCGACCCGGGGCGTGGATGTGTCGGCCCGCGCCGATATTTACCGTTTGCTGCGGGATATCGTGGGGCAAAACGTGGCGGTGCTGCTGATTTCTTCCGATCCGGAAGAGATAGCCCTGCTGGCGGATCGGGTTTTCGTCATGCACCAGGGGGAATTGAGCCCGCCGATGCAGGGGGAGGCCGCCACGGTGGAGCACATGATGCGCATGGCCTTCGGTTCCGGCGCCGAGGAGTCCGCCGATGCTTAAATTGCTGCAAAATAATCGCGAACTCACGGCGCTGCTGGCGATTGTGGCCCTGTTTGTGCTGCTGGGGGCGCTGGATCGCAACTATATCGGTATGCAGACATTGCTGATGATTTTCAGCAGTGCGCATATCCTAATACTACTGGCCATGGGCGCCACCCTGGTGATGCTGACGCGCAACATCGATGTCTCGGTGGGATCCATAACCGGCCTTTGCGCGGTGGCGCTGGGCCTGATGTTAAACCACGGTTTCGGATTGACGTCCGCGCTTCTGCTGACCCTGCTTACGGGCGTAGGGGCAGGGATGTTCAACGGCATATTGGTGGCCTGGTGTCGAATTCCGGCCATTGTCGCCACCCTCGGCACGCTGGGCTTATATCGCGGTCTGATGCTGCTGCTTACCGGCGGCAAATGGATCGAAAACCTGCCCGCCGGCCTGAAAGCCTTGTCAAACCCGCTCTGGTTCGGCATTTCCCCCTTCGGCTACGTGATCATTGTGCTTTTTGCCGCGCTGTTCTGGTTATGCCGCCGTACCTCGTTCGGCCGCAGCTTCTATGCGGTGGGGGATAACCTGCCCGGCGCGCGCCAGCTCGGCGTGCCGGTGGATACCGTTCGCATGGCGGCTTTTGCCGTCAACGGCTTGATGGCGGCGCTGGCGGGTATCGTCTTCGCCGCGCAAATCGGCTTCGTGCCCAACCAGACCGGCAGCGGACTGGAGATGAAAGCCATTGCCGCCTGCGTGTTGGGCGGGGTAAGCCTGCTGGGGGGGACCGGCACGGTGGCCGGGGCCATTCTGGGAGCCTATTTCCTCACCCAAATCGACAGCGTGCTGGTATTGCTGCGCTTGCCCGCCTGGTGGAACGATTTTATCGCCGGCCTGGTGCTGCTGGGCGTGCTGATTTTCGACGGCCGCCTGCGGCGGGCGCTGGAACTGAGCCGTCGGCACCAGAAGTATGCCCGTTTTATGCCCGACCCTTCGACGACGAAGCCAAAAGGCCGCAAACGCCGGTCAGGCGGAGCCAGACGCACGGCCATCGCCACCGATAAAAAGGGCGGGGTGGCCTGATGAACAGACTGAAAGAGCACGGCTGGGAAGGCGCGCTGGTGGTCCTGCTGCTGGCGGAAATCCTGCTGTTCGGCGCCGTGAATCCGCGCATGCTGGATGTGAATATGCTGCTGTTCAGTACCAGCGATTTTATCACGATCGGCATTGTCGCCCTGCCGCTGACCATGGTGATTGTCAGCGGCGGTATCGATATCTCTTTCGCCTCTACCGTCGGACTGTGCGCCATTGCGCTGGGCGTGCTGTACCAAAGCGGTCTGCCCCTGGCCCTGGCGGTTCCGCTCACTTTGCTGCTGGGCCTGGCCTGCGGGCTGCTCAATGCCGGACTTATCCTGTATACCGGGGTCAATCCGCTGGTTATCACCCTGGGCACGCTGTATTTATACGGCGGCAGCGCGCTGCTGCTGTCGGGGCTGGCGGGAGCCACCGGCTATGAGGGCATCGGCGGTTTCCCCTCGGCATTCACTGATTTCGCCAATATGACGGTGCTGGGGCTGCCGATGCCGTTATCCCTCTTTGTGCTTACGCTGCTGGTTTTCTGGCTGCTGATGCATCGCACCCGCCTGGGCAGGCAGGTGTTTGTCATCGGCCAGAATCCGAGGGTGGCCCGCTATAGCGCGGTACCGGTGGGCTCTACCCTGTGCGCGGTGTATGGGCTGACCGGCCTGGGGTCCGCCGTGGCCGCCGTACTGATGGTGTCCTATTTCGGCTCCGCCCGTTCCGATCTCGGCGGCGCGCTGTTGATGCCGGCCATCACCGCCGCGGTGCTGGGCGGGGCGAACATCTATGGCGGGTCGGGCTCGATCCTCGGTACCGCCCTGGCCACGCTGCTGGTGGGGTTCCTGCAGCAGGGCCTGCAAATGGCCGGCGTCGCCAGCCAGGTTTCCAGTGCGTTATCCGGCGCATTGTTGATTTTGGTGGTGCTAGGCCGTTCCGCCAGCCTGCATCGCGAAGCAATAACGCGTCTACTGGCCCGCCGGCTGCGCCCGCGGGTTTCTTCCTGAACCCTTCCCATGACCGATGGAGAACCAACATGGCTCATAAAATCTGGCGCAAAGTGATATTGGCGGCGGCGCTCGGCCTGGCATCGGCCAGTCTTGCCGGGGCTCAGGCCGCAGAAAGAATTGCGTTTATACCCAAGCTGGTAGGGGTGGGTTTTTTCACCAGCGGCGGCAACGGCGCCCTGGCGGCGGGTAAGGAACTGGGGGTGGACGTTACCTATGACGGCCCCACCGAGCCCAGCGTCTCAGGCCAGGTCCAGCTTATCAACAACTTCGTTAACCAGGGCTATAACGCCATCATCGTGTCGGCGGTGTCGCCGGACGGCCTGTGCCCGGCGCTGAAGCGCGCCATGCAGCGCGGCGTGAAAGTGCTGACCTGGGATTCCGATACCAAGCCGGAATGCCGTTCAATCTATATCGATCAGGGCACGCCGGCCCAGTTGGGGACGCTGCTGGTGGATATGGCGGCCAAACAGATTTCCAAGCCCCAGGCCAAGGTGGCGTTCTTTTACTCCAGCCCCACCGTGACCGATCAGAATCAGTGGGTAAAAGAGGCCAAGGCTAAAATCGCCGCCGAACATCCCGGTTGGACCATTGTCACCACTCAGTTCGGTTACAACGACGCCACCAAGTCCCTGCAAACCGCCGAAGGCATTTTGAAGGCCTACGGTGATTTGGACGCGATTATCGCCCCGGATGCCAACGCGCTGCCCGCCGCCGCCCAGGCCGCGGAAAACCTCGGCCGACACGATGTGGTTATTGTGGGGTTCAGCACGCCGAACGTGATGCGTCCTTATGTGGAGCGGGGCACGGTGAAAACCTTCGGCCTGTGGGATGTGGTGCAGCAGGGGAAAATCGCCGTGTATGTCGCCCATGAAATGCTGCAAAAAGGCGACCTGAAGGTGGGAGATAAGCTCACCATTCCCCAGGTGGGCCAGGTTGAGGTCTCCCCCAACAGCGTGCAGGGCTATCAATACGAAGGGAAAAACAACGGCATCGTGCTGCTGCCGCAGCGGGTGCAATTCGACAAGGACAATATCGGTAAATATGACTTTTAATCGGTACTCAGGAGGCCGATACCATGGCTGATTTGGATGATATCAAAGACGGGAAAGACTTCGGCATCGGCGTGGCGCAGCAGATTTCGCCGTTCTTCCTCAAAGGAAGCGGGGCGCTGGATTGGGGGATGCAGGCCAGGCTTGCGCGTATTTTCAACCCGGCATCCGGCCATACGGTGATGCTGGCGTTCGATCACGGTTATTTCCAGGGCCCCACTACCGGACTGGAGCGGATCGATTTGCATATCGCGCCCCTGTTTCCCCATACCGATGTTTTGATGTGCACACGGGGCATTTTGCGCAGCGTCGTCTCGCCGGCGGTAAACAAACCGGTGGTGCTGCGGGCTTCCGGCGCCAATTCCATTCTCGGCGAGCTGTCCAACGAGGCGGTGGCGGTATGCATTGAGGACGCGCTGCGATTGAACGTGGCGGCCATGGCGGCCCAGGTCTATATCGGCAGCGAATACGAGCACCAGTCCATCAAAAACATCATCCAGTTGGTGGATCAGGGCACCCGTTACGGTATGCCCACCATGGCGGTGACCGGGGTGGGGAAGGACATGGCGCGCGACCAGCGCTATTTCTCGCTGGCGACGCGCATCGCCGCCGAGATCGGCGCGCAAATCATCAAAACCTACTACACCGACAGCGGCTTCGAGCGGGTGGCGGCGGGGTGTCCGGTGCCGATTGTTATCGCCGGCGGTAAAAAGCTGCCGGAGCGGGATGCGCTGGAGATGTGTTATCGCGCCATCGATCAGGGCGCCTCCGGGGTGGATATGGGGCGCAATATATTTCAGTCCGCCGCGCCGGTGGCCATGTTGAAAGCGGTGCGGGCAGTGGTGCATGAGGGTGAAAACGCCGAGCGGGCCTATCAGCTGTTTTTGAGCGAACAACACTCGGCCTGACGGTCTGGGAGGGGAACGAAATGCATGTGACGCTGGTGGAAATCAATGTCAAGCCGGACCGGGTGGAGGAGTTTCTGGCGGTGTTCCGGCAGAACCATGTGGGCTCCATTCGAGAGCCGGGCAATTTGCGTTTTGATGTGTTGCGGGACGAGCAGTTGCCGAACCGTTTTTATATCTATGAAGCGTATAAAGACGAGCAGGCGGTGGCGGCGCATAAAAAGACCCCGCATTATTTACGCTGCGTGGAACAGCTGGAGCCGCTGATGACGGGCCCGCGTAAAAAAACGACGTTTGTCGGCCTGCTGCCGGAGTAAGGTGAGTAAGCACTGACTGGGGTGGCGTCAACAGGTTCGTTGCACGCTCGATGGACGTGGGCCTGTGCTGCGCCTTGTCCGGCATAGCACCCTGGTTGACATCATGCGCTGTTTGGCTTGTTAACATACAGGTACACTAACGACCAATGAGCACAGAGTGAGTGAGGCGGGACAGGATGCTGGAAGAGTAAACCGTCCGCGCCAGGACGGCGCGGATCGAGCCTCCAGGGATGGATTCACGGCGGGTTTACGATCCGGCATCCTGTCCCGCCCGGGCCCCGGTTGAGCTTGGAAGATGGCTACTCGGTTGGCTTGCGCCGATTCGACCCCATCCGGAACGCTCTCCCTTTAACAGGCCTACCTCGAGCTATGGTGATAGCGGGTCTGCTTATTTCGCCGCTGCCTCCGCTTTTTGAAACAGCCCGTTTTTCAAAATATCCTCGGCGTACAGAAAGCCGATACCCATCACCTGCTGCTGCCGGGTCAGGCCGCCCACGACGATTTGCGTGGCGTTTTCACGCGTAGTGTTGCCGCCGTCGAAGGGATTGTAATGGGTCTGTTCATGGATGATATTCAGCCAATCGGCGCCGAATTTACAGCTGCGGCCGTAAAGATAGATATGATTGATGTTCAACACATTCAGGAAATTATACAGGCTCAGGCCGACGGCCCGTGCGGCATTATTCACCATCAGGCGTATCTCGGGGTTGCCGCCGTGATATTCATTGATCAACCAGGCGGTGTCGATAGGGGTGTTTTCCAGGCCGCTGTCGGGGGTCATTTTCAACTGCATGCGGGCGCGTTTTTTCAGCGACGAAAGCGAAGCGATGGTTTCCAGGCAGCCATAGCGCCCGCAGGGGCAGGCCGCTCCGTCGGGATCGATAATCGTATGGCCTATCTGACCGCTGCCGAACAGGTTGCCGCGATAGATTTCCCGGTCGATAACAAATGACGAACCGATACCGTAATCGACATTGATAACGCAAAAATCATTGGCGCTGGCGGGATTTTGCCACTTTTCCGCCAGCGCCAGCATGACGCAATCATTGTCAAGCAGCAGCCTGGTGCCGAGTTTTTCTTCCAGCAGATAGCGCAGCTCAACGGGTTCATGCCACACCGCCTGGGGCATTCTCTCGGAAACGCCGGTACGGGGATTGACCTGGCCGTGTACCGACAGCGCGATACGCAGCGGGGTCTGGGGATCGTATTGCCGGTAAGAATGGTACTGCCGTTCAATTTCCTGCTGCAGCTGTTGCGGAGTCATGATCTCTGTTTTCAGGCGTTGCAGGGGCTGCAGCGGGCGGACCAGCCCGTCCGTCAGCACGCTTTCAATCAGAAACGGCGAAATATTCAAACACAGGATATTCCCCCGTGTCGCTATCTGATAACTGCCGCTGTTATTGCCCCGCGTATGTAAATTCACCGCTGACCGGTTCAGGTAGCCCTCGGCCAACAGTTCGTCGAGGATATTGCTCACCGCCGGGATGCTCAACTGGCTCAGGCGGGCCAGGGACGATTTACTGGCGGTTTTCTCGCGGTATAAATGGCTGATTATCACCGACTTATTATGGCTGCGCATAAACTGGTTGTTAATACCGAACAGGCTCATTCACTAAACTCACTTAACTGTATAGCGTGAAG
Organism: Sodalis sp. RH16; assembly: GCF_047324245.1. NCBI lineage: Bacteria > Pseudomonadati > Pseudomonadota > Gammaproteobacteria > Enterobacterales > Bruguierivoracaceae > Sodalis > Sodalis sp. RH16. The sequence goes on along the minus strand of NZ_CP178737.1, from coordinate 1,034,906 downwards.
CTTCACAGATATAGGCCAGATATTGTCCTCTATACTGCCTCCACTGGAATGTTTAATCAAAAGATTGAGTGAGGCGGATATGGCAGGTGCAGTGAAGGTGTGGCAGGAAAGCGTCTCGATTCCCACCTACCGGACCGGTGAACAGGATACCCATCCGATGTTTCTGGAGCATCGGGTCTACCAGGGATCGTCCGGCGCGGTGTATCCCTATGGCGTGATTGATACCCTGACCGGAGAGAAATCGCCGCGGGAGTATCAGGCGCTCTGGCTGGAAAATGATTACCTGCGGGTCATGCTGCTGCCTGAGCTGGGAGGGCGTATCCAGCGGGCCTATGACAAAATCAGGCAGCGTGATTTTATCTATCACAACGAGGTCATCAAGCCGGCGCTGGTGGGACTGCTCGGGCCCTGGATTTCCGGCGGCATCGAGTTCAACTGGCCGCAGCATCACCGTCCCACCACGTATATGCCGGTGGATTACCGGCTGCAAACCGGTGAAGACGGCGCCTGTACGGTTTGGCTGGGAGAAATCGAACCCATGCGCGGCCTGCAGGTGATGACCGGCTTTACCCTCTATCCGGACCGGGCGCTGATTGAAATTTCCGCGCGCATCTTTAACGGCAACGATACGCCGCGGCCGTTCTTGTGGTGGGCTAACCCGGCGGTAAAAGGGGGCGACGATCATCAAAGCGTCTTCCCTCCGGACGTCACGGCGGTTTTCGATCACGGCAAGCGGGATGTTTCCACCTTCCCTATCGCTACCGGCACTTATTATAAAGTGGACTACTCCGCCGGGGTGGATATCTCCCGTTATAAGAACATCCCGGTGCCCACTTCCTATATGGCCTACAAGTCGGATTACGATTTTGTCGGCGCCTACAGCCATAACGAGCAGGGGGGATTGCTGCATATCGCCGATCATCACGTTTCCCCCGGTAAAAAGCAGTGGACCTGGGGCAACTGCGAGTTCGGCCGCGCCTGGGATCGCAACCTCACCGACGTCAACGGTCCTTATATCGAGCTGATGACCGGTGTGTACACCGATAACCAGCCTGATTTCACCTGGCTGGATGCCGGGGAAGAGAAACGTTTTGTGCAGAATTTCCTGCCCTACAACACGCTGGGCATGGTGCAAAACGCCAGTACCGACGCCGCCCTGAAGCTGGAACGCACCGCAACCGGACTGACCTGGGGCCTGTACGCCGTGACCACGCTGCATGATTATCGGCTGGCTATCCATAGCGATGGGCAGTCGGCGCCGCTGTTCGAGACCGGCGTGAATCTCACCCCCGCCCAGGCGTTGAAACAGGATCTGGCGGGGGATTTCCCCGGCCGGCTGTCCATTCGGCTAACGGATAACCAGGGCAATATCGTGCTCGATTATCTGGAACATCAAGCCACGGACGCGCCTCTGCCGTCCCCCGCCACGCCGCCGCGTCCCGCCGCCGAGATCAACAGCGCCGACGAAGCCTGGTTTATCGGTCAGCATCTTGATCAATACAACCATGCCGGCCAGGGGGCTGACGACTATTACCGGCGCGGCCTGGCGCTGGATGCCGGCGATTATCGCTGCAACCTGGCGCTGGCGGTGAAAGAGTACAACCGCGCCGAGTACCGGCGGGCCATTGACTATGCCGATATGGCGCTGGTCCGGGCACACCGGCTGAACAAAAATCCCCTGGACGGCGGCGCCAGTCTGATCCGCGCCTGCGCCCATGAGCGTTTGGAGCAATGGGACGACGCCTATGAAGATTTTTACCGGGCAACCTGGAGCGGTAACGGCAAAGAGGGCGGATTTTTCGGCCTGGGACGTATCGCCGCCCGGCGGGGATTATGGCGGCAGGCGCTGGCCTTCGCCGATCAGGGCTTGCTGAGCAACGGCGCCCATTACGGACTGTTGTCCCTGCGGGCGGCAATGCTGCAGCGCAGCGGCCGCCTGGCGGAAAGCCTGGATTATATCGATGGGCAATTGCAGACCTACCCGCTGCATTATGTCCTGCTTGCCTTGCGCTACCTGTTTGATAATCGGCCGGAATCCCTGGACGAACTGCGGCGGGTCACCGGCGGCCGGGGCATTAACGCCCTGACCATCGCCAATACCCTGTTGTCGTTCGGCCTGCGCCAAGAAGCCCTGGCGGTGCTTGATCTGCTGGACAGCCGGGAAACCCTGCCGGTTTATCTCCGCGCCGTGCTGCTGAAGGACAGTATTCCCCATGAACAGTATCTGGCGTTGCTCGGGCAGGCGCGGGATAACTTCGGCCAATGGGTGCGGTTTCCCAATCAGCTGGCGGAAGCGGCCATGCTGGAACAGGTGCCGGAGTGTTATTTCGCCTGCTATCTGTTGGGCTGCTTTCATTACAGCAAACGCAGCTACGAACGGGCGGTAGCCTGCTGGCGGCGCTGCCTTGAGCTGGAGCCATCATTTGCCGGCGCCTGGCGCGATCTGGCGGTGTTTTATTTCAATAAGCGGCATGACCGGGCGCAGGCCGAGCACTGTTTGCAACAGGCCTTCACCTTGGCGCCCCTGGATGCGCGGCTGTTGTTTGAATGGGATCACCTGCGCAAGCTTTGTGGCGTTCAACCTGCCGAACGGCTGAGGTTGCTGTCGGCGCATCTGCCGGTGGCGCTAAAACGCGACGATCTCATTGCCGAGCTGCTGAGTTTATACAATCAGCTGGGGCAGCCGGAAAAAGCGCAGGAGCTGTTGCATACCCATGCCTTCCACCCTTGGGAAGGCGGCGAGGGCAAAGTCACCGCCCAGTATGTGATAACGCAGCTGCGCCAAGCCCATGCCCTGCTGGCGGACGGGCGGCCCCAGGCCGCTATGGCGAGCCTGGATGCGGCGCTGCATTATCCGCCGAACCTGGGGGAAGGCCGGCTGGTGGGGCAGACCGATAATGACATCGCCTTCTGGCAGGGGGTCTGCGCGGCCCGGTCAGGGGACAGCCGGCAGGCTCGGGAATACTTTCAGCGCGCGGCCCAAAGCAGCGGTGACATGAATGAGAGCCGTTATTACAACGACCAGCCGGTGGACTATCTGTTCTACCAGGGCGCGGCGCTGATGCGTCTGGGGCAACGGCGACAGGCGCGGGACATTTTCAGCCGGATGCGGGACTGGTCGGCGGAGGCCATCAGCCGGCCGGTAGAAACGGATTTCTTTGCCGTGTCTCTTCCCGACCTGGTGGTGCTGGATAGCGATCCGCAGCAAAACCATCAGCAACATTGCCTGTTCGTCAGCGCCCTGGCTTATCTGGGGCTGGGGGACGACGCCCGCTGGCAACAGCAGCGCGCCGCCTTGCTGGCTTGCAATCCCAACCATGATAAAGCGCAGATATTCTCGACGTTGGCGGACATGCTGGCCACAGAGATGCAGGACTGCTCACCACAAAACCAATAGGGTGGTCGTATGAAACACAAAAGTCAGCTTAATCTTGCCTATGTCTGGTCTATTTGTCTGGTGGCCGCCTGCGGCGGTCTGCTGTTCGGTTATGACTGGGTGGTGATAGGCGGCGCCAAGCCGTTTTATGAAGCCTATTTCGGTATCACCAATCCAGCCCAGTCCGGCTGGGCGGTGAGTTCAGCCCTGGCCGGCTGCGTGGTGGGGGCCATCATCTCCGGCACGCTGTCCGACCGTTTCGGCCGTAAACTGCCGCTGCTGCTGGCGGCGGTGCTGTTCACCGCGTCGGCCTGGGGAGCGGCCACGGCGCATAACTTCGAGGTGTTTGTGGCATTCCGGATTATCGGCGGCATCGGTATCGGCCTGGCGTCGGCACTCTCCCCCATGTATATCGCCGAAGTCAGTCCGGCGGAAAAGCGCGGCACCTTTGTGGCGGTGAACCAGCTGACCATCGTCATCGGCGTGCTAGCGGCCCAGTTGGTGAACCTCATGATAGCCGAGCCGGTTGCCGCTAATGCAGGCATGGCGGCCATTGCGCAGTCATGGAACGGTCAAATGGGCTGGCGCTGGATGTTCGGCTCCGGCGCGGTACCGGCGGTGGCGTTTTTGATTCTATTGTTTACGGTGCCCGAATCCCCTCGCTGGCTGGTGAAGGTCGGCCGCTTCGAGAAGGCGGAAAAAGTGCTGGTCAAAATCGGCAACGCCGATTATGCCCGCGCGATGCTGGCGGAAATTCGCCGCTCCATGGACTCGGACGATGCTCGGCGGGTCCGGTTGCCGCAGCTGTTCGCCCGCCGGGTCCGGCCGGTGATGATTATCGGTATCGTACTGGCGGTGTTCCAGCAGTGGTGCGGCATCAACGTTATCTTTAATTACGCCCAGGAGATCTTTGCTTCCGCCGGCTTTGATATCAACGATACGCTGAAGTCCATTGTCGCCACCGGCCTTATCAATCTTATCTTTACCATTGTCGCCCTGCCGCTGGTGGACAAGCTCGGCCGCCGCAAGCTGATGCTGCTGGGTTCCCTGGGACTGACCATTATCTATGCCCTGATCGCCGCCGCCTATGCGTTCGGTATTATGGGTATGCCGGTATTGTTGCTGGTGCTGGTGGCCATCGCCATCTATGCCCTGACCCTGGCGCCGGTCACCTGGGTATTGCTGTCGGAAATTTTTCCCAACCGGGTACGCGGCATGGCCATGGCGGTGGGGACCTTCTCCTTATGGGTGGCCTGTTTCCTGCTGACCTATACCTTCCCGCTGTTAAACGCCGCGCTGGGGGCCTCGGGCAGTTTCCTGCTGTACGGCATTATTTGCCTGGCCGGGTTTACCTTTATCTGGCGTAAAGTGCCGGAAACCAAAGGCGTTACGCTGGAGGCGCTTGAACAGCGCTTCGGCGACCAGGCGGAGCTGGATTATGCACAACATCACGCTGAATAATAACGAGATTTCCCTGCGGTGCAGACTGCAGGGGGGCGCGCTGTTAAACCTCGCCACGCCGGACGGCGTCAATATTCTACGGCCCACCATCAACCCCCTGGCCGAGCCGGGGGAGTGCGCCCTGTTTCCCATGCTGCCCATGGCGAACCGGGTGGAGAGCAACGCTTTTCACTGGCGGGGCAAGAGGATAAGCTTGCCTTCGTCGCCCTACGATGAGCGCTTTTTTCTGCACGGCGACGGCTGGCTGCGGCCCTGGACTCTGGAGCAACGGCAGCCCGACTCGGTCACCCTGGCGCTGGCATCGGTACTGCCCGGGGTCTGCAGGTATGATGCCCGGCTGCGCTATCAGCTGCAGGGCGGAACGCTGCTGGCTACCCTCGGCATCACCAATACTGACGACCAGCCCTTTCCCTTCGGGCTGGGGTTTCATCCCTTTTTTACCAAAACCCCCGCCATGACGCTGTGGTTCGAGGGCAACGGCTATTGGCCGGAACGGGAGCACCATCTGCCTGCGCCCTGGCGTGATACGCTGCCCGCCGGGTGGAACTTTTCCTCACCCCGCGCGCCGGGGGATAAATGGATCAATAATGCTTTCTCCGGCTGGCCGGGCAGGGCGGCGCTCCATGATGCCCTTGACGGCTCCATCGTCACCCTGAGCAGCAGCGCCGATATACTGATGGTCTATCAACCTGACGGCAGCGATTTTATCTGCCTTGAACCGCAGACCCACCCGGTGAATGCCCATCGCCAGCCGGGACTGCCCGGCCTGGCCATACTGGAACCGGGTGAATCCGTGACGCTGTCCATGCAAATCAGCCGCACCGTCCAGCAAGGAGCGGCTTGAAGGTTGACAAACGTTCTCGGTGTCAATAAGGCGGGGCACTGTGTCAACAAACTCACCGCTGCGTAAGGTCGTTAGCGCATCAAGGTTGCCAGAGCGGCTCGCCGCCGTTCAGCTTGCGCTCCAGGAAAAATGCCGCGCTGATCAGGGCCAGGTGGGTCAGCGCCTGGGGCGTGTTGCCCAGGGCATATCCCCGCCGGTCGAACTCCTCGGCATACAGCCCGAGGGGATTGGCATAGCTGAGCAGCTTTTCAAATTCAAAATGCGCTTCCTCCAGGCGATCGGCGCGGGCCAGGCACTCCACGTACCAGAAGGAGCAGGCGGCGAACGCCCCCTCATCGCCGGGCAGCGGATCGGAAGGGGTATCGGCATTGTTGTAGCGCCGGACCAGCCCGTCCTGCACCAGGGAGTGTTTAATGGCGTCCAGGGTGGCAAGCCAGTCGGGATCGGTGGCGCCGACGAACCGGAACAGCGGCATCAGCAGCATGGATGCATCCAGATCCCGCCCGTGGCGGGTGGCGGTGAAATGGCCCAGATCCTTATTCCAGAAGTGGGTCCAGATATCCTCGCGGATCGCCGTGCGGGCCTGATCCCAGCGCGCATAGGGCATCGGCAGGGATCGTTTCGCCGCCAGCCGCAGGGCGCGATCGATGGCCACCCAGCACATCAGGCGCGAATGCAGAAAATGCCGGGGCTCGCCGCGCATTTCCCAGATGCCGGCATCCGCCTGGTTCCAGTTTTCACACACATGATCGATCATCTTGGTGATATGTTCCCAGCCCCGGTGGGATATGGCTTCACCGTATTTATTGGCCAGGTACACCGCGTCCATCAGTTCGCCATAGATATCCAACTGCACCTGCCGGTAAGCCAGGTTGCCGATGCGCACCGGCCTTGAGCCGGCATAGCCGGACAGATGGGGTAAATCCTCCTCCGGCAGGTCGGTTTCGCTGTCCAGCCGATACATCACCTGCAGCTTATCCGGCTGGTACTGACTGTGCTCCAGACAGCGGGCAACCCACTTGATAAAGGAGGTCGCCTCTCCGGTATAACCCAGGCGCATCAGCGCATAGACGCTAAAGGAGGCATCGCGGATCCAGGAGGCGCGATAATCCCAATTGCGTTCGCCGCCAAGATGTTCCGGTAATCCGAAAGTTGCGGCGGCGGCAATGGAACCGTGGCGCAGGGAGGTCAGCAGTTTCAGCGCCAGGGCTGAACGGTTCACCATCTCCCGCCAGCGGCCTTTATAATTACCGGCGGCACACCAGTTTCGCCAGTACTGCAGGGTGGCGGTGAAACAGGCCAGATTGTCCCCCGCCGCCACGCGCTCATCCTCGGCGCTGCCGAAAACGAATTCCAGCGACTCTCCGGACTTGAGTACAAAGCGGGCCACCGCGGCATGCCCCTCGACGTGCAGCGGAACGCCGGCCGCCAGACGCAGCACCGGCTGTCCCGGCGCGCTGAAATCCACCGCATCCCCATGACGGGCGGCGCGGGTGGCGGCGCGGGCATAGTCATGCACCGGTCCGCAGCGCAGCTCAAAATTCGCCTCGCCCTGTAATACCGCCAAACGGCGGATGATCCGCGGCGTTTGGTGCGGATCGTCGCAGATCGGCATATAGTCGGTCACTTCAGCCACGCCGGCGTCGTCAAGCCAGCGGGTTTGCAGGATATTGGTATCCGGCAGATAAAGCTGCTGGCGCCGGGCATCGGGCCAGCGTGGAGCAAGACTGAAGATACCGGCGGCATCGCTGTCCAGCAGGGCGGTGAAGATCGACGGGCTATCGAGATCCGGCCAGCAAAAATAATCGATGGTGCCGTCAACGGCGACCAGCGCGCAGGTGCGTAAATCGCCGATAATGCCGTGATCGCCTATGGGCCGCGCCGCGTCGGTTTTGCGTCGTTGGGTCATGCTTGATTTCCTTTCCTGATGTCAAGAACGGGCGCATAGGCCGTCAGATGTGAAGAGTGTATGCTTAAACTATAGTGTAGCCTTTATCGGTGAGGGATCGTTTTCCGCGCCGTAGCGGCCGAAGAGGCCTTTCCGTTTTGTTCCCTGCACAGTGTATAATGCGGCCATGAATATAAAAGCATCCCCCCATGCCGGGGTTCGGGGTCCGGCGGACCATAGTATCCGCGATCAGATTCTGCTGGCGGCCGACGAGCACTTCAGCTACTACGGCTACGGCAAGACCACGGTGTCGGATCTGGCGAAAGCCATCGGTTTTTCCAAAGCCTATATTTATAAATTTTTCGATTCGAAACAGGCCATTGGCGAAGCCATCTGCCACAAGTGCCTCAGCAGCCTGCTGGACAAGGTGCGGGAAGCGCTTGGGGAAGGCTCAACCGCCGCCGATGGGTTGCGCATCTTGTTTACCACCATCGCCGCCGGCAGCACCGATCTGTTTTTCTCCGATCGTCGGCTGTATGACATTGTCATTTATTCCACCGGAGAAGAATGGCCTTCATCCCAGGAATATGAGCGGCAGGTGCGGGAACTGCTGAAAAATATTCTCCGCCAGGGGCGGGAAACGGGTGAATTTGAAACGCGAACTCCGCTTGAAGATCAGTGCCGCAGCATCTTCCTGGCCATGGAGTCGTTTGTTAACCCCTTATTATTACAGCATAAACTTGACGGCATCCCCGCCGCCATTGATGATCTCATCAAGCTGGTACTGCGAAGCTTGACCCCGTAGCCGATTGTACTGATTTGCCTCATAGGTTTAACGTTACTCTTTATCCTGACGGCGGTTCATATCGATAAATTGTATCAAATGATCGCCTTAAGTGACTATTGACATATTTGGTCACTAGGTGTCAGACTGGCTCCTCTGTTTTCCCGGAGGATTACCATGTTTCGCAATAGTTCCACCTTTCTGGTTTTTGTTGCCGTCCCCCTGGCGCTCGGCTTGACCGCCTGCGGCCAGGCCCAACAGCCGGATCCCCGCACCGGGTCGCCCCTGGTGCGCACCGCTGTGGTGGAGGAATTCAGCCACGCTGAAAAAGCCTACACCGGCACTGTGGTGGCCAGGGTGCAGAGCGAGCTGGGTTTTCGCGTCGCCGGTAAGGTGGTGCGGCGTCTGGTGGACGCCGGCGCGACGGTGAAACGCGGCCAGCCGCTGATGCAAATCGATCCCGCCGATTTAGCCCTGGCCGCCCAGGCGCAAACCGGCGCGGTGATGGCCGCCCGGGCGCTGGCGGCGCAAACTTCCGCCGACGAGCGGCGCTATCGGACGCTGGTGGCAAAGGGGGTGGTCTCCGCCTCCGCCTATGATCAGGCCAAGGCCGCCGCCGATTCGGCCCGCGCCCAGCTCAATGCGGCGCAGGCGCAGGAGGATGTCGCCCGCCATCAGGCCGGTTATTCGGTGCTGACCGCCGATGACGACGGCGTGGTGATGGAGACCCTGGCTGAACCGGGGCAAGTGGTCTCTGCCGGGCAAACCGTGGTGAAGCTCGCCCACGCCGGACCGCGGGAAGCGGTGGTGTACTTGCCGGAAACACAGCGGCCCCTCCTTGGCACCACCGGGCAGGCCAGGCTGTATGGCGACCGGCCCATGAGCGGCAGGGCGACGCTGCGCCAGCTATCCGATACCGCCGATCCGCAGACCCGCACCTTCGAGGCCCGTTATGTCCTGTCGGGAGCCATGGTTACCGCTCCCTTGGGCGCAACCGTCACCGTTGCCCTGCCCGATCCCGGCGCCGACGGATTGGTGAGCGTACCGCTGGGGGCGTTGTTCGATGAAGGTCAGGGGCCCGGCGTCTGGCTGGTGGCGGGGGATAAACCCAAAGCGGTGTGGCGGGCGGTTCGGCTCTCCGGCCTGACGGAGGAGAGCGCCATTCTCTCCGGCGGCCTGAAACCCGGCGATCGTTTTGTCACCCTCGGCGCCCATCTGCTGCATCAGGACGAAGCCGTGCGCCTGGCCGATAACGGCGGGGCGGTGAAATGAGCGGGTTTAATCTTTCCGCCCTGGCGGTACGTGAACGGGCCGTCACGCTGTTTCTTATCGTCGCGATTTCCGCCGCCGGCGCCTTCGCTTTCCTGAAGCTGGGACGGGCGGAAGATCCGGTATTTACCATCAAGGTCATGACGGTAGTCACCGCCTGGCCCGGCGCCACCGCGCAGGAAATGCAGGATCAGGTTGCCGAGCCGCTGGAAAAACGGATGCAGGAGTTGAAATGGTATGACCGGACTGAAACCTATACCCGGCCCGGTCTGGCCTTTACCACCGTTACACTGAAAGACTCCACGCCTCCGTCGGAGGTCCAGGAAGAGTTCTACCAGGCGCGCAAGAAGCTCGGCGATGAGGCCGCCAATCTGCCGGTGGGTGTTATCGGCCCCACCATTAACGATGAATACGCCGATGTCACCTTTGCCCTCTATGCCCTGAAAGCCCGGGGAGAACCGCCGCGATTACTGGTGCGCCAGGCGGAAACCCTGCGCCAGCGCCTGCTGGGCGTGCCGGGAGTCAAAAAAGTCAATATCATCGGCGAGCGGCCGGAACGGATATATGTCGAGTTTTCCTATGCCCGCCTGGCCATCCTAGGGGTTTCCGCCCGGGATATTTTTACCGCCCTCAACGCGCAAAACAGCGTGACGCCGGCGGGTTCCATCGACGCTAACGGACCGCAAATCCAGATTCGCCTGGACGGGGCATTCAACAGTCTGCAAAAAATCCGCGATACCCCCATCGTTGTCGCCGGCCGGACGCTGAAGCTTTCCGATGTGGCCGATGTCAAGCGCGGTTATGAAGATCCCTCCACCTATCTGATCCGAAATCAGGACGAGCCGGCGCTGTTGCTGGGTATCGTGATGCGCGATCGCTATAACGGGCTGGTGCTGGGTAAAGCGCTGGAGAAGGAAGCGGCGGACATCTCCGCCAGGATGCCGCTGGGCCTGACGTTCACCAAAGTCACCGATCAGGCGGTAAATATCAAAGAATCCTACAACGAATTCATGCTGAAATTTTTCGTTGCCCTGGCGGTGGTGATAACCGTCAGCCTGGTGAGCCTCGGGTGGCGAGTGGGAATTGTGGTGGCGGCGGCGGTGCCGCTGACCCTGGCCGGCGTGTTTATCATTATGCTGGCCACCGGCCGCGACTTCGACCGCATTACCCTCGGCGCGCTGATATTGGCGCTGGGTCTGCTGGTGGACGATGCCATCATCGTCATTGAAACCATGGTGGTGCGCATGGAGGAGGGGTTTGATCGCATCTACGCCTCCGGCCAGGCCTGGGTCAGCACGGCGTCGCCCCGCCTGGCCGGCGCGCTGGTGACCTCCATCGGCCTGATGCCGGTAGGCTTTGCCGCCTCCAGCGCCGGTGAATACGCCGGCAATATCTTCTGGATCGTGGCCTTTGCCCTGCTCACCTCCTGGCTGGTGGCGGGGGCGTTTACCCCCTATCTCGGCGTGAAGCTGCTGCCGGATATCAAGCCCATTCCGGGCGGTCATAAAGCGATATACGGTACGCCGCGCTATAAACAGCTACGTTCCCTGATCGCCCGCGCGGTAGCCCACAATAAGAAAGTAGTGCTGGTGGTGGGTCTGTTTTTCCTGGTGGCGTTTTTTGGTCTGGGGGCGGTAAAACAGCAGTTTTTCCCCGTCTCCGACCGGCCGGAAGTGTTATTGGAAGTGCAACTGCCCGAAGGCAGCACCATCGAGGCCACCAGCGCGGCGACCGCTAAAGTGGAGGAGTGGCTGAAGCGGCAGCCGGAAGCCAGACTGGTCACCTCTTACATCGGCCAGGGCGCGCCGCGGTTCTATTTAGCCATGTCGCCGGAATTGCCCGATCCCTCCTTCGCCAAGATCGTAGTACTCACCGAGAATGAACAGGCCCGGGAAACGCTCAAGTATCACGCCCGGCAGGCGGTGGCCGACGGATTGGCCCCCGAGGCGCGGGTGCGGGTCACGCAATTGGTATTCGGTCCCTACTCGCCGTTTCCGGTGGCGTTCCGGGTCATGGGGTCCGACAGGGAAATCGTGCGGGAAATAGCCCGGCAGGTCCGGCAGGTAATGCTGGACAACACCTCCATGCGCCAGGTGAATACCGACTGGGGCGAGCGGGTGCCTGCCGTCCATTTCGTGCTGGATCAGGATCGGCTGCAATCCTTCGGCCTCAGTTCCCAGGACGCCGCGCAACAATTGCAATTTTTACTGAACGGCGTGTCGGTAACCCAGGTTCGCGAGGATATCCGCACCGTCGAGGTAGTCGCACGTAGCGCCGGCGGCGAAAGGCTGGATCCGGCAAAACTCGGGGACTTCACCCTTACCGGCAGCCAGGGGCAGCGGATACCCCTTGAACAAATCGGTCATACAGACATCCGCATGGAGGATCCGATTATTCATCGCCGGGATCGCATGACCGCCATTACCGTGCGGGGGGATATTGCCGACGGTCAACAGCCGCCGGAAGTCGCGTTGCAAATCATCAAAAGCCTCCAGCCCATCATGGCTAAGCTGCCCGTGGGTTACCGCATTGAAACCGGAGCCGCTCTGGAAGAAGCGGGCAAGGCCAACACCGCGCTGGCCGCGATTTTTCCGTTAATGCTGATCCTGATGATGATTGTGATTATTTTCCAGGTGCGTTCGCTGTCCGCCATGGCCATGGTGCTGCTCACCGCGCCGCTGGCATTGGTGGGCGTGGTGCCGACGCTATTGCTGTTTAACCAGCCGTTCGGGTTCAATACCATTCTGGGTCTTATCGGGCTGGCGGGTATTATCATGCGCAATACCCTGATTCTCATAGGCCAGATACACAGCAACCAGCATGAGGGGCTAACGCCCTACGACGCGGTGGTGGAGGCCACGGTGCAGCGGGCGCGTCCGGTAATCCTGACGGCGCTGGCGGCGGTGTTGGCGTTTATCCCGCTGACCTTTTCGGTTTTTTGGGGTTCGCTGGCGTTTACCCTCATCGGCGGTACCATTGGCGGTACGGTGCTGACGCTGATTTTCCTGCCCGCGCTCTATGCCGCCTGGTTCCGCATTAAACCGCCGATAAAAGCCGCCGTCTGAAGGCGATGGTTAGTGAGAATACGACCGGCCCGGCGGGACACCCGCCGGCCGGTATATTCTAGGGGATTGATTTCATCCATAGGCTTTTTTGCGGCGATGCCGTGCCGCCAAGCTAAGACGGCATAGGGCAAATGTATAACCTCATATATACGGTTTAATACGAAATTTGTTTACCGTATCGAGCTGGTTTTTTTGTTCGACTTATTATTTAGGTCCGTTATGATGTTTAGCATAATTTGTAAATAACTCTCTTTGGAATAACCGACATTTATTATTAATATTAAATTAGTGATAAGGATATCCTATATGATAATAAATTATTCTCATCATGATGCTTTATTCAAGAAGTTTCTCGGCGAAATCGACGTCGCCCGAGATTTTTTTAATAATCATTTACCGCCCTCTTTACGCCACCAGTGTCATTTCAATACACTCTCATTGTGTTCAGGCTCTTTTATAGAACTCAATCTGCGTCATCACTGCTCGGATATGTTGTATTCGGTGCGGACCCGGCGAGGCAAGGGTTATATCTATTGTTTGATTGAACACCAGAGCAGCCCGCAGAAAATGATGGCCTTTCGTTTGATGCGTTACAGCCTGGCGGCCATGCAGCAGCATCTGGACAAAGGCAATAAACGGCTGCCGGTAGTGGTACCTCTACTGTTTTATCATGGGGTCCGAAAAGGTTATCCCTACAAAAACGGCTGGTTTGATTGTTTTGACGATAATGCATTAGCCCGGCAGGTATACAACCACCCCTTTCCGGTAATCGATCTCACCATGATACCGGATGATGAAATCAAGACTCATGGCCGGGTTGCTATGCTGGAATTGGTGCTTAAACATATCCGTATCCGGGATATAGGGACGTTGGTGGAGGATCTCGGCACCCTGATAAACCAGTGGCAACCGTCCTTTGAGCTGCGTATAAGCCTGTTTCGCTATATCTTGCAGGCAGGGAAAACTTTTGATAGTCAGCTATTAATTAATAAATTAAAGGAACAAGCGCCGCTTTTTTTGGAGAAAGAAGAAATGATGACCATAGCGCAGCAATTGAAAGATGAGGGTAGGTTGGAAGGCAAAAGAGAAGGCAAAAGAGAAGGCAAAAGAGAAGGCAAAAGAGAAGGGAAAAGAGAAGGGAAACAGGAGGTGGCACGACAGCTCTTATTGCGCGGCGTGAACCGCATCATGATCAAAGAAGTGACCGGCTTTTCGGATGACGAACTGAAGCTGGTGTCGGACTGAGCCTATCACCGGTGTTTGCGCTACCGGCTCTGTAAGTCCTTCCTCTTGGCAGGCAGACCCATGGCGTGATAACGAGAGCGCATTGCCGTTGGGACATTTGTCAACGTTCCGGCTCTATCATCAAGGTAGGATACTTTCTGACGGGAGGCCGCTGTTCTCGCGGCGGTAATATAAACAGCGGTCATACAATCGCCACGGAGAAATACTCATGTCTCATTTTATCAACGGTAACTGGCTGTGTGGTCACGGCATGATATTTACTAAAGAATGCCCGGTTTCCGGCAAGCATTTATGGATAGGTCAGGAAGCGGATGGGTCAGATGTGCAGTCCGCCTGCCGAGCCGCCCGTGCCGCGTTTCCCGCATGGGCCAGGCTGCCGCTGACGGAGAGAATCCGTTTTCTTGAGCGTTTTGCCGCGCTGCTGGCACAGCACAACGATGAACTGGCCACCATTATTTCCCAGGAAACCAGCAAGCCTCTTTGGGAGAGCCGGACAGAAGTGCAGTCCATGATCAACAAGGTGGCGATTTCAGTACAAGCCTACCGGGTCCGCACCGGTGAAAGCGATACGCCTCTGGCCGACGGCCGGGCCACGCTGCGCCACCGTCCCCATGGCGTTATGGCGGTGTTCGGTCCCTATAATTTCCCGGGACATCTTCCCAACGGCCATATCGTCCCCGCGCTGCTGGCGGGTAATACCCTGGTGTTCAAGCCCAGCGAACATACGCCCATGACCGCCGAGTTCCAGGTGCGGTTATGGCAGCAAGCGGAGCTGCCGCCGGGAGTGATCAACCTGGTGCAGGGGGGGCCGGATACCGGCGCGGAGCTGGGCATGAGCGCTGAAATCGACGGGGCGCTGTTTACCGGCAGCGCCGCTACCGGTTATCGGTTTCACAAATATATGGGCGGCCGGCCGGAGAAAATGCTCGCGCTGGAGATGGGCGGCAACAATGCGCTGATTGTGGAAGACGTAGAGGATATGGACGCGGCGGTGAATGTGATTATACAGTCCGCGTTTATCTCAGCCGGCCAGCGCTGTACCTGCGCCCGTCGTCTGCTGGTGAGGAGCGGGGCCATGGGGGATGCGCTGTTGCGCCGTCTGGTGGAGGTGAGCGGGACATTGCGTATCGGTGCTTGGGACAGCACGCCGCCGCCCTTCATGGGGGGCCTGATAACGACCACGGCGGCCACCAACCTGCTGTTCACGCAACAGCGGCTGCAGGCGCTCGGCGGCAAGCCGCTGCTGTTAATGACGCAACTGCTGCCCGACAGCAGCCTGCTGTCGCCGGGTATTATCGATGTCGGCGGGATGGCGGATATCCCCGACGAAGAGTATTTCGGTCCGCTGTTGACGGTGAGGCGTTATGACCGGTTTGATGAGGCCATTGCCATGGCGAACCATACGCGGTTCGGCCTGTCCATGGGACTGATTTCCCCCCATCGCAGCCAGTTCGAACAGTTGCTGCTGGAGGCCCGTGCCGGCATCGTCAACTGGAACAAGCCTCTTACCGGCGCCGCCAGCAATGCGCCCTTCGGCGGCATCGGCGCGTCAGGCAATCATCGTCCCGGCGCCTATTATGCGGCGGATTACTGCGCCTGGCCCATGGCTTCGCTGGAGAGCGAACTGCTGACCCTGCCGGAGACCCTGACGCCGGGTCTGAGCTTTGATACTCCGTCTGATTGAAAAGGAGCGTTTTCATTGACTGATGCTGACTTTCTTGAGTTGACTCTGGCCGGCCACCCGCCGGCTGAACGCTGGGGAGAAACGCCGTGGCTGACCTGGCGCTGGCTGGAGGAGGGAGTGATAGAGCTATTGCCCCGACGGCCGGCGGCGATGTCCCTGGTGCTGTCCGCCGGTATACATGGCAATGAAACCGCGCCGGTGGAGCTCATCAATCTTCTGCTGGCGGAGCTTATAACCGGACGGATGCCGCTGGCGCCGCGTCTGCTGGTGATATTAGGCAACCCGCAGGCGCTGCGGGCCGGAAAACGTTATATTGATTACGATTTGAACCGGCTGTTCGGCGGCGGCGCCAGCGACAAAGCCTGGGATGAAGCTAATGTCGCCGGCAGGGACCCCGCGGAAAAGAATGACCATGGCCTTTTGCGGCATGCCGATGCGCAACCAGGTCATGCGGATGCCGACCCGGCGCTCCCCATGGGCGCGCCCCTGCCGCAGAGCAACGAAACCTTACGCTGTCGGCTTTTGCAACGGCATCTCGGCCGGTTCTTCCTGCCGGAGGATCGCTGCCGCTGGCACCTGGATATGCATACGGCGATTCGGGGATCCCGCCACGGGCGTTTCGGTCTGCTGCCCTATCAGCCCGGCGGCCATGACCCGGCGCTGCTCCATTGGCTCAACGCCGCGCAGTTGGATGCCCTGGTCAGGCATCGCGCCGCCGGTACCACCTTTACCCATTACAGCAGCGAACAATTTTCCGCTGCCAGCGTCACGCTGGAACTTGGCAAGGCGCTGCCGTTCGGCGCAAATGACCTCGCCCAATTCAATGGCGTCCGCGCCGCCCTGTGGGCGCTTATCAGCGGCGAGGCGTTGCCGGAACGTCTCGGGCCGCCGGTCAAACACTATCGCGTCTGCCGGCAGATCACACGAACCCAGCCGGATTTCACTTTGCTTATCCCCGCCGATACCCTGAATTTCACCATGTTTGACCGAGGGGAGCTGCTGGCCAGGGAGACGGGTAATGAATATCGGGTCCGGGAGGAAAAGGAGTGGGTGCTCTTTCCCAACCCCGACGTGGCGATAGGTTTACGGGCCGGGCTAATGCTGGTTGAGGATGAGGATAATCAGTGCTAAATCCACTCTTAATACGTCTAAGTACGGGGGCGTTGCCGCCTTCACGAAACTCGAATGATTCAGAGTATGTCCGAATTGACATGTTCCTTGCAGTAGCGTTTTTTGTATTCCAGCGGGGTTAAACCGGTCAGCCGGCGGAAGAGACGGCGAAAGTAGGCGACATCCGGAAAGCCGCAGCGTTTCGCGATATCGGCAATGGCGCCGCAGTCGGCCACCAGCATTTTTTCAGCGTTGCCGATGCGCCGCCGGTGAATTGCCTCGGTGAGGGTCATGCGGAAGGTCATTTTAAATACACGCCCAAGATAATCGGCATTGCAAAATAACTGTGCCGCCAGACCAGAGGCGGTGAGAGGTAAATGAAACTGGGTGCCGATCAGCTGCTGCGCCTTCCAGGCCAATGCCATTCCCGGTTCCGCCGGTTCAGTGCTTTCGGTCCAGCCGTCCGCCACCTGCTGTAGCAGCAACAGCAGAATCAGCTCCAGAGAGGATGGGGGTGACCGATTTTCCTGTTCGCTGAGGAAAAGTCTGAACAGCGTAATAAATCGATGAGGATCGCGTATTTTACTGTATTGCGGTATGGGTAATTTCAAAGCGTCCTGAATCGCGGGGCGGGCGGCAATAATACCGAAATGCAGCCAGTAAAATTTTAAATCCGGCGGAAAATTGCCGATTCCCTCGTGTTTTCTACCTGGCCATAATAAAAGTGATTCCCCGGCTTTGACATGAAAATCATGCTGGTCTTCCGAAATCGCTAATATCCCCTGCTCAACAAAAATCAGTTCGTAGGATTCCAGGATACGGGTAGGATGATGGCCCAATCCACGGGAAATAAACAGTCCGCCATTTTCAATCCTGATGGGGTAATCAACTGATATATCTAGCATAATTAATCACTTTTATCGCTGGATTAATTAACATTAGCAAACATCGCCGGATATGTCAGCTTCTCTCTGCGCTCTATTGATCTGCTTCACAAATTTAAATTTATGTCGGAATCGTACCGTTTTTATGCCTTTTCCACACCTTGTTGCCCCGGGATTAGTGTGCGACTTTTAATCCCGGGAAAAATAAAAAAACATTTATATTACTCTAAATAATTCTAGTTGCAGGAAAGCCAACACGCCTGAAACTTGAAGTATGACGAGTATATTGCCTATTAAATTTCTCAACCCATAGGCATGCCAATAACTCGTTACAAGCGAGGAGAAAAATATGTCTACCACCTCTCTACCCAATACCGCCGGCCAGGCCATTGCCGCCAGCGGCTATTTGTCCATCCGCGAAAAAATCGGCTATGGTCTAGGCGATGCGGGGGGCACGGTAATAACCTGCCTTATCATGAATTTCCTGACATTTTTTTATACCGACATTTTCGGCCTCACCCCCGCGCTGGTTGGGACGATGTTTATTGTACTGCGGGTAGTGGACGCGGTGTCCGATCCCCTGATGGGAATGGTGGCGGACCGGACCGTCAGCCGATGGGGCCGTTTTCGCCCCTGGCAGCTGTGGATTGCGCTGCCCATCGGCATTATCGGCGTCCTGACCTTCACGGTACCGGACGTCGGCGTCAATGGGAAAATTCTCTGGGCCTTCGTTACTTATCTTATGCTGTCCCTGAGTTATACCGCCATCAACGTGCCGTATTGCGCGCTGATCAATACCATGACCGGCGTTCACCGCGAGGTGATCTCCTGTCAGGCCTGGCGTTTCGTTCTGTGCGGCATTGCCGGGTTCCTGGTTTCCGTGGGTTTGCCCTGGCTGGTGGACAGCCTGGGGGGCGGTAATAACGCCCAGGGCTATCAACGCGGGGTTGCCGTGCTCTGCGTTATCGCGGTGGCGATGTTTTTATGCTGCTTCTTCTGGGTGCGTGAACGGGTGCCCTTGACGGTAATGGGTAAATTTTCACCGCGGGAACATCTGCGGGGACTGCGTCAAAACGACCAGCTATTGCTTATGCTGCTGATGTCTTTTCTTCTGATGAATGTTTTTAATATTCGCGGCGGCGGCTACATGTATTTCATTACCTATGTTCTGCACGGCGGGGCCGGTTATGCATCGCTGTTTTTCACCGCCGTCACGGTGGCGTCCATTATCGGCGCCGTGATCATCAACGGTTTATCCCGGCGTATCGATACGGTAAAGCTTTATTATTATACCAATATCATACTGGCGGTCTTGGGTATCCTGATGTGGTTTATCCCGACCGGGGAAGGGTATCGCACCCTATGGCTGGCGGTGATTTTCATTAACGATGTCATCCTTGGTTTTACCCTGACGCTGCATTTCTCCCTGATGGCGTTTGCCGATGATTATGGTTTTTGGAAAACACGTATTCGTTCTTCCGGCATGAGCTTTGCCTTTAACCTGTTTTTTATCAAACTCTCCTGGGCCTCCAGCGCCGGTATTATCAGCCTGGTCTTTATTTTGGTTGCTTATGCCCCCGGCATCGGTAATCAAACCCCCGCGTCGCTGCACGGCATCCGGATTATGGAAACCTTCTTGCCGGCACTGTTTCATCTATTTCTGGCGGTAGTCCTGCGCTATTGCAGACTGGACAATAACAGCATGGCCCGTATAGCCGGCGACCTGCGGGATCGTCAGTTGTCATAAACGTTGAGTAAGGAATCAAAGATGAAAAAAACATCCGAAATCGACCTGCATCATCTCCAGCTGACGGATCCTTTTTGGCTGGGTTATCAGCGACTGGTCAGGGATGTGGTGTTGCCATACCAGTGGGAAGCGTTGAACGATCGCGTCGCCGACGCGGAGCCCAGCCATGCGATTGAAAATTTTCGCATTGCGGCCGGACGCAGCCAAGGGGAATTCTACGGCATGGTATTCCAGGATAGCGACGTGGCTAAATGGCTGGAAGCGGTGGCCTGGATGCTCTGCCAGCAGCCGGATGCGCAGTTGGAACACACCGCCGATGAAACCATTGAGCTGATTGCCGCCGCGCAGCAGCCGGACGGCTATCTGAACACCTATTTCACCGTTAAAGCGCCGGAACAGCGCTGGACCAACTTGGCGGAATGCCACGAGCTCTACTGCGCCGGGCATATGATTGAAGCCGGCGTCGCCTATTATCGTGCCACCGGTAAGACCCGTCTGCTGAAGGTGGTCTGCAGTCTGGCGGATCACATCAACCGGGTATTCGGCCCTGGGCCGCAACAGCTGCACGGCTATCCTGGCCATCCGGAAATCGAGCTGGCGCTGATGGAGTTATATGACGCCACCGCCAATACGCGTTATCTCTCCCTGGCGCGCTATTTTGTCGAACAGCGCGGTACCGAGCCCCACTTCTACGATCTGGAATATGAACGCCGCGGCCGCACATCCTATTGGCAAAATTACGGCACCGCCTGGATGGTGAAAGACAAGGCCTACAGCCAGGCGCATAAACCCATTGCGCTGCAGGAGACGGCGGTGGGGCATGCGGTGAGGTTTGTTTATCTGCTGGCCGGCGTCGCCCATCTGGCGCGCATCGGCGGGGATGAAGAGAAGCGTCGCGCCTGTCGTCGTTTATGGGACAATATGACCCGGCGCCAAATGTATATCACCGGCGCTATCGGCGCTCAAAGCCACGGCGAGGCGTTTACCTCTGATTATGATCTGCCCAACGATACCGCATATACGGAAAGCTGCGCCTCCATCGGCCTGATGATGTTCGCCCGGCGTATGCTGCAAATGGAGGCCGACGGCCAGTATGCGGATGTGATGGAGCGGGCGCTGTATAACACGGTATTGGCGGGAATGGCCCTTGACGGTAAGCACTTTTTCTATGTAAATCCGCTGGAGGTCCATCCGGGCGCCATAAAGTGCAACCATATTTACGATCATGTGAAACCGGAACGCCAACAGTGGTTCGGCTGTGCCTGCTGCCCGCCCAATATTGCCCGGTTACTGGGTTCGCTGGGCAATTATATCTACACCCAAACCGAGGATACCCTGTTCGTTAATCTCTATATCGGTAGCGAAGTCACGGTACCGGCGGGGAACGGCTTTCTGACGCTGCGGCAAACCGGTAATTATCCCTGGGACAACACCGTTGATTTGACGGTGACCAGCCAATCTCCGGCGGAGCACACCCTGGCGCTGCGTTTACCGGGCTGGTGCCCGGCGCCGGAGGCGGTCTTGAACGGCGAACCGGTTGAGATCCGTCCTCGCCAGGGATATGCCTATTTCACCCGGACCTGGGAGGAAGGAGACAGCATCCGGCTGACGTTGCCCATGCCGGTGCGCCGGGTCAGAAGCAATCCCCTGGTACGCCAGAACCTGGGCAAAGTCGCCTTGCAGCGGGGACCGTTGGTGTACTGCCTCGAACAAGCGGATAACGGCGCCAATTTACATCAACTGCGTCTGGCCGCCGGTACCGATTTTTCCCTGGCGCCCGGCCAGGGTGTATTGGCGGGAAAAATAGTGATACAGGCCACCGGGGATAGCGTGCAAGATACCGATGCCGGACAACAGCCGCTCTATGGCTATGACGGCGAGCCCCCCCGGCGGCGGTCGCGGCAGCTGCTGTTTATCCCCTATTTCTGCTGGGCCAACCGCGGCGAAGGTGAAATGCGGATATGGATTGAGGAGGCATGAGGCGGCTTGGGCAGGGCCGCCTTTCGGCGAGGCCGCGGCTCAGATGTTTCGACTGGCGAATTCTTGTCCGATCCAGTCGATAAATACCCTCACCCGGGGAGAGAGCTGGCGGTTGCGGGGGTAAAGCACCGATACCGGTATGGAGGATGAAGTAAAGTCTGTCAGTAAAGGCACCAGGGTCCCTTGGGCCAGGTCGTCGCTGACATGGTAGCGGGGAACCTGGATAATGCCTAATCCCAGCCGCGCCGCCGTGACCATGCTCTCCGCGCCGGTGACGGATACCGCGGCGGGCAGCAGATAGGGCCGGGATACGCCTTCGGCGCTGAACTCCAGCGGCATCAGCGCGCCGGTGGCCGAGGAGCGGAAACCCACCATCTGATGCCCCTCCAGGTCCGCCGGCGAGGCCGGCCGGCCATAGCGTTTTACATATTCCGGCGCGGCGCAGGTGATTTCCGCCAGTTCTCCCAACCGTCGCGCCACCATGTCGCTGTCTTTGAGCTTACCCACCCGCAGTACGCAGTCTATCCCTTCACGCACCAAATCCACCAGCCGGTCCCCTTCGCTCATGAAAAATTCGATATCCGGATACTGCTGCAAAAAAGCCGGCAGCCCCGGCAATAAAAAATGACGGGCCAGTGTGCCGTGTACGTCTACCCGCAACAAGCCCTTGGGCTTGGCGCCGGCAAAGGCGGTCTCCGCATCTTCCACCGCCGCCAGGATCATCAGGCAGCGCTGATAATAGGCTTCACCATCTAGAGTCGGGTTGACGTGGCGCGTGGTGCGGTGCAGCAAACGCACCTTAAGCCGGGCTTCCAGCAGTTTTACCGCATCGGTGGCGGTGGAGCGGGGAACCCCCAGATCCTGCGCCGCCAGGGTAAAACTGCGCTGTTCCACCACCCGCGTAAAGATTTTCATCGCATCATATCTATCCAAGGTATTGTTCGCTATTTTCGCATGGTAATGACGAATAATAGGCAATTATGCGGCTAATAAAAAGGTCCATACTCTCTTTACCGGCCCACAATGGGTGTGCGGCCGCAAAAAAGGCAGGGGAACAACATGAATCAGTCAACTCAACGGGTAGCCATTATCACCGGCGCATCAAGAGGCATCGGCGCCGCGGTCGCGCAACGGCTGGCCCGCGACGGTCACGTCGTCATCATCAATTACGCCCGTCAGCAAGGGGAAGCGGATGCGCTGGTTAGCCGTATTGAACAGGCCGGCGGCCGCGCCCTGAGCGCTCAAGGGGACGTCAGCGACCCGGCAACCTTTACCAAGCTGTTTGACCGGGCGGACGAGGCTTTTGGCGGCGTAGATGTGCTGGTGAACAATGCCGGCATCATGAATCTGAGCAGCCTGGCCGACAGCAGCGACGACCTCTTCGACCGCCAGATGGCCATTAATCTCAAGGGCACTTTTAACGGCATGCGCGAAGCGGCCCGGCGTCTGCGCAACGGCGGCAGCATTGTCAACTTCTCCACCAGCGTGGTGGGTCTACGGCTGGAAACCTACGGCGTTTATGCCGCCACCAAAGCGGCGGTGGAAACCCTGACCGCCATCCTGGCCAAAGAGCTGCGCGGCCGCTCAATCAATGTTAACGCCGTGGCGCCCGGACCCACCGGTACCGACCTGTTTTTGCAAGGCAAGCCCCAGGAAGTGATCGATCGCATGGCCAAAATGGCGCCGCTGGAAAGATTGGGTACGCCGGAAGATATCGCCGCCGCGGTGGCCTTCCTGGCCGGGCCCGATGGCAGTTGGATCAACGGCCAGGTATTACGTGCCAATGGCGGTTTGATTTAAGTTTCCGGGAATCATTTTACTATGCCCAAGAGATGTCGGGTTGCAGGAAGGCGGCAAGCGAGTAAATCCCGATGAGCTTACTAAAGCAAGTGATTCGGGTTAACGAGTGTAGTCAACGCACCTGCAGCTTGAAAGATGACGGGCATGTTCATCTGCGAGGTTACATCATGAACCAAGTCATCGTTATTACCGGCGCTTCCAGCGGTTTCGGCGCCCTCACCGCACGCGCCCTGGCGGACGCCGGACATACCGTTTACGCCGGTATGCGTGAAACAACCGGGCGTAACGCGCCGCAGGTAGCTGATGTTAAACGTTACGCTGCCGAGAATAAGGTGGATTTGCGGGCGGTGGAACTGGATGTCGCTTCCGACGATTCGGTTGAGGCCGGCATAACCCGCATCATCGATGACTGCGGACGGTTGGATGTGGTTATCCATAATGCCGGTCATATGTCCTTCGGCCCGGCGGAAGCGTTTACCCCGGAACAGTATGCCCAGTTGTTTGATATCAACGTCCTAAGCACTCAGCGGGTGAACCGCGCCGTCCTGCCGCAACTGCGCAAACAGGGACGGGGCCTGGTGGTCTGGATCTCTTCAAGCAGCGCCCGTGGCGGCACGCCCCCCTATCTTGCACCGTACTTTGCCGCCAAGGCGGCCATGGATTCACTGGCCGTATCCTACGCCTCGGAATTAACTCGTTGGGGCATTGAAAGCAGTATTATCGTACCGGGGGCCTTCACGAAGGGTACGAATCATTTCGCTCACTCAGGATCTCCTGCTGATCGGGCCCGCGCCGAGGAGTATCACCAGGGGCCCTATGCCGGATTGGCGGAACAAAGCATGAAGGGGCTTTCAGCCCTGGAACCGGCCGATGCCGATGTTGCCGAGGTGGCGAAAGCCATCGTCAGCGTGGTGGATATGCCGTTTGGCACGAGACCTTTCCGCAGCCATATCGACCCTTCACAGGATGGTTGTGAAGTGGTCAACGGCGTGGCGGACCGGGTACGCACCGAACTGTTCCGGCGTATCGGACTCCAAGACCTGCTTACACCGCACATACGCACATAAGTGAATAATCTCCAACTATACCATCACCCCCGCCGCGGTATAACGCGGCGCTCTTATTCAATCTGTATATGGCCACAACGGCAGCGTGCCGTTGGCGGCGATGGACGGCATGGGATAAATGGTCTCGGCCAGCTGTTGGAACCGCTCAACGGAAAGCAGGAGGTCAAAATAACATTGCAGGTAATATTCATCTCCTTCTGAAATATAACCCTGATATTCTTTAAGGATATGATACAGTTTTTCTTCCGACTCTTTATCCATCCGATATTGTCCGATGAATTCATAAAAATTCATATCACGAATGACCAGACGCGCAAGATCGCTGAAAATTGCCGGCAACAATCCAACATTCCTTTTGATACGTGCATTATTGAGCGATGTTCTGATAGTGATAAGCATTTCAACCATATCGGCGAGATGTTTTATTTTCCTGTTATCGCGGTAATCTTCCTTAGCCAGTGGTGTATCTGCCGGCATATGCAACGGATCCCCCAATTCCTGTGCCGCCGGCGAAAAGCGGGTAAACCATTGGGGCTGGCGCTGCCTGATGCCGTTTGTGGCCAGGTAAGGGCATAATTGAACATCCAGTCTCAGGTCATTGGCCAAAATCTGTCCCCGAAGAGATACCGCTGCAAAACCATCAAATAAAGTGATTAACTCGATGCATTCTACCTCTGCGATATCGGGAAACCGGCTGTTGGCATAAAACATGCCGCGGATAATATGCGCCATTTCCCGGCTGGCCACTGGATAGATGTTTTGAGAGACAGCCTCCATTTTGAGCGTCAGCAATGAGCTGTTCGGCGACGCGAACAGTGTCCAGTTGTCCTGGGTCAACATTCTTTCCCTCGAGGCATAGACAATTTCCTCGGAGGGTTCTCTGTCCCCCTCAGGTTTCGTGGCAAAACTTTTTAGCGCTAATTTATCCAGCATCAGGGTTTCATTTGCCGGAGCGTTAACGGGATTACCCGCTAAAACGGTATATAGCTCATTCGTACCTCTCATGGCAAGCTTGCCTTCGTCAAACGTGCCCATTTCTTCGGCCACGATAATCGAGGGTCCGGATTCGAACAGCGGATCGAATAAATTATTACCTACGCCTGCGAAGCGGCCCTCTCCGACGCTAATTAATAAATGGCTTAGGAAAACATCATCGTAATATAGACCCAACAGCTTGCCCGGTTTTAGTTTTAACAGATCGGTACTATCAATCAGTTCCAGAATGGAAGACATATATGATTGCGCAGGATAATTTTGGCCGAAGGCCAGCGTGACTCTTTGCTGCATCTCGTTTGCATCACGTGCATCGAGAACTTTCGCTTCCTTCAATATTAAAAAAGGAAAAGTCACATTCAGATTATAATCTGTTTGCATGCGGTGATGATGATTATATGAAGAGATCATGGTCCGTGCGGCTGATAAAATTGATGAGTCTGCGTCCAAAGTATTGGAAGGTTCTTTTTTAACATATCGATAATAATATTTTATCGCAACGGTTTTATACCATATAGGCTCGCGCAGCAAGATTGCCCCTTTAATATATTTTCCCGGATGCCCGGCTTCACGATAGGGGAAAGAAATAGCCGTGCTTATTTTGGCAAAATCTTTGTATTTTATCAAAGGGAAATCACTACTAATGCTTTTTTTGGTCAAATGAGCCCACTCAGGTTCATTAAAAACCTGGCGATCGATAATCAGCCCTGCCCCATAGGGTCGCAAATGAAGCATATCAATGATATAATCATTTTTATTAATTCTCAGTATAATAACCAAATGATCCACCGGTGAACGGTCATGCTCGTTTTGCCATAAGCGCTGCATTCGGTAACCGACGTTAACGCCGCCGTCCACACTTAATCCTTTGATAAACTGGAGCAGCAAAATATTTACATTACTGTCGGTCTCATGGGTGAAGACTTCGCGAAATTTAGCTTCACTCGTCAGGCAATTGACAAAATCGGTCAACATTTTACTCATATCACCGTTGTTGAGAAACAAAGATTCTATATGATGAACATAATCATTCACCATAAGTTCCAACATATGAATATACATCCATTTATTATCTTTATAATGGTCTATAGGAAGAGTAATGGAACGAATTGGCTCCATATGGATAAAGTCAACATCGTCATTGATGTATCTTGTCCTACGTCCAGAACGGGCCGTTATAGAGAAACGATCGTTATCCAAAAAAGAAGAGGCCGCCCACTTACCCTTCTCATTCTTATACATGGGAACAGCGTAGTTTAAATTCATCACCTCTGTCGGTTTGACCACGCGCCAAGTCCTTATGGCGGCATCCCAGATGACCTGAAAAAAATATTCGTCTATTTCGATGAAATTTTGCGTCGTACCTTGCCCTTGATCCAGTACAAAACTTCCGTCATCTCTCTTTTGTATCAACAAGTTCCTATCAATATCAGAAGACCATTGAATAAATTTAGTCATCTTTTGTTCCATATTGTTTAAAATGAAATTGCTCATCCATGTAATCACTGTTGCCATATTTGCTGATAAATGATGTTTTATTTTTTTTGAGAAAATAGCATGTATGGGTAGCGGGTTCAAATAACCAATAACACTGCTGAAAATAGACCCAGAACTCTTTCTTGCGATATAAGGTAATTCTTCAGCCAGCTTTTGTGATATGGCTCTATTCAATTGCTTAACCGGCAAGGTTTCAATGTTTGCGATATTAATTAATCGCTTGTATATTACCCCGGTTCCTTTTGCGGCACTGGTGGTTAATTGTCCAAGCATAAAGGCCAGATCAAAGGTATCGAATATAACTTCTATCCCATTGAATTCATTGTCAGCGTCATTTACATATTTCCATAAGATTTCATAAAAAGGTATCAGCGCAAGCAGTTCTTGCCACCACTTTTTAATGCGAAGTGATATTTTCAGCTGATCCACTATTTCTCTTAGCATTATGGCATTCCAATAATCTAAAATTTCAATCATCGTCTGATAATCCTCTTTTTCCTCTCCTGCAACCAGTACGTAATCCGGCTTTGGCATACTTCGGATTATTTCTTCAGGCTCAATCAGGAAAAGACTTAAAGGAGACATGCGTAGTTGTGTGCTGTCATAGGGTATATCAAAAAGCTCCAATATATCATTAGCGGTGACAGGAATTTTAAGCCGATGGATCCAATCAATGTCAAAATTGGTTTTTTTATATTCATCTATCAAATTATTAAAAAATATATTATCCGGATCCATTGAAATGGTTTTAATGAATGGCGCGCTAAAAAGAGTCGAGGCGATAATGACCTTATGACTATAGGTTTTGATTAAAGAGAAAGTGCCAAAGTTATTATTTGGTAAGTAGACATCTTGATTAGGCGCCAGTGAGTTTTGAACATAATTTCTGGAATAAATTTTAAAGGTGTACACTTCTTTGGGGGGGTAAATCATATCCAGGTAATCTAATGCCGACCGGGAAATGATTTTATAGGTAAATTGCCTGGCTTCCTGTTGTAATGAATAGTCCTTGTAATGAATAAATTGATTATAAAATTCCCTGGCCGACTGAAACTCATCCGAGGGTTTCAGGTCAAAGATTTTTTTGAAATTTTCAGAGGATCGTGATTCGAAGTCTAATGAAATCTGCTTTTTTTCTGCCTGGAATTCCTTGATAATGTACAAAGCACTCAATCCGCTCAACTGGTCAGAACGAATGTGATGATAATCAATATACCAGTAGATTGCTGCTCTCAACAATAAGGAAACATCACCCGCCGTAACGCTGGTGAAATATAAAGTAAGTATTTCCTGCCGCGTTTTCTGGAATGAATCACCAGGGGACGCCATTATCATAGCCTGAATTTTTGCCTCCGCCAGTCGCTGTTCATTTGTTCTGCTGCCTAGCTGAATGTGTTCGTGCTGATGTTCGCTGACAATTTCAATGAGGTAGGCTTGCAGTTTTTCGAGAAAGCTCAATAATAAAATGCACTCTTTATCATATTTTACTTGATCAACCAGCTCATTTATCCATTGAGGATTTTGCTGGTACAGGGTATTGTCCATGCGTTCGAGATTTGTTTTTACGCTTTTATCAAGAGACTGCAGGGTCTCTTTATAGGGGCGCATGTTGTCCTCTGCCCAATTTTCTTTATCAACGCTGTTGGTTGAGTGGATGCGGTAATATTCAATGTCTCGGATCAGCCGGTCAATGTGTGGATGATATTTATTGCTGCCGTGAATATAATCCACGATTTGATTCGCCACCAGCTCGGCAATCTCCGTTTCGGTTAACGGCGCTTCCGTCTGGTCGAACAAACTCCTGTATTCAGTAAGCTCGCCGGGGATGATAAGATAATTCCCCTGAATGCTAAGTCCATTATTTCTGCTGTATTCGAATATATAATAAAAAAACCGCTTTAACAGTATTCGCCGAAGGTGTATTGGTCGTTCATCTAACATGTCATGAAATATCTCTCTGCTATTGAAGTAGATTAGCCGGTCAAGCAGAGGGATTGAATCGCTGATTAATAACTTTTCATAGGTATGTTGGGCTTGCTGCATTATAGCCAACATAAAAAGTTGTTCTTTATAAATTTTTGCTTTCTCCGCCGGAGATTCATCGATGAGCTGCTTCAAATTTTTTTTTGCATCGGCGTAAGAGATGCCGTTTTTAAAATCTATCAGTTCACGAAGTGTTTTAAAATTAATATCGTAAATTGTTCTTTCAATTTGTATATTTAAGAGTGGGAAGAAATCTGCGATCGTTCTGTATTCACTAAAATAGTCTCGGAGTATATCGTCATCCAATTTTTTTTTGCTGCTGGAATTCACACAATTCTCGATATTCTTTTCGATGTATTTTTTTAACATTATCATATCGGTATACTGCGTTTTGTTATCTAAGTAAGTTCCATCATTATAAATTTCGGATAATTTATCATAGAGAAAGACGTTAAGTTCTGACATCCATGCAAGCGAGTAGATTTTTTTGTTGGTCAATGGGATAAACTGTTGCTTGATTGCCTGATAGAGTTCCCTTGCGGAGTGATTGGCAATATTCAGGTTGGTCTCACAAATAGCATCTTCATGACTATTCTTGCCTTCGTTTGTTGGCGGGTCGGATATCAAGGGCAAGGCGGCAGGACGTGCATTTGTGACATTCGCGGCTTGGCGGGGAGGTCGTTTTAAGGCAAAAGAGGGATATTTGTCTGATATTTTAAGCCAGGGGAATAAAACCTCCGGCGGCGGCGGTTCCACCTTTGCCCCGTCAGCGACGGGGAAAAACCATGTTAAGCCAGACAGATGCGATAGCATCGAAAAGGGCGTCGGGATCCGGGTGTTGCGTGCCCACGAGGATAACAAGGATTCGCCGCTGCATAATCCTACGGGCGGGCTTGGCATCGCCGCCCTCGGCTCGGGGGCTGCTTGGGGTGACGGCGGGAATATTCGGGTTCCGCCGTATCCCGGAGCGACCCCGGTCAGGTGGCCGAGCAAATAGATAATAGTGTCCAGCCAGGTGTCGGGCGGGCTGACCAGATCGTCAATATGGTATATCACGCCGTCGGAAACCAGCCACCGGTCGGCTACCCGCCCAACAAAGGCAGTATAGCCGCCGGGTAAAGTGATTTTTTTCGTGGTAATGCTGAGAGTCTTTTCCGCAAGCTGGATGGTAATGTTTTTTCCAGGCTTGGCGGTGGACAGACTTTCCGGGTGTTTTTTAAATAATGCCGCGCAGGTGAACAAACGATCCGCCTGTGATTTTTCTTCATCGGTTTCGTGGGGTGCTTCTATAGGATGCAGCGTTAGTAAGGCCGGGTTTAGAACCGAGTATGAAGAGGACAGAACTGTATTAGGGTGATTATAAATCTTTTTTATTGTTTCATTATAATTATTATTTTTAAATAGCGAAATAGTATGGCGGCCACTAAGTTTACATTCATCTTTAGAATAGCCATTATATCGGCTGACTGTATTATTAAACATATTATCTCCAGTAAGTCATATTTGAGCGCAATGAGAATTACCATGTAAAAATACGGAAGGAGATGCCAAAAATTTAATAATGGCATTGAACTGAAGGCATATTTGAACATCTTAATAAAGAAAGGGCAGCGAAAAGGTGTTCAAGATATTCTTAACAAAAAGATGCTTGTCAAAATAGAGAAAAAAAAGAAACCCTTCTCAGGGCTATTGCAGCCACAGCTGCAATAGGGCCGGCAAAGCGGGCGAGAACGACAGCAAATACAGGATCAAACCGATAACCCCCCCCACCAGCGTGCCGTTAATGCGGATAAACTGCAGGTCTTTGCCGATATTCAGTTCGATTTGCCGCGACATATCCCGCGCGTCCCAGCTTTTCACCGTATCGCTGATATGCTGGGTAAGGAATGCCGAGAAGTCGGGAGCTATGCGCAAAGCCGCCTGCTCCAGATGCTGGTTCAGCGAGGAGCGCAGGCCGTCATCCCGCGCCAGCGTTTGGCTAAGCCACAGCCCCGCTTCGGTCACCTTGCCATGCAATACCGAATCCGGCCGATCCAAATCTTCTTTAAGCCAGCCGCGCATGTCGTCCCATAAGCCGCTGATGTAAGTATTCAGTACGGCATCGTTTTTCAGGTAGTGCTTGATTTCCTCGGCCCGGCGGGCGGTGGCGGGATCGTTCTTGAGCCGCTGGATAAGTCTCAGCGCCAGCCGGTCGAAACGCCGGCGCAGCTCATGGCCGCGGTCGCGGCTGATCTCATCTAGCCAGCTATTCACCGCGTTGGCCACGGCGACGGCGCTGTGTTCACCGAGCCATTCCGTGGGCAGCACTTTTTCTTTTAGCGGATGCTCGCGCTTAAGCCACTGGATTATCTGATCGGCGATAAGGACGCGGGTAGAGGGTTTGTTCAGCAGTTTAACCAGCTGGCGCAGTCCGGCGTCCAGCAAATCCTGATGCCGGCCGTCTTTGGTCAGACTGTCCAGAATGGCGCCGACGGAAGCGGACAGATCGATCTTATCAATAACGGCATCAAGGGCGCTGCGGATAAAAGCCTGGATGCGCCGATCGTCGGTAAAGTCGAGAAAGCCGCGCATCAATTGCAGGATCTGGCGCCCCAGCCGGTGGGCATTGTCGGGCTCTGCCAACCAGCCGGCAATAGTCCGCGCCGGATCCTGACGTCTGATAAGCTCCACCAGGGACGAGGTATCGAGGAATTTCTCCTGTATGAAGATGCCCAGGTTATCGGCGATTTTATTTTTATTTCGGGGGATAATGGCGGTATGGGCGGCGATAAACGGGATCGGTACGCGTCTGAACAGGGCAACGACGGCAAACCAGTCGGCCATGGCGCCCACCATTGATGCCTCGGCAACCGCCTTGAGTCCATCGCGCCAAAAACCGGGCGGTATAAACAGGGTTACGATAAATATCATCGCCGCGCCGGTCAATAACAGCAGGGCCACCCGTTTAATTTTTTTCAGTTCTGTTTGTTTAGTCATAACGTATCAATTGTCGGCGTGTTCAAGAGAAGTCTTAACGCGTGTGCCGGTAATTTCCCATAAAATATCGTCGGCGATCGCCCATGACGATAATCTCTTTTGTTAATGATGAATACCATTACTATGAGTCTGTTAACTAGCCTTTAACGTAAAAGGTAGAGTTGGTGTAACGTTTTTTATGAATAAGTGTAATATTAGCCGATCGCCTCCGGCAGGGCGGTTTTTAGCCGGCAGGTCTGGTGGGTAAAACAATTGTTGCTCGGTTATGGGCAGGATAGGATTATCCGGCATAGCGGCCTTGATATCGTTGATTTTCGGAATTAATTATTCTATGTATAAACTTTTACGGATTCTATTTCCCGCCTGGCTGCTGCTGGCGTTTTTAGCGGCGGCGCTTTCCCCTGTTATTCCCGCCGTGGCCGCCGATCAAACGTCCACCGGCGCTCCGGCCGCGCCGGTTAAAATCAATGCCGCCGCCGAGCTGGTCAAGCTGCAAAAACAGCTCGACGGCATGAAGCAGAAAGTCTCCGCCGCCACCATGGATAATCAATTGCGGGAACTGAATGACGACACCTTGAAGCTGGCCGCGGACGCCGATGCGCTGGCCACCGCCCTGCAGCCGGAGCAGGCCCAGATCCAGGCGCAGCTCGCTATTCTCGGGCCGCCGCCGGCCGCCGGGGCAATGCCGGAAACCGCCGTCGTCGCCCAGCAGCGTACCGCATTGAACGCCCATAAGACCCTGGTGGACGCGCAGGTGGAACATGCCAAAGCCATCAGCAAGAGCGCGGCCACCCTCGCGGCGCAAATCGTCGATATCCGCCGTAACGCCCTGCGTACCCAGATGGCGCTGAACTCCGGCAGCATTCTTTCCCCCGGTTTCTGGTCGCCTTTGTTTCAAACCCAGTCCGAAGACAAGCAGCGGCTGGATGATTTTTTCCAAGACGTTCAAGACGCCTGGCTGGCGGCCTGGGAACCGGGATGGCGAGTGGGTTCCGGGATATTTTTGGCGCTGGCCTTGCTCATCTGGGCGTTCGGTTCCCGCCTGTTGGACAAGCCGCTGGGATGGTTCAGTATCAATGTCTTGCCTGAGGGCCGTCTGCGGCGCAGCTTCCTGGCCTGCGCCACGGCACTGGCCACGGTACTGTCGGTAGGGGTGGGAGCCCAGCTGATCTATATGCTGTTCATCCGCCATCCCGATGTGTCGCAGCAGGTGCAGGATTACGCCGATGAGCTCTTTCGTCTGGCGCTGTTTTCCGGTCTTATCGCGGGTCTGGGACGGGCATTTTTGTCCAACCAGCGTCCGACCTGGCGTTTGCCCACCATCGCCGACCCGGTGGCGCTGGCCATGCGATCCCTGCCGCCGACGCTGGCTGCGTTCATCTTGATTTTCGGCGCGGTGGAGCAAATGAACCGCATGGTGGGCACCAGCCTGGCCACCACCATTTTCGGTAACGGCATATTATCGCTGCTGGTGGCGTTAACCGCCGCCATGGCGGCGCTGCGCACCAACCGGGTCCGGCGCAAGATGATGGCCGAAGGGGGACAGCCCGAAGCCCGTTCCACGGTGGCCGGCCTAATCCATTTAAGCACCACGGTGGTGTCCATTGCGATACTGCTGTCGCTGTTGATCGGGTATATCGCCCTGGCGCGGTTTTTGACCTATGAACTGGTGTGGGTGGGCATGATTTTCTCCTGCCTTTATCTGCTGATACATTTGGTGGTGGATCTGTGCGACAGCCTGTTTTCACCCCATACGGTAGTGGGGCAGCGCATCAAACACTCCCTGGGCCTTGACGACCGGCATTTGGAACAGGCCGCCACCCTTTTGTCGGCTATCGGTAAAACCGTGCTGATTCTGCTGGCGGCGGTGGCCTTGCTGAACGGTACTTTCGGTTCCACCACGCCGATGGCGCTGTTTGACAAGGCTGTGGATATGTGGGGCGGCAAGGGACTTGAAAAGCTGAATATCGTCCCGGCCCATGTGATGAACGCCCTGATATTCCTGGCAATCGGCATTTATGTCCTGCGCTCGGCGCGGCGCTGGCTGGATAAGGATTTTCTGCCGAAAACCAAGATGGAAACCGGCATGCGGGCCTCGCTGGTGATTTTGTTCAGCAATATCGGGTATATCCTGATTACCCTGCTGACATTGTCGACCCTGGGCATTCAGTGGAACAATCTGGCCTGGATAGTCAGCGCCTTATCGGTGGGCATCGGTTTCGGCCTGCAGGAGATTGTGAAGAATTTCATCTCCGGGCTGATACTGTTGATTGAACGCCCGGTGAAAGTGGGGGACCTGATTACCATCAGCGGTATTGAGGGGGATATCCGGCGCATCAATGTGCGGGCCACGGAAATTCAGCTGGGGGATCGGTCCACGGTAATCGTGCCTAACTCGCAGTTTATCTCGCAAAATGTGCGTAACGCCACCATGGGCAATGCTCAGGGCGTGGCCACCATCCTGCTGACCTTCCCGCTGGATATCGATCCCGAGCAGGTGCGCAATCTGTTGCTGGAAACTTATCGCGATCATGAGTCGATCCTGGCCGCCCCGGCGCCGTCGGTAACCTTCAGCCAGTTGAGCTCCAATGGAATCGTGCTGAGCGTGACGGGGTTTGTCAACAGCCCGCGGATTGTCGCCAATGTAAAAAGCGATTTGCTGTTCGAGATTCTCAAACGCCTGCGGGAGGCGGGCATCGCGCTGTCAATGCCGCAGAAGATGATCTTTGAGAACTCCCCGATGCCGTCGCCGCCGGTGGAGGCCCCTGACCAAACCGAACGGTAATCAGCGGGTTGGCATAGGCTGTGCCGTGCCCCATCGGCACGGTCTCCCTTTAACACGCCCGTTGCACGTTCGGTGATCGCGGGCTTACCGCGCCGTGGGGCGCTCGGGCAGGGTGGTTTGGCCTTCGCCCAGCGGACGCTGCATTAATAGCGTGTCTACCCAGCGGCCGTGCTTGAATCCCACCGCGGTCATAATGCCGGTTTGGCTGAAACCGAGCTTCTCATGCAACCGGATGGACCCCCTGTTTTCGCTGTTGCCGATAATGGCCAGCATCTGGCGCCAGCCGCCCCGTTCCGCCCGTCCGATGGCCTGGGATAACAGCAGGGAGCCTATGCCTTGTCCGCCCCAATCAGGATGGACATATACCGAGTCCTCCACGGTAAACCGGTAGGCGTAGCGCGTGCGGTATAAGCCCAGATAGCAATAACCCAGCACCTGACCGTCTCGTTTCGCCGTCAGCCAGGGCAAGCCTTTTTCCAACACCGATGCGCGCCGTGCCAGCATCTCCGCCAGACTTGGCGGCTCGGTCTCGAAGGACGCGATTCCGTTAATCACATGCCAGGCGTAAATATCCCGTATGGCGGCTACCTCTGCCTCGGCGGCATCGCCAATGACTATCTCTGAAACGGACACGTTTTTTATCCCGAAAAAATAGTGAATATTAATCATAAAGGAGAATTGTCCACGTCGGTAGCGCCGCATCGAGTGTCCGCCGTAAAACCCGGAGAATGCCGTTTCGCAGAGTCGATGCCGTTGCAGTTACCGGATATTGCAGTAAACTCTTCAGGTTGCCATTGGCGCCCGGCCTTGTGGCCGAGCCGTTGGGGAACAATTTCGAATCGCACTGGAGTGCCGTGCCCGCTGTGCTGTAAAGTGTGCCGCCGACCGGTAACCGGCTCCATGGGATCAAAACATTGCCAGCACAGGAACCTTTTCCGGCATGGAACGAAGAAAGTTTATCAAAGCATCACTCGCGCTGGCCGCCTACTGCGGCACGACCGGTTCGGCGGCGTTATTTATGCGTTCGGCGCTGGCCGCCGGGGAAATTGCCGACGGCAGCGCCACTCCGTTCGATTTCTCCCTTTTGCAATCCATGGCGGCGGATTTGTCCCGCCAGCCTTTCGGCGGCCCGCCGGCGGAGCTGCCCAAAACCCTGGCGGAGCTGACGCCGCAGGCTTACAACGATATCCAATACGATGCCAGTCATTCTCTCTGGCACGATATAGCGGGTCGCCAGCTTGATGTACATTTGTTCCATGTCGGCATGGGGTTCAAACGGCGGGTGCGGATGTATTCCGTCGATCCCGCGTCTCATCAGGCCAGGGAGATTCATTTTCGGCCGGAACTGTTTAATTACCACCATGCCGGGGTGGATACCTCGCAGCTGGTAGGCCGAGATAATCTGGGGTTTGCCGGTTTCAAGGTGAACAAAGCCCCGGAGCTTACCCGGCGCGATGTGGTCTCTTTTCTCGGCGCCAGCTATTTCAGGGCGGTGGACAGCACCTACCAATACGGGCTGTCGGCCCGCGGCCTGGCTATTGATACCTATGCCGGCCAACCGGAAGAGTTTCCGGATTTTGTCGCTTTCTGGTTTGATCGGCCGAAAGCCGCGGATACGGTATTTACCGTCTATGCATTGCTCGACAGTCCCAGCGCCACCGGCGCCTATCGTTTTGTTATCGATTGCCAGGCCGAGCGGGTGGTGATGGATATCGAGAAGCATATCCATCCCCGTACCGCCATCAAGCAACTGGGCATCACTCCGATTACCAGTATGTTCAGCTGCGGCACCAACGAACGGCGTACCTGCGATACCATTCATCCGCAAATCCACGATTCCGATCGGCTGGCAATGTGGCGCGGCAACGGCGAATGGATATGCCGGCCGTTGAATAACCCGCAGAAGCTGCAATTTAATGCCTATATGGATGAGAATCCCAAGGGGTTCGGCCTGCTGCAGCTTGATCATGATTTCAACGATTATCAGGATGTTATCGGCTGGTATAATAAGCGGCCCAGCCTGTGGGTTGAGCCGGTGGGCAACTGGGGCAAAGGTACGGTGAATCTGATGGAAATTCCCACCACCGGCGAGACCCTGGATAACATTGTGTGTTTTTGGCAGCCGGCCGAACCTATCGTTGCGGGTCGGGAGTATACCTATCGCTATCGTCTCTACTGGAGCGGCGAGCCGCCGGTGGTCAGTGGGATGGCGCGGGTCATGGCGACTCGTACCGGTATGGGCGGCTTTCCGGAAGGCTGGGCGCCAGGGGAGCATTATCCGGCGAGTTGGGCGCGCCGTTTTGCCGTCGATTTTGTCGGCGGCGACATTAAAGCGGCGGCGCCGAAGGGTATTGAGCCGGTTATCAATGCCTCTGCAGGCAAGATAGATAATATCGAAATACTGTTTGTGGAACCGATGGACGGCTATCGTATTCTGTTTGACTGGATCCCTGACAGCGATAAGACGGATCCGGTGGAGCTGCGGATGTTTTTGCGCACCGGTGTTACCGCCTTGAGCGAAACCTGGCTGTACCAGTATTTTCCGCCGCCGCCGGATAAGCGCCGCTATGTTGACGATCGGCAGATGAGCTGAAGGAAGCGCCGGATGCGCTGCGGTCCCCCTTTAACACGTCCGGTTCAGCTTCAGTGATGGCGGGTCTAGCGCGCCATGGGGCGCTCCGGCGGGCGGTAAAACCACGCCCGCTTCGACCCCATCGGCACGCTCTCCCTTTAACACGCCCGGTTCAGCTTCTGTGATGGCAAGCCTGAGCGCCAGCGTTGCATTAGCGGTTTATTGCCTCAAATTGGTGCCGGAGGATTTTGCCGCTGCACCAAAATGAGGGCGTCTTGTCTCGTCGCGCATGACAATGCGTTGTGTTATCCCGTTGGCCGGCGCTGAAACGCCGGTACAATCTTTCTTAAACTTCCCTGCGGTGTTGGCCCTTTAATTGCTTGGTCTTGTATATACATGTACATAATCAAACTTTTTACGGGGAATCCGCGCTATGAAATATCATCATCGATTTACCGGTATGTTAGTGGCTGGCGTTTTGGGGGCGGCATTTCTTGCGGCCCTGCCGGCGCAGGGTAAAGAGTGGAAATCCGTTACCATTGCCACCGAAGGCAGCTACGAGCCCTGGAACCTGACGCTGCCCGGCGGCAAGCTGAGCGGCTTTGAACCTGAACTCATGACGATACTCTGTGAACGGATGCAGATGCAGTGCAAGCTGGTGGTGCAAAACTGGGACGGCATGATAGCCGGTCTGCAGGCGGGTAAATTCGATGTGCTGATGGATGCCATCGTTATCACTCCGGACCGTCAGAAGGTTATCGACTTTACGGTGCCCTATGCCGCCACCGCCGCCAGCTTTGTCTCGGTGGGCGGCAAGATATTGCCGGAAACCACCGGTGATAAAGCCATTATCAAGCTCACCAACGATCCCGCCTCCATTAATCCCGCCATTGCCGGATTACGCGCCGCGCTGAAAGGCAAAACCATCGGTATTGCTTCCGGCACCGTATACACGCCGTTTATCGACCAATATTTTAAGGATATCGCCACGGTGCGGGAATATAACGCGTCGGCGGACGCTATTCTCGATTTGCAGGCGGGGCGTATCGATGCGGTATTTGATGACGTGACCTTCTTTACGTCAATCATGTCCCGGCCGGAGAACAAGGATCTGGGTTTTGACGGCCCGAAAATCGCCGGGCCGGTCTGGGGGCAGGGGGAAGCGCTGGGGATACGTAAAAGCGATCAGGATTTAAAAGCCAAGTTCGATGGGGCGATTAAAACCGCCATGGCGGACGGAACGGTGAAACGACTCAGCGAAAAATGGTTTAAAACCGATGTGACGCCGTAAAGATCCCATGATGGTCCGGGGCGAAAATCGATAGTTCCCTGCCGGGGTGATTCAGCGGTAACAGCAATAGGGGTGGTGAACATGTTGGAGATGCTGGGATTTTCGAGTGATGGCTGGAGCGGCATGATGCTGTTGGCCGCTCTGACCACCCTGGGCCTGACCTTTGCCGCGCTGCTGGTGGGGTCTGTGTTCGGCGCCTGGGTGGCCGGCGCAAAGCTGTCCCGCCGGCGGTTGTGGCGTTTTTTC
This sequence comes from Sodalis sp. RH16, assembly GCF_047324245.1. Taxonomy (NCBI): domain Bacteria; kingdom Pseudomonadati; phylum Pseudomonadota; class Gammaproteobacteria; order Enterobacterales; family Bruguierivoracaceae; genus Sodalis; species Sodalis sp. RH16. The sequence continues at coordinate 996,359 of NZ_CP178737.1, read as the reverse complement.
GGCGACGGCTATTCGGTGATTTTCCGCGGAATACCGGAATTGCTGATTATTTATCTTTTTTACTTCGGCGGTTCTGGTTTTTTGACCGTGATCGGTCGGTTCTTCGGCGCGGACGGCTATATTGAAGTGCCGGCGTTTCTCATCGGCGCTCTGGCAATCGGCATGATTTCCGGCGCTTATCAGGGGGAAGTTTATCGCGGCGCGGTCATGGCGGTATCGCCGGGGGAGCTGGAAGCCGCTTACGCTATGGGGATGACCAAAGCCTGTGTGCTGCGGCGGATCCTGCTGCCGCAGGTGCTACGTTATTCGCTGCCGGGCCTGGCGAACGTCTGGCAAATGAGCCTGAAGGATTCGGCGCTGGTGTCTGTAACCGGCATCGTCGAGCTGATGCGCGCCAGCCAGGTGGCCGCGGGGTCTACCAGGCAGTATTTCACTTTCTATATTATCGGCGGCCTGTGTTATCTGGTGTTGACCGGTCTTTCCAATCCCTTGATCAGCAGCGCGGAGAAACGTCTTGGCCGCTCAGGAAAAACGCCTTTTGCTTCCCGTTAAGCCCTTGTCCAGCGCGGGGACCCGATTATGATTGATATTGCCTTTCTCAGCGATACCATGCTCAAGCTTCTGGCGGCGCTGCCCACTACGCTTGGGCTGTTTATCTGCTCATTTATCCTCGGCGGCCTGCTGTCGCTGGTGATAGTGACGCTGCGCGTCAGCCGTTATCCGGTGCTGAGCTATTTTGCCCGCGGCTATATGATGGTGTTTCGCGGCTCGCCGCTGTTGATCCAGATGTTCCTGCTTTATTACGGGCTGGGGCAGTTCTCCCTGGTACGTGAAAGCCTGTTCTGGCCGGTATTGCGCTCCCCTTATTCCTGTGCGGTGCTGGCGCTGGCGTTGTGCACCGCCGGCTATACCGCCGAGATTATCCGCGGCGGCCTGCTGTCCATTCCTCACGGGCAAATTGAAGCCGGATTGGCCAACGGCATGTCGCGCTGGGTACTGGTGCGTCGGATTATCGGCCCCATTGCCCTGCGCTATGCGCTGCCGGCCTACTCCACCGAAGCGATTTTGCTGGTGAAGTCCACCGCGCTGGCCAGTTTGGTTACCGTCTGGGACGTCACCGGCGTCGCGCAGCAGATTATCCAGCGTACCTATAGGACGATGGAGGTATTTGTCTGTGCCGCGGTGATTTATCTGCTGCTGAACTTCATCCTGGTGCGCTTGTTCGCCGCCTGGGAAAAACGGCTGTCCCATCATTTACGTCCTCGCCCCGCGTTGGCCGACAACAGTGACACCCTGCTTAGGGAGAGAGAATGAACAAACCCGCCCCCATTACCCTGTCGATGATTGATATCCGTAAATCTTTCGGCGATCAGCAGGTGCTGAAAGGCATTTCGCTGGATGCCCGGCAAGGAGAAGTTATTTCCATACTGGGCGCCAGCGGCTCAGGTAAAAGCACCTTTCTGCGCTGCATCAATTTGCTGGAGATACCCGACGAAGGCACGGTAGCCATCGGCGGCGAAACCATCCGGATGAAGCGCCACCCGTCGGGTCGGCAGTTTCCCGCCGACCGGCGCCAGATTGACAGCATCCGCGCCCGGCTGGGCATGGTGTTCCAAAGCTTCAATCTTTGGTCGCATATGACCGCCATGCAAAACGTGATGGAAGGCCCGCTGCACGTATTGAAAAAATCCCGCAAAGAGTGCCTGGAGCAGGCCGAACGTCTGCTGGCGAAAGTGGGACTGTACGACCGGCGGGAGTATTACCCGTCGCAGCTGTCCGGGGGGCAGCAGCAGCGCGTCGCCATTGCCCGGGCGCTGGCGATGGATCCGGAAGTGATGCTGTTTGACGAGCCCACCTCGGCCCTGGATCCCGAACTGGTGGGGGAGGTACTGAAAGTGATGCGCGCCCTGGCGGAAGAGGGCAGGACCATGCTGGTGGTCACCCATGAAATGGGCTTTGCCCGCGGCGTATCGAACCGGGTGGTGTTTATGCATCAGGGGTATATCGAGGCGCAGGGCACGCCTGAGGCGCTGTTTACCCACCATGAATCCGAGCGCTTCCGGCAATTTATCTCCAGCCATCATTAGCGGGCGTGGGGCAACAGGAGTTTTCATGTCATCAACCAAAACAATCGTTTATGGAGACGGGCCGCTAAGCTGGCGCGATCTCACCGCCGTGGCCCGCGGCGGTGCGGCGCTGGCGTTGTCGGAGACCGCCTGGGGACGTATCGATAACGCCCGCGCCATCGTCCATCGAGTAGTGGCGTCCGGCGAACGCGCCTACGGGATCAATACCGGTCTGGGCGCGTTATGCAATGTGGCGCTGCGGGAGGACCAACTGGCCGCGCTGTCCCGCAATACCTTGATGAGCCACGCCTGCGGCGTCGGTCCGGCGCTGCGAAGCGAACAGGCACGCGCCATTATCTGCGCCGCCATCGCCAACTACAGCCAGGGTAAGTCCGGCATCGGGCGCGACGTGGTGGCGGGGCTGTTGGATCTGCTCAATCACCATATTACCCCCCTGGTGCCGTCCCAGGGTTCGGTGGGGTATTTGACCCATATGGCCCATATCGGCCTGGGGCTGATGGGCATAGGTGAAGTGGATTATGACGGCCAGCGCTGCGCCGCCGCCGAAGCGCTGGCGGCGGCGGGGGTTACGCCGCCGGAGCTCGGGGCGAAGGACGGCCTGTGCCTGGTGAACGGCACGCCTTGTATGACCGGCCTGAGCAGCCTGGCGCTGGATGATATGGTGCGTCTGGCGGATTGGGCCGATGTTATCGGCGCCATGAGCTTCGAGGCCCTGCGGGGGCAGGCCAATGCCTTCGATGCGGAAATCCTGGCCTTAAAACCCCACCCCGGCATGCAGAAAGTGGGCGGGCATCTGCGTCTTATGATTCGGCACAGTAAAAATATTGCTGAAAGCGCCAACCTGCGCACCCAGGATGCGCTCAGCCTGCGCTCAATACCACAAATTCACGGCGCCTGCCGGGATCAGATAGACCATGCCGCGCGGCATATCGGCATCGAGCTGAATTCCGCCACCGATAACCCGCTGGTACTTGGCACGCCGGATCAATTTCGCGTGGTATCCCAGGCCAATCCTCACGGTGAATCGGTGGCGATGGCCGCCGATTTGCTGGCGGTGGCGGTGGCTGAATTGAGCGGCGTGGCGGAACGGCGTATCGATCGGCTGGTGAATCCGCTGGTGAGCGGTTTGCCGCCGTTCCTGGTCAGTGAGCCCGGCGTGAATTCCGGCATGATGATAACGCAATACGTCGCGGCCGCCCTGACGGGTGAGAACCGCCAACTGGCGCAGCCGGCGGTGGTGGATAATTTCGTGACCTCCGGCTTGCAGGAGGATCATCTGAGCATGGGCACCGGCGCGGCGCTGAAGCTGGATCGCGCTTTGCAAAATCTTGCGCAGATACTCTCTATAGAATACCTTCTGGCGGCGCAGGCGCTGGAATTTATCGGGCCGGAAAAGTGCGGCGACGGCACGGTCCGCGCCTGGTCGCTGCTGCGCGAGCAGGTCGCGCCCTATACGGCGGATCGCTGGCTGGCGCCGGATATCGGTACCGCGGCTCGGCTGATAACCGGTCAAAATCTCTTGGCAAGACTGCTGGCGGAAGAAAGCGCCGCGGAGGTCTGATCCGGGCGATAAAGGGGGTGCGGTTCAGGAAACTATTGATTAGACTGCTGACATACAGGTTCATCCCGACCGGTCATTGTGTCAATAAGTCCGTAAGCAAGCGACATTTCCTGATTGTCATCCGATCCACGACTTCGCCGGAGAAAAGAAATGACGATAAAAAGCCTTACCCGCGCCGCTGTCCTCATGGCTGCCGTTGTGCTGGCCCCCGATGCCGACACAGCCTCCATACCGCTGGTGAAAAACCAGGCGCCGGGCTATTTCAAAATCATGGTGGGCGGCGCCCAGGTTACCGCCCTGTATGACGGCAGTTCGACATTTCCCTTAACCTTATTCAAAAATGCAGCCCCCGAAACGCTGCAACGAGAGGTGGCCGCCGTGGACGGCGACGCTCCCAAAGTAGTGAACGGCTCGGTTAACAGCTTTCTCATTAATACCGGCGACCACCTGATCCTCATCGACAGCGGCGGCGGCAAGCTGTTGGGACCGGGGTTCGGCCAGGCCATGGCCAATCTGAAAGCCGCCGGCTACCGACCGGAGCAGGTGGATATGATTTTGCTGACCCATATGCACCGCGATCATATCGGCGGGCTGGTGACCGACAACGGACAGCCGGCGTTTCCCAATGCCGCGGTATGGGCGTCGAAACCGGAAGTGGATTACTGGCTTTCCCAGGCCAATCTCGACGGTGCGCCCAGCGATCAGCAGGCCGCCTTCCAGCGCGCCAGGGATATCCTTGCGCCCTATGAGACGGCGGGCAGACTGCACAGTTTCAGCTACGATAAAGACCTGCTGCCCGGCCTGAAAGCAGTGGCGTTGCCAGGCCATACGCCGGGCCACAGCGGGTTTATGCTGGAGCGAAACGGTCAGAGCATATTGTTCTGGGGGGATATCGTCCACTACTCGGCGCTGCAGTTTGCCCATCCCGAACTGGGTATCGGCTTTGATTCCAATAGCGCCCTGGCGATTAAAACCCGGCAGGCGCTGCTAAAACAGGTGGTCCGTCAAAAAACCCTGATTGCCGGCGCCCACATCACCTTCCCCGGCATCGGTTATCTGCGCGCCGACGGCAGCCAGGGCTACCGCTGGACGCCGGTGGGCTTCGGCGAGGTGCGCTGAAAGGGAAATTTATTGCCGCCCGCCGTCCAGGTAGCGACGTCCCTGTCCGTCATCCGGCGGCAGGGTGCCGGCAGGCAGTTTACCGAACCAGCGATAGCGGTTGCGGGCGACATGGTTATACATTCCGTCGCGCAGTTTCCGGGGTAAAAACCGCAAGATTCGCAGTGCGCGCCACGGCCAGCCAAGCTGGATCAACGCCTCGAAAAAAGCGTCTGAGCGAATGGAAACCTGGCCGTCGGCAATGTAGGCGATAGTATTAAAGTTTTCATCGGACAATCCCGACCAACGTAACAGATCCTTTCCCGGCTTTGATTGCACCGTCGCGAGATGGATCTTTTTTCTCCAGTCGGCGCGGATAAGCGTTTGCACCAATCGCCGGCACAGGACGCATTCGCCATCGAATAACAGCACCCGTTCACCCGCCAGCAGATGCGGTGGCGGCGTGAGGCGTTCATTACGGATTAGATAAAGCGGCGGCACGGTAGATTTGCGTTTGGCATTTTGCATATAACCACCCTCCTCAAGACCTATTTACCTGTCGCCAATAAAATCACCCGAAGTGGCAGGTGGGGTACCTTTTTGAATATAAAGTATTTTCAGCATAATCTATCTTAACGAAAATGTAGGGATCGGGGTCACATTGTTAATAGCCGGCCAAAAATCATTTTGAACGGAGGCGAGCTGACCAAAAAACATAACTAAATGTGCTTTTATTTACGGATTATATAAGCTGTTGAGCTTAAATCAGCTTTCGAATTACGGCTGGTAAATGAATATTTATTTTAGGCTGCTCTGTATTATTTAATAAAACAACTGCTTTTGTGTAAAATCTGCATTCTTGGTTCGCCTTGATTGTGTGCATCCCAGTAAATTTATCAGTCTAAGTCTATATATTATTCATCGGAGTTGCCTATGCCAATATCTCAACAGTTATATAGAAATCATGTCGGTAATTATCATGCTACTATTAATAAAAAAAGCATCAATCAGGTTGCTCAGCAAAACATGCTGTACGATCTGTCAAAAAACCCTGGAGACGCAGCCAAAAGGGCGAGAGCGTTATTGATACTGCAATCAATATTAATGATTTCCAATATTTCACTGACGACCGGCGAGGCCTTGGTCCGATCGCAAGCGGTCAAGACCGCGAAGACCCGTAACCTGGCTGGCCTGGCTAAAACGCGGTATTCCTTGTTGCCGTCAGCCTACAGCGATGTCGGCGCTATTACCGCCGATCATCATTCATCATTTTTTCAGCGTGCAGGCCGGCGCAATCGCGGCGCTGCTACGGGTAAATCCACAGGTATTTACGCTTCAACACGATTGGTCAAGCCGAATTCCACCCTGGCATTGTCAGCTGAATCCGTATCAGACATCGAATCTCCAACCTCCGGCAGGACGAAACGGGGCAAAAAATACCAGGAAGATCGGAAAAAAAATCCAGTGTTCCAGCTGACCAAAAAGAGTATACGATTTCTGGAAAAATATTTTAAGGAAAATATCAAAAATGACGTTGAAAGCATTATTGACAAAACAATTCTTTATATTATTAGCTGTCCCGATGGGTTAGAGTCTCTTTCATCTTTTTTGGTGAAAGATTCAGGAGAGTATGGCGCCCATGAGAATGAAAAATTAAGCCTCGAGCAACAATACGGCATCACAAGACACTGGCTTAGTCAGCTGTTATTCAAATATAGCCTCGGCGAATTTATCGGCCGGGTTATCGCTCAGACCGTGTTGAATAATGGTTGCAGCGGTCGGCAGCCGGTAAAATTGTCAAACGACATTCTTTTTTCATATATTTTAGGCAAAATTGGTATGTCCAAGGAGGGGGCGGCGGAGCGTATTGAAGAAGTATATTCTTTTGATAAAACCGCCCAAAACTATCTTATCCATGAAGTTCTTTTTATGGAGTTGCCTTGTTTGGCGTTAAGACATGAAGATATGGATAATCACAATCTCCATGCAGGCACCGTGGACTGGGGATTTTTGCATGTCGGTCTGCTTATTGCCCGACGTACGGAAAAAGATATCAGCCAAATTTCTATCGATGAACTGATTCAACTTGGTCGTTCTTTAGAAGATATGTTGCGGGAAGGGGTGATTGAAGCGGAACTTGTGAGTCTGTTTTTACTCCCCGCCAAGCTTTTGTATATCAAGCAACAGGCCGAGCAGAGCGGGGAACTGTCGATGGAAAAAATTTTCCGCTCCGTGGAAGGGAATGAAATGGCTCTAGAGGCCTTTTTTGCCGCCAGTGAACGGCAAAAGGTGGAAGAAAGTCCCTTTAACCAATTCAGCCAGGCTCTTGGAAATTTTCGTACCCGTACCCAGATAAGAGAAATGCTATCAACGTCGGACGTCATGGTGGACAATAACCGGACGGCCCTGAATGAAAAGGCCGTCGGCCCCCTTTGCCAGGGCGGACTGCGTCCCTCCGTTCTTGAAAATGCCGATGCCGAGCTGCTGTTCAAGGAACAGAATGAAAACATCGCGGCAAAATTTGCAGTGGTGGATATGTTGATGGTCGCATTAGCCTTTGAACAGCTGCCGCGGGATGAAGTTGACTTTTTGCGAACGGCGACAATTTATAAGGCATCAGCGGATTTTTCGGCGTTTGATGAGATTCGGTATCAAATAGCGGTACGGGTTTTACCCCGGCGCGCCCACACCGTCCCTTTATCGCTTAATGTCGATTTGTTTGCCGCTTCCCAATATGGAAATAAAAGAATTTATGCATTGCAATATATGGGCGAAAGGTATGAATTGAATCGTGTAGATTATGATGAAAAATTATATTATGAATTGATGGCTGACAGCATACAGGTTCGTCGGAATAAAGAATATAAATTGCGAGTCTACGATAACAATGAACGAGAGCTTTTGAAAAGCGCGGCGGAGCCGCTTGAACAATTGGCCGGCCGGCTTATACAAAAACATCGGAATAATTTCCTTCATCAGCTACATGAGCAGGGATATGAAGAAACGACCGGGGAAAAGGCGCAAAGATTCCTATTATCGTTGATTCCCTTTTATAACTGCATCAGCGGCATTGTTAATCAAGAAAATGATGCGCCTATTTCCTGCGCCTTGGACATGATTCTGTTGGTACCGATGGCCGGGCAGGGCTTGGGACTGGCCTCCCGTTTTGCCCAGCAAGGTTTCAAGGGGGGAATAATGGCATATCGGTCCGCCATGGGCTCCCTTGTGGCTCGCGAAACGCTAAGGACCGCCATACGCCAGGCTAGCAGGGAATTTGTTCGCCACGGGGTGGTTACGGCAGCCGGGGAACTGAATAAAAAAGCATTTATCCAATTGGGAGTGACGTTGCTCAGAAGCGTTGATCCCGGCGTGGAATCGGCGGGCATAATCGGTACCCATGCACTTCGCCAGATGACTGCGGCGGGCCGCCTGCTAAAAGAAATAATTCCGGCCTGGAAAAAAGTGCTGCCTGATTTGGAGGCGGTATTATTGCATCAACGTGAACCCCTGATTTCCGCTAAGTATATTGAAACCGGCCGCCTGCCGGGGATAGATAAGGATGTGCAGGTGAAAAAACTGCAGGGGGCAAAATATAAGCGGCAGCCGGTTTATGCACAAGTCGACCTCGTCACGGGCAATGTTTTTGGCAAGAAATATACGCGTGATTCCATGGGGATGTTGCATACGGTGCCCAAACCCATGGCGCAGCGCCTGAAAAATATCCTTGAGTCGGGGTTAAGCGGCCGGGGCGCCGGCCGTGCCGCCTCGCGGATGGCCGTCCAGCGCAGAAGGGGAAGACCGCCCTTGCAAAAATCGCCTCCAGTAAAGATAGATCACATACTGCGCTGGGTGGAAAATGCACATAGTCTCAGTCCGCTGGGAAGGCAAGAATTTTTAACTCACTTTGGGTTAAGCGAAAATGTCTGGTCGGATTATGTCAGTCCGGCGGGAGAGTTGACCGGGGCGGCGCAAAATGTGATGAGGGCGGCGGGAATGTATGAATATAACTTATTGTTTACCTTATCATCTGAACTGCAACGTGAAATCATTCAAAAACTGGATATCGGTCCTATACAAAATTTGCTTCGCGCTTTCCCTCCCCATGTAAACGAACCCATTCGGGCCGCCAGTTTAAGAGCGTTTGCGGCAGAAAGGTTGGCATCGTTACAACAACGATATGCTCGTGCGTGGGGCTCATGGCTGGCTCAATCCTTGCCGGCGGAAAAGAGGTGGCTGGCATGGGAAAGGCTGAACATCTATTTCGACGGGCTACACCCTCAGCTTATCCTGAGAGACCTTTTTCTATCCGATTTGCCCGCGATTTTACCAGATGATGTTATCAATCTTGATCTCGGCGGCAACCGCTTGTCTGGTGTGACGCAGCCATTATCGGACAATATACTAAGCCTGGATATCAGCACCAATTTCTTTTCCCAGCTACCGACCCCTATTCCTGCCAGGCTGTCTATGCTGGATGCCAGTCATAATTTTCTTACTCAGATCCCCTCGTCTTTATCTCAGCGGCTGGTTTTTCTTGATTTAAGCCATAATATGCTGACTTCACTGCCGGTTCTGCCGGACTGTTTGTCTTTTCTGGACGTCAGCGATAACAATATATATCAGCTGCCGCTGCCGCTGCCGAAATCGCTCACCCGTTTATCCGCTAATAATAACCAGTTGAGGGCGCTGCCGGATCTGCCGGATGGGATGTTGTGGCTGGAGGTTCGCAACAACCAGCTGCTGAGCCTGCCGGTCGAGCTGCCGCCTAAAATAACCTTTTTGGACATTGCAAGCAATCATTTTGTCTCTTTGCCGCCCATGTTGCCAAAAAGATTGAAAACCCTTGATATTACCGGTAATCGAATAGTGGAGTTGCCTTTTTTACTTCCGCCGCGCTTAGAAAAATTATATGCCTCGAAAAATTTATTAACCTTTTTTCCTCCCTATTTGCCTCCGAAATTAAGTAAATTATACGCATCAGGAAATTTGCTGGTTTCAACACCGCCCTATTTACCGCCAGGCTTGAAAGTATTAGTTTTAAATCATAACCTTATCGAAGTGGTGTTGCCAAATTTGCCTCACGGATTAAAGACCCTTCAGCTCACTAATAATTTTGTTTCAACGATGCCGGAAGCGTTGCCCGGAGCACTGCAAATCCTCTTCATAAACCGCAATCCCATCGCCCGGTTACCTGGAAGCTTTCCCCCATCGATGAAGGAAATTGATGCCAGTGATACCAATATACCGGGCCGGCCGGCCAACTTGCCGGTAGGCGTTAATTTTATCCAGAATCCCTAGGTAAAACGGACTATTATTTACTCTTTCGGCATAACGTTTCCCGCCATTTAGCGGCAAGCGTATGAGATTATGTCTGCAAAAATGTGGAGAAAAACATGTCCTTTAAAATTTTGGGTTATGCGGCGCAAACCGCGAGTTCCGCGCTGGCAACGTATTCCATCGACTGGCGCGATCCCCGGCAGGATGATGTCGTCATCGATATCCTCTACTGCGGCGTTTGTCATTCCGATCTCCATCAGGCCCGCAATGACTGGGGCTTTAGTGTTTTCCCGGTGGTGCCGGGACACGAGATCATCGGCAAAGTGGTGAGCGTCGGCGCCGGCGTGAAAAAATTCAAGGTCGGGGACACTGTGGGGGTAGGGTGTCTGGTGGACTCCTGCCGGCATTGCAGCTCTTGTGAACAGGGGCTGGAGCAGTACTGTAAAGAAGTGGCGACCCAAACCTATAATGATAAGGACCGCCATGACGGCACGCCGACCTACGGCGGCTATTCGGAAAAGATCGTCGTGTCTGAAGATTTCGTTCTGCGGATACCGGACAATCTGGATGCCAAATCGGCAGCGCCTCTTCTGTGCGCCGGTATCACCACCTATTCGCCGTTGCGTCATTGGGATGTGAAAAAAGGCAGTAAAGTCGCGGTTGTCGGCCTCGGCGGCTTGGGCCATATGGCGCTTAAGCTGGCGAAGGGCATGGGAGCGGAGGTGACTTTGTTCACCCGTTCACCGGGTAAGGAAGACGAAGCCCGCCGGCTGGGTGCTGATGGGGTGGTATTGTCTACTAACCCGGATCAAATGAAGGATGTGGCGGATCATTTTGATCTGATTATCGATACCGTGCCCTATGAGCATGATGTGAATCCCTATCTCTCGACTTTGAATCTCGACGGGACCTTGGTGCTGGTGGGATTAGTGGGGGCGCTGAATCCCGCGGTCAGCACCGTGCCGCTTATCATGGGCCGCAAGTCGGTGGCCGGATCGTTGATCGGCGGTCTGCCGGAGACTCAGGAAATGCTGGATTTTTGCGCCGAAAAAGGCATTACCTGCGATGTGGAAGTGATTGATATTCAATATATCAACCAAGCTTATGAACGGATGCTGAAGAGCGACGTGAAATACCGGTTTGTGATTGATATGGCGTCGCTGAAAAAAGAAGCGGCATAACGGACGGAACACACTCTCCTTTTAACGGGCTCGTTGCACGATCGGCGATGGCGGGCCTACCTTTGTTTTGGCGCGCCGGCGGCGGGGGTATCTTGCCAGCCTCCCCCCAGCGCCAGGAACAGCAACACCTGATCGTCCACCAGTTGGCCTGATGATTGCGCCAGGGCGGCATCGCTGGCGGCCATACCCCGTTCGGCGTCCAGTACATCCAGATAGCCTATTTTGCCGCTGGCATAGAGCATGCGGGTTTTTTCCGCCACCTGTCGGGTTTCATCTGCGGCCGCCAGCAGGGCCTGATGCCGGTCCAGCTCGCGGGCGTAATTGTTCAGCGCCGTTTCAACTTCCCCCACCGCCGTCAGGACGGAACCGTCAAAGCGCGCCAGATCTCCCTGTAATCCGGCCTGTGCCTGGGCGATGCGCGCCTGAACCGCGCCGGTGTTGGGCAGGGTCCACGAAATCAGCGGGCCTAGACTCCAGCCGTAGGTGTCGCCTCCGCCGATATCTTTCATATAGCCGGCGGAGCTGCCGGCCAACCCCAAGGTGATTTTCGGGTAAAGATCGGCCATCGCCACGCCGACCCGGGCGGTAGCCGCGGCCAGACGGCGTTCGTTCTGGCGGATATCCGGACGGCGGCGCAATAATGCCGTGCCGTCTCCCACCGGGATAAGCCGCGTCAGCTGCGGCGGCGAAACGCAATTCGCCACATCCCGGGGGAAATCCTGCGCCAAGGCGCCGGTGAGCGTAGCCAGCCGGAACAGGGCATTCTGCTGTCTAGCCTGTAGCGGCGGTATCGCCGCTTGCAACTGCTGCAATTGCGCCCTGGCCCGCAGGGTATCCAGCTCGCCGGTGCGTCCGGCCTGGAGCAGGCGATCGGTCAAGGTCACCGATTGCTGTTGCAGGTCGATGGAGCGGCGGGCGGTCTGGAGCTGTAAACCGGTGGCGCATACTTCGGCGTAAGCGCGGGCGGTATTGGCGGCCACGTTGATTTTTACCAGATCCAGGGCGGCCCGAGCCGCCTGGCTGTCGGCATCGGCCGCTTCGATGGCCCGTTGTATCTGCCCGAATAAATCCACCTGATAGGAGAGATTCAAGCCGCTGTCATAGTTCCAGGTATTGGGCGGGACATAATCAGGCGCCAGCAGCGCGACGCCGGATGGGTGGCCGAAGCTGGGTTCGGCATTGGCCGACAGGGCAGGGTAGCGGGCGCTGCCGGCTTCTTTTAACAGTGCAAGCTCGCGTTCCAGGTCGGCCTGTGCAATACGTAAATCGGTATTATGCGCCAGCGCCTGGCGCACCAGGCTGTCCAGACGGTCATCCCGGTACAGCCGCCACCAATGATCCGGCAGCGGTTGCGCATCGGCCGTAGCGGACTGGGAATTGCCCCCCGCGTTCAGCAGGGGCTGGCTGCCGGCGCGATGAAGCAGCGGCGATGCGGGCGGACGGTAGTCCGGCCCGACCGGGAGCATGGCGCAGGCGGACAATCCGGCCAGCGCCAAGGATAAGAAGGCTCTTTTTAATAACGCGCCCGCTTGGCGGGCCGAGGGCTGGCAGGCGAAATCCGGCATGCTTATTGTCCCTGCCGGATAAACGTCAGGCCGCCGATGCCGCCGGCGTTAGGGGCGGTGACTTCCACGGTGACGGTTTGGCCCGCCACCAGGCGCTGGCGGGCGATATCCGAAGCATTGATTTTCACCCGGACCGGCACCCGCTGCGCCAGACGTACCCAGTTAAAGGTAGGGTTGACGCTGGGCAGCAGATTGTCGCCGGTAAGCCGGTCGCGTTCGGCGATGCCCGCCGCGATGCTTTGCACGGTGCCGGTGAAGGGGCCGTGGCCGCCCATGGGAATGACCCGCACCGGATCGCCGATATGAATGCGCGGCAGCTTGGTCTCTTCAAAATAGCCTTCCACATACATCGAACCAACGTCTACCAGGGCCAGAACCGGTTTGCCGGTGGTGGCGTAACTGCCCTGCCGCAGATCGAGATTGGTGACAATACCGTCCACGGGGGATCGGACCTGGGCGCGCTGCAGGTTCAGCTTAGCGCTATCCAGCGCCACTTCGGCCTGGGCCAGGGCGTTTTGCGCCTGCTCCAGGCGGGTTTGTGTCCGTTCGCGCTCCTCCAGAGGCACCAGCGTGCCCAATTGGGCGTTGCGTTTGTCTTCGCGCTGGGCCTGGGCGATGGCGATGCGCTGCGAGTCGAGGGCCACCTGCGCCTGCCGCACCGCCAGTTCGTAACGGCTGTGATCCACCTCGAACAGCAGCGAACCGGCGGTTACCCGCTGGTTATCCTGAATCGCCACGTCGGTTACCAGACCGGAAACATCCGGCGCAATGACCACTACATTGGCCCGTACCCGTCCATCTCGGGTCCAGGGCGCCAGTTCGTAATGATCCCAGAGTTTCAACACTGCCCAGATGGCCGCCAGGGTGACCAGCAAGGTGATGAATACCCGAATGAATTGGCGTGTGCGTAAAGTCATTAATTCAGATTTCATCGCAAATTATCGCTGAACAAAAAAAGTAACATGAGTCATCCCGTAGAGCAGAAGAAAATAGACGGCGATATCGAACAGCGCCGGATGCCAGACCCAGCGATAGAAGCCGACGATAAACAGCAGGCGCCGTACCAGCCAGAATACCGCCAGCGTGGCCAGCGACAGCAGCATTAACCAGGGGATATAGAGGCCGCAGAAACTGGCTTCACCGATCATGCCGTTTCTCCCGCGGCGAGCAGTTTGACGGGAGCGTCGGGGAACAGGTTATGGCGCAGCCCCACCAGCGCGGTGATGGCGGTGCGCCAGTGCGCGGATTTTTCCGGCATCCTGAGGATTTCCGTCAAGGCGCCGTCAATGGCGGCCAGTAAGGTCCCCGCGGGCTGGTTTTCGGCGGTGCGGAAAAGGGCGGCCAATTGGGCCAGCAGGGCGGGAAAACCGATGGAGGGAAAAGCTCTGCGCGCCTGCTGAAGGGCGATGACATTGGTGCCCAGACGAAGATCCCGCAGGGTTTCGCGGGCGATAATATTATTGCGGGTGACTTCCCCTTGGGCGATACGGGTCACCAATAACCCGATACGGTCCACCATGCGGACGGCGAAAATCTGCAGCTGATGCGTGCGGTTTCCGCTGGACATGACCACCAGATCCCGGCGGATGGCCTTGCGGATGCGCCTGGCGCTCCAGTCGGCTCCCACTGAACGGAATAACTGGGTCACTCGAGCCGCCACAAAGGTGCCGAACAGTTGTGCCGTGGTGCTATTGATAAAGGTAATAACATCCGCGTGGTCGGTGTCATGGGACGAGAGTGTGCCGGCCACGCCGAACAGCAGCGGCAGGGCGACCATCAGCAGGGCCGGCCGGGCGCTATAGCAGCCCAGGACAATAAACAGCGGCGCGCAAACCAGCACCAGCATGCCGAAGTCCTGCACCATGGGCAGCAGCACCAAAATATAAATGGCCGAGAGAGGCGCTGACCAAAAGGTGTATTTCAGGAAATTGTTAATGGCGGGCACCGGATCGTCCATCACCGCGAAAAAGCTGCAAAAGACCGCCGCCATCATGGCGGCCGTCGCCCCGGAATCCCAGCCGAGCATAATCCAGAACAGACAGCAGAAACCGATGGCGATAAACGCCGCCAGAGACGACAGCAGCGCCATGCCGAGATCGCGATGGAGCACCCGGTTACCGATGGCGGCGATACGGCGGCGGGGCATCACCCCGTGGCGCATCCCCTGGGTAATATCCTGGCGCAATATCATGCAGGCCTGCCATTTCAACACCAGTTCTTCCAGATAGCTTGCCAGGGAAATCCGCAGCGCCCGCGACCACGGCGTCTGCCCTGAGCCGGACTCCAGCCTCTGTATGGCATCCCTTAATTGCAGACGCTGGTCGTTAAACTCCGCCGCGGTGAGAGATTCGGCCAGGTCAACGCGGTCGGTCAGCGGGTCATGCTCCGTCAGCCATTGGCTGATGCGGTTAATCACCGCCACGACATCCGGGCTGAAGCCCTCTTCGGCCTTGTACAGCGCCTTAAGCCGGTCTTCCACCGCCGAAAGCGTGGGGATCAGTTCCGCCACCCGGTCCTGCATGGCGCGAACCGCCCCCGCGGTCCAGGTGAGGTTTCCCGTATCGTAGGGAATATGGGTGGCCAGCAGGCGCAGTTGGGTAATATCCACCGACAGCCGCAGGCGGGACGCGGATATAGCGTCATAGTCTTCCTTGGGAACCGGTGCCCCGGTGGAGAAGATATCCTTCAGCCAGCGTCGGGTATCGGTCAGGGTTTTATCCAGCAGGCCCATCACGCTGTTGGTCAAGCCGGCGGGCAGCACCACGCTGTGCAGCAGGGTAGCGCACAGGATGCCCAGGCTGATTTCCTCCACGCGGGTCACGGCGGTGTTGAAAATCAGATCAGGCGTTTGTACCGTGGGAAAACCGATTAACGCCGCGGTATAACCGGCCAGCATAAACGTATAGGAGCGGGGGGTCCTGTCCATCAGGGACACAAACAGGCAGACACTGACCCACAGCGCCATCGCCAGGGATAACAGCACCGGAGCATTGGATAGCGTCGGGATCAGAAACACCGTCGCGGTGCTGCCGATAAAGGTGCCGCACAGGCGATAGACCGCTTTTGAGCGCACCATGCCCGCCAGCGGCTGGCTTACGACATAGACCGTCAATAATGACCAAAAACTGTTGGGCAGCCCGGCGCGGCTGGCCAGATATAACGCCAGCATGGCAGCGGTAAAACTTTTGAGGGAATAGATGATCTCGGCGCGAGAGAACAGCTTAATCGTCGGCATGGTCATCGTCATTCAGGGCGTATCTGTCATGTTCTCGGCATCGATGGAAGAGGAACCATTGATACCCAATCGTTTCTCAAGCACACAAAATGTCCGCAAACAGGCCTGGACGTCTTCGTCGGATACCCCATCGAACAATTCGGCGCGCAGCTCGTTGAGCAGGTCTTCGATCCGGGTCCGAATGGCGTTGCCCGCAGGCGTCAGGCACAGAATTTTGGCGCGTTTGTCTACCTTATCCTCCTGGCGCAGGACCAGATCGGCATCCACCAGCTGATTCAGCGAGCGCACCAGCGAGGGCCCTTCGATACCCAACTCTTCCGACAGGCCGCCGGGGCGAATGCCTTCCGGATGGCGGCCAATCAGCACCAGCGGCCAGGCCATGGCGGTTGACAGGCCCAGCGGCGCCACCACTTTGTCGGCCTTGGCCCGATATGCCCGCTGCAATAATCCCAGGGCGACGGTGAGGGTCATTAATGTCTGTTCGCGATTTTTGGGCAAGGTCATGATTATGCGTAGCATATAATTAGGTAGTTTGCTAACTATATGGCGAGGGGCAAGGGGAGTCAATACCTCATATAGGAGTATGTCCCTGCCAAAGCACCAGCCCTTGATTCTGGTAACCCCTGTTTCCGCGCACTAAGCGCGCCAACGTTAACCGGCCAAGGGATTATCAAGCCTGCGCCAGGCTAATGGGTCTTAGCCAGCAGCGGACAGTATCCTTCATCACCGCCAGGCGATCTTCCAGGGCCTGCGCGGCGGTCAGGTCCCGTTGATAGACCAGGGACAGGGTGGCGCTGTTGATCAGGTAAAAGAAGCCCAGCGCCGAAATGTTGATATTCAGCTGCATGGCGTCTATATCGTCTCGAAGGGTTCCTTCGCTGCGGCCGCGCGCCAGGAGGTTTTTGGCGATAGCCAGCCAGCTGGCGTTGATGTGCAGCACGTCGGCGGAGTGGTTGAGATGACGGGCCTGCATCTGGTTTTCGCTGTTGAGCAGACGGATGAATTCCGGATGGGCCAGGTAATAGCGCCAGGTAAATTCCACCAGCGCCATTACCGCTTGATCCGCCGGTAAATGATCCAGCGCCAGGGCGGCTTCCTGCTGCCGGATATCGCGGTAGGCGTCCTCCAGCACCCGCGTAAACAGACGGTCTTTGTTTTCAAAGTAGTGATAGAGCAGTTGCTTATTGACCTGTGCGGCGGCGGCGATTTTTTCCACACGGGCGCCGTCGAAACCCTTCTGGGCAAACTCTTCGCGGGCCGCCGCCAGAATGCGGCTTTGGGTCAGGGCGGGATCGCGTTTGCGTTTGCTGCCGATGTCAGCCGACATGTTATTTCCTCACTGAATGATGCGTAACGATGAATTGCTATCGGCAATCTATGCCATGGGTTGCCGCCGATATTGCGCTCGCGCCTGGTCCTTAGTCAACCGCCCGGTTGATTATGCGAAGTGGATCATCTTTTTAACGGTCCCGTAACGTTATACTTCGCTAATCAACCATCCGGTTGATTAGGCGTTCAATTTACGGAGGTAAAAAAGATGAACCATGCCGGTCCACCGGTCGCCTTTATCACCGGGTCTACCCGGGGGATAGGGAAAAGCTGCGCCGTCGCCCTGGCGCGGGCCGGTTTTAACGTGGCGATAAATGGCCGCGATAACGAGGAGGGACGACAACGACAGCAGGCGTTGGTGGCCGAACTGCAACAATACGGCATTGATGCCTTGGCCTGCGCCGGCGATGTCGCCGACCTGAATAGTCAGCAGTCCATGATTGACGCCATTGTCCATCGCTGGGGTCGCCTGGATTGTCTGGTGAATAACGCCGGTACCGCCGCGCTGCGGCGTGGGGATTTGCTGGACGTCACCCTGGAAAGTTATGATCATTGCCAGAACATCAACAGCCGGGCCATGTTTTTTCTGTGCCAAAAGGCCGCCAGGCAGATGCTCTCTCAGGGAGGGCTGAACGCGGCCTATCGCTGCATTATCAATATTACCTCCTGTAGCGCCCACATCCTTTCGGTCTCCCGCGGGGAATACTGCGTCTCCAAGGCGGCGGCCAGTATGGTGACCCAACTGTTCGCATTACGCCTGGCGGACGAGGGTATCGGCGTCTATGAAATCCGCCCGGGCATTATTGAAACCGACATGACCCAAGGGGTTAAACCCAAGTACGATCAATTGATTGCCGACGGTCTGGTGCCGATGCGGCGCTGGGGACAGCCTGAGGATATCGCCAGGGTCATCCAGTCCATCGCCGCCGGGCAATTGCCGTTTACCGTCGGCCAGGTAATCGATGTGGACGGCGGCCTGGGCAAACCGCATTTCTAGCCCGGCGCGAATATACCGGTACGCTATCAACCAGCTCCGCGATCGTGAACGATCGCGTTGAACGTTAAGCAAGGAAATATCCTATGAATGAGCCGGACGGCCAATTGCTCTCCATCAACACCGCCACCCTGCGCCGGCAGTGGCGCCTGGATCAGATTATCGACGGCTGCGCCCGGCACGGCATCCGCGGCATCTCCCCCTGGCGGGATCAGGTCCAGGCCCTGGGGCTCAATGAGGCCGGACGGCGGATCCGCTCTCACCAGCTAAAGGTGACCGGCTATTGTCGCGGCGGCATGTTCCCCGGCAACACCGCCGAAGAGCGCCGTCTGGCGTTGGATGACAACCGGCGGGCGGTTGACGAGGCCCTGGAACTGAATGCCTCCTGCCTGGTGCTGGTGGTGGGGGGCTTGCCGGGTTCATCCAAAGATCTTCCCGGCGCCCGTTTGCAGGTAATGGACGGACTGGCGGAACTGCTGGAGTATGCCCGGCCGGCGGGCATGCCCCTGGCCATCGAGCCCTTGCACCCCATGTATGCCGCCGATCGGGCCTGCGTCAACACCCTTGAGCAGGCCAATGACCTGTGCGACGAACTGGGAGACGAAGGGCTCGGTCTGGCGGTGGATGTGTACCATACCTGGTGGGACCCGAAACTGTTCGGGCAAATTGAACGGGCCGGTAAAAAGCGATTGCTGGCCTTCCATATCTGCGATTGGCTGGTGCCGACCCGGGATATGCTGGAGGATCGCGGCATGATGGGGGACGGCGTCATCGATATCCGCCGCATGCGCCGGGCGGTGGAGGCCCAGGGCTACCGGGGCTCTCATGAGGTGGAAATATTTTCCGAAAAAAACTGGTGGCGGCGGGACCCGGATGAGGTGCTGGAAACCTGTAAAGAGAGACACCGCCGGCACTGCTGATGGGATTCGGACTATGGCGGCGATAACCGGCACAGGTTCCCTGTGCCTTCGCAGACTGCTGACAAACATGCTCGGAGTCAATCTGGCAGCCTGCCCCGACCGGACACTTTGTCAACAAGCTCCTTTAGTTTATCGGCTGCCGGCTTGCGTGCATTCCGCCAGCCGGATCGTCAGCTGCTCGGCGCCCTGGTCCGGAGTAATGATTATGCCCTGGGCGTCGTCCGCGACCAGGCCGCCGCTTACCGACGCAATGCGGTGTATATTGCGCAGGCACAGGGTCCAACCACGGGCTTCCCCTTCGGCCCGCAGAGAAATATCCTGCCCGCGACGCTCCGCCACCAGGGTGAAACGCGTTTTAGCCGAGCAGGAAGAAAGCCGGCACACCGCCTGCCGGCCGTCCCCGAGGGCAAACAGGTGAAACGCCGGCTCAACGGTATAATCATAATCCGGCTTTTGATCGTTTTGCCCCAACGGCAGCAGGGTATTCTCCCGTACATAGAGCGGCAGGCTGAGAAAATCATGGCGCTCTTTACGCCAGCCGCCGACGGCCTCCTTATTGCTGAACAGATGGGTCCAGCGGCCCGGCGGCAGGTAAACATCAACCTCGCCATGCTCGCTGAATACCGGCGCCACCAGCAGGGCATCCCCCAGCATATATTGACGATCGAGATAATCGCAGCCGGGATCGTCGGGAAATTCCAGCATCATGGCGCGCATCATCGGCGTACCGGCGGCGGCGGCCTGGATCGCCGCCTGGTAGATATAAGGCATCAAGCGGCATTTCCACTGGGTAAAATGCCGCAGCACGTCGCAGGCCTCCTCGTCGTAGACCCAGGGGACGCGATAGGATTTGCTGCCGTGCAGCCGGCTATGGCTGGACAGCAGGCCAAAGGCGCACCAGCGTTTATAGACGTGGGCGGGAGCGGTATTTTCAAACCCGCCGATATCATGGCTCCAAAAACCAAAGCCGGACATGCCAAGGGAGAGGCCGCCGCGCAGGCTTTCCGCCATGGATTCATAATTGGCATAACAGTCGCCGCCCCAGTGCACCGGGAACTGCTGCGCCCCAACCGAAGCCGAACGGGCAAACAGCACCGCATCCTCCCGTCCGCGGCTTTCCTGTAAGAGCTGAAAAACCACTTTATTGTATAAATAAGCGTAATGATTATGCATTTTCTGCGGATCGGCGCCGTTAAACCAGGCCACATCGGTGGGAATGCGTTCGCCGAAGTCGGTCTTGAAACAGTCGGCCCCCATCTCCAGCAGTTTTCGCAAGTGGCCGGTATACCAGGCGCAGGCCGCCGGGTTGGTAAAATCCACGATGCCCTGGCCCGGCTGCCAGCGATCCCATTGCCAGACCCGTCCGTCGGGACGTTTGAGCAAATATCCCTGCTCCATGCCCTGCTTGAACAGCGGCGATTTCTGTCCGATATAGGGATTGATCCATAAACAGATCTTGAGTCCTCTCCCTTTGAGTCGTCGCAGCATGCCCTCCGGGTCGGGAAAGACTTCCGGGTCCCAGGTAAAATCGCACCACTGAAACGCCTTCATCCAAAAACAGTCGAAATGAAACACATGCAGCGGCAGGCGCCTTTCCGCCATGCCGTCGATAAAACGGTTCACCGTTTTTTCGTCATAGTCGGTGGTAAAGGAGGTGGTGAGCCACAGGCCGAAAGACCAGGCCGGCGGCAGGGCAGGCCTGCCTGTAAGGCGGGTGTAGCCGTCCAGCACCTGTTTGGGCGTCGGACCGTCGATCACCAGGTATTCCAGATACTCGCCTTCGACGCTGAACTGTACTTTGGACACTTTTTCCGAAGCCACTTCGAAAGAGACGCACTCCGGATGATTTACCAGCACGCCATAGCCACGGTTGGTGAGATAAAAAGGAATATTTTTGTAGGATTGTTCGGTGCTGGTACCGCCGTCCCGATTCCAGGTCTCAATGGCCTGGCCGTTTTTTACCAGCGCCCCGAAGCGTTCGCCGAGGCCGTACACCGTTTCCCCCACGCTTAAATCCAAGCGTTCGAAGACGTAATTTTTGCCCTTATGCTCGTCCTGGACATAGCCGCCGGACCGGGCGCCGCTGCCGGTGATGCGCCGGCCGTCATGGAGAAAGTCCAGGGCCCAGTTTTCTCCTTTGCTCACCCGTACCGACAGGTCGCCGCTGCTTAAAGAGGCATATTCCGCGTTATCTTCGATGCGGGTTAGGGTGGAGTCATCCTTGTTTAACGGATAACAGGGTGTTTGGGCGGGAAGCCCCTGGAAATGTTCAATGCGCACGCCGATAACGCCGGTTTGCGGCGAGAAAAAATGCAGGGTAAGCAGAGGGATATCCAATTGGTCCCCCCGCGAGCTGACGTCCCGGGGCGCGGCGAATACCACCAGATCCCGGCCTTGCCGCCGGACTTCGAATACCCGCAGCGGATGTGTCAGCTGCAAACCGGGCTGTATCAGCCAGTTGCCATCGCTTATTTTCATCTTATCGCCTTAAAACGTTATAAATGATTCAACCTGATTAAGCCTGTTTCAACGCGGCCGCCGCGGTTATTTGCGTCCTATGCCCAAGGATAACTCGTCTAAAATACGGTTCATCATCGGGGTGCGCAGGGTATAAAAACGCTGGGCCACTATGGCGCTCAGCAGGTAACAGATACCCGGCGCCAGGGTAAACAGGGCTATCACGCTCGCCAGCGTCCCGCTGTTCTGGGTGGCGGCTCCCGCTTGATAACCCGCGCCGGCCAGCACCCAGCCAATCACCGCGCCCCCCAGGGCCAGCCCCAGCTTAAGGACAAACAGCGTGCCGGCGAAGCTGATGCCGGTGAGCCGTTTACCGTTGGTCCATTCGCCGTAATCCACGGTATCCGACATCATCACCCATTGGATCGGGGTGACCATCTGGTGCAGCACGCCGATGATAAAGATAAAGCAGAACATGGCGATATTTGCCCCTATCGGCACCATAAACATGGCAAAGCTCAATACCGCCAGCGCGGCGTTGGTCCACCAGAATACCGCCACTTTGCAATACCGGTCGGTGACCGGTTTCGCCAGGGCGCTGCCGATCAGGTTGCCCACCGAATAGGTGCCGAGGAACAGGGCGAAAATCGCCGGACGGCCGAGGATATAGGTGACGTAATACATCATGGCGCCGCCCCGTACCGATACCGCCAGGATATTGAGGATGGTCAGGATGCCGACGATACGCCATTGATCGTTATGGATAATATCCCGCAGGTCTTCGCGCATGGTGCCCTGCAGGGCGGTGCGATCGCTGATTCGCTCCCGGGTGGTGGCGAAACACAGCGCCAGCATGATAATCGCCACCACCGAAAGAATGGCGATACCGCCCTGGAATCCACGGGCCTGGTTCGTGCCCCCCACCAGTTTCACCAGCGGCATCATCAGTACCGTGCTTAGCATGCCGCCGGCGGTGGCCAGTACGAAACGATAGGACTGCAGCGAGATACGCTGGGTCGGATCGTTGGTGATGACCCCTCCCAGGGCGCAATAAGGAATATTCACCACCGTGTACAGCAGCGTCAGCAGGGTATAGGTCACCGAGGCATAGATCATTTTACCGGTCAGGCCGAGATCGGGAGTGCTGTAGGTAATGACGCAAACGATCCCGAAGGGTATCGCCCCGAACAGCACATAAGGGCGGAATTTGCCCCACCGGGTACGGGTACGGTCGGCCGCCAGCCCCATAAGCGGGTCGGAAACGGCGTCCAGCGCCCGGGCGAACAGAAACATCGTGCCGGCGAAGCCCGCCGGGATACCGAAAATATCGGTATAAAAAAACATCAGATACAGCATGACGTTATCAAATACGATATGGCTGGCGGCATCCCCCAGCCCATAACCGATCTTTTCTTTTACAGAGAGTATTGAATGAGAAATTAAGGAATCTGCCATCGTTTTTATCCTCAACGACTGTCGCGGTTGGAAAGACAAAAAGCTTAGATGGCTAATAAGTTAGGGGGTTACAAATCTTCATGCCATTACGATATTTCATAATGTAATTATGTTTGTTGTTTTATGTGATCATGCAGGCTTATTTGCCGGTTGCCGCGACGGCGTTGCCGCTAACCCTGGAACAGCTTATGCGCCAGCACCGGCACGATGCGTGAGTCGCCCGCATCGGATATGATTCGTTCCACCTGGGTCAGCGGGCCGATTTTCACCGTGCTTTTACGCCCGAGCTTGCTTTTATCCATCAGCAGCAGGGATTGGGTGGCTTTATGGAGCAAGATGGTTTTGTATTCGGCGTTGATGGCGTTGGAGTCCCACATCATGCCTTCACTATCAATGCCTTCGCAGGAGAAGATAAACAGGTCGATATCCAGATGCTTAAGCAGTGAAAAAATCGAGCAATTGTTATAACAGGCATATTTACGCTGCAGGGTGCCGCCGGAGCTTATCAACGTAATACGGGATTTTTTTTCCAGTTCATGACAGACCCTGACGCTGTTGGTAAACACCGTCAGGGGGATATCGGGCAGTTTTTTCGCCAGATACCAGCACGTGGTGCTGGCGTCCAGGGCAATCACCATGTCCTCGTCGATCCAGGTCAGGGCCTGTTCGGCGATGTCGGCCTTGCTGTATAGGTGGCTTTTCACCCGCTCGTTAAACGAGTCGCCGTTGTCCGGAACGCCTCGTCTAATGTTTTTTGCCCGGCCATGCTGGCGGATAAGCAAGCCCCTGTCCTGCAAACTGTTGAAATCACGGCGGATCGTCTCTTTGCTGACCTGGAACCAGGCCGCCAGTTCGTCCACCTTCAGGATCTCCTGTTGGGATATTAACGCCAGAATATCTTGCTGCCGCGTTGATTTCATATGCCCTCCGATGCCTTGGGTCAGGATAATCGGTACTTACCGTCGGCATAAGATACGACATAGACCGGTCAAAATATGGGCGTCACCCCTTTTTTTAACAAGATATTGCCGTATTTAGCCGTTTCACCGGTGAGGACAATGGCAAAAGCCCCCCGTGCGCGTTGGTAAAACGCGTAACGATCGATGCGGGCTACCGGCGGATGGCTGCCTTTACCGAACAGGGCTTGCAGATAGCGGGCCTCCACCGCGGGATCCAGCTCATCGCCGGCGCCGGGGGCCATCATCACCAGCGGCGGGGTATAACTGTCCAGCTCGAACAGCGGGATGATGGCCGCCAGCAGCGCATCCACCGGCAACCCGTCGGCGCGCACCACCTGCGGCCCAAGGGAGTGAGCCGGAAAAAACGCGTCCGCCAGGATGATTTCATCGCCGTGGCCCATCTCGGCGAGAATTTTCAGCAGCGCGGGAGAAATGAGCGGGGAAATATTTTTCAGCATAAAGCATCTCCTGTTAAAGAAGTAACGCGACAGGGCGGGAACAGCTGCTGATAACAGGCGGCGTCGTCCCCCGGCCTGTACCATTGGTATTGATAAGCCACCTGCTGCCGAGCCGCTTCCGGCGTGGCGTAATAGCCGATACCGCTCCAGGCGAACATGGACGCCCCCAGCACGGTGGTTTCAGCTTCATTGAGCACCTTGATGGGTAAATTCAGCACATCCGCTTTGATTTGGTTCCATAAATCGTTGCGGCTGCCGCCCCCCACCAGCGTCAGCTCTTGGCTGGTGAAATGGCCGATTCGCTCAAGCAAGGTGAGATTATCCCGCAGGGTGGCGGACAGTGCTTCCAGAGAAGCGCGATAGATATGGCCGCGCCGGGCCGACAGCGACAGTCCCTGCCAGCCGGCCGCCGCGTCTACCAGGCTGCCGTGCAGACGCACGCCGTCGGTACCCGGCGGGATTGACCGGGCTTCTTCAATCATTTCCCGATAGACCGCGGCGGGGGCGCTGCCGGCCCAGCACAGCTGGCGGACCCATTCCAGTACGCCGGAGGCCAGCCATTGCAATCCCGGGTTAAACAAACCGGCGCGGCTGTCCAGTTCGCAGGTGGATCCGGCTATTTCCGGCAGCATGGCGGTATTCACCCGTTGACTGCGGACCATGAGGATCTCCCAGGTGCCGGAAGAGAGAACCGGCTGATCGAGGGCGGCGCCGGAACCGAACAAGGCAAACTGGGTATCGTGGCCGGCAGAGACCACCGGCAGTCCGGCCGGGAGTCCCAACCGTTCGGCGACGGCGGGCAACAGCGTGCCCACCCTGTCGCCGGCTTCGGCGATAGCCGGGAAAAGCCTGTTATCCAGCCCGACGCTCTGCAAAATCCGCCGGCTGAAATCCCCCTGCTGCACATCCAGCAGCTGACTGGTGCCCGCCATGGTGCGATCGGTGGTGAACGCGCCGGTCAGCCGGTGGTTGATTAGGGATGAAATAAACAGCCAGGCCCGGGCCTTCTCCAGCAGGCGCGGCTGGTTTTCACGCAGCCATACCAGCTTATAAAGGGTATTGAAGCTGAATTGCCCCACGCCTGAGATGCCCTGGAGCTCCGCCGGGGAGATATAGCGGCCGATATCCGCCATGACGGCGGCGGTGCGCGGGCATTTCCAGCTGATAACCGGATAGAGCAGTTCCCCTTGGGCATCCACCAATGCGCCGTCCACCCCGAAGGTGGTGACGGTCAGGGCATGAATGCGGCAGGAGGAAAGCTCTGCGGATAAGCGGCGGCAGCACTGGCCGAGGCCGGCCATTATTTCGTCCAGGGACCATATCTGCCAGAGGGGGTTTTCCCCGCCGGGCCGGCTGGCATTGGGGATAACCGCCTTCGCCACCACCATGCCCTCGGGGGAGAGGGCGACGGCCCTGAGATTGGTGGCGCCGCAATCCAGTACGATGACAACATTTTGGCTCATGGCGGCTTTAGCCTCCGGATAGATTTTGCGAGCTTGTTGACTCAATGCCCTGTCCCGCCTTTTTAACTCCGAGTCCGTTTGTCAGCAGTCTGACGAATTGCCGGCGCGGCTATTTTTTGTACAGCGGGCCGTAGTTTTGGCAGGCGCGGTAATCCTGTCCTTCCGGGTCCATGCCGTGGGCGGCCCAGGCGGTGGGGCGGTATATCTGTTCCTCCGCCACGTTGTGCATACATACCGGAATGCGCAGCATGGCCGCCAGGGTGATAAAATCCGCCCCCACATGGCCGACGGTGAGGACGCCGTGGTTGGCGCCCCAGTTGGCCATCACCGAATAGACATCACGGAAGGGACCTTTGCCGGTCAGGCGCGGCGCAAACCAGGTGGTGGGCCAGGTAGGGTCGGTGCGCTGGTTCAGGGTATCGTGCACCGCCGCCGGCAGATCGACGCTCCAGCCTTCGGCGATTTGCAGTACCGGCCCGATCCCGCGGATGATATTGACCCGCGTCATGGTGAAGGGCACGCCGCCGCGGCTCAGAAAACAGGACGAATAGCCGCCGCCGCGGAAATATTCATGGATGGCCGGGCACCATTCGGTGGCCGCCAGGCAGGCCTGGGCCTCCTCATCGCTGATTTCCCAATGGGGCTTCAAAGTGGGCTTGCCTTCGGCGTCGGTCTGGCGGCAGGTGCCGTCCAGCGCCGCCGAACCGGAGTTGATAAGGTGGATAATGCCTTCGGCGGCATGGCCTTCCAGCTGGTATTGCGTAACGCGTTTTACCGCATCGGGGGACCAGTAGGTACGCACATCGGCAAAAATCTGCGCGGTGCCGGTCAATGTATGGCCGAACAGCATGGCTACCGCGTTCAGGCTGTCGTTTTCCGTCGCCACCACCATGGCTTCCCGCACGCCGTTCCAGTCAAAGGAGCTGTTGAGCAGTGCCTCGGCGGTATCGCCGTTGGGGTATTGATCGGTCCAGTGACGCTGGCCCTGAAAACCGGCGGCAATGGCGTTGTAGCCCAGGGATTCTTCCACAAAGCCCCGTTCAGCCACTTTGGCGCTGCCCTGCATCATGTCGCGGATGCAAATCGCCATCAGCAGGCTTTCGCGCAATATCCCGCGGCTCTGTTCCTCGGACTGGCGGTATTGCTGCGCGTTTTTATCCTTCCCGAAACGGAAATACTTGTCAGCCCAGGAGAGGGCCAGCTCCAGCTCATCGGCGTCATAAATCTGCTGATCCATCCGGCGGCGCAGTTCGGTCATATCCACCGCCTGGACTTTCATGCCCAGCCAGGATTCAAAAAAGTCATGATCCACAATGGAGCCGGCAATGCCCATGGCGACGCCGCCGATGGACAGGTAGCTTTTGCCTTTCAGGGCCGCCACCGCGATGCCGGCCCGGGCGAAGCGCAGCAGTTTTTCCTGTACATCGCCGGGGATGCTGTTATCGCCGCCATCCTGCACATCGTGGCCGTAAATGGCGAAAGCCGGCAGCCCTTTCTGATTATGGCCCGCCAGCGCGGCGGCCAGATAGACGGCGCCGGGCCGTTCGGTGCCGTTGAAGCCCCAAATCGCCTTCGGCCGGAACGGGTCCATATCGATGGTTTCGCTGCCGTAACACCAGCAGGGCGTCACGGTGATGGTCAGGCCGATATTTTCCGTGCTGAATTTTTCTTCGCAGGCGGCGGATTCCGCCATGCCGGCGATACAGGTATCGGCTATTACGCACTGCACCGCTTCACCGTTGGGATAACGCAGGTTATCCGTCAAAAAGGCCGCGGTGGCGCGGGCCATGTTCATGGTTTGTTCTTCCAGGGATTCGCGGATACCCAGCCGGCGGCCGTCGATAACCGGACGGATACCCACCTTGGGAGCCGGGGAAGCATGATGGGGAGATAGATGTTGACTGCTCATAAAGATTCCTTTTCTGTTCCAAACAGCATTGGCGGCGCCGGCCGGGCTTCGGCGAACGGCGCGGCGCCGCCCTTTATTGATTCAGAGAGCTACTTTTTACCGAACGGGTAGAGCAATTTCTGAATCGCCGGTTCGTTCAGGTTGCTTTGGGTGACAAATTTCACCGGAATATCAACGGATTTAGGTACCTTCTGCCCACGAATGGAGTTCACCAGGGTAGTCAATCCCTGATAGCCGATCTGATAGGCGTCCTGAACGATGAAACCCTGGATAGCGCCGATTTTGAGGTAGTTGATGATGGCTTCGGTGCTGTCGAAACCGATGACTTTAATCTTGCCGGACAGTCCCAGGGTTTTAATGGCATTGGCCACCCCCAGGGTCGAGCCTTCGTTGGTGGCGTAAATACCCGCCAAATCGGGATTGGCCCGCGTCATATCGATGGTTTTATCCATGGCTTTCTGCGGATCGCCGTCGCTGTACTGCACCGGCAGCAGCGTAATGTTCGGGTATTTTTCCTTGATGGTCTTGGTGAACCCCTCCGTGCGTTCGATGGCCGACGTGGTGCCGGCCACATGGGCGACGATGCCGACCTTTCCCTTACCGCCCAACTCCTTGGCCAGCGCATCCGCCGCCGCCGAACCCGCTTTCACATTGCTGGTGGCGACAAAGCTGACCGGGATATCGGAATTCACCCCCGAGTCGAAGGTCGCCACGGTGATATGCTGGCCGTTGGCTTTCTCCACCAGGGGAATCAGGGCGTTGGCATCCAGGGACGAGAGTAATATCCCGTTGGGATGGCGGGTGATGGTATCCTCCATCAGCTGGATCTGCTCGGCGATTTGGGTTTCATCGGACGGGCCGACAAAACTGGTTCTTACCGACAGATCTTTTGCCGCCGCCTCCGTGCCTAATTTCACCGTCTGCCAGAATTCTTGCTGGTATCCCTTACTGACCACCGGGACATAAAGCTGGTCAGCGGCATAAGACTGGCCTATGCCGAATATTGCCATCATTGCCAGGCCGCAAAGCGTTTTTATTTTCATCATGACAACCTCATGTGATTTATCGTTATACCCTTGGGTAATACAGTTCAGGTAAGAATGACGTCGGGGAATTAAATTCTTTTACGGACCGTATCCAAATAAACCGCCGCAACCACTACGATGCCCATGGCCACCATTTGCCAGAATTGCGATACGCCGATTAAATTAAGCCCGTTATTCAGCACGCTCATAATGAACGCCCCGATAATCGTGCCGCCGATGGTGCCGACGCCGCCCATCAGGCTGGTGCCGCCGATAACCACCGCGGCGATGGCCTGCAATTCATACCCCATCCCGGCCGTCGGCTGGGCGGAATTAAGCCGCGACGCCAATATCACGCCGGCAATGCCGGTCAACACGCCGCAGAAAACGTACACGAACACCTTGACCCGATTGACTTTGATACCCGACAGGTGAGCGGCTTCCTCATTGCTGCCGACGGCGTAGATATAGCGGCCGATAACGGTTTTGTTCAGGATATAGGCCGCCCCGGCGGCCAGCACTATCAGATAGATCACCGGATAAGGCAGGAAATTGAATAGCTTGCCCTGCGCCAGCATCTGAAAGCCGGGATACTGCAGAAAGTACAGGGCTCGGCCGTCGGTAAGCACCAGATTGACGCCGCGCGCCGACATCATCAGCCCGAGGGTGGCGATAAACGGCGGAATGGTCCCTTTGGTCACCAGAAAACCATTGATAAATCCGCAAATCCAGCCTCCCAGCACGCCGGCCAGGACGCACAGGGAGATAGGCAGCCCGAAGGAGGCGGCCAGCCCAACCAATACGCCGGAAAAAGCCACCACCGAACCCAGGGAAAGGTCAATGCCCGCCGTGATAATCACATAGGTCACGCCGATGGCCAGGATGCCGATGACCGAGGTTTGCAGCGCAATGGTCATCAGGTTGTCGGTGTTTAAGAAATAGGGCGAGCTCAGGCTGAAAAATAACATGAGCAGGATCAAACTCAGCAGGGGCGCGAAACGCATCAGCAACACCTTATTGCTTAGTTTTTTATTCGTGCCAGTCTGTAAATATTTGGTTATGCCAATCATGATTCAGCCCTCTAACGTCGCATATTTCATTATATTTTCCTGATCCGCTTGCGTTGATTGCAATTCGGCAGTAATACGCCCTTGACGCATGACCAATATTCTGTCGCACATGCCGAGGATTTCCGGTAATTCAGACGAAATCATAATGATGGATTTGCCTTCGGCGGTAAGACGGTTCATCAGTTCATATATTTCGAGTTTTGCTCCAACATCAATACCCCGCGTCGGCTCATCAAAAATCAGTATTTCCGAGTTTTTGCATAACCATTTGGCAATAATAATCTTCTGCTGATTACCGCCGCTTAGATTCACCGCCAATTGAGCCAGATCGGGCGTTTTGATCCGCAGCCGGCGGCGGAGATCCTCACCGGCTTCCCGGCAGCGTTTCTCGTCGATGACGCCCCAGGCGTTGGCATATTGCCGGTAGCTGCTCAGCATGATATTGGTGCCCACGGACAACCCCAGGGCCAGGCCGTCCTTTTTCCGGTCTTCGGTGAGATAGCCGATGCCAAGGGAAATAGCGCGGTAAACGCTGTCCACGGTCACCTTGCGGCCTGACAATGTAATCTCGCCGCTGTCGATGGCATCGGCGCCGAACAGGGCGCGGGCCACCTCAGTGCGACCGGCCCCCATCAGACCGGCGAACCCAAGGATTTCCCCCCGCTTAAGTTCAAAGCTGATGTTATCCAGCACCCCCCTGCGGCACAGGTTTTTGACGCTAAGCACCGTCTCCTCGCCGGGAGCGGCGGCCCTGACCGGGTAGATATCCCCCAGTTCCCGGCCCACCATCATGGTGATCAACTGGGCGATGCGCACCGTTGTGTAGTCTACGGTGGCAATGTATTTACCATCGCGCATCACCGTGGCCCGATCGGCGATTAACGCCAGTTCCTCTAGCCGATGGGAGATATACACAATGGAGACTCCCTGCGTTTTAAGCAGACGGATGACGTTAAACAGACTATCGATTTCACTTTCGGTCAGCGCGGCGGTGGGCTCGTCCATAATCAGTATTTTGGCGTTCACCGACAGCGCTTTGGCTATCTCCACCATCTGCTGCTGCGCCACGGTTAACGCTAAGACCAGCCGGGTAGGGGGGATGGTGAGGTTCAGCATGGCCAGCAGCTCCTCCACCGCCTTGCGCTGCGATGTCTCATCAAGAATCCATTTGATGTTTTTATGGTGTTCCCGCCCGATAAAAATATTTTGCTCGACGGTTAAATCCGGGAAGAGATTAAATTCCTGATGAATAATGGCAATGCCCAGGGCGGAAGCGGCAATGGGACTGGTGATATTTACCGGCTGACCCTCAAGATATATTTGCCCTTCGTCACAGATATACACCCCGGACAAGACTTTCATCAGCGTGGATTTTCCTGCCCCGTTTTCGCCGAGCAGTGCATGGACTTCTCCCCGCTGCAAATCAAAACTGACATTATCCAGTGCCAAAACACCGGGGAATCGTTTCGTAATATGGTTCATTTGCAAAACTGTTTCGGGCATGTGGCCTCCGGATAACACTCCGATTAGCGGACTAATCTTTCAGGCGATGATCCTTAAAACCCAGCGCGCAGTCACCATGGTGCTTTTTGAGCGGCTTTTGCTTACGCTAACTCGAGTTAGCAATTTATGAAATGTGCTGTTCAGACACAAAGCCTTTATATGAATTTTGTGATGGTGATCGATACGTATGCTTTAATGTGCTGAAAAAAATGCTTTTATTTATTGAGCGCCGAATCAAGACCCGTTGCCGGCGACGGCCATCGGTTCTTGTCGTATCCCTTATTGCCGGTGGAGAAAATTCTAAACGGTCAATTTAAAAAACATACGCTGTCTGCTCCATAACCGGCTTTATGTAAATAAAATGTGAGTTTAATCACTAAAATAACGGACTTTATTGCGTGGATTTAACATCATCGAGGAAAAGACATTGTTGTTAAATGTCCGTATTGGTCGGTAATTAAAAAAGCGGGCATCATTTTATTAACGTACAAAGTTTGATCACGGCCGCCGGCATTATTAATGCTGTATCGATCACATTTTTACAGCAGCTGGATTTCGCGAATATCCCTTCAGTTAATTATATCGGTCAGGGTTAAATGCAGTGTAACTATATATATCCTGAATAATTTGGGTTGCTGGAAGGCCAACGCATCCGCAACTTGAAGTATGACGGGTATGTCGAGGAAAAATAATGGAAAGAACAACCTTAGCGCGAGAAATTATCGATACCTGCCTGGAAATGACACGCCTGGGGCTTAACCAGGGTACCGCCGGTAACGTCAGCGTCCGTTTTGAGGACGGCATGTTGATAACGCCTTCCGGTATCCCTTACGACCGGCTCGGCGAACAGCAGATTGTGTTTGTCGACGGCAAAGGGCGGGGTGAAACAGATAAAATCCCGTCCAGTGAATGGCGATTTCATCTGGCGGTATATCATACCCGTCCGGACGCCAACGCGGTCATTCACAACCATGCCCTAAACTGTACCGGGGTATCAATTTTGAACCGGCCGATTCCGGCCATTCATTACATGATTGCCGCCGGCGGCGGGGATGATATTCCCTGCGCGCCTTATGCCACCTTCGGCAGCCGGGAATTGTCCGAACATGTGGCGGTCGCCATGGAGCACCGTAAAGCGACGCTGCTGCAGCATCATGGGCTCATCGCCGCCGAAGAGAATCTTTCCAAGGCGTTATGGCTGGCCCATGAGGTGGAAGTCCTGGCGGCGCTGTATCTGAAACTGCTGCCCATCGTCCAGCCGGTGCCGGTATTGCCGTCTGATGAAATCGCCCGGGTGGTGGAAAAATTCAAAACCTACGGTCTGCGGGTGGAACGCTGATTACGATTATCCGTGGCGCTATCCATCCCTTCCTATAGACCTTGTTACTGAAATAATAAGCAATATGTCTATGACCCTTAGGCCATTGCTTCGGCTATACCGCTGAACAAGACTGACATAAGTACGCTAAATGCCGCGGCACAAGGCCTTTTCCCTGCGCCGGACCTATCCGGGCGCAGCGGCCGTGGCCGCAGTGGGTTCGAAAAGCAATTTCATTAAGCGTTTATTCTAAAAGGGTCATCTGAATGAATCGTAAGCTTCGTGTTGGAGTCATCGGCGGAGGGATCGGTGGCGCTGCATTGATTGCATCATTGCGGCAACGGGGCATGGAAGCGCATCTGTTTGAACGTACCGCGGCATTTAGGGAAGTGGGGGCGGGGGTGCAAATGTCCCCTAATGCGGTAAAAATTCTCTATGCGCTGGGATTACGGGATACTCTGGTCCGGCTGGGCTATGTGCCGGAAGCCGTTATCGGCCGCCACTGGCGCACCGGGCGGGAAAATTTCCGTACCCCGCAGGCGGGTGCCTGCAGGCGGATGTTCGGTACCGACTGTTATCATCTGCACCGGGCCGACCTGCTGGCGATGCTGGTGAATTTAATCAATCCGCGACAGGTTACCATGAATGCCCACTGTATTTCGGTGACCAATCATGGCCAAACTGCGGTGGCGCGCTTTTCCGATCATGAAGACTTCGAGGCGGATGTGATAGTGGGCGCCGACGGAGTGCATTCAGTGGTACGCGATAGCCTGTTCGGCGCCGAGGCGCCGTTATTCACCGGCAATATCTGCTGGCGCGCGGTCATACCGGCGGCGCTGCATCCGGAATTCATCAGCCCGGTCACCGCGGTCTGGCAGGGGCCCAACGGCCACGTGGTGACCTATGCCATCAGCGGCGGCAACGCGCAGAATATCGTGGCGGTGAGTGAAACGCCGCACTGGATGGCCGAGTCATGGCATGTGCCCAGCAGCCGGGAAGAAATGCTGCAGGCATTTGCCGGCTGGCATCCCGACGTGCTGCGGGAACTCTCCGCGGCCGAGAGTGTGTTCAAATGGGGCCTGTTTGATCGCGATCCCATGGAGCAATGGTCGAAAGGGCATATTACGCTGCTGGGAGATGCCGCCCATCCCATGCTGCCGTTCCTGGCCCAGGGCGCGGCCATGGCCCTGGAAGACGGCTATATCCTGGCCAGCCTGCTGGCGGTGCCGGGGATTGATGCGACGGAAGCGCTGCAGCAGTATGAAGCGGAACGGATGCCGCGCACCAGCCGGGTCCAGCTTTCCGCGCGGGCGCGGGGCAAACGCTTTCATCTGACGTCCCCCTGGCAGCAGTTCAAACGGGACTTCAGCTATAAGCTGAAAACCATACTTAGCCCCCACGCCGCGGGACAAGAGGCCCATTGGGTCTTTTCCTACGATGCCACGGCGTTTCGCCCGTCCGGCCGGCGGGTTGCGTCGTCGGTTTCCGCTCCCGAGCCGGTAAACGGCTGAAATATAAGCCCCCGGCTCTTCGGCGGATTATTTCGCCGGGCATTTTTCCCGAGCCGGTCAATGGCCGTAATACCTGCATCGGGGCGGACGGGTTTTATAGGAAAGTCCGCCCCGATTTCTTCATTGCCAACCGAGACTTCCTTGCCGCCCGGCGGACGGGCCGTTAGAATGCCCTTACTGACCGGAGAGGTATTCGGCGGGCAGGGACCACTGCGGGAATATCCCCCCAAGCCCATCACTCCGGCCGGCCAGGCCCTTCATAACGCAACGGCGGCGGCCGTTGCGGCACGAGGACAAAACACCTCATTTCGCCGTCAACGCGGCCATAGGTCATAGCGGTCATGACACCAAAAACGCAGCCGGAGCTGCAGGGTCCGGAACGTTCATTGCTAAAAAAATTACATCTGGCTTCCCTGGTGGAAGGCTGCACCCTGGTTATTCTGACCTGTATCGCGGTGCCGCTGAAACATCTTGGCGGCTATCCGCAAATTGTCGCGGTGATGGGTCCGGTGCATGGGCTGGCCTTTCTGTTTTACGCCTGGATGGTGATAAATACCGCCTCCGGCGGCATGTGGCGCAAGGGGCAGGTGGCGCGGTTGCTGTTGCTGGCGTTTATCCCCTTCGGCACTTTTTTTAATCTGGGTATGATCACCAGGCGGTCAGCCGGATCGGATGCCCTTGATATTTAGGCTAAGGAAAAGAATTCATGACAACTTATTTACTGCTGCTTTCGCTGCATCTTGTCGCCTTCACGCTGTGGATTGGCGGCATGCTTATTCTGGCCCTGGCCATGAACAGCTGGAAAAAGATCCCACCCCTGGAGCTTTCTCCCTCCCTGCGTATCTTTACCGCCATTCAACGCTGGAATCAGACGGTGACCATGCCCGCCATGCTGTTGAGCTGGCTGTCCGGCCTGGCGTTGCTGATGATGGGCAATTGGCCGCCATCCTACTCATTGCTGCTTAAGGGCGTGTTTGTGCTGGCGCTATCGGCTTTGCACGGTATCCAGTCGGGATCCTTTCGGCGCAGCCTGGGGGAATCCCAACTGCAGGCGCCCGCCATTTTGCGCCATGCCGCCGGTTTTACCCTGGCGGCGCTGGTGATTATCGTGCTGCTGATCCAGCTTAAGCCGTTTTAAGGCCGGCGGGGGCAATGCTGTTAGGGTGGGGTTAACAGGCCGGGGCACGCCATCTAGGCCCGGCTAACCTCTTAGGGCGGTATCTGACCCTTAAGGGGCGGTTACCACCCTCGATCCGGTTAAGCTGCCGCGGTCGGTTTGATCGCCGCCGCCACGGTTTGCGCCATCGGCGTGGTGGGGCGGCCGATAAGCCGGCTCAGCTGGCGGCTGCTGTCGAACAGTCCGCCCTTGGCCGTTCCGGCGGCGGAATCCGCCAGCATGGCGGCCACCGGTTCCGGCAGGCCCGCCTGTTTGAGCAGCTCCTGATACCCCGCCTGCGTCAGGTTGACATAATTCACCACCGTGCCGGACTGGCGGGAAATTTCCGCCGCCAGGTCCGTCAGCGTATAAGCCTCGTCTCCCGCCAGTTCATAAATCTTGCCGGCATGACCGGTGCCGGTGAGCACGGCGGCGGCGGCGGCGGCATAATCGGCGCGGGTGGCGGAGGAGATCAGGCCGTCCCCGGAGCATCCGGCCAACGAGTTGATGGCGATGGCCGCCGGGATACCCATGGCGTAGTTCTCGTTATACCAGCCGTTGCGCAACAGCGCTACCGGCAGGCCGGAATCCTGTAACAGCGCTTCAGTGGCGCGATGTTCTTCGCCGAGGATGGTTAACGGGCTGGTGTCGGCATGCAATAAACTGGTGTAGGCCAGCAGACTTACGTTTGCCCGCTTGGCGGCCTCTATCACGGCGCGGTGCTGCGGTACGCGCCGGCCGACGTCGCTGGAGGAGATCAAAAGCACTTTTTCCGCGCCCTCGAATGCCTTGTCCAGCGTAGCGGGTTCGTTATAGTCGGCCTGGCGGACATTGATGCCCAGGGCGGCGAGATCTTGGGCCTTCGCCGGCGAACGCACGGCGGCAATCAGCTCTGCGGCCGGCCGGGTTTTTAATAATTCGGCAATAACCAGACGGCCCAATTGGCCCGTAGCACCAGTAACAACGATCATATTTTTTTCTCCTGTATGGTTTAGTAATGCCACTTTAGCCTTTATACTAACTTTTAGTAAGTACTAACAAAAAGGTAAGTATGATGATAATAAACGGCACGCCGAATGACTCCCTGGCTACCAAGATGCAGCGAGGGGAATTGCTGGATGTAAACTGCCCCTCCCGTGAAATTTTGAAGCACATGACCAGTCGTTGGGGGGTGCTGGTGCTCATCGCGCTGGCGCAGGGCACTCACCGTTTCAGCGAATTGCGCCGCAAAGTGGGCGGCGTCAGCGAAAAGATGCTCTCACAGACGTTGCAATGGCTGGAGGACGACGGGCTGGTGGTTAGAAAGCCGTTCCCCGTCGTGCCGCCCCATGTAGAGTATAGCCTGAGTCCGTTGGGGGAAGAGGCGGGGGAAAAAATCGAGGCATTGGCGGATTGGATTGAATTCAATATGCCGCGGATTGTGCGGTCGCGGGCCGCCCGGCCCCGGTCGATGCAAGAGGCCGGCTCCCTTTAACCGGCTCGCTGCACGCCCGCTGTTTCCCGTTCGGTTAGAAGTGAAGTTCCATATGGTTATCGCGATACTCTTTGGGGGTGATTTCAAAGCCCTTTTTAAACACGGAATAAAAATATTGCAGCGAAGGATAGCCGCACATTTGCGAGACCTCGTTGATGGTCAACGAGGAGGAGACCAATAAATTGCGCGCGCTCTCCAGCTTCTCTTCGTGGATAACGTTATGGATGGTTTTGCCGGTCTCGTCCTTGAAGCGTTTTTCCAGGTTTGAACGGGACATGCCCACCACGTCGAGCACCTGCTCCACCTTGATGCCCTTGCAGGCATGATAGCGGATATAGTGCATGGCCTGGATCACCGCCGGGTCGCGCAGGGAGCGGAAATCCGTGGAGCGCCGTTCCACTACCTTGAGCGGCGGCACCAAAATGCGCTGCAACGGCAGACGGGAGTGATTCAACAGCTGATGCAGCAGCTTGGCGGCCTGGTAGCCCATTTGGCGGGTGCCCTGGGCCACGGAGGATAAGGGCACCCGCGACAGGCAGCGGGCGAGCTCTTCGTTATCGATACCGATAATGCACAGCTTCTCCGGGATGGCGATATTCAGATGCTCGCACACTTGCAGCAAATGGCGGGCACGGGCATCGGTAACCGCGATGATGCCGGTATGGGACGGCAGGGATTGCAGCCAGTCCGCCAGCCGGTTCTGGGCGTATTGCCAGTTGTCCGGCGTGGTCTCCACCCCCTGGTAGACTATCGGCTGGTAATATTCATCGGCGGCGAGCTGGCGGAAGGCCTGCTCCCGTTCCTGCGACCAGCGTTTGCCGCTGCTGGGGGGCAATCCGTAAAAGGCAAAGCGGTTGATGCCTTTTTCCTTCAGGTGCATAAAGGCGCTGGCCACCAGCGCGTGATTATCCGTGGCGATATAATGCACCTGCGGGTAGTCCTCGTCGTCCTGATAGGAGCCGCCGACCCCGACAATGGGCACGTCGACGCCGCTCAGCAGCTGCTCAATTTCCCGATCGTCATAATCGGCGATAACGCCGTCTCCCAGCCAGTCTTCGATACGATTGATCCGCCAGCGGAAATCGTCCTCGATAAAAATATCCCAATCGCATTGGGACGCCTGCAAATATTCCCCCACGCCTTCCACCACTTGGCGGTCGTATACTTTATTGGCGTTAAATAACAATGTGATGCGATAACGTTTTTCGAACATACAGGGTGTTCTCGCAAAAATCGTCCGGTAGCCAGCATATACCCAGTAACGCGGCAGAAGTATTAACCGCGTGTGCGCCAGCTAGCAAATCCGCGATAAAAACCGGCAAAAAATCCGGGTTCAGGGGCAGTGCTGCTTCCCTCTCATTTTCCATGGTAAGCAGCTGCTGAAGACTCTCAATGACGGTGGCCTAAATCGGGTTTGCACAACCGCAACACACTGCAGACTGAGATCAGCATGTTGCGGGAAGTCGCTACTTTGGCCGATTACTGCCCAGCCTAGCTCAACCAGTTGGTCTAGACATTGTGTTTCGACTTAGCCGTATTCGCTCATGCTGAGTCCTCTTCTGCATTCCAGGCCAACTCCCGCTCCAGTTGCTCGATGCTTGGCAAGCTGGTTTGCAGCTCCGCAGGCAGGGATTCAACTAATTTGTATTCAGCGATGCTCATAGGCTGGGACTTGTCGCCTAAGGCATATTCGGCAACCACTTTTTTTTTGCTCTTGCACAGCAGAAGACCAATGGTAGGGTTGTCCTGCTCGTTTTTCACCTGGCGATCAATGGCTGTCAGATAGAACCCCAGTTGCCCCAAATGCTCTGGCCTGAATTTTCCGCCTTTGAGTTCGATTACTACATAGCAGCGCAACTTGAGATGGTAAAACAACAGGTCGATAAAGAACTCATCGCCACCCACATCCAGCAACACCTGTCGCCCGACAAAGGCGAAGCCCGCGCCCAGTTCCAGAAGAAACTCGGTTACATGTTTTACCAAAGCATCTTCCACCTCACGTTCTTGGGCCTCCTCAGTCAGCCCTAGGAAATCGAAACGGTATGGGTCTTTGAGTGATTCACGAGCTAGGTCAGACTGCGCCTGTGGCAGGCTGACATCGAAGTTAGTCACAGCGGTGCCGCTTCGTTGTAACAAGCGACTTTCAATCTGCATGACCAGTACATTACGCGACCAGTTATGCTCAATAGCCTTGAAGGCATACCAGCGGCGATCTTCAGGGCGGTTAAGTTTGTCCAACAGGGCCAGTTGGTGATACCAGGGCAATTGTGCAAGCACCGCTTGCACAAATTCTGAATCCGGCCACGCTTCGGCAAAAGCCCGCATATACTTGAGGTTACGCGGTGAAAAGCCCTTCATTTCGGGGAAAGCTGTGCGTAAATCATGCGCCAGCCGTTCAATGACTTTGGCACCCCAGCCCTGCTCAGCTTGCCGTGCCAGGATATCGCGACCTATCTGCCAATACAGGCCCACCAGTTCCCGGTTGACCGCCAGGGCGGCACGCTGCTGGGCGTTATGGATACGACACTTCAGGTCGGCCAGCCAGGCGGCGTAGCCGCTGGGTACTAGAGTCAATGAAGCATGGAGCTCTTGTGTCATGCCGTCACCTCCGTGTCGGGTTCGTCAACCTGCACAGGCGCTGTGCCGGTTAGCAAGCCTTGCATTTTCTTTCGCCACCGTATACGCCGGCTTGATTACGAATCGTCCTCAATGATCAATCATCACTCGGGTTGATGTACTTAAAATGGCCCGCTTTAGCGGTGCCCGTGAGCCGGGGGCTGTACTCCTCCCCTCTCGTTATAGGTCTGCAAGGGCATAAAAAGGGTTGCTACGTTAATGCGTGTCGTCGATCTTCATGGATGTGGTCGCCGGCAGCAGCATATCCAGCTGCTGCTGTTTTTCCATCAGGGTATATAACAGCAGCTCTCTCACGTCTTCATCTTCGATTTTATAGGCGGCAAAGGCCAGCGCCCGGCATTGGCACTGGACGTCGTCAAAACACAGCTTGGCGGGGTCAATAAGATTTTCCATGGTTTTCACCTGATAAAGGTGAGGCGCAGCGCAGATGTTTTATAACAAGCAAAAAAAACAGATACGGCGACCTCGGTTGCGAGCTCCACCGCATAAAAAACTATCAATGGCGGTGACCCAAATCGGGATCTCACAACCGCTACACACTACTCCTCGGCCAGCCCTAAAGCTGCCCGATCTGAGCCACCATTGATTTTACACGCGAGTTTAGCTCGCGTTACAATGATTACTTAGGAGACGACATAATACAATATGCATACTACGTCGCCGTGTGTAGCAAGGGAGTGAGGGTCCCTACATTAAAAAACTAATGCCGGGCTATAATAACGGAATTATTTTAACGATGGCAAGAGATAAATAACAAAAACATTACTTACTAAGTTAATATAATCAATAGGTTATATAATTTTTATCGTGAGATGAGGTTACATAAAGATATTATATTATTACGCGAATATTTATTTTTATCTGTATTGTTTGAGGACAAAATTGGCATAAGTAAATTTAAGTAAATATTACTTATAATTGAAATTAGTGATGCGGTGATATTACTTGTAAAGTGATTAAAAATAATACCCGGCTTGACTTAGACTATTCATGATTGAGTAAAAGGGGAGTTCATGTAAGCGCTATTACACTATGAGAAAAATAAATAAGACCAAAAAATGTATGTTTCATAGTAAAAACGTAAGGGCTGCCGCAGAAATCGCCATCCTTGAAACGAATGATTACTTCCTAAAAACTAATAGCTCACTAAGAGTCAACCGTATGTGTCAGGAGGATTTACGATGGTGCATACACTTTTCACGACAGTCGCCCTTTCCGCTTGAATGGTTAAATGTCGGACAGGATATAGATCATAATGAACACTACAATTTTTGTTTTAAGATCTTTTCTAATGGAGAAAGGCCCGCGGACTAGGTATCTTTATTGAAAACCCTGTAAATGAAGAAATTCTTCAACATTATATGAAGAACTTCCATTTTAAAGATGTATTTGGGGACGGCTCTCTGCGCTATAGGTCAACTGGCGATTCAGACTATCTAACTCCTGAATGGTTACGAAATAATCAATATATTTGAAAATAGAAAAATTTGAGCGGTAATATCATTACATAGAAAAAAGGAATTTAGCGATGTCTTTTGTTAACAAATTGAACTCCTCCAGCAATCCAATGCTGGAAACTGAATCGCTTGTTCAAGGAAAAGAAATCTCCCTTACGAAAGAGCAAATTAGAAAAATGTTAATTGCTGCTGCGCCAGCGATTAGGGCAATGAAAGGTCCTCATCATGAAGCGGTAGGGAAACGTTTAACGAGCAAATGAAAAAGGTCACAGTTGTGACCTTAATTAAAATCATGGCTACTTTTTCAAGCTCTTTAATCATGAATATGAACCGCTGTAATTACCCATCGACAGCCTGGCGGTTGCTGAAAAAGCAAAACTAAAAATTGACGAATTGAGTGAAAGGAGAAGTACAGCATAAGTTTTTTTGATGGTTTGGGAGCATCTCTTGAAGAAGCTGTCGATGGGTGAAAGAGCAAGGTTACGGTTTTTAAATGTCTAATTTTGATCGAGCTTATTATTCAATATATTTCTTTTGATCGGAATTTTATCCCATTGATAGACGCGTTTCAAACTGCCCGTTTTACCGTTAATTAATGACCCGGGGGCTGTACTCCTCCCCTCTCGTTATAGGTCTGCAAGGGCAAAAAAAGGTCGCTGCGTTAATGTGTGTCGTCGATCTTCATTGATGTGTTCGTAGGCAACAGCATATCCAACTGCTGCTGTTTTTCCATCAGGGTATATAACAGCAACTCTCTCACGTCTTCGTCTTCGATTTTATAGGCGGCAAAGGCCAGCGCCCGGCATTGGCACTGCACGTCGTCAAAACACAGCTTGGCGGGGTCAACAAGATTTTCCATGGTTTTCACCTGATAAAGGTGAGGTGCAGCGCAGATGTTTTTAATGAGCAAAAAAACAGATACGGTGACCTCGGTTGCGAGTACCACCGCATAAAAAAACTATCAATGGCGGTGGCCCAGAACGGGTTTGCACAACCGGTATCAACTATTCTCGGCCAGCCCTTAAGCTGCCCGAACTGAGCCACCATTGATATTACGCGCGAGTTTGGCTCGCGGTACAATGATTACTGAGAAGACGACATAATACAATATGCATATTATGCCGCCGTTGATACTAGGGAGTGCAAGTCCCTGCATTAAAAAACTAATGCCGGGCTATAATAACGGAATTATTTTAGCGATGGCAAGAGATAAATAACAAAAACATTACTTGCTAAGTTAATATAATCAATAGTTTATATAATTTTTACCGTGAGATGAGGTTACATGAAGATATTATATTATTACGCGAATATTTATTTTTATCTGTATTGTTCGAGGACAAAATTGGCATAAGTAAATTTAAGTAAATATTAATTATAATTGAAATTGATGGATTAAAAAATCAGCTTGAGAATGTGATGGCAGGAAAACCAAACTGTGTTACTTGGGAAAAAATGGGATTCATCGCTGATTTGAGAACCGATTCCCTCTGGACTCGTTCTGTAAATCCGCCGCCTCAATTATAATAGCGATTGAGCTAACAGGGGCGTGCCGCCTTTTTTGGGATTGGATAGCGTTGGCGTTTTGCCGAAATTTTGTGAAACGCACTGTTTGAATAACGTGATCATCCATATCGTAGAACTTTCGCACTGCGCGGGTTAAAACGAACGTAAGGGGCTGGGCATCTCGCCTTGTTGATCTCATTTCGTTAAGGTGAGTTCACCAGCCGCTTACGGAGCAACTAAGGGCCCAGAGGTTAAGCCATCTGGGTCAGGCGCTGGAGCAACAATGGTCGCAACCGGGAACTTACCTTGAGTTGAGCTTCGATGAACGTTTGGGGTTGCTGCTTAACCACCGTTTGCATGGTTTTGGGGTTTACTGACTGCTCGGGGTTTTATTCTGCTCCGGCACAGGCATGAAGTTTTCGGCCAGGGCTTTTGACTCAGCTTTGTCCTGCGCTTCCTGTTCTTTAAATTTACTGTAAGTATCAGTATCAAAAAAAGAAAGACCTTCAATCTCGCCCTTAGGTATCAATGTTCTGAAATCGTAGAAATTAAGGGATCCAATCCCCTGCTGTATGCCGGTGTTAATGTAATGCTTCTGATAGTTCGTCGTAACGTGGATCGTCAGATCATCCTTGTCGCGGTATCCGCTCAGCAAAGGCAGCAACTCTAAAAATTCCGAGGCACCTTGCTCAAATGCTGGACAGTGTATAAAACCAACATAAAATTTGCGCGATTTTAAAGTAATAATCACCGGAAACTGCCTGACTGACGCTTCCATCAGCAAATTTTCCAGGGCATTATCACCCACCGCTTTTACTAAGGCATCTATCCGTCGATTCCCTCTTCCTGTCCACCATTTTCTGAATGCCCCTGCAGCACATGCAAGCAGTAACGACAATGCCCCCCAAACGGCGAACTTTAAGTCTTTATATCGAGCAGCATCATCAGTCGAGATAGGGAATACACGCTGAAAGACATCTGTTTTGAGGCTCAATAAATGCAGAGAACCATTAACGACCCAACGAAAAAAACCAGCGACGCTTAAGAATGAACAGATACCCCAGGATAAGGTGACGAAGAGGGTACCCCAGGCTGCAACAAAAAAATAAGCGTCCCAGCCGGTGGAACGCTTAAATATATATCTGGCTGATAGTGAAAGAGTTACATATATATATCCACTAATCAGGATCACGACTAATAATACGGTATTCATCTATGAGATTAACTTCGTTCCTTGATATACGCTAGTTTCGAGACTTGTTTCTCAATTGCAGCCTGCACATCCGCGTTGTCCAGATTGATGGAGATGAAGCCATCTTTACTGATGTTGTATCGATCTTTGTTTTCTTTGAGTACCCGCGCCAGCCGCTCGGTAGGGCTTCCTGTCGGGATACCTATTTTCAATGCAAGTGACATTGACATAAGTGCCTCCTATGCTGAGGGCGCGAGATTATACATCCCGCGCGATGATGGTACAACATCGCCACAAACGATAAGCATTATAATAGTTATGGCGATGTGGGAGGATTCAAAAAAACAACCATATGTTGTTAATAAGTTAAGCTGTCCAACCTCGGTTTAGCAAGTTCTTTCTTATCTTAAAGGTAAGAAACCTAAGCCGCCAATCATCTAAAGAT
The DNA here is from genome assembly GCF_047324245.1 of Sodalis sp. RH16. Taxonomy (NCBI): domain Bacteria; kingdom Pseudomonadati; phylum Pseudomonadota; class Gammaproteobacteria; order Enterobacterales; family Bruguierivoracaceae; genus Sodalis; species Sodalis sp. RH16. The sequence continues at coordinate 952,117 of NZ_CP178737.1, read as the reverse complement.
CCCCTTGCCTGCTGCCCTACGCCGAAAACAGCTTTAGCGGATAGCCAATCCCTTGATATCCCATCCCCCATCGTGGGTGGTTGGTCCCGGAAGTCCCACCGGCACTTCGTTGCCCACTATCTGGCCCAACTGGCCCATGCTAATCGGCCTTCTTAATAAAAGGGCTGTCACGGATATTTTCTGATGAGCGGTAAACATAAGCTCATACCCCAGGTGACTGGCGTGCGTAATGGTCAGGGTTTAATTGCTTATGAGTCACAGCGTGATTGCCAAGCGCTTGAGTTGAACATCTATAAATTACACCCGCCTAAGGGCGCCGCATCTGTGCAGCCACCGATCTCAACAGCTCGATAAAGGTGGCCTGCAGTGCAGTAGGACGCCAATCGTTCCGGCGCGTCAGGGCGATAGTTCTCCAGAAGTCCGCGCCGGGCGATCCGATTTCCGCCAGTTGTCCAGCCTGGCTTTCCAGACGGAATTGATCCCGCGACATCAGCGTCAGCCAGTCGCCTTCCAGCATCATGCCGCGTTTAAGGGTCACAGACCCGCATTGCACCCGCAGGATCGGAGGGGTTTGTCCGCGCACGGCGAACATGCGTTCCCAGTTCACCCGCATCGGCGTGCCTGGCGCCGGCATCACCCAGTGATGATCCAGCAGGTCGGCTGTGGTCAGGGGGGTTTTGCCATGCAGCGGATGTCCGGTACGGCCAACGATCACCAGTTCGTCGTCAAACAACGCTTCCTGGGTTACGTCATGGGTGGGGACCCACTCGCGTTGCGAACCGATCAGCAAGTCCACATCCCCCTGACGCAGGTGGCTCAGTAACTCGGCATGCGGCCCTTCGACAATCTCCACTGAGGCGGCCGGCCACTGGGTACAGAATCCGGCCAATACCCTGGACAGGAAGTAGGAGCGGGCCACGGGCAACACGCCGATGCGCAGCGTGCCGCTCAGACCCTGGTTGCGGGTGGCGATTTCGTCGATCCCGGCCCGCAGTTCCGCCAGCATCAGGCGCACGTAGTGCACCAACTGACCCGCCGGCGCCGTAGGTCGGATCGCTCTGCCCGTGCGCTCCAGTAAAGGGATTTCAACGGTCTCCTGCAATTCACGCATCGCCCGATGCAGCGAAGGTACGGAGATGTCCAGTTGCCTCGCCGCGACAGCATAACTGCCGGCGCCGACTACCGACACCAGCGCGCGCAGCTGGCTCATGGTCACCCGCTGGTCAAGCTTCATTAACACCGGTTTGCCGGAGCCGCGACGGATTTGCCGCACGCCGCTGGCCAGGTAGGCGAGGGCCCGCTCGGTACGGATGATGAAACCGGTGCCGGCGTCGGTAATGGTCACTCCACCCGGACGTCGCTCGAACAGGCTTACGCCGAGTGTCTGTTCAATCTTACTGATGGCCTGGGCCAGTGCCGGTTGCGATAAATTGACCGTCTTCGCCGCGCCGCTGATATTACCTGTCGCCGCCACCGCAAGCAGGGCGCCGAGGTGTCGCAGGTTAAGTGAATAAGCTTGAGTCATTTTTATTCGTTAGCCAAATTCAATAGCCGGAGCGTAATTCGAATTTTCTCTCTCAAATACATCCATATATAGTCGGAGGATATCCGAAGCGCTAGTGAAAATAAAATAACTCGATCAATAGTTAATCCGGATATCTCTGTCACCCTACAAAAAAGAGGCACCTATGAAGCTGCTAGATACCCATACCCATGTGATCTCTCCCGACAACAAGCGTTATCCCACTGACCCCATCGGTGGGCATCAGTCGCAATGGTCGCAGGCTCGTCCGGTGGATGCCGACAGCCTGTTGCGCGCGATGGACGCCGCCGACATCGAACAGGCCGTGGTAGTCCAGGCCTCTACCGTCTACGGTCACGATAACCGCTATGTCGCCGACACCGTGCGGGCACACCGTGACCGCCTGGTTGGCGTGTATTCACTGGATGCGCTCGCCGCCGATGCGGTGGAAAAGATTATTTACTGGCAGGAACAAGGGCTGTCGGGCTTCCGGTTGTTCACCACCGGCAGCACCATGCCCGGTCAGGGCGACTGGTTGGGCCATGTTGATTCTTATCCGGCCTGGGCCTGGGCCGAGGCGCATGCCATTCCGGTGTGTCTGCAAATGACCATGGAAGGCATTCCTGCCCTGCGCAGTCTGCTTGAACGCTTCCCCAAGGCGATTGTGCTACTAGACCATTGCGCGCGTCCGGTGCTGTCCGCCGGCGCCCCGTACCAGGCGGCCGACGCTCTGCTCGCTCTGGCGGCGTTTCCGGGCGTTCATTTGAAGCTGACCAACCGCACCCTGGCCGCCGCCGCCGAAGGCAAGTCGACCCCCATCGACTTCTTGCGCACGATCATCGCCGCGTTCGGTGCCGATCATATCGCCTGGGGCTCAAATTTCCCCGCGGCGGCGGGCACGCTGGCCGAGTTGGCTGACACTGCTCGCGAGGTACTGGGCGGATTGTCGGTGCAAGATCGGCAGGACATCGCCGGCGGCACCGCCCGGCGCCTGTATCCGTTCGCCTCGACGGAGCAACGCTGATGAATACTGCGACAACTTTACGTACCGTACTCGGCCACTATCCGCATACGGCGGCGCTGCATTCCGGCGAACTGACCGATCCCGCCATACGCCTGGACTTCCAGAACGTTGGCGTGGTGCACAAGGCCTTCGCGCCCATGGTCCGTGACCAGGCCTATGATTTGTGCGAATTAGCCGTGGTCACCGCGTTGCAAGCCATTGCCTATGGCCGTCCGGTGGTGCTGTTACCCGCCGTGGTCGCTTCTCGCTTTCAGCGCGGCTGCCTGATTGGTTACGGCCCCAACGGCGTACCGGCCGAGACTGATTTGGCCGGTAAGCGCATTGGCGTGCGTGCTTATACCCAGACCACCGGCATGTGGGTTCGGGCGCATCTGGCCGAGGATGTTGGACTGGACATCGCCAAAGTGCGGTGGATAACCCACGACCCGGCGCACGTTGAACAGTACCGGAACCCCGGATTTGTCGAACAGATCCCCGGCACGAAGGGCTCGTTGCAGATGCTGCGCGACGGCGACGTGGACGCGGCGATCCTGGGCAATGACTTGCCCTCGGGTGAAGAATACATTGCGGTCATCAAGAACGCAGGAGACCGGGATCTGGCCTGGTGGCACAGGCATCATTTCATGCCGATCAACCATATGGTGGTGGCGAGTGCCGATGCTTGCGCACGGCAGCCGGATGCCATTCGACATGCCTTTGCGCTGCTGCGCGAAGCCGATCGGCGCAGTATTCCCGCTACGGGCGAAGCCAAGACATTGAGTCCGACCTTGTTCGGTTTCGAAAGCCTGGCCGGTGCTCTCGACTTCACCATTGATGCGTGTATGGCACAGGGGCTGTTACCCCGACGTTTGAGCCTGAAAGACGTGTTCGATCCAGCGCGCAAGCTGCTGGGCAGCGACGCCGATTAAGCAGCTCCCGGCCATCTCACCTATTATTGTGGAGTCCACTATGACTCGTAACATTTCTACCAGCGCCGTCCTGGGTACCCAGCGTACGCGCCGTTTCTACGAAGACCTGACTTTTCAAGTGCTGGTCGGCATGGTCCTTGGCATTGCGGTAGGCGCCCTGGCGCCCGACATCGGCCAGACGCTCAAGCCGCTTGGCGATGTGTTCATCCGTCTTATCCAGATGGTGGTCGGACTGATCATCTTCTGCACGGTCACCCACGGTATCGCCAGCGTCCGTGATCTGGGCAAGGTCGGTCGTATCGCGATCAAGGCCATCGTCTATTTCGAGGTGGTCACCAGCATCGCTCTGGTGATCGGCCTGGTGACCATCAACGTCCTCAAGCCGGGTGTCGGGATGAATATCGACCCCGCGCTGTTGCGAACCGCCGGTGAAGCGGCGCACCCCGCTTCGCACATGAGTGTGGGCGAGTTCATGCTCAACCTGGTACCGGAGAGCGCCATCGGTGCGTTCGCCCGGGGCGAAATCCTGCAGATTCTGGTGTTCTCGGTGCTGTTCGCCTGTGGCCTGGCCTCTATGGGGGATAAGGCGCAACCGGTGCTGAACATGGTCGACACCGTATCCCAGTCTCTGTTCTGGGTGATCCGCCTGGCGATGAAACTGGCCCCCATCGCCGCTTTCGGCGCCATTGCCTTTACGGTCGCCAAATTCGGCCTCAAGTCGCTGGTGCCTCTGGCGGCGTTGGTGGGGGAGTTCTACCTGACCTGCGCGATCTTCTTCCTTATCGCGCTGGCGCCGGTCGCCTGGTACGCCGGTTTCAGCCTGCTCAAGCTGATGCGTTACATCCGTGAAGAGTTGATCCTGGTGATTGGCACCAACTCCGGGGAAAGCGTGTTCCCGCAACTGATCGGCAAGCTCAAGCGACTCGGTATCGAAGAGTCGGTGGTCGGGCTGGTGCTACCCACCGGCTACAGCTTCAACCACGACGGGACCTGCCTGTATTTCGCCGCCGTCGCGGTGTTCCTGGCCCAGGCCACCGGCACCGCGTTGGGTTGGGAACAACAGCTGTCGCTGCTAGGCGTATTGCTGGTCACCTCCAAAGGCGGCGCCGGCGTGGCGGGTTCGGCCATCGCGGTCCTGGCCATGACCCTGGCCGCCACCAAGTCGATCCCGGTCGGCAGCATTGCCTTGATCCTCGGCGTCCATCGCATCCTCGCCTCGGCGTTTGTCTTTACCAATATCACCGGTAACTGCGTGGCGACCCTCGTGGTGGGCAAATGGGAAAACGCCATCGACCGCAGGCAACTGGAAAGCGAACTGGACGCGGGTTACCGCGAAGTTTGACCACCCGATTTATCACAACAGCATCGACCGGATTGCCACGCGCAAGGGTAACCTGCGCGCAATACCGGCAAGGGCACGCACCATGAAAACGACAATAAATATTCTGGCAGTAAGCATTCTCGGTTTTTTGATTCAAGACACTACCCTGGCCGCAACCGTTTCGCCATCCGCCTCCCTCCCCGGCGCGCTGGCCGATACACCGGATACTCCGAAAGTACCGAACGACACCCAGGGGGAACCGGCCGCTGCGCCAACCGTCAGCCAGGAGCCCGGTACCCCCGACCCCGGCGCCGCGTTGAGAAAACTGGCCGGCCAGGGCGTGTTGCTGCGGGCCAATCTGATCAATCAGTATGCCCGCAACACCCGCGGCGGCGTTGGGCAGGGCCACACCAACGTTGGCCAATTCAACATCGGCGCCGATCTCAATCTCGACAAGCTGATTGGCACCCACGGCAGCAGTTTTCATTTCACCGTCTACAAAGATTATGGCTCCGGCCTCAGTCATGACGTCACCGGCACTTTCCCCAAACAGCAGAACATCTACAAGAACGAATTCCCCGCCTGGCACCTGGGGCTGTTCGCCTTCGAGCAAAAACTGCTGGACGACCGACTGGATGTGGTCGCCGGCCGACTGGGTACCACCGCTTATTACGCCAAGCTGCCCACCAACTGTCAGTTTCAGAATGGCGACAACTGCGGCGTACCGCGCCTGGTCAATTCCGAATCCGGCTACAGCCTGCTGCCCTCGGCCACCTGGGGTCTCAACATGCGCTACCGCACGACCCCTCATACTTATATTGAAACCGGCGTATACGAGGTCAACCCCAGCACCGCCGCCAGTAACGGCCTGGACTTCTCCACTGCCGAGTCCACCGGCGTGACCGTGCCGCTGGAGTGGGGCTGGACCAAGCCCGGTAACTTCGATCTCAAGGTCGGCGGCTACATCAGCACCGCATCGCATTCCGACCCTTACTACAACACCGCTGGCCGTTCGCTGGGGAGTTTCGGCGGCACCGCCCGCAAGGTGAACGAGGATCGCAAGGGCGTTTATCTGCTCGGCGACAAGGTGGTCTGGCGGCCCGGTGCGGACTCGAAGCGCAACCTCGCGGTATTTGGCGGCGTGGTCCAGCAACTGGAAGATGAGGAGATCATGAAGCAGCAGTTTCTGAGCGGCGTCGTGCTGACCGGACCAATGGCATCGCGGCCGCATGACACCATCGGCTTCTCCGCGTCATTGTTCAATCTCACCGACAAGGAAACCGCCTTCCTGCGCGATTCCCGGGCCAAGGCCGGGGGCCACGGCAGCAACGATCCTCATGAGTATTCCTTGGAACTCAACTACGGTTGGCATGTCAGCCCTGGCGTAATCGTCATGCCCAACGTCCAGTACATCATCAACCCGGATAATTCCGGCATGCCGAAAACCGCAATCTTGCCCAAGAACATGCTGGTCTATGGGCTCAACGTGCAAATAAACTTCGGCGGCATGTTCGGCCTCAGCTCGCCGGGCGGCGGCGACTGAACATGGGATAGATCTGCTTCTCCCTCTCTGACTGAACCGCCCCTGGAAACCGGGGCGGTTCATAAAATCTGAAGGCCGGGTCAGTGACTATTGTCTTTGACTCGGCCATTGTATTGGTTTCTCCCTTGAAAATAGCGGCGTAACAGTAACGAACTTTTTTCACTAACCGGAAAGGAGTGATGTTACGCAGGGGGTGTAAACCCTCATTTTTTGCTGGAAAATTCAGCCCGATGGTGTACTATGTACATCATAAAAGTAAGGGAGTATTTAAGTGAGTCATGCAATAGAGTTTATCGAGACGGCAATGTTTACCCGGCAGATAAAGCAAATTGCCACGGACGATGACTTGAAGGATCTTCAGAAAGAATTAATCGAATTTCCGGATAAAGGCGATTTAATACAAAAAACGGGTGGGCTGCGAAAAATCAGAATGGCGACGGGGTCGCAGGGGAAAAGCGGGAGTGCCAGAGTTATTTATTTTCTTGCCACAGAAGAGGTTATCTATCTGATTATGGCCTATCCGAAAAACATCAAAGACAGCCTGACTGATGCTGAAAAGGCAGAACTTAAAAAACTGACGAAATTACTGAAAGATGAGGTATATCATGAGCTTTTTTGACGATCTGAAAGCATCTCTTGAAGAAGCTGTTGAAATTAAAAATGGTGTTAAAGCGCCTGCACGGGTCACCAGTTATGAAGTGGCCGATGTGAAGGCTATCAGAGAACAACTCAATGTCTCACAGGGTGAGATGGCAAAGGTCCTGGGAACCAGCATTGATACCATTAAAAGCTGGGAAACAAAGCGACGCAATCCTACCGGACTGGCGGCAAAAGTTCTGGCGACTATTCGGGATAACCCGGCGTTCTTCCGGGAGCTGGCTGTACATTAGGTCTTGATGGCCGATAATATTTCCAACGATGAGAGCCCGCGGTTGCGGGCTTTTTCATTTATGCGCCGGGCATGGCGCGTAGCGCCTTGACGGGCGTTGTCCCCGGTTCGTGGTGGTCAAGGGACAGCTTAAAGGTCAAAAAAAGCCCTCTACACACCCGTCAAAGGTGTCAGTTGCAGGTATATCTGTCGGAAGGTGCGCCGTTGTTCCAGGTAGGCCTCATGACGGTTTTTATCAGGCCGATAGCTGGCCTCCAGCGGCAACGGCGGCAGAATTTCCGACCAGGGCGTATCGGGATGGCAGCTGAGCTGCGCCAATCTGGCCGCCCCCAGCGCCGGACCCACATCGCCGCCGGTGCGGTAATCCAGCTGGTGTCCGCTGATATCCGCCAGCAACTGCCGCCAGTATGCGCTGCGCGCCCCGCCGCCGATGAGGGTGATGCTGTCCGGCCGCAGTCCGGTTTCATGCAATACGTCCATCCCGTCCGCCAGACCGAAGCTGACGCCTTCCACCACCGCCCGCGCCAGCTCCGCCGGGCCGTGATCGTGGGTTAGTCCCCAAAAGACGCCGGTGGCGTTGGGGTTGTTATGGGGCGTTCTCTCCCCGGACAGATAGGGCAGGAAGAAGGCCGGCGAGATATCGGCGCGGCTGCCGGCGGCGGCGTCCAGCAAGGCCGGGACGCTGCCCAGGCCGGTGGCTTTTGCCGCCCAGTCAAGACATGAGGCGGCGCTGAGCATCACCGACATCAAATGCCAGGTATTGGGCAGCGCGTGGCAAAAACTGTGCACGGCTTTTTCCGGATTGCTGAGAAAGCCGTCGCTGACGGCGAAATAAACGCCGGAGGTTCCCAGCGACAGCATGGCCTGGCCCTGGCGATAGAGACCGACGCCGATGGCGCCGGCGGCGTTATCGCCGCCGCCGGCCACCACCGGTACCGGCGGCATTCCCCAGCGGGATGCCAGGTCCGGGTGCAGGGTGCCGGTGACCTGGTTGCCTTCGAACAATTGCGGCATATGCCCCCGGTTCAGGCCGCAGGCGTCCAGCAGTTCATCGCTCCAGTCGCGGCGGCCCACGTCCAGCCACATCGTGCCAGCCGCATCGGACATGTCGGTGGCAAACTCGCCGGTCATGCGCCAGCGCAGGTAATCTTTTGGCAGAAGAACTTTGTCCACCCGGCTGAATATCTCCGGTTCATGCTCGGCCACCCAGCAGAGTTTGGGGGCGGTGAATCCGGGCATCATCAGATTGCCGGTTATCTGCCGGGAGCGGGGTACCGCTGTTTCCAGCGTCCGGCATTGGGCAAAGCTGCGGCCGTCGTTCCAGAGAATGGCGGGGCGCAGCACCTGCTGTTTGTTATCCAATAGCGTAGCGCCGTGCATTTGCCCGGTCAGGCCCAGGGCGCGCACCGAAGAGAGATCCTGTTTGGCCTTTAATGCCAGCATGGCCCGGTCGGCGGCCTGCCACCAGTGTTCCGGATTTTGCTCCGACCATAGCGGATGGAGACGGGAAACCGTCAGGCTTTCCGTATGGCTGCCCAGGATATGCTGCTGTTCGTCGAGGAGAATGGCTTTGACGCCTGAGGTACCTAGATCTATGCCGATATACATGAGGTATCCCTTAATTGTTTATAAGTAGCGCGGCTGTCGCCGCTTGGGAAAACCGATGCGGCAGCCTGTATGCCGCAGCCCGCTTTAACTGGTTCGTTGTCCGCTTGGTGATCGGGGGCCTAGCCTGCCATGGGGCGCTCTGTCGGCCAAAAAATGGCCGATTCGACCCCATCGGCACGCTCTCCCTTTAACACGGTCGTTGCACGATCGGTGATCGCGGGCCTAGCCTGCCATGGGGCGCTCTGTCGGCCAAAAATGGCCGATTCGACCCCATCGGCACGCTCTCCCTTTAACACGGTCGTTGTACGATCGGTGATCGCGGGCCGTGCTCCTTTAGCTGTATAGCACCTGATTGACGATATTTTCGAACAGTTCCTGCTGTCCGCTGTGGTGTTCCGGCGCCAGGGCGTGCTGTTGGGCGTAGGCCGCCACGTCGGCCAGGGAGAGATTGCCTTGCAGTACACGCTGTCCCAGGTCGCCGTTCCAACCGGCGTAGCGGGCTTTCACCAGTTGATCCAGCCGTCCGTCCTCAATGAATTTCGCCGCCACCTTTAATGCCAGCGCCATGGTATCCATGCCGCCGATGTGGCCGTGGAACAGATCGTATTTATCGGTGCTCTGCCGGCGCACCTTGGAATCGAAGTTCAGGCCGCCGGTGGTAAAGCCGCCGGCTTTCAGGATTTCATACATCACCAATGCGTTTTCTTCCACGCTGTTGGGGAACTGGTCGGTATCCCAGCCCGATTGCGGATCGCCGCGATTGGCGTCCACCGAGCCGAAAATTCCCAGCGCGATGGCGGTGGCGATTTCATGATGGAAGGTATGTCCCGCCAGGGTGGCGTGGTTGGCCTCCACGTTGACCCGGATTTCCTTTTCCAGACCGAACTGTTTCAAGAAGCCATATACCGTGGCGACGTCGTAATCATATTGATGTTTGGTGGGCTCCTGGGGCTTGGGCTCGATCAGCAAGGTGCCCTGGAAACCGATTTTATGTTTGTGCTCCACCACCATCTGCATAAACCTGCCGATTTGTTCCCGTTCCTGCCGCAGATCGGTGTTCAACAGGGTTTCATAGCCTTCACGGCCGCCCCATAACACATAGTTTTCGCCGCCGAGGGTCTGGGTGGCCGCCATGGCGCTGTTGACCTGCGCGGCGGCCCATGCGAAGACTTCCGGGTCAGGATTGGTGGCGGCGCCGGCGCCGTAGCGGGGATGGCTAAAGCAGTTGGCCGTGCCCCATAGCAGTTTTATGCCGGTCTGCTGCTGATGCTGCGCCAAGACTTCCGTCATGGCCGCCATGTTATCGAGATACGCCTTTACCGTATTGCTCTCCGGGATCACATCCATATCGTGAAAGCAGTAGTAAGGCGCTCCCAGTTTGCTGAAAAATTCAAAGGCCACTTGTGCTTTCAACCTCGCCTGTGCAAGGGCATCTCCCGGCTGCTGCCAGGGGCGTTGAAACGCGCCGGTGCCGAACATATCCACGCCGGGCCAGCAGAAGGTGTGCCAGTAGCACACGGCGAAACGCAAATGGTCTTCCATGCGTTTACCTAATATGATTTCATCAGGGTTGTAATGATGGAAAGCCAAAGGTTCGGTGCTCTTGGGCCCTTCAAAACGGATTTTTTCAATTTTGTCAAAGTATTGAGACATGATTATGGCTCCTCGAAAATACAGGGTCCGTTCTGAAGCGGACATGATTTAACCCGGCGTCCGGCAATAACGCCGGCGGGTTAAGGGGATTCACTGCAATTGATTCTGGTTAGAACAGCGGGGGCGATCAATTACGTTATTTCACATATGGATTCATGAAATTATTTATTGTGCGTGAGATCACATAGAATGACCGATAAAAATTATTACAAATGCAATAATGTTAAAAATTAAATCATCCGGGGCGAGAACGGCATAAAATAAGCTTTAGCTCACAGAAACCACATTTCAGTTAAATATCGTAATGGCGTTGTGAAAATTTGCAATTGCCGCCTGCTTTTTTCCCCACTAATACTAATTGGGTTTGCTGTCGATTATTTTTTTAGCGGCAATACGTTGTCGTCACATTGTAAAGGTTTGTATCTTATCTTATAAAACAGCGAGTTCCCTTGCTGGTTATGTTCTTAAAAAAGCAACATAAGGAATGAAAGATGAAACTGAAAACCCTCTTGCTTTCTGCCTGTGCGGCACTGGTGTTGACCTGCCAGCCGGGTATTGCCAAACAAATCAAAATCGGCATGGCGGTGGACGATCTGCGCCTGGAACGCTGGCAGAAGGATCGGGATATTTTTGTCGATAAAGCCAAGTCCCTGGGGGCGGATGTGTTTGTTCAATCCTCCAACGGCAATGAAGAAACCCAGATGTCGCAAATTGAAAATATGATTAATCGCGGCGTGGATGTATTGGTGATAATTCCTTATAACGGGAATGTGTTAAGTAATGTTATCGCGGAAGCGAAACAGGCTGGAATAAAAGTCCTGGCGTATGACCGGATGATTAATAATGCTGATGTGGATTTTTATATCTCCTTCGATAATGAAAAAGTCGGTGAGCTACAGGCGCAAAGCGTCGTCAATCGCGTTCCCCAAGGTAATTATTTCCTGATGGGCGGGTCGCCGGTGGACAGTAATGCCAAGATGTTCCGCGCCGGTCAGATGAAAGTACTGCAACCGTTAATCGACAGCGGCAAAATCAAGGTGGTGGGCGACCAATGGGCCGATGGCTGGCTGCCGGAAAACGCGCTGAAAATCATGGAAAACGCGCTGACCGCCAATAACAACAAAATCGATGCCGTGGTGGCTTCCAATGACGCCACCGCCGGGGGCGCCATACAGGCTCTGGCGGCGCAGGGTCTGGCCGGTAAAGTGGCTATTTCCGGGCAGGATGCCGATCTGGCCGGCATCAAACGTATTATTCAGGGTACCCAAACCATGACGGTCTATAAACCCATCAAGCAGGAAGCCTCCAATGCCGCCATTATCGCTATAGAGCTGGCCAAGGGTGAAAAACCCAAATCCAACGCTTCGCTGAACAATGGCTTGCGGGCTGTCCCTTCCTATCTGTTGACACCTATTGCGGTGGACAAGAGCAATATCGACAGCACCGTGATTGCCGACGGTTTCCATAAGAAGTCCGAGCTGAACTGATCCGCCGTTACGCCGATTGTTGTTTGTGACGTGAATTATACCCCTAAATAATTCAAGTTGTAGGAAAGCCAACGCACCTGCAGCTTGAAGTATGACGGGTATATGTGGGCCGCCGAACCGGGCGGCCTTGCTGCGGAGGGAAATTATCATGGCGTCTGTGTTACTGGAAATGAGAAATATCACCAAGCGGTTCGGTGTGGTAAAGGCGGTGGATAATGTGTCCCTGAGCGTTGAACCGGGCCAGGTATTGTCGTTATGCGGTGAAAACGGTTCGGGCAAGTCCACCCTGATGAAAGTGTTGTCGGCGGTGTATCCTTACGGCACCTTCGAGGGAGAGATCCTGTTCGGCGGCGAGCCGCTGGTGGCCCACGGCGTGCGCGACACGGAGCAAAAAGGGATCGCCATTATTCACCAGGAACTGGCGCTGGTGAAGCAGATGACGGTGCTGGAAAATATTTTCCTCGGCGCCGAATGGGCCAAATATGGCGTTATGGATTACGACAATATGTATCTGCGCTGTATCCGTATGCTGGCGCAGGTGAAACTGGATATCGATCCCAATACCCGCGTCGGGGAGCTGGGGCTGGGGCAACAGCAACTGGTGGAGATTGCCAAGGCGCTGAACAAGCAGGTTCGCCTGCTGATTCTGGATGAACCCACCGCCTCCCTGACCGAAAGCGAAACCGCCATCTTGCTGGATATCGTCAACGACCTGCGCAATCACGATATCGCCTGTATTTATATTTCCCACAAGCTTAACGAGGTCAAGGCCATCTCGGATGTGATTTGCGTCATCCGGGACGGTAAGCATATCGCGACCCGGGCGGCCGAGGGCCTTAGCGAAGAGGACCTGATCCGGATGATGGTGGGGCGCGAGCTCACCGAGCTTTATCCCCATGAACCCCATGCCGTCGGCGAGGAAATTTTGCGGGTGGAGGGACTGACGGCCTGGCATCCGGTGAATCAGCATATCCGGCGGGTGGACAATGCCGCCTTTAGCCTGCATAAAGGGGAAATCCTCGGCGTCGCCGGCCTGGTTGGGTCGGGCCGCACCGAGCTGGCGCAGTGCCTGTTCGGCTGCTATCCCGGCCGCTGGGAGGGCCGGATCACGCTGCACGGCAAGCCGGTTCGTTTCAGCAACTGCCGGCAGGCCATGGCCCATGGAGTGGCCATGGTGCCGGAGGACCGCAAAAAAGACGGTATCGTGCCGATCATGAGCGTGGGCTCCAATATTACCCTGGCGGCCCTCAGCCAGTTCAGCGGATCCCTTAGCGTCGTGGATGAGGCCGGCGAACAGGCGGCCATCCGCGACGCCATTGCGCGTCTCAAAGTGAAAACCACCTCGCCGGAGCTGGCCATCGGCCGCCTGAGCGGCGGTAATCAGCAAAAAGCCATCCTGGCGAAATGCCTGTTGCTGAATCCGGCAATCCTGATCCTTGACGAGCCGACGCGCGGTATCGATATCGGTGCCAAGCAGGAAATTTATCGCTTGATAAACCAGCTGGTACAGCAGGGTATCGCGGTCATCATGATCTCTTCGGAACTGCCGGAGGTCCTTGGCATCAGCGATCGGGTGCTGGCGATGCACCAAGGGGTAATCAAAGCCGATCTTATCAACCGCGACCTGACACAGGAACAGGTAATGGAAGCGGCACTCAGGAGTGACTCCCATGTTGAAAATCACGCGGTCTGACCGCTTGGCGGCTACCGGCGATACCGCCGCCGGCAAAAACAAGCCATTAAATTTACAGGTATTCGTTATGTTGGCCGCTATCGTGGTCATTATGCTGTTCTTTACCTTTACCACCGAGGGAGCCTATCTCAGCGCCCGCAATATCTCCAATCTGCTGCGGCAAACCTCCATTACCGGCATCTTGGCGGTGGGGATGGTGTTTGTGATTATCTCCGCCGAAATCGATTTGTCGGTGGGCTCCATGATGGGCCTGCTGGGCGGGGTGGCGGCGATATTCGATGTCTGGCTCAAATGGCCGCTGACGCTGACCATCCTGGTGACCCTGTTGCTGGGATTGCTGCTGGGGGCCTGGAACGGATGGTGGGTGGCCTATCGCAAAGTGCCGTCATTTATCGTCACCTTGTCCGGTATGCTGGCCTTTCGCGGCATACTAATAGGTATAACCAACGGCACCACCGTCTCTCCCACCTCGGCGGCCATGTCGCAAATAGGGCAGAGCTATTTGCCGGACGGTGCGGGGTTCGGCATCGGTTTTATCGGCCTGGTGCTGTTTATCGCCTGGCAATGGCGCCGGCGCGGCAAACGCCAGGGCCTTGGCTTATCGGTTCCCACCCGCACCGGGGATCTCGCCCGGCAGGTTATCACCGCGGTCGTGGTATTGGGGGCTGTGTACCTGCTGAATGATTATCGCGGCGTACCCACGCCGGTGCTCCTTCTGGTGGCGCTGATGCTGGCGGGATTGTTCCTGGCGGCCCGCACCGCCTTCGGCCGCCGGATTTACGCCATCGGCGGCAATATCGATGCCGCCCGGCTGTCCGGGGTGAACGTGGAGCGCACCAAGCTGGCTGTATTTGCCATCAACGGTTTGATGGTCGCCGTGGCGGGTCTAATCCTCAGTTCCCGCCTGGGGGCCGGTTCGCCCTCCGCCGGCAATATCGCGGAGCTGGACGCCATCGCCGCCTGCGTTATCGGCGGCACCAGCCTGGCGGGCGGCGTCGGCAGCGTGGCCGGCGCCGTAATGGGGGCCTTTATCATGGCGTCGCTGGACAACGGCATGAGCATGCTTGATGTGTCCACTTTTTGGCAATATATCGTCAAAGGCGCCATTTTGCTATTGGCGGTTTGGATGGATACCGCCACCAAAAAGCGGGCCTAGCCGTACGGCAATAGATTTCCGGGCGGATCGAGCTCCCAGGGAGGGGTTCACGGCGTGTTTACGATCTGGCAGCCTGTCTCGACCGGACACTATGTCAACAAGCTCGGGGGGCGGATACGCCCCTTTTGTCATGGGAGGGTGTTTCACGTTTTTTATTTGATGGCGTGCTTATCCCCTAAATCGGTTATTTTATTGTATACCTATGGTCAATATCATTAATTAGGAGGTTATGTAAAATGAAGACATGAATATATCATTGATAAAGGGGTGCAATATATCAAGGATATTAATTAATAAGAATCTGAATGGACAATCGCGAATTTCAAGTGCCTCAACGCCCTTAACGTCGAGACAATCAGCCGATGATATTGAATGAGTTTTATTATGACGTTAAATTGAATCCCGTACCGGCAGTATTGGGCATTATCATTAGCGCTATCGGCTTTGTCACGACCTTCCTCACCTTGGCGTTATTCATTTCTGATTTTCGTACCGACAGGTTTTATCCCGATTATCGCCACATTTATCGGCTTGAATCCCAGCTTTTATTGCCTAACGGCGTCCGGGTACGTTCCGCGCAGGTGCCGCTGCCCTTGATCGACGCGTTGAAAAAAGAGCCGGGAATTACATCCGTCAGTTATGCCCACCGTTTTTTCACTACGATCCGCAGTGAAGGGCGGGTAATGTCCGACGTGGAAATTTTCGCGATCAGCCCTGAATTCTTAACCCGATTGAATCCTTACCGGCAGTCTCTGGCCCCGCTGGAGGCCCACGAAATTTATATTACCCCGGCCTTCAACCGGCGATATCTCGGCTTCTCTTCGCCCCGCGGCAAAATAATCGAGGTGGGAAATCAAGGGAAATTCATCATCAAGGACGTGGTGGAACCTCATAAAGACAGCAGCCAAAACATGCCGATAATGATCGCCTTTTCACCCTGGATGATGGAGGGTTATGACGATAAGCGCCGTGACTGGTACAACAACCAGGTTTATGCTTTTATCCATTCGGCGTCGCCGCAAACCTTCGATAATCGCCTACTTGACCAGGTGGTTGAACGCTATGCGCCGCAATTGCCCGGTGCGCCCGCTACTCCCGCGCAATCTCTTCATTTCAGCGCCCGCAATATCCTGGCTATGCACTATGGTCAGGGTTTTCCTGATGAATTGGCCGCCGTGCATTCCATGGCATTGTTGCATACCCTTTATGGCGCGGCGATATTTGTACTGCTAACCACCCTGGTAAATTTTCTCTCCATAAACGGCATTATCAATGCCGCCAAAAGAAGCAGTCTGCATATCAAGCGCTGCATCGGCGCCTCGGATAAACAAATCCTCGCGGAATACTGCGGTATCATCTTCCCTCAATTTCTCTGCATCATGATTCTGGCCCTGGGAATGCTGCTGGGATCCGCGCTATTGTCCGAACCGATACTGGCGTTATTGCATCAAGTTCCCTGCCGGCTGCAGGTTGGGGTATTTATATCCGTGTCGCTGATAATGGGTGGCATGATTGTTCTGAGCCAATGGATTTACCTTCGCCTGTTTGTCTTTAGCGTAAGAAATACACGCGGGGATGCCCGTTTTGAAAGCAAGGCAACTTATTATATCAATAAGCTGTCCATGGTGGCCCAGCTATTGCTTTCCGGAAGCATGGTTTATATTTGGGCCGGCGCCATAGCGCAAAACCACTATGTTATGGACACCGACTTCGGATATCACAAAAAAAATCTGCTGACTTTTGAAATTAATGAGCCGTTGCGCTCTCTCGCAATGTTGCGGATGTTGCAAGACCGGCTAAAGGAAACCACCGGTACATCCAATATTGCATTAAGCAGCTGGCGGCCCTTTGATATGTCCCCAGCGGTGATGACGGTACAGCATGGCCGGCAGCAGCAGGATCAGTCCGTCGCCATTAACGCCTTTTCCGCAGACCGTAACTTCCCCCTGGTGTGGGGCCTGGAGACCCTGGCCGGCAAAGAAAACGCCGTCAGTGAAAGCCGGGATCCGGCAATCCTTCACGTCATTGTCACCCGGGCGTTTATGAATGCGATGGGACAGTCCTCCTATGATGAAGTGATGAATAACACTTTTTATATTGATCTCAACGGAAAGAAAAAAGCGCTGCGTGTGCTGCGTATCGTGGACAATATCTACCTCGGCGAGCGGACAACATTACCGCAGCCGTTAATGATATTTATAAAAGACAACATCGAAAAATATGGCTCGATTAAATATTCCACGCGTCGGCAACGGGATAACATCATCTCGCAGCTCCAGGATTATGGGCTTTCCGAGAGTCAAATAGTATTGGTGGATGATTTGCACCGCCGGCATTTTAAAAACCATCTGTTGATAACCAATGTAATACGCTTGGTGGCGGCGCTTTCTCTGCTGTTGCTGCTGGGCAGTGCCGTGATTATCGGTATATCCGAGGCCGTCCGGTTGAATAAGACCCTAAAAATCATGGAAGCGGTGGGCGGCTCGGTCTATACCGGCATCGTTTTCTTTTTGCAGCAAAACATGGCGCCGCTGCTTATATCCTCCGCCCTTGCTTTTATAGTAGGTTTTGGTTTTTTACATCGCTGGCTCAAGCGATATGACCTGGTGACCGGGTTAACCTATACCTATGCACTCGCCGCGCTGCTGCTGCTGACTCTGGGCGTGGCGGCGGTGATGGCGTTGTCGCTGATGGCGGGCGGTCGGTGGTTCCGGGCCACAGGGCGCACGCAGAAGGGGGAGGCATGGATGTAAAGCTGGAAAAAAAATCCTTCATACATTGGCGGTCCAAATGGCTGGCCTGGGGTGCGTTGCTGTTATTTATTTCACTGTGCGGGTTCATGTATCGATTGGCCACCGCGGATAATTTTTTGCGGGTGCCTTCTTCCGGGGTGAAATTTCATGAGATCAAACGCGGCTCGTATAATGATACGTTGGTGACACGGGCTGTCGCCATTCCAAATGAAAGCGTGGTTGTCTCCTCCGAACGGGGCGGGAAAGTGGTGGAAATTTACAAATTTTCCTCCGGTTTTGTCAAAAAGGGAGAGGTTATCGCCCGGCTGTCCAATTATGATTTTGTTTTACAGGTGACCTCCCGTATCGCTGATGCCACTGAGCAAATTAATAACTTACGTAATATGCGTATGCTGCTTGAACGCAATAGCCGCGACACCAAAATAGAACTCGAGAAATCGGGCTATAACTTAATGAAAACAAAAAAGGAACTTCAAAGGAATAAAAAATTGTACGAGAAATCCATCATTGAAAAAGCCAAATATGAAAACCTGGTGGATGAGCTGGCATATTGGAAAAAGACCTATGAAATCCTATCCGAACATAATGAACAGCAAGCCATCATTTTGCCCCATCAATATCGGGAGATAGACGAATCCATCAAACGTCTGGGGAAATTGGTTGATCTGATCAAAGGCGGTTTGGAACAGCTTACGATAGTCTCCCCCATAGAGGGTACGCTCACCGCTCTGGATATTAAAATCGGCCAGCAAATCAAACCCGGCGAAAAAGTCAGCGTAGTGGATAATTTGCATTCCTACTACTTTGAGGCCGCCTTCAGCGAGTATTACCTCGATAAAATAAAGCCGCAGGTGAATGTAATGGCTGATGCCGGCGGCATTAGCATCCCGCTGACCATCGAGACGGTTTCATCGGTAGTAGATAACGGCAAGTTCAAAGCGAAGCTGCTGATGTCCCGGCCCAGACAGATTGCATTGAAACGCGGCCAGTCCATTGATCTGCGCGTCTCTCTGGGCACCTCCCGCAATGCGCTGCTGGCGCCCTCGGAAGCGATATTCTTTCAGGACGGCCAGGCCATGGTGTATGTCTTTGATAAACAGACGCGGCGGGCGGTGAAAACCCCGGTGAAGATCAAGCGCCAAGGGGCGGCGCAATCAGAAGTTATCGATGGCCTGGCCGAGGGACAGCAGGTGGTGACCTTCGCTGACAACGACTATGAAAAATCCAACATCATCGAGTTCGATTGATATGATTAAATTGGAACATGCCGGAAAATTCTATCTCACCAAGACCATCAAAACGCTGGCGCTTAATAATGTGGATCTTGCCATTATCCCTGGGGAATTCCTGTCGGTCATGGGCCCCTCCGGCTCGGGAAAATCCACCTTGCTGAACGTTCTGGGTTTATTCGAGTCCCTGGATACAGGGCGTCTTACCCTGGATGGCGAAGTGGTGGAAGGGCTCTCTTATTCCCAAAAAATAGCACTGCGGCGGCGCTTGATAGGCTATATTTTTCAGTCCTTCAGCCTTATTTCCCATATGACGGTAAATGAAAATGTCGCCCTGCCGCTTAAGTATCGAAATGTGCCCAAAACGGAGCGTAAAGCGCGGGTCAAGCAGACTTTGGAGACGTTTGGACTGACCCCAAGGGCGGAACATTACCCGTCTCAGCTTTCGGGCGGCCAGCAGCAGCGGGTTGCCATTGCCCGCGCCATGATCTCACATCCGGCGCTGATCCTGGCCGATGAGCCCACCGGCAATCTGGACAGTAAAAACAGCCGGGCGGTACTTGAGCAGCTTAAAAAAATCAATGGGCAGGGAACCACAGTGGTAATGGTGACCCATTCGCGGGAGGCGTCCAGCTATGCCGGGCGCGTTCTTATGATGCGGGATGGCCGGCTTGACAGCCATTGACAAGCCACCCCGGTTAGCCGGGGACAATGACGAATTCGTCCGGCGAATGGCCTTGATTACCGGCTTTGTCGATGCGCCTCGCCTCGGGCTGGATTTACCCCTGGATATCAAGGGCGCCGCGTTTCAGCCGCGGGTCTGGCAGGCTTTGCAGGACATTCCCCCCGGCAGCACGTTAAGCTATGCCGAGGTGGCAAAACGCATCGGCATGCCCATCGCCGTTCGCGCCGTGGCCGGCGCCTGCGCCGCCAATACGCTGGCGGTGGCCATCCCCTGCCATCGGGTGGTGCGCAGCGGCGGGACCTTGTCCGGCTATCGCTGGGGTATCGAACGCAAAAGACGTTTGCTGGTAATCGAGGGGCAACGCTGAAGAGTTTCGCATAATAACGCGACGTTTTGTCCGTCCATGTGCATGACCCGGATTTCATTGCTTTATCAAGATGGCGCGCAATAGCTGGTTTGATATAGTATATAATTGGAATAAAAATGCAGCGATTATAATTAATTATCTTATCAGTATTCTGTAGTACCCCGTTCAGGATATTGATAATTAATCAAGAGATGCAAAAGCGCCTTCTGTTCTAATTCAATAAAAGGATTATTCAGACAGGCATCTCTTTCAGTCATAAGCGGACTCGGAAATTCTGCCGGAATATCAAGGCTGTCTCCAAACTGTTTAACGAGACGATGGTAGGGTGATATATTATGTCAGTGTGCCGTATCATATGCGATACGCAGTATGAATGTGGATTATTGGAAAATCTGTTAGAGATGTGTTTAACTTGGCTGTTATAGGATTTTGCTGATTCGTACTTTAACCCAATTTTGTAGTATAAGGTCTTAAGTAATTGATTACAACGGCAAGCAAAAAACAATAATCGATAAAGATTCATCTGTAGGATGTATTCATTGGCTAATGCCTGAAAAAACAATAAAAATAAATCTATTTTAACTGGCTTTCAGGCCCGACACAAAACGACAGGAGTTGTTATAAGCGTAAATATAGTTAATAAAACGGGCTATAGCTTAATCTTTATCCCTGATTGAAACGGTGAAAATTTGTTTTAGTGAACTACGCTCAAAATAAGTCATTAGTTAGTAGTGAATTATTTATTCATATGGCCGAAACAGTATAAATAGGATTGAGGACAACATTATGCAAATTACCGGAAATACACAACCACCCGCAACTTCACAGCCAAACGAAACCCGCACCGGCGCGAGTAGTCAGAGCACTGATCCATCATCGGGATTTTTCCTGAATGTGGCGACGCAAAAATTTTCCAGCGCGCGAAACAACCCTGATGGGCGACAATCATCTTCATCTTCATCTTCATCTTCATCTTCATCTTCATCTTCATCTTCTTCCCGTCCGTCCACCCCGGATTCTGACCACGGCGATTGGACAGAAGTTAACGGTGATGTGATTGCCAATAGCGGTGATGTTTATATAGCGGAAAATATAGGTAAAATAGAATCGGTGAAAAATTATGGGGCGGGAAACACCGATAATCTTAATAATTTGGAAGAAATCATCAAAAAATCCGTAAATTGCAAGGGCGATCTTGTCGCTAACACAGGCGACGTCATTAAATCCAAAATAATAGGCGATATAACTTCGACGAGACATTATCATTCCGACGATATTAATTTAGATGAACGTTTTGAACGTTTGAATAAGATTTTGGAAAATGCCGATGGCATTTAGGGAGATATAATCGCCAATAACGGTGATTCTATTAAGGCGGATACGATTGGCCTATTAAATCTGACTTCCACTTTTTTTTCGAGCGGATCGACATTTACGAGCCGTCATGACAAAAATAAAATCAAGACCCCTGGGAATCCAGCAAATAAAGACAGTGCCCGTTCTGCTGGTGCAAACTCCACTCAAGGATCATCAAACAATGCCGGGGTCAGACCGGGTCCCTCAACCGGAACGACTAACGTTTTCGGCGGAGAGAGTTCTTTCATAAGGACAGAGAAAGTAACTGGCACCATTTCCAGTTGTGAAAATATAAATGGTTTGAAGTCCCATGACGTTCATAGAGTTCCGCGGACGGGTATCATAATGAGCTCTAAGGGCACTGTCGAAACTTATAACCACGGAAAACCGGTGTAATAGCTCTTTTATAACGCTGCTTGAAACACACCACCCGGCTTGGGGAAATCTCCCGCGGGCCGGGTTTGTTTTATGCCCGCGCCAACCCCTGTCCCAACGGCGCGCATCAGTTGGCAATCGCCATGCTCACCGTCATATGCCTTCCGTAGAATACCGCCCGGCCGATGAGCTCGCCGCCGATAATCAGCACCAGTCCCAGCGCCAGCCCAGCAGCGGTCCGCCGGTAAATACCGTCAGCACGAAACCAAGAGGGGTATAAACGGTATCCCAGGTGGGCACGGTATCTATCATATAGACCCGGCCCATGGCATATAAAAACAGCGAGCCGGCGGCGATCTCGTTGGACAGCAGCGAGGCGCCGATGCGGTACAATGAATTCAAGGCCCGCAGCGGCGAACCCAGATGCATCATGGAGGCAAGGAATCCCAGCCCCATCAATAGCCATAAAAAGAACATCGACAGATGCACTTTGCGGGCGCCCGCCGCCGTCAGGTTACCCGCCAACAGCACCATGGCCATGATCAGGTAACCGCCAATCACGCACTGGCCCGCCACGGTGAAAAACATCAGCGGCCACTCCGACCATCCGTTACCCATATTAAACCTCCTTAGGATTGGCAAGATAACCGGTGGTATCACCCAGCGGATGGCCGTTTTATTTTTACCGCCTGTTCAAATCCATTACCGCACTGACGCCTAGGGCCTATGCTTCAGCCGGCCGTGGCCGGCGCCGCCAACCAGCTGGAGGTGGCCATCCCCTTACATCTGGTGGTGCGCAGCGGCGGTGCGCTGTCCGGCTAGCGCTGGAGGATTGAACGCAAGCGGTTTCTGATTGAAAAGGAGACTAAAATAGCAAAATCGTAGATAAGGTTATTTCAGCGAAGGCGAAAATTTATTATGCTCGCTGGTACGTATTTTATCCGCAATGGTACGCTTCATAACTCACGTTTAGAATAAAGTTGTTAAGCGTTCGTTTAATTAATTCTTATTATAATCAACGCTCAGTTTATAGTGCTTTTTTTGTTAAAGGCATATGATCACATCAAGTTTTAAGAGAATAATATTATGAATATTTCAAGCCCCTCATTATCCTCAATCATAGCTACCGGCAGTAATTGTCCAACAAGTAATAATATGCGTGGTGGTATTCAAAAGATAGCGGAAAGATTGTCTTCTGATATTTTTTCGAATGGAAATGATATTAATTTGATAAGCTGTTTTACTAATGAGGGAGACAATACAATAACAATCGATAGTCAGCAAGGTCGTATATCAATAGAAAACGGTGAAATGAATGCCAATGTTAAATCAACCACTGGAAACGTCGAGATAAAGGGAGCGAATTTAAAAGCGATAAGTACTGAACAAGGCGCTGTTGAGCTGTCCGAAAATGCAAAAGTTGCCGCCATAGAAACTAAGAAAGAGACCGGTTCTATCAAGGTGTACGATAGTGAAGTTGAAAATAGTATTACTACTACTCAAGGATTTGTTGAGCTAATCAGCGGTTCGAAAGCAAAAAGCATTAAAACCACATGCGGAAGCGGTATCGTCATAGTCACCGGAAGTGAAGTTATTGATGATGTCCGAACTATCGGCGGGAAGGTCCGACTCTTTGGAAAATCAACGGTGGGCACGATTGCTACCTTATGTAGGGGTGCCGATGTCTTAGTGGAATACAGTTCTGTTAAAAATGAAATTAAAACCGACGGTGGCTCCGTTAAACTTGAAAGTGACGCAAAAGTAAAAAAAATTAAGACCAATCAACAATCCGGGTCAGTCACATTGGATAATTCTGATGCTGAAGAAATTGAAACAACAAGCGGAAATATTTTCATTAAAGGTTCTACCTGCTATATGCCGGAAAAATTGATAACGGACTCCGGTGAAATCACAGTCGAAAGAATTAAAACCGACAAAAACACATGCATTGAGCAAAAAACAGGTAAAACAGTTTTTAAAAATACTGTTCATAAAGCAAAGATTACAACGAATAGCAAAAATACGGTTATTGATGAAAAATCAAGCTTGAACCATCTCCATTGGGTTATACCTGAAAAGCCTTGTGAGAAAAATAATCCCACAACAAGTCATGAAATCCCTAAGAAAAGGTTTGCTGGTTCAATCACCTTTGGTAATAGTTATACAAATTGCAGTGCCAAATCAATTGTGGATAACACTCAGATCTTTTTTGGTCCACAGCCCGATAAATACCAGATTGATGTTTCCAACTCTGTTAATATAGAAAAAAATATTTTTGAAATCTTTCTTTACGGGAAGATTTCGACACTAACGGTGGATAATTCGGCTAACCCGGATGCTAAATTACAGTTGGTCACTAAAGGTACCGGCAGTGTGGATTATATAGATAATATTATCGAGGTGGTTTCATAATTCCAAAAACGTTGTTTTGCTGGTAATAAAAGATCAGAAATAAAAAGGAAAGCGAGAGAAAAAGGCTTTAAGAATATCAATTTAGGTATTTTTAGAGCTCATTGCAATAGAAGAGATGGAGTAAAAGAATATGCAAATTTCAGGAAATTCACAGCCAGGCACCAGTCCAGCCACTGCGGATCAATGCGCTCATTCATCCGGTACAGATGTATTAGAAAATTCATTAAAAATTAAAATCTGAATGAAATTTTAAACCTAGCCGAAAATGTTAAAGGCAATGTATACGCTAATGTCGGTGACGTTCTCATTGCGGATACAATAACAGGGTCCTTAACCCTAAGTTACAGTTCTGTTGCAAGCCGCGCCGAATCCCAGAAAAAAGTGAAACAATAAATTTTTCATGGCAAATCTGATGGGTTAGAAAACCGGTCGCCTAAGCCGGCAGGTTCCACAGTTAGCGCAATAAGACCAACGGCCAGCCTGAAGCATGGAGATCATGCATCAGCTGGCAATCGCCATGCCCACCGTCATATGCAAGCCGTAGAATACCGCCCGGCCGATGAGCTCGCCGCCGATAATCAGCACCAGTCCCAGCGCCAGCCCGGCTACAGGCGGCGTTTTGCCGCGGGCCACCGGCCAAAGCCAGCAGGCCAGTCCCAGTACCAGCAGCAACACCCTTCCCGCCATCAGCAGGCCGTAATCGGGGACCATTGCCGAGGCCTGCTGTACCGAACTGTGGATAGCGGCCAGACCGGCGGCCTGCATCATTACCGCCGCCACGCTTATCATCACCGCGATAACGCTTACCCAGGGCAGGTAGCGCCAGCCCGGACCGCTGATGCCCGCGCCCTGCAATAGCAGGCAGCCCAGCAGCGGTCCGCCGATAAATACCGTCAGCACGAAACCAAGAGGGGTATAAACAGTATCCCAGGTGGGCACGGTATCTATCATATAGACCCGGCCCATGGCATATAAAAACAGCAGGCCGGACAGGGCGGTGATCACCAGCCATATGCTACCCGCCATCCGGGGCATGCGATTAAGCACAGCTATCAGCCAGTAGATGCCTCCTAGAGCGAAAAACAGCGAGCCGGCGGCGATCTCGTTGGACAGCGGCGAGGCGCCGATGCGGTTTAATGAATTCAAGGCCCGCAGCGGCGAACCCAGATGCATCATGGAGGCGAGGAATCCCAGCCCCATCAATAGCCATAAAAAGAACATCGACAGATGCACTTTGCGGGCGCCCGCCGCCGTCAGGTTACCCGCCAACAGCACCATGGCCATGATCATGTAACCGCCAATCACACACTGGGCCGCCACGGTGAAAAACATCAGCGGCCACTCCGACCATCCGTTACCCATATTAAACCTCCTTAGGATTGGCAAGATAGCCGGTGGTATCACCCAGCGGCCGGCTGCCGGCGTTGGGCTTGATAACCAGATTGGGCTGGGTGAACATCGGGTCGGGCAGCGGCGCCACCGCGGCCAGATCGCCGTATTTGTCGCGCAAGTCGCCGATGGGCGCCAAATCAAGCGCCCGCAGCGGGCAGGATTCCACGCAAACGGGTTTTTGCCCCACCGCCACCCGTTCATGGCAGCCGTCGCATTTGGTCATATGGCCTTTCTCGGCGTTGAACTGCGGCGCGCCGTAAGGACAGGCCATATGGCAGTAGCGGCAGCCGATACAGATATCTTCGTTCACCACCACGAAGCCGTCGTCGCCTTTATGCATGGCGCCGCTGGGACACACCTTGACGCAGGCGGGATCTTCGCAGTGGTTGCAGGCAATGGAAAGATAATAGGCAAAAACATCCTGATGATAACCGTAGCCGTCTTGCTGCCAACTGCCGCCGGCATATTCATAGACGCGGCGAAAGCTGACATCGGGGCCCAGATTTTTGTAATCCTTGCAGGCGAGCTCACAGGTTTTGCACCCGGTACACCGGCTTGAATCAATATAAAAACCGTATTGCGTACTCATCGGCTACTCCTAAACCTTCTCTATCTCAATCAGGTTGGTATGCTGCGGGTTACCCTTGGCCAGCGGCGACGGGCGCTGGGTAGTGAGGGTATTGATGCAGCCGCCGTGATCAATCTTGTCCCCCGCCATATCGGCCTGGTGCCAAGCCCCCTGTCCGATGGCGGTGACGCCCGGCAGGATGCGCGGCGTGACCTTGGCGAAGATCCGGATTTCACCCCGGTCGTTAAATACCCGCACCCGATCGCCGTTATTGATATTTCGGGTTTGCGCGTCCAGCGGGTTGATCCAGACTTCCTGTGGACAGGCCGCCTGCAATACGTCGATGTTGCCGTAAGTAGAGTGAGTGCGCGCCTTATAGTGGAATCCGGCCAGCTGCAGCGGGAAACGTGAGCGCAGCGGATCGTTCCAGCCTTCGAAGGTGCTGGCATACACGGGCAGCGGGCTGATGACTTCGTCCGCTTTCAGTTCCCATGTGGCGGCGATGGCGGCCAGGGCGGTGGAATAAATTTCGATTTTGCCGGTAGGGGTCTTTAGCGGATGGGCCTGGGGGTCCTGGCGGAAATCCCTGTAGGCGACAAAATGTCCGTCCGGGTCACGGCGTTTATAAATCCCCTGGGCCTTCAACTGATCGTAAGAGGGCAGCAGGGGATCTTTCGCCAGCATCTTGCCGTAGAGAAACTGCAGCCATTCGGACTGGCTGCGCCCTTCGGTAAACTTCTGTTCGATGTCCGGCCCCAGCCGCTGCGCGATTCCTTTGGTTATCTCATAGATGGAGCAACGTTCGAATTTCGGCGTGGTGGAGGGCTGGCCGAAGATCAAATATCCCATATTGCCGGCATAGTCATTGGGCACGATATCTTCCTGTTCGGTGGTCATCATGTCCGGCAGCAGGATATCGGCATACTTCGCCGAAGAGGTCATAAAGTTTTCGATAACCACAATCATCTCGCAGTCCTGCTCGTTTTGCAGAATCTTGTGGGTACGGTTGATATCGGAGTGCTGGTTCACCAGGGTATTGCCGGCATAGTTCCAGATAAACTTAATGGGCACATCCAGCTTGGCCTTGCCTTTGACGCCGTCCTTCAGGGCGGTCATTTCCTTGCCGCGATAGATGGCGTCGGTCCACATGAATACCGGGATCTGGGTTTTAACCGGGTTTTTCAGCACCGGCATACGTTCGATGGTAATGGTGTAGGTGGATTCACGGGCGCCGCTGTTGCCGCCGTTGATACCCACATTGCCGGTGAGGATCGGCAGCATGGCGATGGCGCGCGCCGTCTGTTCGCCGTTGGCCTGCCGCTGGGGTCCCCATCCCTGGCAAATATAGGCCGGTTTGGCGCCGCCGATTTCACGAGCCAGCTTGATTATCTGATCCCGCGGGATGCCGGTGATTTTTTCCGCCCAGAACGGCGTTTTGGCGGTCTTATCGTCCCCTTGGCCTAAGATATAGGCTTTATAGTGGCCGTTGGCCGGTGCGCCGGCGGGCAGGGTTTTTTCGTCGTAACCGACGCAATAGGTATCGAGAAACGCCTGATCCACCAAATTCTCGGTAATCAACACCCAGGCGAGGGCCGAGACCAGCGCCGCGTCGGTGCCGGGGCGGATGGGAATCCATTGGTCCTCCCGCCCGGCGGCGGTATCGGTATAACGCGGGTCGATAACAATCATGCGGGCGTTGGAGCGTTCACGGGCCTGCTCCAGATGGTAAGTGATGCCGGCGCCGCTCATGCGGGTTTCCGCCGGGTTATTGCCGAACATCACCACCAGCTTGGTATTGACGATGTCCGAGGTGCTGTTGCCGTCGTTGCTGCCGTAGGTGTAAGGCATGGCGGCGCTGATCTGCGCCGTGCTGTAAGTGCCGTATTGCTGCAGGGAACCGCCGTAGCAGTTCATCAGCCGGGTCACCAGCGAGCCAGACGGGGAGGAGCGGGTAAAGTTGCCGCCGGTGATGCCCGATGAATAATGGATATACACCGCTTCGTTGCCGTAGTCTTTGACGATGCGTTTGAGATTATCGGCAATGGTATCCAGCGCCTCGTCCCAGCTGATGCGAACAAATTTGCCTTCACCACGCTTACCCACCCGTTTCATCGGATATTTAAGCCGGTCGGGATGGTTCATCCGGCGGCGTATGGATCGGCCTCGCAGGCAGGCGCGCACCTGGTGATCGCCATAAATATCCTGACCGGTGTTATCCGTCTCAACCCAGTAGACTTCGTTATCGCGGGTATGCAGACGCAGCGCGCAGCGGCTGCCGCAGTTCACCGAGCACATGCTCCAGACCGTCTTATCGTCTGCCCCGGCCGCCGGGATCGGGGCCATGGCGCTACGGGCGAATGTGAAGGGTAACTGCAGCGCGCTGCTGGCGATAAGCAGTCCTCCCGCCGCCATGCCGCCTTTCACCAGGCTGCGCCGGCTGATGCCCGACTCGGCCAGGGCGGTTAAAAGAAAGTTTTCCTTCATCTGCCATCCCCCGATATATTTTTATCATCCTGTCTGCCGGCGGCACGGATATACATAGTGTGCTTATGGTTCTTTGATGAATTACTTTTATGATGATGAATGAAAAATAATCAGCGAATATTGTTCTCGGACAATTTTGTTATAAAAACCCCGTTTTTTAAAAAGCAAAAAATATGATCCGTTAGGTAATTTATTATATAACGGTGCGATAAATGAGATGATTTATAAAGGCGGCACAGCCTTAACCCGAAAGCGATAACTGAATATTTCCTGTTAACAACGGGTTGGCTGTTTACCGGGGGAGGGTGGCTTCACAAGGCGAAGCGCATGCCGCTATACTGTATTTAATTACAGTATTCAGGCGAGCGCATCCATGTATGCCCTGGTAGACATCAATTCCTTTTACGCATCCTGCGAGACGGTATTCCGGCCGGAGCTGCGGGACCGGCCCGTCGTGGTGCTCAGTAATAACGACGGCTGTGTGATTGCCCGTTCGGCGGCGGCCAAACGGTTGGGTATCAATATGGCCGAGCCCTATTTCAAAATCCGCGAGCATCTTGCCCGCCACGGCGTGGCGGTCTTTTCCAGTAACTATGCCCTATATGCCGACATGTCCCAGCGTGTGATGACCCTCCTTGAGGAGATGGCGCCGGCGGTGGAAATCTACAGTATCGATGAAGCTTTCCTCGACCTCACCGGCGTCAGCGCGTGCGCCTCTTTGGAACAGTTCGGACGCGAGGTGCGGCAAACCCTGCTGCAGTGTACCAAGCTCACCTCCGGGGTGGGCATCGCCCCTAGCAAGACCCTGGCCAAACTGGCGAATCATGCGGCCAAGAAGTGGCGTAAGACCGGTGGGGTGGTGGACCTCTCCTCACCCCTGCGCCAACGCAGGTTAATGGCGCTGATGCCGGTGGAAGATGTGTGGGGCGTCGGGCGGCGCATGGGTAAAAAACTGCGGGCCATGGGCATTTGCACCGCGCTGCAGCTGGCGGATTCCCCGCCGGCGTTTATCAGGAAAAATTTCAGCGTGGTATTGGAGCGCACCGTCAGGGAACTGTGCGGCGAATCTTGCCTGGCGGTGGAGGAGGTGCCGGCGGTTAAGCAGCAGATTATCAGCAGCCGCAGCTTCAGTTCCCGTATCAGCCGCTATCAGGACATGCGCGAGGCGGTATGTGATTATGCCGGCCGGGCGGCGGAAAAATTGCGCGACGAGAAACAATATTGCCGGCAGGTATCGGTATTTATCCGCACCAGCCCCCATGCGCAGGGGGAGCTCTTTTACGGTAATCAAGCCACCGGCCTGATTACCATTCCCACCAATGATACCCGGGATATCATCGCCCAGGCGGTTCAATGCCTGGAGAGTATCTGGCTGGAGGATCAGCGCTATTTGAAAGCGGGCGTCGTGCTGGGGGATTTTTTTGATCAGGGGGTGGCGCAGCTCGGCTTATTTGATGACTACAAGCCGAGGGTAAACAGCGGGTCATTAATGAAGACGCTGGATAAACTGAATCGCGGCGGCGAAAACAGAATCTATTTCGCCGGCCAGGGCATCCGGCGGCAGTGGCAAATGAAACGGGAAATGCTGTCGCCGGCCTATACCACCCGATTAAAGGATTTGCTCCGGGTGTCGGTGTGATCGGCGGACGCCTTGGCAATGCCCCATGGCGCGGGGAAGCCATGCGTCGGACGGCATCAGGAATTCAACGCCTGCATAGATCGCAAAATGATGGTTTAGGCATATTTATTATTAGGGTTTGGCAACAAACAATGTCATACATTTTGCCCATACCTTGCTGTCGACAATTTGGATGTTAGCTATTACATCACCCCGCGCCGGCAAGACTTACCCGGAGAGCTTATGCAGCGTCCTTTTCATTTGATGGCCAAGCCCGCCAGCTATCAATGCAATTTAACCTGTGATTACTGTTTTTACCTTGAGAAAGAGCAGGGCGCCTTGAAAACCCAACGGCCACGGCGACACATGGACGATGAGGTGCTGACGTCCTACATCCGCCAGTATATCCAGTGCAGCCCCGGCGGGGAGGTGGAGTTCTCCTGGCAGGGCGGCGAGCCGACCCTGGCGGGTCTGGACTTTTACCAGCGGGTACTGGCCTTGCAGCGGCACTTTGCCGACGGCAAAGTCATACATAACAGTATCCAGACCAACGGCGTATTGATAAATGAGCAATCGGCGCGCTTTCTGGCGGAGAATGGGTTCCTGGTGGGCATCTCGGTGGACGGTCCGGCGCCCCTGCATGATAGGTATCGTAAGACCGCGGCGGGGAAATCAGTGTTTGACCGGGTTATCAATGCCATTTCGCTGCTGCAGAAATACCGGGTTGATTTTAATATCCTGACGGTGGTGAACAGCGCTACCGCCGAGGCTCCGCTGGAAATCTACCTGTTTTTGACCCGGGAACTGGGCGCGCGGTTTGTCCAGTTTATTCCGGTGGTGGAGCAAAGGTCCGCGTCGCGTCCCAGCGGGGAGTTGATTTATCCCCAGGCCTTGGGAGACCACGGGCTGACTCCCTGGTCGGTGAGCGGCGAGCAGTACGGCCGGTTTATCAACGCTGTTTTTGATTATTGGGTCAGGCACGATGTGGGCCGGGTGTATGTCCAGCTGTTTGATAACGCCCTGGCGGCCTGGACCGGTGAAAAGCCAAGCCTGTGCATCATGCAGCCCACCTGCGGCCATGGGCTGGTGGTGGAACAGAACGGCGATCTCTACAGCTGTGACCATTACGTCTATCCCGAGCATCGCCTGGGCAATATCAAGCGGGACCGGCTCGAAGAGGTGGTCTACGGCAAACAGCAAAAACGTTTCGGCATGCAAAAAGCCTCACTTCCCCCGGATTGCCAACGTTGTGAATACCGGTTCGCTTGCCGCGGCGGCTGCCCGAAACACCGGATTCATCAAGTGGATAACCATTGGCATAACCATCTGTGCGCCGGCTATAAAGCCATCTTCAGCCATATGGATCCCTACATGCGCTACATGGCCCGCCAGATTCAGCTGCGGCAGCCACCGGCCAATGTGATGGCGGCGGCGGCAACCATCAGCGGATCGCAAATGCCCCGCGCGCCAGGCACTCGCCGTTGATAAAAATTTCCACCACATGTTTACCGGCGTAATGCGTCCGGGTGGTGAAATTCCGGATTGTCTGGCTGCGGGTTATGGCTACCGTTTCATTAGGGGCCAGGGTCAAGGTCTTGAGCTTGAACACCTTGGCTGAGGTGGCGCCGGATTTTTTGACATAATGAACGGTATAGTCGATAACCAGCCGCTGCGGAAGGGCCGAGGTAGAACGCAGGCTGAAAGCCAGGACTACCGGTTCCCCCAGCGCCAGCGCCGCCGGAGTGACCGTGAAGGCTTCAACGCTGACCTGTGCCGCGCTGCCGGCCCCTACCAGACCCAATGCGCGGCGATCTCCCTGCTTGATCAGGGTGCGTAAGGCATGGCGGGCAATCCAGGCACTGGCGGGATCCTCCAGCGGCCAGCCCGCCAGGAGATCCATGACCCATTCCGGATGATCCTTGGTGATATCATTAAGGTGATTTGCCACGGACTTTCGCACGTATAGGCTGGGATCGGCGCGCAGGTTGTTCAGTATCCCGCGTACCGGCGAGGGATCGGCCCGCAGCGCTTCCAGACGAAAGGACCAGGGTAACCGCGGGCGGCTGCCTTCGCTGGCCAGCCGCCGGACGTGCTCGTTTTCATCCCGGGACCAGATTTCCAGCAGCGCCAGCCCGTGGGACATATCCTGGCGCAGGAAATGCCGCACCGCGAATTCCGACGAGCCGAAGGAGGTAAAAAAACGCAGCGCCTCCATAGACAGCTCATAGTCTTCCAGCCCGTACATTGCCACGTATTCCGGTAAAATCAACGTGACGAAGCCCCTGTCCAGACGGGGAGCGAGACGGCGCAAAATCTCCAGCGCCGCGGGGAATTCCGCCGGCAGGCCGTCGTGAAGACAAGCACTGACCCGGCGCAGCCGCGCCATCAGCGACAGTTCGTCCAGTCCGGCGGCGGCGGCGGACAAAAAACGCGCCTTGGGAAAATCCCCGTAAACGGACTCGGTTTGCGCGGCGATAAACTCCAGCCGCTGATGGTTGAAAATCTCTTTCAGCGCCGGGGCGCTTTGTTCGGACATTCCCTCTCTCCATCCGATGGCTGCGATACAGCAGGCTAATGAAAATTACCGCTAGCCGCAAGGGCGAAGAACCCGCCGGCCGGCCGCCGCGGAAGGCCGTCGTAACGCCGATGGGTTAACGTGGATGTCATAACGTATCCAAAGGTAACAAAACGTAATCTTGAATCAATTTTTATAACTTTTTTATTTGTTGCGCGTCAGCGCCGCCGTGGCCGGAATGAGGGCCGCCATGGGGGTAAAAGTCAGGATTATTAATCAGATAAACCGGAACCGTCACGGGCGGCCACTGGCACGGCCACTCAATCGCCGGGGGATCGCCATTGGCGGAGTTGCCCCTGGATGGCTACGATAATAAGCATGATCATAAATTTCAATAAAATGAGGAAACCGCACCATGACGGTTTCCATCAATTTTGCGGCCCGATTTCACGGCATAAGCCGTCGAACTCCGCACCGTAATATTCGCGGTTCAAACCAACCTTGTATTTTTCGCCTGCCGTCATCGGAAGCGGCGGGCTTTTGCCAAAGGATAACCCAGGGGTTTTGCACCATGCTTCGAACGAACCTTCACGTAGAGAAAAAAGAAACAGTGAGCATGACGACATCAGCGGAGCAGGGATTCTCCTTCAAGGTATTAACCATCAATACCCACAAAGGCTTTGCCGCGTTTAACCGGCGTTTCATCCTGCCGGAGCTGCGCGAAGCGGTACGTACCGTCGATCCCGATATCGTTTTTTTACAGGAGGTATTGGGAACCCATGAAAAACATTCGCGGCGGTTTGAAAATTGGCCGGTGGTGCCGCAATACGAATTTCTGGCCGATACCCTGTGGGCCGATTTTGCCTATGGCCGCAACGCGGTCTATCCCGACGGCGATCACGGCAACGCCCTGCTTTCCCGCTTTCCCATCGCCAGCTACCATAACCTGGATCTCTCGGTTGAGGGCACCGAGAAGCGCGGTATGCTGCATTGTATCCTCCAGGTGCCGGGCCGGGATATGCCGCTGCACATGATGTGCGTGCATTTAGGATTAAGGGAGCGGCATCGTCGTGCGCAGATGCTTCTCATAAGCAAACATATCGCCACCCTGCCCGAGGGCGCGCCGCTGGTGCTGGCAGGCGATTTCAACGACTGGCGCCAACAGGCCAATGCCCTGCTCGGCCGGGAGGCCGGTCTGGAAGAGGTGTTTACCAAAGCCTACGGCCGCCCGGCCAAGACATTTCCCGCCCGTTTTCCGGTATTGCGCCTGGATCGCATCTATGTCCGCAATGCCCGCATCAGCCGGCCCACTTCCCTGGCCAATCAGCCCTGGTCGCATCTGTCCGATCATGCCCCGTTGGCGGTGGAGATCTCGTTATGAATATGGAATGGCGTGACGGCAATAAAATCTCCCTGCTGGAAAACGGCGAGGAATTCTTCCCGCGGCTTTATGACCGGATAGGCCGGGCGGAAACGGAAGTGCTGCTGGAGACCTTTATCCTGTTCGAGGATAAGGTCGGCTTAGCACTGCAAGAGAATCTCATTGCCGCGGCGCGGCGCGGCGTTAAGGTGGAAGTCATGGTGGACGGTTACGGTTCGGCCAATCTTTCCGAGGGATATATCGCCGCCTTGACCACCGCCGGGGTTCGTTTCCGCTTTTTTGATCCCCGCCCGGCCTTTATGGGGATGCGCACCAATATGTTCCGCCGCCTGCACCGTAAAACGGTCGTCGTGGACGGACGCATTGCCTTTATCGGCGGTATTAACTTCTCCGCCGAGCATTACAGCGATTACGGCCCGCAGGCGAAACAGGATTATGCGGTAGAGCTGGAGGGGCCGGTGGTGGCGGATATTCACCGTTATACCCTGGAAACGCTGTACAGCGAGGCCCGGCAGCGCAACTGGTGGGGCCGACGCTCGAAACTGCCGGCCTATAACCGTCAGCCCGGCGATGCCCAGGCGCTGTTCGTCTATCGTGATAACGACGAACACGATACCGATATCGAGCGGCATTATCTCGATATGCTGCGCACCGCCAAGCAGGATGTGATCATCGCCAATGCCTATTTTTTCCCCGGCTACCGGCTGCTCAAGGAGATGCGTAACGCGGCGCGGCGGGGCGTACGGGTGAAATTGATCGTGCAGGGGGAGCCGGACATGCCCATCGTAAAGGTGGGGGCGCGGATGCTTTATAACTATCTGGTGCCGGAGGGGGTAATGATATATGAATATCTCCGCCGTCCACTGCACGGCAAAGTCGCCGTCAAGGACGACTATTGGGCCACCGTAGGATCCAGTAATCTCGATCCCCTGAGCCTGTCGCTGAACCTTGAAGCTAACGTGATGATTCACGACAGTCAGTTCAACCATACGCTGCGTAATAAACTCGATCGGTTAATCGCCGAGGACTGCCAGCTTATCGATGAAAGCCAGGTGCCGAAACAGACCTACTGGCATCTGGCGAAAAGCGTTTTGGTGTTCCATTTTTTACGGCATTTTCCGGCCTGGATCGGCTGGCTGCCGGCCCATACGCCGAAATTATCCCTGGTGCCGCCGCCGGTGCAGCCGGAAATTGAAACCCAGGACCGCGCCGAACCTGAAAACGAGGGCGCCAAGCCATGAAGCATGACGACTCTTCCCGCCGCCATGGGAGGCAGCCGAAACAAAAGCACGGGCGCTGGCCCGTAATAAAAAAAATGCTGACGGCGCTGTTTTTTATCGCCGTGGCGGTGTTGCTGGTGGTGTATGCGCGCAAGGTGGACTGGGGCGATGTCGCGCAGGCCATTACCCATTACAGCCGGCGATCGGTACTGATTGTGACGGGGCTGGTGGTGGTCAGCTATCTGCTGTACGGCATTTACGATCTCATCGGCCGCGCTTACTGCGGCCACAAACTGGCGGTGTCGCAGGTCATGCTGGTTTCTTTTATCTGTTATGCCTTTACGCTGACCCTGAGCACCTGGGTCGGCGGCATCGGCATGCGCTACCGGCTCTATTCCCGTCTCGGGCTGTCCAACAGCGCCATCACCCGCATATTCAGCCTGAGCCTCGCCACCAACTGGCTGGGGTATATTCTGTTGGCCGGCGTGGTCTGCGCCTTCGGCGTGATAAAGCTGCCGGGAAAATGGGATATCAGCGATATAGCGCTGTGGCTCATCGGCATCGGCTTATTGCTGTTTATCGCCGCTTATCTGTGGTGCTGCGCCTTTGCCAAACACCGCCGCTGGACCGTCAGGGGCCAGAAGCTGGTGCTGCCGTCGCTGCGCATGGCCGGCATGCAGTTGCTGGTGTCTTGTACCAACTGGATGGTGATGGCGGCCATTATCTATGTCCTGCTGAATAATAAAGCGGATTTCCCGCTGGTGCTCGGCGTATTGCTGGTAAGCAGCATTGCCGGGGTGATTGTGCATATTCCGGCGGGCATCGGGGTGCTGGAAGCGGTATTTGTCGCCATGCTCGGCGGCGAGCATCTTAGTCACGGCACCATTATCGCCGCCCTGCTGGCCTATCGCGCCATCTATTTTATCGCGCCGTTATTGCTGGCGATTGTGCTCTATTTCGGCTTGGAGAGCCGCGCCGATGCGCTGCGGGCGAAAACACCCTCACGGGACAAGAACGTGGGTCCCGATATAGCAGAGGACGGAGAATCCTAGACCGGTAAGGTTTTGAAAAGAACCGGTCCTATGAGGCTGGAGGAAAGAGTTCAAACCGGGCAGCGACGGCAAGGAAAACAATTTAAGCCTGCTGCCACATATGGATAAATGAATATTATCGGCGGGTATCGGAATTTATACACTGGCATAAAAAACTGCGCCGCCAAACTCCGGGGAAACACACAGGCGGTTGGGGCGCAGCTCTCAAGGCAGCTTTTAAAAAATCGGATTAATAATGGCGATGGTATCCGCCGCCGTCATGGCCGCCATGGCCCCGGCCCCACGGTCCACCCCAAATGCAGCCGCTTAAAGCAACGCTGAGCATAATAATCCCGAGGTAAGTTAAAATACGACGCATTGGCAAGCTCCAGTTAATTTATCATTACATACGCTGTAATGATTAACCTTAATGAATAATAGGTCAATGAGACTAACCGTAAAAATAGTTACTACAAATGTATCAAATTACGATTAATGACGGGAAAGGAAGCTCTTGAGGACAGAATAAACATACTCGCTATTTAGAAATAAGAAAAGGCTTAATTTAAATATTTATTTGTTTTTTCGGATTAGTCTATTTTAGCGGAATATTTCTGAAAAACACAGGCCGGAACGGCATAAAAAAAGCGTTTGCCAAACTATTAACAAACGCTTTTTAAATAGACCGTAACGCATGAAAAATGCGCCGCCGTTGTCGAGGGCTCATTATTCATACACAACCGACGTACTGTGCATATTCCGCTGGCCGGCAACAGAAGTCATCGGATAAGAACGGGTACCGTCAGGTACGGCTTTTTCATTCAACGCGCCATTGGCCGAGGAGGCCAGGACAGCGCTCGCGCTTACGGCGGTGTCTTGCGCCGGACCTGTCCCCTGGGTGGTTATCTGCATTGCGCTGCTGCCGAAAGATAACGCCCCCAAGACAATAGCCAGGCTTACTGCTTTTACCTTACGCATGGTGCTTACTCCTTACGGCAAAGATGACTATTTTCATCACGCCGCAAATTTATTAACATTCGATAAGTAAATGGTAGTACAGGGACACGGCAGGATCAAGTAAATAATATAATGATCGTTAAGATAAAACTTACCGCGTTGTTTTATCATATTTTTTTCTTGTACCCAGCAAGGTTGCCTCGCTGCCCGGTTAAGGTTGCGCGTTCCTTTGGCGTCCCGGTTGAGGCTCAGGCGCCATACCTGTCGAAACAGGCGGCCTGACCTTGGCGTTTGAAGAGGTGAGTTACGTTAAATTAAATTTTTATTAACGTTCGATAATTAAATAATAGTGGTAATTGTGACTGAGATCAACTAAAATTTTAACGATCGTTAATATTATTGTTATAATGTTGATTTGGGGAACGAAACGCCATTCTGTTTCGCTTGTTCGTTCTGTGCTTGAGATATGAAAACCAACGTCTGCAAGGAGCAACAATATAGTTACGATGCTAATGAATTACCCCATTTTTGTCATTTTGACAAAAAGTGGTTGTAATTTTTTTAACGATCATTAATTATATGGTGATGGCATTTTTTGCTAAGAGAGGACCTGATGAGTACTGAGCATGTTGTGTCCGCCAAAAAGGGACGCGGACGTCCAAAACAGTTCGATCGTGACGATGCGCTGGACAAGGCGCTTGAATTGTTTTGGCGCCATGGCTATGAAGCGACTTCGCTGGCCGACTTGGTTGAGGCAACAGGCGCGAAGGCACCGACACTGTACGGTGAATTCGGCAATAAAGAAGGGTTGTTCCGTGCGGCGGCTGAACGTTATATGACTAAATTCGCCGAACGGGGCAGGGCGCTGCTGACCAATCCGAACTGCACGGTGTCGGAGGCAACGGAAGATTTCATGCGCGATACCGCGGCGCTCTATACCGATAAAAACCTGCCGTCGGGCTGTTTTCTTATCTGTACGTCCGCGGCGCTTTCTTCACAATCGGACGATGTGGCGCAAATGCTGCGCGCACGCCATCATTTCCAGGAAAATATGCTGGCGGATTTCCTGCGGGCCCGGCAGGCCAAGGGAGATATCTCTCCCGCGGCCGATATTGCCACGCTGGCCAAGTACCTGATGTGTATTATGCAGGGCATGGCGGTGCAGGCCCGTGACGGGGCGACCCAGGAAGAGCTGGATAATATCGTTTCCACTCTGATGGCCGTCTGGCCGGAGCTCACCAGCGCCGGAAAGAATAAAGCCCCGGTAGCGGAAGAAGCCTGACACAGGCGATGAAAGGAAATCAGGCGCGGATGGCGGCGCTCTCACTCCGCCATCCTGGCCGGGGGGACCCCAAAGGTTCACACCGACCAGGCACTTAGGGCTGCACTCCTTCTCCATGCCAACCACCCCCTAACGCCACAATCAGCTGAACGCTGGCCACCCACTGGGTGCTGCGCAGGGACAGCAGATTTTGCTGCTGGGAGAGGCTGGTGTTCTGCGTCGTGGCGACATCGAGATAATCTATCATGCCGGCCTGGTATTGATTGTAGGTCACCCGGGCGGATTCCTGGGCCGATTCCGCGGCGCGCTGTTGGGCGGCGGTTTCCTCTGCCAAGGTCGATAATTCCACCAGATAATCCTCCACTTCCTGGAAAGCATCCAGCACCGATTGACGATAGCTGGCGACGCTTGCGTCATACGCCGCCTGCGCCTGCTCCACGCCGGCCTTGGTGGCGCCGAAATCCAGCAGGGTGCCGCTCAGTTCCGGCCCCAGCGACCAGACCCGGTTCGGCATGGAAATCAGGTTATGCAGCACTGAACTTTGGAAACCGCCGCTGGCGCTCAGGGTCAGGTCGGGATAATAGGCCGCCTGCGCCACGCCGATGGCGGCGTTGGCCGCCGCGACGTTACGCTCGGCGTAAGCGATATCGGGCCGCCGCTCCAGCAACTGCGCCGGCAATGCCACCGGTATGCGCGGCATGGCGGCGGTCAGGGGTGCGGCCGGCAGGCTGAACTGCGCCGGCGCTTTGCCCATCAATACCGCGATGGCATGTTCCAACTGCGCGCGCTGCCATTGCAGATCCAGCGCCGAGGCGCGGGCGCTCTCCAGCTGGGTTTGCGCCTGGGCCAGGGTGGCGCGCGACTCGCTGCCGGCCCGGTATTTATTGTCTATGATCTGAAGGTAGCGCTGATAAGCCTCGACGCTTTGCTGATAGAGGGCGATTTGCTGATCCATAACCCGCAACTGGAAATAATCCTGCGCCAATTCCGACTGGGCGCTCAGGGTGATGTTGGCCAGTTCGGCGGCGCTGGCCTGCGCGCTGGCCTGATTCTCTTCCAGCGTGCGGCGCAGTTTACCCCAGATATCCAGCTCCCAGCTGGCGCTGACCTCGGCGTTATGGGTGGCGGCGGCGCTGCCGGCGGTACCGCTGCGGGTGCTGGACGCGGTGCCGGTTACCGTGGGATAAAGATTGGCCCGCGAGGCGGCGCTCAATGCCCGCGCCTGCCGGTACAGCGCTTCATACTGCGCCACGTTCTGATTGGAGATCTTCACCTGGCTCAGCAACCCGGACAGGACCGGATCCCGATAGACTCCCCACCACTCTCCCTTGTCCGCCTGATCCTGCGGCACCGCCTGCGTCCAGCCCTTGGCCTGTT
Organism: Sodalis sp. RH16; assembly: GCF_047324245.1. Classification (NCBI taxonomy): domain Bacteria; kingdom Pseudomonadati; phylum Pseudomonadota; class Gammaproteobacteria; order Enterobacterales; family Bruguierivoracaceae; genus Sodalis; species Sodalis sp. RH16. The sequence continues at coordinate 912,311 of NZ_CP178737.1, read as the reverse complement.
TGAACTGTGCCGGCGTCTGGACCGTTGGGCGTCGGTAATCCGGCCCTACCATACAACCGGTGAGGCAACCGGCCATTAAGAGCACGGCGGTCAAAGGGAGCAGCTTCATGGCGGGCAGTCCGCGTTTCTTTAGCATAATTCCATCGTCATTATCAGGTTAAACCGCGTCGCGCTTAGCATAGCGCCGCCAGACTCGTCGGCTGCCTCGGCTCAGGCGATCCATATAGAGATACACTACCGGCGTGGTGAACAGGGTCAGCAGCTGGCTTAACGCCAGGCCGCCGGCAATGGCCATCCCCAGCGGGCTGCGCAGAGCGGCATCGCCGCCGCCGCCCAGCGCCAGCGGCAAGGCGCCGAAAAAAGCCGCCAGAGTGGTCATCATGATGGGTCGAAAACGCATCAGGCAGGCTTGGGTAATAGCCTGCTGCGGAGTAAGCCCTTGCTTACGTTCCGCCGCCAGCGCGAAATCTATCATCATAATGGCGTTTTTCTTCACAATGCCGATGAGCAGTAAAATACCGATCAGGGCGATAACCGTCAGCTGCGTGCCGGTGATGAGCAATAACAGCAGCGCCCCCAAGCCGGCTGAGGGCAGGGTGGAAAGAATGGTCAGGGGATGGATATAGCTCTCATAAAGCATGCCCAGCACGATATACACCGCCGCCAGGGCCGCGAGAATCAGCCAGGGCATCGAGGCGGCCAGCGACGTAAAGGCCTTGGCGGTGCCCTGGAAACCGGACTGGATGGTATCCGGCAGGCCGATTTGCGCCATGGCGGTTTTGATAAGGGCCTGCGCCTGCTCCAGCGACACGCCGTCCGCCAGGTTGAACGCCACCGTACTGGTGGCGGATTGCCCCTGGTGCGCCACCGATAAAGGCGTATTGGCGCCGCTGAAGCTGGCGAAAGCGGACAGGGGAATCTGTTTGCCGTCGTTGTTCACCACCAGCAGATCGTTGAGGACCGACGGGTCGGCGGTAAAATCGCTGTCCAGGGTCATCACCACATGGTATTGGTTCAACGTCTTATAGCGGGTGGCGATTTGCCGCTGGCTGAAGGCATTGTTCAACATGGTATCCAGCATCTTGACGTCCACCCCCAGCCGGGTGGCTTTATCGCGATCGATGTTGAGCATCACTTCCTGGCCGCCGGTTTGGGCATCGCTGTCCACGCCGGTGAGCTGCGGGATTTTTTCCAGCGCCGCCTCTACCTTGGGCGTCCAGATTCGCAGCAAGGACAGGTCGTCCGCCTGCAGGCTGTACTGATACAAGGCGTTGGCGCTGCGCCCGCCTACGCGTAAATCCTGCGCCGGCATCAAAAACAGCTGTACGCCCGCCTGGTTGCGGGTTTTGGCGCTCAGCCTGTTCGCCACCTGCGTGGCATCGGCGTCCCGCTGGCTGAAGTCTTTCAAATGCACGAAAAAATTGGCGGTATTACGCGATCCGAAGCCGCCGCTGCCCATGGATGCCAGCACGCCGTCCACCGCCGGATCCTGCTGTACCAGCTTAGAGAACTCCGCCAGCTTGGGTTTCATTTGCTGGAACGACACGTTTTGGTCGGCGCGCAGCATGCCCATCAGCAAACCGGTATCCTGGTTGGGGAAAAAGCCTTTCTGTACCACGGTGTACAGGAAGATATTCAATACGATGGTGAGCAGCAGTGTCAGCAGCGTGAATCCCTGATGGCGCATCACCCAGGCCAGCCCCAGCGAATAGCCCGCCAGCATCCGCGCCAGGCCCCGTTCGATCAGCAGATAAATGCGGGGCGGCCGGCGGGTGGGCGGGGCCTTGCGCTTGAGCAGGCGCGAGCACAGCATCGGCGTCAGGCTCAGGGACAGCAGCATGGAAATCAGCAGCGAGACGGTGAGGGTAATGGCAAATTCCCGGAACAGCCGCCCGACGATACTGCCCATCAGCAAGATGGGAATAAACACCGCCACCAGCGACACCGTCATGGCCAGCACGGTAAAACTCACCTCTTTCGCCCCTTTCAGGGAGGCCCGTACCGGACCGAGCCCTTCCTCGATATAGCGGGTGATATTCTCCAGTACCACGATGGCGTCATCCACCACAAAACCGGTGGAGATAATCAGCGCCATCAGCGACAGGTTATCCAGGCTATAGCCCAGCAGGTACATCACCGCGCAGGTGCCGATCAGCGACACCGGCAGCGCCAGCGCGGGGATTATCACCGCCTGCAGGTTGCGCAGAAAGATGAATACCACGCCTATCACCAGTGCGATGGCGATCAGCAGCGTTTCTTCGGTGGCGCGCAGGGATGAGCGAATCGTCGGCGAGCGATCGATGACGATATTCAGGCTGACGTCGCCGGGCAGGGTGGCGGCCAAGGCCGGCACCCTGGCCTTGATGGCGTCGATGGTTTCCAACATGTTGGCGCCGGCCTGGCGGGTAACGCCTATCATCACCGCCGGGGTCTGGTTGTAAAAACCGACGTTGTATTTGTCTTCCACCGAGTCGTAGACATTGGCCACATCCCCCAGCCGCACGGCCTGGCCGTCCCGGTAGCTGACAATCAGCGCGCGGTAGTCCCGGGCCTGATCCAGCTGGCCGTTGCCGTCCACCAGCCAGGATTGGTGATCCCCTTCCAGCATTCCCTTAGGCAGATTGGTGGTGCTGTCGGCAATGGCGCTGCGTATGCTGTCCAGGGAGAGGCCGAAATGGGTGATCATCTGCGGCCGTAAATCGATACGCACCGCCGGCAGCGAGCTGCCCACCACCGAGACCTGGCCGACGCCGTCCACCTGGGCGATTTTCTGCTGGATCTGGCTCGAGGCCAAATCGTACAGTTCGCCGCTGCTGCGGGTGGTGGAGGTCAGCGCCAGCATCACGATGGGCGCATCGGACGGATTGGCCTTGCGGTAGGTGGGAAGCGAGGGCATGCTGCTGGGCAGCAGGCTGCGCGCGGCATTAATGGCCGCCTGCACATCCCGCGCCGCGCCGTTGATATCCCGGTCAAGATCGAACTGCAAAATGACGTTGGTGGAGCTCTGGGAACTGTTGGAAGTCATTTCGCTGACGCCGGCGATCTGTCCCAGCGCGCGTTCCAGCGGGGTGGCCACCGTGGCGGCCATCGTCTCCGGACTGGCGCCGGGCAGGCTGGCGCTGACCATAATGGTGGGAAAATCCACCTGCGGCAGCGGCGCCACCGGCAACAGCCGGTAGCCCAGAATGCCCAGCAGCAGGATGCCCGCGGTCAGCAGCAGGGTGGCCACCGGCCGGAAGATAAATACCCTGGAAATATTCATTAGCGCGCCTGCCGGCCGAACCGCTGCCATACCTGCCGGCTGCGCTGGGACAACCGGTCAAATCCCAGATAGATAACCGGCGTGGAGAACAGGGTCAGCACCTGGCTGAATATCAGGCCGCCGACGATCACCAGCCCCAGCGGCCGCCTGAGCTCCGCCCCCGACCCATGGGCCAGCATCAGCGGCAGGGCCCCCAGCAGGGCCGCCATGGTGGTCATCATGATGGGACGAAAGCGCAGCAGGCAGGCCTGGTGAATGGCGTCACGGGGGGAGAGATGCTGTTTGTGCTCCGCTTCAAGGGCGAAGTCTATCATCATGATGGCGTTCTTTTTCACAATGCCTATCAGCAAAATGACGCCGATTAACGCAATCAGGCTGAACTCGGTATTGGCGAACAGCAACGTCAGCAGGGCGCCCACCGCCGCCGAGGGCAGGGTGGATAAAATGGTTACCGGGTGGATAAAGCTTTCATAAAGGATGCCCAGCACCACATACATAGTCAGCAGCGCCGCCAGAATAAGCCATAGCGTATTGTCGGTGGAGCTTTGGAACGCCGAGGCCTCCCCCTGGTAACGCAGGGTAATGGTGTCAGGCAGCTTCATCTGCTTGCTGACGCTGGCGATGGCCTTTTGGGCATCCTCCAGCGTATAACCGTCCCGCAGATTAAACGAGAGCGTGACCGCCGGGAATTGATTAAGCCGGGCATACACCAGCGAACCGGTGCGCAGGTGCACATGGGCAATGGAGGTGAGCTTCACCATGCCGGTGGTGGTGGAAGAGGAACCGGAATCGTTGGTGGTGCTGCTGCTCGTGCTGCTGGAAGATGTGGAGCTGCCGGAGGTACTTGACGTGCTGGTGCTGCTGGAAGAATCGGTGCTGCTGGTGGAACCGGCGGCCAGATAGATATCGTCCAGCGACGCTGGCGACTGCTGGAATTTCGGTTCAACTTCCAGCACCACGCGATATTGATTGGCTTGGGTAAATATGGTGGACACCAGCCGTTGCCCAAAGGAGTTGTACAGCGCGGTATCCACATCGGCGGCGGTAATGCCGTAACGGGCCGCCTCATCGCGGTTCAGCTCCACATACGCCACCTGACCCTGGTCTTGCAGATTGCTCACTACGTCGCTGAACTCCGGCCGCCCTTGCAATGCCGCTACCATTTTGGGCGTCCAGGTCACCAGATTTTCGCTGTCGGCATCATCAAGAGTGAACTGATACTGGCTGGGGGTGACCTGATCGTTCACCGTAAGATCCTGGGACGATTGCAGATAATGCCGGATGCCGGCGACGTTTTGAGCGGCGGTGGAGAGCTGTTGAATGATCTCCGTTGCCCGCAGGTCCCTATCGGAGAACGGTTTGAGATTGATCTGCAGCCGCCCGCTGTTCAGGCTGGTATTGTTGCCGTCGATGCCGATGGTGGACGAGATGCTTTCCACCGAGGGATTTTTCAGGATAACGTCCGCCAGCCGCTGCTGGCGCGTGGCCATTTCCTTAAATGAGACATCCTGGGAGGCGATAGTGATGCCTTGGATAAGCCCGGTGTCTTCGGTAGGGAAAAATCCTTTCGGCACGATAACATACAGCAGCGCGGTAAACAGCAGGGTCGCCAGGGCCACCAGCAGGGTGAGGGTCTGGTGATCCAGCACAATGGACAGCAGGCGATCGTAACCGGCAATCAGCTTATCGAAAATTTGCCCGCCCTTGCGGTTGAACCTGCTCTGCCGCTCCTCCGGAATATGATGCAGCAGATAGCCGCACAGCATTGGCGTCAGGGTCAGCGACACCACCATGGATACCAGGATCGATACCGCAAGGGTAATGGCGAACTCCCGGAACAGGCGCCCCACCACGTCCCCCATGAACAGCAGCGGGATCAGCACGGCGATCAGGGAAAACGTCAGTGAAATAATGGTAAAGCCGATTTGCGCCGAGCCATTAAGGGCGGCCTGCATCGGCGTCTCCCCGTCTTCCAGCCGGCGCGAGATATTCTCCACCACCACTATCGCATCGTCTATGACAAAGCCGGTGGCGACGGTCAGGGCCATCAGCGACAGGTTATTCAGGCTAAAGCCCGCCAGATACATGACGCCGAACGTCCCCACCAGGGACAGCGGCACGGCGATGCTGGGAATCAGGGTGGCGGCCAGGTTGCGCAGGAACAGGAACGTTACCATTACCACCAAGGCTATCGACAGCAGCAATTCGAACTGTACATCGCTGATGGAGGCGCGGATGGTCTGGGTCTGATCGGATAAAACCGTGACCTTGACCCCGTCCGGCAACGCCGCCTGCAGGGTGGGAAGCTGCGCTTTGATGGCATCCACCACCGATATCACGTTGGCGCCGGGCTGCCGCTGGACGCTGATGATAATGGCCGGCTGCCGGTTTGCCCAGGCGGACTGGTAAATGTTCTCTTCCGCCTCATCGATCTGCGCGATATCCCGCAGGCGCAGAGCGGCGCCGTTCTGATACGAAAGGATCAAATCGCCGTATTGCGCCGCGGTGCGCAGCTGATCGTTGGCATCAATGGTAATGGAGTGGTGCTTGCCGTCGAATCCCCCTTTGGAACCGTTGACATTGCTGTTGCCAATCAGGGTATTGACGTCTTCCAGCGTCAGGTTGCGCGCCGCCAGGGCCCGGGGATCCATCCGCACCCGAATCGCCGGCTGATGGCCGCCGGCCAGCGTCACCATGCCGACCCCGGAAATCTGCGACAGCTTCAGCGCGATGCGGGTATTCACCAGATCCTGTACCTTTATCAACGGCAAGGTATCGGATGTGGCCGCCAGGGTAATCACCGCGGTATCCGCCGGATTGACCTTCTTATAGGTGGGCGGATTGGGCAAATCGTCCGGCAGCAGGCTATTGGCGGCGTTGATGGCTGCCTGTACTTCCTGTTCCGCCACATCAAGTGATAAATCCAGCGAAAATTTCAGGGTGATGGTGGACGCGCCGCCGGAGCTGGCGGAATACATCTGGCTAAGGCCGGCCATCTGGCCCAGTTGCCGCTCCAGCGGAGCGGTAACCGCAGACGCCATCACATCCGGACTGGCGCCGGGATAAAGCGTGGTGACCTGGATGGTGGGATAATCCACCTGCGGCAATGCGGAGGTGGGCAGCAGCCGATAGGCGAAAATACCGGCTATCAGCACGCCGATCATCAACAGGATAGTGGCGACCGGACGCTCAATAAACAGACGGGATGGATTCATTGCGCGGTCACGCTTTTATTCTGGATCGCCTTATGCTCCGGGGAGCCGGCGGCATCCCGGGCTTTTTCCGGGACCGGCGCGGCGGTGCCCACCGGTGCGCTGTTCACCACCGACACTTTGCTGCCGGTCTTCAAACGATCAATACCTTCGGTCACCACGCGGTCATCAGGCGCCACACCGGAAAGAATGGCCTGCATATCGTCGCCGAAGGTCGGCCCGGTCTTCACCGCCTGGCGCGCCACGGTATTGTCGGGTTGGATGACATAGACAAAATCGCCGTCGCTGCTCAGTTGCAACGCCTGGGCGGGAATCACCGTCGCCTTTGCCAGCGTGCCGGTTTGTAAGCGGATATTTACGAACTGGTTAGGGTAGAGGCGCTCGTCTTTATTATCAAAAATCGCCTTCAGCTTGATACTGCCGGTATCGCTGTCGATCTGATTGCTGATAAAGTTAAGCTTGCCCTGGGCTAATACCGTCACGCCGTCCTGATCTATGGCGGTGGCGGGCAGGCCGTTGCCCTGGCGGAGCGCCTGGAGCAATGTCTGCAAATAGACCTGCGGCACGCTGAAGGTTGCCGCGATGGGCTGGGTTTGGGTAATGGTCACAATCCCCGTGGTATCGCTGCTGTGCACCATATTGCCGGGGTCCACCAAACGCAGGCCCGCCCGGCCGGACAGGGGCGCGGTAATGCGGGCATACTCGAGATCAAGCTTGGCGGCATCAATCTGCGCCTGGTCGGCTTTGATGGCGCCGAGGTATTGGCCCACGGTGGCGGTCTGGGTATCCAAATCCTGCCGGGCCAGGGAGTCCTGCGCGTACAGGGTTTTGTAGCGCGCCAGTGTCAGCTGGGCGCTTTTCAGCAGGGCCTGGTTTTGCGCCAGGGAGCCCTGGTATTGCTCAAGGGTGGCCTGATAGCTGCGCGGATCGATTTGGGCCAACAGCTGCCCTTTGGCCACCTGTTGGCCTTCGGTGAAATAGACCGCCATCAATTGGCCGTCCACCCGGCTGGTGACGGTGACCGTGGCATTGGCCACCACCGTGCCAAGCGCGGAAAGGTACTCCGGCACATCCGCTTGCCGCGCCACGCCGCTATGCACCGGCGTGGCGAGGTCCATACCCGGTTTGCCGCGTCCATCCCCTGCGGCGTGACGAAAGAAAAAGTAATACACCAGAAATACGATAAGCAATACCAGGACTAACAGCAGTATGACGTTACGCCATTTAATTTTGGAGGCTGAATGGGTTTTCATGCGATACGGGCGGCCAAAGGTGATGATCATAAGATAAATGATTCAATAAGGATAAAGTATTTTACTCATAGTTACTGTAAAAGTTTTGACAAAAACCATTTCACTTATCTTCGATTAAGGGCGACCAGACGGGTTTTCCCTGCGAGTTTGCGATGGTAGCGGGTGAAAAACTGTAAAAAAATTGTCAGGCATCTATAAATGGGATGAATTAATTTCCAAGTTTATTTGGTGCAATGTGCATAATGAAATCAAGATTATTATCAGGCAGCGGTAGGAACCCAAGAACGACAAGATTCGTAATGATTTGATATTAATAGTTTATTTTTGCAATTTCCTGTTGTCCTCATTCCATTTAGTCCCTTGTTTATGAAGATATTTTTTTAGCAGGTCATATTTTTCCTTTCGTAAAACGGCGTTTAAATCATCAATGTGATTTGTTTCATAAAAGTTAAAAATGTTAAAATAATGATTATTTATGCGGATTTAATGTTTATTCCGGCCGTGGTTTATTCCGAAATATCTCCCCTTCCCCGTTCCGGCAACGTCGGATGCCATAACTTTACACATCGCCATTTTGCTTAATTTGACTGTAAGCATACTCACTATATACTCGACACAAATCTGATGTAGCGACCGGTCATTATCCTTAGTGAATTTTACCTGAAGAGGTAATAGGTTTTAAGGTACACTCTTTAAGACCTGAAAGCATGGGTGGTGTTAATGACGCTGAGAGGCGCCAAAGTTAACGGTCGTAAATTTAAGATTTAACATTTTTGATCTGCGCAGCAAAAGTTATGTCTTTTTATCTGTAAGCTTTAGTTATCATTACATTTGGAAAAGGATAACAGTGAGCTTATTCGCTTATAAAATATATTACATCATTGATGTGGATAATTATTGCATATTATTTAATGCCCGGTGTTAATTTTATTCATCGAGGATCGTATAAAAAATGAATTGCACAGATGTCAATAGATAATAGTTAATCTGTTTCATTTATGAAGCATACACGAATTTTATCATATTCTTAGGCGAGTCGTGATAAATATTAGGCGTATATTAATTTCGTTGGGGTGTTAAATTACAATGACATCATTAAATGAGCCGCATGCTGAGAAACCCCTCTCTCTTCCCATCAAAGGGGTGAGAAAAGAGGTAATCAATCGTATTAAAGCGCAATACTCTTTTGGCGATTTTATTCTACAGCCTTCTCGCGTTTTGTTTCATAAAACCCGGCAAATCAACGTATCGCCGAAAGAGTTGGCCGTGCTGGTATTACTGCTGGAATCGGCCGGCGAGGTCGTTACCAAAGAGCAGCTGATCGATAACGTGTGGGCCGGCGGCAACGTTGGCGAGGAGTCCCTGACCCGGTGCATTTATGTCTTGCGCCGCATTTTGCAGGAGGGTAAGCATCAGCGCTTTATCGATACGGTCTACGGCAAGGGCTATCGTTTCTCCCTGCCGGTCACCAAGATTGTTCCGGCGGAGCGGCCGGTCTGCGCCAACTGCATATTCGCCGTGCTGCCTTTTAAACTGAACAACCGGCCGGAAGCGCCGGGCCTGCATGACGCCATCGTACAGGAATTATCGGGTTATGCGGCATCGGGGCTGCACGTCTTGCCGTCCTCATTGACCCTCAATTGCGGCACCATACTCGAGACCCTGGATATGCTGGATAAAATCCGTGCTGATTTTTATCTCACCGGCTATGAACTGCTGCTGTCAGACGGGCCTTGCCTGCGTATGGAACTGATTCGGGCCCACGATCACGTAGTCCTGCACCGCACCGGCATAGCCTTGGGCAATCCCCCGGACGCGGATAATATCAATGCCGCGCTAAGGCCCCTTGTCCAGCGGCATCTTTCCAGCCTGGGGATCCGGCAAGAAAACACCCTGAACCCGCAGGGGGGAAACGATCCGCAAAAGCTGCTGCGGTCGGGGCGCGAGGCCTTCCTGCAATACACCCCGGAGAGCCTGGCCCTGGCCCTCTCCTTATTCCAGCAATGCCGGCAGCGGCTGCCTGAGGACAGGGAGGTGCTATGCCATCTCGCCGAGTGCTATTTCGCCCTGGGACAAATGGGAATGCAGGGGCTGGACAGCGCGTTGCGGGAGTGCGGCGCGCTGGTGTCGGCGATTCTGGCGCTGGAGCCGCGGCATCCTTTGGCGCTGGCGCTGGGAGGGGTATTGCACGGCCTGGATTCCCAATTGGGCCAGGCGGCGGAAATGTTCCGCGCCGCCCTGACGCTGGCGGCGGATTGCCCGTCGGTAAATTATTATTATGCCTGGCATTTATTCCTTGTCGGCGAAATCAAACGGGCGCGGCATTTTGCCCGGCAGGCCCATGGCATGCTGCCGGCGATGACGGCGATACGGGTATTGATGATGTGGCTGGCGTATTGCGACGATAACGCGTCCGTCGCCCTGCAAATGGCCGATGGACAGCCGGACGGCATCGCGCGGCATCCGGTCCTGATAAGCATGAAAGCGGTTATCCTTTGCACCGAGGGACAGCCTCGCCGCGCCAAGGAATTGATCGAACACCTGCGGCAAGGCAGTGAAAGCGACGGGATTGTTTTTTTCAATACCTTGTATGCCCGCCTGTTTTCACAGCCCGCCGCCGCGGATACGGAGCAATTCGCTCAAATGATGCAACAGCCGGAGCATCCCATGCCGTCGGCGCTGCTGCCGATGATCATGCAATGCCAGGGACTGCGCGCCGCTAAAAAATGGTATGACCGCTTAAGCCGCTCATCTTCACGCTGTTTGATGCTCTGGCGCCACGATCCGCGCGTAAAACAGCTTTATAGCCTGACGGGGGAGTAAACGCGCGATCATGTCTTACCGCCGAATACGTTGCCTGCTGTTGCTGATTTTGGCCTCAACCCCCGCGTCCGCTACCTGCTGGAGCGATGCGGAGCGCCATTTCGGCATCGAAGCCAGATTATTGCAGGCCATAGCCATTACCGAATCGAACATGAATCCCCAGGCTACGGGATTCAATAAGGACGGCAGCCGGGATATCGGCCTGATGCAGATAAACAGCATCCATTTGCCCCGCCTGAAAGCACTGGGCATTGATGAGCATCTTCTTTATAACGACAGCTGTCTTTCCGTTATGGTAGGAGCGTCGGTCCTGGCGGATATGATGAAAAGGTACGGTTATTCATGGGAGGCTGTAGGGGCCTACAACGCCGGCACGGCTGCCCATCGCCGGGATTTGCGGCGGCGCTACGCCAAACGGGTTTGGGGTCATTATGAAAAACTCCCTGCCGAACGGCCTGGAAATGCGCCCGCGGCGCCGGCAAAATATCCCGCCAGCCCCAAGTTGAAAGGTATTACTAATACATAATTAAATTCACTTATAAATAAAGCGGAATATTACCTTTGATGCGCTAATTGCTTCGGCCGTTAAGGATGAATAAAGTTCTTCACCTTGTTCAAACAGCGAGGTTATTTAGGCTTTATTATATTTCGCTATGTCTTATAGAATAATGAATATTTGACCATGAATCAGATTCCCATCATGATTTTTAAAAAATAGATAGGCATTATAATGAATGTAAAGGTAAATCAAAGACGGACGGGACTAATAATGCACAAGGAAAATATTATTGCTCCCGAAAGGCTGCTGGCGGCAACCTTCAAAGAGGATATTAATTCACCAAAATGCTGGCTGTTTGAAACCGGTGAAAAAGGGTGCCGTTTTCATTTCCACTCCGCCCGGGAATCCAACTGTCTTGCCGTGCCACAGGGCTGGCGCGGCATATTGATGATGAATCGCGTCAATATCGAGGTGATATCCGGCGCCATGAAACAGCAGGAATTGCCGTTATTTGCCTTGGTGAAATTGCAGGTCTTTATTGATGAGTCTAAAAATCTGACGTTGAAATATGAGCAGCCGCAACACTGGGAATCAATTGAGCTTAATAATTATCCGCATATCACGTCCTGCGGCGACGTGGAGCGCTGGTTATTATCGCAAACCCATACGCTGCCGGTGGAAATGGCGACCCTGGCCTCTTTTTTGCGCCGGACCGAATGGTACTGGCTGATCCGTTTTTTACTCAATGAATCGGTGAATAACGGCAAGCTGCAAGAGCTGGGGGCGCGCTATGGTTTGTCCTATTCCCACTTTCGGCGTTTATGCCGCAACGCCCTGGGCAATTCGGCGAAAAGTGAATTGCGAGGCTGGCGCATAGCCAGGGCGTTATTGGATGTGGTGGAAGAGGGTCAAAGTCTGACCCAGGTGGCCATGCGATACGGTTATGCCTCATCTTCACATCTTTCCAACGATATCAGAGATGCTTTTGGCGTCTCTCCCAGGGGTTTGTGGAACATGATCAACAAGAAATCGGAAAAATGAAATCGCTACGCTATTTGAGATTAACATTCATCTGCTGGTGCCTGTCCGGCGGCCCGCTGTCCACTCACCTGCAGGCGGCGCCCTTGGCCGACGGCGGCCGCGCCGATGCCGAAGGGTACATTGCCAATAAAGACGGGCTGAAAATATTTTTCGATGCGCTCTCCTCGCGCCTCGGCAAGCCGGTGATTGTCAGCAAGCTTGCGGCACGCAAACACATCAGCGGCGAGTTTGATTTCAGTCATCCGCAAGCCTTGCTGGAACAGATATCGCAACAGTTGGGACTCATCTGGTACCACGACGGACAGGCCGTTTATGTGTACGACGCCGGTGAAATGCGCAATTCGGTCATGTCGCTGCGCAATATCTCCTTCAGCGCGCTGAATAATTTTCTGCGCAGTTCGCAGCTTTACGACCAGCGCTATGCGCTGCGCGGCGACGACAATAGCGGCACGTTCTATGTCTCCGGTCCGCCGGTGTATGTGGACCTGGTGCTCAATACCGCCAAGTTTATGGACGAGCAGCCCGAAACGCAGAACGGAGGCGAAAAAACCGCGGTCATCCGCCTGAGCAACACCTTTGTCGGCGACCGGACCTATGAATCCCGCGGTGAGAAAATCACCATTCCCGGCATCGCCACGGTGATAGACCGGCTGCTGCACGGGGAAACCAAAAAGGGGGAAAAAACGGTGCAGCCCCAGGTGATGAATCTGGTGCCCGACGGCATGCCGGCGCCGGCGATGCCGACGTTCAACGGAGAGAATATCGGGGCGCGGGGTATGGAGTACCAGCCGCGATCGAGCCTGGCTGAAGCGCTGCGCGCCGAGGCCGGCACCGGAACCGGCGCCGTCAACGTTATCGCCAATCCCGATACCAACAGCCTGCTGGTAAAAGGCACGCCCAGGCAGGTGCAGCTGGTGACCAATCTGGTATCGGCGCTGGATATCGCCAAACGCCATGTGGAACTGTCGCTGTGGATCGTGGATCTGCAGAAAGAGGATCTGGATCAGCTGGGCGTCGATTGGCAGGGCAGCGTCAAGATTGGCAGCCAATTGGGCGCCACCTTCAACCAGGGGTCCTATTCCACGCTGGACGGCGGGCGCTTTGTCGCCTCGGTACAGGCCCTGTCGCAAAAAAAGCGGGCCAATATCGTTTCCCGTCCGGTGGTGCTGACCCAGGAGAACGTCCCGGCGCTGTTTGACAACAACCGCACTTTTTATACTGAGCTGCTGGGTGAGCGGTTCGCCGATCTGCAGCACGTTACCTACGGCACCATGATAAGCGTCTTGCCGCGCTTCGCCGCCGACGGGCAGATAGAAATGGTGTTGAATATCGAAGACGGCAATGAGCTGCCGCAAAATGACGAATCGGCACAGGCCCTGCTGCCTAAGGTCGGCCGCACCCATATCAGCACCGTGGCGCGGGTACCGAAGGGGAAGAGCCTGCTGGTGGGCGGATACACGCGGGATGAATCGAGCAACAAGATAGGGAAGATACCGGTTCTGGGCAATATACCCCTTATCGGCGGCCTGTTCCGCTATAAGCACGAAAGCCAGTCCAATACCGTGCGGATTTTCCTTATCCAGCCGCGCGAGATTACCGAGCCCTTGCCGGCGGATGCGAGTGAATTCGCCACGGGGCTTATCAAAAACCGCGAGAACGATCATTTACCCGATTGGTCCCGTAACTACCTGGACAGTCAGAAATGGCGCTGAGCATTAATAACCCTATGCCCCAACCCGCGGTTTACAGCAATCCGGCGCAGTCGGAGACAAAACCGCATACGGTGCCGACAGCGGCCCATGACTTGGCCGAAAATCTAGAAAGCGAGGAGGCGCCGGTCGGGCAGCTCTTGAAGTTTCTCCAATCCAGCGACGAAATGTCGGCGCTGGCGTCCCAATTCGCCAACAGACGTCTTTTTGATAAAAAAGGGGAATCTCTGTCCGATGGTTTTGAGCGGGTACTGGAGGAAGACGCGATACCGAAAGCCAAATCACTGCTGAAGGTCGCATCGGTAAAAGAAGAATCTCTGGTGAATCTGCTGCTTTACGCCCGCTCGATGTTTCCCGACGACAGCGATTTGATCATGGTGCTGAGGGAGCTGTTGCGTCACAAATTAAGCGAAACCTTGAAGAAGAGGCTTAAAGCCCTGCTTGATGAAGTGGTGGCGCAAGCCAATCCCCGCGAATCCAAAGCGGGCATCAACTGCGCGTTGAAAGCGCGCCTTTTCAGCCAAAAATACCTGGCGTTGAAACCGTCTTTATTACGCAGTAGCTATCGACGTTATCTGCAAAACGAACAGCACGCCATGGAGGATTACAAAGACTGGATCGCCTGCTATGGTTATCAATATCGCGGCGTGGTGCTGGATTTCATTAAAGCGGCGCTGCTAACGGATATTGATTCGCAGGACCCAAGCTGTTCAAAACTGGAGTTCGGCGACCTTATCGGTAAACTAAGTCAGGTAAAGCTCATTCGTTCCGGCGATGAACTATTCATTAAAAAATTAATGAACAATAATACCATGGCCGCTTTGAATAAAAGCGAGCCGGAGTGGTTGATGCTGTTTTTTTCACTGCTGGAATATCCGGAAGAAATAGGTAATCATCTTCATATATTATTAGGGGATAGATTTATGTTAACTTACCATAGAGAGCGATCGGCCATTTTACAATTACTCTTTCAGGCATGTAAATCATTACCGCATGGATTATTTCACAGTGCCGAATCGGCATTCAGACTGCTAAGGGATTTGCAATCATTCGCCTCGATTGCCTATAAGCATGAATTGATTGAAGACAGAATAAAATAGTTCATCATCATCTATATAACTGGTAATGGAATAGTTACGTGTTTAATAAATTTCTTAACAATCTGCGTTCGCGGCCTGAGCTGCTGATATTAGCGTTGGTCATTATGATCATCGCTATGCTCATTATTCCATTACCAACTTATTTAGTGGATTTTTTGATTGGACTTAATATTGTCATAGCCATACTGGTGTTCATGGGCGCTTTTTATATCGAGCGTATTCTGAGCTTCTCCACGTTCCCCTCCGTGCTGCTGATTACGACATTATTCAGGCTCGCGCTCACCATCAGCACCGCGCGCCTTATACTCACCAACGCCGATGCGGGCGAAATCATCGCCACCTTCGGCCAGTTCGTCATCGGCGATAACCTGGTGGTGGGATTCGTGATTTTCGCTATCGTGACCGTGGTGCAATTCATTGTTATCACCAAAGGATCTGAACGTGTGGCGGAAGTGGCGGCGCGGTTTTCCCTCGACGGTATGCCCGGTAAACAGATGAGTATCGACGCCGACCTCAAAAGCGGCACCATCGACGCGGACGGCGCGCGCGAGCGGCGCAGCGTGCTTGAGCGGGAGAGCCAGCTGTACGGCTCTTACGACGGCGCGATGAAATTCATCAAGGGCGATGCCATCGCCAGCATCATCGTCACCTTCGTTAACTTTATCGGCGGTATGGCGGTGGGGATGAATCAGCACCATATGGACATGTCCACGGCGCTGGCCACCTACACCATGTTAACCATCGGCGACGGGCTGGTGGGCCAGATACCGGCATTGCTCATCTCTATCAGCGCCGGCCTGATTGTCACCCGGGTCAATGGGGACGGCGACAATATGGGCCGCACCATCATGCAGCAGTTGCTGGGCAACCCATTCGTTCTGGTCATCACCGCCATGCTGGCGCTTTGCATCGGTATGCTGCCGGGATTCCCCATGCCGGTGTTCATTCTACTGGCGGTGGCGCTCAGCGGCCTGTTTTATTTCAAGCATCGCCAAACCCGGCGGGCCAGCGCGGGCGCCGCTTCTTCCCCCATGGCGTTTCAAGAGGGAACGCCTGGACAAAATCCCGGCATGGAAAGCCAATTGGGCATTATCAACGATCTCGATCAAATGACCGCCGAAACCGTCGCGCTGATCCTGCTCGTCTCCCGCGGCAACCACGCCGTGCTGGCAAAAGATCAGCTATGCGAGCGACTTCGCAGCCAGTTCTTTGTGGACTATGGCGTCAAACTGCCGGAGCTGATGTTGCGCGCATCGGATAATGTGGACGATCAAACGGTAGTGGTCTTGATCAATGAAATTCGCGCGGATGCGTTCACCATCCATTTCAATTTGATGAGGGTGATAAACGGCACCGATGAACTTTATCAACTGGGCATTGAAACCCGTAAGGAAAATGACGCTATCTGGGTGCCGCGCCAGGCGCAGGAAACGTTATTACAATTAGGCTATCAGCTACGCTCCGCTGTAGACGAAATCTACCATTGCTTCTCGGTGTTGCTCACCCATCATGTCAACGAGTTCTTCGGCGTGCAGGAAACCAAGCACATGCTGGATATGATGGAAAGCAAATATCCCGACCTGCTGAAAGAAGTATTGCGCCACGCCACGGTACAGCGTATCGCCGAAGTACTGCAACGGCTGTTAACCGAGCGGATCTCCACCCGCAATATGAAGCTTATTATGGAGTCGCTGGCCTTATGGGCGCCGCGGGAAAAGGATGTCATCACCCTGGTTGAGCATGTGCGCACCGCGCTTGCGCGCTATATCTGTCATAAATTTGCCGTTAATAATGAACTTAGGGCGATAATTATTTCAGCCGAAATTGAAGAAATGATTCGGGGCGGTATCAGAAATACCTCCTCAGGCGCTTTTCTCAATCTCGAGCCGGCAGTATCGGAGGAATTAATGGACCTATTTACCGTAGGTTTAGAAAACATATTGATTGCTCATAAAGACATGGTGTTATTGACGTCGGTGGATATTCGCCGATTTGTTAAAAAATTGATTGAAACGCGGTTCCGCGATCTTGAAGTGATGTCTTTTGGTGAATTGACAGAAGTTGTCAATGTTAATGTTATCAAAACAATATAATTAACCTTGGAGTATAATACATGCATGTTGATATTGCAGAGTTGGTCCGAGAAGCACTGTTAGAAAGCGGTTGCGATCCGAATCTGCTGAGTAATTTCGATAGTCATTCCACTATCGCACTTGATTTTAATGATTTGCCAAGTATCTATATCAGCAGTCAGGAAGAGGATATTTGGCTGTGGTCGCGACTGGCGGAATATAGCGATAATATCCTGGAGCAACGGGCACATGCCTTGCTTGATGAATTAATGAGCGGCGCTGATTTTATCCGCGGCGAACAGTTTCATTTATCCAGGAACGAGGGCTACCTCGAACTCAAAGCCCTGCTAAAACCCATGTGCTTGAACAGCGGGCAGAATTTTGCGGTTGCCCTAAGCGGTTTCTTTGAGCGACTTGAACGCTTCGTCGTGGTCATGCAGTAAATGACCGGCACCTTGCGGTTGTTGCGACGGCAGGCCATGCCCCTGCGTCTGGCCGGTCCCATCATCGAGGCGGCTTTGCCGGGCGTAAAGGTGGGTGAGATATGCGAAATCCGCCGCAACTGGACCTCTTCGGAGGTGATTGCCCGCGCACAGGTCATGGGGTTCCATCATGAACGTACCGTGCTGAGTTTAATCGGCAACGGCCGGGGCCTGTCGCGGGATGTGGTCCTGCATCCCACCGGCGCGCAGCTGACGGTAAGCGTCAGCGATGCTCTGCTGGGGGCGGTTATTGATCCGCAAGGGGCTATTACCGAACGGCTCTGTCGGCCCGATGAGGGCCTTTTGCCGGAAATCAGGCCTATAGACACCGATGCGCCTTCCTATCAGCAGCGTATCGGCATCCATTCGCCTTTCATTACCGGCATCCGGGCCATCGATAGCGTATTGACCTGCGGCGCCGGCCAACGGGTCGGCATTTTCGCCTCCGCCGGCTGCGGTAAAACCGTGCTGATGCATATGCTTATCGAACGCTCAGACGCGGACGTGTTTGTCGTCGGTCTTATCGGCGAACGCGGACGGGAAGTCACCGAATTTACCGAAGCATTGCGGCTTTCCGGGCGACAGCACAAGGTGGTTCTGGTCTACGCCACCTCGGATTACTCCTCCCTGGATCGTTGCAATGCCGCCATGGTCGCCACCACCGTAGCGGAGTACTTCCGCGATCAGGGCAAAAAAGTGGTGCTGTTTCTGGACTCCATCACCCGCTATGCCCGCGCCCTGCGCGATGTGGCCCTGGCCGCCGGCGAGGCCCCCGCGCGGCGGGGGTATCCCGCATCGGTTTTCGATGCCATGCCGCGCATCCTTGAACGGCCCGGCAACACCCGCCGTGGCAGCATTACCGCGTTTTATACCATTTTGCTGGAAAGCGACGACGAACCGGATCCCATCGCCGATGAAATACGCTCTATTCTCGACGGGCATATTTATCTGAGCCGTAAACTGGCGATGCAGAACCATTACCCGGCCATCGACATCCTGCGCAGCATCAGCCGGGTTTCCGGACAGGTGACGGACAATAACCAGCAGCTTATGGCAGGGGAGATCCGCAAACTGCTGGCCAAGCTTGAGGAGCTGCAGATTTTCCTCGATCTGGGTGAATACAAGCCCGGCGAAAATCCCGAAAACGATCGCGCTATCAACAAACGCCAGGCATTGCGGGATTTTCTATGCCAATCCACCGTCGAGGCCACCGATTTCACGGCGACGCTGCAGGGGATGTATGACGTTATTTCATAAGATAAAAAACCTTATCGGCCGTTGTGATGTCAGCCGGCAGCGCTGTGAACTGCAGTTGGCCAACGACGAACGGCGCCGGCAGGGCTTCCTCGAAGAGATTACCGCGCTGCAGCGGCATAACGAGGGGATGCGGCGATTAATCGAACTGGAGCGGCCGCAAGGCCAGCTGGACCGGGCGCAGCTTTTTTTACGCCAACGCCGCCTGGCGGTCCTGCGTCGGAAATTTCATGAACTGCAGCTCCAGGAAAAAAAGCTTCATCAGGAGGTTGAGGAGCTCGGTCAGCAGATGCGCGAAGTGCAGGCCCGCCGGCGGCACTGGCACCGGCAGCAGGAAAAATATCAGCGTTGGGCCGACCGGCAGCGACAGCAGCGCAGCGCCGTTCGGCTACGCCAGGAGGAAAATGAAATGCAGGAGATCATTACGTGGAAATCTTAACGACCTCAGGACATGTTTACGCCGATTCGTTCAGCGGTCAGCAAACCGCCGTCGATATTAAACAGATCGTTGCCGGCAAGGGAGCGTTTCAATTCCCGGCCAGCCCGTCGCCGGCGGAGAAACCGGTTGACTGGGCCAACACGGAGGACAACGCCGCACAGCCATCGCTCGGACAAGAGCTGTCTCGGGAGGATCGCGTCGGCAGGAAAAAGAAGCAGCCCGGTCTCGACGGTGAAGCGGGTGCCCTTGTTCAAGGCGCCATACCTTTGCAGGAGTCTGCGGCCATGGGGGAAAATAAATCCGCATCCCGGCTTAAAAACCGTCATGGCGCGGGACAGGATATCCAGGGCGCCTTGGTTGATAGGGAAGGCCGCCGCCGGTTAACAGCCGCCGCTACGGGGGAAACACCGTTGCCGCCGGCGGCCAAAGTCGCCGCTATGGGGGAAGCCCTGTTGCCATCGGCGGCCAATGCCGCCGAACCCAGGCTTGCCGACATGCCCGACACCGTTGCAGACAGCGCCGGAGAGGGCGAGGATAACTCCTTCAACGGCCTGGCGTCCGCCGGCGTTCCGGTGAACGCGCGCCCGGCGGGAGAATCAATGCCGGCACAGTTAAAAACCCCAGACCCGCTGTTGAATGAACGGCACCATATCGCTCAATTCGCGCCCGAGACGAAAAGCCGTGACAGCGAACGCGACGGCACGCTGCTCTATACCTTTAATAATGGTAAGGCGCTCGCCTCGGGAGCCCTGGAAGTCAATCAGGTGAAGATTGCCTTCCAAGGTTCGACGGTACTGACCCCGTCCAATAGAATCACCCAGGAGAATCTGCTGGCGAACCAAAGCGAGGCGCGGGGGTATCTGGTAAAACCCCCTTCCGATCGTGAACAGCAGCAGCGACAGCGGCACGACCAGGAAACGGGAGAGGATCAGTGAGCTACCGGCAACTGCGGTCTCTGCCCCGTACGCAGATGAACTGGCGACGCGTACTGGCGAGCTGGCGAACGCAGGATATCGCTGTCTCCCTGGAGACGCCGGTGCATGTCGGCCGTCGCATGCTGGTCAGCGCCGATGGCGGCGTCTGGCGGGCGTTAATGGATCCCAGGGAGTGGCTGTGCCATGAATTTCCAGAGCTGGCGACTCTCGCCGGCGCTGCCTGCGATGACGAAAAAATCATGGCGCTGTTCAATATCCGATCGCGTCCGCTGACCTTTGCCCACAAAGCCCTGACGTACCGCGCCTTGCGGGCCGAAGGTCTGATCGAGCAAGGCGGCGGACATTCAGAACCTTTACCCCGCGTATCCGCACGGGAATGTACGCTGTGGATTACCGACATCGCCGACAGCCTGGTGATGAAGCCACGATCCGCGGGGACCTGCTTGTCCGGTATGCCGTTGGCGGTTGAGTGGATAATCGGCTCAAGCCGTGTACCCGGCGCCCTGGCGAAACAACTTTCCGCTGGCGATGTCTTGCTGATCAGCAAGACGGAACACCAGGTGCGCTGCCAGGGGATAACAATCGGCACCTATTGGCAAAAAGAAGAGATGATTATGATTAAAGAGAACCATCAGCTTGGCGACCTGCCGGAAGGGGATGGCATGACGTCCCCGGCGGAAGAACCCGTTTCCGGCGCATTGGCGGCGGTACCGTTGAAGGTGGAGTTTATCCTGCAGCGGCGCTATCTGCCAATTGGTGAGCTACAGCAACTGTTTAAAGGTCAAGTGTTGGAAATCGATCCGTCCGGTGAAAAAAATATAGAAATCCGGGCCAACGGGCATGTGATGGCGGTGGGTGAACTGGTGCAATTGGAGGACAGGCTTGGAGTTGAGATAATGTCGTTACACCAGGACCGTTCCAATGAACACTGATATAGGCCTTATCGGCACATTATCGTTCTTGTCGTTGTTGCCGTTCCTGATTGCGTCCGGCACCTGTTATATCAAGTTCTCCATCGTTTTTGTCATGGTGAGGAATGCGCTGGGTTTGCAACAGGTGCCGTCTAATATGACGCTCAACGGGGTAGCGCTGCTGCTGGCGCTATTCGTTATGGCGCCCGTGGCCCGCGACGCCTATCAGTCATTTCACGATCAAGGCGTGGATATGGCCAGCTCGGAATCCGTGATGAATTTTATGGAAAACGGGTTGGACGGCTATAAAACCTATTTGCAAAAATATACCGACCCCGATCTGGCCCGCTTTTTTGAAAAAGCGCAATCACATAAAAATGGGGACACCGACATTGAGGATGAGCTTTCCTCTCCCTCGATGCTTGCCCTGTTGCCGGCTTATGCCCTGAGCGAGATAAAAAATGCCTTCAAGATAGGTTTTTATCTCTATTTGCCGTTTGTGGTGGTGGATTTATTGATTTCGAGCATTCTGCTCGCCTTGGGCATGATGATGATGAGCCCCATAACCATTTCGGTGCCGATAAAACTTATTTTATTCGTGGTGCTCGATGGTTGGACGCTCCTCTCCAAGGGCCTTATTTTACAGTACATAGATTTGGCTACTTAATGAAAGAGAATCTGGTGTAATAATGAATGATATTGTCTTTGCCGGTAATAAAGCGCTTTATCTGGTGCTTATTTTATCCGCCGGACCCATATTGGTGGCCACCGTGGTCGGTCTGCTGGTGGGTTTATTCCAAACCGTCATGCAATTACAAGAGCAAACGTTGCCTTTCGGCATAAAATTATTATGCGTGACGTTATGCATTTTTCTATTATCCGGCTGGTACGGTGAGACGCTGCTTGGTTTCGGCCGGGAAGTCATCAGAATGGCCTTGAGCCGACCCTGATCATGAATATCTCATCGATTTTCGACATTCAGCATGGATTGGCCGCCATGGTGCTGGGTTCAGTAAGAATCACGCCGGCTTTTTTTTTGCTGCCCTTTTTAAGCAGCAGCGTTGTCAGCGCCACCATCCGTATGCCGGTCATCATGTTGATTGGCCTATCATTATGGCCTCACCCCATCAACGCCCTGCCTCTCGAGCATGTCGCTGATTATATGAAAATTCTTGCCCAGGAAGCCTTTGTCGGCCTGATCCTGGGCATCGTCTTCGCCATGCCGTTCTGGATCATGCACGCCATCGGCAGCGTTATCGACAACCAGCGCGGCGCTACCATCAGCAGCACGCTTGATCCCATGTCCGGGGTCGATACCTCGGAATTGGCCAATTTATTCAATCTTTTTGCCGGTGCGCTGTTCCTGTTTGGCGGCGGCTTGTCACTGATGATGGAGGGTTTCAGGCGGAGCTACCAGATATGCGATCCCTTGTTGACATGCTCGCCGCCCCTGATTCCGGTGTTGGGATTATTATCTTATCTGGTCACCAAAATGATGATCCTGGCCAGCCCGGTTCTGGCCGCGTTATTGCTATCGGAAATGCTGCTGGGGCTGCTGTCGCGTTTTGCGCCACAAATGAATGCTTTTTCAATCTCATTAACCATTAAAAGCTTAATTGCATTCTTCATTCTCATACTCTACTTTTCACCGGTTGTGCCCGACGCATTCAGGGCGTTATGGCCTCAGGGCGATCATTGGAATATTTGGCTGTTAAAAGATGTAATAGGTTCATCTATTAACTGATCACCAACGGATAAGGCCCAGCCGCAGGAAACCCGATGTCGAACAAAACAGAAAAGCCGACCCCGAAACGCTTAAAGGACGCGGCGCAAAAAGGCCAAACCTTTAAATCCCGCGATCTTCTGGTGGCCTGCATGCTGCTATGCGGCGTTCTTTGGCTGACGTCCGTGAGCTCTTTGTCAGAATTGATGGAACTGTATCGTAATCTGATAGCCGTCAATTTTGAATTGAACCTAAAAGCGTACAGCACCGCAATAATCATTCTGGCATTAAAGCTGATTATCCCTATATTGCTGATATGCTTGGCGACCTCGGCGCTGCCCACGCTGATTCAAACCGGCTTTGTTCTTGCCACCAAGGCGCTGAAGCTGAATTTCAACGCGTTGAATCCTACCAAAGGCTTCAAGAAAATATTCAGCATGCGGACCATCAAGGATGCGGTAAAAGCGTTCTTATACTTTGCAAGCTTTGCCCTCGCTATTGTTATCACCTGGCATAAAAATAAACACCTTCTTTTTTCTCAGGTCCACGGTACCGGCGCAAGCATTGTTTTTATCTGGCGCGATCTGCTGTTGTCATTGGTGTTAACCTGCCTGGCCTGTCTTATCCTCGTTTCGATGCTTGATGCTCTGGCGGATTATTTTTTGCATTTAAAAGAATTGAAAATGGATAAGCAAGAAGTTAAACGAGAAATGAAAGAACAAGACGGAAATCCAGAGATTAAATCACGGCGGCGCCAGCTGCATATGGAGTTGCTTTCAGAGCAGACCAAATCGGATATCAGGGGCTCAAAGCTTATCATCGCCAACCCGACGCATATAGCCATCGGGATTTATTTCAACCCGGATGTCGTGCCGGCGCCCTTTATTTCGGTTTTTGAATGCAACCAGCGGGCATTGGCGGTCAGACGCTATGCCGAAGAGGTCGGCGTACCCGTAGTACGTGATATACAGCTAGCCAGGAAGATTTATAAAACCCATCGTTTATATACCTTTATTAAATTAGAAGAACTTGATGAAGTGATGCGTTTATTAACCTGGCTTAAAGAAGTAGAAGATGCCTGGCAAAGTGAATCACATCCTTGATGGATTTAAAGAAAAATTTTATTTTAAATATTCAATAAAAATTTATTAATATTCTGAATCTGATCACACTCGTCTGGTTAAAAAAACTATCTCACTTTTTTTTAGTAAGCGATAGTTGAAAGTAATGCCATTAGTTTCATGTTTCAATCAAGTCACCATCATTATCGATGGTGACATTTTCAGGAGTTATTTATGAATGTAAATGATAATGTCAGCGATGAGCAAATCGCGTCTATGTTGTGGAATGCGGTTAAAAGCGGAGTAACGTTAAAAGACGTGCATGAGTTGCCGGATGAAATGATGGAAGGGCTTTATGCGCACGCCTATGATTTTTACAATAAAGGGCAGTTGGACGAAGCCGCCACTTTTTTCCGCTTTCTATGTATTTATGATTTTTATAATCCTGATTATTACATGGGGTTGGCGGCGGTATATCAATTGCAAAAGCAATTCCAAAAAGCGGCGGATATTTATGCCGTGGCTTTTTCTCTTGCACAAGATGATTATCGGCCGGTGTTTTTCAGCGGGCAATGCCAGCTGCTGATGCAAAAGGCCAATAAAGCAAAACAATGCTTTGAATTAGTGGCGGAACACTCACGGGAAGAAGCTTTTCGCATCAGAGCCAACGCTTATTTGGACCAACTCAATAAGGATGTTGAAAAAAAAGATTCAGTTGCTGAACATAAGGAGCTTACATGACGGATATCTCAAAACCCCTGAGCAGCAGTCAAGTTCATATTTTTACGACACCCGCTAAGGGCAATGAAGCCGTTAATACGGCTTTATACAATAAGACACATATTACGCAGGAAAAAGCGCTGTCGCTTTTTCAGGAATCGCAGAAGGCTGCGCTGGCCATGTTGGCCGTCATTAACGATAACGCTGCACAATCCACTTCGCGGCCTTTGGCTGAAAGTGGCGCGCCTGAGTTAAGAGAACCGGCGAAACCGGTGGGCGCGGATGCAAAACTCAGCGGCAGCGCCGTGTTCACACTGTTGGCCGGAAACGCCATGATGCTGCTGGGGAATCACTCCCTGGTGCAGTTGGCCGATCGGTTGCAGATAATACAGGCCAATAGCGAAGCTTTGCAACAGGCTAACGAGGCTTTGGCGCAGCAATTCCAGCAGGCTGTGGACAGCAGCGCGGCCGCGCTCAGTGCCGCGGAAGCTGATAGCGCATCATTGCAAACCGCACAAAATTCGCTGGCGGAAAAACAGGAAAATTATGATCAGGCCAAAAATCGATTGGACCTGCTTTCTCCCGAGGACCCGGAATATACCGCCGCACTAAGCCGGTTCGAATCGGCCGAGCGGGAATTGTCCGACGCCGCAAGGGATGTTGCCCAGGCGCAGGTAAAAGCCGGTGAGTCCTATCAGGCCGCACGGGAAAGTTCTTTATTACTGGACGATCTGTTCCGGAAAATGCAGGGAACGGCAAATATTCCGTCCCCGATGATGAAGGAATCGGCGGAACAAAGCCTCAGCACCATGGCCCGCATGTTATTCCTTATCAGCACCCTGATGAAGCTGATGGGTGAAAACAATGAAAAAGCGCTGGCAAACGATCAGGAATTATTTCTGAACATCCAGGAAAGCGAACAGCGATCGTTGAAAATCCAGGGTGACAAACACGCCGAAGAGATGAAAAAAGCCGAGGCCTTGAATACGGCAATGGGCTGCGTCGGCAGAATTCTTGGCGGCCTTATCACGCTGATAAGCGTCGTCGGGGCGATATTTTCCGGAGGCGCCAGCCTGGCCATCGCTGCCGTCGGTATCGCTTTGATGGTGGGTGATGAAATCAGTAAAGCGGTCACCGGCGTTTCTTTTATGGAAAAAGCACTCAGCCCGATCATGGACAATATCATCAAACCCCTGGTGGATGCCCTGAGCAAAGGCATTGCCAAAATGCTCGAAAGGCTGGGGATGGACGCCGCCACCGCCAACATGATCGGCGGCATTGTCGGAACGCTGGTGGCCGCGGCTCTGGTCATCGCCGTCATGATTGTGGGCAAAGCCGCGGCCGGAAAAGTGGCCTCCACCGCCTTTGCCAATATGGTGAAGGAAGCGCTCAAGGATATCCTGCCGGTGGTGTTGAAGAATGCCGCCACCACGGTGAACAGCGCGGTGAGAAGCGGTGTGAGACGCGCGCTTGACCGGTTGAAGATGGCGTCGGATAAAGAGGCCCTTCAGCTCTATTCCAATCGTCTTAACACTATCAGTGCCGGTACCGCATTGGGTTCGGAAACGATACAGGGGGGCATCGGCGTGGCCAGGGGATTCGCTGAAAAAAATGCCGCTGACATTGAGGCAAGCTTCACCCTGTCCAGCGCGGTGATGGCGCAAATCAGGCAACTGATTGAACAATTAATCGAGAAGTTCGCCGATTCGCAACAGGATCAGCAACGGCTTATGGCGATGTTGTCAGACGCGCAAACCAATACTGGCCAAACCCAGAAATCCATACTCAGAAATTCAATAGCTTAAAAAGGAAATTATCATGTCCGCAATATCTTCGCAAGGCATAGCCTCTAGTGTGCTGAACCAGGAAGCTCTCACCGCAAATGCTCAAACCAGCAATGCCGAGGCCAACGGGAAACCGATATCATCCAGCCAATCTTTTGCCGGTATCGTCACCGACAAAATGCTTGACTCTTTATTAGGTACCGGTGCCGCCGTCACGTTAAGACATCCCGATAGCGCCGGGCGCATGCCGGTCAAGGAACTGCATGCCCAGGTGGAAAAAATGCTGGAACGCCCGGATCTCTTGCAGGTTTTGGAGCAACGTGCAGCCGAAGGCACGGAAAAAAAGGAGGTAAAAAAGGAATTTGATATCAGTAAATTAACGTCCAGTAATATCGCCGCCATATTTGCCGAAATTTTAAAGGCGCTGCAGGCAAATAAAACGGCGGAAAATAATAATAAAGGGGATATGGCGATCCTGAAAGGGCAAATGACCGCGGGTGCCGCGGAAGCCATTATAAAGAGTGGACAAACAGCACTCAACGGCGCTATCGGCCAGGCGGCATTCGGCACCGCTATTTCCGGGGCGGGTTTCAGCACGCAACAAAAAGGCCTCGCTCACGAAAGCCAAGTGCTTAAGAATAATAACAGGGACATTGTTGAAAAGAAGTTTACGTTGGAAAACGATCGAATGAATTTTTCAAGAAGCGGAACTTCAACCCCCGATTCCGCCATGGATATCGAGCCGCCGCGTTTCAATAATGCCGACGGTCAAAACTTTGTCCGCGGACAAAGTAATGAAACGGCTAAAGAGGCGTATGGGGAGCATGTCAAAGATGGCGCCCGATTCACCGCACGGGAGAATGAAATCAATCATCTTGAAATTGATATGAAGGATGAGATGGCCAAAGCTGAAAAAATCAAAAACCTAGGTATGTTCATGTCACAGATGAACCATCCCGTCACGGGCATCACCGCCGGCCAAACCCAGGCTATTCAGGCCAGTGAGAATGCGCAGCAGCATATTCTGCAGCAGGTGGGTCATGCCGCCGACGGTCTGGGGGAAACCAGCAGCGCCAATTCCCGTGATTTCGAGAGCCTGCTGCAAACCATCGCGCAAAAACTCGCGGAAATCATACGGGCCCATTTGGACACCGCCGGCATGATAGCGGGTAAATCAGTTTGATTATAACAAGCGCCGCCGGCAATGACGCGGCGGCGCGCAGTATGGAGCGTTAACACCATGTCTTATGAAATTTCCTCGTCAATAACAAATCATCCCAAGCCCTTTTTTATTGCCAAAAATGTGGATAAGACGTCAAACCAGCTTACAAACGCCGTTGAAGTGTACTCTCTTGACGAAACGCCTACTGCAGAAAGCGGCGCTAATAACAACTCGGCGCTGGTCAATGAGATGGAATCCTTAACGTCCCAGGCCCTTGTCGATCTGAGAAATTGCCGTGAAACGTTGAGCAGAAACGATAATACTATAAAAAACAACACGGCGAAGTTGGAAAGTCAATTCCACGCGAGCCAACGGCAGCTTGATAATGCCATGGACGCCGGCCTGCGGAATGAAAACCCCGCTCAAGGGCAAAACGTCTCCTCTTTGGCGTCGGCTAAAACCGATCCGGGCTGGCAGGTTGAATTGAAGTCGGCCATGGATAAGTTGAATGGGGTCATGGCCCTTGAGCAGAGCGCGGTAGGTTCAGATACCTTTGCCAAAAGCATTGATGACGGCGCCTCGGTCTTTATCGCCGATCTGGATGAGAAAAGGGCCAAAAGCTACCGGGAGCTTTGGCAGGATGCGGCGGACGGCATTAACAGCATCAAATCGGGCTATCTGGAAGTGTATGAAACGGTCGTGGAGCGCTATACCGCCTTTTACAGCAGCTTCAGCGATTTTATGAGTGGATTGACCGCCCTGATTACCTTTAGTACGGATGATAAAGGCACTCAGACCATGGAATTCAAACCGGAAGCGCTGCAGAAAATTAATGCCTTGATTAGCTCTTATTCCGGGGACAAGGCCGTGCTTTTCCCCGCCTCCGGCACGGTGAGCGAAACCGAGGCGAAAAAGTGGGCCTCCGAACTGGGTTTGCCCGCCGGTTGCGTCAAGCCCTCCGGCAGCGGTTTTGTGGTAACGATAGACCTCTCTCCGTTGACCACCATCCGCGATAATCTCAAAGAGATGTCCGGTACCATGACGACTTTCCAATACCAGTCGTGGAAAAGCGGATTTGATGCTCAATCGAGTAAATTTCAAACAACGTTGCAAACGCTAACCACCAAATACGGCAATGCCAACGGGATGTTCGATACGATAAATAAGATTTTGAGCTCTACGATAACCGCCGGCGCCGAAACGCTTAAACAAATCCTTGCCTCCATGTAGCATAGGTGAAAAGACTATGACCACTATTAGCGCGACAGCAAACGCCATAGGCGCAGCTTTACGTAAAGTCGGCGATATTTTAGATCCATCGCCGTTGGCAAGCCGCATGAAGGGTATCGGCAACGTGACAGCACGGGCCGCATCATCATTGGTGCCGCCGGCCAAATCGGCGCCGATGGCTAAATCAGATGCCCGTCGCGTCTCTCGTGGCGCCGTAGGCAAGGAGGTCCCGGGCCAAACACGTTCAACCCGTTCAGCGGGTGTAAAAGGTATCGTCCGGTCGTCGAGTGTGGATGATAGCGATATTCACGACGACATGGCGAAAGCCGCGGATGAGTTAACTGCTTCCGCGATGGGGCAAAAGAGCCCGCCGCGAACGCCGGTTCATCTCGACGAATTTAAAAATGATTTTGATCAGGCCTGTTTGCACTCGCTTTTTGATGCCGCCGGTAAAAATAAGGACGCCCTGGTCACCTTGTTCGGCAAATGTGAAAACAAGGCTGCTCTACCTCGATTGAGAAGGATAGCCACCGCTTATCATGTGGCTGTAATGGCGCGTCCTTCCAATGATGCGATGAGTGAAATCAATGGCGTCATGGCAAAACTGACCACGATGATGGTAAAGGACGGCCTGGGCCAAAAATCCAGTTTCGGCAGCTACCGGCCGGGTGGGAAAGATGATTTCAAAAAGGTAAAAGGCCTTGAGACGGAATTGATGGCGGGATTGGCGAAATTGGTTGGGGAGGGTACCTTTGCCGCCGGGAATTTTTTACGCACGAAAGGTGCTGAACCTTTTATTAGAACTTATGTTGAGAAAAAATTAGGCATTTTGCTTACGCCGGAACAATCGAAAACGATCGACGAGCTCCTTGATAGCCGGGCCAAAGCGACCTGGGAAAATGTGCTTCAAGGCATCAAGGAACATAAAACCGACGAGATAGAGAAGGTCTGCCTAGCCATCGATATGGTCTTGAAGTTGCCGAATTTATTAGGGCCATTAATCGAAGACCGGGTTAAAGAGAAGCGGCCCTCGGAAACAGCCACCCTGGAGCAGCAGCCCAAGCCTAAACCATTGACGACTGAGACGGATGAGGATGAGATTAACCCCGCCACCGTACTTTCGGGCAGCGAGCAGGATAAAACAAACGGGCCGCCTAAACCAGCCAGTATCTATAATATCAATAATTCATACGATTTCAGCACTCATATCACTCATAATCCTATTAACATCAATATCAACCAGGGCGAGGAAAAGCCGGACAGTAAGAAACCGCATACCGAACGGGCGGATGCCTCTACCCAAACAGATTGGATCCCGGTTCAAATACAGGAAAAGTATGAGATTGGTGTGTGGCCAAAGCCAATGTTTGCTGAGGTGGAGGAAAAGCCAGTTGAGCAAATCCTCAGCGCGAAAATGCTCAGCAAGCTAAAGACCATCAGCATCGTTGAGCCGCCTCTCCAGGTTGCGGAACATATTTCGCCGCGCCAAGTTGAAGCGCCGTTATCCACCGTTATCCATTCGCAGCCGCTGACAGCCCAGGCGCCGCAGTATGCCGCACCGCTGTCTAAGGCGCAGGACGTGCCGCTTTCCGGCATCAACCACACCATGGCGGACGATAAACGCTTCGCCGAAATAACCAGGTCGCCGATTTCCCGTGCCCAGGTTCATAATTTGCCGCCATCGGATAATGACCAACGGGTCATTAAGGACGAAGATGCTTCGTGGACCCACGAGCAAACACGTTCCCATGCGCTGGAAGAAACGCAGCCGGTAGTGCTCACCAATCAGGGCAGGCAGCTGTCGCAACTGCCGCGCGTTGAGCCGAAAGTAAAGCATTTCGCGCCGTCAAATATGAAAAAGGAAGATTTGACAGCCGTAAGGAATCGGCTCAAAAGAACCGGCATGGATACTCTGTCGCCGCCTCTGGAGGCATTTACACCCCAGGCAGGCGGCGGCGCCGAAACTCGGGCCAGGGCACAGCAGCTGTCGCGTGCTGATGTCGCTCAGACGATGGCCCGAGATATGCCGGCCCCGCAGGCTATTCCGGCCGCTGAAACAAAAGCAGTACCGCCAAGCAAACCCTTGGACACATCCCCAATCGAGCCGCCGATTTCTCAGCAGACGGTAGCATATGAACCGGTGGTGCTTTCCGCGTCGGGACTTCGGCGGTCCAACCGTACGCACGGGACATCGGGCGTAAAACATTTCGTGCCGATGGACGGAACGCCAGAGGTTTGGCCAACGCTGGCAAATGGCAAAACGAATTATACGTCAAAACGCCTGGCCGCTTATAAACCCGGGGCCAACGACATCAAAGAAGACGGCAAAAGCTGAAATCCGGCCCACCGCCCTTAGGGCGGCAGGCCTATACGTAACTGGATAACGCACGAGGCTAACATACCATGACCAACACTCCGCTGCTCCAATGTGATGACCCGATCAGAGAGCGTCTGCATGCCTTGCTGGCCTATAAATTGGGCCGACAACAACACGAGATCTTAAATCACCTTCATCTGGTAAATGAGCTGTACGTTGATTCTTTAGATCTCATCGAAATTGAAATCGGTATTTCGGAAACATTTGATGTTCATATTTCGGAAAAAGAGGTGCTGCAAATGGAAACAGTGGAAGATCTTTATCACATCGTAAAAAGGCATATCGCAGATAAATAGATCCATGGAGCCGGATGCCCCGCAACCGTACGAGACGGTAAAGCTATAAACCGCTTCATGCTATTTTCATTCGTCGACAATACGTGTTAATTGGGTTATATCCTGGGTTGAAGGCCGGGTAAAGACGATTCATCATCAAAATAAAGAAGTGATTATGGTGATGTTGAAGTCACTGCTGTTAAAATTCTTGAAGTAGGATAGTCATGCTATATCTTACAGAAATCGTTGACGATCAAGCATGCGTAACCTCAAGAGGCTCATCAATATATGCCACGATCGCCGGCGCTATGATAAAGAAAGCGTCGGACAGGTTTTGATGCTAAACGTTGTAATTCGAGATAATAAAATTATTAGGCATCATTATTATTGAGGATACTTTATCAGATTGTCATCATGAAGTGATATAGGGAACGGCTTATACTCCATTTCATTATGACCCTATGGAATACCAATAAATTTTAACATGCATACTGAACAAGATAGATTGGTCGACCCCCATGACGTTTTAGTTGTTCGATTGCTGAATGGGTTGTTGAAAGGGTGTGAATATCATCTCTCCTCCGGTAAAACGCTGTTTATCGCGGCGGATGGAGGCGAGCTTGACGCCTGCGCGCTACCCTCCTTTCCCCAGGACAGCGTGCTGCTGCTGGCGGAAGGCGAAAGCGTCAATTTCGAGATTATCACCGCGCCGGCCACCGGCGAGACGGCCGTTTTACACATTCTTGACGATAGCGAAGCGCGTGAAACCACGCTGGAGACCAACCGGGCATACCCGGTTGGTAGCCTGATGCTGGCCATACGGAAAGGGAATGAAACCTGGTCGGACGAAATTCTGAATTTCCAGGTTGATAAAGCGCCGGCGCCCGTTCCCTTACGCAATAAAAATCGCAACCGTTGGGTTATCGCCGCCCTGGCCTGCACGGCGGTCACCGCATTTATCCTGGTATTACTCCTGGGGAAATGGGATGTCCAGCAGCGGGAAATCATGGCGCTGGCCAATCAGCTGAGCGACGAACCGGAAAAATACCGCATACTTTCCGGGCGTGACGGCACGATGCATGTGCTGACGGCCGATGATCAGGATGCCTCCTGGGGACGCCAGTCCCTGGTGCGTAGCAAAGCGTCGCAAAAGGTCACTATCGCCAGTTACCGTGAAGAGACGCAGCGCATTGGGCGCTGGCTGGAGGCGAATTATCCCTTTATCAAGCTGCACCACTTCAATCTTGAGCAACCCACGCAGCCGTTGCTATTGATAAGCCGGCAAAGAAATGTGGTGGACGATGCGGGAATAAACCTATTGCACAAAGGATTGATGGAGCAATTGCCCTACGCCCAGGATATCCGATTGGAAAATATGGATGACCAGGCGGTGGCAACGGACGCGGAGGAGGGCGTTAAAAAACTCGCCGTGCCTTATACCCGGATAGACAATGCCGATAGCGTGACATTTGTTATTACCGGCGCATTAAACGATGGCGAGCGTCAAAGGATACGTTCTTTTGTCGAAGGGTACGAGCGCCGCTGGAATGGGCATTACGTGCAATTCGCCGTCGAGCTGGAAGATGATTGGCTAAAAGGCAAATCATTTAAATACGGGCAGCACGGCTACGTTAAAATGACGCCCGGGCACTGGTATTTCCCTAAACCTTAATCACCTGTCACTGGAGAACATTATGGGTTCGATAACCGCGATTTATGATGCATTGGAGCCGAGTACGATAGCAGCGAATATTAGCCAGCAGGAAGCGCTTGAGAAAGCCAAAAGCGATCCGTCCAATCCCTTTTACCTGGCGGAATATCAGGCCAAGCTCAATGAATATAGCGTTGTGCAGAGCTTGAGCGCAACGGCGATCAAGAAGATTGCCGATCTTGATTCATTAATACTATCGAAGTTTTAGCGCCAATTTATAAGTGCTCATTATACCTTGGTCATAAGATGCGCTCCCGCATCTTCCAGCGGTATTAAAAGCGATTTATGTATAGTAAGGACAGAGTATGCCTATTAACAGCATAACTGAAGTCAACCGGCTCCGGGCAGTGGATATTAATCCGGCAATCGGGGAAGTGGCTTCCATTAACGATATTATAAAAGAGACGATGGCTAAAACCACCGCCGATATTCACGTGGAAAAGCAGGATATCGCCCGAATGATGACTGCTGATAATCTTGCCGATCCCGCGGTCGTGGGTTCAATTCAAAAGTCGATGCTGGAGTACAGCAATACCGTGGCTTTTATCGGTACCGCGGCGCGTAAAATTGTCGGCACGGCGGAAACGCTGCTTCGGTCATCATGAAGAAAAAGCCGTTATTGCTTGTTCCACTGCTGGTATTTACCCTGGCGGCCTGCAAGGACGAACCTCTGCTCAAGGGACTGGATCAACAGCAGGCCAATGAGGTCATCGCCGCCCTGCAGCGGAATAATATCGAGGCCGCCAAGTCCGATAAAGGAAAAAGCGGCTATAGCATCAGCGTTCATAAGGCGGATATCCCCGCGGCGGTGGATTTGCTCAAGGTCCATGATTTGCCTTCGCGGGCGCGTATGGAAATCGCCCAGCTTTTTCCCAGCGATTCGCTGGTCTCTTCGCCGCGGGCCGAAAAAGCCCGCCTTTATTCGGCTATTGAACAGCGGCTGGAGCAATCTTTGCAGACTCTGGCCGGCGTAGTGTCGGGCCGGGTGCACGTGAGCTACGATATTGACTCCGGCGAGACCGGCCGGGCCCCGGCCCCGGTGCATCTCTCGGCGCTGGTCAGCTATCGAAGCGACGCCGATCCTTCGCTGCTGATAAGCGATATCAAACGTTTTTTGAAAAATAGTTTCAATCAAGTGGACTATGACAATATTTCCGTGGTGATGTCCAAACAGCCTGCGATTCAGCATCAGTCGCCCGTGGATAATCGGGCGGGCAAAAGCGGAGGATCCGCTGGGCTGTTAACCATGGCGGGGGGATTCCTGTTATTGATAGCCTTGGCCGCGGGGCTGGTTTACTGGCGCAAGGTAAAAACACTGCAACCGAATCGGACCGCCCCTGATGAAAATAACGCCGCTTGATACGATACTGTTCAATCCGCTGTCCTGGATGCATCCGCAGCGTTTGACTCTTAAAAGAGGATTTGACGGCATTGCCCAACGTTCGATTATCAACGATATGATTATCCGGGCCCATGGCTGGTCCATCGAGCGTCCGGTGTTAGCGGAAACCGGCCTCGCTGAGCATTTCATCCATCAATGGGAACATTTGCCCCAGGTCGCGCTATTGATAGCCTGCCAGCGCCACCGGGCGGCGCTGACCCGCCAAGGCCGCATAATGTCCCTGCCGGCCTGGGTGCGTCGCTTTGCCCAACTGGATATCGTTGATTCAGCCGCCCCCTTGCCGTTTATGCCATGGGAACCGCTTACCTTGATAGCCTGGGGAAAAGACGAGCTCGCTGCCTGCGGGCAGCAGTTGCCGGAGGCTCTCCGGCAACGCATTTCCCTGTTGTTTCCACCCCATATGGATAGGGATGATGCCGCTTCGCGGCAGTTATCTCCCAATCCGTTACTGATTAAGCTTGCCTTTCAACATGCCAAGAGAGATCCCGATACGCCGGATGCCGCCGAGTTCAGGCGGCGTTTTGATTACCCGCGCACAGCTCAAGCGCCAGCGCCAATGCCTGGATGTATTAAGTGATGCCCGCCGCCAGGCCGCCAGGTTGGTGAAACAGGCCCAGGAAGAATCCCAGGCTATACGCGCTCAGGCCGTCGGCGAGGGTTATCAGGAAGGTATCCTGGCGTCGGCGGCGGCCGTTGCCGGCTTTCTGGCGCAGGAGCGGCAACTGGCCGCGGATGTGCAAAAACGTATTAACGGACATGCGCGGCAATTGTTGTCTTCCGCTCTGAACCATCCGGACATCCTTCTGGAACTGGTGGACGAGTGGCTGGCGGCCTTACCCGATCCGGCGTCACCGGCGGTCCTTGATTTGCTGATACCGGAGGCGGCCCGTAAATCACACGCCGCCCTTAAGCAGAGGGTTGAGTCGGGGTGGGCGGGTAAATTCACCTTGACCTACCACGACGATAGTCGGTTTGTGATGAAGTACGGCGATCAATTGGCTGAGTTCGACGCCGATGCATTTATGGCCGCCGGCATGCAGCGCCTCGTTTCGACAGATAGCTTGCCGGAGCAGTGCCGGGCCCTCAGCGAAACCGCCCTGGGCAGGCTAAATGAGGTATTTTTACAATTTGCGTCCGGAGATAATCTGGACAAAGAGGAAGACAACTGATGTCGATACCGATTCAACCGGTGGAAAATCAGCCACTAAATTCGGCGGTAAATGCGTCAAAGCCCACCAGCATCGAAGAGCGCGTTCAGGACGCAATACAAAAAGCCAAAGCCGGGATACCGGCCACGGAAGGGGGGGCGGAATCACCGGATAATGCCGAGGTATGCAGAATAATATCGTTGGACTTTTTCACCATGAATATGGTGACCAATAAACCACAAGATTGGTGGGACGCATGGAAAGACGAATGAATATGATTCAGGCACAGCTCAAACAGGAGGGCAAGCAATGAACACCCGCGCCCTGGCGACAATAGCGGTGGTGATGATCCTGACTGGTTGTACTTCCTCGCCCATGAAGTCCACTAAAAAGGACAGCCCCGGCGGCAAGTATTTAACCCAGGTCGCCAACCCGGGGTGTCTGCCGCACGCCTCCTTGAACAATACCCTGACGCCGCCGGTGCTGTATCAGGGCATGGTAAGTTGCATTAAAGCCAATAACCTGAACGATGGGGCGCTGCTCTTCGCCCTGGCGGGGACGTATTCCTATTTCGACGCTCTGCGTGTTGATACGGACCAGGCCAGGCAGGCGCACTCCTCGATGCTGGGAGAAGCGTTGCAATCCATTAATAACGATCAGCGGCAGGCCTTTTGGCAGGCGATCAATGCGCGCTTTAGCAATAAACAGCAATTGGCCGCACTGTGCCGTCAGGTTCAGGATATCGGCAAGCCGATCTATGCGCCCTCCTATGTTCTGACCGGTCGGGAGAATGCCGGCGCAGGGGACATAACGTTATGGAACAACGCGTTGAACGGCTATATGCACTGTGCCACCGATGTATTGAATATCCGGTAATTACCGCACACCGGTGCCGTCGGCAGTCTTGGCATCGGAC
This sequence comes from Sodalis sp. RH16, assembly GCF_047324245.1. NCBI lineage: Bacteria > Pseudomonadati > Pseudomonadota > Gammaproteobacteria > Enterobacterales > Bruguierivoracaceae > Sodalis > Sodalis sp. RH16. The sequence continues at coordinate 875,810 of NZ_CP178737.1, read as the reverse complement.
TATTTCCGCGCTCAAATACCCCCCGAAATCCCGGCCAATCAGCTAATCGCTGGTTATCGGCCGCGGTAGGCTATACCCGTATTGCTGGTGCGTCGCCGCCTTCCTGCAACTCGAATTATTTAGGGTATATACTTTCATCTGACATCTCGCCGGGTGCGCCGGTTATGCCGCGCATGATATTCTCACCTCGGTAAATATCGCTGGTTTAGCGAAAACTGTGACTTTCCTCAAAAAATACTAGCATCGATACTTGTATGGTAGTAGACATGAAGGGGTGTCCGTGATATCGATGACGGTTCTCTGTGAAATGGGTAATTAACCTGACTATGCAGGATAAAAAAGTGCAACTGACAACCAATACGTTAAAACATCTGGCCGGCCGGGTCACCACGCCGTCCTACGATCGCGACAAGCTGAAAATCCGTATCCTTCACCTGGGATTCGGCGCCTTTCACCGGGCCCATCAGGCGGTATTCGCCGATTTGCTGGCATCCGGGCACGGCAGCGATTGGGGTTACTGCGAGGTTAATCTTATCGGCGGTGAGCAGCAAGTAGCGGCTATCAAACAGCAGGATTTGCTGTATTCCGTCTGCGAAATGAATGGCGATCACTGGAACGGCCGGGTGGTGGGCGTGGTACGCCAGGCGCTGCACGGCGCCGTGGACGGCATCGATCGGGTACTTGAAGCCATGGCGCAGCCGGAAATCGCCATCGTTTCATTGACCGTGACCGAAAAGGGCTACTGCTATCTGCCCTCCACCGCCTCCATCGATAAAGAAAACCCGCTGATACAGCATGACATCAGCCATCCGCGTCAGCCGCAATCGGCTCCGGGGGTGATTATCGAAGCGCTGCGCATTCGCCGGGAAAAGGGATTGCCGCCGTTTTCCGTCATGTCCTGCGACAATATGCCCAATAACGGCCATGTGACCCGCAATGTGGTGCTGGCGCTGGCAAAAGCCGGCGATGCCGAGCTGGCTGAGTGGATAGAGCAGCATGTCAGTTTCCCTTGTACCATGGTGGACCGGATCGTGCCGGCCATGACCCCCGCCAGCCAGGAAAAAATTACCGATTTGCTGGGCGGTATGACGGATGCGGCGGGGATCGCCTGCGAACCGTTCAGGCAATGGGTTATCGAGGATAATTTTGTCGCCGGCCGGCCGGAATGGGAAAAAGCCGGCGCGGAGCTGGTGGCCGACGTGCTGCCCTATGAAGAAATGAAGCTCCGGATGCTCAACGGCAGCCACTCCTTCCTGGCCTATTTGGGCTATCTGGCGGGTTATCAATACATCGATGCGTGCATGGAAGATGAACATTATGCCCGCGCCGCGCGTCAGCTGATGCTTAACGAGCAGGCGCCGACCCTGCATACCGAAGGGGTTGATTTAAACGCCTACGCCGAGTCGCTGCTGGCCCGCTATCGTAATACCGGGCTAAAGCACCGCACCTGGCAAATCGCCATGGACGGCACCCTGAAGCTGCCGCAGCGTATGCTGGATTCCATCCGCGTTCACCTGGAACGCGGTACGCCGTTTCCGCTGCTGGCGCTGGGCGTCGCGGGCTGGATGCGTTATGTCGGCGGCGTGGACGATCAGGGCAACGCCATCGATATCAGCGATCCCTTGAAGGACAAGCTGGCCAGGTTGGTGAAGTCTTCCGCCGACGGCAATGAACGGGTCAAGGCGCTGCTCTCCTTATCCAGCGTGTTCGGCGACGAACTGCCGGCCAACGATCTCTTCGTCAAAAGCATTTGCGATGCCTATGCGCTCTTGAAAAACCACGGCGCAAAACAGGCGGTAAGCAAGGTTGCGGACATTTAATCCGCCCGTGCGCCACCAGTGACCCGACAATACGGCGAAGGCCTATTTGTCGGGTCGCTCCTATCAGACAGCTACTTCACTCCTTTCATGAGAAGGCGTTATGGAATTCATTGGTAAAGATTTCATGTTAACCAACGAGGCCGCGCGGGAGATCTACCATCAGTTCGCCGCCCACCAGCCTATTATCGACTATCACTGCCATCTGGATCCGCGGGCGATTGCCGAAAATAAACCTTTCGATACCATTACGGATTTATGGCTGGAGGGAGATCATTACAAATGGCGGGCCATGCGGGCCAATGGCGTACCGGAAGAGAAAATAACCGGTAGCGCGCCGGCGGTGGAGAAATTCCAGGCCTGGGCGGAGACACTGGATTCCTGTATCGGCAACCCGCTTTATCATTGGACGCATCTGGAGCTGAAGTTTTATTTCGGCATTACCGAAACCCTGAATGGCGATAATTGGCGGCGTATATGGGACCAGTGCAATCGGTTATTGCAGCGTCCGGAATTTTCTCCCAAGGGCCTTATTACCCAATCCAACGTCGCGGTAATCTGCACCACGGATTCACCCACGGATACGCTGGAATACCATGACGCCATTCGGGCCGATGAGGCGTTCCCCTGCAAAGTCCTGCCCACCTTCCGGCCCGATGCTGCCCTGGATGCCGAAGGAGAAGCCTTTATCCACTTCGTTTCGGTGATGGCACAACTGACCGGTAAAGAGATTACCCGGTTCGGCGATTTCGCCGCCGCGCTGGAAAACCGGGTGGAGTATTTCCATCAGCACGGCGGCCGCCTGGCGGATCACGGGCTGACGGAGGTGAACTATCTGCCCGCCGATGAAAAGACCCTGGACGCACTGCTGGCGAAAAAATGCCGGGGCCTGACCTTGGCGCCGGACGAGAAAATACGCTTTCAATCCGCGGTACTGCTGGCTTTGGCCGGGGCTTATACCCGGCGCCGCTGGGCCATGCAAATTCATTTCGGCGCGCTGCGTAATAATAATACCCGTCGCTTTAACGAACTGGGGGCCAATATAGGGTGTGATTCCCTTTGTTCCCAGTCGGATATAGCACAGCAGCTTAACGCTCTGCTGGATGCCATGGACCAGCGGGAAAGTTTGCCGAAAACCATTCTTTATAATCTGGATCCGGCGCAAAACGACGTGGTTGCCTCGGCACTGGCTAATTTCCAGCGGCCCGGGGCGGTGAAATCTCCCATGCAATTTGGATCCGGCTGGTGGTTTAATGATACCCGCCGGGGCATGGTCAGGCAATTGACCACCTTGGCGGATCAGGGGTTGCTGATGAATTTCGTTGGCATGCTGACGGATTCACGGAGCTTTGTTTCTTATCCCCGCCACGATTATTTCCGGCGGATTTTCTGCAATTTGGTCGGCCTTTGGGTTACCCAGGGAGAAATTCCCAACGATATGAAATTGCTCAAACGACTTACGGAAAATGTTTGTTATAACAATGCTCGGGATTATTTCCAATTCTAGCAAATCGGCCCGATGGATTTGGTATAATATACGGTAACGATATCGGGTTTAGCAGGGGAAAAATGCACTCGCATGGATACATTATTTTCATTTAATAATAACGAGCCGGTTAATCAGCAAATTTACCGGCTGCTGCGCAAGGATATCGTCGAGTGCGTTATTCCTCCCGGCAAGCTGTTGTCTGAAAAAGAGACGGCGACCCGTTTTGAAGTATCCCGCCAACCCGTGCGGGAAGCCTTTATCAAATTGGCGGAAGCCGGCCTGGTGCAAATCCTGCCGCAGCGCGGCACCTTTGTCATGCGAATCTCGGCGAAGCGGGTGGCGGACGCCCGTTTCATCCGCCAGGCGCTGGAGTGCAGCATCGTGCGCCGCGCCGCGTCGGAACGCACGGACGAACAGGTTATGCTGCTGGAGCATAACCTGCATCGCCAGGAGCTGGCGGCGCAGAACCGGCAGATAGGGGAATTTTTCAACCTGGACGACGATTTCCATCAGCTGCTGACGGAAATAGCCGATTGCGCCCTGGCCTGGGATATCATCGAATCCATCAAGGCCACCATGGACCGGGTGCGTTTTCTCAGCCTCGGCGAGGTCTCGCCGCCGCAGAGCCTGATAACCCAGCATTATCAGATATTCAACGCCATCAGGGATCAGGATCCCGATGCGGCGGAACGGGCCATCCGCGAGCATTTGCAGGAGCTTATCTATACCATCACGCCTATCGCCCAGCAAAACAGCGACTGGTTTGAAGACAAGTAGCTAGCGGTCTTTCTTGTTCAGCATCGCTTTCAAATCAGCAAAAGGGTTATGGGTGGCCACCCCTATATCCTTTTGCGCATCCTCTCCCGCCACCACCGTGGAGCCGTACTGATCCGCCTCGGTGTATTTCGAATGCTCATGGTCATGGCAATAGAGACATAACAGTTCCCAATTACTCCCGTCCGCCGGATTGTTGCTGTGATCGTGATCGATGTGATGCACGGTGAGCTCCCGCAGATTGGAATAGACAAACTCTCGGGAACAGCGTCCGCAGACCCAGGGAAAAAGCTTCAGCGCCTTTTCACGGTAGTCGGTCTCGAGCCGCGCGTAATTTTTCGGAATGTATGCCATAGGGAACCTGTTCTTAGCCCAGTGCAAAGGATATAGGGTTATACTAACGCTAAAACAGGGCTAATTACCATGTTTTAGCCCGTGCTGAAGTATGTCGGGTACATGTTGTAATAGCATCTCTCTTCCGGCGGAAACGCCGGCTGGCAGTCGCGGATTTACAGGAAACTGAATACCTTGCATTTCACTCATTTCATCATGCTCTATGGTTACTGGGCGCTATTCGTCGGCTGCCTGGCCGAGGGAGAAACGGTCACGCTGCTCGGTGGCCTGCTGGCCCACGATGGCCTGCTGAACTACGGCTATGTCGTGGCGGTGGCCGCCCTCGGCGGCATTACCGGGGATATGCTGCTCTATTTTCTCGGTCGCCGGTACGGCGCCAAGTTATTAAGGCGTTTCAAGAAAGCCCAGCCCAATATCCGGCGCGCCAATAAAATGATTCTGCGCCATCCGTTATTTTTTGTGATGGCTGTTCGGTTTATGTATGGCTTTCGCCTGGTGGGGCCGATGATGATCGGCGCCAGCCGGCTCTCGCCCGTCAAGTTCATTATTTTTAATGTCATCGGCGCCGTGCTGTGGGCGCTTATTTTCGTCACCCTGGGTTATCTGGGGGGCCAGATGGTCGCGCCGTGGCTGGCAAAAGTCCACCATCACCTGAAATACGCCTTTTTCCTGCTGGCGGTGGTGGTGGTGGTCTGGCTGCTTCCCAGAACCATTCGCTACTTTCTGAAACATCGCAGGTCATAGCAAACTCCGCATTTAACCCGCCCAAATCCGGGCGGTAAGCCGCCACATGATTTTTTTGTGATTCAATTCGCATCGGTCTATACACCCGCCCAAAAATACCGCGGGCAGTGAATATAATTCTGTGCTTTTGACCGCTGCCGCCGCCATTGCCGTTTCTTATACTGCTGCCTGATGTGTGCTTAAACGTCATTTCACGCTTTTTTATGATTATCAATGGATTTGAATGCACGGATTCCGGCATGTCTTTCTATTCGCCTTATAACGCTCACCGTCGGGGAAGACCAAAAAATGCGAAATGCTTTATCTCTTTACGGCCGTATCGGCCTGATTGTTTTAGCGGCCTTGGGCGGTACGGCGCGGGCGGCGACATTCGCCTATATATCCAATGCCGACAGCGGCGATATTTCGGTCTATCGGCTCGATGAAAACAGCGGTTTACTGACAAAAGCGGCCACTCAGCCGGCGGGGGGAACCGTGATGCCCATGGCGGTATCGCCGGATAAACACCATCTCTACGCCGCGCTGCGCTCCAAGCCCTATCAGGTGCTGAGCTTCAGCATCGATCCCGCCGACGGGCGCCTGACGCAGGTCAAATCCTCACCGCTGGCGGAGAGCATGGCGTATATCTCCACGGATGCCACCGGGCGCTACCTGTTTTCCGCCTCCTATGGCGGCAATCTTTTGGCGGTGAATCCTATCGGAGCGGATGGCCTGGTGGGGAACGTACAGCAAGTCATACCCACCGGCCCCATGGCCCATGCCATAAGAAACGCACCGGATAATCGCTATGTATTTGCCTCGGTTCTCGGATCTGATGCCTGGCTGCGGCTGAAATTTGATGCGAAAAACGGCCGTTTGACGCAGGACAAGGCCCCGGCGTTCAAGCTGCCGGAAAAATCCGGACCCCGGCATTTTGTGTTCTCCCCCGACCACCGGTTTGTCTACCTGATTGACGAACTTGACGGGAAACTGCACGTACTGGCCTTCAACCGGCACCACGATACCGTTAAACCGGTGCAAACCGTGTCCATCGTGCCGGCGGATTTCAACGGCGCCAAACCTTGGGGCGCCGATGTGCATCTCACCCCCGACGGACGCTACCTGTTTGCCTCGGAGCGCACCTCCAGCACCCTGGCGCAGTTTCAGGTGGACCATGCCAGCGGCAAGCTCACCCGCACCGGCACCTGGCCTACCGAGAAACAGCCGCGGGGATTCGCCATTGACTCCTCCGGGCGTTATCTGCTGGCGGTGGGACAGCTTTCCACGCAAATGAGCGTCTATGGTATCGATAAATCCACCGGAAATCTTACCGCCATCGGACACTATCCGGTGGGGAAGGGGCCGAACTGGATTGAGACGGTAACTTTTAACTGATATCAAGGGCGGACATCATTTCGCCCATGAGCCGGACCGGGCAAACGGCGCCGCAGCAAGGTCATAACGTTGGAACGCGGAAACGCCGGAACGCGCCTGGCGCGCCGCCGTTCCCCGACCGCTATCAGGCGTTGACGCCGCCGTCGACGTTAATGCCGGTACCGGTGATATGCTGTGCCGCCGGGCCGGCCAGGAAGGTCACCGCGGCCGCCACGTCGTCGGGTTTGCCATACCGGCCCAGGGCGATAAACTGGCGTTGTGCTTCGGCGCCTTCGCCGTCGGCCGGATTCATGTCGCTGTCGGTAGGACCGGGATGCACCAGATTAACGGTAATACCCTTGGGACCCAATTCCCGCGCCAGTCCGCGCGTTAACGCCAGCAGCGCCGATTTGGTCATGGCATAAACGCTGATGCCCGCCATGGGAACGCGTTCCGCCAGGCAACTGCCGATATTGATGATGCGGCCGCCGGCGCCCAGATGAGGCAGGGCCGCTTGAGTCGCAATCACCAGGCCGCGGATATTGACGTTAATCATTGCGTCGATATCCTCCTGCGACAACTCCTCCAGCATACCGCCGCGCGCGATGCCGGCGTTATTCACCAGAATATCCAGGCCCCCCAGCGCGGCCACGGTTTGAGTTACCGCGCCGCGCACCGCCGCGGGGGATGCGCTGTCGGCCTGAATGGCTACCGCTTTGCGGCCCATCGCTTTGATCTCTTCCACCACCTGTCGGGCTTTATCCGCGGACTTTTCATAGGTTATCGCCACATCGGCGCCCGCCCGCGCCAGAGACAACGCCATGGCCTTGCCCAATCCGCGGCTGGCGCCGGTTACCAGCGCACGCTTATCTTTTAGAGAGTTCATCTTGTTTCCTATTTATGTGTTGATCGATACACAATTACAGTAAACGTAATTGTCTCCCAGGGTCAACAGGATTATTATATCGATTGGCACAAAATTAATGAGAGCGGGTCGATGGTTGTAAGAGGACGTCCGAGAAGTTTTGATCGCCGGCACGCATTGGCCGCGGCGATGGCGCTGTTTTGGCAAAAGGGCTACACCGCCACGTCGATGGCGGATCTTTATCAGGCGATGGGAATAAATTCGCCCAGCCTGTATGCCGCTTTCGGCAATAAAGAGGATCTTTATCTGGAGGCCGTCGCCTATTACGAGCAAAGCATTGCGCCGCAGTTATGGTCGCCGCTGGATACCGCCCCCAGCGTCCGCGAAGGGGTACGGCAGTGGCTCAAATGCTCCGCGAAAGTTCTGACGCGCGATGATGCTCCCCTGGGCTGCATGGTAACGCTGTCCACCGTCGCCAGTGAAGGCAACCCCCGATTGGGGGAAATCGTTATGCGGCTGCGCCAAAAGGGCATCGATAAGCTGGCCGGCCGCCTGGAGCAGGGGGCGCGAATGGGCGAACTGCCCGCCGGCATTGATACGGCCGCGCTGGCAAGGATGTATGTCGGCATTCAGCAGGGACTGTCGATACAGGCCCGCGACGGCGCCGGCTTCGAGGCCCTTGATGCCGTAGCGGAGATGGCGATGGCCCTCTGGCCGGCATAATCGGGCCCGACCGGACGCCATGTTATCAAACTTTACCGCCGGCACCCGCGGCGCCGGTGATGCCGCCTTACAGTGCCGAGCGTTTGTAAGGCCGGTAGTCGGCCTGCCAAAATTCGTTTTTTATCGCCTGCGCCAGGTCTTCATCAGAGATTATCGGCGCCACGCCGTCTCGCTGGGCGACTTTGGCCACCTCAATGGCAATCGCCTGCGAGACCTGACGGATATCGGCGATGGCGGGCAGCAGAGAACCTTGGCCGGTGGAGGCCAGCGGCGAGTGCGCGGCCAGGGCCTGGCTGGCCGCCAGCAGCATGGCGTCGGTCACGCGTTTGGCTTTGGCGGCCAGAATCCCTAAACCCAGCCCCGGGAAGATATAGGCGTTGTTGCACTGCGGAATATCATACGTCCGGTCATGATAGAATACCGGTGCAAAGGGGCTGCCGGTAGCGAGCAGGGCGGTTCCCGACGTCCAGTCGATGATATCCTGCGGCAGCGCTTCCGCCCGTGAAGTGGGGTTCGATAGGGGCATGATAATCGGGTGCTCACAATGCCGGTTCATTTCGCGCACGATCTGCTCGGTGAACAGGCCGGGCTGGCCCGATACGCCGATAAGCACCGTGGGCTTTGCGTTGCGCACCACGTCGTACAGCGATATTTTGTGCGGATCCACCGTCCAATGGTTTATCTTGTCGCGTTTCGTCACCAGCCGCTGCTGGAAGTCGAGCAGGTTCGGCATCTCATCGGTCAATAAACCGAAGCGGTCCACCATAAATACCTGGCCGCGCGCTTCTTCTTCATCAGCGCCCTCATCCACCATTTGCGCGATAATTTTTTCCGCGATACCGCAACCGGCCGAGCCGGCGCCTAAAAAAGCCACACGCTGATCGCGTAAATTCGTTCCCGCGGCATGGCTGGCGGCAATCAAACACCCCAGCGTCACCGCCGCCGTTCCCTGGATGTCGTCGTTAAAACAGCAAAGCTGGTCGCGGTAGCGTTGCAGCAGCGGCATGGCGTTTTTCTGGGCGAAGTCTTCGAACTGAAGCAACACGTCAGGCCAGCGCGCTTTCACCGCCTGGACGAACATATCCAAGAAATTCCGGTAATCTTCGCTGGTAATGCGGGGATGGCGCCAGCCCATATATAAAGGGTCATCCAGGCGCAGCGCATTATTGGTACCGACATCCAGCATAATGGGCAGCGTATGGGCGGGATTGATGCCGCCGCAGGCGGTATACAGCGAGAGCTTGCCGATAGGGATTCCCATCCCGCCGATGCCCTGATCGCCAAGGCCGAGGATCCGTTCTCCATCGGTCACGACAATGACCTTAATATCGTTTTTGGAGAAATTCTGCAGCATATCTTCGATGTGATCGCGATCGGGGTAAGAGATAAATAAACCTCTTGCCCGGCGATAAATATCGGAAAATTGCTCGCATGCTTCACCCACCACCGGCGTATAGATGATGGGAAGCATCTCTTCAAGATGTTCGGTAAGCAGGTTATAGAACAGGGTTTCGTTGGTATCCTGAATATTTCGCAGATATATGTGTTTGGAGATATCTCGCTTGAAATCCTTGAATTGCGTATAGGCGCGATCGGTTTGCTCCCGAATGGTTTCAACCTGTTGAGGCAGCAGGCCGGTGAGATTCAATTCCAGCCTTTCTTCCTGGCTGAACGCTGAACCTTTATTAAGGAGCGGATTATCGATCAACAACGAACCAGTGTAGTGGGTATAGAGCGGACGTTTTGTTAGCATGAAATGGCCTCATGAAATGCATTACGGCATGTCTTTATGCAGCGGTTTTTTTAAGATCTTGCTATCCAGTCTGTTGAATTATTATACTTAATTTTTTGCTAAAACGGCTTCGGGAATAGCGGTCGATAGAGATTGAAAAATGTCTTTTCAGCGTTTTTTTCTTATTTTATGCTGCCGGACGACGCATATCTTCGCCGCTTGCTGGAACAGCGGCGGTCCGACGGCGCCGTTGCGTCCGTTATCGCCGCAAATCAGCTGAGGGATTGAACCCGACCGGCTTAACCCGCCCGCTATGGCCGCTCAATGGGGGCGGGAGCCTCCTCGCCATTCTCCCTGACATCGTCATCGTGCCGGCGTTCGCCGTGGGGAAAGGTCAACTGAAAACAGGTTTGTCCCGCCGCGCTGGTGGCCCGCCAGCCGCCCTGATGCAGTGTCATGATACCGCGCACAATGGCAAGCCCCAGGCCGCTGGCCTGGTTGGCGGTCGTGCGGGAAGCGTCGGCGCGATAGAAACGTTCGAACAGGCGTGCTAAATGTTCTTCCCCGATATCCGCACCCAGGTTGCTGACGCTCAGGATGGTATGGCCGGCCTGGTGTTCCGCGCTGAGGGTCACCGTGGAACCCGCATCGGCATACTGTATGGCGTTGGCCAGCAGATTGGCCAGCGCCCGGCGCAGCAGTTGGGGGTCGGCATAGATCCGCCCGGCGCCGCTGAACGCCAGCCGCAGGTCCCGCTCCTGCGCCGGACCCTCGAAATAGTCGTTAAGGGTGGCGAACTCGTCATCGATATCCAGCCAGACGCGGCCGATGGCATGGCCGGCCTGTTCGGCGCGGGCCAGGAACAGCATATTCTCGATCATTTTCGACAGGCGGCCCAGTTCCTCAAAATTGGAGCCCAGCAGCCGGGCATAGTGCTCCGCCGGGCGCGGGCGGCTGAGGGCCACTTCCGTCTGGCCCATCAGGGTGGCGATGGGGGTGCGCAGGTCGTGGGCCATGTCCGCCGATACCTGGCTTAACTGCGTAAAGCTCAGCTCCAGCCGATCCAGCATCAAATTGAAGGCGTCGATAAGGGCCTTGAGTTCACGGGGCGCATCTTCGCTATCGATGCGTATGGACAGGTTTTTGCTGCCGATACGCCCGGTCTGGGCGGCAAGGCGATGGAGCGGCAGCAGCCCGCGGCGGGCCACCAGCCCCGCCAGCAGCATGGTCAGCAGCGACGCGCCGGCCACCACGGCGAAAATCTGGTTGCGATAGGATGCCAGCATACGCGTGCGCTCCATCATCAGTCGGCCGGTGATGATTTCAAGCCTATAGGGCGGGCGGGTGGTCCTTGCCTGGGCAGCGGTATAGATAAAGGGGATATCGTCCTGGAGCCGATGGTGCACCGCCGCAAGGGACAGCTTGCCGTCGGCGGGCACGGCGGCGATATCCGGCACCGGGGAGTTTCCGGGGTTCACTTCGATAAGCGGCGTGCGGCCGGGAAAGCGCAGCACCAGCAGCGATTCGGTATTGCCCAGCATATTGGCGAACAGCTGCGGTTTGTTATGGATGAGATCCAGTACATCCTCATCGTGCAGCAGGGCGCGGATCTGCTCAACGCGGGTCACCAGCGCCCCATCGTCGCGCACCATAAGCTGCCGCTCCAGCGTGCGGTACATGATAAAGCCCACGGCGGTCATGACCGTCAGCGTCAGTACCGCCAGGATAATGGACAGCCTGGCGGTCAGCGAGAAGCGACTCATGCTTCGTCGTCGCAGCGGTAGCCCACGCCGTGGACGGTATGCAACAGGCGGCGGGAAAACGGCTCATCGATTTTTTGCCGCAGGCGCCGCACCGCCACGTCCACCACGTTGGTGTCGCTGTCGAAATTCATGTCCCATACCCTGGAGGCGATGAGCGTGCGGGAGAGTACCTGACCCCGATGGGTTAAAAAGAGATGCAGCAGATTGAATTCCTTATTGGTCAGCGCCAGACGCACGCCGTCGCGCTCCACGCGGCGTTTCGGCACGTCCATTCGCAGGCCGGCCAGCTCCAGCAGATCGGGCTGGGGTTCCCGCCCGCCGCGCCGCAGCACGATACGGATGCGCGCCAGCAGTTCGGCAAACGAAAAGGGCTTGACCAGATAATCCTCCGCGCCGGAGGCCAGGCCTTTCAGCCGATCCTCCAGCGTGCCGCGCGCGGTCAGAAACAGCACCGGCGTAGGGACATCGTGATTTTTCAGCGCGGCCATCACCTGCCAACCGTCCATATCCGGCAGCATCACGTCCAGCAAAATCAGGTCAAACTGAAACTCCCGTGCCAGGTGCAGCCCGGTGATGCCGTCAGCAGCCACGTCGGCGACGTAGCCGGCCTCGGTCAAGCCCGAGCGCATATACTCGCCGGCTTTCGGCTCGTCTTCAATAATCAGGATCCTTTGCATGGCCGGCCGCCTGTCGGGTGGAAGGAGGGTTATCTTAGGGCATTCTGCGCCGCGTTTTCAATCAGGCGGGCCACCTCTCGCGGGTGGGAGCGATAGACCGAGTGGCTGGCCCCTTTCACTTCCACCGTGGTGCTGTGGGCCCGTTTGGCATACATGCGTTCCAGATCCGGACTGATGATTTTGTCGGCCTGAGCCACCATATACCAGCTGGGCTTCACTTTCCACGCCGGGTCGGGAATGTTGGCGGTAAACACCGAGGCGGAAGTGAGTATTTGCGAGTCAGCTTCAAAACGCGCTACGGCGGGAGGCAGGTCGGCGGCAAAATCCGCCGGGAAATTCTTGCGGTCAATATATAAATAGCCATCCGGGGTTTTGACAAACGGGTGCGCCGTGTTCGGCAGCTTTTTGCCGTTGCTTGCTTCCGTTTCCCCACTGTCCAGCGCGTGGGCGGCGATATAGACCAGGGCGGAGACATGAGGGTCGTTGCCGGCTTCGGTGATGATGGCGCCGCCGTAGCTATGGCCCACCAGCACCGTCGGACCGTCCTGCTGGTCGAGGATGCGCTTGGTGGCCGCCACGTCATCGCTAAACGAGGTCAGCGGTTCCTGCACCAGGGTGACGTGATAACCGTCTTTGACGAGGAGGTTATAGACCGGTTGCCAGCCGGCTCCGTCAACAAAGGCGCCGTGTACCAGCACGATATTTTTAATGGGCGCGGCCAGGGCGGATGCGGTTCCCGCCCCTAACAGCAGGACGGAGCATAACAGGGATAAGGCGGTACGTTTGGTGGTCATGGCAAGTCCTTAATGGATAACGTTGGTTGAGTGGTGTTGAGCACATTTCCCAGACTACGGGCGGGCCACCAACAGGACCATGACCAGGTTATTACAAAAAAATGACGGGCCCGGGCCGAACTGCCCTCGCCCAGTCTCTTTGACGCTCTTGAACCAAGTACATTATAAGCCGGAAGCATGGCGATGAAGGCAGCGCTGGATAGCGTTAATTAACCGATGCGACTATTTTTAAAGCAGACAGACTACATTCCACCCACCTTCCCGTCACATCCGTGGCGTTTGCGCAAAGGAGAAAACTGATGCGCCCTGAGTTTATCAAGCACTGGAGCGAACTAGAGGCTAAAGACGCGAAATCCTATGAGGACAGCGATGAACCGATGTGCATTGAAGCCCCGCTGGGCCGTGCGTTGGGTCTGACCCGTATCGGCATTAACCACGAACGCCTGCTGCCCGGACACCGCACCAGCTATCCTCATGCCGAGAGCGCGGAGGAGGAGTTTATCTATGTGCTGGAAGGCTCCCCCCATGCCTGGATCAACGGCTATCTGCATCAACTCTCGCCGGGGGATGCGGTGGGGCTTCCCGCCGGGACCGGTATCTGCCACACCTTTATCAATAATAGCGCCAATGAAGTGCGTTTACTGGTGGTGGGGGAAGCGTCGAAAGCGGAAAACAGGATTCATTATCCGAAAAACCCGCGCTATGAACTGACGCGTGAAGATCGCTGGATATCGCCGCCGGAGCAGGCGTTCGGCGGGCACGATGGTTTGCCGGATGTTAGGCCTGGAGATGAGGGCTCTCTGCCTGCATCAAGATGATACCGTTATCTCTATGCCGGCCGGCTTCTCAAGGCAGCAGACCGTTGGAACGGTACGCGTCAATGGTGTGGTCATAGACGGCGATATCGCCGCGGCTGCGGGCGATAAGCTGAGCCCCTTCCACCGCGGCGTAGATAGCCAGCGCATGGGACTGAAGCTTTGCCGCCGGCTCTTCCTTGCGAAAAAGCGCCAAGGCGCGGCTCAGCCACAGTACATTAACCTCGGAAAAACACGCGACTTCTTGTTGCACTTCCGGCGGCAGCTCGTCATGCTCCGCCGCCATGATTCCGCACATGCACATCCGATTGTCATTGGCGAGGGCGGCGCGAAACACGTTGGTATACCGGTCCATAAACGCTGCGGCGTCCGGGCTTTCAGCGAGGGACTGCTCAAGATAATCATTCATTTCCTGCGTGTAGCGGCGCGCAAGTTCCGCTCCCAGGGACCCCTTGGTGGGGAAGTGGTAGTGCACGCTTGAACTTTTGACCCCCACGGCGGCGGCGATGTCGCGAAAGCTCAGGGCGGTATAGCCGTTGGCCTGCACCATCAAGCGCGCAATCGCCATGATATTTTCCTTTGTGTCCGCACTGCCCATTTCGGTGCTCTCCCGTTGATTCCTGCAACGATTAATAAATGTTGACGGCTGGAAATGCAAGCCTTATTGTCTATCTATCGATAGATTCATAGAATCTGTCATGTCAACCACCGGCCCCGCGCTTTTTTACAGGAAAAACATTATGAAAATTTACGACACCCCGGGCTTTCCCAATCCCCTGCGCGTGCGCATTGTTCTCGGCGAAAAAGATCTGCTGTCACAGGTGGAGTTTATCAAAATCGACCTGATTGCCGCCGAGCATAAACAGCCGGCGTTTCTCGCCATTAATCCCACGGGTACGGTACCGGTGCTTGAACTGGATGACGGCACGTATATTTCTGAATGCACGGCCATTACCGAGTATCTGGACAATCTTACGGGGAATCCAACCCTCACCGGCAGGACGGCGCGGGAAAAGGCGGTGATCCACATGATGCAAAAGCGCGCCGAGTCTGAGCTTATCGATGCCATCGGCATCTATTTCCACCACGCCACGCCCGGCCTGGGTCCCATCTTGCAGGCCCATAAGCATCCGGAATGGGAGGGACGGACACAATGGGGCCGGATGCATCGCGAACAGGCGGAGGGCGGTCTGCACTATTTCGATAGGGTACTGCGAGAGCAGCCATTCATTGCCGGAGAGGCATTTTCCATGGCTGACGCCACCGTATTGGGGGGACTGCTGTTTGCGCATTATGCCGACATCCCGGTGTCGGCAGAGTATTCCGCGCTCTTGGCCTGGAAGGAGCGCATGTACCAGCGCCCGAGCGTGGCCAACGCCTGAACCTTTTCCCCCTATACCTCTTCGGCTTGGTGAAGGGTGCCGCGACGGACGGCATCTGACGCGGCGCCCTGTTTACGGCGCCGCGGGCGGAGTTGATTTCAATATTCAGTGCTTACCGCCCTTTTTTGTACGCGCACCAGGGCATATATAGCGATAAAGGTCGCCAGGCAGCACAGGGACATATACCCCGCCACATAATAGGGGCTGCCGCCGGCCGCCGCCACCAGCGCCGTGGCGATAAACGGGGTGGGCCCGGCGATAAGCATAGCGTTGAGTTCGCGGGTGATGGCGATGCCTGAATACCGGTAGCGGGTCGGGAAGAGATTGGACAAAAACGCGCCCTGGGCCCCCGCCAGGGTGGCAAAACCCACGCCATAGGCAAGGGACATGGCCAGGATGGAGAACAGCAGGTTCCCCTGTTGCAAGATCATCAAAAGCGGATAAACGTAGATGCCGGTGAACACAGCGCCAAAGGCATACACCGGCGCGCAACCGATTCTATCGGCGATTTTCCCGGCCAGCGGCGTCATCAGCGCGCCAACGAGAGTAGAGATCATCACCACAACCAGCCCGTCGCTTTTGGGCATTTTTACGGTGTTGGTCAGATAGCTTAATACAAAGCTTCCCAACAGGTACGCATTGGCGTTATGTCCGGTGATCGACAGGAAACCGAATATCACTTCTTTAGGGGAGTTTTTAAGCAGATCCTTAATGGGAATCTGTTTTTCGCGCTTATTCTTCGCCGCCTTGGCCATGGCTAAATTGTATTCAGGCGTTTCTTCCAGATGTTTACGGATATAAACGGCAATAACAAATAAAAAGATGGAAAGTAAAAAGGGTATCCGCCATCCCCATGCCAGCAATACGTCTTCCGGCAACTGCGCCACCGCTAGAAATACGATGGTTGAGAGCAGTATGCCGCCTAACGAGGCGGATTGAAGTATGGCGGTGAGCTTGGCCTGTTCGCCGGGGGGGGAATATTCCGCCACCAGGGTCACGGCGCCGGCGTATTCCGCACCCGCGCCGAAACCCTGCAATACGCGGGTAAGCACCAACAGTATGGGCGCCAATATGCCCACCTGGGCATAGGTGGGCAACAGCCCCATGCCGACGGTGGCGATACCCATCAGGATAATGGTCAGCAATAAGGCCGGTTTCCTGCCGAATTTGTCGCCGATATGAGCAATGATCATCCCGCCGATAGGCCGAACGAAAAAGCCGATGGCAAAGGTGGCGAATGCGGCGAGAATGCCGGCCAAATTGGAAAGCTGGGGGAAAAAAAGTTTATTGATAACCAGGGCCGACGCGGAGCCATACAGGGCATAATCGAACCATTCAATAACGGTACCAACGGTGGATGCGATAACCGCGCGCCTTATTCCCGACTTTTGCTTGACCAGAGTGCTTTGTGGCAGAAAACTTTTTTCAGCGTTCATTCTGTCTCTCCTGAATTCGATACCATCTTGATATACGCCAATACGGGTAAATAAAAAATAATGTCATGCAAAAAAATAAACAGCACCGCGGCTCAGCAAAAGCCGATATATAAAGAGAGTCTTTGGAAAAACCGCTCCCGAACGCTGGCGCGTTGCGAGAGTATTGATTTATTTTTTAATCAATAAACAGTTCAGCCCGCTTTTTGAAAATGAACTCCCTGAAGTTTTCCACTAATTTAAGATGGTCGATGAGAATTTTACTCACGCCGTCATCATCCTTGTTTTTGATGGCCAGCAGCAATGCACGGTGTTGCAGAATGGCCGTTGCTTCGTGATGTGCTTCCTGCAATTCGATATAGCGAAGCCGGTTCAAATGGGAACGCATTTCTTTAACGATATAAGCAAGGCTGAGATTTCCGGAAAATTGAATGATGCAATCATGGAATTCTTCATCTAATTTGGTGAATTCATAATAATCGAGCTTTTTTATCTCTTCTTCCTGTTTTGTTATCAGCATTTCTGCTTTTCCCAACAGCGTAATGCTTTCCAGGGCGGTTTTATCCCATTTTCCCGCGGCTTCCGTGAAAGCCTCAAGTTCCAGGACTTCCCGGATCCTTTGTGCCTCCCTGACTTTTCGTTTGGAGATAAACGATACCAGCGCGCCTCTCTGCGGCATAATTTCCAGCAATCCGTCAACCGACAGGCGGAAAAAAGCCTGCCTGATAGGGGTACGGCTGACGCTGAATTTATTGGCCATTTCATTCTCGGAAATCATCTGTCCCGGCAGAATTTGCACCGAAACAATCCTGTTTTTCAGTTCTTTATAGATCTGGTTTTCCAATGTGTTTCTGTCGAGTTCAAAAGCATTGGATGTATTTGCGTTCATACCTGTCTCCGGTAAAAAGCCGCCGTTATTTACTGCCGCCTTTAAATGAATTTCTGACATCATCGGGATTTAGCTTTATCGATATTAACGCTTTTTTATCAAATACGATGCCATGGCCTGGTTTTTCACTGGGATAGGCTATGCCATTTTCTATCGTGACGGACCCTTCCGCTATGCCCAGTTCCTGGAAAGAGCCGCCGATAACGTTTTCCAGCATGAAGCCGTTCGGCACGCCGCACAGCATATGGACGGACAGCTCCATCATAAAATGCGGCGCCACCAATTTACCGAAAGCCTGGGATAAATGCGCTATTTTGAGCCATTCGGTGAAGCCGCCGACAAACGCTACGTCCGCCTGGACAAAATCGATGGCGCCGGCCTTCAGGTAGTCCAGAAACTGCGATCGGGCATGCATGCTTTCGCCATGGGCCAACGGCGTCCTGACGGCGGCCTTCAAATCGACATAGCCCTGAAGATTATCATGCAGCAGCGGTTCCTCAATCCAGCCCAGTCCTAAGGCGTCCAGCCGCGCGCAGTTAACCAGCGCGTCGCTGCCGGACCATTTCTGGTTGAGGTCGACCAGCAGCTTTCCGCCGCCGCCCAATTTCTCCTTCGCCTTTACAATTCGCTCGATATCTTCTTCCAGGTCATCCCGGCCGATTTTGAATTTGATGGTTTGATAACCCCTGGCGATATAATCATCCACCCTGTCCAGAAAGTTCTCCAGCGGATCATCCTTGCTAAGATTAATCTCGCTGATATAGGCCGGGATGTCGGAACGCATGCCGCCGAAAATCTTATATAAGGGCTGATTGAAAACTTTACCTTTTATATCCCATATCGCTATATCAATGGCGGCGATTGCCATTAGATTAACCCCGATACCAAGGCGCCTTGATTGGCGTTGCAGGGTGTGCCAGATTTTTTCGTTATCCAGCGGGTCCATGCCGATAACCAGCGGCGCCAGGTAATTTTCAATCAGCGACGCAATGGCGGTGCCTCCGATATCCACCGTATAGGTAAAGCCGGTTCCTTCAATATTTTTGTCTGTCTGAATCTCAACGATGATGAATTCAATGCCCTGGACTTTATTGGTAGCGTCTTCCCAGGCGACGCTGGGCGGCGTTCTGTAAACCGAGACATTTATATTGCTGATTTTCATTGTTTTTACCCTGTTAAATTGAATAAAGAATTCTTACCGGCCGGTAGTTATCTTTTTTCAGGCGCCTGGACAACGCTTTATGGCATTTATGTTAACAACCAGTATTGTTTATGTAAGAATATCTTGGACACTTGTATCCAAGTGTTCAAGATTAAAAAATCGAAAATGTGAACAAAGCCGCAGATTCTGATCAGCGGTTTAATACCATGCCGGGAACGGATCGCTATACCATTGCCAGATTTTCGCTCCCAGCGCCATTTCCTCATCGGTTAATAAACAATCATCAAATCGTTTTCTCAACACCGCTTCATCAAGGCCGCGGCCTATCAATACCAGCTCCTGCCGGGCATCGCCAATTCCTTCAAGCCAATGTTGGCGTGGATGAATCCGGGCTTGGGCATCGTGGGACATAGTGTCGCGGGGTATGGCGGACCACCACTGTCCCGCCAGCCCATAAATGCTCACGCCATCGGTGCGGGACCAGAAACCGGTGTAACCGGGACGCGTAGCCAGCCAGAAAAAACCGGTGGAGCGTATGACACCCGGTAAATTTTCTTCAAGAAGAGGATATAAACGCTCAGGATGGAAAGGTCGACGGGCGCGGTAGATAAAGTTGCCCATGCCGTATCTTTCGGTCTCGGGTAAATTATGGTCCATTGTGTTTTGTCCTTTTCAAAAGGGGGCAAGATTTTAAGCAAAAGAATTCCCTGATGCCGGCGCATCATTAATGTCTCTTTTAGGTAGGTCTTAATCACGATCAATAATAAAAAAGTCATCTCCCCATGGTTTAATCATTTGTCCCATGCAGGTACTTATTTGCGATGGCCCGCCATTCCGGCGTCATGTAATTATCCGGATAACGCAGCGGTAAATTCTCCTCCGGACGCCAGCTGTTCAACGAGCCCACGGTTTGCGGCAGGAAGGCTATCAAAGCCGGCAGCGTTACGCCGCTGCGCAGCGCCATCATTTGCCCCGGCCGCAAGGCCACCGTGTTCAGATGTAATCGTCCGGCGGTCTGGGCCAGGGCGCAAAACCCCATCAACATCCGGTATTGCGACCGGGCCTGCTCATTACTCCACGGCGCCTGTTCAAAAAGCCTCACAGTATTAATGCTTACGCCGTTAATGCTTTTACGGCGCAGAACATACAGCCCCACATGATGATCGTTATCGATATTATTATTGAGCAACGAGTGTTGGGTTGAACGAAAGAAATAAACATCCGTTTTAATATCTCCGCTGTCAGCGGATAGCAGGCTTTTGGCCGCATGGTCCAGATTATCCCGCCACCGATGGGCAGACAGGGCGAGGTTGACCGGCGCGGCGGTTTTTGCCTTCAGCCAGTCGGCATCGATATTGAACCAGCCGGCTATGCAATCCAGGGTTTCTTCATTGAGATAATCCAGCGTTCGCGCCCGGTCTTCAAGCACCCCCAGGCGAATGTTGAACGGCGCCAGCAGCGTCGCCACTTCGGTGATGCCCAAGCCATGCGCTTCCATAAGTAATTGGAAACGTTCGTAAACATGGCTGGCCTGATTTTCAAACGGCAGCAGCATTTCACGGATAACCCCTTCCAGAATGAGATTGATCAGGCCGGAAGCCGATATACCCAAACCGGCTGATTGACGAACGACAAATTCCCGAACGCCTGGTTTAAGCCGCAATGCCAAGGGATCGTGGGATTTTCGTCCGTCTCCGGCGGCGTGAAGCAGGGCTGCAACAGATTCATCTTCCTGGCCGGCATAGATGCGTGCCATTACGGCGGTAAAGGTGGGTGTAAACATATTCGCTCCGTTACCATTAATCTATTCAAAATGTATTCAAGAAGTATACCGAAGCAAATACTTTAAGACCCATCATCGATAATGTATAATTGATAAAATCGATCGTTCGGATCGAATCTATTTATGTATTCTGATCGAATACATATATATATTCAAAGCGAGTCGCCCATAATTGGGTAATATTATTTTTCAACCTGTAATGAATTTAAGCATATTCTAATTTGGCTTAAGTCGCTATTTTTATACTGCCGCGATTTTCTACGAAAGTAATCAATAACGGCAGGTTCCGCCTGGATGAGAGAGCGGCAGGAGGGAGCGGCCGGGCGCACGAAGCCACGCCGGCGGAGCTGCTTAATGTTTCGGTGAAACGCCGTCCATATAGAACACATTGCCGTTGGCGGCGGGGCCCGCATCGGCGATGGCGGTAAATCGCCCGTTATAGCGCAGGCGATAAGCCGCGAGCTCATCGGCATCCGGCTCCAGTTCCCGTAAAAACGACAGCGCCAGGCGTACGTGTTTATGGGTCAGCTCCGCGGGCAGCCGCGCTTTACCCAAAACCGAGTGCCAGAACAGCAGGCTCTCTTCGGACTCATCGATAATAAAGGTCTGGTAGATCAGCAGCACGCCCGCCGCGTTGCCGATATGGGCCTCGGTATTATGCAGCAGGTAGCTGACGAACTCGCCGCCGGGGGTCTTCCCCATCTGGCTTATCATGGATTCCACGTAAACCGGCTCGATGTTCAGCCGTTTGGTCAACGCCTGCGACGCCCGGCGGGAATCGGAGTTCACAATGCGAAAGCCGATAAGAAAAACGACAGCCAGTGTCGCCAGTATTAGCCAGATCATGGGACATCCTTTAGCAAACCAAGCCCTATCATAAGGGTAAACCATAGAAGAGAAAACAGCGGCGTTGAGGGAAGGTTGTCTTCGTTCACGCCATTTCATCCAGCGTGACCGCCAGCTTCTGGATCATCATCTGCGCGGCGCGCGACAGCTGGCGGCGAGGGGCGACGCAAAGCGCCAGGGTTAAAGGGCGTATCGGCCTGCCCTGGATGGGAACGAACAGCAGCTCGCCTCTTTGCACCTCGGTGATGACATCCAGTTTGCTCAAGATGCCGATACCGGCCGACTCGCGAATAAACGATTTGATCATCCGGATATCATTGCACAGGATCCCGGCGTCGGGGGTGATGCTGTGCCTTTTGTAGTGGAGATGCACCCGATCGTGCACGGTCAGTGGGGCTGCGGGCATAATATGGCGGTATTCCGACATCTGGCTGATGGACACCGTTTGGCTGGACGCGAGAGGGTGGGCCGGCGACATCACGATACCAATGGGTATTTCAATAAAGGTTTTCACCTCCAGCCCATGATGTTCCACCGGGTCCAGCATAATGGCGAAATCCACTTCCGCATCCGATACGCGCCGGCTGATGTCACGGCTGTCATTCACGCTGATATCCAGCGTCAGCCAGGGACATTCCAGCGCAATCTCCGCCAGCTTTCCGGCGATGGCGCCTTCGCTCAGGGCCTGGATCAGCGCTAGGGATACATGGCCGCGCTTGAGTCCCTGGAGCTCATCAAAACGTTCTCGGGTGCGTGCGTATTCGCGGCGCCAGCGGAGCAAATCATCGCAGAGCAGCTCTCCGGCGGAGGTTAACCGCAAACCGGCGTGTAGCCGTTCAAATAACAATACCCCCATTTCCTCCTCGGCGTTCAGGATTTGCCGATTGATAGCCGACGCGGAAACGTGAAGTTTTTCAGATGCATTACGCAAACTGCCGCTACGGGCGACCTCCACAAAATAGGTGGCAAATCTGGAGAAAGGATCCACTGGCGTCGCTCCTGTACTGTTTTTTGCAGAGTAAAAGTTAAAATTCTGTTATGGACTGCAACACCAAAGTGTATTCACAATGTAAATGCAAGAGCAATGTCTTATCCATTATTTTTTGTGAGTCTGAGAGGAACCGGATGATGAATAAAATAGCGCCCCCTCCTCACTGCAGTTTCGAGCCTGACGACTGGCTGCGGCTGGCCGGCTATTGGTATCCCGTGGCGCGAGCGTGCGATGTGGGCAATGCGCCGCAAAAGGCGACCTTACTGGACGAACAGTTGGTGATTTACCGGCTAAAAGGGCAAATTGTCGTCGCCAGAGACGTCTGTCCGCACCGCGGAGTACCGCTGACGCTGGGATTTCAGGAAGAGGAGGGCATTGTTTGCCCCTATCACGGGCTGCGGTTCGGTGAAAATGGCCGCTGCAACCGGATTCCCTCCAGCCCGGGACAAAGCATTCCGGCAAAGCTCAACCTGACGACATTCCCGGCACGGGAGCGTTATGGGCTGATCTGGACCTGTCTGGCACCGGCGCAAGACACTGACGCTCCGCTGCCGTCGATGCCCCACTGGGACGATGCCGGTTTTCAGCAAATAACCTGCCCCCCGTTCGATGTGGCGGGTTTTGCCGGGCGCCAGGTCGAAGGCTTTTTGGACGTCGCCCATTTTGCCTGGATCCATACCGCAACCTTCGCCGATCCCGACAACCAGGAAGTGCCGGACTATTCCCCCGCTGAAACGCCGTACGGTTTTTCCGTTGATTACTGGAGTACGGTGGGAAATTATCCCGCCAGCGCGGAGCACCGCGGCCCCGAGGGCTTTAAATGGCTGCGCCGTTTCGATATGTATCTGCCGTTCACCGCCACGCTGACCATACATTTTCCCGGCGAGTCGCGGCTGGTCATAATGAACGCGGCCTCCCCCGTTTCCGCCAGAAAGACCCGCATGTTCGCGCCCATCGCCCGTAACTTCGATCTTCATGTACCGGTTGAGGACGTGCATGCCTTTAACCATAAGGTTTTCGAAGAGGACCGGCTGATGGTGGAGACGCAACGGCCGGAACGCCTTCCTCTCGATTTGACGCTGGAGGCGCATATTCCCGCTGACCGGAGCTCCATTGCCTACCGGCGCGGACTGAAAAAACTTGGTTTCGGCGAATTCTTCCTGGTTTGAAATCTATAAGGAAACGGAAATGGAAAAACTTGCCGTTTTTGTCGATGCGCTCTCGCGCCAGGGAGAACATTGCATAGCCGTCAGGCTTACCCCGGAACCGGGGAAATCGCTGCCGGCTTGGGAAGCGGGGGCTCACATTGATCTCCATCTGGCCAACGGGCTTATCAGGCAATATTCCCTGACGGGGCCTCCGGGCGAAACGGATCATTATCTCATCTGCGTTAAAAATGAACGGGATTCCCGCGGGGGTTCGCGCTATCTGCATAATGAACTGCGGTTAGGCCAGCAGATGGAGATTTCACCGCCGCGAAATCTCTTTCCCCTCGAAGAGGCTGACAGCTATCTGCTTATTGCCGGCGGGATCGGTTTGACGCCTCTGCTGGCGATGGCGGAAGAACTGGAGCGCCTTAAGCAACCCTTTGAGCTGCATTATTATGTGAAGCGGAGAAGCCACGTAATATTCCGGGAAAGGCTGGACAGCCATTTTGCCTATGGCCGGTGCCATGTCGGGTCGGGTTGCGAGGGGAGATCGCCGCGGACAGCGTTGCCTGAAGGGCTGGCGCAGCCCGCCGCGGGGAAAAAACTGTATTTGTGCGGCCCAGAGGCGTTTATGTCGCATATCCGCAACAGAGCGCTTGATGCCGGCTGGCGTTCTGAAGACATTCACTCTGAATCATTCCAGCCCCGCGCGCGTAATATACCCTGCACCCAGATAGAGCATGATTTTACCGTAACGCTGAAATCCAGCGGGATGTCTTTTACCGTTCCTCCAGACAAAACCATCGCCGCCGTGCTGCAAGAGCATGGCGTCGATGTGCCCTTGTCCTGTGAAATGGGCATTTGCGGCGCCTGCCTGACGCCGGTGCTGGAGGGTAAAGCGGACCATCGCGACACCGTGCAGTCAGAAACGGAAAAGGCCGGCCATAAGCAGCAGATAACCCTTTGCTGCTCCCGCAGCCTGACCGGCAATTTGGTTATTGATTTGTAGGATTGTCCGTGGCGATGGAGAAGGGGCACATGACGCATCTCCATCGCCCTTGCAGGCGTTAGCCCGTTGATTATTGACACCGCCTCCGAAAGCTGATGCGGTGGTATTAAAATGTTATATAGGTGGTTTTAAAGATGTTGGCAGGAAAGGGAATTTTTCAGGGTGAAGATGAAGTTACCGTTTTCTTTGGTTATTTTACCTCCGGTGGCAGTTAGGTTCGAAGTCAGTTCAAAAAACTCATCGCTGGTCATTGCGAAGGCGAATTCAACTTTTTTTGCCTTGCCCGTTTTGAGGATATTTTCAGCTTCTTTTAACGACGTCGCTTTATAGAAACACATAAGCTTATCCTTTTCTCTGATTGATTTTGGTGAGTTGTTTACCCGAAGTTGCACCAAAACAGTTCATATATCATATTAAATCAAAGATAAACAGATCTGGAGGGGCATGGTGTGGCTTTTTTGCATTTTGCCGGATCATGAAAGCAAAAGGGTTTGAACGTTTAACAATCTTCTGAACGCCAGCGAGCCGCTGTGGGTCAGGGTGACTTCCCTGAAGCCCGGCGTTCTGGTTAACTTCGTCAAAGAACGAAACGTAGCGGAAACTGGGGATGGGGTCTCTCCATTTCTCGGTACATTCACCGTTTTTTTACTTTTATTGCGGCTTCGGATGGACTATTTTGCGCTGACAGGTCGGTAAACAGGATGGCTATTATCATGAAAATCACGGATTTTCCGGTGGAATCTCTCTGTAATGACTCCATTCGACTCATTGCGCCTACGATGAGCAGAGTTGAAGAAATGCTCATTTTGATAAGTCATTTCAATGAATTGCATCATGATTTCCTTTTATGGGCATCCAGGGAAAACAGCCTTGATGATGTTCGGGAAAATATGCGGGCAGCGATACAGGATTTTGCAAAGGATAGTAACGAATACAAATTCCTCATCATCAGTCGCGAAAGCCAAAAACTCTTGGGTTGCATCAGTCTTTTTATTCGTAATCCGCAAATCCCCTATTATGAAATAGGCTATTGGCTTGCAACCGACGTTTTGGGCAAAGGATTGATGACCCAAGCGTGCATTTTGGTGCGAAACCTTGCCCTCGACGTTTTGAAAGCGAACCGGTTGGAAATCAGAACCGCGGGAAAGAATATTCGTAGCGCTGCCGTGGCGCTGCGTTGCGGTTTCAAGCGCGAAGCCGTTCTTTCCAACGAGCGTCTCGATGGCCATGGCCGGTTGGATGACACCCATATCTATCTCTACACGACGGTATGATACCTTGGGATGAAAGCCTCAATGATTATTTGCATGTCTTGACCAACAAAATTAGACCAAGTAGACTCAATGCAGTTGACCAACTTTTTTTGACGCTGGCTTACCGTTAACGCCAAGGGGGCAGTGATGCAAAAAGTAAATCTTTATGATGCAAAAACCCATCTTTCCAGGATTATCTCCAAAGTACAAGAAACGGGAGAAACCTATGTGATAGCTCGCAACGGCAAGCCTATGGCTAAAATCGTCCCTTTGTCGGCAGCGGAAAAAACACCCAGGATTGGCTTTATGAAGGGGAAAATCTCGGCTCCCGATAATTTTAACGAGCTGAACAGTGACGATATTTCCGACCAGTTTTATGGGAAGTAAGAATGCCGGCGAAAAAGGATGATATCAAAAAGTTGCTTTTTGCGGATTATCTATTGGACACCCATGTTTTGATTTGGGCGGCGGGGGAGCCTGAGCGATTGAACAGCAAGGTTATTGATATCCTGTCCAATGAGAAGAACCGTCTGTATTTCTCCGCCGTATCTATCCAGGAGATCGCTATCAAGACCGATTTGAACAAACCTGATTTCAGTATTGATGCCGAGGCATTGACCGAAGGCTTGCTGGAAGCGGGCTATACCGAGCTGCCGATGACGTCGCGACATGCTAGCGGTATCAGTGGCTTGCCGGTGATGCATAAAGATCCGTTCGATCGTCTGTTGGTTGCTCAGGCGAAGGCGGAGAATCTGAACTTTATCACTAACGATGGCATTATCATTAAATTCTGCTCTGATTATATCAACATCGTTGAGTGTGTTTAAAAATTGGCCCATGCCCATGCCCATGCCCATGCCCATGCCCATGCCCATGCCCTTGTTCTTGTTCTTGTCAGGGTTTTAGCCGCTGCCGGCTAGGCCGGCAACCACACATCACTCTGCTGGTTTATTGTTTTCCAGCCACTGCTTTACATCGGTAACCCGAATTCCGTTGCGGGCGTTATAACTCTCTTCTTTCCGCCAGGCCACGCCGTCCGGTCGCGCAAAGGCGAGCCGGTAGGCCGCCGCCACATCGTTTGGCGCGGCTTTTGTCGCCTGCCGCAGGTCATCATGGCTATGCACCTCTAGGGTGAAGGGACGCTGATAATGCTCACTCAACAGCGTGGTCAGCCGGCGGTAGGTAAGGGTATCGCCGGCGATATACACCACTTCATCCTCGATAACGGGCTGGTGGAAAAATATCTTCGCCGTCAGGATGCCGATGTCCTCCGGCGTGGTAAGGGTCAGCCCATAATCCCCATCGCCCGGCGCATGGACCCGATGCCGGGGCATGTCCACCAGCCCGAAGCCGGGTTCGAAAAGATAGCTGGTGAACATGCCCGTGGAAACGATGACCCAGCGGGTCTGGCGCTGGGCGCGTAACATTTGACGCACGGCCAGCTGTTCATCCCACACCGGCTGCCCGCTGTCCAGACCCACCCGATCGTAATCCACGCCAAACTGCCAGGGAAAATAACGTTCCACGCCGGCATCGAGCACTGCTTGGGTAATTTTAAGCTGGGTCCCCGCTCCGCCGACAAAACCGCTGCAATTGATGATGGCGTCATAAGAGGTGAAGCGCTCAGCCAGTTCTTCAGCGGTTTGCCGGCTGAAATCCGCGGTGATTACCGCAACGCCCCAGGCCGCCAGCCGTTGGCGGCGGGTCCGATTCGCCGGACCGTCATCTTTTAACGATGCCGGGCGCAATAATACGGTTAAAAAGATATCGGGATGCCGCTCGCGCTCTTTTACAAAGGCATCAAGCATTGCCATACCCAGTTCTCCGGCGCCGAGAACCAGAATTTTTCGCCATTGACGAGTCATTGAACCGTTCATAGTATCCTCCTGTGGATGTGGCCACATCCTGCCAGCAGGAAACCCATGCCGCAATCAGGTACACAGATGATACCGGGGGAGTGAATGAAACTAGCGAAAGCGCAGATAGCGCAATTCTCTGCCATTTGTGATGCGCTGAGCGATGAGGATGACGACCTGAAGCGGGGGATTCTTGCCCATGCCGGCAACCGCTGGTCGCTGGGGGTGGTGTATGCGTTGGGAACAAGGGGGACGTTGCGTCATGCGGAGCTGATACGGGCATTACCCAAGATTACGCAAAGAATGCTGACCCTGACGTTGCGCCGTCTTGAGCGGGATGGCCTTATCAGCAGGCATGATTATCAGCAGAAAACGCCGCATCCCAGGGTGGAATACGGGCTGACAACGCTGGGAGAAAACATGCTGCTTAATATGCTGCCGCTATGGAACTGGATCATTGAAAATTCGGCGGCCTTTCGCCAGTCCCGCGATGATTTCGCGGCCAGGGAGTTGGGATAACGGCTTATCCGCGGCTGTGGATTTCCCACGGCTAAACCGCCCGAAGCGTTATTTCTTTTTCGATGCTTTGCCTTTTTCCGCCGCTTCATTTTCAATAGGCGGGACCGCGCCGATTTCCGCGCCGGTTATGGGGTTCACCGCCGGGTCGGATGCCGTGCGAAGCGCGAGATTGTCCAGGTTGGCCTGCTGTTTTTTAGGCAACGTCACGCTGGCGCCGCCGTCGCCGCCATCCACCGCCGGCGCCGGTTCGGCCACGTAGTTGAAATTCTCGTCCGAGTTCCAACTGCCCCTGACTTCGCCCCCGTCGGACATATTGAAATAGGTGGCGGCATATTTTTCTATGGGCGGCAGCTTGCCGGGCGGGAAGTTGTCGCGAATGGAATACAACGCTTTCTCAAATGAAATCTGGTGGGCCACTTCACGGGTCATCAGAAAACCCAGCGCGTCTTTGACGCCGGAGTCATCCGTCAGGTTAATCAGGCGTTCATAGATGATTTTGGCGCGGGCTTCCGCCGCGATATTAGAGCGTAAATCCGCCGTGACCTCGCCGATGGTATCGATATAAGCGGCAGTCCAGGGTGCGCCGGCGGAGTTGGTCAATGCCGGCCCGCCGCCGTATAATAGCGCCGTGGTATGGCTGCTGTTGCCATTACCGGTTAATGAACGATAAAGCTCCCCTGCCTGTTCGGTGCCTTCAGCGAGATCGCCTTTGGCGCCTTTATTCAGCATGCCCACCAGGGTACCGATGATTTCCAGATGGCTCAGTTCTTCGGTGGCGATATCCATCAGCAGATCCTTGCGGCCCGGATCCTCATCCCCGATACCTTGGGTAAAATAACGGCATGCCGCCGCCAGTTCTCCCTGCGGGCCGCCGAATTGTTCAAGGAGAAGATTCGCCAGCCCAGGATTAGGATGGGCGACGCGGACGGTGTACTGCAGTTGTTTTACATGTCTAAACATTACTCTCTCCAAAAATCAAAATGACGGGTTCGGCGATTCCTTGCCCTGTGATCCCTGTTTTCTTACTGTTGGCAACGCGTCGCGGCGCATTGCCCGGTAAAATTATTTTTTCGCCTCGACATCCGGCGTATTGGACCGCACCAAAAATTGTTCCGTGAGCGCCGGCAAATGGGTCAGCGCCCAGTCAGCCATAGCGATTTCCTGTTCGCGGATCTGTTCAAAAACACGAGCGCCTTCAATATCCCCGACCAGCTCGGCCGCGGCAATCAGCGAGGTGTAGCAGGCGACTTCGAAGTGTTCAAAGACATAGCCGCTGATCGCACCTTTTATCACTTCATCTTCCGCGGTCATGCCGCCCATTGCCTGGCCAAAGGCCGATAATTTTCCCATCGCGTCTTTCAGCGTAGAGCGGGAAACATCATTACGGTCAATGACTTCATCCAGCAGCACCAGCTGTTGGCGGGTTTCTGCGATATGCTGTTCAATGCGCGCTTTAAGATCGGGATA
Organism: Sodalis sp. RH16; assembly: GCF_047324245.1. Lineage (NCBI taxonomy): Bacteria > Pseudomonadati > Pseudomonadota > Gammaproteobacteria > Enterobacterales > Bruguierivoracaceae > Sodalis > Sodalis sp. RH16. The sequence goes on along the minus strand of NZ_CP178737.1, from coordinate 846,172 downwards.
GTGTTCGATCCTGCCGGCCATTTTTTCCAGCATGCTTTCCGCCTGCTTTTCCATAGCGTGGGCGTCACGCAGCCAATCGTGGTAATTTTCTTCGTAAGTCATGATTCACCTCGTTTTTGATTAACTATTACTACTTATGTAGGGAACGGATTTGAACAAATAAATATTTAGGACTATTCGCATAGGATAAGAATTGAATAATTTGATTTTACTGGAAATAGTAAATGGCAAATTAATAAAAATATTGATTAAATTTAAATGAAAATATTTTCTTGGCTAAAAACGCGTGCTAACCCGAGACTTGTGCTCATGAGATAAAGCGGAAACGAAGTATGCCGACAGGGAGATTGAATCGCGGGAATGAATTAAAAATCGCAAATTATCAACCATTACGGTGAGTATCACACAGATTTAAAGTGTAAAAATGATAAAGAACAAAATACAATACAATTAGATATCGTTATTTTTTTGCAGTCTCTGACGTTTTATAATGCCTGTGTCGTCTATCTAAAGTTAGCTCATCATAAAATTAATGCAAACTCATTACGCTCTTTTTTATTATATACTGTCCTAGGGATATAATTCTGATGGAGTTTTTTAAATTGGAAATTTGACATATTTTAATAGTTCCGCTAGCGGTGTTTATGCAACCGCACGAGAATGACAAAAGGCGGGACATTAAAGCGAAGCGGGTAAAAGTTAATTATTGATCGGAGCCTTTAATAACCTCCTTTCATAACAGCCATTAATCACACCTGTTCATGGCCTTGCCGGGAGCATCAGCCCGCAACCTAATGTCGCGTATTGCCGACGGTCCCGGCCCGGCGCGGTATCAAACGGTCGGCTGTCTTCTCTGGACATGGGATTCAAGCCGGTTAAAAAAATCGGTGATAATAACGTCGCGCTCAATATAAGAAATATAGCGGATAAGATGCCTGGCGGGGTCGGCGCTCCAGGTGCCTTGCGCCGTTAATAACGGCGCGGGCGTCAGGCCGCTGTGCATGGACTCCGGATGCAGCAGCCAGCCGACGGCGGCCATATCCCAAATTTCTTTTGACCAGCCTTTGTGTTCGCGGCTGTACTCCTTGAAGCGTAATGACAAGAAGGCGCCGATGTCGCCGCAGGGTTCGACGTAGCGTTCGATTTCCGGCACGGTAGAGCGCAGGTGCGTGGTGATGCCTTTGCAGGGAATCAGCACCAGGGGAACGCCGCTGTCCAGCAGGATCTGCGCGCCGCCGATATCCTGCCGCAGGTTGAATTCCAGGGTATCGGGCCAGTTTAACGCATGGCCCCCCAGCCATATGACGACGATACGATCGATGATATCCGGCGCCTTCAGCAGTGCGGAGGCGATATTGCTGATGGCGGCAATCGCCACCACGTAGAGCGGCGACTGCGGCGAGGCGCCGCGGGCGGCGCCAATCAGGTGATCCACCGCCTCCGCCTCGCGGGCTTCCTTTGCCGCGCCGACGTATGAGGTCACGCCCTTGAGCACCGGGACGGTGCCTTGCATGCCCAGCCGTTCCAGCAGGCGGTTGATTTCCTCGAAGCTCAGTTCCATGCCCCGGGCGGGATTATCCGCGCGCTGGTTGGAAAAGGGCGCGGCGTAGAGTGCTTCAACCGTCACCTTGTCCGGCGACAGCAGGGCCTGGACAATGGCGAACTGATCGTCTATTTCATTAAACGCATCGGTATCAAGCACCATGCGCACCTTGCCCTGGGGCGGCGTTAATAACCTGACCCGCTCGGTTTCATTAAGACTCATTTTTCAGATCCTTAGCCTTGCGGCATCCGCGTTATTCTTTATTGCCGGCGGCAGCCACCGACGGCGTGAAGTATTTCTGGAAAATCACCAGCACCAGCATGGGAATCACCGACGTAAACAGCGCGCCGGCAAAAATCAATCCCCATTGGGTGCCGGTAGTGGCCGAGAACTGCGCGATGGCGACGGCGGCCATTTGATACTGCGGCGACGGCGCGATCAGCAGCGGCCAGAGGAATGATTGCCATTGGAAAATAAACAGGATAAGTCCGGCGCCGATCATGGCCGGTTTCGACAGCGGCAGGTAGATGCGCAGAAAAATCGCCGTCCAGCCCATGCCGTCGAGAAAGGCGGCCTCGGATAGCTCTTTCGGAATTCCCAAAAAGAACTGGCGTAATAAAAACACGGCAATACCATTGCCGATACCGGGTAACACCAAGCCGGTATAGCTGTTATCCAGCCTGAGCAGATGGAATATCTGATACAAAGGCAGGGCGATGGCGTCGAAGGGAATAAGGAAACTGACCACCATAATGGCGAAAACGACGCCACGCCCTTTGAATTCGATGCATGCCAGGGCGAAGGCCGCCGCCGAGCACACCGCCAGTCCGATGATGACCGTCACGGCGGTCACCAGCACCGAATTGCCGATGGCCAGCAAAAACGGGCTCTGCACCAGGGCGATGACCTGTGACCAGGTGGCCCGGTCCGGGAACAGCGTGCGGATGCTGATGGGGGACAGATAACGGAAAATTTCCTCGCTGGGCCTGAAGGCGCTCACGCCGGTCCACCAGAGCGGCAGGATGAAGAAGGCCACGATGATAAGCAGCGTGACCAGACGAAGCCCGCGGCGAGAGAGGGATGGGCTCATCGTACGCCTCCTTTTTGCATCAGTTTGAACTGAAGGCCGACGATGGCAATCACCAGAATCATCAGAATCACCGTGGACGCATAGGCGCTGCTGGGGTCGCCGAAGGAAAAGGCCTGGGTATAGATCTCTTCCATGATCAGATTGGTTGAATCCTGGGGGCCGCCCTTGGTGAGAATCTGCACCGGCGCGAATACCAGAAAATTGGCTACCGTATTGGCCACCAGCACAAAGGTCAGCGGGCGTCGCAGCTGCGGCAGCGTGACATAGCGGAATTTTTGCCAGGCGTTGGCGCCGTCAATCTCTATGGCATCGTACAGGGCCTGGGGAATATCCTGTAAACCGGCCACCAGGAAGGTCATCCAGTAGCCTACCCCCACCCAACTGACAATCAGGATAATGGAGGCCAGGGCCTGATCGGGGGAGGTGACAAACGGCTGGGAAGCGATGCCCAAGGCGTTGAGTAAACCATTGACGGGGCCGTCCGGCCGCAGTCCCACTCCCCATACCACCGCGGAAACGCTTTGCGGGATGGCCACCGGCAGCAGGATAAGCGTGCGCCACAGGCCTATCAGCGGCAGCGCGGCGTTGGTCAGCAGCGCCAGGGCCAGGGCGATGGCGATTTGCAGCGGATTGACGATAATGGAAAACAGCAGCGTCACTTTTAATGAGGCAATGAATTCGGGATCGGTGAGGATATACAGGTAATTGCTCAGTCCGTATTTGCCGGAAATGGGATCCACCAACGATTCATGGATGGCGAGCACCGCCGGCCAGAGGCGCAGTACCGCCACGCAGAGCAGCGCCGGACCGAGAAATATAAACAGTTGCACCCATTTTTGATTCAATTTACTGCCCATGGCATACCCCTATTCGTTATTTAATCCGTGCAAAAGAGCGGTTCAAGCGCAGCTGCGCGCGCTCAAGGGTCTGCTTGCTGTCGGCGCCGTTTCGGATATCGCTGAATGCCCGGTCGATGATGGTTTCAAATATGACGTACCCTTTGGTACGCGGCCGGCTGACGGCGGTATGGGCCAACTCGTAGGAAACGATGCTTGAGATCGGACCAATCTTGCTGTCCATGGTGGACAGATTGCCGATGTAGCGCTTGAAGGCGACGTTATTGACCGGGGGCAGCGGGTTATTGATGACTGTGCTGTACGAGCCCTCGGGATCGATGGAGATGAATTCGGCGAACAGCTTCGCTTCACGGGCGTGGGCGGAGTGCGGATTGATCCCCACTGCCCACGAGTCGGTGGGCGTGCTGGGACTGCCGCCGGCGAAATAGGGCATGGGCGCCACGCCGTAATGCAGGGAAGCGACCTTGTTGAAGCGGCCGATATTCCAGGGCCCGCCGACAAAAAACGCGACTTTGCCGTCCCCGAACAGATCCGGCGTCTGCTCCGGCGTGACCCCCCGCGGCGCGATATGCTTGATATACAGAGAGCGATACCAGTCGCTGACCTGTTGCCACCCGCCGCTGGTTAAATCAGCGGTCAGCGCGTCGTTGCCCTTCAGGCCGCTGCCGGCGCCATAAGAGATATACAGCGACAGCAGCTGGTAGTAGCGATCCACCTGTTCGAATGAAAATCCCCAGGGAGCGCCCGCCTGCTGCGCCTGTTGAGCCTGGCCGACCAACTGTTGCCAGGTCAGGCGCCGGGCGGGATCCGCCGACGGGTACGGAATATGGGCGGCATTGAGCAAATCGCGGTTGAAGTACATTATCTGGGTCGAGGTCCACAGCGGATAGGCATAGATTTTGCCTTGGTAGCTGACCGCCTGGATGGCCTTATCGCCGGCGATGTTTTCCAGCTTGGCCCGTTCATCCTCCAGGGGCGCAAGATAGGATTTCGATGCCAGTTCGGTCACGCGCGGAACGTCCACCGCGTACAGGTCGAGGTCTTTATCGCCGGAGCCGATACGCGCGGCGACCTGCGCGCTCAGATTATCAAAAGGCACCTGTTGATACTCGATATGGATATTTTTATGCTGCCGTTCAAACAGGGCGATGGCCGGGGCAAAGGTATCGGGTCGCTCCGCCGTGAGAAAGGTTACCGTGGTTTTCGCCTGCTCCTGCGCCGCGCAGGGCTGAGTCAGCGCCGCCGCGGCGACGGATAATATTGCGCCGATGCCCTTGGGGTTGAATATCAACACGGCACGCCCTCCCGCAACGATTTCTGGCTTTGCGCGTCAAACAGATGAATATGCTCCGGCAGGATGCCCAGCCGCAGGCGCTGGCCGGCTTCGATGGACCGGTAGCCGTCCACCATCAGCGACAAAGACATGTTTTGTCCGATACGCGCGCTCACCAGGCTATAGGCGCCTGAGGGTTCATTGAACAGGACCGTGGCCTCCAGGGGCAATCCCGGTCCGTCGATCACCAGGTTCTCCGGCCGGATGCCGAGGGTGACCGCCTGCCGGTCGGGCAGGGTAAAGGGCAACCGCAGCGTAACATCCTCTGCCAGAACCAGCGATGTCTCCCCGGCGGCGGTTCGCACCGTGGCCGGCAGCAGGTTCATGGACGGCGAGCCGATAAAGGTGGCGACAAACTGGTTTTTAGGCCGCAGATACAGCTCCATCGGCGGTCCTACCTGCTCGATAACGCCGCGGTTAAGCACCACGATGCGGTCCGCCAGCGTCATGGCTTCCAACTGATCGTGGGTAACATAAATCAGGGTGGTGGCCAATGTGCGATGCAGGCTTTTTATCTCGATACGCATTTGGGCGCGCAGCTTGGCGTCCAGGTTCGACAGGGGTTCATCAAACAGGAACACCGAGGGTTCCCGCACAATGGCGCGTCCCATGGCGACGCGCTGGCGCTGTCCGCCGGAGAGCTGCGACGGCCGTCTGTCCAGCAACTCTTCGATTTCCAGCAGCTTGACGGCTTTGTCCACGCGTTCATCGATTTCTTTTTTGCCCAGTCCGGCGATTTCAAGATTCAGGCTGATATTACGCCGTACCGTCATATGGGGATAAAGTGCGTAGTTCTGGAATACCATGGCGATGTTTCTGTCTTTCGGCCGCAGCGCATTCACCACCTTATCGTCTATCAGTATTTGCCCCTTGGAGGCGGTTTCCAGGCCGGAAATGATCCGCAGCAGGGTGGATTTACCGCAGCCGGAGGGGCCCACCAGGGCGATGAATTCGCCGTCTTCGATGGTCAAATCAATACCGTCGATAACCCGGTGGCCATGGAACTCTTTTTCGATATTGTTTAACGCGACTCTGCTCATAGCGGCATGTTGTCCTTACGACCTGTAGCGAAATAGCCGGGTATCGGGATGTGGACGTTAACCCGGTAAACGGATTATCTCTGGCTCAAACGGCTGACCGCCTGCTGATGGCTGGGCATGTTGGACGCCCCTTCCAGCTCCACCGCCAGCGACGCGAAGGCACAGGCATAGGTGGCCGCCTGCAATAGGGGCCGGCCGTCCGCCAGGGCGGCGGCCAGCGCGCCGTTGAACGCATCTCCGGCGCCGGTGCTGTCAATACACAGGGCGGGGAAGGCATGGATAAGCTGGAATTGATTATTCTGGTACAGCAGCGCCCCTTGGGAACCCAGCGTAATGATGACCTGTGGCACCCCCAGGGCGACAATAGCCAGCGCGGCTTTTTTTGCGCTGTGGATGTCGGTGACCTCGATGCCGGAAAGCTGCGAGGCTTCCGTTTCATTGGGGGTAACCAAATCAATATAGGGCAGGCATTGCACAACCTCTTGGGAATAAGGCGCGGGATTCATAACAATAGTGACACCCATCGCCTTGGCTAATTTTATCGCGCCTAAAATAGCGGAAATATTATTTTCCAATTGCACCAGTAAAACATTTGATTCCGACAGCTCAGCGGCCATTTCCGCAATTTCTTCATCCGTGATGGTTTTATTCGCACCCGGATATATCGCGATCATATTTTCTCCATTTTCGTCGGAAACATAAATAATCGCATTGCCGGTGGGTTCCGTTTCCGACTGATAAAGCCGAAACGAATGAATGGCGGAAGAAGCCAGGTGATCGCAGGCGAACTGGCTGAATTGATCCTTGCCGACTTTTGACACAAAATGCACTCTGGCGCCGGCCCGGCTGGCGGCGGTGGCCTGGTTGGAGCCCTTTCCCCCCGGACCGAGATTGCTGCTTTCCGCCAGCAGTGATTCACCGCCCCGGGGAAAGCGTTTTACCTTGGCCACAATATCGACATTAAAAGAACCGAGAATACAGACTCTGCCGCTCATTGGATTTTTCCTTTTTTTATCGCGCTTATATTTTTTGCTTTGCACGCGCTGCAATAAAACGTCGAAATTACCGCTTGCCGGTGATATCAGGCTGCGATAAAGCCCGCAGCGAATAACCATGGCTCCCCCATGGCAGCGTTTTAATCCTCCCTGGCTTGCAAGCAGGCGTAAATCAGCCCGTATGGTTTCTTTGGTGACGCCAAACATATTCGACAAAAACGGCACGCTGGCGCGTTCATGTTTATCTAAATAGTCAAGGATGCCTTTTCGTCTCTCTTCAGCAAACATAAGGACCTCTTCACCGGATGGTCTTAATGGTAGGAAGTAAACTTTGTCGGTAAAGTGATCTCTAGCATGTAATATTCAGGAAAACAAAAACAAACAAAAATTTAACACTTGTTTTATCGATACCGGCATGGAGTCGATCGCTATTCAGCAATAGTGCTAAGCTGTTATTCAATGTCTGTCCGGAGCTGCCGCGGCCTGCCGTTCGCCTGAGCCCGGGATGCGGGAACGGTTGGCCCGCCGGCCTTTGCAAGGATCTTGTCATGAAGAAAACCGGTCTGAAGTCGAGTGGACACTGTTTACCAACCGCGTATCCCGTCCCGATACGGGTTCGGTACCGCACCATCAGGCGTCGATAAGCGATGGCAAAGCCAGGACAGACTTCCCCGGATCCCCTAAGCCGGTTCCAGCCCGCCACCAGGGACTGGTTCGCTTCGGCGTTCCCGGCGCCTACGCCTGCGCAACAGGCCGCCTGGGCGGCGATCGGCGCCGGCCACTGCACGCTGGTGATTGCGCCCACCGGGTCGGGCAAGACGCTGGCGGCCTTTTTACACGCCATTGACGCACTGTTCCGGGAGCGTGAAAACGATCCTGCCCGGCCGCGCCAAACCGCCACCCGCGTGGTATACATCTCTCCCATCAAGGCGCTGGGGGCCGATGTGCGGCGCAATTTGAGCGTGCCGCTGGACGGCGTCAGCGCCAGGCGCCGGCAGCGGGGGGATCCCCAGGTGGCACTGACGGTGGGGATGCGCACCGGCGACACGCCCGCCGCTGAACGCGCCGGCCTGCAGCGCAAACCGCCGGATATTCTGATCACCACCCCCGAGTCGCTGTACCTGATGCTGACCTCCAAAGCGCGCGAGACCCTGCGCGGCGTGACCACGGTGATTATCGACGAGATCCATGCGGTGGCCGGTTCCAAGCGCGGTTCCCATCTGGCGCTGAGCCTGGAGCGGCTGGACGCATTGCTGCCCGCGCCCGCTGCGCGCATCGGCCTGTCGGCGACGGTGCGCCCGGTAGAACGCGTGGCCGGTTTTTTGGGTGGCGCAATGCCGGTCACCGTTATCAATCCGCCGTCTCGCCGTCCCCTGGAGGTGAAAATCGTGGTGCCGGTGGAGGATATGACCGATATACCGGCCCGGGGCGATGCCTCGCCGGAGACCGGCGGGCCCGGCCGGCCGGGGTCGATTTGGCCCCATGTGGAAGCCAGTGTCCTGGAACAGATTCTCGCCTGCCATTCCACCATCGTGTTTACCAATTCCCGCGGACTGGCGGAGAGGCTGACGGCGCGCCTCAATGAACGCTATGCCGAGCATTACGCCCATTCATCCTTACCGGAAGAGTCGCCCGTGAATTACCTTTCTTCCTCGGGGGGCACCGGAAAGCGCGCCGCCGGCGAGCCGCCCGCCGTCGCCCGGTCCCATCACGGCTCGGTGTCGAAGGAGCAGCGGGCGGAGATTGAAATCGCGCTTAAATCCGGCGAACTGCGCTGCGTGGTGGCCACCTCCAGCCTGGAGCTCGGCATTGATATGGGTTTGGTGGATCAGGTCATCCAGGTTGGCGCGCCGCCCTCGGTGGCCAGCGCGCTGCAGCGGGTGGGGCGGGCCGGACATCAGGTGGGAGGCGTCTCCTCCGGGGTGTTTTATCCCCGTACCCGGCGCGATTTGATCGACACCGCGGTCACGGTGGAACGCATGCTGGCGGGGTCTCTGGAAGCGGTGGCGCCGCCCCGCAATCCTTTGGACGTTCTGGCGCAGCATACCGTTGCCGCCGTGTCTATGGGGCCGCTTAACATTGAGGACTGGTATGCCATGGTGCGGCGCGCGGATCCGTTTCGCGCGTTGCCCCGCAGCGCCTTCGACGCCACTCTGGACATGCTGGCGGGCCGCTATCCGTCGGAAGCGTTTGGTGAATTCCGCCCGCGCCTGGTGTGGGATCGCGGCAGCGGCACGCTGACCGCCCGCCCGGGCGCGCAGCAATTGGCGGTGACCAGCGGCGGCACGATTCCGGATCGCGGCATGTTCAGCGTGATCCTGCCGGAAGGCGAGGAGCAGCGCGGCGCGCGGCGGGTGGGCGAGCTGGACGAGGAGATGGTCTACGAGTCGCGGGTCAACGACGTGATTACGCTTGGGGCGACCTCCTGGCGAATCCAGCAGATCACCCACGATCAGGTGGTGGTGATCCCGGCGCCGGGACGTTCCGCCCGACTGCCGTTCTGGCATGGCGATAACCCGGGCCGTCCGGCGGAATTAGGCGAAGCCATCGGCGCCTTCCTGCGCGAAGTGGAGGAAGCCACGGCGGGCAAGGGGGATCCGCTGCATAAGGATAGTCCGCTGGCGGCGCGCCTCCAAACCGCCGGCCTGGATGAAAACGCCGTTAATAATCTGCTGCAGCTGGTGGCGGAGCAGCGGGAGGCCACCGAGGCGCTGCCCACCGACCGGACGCTGGTAATCGAGCGCTGCCGCGATGAGAGCGGCGACTGGCGGGTGATGCTGCACTCTTCCTATGGGCAGCGCGTGCATGCTCCCTGGGCGCTGGCCATCGCCGCGCGTATTCACCGGCGTTTGAAAATCGATCCTTCCGTCGTCGCCAGCGATGACGGCATCATTATTCGCATACCGGACGGCGTGGGCCGCCTGCCCGGCGCGGAACTGTTTGTTTTCGACCCCCATGCCCTGGCGCAAATCGTCACCGATGCGGTGGGGCAGTCGGCGCTATTTGTCGCGCGCTTTCGCGAATGCGCGGCGCGCGCCCTGCTGCTGCCGCGCCGCCGTCCCGGCAAGCGCTCGCCGCTGTGGCAGCAGCGCTTGCGCGCCGGCCAACTGCTGGAGATTGCCCGGGAGCATGACGATTTCCCGCTTATCATCGAGACCGCCAGAGAGTGTTTGCAGGATGTTTACGACCTGGCCGCACTAGAGGCGCTGATGCAGCGGCTGCATGACGGCGCGATACGGCTGCAGGAGGTCACCACCGAAATCCCTTCGCCGTTTGCCGCCGATTTGCTGTTCGGCTACGTGGGTGAGTTCATGTATCAGGGGGATGTGCCCCTGGCCGAACGGCGGGCGTCTGTGCTGTCTTTGGACAGCGGCCTGCTCGGCGAACTGCTGGGGCAGGTGGATTTGGGCGAGTTGCTTGATCCCCGGGTGGTGGAACGGGTGGAGCAGGAGTTGCAGCGCACCGCCGCGGGCACCCAGGCCAAGGGCGCCGAGGGGCTGGTGGATCTGCTGCGCGAACTGGGTCCGCTGTCGCTTGCGGAAATCGCCGGTCGTTTGTCCGGCGAGGATCCCGCTGATTATCTGGCGCCGCTGGAGGCGGCCCGGCGGATTATCGCCGTGCGCATAGCCGACGAGGGGCGCTGGGCCGGCATAGAGGATGCCGCCCGTTTGCGCGACGGGCTGGGGGTGGCGTTGCCGCCGGGCATTCCTGACGTATTTCTGCAAGCGGCGAGCGATCCCTTGCGCGAACTGCTCGGCCGCTATGCCCGCACCCATGGCCCCTTCGCCTCGGCGCAGCCGGCGGCGCGCCTTGGGCTGGGAGTGGCCGTGGTCAATGAGCAGTTGGAGCGCCTGCGGGATCAGGGCAGGATTTTGCCCTGTAACGTCGATGCCGGATCCGCACGCCGGTGGGTATGGGATGAAGTATTCCGCCGTTTGCGGGCGCGTTCTTTGCAGGCGGCCCGCGAAGCGACCCGGCCGGTGCCGCAGGAAACCTTTGTGCGGCTGGTGCTGGAGCGTCAGGGGCTGCTGGCCGACGCCGCTTTCCCGGCCACGATACCAGCGCTTGCCGCGGGGCAGGGCGCGTTTGAGGGTATCGAGGGCGTAGCGCGGGTCATCGAACAACTGGCGGGTATTGCGTTGCCGGCTTCGCTGTGGGAGCGCCAGATTCTGCCCGGCCGCGTGCATGACTATCGGCCGGCCATGCTGGACGAACTCATCGCCGCCGGCGAAGTGCTGTGGGCCGGCCATGGCGCGCAGGGAGACGACGACGGGCTGGTCTCGCTGCATCTGCGCGAGCTGGCCGGCGAAACGCTGCCCGTCACGGGTGACAGTGCGGATGATGAGGCCGGCGTACCCATTTCTTCCCCGTTGCAACAGGCCATTCTCAACGTGCTGGCGGATGGCGGCGCCTATTTTGTCCGCCAGCTGGTCACCCTTGCCCAGGGGCATCTGATGGAGGCTTTTGCCCGGGAAACGGCCGAACCAGGGAGCGCGGCGGAGGTCACCGCCGCCGAAGTGGCGGAAGCACTGTGGGATCTGGCCTGGCAAGGCCGCGTCACCAGCGACACCTGGTCGCCGCTGCGCGCGCTGACCGGTGTGCGCACGCCGGTACGTTCGCGCCCTGTCCGCTCACCGCGCCACCGTCGCCAGGTGGCGGGGTGGGTGCCGGTGTGGCAGCCGTCCAAACCGGTATCGGCGAGAAACGCCCGCTTTGGCGATGCGGCCCTGGCCGGACGCTGGTCGCTGCTGGCCGGCGAACCGGTCAACCCCACCGTCAGAACGCTGACCCTGGTGGAGAATCTTTTCGATCGCTATGGCGTGATAAGCCGCGGCGTGGCGGTGGCGGAGCAGCTGCCGGGGGGCTTTCCCGCGCTTACGCCGGTGTTGCGGCGCATGGAAGAGGCGGGTCGAGTGCTGCGCGGCCGCTTTATCAGCGGACTGGGGGCGGCGCAGTTCGCCGATAAAGACTGCATCGAGCGTCTGCGCGAGCTGGCGGAGGCGTCCTCCGGCGAACCGGTAGCGGTGGCGCTGTCCGCCAACGATCCGGCCAATCCCTTCGGCTGGCTGTTGCCCTGGCCCTCCCACCCTTCAGGTATCCGTCCGGCCCGGCGCGGCGGCGCCCTGGTGGTCATCTGCAACGGCCGCCTGGCATGCTATCTGGGGCAGGGCGGCCGCCAATTACTGACCTTTGCCGGCAAAAAAGAGGCATTTGATAAAAATGACGCGGAATCCGCCGGATGGTTTGCCGCCGTACTGCGGGCGCTGGCGGCCGCGCTGAAACGCGAGCCGCGCCGGAGTTTTACCCTGGAAGATGTCGATGGCCGGCCGGCGGGCGCCAGCCCTGCGGCGGATGCCCTGTCCGCCGCCGGCTTTTCGCGCGCACCAAAGGGGTACGCCTGGTATGGGTGAGGCGGAATGGCCGTATCAGCCGGTATATACCCTAAATAATTCGAGTTGCAGGAAGGCGGCAACGCAGCGAACCACAAGAGCTTACCCGAGTAAGTGACCGGGGTGAACGAGGCGGGCCAACGCACCCGTAACGTGAAGGATGACGGGTATACCCATGTAGAGACCGACAATAGCCATCAATAGGCACGAAAGGTAAGGCGCTTTCCCGGCAAGAACGCTAAAGCCGCGCCAGCGTTTGGCCGCCTGCCTTGCGCCGACGGCAGCGACAACACCCACCGTGACCAGGGTGAGCGCAAGACCGATGCTAAAACACAGAACCATGGCGGCGCCCAGCGCCACTTCCTTCAGCTGAAGGCAGATAAGCAGCACCGTAATGGCTGCCGGGCAGGGTATTAGTCCTCCCGTCAGGCCAAAAAGAACGATTTGCATGTTGCCGACACGGTCCCCGGAAAAGCGGCGGGCAATAGCGCCGGCGTGCGCCAGCTCATGGGCGGTTTGATATTCGTCGGGACCGGCTTTTACGCCCGCCGGCGCCGGATGCATAGGTCCGAGAAATATCCGGGGACTGTGGTCTTGCTGCGGGTGAAGGTGGTGGTGAGGATGAGGGTGGTTGTGCGGATGTGGGTGGGGATGGGCGTTTTCCTGCCCATCGCCAAACCGGTTTTCCTCATCTTTCCGCGCCCGCCGGAACATCCAGAACGCCGTGCCCAGGATAATCACGGCAGAGATCATCTGAAGCCAGGGCTCGGCTGATTCCGAGGTGAATTTTCTGCTGACGTACATCCCGCCGAAAGCAATCAGCCAGACAATAGCGGTATGCGATACCGTGGCGGCCAGGCCCAGCATAACGGCCTGGCGGATGGTTCCCTTGATGGCAATGATAAATGCCGCCATCATCGTTTTTGAGTGACCGGGCTCCAGCCCATGTAGAGAACCGAGCAGAATAGCGCTGGGGATAAATAACCAGGCATTGCCTTGCGAAAGCAGAGCGTTAAATTCATTCATGATAATAATTTTTGATTAAACAGATGATGGCATACTACTCCCCCCAGTACAATATACTACCCCCTAGTATCCTGCAATGGTATATTGACCCCAGATTTGATGTCGGAGTGAGGTTAACGTGTCGCATATCCTTCGTGACCAGCAGAAGCTGAAGGCGAGAACCAATAAAATTCAGGGGCAGGTGGCCGCTCTGAAAAAAATGCTTGATGAGCCTAATGAATGTGCGGCAGTGCTTCAGCAGATAGCGGCTATCCGCGGAGCGGTGAACGGATTAATGCGTGAAGTGATAAAAGGCCATCTCACGGAACACATTGTTCATCAGGACGAAGAGCTAAAACGGGAAGAAGACCTTGATGTTGTGCTGAAGGTGCTGGATTCCTATATGAAATAGCTGATCTTACCCGCGCGGCTCGCATGGGGCTCACCGGAAACCGGGGCTTCCGGGAGCCGTTAGGATAAAGATTGACGATTTTTTGGCCAGGCATCTTACCGCTGTTCGGCGGCCCACGCCTCTGCGTCCTCGCCGGCCGGGATATGCATCGGGCTGTCCGGGTCGGTGGCCGCGCGCCATACCGCCCGGGCTACATCTTCTGAGTGCGTGATAGGACCTACGTTCTCGGCAAAGGTGGCGAAAAGATTCTTAACCAGTTCGGCGTAGGCTTCATGGTCGATGCCCGCCGTATGGGGCTGTGCGTTATCGCCGAAACGGGTCTCGGGAGCGCGCCCCGGCAATACCAGGCGTACCCGGATGCCGAACTGTCCAACCTCTGCGGCCAGCGACTCGGTGAAGGCGTTCACCGCCGCCTTGCTGGCCCGGTAAACGCCCACCAGCGGCAGTGCCTTAAAGGTGACGCTGGATGTGACGTTGATAACGACGCCGGCCTTGCGCTGCCTGAATTGCGGCAGCACTGCCTGCGTCAAGGCCATGGTGCCGAAGGTGTTGGTCTCAAACAGTTCGCGCATTGTCGCAAGGGGCATGGACTCGATGGGCGCCGCCGCGCCGAATCCCGCATTGTTCACCAGCACGTCAATAGGCCCCGCGGCCTCCACGGCCCGTTGAATACTCTTGGCATCGGTTACGTCGAGGGCGAGCACGCGAAGATGCTCGGAAACGGGCAGGATATCTTCCCGAGGGGTGCGCATGGTGGCGATAACCCGCCAGCCGCGGTCAAGGAAATGACGGGCGATTTCAAGGCCGAAGCCGGACGAACAACCGGTAATCAAGACTGTCTTCATGAAAGCTCCTGGTATTATGGTGAGCGATGTCCAGATGATAGACGGCGGATACCGTACTCACTACAATCAAAAGTCCATATTTCATCCGCAGGAGTCCGGTATGATCGATCCTCTCGCCGAGGTAGTCACGCTGCTGCAGCCGGGCGCCGGCTTTTCAAAGAGCGTCGTCGGCGCGGGTCCCTGGGCCATCCGCCGTTCGGAAGCCGGGGAACCCTTCTACTGCGTAGTCCTCGAGGGCGCTTGCCGCCTAGCTGCCGATGGGCATGCGCCCATCGAGCTCCGGTCGGGTGACTTCGCCCTTATCCCGTCGGTCTACGGTGTTGCGATGTCAAGCCTTGAGACGCCGCCGGCGGGCGCCGAGACGCAGCACGCCGAGTTAGGGGCGGGCCGATTCAGGATCGGCCGCCAGGAGGGGCCGACCGACTTTCGTATGCTGGCGGGCCACTGCAGCTTCGGCTCGCCGGATAAAGCCTTGCTGGTCTCGCTGCTGCCGCGGATCATGCACGTGCGCGGCGAGCCCCGGCTGACGACGCTTGTGCAGCTCGTGGGCGAAGAGACTCGCGAGCAGCGGCCCGCGCGCGAAGTTGTGCTGGTACGCCTGATGGAGGTGCTGCTTATTGAGGCGCTGCGGTCAACGGCGGGGACGGCAGCGTCGCCGGGCCTGGTGCATGGTTTGGCGGACAGCCGCCTCGCGGCCTCGATCCGCGCCATGCACGAGCGTCCGACGCGCGCCTGGACGGTGGCGGAGCTGGCGAAAGAGGCGGCGCTTTCACGTTCGGCGTTCTTTGAGCGCTTCAGCCGCGCCGTGGGCGTGACGCCCATGGAATACCTGCTCACCTGGCGCATGGCGATGGCCAAGGATCTGCTGCGGCGCGACAAGGGCAGCATAGCCGGGATTGCCGAGCACGTCGGCTACAGCTCGGCCAGTACTTTCAGCGTGGCGTTCACGCGCCATGTGGGCATGGCGCCCACCAGATATGCGAGATTGCAGCGGGCCGCGGTCCCCAAATAACCCCTTAATTATGCAAAATTTAATCTTACAGCGATTTATGCAAGCAAAAAAGAGTATGAAACCCTAAGCTAATTACATATTTCTTCGGCAATTTTTATGGATGGCCGTCGGTTATTTTAAATAGTATAAATATATGTAAAACATCAAGGATTTCCGAAAAATCCCTATTTCGGCGGTTAATCAATAGAACTTATCACCAGGAGATATCATGCCAGTTTGTCATGTTAGCACCACGTCTAAATGGCTTCACCCCACCGAGTTGTTGACAAAAGAGCCGGCACGGCTGGATGATGCAAACAGAGTATTCTATTCAGAGCGAAAATATGGCTGTGTCGAAAATTTTGAAAGCGGCCAAGACTTCGGACGATATATTGAACAGATCGAAAACGACTTCAAGTCGATTGCAAAAAATATAAATGCAGATCGTTCATCCGAAGAAAATATAAGACTCTTTTGCCAGAATTTTCACCAATGTCAGAATGTTAGAAATGAACTGAAACCGTTTTTATATGCCGGCCTTGGTAAATCTTTAATGGGCTTCAGACAATTAAATTTTGACGGTTTTTTTGCACATAAATTTTATATCCAAAGGATGCTGAATAATATAATTCTCAATCTGGGAAATAATGTTGAGCAAGCGTTGTCAGATATCATTCAGATCAATGAAATAATCAATGTTCCCTCAGGGAAAAATATTTTGCAACATATCAATGCCCACATAGAAAAAACGGCTCATGACGTCATTGTAAAGCATGTCCAACAATATCATGCGGCCATTGACCGGGATGAACAGGAACTCTACGTCGACGCCTACAAACAGCATCTGAAAAAAGCCAACTGGATTTACCCGCTGCAGTGTAAGAATAAGAGGCTTAGAGCGGATATTGACTGTATCACGAAAGAGCATTTCTATATTATGCTTGTAAAGCTTAATCAAGCTACCAATATCATCACCATGATTAAAGACATTGGTGATGAGATACGTCAAAATGTAGAAGTAATATTTAATATGCCGGGGAATTATGCCGACGTGGGCGATATGAGGTATTTGACTGAACGTGGCCATCAGGAAATCTTGCAATTTACGCAATCAACGAGCCTGCCGGTGGATCTCACCGCGATCCTGGGGCGAAATGCCGCAAATAATCATAATATTTATTTACTGGAATATTCTGGCGCCATTTATGGTGGTTTAGCTGAAGCGTTAGTCGCGGAAAATAATGAGGGAAATACTTATAATATCCAGTCTAAACGCATCTCATATTCGAGCACTATTAAATCATTTAAGGGTTTGTTTTGGGTCGATCACGGCCAATATAGGGACTCTGTAACATTGCAGGCCTTGCATATGGGTGAGATAAATTGTCGCATTCAAGATGATTTGCTTCGTGACGCCATCACCTATTCTCCAGAGGAATCGCTGCTTGAATATTATCATAGCAGCTGGTGCGGGGATGTTGGCAAGGTTTTTAATGACTTCTTTAACAAAAATATATATTTGCTGTCCATTGCATATGTTAAAAAAAACTTAATGAAAATCGAAGACTTCAAAGACAAAAATGGTAATACACTCCTTCATGCCATGATCCATCACGACGATAAAGTCGCGTACAATGGCCTTAAGGATAAACTCTCTCTTCTTATCAATGAAAAGAATAACTCCGGCACCACTGCCCTGATGCTGGCGGCAGAAAAGGGCTGGGCTTCTATGGTGATGGATTTATTGGAGCACGATAAAATTCACTTTGACGCTACCGATAACAACGGCCATACCGCCTTGAAGATAGCACTAGATAATAAACAGGACACGGTCATTCAAATATTGCAGAGCTTTGAAATGACCTTCGATAATATGGAAAAACCAGCCATTACCGGCCAGTATCGATCCAACGTTCGTGCCACTTCAGGCGTACCCCCTAAGTGGCGCAGAGTGTCTTAAGCTTCAACGACCGGGCGTGGTTCGGCGGGATGATGTACATGAACGGTTTCGCGATAGTCCGTTGGCCTTTGGGGACGGAAAAGCTAAACACGGCCTTTCGCCGTTCCCCGGCTTTTCAGGCAATTCCCCACAATCAGCGCCAGTGCAATCAACGCCATCAGAAATACGCTGACCACCGCAATGGCGGGGGTAAGTTCATAGGTCACGGCATCGTAGATGCGCACGGGTAGCGTTTCCAGGCCGGGTTTTGTCAAAAATACCGCCACCAGCAGCTCATCGAAGGCGATAAGAAAACCGAGGGCGGCGGCGGAGAGAATCCCGTGGCGGGCCATGGGCAAAATGATCCACAGAAAGACCTGGTGTCGCTGGCCGCCGAGGCTTACGGCCGCCCTGATGATTGAGACGTCGATATCGCGCAGGCCGGCGGCGATGATTAGCGTGGCAATCGGCAGGCCCAGCAGCGCTTGTCCCACCGCGATCAATAGCCAGTTGCTGTCGGCGGGCATCCAGTTTGACAGAATATAGGTGGAAAAGGCCACGATAACGGTGGGCACCATCACCGGCATCAACAGAATTATTTCAAGCACGCCTTTTATTTTGCTGGTGGAATGCACCAGCAGGTAGGCGCCCAAATAGCCGATCGCGGTGGAAATCAGGGTGGCCAGGCCGGCGGTAACCAAACTCCATGAGAACGATTCCCGCCACTGGCTTCCCCCCAGTACCTCGCGGTACCAGCGCAAAGAGTAATGCTCCGGCAGGGCCGACATGGTGGCGCTGTCGCCCAATGAGATGGGTACCAGCGCAGCCATCGGAATCAGCATCAGGATAATGAGGCCGTAGGCATAGACTGAAAGGACGCTTCTGGAGAGCGAGGGCCGCGTTTTCATCCGTGCGGCCTCATCATCCTGGATAAGCCAAGCCAGCGGGCGGCAACGGCGTACACCGCCAGCACTATCGCCAGCATAATAAGAGACAGCGCCGCCGCGCCGTGCATATCGTACATGACGACGATGCGCTGCTCCACGAGCTGGGCAATCATGGTTTCGGACGGGCCGCCCATCAGCGCCGGCGTGACAAAGTAGCCGAAACCGAGAATGGTGGTAATGATCGTTCCCGCCGCCACTCCCGGCAGGCTAAGGGGCAGATAGACGGTCAGGAAAATGGTGGCGGGCCCGGCGCCGAGGCTGCGTGCCGCATTCAACAGCACCGGGTCGATTTTGCGCATCGTGCCGATAAGCGACAGTAGCATATAGGGCAGTAAGACATAGGTCATGCCGATAACCACCCCCGTCTGGTTAAACAGAAGTTTGAAGGGTGTTCCCGGTATGTCCAGGGCCTTGAGCAGGCTATTGAGCAGGCCGGTGCGACCAAGGATAACCATAAAAACAAAGGTGCGCACCAGGCTGCTGGTGAGGAAAGGGAACAGGATGGCGACTCCGGTCAGGGTTGCCATTTTGCCTTTTAGCTGTGACAGGTAATATGCCGCCGGATAGCCAATGATAAGGCAGCAGAGCGATACCTCCGCGGCGGTGAACGCCGTCTGCAGTATGACGTGGCGCAGGCTGCCGTTTTGAAACAGTTCCTTCAACGGGGCGAAGGTAAAATTCCCGCCATCATCGGTAACGCCAAGAAACAACACCTGCAAAAGCGGCGCAATGAACGTCGCCAGCATGAACAGAACGACGACCGTTAATGCCAGCCATTGCAAATCAGGCGCCGTTAAACGTTTGCGAGGCGCCGGCGCAGCGGCGATATTCACCTCAGCCATGGCTGCCGTCCATTTTAATCAGATGAATATCCCGGGGATCCCATGATACGACGGCACGGCTGCCGGGTGAAAGCTGCGTATGGCCGGAACGCGCAACTTGGTGAATTAGCATCGTCACATCCATGAGTTCGCATTCAAATTCATAGCGTATGGACTGGCCCACAAAGGCCAAATCTTTGACCATGCCCGTAATAAAACATCCCGGTGGCGGCTCCTCGAGCAGGCCGGCGGGCTGTATGGCCAGGACTTCCGGGCGCAGCAGCGCGGCGCATAACGCCCCGTCCTCTTTCCCGTCAGCCTGTTCCGCCGGGAGCCGAAGGTGTGTGCCGGCCACCTCCAGCGCGGGGCCGGCGGTATGGCTCAAGCGGCCTTTCAGCAGGTTCGAGTCCCCTAAAAACCGGGCGGCGAACAGGGTTTCGGGACGCTGATAGAGTTCCTGAGCGGTGGAGTACTGCTCAATCCGCCCGTCGCGCATCAAGGCAACGCGATCGGAAAGCAGCATGGCTTCATGTTGATCATGAGTGACATAAATGACCGTGGCGCCGATTTCCCGCTGCAATCGCCTGATCTCCCATTGCAGCTCCTCTTTGAGGCGTACATCCAGCGCTCCCATGGGTTCATCCATCAGCAGGACTGAAGGCTCAAAAACCAGCGCCCGCGCCAGCGCCACGCGCTGCTGCTGCCCGCCGGAAAGCCACGCGGGCTTGCGATCGGCCAGGGGCGTAAGCTGCACCAGCTCCAATACCTTGGCGACGCGCGCTTTGATCTGCTGCCGTGGCAGGTGACGAACCTTCAGCGGATAGGCGACATTTTGCGCCACGGTCATATGGGGGAATAAGGCATAATTCTGGAAGACAATGCCCATATCCCTTTCGCGGCCGGGCGGGACGCGGGTAACGTCGCGATCGCCGACGGTAATCCGCCCGGCGTCGGGCGTGAGGAATCCGGCGATGGCCATTAAGGTAGAGGTTTTACCCGATCCGGAGGCGCCGAGCAGCGTCACAAATTCCCCGGCGTTAACATGTAAATCGACGTTGGCGAGGAGGGTGGCGCCGCCGATGGCTTTTTTCAGTCCTTCAACGCGAACCGAGGCGGATTTGGTCACCCGCGTTCCATCGGCCTGAACTGCCGCGGCGGATGTTATTCCTCTCATTGCGCTGCCCACTGATTCCATTTATTCGTCACCAGCTGGCTATTGTCTCCCCACCATTTGACATCCTGCATGAACCCTTTATCGCTCCAGGCGGGATTGGTGGGCAATTTCGCAGCGATGCCGGACGGGATAAGATCAAATGCCTTTTTGTTGACCGGACCATAAGGAATTTCCTTGGCAAAATCCGCCTGCACCTGCGGCGACAGGGCAAAATCGAGGAAGCGGTAGGCGTTCTCCAGATTTTTAGCCCCCTTAAGGATGGCGTAGGCGCTGGGCACCTTCATATGCTGGTTCCATTCAATGGCATAACCGCCCCCTTCATCAATCATCGATTGAATACGGCCGTTGGCGATGGGTTCAATATCCACTTCACCGGTGGACAGCAAATTCGCCGAAATGGCGTCGGTATTATAAAAACTCTGGATCTTGCCGCGAATCCGGCTATAGGCCGCCAGGGCGCGATCAATATTAATCGGGTATATCTCGTTCATCGGAACGCCGTCGGCCAGCAGGGCGAACTCCAGGTCAGGCATGTCGAGGCCAAGTCCGGGCAAGGCGCGGGCGCCGGGAAATTTTTCCGCGTCCCAGAACTCCCGCCAATCGGCGGGAACGGCGCCGGTAAAGGCGTTTTTGCGGTAGCCCAGCACGCGCGCGTAAACCATTCGGCGCACCATGTATTGTTTGGCCGCGTCTTTGCCGATGTCGTCGACGGTGAACAGCCTGCATTTGCCATAATCGATAGCATTGAGCGCCCCATTGGCGGCCAGGGTCTGCAGCAGCCCTTCCGATGTATCCACAATGTCAACCAGCGGCTTGCCTTGTTTAGCTGAAGCAATCAGCGGCGCCATATCGCTGGCGGTCTTGATGATGCGTATGCCGGTGGCCTTGGTAAAAGGCGTGAAAATGGCGCGATCCATCGCTTCGCCATAGCTGCCGCCGGAACTCGTGCGCACAACCAGCGTCTCGCCGGCTAAAGCGGCCAGCGAGACGCGGGAAAAACCGGCGGCGACGGGCAGGATGGCCGCCGAAGCCAGAATGAAAGAGCGGCGGGTGAGCCCGCCGGCCCGCTGGGAAGAGCGACTGTTTTTACTCATTTTTTTACGGTTCCTTCATTCATTGATGATGTCAGGGATTCACAGGCGTTTTGAGCCGTCAGCCCAGAACACGCCGCCACGGGTGAGCCGTTCAGGGCCGTTTTCTCCTAGCGCGACCGTACAGCCGATACTGACGGCGCGTCCCTCCGGCAAATGCCCCACCAGCACGATATGGAATGCCATACCCGTTTCCAGCGTCTCTTCCACCAGCGAGTTCAACCCCAACTGCCATTGCGCGCCCCAGGAAGGAGGGAAACCGATGCCCAGTGAATAACCGCAGCGGCGTGCGACGACACAGCCGGGATCGTTGGCCGCCAGCACCGCCTCCGCCGCCTGATTGATGACCCGGGCGGGACGGCCGGCCTCCACGGCCGCAACGGCGGCCTGTTGTGCCTTTTCAAGGACTTCGGCCGCGTGGCGAATAGCCGGCAACGGATTGCCCACCAGGATTGTTCGGCAGGACGGCGCGTGATAGCGCAGCTTTACGCCGGTGATTTCAGCCATCACATGATCGTCACGGCCAATGGCAACGCCCTCCCAGGCGGCATGAATTCTTCCGGTGCGCTTGCCGACCATCACGTTGGGCCAGCTGCCGGGGTATTCCGACCCTTGGTTTACCATTTCGGTCATCAGCACCGCGGCCAGATCGTTCTCGGTACGGCCGGGAGCGATGGCCGCCAGGGTTCGGTCGGCGATGGCATCGCCGATACGTCCGGCTTGTGCCAGCGCCATGAGTTCTGCTGGCGACTTAACCAATCGCAGCCTATCGATAAGCGTCGAGACATCAATCCATTTTGCCGCGGTAAAACCACGGGTAATCCCCTGCGCGCGCTGGGCCGGCATGCACCAGCTTGCCAGTTCCAGCCCGACCCTGGCCCCCGAAGGGAGATGGCGGCGCAAAAAAGCGATGGCGGCCTCCATGGGGTCCTGATCGTCCTGATACACTTCATAATCGGAAAATCCCCCTTCAGCATGGGCGGCCATGGCATTGGCAATTTCCATCTGCCGGGTGAACAATAACAGCAGGCCTTTTACCGTGAATAAAAGAAACTGAAAGGTGAATACCGCCTTGGTTTGATACCCGGACAGGTAATAAATATTCTCTGGCGCCGAAACGATAATGGCATCCAGCTTTTGCTTTTCCATTTGCTGTCTGAGCCTGTTTTGCCGCGTATCGAATTCCACGCGGTCAAACCGCACTATTCGGTCTTTCACTGTTCATTCTCCCGCAACGCCGGGCCTTCCCGCATAAGGCGGCCGGCGAAGATGTGTTATTGACCATGGCGTGGCTGGCGCCCCCGTTCACAACTGTTTCCTGTTCATGTGATTTACGCCGGCAAGGTAAGTCTTCGATCCTGACGGGCGACAAGACGCTCGATCTCGTTAACAGCCGGCTCGCTCAGCATGATTCCCGGACGCCGCTGTGCCGCGCAGGAAATGGCGCCGCGTTTTGCCAGCAGGTATTTTCTTACCGCCAGGCCAAGTCCGGGTTGCTGCTCATAGCGAATCAACGGCAGGTAAGCGTCAAAAACATCATGGGCCTCTTCAACCCTGCCCGCGTTCATCAGCCGAACCACATCAACCATCATTTCCGGATAGGCGAAACCGGTCATGGCGCCATCCGCTCCGCGCTGCATTTCCTCGGGTAGAAAAACCCCGGCATTGCCGCACAAAATCGATACGGGACGCTGTCCCTGCGCTTCGGCCCGGCGGATGTCGCTGATTTTTTGCAGTCCCGGCCAGTCCTCGTGTTTTAGCATGACAATGCTGGGGTGGGCCGTAAAAAGGACCCCCAGCGTCTTGGTTGAAATCTGCACGCCGGTGGAGAGAGGAAAGTCCTGCAGCACCACCGGAGTCTCGGCGCCGACCATGTCGATCACGTGACGGTAGTAATTGATGATCTGTTCATCGGTGCGCAGGGTGGCAGGCGGGGCGACCATAATCCCCGCAGCGCCCATGTCCATGACTTTACCGGACAGTTCTCCGAGGGCGGCCAGGCCGGGCGCGGAAACGCCAACGATAACCGGTTTGCCTGACGCGCGTGCCAACGTCAGCCTGGCGACCGCCAATGACTCGGCCAATGTCAGCTTGGGCGCTTCTCCCATCATGCCCAGAATGGTCAGCCCGTCGGCGCCCTTTTCAAAATAGAAATCCACCATACTGTCAATGCTGCCGGGATCGATCGTTCCGTCATGCCGAAACGGCGTCACGGCAATAACAAAAACGCCCTTTGTTTTAGATGTGATTACAGACATTTGTCATTCCTCGTTAGCGCTGCCGCACGCAGGTTACGGGCATGCCGCCAAGACTTTTTTATTAAGCGCCGCCAGCTTTTGCACGAGGATCTTCTGCCTTCCCTGCCATAAATCCTCGGCTTTCTCTACCGATACCGCTTCAAAACGAATGGGATCGCCCGGTTTCATCTGGCCCAGCCTGGCCAGATCCGCGCGGATCACCGTGGCAATCTTCGGGTAGCCGCCGGTAGTCTGGCGATCGTTCATGGCCACAATGGGTTGGCCGTCTCCCGGAATCTGGATGCTCCCCGCGCATATCGCATCGGAGATGATGTTAAAGCCTTTTACATGGGCCAACGGGCTGCCTTTCAGGCGGTATCCCATTCGATCGCACTGTGGTGAGAGGGTATAGGTTTGGGTGAGAAAGGACGCCCGCGCTTCATCGTCGAAGTAATCGTCCTGAGGTCCCCAAACCACTCGCACGGCTCGTTTTTCCATCTGGGGTAGAATCCGTTCGGCCCGGACGCCATGGCATACCGAATGCCGCTGCGGGGCAATGGGCAGGCGGTCGCCCTTGCGCAGCGGATGTCCGTTAACCCCTCCCAGCTGCGCCCGCATCAGCGTGGAGACGCTACCTAGAACCGGCGGCACGGCAAAGCCGCCGGAAATGGACAGATAGCCTCTGGCGCCGGAAATAACGCGCTGAATCGACAAAATATCCCCAGGATGCATCCGGTGATTCTGGTAAGTTGCGCAGGGCGCGTCGTTTAATGTGGCGCTAAAATCGCCGGTGACCGAAAAGAAGCAGTATCCGTCACCGCACAGCCGCAGGCTTGGGCCGGTAAGGGTGAATTCGATAGCCCCTGTTCCGGGATGATTTCCCACCAGAGCGTTGGCAATGGCGAAGCTCAGCTCGTCCAGCACCCCTGACGGCGGGACGCCTTTATCTTCATAGCCGAAACGGCCGCCATCCTGAAGGGTGGATAACAGTCCCGGCGAGATAACGTCAAAATAGGTCATGCCCGCAGGTTCCAGTCAGGCATATAACCCCGGTCGTCAGCGAGCTTCACATATTCATTTTCTTTAATGGGAACGAACTCGACATATTCTCCGGCGGTAAAAAGAAAAGGCTGTTCGCGCAACGGGTCGAAACTCTTGACCGGTGTTTGGCCAAGCAAATGCCAGCCGCTGGGAGCCGCCACGGATCCCACGGCTGTCTGTATGCCGCCGATGCTTACGCTGCCTGCCGGGACACTTGGCCGCGGGGCGGTTCGTCTGGGTATGTGAAGTCTGGCGTCAAGCCCGCCCAGATAGGCGAAACCGGGCATAAAGCCAATCATATAAATCCGGTAGCAGGTTGCGGTATGCAGTCGGATAAGCTCATCGGGACTCAATGCAAGCGTTTGGGCCGACGCCGGCAGGTCAACACCGTATTTACCGCCATAGCAGACCGGCAGGTACCAGCATTTGCGCGTTTTTGTCTCGGTTTTTACGGTCGTTATCAGTTCTTTCAAACGTTCAATTAAATGGGACTGCCTGACTAAAGCTGAGTCATATGCCACCGTCAGGGAACGATAAGTGGGAATACAGGCCGTTACGCCCGTAAGCCGTTTATTATTAATTGCCGCGGCCAGGGACGTTATTCGAAGATTAATTTCTTCATCTATCAGCTCGCCGAAATCAATATTAACAGCCTGATCCGCGACCGGCTGAAATTCCCAACGAACAGAATTGTCGGCCATTTCCACTTTACGTTCCTAACATAGAATAAAGCTATTTGTAGTCGGAATACATTTGGCATACCATTGGCATGCTGTCAATAATTGTACAAGACAAAAAACTTATCTTAGAAAAAATAGATATTAAAATTATACAGTTGAGGTGAATGTCAGATGCTAATCGATTTGAACTGCGACATGGGTGAAAGTTACGGAGCATGGCAAATGGGTTCTGATGAGCTAATGCTTGAGATTGTCACTTCCGCCAATATTGCCTGCGGTTTCCATGCCGGCGATCCCGATGTCATGGCGATAACTCTCGACAATGCTTCGCAAAAGAGGGTGGGCATCGGGGCCCATCCGGGTTTTTTTGATCTGCCCGGTTTTGGCCGCCGCCGGATAATCGGCGACAGTCCGCTGCAGATCCAGCGTCAGGTGATATACCAGATAGGCGCTTTGAAAGCGCTGGCCGAAAGCCAGGGTATGCGGCTGCAGCATGTTAAAACCCACGGGGCGCTGGGGAATATGGCGGCTGAAGACGACGATCTCGCCATGGCGGTAGCAAAGGCGATTTACCTCGTTGATAAGGATTTAATCATGGTGGTCATGCCGGGCATGCGCACGGAAACGGCAGCGCTTAAAGTGGGCCTGCCGGTGATAAGGGAAATCTATGTTGACCGGGCCTATGCTGAAAACGGCAATCTGCTGTCGCGAAAATTACCCGGCGCCGTGCTGCACGATCCGGTCATGGCCAGTGAACGGATATTGCGGATGATGGAACAAAACGCGATCGTTACGGCAAACGGCACCCTGATTCCCGTGCCGATAGATTCCCTCTGCGTGCATGGCGATACGCCCGGCGCGGTTGAAATGGCCAGGTCGGTTCGCCGGTTGCTTGAAAAGCAGGGCATTGCATTCGCCACCATGGACAAGGTGCTCGCTGCAAAAGCGTAACCTGAAAAAGCTGGCATCACCCCTACCTAAAACGTAAAAATAAGAAAATTTCTCTTTTATGGTGATATATCATGAAGCTTGCCGATCAGTTATTCAGTGCCGCAGATGAGGTTGAGCAAAACCTGAGCAAGAGAGCGTACGAAACCGTTCTGGAAATGATCCTCAAGCGTGAACTGCCGGTCAATACCGTACTGCAGGAACGCCGCCTTGCCGACATGATGAATATTTCCCGCACGCCGGTACGCAATGCGCTGAACAGATTGGAAAATGAAGGCTTTATCGCCAGAAACGGCGGCAGAACGCCCTCTGTTAAAGAGTTTTCCATTCAGGAACTGGTTGAAACCCTGCATATCCGCCGAATACTGGAAACCGAAGCGACCCGCCTGGCGGCCGGCAAAATTCCGCTCGGCGAATTGGATGAAATGGAGCAGCAGGTCAGGGCGCTGCTGTTGAAAAAAGTTCCTGACACGGAGGCTGACTGGGAGGCGGATTCACGCATCCACGAAACCATAGCCCGTTACAGCGGCAACAGAATGCTGGTGAATTTCATCCGGACCCTGCGTCTTAAAACCCATATGTTCCATCTTACGCAGGTTCCCGAACGATTCGAGGCCGGGCATAAAGAGCACCTGGCAATCATTCAGGCGCTGCGTGACAATCAGCCCGAGCTTGCCCAGAGTTTGATTGCCGCGCATATCGATAATGTCCGGGAAGGCATCATCAGGCGGTTAAGCCAGTTTTGACTCCCGGCCAATCCGAATACGTTAATGATGGCTTAATTGGCGTGCGGCTGGCGGAGAACCCGGACATCGGCGGCCGGCTTGATGGGCTGGCTGCGCTGGCAAACGTGGACTTTAGGGCATCCTTATCGCGGGTGTGAATAACCCGAAAGGCTTTCCTGGTGCGGTATGCCGTGACTTTTTATCTGCACGCTTGCGCGTTTTATCAGCGCGCCGCAGATCAATATATTGGTATGGCTGGAACTTTTTCCCAAGCTGATGCGCTGATACAGTAAATCCACCGCCGCCGCGCCGAGTTTTTTATTAAACACCTGGATGGTTGTCAGCGGAGGCTCTATCACGGCGGAAATCGGCAGATCGTCGAATCCAATCAGGGAAATATCTTCCGGTATCCTTAGGCCATATTCTTTGAGCGCTTT
The DNA here is from genome assembly GCF_047324245.1 of Sodalis sp. RH16. NCBI lineage: Bacteria > Pseudomonadati > Pseudomonadota > Gammaproteobacteria > Enterobacterales > Bruguierivoracaceae > Sodalis > Sodalis sp. RH16. The sequence goes on along the minus strand of NZ_CP178737.1, from coordinate 818,631 downwards.
CAGGCAGCCGCAAGCGATAATATCATTGACGCAAAAGTACCCCTGTGCGAGCGGCTTTCCTGCCGCCAGATAGTGCTTCATTGCCTGATAGGCATCTTCAAGGGTGGAATTGACGCTGAGGGTATCCCGGTTATCAAAGGCCAGTCCGACTTGGCCGACCAATTCACGAAAAGCGGCTTCGCGCTGCTGAAAATTAGGCGTGTGGGCAAAGCTGGTAATCAGCCCGATTCGGGTCAGGCCGCTGCGCTGAAAGTGATGGAGTATTTTAAATACGGCGCCCCGATTATTTATATTCACAAAATCATAGGGAAGAAAATCGTTAATATTATCAATAATCACAAACGGTGCTTTTATATTTTTCAATGCGCTAAAATCGGCCTGTTCGAATTCGGTGCCTAATATAATGACGCCTAGCACGGGTTGCAGACTGCTCTGTTTTTCAACTATCTGTTCTACGCTTATGCCCTTATAATGCGCCACCTCAAGTGAGAGCTTTAATTTTCCCGCCTGTTCAATCATGCCATCAATATAACCGTTAATGAATATACTATGATTTTCATTAACGGTATTGCCGTGTAATGCAATTTTTAAAAAGCGGATCACGCCGGGATATTTCTCCTGTCGTGAGGAATGATAATCGAGTTCGTGAGCAATCTTCAGAATCAGTTCGCGTGTAGTGATACTGAGGCCCCGCTTGCCATTCATGGCAATTGAGACCGCACTGAGGGAAACGCCCGCGCGTTGCGCGATATCTTTTATTTTTGCCATAAATTCCCCATGGGTTCTTATGATAACTACATTTAAATACTCCAATAAAAATTTAAAATTGCCTATCTTTATCATTAACTCTATCAGGTTTAATGAACGGGCTTGTGACACTGTTCACATATTAAAATCCTCTCTATATTTTAGTAAAATTTTAGTTTACAGCTTTTTTTTACCTTCCTATTATCTATTTCATCAAGCGGTTAATCATTTATTTCTCCATTGAAAATTATGGAGATTATGGACATTTATCCGATGAAAAAATTTATTAACGCTCCCTCCGAATATGTAGTGGAAATGCTGGCCGGTATTTATGCCGCCCATCCTCGCCAGTTGAAATATGTCGCTGATGATGTGCATTGTCTGGTTAACGCCGTCCCGGCCGTGCCTGGCAAAGTGGGGTTGGTCACCGGCGGCGGTTCGGGCCATTTACCCCTGTTCCTAGGTTATGTGGGGGAGGGCATGCTTGACGGCTGTGCGGTGGGGGATGTTTTTCAATCGCCTTCGGCGGATCAAATCCTGAATGTCACCAAGGCCGTGGATCAAGGCAGCGGCGTACTGTATCTGTACGGCAATTACAGCGGCGACATTCTTAATTTTGATCTGGCCGCCGAACTGGCCGGTTTCGACGGCATCAACACCGCTACGGTCGTGGGCGCCGATGATGTCGGTTCAGCCACGGCGGACCGTCGGTCAAAGCGGCGGGGCGTGGCCGGTATTTTCTTTATCTATAAAATTGCCGGCGCGGCGGCGGCGGCGGGCCTGAGCCTGGAGGAGGTGGCGCGACTGGCCGCCCGCGCCGGCGATGCGACCAAGACCATCGGCGTTGCCTTGTCGCCCTGTATCATCCCCGAGGTCGGCACCCCGGCGTTTACCGTGGCGGAAGATGAGATGGAGCTCGGCATGGGTATTCATGGCGAACCGGGCATCAGCACAGGCAAACGTGAAAGCGCGGACCGCATTATTGATCGCATTCTGCCGCTGCTATTGGACGAGTTGACCTTCAGCCAGAACGACCAGGCGGCAATTTTGCTTAACGGTCTCGGCGCCACGCCGAAAGATGAGCTGTATATCCTGTATAACCGCATTCACCAAGTGTTGGCCGAACGGCGGATTGCCGTTTTCCATGTCTATTGCGGCGAGTTTGCCACCGCAATGGAAATGACCGGTTTCTCATTATCGGTTTGCAAGCTTGACGCCGAGCTGAAGGGCTATCTGGCTCAGCCGGCGAATACGCCATTCTTTATCCAGCCAAGACTTGATAACTGACAGGAGCATCCGCCGATGGTTGATTGTTTGTCATTAACACAGTGCCGCGCCCTGGTCGCCGCCTGGCATCAGGCCATGATCGAACAGCGCGCTACCCTGATCGCGCTCGATCAACAGATAGGCGATGGGGATTTGGGCATCACGATGCAAAAAGCGTTTGCCGCCGCGGCGAACACAGTCCCGGGGGAGCAGGAGGGCATTGGCGAATATTTTGCCCTCTGCGGCGTGGCGATGGCGAAAGCCGCGCCATCAACCATGGGAACCCTGATGGCCACCGGGTTTATGCGCGGCGGAAAAGCGCTTCCCGCCGCCGCTGCCCAATTGGATGGTCAGCTGCTGGTACGGTTTTTTAACGCCTTTACCCAGGGCATTGCGGACCGTGGTAAAGCCCGGGCCGGCGATAAAACGGTATTGGACGTGCTGCTGCCGGCCAGTCAGGCGCTGTCGGACGGCATTGACGGCGGCGCCTCGCCGGCGCAGGCGGTGGAGGCCGCTTTTCGAGCGGCGGAGCAGGGGCTTGATGCAACCCGTACCATGCTGCCTCAATGGGGCAAGGCCGCGTCTTTCGCGGAAAAAGGCCTGGGTATCGTCGATTCGGGCGGTAGCGTCGCGGTGATTTTATTCCGGGTGCTGCATGACTTTTTCCAACAAAGCCCGCTATTACCGTGAAAAACGCTGACGGGCCCGGAGACGGCGAATCCAAAAGAGGGCGCTGTCGGGAGGAGATGATCGATGCGTAACATTCTGTCGGACCGTCAGCTCAATTTTCTGGCCGCGGCCAACGTGCTGGTGTTAGCGGCCGGCGTGGCGTTTGCCGGCGCCAACTTTATCACCCTGTACAACTTTCAATCCATGTCGGCGCAGGTGCCCGAACTGGGGTTGCTGGCCCTGGGCGTCATGCTGGCGATGATTTCGGGCAATGGCGGCATCGACCTGTCCGGCATCGCCCTGGCCAATCTGGCCGGCGTCCTGTCCTATCTGCTGGTGCGCCACTGGGTGTCGGCTGATGACGCCCCGCTGCTGTTCGTTTGGGCCTTCGCGGCCGTCGCCCTGCTGGTGGGGCTGGCGGGGGGCATGCTTAACGGCTTCCTGATAGCCCATGCCGGCCTGACGCCGATTATCGCTACCCTGGGCACGCAGATGTTCTTCACCGGCATCGCGGTGGTGCTGACCAACGGGTCGGCCATCAGTATCGGCTATATCGAACCGCTGGACGATTTCGGCAATTCGCCGGTGCTGGGCCTGCCGCTGTGTTTTTCGCTGTTTCTGGCGGTGGCGCTGCTGCTGGGCATCGTATTGCGTTTTTGCCCCTTCGGCCTGCGGCTCTATCTGATGGGCAGCAATGCCAAGGCCGCGCGGTACGCCGGCATCGCGCTGAAAAAGATGCTGTTTCTCACCTACACCGCAAGCGGCGTTCTGGCCGGTATCGCCGGCATCGTCATCGCCGCCCGCACCTCCAGCGTGAAGTGGGACTATGGCAGCTCCTATGTGCTTATCGCCATCCTGATTGTGGTGATGGCCGGCGTGCGGCCGGACGGGGGCTACGGGCGCATCGTCTGCGTCGTGCTGTCGGCCACCGCGCTGCAGATGCTGGCCAGCCTGTTCAATTTCCTGAATATTTCCAACTTTTTCCGCGACTGCGCCTGGGGCCTGCTGCTGCTGCTGTTCCTGGCGGTGTCGCGCGTCGATATCCGGTCTTGGCTTGCGTCACGAACGTGACGCGTTTTATCGCCGCCGGCGTCTTATCGGCGCCGGCGGCGAACTCTTACCCTACGTGCAACACAACCATAATGAGGAAACGTTGATGCCAATGATACGTAAACTTACCGCCCTCGCCGTTGCGCTGGGCGCCCTGTGCGCGGCGCCGCCCCTGCTCGCGAAAGACGCGCCGTCCATCGTGACGGTGGTAAAGATAACCGGCGAGAACTGGTTCACCCGCATGAATGAAGGCGTCGTTGCCTACGGCCGGGACAATCCCGGCGTCACCACCAGCGAGATCGGCCCGGCCAAGGCCGATGCCGCCCAGCAGGGACATCTCATTGAGGATCTGATCGCCAAGAACGTCAGCGCCATCGCCGTGGTGCCGATGGACCCCTCGGCCACTGAAGGCGTGCTCAAACGCGCCATGGATCGCGGCATCAAGGTCGTTACCCATGAGGGGGACAGCGTCAAAAATACCCAGGTGGATATCGAGGCGTTCAATAACACCGCCCTTGGCGCCCACTTCAACGAACAGCTGGCGCAATGCATGGGCAAAAGCGGGAAATGGACCACCTTCGTCGGTTCCCTCGGCAGCCGGACCCACGTGCAGTGGGCCGACGGCAGCGCCGAGAACGCCAAGAAGTACCCGCAGATGCAGCTGGTGTCCCCCAAGAATGAATCTTTCGATGATGCTAATACCGCCTATGAGAAAGCGCGCGAAATCCTGCGTAAATATCCTGATATCAAGGGGATACAGGGCAGCGCCGGCAATGACGTCATCGGCATCGGCCGCGCCGTGGAAGAAGCCGGCCTCTCCGGCAAGGTGTGCGTCATCGGTATCGGCCTGCCGAAGGACACCAGCAAGTATCTGGAATCCGGCACCGTGCAGAGCATCTCCTTCTGGGATCCCAAGGACGCCGGCTACATCATGAACAAGGTGGCGCAGATGCTGCTGGAGGGCAAGCAGGTTACCGACGGCATGGACCTGGGCGTACCCGGCTATAACAAGGTGTCGGTGAAAAAGGGTCCCGGCAAGGGCATCATCGTCACCGGTCAGGCCTGGGTTGACGTGAACAAGTCCAACTACCGGCAATACCCGTTCTGAGTCTCTAAGGCCATAGAGAGTGCAACGGATCGGCGGCCGGCCGCCGGTCTCAGACTGCTGACAAAGTACTCAGAGTTAATAGGGAGGGATAGGCTGCCAGAAGAGTAAACCGTCCGCGCCAGGGACCAATACGCCGGGAGCGTATTGGAACAACGCCGCCAGGCGTTGGCCCGCAGGGCGGCGACCAAGGAAGGTAGCCGTAATCGCGCGGATCGAGCCTCCAGGGATGGATTCACGGCGTGTTTACGATCTGGCAGCCTATCCCGACCAGGCACTTTGTCAACAAACTCGGATCGGCGGCCAGTTGCCGATCCCCACCCGCAAACCTGCCTGGATAAAAGCCATGCCCGTGACCGTTCAAGCCGATACCTCGCCCGCCGGCAACCCGGCGCAGACCGTGCCTTTTCTCGAGGTGCGCGATCTGCAAAAACACTTTGGCGGCGTCAAGGCGCTTAAAGGCATCAGTTTTGTTATCGAACGCGGCCGCGTCTATCACCTGATGGGGGAAAACGGCTGCGGCAAAAGCACGCTGATCAAAATCATTTCCGGGGCGCAGCCGTCCGACGGCGGCGAATTGCTGATCAACGGCCGGCGGGTGGACAAGCTGACGCCGGTGGGCGCGCTGGCCGCCGGCATTGAGACCGTCTATCAGGATTTGTCGCTGCTGCCCAATCTCAGCGTGGCCGAAAACGTCGCGCTGACCCGCCAGTTGGTGGCCGCCGGCGGCAGTCTGGCGCGGCGCCTGGACCTGCGCATGCTCAAGGACACCGCGGTGCGCGCGCTGGCCAAGGTCAACCTGCCCGCCGATGCGGCGTTTCTCGACACGCCGGTGGAAGAACTGCCGATAGCCACCCGCCAATTGATTGCCATTGCCCGGGCCATTGCGTCGGACGCCGGCCTGGTCATCATGGATGAGCCCACCACCGCCCTCACCCGGCGCGAGGTGGACAACCTGATTGCGGTGGTGGGCAAACTGCAGGCGCAGGGCGTATCGGTGCTGTTCGTCACGCACAAGCTCGACGAGTGCAAGGCTATCGGGGGCCGGGCCATCATCATGCGCGACGGCCTGAAAGTCACCGAATGCGATGTGGCCGGACAGTCAAAGCAGCAGCTCGCCTTCTGGATGACCGGCAAGCAGCTGGATGACACCCGGTACCGCGCCGCCTTTGACGGCGGCGAGGCGCTGCTGGGCGTCGACGGCCTCGGCCGGCGCGGCGGCTACCGGGACGTGTCCTTCCAGCTGGCGCGCGGTGAAATCCTCGGCATCACCGGGCTGCTGGATTCCGGCCGCAATGAACTGGCCCTGTCCCTGGCGGGCATTTTACCGGCGGACAGCGGCCGGATAACGCTGGACGGCGCCGCCATCACCCTCGGCAGCCCGGCGCAGGCCATCGGCGCCGGCATCGGTTATGTGCCGGAGGACCGGCTGTCCGAGGGGCTGTTCCTGGAGAAATCGATTAAGGAGAATATCATCGTGGCGATGCTCGACCGCCTGCGCGGCTCGTTCGGCCTGCTGGACGGCAAACGCAATCACGCCGCCGCCCAGCGGACCATCGATGACCTGCAGATTGTCACCCCCGACAGCGACAACCCCGTCACGTCGCTCTCCGGCGGCAATCAGCAGCGCGTGCTCATTGGCCGCTGGCTGACCATCGAGCCGCGGCTGCTGATTTTGCACGGGCCCACGGCGGGGGTGGATGTGGGCTCGAAGGACACCATTTATCGCATCATCCAGCGGCTCGCCGGCGACGGCATGGGCGTCATCATCATCAGCGACGACCTGCCGGAACTGCTGCAAAACTGCGACCGCATCCTCGTGATGCGCCGGGGGGCCGTGGCGGCGACGTTCGCGGCGGATAACCTTGAGGAAGGGGCGCTGTACCGCGCCATGGCGGCGGAAGAGCGCCCGGAGACGCCACAATGACCGATATCGCAACACAGCATCGCCGCGACGGCACGGCAAGCCGCGGCGTACGCCTCAGCCGCTGGTTCATTCACCATCCGCCGGCGGTGACGCTGCTGCTGATAGTCCTGGTCTGCCTAGCGGTGGGCACCCTCAACCCCGCCTTTTGGCAGGTGTCGAACCTGTTCGACATGGCGCGCTCCTCCGTGGAAAGCGGCCTGTTTGCGCTGGGCGTCCTGGTGGTGCTGGCGGCGGGCGGGCTTGACGTCTCCTTCACCGCCATCGCCGCCCTGGTGATGTACGTCATCACCAAACTGGTGACGGACCTGGCGCCCGGCATGTCCATGGCGCCCATTCTGCTGATGGCCGCGGCGGGCGGCGCGCTGCTGGGGGCGGCCAACGGCCTGCTGGTCAGCGCCCTCAGGGCGCCGTCGCTGATTGTGACCATCGGCACGCAGTATGTGATCCGCGGCTTCCTGCTGACCTTTGTCGGTACGGCGCTGTTTATGAACATCCCGGCATCGATGGATGCGTTCGGCAAATATGCGCTTTTCCATCACCAGAGCGCCGGCGGCGGGACGTCGGCGCTTCCCGCCTACGTGCTGGCGCTGGCGGTTGCCGCCGTCGCCACCTGGTACCTGCTGCAGCGTACGCTGATGGGCCGGGCCATCTATGCGGTGGGGGGTAATGCCGACATTGCCCAACGGCTTGGCTATAACCTGCGTAACGTGCGGGTGTTTGTGTTCGCCTATGCGGGCCTGCTTGCCGGCATCGCCGGCATTATGCATGTCGCCAGCAACCGCCTGGCCAATCCCTTCGACCTGGCGGGTTCCGAACTGGAGGTTATCGCCGCCGTTGTTCTCGGCGGCGCCCGCATCACCGGCGGCTCCGGCAGCGTGGTAGGCACCCTGCTCGGCGTCATCCTGATCACGCTGGTGAATAATGTGCTGATCCTGGTGGGCATCCCGAGCACCTGGCAACTGGCCATTATCGGCGCCTTTATAGTACTGGCCGGTATGCTGTTTTCCATTAAACCTACCCGATAAGGTCCCATGCTTATATAGCATGTGTTGTGTCCGGATCTTTACTGAGCCTGATCAGATAAATGTCCCCGACCTTTTTAACCGAGCCGGCGGCGGGCCAGACCGGCATCTGTTCAAAAACAATGCTGAGCGCTTTTCTCTCGACGTCGCTAGGCAGGACAATATTGTGATAACCCATTACTTTCATATATTGGGTGATACGAGAAATATTATCATGATCCCACGAAAAAAATGAGCCCTGCATGGTTCCTTGCCAAGCATTCGCATAATAAGTCGTGCTGAAAATTTTTCGACCGTAGAAATCCATTATCAAGGGGGCATTGGGATCGAAATCAGCGCTTAATTCACCAATCCTGCTGTAAATATCGGCGGCCAACAGCCTGTCGTGTGATTGTACGATAGTGGCTGACGCGATGTATTGAGACGTCACGCCGATGATTTTTATCTGTAACAGCCCAACCAGAATGCCGCTCGCCAGAAGAGTCACGGCACGCTGACAGGACAGCAGGATGATACATGCCAGCCAGCTGACATACGCGATGGGAATTAACGTGCGCACCGGTAAGGGCTCGCCGCCGGTGACCAAATGTAAAGCGAACGGAGAAAATAATACGCCCAGCCATAACACAAAATTGATTGAATTTTTGAAAAAATTGGTGCGTAAAATAGCTAAAGTAGCCAGACAGATTATTACTCCATTCATGGCTAAATTAGCGCCATATCTTTTAGTAGACCCGCCATAAATAGCCAGCTGTTCCCGGGAAATGGAGCGCAGCACGCGTAAAGGTTCTGATAACGTTTTATCATAATTAAAAAAAGCTTTAGCGATATAGCCACTGTCGTGGGCAATAAAGTGTTGGGACAGTTTATTAATGACTTCATAAACAAGTATCGCAGCGCTCACTAGGAGCATTACTCTGAATACAGCCATTGCCAGCAATTTTAATGGTATCCGACGTACGCCACCAATACGCAAACACCTCACTAACAAGATGCCGCACGCGTAAGAGACAAACATCAGAATCAGAGATTGATAAGCGGCAATGCCACAAGCCAGCATCGTGATAACGACCGTATTTTTGGCAAGGGAATTATGGCCTGCTATCTTCCCGGTATAGCCTGCGCCAAAATAGAGATAAGCGCCCAAACTGGTTAAAACGAGTCCTATGGCTAAAGCGGGAGTGTTGGCGTAAAACGTCGCGATGGCCCACCAGGTGGGGAAGGCGCAAAAAACAGGATAGGCCAGGTAGGTCCTCCAGCTTTCTTTATAACCATGTGCCTTGACGAGCGCAAGGTAAGAAACGGCAAATGCGATGATCAAAAGGACATAAGGGGCAAAAGGAACCGAAGGCTGCTGCAATAAAAATCTCTCGATAAGATAGGTGAACCATCTTCCCTGACTCACCCAAACGCCGGAGTCCTGGCGAAGAGCCGCGGATTCGTTATCGATAGACAATGAGAACGTTGATAAAAAATAGCCATAAAATACCGCGCCTATAAAAATCAAGACCGCCAGCTCACGTAGATTGAAGCCGTCAAAGCGCAATTGCACGGCGAAACCTGCTAATGAGTGGTCGGCCCTATTAAATGCTCTGCATAACGTATTTTTGTAAATAAACGCAAGCAAGATAACAAAGGCAATAAATATCCCTGCAATCCCGTACAGGGCAACGCTGTTTATAACGTCCATATCAAGCAATCCTTTGGGAAGAAAAGTTATGCTCCGGTTTTATCTGTGTGCCGGCATTTCCGGCGGCTCATTTAAAAACTGCCCACAGACTAAAAGAGCAGCTTGGAGAAAAAATACGTCACCGGCAGGGTCACGGCAATTGCCGCCAGCGGGGCTAGATGGACGGAGAACTGCCATTTCTCAACCCAACCCCATAAAACGATCATGCTTAATACATACTGTAATATATAAACAAAAGGCAGCCAGATAATTGATTTCAGCCCTTGATGACGCTTGAAGACGAAAAAACGATTCATCACATAGGCAAATAAAATACCCGCCGCATACGCCATGGAGAAGCTTGCGGTATAGCTGAAAGCCATCAGCAGCAGCAAGTACACGCCATAGGTCAGGACAGTGTTAAGCCCGCCCGACAGGAGAAATCTGGCAAATGTCAGTTTAAATACTGCCAATGGCGCCGACATCATGGCCGCCCGTTACCGGCGCATTCAGTGAGTATTCTGAATTCGTCATAGTCCCGTATATAGTCTGTGGCGTCGTAATGATGCGAGGCGAATACCATCAATATGGCATCCGGCGAGTAGCGATACTGAATGCCCCAGGTCATCGCCGGCAGATAAACGCCCTGGGTGGGTTTGTCGAGTATAAACTCCTGGCGATGAATTCCATCGTCAGCCACGACATGCACCAACCCTTTTACCGCAACGAGAAATTGATGACAGACCCGGTGCGCATGTTCTCCCCGGATTTCTTCGGTGGGCACATCGTAAACCATAAAATAACGTACCGGCTTGAACGGAATGGCGTGGCCAAAATTACCCACCGACAAGCTGCCGCGAAGGTCGGCGAATTTGTTCATGGTATGCAATGTCACGCCTTTCACCATGGTTTCCGTTTGCGCCGCAACCTTACCCGCCGCGGTTATCTGTTCATGGCAAACCGGCCTGGCATCAACATAACCCACTATCTTGGCCGGGTTGCCGACGACAATGGCGTTGGCGGGAACGGAACGCGTGACGACAGCCCCCGCGCCGACCATGGCGTTTGTGCCAATGGTCAGGCCCGGCAGGACGGTACAGTTCGCGCCCAAGGAAGCGCCCCTGCGAATAACCGTTCTTGCAAATTCCTGCGGATAGACTTTACTGCGGGGGAAAGGATCGTTGGTAAAAGTAGCATTGGGTCCGATAAAGACATCGTCTTCTATGGTAATGCCGTCCCAGAGCTGGACACCGCATTTTAAAGTCACCCTATGCCCAATCTGTACGTCATTTTCAATAAATACATGGTCACACACATTACACTCGCTGCCCAGGCGCGCCCCCGGCAAGATATGAGCAAACGCCCAGATGCGCGTATCCCTGCCAATGTCATTTGATTCGCATATTGCCTGGCTATGGACAAAAAAACCGTTGGCGCTATTCATCCGCTCCTCCAAAAGCCTCTACCCGCATCGGGATGGCTAACGGCCGGGACTTGGTGTTCTCGTAGGTGCGCCAGGCATAGGAACCGACGGTACCCAGGCCCAGGAGAATCAGGCCGCCTAAAAAGGTGATGGTCAGCATAATCATGGCATAGCCGGGTATTTCAGTCGTGCCGGAAAATTTGACAAACAGGGTCAACATTCCCAGCAATACCGCCATACCGGAACCCAATGCGCCAACGCTTATCAGTAGTTTGATCGGCAAGTCGGTGAATGCAAATATACTGTCCATCATGTAATTAATTTTTTTGCCCAGCGTCCAGGCAGAACGCCCGTGGCGCCGCTCCCGGCGAGTGTACGTCACCACCTTGCGGCGGTAACCCAGCCAGAAAATCTGGGCAATAAGTGAGCTGTGGCGTTCTTCCAGCCGGAGCAATTGGTCGCGAAACGTTTTGTTACAGGCAAAAACGTCAACGCCGCCGGCGGGGATTTCGGGAATGACGTAACGGCGGTATAAGCCCCAGTATATCGCTGAGGCCAGGCGGCTCAGCCAGGGATCATGCCGGCCCTCTCTTGCGCCAACCACAACATCGATGTCCTGCCGCAGCAGTAGCTGATTCATGACCAGGACCAGTTCCGGCGGCTCTTGCAAATCCGCCGCCATGACGGCGAAACGATCACCCTTGCCATACTGCAAGCCTGCCCTGATGGCCATAAAGGCGCCGAAATTTTTCGACAGCAGCAACAGCCTTGAGCGAAAAGGCTGCAAAGGCAACTGTTGATGCAGGAGCTCATAACAGCGATCGGGGCTGCCGTCCACCACGAAAACCACTTCCAGCGCCTTTCCCAACCGGTTATTCAAGCCCGCAACGGCGGCCAGCAGGTCCGGAAGATTGTGTTGGTTACGATAAACGGGAATGACCAGCGTCAACACATTCATCCCTCCTGTTCAAAATAGGCGGTGACCGCTGTAATCACGCGATCAACCTCATCACCGGTCAAGCCAGGGTAGCAGGGCAAAGAAACCACGGTTTCGCAGGCGTGCTCGGTGACGGTCAGGGCATAGGGAAGCTCGGCAATATAGGCTGCCTGGCGATAATCGGGAATGGGATAATGGATATCCGTCTTTATCCCTTTTTGTTTAAGCACGTTGATGAATTGCCGCCTGTTCGCCAGGCGCATGACGTAAAGATGAGCAACATAGTCCGCCGCCGTGGAGCAGGGTAAAAGTACATTGAATTTGAAAAACGCCTCGTTATAGCGTTTTGCAATGAATCGGCGTTGTTCATTCCATTGATCCAGATAAGGCAGCTTGATACGCAAAATAGCCGCCTGTATCTCATCCATGCGGCTATTACGCCCGCCGGCAAGGGTTACCTGATATTTTTGCCCCCAGCCATATTGCCGTAATTGACGAATGCGTGCGGCCATGTCGTGGTTATCAGTGACCATCGCCCCGCCATCACCCAACGCGCCAAGGTTCTTGGTGGGGTAGAAACTAAAACAGGCAATAGCGCCAAAGCTGCCCGCCGGTTTGCCATTGCGGCGGGCGCCATGGGCTTGGGCGCAATCTTCCAGCACCGGTATGCCCGCGGCCGACGACAGGCGGACGATCTCTTCCATATCGGCAAGCTGGCCGTAAAGATGGGTGACGATGACGGCGGCTATAGAGGAGTCAAGTACCGCTGCCAATGCTTTGGGGCATAGGGTTAGCGTCGCTGCATCAACGTCGATATAAACCGGCGTGGCGCCGATGGCATAAATGGCGCTGCTGGCATAAAACCCGGCGTTGGCCGCCGTCACGACCCGCGCGCCCGCTTGCACATTCAAGGCTTTAAGGGCGAGCTCCAGCGCATCCGACCCATTGGCAACGCTAATGCAGTGATTTACGCCAAGGTAGTCGGCGAATTCATTTTCAAACGACCGCACCTCGTTGCCCATCACATACCAATGGCTGGTTAATACCTTGTGCAGCGGGCTGAGAAAGTCGAGGCCGGCATTCGCCTTTACGGCGGAAAAAAGTTCAAGCTCGTGCATATAATAAATACGTGTTTAACCCATTTTTAATGGATGGGAGTAGTCCTGAGCGCAAAGCAGCCAAGGTTGAATGTAGGAATGCAAATGATAAAATCATTACTGATATGATTCAGGGTTCACTGGGATAAAGTTAAGCTGTAAACCCATATTCGCCATAATTGTTTTAGTTAGCCGTTTAGTTATGATTGATTAAATTAGTTTTTTCCAATATATGACTTGCTCTATATACCTTGACCAGTTTTAGTTCAGGTGCCGGCCGCTTCCGCTTACCACGACTTTAGCAAAGCTATCTAAGTAAAACTCCGGCATGCAGATTACCACTTTCCGAACCGGGAGGTGTTTGCTTGACATTATGGTGATCGATGCGTGTGGATTCGCATTTACCCATCTGGATAGTTAAAAAAATCTTATCCTCAACGTATCCAATAAATTATAGCTAAATTAGGCTTTTCGTGCTGATGTTTGTCCTTCATTAATTGAAAGTTCATATAACTGAAACACAGTGTGTTTATTTATTAATTCAGCTAATCGGGATGAATGACTTGTAAGCCATATTTGTGAGTATCGGCTTGCTTCTGATATTAATTTTGCTAGCGCAGGTAACATCTGAGGATGAAGGCTATTCTCAGGTTCATTGAGTATAATTAATTTAGGAGGTCGAGGGCTTAACAGCGCCACTGCCAAACATAAAAATCTAATAGTACCGTCCGACATTTCATTGATATGAAGTGGCCGAGAGATGCCTACACGATTCATCATTAAACTAAACTGGGCTCTGTTGTTCGTACAAAAAAAGGAACATTCTGGGAAGGCGACCTGCAGAATTTCGTTTAATAGCTCAATGTGACCAATCTCAACAATAGTTTGATAGGCTGCTGCAAGATTTTTTCCGTCACTTGACAAAACGGGCGACCTAAATCCGACTTGCGTTTGTCTAATAGCGGATTTGCGTGAAACATCAAATTCATGATAAAAACGCCAATTTCTAATAGTCTCCTTTACTTGAGATATTTCGGGGTAAAGATGCGGTTCACTTAATTGACTGAAGAAAGATTCGTTTTCATAGATTGAGCTTGCATGTGTTATCTTTTCGCCATGTATATTAGATAATATCACGGATTGGTTTTTTCTACGTAAAACATTTGACGAGGGTCGGCGGTTAAACCCGGCAATCCATATGCTTTCTTCTTTTATCACTGGGTCTAAATCGAAGAGTGATTCAAAGGGGGGTTTATCAGGGAAACCGATTTGAAGTTCATATTCGAAGTCTACCGTTTCAAATGATAGTCTTAGTCTGCGTGGGCTATCATTTGATCTCGAGGTGCCTGACCACATAGCGTTTTCTATACCACCTTCATCACTTAAAAAAGAAGAAATCTGATTCGAAGCCGCACTGGATAAAAGATGAATGGCTTTGTAAATATTTGATTTACCGCAACCGTTTGGACCAAAAACAATATTAATCCTATCCAATTCCAAAGAGATATTTTTAATAGAACGATAGTTTTCGATGTGGATATTTGTGATCATGTTTAATTATTTTACAAGTAATTGAAATTAATTTAATTAATTTAACACATTAAGAATTTAAAGAAAAGTGAAGTGCCAATTCCATTAAATTTTTTAGAGAACCTCACTAAAGTTAAATTTTACTGCTGTAAATTAATTGAAAATAATCAAGATGACCCATTATCACTTTACTTATTGTTGATGCTGAACTGCTTTCCTGCGCCAATAGACTTTATGCAGTGACATAAATGCGCGTGGGTCTTTGACTAGCGCTTTTTTCCATGACAGACTTGTGATGAATAATTCCAGTCTGCGATGTCACGGAAGTAAACATGACTCATCATACTTGGTACGAGACTGATGTCGTGGGTAAGAGCGAACAAAGGGAGCTTGCCAAACTTATGGCCGTTTTGATTGCTCATTTGCTCAAGTGGACATTTCAACCGAGCCTCAGAGGGACTCGTTGGGTAAAGACCATCAAGGCGCAGCGTAAAGACATAATGTGCCAACGAAACGAGTGCGCTTGGCTTTTTCAGACGTGCAAGTCCATGGGACGCACAAAGTGAAAAGGTACGCGCTTCATGCCATGAATAGTGAAAAACCCGGGATAAACGCAGATGAACATTCCTTTTTCAGGCGGGTGTGCATGCGGGTCGGTCCGCTATACCGTTGTGCGGGAGCCGGTAGCCATGATCAACTGCCATTGCAGAGACTGTCAGCTTTCAAGTGGGGCTCCTTTTGCGTCAGGCATCATCGTCAAGACTGCCGACCTCGAGATCATGGGTACGCCGAAAACATATGCGGTTCGCGCCAGCAGCGGTGGTCTCACAACCCGCAGTTTTTGCCCTGACTGCGGCACCCCTTTGTTCACGCAAAGCGAAGCGTATTCGCAAGTCACCTCTATCCGATTTCCTTCCCTTGACGACATATCGGACTTCAAGCCAACGCTCGACATTTATACCGCCAGTGGGCAAAAGTGGGTTTGCCTTGATCAGACAATCCCCCACTTTCCTCAGTCACCCCAGCAGCCAAATGA
This sequence comes from Sodalis sp. RH16, assembly GCF_047324245.1. Lineage (NCBI taxonomy): Bacteria > Pseudomonadati > Pseudomonadota > Gammaproteobacteria > Enterobacterales > Bruguierivoracaceae > Sodalis > Sodalis sp. RH16. The sequence goes on along the minus strand of NZ_CP178737.1, from coordinate 803,153 downwards.
ACGTGACGCCTAAGTAGGGCGGTGCTGAACAGGCTGGCCGGCTTTATCCAATTTATTGCTTCTCCACCAGATATTTCACCGTGGCTGCATACTGCTGAACGAAGATATCCATGTTGCTGGTATCCATGCCCTGCATATTCAGCTGGTATTTACCGTTAACGTACATCGCCGGCACGCCCTGGAGCTGAAAGTCAGCCACCGCTTTTTCTTGCTGGACGACCAGGGATTTCACCACAAAACTGTTCCACGCCCCGTCGTACTCTTCCGGCTTCACACCCGCATCAATAAATACTTTTCGGATATCGGCCTTGTTCTGCACGGTCTGGGTTTTCTGGATCGCTTCAAACAGCGGGGATGATATTTTATCTTCTATGCCCAGCGCCATCGCCACCGCCCACGCCTGGGTCAGTTCTTTACCCAGCGGCTCAAGGAATTCAACGTGGTACTTGGTTATCTTGGTGCCTGCCGGCAGTTTTTGCTTCACGTTGTCGGAAATATGAAACACCTGTTCGAACTGATAGCAGTGCGGGCAATTAAAAGAGAAAAATTCCAATACCTGCGGCTCACCGGCAACCGGCTTATCCAGGGTAATGTACTGTTTACCGTCGGTAAACTGCGCGGCAGATGCGCTAAAGGCCAGGATGATGCCCGCCAGCGATAGCCAAATCTTTTTCATAATTAACTGCTTCCTTGATTTCACGGATAAACGTAAATTGTCATGGTGGTTCAGGTAGGGACCGGGAGCGGACCTGCTCTGTGCCCTCCGCATTTTGTGTGTCTGCATTTAAAGCCGCTACACCGTGCTGAATATTCTTGCAAGCGCCCTCATGCATTCAAGTTTTATAGTCTATAGAATTATGATCGTAATATAAAGATGCGGACCGATGCAGAAGCTGCATTATGTCGATTAGCCGGCAGCCGAACCCATATCTTCTGCTGGGTCGCGATGTCTCCGGCACAAATCAAAATAGATGAAGACATCATGCTCCTTTGTTATATTATGACCATAATTCTATGGTGGTGAAGCTTGATAAGCTGAGGGCGGTTCTATGCGTTACGCAAAAGATCACAAAGAAGAAACGCACAGACATATTGTTAAGGTCGCGGCACGGCGTTTCCGTGAAGAAGGCATTGAAAAAGTCGGTGTTGCGGCATTGATGGGGCAGGCGGGCTTGACCGTGGGAGGATTCTACAGCCACTTCACGTCCAAGGAGGAGTTGATCCGGGAAGCCGTCGGCAGTGCGGCGGACGAAACATTTTGCGGTATTTTCGGCGGCCCCGGAGGCAACGCAAAAGTCACGCTCGAGCTGATATTACGGCGTTATTTGAGCGTCGAACATCGGGATGCGCCGGGAGAAGGCTGCGTGGTGGCATCTTTGGCTTCGGAACTGAAGAATCGGCCGGAAGATACCCGTGCAATGATTGCCGGCAAAACCCTAGACTTCATCCGGCGCATGGCCGACTGCTTGCCTCAAGAGGCTGCCGCCCAGACACGAATGCGAGTCGCGGGAGCAATCTGGGCGGTGATGGCCGGTACTCTTCAGCTCTCTCGCATCGTTCCGGATAAGGCATTGTCAACGCAGCTGCTAAATGATGGCATAGCCAACGCATTGAGACTTGCCGCCGCAATGGAAAATCACCAGTAATATACAAGATGGTTTAACGCCCCTTTTGCCATTGCTTCACTATATGAAGCAATATCGCCGGTCATTTTATGACTCCTCTCACGCAACGCGCATGTGCGATAGCTTCCCGACCCCGCCGGCATACACTGCCGGATACGTAAGCAGAATTGCTCACCCAGCCTGCCGATAAATGACTGAACCTGTCCTTTATCGGCGCGCCGAAAATAACAGAGGCCTGCGCCGTCGCCTTATTATGGCGCACGGACTTCGGCTTCTATAAATAAACCTGACATTTTACCGGGAATAATACCGTTCCACCGGCGCGATGGCCCCATGCCGAAAATCCGGTGGGAAAACATGTTGGCCGCCAATATCCCATGTCGGTTAAAGCGGTTTTTTTGAGGAATAATAATATGACAGCCCTACGGAAAACGACGGTGCTTTTTAGCTCAGCACTGTTAAGCATGATTGTCCTGCCCGGTTTGGCCCGGGCGGATATCACCCTGCTTAACCGAAACAATAACCTGCCTATGCTTAACGGACTGGAATTACAATTCGGCGGTCTTATCCGGCCGCAATATCGCAATAAAATGGGCTCGGCCGACGATCATACTTATACCCAGCGGGGATATGACAGCGGCAGCTTTATTCATACTTCAGTGAATTATTACTTCAATGATGATATAAGCTTATTATGGTATTACGAAGTGGGCTTCGATATATTCAATGAACTTGGGGCCGGCAGCCATTACGATCATAATAAAGACACCACCTTCCGCCGTAAAAATTATATCGGCATCGCCAGCAAGCGTTACGGAACCTTGACCTTCGGCCAGCAAAACAGCGTTTTATACAGCGTCATCGGCGCCAAAACCGACGTCTGGGATAATGATATGCACGGTCAAGCGTCGAACAACGGCGTCAACGGCAATTATGATGGCTCCTATCGCGGTAAAAAGCTGCTCAAATATGTCAAGGACGCAGGACCGGTCACCCTGAGCGCCAGCTGGGACGCGCCGGTGGATGATTATTATGTCGAAAGCGACAATGTCCGTTACCAGCGCCAAACCGGAGGCGCCGGCGGCATCGATTACCATGTCGCCAAGGATTTGACGTTGAGCGCTGCCTACAGCTATACCCGGGCCAATATCGTTAGCCGCGTTCCGGTGGGGAGCGGCGCAAATACGGCCGGTTATAATCAGGAAGTGACGGCTATCGGGGCGCAATGGAAACCGGGTAACTGGACTCTGGCGGCCACGGCCGGCTATTACCATGATTTTATCCCGCGGCATACGGCAAGAGTGCCGGCGGCCTATTTTGAAGGGCAGGCGCGGGGTTGGGAGTACATGGCGGCTTATCGGTGGCCGGTGGCCAGCCGGGTCATTACCGCCATCAAACCATACCTGGCCGGCGACGGCATGCGCTGGGATCATTTCCAGACCAATCACACCGACCTGGGGATTGCCGCGGAACTGCCCCATGGTTTCCAAATCGATTACGAACGCACCTTCAGCAATACCTCCGATAACCAGCCGGACGAAAACTGGGTCCGTCTCTGGTATCGGTTTTGATAAAACAGTCTCAATTCATCGTGATAAATACTTATGCATTCAGAGGCCGCTTTCCCAGTTGCTTCACTATATGAAGCAATTTTAGCCGTGATTTTATGACTACTCTCACGCAACGCAGACGTGCGGTGGCTTCCCGGCCCCGCCTGCCTACACTGCTGGTTATTCAAACAACTCGGCTATCCGGGCCTTCCAGTGTTCCTCTGGGTACCGTCGTCATGCGACGTTTCGATCAGGAGATAAAATGACAAATTCCATCACTCACCGGACGGCGCCTTACCCGGCTGAGTCAGTAAAAACAAAAAGACAGCGGACGTTTAAAATCATGATGTCGGCGGGCATCGGCCACTTTATCGAATGGTTCGATTTTGGCCTTTACGGCACCCTCGCGGCCATCATCGGCAGCAACTTCTTTGCCAGCAGCGACCCAACGGTGGCGCTGCTGAAATCCTTCGCCGTGTTCGGTTCCGGTTTTTTGATGCGCCCGCTGGGGGGATTTTTCTTTGGCTCCATGGGGGACCGGCTGGGACGCCGCAAGGTCTTGGTGACGGTGATTGTCATCACGTCCTTTTCCACCTTTGCCATGGGCATTCTTCCCACGTATCCGAACGTCGGGCTACTCGCACCCGTGCTGCTGGTATTGATCCGGCTGGTGCAGGGATTCGCCGCGGGCGGCGAGAGTTCCGGCGTTATTACCTATCTTGCGGAAAGCGCGCAACCCCATCGCCGGGCCAGCCTGACCTGCTGGAGCGAAAACTTCAGTTTTATGGCGTTTGTCTGCGGTTCCGGACTGGTACTGGCCCTGACCCACCTGCTGGGGGAGCCGGCGATGAACGACTGGGGCTGGCGTATTCCTTTCCTGCTGGCCGCGCCGTTGGGGCTTGGCGGCCTCTATATGCGCCGCAATATGGAAGACTCCGCTGAATTCAATCTGCTGCAAAAAGCGGGAAAACTGGAACACTCACCGCTGCGCACCACGCTTACCACCTCCACCCGCGCACTGCTGTTCTGTGTGGGTTTCGTGGTGGTAAAGGCGGTGAGCAGCTGGGTATTGCAATCTTTTATGCCCAGCTACCTCTCCACCTATTTGCATTATTCCCATACCGATTCCTATCTGATCACCACCCTCGGCCTGCTCAGCGTCGCTATCGTAATGCCGCTGGCGGGCTATCTTTCCGACCGGTGGGGGCGCCGGCCGCTGATGCTTTTCGGGTGCGGCGGTTTTATTTTGCTGACCTACCCGGCGATGATGGTGATGGAACAGGGTTCGGTTGCCGTCTCCGTTGCCGCCATGAGCATGCTGGGCATGCTGGTGGCCCTGTTTAACGGCGGCTGCGGCGCGGCCATGGCGGAGCTTTTCCCTACCTCTTTGCGCTACGGCGGCATCGCCATCGCCTACAACATGACGGTGGCGGTCTTTGGCGGCGTTACGCCTCTTATCTCGGGGAGCCTGATTGCCGCCACCGGCAACCCGTTGTCGCCTGCGTTTTACGTCATGCTGACCGCGCTTATCTCTTTTGTCGCCGTGTGGTTGGCCAAAGAGACCGCGGGCAAAAAACTGGATTAACCCGAAAAACCGGAGTGGATATGAAGATCGTCGACGTACAGTGTTTCCCGTTAAAAATCAAACCGAAGGAGATTTATCTCGGCGGAGATCCGGATGAAGGCGCCGAGGATTATTACTATCGTCCTGAATACCGCTGCGTCTATTCACGCAAAATGGAAACCTGCCTGGTGAAGATAACCTGCGATGACGGCCATGTGGGGTGGGGCGAAGCGCTGGCCCCGGTAGTGCCGCAGGTCGCCGCGCAGTTGATAACGCACCTGTTCAAACCGCTGCTGCTCGGCGCCAGTCCGTTTAGCGGCAATGTGCTGAACGCGCGGATGTACAACTCGATGCGCGACCGCGGGCATACCGCCGGCTACCACATTGATGCGCTGGCGGCGGTGGATATCGCGCTGTGGGATCTTAAGGGGCATATTCTGGGGCAGCCTGTGCACCAGTTGCTGGGGGGCGCCTTTCGCGAGCGGGTTCCCTGTTATGTTTCCGGTCTGCCGCGCCCCACCGTCGAAGCCCGCTGCGAGCTGGCGCGGGAATGGCAGGGTAAAAACTTTAACGCGGTAAAACTGGCGCTCGGCTACGGCGTCGCCGAGGACCTGGATAATGTCCGCGCCATCCGGGAAGCGCTGGGGCCGCAGGCCGCCATTTTTATCGACGCGCACTGGAACTACAGCGTTCACGAGGCGGCAAGGCTGGCGGAAGGCCTCAAAGCCTATGACGTCGGTTTTCTTGAAGCGCCGCTGCTGCCGGAGGACGTGGCGGGCCACCGGGAGCTGCGCCGGAAAAGCGCGGTGCCGGTGGCGCTTGGCGAAACGGAACGTACCCGCTATCAGTTCCGTCCCTATCTCGAGCAGCGCGCTGTGGACATTCTGCAGCCGGATGTCGGGCGCACCGGCATTACCGAACTGATGCGCATCGCCTCCCTTGCCGAAACCTGGAACCTGCTGGTGGCGCCGCATCTGAGCGTCGGCCTGGGTCCCTGCATCGCCGCCTCCATTCACGCGGCGGCCGCGCTGCCCAACCTCTTTATGCTTGAGTTCCAGCCGCCGGTATTTGAGGTGGCCAACAGCCTGCTGCGCCAACCGCTGGTCTGTGCCGCCGGCCATTATGCGCTTCCCTCGGGGCCGGGCCTGGGTATTGAAATCAATGAAGAAAGCGTACGTGAAAATCACTGGAGTGACGCATGTTAAAAGGTAATGTTCCTATTTTGGCAACCGCTTTTGATAACCAGGGGGCTGTCGATCTTCCCGCCATCGGTAATCTTGTGCGGTTTTTACTTGAGCAGGGGATCGACGGTCTGGCGTTATTCGGCAATGCCTCGGAAGGCTACGCGCTGACGTGGCAGGAGAAAGAAGCGATTTTCATGAGCGTGAAGGCTATCACCGGCTCACTGCCGCTGGTGGTCGCCACCGGCGGCGCGGCGTCGCCGGTGGCAATAGAAGAGATTAAACGGGTGCAGGGGTGGGGGGCGGATGTGACGATGATCAATCCGCCGTCGGTGGTCAAACCCGGTCCGGAAGAGATCTACCGCTTCTATTGCGACATCTGTCAACAGTGCGATATCGACATCATGATTCAGGACGCGCCGCAAATGACCGGCGTCAGCTTTCCGGTTCCCACGCTGGTGCGGCTGTGTGAGGATTTTCCGCAAATTCGCTACATCAAAGTCGAGCAGCCCCCCACCACGCTGAAAATCAGCCAGCTTAAGGCGGCGATCGGGGACAGGGTCGGGCTTTTCGGCGGTCTCAATGCCGGCTTTTTATATGAGGAGCTCGCGCGGGGCGTTGTCGGCACCATGCCCGCCTGTGAATTTCCCGAGGTGATAAATGCCATTTTGCTGGCCTGGGAACATGACAAAGAGGCGGCGCGAGCGCTGTTTTACCGCTATTTACCCTTCCTGCGCTATGGCGTTCAACCAGGATTAGGCGTGGCGGTTCATAAAGAGATATTGCATCGCTCCGGGCTTTTTGCCACCGCTATCGTGCGCTCCCCGGCCAAGAGGCTCGATGAAATCACGCGTCTGGAGCTTCAGGAGATTACCGACCATCTGCCGCTGGCGATTCTGGCGCGGGCGCAATGAACTACATTGCCGTCGACTGGGGAACCAGTAATTTTCGCGCCATGCGCGTCAAACAGGGCAGGGTGGTGCGCACCGTGCAGTCTGAAAAAGGCGTCGCCCGCTGCCCGCGCGCGCAACTGGGGGAGGTGTTGCGCACAGAGTTAGCGCGGCTGGGGGATGATTATAACGAGCACTTGCCGGTGATCCTGTGCGGCATGATCGGCAGCAATATCGGCATCAAAGACGCCGGTTATCTCCCGCTGCCGGTCAGCTTTCACGATCTCTTCGGCCGTGGGGTGCCGCTGGAACAGGTGTTGCCCAATCCCGCTACCGTGCGCCCGGGCATCTGCAGCCGGGAGGAACATGAAATCTGCCGCGGCGAGGAGATGCAGCTGGCGGGCGCCTTAACGGTTAGCGAAGCGCGGGTGTTTGCCGCCGTGGGCACCCACAGCAAATGGATAACCGTTGATCCGGAACAGAAAAAAATCGTCGGCCTGCGCACGCTGATGACCGGTGAACTGTACCACCTGGTGCTGAATCATTCGGTGGTGGGCAAAGGACTCGGCGAGCAGGCGTTTTCTGATGACATTTTCCAGCAGGGGGTGGAAACCGCCATCACCATTGCACAGGGGGACACCACGCTGCTCAGCGAACTGTTCCGTTGCCGGGGACGCTATATCCTTGGGGAATTCGACGCCGCCTTTGCCGCGGCCTGGCTTTCCGGCCTGCTGGTGGGGCATGAAGTCTTGACCGGCCACCCGCGGGACGAAAGCGTTTGCTTTATCGGCTCCGCTCTCCTGCTGGAGCGCTACCGGCGGGCGTGCCGAATACTTCATCTTCCCTGCACCACCCTCGCGGCTGAAGAGGCGATTATTTACGGATTGAACGAGGTATTCGACGATGCTGTTTAATGGAAAAGTTATCGCCATTTTGCGGGGCATAAGCCCGTCTGACGCTATCGATCATGTCACCGGCCTGCTGGATAACGGCATCACCGATGTGGAAATCCCGGCCAATTCGCCGGACTGGGCGCAAAGTATCCGGGATATCAAACGGCACTTCGGGCTTCAGGTGAATCTGGGTGCGGGCACCATCGTCACCGCCGCGCTGGTGGAGGCCTGCGCGCAGGCCGGCGCTGATTATGTCCTCACGCCAAACCTTGACGAAAAAGTTGTCCTGGCCTGCGGGCGGCACGGACTGAAAACCTGTATAGGCGTTTACACCAGTACCGAGATTTTTGCCGCCGGCGCGCTTGGCGTCAATGCGCTGAAAATATTTCCGGCGGCGGCGCTGCCGGCGAATTGGCCGCAGCTTATCAAGGGGCCGCTTTCCCACGCCATACCGTTTTGCGCGGTGGGGGGCATTGATGAGAATAATATGGCGGACTATCTGCGTTATTACGATAGCGTGGGTATCGGATCGGCGCTTTACCGGCCCGGCCAGCCGCCGTCACTGACCCGCCGGCGCGCCGCGGCGCTGATGGGATGACATTCGGCGCTCCGCGCCTGAAATGTCAAACCGGCGGCGCTTATCCGCCGCTGATTTTATGCGCCGCCGAAACCAGGAACTTTTTCAGCGTTTCCAATTCCAGCCGTTCGCCGCTCAGGTTTGACAGCGCTATCGCCGCCTGCATTCCCGGAATGGCGCAGGCCATACGGTACTCCTGCGGCGGATAGCGCTTCACGATGACCTGATGGCGCCGGGCGCTGTCGATATCCTCTTTGATCAGATGAAAATCGTGTATGCCAATCAGGCTGACGATTTCTTCATCGCTGCGTCCGGCAAGAAGTTTAATGCCGATAATCGAATCGGTAACCGGGACCGAATCATAATTCCCTATGGCCCGGGCCACGCTTTTCCCCTGTCGGGTATGGATCAAATAGACGACATCCCTGCCGCTCAACACGCCGATGACAATGGAAACCGGTTTGTTGCCCACTTCCTCGAGTATTTCGAGGACGGCTTTGTAAAAGGCGGAATTATGAATGGCATGGGCGGAAAAACGGTGCACGCCAAGGCCTAGGGAGTACTTTCGCTTTTCATTGCGATGTACCATCTCCAGCGCCAGCAGCGTTTGCATGATGCGGGTAACTTTTGCCGAATCAAGCGATAATTGGCGGCCAATCTCACGGATACCTGTGGGTTCACTCACGGTGGCCAGCAGGTTCATACAGCGAAACGCATCATATACCGAATGTAGTAGCATCTTACTCCCCGTCCGGGAACAGCCATGTGGCCCACACCGTTATTCTATAGCGGGAAGCGGTTGATTTCTCCCTATAAAGCGATTTGCAAGTCCCGTCGACGCCGGCGATCCGCATCACGACCGCCAGAACCCGGCTAGATGGACCATTCGGTCCTCGTCATCCCACCGGGCATAGCTGTTGCCGCTCCCGTTGCGGGAACATGACTTCGCCTTCGTGCGGACATCCACGCCCTTCACCCTTGCAGCAGTTCCGTGACGACGAAGCGCCACTGGCTTGAGCGAAGAAAGACGTGCGAAGTGGGCAGCCTGATCAGTGCGCAAGGAATGTGCGCAGTTGGGCGTGCATCCAGGGGTAGAATTCCTCTGCTTTTGTGTTCAGCCTGGATTTCAGGTCGCGCGTCAAATCGTCGGCCAGCACCTCAAGCGCGCCCGTGGTGACGCCTTCATAGGCCTGGCTAACAACGCTGGCCGGGCTGCTTTTCGGGACATCGTAGCCGGCGGCCATCGGCGTGTCGATCATGCCGACCATGAGGCCCACGACCTGGGTTCCTTGTCCTTCCAGCTCAAACCTGAGCGCGTTGGTCGCCGACCAGAAAGCAGCCTTCGACGCCGCATAGGCAGTCGGCATGCTGATCCAGGCCGCAGAAGAGAGAATGTTCAGCAACGTTCCGCCGCCATTGGCGGCGAGGATGGGAGCAAACGCGTTCGCGACGCGCAACGAACCGAAGAAGTTGGTTTCGAATATACGGCGGAGCTCGTCTTCCGGGCCGGAAATGGAATCGGATAACGGCGCGATGGCCGCGTTGTTGATCAGCAGATCGACGTCGGGGGCCATCGCGACAGCGCGGATGACCGCTTCGGCGCTGGTAATATCGAGGGGCAGCGGCTGCACATTGGCATCATTCCAACTTTTGGGCGTACGTGCCGCGGCATAGACCTTCCTGGCCCCGCGCTTGAGGGCCTGCGTCACGAACTCATGGCCAAGGCCGCCATTAGCGCCGGTCACGAGCACGGTCCGTCCGCTCAGAGACAATTCTAACTTGTCAGACAATGTGGTCATGTGTTCTACTCCGGAATTATGTGGGGATTGCCCCCCTATATACGGGGAGTGTCCCCACTTTGTCAAGGCGGGATTTAATGGCTACTCAACAACGGCCGATGCGCGCCGATGCCCGGCGGAACCGCGACGCAATCTTGGCGGCGGCGCGGGAAATCTTCGAAACGGAAGGCGTGCTCGCCTCCCTCGACGCCATCGCTCTTCGCGCTGGGGTTGGGAACGCGACGCTCTATCGAAATTTTCCCACCAGGGAAGATCTTCTTGCGGCGGTTATGGAGGCAAGCATTGACAGTGCCCGGGCGCAAGCACAAGCGCTCGGCCGCGAGCGTTCGCCCCGCGATGCGCTCGCTGAATGGCTGGTGTGGCTGACGTGGCGGCTGCGGATCTGGCATGACCTGCCTCAATGTATCGCTACCGCTCGCGGTTCATCGGACGCGTCGATGAATCCGGCCATTTCCTCCCTCGTGGATCAAACAAATAACCTGCTTGGCCGGGCACGGGAAGCCGGTGCCGCCATTGATGCGGTTAATGGCAGCGAGGTTTTTGAATTGGTGACGGCATTATCCTGGGCGGTAGACAGATTCGGCGACGATGAGCCCGCCGCGCGCAGGCGCGTGGAGATCGCGACAGCAGGGCTTTTCAAACCGCTCTCGAAAAGTCGCTCTTCAGTTTCTTATCCGGACTAACTGAGATATTTCAACGTTGCCGCGGGCGCCAGCCGGAGAATATCGCAAAGATCCGGTTATTTCTGATAGTCATCGCGCACGTTGATAACCCTGCGAAGATGCGCCACATCCTACAATACGTGATAAAGAATTTCACGTTCTCTCATATTTCACTATCTAGGGAGGCCCTATGCTCGATCATATCTTTTTATCGGTGAGCGACACAGACCGATCCGTTGCGTTTTACACGGCGGCGCTGGCGCCGCTCGGTATCACAGCCCGCGTGGACTATGACGGGAGAGACGGGCCGCCGGGACATCCTGACCTCAAGGGGTTTGGCGCCAACGGCCGAATTTTTTTCTGGCTGCGGCAGGGCGCGGCGGCGAGCGGCGCTGTACACGTTGGTTTCGTTGCCGATAGTACAGCCATGGTTGACGAGGCCTATGCCGCAGCGATAAAAGCGGGGGCCTCTGACAACGGCGTGCCTGGCGCGCGTCTTTATTATGATCCGCGCTATTATGCCGCCGGTGTTATCGACCCCGACGGCTATACCCTGGAATTCGTCTATAAAAGCTGGCAGCACAACCCATCATGAAAACATTACTTATGCGCCGATAAGTATCACTCTTGCCTGATGGCGGGTATAGACATGCTTAGCATGATAAATCCGTCATCCACACGGCGATATCCTTCCATTGAGGAATGTCAGCGTTCGCGCCATTAGCTAAATAAGCACAAAGTGACGAGGATTTGCTGGATGAAATTGCCATTATTAGACTGATTACAGCATTCACTATAGGGGGAGTTCCGCACACTTATAGTCGAGTGCGGTTAAAAAAGCGCCGGATGCTATTTGCTGACGCTGCGGTAGCTTCCGATGGTCATGGTGAAGTCCTCAAACAAGGAGTAAATCTTATATGCCAGAAAGTAAGCCAACATCGCGGCCTATGTTGCGGCGCTCGCTTATCAAAATCGGTAAACACCTTTTACGCTGGAATGGACGTTTTCAGACCCGTCATTCGCTTATCTCCACTACCCCGCACATCAGTAATAAAGAATTTGATTGGACGGCACGTCTCGAGAATGCCTGGCCCGAAATCCGGGCTGAGCTTGATCATCTGCTTGAGCATCCTGAAGACATACCCTCCTTCCACCAAATCTCCCCGGACCAGAAGCGAATCTCCAAGGGAGATAACTGGAAAACCTTTGGCATGTATGTATTTGGAAAGCGCATCGAGCAGAATTGCCGGCTATGTCCACGGACGGCGGAGGTGATCAGCACTATCCCAGGTATGTATACGGCGATGTTCTCTATACTAAAGCCCCATTATCACATTGTCCCGCACAAAGGCCCGACGCGTGCCGTGGTCCGTGCTCACCTGGGTGTTAAGGTGCCAAAAAATTGGCAAAATGTGTGGATCAGAGTGCACGACCAGGTTCTGCATTGGCAAGAGGGAAAAGTCCTGCTGTTTGATGACTCCTATGAGCATGAGGTGCTTAATGATACCGATGAAATGCGCGCGGTATTATTTTTAGATGTCATCCGGCCAATGGATCGGATTGGAACACTTTTTAACCGTGTCCTTTTTGCTTTGATGAAGGCAAGCCCTTATGTGAAACAACCCATCAAGAATTTGTCAGCATGGAACCGTAAAGATCATTCAGGGCTTACGTAAAGACGGGTCGGCGCCTTTCGCGCCGGCAAAAAGTCAGAGTCGGCTTTTTCCTCTTGTTGGAAAGAGGCGGAATTCACCTTGAACTGCAAATGTAGTGCCCGCTTCAGCGCACCCGCCTGCCAGCGCGCGGGCGCGCTTTTATTGATTGAAAGCCGATTAATTGAATACCATGCCGCCATCAATGATCAGCGCTTGGCCGGTCATATAGTCGGAGTCGGGCCCCGCCAGATAGGATACGCAGGCCGCCACGTCTTCCGGCTCGGATATCCGGCCCAGCGTGACCGTTTTTGCCCACTGCTGCAGACCCCATTCAAGCGACTGCTTGTTTTCATCAGCGACTTTTTTGGCAATATTTTCCATCATCGGAGTACGCACAATACCCGGACAATAGGCATTGACGGTCACGCCGAGTTTAGCCAGATCACGGGCGGCCGTTTGGGTAATGCCCCGGACGGCGAACTTGGTGGCGCCATAGACCGCCAGGTCAGGGTTGCCCACCTGTCCGGCCTGGGATGAGGCATTGATTATCTTGCCGACGATGTCGCCGGTTTTGGCGGGTTTTCTGGCTTTGAAGTGTTTAAGCGCGGCCTGGATACCCCAGTACACGCCGCCCACATTAACGTCAAAAACCTTATGGTAGATTTCCGGCGTAATATCTTCAAGGGGAGTGGTCGGGCCTAAACCGGCATTGTTGATCATGACATCAAGCCGGCCGAACTTTGCCACCACCTGGTCGACGGCGGATATGACCTCTTCTCGCTTTGACACATCCACCGACACGGCCAAGGCTTTGCCGCCGGCCGCCTCAATCAACGCCACCGTCTCCTTCGCTGTAACGGTGTTAAAGTCCAGGCTGCCGATAGCAAAGCCATCCTTAGCCAAGCGCAGCGCAATGGCCCTGCCAATACCCTGACCGGCCCCGGTCACAACCGCGACTTTCTTGTTCGCATCAACCACTCTATGCTCCTTGATTTTTGATTTGCAGGTGAAGCCGTTTTGCCAACGGTTCCAGATTATTCTCTGTTAGTCATAGCAGAAAAAGCGACCTTTGATGGGGATAAGTCATTATCAGACACATAACAGTTGGGCTTATTGCACTTAATTACAGGCGGAAAAACCGTTGCTCGATACAGGTAAGCGCTTTTACAGACCCGGCGTGCACCCAAGACCCACGAATTTCACCGAACTGGCCGGATACTGCGGACTTTTAGCCTAAGCATTGCTTCAGAGCGGGGAGGGTGATCAAAGAATTGACTGTACGCACTGCGCTACTTTGCGGGCTTGGACTTTTCAGCGTTGGCAACATAGCGACCACGATAGCGCCTTCACTATGGGTGTTATTGACGGCACGGCTGATTGCCGGTGTTGGCGCCGGCGTGTTTTCACCCCTGGCATCATCCAGCGCCGCTAATCTCGTTGATGCCAGCCGGCGCGGCCGGGCTTTATCTATGGTGCTGGCTGGATTGAGCATGGGTACCGCCTTGGGCGTCCCTCTTGGCTTATTGATTGCAGACCGGTTCGGTTGGCGTTGGACCATTGGATTTATCGTGGTGTTGGGGCTTATCTCCGCCATTGGCGTATCAATCCATTGCGCCAGATTCCCGACGCCCCGCTCAATTGCCTGGCATGAACGCGTTATGGCCTTACGGACACCTTTCACCCTTTCCACGCTGGCCGTTACACTATGGACTGGTATCGCTTCCCTGGGTCTTTATACCTATATGGCCAAAGTCACAATGGCCAATGGATTAAGCTTGTCCCTAAATACCCTCATTTGGATGTGGGGACTGGGAGGAATGACCGGCGCCCTCCTTAATTGGACGGCTTCTTGATATTTGCTTGCCACCCATAAAAGCGACGCTGATTTTATTAGTCGCGCTGGGCATTGGATTTTGTCTATTCGGGTTTATGCCTTTGCCAATGGTCATGTTGGGCGCTTTCTCGTGGGGATTGGCCGGCTGGGCCAGCATCGCTCCTCAACAGCATGCCCTGGTAACGCATTCCCCCAAACATGCCGTTGCGCTAATCGCCTGGAATTCATCGGCTAACTATCTGGGCGGAGCCATCGGTGCCGCGGCAGGATCGGTTGCATTAATGGCGCATCTACCCGCGCATTGGCTGCCTATTGGCGCGTTATTGGCGGTAGTCATAGCGATAACCGTCCATATAGGTAAGACACTGAAACTCGAAAAGGACGCTAAGGGTTTTACCGAAAGAAATAATTAACGCTCAAGCTCGGATGCAAGCACGGCATCAAGCAGGCCGGGAAACTTCAAATCCAGCAGATCGCGGCGAAGGCTTATCCAGCAGTTGCGCCCCTCCGGGCGTGTCGTGGTGACACCTGCCTCACGTAGGATACGGGTGTGGTGCGTAATCGTCGATTTTGGTATACCCGGACCAAGTTCCAAACTATTAACCATACCCCGGATCGCCAAGATGTGGACCATGGCAAGCCTAACAGGATCGCTCAAAGCAAATAGCACGCGGGGCAGACTTACATCTTTTGGTTCAGGGTGAATGTATGAGCGAACCATGAGTACTCAACTTTTCTTAAAAGGTTAATATTAGTTCAAGTTTATTCGAACAATCAATAGAATTTAACGTGACAGACACGAGAGCCTCCCCGCGCCTTATCCGGCTGACAGCAAATGTGTATCGGATCATAGAGGCAAAAACTAATTAATGGAATAAAGCCTTTATTCTTTACAAAATTTAAATTTATCTTAAGATAATTATTATAGGATTATTTCTGCCCCCTGGGTAATGTTCTCGCAGCTAATAGATAAAAACCATAATTTTTTATAATCAATGAGATTATTAAAATGTCTAAATACTTAAGCAAGGTTTTATGTTTATTGATGCTGATAGCCTCCGCCGAGACTCATGAAAGTGAAATAAACTTATATTCCGCCAACACCGGTTCGTTTGTTTATCATCTGACGGGTAACTATGGTCAATATAATGAGTTTTTTGACAATAAATTCATTTCTGTTGAACGTAAATTCTCTGAAGATTCAAAATACAGTGTGCTACTTGGGACATTAAACAATAGTTTCGGCGACCGCTGTATCGCAATAGGCGTGAGAAGGGACTGGATAACAGGCGACTCAGGCTGGTCTTTTAAAGGGATATATGGTTACACGGGTGAATTCTTTTTTGACGCGTTCAGTCACTGTGGTGATCACGGTTCGTATAATGATTTCAGGAAAGCGACCGGAATAGGATGGTCACCCTATATTTATCATGCAATTCAATACAACTTTACAGATTTTTTCGCGATTGAAAGCGGGATAATACTTCCTTCAGTTTTTGTCGTGAGCGTGCACTGGAGCTTCAGATAAATTTTACCAGCACAGGATATTATCATGTCGGATGTACTTCGTTTAGCTCTTATCGGAGATTACCGTGCCGATGCCTAGCTCATCCAGCCATTCTTCCCGCCATTAGGCTTGCCGCCGCTCACCTTAACGTTAAAGTAAAATGTAATGGAACACCACTCCTGAACTAGGCGTACTTGCCGATATCAAACAGCACGAAGAGGTGGTATTCACGCCGGGTTCCTGTATTGCCAAGGCCTAAAATCGGCTGAACGCGGATGAAGCCTTCGGCGTAAATCCTGACTTCTGACGTTCATTAGTCGAATCCACCGGGTAGGCTGGCCGATGAAGAAGATTGTCGCAACAGGTATCGTAAATTTTACGTGCCGAAAGCTCAGTGGAAATGGTTAATGAGATTTGAACCAATAAAATAGCAAATTTGGTTATTATTTTCATGTCTTAAAAGATTTTTAAATTTCAAATAAGCAGATGACGGCTATAAGAAATCAAAAAAGATAATGGCTGCTTATATTTCCCAAAAAACCAAATAAGTCAATATTAAGTATCAACAATACTTTTTTATGTTAATTCAATATAAGGATATAAATGATGACATCGAAGTTTGGAAAGACCTCTGAGGTGAAAGCGGGAAATCAAGAAAAAGACGCTTTATTTTCCGAAAACAGAAGGAACCTTCTAAAAGAAATTACTGGTATAGCGGCAATAGGGGTGTTGGCATCGGCACCCATTCCCGTATCGGCCAGTGAGGCGAATAGCCGCGCCCCCTTGCCTGCCCGTCAGCCGGGAGTTCATGATTACGATGTGATCATTGCTAATGGCTTGGTTATTTTAGAACAGGGTGAAACGCTTACTGATGTCGCTATAAAAAACGGCAAAATAGCCGCAATCGGCTCGTCATTAAGAGGAGCTCAACAGGTGATTGATGCAACGGGTCTGGTGGTAAGCCCGGGAATGGTGGATGCGCACGTCCATATCAATGAACCGGGGGGCGGCATCCGCAACGACTGGGAAGGGTATGTCACCGGAACCAGGGCATGCGCCAAAGGCGGCGTCACCACCATCATAGAGATGCCGTTGAATCAATTGCCCGCCACAGTAGATAAAAAAACGCTGGAAATCAAATATGCCGCGGGTGAAGGAAAATTAGTCATTGATGTAGCGTCCCATGGTGGCTTGGTTCCTTATAATGTAGAAAACAATGGAATCAAAGAGCAGAGCGACGGTGGGGTTGTTGGATACAAATGCTTTATGGCAACGTGCGGCGATCCTTCCATTAAAGGTGATTTTCTTAACGTTGATGATTATTCCCTTTATGAAGGCATGCGACAAATAGCCAAAACAGGCAAGGTTTTGATGATTCATGCTGAGAACGCCGCTATAACAGACCGTTTAGAGCAAATAGCCTATAAAAAAGGTCACGTATCGTTAAAATCCTATGTAGCCACTCGTCCGGTTTTTGCTGAAGTTGAAGCCATCCGACGCGCGGTTTTATTTGCGAAGATAACCGGCTGCCCAATAAATTTTTGCCATGTATCGAGCCCCGAAGCTGTGGAAGAGGTGATAAAAGCGCGCGGGGAAGGGGTTAACATTACCTGTGAAACCTGTAATCAGTATTTGTATTTTGTCACGGATGAGTTGGATGAGATAGGCCCGTTGGCAAAATGCTCACCGCCCATTCGCGATAAAATAGCGCAGGATGGCTTATGGCGGCATGTGCTGGCCGGCAATATAAACTTTATTACGTCTGATCATTCACCTTGTCCGGCAAAACTGAAAAACAAAAAGAATGCGTTTGACGCCTGGGGCGGCATTGCCGGAGTACAAAATGACGTTGATATTTTTTTTGATGAAAGCGTACAGAAACGGGGTATGCCGTTGAAACAGTTTGCCAGACTCATCGCATCAAATCCTGCCGACCGCTTTGCTTTGCATACAAAAGGCAGAATTGCGATTGGCAAAGATGCCGACTTTACCTTTATCAAGCCGAACTCGCCCTATACCCTTAGAGCTGAGGATTTGGAATACAAAAATAAAATCAGCGCTTATGTCGGCCGGAAAATCGGCGCCCGGATTGTCCGGACCGTTTTACGGGGCGAAACGGTTTACAGCCAGGAAGACGGCCTAACCGGCTCCTTTCCTGGCCGATATATCAAAGTGTGACCAGGGGAAGCCCGGATATCAGGTTAAGGCTGCAAAAGGATCGCTGCCGGGTGCGATTGTCCAATACTTCAACATAAATGATGGAATCGACCCAGGCCGGAGCCTGCGTCTTTTCCATCTTTAATGGGCGATGGGGAGACGATAAAAAAGCCGGGGGCAGTGGATTAACCAAACAAGCGTACGGCCAGGCGCTACCACCTTTGCTGACCGATTATTGATGCTGCAACAGGGGCTTGGTTAACGCTTTGTTAAGAAAAGGGTTGTTTTATAGAATTTGAAGGGGATCACATTACACCATTTATTCATTGGTAATTGTCTTGAGGTATAATTATTGTTTGAAGGTAAATTAATTATTTGTACTTTTAGCCTTGATATTAGCGGCTGGGAAGCTTTTGCTTGATTATAAATAGACATAATAAAAATTAATAAATAAATTCATATATACTAAATAAAATCTAATGGAATTAAGTTAGGTAAATAACAGTTGCCATTCAGTAGACTGAATCGATGGGTATTGTCATTTGAAATATGTTTATAAGGGCGATTTCGGCCCATGAGTTTTCTCGCTTTATTAGCATAATAGCCAATTTAATTAGAAACCGTAATCTGTAGCGAACCTAATAATCTTCGCGGCGCTATTTTTTTACGTTTTCTCGCCGGATAGACGTTTTACGGACGCAGGGGTCGATGCAATGTTTACGAGGTGCTAATAATGGAATTAAATCGCTCAGGTTTTACCGACCAATTCAAAATAAAAGACTTCTCATTAAGCAACCCACAGCTGATTGAGGATCCATACCCGTACTACGACAAGATTCGTCGGGAAGAACCCATACACTACTCGACGATGTATGGCGGATCCTGGCTGCTATTCAGCTACGCTGACGTCAAGGCTCTGTTAACGGATCCCAGACTGACCAATGATCGGTCCGCATTGCCGTTATTGGCGTTGCCCGAAGAAGAACGGTCACAGTTTGCCGACATGATTCCGGTTCTCAGCAAGTGGTTGGCATTCTTTGATGGACATGACCATGTAGAGCGCCGGCAACGATTGGACTGGTCGTGTCCAACGCTGCTCAGCAAAAGTTCCTTGTCCGGCCTCATCCACACTGTTGCCGAGGATCTCATGGACGCCTGGCAGGAGAAAGACTGCGTTGATCTGATAGCCGATTTTGCCCGTCCGTTACCCGCAATGGTGATCACGCGGCTGCTTGGCGGGGCTGACGGAGATCATGAGCAACTGGCGAGTTGGTCCGATGACATAGCGTACCTGTTTGGCGCAAGCGATCTGACTGTAGATGATGTACAACGCGGCCAGAAAAGCGTCCACGCATTCGGGCGATATTTGCGCGGGCTTGCCGGCGACGCGATAAAGTCCCGCCGTGACGATTTGATACTTAACCGTTTAATGAGCGATAACGGCAAGGGATTCCAGTTCGATATGGAATCAGCCACCGCGCAGTGTATGCTGCTGATGTTCGCGGGGCTGGAGCCCACGAGGTATCTGATCGGCAATGCCGTCTGGGCGCTGCATCAGCATCCGGCCCAACGACACGCGCTGGCGGCGGATCTGGAGCAGTTGCCGCTGGCGATAGAGGAGTTCCTCCGATACGGTACGCCCGTGCAGTACATTGGTCGCAGGGCGGCCACGACATTCACCTACAGGGATTACCGAATCGAGGAGGGGCAACTGGTGCTGCCCTATGTCGGTTCCGCGAACCGGGATCCGATGGTTTTTGATCATCCCGAAACCCTTGATTTACGCCGCACACCCAACCGGCATCTTTCCTTTGGCATCGGTCCGCATGCCTGTATCGGCGCGACGCTGGTGCGCCAACAGACTCAAATTGCGCTTTCCCTCCTGCTCACGCGCTACCCTTCCTTCGACGTGAGCCGGCAAACCGAACCCGTCTGGAATACGAATCTGGGATTCCATGGCCCCACTTCGCTGATGATCAACACAGGAAAAAGAGGATAAGCCTATGAACTGGAAGCGCAGCAACGTCGCCGGATTTGCCGGCGCCAACCTGGCCACCATCGACTTCGGCGGTCAGGGAGGAGGGATTCTCCTTATCCACGGAATGATGGGCAGGGCAACGACCTGGTCAACAACGGCAGGGTGGCTGACCGAACATGGAAAAGTGATCGGATACGATGCCCGCGGCCACGGCTTAAGCGACGCGCCCGAAGGGCCCTACGACCGCAACGCCCATGTCGAGGACGCCGCCGCAGTGATTAATGCGTATGGCCTCGCTCCCGCCGTGGTCATCGGCCATTCGATGGGCGCGCTCACCGCGTGGCAGCTCGCAGGCAAGCATCCTGAACTGGTCCGTTCCGTGGTTATCGGCGACATGGCCGCCGTGGTGCCCGACGTTCAGGTACGCTGGCAGACATGGCTGGACGAGTGGCCGGTCCCATTCGACAGTATTGCGGCTATCCGCGACTATTTCGGCGGGGACTATTTTGGTAAATACATGATTGGCGCGCATTCCGAACGAGTACACCCGGCTGAAGGAGACTATTTTGTCGAGGTGTTCGCTGAGCGGCGGGATGGTTATTGGCCTCTTGCGGGTACGCGCAATGTACTTGCCTGCCGCGAACACTGGAACAACCGCGATCATACCCCTGAACTGAGCCAGGTTCACTGCCCGGCGCTTGTGGTCGCCGGGGAGCACAGTTATTTCCCCGCCGAGGCTTCACGCCGCATGGCAGATGTGCTTCCGGCAGGTGAATTCGTATTGGTGTCGGACGCAGGACATGTGCTGCACTTCGACAACCCCCAGGCTTGGCGCGCCGCAGTCGAGCCGTTCGTCCGCAAGACCATCGGACAACGGCCATGAAGTCACAATCATGGCAGGACGCCCTAGGGGAGTTGCATGCCGCCGTCGGAAGTCTTCTCGTCGGCGAGCACATTCCCTACCAGCAACTGTGGTCCCGTGCGCCAGACGTCACCATGATGGGCGCCTACGGCGGCCTCTACACGGGCTACGAAGCGGTCTGCGCGGCGATAATCCGCGCAGCCGCCAACTACCGGGGATGGCAGCCTGACTATCAGGAGGAGCCCATCGCAGCCATCAACGACGGGATGCTCGGATACGTCATTTTGCGGGAATGCGTAACCAACATGAAAGATTCGACGGTAAGATGCCGGCGCGTCACGGTTCTGTATCGCCGGGAGCAAGACCAATGGCGGATTTTCCACCATCACTCGGACCCTTTGCACCAGGTTGTGTAGTCAGCGCTGCGCGCCCCACATCCTGAACGGATGCCATCCGGCTAAAGGGTGTTCATCTCAGAAAAGGTCATCCAATGAAATTATCAGGCTAAATTGCTGTTGTCACGGGGCGTCCAAAGGTATCGGCGCGGGTATCGCCAGAGCCTTAGGCAATGCGGGCGCTACCGTTATCGTAAACTATGCGTCAAGCAAGGATGACGCCGACGAGGTTGTTCCCCTAATTCAATCGAAGGGCGGTATTTCAGATGATTGAAGATCTCACAAAGGAAGCATTTCACCGGCGGCAGTCCTTCATGACGGATGACATTTTAATCACTGCAGCGACCTCCTGGGGATGGGGCCAGGCGGCATAAAGCCCCTCTTGATAGTTTGCTTAAAATCAATGATAAATAAGCGTGTTGTACTGTATCATCCAACGGAAGTGGCATCCATCTATAGATGTCCAAACCTGATGTGTAAACATTGGCAGCTTCTCAAGTATGCCATAATAAAGATATCTCTATATCAGTGAATATGCAGGTGATTATGGTTTTTTCTTTTATTAAAAAAACGGTTGCGTTAGCCTCAGCAGACAGAATCGCACAAGCCGCGTCCTCACAGGAAGCATTCGATAATGGAAAAGGTACGGCGTTCTCAGTACCAGAAATTATTGAGTTATATTTTCATAAATACGGTAGTACACAGAAAAAGTTCGATTACCACTCCTCGCCGAAACTTTATATTGGCTACGTCAAGATTCCAGGTAAAGACGAATTTTTGTCGGTGATTTTAATACAACCGAAAGGCTCAATAGCCGTAAGTTTTCATCCAGATGCTCTTTATTCCAATGATTTATTCGGGCTGATGGCCAAAAAAGCATTTGCCGATAAAATTGCCGCCGGTTTAATCCAATCGCTTAATCAACCGGGGCCTGGGTTTGAGGAAAAAACCACCTCTCCCCAACCTTCACAGAGATTACCTCTACCATCAACGAAGCAGCAAGCCGTGGATGCAATACCCGTGCAACAAAGGTCCTTTGTTTTAAAAGCGGCGGAAAGCGAGTTTAATCGGCGTGCCACAGGCCTTTTTGACGCTGCAAAAAGTGATGTGGCTAACGAAGATGATGCGATATTAGCTATGGCAGACATTGCGATGCTTCGCGGCCCTATTGCTGTAGCTTCATTGAATGGCGGCTGTACGTTAGAAACGTACGAAAATGCACTGGATAAATTATCACAAATTGAAAAAAAATGGGAACGCTGGTCATTGAAGCTGTAACGTCGGATATGCGTAGTACTTTGAAGACATCAATGTTTTCAGCTCATTGCCAACACTTTTTTATCCCCAGTTTAACGGTCGATTCGCCACAGCGCCTGGCGCAACAATTTTCGGTTTACCACGCAGATAGAGTTCATAATAAAAGCTGTGCATTCCTGTAGCGAAGACACTGGCGCAAAGCGTCTCTAGACACGGTATTGCACACACTTGCGGCCACCGGCTTCTGACATTTTTGGCCGGCCGCGCAAGGCAGTGTCCGACGTTTTCCCCAGGAACAACGCCCGGTATGGGCAAATGATACCCGTGCGATTTAAGCGCGGACAGCCTGCCGGCAGGCTGAGTAAATTAAACGTTATAATAAATTTTAGTGGGTTGCGTTTATGCTGCCCATAAAATATCGGTTTCTTTTCGAGGTTATTTTGTGTTAAGAAAGTCAGGTAACTAACTTTTGCAAAAACTCATGTACGTTAACCACTTAGTCTGCAGATAATCGAAAAGACCAAGGTTAATGAGTTTTTATTACTGATCTGACAACTAAAGGTTGTTGGTTGATTATAAGGGAAAAAAATGCCAATGATATTCGGTGAGTTATCTGGTGCTCCATCATGGGTGCCTGCTCTATTGCTCGTCACTCTCTCATTCGCACTGGGCTTCCTGGCCCGATTTATACTTCTCAGGTTCATCCGCTACTGGCAGAGCCGTGACAGAAAGCTATTTAAATCACTTGAAAAGCATCTTCGTGGTTCAATGTTTCTTTTCATTCCCTTACTGTTAATAAATGTAGGGGTTAATTATATTAGCATTCAGCCGGACTCCCTTGTTTTCATTACAACAACCGTTAATATATTCATTATATTGTCATTTTGCTCCGTTTTGATTCGATTGACGAATGTTGCGCAGGATATGCTTTTTATACGCTATGACATTAATCTTTCGAATAATCTTCGTGCCCGTAAAATTCGCACTCAGATAATATATGTAAAAAAGGTCGCTATCGTACTACTGGTGTCATTCTGTCTTTCTCTGATTCTACTCAGTTTCCCTGGAGTCCGAAAATTCGGCACTACCATCCTGGCCGGTGCTGGGGTTGCCGGAATAATAATTGGGTTTGCCCTTCAGAAGTCGCTTGTCAACCTGTTTGCCGGCATTCAGATAGCCTTCACGCAACCTATAAAAATTGATGATGCGGTAGTCGTTGAAAATGAATGGGGCTGGATTGAGGAGATAAACCTGACTTATGTTGTTGTGCGTATCTGGGACCTGCGCCGACTGGTCCTGCCCATTACATACTTTACAGAAAATGCCTTCCAGAACTGGACGCGTAATAATGCACAAATATTAGGCTCTGTTTTTCTTTACCTTGATTATTCCATGCCATTAGATCCTCTCCGTAAGCATTTTGAAAAAGTACTCAGTGAAACAAAGCTTTGGGATCAACAGACTCAGGTGCTCCAGGTTACCGATACTAATGACAAAACCATGACCGTCAGATTATTGATGACTGCGCAGAATTCCCCCATTGCCTGGGATTTACGCTGCCACGTGCGGGAAAAAATGATTGAGTTTATTCAGCAAAATTATCCGCAGAGCCTTCCTCACGTGAGGGCTACACTGACCGATTCCGGTGTTTGATCGTTCGAGAGGTCAGTGGTTAATCGCTCTCATTTTTTTCTGGGGTTATACAGTGGAACGTACAGATACCGCCCTTTTACTGAAAACCATTTAATGGCGTTTAAACACCCCAGAACATGAGATTGATAGCATTTTTAATTTCATCGGCGAAAGAGCCATTCTGTGCGATAAATCTGGCGACTTCCTCCATCCCTTCGCGGGTTCTCTTTCTTACATTCCCCAGCCTTTATGCGACGAGCTGCCTTGCCTATATTTATCGAGTCGATTCCTGCAGCGAGGGTAGACGGTATAGAGAGCACCCATGCCGGCAGCAAACAGCCCTGCAGTAATACCCAGCGCAAGACCTTTGGCATTGGTAGTGGTCGCTTGCTGGGGATGAACTGGAAGCGTGCATGGCATGTCGCTCCCCTTGCTTTGTTGAATCAATCCAGCTTAGGGGCAGCAGGGAAGTCCACTGGAATTTTCGTGGTGGAGTGCAAATAATTGCTCACGGTTTTGTCGCCAATAATGACGATGGCATCCACCAGGTTTTCCTTAGTCCAGCCTGCGGCAAAGAATGCTTCAACCAAAGCTTGATCAACGTGGCCACGGCTTTGCGTGATGCGTTTGGCCAAGCGGGCTAGCGCATCAAGCTTGGGGTCGAAACCGGCGTGGCCATGACGGATTTCGATGATTTGCTCATCGGTTAAGCCATTCATTTTTCCTAGCATGGTGTGGGCGGCCAGGCAATATTCACATTCGTTCACTTGGCTGACGACCAGGTTGATGACCTCGCGAGCCTTGCCGGAGACGCTGCTCTTCGCGTTTTGCAATGCCAGATAGGTGGCGAGCGCCGTCTTAGAGTGGGCAAACGTGGCGAAGAGGTTGGGGACCATGCCAAGGCTTTTTTTGAGATTGTCAAAAATAGCCTGGTTGGTTGCGTTGACTTCTTCGCGGGTGGGTACGTTGATGGTGGTCATGGCGTTCTCCTGTCGATGATTGAAAGCGGGTGTGAAAGTTTGATTGTGTTTACTGCGCGGTGTAGCCGCCATCCACTGCGATGGATTGTCCGGTGATGTAGGGCGCCTTGGCGGAAGCGATGAAAACAATCGTCTCGGCTACCTCATCCGCCGTCGCCGCGCGTTTGGCTGGAATGCTTCCGAGAAATCCGGTCTTGGCGGTTTCGTTGCGTCCGACAAAACGGTCGAGCATGTCGGTTGCCACCGGCCCCGGCGCTACTGCGTTGACGCGCACGCCGAAGGCTGCGCCTTCCAACGCCGAGCTCTTGGTTAACCCCTCGACGGCAAATTTGCTGGCGGCGTAGACGGAGGCGCCGGCCATGCCGACCTGGCCCGCTATTGAGGACAGATTGACGATGGAGCCATGTCCTTGGGCCTGCATTGCGCGCATTTCATGCTTAATCGACAATAGCGTGCCCAGCACGTTCGTCGAAAACGTGGCGAGGAAATTGTCCACGCTTTGTTCGGTGATCGGGCCCTGCATGCCTTCGGTACCCGCGTTGTTGACGGCAATGTCGATCTTGCCGAACAGGCTGACCGTCTTTTCGACAAGGTCTCTGACTTCCGTCTCGTTGGCGACATCCGCTTTGACGAATTCAGCCTTGCCGCCAAGCAAGCGAAGTTCAATGGCCAGCGCTGCGCCAACCTCCTCGCGCCGTCCGCTGACGACCACATCGGCGCCGAGCCTGGCGAAAGCGAAGGCGGTTGCCCGGCCGATGCCGGTAAGAGCGCCGGTGATAAGGACTGTGGTTTGGTTCATGTGTATTCCTGGTTGGATGAAGGATGGCTCTACTTTGACTGATTCCCTTTGGTTGATATAGACTGGTTTTGGTCATATAAATTAGTAGAAAATGGAATAAATGGAGCGGGTGTGGACAAGCTTTCTGCAATGGGCACTTTTGTGAGAGTGGTCGAATCCGGCAGTTTTTCCGCCGTGGCGAACGAATTGCGGGCTACCCAAAGCGCCGTGAGCAAGCAGGTGGCCGCCCTGGAGAAGGCATTGGGGGCCAAACTGCTTGTCAGGACGACGCGGTCCCTTGCCCTCACCGAAGAGGGCGAGCGCTATTTCGAGCAGGCCCGAAGGTTGGTCGCCGAAATTGCGGAGGCGGAAGCGGGCCTGATCAAAGGAGAAGGGCAACTACGCGGCTGGATTCGGGTGGCGGCCTCGGTGGGTTTTGGCCGTTTAAAGCTGATGCCGTTGGTGAAGTCGTTCATGGCGGCGCATCCCGATGTCAAAATCGATCTGCGGCTGAATGATGGTTTTATCGACTTGGTTGAGCAGGGGATTGATGTTTCGGTTCGGATCGGCGACTTGCCAGACAGCGGGCTGATTGCCCGGCGCATCGGCACCTCCCATCGTATGCTGCTTGCGCATCGCGACTACCTGCGAACCCTTCCCAAAGGCGTTCGGGTTCCGGTCAATCCGGAAGACCTGCAAGCGCACGAATGCATTGTTTACACAGGAATGTCCAACAGCGATTTGTGGACATTTACAGCGGGAGCAGGCGCGTTGGAGACGAAAGGGACCATCAAGAGTATTCATGTCGAGGGGCATATCCAGACCAACAGCAGCGAGGTACTCCGATTTGCCGTGACCACAGGGATGGGTATTGGCTTTTCGCCCACCTGGCTGTTCGACGCAGAGCTGGCTTGTGGAGAAATCGTGCGGCTCATGCCGGACTGGGAGTCGCCCCAATCGCCAATTCATGCTGTGAGCCCGCCCGAACGCAAGCATTCGGCCAAGGTCAGGGCATTTGTCGAGCATCTATCCGCGGCGCTGACTTGAGCTGTATCTCATTGAAAACACCTCTGGACAGATAATGACCGGAGGTGTTTTGCATGAAAAATAGAAAAAGCGTGAACGTTATTGACCCATTGCGTCTTTTTTCATCGTATCTTTCTTCATGTGATCTTTAGACATACCGTTTTGTGACATTTTATCTTGAGACATTTTATCTTTTGACATGCAGTCCTTGCCCATGCCGTCCTTTTTCATACAGTCTTTGGCGGTGTGGCCCATGCTGTCTTTTTTCATCATGGTATCAGCGGCATAGGTGGTGCTTGCGGCACCCATCATCAGCGCGGCCGACATCATCATTACGGTTAGCTTTTTCATCGTATTTCCTTTTCCGGGTTTTATTGAGATAAAACGGCATATCGCCTTGTGTATAAAGCGTATTCGTCGGCGGTAATCAGCTGCCGCCAAACCAGTTGTAGCCCTGAGCTTCCTTAGCGGCCACGCAGCATGGCAATCAGGGTTCTCGGCACCAGCGCCACCATCACCAAATGCAGCGCCACAAATCCCACCAGAGCAGCCATCGCCACAAAGTGCACATAGCGCGCGGCGTCATAACCGCCGAGCAACTCCCTCAACCGCGGGAATTGCACCGACTTCCATACCACCAGGCCTGAAATGGCCAGCAGAATGCCGGCGAAATGCCATTGGAGCGCGCCGCCCAGCCAGCCGCCGAGGGTGAACCGTCACCGGTTTGGGATCCTGTTTACTACCCATAGATAAATTGGGCTGCAGCATCATGATTTTTCCTGCCTTCCGCCGGGTGATGTGGCGAGTATTGAGCGGATTTGTTCCCCAAGACCTCACGCAAAGTTAAATAAAATGTGATAACTCCGGATGAGTTGCTTGTGTAGACTCAGACGGTATGGAGAAGCCACGCGTGAAGATGAACACATGGACAAAACGAAAAAGATCCTGATCGTCGAAGATGACGGCGATATCGCTGACTTACTCAGTCTGCATCTGCGTGATGAAGGTTATGACATTACCCACGCCGGCGACGGCAATCTGGGCGCAACGCTGCTGGAAAAAGGCGGCTGGGACGCATTAATCCTCGACCTGATGCTGCCGGGCGTCGATGGTTTGGAGATCTGCCGCCGCGCCCGCAATATGACGCGCTATACGCCGATCGTTATTATCAGCGCGCGCTCCAGCGAAGTGCACCGGGTGCTCGGCCTGGAGCTGGGCGCCGATGACTATCTGGCGAAACCTTTCTCGGTGCTGGAACTGGTGGCGCGGGTCAAGGCGCTTTTCCGCCGCCAGGAAGCCATGAGCCGCAATGTGAAACTGGATGCCGGCACCTTGAGTTTTTCCGGTCTGACAATTGATCCGATTGCCCGTGAAGTGCTGCTCAATCAGCAGCCCGTTGAGCTGACGCCGCGGGAGTTTGACCTGTTGTACTTCTTTGCTAAAAATCCCGGCAAAGTGTTTTCGCGCCTCAGCCTGTTAAATCAGGTGTGGGGCTATGAGCACGAAGGGTATGAACATACGGTGAACACCCATATCAATCGGCTGCGCATCAAGATAGAAGCTAATCCGGCTGAGCCGGAGCGGATCCTGACGGTGTGGGGCAAGGGGTATAAATTCGCGTCCTTCGCTGAAGGCATGCAAGGGTAAATCATGAAAAATCTCACGCTGGCGCAACGATTGACACTGGTATTCATGCTGTTGCTGATCGCCTGCTGCTCGCTTTCCGGTTATATGCAGGTGCGTTCCAGTAATCAGTACGGCCAATCGGTTATTCAGCGGCTGTCGGCCAATCTGGCCACGCAGATTGCGGCCAATAATCCGCTGCTCAGCCAGGAGGGGTTGAATCCGCAAGCGGTGCACCGGTTATTTGATCAACTGATGGCGGTCAACCCGAGCGTTGAAGTCTATTTGCTGGATAAAGACGGCAATATCATCGGCAACGCGGCCCCGGCAGGAAAACTGCAACGGCAGAAGATTGACTTGGCTCCCATTAACGCCCTGCTGCACGGCGCGAGGATGCCGGTTTATGGCGATAATCCGCGCGAGCCGCAAAACCGCCAGGTCTTTAGCGCCGCGCCGTTGCAGGTGAACGGCGTGACCAAAGGTTATGTGTATATCGTACTGCTCGGCGACGCATATACCGCGCTGAGCAGCGATGCCCAATACCAATCGGCGATTTATATGGCGCTGCGCTCCATGGGATTGGTGGCGCTATTTGGTCTGCTGGCTGGCGCGCTGGCATTCCGCTGGGTGACGCGCCCGGTGCGCAAACTGACGGCGCAAATAGCCTTGCTGGACAATGGCGGGATGGCGGCCATTCAAACGCTGGCGAAAAACGGTGCGCCATCCGGTGCTCCGCGCGATGAAGTGACGCAATTACAGCAGGCTTTTGTCGCGCTGGCAAAGCGTATTGACCGGCAATGGCAAAGCCTGATGGTGCAGGATCAACAGCGGCGCGAATTTATCGCGAATATTTCCCATGACCTGCGCACGCCGCTGACGTCGCTGCATGGCTATCTGGAAACGCTGTCGGTGAAATCGGACCATCTGAGCGATGAGGACAGGCAGCGCTATCTGAACATTGCGCTGACGCAGAGTAAAAAGGTCGGACGGCTGGCCCAGGAGCTGTTCGAACTGGCCCGGCTGGAATATGGCGTGGTAAAACCGCAAAAAGAGTCGTTTTCCCTGTGCGAACTGGTGCAGGACGTCTTTCAAAAATTCGAACTGGCCACCGAGACGCGCGGACAAAAGCTGCAGGCCGACATCACGCCCGGCATCCCGCTGGTTAACGCGGATTTGGGGATGATTGAAAGAGTGCTGACCAATCTCCTGGATAATGCCATACGCCATACGCCGGAAGGCGGCACCATCGGGATCAGATTGTGGAAAAACGAAGGGCAGGTGATGGTGCGTCTTAAAGACAGCGGCCCGGGAATCGCTCCGGAGCTTAAAGAGAATCTGTTTGTCCGTCCGTCGATCCTCAGCGCCGATAAACACCGGGCCGGCGGGCTCGGCCTTATGATCGTCCGCCGTATTCTGCAACTGCACGGCAGCGATATCACGCTCATTGAAGAGCCTGAACGCGGGGCGTGTTTCCAGTTCTCGGTGCCGGTGTAAACGCCGGATGATAAGCAGCAACCGTAGGGGCGGATTTACTTTTCGCCGGGAGCGGCCGCTGTGAGGTCGCGCGTGGTCGTAATTTCATCATCGGCAACCTTATCAACCGACATTGCCATCGCGGCCTCCTGCCGTTGTAATGTACGGGCAAGCAGGGCTGAATATAAGGGTTTCCCGCCCAAAAGCTGTGCAACTATCGTGGCGCCCAAACAGGTAATAATCATCGGCAAAATGAGCTGATAGTTATCCGTCATTTCCAACACCAATACGATCCCGGTAAGGGGTGCCCGCACCGACGCGGCGAAGAGCGCCCCCATGCCGGCTATGGCAAAGGTTCCGACCTCGAGGCCATAATAGGGGAACCAATGGAGGCTTGCCATACCGAATACGGTACCCAATACGGTTCCCAAGGCCAGCATGGGCGCAAAAATCCCCCCGGGAGCCCCTGAGCCGAAACAGAGTAGGGTAGTCACCATTCGGACAATAAAAATCAATACCAACATACCCAGGGTATAGTTTCCTGCCGCGACGATAGGTATCAGCGCAAAACCACCGCCGATAGCGGCCTGCTGAACGAGTAGAAGGAGCCCGCATCCTCCCCCCAGAATGCCGCCGATGAGCAGGAATTTGCGTAAGTTGCCGCCATGTAATCGGGCGAACAGGTCCTGGCTGCGAAACACCATTATATTGAATGACATTCCAACCAGACCAAATACCATCCCCTGAAGCAGATACAACCAAAGCGTATCCATGGGCGCAGAGGCCAATCTGCCAATATCGATTACTGAATGCTCGCCATTAAAGAAGCGAAACACCATAGTCGACATGATGACGCCAATAAAGACGGCTTTAATTGAAATCAGGTTATAGCGGAACTGCGGACGCATTTCTTCAATAATAAACAGGATACCCGCCAGCGGGGCATTAAACGCCGCTGAAAGCCCCGCCGCCGCCCCCGTTGCCAGAAGGGTATGCCGTGCTTCGGCGCCGCGCAGGTGAAAGATATCCACTATCATGCGTCCGACATTCCCCCCCATTTGTACCGTGGGTCCTTCTCGCCCCAACACCATCCCGGCGCCCAGCGTCCCCATACCGCCGATAAATTTTACCGGGATCACCCGCCACCAACGTACCGGCCGCAGTTCCTCCAGCGCGCCTTCGATCTCCGGTATGCCCGAACCGCTGGCTTCCGGCGCAAAACGCCGAACAAGATAATAGCCCAGCATCGCCAGCAAGGCGGAGATAATAAAGGACAGGGGCCAGACAAGGATCCAGCTATCGGCGACATGCGCCAACGCGGATAGACGCCGTTGCTGCACCCAATCCACTGCTTTCTCAAAAGCCACACCTATCAGGCCGGCAATAATACCTACCAGCGCTGCCAAGATTAGGATTATCACCGGCGTTTTATCACGCTGTATAAATTGGCGAATGACGTCCCTGCGTCGCTGTAAGGTAAGTACTGTGGGCGATTTTGGCTGCAGCGGCTTCATAGGCTTTTATCATCAAAATTTAAAAATAAAGCGCATAGTTTAACGCATTTATCCGGATATAGTGCCATCAAATGGATACAAGATGTTAGACTGATGAGAGTATGGTCAAAATGATATATTTTAGTTGAAGAAGTGTTATAAACAAGATTTAATCAGTACGGAATGAGTATTCCGCTTAATAGGTCAGACGCTGTGCCGATAAGACGTCAAGTTCAGTCCTATTCGCAGTTGCATCAGCGCTATGATGGCCTAATTAAATTTGTAGTAAAAATAATATTTTCATAGGTGAAATTAACTTTCAGCAAAATAAACTATGTTGGGTTTACCTTAAACCAGCAATAAGATAAAGTTTATCCTCTATTTTATAATGTGTCTGTTGGTTTTCTATTTATCAACGAGGCTCAGATCGCCTTTTCGCAGGGAATGATTTCTCGCAATAAAGCTGAATTTTTGGCTATGGCGATTATTGCCGGCACAAACTTGCTTTCGATTGCCATACTATAAACATCCTAAGATTAAAGCCCTACATTTTTTGAGATCGTTGGCGGACTTCGGGCCATCCAATACTCTTCCTGTAATGGCTTGCCCGCTTATACAGATAAACAGTAAATTGCATGATCACCAATTCCTGTTTTCATCGGCGAAAGGGCCATCCCGCCTTGTTTCCCTTGGCAAAACCTCTTGCGGCACATCATGGATAACGGTATCGTTAAGCCGCACCTGCAAAATCAGGTGCTGGGATTGGAACCTCTGGTGGTGGGAATAGTTTGTTGCTCACTGGAGGCTGCCTTATGGCTACACCCCTCACCCAGACACATCCGTTACTTTCCATCCCCTTCAGCGCCGCCACGGATTTCACCGAACTGGCCGGAAACTGCGAGCTTTGTGCCGAGACATTGCTTGAGAGCGACGATCCGGCGCTGCGGATGGCGAAACGGTCATCATCGCCAAAGCGGGTATACCCTATGTTCAATTGGTGCCCATTTTGCAAAGGGACAGAAATCCTGGTGGCTATGAAAATAGAATCACAATGGATGACAGTTTCAATGATGCTGACGCAGATATTCAACGGATGTTTGAGGTCGGTGAATGAAGCGATTGCTTTACGTCAGCGACGCGCTGCAGGTCGTGACCTGGTATCAATATTGGGATGACGCCAAATGTCCTGCAAGCGTCCAGGTCAACTCCAGGTAAAATGCTATAAGGAAAAGATGATAAAAATAGCTTAATTAAAAAATAGTCAATCTTATCATTTTATACTAATAAAATATTTCTTCTGATGTAAATTATTTTATATATTACCTAAAAATAAAGTTTACTTTATTAATTATCATTTTTCTTGGTTAAGTTTATATTGAAATTTTGTGATGAGTTGTATCTGTAACTCGGGTGGCCCTCGGGTTATATTTAATATAAATTCATGATTTTATCTCCATCATTTCTAGCATTCTTAAATATCAAGAAGGATCCACGATGAATTTTTCAGTAGAGCCGATCGGTATACAGCCTGGGTCTTCTCATCACAGTATAAAAAATACTCGCAGTCTACATCACCATCTGACATACGCATCATCAACACATAATACATTACCACAGTATAAGGAGCCATTAAATGGACATGATCTCTACACTCTCGCAGCAGAGTATAACAAAGAAAAAAGCCAACGCATTAAATATCATTTAAATAATAAACCCAACCTTAAACCCCCTAACAATAATGTCAGAAAATTAATTTATGGCCTGCTTGGTTTGTCCAACATTGGCGATCATCAGCACAGAGCAACAATAAGAGATACCCATAGCGTTTTTTCATTACTTCCCATCCCCCCCAAAAAAATAATACCATTCGTCAAGAAAAGACCTCCTACTTTTCTCCGGTCATTGACTATCCCGATGATAGGGCAGCCGTTCCCATAAGTGGACCAATTAGATCAAAACGCGAGGCCACTCCAGCGTCGCACCATAGCAGGACGGATTGGCAATATCGCTTGGCTCTATTTTTAAACAAAAATGCGGCGGCGGGAATTGACCCTGCCACTGTTGTGGATCAACAGCTGGCCATCGAGATATTCAACGCCATCGAACTAAAACCCCATTTATTTCCCGATATTGCCCGTTTAGCTCTTTATGGCAGTCAACTTTATGGTGAACGGTGGGGGGATAACCTGAGTCCCTTACAGCACACAGGACTTATCGGCCAGGCGCTGTGTAAGCTTATCTACCACGAAGACAATATTGTATTGCGTATAGCTAAGATATTTGACGGTAACCGTCATATTACTCAGCAAGCCTTTGCCGCATTAGTGCAATTCTGGCCCTATTCCAGTTTGGATGAAAAGGACAAATGGCTGTGGCAAAAAACGTTTGAAGCACCGGAAATTCCGTCTCTTTATTTAAAAAATCTGTATAGCGTGCAAACTGTTCAGGAAGGGATGCAGGAAATCCAGCCTGCCATAATTGACCTGGATAAATTGTGGATCGGCAGTCTAACCTGGGCGTTATTGCAATTTGGCGCCCGCACCATGGTTCTGGAAGATCCGGAACATCTAAAATCCGCCAGCCTGCAATCCGTCATTGAATTAGGTCTCGGCCTGGTCAGTATGTTCAGGCAAGGCGTGCTCTCCTCCGGCGTGGAGCCGACGATGTATCTGGGATTATTGCTCTATTATCTTCGTGCCCGCCCCGAGCTGAGCCTGAACGAGGTTCTGGCGGCAGACACGCTGGATCCCGCGTTTGATCTGTTAAAGACCGAGCTGGAAACGCGGCATCAGGTTGCGCAGCGTCTTTATGACGGTTTTGTTTATTATCAGGTGGGTTTTCAAAAACCGTCATGGCGCTCACGCAAAGTGGCGGCCGAGGAATTGTTAAAACAGCATTGCGCATACGCGCACTCCCCCCTGCGAGATGATGATGACCCGGGGAACGGGGAGACCGCTTCACAGCATGCAGATCAGGTCAGGCGCTTGATGGTTTCCCCCGCCGGCCAGCATTGCGAAGCGACAGGCACGCCTATCCCTGACCTGGATGGTTTTTATCGTCACGAAGTGGATCGTTTTGCCGAAAAAATCCGCTCACTGGACATGGCGCTCTTGGCGGCGGCATTTTTGCCCAGCGATGTGCAGGATGAAAATATTCAATCCGAAGAGGTGCGGTTTTTGCAAAGGGCCCAGATTGATTGGGTCGCCCCCCGGTTGATGCAACATCGGCGCATACCGGATATGTTTTATTCCAATAAGCCGATACATTATTTCGGCAAGCCGGATACGTTTTTTTTTCAAGCCAAGCAGCACAAAGACCGCAAACTGTTTGCCTTGCGTACCACCTCGCAGGGCTATTTGCTGCGTAAGATCCCCCTGGAAGATAAGCATCTCAGCGATCTGATGCCGTATATGGCGGATTGGCCTTTCCCCGCCTTAGTCCCTCAGCATGAATTTTCACTGCTGCCGGTAAACGGCACCGACGTTATAAAGCGGTCAAATGAAACGTTAGATCTTTTCCTGGAGCGTTACGCTGAGGCCCATTTTCAGGCCTATCGGCTCAGTATTCATGATGCGGGCTACCAGACGGTAGAGTCGTCGTTACGACATGTAGTGACCACGGTGTCGGGTTATATCATTCCATTCTATGGCTGCGTCCGTGCGCTACATACCGGGGAACACCGGTCCGCCTTTTTGGAATGCCTGGTGGATGGCGCCATGGTGGGGATGCCCCTGGTCTTTACCGGCATGAAGGCCGGGTTAGGTCTGTTCAGGGAAGCGGGGGTAGGCATTGGCCGGACCCTGAGCGGTCCTATGTTCAGCGCTTCAGAGCAAGAAGTTTTCAGGAATGTCGTGCCGGCCACGGTACAAATTGCCGGTGGTATTGCGGCCACGCGGGCTCAATCCAAGCAGTTTATGGAGGCTATGGGCTTAGGCTTGTTGAAAAGCGCCGATCCCGGTATCAGCACGCTGCAATCAATAAGCATGCTCACTAAAGGGCTGTATTTAGCCGTTCTCGGCAGAACAACGGCCGGGGTGGTAGCCTGGCAACGAAATCTCGCCAGCGTCGCTGAAGGCGTCACAAATCTGGTGGCCGCCGATGTCCTTGATTTTCAAATTGCGTATAACCACCAAGGTGATACTCCCTTGACGGCCACCATACAGGGCACGACTTACCCGGTGCTTAAGATACACAACAGCAGTCTGGTGGCGGTTGAAACCGGAGAACGTACCTTGGGCGGTCAATTGTTATTTGCCCAGTTGGATTTGCGAAGCCGGCTAGGCATTTACAAAAAACATTTCTGCCTGGATATTGGCAGTCCTCAATGCAATCTCACTCCCTACAGCCAGCCGGATTACAGGATTGAAAAAAATGCCGAACTTCCCCTTATAATAGATGTGCATTTTTTTTGGCTGCTCACCAGCAGCTCGCCCATTCACTTGGTGGTGGTGCACCCACTGTCTATGCTGGACTTCGCTGACGAAAAATGGATGCTGTTTGAAATAAACGCCAGGCGATGGGCTTTTTCCCGGGACAACGGCACCTTGATACCGGCGGACAATATTGACGATTGGCAGGAGCAGTCACATCACCGTGGTGAAACAGTTTCCATGATTGAACCCGGGGATAATGATCGTACATTGAGTCTTCGCTTAACGCCTGTGCGGCGCCGGAAAAAGCGGGAAAGCAACACGCATGCCACGGTAATGGACTGGCAGCGGTTGTTGGCCAATTACACGGTAGCTGAAGAGGGCACAACTGGCTTTAATGCCCTTATCCACGATGAATGCCACCTCAATGTACAAATAGGCGAATGGCGTTATCTGCTTTGGCCGGAAAAAAACGCTGCCACTTTCTTGTTACGTCATCCTACTCAGAAGAATGCGGCGGCATTCCGGCTGGCGTACCGGGTCGACAACGGCGACTTTGTTTTTACCTCGCCGGTGGAGCCTCTGCATGCCCACCGGCTGGGAGAATTTTTACGCGCCAAGATCAGCAACAACCGCCTGGCAACTCAGGAACCGTATATAAACATCCTTTTGCCGCCGCTGGTAAACGGGGCATTCAGTTACGGTAATAAAATGTTCCTCAAGTTTGGCGAGCGGATGTTGACCATCGCGCTGTTTAACGGCCTTTATCATACCTTGTCCACTGATGATGCGGCGGAGGGAAAAAACAAAAAATACTGGACTCTGCGCTATGAATTGTTCACGGGCAGCTTTGATATTATCAATGTGGATAATCATCCCCCCCAACCCCGATTGGGGTTTAGGCGGGCCGCCTTCGCGGTTCGAAAAACTCGCCGCGCGGGCCTTTTCCAAAAGCACTTTTCCGACCCTTGCATCGCTTTGTCGCGTGGGAAACCCAACGCAGGACGCCGCGCCAGCTTCAACGGGCGCAATTCACACCCGATTACGTCAGGTGGCGCTGCTGTTGCGACTGGACCCACCGCGGCGAACCGAAATCCTGCACGCTTCCAGCGCCTTGCTCCGCGCGTTTGAAATGGATCTCTCCCTGCCGGCAGAGTGGATTGTGAATTTCCAGCCCCTTGCGTTATGGGCAACCCTAGTCAACACCGTGCAGCGTGTGACGGCAACCCATACGCCATGGGCGTGTCGGCAATTGGCGCAGATTGAGGGTCTCTCATGGCCGTTGCCGGGGCCAAAACTGTTTGGGTTAGGTCCCGATCTTCGATTATTTATTATTAGCGATGAGGTCTCACACGAGGGGGCACGCCAACAAAAATATGCCATAAAACTTTTCCCCGATCGGATGGAGGCGGAGCCGTTGTTGATGGAAGAAGGGTTGAGCCGTTGGCTTCCGGAGTTTGGCGACACGCCACCGACGTTAGTGACAAAGTTTGCCTTGGCGGAAGGCCAGCAACCGATGTTTTGGATCGATGAGAGTCACCAAATATGGGCACAGACGCCGGACGGTGTCAAAACGCGATTATATCGCCAATCAGCCAACCATCCTGTTGATGACATCATCGTTTCTCCCGACGGCGATATCGTGGTACTGGTCGTTGAACGCACGGCGCACCGTCTTCGCGCGCTGTATTATCATTTGCCGCCGATGGGCAGTGAGGACGCGGGGAAGGAGAGGGAACATTTTGAAGAAGCCCAGATAGCAGGGGAATTTGTCCCCGGTCGGGCATCCTGGGTGACGAACCAAGGCGAGTTATATGTGCCTTGGGTGAATCATTGGTCTTTTTTAGAGGAAGACCATCCCCGCTGGGTAACACCTGAAGGCTTCCAGCCGGACTTCGTCTCCCCTGACCAGCGTTTTCTCGGTTACGTTAAGCGCAATGATGTAATGCATGACCATGAAATCCTGCTGTTGGATACCACCAATGGTAAAAACCTGTTATTGCACCGCAGTCAGCCTGTAGGGATAAAAAGCTACGGACTGGGTAAGATCGTGAGCGTTGCCTTCTCCGCCCTGAATGCGCTGGCGGCCGTTGGATTTGCCGATGGTTATATTGAAATCTATCGCATAGGAACGGGCGAGAATACTACAGGTGTTTTATCCCTTGGCCACGGGCGCCTGCCGATGGGCCAATACGTCCTGGCGGACAGTCAACATCCGAAACCGAAACAGATGATGATGAAATTTACCAAAGCCTTTGACCGGCTGTTGGTTTTTCATGACGTGGGAGATTTTCGTGCCGACGATAACGGAAATGGAACCTATGCAGTCTCTGAAATATACCTCGCAAATCTCTAGAGGGTTTGAGGTTCGATGGAACGAAAACACGTGTTTGAACTTTGACCTTTATGATTTGCAGTGCTAACGATAAAAATAGTCAACTTAATGTTGCGCGGAGGTCGTGCCAGATTTTCTGTACGCCTCTCTCAGCCCTACAGTCTCTAACAGAGATTGTCAGCACGATCCCCTGCGGCGTACAGTGTTATCGCCGTGGGGAAGGACATAGCTGTAGTCGGCAGTAGTGTTTTATCGGCACTCGCGCGCCGCCAATCAACTCTGGCGTAAAACATCGTGATGAAGTTGGTTATTCTGAACGTATGCTGCCGGCATTAAGCACACTTATGCAGCGGGCTGGCGAAAGCATAGAAATATCCCGACCGAAACCGGCGCCGTCCCGCTGATGAACGACCCGGGAATGGGCGCAGGTGCCGGGACTGACATTGGAAGAGAGACAAAAATAAGGGGTTAACATCCCCCAAAGTCCATTGCCGTCACTTTTTTAACCCGAGTTTACCGGTCGCGGTGCTTGGCCAACTTATGTTCGTCGCAGCAACGTGATCCGTGCGGTGAGGAGACTTCGGCGGGGGTTGTTCGAATTTTATATAGGAATTGCACTTAGAATCCAAGTTCCACATTAAATTTTTATCAAGAGGGTTACCCGTTAAAACTAATTCTTGTACCCGACTGG
This sequence comes from Sodalis sp. RH16, assembly GCF_047324245.1. Lineage (NCBI taxonomy): Bacteria > Pseudomonadati > Pseudomonadota > Gammaproteobacteria > Enterobacterales > Bruguierivoracaceae > Sodalis > Sodalis sp. RH16. The sequence continues at coordinate 764,366 of NZ_CP178737.1, read as the reverse complement.
TTAAAGAATCCGGGATATCTTTGAATTTATTAAAACTCAGATCGATCTTAACCAGAGTTTCGTGGCAAGGAGAGGGTAGGCCGGTTAACTTATTGTGGCTGGCATTGAGGGTTTTTACCAATGGGGGCAATATAGGCAAGCAGGAAAGGCCAAGCCGGGATAAATCCAGCTCTTCCAGCCAATGATGCCGGCAATGTATTAGTCTGCTCAAGGCGATGTGCCGATTCCTTTTTTCTTCCCCCCAGGCTTCTTCCGCCCAACGTTCCCATTCACCTTCATAATCGCAGGTCCATTCATTGTTCCTGATATAGTCGCCACCGGTGAAATCTTGCTTTGGCAAGCAGGTGAAGTATTCTGATAGTCGCATGATTATTTCTCCTCCTAAGCGTTTAAGTAATTAATACAATCCACAGACATTGCAATAATTCAATAGTTTATATTGCTTATTTTAATTTATCAAAATAGAATAGTTTCATTAAGCATGTTGAATAAAAGCGTTTCTTTTGTTGTTTATCATTAGCCGTAAATGAAAATCAAAAAAAGTTCCTATTCACAACGTGCTGACTATATACATCTTTATTTTTATATTATTACTCAGCTATAAGATAATGTAAATTTAATATCGATGGGGGGATCCATCGCATTGTCACCACCATAATAAGGTCTGATAAAATAATGATCATACCTTTTCATTTTAGCATATTCTTCTCTGAAGTGATTTTCGGAAATTCGTTCAAGTTTATTCTTGATTACGAGGTATTCGTCATTCGCAAAATCGTATATTTTTTGCGTCTTAGGATCTTTATAACTGATGCCGGTGATCAGTGCTTCTTCGAGAGGTGAATAGGCACCCACACAGATTTTTTTTGATGTTTCATCGACAGATTCAAACCAGACAGGATAGGTTTTATAATAGAGATGCAATAATTCATGATAAAGAGCTATGGCGGGATTTCGATAACGCCAAGGCTCAGTCATAATCGTTTTGCCGTCGCCGATGATAAAATTACCGGGGTCAAACGCGATAGCCCCGCCGGCACTGTTTCTGGCGTAAAACCGACCGTCCGCAACCCGCTCTATGGCGCTCATGGTCGGGGGTTGTATGGTAAAAGGTTGCTCTTGCAACGCCAGGAGAAGTTTGCGTCCCAGCCAGGTCTGCTTAATTTCGTTTAATACCCCTATGACGGATTTAATAAACACATCATTGCCCATGATGGCGATTTTTGATGCTGTTGTCTCGTCAATTTCTAAATTATAAAGTACAGTTTTCTGGTTAACACTATAAAGCGGCAGAGGCGTGGTAGATAAACCATCCAAGGCTAATGCGAACTTTTCAACACTGTTTTTTACCGAAGGTTTAATGATAAATACTAAAATATCTTTATAAAATTTTGGAATTTCATTGAAAAATGCAATAAGATTCTCCTCTTTCTCTTTTATATCATTTTTCAATAGCAGCCTAATATTTTTCACCCATGCCTCTTGAATAGTTATTGCATCTACCGTGGCAAGATCTATATTTTCATTATTGAAAACATATTTTTGAATAAATTTCAAGGCGAGCCGAGTAATTCGATGCATTGAACCAGCATCAGACATTTTGTGCCCTCGAAATGCCAAGCACATACGGCGAGCACCTTTAACCATCCGGTTTTTGTCCAAATCCTGCTCGGCATCAGTAAGTAGGGTATTGATGCGCCTACGCATATCGTCGAACCATTTTTGCAGTCCTTTTTTATAGAAATTTTGGCGCGGATCTTGCTGGATAAATCGGCCATCTTTGTAGCGTATAGCTATGCCATGTTTCATCAGTTGGTTGCGCGGTGGCTGGATGTGATAAAAATTGAAATAATCTTGCCACGCGTAAATGTTCGCATAAAATCCATTTACACACAGATAACCCTCCTGATCTCGGATCCATTGCACTCCCCGTTCGTCGGGAGCGGATAACATCTCTTCGCTGATATCCGGATCAACCATATTGAACGTCATGACAGCCAGCAAGGACGGATCGATTTCTTCCGCAGTGGGGGGTTGCAATTGCCAGCGCCCGTCATCAAACGCCAGGCCATATTGAACATCCGGCTTGTTTTCGTCAATCAGGGTATATTTTATCCCATGCCCCTTTACGCTGCTTAATTTGACGGCGACCTTTTCGCCGTTCATCTCGATGTAATGCCGGTATACCGGTTGCCAAAAGGCCGCGTTTTTGTCCACCACTTCATAAATCGGCACGTGGCCATAATAGTCGGAATCGATATATTTCTTTAACACGCCTTCTTCGTGAGCGGCCAGCCGGATTTTGCATTGGTTTATAATCGCTTCTGTTGAAAGCAAGGACGAAACAGGCCATGGCGTTATGCTCAACCCGGCACTAGCTTCGGCGGGCTGGACGGTCTTCTGAGCAGGGCTTACCACCGGCTCTGCAACGGCCTCGGGGGAGCGCTCAGCCGCACTGGACGCCGGGCGCATAAGCGGCGATGCTTCCCGCTCGCCGACCCCCGTTCCCCCTCGCGTCGCCATCGGCGCATTGACGTCGACCTCCACCTCGCCAGAATTGGCTAACGGCGTCCGGCTTTGCGGGGTTTTCTCCCTGGGGCGCGCGGGACGTGATTTCACCCGCTCGGCGGGGCGGGCGATTTCCACCGCCTCGACGATCTGGGCCGGTTGTATGACGGGGCTGTGCGCCTTGCCGGGCTTCACCTTGACGTCCGGCAGGGCAATGTCCTCACGGGCTGGCACCGCGGCAGGCAAGGGGGAGCGCTCAGCCTCAATGGGCACCGGGTGGATGGGCGGTCGCGTTTCCCGTTCGCCAGGAACCGTTTTCTCGGGGGTAACCCTAGGCGCATGGACGTCGTCCTGCACTACTACCTCCCCAGGTTTGGCTAACGGCGTCCGGCTTTGCGGGGTTTTCTCCCTGGGGCGCGCGGGACGCGATTTCACCCGTTCGGCGGGGCGGGCGATTTCCACCGCCTCGACGACCTGGGCCGGTTTCATGATGGGGCGGTCCGCCGTGTCGGGCTTCACCTCGACCTCCGGCGCGGAGATTTCCTCTGGGGCCGGCGCCACGACGGGCGGGAAGATGTGCTCGTTCGGCGCTACGGCAGGCAATTCGGCGATATCGTCAGCGAAGGTCAGCGCAGGCATACTCTCAGCCGCTCGGGCCGGCTGAACGTTATCCTGCTCTTTTGGCTTAGGCGTAGAGACGCGGTTTGCTCCTTGATTGGGCTGCGCTGGCGGCGGTAAAGGTGATCCAACCACTGCCGGAATGGCGTCCACGGCATCCGCTTCTTGGCGCGCAGCGCGGTTGATGCCCACGGCCGTCAACATGGCTAGGCTGCCGCTTGCTGCCGCATCACCGCTGATTTTTAACGTGGCGCTGCCCCCTGCCGTTGCGGCGCTACCGGTTGCCACTGCCGTGCCGCCGCCCAACACGCCGAGACCACCGCTGGCTACCGCGGCGGCGCCTTCTATCACGGCAGCCCCGCCAGTGGCCAGTGCGGTGCCCCCGCCCACGGTGGCGCCTTGAACGGTTTTTTTCATCAACTGCGAAGCTAATTCAGATACTTGGGAAAGCAGGTAGGACGCTGGTCCCGCCAGGGAGCCATCAATATTTTCTGCCGCCGGCAGGACGGGTGCCGTATTATCGTTTTCGGGCAACGGCGCCGGGGGAAGACTGTCCGGCACCACGTTAGGGGCGACAATCTCTTCCGGGTCTTGGACTAAGGCAGGTTCACCAACTTTTTCTACCATAGTCGGAGCAGGGACATTACCGCTCTCCACCGGCTGTGCTTGGAGGATTGTCTCATCGGGCTCAATAAAATCTTCCAGCACCGGGGGTTCCGGTACGTTGCCGTCCGGCTCTGATATCACCTCCTTAGCCTGTGGTTTTTGCGATTTTGACGCTATTTGCTCCTGCACGGCGGTCAACTGAACTTCTGCTCGCTCATCGATCCGGCCTGCATAATATTGCTCTGGGTCCACTTCATTATTAGTCAGCCATTTTTTATTTAACGATTTTTTTAAAGTGCTAGCGCTGGGAAATTTTTTCGCACGATGCTTCTTGTCAAAGGGATTTTTGGTTTTGGGGAAAGGTTTGCGCGGCGGTATTTTCAACACGTTTTCAGGTTGCGTCGCGTTACCCCATGCCGCCGCATTGGGAATAAGAGGGAAGGGCGACAACGTTGAAAATGCCGGAGGTAATGGGGGCGACACCGACGTCGGGTTCTGAAGATTTGGACTTGCAAACAATGGCGCACCGTTCTTCAGGCGAAGGGTGTGGTCCGGTAAAAAAAGGACATTGAGCGGTGCCTTTGGGTAATTATCAATCGGTAATATGTCATTAGGCTCCTCATTGGGTAAATAATTATCAGTCAGAAAAGGTAATGGGGGCGGATAAGCGAACGTATCTTTAGTAAATTGATTTTTAATTTCATTGCCTGCTCTTAAACTATTTTCCAGCTGTGGTGCCAGCGTATGCGTCAAATACAGCCCGGCCACCGCCGCTTGCGTCACGGTGTTGACGTGCAGTGTCTGGTCTGGGGGGAGGCCCTGCGCGCCGGCATTCAGGTTGTAGAGGTCTTGTGCCAGTTGGTAAAGTTCACGGCCCTGGGTGCGGAAATCCTCTTCACGCACCCGGTCCTCAGATTTAGGAAGATTGCGCGCCCGGGTAATTGGCAACATAAATAGGGATAACACCGGGGAATAAATTAATACGTCAGTTATTATATCCTGTACAGATGAGATAATTTTTCCCACAGTATGGCTCCCTAAAAATTAAACGTAAAATGATTATTAAATGATAAAAATAAAAATTAATTCTTTATAGGATTTTAGTTCTATTCCTTGAGAATTATTTAAAATTGAAGCGACCAAATTATTTAGGCTATACCAAAAAATATTAACAGGGCATTCACCGACTGGGAAGAAAGAAATTAGTCAGAATGTCAAACAATTATTACTGTTCGCTATGCTCGACACGTAAGTCTCCGACACTGACAATCGGTAATCTCCCCGTTTTCAACGGGATCTTTAAGTAGAATTATGCCACCAATGCGAGCTTCTGCATGGGCGTTATGCCGCCTAGCCCCATATGGGGACGTTCATGGTTATAGGTCCAAAACCACCGCGTTGCGAAATCTTGTACTTCGGCAATATAACTAAACACATATTGATTTAGCCAGTCATGACGTACCGTGCGGTTAAATCGCTCTATATAGGCATTTTGCTGGGGCTTGCCCGGCTGGATATAAAGCAAGGTTATTTGATGTTTAATCGTCCATTTTTGCAGTTGGATACTCAGGTATTCCGGGCCGTTGTCGCACCGTATACAGGCCGGCTTTCCGCGCCATTCGATGAGCTGTTCAAGTGAACGAATAACGCGTTCTGACGTCAGGGAAAAATCAACATCCAGGACCAGGCCTTCCCGATTAAAATCGTCTATCACATTGAATGTGCGGAAACTTCTGCCATCACTTAATTGATCATGCATATAATCCATTGACCAGGTATGGTTGGCCTTGTCAGGCACAACTAACGGGGCCGGATGAGGCCGGAGAATCCTTTGTTTTGGCTTGATCCGCAAATTCAATTTGAGTTCGCAATAAATCCGATAAATACGTTTATGATTCCAATGAAAGCCTTTGACGTTACGCAGAAATAAATAACACAGCCCAAATCCCCAACTACGGTGTCGTGCCGTTAAATCGGTAAGCCAATTGGCTATTTGCACATTTTCATCACGCAATTTAGTGCAATAACGGTAGCCACTTTCGCTGAGGCCAAAAATGGAACAGGCCAGGCGGATAGAGATACCTTTAACGCTGACTGCGTGCCGCGCCATCTCGCGTCGCCGGGATGGCGTTACCACTTTTTTTGCATGGCCTCCTGGATGATCTCGGATTTTAAACGCTCTTCGGCATACATCTTTTTGAGCCGTCGATTTTCATCTTCCAGTTCTTTCAGGCGGGCCATCATTGAGGCATCCATACCGCCAAAGCGTGAGCGCCACTTATAAAAACTGGCATTACTCATACCATGCTCGCGGCAAAGCTCAGAAACTAGTGTACCTGCCTCAGCTTGCTTCAAAATGGTCATGATCTGGCTGTCGCTAAAACGTGATTTTTTCATCCGAATCTCCTCGATTCATGTTACGAGAAAATTCTACTTATGAGTACCCCAGTTTTTCGGGGGGATTACCGTGAGGTGTATTGGTGAGGTAGAGGCATGAATGAGCAAGACTGGCATCCCGCCGATATTATCGCGGCGCTGAAAAAAAGAGGGATGTCGCTGGCGGCGGTCTCACGTAAAGCCGGGTTGGCTTCCGCCCCCCTGGCAAATACCCTGACAAAACACTGGCCCAAAGGAGAAAAGCTGATCGCCGAAGAACTGGGCATGATGCCGGCGGAAATCTGGCCATCCCAATACTGCAAGTTAGAGAGTCAATAAAGTAAAATGCCCTGCTTTTATCGGCGAAAGTGGGTAAAGGTAGGGCAAACTAATCAATAAAATCCACCATAATACCTGTTTTGACTGGCCGCTTTTTTTATTACATAATAGCTTAGCTAAGTTAGCTAACTTGATAATGGAGGTAGTCATGACAGTTCAGGCCAACATGCATGAAGCAAAATCATGTCTCTCGCAGCTTGCAGATAAAGCGGTGGATGGCGAAACGGTCATCATCGCCAAAGCGGGTATACCCTATGTTCAATTGGTGCCCATTTTGCAAAGGGACAGAAATCCTGGTGGCTATGAAAATAGAATCACAATGAATGACAGTTTCAATGATGCTGACGTAGATATTCAACGGATGTTTGAGGTCGGTGAATGAAGCGTTTTCTTATCGATACACATGTTTTCATTTGGTGGTTGGCTAATGATCCGTCATTAGGCCCAACCACCCGAATTGCTATTTCCCGTGGTGGCAACATCGTTTATGTCAGCGCAGTGACAACGTGGGAAATTTCTATCAAGCGCTCCATTGGCAAACTGGAGTTTGACGTGGATATTGATGAGGCAATGGAAAAAAATAACTTTCTTGCACTGTCAATTACTCATGCTCATGCTGAGCAAGCAGGAGATCTACCACGGCATCATGGTGACCCCTTCGACAGAATGCTGATTGCTCAATCGCAGATGGAAGGGCTTACGCTCATTTCAGCAGATACGGCTTTTAGCCCTTACGGTATTCGCCTTATGAATGCACGTACCTGAGTAAATCCAATCCATTGCTTGAGAGCGACGATCCGGCGCTGCGAATGGCGCTCTGCGGGCGGTTTTCCGCCGGTATTACGCTGCTGAAGTCCACGCTGAACGATCCCGTATTACATTATCTGGCCGAAAGCCTTACCGCTGATATCCTCCCTCTGTCTCCTTTGGTTTTGATCCCGATTCTGAACTGCTCTGCGATTACAGTCTTGTCGTGGCGGAGCTTTGACCGGCGGGTCGCTGTCGCGGGAAAGGGAGAGGACGCTCACTCTTATCTTGCAAGCTCTCATAAACATCTTCACGACGATCGACAGAACGACATTGACCACGCCGCTGTCATCTTGTTTTATTTGATAAACAAGCCGGTAACCATCTGACCGCAGTTTGATTTTGTAGCAAAAGTCGATGCCTAAAAGCTGGTTCTTGAGAGACGTTAAAGCTTCATTTGATTCTGTGCGTTTTTTTAAGCTGTTTTTTGAATTTTTCTCTAACATTGCCGCCCAGTGCATCCCAATCTTTTTTTGCCGATTTTTTAAACTTAAGTCTTGTCTTGAATTCCTTTTCTGACAATTACAAATCCTCCCAGTTGACCTCGACTTCTTCCTCATTGAGGCGAGAGCGGACGATACGTGCAAGCTGGCGATCTTCAATGATTTCAAGCATTTTCTCGTACAATGATGCCGGAACACAATAAAATGCCGGTTTACTGTGATTCAGAATCGCCACAGGCCGACCCTCGCCGGACTTAACGGTAGCCGTAGGGTTTTTTTTCAGTTCCGAAATTGATGCTGAGCGATCGGCATAAATAGCAGTAGCCATAAATAAGACCTCAAAAATGACCATAATTGTGGTCTTATCATAAGCTCTGTCTCAAATTTGAGCAACCAAGAATTGCGTGGTGAGAGCCTCTTGGATAAGGCGACTAATCGAACTGCCTTCGATGGAGAGTCCAGACGTCAGAAAGCAAAAAACCAGCCGTTAAGCTGGTTTCTCTAAAACTGTTTTTTGAAAAATGGTGCCCGGACTCGGGGTCATTCAGTTATCTATTAAGTTGAATTCCATAATAAATTTTATTCCCGCCGGTTGTCAAGACCCGCAGATTGACCCGTATTTTTGCTTGTAGATCATAAGCGTGGGTAGACAATTTGGAAATAAGTTTGGTTCGTTCCTTCGGTTCGATTCCCCATGCTTTTAGTAAATCGTAATGACATCAGCGTTACGTGTGCTGGATAGTTAATATCCAGAGGACAACCAGGGGGAGTTAATTATGCCAGTGACGAACAACATTTCTGACAAGTGTGAGGCGTTGAATTTACGCATCAAGCCTGCCGAGCGCGATCTTATCGACCGTGCGGCGAAGGCTAAAGGGAAAAACCGTAGTGATTTTGTGCTGGAGGCCGCGCACGGTGCGGCAAAGGAAGCGCTGATTGAGCAACGTATTATTATGGCGGACCCAGAGACCTATCAGAAATTTCTTGTCCGTCTGGATCGAGACCCTACACCCAACGCAGCGCTGCGTAAAACCATGCAAACGCCCGCACCGTGGGAACAGAAAAAGTGATTTTAGCCCCTGAGCCTCTTCACGCCGGGCCCGTCTTATCCTCAAACTGTTGCGGCGTGGATTCTATGTACAACTGGCTAAGGCAGCGGGCGATAAAAAATCAGCTAATCGGTGCATCCAGAACGTTCGTTTGCTGAGACGGCTCGAAGGTGATGGCGTATTACTATTACTCGTTGGCGTCGAGTACTGTGATGACCAATGCCGCGCCTGGACGCTTTCGCTGCAATATGCCCGATCGGTTTTTTTATGGAAAAATAAAAAAATAGTCCCCGTCAGAACAAGGACTGGCTTAATTTAACGCCTCAAAGTATTAACTGCACCGAGTCCACCTCTTGTAGGGGTGCATTCTGCCGGCAATAATCCTTCTGGGTTAGTCCATGCATATATCTCGCAGCTGATAATAATAATTGTTATCACAATTCATGGCAATCGGCACCTAGCAAAAACTCTGACTTAGGGGCACTACACATGCACCGAATTGTGCGCGTTGTTCAATGAGCGCTTCTGTGCCGATATCCAGTCCGACATGATGAAAGCCGTCTGTCTATGGTTCGATCTCAAAAACCCACTGCACTGAATGATGTGAAGAAGGACATCGTCCTGCGAACTGGAAATCCGTATACTCCGAAATATATGATGAGGATGTCTATATATCCTGATGGAAATTTCTAAGCTGAACATATGGATGTTCAAGCAGCTTTTGTGTGGGAAGCGGAAAAAGTCCGCCGATGATCTCAAAAAGTGTATGGCTTTAACATTGTGATATCTAGACATTCATCTGCCGAAGATGAGGCATTTGTCATTGAGAAAAATTTTGATTTTTACGCAACAGATACATCTATTTTTATGGCTATTAAAAGAGCATTCGAATCACGCATGAAACATAGAGCCTCTTATAGCCAAGCATTTGCGACACTACAGGCAACTCCTAACTTTTCAACCTTATTTACAGACATGACTGCTTTAATTAATTATGTTGGAAATAACTCAATACAACTCCGGAGAATGGCGAGAATTGAAGAGAGAGGGCTTTACCTTTCACCCCTTTTTACAAGCTGTGCAAAATGTCAACAACAGGCGTGCCTGGGGATTGAACTTCGACACACAGAGTGGTAAACTTATTCCCTCTGTTCGTACAATTAAGACTATCATCAATGTTTTATTAGATCACAGATTAACGAGCGAAATAACTGATTTAATTTATGACGCACCTGATGCAACGCAAGTTTGATTTGAGAAGTTACTCCACCTAATATCCCTTTGATTTTAATTACAATATTGTCAAAATATATCTAACTTGTTGATTTCATGAATAATAAATATAAATGGAAAGGGAGAATCTCTCCCTTTCTTATTATATGTATTTTTTTATGATCTTCATCTCAATTTCACTAAGTCTATTTTCAACTTCATACATTCTATTTTTCAATGTATTTTTGACATCCTGATAACTTTCGCAATCATGAAAGATGTTTGATATCTTAGCGACAATTTCTTTTGGCAAGCCTGCATCACGAAGTATTATTTCATGATTTTCGTTTGTACCATATTCTAGTACTGCTACTATATAATCCAGACTGATATTTTTTTTGTTTTTTTCTTCTGTGACAAAGTTGAATATTTTTTCAAAAGCCTTTATATATCTAGGCCAGATAAACTCGAAATATTTTGTTATCAAATCAAAAGTAAGTCTGATTCTTGAGTTTTCTTTATCACTTAGGAATTTTAATGTACTAGAGTTCAAAAGAGTTTGGAAGGTGGGTTGTTTGTATATATAAAATTTTGTAAGATCTAATAATATTTTTTTACCCATATCATTAGCAAAACGCCTGCCTTTGTTATTTTCAGTGAATAAAAAATCATAAATGACTGATAATATTGACTCTAGTTTATCTAATGTTGGTCTTTGTGTCGCGTAATGATATTTTGAGAAGTTTACGTCATTTCTTAAATGATGTATTAATGATATTTGCCCGAATAAGTTAACGAATTTATTCTCTTTCAATAATGACAATGGTATATTTTTTCCTTTCAACTCTATGAGGAAGTTATTATAATTCTCTCTCTGCTCAGGGGTAATATCATTCTCGTTCAGTTGAACTAAAGTTTCCATATCTGGTTTATTACTATCTATGAATTCAATTTCTACATTAGTTATTTCATTTTCATTTTTATCTACATGTTCCATGTAGAATACTCGGCCAAGGAAATGTTGCATAAATCTCCCAGCTCTACCCTCTATGTTTCTTCTATCTAAATTTCCGAGTATCGCACCGTCACCTATTTTTAGATCATATAATACAACATTTTTTGCAGTAGAATTGACACCCTCAGTTAATGAAGTCGTGCAAAAAAGGTAATGTACACCACCGTGTTCTGAATTAAATTCATCTATTATTAAATCTTGGATATGTCTTGGCATGGCTCCGTGATGAAATGCTACACCTTTTCTCAAACAATCAATCAAAGACCAGCTTTTAGAAATATTTTGTTCTAGGTACTCTAATAATTTTTCATTAAAGGAAATATTTTCAAGCTCATCTTTGAATTTTTCAGCAAGTCTCTCAACATATTGTTTTTGATAACGATAGATTAAATACTTTCCGTCAATACTCTCGTTTAATGTTAACCTGAGAAGGTTTTTATATTTATCTCCAACAATACGAAATTTGTTCCCTTCTACTTCATGGATTCCCCTACATCCTTCATGGTCAAGTTCGTAATAATCTTTTTGGACAATCTCTAAATCGTACTTTAGCATTGATATATTATATTTTTCTCTATATCGCTTACTAAAATCATTAATATATGGACCAATCAGATATAGGTCAGCTCCACTGTTAGTAAGCCTATATAAAATATCTGCGAAAACCCTAAATCTATCATCATTAAGTTTATAGTCGGCTTTATAAATTTCGTCCATAACAAAAAAATCAACTTTTAGTAAAGGATTTTCTTGTATCAAAACATTCATCCGTTCAGGAGTTAATATCATTATGTATTTTTTATTATCGGATATTTTTATCTTTGATGATTTAGAAACAATATATTTATTTTCAAACACTTGTTTAAAATCATTGTATGCTTCTGACAAAAGGGAGACTGTGGGCATAATTATCACGACCGATTTATAATCATTGTGTGATATTATCTCTCTAATTATTCTGGTTTTACCGAAAGATGTAGGTGCACTGACAATCAATCTTTTTGTCTTTTTAAACTGATTGAATATTTCTTTCTGAGGCTTGGTTAAAGTTGTATCCGATTTGGAGCTTGTGTAAAAGTTTCTAAGAAAAATATCTTGAGGAGATATGTCTGGCTCATAATTGATTTTGCTTTTTTCCAGCATATCGTCATACATAAAAATCCTAGATTTCACAATGCAGTCGTGGAGTAATTGCTGAACTAATGCATCCTCTATTTTTTTATCTGCAATATGGCATATCAATTTTACACATTGGTTATAATTATTGTTATCATCTAGCAATCTGTAAATGCTTATTAATGCGTCTTCAAGGAAACTAAGATTAAAACTATTACGTATCTTGAATGACTGGATAACTTCCTTTGCCAATTTTTCTATTTGCTCTGTCATAATTTCCTCAGAATTTCATGACTGTTTCAACCATTTCAATTTTAGCTTTTAGATCTGAAACATTTTCAAGAGGGAAAAGAAAAAAAACAATGCGAATATTATTTTCTTTTGGCCAGGGTTTTGTATATATATTATTGAAATGAGCCTGCAATTCCTGACTAATCTTTGCTAAGAATGGTTCTTCATTAATTTTTATTGAGCGATCCCCACTACATTCAGAAATATAAGCACTATCATATGTAAGTAAAACTGGAACCGCTATATCAACAGAGTCCAAACTTTTTCCACCATCAACATAGCTTTTTAATAAATAATAACTATCTGGATCTAACGATTTATTGATTTCTATTTCGCCACCAAGTAATTTAAGCTCACTTGAAATTCTTTTTTTATCAGTTATATGTTCTGTTAATGAATTCAATGCAGAGGATATAGCACCGCTGATACTTTGATGAAATTTAGCTTCTCCTAACCACAAAGTTACTTTTTGGCCTTCAATTGAAAAATGAGCGCAATCAAACCCTTTAATTTGCTCTCGTGTTGTTGACCTCAACCTGGCTTTAGTAACGAATTTAGGTACATCATAGAAAATACTTAAAATAAGGTAGAGGAGTAATTCTCCATAGTCTCCCTTTGCTTGACGTCGAGCGTCAGAGATACGGGTAAAACTTCTCTTGTTAATTTCTGATATTTCAAGTTCTTTTAACTCACTTTCAGTTAAGGAAAAATAAGGGACTACATCTCTTATAAGTCCAACTAAGTCATCTTGCCTATAGATGCCATCATAGTAGTCGAGCGTAAATGTATTATCCTCGATCCCACACCCATCTATTTTAACTTCAAATTTAAATATCTGATTTGTAGTTCTTATTTTTAACATCGGGTCCATAATCTACTCCTTGAGGAGTGAAGGTTCTAATTTGTAAATTACAGGATTCGGGTATTTAAGGTTGCTTAAAACTTTAAGAAAAAGGGGTGATCTTTCGTGACAAGGTAGTTTTTTGATAGGGAATTAAAATTACATATTTTATTTTTAAATCTGTCATTGCAACTCTGCATGATCTCTACGAAGTAAAACGATTGTTCTTTTTTTGTATTATGAGTGTTATTTTGATGTTCGTGTTTTGTTATTTTCGTGCTGATGCTTCGATAATCGATAAATATACTAGTAACACTGCTAAACAAGAAAATAGCAATGTTAGCTTCAAGCTCTGACACGTTTGGCTTCTTGCCAAAATAATTTAATGTATCTAAATTAAACCAAGAAAAGCTCCCCATACTCATTTCCTATTCACCTATCCGGCAATGGATGATATTTAGTCTGAATAAGTAACATATTGTAATTCTTATGTAATTACAAGCAAATACAATTCACTCCGTAGCAACGTCATCTATTTACAATGGTAATGCATAGTATTTAGTTCTTTAGAAACACTCTCAACTTTTAGTTAACATCATGTTTAATATGGTTTTTTGATAATTCACTATTCCAAAACCGACATTTTTTAGTCCATTTCTCCGCTACGGAATAAGGGGCGCTACGCTCATGTAGGCAGGGACTGTTTTTCTCCTGTGTGCTTTTTGTTTCCATATGTGCTTCCGGTTAATCGTTCCCCCGACCTTACCCCCATATTGAGTAGCAGTGTGTTCTGGAGTCAAATCACCTGAGGCCTGGAGATTTGACATGAAAAAGCGTTATCCCGCGGCGCACAACGTGGCATCTATGCACGTCTGGTACAGACCCGTACACTCAGCACTGGAGAGTCAAAAAGAGATAAGAGATTGTCCAGTTGTACTTCGACTGAGAAGCTAATCACGGAATTGACAATCAGTAGTCAGCAGTATGGCGGTCTGTGTAATAAAGAGTAACAATCGTAGCGGTAAGCTTTCAGTAGCCGCAATAATTTTTGTAGGTCATTAAATTAATTTTGGAGAAACAAATGACTGATAAAAAAGTGATTTTCATCGCTTTCGCAATAGAGGATGAGCGACAAAGAGACTTTCTTAAAGGGCAATCCCTTAGCCCACGTGCTCCATATGAGTTCATCGATATGTCTGTAAAGGAGCCATATGATGAAGAATGGAAGGTACGTGTCCGTACGCGAATAAAACGCTCTAATGGAGTTATAGTCCTAGTGAGTAAAAACTCTTTAACTTCCAGCGGGCAAAAATGGGAGATTTCCTGTGCTAAAGAGGAGAAGAAGCCTATTCGTGGCATTTACGCTTACACTGATGATAGGACTGAATTAGCAGGCATTATTACTTATACGTGGAGCGATATCAATATTAGCACTTTCATAGATTCTTTGTGAGGTTAAGCATGCGTAAGGCTCTGATTGTAGGAATTGACTATTACCAGTATATCAATGGCCTTAGTGGTTGTGTAAACGATGCTCACTCTGTAAAAAACGTGCTTGAAAGGCATGCTGATGGGAAAGTGAATTTCGTGACCCCTCGTTTGATTACTGGTACAGGGCCTCACGACATCATTACCAAACATAAGCTCAAAGAAGCTGTCCGTGAATTGTTTAGTGGTGATGCAGATATAGCCTTGTTTTATTTTGCTGGGCACGGATATATCGAAGATATCGGGGGCTTTCTCAGTGCAGGTGATTGCAGTGAGGGAGATGATGGATTGGCGTTATCAGAAGTTATGACACTTGCAAATCGCTCCAATGCAAAGAATAAAATAATTATTCTCGATAGTTGTCATAGTGGTGTTGCTGGAAACGCTGCGAACATTGCTGAGTACGCTGAGATAAAGGATGGCATGACCATTTTGACCGCTTCGACGGCCGAACAATATGCTATGGAGGTACAAGGTGGCGGTGCAGGGGTATTCACAACTCTTTTTGTTGATGCTTTAGGGGGAGCAGCAGCAAATTTAGTTGGAGATGTTACGCCTGGTAGTGTTTATGCGCATATCGATCAGTCCCTTGGTCCCTGGGCTCAGCGCCCGGTCTTTAAGACTAATGTGAAAACCTTCGTTTCGCTTAGAAAAGCCGAACCGCCTATCGCGTTAGAAGATTTACAGGCGTTGATAAATCATTTCCCCTCTGCAGATTACGATTTTAGATTAGATCCTTCGTTTGAGCCTGAGCGCTTTGAAGAACAGCTCAGAGATGATTCAATCCCTAAACCCGACCCATTAAAGGTTGCCATTTTTGCAATACTCCAGCGTTATGTGAAAGTAAATTTAGTTCGGCCTGTAGGTGCTCCTCATATGTGGCACGCTGCTATGCAAAGTAAATCTTGTCAACTTACGGTATTGGGACAACATTACTGGCGCCTTGTTAAAGATGAACTAATATAGGTCAAAAAATGACACCTAAAATTTCCGACGTTTTAAAAAAGGAGCTCCTTGAAAAACTGGCGGCGATAGAGCATGAACGCTGGGCACATTGGCAAAAGCATTTACATAGTAAATGTTATCGTAATAAGGATGGATCTTTAACGATCCCTTCAGACCTGGTTGAGCATTGGGAAAAGCAGATAGATACACCTTATAATGCTCTTAGTGATCAAGAACAAGATAGTGATAGAGAGCAAGTGAGTAAAATACTACCGATATTAGTGGAGTTTATCAAAAAAATCTGAAACTTAATTGTAGTCCCCCCGGTTTTTAGTACCACTGCCAATGAGGATCTCCGACCAGTTTTTGCCTTGCGTAGATAACTGGCGGCATATCGCCGAGTGAGCTGTGTGGACGCACCTCGTTATATTCTGTACGCCAGCTCTCTATTAAAAACCGCACTTCGGATAGCGTCCGGAGCAGATAAATATCAAGTACTTCTGTTCGCAGGGTTTTGTTGAACCGCTCGATAAATCCGTTTTGCATTGGCCTGCCAGGCTGAATAAAGTCCAGCATGACACCGTTATCCTCTGCCCATTCAGCCAAGGCAACAGCGGTAAGTTCGGGTCCGTTGTCACTTCGAATATAAGCCGGATAACCTCTCTCGCTGCTGAGTCGGTCCAGGATACGGACGACACGATGAGCCGGTATATGTAGATCAACTTCGATTCCAGTGCTTCCCGATTAAAATCATCGACCACATTGAACAGGCGGAACCTTCGCCCATCTACCAAGGCATCACTCATAAAATCTACTGACCAGAAGTGGTTCATGTTATGCGGAATAACCAAAGGCTGGGGATGACGGTTGGGCAATCGTTTTTTTCACTTACGCCTGAGGTTTAACTTCAACAATCGATATATTCGGTAAACCCGTTTTGCATTCCAGCTCTGTCCGAACTGACGTAACTTATTGAACATCAGACCAAAGCCATAGGCCGGATACTGTTGCGCCAGGTTTTGTAATGCCTCTATCACCGGCAGGTCCCGCGCGGTGTTATGGCGGTAATGCAAAAGACTTCGACTGATTCCAATAATCCGACACCCGCGACGCTCACTGGCGTGATGTTCCTTCATGACATAACGCACCAACTCGCGTTTCTCAGGTGCCGTTAAAGTTTTTTGCTACGACATCCTTAAGGATTTCATGATCCAAGCTCAGGGAGGCATACATCTGCTTAAGTCGGTGATTTTCTTCTTCAAGCTCTTTCACCCGCTTGATATCAGAGGATTTCATCCCGCCGTATTTGGATTTCCAGTTATAGTAGCTGGCTTCTGAAACACCGTTTTCGCGACAGACATCCTTCACATGCCGGCCACTTTCAACTTCTTTCAGGACTCGCAAGATCTGAGTTTCAGTGAAACGCGCTTTCTTCATGATGAGCCTCCCGTTGGTTGCATTTTAACCAGAGAACTCCATCAAGCGGTAAGACTAAATTCAGGGGGGACTACACATGGTTTTTGGTTCATGTCGGCAAATGACAAGTGATTCTTGACCGGGGGGGATCAGTTTGTATTTTTCTTCGCTAACTAACTGATAAACAATATTGAACTTAAGTTCTCAACGAGCTCTTATCATCGGAAATTTCTTGCGGTTCATTGCCGTTAACGGTATCTTTTAGCTGCGCCTGCAAATTCAGGCGTCGGGATTGGCATCCTGGCTAACCATACTTGGGACATAGGGCGCGTCTGCGTCTTTTTTTATGTCATGCGTCCGGCTCTGAAAGCGATAATTCATCGCTTTACCATTCTATGGTGGGCTGGGCGGGGGCACCGCAAGGTGCGCCGGTGTCCAGTATGGCCGGTAATGCCAAACCCGCTCAGTCTACCACCCGCGAAATTGGCATTTCAGGTGTGGTAGTTTAGAAAATACATACTGGAGGCTGCCTTATGTCTATGGCTACTATCCCCACTCAAACCCACGCGTTACTTTCCATCCCTGTCGATTCAACCACCGATTTCACCGTTCTGGCAGGCCATTGTGAAAACCTGGCCGACGCTTTGTTGCATAGAGACGAACCCGCGTCACGTCAGGCGCTCTGCAGGCGTCTTGCTTATTGTTTGGGGCAGTTGCGTCCTACGTTGGATGACGAGATCCCGCCTCATTTGATTGAAAGCCTGACCGTGGATGAGCTGCCGACGAACTCGCCTCGCTTTGAGCCGGATGCCGATTTGCTCTGCGGGTATACCCATGCGCTGGCGCGGTTGTTGACGGAACGGACGTTATCGGCGGAGATGGAGCCCATACTAACCGGGTTGTTGTTCGATTTAGTGAGTTATTTCGCTGATGAATTGCGGGCGCCGCGCTGGATATGTACCGTTGATGGGGTAAAATTTATAGAGGAATTAGATATGGTTAAGGAAAACTGAATGCCTTGAAGCAAAAAACCCGCCTTTAGGGCGGGTTTTCTCACAATGGTGCCCGGACTCGGAATCGAACCAAGGACACGGGGATTTTCAATCCCTGTGTCGAGTTGTTAGATTTCATAAGTGATTGTGGTATATATGTAAATTCGCATCCTGAGATAATTATCAGGTGCCTAAATGCATGTTATACCAGTGATTTCTACCAAGGGTGGGGAAGGTAAATCCACTCAAGCCGCTAATCTTGCCGGCTTTCTAGCCGATGCAGGTTTAAAAGTCCTTCTTATCGATGGAGACTATGCTCAGCCAACTGCGAGTAGCATTTTCTCTCTTTCCTATGAAGCCCCCAAAGGTTTGTATGAATTGCTCATGCAGACTGCAGATCTAAACCAACCTTCGAGTCTCATATCCCACAGCGTTATCAGCGGGTTAGATATCATTATTTCAAACGACCCTCACGCTCAGCTTCCGACTGCCATGCTTCACGCTCCGGATGGTCGTTTACGCTTACGTAACGTTCTTCAGCACCCTCTTTTCCAGTCATACGATGTCATCATCGTCGATTCTCAGGGTGCCCGTTCAATCATGTTGGAACTGATTGTTCTGGCAGCAACGCGAACGGCCGTGGGTGTCGTAAAACCCGTACTTCCTGATGTAAGGGAATTCATTCGCGGGACCATCAATATGATGGAAAACTTGCTGCCTTTTTCAGCCCTAGGTCTGAAACTCCCAGAAATACGCATCCTCATTAACTGTATGAAGTACACCCGCCTTGCTCGTGATACTTACCAGCAACTTGAAGAGATCATCAATGATGGCCGGTATAGCGCGCACAGCGAACAAATCAAAGTCTCGCTGCTCAGCACCTTCATTTATGACCTCGAAATTTATGTTGAAGGTCACGCAGCTGGTCAGCCAGCCCATCGCCTGGAAAAGAAAACCGGCCGAGTAAGCGACTCTGCGTTCGCCACGATGTTCAACCTTGCAAGCGAACTTTTCCCTGAATGGAAACCGCAGTTCGACCGCATCGCCTTGAAAGAAATGGAGGCGAAACATGGCTGAATCCAACATGGAAGCCTTGAAAGGGCTTGTTTCTGTTGAAGCGGAGCAGGGCGTGCTGGGTGGTTTAATGCTCGATAACGATCGTTGGGATGACGTTGCACTTGTCCTTACCGCAGATGATTTTTTCAGTAGGACGCATCAGACATATTTTCGTGAAATGAAGCGCCTGATTGATGCTGGCA
The DNA here is from genome assembly GCF_047324245.1 of Sodalis sp. RH16. Lineage (NCBI taxonomy): Bacteria > Pseudomonadati > Pseudomonadota > Gammaproteobacteria > Enterobacterales > Bruguierivoracaceae > Sodalis > Sodalis sp. RH16. The sequence continues at coordinate 745,045 of NZ_CP178737.1, read as the reverse complement.
AACCAATTGATCTTATCACCCTGACAGACACGCTTGATCAGCAAAAAACGCTGGAGACAGTGGGAGGGTTTGGTTACGCAGCAACGCTCAGTAAAAACACGCCAAGCGCGGCCAATATTGTCGCGTACAGCGAAATTGTTGCGCGTTATAGCAGAGCGCGACAGCTTGCTGCTTTGGGTAACGATCTGAGTCGGGATGTCGCTGCTCCCCGTGCAGATATCTCTTGCATCCTCGAGCAGGCTGAAAAACGGATCATTGATATCGCTGAAAAAGCAGAGCCTGAAAAAGGTACCTCCGTAATCGAAGGGTTAGAGCGACTTATCAGCGATTTGGAAATGCGTAATCAGTCGGGTAACGGGATTACCGGCACACCGACAGGCTATGACGATCTTGATACCCGCACATGCGGGCTTCAGGACAGTGATCTTGTGTTACTGGCGGCACGCCCATCGATGGGAAAAACGGCTTTGGCAATGGGTATGGTGACGGGCGCTCTTGAGCAACAAAAGGAAAGTGTCGTTCAGGTTTACAGTCTCGAGCAGCCGACTGAACAGCTTCTTATGCGTATGATTTCTTCATTGGGCAATGTGGAGCTTCAACGCCTCAAAAGCGGGCTACTGGAGGATGAAGATTGGGCTCGCATAAGTCATGTTGCTGGCCTAATCGCCAATGACTGGCGGTATAGGCTCATCATTGACGATACCAGCTATTTGACGCCGTCGATGCTTCGAATTCGCGCTCGTCGCAGCGCGCGTAAGTACGGTAAACCTTCGTTGATCATGATCGATTACTTACAACTGATGCGGTGTCCTGATCAGGAGAACCGTACGCAGGAAATTGCCGAAATCTCACGTTCTCTTAAGGCGCTGGCGAAAGAAATGAAGTGCCCGGTTTTGGCTCTCTCCCAGCTCAACCGCTCTCTTGAATCCCGTGCAGACAAACGACCAAACAACGGTGATCTCCGTGACTCCGGCGCGCTCGAGCAGGATGCTGACGTTATCATGTTTATTTATCGCGATGAGGTCTATAACCCCGACACAGAAGACAAAGGGCTGGCTGAAGTGATCATTGGAAAGCAGAGGCAGGGACCTATTGGGATGGTCACACTCCGTTTTGACAGCCGCTTTACCCGCTTTGAGTCCCTTCGAGCTCCTGCCTTACAAGGAGGAGTTTAAAGATGAGCAAGTTCACAAAAATTAATCTTTCTGATGCCATGCTACAGCGCGGTAAATCACCGTCTCAGCTCACTACAGGCGATAACGTTTCACCAGCAGTTCTTCCTCTTAGTGAAATGCCGATGGTGCTTACATTAGATCAGTTGCGTCCAAATCCTGATAATCCGCGCACGTCGCGCAACCCCCGTTTCGATGATATCAAAACCTCTATTCGCTCGCGTGGATTGGACTCTATTCCCAAAGTAACGTGCGATCCGGATGGTGAAGAAGTGTATATCTTCAGCGATGGTGGGAACACCCGTTATCAGATCCTTTGCGAACTTTGGCAGGAGACAGGGGACGATCGTTTCTATCGAATCCAGACCATTGTTAAGCCATGGCCTGGACGTCTCCAGTGCGTGATTGGGCATCTTGCTGAAAACGAAGTTCGCGGTGATCTTACCTACATCGAAAAGGCCTTTGGTATCCATAAAGCCCGGACAATCTGGGAGGAACAGCTCGGCAAGAGTGTAACATTGCGTGAGCTTTCCGATTTGCTTAATCAGCAGGGCTATCCGATACATTTCTCAGGGATTAGCCGGATGGAAGATACCCTGACCTATTTATACCCTTCTATGCCGATTCTTCTTGATTCAGGGCTAAGTCGGTCTCAGGTAACCCCTTTACTTAGTCTGCGTTCGACAGCTGAGAAAACGTGGAAAATATTTGCTCCTGACGTATCGGCTAAACGTGATTTTCATGAGGTTTTCGCCAATACCTGCTGTTTGTTCAATAACCCAGAACTGTACTCCTTTGAGATGTTTCGCGATGAGCTCATTGGCGAGCTTCTCAAAGCATTACCTCACCCATCTCTGAACTATGACCGCTGGCTGATTGAGCTTGACCCGAAAGAGCAGCAGCGTCGAGAGATGTTTGGTGAACCGCCAGCACCGCCCGTAATGAGCCCAGTTCAGGATACGTCCCTCTCAGTATTACAAGAAAAAGAAGTGAGGCAGTTACCACCGCAGCCTGATGATAAAACGCACTTAACCGGGCTGCGCTCCGGCACGCTGACAGGAACGCATAACCGACCTGAACCTGCTCCGGATAACAATGCTGAAGTAGAGGTTCCAACATTACCGGCTTCTTTGCAGTCTCTTACAGATGGTAGTCAGCTGCGCCCTGCGGAACGAACGGAGACACAGCCAGATCTTTATGGTGGGCCCGCTGTTCTCAGCGGTGAGCCGAGTGGGCAATCAGCATTTAATGATATTAGTTTGTTTTCCGCGTTGTCTGAGTCATCTGATGAGTCTGCTCAGTCGGTGGTTCATGAGTCATCTGTTGCTTTTGCCGCGACGGGGCTTGAGCCGGTCACTGATATCTGGCACATCCCGGTACTACAGGATGATATCGAGCACCTGCAGGACATGGCCTACCGTCTGGCCTTTGAACTCGCAGAGGCTATGGGATGTGAAGAGAGCATTTATGAAGATAAATCTAATCAATCAGCGGGTTACAACGCTTCCGAACAGAGCAGCAATGAGTTCGTCCTGTTCTTGGCGGGCATGACGGGTGATCTTCCGAAGCAGCCCTTCAATATGTTTATGTTCTGCCTGAATTTTTTCGGCTCACCGGTTATCAGCGACCAGCCCGTTTTTACCGATCAGCACGTCGTTAAAGTTATGCGCCTGATCCGCGTTTTACGTCGCCTGCGTGAGTTACAGCGTGATGCAGCGAAGGGAGGTTCCCATGACCTTTGATCTCAATGATGAAATGGCACAGGCAGTCACTGAGCAGCAGCTCAGGGCAAGTCTGAGTCTTATTCTTGACGAAGTCCGTTCTGATAAACCGTCACATCACTTTTGTGAGGACTGTGGAGCAGCCATCCCAGAAGCGCGCCGTCAGGCGGTTCGTGGCGTCCGTTTTTGCATCGGCTGTCAGGAAGTCCGGGAACATTATCAGCACATTGGTACGGGGAAACGCTATGACAGCCGGAGATAATGAAAAGCTCTTGCGCCGTATCCGTAAGCTTATGGCTTTAGGAACCCGCAATAACAACGCTTATGAGGCCGCGCGCGCCGTGCGTCTTGCACAGGTTCTTATGCAGCGACACAACCTCTCGCCAGAGGATTTAGCACTCGGCGACGTCCAGGAAGCGGTCAGTTATCAAATCTATTCCGATGCCATCAGTATCCCGGGGTGGCTGAATGCACTGGCTGCCGTGGTATGCATGGCAACGGGATGCCGTTGCTGGTTTAGCTGGCATCACTCCGCCACCCGAACCGGCCAGGCCCGCCGCCGGCGCTCACTGCACTTTTATGGACTGAATGAACGTCCTGAGGTGGGGTTGTACGTGTTCACTGTCCTCTCCCGCCAGCTCAGGGAGGCCACCGATTTGCACATGCACTCAGCCTACCGGCTTAAGCGCCTCAAGGTACAAACAAAGCGAAACCGGGCTGACCAGTTTCGTGAGGGCTGGGTAGTGGGAGTTTGGAACGTTCTTGAGTCGTTCGAACCCTCAGAGAAAGAATCGGGAGTTTTGCGGAACTGGTTGACACAGCGATGCGGAAATCAGGCGCTGTCTGAGCTTAATGTAAGGGAGGCACGCAGTTGCCGCGGTGACTCAAAAGCCCGCGAATCAGGGTGGATGGCCGGGCGGCAAGCCCAGCTGAGTCGGGGGCTTAATGGTCAGGCGTCGCATTTGAAAGCCTTGTCCGTGATCGGAGGAAAAGATGATGAGTAATGCGCTGATTTTCATAGCATGTACTGCCTGCTGGATGACGGATGCTTGGTTACTTGCGGATTTGGGGATGAACGGGGGGTTACTGTGAGCCAAAACTTATCTCAGGCAACGAATGCCATATTGACACACCTCCTTATGGAGCTGAAATCAGGGAATATTCGCCGGTGCGAGTCGTTAGGGATGACAATCGAAGAAGTGCGTCAGTTGAGTCAATTGACCGTCGACGACCTGCATTACCTGATGCAAAGCAGCGTGTCGGTACTGAATCTTAGCATCAATCATGACAATTTCTGGATCATCGTTCAGCAGTCCAGAACTGAGCAGAAGCGCATGCAGCGCATTGACCGGGCGTTAGCGCTCGGCGGTTCCATCGAGCTGATGCAGACTTACTTTGGCCTCAGTGCGGCAGAGGTCAGCGCCCGGCGTCGTCTCAAAGGGATTGATACCGCCCGTGGGCGGACGCAGGCACCGGATGAAGAGGCGGATGCCGGCATCTGGACGCAGTGGGACGCATCGGGTCTTAACTCGCCAGACTCTCATGACGCACTGGATGTAATGATGCTCGCCGCCGAACTCCATAATGTCTCACTGACTGCCGTCTGGACGCGCGTAACCACATGGTGTCGTGAACGTGAACGTAAGGGCAATAAACGGGAGGCGGTATGACTGAGCTTCTCGATTTCAACCCGCGTCAGCACATCACCCCTGCGGTGCGTCGTAAAGCCATAGGGATGGTGAACTCTCTTGAGAGCGGCCAAAAGGTATGCAAGCGTCTGGATGTAAAAGGCTATCTCAAAATTGATATCGGTCCATTCTGGCGGATGCTTAGCAAAGACGGCGGGCACCGCTGGTTCCTGATGAATCACGAGACCTATAACCGTGAAATCAAGAAATAACGCAGAAGGTTAAGCACAGTTTTACGATGACGCACACATCCAGAAACGGGGCCTTTATGGCCCCGCAGTGCTGTCACTGTCATGTATCAAGAGGACGCGAGATGGGATTACCGCCAGACAGTATCGTAGAGTTTACGCTGTCACGAATGCAGAACAGCCTTGCCAGCAGAACGCCGGAAAATGACGTCACCAGCGAACGCAGCGGCCTGCTTTTCCTGGGAAACGTGCATGATGCTTTTCCACGTCAGCTGTTTATGGATACGCGTCTTTCGCCGCTGGATAAAACGGCGTGGGTAATGATCCGCCTCTATGCGCAGCAAAATGAGGGCGCGGTGTTTCCTACCTACGATGAATTGCAACTCCAGCTCGCTTCGCCTCATGCGGAAAAGGCGTCCCGCGAAACCATCAGCAGAGTGCTTCTCATGCTGAGGATAACCGGCTGGCTGAGCCTGTGTAAGCGCGTCCGTGATGCGCGCGGTCGCGTAAGGGGAAACATTTATGCCCAGCACGATGAACCGCTCAGTTGCCGTGATGCGGAAACCTTTGATCCCGGTTGGCTTGACCTTGTTGCATCGAGTTGCCAGCACCGTAATAAGGCAGTCCGCTTGACAGCCATGGCCGTGCTTGCCGACATTAAGAATGACCCCACCATGCGTCACCGTCATTCGCGTTTGGCCATGATTGAAAGTCGGCTCGGTTCGCCATCAGCGCCGCGGGAGATGGCTAGCCTACGCCGTGCTTATCAGCCGGGTTCGGTTCCCGAACTAAGTATAAAAAACGCAGAAAAGCATTATGAGATACCGGGTTCGGATACCGAACTCAGTAAAAAAGAGGGAAGTGTTGAACCGGGTTCTGATACCGAACTCAGTCTAAAATCAGCAAGTTACGCCGGAGTTCGGAAATCGAACTGTAACGTACGTATTTTCACACAAGGTGTGAATAAAAAAACGTACGTACCGGATGAGAACGGTGGTAAGGGCTTGTCGGTACCGGAACTGCCTGAGTCGCTGACCAGCAAGATATCAACTGAGGATGCGGCAGCGCTGTCTGCTCAGCTGGCTGCCTTGCCTGAGCCGGAGTCTTCTGCGCTTATGGGTATGCTGAAAAAACAGCTGCGTAAGGGCCAGTTAACCAACCCTATGGGCTGGATGCTGGCCATGCTCAAACGGGCCCGTGATGGACACCTTGTGATGCCCGACGCTGTCACTTCGTCCCAGACTGTCGGACAGGCAAACGCCGCCTTATCACCGATGCCAGTATTTCAACGGCCTGCACAACGGGCCTCTGCCGAAAGTGTTTCAAGCGTTATCGCTGACATTCGGAATGCGATGTTGCGGGGCACAGAGGTGGTTAAAAAGTAATCTTGTTGCGGCCCGCAACAAGATTAAAAAATAGCCAGATATTTTAGTGGTTCCATAAAGTGATTATTAATTATCGCTGGTTGCCTAAAAAATAACCTTGTTGCGGGGCGCAACAAGGTCAAAAAATGCACATTAACCTATTTCGCAACCGGCTTTGGGATAGTGTGGCCTTATATTCAGAAAATGAATGAAGACTTTTACGTTGTTGGGACCTCTGTATTTTCAGGACTATCAGCTCCTTCTTAACTGATAAGACGGTGACAACGATGGCGGATAATACCGAGAAAAGAACGGGTGCATTGCACTCAGAGTTGAAAATTGAACTCCACAGCCACTATGCGATTGGGTTATGGCAGGGCAGGCGAGCAGAGAAAGGAGTAGAGGGGAGTAAAGGCAAGCCTGCCATCATGGGAATGCCGCGTTTTCTCAGTCTGGCATCCAAAATCAATCAGGACTCTCTTAAGAATAATCCTTGGGCAGATGCCACAATGTGGACGATGGAGGTGAAGCTCAATGCCGCGAATAAAAAGATGCAATCGCTGATCGAAGGTCTTGAAAAAGACATGCAATGGTTACCGAAAGGGGCAACGTTAAGTGAGGCTTCCGTTTCTGAACCCCTTGATATCCGGGTGTTCAGTAATACCCCCCTTGGTTACCGCTGTGTTTTTCTGCTTCTTGGTTTTGATCAGTTTGCCAAGCAGGTCCTTCAGGCTTCGCACTATGGAATGATTTCACGTCAACAACGTTACGACATGTTAAGTGAAGGAAGTCGCCTCCTTCGTGAGATTTATGGTACTGCGATGAGTTATCGCTCAGTAAATGTTTCCAGGCAGGACGCAGTCGAAAATAACCCTGTTTGGAAGCAGGCCGTTTTGGAGCTTGGTGAACCTGATGTTGACGTGCTGCTGGGTAACCATCGGTCTGCTTTCTCCCCGCCCGTTAATGAGGCCAGTGTTAACCTCCTGCGGATCCGCTACCGGGCTAATAATAGCGATAATGCTAAATAAAGGAGGGAGAATGCGCCTATTCCTTTGTGAAAAACCCTCTCAGGGGAGGGACATCGCTGCCATAGTCGGTGCCACGAAAAGAGGCACCGGCTTCCTTCAGGGGCCTGGGGTGACGGTCACCTGGGCAGTTGGCCATTTACTAGAAAACGCCTCTCCGGAGGCGTATGGTCCTCAGTTCGGGAAACCCTGGAACATTTCAGCCCTCCCGGTATTGCCAGCACAGTGGCAAATGACAGTGAAGAAGGACACGGAAGATCAGTTTAAGACGATCGCAAAATTATTGAAGCAGGTTGATGAAGTGGTGATAGCCACCGACGCAGACCGGGAAGGCGAAGTCATTGCCCGGGAGTTGCTGGACTTTTGCCAGTGGCGGGGACCGGTAAATCGGCTATGGCTATCAGCGCTGGATGAACAGAGTATTCGTGATGGGCTCAATCACATCAAACCCGGTAACGAGACTCAGGCTTTATACTATGCGGGACTGGGGCGCGCCCGTGCTGACTGGTTGACGGGTATGAATCTTACCCGCCTTTATACATTAAAGGCCCGTGAAAAAGGGTTTGATGGGGTGCTGTCGGTAGGTCGGGTACAGACACCGACGCTGGCACTTCTGGTAACCCGGGACAGAGAGATTGCCGCTTTTGTCCCGAAACCCTACTGGCAGGTCAGTGCGGTTTTGCATGCGGGTGATGTGACGTTTGCTGCCCAGTGGGTAGCTGCGAAAATGTACACCGACGAGGAAAAACGCTGTGTCCATCAGGGCATTGCCCAGCAGGTGGCCCAGCTGTGCCGTCAGACGGGGCAGGCTCAGGTTCTTGAGCAGGAGAAAAAGCGTGAGACACAAGCGGCTCCGCTGGCCTTTTCATTAGGTGCTTTGCAGCAGGCCTGTGGGAAACTCTGGGAAATGTCACCTCAGCAGGTGCTTGATACCGCCCAAAGTTTGTATGAGACCCATAAGGCCACGACCTACCCCCGTACCGACTGTGGTTTTTTGCCGGAGTCGATGCGTGAAGAAATCCCTCAGGTACTTGCCGCCCTGACCAAAACTGACCCTTCCCTCACACCTGTGATTGCAACCCTGGATCCCCGTTTTGCTTCACGTATCTGGAATGATAAAAAGCTCACGGCTCACCACGGGATCATTCCGACTAAGCATGCCTGCGACCTGGGAAAAATGAATGACGCAGAGAAGCGGGTGTATGAACTCATTCGTCGCCACTACCTCGCCCAGTTCCTTCCTTTGCACGAGAGCGATGTGACACGCCTGGACCTCAGCATCGGGGGACAGCTTTTTCGCACAACTGGCCGGGTGGTCGTAGTGCCCGGTTGGAAAATATTGTTTAACTCAGTCACTGACGGGAAAGAGAACACCGGGGACGAGCAGGACAACGCGCTCCCCGCGCTGAACAAAGGTGATGTGTGCACAGTGACGGCTGCTGAGGTCAAGAGTCTTAAAACGAAAGCACCGCTGCATTTCACGTTCGATACGCTGATAGCCGCGATGATGAACGCGGCGTCTTACGTGACAGATTTGCAGTTAAAAAAGGTCCTGAAAGAGAATGCGGGTCTGGGAACAGAAGCGACCCGCGCCGGTATCATCGACACGCTCCTGAAGCGGGGATATATCGTCATTAAGGGCCGCTATCTGCGGGCCACCGAAGTGGCGATGGATCTGATAGATGCCTTGCCTGCCCCTTTGAAAGAGCCGGGTATGACAGCACTATGGGAGCAGGCGCTCGATGAGGTTGCTGCAGGTCGGATGCGACTGGAAGACTTTATGGCGCGACAGACGGGCTGGACTCGACAACTCGTTGCTCAGGGGCAGGTTCAAAATGTCACTATCCGCGTGCCCCCGACCCCGCAATGCCCCCTTTGTGGCAGTAAAACCCGGCTGAGGCACGGCGAGAAAGGGACGTTTTACAGCTGTGAGAAATACCCGGCCTGCAAAGGCGTCGTCAACGCCACTGACCAGGCGAAGAAAAAGCCTTCTAAGCCTAAGTCACGTAAGTCAAAGCAGAATTAACCGATTGCGGGTGGGGCATGTATTTTGCTATGTTTCTCGTGGCTCTGAAGCCGCACCCCGTGACTGCGGTCTGCCAGAATGCTACATGCATTGCGTTCTGGCCGAACAGTCTGACAGACCGCTCCCACACCTGAGAGAAGAGTCTGTAAGGCACATAACCTCCGTGAAAACCGTGCCGGGTCCTGAACATGCCCCGGAGCTGCTGTGCAAACAGCTTAACCTCAGATCGATGGTGCAGATCGCAATGGCGGTACCTTAGGGTGCCGCTGTTTATTTATGCCTCTCCATTTTCAATTTTTTAGACCCGCTATATTGACTTCTCCCCGCCGCGGTTTAAAACTGAACAGGCCAATCGTTGTCTCTGACAACTGCCAATGTTCCGGTGATTTGAGAGGAACGCCTTCGGGTAATCACATGCCAATGCCATCACAACCTGAGAGATGGCGCTTTCGGGCGGTTACGTTAAATCTGTTAACCTTTGTAAACAGAGACCTTCGGGTTAAGGCCACCTTCACAAATTCAGCCAGTCAGTGACCTCGTTACTGACTTCCCTGCGGGAAACACTCTCCCGCACGGGATGATTGTTTCTCCGCTACCTGTTTATTTTCACTCCGGAGAGAACATCATGACTGCTACTGCAAATACCCCTGCTTCAAACAACGCTTCACATTCTTCCTCTCAGCCTAAGGCTGAATATTTCAATCTCAATGTTACCGGCATCGGATACCTTAAAAACATCCGCAAAGTGGCTGGCACCACCGGTGAATTCACCTGTGCCGTTATTAATGCCCTGACCGGCCCTACAGACAATGCGTCATACACCCGTTTTGACGTGACTGTTGCAGGCAAGGAAAGTGTTTCGCTCATCAATCGCTGCCAAAAGTCAGTGGATGAAGAGAAACAGGTGCTGATTGGTTTTGTCCTGAGCGGTCTTACTGCTGACGTATTTACCTTGTCTAAAGGAGATCACGCCGGTGAAAGTCGCCCAAGCTTAAAAGCCCGGCTTATTGCGGTCGAGTGGATAAAGATTGGTGGCGAGATCGTGTTCAAGTCCGAAAAACCGACCTCTACTCCGCCGGGACAGAATGCAGAGCAGCTGAAAAGCTACGCTGACAATTCATTCTGACCTGACACGGATACACACCCAGCTGGAACACACCAGCGGGTGTGTTCCTCTCACCTTTTTTAAGAGGAATTCAATATGTCCAGTCGCGGCGTAAACAAAGTTATCCTGATCGGTTTTTTAGGGCAGGAACCTGAAGTTCGTTATCTTCCAAACGGTATGGCAGTGACGAACATTTCATTGGCCACGTCTGAATCCTGGCGTGATAAACAAACAGGCGAAGAGAAAGAGCGTACTGAATGGCACCGCGTGGTGCTGTTTGGCAAGCTTGCTGAAATCGCCGGAGAATACCTGCATAAAGGTTCTCAGGTTTACATCGAAGGCCAGTTGCAAACCCGTAAGTGGACTGACAATGCAGGGGTCGAACGCTGGACAACTGAAATCGTGGTCAAACAGCAGGGCACAATGCAGATGCTGGGCAGCAACAATCGCACCAACACCAGTGGAAGTGGTCAGCCTGCAAATAAACAGCATTCTGCTGCAGCGCCTGCGCAGAGCGGGACACCTCAGTCACAGTCAGCGCCGCAGTCTATGGGCAATGAACCGCCGATGGATTTTGAAGACGACATCCCGTTCCTTGGTTATGGATATGGAGTATGTCGCGGCGCGCTTTACGGTATTTCCTGAGCAGTATTTTTACTCATTGCTTGTAAGCATCCACCCTGTGGGGAGAACTCCCCCAGGGAGATTCTCCTTTTTTATCGGAGAATATTTATGACTCACCTTAACCCTCAGTTTATCCACACGCCTTACGAACCCGGCGTTTCGCTTCGTGCCGATGTCTATGCTCGTCAGTTTTCGGTCGTTGTTGCAGGTACTACAACGTATCCGGAAGATGATCTTAACTGCGGGACTTACACCCGTGAAGAGACATACAGTGTTTGCACCGGTGCGACGCTGAGTGAGGTTATCACTCAAATTACTGACATCAGTCAGCGGAAAGCCTGGGCTTTCCGGGACGATGAGAAAGACTACTATGACGCTGAGTTAGGTCATGATTGTGGTCCGGTAAGCTTCTTTGCTCAGTCTGTTTGCATCAGTGACAGACTGGGTCGAAAAGTCCTCGGAGGGTGTATCCGTAACGGTAAAATTTTCTGGATCATCCCGGTAAAAGACAACGCTGCGGCAGCAAAACTTCATCAACAATGTGATGCCTTGCTTGCCGAGGCTGCTTTTGAAAGCGGGTGGGATAATTTTTCCACAGCTAAAACGCTCAGGCGTGAGGCCAGACAGCTTCTTCTTGCCGATGTAGCCCCTTTTTGGCGTCAGCATCCGGAAGTGTTAGCCCTTATGGAACCTGAACTTTTTGATGTTCAGGACCCGGAGGTTTTAGCCGCTTACGCTGTATGAAGCCTTGTGTACATTACTCTTCGCCAGTTTTGACTGGCGTTCGATTCTCTGACAGACTCACCTTATCGAAGGTAAAGTGCGCTGTTGGCGGAGGACACTATGACTAACCGTTATAATACTGATTTTTATGGCTGGACTAAGGAGCAGGCAGATTTGCTGCGTTCCGGCAGCCTGGGTCAGTTAGATACACAGAACCTTCTGGAGGAAATCGAGAGCATGGGCAATAGCCAACGAAGCGAGCTGGAGTCACGCCTTGAGGTTTTGTTCCTTCATCTTCTTAAGTGGGCTTTCCAGCCTTCCCATCGAGGGCGCAGCTGGCAACTGACCATTGCAGAGCAACGTCGTAAAGTTGCGCGTCGTCTTTCAAAAAGTCCAAGCTTAAAGCGTGAGCTGGATGAGATGACGACAGACGCTTACGGCGATGCCATTTTGTCTGCAGCAAGAGAAACAGGGATGGATGAAAACACGTTCCCAAAATCATGTCCGTGGTCGTTTGAACAGATCATGGACAGTGAATTTTATCCTGATTAATCCCATCAGTTTTTCTGCACGAAACGCCGGCTTGTCCGGCGTTTTTTTTATCCTTCTGCTGTAAAAAACTGTCTCCTCATGCACTCCCCGCTAATGCTCACGTCCTAGCTATCACTTCTGCTAACCCGGTTACAGGGTTTTTCTTCAGTTTTCAGAAAGAGTTTAACGTTGTCCCACTTTATGCCGTCGTCAGAATATCCGTCTCTCATTAGGAATACTCTTACGGTGAACATCGATGGCACAACTGACCCAGCATCCCGGGCGCAAACTGGCATGGCTTACGCTGTCACTGCTGACCGCCGGATGCACCAATAACGGCACGTCCACTGACGTGTTGCCGCGTATTTCCGCCAATCCCCGTGTCAGCGATATCTACCAGGGCCAGTCGCCCGAGGTGGTGCGCTATGACAAGTACACCCTGGTCAGCACCCGGCCAGCGGATGCGCAGCGTGATCCGTTAAACCAGATGGTCGATATTACAATGCCGGCGCAGTTAGTGCGCTCCGTCGGGGATGGTTTCCGCTACCTGCTGCTGGAGTCTGGTTACTCTCTTTGCCCGGCATCCTCTTCCGTATTTACCGAGTTGCTCAGCAGCCCGTTACCGGCCGTGCAGCGCTCGATAGGTCCTGTTCGTCTGAGCGAGGCGTTGCAGGTCCTGGCCGGCCCCGCATGGCGTTTACGCGTTGATGATGTCAACCGCGAGGTGTGTTTTACGCTTCGTGATGCTTATCGTGATTTCGCTCCACGCGCATCGACGCCCGTATCCTCCCGTGCACTGACTACAGTGACGGCTTCCCCGCGACTGTCGGGTAATCCCTTCACCGCTGCGTCAGTTGGAGTCTCAGACAATAATCCGGCTACATCTCTGCTTCCCGTGACCGCTGCGGGACAGCCAAAACCCGTGCTGAAACCGGAAAGTGTCCCGGTACCCTCTCCGGTGCTGACAACCGTGAAGAGCGGAACACTGGGAAGTAAATCAACCCCCGTTGGCTCGAAATATTCGCCTGCTGTGTCACCAACCAGGCAACCAAGGCTGACGGTGCAACCCCCAGCAAAAACGTCATCACCTTCTGTCGCGGCAGCGGGCACGACGTCTTTATTAACTTCCCAGACTTCCCCGGTGCCTAAAGCACCTCCTTTACAAAATCCCTCGACCTCTGCCTCAGGCCCGCTGTTTGTCCCAGGCACGCCGGTAACCGCAGCCCAGTCCGGGCAGCTGTGGCGTGCCGAGGTGGGGTCCACGTTAAAAGAGACGCTAACCCGTTGGGCAAGTTCGGCGAAGTGCGACAACGGCGGGAGTTGGGTCGTTATCTGGCCGGTATCACTCGATTACCGCATCGATGCGCCTCTGACGTTTCACGGCAACTTTGAGTCGGTGCTGGTTCAGGTTTTTGACCTGTATCGCCAGGCTGACAAACCGCTTTATGCCGCCGCCAGCCGACTGCAGTGCTTGGTATCGGTCAGTGACCAGCCCGGTCGTAACTAATGGGATACGCCATCGCCGCACTGGCCCTGATTTTTTTGCTGATAGTCGGCAACGTTCAGATCCGGGAGGCCTCCCGCTTTGAGCGTCAGGGGATCCAGGTGAATGCCAGCCGTCTCGCCTCGGACATGCTTCGGTTGGCCAGCGCGGTGAATGACTGGCGATACACCCGCCAGTTAGCCGAGGGGGCGCTTGCCGTTGGTCAGTTTGGCATTGTTCCGGTCCCTGACAGTCACATTCAGGCAGCAATTCAGGGAGGGAGACTTTGGGTCTGGTCTGGGGATAGCCCGGGCCTGGTCGACTCCCTGAACAGCCAGTCAGTCGGTTCAGCCCTGGTATGCACAGTATCGGGCGGACGTCTGAAAATGTCTGATGGTACCGATATGAATTTGTCCCTTCCCGCCGGCGTGGCGGAAGGCAACGTTGTTTATCTCAACTGAAGGAATCGAGAATGCTGAAGTTTTGCCTTTCCCGACCCGTTCTCCTCGCTGCTATCACGGCCGCATTGGTGATGCTGGCCGGATGTTCTCTCAAAGAAATTAATCGCATGGACCGCCAGGCGGATAGTGATGCGGATACCGCACAACGGATCACCCAAAGCCGAACGAATTTACAGCAAGCACCGGTGACCTGGACGGATAAGCCCTGGGTAAATCTCCAGCCTGTCATCCCTGTCGTGTCAACCCCAGAAGACAGCGCATTCCCTGACTGCGATATCTCCATTAACCGGCCTGAAGGAATGACCCTGCCTGAGATTGGGCAGCGCATCACGGCAATGTGTGGTCTGAGGGTAACTATTACACCTGATGCCTTGCAAGCGCTGGTCTCAACAGGTGGTGGGAGTATCACTACCCAGCAGCTGACGGGCAAACTGCCAGCACCGGATGATAATGGCAGAGTTCCTCTGCCCAATATTGGAGGACAAGCGCAGCAGGCCGCTTCTGTCTCGTTGACAGACCCGGTACTCACCGGCCTGAAATGGCAGGGCAAACTTCGCGGGTTCCTGGATATGGTGTCCAGCCGCCTTGGACTGTCCGCGCGTAATGACCACGGTACGATTGTTTTTTATCAGCTCGATACCCGTACATATCAGTTGGTGATCCTGAATACCAAAATCGACAGTACTGCGTCGGTTAACTCAGGTTCCGGTAATCAGTTGGGCAGCAGTGGCGGGGGAAGCTCAGGTACCTCAGGGGATATCAACTCGGCGCAAAAAACAGCCTATGATCTCAGCAGCAATCTTTATGATGATATCCGTAAAACCATCGATAACATGATCACCCCATCCAAGGGGCGCTATTGGCTATCGTCTGCCAGCGGAACATTAACGGTAACGGATACACCGGTCGTGCTCGACCGCATTGGTCGTTATATCGATTACCAGAACAAAGTTTTAAACCGCCAGGTGCAACTGAGCGTACGTGTACTCAGTGTAACGCAGACCCGTAATGAACAGATGGGACTCGACTGGGGGCTGGTGTACAAATCTTTGCATACGGCCGGCGCGACGCTTTCCGGTAATTTCACTAACGCTGCTGACAATGCCGTCTCATCAGGATTCTCCATTCTGGATACGGCCAGCGGCAGTGCGGCGCGTTTTTCCGGCTCACAGCTGCTGATCAAGGCCCTGTCTGAGCAAGGTAACGTCAGCGTTGTCACCCAGCTCAATCGTGCGACCACAAACCTTACACCTGTTCCTTATCAGCTCTCCAATCAAAAAGGCATTCTGACCAGCTCAAGCTCGACAGCGACGGCGAACGTCGGGGTCACATCCTCTATGCAAACCAGCATTCTGACGACTGGCCTGTTCATGACCATGCTGCCGTATATCCAGGAAAACGGTGATGTGCAGCTGCAGTTTGCGTTCAGCTATTCCAGCCCCCCACAAGTCGAAAAGTTTCTCAGCAAAGACGGCAATACCCGCAATGATGTCCCGACGTTCCAGCAGGAAGCGCTGACCCAAAAAGTCAACATGCGTGCCGGGGAAACGCTGGTTTTGACAGGGTCTGACCAGGTCACCACCTCAGCAGATAAACAAGGAACATTCACGCCGGGCAACTTCATGTTTGGCGGAGGGCAAAATGGCAGTACTACGCGCACCACCCTGGTCATTTTAGTTACACCAGTATTGCTGAGGTAATGATGAAAAATCCTAAAGAAAATCGTCCTTCACCGGCGACACAGCCCGTTCTTCTTAAGGGGCGCTGCGGATGGCTGGCAGGAGTACGCTGGGCAGATGAAAAGGGCGCCGGGATTGGTTTTGGACGCAATAACCGCGGCGATACCCATCGGATCCTGACGGGCAGAAAACCCAACAGGATGGTTGGCTTCGCCAGACCTGCCCGGGTCAGGCGTGGCGTTGGCCTCTTTTCGCTGGCTGCTGCATTTTTAATACGCGAAGGGGACAACAGCTACGGCATTTATCGTGTTGAAGAAGGCGCTGACCGCTGGGTGTTTTTTGCGACGGTCGGGGGGCGCCTCTCCGTCATGGGAGACGTGGTCGGAACATTGCAAGAGGTGAACGCTGCCCAGGAACGTTTCATTGAGTTCAATGAGCCGGGTGATGTGCAGCGCGGCTGGCAATGTACTGCGACGCCCGAAGCCCCTCAATCCTGGCAAAGCCTGAGCGGTTCATTAACTCGCCAGCAGCGTCGTCGCGTTCAACTGCGTCAAATCCCCTCTTTGCCAAAATTAGGCGCGCTGGTATTGCTGGTAGCAGGTATCTGCGCCGCGCTCTTTTACTGGCGTGATGATGCGGCCTTGCGGGCCAGGCAGGCGGCTGCGCTGGCCGAGTATAAAGCGCAGGCCCTGACGGCGACGAAGCCCAGTATTCCAACAAAGGCTGCACATCCGTGGGCCTCTTTATTGCCATCCTCTGTTTTTCTGAGTCAGTGCTGGTTTACCCGCGAGCCCCTGCCTGTTTCGGTGGTGGGATGGCGGCTTACCGCCGGCGAATGTACCCAGACGGGGCTGCGCTTGCGGTATGTGGCGATGCCCGGTACCACGGTGGAGGATTTTGCCCGCCGGGCTAAACAGATTTTTGGGCAGAGCGCGGAGTTCAACCTGAAAGAGGGCGGACAGAACGGGGATGTCAATGTGCCCTATGCTTCCAGCACTCAGCCCGTGAGAGATGAGGACGTACCCGACGGCAACGCACAACTGATGCGCTTTGTTTCTCATCTGCAGCGGCGCGACATCCACGTCCAGTTTACCGAGATAAAACCGCCGGAAGTCATCCCCGGTGCAGCCAATCCTCCTCCCCCTCAGGACTGGCGTGAGTTTACCTTTGCGGTCAATGCCCGTCTGGCTCCGGAGTGGATGCTGGCCGGCTGCGATGATACCGGGCTTCGTCTCTTCAGTATTGCCTTTACGCTCAGCCCACAGGGGCAGTTTGACTACACCGTTAAGGGGAGTCTCTATGCACAACGTTAAGCCCGCCTCCCGACTCTGGCTGCTGGGCATTTTTGCTGTCTTTAGCCCACCGTGCCTGGCGGCAGAAAGCCCGGTCTCTGCCGATACGGGGAATGTCACGATCGGCCAGCTCGAGGCCATTCAGTCCCGCAACTTCCTGCTGGAACAGCAGGTGCAAACCGCCAGACTCACGCGGCAGCTGCGTGAGAGCGAAAGTGAAATTCAGATGAGTCAGGCAAGCCCTGTGGCCAATGCCCCCGCGTCGCTGCCTTTCATCCCTTCAGGCTCCCCGACTGCGGGGGCGGAGCAGCAAGCTACCCGAGCACCGTCAGAGAAGAGTGTCCCGGCACCTGTCCGCCTTCAGGAGATTTATGGAAAGGGCGCGCAGCTGCGTGCCCGCATTGTTCTGCCTCAGGGTGGGGTGACCGAGATTTCTCCAGGCGATCAGTTGCCGGGAAGCAAGCTGACGGTCAAATCAGTCACCCTGAATGCAGTGAAACTGAGTGACGGGACAGAACTGTCCTTCTGATTAAGGAAAAACCATGCAACCGGACAGTGAAATTATGGATTTTGTGCTGGCTGAGGAGGTTCCCGACAGTCATGGGGCCGTCAGGCTGGTCATTGACACCAACCGCCGAACGGATCCTCGGGTTCAGCGCTGGGTCATGGATAGGGTCAAGGCCTATCCGTTGGCCACAAAAGAGTTTGTGTCACTCAGTGAGCTCAATGCCCGGCGTGACAGGCAGGCAAATAGCGGGGCCAGCGCGCGCTCTACCGGTCCGCAGATGCAGGATCTCAGTGCAACCCAGCAAAAAGTGCTGACCTATATGGGTGCCGCGGGACGGCTGGCGTCCTCGGATATTCACCTGACACTGAGCAAGAATGAAAAGATTACCGTCATTGAAATGCGCATACACGGTGAGCTGGAAGTCATTGACGAGCTGACCTATGACGAAGGCTTGTCTCTGGTATCAACGATTTACCGCTCCATGTGTGACTTGCTTTCGACTGACTTCCTTGAACATATTGCGCAAAAGGGCAGGGTAGCCTCGGAGTATGCCCGCCGTGCCGGGGTGTTTGGCGCGCGTTATCAGCATATGGCGACACCGGACGGGCTTTACGTCGTGCTGCGTATTATTCCGGACGACAGTGATAAAGTGCCTACTTTGGAACAACTTGGCTTCCTTCCCGAGCAACAGGCATTGATTGAAAAAATCCTGAGAATACCGGAAGGCATGGTGACGCTGACGGGGCCAACGGGGTCCGGGAAAAGTACGACGTTGCGCACCTTTAGCCGGCTCTGGCTCGATCGTACAAGGGGTAAAAAACGCCTGCTGACCATCGAATATCCCGTTGAGGGTCGCATTGCCGGGGCTATTCAAACCTCAGTAACACCCAAAAGTAGTGCCCGCGAAGACGTTGTTGAGGCCTGGGAAGACTCCAACGCCGCTGCTCTCCGCTCAGATCCGGACGGTATCGTGATCGGGGAAATGCAGGAGCGCAATTCCGTCATGGCGGCTATTCACGCCGTTGAGTCTGGCCACGTCGTTTTCGATACGCTGCATGCGCCCAGCGCAGCCGGTGCTATTCCCCGTATAAGTTCGATGGGTGTTAATCTTCAACTCATTGCCGATCCGCAAATCATGGTTGGGCTGCTGAGTCAGCGCCTTGTTCAGACTCTGTGTCCGCATTGCCGCGTTTCCTGGTCTGAGAAGGCCCCGACCCTTACGGCGCATGTCAGAGAAAGACTGGAGAAATACTGCAATGAACCCGACATTTGCTCACCGGAGCAGCTTTGGTTTCGTCACCCCGACGGCTGCGAGCATTGTCAGAAAAAGGTCGAGCTTACCGGACGCATCGTCAGCCGCGGCGTGACCGGCCGTACCGTACTGGCCGAAGTGATCCGACCCGACGCCCGTTTTATGAGCCTGTTACTGTCTCATGGAACCTCTGTCGCGCGGCAATACTGGTTGCAGCATCTTGGCGGGATCAGCCGGCGCACACATCTTCTGAGACGCCTGGCCGAAGGGCTTGTAGACCCGCTTGACGGCGATCTCGTGTGTCCGCTCGATGAAGATGAGCTGCTCGCCTGCGAGGTGCCTCATGTCTGAGTATTCCACCGTAACCTACCGCGCACAGGAGATGAACCTGTTAGAACGCGTTCGTTACGAGCTTGTGCGCAGGACCTTCACCGGGAGATACCGTCAACCCTTTTACGAGACGCTGCGTTTTCTGCTGGAAAACAAGAAATCATTCAAAGAGGCATTGACGATGATCGGGGAGGTGCATACCGATTTTGGCCGTCGCTGGCATCCTTATATCGAACTGGTGGAGGATTGCCTTGAAGCGCTTGCAGATAACAGCGCAGGCCATTCTCTGTCTGACGTTCTGGCCACCTGGGTTCCGCGGGAAGAGGCCGCGCTTATCAGCGCCGGTATCCGCAGCGGCAGCGTGCCTCGCTCTCTTGAGCAAGCCGACAAGTTGATTGTCGCCCGGCGGCGGATTATGGCACAGGTAATGATGGCCTCCGTCTATCCGATTTTACTGCTCTCCCTGGGCGCCGGCCTGCTGACAGTCAATAACCGGCTGCTTATTCCGACGCTCAGCAAACTGTCTCCTCCTGAGTCCTGGACGGGCTCCCTCGGATTCATGAACCAGGTGTCAGCGTTCACCACGGCTTACGGCAGCGTGGCTGCTATTGGTAGTGTGGCATTAGTGGGACTCGTGTTTTGGTCACTGCCGCGCTGGCGGGGCCGGCTGCGTCGCTTTGCTGACCGGCTGATGCCGTGGTCCATTTACAAAGATCTGCAGGGTGCCGTTTTTCTCATGAACATCTCTGCGCTGCTTGAGGCGGGCGTGCCGCATCTTGATGCCGTCAGAATATTGCATGATTTTGGCTCCCCCTGGCTACGTGAGCGGCTTAGTGCCGTGATGGACGGTATCAGCATGGGCAGCGGCCTTGGCAGGTCGCTGCGCGATTGCGGATACCAGTTCCCCAGTCAGGAAGCGGCCAACTACCTGTCGATTTTGGGACAGGGCGACGGCGCATCCACGCTTATCAGTCGCTACGCTGACCGCTGGCTTGAGCAGGTGCTGGTAGTGGTTGGCCAGCGCGCCAATGTCGCAAAACTTTTCTCTCTGTTTTTGATAATCACTTTCTTCTTACTCATGTTGGGCATGGTGATGCAAATTCAGGACATGACCCACACTTCTCCTCATTAAAGGACCTCTTATGTCAGCTAATCCGTTATCCCTTTCAGTTCGTCGTCAGCCTCATCGCGGGTGGGGCATTATTGAAAATGGAACGCTCGCCATCTTGGCCATTATTGTCATCGTGTACGTCGTCAGTAAGCTGTGGGGGTTGTGGACGCAGAAGGATGTGGCCATGGAGGTCACGAATTACCAAAGCATCATCACCTATGTCCGGGGCAATTTTAAACAAACGAGCGGGTATAACTTCACCAGCGCAGCCACAATGACTGGTACCGTGATTGCTGCTGGCGGGGCCAAGGGCATGACCATTCAGGGGGACGAAACCTCAGGGACTGCCACAATGACCAACACCTTCGGTGGTCAGGTGGTAATTACGCCTGTCGCGGCCAATGGCTTCAACAACGGATTCTCCCTTTCTTCTGCCAAAATCCCGCAGGATGCCTGTATTTCTATCGCGCAGCAAATGGGTAACGGTGCGTATACCAGCGTGAGTATTAACAGCTCGGCACACACAGACGGCAACGTGTCTGCTGAAACGGCGACTAAGGAGTGCATTAAAGACAGCGGTGGTACGGGGCAGAACACGCTGACTTTTACGGTTAACGGGTAAAAGTGCATGGCACGCGTTCTTTTCTTCCTGCTTCTGGTCGTGTGCCAGCCGGCGGCCGCATTTTGTTTTGATGCGGCCGGTGCCAAATACCACATCGATCCTCTTTTGTTAAAGGCCATTGCCCGGGGAGAAAGCAGCCTGAATCCCTCCGCCATTAACATTAACCGTGACAAACGGACCGGCCGTGCCCTGAGTGAGGATTACGGGCTGATGCAGGTCAACTCAACGCATATCCCGGAGCTTATTCGCGACGGGGTGATTACTCAAAAAAGCGATCTCCTGACGCGCCCCTGTCTCAATGTGCAAATCGGAACGCGGATTCTGGCGTCACATTTTCAGGTCTGTGGCATCAGCTGGAACTGTCTGGGCTCCTACAATGCCGGTTTTCGTAAAGACCGCCATGAAACGCGTGAGTCCTACGCCAACCGTATTTATGCCATCTACAAACGGATCCTGAAACAGGAAAAGGGAATAGTCATATGACCGAACCTGTCACAGTATTGACGATAGTGGGCCCCTGGCCGCTGTCGCTCCCGCTGTTTTGCCTTGCACTACTGTTCTTGCGTTCTGAGAGCGCTCAGGTAACGGACGTGATGAAGGATTACGGGCATCAGGCATTTTCTGAATCTGATGCGCGTGCTATCAAACAGCACATCTGGCTTCACGCCATTGCCCTGTGCGCAATAGTCATGTTGTCTTCACTCAGCAAACCGTTTGAGCTGATGACGTCGGTTCTTTTTGTCGTATTTATCTTTCGGATGAGCCTCATCGACGCCCTGACGGGATGGTTACCTCGGGATTTTACCTGGCCGTTTACTGCAGCAGGTTTTTGCGTTGCCTGGGGTAATCAGTGTCTTCCTGCCCATGCGTTAACGTCCTTCATTCTGTTCAGCTTCGGGTGGCTCATCCGCGATCTGGGAGAGCGTCTCGCTCAGCGGGAAGTGCTTGGGCTGGGCGACGTCTGGCTGGCTGCAGGTCTGGGTGCCTGGTTTGGTTCACCCCTCACGCTGTTTACTCTCATGGTGGGGCTGGTCGGTTTTATTCTCTGGCACGCCGGATCGCGGGAGGCCTCCCGCGGTGGTCCCCTGGGACCGTGGCTGGGTTACGGGGCGCTGCTGTGCATGGCGCTCAACGTTTCAGATCCTTTATTCATGTGGTGACGTATGGCGACAAATTCTAAACGTGTTCACCGCGGCTGGACGGTGATGAGTACCGGTATCGGACTGCTTATCCTCCTGGCGGTGGCGGTGTGGTCCATGGGGTATTACAACGATTATATCCAGCAACGCGGCTGGCAGGTCACGGCATCCCAACTGACCCGCTTCCGATCGTCGGTGAAAGCCTATGTGGGCCGCTACTATGACACTCTTCTGTCCGCTGCAGGAACCACTGCACCGGTGATTATTACCCCGCAGATGCTTAAAAATACGGGGCTTATCGAACCCGGATTCAGTAATACCACGGCTGACGGGCAGCAGATCAGTGCAGCGGTCACGCGCAATGCGACGAACACTGACCAGCTGCAGGCGCTGGTGATCACCCAGGGCGGAGAAAGCCTACCGTATGCCGCACTGCGACAGATCTCCGTGGATATTGATAGCCAGGGTGCGTACGTCTGGAAAAGTACCAATGTGACCGGCGCGATGGAGAGCTGGAGCGTGCCCTTAGCCAGCTTTGGCGTCAGTACATCCAGCGGGCACGTCGGAGCGCTTATCCCTTCTGATGAGCTGGGTGTTGCCCGGGAGGAGAGTGACCGTCTGTACCGTTTTTCGGTGACAGGAAAACCTGACCTGAACCGCATGCATACGAGCGTTGATATGGGGAGTAATAACCTCAACAATACCAATACGGTCAACGCGCAGACGGGAAACTTTAGTGGCAATGTTACTGCTGCTGGTACAGTTCAGGGGGGAAATGTGAATGCTATCTCCAACGTAACGGCCAATAATAGCATTACCGCTGGAAACGCCATCACCGCAGGCGGTGATATTCGCAGTAATAACGGGTGGCTGATAACCCGAGACAGTAAAGGTTGGCTCAATGAGACCCATGGGGGGGGCTTTACCATGACTGATAATGACTGGGTACGAGCCATCAATGATAAAAACATCTACACCGGTGGTCAGATCAGAGGGGGGAGCGTTCGTGCAGATGATCGTCTTTCTGCAGGGGGTATCCTGCAGCTTGACCAAATAAACAATGAGGGTTGGGGATGTGATGCGGGAGGTGTTAGTCATGATTCCACAGGGGCCTTGCTTTCATGCCAATCTGGAGTGTGGAAACGTCAAACTCCAGCATTTGACATTCAAACCGTGATTAGCCCATCTGCGTGCGCTAACCTAACGGTGGCTTATGCGACTTGTCCAGCAGGAACTAAATTAATTTCTGGAGGGTATCAACTGACGAAGTGGACTGAAGGTGGAGCTTACAACTCTCCAGACTCAAATTATGCAGATAATCCTGGAAATCGTTGGGTAATAACAACGCCGAATAATCAAGGAAGGCCATCATGTTATGCCGCAGTGGCATCCTGTGTTCGACAATAAAATGGCCTTGTGATTATCAGGCAGAAGGCCATTTTATTATCTGCCGACTTCACTGGTCGGCAAGTAAATTATCTGCTTTTCTATTTTGATCGCCTTTTTTACTTCTGCTGAAAAATAATGCTTCAATGTATCGATGTGAAAGAGTTGCTAATATCAACGAAATAAGAGAATAAACCACAAACCCAATTACTCCATCAGTAAGACCAGTCCACGCAAGCCTTTTTCCAAGGCCTGTGTTCATTAATGTATGGATTAAGTACAGTGAGTACGAAATGTTCCCAATGAAAATTAACCATCTCGGGGTGAGTCGTCTCAACCATGTATCATTCATAACCACCCCACTCATAAGGAATATCAGAGCTAAGCCAGATGATAACAACCCATGACCAATTTGCTTAAGGAAAAACAAGCTATATACGGCATAGAGGGTTACACATGCTAAGTAGGTTACTCTTAGTGGTGCCGGTAAGCGTTGTGCAAGAGGTACTAACTGAGCAATAAGCACACCGGAAATGAACATCCAACTTATTGGATTTGTGAGAAGATTTAAATAAGGGTTATTGAATTGATACCCTTCTGAGGATAAAGTGAATTGCTGTCCACTTATGATGGGTATAATAACAAGTGCGGTCATGAAAAATGACAGTAAACATAATAATGGTCTTTTAGTTAAAAGACAGAGCGAGGAAATTAAATAGAAATAAATCTCGTAATTTAACGTCCATCTAACACCATATACGCCGCTGTCATTAATATAGAATGGTGCGTTAGAGGTATATATTGGGCGGAAGGATAGCGCGCTGACAAAATTAGCTAATTTATCTGAATAATGAAATATACTCATGCCGCCAGATAATATGAAAACTACCAGAAGAATGATAAAGTAGGTCGGCATTATCCTTTTTAATCTACTTTTAATAAAGGTCAAGGATGCTCTTATTCCAGTGCCTAGTTTTTGTGCGGAGAGTGTAATGACAAAACCGCTGATAATAAAAAACAGGTCAACGCCGATCGCTCCCCACCCAAAAAGATAATTTCCGGTATTAGGGAATTCATTGTTTATGAGATATCTGAAATGGAAGAGCATTACGGCTAATGCGGCAAGTCCCCTAAAAGCTTGAATCGAATCATACGTCTTAACATTGTGCATGGTTTTTAAACTGCTATGTTGGCCCTAACAGGGTAAGGGCAATTTGGAGAGGCCATTATCTTACGAATACCCAACACTTCTTACAATAAAATTACATAGATTTTGATCTTTGCGGTTAAGTTTTGAAGCTTAACCCTGGAAATTTTTAGACAGTAATATTGAGTTAAGCATCGCCTTATTTCCTTGGTTTTTGCACCTTACACCTTTCTGAACCGTTGTAAGGATGATGTGCAATGACCTTCGAAACATTGCCAGAACACGAACCTGTCCCAGACCCCGTTATAAGTGAAAGCGTTGGTGAACGAAATGCCACTGCCGTTCGACGTTCCTCGTTCTCGCTTAGTCAGTCAGCCCTGCTCAAACGTACTGCCATCGGTTTCGCTGCCCTCTTTGTTATTGCTCCGGGCGTGCTCAGCGTCGTGTTGTATCTTCAGCTGAATAACATGGACATTCGGGTTAACTCTCTCGAAGCCGCATTCCGCAGCGGCCAGATCAGCCAGCTCTCATCGTCAGTGGCCGCGCTGGAAAAGCACGTTGCTGAGCAAGATGAACGCTTTGCGCTAAGAGCCGGCGTGCTGAAAGGAATGAGTGAACTCGGTAAAGTGCTGGACGGTCAAATCGCTGACCAGAACAAAAAAATTGACCTATTAGACAGTCAAATCAGTGAGCAGAAAAAAGCGCTTCAGTATGAGCTTGATAATGGTCAGGCGAGCGCTCTCGAGTTTTCCTCCCTCAAAGCCACTGTTGACGCCCTCAAGGCAAGTCAGGCTCAGAAACCACCCGCTACCGCTTCAGGCGGTGCGGTGACCGCTGGAAAAAAACATAAAACCAGTGTCTCAAAAAAGTCTCTGCGGTCAGCCAGAACTGTGCCACTGGCTGCGCCGTTTATTCTGACGGGCATTGAGCAGCGGGGCGGTCAGAATTTTGCTGTCATTGCGCCGCAGGGCGCTACGAACTTATCTCAGATGCAACTTTTGTCGCCGGGCGATTCTGCCTGGGGATGGCAGCTGCGCAGCATTGAGGGCAATCAGGCAGTGTTCTCTGTTAACGGTATACCACAGCGCCTCAGCGCGCAGTAAACAGGAGTCGTGATGAAAATCAGTCGCTTAGTGATGCTATTCATATTGTTGGCAACGTGTGCCGCCAGAGCGGATACCGTTAACAGCGCAACCAGCACCACGTCAACCGCAAGCAGTCTTCAGGATAAGTCTCTCCAGTCTCAGTCTCAGCAATCCTCCCAGCAATGGGGGCTAAGTGATACAGAGTGGCAGAAGTATCAGCAACTGAAACAGGGTAAGCGAGGGATCCAGTCTCCCGGGCTTGATCCGCTGACCACGCTGGGTGTGGAAAGCGACAGCGTTTCAGAACGCCGTCGGCTCGCAGAACTGTGGGTGAAAGAAGAATACCAGCGCACGGAAAAAGAACTGGCGTTCCAGCGGGAAGTTAACGCGGCCTGGAGCCGTCTGTACCCTAATGCGCTGTCGGTCAATATGGGGAACGCCTCTGGGCTTGCTCATGACACTAACGGCCGCATGGCGTTGTTTGTTCGCGACAACTGTGAACGCTGTGATGCGCGTCTCGCCGCCGTCCTGGCGGACAATCGCCCGGTTGATATCTACCTGGTGGGCAGTGATGGCAAAGATGACACGGTGCGCAAATGGGCGGTCAGCCACAACATTCCGGTGGACCGGGTCAGAAGTCGTCAAATCACACTGAATCACGATCGCGGCTTGTGGCTGACCTACGGTCAGGGGCAAATGCCGGTGATCCTGCAGCAAGGGGAAAACGGATGGCAACTCGCCGCATTCTGATGTCAGCACTGTTAATGCTGCCGCTGTGCGGCGTTGCGAAAAGCGTTCAGCCGCTTCAGCAAATTCCGCCCGCCTATCATCAGATTGCGGCAGCGGCACGGGTGCCGGCAGAATCCTTATATTCCCTGGCCCTGACCGAAAGCTCCCGGCGGCTTTCGTATGGCGAACGCCCGTGGCCCTGGACAATTAATGTGGCGGGCAAAGGCTATCGTTTTGAGACCCGCGAAGCCGCCTGGCAAGCCCTGCTGCAATTTGTCCGTAAATATCCGCTCAAACGCATCGATGTCGGTATTGCCCAGGTCAACCTGGGGTGGAATGGTCATCTGTTTACCTCCTTTTATGAAGCCTTCGACCCGTACACCAACCTGCGCGTCGCGGCCAATATCCTGCGAACCTGCTATGACGCCAGTCCGGGGAGCTGGATTAAAGCTGCTGGGTGTTACCACCACCCAGCCGGCGGTAAAGCCGCGGCTATCTATATAGCGATCGTGCGCCGTAAGCTCGACACCCTGGCCCCCGTTCAGCAGGCCTCTGACACACAATATCTGATGCCGACGCCGCTTAAGGGAGTTGCGCTGGCCAGTAATCAACTCACCTGGATAGAGCCCAAATGAAATTCTTAAAAATGATGGTATTGATGTGCGCTGTGGGGTGTTCAACGGCGGGGTATTCGGCGTTGACTGTGGTGGGAGACCTCGGGGGAGAGCCGACGGATACCTATTTTGATGCGGTGAATGACCAGCCCGGTGAATTTACGCCGCCGGAATCAGTGGCGCAGGCTCAGGTACCCGCGCAGGTCTCGGTGGCGACTGCATTACCTGTCCGCACGCCTGAGCTTTCACCCGGTGCCGTGACGCCCAGAAAGCTCACCCTCCCTGGGATGCCGCCCGTTTTTATTATCGGCGATGATGACCTGTCCAGACAGTGGCTGGCTCAGCGCAGGGTCGAGCTTACGCGTCTCAATGCCACGGGATTTGTGGTGAACGTTGCCGACCAGGACCGCCTGAAGGCTTTGCAGGCATTGCTCCCGGGAAGCGATATGGTGCCGGTTTCCGGCAGCGACCTGGCTCGCCGTCTGCAGATAACCCACTACCCGCTGATCATTACCGAGAAGGGGCTTGCACAATGAGTCCTGCACTTACAGGGGGCGAGTTTCTCAGTGCCCTGCGACAGGGCGCGCTGGGATGGTGGTTGAGCGTTCTGCTACTTCCTCTGGCATTCATGCTGCTGCCGTTTCTCTTCGGCACGGCAAGTCAGCGCCGCCACCGGCGTTATCAGCGTCAGGCCGAGCGTATTCTTGCCCGTCTCCCGCAACTGAGGGATGACGCTGCCAGGCTGGTTTACCTTCGAAAAATCAATCCCTATGTTTTTGAAGAAATGCTTATGACGGCGTTTGCCCGTCAGGGATGTCGGATAAAGCGAAATGCCCGCTACAGCGGCGACGGCGGGGTCGATGGTCAGGTCTGGATTAATGGCCAGCGCTGGTTAATACAGGCAAAACGCTATTCCAGCTGCATTTCATCCGGGCATGTCCTGGACTTTGGGGCGTTGGTACGTCAGGAGCGCTGTCGGGGATTCTTTGTGCATACCGGGCGAACCGGGGAGGTCAGCCGCGAAGCGTTGCGCGCCGTTCCCGACGTTTCGCTTATCAGCGGCAATCGTCTGTTAAAACTGCTGTCCGGTAACGCCGGCTGGCAATACATCGATCAGTGAGAGGCCGGTTATGACATCCCCTCAATCCTTTATTTCAAAATTCAATCGACTGCGACAGCTGGGCTTTGGTCGTCTTGAAGCATTTGCATTGCTTATGGTCGATCCATTTCGTTATGGGCTTAGGCTGTTTTGGCGGGTGTGTGTCGCAGTGCCTTTCTTCTTAATTGGTGCGTCGACGTTCGGCTTCTGGCTTTTCCTTCCTATGGGACAACTTGTTGACTTGGCCAGAATGGTTCTGGGAGATCACTACCTGATGAATCAAATAGGGAAGTGCGTCCTTCTCTTTAGCGTGCTGCTGGAGGGAATGCGCTACGTCTGGAGTATGAATGCGTCATTGCTAAAACCGGCAGTAAGTGCGGTAGAAACAGCAGAGGAAAAGGTCAGCAATAATCTGAAGGATAAGCAGCGATGAGCGACCGTTATGTCATGGAATCCCTTTTGCGACCTGCGGTAGAGCTGTATACGGCAGGGACCGCCTGGAGTGCAACCTACATCTGTCTAACGGCACCCTGGGCCGTTGCCCTGGCCCCTTCTGTCAGTTGGGTCACTGCCGCCGGCTTTGGCGTGTTGGCTCTTCAACGTACGCGGCAAGGGCTGCGTATCCTGCGTTATCGTCGTAATATTAAGCGGTTGCCGCGCTATGAGTTGAGCAGCCGGCAAATCCCCGTCAGCCAGCGGTATTTGTTTCTGGGGCGCGGATTTCATTGGACGCAAAAACACACGCAACGTCTGCTGGAGGCGAGGCGGCCTGAAGCGGAACATTATGTTCAGCCTTCCGTTATCTATCGCATGGCTCGCGACCTGGAGAAACGGCTGGAATACAGCCTGCCGTGGCTGTGTCGTCTTACGCAGACCGACTCAATATTCAATCCCGCACGGCCTTTACCGCCAGTGGGAGGCAGTCCTGTTTATCACGGTGTCGAACCTGATGAAAGTGACGTGCTGTATGACCTGGGTGAGCGGGTGGGGCATACGCTGGTGATCGGTACCACCCGTGTGGGTAAAACCCGTCTGGCCGAGGTGCTTGTTACCCAGGACATTCGTCGCGGTGATGTTACGGTAATGTTTGACCCCAAGGGGGACGCAGACTTGCTCAAACGCATGTATGCAGAAGCTCGGAGAGCGGGAAGGGAGAATGAGTTTTACGTCTTTCACCTGGGGTGGCCAGACGTCAGCGCACGGTATAACGCCATCGGCCGCTTTAGCCGCATCTCTGAAGTGGCCTCACGCGTCGCAGGGCAGCTGTCCGGTGAGGGGAACTCGGCGGCGTTTCGTGAATTCGCCTGGCGTTTTGTGAATATCATCACCCGGGCGCTGGTGGCACTTGGACAGCGTCCTGACTACACCCTTATCCTGCGCTACGTCACCAACATTGGTGAGCTCTATGAAACCTACGTAGAAAATATGCTGGCCTCGAAGGCGCCTCACCTGCTGATGCAGGTAGAAAATTTGCTGTCTTCGGGCATGCTCAAAGAAAAAGACTTGCCACGCAACATGCAGGGACAGGCCAACGCGCTGCGGGTATGGGCCATTGAGATGACATTGAGCACGGATGAAGGGAAGAAACTGTGGGATCCGGTACTGGACGGACTGCGGAGCGCAGTTCGCTATGACCGAACCTATTTTGATAAAATCGTGGCCTCCCTGTTGCCCCTGCTGGAGAAGCTGACCACGGGCAAGACGGCGGCGCTGCTGGCTCCGGATTACAACGATATGGACGATAAACGTCCCATCTTTGACTGGCAGGAAGTGATCCGTAAAAAAGGGATTGTGTATGTCGGCCTCGACGCACTCTCGGATTCGGAGGTCGCCTCGGCCGTTGGCAACAGCATGTTTGCAGATCTGGTTTCTGTCGCCGGCCATATTTATAAATTTGGTCTGGCAGATGAAACCGGCTCCGCTTCGCAAAAGAAAGTCCCTATCAATCTGCACTGCGACGAATTCAATGAGCTGATGGGGGATGAGTTCATCCCGCTTATCAACAAGGGGGGCGGTGCCGGTATCCAGGTGACGGCGTACACCCAAACTCTCTCTGATATCGAGGCCCGCGTAGGGAGCCGTGCGAAGGCGAACCAGGTTGTCGGTAACTTCAACTCACTGATTATGCTGCGGGTACGTGAGAACAGCACGGCGGAGCTACTGACCAAACAATTGCCAGAAGTCGATGTGTACAATAAAACCCTCACCTCCGGCGTGACCGACGTGTCGCGCCCTGGTGAGGGAACCGATTTTAACAGTAACGTGCAGGATCAGGTGACACTGGCCAGAATGCCGATGATCACACCGGCGGATATCATCAACCTGCCTAAGGGGCAGGCATTTGCCCTGCTGGAAGGGGGGCGGTTGTGGAAAATCCGGATGCCGTTACCGGGGAGCGGTAACGACCCGCTGATGCCGGAAAGCATCAGCCGCATCGCAGAATACATGCAACAGAATTATCGCACCGGCGAAACCTGGTGGACGGGCAGCGCCTTACCTTCTGATGCCCTGGCGGCATCTGCGGAGGGATAATGGCCGAGGAGAAAGTTCAGCAGAGACAGCAGACGGCTCCGCCCAAGCAGCCCGGTCTGTTCATTACCCTGTTCTGGCTGATGCCCTGGAAGGTGATTGGGATATTACTGGCCTCTCTTCTGGTCAGCCTGCTTATCGAGTATGCCGGCATGACGTTTATCTGGGCGGGTGAGGGGGCCGAACACAGCCGACAAGTCATGCTAACGGAAAGCGGTTATTTGTCTGAAGGCTTTACCCGCAGCCTGATACTCTCACAGCCGGTGACAGTCATCAGCGCGTGGATACAACAGGCGTACCAATGGATTTTTGTGGATACCGGATTTATCAGCTGGGTGAACACCGCCCGCAGTGTGCACAGTCAGGGCGGTACAGTAGAGACGCTTAGCCGGGCTGGTAGCTGGCTGGCGAGGGCATTGTGGGAATATTTACAGGCCACGGTGTATGTAACCATTATCTTCGCCATTCGCGTGGCTATCCTGGTGTTGTCAGTACCGCTATTTATCATGGTTAGCGTTATTGGCATTGTTGACGGCCTCGTTCGTCGGGATTTACGTCGCTACGGCGCTGGTTATGAGTCCAGCTTTGTTTACCATCACGCGAAGCGTTACGTGAAACCCGCAATGTACGGCCCCTGTATGCTCTATCTAGCCTGGCCAACGGCGGTATGGCCTAATTTGCTGCTGTTACCCTCGGCGATTATGTTGGGTTTTGTGCTGACGGTTGTTACGGGTGCCTTTAAAAAATACCTGTAAAAAACATCGCGTATTTTGGGTGAGCGTCGCGTGCTGAATCCGACGGGCTTCTGTTACCTTGTAATGAATGTTTCTTCCCCGCCTCTCCCTGAGGCAGTTTTATTAGTGAGAAAGGAATGAGAGTAAAAGACGACATCGCAGAATCACTGGAGCATAAAGGATGGTGGCACCGTGCAGCTCGTCGTTGGCTGGAAGTGCTTGACCTGACTGATGACGATTGTGCTCGAGAAGCTATTGCCAGGCGTCGAGATCATTGTTTTGGCATGGTAGGAGTTATATCTCCCGAGCAGCGCCGTAGGAAAAACCGTAAACAATATAAACAACAATGTCGATTTAATGAGGGATACTGATTTACCGTATAACAGCCAAGGGAAGTTCCTTCCAACTAGTTGTGTAAGCTGGCGATAATATCTCACAGCGCATTTTCCAAAAGGTTTCAACCAGTGAGCGAGATCCAATATCTGTGCTAACGAATAGTGTTTCTTCTTCAAAGGATCCCTGCATGCAAGCAACTTTTGTCCATTTTGACTGATTAGTATACATAACCATTCTAACTCAGTACTTAAAATTCCGGGGTATTGATTTATTCTATATTTCTATTATTCTAGAAATATAGAATTATGGAGATTGTAATGGAACTCAATGACGTCGCCAACGCGCTAAAAGAGCTTGGCCACCCAACCCGTCTCACCGTGTATAAGTCGCTTGTGAAGTCGGGGCATAAGGGCCTGCCCGTGGGTGAGTTGCAAAAACGCCTGGACATACCTGCCTCCACACTCAGTCATCATGTCGCTGCCTTGGTTGCGGTGGGGCTGGTACGCCAAAACCGGCAGGGCAGAACGCTGTATTGCTTACCGCAGTATGAGGTTCTGAACGAAATTATAGTCTTCTTTATCGACGAATGCTGCGCCGAGAAGGACCAAACCTGTTGAAGACACTACACAGAGAACGAAATATGTCAGATTCGATGAACGAACTTATCAACATTCAGCCTGAAATTTTCGATACCCATATCAGCACGGAAAGGCTCTCCCTGACCGCATGCCGCCATGCCCCGCGAATTTTGATGCTTTACGGTTCAGTACGAGAACGGTCATACAGCCGGTTAGCTACAGAAGAGGCTGCCCGCCTGCTTACGGCGATGGGCGCCGAGGTGAAAATATTCAATCCTTCCGGGCTCCCGCTTCCCGATGATGCGCCGGATACGCACCCAAAAGTCCTTGAACTGCGTGAGCTTGTGATGTGGTCAGAAGGTATGGTCTGGTGTTCACCTGAACGCCACGGTGCGATGACCGGCATCATGAAGGCCCAGATTGACTGGATCCCGCTATCGGTAGGCGCTGTTCGTCCTTCTCAGGGGAAAACCCTTGCCATTATGCAGGTCAGTGGCGGTTCACAGTCGTTTAATGCCCTGAATCAGATGCGCATTCTTGGCCGATGGATGCGCATGATCACCATCCCGAATCAGTCCTCCGTCGCCAAGGCGTTTCTGGAGTTCGATGAAAACGGCAGGATGAAGCCTTCCGCTTATTACGACCGCATTGTCGACGTGATGGAAGAGCTATTGAAATTTACGTTGTTAACCCGTGGTAATGCTGAATACCTGGTTGACCGTTACAGCGAACGCAAAGAAAGTGCCGCCGAATTGTCCGTCAGAGTTAACCAGAAAAGCATTTGAGAGCGTCACATCCTGCATGCAGTGGCGCGGCTGTGTAGCACGCGCAGCCATAGCCGGATAAATGCCTCAGATGAGTAAGTAGAGGTGTAATAATTCTCCTGTAATCTCCCGGTCTTTTCCCCAAGGAGCATTCCCGTTGGAACAGGTCATTGTAAAGGGCAGGGTGACGTTATTCGTGGGGTTAACCCAGCTGATTAACTGGGGCATTACCTTTTACCTGCTGGGCGCATTTGGTCAGGCTATCGGCAGAGAGCTGGGATGGACGCAGGTGATGACCTATTCCGGGCAGACGTTGTCCATGGGCATAATGGGGCTCACCTCGCCATTTTCCGGCAGAATATTGAAACACCTGGGCGGAAAAAAGATGATGGTCAGCGGCATCGTGCTGAACGCCACCGGATGTCTTTTGTTAGCGGCCAGTCAGGGGCCTCTGAGCTACTGGGCAGCCTGGGTTATCATGGGCGCAGGGATGCGATTGTCTCTTTATGACGCTGCCTTCGCCGTTCTGGTGGATATCGCGGGTCCATCGGCACGAAAATCCATGACGCAGGTAACGCTGCTGGGCGGTCTTGCTTCCGTGGCCTTCTGGCCGGTAGGTGCGTGGCTCTTAACGGTGATGGGATGGCGTGCAGGTACGGTTTGCTATGGGCTGTTTGCGCTGATGAGCCTTCTCTTACTCCGTTGTCTGCCCGATAAAATGTCATCGCCAGTGACTTCCGGTACCCAACCAGCCCCGTCACCCTGTGGGTTAGTCGACGACAATAACCGGTGGTCTGGCTGGATTTACGCCGCTCTGATGGCCTTGCTGAGCTTTTTATCCACGGGGATTTCCGCGCATCTCCCCGCCATGCTTGCAGGCTTCGGCGTACCGGTATTGATTGGCACACTCTGGGGTGTCGGTCAGGTCAGCGCCCGCCTGAGCGACGTTTTTATGGGCGCAAAAGGCTCGCCGCTTGGGCTGAATATGCTGGTGGGGGGAATATTGCCATTCTGTTTTGTGTTCAGTCTGTTCAGTTTCCACTCTACCGTAAGCGCTGCTCTCTTTGTATTAAGTTATGGTGCAGCCAACGGCCTGTCGACGCTGGTTAGGGCTACTTTACCTCTCGTTCTGTTCGATAAACATCAGTATGCAGACAAACTCGGTACACTGCTGATGCCAAGCTTTTTCCTTTCCGCTCTGGCACCGGCCATCTATGCCAGCCTGCTGGACGCCATGGGCATTTATGACACCTTGTTGTTTTCTCTGTCTGTGTCACTGATAATTACGGTCCTGAGTGTTGCTCTTTCGTTTAGGGAACGGTACAGGCAGGGTGCATGAGGTGAGAAAGCCGGGGAGAACAGGGCGTGGGTCTCAGCAGACTGTCTCGCAAGCAATGTTGAGGATTAATCGTCGCTTCCCCATTGTCGAAGCTGGACCTGAAGAGACATGCGTTCAATTTTATCAACGGGCAGGCTGACGAACAGCCGCAGCCGTGTGGCTATTTGTTTCTCAACCTGGATAAAACCCCGCATCTTCTCCTCTTCAGTGCCTTCAATAGCTGTGGGATCAGGAAATCCCCAGTGAGCTGTTATCGGCTGCCCAGGTATAGCCGGACAGCCTTCTCCGACGGTTTTGTCGCAAAGCGTAAAGATAAAATCCATGTGCGGGGCATCACTGCCGGTAAAATGCTCTAATCCCTTGCTGTATAACGATGACGTATCCATACCCTGCATGGTCAGCACCTCCAGCGTCAGCGGATGAGGTGCGTCCATCGGAGCGCTCCCTGCGCTGAACGCCTCAAATTTATCGCCGGCAATCTTATTGAGCAGAGCTTCGGCAAACAGGCTTCTGGCTGAGTTGCCCGAACACACGAACAGAACCCGATGTTTTTTCATAGCCATTCTTTAACCCCTTATGGAAGAGAGGCACCCCTTTGATGGGGTGCCTCTCTGTTTCACTCTGGTTTATTTAGAAACCCGCTTTCCCTGGGCGTCGACTACGGCTTCACCGTCTTCTTTGGTGAAGGCACCCTGCTGCGCGTCCGGGAGAATATCCAGAACGGCCTCCGACGGGCGACACAGCTTGGTGCCAAGCGGCGTCACGACAATAGGGCGGTTAATGAGAATGGGATATTGCAGCATGTAGTCCACCAGTTGCTCATCGCTGAACTTATCTTCAGTCAGGCCCAGTTGTTCATAAGGTTCGACATTTTTTCTCAGCAGTGATCTCACTGAAATCCCCATGTCGCCGATCAGCTTTATCAGCTCATCGCGGCCCGGTGGCGTTTCAAGATAGTGAATAACGGTTGGCTCAACGCCGCTGTTGCGGATGAGTTCAAGCGTGTTGCGCGAGGTGCCGCAGGCAGGATTATGATAAATCGTGATAGAAGTCATAACGGTGCTCTCTTGTGAGTAAGGCCCGCCGTGCCGTCACGGCAGGCGGGTAGCCAGGGATGAATTAATGGGCGAAAGATAAGCGTAAGGCAAGGGCGGCCAGCGTCACAAACAGTACCGGGAGGGTCATGACAATCCCGACCCGGAAGTAATAGCCCCAGGTGATCTTGATGCCTTTCTGCGACAACACGTGGAGCCATAGCAGGGTCGCCAGGCTACCAATCGGGGTGATTTTTGGCCCCAAATCACTGCCGATGACGTTGGCATAAATCATGGCCTCTTTGATCACACCCGCCGCGCTGCTGCCTTCAATGGACAGCGCGCCGATCAGTACCGTCGGCATGTTGTTCATGATGGAGGAGAGAAAGGCGGTCAGGAAGCCCGTGCCCAGGGTCGCCACCCACAGACCTTGCTCAGCAAAGCGGTCGAGGATCATTGACAGATAATCAGTCAGGCCAGCGTTGCGCAGGCCGTATACCACCAGGTACATACCCAGAGAGAAAATGACGATTTGCCATGGGGCGCCGCGGAGCACTTTGCCGGTGTTGATCGCATGACCGCGCTTTGCCACAATAAATAGAATAAGTGCACCCACCGCTGCGACGGCACTGACCGGCACGCCCAGCGGCTCAAGCCCAAAGAATCCTACCAATAGCAGCAGTAACACAAACCAGCCCGTTTTAAAGGTCAGAGGATCCTTGATGGCCTTGTGCGGCTCCGGCAATTTAGATACGTCGTAGGTGGCCGGAATGTCTTTACGGAAGAACAGGTGCAACATGACCAGCGTTGCCACGATAGACGCAATGTCGACAGATACCATGACGGATGCATAGTCGTTGAAGCCAATTTTGAAAAAGTCGGCCGAGACAATATTCACCAGGTTTGACACGATAAGCGGCAGGCTGGCACTGTCGGCGATGAATCCCGCAGCCATCACGAAGGCCAGCGTCGCGCCGCGGCTGAAGCCCAATGCCAGCAGCATGGCAATCACTATCGGCGTGAGAATGAGCGCGGCCCCGTCGTTGGCAAAGAGCGCGGCAACGGAAGCGCCGAGTAGGACAATGTAAGTAAACAGCAAACGCCCGCGACCATTACCCCACCGTGCGACGTGCAGCGCTGCCCACTCGAAGAAGCCTGACTCATCCAACAGCAGGCTAATGATGATGACCGCGATAAAGGTGGCTGTCGCATTCCACACAATGTTCCACACGACGGGAATGTCGCCAACGTGGACCACGCCGGAGACCAAAGCCAGCGCGGCGCCGATAATGGCGCTCCAGCCGATACCCAGACCTTTAGGCTGCCAGATAACTAACACAATCGTCAGAACAAAAATCGCTCCTGCTAACCACATACTTTCTCTCCTGCGCGGAACTGTTATGCCCGCACGCAATGCCGTTTATTATTGTTTTCCAGCGAGAATGCTAAGACGGTCAATACCGACCGGCTCATCTTCCTGTAGCGGGATCAATGCCAGACGTGTCGCAAGGCCTGACTGAACTTTCCTGATTTGCTCTACTTCATGTGCCGCGCGTATTTTGAGCAACGGGGACGTCGTACGTGCTGCGGCAAGGCTGTTGTTGATGATCCACGCCCACGGCTCAATACCCGCACGGCGAAGATCCTCCTGCAAATTGGCCGCCTCCAGCACCGGTGTCGTTTCAGGTAGCGTCACCAGCAGCACTTTAGTGCGTTCCGCATCCTGTAACTGCATCATCGGCGTAAGATAATGGCCGTTTTCGCCCATGCGCTTCGCCACTTCACGATGATACGCACCGGTGGCATCCAGCAGCAGCAGCGTGTGGCCCGTCGGTGCGGTATCCATCACCACAAAGCGTTTGCCGGCTTCGCGTATGACGCGGGAAAATGCCTGAAACACGGCAATTTCTTCGGTACACGGCGAACGCAGGTCTTCCTGCAGCAGGGCTTTGCCCTGCGCGTCCAGGCCCTTGCCTTTTGTCGCTAACACCGTCTCGCGATAGCGCTCGGTTTCGGCCTGCGGATCAATCCTGCTGACCTGCAGGTTTTTAAGCTGACCATGTAGCGTGTTTTCCAGGTGTGCGGCCGGATCTGACGTGGTGAGGTGAACGTCCAGCCCTCTTTCAGCAAGCCTGACCGCCAAGGCGGCGGCAAGCGTCGTTTTACCTACCCCCCCTTTCCCCATCAGCATGATCAGGCCGTGATCCTGGCGGGCGATGTCCTCAACCAGTGCATCGAGAGAGGGAATATCCGGAACCGCTTCGTCCTGCAGAAAAACTGTTGCGCCCCCGGATTTTTGTGTCTGGAAAAGGCCACGCAGCGCGTCAGGGCCCACCATGTTGACCGGCTGAAGCGCTAAGGTTTCGTGCGGTAAGGCCGCTAATGCTGGCGGAAGGCTTACTAACACGCGCTGCTCGCGTTGATAGAGAGACCGGGCCAGCGCATCTCCCGTGGTTGCGCTTTCAGGCAGCACGCCGTTGATGACCAGGGTCTGATTCTCCAGCCCAACCTGATGAAGCTCATCATGCGTGCGGGCGACCTCAAGCAGGGCAGAGGCCTGAGGACGAGCTACCAGAATCAGACGAGTCTTGGCGGAGTCGGCCAGAACCGACAGGGCATGTGCATAACGCTCACGCTGTTTTTCCAGCCCGGCAAGGGGACCGAGACAGGAAGCCCCCTCCGGATTTTCTGCAATAAAACTGCTCCAGGCACCGGGCAGTTGCAGCAGCCGGATAGTGTGCCCGGTAGGTGCCGTATCGAAAATAATATGGTCGTACTCCAGCAGCAGGGCGTCGTCCGTCAGTAAGCCGGTGAACTCATCAAAGGCGGCAATCTCCGTCGTACAGGCACCGGAGAGCTGTTCTTCAATACTGCGCACCACGTCGTCGGGAAGCACCCCCTTAACGGGATCGACGATGCGTGCGCGATAGAGCTGCGCGGCGGCTTGCGGGTCAATCTCAAGTGCAGTGAGGCCCGGTACGCTATGAATGTCGGTCAGTTGGTTACCAATGGTTTGACCAAAGACCTGCCCCACGTTTGACGCCGGGTCGGTGCTGACCAGTAAAACGCGTTTTCCCTGATCCGCTAGCGAAATGGCCGTCGCGCACGACAGGGAGGTTTTCCCGACTCCGCCTTTGCCGGTGAAAAAGAGAAACGTGGGGGGATTATTCATGAATTGCATGGAGGTATCCTTCTTCCGAATTAATGAGCTCAGCAGCAGTTCGTCTTGCCGCCGGTGCAGCAACCTGATGACGCGGCTTGTTCGCCCTCCAGGGCAAGGCCACACCATCGAGCCAGCTCCTGACGCGTCGGATAGCGGCCGGCCAGTGCAACGTTATTGTCGAGCAGAATCAACGGTAAAGATGAAGCCCCGGAATTCTCAAGAAAAGCTTTAACCTGAGTGTTATTTGCGAACGCCATAGGTTGCTGGGAAAGATTGAAGCGATTTACGGTGACACCTGCCTGTTTAAGCCAGTCACAGTCCGCGGAAAAGTTGACCAGGGCCTGATCAACTTCGCTGCCGCACACGCCCGTGTTACAGCACATTGCTGGATCAAAAACTGAAATGGTTTTCATGACCTTTCCTCTAAATGTCATTTAATGAGTGCGGTCAGCGTGGGCCGCACTTCTCATCGGCTGTGGTGGGGTTTAAATCTGGTTTATCGAATGTATTTTTCGCCTGAGATTACAGACAGACGGCCTTACCCCCGGTGGTATTCTGCTTGCGGGTAATGCTTTTTACCTGTGCAGTGATTTTGTCCTGCTCGCTCAAAAAGGCCTGCTCAATTATGGCCGCTGCCCATGCAGGCATATGCGGAGACAGGCGGTAGTAAATCCATTTTCCGTCCCGGCGATCTATGATGAGCCCGGTTTCTCTGAGCATGGCGAGGTGTCTTGAGATTTTTGGCTGCGACTCATTAAGCACACCGATGATTTCACAGACGCACAGTTCCCCGGCTTCTCTGAGCAGCATGACGATCGACAGACGTGTTTCATCGGACAGGTTTTTAAACAACAGAAGTGAAGACAGACTCTTCATAAGGTCTCCTTTGCATGATGGCGCCATGGTAGGGCTTGCTCAAAAAATGTCAATTACATATTTGAAATTTCGAATGTGTAATATCAGGCTTATAACAACTAGAATAATGAACCGAAGGAGCGGTATTACGGGAAGCGACAATGAAAAATCTATACAAAAGAGTGTGAGATAACATGGTGGAATAGTTCTTTTATCCACTGAGCGGCCAATCTTTTCACGAGTATGAAGGGAAAGCGTCCAAGCAGTTGGCTGCAGTAGTAAAAAACCGATCATGAACCACTGTGTTTTTTACACCGATAAAGCAACAGCATAATCTTGTTTTATGCAGAGGAGAGAAAGCGGCGTTATAGCTACCCATCATCACCGAGGTTGAGGCTACACGGAGAGCGCTCCTACTCTCGACCACCATAGGGATCCTGATCACGGTTTTGTTTGTTTCGTTACTTAAATTAAATTCCTTCACTTCTTTTTTTAATTTTCACCCCGCCATAAACACTTTCCTGCTGCTCTCCCTGTTCGGTTGCGTCAGTCTTTCCCCCGCAACCTTAAACACACAGGAGAGCGTCATGCGCCCAACCCCCGGACTCTGCGTACTGCTGCTGGCTATGTGCAGCTTCAGCACGTTCCCGACGCAGGCTTCCGAAAAAGACGAACTGGCCCTGGTGATGCGTCAGCTTGATCAGGTTCAGGCCGGACTGGACAGGGCTCGCGTCGTGGCCAACCAGAATGGTCAGGATGCCCGTTTCTACTTCGACTACCTCAGCGCAACCCGCGACATCACCACGATGAAGCAGGGCATAGCGCGCTATCTGGAACCTTCCCGCGCTCAACCTTCGATACCGATGTCAGTCACTGGCCAGTACCGCGGCGAGGAGGATCGCTGATGTCTATGACCTCTGCTCAGCAGTCTGGCTGGAGTGCCGGCACCGGCGGCGGCATGGAGCCGTCGGCGCTCAATTTGCTGATTTTAGGTCTGCTGGGGGCGGTACTGTTTCTGTTCGTTGCCTGGGTGCTGGTGACGGCCTATCGCGGCGTGTCTGACAAATCCATTCCCATGAGCAAGCTGCCAGAGTCGGCTATCCGCCTGGTGGTTCTGCTGCTCGTAACACTCTTCCTGTTTTTCCACTGAAGTAAGGATAATTCTATGAAATTAATGACATTTTTCCGTAACAAATTTTCCCTGCTGGCAGGCAGCACCCTGTTTTATATCGGTAATGCCCTGGCTGACCTGCCGCCCATTGAGCAGCCTTCATCAGGAGGCGGGAGCGGTACCTATGCCACCATCAAAGGCTATTTGCGCGACGGTCTGACGCTGGGCGGTCTGATTATTGCTGCCGTGGCCTTTATCGTTGTCGCTAATGCGGCAATCAGCTGCTTCCATCACGTCCGTCAGGGTAAGGCGACCTGGACGGAATTCGGCACCTTCGTGATTATTGGCGTCATCTTGCTGGTCGTCGTTATCTGGCTTGTCACCAAATCCAGCGACATCATCTGAGGAGGCGGTATGGCCGTGATCGAGTTTTTACCTGACCGTCTGAATACCCCGCCCGTCGTCTGGAGAGGCTTCACCGCCGGAGAGTTTCTTCTGGCGGCCGCGGTGGGTTTTGTACTCGGTATCCCGGTCTCTCTTCCTCTGGTCTTCATCCCCGCAGTCGGCTGGATTGCAATCCCGACCTGCATGCTGATTATGCCCATCATCGTGGTATTTATCGGCGGGCGCTGGGTCAGTAATTACAAACGCGGAAAACCAGACAACTATCTGTGGCGTCGGCTGGAGGAGCTGCGCGCCCGCGCCGGCCTTTTTCGGGGGCTGATCGTCCACAGCCAGGCATGGGCGCTGCGGCGTACGCGCCCGGTTAAACGGGGAGTTATTCAATGAGCCGTTTTCGCAATGCGGTGAGCGCACGCGACAATCATATTTTTACCCTTCGGCTGGTGTGCGGCATGTTGTTTGTCGCGCTGCTGACAACCAGCACCGGCTGGATGCTGGCACCCCGTAACCTGACCATCCACAATCCGCCCGATCTGCGGTCGGGCAGTACCAAAAAATGGTGGGAAGTGCCGCCGTCAACGGTATACAGCTTTGCCTTTTACATTTTCCAGCAGCTCAATGCCTGGCCAAAAGACGGGGAGGTGGACTATCCGGCAAAAATTGCCCAGATGAGTCCTTTCCTGACGCCTGCCTGCCAGGATTTTTTGAACAAGGATGCCGAATTTCGCACTAACAGCGGCGAGCTGAAAGACCGCGTGCGTGTGGTTTACGAGATCCCCAGGCGCGGTTACAGCAGTAAAAGCGTGGAGATCAAATCCGAGGATGAATGGGTGGCCCGCCTTGATCTGGTGGCGGACGAGTAT
Source organism: Sodalis sp. RH16 (assembly GCF_047324245.1). Classification (NCBI taxonomy): domain Bacteria; kingdom Pseudomonadati; phylum Pseudomonadota; class Gammaproteobacteria; order Enterobacterales; family Bruguierivoracaceae; genus Sodalis; species Sodalis sp. RH16. The sequence continues at coordinate 703,233 of NZ_CP178737.1, read as the reverse complement.
TACCACACCGAACCGGTTAAGCGGGCGATGGTGCGTTATCCGATAAAGGTGATCCGCTGGGAGGGGGACCCTGAGCGTAATCCGTTTGGGCTGGCCATGGACTGCTATGACGGTGTGCCGCAGCGTCTGGAGGCGATGCCTGTCCAGGCACCGGAGAAGAAAACGGGGGTATTCCAGTGAAATTAAACATCCTGGTAGCCGGTGGGTTACTGATAGCAACGGCCGGTGCCGCCCATGCCGTGGAGCTGATGAAGTGGGAGCGGATCCCTCTGCAGATACCCCTCAACGTGGGGCAGGAGCGGATCGTGTTCGTGGACAAAAACGTGCGGGTGGGTTTTCCACCTTCCCTTAACGGCAAGCTGCGGGTGCAGAGCAGCGGAGGGGCGGTCTATCTGGATGCCACCGACGCTTTTCCTCTGACGCGCCTGCAGTTGCAGAACAAGGAAAACGGCGAAATTATCCTGCTCGACGTCAGTGCGGCGGCGGGGAAAGCAACCCGTGAGCCGGTTCAGGTGGTCTATGACGGTGAGGTGTCGTCAGCCTCTGCCAGCGATAAAACCCAGGTCAGCGGTGCCGGCAACAGCGGGCAGCCGGCAACCACGCAGGGGGAGGGGACAACAGAACGACGTAAACCCGCGAAGCTGAATGCGCCGCTACCTGTGGTGCTGACCCGCTATGCCGCGCAAAGCCTTTATGGGCCGCTGCGGACGGTTGAAGCGGTGCCGGGCATCAGTACAGTCGCCCTGAAATTACCGTCCCGGGTCACGACCCTTTATCCCTCAGCGCCGGTGATGGTCAGCCCGCTGGCCGCCTGGACCCTCAATGGTTACAGCGTGGTGGCTCTGCAGGTACGCAATACGTCGGCGGCAAAAGTCATTCTCGATCCCCGTGAACTGAACGGGCAATTTGTGTCGGCGACGTTCCAGCACCGGTGGTTAGGAAATGCCGGGACGCCGGAAGATACCACGGTATTGTATCTGGTGGTTGAAGGCCGTCCTGAAGGGGCTTTCCTGGCCGAGCCCGCCTTGACGCCCATTCATGCCAAAAAGTCCCGGAGCTCCCGTCAATGAAAATCAAATCCAATGGTTTAGTCAAACTCATGGTGCCTCTGGCCATCCTTGGCGCGGTGTTTATCGGCGTCAAATCCTGCTCATCAGGCGGTGGCGAGAAGAAAGCGCAGACCACGGCCGGAACGGTTGTGCCTGACCTGACGCCGGAGGACATGAAGGCCATGGGCATCGAGGGGGACACGCCGCAGGATACCCTGAGAACGCTGGTCGGCAGCCTGAAGACGGTGACCAAACGGCAAAATCAGCTCGATGCGGACAACAAAAGCCTGGCGGAGGAAAACAAGAACCTGAAGCAGACTAACCAGAACGTCGATGAGCGCATTAATCAGGCGGTGGTCAACGCGCAGTCCGTGGCTGACAAGGAGCAGAGCCAACTGAAGAACCAGGTGCAGGATCTGACGTCGAAAATTGGCGGCCTCATGCAGCAGTTACAGGAAAAAGGCAGCCGTACCCAGGAGACGGTGACAGGAAATTCCTCCACGGTCGGCAGCGATATCCCTGTGGGATTAGGCCTCGAGGGTGGCGGCACTCCCGCCTCCGCGCCTGGCAGCGACGGCCTCCAGTGGATTGAGCCGAAAGACGGCGTTGCCGTCGATGCCAGCGGCAAACCCGTGGGTGAGGGAAACACCAATGCCGCCAGCGGGTTCTCCTTTGCCACCTCTTTTATGGACGACAACGCCATTACCCGTCAGAAAGCGGAGCTGGCCAACAAAACGAATACCGGCCAGACGCTGAGCGGCAATAAAGCCGCCGAAGGGCCGGTAGACCCGGTGTATACCCTGCCTGAGAACTCTACCTTAATCGGCAGCCGGGCGATGACCGCGCTGCTTGGCCGCGTTCCCATCGATGGGAAAGTGACTGACCCTTACCCCTTCAAGGTGCTGATAGGAAAAGACAACCTGACCGCAAACGGCATCGATCTGCCGGATGTGCAGGGGGCTGTCGTATCCGGTACGGCGACGGGAGACTGGACGCTGTCGTGCGTGCGCGGCTCAGTGACCAGCATTACGTTTGTGTTTTCAGACGGTACCGTCCGCACCCTGCCAAGGCCTGCCGGGCAGGCTGACAGTCAGGGGGGAGGCCAGGGCGAAAGCAACGGGAGTGCGAGCAGTATTGGCTGGCTGTCTGATGAAAACGGTATTCCGTGCCTTTCCGGAGAGCGTAAATCCAACGCCTCGACTTACCTTCCGACGCTCTTTGCGCTGGGGGCCAGCAGCGCGGCGGGTGATGCCCTGGCTCAGAACCAGAACAGCACGCAGACCAACGGATATGGCGGGGTGACCTCTACGCTGACGGGGGATGCCGGGCAGGCCGTGCTGGGTAAGGCCTTGTCCGGGGGCATGCGGGATACGGCGGATTGGGTGAAAGCCCGCTATGGCCAAACCTTTGATGCCATTTACGTGCCGCCGGGTATGAAGGTGGCGATCCATATCACCAAACAGCTTGCCATTGATTATGAAGAGAAGGGCCGAAAGGTGAACTATGGCTTTAGCCTGAGCCAGGCCGGTACCGGTCTTGATTAATGGGGGATGTCGGGATGGTTTCAGACTCAGCACAGGCGTTGTTTCTCTCGCTCATCACGCATCAGGTCACGCCCTGGCAGTCTGTCTGCCACGCCCCGGCGATGCCAGGCTTTGGTGCGAAGGAGGTGAGTGCACTGCTGTTTTCTGGCGTGCTGCAACCGATGTGGTGGTGCTGTCGTGGACCGGGGCCGGTCGCCCCCCGCAAAAAGAATTCACTCAGCTGGATGGTCGCGCTGGTCAATGACCCGACGCCTGCGGCGGCGCAGCTTTGGCTGCCCGCTGCGGCATTACGGATCCCGCGTGTCACAGGAGAGCGTCAGCGAGAGGCGCTGGACAGATTTTTACTGCGTTGTTTTCAGGACTTTGCTTCAGCGGATGAACTCTACAAGAAAGGCGGGTAGGCGGATGAAAAAGAGAAGAACATTTCTGATGTATGCAGGGGTACTTATGCTGCTGAGCGGCTGCAGTACCAGCAAAGATACGATGTTACCCCCGGGTGACAGTACCATGCTGGAGTTGTGGAATGATGGTGCATCAACGACGCACGCGACCGGGGAAGGACGCACTACACTTCGCCGAACGCTCAACGATCGCGAACGCACCGCGTCAACGCAGGTGGCTGAAAGTTACAGCCGAACGCAGGAAAATGAAATACAGCAGACGTTTCCACGCCTGCCCAATCCGGACATGGTGATGTACGTGTACCCGCACATCGCCGATGGCAATGCGCCGGTGCCGGGATACAGCACGGTGTTTCCGTTCTACAGCCAGATCCAATATGCCCTGCCGGGCGAACGCACGGGAGAGTTGTAATGTTTTCACTGTTTCGTCGTCAACCCGATACCTCAGACGTACAGCTTAGTGGCAACGGACCCTTCGCGGTTGAGGGGCATGAGCCGTTCAGCCGTGAGGGGCGGTTCACCCACAGCGATGAGGCCAGAGCCTATGGCCTACAGCCGTCGATTATTGATTATATGCCCTGGGGCGAATATCTCCCGGAGGGGCGCTGCCTGCTTCTCGATGACGGCGTGTCCGTCGGCGCCGTGTTTGAGGTGATCCCGGTGGGCACGGAGGGGCGTCCGGCCGAACGTCTGGAAGAAATCCGCGACGTAGTGGAGGATGCGCTGCAGGACAGCCTCCCGGAGCTCGACGGGAATCAGTGGGTGGTGCAGTTTTACTGTCAGGATGAAACTGACGTGACGGCCTATATGGATAAGCTGCGGGGCTATGTCAAACCCTGGGCACAGGGGACGCCGTTTACCCGCGCCTGGCTGGCCGAAACTGAACGACATATGCAAAGTATTTCAGTAGAAAAGGGGCTTTTTGAGGACAAGATTGTCACCGGCGCGCCCTGGCGTGGTCAGACCCGCCGCACGCGCATGGTTATTTATCGATATGTCGAGAAGAATGCCCGTGATCCGCTGCCGCCGGCCGTCCTGCTTAATCAGGTGTGTGACCGGCTGACCTCGGCGCTGGCCGGTGCCGGCATTCGCTGTGAGCGACAAAACGGGGAGCAGATCCACAGCTGGCTGCTGCGCTGGTTTAATCCGAGTCCACAGTGGGTGGCGCCCGAGGTGCTCTACCGCGCCGCACGGCACGACGACGGTGAACCGGACAGCCTGCCTATTCTGAATGATTTCAGCGAAACCCTGTGGTTTACGCGCCCGCGCAGCGATGCCGAGCGGGGCGTGTGGTGGTTTGATAACGTCGCTCATAAGGCCGTGCCGGTTGAGCGTTTACGCCGCGCGCCGCAAACGGGCCATCTGACCGGCGAAGTGCGGCGGGGGGAGAACATCAATACCCTGATGGACCTGATGCCGGAGGGTACCATGATCGCTATGACGCTGATTGTACAGCCTCAGGACGTGCTGGAAGAAGAGTTCAGCCGCCTTGGCCGTAACGCTATGGGGGAAAATATTGAATCCACCCGCGCCCGTGAAGATGCAAAAAAAGCACGTGAATACCTGGGCGACCAGCATAAACTGTACCGGTCTGCGCTGACGTTTCTTCTGCGCGCGCCCGACCTTAACAGCCTCGATAAGCGTTATCTCGATATCAGTGCCAAACTGCTCAATGCCGGGCTGCAGCCGGTAAATCCTGAGCACGATGTGGCTCCGCTGAACGGATATCTGCGTGCCATGCCGATGTGCTTTAACCCGTCGGTGGATAAAAACCATTGGTACAGCCGGCTGACGTTTGTGCAGCATTTTGCCTGCCTGTTGCCGGTTTTTGGCCGCGATACCGGCACCGGTAATCCGGGGTTTTCCTTCTTCAACCGCGGCGGCGCTCCGCTGACCTTCGATCCGATGAACAAAGATGACCGCACGCAGAACGCGCACCTGTTGCTGTTCGGTCCAACCGGCTCAGGTAAATCGGCCACGCTTTGTGCTTCGCTGTCTCAGCTGATGGCGGTACACCGTTCCCGGTTATTCCTGCTGGAGGCGGGAAACTCGTTTGGGTTGTTTGCAGATTATTGTGAGTCGCTGGGGCTGACCGTCAATAAAATCAGTGTGAAGCCGGGGAAAGGTGTCTCGCTGGCCCCCTTCGCCGATGCCCATCTGTTGCTCCAGGCCTCACCCGATGAGCTGGTCATTGATGAGTCAGCCCTGCCAGAGCTTGATGCCGGCACGGGCGATGAGGAAGACGATGAAAAACGTGACATCCTGGGGGAAATGGAAATTGCGGCGCGTCTGATGGTAACCGGCGGGGAGGCGGCCGAGGAGGCCCGCATGACGCGGGCCGATCGCGGGATGTTGCGTGAAGCTATCCTCGCGGCGGCGCGCACATCCTTTAATGAGAACCGGCAAATGTTGCCTGAGGATCTGATGCATGCGCTGGAAAATATTGCACGCGATAACTCAAAAGATGCCGACGGCCGCGAACGCAGAACGGCCAGCCGGCGGGCACGTGCCGAAGAAATGTCAGAAGCACTGCGGATGTTCACTGAAGGCTTTGAGGGAGAGCTGTTTAACCGGCCAGGTACGCCGTGGCCGGAGGCGGACGTCACACTGATTGATTTGGGAACGCTTGCCAGGGAAGGTTATGAAGCGCAGATGGCGGTGGCGGTCATTGCCCTGGTCAATACGGTGAACAACATTGCCGAACGTGATCAGTATCTTGACCGCGAAATCAATATGGTGATTGATGAGGCCCATATCGTGACCACAAACCCTCTGCTGTCGCCTTACATGACCAAGGTGGTGAAAATGTGGCGTAAGCTCGGTGCCTGGCTGTGGCTGGCCACCCAGAACCTCGCGGACTACCCGGACACGGCGGAAAAAATGCTCAACATGGCTGAATGGTGGCTGTGTCTGACCATGCCGCCGGATGAAGTGGAGCAAATTTCACGCTTTAAAAAGCTCACGGTGGAGCAAAAAGCCATGCTGTTGTCGGCGACCAAACTCCCGCGTTGCTATACCGAAGGTGTGGTCCTGGCCAAAAGGGTAGAGGCACTGTTCCGGGCGGTGCCGCCCAGCCTGTACCTGGCACTCGGGATGACAGAGAAAGAAGAAAAAGCGGAGCGGCGCGCACTGATGAATGAATACCACTGTAGTGAACTGGAAGCGGCGTTCCACGTTGCCCGAAAGCTCGATAAGGCCCGGGGAATACTCACTGAAGCGAGGGCGGTATGAGACGACTGGGAATGTTACCACCTGCCGTAGTCAATGATAATGAAGTGAGTCTGGCCGTCATGTTTGATGTGCCACCGCAGGGAGAGGCCCGTATCGGTGTTACTGATCATGGTCAGCTTATGACGCTCTGCGACCATATCCGAAAGCGCCTGCAGTCTACGGCCTTTCTCTCGATGCGGCCGCACCGGGTGGGCTCGCTCAACTGTGTCTCCGTACACCTGAAAGATAAGGCAGGGGCCACTCTGGATTTATTGATCACCATTACGGGTAGCACTGTCTGGCCAGATGATAATGAGTATGTACGGGGAGCCAGATGGTATATCAATGTTGCGGATGCCACTGACATGATGTGGTTGCTGAAATCACTGGATGTGTTGACGATCAAAGAAGGATAAATAGGGAAACTGGCGACGGCTGCTCAAATCTTTTGTGCAGACGACGCCAGTTGAACAAGCCGCAGGCGCGTTAGCTATATTAGCTCAGACTTGACCTGACACAACTACGGCACAAGCCAAAGCTAATCTGACAGGCAGGTCTGTGCCAGTTACGGACATTGCTCACGCATTTGTCACTTAATAATATGGGAGCAGTTACCTTACTTGATTATTTTTGCAGCTTCTAATATATCCACTCAGGGATTTTTTTTAACGTCTGTAGGATGAATATTATTGGTCTAAAACCAGGTCCTAAACGAATTGCTGATTCGACAGGAAAGCCCGATCAGTGCCAGCGGGATAATAAAAAAATCCCGTTAATAATCCGAGGGTTAAACCCTGTAAACCTAAAGAAAAATAACAAACTCAGGGCACAGATGATTTATGTGCCCTGACATCCCATCAGCCGGATAACTGCGAGTTTCCCTTCCAATAAAGTCTGTCGCGGTGATCATGGGGATCATTACGATGGCATCCCAAAAAAATCAACCAGCCGTAATCATTCTTAACAACTGCAGCCTCAGGCAGCACAAGCACACTGCTTGTTTGCATCAGGCTATACAGCCAGCATCTCTGTAAAAACATACCAGACTGAAGCTTACAGGCCCCACTGCATGCGTTTCATGTATTCTGCTGTTAAGCAGTTTACGGGCAGGGAACAGCTCACCCCCGCCCCGACAGCCGCCAGCATACCGTTTGCCGTCAGGGTTAATTCGAATGAACCGGCAGGTCCTGCCGTACCTGGCCGGATATGTGCTGGTTTTGTCGTTGCGTTATTTCAAGAATATCGTGCATCCACACCGGTAATGACTCACAGAGCCGGTAGTAAACCCATTTTCCGTTGCGGCGGTCGGTCAGAACGCCGGCGCCTTTCAGCATGGCGAGATTACGGGATATTGCCGGCTGGGAGCTATCCAGCGACGCGCAGATGTGGCATACGCACAGCTCACCGGACTCCCTCAGGAGGAGAAGGATATTCAGGCGACTCTCGTCTGAAAGCAGCCGGTAAAAGGCAGATGGTGGGATCATATTGTCAGGCCGGTAGTCAGATTTGATAAAAATTAAAACATATCATGCCTTCTGTCGCCAGACATCAAACCGCCCGGGATAAGTCCTTTCCGGAATTGAAATTCTGAGTTCAGGCAATGGAAAAAATACCATAAAACTGACTGTCATTCACCCGAAGTCCAGTTTTTAGGCAAGGCGGCTGAACGAACTGAAAACATTTATTCTGGTGCAGAATAAATTAATTAGCATGATGCTCTGTGCGGAAAGACAAAATTATTAGCCGGATTTATGCTATTTCTCAGTCATCTGTATTCACCAAGATTTAATGTTATTTAAAATCAATTATATATACAATACATTACGTTCTTTGACAATAATTTGCGCGGGGTGGTATAAGTAAGTCGAAACTATCCAGCGGGTTATCATCCGCTAACACATAAAACATTCGCCATATGTTATATAACTTCGCGCAGGTGAACGGATGAATGTATTGCTTGTTTCCATCTTTGAAGGCGGCTACCAGCCGATAACCATCTCTACGGCCTACCAGGCGCTGGCAGGGGAAGCCGCTGTCACTAACATTGACGTCCTGGATACCTACGTACACGGGCCGGATGAATCAAAAATCAGAGGGCGGGATCTCATTTTTATTTCACTGCCGCTGTTCGATGCGGTGATGCCGGGGGTTGAGTTGCTCGCAACCATAAAACGCCTGAATCCGGCCACAAAAGTGTGTTTCTATGGCCAGCATGCCACCATTCATGCGACCCGACTGACAGAGAAAGGAGCGGATTTCTGTATCCTCGGCGACTGGGAGTTAACCATGAAATCCCTGATTAACGCCCTTTTTACCGGCGCCCGCATATCATTGCCCGGCGTTATGAATCAAGGCGATCTCACTGAACCGGCGCCCTTTTTTTCCAAAAAAGGTTTCAGTGTGCCCAACCGGAAAATCCTCCCTTCACTGGATAAATATCCCAATAAGCAGCTAAACAAGCTGCTCGGAAAAGATGTTACTGTCGGGTCAACAGAACTGGCAAGGGGATGTAAGCATAAATGCCTGTACTGCTCGGTCTACGCCGCTTATGACGGTCGGGTGATAAAAATTCCCGCTGACATTATCATCGACGATGTCAAAAACATGGTCGACGGAGGCATGACGCACCTGACCTTTATTGATGCAGACTGGTTCAGTACCCGGCATTACGGAATAGAAATTCTCACCGATCTTCACAAAATCCACCCTGAACTGACATTCGATATTACGACCCGGGTGGATCACATTATTGAAAATGAAAGTCGCATGGCGCTTCTGAGGGATCTGAACGTAAGGATTATTACTTCCGCGCTGGAGTTCCCCAGCGACAATGTCCTGAGGATATTCAACAAGCAGGTCACCGTCCGTGATACGGAGAAGGCCATCCGCATAATGAAGAGCTCCGGCATCATGCTGAACCCCACATTCATTATGTATAACCCTTGGGCGGGACTCAGGGACATGGAGCATTTCCAGGAGTGGATAGACGGCGTCAACCTGCGTGACGATATTGACCCCATTCAGTTTGAAACCCGCCTGTCGCTCTATAAAGGCTCGCCCCTGCTTCTTTCGGATGACATAAAAAATGTCAGCCTCACTGAATACGATTTCCACTATGACTGGTCCCACAACGATCCGTGGGTTGATGAGCTTTACGCTGCAAGTGTCACCCCGGCTGAAGAAGGCGTGTTCAAGCGCTGCTGTCTCAAATGCTGACAGGATAATCAACATGTTTATTAATGAATTTTCAAAGCTGACTGCCTTTGCGCAGGAAAAATCCACTCTGGAAGCTGGCACGCTGGGCCTGATCAAAATGGCCGTGCTGCTGGCAATGGACAAACCGGAAGAGGCAAAAGCACTGATGCTTGAATATAAAAACGCCGGAGGCGGGCAGGATAACATTGATGCCGTCTTTGCCATTATCGCCAGCGTAAAGCTTTCGTATATCTACAGTGAAACCGTCAAGAATGAGAAGCCTTCGGGTTCTTCTTCGTGCTGTTCATAAGGGGGTGAGAATGGAACACGGTTATGTTGTTCTTATTGGAAGCAGAGACCCTGAGCAGGAAACGCGCATCATCAGAAAGCACGGTTACAGGGTGCTGCTGATCAATACCCGTATATCCCTGAAAGAACTCTGCTTTGTGGACAGAGCCATTGAGGCAGACCTCAATGACAGTGACGGTATTACCAATCAGATAGCTGCTCTCCTGCAGGACGGCATGCACCTGGTTTCTGTTCTTACGCTGAATGAGTACCGTACCGAGCTGGCAGCGAAAATCGCAACCCTGGCGGGTACCTGCTTTCTGTCTGAACAGGCGGCGGCCATCTGCAGAAACAAATCCAGCGTCAGAAACGCGCTCCGGGGAACGCCGCTCGACACCGTGCCTTACGTTGTGAATGAAAACATTCGCGCGCTGCTCAGTGACACCGAAGGTATGGATTTTCCGGTAGTGGCCAAACCGGAAAATGATGCCGGCAGTAACCACGTCTACATCTGCCGGAACACAGAGGAGCTCTGGGACGCGGTCAGCATCATCGGTAATCTGAAAAAGAACCATGTCCTTCAGGCGATGGGAGGCCGGACGCTGATTGAACGGTATCTGGAGGGCCGGGAGTTCAGCGTGGAAGCATTATCTGACATGTCATCCACGCGCGTTATTGCCGTTACTGAAAAGTTTACTCAGGGCAGTGTTGAAAAAGCTCACCTGGTACCGGCACGCATAAGTCCGGAAGAGCGGAACGCCATAAAATCTTTTGTTTCTTCCCTTCACAAACAGCTGGACATCCGGCATGCCGTTACGCATACCGAAATCAAGCTGCACGAAGGTGTGCCCGGCCTGATAGAAATTAACGGCCGGATCGGAGGAGACAATATTGCCGATCTCGTCCGGCTCACCACCGGGCTGGATTTGTTCGAGGCCGCGCTGCTTCTGTCGCTGGGGCATTCCGTGGATGACGTTCTTACCGCACTGGGCTGTGTCACAGAAAGCCCGGCATCGGCCATGAGTATCTTTCTGTTTGCCGCTGAAGACGGGTATGTCCGTTATAAGTCCTGCCCTTATCCGGTGCAGCGGGCTTTTCCGGCGGGTTCTTTCGTCACCCGGACGACCAGCAACTACACCCGACTGGGTTCGTACATTATCTCCAGTGCATCCTCTTTAGATCCGCTTGAAAGGATTACCGAGTCAGATGAATACTTCACCGTTGAATGCTGTCAGTGAATCCACCCGCGATAATCGCAGGATGCAACTGCTCCTCTGCACAGCTGTTTTTCTGCTTGTCAGCGGAACCGGGATTATTGCCCCGTTGCTGGCTCCGTATGCCGGCACCATGGGTATATCAACCTATGCGATCGGCTTCCTTTTCAGCGGCTTTTACATTGTCAGGCTGATAATCGGCACGCCCGTAGGGTTTTTCTCAGAAAAATACGGGGCGAGAACGACGCTTATCGTCTCTCTTGTGGTCTATCCCTTTGTCTCGCTAACCTATTTTTTTGCCGGTGATGCCGTTACCCTTCTCGGCGCCCGCCTGTTGCACGGTATCGCCTCCGCCATGATGTTGCCCATGGCCATGGCTTACATGGGTAATATCAGCCTCAGGGGAAGGGAAGGATATTACATCGGCATACTCAATACGGTTATCCTGTCCGCCGGCGCGTTCGGTCCGGTAGCGGGCGGTTTCATAGCCCAGTACTGGGGCTTTCGTACAGCCTTTTCGTGTCTTTTCTTTCTCTCACTTATCTCCCTGCTGGTTGTGATCCTGCTGCCACACGAGCACCCGACGCAGAATACGTCACAGAGCAGAGCGACACCGGACAGTGCACGGCAGACAAGCGTCACCCTGACCCGCGGCGTCATTGTGCTGGCACTGTTCAATACCGTCATTGCCGTCTTTGATATTTTCATCATTTCCTTCTTCCCTCTGTATGCGCTGAAGATGAATCTGTCTCCCTCCGTTCTGGGAACCCTTATTGCCGTAAACAGCCTCATCATGGCTGGGCTTCAGATCCCCTTCGGGCGACTCGTCGATCGGCACTCCAGGCAAACTTGTATCCTTATCTCGGTCGTCAGCATGTCGGCAAGTCTTCTGCTCACCCCGGTGATTAGCGGATACGCGGCTTGGGCTGGGCTCTGCTTCTTTGTCTGCACGACTGCCGTCAGTGTGGCGCTGTGCATGGCTGGCGTGTCGGCTTTGTCTGTGGAAACCGGTAAGAAGAACGGTATGGGCAGGATCATGGGTTTCCTGGGTTCTGCCAGCAGTTTTGGTATGGTGATCGGCCCGATGCTGAACGCATTTCTCGTCGATCGCGTGTCTTATAACTCCATCTTTTATGTCACCGCCGCCCTGTGGCTGCTCACAGGCGCTGTATTTGTTTGCGTAACCAGAGGCTCTCATCATGACCACCACTAACTGCTGTGCCCCGGCAAAAGCGCCGGCGCTGAATCCCATCAGGGAGTTTTACAATCAGGCTGCCCTCGGGGGATCGGGATATTCTCAGGGAACGGATAAGTTTTCTCCCGGCGCCCCCACGGAAAGCATCCTCCGCTACATTGCGGCCCGGCAGCCATCAACCATCCTGGATATCGGCTGCGGGATGGGGACCACTCTTTTCGACGCCGCGCCAGTTCTGCATCAGCCGGAGAAAATAATCGGCATCGACTTTAGCGACAATATGATCAAGCTGGCCCGTCAGAGAAAAGCTGAAACGGACGCCCCCTTCACGGAGAAAATGGCATTTTTCGTTGCAGATGCTCAGGATCTCCCCTTCATGGATAACGCTTTTGATTTCATTTACAGCGAATGTGTCCTCAACCTGGTGCCGGACAGGAATAAGGTTCTGCAGGAGATTCATCGCGTCCTGTCACCAGGCGGCATTTTCATTTACACGGACTTTGTTGCGTACGAAACCGTTCCGCAAAACATCCGTGAAAACATCAACCTTATGAGCGGATGCCGCGCAGGCAGCCTGCTACTGAGTGAAAACCTCACCTCTCTTGAGCAGAATGAATTTACCTCTTTCGTGGTGGAAAACCATACGGATGATAAAAACCTGCGTTACGCCCAGATGCTTGAAAACAGCGAAGAATATAAAAAGCAGTATTTTGAGCTGCAGGAAAAAGAGCCGGAGGCTTCATCATTTATTGAACACAAACTGGGTTATTACCTTGTGAGCAGTCTCAAAAAATAAGGTGGCCACAATGAAAAAAGTAAAAATATTACTGCTGAGTGGATTTCTGGGGGCCGGAAAGACCACGACGGCCCTTAGGCTGATTTCACATGTTGAAAGAAAAGGACTGTCCGCAGTATACATTGCCAATGACCAGGGAAGCCTGCTGATTGATACCGAAATGGGTGAAGGTAAGGGCATAGTGACCAGGCAGGTCGGGAACGGGTGTTTTTGCTGCCGATTTGAAGATCTGATAGAAGCGGTACAGGGCCTGATTGCAGAAAAACAACCGGACGTCATTATTGCAGAAGCCGTGGGCAGCTGTACGGATCTGGTTTCAACGGTCATCAGGCCGCTTAAAAAGTACTACGGCGCTCAGTTGGAAGTGCTGCCTTTTCCGGTGGTGCTGGACGGCAACCGCTACGCTGATATGCAGCGCCTGCTTGGAACCCGTCTGAACTACCTTTTTACAAAGCAGATAGAAGATGCGCAGATAATTGGCCTCTCCAAGTCAGACAGTATTCCTGACGACGACCGGGCAGCGTTTATTGCGGCGTTGCATCAGCAATATCCGGCCAAGCCGGTTATAACATATTCCTCGCAGACCGGTGACGGCATCGCTGAATTTGCCGATGCGCTCATCTTCACGCCTCAGCTGTCTGCAGATACCCTCACGCCTCTGGAGATTGATTATGAAACCTACGGGGCCGCTGAAGCCGATATGGCGTGGGTGGATATAAGCCTGGACCTGACGGCCAATGACCGGCTTATTGCGCCTGATGTCTGGATCCGGACCTGTCTTGAGAATCTGAGATCTGCCCCCTCACTCAGTAACCGGGTGATTGGTCATATTAAAATAGCACTGGGTAACGGCGTGACACTCACAAAAGCAAGCCTGGTCGACATACATAAAGAAATCCAGTTTGATGAGCGTTGCTGCGATCCGGCAGAAGCCTGTGTTGCACTCATCAATGCCCGCGCTGAAGGGCAGCCGGCTGAAATTTATGCGATCGTGGAGGCGGCGGTCAAACATACGGCCTCACTGACAGAATCGCAGGTCATCTTCCGGGAACATAATGCGTTCAGTCCCGGTATGCCGACACCCGTTCACCGCATCCTTCAGGACTGACCCATGAAGACTTTATGCAATTGTAAATCCCGTGATGTGCTTTCGGAATGTCTCGGTACATTCATGCTGGTTATGATTGGTGTCGGTTCCATTTCTGTCAATGAAATCAGCGAGGTAATTGGCAATTTCGGTATAGCGCTCAGTTTTGGTCTGGCCGTTTACTTTTGCATAAATTTGTTCTCGGCCAGCAGCGGGGCACACCTGAATCCAGTGGTCACCATGATTTTTTATCTAATCAGGGCCTGCTCTCTGCGCTCGGCAATGAGCTACGTCCTGGCTCAACTGCTGGGCGCAAGTGCTGCAGCCTTGTGCCTGAAGGCCGTGTTTGGTCATGCGCTGCTGGCAGGCGTAACCCGGGTTCATATGGACGTATCCCTATATAACGCGTTCTTCATTGAGGGGATCATGACGTTTTTTTTAATCATGAGCATCCTGACAACACGGAATGCCGCCATCATCAGCATTGCGGTCTTTCTGGATGCCTTTATCGGCGGCCCTCTAACCGGTGCTAGCATGAATCCCGCCAGAAGTTTCGGCCCGGCTTTCGCCATGGGGTACTGGGATAACCAGTGGCTGTACTGGTGCGCTCCGCTGTGCGGCGGTCTGGCAGCCGTCTTCTGCAGTCAGTTCATAATGCAGAATCCCAAGGCCATCTCCGTAGAATAATGTTAATACCCTGGATGCCTCCGCTCAGCGGAGGCTTGTTCAGTAACAGACCGCACGACTTCTGCGTTCAAAAATCAGAACATCGCGCCATACGCCATTCATTTCCCCAACCTTTTCCCTGCAGCCAACCTCCCTGAATCCCAGGCCGAGATGCAGGGAAATGCTTGCCTTATTTTCCGGAAATATGCCGGCCAATATGGTCCAGAACCCGGCCTTTTCTGATCCTCTGATGAGCTCCGAGAGCAGCGCTTTGCCCACTCCGCAACCCTGATAGCCGGAACCGACATAAATGCTCAGCTCAGCAACGCCGCGGTATGCATTCCGGCGGGAATAGAGAGATAATGCAGCCCATCCCGCCACACTGTTCTCAACACAGGCAACATAACGGCATTCCCTGATATGACCGCTGTCCCATTCCTGCCATTCCGGTGGTACCATCTGGAAGGTGGCATTGCCGGTAGCAATCCCCTCCTGATAAATCTCCCTGACTGGATTCCAGTCTTCATCGTTCATCTTTCTTATGCTGACTTTTGCCATCTTAACTGTTCCGTATCTAAGGTTATATTAAGTAGCCGACAGAAATGGCGCCTGCCACGGATTTTGGGAGGCGAACCGGGCAGCGTACCCGGGCAGTGCTGCCACCCTGTCGTATTACGTGAACCGCACCTCTACTTTGGCCGATTCATATGCATTTATCCATACATATAATTGCTAATCTTTTTCTTTACCCTCAGACCATCTTCTGACTGAACAGGAGTTAATATGTCACTGCTACCCCCTTATGTTTTTCCAGGCTCTTGCTGAGGAAACCCGTCTGGCTCTGATCCTCCTGCTGTGTGAAAAAGGCGAACTTTGCGTTTGTGAGCTCTCCGCTATCCTGCAGAAATCCCAGCTAAAAATGTTCCGTCATCTTGCCCTGCTGAAAGAAAGGGGCATCCTGCATGACCGGTGCTAGGGGAAGTGGATCCATTATCGCCTTTCCCCGCATATGCCGGCCTGGGCGGCAGCCTTTATTGAGTAGGCTTACCCTTGTCAGCGGGATGCGCTTCTGCAACTGACCCGTCAGGCTGAACGGGATAACGCAACCACCAACGGCAACCCTATCTGTGTCTAAAAATCTTGCGCTTACATATTCGTTTTATCGAATGTTATAGCTATTGCATGACATCGTTTTTAACCGGTTATTGTATTTCAAAGGAGCAGTTGTATTTAAAGTCAATGAGTGCTGGTCAGTTTATCACCCATTCACTGTTATCTCGGAGCATCGCATTCAGGATCGTGATTAGCTTTCTCATGCAGGCTGTTAATGCGACCTTTTTCACTTTCCTCTGGGCTACCAACTGATCATAAAAGGCTTTTATCCGCACGTTGCTTCGTGCTGCCGATAATATTGCCATGTATAACGCAGTTCGAACCGCCGAACGTCCATCCCAGATCGTTCGTTTACCTTTCAATGTTCCGCTTTCACGTGTGAGTTCAACGGGTCGATGCAACGTCATCCTTAATCAAGGGGGTGTTGCCATGAAACGAAGAACGCGGATTCACTACACGCCAGAACAGAAAGCCATTATCTGGGACAGATATAAACAAGGTGATTCCTTGCATGATATCGCCAGAATGTTCGACAGATACCATTCTTCCATCATGCCCAGTATCCGCCAGACTGGTGGATACTGCCCCCCTTGTCCGAAAGCGGCACCGGTTAGCTCTTTCGCTTGATGAAAGAGAGGAGATATCCAGAGGACTGGTAGCAAAACGTAGCATCAGGGACATCACTGACAAATTATCAAGAGTCCTCTCAACAGTTAGCCGCGAGATCAAGATGCATGGGGGCAAAATAATACCGTGCAGCAAAAGCGGATACTGCTGCGTGGGAAAGTGTTCTGAGACCAAAACTTTGCAAGCTAATTGAAAGCCCCACATTGTGTAAAATCATTGCAGAGAAGATGCATCAGGACTGGTCGCCGGAACAAATTGCTGGTTGGCTGAAACGTTGTTATCCGGATAATCAGGAAATGCATGTGTCACACGAAACGATTTATAAAACGCTTTTTATACAAAACCGGGGAACATTAAAAAAGAACTACAGCAATGCCTCAAACCAGACTGTCAGATTAAGTCTGAGCTAATACACGTTAGCTCATGTTACAGATTACCTTTATTATTTTCCGCCATCTCATGCAGACTGGGAGGCGAAAATGCAAAGCGCAATCTCCCCGGACTGGAAGCCATACCTGCGGCAGGGGGAAACACGCTGGGTAATTGAGCGGAATGCCGCCGCAGTGGGTTTTACGGGATATTTTCATGCGGAATTGAAATACCTGAAGTGGCGTGCAGAGCAGGAGGCTGACGAGCAGACCGGATAAATTTTCGTAGTCAGATATTGAGTTGTTTACTGACGTGAACAGCGTATCGACGCACCTTAGGCGGGTTATCCGCTTAAGGAGTGTTCTCCATGAAAAAACTCATCAGCTGTTTGTCGGCACTGTGCCTGTCTGCCAGTGCCTGCGCCGGCACCGTCATTTATACTGACAGTTCGAACCCCGTTAGTTCCCCCTCTCCAGATATTCCTGTGGTGTACCTCGATGCGCCCGAGCATGTTCAAACGGATATCTTTGGCATCCTCCCCGCAAATCCCGCCCTGGCTGAAAAACAGGCCCGGGATGTTCTCAACTCACCTGCGTTCTCATCGCAACAACAGCAATTGACCAGCGCCTATCAGGGGGTGATGAAAGCCTGGTCACTGGGGCTGACCAAATACCCTGCGGTCGTGTTTGACGATAAATGGGTGGTTTACGGTACTACGGACGTCAGTGTGGCCATGCACCATTTGGCGGACTGGCGAGGGGAAAACCAATGATATTTTCCTCACCCCGTTCCCGCCGGCTGCTGCTGGCCACGTTGTTGACCGGCAGTGGGCTGTGTGCGGCCAGCGTCAACACCGCCAGCCTGATTTCCAGTGCAGCCAGCGTCTCCTGTATCGGCTGGAAGGTGAAGGGGATCTGCTACTGGCTCCTCTGTACGCCTTTTGGCTGTTCTGTCAAAACGTCCGTGAAGGTTGAACATTTCATCCCGGAAGCTGTGGTGTCAGCCTATTCCGGCCCCGGCGATAATCCCTGGACGGAAATATCCGCTGTCAGCGGTGCGGCCGGCAGCGGAGAAAGCGGCGTCATCGGTTCTCTGAGCGGCGTCAGCGCGGGCGGGGGACAACAAGAAATGAAGGCTCCCGGGCTACGTAAACAAAATCTACATTTTCATTATGCCGATGCCTATGGCCATCCGGCCACCACGCTTATCGGGGGACAAATAGCCGGGTACTCCTGCAAGTCCGCCGCCACGCCTTTTGTTCCTTATTTTGTCAGTTCGCTCGATGCGCTGGTCTGGCGAAGCGGCCTGCCGGAAGGCCTGTACCCGGAAGCCCTTATTCCCGGACAACGTGAGCTGGGCAGTCAGGCAGGTGCCAATATGTGGGGAAACATCTATCCGCGCAGCGGTTTTGTCACCCAGGAAGACGGGTATAAGTCCGCAGCCGTCGTCGCCCAGCGCGTGGCCGATGTCATCACCCGGACCGGCCAGTTGCACGTCTACCAGCCGCTGGTAGGCCAGAAATCCCCTGGCTACTGGCCACCTGCACCGGTGAAAGAGAATACCGGTACCCAAAACCATAAGTGGCAACGTCTTTCTCCGACGCTCTCGACCACCTGTGCGGTCTTCCCCGACACTGGCGCGACGGTTTCTCAGGACGGTAATTATGCCTGGGCACTCTGGCAACCTTACAGCTGCTGTAAACGCCGCGGTCAGACCTTCCTTTCCAGCACTGATTTTTCGTGAGACTCACACTATGACAATGCTAAAAAATGTCCCTCTCGCTCTCCCGTTGACGTTGCTGGTGATGTTAGCCGGCGGCACACCCAATGCATACGCCGAGGTCACTACCTCTCCCAGCGGCGCTTCTGCCAACGGAGCCATCAGTGACGGCCTGTTTTATTCCATTGGCGGAGGCTCGGTCATCTCGCCACCCGCTTCCCGAAACAGCATGACGCGTCTGGGCATGAACGCTGGCATGAGCAGCGACCTGATGTGCGGAAATTTTGACCTGAAAACGACGGTAGGTAATCAGCTTAACGGTGTGACCAGCGGCTTTAAGGATCTGATGGGCACCGTGATTCAGGGGGCGACCGGTGCGGTCTCCAGTATGCCGGCGATGATTATCCAGCGCGCCAATCCCGGGCTGTACGAAATGCTGACCAACGGCGTGTTGCAGGCCGGACTGAGTTTTGACAAGGCCAAACTCAACTGCCAGAACATGGCCAATAAAATGGCCGATTATACGATGGGGAACAAGTGGACGCAGGCGGCCGTCACCGAGGAGTACAAGGATATTGTCGCCTCCAGCGACGGTGATGCCGTCAGCAGCGACCAGAAACTGCAGAAGGCGACGGGTGAGGACGGTGCGACATGGATCGGGGGACAGAAACGCGGCGGTAAAGGGCAGCCAGCCATTAAACCGACGCATGACCTGGCTAAAGCCGGTTACAACATGATGAACAACCTGCCTGTGACCAGCAACAACAACGTAGGCGCTTCAAGCTGTAACGGCTCGGTTTGCCAGCGTTATCCGAATTCAGAAGCTGCCGCAGCAGCGGTCGTAAAAGTACTGGGAGATCGTTCTATCCGCACCTGCCGCGATGCCAGTGTATGCAACAGCGGTGGGGGCGAGAATGCAGCCGGCAGCACGGTTGCCGGCACGGGGTTTGCACCAATACTTGAGGATACGACCAAAGAGAACCTGGATGAACTGACGAAACTCGTTGGCGGCTCAGATGCGCCGACGGCGGATAATCTGGCCAAGCTTAAAACGGGTAGTCTGGTGGTAACGCGCGGGGTTATTCAGTCCCTGAAAGACGACCCGGACAACGCGGCGCTGGTACAGCGCCTCGCCGGCGAACTGGCCATGTCTGACACAGTGGAACAGGCGTTGACCATGCGACGCATGCTGACTACCGGCCAGTCTGAACCCAATGCGGCCGACCAGCCGGAAGCGCTGGCTGAGGGGGACCGTCGCGTTGATGCGCTCGACCGGGAGCTGGCCGCGCTGAGTAACGAAATGGCATTGAGAAAGTCCATCAGCAATAACAGTCTGCTCACAACCCTGGAACGTCAAGGGGTACGCAATCAGGACAGCCGCCTGCAGCAGCACAGCGGAAGTCAGGATCAGGGATTCAATAACATGAGCCAGAAATCAGGAGCACAATAATGACGATACCCGTCTCCCCTCAGCGTCGTTTTGGCCGTACGCGCCGTTTCGTGCTGACTTTTCTGGTTATCCTCGCGCTGACTGTGGGGCTTTTCTTCATTGCCTCAGTGTTGTTTGAAGCCGATCCGGATGGGCATAAGGTGCGCGACTGGCTGAGTGCAAGCCGGTACGGACTGTTTGTTTGGCGGCTGACAATTTATACCGGGCTTTGCTGGGCCTGGTTTTATGTTGTGCGACCGCAGGTTGTGAAGAAATCTCCGGGTCAATCACTTCATCGCCTTGAGTGGATGGCGGCAGGTTTTATTATCGTTATCGAATTCGCCGCCTGGCGTTCCGTACTGGCATAAGGAGGCGTCATGACGGCCAACAGTTTTCTGGAGTACTTCCTGGTGTTGTTCGGCTGGATGCTGAATAACGCCCTGTGGAACATCCTTATTAGTACGGGACTTTTCGCGCTGCCTCTGGTTTTCAAGGTCCTGGGTATCTGGTTGAAGGTGCGAGAAGAAGGCGCCGATGAGGGGAATAAAGGTGTTCTTGCACTGCCGCGGGTTGAGCACGCGCTCTACGTATCATTTTGCGTGATGCTGTTCTGTTGCATTCCGCTGTTGCCGGTCGATATCAGCACCATTAAATTCGACACTTCACGGGCGAAACAGTGCGGCGTAAGCGTATCTACGCCCCAGAACTCCGGTTACAAGGGGCTGGTTAACGACTTTGACGGCAAGACGGCAGAAGTCCCGGTCTGGTGGTATCTCTTGCATATGATATCCAAGGGCATCACCCAGGCGATGATTGCCTCGATCCCCTGCGGAGACCAGCTCCGCCAGATGCGCTTTGACGTGCAAAACACCAAAATTCGCGACCCTATAGTGCTGCAGGAAGTGCAGGATTTTGCAGATCAGTGCTATTCCCGTTCTTACTTCAAGCTTAAAAACAGCAACAGCCAGCTGAGTGACGCAACAATCAATTCAGTAGGGTGGATAGGCAGCAGCTACTTTCTCAATACCAGTGGTTACTATGATTATTACACATCGACCAGCCCGCGCAGCCAGTGGCCGTATGACAATGCCCGGGACAGCGGCTATCCGGATGTGGGAAAAGGTGGATATCCTACCTGTAAACAGTGGTGGTCTGACGGCACTAATGGCCTGAAGGCCCGGGTGCTGGCCAATATGGATGAGTCGACTAAGGCAGAGCTACAGCGGAAATTTAGCAAGGATCAGTGGGAGGAGATGGCACTGCGCTGGCTGGTGAGTCCGCGCAACGTTGGGCTTTCAGGCAGCGGTGAGACTTATGCTACTGGCAGCAGTGATGTGGGTTCAGGCCTGGCATTTAACGTGACCCGCCTCGTGTCGACAATTGGTGTGGGAATTAAGCAGGCGGAAGCGTTGCCGGGGTTTGATGCACTAAAGCAGGCATTGCCAATGATACAAGCTCTGTTGGAGATGATGATTATAATTGTCATTCCGGTGCTGATGATGTTCAGCGCCTATGAACCTAAGACGGTAGTGACCATTTCGTTTGCGCTGTTTGCACTGATATTCATTACATTTTGGTGGGAACTGGCGGGCTGGCTCGATGACAGGATGATTACCATTTTGTATGACAGCATGTCCGCGCAGGGCATTTCGAACAGCAGTGTGCCTTTTGCAGAATTTACCAGCTCAACCGCTGATGGTTGGATCATGAACCTTGTGTTGGGGAGCATGTACGTTGTATTTCCAGCATTTTGGGTCGGCACCCTTGGCTGGGCTGGAGCGAAGATTGGTAGTGTAGTTGATTCAGCTGTAAGTGCTGGGTCTAAAATGCCACAACAGGCAGGAAGCGAAGGGGGGAAACTTGCTGTAGATGCTGCTAAAACTGCGGTTAAAAAAGGGGGGTAGTTATTAATTTTATGTTGAAGAGCCAGCAAGAAATTTTGGCTCTTCAATCATAGAGTTTCACTCCATTTTCATAATATCCGTAACCTTGAGAACCATTCTGCCAACCATCGCTATTCGGCAAACCATCATCAATATTTGAATTTCTGGTTGGTATAACACTTACGACTACGGCCGCAGCCATTACACTTCCAATGACTACATCAACAGAACCTAAAAGCAGATTGCGACCTAATTCTTTGTAATCAGATTTCTTCATTGTGAATTTTGCCCGCTTCCTGGTGCAAATTTCTTGCAAGTCTTTCGGATCAAAACCTTTCGAATTCATGCTCTTTATGCTCTGGTTATAAATCACGCATATTCAAAATATCATGGCCGGCGAATAGACTCAAGTCAGTGCCTTGCCATAGTTTGTAGCAGTAAAAAGAAATATCTATGGACGGCGTATTTAGCACCAGTGAAATCAAGGGAGGTACATCTTCTTCTGATCAGGGATGACGCATCTCGAAATTTTATTAACGTCTATACTTAATATCCGTTAATGGAGGATTTCATATGTGTGGACGCTTCACTCAATACGAACCCCGATCTCATTACATTGAAGTCCTCTCGCCCGATAAAGAGATCGCCAGTGGCTTGGATGACATCCCACTCGATCGTTACAATGTTGCGCCTGGTACACGCGTTCTGCTACTCAATCAGCGCGACGATAAAATCTATCTCGATCCTGTTAAATGGGGATATCAACCCGGCTGGGCGAAGGAGTCAAAACGGCCACCGATGATTAATGCTCGTGTTGAGACCGTTGCAACGAGCCGGATGTTTAAACCACTCTTTGAGCACGGCCGCGCGATTGTGATGGCAGATGGATGGTATGAATGGAAGAAAGGCCCTACTGATGCGAAAATTAAGCAGCCCTATTTTATCTACCACAAATCACATACACCATTATTCTTAGCGGCCATAAGCCGGTATCACCCTGATGTGGCAGAAACACCTGAGGATGACGGGTTTGTGATTGTTACCGCTGCAAGCGATGAAGGATTATTAGATATCCATGACCGCCGACCGCTCGTACTTGATCCCGAACAAGCGCTGGAATGGCTGGACGGAGACACTCTTCCTGAGCGCGCGCTGGAAATAGCGGAAAAGGAGTCCGTATCGCCTTCAAGATTCGCCTGGCATCCTGTTATGAAAAAGGTCGGAAGCATTAGGAACAACGGCCCGGAGCTGATTGAACAAATATCTGACCCGCTGGTTTAGACTCTTACGCGCATCAAATCACTGAAGCGTGTCGTGTAAGCTGGCGAGAGCATCTGACGCTTCATCTCCCAACTTTTCTGAATACCTTGTCCGGCAAACCATACGCGTCCCTTTCCGCTGTGATTGATGCCATCCAGCACAGCCATCAATTGCTCACTGTTAGAGCGCGGCTTGTACTCATCGAAAAGACCAAGCTGTGCGACGCCCTGACTGTAGAAATCCCCTAACATCACACCGCATTTCTGGAACCTGTGGCCGTCCTGCCAGATCGCATCAAGGCATTTGGTTGCGGCGGCAACGATATCCCGACTATCTTGTGTCGGTATCTGTAATTTAGTGCCAGCTGTTTTACCGTAGTAAACCTCATTCACGGCAAATGGGCTCGTTTTGACGAATGCTGAAATATGGCGACAGTACTGATGCTCTCCACGAAGCTTTTCTGCTGCACGTACTGCATGACTGCAGATTGCTTCACGCATTAAGTCGTATTCAGACACTCTATCGCCAAACGATCGTGAGCAGATGATCTGCTGCTTGGTTGGAGCAAACTCCTCAAGCTCTAAGCAAGGCTCCCCACGTAGTTCTCTCACAGTTCTCTCTAAAACTATGTTGAAATGCTTGCGGATCAGCGGCGTAGGCGTATCTGCAAGCTGGAGTGCGGTTTTAATTCCCATGTCGTTCAGCTTTTTTGAAATTTTGCGTCCGATTCCCCAAACCTCACCAACCTCGACAAGAGCCATCAGTTTTCTTTGACGAGCAAGTAACGATAAATCAACGACACCGCCGGTCTTTGTCCACTTCTTTGCAGCATAATTAGCAAGTTTGGCGAGGGTCTTAGTCGGGGCAATTCCAACGCCTACGGTCAAACCGGTCCACTGAAGAACCTTGGCCCTCACTTCACGGCCAAACTCTTCTAAATCCCGGCAATTACTAACCCCTTGCAGATTCATGAATGCTTCGTCTATTGAATAGACTTCCACGGCTGGAGACATTTCTTCCAGAACGGTCATAACCCGTGAGCTCATGTCTGCGTAAAGCGCGTAGTTACTGCTGAATGTAACAACCTTGTGCTTTTCGAAGATGTCACGCATCTTGAAGAATGGATCGCCCATACGGATACCTAATTTTTTTGCTTCCATACTGCGAGCTATTACGCAACCATCGTTGTTACTTAAAACGACGACAGGTCGTCCGCGTAAGTCAGGGCGAAACACCGTTTCGCAACTGGCATAGAAGCTGTTCACATCCGCCAGCGCAAACATTATTGAAACCCGTTGATGCTAAATGTGACAACGCCGAAAACTTCCAGCTCATCCCCACCGTCATGAAGAACTATCGGAGGGAAATCAGGATTCATAGGGATGAGCTGAACAACCGGGTGCAAGCAAAGGCGCTTGACCGTGTACTCACCTGCCAGAGATGCGATGATGATATCTCCATGCTTTGCCTGCAGGCTGCGGTCTACGACAAGAAGTGATCCTTCGTAGATTCCGGCATCAACCATCGACATGCCAGTCGCCATGACAAAGTAGGTTGCTGCGGGGTGACTTATACAAAGCTCATTCAAATCAATGCCTTTTTCTATATAATCCTGCGCGGGCGAAGGAAATCCTGCCTGAACCCTGTCCTGAAAAAAAGGTATCAAAAGTTTCAATGGGTCCGGGGTTGGATAAAAAACGGTCATAAGGCGCCTCACGATTATACTGTTTATGCATACAGTATAATCATGAGTGTTTTAGATTGTGAAGCGCGGTGATTTAGAAAAATCTTAGGTTGATGATCAACAAGGAAAGAATTTAAGAGGCCTCTACAGCAGGATAGGGCATTCCATATGCGGTTTTACTACCTTAGATTTCATGCTCATCAGCCAAACTAACGAATGGCAATTATTGATCTCACTCAAGATGCAATCGAGTCTGTTGAAAATAATTATTTTAAACAGCAAGTTAGTTTGTTATCGGAGCTTAAACTTTATACTTTACGGATGTAACGGTATAGGGTTTCTCTACTTATACCGAACTGTTTCGCGAGATGAGTCTTGTTCTGACCTTCAGAGGCCAGTTGTTTTATCTTCTCAATTCCCTGCGCATCTAAAGTTTTTTTACGTCCTCGATATACGCCACGCTTTTTTGCTAAATCGATCCCTTCTCTTTGCCGTTCTTTGATGAGCGAACGTTCAAATTCAGCAAATGCACCCATCACCGAAAGAAGTAGTTGGGCAATCGGTGAATCATCGCCGCTGAAGGTCAGCCCTTCTTTAATAAACTGGACTCGTGCGCCTTTGGCAGTTAATTCCTTTACCAGGCTGCGTAGATTATCAAGGTTCCTGGCAAGTCGATCCATACTGTGGATTATTATGGTATCCCCTTCTCGGGCAAACGATAGCAAAAGCTTCAGCTCTGGTCGGTTAGTATCTTTCCCAGAAACCTTATCGATAAAAATCTTATCAAGGTGGAGCCCATTCAGTTGGCGCTCAACAGATTGCTCTTCAGAACTAACGCGTACATAACCAATTCGTTGCCCTTGCATTAGTTTCCCCTCTAAAAATGTCATATTGGGGTGTACTCTAAAGTGATGTCTTAAGAGATCATCAAAGATGTGTATCTGGGGTTCTGAAAATATTTTGTTGACACAATTTGCTTGAACTCATAGAACCTAATATGACATTTCGTTTTTTTACCTATGGAGCACCAAACGTACAAAATTTATCATGGTGCAATAATGCTGTTAGGTTAGGGAGAGATAGAATGAGCAAGTTTGATAAAGTGGACTTAGCATATGATTTCTTGGTTTTGAGAGAACGGAACCAAGAGTCATTTACCATAGAAGAATTGGCGGCGGCTACTGGATGGAAAGTAAAAACCTGCAAGACTTATCCTACAAAAACATGGAATAAATTTATATCTAGAGATGGGGAACAATATACAACTCTTGGGATAAAATATCTTAGCAAGGAAGATTTTCGTCATGTTAATACCCAAAAGAATATGGATTCAATTCCGCAATCAGAGCGAAGCATTAATCTAAAAAAGGCCAGAGAGTTTGCGCTACTCGCTGTGGCTACATATAACAACCCTTTTACTGAATTTAAAACATATGGTTTCATTGTTAACATTGTTATAGCGTACACATCTTTATTCCATGCTATTTTTGCCAAAAATGGTACTCCATATAATTATCTCGAAGAAGATGGGAGGCCTAAATTAGTCGATGGCGAAGAGAAAGCTTGGGAGTTAAAAACTTGTTGTCAAGAGTATTGGCCTGGTGTTGAATCTGCCGAAAAGGCAAACTTAATCTTCCTTATTGGGTTGAGAAACATAATAGAGCATCGAGGACTACCCGCTGTTGATTTATTAACGTTTGGCGAATGCCAAGCTGCAATAAATAACTTTGAGAACTTAGTTATAAAAGAGTTTGGTGAAACGAGTGCTTTGATGATTAATTTAGCTCTTGCAATGCAATTGACGAGAGCAACCCAACAGGCACAAATTGATGCAATTAAACAATTCCAGACTGAGAATTTTAATGTTGTTAAAAAATTCATGGAGGATTATAAAAGTGAACTGTCAGATGAAATAGTCCAAAGCCAACAGTATAGGCTTAGGGCATTGTTAGTGCCCTTGGTGGGCAAAAATGCCAAGCAATCAGATTTGGCAATTGAATTCATAAATGTTAGTAATCTCAGTGAGGAGGAAATAGAAACATACGAGTCTGGGATTGCATTTATAAAGAACGTGGAAAATCAGTTCAAATTGAAGCCGACGCGAGTTGTTGCATTAGTACAAAGAAAAGAGAGAAACTTTAACATTACAACTCATACGAAATTTTGGAAATATTATGATGCCAGGCCGAGTGGTAATGATAAAAAATATAAAGGAAAATATAGCGGCTATGTCGAAGGTTTCGATGGATATTTATATTGCCAAGAATGGGTACGCTTTATTCATGAGGTTTATAAAGATAAAACTGAGTTAGAAAAAGTTCTTCGCTCCTAGTAAGGAGCGCTTAATTCTTGAAAATCCTTCTCTAAATGATCTAAGATGTGAGTGTTGTAACGTTGCTATCTGCAACATGCCAATGCCCCAGCGATCTGAGAGGGGCGCCTTCGGGTGATCGCACTGCCAATGCCACCCTAACCTGAGAGGTGGCGCCTTCGGGCGGTACCCCCGTCAACCTTTGAGAATGGGGATCGCGATTGGATCGCGGTAAGGTCTCTTCTACTTCAATTTGCTGATATTTACGCAATTACGTTTTGCAATTTTCACTGCAGTTTCACTTCGATTTGATGCTTTGACGTCAGCTACCGGTTGCGAGATTTGCGGACCGTGGGTATGCCAATTGGAACATTTGGCATCTTCCACGTACGCATTGAGAGCAGAGGAGCGCGGCGTCACTTGCGTTCGAGTGAAACGAGTACCAAGTGACGCGCGCAGCGCACAACCGGCAGCACTGACGTACTGCCACTTCAACAACATTTCTACCATCTGACCAACACGTAGTGACGGTTTTAAAACGCATAACAGATCGTTTAACTGTCATTCAGGTCATTAATCACCCACCAACTGTCTTATCAGCGGAAACTCGGATGAAGACAACTTTTAAATTAGAGGAGGTAAATCAACACGACATCGATGGCGACACCAGGAAACTGGTGTGTGGAGGTAGACTGATGTAAATCAGCCCGGCGTAAGCCGCGAACAGGTCTGAGACCTGGGGAGCCTCGCAAGAACTCAACATTTCGCCGCCCCGATGCACAGATGTCTGTTGAGACGCAGGAAGCGCAAAATTAACCGTGTCGTCGGGGTGAGATGTTTTTAACTGAAGTATCCGGGGAGCCGGTGAGTTAGGCATTCCGTTCACCGGGACGGAATGCCTAACTCACCTTGTGTCAATTTGGAGTGTTTATGGCGAAATTAAATAAAAGCCTGGTCACACTTGCTCGCCAGGCGGGAGGCAGTTTTAAGACCGTTTCCGACAGAATGAAAATAGCCGATCGTTTGGCAGACCGTTTATTAAAAATGAATATTCAAATTCGCGATGCCGGGAACTTGAAAACACAGCATATTGCGCTTTACATGAAAAGCCGGCTTTCAGAGAACATATCCAAACGTACGTTGCAAAATGAAATGGCAGCAATCCGGGCGATACTTCGCACTGCGGGTAAAACGTTTATGGCTAATCCAGAGCATGAGAAATTAAGCAACGCGGCGTTAGGTATTTCAGGGACCAGCCGAGAGGGTACCAAAGTCGCTATTCCTGATGATGTATATAAAGAGACTCTTGATAAAATTCGTGAAGTCGATGCGGGTGCTGCGATCGCCGTGGAATTATCGCGTCATCTTGGTTTACGTACGGAAGAAACGATGCAATCTGTTAAGTCATTAATGACCTGGCAAAAGGTACTTAAGAGTGACCAGGAAAAAGTCAGGATCGTCTTCGGTACGAAAGGGGGGCGACCTCGCGATACGACGATAATTGATCGCCAGACTTTGCTTAGCGTCGTAAATAATGCAATACGCTTTATGAAAAATAACAACGGGAAACTGATAGATAAAGCGGGGATCCACCTTGCCATTGAACGATACCGCAATATTGTCAGAGAGGCCGGTCTGGTCGGTAAATATGCTCCCCACAGTTTGCGATATGCTTATTCAAGAGATGCCATGAAATACCATTTAGACAAGGGATTCAGCCAGAAAGAAGCCGAGGCATTAGTGTCCATGGATTTAGGCCATGGAGACGGTCGGGGGCATTACGTGACTCGTGTTTATAATAAGGTAGAGAGCGATAAGTAAAAAGGTTGTCGTTTGTGCAGCGCATTCGGTTATTGGGTGCGTGTTCTGGAAGTATACCTATGAGGGTGACGTTAACATGCC
This sequence comes from Sodalis sp. RH16, assembly GCF_047324245.1. NCBI lineage: Bacteria > Pseudomonadati > Pseudomonadota > Gammaproteobacteria > Enterobacterales > Bruguierivoracaceae > Sodalis > Sodalis sp. RH16. The sequence goes on along the minus strand of NZ_CP178737.1, from coordinate 674,291 downwards.
CGACTAGATAACGCGATCTCATTGACGACAGACCCGAGTGTTATAGAGGCTAATGCTTTGATGGCAACAGCACTGGCGACACAAATTAAAGTCGTGAGTGAAATCATCAAAGCCTATGACGAACGAATCGAAGCGCTGTTTGACACATTGCCAGATGCGGGGCTATTCAAATCACTTCCGGGCATGGGGCCGTGTATGGGCCCACGGATGCTTGCTGCACTTGGTGATAACCGTGACCGGTTTAACAGGGCTGAAGAAATTCAAAACTACGCAGGTATTGCACCGGTGACAGAACGAAGTGGCCAGAAATCCTGGGTTCACTGGCGATGGCAGTGTGCCAAGTTCGTCAGGCAGACCTTTGTTGAATGGGCTGCCAAGACGGTTACCTCATCATACTGGGCCAGGCTGTATTATCAGGGACTGCGAGAAAAAGGAAAATCTCACCAATCTGCAATCCGGGCTCTGGCCTTCAAATGGATAAGGATCATTTACCGCTGCTGGAAGACCAGAACCCGGTACGACGAAGCGAAATATTTGCTGGCTCTCGAAGCGCGACACTTGCCCTTACTGAAGCCATAAAAAGCTTGTCGAATGTCTCAGGGCGTGAAGCGGACCTAACCGTGGTATGTTATGCAACATTGAACTGAAAACCTAAAAAGGGTTTCATTTCCAGTGAAATTAGACAATTACCAGACCTGTAGCCAGCCAATGAGCAAAATGCCCAAAACACTGAATTTTGATTGTGATGGCGATTGTTTAAGTTGCATGGCTTGGCATGGTGATCCAGACGCAATTGAGGTCGTTTAGAGACTTACTGGCGATAAAGGTAATGTCCGTGGACGTTCATATCGTTCATGTAAGGTTGAAGGTCAACCATGAGCGAGAAAAGTAAGTTTGCAGCTGATCTCACGGCACGATGGGGAAATCACTAATATTACCGCGTGTTAATCAACTGGCAATAGGTCATTTGGTGTTTAATTATTGAGGGTGAAGTATGAATTACTATCTTGATGAATGTGGCCATACCGGTGATTTAATTAGTGATAAATATGATTTCAATTACTATAACCAAAGACTTTTTGCGCTTACAGCCATAGGCCTTACGAAATACAACCATATACTTCTATCAACTTTCATTGGCGCACTTAAAAAGAAGCATAAAATACAGGGTGATGAACTAAAAAGTAAAAACTTAATTCCCAACAACATTGAGTTTGTTATTGAGTTATTTACAAAATTGCGTGAGATTAAAGCTCCGATTTTTATAGAGTTAGTTGATAAAAAATTTTTCACAGCAACAAATATATCATACTATCAAATAGATCCTGGTTATTTCTACCCAAGAGATACCTGGTCTAAAGCTCAGTTAGCATCTGATGTTATATTCAAAAACAAGTTTGCAGAAGATTTAACTGCTTTAGAAGATACTTCTTCTTTGGAGAGATATATAGACTGTTGTTTAAACCCAACAGAGGATAACTTACGAATATCTTTCTCCAATACAAAAGACTCTATTTTTAATAATAAAGATAAGTTTGAGTATCATGAGTTGCTAATAGAATGCTTGGATATGACATTAGACGATTATCGTATTTTTAAAGAGAAAGAAGGTGATAATGCTGTTCTACGATTCTTACCACTTCCTGATAAGTCTAAATCTGGTAAATTGATATGGTTACTTCCTCATACATCGTCATTGATCAATATAGTTTTAAGACTAAATAAAAAATACAACAAAAAAATTTCAAAAATAAAATTGCATCATGATACACAAATTCAGTTGGACAGCATTCTGCATGGGAATTTATCTAACTTATCAAGATTTAACATAGTCGCACCCAATGTTAAAGGGGTTGATTACTCTATTCATTGTATACCGACTATGACATTTGAAGATTCTAAGAAAGAGATTGGGATTCAGATCGCTGATATAATATCAGGATTTGTAGTACGCTATACTTCAGATAGATTATTTAACAGTAAATATATTGACGAAAGATACCACGTGGCAGCATCATTAATTGAAGGGATATTCCCCAGCAATAAAAACCCCGTAGGGATAAATTATGTCATGCCAATTGAACTTATTAGGGAGCGTGCCATCCCTAACGTCCGGATATAATTTAATATATAGAAAATCGACAAAAATATAAAAAGAGGTATTATATGACGCCTCTTTTTATTTTTAATTGTAGTTTTGTAATCGTCATATTATTAAGAGAATTAACGTCAGCTACTGGCACAGGACGAACACTTCTTCATATGATAGATGTGAAATTAAAGCTTATGTTAGTCGCAATTAACCTTCTTTATTTTTTCTAGAATAGTACTTATATGACTTTCTTCATTTTTGCTATTCGGGGGATAACCGCCTTCAATTATCAATATATCGCTAATATACAATTTCTCACTGAGGAAATTAATTATATGACTGATTGGATAGGGGGAACCGTAATGGCATTCACATATGTGACGAATCATTTCCCCCATCGTGATTGGTAGAAATGATTGCCTTTGCGATTTACACAAATAATCCACATTAGAATCGGTCCAGATTGTAGTGTTCGGTACTGGAGCATGTAAATTGTAGGCCAACTCATGAAATATACAACTTGAACCTTCTTGATTTCTATATCCTTGATGAGGCGCATTTATATCTTTTTTAGTATAAAATTGCTCCCAAACAGCAAATTCAAGATTTATAGCACGGACTTGTTTTTCAAGTTGCGTTGAAAAATGGGATATTGTAGTGGATGTTTGACAGTAATCCCAATTTTGACGATCTGTTTTTGCTTCAAAAAAACAGATCTTACCGAGATTTAAATTATGGTCTATTAACACAACCATAGCATCTGCCCCCCAGTAACGCTCTTGAGTTGGAGGCAGTTTTTGGGAGAATGTATAAACACTTAAAGGTAATGCGGCATTAATTATCCTTCTAATATGTGAAGTCAAATTTGAAGTATAATCATTTTCGTCAACAATGTAGCCATTATAAAAATCTTTCCTAATTTCCATATCTGCCACATCGATTAATCTTTCAAGTGCATCTCTGAGATTATTATCAAATAAAGCCATACCATCTCCTCTTACAATATATTATCAATCAATAAACTGAGTGATGTTTTATATCAGCAGTGGATGATTTTTCTTTAACTAAATGTCAAAGTCAACTCGTAAGATTGTGACTTCAACTTTTCTAATGAAAAAACGATATCCTCAATGTCCGCTCTTGGCACAGGGCTGCTGTTGCAGCCCTGACAACCTTAGACTTCAATCGACTCAGAGATCTCTAACAAAATGTCCGAAATGATTAGACCATTACACATGAACACTTCGTATCACTAGACGACATCGTACTCGTCAGTCTCACTTCAACAGCAGTCGTATTCCCAAAAAGGCCATAACGCCTCCGCTTAGTTTATCTATAAACTTACGGTATTTAATGTAAGCCTGACGTGGCCCGTCAGTTGATAATAAGCACGCAACGACTGCATACCAGAGCACATCAATAACGAATGCCATTGTGGGCAGGATGATGTACATAACAGGCTGAATATTTTTGCTAAGCGCTGCGGAAAAAATACTGGCAAATACCAGCGCAGTATGGGGATTGCTGATTTGCGTAAAAACGCCAGTCATAAAAGCTTTTGAAACGCTTACTTCCTCTGTACCGGCAGAATCATTAAAACGATTTGAAGGACGACGAAACATTTTCAACGCCAGCCATAAAAGATAGCAACCGCCTGCAACCTTAAGTCCTGTGTAAAGTGATGGGACCAGAGTCAGCAGGGTGTGAAGACCTGCTAACGCTATGGCAGCAAAAACAGACGCACCAAAACCCATACCTGCAGCAACAGATAAAGCCGCCCGTCTCGAACTGGACATGGCCATTCGGGCGACGAGAAGAAAGCTAACTCCCGGGCTCATTGCACCAAACAGGATAGCTACGCCAATAGCAGAAACCGCGATCAAATCACTTGTCATTCATCTTCTCCATCATTAATTAGTGTCAGACAGCTCCCTCATTGCTCGAACCGCACACCCTATGAACTTCTCCCGGTTAACAACATAACACTATGCCAACAACGTCCGCTTTGGCACACAGCAGACAAACACCTGACGCTGAAGGTCTGCTGAGAGCGAGTAGCGGAAGTCCGCAATCGTTCTCACAGATGTTGGCGGATAAACCCATAGCAAATAATATGTATTATCGCTTAATTGGCCACAGGCATACCAATGTATGTGTGTGAATGGTCAGTTTCGTTTTTCTAAGTCGGCTAATGCATATCTTCCGCGTTCTGCTACTGATGGCGACCTATCAGAAGCCAATATATTTGCCAGATTGAATGCTTCATCACCGATGTTATTCAATTCTTTTATGAGCATTTCGCCAGCTATACGCCGAACCATTGGTGAGCGGTCGGTTGTTGCCATTCTCAAAGTATCAATAAAGGGGCGAGTTGTAGGTATTATTCGTTCTTTTAAAGCAGGGATGCGTCGCTGTATGCCGTATATTTTGTCAATCCAGTGCCATGTCAGCCCTTCAGCCCAAACAAATTTACTTTCAAACTGGCAACGATACGCTTTGGCTCGCAGGGAGGGTTGAATTGATTTTTCTGAAATCTCAGCTAAAAATTTATCCAGAGCTGTTGTGCGTCCTGCCTGCGAAAATATAGTAGCAACAGGCCCTGAAGAGGATGTTAGAAGCCGTTTTTTTAAAGCATTAATTACTTTCTCCATCATAACCACTTTCATGAGTACCTCTTTCTCGATATCTTCCATTCTCCCCCAGGAATCCCAGTAGGGAAGAGTTATAAATAAGACATCAACAATAAACTCAGGGTCAGATTCTTCAGCAACCAATGGCAAAGCATCACGGGCTGCAGCTCTTACCTGCGGAACCCAGTCATTTAGCTTACGAACAACTAAAGCTAATAAAAAACTATTTGGTGCACCACCAGATAGTGTCCTTAGCGCTCTTTCGCGTCTGAAACCATCAGCGCTACATATGTCCATCCATCTGAGTGATCCAACTTGCTGGAAATCATTATCACTTTGCTTCTGACTATACTGTCGAAGTGAATAGAAAATCTCTGCTCGAATTAATCGTTCCCATTCATCGAGGCCTTTTAAGGATAGCTTTGAGGTGGCATTGATGAATTTTGATATGTCAGGTCTTATTCTTTGATATAGGATATCGAAAGTGAGTGATTTTTTAATAGATGCAATGATTTCTTGCTGAAGGCTATCCTGCTGCAACATGAGCCAGCTTCCTTTATAAAATTTTATAGGCTTACATTTCTTTTAAAGTGACAAAGAGCTAAAGTCAAGAATCATTTATCTATCAGATTTTTATTTATATATGGTTCCCCGATTTAAAGGGGGCGAAATGCGCAAAATAATAGACTACACAAGAAAAGTCAGTCTTGAGCTTAAAGACAATGCGTCCGCTTTTGGCACAGAGCGGCCTTTCAGATTAGGTTTGGCTCTGTGCCCCTGTTGTATCAGGTCAAGTCTGAGCTAATACAGCTTATAGTACGACGTGGGAAAATCTATACGTTGACGCTATTGCCGGAGATGAGGGGATTGTGTACGATTAATTTGCTTACGTTGTCTCTGACAACTGCCAATGTTCCGGTGATTTGAGAGGAACGCCTTCGGGTAATCACATGCCAATGCCATCATGACCTGAGAGATGGCGCTTTCGGGCGGTGTTAAATCTGTTAACCTTTGCAAACAGAGACCTTCGGGTTAAGGCTCACTTCACACGTTTTACTCTTTTCGCTCTACCTCACGGCGTTTTGCCATCTAGCTTTTCACATTTTTTACTCTGCCGGGACTTTGCTCCCTGCGGGCATTGTACCCCTTTACCTCGAGGATTTTACCATGTCTTCATACGACATGACTGTCGGGCGTATCCATGCGTGTACACGTTCAACTGTCGATTTTATCGTGCTGGTTTCAGACATTGAAACGGCATTACTGTCGATACGTGCGTTGGAACGTTGTGGTATTGCGGATGACGTCGATGCTGACGGCTTCCCATCACGAACCTGGGAAATAATTTGGATCGCTAAACATCTCGGCCAGGCCTGCGAGTCCGGCCTGATACCAAATTATCTTTTTCAAAAGTATGTGACCGAGCTCGTGCTTCTTGGTCACGCTATAGATGCATACGCCTGGAGTTATGGTTTCCGTAAAGGCGTCGAGGCTGTTTACGATTATTAATTGCGTTTCACTCATGTCCTGACGGGACTATTTAACTGACCACCCACGCGGGGAAACTTCCCCCGCTGGTGGTGAAGATTTCTCCGCTCAACTGCAGGAGAAACACCATGAAAATTATCATTTCATTTTTACAGAAGGCGTCCGATGTCCTGGCTCATTGTTCTGCTGTGCTTGGGCAGAACGACAATGACTGGTTTACTAACCGTACGGGGCATCTGAGTTTCCGTCCCGAGGTGATTCGAAACGGCCAGGGGCAGTTTACCGCCAGGATAGCGTGCCGTACGGGGTGCAGTTCCCGCGACTGGAAGGTACAGGGTTTTGGTACCTGCGGCCAATGGCGATCTGCACGTCAGGCCATGAAAGCGGCCCGAATAATGGCCCGCGATCTGGCTTTGTACCGTTATCGTTTTAGCGATGGTGCTAAAAACGTCGCGTAATACCTTATTTGACCTTACTTCCCGGAGAGACTTCCTCCCGGGAAGTCTCTCCTGTGAATCACAGGAGTCTTTATCATGTTCCGTTTTACTTCCGCTTCTCTGCGTAAGGTATTAACTCTCCCGTCCGGCCTGAATAAACCGATCACGTTAGAAAACGGCTACGGCTTTTACATCCGGGCTGAGGATGAAAAACAACCCGGGTATATGAACATGGCTTATGCCGAGGGTTTCGATCCCCGACGAGACGATGGATGGGAGGAAAAGATCTGCGAACTGCTTCCAGGCATCGACTATTCCTTCACCTTCTTTATCAGTCACACCACGAGGGAGGCGATCCTCAACGAACATCATGACTTCTTGGTGACGCCCCTGATTTCAACCGTACGGAGTGAAACCCGGCTTCCGGAGAAAGTTTTTATACCGGTCGCAGAGTTCCGAAATGGTATCGAACGGATGTTTGATCAGTCGCATAAACACTTTCATGCCTGCGTAGGTCGGCGGGAGAAAGCAGCGTGGCGTCTGGCGGCACTTTATGTGCTCGATGACGTTATCCGGACTGATTGCAAGCGGGCAAAACCGGCTGACCACGAACAATTTGTTCGCGCGTTCTCCCGGCTCAAAGACCGAATAAGTTCGGTGACACCGACAGGGGACATTATCACCCCTTATCTCACGCATTAATTTTCATCCACTCCCAGTGGCGTATCCCGCCACTGGCCGGGATACGCCCTTTTTTTAAGGTTTATCCCATGAAAAAACATACCTCAGCCCGCAGGGCATCCAAAACTGAACGTGCGGACCTGTATCAGCAGGTCACTGACAAAATCATTGCGGCTCTTGAGAAAGGCACCGCGCCATGGCGTAAACCTTGGCGTGCTGCACAAAAGAGAACCGGCAGCTGCCTGCCAGCGAATGCCACAACAGGCAAAGCCTACAGCGGGATAAATATTCCACTGCTTTGGATGGCGGCGGAGGAGCATGGGTTTAGCTCTGACCGCTGGCTCACCTTCCGGCAGGCGCAGCTCGCCGGCGGACACGTCCGCCCGGGAGAGACCTGCAGTCTTGCTGTAATTTTCAAACCGTTTGAGGTCCAGGCGGAAGATAAGCAGGGCACCAAACTTACTGACAAGGATGGTAACCCCGTCATGGAGTCCCGGACGATGCTCAGACCTCTGCAGCTGTTTAACATCCAGCAGTGCGACGGTCTGCCGGCAGCGCTTTCCGATGAACTGGACACATTGATGACTGAAGAAGAAGTGGAGACGGTTTCTGTATCGGTGATGAACCGGGTGATGGAAATTTTCAACGCGAGCGGCGTGGCCGTCAACTTTCTGGAGCAAAACCGTGCCTATTACCGGCCGGTGGTGGATCAGATAGTGATGCCCACCTCCGGGCAGTTTTTTACTGAGGCTGATTACTGGTCTACGTTACTTCACGAACTGGTGCATGCGAGTGGGCATCAAAAACGGCTAAACCGAGAGGGAATAACTTCATCAACCCGAAAATTCGAAGATCCGGTATATGCGTTTGAGGAGCTCATTGCCGAGATGGGCAGCGCCTTTCTCTGCGCAGAACTTGGCGTTTACGGTGAGGTGCAGCATGAAAGCTACGTTAGTGGTTGGCTAAAGGCCCTCAAAGAAGACAAAAGAGCGCTGTTCCGGGCATGCCGGCAGGCGCGGGAAGCGTCAGAGTTTCTCTTAACTCTGACGGCTGACACTCAGGCAGTATCAACGGCCTCAAAAGTGGCCTGAAGGAGACAATGATGCAGACACCACAATTCTGGCAGGCCACCGCATCGGCGCTGCTGGCCAGGCACTATGGCCTGACGTTGAATGATACCGATTTATGCGACGACGCCTGTGTGGCAGCGTTGCAAAAAGCGGGCGTGAAGCCCTTTGAAGCCATTAATGACCTGGTGGACAAATATCATCTGACGCACCTTGAAGACTCTGCTTACCTGCCACGCTCGCCTTATCTGAGCGCGGCCGATGAGCTGATTGCCTGCCTTGAGGCCGGTGCCACACTCGGGATTATCAGCCACCCGTGATCCGGGGCTGACCCGACTTAACCTGTAAACCACCCATCGGGGGAGACCTCCCCCGATGGGGAGGCTCCCTCTTTTATAGTCTGAAGAGGAGAAGTAACGATGTTTGAATGGTGCAAAAACCGCCTGGAAATTACCGGCCGTTCCGTGTTTATCGACGTCATGCTGCAGTGGGTTACCGGCGATGAGGTGCCGCTATACCGCCACGCCGTACAACAGAGCATTCAGCTGTTTCTGGCAGGCTCAGGCGGGGTCCTTAAGCCGGTGAAAACTGTTGAATATCTCCCTTATCCGGGGTTGGTCTCCCACGGAACCGGTCCGGCTGTCGCCTCCAACCTGGCTTTCCAGCACTGGCTGGAATTGCTGCAGAAGGATGCGGTACTCAATCCGGATACCGTCAGACAAATTGACCGTATCTGGACGCAGTCGGGGCTCGGTGCTGTCCGGTGGGAAGCTCTCCCGATAGGCGCACGTCAGATAATGGCGCAGCTGATGACCCGACAGTACGTTGACTGGTTTGGTGTGGCCACCTGGTCGCCCCATATCGACGGTGGAGAGTGTTGGGAGAAACTGGGGAGAAGGCCTGAGCGTGCCTGTCACTGCGACATGCTGATGATTATTCCCTCCCGGCTTGCGGCGGAAATCAACGGCAACAGCCGCCTGCTGGCAGGTATGTCCAGTACGGGCAGTTTGTACAGCCGCATTCACGGGATGGAGTGGCCGTGTGGCCATAACGTTCTCTGGCATCGTGATCGTATAAACAGTTTGCGCCTGGAGTTTGATTCACCGTCGTATCCGCCTTCCAGCGAGCTGATGGGGGAACTCTCGGCCGTGTCTGACTGTGAGATCCGCCACTGGTATCAGGAGCCGGTCAACGGTGTCCTGGGTTATGACTGTTATGACCGCGGAGATCACGTTGACAGCGGGAAGTACGGGGCCGGGCCGTTTTCGGCTCCGTTGATGGCTTTCCCGCCGGAGGCGCTGCCGGTGCAGGAGCAAAGTGCGTCACCAGCAGGGGATGCTTAACATGGCCACTATCAACGAAGTGCGACCTGTTGAACTGTACCAGTATGTCGTGTGCAGTACGGCGCACCTGACTGAACAAGACGCTGAACTGTTTCATCGTCTGGGGCATCAGCGTTGCGAGTGGGGGGATGCCGAGTGGATCCACCTCACCGGTACCGGCTATTTAGTACGGCTGAGTGCCTATAACTTTCCGCAGCTTGAATTAAAGAAGCGGGGGTTTTCAAAAGATGCGCGCCGCCTGACCTACGTACTGATGAAGCGGTTTAATGTTTCGCTCGTTCATTTTGACTGCTGTGGTGAGGTATTAGCCGGATTTGCCGTCCATGACTGGTAGGCCCATGTTCTGGCTGATATCTCGTTAACCAAACCCCAGGGGGAAATCATCCCCTGGGGTGATTTTCCCCTTAATTAATGAAGGTGAAAATCATGTTGTTGTTCAAAAATGCTGTTCTGAAACCTGTGATGGAAGAGCTGCAGGAAAAAGGTGGGAACATGCTTTTAGTCAAAGATACAGGGATTTACCTGATGGCTGAAAAGGGCGCATTCAGAAAAGGCCGCAGGCTGCATATCGCCTATGCGGAAGGTTTTGATCCCCGATTAACTGAAAACGAAGACTGGTATGAAAAGGCTTATCTCGAAGTGGGCGGCGATGACTTTGGGGAAGTTCTTGGAAACGATTTTTGGGGCACCTTTCTGGAAGAAGTCATTAATAAGGGATGTGACGTGTTCATTGATGTGTCCGAAACGCAATTACGTGCAGGTTATATTGAGCATTCATAATTCGATAACATAAGAGGAACGTCGTTCCGCATCACTTACCATCCTGAAGGGGAAATATCCCCTTCAGGGCATATTTCCCCGGAGATATGCGATAAAAATCATGGTTGACCATAAGAAGCAATTCATCTCAATTTTCAACGAAACCGCCCGCTATCATCACCGTAATAAAGTCTTCCGAGACTTTATTACCCTTGCTGCAGCGTCGATTCATAACGGAATAAACTGTAATGATGAGCTGGAGAAGGATTACATGGAAACGGTACGCCAGTACGAGGAAAAAGATGCTGAGCGGATGGCCATGTTACTGGCAGAGGTTGTCATGGGGCTGGAAGCTGAGAGTGGTGACTTCCTGGGCTCTCTTTACATGACACTGGAACTCGGTGAAGCAGCTCGTGGTCAGTTATTTACGCCGTTTTGCGTCTCACGAATGATGGCAGAAATGCAGTTGGGTGATATCGACAGCCTGCTGGCAGATAAACCTTTTTTTACTGTTTACGAGCCGGCATGTGGTTCGGCTGGCATGCTTCTGGCTATTGCAGAAGTCTTACGCGAAAAGGGATTCAATCCAACGCGACATTTGTGGGTTTCCTGTATCGATATTGATCCTGTGGCATCCGGAATGGCCTATATACAATTGTCTCTGATGGGGTTAGCAGGTGAAGTTGTTACGGGCAACGCACTGAACGGTGAACGCAGGCGAGTGATGTATACGCCGGCGCATTGGATTGGAAACTGGTCATTACGTCTAAGAAAGACAAATTAAGTTGTGAGTAAGCATAAGTTAAGCCTCTTTTTTGAAGAGGCTTTTTTATTGGCGTGTCGTTTGATACACAATCAATGCTGATTCGTAGACTCGATGTTTTTGATTACGATCTGAGTAGTTTTTTGACTATAAACAAGGGCGTTTGCGGGGATATCTTTATTGATAAATGACATTGCCCCAATAGTGACATTGTCTCCAATAAATATGTCCCCAAGGATGCAGGAGTTAGCACCGATATCGACGTTATTACCGATTGTGATATATCCTATATCAGGTGTTGATTTTTTCCTTCCAATAGTCGTGTTTTGACGGATATTCACATTGTCGCCAATCACACATTCAGCTCTGATTACGATCCCCACATAATGGTTTATTTTCATACCGGTTCCGATATGCGCAGCAATGCTTATGTCTGCACCATACTTTCTGGCTAAGTTAACACCAATTATTTTGGCGATTCTCTGCTGACGAGATGATGAGGATTTATACAAATAGTTTGCAATTCGCCACCAAAAGTAGAAGCGTTTTTTGCGATTAAAAGCAACACGGTGAAGAACTTTCAACCATGAGAATGCCTTGCCCCCATCTCTTTTTATCACTTCTATTCTTAAACATTCCTTCAAATGTTCATAGTCTGTAACTTTATTACTTTTGGAACTGACTATAGGATTATCCATATTGTATTACCGTTAAATAAAAGCAATTAAGCACTTATCGGCATTGAACAAATAAACTTTAAAAGTATAACTTGGGTAGAGGATATGCCCGAAAAATCGTGTACAGGTTCTGATGGATAAGGGATGCCTAACGAATTTTACCTTCCGCCACTGGTCCAATTTGCGCCCAAAGCTTTTTCGTCCAGGCTTCTTTCAGATGAGCTGGATCAGTTGAGCGATAGGTTGCAATGACCTGACTGTGACTCCCTTCGCGACTGACCTCAAGAGTTAGGTGGTCCGCTTTTCCCCATATACGGCTCATACGGTAGTAAGAGCCTGGCTGGGCGCTCCAGTCAGTGCCTTCAGCCATCGCGCTGGCGACCCAACCCGAGTTCCCTTTACCGCTGTTACCGGCTGCGGTGATTTCATCGGTTGATGTAAAGCGGTAATAACGTTTAAGTCTTACTGCGGCTGTATCGATATCTGCATGTACTGTCAGGGTTTTGGTGACTTCACCCCATTCAGGTGATTTCACATTGTCATTTGAAGCATTTGAAGGCATCAGCGAGGAACTCAGGGTGCTGACCTGATGCGTTATCGCCTTCAGGTCGCTATTGCTGCACCCTGTCGTTCCCAGCAGCATTGCTATAACCAAAATGGCAGGGGTAAAGCGAAGTTGTTTTACGATCGTCATGTTATATCTCCGTTAAAGGGGCTTGCATGCAATGCCTGCCCCGGTCAGATTCAGAAGTTGATATAAGTCGCGTGAACTATCCAAACCAGGTAGCGATTCCCCATGCGGTTAACATTCAACAACGCACCGCCGTTTTTAATCAGCATTCGCCCGCTGCTGCTAGCGATGTCATTAACCCCACTGCCAGAACCTACTGGCAAGCCTGCTATAAGCTTGAAGTTCAATAGCGTTTGAATCTGAGAGGTTGAATCTTCGTTGTCTGTGTTGCGCGAAAGGCTCAATATTTTTTGATTGAAAGTTTCAGACGATGGCTTCAAGAACGTGGTTGAAGGGACAGCCTTCATGTTGAGTTCAGCGCGGAAAGTCCCAGCAGACGAAACTAATTCCAATGGCAGTGGTTCCCCAAAAATAGACATCGCATGCCAAAGCACTAAAGGATCTAATGTTCCTGATTGCCTAAAAGTGTCAGCAGCGACAGTGCTTTTATCGGGTGAAATTACCCTTTGGCCCTCGACCTCATCAGGCTCCCCCTCAGGGAGTGTATTAAGTGATTGGAGAATGTTTTTGAGCGCGTCAGGGCGCGTCGGCGTAAACATCCAAACTGATACATCATAAGAAACGCAACTCCCACAAGCCTGCGGAATTAAGACTTCTCCGGCTGCCTTTTCTGTTGAATTGGTAATTGTCGAGGCTCGCGCGTTCGCGGAGGTAAGCACCGTGATACAAAGCATTGAGAAGACTACAAGGAGTGAGGGTAAATGGTTTTTTTTCACGATTGTCATGGCATTTCTCCGGTGAAGGAAAAGGGCATGTTGAACATGCCCTGTCAGGGTCAGAAGGTGACAGCGAGCTGAGCCACGGCACCATATGTTCGATCTGTCCCGGCCATGCCAGTCAGGTCGAGGTGAACAACATCAAACGGTGAAATGCCGATACCGGCCGTTACGACGTTGTTGTCACTGTTACGCATGTCAGCGCGGTAGCCAGCGCGCAGCTGCGCCCAGGACCAGGCATTGAGCTCTGCACCGACGCCGGCATATTGTCTTTTCTCATCGGAGGTGAATCCGCTGGCGGGTGTCATGTCTACGTCGGCTGCAAAAGTCACGAGCCCGTTACTCCAGGCTGTGCCCGCAGTAGCCTGAGGGCGGATTTTGAAGTTGTCCTGCAGGTCATTCACTTCACGGGTATCAACACTGCGTGCCACGAGGTTTTGTCCAGCCAGGGCGATAGTCCATTCAGGCGTCAGGTCAGCAGAAAAACCAAGGTCAACGTTGGCACCGCTCTCTGAGCGCTTCCAGTCACCGCTGCGAAAGTCGGAGGTGCTGTAGTTATTGATGGCTACATTGTAATTCCAGGTATCCACACGCTGAAATTTGGGGGTGATCCCAACCGATACCGGAATACCACCCAGCATAAAATGATGTGCCATCGCGATGCCGTACTCGCTCACCAGAGCTGCCACGCCTTCAGCGCGTGAGCTGAGGCTATTAAGGGCGGTTTCATCAGGCTGAACCAGGCCAGCACCGGCGGCATCGAGATAAGCCAGATCGCTGTTGCTTACTTCAGCGCGAGCTTTCGCCTGACCCCAGCCTTTAATGACCAGAGCAAAGGGCAGTGTGTCATTAGGTACGGCAATCACTACGCCTGCGCCGGCATCCGCACGGCCGCTGTGGCCCGAAATATCGGTCAGCGATTTCCTGAGTTCTGTCGCTGAGGAGGCGCTGTTGCCGGTGCCGCTGGCATTCTCGAGGTTATCCCAGGCATGCTTGACGTTATCAAAGCCGTCCTGCAGGTTGTCCGGGTCACTGACCTGGGCGCCCACGGTTGGCAGGATAATGCTGAGGTTATCTCCGGGTTCTGACTTTGTTAGTAAGGCCGGGTTAAGCAACGGAGCCGCGCCGTATTTTGATGAAGCAACGCCGGTTCCTCCCATCGCATCGTTCCTGGCTTCAAACCAGGTGCCGGAAGCATGTGCCGCGGGCAGTGAAGAGACCAGCCCGGCAAACATCAGACAACGTGTTATTAACGTGGCTTTCATCATTATATTTTCCTGTGCAGTTTATGTTTTTTAGGTAAAAGAATTCCCTGATGCAGACGCACCAATAAAAAAGATTTGCTAGTTAATGAGTTTATTAATTAGTTCAGATTATCTATTTCTTTTAGCCACTCCTCTGTAACGTATTTCTCCGGATAATGAAGCAGATTAAGTTCTTCTTTTTTCCATTGACTCAAATAATTCTGATTTAGTCGTTTATCCAATAACATGACGGGTAAGACTTTACCGGATGACAAGAGTTCTAAAGAAGGGGCATCTGTTGTACAGGCTGTAACAATGGCCCGTCTTTTCTTTTGTAAGACACCGCAATAAGCCATGAAATCAATAAAGAGCTGTTCGTGTCCGCCATACGGTATTTGTTCGCCTAAGTATTCAGCAACGCGCAGGGGGAGCCCATTTTTCAATTTCACAGTGATTAAACACACGCCAATCAGCGTTTCATAGCTGAAGTGATCGACTGAGGGAGCCAGAGTATCCCGAATTAAAATAATCTGCGGTAAGGCCTTTAATGAAACATCCGCTATTTTATTGCTAATTTGCAGTGCTAACTTATGCCAGTCGGGAATGTTGCCTGGTGCGACAATTGGTGATGATGACGCCGCTGTTAGCCAACTTTTATTAATGCTAAACCACTCCGCTATTTCGGAAAGCAAAGGGTCTGTCAGATAATCCATGGTGCGCTCACGGCTTTCCAGTACGCTCAGTCCGATATTCCACGGTGACAGCAGCGTCGCGACGTCAGTGATGTTCAAACCGTGGGCGTCCATGAGCAGTTGAAACCTTTCAACGACCTGGGTAGCGCGTGTTTGAAAGGGGGACAGCGTTTCCCTTATCACACCTTCTATTAAGATATTGATGAATTCAGACGCTGATATGCCCAGTTTTGCAGAGGCGAGTGTTATGTACCCGCGTATCCCTGGTTTAAATCTTACGGCCAGCGGGTCGCCCGATTTTTTACTTTCTGTCGCCGCTGCGCTGAGCAGGGCGTTGAGTTTATCGTCCTGTTCCAGGGTCAGGCGTGAAAGCAGTGACGTGACGCTAAGATTCATGAGACTCCCCGGTGTTGAATAGGATGTTGGTATAACCAACTAAAATTTATGATTTTTATTATTTGTATTCGATGTGAATACAATAATCGGGTGATACGCTTTTGTATAACGGACAATTTCGATCGTTCAGATCGATACGCTTCATGTAGCCAGTATGAATACGTTTAAACAGAGATTTAACGGGAAATTATGTATTCAGATTTACAAATTAATATTCCGGGGTAGAGCTATTCACCGCTGTTTTCCTCTCCAGAGACGAATTATTTTTCCAAACAATGGTTTGTATTCCTCCTCCTGTAGCCAGCCGGCTATGAAACCTTCAATCCACAATGTGAGACGATCAAAACGACTTAGTTGGTAATTGTAATGAAAGGCCGCTTCTTCCTCCTCACAGATGTTCCTGCAGGCGCGTTCGGTGGCTTTCATCAGTTTCCAGGAGAGCATCGTCGACATTACCTCTTTTCTTTTTTGCGTATCACCAGGACGCCGCATTGCATTGAGGGAGTGTACCAACGCCATTCCTTCAGGAATGTGTCGATCTGCAAGCCAGTTCGTTCCGCGTGGCCGATGGGTCTGCTCAAGGTGTGGCAGCGATAATGTTCTGCGGGGAAGTGTCGTAACAACCGGGCTGTTCGTCGGGGACTGAGCAGGTGAGACGACAGGATAATTGTGTGCCTGGGCGTTTTCATGGCAGTGCGGAGAGTGTCTGACAGGGCATGCCAGTAACCTTTCATATCCCGGCTCCCCGGCTGGCCGATAGCAAGCCAGGGATTGAGGTGTAGCCATAACCGGCGTCTCTTTTTCATCAATACGAAGGGGTATGGCCTGAGAAAAAACACAACTTTTGCCAGGGGGTTGAACAGCGCGGGCGTACCGGTGAGCGTGATAAATACGATCAGACTGCCCAATGTGTAAAGTCCACTAGTGATGAGGGTTGTGAGCGCTGAGCAAATCAACATCCAGCAGGTGATTATTATGGCCACAGGAACAGCGTCCGATTTCATGGCGGTTTCTTCTCTTTGAAAAGCCATATTCAGGCACGTTTGGAAGCTCATGGCCTGCAAAAATTATTCATGCAGATCCAAAAAATAAAGATCAAGGGGTTAATCGAGGAAACGAATATAGAGTTCTCGCTTGCCAGAAGAGGGGGAAAGCATAGCGTAATGCCCCTTTATCGATGACTGACGGGGGCGGCAATGCTGAAGTGGATGACAGGTAGATTTCATAATCAGAAAGTAGATACCGCACCGAAGGTACGTAAGGAGTCAGAGAGACCAAATGCAGCGGGGTGGTTTTTACCGCTGAGCGCAGATGCACTGTTGTCCACACGACACAGAAAACAGGCGCTGCAGCAATTATGGGACAATAGCCCTTTCTCCAGGCCAGTTTGGGAGACATTTTGGCTGGAGCCGGTGAAGCTGCTGGCTGTGAGCCTGCAGCAGCTGCCGGCTGCGTCATCGGGACCCTACGCACGCGAAGGCGGCATGCTGGATGAAGCGCTTGAGGTGGCAGTTTGCGCGGTGAGGTTATCCAGGGGATGGATGCTGCCGCCAGGGGCACCACCGGAAGAACAGTCGGCGCAGAGCGCAGCCTGGTGTACAGCCATTTTCTGGGCAGCATTGATGCATGACCTGGGCAGCCTCGAACAGATGGCGGCTTTCTACGAAGATGGTCGCCGGTGGTTTCCAGGTCTGGGGATGCCTGAAGCTCCCTGGCGGATGAAATTTTGTGAGCAAGAAGCAAATTCAGTAGTTCGCGCTGCCACTTGCGCTTATCGCCTGATACCTTACGAGGGGCTTATCTGGGTAGCGCGCTGGCCATCGCTGGCGGATGCATTGCTGGTTTACCTGTCAGGTAATAAACCTGCCGGGGCCATTCTTCATGCCGCTGTGAGTGAGGCTCGCGAAAAATGTGGACTGTTCGCTCAAAACTCATTTGCTCAGCCTTCAGTCAAACTTGCCACAGATAATACTGAAGCCTTAAGTCAGAGCGCCTCTTCTGATCCTGCCGAGCATCCTACTAATGAAATTCCTGTTCAATCCTTTGTTTCCAATGAAATTGACGACAATAAGATATCTTCACTAAGCAGCGCGGATGCTCTTCCGATCATGCCAGAACTGGTCTCAGCCATCAGCGCATCAGGGTTGGTTGAAAAGGATGTAGAACTGGGAACGGATGGGCAAATAGAGGGAGGGACGCCTGGGGAATTGCTGACGCTGCTGGATAAAATGACAAGCGCTGAAGTAGTCGATGAAACAATCTCTGATGATAACCCCGTCGTGGAAACATTTAAGCAGCCTGATTCTGCCAGAACGCTCACATTGGGCGAACTTTTTTGGGACTGGCTGGTTGATTCCATTGAGGAGGGGGCACTCAGTGTTAATGCACAGGACAGTCTGTTGCATGTTATGGCTCAGTACGTCTTTATTCAGACGCCGGATTGTTTTTACCGATATCTGTCGACACAAGAAAAAACAGAGCCAGACAAAGATGAAATTCAAAAAAGTTTTGAAGCGCTGAACAAACATTTTTCAAGAAGTGGAAAGGGGATATACATCTACAAGAAATATGAGAATGAGGGCCGTGAGGGGCGTTTTACCCGAATGTCAGGCTATATGATTCTTGCAACACAACTGTTTAAAGAAGGTGTCGTTCTATCTGACAGCCAGTGGTTGTCACCTAATAAATAGTTAAAGCATTTAATTGATGAATAGGGAGAGGAAGATGGAATTAATCAGTTATGACGATATCCTTAAGGACTACTTTTTTAGTAAGACATTGAGGCCAGCCACTGAGTGGAGTTACAGAAAAGTTATCAATTCATTCCGACGTTATATTGGAGATAACGTTTTCCCGGGTCAGGTCGATAGACTAACAGTTTTAAACTGGCGTCGGCATGTTTTAAGTGAGCAGGGGCTATCATCAATAACATGGAATAATAAAGTTGCACATATGCGTGCAATTTATAATCATGCACTGCAGCAAGAATTCGTAACTCTAAAAGATAATCCCTTCAATGGTGTGATTGCCAGACCAGATATCAAAAGGAAAAAAACGCTCACCGAGTCAGAGATTAAAAAAATATATTTATTACTCGAAGCGAGAGAAAAAGAGGAAAGTTTGGGGATAATTGAAAAATCACGCTCGGCTCTGCGACCGGCCTGGTTCTGGCTCAGCGTGGTAGATACGCTCCGTTATACCGGTATGAGGCAGAATCAGCTACTCAACATCCGCCTGGAAGATGTTCACTTAGAAGGGGGATGGATAAATTTGCGTCCTGAAGCTTCAAAAAATCACAGAGAACACCGGGTTCCGATTACGCGATTATTACGACCAAGGCTTGAACGATTGATGCTGGCTGCGGTTGAGCGCGGAGCAGCACATGGCGATATGTTATTTAATGCGAGCAGGTTTGATGGGAGAAAAAATATCTTAACAGACGTGATGGCTTATCAACCCCTGCGTGGCTTCTTCCGCCGACTTTCAACAGAGTGTCAGTGTGTCATTACGCCACATAGGTTCAGGCATACCATTGCTACCGACATGATGAAATCCCCTGATCGTAATCTCAAAGTTGTTCAAACGTTGTTAGGACATTCAAGTGTGGCTGTTACGCTGGAATATGTGGAAGGTAACATGGACAGTTTACGTGTAGCTTTAGATGAAGTTTTTGGAGGATAGGATTAATCTTAAGTGAAATCTAAGTGACTGAAAGCAAAAAAATGAGGCTTTTCTTTACATAAGATTGACACTACCGGTGGGATACTGTCAAAATTCTTATCGGAAGGACGTGAGAAAGCCAGAGAGTGCGTCTAACACTCTCCGGCTTCTTAGTCCCGAATGTTCAACCATCGATGCGATAAGCCTATTTATCACATGAAGCTGTTTCGGGTACTTATGTCTTGCCCGTTAAGGATCTCAACCCTTAACGGACAGGCTCTGAAGATGGTGCCCGGACTCGGAATCGAACCAAGGACACAGGGATTTTCAATCCCCTGCTCTACCGACTGAGCTATCCGGGCAACGGGCCGCATTAAACCGTATTGACCGCATTTCGTCAATGTGTTTATGGCGGTTTCACCTTAAATCCCGCTTAATTGCTCTCTTTTCAGGCAAATTTGCGTGCTGCTTCATGCCAGCGCGCCGTTTTTACGGCATAGCGCCAGGCGTAGAATATCCTCCGCCAGACGCCTTGCGATGGCCACATCCTGCAACTGGTGTTTAACCAGTAATTTGCTCAGGCAGCCTTCGAGAATCAGCTCCATTTGATGGGCGACCATGGTGGCGTCGTCGGCTTCCAACTGGGTCAGCAGCGCGTGGGTATAGGCAAATGAGGCCTGTTTTTGCTGCTCGGCCAGTTGGTGAATCGGGTGGTCGGCGGCGGGGTAAAACGTGCAGGCGGCCACAAACAGGCAGCCGGGATAACGCTGCTGGCGTACCTGCTCGTCCAGTATCCGGTAACGCGCCAGCAGCTTCTGCTGCGGGTCTAAGGTATTGTCCAGCAGGACTTTACTGCGCCAGCTGTCGATCTGATCGGCGTGATAACGCAGGCAGTCATAGTGTAAAGCCTCGCGTTCGGGCCAGAACTGCTGGAGCTGCGCAACCGGGATGGAAAGCTCATCCGCCAGCATCTCAAGCGTTACCCGGGTAAACCCTTTTTGCTCCAGCAGGTTTAACGCGCGATTCAGGACGTGTTCACGTTGCATAGATGCCTCCATATAAAAGCCTCCGGAAAGCTGGCTGGTCCCGTTGAAACAGGTAGTCTACGGGATAATTTTCTGTAAGTGCCGCTGAAACTCCGCCGCGTCCATAAAGCCCGTCACCCGGGAGCCGGGGATTTCCCGTCCCTGGGCGTCAAAAAACATAATGGTCGGTAAACCCAGGACCCGCAGCTGCTTCAACAGTGCGGCATGTTCCTGGGTATTGGCCGTGACGTCCGCCTGGAGCAGCGTCATCCTGTCCATGGCCTGCCGTACCCCGGCGGCGTTAAAGGTGTATTTCTCAAACTCTTTGCAGGCTACGCACCAGTCGGCATAAAAATCCAGCATAACCGGTTTGCCGGCGGAGTTATTGACCTCGCGGGTCAATTCATCCAGCGTGCCGATCCGGTTAAATCCCGGCGCGGGGGCAAGATTTGCCTCGGCGCCGGCGCCCCGTTCGGCGGGAAACGCCCAGTCCTGCAAGGGCCGCGCCGCTACCAGCATAACGGCCAGCAGGGCGATTTGCACGATGCGGCTGCCGTGGTAGGCGCCTTTGAGGCTCAGTAAAAACCCCCAGCCGAAAAACGCCACCGCCAGCAGGCTCCATAGCCGGTCGCCCCACCGGTCCCCCAGCATACGCTCCAGCAGAAAGATCGGCAGGGCCAGGATAACAAAACCCAGCCCTTCTTTAACCTGTTTCATCCAGGCGCCGCCGCGGGGCAGCAGTCTGTGGCCGAACAACGCCGCCAGGATAAGCGGAATGCCCATGCCCAGGGCATAAAGATACAGCGTGGCGCCGCCCAGCAGGAGATTGCCGCTCTGGGCAATATACAGCAATATCGCGCTGAGGGGAGCGGTGGTGCAGGGGGAGCAAAACAGCGCCGCCAGCGCGCCCATGACAAATACCCCCCAGGGCGAGCCGGACCGTTGCCGGTTGCTCCATAGGGTCAGGCGCGTTTGCACCGAGGAGGGCAGTTGCAACGTGAACAGACCGAACATGGAGAGCGCCAGGGCGATAAACAGCGCCGAGAGGGTGATCAGCACCGCCGGCTGCTGCAGTGCCGCCTGCAGCGGCAATCCCGCCGCCGCCACGGCGATGCCCAGCAGGGTATAGGTAATGGCCATGCCCTGGACATAGACCAGGGCCAATATCAGCACACGGCCGGTGCTGAGGGACGCCCGATCGCCGCCGAGGATAATACCGGAAATCAGCGGATACATGGGCAGCACGCAGGGGGTAAAGGCAATGCCGATGCCTATCAGCAGCGCCCACCATAGGGAAAAGGGCGAGGCGGCGTCGGTGGCCGGCGCCGGTGAAACGGTCCCGGCGGGGGCAAGTGAAGCGAACATGTCCCCCGAGGCGATGGGCAGGGGAACGGTGCGGGTTTCGGGAGGGTAGCAGAACCCGGCATCGGCGCAGCCCTGATAGGTGACCCGCAGCGTGGCGCCTTCAGCCGCGTGCTGCAAGGGGATGCCAATCTGCAATGTGTTCCGGTAGATCTCGGTATCGCCGAAGAATTCATCGTGGTGATTGCCGCCGGCGGGCATGACCACCTTGCCCAGCACCGCATCCACCGGTTCGAGCTTGATTTGCTGGCGATAAAGATAATAACCCGGACGAATCCGCCAATTCAGGCGGATATCGGTGCCGTGCCGCTGGAAATCAAAGGCAAACGCCTCATCGGCTTTGACGAACGCCGGGGCGGCGTTGCCGCCGAACAGGGCGGCCGACGCCGGCGCCGGCGGGAAACCGAGCAGCAGCGCCAGGACAATCAGCGTAAAGAGGCGTTGAGCCATGACAAATAATCCGCATCCCCGCCCAGTACGGGCAGCACCAGCAGTTCAGGGGTTTGATAGGGGTGGTGGGTTTTTATCAACGTAATCAGCTCCTGTTGATGCCGGGTATGGCTTTTGATCAGCATCTGTACTTCCTGCTGCTGCTCCAGTTTACCTTCCCAGCGATACAGGGAGAGGGCGCCGGGCAGCATGGTAACACAGGCCGCCAGCCTGTTATCCAGGAGTTTGGCCGCCAAATCGCGGGCCGCGGCTTCATCGGGCGCGGTGCAAAGCACCACCACGTTTCCCGGCGCGGCGCCGCCGGGATGGCCGGGGGATATAGGCTGGACGGCGGGATCTGTCCGGTCCGGGGATTGCGCTGCCATGATGGCCTCCTGTGATGATGACCACCGCAGTATAACCGGTTATCCCGCCGCGGGCCGCGTGGTTATAACTGTTTTTCGTCGTCGTAGCGCCGGGCTTTGTATGTCGGATGCATCAGGTTATCCAGCGAGAAAATATCATCCAGCTGCGCGGGGGTGAGCAGTCCGCGCTCCAGCACCACCTCGCGGACGCTTTTACCGGTTTCGGCGCAGATCTTACCGACGATATCCCCGTTATGATGGCCGATAAACGGGTTCAGGAAGGTGACGATGCCGATGGAGTTAAAGACATAGGATTCGCAGACCTCCCGGTTGGCGGTGATGCCGCCGATGCATTTTTCCAGCAGGTTGTCGCAGGCGTGGGTCAGGATATGGATGGATTCAAACATGGCCTGCCCGATAACCGGTTCCATGACGTTAAGCTGCAGTTGGCCCGCTTCCGCCGCCATGGTGATGCAGGTGTCGTTGCCGATGACTTTAAAGCAAACCTGGTTCACCACCTCGGGAATGACCGGGTTGACCTTGGCGGGCATGATGGAGGAGCCGGCCTGGAGCTGGGGCAGGTTGATCTCATTGAGGCCGGCGCGGGGGCCGGAAGAGAGCAGGCGCAGGTCGTTGCAGATTTTTGAGAGTTTTACCGCCAGGCGCTTTAATGCGCTGTGCACCATGACATAAGCGCCGCAGTCCGAGGTGGCTTCTATCAGATCTTCCGCCGGGATGCAGGGGAGGCCGCTGACCTCGGCCAGCTTTTGCACCGCCAGGACCTGATAGCCTTCCGGGGTATTGAGCCGGGTGCCGATGGCGGTGGCCCCGAGATTCACCTCCAGCAGCAGTTCGGCGGTGCGCAGCAGGTTTTTGTTTTCTTCTTTCAAAAGAACGGCGAAGGCGTGGAATTCCTGGCCCAGCGTCATGGGCACCGCGTCCTGCAGCTGGGTGCGGCCCATTTTGAGGATAGTGGAAAACTCCCGCGCCTTGCGTTCAAAACCCTCTCCCAGGCGATCGATGGCGTCTATCAAGGTGAGAATGGAGCTGTAGACCGCGATGCGAAAGCCGGTGGGATAAACGTCGTTGGTGGACTGGCATTTATTGAGATGATCGTTGGGGTTGAGGAACGGATAGTCCCCTTTATGATGCCCCATCAGCTCCAAGCCGATATTGGCCAGTACTTCGTTGGTGTTCATGTTCACCGAGGTGCCGGCGCCCCCCTGGAAGACGTCGATGGGAAATTGATCCAGGCAGCGGCCCTTATTCAGGACTTCATCGCAGGCGGCGACGATGACATCGGCGATGGCAGGGGGCAGGGTATTAAGCTCTTTGTTGGCCAATGCCGCGGCTTTTTTTACCAGCACCATGCCGCGCACGAATTCCGGTATATCGCCGATTTTAGTCTTGCTGATACGAAAATTTTCGATGGCGCGCAGGGTGTGGATGCCATAATAGGCGTCGGAGGGAACTTCACGGGTGCCTAGCAGGTCTTCTTCTATACGGATGTTATTCGCCATGGCGTACTTCCTTAAAAAGCGATGATGTGGACTGGTGTTAAGGGATAATAGCGCAATCATTTTAATATCCAGCGCGTTACACTGGCAATGCGCATTGTGTGCGTCATTATATGCTGAAAAGCTTTATCGGCTATTAGCTTGATCACGAATGTTTAACTTTTTTATTACAGAAGCGCACTAGGTGTAAAGTGTGGTAAAGAAGCCCGGTCCACGGGTTGAATAACGCCTGCGCTGATGCCATTACAATTAAAGGCGTTATATTAAGCGGTTGAATTTACTCTGAGGAGAGTCTGGTGCGTTGGTTACCCTTGCTGGTTATTTTTCTGGTGGTTTATATCGAAATCACCCTGTTTATCCAGGTGGCGCAGGCCATCGGCGTGCTGCTTACCCTGCTGCTGGTGATCCTGACCTCGTTTATCGGCGTCTCGCTGGTTCGGGCGCAGGGCATGATCATCCTGACCCAAATGCAGGTCAAGATAGCCAATGGCGAAAGCCCGGCGGCGGAAATGATCAAAAGCGTGTCTGTCCTGCTGGCGGGATTTTTACTGTTATTGCCGGGCTTTTTTACCGATTTCCTCGGCCTGCTGCTGCTGCTGCCCCCCGTGCAGACTTCCCTGACCCTGCGGTTGCTGCCCTATTTGCATTTTCAGCGCGGCGGCGGCTTCGGTTCCCAGGGCGGCGGCGAGACGTTCGAAGGAGAGTTCAAGCGTAAAGACGTTTCCCGCGACCGCATCGAGCATCACCCGGACGATGAAAATAGATAAAATCGCACATGAAGAAACATGTTATTTAACTGATTGATTTAGAATGTGTTTCATTCGCAGTGTGTAAAATATGGCCATTCGGGCAAAAAAAATCTTCATTTCCCCCTTGAAGCGTAACTGAACGCCCCCATCTTAAACACCACGAGGCCGGGCATGAGGGCATGCCTGGCATTCATCCCGAAACAGATACGGACTTTCTTAAGGAGAGCTTTCAATGAAAATTCGTCCATTACATGATCGCGTTATCGTCAAGCGCAAAGAAGTTGAATCCAAATCGGCCGGCGGTATCGTCCTGACCGGTTCCGCGGCGGGCAAATCCACCCGTGGCGAAGTCCTGGCGATTGGCCATGGCCGCATCCTTGAAAACGGCGAAATCAAAGCGCTGGATGTGAAAGTAGGCGACATCGTGATTTTCAACGACGGTTATGGCGTGAAAGTAGAAAAGATCGATAACGAAGAAGTCTTGATCATGTCCGAAAGCGACATTCTGGCAATTGTTGAGGCGTAATTCGCGCGTAATCATCTGAACTGAACGAATTTAAGGGAAATTCAAATGGCAGCTAAAGACGTAAAATTCGGTAACGACGCTCGCATCAAAATGCTTCGCGGCGTTAATGTCCTGGCAGACGCGGTAAAAGTGACCCTGGGTCCCAAAGGCCGTAACGTTGTGCTGGATAAATCCTTCGGTGCGCCCGTTATCACCAAAGACGGTGTCTCCGTAGCGCGTGAAATCGAATTGGAAGACAAATTCGAAAACATGGGCGCCCAGATGTTGAAAGAAGTCGCCTCCAAAGCGAATGACGCTGCGGGCGACGGCACCACCACCGCCACCGTTCTGGCTCAATCCATCGTCAATGAAGGCCTGAAGGCCGTTGCCGCCGGCATGAACCCGATGGATCTGAAACGCGGTATCGACAAAGCGGTTATCGCCGCGGTTGAAGAACTGAAAAAACTGTCCGTGCCCTGTTCCGATTTCAAAGCCATCGCCCAGGTGGGCACCATCTCCGCCAATTCCGATGAAACCGTGGGCCAGCTTATTGCTCAAGCCATGGAAAAAGTGACCAAGGAAGGCGTGATTACCGTTGAAGAAGGTTCAGGTCTGCAAGACGAACTGGACGTGGTGGAAGGTATGCAGTTCGACCGCGGCTACCTCTCTCCTTATTTCATCAACAAACCGGAAACCGGCACCATTGAACTGGAAAGCCCGTTCATCCTGTTGGCTGATAAAAAGATCTCCAACATCCGCGAAATGCTGCCGGTGCTGGAAGCCGTTGCCAAAGCAGGCAAACCGCTGCTGATCATCGCTGAAGACGTTGAGGGCGAAGCCCTGGCCACTCTGGTGGTGAACACCATGCGCGGCATCGTTAAAGTTGCCGCGGTGAAAGCCCCTGGTTTTGGCGACCGTCGCAAAGCCATGCTGCAGGATATCGCCATCCTCACCGGCGGTACCGTGATTTCCGAAGAAATCGCCATGGAACTGGAAAAAGCCACTCTGGAAGACATGGGCCAGGCTAAACGTGTGGTTATCACCAAAGACACCACCACCATCATCGACGGTATCGGTGATAAAGCCGATATCGACAGCCGTATCGCCACCATCAAGCAGCAAAGCGAAGACGCCACTTCCGATTACGATCGTGAAAAACTGCAGGAACGTATCGCCAAGCTGAGCGGCGGCGTAGCCGTCATCAAAGTCGGCGCCGCTACCGAAGTGGAAATGAAAGAGAAAAAAGCCCGCGTGGAAGACGCCCTGCATGCTACCCGTGCCGCGGTTGAAGAAGGCGTGGTCGCCGGCGGCGGCGTTGCGCTGATTCGCGTTGCCAACAGCATCACCGAACTGCGTGGCGATAACGAAGATCAAAACGTCGGCATCAAGATTGCCCGTCGCGCCATGGAAGCGCCGCTGCGCCAGATCGTGGCCAATGCCGGCGAAGAACCTTCCGTCATCGCCAACAACGTTAAAGCCAGCAACGGCAACATGGGCTATAACGCGGCATCGGAAGAGTACGGCGACATGATCTCCATGGGTATCCTGGATCCGACCAAGGTCACCCGTTCTGCACTGCAATATGCAGCATCCATTGCCAGTCTGATGATCACCACTGAAGCGATGATCACCGAACTGCCCCGTGACGACAAACCTGATTTAGGTGGTGCCGGCGGCGGTATGGGCGGAATGGGCGGCATGGGCGGCATGATGTAATGCCCCTGCCTCACCAGTAGTTTTCTCAACCCCCGGTCTCCGGGGGTTTTGTTTTTTTGGCAAAAAATTATCAACCGGCACGTTTTTAAGGTATAAACAGTGGGCAGTATGGGCAAGGTTAACAGTGGTTTTTCGCTGTCGGTTGCCCAAGGGAAGCATGGCGCACAGTAAAACTTTTGCCGGACAAATTAAAATTCGAGGAAAACGATGCGAATCAAATTTCTACTCTGTCTTTGCGCAGGCTCTTTGTTATTAGCGGGATGCAGTACCGGTAACCAATTGTCCGCGGCGGGCCAGTCGGTTAAATTCACCGAGGATCAGCCGGCGGCCAACTGCCGTCTGCTGGGTACGGTGGTCGGTACGCAAAGCAACTGGCTGTCGGGGCAAGGCGGCGAAGACAGCTCAATGCGCGGCGCGGCCAATGACCTGCGCAATAAAGCCGCGGCAATGGGCGGTAACGTTATTTACAAGGCCGCAAGCCCGGTAAGTAAGACGGAAACCTACCTGTCCAGCTTTGTGCCGCTGGACAGCAAGCTTCAGGGCGAAGTGTATAATTGCCCTTAGTCTTTCACGCACCCGCACGCCAGCCATCGTCCCGATAACCGGGACGGTGACATCGATTACCGCTGTCGCAGTCCTATGTCAATCAGCGTTTTGCTGCGCTCGCCGCCGATTTCCCGCGCCAGCTTCGGCACCAGATAACCCGAGACCCTGGTCATCAGCTGCTGCATGATTATCCGGGCTTCGTCATCGGGCACCATAAAATGCGCCGCGCCCCGCACCCGGTCCAGGACATGCAGATAATAGGGCAGTATCCCGGCGGCAAAGAGCGCTTCGCTCAGCGCCGCCAGGGTATCGGCGCTGTCATTGACGCCCCGCAGCAGCACGCTTTGATTGAGCAGAACCACCTGCGCCCGGCGCAGTTGTGCCATACTTTCCGTGAACGGCCGGTCTATTTCGTTGGCGTGGTTGATATGGGTTATCAGCACCGTTTTCAGACGGCTGTCCGCCAGGCGTTGGCACAGCGCCGGCGTAATGCGGGCGGGTATCACTACCGGCAGGCGGGTGTGAATGCGCAGGGTTTTAAGATGATCAATGGTTTCGAGGCCGCTTATCAGCTCCGCCAGTTCGCGATCTTTCGCCATCAGGGGGTCGCCGCCGGAAAAAATGATTTCGTTCAGTTCCGGATGACGGCGGATATACTCAAGGGCGGCAGCCCAGTTGCCCTTGCTGCCCTGATTATCCTGATAGGGGAAATGGCGTCTGAAGCAGTAGCGGCAATTCACCGCACAGCCGCCTTTGACCAGCAGCAACGCGCGGTTATGGTATTTGTGCAGCAGGCCCGGCACCACGCTTTGGTGTTCTTCCAGCGGATCGGCGCTAAAACCCGGTACATCCAGGAATTCCTCCCTGGATGTCAAAATTTGCCGTAACAAGGGGTCGTGGGGGTTGCCCGGTTCCATGCGCTTGACAAAGGCTCTTGGCACTCGAAAAGGGAACAGTCGCCGCGCGGCGGCCCCTTCACGTAATTCCTTGTGGTTGTCGAGATGGAGTTGTTGCAGCAGTTCAATGGGATCGGTGACGACATCAGCAAGTTGCAGCAACCAATCTTCTCTAGTTGGGGTATTTCGGGTTACAATGTCTGCCATTTTTTTGGCTTAATTACCAAGTTTATATTAAGAGGACCACCATGGCGTCTTATAGTACCAACGAATTCCGTTCCGGTCTCAAAATCATGCAAGACGATGAGCCCTGTGCGATCGTTGATAATGAGTTTGTAAAACCAGGCAAAGGCCAGGCGTTCAACCGCGTAAGGATTCGCAAGCTGCTCTCCGGAAGGGAGTATGAAAAAACGTTTAAATCCGGCGACTCCGTTGAAGCGGCGGATGTGATGGATGTGAACCTGACTTACCTTTATAACGACGGTGAATTCTGGCATTTCATGAATAATGAAACCTTCGACCAGCTGGCCGCCGATGTCAAAGCCGTGGGCGATAGCGCCAAGTGGCTGGTAGAGCAGGCCGAGTGTATCCTAACGCTGTGGAACGGCCAGCCCATCGCCGTGACGCCGCCCAATTTTGTCGAGCTGGAAATCACCGATACCGATCCGGGCCTGAAGGGCGACACCGCCGGCACCGGCGGTAAACCCGCCACGCTGAGCACCGGCGCGGTGGTGAAAGTGCCGCTGTTCGTGCAGATTGGCGAAGTGATCAAGGTAGATACCCGCTCCGGCGCTTATGTCTCCCGCGTGAAATAAAGGCAGGCCGGGAATGCTGTCAATAGACGGTTTTTCCGGTGTTTTACAGGCAAGCAAGGAATACGGCGATTATGTTATCCAGAATGACAAAACTGATCGTTATTACTTTTTTGACGTTGGCGACGCTGAGCGGCTGTAACACCACCCGCGGTTTTGGCGAGGATGTGCAGCATCTGGGCGGGAAAATCTCCCACGCCGCCTCCAAATAGGCCGGCTGGCGGCACTATTACAGAATATTTCAGCGAAAGGCGAGCGCTATACACTTTTTTTACTAAGCTTAAAGAGACGTACTTCTAAAGCTCACTAAAAAGGAAATTGTTATGCTGAAAAAAAGTGTTTTGGCCGTCGCTGCCCTGCTGATCCTTTCCTCACTCGCGGCGTGCAACACCACGCGCGGGGTAGGGGAAGATGTCTCTGCCGGTGGCCAGGCTATTCAGCGCACTGCGCAATAAATAGTTGATGTGTCGCGGCTGCGTATCTTTGCCGGTCTTGATTCTGGCACAGGCACTTTGCCTCTTAGCGCGATTGCGCCGGATTTATCCCGATAATGCCGGCTCTTTGGCGCGTTGAACAGCGTCAATGGCTCCCTGGTTTTTGTGGAGCCTTATTTCATCTATGCTGTGAAGAAGCGTGATAGGGAAAAGAGTTGTATCCCTTTATCGTCCCCCCGAGTGGAACCGTTGTACCCTCCGTAGCGACGGCAAGCTGAATCGATCAATAACACAAGCCGGCTATAACGAATTTTCATAAACCCGCCGTTTAACGATATTTGATACCTGCGTCAAAAGTTACTTCAATATACTCCGCTATACTCTGAGGTTTGGGCAAATTAAATATTGGGAAATATAATTAATTTACTCAAAAAAAATAATACTTTTCTTATGCTTCTTCTATGAATTGACAGAAATCAAGACCACGCTATTCCAACCCTTATAATCTGCAGTTCAACAAAAAGCCTTTTAGCTTTTTCTTGTTTCCAATGGAGGGACTCCATGTCAAACGAAGAAGATGTACTGATAGACCGAGCAGGTTTAGCCGATAAGGCTAAGAAGTCGCGTCTGCCCGCCCGGCTGGATTTGCTGCAAAGCTTATCCGGCCTGTTATTATTTTTGTTCATGTGCGGGCATATGTTTTTTGTCGCATCCATTCTGCTGGGCCGCGATGCGATGTGGACCATCACCAAGTTTTTTGAAGGCTATTTCTTTTTCGGCGGAAAAAGCTATCCCTGGATCGTGTCCATCGTCGTAGGCTGCGTGGCCTTTCTTTTTGTGTTCCATGCCCTGCTGGCAGTGCGTAAATTTCCCGGCAGCTATAAGCAATATCGCGCCTATCGCGTTCATATGAAAGGCATGCATCACGAAGACACCACGCTGTGGATATGGCAGGTGTATACCGGCTTCGCCCTCTTCTTCCTGGCGTCTGCCCATCTGTACCAGATGTTTTTCTGGCCTCAGCTCATCGGTCCTTACGGATCCGGCGCGCGCATGTGGAGCGATATGCTATGGCCCTTTTACCTGATTATGCTGATTGCCATTGAATTACACGGCGGTATCGGTATTTATCGCCTGGCGATCAAATGGTGTATTCCCAATGCTCCGCGCAAGACTCTGAAAAAAATAAAATGGGGTTTGACCGCATTTTTCATGATTATCGGCTTACTCACGCTGGTCGCTTATATGAAAATCGGCTATGAACACAGGCATAATCCTAATGAAACCTACACCCCAACCTGGGCTGTTCAATCAGTAAATGAGGGTGGTAAATGAAAACTATCGTAACGGATGTACTGGTTATCGGCGGCGGTTTGGCGGGCTTGCGTTTAGGCGTCGGCGCGAAACGCCGCGGACATGATGTCACCCTTCTTTCACTGGTTCCACCCAAGCGCTCCCACTCCGCCGCGGCACAGGGCGGTATGCAGGCGTCGCTGGCTAACGTCATCAAGGGGCAGGGAGATACCGAAGACATTCATTTTGAAGACACGGTGCGCGGCAGCGACTGGGGCGCGGACCAGGATGTGGTGCGCATGTTTGTGAATACTTCCCCCAAGGCCGTGCGTGAGCTGGCCGCCTGGGGCTGTCCTTGGAGCCGGATTACCAAGGGCGATCGCGAGGTTATCATCAACAGCCAAAAGGTCACCATTACCGAACGTGACGAGGCGCAGGGTCTGATTGCCCAGCGCGACTTCGGCGGTACGAAAAAATGGCGCACCTGCTACGTTTCCGACGGTACCGGCCATGCCATGCTCTTTACCGCCAGCGATCGCGCCATTGCGGAAAAAATCGATATCCACGAGCGTAAGGAAGCCCTGGCGCTGATCCACGACGGTTCCCGCTGCTATGGGGCCATTGTGCGGGATCTTATCACCGGTGAACTGGTTGCCTATGTGGCCAAGGCCACCGCCATCGCCACCGGCGGGGCCGGCAGGCTGTACCGGGTGTCCACCAACGCCGTGATTTGCGAAGGCATGGGGCATGCGCTGGCGCTGGAAACCGGCGTTGCGCCGCTGGGCAATATGGAGGCCGTGCAGTTCCATCCTACCGCCATCGTACCGGCGGGCATCCTGGTGACGGAAGGCTGCCGCGGCGACGGCGGGCTGTTGCGGGATGTGGACGGCCACCGTTTTATGCCGGACTATGAACCGGAGAAAAAGGAGCTGGCTTCCCGGGATGTGGTATCGCGTCGTATGGAGGAGCATATCCTCAAGGGCAAGGGGGCCAAATCCCGCTTCGGCGATCACCTGTGGCTGGATATCACCTTGCTGGGGCGCCATCACATCGAGCACAACCTGCGTGAAGTCAAAGAAATCTGCGAAAGCTTTCTTGGCATCGACCCGGCGGAAAAATGGATCCCGGTCCGCCCGGCGCAGCACTACACCATGGGCGGGGTGCGTACCAATCCCACCGGCGAGTCCCGTAAATTAAAGGGCCTGTTTGCCGCCGGGGAAGCCGCCTGCTGGGATATGCACGGCTTTAACCGCCTGGGGGGGAACTCGGTGGCGGAAACCGTGGTGGCCGGTATGATCGTCGGCGAATTCATCGCTGATTTTTGCGATAACATCGGCAGCAATTTTGATATTCCCATGGGGCTGGTGAATGAGTTCGGCCGGCGGGAAGAGGCGAAGCTTAAGGTCTTGCTGAACGGCGGCGGTACTGAAAACGCCTTTAAGCTCAATATGGAAATGCAGGACACCATGACCCGCTGCGTGGGGATTTTCCGCAGCGGCGAGGCCTTGCAGGAAGGGGTGGCGAAGCTGCAGGAGCTGTTGGTGCGCAGCCGCAATATCGGCGTGAGCAATCGGGTTCCCGGCGTGAACCCCGAGCTGGTGATGGCGTATCGGGTGCAGAAAATGATCAAGCTGGCGCTCACCGTTTCCTATGGCGCCCTGCAGCGTACCGAGAGTCGCGGCGCCCATTTCCGCAGGGACTTCCCGCACCGTAATGACGAGCAGTGGCTCAAGCGTACCCTCTCTTTCTGGCGGGATGACAACGCCACGCTGCCGGAGCTGGAATACGAAGACCTGGACGTGATGAAAATGGAGCTCCCGCCGGGATGGCGTGGTTATGGCGCCAAAGACTATATCGATCATCCCGATACTCCCAAGCGCGCCGCCGAAGTGGAAGAAATCAAGCAGCGCATGGCCGGTCAGGATCGATATGCCGTTCAGGACGCGATCATGTCTTACACCGATAAGCTGCCAGCCAAACTGCGCGGGCTTAATGAACGCATTGATGAGCCACTGGATAGATGAGCTGACTATGAACGAAAATCAAAATAATGACGTACCGCTTACCCCGGCCCAGGTCGCTGCTTATACCGGTAATGGTAACAATGAGAAGCAGGCGCCGAATCGTTTGCTGACGTTGCGCGTTTTGCGCTATAACCCGCAGGATCCCGCCAGTAAGCCGCATATGCAAAGCTATCAGGTGGAAGAAGCGGTAGGTATGACCCTGTTTATCGCCTTGAATGAGATACGGCAGCATCAGGATCCGACCCTGCAATTCGATTTTGTCTGCCGGGCGGGTATTTGCGGTAGCTGCGCGATGACCATCAACGGCCGGCCCGGTCTGGCCTGTCGTACCCTGACCAAATCCTTGGGGACCGAGATCTCTTTGACCCCGCTGCCGTTCTTTGAGCTGATTGGCGATTTGTCCGTGAATACCGGCAAGTGGATGCACGGCATGAGC
Organism: Sodalis sp. RH16; assembly: GCF_047324245.1. Taxonomy (NCBI): domain Bacteria; kingdom Pseudomonadati; phylum Pseudomonadota; class Gammaproteobacteria; order Enterobacterales; family Bruguierivoracaceae; genus Sodalis; species Sodalis sp. RH16. The sequence continues at coordinate 640,786 of NZ_CP178737.1, read as the reverse complement.
GAGCGGCTGCAAACCTGGGTGCATATCAAGGAGCAGGAGATCAATCTGAGCAAGGCGGAAGAGCGGATGGATCCCACGCTGGCCGAGAAAATCTATGAGCTTGACCGCTGTATCGAATGCGGTTCGTGCGTTGCCGCCTGCGGTACCGCACAGATGCGGCACGATTTTATCGGCGCGGTGGGTATGGGTAAAATAGCCCGTTTCCGGATGGATCCACGGGACGATCGCACCGATGACGATTATTATGAGGTTATCGGCGATGATAACGGCGTGTTCGGCTGCATGTCGCTGCTGGCCTGCCATGATGTCTGCCCGAAACAGCTGCCGCTGCAAAGCCAGATAGCCTATCTGCGCAGGAAGATGGCGACCATCGCTTAGCCGCGGAGGAGGGGTGGTCTCCCTTTGACACGTTCGCTGCGCGTCCGATGATCGCGGGCTTACCGCGCCATGGGGCGCTCGGGCAGGCGGGAAAACCACGCCTGCTTCGACCCCATCGGCACGGTCTCCCTTTAACCGGTTCGTTGCACGCTCGGTGATGGCGGGCCTACCGCGCCATGGGGCGCTCGGGCAGGCGGGAAAACCACGCCTGCTTCGACCCCATCGGCACGGTCTCCCTTTAACATGTCCGTTGCACGCTCGGTGATGGCGGGCCTACCGCGCCATGGGGCGCTCGGGCAGGCGGGAAAACCACGCCTGCTTCGGCCCCATCGGCACGGTCTCCCTTTAACACGCCCGGTTTCACATCATGTGAAAACGGGACTACCGCATTCTGGCATTGTCAGTTCATGGGCACGATTGCTGAAAGTTTGAGTGAAGCCAATGGGGAGGGGCAGGATGATAGAAGAGTAAACCGTCCACGCCAGGGATGGCGTGGATCGAGCCTCCAGGGACGGATTTACGGCGTGTTTACGATCTATCATTCTGCCCCGACCTGACACCTTATCGAACGGCGTGCAATGGGCTATACCTCTCTTCGGGTGTGACGATGAATTTGTTTACCCGGCGGGATACGGGTAGACTGCATCCCCGGTTTGAATCAGGAGGGACTGAACATGAGCGAAACGGCAAGCTGGCAACCCAGCGCCTCCATCGCCAATCTATTAAAACGCGCGGCTATTATGACGCAGATCCGGCAGTTTTTTACCGATCGCGGCTTACTGGAAGTGGAAACCCCCGCCATGAGCCAGGCGACGGTGACGGACGTGCATCTTTCTCCTTTCCAGACCCGTTTTGTCGGGCCGGGTGCGGCGCAGGGCCTGACGCTCTATCTGATGACCAGCCCCGAATATCATATGAAACGCCTGCTGGCGGCCGGAAGCGGACCGATTTTCCAGATTGGCCGCAGTTTTCGCAACGAAGAGGCCGGGCGGCATCATAATCCCGAATTCACCATGCTTGAGTGGTACCGGCCCCATTACGATATGTACCGGCTGATGAACGAAGTGGATGATTTATTGCAGCAGACCCTGGATTGCGACAGCGCGGAGACCGTTTCCTATCAGCAGGTCTTTATCCGCCATATCGGCATCGATCCTCTTTCAGCCGATAAGGCGCAGCTGTGCGACGCCGCGGCAAAGCTTGATTTGGCGGATGTATGCACGCCGGATGAAGATCGCGATACGCTTTTGCAGATGCTGTTCGCCATGGGCGTGGAGCCGAATATCGGCCGCGATAAACCGACCTTTGTTTATCACTTTCCCGCCACCCAGGCGGCGCTGGCGGAAATCAGCTCCGAGGACCACCGGGTCGCCGATCGTTTTGAAGCCTATTTCAAAGGGGTGGAATTGGCCAATGGCTTTCGTGAGTTATCCGACGCTACCGAGCAGCGCCAGCGTTTTGTGCAGGATAACCGCAAGCGTGCCGCCATGTCGCTGCCGGAGCAACCCATTGATGAGCACCTGCTGGCGGCCCTGGCGCACGGTATCCCTGAGTGTTCAGGGGTCGCGCTGGGGGTGGATCGGCTGGTGATGCTGGCGCTCAAGGCGGACAGCCTGGCGGATGTCATCGCTTTTACGGTGGAGAGGGCTTAAGCCCCGTCTGGACCGCTATCGCGAGCCGGCTTCAAAGCCGGCGGGCCGCTTCACTATCCCCATCCTGACCTGGAACGGCGGGAACGGCATTTCCAGGCCGTGTTCACGGTACCCCTCGAGAATCAGCTGATTGAGCTGATGCCGCAGCGGCATGCGATGGCCCATTTCCGCCGCGTGTACCCGCAATTCAAACAGCATGATCCCCTGTTGCAAATCCACCAGAAACGCCTCGGGCTGAGGATTGGCCAGCACCAGGGGACAGCGCTGCGCCGCGTGTTTAAGCAGCAGGGTGACCGTTTCGCTGTCGGCGTCGGCCGGGGCGGGAATGGTCAGCACAATGCGCGTCACCGAATCCGACAGGGACCAGTTGATAAACTGCTCGGTGATAAAGGCCTTGTTGGGCACGATGATCTCTTTGCGATCCCAGTCGGTAATGGTCGTGGCGCGGGTGTTGATGCGGGTAATGCTGCCGGTAAGCTCCCGGATGGTGACGGTATCGCCGATACGGATGGGTTTTTCAAACAGGATCATCAGGCCGGAAATAAAATTGGCAAAGATCTCCTGCAGGCCGAAACCGAGCCCGACGCCGAGCGCGGCCACAAGCCACTGCAGTTTCGCCCATTCAATGCCTATCCATGAGAAGCCGATCAGCCCGCCGACCAGCATCAGCAGATACTTGGTGACGGTGGTAATGGCGTAGCCGGTGCCCGGCGTTAAATCCAGATGCTGCAACAGCGCCAGTTCCAGCAGCGCCGGCAGGTTGCGCACCAGCTGCGCGGTGATGATAACCACCAGCACCGCGATCAGAACCGACGCCAGGGTGATGGGCTGAATGCTTTCCACGCCCTTGACGGTGGAACTCACATCCCATAGCCGGATATTTTCCAGGAAGCCGAACGCCGAATGGATTTCCGACCACAGCCAGAGCACCGATATAAAGGCGACCAGGGTCAATATCGAGCGTACCAGGCGCAGCGACTGGGCGCTGATGGCGTCCAGGTCCACGACAGGTTCGTCCATTTCCGCCGCAGCGTCGTTTTGCTGGGAAGGCGATAGGTCCTCTTCGCTGCGCGCCCGCTGCGCCAGGATCTCCGACCGCCGCTGTTTGGCGCGATCGAAGGCGATACGGCGCCGCTGGATAAACATCCACCGGCGAATGATATGGTAGATAACCAGCAAAAAGAACCAGATTGCCACTGAGGTCTCCAGCCGTGCCAGCAGCGCCTGGGCGGTGGCCAGATGCCCGAGGCAGGCCGCCGCCGCCGCCGCCAGGGGCGCGCACTGCAGCAAATTCCACAGCGTGCGGTTAACTCCATTATCTCCCGAACCGGATTTATCCAGATAGAGGGGAATGCCGGATCGTTTCAGGCTGTTGGTCACCAGGCTCAGGGCGGCGCACAGCAGCACGAAGCATAAGCGGCCCAGGGTGCCGGAAAATTCCCGGTCATTGAGATTATCAAAGGCGATTAACGCCATGATAAGCGGCACGATAAGCCAGATGGACAGGCGGTAATACCGCATCGCCCGCGCCACCCGATGCGCCGGCCAGCCGAGGTGGGCGATGAATAAGCCGCGGGGCTGGGCAAAGTGGGCGCTGATCATAAACAGCCATAATACCGGAACCGTGGCTATCAGGCCGTCGCCAAGGGCCACCGCCACCGGATAGGGCCAGGCATGCTGCAGCCCGAAGCCCAGGGCGGCCCACAGCACCGGCAGGGGCAGCGCCAGCACGATGGACCAGAATACCGTGCGCAGGGTAAGGTAAAAATAGTCCTGGTTGACTTTGCCCACCTTGCCGGCCGCGCGATCGAGGAAGGCATGGTAGTGATGGCGGGAACTGATGCTGAACCCCACCAGCAATACCGCGCAAAACAGCGGTATCAGGGTCTCCTGGCTGGTGAGCATCATGATGAGCGCGTGGCTGAGCTGGGTGAAGGTATCGATGGACAGCAAGCCCCTGAGATCCCGCAGCAGCTGCAGCGGAAAATCGAGGCTTAGGGGACCGACATCCGCCACCCAGAACAGGTAGCGGTGGGCGGCCTCCCTGATTTCACTCATGGCGTCCACCAACTGGCCGTTGGCGACCTTGAGCTTGGTGAGCTCCAGAATCTGGGTATCGTAGCCCGATAGCAGGGAGGTCAGCAATTCCCGCTGGGTGCGCAGCTGCGCCGCCAGGATCCTGCTTTGTTCCGCGGTCAGGGGTTTTCCGTCGTCTTGCTTGCCCTGCGCCGGCTGCGGCAATTTGTTCAGCAGATCCTCGTAATGCAGCCGGCTGACGCGCAGCTGCGCCATATCGCTGTTCAACTGCTGCGGTTTGGGTAAATCGGGCAGGCGGGATATCTGGGCGCGCAGCGTTTCCCCCAGCGCCGGCGAGTCTCCTATCCACTGCGCCTGTTCCCGCAGGGTGTTCAGCGCCTGCCTGACCTGCAGGGTTTGGGCGGCGGCCTGGCGCTGCTGCGAGGCGATAAGATCCATGCGCTGGGCCTGCTCGTTGAGCGCAACGGACAGTTCGCGATTGATTTGCAACGGGCCGCTGATGGACTGGGGTAAAATACCGCTCTGTCCGGCCAGCAGTTCAGTGTTCTCCAACACCCGTTCCGCTTCTTGCTGGCGTAAGGCGTTGAGCCGATTGCGCAGCGCCTGCAAATACAGGTCGACGCCGTCATGGCGTTTTCTCAGCACATCGGCGCGCAGGCGCGACAATTCCTGGCGATTATTGGCGCTGAGCTGCGCCAGCTCCAGCTCATCCACCCGGGCGCGCCGGGCGGCGGCCTCTGCCTGAAGCCGCCGGCTTTGCGCCTGCGCCAACGGCGACGAGGGGGCGCCGTTTCGCGACTGCAGACGTTGTTCGGCGTCCCGCAGGGCTTTCCTCGCCTGCGTTTGCTGCTGGGGCAGCAGGCTTAACGATTCGCTGATCTCCCGCGCCTGCTCCTGCTCCTGCTGCAATTGCCGGCTGAGCTCCAGCAGCTGGCTGCTGGTTTGCACGATTTGCTGCTCCAGGGCGCTTGCGGACAGTTTGCCGCTGACCTCGGCGGGTTTTTCCGGCTCGGTCTCCAACTGTTGGCGCAGCGCGGCGGTGAGCTTGGGAAAATCGTCAATGGCGTTCTGGTATTGCCGGCCGCGCTCGGCGGAGACCTTGCCCTCGGTGATGAAGTCCAGCGCGCCCTGCAGGGATTCAACGATTTCCCCCTGGTGAGGGACGGCTTTGTTGGATTCGGCCTGTTGCAGCTCTTTTCGGACCTGCGCTTCATCGGGGAAGGCGGCGGCAAAAAGCGGGGCGGATAACATCCACCCCAGCAGTATGATTATGGTTATACGCACGCTTTTCCCTCTTTACGCGCCGGGGGGCAGCTCAGGGCTGCGGGCTGTCGGCCGCGTGCGGGATGCCGTCGGCCAGACGTTCGCCGACGCGGGTGATGGCACGGGCATGCAGGCGATCGTTGAGCGTCACGCCGCCCTTGGCGAACAGATTGACCACGGTGGAACCCAGCTTGAAACGGCCCATCTCCTGGCCTTTCAGCAGGACCACCGCGTTATCGTCGTTTGCCTGCGGGTAATGCCAGCGCTTGATGATGCCCTCGCGTGGCGGGGTGACGGTGCCGGACCAGACGGTCTCAATGCTGCCGACGATGGTGGCGCCCACCAGGATTTGCGCCATCGGTCCGAAATCGGTGGAAAACAGGCAAATGACCCGTTCATTGCGGGCGAATAGATTCGGGATCGAGGCCGCCGTCAGCGGATTCACGGAAAACAGCTCCCCAGGCACATAAATCATCTCCCGCAGAATGCCGTTGCAGGGCATATGCACCCGATGATAATCCCTTGGGGCAAGATAGGTGGTGACAAACGTCCCGTCGCGGAATTCTTCTATCAGCCGCTCGTTGCCGGCCAGCAGCGCTTCCAGGCTGTAATCGTGGCCCTTGGCCTGGAAAATGCGGTCGTCCAGGATGGGGCCGGACTGGGAAATGATGCCGTCCGCCGGCATCGTCAGGACGTTCGGGTCGGCATCGATGGGCCGCGCGTCGTCACGCAGCGGGCGTACGAAAAACGCGTTGAAGGTGGGGTAAGCCGAGATGTCCGGCTGCTGCGCTTCTTGCATATCCACCCGGTAGTAGCGCACGAACAGGCTGATGGCCATCTTGGTCAGCCAGCCGCCCCGGTAGTCCGCTCCCCTGCCGGCCAGCAGGGTCAGGGCGCGTTTGGGCAGTAAATACTGCAATGCTATTTTCATCCTATCCAGCACCTAAAACCTCGTACGTGAGTGGTTGAAGAAAAAAAGAGGGAAAAGTGTACCGGCGGCAAGGATAAATGTCAGCGATCGGTTTCGGAAAAGGATTTACGCGTCTTTACCTGCGACATGCTGTCCAGTATCTGATGATAATTTTCGAAACGCACCGCCGATATTTCCCCCGCATCCACGGCGGCGCGAATGGCGCAGCCGGGATCGGTATTATGGCGACAGTCACGGAATTTACAACTGCCTAAATACTCTCTGAATTCGACATAGCCGCGGGTGATTTGTTCCGGCTCCAGATGCCATAAACCGAATTCCCGTACCCCTGGGGAATCGATAAGCAGGCCGCCGTGCTTGAAGTGGTACATGCGGGCGGCGGTGGTGGTGTGCTGACCGAGACCGGAGTTGTCGGAGACATTATTGACGACGATAGGGGCCAATTCGTCGGGAAGCAGGGCGTTCAACAGGCTGGATTTACCCACCCCGGACTGTCCGGCGAAGATGCTGATGCGATCCGTCAGCGCGGTTTTGAACGCATCCATGCCTTCCAGGGTTTGGCTGGAGACCATGATGACCCGGTAGCCGATGCGGCTGTAGATAGCCATGGTTTTATCCACCCACAGCCGGGCTTCCTTATCCAGCAAATCGATTTTATTCAAAACGATAAGCGGCTCAACCTCTACCGTCTCGCAGGCCACCAGGTAGCGATCGATGATATTCACCGATAATTCCGGCAGGATCGCCGAGACGATGACGATTTGATCCATGTTTGCCGCGATGGGTTTGACCCCGTCGTAAAAATCGGGGCGGGTAAGCACCGAGGTGCGGGGATGAACCGCTTCGACGATACCGCTGATGCCCGCCAGCGCTTCGGTGCCGGGACGCCATACCACGCGATCGCCGGTGACCAGCGAGGTAAGGGTGCGGCGGATATTACAGCGATGCAGGGTACCCTCGGCGGATTCCACGTCGGCGTGCATGCCAAAGCGGCTGATCACGATGCCTTCCTGGGCTTCCCCCAGCAGCGCGTCATCCACATCGACGCCGCGGTCTTTTCTCAGACGGCGCTGGTGGTTGGCCTGTACGCGGCGTTGCTGGCCTTTGGACAGTTTATTTTTGCTCACTGCGCCTCACTTGTAGCACATGGATCGCCTGGGGCGACTAAAACGTCTATGATACACAGTATTCTATCAGATACGCCGTAAAACCCTTTACAACGAGAAAAACATGTCGGTAAACGAGAACAACCTAATATGGATCGACCTGGAAATGACCGGGCTGGATCCGGAGCGCGATCGCATCATTGAAATCGCCACCCTGGTGACGGACGCCAACCTGAACGTCCTCGCGGAGGGTCCGGTTCTGGCGGTGCGCCAGTCCGATGAACAGCTGGCCCTGATGGATGAGTGGAATGTCCGCACCCATACCGCCAGCGGGCTGGTGGACCGGGTCAAGGCCAGCACGGTGGACGAAGACGCCGCGGTGGAGCAAACCCTGGAATTCCTGCGCCAATGGGTGCCGGAAGGCAAATCCCCCATTTGCGGCAACAGCATCGGCCAGGATCGACGCTTCCTGTTCCGTTATATGCCGGCGCTGGAAGCCTATTTCCACTACCGTTATCTGGATGTCAGTACCCTGAAAGAGCTGGCGCGCCGCTGGAAACCGGAAATCCTGGAAGGCCTGACCAAGAAAAGCACCCATCAGGCCCTGGATGATATTCGCGAGTCGGTGGCCGAGCTGGCCTATTACCGCGAACATTTTATCCGGCTATGAGGGGCTGACCGCGCGCGGGCCGCCGGGAAAACCAGCACATCGATGATTAATTAATCAATCAAACGAAAAGAAGGATTTTTTGGCGCCGGGGGGCTTGCAGGGAAAATGTTTTCTCGTATAATGCGCTCCCCATACCGATAGCGTTTTTCACTGTCGGCAAAGCGGGAATAGCTCAGTGGTAGAGCACAACCTTGCCAAGGTTGGGGTCGCGAGTTCGAGCCTCGTTTCCCGCTCCAAATTTTGATTTACGGACGCCCCAGGGCGTCCGTTTTTCTTTCTGCCTGCGGCGGGCACTGCGCGTAGCGCCTTGACGGGCGCTGTATATATATCAGTCCGGCCAGGCCTTCAGCGCCCTGGCGACGGTACGATACAGGTCGGCCCGGGTCGCGCCGGACTGCGCATCGAACGCCATGCCCCAGCCCACCACCATAATAAACCGCGCAAGTTCGTCCGGATCCTGGTCTGCGGGCAGTTCGCCGCTTGCCCGGGCCTGTTGAAACCGCTGCCGTAGCTTGGCCCGGCGGCCCTCGCGTATTGACGAGAGCGCCTGCCGTACCGGACCCGAATCGTCAAAACAGGGCAAGGCGCAATTCACCGCAAGGCAACCTGGCGGACTGGCGGGATCGGTATAAAGATCCGCCATCCGGTACAGCATATGCTCCGCGACGCCGCGGGCAGTGGGTTGGCTTAAGGCTTCTTCCGCGTAGCCAAGACGGATTTTCGCATAGCGTTCAAGGACCGTCTTGAACAGACCGTCCTTGCTGCCGAAGGCAAAGTAGAAGCTGGGGGGCGTAATGCCCATCGCTTTGGTCAGGTCGGCCAAGGATGTCCGTTCATAGCCGTTACGCCAGAAAAGCTCGGTTGCCGCCTCAATTGCCCTGTCAACGTCGAATACCCGCGCGCGCGCCATTTGCCGCTTACCTCATCCTGCATTGTTTCCTCATGTAGCGACCATTATACATCATCTTGACAAGGCCTTATATCGTAATATAGTGATCACTATATTAAGGCTGGCCCGCGCGTTTGGCGGGCGGTGGGGGTGGGCTACGGCTGACCTGTCTTTAGCAACTGTGGAGTCTCTATGCAATTTACAACATTCGGCCGGACCGGTCTGACCGTATCCCGTCTTTGCCTGGGCACCGGAACCTTCGGTACACAAACCGACGAAGCGGAATCGAGGCGGATCTTTGACATCGCATCGGAAGCCGGCGTTAACTTTATCGACACCGCGGATATGTACCCGGCCGGCATCGGCGCTTCCGGAATGGGGCTCACCGAAGAGATTACCGGTCGTTGGCTGGCAGGCAAGCGCGACCGCTTTATTCTTGCCACCAAGGCGGGCGGCCCCATGGGGCCTTCCCCCTGGGACCAGGGCACCTCGCGCAAACATTTGCTTGATGCAATCGATGGGTCACTGCGTCGATTGAACGTTGAATATGTTGATCTCTACCAGCTTCATTTGGACGATGCGGCTACCCCCCTGGACGAGACCCTCGAAGCCCTTGACGCCATTGTCCGCTCGGGCAAGGCGCGTTATGTCGGCGTATCGAACTTCCTGGCCTATCGGCTCGCACGCGCCATCGGCCGCCAGGAAACGTTGAAACTGGTGGGGTTCGTTTCGGTGCAGCCGCGCTATAACCTGCTGTATCGTGAAATCGAACGCGAACTGTTGCCCTTGGCCACAGAGGAAAACCTGGCGGTGATCCCCTTTAATCCTCTGGCCGGAGGATTGCTGACGGGCCGTTACCGGCAGGATGAGACGCCGGAAAAGGGACGTTTCTCGGCGGAAGTCGGGCAGTTCGGCGCCATGTATCAGGCGCGCTATTGGCATCAGCGCGAGTTCGAGACCATCGCTCAGCTGCAAGAGGCCGCCGGGGGAATCGGCGAGCCGCTGACCAAGCTTTCCATCGCCTGGATCCTGGCAAATCCCGCCATCACCTCGGTTATTCTTGGCGCAAGCCGGGCGGAGCAGCTGTCCGATTCCCTGGCCGCGGTGGATTACAGCCTTACGGCGGATCTCAAGGGCCGGTTTGATGAGCTTACCATTGAATATCGCCGTGGGGACTCGGTGAGATAATATGCTGTCGTTCTAAACGCTTGGCGCCCCGGCGTTTAAAAAAAACTTGTCAGTTTTAAACATCTGGTCCATAATGCAATCCGCCTTTCAATAGACACATAAATATCAACGGAATCAATTGATTGTGTTGATGGCGCCGCGGATGGATATTGCGCATAGACTGTGCAAACGCGTTGCCGGAAAGATGTGCCGGGAAAGCATAATGCAGGACATAATGCGGGAATAGCTCAGTGGTAGAGCACAACCTTGCCAAGGTTGGGGTCGCGAGTTCGAGCCTCGTTTCCCGCTCCAATTCAAAATTTCGGACGCCCAGCAGCGTCCGTTTTTTTTTGGAAAAAATCTTCCGGTCATTTTCCTGGCGGGGGATTTCCGGCAGGACAGCCTATTGCCGCTCCGCCGGATAACGGGATGATTGCCTCAAGGGCGAGGGGCTTTGCGCAGCCTCATGCTTTCGTCCGACGGGGTCGCGACCGACGTCAGGTCGCAGCTCTTCGGCAACAGGAACGTGAGGAGGCCGGCGATGATAAGTGAAGCCGCCAGCGCGCAAACCGCTAGGTTTTGTCCGTAAAGAAACATCACGACGCCTACCAGGTAGGGACCGCAAAAACCGCCGAGGTTGCCCAGTCCGTTTATCACCCCGCGGGCGCTGCCGGCAACTTCCGCCGAGGCGATACGCATCGGGATCGACCAGAACGGGCTGGTGGCCGCTTTGAGGAAGAAGCCGCAAATCACCAGGGCGATATAGGACGCGATCACATTCTGTTTAAGAATGACCGATGCCAGCAGCGCGGCGGCGAAACACAGCAGCGAAACCCGTACCCATAGCCGCCGTTTGCCGGTTTTATCGCTCAACACCGAGATGAGATAGATGCCGGCGATAGTGGCGATAAACGGCAATATCGCCAGCAACCCCACCCCTGCCATATTGGCGCCGGTGAGATTTTTCAATATGGTGGGCAGCCACAGGGTATAGCCATAATCACCGGTTTGATAAAAGAAATTCAGCACCACCAGCTTTATCAGTCCGCTGTTGCGGAATACGTCCCGCAGCGGAGCATTGCTGACCGGCGTGAGGTTCTGGCGGTTTTTGGCATCCTGGGCCAGCTCCCTTAATAAGTACTCACGTTCTCTTTCAGGCAGCCAGCGGGCTTCCTGGGGACGATCGCTTATCAGGCACCACCATACCGCCAGCACCACCAGCGATAACATGCCTTCGATAAGAAACAGCCAGCGCCAATTCAGCAGGTTGATAATGGTGCCGGAGATGGGGGCGGTGACCATGCCGCCGATGGGGGCGAACATCATGACAAACGCATTGGCCCGCCCGATTTCTTTTTCCGGGAACCAGTTGCTCAGCATGGTCAAGACCACCGGCAGCATGCCGCCCTCCGACACGCCCAGCAGAAAACGCAGCGCCAGCAGCTGATAGTGGCCGGTGACAAATCCGGTGGCGATGGACACCACGGCCCATACCGCCAGCGACCAGGCGATGAAACGCTTACCGCTGCCGTGAACCGCGGTACGGCCGCCGGGCACCTGCAAGAAGAGATAGCCGATAAAAAATATGCCGCTGGCGAGACCCGCCATCCGGCTGTTTATGCCTAAATCGCTTTCCATGCCTCCTGGCAGGGCGAAACTGATATTCACCCGATCCATAAAGGAAATGATACAAGCGATTAATATTGGCGCGACCACTCGCAGCCAACGGGTATGAGGTATTTTATCATCCATAGCGAAATGTCCGACAATAAGGTTAGCCACCCCTTTTTAATCATAAAAAGAGGAATCAGTATTATTTTTATATCCGGCTATCGTCATTGAATAATGATTGTCAGAAAAGCCGGCGCCGTGAAATAAACAGCCATCACCCCCTAATGTTATTCCAGTTTATTCGGCAGCGGGCGCTGGCTGAAGAAAGCCTCCACGTTGGCGAAGACGATGTCGCTCATTTTGCGCCGGGTTTCCCATGTTGCGCTGGCCGTATGGGGCTGTAACACGACATTGTCCATCGCCAGCAGGGCCGGCGGCACGTTGGGCTCGTCGGCATAGACATCCAGCCCGGCCCCGGCGATATCGCCCTGTTGCAGCGCGTTAATGAGATCCGGCTCGTTAACGATGCTGCCGCGGGCGATATTGATAACCAGCGCATGGTCCGGCAACGCCTGGAAGATCAAGCGATTCACCATTCCCTGGCTCTCTTTGCCGCCTGAGGCCGCAATCACCAGAAAATCGCTGTCGCGGGCCAGGGCGGGTAAATCGGGGCAGAAGAGATAGGGCAGGGCGTCGTTACGTTTACGGTCGGTGTAGCGGATTTGCATATCGAAGCCGCCGGCGCGGCGGGCAATGGCCCGTCCGATATTGCCCATGCCGAGGATGCCGATGCGTTTGCCGCTGACCTGGCTGCTTAACGGCGGCGTTTCCAGCGGCCAGCGTCCCTCGCGCACGAAGCGATCTCCCTGGCACAGCCGGCGGGCGGTGCTGAGCAGCAGGCCCAGCGCCATATCCGCCACATCCTCGGTCAGCGCGCCGGAGGTAATGGTGACGTGGATGCCGCGTCGACGCGCATAGTCCAGGTCAACCCCGTCGGTGCCAACGCCGAAAACAGCCACCAGTCCCACCGACGGCAGCGCCTCCAGCACCGGCGTGCCCACCCCTACGTCCCCGCGCGTCACCACGACTAAAATGCCGGCGCCGTTTTGCGCCAGATAGGCCGCCGGATCGGCTTGCTCGTACAGCTTATGCACTACGTAGCCGGCCTCAAGACGTTTTTGCAGTTGGTCCATTACCGGTGCTATCAGCAAAACGGTACGCAAATTTCTTACTGTCATGTTATTACCCCTGTACGGCGTTACGCCACGCTGGAACCACCGGCTAACTTCCCCGTTTCAGCCTCTTGTTGCGGCTTGATGGAAAGGGCGAAGACCACGGCGATGCCCAGGCAGGCCGCCATCATAAAATAGGATGAATTGGTTGAATGGGTGACGCTGTTGAGCATGCCCACCAGATACGAGCCGATAAACGCCCCGACGGCGGCCATGCTGTTGATCATCCCGCCGGCGCCGCCCACCATGGACGCCGGCAATACGTCGTGCACCAGCGCGAAGAACGGCCCGAACGGGATATAAAGGCAGGCCCCGGTAATCACCAGCAGCAGGTAAGAGAGCCAGAAATGGTTCGTGCCAAGGAAGGGCAGCAGCAGGAAACAGCAGCCGGCTATCAGGATCGGATAGGCGATAAAACCCACCCGTTTTTGATATTTGTCGCTCAGCCAGGCGGCAATCATCATTAATATCGCCGCCAGGCCGTATGGCAGCGAGGACAGCAGGCCGGTTTGGGCCATGGAGATGGCGCCGGAGTGCAGAATGGAGGGCAGCCACATCAGGAAACCAAAAAAGCCGATGCTCTGGAAAAACATCCAGCCCGCCAGCTTGATCACATTGGCGGAGCGAAGGACTTGGCTCCAGTTGGTCATGGTCTCTTTACGACGCTGCTCATTGGCCAGTTCGCCCATAAGCGCCGCTTTCTCCTGCTTATTCAGCCAAGCGGCCTGTTCCGGCCTGTCGCGGATAACCACCCACCACACCACCGCCCAGATGACGGCGGGAATGCCTTCCACCACGAACATATGGCGCCATCCCCAGTTCTGCACCAGCCAGCCGGAAAGAATGGACATCCACAATACGGTAACCGGGTTGCCGAGCAGAAACAGCGTATTGGCTTTGGAGCGTTCGGTATGGGTGAACCAGCGTGAAATCAACAGCAACAGGCTTGGCGTCACGATGGCTTCCACCACCCCGAGGACAAAGCGGATGACAACCAGCGAGGCGACATTGGTGACAAGCCCCGTAAGCGTGGCGCAGATGCCCCACAGCACCAGGCTCAGCGTCAGCAGTTTGCGCACGCTCCATTTTTCCGCCAGCATCCCGCCCGGAATTTGCAGGGTAAAATACCCCAGGAAAAACAGCGCGCCAATCAAGGACGCCAGCGAGGGATCAATACCCAGATCGTTACCGATGCCGGCGGCGGAGGCAAAACTGTAATTAGCCTTATCAAGGTAAGACAGGCTATAGGTAATAAATATCGTCGGCATTAGATAAAGCCAACGGCGTTTGGGCAATGTATTCATGTTGACTGGTCTCAATATGGTTTATGTAATCAGTGCATTCTTAGATTTTTTTATAGGCTAATAGCGTATTCATCATTGTCATTACCGCTCCTCTCCTGTGGGTATTATCAGAACGGTTTTCACAGTGAAAAATTGAGACATAGATCACGCTGAATCGTGTTAACAAATCCTGTTACCCGGTGCGTGACGGGTATGACATATTCAGCGGGTTTTATCGGAGGCGGCCGGCACGGAGGGTGGCCGGCCGGGCGGGACGGGGGAGTTCGGTTCGGTACTGGCGGCCCGCCTTACAGGGTACCGCCGGGAGAGAGCCGATAGTGCAGATCTATTTGTTCTATTGTGGATATGCCTTTGATTTTACGTATTAGTATTTCGGTGGATACCCGTCCCATCTCAAAGCGCGGGGTGACTACGCTTGCCAGTTTCGGCTGGGTCACCTGGCCGATATCCAGGCCGTGAAAGCCGGCTATGCCTATTTCCTCGGGGACGCGGATACCTGAGGCCAGGCATTCCTGTAACACGCCTACCGCCAGATCGTCATTGGTGCACAAGATACCGTCCAGATCCGGATACATCTGGCGGGCCATGGTCATCATGCCGGTGCCCATCGACACCGAGGATACCTTGTTGGGTATCAGCCGTCCGGTGGGCAGGCATGCATCGGCCATGGCCTGGCAGTATCCGTGGTACCGCTTTTGATCGCGGTCGTCGGACATGGAACCGAAATAGATGATGCGGCGCTTGCCGCTGGCCAGCAGCATACGGGTCATGTCATGGGCGGCCTGCTTGTTGTCAAAGCCCACGTTGATCCTGCCGCTGCCGGCGGTCATATCCATCACTTCGGCCACCGGGATATCCGCGGCGTGCAAATATTTTTCCGCCCGCAAAGTGTGGATTGTTTCCGTCAGGATGAGTCCGGCCACCGGGAAATTCAGGATATTGGCGATTTGCTCTTCTTCACGATCGCGGTCGTAATCATAATTCACCACCAGGGTGCGAAAGCCCTGCGGGGTCGTTACCGATTCAATGCCGGCCAGCAGGTCCGCAAAAATCTGATTATTGAATGAGGGGATCAATACGCCGATGCGCGGCAATTGATTACTGGCCAGCGAGCGATTTTCCGGGTCGGGCTGGTAATTCACCTCCGCCAGGATGGCCGCAATGCGCGCTGCGGTATCCGGCGCCACTTTTTCCGGCGTGCGTAAATAACGGCTAACCGTCATTTTTGTCACGCCGGCCAGGGCGGCGATATCCTGTAATGTCACCCGCTGTGGTTTCATTGATTATTTCCGGTCCTATCTGATTGAATTGATTATGCCCCCGGGCAGCGGTAAAAGAAAAGGGTATTACCGTCTCTCCCCCATCGATAACATGCCGCCGTCCCCAGGCATTCCCTGTGTTTCTCCCCGGCAGCGAAAACGTTATCCCGCTTGGATCACAGCAAAGGTAACAGGTTGACGTAACACTATTTAAAGTGATCTTCATCACAGTTTCAGCGGCCTTAAATCGCTTTCATACTCGTTATCCGGCGGCACAGGGCGATGCCGTTCCAGCAATGACAAAGCAAGGTGCGTCGCACAGCACAAGAGTACGAACGTTTTTCGCTGGCGAAATTAAATAGCCGGGAATGTGGGTATTTTATCTGAACGATAAATAAATACTTTCACATCGTATTAATTGTCGCCGGACGAATAGCCGGCGGCACGCTAAATACCGTAAGCCCAATCTGTAGGAAAAAATAATGAATTTATTTAGTCTTGAAAATAAAAAAATATTGATTACCGGTTCTGCCCGGGGAATCGGTTTTCTCACCGCGCAGGGGTTGGCGGAATATGGCGCGGAAATTATCATCAATGATATTACCCAGGAGCGGGCGGAAATTGCGGCGCTGAAGCTGCGCGATATGGGGTTTAACGCCCACGCCGCCGCATTCGACGTGACTGACGCGCAGGCGGTGGAATCCGCCGTGGAGCATATCGAGCGGGATATCGGCGCCATTGATGTGCTGTTCAACAACGCCGGCATTCAACGCCGCCATCCGTTTACCGAATTTCCCCTCAAAGATTGGAATGACATCATTGCCGTTAACCAGACCGCGGTGTTCCTGGTTTCCCAATCGGTATCACGCCGCATGGTTCAGCGCCACGCCGGTAAAATCGTCAATATCTGTTCCATGCAGAGCGAACTGGGGCGCGACACCATTACCCCTTATGCCGCCGCCAAGGGGGCGGTGAAAATGCTCACGCGCGGTATGTGCGTGGAGTTGGCGCGCTATAACATCCAGGTCAACGGCATTGCGCCGGGCTATTTCAAAACGGAAATGACCCAGGCGCTGGTGCAGGATCCGGTATTTACCGAATGGCTGTGCAAACGCACGCCGGCGGCCCGTTGGGGCGATCCGCGTGAGCTCATCGGCGCCGCGGTATTTTTATCCTCCGCCGCGTCGGACTTCGTCAACGGCCATCTGCTGTTTGTGGACGGCGGCATGCTGGTGGCGGTGTAAAGGCTCAGAGGCGTTGTCCTGAGACTCCGCCGGCGCCGCCATGGCGCGGCATCCCCCTATCCATCAAGGAATTGTCATGATTATCGATACACTGGCGCGGGCGGCGGTGAATCCGCTCTATCCGGCCATCATTCGGCGGCTGTTGCAGGCGCTTGAGCAACATTCGCTGGCGCAACTGGCCACGGGCCGCTATGCCATCGACGGCGACGCCCTGTTTTTTTCGGTTATCGAAGGGAGGAGCCGGCCGTTGCACGAGCAGCGGCCGGAGTTGCATCGCCGCTATGTGGACGTGCACCTGTTGCTGGAAGGCGAGGAGGTCATCGGCGCGTCGCCGCTGGATAGCCGGCAGCTTTCCGACGGCCCCTTCAACGAAGAAGGGGATATCGGGTTCTACCGGGGCATGGGTGAGGAGAGTCTCATCCGCCTGCGTCCCGGAGACATCGTCTTGCTGTTTCCCGGTGAGCTGCATCGTCCTATGGCTACTCTCGGCATTCCGGGACGGCTGCGCAAAGTGGTGGCGAAAATCGATGCATCGCTGCTGCCCGGGGAATAAAGCGGATAGCCGCCGCCTTATGTTTGAGCGCTTAATCCAGGTTTTGCCGGGATGCGGCGATTTTACCGCGGACGGCGTCGGTGGCGCCGGGACCGGCGACAATCTGGTAATTCACCGGTGATATTTCCTCGCCGGTATTTCTGTCGGCCAGGAAAGGCGCCGCCAATTTTTTGGTTTTGAGATTTTCCAGTTGGACAATGTCCCCCTCCGGGGCGAAATATTTATTGCCCCAATCCAGTAATGCCCACAAGACCGGATAAAAATCGCGACCGCACTGCGTCAGGATATATTCATAGCGCTCCGGACGTTCACTGTAGCGGCGGCGTTTAAGAAGACCGGAGCCCACCAGTTCTTTAAGGCGGCGCGTCAGCGTATTCGGCGCAATGCCTTCCACGCCTTTTTGAAACTCATCGAATTTCCTGGCCCCATAAAAAGCTTCGCGCAGAATCAGGATGCTCCACCACTCCCCCACCTGATCAAGGCTGCGGGCGATGGGGCACACCAGCTCGTCAAAACTCTTATGTTTCATACTTGCTCCCGGTTAAAAAAACCACAGGTATTAAAAGTCACTTGCATGATGATAGTTTCGCATATACTATCATCATGCAAGTAACTATGGCGAGAGCATGCGCCCATGTCAAGTCAATGCTGGTGCATTGAATAATCACCGCTGTAACCAACCTAAGGATCATGACGATGAATATCCAAGAAAAATCAGTATTGATCACCGGCGCCAATCGCGGCATCGGCGCCGAAATCGTGCGCGCATTCCTGAAATACGGCATCGGCAAGGTGTATGCGGGCGTACGCACTCTTTCGTCCCTGCCTGATTTCAACGATGCGCGAGTGATTCCCGTACAGCTTGATATCACCAAGCCCGACGACGTGTCCGCCGCCGCCCGGCAGATAGGCGCGGTGGATATTGTGCTGAACAATGCCGGCATCATGAATTACACCTCTATTCTCACGGCCACAACCGCAGAGCTGTCGGCGGACATGGACGTAAACTACTATGGCACCGTTCGCATGATGCAGGCTTTTGCGCCCTTGATGGAAAAGCGCGGCGGCGTAATCGCCAACGTCGTCAGCGTGGTCGGCCTGGCGTCGGTGCCGGGCATTGAGGGCTATTCGGCATCGAAAGCGGCGCTGTTCTCAGCCACGCAGGCGGCGCGAACGGCGTTGAAGTCCAAGAACATCCGGGTCATCGGCGTTTTTCCCGGCCCCCTCGATACCGACATGGCGAAAAACCTGCCGTTGGACAAGGCCTCCCCCGCGGACGCGGCTGAAGATATCGTCAAGGGCATTATTGCCGACCAGGAAGATATCTATCCCGATCCTACCTCAAAACAGCTTTCCGTGCTGTGGGGCGGTAATCCCAAGGGCTTGGAACAATTCTTCGCCGCTATGGCGGGCTGATCAACGGCAAAAACCGCCCGCGGCAGACGTGTTTCGCGGCCGGTTCGCGCTTGGCAAAGGTGATGAAAATGACTAAGGCAAACATTCTGGTAAGCGGCGCAACCGGACGTACCGGCGGCGCGGCCATTGAACAACTGTTGAACATGGGTAAACGCGTACGGGCTTATGTGCGATCGGATAGCGAAAAGGCCGCGGCGTTGCGCAAACGCGGGGTGGAGATCGCCTTGGGTGATTTCACCAACATTGACGCTATACGCGCCGCGATGGAGGGTATCGACTCCGCTTACTTCCTCTATCCCATAGCGCCGGGCATTATCAGCGCCGCCGCTTTTTTTGCGCAGGCGGCCAAGGAAGCCGGCGTAACCGCCATCGTCAATATGTCGCAAATATCGGCGCGGCGGGAATCCGCAAGCCATGCCGCGCAGGATCACTGGATTTCCGAGCGGGTCTTTGACTGGTCGGGGGTGGCGACGACGCATTTGCGCCCGACCTTTTTTGCCGACTGGCTGGTCTATGATCACTTCGCCAAGGAGATACAGGCCAGGAAAAAAATCGAATTCCCCTTTGGCGACGGGCGTCATGCGCCTGTCAGCGCGGAGGATCAGGGGCGGGTTATCGCGCACATTCTTGCCGACCCCGCCGGCCACGAGGGCAAAATCTATACCCTGCACGGTCCCGTCGAAATGAACCATACGGAAATTGCCGCCGCCATGAGTGAGGTGCTGGGGGTGAAAATCGACTATGCTCCGGCCTCCATTGATGCCTTTAGGCAAAAAATGGAACAGGTTTACCATTTCCCGCCCTTTCTCGTTCAGCATCTCACCGAAGTGGCGCGAAACTACCAAGCGGGCATTTTTGCCGGCACCAATGATAACGTAGAGACAATCACCGGCGCCCCGGCACTTACTGTTCAGGCTTTTATCGAGAAGAACCGCGGAGTGTACGCCTGAGAAGAGTATTGGTGCGGGGGGGCGGGAAACGGCGCTCCCCATCGCGCCGCAGGCATGGTTTAACGTGGCGCAATAAGGCGCTATGAGGTCAATAGCGTCATGTCCATGGCGCGTTTATGGAGCGTTTATGGCGCAAAATTATCCATCACGCCATAATCGCGCCATCCTTCCGTTGCTCTCGGTTACCCCTGTGAACTCAATAAATAACGTCTATCAGACGATCTTCAACACATTCCAGCCTCTGACGGTGGCCGATTTGTCGGCGGAACATCCGGCCATTGCGCGACGGACCCTTCAGCGCTGGCTGAAGCAGCTTGTCGCTGATGGCAAAGTGCGGGCGCGGGGGGAGGGGCGGGGACGGCACTATGTGGTCGACCTTAATCACTCTGCGGCCCATGGGCTGATTCTGCGTGACGACTATCCCCGGTACTGGCTTTTTTCCGACGAAGATCGCGATACCGACCCCCCGAAGATTCCCCTGTCCGAGGACAGTAAGGATATTCTCGGATATATTGAGCGGCCGGTGCACGTCAGGATACCCGTGGGGTACCAGCGTGATTTTCTCGATGCCTATGAACCCAATGTGACTTTTTACCTGCCCGAACCCATCAGAAACCAGCTTTGGCGGATGGGGGATATGGAGCAGGCTTCCAAGATCGCAGGCACCTATGGCCGGGGAATATTAAGTCGTTTGATGATTGATTTGTCCTGGGCATCCAGTCATTTGGAAGGGAATACCTACAGCCGTCTGGACACCGTTAAGCTTATTGAGCATGGCCAAGCCGCCAGCGGCAAAACGGTGATGGAAACCCAGATGATCCTCAATCACAAAGCCGCCATCGAATTCCTGCTGGAGAGTGTCAAGGAGGCCGATTTCAACCGCTATACCCTGCTGAATTTACACAGTATACTTTCCGAAAACCTGTTGCCCAAATTCATCGAAGGCGGGCGTATCCGCCAGCACGCGGTGGGCATCGGCAAAAGTGTCTACCGGCCGCTTATAGGAGAGGCGCACATCAGTGAAGTATTGGATTCACTGTTGATCAAGGCGCGGGCCATAACCGATCCTTTCGAACAGTCTTTTTTTATAATGGTCCATCTGCCCTACCTGCAGCCTTTCGCCGACGTCAATAAACGTACCTCCCGCCTGGCGGCCAATCTGCCGCTGCTGCGGGCCAATTTGTGCCCGCTGGCGTTTTTGGGTGTGCCGGAACAAGCCTACTGCCGCTCGATATTGGGGGTGTATGAAATGACCCGGGTCGAATTGCTGCGGGATCTTTATCTGTGGGCCTATGAACGTTCCGTGGAGGAATACCGGTCGTTGAGGCAGGAATTAAGCGAGCCCGATCCGCTGAGGCTGCGTTATCGCCTCATCGTTAAGGGTATGGTTTATCAGGTGGTGGCGGCGGCGGATCAAGACGCCATCGAACTGATCGAGGCAATGGTCGCCGCCGAAGTGAAGCCGGAGGAACAGGCCGTGGTGAAAGCGCTGGTGATAGAAGAGCTGCGGCAGCTGCACGAGGGGTCAATAGCCCGATACCGGTTACGACCCGCGCAGTTTTCCGCCTGGCAGGCCAAACACTATCGAACCTTGAATTAACCTTGACGCGGTTTATCCACATGTAAATCAAGGCGCCAAGAACTTCAGGCCGCTGGGAAATGCGCTCGGAACGTGTTGGAGCAACAGGCCCAGGGCCTTATCCGGTCTTATCAGGATTGCCACCCGCCGCCGAGGGTTTCGTACAGCGTGATTTGCTGATTCAACTGGCCGAGGTGCGTGGTGATAAGAGCCTGTTGCGCTGTATAAAGCGAACGCTGAGCCACCAGCACATTAAGATAGCTGTCGACGCCGGTTTGAAAGCGCATTTTGGCATAACCGAAATAGCGCTGGTTGGCCGCGGTATCTTGTTCCCGCGCCTGCAGTTCATCACGGTAGGTATCCTGTCCCGCCAGCGCATCCCCCACCTCTTTGAAGGCCGTTTGAATCGCCTTCTCATAATCGGCGATTTCGATGCGATTCTGCGCTTTAGCAATGGCCAAATTCGCTTTGTTTACGCCGCCGTCGAAAATGGGCAGGTTAACGGAGGGCATAAATGACCATGCCCCGGTACCGCCGTTGAGCAGACTGCTCAGGGTGCTGCTGGTGGATCCGCCGGCCGCCGTCAGGGTAATGCTCGGGAAGAAGGCCGCGCGCGCCGCGCCGATATTGGCGTTGGATGCTTTAAGAGTATGCTCCGCGGCAATAATATCCGGCCGGCGGGCCAGCAGATCGGAAGGCAGCCCGGCGGGGGTGGCCGGGAAATGCCAATCTTTGTTCAATCCCGCATTGGACAGCAGACTGGCGGGAAGATCGGTGCCCGCCAGCAGCCGCAGCGCGTTGACATCCTGGCGTACCTGGCGCGTATAGGTGGCCACATCCGCCTGGGCGCTGCGCACGGAGGTTTCCGCCTGCGCCAGATCCTGGTCGCTGTAAACGCCTCCGTCATAGCCCCGTTTGGTGAGGTCATAGGACGCCTGCTGGCTTTTGGCGGTGTCTTGCGCCAGCTTCAGCAGATCGTTATCGGCGCACAGCGACAGATAGCCCGATGCCACTTGGGAGATAAGGCTTATCCGGGTAGCACGCCGGGTGGCGTCCAGGGAGAGGTATTGCTCCAGCGCCTGATCGCGCAGGCTGCGCAGGCGGCCGAAGAAATCAAGCTCCCAGGAGGTCACTGCGAGACTGGTATTGAACTCGTGATAAGTGATTGGCCCTGTGCTGGCGGTATTATACAGGCCGCCGGGAATATGTTCGGCGGTTTCGCCGGCGGACAAATTGACGCTTGGCAACAGCGCCGCGCGATCAATCTGCACCTGGGATCGGGCCACTTCGACGTTAAGCGCCGCCACCCGCAGATCGCGGTTATTTTGCAAGGATAGGCTTATCAGCCGGCGCAGGCTCGGGTCGGTGAAAAACGTTTGCCACGGCAAATCGGCGCCGTCGCCCGGCGTGGCGGCGGCGCCGTAATCGTAATGATTGGCGACGGGCAAGGCCGGGCGCTGGTATTTCGGTTCCAATGAGCAGCCGTTCAGCAGTACGGCGGACAGAGCCAGCGGCAGCACAGCCGACCGGAAGGTTTCAATTATCATTATGAACTTTCTCTTCATAAACAGGTTTAGCGGCCTTCTTGCCGGAAAAACGCTGGGCCACCACAACGTAAAACATCGGCACAAAGAAAATGGCGAGGAAGGTGGCTGTTATCATGCCGCCCACCACCGCGGTTCCGATGGAGTGCTGGCTGCCCGCGCCGGCGCCGCGGGACATGGTGAGCGGCAGCACGCCGAGCACAAAGGCCATGGAGGTCATGATGATGGGTCGTATGCGCATACGGGCCGCGGTAATCACCGCATCCATCAGGTCTTTACCCTCCCGCTCTTGCAGTTCCTTGGCGAATTCGACAATCAGGATGGCGTTTTTCGCCGCCAGCCCGACGGTAGTCAGCAAACCTACCTGGAAGAAGACATCGTTTTCCAGCCCGCGTAAAAGCACCGCCGCGATGGTGCCCAGTACGCCTAGCGGCACCACCAGAATCACGGAAAGCGGAATTGACCAGCTTTCGTACAGCGCCGCCAGGCAGAGGAACACCACCAGAATCGATATGCTGTAGAGCGCCGGCGTCTGTGAACCCGATGTTTGCTCTTCATAGGAGACGCCGTGCCATTGCGGTTTGAATCCCTGAGGCAGTTTGGCCATGATGTCGTAAACCGCTTTCACCGCGTCGCCGGTGCTGTAGCCGCTGGCCGGCGAGCCCATGATTTCCATGGCGGAAAGACCGTTGAAACGTTCATAGCGCGGCGAACCGAAGACCCATTTACCGCTGCCGAAGGCGGAGAAGGGCACCATGGTTCCGCTGGCATTACGGAAATACCATTTATTAAGATCTTCCGGCGTCACCCTGGAGCCGGCGTTGCCCTGCAGATACACCTCCTTGACGCGGCCGTTGAACATAAACTGATTGACGTAGCTCGACCCCCAGGCCACGGAGAGGGTATCGTTGATATTCTCCAGATTGAGGCCCAATGCGCTGGCGCGTTCGTCATCGATGTTCAGTTGATATTGCGGTTCATCCGCCATGCCGTTGGCGCGCACCGCGGCTAATCGCTTATCCTTTGCGGCCAACTGTAAAAATTGGCTTTGAGCCGCCATCAGCGCGTCATGGCCCTTGTTCAATGTGTCCTGCAAATAGAAGTCGAAACCGGTGGCATTGCCCAGCTCCATTACCGCAGGCGGCACCAGGGCGTAAATCTTGGCGTTTTTATAGCCGGCGAAATGCGCCATGGTCCGCTGGGCCAGGCTCTGCACGCTCTGATTGCCGTCGGGACGCAGGCTCCAGTCTTTTAGCCGGACGAACGCCATGGCGGTGCTTTGCCCGCGGGCGCCGAAGCTAAAGCCGTTGGCGGCAAAGACGGAATTGACCGTTGCCGCCTCGTTCTTGTGCAGCCATTCATTGATGTCATTGATGACTTTCTGGGTGCGCTGTGCCGAAGCGTTGGGGGGCAACGTCACTTGCAGCGTCATTACCCCCTGATCCTCGTTGGGCAGGAATGTGGTGGGCACGTGCTCAAAGAGAAAACCGGTGAGGACGACCAATACCAGATAAAGCAGCAAAAACAGACCGCGGCGTGAGATGACCTTGCCGACGCCATTAACATAGTGCCGGGTGCCGGAATCGAATTTTCGGTTGAACCAGCCGGCCATGCCGGTGGTTTTATGCTGCGCCGACGTGCTTTTGAGAACGGTGGCGCACAGCGCCGGGGTGAAAATCAACGCCATCAGTACCGATAAGGCCATGGCCGAAACAATGGCAATGGAGAACTGTCGGTAAATGACGCCCGTTGAACCGCTGAAGAAGGCCATGGGAAGCAATACCGCCGAGAGCACCAGCGCTATCCCGAACAGCGCGCCCTGGATCTGGCGCATGGATTTGATGGTAGCCTCTTTGGGAGGCAAGCCGTCCTCAGCCATGACGCGCTCGACGTTTTCCACCACCACGATGGCATCGTCTACCAGCAGGCCGATGGCCAGCACCATGCCGAACATTGTCAATGTGTTGATGCTATAGCCGAAGGCGGCAAGTATGCCGAAGGTGCCCAGCAGTACCACGGGAACCACCAGGGTGGTGACCAGGGTCGCCCGCAGGTTCTGCAAGAAGACCAGCATCACCAGGAAGACCAGCACAATGGCCTCCAACAGCGTTTTCACCACTTCTTCGATAGATGCGCTGACCACCGGCGAGGTGTCATAGGCATACACTACCTCCACGTTGCCCGGCAACGAATCCTTCACGCCCGCCACCGTCTGGCGCACCGCGTTGGCGGTATCCAGCTCATTCGCTCCGCTGGAGAGCAGCAGCGCGATACCGGCGGAAGGCATGCCGTTATAGGTGGAGTCGACATTATAGCTTTGCGGCCCCAGCGCCACTTTCGCCACGTCTTTCAGGCGTACCTGGGAACCGTCCGTGTTGACCTTCAACAGGACGTTTTCGAACTGGGATACCGTGGTAAAACGGGACTTGCCCAAAATAGTGGCGGTGGTTTTTGCTCCGGGGATGGTGGGCAATCCGCTAAGGGAGCCGGATGACACCTGGACGTTCTGTTCATTGAGCGCGGTGGTGATATCGCTGGGTATCAGCTGATATTTGTAGAGTTTATCCGGGTCCAGCCAGATGCGCATGGCATATTCCGCCCCCATCACCTGGAAGTCGCCGACGCCTTTGGTGCGGGAAATAGGGTCTTCAAGCTTGGACACCAGCAGGTCCGCCAGATCGCTGTTGCTCAATTTCCCGTCTTTGGAAATCAGACTGACCACCATCATGAAGTTGGATTGGTATTTGCGGATCCGCAGTCCCTGATCGGTGACCGCTGCAGGCAGCTGCGCTTCCGCCAGCGACACCCGGTCCTGCACCTGGACCTGGGCGATATCGGGATTGGTACCCTGATTGAACGTCACGATAATCTGCGCGCTGCCGTCGTCGCTGCTTTGGGATTCGATGTAGCGCAAGTTATCGAGGCCGTTCAACTGCTGTTCGATAACCTGCACCACGGTATTCTGCGTCGTTTCCGCGCTGGCGCCCGGATAGGTGACGGTAATCGAGATAGCCGGCGCTGCAATGGTGGGATATTGGCTGATAGGCAGATTCAGTACCGCGATAGCGCCTACCAGCATCACGATAATGGCGATTACCCAAGCGAAAATCGGGCGGTCGATAAAGAACTTTGACATATCGCCTCCTATTGCGCCGAGGCGTCGGTCATGGAAAGGGTAACGCCGTTCTTGCCGGGCACATCGTCCGAACCTGACGATACCGCCTTCACCCTGCTGCCGACGTGAATCTGCTGCAGCCCGCTGACCACCACGCTTTCGCCGGCGTTCAGTCCCTTATTCACCAGCCATTTGTCGTTGATCATCTGACCTGTGGCGATATCGGCCTGGGCAATGGTGTTATCCTTTTGCACCAGGTAAACGTAAGGCTGGCCTTTGTTGTCATGCATGATGGCTTCCTGCGGCACCAGAATGCCCTGTTCCTGTATCCCGCGCGGGAAGCTGGCATGGACAAACATGCCCGGCAGCAATTCGTTATGGGGATTGGGGAAGGACGCGCGCATCGTGACGCTGCCGGTGGCTTCATCCACCGTCACTTCCGAAAATTCCAGCCGTCCCTGCTGGGGATAAGGCGATCCGTCTTCAAGGGTCAGCGTTACCGCGGCGGCGTTATCGCCGGTTTTTTGCAACATGCCGCTGGCCAGCGCGCGGCGCAGGCGCAGCATATCCTGGGACGATTCGCTCACATCCACATAGATGGGATCGAGTTGGGCAATGGTAGTGAGGTAATTGGTTTGTCCGTTGGTAACCAATGCCCCCTCGGTGGAAAGAGAGCGGCCGATATGGCCGGAAATGGGCGCGCGCACCTGCGTATAGTCGAGATTGACCCGGGCGGTCTCCAAATCGGCTTTTGCTTCGTTGGCGCTGGCCACC
This sequence comes from Sodalis sp. RH16, assembly GCF_047324245.1. Classification (NCBI taxonomy): domain Bacteria; kingdom Pseudomonadati; phylum Pseudomonadota; class Gammaproteobacteria; order Enterobacterales; family Bruguierivoracaceae; genus Sodalis; species Sodalis sp. RH16. The sequence continues at coordinate 614,112 of NZ_CP178737.1, read as the reverse complement.
GCGTCCGCATAGCTTTGCTGGCTGATGGCGTGCGCGGCGGCCAGCGGCTGGTAGCGTTTCGCCAGCAGTGAGGCATTGGTATAGGTGGCCTGAGCTTTATCGTAGGCAGCCTGATAGCTGGCGGGATCGATCTGGTACAGCGGCTGGCCCGCTTTCACCTCGCCGCCCTCGATAAACAGTCGTTTTTGAATAACGCCGTTCACCTGCGGCCGGACCTCGGCGGTTCTTACCGCCGTGGTCCGGCCGGGAAGTTGGGTGAATAATGTGATGGGCTGGGTCTGTAGCGTCACCACTCCCACTGCCGTGGGTTGGGTTGCTTGGGGGGATGATGTGTCCTGGTGGCAACCGGCGAGCAGCAGAATCAAACTGGTGTAAAGAAATCTCTGGCGCATAATGAATTTCATACCGTTCATCAAAAGAAACGAGAGCGACCGCTCCGGTAAATTCCTGTCAGCGTTCGCTTAAAAAAGCCGTAAGGTTCGCGAAGGTTCCTTATGGCGGCGAAACATTTCATCAATGTGTAATGGGTTACCCCCGGCCGTAAGCGCACATCTATTACAGATGAATGCATATCTATAACGCTGCGAAACGGCATTTGCCGCGTGGTGTAGGAGTAGTTGTTTTTTTGCCATAAGCAGCCGGTTGCCGAGTGCGATAATGAAAACGCCCCTTACAGCGCTACCAACGCAAAAGGGGCTGGCGACGTTAAACGGAATGCGGCGTTTACGTCGTTATTGGCACATTAACTCCAGGCGTGTCTGGAAATATGGAGATAACGTAAGGCATGCGCTAAGAGGTATTAAGCCACATGACTTTATTAGTGGTGTGAAATGAGAATGTGATTAATTATCAATAGAATAAATTAGGTCAATGTTATGGCGTCGCAACATGGAGACATGTGTGTTTCAAGATGCATTTGCCATTTATTAGCGGGGGTATGTTTTTTAGGCAGAAAAACCGGCGGATGCCGGTTATGACGAGACATGGATACCCTGCATCAGTCCGCTCACATCAGCGGCGGTAACAATCCGTCGCTGCCCAGGGCGCCGATGATGGCGCCGGAGGCCACCATCTGCGCGGCATTGGCGATATCCGTCGCCATGTAGCGATCGGTGGTCAGCGGGGCTACCTGTTTTCTCACCTGCCGCGTTACCTTGAGCAGCTCAGGGCTGGTGGCGAGGGGCGAGCGGAATTCAATGCCCTGGGTGGCGGCCATGATTTCAATCCCTAAGATAGCATTGAGGTTATCAAGCATTTTGAGCAGGCGGCGCGCGCCGTGGCAGGCCATGGAGACATGATCCTCCTGGTTGGCGGAGGTGGGTGTGGAGTCCACCGAGGCGGGATGGGTCATTTGCTTGTTTTCGCTCATCAGGGCGGCTGAGGTCACTTCGGCGATCATCATGCCGGAGTTAAGCCCGGGAGCGGCCACCAGAAATGCCGGCAGGCCGAAGCTCAAGGCGGGATCCACCATCAGGGCAATGCGCCGCTGGGCGATGGAGCCTATCTCGGCAATGGCCAGGGACAGGATATCCGCCGCGAACGCCACCGGCTCGGCATGGAAATTTCCCCCGGACACCACGGTATTATCGGACAGCAGCAGCGGATTGTCGGTGACGGCGTTGGCTTCGGTGCATAGCGTGGCCGCCACCTGGCGGATCAAATCAAGGGCGGCGCCGGCCACCTGCGGCTGGCAGCGGATGCAATAGGGATCCTGCACGCGCGGGTCGTTTTCCAAATGGCTTTGGCGTATTTCTGACGTTGCCAGCAAACGGCTGAGGCTTCGGGCGGTGTCTATCTGTCCCCGGTGCCCGCGCAGTTGATGGATTTCATCATGCAGCGGGGCGGTGGAGCCCATGATGGCGTCGGTGGTGAGGGCGCCGGAGATGAGCGTGGTTTGCAGCGCCCGATGAGCGCCGAACAGTCCGGCCAGGGCCAGGGCGGTGGAAACCTGCGTGCCGTTGATCAGCGCCAGGCCCTCTTTGGCCGCCAGCACCACCGGTTTCAGCCCCGCCAGCTGCAGCGCCTGCCGGGCGGGCATTCTTTGTCCGAGCATCACCGCCTCGCCTTCGCCTATCATCACCGCCACCATGTGCGCCAGGGGCGCCAAATCTCCCGAGGCGCCCACCGAGCCCTGGCCGGGAATCACCGGTATAACGTCGCAGGCCAGCATCCCTTCGATAAGACGAATAATGTCATAGCGCACCCCGGAGGCGCCCCGTCCCAGGGATATAAGCTTAAGGGCCATGATCAGGCGCACCACCGGCCTGGCCAGCGCTTCCCCCACGCCGCAGCAGTGGGATAAAATCAGGTTGCGCTGCAAGGTGGCCACGTCTTCGGCGGGAATGCGCACCGACGCCAGCTTGCCGAACCCGGTATTGATGCCGTAGACCGCCGCATCCCCCGCCACAATCTGCGCCACCCGCGCCGCGCTGTGCTGTATTGCCCCTTCCATGGCCGGATCGAGCCGGACGCCCACGTCGGAGCGGTAAATTTGCTCCAGCTCCGGCAACGTCACCTTGCCGGGTTTTAAGATAATCATGCTGTCATTCCTGTGGAGTGGATTACCGCTATCCCTATTTAGGGATAGATAATACGGTCAGGCCAGTTCTACCCGCAGCCAGATAGGGGTTTTGGTTTCAAAGGTGCTTTTCCAGACCTCGATACCCACCGCGTCGAGACGATCGGTATGTTCCGGCACCACTTCCCCCAATACCGGCTGGGCCAAATCCTCGGTGGTGGGGCCGTACTGGACGATGAATTTTTGTCCGGTGGACTGGGAAAAACGCAGCCGCCCTTTCGGGGCATCGCAGATTCTTTCCCGCACATGGATTGGGGCGGTGGATACCAGCGGGCACCAGGCATACATGGACTCGCCGGTGACCACGGCGTGATCCTGCAAAATGGTAAAGGGCAGGGCGTTGATCACATCCTGGCACAGCTCCGGGTTTTCATTCACCGCCAGATAGGCGTCCACGGTGATGCCCAGCGGCTGCCAGGTGAGGCGAATCTTGCGGCCCTGGTTGATTTTTACCCGCAGCGCCGGGTCGGCGAGGGAAGGGGCGGCCGCTTCGGGCTGGCTATAGGTAAACTCTTTACCTAGGCGCCAGGGAAAGTAGTGGAAAGACCAGGCGGCCATTTTGTTGGTGTATATACAAAACGCCCTGATGGCTTCAACCGCCTGCCGGCGCGACTCGGCCTGCGGCAGCCACTCCCGCATGGCGAAGGCCAGCTTGCCCATTTTCGGAAAACCGCTGTAGCGCAGATAGTTGCTGTAGGGGTGATCGAAGCTGTCGAGGATAAAGGCGAACTGGGACAGATCGATGGCCGGATTTTCAACGATCTGCAGCAGCGGATAATAGGTATACATGGAGTAATCGCGCATCATGCCGGCCGCGATATCCCAGGTGCCGAAATACTGACCGTAGCTTCCCGCCTGATTGTCCAGCGTGCCGGTGCGAAAGGCGTGGATCTCGGCGGGTTCATCATGGGCGATTAGCCCGGTATGGCTGTGGATGTCGTTAATCACATCGCCAAGGCTCGTATAACTCATACCACTTACTCCTGTCGTCAAAAAACAACCTAACGGCTACGCCGCCGTAAAAAGGGGCGTCATAATCATGACAGGATTATTGTATATACAATATAATATTATGTATATACATTTGTGGTTTGAAACGACAACCGGCATTAGGAACCGGGGCTGTTTTACCTCGCCTTACAGCTCTTCCCGGACAAAATGTCCCGGCGATACTTCGCGCATATAGCCGGCGGTCAACCTTCCGGCGGGGGTTGGGCTATAAAACGTCCGCTTTTTACTGCGCTCCAGGGCCGGATCGGCTTCAAGAGTGGCGCTGAGCAGCGCCTGGGTATAGAGATGGCGCGGGTCGTTGAAAATATCCTCCACGGAACCGGTTTCCACAATCATGCCGCGCAGCATCACCGCGACCCGATGGCAGATATGGCGGACCATGCCAAGATCGTGGGAAATAAACAGGTAAGAGAGTCCCTGTTCATCCTGCAACTGCTGCAGCAGGTTGATTATTTGCGCCTGAATGGAGACATCCAGGGCGGTAATCGGCTCATCCGCCACGATTAACCGGGGCGACAGCACCAGCGCCCGGGCGATACAGATGCGCTGGCGCTGGCCGCCGGAAAATTCATGGGGATATCGATGGATATGGCTGTTGTCCAGCCCCACCTTGGCGAACAGCGCCTCTACCCGCTGCTCTAAAGCCTGTCGGGGCTGTCTTCCCTCGTGGATAATAATAGGGTCCGCCACAAACCGGCCGGCGGTCATGCGGGGGTTGAGGGCGGAGTAAGGGTCTTGAAAGATGATCTGCATAACTCTGCGCAGCGGCCGCAGCTCGCTTTGGCCGAGCTGCGCCAGATCCTGTCCCTCAAGCAGAACCCGGCCGCCGGTGGGCCGTTCCAGCTGCATCAGGCAGCGCGCCACGGTGCTTTTCCCCGATCCGGATTCGCCCACCAATCCCAGGGTTTCTCCTTTCGCCAGGGAAAAGCTCACGCCCCCCACCGCGGTGAACACCCCGCGCCGGCCGAACCACGGACTATTGACCGGATACTCTTTGCTTAAGCCCTCAACCTGCAATAGCGGCGGCCGGGCCGGGGGCGATGGGGCGTGGCTCGTAGCCTGCCTTTCTATTGCCGTAGCGGGCGGCGGGGCATGGTTCATGGGTTATTTTCCTGTTGTTGTTCCAGACAGCGGGGCAGATCGTACCAGGCGGCCACCCGGTGCTGCGGCGCTACGTCGGACACCGGTCGCAGCGGCGGCATTTCCAGATGGCAGCGCGGGGTGGCGAAGGGATTGCGCGGCGCAAAGGGATCACCCGGCGGCCGCAGGGCCGGGTTGATGGGTTGCCCGGCGATTTGAAACAGCGGTTCCCTGGGGCGCTGGCCGCGTTTGGGCAGGGATTGCAGCAGTGCCCAGGTATAGGCGCTATAGGGCTGGCCGAAAACCTGTTCCACCGGCCCCGTTTCCATGATTTTACCGGCGTACAGCACCTGTACCCGGTCCGCCATGGCGGCCACCACCCCCATATCATGGGTGATCCAGATAATGGACATCCGCATCTCGTCTCGCAGATCCCGAATCAGCTGGATAATCTGCGCCTGGATGGTGACATCAAGGGCGGTGGTGGATTCGTCGCCGATCAGCAGCTTCGGCTTGCAGGCAATGGCCATGGCGATCATGGCGCGCTGGCGCATGCCGCCGGAAAACTGGAACGGGTACTGCCTGATCCGTTCAGCGGCATCGGGAATGCCCACCAGCCCCAAAAGGTCGACGGCATGCCGGCGCGCCTTGCCGTAGCTCATGCCCATATGATGCACCAGGGGTTCCGCCAGCTGGCGGCCAATGGTCAGCACCGGATTGAGGGAGGTCATCGGCTCCTGGAAGATCATGCCTATCTGGCCGCCGCGGATCTCCCTGAGCGCTTTAGGGGACAGGGTCAACAGGTCTTTGCCCTGGAACAGCACTTCCCCCTGAATCCGCCCGCCCTTGCGCAGGGGCAGCAGTCCCAGCATAGCCAGGGCCTGCATGCTTTTACCGCTGCCGCTCTCTCCCACGATGCCCAGAGTCTGATGGTAGTCCAGATCATAGCTGATATCTTCGATGATACGCACCGGGGGCCGTCCCCGTTTGGCGGGTACCTCAACGGTGAGATTACGCACTTCCAGCAGCGGCGGCATAGGCTTCATTCTCCGGTGGAATGCAGTTTGGGATCAAAAAAATCGCGCAGCCAGTCACCGACAAAGTTGGCGCTCATCACCGTTAATACGATAGCCAGCCCCGGAAAGGTGGTGACCCACCAGGCGGTGGCGATATAGGTGCGCCCTTCCGCCAGCATTCTGCCCCAGCTCGGCCAGGGCGGCTGAACGCCCAGCCCCAGAAAGCTTAAACTGGCTTCCAGCAAGATAACCCGGGAAAACTCCAGCGTGGCGATAACCAGGATCGGGGTGAGAACATTCGGCAGCAGATAATAGCGCAGGATATGCCAGGGTCCCGCTCCCACGGCGGTGGCCGACAGGACAAACTCCTGGCGCCGCAGGGCCAATACCTGGCCGCGCACCAGGCGGGCGTAGCGGATCCAACTGGTAAGCGCCAGCACGATAATCAGATTGCCCAGGCTGGGCCCGGCGGCGGCGATAACCATCAGCGCCAGCAAAATCAGCGGGATGGAAAGCTGCATATCCACTAAACGCATCAATACCCGATCGGTGATACCGCCGGCATAGCCGGAGATCATGCCCACCAGCACGCCCACCACCCCGCCCATCAGCACCGCGGCGCAGCCCACGGTAATGGATACCCGGCTGCCGAACAGCAGGCGGCTGAACATATCCCGTCCCAGTTGATCGGTGCCCAGGGGATGGGACGACAGCGTGAAAAACCGATAGGAGGGCGGCTTTAACCGCTGTAAAAGATTGCCGTGCACCGGGTCGGGCAGGGGCAGCAGATACGTGCTCAATGCCCCCAGCAGCAGCAGGAGCAGCACCACCCAGCCAATCAGGCCGATTTTGCTGGCCGCCAGGCTGCGGCCCAGGCTTCGCAAGCCGTCAGCCCTGATCATGGGGATTGCCTCACGCGCGGATCCAGCAGGCTGTACAGCAGGTCCACCGCCAGGCTCACCAGTAAAAACAGGCCGGACACCACCGCCACCCCCGCCTGGATCAACGGGAAATCCCGGTTAGCCACCGCCTCGACGATAAGCCGGCCCACCCCCGGCCAGGAAAAAATGGTTTCCACCACCACCGATCCCCCCAGCATCTCCCCCACCAGCAGCCCGCTCATGGTCACCACCGGCAGGACGGCGTTGCGCGCCATATGCCAGCTGATAACCGTTCGCGGCGGCAGGCCCTTGGCCCAGGCGGTGCGCACATAGTCCTCGCCCATGACCTCCAGCAGGCTGGATCGAAACAGGCGGGCGATATTGGCGGCGATGAAAATCGACATGACGGCGGTGGGCATCACCAGATGCAGCGCGCTGCCGGTGCCGCCGGTGGGCAGCCAGCCCAGGTGGACTGAAAACAGCAGGATCAGCATAATGGCCAGCCAGAACGCCGGAGTGGCCTGCCCCAGCATGGCCAGGGTGAGCACCAGAAATTCCCAGACGGAGTTACGGTACAGGGCCGCCGCCAGGCCGGCCAGGCAGCCTATCGCCAGGCCGAACAGGGCGGAGAGCGCCGTCAGCGCCAGGGTGGCCGGCATGCGTTCCAGCACCACCTGCAGCGCCGGGCGCTGATAAAAAAAGGAGGTGCCCAGATCCCCCGACAGCACATGGCGCAGGAAACCGAGATATTGATCCAGCAGCGGGCGCTGCAACCCCAACTGCTCCCGCATGGCCTGGAGGTCGGCGGCGCTGGCGCCCTGGGGCAGCAGCAGCGATACCGGATCCCCCAGCATGCGCGATACCAGAAAAATGATGGTCACCAGGCCGAACAGGGCAATCAGCACTTCCACTACTCTGGACAGAATATATTTAGCCACGCGGGTCGCCTGTTATTTTGCCACTAAATCATCGACGCGGACCCAGTCATCGCCCCGGACTTTCCAACTGAATTTATTGGACGTGGCGTAGGTCAGGGGCTGGTTGAACAAAAACACCACCGGGGCCTGATCGCGCATCCGCTCCGTCGCCTGCTGGTAATAGACGATGCGCTTTTGCTTATCCACCGTTGAACGGGCTTTCAGCACCAAATCGGCAAATGCCGGGTCTTTCCAGTACGCGCCGGGATCGGTGGGCAGATAGAGCCCCAGCAGACCGTCGGCATCCAGGGTCGGCCAGGCCTGGCCCAGGAAGGAGGCCTGGCCCATATCGCCGCGAGTATAGGCATTGGACCAGTTGGCGTATTCCATCTCCTTGATTTTCACATCCAGCCCCACGTCCTGCAATTGGGCGGCGATGATCTGGCCGATTTCCTGGCTCAGCAAATAGCGTCCCAGCGGAACCTGCAGTTCAAACGAGATGGGCTGCGGCAGGCCCGATTGGGCAATGAGCTGCCGGGCTTTGTCCGGGTCGTAAGGATAGGGCTGCAGCTTATCGTTGTAGCCGAAGTACATGGGGGACAATAGCTGGCCCTTGCTCATGGCCCCGTGGCCGTTATAGATGGCATCGATAATCCCCTGGCGGTCGATGGCGTAATTCATCGCCTGGCGCAATTTCAGGTTATCGGCGAAGGGCTTTTTCAGGCTGTTGAGCTTGATTATCATGGCGCGGCTGCTTTCACCCCAGCCGGCATGGGCCACGCTGCTTTTATTGATCCGGTCGATGTCGGTGGGCGGAATATCCAGCGCCAGGTCAAGCTCGCCGGACAGCAGCGCCGAAACCCGCACCGCCGGTTCGCTGATCATGCGGAAAATCACCTGGTCGTGGGCGGCTTTCGGACCGAAATAATGCGGATTGGGCGTCAGCACCACCCGCTCCCCCGGCACGTACTGCGCCAGCTGGTACGGTCCGCTGCCCATGGCTTCGCGGCCGGGATCGTGAGCGGCGGTCCAGGTGGGCTCCATCAGGAAAAACATGCTGAGCTGGGCAATCAGTCCCGGAAAGGGCGCGCTGGTGACAATTTTCACTTCGTCGGGGGCCACGACGTCCACATGGTCAATCAGGCTGTACCACTCCTTCACCCGGGTTTTATGGTTGGGATCGAGCAAATGGTCAAAATTCCATTTCACCACCGCCGCATCCAGAGGTTTGCCGTTGGTAAACAGGATGCCGGGGCGCAGCTTAATATCCCAGGTCCGATCGTCCAGCGCTTTCCACGACGTGGCCGCCACGCCGATAATGCTCAGGTCGGCATTGCGCACCACCAGGGGGGTATAGATATGGCTGATGACGCTCAGATCCGTCTGCACCACGGTGGCCTGCTGGGGATCGAGAGTGGTCAGCCCGGCGGATAGGGCGATATTTACCGTATCCGCCAGTGCGCTTGCCGGCACGGCGTTGAACATCATCAAGGCGAAAAGCCAGCCCCGCATTCTTAATGTATGCATGCCGGATTTACCCACGGGCGCTAACAAGATTTGCCTAAGCAGATGACGCATGTCTGGTCTCCAACAAGAGAAAACATCACTATAAGGCTATAAAAAACCATTTTTTATAACCGCTGGCCCGGGGATGCGGGCAGAGCCCTATTCATTCAATGCATCTTTAGATACTGCAACTCTTCGTCAATAACCCGGTTCATCAGCGGCAGCGTCACCGGCCGGTTCTCCGCCGTCAGGCGCTTGATCACCGCCAGGCGCAGCGGCTGGCGAACGTTCCGCTCCTGCTGCAACAGACCGGCCGCCAGCGCCCCGCGGATTTCCCGCGGCCAGACAACATCCAGCTGATCCCGGGCGCTGCCCAGCGTCACCCGGCTTTGATCGGGGATATGGCCGGCCCGCAGCCGATGGGTGGCGGCGTCGTCAACGCGGCCCTCGTCATCCACCGCAACGCCGTAGCTGCTCCTGGCATTGAAGGGCGTCACCAGCCCGCGGCGCACATCGCGGGCAATAAGCGCCGGGTCGCGCAGGAACGGATCGCCGAAGCCGCCGCCGGCGGGGGAGGTGAGGCGTACCACGTCATGGCGTTTCATCTTCAAGACATCGATCTTGCCCAGGTTGCGTTCATCGTCGGTACCGGGATTGAGCACCACCGATCCCAAATGGCCGCACTGGCCGCCGCGGGCGCCCCAAGGACGAAAATAAAAGCGATTCATGCCCCGCACCGTCATTACCGCCTCCGGCCCGGTATTTTCCAGCTCCAGGGCAATGGCGGCGCCGCTCTGCCAGCGGCCGGGGGCCTGGCTGTCGGTAACCAGGGCATAGCGTTTGACCCGTATTACCGTTTCGGCTTCGATAATTTCGGCGGGCACGGTGCGCAGATAGCCGGAGCGGGAATCCACGCCGTCGGTGCCGTCGATGCCGAAGCGTCCGCCGCCGCCGCCGCACAGGGGATTGATGACGCTGACACGGTTGCCGTCGCCGCGGGGATCTTTGGCGGAGACGACAATCACCCCCGACATGCCGGGGCCGGCGGCGGTCAGCCCGTCCGGCAGCGCGGCGTTCAGGCAGCCCAGAATCACGTCGTAGACCCGGGTGCTGGTGGTGACGCGGGAACCGCCCGCCGCCGGAAATTCGGCATTGATGATGGTCCCGCGCGGGGCGATGACCTCCAGCGCCCGCAGCAGGCCGGAGTTACGCGGCGCTTCCGGTTCCAGGGTCAAAATGTAATAGATAAACGCCTGCAGGGTATAAGGATGGGCGCGGGCGCCGGTGACATAATTAAAGGCCGCCGCCACCTGCGGGTCTGTGCCGCTGAAGTCGAACACAATGTGTTCGTCGCTGACGCGCATCACGGCGTTGATATGAATGAAATCCCCTTCCGTCATGCCTTCGATATAATCCGCAAAGGGGTAGTCCCCGTTGGGAATGCGGCGAATGACCTCGCGGGTCTTCACCTCGGACAGGGCCAGGGAAGCATCCATCCCCGCCCGCACCTGCTGGATGCCGTAGCGCCGGCATAATTGATTCAGCCGGTTATCCATACTGGTGAGGGCTGAGATCATCGCCTGGAAATCCCCCCACAGCTCATCGGCAATACGGCTGTTATCGATAAAAATGTTGCGAATGGCGGTATCCAGCTGGCCGCGCTTGTAGAGCTTGGTGGGCCTGACCCGCAGTCCTTCCTGGAACACCTCGGTAAAGGCCGGTGAAATGCTGCCCGGCACCGCGCCGCCGATATCGGAGGCGTGGACAAACGACCAGGCCAGGGCGATAAGGTCATTGCCGAAAAAAATCGGCCGAACCATGGAGACATCCATAATATGCGTCACCATGCCGTCGGTGCTGAACGGATCGTTGGTAATGATGCAGTCGCCCGGCTCCAGATTTTCCAGGCCGATGCCCGCCAGTCCGCCGGCTACCGACAGGCCGATAAAGGCATTGACGCCGGAATGGCTGGGGTAGGCGAACACCTCCCCTTGAGGCGTGGCCAGGGCGCACTGGAAATCCTGCACCAGCTTGACGAAGGTGGTATGGGCGGTGCGATACAACGTGACCGACGCTTCTTCGACGATGGCGTTAAAGCGGTTATTCATGATAACGGTTTGTATGGGATCCACGGTCAACGCTCCTGCATCATGAAAAGGGCGCCGTCGGGCTGCACCCGGGCGGTGAAATGCTGTGGAACCAGTACTGTCGCGTCGCTCTGGCTGATGATACAGGGTCCAAAAACGCTCGCGCCGACGCCGAGGCCTGACCTGGCATAGACCGGGCAGTGGTCGAAATGCGCGGCGCCGATGTGCAGCCGCCGGTGGCCGCAGGGACTCGGGGCGGCAACGGATTTCAACTCCGCCGGCGCATGGCTGCCGGGGGTAGCCAGCGCGCCGCGGATACGCACCCGTAGTTCGATAAATTCCACCCGTCCCTGGGGATCGGCATGGGCATGCAAACGCAGATGCTCGCCGTGAAAGGCGCTAACGGCCATCTCGGTGGTCATGTGGTCCGGCGCGTCGGCGGCGATTTTCACCGGTATCTGAAATGATTGGCCGCGATAGCGCAGATCCGCCCAGTATTCCAGCACGATGGCCTCTATATTGGCCCCATCGGTCTGCCGCGCCAGCCATGCGCCGGCCTCATCCTGCAAGGCGGTGAAAACCTGCCGTAACCGGGTGGTGTCCATGGCCCCCTGTTGCACAATGGCCACCACGTCGTGGGTCAGCTCCGCCACCACGCCGCCCACGGCGCAAAAAACCGAAGGGGTATTGGGCACGATAAGGGAGGGGATACCGATTTCCGCCGCCAGCAGCGGTCCGTGGATAGCGCCGTTGCCGCCGAACGTCACCAGGGTGACATCCTGAGGGTCAACGCCGTGGCGGGCCAGGTAGGGCAAGACGCTGGCCACCATATTGGAGGTGGCGATGGAAATCGCGGCGCTGGCCGCGCCGGTCACCGTCTCCCCCATGCGTTGGGCCAGGGGCATAAACGCCTGATGGGCCGCGTCCCGATCCAGGATCATGGCGCCGCCGAGAAAGGCATCGGCGGACAGGTAGCCGCACAGCAGGTAGGCATCGGTGACGGTGGGCCGGTTTCCTCCCCGGCCGAAGCAGGCGGGTCCGGGCCAGGCGCCGGCGCTCATCGGGCCGATACGGAATACCGGTCCGTCAAAGCGGCCGATGGAACCGCCTCCCGCCCCGATGGCTTCAATGCCGGTCACCGGCATGGTAAGGGGAAACTCGCCCACTTCCGTCTGATCCACTACCGCCGCCATGCCCTCGCGGATCAGGGAAATATCGGTGCTGGTGCCCCCCATATCCATGGTGAGATAGTGCCGTTCCGGCGCGGCGCGGGCCATCAGCTGCGCCGCCGTGACCCCCGAGGCGGGGCCGGAAAGCAGGGTATTCACCGGGAAATCCCGCGCTTCCCGCGCCGACATGGCGCCGCCGTTGGAGCGGGTGATAAACAGCTGGACGTGCCGCAGGCGGCTGGCGAGATAGCTTTCAATCTGCTGCAGATAGGAGGACATGCAGGGTTTAACGTAGACGTTCAGCAGCGCATTGATGGCCCGTTCATACTCTCCCGGCCGCGGCCAGACATCACTTGACAGGCAAACATCCAGCTCCGGCGCCAGCCGGTTAATCAATGCGCGGGTCTGCTGTTCATGGGCGGGATTCTGGTAACTGTTCATAAAGGCGACGGCTATGCCCGTCATGCCGGCGGCGCGCACCTGTTCAACGGCCCGGGCCACCGAATCCGCCGACAGCGGTTCAACGATAGCGCCGTCCGCCCCCAGGCGTTCCCCTATTTCAAAGACCTGATGGCGTTCAATCAGCGGCAGCCTGCGCGTGCCCAGCAGATTGGTGGGATCTATCAGGCGCAGCCGCTGCAATTCCAAAATATCCCGAAATCCCTGGGTAACCAGCAGGGACACCGGCGGCTGGGAGCGTTCAATCACCGCATTGGTGCTGACGGTTGTGCCGTGCATTATCACCACGGGCTCTTGCGGCCCGATGGCCAGTTCAGCCAGCAGTTTTTCGAATCCGTCCTGAAAACCCCGGGCGAAATTCGGCGGGGTGGAGGGTACCTTAAAGGATTGCCATTGTTCCTGCCGCCCGCCGCTGCGCCAGACGACGAAATCGGTGAAGGTTCCGCCGATATCAACCCCTATTCTTATCATCCCGTTCACCCGTCAATCGCGGTTTCCCTTAATCCGCAGGAAAGATAAGGGAAAAGCTGGTTTTAATTGATTGGTATATACCATATAATATCAAGGGGGGAAGTAAAGCCCGTACAGACGAAAATCACGGCTTTCTGCATAGGATAATCCTATGATAAATACGCGTTAAAACAGGGGATTATTTTTCCCACCGGCGGCTTTTACGCTGATGCTAACGGCGTTCTGATTTTGTATATACATAAAGTAGGCGAGTTTTAACGGCAGGGGATTAATAAGAAAAAGAAATGCCTGCCCCGGCGAAAAGCCTGTGCCGGACACCGCCTAACAGCGGTTAAAGATGATAGGATGTTTTATCATCTTCCGGTGCCATGTCCGGCGCTACGTTCAACCGTTCGGCGTTAAGCCCTGGCAGATGGGTGTGTGTTTTGGCTGTATGATATCGCTTATCATTATTTTGCAAGTTATTGAACAAGCTATTGAAAAAGGGACGTTATGGACCAAAATAGACCCAATACCACTAAGCCCTCGCTGTCGGAACCCGAGTCCAAGAGTGAAACCATCAGACGCGTCCGGGTCAAACCCTTGCCGATTCATCAGAGTATTCAGAGCGATATCAAAAATAAAATTCTGAGTAACGAGTGGCATCCCGGCGATCGTGTCCCCACCGAACAGGCGCTGATGGAGATTTACAACTGCTCGCGCATGACGGTAAACAAGGCGCTTTCAACGCTGGTGGCGGCGGGGATGATTGTCCGCAAGCGCAGGAAGGGTTCGTTTGTGGCCATGCCCAGGGTGGAAGAACCGCTGCTGGCTATCCAGGATATCCGCGCCGAGGTGCTGGCCACCGACGGAATGTATAGCTTTACGCTGCTGTATCGCGGCATCCGTACCATCACCGATGCGGTGGAGGCCACCCATATCGGTATCCCGGTTAATGCCCGCATGCTGTGCATTGATGTGATGCATTACGCGGATAATCTGCCGTTCGCCCTGGAAGCGCGCCAGATAAACCTGGCGGTGGTGCCCGAAGCGGCGGAAGAGGAGTTCACCGATATTCCGCCGGGAAGCTGGCTGCTAAGCAATATCCCCTGGTCGGAAGGGGAGCACTCCTTGCGCGCCATTTCCGCCGATGACGTCCTGGCCAGGCAGCTCTCCGTATCCCCCGGCACCGCCTGTATCTCCATTGCGCGCCGAACCTGGCTGTCGGGTGAATTAATCACCTTTGTGCGTCTCATCTATCCCGGCGAGCGGCACCGCTTTCTGGTGCGCTTCGGGCCCGGCCCGAACCCGGCCTGATAGCCGTTTACCTCATCCCGAACAACGGCTCTTTCATCGGCATGTCGCTGTCAAAACGCCCTCCGCGGGCATGGAAAACGCCCTGACGGGATCGGGCGGATGCCGCCGCCATCCTGCCGCCCAGTTCCTTTTTAGGGCTACTCCCTTTATCACTCCCCGCTGCGCTTAACACCCCATGGTCTCTTCCCTGGCCGCTCCGTGCCGCCCATAGCCGGGCAATTCACTGAATATCGGTTATAAATGGATAAGTATATTCATAAAAATATAAATATATTAGTTATATATCAATTGGTTGATAAAAATTATAGTTTTTCACGTCCAATTCAACCATACAATTATCTTATTTGTATATACATATATTGACGACCGCGCAGGCTGGCTGTATGTTGCTGATAGTGAGTAACGGAAGTGTTAACAGCCCGGATGCCATTCTCAAAAAACAATCGTTCTTAATGCGAACAAGACCTGCGGGAGAATAGGGTGAATAAAAAGCAATTGTTTATCGGTGCGGCGTTGAGCATGTCGTTGTCCATGGCATCGCAGTTCGCCTTTTCAGCGGTTACCGCTCCGGCTGACATCAAAGCCAAGGGGCAGCTGACTTTTTGTTCCGACCTGGAAAACCCGCCGGCTGAAGGAATGGCGGAGGACGGTAAAACCCCAAGCGGCGTCGCGGTGGATATCATGAATGCGCTGGGCCCGTTGATGGGGGTTAAAACGCATATCGATAATTATCAGTTTTCCGGTATTTTTGCCGCGCTGGATACCGGTAAATGCGATTTGGTAATGGCGAGCCTGGGTAAAACCCCGGAGCGGGCCGAACGCTACGGGCTGATTGATTACTGGCGGGTAAAATCCGGACTGCTGGTGACCAAGGGCAATCCGCTTAAATTCCACACCTTTGAAGATCTCTCCGGCCGGCGGGTAGCCGCTTTGCTGGGCAGCCGCAACGAAACGGTGGTTAAACAGTTTAGCGACCAGCTGGTAAAAGAGGGCAAACCCGGCATAACCCTGGTATCCCTGGGCACCAATGTCGCCGCTTTCCATGATTTGCTGCTGGGGCGGGCGGATGCCATGGTGGGGGATAATGTGGTGATCAATTTCTATATGTCCAAGGCGCCGAATAAATTCCAGACCGTGGACATGCCGGTACCCGCCAAGACCTGGGTCATCGCCACGCTTAAAAATAATACCGCCCTGCGGCAGGCCGTCCAGGCCGGCATAGACGAGTTGAATACCTCCGGCGCCATGACGAAAATCGTCAAAAAATGGGGTATCGATAAAGGCGTTGATCTCTGCAGCAGCAGCCACCCCTGTGCCGATTAAGCGATCATGATATTCGTTCGGTGAGGATAAAAACGTGTTCACACATATTCAGCTGCAGTTCAATACGGGTTTTTTCCTTAATTTTGTCTTTCACCCGCAACCCGTTTTATTGGAAGGGCTGGCGTTGACCGTTATTGCCGCCATCGTCGCGCAATTGATCGGCATGGCGCTGGGTATCTTGCTGGCGGTGTCCGGAATGAGCCGCTTTTTGATATTCCGGTCATTGAATCAGCTATATATCTGGTTTTTTCGCGGCACCCCGGTATTGGTTCAATTGGTGCTGATTTATTTCGGCCTGCCCTATTTATTGGGCTTTGATCTCTTTCCTTCGGTATTAAGCCTGGGGCCGCTGGCTGTTTCAGGGGCGCTGGTGGCAGGCATATTTTCTTTCGGTCTGCACGAGGCCGCCTACATGAGTGAAATTACCCGTTCGGGAATTATATCTATCGACAAAGGCCAGTCGGAAGCGGCCAAAGCGCTGGGGATGACCCCCGGATTATTGATGCGAAAAATTATTTTGCCACAGACTATTCCGGTCATATTTCCCGCGTTGGGCAATCAGTTTAATAACATGCTTAAAACCACCGCGCTGTTAAGCATTATCGGCGTGTCGGAAATGTTCCGCGTCGCGGAGCAATTGCAGGCGGCGACCTTTATGACCTTCGAAGTGTATTTAGGCGTGTCGGTATATTATTTATTGCTGACCGCCGGCTGGACCCTTATCCAGATGCTGCTGGAAAGAAATATGAGCCGGCATTTATCGGCAAAAACTGTCAAGCGGGCCAAAAATACACCCACAAATCAGCTGGCGGAGTTGGCCGATGAGTCTTGATGAGCTGTCTACGCCGTCCGATGCGGTGGTTTGCCGGGATGTGATGAAATTCTATGGCGAGACGCCGGTGCTGCGCAACGTGTCGTTAACGGTGAAAACCGGTGAAACATTGGTGATTATCGGTCCGTCGGGTTCAGGTAAAACCACGTTGATCCGCTGCATCAATCATCTGGAAAAAATTCAGCAGGGCACCATTCATGTGGGGGGCACCCTGATTGGCTACCGGCTAAAAAACGGTCGGCTGATTGAGGACAGCGAGAAAAATATCGCCCTGCTGCGCCGCCGCATCGGCATGGTATTTCAGCGCTTTAATTTATTCCCTCACATGACCGCCCTGGAGAATGTCATGCAGGCGCCGGTAAGCGTATTGCATCAGGATAAACCGCAGGCGGAGCGCCGGGCGATGGAATTATTGGCGCGGGTGGGGCTGGGAGACAAATTAACGCACTACCCATCGCAATTATCCGGCGGCCAGCAGCAACGCGTCGCCATTGCCCGCGCGTTGGCAATGAATCCGGAGGTAATGCTGTTTGATGAACCCACCAGCGCCCTGGATCCGGAAATGGTGGGGGAAGTGCTGAGCGTTATGCAGGGCTTGGCCTCACAAGGGATGACCATGATAGTCGTGACCCATGAAATGGAATTCGCCCGCAATGTCGCCGATAGGGTGGTCATTATGGATGGCGGGGAAATTATTGAACAAGGGCCGCCGCAAAAAATATTCACCTCGCCGGACAATCCCCGTACCAGGATATTTTTGAATAAGGTTTTGCATAAAATATAACCATGATCTAATGACAGATGAGGTGTGAAGATGGGACGTTTGATCGATATTAGCTGGCCATCCCTGGGTGTGACCGTGGTGGCCGAATTAAATGATGAAAAAAACCCGGAGTTGTGTGAAGAGTTCTGGCAGCATTTGCCGTTCAAGATTTTACAGGCGCATCCGGTGGTATCCGGCGCGTCCATGTATGCCTGGACGCCGATTGTCAGCAGCGCGCCGGTACATCATCGTGAATTGATCACCGATTGCCCGGTGGGCCGGCTGCGTTATTCCCAGTCAACCGGCAATAAAATGTCCATTCAGTACGGCGTGGGGCTGGAGCCGCTGGCGCAGCCGGTGCTGGGACAGGTATTGCAGGAGTATTGCCATTTATTGCCCGACGTGGGTAAAGCGGTATGGAATAATCTGTTCTGGCAAAAAGACTTATTATTCGTTGAGGTATCGGCCCATGATAAAGCGGCCCATCCCGGCGTACCGAAAGCCGTCAACGTAACCTCCGACGTGGCGAAAACCTTTTTAGCCGAAGCCGAGCGTATTTCATTAACCGAGCCTGAGGATTTACGGGATATTCGCCTGGGCCGCGTGGAATCAACGGGCACCTACGGGCAATATTTTACCGCCTGGGATTTCGCCAACGGCATGCTGCGCGATTATATCATGTATACCATGTATCCGTTGCTGACCTTGAGCAATAGGCTGTCCCTGGAAGATTTCTCCACCACGCTGAATGAATTCGATGTGCCTTATTCCAGCTATCTTGGCGTCAGCGGATTATATAAATTGGAAGAATTCGCCGGGTTATTGCGTCCCGCTATCGCCGCCGCTAAAAGTAAAGAAGAGGTGCAGGAACTGCTGCGGGCTTTCCTGAAATACGGCAACCGGCTGTGCGCCTGGTCTTATCAATATTTCCCCTGGTATCTGGGCATGTTCTATAACCGCCAGCTGGGCGGCCAGGAATTCCCGGGGCGCTGGAATCCGGAAAAGGTCTGAATATAGATTAATAGAGCGGAATAGTATTCCGCTAACCCTGGCATACTTCTACTTGCAGGCGCGCTGGCTTGCCCGCAGCTTGAATTATCCAGGGTATATTTCCCATGGAGATATGATGATTGACATTTCCCCCCATGACAAAGAGGCATTCGCCCGCGACGGCGCGGTGATTATCCGCGGCGCATTCTCAAGGCAATGGCTGGATATCGTTGAACAGGGTATCGACTATAATATCGCATTCCCCAGCGATCATGGCCGTTATACCGATCCTGACACCAAAACGTTTTTTCAGGATAGCGACAACTGGCGGCGCATTGAACATTTCCAGGATTTTGTCTTTCATTCACCGGCCAAAGAGATAGCCGCCGCCCTGCTGGGTTCTTCAAAAATCAATTTTCTGCACGATCACGTTTTGTCCAAGCAGCCCGGCGCCTCGCAACGCACGCTCTGGCATCAGGACCAACCCTATAGCCCGGTGGACGGCAGGGATTTTTGCACAATCTGGCTGCCCATTGACCCGGTGGCCAATGAAACCGCATTGGAATTTGTCGCCGGTTCCCACCGTTGGGGAAAATGGTTCCGTCCGCAGGTGTTCGCCACCGGCGAGCTGCGGCCCGGCGACAACGAACAGTGGGACATACTACCCGATATTGAAGGGCGCCGCGGCGACTACCCCATTCTCCGCTGGGCCCTAGAGCCCGGCGATTGCCTGGTATTCCATGGGTTGACCCTGCACGGCGCCGCCGGCAATTTTACGCCGCTGCCGCGACGGGTGCTGTCCACGCGCTGGACCGGCGATGACGCGGTATTCCGTCGGCGCAGCGGGAAGATGTCTCCCCCAGAGCCGTCCCACGACGGTCCAAAGAACGGCGGCGTGCTGGATTGCCCGGCATTCCCGGTGGTCTGGCGGGCCGGCGGCTAATACATCGCCGCAGCATGCAGCCCGCCGGTGCCGAGGAACTTGACGATCTCTTCTTTGGTCTGCTGCAGCGCGGGCAGATATTGTTCGATGCGCGCATCGGTCATATGCCTGACCGTGCCGGAAATGCATATGGCCAGCGGCACCTTGCTGGCGGCGGCGATAATCGGCACCGCCACGCCCCGCAATTCAGGTTCGGCCTCTTCATCATCGATGGCGTAACCCGTCCGGGCAATCTGTTCCAGCGCGGCGAACAGCCGGCTGCGCGTGGAAATGGTATGGGCGGTGCGGGTCGGCAGCTCTTCTCGGGGATAGAGTTCCAGCAGGCGTTCACGGGACAGGCTGGAGAGCATGCATTTACCGGTGGAGGTACAGTGCGCAGGCATGCGCAGGCCTTCGGCAATGGAGAAACCATAAAAATCCTGCGTGGTGACGCGCGACAGATAAATCACATCCTGATCCGTAAGCGTCGCCAGCTGAACCGTCTCCTCCACCTGTTCACTGAGCTTTTTCATCCAGGGCAACACCACCGCATGGGTGACGATACGCGACTGATAAAGCATCCCCAATTCATAATTGACGTGACCTAAGGAATAAAGCCGTGATTTTTCATCCTGCTGCAGCAGCTTTTCCGCCTCAAGGGTTTTCACCAGACCGTGCACGGTGGTTTTGCTCAGCCCCATAAACTGGGACATTTTGGCAATGGAAAGTTTTTCGTGCTGTTGAAATAACTTCAATATGGCACAGGCCCTGGCTACGCTTTGAATGGTCATGTTATCTCCCAAGAATTTCTGCATTATAACAATAACCTCCGTTAAATACAGACGGCATGCTTTCTGTGTCGGTTCGGCCTGGCGCCGGGGCCATGGGGGAACGGCATCGTCAGGGAAAGCGGTCCGGCAGGCGCATGCGCTCCCGAACCCGCGCCCCGGTAAACAAGTGACTTTATTTTGACCACAATCACAGATCCGAGATGCCGATGGTAAAACGACTGGTAAATAGACTTGGGGAGATGTAAATAGAATGTACGGTAATACGGAACGCAGTTCGGAAAAATGGCTTTATGAATAAAACGGTGGAACGCGCCATCCTGGCCCTGGAATACATCGCGAAAAGTAAACAGCCGGTGACCATGGCGGATGTGCGCAATGCGCTGGGACTCCCGAAAAGTACCGCTTCGGAGATTCTTAATACATTGATTGATATGGATATTCTAAAGATCGGTAATCAGGATTACGCCACGCTGTCGGCGGGAACCCGGCTTTATGAGATTAGCGCCAGCTTTATCGGCAAAAACGATTTAATCACCGTCAGCAGCGAAGCCGGCGTCGCATTGGCGAAAGAAACGGGCAAAATGGTTTGCATGTCGCTGTTCAACGGCGACGAGATTGTACCGTTCGAGAAGATAGGCGGCGTGGAGCCGATGCAGCCACAGCTTAACACCATGCCGAAGTTTTCCCTGCGGGAGAGCGCCAGCGGTAAGGCGATTCTCGCCGCCAGCCGGCAGGATCGTCTGCAGTGGCTGCTGGATAAAAACAGCGCTCCGGGGGATGAGGATAGGGGCGCGGGCATTTTCGCCGAGCTGGCGCAGGTCGCCGCCAGCGGGTATGCC
The DNA here is from genome assembly GCF_047324245.1 of Sodalis sp. RH16. NCBI lineage: Bacteria > Pseudomonadati > Pseudomonadota > Gammaproteobacteria > Enterobacterales > Bruguierivoracaceae > Sodalis > Sodalis sp. RH16. The sequence continues at coordinate 593,181 of NZ_CP178737.1, read as the reverse complement.
ATAAGCCACGAGCTGCCGGAGCTGTGTTCCATCGCCGCGCCGGTATTACAGGCCGACGGTGTGCCGCTGGTATCTTTATGCATTATTGATTTTACGTTCAGACTGGATGCCGCAGAACAGCGGCGGTTAGGCAATAAAATCGAAGTGGCGGCGCTGGGGGCATCGCGGCAAATGGGCTACAAAGGCCTGCGTCTTTACCAGGAACCGCGGAATTTCAATTAATCACCATCACTGACGGTCATCCCATTGGCGGTGATTTGATGTGTAATATTACCGAACCCCGTTCGATAATATAGAACAAAGGAAACGTATATGTTAGAAGGCGTCAAGGTATTGAGCTTTACCCACTATTTGCAAGGGCCCTCCGCAGCGCAAACGCTGGCGGATTTAGGCGCCGATGTGGTGAAAATCGAGTCGCCGAAAGGGGCCTATGAACGATCCTGGTCAGGGTGCGATACCTACCTCAACGGCGTCAGCGTGTTTTTCCTGCTGGCAAACCGCAACCAGCGCGCCATGGCCATCGACCTCAAGTCCGCCGAGGGCCGGCAGATTATTTACGATCTGCTGCAAGAGTATGACGTGATTATCGAAAACTTTAAGCCGGGGGTGATGGACCGTCTCGGCCTGGGATATGAGGATATCCGCAAAATCAATCCCCGTATCGTCTACTGTTCCTGTACCGGCTACGGCTCCAGCGGACCGAAAGCGAAGGAGCCGGGCCAGGATTTGATGGCGCAAAGCATCAGCGGGCTGGCCGCCCTTAATGGTCCCGGTTCGCATCCGCCGATGCCGGTGGGGACCGCTCTGGTGGATCAGCATGGCGCCGCGCTGGCGGCGCTGGGCATCATCGCCGCCGTTTTCCACCGCGAAAAAACCGGGCAGGGGCATAAGGTGGACGCCTGCCTGCTGCACTCGGCGCTGGATCTACAGATTGAGCCCCTCAACTATTTCCTCAACGGCGGCAAACTGACGCCCCGCGCGGATACCGGGCTGTCCAGCCGTTTTCACCAAAGCCCCTATGGTATTTACGCCACCGCCGACGGCTACATTACGCTGTCGCTGACCCCCTTTGACAAACTGAGCGCGGCCTTCCGCCCGGGAGCGCTGGAGGGATTCACCGCCGCCGACCAGATGTCGGCGCGCCTTGATTTCGATGCCCGCGTCGCGTCGGAAATGCTGAGCAAAAGCACGGCGGAATGGCTGGCTATTTTCAAGCGGGAGGGGATATGGCATGCGCCGGTGAATGAATATGCGGATGTGGTGGAAGACGAACAGGTGAAGTACAACCAGGCCTTTATCGAAATGGAACATCCGGTGGCCGGCACGGTGCGGGTGCTGGGCCACCCGAATCAGTATGACGGACAGCCGCTGCCGCTGCGCCGCCTCCCCCCCGAACTGGGTGAGCACAGCGCGGAAATACTCGCCGAACTGGGCTACAGCCAGGAGGTTATCCGCCGGCTTATTTCCGACAATATTATATCGGTTAACAAACACTGAGGCATATTATGACCACAAGCGACTCCCTTGTTACATTGGAAATAAATAACGCCGTTGCGCTGCTGACATTAAATAATCCGCCACTTAACCTGGTAACCCTTTCTCTGTCCAGGGAATTACGATCTTTATTGAAGCAGCTGGATCGGGACGACGATGTGAGAGTAGTGGTATTAACCGGTTCGGGAAAAAAAGCATTTTGCGTTGGGTCCGATATCAAAGAATTCCCGGAAGTCTGGGATGACGTTATCAGTAAAAAGCTGCAGAAAGAAAATGAAACCTTTAATGCCATTGAATTTCTGAATAAACCGGTCATTGCCGCCTTGGAAGGCGTGGTCTGCGGCGGTGGCTTTGAAATGGCCATGGCCTGCGATATGCGAATTCTATCCGACAGCGGGAAAATCGCCCTGCCGGAAATCAATTTGGGCGTCTTCCCCGGCAGCGGCGGATTATTCCGCTTGCCGAAGCTGGTGGGGACGGCAAAGGCCATGGAATTGATGATGACCGGCAGCTTTGTCGAGGCAAAGCGCTGCCTGGAATGGGGCATGGTCAATCGTCTGGCGCCGGCGGGCACCACGGTGGAAGCGGCGCTGGAGCTGGCGCGGGAAATTGCGATGAAACCTTTTGAGGCCATAAGATTAATAAAACAGGGCGTACGCGCCATCGGCATGCAGTCCACGGAACACTGCTTTTATCAAAATCTGCGGTTCAGCCAGGAAATTTTCCAAACCAGGGATTGTGCGGAAGGCGTAGCGGCTTTTTTAGAAAAAAGAGAGGCGAAATTTCTATAAAAATAAATACTCTTTGACATTACGGTAGGGTGGCCGGCATTAATGCAGGCCATCATAATAATGACAATTCAACGATACGTATTGACTTAAAAATAAAGCAATTAATTTCGGTGCCTACATAAATCCTATTGAGGTAAGTCAAGATGAACAAACTGCCTGTACGCCGTTGGCTCTATTTAATGCCGACGATATTTATTACTTACAGCCTGTCTTACCTTGATAAGGCTAATTACAGTTTTGCCTCCGCCGCCGGCATCGGTAACGATCTGGGTATTAATCCCTCTCTGGCGTCTTTGATAGGAGCACTTTTTTTTCTGGGTTATTTTACCTTGCAAATACCGGGCGGGATGCTGGCGGAAAAGTGGAGCGTGCGCAAGCTGCTGACCTGGAGCCTGGTGCTGTGGGGGATCTGCGCTACGTTAACCGGGCTGGTGACCAATATCACCTCGCTGATTATTATCCGTTTCGCCCTTGGGGTGGTGGAAGCCATTGTGACGCCGAGTCTTTTGATCTTGGTATCACGCTGGTTCACCCATTCCGAACGCTCCAAAGCCAATACGCTGTTCCTGCTCGGCAACCCGGTTACCGTATTGTGGATGTCCATTCTTTCCGGCTGGCTGGTGCAAAACTGGGGATGGCGCCATATGTTCGTGGTGGAAGGCATTCCCGCCGTCATCTGGGCGGTGGTGTGGTGGGTTGTTATCCGCGACAGGCCGGAGCAGGCCAACTGGCTGAGCAAGGAAGAGAAAGCGGCGGTGATAAGCGAACTGGCCAATGAGCAGCAGCATAAAGAGACCATGACCAACTGGGGACAGGTTTTCCGTTCCGCCAACGTTATCAAGCTGGCGGGCTGGATGTTTTTCCAGAGCATCGGTTTTTACGGTTTCCTGATGTGGCTGCCCTCCATTCTGCACTCGGGCGCCATCTCCATGGCCCAAACCGGCCTGCTGTCCTCGCTGCCGTACGGCCTGGCGGCGATATTAATGATGATTGCCGCCTGGCTGAGCGACAAATATCAAAAACGGGTGGGTTTTGTCGCTTTCCCGATATTGATAGCCGGCTGCTGTTTCCTGCTGCTGCCGTTCCTCGGCACGAACCATTTCTGGCTCTCTTACCTGCTGCTGGTGATTACCGGGGCCTGCCTTTATATCCCGTTCGGGCCGTTCTTCGCGCTGGTGCACGACGTATTGCCGGCTTCCATGGTGGGCGGCGCCGGCGGGATGATCAACAGCATGGCCGCGGTGGGGGCGTTTATCGGCTCGTATCTGGTGGGCATGCTCAACAGCGTCACCCATTCAACCAATTCCTCCTATTTTATGATGTCGGCCTGCCTGGGTATCGCCGTGCTGTTTGCCTTGACCATCAAACCCAAAAAAGCCGCCGAAGCGGGAAAGTTAGCCGGTAATTCCAGCGTGGCGTAGCGTCGGGCGGCGCCGGCCGACGCAATTACCGCCGCCGGCACCTGCCAAAGTAAGCCCTGCAGGGGGGCATGATCCTGCCATCCCCTGCGAATCGGGTTCGTCCCGGTGAGAAAAAAAAATCAACTTATAACAGAGGAATAGTATGGACTGGCTGACGGCGGCAATCACTGGCTGCGTTGAGAAAGTGAAAAAGAGCAGCGTGACGTTTATCGATTTTCCCCATATTACCGAAAACGGCAAGTATATATTCACCCGGGACGGCGTCTGGACCGGCGGTTTTTGGGTCGGGCAGCTGTGGCTGTCGTATGGACACAGCGGCGATCCCGCGCTGCGCGCTGCGGCTGAACATTTTACCCAGCGTATTTTGCCCCGCGCCCAAGACAGCCGTAACCACGATTTGGGGTTTATGTTTTATCCCAGCGCCATTACCGGCTGGCGGATCACCGGCAATGAGTCCTGGCGCCAGGGGGCATTGGCCGCCGCCCGCAGTCTGGCGGCGCAGTTCAACCCGGCCGGCGGATATATTCCGGGCTGGGGATTTTTCGGCCAGGAGGAGTGGTCCGGGGCGGTGCTTATCGATACGCTGATGAATCTTCCCCTGTTGCTATGGGCGGCGGAACAAAGCGGTGAAGATAGGCTGCTGCAGGTGGCGAACCGCCATGTGGAGAAAACGCTGGCGAACCATCTGCGCGCGGATGGGTCGGCCTACCACCGTTTCCATTTCACCCCTGACGGACAGCCGGTGCGCGGCGATACCTGGCAAGGCCTGTCGGCGGACAGCGCCTGGTCTCGGGGCCAGGGGTGGGCGCTGACCGGCCTTGCCATCCTCGCCGGCCAGCGGAGCAATCCCCTGTGGCTGGCATCCGCCGTGCGGGTGGCCCGCTACATCATCGGCCATTTGCCCGCCGACGGTATTCCGCCCTGGGACTATCTTGACCCCGACAAAGAGGCGCCCAAGGACGCCTCGGCGGGAGCCATTAGCGCCTACGGACTGCTGCGTCTGTACCGCCTCACGGGTGAAGTGATGTTCAAGGACAGCGCGGTGAGCGTTCTGCACGCCCTGAGCCGCCACTGCATGCTGGATGACAATGAAGGCTTGCTGGCCCATGCCACCGCCGATTTGCCGCACGGGCTGGGTATCGATCAGGCCACGGCCTATGGCGATTATTATTTTCTCAAGGCGCTGCTGGAGCTTAAGGACGTGACTTTGTGTGGATAAAAAGGTCATTTCCGCCTTTGCGCCAGGTTGATTTATGCGCTACGCTTGTTGACTAAACAATAGGGCTGCTTATGTATTGGCGGCACAGACGCCACTGTCGCCATTTTTTTATGAAAATCCGGCTTGCCTGGGGCTTAAAACTAAAGGATAATGCCTTCCCCGGTTTTACCGGCCCTGGAAAACCCCCATGCTTTCAAGGGAGTAGGCATGCAACAAATGTATGTTTTCAAGGGGTGGGACTAGGAAATATCTTATTGACAATCCCCATGCTATTTTCCGCCTTATCGATTGCCCTTATTGAGCAAAAAAAAGGTTTTAAACAGACTTATCCACAACGCTGGCGGGCAATAATATTTTTTCCAAAATCGTGATGGCGACAGCATAAGATTTTAATCTATTGATATAGCGGATATTTTTCTCTTAAAAAACTTTTTCTGTATTGCTTGTCTTTTTTGTGTCAATTGATTGTCAAAGGTTTTTTTATTTTATCCACAGTCCTTTAGTCTCTTGTTCGCGGGCAAATTTTACACATCGATTTTCAGGCATCGCGCGCCAATCCTTTCTCAATTGCATTAATCAATCGCCGTTGCCGGGCCGGCTGCACATTGACCGTTGCGGCTTCCCGTTGTCGCAGTTGTCGTTCTATCGCCCAGGTAATGTGTTTATCCAATAAGGCATCGTTACCCAGACTTTCCTGCAGGCACAAAACGATGCTTTCCTCATAAGGTGCGTTGCCCAAGGCGACGGCGATGTTGCGTAACCAGCGCCAGTGGCCGATACGACGAATGGGCGATCCCTCGGTGGCCCGCAGGAACGTGGTTTCGTCCCATTTGTACAGTTCCAGCAGTTCCGGCGAGTGAAGCGCCGCGCGCGGGCTGAAGTCCTTTTCATCGGTTAACGCCGAAAAACGATTCCACGGGCAAATCAGCTGGCAGTCATCGCAGCCATAAATTCGATTGCCGATAAGCGGGCGCAGGTCCTCGGGGATTTCACCCTGCAGCTCAATGGTGAGGTATGAAATACAGCGGCGCGCGTCGACGGTATAGGGGGCGACGATCGCCCCGGTGGGGCAGGCGGTCATGCAGGCGACACAGCGTCCGCACCCATCCTGTTGGGGCTGGTCTACGGGCAGGGGTAAATTGATCAACAATTCGCCGAGAAAAAACCAGGAGCCGGCTTCGCGGTTTAATATCAGTGAGTGTTTACCGACCCAGCCTATCCCGGCTTTGGCCGCCAGCGGGCGTTCCATTAACGGCGCCGAGTCCACGAAGGGACGGAATTGGACTTCTTGGCACCATTCGCGAATTTTATTGCCCAACTGTTGAAGACGATGGCGCAACACCTTGTGATAGTCGCGTCCCAGCGCATAACGGCTAACATAACCTAACCGGGGATTTTTCAGCGTGCGGGCAAAAGCGGCGTTGGCGGGGAGGTAATTCATTCTGACGCTGATGACGCGCAGGGTGCCGGGCAGGAGTTCATGCGGACGAGCGCGCAGACTGCCGTGGCGCGCCATCCATTCCATATCGCCGTGGTATTGGTTGTCCAGCCAGGCTTGCAGCACGGATTCATGAGCGGCAAGATCGGTATCGCAGATGCCGACCTGTTGAAAACCCAGAGCCAGACCCCACTCCTTGATGAGCCGGGTTAATTCTATCAAATCGAAAGGGTATGACATGGCGGACCGTATGAATAAAACAAACAAGTCAAGTTTACCACATTGCGCCTACTCCGCAGAATGGCTGAGGGGGTGGGAAGGTGAGGCCGCCAAACTGGCGGGCCTGTCGCTGTATCAATTAATGGAGCGAGCCGGGGACGCCGCCTTGCGCACCATAAACTGGTGTTATCCCTACGCCCGCCATTACCTGATCCTGGCCGGGCACGGCAACAACGGCGGCGACGGGTACGTGGCGGCCCGTCTGGCGGCGGCGCAGGGAAAGGCGGTGACGGTAATAGAGTGCCCCGGCAGCCGGCCTTTGCCCGATGAAGCCCGACAGGCCCGACAGGCGTGGCTGGATGCCGGCGGCAGTATCGCCGGCGTGGATGAAGGGTGGCCGCCGCAGGTGGATGTGATCGTTGACGGCCTGCTGGGAACCGGATTGAAGGACGCGCCGCGGGAACCCTATACCGGGCTTATCCACAGGGCCAACGACCATGGCGCGCCGATAGTTTCCCTCGACCTTCCTTCGGGGCTGAACGCCGAAACCGGCGCGGCGCCGGCGGCGGTGATCAAGGCGGCGCACACCGTGACGTTTATCGCGTTGAAACCCGGTTTGCTCACCGGCAAAGCGCGCAGCGTCACCGGGAAATTACATTATGACGATTTGGGGCTGGGTAACTGGCTGCAACAGCAAACCCCGCTATTGGAACGGCTGACCGCCGACCTGCTCCCCCGCTGGCTAACGCCGCGGGATCCCTGCGCGCATAAAGGGGATAACGGCCGGTTGGTGATTATCGGCGGCGATCACGGTTTATCCGGCGCCATTCGCATGACCGGTGAGGCGGCGCTGCGCACCGGCGCAGGTTTGGTGCGAGTGCTTACTCGCGAGGAGAACGTGGGTTCCCTGCTCACCGCGCGGCCGGAACTGATGGTTGAACCGCTTAACGACCAGTCGCTTCGCCAGGGTCTGGAATGGGCGGACGTCATTGTGATAGGTCCGGGTTTGGGGCAGTCGGAATGGGGTAAAAATGCGCTACGTATTGCGGAAAATTATGATAAACCCATGTTATGGGACGCCGACGCGCTGAACTTGCTGGCAATCAACCCGCAGAAACGTCACAATCGTATTGTCACGCCCCATCCCGGAGAAGCCGCGCGCTTGCTGAACAGCAAGGTCGGCGTGGTGGAAAGTGACCGCTTCCTCGCCGCCGCAAATATCGCAAAACGTTATGGCGGCGTGGTGGTGCTAAAAGGCGCGGGCACGCTGATCGCCGATGCCGGCGGCCAAACGTCCATTGCCGATGTGGGCAATGCCGGTATGGCCTCGGGGGGCATGGGAGATCTGCTTTCGGGCATCATCGGCGGTTTGCTGGCGCAGAAACTCTCGTTATATGATGCGGCGTGCGCCGGCTGCGTTATCCACGGCGCGGCCGCCGATTGGCTGGCGGCGGAAAAAGGCACGCGGGGCATGCTGGCCACGGATTTATTGCCCGCGTTATATCGATTTGTTAATCCTGAACATTTCGCCTGAAAAGCAGACCCTAAAATCAGATATAGAAATCAGACATGGAAAAATGTGTAATACCTTTGCCGGACGAAGCGGCAACCATCGCGTTAGGGGCTGCTTTAGCGAATGCCTGCCCGCAATCATGCGTGATTTATCTTTTTGGCGATTTGGGCGCCGGTAAAACCACGCTTTGCCGCGGCTTCCTGCGTGCGTTGGGCTATGAAGGCAATGTGAAAAGCCCTACCTATACTCTGGTGGAGCCTTATGAATTGGCGTCAGGAACCGTTTATCATTTCGATCTCTACCGGCTGCTTGATGCGGAAGAGCTGGAATTCATGGGAGTACGCGATTATTTCCGCCAGGATAGCCTGTGCCTGGTGGAGTGGCCGCAGAAGGGCGAAGGCATCCTGCCGGACGCCGATATAGCGCTGACGCTCGCCTATGCGGCGGACGGCCGGCAGGCCCTGATAGAGCCCCGGTCCGCAAGGGCCGCAGGGATACCGGCGCGGATGGCGTCTTGGCGGGAATCCCATAAATGATACTTAGAATCAGGATGGTTTTGGTTATCGTTCTAATGTGTCTGGCAGGCCATGTCGGCGCGGCAAATCTTACGGATATCAATGTGACAAACGGAAGCGAGCAATCCACGGTCACCTTGGGTTTTGGCGAACAGCCGGTTTATGCCTTTTTTTCGCTGCACAATCCTGAACGGGTGGTGGTGGATATCCGTCAGAGCATGCCGCCGCAGGGATTGCCGCTGGACTTCAACGGCCAGAATATCATCCGCCGCGTTCGTACCAGCCAGGCTCCGGACCCGCAGAGCATCCGCCTGGTGCTGGACCTGACCCGCAAATCACGGGCGCAGGCCGCCATCGAGCAAAGCAACGGACATTACAATGTCGTGGTGACGCTGAACTCTCCCCGACCCGCCGCCGCCCGTATCAGCCGTGCGGTGCCCGAGCCCGCGCCCCGGGCGGTTCCATCGTCGAATCGCGCGTTTAATGCGGCCCCCGCGGTGCAGGATAATCCGCTGTTGTCCCGCACCCCCCGTCCCGCTCGCCGGGCCGTGGCGCAAAGCGATCAGGTGGTGGTGGCCATCGATGCCGGTCACGGCGGCCAGGATCCCGGCGCCATCGGCCAAAACGGCTTGATGGAAAAAAATGTCACCATTGCCATTGCCCGCCGATTGAAAGCGCTCTTGGATCAGGATCCCATGTTCAGGCCGGCGTTGACCCGGGATGGCGATTATTTCATTTCGGTGATGGGGCGCTCGGATGTGGCGCGTAAGCAGGGCGCCAGCGTACTGGTATCCATCCATGCGGACGCGGCGCCGAATCGCAGCGCCACCGGCGCATCGGTATGGGTATTGTCCAACCGCCGGGCCAACAGCGAGATGGCCAACTGGCTGGAGCAGCATGAAAAGCAATCGGAGCTGCTGGGGGGCGCGGGGGATCTGCTGGCCAACAGTTCGTCGGATCCGTACCTCAGCCAGGCGGTACTGGATTTGCAGTTCGGCCATTCCCAGCGGGTGGGCTACGATGTCGCTACCCGGGTATTAAGACAGCTGCGCAACGTGGGTTCGCTGCATAAAACGCGGCCGGAGTATGCCAGCCTGGGGGTATTGCGCTCGCCGGATATTCCTTCGCTATTGGTGGAAACCGGCTTTATCAGTAACGCCAACGAAGAGCGGCTGTTGGGCAGCGGGGAGTATCAGGACAAAATAGCCCAGGCCATTTATCTTGGCTTGCGCGCCTATTTCTCGGCCCATCCGCTGCAAAACGGTCCCAAACTGGAAAACCGTCCGCAGGGTATCGCGTCGGCGGCGGACGCCGGCGCCAGCGGCGCCCAGGCGGTGTCGCAATCCACCGCCGGCGTGATGCCCGCCGCCGCTCCCGCCGGTCGCCATGTGGTGCAGCGCGGCGAGACGCTGTCCGGTATCGCCAGCCGCTACGGTGTGAGCATGGCGGCGCTGCGCGATCTCAATCATTTGAAAAGGGACGTTGTGTGGGTCGGCCAGCGGCTGAAAATTCCCGCCGGTGCGGCGGAACAGCGGACCCAGGCGGCAAAACGGCGGAATTCTTCCGCCTTTGCGCGTGATTCCGCCAAATAGGCTGTCAAAAATGATAGGATCGGGGACGTGAGAAAAACGTAAAGAAATGACCTGTCGTCGAAGGCCAGGCACTATGTTAACAAACCCTTTTGTCGTAACAGGCCCTGATTTTCACCCGCTTAACACTGAGGATTTTCGCCGCCATGCCTATTCGGGTACTGCCGCCACAGCTCGCCAACCAGATCGCCGCCGGCGAAGTGGTCGAACGCCCCGCGTCGGTAGTGAAGGAACTGGTGGAGAACAGCCTTGACGCCGGCGCGACGCGTATCGACATCGATATAGAGCGGGCCGGCAGCCGCCTTATCCGCATCCGCGATAACGGTTGCGGCATCGCCAAGGACGATTTGGCGCTGGCGCTGGCACGGCACGCCACCAGTAAAATCGCCACGCTGGACGATCTCGAGGCTATTATCAGCCTGGGGTTTCGCGGGGAAGCGCTGGCCAGTATCAGTTCGGTGTCGCGGCTGACCCTGACCTCCCGCACCGAAGCGCAAACGGAAGCGTGGCAGGCCTATGCCGAAGGCCGCGACATGGCGGTGACTCTTAAACCGGCGGCGCATCCGGTGGGTTCCACGGTGGAAGTGCTGGATCTGTTTTACAATACGCCGGCCCGCCGCAAGTTCATGCGTACCGAGAAAACCGAATTCGCGCATATAGACGAAGTGGTGAAACGCATTGCGCTGGCGCGCTTTGATGTGACGTTCACCCTGCAGCATAACGGTAAACCGGTCCGCCAATATCGCGGGGTGACGCAGGAAGCCCAGAACCTCCGGCGCTTAAGCAGCCTGTGCGGACCGGCCTTTGTGCAACGGGCCCTGGAAGTCTCCTGGCAGCACGGCGACCTCCGCATCCGCGGCTGGGTAGCCGATCCGTCGGCGGCGGGTGAACTGCCGGACATGCAGTATTGTTATGTCAATCGGCGGATGATGCGCGACAAGCTGATTAATCACGCCATTCGCCAGGCCTATGAGGAACAGCTGTCCGAGGCGGGGCAACCGGCGTTTGTGCTGTACCTGGAAGTGGATCCCCATCAGGTGGATGTGAATGTGCATCCCACCAAACAGGAAGTCAGGTTTCACCAGTCCCGCCTGGTGCATGATTTTATCTATCAGGCGGTGATCGCCGTTATTCAGCGGCCGGACGAACCGGAGCTGCCCGTATCCGCCGATGCCGTCCCTTTGCACCGGATGCCGGAAAATCGCGTCGCGGCGGGGAAAAATCTCTTTGACAACCCCTCGCCGGCGCTTAAGGCGCCACCCTCCGGCCCTGGGAACACCCCGTCGCCGCCACAGTATAAGGCGCCGTCCGGTATTGGCCGGAGTAACGGCGGCGAAGCGGGGTCCCGATCCGGCCGGATGCGTGAACCGGCCGCCAATTACCATCCCGGCGCCGGTTATCAGACCAAAGAGGGTAAACTTTACCAAAAGCTGATTCAATCCGCGCCAGCGTCCGGCGCCGCTGCCGAGGCTGTTTCCGGCGACGATGTCCAGAGCTTCGGTCGGGTGCTTACCGTTTATCCGCCTTGTTACGCTCTGGTGGAATTCCGCCGGCGTCTGGCGCTGATTTCTCTGCCGGTGGCGGAGCGCCGCCTCAAGCAAAAACAGCTTACGCCGGATGGCGAAGCGTTACGGGCGCAGCCATTGCTTATTCCCCTGCGCATAATACTCAAGGAACCGGAGGCGGCGGGATTCCGCCGGTACCAGGCGCAATTGGAGCAGATGGGTATCCAGTTACAGGTTAATCAGCGCCAGGGGACGCTAAATGGCGTACCTTTACCATTACGCCAACAAAATTTACAAAACTTGATTCCGGAACTGTTAGGCTATCTGTCAGAAACTGAAACCATCACTTGTGATGAGATCGCTGCCTGGATTGCCCGCCAGTTGAACAGTGAACAACGTGCCTGGAGCCTTTCCCAGGCCATACAGTTACTCGCCGAGGTTGAGCGGCTTTGTCCGCAGTGGGTAAAGGTCCCGCCCGCAGAGCTTTTGGTGTTATTGGATCTTGAGGCCGCCATTGAGGCCCTTAATCATGACTGAGTCTACCGGCACGCCTTTGCCGCAGGCTATTTTCCTGATGGGACCTACCGCTTCGGGTAAAACCGGGCTGGCGATTGAGCTGCGCCGGCGATTGCCGGTGGAGATTATCAGCGTTGATTCCGCGCTGATTTATCGCGGCATGGATATCGGCACCGCAAAGCCCGGTAAAGACGAACTGGCGATAGCGCCGCACCGGTTGATTGATATCCTGGATCCGGAGCAGGCCTATTCGGCAGCGGATTTCAGCCGTGATGCGCTGGCCGCCATGGCAGAAATCACCGCGTCGGGTCGTGTGCCGTTATTGGTAGGCGGGACGATGCTCTACTTCAAGGCGCTTCTGGAGGGTTTATCCCCCTTGCCCCCAGCGGACCCTGAAGTGCGGGAGCGTATTTCCCGGGAGGCGCAGGCCAAAGGATGGGAGGCATTGCACCTCAAATTGCAGGAGATTGATCCGGTGTCGGCGGGTCGTATTCATCCGAATGATCCGCAGAGGCTCTCCAGAGCACTGGAAGTTTTTTTCGTTTCAGGTAAAACTCTTACGGAACTGACTAAAACTTCAGGTGAAGCATTGCCGTACCGGGTTCACCAGTTTGCGATTGCGCCAGAAAATCGCCGGCTGTTGCACCAGCGTATCGAGCAGCGCTTTCATCAGATGCTGGCGGCTGGTTTTGAGCGGGAAGCCAGGGTACTTTTCCTGCGCAGTGGCTTGCATAAAGATCTGCCGTCCATTCGCAGCGTCGGTTATCGCCAGATGTGGTCATATTTATCAGGTGAAATCGATTACGATGAAATGATTTATCGCGGGATATGCGCAACCCGGCAATTGGCCAAGCGGCAAATGACGTGGTTGCGCGGCTGGCCGTCGGTTCACTGGCTCGATAGTGACAAGCCCCTCGCTGCTTTAGACAAGGTATTACAGGTTGTTAGTGCATAGGTTGGGTGATTGTGTACAATTGGTAAGTACTGAACGCGCTTTTTTTTACATCGTTTATTTTAGAGCCACATGGTTCTTGTTACAAACAACAAGCACATAAGGAAAAGATAGAATGGCTAAGGGGCAATCTTTGCAAGATCCGTTCTTGAACGCATTGCGTCGGGAAAGGGTTCCGGTTTCTATTTATTTGGTGAATGGTATCAAATTGCAGGGCCAGATTGAGTCATTTGACCAGTTTGTCATTTTGTTAAAAAACACGGTTAGTCAGATGGTTTATAAGCATGCCATTTCTACTGTAGTACCATCGCGTGCGGTGTCGCATCACAATAACAATCCGGCAACAAGTAGCAGTGCCAGCAATTACCATCATGGCAGCAATCCTTCGGCGCCTGCGCAGCCGCTGGAAACTGATGACGTCGAGTAAGACGCATCCGGCTTGACCATTTCGCGGTGCTTTAGCGTGTTTGCGGCGCTAAGGCTCCGTTATAACTGCGGTTTATCCGTTTGAGAGGTTGTACGCTTGTTTGACCGTTATGATACCGGTGAGCAGGCCATACTGGTTCACATCTTTTTCTCGCAAGACAAAGACATGGAAGATCTTCAGGAGTTTGAGTCGCTGGTGTCTTCCGCCGGGGTGGAAGCGTTGCATGTTATAACCGGGAGCCGCAAGGCCCCGCACCCCAAATATTTTGTCGGAGAGGGAAAAGCTGAAGAAATCGCGCAAGCGGTTAAAACCAGTGGTGCGTCTGTCGTACTTTTCGATCATGCATTATCTCCTGCTCAAGAGCGCAATCTCGAGAGCTTATGCCAATGCCGGGTCATCGATCGCACCGGGCTGATTTTGGACATTTTTGCACAGCGTGCTCGTACCCACGAGGGTAAATTGCAGGTGGAACTGGCTCAGCTGCGCCATCTCGCCACGCGTCTGGTGCGGGGATGGACCCACCTTGAGCGGCAAAAAGGCGGCATAGGCATGCGCGGGCCGGGTGAAACCCAGCTTGAAACCGACCGCCGTCTGTTACGCAACCGGATTACCCTGATACTTTCCCGCCTGGAACGGGTGGAAAAACAGCGGGAGCAAGGACGCCGGGCCAGGAATCGCGCCGATGTCCCCACGGTATCGCTGGTGGGCTACACCAATGCCGGCAAATCCACGCTGTTCAACCGGCTCACCCAGGCGGAAGTCTATGTCGCCGACCAGCTGTTCGCCACGCTGGACCCTACCCTGCGGCGCATCGAAGTCGGCGATGTGGGCGACACGGTCCTGGCGGATACGGTTGGTTTTATCCGCCATTTGCCCCATGATCTGGTGGCGGCGTTTAAAGCGACCTTGCAAGAGACGCGCGAAGCCACGCTGCTGTTGCATATCGTCGATGCCTCGGACAGCCGCGGCCAGGAAAATATCGCCGCGGTGGATACGGTACTGGCGGAAATCGAAGCGAACGACGTTCCGGTACTGTTGATCATGAATAAAATCGATATGCTGGATGATTTTGTTGCGCGTATTGATCGAGACGAGGATAACTTACCGGTACGGGTATGGCTGTCCGCCGAAACCGGAGAAGGGATCCCGTTGCTTTTCCAGGCGCTGACCGAACGCCTGTCGGGTGAGATTGCGCAGCATGAGCTGCGCCTACCCCCGCAGGCCGGACGTTTACGCAGCCGTTTTTACCAGCTTCAGGCAATTGAAAAAGAATGGATTGAGGACGACGGCAGCGTCGGGCTGCTCGTCAGATTGCCGCTCATCGATTGGCGTCGCCTGTGCAAGCAAGAGAATGAGTTGGTGGACTATCTTGTCTGACCGTCCTTTGGGACTCAAAGCCTGAAGAAAACACATTAAGAATATGGAGCTAAACATGGCGTGGAATCAGCCCGGTAATAACGGACATGACCGCGACCCGTGGGGGAGCAGCAATAACAGCGGCAACTCTGGCGGAAATAATAATAAAGGCGGGCGTGAACAAGGACCTCCTGATTTGGACGATATCTTCCGTAAGCTCGGTAAAAAAATAAGCGGGTTTGGCGGAGGCAATAAAAACCCGGAGGGTACCGGCGGCGCCAAAAGCCCCGGCCACGGCAGGCGTTACATCGGACTGGCCGTGGTGGTCCTGGTGGCTATCTGGGCCGGCAGCGGCTTCTACACCATCAAGGAAGCGGAGCGCGGCGTAGTCACGCGCTTCGGAAAATTCGACCGCCTGGTGCAGCCGGGCCTGAATTGGAAACCCACCTTTGTGGATCATGTCATTGCGGTTAACGTTGAGTCGGTACGCGAGCTGGCGGCGTCCGGCATCATGCTTACCGCCGATGAAAACGTCGTGCGCGTGGAAATGAACGTGCAGTACCGCGTCACCGACCCGGAACGCTACCTGTTCAGCGTAACCGATGCGGACGACAGCCTGCGACAGGCCACCGACAGCGCCCTGCGGGGCGTTATCGGCAAGTACACCATGGATCGCATCCTCACGGAAGGGCGTACCGTGGTGCGCAGCGATACGCAGCGGGTATTGGAGGAAACCATCCGTCCATACGACATGGGCATTACCCTGCTGGACGTGAACTTCCAGGCGGCGCGTCCCCCTGATGAAGTGAAGGCCGCGTTTGACGATGCCATAGCCGCCCGTGAAAACGAGCAGCAGTACATCCGCGAGGCCGAGGCGTATGCCAACGAGGTCCAGCCGCGCGCTAACGGCCAGGCGCAGCGTATCCTGGAAGAGGGGCGCGCCTACAGAACCCGTACCGTGCTGGAAGCGCAGGGTGAAGTTCAGCGCTTCGCCAAACTGCTGCCTGAATACAAAGCCGCGCCGGAGATTACCCGCCAGCGTTTATATATAGATTCGATGGAACGGTTATTAAGCCATACGCGTAAAATTCTGGTGAACGACAACAAAGGGGGCAACAACGTGATGGTGCTGCCGCTGGATCAAATGCTGCGCAATGCGCCGGCGAAAGCATCCAAGGATACCGCCACGGACAGCCTGCTGCGGCTGCCCGCCCTTTCCACCGGCGGAACGGCTGAACCCTCGCCTGTGGATATCGGCACTTCCGGCTCCATCATGGATCAGCGCAAAGCGAACGCCCAGCGTGACGATACCACTCGCGTAGGGAGGGACTAACCGATGCGCAAGTCTATTATAGTCATCATTGTCGTGGTGCTTGTGGCGCTGTATGCCTCTATGTTTGTCGTCCAGGAAGGACAGCGCGGCATCGTATTGCGCTTTGGCAAAGTCCTGCGCGACAATGAAAACAAGCCTGAGATCTTCAATCCCGGCCTGCATTTTAAAATACCGTTTATCGAGACGGTGAAAACGCTGGACGCGCGCATCCAAACCATGGAAAACCAGGCGGATCGCTTTGTTACCATGGAAAAAAAGGATCTGATTGTCGATTCTTACATCAAATGGCGCATCAGTGATTTCAGCCGCTATTACCTGGCGACGGGCGGCGGTGACGTTTCTCAGGCCGAAGTCCTGCTGAAACGGAAATTCAGCGACCGGTTGCGTTCCGAACTCGGCCGGCTGGACGTCAAGGGCATCGTGACCGATTCGCGTAACCGGCTGATGACCGATGTGCGGGATGCGCTGAATAACGGCACCGCGGGGGACAATGAAATAGAGACCACGGAAGCGGACAACGCCATCGCCTCGGCGGCGGCGCGGGTCGCCCGTGAAACCAACGGCGCCCAGCCGGCGGTGAATCCCAACAGTATGGCGGCGCTGGGTATCGAAGTGGTGGATGTGCGTATCAAGCAGATAAGCCTGCCGGCTGAAGTCTCCGACGCCATATTCCAGCGTATGCGGGCCGAACGTGAAGCGGTGGCGCGTCGCCATCGTTCCCAGGGACAGGAAGAGGCGGAAAAACTGCGGGCGGCGGCAGACTATGAGGTCACCCGCACCCTGGCGGAAGCGCAGCGTACGGCATTAATCACCCGCGGCGAAGCCGATGCCGAAACCGCACAGCTGTACGCCAACGCCTTTGGCGCGGATCCGGCTTTCTTCACCTTTATCCGCAGCCTGCGCGCCTATGAAAACAGCTTTAGCGGCAACAACGATATTATGGTCCTTAGCGCGGACAGCGATTTCTTCCGTTATATGAAATCGCCCGATGTCGCCATACCGGCCACCCCGGCTGCTCCGGCAGCCCGGCCCTAACGAATAGATGATGTTTATGCCAAGGCCCGTTGACGCGGGCCTTTTTTTTCGAGGTTTCCATGAATCCTACAATTTGGATGGCGCTGGGACTGGTATTGGTTCTCGAAGGGCTGGGACCGATGCTGTTTCCGGCGGTATGGCGCAAAATGATCGGTTCCATGACGCTGCTGCCCGATAAATTATTGCGCCGCTTCGGCGGAGGGTTAGTCGTAGCCGGCGGTGTAATCTACTACATGTTGCGCAGCAGAATGGGAGGGTGATCGCAGCCACAAAAAACAGTCAATATTGATGTTAAAAAGTACTGAAAGCCACCCACTGAGATGTTAGAATCCTTTTTTAAGCAATCTGGTGAAAATTGAGAGATGGGTAAGAACGTTGTCGTACTGGGCACCCAATGGGGTGACGAAGGTAAAGGCAAAGTCGTAGACTTGCTGACTGAGCGGGCTAAATATGTTGTTCGCTATCAGGGCGGACATAATGCCGGTCATACTTTAGTTATCGACGGTGAAAAAACCGTACTTCATTTGATCCCTTCAGGTATTTTACGTAAAAACGTAACCAGCATTATTGCCAACGGTGTGGTGTTATCCCCCGAGGCGCTAATGAAAGAGATGGGTGAGCTTGAAGCCCGTGGTGTACCGGTACGCGAACGATTGCTTATTTCAGAAGCTTGTCCCCTCATCCTCTCCTACCATGTCGCCCTGGATGCGGCACGGGAGAAAGCCCGCGGCGACAAGGCCATCGGCACCACCGGCCGCGGTATTGGCCCGGCTTATGAAGATAAAGTCGCGCGCCGCGGATTACGCGTAGGCGATCTCTTCGATAAAAAAACCTTTGCCGTCAAGCTGAAAGAAATCGTCGATTATCATAATTTCCAGTTAGTGAATTATTATAAAGTCGACCCGGTGGATTATCAGACCATCCTGGATGATATTCTGGCGATTGCCGATATCCTTACCGGCATGGTTGTCGATGTTTCCGACCTGCTGGATAATGCCCGCAAGCGCGGCGAGCTCATCATGTTCGAAGGCGCGCAGGGCACGTTGCTGGATATCGATCACGGTACCTATCCCTATGTCACCTCATCCAACACCACCGCCGGCGGCGTTGCTACCGGTTCGGGCCTTGGACCGCGCTATGTGGATTATGTGCTGGGTATCGTCAAGGCCTATTCCACCCGCGTGGGTGCCGGCCCGTTCCCTACTGAGCTCTTTGATGACGTCGGCGAGTATCTGAGCATCAAGGGCAATGAATTCGGCGCAACCACCGGCCGACGCCGCCGTACCGGCTGGCTGGATGCGGTTGCCGTTCGCCGCGCGGTGCAGATCAATTCCCTGTCCGGTTTCTGCATGACCAAGCTTGACGTATTGGACGGTTTGAAAGAGGTGAAAATCTGCGTCGCTTATCGCATGCCGGACGGACGCGAAGTGAAAATCACTCCGCTGGCCGCCGAGGGCTGGGACGGTATAGTGCCTATCTATGAAACGCTGCCGGGCTGGAGTGAATCCACCTTCGGCGTCAAAGAGTTCGATAAGCTGCCGGAAGCCGCGCGACGCTACATTCGCCGGGTTGAGGAAGTGACCGAAGTGCCGGTGGATATCATCTCAACGGGGCCGGACCGGACCGAGACCATGATACTGCGTGACCCATTTGACGCATAATGGCAGTAAATCCGTCAAATTCTGAAAAACACGACAAACCGGGCAAGTCCCGGTTTGTCTATATTTATTATATGGTTAACCCACATAGCGGCTTTTTTGCCTGTACCGCCCGATGACAAGTCTTATAGCCTGTTCGGTTCCTAAAGGTTACTCTTATTACATCCGTTCCAAGTGCGTGTGGATATGTCGCCAATGCCGGCCAATCATATACCCATTGGATTTCGAGTTTCAGCAAGGCCAACGCACCAGCAACTTGAAGTATGACGGGCATAGCGCGGAATATTGTCCTCATCACTGCCTGCCGGTGGTTACAGGTATTGCTGCGGGCCTTTCGATATTTTTACAGGTCATTAATCATGCCGCCGGTCTGATTTGGTGGTGGAAAATCCACCGCTTTACTTATTATTGCTTGTTGAATGACATCGGCACAGCAACCTGTTTTAGACAATGGAGGTAGCGCAATGTCTCAAGATCCCTTTCTCGAACGAGAGGCGGAAAAATACGAATTCCCCGTGCCGAGCCGGGAATTTATCCTGGACCATTTGGCCAAACGGGAGACGCCGGTCAGCCGCGAAGAGCTGGCCCAGGATTTGGATATTACCGGCGAAGATCAAATAGAAGGTCTGCGCCGGCGTTTACGCGCCATGGAGCGCGACGGCCAGCTTATTTTTACCCGCCGGCAGTGCTACGCGCTGCCTGAGCGCCTGGATTTGCTACGCGGTACGGTCATCGGCCATCGCGATGGTTTCGGCTTTTTACGGGTCGAAGGCCGCAAGGACGATTTGTACCTCTCCGCCGAACAGATGAAAATGGCCATCCACGGCGACGTGGTGCTGGCGCAGCCGCTGGGAGCCGATCGTAAAGGTCGCCGCGAAGCGCGCATAGTGCGGGTATTGGTGCCCAAAACCAGCCAGATTGTCGGTCGTTATTTTACCGACGCCGGCAGCGCGTTTGTGGTGCCCGACGACAGCCGGTTGAGTTTCGATATCCTGGTGCCGCCGGAAAGCACCGGCGGGGCCCGTATGGGCTTCGTGGTGGTGGTGGAGCTCACTCAGCGTCCCACCCGCCGCACCAAGGCCATCGGCAAGGTGGTGGAGGTCCTCGGGGACAATATGGGGACCGGGATGGCAGTGGATATTGCCGTACGATCCCACGATATTCCCTACACCTGGCCGCCGGAAGTGGAAAGCCAGGTGGCGACGCTTGCGGAAGAAGTGCCGGAAGAGGCGAAGCGCGGCCGGGTGGATTTGCGTCCGCTGCCGCTGATGACCATTGACGGCGAAGATGCCCGCGATTTTGATGATGCGGTATTCTGCGAAACAAAACGCGGCGGCGGATGGCGTCTTTGGGTCGCCATCGCGGATGTCAGTTATTATGTCCGGCCGAATACCCCCCTGGACAACGAAGCCCGCAGCCGGGGAACGTCGGTGTACTTCCCCTCGCAGGTGATCCCCATGCTGCCGGAAGTGCTCTCCAACGGTTTGTGTTCGCTGAATCCGCAGGTGGACCGGTTATGCATGGTCTGTGAGATGACCGTCTCGGCCCAGGGCCGGCTTTCATCCTACAAGTTTTACGAAGCCGTCATGAACTCCCATGCGCGGCTGACCTATACCAAGGTATGGCAGATACTGCAGGGCAATGAGGAGCTGCGCGAGCAGTACCGGCCGCTGGTCAAACCGATTCAGACATTGCATGAAATGTATAAGGCGCTGGATCAAGCGCGGATGCAGCGCGGCGGCATCTCGTTTGAAACCGATGAAGCCAAGTTTATTTTTAACGCCGAGCGGCGCATCGATCGCATTGAGCCGGTGACGCGCAATGATGCGCATAAGCTGATTGAAGAATGCATGATCCTGGCCAATATCGCCGCGGCGCGGTTTGTGGAAAAGAATGAAGAGCCGGCCCTTTACCGGGTGCACGATCGTCCCAGCGACGATCATATTACCGCGCTGCGCAGCGTGCTGGGTGAGTTGGGGCTGACTCTGGGCGGCGGAGCGAAACCCGAGCCGAAAGATTACGCCGAAATGATGAATGTGGTGGCTAATCGCCCGGATCACGAAATGCTGCAGACCATGCTGCTGCGGTCGATGAAGCAGGCGATTTACGATCCTGAAAACCGCGGCCATTTCGGCTTGGCATTGCAGGCTTATGCCCACTTTACCTCGCCCATAAGGCGCTATCCGGATCTCTCTTTACACCGCGCCATCAAATATCTGCTGGCGAAACGGGATGGCGAGGCCGTCGGCCGTGCCACCGCCAGCGGCGGCTGGCATGCCGAAATGGCGGAAATGCTGCAATTGGGCCAGCAGAGCTCCATGAGCGAACGCCGGGCCGATGAGGCCACTCGCGACGTGGCGGATTGGCTGAAGTGTGATTTTATGCAGGATCACGTGGGCCAGGTATTTAGCGGCATCATCGCCAGCGTGACCGGTTTTGGCTTTTTTGTCCGCCTGAACGATTTATTCATCGACGGCCTGGTGCATGTTTCCACCCTGGATAACGATTATTACCGTTATGACAATATCGGGCAGCGGCTGATCGGCGAATCGGGCGGGCGGGTCTACCGTCTGGGCGACGTGGTGGAAATCAAGGTCGAAGCAGTCCATATGGATGAACGCAAAATCGATTTCTCCCTGATATCCAGCCGCCGTCAACCCCGTGGCGCGGGTAAAACCGAGCGCGTTCGGACGCAGCAGGCGGCGCGCGGCGCCAACGGCGCCGGCGGTGAGAGTAAAACTCCCCGCCGCCGCCGCTCCGGCAAAAAGCCGGCTAACTTCGAACCGGACAGCGCGTTTCGCGGCAGCGAACGCCAGGACGGCAAGGCTAAAAGCCAGCCCGCCAAGGCCAAGGCCAAGGCGTCCTCCGCCGGGGAACATGCCGCGGGCGGCGAGGCGGCTAAACCAAGACGCAGCAGGAAAAAAGCCGGCACCGCCGGTAAATAAAACAATACCGCGCCTCCAGCGCGCTGCAATCCGCCCCTGCCTTAAACCGGCGGGGCGGATGCCGGAATAAACCTCCGGGCTTGAACATGGCTACTTAACTAAAAGATCAACATGAGCGAAATCATTTACGGCATACACGCCGTTAAAGCTTTATTGGACCGCGACCCGCAGCGTTTTCTTGATGTCTATATCCTGAAAGGCCGCGACGACCGCCGCCTGCACCCCCTGATTGTCGAGCTGGAGGCGGCGGGGATCGTCATCCAGATTGCGAACCGGCAGTGGCTGGATGAAAAGGTCGAAGGGGCGGTACACCAGGGCATCGTGGCACGGGTCCAGGAAGCGCGCCAGCTACAGGAAAACGATTTGCCGGGGCTGCTGCAACAGCATGCCGCGCCGTTCCTGCTGGTGCTGGACGGCGTCACCGATCCCCATAACCTGGGAGCCTGCCTGCGCAGCGCCGACGCCGCCGGGGTGCATGGGGTGATTGTGCCGCGGGATCGGTCCGCCCCCCTTAGCGCCATAGCCAAAAAGGTCGCCAGCGGCGCGGCGGAAACCGTGCCCTTGATTCGCGTCACCAATCTGGCGCGGACCCTGCGTTTGCTGCAGGAACATAATGTGTGGATTGTCGGTACCGCTGGCGAGGCGGATCATGACCTCTACCAGAGCAAGCTTACCGGCCCGCTGGCCCTGGTAATGGGCGCCGAAGGCGAAGGCATGCGCCGTTTAACCCGCGAGCATTGCGATGAGCTGATCAGCATTCCGATGGCGGGTTCGGTATCATCGCTGAATGTCTCGGTGGCCACCGGCGTCTGCCTGTTCGAGGCGGTGCGCCAGCGTCAAATCGGTTGAACATAACGGCATGCCGGCGTCCTTAGCGATACAGGATGACGTCGGCGCGCCACTTGCCCGACGTTATCAGTTCTGATAAAGCGACAATCTGGTAATAGGTGGCATGAGCAGCATTGGCCTTGACGCGAACGACATGCTCAACATCCATGGGACTGCCGCGTCTTTCCACCGAGAATCGGTCGAGGACCTGCAGTGACCCGGTCTGATCGCGCTGGATTTCCTGTGCCTGATGGGTGGGCGGCGGCGGCGGGACCGGTTTGCCTTCCAGTACGCTGCAGCCTGCGAGGGCCAGCAAACCGAGGGCGGTAACCATCACGGATAGCGATTTCATGGGATATAAGCCATTGAGTTAAACACGACAAGTATATCCCAGTATGCGGCCCGGCGATCTTGATGCGCATTAAAAATCAAAAGGCTGCCTATCCATAAAAAACGGTGGTTTCGCCGGGTCGTCACGGGAGAGTGCTAAGGAGATTTTATGGTTGAAATGCATCAGGAAAACATCGGCGGCATAGAAGTGATACACGCGGTACCGGCCGGGCAATACGCGCAGCCGCTGCCGACGATTTTCTTTTATCATGGCTATACCTCCTCCAAAGACGTGTACAGCTATTTTGGCTATGCCCTGGCGAAATCCGGGTTTCGGGTGATTTTGCCGGATGCCCCCATGCACGGCGCCCGTTTTAACGGGGATGAACAGCAGCGTCTCGCGCACTTTTGGGATATCCTGCGCGCCAATATCGATGAGTTGCCGGCGCTGAAAGACTCCCTGGAACGGCAGGGGCTGATTGACCGGGGGCGTATGGGTATCTGCGGCGCATCCATGGGCGGTATGACCGCGCTTGGGGCCATGGCGCGTTATTCCTGGTTAACGGCGGTGGCGGAATTCATGGGCTCCGGCGATTATCTGCGGCTGGCCAGGACCCTCTTTCCGCCGGTCCCGCTGACCTCGTCCGCCCGGCAAAAGGAATTCGAGCAACGAATGGCTCCCCTGGCGGAGTACGAGGTGTTTCACCAATTGGATAAGCTTTGCGACCGGCCCCTGCTGCTTTGGCACGGCGACGCCGACCCGCTGGTGCCGGCAGAGGAGAGTCGCAGGCTGTACCAGGCTCTGGCGGCGCGGGGAAGCGCGGGCCGGGTGACTTATATTACCGAGCCCGGCGTCGGACATAAAATCACGGTGTCCGCCCTGGCGGCGGCGGTGCTGTTTTTTCAGCGCCATTTGTAATGCCGACGGCCTTCTGTGGACGACGGGCAGAAAAAAGCCCCTCTAGGGGGCTGAATACGAAAACATTTCTTTATTTTTGTATATCCCCTGGTGTTGGGATATCTGGCTAAAAGGGGGACGTCCAGCCGGCGTGAGCGCACCGCCGGTGGGAAGTTGAGTCAATGAGTATATGACAGACTGCGATGGCGAGAAATAACACTTTATTGATTAAGTTAATCAGTTTTTTTGATTAAAACCATGATTTTTAGATAGTTTATTTGCTAATTAATTATCATTGAAGTTATTACTCCGCCGCCGCCGGCTTTACCCCACAATCTGCCCTTGTATTCACGCCCCCATAAATGTAAGATTGCGCGTCATTTTTCGACCGCACAAATATCACGTTCCTTGCTTCCATGGGCCGCGGTTGACCCTGACAGGAGGCTGAATAATCCGTAAGGAGCAATTCTGTATGCGTCATTACGAAATCGTATTTATGGTACATCCTGACCAAAGCGAACAGGTTGCCGGCATGATTGAGCGCTACACCGGTGTTATCACCAATGCGCAAGGCATCATTCATCGTCTGGAAGACTGGGGCCGTCGTCAGTTGGCTTACCCGATCAACAAATTGCACAAAGCTCATTATGTTCTGCTGAACGTAGAAGCCACGCAGGAAGTGATCGATGAGCTGGAAACAAACTTCCGCTTTAACGACGCCGTTATCCGCAGCATGATCATGCGCGTTAAGCATGCCGTCACCGAAGCTTCACCCATGGTGAAAGCGAAGGACGAACGTCGCGATCGTCGTGAAGATTTCGCCACCGAAGTCAACGATGATAATGATGCTGGGGATTCTGAAGAGTAATTGATGATGGCGGAAAACCGACTGACGCTGTCCGGCACCGTGTGCAAGACACCGATTAGGAAGGTTAGCCCGTCAGGTATTCCTCACTGCCAGTTTGTGCTTGAGCACCGCTCGCAGCAGCTGGAAGCCGGTTTTTCACGACAAGCATGGTGCCGTATGCCCGTGGTGGTCAGTGGAAAGCAATCACAAGAGATTACTCAAAGTATAACGGTCGGTACGCAGCTCTCCATTCAGGGTTTCATTTGTTGCCATCAAGGCCGCAACGGATTGACCAAAATGGTGCTGCATGCCGAGCAGATTGAATTGATAGATTCTGGAGACTAGCCATATGGCACGTTATTTCCGTCGTCGTAAATTCTGCCGTTTCACCGCGGAAGGCGTAATTGAGATCGACTATAAAGACATCGCTACGCTGAAAAACTACATCACCGAAAGCGGTAAAATTGTCCCGAGCCGGATTACCGGTACTCGCGCCAAATACCAACGCCAGTTGGCTCGTGCTATCAAACGCGCGCGCTACCTGTCTCTGTTGCCGTACACTGATCGTCATCAGTAATCGGTCACTGTCCAATAAGACTTTGAGAGGATAAGGTAATGCAAGTTATTCTGCTTGATAAGATTGCCAACAAGGGCAAATTAGGCGATACGGTTGACGTTAAAGCGGGCTATGCCCGTAACTACTTGGTACCGCAAGGCAAAGCCGTTCCGGCCACCAAGAAAAACGTTGCTGAATTCGAAGGGCGTCGCGCCGAGCTGGAAGCTGAAGTGGCCAAGGTTCAGGCCGAAGCACAGGCCCGTGCCGATAAAATCACTGCCCTGGGCAGCGTCACCATCGCGTCTAAAGCAGGCGACGAAGGTAAGCTGTTCGGTTCCGTGGGTACCCGTGATATCGCCGAAGCCATCACCGCCGCCGGCGTTCCCGTCGCCAAAAGCGAAGTGCGCCTGCCCAACGGCGTTCTGCGTACTATCGGCGACCACGATATCTCCATCCAGGTTCATGGCGAAATTTTCGCTACCCTGGATGTGGTTGTGGTAGCTGAAGCCTGATCTAACGATTAAGCGAGCGACAGTAAAAAAACAACGCCGGCGAAAGCCGGCGTTTTGCATTAATTGCGTATATAGCTGCCGTCGGACTGGCGAATAAACCTGACGCTGGCGGTGGGGCCGGTTTCGATCTCCAGCGATGTCACCACCCCTTGGGCATTGACGTGGATATCCACCTGCTGGCCGGCATGTAAACTGCTGAGCGGCTTATCGTCTCCTTCCGCCTGCGCCATGGCAAAAACATCCGCCACCGGCAGATTGTGCTCGCGGAACAGCTGCGCCAGGGTTTGCCCCTCCGCTATCCGATAGCGCTGCAGCTGGCCGTTGGCGGGTGTTGCCGGGGCGGCGGGAGAGGGGGCGTTGTTGACGATTTCCGCCTGCATCACTCCCCCTTGCTGCCCGGTTTGGTTCGCGGCGACAGGCGGCGGCGGCGCGTTTTCGCTGGGTGAATAGGGCCAGAGTATCGCCAGCAGAATAATCGCGGCGCAAATCAGGATGGCGCGCCGATGGAACAGGGGTAAAGGCCGCATCCACTTGAACTGTTCCGGCAGGTACCATAATTTTTTCAGGGGAGTCAGCATCGGACGGCCTGCTTTGGGATTATCATCGGGTCGCGGGCGTCGTGGCCACTTCCATTTGATCTCGCTGAGCCCTGGCACGGAAAACGCCGGGTTCTTATTTTTCCCGGGCGCAATTCTGCCCATGATAACCTCTCTTGCAATGGTTTTTCTCTAACCCGGGGAAGTATAAAGCGGAGCACACTGAACCTCCATGCTTAATTAACCCTGACTGCGAAGCAATCCGCCGAGGCGGGACACATTATCATCATAGAGGATTTTACCCGAAACGCCCGCGCTGTTATGCTGCGCCTTTCGCTTTTTATCAATTCAAGGATAAATGATGACTACACCTTCTTTAGACAGCGTCGAAGCGCAGGCCAGTTACGGTATTGGCTTACAAGTGGGCCAGCAGCTGCAAGAGTCGGGGCTGGAAGGGCTGTTGCCGGAAGCTTTGCTGGCCGGGTTAACCGACGCCTTGGCGGGTCATGCGCCGGCGGTGCCGGTTGACGCCATCCATCGGGCGCTGCGCCAGATCCACGAGCGCGCCGATGCGGTGCGTCTGGAGCGGCAGCAGCATTTGGCGGTGGCGGGGCAGCAATTCCTCGAAGCCAATGCCAAGGAGGAAGGCGTCCGCCAGACTGAATCCGGCTTGCAGTTCAAAGTGCTGCAGCAGGGCGAAGGGGCGATACCGTCGCGCCAGGATCGGGTTCGCGTCCATTACACCGGACGCTTGCTGGACGGTACGGTATTCGACAGTTCGGTTCAGCGCGGCGAGCCGGCGGAATTTCCGGTCAACGGCGTGATCCCGGGGTGGATTGAAGCCCTGACCCTGATGCCCCTGGGCTCCCGCTGGGAACTCTATATTCCTCAGAACCTGGCCTATGGCGAACGGGGCGCCGGCGCCTCGATTCCGCCGTTCAGCGCCCTGATTTTCGAAGTCGAGCTGCTGGAAATCCTCTGACAGCCCCGGCGGGGGGATTAACATTCCCCCCGCCCCGGCAGGCCGTTAATGGAATAGCTTTTCGCGGTAAATAACACTAGTCTACTATTATGTATACCCATTAGCTTTCAAGCTGCAGCCAACATAGCCGCGGCTTGAAAGATGACGGGTATGGTGGACAAATTCGAGGTATGCAATGATAGAACAGATCAGCCGGCTGGCCCGTGACGCGGGAGCGGCTATTATGCAGGTCTATGCAGGGGATATGCCCCTTGAACTGACCCATAAGCAAGATGCGTCGCCATTAACCGCGGCCGATCTGGCCGCGCATCGGGTGATCGCAGAAGGGCTCGCCGCCCTGGCGCCCGACATTCCCATACTCTCCGAGGAAGATCCCCCCGCATGGGAGGTTCGTCGCGGCTGGGACCGTTACTGGCTGGTGGATCCCCTGGACGGCACCAAGGAATTTTTGCGGCGCAACGGCGAATTCACGGTCAACATTGCGTTGATTGAGGAGGGTTTTCCGGTGATGGGCGTGGTCTATGCCCCTGCTACCGATCTGCTGTACGCGGCGGACAAGGATCATGCCTGGAAAATCACCGCGGACGGCCAGCGACTGGATATCCACTGCAAGGAAGCCCGGCCGCCGCTGGTGGTGATAAGCCGCTCCCACAGCGACGATCGGGAGTTGCAGGATTATCTGGCGCAGCTGGGTGAACATCAGACGGTGTCCATCGGTTCATCGCTGAAATTTTGCCTGGTGGCGGAAGGCAGCGCCCAGCTCTATCCGCGTTTCGGACCCACCAACGTATGGGATACCGCCGCCGGACATGCGGTGGCCGCCGCTGCCGGTGCGCAGGTTAACGACTGGACCGGCCATGCGCTGGATTATCATCCCCGCGAGTCCTTTTTGAACCCGGGCTTTCGGGTATCGCTGTTCTAAAAGGCGTTACATTGCACCGCGGGGTAGCAAGCGGTGCAATAACTCAATAACCTGCTGTACATCCGGCAGCGTCAATGCCCCCTCCTTGATATACCGAACCCGCCCGCCGGCATCCAGCACCACAATTGCCGAGCTTTTGGCCCGTAACCCCCATGCCTGTCGCACGTCGCCGTGGACATCCAGGACAAACTGGGCGGCGGGGGACATTTTTTTATTGTTTTCCAGCCAGTTGCGCGAATAGGCTAGGCTGCCGAACAGGGCATCGTCTCCGTTGACGATGGTAGTCGTTTGGTAATATTTCCCCGGTAAACTGGCTTTCTTGATGGCTTCAACCATCGCGGCGTTCATTTCGCTGGCGGAGGTGCGGGCAGCCATATGCTGTACCAGATGTATTTTTCCTTTTAGCTGCGCGCTATTCCAGGATTTATAGCTAAACTCGTTATTCTGATAAAGCAGCTCTCCTTTATCGGCGACGCCCACTCTGGGCAAGGGCGCGCCGATACGGAGATTATGGGCCTGCAGACCGAACGAGAAAAACAGAGTGAACATCAGCAACAAGAGACGACGGCGCATGGGGCGTTTCCTTCAATTGACCGGGCAAGGCCCGCGGCGTTGAAGAGGCCTTGTCCGATGTCGCGCCCGCGGTCGGGGCGTCTTCAGAATAAAAGTACTGCTTCAAGTGATAGGGCTTTTATAGCGTTCTGTCAAATTATGTAAATCCAGCTCAGCGTCCTGAAACTGCGTGAACTAATGCACATATGGCCACTCTTAATAAGTGGTAGTGTCAGTACTCTTGCCAACTGGCGTTTCGCAGGGCAGGACGATGTTAATTACGGGAGCAACGTAAAAAAATGAGAATCTTCCATCGCTTTAACGCTATCAAGGTAGCAACTTACGTTAAGACCTTATTTCGCGGCAGAATCTACATCAAGGGGTTCGGCGCCTTTGAATTCGATAAAGGTAAGATCCTGGTGCCCAAGGTCCGCGATAAGCAGCACTTCCATGTCATGTCCGAAGTAAACCGGCAGGTTATGCGATTGCAGTCCGAGATGGCCTGACGGACTTGCCCCTGCGGGATGCCTTGCATCGGCAGGGGCAATCCTTCTCCCCCGGCGCTCGCCGTTATCCGCTTTGCCAAATCCCCCGGTCAATCCCTCGCTATGGCGGGCCGTCTTTCCTAGGCTACATGGGTCTTGTCGGAGGTAGGCGCCAGCACCAGGGCGGACTTCTCTTCCAGCCGGGTGACCAGTAATTGATCGATTTTATAGCTGTCGATATCCACCACTTCGAATTTGAAGCCGGCATAGCGGACAAAGTCGGTGCGCTTGGGGATCTTGCGCAGCATGAACATCATGAAGCCGCCGATGGTTTCGTAATTGCCTGCCTGGGGAAACTCATCGATATGCAGCACCCGCATGACGTCGTCGATGGGCGTACCGCCCTCGATAAGCCAGGAGTTTTCATCCCGGGTAACGATTTGCTCTTCCAATCCCTGGCCCACCAGATCCCCCATCAGGGTGGTCATGACATCGTTGAGGGTAATGATCCCCACCACCAGGGCATACTCATTAAGGATCACGGCGAAATCCTCGCCGGCGGTCTTAAAGCTCTCCAGCGCTTCCGACAGCGTCAGCGTATCCGGTACGATCAGCGCCGAGCGGATCTGCACGCCGCTGTTCAGCGCCAGGCTCTGATTGCCCAGCACGCGATTAAGCAAATCCTTGGAATCCACATAGCCGACGATATGATCGATATTGGCGTCGCACACCAGAAATTTCGAGTGAGGATGCGTTGAGATTTTTTCTTTTATACTGTCTTCGGTCTCGCGTAAATCGAAGTAGATAATGCTCTCCCTGGAGGTCATGGAAGAAGGCACCGTACGCGATTCAAGCTCGAAAACGTTTTCTATCAGTTCATGTTCCTGCTTGCGCAGCACCCCGGCCAGCGCGCCGGCTTCCACCACCGCGTAGATGTCGTCGGAGGTAATGTCCTCTTTGCGCACCATCGGCAGTTTAAGCAGGCGGAAGATAAGGTTGGCCAGGCCGTTGAATATCCATACCAGCGGACGGAATACCAGCAGGCAGAAGCGCATCGGGTTGATGATCCGGACGGCGCAAGCCTCCGGTGAAATCATACCGATGCGTTTCGGGGTCAGATCGGAAAAGAGAATAAACATGCTGGTCACCAGGGTGAACGAGCAGATAAAGCTGATTTGATCCGCCAGTTCCGGCGACATGAACCGCACCAGCAGGGCGGCGAAGGAGGGGGAAAAGGCCGCATCGCCCACGATACCGCCGAGGATGGCCACCGCGTTCAGGCCGATTTGTATCACGGTAAAAAATATACCCGGCGTTTCCTGGAGTTTCAGCACGCGTTGGGCATTGATATTGCCCTCGTCGGCCATAAGTTTAAGCTTGATTTTGCGTGACGCGGCCAGGGAGATTTCCGAGACGGAAAAAAACGCGCTCACCGCGATCAATAGTAAAATAAGCAGGATACTGTTTAACATAGTCTGGCCACCACGGGCTGACGTTTACACTCTTTATCTTTCAAGCTGCAGCGGTGTTGGCTTTGTTTCTCGGCTCATCCATGAGTCTCGCCCCATCGGGGCCGCTGCTCGCAGCGTCCGGATCCGATCCGGCGGATTCGTCGCTGCGTTGCCGCCTTGCCGCAACTCGAAATTTCTACAGGGTATTATCAGCGCGCCTTTGAAGGGCAATGTGTCGTGAAAAGATAACATGTTACAAACCGTTACCGTGCTGCACCGGCAGCCCGCATAGTATAACAGCAGCCCCTGCGGGGCTGCTAATGATTACGCTTGCGGCGGCATGCACACGCCGATCCCGCCCAGATTGCAATAACCCTCGGGGTTCTTGTACAAATATTGCTGATGGTCGTCCTCAGCGTAATAAAACGGCGTTGCCGGCTCAATCTCGGTGGTCACCTGGCGTTTATCCCCGGCCTCGGCCATTGCGCGCTGGAATTGCGCTTTACTCTCGAGGGCGGCGCTTTCCTGCGCAGGGGTCAAGACAAAAATCGCCGAGCGATATTGGGTGCCGATATCCCCGCCCTGGCGCATGCCCTGCGCCGGGTCGTGGTTTTCCCAGAACTGCTGCAGCAGTTCTTTATAGGAGATCACGGCGGGATCGAAGACCACCCGTACCGTTTCCGCATGGCCGGTTTTGCCGGTGCAGACTTCCCGGTAGGTGGGATTAGGGGTATAGCCGCCGGCAAAACCGGCCGCCGTGCTATAGACGCCGGGCAATTGCCAGAACAATCTTTCCACGCCCCAGTAGCATCCCATGGCGAATAATGCGACTTCCAGGCCGTCCGGGACTTGGGTCATGGAGTGTCCGTTGACCACATGGGTGGTGGCGACCGGCATCGGCGTAGTGCGGCCGGGTAGCGCGTCACTTTGTGGTACAAGCTCGGATTGGTTGAAAATGTGCATCAGAGTTGTCTCCTGTTTAGGCAAATAATCGTAAATATGGGGCATCGCCTGTTGTTTAACACCTCTTCTTTACAGACAATAATCTTCAATTTTACGTTAAGATAGGTGTAAGGCTGTTATTTTAGGGCAAAAAAAACAAAAACAACCCTAAGGCCGGCAGTTATCAGAATTGAAAGCGATTTTGCGCACAAGGAAGCTACTATCAGGAAAGCAGACTCGGGAGCCAGCTTGCTAAAAAATCGCCTTATATGCCTGGTTTGCATTCTCGCGGCAACGCCTGGGTCCAACGCTGCTAACGTGCGTTTGCAGGTAGACGGACTCAACGGCGAATTGCAGCGTAATGTCCGGGTGCGCCTGTCCACCATCGGCGCGGATGAAATCACCGCCGACGCGCGCTTTCAGGCCCGGGTTGACAGTGCCATCCGCGAAGGCCTCCGCGCACTGGGTTATTATGAGCCCAAAATCGACTTCACCTTTCGCCCGGCGGTCAAAGGCGGCCGCCCCGTACTGGTGGCCGCCGTCAGCCCGGGGCCGCCGGTTAAAATCGCCGCCGCTACCATTATCCTGCGCGGAGACGCCCGCCGGGATGCTTCGTACCAACGGCTGGTTCAACGAAGCCGGCCCGCCGTCGGCACCGTGCTTAATCATGGTGATTATACCGCTTTTATCGACGGCATGACGGGTCTTGCCGTGCGCAATGGCTATTTCGACGCCGAATTCCTGAAACGGCAGCTGGCGGTATCGCCGGCGCGGCGCGAGGCGTTCTGGAACGTGGATTTCGACAGTGGCCAGCGCTACCGCTTCGGGGAGATTCGCTTTCACGGCTCGCAAATCCGCACGGACTATTTGCAGAACATTCCTTCCATCCATCCGGGGGATGAATACAGCGCCACCGCGCTGGCGGAGCTGAACCGTCAGCTATCCGCCACCAATTGGTTCAACTCGGTGGTGGTTTCACCGGATTTAGTCGCCGGGAAAAAAAGCAAAGTCCTTCCACTGGATGCGGTGGTGACGCCTCGAAGCCGGAATATCATTGAAACCGGGGCGGGTTTCGCCTCGGACATCGGACCGAGGGTCAGGACCACCTGGAACCGGCCATGGCTCAATTCCATGGGCCACAGCTTTCAGACCGGCCTCAGCCTGTCGGCGCCTGAGCAGGCGCTGGATTTCAGTTACAAGATTCCGGTGCAGCGCAGCCCGCTGGAGCAATATTACCTGCTGCAAAGCGGTTTCAAACGGGAAGATCTCAATGATACCAAATCAGATTCCACCACCCTTAACGTGGCGCGTTTCTGGGATTTCTCCACCGGCTGGCAACGTTCGGTGAATTTACGCTGGAGCCTTGATCACTTTACCCAGGCCAATGTTACCGACACGACGATGCTGATTTATCCGGGCTTCACCATAAACCGGACCCGGCAGCGGGGCGGGGCGATGCCCACCTGGGGCGACTCGCAGCGTTACTCCCTGGACGTTTCCGATACAGCATGGGGATCGGATATCGATTTTTTCATCCTCCAGGCGCAAAACGTTTGGGTACGGACGCTGGAGGAAAAACACCGCTTTGTGGCGCGCTACAATCTCGGCTGGATTGAAACCAACAATTTTGAGCGCGTGCCCCCGTCGCTGCGTTTTTTCGCCGGCGGCGATCGCAGTATCCGCGGCTACCGCTTCCGCTCCATATCGCCCCGTGACGCCGACGGAAAATTGATTGGCGCCTCGCAAATGGCCACCGGATCGCTGGAATACCAATATAACGTCACCGGCCGCTGGTGGGGGGCCGCTTTTATCGATAGCGGCCAGGCGGTAAACGATATCCGGCACACCAATCTGAAAACCGGCGCCGGGATTGGGGTCCGGTGGCAATCGCCGGTGGGGCCGATTAAATTGGATATTGCCACGCCGGTGGGCGATCCCGACAATCATAGCGTCCAGTTTTATATCGGCTTGGGGACGGAATTATGAGCCGGGGAAGGAAAATCGGGCTGAGCGTGCTGGCGTTTATTATGCTGCTGGCGGGCACTCTGGTTTTTTTTATCGGCACCGCCGGCGGGTTGCATCTGCTGATCAAGGGCGCCGCGCGCTGGGTGCCGGGCCTGGAGATAGCCCATGTCAGCGGCGGCTGGCGGGATTTGACCGTCACCGGCCTGCAATATCGGATGCCCGGCATGACGGTGGGCGCCAAACAATTCCGTCTTTCGCTTAATCCCGCCTGTCTTCGCCACAGTGAATTATGCCTCGATAACCTGTCCCTGCAGGATGTGGATATCGACGTGAAAACGGCGGCATTGGCTCCGCCAGGGCCTGCCGCCGCCGAACCGCAGGATAGCGGCCAGACCGTCAGCACGCCTTATCCGCTTATTTTGCGCCATCTGGCCCTGAGCAATGTCCGGATTCGCATAGATGATACCCAGGTCACCCTCGGCAGTCTCGAAAGCGGCATTGATTTTCGCGCCAATAACCTGACGGTGGCGCCGACCCATATCGATGGTTTGCTGGTCGCGTTGCCCAAGGCTGTCGAGGTCGTGGCGGAACAGGCCGGCAAACAGCTGGTCCAAACCGAGCAGCAAAAGCAAGAGAGCGCCAGGGCAGCGCTGGAAAAGGCCCGGCGGCAGCCGTCGCCGGAAGCGGCATTCAAGGCCTTTTTCGCCCAACCGCTGCTGCCTGATTTGCCCGATGTCCATTTGCCGCTGAATGTTCGGCTGGAGGGGCTGCATGGGGAAAACCTACGCTTGACCGGCGATGTGGATTTCCTCATCTCGGCCATGGATTTGCGCGGCGCCGTACAGGACGGCCACGCCACCCTTGAACGATTGAACGTCAATTCGCCCCAGGGCCTGCTCAACGCCAGCGGTTCCGCGCAGCTGGGCGGCGGCTGGCCGCTGGCGCTGACCCTCAATTCTTCCGTGAACAGCGCGCCCCTGAGGGGCGAAAAAATCCGGCTGACCCTAGACGGAGGCCTGCGGGAAAATCTCAGCGCGGCGCTGAATTTTTCCGGGCCGGTAAAAGCGCAGATAAAGCTGCAAACGCGTCTGGCCCAAACCGGCCTGCCGCTGTCGCTGACCGTCGACAGTCCCGGCGTGCAATGGCCTCTCGTCGGACCGCCGCAGTATCAGGCGCGTAATCTGTCGCTGAGCATGACCGGCAAGGCGGTGGATTACACCCTGTCCATGGCGGCATCGTTAAGCGGAGAAGGCCTGCCGCCGGCGGAGCTGTCATTGGCGGGTAAAGGTACTACCGCACAGTTTATCTTGTCTCGTTTGCACATTGCGGCCCTGCGGGGCCAGGCGGATATCACCGGTCTGGCGGACTGGAGCAATGCCGTCAGCTGGCGCACCGAGCTGACGCTCTCCGGCATCGATACCGCCGGACAATGGCCAGACTGGCCCGCCCGTCTCGACGGCAAGTTATCGGTGCTGGGCAGTTTGCACGGCGGAAGCTGGCAACTGCGTGTACCGGAGCTCCGGCTGGATGGCGAGGTTAAGCAGAACCGGGTGACCGCCAGAGGATCCCTCAGCGGCAATGACGCCGGACAATGGCATGTTTCCGCGTTGCGGCTGGCGTTGGGACGCAACAGCCTGACGGTGAACGGCGATTTGAACAATCAGCTGGCGCTGGACGCCGTTATCGATGCGCCGAATCTGAACGGGACCTTGCCCGGCCTGGGAGGAACCGCCGCCGGTACCCTGAGCGTGCGGGGCGAAAGGCTATCGCCGCAGGTCACCGCCAATCTGACCGCCGCCGGCCTGCGCTGGCAGGATCTGCGGATTCGGCGCATCG
This sequence comes from Sodalis sp. RH16, assembly GCF_047324245.1. Taxonomy (NCBI): domain Bacteria; kingdom Pseudomonadati; phylum Pseudomonadota; class Gammaproteobacteria; order Enterobacterales; family Bruguierivoracaceae; genus Sodalis; species Sodalis sp. RH16. The sequence goes on along the minus strand of NZ_CP178737.1, from coordinate 557,613 downwards.
CCTTGAACGGTCGCCTGCAATCCCGCGATATCGTGGGCGGCAATCTCAATCTGGACGTTGATCAGCTACAGCAAGGGGCCGTTAGCGTGCGCCGGATGACGCTGGCCCTGACCGGCGACGAACGGGCCCACCAGCTACGGCTGAACCTGCAGGGGGAGCCGGTATCGGGCGGGCTGACGCTGAACGGCGGTTACGATCGCCGGCAGCAGCGCTGGCGCGGCACCCTGAGCCAGACGCAGTTCGGCAGCCCGGTGGGGGAGTGGCGGTTAAGCCGCCCGATGACCCTTGATTATCAGCAGCAGGCGCAAAATGTCATTATCGGCCCCCACTGCTGGCAAAATGCCAACGCGCAGCTTTGCGTGCCCGCCAATATCCAATTGGGGGCCAGCGGGCAGGCCGCCGTGCTCCTTAACCGTTTTGATCTGGCGATGCTCAAACCGTTCCTGCCGGCGGCCACCACGCTGGGAGGGGTATTCAGCGGCCGCGCGCAGGTGAGCTGGCAACCGGGGGGCAGCCTGCCCAAGGCCAGCATTGTCTTGACGGGCAACGGTATCAAGGCGCGGCAAAACATTCAGGGCGGAGTGCTGCCGGTGGACTTCGACCGTGTTACTCTCAATGCCGGACTGGAAAACGACCGCGCCACGCTGAACTGGCAAATCGGCATTACCGGCAACGGGCAATTCAGCGGACAGGTGCAGATAGCGGATCCCCGTAACCGGCGCGCGCTTTCCGGCGTTATTGCCATCAACAATCTTTCCCTGTCGCTGATAAATCCGTTATTGTCAGGCTCGGATCATGCCGCGGGTATGCTTAACGCCAATCTCCGTCTTGGCGGCAGCGCTATGCAACCGCAGCTTTATGGCCGGCTGAGCCTGGACCGGGTTATCATCCGCAGCAATCAGTTGCCGTTCGCCATGACCGAAAGCCAGCTAGCCATGACGTTTGACGGCACCAGCTCGGCCTTGCAAGGGGTCATTCGCACTACCAGCGGGCAGCTCAACTTAAGCGGCAATGCCAACTGGAGCCGTATCAATGCCTGGAACGCCCGCATCGCCGCCCGGGGGAACCGGGTGAGGATCACCCTGCCGCCGATGGTGCGGCTGGACGTATCGCCGGATATTACGGTGGAGGCCGCGCCACAGGTGCTGACCCTCAACGGCAGCGTCACCGTGCCCTGGGCGCGGATCGTGGTGCAGAAACTGCCTGAAAGCGCAGTGGCGGTCTCCCCGGATGAAGTCATCCTCGATGCTCAATTACAGCCGGTGGCCGAGCGGGAGGTGGGGATGGCCATCAACAGTAATATGAAGATTCACGTGGGCAATGACGTGCGATTAGACGCTTTCGGCCTTAAAGCGCGGCTGCAGGGCGATCTTAATGTGATCCAGGATAAACAGGGGCTGGGCCTGCACGGACAAATCTCTATTCCCTACGGACGATTTAATGCTTATAGTCAGGACTTGATCATTCGTCGCGGGCTGTTGATCTTTTCCGGTCCGCCGGCGCAGCCCATGCTGAATATCGAAGCCATCCGCAACCCCGATTCCACCGCGGACGGCGTTACCGCCGGGGTTCGTGTCACCGGCATGGCGGATCAGCCGCGCATCGACGTGTTCACCGATCCGGTGAAATCGCAGCAGGAGGCCCTTTCTTACCTGCTGCGGGGCCAGGGGCTGAATACGCCTGGTGCCGACAGTAGTATGATGACATCCATGTTGATCGGTATGGGCGTGGCGCAAACCGGGCAACTGGTAGGCAAAATCGGCGCGGCGTTCGGCGTCAGTAATTTGACCCTGGATACCCAGGGGGTGGGTGATGAATCCCAGGTTGTGGTGAGCGGTAACCTCACCCCGGGATTGCAGGTTAAATACGGTGTCGGTATTTACGATTCATTGGCAACGCTAACGCTACGTTATCGTTTAATGCCTAGACTTTATCTGGAAGCGGTGTCTGGACTTAACCAGGCATTAGACTTGCTCTATCAGTTTGAGTTTTAACGATGCGAATAATTGTTTACGGTAGTCTGCGGCGCAATCAGGGCAATAGCCATTGGATGACAAACGGCCAGTGGCTAGGCGATCATGTCATATCGGGTTATGAATTATACGATCTTGGCCATTATCCGGCGGTTATCCCCGGCGTTGGGACAGTTTATTGTGAAGTCTATCGCATTGATTCTTCTACATTGGCCGAGCTGGACGCCCTGCGTACCAAAAGCGGTGAATATAAGCGGGCGTTGATCAATACCCCCTACGGCGGCGCCTGGATGTATGTGTATCAGCGTCCGGTGGCGGGGTTGCGTCAGTTGAAGGGCGGTGACTGGCTAAAACGCGCCGACGAGCCTTAAACCCGTCGGACGCTTTCCTCGCCGGGGCGTTATTTCTTGGCGCGTTCGAAAGAGGCGATGATTTCTGCTTTGGCGGCTTCGGCATTTTCCCAGCCCGCCACTTTGACCCATTTGCCTTTTTCCAAATCTTTATAATGTTCAAAGAAATGGGTGATCTGCGCCCGCAGCAGCGCAGAGAGATCCTCTACGTCCTTGATATGGTCATACTCCTTTGACAGCTTGGTGTGGGGCACCGCAACCACTTTGGCGTCCTCTCCGGATTCATCGGTCATTTTCAGCACGCCCACCGGACGGCAGCGGATTACCGAGCCCGGCTGCAGCGGATAGGGCGTGGGCACCAGTACGTCAACCGGATCCCCGTCGAGGGACAGCGTGTGGTTGATATAGCCGTAATTACAGGGATAGAACATGGCGGTGGACATGAAACGATCGACAAACAGCGCACCGGTTTCCTTATCGACTTCATACTTGATGGGAGAAGAGTTAGCCGGGATTTCGATCACCACATAAATATCCTCGGGAAGATCTTTTCCTGCCGGTACCAGATTCAAGCTCATGTCAGTTTCCTTAAAAATTGAGTAATAGCGTGGCGGCTATTATAACAAAAATTCGCACGGTTGTTTCAGTCTCCCTTCAATGTCCTGCCCATAGCCGCCCAATGTGATTAGACTCACATAACCTATTAAAAAAAAACCAAACAGTAAAGAGTTAGCACGGTGCTCCGATAACCGATGCAGGGCGAGGTTACCACGTCGATCCTAACTTCGGTCGGGCGTTTTGAATGGATCAACTTCGGAAAATGCAGGGGCAGCACCATGTTCAAGAATATAACCGTCAAGGTGGGACTACTCACCTGGCTGAGTTTAATGACCATTATTTTGTTTATCGTCAGCGGTATCAGCATCCACACCATCCGGCAAGGCTCAATTTCCCTGCAAGCCATCAACCAGATACAAGGCGAAGAGCTCGGCTACCTCAGCCGCGCCTATAACGCATCGCTGCGGTCCCGTACCGAAGCCTCCCTGGCGGTCAGGCAGTATGAAACCGGTGCGATTAACGAAGGACAGGCCTCCACCGCCAAGGCCGCCGAATTGGCCAAGGAAGCCGACAGCTCCATGGCGCAATTCCTGGCCGCGGGTACTGTGACTACCGAAGGGGCCGACCGCGCGCAGCAAATGAACGTGATTTACCAGCGTTATAACGAACAGGGCATAAAACCGGTTCTCGCCGCGCTGCATAATGTGAATACCGACGCTTATTATCAATTATTGGAAACCACCCTGACGCCGCTGAGCGCCGACATGGATAACCAGCTCGACAGTTTTCAGCACTTTGCCTTGGAAACCGGCCAGGAAATCCAGCAGAAGGCGGCCGACAGCGCCCGTTTACAGTTGGTGCTGGTGATTGCGGCCTGTGTCCTGGCCCTGGTGCTGTCATTCCTGGCCTGGCTGGCGGTACGGCGGTTTATATTGCGCCCGCTGGATGTGGCCATCGTCCATATGGAAAATATTGCCGCCGGTGATTTGTATCACCCCATCCCCCCGGCGCGCAACAATGAACTGGGGCGGCTGAATCGGGCGCTGCAGCTGATGCAAGACGCCTTGGCGGGAGCGGTGAGCGAAGTACGGCAGGCCGGCTCGCAAATAGATATCGGCACCCGTGAACTTTCGGCGGGCAACACCGATCTGTCCCAGCGTACCGAGGCATCCGCCGCCGCGCTGGAACAGACCGCGGCCAGTATGGAACAGCTTACCCAAACGGTAAAACTCAACGCCGAACACGCCCGGCAGGCCCATGAACTGGCGAAAGAAGTGTCTGATATTGCTGACAAAGGCAGCGAAGTGGTGTGCTATATGATTGAGAAGATGCAGGCCATTTCCTCCAGCTCCCACCGCATTGCCGATATTTTGGGCGTGATTGACGGCATCGCCTTTCAAACCAATATCCTGGCGCTGAATGCAGCGGTGGAAGCGGCCCGCGCCGGCGAGCAGGGACGGGGATTCGCCGTGGTGGCCGGAGAAGTGCGTACTCTGGCCCATCGCAGCGCCGAGGCGGCCAAAGAGATCAAGGGATTGATACAGGAATCCCAGGGGCGGGTAACCGAGGGCGCCGATATGGCCCATACCGCTGGCGAAACCATGGACGAAATTTCCGAAGAAGTGATGCGGGTGACCCGCCTGATGAAGGAAATCTCCAATGCCACGGATGAGCAAAGCCGCGGCATTGAGCAGGTCAGCCTGGCGGTCTCGCAAATGGACGCCGTGGCGCAGCAAAATGCGTCGCTGGTAGAGCAATCCAGCGAAGCGACCCGTTCGCTACAGTCGCAATCGCAGCATCTCACCGAGAGTATGTCCCTTTTCCACCTGGAAGAAGCGGCCGGCGAGGAAATGGAAGAGCTGGTGGAAGTGGAGGCCTGATAGCACCGGCCCGCGGATCGAGCCCCCAGGGACGGGTTCACGGCGTGTTTACGATCTGGCAGCCCGTCCCGACCGGACACTTTGTCAACAAGCCAAAGCCCCCTCAAGGGGGCTTTCAAGCGGCTCGGCCCGCTTGGCGGCGGTCCTTCCTATCTCAAGGGCATAGACCTGCTATTGGTCAGGGAAATCGCGCATAAAGCGTTCGGCGTCGTTGACCATGGATTCGGTGCCGACGAAAAAGGGCGCGCGCTGGTGCAGTTTTTCCGGAGTGATGTCTAAAATGCGGTTCTTGCCATCGCTGGCTTTGCCGCCCGCCTGCTCGGCCAAAAAGGCCATCGGATTGCATTCGTACAGCAAACGCAGCTTACCCTCGGGATAGGTTGCGGTGCTGGGGTACAGATAAATGCCGCCCTTAAGCAGGTTGCGATGGAAGTCCGACACCAGGGAGCCGATATAGCGCGATGTGTAGGGGCGATGCGTCGCGGGATCCATTTCCTGGCAATATTTGATGTATTTTTTAACGCCGTTGGGAAACTTGATGTAATTTCCTTCGTTTATGGAATACATATTGCCGGTAGCCGGGAAACGCACGCTTTCATGGGAAAGGCAAAACACCCCGATGGAGGGATCATAGGTAAAGGCGTGTACGCCGCAGCCGGTGGTGTAGACCAGCATGGTTGAAGAGCCGTACACCACATAACCCGCCGCCACCTGTTTATTGCCGGGCTGCAGGAAGTCCGCTTCGGTAATGGGCGTGCCGATGGGGGAAATCCGGCGATAAATTGAAAAAATGGTGCCCACCGACACGTTGACGTCAATGTTGGAAGAACCATCCAGCGGATCCATCAGCACCACATATTTGCCGCTGGATGAACGTCCGCCGTCGAAAATCACGATTTCGTCTTCCTCTTCGGAAGCGATGCCTGCCACCTGTCCCCTGGCTTTCAACGCAGCTTTCAGCTTTTCATTGGCGAACAGGTCGAGTTTCATTTGAACTTCGCCCTGGACATTGGATACGCCGCTGGTGCCCAAAATGTCCACCAACCCCGCGGTATTGATATCGCGGTGAATGATTTTGGCACCCAATTTTATAGCGGAAAGCAGCGCGGTGAGTTCACCGGTGGCATGGGGAAACTCGTGCTGCTTCTCAACAATAAATTCGCCTAACGTTTTCATAACACATTCCCTGAACAAAAGAAGACACTGTTGCCGCAGATGAAAAGCGGTATTATCGGTTACCACTGGATAAGTATTAGCAGTTTAGCTTAAACGAATGCAAGTACATCATCAAATTCGTTTATATCGGCCGGCCGCAGCGGTAGAATGTGCCGCAGTACGTTGTTAAAAAATGGAAAAATTATGCGCATACATATTCTCGGTATCTGCGGCACGTTTATGGGCGGGGTAGCCATGCTGGCCCGTTCCCTGGGACATGAGGTGACCGGGTCTGATGATAATGTCTATCCTCCCATGAGCACCCTGCTGCAAGAGCAAGGCATTCAGCTTATCAAGGGCTATGATCCGTCTCAGTTGGAGCCGGAGCCGGAGCTGGTCATCATCGGTAATGCCATGAGCCGCGGCAACCCCTGCGTGGAAGCTGTGCTGGAACGGGGCATTCGCTATGTTTCCGGTCCCCAGTGGCTGCACGATCAGGTGCTGCAGCAGCGCTGGGTGATAGCCGTCGCCGGTACGCACGGCAAGACCACCACCGCCGGGATGATTACCTGGATTCTCGAGGTGTGCGGCTACCAGCCGGGGTTCGTCATCGGCGGCGTGCCGGGCAACTTCACCGTTTCCGCCCGTTTGGGCAACAGTCCGTTTTTTGTGGTGGAAGCGGATGAATATGACTGCGCGTTTTTCGACAAGCGTTCCAAATTCCTGCACTACTGTCCGCGCACGCTGCTGCTCAATAACCTGGAGTTCGATCATGCGGATATTTTTGACGACCTGAAAGCCATCCAGAAGCAATTCCATCACCTGGTGCGGCTGGTGCCGGGCAAGGGCAAAATCATCCTGCCGGATAACGATCCGCATCTGAAACAGGTCATGGCCATGGGATGCTGGAGCGAGCAGGAATTCATCGGTGAAGACAACAGCTGGCGCGCCAAAAAAGTCGCGCCGGACGCCAGCGTATTCCAGGTGCTGTTGCAGGGCGACGTGGTAGGGGAGGTCCATTGGGATCTGGTGGGGGAACATAACATGCACAATGCGCTGATGGCGATTGCCGCCGCCAGGCACGTGGGCGTGCAGCCGGCTGACGCATGCCGGGCCCTGACCACCTTTATCAACGCCCGGCGCCGTCTGGAGCTGAAGGGCACCGCCAACGGGGTGAAACTTTATGACGATTTTGCCCATCATCCCACCGCTATATTGGCGACCCTGGCGGCGCTGCGCAGCAAGGTAGGCGGCACGGCACGCATACTGGCGGTGCTTGAGCCCCGCTCCAACACCATGAAAATGGGGCTGAACAAGAATGAGCTGGCGCCTTCCCTGGGCAGGGCCGATGAAGTCTTTTTATTCCAGCCGCAGCATATTCCCTGGCAGGTGAGCGAAGTCGCGGAAGCCTGTGTTCAGCCGGCGCACTGGAGCGCTGACGTGGATACCCTCGTGGATATGATTGTGAAAATCTCCCAGCCCGGTGATTACATCCTGGTGATGAGCAACGGCGGCTTCGGCGGAATCCATGAAAAGCTGCTGGCGCAGTTGAATATCAAAGCCGGCCTGGCGGCGGTATAAAGGTTAAAAAAAAGCCCCCGCGTGCGGGGGCGAAGTTCGTCGGATAGGACGACGAGGGAATCATCAGGGACAGTCTGGTTATACCGGACACAGAATAACTGAGGGCGACCAGCCGCTGATGGTGTTGACTTCCGAATGCTAAAACGTGCTTACGGCCGTGGCACAGCCGGTACTACTGAACTCTGGCGCGTCGCGTCATCAATTTGCCGTAGCGACGCACCTGGCTTACTTGTACAGCTCGGCGGTGGCGTGCCAGTTATCGCCCTCGCGAGCCTCGATGATTCGATAGGCTTTTGCGCCTTTGGCATCGGCGGCATCATTCAGCGCCTGATGGATATCGGACGGGGAGGCATCAATCCCGCTGGTGGTCACGGTACCCATGGGTTGTAATCCCTGAGCCTGTTCCAGTGATATGGAATCCGCGGCGAACGCGCCGAAGGACAGGGCGGACATCACCGTCATCAGGGAAGCAGCAGTTTTCATTTTCATCATTTCCACCTCTATTCGTTCTTTACATTTCACATGACTTAATGCAAAGCGTGATATTCATCACGAATCTAAGTATACACTAATAACTGTGGTTACTAGTAGTTTGCTCATAATTATTTATGAAACATTCTGCTTTCTAAGCAAGCTAATATAAGAAAAAGTGATTAAAAGAGGTTAAAAAATAGGCAAATAATGTTAATTATTTGTAAATTCATGGCGATAACCAGCTTTAGCGAAAAGTGCTAACTTTGGCGAAGCTTATTACCGCGCTGGGAAAGGCAATACCTCAGAGCTCCTGTTCGAACAGGACCAGGATGGCTTCATAGAGCTGCTTGACGCTGAATCCACGGGCGGGGGTGGTGAAAATGGTATCGTCGCCGGCGATGGTTCCCAGAATGCCCTCGGATTTTCCCAAGGAGTCCAGCAGGCGGGCAATCAGCTGCGCCGCGCCGGGGCTGGTATGGATAACCACCACCGCATCGTTGTGATCCACATCAAGAACCAGGTTTTTCAATGGGCTGGTGGTGGTGGGAACCCCCAGTTCCGCTGGCAGGCAATACACCATTTCCATTTTCGCGTTGCGGGTGCGCACGGCACCGAATTTCGTCAGCATACGCGAAACCTTGGACTGGTTGATATTCTCAAACCCATCGTTTTGAAGCGCCAGGACAATCTCGCCCTGCGAGCTGAATTTTTCTTCTTTCAGTAATGCCTTAAAAGCTTTAACCAATTCTTCTTGTTTTAAGTGATTGCGCATATTTTACCGGGACAGTCGGGGAAAATAGGGATGATTATGCATAAAAATGCATTTTTATGCAATGGAATTGCCTTGGAGAAGAAAGAAGGGACCGTTTAAGCCACTAATCGCTGCACGTTAACAATATCTATGCACTACAACTTTGACCTGGCTCGCATATTTTTCTCGAGGTGAAAGTAAAGAAAATGTTATCAAATTGCTGTTGTTTTGAGCGCTGCAATCGGTGTAATGTGATTGGCAAGGGCGGTTGATAAGGCATCAAGGCTCTCTATCCAGCACGCCCGTTTCCAGTTGCGAACGGCAATCGGGCAGGTTTAGGTAAATTAATGTGTCAACTCTCAAATTTGCGATCGCTGATTTGTTTTTACCCGTTTATGTCTCTATGATCTTACGCAGATGATTCGTCGGCATTAAATTTTCCCTATTATAATAAGGAGATCCGAATGAAAGTCGCAGTTCTCGGTGCAGCGGGCGGCATAGGCCAAGCGCTAGCCCTGTTGCTTAAAACTCAGCTTCCCTCAGGTTCCGAACTCTCTCTGTATGATATTGCCCCGGTGACTCCCGGTGTGGCGGTTGATCTCAGCCATATCCCGACCCCGGTGAAAATCAAGGGGTTCAGCGGCGAAGATGCGACGCCGGCGCTGGAAGGCGCCGATATCGTATTGATCTCCGCGGGGGTTGCCCGTAAGCCCGGTATGGATCGTTCGGATCTTTTTAACGTCAACGCCGGTATCGTACGCAATCTTATCAGCCAAGTGGCAAAGGCCTGTCCGGCTGCCCTGATAGGCATTATCACCAATCCGGTCAATACCACGGTGCCCATTGCCGCCGAGACGCTGAAAAAAGCCGGCGTCTATGATAAACGCAAGTTATTCGGCATCTCCACCCTCGATATTATCCGTTCCAATACTTTTGTCGCCGAGCTCAAAGGATTGTCGCCGAAAGATGTTGAAGTGCGTGTTATCGGCGGCCATTCCGGTGTGACCATTCTGCCTTTGCTTTCCCAGCTGGAAGGAATCTCATTTAGCGATCAGGAAGTTGCCGATTTAACCAAGCGTATCCAGAATGCCGGTACCGAAGTGGTAGAGGCCAAAGCCGGCGGCGGATCGGCCACGCTCTCCATGGGACAGGCCGCGGCTCGCTTCGGCTTATCTCTGGTACGGGCGCTGCAGGGTGAAAAGGATGTGGTGGAATGCGCTTATGTCGAGGGCGATGGCGAGCATACGCGTTTCTTTGCCCAGCCGCTGCTGTTGGGCAAACAGGGTTTGTCGGAAATACTGCCCATTGGCCCCCTGAGCGCTTTCGAACAGCAGGTCCTGGAGAACATGCAGGATGTCCTGAAAAAAGATATTGAATTAGGCGTGAAATTCGTCAATCAATAACAATCATCCGCGTCCGCCTGCCGGTGGGGCGGATGTGGCCAACCCTTTTTGTCATGGCCGGCTATGGCGGATCAAGATAATTTGCCGCCACGCCGGCTCTGCTATTCCCGCACCCTTTACAGCGCGTATTTTTCATTGGATTTCCTCATTTTGCCCTCCTTCCTCCGCCAATTTCTTCGTGATACGATGGGGTCATTAGTGCTTAGCAAAATTTAGGTGTAAGCACATTATTAGATTGATAAATAATGGTTATTCAGTCTTCTCGCACAAAAAACCAGCATCGATCTCAATTTTCAATGAGCCGTTAGCACTTGCTGCTTTTTTTGTGTTGTAATGAGCGTAACGGGAATCGATAAGTGCTAAACCGTACAGCGCCGTACATAACGGAAACGTGCTGAAGGCTTGTCCCTTTCATAGGGAGGGCCAGGGACGCGAAATAGCGACAGCTTCGGTTTATCGCCATGACAAGGAGGGGGAGAAAATGGCAACAAAAAGGGAATGGGTCGCCACCCACGAGTTAATCGGCGTCGGCGGGTTGCCTAAAACCCGCCAAGGGTTGAATCGGCGCGCCAGGGAAGAAGGCTGGCAAAAAAGGCGGCGCGAAGGGGCGAGGGGAAAAGCTGTCGAGTATTCCTGGTATAGCCTTCCGGACACGGTAAAAAAGACGCTGACGCTGCGCGCCAGCTCAGCCGATTATACCTTGTCGACGCAAGAACCCTGTTCCACCTGGCGACAAATCTATCGGCAGCTTTCCGATGCCGAACGTGATTTTGTCGTGGGGTTTGTCCTGCGCGAAGGGGTGCTTAATCTCCTTAAACGGTTGGAATATCCCAATGAGTCCCCTTCGGAACTGCATCGGGATGAGGGATAGATAGAGCGATATCACGTTCGTCTTCCAATGCGCCATGTCTTTCAGCGCGAGCGTATCAGGCTCTTTCTGTCGATCAGCTGTTTCGTCCTGGGGTCGATATAGCGGCTCGGCCATATCTTAGCCGGATGAATCTCCAAACGATCGGCTATCAGCCACTCGCCTTTGGGCCAGGGCCTTGTCAAGGCGTTTGCCAAGGTGGACGAACTCAGTCCCGCGGCCCGTGAAACAGCCGCAAGGGTGGTGCCGCGTTTACGCAGCGCTGCGATGATATCCGCAGGGTGCCAGTCTTCATTCCATTCAGTCATCTGCATTAATATTCCTTTGCTGAGAGCCGAATAGGGATTGATGTTATAAATAACATATTTTAACCAAACGAAGTGGAAACAAACCGATTATATGGAAAATGTATAGCAACAAATTTCCGAAAATTTTTCAATTATTTTCCAATAAAATTTATTTTTTGCTATGGGCATCCCCATTTTGGAATGCGACAGTATGAAAAATGCCTGGTTTAGTACCAAAGAGCTTTTGGGCGTGGCGGGGCTTCCCAAAACCCGGCAGGGGTTGACGGGTCGAGCCCGCCGTGAAAATTGGCGCGGACGCCCGCGCAGCGGCGGGCAGGGACGCGGGCTGGAATTTTCATTGGAAAGTTTACCCGCGAAGGTCCAGCGGGCGCTGACGCAGCGCGAAATGCAAGAGCAGTCCGCCCCGGATTACCGTGCCGGCGCGGCGCCTTCGTCTTCGGAAGCGGATCCCCTGGCGGCCTGGATGGCCATATACAGGCAATTCCTGCCGGAAGAACGGGACAATGTCATCAGCCTGGTGATGCGGGAAGGGATTGAGAAATTCATGACGCGCCTGGGGATTGCGCCCAGGCGATGAGCGAATCGGAAACAGAGGTGGCGCTGGTTTCCATTAAATGACGAATGTTCCTAAAACTGTCGTTGTACCGCCGAGTGCGCCAAACTTTCCAGTGCCTGCCGGAACGGCGTAGGTTCAAGACAGCCGAGACAGGAAATGGCCTTGTCCGCTTCCGCTTCGGCGCACTGGCGGGTATATTCCAGCGAACCGCATTGATGCATGGTTTCCAGTACCGATTCCAATAAATGCCGACCGTTCCCCTGCTCGATGGCTTCCCGTATCACGGCCGCCTGTTCCGCGTTGCCATGATGCATGGCGTGCAGCAGCGGCAGGGTGGGCTTGCCTTCGTTAAGGTCGTCGCCGGTGTTTTTACCCAAGGTCTTGCCGTCCGAACCGTAATCCAGCAGATCGTCGATAAGCTGGAATGCGGTGCCCAGATACCGCCCGTAGTCCCGCAGGGCGGCTTCCTGCTCCGGCGTGGCGCCGGCCAGTATGGCGGATGCGTGCGCCGCCGCCTCGAACAGCCGGGCGGTTTTGCTGTAAATCACCCGCATATAGCTCTCGACGGTAATATCCGGATCGTTGCAGTTCATCAACTGCAGCACCTCGCCCTCGGCGATTACATTAACCGCCTCGGCCATCAGCGCCAGAACCCGCAGCGATTCAAGACCGGTCATCATCTGGAACGCGCGGGTATAAATGAAATCCCCCACCAGGACGCTGGCCGCGTTGCCGAAAGCCGCGTTCGCCGTGGCTTTGCCCCGGCGCATATCGGATTCGTCCACTACATCGTCATGGAGCAGGGTGGCGGTATGAATGAATTCTATCAACGCCGCCACGGTAATATGCCTATCACCGGTATAATTCAGGGCGCGCGCCGCCAGCACGGCAATCATCGGACGGATGCGTTTACCGCCGCCGCTGATGATATAATGGCCGAGCTGGTTGATAAGCACGACTTCGGAATTCAGTTGCTCCAGGATTATCGCATTGACCTTCGCCATATCCTGCGCGGTGAGTACTGTGATTTGATCAGGGTTCATTATTTTCTTTCGGCTTTATATTTTACCGTTAAGTTGAATAGTAACGCCGCTCATAGAGCCAGATGCTAGAAACTGTGTTACTGATTGTACTTGAAAACGCCAAGAGATAAATGATAGAGACGTAACCAGTCACTTTTTCGCAGTCTGTATGTATTCTGCACTTGTCATAAGCCGGTTTTTTGCGTAGAATTCGCGCCCTATTGTGAATATTTATAGCGCACTGTGGACGAATCCAAGTTGAGTGCGCGGAAAGCGGAGTTTTTTATGTACGCGGTTTTCCAAAGTGGTGGTAAACAACACCGGGTCAGTGAAGGGCAGACCGTTCGCCTGGAAAAACTGGACATCGCAACAGGTGAAACTGTTGAATTCGACCAGGTTATGATGATTGCCAATGGTGACGATATCCAGATCGGCGTTCCTTACGTCAGTGGCGGAAAGGTAAAAGCTGAAGTGGTTGCTCACGGTCGTGGCGACAAGGTGACGATTGTCAAATTCCGTCGCCGTAAGCACTATCGCAAGCAGCAGGGCCATCGTCAGTGGTTCACTGACGTGAAAATTACCGGTATCGGCGCCTAACAGAGAGGAATTCACTCATGGCACACAAAAAAGCTGGCGGTTCGACTCGTAACGGTCGTGACTCAGAAAGCAAACGCCTGGGCGTTAAACGCTTCGGCGGGGAAGAAGTACTGGCCGGCAGCATCATTGTTCGCCAGCGTGGAACCAAGTTCCATCCCGGCACGAATGTCGGTTGCGGCAAGGACCATACTCTGTTTGCTTTGACTACGGGTAAAATCCAGTTCGAAGTTAAGGGACCGAAGAATCGTAAATATGTCAGCATCGTTGCCGTTGCTGCCTAAATTCTTCGCCTTTCTTTAGCACAGAAGTCAGAGTTAAGCCCCGCAATTGTTTGCGGGGCTTTTTACTTTCCTTTCCGGCTACGTTTTGCGTTAGACACTCATGATGACAAATCAGAAAGCGGGGCAGCAAGCGGGAGTGGGCATTGCTTTGGCGCTCACCACCGCCATGTGCTGGGGCGCGCTGCCTATCGCCATGAAGCAGGTTCTCACCGATATGGAACCCTATACCGTGGTGTGGTATCGGTTTCTCATGGCGGGACTCGGACTGCTGTTCATCCTGGCGCCTCGGCGGCAACTGCCGCCCCTGAGACTGTTCTTTCGCTGGCGTTGGCTGCTGTTGCTGCTTGTCGCCACCGGCGGCCTGCTGGGAAACTTTATTCTTTTCAGCTCGTCGCTCCAATACCTTAGCCCCACCGCTTCACAGGTTATAGGCCAGCTTTCGCCGGTGGGCATGATGCTGGCGAGCGTAGTGATCCTCAAAGAGCGGATGCGTATCACGCAGGTGATTGGCGCGGCGCTGCTGATTAGCGGGCTGGTGATGTTTTTCAATACCAGCCTGATAGAAATATTCACCCGGCTGACGGACTACACCCTCGGCGTGATTTTGGGGGTGTGCGCCGCCCTGGTCTGGGTCTGTTACGGCGTGGCGCAGAAAGTTATGCTACGGCGCCTGGCATCACAACAGATCCTGTTTTTGCTGTATGTTTTGTGTACAATAGCGCTAACCACGTTGACAAAACCCCTGGCGGTGCTGCACTTAAGCGGCTGGCAGGTGGCCTGCCTGGTGTTTTGCGGCGCCAACACCATTATCGGTTACGGCGCGCTGGCGGAAGCCATGGCCCGCTGGCAAGCGGCGCAGGTCAGCGCCATCGTGACGTTGACGCCGTTGTTTACCCTGTTTTTTTCAGATGTATTGTCCCTGCTCTGGCCGGAGTATTTTGCCGCTCCGACATTAAATGTCGTCGGCTATATCGGCGCGTTTGTGGTAGTGGCGGGGGCGATGTTCTCCGCCGCCGGCCATCGCTGGTGGCCCGGGCGGGCAAAATCGAGACCGGCGCTGCCAGTTGAGCCGCGCGGCAAATGAATGACGGAGAGTTCCCATGAAGTTTGTAGATGAGGCCGCCATACTGGTGGTCGCGGGTGACGGCGGCAACGGCTGCGTCAGTTTCCGCCGGGAAAAGTATATCCCCAACGGTGGACCGGACGGCGGTGACGGCGGCGACGGCGGCGACGTCTACGCTCTGGCGGACGAAAACCTCAATACCCTTATCGATTACCGCTTCGAGAAATCCTTTCGCGCCGAGCGCGGTCAAAACGGCCAAAGCCGTGATTGTACCGGCAAGCGCGGCAAGGACATCACCATCAAACTCCCTGTGGGTACCCGGATCCTCGATCAGGATACCGGCGAAATCATGGGTGACATGACTCGCCATGGACAGCGTTTGATGGTAGCGAAAGGGGGATTCCACGGTTTGGGCAATGCCCGCTTCAAATCCTCCGTCAACCGGGCGCCGCGGCAAAAGACCGACGGCACCGCCGGCGAGAATCGCCAGCTGCAGCTTGAGTTGCTGTTGCTGGCGGATGTCGGCATGCTGGGATTGCCCAATGCCGGTAAATCCACCTTTATCCGCGCGGTCTCCGCCGCCAAACCCAAAGTGGCTGATTACCCCTTTACCACCCTGGTGCCGAGCCTGGGCGTGGTGCGGATGGATAACGAGCAAAGCTTTGTCGTGGCCGATATTCCCGGCCTGATTGAAGGGGCCGCCGACGGCGCCGGGCTGGGCATTCGCTTCCTAAAGCATCTTGAGCGTTGCCGGGTGCTATTGCATCTGATTGATTTAGCGCCGGTGGATGAGTCGGATCCGGTGGAAAACGCCAAGATCATCGTGAAAGAACTGGAGCGATACAGCGAAAAACTGGCCGAAAAGCCGCGCTGGCTGGTGTTCAACAAGGTCGATCTGCTGGATGCGGATGAAGCGGACCGGCGCGCCAAGGCAATCGCCGCCGCACTGGACTGGAAAGAGCAGTTCTATATCATTTCCGCGGCGAATCGCCATGGGGTGAAGGCGCTGTGCTGGGACGTGATGTCCTTTATCAACGCGCATCCCAAGGAGCAGCCGGCCCAAGAGGTCGAACCGGAAAAAGTCGAGTTCAAGTGGGATGACTACCATCGGGAACAGCTCGAAGAAACGGCCATTGAAGCGGAAGACGACGGTCTTGATGATGATGATTGGGATGACGACGACGAAGAAGGCGTCGAGACTATTTATCATCGTTAAGGCGTAGCGCGGCCTCGCCCGCAAGACGGCTGCCTGGCAGCCGCCGCTGTCGTTTATCTGGCTTTATTGCCGGTGTTGCGGGCCAGGCGCAGCATTTGCGCCAGTTGCCGGCGGGTAAAGGGTTTGCGCAGCAGCGGGATATCCATAAGCGGTCCGATACCGTTCTGATGCAGATCCTGTCCGCTGATCAGCAGCGTTCCCAGCGCCGGATATTCCTTGCGGGCCAGCTGTATAACTTCGGCGCCGTTGTAGTCTCCCGGCAACATCAAATCGCTCACCAGCAGGTCGATATCCGGTGTCTGGCGCAATATCGCCAATGCCTCGGTACTGCTGGTGGTCGCCAGGGTCATATATCCCAACTGGTGTAGCTGCTCGCACAGGGTATCCAGCACATCCTCCTGATCCTCCAGCACCATTACCAGCAGGCTGTCGTCGGCGGGCCGATCCGGTAAAGGCTGGCGCTGAAGCGATGGTGGCGATACGGGCATGGGCGCGCGCGGTAATTGCAGGCGTACGCAGGTACCGGCGCCGGGAGCGGATTCGATTTGTACCCGCCCGCCGGATTGGCGGATAAAGCCATACACCATCGATAGACCCAGTCCGCTGCCGCTGCCGATGGATTTAGTGGTAAAAAAAGGTTCGTAAACCTGCGATTTAATCTCATCCGACATGCCGCAACCCCTATCGATCACTTCCAGCGCCACCATGTCCTGCCGTTTTCCGCCGGTCCGCACCACGTGCTGATTGTAGGTGCGAATCAGAATTTCACCACTTCGTCCTTCCATGGCATCACGGGAGTTCACCACCAGGTTCATGATGGCATTTTCCAACTGGTTGACATCAATCCATGCGGGCCAAACGGGAGCCCGGGACTCAAGCGTCAGTACCAGGTTCGCCGGGAGCAAATGGCATAACAGTTCGTACAGATTTTTCACCAGTTCGGTAAGGTGTACTGCCTGGGGAAACAGCGCCTGTTTACGCGAGAATGCCAGTAGCCGGTGGGTCAGGACGGCGCCGCGTTCGGCGGCCTTGCGGGCGCGGGTGATGCGTTCATTATCGTCGCCGCTGTCTGTGCCGCACAGTTCCAGGCTGCCGATAATCACCGCCAGCAGATTGTTAAAGTCATGGGCCAGCCCGCCGGTGAGCTGGCCGACCGCTTTCATTTTCTGGCTGTGCACCAGCGCCTGCTCAAGTACCTTACGTTCGGTCCGGTCCAGCACCATATTCACCAAACCACGCTCCGCCAGCGGGCTGAACCGCAGTTCCATCGTCCGTCCGTCCGGCAGATAGATTTCCCATGCGTGCGGCTGCTCGTTATGCAGTTGCGTTGCCATGTCTTGCCAGTCGGCATTATCGGATACCCGCACCTGAAGCCGTCGGAGTTCGTCCAACAGTTCATGGTAATGCCGGCCTCGGAACAGCGCCGTGGCTTCCAGCCCCAACAGCAGCGGGTATTGGGGATTCCATACCACCAGATGGCCGTCCCGATCGAACAAGGCGAAACCATCGCGCATGGCTAAAAAGGTATTCTCCAACTGAGTGCTTTTTTCTTTCAGCAGATGCGAGGTTCGTTCAAGCGATGCGGTATTGCCGGCAAACACGTTAAAGGCCCGCGCCAGATCCCCCAGTTCATCGCGCCGCTGCAACCCCGGCACGCTCACCTGGCGTTTCCCCCTGGCCAACTGGGACATGGCATCGGCGATCACCGTCAGATTGGAGCCGATGTTACGGTAGATATACCAGCCGGCAAAGCCGGTAATCACCAGCGACAGCAAAGCGAACAGGCCGATGAGGAAGATGATCGAAGCCAGCTCTTGATGGGTCTGGCGGATATGCAGTGCCGATTCGTTCGCCACTTTTTGCACATACAGGCTGATGTCGCCGTTGAGCATGCCCACCAGGGCCTTGATATGGTAAACGTCATAGCTGATGGCCAGATCGCTGACGGACAACTGCCGGGCCAAAGGTATCAAATGGCCCTGGTTCTGTAAAAAGCGGGAAATTTTATCGCTCAGCGGATAGTCGGTGTAAGTGGCCGGCCAATCATTCATTACCTGCCCCAATTGGGTCAGCACGGCGTAGGGATTGGGGATCTTGATGGCGATATTCAACAGACCGTCGATTTGGCGGCGCAGGGCGGCGGTGGATTGCAGCTGGTTTTCACGGGCGGCGATGCTATCAATCCATTGCAGATACATCTGGCACTGGTAGAGTTCGCTCAGCAGCTGATTACGCTGCAAATGCCGCTGATAGCCGAATTCGAGCAGGCGGGTAACGTCGCCGCCCAGCGCGTTGCTGCGCTGGGCGATCCGTTCAATCAGCGCCGGTTCGCTGCTCGCCAGCGGGGATTGCGCCAATTGACGTAACGAAGACTGCAGCATCAGCTGCGTCTGTTTGAGCCGGGCCGATTCGCTCTGGTATTCCAGGGGGCCCACCACCTGTGAAAGGCGCATCGCCGCAATGGACACATTGGTGGTATCGCGCCCCAGGTTCATGCCGCCGGTCATCTCGCTGAGCGTGCGGGCCTGCGTTAGCGCCTGCAAATTCCCGGCGTGAATAAAACCCGTGATAGCCACCCCGCTCACCATCAATGTCACCGCGACCACCAGCAGATTAAACATCAGCAAGCGTCCGCGCACGCTGGTCAATATCGGGCGAAAGGAAAGCAGGGGCATTGTCATTACACTCCGCAACGGGCCGGATACCAGTATAAACAGCCCGTCCCCCGACATTATGTCAAACATGAACAGACGCTGACATCTTGCATTTATCTGCCGCTGCTTTACTGCCGCTATTCCCGATAACTGTCAGGAGTCAACAGGGTGAGAACCGCGCCCATTCTCGAAATGCGTGACATCGGCAAACGCTTCGGCCAGTTCCATGCCCTCAAATCGGTCAACCTCACGGTCTATCTGGGTGAAATCCATGCATTGATGGGAGAAAACGGCGCGGGGAAAAGCACCCTGATGAAAATCCTGGCCGGCGCCTACGCCGCCAGCAGCGGCGAAATTATTATCGACGGCCTGCCCAGGACCATCAAGGGGCCGAAAGATGCGCTGGCGGCGGGTATTACCCTTATCTATCAGGAACTGAATCTCGCCCCTAACCTGACGGTGGCGGAAAATATCTTCCTGGGCAGCGAGCTGCAGCGTGGCGGCCTGGTACAGCGCGGCAGAATGGCGCGGGAGGCTCAGCAGGTCATCGACCGCCTCGGTACGCGCTTTCGCGCCACCGATCGCGTGATGTCGCTGACCATCGCCGAGCAGCAGCAGGTGGAGATAGCGCGCGCCTTGCATCGCAACAGCCGTATCCTGGTGATGGACGAACCGACGGCGGCCCTCTCTTCCCGGGAAACGGTGCGGTTGTTCGAACTGATTAAACGGCTGCGCCAGGAAGGCATGGCGATCATTTACATCACTCACCGCATGGCCGAAGTGTATGAGCTTTCCGATCGGGTCAGCGTATTACGCGATGGGCAATATGTCGGCGGCCTGACGCGGGATACCCTGTCCGCCGGCGAGCTGGTGCGCATGATGGTCGGCCGGCCGCTGAGGGATTTGTTCAACAAAAATACGCAGGTTGCCATCGGGGATACTCGCCTGGAGCTGGACGGGCTGACGGACGGCCGGAAAATCAAGCCGGCCAGCCTGACGGTACGTTCCGGTGAAATCGTCTCGTTATCAGGGCTGGTGGGCGCCGGACGTTCCGAGCTGGCGCAGCTGATTTTCGGCGTGCGTAAACCCACCGGCGGCACGGTGCGGGTTGACGGCAAGTCGGTCACCATCCATTCGCCCCACGACGCCATTGCCCTTGGCATCGGTTTTCTGGCCGAGAACCGCAAGGAACAGGGGCTGTTCATGGATATGGCGGTCCAGGAAAACATCGTGATGGCGACGCTGACGCGCGACAGTTTTTACGGCCTGCTCAACCGGCTTAAGGCCCGGACCATCGCATCCGAGGCTATCCGCACGCTCAATATCCGCGTTCCCCATGCGCTGGTGCGGGCTGGCGGATTGTCCGGGGGCAATCAGCAAAAGCTGCTGGTATCGCGCTGGCTCGCCATCAAGCCGCGCATTTTGATCCTCGACGAACCGACGCGCGGCGTGGATGTGGGCGCCAAAAGCGAAATCTACCGCATGATGGGTCAACTGGCGCAGCAAGGCGTCGCTATCCTCATGATTTCCAGTGAATTACCGGAAGTGGTCGGCATGAGCGATCGTGTGTATGTGATGTGCGAAGGTCAACTGGTGGGTGAGCTTGGCCGCGAAGATATCTCGCAGGAAAAGATTATGATGCTGGCCACCGGCACCGTCCCGCAACAGGCGTCAGCATAAGGAGCCGCCATGTCCACGAATAGCCCATTACCCGAAGCCAAATCCAGCTCCATTAAACGGGCGCTGTTGAGCGACCTGATGCAAACCGTGGGCATTTTGCCGATTCTGCTGCTGATCATTGCCGTTTTCGGCTTTGCCGCGCCCAACTTTTTCACTGATAGCAACCTGCTGAACATTGCCCGCCAGGCGTCAATCAACATCGTGCTGGCGGCCGGGATGACCTTCGTCATTTTGACCGGCGGTATCGATCTCTCGGTGGGATCGATGCTCGGCGCCACGGCGGTGGTGGCGATGCTCGCTTCGCTGGACCCGGCGCTGGCTTATTTTTCCATACCCCTGGCGCTGATGGCCGGTCTATTGATGGGGCTGATAAACGGGGTGCTGGTGGCCTATTGCGGATTACCGCCGTTTATCGTCACGCTGGGCACCTACACCGCACTGCGCGGCGCGGCTTACCTGCTGGCGGACGGCACTACGGTTATCAATTCCAGCATCAATTTTGAATGGATAGGCAATTCCTACCTGGGCATGGTGCCATGGCTCATCATCATTGCGCTGGCGGTGATTGTAGCGTGCTGGTTTATCCTGCGCCGCACCACGCTAGGCGTGCATATCTACGCGGTGGGCGGCAATATGCTGGCGGCGCGTCTGACCGGCATCAAAGTGAGCTTCGTGCTGTTGTTCGTGTACGCCGCCAGCGGCCTGCTTTCCGGCCTCGGCGGGCTGATGAGCGCCTCGCGGCTCTACAGCGCCAACGGCAACCTCGGCATGGGCTATGAACTGGATGCCATCGCCGCGGTGATCCTGGGGGGCACCAGCTTCGTCGGCGGTATCGGTACGATCACCGGTACGCTGGTGGGCGCGCTGATCATAGCCACGCTGAATAACGGCATGACGCTCATGGGCCTTTCTTATTTTTGGCAATTGGTGGTCAGAGGGGCGGTGATCATCGTTGCAGTGCTGATTGACAAATACCGTACCCAAAATCACCAGGCATAACTGGCAATCACCGGAGAGATACTATGCGATTCAATCCTGTCCATACCGCGCTGTTGATGGCGGCAATCCTGAGCGCCGCTCCGTTGGCGCAAGGGAAAGAACTGAAATCCATCGGCGTGACGGTGGGGGACTTGTCTAACCCGTTCTTTGTACAAATCGCCAAAGGCGTGGAATTGAAAGCCCGCGAGCTGGCGGGGGACAAGGTTAACGTCACGCTGGAATCCAGCGGCTATGATCTTGGCCAGCAGGTGGGGCAGATTGATAATTTTATCGCTGCCAAAGTCGACATGATCGTGCTCAACGCGGCGGATTCCAAAGGGATCGGCCCGGCGGTGAAGCGCGCCAAAGCGGCCGGCATTGTGGTGGTGGCGGTGGACGTAGCGGCTGACGGC
Organism: Sodalis sp. RH16; assembly: GCF_047324245.1. Classification (NCBI taxonomy): domain Bacteria; kingdom Pseudomonadati; phylum Pseudomonadota; class Gammaproteobacteria; order Enterobacterales; family Bruguierivoracaceae; genus Sodalis; species Sodalis sp. RH16. The sequence continues at coordinate 535,852 of NZ_CP178737.1, read as the reverse complement.
GCCGATGCCATTATTACTTCCGACAACATTCAGGCCGGCGTCATTGCGTGCAAATACATGACCGATCGCCTCAAGGATAAAGGCAATGTGGTGATCATCAATGGTCCCCCGGTTTCCGCCGTACAGAATCGGGTGGAAGGCTGTATCTCCGAATTGAAAAAACATCCCGATATCAAGCTGTTGTCCTCTAACCAGAATGCCAAGGGCAGCCGTGAAGGCGGTCTGGACGTGATGACGTCGCTGCTGGCGGCCAATCCGCATATCGACGGCGTGTTCGCCATCAACGACCCGACGGCCATCGGCGCCGATCTGGCCGCCAAGCAAGCCCAGCGCAGCGAGTTTTTTATCGTCGGCATCGATGGGTCGCCGGACGGCGAAGAAGCGCTCAAGCGTCCTAACTCATTGTTTGTCGCCACCCCGGCCCAGGATCCGCAGGTGATGGCCGCCAGGGCGGTGGAGATAGGCTACAACATTCTGCAAGGCAAGCCGGCTCCCCAGGGACCGGTGCTGATTCCGGTGTCGCTGATCGATCGTAACAATATCGGCAGCTACAAAGGCTGGACGGTGAAATAACCCTGAGGAAAACGACGGCGAACGGCTTTTAGCCTGACTGGAGGTAACGAATGGCACTGATCTCTCTTGCCGACGGGTTGGCCCATGCCCGGCAGCATGGCTATGCAATGGGTGCGTTCAATGTACTTGATACGCATTTCCTGCGGGCCATCTTCAATGCGGCGACGCGTACGCGCTCGCCTTTCATTATCAATATCGCCGAGGTGCATTTCAAATACATCGAACTGGAATCCCTGGTGGCCGCGATCAAGGCCGAAGCTTCCCGGCACGCCATCCCGGTGGTGCTCAATCTCGACCACGGGCTGCATTTCGATGCGGTAATGCAGGCGCTGCGGCAGGGTTTTACCTCGGTGATGTTTGATGGCTCGAGTCTGGACTATGAAGAGAATATCCGCCAAACGTCAGAAGTCACGCGGATGTGCCACGCTGTGGGGGTATCAGTGGAAGCGGAACTTGGCGCGGTGGGCGGCGACGAAGGCGGGGCGTTATATGGCGAGGCGGACAGCAGCAAATTTACCGATCCGGCGCGGGCCCGGGAGTTTGTAGCGCGTACCGGCATCGATGCCCTGGCGGTGGCCATCGGCAACGCCCACGGCGCCTATAAAGGCGAACCGAAGCTGGATTTCCAACGGCTGGCCGCCATTGGCCGGCAGACGGGCCTGCCGATGGTATTGCACGGCGGTTCCGGCATCAGCGATGCGGATTTCAAACAGGCCATCAGTCTGGGCATCCACAAAATCAATTTTTACACCGGTATGTCTCAGGCGGCGCTGGCGGCCATTACGGAGCGTATGGCCGATCGCCGGGCGATTTACGATGAGTACGCCGAATTACTGATGGCGGTGGAGGAAGGGATAGCCGGGGTGGTGGCCGGGCAAATGCAGGTCTTCGGCAGCGCCGGACAGGGGTAAAGGGGGCAAAATGACGCAGCGCAGCGGTATTCTGGCCGCGGGCAATATGCTGGTGGACCACGTACATTGCATTGATCAATGGCCGCAGCCGGGCTGGCTGGTGGAAATTGTCTCCAGTGAAAAGGCCACCGGCGGCGCGCCGCTCAATGTCTTGCTGACCCTGGCCAAAATGCAGACCGGCTTGCCGCTGGCGGCGGCTGGCCTGCTGGGGGAGGACAGCGATGGGGATTACATCTGCCGCAACCTGGATGATTTTCACGTCGACCGCACGGCGGTACGCCGCAGCGCGCTGGCCGGCACGTCCATGTCGCTGGTGATGACGCAGAAGAGCGGCCAGCGTACCTTTTTCCATGCCCCCGGGGCCAATCGCCTGCTGGATCTGGATGCGTTTGAAACCCTGCAAACGACACACCGGATTTTCCATCTCGGGTATCTGCTGCTGCTCGACCGCCTCGATAGCCCGGACCCGGCCTTCGGCACGCGCAGCGCCCGCCTGCTGGCGCAGATGCGGCAACGGGGTTACCACACCTCCCTTGACCTGGTTTCGCGGCAGGGGGATCCCCGTTTCCAGACGCGGGTATTGCCCGCGCTGCGCTGGCTGGACTATCTGGTAATAAACGAGCTGGAAGCCGGCGAATTTACCGGCCTGGCGCTGCGCGACGCCGGCGGATGCCTGGATGCGGGGAAGCTGACCGGCGCCGCGCATCAATTGCACCGGCTCGGCGTGCGGCGAAGGGTCGTTATTCATGCGCCGGAAGGCGCTTACGGGCTGGATGAGAGCGGTGAAGGACTGTGGCTGCCGTCGTGGCCGCTGGCGGCCCGTGACATTGTCGGTTCCGTAGGGGCGGGGGATGCGTTTTGCGCGGGAGTGCTGTACGCCAGCCATGAAAACTGGTCGCTGGCGGAAACGCTGGAACTGGCCCATGCCTGCGCCCGCTTCAATCTGCTGTGCGCCAATGCCATTGACGGCGCCCGGCCTTTGACCGAGGTGAAAGCCTTTATCGAACGGGCGCGTTCAGGCGATATTCCTGGCGCCGGGAGCGGCGGCGAGCGCGGACTCCGGCCGGATGACGTCCGCTGAAAAGACATAGCCCAATCCGCGAATGGTGCGGATCAACGAGGGCTGGTGCCGATTTACTTCGATTTTGCGCCGCAGCCGCATGATCAATACATCAACGGTACGATCGAAAACGTCCAGCATTTCGCTGTGGGTCAATTCAAGCAACTGATCGCGGGTAAGTACTTTACGCGCATGGGTAACCAGCGCCAGTAACAAGATGTATTCACCCCTGGTCAGGTCAACCGGATAGTTTTGCGGGTTGAATAAAATACAGCGATCGCTGTCGAGCCGCCAGCCATTGAACTGCCAGCTATTGTCATTATCGCTGCCGGACTCCGTGGCCAGCGCATCGCTGCGGCGCAACACCGCTTTTACCCGCGCGATCATCACCCGGGGATTAAACGGCTTGACGATGTAATCATCGGCGCCCATCTCCAGCCCGACGATAATATCGGCCTCGGATCCCAGGCCGGTCAGCATCACCACCGGTAGGTGCGGTCTGGCCTGCTGGATCTGTTTCAATACCTGCAAGCCATTGATATCCGGAAGCATCAGATCCAACAGGACCAGCGAGACATCCGGTAGTTCATCCAGCACCGTCATTACCGGCTGGCCAAGATGACAGATATGGGTAGTAAAGACATGCTCGCTGAGCGCGTCTTTCAACAGTTCGCAGATGGCAGTGTCATCGTCCACGACGAGAATACTGGGTTTCATGTACTGTCCTCGCGTGTTATGAGCAGGTAAAGAAGTTTAACGTAAAACAAATGGTCGGCGTCGATATTAAGACGGATGTGTGATGCAAAATGCAAAATGATTGCTTAGACTGTGGGGTGCCTTATGGCTGCATCCCGACTTGAAAAAGTCACGCTGGAGAGCGTTGCGGCTCGATTAAATGTGAGCAGAATCACTGTCTCCAGAGCTTTCACGCATCCGGAAAAAGTCCATCCCGACACGTTGAAACGCGTCCTGGCCGCGGCTGAAAGCATGGGTTACATCGTCAATGCCGCGGCCCGGATCCTGCGGGCCAACGCCAGCAAAACCATCGGGATCGTCAATCCCGACATGAGCCATCCTTTCTTTGGGCAACTGGCCAGGGAAATGACGCTGGAGGCGCACAAGGCAGGATATGATACCCTGATTTACGATTCCTTTGAGTCGCAGGAAATAGAAAACCGCATCATTGACAAGCTCATCGGCTACGGCGTCGATGCTATCATTCTTTCCGTTATTTCTTCCGACAGGTCGTACCATCCCGCTTATTTAAAACGGCTGGAAACGCTGGACATCCCGGTGGTGTTGGTGGATCGGGATCTCAGTGCCAGGCACTGCAGCGGCGTGTATATCGATAACCTTGACTGCGGGCTCCAGGCCGGCCGTTACCTGCTGTCCAAACAGGTTAAACATGTGGTGGTGGTTTCCGGACCAAAAGACTCAAACGTATCGCGGGATCGCATCATCGGAATCAGCGCGGCATTACAGGGAGCCATTGAGCGCCTGGACATATTGCACGCCGACTTTTACATGATGCCGGCTTATCGGGCCGCCAGCCGGTACATTGAAAGCTGCCCTTTGCCGGACTACTTTGTCGGTACCAATAGCCAGATTTCCCTGGGCATCATAAAATCCTGTATTGACCATAAACTCACACCGCAAAAAGACGTCTCGCTGCTCAGTATTGACGAAATACCCGATGCAGATATTTATGGGTTCAGTTTCCCGTGCATCGCTCATAATACCCATGAAATTGCCTATCAGGCGCTGAATCTGGCCATCAGAAGGGCCACTGATGCGGATGCTAAGCCCAGCAAAGTGATCATTCGCGGTAAACTGATGTGACCCGGTGCTATGGCCGGCATCAGTTATTCTGATAGATGTCTTTATACAAGCGGCTTTCAAATCGCACCAGTGGAATGCGGCGATCTTTTTGATCCTGCGGCGGCACCGCGTAACCCGAAAGATATTGCACAAACGCCATCCGCTGACCGCTGGCGGTGGTGATAAAACCCGCCAGGTTATAGACGCCCTGCAAGGAGCCGGTTTTTGCCGAGACCTTGCCGTCCACGCCCGCCTCATGCAAGCCGGCGCGATACATCAGCGTTCCGTCATAGCCCGCCAGCGGCAGCATAGAGATGAAATCCAGCGTTTGATCGTGCTGGCCGATGTATTGCAGCACCTGCATCATGGTCGCCGGCGAGAGCAGGTCGTGGCGGGATAATCCCGAACCGTCCACCTGGATGGTATTGCCCAAATCGATGCCGGCCTGCTGGCGCAGGATCTGCCGCACTGCGTCCGAACCGGCGCGCCAGGTGCCGGGCACTTTGAAGCGCTCGTGGCCGATGGTGCGAAAAACCGTGTCGGCTATCATGTTGTCGGATTTTTTCAGCATGATCCGCAGCAGATCGTGCAGCGGGGCGGAATAGGCCTGCGCCAGCACCGTACCGGCGGCTGTGGGATTGGTTTGGCGCCGGAGGGTGCCGCTGATGCTGATGTCGGCCTGCCGCAGTTCATCTTTCAGGATGGCGCCGGCATAACTGGCGCCGTCCTGGATGGCGAAGGCCAGCGGCAAAGGCTCCGCCCGCTGGGGCATGCAGCCGGTCAGGGTAAACCGGTTCAGTTCCCCCGGCACCACGTCAAGCTCGCAATATTGCGCATCGGGGGATCCCTTTTCCAGGGTACGCACCTGGCTGAACATCTGCACCGGGTAATAAGACGCCACGCGGATAAAGGCGGTATCGCCGGTTTTCTGGCCGCTGTAAAGTGAAACGGAAAAACAGTTCCGATCGACAATCGCCGCTCCCGGCGGGGCGCTGAAGCATTCGGTCAAATCATTCCACGGCCAGCCGGGGGCTTTGTCGTGGCTGGCGAAAACCGACGTATCGATGATCAGATCCCCCGATATCTGCCGAATACCCTGCTTGCGCAGTCCGGCAACCATATTGCGCAGCTGCTGGCGGGTCAGGGTAGGGTCGCCGCCAAAGCGGGCCACCAGATTGCCATGCAAAACCCCGTTTGTGACCGGGCCGTAACTTTCCAGGGTGGTGGTGAAACGATAATCAGGGCCTAACTGCAATAACGCCGCCAGAGCGGTAATCACTTTTTGCGTACTGGCGGGCAGCGCCATTTGCTGGCTGTGAAAGTCGATGGCGGGGGCGGTTGCGCCGATTTTTTGCACAATCAACGCCAAATTCGCGCCATCGGGTAATGATTCCATGTAATTTTCAACCGGCGTCGCCTGTGCACAGAGCATGAAAACGCTGGTGAGTCCTATAAGCAAACGTGAAAAACGCATAATTTTCGGCAAAGGCAATGTAACGTGCTGCCATACTACGGTGCAAACAGGGTTAAAGTAAACGATGACCCATGAGGAACTCTGGGTTAAAATACGTATCAAAATGCAAATTGCCCCGGCCTGGAATTTTTCCTCAGGTCAGGATTTTTTTGCTTTCCGCTTAGGTAGTGGCGTAAACCATAGCGCCGTGACTACTGTAAGTCATGTCAAGAATACGGCATGTCTTGAAGGTGGGAAGCTTAGCAGGATGAATTTCAGAGGTATTGCCATGACTCCAGTTCCTATGACCTTGCGTGGTGCTGAAAAATTACGGGAAGAGCTTGAATTGTTGAAAAGCGTTCGTCGCCCGGAAATCATCAGAGCCATCGCCGATGCCCGTGAACACGGCGATTTGAAAGAAAATGCGGAATACCACGCCGCACGTGAGCAACAAGGGTTTTGCGAAGGACGTATCCAGGAAATCGAGGCGAAATTATCCAATGCCCAGATTATCGACGTCACCAAAATGTCGGCTAACGGCCGGGTAATATTCGGCAGCACGGTGAGTATTCTGAACCTGGAAAACGAAGAAGAGCTGACCTACCGTATCGTCGGCGACGACGAAGCGGATTTCAAACATAATCTTATTTCCATCAATTCACCGATGGCCCGCGGCCTGGTGGGAAAGGAAGAGGGCGACGTTGCGCTTATCCGGACGCCCGGCGGCGATGTGGAATATGAAATCCAGAAGGTTGAATATCTGTAAGGGCAATTGCGCTCGCAGATATGACAGTTAAGAAGAATTGTAAAGAAAGGAAAAAGGCCGTAAGCGGCCTTTTCCTGCATTAAAGAGCATGGCACCTTTGCAGATGCGGCAATAGGGTCAGCGCGGTAAAGTGATTTTTCGCTCCTTGGCCGGACGGTAGAGTACCAGGATGCTGCCGATAATCTGAACGCAGACGGCACCGGTCTCGCGCACGATGGCATCGGCGATGAGCTTTTTGGTGTCGCGTTCTTCGGCGGCGATTTTGATTTTGATCAGCTCATGATGCTCAATGGCTTGCTCGATTTCCGCCAGAACGCCTTCCGTCAGGCCGTTATTTCCCAGCATGACGACGGGTTTGAGCAGATGCGCCAGACCTTTCAGGTGCTGTTTTTGCTTGTTGTTCAGATTCATTTGTCTTTTTTGCTTACGTTGGGATTGAAAACGGCACATTCTACCGCCATCTCATGATTATCACCAAATCGGTCGTGATTGTATCCGGCGCAAGAGTGCCTCATTCCTTCACCAATGCCCCACTTTCAGGATAGTTGGATAATAAAATGACCACCAAAAAGCGTTCCGGCAGCTCAAGTCGGTGGCTACAGGAACACTTTAGCGATAAATATGTACTTGAGGCACAAAAAAAAGGACTGCGTTCCCGTGCCTGGTTTAAACTTGAAGAAATACAGCAGGGCGACCGGCTTTTCAAACAGGACATGGCCGTGGTGGATTTAGGCGCCGCGCCCGGCGGCTGGTCGCAATATGTCGCCACGCAAATTGGTAAAAAAGGGCGTATCATCGCCTGTGATATTCTCCCCATGGATCCGATTGTGGGCGTTGATTTTCTGCAGGGCGACTTTCGCGATCCTCTGGTATTAAAAGCGTTGCTGGAGAGAGTAGGCGAAGGAAAAATTCAGGTGGTCATGTCCGACATGGCGCCGAATATGAGCGGTACCCCGGCTGTCGATATTCCCAAAGCCATGTATTTAGCGGAATTGGCATTGGAGATGGGTCGGGATGTGCTGGCACCAGGCGGCAGTTTTCTGGTTAAAGTCTTTCAGGGAGAAGGTTTTGATGAATACCTGCGGGAAATTCGCTCCCTATTTACGAAGGTAAAGATTCGTAAGCCAGACGCTTCCCGCGCACGTTCGCGAGAAGTGTACATTGTGGCGACAGGGCGCAAAGTATAGTACCCTACGCTAATTGTTAACACCGTTGTAATATGAGGTTAATCCCTTGAGTGACATGGCGAAAAACCTGATTCTCTGGTTGGTCATCGCGGTAGTGCTGATGTCTGTATTTCAGAGCTTCGGGCCCAGCGAGTCCAATGGCCGTAAGGTGGATTACACTACCTTTATGTCTGAATTGAATCAGGATCAGATTAGGGAAGCGCGTATTAACGGGCGTGAGATTACCGTTACCAGGAAAGACAGTAACCGTTACACCACGTATATCCCGGTCAATGACCCGCGGTTATTGGATTCCCTGCTGACCAAGAATGTTAAAGTTGTCGGTGAGCCGCCGGAAGAACCGAGCCTGCTGGCCTCTATATTCATTTCCTGGTTCCCGATGCTGTTGCTGATTGGCGTCTGGATCTTCTTCATGCGGCAAATGCAGGGCGGCGGCGGCAAGGGGGCGATGTCCTTCGGCAAAAGCAAGGCCCGGATGCTCACTGAGGATCAGATCAAAACAACCTTTGCCGACGTGGCGGGCTGTGACGAAGCAAAAGAAGAAGTCAGCGAACTGGTGGATTATCTCCGCGAGCCGAGCCGCTTCCAGAAGCTGGGTGGGAAAATTCCTAAAGGCGTGCTGATGGTGGGCCCGCCGGGGACAGGTAAAACCCTGCTGGCGAAAGCCATCGCCGGTGAAGCGAAAGTGCCGTTCTTCACCATCTCCGGTTCGGATTTCGTGGAAATGTTCGTCGGCGTCGGCGCATCCCGTGTGCGCGATATGTTCGAACAGGCCAAGAAGGCCGCTCCCTGCATCATCTTCATCGATGAAATCGATGCGGTGGGTCGCCAGCGCGGCGCCGGCCTCGGCGGCGGTCATGACGAACGTGAACAAACGCTGAACCAGATGCTGGTGGAAATGGACGGCTTCGAAGGCAACGAAGGCATTATCGTGATTGCCGCCACCAACCGTCCCGACGTGCTGGACCCGGCTTTGCTGCGCCCCGGACGTTTTGACCGCCAGGTGGTGGTGGGTTTGCCGGATGTCCGCGGCCGTGAACAGATTCTGAAAGTGCATATGCGCCGCGTGCCGTTATCCACGGATATGGATCCTTCCGTGATTGCGCGCGGTACTCCGGGTTTCTCCGGCGCCGATTTGGCCAACCTGGTGAATGAAGCCGCGTTGTTCGCCGCCCGCGGCAGCAAGCGCGTGGTGTCCATGGTGGAGTTTGAAAAAGCCAAGGACAAAATCATGATGGGCGCTGAACGCCGTTCCATGGTGATGACGGAAGCGCAGAAGGAGTCCACCGCTTACCATGAAGCGGGCCACGCCATTATCGGCCGTCTGGTGCCCGAGCATGATCCGGTTCACAAAGTTACCATTATTCCGCGCGGACGCGCGCTGGGCGTCACGTTCTTCCTGCCGGAAGGCGATGCCATCAGCGCCAGCCGCCAGAAGCTTGAAAGCCAGATTTCCACCCTGTACGGCGGCCGTTTGGCGGAAGAGATCATTTACGGACCGCAGAAAGTCTCCACCGGCGCTTCCAATGATATCAAGGTGGCCACTTCCATTGCCCGTAACATGGTGACCCAATGGGGCTTCTCCGACAAGCTGGGACCCTTGCTGTACGCCGAAGAGGAGGGCGAAGTCTTCCTGGGCCGTTCGGTGGCGAAAGCCAAGCATATGTCCGACGAGACGGCGCGTATCATCGACCAGGAAGTGAAATCCCTGATTGAACGCAACTACACCCGCGCCCGTACGCTGCTGATGGAAAATATGGATATCCTGCATTCAATGAAAGATGCACTGATGAAGTATGAAACCATCGACGCGCCGCAAATCGATGATTTGATGGGACGCAAAACCGTCCGTCCGCCCGCCGGATGGGACGATTCGCCGAGCAACCACTCCTCCGATAACGGCGGCACGCCTAAAGCGCCGACGCCGGTGGATCAGCCCAATACGCCGACGGGCAATACCATGTCCGAACAGTTCGGCAATAACCGGGCGTAACAACCGGTCCCGGCTGCGCACGTTGCCAATCCCTAGAAGCCCCGGCCTAATCGCTGGGGCTTTTTTATTGATGCGACAATCAGACGGGGCCGGCGGGCTTTTTGCCCGGACAGTGATAAGATATGCCGCTATCATAGGTTTCCAAATGGAGGGATCCCACTATGCAACTCATGGTTAATCAGCGCACGCTCGATCTCGGCGCGCCCCAGGTCATGGGCATACTTAACGTGACTCCGGACTCTTTCTCCGACGGCGGGCGCTATACCCATCTTGATGCGGCGCTAAAGCATGCCCAGGAGATGATCGAGGCCGGCGCTACGCTTATCGATATCGGCGGCGAATCCACCCGCCCCGGCGCTGCGGCGGTCAGCGCCGAGGAAGAAGCCGAGCGGGTGCTGCCGGTGGTGGAAGCGCTGGCGCGGCGCTTTGAGGTATTTATCTCGGTGGATACCTCCCGGGCCCTGGTGATGCGGGAGAGCGCGGCGGCGGGGGCGCACATGATTAACGATATCCGCGCCCTGGGCGAAACCGGCGCCATGGAGGCGGCCCGGGACAGCGGCTTGCCCATCTGTCTGATGCATATGCAGGGGGAGCCGCGTACCATGCAGCAGGCGCCTTATTATGAAGATGTGCTGGAGGACGTGAAGCGTTTTTTTGTCCGGCGCATCGCCGAGTGCCAGATGGCGGGCATTGAAAAAAATCGCCTGATCCTCGACCCCGGCTTCGGTTTTGGCAAGAATTCAGCGCATAATTACCGACTTCTGGCCCGGCTGGCTGATTTTAGCCAATTCGGGTTGCCGATACTGGTGGGAATGTCCCGCAAATCCATGGTAGGGCAGCTGACCGGGGCTCCTGCCGGGCAGCGCGTCATCGGCAGCGTGGCCTGTGCGGTCATCGCCGCCATGCAGGGTGCCCGTATTATCCGCGTCCATGATGTCAAAGAAACCATTGAGGCGATGCTTATCGTCAAAGCGACTCTTTCAGCGAAGGAATCACTATTTGTATGAGTAATCATAAATACTTCGGAACGGACGGTATTCGCGGCAAGGTAGGGGACAGTCCCATCACACCGGATTTCGTATTAAAACTGGGCTGGGCCGCCGGCAAGGTACTGGCTCGCCACGGATCGCGCAAGATTATCATCGGCAAGGATACGCGAATCTCCGGTTACATGCTGGAATCCGCCCTGGAGGCCGGTCTGGCGGCGGCGGGTCTATCCGCCGCGTTTACCGGACCGATGCCGACCCCCGCCATCGCTTATCTGACGCGCACGTTCCGGGCCGAGGCGGGGATCGTGATTTCCGCTTCCCACAATCCCTTTTATGATAACGGCATCAAGTTTTTCTCCATAGACGGCACGAAGCTGCCCGATGAGGTGGAAGAAGCCATCGAAGCGGAGCTGGAAAAGAACCTGACCTGCGTGGAGTCCGCCGAACTGGGTAAAGCCAGCCGCATCGTCGATGCGGCCGGCCGCTATATTGAATTTTGCAAAGGTACCTTCCCCAGCAACAGCAGCCTGCGAGGCCTGAAAATCGTGGTGGATTGCGCCAACGGCGCTACCTATCACATCGCCCCCAGCGTACTGCGGGAGCTGGGGGCCGATGTCACGGCCATCGGCTGCCAGCCGGACGGGATGAATATCAACCAGGAGTGCGGCGCCACCGATGTGCGGTTATTGCAACGGCGTGTACTAGACGAAAAAGCCGATCTGGGTATCGCCTATGACGGCGACGGCGATCGGGTGATCATGATTGATCATCTCGGCAATAAGGTGGATGGGGATCAGATCCTCTATATCATCGCACGGGAAAAGCTGCGACAGGGCCAGCTGAGCGGCGGCGTGGTGGGCACCCTGATGAGCAATATGGGGCTGGAACTGGCCCTTAGGCAACTGGGCATTCCGTTTGTGCGGGCGAAAGTGGGCGACCGCTATGTACTGGAAAAATTACAGGAAAAGGGCTGGCGCATCGGGGCGGAAAATTCCGGCCATGTCATCCTGCTGGATAAAACCACCACCGGCGACGGTATTATCGCCGGTCTGCAGGTATTGTCCGCCATGGTGGGGAATCATATGAACCTGCACGACCTCTGCAGCGGCATGCGCCTGCTGCCGCAAATACTGGTGAACGTGCGTTTTGACGGCAGTAATGATCCGCTGGAATCGACGCTGGTGAAACAGGCCTTGGCGGAAGTGGAAAGCGCGCTGGCCGGAAAGGGCCGGGTATTGCTGCGTAAATCCGGCACCGAGCCGCTGATCCGGGTCATGGTGGAAGGCGAAGATGACGAACAGGTCAAACGATTGGCTCATCTGATAGCCGATGCGGTGAAAGCCGCCGGTTGAGGAGAGGGGGCATGGCATGCCGGCGCCTCCAGGCGTTGGCTGTTGCCGCCGTGACGTTTTTTTCCGCAATCAGTTCGTTAGCCGCAATTTACCCTTGCGTGCGCACCTTGCTTTCGTTAGTATTCACACCCGCTTCAGTCGGAGTTTATAATCGCCGAACCGGGGCAGTCGTTTAATGTGCGGTCAAACCCGCAAGGACACAAAAGATTATGTATGAAGCTCTGTTAGTCATATTCCTGTTGGTAGCTGTCGGGCTGGTTGCGCTGATCATGCTGCAGCAAGGTAAGGGTGCTGATATGGGGGCCTCGTTCGGCGCAGGCGCTTCCGCGACCCTGTTCGGATCCAGCGGTTCCGGTAACTTCATGACCCGTGTGACGGCGGTGCTGGCGACATTGTTTTTTATTCTGAGCCTGGTGTTGGGCAATTTGAACGGCAGTCATACCAAGAAAGGCAGCGAGTGGGATAATCTGAGCCAGCCCGTGCAATCGGAAAAAGCACCTGTCCAGGCGCCGGCTAAATCGAATAACGATATCCCGCAATAATCCGTGACGTTCTATCCGCTGTGATAGACGTGATTGAAGTACGCCGGTGTTTTGTCAATGCATAATATCCGGTGTAACCTCAGCCCGCTAGAATCTGCCCGGTATTAGCTGGGTATGCAAAATGGGTTGTGCAGGCAGTAAGCGAATTATCAGTGCCGAGGTGGTGAAATTGGTAGACACGCTACCTTGAGGTGGTAGTGCCCGATTGGGCTTACGGGTTCAAGTCCCGTCCTCGGTACCAATATCGTTTAGTCAGGTTGTTTTCCATTAGGATTTGTTATTACTGATGCGCGTCGGGTAACTCCATATAGAGTGAGTCAGCGCTTTCAGGCCTTTCTGCTTTATCCACATAACCGTATATATTATTTCCCCGCCACAATCCTCAGGAACGCGACTTGCTGGTGAGGTATTCCTGCCGGCAGATAGCTGCGTAAGCGAAATATACAATTTTAAATAATTCCTCCATGCGATAGTGGCGTTATTGAATTCCACATTAATAATCCTTTGAGAATGATGCGTGATTGGCCAGGTAAAGCACCTTGGTTTGGAGCATGCTGAAATTCACCTATTCTGGAGAGATAACTATGAATTTGTTCCCGGCGTTCTTATCTAGGGTCAATGAAGCACCGAAACATAAAAATGCAGAGATCGACAATCAGGGTGAAAAAGACACCAAACCTGTGAGCGCCTCTGCGGCGAGAATGGTCGAAAAATTACGGTCGGCTGGCAATACGGCATTAAGGCCGCTTTTTATGGTGAAAACATTCGTTGTTGCTTTCGCCAAAAGTTTCATGGCTTTCCAGGCAAAGCTTAAATTTCCCGGCAAAACAACGTCCATGCCTGTGAAGGGGAAGGTGCCCTCCGACGATCCGCTTTTAGATATGTTGAAGGATCCGAACACCTATAAAGTCACTCCCGAGGGGGTTTTAAGCTGTCTCACTAACGATGGTAAATCGGATCTAACCGATGACAATGCCAAAGCGGTGAGGGACTTTCTGGCCGCCAATCCCGACTCTGACCTATTTTCGTCCGCTAATATCCGCATTGTAAACAATGGTTCCTCAGACGGCAAAACAATACCCACTAGCTATAAGATGATATTCGCCCAACCACTGCCCGTTTCCGCCGATAGGACTATTTCAGCATTCTTTATAGATGGACGTGCGGGTACGAACGGTGAATTCAGAGGGGCTCATGCCGACAGGGTTATTATGGGCAAGGACATTGGCGACAAGCAATGGACTTTCAAGAGTTTGGCGGAATTGTGCACCAAATTGACCGCGAGCCCGGCGCTTAACTATAAGTCAAAACAAGCAGCTCATTTTTTGGTCAAAACACTGAATGAATTGGGACCAGAGCAGGCGGTGTCATATTGCAAAAAAATTCCCCAATGGGCGCTTGACCTGGTTGAGTACGATCCCGCTACAGCGGAGTATTTTTCCAAATACGCCCCCGACCAATCCGCCAAGCCTACTCATCCGGTAGACGCAGGAAACCCTGCCACTGATGCCGCGCCGGTCGCCGCTCCCTGGACAGTGGCCAAGGCACCGGTTAAGGTTCCCGCCGGGAACGCAGGAACCTCGGACGGACGGAAAGTTCGTGACTTAATTAAAATGTTTGAAAATAATTTAGTCGCCACCGAACCGCAAAAAAAACGATGAGCATTCACTGCTTGCCCTGGTTTTAGACTTATGGAATACTCGGCACCCTCGCACGAATGCCGGGCAGGTTCAAGGGCAGGCGTATCTGTAACGGCCCTCCGCTCCGTGAACGAGAATAGCGTTTGTGGCGTAAAACTTCTTTTCGGCACAGTGGGTTAAACGGATGTTTCTCATTTTATCTCTGTTCCTAACATAATGATAACTTGCTTTTTGGCGGTTATCAGCGTAATATTCGCAACGATTTCAGACGCGGGGTGGAGCAGCCTGGTAGCTCGTCGGGCTCATAACCCGAAGGTCGTCGGTTCAAATCCGGCCCCCGCAACCACTTTCCCTCAGAGTTCTTTTTCAAATATACTGCTTAAGCGTTATACTGATCTTATGGCAGCGGCGTTTGAAAAAAGATTCTATGGAATGTTGTAAAGCCGCTTGCGGCTTACAGGGTCCCAGTCGCAAAAAGCCCCGAATTTTCGGGGTTTTTTGTTATTAAATGCTAGAACTACTGGGCTTTTTAGCCCTTTTTTTATGTCTTGGGGGTGGGCTTGGCCACATTAGAACAAAAATTGACGGAGATGATCAGCGCACCGGTGGAAGCCTTGGGCTATGAGCTTGTGGGCATAGAGTTTATCCGGGGCCGCCAGTCGACATTACGTATCTATATTGATAGCGACAAGGGTATCACTGTCGATGATTGTGCTGATGTCAGCCACCAGGTCAGCGCGGTACTGGATGTCGAAGATCCTATTTCAGTGGCTTACAGCCTTGAGGTCTCTTCGCCTGGGCTCGATCGTCCGTTATTCGCCGCCAAACACTATATGCAGTTTATCGGTGAAGAAGTCAGCGTCGTATTGCGTATTGCGATGCAGAATCGTCGCAAGTGGCAGGGAATCATTAAAACGGTTGACGGCGAAATGATCACGGTGACGGTGGAAGGAAAAGATGAAGTGTTCGCTTTAAGCAACATCCAGAAAGCGAACCTGGTACCCCACTTTTAACGTTTTAATGAGGCAACTAGGATGAATAAAGAAATTCTGGCTGTTGTTGAAGCAGTTTCCAACGAGAAAGCGGTTCCTCGTGAAAAAATTTTTGAAGCGTTGGAAACCGCGCTGGCGACGGCAACAAAGAAAAAATACGAGCAAGAAATCGAGGTTCGTGTCAATATCGATCGTAAAACCGGCGATTTCGAGACCTTCCGTCGTTGGGTCATTGTCGACGAAGTCACGCAGCCGACCCGTGAAATCACCCTTGACGCCGCCCAGTTTGAAGATCCAAGCGCTTCCCTTGGCGGCTACGTTGAAGATGAGATCGAGTCCGTGGTCTTCGACCGCATCACCACCCAGACCGCAAAGCAGGTCATCGTCCAGAAAGTACGCGAGGCCGAACGCGCGATGGTGGTGGATCAATTCCGCCAGCATGAAGGCGAGATAGTCACCGGCGTGGTAAAAAAAGTCAATCGCGACAACATCAGCCTTGATTTGGGCAGCAATGCCGAAGCGGTTATCGGCCGTGAGGACATGCTGCCGCGGGAAAACTTCCGCCCCGGCGATCGGATTCGCGGCGTGTTGTATTCCGTTCGCCCGGAAGCGCGCGGCGCCCAGCTGTTTGTCAGCCGTTCGCGTCCCGAGATGCTGGTCGAGCTTTTCCGCATCGAAGTGCCGGAAATCGGTGAAGAAGTTATAGAAATAAAGGCCGCTGCCCGCGATCCCGGGTCACGGGCCAAAATCGCTGTGAAAACCAATGATAAGCGTATTGATCCCGTGGGCGCCTGTGTCGGCATGCGCGGTGCGCGCGTGCAGGCGGTTTCCAGCGAATTGGGCGGTGAGCGTATCGATATTGTCCTGTGGGACGACAACCCGGCCCAGTTCGTGATTAACGCCATGGCGCCCGCTGACGTTGCCTCCATCGTTGTGGATGAAGACAAGCACACCATGGACATCGCGGTTGAGTCCGGTAACCTGGCGCAGGCTATCGGCCGCAACGGGCAGAACGTTCGTCTGGCGTCGCAGCTCAGCGGTTGGGAGCTGAATGTCATGACGGTGGAGGATCTGCAGGAAAAACATCAGGCTGAAGCCCACGCCGCCATTGATATTTTTACCAAGCATCTGGACATCGATGAAGAGTTCGCCACTGTGCTGGTGGAGGAGGGTTTCTCCTCATTGGAAGAACTCGCCTATGTCCCGATCAAGGAATTAATGGAAATCGAAGGGCTTGATGAAGACATGGTAGAAGCGCTGCGTGAACGGGCTAAAAATGCCCTGACCACGCTCGCCTTGGCGCAGGAAGAGACTCGCGGCGGGGGCAAGCCGGCTGAAGACCTGCTTAATTTGCCGGAGCTTGAGCGTGAGATGGCGTTCAAGCTGGCGGCGCGCGGTGTTTGTACGCTGGAAGATCTTGCCGAACAGGGTGTCGATGACCTGTCGGATATTGAAGGGCTGAGTACCGAAAAGGCCGGTGAGCTTATTATGGCCGCCCGTAATATCTGTTGGTTTGGCGACAACGCGTAATAAACTGTAGCAGGAAAGGAACAGCATGACAGATGTAACCGTAAAATCGCTCGCCGCAGAAATTCAGACTCCGGTCGATCGCCTGGTACAGCAGTTTGCTGATGCTGGTATCGATAAGACCGCGGCGGATTCTGTGACCCAGCATGAGAAACAAACATTATTGGCGTACCTGAACCGTGAGCGGGGCAGCGCGCCGAACAAGTTAACTTTGCAGCGTAAAACACGCAGCACCTTGAATATTCCCAGTACCGGCGGTAAAAGTAAGTCTGTGCAAATTGAAGTCCGCAAAAAACGTACCTATGTGCAACGCGATTCCCAGTCGGCTGAACAGGCTGAAGCGGAAGAGCTGGCAAAACGTGAAGCGGAAGAATTGGCCCTTCGTGAGGCTCAAGAGCGCGCTGCCAGTGAAGCCGCTGAGAAAGCCAAGCGTGAAGCCGAAGAAAAAGCAAAACGTGCGGCCGACGATAAAGCCAAACGTGAGGCCGCTGAGACAGCGAAGCGCGTGGCAGCGGAAAGTGAAAAATTGACCAACCAGCAGACCAATCATATGACCAAGTCACCACAGGCGGCCGAAAAAGCCCGCCGTGAAGCCGAGGCCGCTGAGCTTAGACGTAAAGCGGAAGAGGAAACGCGTCGCAAGGTTGAAGAAAGTGCCCGCCTCGCTATGGAAGAAGCCAAGCGTATGGCGGAAGCAAACGGCGGTACCTGGGTAGCCACGCCGGAGCCGGTGGAAGAAGACTCCAGTGATTATCACGTCACCACGTCCCATCACGCTCGTGAAGCGGAAGATGAAAACGATCGCAAGGTGGAAGGCGAACGCCGTGCCCGCACCCGTGGCGGCAAAGCCACCAAGCAGAAAAAAACCAGCCGTTTGTCTGAATCCAAGGCCGATCGCGAAGAGGCCCGGGCCGTTACCCGCGGCGGCAAAGGCAAGCGCAAACCGAGCACGCTGCAGCAAAGCTTCACCAAGCCTGCCCAGATAGTGAACCGCGATGTGGTGATCGGCGAAACCGTCACCGTGGCGGAGCTGGCCAATAAAATGGCGGTGAAGGGTTCACAGGTTATCAAGGCGATGATGAAGCTCGGCGCCATGGCGACCATCAACCAGGTGATTGACCAGGAAACCGCGCAGCTGGTGGCCGAAGAGATGGGCCACAAGGTGATTCTGCGTCGTGAAAACGAACTGGAAGAGATGGTGCTGAGCGACCGTGATATCGACGCGGTGGCTGAACCCCGTGCGCCGGTGGTGACCATCATGGGCCACGTCGACCATGGTAAAACCTCGCTGCTGGACTATATCCGCTCAACCAAGGTGGCGGCCGGCGAAGCCGGGGGCATTACCCAGCATATCGGCGCTTACCATGTTGAAACCGAGAACGGCATGATCACCTTCCTGGATACCCCGGGACATGCGGCGTTCACCGCCATGCGTGCCCGCGGCGCCCAGGCGACGGATATCGTGGTGCTGGTGGTGGCCGCCGATGACGGCGTGATGCCGCAGACCATCGAAGCCATTCAGCATGCCAAGGCCGCCAAGGTGCCGGTGGTGGTGGCGGTGAACAAGATCGATAAACCCGAAGCCGATCCGGACCGTGTCAAAAACGAATTGACCCAATACGGCGTGATCCCGGAAGAGTGGGGCGGCGAGAGCCAGTTCGTCAACGTCTCGGCGAAGTCAGGGGCCGGTATCGACGAACTGCTTGACGCCATCCTGCTGCAGGCGGAAGTCCTCGAGCTCAAGGCCATTCGTGTCGGTATGGCCAGCGGCGCGGTGATTGAATCCTTCCTGGATAAGGGCCGTGGGCCGGTCGCCACCGTGTTGGTGCGTGAAGGTACCCTTAACAAGGGCGATATCGTCCTGTGCGGCTTTGAATACGGCCGGGTTCGCGCCATGCGTGACGAATTGGGACGTGAGGTCTCTTCCGCCGGTCCGTCGATTCCGGTGGAAATCCTCGGCTTGTCCGGCGTGCCGGCTGCCGGTGATGAAGCCACCGTCGTGCGCGACGAAAAGAAAGCCCGTGAAGTGGCTTTGTATCGCCAGGGTAAATACCGCGAAGTGAAACTGGCGCGCCAGCAGAAATCCAAGCTGGAGAATATGTTCGCCAACATGACCGAAGGCGAAGTCTCCGAATTGAATATCGTGCTCAAGGCCGATGTCCAGGGTTCCACCGAAGCCATCAGCGATGCGCTTGAAGCGCTGTCCACCGCGGAAGTCAAGGTCAAGATCGTGGGCTCCGGCGTCGGCGGCATCACCGAAACCGATGCCACCCTGGCCGCGGCGTCCAATGCCATTATCCTGGGCTTTAACGTCCGCGCCGATGCGTCCGCCCGTAAGGTGATTGACGCGGAAAGCCTGGATTTGCGTTACTACTCGATTATTTATGAGCTGATTGACGAGGTCAAACAGGCCATGAGCGGGATGCTGGCGCCGGAATACCGCCAGGAAATCATCGGCCTGGCTGAAGTGCGCGATGTGTTCCGCTCGCCGAAATTCGGCGCCATCGCCGGCTGTATGGTGACGGAAGGCCTGGTCAAGCGTAACAACAAAATACGCGTGCTGCGTGATAACGTTGTTATCTATGAAGGCGAACTGGAATCCCTGCGCCGCTTCAAAGATGACGTTGCCGAAGTGCGCAACGGCATGGAATGCGGCATCGGCGTCAAGAATTACAACGACGTCCAGCCGGGCGATGTGATCGAAGTCTTCGAAACCATCGAGATCCAGCGCACCATCGAGTAAGAGTAACAGGGGAATAATGTCCCCTGAGCTTGCTGACAAGGTGCTTGGTCGGGACAGGATGCTAGATCGTAAACACGCCCCGTGCATCCATCCCTGGAGGCTCGATCCGCGCCTTCCATGGCGCGGACGGTTTACTCTTCTATCATCCTGTCCCGCCTTATTGACTCCGAGCAGGTTTGTCAGCGGTAAGAGGGGGGCATTATGCCCCCTGTTTTGTCTGGAGAATTTAGAATGGCAAAAGAATACAGTCGCACCCAGCGCGTCTCGCAGGAGATGCAAAAAGAAATCGCCATCATCCTGCAACGCGAAATCAAAGACCCCCGTGTGGGCATGGCGACGGTTTCCGCTGTGGAAGTCTCGCGCGATCTGGCTTATGCCAAGGTATTTGTGACTTTCCTCAATGATAACGAGCCTCAGCAAATCAAAACGGGCATTAACGCCTTGCAGGATGCGTCCGGGTTTATCCGCAGTTTGCTGGGTAAAGCCATGCGCCTGCGGGTGGTGCCGGAACTGACGTTCGCCTATGACAATTCGCTGGTGGAAGGGATGAGAATGTCCAACCTGGTGAGCCAGGTGGTACAGCAGGATCGCGCCCGGCGCACCGAATCGGAACCGGACGAGGACAAGGAGGACTGATGGGGCGTCCCAGTCGTCGCGGCCGAGACATAAACGGTATCGTTCTGGTGGATAAGCCCATGGGGCTTTCCTCTAATGATCTGCTGCAAAAAGTGAAGCGCCTGTTCGCGGCCAACAAAGCCGGGCATACCGGCGCGCTGGATCCCCTGGCCACCGGGATGCTGCCCATCTGCCTGGGTGAAGCCACCAAGTTTTCCCAGCATTTGCTGGATGCGGACAAGCGCTATCGGGTGGTGGCCCGGCTGGGGCAGCGCACCGATACGTCGGATGCGGAAGGGGCGATTATCAGCGAGCGCCCGGTGGACCTGGGCCAGCAGCAGCTGGAGCAGGCCCTGCAGCGCTTTCGTGGGGAATCCATGCAGATTCCCTCCATGTATTCGGCGCTGAAACACCAGGGCCGGCCCCTGTACGAGTATGCGCGCCAGGGTATCGAAGTGGAGCGCGCCGCCCGGCCGATCCGGGTTTATGAGCTGAAGTTGGCGCACTGGGATCAACAGAGCCTCGAACTGGAAATCCATTGCTCGAAGGGCACCTATATCCGCACCATTATCGACGATCTCGGCGAAATGCTTGGCTGCGGCGCCCATGTTATCGAGCTGCGCCGTCTGGCGGTGGCTGATTATCCCACCGAGCGGATGGTGACGCTGGAGCAATTGCGCGCCCTCAGCGGCGAAGACCCGGCCGCCGCCGATACCCTGGCCACCCTTGATAAGCTGCTGCTGCCTATGGACAGCGCGGTGTCCGCCATGCCGGAAGTCAATCTTACCGCGGTGCTGGCCGGTTATGTCAGGCTGGGGCAAGCGGTATCGGTGTCGTCGGGAGATACGCCGCAAAACGCCATGGTCCGATTGACCGAAGGGCCGGAGCGCGCCTTTTTCGGCGTGGGGGAAATCACCGAGCCGGGCATGGTCGCGCCCCGCCGGCTGGTGGCGGAAGCCCGCGGCTGAATGAGTCTGCGCCTTGCTTCCGGCCGAGGCTAAGAGTAGAATAGCGCGGCTTATGAATGGGGTTGCTGAATTAGAGATCGGCGCCTGTGTGTATTTCACAATAATTTTGGAGTGTTATAATGTCTCTAAGTGTTGAAGCAAAAGCAAAAATCGTTACTGATTTCGGCCGTGATGCCAAAGATAGCGGTTCCACCGAGGTTCAGGTTGCTCTTTTAACCGCTCAAATCAGCCATTTGCAAGGCCATTTTGCGGAACATAAGAAAGATCACCATAGCCGTCGTGGTCTGCTGCGCATGGTTTCACAGCGTCGTAAGCTGCTTGACTACCTGAAAGGTAAAGATGTCGCACGTTATACCAGCCTGATCGAGCGTCTGGGTCTGCGTCGTTAAGCCAGACAGTTTTGGTAGAAAGGGGCCTTATGCGGCCCCTTTCTTCTAGGCAGCGATAACCGTTCAAGGTAATGTGTTGTTGCTGATGAAGATTCTTCAATTGCTGAGATTCGCGCGGCTAATGAGAGGCTTTATCCAGGGGGATAAGGATTGTCATTAGTCGCGAGGATGCAATAGGAAGATGGGTGGTACCCTAAATAATTCGAGTTGCTGGAAAGCCAACGCACCTGCAACTTGAGGTATGGCGGGTATTGTTATCGGCGAGCGAGACAGAGAAGCCCGCCCAGAAAAAGGATATCATTTTGCTAAATCCGATTGTACGCAAGTTTCAATATGGACAACATACGGTTACGCTTGAAACCGGAATGATGGCCCGCCAGGCCACTGCCGCCGTTATGGTCAGCATGGACGACACCGCCGTATTCGTTACCGTTGTGGGTGCTAAACATGCCAAACCGGGACAGGACTTTTTTCCGCTCACCGTTAACTACCAGGAACGCACTTATGCCGCCGGCCGTTTCCCGGGCGGCTTCTTCCGCCGCGAAGGCCGTCCCAGCGAAGGCGAAACCCTGATTTCCCGTTTGATAGACCGTCCCATCCGTCCGCTGTTTCCTGATGGATTCCTGAACGAAGTCCAGGTCATTGCCACCGTGGTTTCCGTTAATCCGCAGGTCAGCCCGGATATCGTGGCCATGATCGGCGCTTCCGCCGCATTGAGCCTGTCCGGCATCCCGTTCAACGGTCCCATCGGCGCCGCGCGGGTCGGATATATCAACAAGCAGTACGTATTGAATCCCACCACCGCCGAACTGGCTGGAAGCCAGTTGGACCTGGTGGTCGCCGGTACGGCGAATGCGGTTCTGATGGTGGAATCCGAAGCGCAGCTGCTGAGCGAAGACGAAATGCTGGGCGCCGTGGTCTTTGGCCATGAACAGCAGCAGGTCGTGATTGAAAACATCAAGGCCCTGGCGGCGGAAGCCGGCAAACCGAGATGGGATTGGCACGCGCCGGAAGTCAACGCCGATTTGCAGGCCCGGGTTGCCGAACTGGCCGAAGCCCGTCTGGGTGATGCTTACCGCATCACGGAAAAACAGGCGCGCTACGCCCAGGTTGACGCCATCAAGTCTGACGTTGCCGCGGCGCTGCTGGCTCAGGACCCTGCCCTTGACGACGGAGAAATTCAGGAACTGCTGGGCAGCCTGGAAAAAACCGTGGTCCGCAGCCGGGTGCTGCGCGGTGAACCGCGCATCGACGGCCGTGAAAAAGACATGATCCGCGGTCTTGATATCCGTACCGGCGTATTGCCGCGCACCCATGGTTCGGCACTGTTTACCCGTGGCGAAACCCAGGCGCTGGTAACCGCCACCCTGGGCACCGAGCGTGACGCGCAAAATATAGACGAATTGACCGGCGAGCGTACCGATCGTTTTCTGCTACACTATAACTTCCCTCCGTACTGCGTGGGTGAAACCGGCATGGTCGGTTCGCCGAAGCGCCGGGAAATCGGCCATGGCCGACTGGCTAAGCGCGGCGTGCTGGCCGTGATGCCGAAAGCCAATGAGTTCCCGTACACCGTGCGTGTGGTGTCGGAAATCACCGAATCCAACGGTTCTTCCTCCATGGCTTCCGTGTGCGGCGCTTCGCTGGCGCTGATGGATGCCGGCGTGCCGATCAAAGCGGCAGTGGCCGGGATCGCCATGGGACTGGTGAAAGAAGGGGATAGCTTTGTCGTGCTGTCGGACATCCTGGGTGATGAAGATCATCTTGGCGACATGGACTTCAAAGTGGCCGGTAGCCGCGAAGGCGTCACCGCGTTGCAGATGGATATCAAGATTGAAGGCATCACCCGCGAGATCATGCAGGTGGCGTTGAATCAGGCCAAAGGCGCCCGCCTGCATATCCTGGGCGTGATGGAACAGGCTATCAGTACGCCGCGCGGCGATATTTCTCAGTTCGCACCCCGTATTCATACCATCAAAATCAATCCGGACAAGATCAAGGATGTGATTGGCAAGGGTGGCTCGGTGATTCGCGCCCTGACGGAAGAAACCGGCACGACCATTGAAATCGAAGATGACGGCACGGTCAAAGTCGCTGCCACCGACGGTGAGAAAGCGCGCCATGCCATTCGCCGTATCGAAGAGATTACCGCTGAAATTGAAGTGGGCCGGGTCTATAATGGTAAAGTGACGCGTATTGTCGATTTTGGCGCCTTCGTGGCAATCGGCGGCGGCAAAGAAGGTCTGGTGCATATTTCCCAGATTGCCGACAAGCGTGTGGAAAAAGTGGCCGACTATTTGCAAATGGGACAAGAAGTGCCGGTCAAGGTATTGGAAGTTGATCGTCAGGGGCGCGTGCGTTTAAGCATCAAAGAAGCCACCACGCCCGGTCAGGATGCGGCAGTACCTGAAGTAGAATAAATCGGCACGATAAAAGAGTATAATTACTGTTAGCGCAATTTACAGCTCCTTACGCGGTAGGGAGCTGATCGTATCACAAGGGCGGGACGCCTTGTGTTAAGCCGATGGGGGACAGGACGTTCATCCAATGTTTTTCTTCGGGAGTGGGAAATGAGGCCTTACTTGCGCTGGTGGTTCGTTGCGATGGCGTTTATGCTGGCAGGATGCAGCAACATTGATTGGCGTAGTAAAGATGACGTATTAGCTGTTCCCTTACAGCCGACGTTACAACAGGAAGTCATCCTGGCGCGCATGGAACAAATCCTGGCGAGCCGGGCACTAACCGATGATGAACGAGCACAGCTATTATATGAGCGCGGAGTGCTGTATGATAGTCTTGGGTTGCGTGCGCTAGCGCGGAATGATTTTTCACAAGCGCTGGCAATACGACCCGATATGCCGGAAGTTTTTAATTATCTCGGCATATATTTAACGCAGGCAGGCAATTTTGATGCTGCCTATGAAGCGTTTGATTCTGTACTAGAGCTTGATCCAACTTACAATTACGCGTATTTAAACCGTGGCATCGCCTTGTATTATGGAGGCCGCTACCGTTTAGCGCAGGATGATCTGCAGGCGTTTTATCGCGACGACCCAAATGATCCATTCCGTTCGCTGTGGCTTTACCTGGTGGAGAAGCAAATCGACACCAACAAAGCCAAAGACGCGCTGGCACAGCGCTATCAGAAAGCGAACAGGGGGCAATGGGGATGGAATATTGTCGAGTTCTACCTGGGGGACATCAGTGAAACAACGCTGATGGAGCGCCTTAAGGCGGACGCAACGGATAACACTTCGCTCGCCGAGCATCTCAGTGAAACTGACTTCTATTTAGGTAAACACTACCTGAGTCTGGGGGACAAGAACTCCGCTTCGGCGCTGTTCAAACTGACGGTCGCTAACAACGTACATAACTTTGTTGAGCACCGCTATGCATTGTTGGAATTGGCGCTTTTAGGCCAAGGGCAAGACGACCTATCAGAATCGGACCAGCAATAGCTGACGAACTAAACAACTCAGCCCGATACCTTTTTTTTATCACCTGCGAGGGTGAGGGCTTGTTTGTCCGTTTTTAATCCAATTTGAGCCGGTTCACACTTTTGATGAAAATGACTGAAAGTTTTCACGACGAGGTATGTAGACTGGCCGCCATGATGAAATGAGGCACGTGTACATGTCTGAAGTTGAAACCTCCTTTGCTGATTTGGGACTCTCCACTCCCATCCTCAACGCTCTTCTCGATCTGGGCTACGAAAAACCATCGCCAATCCAGTTAGAGTGTATCCCGCAGTTGCTGGCGGGCCGTGATGTCCTGGGCATGGCGCAAACCGGGAGCGGGAAGACCGCTGCGTTTGCTTTGCCCCTATTACATAATATTGATGCGGAACTGGCCGCTCCCCAAGTGCTGGTTCTGGCGCCGACCCGTGAGTTGGCGGTACAGGTCGCGGAAGCGATTTCCGATTTTGCCAAGCATATGAAAGGCATTAACGTGGTGGCGCTTTACGGCGGCCAGCGTTATGACGTCCAGTTGCGCGCCCTGCGCCAAGGGCCGCAGGTTGTCGTGGGTACGCCGGGTCGTCTGCTGGACCATTTGAAACGCGGCACCCTCGATTTATCCAAACTCAGCGGTTTGGTGCTGGATGAAGCCGATGAAATGCTGCGTATGGGCTTTATCGAAGACGTGGAAACCATTATGGCGCAAATCCCCGCCAAGCATCAGACGGCGCTGTTTTCCGCCACGATGCCTGAGGCGATTCGCCGGATTACCCGTCGTTTCATGAACGATCCGCAGGAAGTCAGGATTCAGTCCAGCGTGACCACCCGTCCCGATATCAGCCAGAGTTACTGGACGGTGCACGGCATGCGCAAGAATGAAGCGCTGGTGCGTTTCCTCGAAGCGGAAGATTTCGACGCCGCCATCATCTTCGTGCGCACCAAAAACGCCACGCTGGAAGTGGCGGAAGCGCTGGAGCACAGCGGTTACAACAGCGCCGCCCTTAACGGCGATATGAACCAGGCCTTGCGTGAACAAACCCTGGATCGCCTGAAGGACGGTCGTCTGGATATTCTGATTGCCACCGATGTGGCGGCTCGCGGACTGGATGTGGATCGTATCAGCCTGGTGGTGAACTATGATATTCCGATGGATTCGGAATCCTATGTGCACCGTATCGGCCGTACCGGCCGTGCGGGCCGCGCCGGACGCGCGCTGCTGTTCGTTGAGAACCGCGAACGCCGTTTGCTGAAGAATATCGAACGTATCATGAAGCTGGCTATTCCAGAAGTGGAAATCCCTACCGGCGAGTTGCTCAGCCAGCGCCGTCTGGAAAAATTCGCCTCGAAGGTCCAGGCCCAGTTGGAAAGCAGCGATTTGGATATGTATCGCGCCCTGCTGGCGAAGCTTCAGCCGCTGGAAGAGCTGGATATGGAAACCCTGGCCGCGGCACTTCTGAAAATGGCCCAGGGCGAACGTCCGCTGATCCTGCCGCCGGATCCGGTTATTGACCGTCGTCCGCGCCGTGAATTCCGCGAACGTGATGAACGCCGCCCGGAAAGCGCCGGTGCCGGTGGTGAACGTCCGGCACGCCGTGAACGTCGCGACGTGGGTGAAATGGATTTGTACCGCATTGAGGTGGGCCGTGACGACGGGGTGGAAGTTCGCCATATCGTGGGCGCCATTGCCAACGAAGGCGATATCAGCAGCCGGTACATCGGCAATATCAAGCTGTTCGCTTCCCACTCCACCATCGAACTGCCGAAGGGTATGCCGGGGGATATGCTGTCGCATTTCACCCGTACGCGTATTCTTAACAAGCCGATGAATATGCAATTTGTGGGTGAAGCCCAGGCCCAACCCCGCGGTGAACGCCGTGGCGGCGCACCTCGCGGCGGTTTCGGCGGCGGTGAACGTCGTGAAGGCGGCAGCGCTCCAGCCGGCGCGCCGGCCCGCCGTAACTTCAGCGATCGCCGTGAAGGCGGAGCAAGCACCGAGCGCCGTTTCAGCCGCGACGGCCAGCGCGCCCCGCGCCGTGATGGCGACAGCGCCGCCGCACCGGCAGGCCGCCGCCGTTTCGGTAGTGATGCATAAGATAGGATGACAAACCGCCCAAGGGCGGTTTCAGACTGCTGGCAAATGTGCTCGGAGTCAATAAGGCGGGATAGGCTGCCAGAAGAGCAAACCGTCCGAGCCATGGATGGCGCGGATCGAGCCCCCAGGGATGGGTTTACGGCGTGTTTACGATCTGGCAGCCTGTCCCGACCAGGCACTTTGTCAACAAAATCAACCGCCTTATCGGCGGTTTTTTTTTGCCCTGAATCCGGCCTCGGCCGGTGAGAATTACACCGTCAGCTCCGACCTAACACTCATGGCGATTTCAAATGAGCGCAGCCGGGCCTGGTGATCAAAAATCTGTCCGTTAATCATCAGCTCATCGGCCCCGGTTTCGGTCAATATTGCCTGCAGACCGGCACGGACCTTTTCCCGGCCCCCCACCACCGACATGCGTAGCGCCTGTTCGACGCCATACTGTTCTCCCGCCGACCATAACGCTTCGATATCTTCCACCGGCGCCGGCAACGGACCCGGTCGGCCGCGGCGCAGATTGGTAAACTGCTGCTGCATTGAGGTGAACAGATAGCGGGCGTTGCGATCGCTATCGGCGGCAATTACGTTGATGCAGACCATGGCGTAGGGTTTTTCCAACGAAGCCGAAGGCTTGAACTGTTCACGGTAGATGTCCAACGCTTGCCACAGCATATCCGGCGCGAAATGGGAGGCGAAGGCGAACGGCAGACCCAGGGCCGCGGCCAGCTGGGCGCTATAGAGGCTTGAGCCCAGCAGCCATATGGGCACATGCAGGCCCTGGCCCGGCACCGCCTGGACGGGCGCCCCGGGCTGCACGTCGTCGAAATACATCAACAGCTCCTGCACGTCGCGGGGGAAATTTTCGGTATCGCCGGCGAGATGGCGGCGCAGCGCCACCATGGTCCGTTGATCGGTGCCGGGGGCCCGGCCGAGGCCTAAATCAATCCGGCCCGGATAGAGCGTCGCCAGGGTACCGAACTGTTCAGCTATCACCAGCGGGGAGTGGTTCGGCAGCATGACTCCGCCGGATCCCAGACGCAGGGTCTGGGTACCGCCGGCGATATAACCCAGCAGGACCGAGGTGGCGGCGCTGGCGATACCGGTCATATTGTGATGCTCCGCCAGCCAATAGCGGTTATAACCCCAGGTTTCGGCATGACGGGCCAGATCCAGGGACGATTCGAATGCCTGACGGGGCGTCGCGCCCTGCGGCACCGGAGAGAGATCGAGAAGAGAAAACGGAACGGGTTGTTGTGCCATAATGTTACTCGCAGTCAATGGCGCCGATAGCTTTGCCGGCTAATGATAACTATGAGTATCAACCAAAATGGAATTTTTCGATACGCATAAAAAGCTGGGCCGTTTGTTCCGTATCCGCCTCCGATCCCGTGACGGGGCTGTCACTCCACCAATGTCAATCCGGCGACCCGGCGCCAATAGCCATTGCAATCGGCATGTTGACTTAGGGGCAACGGCCGCTGTCCCTGCTCATTGGCACGAAAGCGCTCCAGCATCGCCAGGGTATCCATGCCCTGCGGGGACAGGCGCACAACGTCCACCAAATCCACCATGGAGGGCAGCTCATTGATCAGGTTATAGCAATAACCGCTTTGAGTCTGTATGCCGTTCAGCACGAAGACCTGCTGCTGCTCTTGGGACAAGACCCGCCGGCCTTGGGGATATTGGATACAGCAGGTCTGGCATTCATCTTTCGGCCGGTTTTCCGAGCGGGCGGTGAAACAGCGGGCGGAATAGGCCAGGGGCAAATGGCCGTAGCTGAACAGCTCCACTTCGAATTGCCGGCGAAATCCCAATTCCTCGCACTGCAGTAGAATATTTTGCAGCCAGTCCCGCGACAGCTCTACCGGCATACACCAGCGCACCATGCCTTGCCGATGCAAAATACGCAGCGTATAGGCGTTGTAACAGTTCAGGGCCGGACCCGCCGCAAAAGGCAAACCTTTTTCCGCCGCCATTTGGACCACGCCGATATCGTTCGCTTCCAGCAAAAAATCACCGTTGTCGAGATAACGCTTTATTTCCGTCAGCTCGGATGGCGCCTGAATCAGCGCCAGAGTGGAAAGAACCACCTGCTTGCCCGACTGCGCCACGGCGGCCGCCAATTCCAGCCAATCGCCGGTTTTAAGCGCGCGGCGTTTGCTGCAGACGGTTTCTCCCAGATAGATAACGTCGGCGCTGCCGGCGCTGGCGGCGGCGTAAAACGCCTCGATATCGGCTTTAGACCAGTAATAGAGTACCGGTCCTAATGCATATTTCATGTCGGTCTCCTGTTACTGCCAACGACGGTGATAGGCGCCCAAGGTGGTTTGGGTCCCTTCGGATACCGCGCCCAGCGCTTCGTTCCAGGCGGCCAGCGGTTCGAAATGCCGGGGATCCGCCAGGCAGCTGTCGATGGCCTGGCGCCAGACCTTGGTCACCTGGCTGACATAGGCCGGGCTGCGCTGCCGTCCTTCTATTTTCACCGAGGCGATATTGGCGGCCATAAGCTCCGGCAGCAGTGCCAGCGTATTGAGGCTGGTGGGCTCCTCCAGGGTATGGTATCGCTGGCCGTCCACAAAATAGCGGCCTTTGCATAAGGTGGGATAGCCGGCGTTTTCCTCCGGCAGATATCGGTCTATCAGGACATCGTTCAGGCGCGATTCCATCCCCGCCTCGGTTTGCTGCCAGCGGACAAAACGCGCAGGCGAGCAGGCGCCCACCGTATTCGGCGATTCACCGGTCAGGTAAGAGGAGAGGTAACAGCGTCCCTCTGCCATAATACACAGGCTGCCGAAGGCAAAGACTTCCAGCGGTACGGTACTTGTAAGCGCTAATTGTTTCACCTGATGCATGGACAGTACGCGGGGTAGTACCACCCTTGATACGGCGAAATGCTGCTGATAAAAACGGATGGCGGCTTCGTTGGTTGCCGACGCCTGTACCGAAACATGGCGTTCCACCTGCGGATAGCGTTCCGCCGCATACTCAAGCATGGCCGGATCGGACAGGATCAGGACATCCGCGCCGCCCTGTGCCGCGGTGTCAACCGCGCGCTGCCAGCGGGCGTAGCCGTCGGGATGGGCGAAGGTGTTAATGGCCACATGCAGTTTTCGCCGGTGGCGATGGATATACTCCTGCGCTTCATTGAAACGTTTTTCGGTAAAATTAAGACCGGCGAAATGGCGGGCGTTGGTATCGTCCTTAAGGCCGATATAAACCGCATCGGCGCCGTTATCCACCGCCGCTTTGAGGGCCGGCAGGTTGCCGGCGGGACAGAGCAACTCCATATGGCTCCCGATTGCTGGATGAACCTTCCCCAGATTGGGGAAGGCATTAAAAGTTCATTGGCCAACAGCTTGTTTTATCGGCAAATGATCATGCGTGATTGTGGCAATTCTAAATAAGGCGTGCCGCCGGTATTTTGATTTGGGGCAGCTTATGGCGTAATGGCGGCTTGAAAACCATAATTTCCTAAGGGAAATAGGCGATCTTTGTTGGAAAATAATTGATATAGACCCCGATTGGTTTTATTCACTGTGGCAAAATAGCTTAAGGTTCTTAGAGGAGTAGAAACAGTGTTGGATAAACTACGAGCAGACATAGTGCGCCGGGGGCCGTCGCTATTGCGCTTGCCAATCAAATTCACCCCTTTCGCGCTTAAGCGCCAAGTGTTGGAGCAAGTGTTGCGCTGGCAGTTTCGCGAAGCGCTGGCGGAAGGCGAGTTGGAGTTTTTATCCGGCCGCTGGCTGAGAATCGACGTTACCGACATGGCGTTGGAGTGGTATATGACCATCGACGACGGTCAGTTGAAAGTCAGCCGTCAGGCGCAAGCGGAGGTGAGTTTTAGCGGTAATGCCAACGATCTCATCCTGATTGCCGCCCGGAAGGAAGATCCCGATACCTTGTTTTTCCAGCGCCGTTTGCGCATTGAGGGAGATACCGAGTTGGGTTTGTACGTCAAGAATTTGATGGATGCCGTTGATCTGACCACGATGCCTGCGCTGCTGCGCATCGCATTGGCGCAAATGGCCGAGTTTATTGAAGCCGGGTTAAAAGAGGGCGCGGGCGGTGAAGGCATCCGCGTTTCCCCGTCGTGCTGATCAGGGCGGAAATACCGGTTGACGCGCCGGGTATTGATGCTCTGCTGCGCCGCGCCTTTCAACGTGATGCCGAGGCGGATTTAGTGCAACGGCTGCGTGAGGACGGACTTCTCACCCTGGGCATTGTGGCCACCGACCCAGAGGGCGGCGTAATCGGTTATGCCGCCTTCAGCCCGGTGTGGATCGAAGGTGAAGATTGCCAATGGGTGGGGCTGGCGCCGCTGGCGGTGGAAGATGAATTTCGCCATCAGGGCATCGCGCGGCAACTGGTGTATGAAGCGCTGGATATGCTTAACGAGTTCGGCTATCGCGGGGTGGTGGTGCAGGGGGATCCCGCTTATTACGCAGCGCTGGGCTTTGTTCCCGCCGCCCATGGACATTTGCATTGCCAACAGTTCGCCGCCGCCGCCCCCCTGCACATTTTCACCTTGGCTGAAGACGCGATGGCGGACGCAAACGGTCGGGTGGAATATGCCGAGCCTTTCAACCAGCTGTTGAATTGAACACTTCACGCCCGCCGGGGAAACACGCTGGACCACATATCTTCCAGGGCGGATACCGGTGCGGACACTAATTGCTCTTTTTGGCCGTGGGTCAATTGCTTAATCCGATATTCCCATTGCAGAGCATTGCTTCTGTCGCCGGCGGGGCAATGGAATACCAGCGTGAGCGGCCCTCTGCCCCGCAGCGCCTTTGCCCCGACGCCGCGTTCATGCTGCCTTAGCCGTCGCGTTACGTCGGTGGTGATACCGGTATACAGAATACCGTCGCCGGTACGTATTAAATAAAGATACCAGGATGTGCTCATGGCGTAGCGGGAGGCTCCGGGAAATCGTGGTCACGGGGCGGTTATTGTAACCTATTTCACCGGCCCGGGGCTAAATCGGAGAAACGATGAAATTTCCGGCAGAAAAGAAGTGGACAGTCTGTGACGCACCGCTATATTCTGATAAAAACCTTATAGAGAGTAAGCAATTGCCGTGAAGACAGACTCCGACCTTAAAGCCATCGTCGCTTATCTGAAAAAACAGCACGTGTTGTCGATGAGTGTCGGCGATGCCCAAAGCCTCTGGTGCGCCAATTGCTTTTATGCGCTTAATGAAGCCGAAATGACGCTGTATATGCTGACGGATCACGGCACCCGCCACGGAACGTTGCTGGCGCAATACCGGCATGTGGCGGGCACCATCAGCGATCAGACCATCACCGTCAGCCTGATCAAAGGCGTCCAGTACAGTGGTGAAATGACGGTGCTCAGCGGCCCACAGGCGGATGAAGCGCGTAAGCTTTATACCTCGCGTTTCCCGCTGGCGAAAATCGCCAGCACGCCCATCTGGCAGCTAAGATTGGATGAAATCAAATTTACCAACAACAAGCTGGGTTTCGGCACCAAGCTAAGCTGGGTCCGGGAAGCCGGTAATACACCAGAAAGAGTATAGGCCTGATGGTCACCAGGGCTATCAGACTGCTGACAAGCGTACTCGGAGTTAATAAGTAGGGACAGGCTGCCAGAAGAGTAAACCGTCCGCGCCAGGGACGGTGCGGATCGAGCCTCCAAGGATGGATTCACGGCGTGTTTACGATCTGGTAGCCTTTCCCGACCGGTCACATTGCCCACAAGCTCAAAGGCCTGATGGTAACCAGGCCTATGATCGGTACCGTTACTTCTTATTCAGAATACGCAGTGATTCGCGATTGAACGCGGGTAAATCATCCGGCGTACGGCTGGTGACCAGCGTGTCGTTATCCACAACCACTTCTTTGTCAAAGAAATCGGCCCCGGCATTGATCAGATCCACCACGATGGGTTTGACGGCGGTCATTTTTTTGCCGCGCGCCGCGTCGGCGCTGATCAGCAGCTGCGGACCATGACAGATGGCAAAAATAGGCTTGCCGCTGGCGGCGAAAGCGCGGGTAAACTCAACGAAACGATCATCCCCCCGCAGCGAATCGGGCGAATGGCCGCCGGGCAGCAACAAGGCGTCAAAGTCTGATTCATTCACATCGTCTATGGCCTTATCGATGGTAACTTTAGCTTCCCCGCGTTTACCGGTGATGGTGTTGCCGGCTTTTTTCTCTATGGTGATAACCTGATGTCCGGCATTCTGATACGCTTGAGCCGGGGAGGTAAATTCGGCATCTTCAAATTCATCGGTGATCAAAACAGCGATTTTCTTGCTCATCCCGTCCTCCGTTTAGTAAGAATTGAGCTCAACTAAGCCTAGTGCTGAATCAGACAGGCGGCAAGTAAGGCGGTTAAACCGGGAGAATAACAGCGGTTTATTGAGGAGCGGAAAAATGTCACCGAAGAACATAAGCGAACGGCAAAACGGCGCCTAAAGGCCGGTATGAGCAGAATATTCGTTAAATTATAAATAATTGGTCTAATGTTTCAAAATAAATATTTTCTTTGAATCTTATTAATATATTTTATTTTCAGCGGGATATAACCGGGATATTCTTTTCCTCAGTATTCCATGGTTTAAGATAATACTGAGGTATTTATTGGCATGCCGTCGAACAACACCGGCCATTCAGGTTTTGGCGGACAATTTCATCTGCTGCTCGGTTTTATATCCGGCAATTTCAATGGAGTTTCTGCCGCGGTTTTTCGCTAAATAGAGCGCGGTATCGGCGGCGCGCAGCGAGGCCTCAATATCATTGTCGGCCATCACGGCAATACCGGCGCTTAACGTCACGTTAGTGGAAACCTTGTCATTAAACTTATGGGGAATTTTCAAATCCAGCACCGCCTGCCTTACGGCTTCGGCACAGGCGATGGCGATACTTTCGTCGACGTCAATCAGCATGACCAAAAACTCCTCGCCGCCGTAACGCACGACGATATCCCTGGAGCGGACCGTATCACGAATGGCTGCCGCCACGGCCACCAGTGCGCTGTCCCCCATGGTATGGCCGTAGTTATCGTTGTAGGCTTTGAAATGATCGATATCCAGCAGCAGTATATAGTGGCGAACCGGCCGATCGCCGGGCAGATTATTCAGCCTATTATGCAAACCCCGGCGGTTATAGAGTCCGGTCAGCGGATCGATCATGCTCAGATCGCTGAATTTTTCCCTTTCTTCGCTTAACCGTCTCACCAGTTCGGACGTAAAGGCTTCGCTGCGTTTTTGCATGAGGTTATGCAGTGAAAAGCTGACAAGAGGCAACGCGATGGTGAAAAGCAGCGTCAGGATATGGGCAAAATCATCCAGTACGATAACGGTCAAGGCCGACGGCAAACTATGCAGGCAAAACGCGATAAAGTTATCGGTGAGCGAGATGGCGCTGATAAAAAATATCACCATCAGGCTGTATAATAAAAAGTCGCTATCGTTGACGGCGGTGTTATGAAAGCGAATGTCGATATGCCAAGCCCATAACATGCCAATACAAAGTGCAAAAAAATTCAGTTCATGCGCATAGCTTTTCAATTGGAAGTTACAGGCTATTATTGCTGACCCGCAAAATAGCGCCACTATAAGAGAAGGTAAAGTAGCGGAAGCGGAATTATTTAAAGCATTAAGCACATAAAATATCGAAAGTGCGATATTAAGAAGAAGAAACAATAGCAGCGAGAGGCGATGCTTACTCTTACGAAGTTCATCATAACTATAAATATTTATCATGTCCTAACTGGTAAGCTCCATCGATGGAAAATGGCTATAACAGACGACACGAATCCTGGAAAGAGTTTCGTGTTAATAATTTTGTTTGGTTTTTATATTTAAAATTTTAATGCCCGTTAGGATAATTTAACAGTTTTATGGGTTCCTGTCATCCGCCGATGTGCGGGGCCGGCTTATGGGCGGACAGTGCGAATGATTCTAATGAGGGGGATTTATCGGAACATGAGTGATAAAGAAATTTGGTGCGAAGAGAGGGACTTGAACCCTCACGTCCGTAAGGACACTAACACCTGAAGCTAGCGCGTCTACCAATTCCGCCACCTTCGCACAACGTTCTTCATCATGTTGAATTTTACCGCGACTACACTCTATCCGGCATCGCCACCGATTGGTGCGAAGGGAGGGACTTGAACCCTCACGTCCGTAAGAACACTAACACCTGAAGCTAGCGCGTCTACCAATTCCGCCACCATCGCGTGCAAGTCGGTCGTGCCGATAGGCTGTGGTTGTGCTGGTACGAAGAGAGGGACTTGAACCCTCACGTCCGTTAAGACACTAACACCTGAAGCTAGCGCGTCTACCAATTCCGCCACCTTCGCATGACACCGGCCTGGCTTACGCCCTGCCACCACGGAGGCGAATTCTAGAGGTTTTGGCGTCAAGGTCAATAATTATTTGAGCTGAAGCGGGCATTTGACGTAAAAAAAGCGGTGCCTCGCGCAAATTTCCGTCTCCTGTCCGCTTTGGCATTCAATGTGGGTTACGCCCCTTTGCCGGACTTGCCTTTCCCGCGTGAAACGGTATGGATAGCCTGGTAGACCTTGAACCGGCCGGTTTGCGCCAATACGGTGTGGTTACCAAACACCGCGTCCAACAGCGCCGGGTAGGGTAGGAAGGCATTGGCGACGATGCGCAGCTGGCCGCCGATGCGCAGATGGGCCTGCGCGCCGCGAATCAGATTTTCCGCCGCCTGCAGATTGGTGTGCATGCCGTCATGGAAAGGCGGGTTGGACAAAATCATATCAAAACGCCCCGGCAAACCTGAATAGACATCGCTCACCACCACGTTGCCGGTGAGATGATTGCTGTCCAGTGTGGCCTGGCTGGCGGCCAATGCCGGCGCATGCACATCGCCGAGGGTCAGGTCCAGCCCGGGAAACCGGGTGGCCAGCACCGCCGCCAGCACCCCGGTGCCGCAGCCGATATCCGCTATGGCGCCGCTCACCGGCTTTTCAAAGGTGGAGAGTAAAAGCTGGCTGCCCGTATCCAGCCCGTCCCGGCTGAACACCCCCGGCAGGGTTTTTATCGTCAGCCCGTCAAGCTGATAGCCGCTCCAGAACGAGTCCAGATCAAAGTGCGGGGCGTTTTGCAGGCTGCCGTGGTACAAACCGCAGCGGCGGGCGCTGTCGATTTTGGTCAACGGGCAATATTCCGCCAGCATCGGTTCGGCGCTGCGCACGCCGCTGCGGTTCTCTCCCACTACAAACACATCGGCGCCAAGGGGCAGCAACGAGAGTACGTTAAACAGCTGGAATTGAGCTTCCGGCTTGTTTTTCGGCCAGAAATAGATAAGCGTATCGCATTGCCGGACAAAATCGGCTTCCGCCAGCAAACCGTAGCGCACGTTTTCCGCGGGCATTTTCCCTTGCAGCGCCAGACAGTGATGATACCAGGCGGTATGGACCAATACGTTTTCGGCCTCGAGTTCGGCGGGCAGCAAATCCTGTACATCGCCGGCAAACAGTACCCGCTTATTCAAAAAATCGTCTTCGTGACGAAGTATCACTTCACTGGCTGGTGTTAACACTGGCATGCGACAAAGGCTCCTCATTAATCCGAGCGGGGAGTATAGTGCTTTATTGCCCCGTGTTCGATGGGTTTGGTAGCATGGCGGTGTGAATTTACCTCGCGAACGGAAAAGTAATGACATCAAGACGCGATTGGCTGTTGCATCAACTGGGTATCACGCAATGGACGCTGCGGCGTCCCGCCGCGCTGTCGGGGGAGGTGGCGGTGGTGTTGCCGCCGGAAATCCGCCTGTTGATCGTGGCCGAGGCGCCGCCGGCGGCGGAGCATCCTCTGGTGGGGGATGTGGCGCGCAGCCTGGGCCTGTCACTGCATCAGTTATACCGGCTTACGCCTGAACAGGTAGTGATGCTGCCCTCGGAGACCCGCTGCCACAGCTGGTGGATGGGGCTTGAGGCGACGCGTTCCCTGTCCGGGGTCTCTTTTACCACGCCGCCGCTGGCCGCCCTGCTGGGCAACGCCGCGGCCAAGCGCGATCTATGGCAGCAGATTTGTCGTTATGAACAAGATTTCTCCGCTTAGCCCCGCCGATCTACGGGATGCGTGGCATATTGAGCAGGCCAGCCATGCATTCCCCTGGTCGGCAAAGACTTTCGCCGATAATCAGGGCGATCGGTATCTGAATTTCAAGCTTTCCGTCGGGGAACGGCTGGCGGCATATGCCATTACCCAAACGGTGCTTGACGAAGCGTCGCTGTTCAATATCGCCGTTCATCCCGAATACCAGCGCCGCGGCTTAGGGCGAGAACTCCTGGAATACCTTATCGGCGAATTGGAGAACCGGGGCATATTGACGTTATGGCTGGAAGTCCGGAAATCCAATTCCGCCGCCATTGCGCTGTATCAGTCCCTGGGGTTCAACGAGGTCTCGGTGCGACGTGATTATTATCCTGCCGCCGCCGGGCGCGAGGATGCCATCATCATGGCCCTGCCATTGGGATGACGGCGGGATTCGCCGCGCCGCCGCCTTCCTGCAAATCGACGTACTCAGGATATATCAATAGACCCGGTCTCCATGTAGAATCTGGCATCGGCAACATTTTATTAGAAAACGCGTACATCAAGATGTACCCATCGAGAAACAGAAGATGAAGAATGCTTCTTACGCCGCGGAAGTTGCGGCCCGGCGAACTTTTGCGATCATATCGCACCCCGACGCCGGTAAAACCACCATTACTGAAAAAGTCCTGCTGTTCGGACACGCCATCCTTACCGCCGGGACGGTAAAGGGCAGAGGCTCAAGCCACCACGCGAAATCCGACTGGATGGAAATGGAAAAACAGCGCGGCATCTCCATTACCACGTCGGTCATGCAGTTCCCTTATCAGCATGCCCTGATCAATTTGCTGGATACCCCCGGGCATGAGGACTTCTCGGAAGACACCTATCGGACGCTGACGGCGGTGGACTGCTGCTTGATGGTTATCGACGCCGCCAAAGGCGTGGAAGACCGTACCCGTAAGCTGATGGAAGTTACCCGCCTGCGGGATACGCCGATCCTGACCTTTATGAACAAGGTCGATCGCGATATCCGCGATCCGACGGAGCTGCTGGATGAAGTGGAGCACGAGCTTCGTATTGCCTGTGCGCCCATTACCTGGCCCATCGGCTGCGGTAAATTATTCAAAGGGGTTTACCACCTCTATAAGGACGAGACTTACCTCTATCAGACCGGTCAGGGCCATACCATCCAGGAAGTGAGGATTGTCAAAGGCCTGAATAATCCCGATTTGGATAAAGCCGTCGGGGAAGATCTGGCGGCGCAGCTGCGGGAAGAGCTGGAACTGGTGCAGGGCGCGTCCCATCCGTTCGAGGAGCAGGCATTCCTGCGCGGCGAACTTACCCCGGTCTTTTTCGGCACCGCGCTGGGCAATTTCGGCGTCGATCATATGCTGGACGGTTTGGTGGCCTGGGCGCCCCCGCCGATGCCGCGTAAAACCGATACCCGCGTCGTTACCGCCGACGAGGAGAAATTTACCGGCTTCGTCTTTAAAATCCAGGCCAACATGGATCCTAAACACCGTGACCGCGTGGCCTTTATGCGCGTCGTGTCGGGGCGCTATGAAACCGGTATGAAGCTGTATCAGGTCAGGACCGGTAAAGAGGTGTTGATTGCCGATGCCCTGACATTCATGGCCGGCGACCGTTCGCATATTGAAGAAGCCTATCCCGGCGACATCATCGGCCTGCATAACCACGGCACCATTCAGATTGGCGACACCTTCACCCAGGGTGAAAAAATGAAGTTCACCGGTATTCCGAACTTCGCGCCGGAAATGTTCCGTCGTATTCGTTTGCGCGATCCGTTGAAACAAAAGCAGCTGCTAAAAGGCCTGGTCCAGCTCTCCGAGGAAGGCGCGGTACAGGTTTTCCGCCCCATTACCAATAACGATTTGATTGTTGGCGCCGTGGGCGTACTGCAGTTCGAAGTGGTGGTGGCCCGGTTAAAGAGCGAATACAACTGTGAAGCGCTGTACGAATCGGTGAATGTTTCCACCGCCCGCTGGGTTGAATGCAATGACCCAAAAAAACTCGAAGAGTTTAAACGCAAGAACGAGCTGAATCTGGCGCTGGATGGCGGTGATAACCTGTCTTATATTGCGCCGAGCATGGTGAACCTGAACCTGACTCAGGAACGCTACCCGGATGTGCATTTCCACAAAACCCGCGAGCATTAATCCTCCCGCCGTTTTTGGCATAGCAATAGGGGCCGGCATTCTCGAGCATTCGTTAATGCCGGGCTGAACGACAGAAGAGTCAATCCACCGGGCGCGTTGCCAACGGGCCCGGAACCTGGCTTTACCGTCATGCCTATTCCTGCCATGAAGTACGGATTGTTCCTAAATCCTTGCTTATCCATCAATTTTGATGATTTTTAACTTCATAACCATGCAATTTGTTATTTCTGGTCTATAGTTAAATTGTCGCTGACGAAACGGTGTATTTAGCTAGTTAAACCGTTTGAATTAGAGTGAAAAGCTACCGACTGCATTTTGAAAGCAATAACTCTCTATATTGTGCAGAAACATATAGCCATAGCCTTAATCCTGTTAATCGAATGAGTCACCGCCATATCGCGGTGCCCCAAGATTTTGATGCTTTCCCGGTGAATCGGCCGGGTGGCAGTTAGTACGGCCGCATTTGCGGCAAAAAAAACCCTGATTCGGGTAGATAGCGAAAAGGAAACACCTATGAAAAACTTACATATTTCACAGACTCTTACGGCTTTAGTTCTCGGTACCATCCTCGCCGGCACCTCCGCGATGGCCAATGATACCATTAAGACCGATGCCAACAGTACCGCGGCTAAAATCGATAACTCGATGAAGAGCGCCTCCAACTATATGGGCGACAGCGCGGTTACCGCGAAAGTGAAGAGCGCGCTGGTAAGCGATAAAGGCATCAACAGCACCGATATCTCCGTTGAGACCAATCACGGCATGGTGACGTTGAGCGGTTTCGTTAACGATCAGATGCAAGCTGAACGTGCGGTTACCGCCGCCAAATCTGTGGATGGCGTAAGCAGCGTCAGCGATAAGCTTCATGTTAAAGAAGCCGGTACTACCGCCAAATCCTATGCCAGCGACTCCGCCATAACCAGCGAAGTGAAAGCTAAATTCCTGGCCGACAGCGTAGTCCCGTCGCGTAAGATCAAAGTGACCACTGACAATGGCGTGGTTCAGCTCAGCGGCCGCGTGCAAAATGCACGGGTAGCCGATCGCGCTGAAAGCGTTGCAAAAGCCGTTGACGGTGTGAAAAGCGTTAAAAACGATTTGCGGGTAATTCAAAAATCATAATAGTTTGGGGATTAATGTTCCTAGAACATTAATCCCGGGCATGGGCACGAAATAGTAATGTAGCAACCTGCCCGGGGAGCGAGCCGTTCCCCTTAATCCGGGTAGACACGAAAAAAAATATTTCAATTATTTGGGTAAGGAGAGGCTTATGTTTCGTTGGGGCATTATATTCTTGGTTATCGCTTTAATTGCCGCAGCTTTAGGTTTCGGTGGTTTGGCGGGTACAGCAGCATGGGCGGCCAAAATAGTCTTCGTGGTCGGCATTATACTGTTCCTGATCAGCTTGTTTACCGGCCGTCGGCGTTTGTAGCGAGCAATTGTCATAATATTCCTGTAAAGTCTTCACCCATGCGGTGAGTGCCGGGGAGGGGGATATGAATAGCGACATCGTTGTTGGCAGATTGAAGCAGTGGAAAAGCCAGATGTGGTTATTATGGGCGGAGTGGTTTGATAGCGACTGCGCCTGGGTTGCGGGAAGCAACGATTACCTCTCCGGGGTCATACAGGAAGATTACGGCAAATCCATACAACCCGCCACGGCGCCGGAATCAGAGAATCTTCATTGATTCACAGGATATTCTGGCTTTTTTGGCGGATGACAACAGGACCGCATATTCATCAGCGGTCATGTTTTTTTCTTCTGAACAGCCTGTTTTAACTTACTTTTCCTACATCCTCATTAACACTCCCTGTTTTAAAGCAATTATCATTATGTTCTATACTCCTCTGATTCGGCGTTGACGTTTATCATTCCCGTAGGTGAAAGAAAACGACGTGCTTTAGCTTAGGTGGCCTCATGACAAAACCGGTTTTCATCGATACGCATTGCCACTTCGATTTCTCCCCTTTCAGCGGTGATGAAGCCGGCAGTATTGCCCGTGCGAACGAGGCCGGCGTACAGCGGATCATCGTGCCTGCGGTGGAGGCGGATCGTTTCGCCGGCGTGCTTGCGCTGTCCGAGCGTTATCCGGCGCTGTATGCCGCCCTGGGAATGCATCCCATCGCCATACGCCGCCATGACGATGATGGGCTGGCGCTGCTTGAGCACTGTCTTCGTTCTCCCAGGGGCAAACTGGTGGCGCTGGGAGAAATCGGCCTGGATGATTATATCGACGAGCCATTGATGACGCGGCAGGTTGCCTTGCTGGAAGATCAGCTCCATTTGGCTAAACGCTATGATCTGCCGGTTATCCTGCATTCGCGCCGCACCCATGACCGGCTGGCCGCCCTGCTGCGGCGGGTCGATCTGCCCCGTACCGGCGTGGTGCATGGT
Organism: Sodalis sp. RH16; assembly: GCF_047324245.1. NCBI lineage: Bacteria > Pseudomonadati > Pseudomonadota > Gammaproteobacteria > Enterobacterales > Bruguierivoracaceae > Sodalis > Sodalis sp. RH16. Next base: position 494,185 of record NZ_CP178737.1, on the reverse strand, counting down.
TTCGCCGGCAGTTATCAGCAGGCGGAGGCGTTTATCAAGCGGGGTTATTATATTGGCGTCGGCGGGACCATCACCTATGCGCGCGCCACCAAAACCCGCGGCGTCATGGCGCGTTTGCCGCTGGAATGGCTGCTGCTTGAAACCGACGCGCCGGATATGCCGCTGTCGGGTTTCCAAGGGCAGCCCAACCGTCCCGAACGCGTGCGGGAAACCTTCCGGGTACTATGCGAGCTACGTGACGAGCCGCCGGAACGGATTGCTGAAATAATCTACCGCAATACCCTCGCTCTGTTTGGATTAGCGCGTTCTAACGCATAAATCTTTATCTACAGGCAGCTAATTTGCGCCAAGTGTGAAAAAATAGAAGCGCGCGTAAGGCAGGGCATTTTACCCCTGCGCCTCTGAGACAGGCTTATGCGGTGAGAGGGATCTCAGATGCCCGGTAACAGGGCCTTCTTCAAGGAACCAAGTCCGCTCGCCAACATGCAAAACCGGAAAGTTGGAGAGTACTATGAATAAGTTGATTGCGGCCCGTCGTGCGTACCATCGCCCTAGCGGCATCTTATCTTGCATCGGCCGGCCCCGTCATGGGACCGGAGCGGGGGGACGCATGCCGTTTCCGCTTCGGCGCCCCAAGCTTGCCGGCTTCTCTGCCCCCGATACCGGGCCACTCCTTGCCCCATCCCGATAGCGGCGATTAACCGCAGAATCAATTTGTAACGGATAAGGCGGATACTCCGCCCGGTGCTTTTTTTGGGGCGTGTTGCCCGCGTTAGCTTTTGCAGGGGGTTACCTTGTACCTGGCTCAAGAAATCATACGAAAAAAACGTGACGGCGAATCGCTGAATGAAGAAGAGATTCGCTTTTTTATCAATGGAGTACGGGATAATTCCGTGTCGGAAGGGCAAATCGCCGCGCTGGCGATGACCATTTTTTTCCACGATATGGATTTGCCTGAACGGGTGGCGCTGACGCTGGCGATGCGGGACTCGGGCCATGTCCTGGATTGGAAAAATTGTTCCCTGGACGGACCGGTGATGGATAAGCATTCCACCGGCGGCGTGGGCGATGTCACCTCCCTGATGCTGGGGCCGATGATCGCGGCCTGCGGCGGTTACGTGCCTATGGTGTCGGGGCGTGGTTTGGGCCATACCGGCGGGACGCTGGACAAATTGGAAGCTGTTCCGGGTCTGAATATCTTCCCGGACGACGACAAATTCCGCGCGCAGATTAAAACAGTAGGAGTGGCGATTATCGGCCAGACCAACTCGCTGGCGCCGGCGGACAAGCGATTCTATGCCACACGCGATATTACCGCGACGGTGGATTCCATTCCGCTGATTACCGCGTCGATATTGGCGAAAAAGCTGGCGGAGGGACTGGATGTTCTGGTGATGGACGTCAAGGTCGGTTCCGGCGCCCTGATGCCGGATTATGCCCGGTCGGTGGCATTGGCCGAGGCCATTGTCGGGGTAGCCAACGGCGCGGGGTGCAGGACCACGGCGCTGCTCACCGACATGAACCAGGTGCTGGCCTCCAGCGCCGGCAACGCGCTGGAAGTGCGTGAGGCGGTGCGCTTTCTTACCGGCGATGGACGCAACCCCCGCCTGTATGAAGTGACCATGGCCTTGTGCAGCGAGATGCTGGTTTCCGCCGGCCTGGCTGTCAGCGATGAAGTGGCCCGGGCGCGGCTCCAGCGGGTGCTGGACAACGGCGAAGCGGCGGAGCGTTTCGGCCGCATGGTGGCCGCCCAGGGAGGGCCCGCCGATTTTATCAGCCGCTATGACAGCTATCTGCCGGCGGCCACCCTGAGCAAACCGGTGCCGGCGCCACGGGGCGGCTATATCTGCGCCATGGATACCCGGCAGCTGGGGATGGCGGTAGTGGCTCTGGGGGGCGGCCGCCGCCGGGCCGGCGATGCCATTGATTACAGCGTCGGCCTGACGGATATGGTGCGGCTGGGGGACGTCGTGGAGGCAGGTCAACCGCTGGCGGTTATCCATGCAGCAAGCGAAGCCGGCTGGATTCAGGCCGCCCAGGCGGTACAGGCGGCGATCGCCATTGCCCCCGAGCCCCCGGCGGCGTTACCGGTGGTTTACCGCCGGATAGTCAACCAGGAATAAGATTTCGGGCGTCTTTGGTGAGACCGGGACGTTCCGTCAACGAATTTATCAGGCGCGGCGCTAGTTGCCGCCGCGCCGCACCAGGAGTGAACATGAAGCGTATCTTTATCATGGTACTGGACTCGTTCGGTATCGGCGCCGCCGGCGATGCGGCAAAATTCGGCGATCAAGGGTCGGATACCCTGGGACATATCGCGCAACGGTGCCAGCGAAACGAAGCCAATCAGGGGCGCAGCGGCCCGCTGGCGCTGCCTAATTTGTCGCGGCTGGGCCTGGGCAAGGCCGCCGAGGAATCCACCGGCCGTTTCCCGCCGGGATTAGATGAGCACGCCGAGATTATCGGCGCTTATGCCTACGCCAGCGAAATTTCCTCCGGCAAGGATACGCCGTCCGGACATTGGGAAATCGCCGGCGTGCCGGTGCTGTTCGACTGGGGATATTTCCCCAGCCCGGAAAACAGTTTTCCGGCGGAACTGCTGGATAAATTGGTGCGGGAAGCGCAGCTGCCCGGCTATCTGGGCAACTGCCACTCCTCAGGCACGGTGATTCTCGACGCGCTGGGCGCCGAGCATATGCGCACCGGTAAACCGATTTTTTACACTTCGGCGGATTCGGTATTCCAGATAGCCTGCCATGAGGAAACCTTCGGGCTTACACGCCTTTACGCGCTGTGTGATATTGCCCGTAGACTGCTCACGGACGGCGGCTATAATATCGGCCGGGTGATTGCCCGTCCCTTCGTGGGCGACGGGCCGGGCCATTTCGCCCGCACCGGTAACCGTCACGATTTGGCGGTGGCGCCGCCTTCGGCCACCGTATTGCAAAAACTGGTGGAAGAGAAGGGCGGCAACGTGGTATCCATTGGCAAAATCGCCGATATCTATGCCCAGGTGGGGATTACCAAAAAGATCAAGGCCACCGGGCTGGAAGCGCTTATTGACGCCGCCCTGGGCGAGATGGCCGCGGCGGGGGACAATACCATCGTCTTCACGAACCTGGTGGACTTCGATTCCTCCTATGGCCATCGCCGCGACGTGGCCGGCTACGCGGCGGCGCTGGAGCTGTTCGACCGGCGTCTGCCTGAACTGCTCGGCCGGGTGACCGGCGAGGACCTGCTGATCCTCACGGCCGATCATGGCTGCGACCCCACCTGGACCGGCACCGATCATACCCGTGAACATGTGCCGGTGCTTATCTTCGGTCATGGAATAACCCCAGGTTCTTACGGGCATCGTGGGACCTTTGCCGATATCGGCCAGACCGTGGCGCGCTACTTTGGCTTGTCGCCCATGGACTATGGCACGGCGATTTTGTGAAGCGGAAAAATTGAACCGGCCCGGCGGCCGGAAATACATGGTTTGCATACAATAAGGAAAATTTTATGGCGACGCCGCATATCAATGCTGAACGAGGGGATTTTGCCGACGTGGTTTTAATGCCCGGCGATCCCCTGCGGGCCCAGCATATCGCGAGCACTTTCCTCAATGGGGCCCGTGAGGTGAATAACGTCCGCGGCATGCTGGGTTATACCGGCAGTTATAAAGGACGCGAGATTTCGGTAATGGGGCATGGCATGGGAATCCCCTCCTGTTCCATATATACCAAGGAGCTGATTACCGAATACGATGTGAAACAAATCATCCGAGTCGGTTCCTGCGGCGCTTTGCGTGCGGATGTGCAGGTCAGGGATATCGTGATCGGCATGGGGGCCTGCACTGATTCAAACGTTAACCGCATGCGTTTCAAAGGCCATGACTTTGCCGCCATTGCCGATTATGACCTGCTGCGCCATGCGGTAGCCGCCGCCAACGCCGCCGGGCTGAAGGTGCGGGTGGGTAACCTGTTCTCGGCGGACCTGTTCTATACCCCCGATCCGCAGATGTTTGATGTGATGGAGAAATACGGCGTCCTGGGCGTTGAAATGGAAGCCGCGGGCATTTATGGCGTCGCCGCTGAATTCGGCGCACGGGCGCTGGCTATCTGTACCGTGTCCGATCATATCCGCAGCGGCGAGGCGCTAGACGCCGCGGAACGCCAAACCAGCTTTAACGAAATGATTGAAATCGCCCTGGAGTCGGTATTGCTGGGAGATGGGGTATAAGGCGGCTTCTATCATCCTGTTCCGTCTTATTGACTTCGAAGATGCTTGTCTGCCGCGTTCTCATCATCGGCTGGGGGTTCGGGCGACGGGGAGCCGGCGGTGAGCAAATAAGGCGATTGCTGCCAGCGGCTGCGGCTGCCCGCAAGCAAAGTGTGCGCCAGGATAATGCCGATGGCCAGCGCCAGCAGCAGCATCAGGCGCAGGATATTGGTGGTGTTATCCACCTGCCTGGCCTCGGTTTGCAGCACATGGGTATCGAGGGTCAGCCGCACGAAACCGCTGGGACCGTCTTTGTCGGCAATGGTGCGCACCAGTTGATGGTTAAAGTAACTGCCGGCCCGGGGGCGTTCTATAGCCAGCCGGTCGCGCACCGGGACATTTTCACCCGAGCGGGCAATCAGACTGCCGTCCATGGCATAGACGCCGGCGTCCAGGATGCGGCCCCCGGCGGTGAGTTGATCCAATACCGCCTGGATTGGCGCGTTATTATCGCCGCCGTCGTCCATCAATGGCGCCAATTGACCGGCCAACTGGCGAATAAGCGTATCCGCCAGTTCGTCTACCTGCGTCGAACGGGCCATTTGATGGCTGAGGCTGAACCAGGATGCTCCCTGCATCAGCATCACCAGCAGGGTCACGCAAATCAGAACGATGGCGGTTCTGTGTAAACGAAACGAAAGTCCGGCACGGGCCATATAATTCCTTCATTTTTTTGGACGCTTTATGTTGCCAGAAGCGCAGGCGATAGGATAGCTTGATGCGCGTCTTTACATCATGCCGGTCCTTTATGCCTACAGGAGTTCTGAATGCCGAATAGTCTGACTTACTGCGATCTCCCCGCCAGGATCTCCCAGTGGCCCGGGCTGCCGCTGTCCCTCAGCGGGGACGAGGTGATGCCGCTGGATTATCAGGCGGGACTCACCGGCTGGCTGCTGTACGGCAGGACTCTTGATAAATCTTCCCTGGCCCTTTTTCAGCGCGCCCTCGGCGCGGCCCTGGTCATCGTTTCCGCCTGGCACGTGGAGGACTACCAGGTGGTCAGGCTGGCGGGAACGCTGAGCAAAGAGGCCGTTCGCCTGGCCCATGAGCAGGGGCTGGATGTGGCGCCTTTTGGCAAAACGCCCCATTTGCGCAAGCCCGGCCTGCTGATAATGGACATGGATTCTACCGCAATCCAGATTGAGTGTATTGATGAAATCGCCAAATTGGCCGGGGTGGGGGAACAGGTGGCTGCGGTTACCGAGCGCGCCATGCGCGGAGAGCTGGATTTCGCCGCCAGCCTGCGCCACCGGGTGGCGACCCTCAAGGGCGCGGACGCGGATATTTTACGCCAGGTGCTCGACGGCTTGCCGCTGATGCCCGGCCTTACCGGCCTGGTGCGCAAACTGCAAAGCCTGGGCTGGCATATTGCCATCGCCTCCGGCGGTTTCACCTATTTTGCCGATTACCTGCGAGACAAGTTGCGCCTGGTTTCGGCGGCGGCCAATGAGCTGGAGATTGTCGACGGCAAATTCACCGGCCTGGTAAAAGGGCCGATCGTCGATGCCGCCTACAAGGCCCGCGAGCTGGCCAGGCTGGCGCAAGAGCTGGATATACCCACCAGCCAGACGGTGGCCATCGGCGACGGTGCCAATGATTTATTAATGCTACAATCGGCAGGATTGGGCATAGCCTATCATGCCAAGCCCAAGGTCAACGAACAGAGTAAAGTCGTTATTCGCTATGGGGATTTGCTGGGAGTGCTGTGCATTCTGAGCGGTAATCTGAAAAGCGAGGAGCGTTAGAATTCCGAGGTAACTGTGGCTAAAGCGGTAAAACGTGCGTTTGTCTGTAACGAGTGCGGTGCCGATTACCCCCGCTGGCAGGGGCAATGCACCGCCTGCCAGGCGTGGAATACCATTACCGAAGTGCGGCTGGCGGCGACGCCGGCGGCGGTGCGCAACGATCGTTTCAGCGGTTTTGCCGGGGAATCCGGCGTCAGCCGGGTGCGCAAGCTGTCGGATATCAGTCCGGAAGAACAGCCACGGTTTTCCACCGGCTTCAAGGAGTTCGATCGGGTGCTGGGGGGCGGTGTGGTGCCGGGCAGCGCCATCCTTATCGGCGGCAGTCCCGGCGCCGGTAAAAGTACATTGCTGCTGCAAACCCTGTGCAAGCTCTCCGAAAATATGAATACCCTGTACGTCACCGGCGAAGAGTCATTACAGCAGGTGGCCATGCGTGCCCACCGGCTCGGACTGCCCACCGGCGGGCTGAATATGCTGTCTGAGACCAGCATCGAGCAAATTTGCCTGGTAGCCGCCCAGGAAAAACCCCGCTTAATGGTGATCGACTCCATCCAGGTGATGCATATGGCGGATATTCAGTCCTCCCCCGGCAGCGTGGCGCAGGTGCGGGAAACCGCCGCTTACCTGACGCGGTTCGCGAAGACCCAGGGCGTGGCTATCCTGATGGTGGGGCATGTCACCAAAGACGGCTCCCTGGCCGGCCCCAAGGTCTTGGAGCACTGTATTGACTGCTCCATCATGCTGGATGGCGACGCCGATTCCCGCTTCCGCACTTTGCGCAGCCATAAAAACCGCTTCGGCGCGGTCAATGAGCTGGGGGTGTTCGCCATGACCGAGCAGGGATTGCGGGAAGTGAGCAATCCTTCGGCCATCTTCCTCAGCCGCGGCGAGGAGCTGACCTCCGGCAGCAGCGTGATGGTGGTGTGGGAAGGCACCCGTCCCCTGCTGGTGGAGATCCAGGCGCTGGTGGACAATTCCATGCTGGGCAACCCCCGCCGGGTGGCGGTGGGACTGGATCAAAACCGGCTGGCCATTCTGCTGGCGGTCCTGCATCGCCACGGCGGTTTGCAGATGGCGGATCAGGACGTCTTTGTGAATGTGGTGGGAGGCGTCAAGGTTTCCGAAACCAGCGCCGATCTGGCGCTGATGCTGGCCATGGTCTCCAGCCTGCGCGATCGGCCGCTGCCGCGGGATCTGGTGGTGTTCGGCGAAGTCGGCCTGGCGGGGGAAATCCGTCCGGTGCCCAGCGGCCAGGAGCGTATCGCCGAAGCGGCCAAACATGGTTTTCGCCGGGCCATAGTCCCCTTTGCCAATGTACCGAAAAAAGCGCAGGACAATATGCAGATTTTTGGCGTTAAAAAATTGACGGATGCGCTGTCCATCCTGGATGAAATGGAATAATCAAAAGGGGCGTTTATGTCGTCATTCGACTACCTGAAGAGTGCGATTAAACAGCAGGGACGCACGTTACAGCAGGTCGCAGAGGGCTGCGACATGACCAAAGGCTATCTCAGCCAGCTGCTTAACGCCAAAATCAAAAGCCCCAGCGCGCAAAAGCTCGAAGCCATCCACCGTTTTCTCGGACTGGAGTTCCCGCGCCGGGTGAAGAAAGTCGGCGTGGTCTTCGGCAAGTTCTATCCGCTGCATACCGGGCATATTTATCTCATTCAACGGGCCTGCAGCCAGGTAGATGAACTGCACGTCATTCTCGGCTTCGACGAGCCGCGGGACAGGCAGCTGTTTGAAGACAGCGCCATGTCGCAGCAGCCTACCTTGAGCGATCGGCTGCGCTGGCTGCTGCAGACCTTTAAATACCAGAAAAATATCCATATCCATGCCTTTAATGAACAGGGCATGGAGCCTTATCCCCATGGCTGGGATGTCTGGAGCAATGGTATCCGGTCGTTTATGCGCGATAAAGGCATTGAACCGGGCTTTGTCTATTCCAGCGAAGCCCAGGATGTGGAGCGTTATCGCGAACACCTGGGGATTGAAACCATTCTGATCGATCCCAAGCGTTCCTTTATGTCCATCAGCGGCGAGCAGATACGGCAGGATCCTTTCCGCTATTGGGAATACATTCCCACCGAGGTCAAACCCTTTTTTGTCCGTACCGTGGCGCTCATCGGCGGGGAATCAAGCGGCAAGTCCACCATGGTGAACAAGCTCGCCAATATTTTCAACACCAGCAGCGCCTGGGAATACGGGCGCGAATATGTCTTCTCCCATTTGGGCGGGGATGAAATGGCACTGCAGTATTCCGATTATGACAAGATTGCGCTGGGGCAGGCGCAGTATATTGATTTTGCCGTTAAATATGCCAATAAAGTCACCTTTATCGACACGGATTTTGTCACCAGCCAGGCGTTTTGCAAACGCTACCATGGCCGCGAACATCCTTTTGTACAGGCCATGATTGACGAGTACCGCTTCGATTTGGTGATTTTGCTGAAAAACAACACCCCCTGGGTGGCGGATGGTTTGCGCAGCCTGGGGAATCCGGCGGATCGGGACGCCTTCCAGCATCTGCTGGAAGAATTGCTCGATGCCAACCGTATCCCGTTTGTGCGTATTGACGTGGCCGATTACGACCAGCGCTTCCTGCAATGCATCGAACTGGTGCGGGATATGCTCGGGCAGCGCTGAACCGCCGCCCGGCGGAGATGGCATCAGGCCATCTTCTTGTATTTGATGCGGTGAGGTTGCAGTGCCTCGGCACCCAGGGTGCGTTTTTTGTATTCTTCGTATTCGGTAAAGTTGCCTTCGAAGAATTCGATCTTGCCCTCATCCTGATAATCGATGATATGGGTGGCGACCCTGTCGAGGAACCAGCGGTCATGGGAGATAACCAGGGCGCAGCCGGGGAATTCCAGCAGGGCGTTTTCCAGGGCGCGCAGGGTTTCCACATCCAGGTCGTTGGTGGGTTCATCCAGCAGCAGCATATTGCCGCCCACCTGCAGCAGCTTGGCCAGATGTACCCGGCCGCGTTCACCGCCGGACAGCTCGCCGATGCGTTTGCCCTGATCGATTCCTTTGAAATTGAACCGGCCGACGTACGCGCGGCTCGGCAACTCAAAATTGCCGATGCGCATAATGTCCTGGCCGCCCGACACTTCTTCCCAAACCGTCTTGCTGTTGTCCATGCTGTCGCGGAATTGATCCACCGAAGCCAGCACCACCGTATCCCCCAGGGTCACGGTACCGGCGTCAGGCTGCTCTTTGCCGGACAGTATGCGGAACAGGGTGGATTTACCCGCGCCGTTGGGGCCGATAATGCCGACAATGGCTCCCTTGGGTACCGAGAACGTCAAATCGTCAATCAGCAGCCGATCGCCGTAGGATTTCCTGAGGTTTTGCACTTCCAGCACTTTATCCCCCAGGCGCGGGCCGGGTGGAATAAACAGTTCGCTGGTTTCGTTGCGTTTCTGGTACTCCACACTGTTGAGCTCTTCAAAACGAGCCAGCCGCGCTTTGCCTTTGGACTGGCGGCCTTTGGCGTTGGAACGCACCCACTCCAGCTCTTTCTCGATGGATTTGCGACGCGCGGCTTCCGACGAGGCTTCCTGCGCCAGACGCTGGTCCTTCTGCTCCAGCCAGGAAGAGTAGTTGCCTTCCCAGGGAATGCCTTCGCCCCGGTCCAGCTCCAGAATCCAGCCGGCGACATTGTCCAGGAAATAACGGTCATGGGTAATCGCCACTACCGTGCCTTCATAGTCGTGCAGGAACCGTTCCAGCCAGGCCACCGACTCGGCATCAAGATGGTTGGTGGGTTCGTCCAGCAGCAGCATGTCCGGTTTTTCCAGCAGCAGCCGGCAGATGGCCACGCGGCGCCGCTCGCCGCCGGAAAGCGTGCCGATTTTGGCATCCCAGGGCGGCAGGCGAAGGGCGTCGGCGGCGCGCTCAAGCTGATTATCCAGATTATGGCCGTCATGGGCCTGGATAATGGCTTCCAGTTCTCCCTGCTCTTTCGCCAGCTTGTCGAAATCCGCATCCGGCTCCGCATAGGCGGCGTAAACCGCGTCCAGACGGGTCAGGGCGTTTTTCACTTCTTTCACCGCCGCTTCGATTTCTTCCCGCACGGTCTTCTCCAGATCCAGCTGCGGTTCCTGCGACAGGTAACCTATATTGATGCCCGCCTGGGGCCGGGCTTCGCCTTCGATATCGGTGTCGATGCCCGCCATGATGCGCAACAGGGTGGATTTACCCGCGCCGTTCAAACCCAGCACGCCGATTTTGGCTCCCGGGAAGAAGCTTAGCGAAATATCTTTAAGAATATGGCGTTTCGGCGGTACGATTTTGCCGACGCGGTGCATGGTATAGACGTATTGAGCCACGTTGTTATAAGCCTCTTTCAACTCATAGGGTATATGCTCCTCTGCTTATGCGGAGCATGTTTGGGGCAGTTTAGCCGGTTTTAGGGCGCGATCCCAGCGATCCTCGCCCGTTAGCACGGTAAGTACGCCATACCCATTTTAAAAAGGTAAAAAACGTTGTGAAAACATACGGATGCGTATAACGCGCCTATGACGGAATATAATTATGAATGAAATAATAAAAAAGGAAATGATGCTAACCATCATCGGCACAACGACAATATTTCGCTCATAGAGCAGGCTGACCCGATGCTCGCCGTCGGTAAGTTTTACCCCCACCAAACCGTTATCGAGCCGGCTGACGTCGGTTTTTTTATCGTCCACCAGCAGATAATAGCCGGCATACATGATGTAGGGTAACGTCACGGTTTGTTCTCCCCGCACGGTGATAATCATGTCTGGGTAGCCGTCGGTATAGCCGGTGGTGGTTATTGACGCGTTTTTATTGGCGAAATAGGCGAAGTCATTGTTATAGAGATGGGCAAAGTTATCCTCGCGAATATTGCTGTTATTGAGATAATCATCCCACAGCCCCATATGCTCAAGCCGGGTATGGCGCTCGGTCAGCGCTTGATTCATCGGGAAAAACATGGATGCGATGCATAATGCCGCCGCTAAGAGGATGGCCAGCGGCCGGCGTTGCCATATGCCGGCCAGCATTCCCGAAGTGAAAAGGGCGACGATGGCCGTGGCGCAGGAGAGCAGACGCCAGGGGAACTGCATGATTTTCAGGAAGGAGAAACGATCCGGCAGTAGATACCAGGGTAGCAGGTGGGTTGCAGCCAGGATGAAAAACAGCGCAACCAGGATGACTTTTTTGGCCGGGGCAGAGCGGCCGTAGCGTAGATAACCGATGGCGATGAGAAGCTGGATAACGCCCACCGAAAGGTACATGCCGTGATTGGATACGCCGTATTTTGACGGCAGGGAAAACAGATTTTCCATGATGCCGCTGCTGAATCGGAATACATCTTCATAGCTAAGCAATTTAGCGTGAGTGGCGAAAATATCCGAATGCCGCATATGATATAGCAGTGGTATCCAATAAAATGCGCTCAGCGCCATGAAGCAGATCAGTGATTCCAAAAAAAATCTGATATTGATCCGATTAATGAGCCTTTTGATATTGATAATAAAAAACAGTAAAAAGAAAATAGCGGTAACGATCAGGCTGGGCATATTGGACAGGGCAATTGCCAACGCGATGAAGGGTATCAGCCAGATATCCCTGCGGTCCCCCAGCAGCGAACTGCATCCTCTGAGGAACAGGGGCATGAAGGCCATGGCCAACATTTCACCCAGCGCGAACCGGATGAAAATATTGGTTAAAAAATACCCGGACGTGATAAACAGGATCGTACATAGATACCCGGCCGCGGATGAGTTATGTTCTCTTTTCCCTGCATAAAAGGCACAAATAAACGCAATCACAAAAATAATAAACAGCACGATTTTCATCTGCAGGATATTATCGGTACTATTAAAGGTAATGATTCTCGCCAGCAAAAATAAAAATGAGGTCAGGGGCGGGTAAAAAAGCTGCCAGGAGTAGCCGAATTGCCCTGGCAGCCAGTAATTAAATAACGGGGGGAATTGTTGGGCGTCCAATTCCTCGTTCAACGAGATCAATCTTTGGAAATGCGCCAGCCAGTCGTGACCTCGCCAAATGCCATTTTGGAGCAGGGCGTAACAAAGTATAAAAAATATAATTAAATTGAGTATAATTAGAGCAAAGTTGTTTTTGTTTTTCATGGAACGCTACCCTGTGGCAGGACCGGTCTTTACCAAACGGTGTTATACCCGTCATACTTCAAGTTGCAGGTGCATTGGCTTTCCTTTCTCACCCCGGTCACTTACCTCGGTAAGCTCCCGGGGTTCGCTGCGTCGCCGCCTTCCTGCAACTCGAATTATTTAGGGCATAGTCTCATTCTTTAGGCTTGTGTCTTCTTCTCTGCCTCTAGAGGGGCTTTTGAGGACGTATCGTGGCCTTCTTTTACTCTCGATATAGATTCTGCCTATATATTCCCCCAGCACGCCGATACCGATAAGCTGTATGCCGCCTAAAAACAGTATCGCCGTCATAAGCGACGGATAACCCGGCACCGGATTGCCGTTCACCAGCTTGTCGATAATCATCCATATGGCATAACATAAAGCCAGCGAGGCGACCCCCAGTCCGAGATAGGTCCAGATGCGCAGCGGCACGGTGGAGAAGCTGGTAATGCCTTCAAGGGCCAGGTTCCATAGCTTCCAGCCGTTGAACTTGGACGCTCCGGCTACGCGGCCGGCGCGAACATACTCCACCACCGCTACGTTGCCGCCCACCCAGGAAAGTATGCCTTTCATAAACAGGTTGCGCTCCGGCAAACGCTTGATGTTGTCCACGATTTCCCGGGACATCAAGCGGAAATCCCCGACGTTTTCTTCAATTTTCGGGGTGCTTATTTTATTATGCAGTTTATAGAACCACTCGGCGGAAGTTCGCTTCAGGGCACCGTCGGAAGATCTGTCTTTGCGTTTCGCCAATACGATATCCGCACCGGCCTGCCATTTTTGAATCATCTCGGGAATGACGTCTATGGGGTCTTGCAAATCAACGTCAATAGGGATGACCGCATCGCCGGTAGCGAATTCAAGCCCGGCAAAAAGTGCGGGTTCTTTACCAAAGTTGCGGGTGAAATTGACCAACACGACATTTTTATCGTTACCGGCCAGCTCGTCCGCTATCTCCCTGGTGTTGTCCGTGCTGCCGTCATTGATAAATACAATTTCCACTTCATATTGTTGTAATGGTTCAAACTCTCTTACGGCCTGATAAAAAATCCGTATAGTCGCTGCCTCGTTTAACACGGGGACCACTAAAGAAATTCTCACGCTTCACTGACCTTGATAGAAAACGCTCGGAAACATGAATCCGCGCCGGCGGATTCAAACCAGAAAAACGGCAGGGAACCGCCGGTGAAAAGGCCCTCGGGTCCACCCCCTTATCCACCCATGGCTCGCAGGATTTAAAATATAGACATAAATCGGTATTTTTACTGAGATCCAGACCGTGCAATGAAAATAATACCGGTGCGGTATTGAATCGGTGCTTCATCGCCTTTCTGCAACCCGAATTATTTAGGGTATAGTTGCGACTGCCGCTGGCGTAGTCCGGGCCGCTTAGCTAGCATGGTGGCTATATCGGTATCTTGTCATTGTCCGGCCGGTTTGGCCGGAGCCCGGCGCCCGGCGTCAGGGCAAAAATGAAGGCTTTTTTTGAGGAAAGAGAGGAAATGGTCAAGGTGGACAGATGGCGATACTTTAGCGCGGTAGTATGCCTGGTGGCGGTATCCGGCTTAGCGCGGGCGGATTCAATCGACGCGCAGCGTCAGCGCTATCTTCAGATTAAACAGGCTTGGGACGGTAATCAGATGGATGTGGTGTCGCAGCTGATGCCGACCCTGCATGATTATCCCCTTTATCCCTATCTGCAATACCGGGCGCTGACGCAGGATTTATCCCAGGCGGACATGGGTGAGATCAAATCCTTTATCGATGCCAATCCCACCTTGCCGCCGGCCCGTTCCCTGGCCCCTCGTTTCGTTAATGAGCTGGCCCGTCGCCAGGACTGGCAAAGCCTGTTGGCGTTCAGTCCGCAGCCGCCCAGACCTATGGCCGCGCGATGCAATTATTATTATGCCAAATGGGCCACCGGCGATTTCCAGACGGCCTGGGACGGCGCCAAAGCGCTGTGGCTCAACGGCCATTCGCTGCCGGACAGCTGCAACAAGCTGTTCGGCGTCTGGGATCAAGCCGGCCAGCGCGGCCCGCTGGCGACGCTTGAGCGTATGCGGCTGGCCATGCAAGAGGGCAACACCGGCCTGGTGAATTACCTGTCCAAGCAGCTGCCTATTGAATATCAGACCATGGGCGCGGCGCTGGCGGCGTTGCAGGATAATCCCGCCACTCTGGAAGGGTTCGCCCGCAGCGTGGGTCCCACCGATCTTACCCGTCAGGCCACCCTCATTACCTTTGCCCGTTTGGCCCGGGACGATGTGGAAAATGCCCGCTCCATGCTGTCTACTTTGGTCCGCCTGCAAAAAATGAGTCCCGAGGAGCAGTTGGAGATGGAGGAGGCCGTCGCCTGGCGGCTGATGGGCAGCGATGCCACGCCGGAACAGGCCAAATGGCGGGATGATGTCATACTGCGCGGTCATTCCACGGCATTGCTGGAACGCCGTATCCGCATGTCGCTGGGGCAGGGGGACCAGCAAGGCGTGTCGGCCTGGTTGGGTCGATTGCCGGATGACGCCGGCCAGAAGGATGAATGGCGTTACTGGCGGGCGTCGATATTGCTCGATAAGGGCCGCCGGAGCGAGGGTGAATCCATCCTGCGGGCCTTGATGCAGGAACGTGGCTTCTATCCCATGGTGGCGGCGCAGAAGCTCGGGGTAAATTATGTGATTAACGTTGCCCCGGCGGTTGCGCCGGATCCCGCGCTGCTGCAGCGGCCGGAAATTGCCCGGGTGCGGGAGCTGATGTATTGGAATATGGACAACCTGGCCAGGAACGAATGGGGCGGCCTGGTGGCCAGCCTGAGCCCGGCGCAGCAGGAGGGGCTGGCACGCTACGCCCTTTTGCAGCAGTGGCCGGACATGAGCGTACAGGCCACTATCGTGGGCAAACTCTGGGATCATCTTGAGGAGCGCTTCCCCCTGGCCTGGAGCAATGAATTCCGCCAGTCCACGGAGGACAAAGGCATCAGCCAGAGCTACGCGATGGCCATTGCTCGCCAGGAGAGCGCCTGGAACCCAAAGGCCCAGTCGCCGGTGGGCGCGGCCGGGCTGATGCAGCTGATGCCCGTCACCGCTAAGCATACCGCCCAGATGTTCAATATCGGCAGTTACACCAACCCAAGCCAGCTGCTGGATCCGCAAACCAATATCAATTTGGGCACTACCTATCTGGAGTATGTGTATCAGATGTTCGGCCGCAACCGTATTCTGTCCAGTGCCGCTTACAATGCCGGTCCGGGGCGGGTAACCACTTGGCTGGACAATAGCGCCGGGCGTATCGACGCCGTGGCGTTCGTTGAAAGCATCCCCTTTTCGGAAACCCGCGGTTATGTGAAAAATGTGTTGGCGTACGACGTTTTTTACCGTTATTTCCTGCGGCAGCCGGCTAAGGTGCTGACCGATGCCGAGTGGGAGCGGCGCTACTGAATCCTTTAAAAATAGGATAGACTGCTGTACTCGTTAATGGGTATGGCGGTCCGATATGATCCAAACATCACATTCCGATTCAGCCGGCCAGGAAAAGCAGGATCCTGACTGGCAGCATTTCGCCGCGTTGCTGGGGCAGGCGTTTGCCGATGGGGTGCATGTACCGTTATTACAGCTCATGCTAACCGCGGACGAACGGGAAGCGATAGGTATGCGCATTCGAATCGTCCGGGCGCTTTTGGCGGGGGAGAAGAGCCAGCGGGAGCTGAAAAACGAACTGGGCACCGGTATTGCCACCATCACCCGCGGTTCCAACAGCCTCAAAGCGGCGTCGCCTGAATTGATAGGCTGGCTGAAACGGCATTTGCTTGAATTACCGGAATAGCTTCCGGCCTCAATGAACCGGAACAGGGCCGGACCGGAATATCGGCGTTCTGCGGGCATAAACAGTGCCGGGGCGCTATTCCGGATGGTGGCCGCGGATTTGGTAAATATCGTTGTGAAACGGAACCAGCGCAAGTATCAGCGCCTGATGATAGACGCTGCTGCGGGTCAGTTTCCCGGCGGTAAACACGCCGATCGCGCCGCCTTGACGTTTTATATCCTTTATTCCGGTTAATCTCGCCATTTCCTGCCCCAATTCTCGCCCCTCGGTGATTCCCTGTAATATACTTTCTGGTAATATTAAACTGGCAGAGCGCGATTCGCCCCGCAAATGCGTATTTTCGATCACCATCCAGGCAAAGGTCATATTATCTTCAATACCAGCCTCAACGCCGACCCAGAAATCAGCCTCGGGACAAACCTGGCGCGCGGCCATTACCCGATTGCGCGCGCCGCTGCGCGTTTCAATATTGCCCATCGGCTGGGAAGGCACGCCGCTATCGACATCTATCCCCTCCACCCGGCAGCTTTCAAGCCCGTAGGTGTCGTTGAAGGCCTGGGCAATGGCATCGATTTTAGCCGGATTGGTCGTTGCAGCTACAACATGAAACATATCGTTTTTATTACTCCAGTCATTTTCACGCAGTATAACGGAAAAACACCATGTTACAGGTCTATCTTGTTCGCCATGGCGAAACAGAGTGGAATGCCTTGCGCCGAATTCAGGGGCAGTCCGACAGTACATTAACCGCCAATGGCGAACGTCAGGCACGGCAAGTTGCTGAGCGCGCTAAGTTATTAGGAATCACTCATATTATCAGCAGCGACCTTGGCCGTACACGCCATACCGCCGAAATTATCGCCCGGGCATGCAATTGCGATGTTTTGCTGGATCCCCGCCTGCGGGAGCTGGACATGGGCGTACTGGAAATGCGCGATATCGATACCTTGACCGCGGAAGAAGAGAGCTGGCGCAAACAGCTGGTGGACGGCACGCCGGACGGTCGTATTCCCCAGGGAGAGTCGATGACCGAGCTGTCGCTGCGGATGCAGGCGGTACTGGACGGTTGCCGCGATTTACCGCCGGGCAGCCTGCCTTTGCTGGTGAGTCACGGCATGGCGCTGGGCTGTCTTATCAGTACCGTACTGGGGTTGCCCCCCTACGCGGAGCGCCGGCTGCGGCTGCGTAACTGCTCGCTCTCGCGCATGGATTACCAGCAGAGCCCGTGGCTTGCTCCCGGCTGGGTGGTGGAAACCGCGGGCGATGTCTCGCATCTGGACAGGCCCGCGCTGGATGAGGTTCAGCGTTAGCGCCGGACCGGGATCAGATATTCGCACCGTATGGAGAGGGGCCGTGGCGCATCCGGCGCGCGTTCTTGCGGATAGAACCGCTCTATGTCATGACCTTTGCGCCGGGTCATCCTCAGCGTCGGCAGGCAGGTGCCGTATAAGGCCAGGATAAAGCTTTGCAAACCGTCCGCCGGTCCTTCATAAATGAACTGGGCATAGTCGCCGCCCTCCAGGTCGATAGGTTGCCCGCTCAGTATGTTTTCCGGCACGTCCTGCGGCTCGATGGCGGTAGTGTAAAGGACCTCCTGTTCATCATCCTTTTCATGGCTGGGACGGGAGTGATGCAAACCATACAGTATCGGCGGGATGCATTTCGCCTCCCCCAGATATTGCCGCCAGAAGTGGATACGCAGCTCGCTGCGAAAGGAGCTGATTTGCTCCAGGGTACAGGAGTAGCTTTGGGTCATTCCCACCAAATGCATCGGCGGCAAGACAATGAACTCCGGCGTGGGCATCTCATACTTCTCCAGCCGGATCGGGGGGCGAATGCCGCTGGAATCCCACTCTTCCGAGCGGCGATACAATGCCGGCGTCTGAATAAACTGTTTTTTGAACGCCCGGGTAAAGGTTTGTTGCGAATCGAAGCGATATTGCAGAGCAATATCCAGGATAGGCCGGCTGGTAAGGCGTAACGCCACCGCCGCTTTGGATAGCCTGCGGGCTCTGATGTACGCACCGATTGCATGACCTGTTACTTCTTTAAACATCCGCTGCAAATGCCATTTGGAATAACCTGCTTTCGCGGCGACATTGTCCAGGGACAACGGCTGGTCCAAATGGCCCTCCAACCAGCTTAACAGATCACGTATTATACCGGCTTGATCCATAGATCATCCTCAAAAAGCGTTTATACCCTTCATCTTCAAAGCCGCAGCTGTGCTGGCTGCACTCGCTCACCCCAGTCGCTTAGCCACCTAAGCTCCTGGGGATGATGAACCTCTTATCTGAGGTTCACCCTTGCGGGCCGGCGCAAGCGCTGTTCAAATCTGTTCGAACAGATTTGTCACGATTTCGCCGCCTTGCTGCAACTCGGCATAAATAGGGTTTAGGGCGAGAAAATTAAAAAGTTGACGCATGATACCAATTTTTTTGCACATAGATCGTCAAAGATTTATTAGCTTATTATTCTGAGCCATGTTAGCAGTACAGTGACAACGTCAAAAAAGCCTGCCACAGGGCAGCATCAACCAGATAAAGAAGCCTAATCCCATGAAAAAATTGTTGTTATCGGCATTATTCCTCAGCCTGCTGGGTTCAAGCGTCGCCCGTTCCGAAGAAGTCGGTTCGGTGGACACGGTATTCAAACTCTTCGGTCCGGACCATAAGATTGTGGTGGAAGCGTTTGACGATCCCGACGTCAAAAATGTTACCTGTTATCTCAGCCGCGCTAAAACGGGCGGTATCAAGGGCGGTCTGGGCCTGGCCGAGGATACGTCCGATGCGGCGATTTCCTGCCAGCAGGTCGGACCGATTACCCTGACGGATGAAATCAAGAACGGTAAGGAATCGGGTAGCGTGGTCTTTCAAAAGCGTACGTCGCTGATATTCAAGCGGTTGCAGGTGGTTCGTTTTTATGATGCAAAACGTAATGCGCTGGTCTACCTGTCATATTCTGACCGGGTGGTTGACGGGTCGCCGAAAAACGCCCTGAGCGCGGTGCCGATTATCCCATGGTCCACACAGCATCCTTAAGGCAAAGCCGTCGTAACACCGGCGGCGGTCGCCCGCGTCCGGTATTAGGACGGGAACGCCAAGGCTATTCTTCCAGATCGCCGCAAAAACGATAGCCTTCGCCATGAATGGTGGCGATGATTTCCGGCGTATCGGGGGTGGATTCGAAATGTTTGCGAATGCGTCTGATGGTGACATCGACGGTGCGATCGTGGGCTTTGAGTTCGCGGCCGGTCATCTTTTTCAACAGTTCGGCGCGGGACTGGATTTTGCCCGGATTTTCGCAGAAGTGCAGCATGGCGCGAAATTCGCTACGGGGGAGTTTATAGTGATCGCCGTTGGGGCTTAACAATGAACGGCTATTGATATCAAGTTCCCATCCGTTGAATTTATAGCTTTCCACCAGCTTGCGCTCTTCGCCGCCGCTGCCAAGGTTCATGGTGCGCGACAACAGATTACGTGCGCGGATGGTGAGTTCCCGCGGATTGAACGGCTTGGTAATATAATCGTCGGCGCCGATTTCCAAACCGAGAATTTTATCCACTTCATTATCGCGTCCGGTTAAAAACATCAGCGCGACACTCGCATGCTCCCGTAATTCCCGGGCCAGCAGTAAACCATTTTTACCCGGCAGGTTGATATCCATGATGACCAGATTGATGTCGTTTTCCGACAGAACCTGATGCATCTCTGCACCGTCGGTGGCTTCATGAACCATATAGCCCTCGGCTTCGAAAATGCTTTTGAGGGTATTGCGGGTGACTGACTCATCTTCAACAATAAGAATGTGCGGGGTCTGCATGTTTGCTACCTAAATTACCAACAAATTGAAAGAGGAAGTACAAAAGCCGCGGTCATCTTCATCATGGCCAGGAGAATAACGCCAAACCCCCCGTGCGATGAGGCTAAAGTACATAAACGTGCTCCAGGTGATTAACTTTGGATAAACCTTGGCACCGCTAACCTGATTCTGGGCCGCTTTTCTCAAGCTCAAATGCCCTATAGCTTACCCTTATTAACAACACTATAACAGTGCTAACCGAATTTAACACTCAAGAAAATTTCATTTTGCTGACATATATCAAATTACCGACAAACATTAAATGCATTAAGGGGAATTCCTTTATATACCAGCATATTCGATAACTTTCCTCAGGGGAATATCCTCGATTCAGCTGAGTGTATCAAGCCTTATGCCCTAGGCAATGAAATCTAAAATGGACTCAAAATAACTGGCTGAAAAATAAGGACATGTGATAATTTTTTCTTATATACGGCCATTACCTGCCTGTGAAGGACGAGTCAGCCATTTTGCCGTTATGCTCCGGTCCATGCCATTGTTAATATCCTGTGACTGCCGTCCCGGCTCATTTCAGCGCGCTGCCGCCAGGTAAAATAGCGTCCCCGCCTCAATGTTCTTGCCATGCTCAGGCGGGCGACATCTTACCGCGCCGGGATTGGTTTTATCGCGCGACGGGCCGGGCACGTTTTCGCCTGTCCCGAATTCTTTGCCGCAGGCTACGGAAAATCATGCGTAGCCTATGATGCCGATTCGCGCCATGTTTGTGGTGTATAAAACTGTATCAAATGATGTTATTAACTATTTTACCGGCTAATTAATCAAAATGGCGGGTAAAAATAAGGTGGGTGATGCTGTGCAATAAAGCAGCAAACACAAAAATAAAATTGACTTTATAGCCTGATTGCTTTAACCAATAGGGCATAGAAAAATACTATAGATTGTTCCATACATGCGTACTATCAGCCCGAGCACCATTATTATTACCACCACCGATACCACAGGTAGCGGTGCGGGCTGACGCATACAGGATAAACAGAAAAAAGCCCGCACCTTGACAGTGCGGGCTTTTTTTTAAGCTTCAATTCAGGAGAAAAAAACAAATGCGAGTACTGAAATTCGGTGGTACCTCGGTGGCCAACGCTGAGCGGTTCAGCCGGGTGGCCGATATCATTGAAAGCAATGCAGGGCAGGGACAGGTCGCCACGGTGCTTTCCGCACCCGCCAAAATCACCAACCATCTGGTTTCGATGATCGAAAAGACGCTCGCCGGCATGGATATCCAGCCCACCATGCATGATGCCGAACAGATCTTCGCCGACCTGCTGCTGGGTTTGTCCCAGACGCAGCGAGGGCTCGACTACATCGCTTTACGGATATTGGTGGAGCAGGAATTCGCCCAAATCAAACAGTTGCTGCACGGCATCAGCCTGCTCAAGCAGTGCCCCGACAGCATCAACGCCGCCATCATTTGCCGCGGTGAAAAGCTGTCCATCGCCATTATGGAGGCGGTATTTATCGCCCGCGGTTTTGCCGTGACGGTCATCAATCCGGTGGAGAAGCTGCTGGCACAGGGCGGATTCCTGGAATCCACCGTAGACATCGTGGAATCTACCCGGCGTATCAATGATGCCGCTATCCCGCCGGATCATATTATTCTGATGGCGGGTTTTACCGCCGGCAACGAGAAAGGGGAACTGGTGGTGCTGGGGCGTAACGGCTCCGACTATTCCGCCGCGGTATTAGCCGCCTGTCTGCGCGCCGATTGCTGTGAAATATGGACCGACGTGGACGGGGTTTATACCTGCGATCCGCGCCAGGTGCCGGATGCGCGCCTGCTGAAATCCATGTCCTATCAGGAGGCGATGGAGCTCTCCTACTTCGGCGCCAAGGTGCTGCATCCCCGCACCATTGCCCCCATCGCCCGCTTCCAGATTCCTTGTCTGATAAAAAATACCGAAAACCCGCAGGCGCCGGGAACGTTGATCGGCCGTACCGATCCGGACCTGTCCAATCCGGTGAAGGGAATTACGCACCTTAATAATATGGCGATGATTAACGTATCCGGTCCAGGCATGAAAGGGATGATCGGCATGGCCGCGCGGGTTTTCGCCGCCATGTCCCGCGCCGGCAGTTCGGTGGTGTTGATAACCCAGTCCTCGTCGGAATACAGCATCAGCTTCTGCGTGCCGCAAAACGAATTAAACGGCGCCCGCAAGGCCCTGGAAGATGAGTTCTACCTGGAGCTTAAGGACGGCCTGCTGGAACCGCTGGATATTATGAACAAACTGGCGATCATTTCGGTCATTGGCGACGGGATGCGCACTCAGCGCGGGCTGTCCGCCAAGCTGTTCGCGGCGCTGGCGCGGGCCAATATCAATATCATCGCCATCGCCCAGGGCTCATCCGAACGGTCCATCTCGGTGGTGGTGGATAATGATCTTACCACCACCGGGGTGCGTGTCGCCCACCAGATGCTGTTCAATACCGATCAGGTTATCGAAGTGTTCGTCATCGGTTCGGGCGGGGTTGCCGGCGCATTGCTGGAGCAAATCCGCCGCCAGCACCAATGGCTTAAAGAGAAGCATATTGATCTGCGGGTGTGCGGTATCGCCAATTCAAAGGCGCTGCTCACCAATGTCCACGGCATCGCGCTGGATAGCTGGCAGGAAGAGCTGGCGCAGGCCCGGGAGCCTTTTAATCTGGGACGGCTTATCCGCCTGGTGAAAGAGTATCATCTGCTTAATCCGGTTATCGTTGACTGCACCAGCAGCGCGGCGATTGCCGATCAATACGCCGATTTTCTGGCCGACGGTTTTCATGTGGTGACCCCCAATAAAAAGGCCAACACCTCATCCATGCAGTATTACCGGCAAATGCGCGGGGCGGCGGCGGGATCGCGCCGTAAATTCCTTTACGATACCAACGTCGGCGCCGGTTTGCCGGTGATCGAGAATTTACAGAATCTGCTGAATGCCGGCGATGAATTGACGCGGTTTTCCGGTATCCTTTCCGGATCCCTGTCCTATATTTTCGGCAAACTGGATGAAGGACTGTCGCTGTCGGCTGCGACGCTGGCGGCGAAAGAACTGGGGTTTACCGAGCCCGATCCGCGGGATGACTTGTCAGGTACGGATGTTGCGCGTAAGTTACTGATCCTTGCCCGTGAGGCCGGCCATCAGCTGGAACTGGCGGATGTGGAGGTGGAGCCCGTGTTGCCGGAAGGGTTTGACGACGGCGGCGACGTGGAGACGTTTATGGCCAGGCTGCCGGAGATTGACGATGCCTTCGGCGCCAAAGTGGCGGCGGCCCGTGATGAGGGCAAGGTGTTGCGTTACGTCGCCAGTATCGACGATGGCCGATGCCGGGTGAGAATCGCCGCGGTGGACGGTAATAATCCGTTATACAAAGTGAAGGATGGTGAAAACGCACTAGCCTTTTACACCCGTTATTATCAACCGTTGCCGCTGGTATTGCGCGGTTACGGCGCCGGCAACGAGGTAACGGCCGCCGGTGTCTTTGCGGATCTTTTGCGTACGCTGTCATGGAAGCTGGGAGTTTAAAATGGTTAAGGTGTATGCGCCGGCATCAATAGGTAATGTCAGTGTCGGCTTCGATGTGCTGGGGGCGGCGGTCTCGCCGGTGGACGGTACGCTGCTGGGGGATTGTGTGACGGTGGAAGCCGCGGCGCAGTTCAGCCTGACCAATCAAGGTCGCTTTGCCGGCAAGCTGCCGGCGGATCCGCAGCAGAACATCGTTTATCAATGCTGGCAGCGATTTTGCCAGGCGGTGGGTAAAACCGTTCCGGTAGCCATGATGCTGGAAAAAAACATGCCTATCGGCTCCGGCCTGGGCTCCAGCGCCTGTTCAGTGGTGTCGGCGCTGGTAGCGATGAACGCCTACTGCGATTATCCCCTGGACGAAAACCATATGCTGACGCTGATGGGAGAAATGGAAGGGCGCATTTCCGGCAGCGTCCATTACGATAATGTGGCGCCCTGTTTTCTCGGCGGCATCCAGCTGATGCTGGAAGAGAACAGTATCATCAGCCAGCAGATTCCCGGTTTCAGCGAATGGCTGTGGGTCATGGCCTACCCGGGCATCAAGGTCTCCACCGCCGAGGCGCGGGCGATATTGCCGGCGCAGTATCGCCGCCAGGACTGTATCAGCCACGGCCGTTTCCTGGCGGGGTTTATTCACGCCAGCCATACCCAGCAGCCCGCCCTGGCGGCCAAGCTGATGAAGGACGTCATCGCCGAGCCGTACCGTACCCGTCTGCTGCCGGGATTTATCGAGGCGCGCCATGCGGCGACCCAGATAGGCGCGCTGGCCTGCGGCATCTCCGGATCCGGTCCGACGATGTTCGCGGTGTGCGATCGGGAGGATACCGCGCAGCGTCTGGCGGATTGGCTGGCGCAGCACTACCTGCAAAACGACGAAGGATTTGTTCATATCTGTCGCCTGGATACCACCGGCGCGCGAGTGATGGGATAACGCATGAAACTGTATAATATTAAAGATCACAACGAGCAGGTCAGCTTCGCGCAGGCGATCAAGCAAGGGCTGGGGCGTCAGCAGGGATTGTTTTTTCCGCGAGACCTGCCGGAGTTTACCCCGACGCAAATCGATGAGCTGCTTAAGCTCGATCTGGTGACCCGCAGCGCTCGCATTCTGTCGGCCTATATCGGCGATGAGCTGCCCCTGGAAATCATCTACAAGCGCGTGAACGCCGCTTTCGAATTCCCGGCGCCGGTGGTGAATATCTCGGCGGATATTGCCGCCCTGGAGCTGTTCCACGGGCCGACCCTGGCGT
Source organism: Sodalis sp. RH16 (assembly GCF_047324245.1). Classification (NCBI taxonomy): domain Bacteria; kingdom Pseudomonadati; phylum Pseudomonadota; class Gammaproteobacteria; order Enterobacterales; family Bruguierivoracaceae; genus Sodalis; species Sodalis sp. RH16. The sequence continues at coordinate 469,583 of NZ_CP178737.1, read as the reverse complement.
TCAAGGATTTCGGCGGCCGTTTTATGGCGCAGATGCTGACCGAGGTGGCCAAAGGCGAGCCGGTGACCATCCTCACCGCCACCTCAGGCGATACCGGCGCCGCGGTGGCGCACGCCTTTTACGGACTGGATAACGTGCGGGTGGTGATTCTTTATCCGAAGGGTAAAATCAGCCCGCTGCAGGAAAAGCTGTTTTGCACCCTCGGCGGCAATATCCACACCGTTGCCGTTGAAAGCGATTTCGATGCCTGCCAGGCGCTGGTGAAACAGGCGTTTGACGATGAGCCGTTAAAACGCGAGCTGGGCTTGAATTCGGCTAACTCCATTAATATCAGCCGTCTGCTGGCGCAGATTTGTTACTATTTTGAAGCGGTATCGCAGTTGCCGCAGGAAGCGCGCAATCAGCTGGTGGTCTCGGTGCCCAGCGGCAACTTCGGCGATTTGACCGCCGGTTTGCTGGCTATGTCGCTGGGTCTGCCCGTTAAGCGTTTTATTGCCGCCACCAACGCCAATGATACCGTGCCGCGATTTTTGTCCGGCGGCCGGTGGTTGCCCAATCCTACCGTTACCACGCTGTCCAATGCGATGGATGTCAGCCAGCCGAACAACTGGCCGCGGGTGGAGGAGCTTTTCCGTCGCAAGAACTGGCGCCTGGACAGTTTGTCCTATGGCAGCGTGAGCGATGATATTACGCGGGAGACCATGCGTGAGCTGGCGGCGCTGGGCTATATTTCAGAACCCCATGCCGCTATTGCCTATCGGTTGCTGCGGGATCAACTGAAGCCCGGCGAGTTCGGTTTGTTCCTCGGCACCGCCCATCCGGCGAAATTCAAGGAGACGGTGGACGAGGTGCTGGGCAGTTCCTTGCCGTTGCCGAAGGCGCTGGCGCTGCGGGCTACGCTGCCGCTGCTGTCGCGGCAGCTGCCGGCGGATTTTGCGCAATTGCGCCGGCTGCTGATGGATTTGCCGGCGTAAAACGCCGGGAGTCCGGCATGTGGCGGGCCTGCACGATCGGCGCTGGCGGGCCTACCATGCCATGGGGCGCTCGGGCAGGCGGGAAAACCACGCCTGCTTCGACCCCATCGGCATGCTCTCCCTTTAACGCGATCGCTGCACGATCGGCGCTGGCGGGCCTACCATGCCATGGGGCGCTCGGGCAGGCGGGAAAACCACGCCTGCTTCGACCCCATCGGCATGCTCTCCCTTTAACAGGCTCGTTGCACGATCGGTGCCGGCGTGCCTACCGCTCTGCGGGGCGCTCCGGCCGTTTGAAGATAAATTCGGTTTCGCTGGATTGCGCGGCGTCATAAACATAGCCGCCGTCATGAAATTCGGTAAGCTGTTCCGGGCGCGATAGCCTGCCGGTAATGATAAAGCGGCTCATCATGCCGCGGGCCTTTTTGGCGTTGAAGCTGATGACTTTGTATTTGCCGTTTTTCTGATCGAGAAAGACCGGCTTGATGATGCGTCCCGCCAGTTTTTTCTCATTGACCGCTCTGAAGTACTCTTCCGATGCCAGGTTAATCAACACGTTGTCTTGTTGCTCCTCCAGCGCTTCCTGCAATGTGTCGGTCAGCGTATCCCCCCAGAACCGGTATAAATCGGCTCCCCGCGGATTGGCAAGTTTGATGCCCATTTCCAGCCGGTAGGGCTGCATCAGATCCAGCGGGCGTAATATGCCGTACAGCCCGGACAGAATGCGCAGATGAGTCTGGGCGAAATCAAAATCCTCTTCGTCGAAGGTGTCGGCCCGCAAGCCGTTATAAACATCGCCTTTAAACGCCAGAATCGCCTGGCGGGCGTTGTCGGGGGTGAACTCCTCCTGCCATGACTGGAAGCGCGCCACATTAAGACTGGCCAGTTTATCGCTGATGCCCATAAGCGCGGACAACTGAGCCGGCGTTAGCTTCCGGCATATCGCCATGATCTGTTTTGAGCTTTCCAGCAGCGCCGGCCGGCTGTAGCGCCGGGTAGCCGGCGGGCTTTGGTAATCCAGCGTTTTGGCTGGAGAGATAACGATAAGCATATTTTTCCGGTCCTGTGTCTCTTCTCATTTAGGCGCTGCCGGCCGGTCCCAGATTCCCGGTGACAGCTGGTCGGCGATAGCGGGGAAATTAGCGGCGTAGAAGGTCGGTAATTTACCGATATTGCGCTGGCTATTGTAATCACGCGCCAGCATTAACGCGATACGCGACAGCAGCAGCAGCGCGATGAGATTGGTGAGGGTCATCAACCCCATCGCCATATCCGCCAGCCGCCACAATACCGGCATGTCGGCCAGGCAGCCGAACATCACCATCGTAAGCGTCAGCAAGCGAAACAGCCATATCAGCCCTCGGGGGCAGCGGCGGAAGAATCGCAGGCTGCTTTCCGCATAGGCGTAGTTGCCGATGATGGAAGTGAAGGCGAATATAAAAATAATGATCACCATGAACCAGGTGCTCCATGCGCCGCCCACGGAGGCGATGGATTGCTGGATCAAGGCGAAGCCCGGCTGCGGGGGCGTGGCCTGATCCAACGCCCCGGACGTGAGGATGATGGCGGCGGTGGCGCTGCATATCACGATGGTGTCGATAAACACCGCCAGCATTTGTATATAGCCCTGGGAGGCTGGATGCGGCGGCCAGGGGGTGGCGGCGGCGGCGATATTGGGCGCCGAACCCATGCCGGCCTCGTTGGAGAACAATCCCCGCTGCACCCCCAGGAAAATCGCCTGGGATATCCCGTAGCCGGCTACCCCTGCGGCGGCCTGGCGCAGTCCGAACGCGCTGCTGAACACCAGTTCGGCTACGTCGGCCAGCCTGCCTATATTATGGGCCGCCGTCCAACCCGCCAGGATAACGTAGAGCAGCGCCATGGCCGGTACTATCCATTGCGACAGGCGGGCAATGAACCGCACCCCGCCGAAGATGGCCAGGGCGGTCAGCGCCACCAGCCCCAGGCCGATCTGGTAGGATTTATAACCGAACGCGCCCTGCAGCGATTGGGCAATCGCCCCGGCCTGTACCGAGTTGAATACGCCGCCGTAGCCCACCAGCAGGAAGCAGGAAAACAATATGCCCATCCAGCGCAGGCCCAGGCCTTTCTCCATGTACCAGGCCGGACCGCCGCGAAAATTGCCCTGCGCGTCGCGTACTTTATAGAGCTGCGCCAGCGTGCTTTCCACAAAGGCGGTGGCCATGCCGATAAACGCCGCCAGCCACATCCAGATGATGGCGCCCGGCCCGCCCACCACCAGCGCCAGGACCACGCCGGTGAGATTGCCGCAGCCGATACGCGCCGCCAGGGTGGTGCACAAGGCTTGAAAGGGCGAGATGCCGGCGCGGTCGGCCTGGTTCGATCCTTTCAGGATGGAGAAGATATGAAAAAAGTGGCGGAACTGGATAAAACCGGAGCGCAACGTAAACCAAAGCCCGGTCCCTATCAGCAGATATATCAGGACGGAATTCCAGATAAGATCATTGATGAAATTAAATAGCTCGGCCATTTCCGCCTCTTCTTCCATGATAAACGGCGGCGGCGGATAATCCACCGGTGTGAGCCTTGCGCCGGTCCCCACGCGTGGTATTATCGGAAAAGGCCGTGCAATGCCACCTTATAAGCACACCCTTCACCATGAGACATCTCAACATGACAGATAAATTAAGTGCCCTACGCAAAATGACCTCCGTTGTCGCCGATACGGGTGATATCACCGCCATTAAACTGTACCAGCCACAGGATGCGACCACCAACCCCTCATTGATTCTTAATGCGGCGCAGATTCCTGAATATCGCCGATACATCGATCAGGCCGTCACCTGGGCCCGCGACCAAAGCAGCGATCCGGCCGAGCAGGTTAAATACGCCACCGACAAGCTGGCGGTGAATATCGGCGTCGAAATTCTGAAGCTGGTCCCCGGCCGCGTTTCCACCGAAGTGGATGCCCGTCTTTCTTATGACACCGAAGCCAGCGTCGCCAAAGCCAAACGGCTCATCAAGCTTTATAACGATGCCGGTATCGGCAACGATCGCATCCTGATTAAACTGGCCTCTACCTGGCAGGGCATCCGTGCGGCGGAAGAGTTGGAAAAAGCCGGCATCAATTGTAATCTGACGCTGCTGTTTTCCTTCGCCCAGGCCCGCGCCTGCGCCGAAGCGGGCGCTTTTCTGATTTCGCCGTTCGTCGGCCGCATTCTTGACTGGCACAAAGCCAACGGCAGCCAGAAAGAGTTCAGCCCCCAGCAGGATCCCGGCGTAGTGTCGGTTACCGAGATTTACCGCTACTACAAAGAGCATGGCTATGAAACCGTGGTCATGGGCGCCAGTTTCCGTAACATCGGCGAAATCATCGAACTGGCCGGCTGCGACCGCCTGACCATCGCGCCGCCGCTGCTCAAAGAGCTGGCGGAAAGCGAAGGCCCGCTGGAACGTAAACTATCCTATACAGGAAATATCAAGGCGCGTCCCGCAAAAATGACCGAAGCCGAGTTCCTGTGGGAGCATAACCTCGATCCGATGGCGGTGGATAAGCTGGCTGACGGCATCCGCAAGTTTGCCGTCGATCAGGAAAAGCTGGAAAAGATGATCAAAGAATTGCTGTAACGCGCGACAACAGCGAATATGGCCCGCGTTGCGGGCCGTTTTTTTAGCGGCTGGCCTTTAATGGGCAACTTGATATCATAAGCGGAATATTCGCTGCAGGATGATATCCATGAATACATGTCGCATAGGGCTGGTTTCCATCTCCGATCGCGCCGCCAAAGGTGTCTATCAGGATCAGGGTATCCCCGCGCTGGCCGCCTGGCTCACCGGGGCGCTGGTTACGCCGTTCAAACTGGAAACCCGTTTGGTGCCCGATGAGCAGCTGTTGATTGAGCAAACCCTTTGTGAACTGGTGGATGAAATGGGTTGTCATCTGGTGCTGACCACCGGCGGCACAGGTCCGGCCCGCCGCGATGTGACCCCCGATGCGACGCTGGCGGTGGCGGATCGTGAAATGCCCGGCTTCGGCGAGCAGATGCGGCAAATCAGCCTGCATTTTGTACCCACCGCCATTTTATCCCGGCAGACCGCCGTGATTCGTAAACAGGCCCTGATCCTTAATTTGCCGGGCCAGCCCCGCTCAATAAAAGAAACCCTGGAAGGGGTTAAGGATGAACAGGGCAAGGTGCTGGTGACCGGCATTTTCGCCAGCGTGCCCTATTGTATCCAACTGTTGGAGGGGCCGTATCTGGACACCGACCCGGCCGTCGTATCCTCCTTCCGTCCCCGAAGCGCCCGCCGCCCCGCCGACAGCTGATGGGAAACGTGCCGGGGGCATGTAAGTCCTGCCTTCCTCCATTTACTACTTATTACCTCCCCGGCCCGCTCACGGCGGTGAAAAGGGTTTCCAGCCAGTAAAAATATCTTTACAATAAGGTTTGTATTTTTTTCTTATTTTATCTGGCGTTAAGTGAAAAATTATGAATGGCGATCCTCGGCGTCGTTTGAATCCGCAAGATTATAAAACCCTCTCTCTGGCCGCCCTGGGGGGCGCTCTGGAGTTTTATGATTTTATCATTTTTGTGTTTTTCGCCGGCGTTATGGGCAAGCTGTTCTTCCCGGCCGATCTGCCGGAATGGCTCAGGCAAATGCAAACCTTCGGTATTTTTGCCGCCGGCTACCTGGCCAGGCCCCTGGGGGGCATCGTTATGGCGCATTTCGGCGATAGGGTCGGGCGCAAAAAGATGTTCAGCCTGTCGATACTGCTGATGGCGCTGCCTACCCTGCTGATGGGGCTGCTGCCTACCTATGCCGCGCTGGGCGTTGCCGCGCCGCTGCTGCTGTTACTGCTGCGGATCCTGCAGGGAGCGGCCATTGGCGGGGAAGTGCCCGGCGCGTGGGTTTTCGTGGCCGAACATGTGCCGCGGCGGCGTATCGGTTTCGCCTGCGGCACCTTGACCGCCGGACTTACCGTCGGCATATTGCTCGGCTCGTTTGTCGCCACCCTGATCAACGCCTTGATTTCTGGGCAGGACATCGTCCGGTGGGGCTGGCGCATTCCCTTTTTCCTCGGCGGCGTTTTCGGACTGGCGGCCATGTACCTGCGGCGCTGGCTGCGGGAAACACCGGTGTTTCTGGAGATGCAGGCCCGGCAAATGCTGGCGAAGGAACTGCCGCTGAAATCGGTCATCGTCAACCACCAAAAGGCGGTGATCCTTTCCATGCTGCTGACCTGGCTGTTGTCCGCCGGCATTGTGGTGGTGATCCTGATGGCACCCCTGTGGCTGCAACAGCAGGCAGGGGTGCCGGCGGCCCTGGCGCTGGAAGCCAATTGCCTGGCCACCATTGCCCTGGCGGCGGGGTGCGTGGTCACCGGCGCGGTCATCGATACCCTGGGCGCGGGTAAGACCTTTACGTACGGCTGCCTTATGCTGGCCGTTTTCAGCTGGCTGTTCTACCACGCCGGCGGCGGCCACCCGCTGCAGCTATTTGTCGCCTATGGGCTGGCGGGTTTCAGCGTCGGCGTGGTGGGCGGGGTGCCTTACGTCATGGTGCATGTTTTTCCCGCCGCGGTGCGTTTCAGCGGTATTTCGTTCTCCTATAATATTGCTTACGCCGTGTTCGGCGGCCTAACGCCGATATTCGTCACACTGCTGATGAAAATCACTCCCATGGCCCCCGCCTGGTATGTGTTGGGTCTGGCATTGATGGGGGTAGCCCTCGGGATATTCCTGCCGGCGGATCTGCGCCGCATATTGCCGTTGGGCGACAGGATCAATTCCGCCGCCTGATCAGGCGGTGATGTCCGCTGGGGCCGGACGCGGTTTTTTCGCGCCGGCTCTCGCTTTTATCTCGTTCGGGCCTGAATTTTTATCGTACGGCATAAAATCCATATCTTTCATAATGATATAGCTATTTGACTGTTTTCAATAGCAATACGGCGGGGCTAAGGGACGGGAAAAACAGCTTTTTTTTCCCCTTACCCCTTGATGCACGGCGTAGCGGCCCCATCTTATCTGCAACCAACGTTGTTAAACCTGCAAACAAATAGCAGTCGGTAACTTGAAAACAGCTTAACCGGCCACATATCAGGTTTACGACCACAACGAATATGACTTTTAGTGGAGATGTTTAGATGGGTAAAATTATTGGTATCGACTTGGGTACGACCAACTCTTGTATCGCAATCATTGAAGGCTCCAAACCTCGGGTGCTGGAAAACAGCGAAGGCGATCGTACTACCCCTTCCATTATTGCTTACACGCAGGACGGTGAAATTCTGGTTGGCCAACCAGCTAAACGTCAGTCCGTCACTAATCCCAAGAACACGCTGTTCGCCATCAAACGTTTGATCGGACGCCGTTACGAAGACGAAGAAGTACAGCGTGACAAAAACATCATGCCGTACAGCATTATCGCATCCGATAACGGAGATGCCTGGCTGGACGTGAAAGGCCAGAAAATGGCCCCGCCGCAGATCTCCGCCGAAATCCTGAAAAAAATGAAAAAAACCGCGGAAGATTACCTGGGTGAACCGGTTACCGAAGCGGTTATCACCGTGCCGGCGTATTTCAACGATACCCAGCGCCAGGCCACCAAGGATGCGGGACGTATTGCCGGTCTTGATGTTAAACGCATCATTAACGAACCCACCGCCGCGGCGCTGGCCTACGGTCTGGATAAAGAAGTCGGCAACCGCACCATCGCGGTGTATGACCTGGGCGGCGGTACGTTCGATATCTCGATTATCGAAATCGACGATGTGGATGGCGAAAAGACCTTTGAAGTCCTGTCCACCAATGGCGACACTCATTTGGGTGGCGAAGACTTCGACAGCCGCCTGATTAATTATCTGGTTGATGAATTCAAGAAAGACCAGGGCATCGATCTGCGCAATGATCCGCTGGCGATGCAGCGTCTGAAAGAGTCCGCGGAAAAGGCCAAGATCGAGCTCTCTTCCGCTCAGCAGACCGACGTGAACCTGCCGTACATTACGGCGGATGCCACCGGTCCGAAACACATGAACATCAAGGTCACCCGCGCCAAGCTGGAATCCCTGGTGGAAGACTTGGTTAAACGCACCATGGATCCGCTGAAGATGGCCCTGAAGGATGCCGGGCTGTCGGTGAGCGATATCAAGGACGTTATTCTGGTGGGCGGCCAGACCCGTATGCCGCTGGTGCAGAAGACCGTTACCGATTTCTTCGGCAAAGAACCGCGTAAAGACGTCAACCCCGATGAAGCGGTGGCTATCGGCGCCGCGGTGCAGGGCGGCGTATTGGCCGGTGATGTGAAAGACGTGCTGCTGCTGGACGTAACGCCTTTGTCCCTGGGTATCGAAACCATGGGCGGCGTGATGACGGCGCTTATCGCCAAAAACACGACCATCCCCACCAAGCATAGCCAGGTGTTCTCCACTGCGGAAGACAACCAGTCCGCCGTGACCATCCATGTGCTGCAGGGTGAACGTAAACGCGCCGCCGATAACAAGTCCCTGGGACAGTTCAATCTGGACGGTATTTCTCCGGCCATGCGCGGCATGCCGCAAATTGAAGTGACCTTTGATATCGATGCCGACGGTATCCTGCATGTGTCCGCCAAGGACAAGAACAGCGGCCGCGAACAGAAGATCACCATCAAGGCCTCTTCCGGTCTGAACGAGGAAGAAATCCAGAAGATGGTGCGTGAAGCCGAAGCCAACGCGGAATCCGACCGTAAGTTCGAAGAACTGGTCCAGACCCGCAACCAGGCCGATCACCTGCTGCACAGCACCCGCAAGCAAATGGAAGAAGCTGGCGATAAACTGCCGGCGGATGACAAGACCGCTATCGAGACCGCGCTGAACGGTCTGGATACCGCGCTGAAAGGCGAAGACAAAGCGGAAATCGAAGCCAAGATGCAGGCGCTGATCCAGGTCTCCGGCAAACTGCTGGAAGTGGCGCAGCAGCAGGCGCAGGCCGGGGCAGGCGCAACGGATGCCGGCGCCGATGGGGCCAAGAAGGACGATGACGTGGTCGATGCCGAGTTTGAAGAAGTCAAAGATAAAAAATAATCGCCCTTGATGGGGCACAGCGGCGATAGCTGATATCGTGGCTGGCAACAGGCACGGGCGTAGGGGTAACCTTGCGCCCGTGCAAGCATGTCGAGGGCAGGAAGAGACAATGGCGAAGTCAGACTATTACGAGATTTTAGGCGTCCCCAGAGACGGGGATGAGCGTGAAATCAAAAAGGCCTATAAACGCCTGGCAATGAAATACCACCCGGATCGTAACCCCGGGAACGCGCAAGCCGAAGCAAAGTTCAAAGAAGTCAAAGAAGCGTATGAAATTCTGAATGACCCGCAAAAACGCGCGGCCTACGATCAGTACGGCCATGCCGCTTTTGAGCAGGGGGGCATGGGCGGCGGCGGTGCCGGCGGAGCGGATTTCACCGATATCTTCGGCGATGTGTTCGGCGATATTTTCGGCGGCGGTCGCCGCCAGCGCGCCAGCCGTGGTTCGGATCTCCGCTACAATATGGAGCTGACGCTGGAAGAGGCGGTGCGCGGCGTTACCAAGGAAATCCGTATCCCCGCTCTTGAAGAGTGCGACGTTTGCCATGGCAGCGGCGCCAAACCGGGCACTTCGCCCATAACCTGTCCTACCTGCCACGGCGCCGGACAGGTGCAGATGCGCCAGGGCTTTTTCGCGGTGCAGCAAGCCTGCCCCACCTGCCAGGGACGCGGCAAGGTAATCAAGGATCCTTGCCATAAATGCCACGGCCACGGCCGGGTAGAGAAAGCCAAAACCCTGTCGGTCAAAATACCGGCCGGGGTGGATACCGGCGATCGGATCCGTTTGGCGGGGGAAGGTGAAGCAGGGGAGCAGGGGGCGCCGGCCGGAGATCTGTACGTTCAGGTTCAGGTCCGCCAGCATCCCATTTTCGAACGTGAAGACAATAACCTGTTTTGCGAAGTCCCCATCAATTTCGCCATGGCGGCGCTGGGCGGCGAAATCGAAGTGCCGACGCTCGACGGCCGGGTAAGCCTGAAAGTGCCGGCGGAAACGCAAACCGGCAAGTTGTTCAGAATGCGCGGCAAAGGGGTTAAATCGGTACGCGGCGGCGCTCAGGGGGACCTGCTGTGCCGGGTTGTAGTGGAAACGCCGGTGAAGCTTAATGAAAAGCAAAAACAGCTGCTGCGCGAGCTGGAGGAGAGTTTCGGCGGCGCCGGCGGTGCGCAAAACAGCCCGCGATCCAAGAGCTTTCTTGACGGCGTGAAGAAGTTTTTCGACGATTTGACGCGCTAAAAATCCGAAAGGGCCGTTCGCCTTCGCGGCCCCGGCGATAAATGTCTCCCCCGGCTATGCTGATGATAGTGTTCGGCAACGCTGTTGGGGAGGTTATCTATCCGCTATGGTGCGCCAGTAAGCTATCCCGGCTGGAGATAAAACCGCGTTTTGCGAAGCGGCTTGTAATACCTTCCGATTATCAGTCCCTTTTGTTTACCCACAGCGCCAATTCCCGCACAATAAAACTCATCTAGCGTATACCGAGGTAAGGGACTTTGATTTTTATTATTCGCCGCTGGCTCTCGCATGAAGCTTCAAGCGGTGTGTTATTGATTCTGGCAGCGCTGGCGGCATTGATCATCGCTAATTCCCCGGCCCGTGAGGCCTATGAGGCCACCCTATATTACCCCCGGGCCGCCGCCGGCGAACAGGGCGCTTCCTTTAACCTGCTTGCGCTAATCAATGACGGTTTGATGGCGATGTTTTTTTTACTCATCGGGCTGGAGGTTAAGCGGGAACTTATCCAGGGTGCGCTGGCCAGCCGCGCCCAGGCGGCATTCCCGGCTATCGCTGCGCTGGGAGGAATGATAGCGCCGGCCATCATCTATATGCTGATGAACCGGCATGCCCCGGCTAATTACGCCGGCTGGGCCATTCCGACGGCAACGGATATCGCCTTCGCGGTGGGCGTGCTGGCACTGCTGGGAAAACGCGTGCCCGCCAGCCTGAAGGCCTTTTTGCTGGCGCTGGCCATTATCGACGATTTAGGGGCCATCGTTATCATCGCCCTGTTTTACAATCACCAACTTTCCCCGGCGGCGCTGGCGGGCGCCGCCGGGGTAGCGGCGGTTATGTGGCTGATGAACCGCAGAAATATCAGTCATCCCGGCCTCTATCTGCTGGCCGGCGCGGCGCTTTGGACATGTGTCCTGCTCTCCGGCATCCACGCCACCCTGGCCGGGGTGATTGCCGGCGCCCTGATACCGCTGAGCCTGCCGGGGAAGGCTTACTCCCCCGCGCTGGTGCTGGAGCACCGGTTGCAGCCCTGGGTCATCTATTTGATCTTGCCGCTGTTCGCGTTTGCCAATGCCGGGGTCTCCTTGCAGGGCTTGACGCCCGGCAGCCTGCTTTCGCTGCTGCCGGCCGGCATCGCCGCCGGGCTAATCCTGGGGAAACCCGTGGGGATAATGGCGTTCTGCCTGCTGTCAGTGAAGCTGCGTATGGCGCGCTTGCCCGATGGCGTGGCCATGGGGCAGATTGCCGCCGCGGCGGTACTCTGCGGCATTGGCTTCACCATGTCGATTTTTATTGCCGGCCTGGCATTCGGCACCGGTTCGGGAAATGAACAGCTCACCTTGGCAAAGCTGGGTATCCTGTCGGGTTCGACGCTATCGGCAATCCTGGGCTATCTGGTGCTGCGAAGGGCTTTGCCGCAGGCGGCGTAGCAGGGCATGATGTTAACAATGGCGCATAAAAAAAACCGGCCGAAGCCGGTTTTTTTAACGAATAACAACACTTACTGCATAGCGTTGATACGCGCGGTCAGATTAGATTTATGACGCGCTGCTTTGTTCTTGTGGATCAGACCTTTGCTGGCCTGACGGTCCACTAGGGGCTGCATAACAGAAAATGCACTCTGCGCAGCTTCTTTATCACCTGAATCGATAGCCGCGTATACCTTCTTAACAAAGGTACGCATCATGGAGCGACGGCTTGCATTGTGCTGACGACGCTTCTCAGACTGTACGGCGCGTTTCTTAGCTGATTTGATATTAGCCAAGGTCCAACTCCCAAACGTGTTCTATGAGACAATTCAAAGGCCGAGGAATATGCCCTTTCAGCCTTCTTTTGTCAATGGATTTGTGCAAATAAGCGCCGCTCAATAACGCAACGCCTGTTACAATGTGATGGCGCAGGATTCTACCAGTTTCAGCCCAAGGAATACAGTGTTTGCAGTGAAAAAAGCGATTATACCCGTCATCTCTCCCTTGCCCCCTTGCCGCAACATGAAATCTAGTGGGCATATCGTTATTAAGAAAGGTGACTCGCTCCCGGCGGCCCGGCCACGGGGAGCGGAATACTCCGCCCCGGGCAGAATAACCTGCGCAAAAAACCAGACCGGGCAATATAAGCGTGGTTTTCTCCGCTGTTACGGGCAAAGATTGGATTCGCGGGTTAACCTTAGGCTCCGTACAAGGTATAATCCGCCGATTTCCATTGTCTTGAGCCTGCTATGAAGCTTATTCGCGGCATACATAATCTTCAGGCGCGTCACTCCGGGTGCGTGCTCACCATCGGCAATTTTGACGGCTTTCATCGCGGGCATCAGGCGCTGATAGCGCAATTGCAGTCCGAAGGCCGTAAAAGAGGCCTGCCGGTAATGGTGATGATATTCGAGCCCCAGCCGCAAGAACATTTTGCCGGCCGGGACGCCCCGGCGCGGCTGACCCGCCTGCGGGATAAAGTGAAGTACCTGGCCCAGGCCGGGGTGGACATAGTACTCTGTGCGAAGTTTGATCAGCATTTTGCCGCCATGGACGCCCGGACGTTTGTTTCCCGGCTGCTGGTGGACAAGCTCGGCGTCAGGCTGCTTTGCGTGGGTGATGATTTTCGGTTCGGCGCCTGCCGGGAGGGTGATTACGCCTTTTTGCAGCAGGCGGGTACCGACGCGGGTTTTGATGTCATGAGCACCGCGACCTATACCGAAGGCGGCTTGCGTATCAGCAGCACCGCGGTACGGGAAGCGCTGAATACCGATCTGCTTGCCGAGGCCGAAATGCTGCTTGGCCATCCCTACCGAATTTCCGGCCGGGTGGAGCACGGCGACGAGCTGGGCCGTACCCTGGGATTTCCCACCGCCAACGTCTCGCTGAAAAAGCGGCCGGCGCCCATTAACGGCGTGTATGCGGTGGAGGTCCTGGGTCTGTCGGCCATGCCGCTGCCGGGCGTGGCGAACATCGGCACCCGACCCACGGTGGCCGGGCTGGTGTCGCGGCTGGAAGTCCATTTGCTGGATACGTCGATGGACCTGTACGGCCGCCATATCGAAGTGGTGTTTCGTGCTAAATTGCGTAATGAACAACGGTTTGCCTCCCTTGATGAGTTGAAGCGGCAAATCCAGAATGATGTGGTGACCGGCCGGACGTTTTTCGCACTGACGGCGCCCTTTTAAACTCTCAAACCGAAAACGGAACCGAGAATCGAATGAGTGATTACAAAAATACCCTGAATTTGCCGGACACAGGGTTCCCGATGCGCGGCGACCTGGCCAAGCGCGAGCCTGGCATGCTGCAACGCTGGTATGAACAGGACCTGTACGGGATTATCCGCCGTGCCAAGAAAGGTAAAAAAAGCTTTATTTTGCATGACGGCCCTCCCTATGCGAACGGCAATATTCATATCGGTCATTCGGTTAACAAGATTCTCAAAGACATTATCATCAAATCCAAAGGGCTGATGGGCTATGACTCGCCTTACGTGCCCGGCTGGGATTGCCACGGGCTGCCGATTGAACTGAAGGTTGAGCAGTTGATCGGCAAACCGGGTGAAAAGGTCAGCGCCGCCGAGTTTCGCGCCGCCTGCCGTAAATACGCCGCCGAACAGGTTGCCGGTCAGAAAAAGGATTTTATCCGTCTCGGCGTGCTGGGTGATTGGGAACATCCCTATCTGACGATGAATTTCGGCACCGAAGCCAATATCATCCGCGCGTTGGGTAAAATCATCGAAAACGGCCATTTGCAAAAAGGGGCCAAGCCGGTGCACTGGTGCATCGATTGCCGTTCCGCCCTGGCGGAAGCCGAGGTGGAATACTACGACCGCACATCCCCTTCCATCGATGTAGCGTTTCAGGCCGTGGATGCCGCCGCGGTGGCGGCGAAATTCGGCGTTTCTGCTTTGAACGGACCGCTGTCGCTGGTCATCTGGACCACTACGCCCTGGACCTTGCCCGCGGACCGGGGAATTTCCGTGCACCCGGATTACGACTACCAGCTGGTGGCCGTGGACGGGCAGAACTGGATCCTGGCCGCCGACCTGGTGGAAAGCGTTATGGCGCGGGCCGGCGTCGCCCACTGGACCGTTCTGGGCAGTTGTAAAGGCAGCGCGCTGGAACTGCTGCGCTTCCAGCATCCGTTCATGGCATTCGACGTGCCGGTGATACTGGGGCAGCACGTGACGCTTGACGCCGGTACCGGCGCGGTACATACCGCCCCCGGCCACGGTCCGGACGACTATGTTATCGGCCAGCAGTACGGTCTGGAAGTCTCCAATCCGGTGGGGCCGGACGGCTGCTTCCTGCCCGGGACCTATCCCGGGCTGGATGGCGTACAGGTCTTCAAGGCCAACGATTTGATAGTGCAGCTGCTGCGTGACCGCGGCGCGCTGGTGCATGTGGAAAAACTGCTGCACAGCTACCCCCACTGCTGGCGCCACAAGACGCCGATTATCTTCCGCGCCACGCCGCAGTGGTTTATCAGCATGGATAAAAAGGGACTGCGCCAGCGCTCTTTGGAGGAAATCAAGGATGTGCAGTGGATCCCCACCTGGGGCCAGGCACGCATCGAGAATATGGTGGCCAACCGCCCCGACTGGTGTATCTCGCGCCAGCGCACCTGGGGCGTGCCGATGTCGCTGTTCGTGCATAAAAACACCGAGGAGCTCCATCCGCGCACCCTGGAATTGATGGAAGAAGTGGCGAAGCGGGTAGAGCAGCAGGGTATCCAGGCCTGGTGGGATTTGGATCCGGCGGAGCTGCTGGGGGCCGAGGCGGCCGACTATGTCAAGGTGCCCGATACGCTGGATGTCTGGTTTGATTCGGGATCCACCCATTCGTCGGTGGTGGCGGTGCGGCCCGAGTTCGCCGGCCACGAGCCGGACATGTACCTGGAAGGCTCCGATCAGCACCGCGGCTGGTTTATGTCATCGCTGATGATCTCCACCGCCATGAAAGGCAGGGCCCCGTACCGCCAGGTGCTGACCCATGGCTTCACCGTCGACGGGCAGGGACGCAAAATGTCCAAATCCATCGGCAACACCGTCAGTCCGCAGCAGGTGATGGACAAGCTGGGGGCGGATATTCTTCGCTTGTGGGTCGCATCCACCGATTATACCGGTGAAATCGCGGTATCGGATGAGATCCTCAAGCGCTCCGCCGATTCCTATCGGCGCATACGTAATACCGCGCGCTTCCTGCTGGCCAACCTGAACGGCTTCGACCCGGCGCTGCACAGCGTTAAGCCGGAAGATATGGTGGTGCTGGATCGCTGGGCCGTGGGCCGGGCGCAGGCGGCTCAGGCCGACATTATCGCCGCCTACGACAGCTATGACCTGCATAACGTCGTGCAGCGCATGATGCAGTTCTGCTCGGTGGAAATGGGCTCTTTCTATCTTGATATCATCAAGGACCGGCAGTACACCACCAAGGCAGACAGTATCGCCCGCCGCAGCTGCCAAACCGCCCTGTACCATATCGCCGAGGCGCTGGTGCGCTGGATGGCGCCGATTCTCTCCTTTACCGCCGACGAGATCTGGAGCTTTATGCCCGGAAAACGCCAGCAGTACGTCTTTACTGAAGAGTGGTATGACGGCCTGTTCGGGCTGGACGAAGGCGAGACCATGAACGATGCTTACTGGGAGCAGGTGCTGAAAGTACGCGGCGAAGTGAATAAAGTGCTGGAGCAGGCCCGTGCCGATAAGCGTATCGGCGGCTCCCTGGAGGCCAGCGTCATCCTGTACGCCGATGAGTCCCTGGCGCCGACCCTGCGCGCCCTGGGAGAGGAGCTCTATTTCGCCCTGTTGACGTCCCGGGCGGAAGTGGCGGATTACGGCGCGGCGGGCGATGATGCCCTGCAGGCCGAAGGCCTGAAAGGGCTGAAAATTGCACTGGCGAATGCCGAGGGCCGGAAGTGTCCCCGCTGTTGGCATTTTGAGACGGATATCGGCGCCGACCCCGAACATCCGGAAATCTGCGGCCGCTGCGTCACCAACGTGGCGGGCGCCGGCGAAGAGCGTAAGTTTGTCTGATGAAAACACCCCTGATGTCAACCGGATTGCGCTGGCTGTGGCTGGCGGTAGTGGTACTGGTCATTGATCTTGGCACCAAGCAGTGGATTATGACGCACTTTATGCTGCATGAAACGATGGCGATCATACCCTCTGTGAATTTTTTCTATGCACAGAATTTCGGCGCGGCCTTCAGCTTCCTGGCGGATAAAGGCGGCTGGCAGCGCTGGCTGTTTGCGCTGATTGCCCTGGTTATCGCCATTGCGCTGCTGTTTATGATGTACCGGTCGGATTATCGGCAACGGATGTCCAACTGCGCCTATGCCCTGATTATCGGCGGCGCGTTGGGCAACCTGTCCGATCGGCTGGTGCACGGCGTGGTGATTGACTTTATTGACGTCTATGTCAATGAATGGCACTGGCCGACGTTCAATGTGGCGGATTCCGCTATTTGTATCGGTGCGGTATTGATCGTGCTGGAAGGGTTCTTCCGCCCTTCCGATCGGGCCGCCAAGCAGAAAGGCTGAGTAACATGACCGAGCAGGTGCAGTCCGACAGCGCGGTGCTGTTGCATTTCGATCTCAAGCTTGAGGACGGTACCCTGGCGGAATCCACTCGCCGGGAGAATAAACCGGCGCTGTTCCGCCTGGGGGATCAGAGCCTGTCGAAGGGATTGGAGCAGGCGCTGCTGGGATTGCGGGTGGGGGATAAAAAATCCTTTTCCCTGGGTCCCGAAGAGGCGTTCGGGCCCTCGAATCCCGATTTGGTCCAATTTTTCTCGCCGCGGGATTTTCTGGATACCGGCGTGCCCGAAGCGGGCACCATCATGCTGTTTACCGCCATGAACGGTAATGAAATGCCTGGGGTGGTCCTGGCGGTGACGGATGAATCCGTCACGGTGGATTTCAACAATCCGCTGGCCGGCCGCCGGGTTTATTTTGATATCGATGTCTTGGCTATCGATCCGGAGCAGGAGGAGGATAAAAATGCGCATATTGCTGGCTAACCCCCGCGGATTCTGCGCCGGTGTCGACCGGGCAATCAGTATTGTGGAACGGGCGCTGGAAATCTACGGCGCCCCCATCTATGTCCGCCATGAAGTCGTGCACAACCGCTATGTGGTGGACGCGCTGCGCGCCGGCGGCGCGATCTTCATTGAACAAATCGATGAGGTGCCGGACGGCTCCATACTGATTTTTTCCGCCCACGGCGTATCGCAGGCGGTGCGCAACGAGGCGAAGAATCGGGATCTGACGGTATTCGACGCCACCTGTCCCCTGGTGACCAAGGTGCATATGGAGGTGGCGCGCGCCAGCCGCAAAGGCACTGAGGCGATTCTCATCGGCCATGCCGGGCATCCTGAAGTGGAAGGCACCATGGGGCAATACAGCAATCCGCAGGGCGGCATGTATCTGGTGGAATCGCCGGCGGATGTCCGCAAGCTACAGGTCAAGGACGAGGCCAATCTCACGTTCATGACCCAGACCACGCTTTCCGTCGACGATACCTCCGAGGTTATCGATGCGCTGCGTGAACGCTTTCCCCAGATCATCGGGCCGCGTAAGGACGATATCTGCTACGCCACCACCAATCGCCAGGAAGCAGTGCGGGACTTGGCGTCCGAGGCGGACATCGTGCTGGTGGTGGGCTCAAGAAACTCCTCCAACTCCAACCGGCTGGCGGAACTGGCCCAACGGGCGGGTAAGCCGGCCTATCTCATCGATACCGCCGCGGATATCCAGGAGAGCTGGCTGCGGGGCATGGCGGTGGTGGGCGTGACCGCCGGGGCCTCTGCCCCGGATGTGCTGGTGAAGGCGGTGATTGAGCGTTTACGTGCCTTGGGCGGCGTAGATGTCGAGGAGCGCCGGGGACGGGAAGAGAACATCGTGTTCGAAGTGCCGAAAGAACTGCGGGTAAAAGTGCAGATTGTGGAATAAGCCGGACGACTATCTCATTATGCTGAAAAACCCGCTTGGGGTTAAAGCGTACAGGGACGTATTTACAGCAGGGTTGCCGTTTCGCTACGATCCGGCATCTTGTTCCCACTGGACACCTTGCTTTTCAGTCAAATGAATAAAAATTCATTTTACCCCGAGTCATTTCCGCTAATATCCCTCCTTTTTTATCATATTATCCTTATCACCGGTTAAATAAACTGGCGGCGGCCGGCGCCTCCGGTTAACCTGACACTGATTTTTCACTTAGCAGAGAGAGCATGGATATGACACCAATCCGCATAGCCGTCGTCGGGGCAGGGGGCCGCATGGGCCGGCAATTGATCCAGGCGGTGCAACAATCTCAATCCGCTTGCCTGGGGGCGGCGATTGAGCGTGAAGGCTCAAGCCTGATGGGTACCGATGCCGGTGAACTGGCGGGTTTAGGTCATATTGATGTCAGGGTCGGCCATAGCCTGGACGCGGTAAAAGACCGGTTTGACATATTGATTGATTTTACCCGCCCCGAAGGCACCCTGGAATACCTGGCTTTTTGCCAAACCCATGGCAAAGGCATGATTATCGGCACCACCGGCTTTGATGAGGGGCAAAAAGACCTCATTCAACAGGCGTCCCGGGATATTCCCATTGTTTTTGCCGCTAATTTCAGCGTCGGCGTGAACGTAATGCTAAAGTTGCTTGAAAAGACCGCCCGGGTGATGGGTGAGTATTGCGACATCGAAATAATCGAGGCGCATCACCGCCATAAGGTGGATGCCCCCTCCGGTACCGCCCTTGCCATGGGCGAAACCATTGCCGGAGCCTTGGGACGCCAGCTGAAGGATTGCGCCGTGTACAGCCGCGAGGGCCATACCGGCGAGCGTAAGCCCCATACCATCGGCTTTGCCACCGTGCGCGCGGGTGATATAGTGGGTGAGCATACGGCGATGTTTGCGGATATCGGTGAGCGGGTAGAGATAAGCCATAAGGCTTCCAGCCGCATGACCTTTGCCAATGGCGCCGTTCGCGCGGCGATATGGCTGAATGGTAAAAAAGCCGGGCTCTATAATATGGCGGATGTGCTCGATCTCGGTAATTTATAGACAGAAAAAAATATATATGTGAATGATGTATTTTTATGTCTATGATTTTAATAAGATATATTTTATCATTTTTAAAACATTTTAATAATATACGCTTGCCTGGTTTTTTTCATCAAAATCGTTATAAATAGCGTTTTTAAGAAGTATTTTTCATTAAAACCTTCGCGTTCCCGCCAAAAACGTTCCTGGCGGGAAAATGCTTCATTGATATTCCCTGTTTTTGTCAGGCAACCGATTACTTTTGCTCTTTTACAGTGCTTTTTAACCGGTTCGCTCTGCTTAACAGGTGAAATGACGATTAATTGAATGAATTATTGTTGCGGGGGTAGACAAGTGCCCTATGCATCATTAAAATGCGCCCAATTTGCCAAAAATCCACCTTGAAGGTGTTTTTTGCATTGATTTAGACCGTTAAATCTGAATTAATATGCAAATACAATGACTGAATATTCCTTGGAGGGTGTTTTGATAAAGTCAGCGCTATTGGTTCTGGAAGACGGAACCCAATTCCACGGTCGGGCCATCGGGGCGGAGGGTACGGCAGTGGGGGAAGTGGTCTTCAACACCTCGATGACCGGATATCAAGAAATTCTCACCGATCCCTCCTACTCCCGCCAAATCGTTACTCTCACTTATCCCCATATCGGCAATGTCGGCACTAATCCAGAAGATGAAGAATCCTCCTGCATTCAGGCCGAGGGCCTGGTTATCCGGGACTTGCCGCTGATAGCGAGCAATTTCCGCAGCACCGGCTCCCTGTCTGACTATCTTAAAAAGAATAACGTAGTGGGCATCGCCGATATCGATACGCGTAAACTGACCCGGCTGCTGCGGGAGAAAGGGGCGCAAAACGGCTGTATCATCGCAGGCGATGCTCCCGATGCCGGGCTGGCGCTGCAAAAAGCGCGGCAATTCCCGGGTCTCAAGGGCATGGATCTGGCAAAGGAAGTCAGCACCACCGAACAATATCCCTGGACCCAGGGCAGCTGGCGTCTTGAAGGCGGCCTGCCGGCCCCTGCTTGCGCCGACTCACTGCCGTTCCATGTGGTGGCTTACGATTACGGCATAAAACGCAATATCATGCGCCTTCTGGTGGATCGCGGCTGCCGCCTGACGGTGGTGCCGGCGCAAACCCCGGCGGCGGACGTCCTGGCAATGAACCCGGACGGCATCTTCCTGGCGAACGGTCCCGGCGATCCGGAGCCTTGCGATTACGCTATCGCCGCCATTAAAACCTTTCTTGAAACCGACATACCGGTGTTCGGCATCTGCCTGGGGCATCAGCTGCTGGCGCTGGCCAGCGGCGCCAAGACCCTGAAAATGAAATTCGGCCACCACGGCGGCAACCATCCGGTGAAGGATTTGGACGCCAACCGGGTAATGATAACCGCGCAAAACCATGGTTTCGCCGTGGATGAAACGTCGCTGCCGCCTACGCTGCGGGTCACTCATGTCTCGCTGTTCGACGGTTCGCTGCAGGGCATTTGCCGCACCGATAAACCGGCGTTCAGCTTCCAGGGGCACCCGGAGGCCAGCCCCGGCCCCCATGACGCGGGTCCGCTGTTCGATCACTTTATAGAATTGATTAAGTCATATCGTTCTCAGGCGAAATAATCAGGAGCCAAGCAATGCCAAAACGTACAGATTTAACCAGTATCCTGATTCTGGGTGCCGGCCCGATAGTCATCGGCCAGGCGTGCGAGTTCGATTATTCCGGCGCGCAGGCCTGCAAGGCGCTGCGTGAAGAAGGTTACCGGGTGGTGCTGGTGAATTCCAACCCGGCCACCATCATGACCGACCCCGATATGGCGGATGCCACCTATATCGAACCCATACACTGGGAAGTGGTGCGCAAAATCATCGAGAAAGAGCGTCCCGACGCCATACTGCCCACCATGGGCGGCCAGACGGCGCTGAACTGCGCGCTGGATCTGGAGCGTGAAGGGGTGCTGGCGGAATTCGGCGTCACCATGATAGGCGCCACCGCCGACGCCATTGATAAAGCGGAGGATCGGCGCCGCTTTGACCAGGCCATGAAAAAAATCGGCCTGGAAACCGCCCGTTCCGGCATTGCCCATAATATGGAAGAAGCGCTGGCGGTGGCCGCCGACGTGGGGTTCCCCTGTATTATCCGCCCTTCCTTTACCATGGGCGGCTCCGGCGGCGGTATTGCCTACAATCGTGAAGAGTTCGAAGAAATCTGCGAACGCGGCCTCGATCTCTCCCCCACCACCGAACTGCTGATCGATGAGTCGCTCATTGGCTGGAAAGAGTATGAGATGGAGGTGGTGCGGGACAAAAACGACAACTGCATTATCGTCTGCTCCATTGAAAATATGGACGCCATGGGCATTCACACCGGCGATTCCATTACCGTCGCGCCGGCGCAGACCCTCACCGACAAAGAGTATCAAATCATGCGTAACGCCTCCATGGCGGTACTGCGTGAAATCGGCGTGGAAACCGGCGGATCGAACGTGCAGTTCTCGGTGAATCCGGAAAACGGCCGGCTGATTATTATCGAAATGAATCCGCGCGTATCCCGCTCATCCGCACTGGCGTCGAAAGCCACCGGTTTCCCCATCGCCAAGGTGGCCGCCAAGCTGGCGGTGGGTTATACCCTGGATGAGCTGATGAACGACATTACCGGCGGACGTACGCCGGCCTCCTTCGAGCCCTCCATCGATTATGTCGTCACCAAGATACCCCGCTTCAATTTCGAGAAATTCGCCGGCGCCAACGATCGGCTGACGACCCAGATGAAATCCGTGGGGGAAGTCATGGCCATCGGCCGCACCCAGCAGGAGTCGCTGCAAAAAGCGCTGCGCGGGCTGGAGGTGGGCGCCACCGGTTTTGATCCCAAGGTCAGCCTGGATGACCCGGAGGCGCTGACGAAAATCCGCCGCGAGCTGAAAGATGCCGGCGGCGACCGCATCTGGTACGTCGCCGATGCGTTCCGCGCCGGGCTGTCAGTGGACGGGGTGTATAATCTCACCAATATCGATAAATGGTTCCTGGTGCAGATTGAGGAACTGGTCCAGTTGGAAAACGAGGTGGCGAAGCAAGGCGTTACCGCCCTGGACGCCGGCTTCCTGCGCCGGCTCAAACGCAAAGGGTTCGCCGATGCGCGCCTGGCCGCCCTGGCGGGCGTATCGGAGGGGGAAATCCGCAAACTGCGGGAAGAGTATAATCTCCATCCGGTTTACAAGCGGGTGGATACCTGCGCGGCGGAATTCGCTACCGACACCGCCTATATGTATTCCACTTACGATGAAGAGTGTGAATCCAACCCGACCCGGGATCGTGAAAAGATCATGGTGCTGGGGGGCGGGCCCAACCGTATCGGCCAGGGTATCGAATTCGACTACTGCTGCGTGCACGCGTCGCTGGCGCTGCGGGAAGACGGCTACGAGACCATTATGGTCAACTGCAACCCCGAAACGGTGTCCACCGATTACGATACCTCCGACCGGCTTTATTTCGAACCGGTGACCCTGGAGGATGTGCTGGAAATCGTGCGCGTGGAGCAGCCTAAAGGCGTTATCGTGCAATACGGCGGCCAGACCCCGCTGAAACTGGCCCGTGAACTGGAAGCCGCCGGCGTGCCGATTATCGGCACCAGTCCGGATGCCATTGACCGCGCCGAAGATCGCGCCCGTTTTCAGCAGGCGGTGGAAAGGCTGGGTCTCAAGCAGCCGGCCAACGCCACGGTGACCACCATCGATCAGGCGGTGGAGAAGGCGGCCACCATCGGTTATCCGCTGGTGGTGCGGCCCTCCTATGTCCTGGGCGGCCGGGCGATGGAAATCGTCTATGACGATGTTGATCTGCTGCGCTATTTTCAAACCGCGGTCAGCGTGTCCAACGATGCCCCGGTATTGCTTGACCGGTTCCTGGACGATGCGGTTGAAGTGGATGTGGACGCCATTTGCGATGGCGAGCAGGTGCTTATCGGCGGCATCATGGAGCATATCGAGCAGGCGGGGGTGCACTCCGGCGACTCGGCCTGTTCGCTGCCGTGTTATACCCTTAGCCAGGAAATTCAGAATGTCATGCGCCGCCAGGTGGAGAAGCTGGCGTTTGAGCTGCGGGTCCGCGGCCTGATGAATGTGCAGTTCGCCGTCAAGGCCAACGAAGTCTATCTCATCGAGGTGAACCCCCGCGCCGCGCGCACCGTGCCGTTTGTCTCCAAGGCCACCGGGGTGCCGTTGGCGAAGGTGGCCGCCCGGGTCATGGTGGGACAATCCCTGGCGCAACAGGGTGTGACCAAAGAGGTTATTCCGCCTTATTACTCGGTGAAGGAAGTGGTGCTGCCGTTTAACAAATTCCAGGGCGTCGACCCGATCCTCGGGCCGGAAATGCGTTCCACCGGCGAAGTGATGGGCGTGGGGCGGACATTTGCCGAAGCTTTCGGCAAGGCCATGCTGGGCAGCCAGTCGCACATGAAAAAAACCGGCCGGGCCTTGCTGTCGGTGCGTGAGGGGGATAAAGGCCGCGTGGTGGATTTGGCGGCCAAACTGCTGAAGCACGGCTTTGAGCTGGATGCGACCCACGGTACCGCGGTCGTGCTGGGGGAGGCGGGCATCAATCCCCGGCTGGTGAATAAGGTCCATGAAGGGCGTCCCCATATCCAGGACCGCATCAAAAACGGCGAATACAGCTATATCGTCAATACCACCGCCGGCCGCCAGGCCATTGCGGATTCCAAGCTGATCCGGCGCAGCGCGCTACAGTACAAGGTGCATTACGACACCACCATGAACGGTGGTTTCGCTACCGCCATGTCGCTGAATTCAGACCCCACCGAGCGGGTTATTTCCGTTCAGGAGATGCACCTTCAGCTCAATAAAGCCTGATAGCCGGGCCGCAAGCCGACAGGTTTCCGTCCTCTTGCGGCCCGGGCGGGTCTGTCCTGGAATGCGGTCCTGATTGTCGTCCTAACAAAGGCTTGCTGACGGATTTTTTACGTGTTATTAAACAGCATCTTTGGGCTTAGGCACTCGGGGTATGGCAGGGCATGGCAACGGTTAAGGAAATGTCAGAGGACCACCAGCGGGTTATTACCCGGCTCTGTATCGAGTGCGCGATATTATTGCTGCAGCATGGCGCTGAAAGCATGCTGGTGGAGCAGCTATCCACCCGGCTGGGGCTGGCGCTGGGAGTAGAGCGGGTGGAAAGCTCCATTTCCGCCAATGCCGTGGTGCTCACCACCATCAATAAAGACTTTTGCCTGACGTCAACCCGTAAAAATAACGATCGCGGCATCAATATGCATGTCGTCACCCAGGTGCAGCATATCGTCATCATGGCTGAGCACCATTTACTGGATGCGGAGGATGTGGCCAAGCGGCTGGGAAATATTCGGCCGCTGCGTTATCCGCGCTGGCTGATGGTCTGTGTGGTCGGCTTATCCTGCGGCTGCTTTAGCCGGCTCAACGGCGGCGGCTGGGATGCGTTCGCCGTCACCCTGTGCGCCAGCGGCCTGGCCATGTATGTCCGTCAACTGCTGACCGCGCGGCAAATGAACCCTCTGATTAATTTTTGCATCACCGCGTTTGTCGCCACCTCCGCTTCGGGCTTGTTAATGCGTTTGCCGGTATTCCACGACACGTCGCTGGTGGCGATGCCCGCGAGCGTTCTGCTGCTGGTGCCGGGCTTTCCGTTGATCAATGCGGTGGCGGATATGTTCAAAGGCCATATCAACACCGGTTTGGCGCGCTGGACCATGGCCAGCCTGCTGACGCTCTCTATCTGTATCGGTATCGTCCTGGCGATGGCGGTATGGGATTTCAAGGGGTGGGCATGAATCTGCTGCTGGCGTTGCTGGAGGACATGGTATTGGCCGCCGTGCCGGCCCTGGGGTTCGCCATGGTGTTCAATGTACCGGCCAAGGCGCTGCGTTATTGCGCCCTGCTGGGAGCCATCGGCCATGGCTCGCGCACGCTGATGATACACTATGGCCTGAACATTGAGTGGGCCACCCTGCTGTCCTCTATTTTAATCGGTGTGATCGGTATCCACTGGTCTCGCTGGCTGCTGGCCCATCCCAAAGTCTTTACGGTGGCGGCGGTCATTCCGATGTTTCCCGGTATTTCCGCTTACAGCGCCATGGTGGCGGCGGTGCAGATTTCCCATCTGGGCTATAGCGAGGCGCTGATGTCGACGCTGGTAACGCAGTTTCTCAAAGCGGGGTTTATTGTGGGCGCCCTGTCCATCGGCCTCTCTTTACCGGGACTATGGCTTTACCGCAAACGCCCGGGCGTGTGAGACCCCTAACCCGGCAGGATAGGCGCTTTCCGAATTTTGCCGGTGGAGTGGGGCGGCCCTATCGACGGCAGTTTGTAGTTTCCGTATAGTGGCAGCAATTTTATAGCCGGTAAGAGTTTATATGATTATCAGTCTGATTGCCGCCCTGGCGGTAGATCGCGTGATTGGCCTTGAAAACGCCATGCCCTGGCACCTGCCCGCCGATCTGGCATGGTTCAAACGAAACACCCTGAATAAACCGATCATCATGGGCCGCAAGACCTATGAATCCCTTGGCCAGCCTTTGCCGGGCCGCCGGAATATCGTGCTCAGCCGCCATCCCGCCGCCGGCGATGGGGTCATCTGGGCGGCATCGGCATCAGACGCCCTGGCTGCCGCCGGCGAGGCGGAGGAAGTCATGGTAATCGGCGGGGGGAATATTTATCAGCAGTTCCTGCCCCGTGCTCAGCGATTATACCTGACCCATATCGACGCGGAAATCGACGGCGACACCTACTTTCCCGATTACGAGCCGGATCAATGGCAATCCACCTTCAGTGAATTCCACGATGCCGACGACAAGAACAGCCACAGTTTCTGTTTTGAAATTCTGGAGCGGCGTTAGCTTTTCTTGCTAGGCCGGCTGAGTCCCTGTCGCCGGCTGAATATTTATCCACACGCGTGCCAGGGTACCGCGCCGTGGAGGATGGCTTTCTGCGATTCAGGCACAGAAAGAGATGCAAAGAACGCAGTTTTTTTAATAAAAAGGATTTTAATAAGATATTGCCGAAACAATGCTAGCGGATGAATATTCCCGAAACCATGTAAGCCTGGCCTCGGGAATATTTGTGAAATGATCGGGTTTAATTATGTTGTTCAGCTTTAGCCGCGGTGTAATGCCAGTTGTCTTTCAAATCCTTCAGAATTTTCAATATCTGCGTTCTAAACGCTTCTCGACCTTCGGCAGTACTGAAAACATTGCCGTGCCGCTGTGGATTAAGATCGCCAAAGCTCTTAAATGGATGGCCGCAAAGCTCTTTTTGTAATGTATTGAGCGCTAACGTTTTATTATATTCATCGCCATTTTCGGATGTAGAACAAAGATAGAGATCGGTAATCAGCGCTCTTAAAAAGTTGTGCTTGTTAGCCCCTTCAATCCGTTCATTAATAAGATATTCAATATTATCATAGGAAATCTCCCTGCTATCATCTTCTAAATAACGTATTAGCGGTTCAAGAGTCGATAAACCCCCACACAGGCTTTTGGCGCACGCAGTCAACTGGGCTTTAATGGATTGCGCGAGTGCGGCCATTTCTTCGGCGCTCTTTAATGGCGGTTGGACGGCGGCAGTAGACTGGCTGTGTTCGTTTCGAGGGGACAACGCGGCGTTATAGCCTCTGGTAAAGTATTTGCCTAATGAGGTAAGTAACGCCGGTATGGTTTTATCTTGGGCAACAGTTTTGACAAATGCTTCATTCACAATCGCATTATTCATATTTGAGTCCTTTCTAAAAGGCATTACAGCCCCGGAGGACTGTATCGTAGCCGACATCTGGTTTTGTCCGTTGAGGGTTGTGCCCCAGCCAATAACCCTGGCTGCATGATACGTTTATTGGGGAGTGGTAATATCTAATAAAATAAAAAGCTAATAAAAAAATGAGTAGATTTCGCCTGCCGGTATTATTCCACCGGCATTGCTTCAATGCCGCTTTCACCCCGGCGGTTGGACGGTTGCCGGAAATACTGCTTATCTTCCCAGCGCAGCATGGTTAATTCGCCGCCCCAGCAGCAGCCGGTATCCAGGGCATAAATACCCTCCGGAGTGCCTTTTCCTTCCAGCGAGGCCCAATGGCCGAAAACAATGCCGTACTCTTGCGCCACTGGTCCGGGCAACAAAAACCAGGGGCGCAGGGGAGGGGGGGCGCGATCCGGCGCATCTTTGCTTATCATGTCCAACTGGCCGTTGGGAAAACAAAAACGCATTCGGGTAAAGGCGTTGGTGCAAAAACGCAGCCGAGACAGGCCGGTAAGCTCAGGAGACCAGTTGTTCGGCATGTCGCCGTACATGGAATCGAGAAACAGGGGGTAGCTATCGCTGGACAGCACCGCTTCCACTTCGCGGGCGCACATGCGGGCGGTGGCCAAATCCCACTGCGGCGTAATGCCGGCGTGGGCCATCACCAGCTTTTTTTCCTCATCCACCTGCAGCACCGGCTGGCGGCGCAGCCAGTTGATCAACACATCGGCATCCGGCGCTTCCAGCAGCGGCGTGATGCGGTCCTTGGGCTTGTTGCGGCTGATGCCGGCGTATACCGCCAGCAAATGCAAATCATGATTGCCCAGCACCAGCCGCACGCAGTCCCCCAGATCCCTGACATATCGCATGACCTCCAGGGAAGCCGGCCCCCGGGCCACCAAATCTCCGGTCAGCCATAACTGGTCCCGGGCAGGATTAAAATCCACCTGGGACAAAAGTAGCTTCAGCTCCTCAAAGCAGCCGTGTATATCACCGATTAAATAAGTCGACATAGTTAGTGTATTAGTGATGGTATCGCTAAACGGAAGACGGGAATGGCAATACGGAAGGACTGCCCCTGATGATCCAGCATTTCGTAATGGCCTTCCATGGTGCCGAGCGGCGTTTCAAGGATAGCCCCGCTGGTATATTGAAACTCATTGCCCGGCAGGATAAGCGGCTGTTCACCCACCACCCCTTCCCCCTGGACTTCGGTTTCTTTACCGTTGGAATTGGTAATGAGCCAGTAACGGCCCACCAGCTGTACATTATGCCGACCGAGATTACGCACGGTAATAGTGTAGGCGAAGACATAACGCTCCTCTTCCGGGATGGATTGTGTCTCGACGTACATACTTTGAACCTGCACGCAAACGCGCGGCGAATTAATCATACAGCCTGACTCCTATCATTCTTGTTGCGATGGGTGGTCCGCCAGCCAGTTCGCCAGGTGGCAGTACTGCGCCACGGTAATATTTTCAGCGCGCATGACCGGATCGATCCCCAGCTCCGTCAGCTGCGCCTGGGTAAAGAGATGTCCAAGGCTGTTGCGAACGGTTTTCCTGCGCTGGTTAAACGCCTGACTGGTAATCCGGGCCAATACCTGCAAATCGCTGACCGGGTGGGGCAATTGGCTGTAAGGCACCAGGCGCACCACGGCCGAGTCCACCTTCGGCGCCGGTCTGAAAGAGGTCGGCGGAACTTCCAATACCGGTATGATCTGGCAATAGTATTGCGCCATGACGCTCAAACGACCATAGGCCTTACTGTCCGGTCCAGCCACCAGACGGTTCACCACTTCCTTTTGCAACATGAAATGCATGTCGCGGATTGCCTGAGTATAGCTGAAAAGATGGAACATCAGCGGCGTGGAGATATTGTAAGGCAGGTTACCGAACACCCGCAACGGCTGGCCCAGCTGCTGCGCCAGGGCGGCGAAATCCACGGTCATGGCGTCCTGTTGCAGAATGGTCAGCTTGCTCTGCATAAAAGGGTGCGTTGCAAGCCTGGCGGCTAAATCACGGTCCAGTTCAATGACCGTCAACTGGGTCAGCCGCTCCGCCACCGGTTCGGTCAATGCGCCGAGACCGGGGCCGATTTCCACTAGCGCCTGGTCCGGCAAGGGATGGATGGCGGAGACGATGGCATCGATGATATTGCCGTCGTGGAGAAAATTCTGCCCGAAGCGTTTACGGGCGAGATGGCCTTGATGAAGACGTTTATCCATTACAATTATTTATCATTTTTATGGCGAGATTAAGCGCCGTCTTGATGCTGCCGGCCTCCGCCTGACCAGTGCCGGCCAGTTCCAGGGCGGTGCCGTGATCGACGGAGGTACGAATAAAAGGTAATCCCAGGGTGATGTTAACCGCACGGCCGAAGCCCTGATATTTCAATACCGGCAACCCTTGGTCGTGATACATCGCCAGCACCGCATCGGCATGCCGGAGGTATTTGGGCTGGAAAAGGGTATCGGCGGGCAATGGCCCCACCAGATCGAGTCCTTCGGCCCGCAGCGCATCCAGCGCCGGGATCAGGGTGTCTATTTCTTCCCGGCCCATATGGCCGCCTTCCCCGGCGTGGGGATTGAGGCCGCACACATAGATCCTCGGCCGGGGAATACCGAACCGGCGGCGCAAATCATGGTCGAGGATGGTGATGACTTCCCGCAGGGATTCGCGGGTTATGGCGCCGGCGACCGCCGACAGGGGCAAATGCGTGGTGGCCAGCGCCACCCGCAGCGATTCGGTGGCCAGCATCATCACCACGCGCTGGCACTGGCTGCGATCGGCGAAGAACTCGGTATGGCCGGTAAAGGGCAGGCCGCCGTCGTTGATAATGCCTTTATGCACCGGACCGGTGAGCAGTGCCGCGAATTCGCCGTTCAGGCAGCCATCGCAGGCCCGGGCCAGGGTTTTCACCACATAAGCGCTGTTGCCCACGTCCAGCTGACCCGCCCTTATCGGGACCGGAGCGTCCACCGCCAGCACGGTCAGGGTGCCGGCCGGCTGCGAAGCGGCCGGCAGCTCCGGACGGTAAGGATTCAATCGCAAGGGTAAACCGAGCTGCCGGGCCCGGTCCGCCAGAACCGCCGGGTCGGCGCACACCACCAGCTCCACCGGCCAGGCCTGCTGCGCCAGCACGGCCATCAAATCCGGACCGATGCCGGCGGGTTCGCCGGGCGTTATCACCAGCCGAGCATTACTGTCCATTATCACCGTTGCTGCCATTGTCACCGTTGCCGCCATTGTCATCCAGGATTTTGACGTAAGCGGCGGCGCGCTGTTCCTGCATCCAGGTCTGCGCCTCTTCGGCGAATTTACGGTTGAACAGCAGGCGGTAGGCCTGATCTTTCTTGGCCGCGTCGGTGCGGTCAACCTGGCGCGTATCCAGCAGTTGAATCAAATGCCAACCGAAAGAGGAGCGCACCGGCGAGCTGATCTGGCCTTTTTTCAGGGAGGCCAGCGCGTCACGGAAAGCGGGATCGTAGGAGTCAGGAGAGGTCCAGCCCAGGTCGCCGCCCTGGTTGGCGGAGCCGGGGTCCTGGGAAATCTGTTTAGCCACGGCGGCGAAATCGGCTTTGCCGCTTTTGATTTGCGCCAGGACATCGTTCAGCTTGTCCTGGGCCTGCTGATCGGTCAATACCACCGACGGGCGCAGCAGAATGTGCCGGACGTGGACTTCGGTAACCTGTACTTTCTGATCGCCGCCGCGAATATCATTAACCCGCAGGATATGGAAACCGACCCCGGAACGAATGGGCCCGACGATTGCCCCTTTGGGGGCTGACTGCAACCGTTCAGCAAAGATGGTCGGCAACTCTTGCAGCTTGCCCCAGCCCATCTGGCCGCCTTTGAGCGCCTGGGGATCGGAGGAGTAGCTGATGGCCATTTTACCGAAATCGGCGCCTTTATTGAGCTGCGCCACCAGGGAATTCGCCAGGGCTTCCGCTTTATCCACCTGCGCCTGGGATGGGTTCTCCGGCAGCGGGATCAGGATATGGCTTAAATTGTAGTCGGCGCCGTTACCGGTTTGCGCGGCAATTTGCTGCGCCAGGGAATCCACTTCCTGCGGCAGGATGGTTACCCGGCGGCGCACCTCGCTGTTACGCACTTCGGCAATCAGCATCTCTTTGCGGATTTGCTTACGATAGGTGTCGTAGCTGATGCCCTGATCCGCCAGACGGCTGCGCAACTGATCCAGCGTCATGTGGTTTTGTTCAGCGATATGGCTGATGGACTGCGTCAGCTGATCTTCCGTTACGGTAATATTGGCCCGCTGCGCCAATGACAGAATGATATTGTCCATGATCAGGCGATCGATAATCTGGCGGCGCAGGGTCGCATCGTCGGGAAGCTGTTGATGGGCATCCGCTGCGTTGCGCTTGACGGAGTCCAGCAGTCCATCCACATCACTTTCGAGAACAACGCTGTTATCCACCACGGCCGCCACTCTATCCACCACTTGCGGGGCTGCAAACGCGCTGCCAGCAAAGAGGGCCATGCCGAGAATAACCGTTCTCCAGTTTTTCATACCTTTTCCATTTCTATCAGCCGCATTCGCGGATTCATGTTCAATGTTTGCCCGTTTGATTCAGTATCAAAACGCCCGTTGATAGGGAATGATGCCGGAGCCCAGCATCTTTCTCGTACCCAGACCGTAATCGCTGGTCAAACCGCGCAGTTCTATGTTTAACGACACGCCGTCGTCATAAACGCTGGTGCTATTGGTACTGTTCCAACTGGTAATCTTTCGTTCGTAGCCGACATTCACCGCCCAGCAACAGGTATTGTACTGCAGTCCCAGGAACTGTTCCGCGGGCTGGCTTGCCTTGGTGTCGTAATAATAGGCCCCCACCACTGACCAGCGATCCGCAATCGGCCAGCTGCCTATGGTGCCGATCTGTGAAATACCCTGCTGGTAACCCGGACTGGTCACTTGGGGCAACGTCGCCTCGATATATTCGGGGCTGGCATAACGGTAGTTCAATTGGATCATCCGGTTTTCGTCCCGGCGATACTCCAGGACCGCATCCCCCAGGGCGACGCTGTCCAGGCGGGTATCATACTGCACGCCGCCGCGCACGGCCCACTGATCGCTTATCTTCCAGTAGGTGTCGCCGGCCCAGACCACGCTGCCGGTTTCGGCGTCGTTGTCCAGGCTGCTGTTGGTATCGCCGGTGCGCGGTTTCGTGAAGTAGTAGATTTGACCTAGGGAAGCATTAAAACGTTCAACCAATGCATCATCATAAATGCGGGTAGTGACACCTCCCGCCAGCTGGTTGGCCGAAGCGATACGATCCAGGCCGCTGTAGCTGCGATCGCGGAACAAACCGGAATAATCGGTTTGCAGCAGCGTGGAGTCGTAAAGATTGATATCGCTCTGGTTGCGGTAGGGCACATAGAGGTATTGCAGCCGCGGCTCCAGCGTTTGGGTATAATCCTGCGACCAGTCCATACTCCGTTCAAAGACCATTCTGCCGTCAGTCTTGAACTGCGGCAGGACCCGGTTCACCGTGCCTTGCAGCTGGTTATTGCCCGCGGTGTTGTTCCAGTCTTCAAGGTTATCTTGCTGGTAATGGGTCGCCATCACCTTGGCTTCGGTATTCAGGCTGCCCCAGCGGTTGGATAGCGGCAAATCGATGGTAGGCTCGATATGCAGCCGCGTGGCATTGGGATTGTCGCCGTTGGCGCTGGTGAAATTGACGGCCTGGCCGTAAATCTTGGTATCGAACGGGCCGACGTCATTCTGGTAATAGGTCACGTCCAGCTGCGGCGCGGCGCGATAGGAGCTGCTGTTGCCGTAATCGGAAAAAAGCTGGAACTGTTTGCTGGCCAGCGTCACTTCCCAGTTGGGATCCGCATAGCCGACGCTGAATTTCTGCGTGGCGTAGCCGTCGGTGGTGGAGCCGTACTGCGAGGTCAGATCGTCGAAGTAATAGGGATCGCTGACCCGGGTATAATCGACGTTGAAACGCCAGACATCATCCATGACCCCGTTGTGCCGCCAATATAACAGCCAGCGGTCGCTGCTGCCGTCGCCGGGGTGATCGTCGCTGTATTCAGAATCGTTGGGCAGATAGTCGAATTGCACCAGGCCCGCGCCGGGCGTGGTGAGGTAGCGGAACTCGTTTTGCAATTGCAGTCCGCGCTTGCTCATGTAATTCGGCGTAAGGGTGTCGTCGTAGTTGGGCGCCAAATTGAAGTAATAGGGCGCGGAAAATTCAAAGCCGTTCTTGCTGCCGTATTTTGCATTGGGCAATAGGAAGCCGGACCGCCGTTTATCCCCGGTGGGGAATTGCATGTAAGGGCTGTAAAAAACCGGAACGCCGCCGATGCGAAAGCGGGCATTGTATATTTCCGCCACTTGCTCCTGGCGGTCATGGATGACTTCCGAACCCTTGACGCTCCAGCTGTCGTTGCCGGGCAGGCAGGAGGTAAAGGTGCCGTTCTCCAACACCGTATAGCGATTATTGCCGCGCATTTTCATCGTGTCGGCGTCGCCGCGGCCTTGCCGGCCCACCATCTGATAGTCGCCCTGATAGACGTCGGTATCTTTGGTGTTCAGGTTTGAAAAGGCCTTCGGCCCGTTCAACTTGATTTGATTATCGTTGAAATGCACGTCACCGGTGGCGGTCACGGTGCGCACCGGCGCTTCCTGGCCGGTCTGTTTTTGATCCAGCTCGGCCTGCTTGGCGGTCAGGGTGCTGTTGCCCTGCTGTATATCCACATTGCCGGTAAAGGTGGCGTTGGCTGGATAATTAGCCTGGGCATGGTCCGCCTGGATATGCACCGGCAGCTGGTTCGGATTACCGGTGACCAGCGGCTTGGTGTATTCAGGCACGCCCAGCAGGCACTGATCGGCGAAATCAGCCAGGGCATTCTGGCTATAAAGCGCCGACCAGATCAGGCTGGCCAGCAATGTAGGGAAACTTTTCTTCATATGCTTTTCGGGTGTTCCGTCATCTTGGGCTTCATGCCGTCAAACGGTCAGAGACTAACTCACTCACCGGAGTTGCGCTAGTGTTAAATCCCGCCGTTTATCCGCGCACCGTTAGGCACAGCGATAAATGACAGGTATGATAAAGCAAATTTGAACCGACGGCATGGTGAATTGAGGAGTATATGCGGTATTGGGGTAAGCTGTTGGGCGTAATAGTGGGTTTTCTTTCCGGAGCCGGCTTTTGGGGCGTGGTATTAGGCTTTTTAATCGGTCATATGGTGGATAAGGCCCGGATGGCCAGAACCGCCGGTCCGGGTTTCTTCGCCGATCAGCAAACCAGGCAGAACGTTTTTTTCCGTACTACGTTTCAGGTCATGGGGCATTTAACCAAGTCCAAGGGACGGGTAACCGAAGCGGATATACTCAATGCCAATGCGTTGATGGAGCGTTTGCGTCTGGATGAGCAGTCTAAGGTCGCCGCGCAGCAGGCTTTTCGCGAAGGCAAGGGCAGTCAGTTCCCGTTGCGGGAATCCTTGCGGGAGTTCCGGCAGGTGTGTTTCGGTCGGTTCGATCTGGTGCGGATGTTTCTGGAAATTCAGATTCAGGCGGCGTTCGCCGATGGTTCGCTGCATCCTAACGAGCGGCAGGTGTTGTATGTTATTGCCGAAGAGCTGGGTATTTCCCGCATGCAGTTCGATCAGTTTCTCAGCATGATGGAAGGCGGCCAGCAGTTCGGCGGTCAGGGCGGGCACTATTCCCAGGGCGGTTACCAGCCCGGCGCCCGGCCAGGTCCTACCCTTGAGGATGCCTGCAAGGTGCTTGGGGTGCACAGCACCGATGATGCCGTGACCATTAAGCGCGCCTATCGCAAGCTGATGAGCGAACATCATCCGGATAAGCTGGTGGCCAAGGGCCTGCCGCCGGAAATGATGGAGATGGCCAAGCAGAAGACCCAGGAAATACAATCGGCGTATGATTTGATCAAGCAGGAAAAGGGTTTTCGCTGAGAACCTTGGTAAAAGCGGTCTCCCTTTAACAGGCTTGTTGCGCGATCGATGATCGCGGGCCTACCGCGCTGTGGGGCGGTTTGTTAGAAATCCGCTTCGCAGCGGAAATGTATAGGCGTGTGAAAGGCCGGGTGGGTGATGGAGAGTTCCTGCGCATGGAGCAGCAGGCGGTCTGACAAGGCCTTGACCTCGGGCGGTGCGTAAAAGCCATCGCCGAGGATGGGATGTCCCAGCGCCAGCATATGCACCCGCAGCTGATGTGAGCGGCCGGTAACGGGCATCAGCAATACCCGGGCCGTCCCGTCGTCTTCACAGGACAATACCCGGTAATGCGTTTGCGCCGCCTTGCCGGTGTCAAAGCACACCTTTTGCATGGGCCGGTTCGGCCAGTCGCAGATCAGCGGCAAATCCACCAGGCCTTCAGGCAAAGCCGGATGTCCCCATACCCTGGCGATATAGCTTTTCTTCGGTTCCCGTTCGCGAAACTGCCGTTTGAGCTCCCGTTCCGCCGCTTTGGTCAACGCCACGACAATCACGCCGCTGGTGGCCATATCCAGCCGGTGCACGCTTTGCGCCAGTGGAAATTCCGCCAGAATACGGGACATTACGCTGTCCCGATGCTCCTCAGCGCGACCGGGGACCGACAGTAAACCGCTGGGTTTGTTCACCACCATGATGTGCGCGTCCTGATAGAGGATATGCAGCCAGGGCTCTCGCGGGGGATTATAGGGTTCCATGGGGCTCCGGCGGGGTCTGTGGGCGGCGCCCCAGACCCCGCAACAATTATTGATCGGTGACCACAATCAGGCGTATGGCGTCCAGCCGCCAGTTGGCCTGATCCAGTTGGGTTAGTGCATGCTCGCGATTATACGCCAGCGTCTCCAGCTCGTCTTCCCGGATTGCCGGGTTCACCGCTTTCAATGCCTCCAGGCGGTTAAGCTCGGCGCTCAGGCTCTCATCCGCCTGCTGCCTGGCGCTATGGATTAACGTCCGGGCCTGTTCGGCCGCCAGCGCTTCGCCTTTTTGCAACAGCTTGTGTATTTCCTGATGTACCGCGCTCACCAGTTTACCGGCGGTATGGCGTTTTATGGCGTTGAGCTGCCGGTTGAAATGTTCGAATTCCACCTGCGATGCCAGATCGT
This sequence comes from Sodalis sp. RH16, assembly GCF_047324245.1. Lineage (NCBI taxonomy): Bacteria > Pseudomonadati > Pseudomonadota > Gammaproteobacteria > Enterobacterales > Bruguierivoracaceae > Sodalis > Sodalis sp. RH16. The sequence continues at coordinate 433,461 of NZ_CP178737.1, read as the reverse complement.
TACCGTTTTGATCCAGCAGCAGCCGGATGGGGGTTGCCGGTAAAAAACGGTTCAGCTGCAATTTTCTCGGGGCCGATGCCTCAACCACATAGATCAATTCCACCAGCAGGGTGCCCGCCGGCAGCGCTTTGTTTTTCAGCAGCGATACCGCGCTGGTGCCGCTGTCGCCGGATAATACCAGATCCAGGCCGTTACGGATGATGGGATGTTCCCAACTGATAAACTGTGTTTCCTCCCGGGCCAGCGCCTGCTCGCGGTTGAAGGTAATAGTGCAGCCCTCTTCCGGCAGGCCGGGGAACTCCGGTACCAGCATGTGATCCGACGGGGTGAGGACAATCAGGCTGTCGCTGCGATCCTCCTGATTGATGCCTACGATATCAAACAGGTTGAGGGCGAAATTCACCAGTTGGGGGTCGCTGTCCTGCGCGGCAATGGCCTGCGCCAGCGCCTGGGCCTGTTCGCCGCCGTTGGAATGCTGTTCCAGCAAGCGATCGCGTCCCTGTTCCAGTTGCAGCTTTAACCGATCGTGCTGTTTGCGGCATTCAAGGATAAATTCGTTCAGTCCTTCCTGCTGCGCCGGTTCGCCCAAATAGCCGATAAGGGTGGCGTAGGCTTGATCGTACTGGACGCGGCCGGTGGGGCAGGTATGTTCAAACGCATCCAATCCTTCATGATACCAGCGGATCAATATCGCCTGGGCGGTCTGCTCAAGATAGGGTACAAAAATCTCGATGTCATGAGTCTGGCCGATGCGATCCAGCCGGCCGATGCGCTGCTCCAGCAAATCCGGATTAAACGGCAAATCAAACATCACCATTTGATGGGCAAACTGGAAATTTCGCCCTTCGGAACCGATTTCCGAACAGAGCAGGATCTGGGCGCCGTCATCTTCCGAGGCAAAATAGGCGGCGGCGCGGTCCCGTTCCAGTAAGGACAACCCTTCGTGGAATACCGCGGCGCGGATGCCTTCACGCTCCCGCAGCACCTGTTCCAATTGCAGGGCGGTATCGGCGTGGGCGCAGATCACCAGTACTTTTTCCTGCCGGTTCTGCAGCAGGTATTCCAGCAGCCATTCAACGCGGGGGTCGAAATTCCACCAGGTGGCGCTCTGGCCTTCGAATTGCTGATAAATATGTTCAGGGTAAAGCATGTTGCGCGCCCGCTCATCCGGCGCCTGTTTGCCCCCCATGATGCCGGCCACTTTGATGGCGGTCTGGTATTGGGCCGGCAGCGGCAGCTTGATTTGATGCAGCAGCCGGCGCGGAAAGCCTTTAACGCCCTGCCGGGTATTGCGGAACAGCACCCGGCTGGTGCCGTGGCGATCCATCAGCATGGCCGTCAGCTCGCGGCGGGCGCTGCGGGCGCGCGTATCGTCGCCGTTGGTCACCGCCAGCAGCGGCTCGATATCCTGTTCGCTTAGCATCTCCCCCAGCAGATTTTTTGCCTCGTCGGTTAAATCCTTGCCGTTAAGCAACAGGGTGACTGCATCCGCCACCGGCCGGTAACGCTGCTGTTCCGCCACGAATTCGGCGTAATCATGGAAACGATCGGGATCCAGCAGCCGCAGGCGGGCGAAGTGGCTTTGCAGCCCCAGCTGTTCGGGCGTCGCGGTAAGGAGCAGGATGCCGGGAATACTGCGGGCCAGCTGCTCGATCACCTGGTATTCCCGGCTGGGAGCCTCTTCGCTCCAGGCCAGATGATGGGCTTCGTCCACCACCATCAGATCCCATTCAGCGTCGGCCAGCTTTTCCAGCCGCTCATGGTTGCGGCGCACAAAGTCCAGCGAACACAGCACCAGCTGTTCGGTTTCAAAGGGATTCTCGCTGTCCTGCATCGCTTCGGCGTAGCGTTCTTCGTCAAACAGGGAAAACAGCAGGTTGAAGCGGCGCAGCATTTCCACCAGCCATTGGTGCAATAATGACTCCGGTACCACGATCAGCACGCGGTCTGCGCGGCCGGTGAGCAACTGCTGATGGATTATCATGCCGGCTTCGATGGTTTTGCCCAAGCCCACTTCGTCCGCCAGCAAAACCCGCGGCGCGTAACGCTGCCCCACTTCCGAGGCGATATGCAACTGATGGGGGATCAGGTTGGCGCGGATGCCCCGTAAACCGTTCCAGGCCTGGCGAAATTGTTCGCTATGAAATTTTCGCGCCCGATAACGCAGGACGAATCGGTCCATTCGATCGATTTGCCCGGCAAACAGTCTGTCCTGCGGTTTGCTGAAGGTCAGTTTACTGTCCAGCATCACTTCCCGCAGCACGGTGTCGGCCTGGCCGCTATCCAACCGGGTGCCGATATAGGTTAACAGGCCGTCCTCTTCTTCCACGGATTCTATCAGTAGTTGCCAGCCTTCATGGCTGGTTACGGTATCGCCCGGATTGAAAATGACCCGGGTGACGGGAGCATCGGCCCGGGCATAAAGACGATTTTCACCGGCAGCGGAAAACAGCAGGGTGACCATGCGGTTATCCACGGCAACCACGGTTCCCAATCCCAATTCACTTTCCGTATCGCTGATCCAGCGTTGACCTGATTTGAAAGGCATAAATTCTCGGCTCGGTGTTATGTTAGGCAAAATTACCGGCAATATACCCGTCATACTTCAAGTCGCAGGTGCGTTGGTTTTGTTACTCGGCTCGTCCATGAGCCTCGCCCCTTCGGGGCCGCCGCAAGCAGCGTTCAAATCTGCTCCCTGCAGATTCGTCGCTGCGTTGCCGCCTTCCTGCAACTTGAATTAGTTAGGGTATAGCGCGGCTTACCGTGGCTGGCGCTGGCCTGAGGTCACGGCGTTAAACTCGGTAAGGGTTAGCGTTGAGGTCCGAAAAGGCGTTATGTTAATGGATAGATGCCGCTGCGTCACCTACCAATATTCGCTTTTACGCTTAAAACAGACCCATTTGACCCGATATAAGCGTAGCAAAATCATCCCGGACAAAAGGCAGTATAGCGTCCGCCACCGGCTGTAACTGCTTGGTCAGGTAGTGGTTGTAATCCGGCGCGGTGCGGCGTATCTCCAGGGGCTCAGGTCCCTGGGCGGTGATAATATAGCTTATCCAGCCGCCGTTCTGGTACTGCTGCTGCCTGCCATGCTGTCGATTATACTCGTCGGCTGCCCTTGCCGCGCGGGCCTGCGGCGGTACATTGCGTTGATATTCGCTTAATTTTCGGCGCAGGCGTTTACGATACACCAAGAGGTGATCCTGTGAGCCGTCCAGGGTCCGGCGGACAAAATCCCTCACGAATTCCTGATAGGGCTGGCGGCGGAATATGCGCTCGTAAAGCTGCTGCTGAAACTGCTGGGCCAGCGGCGTCCAGTCGCTGCGAACGGTTTCCAATCCCTTGAATACCATATGGTCGCCTTCCTCGGTTTGCGCCAGTCCGGCATAGCGTTTTTTGCTGCCCAGCTCGGCACCGCGGATGGTGGGCATCAGAAAACGGCTGAAATGGGTTTCATATTCGATTTCCAGCGCGCTTTCCAGACCCAGGGTTTCCTGTAAATGGGTTTGCCACCACTGATTGATGGTCTTTGCCAGTTGGCGGCCGATGGCATCGGCGGCATCGCGATCGTGGGCCTGCTTCAGCCAGACAAAGGTGGAGTCGGTATCGCCGTAAATAACCGGATAGCCTTGCTCTTCAATGAGTTTTCGCGTCTGGTGCATGATGGCGTGGCCGCGCATTGTGATGCTTGATGCCAGCCGGGCGTCAAAAAAACGGCATCCCGGCGCGCCCAATACACCGTAAAAGGCGTTCATGATAATTTTCATCGCCTGGGAAAGGGGCTGGTTGTGATCCCGCTTGGCGCGTTCCCTGCCCAGCCAGAGTTCGCTAACGATGCCCGGCAGGCAGTGGTGGCGACGGGAAAAGCGCGCATCGAGAAAACCGGCCACCGTCTGGTCGCTTTCAGGTTGCGCCATGCCCTCGATCAAACCTACCGGGTCGATGAGAAAGGTACGGATAATCGAGGGGTAAAGGCTCTTGTAATCCAATACCAGCACCGAATCATACAAACCCGGCCGGGAGTCCATCACATAACCGCCGGGGCTGGGCTGCGGCGGGATATCCCCCATGTTGGGGGCCACGTAACCGGCGCGGTGCATGCGCGGCAGATACAGCCAGGTAAACGCGGCCACCGAACCGCCGCTGCGGTCCGCCGCCAGGCCGGTGACCGAGGCGCGCTCCAGCAGGAACGCCAGCAGGCGGGTATGCTCGAAAATCCGCACCACCAGTTCGCAATCCTTGAGGTTATACCGCGCCAGGGCCGGTTTGTCTTCGCGGTACAGGCGGTCTATCTCATCCATGCGCTGATAGGGGGTGGAGATATCTTTACCTTCGCCAAGCAGGGTCTGAGCCACGTTTTCCAGGCTGAAGGAGGTAAATTGCCAAAAAGCGGACTTCAGTCCCTCGATACCGTCGATAATCAGCCGGCCGGCGGCGCCGGCAAAAAAGTGGCCCGCTTTCATGCCGTGCTCGCGCCATTCCAGGGCTTCCCTCCCGCGTCCGAGGCGCAGCGTGCGGTGGTGGCGTTCCGCCTGCTGCTGCAGGACGCGCAGGTCGAATTGCACTACATTCCAGCCGATGATAGCGTCCGGGTCGTGGTTGACGAACCAGAGGTTAAGCCGGTCGATAAGCTGGCCGCGTGTCGGCACATACTCAAGACAGCCGTCGGCCCAGGCGACGGGTTCCGCCGGAGGTTCCCCCAGCATATAGACCTGCCGCTGCCCACAGCCGTACAACCCGATACAGTACAGCTCGCCGAAACGGTTGGTTTCGATATCCAGCGAGACGGTTTTTAACCGGGGGCGATAGCCTGCGTCCGGTTTCAACCGGGCATCGATCAGCGTGCCGTCGTCTTGCCTGCTGCCGTCAAACAGGACCGGGGCGGTGATAAACCGCTCCATCAGATAACGCTCGGGGGGGCGGATATCTGCTTCATATAGAGGAATACCGGCCTCTTTGAAGGTTTTTTCCAGTCGACCGATATCCCGGTAGTGGCGACAATAGACTCCCGTCACCGGCCGGCGGTGGAAATCACGCAGTTCAAGGGGCCGCAGACTGCATTCCGCCACGGCGGCCAGCAGGAGGCGGGCCTGTTCGGCGAACTCGGTGGCCATAAAGGCTACCGCCTGCTGCGGCGGCAGAGTGACTTTTTGCGGCCCCTCGTCGGTAGCCAGCCAAAAGTCAACGCTGATACCTTTGGGGGTATCGCGCCAATGACGGGTAAGTACAAAACCCTGGCGGGGCAGGGCGGGTTCTGACATCGGGTCTGTTTTTCCTCAAAAAGCTTAGCCTGCGACCAGCCTGTCGAGCGCGGGCATCTTGTCAACAAGCTCACTATAGAAGCATCATTAATAAGTATGATTATTCATACAGTCATTGTCCAGCGGCCAGGTTATAATCTGATATTGCCAAATATTTATACAAATGAGTGATTGACGCTGTGGACAAGAGCACTGACAATCCGCCAGCTTTGATAAACAAGAGGGGGCTATGGAAGCCTTTTTACAGCATTTAACCACGATATCTTTGGCTGTTACATTATTGGTCGTTGCGCTGGTGGCATTTTTGGAGTCGTTGGCCCTGGTGGGATTGTTATTGCCGGGCACGGTGATGATGGCGACGCTGGGCGCGCTGATCGGCAGCGGCGCCCTGGGTTTTTATCCCGCGTGGGCGGCCGGCATTGTGGGATGCTTCTTGGGCGACTGGATATCCTACTTTCTCGGTCATGGTTTTAAAAAGCCCTTGAAAAGATGGTCTTTTTTAAAAAAACATCGCGCCATGCTCAACAAGACCGAATATGCCTTGCATCAGCACAGCCTGATGACGGTGCTGATCGGCCGTTTTGTCGGCCCCACCCGGCCGCTGGTGCCCATGGTGGCCGGCATGCTGGATCTGCCGCCGCTGAAGTTTGCGCTGCCCAATATCATTGGCTGCCTGACCTGGCCGCCGGCCTATTTTATGCCGGGCATCCTGGCGGGTGTGGCCATCAATATCCCCGACGGCCAGCATACCGGCGGATTCCGTGCCCTGCTGCTGACGGTGGCGCTGCTATTTTGGCTTACCGGCTGGCTAATCTGGCGCTGGCGCCGCAGCCACAAAATATCCACGCGACCGGCGGCCCGCCTGCTGCCTTTGCGCAGGCTGCGCTGGCTGACGCCGTTATGCATCCTGGGGACGGCGGCGGTCATCGCGGCGTTAATCCGCCATCCGCTGATGCCGGTTTATGCCGCTCAGTTTTGTAAAGTACTCAGCTTCTGATTATGTTGGCGATTTTATGTCGCTTCATAATAAGCAAAACACATATCTGTTATTGATATGCCTTTGCGGGTTGATGAAGCAAAACGTCAGGAAATGGTTTTGAAAGTAGATAAAGCCGCAGACAGATTGGGCTGGGTGCCAATGATGAGGGAGTCGTTATTCTGGAATACCGTACCTGTCTCGGTGAATATTTGCCTGAGTAATCTGGGGGGGAGCGACCAGTTATTCGCTTTGGCGATACTAGACAGGCTGGCCGCGGCGCCGGCGACAATGGGATTGGCGGAGGACGTGCCGCCGTAGTTGTTGATATACCAGGCATTGGGATAATTGAAAAGATTTCCGCTGCCATAAAAAGTCGTGACGACGTACGCGCCCCAACTGGAGCTGTCGATACGCGAGCCGTAATTGCTAAAGGAAGCGCGTCTCGCGGTGGTGGGGTCGATGGCTCCCACATAAATTGCGCCGGAATCTCTGACGTTCCGATTAAATTTGCCGTTAAAGGCGGCATGATCCAAATTTATCGCCCCGTTGCCGGCGGCGATAATAACATGAACGCCCTTATCGGTTAATGCCCGGATAATATCATAATAGGCATTGTTATACTCCAGCGGGACATAACAATCAGCCGTACACCCTGTTTCTGTTCCGCCGATGAGCTGTATGCCCATTTGTACCACATCTCCCGCATTCAGCTGATAGTAGGCATTATAAATATTTTCTATCGGCCACGCCGCGTAGGCGACCCGGGCGTTATAGGCTATTCCCACTATCCCGCTCATTGTCGCCGTCGGCAAAAACCTTGCTGCCGCCACGCCGACGGAAGCGGTATCATGAAAATCAATGTTTGCCGCTCCCTGTACAAACGCGCGCTCATGGGGCAAATTGACGTGGCTGGTATCCCAAGCGGATAACTCGTATGACAGGATGGTGACATAACTTCCATCCCCGCCAAGTGTCCCCCAGGTGCCATGCACATATATTCCGCCTATCTTATAATTGCCCGTCCTATATGCCGGCGAACTGAGGTAATACTGGTATTGATAAAAATCGGGTATAATGAGATCGGTCGTAATGAACTCGGTATTGCACCCATCACCATGCTGGCGAGGATCATGGTGAAAATTTATGCCTGCCGAGGCATCCACAGGTTTGCCGGCCGGATAGACCAATTCTATAAAATCCTGCTCGGCGATAAGCTGTAAAATGGCATTGAGATGATTAGCGCTAGGGTTAACCTCTGACAAAACAACTTTAAAATAGCGATCAAAACCATAAATTTCGTCCACGGCGGATGAATTCGCCGGATAAGACCTAGCGGTTTTTTCCAATAATTTATGTACCTCGCAAGTGGTTATGTTTCTATTCAATAATGCTTTTATATGCTGCGCCTCAGCTTGATAAGTGCAAGCGTTACCATTTTTTTTTAACACCTTGAATACGATATAGAGATATTCGACACCTTGCTGCGCATAGTGATCTATTTTGCCGTGATTGATATTTAACATGATTTAAGTATCCTGGTGTCGGCGAACGAGAAATATTGATGTAACTCTATGAATTATATAAAATAAGCATTATTTTTTATCTAAATTTTTTAGCGGTAGATCCTGCTTTAAATATTATTGGAAATGAAAGGTACATACAATCTTTCACTCATTTCAGATCATATTATGAATGAAAGAAAATAATGTGAAGTGCTTCAAGAGTGCCATATTCGGTCATTTAACCCAATCATAGTGCTAATTATTGCCGGGTCGTTGTGCCTGGGCAATAATATTGATTGTTATAAGCATATAATCTGGCGGGCAAAATTGCGATATCATCAAAATATCACCAAGCCTGCCGCAATCGTGCAAACGTGCAAACGTGCAAACGTGCAAACGTGCAAACGTGCAATCGTGCAATCGTGCAAGCATGCGGCCTTCGGACGAGCGTGAGGGGCGGGAGCGTTTGTCGCCCATGGCTACCTGCTTGCTATCTGCCGCCGTCGCCGGGCTTGATACCCAATATGGCGGCCTCGGGCGCCTCTCCCGAGGCCAGGCGGCGGGTCGGACCGTCATAATAAACGCGGCCGTCCACGATCAGCAGGGTGCGCGGCGCGATACGCACGGCGTCATCCAGATTGTGCGATACCATCAGCAGCGTCAGGCCGCGCTGGTTGCAGACCTCCTCCACCCGTTGCAGCATATCGTTGCGCAGCGCCGGGTCCAAGGCGGAAAACGGCTCGTCCAGCAACAGAATCGGCCGATCCCGCACCAGACAGCGCGCCAGCGCCGCCCGCTGGCGCTGGCCGCCGGATAACTGGCCCGGCAACCGCTGCAGCAGGTCTTCAAGCCCCACCTGCAGCGCCACGCCTTGCACCCGATCCCGTTGTTCGGCGGTGAGCCGCAGGCCGGGATGCAGGCCGAGGCCGATGTTTTCCGCCACCGTAAGATGGGCAAACAGGTTGTTTTCCTGGAACAGCATGGATACCGGTCGCCGATCGGGCGGGGTGTTACTGTGATCCTCGCCGTTCAGCGCTATCCGGCCGCAGTCCGGCGATAAAAAGCCGGCGATGAGATTGAGCAGCGTGCTTTTCCCCGCGCCGCTCGGCCCGAGCACCGCGACCTTTTCACCCGCCGCCAGCCGCAGATCGAAACGCATCGGCAGATGACGGTAAAGATAGGTCACGTTATCAAGCTGGATCATGGGACTCCGAGAGTTTTTCAATGACGGAAAACAGTATAAAGCACAACAGCAGCAGGACCAGCGCGCTCACCGCTCCGTCCTGACTGTGGTAGGCGCCGATTTGCTGATAGAGGTAGTAAGGCAGGGTGCGGAAATGTTCGTTGCCGAACAGGGCCACCACGCCGAAATCCCCGATGGAAAGAATGCTGGCAAAGGCCATCGCCCGTCCGAGGGGCTGTCGCAGCGCCCGCCACTCCACCACGTTTAACCGCGCCGCGCCCCGGATGCCCAGGGACAGGCACAGACGGTTGTAGCGCTCCGCCACGTCCAGCATCGGTGTTTCCAGAATTTTCAACGCATAGGGTACGGCCATCAGGGCGTTGGTCAGTATCACCAGCCCATAGGGTGACTGCGGTAGCCCGACGCTGTTATTGGCCAGCAGAAAGAAGCCGGCGGCCAGGACAATGCCCGGCATCGCCAGGATCAGCATGCCGCTCAGGTCGAGCATCTGCGCTCCCCATAAAGAACGGCGTAACCGCAGTTCCCGGCTGCTCCATAACAGCATCAGCGTTAGGGTAATACACAGCAGGCCGGCGCCGAGGGCAATCCGTAACGAGGTGAGCATGGCCGACCATAAGGCTGGCCGGGCCAGGGCCGAGGCAAGGTCGCGGTTGATACCGTCGGCGACCACCGCCAGCAAGGGGGGCAGCAACAAGAGCAATGCCATGACGATAACGATCCCGTCGATGATTCTTCCCCGGTGCCTGTCGCGGGGATTGCGCCAGGCTGACGGCCGGGTGTCCCCCACCGGAAAAGCCTTGGCCAGACGCTGGCTGAACAGTACCAGGCCCAGGCAGCAGATCATTTGCAGCAATGCCAGCAGCGCCGCGCGGCCGGGATCGTAGTCGTAGCTCAGCGCTTGGTAAATGGCCAGTTCGATGGTGGTGGCTCCGGGCCCGCCCCCCAGGGATAGCACGGTGGCGAAACTGGCGAAGCACAGCATAAAAATCAGCGCCGCCGCCGGCAGTAGCTGACGGCGCAACCAGGGCCACTCCAGCAGCCGGAAAAAATTCCAGCCGCTGATATTGAGCTGTGCCGCCAGCTGGCGGTGTTCCACCGGGATACTTTCCAGTCCCTGCAGCAGCAGCCGCGTCGCCAGCGGCAGGTTAAAAAAGACATGGGCCAGCAGAATACCCGGCAAACCATAGGGGGAGAAACCATAAGGCAGGTGCAGCGCCGCGCTTATCTGCGCCAGCCAGCCCTGGCGGCCGTAAACGTCCAATATACCGAATACCGCCACCAGCACCGGCATCACCAGCGTCATGGCGCAAAAGCGCAGCAGCAGCAGGCGGCCGGGGAAACGACGGCGAAAAAGCGCCCGGGCGAGAAAAATCGCCGGCAAGACCGACAGTACCGCCGACAGCAGCGCCTGCCAGAGGGTAAAACGCAGCACATGGCGAAGATAGCCGTCGGTCAGCATATCCCGCCATTGGGCGGCCGGGGCATTGATCCATAACGCGCCCACGGCCGACAGCGCAATGGCGGCCAGCAGCGTGGCCGCCAACAGTCCCGGCCATAGCCAGCGGGGGATTATTGGCTGACGGCGCGCAGCCATGTCTGGGTCCAATTGTTCCGTTGTTTCGCCACTTCCTGCGGCGTATAGGACAGCGTTTTTTGCGGCGGCTGGTCAAAACCGGCCGGCAGCGGAGTCTTTATCACCGGGTACATCCAGTTGCCGGTGGGGATGGTCTGCTGGAAGGCCGGCGTCACCATAAAATGCATAAACTGCTGCGCCAGCTCGGGATTTTTACTGGCGGCCAGTTGGCCGGCCACTTCCACCTGCACATAATGCCCTTCGCTGAAGGACGCGGCGGCGTAATTATCCTTTTTCTCTTCCACTATATGGTAGGCCGGCGAGGTGGTGTAGCTGAGCACCATATCCGCTTCCCCTTTCAGGAACAGCCCATAGGCCTCGCTCCAGCCCTTGGGCACGGTAACGGTCTTTTTCGCCAGACGTTGCCAGGCCTGTGGCGCGTCGTCGCCATAGACTTTTTGCACCCACAGCAGTAAACCCAGTCCGGGGGTGCTGGTGCGGGGATCTTCATAGATGATTTTCAGCGGCGCCGGGCCATCGATAAGCTCATGCAGGCTGGCGGGGGGATTTTTAAGCTTGTTTTTATCGTAGACAAAGGCGAAATAGCCGTAATCAAAAGGCAGAAAAGTAGCGTCATGCCAGCCGCCGGGCAGGGTAAGTCCTGCGGTATCCACGTTATGGGGTTTAAACAGATGGGTATCCTGGGCGGCCTGGATCAGATTATCATCCAACCCTACCACCACATCCGCACTGCTTTTTTTCCCTTCGATGCGCAGGCGATTGAGCAGCGCGACGCCGTCTTCCTGGACGATGAATTTCAGTTCACAGCCGCATTGGGCTTCAAAGGCCTTTTTAATAGCCGGGCCGGGACCCCATTCGGAGGCGAATGAATCATAGGTGTAAACCGTCAATACGGGTTTTGCCCATGCGGGTATGGAAGCCAGTAAAATAAGGGAAGGTAACCATTTTTTTATCACGTTGCGCTCCTGAAAAGAAGTATGGCAAAGGAGTTCTGAGGCAGCGCGGCGCGCTCTCAAATCCCTTCGCCGGTATTAACCGGATCAGGTTCGACGGGTGTGGTCTCAGCGAAATTCACCGGCGGCATAGCGCCGGAAAAAATCGCACCCCGTTGAGAACGCGTTCATTGTAATGGGTTTGTTCGCCTCTTGACAGCGTTTAGGAATCCGGCGGCGCAAACCAGGCGGATTTGAAATCGAACCAGCCGAGGGCATTCATGCGCACGCCGCGCATGCTGCGTTGCCCTTGCAATATCATCCGGTGGTGAAACAGAGGGTGCAGGCGATAATCGGTGACCAGCGCGCTGCACCACTCCGCCAGCGGTAATTGCCGGCTGCGCCAGGTTTGCGCTATCCGGGCGAAATCAGTTTGCAGGCAGTGATGCAGTAACGGCATTTCATAGAAGGTAGCGAACAGCGAGAATTCCAGCGGCGGGGAGAAGTTGGCGCTGCCAAGCCAAATGTCGCTCTGCGCCGCGCCCTGATGCCAGGCTTCGTAGTTCAGGGTGTTGACGGTCAACTGGATATCCAGTCGTGCCAGGACCTCGGTCAAGGCGCGGCATAAATCATCAAATTCGGAATGGGCGTGGTAAACCGTCAGCCTGAGATGGGTCAGTCCCGACGGTTTCGGGCGCGCCTCGGCGACCTTGTTGTGGTGCCAGCGCGGCAGGATACCGTAGGCCGGCGACCAGTAGTGCTGATAGGCCGGTCCGGCCTGCACCAGCATGGATATCGGGTCGATGTTTTCGCAGAGCCAGCGGCGATGTTCCGGGTTTTGCATCAGCGGCGAGCGCTGATCGAACAGAATAAAATAGCAGCCGTCCCCCAGGCGGGTTTCCAGCTCATCATGGCCGCTGTCGTCCCCTTGCAGTTGCACCCCTGAGTAGGTCAGCTCAGCGGTAAGATCCGGCAATACCCAGATATTCACCTCATCAATCAGTGCTCGATAGCCGAAATAGTCATCAAAAGCCCGGATTTTCAGCTGGCTCGGGCCATTGTTGACCACGGCGTAGGGCCCGGTGCCGATGGGACGTCGGGTAAAATCAGGTAATGTTTGCCACTCCTGCGGCAAGATCATGGCCGATACGCTGCTCAGCAGCCAGGGCAGCCATTCGTCCGGCGCGGACAGGGTGATATCAACGGTATTGGCGGTGGCCGAGCTGACGCTATCCAGATGGCTGAACAGCGGCTGGTCTTTCAGGCGCAGCAGCGACAGGCGCACATCGTCGGTGGTCAGCTCGCGTCCATGATGAAAATGAATGGCCGGGCGCAGATAAAAACGCCAATGGAGCGCCGAGACCCGCTGCCAATGGTGGGCCAGATCCGGCTCCAGTTCCCCATTTTCCTCATTTATCCGGGTCAGGCCGCTGAAGATCTGCCGTACCACATGGTTCTCCGAGCGGCGCAGCGGCGTGCCGGGCAGCAAATTTTGCAGTGAACGATAGTAGAGGACCCGCAGAATATGCTTGCCTTGCCGGAAGCTGCGGCCCACATGGGACAACAGCATCTGGCGCACTACATCTTTGTCCCCCACCAATTGCACCAACTGGTCGATGCGATCCTGCTCCAGCAGGTCTTCGGCCCGCTGCTGTTGCAACGCCAGGCCGGTATAAAGAAACCGGAGATGTGAGTGTTTGCCGCGTCCGGCCTGGGAACGCCACTCCAGCCAGCCCATATCCTGCATCGCTTTCAGCAGGGAACGGACATGGCGCCGAGAGCAGCTGAGCACCAGCGCCAAATCCTGCAGAGTGGTCTCTTGCTCCTGCCCCTGGCAGCTTTGCCACAGGCGGATAAATTGCTGATGCAAGCGGGATGAAGTCATAAAAGAGGAACTCTCCTTCGAAAGCCGTCTATTTTTCTTCCGCTATAATAAGCCGATAATGCTTTTGTCGAAAGGGGAGCATCGAAAGGAGGCGACGGGGGCAAACAGATGAAAAAAACGACGTTACGACGATTCTATCAATGTTATCTGCGTGCCATCGGTAAAGGCGGTCGCCCTGATAAGGCTTCAAGCGCAGCAAGGATGGCGCTGTTATTACAGGTAACCCAGTGGCACATCGATAAGATGTCGGAAAACGAATACCAGCACTGGATATAATATTCTATGAATAGAGTATCCATGGTATGGAGCAATAAAAAGGATTTTGCTGCTTTGATAAACGTAAGCTTGTGAGTATTGGTGAAATCAACCAGCCGGGAAGCGAAAGCTTGCCGGTTTTTTTAATGTCAGGGGGGTAAAAGTATCTCAGAGGCGGGTGAAGATATTTATATATATTTAATTTAAAGGTTTTTTGTGAAAAAATTTATGAGGCTTCAGCTATAAAATACTTAAACGCAGCCTCGAATAGCCCGTATCGATTGGCGCACCGAGAAGAGCCAATTGGCGTCATGTCCCAGATATTAAGGCCAGCCTGCCAATAAAACGGGCTCTGTATCCTCTTCCCAGCAAATAAAAGCCGGAGAGTAAAACTCCCCGGCTTGCAACAGAATGTCAGACGACGGAAGGACCGGTGTCTTAAACACGGTGAAAAACACTACAGGCTAGTGCAGAAACACCGGCTGCTTGGCTTCGTACTCGGTAATGGCGGTCTCGTGCTGCAGCGTCAGGCCGATGCTGTCGAGGCCGTTGATCATGCAATGACGGCGAAAAGCATCTATTTCGAACGGATAGGTTTTATCGCCGGCAATCACCTGCTGCCGTTCAAGATCCACGGTAAAGGTCGTGCCTTCTTGAGCGTTCACCAAAGTAAACAGCTCATCCACCTGTTCAGCGGGCAGGGCCACCGGCAGCAATTGGCTGCTAAAGCTGTTGCCGTAAAAAATATCGGCGAAGCTCGGGGCGATTACCACCTTGAAGCCATAATCGGTCAAAGCCCAGGGCGCATGTTCGCGGGAAGAGCCGCAGCCGAAGTTTTCCCGGGCCAGCAAGATACTGGCGCCGCGATAACGGGGCTTATTCAGCACAAAGTCGGGATTGGGCTGCTGGCCGGCATTATCGAGAAAACGCCAGTCGTTGAACAAGTGCTGGCCGAAGCCGGTGCGGGTGACTTTCTGCAAAAATTGCTTTGGAATGATGGCGTCGGTATCCACATTCGCGGCATCCAACGGCGCCACCAGTCCGGTATGTTGTGTAAATTTTGCCATGTTGCTGACTCCCTTAATTCAATTCGCGAATATCGGCAAAATGCCCGGTGACCGCCGCCGCCGCCGCCATGGCCGGACTCACCAGATGCGTGCGTCCGCCGCGGCCCTGGCGGCCTTCGAAATTACGATTGCTGGTGGATGCACACCGTTCGCCGGGGTTCAGGCGGTCATTGTTCATCGCCAGGCACATGGAACAGCCGGGCAGGCGCCATTCAAAACCGGCGTCGATAAACACTTTGTCCAGCCCTTCGGCTTCCGCCTGTGCCTTAACCGGACCGGAACCCGGCACCACGATGGCCTGCACGCCCGGGGCCACCTGACGGCCTTTGGCGATGGCAGCCGCCGCGCGCAGATCCTCGATGCGGGAGTTGGTGCAAGATCCGATAAACACCTTGTCAATGGCCACGTCGGTCAGGCGGATGCCCGGCTGCAAATCCATATAGGCCAGCGCCTTGGCGGCGGAGTTACGCTCCGCCGGATCGCTGAACGACTCCGGCGAGGGGATATTCTGATTGATGGCGATAACCTGGCCGGGGTTGGTGCCCCAGGTCACCTGCGGCGCGATATCTTCAGCGCTCAGGGTAACGATTTTGTCGAATACCGCGTCGTCATCGGAGCGCAAGGTCTTCCAATAGGCCACCGCCTGCGGCCAGCTATCGCCTTTCGGCGCAAACTGGCGGCCCTGCAGATAAGCGAAAGTGGTATCGTCGGGGGCCACCAGCCCGGCCTTGGCGCCCATTTCGATAGCCATATTGCACAGCGTCATGCGGCCTTCCATGCTCAGGGCGGTGATGGCGTCGCCACAGAATTCCACCACATGTCCGGTGCCGCCGGCGGAACCGATCTTGCCGATAACCGCCAATACAATATCCTTGGCGGTTATGCCTACGGCGGCCTTGCCGGTGACTTCCACTTTCATGGTCTTGGCGCGGCCCTGCTTCAGGGTCTGGGTGGCCAGCACATGTTCTACTTCCGAAGTGCCGATGCCGAAGGCCAACGCACCGAACGCTCCGTGGGTAGCGGTATGGGAGTCGCCGCAAACGATGGTCATGCCCGGCAGGGTCATGCCCTGTTCCGGGCCTATCACATGCACGATACCCTGGTAGGGATGGTTCAAATCGTAAAGCTGAACGCCGAACTCAGCACAGTTCTTGATCAGTTCCTGCATCTGGATGCGGGCCATTTCGCCGCTGGCGTTGATGTCACGGGTCTGGGTGGAGACATTGTGATCCATGGTGGCGAAGGTCTTGCCCGGCTGGCGTACCGGACGGCCCATGGCGCGCAATCCGTCGAATGCCTGGGGAGAAGTCACTTCGTGCACCAAATGGCGGTCAATGTATAACAATGGTGTTTCGTCCGGCGCCTGATAAACCACATGCGCATCATATAATTTTTGGTATAACGACTTGCCCATAATATTCATGCCCCTTGAGTAATATAACCGGCAATAATGGTACCCATTTCGTCGGTGCCGACCCCTTGGCCGTCGCCAGCCAAGTCCGCGGTACGGTGACCGGCGGCCAGCGCCCGGTTCACCGCTTGCTCGATGGCGTCGGCGGCGTCGTCCAGGCCCAGGCTGTAGCGCATCAACAGCGCGGTGGAAAGAATCTGCGCCACCGGGTTGGCGATGTTTTTACCGGCGATATCCGGTGCGGAACCGCCGGCGGGTTCATATAAACCAAAGCCCTGGTCGTTCAGGCTGGCGGAAGGCAGCATGCCCATGGAGCCGGTGATCATGGCGCATTCATCCGATAAAATGTCGCCGAACAGATTTGAGCACAGCAGCACATCGAACTGCGAAGGATCTTTGATCAACTGCATGGTGGCGTTGTCGATATATAAGTGCGACAGGGCGACGTCGGGATAATCCTTCCCGACTTCGTTGACGATTTCCCGCCACATAATGGACGTTTGCAGCACATTGGCCTTGTCGATGGAGGTGACCTTGTGGCGACGCTTGCGGGCGGATTCAAAGGCGATACGGGCAATGCGCTCGATTTCGAAACGGTAGTACACTTCGGTATCGAAGGCGCGTTCATGCATGCCGCTGCCTTCGCGGCCTTTGGGCTGGCCGAAATAAATCCCGCCGGTGAGTTCCCGCACGCACAAAATATCGAAACCCCGGGCGGCAATGTCGGCGCGCAACGGGCAAAAAGCCTCCAATCCCGGATAAAGGCGGGCCGGACGCAAATTGCTGAACAGTTTGAAATGCTTGCGCAACGGCAATAACGCGCCGCGTTCCGGCTGCTCGGCCGGCGGCAGGTGTTCCCATTTCGGGCCGCCCACCGAGCCGAACAAAATGGCGTCGGCCTGCTCGCAGCCGGCGATGGTGACGTCGGGCAGCGGATTGCCGTGCCTGTCGATGGCCGCGCCGCCCACATCGTATTCGCTGGTGGTAATCCGCAGCGCGAAACGTTCGCGCACCGCGGCTAAAATCTTATAGGCCTGCGCCATGACTTCCGGACCAATGCCGTCTCCCGGCAATACCGCAATATGATAGTTCTTGCTCATGTTTACACCGTTTCCTGATAATCCCGTTTATTGTTTTGTCCCTGCAGACGCTGCAGTTCGATTTCCACCTGCTGCGCCCGCCAGATATTGTTCATGACGTGCACCATGGCCTTGGCCGAGGACTCGATAATGTCGGTGGTCAAACCGACGCCGTGGAACCGGCGGCCCTGGTAATCCACCACGATATCCACCTGGCCCAGCGCATCCCGGCCGTGACCCTTGGCGGTCAGCTGGTATTTTTGCAGGGTGATGGAATAGCCGGTAATGCGGTTCAGCGCCTGGTATACCGCGTCCACCGGGCCGTTGCCGGTGGCGGCTTCCGCCGTGACCTCATCGCCGCAGGCCAGTTGTACCGAGGCGGTGGCGATATCATGGGAGCCGGACTGTACGCTAAAAGAGTCCAGGCGGAAATGCTCGGGCTCTTCCTGTTGCTTGCTGATAAAGGCCAACGCTTCCAAATCATAGTCGAACACCTGGCCCTTTTTATCCGCCAGTTTGAGGAAGGCGGCGTACAGCTCGTCCAGGTTATAATCCTGTTCCTGATAGCCCATTTCATGCATGCGGTGTTTCACCGCCGCGCGGCCGGAGCGCGAGGTCAGGTTCAGTTGCACCTCTTTCAAGCCGATGCTTTCCGGCGTCATGATTTCGTAGTTTTGCCGGTTTTTCAGCACCCCGTCCTGATGGATGCCGGAAGAGTGGGCAAAGGCGTTGGAGCCCACCACCGCCTTGTTGGCCGGGATCGGCATATTGCACAGCTGGCTGACGATTTGGCTGGTACGGTAAATTTCCTGATGGTTGATATTGGTGTGCACGCCCATGATGTCCTCGCGCACTTTAATGGCCATGATCACTTCTTCCAGCGCGGTGTTGCCGGCCCGTTCGCCGATGCCGTTCAGCGTGCCCTCCACCTGGCGCGCCCCGGCCTGTACCGCGGCGATAGAGTTGCCCGTCGCCATGCCTAAATCGTCATGGCAGTGTACGGAAATGATGGCTTTATCGATATTGGGCACACGCTGGAACAGAGAGGTAATGATGCCGCTGAATTGCAGGGGAGTGGTATAGCCGACGGTGTCCGGAATATTAATGGTGCGGGCGCCGGCGGTAATGGCCGCCTCGACGATCCGGCACAGATTATCAATGGGCGTGCGGCCGGCGTCTTCACAGGAGAACTCCACGTCGTCGGTATAGTTGCGCGCGCGTTTGACCGACTGCACCGCCATTTCCATCACCTGCTCGAAGCTGCGCTTGAGTTTGGATTCAATATGCAGGGTGGACGTCGCCAGGAAAACATGGATACGAAATGCCTCGGCAACCCGCAGCGCTTCGGCGGCGACGTCGATATCTTTCTCCACGCAGCGGGCCAGGCCGCAGACCCGGCTGTTTTTGATCTGCCGGGCGATGGTTTGTACCGATTCAAAATCCCCCGGCGAAGAGACCGGGAAGCCCACTTCCATGATATCGATGCCCATCCTTTCCAGCGCCAGGGCGATTTGCAATTTTTCCTTGACGCTGAGGCTGGCCTGCAACGCCTGTTCTCCGTCGCGCAGCGTGGTATCGAAAATAATAACTTGTTGGCTCATATCCTGTTCCTGTTTCGCTACTCTGGTTCGCAGTTCGGGGCGCATTGCGGGCATAAAAAAACCCGCGCAATGCGCGGGTTTTTATCTGGGACGTTTGAGTCAGTTCTAAACTCCGTGTACCAGCATACCGCGCATCAAGGGTGCGAGTAGTAGTAGGCTTAGTAGACGGGTAGAAACGAACATGTTATATCGGCGTCCAGGTCATGAATGGTTATTGGTATTTATTGGTACATGAATCGTTCTTCGATGTCAACATTTCATACATAATGCTTATTACCGGGGGACAAATGTCTTCCTTGGAGCGGCAATGTTAAGCTCCGTAATTGTTTACAGAGGCAGTGCCGGGAAGTCATTTTCGGAAATTTACCAGTTTAATCTGCCATTAACTCATCTTTGTGCGGAACTATATGTAATACATCATGGGCCGACAATATTTTTGGCAATTGCCTGGTTCATCAACAGGCGCTATCGTTACCGGTCATAAATTAATAATAAGCAGTCATTCAGGGTGTCATTACTGATAATTTCCCTGTGCCAAGCGACAGTCGGCATTGCCGCTGTCGCAGAACCTACGTAAGCCTGGAGGCAAACCCATGGAGATGTTGTCAGGAGCCGAGATGGTGGTCCGGTCGTTGATCGATCAGGGCGTTAAACATATATTCGGTTATCCCGGCGGGGCCGTATTGGATATTTACGATGCATTGCATACGGTCGGTGGGATTGAACATATTTTGGTGCGCCATGAGCAGGGCGCGGCTCATATGGCCGACGGCTATGCCCGCGCTACCGGCAAGGTGGGCGTGGTGCTGGTGACATCCGGACCCGGCGCCACCAATGCCATCACCGGTATTGCCACCGCCTATATGGACTCCATCCCGCTGGTGGTGATTTCCGGCCAGGTGGCAAGTCAGCTTATTGGTTATGACGCGTTCCAGGAATGCGACATGGTGGGCATCTCCCGCCCGGTGGTAAAACACAGTTACCTGGTGAAAAAGACCGAGGATATCCCCGGCGTGCTGAAAAAGGCTTTCTATCTGGCCTCCACCGGCCGCCCCGGACCGGTGGTGGTGGATTTGCCCAAGGATATCCTCAGCCCGGCGGTGAAATTGCCTTATCTCTATCCCGATTCGGTATCGATGCGCTCCTATAACCCCACCGTGCACGGCCATAAAGGGCAGATTCGCCGGGCGCTGCAAACCCTGCTGGCCGCCGAACGGCCGGTTATCTATACCGGCGGCGGGGCGATAACCTCAGGCTGTTACCAGGAGCTGCGCCAACTGGCGGAAAAGCTGAATATTCCGGTGGTAAGTTCGCTGATGGGCCTGGGCAGTTTTCCCGGTACCCACCGCCAAAGCCTCGGCATGCTGGGAATGCACGGCACCTATGAAGCCAATATGGCCATGCACCGGGCCGATGTGATCTTTGCCGTCGGCGTGCGTTTCGACGATCGCACCACCAATAATCTGCTGAAGTACTGCCCCGATGCCCAGGTATTGCACATCGACGTGGACCCGGCGTCGATTTCCAAAACCGTGACGGCGGATATACCCATTGTCGGCGATGCCCGGCAGGTGCTGATTCAAATGCTGGAACAGCTGGATCAGAACGATAAACGGCAGCCCTTCGATGCGCTGCGCGACTGGTGGCAGGACATTGAGCAGTGGCGCGGCCGCCACTGTCTGAACTATGACCACCACAGCGGCAAAATCAAACCCCAGGCGGTCATTGAAACCCTGTATCGTCTCACCGGCGGCGACGCTTATGTGGCCTCCGATGTGGGACAGCACCAGATGTTCGCCGCGCTCTATTATCCGTTCGATAAACCCCGGCGCTGGATCAATTCCGGCGGCCTGGGCACCATGGGGTTCGGCCTGCCGGCAGCCCTGGGGGTGAAATTGGCCCTGCCCGAGGAAACGGTGATTTGCGTCACCGGCGACGGCAGCATCCAGATGAATATCCAGGAACTTTCAACCGCCTTGCAGTACGGATTACCGGTGGTAGTGGTGAGTTTGAACAACCGTTACCTGGGCATGGTCAAGCAGTGGCAGGATATGATCTATTCCGGGCGCCACTCCCAGTCCTATATGGAATCGCTGCCGGATTTCGTCAAACTGGCGGAAGCCTACGGTCATGTGGGGATTTCCATTCAAACGCCGGAAGAGCTGGAGCCAAAGCTTACCGCCGCCCTGGCGCAAAAGAATCGCCTGGTGTTCGTCGATGTAATGGTTGATGGTACGGAACATGTCTACCCCATGCAGATTCGCGGCGGCGGCATGGACGAAATGTGGTTAAGCAAAACGGAGAGGACGTGATTATGCGCCGGATTTTATCGGTATTATTGGAAAATGAATCGGGCGCTTTATCGCGGGTTATCGGTCTGTTTGCCCAGCGCGGTTATAATATCGAAAGCCTGACCGTGGCGCCTACCGACGATCCCACCCTGTCGCGCATGACCATCCAGACCATGGGCGATGCCAAGGTGCTTGAACAAATCGAGAAACAGCTGCACAAACTGGTGGACGTGCTGCGGGTCAGCGAACTGGGCCAGGGCGCGGGAACCCATGTGGAACGGGAAATCATGCTGGTGAAGGTGCAGGCAAGCGGCGGGATGCGCGAGGAAGTCAAACGCTGCGCCGATATATTCCGTGGGCAAATCGTGGATGTGACCCCCTCGCTGTATACCGTTCAGTTAACCGGCACCAGCGACAAACTGGACGCGTTTTTGGCCACTATTCGCGAGGTGGGGGAAATTGTCGAGGTAGCCCGTTCCGGCATCGTCGGTCTCTCCCGCGGCGACAAGGTGATGCGCTGATTGCCGGCCCGGGCGGCCTGCCCGGGTAACAGAGCCTCTCCATTCAGAGGCTTATCTTACTTCGGCTATCTCATCTCTTCCATTTACTTCTTAGCGTTTTCTGCTGATAGTTGTAGCATAGTTTAATTCCCCGATGGGATTATGGATATCTAGGGTAATTTTTAACCTTATCATCAGCGCAAAGGAGTCTCTGTGAAACTGGATGAAATCGCGCGCCTGGCTGGTGTTTCGCGCACAACCGCCAGTTATGTGATTAACGGCAAAGCGAAACAGTACCGCGTCAGCGATAAAACCGTGGAAAAGGTGATGGCGGTGGTGCGTGAGCATAACTACCATCCCAATGCGGTTGCCGCCGGCCTCAGGGCAGGCAGAACGCGCTCCATAGGTCTGGTCATCCCGGATCTGGAAAATACCAGTTATACCCGTATCGCCAATTATCTTGAGCGGCAGGCGCGCCAGCGCGGTTATCAACTGCTGATCGCCTGTTCCGAAGATCAGCCGGATAATGAGATGCGCTGCGTCGAACACCTGTTGCAACGGCAGGTGGATGCTATCATCGTCTCCACCGCCCTGCCGCCGGAACACCCCTTTTATCAACGCTGGGCCGATGACCCCTTTCCCATCGTGGCGTTGGATCGCGCCCTCGATCGCGAGCATTTTATCAGCGTGGTGGGTGCGGATCAGGAGGATGCGGAAATGCTGTCCCGGGAACTGCGCACGTTCCCCGGCAAGCAGGTGCTCTATCTCGGCGCGTTGCCGGAACTGTCGGTGAGTTTTTTACGCGAGCAAGGTTTCCGGCAGGGATGGGGTGACGATGCCCGGCAGCCCGATTACCTGTATGCCAACAGCTACGAACGTTCGTCCTCGGCGGCGCTGTTCAGCCATTATCTGGAAAGCCATCCGATGCCGCAGGCTATCTTCACCACCTCGTTTTCCCTGCTGCAGGGCGTCATGGACGTGACGCTAAAACGCAGCGGGCGTCTGCCGCCGGATCTGGCCATCGCCACCTTCGGTGATAACGAGCTGCTGGATTTCCTGGAATGCCCGGTGCTTGCGGTGGCGCAGCGCCACCGGGAAGTGGCGGAACGGGTGCTGGAACTGGTATTGGCAAGCCTGGATGAACCCCATCGGCCCAAACCCGGATTGACGCGTTTACGGCGCAGCCTTTTTCGGCGCGGTTCCCTTAGCCGCGCCTGAGACAGGGAAATAGTATTGACACCATGGCTCCGAAACGGGGGAGCCATGTGAATTAATTGACGTAACCCGCCACGTGGAACAGCCGGCGGCAATACTCGAGAAAATAGCCATAAGCCACGCCCAATATCATCGAACCGACGGCATTGGACGCCACGGCGGTCATCATTTGCTGCATATCCGCTCCTACCGACCAGAGAATAACGGCATAAACCGGTGACTGGAAACTGACATAGGCCAACAGGTCGGCGACATTGCGGGTCCAGAACGAATCGGGACCGTAACGCCGGGCCAGACGCAGCGCCGCATCGCGGTACTGGCCGAACGGCCACGCAATGGCAATATTCACCGGTACCGAAACCAGCCGCGAGGAAAGGGACTGCTCCACGCTCATTCCCGACATCAAAATCTCGATAGCCATCCCGGCTATAAAACAATACACCACTAAAGCAAACGTATCGGCCGCGGCCATGCGTAAACGAGACGAACGGGAAAACATAGCAGGGCTCCAGAATAAAAAGTGGGCTAAATGTTTCAGATTTAACGATTAGCCAACATAGCGTATTATGATGCTTATTTAATATGATATAGGTTACATCACTGGATGTGTATAGTTAACTAGTGATTTATCTTTATTTTTAATATTAAATTGGACCAATGCACTGGAAAAATATTTTTTTGGCGAGAAGCGGACTATTAACCTCGGCCTGGATGACAAAATCTATATTTTACATATAGTTATAAACATGGCATTTGCGACGGTACTTTTAGCTCGTGGTTAAACGCAAAGAGGGTAGGGGTATTTCTTCAAAGAAGGATCTTTTAGGATAATTCCGGTTTAATGGAATAAACGGTCTGGCAACAAATTAAAAAATGCAGAGAAAATCGCCAGCCGCAGACCTATTTTTGCGGCAAAAACGGGTTTTAATTTATACCGGCGGCATCGTTATATTTCGCTGACAATTTCATTTAGCGAAAAGTAACGGTTTTAAAAAAAACCTGATGTTAAACAAATCGGGCGCGTTTTGGGGTCAGATGCCGATTGAGCGCCTCGCCGCGGATGGCGTATAATCAGCCCGCCGGACGATCCGCACCCCATCGGGAGATGGGTTTTGGGATATATCACAAATTTACGTATTTTTTATCAGAATGCCCTCTTTATGAATATCATGATGTTATTTGTATACTTTTTTACCCTTCTTCAACTAATTCCCTTCAGAGTGTCTTATTTCATGCATAAATAATCCCCTTCTTGCTCTTTAGTAGCTTGACAATGTTTTAATACCATTCGTACACTCTTTTGCGTGGGAATAAGTGGGATAATGTGGTGAAAAGGGTTTTAGAGGGGTAAATCAGCATATGTTCCGTGGGGCAACGTTGGTTAATCTCGACAGCAAAGGCAGGCTCGCCGTGCCGACCCGTTACCGGGATAAGCTGATTGAGGAAACGGAGGGCTTGATGGTCTGCACCATTGACCTTCACCAACCATGCCTGTTGCTTTACCCGCTGCCTGAATGGGAAACCATTGAACAAAAGCTGTCGCGTCTGTCCAGTATGAATCCCGCCGAACGCCGTGTTCAGCGTTTGTTGCTGGGGCATGCCAGTGAATGTCAGATGGACGGCGCCGGTCGGTTGTTAATCGCGCAAACATTACGGCTGCATGCCGGACTTACCAAACAAGTGATGCTGGTCGGACAATTCAATAAGTTTGAGTTGTGGGATGAACAGACCTGGTATCAACAAGTCAAGGACGATATAGACGCTGAACTGTCGGCACAGGAACCGCTTTCTGTGCGACTACAAGACTTGTCTCTATAGCTATGGCAGAAACTTATCAACACACCACCGTCTTGCTGGATGAAGCGGTTAACGGCCTGAATATACGCCCCGATGGTATTTACATCGACGGCACCTTCGGGCGCGGTGGTCATTCACGTCTTATCCTGTCCCGCCTGGGCGCGGAAGGACGGCTGCTGGCTATCGATCGCGACCCGCAGGCCATTGAAGCCGCGCGTGCGCTGCAAGACACCCGGTTCAGCGCGATTCACGGCCCGTTTTCCGCTCTGGCCGAGTACATGGCCGAGCGGGAACTGACCGGACGCATAGACGGGATTCTGCTGGATTTGGGCGTCTCTTCCCCGCAGCTGGACGATCCGATGCGGGGATTCTCATTTATGCGCGACGGACCGCTGGATATGCGGATGGACACCACCCGCGGCCTGTCCGCCGCCGAATGGCTGCTGAAGGCGGACGCCGAAGACATCGCCTGGGTGTTGAAAACCTTCGGCGAGGAGCGGTTCGCCAAACGTATCGCCCAGGCCATCGTGGAAAAAAACCAGCAATCGCCGATGACCCGTACTCATGAACTGGCGGAGCTTATCTCCAATGCCAGTCCGTTTCGCGAAAAACATAAGCATCCGGCCACCCGGAGCTTCCAGGCGATTCGCATTTATATCAATAGCGAACTGGAAGAACTGGAACGGGCGCTGGATAGCGCCCTCGCCGTATTGGCCCCGGGCGGGCGCTTATCGGTGATCAGTTTCCATTCCCTGGAAGACCGGCTGGTTAAACGCTTCATACGCGATCATAGCCGCGGTCCGCAGGTGCCCGCCTATATGGCGTTGACGGAAACGCAGATTGCCGAACTGGGCAAACCGCAGTTGAAGGCCGCGGGCAAAATGCAGCCCTCGGAGGACGAGGTGGCGGGCAACCCGCGCGCGCGCAGTTCGGTGCTGCGCCTGGCGGAGAAACTGCCGGCATGATGGGCAACGAACGGCACGGGCTGATTGGCGTCATCGGTTCGGACCTGCTCCGCCATGCCAAGATACCGGTGATATTGCTGGTGGCGGTGCTGGTATCGGCTGTCCTGGTGGTGACGACCACGCACGAAACGCGCCGGCTGACCGCCCAGCGGGAACAGCTGGTCTTGGAGAGGGACGCGCTGGATATCGAATGGCGCAACCTGATCCTGGAAGAAAACGCCCTGGGGGACCACAGCCGGGTGGAACGTATAGCGACGGAAAAACTGAAGATGCAGCATGTGGATCCTGCACAGGAAAATATCGTGGTTCAACAATAACGAACGCAAACGGATGGCCAAAAATTAATGAAAGCCGCACGGGCGATTAGATTGAAACGCTATGTTGATCAAGCCAGCTTTGTAAGCTGGCGTTTTGCGTTGTTGTGCGGCTGTATCGTTATCGCCTTGCTGGGGCTGGTCTTCCGGGTGGGTTATCTGCAGGTCATTAATCCCGACATGCTGGTGCGTGAAGGGGATATGCGATCGTTGCGCGTCCAGGAAGTGCCCACCTCCCGGGGCATGATCAGCGACCGCGCCGGTCGCCCGCTGGCGGTGAGCGTGCCGGTGAATGCCGTCTGGGTCGATCCGAAGGAGCTTAACGACCAGGGCGGCATTACCGCCGATAGCCGCTGGAAAGCGCTGTCGGACGCGCTGTCGCTGCCGCTGGATCAGATGGCGTCCCGTATCAACGCCAATCCCAAAGGGCGTTTCGTTTATCTGGCCCGGCAGGTTAACCCGGCCATCGGCGACTATATCCGCAAACTGAAGCTGCCGGGCGTCAACCTGCGGCAAGAATCGCGCCGCTACTACCCCGCCGGGCAGGTCACCTCCCATCTGATCGGTTTTACCAATATCGACAGCCAGGGCATCGAAGGCGTGGAAAAAAGCTTTGATCGCTGGCTGACGGGGCAGCCGGGGGAACGCACGGTGCGCAAGGACCGTTTCGGCCGGGTTATCGAGGATATCTCCACGGTGGACAGCCAGGCGGCGCATAACCTGGTGCTGAGCATTGATGAACGGCTGCAGGCATTGGTTTATCGCGAACTGAACAACGCGGTGGCGTTCAATAAGGCGGAGTCCGGCACCGCCGTGCTGGTTGACGTCGGTACCGGCGAAGTGCTGGCCATGGCCAACAGCCCCTCCTACAATCCGAATAATCTCACCGGCACCGCGAAAGACGTGATGCGCAACCGCGCCATCACCGATATTTTCGAGCCGGGATCCACGGTGAAGCCGATGGTGGTAATGACCGCGCTGCAGCGGGGCGTTATCAAGGAAAACAGCGTACTCAACACCGTGCCCTATTACATTAACGGCCATATAATCAAGGATGTGGCCCGTTATCCTGAGCTGACCCTGACCGGGGTTTTACAAAAATCGAGTAACGTCGGCGTTTCCAAACTGGCGTTAGCGATGCCGTCCTCGGCGCTGGTAGATACCTATTCGCGTTTTGGGCTGGGAAAAGCGACCAATTTGGGGTTGGTCGGAGAAAGCAGTGGCTTATTTCCCCATAAACAACGGTGGTCTGACATAGAGAGGGCCACCTTCTCTTTCGGCTACGGGCTAATGGTGACGCCGTTACAGCTGGCCCGGGTCTATGCAACGATCGGCAGCCTGGGCATATTGCGCCCGCTGTCCATTACCCGTGTTGATCCGCCGGTGGCGGGGGAAAGAATTTTTCCCGAGCCCCTGGTGCGAACCGTGGTGCATATGATGGAAAGCGTTGCCCTGCCGGGGGGCGGCGGCACCAAAGCCGCCATTAAAGGCTATCGCATCGCCATCAAAACCGGCACCGCCAAAAAGGTTGGCGCGGACGGCCAGTATATCAATAAATATATTGCCTATACCGCGGGCGTGGCGCCGGCCAGCCAGCCGCGGTTCGCGCTGGTGGTGGTGATAAACGATCCGCAGGCGGGAAAATATTACGGCGGCGCGGTTTCCGCACCGGTATTCGGCGCCATTATGAGCGGCGTGCTGCGCACCATGAATGTGGAACCGGATGCGCTGCCCACCGGGGATAAAAATGAAATGGTAATTAATCAAAAAGAGGGATCAGGTGACCGAACGTAATTTGCGCGAACTGCTGGCTCCGTGGACGCCATCGGCGCCGGAGCAGGGGCTTCGGGAAATGACGCTGGACAGCCGCACCGCGGCTTCCGGGGATCTGTTCGTGGCCGTCGCCGGCCATAAAACGGACGGACGCAGCTATATCTCCCAGGCTATTGCGCAAGGTGTTGCCGCGGTGGTAGCGGAAGCGGACGGCGTGGCCGGGGATGGCGAACTGCGCGTATTGCACGGCGTGCCCGTGGTCTATCTGAGCCAGCTCAACCGGCGGCTGTCGGCCCTGGCCGGCCGTTTTTACCAGCAGCCGTCCCTTAAGCTGCGGCTGGCGGGGGTCACCGGCACCAACGGCAAGACCACCACTACCCATCTGCTGGCGCAGTGGACTCAGCTCCTGGGCGAAGTGAGCGCCGTGATGGGCACCGTGGGCAACGGCCTGTTCGGACAGGAAGTCCCAGTGGAAAACACCACCGGTTCGGCCATTGACATCCAGCAGACCCTGTACCAGCTGCAGCGGCAGGGAGCGACCTTCGCCGCCATGGAGGTCTCCTCCCACGGCCTGGTGCAGTACCGGGTGGCCGATCTGCATTTCGCCGCCGTCGTCTTTACCAACCTCAGCCGCGACCATCTTGACTACCACGGCGATATGGAACATTACGAAGCGGCCAAATGGCGGCTGTTTGCCGATTATCCGGTGGCGCAGCGCGTCATCAATGCCGACGACGAGGTGGGCCGGCGCTGGCTGGCCCGGCTGCCGGACGCGGTGGCGGTCTCGGTGGCCGGGCAGTTGCCGGACCCGCATCCGGCTCGCTGGCTGCGGGTGGACAATGTGGAATACCACAATACCGGCGTCAGCATCCGGTTCGATTCAAGCTGGGGCGACGGGCAGATCAAAAGCCGGCTTATCGGTGAATTCAATGTCAGCAACCTGATGCTGGCGCTGGCTACCTTGCTGGCGCTGGGATATCCCCTGGCGGAGCTGGCGCGCACCGGCAGCAAGCTGCAATCGGTTTGCGGGCGTATGGAGGTGTTCCACGGCGGCGGCAAACCCACCGTGGTGGTGGATTATGCCCATACGCCGGACGCGCTGGAGAAGGCGCTGACGGCGGCGCGGCTGCACTGCCACGGCAAATTATGGTGCGTGTTCGGCTGCGGCGGCGATCGGGATAAAGGTAAGCGCCCGCTCATGGGCGGCATTGCCGAGCAGTATGCGGACCGGGTGGTCATTACCGACGACAATCCCCGCGGCGAAGCGCCCCAGGCCATTATCGACGATATCCTGGCCGGGTTGCTGGATGCGGGCCGGGCCATGGTGATTCCTGGCCGCGCGGAAGCGGTTACCAGCGCCATCATGCAGGCATCGGAACAGGACGTGGTGCTGGTGGCAGGTAAAGGCCATGAGGATTATCAGCTCATCGGCCAACAGCGCCTTGATTACTCCGACCGGACCACCGTGGCGCGTTTGCTGGGGGTATTGGCATGATTAACGTCTCTCTGCGCACCCTGGCGCCGCTGCTGGACGGGAAATTGATCGGCGCCGATTGTACCGTCGAATCGGTGACCACCGATTCCCGCGCCGTGGGAGAGTCTTGCCTGTTCGTGGCCCTTCAGGGTGAAAATTTTGATGCCCATGATTTTGTCCCCCAGGCCGTCGCCGCGGGAGCTCGGGCATTACTGGTAAGCAAGCGCTTACCAGTGGATGTGCCCCAACTGCTGGTGAGCGATACCCGCCGCGCCCTGGGATTGCTGGGGGCCTGGGTGCGCCGCCAGGTGCCGGCTAAAGTGGTGGCCCTCACCGGTTCGTCGGGGAAGACCTCGGTAAAAGAGATGACCGCCGCTATCCTGCGCCAGTGCGGACAGGTGCTGGCCACCGCAGGCAACTTTAATAATGATATCGGCGTGCCGCTGACCTTGCTGCGGCTGACCCCTGAGGATGCGTTCGCGGTCATTGAACTGGGCGCCAATCACATTGGCGAGATAGCGTATACCGCCGCCCTGGTCCGCCCCGACAGCGCGCTGGTGAACAATATCGCCGCCGCCCATCTGGAGGGGTTCGGCTCGCTGGAAGGGGTGGCCCGGGCCAAAGGGGAAATTTTCTCCAGCCTGCCGGACGAGGGATACGCCATTATCAACGCCGACAGCCACGACTGGCCTAACTGGCAAAGCCTGCTGCGGCGCCAGACCGTCTGGCGTTTTTCAGTGACCGACAAAACGGCGGAGTTCCATGCCGAGGGCATCAAGGCGCAGGGGGGCAGCGTGTTTTTTACGCTGCATACGCCGCTGGGTGCATGCCCGGTAACCCTGCCGCTGCCGGGACGCCATAATGTAGCCAATGCCCTGGCGGCGAGCGCCCTGGCGCTATCGGCGGGCGCTCCCCTCGAGGCGATAAGCGCCGGACTGGCCAAGCTCGCCGCCGTGCCGGGGCGGCTGTTTCCCATTTCTTTGGGCAATAACCGGTTATTGCTGGACGACAGCTATAACGCCAATGTCGGCTCAATGACCGCCGCCGCGCAGGTATTGGGAGAGATGCCCGGCTACCGGGTCATGGCGGTGGGGGATATGGCCGAACTGGGGGACCAGGCCGCGCAATGCCATCGGCAGGTGGGCGAGGCGGTGCGCCGCGCGGGCATCGATAAAGTATTAAGCGTCGGCGAGCTGAGCGGCCTTATCGGCGAGTCCAGCGGACGGGGCGAACATTTTTCGGATCAGGCGTCGCTGACTTCGCGTCTGGCGCAGTTATTGTCCGAGCATGCTGTTATTACCGTGTTGGTAAAAGGTTCACGTAGCGCCGCAATGGAGCAGGTCGTGCGTGCGTTACAGGAGAAAGCGTCATGTTAGTTTGGCTGGCCGAGCATTTGGTCCAATTCTATTCGGGCTTTAACGTCTTTTCGTATTTGACGTTTCGCTCCATTGTCAGCTTGCTGACCGCACTGTTTATTTCGTTATGGATGGGCCCGCACTTAATCGCCTGGCTGCAGAAACTGCAAATCGGGCAGGTGGTGCGCAGCGACGGACCGGAGTCCCATTTCAGTAAACGCGGGACCCCCACCATGGGCGGTCTGATGATCCTGTTTTCCATCACCGTATCGGTACTGATGTGGGCTTACCCGTCCAACCCTTACGTCTGGTGCGTGCTGTTTGTGCTCTTGGGCAATGGCGTGGTGGGTTTTATCGATGACTACCGCAAGGTGGTGCGTAAAGACACCAATGGCCTGATCGCCCGCTGGAAATATTTCTGGCAGTCGGTGATAGCGCTGGCGGTGGCGTTCACCATGTACGCGGTAGGTAAAGGGACGCCGGCCACCCAGCTGGTGGTGCCGTTCTTTAAAGACATCATGCCGCAGCTGGGCCTGCTGTATGTGGTCTTGGCGTATTTCGTTATCGTCGGCACCAGCAACGCGGTGAACCTTACCGACGGGCTGGACGGGCTGGCGATTATGCCCACGGTGTTTGTCGCCGCCGGGCTGGCCCTGGTGGCCTGGGCCACCGGCAACATGAATTTCGCCAACTACCTGCATATACCCTATATCCGGTTTGCCGGGGAGCTGGTCATCGTATGCACCGCCGTGGTGGGGGCCGGATTGGGCTTCCTGTGGTTCAATACCTACCCGGCGCAGGTTTTTATGGGGGATGTGGGTTCCCTGGCCCTGGGGGGAGCGCTGGGCACCATCGCGGTGCTGCTGCGCCAGGAGTTCCTGCTGGTGATCATGGGCGGGGTATTTGTGATGGAGACCATGTCGGTGATCCTGCAGGTGGGGTCATTTAAACTGCGCGGCCAGCGGATATTCCGCATGGCGCCTATCCATCATCACTATGAATTGAAGGGCTGGCCGGAGCCACGCGTCATCGTGCGCTTCTGGATTATTTCGCTGATGCTGGTCCTGATTGGACTGGCGACGCTGAAGGTAAGGTAAACATGAACGATTATCACAATAAGAAAGTCGTCATTATCGGGTTAGGACTAACCGGCCTTTCCTGTGTCGATTATTTTATCAGCCGGGGCGTCACGCCGCGGATGATGGACACGCGTTTTAACCCTCCCGGATTGGATAAACTCAGCGACGGGGTGGAGCGCCATCTGGGCAGCCTGAATGAAGAGTGGCTGCTGGAGGCTGATTTGATCGTGGCCAGCCCCGGCATTCCCTTGTCCCATCCTGCGCTGAGCGCCGCCGCCGATGCGGGAGTGGAGATTGTCGGCGATATCGAGCTGTTTTGCCGCGAAGCGAACGCGCCCATTGTAGCCATCACCGGTTCCAACGGTAAAAGCACCGTCACCATGCTGGTGGGGGAAATGGCCAAGCAGGCCGGCCGGCAGGTGGGGGTGGGCGGCAATATCGGCTGGCCGGCGTTAATGCTGCTTAACCAGCCCCAGGAGCTCTACGTGCTGGAATTGTCCAGTTTTCAGTTGGAAACCACCTCCAGCCTGCGGGCCGCCGCCGCCACAATTCTCAACGTCACCGAAGACCATATGAATCGTTATCCCCTGGGCATGCAGCAATATCGGGCGGCCAAATTGCGGATTTATGAAAACGCCGGGGCGTGCGTGGTGAATGCCGAGGATCCGCTGACGCTGCCGGTGCGCGGCCGGGACAACCGCTGCATCGCTTTCGGCGCGGCGGCGGGAGAGTATCGTCTGGACGGCCGGTGGCTGCAGGTAAGGGGAGAGCATGTACTGGATACCGGCGAGATGAAGCTCACCGGCCGTCACAACCACACCAATGCGCTGGCGGCCCTGGCCCTGGCGGATGCGGTGGGAATTCCCCGCGACGCCTGCCTGGCCGCGCTGAGGAGTTTCTCCGGCCTGGCCCACCGATTCCAATTGGCCTATGAAAATCACGGCGTGCGCTGGATAAATGATTCCAAGGCCACCAATGTCGGCAGCACCGAAGCGGCGCTTAACGGACTGAAGGTGGACGGTACGCTGCACTTGCTGTTGGGGGGCGACGGTAAAGGCGCGGATTTCACGCCGCTGTTCCCCCTGTTGCAGGGGGAAAACATCCGCTTGTACTGCTTTGGCCGCGACCGCGACCCGCTGGCGGATCTGCGCCCGGATGTCGCCATCCGGACCGAGACCCTGGAGCAGGCAATGCGGGAGATTGCCGGCCGGATTAAACCGGGGGATATGGTGTTGCTGTCGCCGGCCTGCGCCAGCCTCGATCAGTTCCGCAGCTTCGAACACCGCGGTGATGAATTCACGCGACTGGCGAAGGAGCTCGGCTGATGCGGATACCGGGAATGAGCCATTTCGGCGGGTTGAAAGATTGGATAATGGGCGTGCGCGAAGTCGAGGCCCCCACCAATGTGCTTTACGATCGCACCCTGCTGTGGCTGACCCTGGGCCTGGCCTGTCTCGGTTTTGTCATGGTCACCTCGGCCTCCATGCCCATTGGGCAGCGGCTGTCCGACGACCCGTTTTATTTCGCCAAGCGCGATGCCTTCTACCTGGCGCTGTCGTTCGGGCTGGCGATGGTGACGCTGCGGGTGCCGATGGAGGTGTGGCAGCGCTACAGCTCGGCGATGCTGCTTATCACCATGGTGCTGCTGCTGGTGGTGCTGGTGGTGGGCAGCTCGGTGAACGGCGCGTCGCGCTGGATAGCCCTGGGCCCGTTGCGCATCCAGCCCGCCGAACTGTCCAAGCTGGCGCTGTTTTTTTACCTCGCCAGCTATCTGGTGCGCAAGGTGGAAGAAGTGCGCTCCAATTTCTGGGGATTCTGCAAACCCATGGGGGTGATGGTGGTGCTGGCGGTCCTGCTGCTGGCGCAGCCCGACCTGGGGACGGTGGTGGTGTTGTTCGTTACTACCCTGGCGATGCTGTTTCTGGCCGGCGCCAAGCTGTGGCAATTCCTGGCCATTATCGGTTCGGGCATCTTCGCGGTGGTCCTGCTGGTGGTCGCCGAGCCCTATCGTATGCGGCGGGTCACCTCGTTCTGGAATCCCTGGGAAGACCCGTTCGGCAGCGGCTATCAGCTGACCCAATCGCTGATGGCGTTTGGACGCGGCGAGTTCTGGGGACAGGGCCTGGGTAATTCGGTGCAGAAG
Organism: Sodalis sp. RH16; assembly: GCF_047324245.1. Taxonomy (NCBI): domain Bacteria; kingdom Pseudomonadati; phylum Pseudomonadota; class Gammaproteobacteria; order Enterobacterales; family Bruguierivoracaceae; genus Sodalis; species Sodalis sp. RH16. The sequence continues at coordinate 399,785 of NZ_CP178737.1, read as the reverse complement.
CTGGAGTACTTACCGGAGGCGCACACCGACTTTATCTTTTCGATTTTAGGCGAAGAGCTTGGCTATTTCGGTGTGGTTTTAACGCTGTTGATGGTATTCTTCGTGGCTTTTCGTGCTATGTCCATCGGCCGCAAGGCCCTGGAAATCGATCAGCGCTTTTCCGGTTTCCTGGCCTGCGCCATCGGTATTTGGTTCAGCTTTCAGACCTTGGTGAACGTCGGCGCGGCGGCCGGTATGTTGCCCACCAAAGGGTTAACCCTGCCGTTGATCAGCTACGGCGGTTCAAGTTTATTGGTGATGTCTACGGCGATAGTGTTGTTGATGCGTATTGATTTTGAAACGCGCCTGACCAAAGCGCAGGCGTTTGCAAGGGGTCCCCGATGACCGGGAAAACCCGACGTTTAATGGTCATGGCCGGCGGAACCGGCGGCCATGTCTTTCCCGGACTGGCGGTGGCCCATTATCTGATGGACCAGGGCTGGCAGGTGCGCTGGCTGGGTACCGCCGATCGGATGGAAGCTGATTTGGTGCCGAAAAACGGTATCGATATCGATTTTATCCGTATCTCCGGTTTGCGGGGCAAGGGATTACGCGCCCAACTGGCTTCGCCGCTCAGGATCTGGCGCGCGGTGCGGCAGGCGCGAGCCATTATGCGCGCCTACCGGCCGGATGTGGTGCTGGGCATGGGCGGCTACGTTTCCGGACCGGGTGGATTGGCGGCCTGGTTATGCGGCGTACCGGTGGTCTTGCACGAGCAAAACGGCATCGCCGGGCTGACCAATCGCTGGCTGTCGAAAATCGCCAAAAAAGTGCTGCAGGCCTTTCCCGGCGCGTTTCCCCGGGCCGAGGTGGTGGGCAATCCGGTACGCACCGATGTGCTGGCGCTGGCGCCTCCCGCCGAACGGTTTGCCGGCCGGCAGGGGCCGGTACGGGTGCTGGTTATCGGCGGCAGCCAGGGGGCGCGGGTACTGAATCAGACCATGCCGGGCGTCGCCGCCGGGCTGGGGGAACGGATCACCCTGTGGCACCAGGTGGGCAAGGGCGCGCTGGCGGAGGTAAACCGCGCCTATGCCGAAGCCGGACAATCCGGCCACAAGGTGGTGGAATTCATCGACGATATGGCGGCGGCCTATGCCTGGGCCGACGTGGTGGTCTGCCGCTCCGGCGCATTGACGGTGAGCGAAGTGGCCGCAGCCGGACTGCCGGCGATTTTTGTGCCCTTTATGCACAAAGACCGGCAGCAGTACTGGAATGCCCGGCCGCTGGAGCAGGCGGGCGCGGCGAAGATTATTGAACAACCGCAGTTTTCGGTGGCAAGCGTGAGCGAACTGCTCGCCGCCTGGGATCGAACAACGCTGCTGACGATGGCGGAAAACGCCCGCAAAGCAGCGATTCCGGACGCGACGGAGCGGGTGGCGCGGGTAGTGGCGGCGGCGGCTAAAGCCTGACAACAGGCGCGGCGCGGCAACGAATAAAAGACCGGATGGGCCCTCGGGCCCGGCCGATGAGAAACATCATACTTAAGTGGTTAAAACGTGAATACACAACAACTGGCGAAACTGCGATCCATAGTGCCCGAGATGCGTCGAGTGCGGCAAATTCACTTTGTCGGCATCGGCGGCGCCGGCATGGGCGGCATCGCGGAAGTGCTGGCGAATGAAGGTTATCAAATCAGTGGCTCGGATCTGGCCCCCAACGCCGTGACCCAGCAATTGTCCGAGCTGGGGGTGAAGATATTCTTCAACCACCGGCCGGAAAATATCAGCGAAGCCAGCGTCGTGGTGGTCTCCAGCGCCATTGCCGCCGATAATCCGGAGATCGTGGCGGCCAAAGAGGCGCGTATTCCGGTGATCCGCCGCGCGGAGATGCTGGCGGAACTGATGCGCTTTCGCCACGGCATCGCCATTGCCGGTACGCACGGTAAAACCACCACCACCGCCATGGTGGCCAGTATCTATGCCCAGGCCGGACTCGACCCGACCTTTGTCAACGGCGGTCTGGTGAAGGCGGCGGGAGTGCATGCCCGCCTGGGGTGCAGCCGCTACCTGATTGCCGAGGCGGACGAAAGCGACGCGTCGTTCCTGCATCTGCAGCCGATGGTGGCGATTATCACCAATATCGAAGCCGACCATATGGACACCTACCAAGGCGACTTCGAAATTTTAAAACAAACGTTTATCAGCTTTTTGCATAACCTGCCTTTTTACGGGCGCGCGGTGATGTGCGTGGACGATCCGGTGATCCGGGAACTGCTGCCGCGGGTAGGCCGCCATATCACCACCTACGGTTTTAACGAGGCGGCGGACGTACGTATCGCCGATTACGTGCAGCAAGGGGCCCAGGGCAGCTTTAGCGTCTATCGGCAAGACAAGCCGGTACTCTCGGTGGAATTGAACGCGCCGGGCCGCCACAACGCGCTGAACGCGGCTGCGGCCATTGCGGTCGCGACCGAGGAAGGCATCGACGACGACAGCATCCTGCAGGCGCTGGCGCAATTCCAGGGGACCGGCCGCCGCTTTGATTTCCTCGGCACCTATCCGCTGGAGAATGTCAACGGCAAGCAGGGGAATGTGATGCTGGTGGATGATTACGGCCATCACCCCACCGAAGTGGACGCTACCATCAAGGCGGCGCGCGCCGGCTGGCCCGATAAGCGGCTGGTGATGGTATTCCAGCCTCATCGGTATACCCGGACAAGAGATTTGTATGAGGATTTTGCCACCGTATTGTCCGGAGTGGATGTGCTGTTTATGCTGGATGTGTATCCGGCGGGCGAGGCGCCCATCCCCGGCGCCGATAGCCGCTCGCTGTGCCGCACCATTCGCGGGCGCGGCAAAATCGATCCCATCATGGTGGCGGATATGGACGCGCTGCCCGATACGCTGGCGCTGGCTTTGCAGGACAACGATCTGGTGCTGATGCAGGGCGCCGGTACCGTGGGTAAAATCGCGCGCAAACTGGCCGATACCCATTTACAGCCGAACCTTGCCACTACGCTTGAGGGGCCTCATGTCTGAGAAGGTAGCGGTTTTATTGGGCGGGACTTCCGCCGAGCGCGACGTCTCTCTGCAGTCGGGACAGGCGGTGCTCGCCGGCTTGCAGGCCGGCGGGATAGACGCCCATGGGGTTGATACCCGCGATATCTCGGTACTGAGCCTGAAGGAGCGGGGTTTCGATAAGGTTTTTATTGCCCTGCACGGCCGCGGCGGCGAGGACGGTACCCTGCAGGGGGCGCTGGAGTTTCTCGGCCTGCCGTATACCGGCAGCGGCGTGATGGCCTGTGCGTTAACCATGGATAAGCTGCGCACCAAATGGCTTTGGCAGGGCAGGGGACTGCCGGTACCGCCTTATGTGGCCCTGGATCGCGAAGGTTACCGGCAAAACCCGTCGGCAGAGGCGGAACCGCTGCGGGCGCTGGGCATGCCGGTGATAGTGAAGCCCAGCAACGAAGGCTCCAGCGTCGGCATGGCCAAGGTTGAGCGTCCGGAGGATTTACCGGCCGCACTGGCGGAAGCCTTCCGTTATGACGAAAGCGTGCTGGTGGAAAAATGGCTGAGCGGACCGGAATTCAGCGTTTCCATCCTGGGAGACCGGGTATTGCCGTCGGTGCGTATCCAGCCGTCGGCGACGTTTTACGATTACGAGGCGAAGTATCTGTCGGACGAGACCCGTTATTTTTGTCCGGGCGGGCTGGATGACGAACAGGAACAGGCATTAACGCAGCTGGCGCTCGGCGCCTGGCGGGCGGCGGGATGCGGCGGCTGGGGACGGGTGGATATCATGGCCGACGATGACGGGGAGCTATACCTGCTGGAGGTGAATACCTCACCGGGCATGACCCGGCATAGCCTGGTGCCGATGGCGGCACGGCAAAGCGGAATGGATTTTTCCTCTTTGGTCATGAACATTCTGGCGTTGGCGGGCTGATATGTCCCAGGCAGCGATAAACATCCGCAACCGCGAGACGGAAGATGACGCCGGCAGACGCAGCAACGGCGGCCAGCTCGCGGGTTTGCTGTTTCTGCTGATGGTGCTGGCCACCATTGTCTGGGGCGGCTGGATGGTGGTTGCCTGGATGAAGGATGTGCATCGTTTGCCCCTGTCCCGACTGGTGGTTACCGGGCAGCGTTATTACACCACCAATGACGATATTCGCCAGGCGATTTTGTCCCTGGGGGCGCCGGGGACGTTTATGACGCAGGACGTCAACGTTATCCAGCAGCAGATCGAGCGATTGCCTTGGATCAAGCAGGCCAGCGTACGCAAGCAGTGGCCTGACGAACTGAAAATCCACCTGGTGGAGTATGTGCCGGTGGCGCGCTGGAACGATCTTCATATGCTCGATGCCGGCGGCAAGGTGTTCAGCGCGCCGGCGGAACGGGTCGGCCATCAGACCATGCCGCTGCTGTACGGTCCGGAGGGCGGAGAGCAGGATGTGCTGACGGGTTACCGCGAGATGAATGAGGTGATGGCGGCCCATAAGCTTACGTTGAAGACCGTCAGTATGAGCGCGCGCCATTCATGGCAGCTCACTCTGGCGGATGATACCCGGCTCGAATTGGGCCGGGACGACAGAACCCGGCGTTTACAGCGCTTTATCGGGATTTATCCGGTCCTTCTCCAGCAGGCCCGGACCGATAATAAACGTATTAGTTATGTGGACTTGCGTTACGACGCGGGGGTTGCCGTTGGATGGGCGCCGGCGTTTATCGACGATGCAAAAAGCAATTCGCAACAGAGTCAGAATCAGGTACAGGCTAAACAATAATGATCAAGTCGACGGACAGAAAATTGGTAGTTGGACTGGAGATCGGTACGGCAAAGGTCGCCGCATTGGTAGGGGAAGTTCTGCCCGATGGCATGGTCAATATTATCGGGGTGGGCAGTTGCCCGTCCCGGGGTATGGATAAAGGCGGCGTCAATGATCTCGAATCGGTGGTGAAGTGCGTGCAGCGCGCCATCGATCAGGCCGAACTGATGGCCGATTGCCAGATATCTTCGGTATACCTGGCGCTGTCCGGCAAACATATCAGCTGCCAGAACGAGATAGGGATGGTTCCTATTTCAGAAGAAGAAGTTACGCAGGAAGATGTGGAGAATGTGGTGCATACCGCAAAATCCGTGCGCGTTCGTGATGAACATAGAATTTTACATGTGATTCCACAGGATTATGCTATTGATTATCAAGAAGGTATCAAAAATCCGGTGGGATTGTCCGGCGTGCGGATGCAAGCCAAGGTTCATCTGATTACCTGCCATAATGATATGGCGAAAAATATTGTTAAGGCCGTTGAACGCTGCGGCCTGAAAGTGGACCAGCTGATCTTCGCCGGCCTGGCCTCCAGCTACGCGGTACTGACCGAAGATGAGCGGGAACTGGGGGTTTGCGTGGTGGATATCGGCGGCGGCACCATGGACATGGCGGTGTATACCGCCGGCGCGCTGCGGCATACCAAGGTTATCCCGTACGCGGGCAACGTGGTTACCAGCGATATCGCCTATGCTTTTGGTACGCCCCCCGCCGATGCGGAGGCCATAAAAGTCCGGCACGGGTGCGCGCTGGGGTCGGCGGTGAGCAAAGACGAAACCGTGGAAGTTCCAAGCGTCGGCGGACGTCCGCCGCGCAGTCTGCAGCGGCAGACCCTGGCGGAGGTGATTGAACCCCGTTATACCGAATTGCTGAACCTGGTGAATGACGAAATCCTGCAACTGCAGGAACAGCTTCGCCAGCAGGGAGTAAAGCATCATCTGGCCGCCGGTATCGTGCTGACCGGCGGCGCGGCTCAAATTGACGGCCTGGCGGCCTGCGCGCAACGGGTGTTCCATACCCAGGTGCGCATCGGGACGCCGCTGAATATTACCGGTCTGACGGATTACGCTCAGGCGCCTTATTATTCAACCGCCGTCGGGTTATTGCATTATGGTAAAGAATCTCATTTGAGCGGTGAGGTTGAAGTAGAAAAACGTACCTCGGTAAGCAACTGGGTAAAACGTATCAGCAGCTGGCTGAGGAAAGAGTTTTAATATCTTACTTGCGGGATCTTGCTGTGCAGGCGGCGGATTCCGATGCGACAGGCACAAAACGGAGAGAAATTATGTTTGAACCTATGGAATTAACCAATGACGCGGTGATTAAAGTCATCGGCGTCGGCGGCGGCGGCGGCAATGCCGTGGAACATATGGTGCGCGAACGCATCGAAGGCGTGGAATTTTTCGCGGTGAATACCGATGCCCAGGCATTGCGTAAAACCGCGGTGGGTCAGACCATACAGATTGGCGGCGGCATCACCAAGGGTCTGGGAGCCGGAGCCAATCCAGAGGTGGGCCGAAATTCCGCCGAGGAAGACCGTGAGGCGCTGCGTGCGGCCCTTGAGGGCGCGGACATGGTGTTCATCGCGGCCGGCATGGGCGGCGGCACCGGTACCGGTGCGGCGCCGGTGGTGGCGGAAGTAGCCAAGGAATTGGGCATCCTTACCGTGGCCGTGGTGACCAAGCCCTTCAATTTCGAAGGCAAGAAGCGCATGGCCTTTGCCGAACAGGGCATTGCCGAGCTGTCCAAGCATGTGGATTCGCTGATTACCATCCCCAACGACAAGCTGCTGAAGGTGCTGGGCCGCGGCATTTCGCTGCTGGATGCGTTCGGTGCGGCCAATGACGTGCTCAAGGGCGCGGTCCAGGGCATCGCCGAGCTGATAACCCGGCCGGGTCTGATGAACGTCGACTTTGCCGATGTGCGTACCGTCATGTCCGAAATGGGCTATGCCATGATGGGCTCAGGCGTGGCCTGCGGCGAAGACCGGGCGGAAGAAGCGGCGGAGATGGCCATTTCCAGTCCCCTGCTGGAAGATATCGACCTGTCCGGCGCGCGCGGCGTACTGGTCAACATCACCGCCGGCTTCGATTTGCGTTTGGACGAATTCGAAACCGTGGGCAACACCATCCGTGCTTTTGCGTCGGATAACGCCACCGTGGTTATCGGCACATCCCTGGACCCGGATATGAACGACGAACTGCGCGTGACCGTGGTGGCTACCGGTATCGGCATGGACAAACGTCCGGAAATCACGCTGGTCACCAATAAGCAGAACACGCAGCAGGTGATGGATAACCGCTATCAGCAGCACGCTCACGGCATGTCGCCGATGCAGCAGGAGCAAAAGATCGCGGCGAAAGCGGTAAACGAACAGGCTTCGCAGGCAGGTAAAGAACCTGATTATCTTGATATTCCCGCTTTTCTCCGCAAACAGGCGGATTAAGGATTGGGGTATTTGGAATCTCCGCTCTTTGTGCTAAACTGTCCCACCGACGCTCGGCTATAATTTGTCGGTGGTCTGGATAACATTGCGAGATAAATTGATGATCAAACAGCGGACACTTAAACGTATTGTGCAGGCCACAGGTGTGGGTCTACATACCGGTAAAAAGGTCACACTGACTTTGCGCCCTGCATCGGCTAATACCGGGGTCATCTATCGCCGTACGGATCTCAATCCTCCGGTGGATTTCCCGGCGGATGCGAAATCGGTGCGTGATACCATGCTTTGTACGTGTCTGGTCAATGAGCATGATGTTCGTATATCCACCGTCGAACATCTCAATGCCGCATTGGCGGGTTTGGGCATCGATAACATCGTCATTGAAGTCAATGCGCCTGAAATTCCTATTATGGACGGCAGCGCGAGCCCCTTTGTCTATCTGCTGCTGGATGCCGGAATCGAAGAGCTGAATTGCGCTAAGAAATTCCTGCGCGTCAAACAGCCGGTTCGCGTGGAGGATGGCGATAAATGGGCTGAATTGACGCCGTTTAACGGCTTCAAGCTCGATTTTACCATTGATTTCAATCATCCTGCGATTGATGCTAGCTCGCAACGTTATCGCCTGGATTTTTCCGCCGAGTCCTTCGTCCGGCAAATCAGTCGTGCACGCACCTTCGGGTTTATGCGCGATATCGAATATCTGCAGTCCAGGGGCCTGTGCCTGGGCGGCAGCTTCGATAACGCCATTGTGGTGGACGACTACAAAGTGCTGAACGAAGACGGTTTACGTTTCGAAGATGAGTTCGTCCGCCATAAAATGCTGGACGGTATCGGCGACCTGTACATGTGCGGTCACAACATCATCGGCGCGTTTACCACCTATAAACCCGGCCATGCCCTGAACAACAAGCTGTTGCAGGCGGTGCTGGCGCGTCAGGAAGCCTGGGAACTGGTGACCTTTGAAGACGAAGCCGAAATGCCGCTGACCTTTACCGCCCCCTCTTTTGTTATGGCATAAAGGTTTCGCTCCAGCCTTGCCGCGCCGTCTTGCCTGATGGCGCAAGGGTTTGGTTTTAGCCTGCAATGATGTGTTTTTTAATCGTTTCGATTGGCGGGGTCGGCACCTTCTCCGGCCAGCCTCGCCAGTCGTTCGAGCATTTTTTTCAGCTTCTCCGGGCTTCGCGCCGCCAAATGCCGAATCGCTTCGCCGCTTTGCCGGCTCAGTTTTCGCTTCTGCCCTTCACTATTCCCCTCCCCAGGTAACGGTTCGCCGCGGTTTTGCATAATCTGATGGCCTTTTGTGGCGAGAGTCGGGTTAATCCTGATGTCGATTGATGACAATGATGGTAGAATCTGCGCTCGTAACGCGGATAATAACGTAGATTGTTCATAGCGTAACCTCATCATCCAGCTGGCATTGGCGGTTTCAATAATCAAAACGCCCTGGCGGAAGTTGGCTACGCGACACCAGGGTTGCAGTGGCGCGGGCAATATGCCGGCCACCGCGCGGTTCAGCTTTAACAGCGCCACTGCCCGTTGCTGAATATGCAACAACGAATCCCGCTCCGGTGTCGTCAGGGAGCCAAGCAGGATATCAATGGATTGTGGACGACTGTCACGCATAAAAACTCCGGCGGAATGCATTAAGTTATGGGTATTTTAAATCGTTGGCGACAATTTGGCAGACGTTATTTCTGGCCGCACCTCCTGTTGGGGATGGTGGCGGCGGGACTCGGCGTGCCTTTGGTGCTCAACAGCGGGCAGGAACAGGCACACCTGGCCAATACCCTGTCCAGCCCCAGCCGGCAAAACGCGTTTACTGCCGGCTTCGCCAATCTTTCGTTTCTGAAAGAAACCCAGCGACGGCCTTACTTTGCCGTGGATTATTGGCACCAGCATGCCATTCGTACGGCTATCCGCCATCTTTCCGTGGCGTGGGTGCCGGAGCCCCTGGGACAAAAATTGCCGCTGGCGGAAAACGTCGCGCCGCTGAAGGTCCAGCATCAGGTACTACTCACCGTCCTGAACGGTCTGCTGACCCGGGAATCCAAACAACCCTCGGTCATCCGCTCCCTCCGGCAGGGAGTATACCAACCCTTCTTTGATCATCGTACAGGAATTCGCCTGGCCCAGGTACAGGGAATTCGAGCCGGACCCGCCCGCGCAGTCTAACCTGCCGCCACGAAATTTTTTTATCCTTTATGCCATTATGGGCCGCTGCATTTCAGTCAGTTCCGGCCGTGACGAGATTTAAATAATTATGTTATCAAAATTGCTTACTAAAGTTTTTGGGAGTCGTAACGATCGTACCCTGCGCCGGATGAACAAAACGGTTGAGATTATCAACCGGATGGAGCCGGATATGGAGAAGCTCACCGATGAGCAACTGGCGGCGAAAACCATCGAGTTTCGCGAACGCCTGGCCAACGATGCAACGGTGGACAGCCTGCTGCCCGAGGCTTTTGCCGTGGTGCGCGAAGCCAGTAAACGGGTATTCGCCATGCGCCATTTCGACGTCCAGCTGGTGGGCGGTATGGTGCTCAACGACCGCTGTATCGCCGAAATGCGTACCGGTGAAGGTAAAACCCTGACCGCAACCCTGCCGGCATACCTCAACGCGCTGAGCGGTAAAGGCGTTCATGTGGTTACCGTCAACGACTACCTGGCGCAGCGCGATGCTGAAAACAACCGCCCGCTGTTCGAATTTCTCGGCTTGACGGTGGGTATCAACCTGCCGCAGATGCCGGCTCCGGCCAAACGAGCCGCCTACGCCGCCGATATCACCTACGGCACCAATAACGAATACGGTTTCGACTACCTGCGCGACAATATGGCGTTCAGCCCGGAAGAGCGCGTACAGCGCAAGCTGCACTATGCCCTGGTGGATGAAGTGGACTCCATCCTTATCGATGAAGCCCGTACGCCGCTGATTATTTCCGGCCCGGCGGAAGACAGCTCCGAACTCTACATCCGGGTGGATACGCTGATTCCCCATCTGATTCGCCAGGATAAAGAAGATTCCGACACCTTTCACGGCGAAGGGCACTTTTCGGTGGATGAAAAATCCCGCCAGGTCAACCTGACCGAGCGCGGATTGGTGCTTATCGAAGAGTTGATGGTGCAGGCGGGCATTATGGAGGAGGGGGAATCCCTTTATTCGCCGGCCAATATCATGTTGATGCATCACGTGACCGCCGCCCTGCGCGCCCATGTGCTGTTTGCGCGGGACGTGGATTATATCGTCAAGGACGGTGAAGTGATCATCGTCGATGAGCACACCGGCCGTACCATGCCGGGGCGCCGCTGGTCGGACGGTCTGCACCAGGCGGTGGAAGCGAAGGAGCATGTGGCGATCCAGAACGAAAACCAGACCCTGGCCTCCATCACGTTCCAGAATTACTTCCGTTTGTACGAAAAACTGGCCGGCATGACCGGTACCGCCGATACCGAAGCCTTTGAATTCAGCTCGATCTACAAGCTTGATACCATCGTGGTGCCCACCAACCGGCCGATGATTCGCAATGATATGCCGGATCTGGTCTACATGACGGAAAAAGAGAAGATCGACGCCATCATCGAGGATATCAAGACCTGTTCCACCCGGGGGCAGCCGGTGCTGGTGGGGACCATCTCCATTGAAAAATCGGAAGTGGTTTCCGCGGAACTGGATAAGGCCGGTATCGAACATAAAGTGCTGAACGCCAAATTCCATGCCATGGAAGCGGATATCGTGGCCCAGGCCGGACAGCCGGGCCAGGTGACCATCGCCACCAACATGGCCGGGCGCGGTACGGATATCGTGCTGGGGGGGAGCTGGCAGGCGGAAATCGCCCATCTGGAAGAGCCCACTGAAGAACAGATCGCCGCCATCAAGGAAGCCTGGCAGATTCGCCACGATCAGGTATTAAAAGCGGGCGGCCTGCATATCATCGGTACCGAACGTCATGAATCCCGCCGTATCGATAACCAGCTGCGCGGACGTTCAGGCCGCCAGGGGGACCCCGGCTCGTCCCGTTTCTATTTGTCGATGGAAGATGCGCTGATGCGTATATTCGCCTCCGATCGGGTCTCCGGCATGATGCGCAAGCTGGGCATGAAACCCGGCGAGGCCATCGAGCACCCCTGGGTGACCAAAGCCATTGCCAACGCCCAGCGGAAAGTGGAAAGCCGCAACTTCGATATCCGCAAGCAGCTGCTGGAATATGACGATGTGGCCAATGACCAGCGCCGCGCCATTTACAGCCAGCGCAACGAATTGCTGGACGTGGCGGATATCAGCGAAACTATCCTCAGCATCCGTGAAGATGTGCTTAAAACCATCCTTGATATCTATATCCCGCCGCAATCCCTGGAAGAAATGTGGGATGTGCCGGGACTGGAACAGCGCTTGAAGGATGATTTTGATCTGGACATGCCCATCGCCGAGTGGTTGGATAAAGAACCGGGCCTGCATGAAGAGACGCTGCGCGAGCGTATTCTTGAACAGACCCTGGAACAATACCGCCGAAAAGAAGAAGTGGTGGGCGTGGAAATGATGCGCAGCTTTGAAAAAGGCGTCATGCTGCAAACGCTGGATTCATTGTGGAAAGAGCATCTGGCGGCAATGGACTACCTGCGGCAGGGTATACATTTGCGGGGCTATGCCCAAAAGGATCCCAAGCAGGAATATAAACGCGAATCCTTCGCCATGTTTGCCGCCATGCTGGAATCGCTTAAATATGAAGTGATAAGCACTCTGAGCAAAGTCCAGGTACGGATGCCGGAAGAGGTCGAAGCGCTGGAGCAGCAGCGCCGCGAAGAGGCGGAACGCCTGGCGCGGCAGCAGCAGCTTAGCCATCAGCCCGAACCCATGATGGCGGAACCGGCGGAGCTTAACCAACCGCTGCGGGAAGGGCGCAAGGTGGGACGCAACGACCCGTGCCCATGCGGTTCAGGCAAAAAATACAAACAGTGCCACGGCAAATTACAGCAATAATTAATGGAGCAGGCGCGACCAGAGGTCGCGCATGTCGCTCGGAGAACCTGTGACAATGAATTTAATGACGATTGCCGTGGGCATTATCCGTAATGCACAGCATGAAATTTTTATCGCCCAACGGCCTGAACATACCCATATGGGCGGCTTTTGGGAGTTCCCCGGCGGCAAAGTGGAAAAAGGCGAAACGCCTGAACAGGCGTTGATCCGGGAATTGCGTGAAGAAACCGGCATCGAGGCGGAGCATCCGGAGTTGTTATCCACCAGCCAGCACCATTTCCCCGATCGCGAGATGGCGTTCTATTTTTACCTGGTGGAGCACTGGCAAGGCACTCCCTATGGCAACGAAGGACAGCCGGTGCGGTGGTGCCCGCAGGAAGAACTCGATGCATCCGAGTTTCCTCCCGCCAATGCCGCCATTATTCGTCAGCTTATCGCCGCAACGTCCTAATACTTATCCTCGCTCCAGTCATCGCTATCGGTTATCTGGCCGTCGCTGGGGATAAACTTTTCCTCTTCCGCCCACTCTCCCAGGTCTATCAACTGGCAGCGTTTGCTGCAAAACGGACGGAATTTGCTTTGTGGTTCCCATTTCACTTCGGCGCCGCACGTGGGGCAGCTTACCAGAATAATATCTTCACTCATCAGTACCTCTTACATTCAACAGCAGGCCAATTCAAACGGTAAACGATTGGGGATGACGCCGTTTTCGCTATCCAGGGATAAAAAGCGGATGGCATAACGGGTCTTGTGGCCGGAAACCTGCGGGTAGAGCTGGTAAACCAGGGGGATGCGCATACGCAGCAAATCCGCATCCTCGGCGTTATCCTGAAAAAAACCGTTCAGGCTGATTTGGTTTTTAAAGGGTTCGGTATGCCGCACCAAGTCCAGGGTTAAGGTTAATGCGGCATTCAAGGGGGCCAGGGTTTTCAGCCAGGTGTTGATCTGACCGTTGCGATGGGTCTGCGGCAGATGCAGCCAAATATGCAAACCGGGTAGATCGAAACTGCAACAGCCGCCGGGGATGGAGAGCCGCTGGCGCACCGATGCGATTAAGCGGTCTTCACGCAACGCCTGCCCCAGCCTTGGTGCGGACATCAATACGGCGGCGCATTGTTTTAAATTGTTGCGCAGCGTTCGCACCCGCTCGCTGTCAACACCGGGTACGCCGTCCCACTGCAGCATTTTTTGCTGCTGCCGGTCCAGCTCTTTCAACATTTCAGTGCGCACATCGCCGCGTTCGAGAACGTCCAGCAGGTCGGCGACGGTGCGGAAAAACGGCAATGCGCTTGAGATATCAACCAGCTCCGAACAGTTATACAGTTGTTGCAGTAAAAATTCCAGGCGCAGCCAAGTGCGCATTTTTTCATTTAACGGATGCTCGAAAAGCACCGTTGTCGAGTAGATTTCACTCATAATGATTGATCCTGTCGGGTTGCTGATGCCGCAAGTCCGAGATAACGCTGGTGCAGCTTTGCCACACTGTCCGTTATATCCCCGGGATGCCCGTTATTATTAATAATATCATCGGCACTGGCCAGACGCTGTTCCCGTGATACTTGCGCAGCGAGAATATTGTTTATCTGGCTGCGGCTTATGCCGTCGCGTTCCATGGTACGCGCCACCTGTGTTTCGGTATCGACATCCACCACCAATACCCGGTTCGCACGGTTCTGCAGGTGGTTTTCAATCAATAGCGGCACTACCCACATGATATAGGCCCCGGAGGCGCGGGCCATTTCCTGTTGGGTTTCCTGCTGAATAAGGGGATGCAGCAATGCGTTCAGCCACGCCTTATCCGGCGGGGAGCTGAAGATGCGCTGCCGCAGTTGGGCACGGTCCAGCGTGCCGTCGGGCAAAAGCATGGCGTCGCCGAAACGTTCGCGGATTGCCTGCAAAGCGTCGCTGCCCGGCTCCACTACCCGGCGGGCGATAATATCGGCGTCGACTATCGTGGCACCCAGTTTGGCAAAGGCGTTGGCCACGGTACTTTTGCCACTGCCGATTCCCCCTGTCAATGCAACAATGTAACGCATACTATTAGCTGTCTCCCACCGATTCGGGAATGATGAATTTAGCGGTCCGTGGATAAATTGGTACGATTGTAGCGTAAATCCGGCGATTTTCGCAGTCTTGCCGTAACAATAATCCGGCGTATGATACCGTCACTGGAACTGGCATTTTGTACCCGGACATTTTTGCGATTCTTCGCCATCCACCAGGAAATCCCGCATGCGTATTGAAGAAGATATCAAGCTAGGTTTTAAAGACGTACTTATCCGCCCAAAGCGGTCCACTCTCAAGAGTCGTTCCGACGTTGAGCTCCAGCGCGAGTTCACTTTTAAACATTCGGGATGCAACTGGTCGGGTATTCCCATCATCGCCGCCAATATGTATACCGTCGGAACCTTCCGCATGGCGGAAGCGCTGGCGGCCTTTGATGTTCTCACCGCCGTCCATAAGCATTATAGCATTCAGCAGTGGTCAGACTTTATCAGCCGTATGCCGGATGCTATTTTGCGGCATATCATGGTTTCCACCGGCACGTCGGATGCCGATTTCCTGAAACTTCAGCAGATCTTGGCCCTGTCGCCGTTATTACGCTTTATCTGCATCGACGTCGCCAACGGCTATTCCGAACATTTCGTGAATTTCGTGCAGAAGGCGCGGGAAGCCTGCCCGGATAAAGTCATTTGCGCCGGCAACGTGGTTACCGGCGAAATGGTGGAAGAACTCATTCTCTCCGGCGCCGATATCGTCAAAGTCGGCATCGGGCCGGGTTCGGTGTGCACGACCCGTGTGAAAACAGGGGTCGGCTATCCGCAATTGTCCGCGGTAATTGAATGCGCGGACGCCGCCCATGGGCTAAGCGGCCAGATAGTCAGTGACGGCGGTTGCGCGGTGCCGGGAGACGTGGCCAAAGCCTTTGGCGGCGGCGCCGATTTTGTGATGCTGGGCGGCATGCTGGCCGGCCATGACGAGTGTGAAGGCACGGTAGTGGAGGAGAACGGCGAGAATTTCATGCTGTTTTACGGCATGAGCTCTGAAGATGCGATGAAACGGCACGTGGGCGGCGTCGCGGAATATCGCGCCGCGGAAGGTAAAACGGTGAAGCTGCCATTGCGCGGACCGGTGGAAAACTCCATCCGCGATATCCTCGGCGGTTTGCGGTCGGCCTGTACCTATGTCGGCGCGTCCCGGCTAAAAGAGTTAACCAAGCGCACCACCTTTATCCGGGTGGCCGAGCAGGAAAATCAGGTATTTACCCAGCTGTAACAACCCTGATCCGGTCATGCCGACGGCCGTTAGGGTGTAAGGCGATCCGCACCGGCAACCCCCTGCGCGTTCAGGCGACGGGGGGTTGCTATTTTACTGCCCGGTAACTGCGGGTCTTGTTTTACTGCCGAAACGATGCCTCAAAAATCACCAAACACCTCCCCTAGCTGCAGCAGCGGCAAATAAAGCACTATCACCATGGCGCATACCAGGCCGCCCATAATCAGCAGCAGCAGCGGTTCGGCCAGCTGCGCCAGACCGTCGGCGAGGCGGTAGGTCTGCTGTTCATGCAGGCGCGCCAACTGCTGGAATACCTCGTCCAGCGTTCCCGTATGCTCGCCGGTTTTGATAAGATGCCGGCAATGGGGCGGAAACAGCCGTTGCCCTTCAAATGCCTGGTATAAGGCGAAGCCTTGCCTGATATGCTGTTGCAGCAATTGTGCCGCGTGGCGGAAGCTGGGATGGTGGAGGGTGCGCACGGCCATCTCCAGCCCGTTATCCAGGGTGATGCCCGCCTGGTGGGTGATGGCCAGCGTCTGGAACAATTGATGCAGATTATGATGGCGTACCAGCCTGCCCAGCCACGGCAGGTATAACAGCGTCGCCTGGGTCCGCTGTCGCCAACGGGGATGATAATAGCAGACACGCCGATATCCTCCGTACAGCGACAGGGCGCCCAGCAACGCCGTCAGGCAATGATCGCCCGCCGCCGCCGCCAAAGCCATCAGTCCGCGGGTCGGAGCCGGCAGCGGGGCATTCATGCCGGCGTAGAGCCTGGCGAATTCAGGCAGTATCAATGTCAGCATCAGAGTGAGCACCGCCGCCGCGGTCAGGCAGATAAACGCCGGATAGCGCAGCGCGCCGCGGACCTTCTTTTTCAACTGTCCTAGGCGTAACTCGTGCTCCGCCAGTAAGCGGCAACAGCGGTCCAGTCGGCCGGTAAGCTCTCCCAGCGCCAAAAGCCCGCAATAGAGCGGTGAGAACACCACGGGAAAATCGCCGCAGGCCAAAGAAAGGGTGTGGCCCTGCTCGATTTTTGCGCTCAGTAAACGCAGCAGGCAGCGCCAGCCGAGGCGGGGATGATCGTCCGCCAGCAGGCGCAGGCTCTCCCTAATCGGCAGTCCCGCCTCCAGCAGCGATGCCAGCTGTGACGTCAAATCCATCAGACGGCCGTCGTGCCAATACCCTGAGGACAGGTAACCGATAGTTCGCACCGTCAGCGGCTGAACATCCTGATTGATCAAATCCTGCCTGACCGACATTTTCCCGGCGGCAAGCAAGTGGCCCTCCCGCATTTCGCCCTCATCGGTAATACCGCGCCAGCGATATAACCAATAACCGTTCATGCCGGTTCACCCAGTACGCGCCGCAGCTCTTCCACCGTGGTGACGCCCTGTGCCACCAGCGCCAGGCCCGCCCGCCATAAACCGTCGGGGCGCTTTGGGCTTTCTGTCTGCGCCCGCGCCGAATCCGGCAGTAACTCCCCGGACGACAGATGGAATACCCCGTGCCGGCCGTTATACCCCTCATGGCATTGGTTGCATCCCACCGCGCGCCAGGATTGGACCGGCATAAAGTCTTCCCGGGGGCGGGCCGCGCCTGAAGCTGTTTCCTTACGGCAGGCCGGGCAAAGGCGGCGTACCAGGCGTTGCGCCATCACCAGCCGCAGCACCGGCCCGATGCGGGCCGGATCCACTCCCAGCTGGCGCAGCCGCTGCAGGACGTCGGCGGCGGTCAGCGTATGCAGCGTGGACAAGACCAGATGGCCGGTTTGGGCGGCATTGATGGCAATCTCGGCGGTTTCGGCATCGCGGATTTCCCCCACCATAATCACATCCGGATCCTGGCGTAACAGGGCGCGCAGCAATACCGGAAAATCCAGCCGTGCTTTACGGTTCACCTGGCACTGCGCAATGTCCGCCAGCGGAATTTCCACCGGGTCCTCCACGCTGCAGATATTAAGCCGGTGGCGGTCCAGAGCCTGTATGGCGCTATAAAGCGTCATGGTCTTGCCGCTGCCGGTGGGGCCGGTGAACAGTACCAAACCCTGCGGCTGCTGCAGCCGGCGCAGGAACTGCCGCCGCAGGGCCGCGGGCATGCCGAGATTCTCAAGGGTGAGCCCGCCGGTCTCCCGCCGCAGCAGACGCAGCACCAGTTTTTCTCCCCACAGGGTCGGCAGGGTGGCAACGCGGCATGAATGGCCGCTATCCGGTTTCCCAAAGGATAATTGTCCGTCTTGCGGAAGCCTGCGCTCGGCGATATCCATCCCGGCCATCATCTTTAGCCCCACTACCAGGCGCGCCGCCAGGGCCGGAACGCAAAAGCCATATTTGCGCAGCAGGCCGTCAATGCGAAACCGTACGCGGTACTCCGACGACGGGCAGGGTTCGATATGGATATCGGAAGCCCGGCTGGCCGCCGCCTCGCCAAGCAGTCCCTCGATGTAGTCCTCGAGCTGTACCGGCGTATCATGGGCGGCAATCATGTCCTACTCCTTTGCGCCGTCGAAACGGAACAGCGCCTGGCAGGGGCGCTGCAGATGCTGACCTTTGCCGGCGGCATCGCAGCGGCGGGTCCAAAGCAACCCGCCGGCATGCCGCTCCGGCGTAAGCACCAGCGTGAGCCCTTCCAGCGCCTGCTTGCCGGTCAGGCGGATAACCCCCTCGCTAACCTCCACTCCGGCGACATAGCGGGAAGAGAGTCCGTCCGGAATGCCGGACTCCCCGGCGCGGCATTCCTCCATATCCCCATGCTCCATGGCGCATAATTCCACCGCCGATTTGTAGGGGGACAGCATATGCAGCATATCGGTCAGGGCGGCATTATCGAGGTAACGTTGATATCCCGGCAATCCGATGGCGCTTAATGTGGCGATGATGGCCATCACCACCATCAGTTCCACCAAAGTAAATCCCTGCTGATTATTCACCGGCGTTCCCCTCCCTGTTGATCCAAGGCCGACCTTACCGATAACACCGGAGGCAGGCCAGCGGCAGTTCGCGGCGGGGGAGGGAATGCCGCAAAAAAAACGTGGCGGCCGATAGAGCCTTAAGGGAATTTGCGCGGGGGTTGGCAATAGCGGACGGTCAAGGGGTGTGCGAAAAGAAGATGATGATAATGTGAATATAGAATAAAATATGACCTTAACAAGAATTTACAATGTACGTTGCTGTACGCGAGAAAGTCCTTTGCCTCAGTTCCCTTCGGCATATTGGCGGTAATGTGTCCGTATTGATATCCCTATTAAAATAATGGCAATGCTCAATATGATCGGCTGGTGGTACATTGTGGATGGTAAGCGGCAAGGTCCGGTAACCTTGGCTACGCTGGAGAAGCTATTACAACATCGGATATTGGGTGCGCAGAGTCTTGTCTGGCGTGAAGGGATGCCGCAGTGGACCCCGTTGGCCGCCATGGATGAGTTGAAACCGCTTTTAAACTCCCCGCCGCCGCTCTTGCCGGCCGCGCCCCATAAAACCAGCGTTACCCATCCCCGCGCCGCGCGCCGCGGCGTTACCGTCGTGCTATCGGCGTGTCTCCTGATCGCGGCGGGGGCATTTGTTTACCTTGCTACGAGTGCATACCTGCCGGGCTGGGGCGTTTATCTCAGACAAAAAGTCACGCTACCCCTGCTAATCCCCCGCTCGCAACAGCCTCATGACGGCATCACCATGGCGGCGGAACACTTATGGCGCAACCCCATTACCCAGGTACCGGCGAATATCGGCAGCGGTTGGACCATCAAGCAGCTTGCGGCTGACCCTACTACTCTCGCCAGTTCTTTTACCAGCGATGATATTGTGGTGAATCTCAGTGTCGTGAAAAACCAGAACCAGACGTTGGTTCAACTGGTGGATTATTTGAAAACCAGTGAACCCAGCCTGCGTTTTATCAATACGGGGACTTACAGCCACACCAGCGTATTGTCCAATTGGACCGGCATTGCCACCAGTCGGGCCGATCACGCCAGGCATTATGTGGTGCATGTCACCAATGCCCAAGGCGGCTATGGAATTTTTATCGCCGCCGTTAATCAACAGACCGCCGCAAGCTTCAGCCGGCTCGAAGCGCTGATAGCGGAACTGGACCGGACATTCAGCGGTCACTAAGCGATACGGTACCGCTGCCATAACTGCCTGGACACCCTGTCCGCCATGCCGGCGCTGCTATTGGAATCGCATGGACAGATCGAGGGCGCGGATGTGTTTGGTCAGCGCGCCGACGGAAATATAATCCACGCCGGTGGCGGCGTATTCGTGAAGGGTTTCCAGGGTAACGTTACCGGAAACCTCCAGCAAAGCCCGTTGCCCGGTGGCGGCAACGGCCCGCTGCATATCCGCCAGCGTAAAGTTGTCCAGCATGATGATATCGGCGCCGGCCTCCAGGGCCTGGCGCAGTTCATCCAGGCTTTCCACCTCTACCTCCACCGGCACGTCGGCGCGCAGAGCCACGGCGTTTTCCACCGCCTTGGCGATGGACCCGGCGGCGATGATATGATTTTCCTTAATCAAAAAGGCGTCCGCCAAGCCCAGCCGGTGATTGCTGCCGCCGCCGCACAGTACCGCGTATTTCAGCGCGGTCCGCAGTCCGGGCAAGGTTTTACGGGTATCCAGCAGTTGGGTATGGGTACCCGCCAGCTTATCGACATAACGCTTCACCTCCGACGCCACGCCGGACAAGGTCTGCACAAAATTCAGCGCCGTGCGTTCACCGGTCAGCAATAAATGCGCCGGTCCACGCAGCCGGCACAGCGGCTGGTTAACCCGGATGGCATCGCCGTCCTTCACCTGCCACTCCACCCGGATCCCGTCCCCTAACTGGCGAAACACTTCCTCCAGCCATTGCTGCCCGCAGAAAATACCGTTTTCGCGGGTGATGATAACCGCCTCGGCCTGGCTGTCACGGGGCAATAATTGCGCCGTAATATCGGCCTCGGGATCGGCGGTGCCCCCCAGGTCTTCGCTGAGCGCCCGGGTAACGGTCAAGGGGATATCATACTGAATACGCTCAAGCAATTCGGCCCGGCGGCGTTCAGCGTTATAACGACGTGTCGGCATAAAAACTCCGAAATAGCGAATAAAGAGAATAGAGGAAACATGCTACTCTGTTGCTTAGATAAGTACTACTGCCGACAGCCATACCCGTCATACTTCAAGCTGCAGGTGCGTTGGCCATACCCGGCCCCTCCATGGGCCTCGCCCCTGGCGGGGTCGCGGCAAGTCGCGTTCAAATCTGCTCCTGCAGATTTGTACTCGCTCATCCCACCTGCAATTCGAACTATTTAGGGTAAAGAGCGTGGAGGCAGAGAGCGGAGGTGGCGAATGGAGTTGGAAAACGGCTGGTTAACAGGCACTAAACGGGTCCCGTCCCCCCATAGCGATGAACGGCCGAACGGCGAAATTCCTTCGCTGCTGGTGGTGCACGGTATCAGTTTGCCGCCGGGATCGTTTGGCGGACCCTATATCGATCGCTTATTTACCGGCACGCTTACCCCAGACGAACATCCTTTCTTCTCACAGATACAGGGCCTGCGGGTATCGGCCCACTGCCTGATCCGGCGCGACGGCGAGATTGTGCAATATGTGCCGTTTCATCGCCGCGCCTGGCATGCGGGCGTCTCATGTTTCGCCGGGCGGGAACGCTGTAATGATTTTTCCATCGGCATCGAGTTGGAAGGTACCGATAATCAGCCTTATACCGATGAGCAATACCTCCGGCTGGCCGAACTTACGCGGCTACTGATGCGGCATTATCCGATTACGCCGGCCCGCATAGCCGGTCATAGCGATATTGCCCCCGTCCGTAAAACCGATCCCGGACCGGCTTTTCTATGGCATCATTATAGGGAGTTGATTTCACCGAGCACCGAGGACCGAGACAGGGAGCACCAGGATTCATGACACTGTTTACATTATTACTGGTACTGGCATGGGAACGCTTATTTAAAATGGGCGATCACTGGCAATTGGATCACTATTTTGAGCGGGTGTTTGCCCGTACCCGCTTTGTATCTCCGGCACTGACGATTTTGCTGGCGATTTGCTGGATGGTCGCGGTGGCGCTATGCCTGAGGCTGGCGGGGAATTTTTTCTTCGGCGCGCCGCGGCTGCTGTTATGGATTTTGATTTCCCTGCTTTGCATCGGTGCGGGCGGCATTCGCAAGCACTATCGGGCCTATATCACCGCCGCCGCGCGGGGAGACGGCCATGCCTGCGACGCGATGAGCGAAGAGTTGACTCTGATTCACGGTCTGCCGGTGGATTGCGATAAAGAAGAACGTTTGCGCGAATTGCAAAATGCGCTGCTATGGATCAATTTCCGTTTTTATCTGGCGCCGTTGTTCTGGCTGGTGTCCGGCGGACCCTACGGTCCGGTTCTGCTTGCCGGTTATGCTTTTTTGCGCGCCTGGCAGACCTGGCTGGCGCGCCGCGCCACTCCGCTGAAGCGGGCGCAGTCCGGTATAGACACTATGCTGCACTGGCTGGACTGGATACCCGTCAGGCTGGCAGGCGTAGCTTACGCCTTGCTGGGACACGGCGAAAAAGCCCTGCCGGCCTGGTTTGCCTCGCTGGCGGACCTGCATACCGGCCAGTATCAGGTACTGACCCGCCTGGCGCAGTTCTCCCTGGCGCGGGACCCGCACCTGGATGAGGTGCAAACCCCGCGGGCGGCGGTTTCGCTGGCGAAAAAGATAACCAACGTGATCGTGGTGGTGGTGGCGCTATTGACCATTTACGGCGCATTGGTCTGAGGCCATCAGGCGTAGTCCGCCGGCGGTTCGCCGAAGCGGGGCATGCCTTCTTCATCCCAATGAAAAACCTTGATCCGCGTATGGCGGTTGGGGTCGTATAACGGGTCGCCGGTGATTTCTGTATAGGATCGGGCGTGATAGACCAGCACATCCTCGCCGTTTTCACTTAGGGTAAAGCTGTTGTGGCCCGGGCCGAACTGCCGGTTTTGCCAGTGGGTGCGAAAGACCGGCTGCGGCAGTTTATGCCAGGCCCGGGGATCGGTGATATCGTCGTTGATATCCGCCCAAAGCAGGCCGATGCAATAATTGGCGTCGGTGGCGCTGGCGGAATAGGTGATAAACAGCCGCTGTCCGTGGCGCAGGACCGCCGGCCCTTCGTTGACCCAAAAACCATTGGTTTCCCAGGGCAGTTCAGGTTTGCTCAGCATTGACGGCGGGGTTTTCAGCGACCAGGGCGTGGCCATCTCGGCCAGATAGAGATTGGAATTGCCCCGGATGTCCGGATCGTTTTGCGCCCAGACATAATAGTGCCGCCCCTGATGGAAAAAATGGGTGGCGTCCAGGGAGAATGTGTCCAGCGGGGTCCGTATGCGCCCTTTTTCGATCCAGGTGCCGGTGAGGGGATTGCCGTCGGCGCATTCCAGGACGAACATGCGATGCTGGAAGAGCCCGTCGACAATCTCCGGCGAATGGGCGGCGGCAAAATAGAGATACCATTTTTTGTCGATGAAATGCAGTTCCGGCGCCCAAATCAGCGCGCTCATTTCCCCGTGCTGGTGTTTATGCCACACCACCGCCGGTTCGGCATGGGATAATCCTCCCAGGGTAGCCGAGCGTCGAATCTCCAGCCGATCGTATTCCGGCACCGAGGCGGTGAAATAATAATAACCATCGAAATGCCGGTAGATGTAAGGATCGGCACGCTGCTCGATTAATGGATTGGGCCACTGAGTTTGGCTCATGATGTTCACCTCTCCCTTTTTCGCGGTTAAGGATGCTTGGTTTCCAGCGGCCGGGGTTCGCGCCATTCAGCGGACTCGTGGGGCTGTAAGCGTCTTGCTTCCAGATCGGACTGGATTTGACGCATCAGTTGGCGATCGACTTTCAGCAGCCGGACCACCCCGGCGGTTATCAGATAACCGATACCCGGAATGACGGTAAACAGCAAAACGATCCCCTGTATCGCGCCGGGGCTTTGCCGGACGGCGTCCCCATGATAACCGTAGGCGGAAAGAATAAAACCGACGAACGCCCCCGCCACGGCCAGCCCGACCTTCAGGAAAAACAGATTGCCCGAAAAGCTGATGCCGGTAATGCGCTTACCGGTTTTCCATTCGCCGTAATCGTCCACATCCGCCATCAGCGACCAGTGCAAGGGGGAGGGAATCTGATGCAGAATATTCAATATGAAGTACATCACCAGAATCAATCCCGCCAGATGCGGATTGAGGAAATAGAATCCGCTGGAGAAGACAGCCAATACGATATTGGTCCAGAAAAAGACTTTAAGTTTGCAATATTTATCGGTCAGGGGTTTGGCCAGGGCGCTGCCGATCATCATGCCCACCACGCCAAGGCTGATGAACAAACTGGCGAATCCCGAACTTTTCTCCATGGCATAGGTAACGTAATACATGGTGGCGGCCATACGGATAAATCCCGGGCAGACATTAAAAAAGGTCAGCACCAGTATGCGTACCCACTGATCGTTTTTCCAAATATCCCGCAGGTCGGCTTTCAATGCATCATTGGTGGGGGTCGCGGGTTGTATCCGTTCCCGAACGGTGGCGAAGCAGAACAAAAACATCAGACAGCCGATAATGGATAATACCGTCATCGCCCATTGAAATCCTTGCGCCCGGTTGCCGCCGCCGAACCAATCCACCATCGGCAGCAGGGTGAGGGAAATAATCAGGGTTGCCACTCCCACCAGAATAAAACGCCAGGATTGACAGGAAACCCGTTCCTGGGGATCGTTGGAAATCACCCCACCCAGAGCGCAATAGGGAATATTGATGGCGGTATAAATCAGCGACATCAAGAAATAGGTGACAAAGGCGTAAACTACCTTGGCGGAATAGCTCCAGTCGGGCGTGGTGTACATCAGGACACTGAAGACGGCAAAAGGCACCGCCAGCCATAATAAATAAGGCCTAAAGCGGCCCCATCGGGATCGGGTGCGGTCGGCGATGGCGCCCATGACCGGGTCGGTGACGGCATCGATAATGCGTATCGATAGCAGCAATATTCCCACCAGCGCCGGCGCCAGGCCGAAAATATCGGTATAAAAATAGGCCAGGAA
Source organism: Sodalis sp. RH16 (assembly GCF_047324245.1). NCBI lineage: Bacteria > Pseudomonadati > Pseudomonadota > Gammaproteobacteria > Enterobacterales > Bruguierivoracaceae > Sodalis > Sodalis sp. RH16. The sequence continues at coordinate 375,225 of NZ_CP178737.1, read as the reverse complement.
CATGGTGATAGATCCCCACACCATGTTACAACCGGCGTCCCCCATGCCAAATCCGATTTTTTCCTTTAATGACAATGCCTCTGCTTTCATGGTTCACCTCTCCTTTGTATACAGGACATGCACTACCCGCAGCCAGTATTGGCCTATTCAAGGGAGAGGAGGGTGTAACAACCGGTTATAGAAATGGATAAACCGGTTATCACCTTAAATTTGTGAGGGCTATGGCATAGGCCGTGATACCGCGAGGGAGTAGCGGATGTGTACTTCTGCGGGTCGGTACGGATGGTTTTTACGGCGTTTTTTTCGCCGATCGGGACCGATCGGCGAAGGGGATAAGATCAGCGGGTCACAGCGCCGGCGGCGCGCTGGCTTTTTTGCTTGAAGTAAAAACCGATACCCAGCAGACATACCCATACGGGGATGAGATAAACCGAGATTTCCATCCCTGGGGTCATCAGCATAATCACCAGGATTGCCGCCATAAACAGCAGGCAAAGGTAATTGCCGAACGGATACCATAACGCCTGGAATTTGGTGACCCGTCCGAGCTGCGCCATTTTGCGGCGAAACCGCAAATGGGCGAGGCTGATCATGCCCCAGTTGATGACCAGCGCTGATACCACCAGCGACATCAGCAGACCGAAAGCCTTGCCCGGCATCAGATAGTTAATCAGCACACAGATGGCGGTGGCCAGCGCCGAAACGCCGATGGCGGCGACAGGTACGCCGCGGCGATCGACTTTCTGCAGAGCCTTGGGGCCGTTGCCCTGGCGCGCCAGGCCGAACAACATGCGGCTGTTGCTGTAAACGCAGCTGTTATAGACCGACAGCGCCGCGGTCAACACCACCAGATTCAGTATCGTCGCGACCCAATCGCTATTGAGGGCGTGAAAAATCAGGACAAACGGACTGCCTCCTTCCACCACCTTACTCCAGGGGTAAAGGGACAGCAAAATAGCCAGTGAGCCGATATAAAACAGCAGGATACGGTAGATAACCTGGTTGGTGGCCTTGGGAATGCTGATTTCAGGCGTGTCGGCCTCGGCGGCGGTAATACCCACCAATTCCAGACCGCCGAAGGAAAACATGATAACCGCCATAGCCATAAACAAGCCGTTGACGCCGTTAGGGAAAAAACCTCCCTGGGCCCAGAGGTTGGTCACGCTGGCTTCGGGACCGCCATGGCCGCTCAGAAGCAGCCAGCCGCCGAACAGGATCATGGCAATGATGGCCGCTACTTTGATAATGGCGAACCAGAATTCCATCTCACCGTAGATTTTGACGTTGGCCAGGTTAATGGCGTTGATGAGTATGAAAAACACCGCCGCCGATATCCAGGTAGGCAGGTCCGGCCACCAGTAGTGCATATAGATGCCCACGGCGGAAAGTTCGGCCATGGCAACTAATACGTACAGTACCCAATAGTTCCATCCCGATGCAAAACCGGCAAAATTGCCCCAATACTTATAGGCAAAATGGCTGAATGACCCGGCCACCGGCTCCTCAACCACCATTTCGCCCAGTTGCCGCATAATAAGAAAGGCGATAAAACCGCCGATGGCATACCCTAGAATTACCGACGGTCCCGCCATTTTAATGGTTTGCGCAATGCCCAGAAACAAGCCGGTACCAATAGCGCCGCCTAAGGCGATAAGCTGAATATGGCGATTTTTCAACCCGCGTTTCAGCGTCTCACTGCGCTGTTTACCATCCATCGTAAAATCCTCTGTCGTTTTTGTACTTATTTTTTTACGTTCGCCGAAAAAAGAAATCACTTCCCGGTCTGTCGTCGGCACAAGAATAGTGGTAAGGGAAAAAGTTTGCACCTGATTTATCAAGCCGCTGGCGAGAATTGTAAAACGCCGTGATCTGCCGCATTTTTCCAAGATCGGCGCCATGAGCGAAAATTGTAATAATTCCAGTTAAAAAAAAGTTAAAATTTTAAAATTATTCGATATCTGGTTTTTTTGTGCGAATTTTAGCTGGCTCAAACGCTTCAGCAACAACATTTAAAGTTGCATAATCGTTAAATTTGTCACAATCCATTCTCGGTGGTTTATACTGGATGGTTATCAAATTGCAGCACATGCATAGTGCAATTGTTTAAATGTGCGGGGTTTCATGATTTAGGTCAATGCCAGGATGGACAGAAGGTGAATACTTTGTTACTTTAGCGTCACGTTTATGAAATTGGTATTACCAATTGACTCCGCGCCATTCGCAGAGATGAAGATAAATGGCTTACAGTAAAATCCGCCAGGCAAAGTTATCGGACGTTATAGAGCAGCAATTGGAGTATCTCATCCTGGAAGGCACGCTGCGTCCCGGTGAAAAATTGCCACCCGAGCGTGAACTGGCAAAACAATTCGACGTTTCCCGGCCCTCCCTGCGAGAAGCAATCCAGCGTTTGGAAGCCAAAGGATTGCTGTTGCGACGCCAGGGCGGGGGGACCTTCGTGCAAAGTAATCTTTGGCAAAGCTTCAGCGACCCCCTGGCTGAACTGCTGGCCGAACATCCTGAATCGCAATACGACCTATTGGAAACCCGCCATGCCCTTGAGGGCATTGCCGCTTATTATGCCGCATTGCGCGGAACCGAAGAAGATTTGGACCGTATCCGCGACTGTCACCAGATTATCCAGCAGGCTCAGGAAAGCGGCGATCGCGACGCTGAAGCCGACGCCGTTCTGCAATATCAAATTGCTGTCACCGAAGCCGCACATAATGCGGTTTTATTACATTTGGTGCGCTGCATGGGGCCGATGCTGGAAAAAAACGTACGACAGAATTTTGAATTGCTCTACTCACGCCGCGAAATGCTGGCACAGGTGAGCAGCCACCGCGCCGGGATCTTTGCGGCGATAGTAGCACGCGAGCCGGAAAAAGCGCGCGAGGCTTCACATCGCCACCTGGCGTTTATTGAGGAAATTTTGCTGGATCTCAGCCGAGAACACAGCCGGCGCGAACGTTCCCTGCGCCGTCTCCAGCAACGCAAGGACTAAGATCCCGGCAACGGGATCTGAATGCGGCAACGAAAGCAATGGGCCTGTCTTCGTGTGTTTACCTTAGTGAATACAGGAAGACAGGCTCCAACTAAACCAATTATTAGCGATAGATAAGGAACACCACCATGTCAGAACGTTTATACAATGACGTGGATCCGATCGAAACACGCGACTGGCTACAGGCGATCGAATCGGTTATCCGTGAAGAGGGTATTGAGCGCGCCCAGTTCTTGATTGATCAAGTGCTGGACGGGGCTCGTAAAGGTGGCGTCAGTATCGCTGCTGGTGCTTCAGGCCGTAATTATATCAATACCATCCCGGTAGAAGATCAGCCTGAGTACCCTGGTAATTTGGAACTTGAACGCCGCATTCGTTCGGCCATACGCTGGAACGCGGTGATGGCGGTATTGCACGCCTCGAAGAAAGATCTGGATCTGGGCGGCCATATGGCATCGTTCCAATCCTCAGCCACTATTTATGAAGTGTGCTTCAATCATTTCTTCCGCGCCCGCAGCGACAAGGACGGCGGCGATCTGGTCTATTTCCAGGGCCATATCTCCCCTGGCATCTATGCCCGCGCCTTTCTTGAAGGCCGCCTGACCGAAGATCAAATGAATAATTTCCGGCAGGAAGTGCACGGTAAAGGCCTGCCTTCTTATCCCCATCCGAAGCTGCTGCCGGAGTTCTGGCAGTTCCCCACGGTGTCCATGGGATTGGGGCCGGTGAGCGCCATTTATCAGGCCAAATTCCTGAAGTATCTTAATCACCGCGGTTTGAAAGACACCACCGCTCAGACCGTGTATGCCTTCCTGGGCGACGGCGAGATGGATGAGCCGGAATCCAAGGGGGCGATTACCATCGCCACCCGCGAAAAGCTGGATAACCTGGTCTTTATCATCAACTGCAACCTGCAGCGCCTGGACGGCCCGGTGACCGGCAATGGTAAAATCATCAACGAGCTGGAAGGCATCTTCGGCGGCGCCGGCTGGGAAGTGATCAAGGTGATTTGGGGCACCCGCTGGGACGAACTGCTGCGCAAAGACACCAGCGGCAAACTGATTCAATTGATGAATGAAACCGTCGACGGCGATTACCAGACTTTCAAATCGAAAAACGGCGCCTACGTGCGTGAGCATTTCTTCGGTAAATATCCGGAAACCGCCGCGCTGGTCAAGGACATGAGCGACGACGAGGTCTGGGCGCTGAACCGCGGCGGCCACGACCCGCGCAAAGTCTTCGCCGCGCTGCAAAAAGCGCAAAAGACCACCGGTAAACCCGTCGTCATCCTGGCCCACACCATCAAGGGCTACGGCATGGGAGAAACGGCGGAAGGCATGAATATCGCCCATCAGGTCAAGAAGATGAACATGGACGGCGTGCGCTATTTCCGCGATCGTTTCAATCTGTCCGACATGGTGCCTGATGACCAGGTGGAACAATTGCCGTACATCACCTTCAAGGAAGGCTCCGAGGAGTACAAATATCTCCACGATCGCCGCAAGGCCCTGCAAGGTTATGTGCCCACCCGCCTGAAGAATTTCACCAAGCCGCTGGTTTTGCCGTCTCTGGAAGATTTCGGCGCGCTGCTGGAAGAGCAGAAAAAAGAAATTTCCACCACCATCGCCTTTGTGCGGGTGCTGAACGTCATGTTGAAAAACCCGTCCATCAAAGATCGCCTGGTGCCCATCATTGCCGATGAAGCACGGACCTTCGGTATGGAAGGTCTGTTCCGGCAAATCGGTATCTACAGTCCGAACGGCCAGCAATATACGCCTCAGGACCGCGAGCAGGTAGCGTACTACCGCGAAGATGAAAAGGGCCAGATCCTGCAGGAAGGCATCAACGAACTGGGGGCGGCCTCCTCCTGGCTGGCGGCGGCAACGTCCTACAGCAGCAACGACCTGCCGATGATCCCCTTCTATATCTACTATTCCATGTTCGGTTTCCAGCGCATCGGCGATTTGTGCTGGGCGGCGGGGGATCAGCAGGCGCGCGGCTTCCTTATCGGGGGTACCTCGGGCCGCACCACCCTGAACGGCGAAGGCTTGCAGCATGAAGACGGCCACAGCCATATCCAGTCCCTGACCATCCCCAACTGTATCTCCTACGATCCGGCATACGCCTATGAAGTGGCGGTGATCATGCATGACGGCTTGACGCGCATGTACGGCGAACATCAGGAAAATGTCTATTATTACCTGACCACGCTGAACGAGAACTACCATATGCCGGCCATGCCGCAAGGGGCGGAAGAGGGCATTCGCAAGGGCATCTATAAACTGGAAACCCTGGAAGGCTCCAAAGGCAAGGTACAGCTGATGGGGTCCGGGGCCATACTGCGCCATGTGCGCGAAGCGGCGGCCATTTTGGCGAAAGACTACGGCGTCGGCTCCGATGTCTACAGCGTCACTTCCTTCACCGAACTGGCCCGCGACGGGCAGGATTGCGAGCGCTGGAACATGCTGCATCCGGCGGAAAAACCGCGGGTGCCTTATGTTGCCCAGGTGCTGAACGACGCGCCGGCGGTGGCCTCCACCGATTATATGAAACTGTTTGCCGAACAAATCCGCAACTTCATCCCGGCCAGCGAATTCCGGGTACTGGGCACCGACGGATTCGGTCGTTCCGACAGTCGTGAAAATTTGCGCCACCACTTTGAGGTGGATGCGGCTTATGTAGTGGTTGCCGCTCTGGGTGAACTGGCCAAACGCGGCGATATCGACACCGGCGTGGTGGCGCAGGCCATCACCAAGTTCGGCATCGATGCTGATAAAGTCAACCCGCGCCTGGCATAAGAGGTAGATAACTTAATGGCTATTGAAATCAACGTGCCGGATATCGGTACCGATGAAGTTGAAGTGACCGAAGTGCTGGTCAAGGTTGGCGACAGCGTCAGCGCCGAACAATCCCTGATCACCGTGGAAGGGGATAAAGCCTCGATGGAAGTCCCTTCCCCCCGGGCGGGGGTAATCAAAGAGCTGAAAGTGGCCGTGGGGGACAAAGTCACCACCGGCTCGCTTATCATGGTCTTTGACGAGGCCGCGGCGGGCGAAGAAGCGCCGGCCAAGGCCGAGGGGCAAGGCGATGCCAAACCTGCCGCGTCCGGACGGCAAAACGACGCCAGGCAGGCGGAATCCACACCGTCACCGGTTAAATCCGGCGGCAGCAAAGAGGTTAACGTACCGGATATCGGCGGCGACGAAGTGGAAGTTACCGAGGTCATGGTCAAAGTGGGCGACACCGTGGCGGCGGAGCAATCCCTGATCACGGTGGAAGGGGACAAAGCCTCGATGGAAGTCCCGGCGCCCTTTGCCGGCACGGTGAAAGAGATCAAGGTCGCCACCGGCGATAAGGTCAGCACCGGCTCGCTGATTATGGTGTTCGAGGTGGCGGGCGAGGGCGGTGAAGCCGCCGCGGCCCCGGCGGCTAACAAGCCTGCCGCCGAAGCCGCTCCGGCCCAGTCGGGCGGCGTCAAGGACGTTAACGTACCGGATATCGGCGGCGATGAAGTGGAAGTCACCGAGGTCATGGTCAAAGTGGGCGACACCGTGGCGGCGGAGCAATCCCTGATCACGGTGGAAGGGGACAAAGCCTCGATGGAAGTCCCGGCGCCCTTTGCCGGCATGGTGAAAGAGATCAAGGTCGCCACCGGCGATAAAGTCAGCACCGGTTCGCTGATCATGGTGTTTGAAGTGGCAGGCGCCGCGCCTGCCCCGTCTACCGGCAAAACCGAAGCCGCGCCGGCCCCCGCTGCCGGTAAAACGGAAACCGCGGCGGCGGCCGCTCCTGCTCCGGCATCGGCGGCAAACAAGAATGCCGCCGCCACCACCGGCGCCGGGGCAAAAGGCGAATTTGCCGAAAACGACGCTTATGTCCACGCTACCCCGGTCATCCGCCGTTTGGCGCGGGAGTTCGGTGTCGATCTGGCCAAGGTGAAGGGTACCGGGCGCAAAGGCCGGATCCTGCGCGAAGATATCCAGGCTTATGTAAAAGACGCGGTCAAACGCGCGGAAGCCGCGCCGGCCGCCGGTACCGGCGGGTCTCTGCCGGGTCTGCTGCCCTGGCCCAAGGTGGATTTCAGCAAGTTCGGCGAAACCGAAGAGGTGGCGCTGGGCCGGATTCAGAAAATTTCCGGCGCCAACCTGCATCGCAACTGGGTCATGATCCCCCATGTCACCCAGTTTGACGAAGCGGATATCACCGAAGTCGAGGCGTTCCGCAAAGAGCAGAATGCGGAAGCCGAGAAGAAAAAGCTGGATGTGAAAATCACCCCCCTGGTGTTTATCATGAAGGCGGTGGCCAAGGCCCTGGAAGAAATGCCGCGTTTCAACAGCTCCCTGTCCGAGGATGCCCAGACGCTGACGCTGAAAAAATACATCAACATCGGCGTGGCGGTAGATACCCCCAACGGACTGGTGGTGCCGGTATTCCGCGATGTGAATAAAAAGGGCATCGTCGAATTGTCCCGCGAGCTGGCGGTTATTTCCAAAAAGGCCCGCGACGGCAAGCTGACCTCCTCCGATATGCAGGGGGGATGTTTCACTATCTCCAGCCTCGGCGGCATCGGCGGCACGTCCTTTACGCCCATCGTCAACGCACCGGAAGTGGCTATTCTCGGCGTCTCCAAATCGGCGTTCAAACCGGTCTGGAACGGCAAAGAGTTCACGCCGCGTCTGATGTTGCCGCTCTCCCTGTCTTATGATCACCGGGTTATAGACGGTGCGGCGGGTGCTCGTTTTATCAGCTTCATCAATAACGTGATGTCCGATATTCGTCGTTTGGTGATGTAAACCCAGGGCCGGCCCGCCGGGCCGGCCGGATTGTTTGATGTGACTCCGGCGGGGAGCGCGGCTTCCCCGCCCGGGCAAACAGGTTTCGCCCCGTTCGAACAGGCTTTGCAGATTATTAACATTTCTGTAAACTGGGCTCGATGGAGGCGTCCCGGTGGCGACAGTACGTTATGTCTCTGATTCCTATGAAAATGAGCGACTTACCCGCCGGATAAACAAATAAGAGGTCATGATGAGTACTGAAATCAAAACCCAGGTAGTGGTACTTGGGGCCGGTCCGGGAGGATATTCCGCCGCCTTCCGCTGCGCCGATTTAGGGTTGGAAACCGTGCTGGTGGAACGTTACGCCACCCTGGGCGGCGTTTGTCTGAACGTTGGCTGTATCCCTTCCAAAGCGTTATTGCACGTGGCCAAGGTCATTGAAGAAGCAAAAGCATTAAGCGAAAACGGCATTACCTTCGGTGAACCGAAAACCGACATTGATAAAGTGCGTACCTGGAAAGAACGGGTGGTCAATCAGCTGACCGGCGGCCTGACCGGCATGGCCAAAGCCCGAAAGGTCAAGGTTGTGCAGGGGGTGGGTAAATTCACCGGCGCCAATACCCTGCAGGTGGACGGCGAGAATGGCGCCACCATTATCAATTTTGACAATGCGATTATCGCCGCGGGCTCGCGCCCCATCACTTTGCCTTTTATACCCCATGACGATCCCCGCGTCTGGGATTCAACGGATGCGTTGGCGCTGCGTACGGTACCGGAGCGTTTGCTGGTCATGGGCGGCGGCATCATCGGCCTGGAAATGGCCACCGTGTACTATGCCCTGGGTTCCAAAATCGACGTGGTGGAAATGTTCGACCAGGTCATTCCGGTCGCCGATAAAGACGTCGTGAAGGTTTACACCAAACGGATCAGCAAGCAGTTCAACCTGATGCTGGAGACCAAGGTCACCACCGTTGAAGCGCGTGAAGACGGTATCTACGTCAGCATGGAAGGAAAAAAGGCCCCTGCCGATCCGCAGCGTTACGATGCGGTGCTGGTGGCCATCGGCCGCGTGCCCAACGGCAAGATGCTGGATGCGGGCAAAGCCGGCGTGGAAGTGGACGATCGCGGATTTATCCGGGTCGATAAGCAGCTGCGGACCAATGTACCGCACATCTATGCCATCGGCGATATCGTCGGACAGCCGATGCTGGCGCACAAAGGCACCCATGAAGGCCACGTGGCGGCGGAAGTGATCGCCGGTAAAAAACACTACTTCGATCCCAAGGTGATCCCCTCCATAGCCTACACCGAACCGGAAGTTGCCTGGGTCGGCGTGACTGAAAAAGAAGCCAAGGAAAAAGGCATCAGCTATGAAGTCGCCACCTTCCCATGGGCGGCGTCCGGCCGCGCCATCGCGTCCGATTGCCAGGACGGCATGACCAAGCTTATCTTCGACAAAGAGACCCATCGGGTTATCGGCGGCGCGGTGGTGGGCGTTAACGGCGGCGAACTGCTGGGAGAAATCGGTCTGGCCATTGAGATGGGCTGCGATGCGGAAGACATTGCCCTGACCATTCATGCCCACCCGACCCTGCATGAGTCGGTGGGTTTGGCGGCGGAAGTCTACGAAGGCAGCATCACCGATCTGCCGAATGCCAAAGCCAAGAAAAAGAAATAGTCTCCTCTCCCCCTGTCACCTGGCGATACCGTCAGGTGATTTTTTTTGCTTACAAACTCTCCTTAGTATTTCGCTGCTTTGCTATGGCTGGTCATAGGTAAAGGATGTTAATTTAAATCCGCTAAACGCCGTTTTAAGAGCAACTGCCAGGATCGCTAACGCCTTAACGTTTCAGCGAAAAAAATAATGTTACTTAGATGTAAACAAATTAACAATGCAAATTAATCCTGATAAACTGGCAACCCGACACCGGGTATAAAGGTCCTTTTTTCAATGGCGGCGCCCCGCGACGATGCGCTGCAAACCAGGTGCTGTCAGTTCAGTATTGAACAACGAGCAATGACAATAAAAGCGAGGAGAACGTCGTGCTAGATGATTATCGTAAGCACGTTGCCGAGCGTACTGCCCAGGGGATTGTGCCAAAACCTCTTGATGCCGTACAAATGGCGGCGCTGATTGAATTACTGAAAAATCCGCCCACCGGCGAAGAAGCATTCCTGCTTGATCTCGTGAGTAACCGAGTTCCTCCCGGCGTCGATGAAGCGGCCTACGTAAAGGCCGGTTTTCTGGCGGCCGTCGTCAAGGGTGAAGCCGTATCTCCCCTGATAAGCCCTGAAAAAGCCGTTGAGCTGCTGGGTACCATGCAGGGCGGCTATAACATCCAGCCCCTGGTGGATGCGCTGGACGATAAGGCGCTGGCGCCCTTAGCCGCCAATGCATTGAAATCCATGCTGCTGATGTTCGACAGCTTTTACGACGTTGAAGCCAAGGCCAAGGCCGGCAACCCCCACGCTTTGGAAGTCATGCGCTCTTGGGCTGATGCCGAATGGTTCCTGTCCCGTCCGCCGCTGGCGGAAAAGATCACCGTCACGGTGTTCAAGGTCACCGGCGAAACCAATACCGACGACCTGTCGCCGGCGCCCGATGCCTGGTCCCGTCCGGATATTCCACTGCACGCGGTAGCCATGCTGAAGAATGCCCGTGATGGGATTGTGCCCGATCGGCCGGGAGTGGCGGGGCCGCTTAAGTTGATAGAAACCCTGAAGCAAAAAGGCTTCCCCCTGGCCTACGTCGGCGACGTGGTGGGCACGGGATCTTCACGTAAATCCGCCACCAACTCGGTGCTGTGGTACATGGGTGACGATATTCCCCACGTGCCCAACAAACGCAGCGGCGGCGTGGTGCTGGGCAGCAAGATTGCGCCGATTTTCTTCAATACCATGGAAGATTCCGGCGCGCTGCCTATTGAAGTGGACGTCTCCGAGCTGAACATGGGCGATGTCATCGATATTTACCCGTTCAAGGGCGAAATCCGCCGGCACGATACCGACCGGCTGCTGGCCAGCTTCTCCCTCAATACCCAGGTGCTGGTGGATGAAGTGCGGGCCGGCGGCCGTATACCGCTGATTATCGGCCGGGGATTGACGTCCCGCGCCCGGGAATCCCTAGGATTGCCCCCAAGCGAAATCTTCCGACATGCACGGGAAGTCACCGCCAGCGCCAAGGGTTTTACCCTGGCGCAAAAAATGGTCGGCCGCGCCTGCGGCGTGGACGGTATCCGTCCAGGGCAATACTGCGAGCCCAAGATGACCTCGGTGGGCTCACAGGATACCACCGGGCCGATGACCCGCGATGAGCTCAAAGATTTAGCCTGCCTCGGTTTTTCCGCCGACCTGGTGATGCAGTCCTTCTGCCATACCGCCGCCTATCCGAAGCCGGTGGACGTGCAGACCCATCACTCCCTGCCGGACTTCATCATGAACCGCGGCGGCGTCTCGCTGCGTCCCGGCGACGGCATCATCCACTCCTGGCTGAACCGTATGCTGCTGCCGGATACCGTGGGCACCGGCGGCGACTCCCATACCCGCTTCCCCATCGGCATTTCTTTCCCGGCCGGTTCCGGTCTGGTGGCGTTTGCCGCCGCCACCGGGGTCATGCCGCTGGATATGCCGGAATCGGTGCTGGTCCGCTTCAAGGGTAAAATGCAACCGGGCATTACCTTGCGGGATCTGGTGCACGCCATCCCTTACTTCGCCATTAAGCAAGGTTTGCTGACGGTGGAGAAAAAGGGCAAAAAGAATATCTTCTCTGGTCGTATCCTGGAAATCGAAGGCTTGCCGGAACTCAAGGTTGAACAAGCCTTTGAGCTGGCCGACGCGTCGGCTGAGCGTTCTGCGGCGGGCTGCACCATCAAGCTCGATCAGGCGCCTATCGTTGAATACCTGAGTTCCAATATCGTGCTGCTGAAGTGGATGATAACCGAAGGTTATGGCGACCGCCGCACGTTGGAACGCCGCATCAAATCCATGGAAAGCTGGCTGGCGGATCCTCATTTGCTGGTGGCTGATGATGATGCGGAATATGCCGCGGTACTCGAAATCGACCTGGCGAATATTACCCAGCCCATTGTCTGCGCGCCTAACGATCCGGACGATGCGCGGCTGTTGTCCGATGTCGCCGGCAGTAAAATCGATGAGGTGTTTATCGGTTCCTGCATGACTAATATCGGTCACTTCCGTGCCGCAGGCAAATTGCTGGATCAGCATAAAGGCGCGCTGCCAACCCGGCTGTGGGTCGCGCCCCCCACCAAAATGGATGCGGCGCAGCTCACCGAAGAGGGCTACTACAGCGTATTCGGCAAAAGCGGAGCCCGCATCGAAATCCCGGGCTGCTCGCTGTGCATGGGCAACCAGGCGCGGGTAGCCGCCGGTGCGACGGTGGTCTCCACCTCCACCCGCAACTTCCCCAATCGCCTGGGGGACGGGGCGGATGTCTATCTGGTCTCGGCCGAGCTGGCGGCGGTGACCTCGCTGCTTGGACGTCTGCCGACGCCGGAAGAGTACCTGCAAGCCATATCCATGGTAGATAAAACGGCGGCGGATACCTACCGTTACCTGAACTTTGACAAGCTGACGGCTTACACCGATAAAGCGGATGAGGTAATTTTCCAAACCGCGGTATAACGGAATGCCCTGCGGGGCGAGAGATAACTCATCAGCGTTGACGGACCAGAACCGCACCCCAAAAGTTGGATACCAACTGATTAAGGTGCGGTTTTTTTATAATTCAATTTGTCATGAAGTTTAACAAGAAGCGCCCTCAATTTCTCTTAAACAGGCTATGATTATTTCTGAAGAGTAAACGTACCACTCTTTAAGTACAAAATTTATATACTCACTTTTTTATTCAGTATATGTTTTAGTCTCCGAGACCACTATTGACTGCACGGATATAAATTTTAGGGATAATATATGAACGCGACATTACAATCCTTTATGCCTTACGGCTCGATTAACCCTATGCCTATGCCTATGCCTATGCCTATGCCTATGCATATGCATATGATATCTAACTATACAAATTTTATTAAAAATAGAGAAGAGTTAAATATTCTTACAAAGAACGTAAAGAGGGCAATTAATGAAAGCGAGAAACGATTCGAAATGAAAGTAAACGAACGGGAGTATACTAATAAATGGGTTGAGAAGCTTAAAATAAGTAAACGTGAAATTTTTTTTGCTGAAGTTGACGCAAAAAAGAATATTAATAACCACGATCGATATGATTGTCGAAAAAATATATCAAGTATAAGCAGGTTTCCAGAAATGGACGTTGTGTTCGACAACGGCAAAAAGGCGTATGCTAAAAACATTAATAATACCCTACAGGATAACGATGGCATTACTCCTTTAATGAAGGCGATCGGTAACAACGACTCCTTAAATAAAATACGTGATTTGATTCATAGTGGCGTTTCCTTAGATATTCAAGATAAGCAAAACAATACTGCTGTGATATGGTTGATAAAAAGCCTTAACAATCTAGGCAATGAAACGCAAATACAAACTAAATTGGAAATAATGGAAAATCTATTTCTTGCGGGTGCAAACCTGACTATCGCAGGCACTGCCGGATTTACTCCGATGATGTATGCCGTCGCCGTAAATAGCGTGCCTGCATTTAAGATGTCATATAGAAGTGCGGAGGACTTTAGATGTGTAAATGATGCAGGCGAGACATCGTTACATTTGGCGTTAAAATTTGATGCAGATCCAAAAATATTAACTGTTCTCATCGACCTTTATAAATTTATGAATGTTAAGGATACGCGTGGTTATACACCTTTTATGATGGCGTCATTTCGCTCCCGGTACGATATTATGGATACCTTTCTCACTAAAGGGGGGGATATCAACGATTTCGATGCCTATGGTTGGACGGCGTTGATGCATGCTGTGAACTGCGATGATGTAGAGACGATGAATTATTTGCTGGCCAAAGGCGCCAGCGTTCTTATCAAGGATTGCTGCAATAAAGATGCGCTAAACATCGCCCAGGAGCAAGGGCGAAATCATATGGTGAATCTGCTGCTTCCCAAAATAAAAGTAGAATCAGAGACAGTGAAAGGTGTAAAAAATGATCCTCAGCTGGTCTGCGGGAATATATGCGACCTCATCGCTGGGCCACGCCTAAATGATAGTCATAATATAACAGTCCACAATAATACCCAGTATGAAATAATAGATATTGAACATCGTGAAATGTTAACCGATGTCGCGGCATCCGCTGCGAGCAGGTCTGTGCCTTTTACGCCGATGTTAATCACAAGAGTTATGCAAGGTATATATGATGGAGTTAGAAAACTCAGTATTACCCAGACGTTTTGCAAAAAAAAACCAGTTTAATAAATCATATTTAGGAGATATATATGAATGTGACTTTACAGCCCTACGCCCCCTCACGTTTAATTGATTTTTCTCAACCAAGCCAGCCTATAGAAAGCGGAAAATATTCTACTAACTATACTAGCCAAATTCAGATGCTATCTAATAATATTTTACCCATGATTAACGCAGCGGAAAAGAGGTTTGGAAACAATTCTGCAGAATTGAGAACCAAGCGTCATATAGTAGACCTTAAGGAAAGAGGTCTTAAGGTTAACCCTAATCAAGCTCGGCTGGATTGCTTGGATCATAAGGATAAAAGAGCGAGCCTACCGGAAAGTACGGTCGACGTGGACATTGAATATCTTGACCCCAAAACGGTAACCCGCCTCAATGTCAATGACAAGAATCAGGATGGGCTTACCCCGTTAATGCGGATTGCTCTTACCGGTGGTAACAACGAGGATATTAAATCCTTGATTAGGCTAGGGGCCAAGGTGGGCTTGCAGGATAATGCAGGCAATACGGCGGTGATGTGGGTTGTAAAAAGCCTTTTTCGTCTTGCAAATGAAACAAGAATCCAAATTAAATTAAATATCTTAGATGTGTTGATAAACAGCGCTGCAGATCTGGACTTGGCGGATAAAGAAGGATTTACTCCTTTGATGATTGCTGCTATGGGTGATGACAAAAATAGCTTTAAAAAATTACTTATCAACAAAGCAACTGTTGAATTAAAGAATAATGACGGGAAAACCGCATTGCATTTGGCAGTTGAATACAATGCATCAAACACTATCATTGATCAGCTCTGCGTGTTTTATCAAAAATTGAATGTGGATGATAAAAAGGGTCGTACGCCATTTATGATAGCGTCCTATTACGGTAATTTGGCTCTTATGGACAGCTTCTATAACAAAGGCGTAGATGTTGATCATGTGGATTTAAATGGCTGGACGGCGTTAATGCATGCGGTGGACTGTCGTAAAGAGGAAGTGGTTAAGAAACTTTGTTCATATGGCGCCAATGTCAACTTCACGACCCTATATCAACGAAGCGCTCTGGTAATTGCTTTTGAAAAAAAGGACAAAATAATGGCCTTAACGCTCATAAAGGCCGGCGCGGTGATGCCGAATGAAGAAATAAAGCATTGGCTTAAGGATGAGCTCAAGGAAAATGTGAATACAAATCATATGACGTGGCAGGTAATAGCTAATGACAATAATGTGGACCCCGATAGCAATACTATAGATGCTTCAGACAAAAAAGATGAAACGATAGTTGTCAAACCTATTCTGCAAAGCGATCTTAATGACGATAAAACAGCTGAAACAGATTCATCACAATCCAGCGGATCCTCGTATTTGATACCAGGGTGGCTTGTTTATAAGATGAAGAGTGCTTATGAGGCATTTAGACGTTATGCTTCTCCATTCCCTCCTTTGTCATAGGCTGATGTATCATAATTTTTATTTAGCAGCACTGAGTTTACTCGCCTGGTCTCAAAAAATACTTTGAATAGGCAACATTCTTTAAGCATACCATACTGTAAGGATGTACAGATGAATACAACATTATTGCCATGCGCACAGCCAACTATGGCTAAAGTTTTTGAATATATGCCAAACAAATCAAATGAGCATAATATTCGCAATTACAATGAAGTAATAAATATCACCTCTCTAAATGTTTTACCCATGATTAATAGGGCGCAACGACGTTTCGATGCCCATTCCAGCGAGATTACCACAAAGGGTGGAAGTAACTTGCTAAAACAATTAAAGTTAAAGAAACGCGAAACTTCCTTGGTTGAAAAAGATTTTGATAAAAAATTAGAACAACAAGCGAGCCTAGGTTGCCTATCACCTGAAAGAAGAAGAGGAAGATTGCCTTATTGTAACATTCCATTAGATAACGAACTTTTGAAAACAACGGGCGAAAGGGGGGTAGGCTTTAACGCACAAAACAAAGATAAGCTCACTCCGCTGATGCAGGCAGTGGCAACGCACAAAGACGTTGGATTTATTAAATATCTGATGAGCAGAGGCGCCGATATGACTCTTAGGGATAATGAAAACAATACGGCGCTAATGTGGCTGCTTAAAAGTCTTTTTAGATTGAAGGATGAGGCGCTAATTACAGAAAAATGGAAGATATTAGACATATTTCAGCAAAATAAAAGTATGTCTAATGTGCCTGGTACAGCCGGTTATACCCCTTTGATGGTGACGGTGCTAGGGGAAGATCATAGGACATTTTTTAAGCTCCTAATAAATGGCGCACTAACCAATGCTACTAACGATGCAAAGGAGACGGCACTGCACTTAGCCATAAAGTATGATACGCATTGGATGATATCCGTGATTCTTCGTTATGATCATTATGATATTAACATTAAAGATAAAAATGGGCATACGCCATTTATGTTAGCAACATTTCGAAAAAATCGTGAAATTATGGATTTCTATATTAGAAGAGGTGTCAATATAGATAATACGGATGCTCAGGGTTGGACTGCGTTAATGCATGCGGTGAACTGTGGTGATGTTTCGATGACTGAGTATTTGCTTAGTCAAGGCGCTTGTGTCAATTATGCAAATCGAAGTAATGAAACGGCAATGAGGGTGGCTTTGTACAAGAACGATCAGCAAAATGTGCATGTGCTTTCAAAAGCAATATCTGCGCTAAAAGCAGCTAACAAAGACTGTCGTCCTGTATCATCTGGAGATCATGTGCCCGCAAACGTTAACGATACAGCTTATACTGAAAATGATGCCTTGAAGAATCGCGCAGTGGCAGAGGATAATGCCGGTTCTTATATCAAAACTACCGATAAGAAACTTAATGCCACCGAGACGATAATCAATACCATGATGACCGCGTCTGATGATGAGGCCAATACTACCGAAGCCATGAATGAAACGCTTTTAGATAAAAATGAGGATACAGAATATCCTTTGTATGAAAATGGCCGGCGCGAAAATAAGGAAATATCAACTGACATAGCCTCCACCAAATCAAGTGGCTCATCCTTATTTTTATCATCGCATATTACCGGAGACATCGATAAAATCTACCAGAGTCTTAAGAGAATAATGTCACGTCGCTCAGTTCCTAATAATAATTCTTGAATAGGCCTTCGGGGATAGCCCTGTTTTATCATCTTTGCTTCAGAAGACTCAAGTAAGGTTCTTATGCTGCTAATGAAATATGAAGGGCCGGAGGGCCCGTTTAACATATTTCTTTTCAATTCAACTTAGGTGACGGCATGTCGTTAATGGTACCCTATAATTCTCAGTTCAATTTTATGATTTCTCATGCTATACCCAATCATATTGATGGGAAAAAATTACTTTATTCCTCCCATGGATATTTAAAAAACAGTATTGATTTGGCAAAGTTGCCAGTGACGGCTGCGGTAGGTTTTCCAATAATATTACATAGTAAAAATAATGTGACTTTAGCAAAAACAAACGGGATAGAGTCAAGCAATATTAACTATTTTTCAAAAAAAGACCAGCTCAATCGTTTAAAAAGAACATCAAGTCCTGCTTTTCAATGTCCATTGAAATTAAATGACTTAAGAACTAAAATTCCTGTGAGTAATATCATTTTTAATAGAGAAATTCTTGATCAGGTAAACAGAAGTGAAGTGGATGTTAACACACAGGATAAAGATAATCGGACGGCATTGATGGCTTCCGTGCTTTTAGGCAATGGTTTACAGGATATTGCCCGCCTGTTACAAAAAGGCGCTGAGCTTGATTACTTAGACAGTGATGGCAATACTGCCTTGGTATTAGCCATAATGACCAAAGAGAACGCTATTATAAACGCTCTGCTCCAGGCTGGGGCTAATGTTAATCTTGCGGGTAATATGGCTTTGACGCCTTTAATGTTGGCAGTGTTACATAACGATTTCAAATTGGTTGATAAGCTGGCGACAAAAGGAATAAAACCTGATGTTAAGAACGATGATGAAGATACCGCGCTTACCCTAGCGTTAAAAAATGGCGTGAGCGGAAAAGTTATTGATAGCCTTCTACGATTAGGCTGCGGAGTCAATGTTCCGGGTAAAGACGGCTTGACGCCGCTGCTGCTTGCCGCTGGCAATGGTAACAAGATGTTCCTTAAAAAAATTTTACCGCTTGGCGCCGATATCGACGCATTGGATAATAAGGGTTGGACAGCGCTGATGCGCGCCGTTGCGTGCGGTAATCAGAATATCATGAAATATTTGGTTGAAAGAGGCGCTGCGGTTAATATAAAGGACCCCAATAATATAACCGCGCTTTCACTGGCTTTAGATCGCGGCCACAAGACGATGATAAAAATTTTGCGTAAAGCCGGGGCTACCGAGGGCAGGCACTCTATACGGCATCAACGGCCAACGTCTGCGGCGCCCCAAGCCACTCTGTCAACAGCGAACGCGCCTATCGCTACATCATGGCCAGCAGGCATTCTGTATACCAGTACTATCCTGCCCGATGTGGATGTCGGGTCTACCCACTTTTACACGACAGTTGAACCAGCCCGATCGGGGAGCAGCGATGCCAGGCTAAACTGGCTGCCGGAGATGATAATTTCTTCAATTAAGATGATATTTAGCTCTGTTCGGCAATATATGTTTCGCCGACGGCGTACTTAGATCACTGAAGGCGTTGGCTGTTGAAGATATTACCGACCTTGATAATATTTAACGCATAAAAAAACAGTTTTATGGGTAAACACTCGAATCGCCAATCAAAGTACAGATTTCCTCGTTATAGTGGACCAGAAAATTATGTAGTTTTTCTCCTTGCGGCATGGGAACGGGTATAAGTGTTTTATCCTCGGCCAGGGTATATTTTTGGCTGTAAATGTCATTATTCTCAGGGTTTAATCGCAGATAAATATCTTTACTGTGAAAGGTATCACCGCCCACTTTGACTACCGGAACTTCCAGCTCCATGGATGGCAAATGGGCCATTTCATATTGTTTAACAAGTTGATTGCCGGCGGGATCAATTTTTTTTGCTACAAATGCGGCGTGTAGTCTTTGCAAAGACGGCAGTGAGCGGCTCGCAACAGCAACACCTTCGGCAATTTGTTTGAACATAACCTCGCTCAATCCGCTGTTTATCTCAAGGCCTGGATCAAACATAAGGAGGTATTCCACTCCTAATTTGCTCAAGGCAATTGGATTGAGTTCATGTGACGCAGGTAGTTCAATGGTTTTAACCAAAGAAGACGGACCCTGCTTCATCGCCATTACAAAAGATTGCCTTGCAGCCAGGCCGCTTGCCATCCCGCCCGAGGCGGTCCGTGAATCATATTTCGTTTTTATTGGCGTCCGGAGGTCCAAATCAGATTTGCCCGCAATAGAAGACAGAGCTGCAAAATCAATACTACAAGATGAATTTTTTGTGTCTTGTTTCGCGGCCTGATCATCTTTGTTACAGATATAAAACGGTACTATGGTTGGAAAAAAAGTTTTTTTCTCAAAACTAGCTCTATTGTCATAACCATACGCATTCAGGTATTGTAGCATTTTATTGCGGTGTATTTGACTCAGCTTACCGGCTAATACTTGCAGCGAATCATGGGTATCCTTCAGTATTTCATTGCTATCCTGCGAAAACGTTAATTTAATACTATCGGTGTCCAGTTCCGGTTTAAAATAGGATAAATAATCATAATATGAAGTAATGCTGCTAGTGATTCGTCGTATTTGATATTCCTCTTTTTCTTTCATGAGCGCATACATTCTTTCTTCATCACCTAAAGTCGCTGAGAATACATCGACATCTTTCCTTATGTCCAACTCTTCAATTTGGCAAAATCTTTCTTCGGACTGCATCCTTTCGGAATCATAGTTGTATTCTAAACTGACCCTGCTGAGTGTGACCATGGCCGCATTCAGGAACTGGGTCTCCTTTTTATGCATACCGTTAAAAGCATCTCTAATAACGTTTTTATCCACATCAGCAAAAGTATCGGCGATTTCAACACTTTGCCTTTCAAATAACGAGTAAGGATCGGGAGTATGCCAATTGCCTATTTTTGTTTCATTTATTTCCTCCGTTAAAACATCTCCAAAAACATCATATTCGTAGTAAGAAAAATAATATTCTTGAGGTTTAATTAATATGTTGGAGTTAAGATTATGCAATGCATCCACCAAATCCGCAAGAGATTGGTAGGTGTCCAACCTTTGAGTTAAACAGGCTACGGGATCTTTTGCCGCATGATAACGATCGCAGGCGGAAAAGTATTGTGCAAGAATATGCTGTCTAATCCTATTCTCCCAAAAAATGTCTTCTACATCAGTAGAAATATTATTATCATGGCAATATTTGACGTGATAAAGCATAGCGGGAATCATAAAAAGCTTAATGAGATTGGGCGCGGTGATACCCTCTTTTAACAAGGCTTCAAGTATGATCCCTAAAGATAAAATATCATTAGCAGATAATGTTTCCAGATTGATATCTGCACTCATGGCTAACCCTAACCCAACATGAAAAAAGCCCCACTCAATTGAACCAACCGAGTATGCCATCGCAGAGGTGTTAACTTTGCCTTGAAAAAAAGTAGGCATTAGTGGGTTCAATAGCCTGTCAAAAATGACTTTCGGAGGATTATCCTGATTGACGCCCATATACTCGGATGGGTTTTTTTGTAATAAATTCTCAACGCCTTTAGAAAGATGATTTGCAAAGTCCCGTGTATAAACAGCTTTGCCATGATTTTTTTTAGTGAGAGTCATAAATTCGCTGACTATAAATTTTTCGATATTATCGTTAAAGACAAACGAATTGATCCACGCGGCCATAATTTTTTGCTGATGGCATTGAGTTAATAATTCCTGGTCTTTATACCCAAACAGGCCAGATGATTTTAACAAGCTTTGCGTTACTTTTTTGAATGCATCATTATTTTTAGATAAAAATTCATCTAAAGCTTTAATTACATTATATGTGGACTCAAGCTCTTTAGAAGTGATATGGGATTCAGAAATAAGCAATGACGTTAGCCCTTCCAATGCCGATCTATTTGGTGGCGAATGCATAGATTGTGACTGTTCCGGGCTTCTGATGATGCGTCTTACATTATGCTCTTCCATTAAACCGTAATCGAATTTATTGTTAGTGTTATTTCCCGCAGGCATTACTGGTAAAATATGCTCAGAGCATTTTATAGTATGTTTCGAGCCAAAAGAAGATATGTTTGTGTTGCATTGTAAACCTGGGATGATAGGGAGATTATTTTTAGAGGTAATGTTGCTCGCCAAATTACTTACCGATGAATAACCGGTAGCTAAGAGAAAGCGTAAAGCGAAATCTTTTAAAGAAGACTTATTGTTTTTTGCTGGTTTATTCAATTGAAGCCTGTCATGTCGACTAATGGATTTCAACGAATCAAATAGAGCTTTTGTGTCAAAATATTCCTGAGAGTTTGTTGAGTTGGATAATAATTCTTTTTCGATACTGATTCCATAATTTATGTGCGATAAAAGATGCATGCCAGATTACTCCTTTAAATGACTATACTGGGTTGGGCGAATCATGTATATAAACTTTTCCTGAAAATAGATTTCTTGCACTATAAGGGATCTCCGACGCTTCTTCCAAAATGATCCCCACTCGTTCCGTCGGAGAAATACTGGGCGGGCTGGCTTTGGCGATACTGATTCCCTTAATAATAAAATAGGATTTGGGGGGATAGAGATAATTTACCGGCGGTGTCGACTGTGTTATGATTTGGGGTAGAAGCGGAGTGCCTTGAATCGCATTATCAATACGATATGTTATTAACTGTTGCAAACGCACCCCGTTTATCTTCTTGTAATGATTTGCCTGCTTGGCCAAATCTCGGGCAGCTTTATTATTTGCTGATACAATCATGAATTGTGGGTAGTTTGTCACTATATCCCCTACGCGAGGATCATCCCCCCATTGCATGTCACTGTGTATGTATTCCATGCTAAGCAGATAGCTTCCGCGATGCCGAGGAATATCCGCTTGCGTGAGTTCCATCAGGCTGTCATAAATTTCTTGTTGTGCGTGGGTAAGCGTTTCACCTAACTTCAGCTTTCGGTTCATTTCTGTACTATTTGACTTTGAAAACAACGGCTCATTATAACGCAATGTATCTTTGTATCCCCTGATATCATCTTCATTCAAAATCCATTCTTGTAATGTTTCTTTTTGTTTTTTTGCCAACCTATGATAGGAAGTAACAAATTTATTAAGGTCTATGCTTTCATGCCTCAATGTAATACCCACTTCCGGAAAAAGGATTTTCTCACTTCCTCGGTCTCCAAAGGTATTGATATCAAATCTATAGGTAAAGAACGGATTCGGCCAATCATCAGACCGGATGTTATCTGAAAAGATGATCTGAGAAGCACCATTTGAAGTATTCAAGTAGGAAACATAGCCATTTTTTCCCGTCGGGGTATATTCAATAGTCAGCTGGGACTGATGATACGGATAGAACGATCTGGTGTGTTTCGAAACCCATTGTTTAGCATCTACTGCCGCGTCCGGCCAGTCGAGTCCGGCAGGGCGTGTATTTTTCAGTCCTCTACCTTTAGGCATGGGAACGGGAATCAATGTTTTATTTGCGGTCATAGTATATTTTCGGCTGAAAATATCATTATCCTCGGGATTGATTCGTGCATAGATTTCTTTTCCGCGAAATTTATCTCCCCCCAGTTTTACCACTGGCACCTCCAATTCCAAGGCAGGCAGTCGCGCCATTTTATAAAAAGAATCTGTCGGGTTTAAATAATGTTCAATTTCTTTTTCCCGCAAACGCAACAATAAATTTTTCAGCGTGGGAGAATATCGTTGCACTATGTCTACACTCGCGGCAACCTCTTTTAATATAGTGCTACTTATTTGGCCAATAATCCCCAGTCCTGAATCAAAGAGGTGAACAAATTCTGTGGCTAATTTACTGATTACCATTCCATTAAATGTTTCTGATGCGGGCAGATGTGTAAATGCCGTTAGAGAGTGCAGATCTTTTTTTATAGCCATCTTCAGGGCCTGCCTAGCGACAAAGCCATTCACCACATTACTCCCCGTCCCCTTGGTCACATTACCGCCCTTGGTTGCGGCTAGCACGCTGATGTCTAACTCCGCTCCCATAACCCTGGCCAGCGCAACGATATTCAGGCTGCAGGCAGGAATAGCAGTTTTTTTTCTCCTGGGCCGCAAACGTTCTTTACAGGTATAAAAAGGAATTAAGGATTGGAATATGACCTCTGCCTGTTTATTGACTGCATTATTGATGTTTAATATATTCAAATGACTGAGTAATTTGTCTCGGTGTATTTGACTAAGACTGTTTGCCAGCACGTCAAGCGGTTCATGACGCTCTTTGAGAAGTTTTAGAGCATCTTTGTATAATTCCAGCTTAATGTTATTATCAGTTGTTAACTGCCGAGAATAGTTTTCCAAAAGTTCAAAGTAGGCTGTGATCTGTTCATCAACACGCTTAATTCGATATTCTCCTGTTTCCTTGATTAAGGCGTAGATTCTTCTAGAATTATTTTTCTCCGCTGCGAAGATATCTATATTTTCCTTGATTTTTAAATAACAATATTCTGCACTATTATCATGCTTTGTATTTTTTAAATTCAGTTTTGGCTTAAAATGGACTTTAAATATCACCATCTTAGCTTGCGTCATAAATCCGACTTCATCTGCATCGATCCCAGAGAGGGCATCTAAAATAATTGCTTTGTTGACAACTAAATATGCGTTGGCAACGTCGGCATTTTGCTTTGCAACGATCGCGTCCGCGGTTGGATATTGCCGGACATCATTTTCTTCTCTTCCTGTGGTGTTCACGCAATTCTTGTTAGAACTCAAGTATTGATAATTCTGAAAATAAGGTATGCCCGGCCGAATCTCCATATTACAATGCAAGTTTGTCAATTCTGTTTCAATGGTTTTTCGAGATTGATAGGCTTTTAAAGCTTCGGCCAAACGAATTATGGGTTCGTTAATGGCATTGAATATATCGCAGGCGGAAAAAAATTTCTCCAGAATACCCTCTCTTATTCCGTTAGGGCCAATAATCTCATTAAGTTGAACATCACTATCTTTATCCAAGCTTTCTTTGATGTGGTAAAACATGGCCGGCATCATAAATAATTTCGCCAAAGACAAACTTGTTAACCCTTCTCTTAGCATGGATTCCAATATAATGCCCAAGGAGATCACATCTTTTTCTGACGATAAGGTGAGGTCCAGTTCGGCGCTCATGGCAAAACTCAGCCCAGCGTGCAAATAACCCCATTCAATGGAACCTATTGGGTAAGCCATCATTATATCGTTAATGTCATTATAAAAAAATGTCGGCATTATGGGCAATAAAAAATTATCCTTGATAAAATTTATTGATGTTTCATAATAATATAAATACTCAAAATCGGTACTATTCATTAATTTTTTTCGTATGCAATGAGCCAGAAAACTTTCAAAATTTCTCGATGTGACTTTTTTTTCAAACACGGTATATTTAGAGATATTAATGAATTCACTAACTAAAAATCTTTCCCATGATTTTTCGAAAACATAAGAGCTCACCCAGGCTGTAAGAATCTTTTTTTTATGGCGTTCGGTTATTTTTTCAGGCCATTTGGCACCGAACAGACCGGAATATCTAAGTAAATATCTAGCTGCATATATTTCATAATCTTGCATATATTTAATGTGAAATGCCAAACTATGTATTAAAGGATCCGGATGTCCAAAATAGTGCTCAGTTTCCCGGTATATTTTTCTAAGCATCCGATTAATGCCTTCCAAAGATGAAGCGGCAGGCGGCATATAGAGTGATTCTTCACGGTCGGTGCTTCGGGCTACGCGACGGGCATGGTTTTTTCCTGTTATTGGGACACTGCGTGGATAATCATAAACGGCCTGTCCCGGCAAAAAGGTCTCCCCGGCGCTCTTAACGGACGACGCGTGGTCAGCGGGCGGCAAGAACCTATCTTTTGCCGACACCGAATTGAAGTTTGGGACTGCAGCATTTTGCGTGATAAGATGATCGGAAAAAAAAGTTATCGGTGCACAGGCTGAGGCGAGCAATAGGCGTGTAGCGTAATTTTTATAAGTAGATTTTCCACTTGTCACGCGCAATTGTGATTCTCTATTTCCCTGCATCCTTACGCATTTTAAGGTACGGAATAAATGCTTGGCCTCATGATATTCCTGCAGGGTAGTTGAATTGCTTATTAGATCCTTTTCAATCATATTATCTATAATACGCATGTATTGGCCCTTTAGAAAAGAATGTAGAGTAAATCTACTTTTTTTAAGTCTAGCGAGCCAGAGATATTGTTAATGGAGTTTAAATAACAGAAGTAAAAAGTCTTCTTTTCTGTTTTAGGCGGCTTTTGTGTGCATTCAGTATGTTTTTAATGTGTTTAAGGTAAATATTACTAATCCGTTTAATACCAAATTAATATCGTTCTGATAAGTCCATAAATGACGCATTAAGCAATTGATGAGGAATAAAAAACGCTGCGAAAAAAAATCTATAGGTGGGATAGCCAGCAGAACCTAATGATTGGCATACAGCCGACAAAAAACGTGATAACAGGTAGGTACGTTCAGGCTTCGGTGAAGCCCCTTCGGCGGCGTCGGAGACTGTGAACTCAATGGACGTTTTTTAACTCCCGTCTTGCTGGAGGCAACAGGGATTTTTTCTCAGCCAATACGTTCTGATTGATTATATGCGGCAATATATTTTTATGAAATCCCATTCAGCTAACGCTTTCTTATAGCAGACCGGTTAAAATTCTATCTTGGGCGGGTCACTTGCAGCAGGCGGGAAAGATAATGGATTATGAATTTTTGCGCGATATCACCGGGCAGGTAAAAGTCACCTTTTCCATGGGACACGAGGCCATCGGCCATTGGCTCAATGAGGAGGTCAAAGGCGATTTCGCACTGCTTGACGAGGTAGAGGCACAGATACGCCAACTCGCCGGCACCGAACGCAGCTGGCAATGCGAGGGCCATGAATATACCCTGTGGACCGATGGCGAAGAAGTGATGATACGCGCCAATGAACTCACCTTCGTCAATGAAGAGTTGGAAGAGGGCATGAACTACTACGATGAAGAGAGCCTGTCTTTATGCGGATCAGACGATTTTTTGCAGGTGTTAAGCCAGTATCGCGATTTCTACCGCCAGGCATAAGCCCGCAGTCTTGCTACGTCCGGTTAAGGCGACAACGTTAACGAACGTTGGCTACCCTCCTACCCTCCACCCTCTATCAGGATTCCGGTAAATTCCGGCCATAATAAATTTCCCGCATCTCTTTATATAACAACCGGGTGATGGTTTTACGCTCATCAGGGCTGAGATCGGCCGGCGTGGCGTTAAACAGATAATGCTTCAAGTCGAAGTCCTTAAGCATCATCTTGGTATGAAACATATTCTCCTGGTAGATATTCACGTCCATCATGTGATAGAGCGCTTTCATATCCTCGGACAGGAAGTTCTGGATGGAGCTTATCTCATGGTCGATATAATGTTTGATGCCATACACGTCGCGGGTAAAACCCCGCACACGGTAATCGATGGTGACGATATCCGATTCCAGTTTATGTATCAGATAATTCAGCGCCTTCAGCGGCGAAATCACGCCGCAGGTGGAGACCTCGATATCGGCGCGGAAGGTGCATAAACCGCCTTCCGGGTGGCTTTCCGGATAGGTATGGACGCAGATATGGCTTTTATCGAGATGCGCCACTACAGATTGGGACAGCGGACCGGGCTGCTCGGACTGGTCGATGCTCAGCGGATCCACCGGCTCTTCACTGACCAGAATCGTCACGCTTGCGCCCTGCGGCTCGTAGTCCTGGCGCGCCACGTTGAGAATATTGGCACCGATCATGGCGCAGGTTTCGCTCAGAATTTCCGTTAAACGATTGGCGTTATAACGTTCGTCAATGTAAGCAATATAGCCGTCACGGTCATCGGCGGTCTTGGCATAACAGATATCGTAAATACAAAAACCCAGGCTCTTGGTCAAATTATTAAAGCCGTGCAGTTTTAACTTCTGCAATTGGATTCACCCCCTTGCAAATGCCCTTTCGGACGGGCCTCTGATAACGCGTTCAGTATGTATTGCGGCAGGGCGAAGCTGCCGACGTGAATCGCCGGATTATAATAGCGGCAAACCAACCCCGCCGTTGCCGCCCGCGACCGTAACGTGGCGATATCGCACCGGCGTAGCGCCGGATCCTGACTGGCCCAGGCAAAGGTCATGATGCCGCCGTAATAAGTAGGTATCGCCGCCTGGTAAAAACCCACATCGGCAAAATAGCGGCCGAGCTTGCGATAGCTGTCCACCGCTTCGTCCTGCTGTAAAAAGCAGACGCCGTTTTGCGCGACAAAAATACCGCCGTCGTTAAGGCAGCGGGCACAACCCTGGTAGAACGATGAGGTAAACAGGCTGGAACCCGGACCGATGGGATCGGTGCAGTCGGAGATGATCACATCGAATTTTTCCTGGG
This sequence comes from Sodalis sp. RH16, assembly GCF_047324245.1. Lineage (NCBI taxonomy): Bacteria > Pseudomonadati > Pseudomonadota > Gammaproteobacteria > Enterobacterales > Bruguierivoracaceae > Sodalis > Sodalis sp. RH16. The sequence goes on along the minus strand of NZ_CP178737.1, from coordinate 347,582 downwards.
CGCGGGTGACGAAGTTTACACCGTCATCAATAACAAGGTGAAAACGTGGATCGTCAAAGGCACCGGCGCTGTGCCGGGGTAGATATTGACGGCAAAACTGCACCACGCCGGCGTCGATTTCCACCATGGTGATATGTTTGACCTGCGAGTGGCGGCACACTTCCCGCAACATGGCGCCGTCGCCGCCGCCGATAATCAGGACCTTTTCGACCTGGCCGTGCGCTATCAAAGGCACATGGGCCATCATTTCGTGGTAGATGAATTCGTCGCGCTCGGTGGTTTGCACCACGCCGTCCAACGCCATTATCCGGCCAAAGGCGGCATTTTCGAAGATAGTCAGCTCCTGGTGACCGGTCTTTTCCCGGTACAGGATTTTCTCTACGTCAAAGCGCTGGCCGAAGCTATCATGCAGCGTCTCGCACCAAATTTCTTTTTGTCGCAAATCGGGCTGTGACATGTCGGGCTGCTCCTCGGCATCATCGCCATGAGAAAACGGCGCAACATCATAACCAACTCCGCCGGGGGATGCACGGAGCAATTTCACACAAAATGCAATTATCGGTTATTTGGCGTAGGCAAGTAAACTGAGCGAATTGGTGGCCAGGGATTCACACTTTTTCGGTGTAGGGACAGCGATGCCGCTAAGATCACGGTAGCTGTCTTCCCCCATGGCGCGCATATCATAGCTGCCGTAGTTGCTCAGATCCCAGCGATTCTGCTGGGCGAAGATCAAAATGGCCCGGCGGATCTGTTCATTGGGCATATCGGTATAACCGCAGTTGTTTTTCAAATAAACAAACACGGCGGTCAAATCGGCCATGTCCTCGGCTTCGGCTTCGGATAGGGCCTGCGACGCTGAAGAAAAGCCCAGTAACCCCAACAACAGCATCGTCAATACGGTGTGTTTCATGTTAAAACCTGAATCAGTCATTATGCGATGACGTTATCATATTTAATGATTTGCGCCCTATGTTTTTTGCCCCTCGCCTCACTCGTTGACGCGGACCTGTTTAAAGTATGGGCCAGCATGGACAAGCTGTCCCTCGCCGCGGATAAAAAAGCTTGCCTGGGAATCTGCCCGGCATCGCCACGGACATATCGCCCCGTTCGGCGGGTTGTGATAAAATCCGCTTCCTTTCCCGATTCTTTTTCTGGCTTCGTTATGAAACACACCGTGGACGTCATGATTTCCCAACAGGAGATCGCTACCCGTATTGCCGAATTGGGGCGCGAGATCAGCGCGCATTATCAGGCGAGCGGCAGCGAAATGGTTTTGGTCGGCCTATTGCGCGGCTCTTTTATGTTTATGGCCGATTTATGCCGCGTCGTGACCGTACCTCATGAAGTGGATTTCATGACCGCCTCCAGCTATGGCAACGGCATGAGCAGCACCCGCGATGTCAAGATCCTCAAGGATCTGGATGAAGATATTCGCGGCAAAGACGTACTGATCGTTGAGGATATCATCGATTCCGGCAACACCCTGAGCAAAGTCCGCGAGATATTGCAACTGCGCCAGCCCAAGTCGTTGGCCATTTGCACCCTGCTGGATAAACCGGAGCGGCGCGAAGTGCCGGTGACGGTGGAGTGGGTGGGTTTTGCCATCCCGGATGAATTTGTCGTCGGATACGGCATCGATTACGCTCAGCGCTACCGCCACCTCCCCTATGTCGGCAAAGTGGTAAAGCTGGCGGAGTAATCGCTGCCGCACACCCCAGATGCCGCGGTAGGCCCGATGACACCGCACGTGCAACAATCCTGTTAAAGGGAGAGCGTCCTATGGTGCAATAGGCCCGCTTACACTGAACGTGCAACGAGCCTGTTGAAGGAAGACCTCGTTTGCCGAGGCGGGGCGAACCGGCGAATGCCGGAGGAGCTTACTTGCCGTGTTGCTGCAGTAGCGTAGCGATACCCTGCCGGTAACGCTGTTCCAACGTTTCCCGACTGGTGGCGGAAACGTCCAGATTACGCAACAATCCATCATGTATACTGTAAACCCAGCCGTGCAGCTGGACCTTCTGCCCACGCTTCCAGGCTGAACGCATAATAGTGGAGTGGCCAAGGTTGTACACCTGTTCTATCACGTTGATTTCACATAACGTATTGATACGCTCATCCGGGTGGAGCTCCCCCAGCAATGAGCTATGCTTGTACCACAAATCACGGATATGCAGCAGCCAGTTATCTATCAGGCCCAGCTCCGGATTATCGATAGCGGCCTGAACGCCGCCGCAGCCATAGTGGCCGCATATGATAATATGCTCGACCTCCAGCACATCCACGGCATATTGCACCACCGACAAACAGTTCAGGTCGGTATGAATGACCAGGTTGGCGACATTGCGATGAACAAACAGCTCGCCGGGCTCCAGTCCGGTCAGACGCTCCGCCGGGACACGGCTGTCTGAACAGCCGATCCATAAAAAACGCGGCCGCTGGGCCAACGATAATTGCTCGAAAAACCCCGGGTCTTCCTCTTTAAGATGTTTGGACCAAGCCTGGTTATTGGAAATGAGGTCAGTGATGTCTTTCATTGTGGTTTTTAGCCCGTAGCGTCGTATTGCGATGGGTTAATATAGGCTAAGCCTATTTTTTTTAAAATAAGTTCGTCACTTCCATTGAGAATAAGGTAATTCGCGACATATGACATATGCACTGGAATTGGAAAAGTTGGCCAAGACCTACGCGGGAGGCGTACAGGCGCTAAAGGGAATTGATTTGAATGTGGAAGCCGGGGATTTTTATGCGCTGCTGGGGCCGAATGGGGCAGGGAAATCCACCACCATCGGCATTATCAGCGCATTGGTAAACAAATCCTCCGGCAAGGTCAGGGTGTTCGGCTACGATATCGATAAGGACATCGTTAACGCCAAACGCCAACTTGGCCTGGTGCCGCAGGAATTCAATTTTAACCCCTTTGAAACCGTTTCGCAGATCGTGGTGCATCAGGCCGGCTATTACGGTGTCGAGCATAAGCTGGCGGAGCAGCGCGCCGAAAAATACCTTAAGCAGCTGGATCTCTGGACCAAACGCGATGAGCGGGCCCGTATGCTCTCCGGCGGCATGAAGCGCCGCCTGATGATAGCCCGCGCCCTGATGCACGAGCCCAAGCTTTTGATTCTCGACGAGCCCACCGCCGGCGTGGATATCGAGCTGCGCCGCTCGATGTGGGGCTTTCTGCGCGACCTGAACAGCAGCGGCACCACCATCATCCTGACCACCCACTATCTGGAAGAAGCGGAAATGCTGTGCCGCAATATCGGCATAATCCAAAACGGCGAGCTGGTGGAAAATACCTCTATGCGCCAGCTGCTGTCCAAGCTGAAATCAGAGACATTTATCCTCGATCTGGCGGCCAAAAGCGCGTTGCCCAAATTACAGGGCTATCGCAACCAACTGCTGGATACCAGTACCCTGGAGGTGGAAGTGATGCGCGAGCAGGGTTTGAACAGCCTGTTCAGCCAGCTCAGCGCTCAAGGGGTACAGGTATTAAGTATGCGCAACAAGGCCAACCGGCTGGAGGAACTGTTTGTGACGCTGGTAACGGACGATAGGGATAGCAGGAGAGCCAAAGCATGATGCGGCTTTATTGGATAGCGTTACAAAGTATTTGGCGCAAAGAGATTAACCGTTTCGGCCGTATCTGGATTCAGACCCTGGTGCCGCCGGTGATTACCATGACGCTCTATTTTATCATTTTCGGTAATCTTATCGGTTCGCGTATCGGCGATATGCACGGCTTCTCCTATATGCAATTTATCGTGCCGGGGCTGATTATGATGGCGGTGATCACCAATGCCTACACTAACGTGGCCTCGTCCTTTTTCAGCGCCAAATTCCAGCGCAATATCGAAGAGCTGCTGGTGGCGCCGGTGCCTACCCATGTGATTATTGCCGGCTACGTGGGGGGCGGGGTGGCTCGCGGGATTTGCGTCGGGATCCTGGTGACTGCGGTGTCGCTGTTTTTTGTGCCTTTCCATGTCCACTCCTGGTGGGTGGTGACCATTACCTTGGTGCTCACCGCGGTACTGTTCTCCCTGGCGGGCTTGCTAAACGCGGTCTTCGCCAAAAGTTTTGACGATATCAGCCTGATTCCCACTTTCGTCCTGACGCCGCTAACCTACCTGGGGGGGGTATTCTATTCCTTGACCCTGCTGCCGCCGTTCTGGCAGGCGGTGTCAAAATTGAATCCCATCGTATATATGATAAGCGGTTTCCGGTTCGGCTTTCTCGGCATCAGCGATGTTCCGCTGGCGCTGACCCTGTCGGTGCTGATTATTTTTATCCTGGGGTTCTATTGGCTGTGCTGGTTTCTGATTCAGCGGGGAAGCGGGTTGCGTACCTGACGGGAGAGGGTTTTACCGGCGTCCCTTATTCCGAAGAGAGGGGACGCCGCGGCGGCATAACGTGAAAAGTCAGGCCACCTGAACCGGTACCGCCTTGGCGGTCCGTTTCAATTGGTTTTCGTCGTCGAAGTAGGCGACTTTCGGCTGATGTTGCCGGGCTTCTTCATCGGGTAATTGCACGTAGGCGCAGATAATCAGCAGATCGCCGACGCAGGCGCAACGCGCGGCGGCACCGTTGACCGAGATAATGCGCGACCCGCGTTCGGCGGCAATGGCATAGGTGGAAAAACGCTGGCCGTTATCGACGTTGTAAATATCGATAGCTTCGTATTCCAGAATACCCGCCGCCTCAAGAAAATCCTGATCGATGGCGCAAGAACCTTCATAGTGTAAATCTGCCTGGGTGACATGAACCCGGTGCAGTTTACCTCGTAGCATGGTGCGTAGCATAACGTTAAGCCTTTGTACTTTCCCCCGAAGGGGAGTTCAAATATAGATTTCGGTCGGTGCAAACAATATATGCCCTAACTCATTCCAAGTATGACGGGTATAGAGTCAAACACCTTTACAGTGTCAGGTCAACTTGCGCATTGTCGATTAACCGCGCCTTGCCCAGCCAGGCGGCCACCAGGATCACCGCCCGGGTGCTTTCGGCGGTCAGCGGCCGCAGGGTGAGCGCATCGCGGATATCCAGGGCGTCCGGAGTCAATCCCGCCAGCTTCAGCTGGTTTGCCGCGTCTTCCAGCAGTTCGCCGGTGTGCCGTTCGCCGCTCTTCAAGCGGGCCACCACCGATTCCAGCACCCGGTGCAGCTCCGGCGCCAGCCGGCGCTCCTCGGCGCTGAGATAGCCGTTGCGCGAGCTTAACGCCAGGCCGTCGTCGGCCCGTACCGTGGGCACGCCGACAATGTCGATATCGTAGCCCATATCCGCCACCATCTGGCGGATCAAAGCCAGCTGCTGGTAATCCTTCTGGCCGAAGCAGGCCACGTCCGGCTGCACCAGATTAAACAGCTTGCTGACGATGGTGGCCACGCCGCGGAAGTGGCCCGGACGCAGGGCGCCTTCCAATATGCCGGAAAATCGCGGCACATCCACGTAAGTCTGGCTGTCCAGGCCCCGCGGGTAGATGACCTCCGCCGCCGGGGCGAACACCATGTCCACACCCCGGCGGGTCAGTTTTTCACAGTCTTCCTGCAAGCTGTGCGGATAAGCCGCCAGATCTTCGGCGCGATCGAACTGCATCGGGTTAACAAATATACTGACCACCACAATATCGGCACGGGCCCGGCTCTCGTCCACCAGGGCCATATGGCCGTCGTGGAGATTGCCCATGGTGGGAACCAGCGCAATGCGTTTACCTTCCTGCCGCCACTGTTTGACGGTTTGACGCAATAGCGGCGGAGTCTCGATAATTAGCACGCCATCTCTCCTGTCAATTAGTAAAAACTATGCTCCGGGGCGGGGTAAAGGCCTTGCTCCACTTCTTCGGCATACAAGCGGACGGCTGAACGGATATCTCCCCCCTTGGCAAGGAAATCCTTCGCGAATTTGGGCGTACCCTGCCCGGTAATGCCCAGTGCGTCCTGCATAACCAGAATCTGTCCGTCGGTGACGTTGCCGGCTCCGATGCCGATAACCGGTATGGACAATGCCTCGGTGACCCGCTGCGCCAGCGGGACCGGCACGCATTCCAGCACCAGCAGTTGCGCGCCGGCCCGCTCCAGGGCCAAGGCGTCGTTGTATAGCTGCTCGGCGCTGTCGGCGTCGCGGCCCTGTATTTTATAGCCGCCGAAGATGTTCACCGACTGCGGGGTCAGGCCCAGGTGGCCGCACACCGGCACGGCCCGTTCCGTCAGTCCGCTGACGGTGGGCGCCAGCCAGGCGCCGCCTTCCAGTTTTACCATGTTGGCGCCGGCGCGCATCAGTTCCGCTGCGCTGTCATAGGTTTGCTCCGGAGTGGCGTAACTCATGAACGGCAAATCAGCCAGCAGCAGGCAGGCCGTCGCTCCGCGGCGTACGCAGCGGGTGTGGTAAACGATGTCTTCCACCCGGACCGGCAGGGTTGAGTCATGGCCCTGCATAGTCATGCCGAGGGAGTCCCCCACCAGCATAACCTGGATGCCCGCCTGCTCGAATAAACGGGCAAAGCTGGCGTCGTAGGCGGTAATGGAGGCGAATTTGCGCTTTTGCTGTTTCCATGCGCGCAAATGGGAAACGGTGGTCATTTTCATCACAACCTCAGTCTGGCCGGGATAGGCAAAACAATTCGGAATGGCGGATTATTCTAAAGGAACCGGCTAACCGGTGATAGCGATCTCTGCATAAAACGTGCGGAAAATTATCCGGCCCGGCCGGCGGATGCGAGCGGCGTAAGTCATCGGTTATGAGGAAAGCATTGTGATAAGGGGGGGCGGCAGTCGGTCAGAAGCGTTGTACGCGGTGCTGGTCATCCCAATAGTCCAGGCCGTTGAGCGGAACACGGTCAAGCAGGGCGGCAAGCCGCTGTCCATCCGGGAAGACCAGTCCGGGCGCCAATTCCGCCAGCGGATAAAGCATGAATTCGCGGTTTTGCATATCGTAGTGAGGTATGGTCAGCCGTTCGGTATGGATTTGCAGGTCGCCGAACAGCATGATATCCAAATCAAGCGTGCGCGGTCCCCAGCGGTTGACCTTGCGTACGCGCCCCTGCTGCCGTTCAATGGTCTGGGTATGTTGCAGCAGCGTCTCGGGGGACAGCCCGGTATCGAATCCTACCACCGCATTGAGATAATCGGGCTGATCCTGCGGTCCCAGCGGCCGGCTGCGGTAATAGGAGGAGCAGGCCGTTAACCGGGTGTCGGGCAGCGCGGCCAAAGCCGCCAGGGCGGCATCAACCTGGCGCAAGGGTTCCGCCAGGTTACTGCCGATAGCCAGCCATACCGGCGTCATCAGGCGGGATCGCGATAGGGGGTACGGCGGCGGGGGCGGCGCGGACGCTGATGGGCGGCGCCGTCCTCGCTCAGGGTGCCCAGCAGGGAGTTCTGGCTGGGCGGCGCTGCAACCTGAAATTCTCCCCACCACTGCGTCAGGCGCTGCAGCTCGGCGCTGTTTTCCACTTCGGCGCGCAGCGCCAGCAGATCGTAGGCCGCGCGGAATTTCGGATGTTCTATCAGCTTGAAGGCGCGTTTACCCTGGCGCCGGGACAGGCGCAGCTGCAATTGCCAGATATCGCGCATCAGCGTCGTTAGGCGCTTGGGGATGGCCAGGGAGCGGCATTGTTCGTCGAGAATATCGTTCAGCGCCAGGGAAAAAGCGTCGAAATACACCAGCCCGCCTTCCTGCGCCAGCTTTTGCGCCTGTTCCAGCAACGGATACCACAGCATGGCGGAAAACAGAAACGCCGGGTTCACCCGTTTGTCGTTCTGTATTCGCTGATCGGTGTTTTTGAGCACCTGGGTAACCATGCGTTCCATATGACTGTCGCCATGCTCGGTGAAGTTGCGGCTGATCAGGGGGAACATCGGCTGGAATAACTGGTATTCGCACAGCAGGCGGTAGGTGGGTTCGCCGTAACCGGCCTGGAGCAGCTTGAGGGATTCCTCAAACAGCCGCGCCGCGGGGATGTCCCGCAGCAGGGAGGCCAGACGCGGGATCGGCTCGGCGGTAGTCGCATCCACGGTCATGTTCAGCTTGGCGGCGAAGCGCACCGCCCGCAGCATGCGCACCGGATCTTCCCGGTAGCGCGTTTCAGGGTCGCCAATCAGGCGGATGACGCCCGCCTGCAAATCGCGCATACCGCCGGTATAATCGCGTACGGTGAAATCCGCCACGCTGTAATACAGGCTGTTGATGGTGAAATCGCGGCGCTGGGCATCTTCTTCGATGGAGCCGAAGATGTTATCCCGCAGCAGCATACCGTTATGGGCCTGCAGGGAAGCCACCGGCGCCTGCGAGGCCGCGTCATCGTCATCCGGCTCGTGGGCCGAATGGTGGCCGCGGAAGGTGGCGACTTCGATGATTTCCGGTCCGAACATAACGTGGGCCAGGCGAAAGCGGCGGCCCACCAGGCGGCAATTGCGAAACAGCTTACGCATCTGCTCGGGGGTGGCATTGGTGGTAATGTCGAAATCCTTCGGCTTTCTACCCAGCAGCAGGTCGCGTACACCGCCCCCGACCAGATAGGCCTCATACCCGGCTTTGTTCAAGCGGTAAAGCACCTTCAATGCGTTTTCACTGATCTCTTTGCGGGAGATAGAGTGCTGGTCGCGCGGGATAATCGTCAAAGGGCGTCTATCCTCTGGTGCCGTCTCCGCGCTTTCACGGTTCAACACCTTACGGCAGAAGTTGGCTACACGGGTAAAAATAGTACACCTCAATAGTAACAAATAAACAGTAGCAGCAAATAACAGCGGCTAATCATAGCTCACCCCGCGTTTTTTGAGAACGGGGCAGGGCCTGTAACCGGTTCGATGGCGCAAGACGATAACGGTACGGCCGACAGCGACCAATGTTCTATCGCCAAGTCTAACATACTCTCCAGCGTCAAATCCCGCCACCCTTGCGCTACCGGTTGATTTAAAAAACGTAACGCCGCCAGCAGGGTCGGGCGGGGATCGCCGCCGGGCAGCACAGGGGCGTGGTTTTGTTTGGAAAGCTTCATCCCCGAGGACGTCAGCGCCAGCGGCAAATGAATATACGCCGGTTCTTTATAACCCAATTGCCGGTAGAGCGCCAATTGGCGTACGGTAGGCTCGATCAAATCCGCCCCTCGCACCACTTCGGTAATCCCTTGCGCCGCGTCGTCAACCACCACCGCCAGGTTATAGGCGAACAGCCCGTCGCGGCGGCGGATGATAAAATCCTCCCGTGCCAACGCCGGGTCGGCCCGAATTACGCCGCGCAGGCCATCGCGAAACGACATGACCGGACGGGTCTGGCGCAAACGGATGGCGGCATGCTCCGCCGGCAAATCGAGCTCGCTGCAATGGCCGTCGTAGCGGCCGCCGAGGGCCTGGATGCGGGCGCGGCTACAATGGCAGTAATAGCTGAGTCCGCGCCGCTTCAACTCCGCCAGCACGTCGAGATAAGCCTCGCGGCGTTGCGACTGGTACCACACCTGTCCGTCCCAATGCAGGCCATAATCGGCCAGCTGGCGCAGGATGGTATCGGCGGCGCCGGGAATTTCGCGGGGAGGGTCTATGTCTTCGATACGCACCCGCCACAGTCCGCGGGAGGCACGGGCCTGAAGATAACTGCCGAGGGCGGCCACCAGGGATCCGAAATGGAGCGCGCCGGATGGCGAAGGGGCGAAACGCCCCGTATATAGGCTATGTGTAGACATTCAAGAGGAAAGGCGAACCCGTAGCGTTACCCCGATGCCCGCACTCTGCTCCCTGAGAGGCATCGGTGAACGTGATTGATTCTTAACCTGCCATCTGCTTTTCGCGGATTTCAGCAAGTGTCTTGCAATCAATGCATAAATCGGCTGTCGGACGCGCTTCCAGGCGACGAATGCCGATTTCAACCCCGCAGGATTCGCAGTAGCCGAAATCACTGTCTTCCACCTTTTTCAAGGTCTTTTCGATTTTCTTGATTAACTTTCGTTCCCGATCACGGTTGCGCAGTTCCAGGCTGAACTCCTCTTCCTGCGCCGCCCGGTCGACCGGGTCGGGGAAGTTGGCCGCCTCGTCCTGCATATGTGAAACGGTACGCCCCACCTCATCTCTGAGCTGATTGCGCCACGCATCAAGAATACGCCTGAAATGCAGCAGCTGGGCAGGGTTCATATACTCTTCACCCGGCTTCTGCTGGTATGGTTCCACCCCGGCGATGGCGAGAATGCTCAAGGAGGATGTCTTACGGTCTTGCCCTTCTTGCATGTTGCTTCTCCTTCATAACACGCACTATCGATCCCCAACGTGGGGAAAAAACAGGCCGCTATAAATAACAGATGACGCTAAGGTTGGCAATTATTCCTGACGCCCACTTGACAAGTATGTGAAGAAAGGCGTATTCGGCGACCCGTTAAGCCAAGGAAATACGGGACCTTTTGCTCTTTTCCCGGCTTGGATCGCCATCAAAATTAAAAAACGGTATCGGGGTATGCAACCTGATACCGCCAGGAGATAACTGCGCACCGTAGCAAAGTACTTCTACGCCTCTGCGCTGCGCCTGCAATAACATTTCTGCATAGAGCGGATCAATGTGCCGCGCGGGCGCCATCCTGGTGATCCCGGAATGCAGCACCGCAAAAAACAGCACGGCGCGCTGCCCCGATTCCGCTATAGCTTGTAATTCTCGTAAGTGTTTTTGTCCGCGTAATGTTACGGCATCGGGAAAATATCCCCATTGTTGCTGCAACAATGTTACCGATTTCACCTCAATATAGCAGTTGGGGCGATTTTCTGCTGCTAATAACCAGTCAATACGGCTATTTTCTGCGCCATAAGCCACTTCGGCCCTGAAGCTGTTATAACCGGACAGCTCCGGAATGGCGCCGGCAGCCAATGCCTCGCCCAGTAAATAATTGGCCCGCAGCGTATTTACACCTATCCATTGACCACAAGCGGTTTGGGTTAGTTCCCAACTGTGGGGATATCGGCGCTTGCGATTATCCGAGGTTGAATACCACACCTGATCGCCGGGCGCCCCACAGCCGGTCATGGCGCCGGTATTGGCGCAATGAATCGTCAGCTCCTCGCCGTCGGGGGTGACCACATCCGCCAGAAACCGCTTGTAACGTTGTACCAGGCGGGCGGGTTTTAAAACCGGTGTAAATTCCATAGATTTTCCGTTAAGGAGTTTCCGTTGGCGGATCAGGGGAGTCGCGCCGCGAGCGGCCAGCTTTCCAGCAGCATATATCGGGTACGTCCGTTTTCAAACGCCGAATGATAAAGATTGAAGGCGTTGACCTCCGTTTGCCAGCCCGGCGTGGCGGCGGGCAGGGATACGCCGGTAAACGCCTGGCGCAGCAGCGATATATGCGGATGATAGGGCATAGGGCTTTGATAACAGCCGTTGCGGGCGGCCTGGGCCCGCAGCCATTGCGCCAGTTGCAGCAATCCCCGCGGCGGGCTGCGCAAACCGAGCCATACTACCCCCGGACGCGGCCAATGACCGCAATCATCCAGGGTCAGCGTAAACGGCGATTGTTGCAATCGGGCGGCGGCCGCGCGCAATGCCTGCTCTTTATTGGCGCTGACCTCACCGAGGAACGCCAGAGTGAGATGCAGATTTTCTGCGGCCACCGGTCGCCCGGTCTCGGCCGAAAACTGCGCGGCACGCCATTGGATCACCTCTTGCCGGAGATTTTCAGGCAACGGCAGGGCAAAAAACAGACGTCGGGTGTCGGTCATTAGGCATATACCTCGCGAAATCCTGGACAATAGTATATACCCGTCACCTTTCAAGTTGCAGGCGCGTTGGCTACGTTCATTCACCCGAATCACTTACTGATGTAAGCTCATCGGGTTCTCTCGCTTGCCGCCTGCCTGCAACCCGAAATGTATTGGGTATAATCCCCGCGGTAAATCCGGTGGCGGGGATGTTGCGCGGTTGCCGATTGTTCTGTTCTTTAATCAAGCGATGCTACAATGCCCGACTTTAAATGTTAACCCTTAGTGGAGACGACGTGACGTCATTACCGGTCAGCGCCGTGGTGGATGAACTGCTGGCGGCGTTGCGAGACGCCGGCCAGGTGCTGCTGCATGCCCCCACCGGCGCCGGCAAATCCACCTGGCTGCCGCTGGAATTACTGCGCCGCGGCGGGCTGCCGGGGCGAATAGTAATGCTGGAGCCCCGGCGGCTGGCCACCAAAAATATTGCCCTGCGGCTGGCGTCGCAGCTGGGGGAAAGCGTCGGCGCAACCGTGGGCTACCGTATGCGCGCCGAGAGCCGCATCGGCGGCGGGACCCGGCTGGAGGTGGTGACCGAGGGCATACTGACCCGAATGCTGCAGCAGGACCCCGAGCTGCCCGGCGTGTCGCTGGTGATCCTGGATGAGTTCCATGAGCGCAGCCTGCAGGCGGATTTGGCGCTGGCCCTGCTGCTTGATGTGCAGCAGGGGTTGCGCGGGGATCTGCGTTTGTTGATCATGTCCGCCACCCTTGACGATGAGCGTCTGCTGTCGCTGCTGCCCGGCGCGCCGGTTATCCGCTCCGTCGGGCGCAGTTTCCCGGTGGAGCGCTCGTACCATCCGCTGCCGTCCCAGGGGTGGCCGGAACCGGCCATCGCCGCCGAGGTGAACCGCATGCTGCGGCTCCATTCCGGTTCATTGCTGCTTTTTTTACCCGGCGTCGCCGAGATACGCCGCGTGCGGGATTTGCTGGCGGAGCGGGTGGCGGAGGACGTGGATTTATGTCCGCTGTACGGCGCATTGTCCCTGGACGAGCAGCAGCGGGCCATCCGCCCGGCGGAGGAGGGACGCCGTAAAGTAGTGCTGGCCACCAATATCGCCGAGACCAGCCTGACCATTGAGGGGATCCGGCTGGTGGCGGACAGCGGTCTGGAGCGGGTAGCCGATTTTGATGCCCGCAGCGGCCTGAGCCGGCTGCAGACCCAACGCATCAGCCAGGCTTCCATGGCGCAGCGCGCCGGCCGCGCCGGCCGGCTGGCGCCGGGCATCTGCTGGCATCTGTTCAGTCAGCCGCAGGCCGAGCGGGCGCCGGAATACGGTCAGCCGGAAATCCTGCACAGCGACCTGTGCGGCATGTATCTGGAACTGCTGCTGTGGGGCTGCCGGGACGCGTCGGAACTCCGCTGGCTTGACAGTCCGCCGGAGCCGATGATGGCCGCGGCCCGCGACACCCTGCGGCAATTGGGCGCTATTGATGATGCCGGCCGGCTTACCACCGTCGGGCGCGCTATGGGCCGGCTGGGCTGCGATCCGCGCCTGGCGGCCATGCTGTGCCACGGAGAAGGCCACGACGACGGGCTGGCCACGGCCGCGCTGCTGGCGGCGATTATTGAAGAGCCGCCCCGCAGCGGTTCCCCCGATCTGCGCGATTACCTGGCCCGCCCGCAATCCCACTGGCTGCGGCGCGCCAAACAGTTGGCGGGCCGGCTGTCGCCGCGCTGGGGCACGCCGGACGGCGGGCGGGCGGAAGCGCTGCTGGCATGGGGGTTCCGGGATCGCATTGCCCGGCGCAGGGACCTTTCGGGGCGTTATCTGCTGGCCAACGGGCTTGGGGCCGCGCTGCCGCCCGACGAGGCCCTGTCCGCCGCCGAGTGGCTGATTGCGCCGGGTCTGCTGCAGGTGAGCCGTAATCCCGACGCCACCATTCGGCTGGCGATGCCGCTGGATATTGCTATGCTCATCGCTCGGTTTCCACAGTGGGTAACCGTGGAAACCGCCATGCGCTGGGACCGGGAGAAAGGCAGTTTGCGGGTGGTGCGGCGGGAACAGATCGGCAGCCTGGTATTGCTTGAGCAACCGCAGGCCAGGCCGTCCGCCGAGCTGATGCAGCAGGCGCTGTTGAACTGGGTCGCGGAGCAGGGACTGCCGGTGCTCAATTGGGATGAGCCGGCGCAGCAGCTTCGCCAGCGCCTGCTGTGCGCCCGTGAGTGGCTGCCGGAAACGGACTGGCCGGCGGTGGACGATGCCGCGCTGCTGGCGGAGCTGCCGCGGTGGTTGCAGCCCTCCCTGACCGGCGTGCATGATGTGCGTGCCCTACAGCAGGTAAATCTTGGCGAGGCGCTGATGCGGCTATTGGACTGGCCGCAGCGCCAGCGGCTGGAGAGTGCGTTGCCCAGCCATTACACTGTGCCCACCGGCAGCCGGCTGCCGGTGCGTTATCGCCACGGCGAGCCGCCGGTGCTGGCGGTGCGGATGCAGGAGATTTTCGGAGAACAGAGCACGCCGCTGCTGGCGGAAGGCCGCGTCGGGCTGGTGCTGGAACTGTTGTCGCCGGCGCGGCATCCGTTACAGAAAACCGGCGATCTGGCGGCATTTTGGCGGGGCGCTTACCGCGACGTGCAAAAAGAGATGAAAGGCCGCTATCCCAAACATGCATGGCCGGATGACCCCGGCCGGGCGGCGCCAACCCGGCGCACCAAGAAATATCAGTAATATCGAGTTGAATTTCAGAGGTTTCCTCTATCGCAGATGGCGGCAGTGGAACAGAGTAGGCGGGGATTCCGTCGGTAGTAGGGAGAGTAACAACGATGTCTGGGGATGACCGTGAACCAATCGGACGTCATGGAAGGCCGTCCGATCGCAAAGTGCCGCGCAGGCAACCGGTGCGCAGCCGCCGGGACGACGATGATGAAGACGATCAGGAAGATTATGACGACGAAGAGGAAAAGGTAATGCCGCCGCATAAAGGGAAGTCGCGTCCGCCGCGTAAAAGAAGGCGCCTGCTCGGCTGGATGATCAGGATTTTTATTCTGCTGATCATCTTACTGGTTTGCTATGGATTCTACCTCGACGCCCAGGTACGCAGCCGAATCGACGGCAAGGTCTGGCAATTGCCGGCGGCGGTCTACGGCCGTATGGTTAACCTCGAGCCGGGCATGCCCTATAACAGGAACGAGATGGTCAACCTGCTGGAAGGCATGCAGTATCGCCAGGTAAGTCGTATCACCCGTCCGGGGGAGTTTACCGTGCGGGCCAATAGTATCGAAATGCTACGCCGCCCGTTCGATTTCCCCGACAGCAAAGAGGGACAAATCCACGCCCGCCTGACCTTCGATCGCGATAAGCTGCTGGAAATCCAGAATCAGGATACCCAGCGCAGCTTCGGCTTTTTCCGGCTCGATCCCAAGCTCATCACCATGCTGCAATCCCCCAACGGCGAGCAGCGGCTGTTTGTGCCCCGCGCCGGTTTCCCCGATTTGCTGGTGGACACCCTGATTGCCACCGAGGACCGCCATTTTTATCAGCATGACGGTATCAGCCTCTCTTCCATCGGCCGCGCGCTGCTGGCGAATATCACCGCCGGCCGCGCGGTGCAGGGCGGCAGTACCCTTACCCAGCAACTGGTGAAAAACCTCTTTTTGACCAATGAGCGATCCCTGTGGCGAAAAGCCAATGAAGCCTATATGGCCCTGATCCTCGACTACCGCTACAGCAAGGATCGCATCCTCGAGCTTTATCTTAACGAGGTGTATCTCGGCCAGAGCGGCAGCGAGCAAATCCGCGGATTCCCCTTGGCCAGCCTCTATTATTTCGGCCGGCCGGTGGAGGAACTCAGCCTCGATCAACAGGCGCTGCTGGTGGGCATGGTCAAAGGGGCCTCCCTGTATAATCCCTGGCGTAATCCGCAGCTGGCGCTGGAACGGCGTAACCTGGTGTTGAGACTGCTGCAGGAACAGCAGGTGATTGACGGAGATTTGTATAACATGCTCAGCGCGCGTCCGCTGGGGGTACAGCCGCGCGGCGGGGTGATTACGCCTCAGCCGGCGTTTATGCAGATGGTACGCCAGGAACTGCAGCAGAAGCTGGGTGACAAGTATAACGATTTGTCCGGCGTGAAAATCTTTACCACCCTGGACCCCATTTCCCAGGATGCGGCGGAAAAAGCGCTGGAAGACGGCGTTCCGGCGCTGCGTGCCGCCAGGGGCGTCAATGACCTGGAGAGCGCGATGGTGGTGGTGGACCGCTTCAGCGGCGAGGTTCGGGCCATGGTGGGGGGATCGCAGCCCCAGTTCGCCGGTTTCAACCGCGCCATGGACGCTCGCCGTCCGGTGGGGTCGCTGGCAAAACCCGCCACCTACCTTACCGCCCTGAGCCAGCCGGATAAATACCGACTTAATACCTGGCTGGCGGACGAGCCGATTTCCCTCCGGCAGCCCAACGGCACCCTATGGGCGCCGAAAAACTACGATCGTGAATTCCGCGGCAAGGTGATGCTGGTGGATGCCCTGGCCAATTCGCTGAATGTGCCGACGGTGAACCTGGGCCTGTCGGTGGGACTGACGGATATCAGCGGCACCTTGCAAAAACTGGGCATTCCGAAAGAGGTTATCAACCCGGTGCCGTCGATGTTGCTGGGGGCTATCAGCCTGACGCCGATGGAAGTGGCGCAAGAGTACCAGGCCATCGCCAGCGGCGGCAACAAAGCGCCGCTTTCGGCGGTGCGTTCGGTGATAAGCGAAGACGGACGGGTGTTGTACCAGAGCTTCCCCCAGGCGGAACGCGTGGTGCCGGCCCAGGCGGCGTACCTGACCCTATACGGTATGCAGCAGGTAGTGGCGCGCGGCACTTCGCGCTCGCTGTCGGTGAAATTCCCCAACTTCCATCTGGCGGGCAAGACAGGTACCACCAATGATCTGCGGGATAGCTGGTTTGCCGGGGTGGACGGCAAGGAAGTGTCCATCGCCTGGGTCGGCCGCGACAATAACGGTCCGGCCAAGATAACCGGCGCCAACGGCGCGCTGACCATCTATCGGCGTTATCTGGAAAACCAGCCTCCGCTGGCGCTGAATCTGATTCCGCCCGAGGGTATCAATCAGATTTCCATCGATTATGCCGGCAACTTTGTCTGCGGCGGCGACAGCAATATGCGGGTAATCCCGGTATGGACCGATAATCCGCAGTCGTTATGCCAGGCCAGCCAGCCCATCGCCCAGCAGCCGAATGTACCGGCGCAGCCCGGCGATGGACAGCCGGCCCAACAGCCTTCCCAGCAGCAACCGGCCCAGGACTCGGAAAAGAGCGATGGGGTCGCCGGCTGGATAAAGGACATGTTTGGGAAATAACAGCCGCCGATCGTGCAACGACCGTGTTAAAGGGAGAGCGCGCCAATGGGGTCGAAGCCGCCGTCTGGCGGCGGCCGGAGCGCCCCATGGCACGCTAGATACCGTTCGGTCTTTATGGCGGAGGGAAGATAAGTCATGGGGGATGAGTCTAGCTACAGGCTTCAATGCCCAAGGCCCGCCACCATCTCACCCATGACTTCCCGATGATCAATCGGGGATTGTTACCCGAACAGGGTAGGCAATCAAGATATAAGGCCCGCCATCACCCAGACCTCAATCGGGGCGGGCCATGCAATTCAACGGGAGATTCTCCTTGCAGTCCCCGATCCGTTATGTCTATGATTGCGTCTTTGAATAATTCTCATTAACTTTATCAGCCGCGCAAACAAGATTGGGCTTATGCAAGATTCTCTCATATCACAGCACGCAGATTTCGTCTTAGACCAGGTCAGCTTTTCGGTTCCCGGCCGGGTACTGCTTCAACCCCTCTCATTTTCATTCCCCCACGGCAAGGTTTGCGGCCTTATCGGCCACAACGGCTCGGGGAAATCCACCCTGCTGAAAATCCTCGGCCGCCACCAGGACGCCACCGGCGGCGTGGCCCGGCTTAATGACAAACCGCTGTCGGCCTGGGAAAGCAAAGCGTTTGCCCGGCAGGTGGCGTATTTGCCACAGCAGTTGCCGCCGGCGGAAGGCATGACGGTGCGTGAGCTGGTGGCATTGGGCCGTTATCCCTGGCACGGTGCACTGGGACGTTTCGGCACCGCCGACCGGGAACATGTGGACGACGCCATCAAGCTGGTGGGCCTGCAATCCTTCGCGCAGCGGCTGGTGGACAGCCTGTCCGGCGGGGAACGCCAACGCGCCTGGCTGGCCATGACCGTGGCGCAGGACAGCCGGTGCCTGTTATTGGACGAACCCACCTCGGCGCTGGATATCGCCCACCAGGTGGATGTCCTGGCGCTGATCAAACGCATGAGCCGCGAGCGCGGCCTGACGGTTATCGTCGTACTGCATGATATCAATATGGCGGCCCGTTATTGCGACCATATTGCGGCGTTGCGCGGCGGCGAAATCATTGCCCAGGGATCGCCGGAAGAGTTAATGCAAGGGGACGTGCTGGAGCAAATCTATGGCATTCCCATGGGCATTTTGCCGCATCCCGGCGGCGGCGCGCCGGTCAGCTTCGTCTATTGATTACCAGGTTCGGGCTACACCGTCCTGGCCCGGTCCCGCAGCCTTTTAGCGGTAAAATTCACCGCCGTGTGTGTCTAAACGCAGGTTATAATCTGGCGAAACTGCGGCGGGCGGCATCCACCGTGCGGTCAATATCCTCGTGGCTGTGGGCCAGCGACATAAAACCCGCCTCATAAGCCGACGGCGCCAGGTAAATCCCTTCATCAAGCATCATATGGAAAAAGCGCTTAAAGCGTTCGGTATCGCAGGACATGACGTCCTTATAGCAGGTCACGGCAGGGGCGTCGGTAAAGAAAAGTCCGAACATGCCGCCCACATGGTTGACCGCCAGGGAGACGCCTTCGGCCCGCGCCGCGTTCAGCAACCCCTGCGCCAGCCGATCGGTAAGACCGGCCAAGGTCTGGTAGATAC
Source organism: Sodalis sp. RH16 (assembly GCF_047324245.1). NCBI lineage: Bacteria > Pseudomonadati > Pseudomonadota > Gammaproteobacteria > Enterobacterales > Bruguierivoracaceae > Sodalis > Sodalis sp. RH16. The sequence goes on along the minus strand of NZ_CP178737.1, from coordinate 328,952 downwards.
CGGGCTTGGTGAGTTCATTCAAACAGGCGTAACCGGCGGCCATGGCGATAGGATTGCCTGACAGGGTACCGGCCTGATAGACCGGGCCGGTGGGCGCCAGCGCCTGCATCACTTCACGGCGGCCGCCGAAGGCCCCCACCGGCATGCCGCCGCCGATGATCTTCCCCAGGCAGGTCAGGTCCGGCGTTACGCCGTAATACGCCTGCGCCCCCGCCAGCGCCACCCTGAAACCGGTCATCACCTCGTCGATAATCAGCAGCGCGCCGAACTCATCGCACAGTGCCCGCAGCCCCGGCAGGAAATCCGGCAGCGGCGGCACGCAGTTCATATTACCGGCCACCGGCTCGACGATAATACAGGCGATTTCCCGCGGATACAGCTCGAATACCTGGCGCACCGAATCCGTATCGTTAAAGGTACAGGTCAGGGTATGCTTGGCGAAATCCGCCGGCACGCCCGGAGAACTGGGCTGGCCCAGGGTGAGCGCGCCGGAGCCGGCTTTCACCAGCAGGCCGTCGGCATGGCCGTGGTAGCAGCCCTCGAATTTGATGATTTTATCCCGGCCGGTATAGCCTCTCGCCAAGCGGATGGCGCTCATGGTGGCTTCTGTGCCGGAGTTGACCATGCGTACCATATCCATTGACGGCACGAGCTCGGTCACCAGGGCGGCCATTTTCACTTCCATTTCCGTCGGCGCGCCAAAGCTCAGGCCATGGCCGGCCGCTTCGATGACCGCGTCGCGTATCGCCGTATGATTATGGCCGAGCACCATCGGTCCCCAGGAGCCGACATAATCGATATAGGCCTTCCCGTCCACATCATACAGCCAGGCGCCGTCCGCCCGCTCGATAAACGGCGGCGTTCCTCCCACGCCGTTGAAGGCGCGCACCGGAGAATTCACTCCGCCGGGGATCAACTGTTGTGCCTGCGCGTACAGTGTTTCGGAATGGCTCATTACTCGGTTCCTCGTTGGAAAAAAACATCGGCCCGGTAAGTGTAATAAACTGGCCCGCAATAAGACATCTTTGTGAGCCTCCGCAGGCCAAAACTTTTCTTTAAAACGCAGGGACATCCCCGCCGGTGACGCAGTTTTCAGGCGGGAAACCGCTTTATTCGTCGATCTTGGTCCTTATGGCCGGAACGCCAGGCGCTAACCCCAGCATCGGAAAAGAGGTAGCACTCAGCGGTAAACAAAATATCCTCAATGGACAATACTTGAACGTTAAAGACAGGTAGCGGATAATGATTTTACTAATCAGGTTGTTTTGCCTTCAGCCTGACGGCCATGTTTGGGAGTGAGAGTCAATGAGTGAAACTGCGGTATTGCCATTACAATTTACCGATTCGGCGGCAAAAAAAGTCAAGAATCTGATCGCGGATGAAGAAAACCCGAATCTTAAACTGCGGGTTTACATTACCGGCGGCGGTTGCAGCGGCTTCCAGTATGGATTTACTTTTGACGACAAGATTAACGAAGACGACATGACCATTGAAAAACAGGGCGTGGCGCTGGTGGTGGATCCCATGAGCCTGCAATATCTGGTAGGCGGATCGGTGGACTACACCGAAGGACTGGAGGGATCGCGTTTTGTGGTCAATAACCCGAACGCCAAAACCACCTGCGGCTGCGGCTCGTCCTTCAGCATTTAATATTCAGGGGTCCTCGCGGCCCCCATTCCTGATTATCATCCTGCGGGCCGGCGCATTCACTGCGCATCGGCTCCGTTAATGCCGCCTGAGCATTCAATCCTATCGACCCTTGCCCCGGACGCATCATCTTGCAAACGCGTTGAGTCGTCCGCGGTTATTTCTCCAGTTCAAAGGTCGGCAACTTGAGATGCCAGCGGATGGCCGCCAGCCGGATAATCAGGGTGACGGCCATGCCCATTATCGACGCATGCTGCGCGCCCACCTGGAAAGTATGAAAAGCGGTGGTATGGACGATGCCGCCGGCAATACAGGCGGTAGCGTAAATTTCCGTACGCAGGATCATGGGGATTTCCCGCGCCAGCACGTCCCGCAGTATGCCGCCGCCAACGCCGGTGATAACCCCCATGCACACCGCCACCAGCGGACCGGTGCCGCCGGCGAAGGCTTTATTCACGCCGATGCCGACAAAGACCGCCAGCCCGATGGCATCGAGCACCGGCAGGATCCAGGCCGGTAAATGGCGGGGTTGCCTTACCACCATGATGGTGACGAAACAGGTCACCATCGCCACCACCAGATCGGTGGGATCCCTCACCCAGAATACCGGACCGTTGTTAAGGGCCATATCCCTGATGGTGCCGCCGCCGATGGCCGTCACCACTCCCAGCACCAGCACGCCGAAAGGGTCCATGCGCAGCTTTCCCGCCAGCAGGACGCCGGAAATGGCAAAAACCGCCGTGCCCAGAATATCCAAAATAGCCAATATCAATGCACACCTGAAATTTTCACGGCCGCGGTATTATCCCCGTCCGGCCGATCACGAGCCGCCAGCGTTCGGCATAGCTGCTCCGCCGCCAGCATGATGCGCGGACCGCTGCGGTTGAACCAATCCTCGTTGAGGGCGATAACCGGCACCGTCAGCTGCGGCTGCCAGAAGGCTTTAACCAGGGGAATGCGACCATCGTCGCCGGCGGTCACGATGGCCTGCGGTTTGCGGATCAGCACCTGTTCGCGGCTGACCTGCGGCCAGGGCACCGGGCTGTCGTCGAAAATATTCCGCGCGTTGCACAAGTTCAGGATCTGGCTTTGCAGCGTCCGCTTGCCGGCGGTGAACAAGGGTTGATTGCCGAACTGCATAAACACCCGTATCGGCGGATTGGCGGCATAGCGTTTTTTCAGATCCGCCGCCCGCTGGCGAATGTCCCGCGCCGCCTGATGAGCCTGCTCAGGATGGGGGCTATAGGCGGCCAGGCTGTCCAGGCTTTTGGCGATATCCTCCACCGTAAGCGGATCGATATAGAGTATCGGGATGCCGAACGCCGCGAGCTGATCCAGCTGCCGCTGCGGATTCCCCCCGCGCCAGGCCAGGATCAGGTCCGGTTTCAACGCCAGAATCCGCTCAAGATTGATGCCTTGCCAGGAGGCCACCTGTTCCAGCTTTTTTGCCTCAGGCGGGTAATCCGACCAGGCGCTGGCCGCCACCAGCACCGTGCCCATACCCGCTGCGTAGGCCAGTTCGGTGGTATGGGGAGCCAGGCTTATCACCCTGTGCGCCGACCAGGCCGAGGGCGCAAGGAGTATCAGCAGCAGCAATAGTCCGGCGCGCCGGGACGTCGCTAATATCATTGGTGCCCGGCCAGGGCGCCTATCATGGTGTCAACCAGACGGCTGGACTGTTTGGCCGCCACTGCCAAAAACTCATCAAAGCTGAGGTGGGAAGCCCGGTCCGCCACGTCGGAAATGGCCCGCACCACGACAAAGGGCACCACGAACTGATGGCAGACATGGGCAATGGCCGTGGCTTCCATTTCCACCGCGATAGCCTGCGGGAAGAGGGTGCGGATGCGGCTAAGGGGCTGCGCGCCGTTGATAAACGCATCGCCGCTCACCACCAGGCCGCGCACCGCGCGCATATCCAGCCGGGTGATGCACTTTTCCGCCAGGGCCACCAGCGAGGCGTCGGCGGGAAACGCCGCCGGGCACTGGGCCATCTGTCCCGGCTCGTAGCCGAAGGCGGTGACGTCCACGTCATGGTATCTTACCTCGGTGGACACCACGATATCCCCCACCTCCAGGGACGATGCCAATCCGCCGGCGGAGCCGGTATTGATCACGAAGTCGGGCTGGTAATGATCCAGCAGCAGCGCGGTGCCCAGGGCGGCGGAAACTTTACCGATGCCGGATTTCAGCAGCACGACTTCTATGCCGTGCAACCGGCCGCTGTAGATTTCGCATCCCGCTTTTTGCCAGGTGGTCCGATCCTCGATCAGGTCACGCAGCAAGGCGACTTCCTGTTCCATCGCGCCGATAATGCCTACTCTCATTTCATTGCCCTTACTGTTAATCAATTTTTGATATCCAAGATGGATGTTAATTTACCCTTGGGGTAAGTTCCGGCATTCTATCATGTCCGGAGACGGGAAATAATTGCCGCCGTGGTTGCATTTAACTCCTGCTATGGGTATCACGGTAGTTCAGGAACAGCATTGGGGGAACATGATGTCCGCGATCGACTTTCGCAAGAAACTGAGTTTTCAGCGCCCTTCCGGTCAACCCATCATCGCCGAGGACGAATATGCCGTTATCCGCCAGTTTGAAAGCGATCGCGGACGCATCATCAACTCCGCCGCCATTCGCCGCCTGCAGCAGAAAACCCAGGTCTTTCCCCTTGAACGCAATGCGGCGGTGAGGTCTCGGCTGACCCACTCCCTGGAGGTGCAGCAGGTGGGCCGGCATATCGTTAAGGAGGTCTTCCATCAGCTCAAGAGCGAACGGCGTATCGAGGATCTGGGCTTGTCGCAGCTGGAGGCTCCCTGTGAAAGCATCGTCGAAATGGCTTGCCTGATGCACGATATCGGCAACCCTCCGTTCGGCCATTTTGGCGAAGCGGCGATTAACGACTGGTTCGGCCGCCGTCTGGATATCGCCGGTTTAGGCAATGAGGCCCAGGGCAACGATCGCTGCCAGGTGGAAATTTTGCGCCTGCGCGCCGGTGAAAACGACGATAACGAATTGCGTTCCCGCATCCGTCTCGATTTGTGCCATTTCGAAGGCAATGCGCAGGCTATCCGCATGGTGCACAGTCTGCTCAAACTAAACCTGACCTATGCCCAGGTGGGCTGTGTTCTGAAATACACCCGCCCGGCTTACTGGCAGGGCGCGGCGCCGGCGGAATTCAGCTATCTCATGAAAAAACCGGGCTATTATCTGGCGGAAGAAGGGTATATCAAGACATTGCGCGATGAATTAGGGCTAGGGGAGTACCATCGGTTTCCTCTGACCTATATTATGGAAGCCGCTGACGATATTTCTTATTGCATAGCCGACCTGGAAGATGCAGTGGAGAAAAAGATATTTACCGTAGAGCAATTATATAACCACCTTTTGCAGGAATGGGGCGAGGTTACGAAAGGCGATTTATTCCAGCAGGTGATCGGACAGGCTTTTGACAAGATAATGCGCAATCAGGGGTTACGCAGCGGCGATCAGTTTTTCATGTATTTACGGGTTAATACCGTCGCCAGTCTGGTGCCCCATGCGGCACAGCGTTTTCTTGACAATCTGGCGACAATATTTGACGGATCTTTTAATCAGGGATTATTGGAGGACTCAAGCCCAGCTTATCAATTGCTCAAGATATTCAAAGGGGTGGCATTCAAACATGTCTTCAACCATCCGGAGGTTGAGCAGCTTGAACTGCAAGGTTACCGGGTCATCAGCGGGCTGCTGGAAATCTACAGTCCCTTGCTTGAGATGCCGTGGGAGGCGTTCAGGGCATTGGTGGCCCAGGATTATCACCGGGATTATATGATCCCCACCCGGCTGTTTCACAAATTATCCACTAAACATCGCCTGGCATATGGTGAAGCGGTAGCTCAATTAAATCAGTATCCTCAACGACAGCAATCGATGATGGAATTTTATTATCGGGCGCGGTTGGTTCAGGACTATATTAGTGGTATGACCGATCTTTATGCTTGGGATGAATATCGCCGATTAATGGCGGCGGAGTGAGCCGGACGGCATTGCCGAGTTTTGTAAAGCCGGCCAATATTTATTTACCATTGCGGTTTTTAGTCTACTGAACTTCGTGTTATTTCATTACTCTCACATAATGACTACGGCAGTCGATTCGAATCATTATCTGGTACTACTAATACTAATAGTCGAGACAACGTTAAATGAAAAGAATGAATTTGGTCCTAAGTGCAATGGCGTTAAGTTTAGGGCTGGCGCTAAACCCCGTTTCCGCTTTTGCGGCGGAAACCGCCTCGACCAACCAGCAGCTTCCCAGTCTGGCCCCAATGCTGGAACAGGTAATGCCTTCGGTTGTTAGCATTAGCGTGGAAGGCAGCACGGCGGTGAATTCGTCGCGGGTACCGGAGCAGTTCCAGCAGTTTTTCGGCCAGGATTCCCCTTTGTGCCAAGACGGTTCGCCCTTCCAGGGTTCACCTCTATGCCAGGGCAACGGTGGCGGCGACAATAATACCCCTCCCGCCAGAGAGAAATTCATGGCCTTGGGCGCGGGTGTAATCATCAATGCGGAAAAAGGCTATGTGGTCACCAACAACCATGTGGTGAATGACGCCAACAAAATCCAGGTTCAGCTGTATGACGGGCGCAAATTCGACGCCAAGATCATCGGCAAGGATCCCCGTTCAGACCTGGCCCTGGTGCAGCTTATCGATTTCAAAAACCTGACCGCCATTAAAATGGCCGATTCGGATCAGCTGCGGGTAGGGGACTACACCGTCGCCATCGGCAATCCTTACGGCCTGGGGGAAACCGCCACCTCCGGCATTGTTTCGGCCTTGGGACGCAGCGGCCTGAATATCGAGAATTACGAGAATTTCATCCAGACCGATGCGGCTATCAACCGGGGTAACTCCGGCGGCGCGCTGGTCAACCTGAATGGGGAACTGATCGGTATCAATACCGCCATCCTGGCGCCGGACGGCGGCAACATCGGCATCGGTTTCGCCATCCCGAGCAACATGGTGAAAAACCTGACTGCGCAAATGGTTGAATACGGCCAGGTCAGGCGCGGCGAAGTGGGTATCATGGGCACCGAGCTGAATTCCGAACTGGCGAAGGCCATGAAGGTGGATGCCCAGCGCGGCGCCTTTGTCAGCCAGGTCCTGCCGAAATCCGCCGCTGACAAGGCCGGGGTGAAGGCCGGGGATGTGATAGTCACCATGAACGGCAAGGCCATCAGCAGCTTCGCCGCTTTCCGGGCCGATGTGAGCTCAATGCCGGTGGGCACCAAAGTCTCCCTGGGCTTGCTGCGCGACGGCAAACCGGTGACGGTGGTGGTTACCCTCGAACAGAGTACCCAATCGCAGCTGGATTCATCCAATATTTTCACCGGCATTGAAGGCGCGGATTTGAGCAATACCCAAACCGGCAATGTGAAAGGGGTGAAAGTGGATAACGTCAAGCCCGGCAGCACCGCGGCGCGTATCGGCCTGAAAAAGGGCGATATCATCCTGGGCGTTAACCAGCAACCGGTGCAGAATATGGGGGATTTACGCAAGATCCTCGACACCAAGCCCTCGGTGCTGGCCCTGAACGTACAGCGCGGCGATACCACTATCTATCTGCTGGCGCAGTAACATCACAGCGTCTCCAAGCACATTATCTACCTGCTCACGGCGCCTCCGGGCGCTGTTTTTTTTTGCCCGGAATGTGATATCTCGCACAATTTACGCGGGTAACCCCGCGCTTTATGCATTTGCACAATGAATGTCGCCATCTCAATGGGTATGCTAGTGCAAAGGGCTTAATGAGGGGCGGGAACAGGATGGCGACATATCATCTCGACGCGAGATTGGCGCAAGAAATTGTGGCAAGGACGATGCAGATCATCGATAGCAATATCAACGTCATGGATGCCCGGGGCCGCATCATCGGCAGCGGCGATGAAGAGCGCGTCGGTGAATTGCACGAAGGCGCGCTGCTGGCCTTGTCCCAGGCACGGGTGGTGGACATTGACGATGGCGTGGCGCGTCATCTGCACGGTGTCCGCCCCGGGATTAATCTGCCGCTGAAAATCGACGGCAATATCGTGGGCGTTATCGGCCTGACCGGCAATCCCAGCCAGCTGCGCCAGTACGGCGAACTGGTGTGCATGACGGCGGAAATGATGCTGGAGCAGGCCCGGCTGCTGCATATGCTGGCGCAGGACAGCCGGCTGCGTGAAGAGCTGGTGCTGAACCTGATCCGCGCCGAAGAGGTGACGCCGGCGTTAATTGAATGGGCGCAGCGGTTAGGGATCGATATCAACCAGCCGCGGGTGGCGGCGGTGGTGGAAGTGGACAGCGGCCAGTTCGGCGTGGACAGCGCCATGGCGGAGCTGCAACAGTTGCAAACCCTGCTGACCACGCCGGAACGGGATAACCTTATCGCCATCGTCTCCCTTACCGAAATGGTAGTGCTGAAACCGGCCCTGAACGGACATGGGCGCTGGGATGCGGAGGAACACCGCCGCCGGGTCGATACGCTGTTTTCCCGCATGACGGAAAGCAGCCGTCTGCGGGTGCGCATCGCGCTGGGCAACTATTTCCCCGGCGCAGGCGGTATTGCGCGCTCCTGGCGAACCGCGCGCACCACCATGGCGGTGGGCAAACAGCGGCTGCCGGATCAGCGCTGCTATTTTTATCCGGACCTGATGCTGCCGGTACTGCTGGACAGCCTGCGCGGCGGCTGGCAGGCCAGTGAGCTGGTGCGCCCGCTGGCCAAACTCAAGGCCATGGACAATAACGGCCTGTTGCGCCGCACCCTGATTGCCTGGTTTCGCCACAATGTACAGCCGACCCCCACCTCGAAGGCGCTGTTCATCCACCGTAATACCCTGGAGTACCGCCTGAACCGCATTTCGGAAATGACCGGCCTGGATCTGGCCAATTTCGACGATCGCCTGCTGCTTTATGTCGCGCTGCAGCTGGATGATGAGGCCTAATCGGCTATAAATACAACTTTCTAAGTGTGATCATAAATTAGTCTGTAGGATAATATTTCCTCTTGAGGGAAGTTTCCCTATGAGCTAATAAATTGAGAAGACCCCTCGAAACGAAATCGTTTTAGCATTGCAACGGTTGGAGGAACTTACTGATGAGTAAGATAGTCGCTATTAAACACGCCGAGGTCATGAAACGCTTGCTGAATACGCCTGAAGCTGTTGCCGCCTATCAGGAGGCGATGGAAGAAGACGCGTTGCTTGAACAATTAACCGAGTGGCGGGAAAACGCCGGACTGACCAAAGCGGAAGTGGCCAAGCGGATGGGGGTCAACCCGCCGGCGATTAACCGGCTGGAGCGAAATGTTACCAAAGCCTCTTATCACACGTTAAAACGTTATGCTGCGGCATGCGGCATCAATATGACCATTGTTGCAGCCAGTAAATAAATCTTAAACTGTCATCTGCTACCCATAGATCATAGATAGAGGGGACGCCATGCCGTACCCCCCCACATTATTAACGCACCAGCGCCGGCCTCTTCTTATCAAATGTCCAGCCCGGGATCAGATACTGCATGGCGGCCGCATCATTTCGGGCGCCGGAAGGCATCCGCCTATACAGCTCATGCTGCTTCTCGATAAGTCCCATATCGATCTCGACACCCAACCCCGGCTTATCGCTCAGCTCCACCGCGCCGTTGATGATTTGCAGCGGATTTTTGGTGAGATGCTGTCCCTCTTGCCAAATCCAGTGGGTATCCAGCGCCGTGGGTTTACCCGGCGCGGCGGCGCCCACATGAATAAACATCGCCAGGGAAATATCAAAATGGTTGTTGGAGTGACAACCCCAGGTCAGCCCCCATTCGTCGCATAACTGCGCAACGCGGATGGCCCCCTGCAATGTCCAGAAGTGCGGGTCGGCCAGGGGAATATCAATGGAATTCAGCTGCACCGCGTGGCTGAGTTCGCGCCAGTTGGTGGCTATCATATTGGTTGCCACCGGCAAGCCCGTGGCGCGCTTGAATTCCGCCATCACTTCCCGGCCGGAAAAACCTTGTTCCGCGCCGCACGGGTCCTCGGCATAGGCCAGAATGCCGCGCATATTTTTGCACAGATGAATGGCTTCTTGCAGTGACCAGGCGCCGTTGGGATCGATGGTAATGCGGGCGTCGGGAAAACGCCTGGCCAACGCGGTGACCGTTTCAATCTCCTGTTCGCCCGCCAGCACGCCGCCTTTTAGCTTGAAATCCTTGAAGCCATAGCGATCCTGCGCGGCTTCAGCCTGGCGCACAATAGCCTCAGCGGTCATGGCCTCTTCCCGGCGCAACCGATACCAGTCATGGGACGCGCGCTGTGGGCCGGCCTCGTAGGGCAGGTCGGTACGATTTCTGTCGCCGACATAAAAGAGATAACCCAGCACCGGCACGCTGTTACGCTGCTTGCCCGGGCCAAGCAGTTCGGCCACCGGTACGCCCAGATGCTGGCCCATTAAATCCAGCAGCGCGGCTTCCAACGCCGCCACGGCGTTAACCCGCAGCTCAAAGGTCCAGGCGCCCTGGGCGAAAGAATCAAAATCCTGGCCGATATGGCCCTTATGCACGTCATAGACAATCCGGTTCAGCGTGGCGAGCTTCTGTCCTATGACCCGCTGCCTCGCGTCCAGCAGGGTATTCAAGATGACTTCGCCGCCCGGCGCCTCGCCGACGCCGGTATGCCCGGCATTATCGGTCAGTATGACGATATTGCGGGTGAAATAGGCGCCGTGGGCACCGCCGATATTCATCAGCATGCTGTCATGGCCGGCCACGGGTACCACTTTCATATCGGTGACAGTCGGCGCGCCGGAAAAATCACACTTATCCATTACTCATTCCTCGTATTCCTGGCCGCCCGCTTGGCGGCCAAAGCAAAAAACCGTCATGCCGCCAGGGGTTTCAGCACCAGGCGCTGGATTTTCCCGACGATAAACAGATAACTCAAAATCACCACCAGGCCGTTGCCGGCCACATAAAGCAACGCACCGTCGAAGGAACCGGTTTTGTTCAAAATATAGCCAATGACGATAGGGGTGGTAATCGCACCGATCTGGGTCACCAGATTCAGCACCCCGCCGCTGAGGCCGACTATTTCCTTCGGCGCGGTATCGGCATTCACCGTCCAGCCCAGCGCACCGATGCCTTTACCAAAAAACGCCAGAGACATTGCCGCCACGACCACCACATCGGATGTCGTGTAATTACAAATCACCATGCTGGTACACATCAGCATACCCACAATGATGGGGGTCTTGCGGGCCACCGACAGCGAATAGCCCTTGTTGAGCAGATAATCGGAAAATACGCCTCCCAGCACGCCGCCGATACAGCCGCATATCGCCGGCAGGGCCGCCACGAAACCCGCCTCCAGGATGGACATTCCCCGGCCTTTCACCAGATAGATGGGAAACCAGGAGAGAAAAAACCAGGTAATGGCATTCACGCAGTAATTGGCAAGATAGATGCCCAGCAGCATCCGGCTCGACAGCAGCTGCTTGACATAGCCCATCTGCGGACCGGCGCTTTTCTTTTGCAGCGCCGGGTCGTTATCCATATCCACCAGGCCGCCGCCGGCCCGGATATACTCTACTTCTTCTTTACTGACCCGGGGATGATTCAACGGGCTGTACATGGTTTTAAACCACACCAGGCCAAGCACTGCGCCCACCAGTCCCATCACGATAAAAACGTATTCCCAGCTGACTTCCTGGGTTATCCACCCCAGCAGCGGGTTAAAGATCACCAGCGCCGCGTATTGGGAAATATTGAAAATCGCCGAGGCGGTGCCGCGTTCCCTGACCGGGAACCAGGCCGAAACAATGCGGCTGTTGGCGGGCATCACCGGCGCCTCGGCAAATCCCACCATAAAGCGTAAAATAAACAGCATCAGCGCCGCAGTGGCGAAGAAATGCACAAATCCCTGGGCGAAAGTAAACGCTGACCAGATAATGACAGCGCTACCATAAACGATTTTAGAACCAAAGCGATCCAGAAGCCAGCCGCCCGGCAGCTGCGCCAGGGTATAAGCCCAGCCGAACGCGGAGAAAACATAGCCCATTTGCAGCGGATTCAGCCCGAGATCGCTGGCGACATGCGGGCCGGCAATGGATAGGGTTGAGCGGTCGGCATAATTAACGGTACTGATAATAAATAATATTGCCAGTATCCAAAACCTGGAATGGGTTTTATGGGTGGCAACGGAAATTGAGTTTTCAGCCATGATTCCTCTCCCCTGTGGGGTATAGGGTAATTTTTATCTGTCTGCATCCGGCGATTGTTCGAGCTTAACGTTCGTAGAGTAGGTAAATGGATGCGGCTATCAATAACGGGTCATCAGGGAGTGAGTATAAATTGAGTTACTCCGCCGCACATTGTGCTTTTGACTGAATGAGTGCTGACAAAGGGGGAAGCTTTAAGGCGATAGAACAGCCTCATGTGATCCCAATCACCATGAATAAGCGTTTTGTGATCAGGTTCGCAATGGTGAAAATAGAGTAAATATTCAGCGAAAAAAAGCCGGTAGCGTTTATTCAAGGCAAAAAGCCGCCGGTTTCACTCTGTTGGCTGAAGGGGGGATCCCTTCGTCACAGAGGAACAGAATGTTGGATTTTGACGAGATATACCTTCGTGGCTTAGGCATTTGCATAGTGCCTGGGCCGACAAGTGTCGTTATAGTCGATTCCAACTTGTTATCACTTGCGCCTAAATATGAATATCAGGAGAGGAAGGATTATGACTCCGGCTATTACCACCATGAAAGTCATTCCGGTTGCCGGCCATGACAGTATGTTATTGAATCTGAGCGGGGCCCATGGCCCCTTTTTTACCCGCAATATCGTCATCCTTACCGATAATGCCGGGCATACCGGCGTGGGGGAAATTCCCGGCGGCGAAAAGATACGTCTCACCCTTGAGGAATCCGCCGGCCTGGTGGTGGGCAAGTCCCTGGGGGAATATAAAAACGTCATGCGGGCCGTGCGGTTGCGGTACGCGGATCGCGATATCGCCGGTCGCGGATTACAGACCTTTGATTTGCGTACCACGATCCACGTGGTGACCGGCATCGAAGCGGCGATGCTCGATTTGCTGGGGCAATTTCTCGGCGTGCCGGTGGCGGCGCTGCTGGGGGAGGGGCAGCAGCGGGACGCCGTGGAGATGCTGGGGTATCTGTTTTATATCGGTGACCGCAAGCGGACGGATTTAGCCTATCGCAGCCAGCCGGACGATCCCTGTGGCTGGTATCGCCTGCGTCACGAAACCGCCATGACCCCGGCGGCTATTGTGCGCCTGGCACAAGCCGCCTATGAAAAATATGGTTTCAATGATTTCAAGCTTAAGGGCGGGGTGCTGGCAGGCAGCGAAGAAGCCGAGGCGGTAACCGCCCTGGCGGAACAATTTCCCAAGGCGCGTATCACCCTGGATCCCAACGGCGCCTGGTCGCTGGCGGAAGCGATTACTCTTGGTAAACAGCTGCGCGGCGTGCTGGCCTATGCCGAGGACCCGTGCGGAGCCGAGCAGGGCTTTTCCGGGCGAGAGGTCATGGCGGAGTTCCGTCGCGCCACCGGCTTGCCTACCGCCACCAATATGATTGCCACCGATTGGCGGCAAATGGGCCATACCTTGGCCCTGCAGTCGGTGGATATTCCCCTGGCGGATCCCCATTTCTGGACCATGCAGGGTTCGGTGAGCGTTGCCCAGCTTTGTCACGAATGGGGACTGACCTGGGGTTCGCACTCCAACAACCATTTTGATATTTCTCTGGCGATGTTCACCCATGTCGCCGCCGCCGCGCCGGGTAAAATTACCGCTATCGATACCCATTGGATCTGGCAGGAAGGCGATCAGCGCCTCACCAAAGAGCCGCTGCAAATTATCGGCGGCAAGGTCAAGGTACCGGAAAAACCGGGACTGGGCATTGAGCTGGATATGGCTCGGGTAATGGAAGGCAACGCGCTTTATCAACAACACGGCCTGGGGGCGCGGGACGATGCCGCCGCCATGCAATACCTGATTCCCAACTGGACATTTGATAATAAACGCCCGGCGCTGGTGCGGTAGTCCGGCATTGGCATAAAAACAAAAAGGCCGGGTAATCCCGGCCTCTGTTTAATGGTTTATCAGGTCACCGGCGCCGGGTTGAATACCGACAGGGCGTTATGGATGCCCCATTGATCGGACCAGGTTTTTTTGCGGCCGCTGGCGATGTCCAGAATAAAGTTGAACAGCTGCCAGCCCACGTCTTCGATGGTGGCTTCGCCGGTGGCGATGGTACCGGCGTTGATATCCATCAAATCGTACCAGCGATCCGCCAGGGCATTGCGGGTGGCCATTTTAATTACCGGTATCGCCGCCAGGCCGTAAGGGGTGCCGCGGCCGGTGGTGAATACCTGGACGGTAATGCCCGACGCCAGCTGCTGCGTGCCGCAGATAAAATCGCTGGCCGGGGTGGCGGCGAATATCAGCCCGCGTTTAGTGGGGCGCTGGCCGGGGGACAGCACTTCGACAATGGCGCTGGTACCGGATTTGGCGATGGAGCCCAGGGCCTTTTCCACCACGTTTGCCAGTCCGCCTCTCTTGTTGCCTGGGGAGGGGTTGGCGCTACGGTCGGTTTGGCCGTTGCTCAGATAATTGTCGTACCAGGCCATTTCCTCAAGCAGCCGGCGGCCTACATGCTCATCGGCGGCGCGCGGGGTCAGCAGATGGATGGCATCGCGTACCTCAGTGACTTCGGAAAACATCACCGTAGCGCCGCAGCGTACCAGCAGATCCGAGGCGAAACCCACCGCCGGATTGGCGGTAACGCCGGAAAACGCGTCGCTGCCGCCGCACTGCATGCCGATCACGAGATCAGAAGCGGGGCAGGTTTCGCGCTTGCGGGCATTCAGGCGTTTCAGATGCTCTTCCGCCACCTGCAAAATATCATCCACCATGGATTTAAAGCCGACGTGCTTTTCATCCTGCAACCGCGTGATACTGACGCCCGCGCTCTCAACCGCGATGGGAATTTCATCCTCGGTGCCGGTCAACAGGCGTTCCGGCTGCAGCTTTTCGCAGCCCAGGCCGACTATCATGATTTCGCCGCCGAAATTGGGATTCAGCGCGATATTGTGAATGGTGCGAATCGGCACCACCGCGGCGGGGGCATTGATGGCCACTCCGCAGCCGTACAAATGGTTCAACCCCACCACGCCGTCCACATTGGGATATTTCGGCAGCAGATCCCGTTCAATAAGCTTGACCACGAACTCCACCACTCCCGCCACACAATGGACGCTGGTGGTAATGCCGAGCAGATTTTTGGTGCCGACGCTGCCGTCCGGGTTGCGATAGCCTTCAAAGGTATACCCTTCCAACGGCGGCAACGGGGCCGGCACTTTGGTGGCCAGGGGCAGTGATTCAAGGGGCGGCGCCTCGGGCAATACCACCAGGGATTCGTCTATCCAGCTGCCCTGTTTAATATCCCGTACGGCATAGCCGATGATTTCTCCATATCGAACAATATTACCGCCTTTGGCAATATCATGTAATGCGACTTTATGTCCTTGGGGAATATGCTCGACAAGCTCCAGCCCATCAGGAAATTTAGTACCGGCCGGCAGACCGTTATTGTTCACGATAATAGCAACATTATCGGTATCGTGAACTTTAATATACAATGCGTTGTCGACATTGTGGGTGATAATTGATGACATAAATGTCTCCGTAAATACTACTTGAGGGTCATAACCTCGAAATAGCAGAGCATCAACGCTAACGGTATGGGTGTAACGATAGTATAAGCGGTTTTAGTAGGGTTTTGCATTGTGCAACTGAACTATTTTTAGCGTGTAAATGCGCTAATTATAGTGCTAATGACATACATAAAGTGATGCTGGTCGCTATTCCCCGCGTTAAAAAAAACCTGTCGCCAATAACGTGATACGGCACGGGTTTTGTCATGTTTTTGCCTAAAAAAATTGAGTTTTAACGTTAAATACTTGGGCGGATGCATAATGCCATTTTGTGCTGCTGTTTTTATACTAGCATTGCCTTTGTAATGAAAGGAAAAAGGAATGGATTTGGCGCTGCGGTAAAAGCAGCACAATATAAAATCACTGAGTGAAAAATATCAACTTCATATATAGACGCGTAGCGCAAAAATATTATCACCCTGATTTTTGCATTCTTAAATAGACTCCCTTGATGAGAGCATATTCTATGAGCACTACACCTCTGGCTACCCATAAAACAACATCTCACGTTCGTTACGTTATTTTATTGATCATTTTCCTGGTGACCGCCGTCAACTATGCCGACCGGGCCACCCTGTCCATCGCCGGCACCAGCGTTGCCAAGGATCTCGGGCTTGATCCCGGCCAGATGGGCGAGATATTTTCCGCTTTCGGCTGGGCCTACCTGGTAATGCAAATTCCCGGCGGCTGGCTGCTGGACCGTTTCGGTTCCAAGCGGGTCTACACCTACAGCCTCTTTTTCTGGTCGCTGTTTACGCTGCTGCAGGGATTTGTCGGCTGGTTTCCCCTGGCCTACGGGGCGTTCACGCTGTTTGTGCTGCGCTTTATGCTGGGTTTTGCCGAAGCGCCGTCATTTCCCGCCAATGCCCGCATCGTCGCCGCCTGGTTTCCCACCAAAGAGCGCGGCACCGCCTCGGCCATCTTCAACTCTGCACAGTATTTTTCCCTGGCGATTTTTTCACCGCTACTGGGCTGGTTAACCTATGCCCTGGGCTGGATGCATGTCTTTACCGTCATGGGCGTGATTGGCTTTATCCTCACCATCGCCTGGGTGAAATATCTTCATAATCCCAATAAGCATCCCAGCGTGTCCCGCGCCGAATTGGATTATATGGCGGCCGGCGGCGCGGTGGTGGATATGGATGCCCCCGGTTCTATCAGCCGGGACGGCCCGAAGTGGAATTATATCAAGCAGATGCTCACCGATCGCATGATGCTGGGTGTGTTCTTCGGACAATATTTTATTAATAGCATTACCTGGTTTTTCCTTACCTGGTTCCCGATTTATCTGGTGCAGGATAAGGGTATGTCGATATTGAAGGTCGGCCTGGTGGCCTCCATTCCGGCGTTGTGCGGTTTCGCCGGCGGCGTGCTGGGCGGCGTAGTGTCCGACTACCTGCTCAAGCGGGGATTTAGCCTTACGGCGGCGCGCAAGATCCCCATCGTGGTGGGAATGCTGCTGGCCACCAGCGTCATTTTATGCAATTACACCAACAACAATGTGATTGTGGTGGCGCTGATGGCGCTGGCTTTCTTTGGCAAAGGTTTCGGCGCCCTGGGCTGGCCGGTAATTTCCGACACCGCGCCAAAAGAGATCGTCGGGTTATGCGGCGGCGTATTCAATGTTTTCGGCAATGTCGCCTCCATCGTTACGCCGCTGGTCATCGGTTATATGGTTAAAGAGTTGCATTCATTCAACGCCGCATTGATTTTCGTCGGCTGTTCGGCCCTGGCGGCCATGTTGTGCTACCTGGTGGTGGTCGGCGAGATTAAACGCCTGGTGTTGGTCAAGTCCTGATTCAGGGGGGCCGGTTGACTGCGGCCCGAGCACATTTTGTTTCTTTGCTAAGAGGTAAATTATGAACAATCCACTACTGCCAAACCGTTTTCGTCAGAGCCTGCTGCAGGGGGACACCCTGATTGGCTGTTGGTGCGCGCTGGCGAATCCGATCACGACAGAAGTTCTTGGTCTGGCGGGGTTCGACTGGCTGGTATTGGACGGTGAACATGCGCCCAATGACGTGACGACGTTTATCCCCCAACTGATGGCGCTGAAGGGAAGCCATAGCGCACCGGTCGTCCGCCCCCCCACCAATGAACCGGTGATTATCAAGCGTCTGCTGGATATTGGATTTTACAATTTCCTGATCCCGTTCGTTGAAACCGAAGAACAGGCGGTACGTGCGGTGTCTTCTACCCGTTATCCCCCGGCGGGCATCCGCGGCGTGTCGGTTGCCCATCGCAACAACAATTACGGCACCATACCGGACTATTTCTCCACCATTAACGACAACATCACTGTACTGGTGCAAATCGAAAGCCAGCAGGGCGTTGACAATATCGACGCCATCACCGCGGTTGACGGAGTGGACGGAATTTTTGTCGGTCCGGGGGATTTATCGGCGGCGTTGGGATATCTCGGCCAACCGAATCATCCGGAAGTACAGCGGGTTATCCGCCATATTTTTGACCGGGCCGAAGCCTTGGGTAAACCCAGCGGCATCCTGGCGCCGGCGGAAGCCGATGCCCGACGTTACCTGGAATGGGGCGCGCGATTCGTGGCGGTGGGCAGTGATTTAGGCGTCTTTCGCGGCGGTACGCAGGCGCTGTACGACAAATTTAAAAAATAATTTTCCGCGGCGTGCCGGGCGCGCCCCAACCTTAGTTAATGATTTAAGAGGCTATTTTCATGAAAATCGGATTTATCGGCCTGGGCATTATGGGCAAGCCCATGAGTAAAAATCTGCTGAAAGCAGGCTATGATCTGGTGGTACTGGATCGCAATAAAGAGGCTGTGGCGGAAGTGGTTGCCGCCGGCGCCGGCTCGGCGGACACGCCGAAAGCCATCGCTGAACAAAGCGACGTTATCATCACCATGCTGCCGAACTCCCCCCATGTAAAAGAAGTGGTGCTGGGTGAAAACGGGGTAATTGAAGGATTCAAGGCCGGCGGCGTTGTCATTGATATGAGTTCCATCGCGCCTTTGGCCAGCCGCGAAATTGCCGCGGCCCTGGCGGAAAAAAATATCGCCATGCTGGATGCGCCGGTAAGCGGCGGCGAACCCAAAGCCATTGACGGAACGCTGTCGGTGATGGTGGGCGGCGATGAAGCGGTTTTCAAAAGCCACTATGACGTGATGAAAGCCATGGCGGGCTCGGTGGTCCATACCGGTGATATCGGCGCGGGCAACGTCACCAAGCTGGCGAATCAGGTGATCGTCGCGCTGAATATCGCCGCCATGTCCGAAGCCCTGGTGCTGGCCACCAAAGCCGGCGTGGATCCGGAAAAGGTCTTCCAGGCCATTCGCGGCGGCCTGGCCGGCAGCACGGTGCTGGAAGCCAAGGCGCCGATGGTGCTGAACCGCAATTTCAAACCGGGATTCCGTATCGATTTGCATATCAAGGATCTGGCCAACGCATTGGATACCTCCCACGGCGTGGGCGCGCAATTACCCTTGACCGCAGCGGTGATGGAGATGATGCAGGCGTTGAAGCAGGACGATCTGGGTACGGCGGATCACAGCGCATTGGCTTGTTATTATGAAAAACTGGCCAAGGTTGAAGTTAAACGGCAGTAAGTTGGTCGGGCGCCGAGAGGCGCCCCATCAGGCGGCGAAAAAGTCATTTCGTCGGCCCCAGTTCAACAGGCGCAGGTAGTCTATGAAAATAGTAATCGCACCGGATTCGTATAAAGAGAGCTTGTCCGCGTTGGAAGTCGCGACGCAGATTGAAAAGGGATTTCGCGAAGTGTTTCCCGATGCCCACTACGTCAAATTGCCGGTGGCGGACGGCGGCGAGGGAACCGTGGAAGCGATGGTGGCGGCCACCGGGGGGGAAATTGTCAAGGTGCGGGTCACCGGACCGCTGGGGGAAAAGGTAGACGGCTTTTTCGGCCTGTCCGGTGATAAAAAAAGTGCGTTTATAGAGATGGCTGCCGCCAGCGGACTGGAATTGGTGCGCGCCTGTGATCGTAATCCGCTGTTAACCACCTCGTACGGCACCGGCGAGCTGATCCGTTGCGCCCTGGATCACGGTGTCAAACATTGTATTATCGGTATCGGCGGCAGCGCCACCAATGACGGCGGCGCCGGTATGGTGCAGGCTCTGGGCGGCGGACTGCTGGACGCCGAGGGCAAACAAATCGGCTATGGCGGCGGCGAGCTTGATAAGCTGTCGCGCATCGATATCAGCGCCCTGGATCCCCGTATCCGCGACTGCCGTTTCGAGGTGGCCTGCGATGTCACCAGCCCCCTCACCGGCGACGATGGCGCAACCGCCGTGTTCGGCCCGCAAAAAGGGGCAACGCCGGATATGATAAAGGTGTTGGATGCATCGCTGAAGAACTATGCCAGGATTATTAAACGGGATCTGGATAAAGACGTCGAACATATTCCCGGCGCCGGCGCTGCCGGCGGCATGGGAGCGGGTCTACAAGCATTTTGCGGCGCCGAACTGCGCCAGGGTATTGAAATCGTCACCGAAGCCCTGGGGCTGGATGCGCTGGTGCGGGACGCCACGCTGGTTATCACGGGCGAAGGACGCATTGACAGCCAGACCATACACGGCAAGGTGCCCATCGGCGTGGCGCGGGTGGCGAAGCGTTATAACAAACCGGTAATCGGCATCGCCGGCAGCCTCACCGCCGATGTGGCGGTAGTGCATGAGCACGGCCTGGATGCGGTATTCAGCGTGATTTATCAGATATGCACTCTGGAGGAAGCGCTGGACAACGCGGCGGAAAACGTGCGCATGACCGCCCGCAATATCGCCGCCACCGTTAAACTGGCGATGCGGTTTCCCTGAAATGCCAGGCCCGTCATCATCGTGGTCAAACCAAACGCGTTAAAGGGAAACCGTGCTGATGGGGTCGAATCGGGCATGGTTTTCCTGCCCGACAGAGCGCCCGGCAGCGCGGTAAGCCCGCCAAAACCTTACCTTGAACCATGCCCGGTCGGGACAGGATGCTGGATCGTAAACCCGCCGTGAATCCATCCCTGGAGGCTCGATCCGCGCCGTCCTGGCGCGGACGGTTTACTCTTCCAGCATCCTGCCCCTCCTCGTTGAATTCGAGCGCGTTTTTCGCCGGTTACTCCGCGATAAACGGCTCCGACGCCAGCGTCACGTTCTCGATCTCATCCAGCATCTCCAACCATTCCGGCTCCAGCGCCGCCGCCGGCACCCCACCGCGCAACTGCCGTTCGATACCGGCGCAAAGCTGCTTGAGCCGGGGAACCCCGCTGTAGCTGCAACTGCCGTGCAGTTTATGGATCAACGCACAAATATCCTTATCCTCCCCGCCGTCCACCAGCGCCTCCACCCGCTGCTTCACCTCCGGCAGAAAAGCTACCAGCATAGCCAGCAAATCCTGGGCAAGATCGGTTTTGTTGGCCGCCTGACGCAAGGCCAGCTGCCAATCCAGAGTAATATCCTGCTGCCCCCCCGCCTCCGGCACCGCCGGTTGCGCTGATGGCGCACGGGGAGACACCGACGGCTGAACCGACTCCGATGCCTCATGACCAGGCGCCGCGCCGGCCGGGGAAAAAGACGCCGCCGCAGGGGCGGGGTGCGAAGAATAACGTGCCAGCAGCTGCTGCAGCATGCTCTCATCAATGGGTTTGGCGAGATAATCGTCCATGCCGGCCTCTAGCAGATCCGCCCGCTCATTGCCCAGCGTATGCGCCGTTACCGCAACTACTGGTGTACGTCCGTGCAGCGGCAGCCCCCGCAGCAGTTCAGCCGCCCGCAGGCCGTCTATCTCCGGCATCTGTATATCCATCAGCACAATATCCAGCGGATGCAGTTCGGCATAGGCCAGCGCCTCCCGGGCGCTGCCGCACAACACCGTCTGCTCCACCTGCTCCTCCAGCAACGCGCCGATAAGCTTGAGATTGGCCGGGTTGTCGTCCACCGCCATCACCCGCAGGGAGAGACGGGAAGGGGAAGGCGGTTTTATCCGCGCCGCCGCCGGACGGGATTCTTTCCACAATAACGGCAAAAAGCGATTGGCTGAAACCGGTTTCGCCAGGCAGGCGTAGGCGCCCATGCGTTTAATCTGTTCCGCCTCCACCATGGATTGGCTGGGCAGCGCCAGGATAATGCAGTCCGCCAGGAGCGCGGCCTCCGCCAGTTCACGTTTGATATCAATCAACGGCGTCCGCTGGGCTACCGGTTTGCCGATAAGCAACACATCGTAGTGCCCCGCCGGCAACTGCGCCAGGGCCGGGCTGAAACTGATATTCAGCGGAGTGACGCTCAGCATATCCAATGTCGCCTGGGCGGCGGCGGGATTGGCTTCCACATACGCCAGCCGCTTGTCCCGCAGATGTTCAAAATCCCCGGAGTGAGGCCGGCCCGGATGCGTGAGCTGCAGGGGAATATGAAACCAGAACGATGAACCGCGGTTGATTTCGCTGTGAAAACCGATGTCGCCGCCCATTTCCTTAATCAGCTTTTGGGTGATGACCAGCCCAAGCCCCGTACCGCCGTGCCGGCGGGTGATGCTGGCGTCCGCCTGGCGAAACGCCTGGAACAGCTGCGACTGCTGCCGCTCTGAGATGCCGATGCCGGTATCGTGTATCTGCACCTCCAGCTCCATTTGCCGGTTATCCGCGCCGTGCTGCTCAATGCGCAGGTCAATATTGCCCCGCTCGGTGAACTTGATGGCGTTGCCCAGCAGATTGGTCACCACCTGTTGCAGGCGCAGCGGGTCGCCGATAACCTGATCCGGCACGTCCCGCTGTACGTTAAGGGTGATTTCCAGCCCTTTTTCATGGGCGGTCTGCGCCAGCAGGACCACGACCTCGTCAAGGGTGGCCCGCAGTGCGAACGGTATGGCTTCCAGGATAAGCTTGCCGGCCTCCAGCTTGGAAAAATCCAGCACATCATTGATGATACTGAGCAAATTATTTCCCGAACGTTCAATGGTTTGCAGATAATCCCGCTGGGTGGGGGACAAAGGGGTTTTTAGCGTTTGGCGGGTGAAACCTATCACCCCGTTCAGCGGTGTGCGCAGTTCATGGGACATATTGGCCAAAAACTCGGACTTGATACGCACCGCTTCCTGGGCGCGCTTTTTGGCCAAATCCAGTTCCACGTTCTGAATTTCCATTTGTTCCAGGGTCTCGCGCAGATCCGAGGTGGCCTGATCAATGTTCTGCTGCATCTCTTCATGGTACGCCGCCAGGGACATGGCCATGGAGTTGATGCCGTTTTTCAGCATATCCAGTTCCCCCAGCATATAACCCTCCACCCGGCTATCAAGCTGGCCGCGCCGGATGCGATCGACGGTACTGACCATATTGCGGATCGGGCCGGTAACGTCTCGCATCAGGCGATAGGCGAACAGCATGGCGATACACAGACAGAGCAGCAGCAGCAGGGTGGAAACGAAGGCTTCTTTGTACTGCTGCAGGCGCACCGAATCCAAATCCAGCTCGATGGCGATGTAGCCCAGGGGCGGCGCCTGTCCGGCGGCTCGATCGGCGCTGTCGGGCAGATCTTCCCCGGCGAGGATGGGCGCCCGCATCACCAGCACGCCGTCTTGCCTGTTCAGCGTCAGTTCGCCGGGTAAACGGGCTCCCGGCGGCAGCTGTAGCTGACCGAGATTGTGATGATAGTTCGAGCTGGCGAATAACGCATTATCGGCGTCGAAGACGCTGATGGAGCGCACAATATCGGAATGGTGGCGGTGCAGCATGTCAATCAAATGGCGCACGGCATCCCGGTTATGCAAAGCCATGCCGTTGGCGCTGGACGCCGCCAGCGGCTCGATAATGCTCGCCCCGGCTTCCACCAACTGGTTTTGCAGTTCGTTATAGCGGTGCACAACAAAAAAAGCGCTCAGCAGCAGACCTATCAATAATGTCGGCGCCAGGATCAGGATCATCATCCGCGCGCGCAAGCTGTAGTTGGTCATAGCGTTCCAATATGGGAGAATGACGTATCGGCTATCCGGGAAATCCCTTACCAGCAATTATGGCGCAATTCTACTCTGCAAACCGTCGCGTGGCGACACAGCAAACCCTCAGCGTTACCTGTCACGAACTGGACGCCTTCGGCCAGGGCGTGGCGCGCCACGAGGGGAAAACACTCTTTATTCCCGGACTGCTGCCCGGCGAACGGGCCGAGGTGCGCATGACCGAAGACCGGCGCCAGTTTGGCCGGGCGCGAGTGATTCGCCGGGATAATGACAGCGAGGAGCGGGTGGCCCCGCGCTGTCCGCATTTCACCGTCTGCGGCGGCTGCCAGCAGCAACATGCCGCCCAGGCTTTGCAGCAGCGGAGCAAGGCGGCGGCCCTGGAGAATTTACTGGCGCGGGAAACCGGCGCGCCGATCCCGGCGGCGGAAGTATTGGGGGGCGCCCCTTACGGCTACCGGCGCCGCGCCCGCCTGGCGCTGGATTACCGGCAGAAATCCCGCCAACTGGCGATGGGTTATCGCCAGGCAAAATCCAGCGAAGTGGTGGATATCCGGGCTTGCCCTATACTGCAACCCGCACTGGAAGCGTTGCTGGCGCCGCTGAAACGCTGCTTGCAGACGCTGAACGGGGTAAAGCGTTTGGGACATGTGGAACTGGTGCTGGCGGATAACGGGCCGCTGGTGGTGTTGCGGCATCTGGACGCGCTTGGCGGCGATGACCGGCGCCGGCTGGAGGCGTTTGCCGAGCATCATCAGGCCATGATGTGGCTGGCCGCCGACGGCGACTCCCTGGAATGCCTGCGGGGCGCGCCGCCGGTTTATCATATCGACGGTTTGTCCCTGCGGTTCAGTCCGCGGGATTTTATACAGGTAAACGACGAGGTAAACCGGAAAATGGTCGCCATGGCGCTGGCATGGCTGGAGCCTCAGGCCGGGGAGAGCGTACTGGATCTGTTTTGCGGCATGGGTAATTTCACCCTGCCGCTGGCCAAGCGCTGCGGGCAGGCGGTCGGTGTCGAAGGGGTTGCGGCGCTGGTGGCGAATGGGCAATATAATGCACAAAAGAATTTAGTGAACAACGTCACTTTCTACCATGAAAATCTGGAAGGCGAGGTGGCAAAACAGCCCTGGGCCCGGCGGAAATTTGATAAAATAGTATTGGACCCGGCCCGTGCCGGTGCGCCGGTGGTCATGCCGCTGATAGCCGGCTGGTCGCCCCGGCGCATTGTCTATGTTTCTTGTAACCCCGCAACGCTTGCACGGGACGGCAAAGCGTTGTTGGCGTCGGGTTATACCCTGGCGCGCGTGGCTATGCTGGATATGTTTCCGCATAGCGGACATCTTGAGTCGATGGCGTTATTTATCAAAGATACAGACGGCTTCGCAAAGTAGGGAGAAGATATGGTTGCGGTAAGAAGTGCGCATTTGAATACGGCGGGCGAGTTTGTCCCGGAGGACTGGGTAGCCAGTCTGGGTCTTTCCAACCCGCAATCAAGTGAGCGGCTGGCCGAAACCTGGCGTTATTGCGAACAGCAGTGCAAAGACCATCCCGACGCCCCGCTGTTATTATGGCGCGGTATCGAAATGGTGGAAATCCTCTCCATGCTCAGCATGGACAGCGACAGCCTGTGCGCGGCGCTGTTGTTCCCCCTGGCGGACGACAATGTGGTGGCGGAGTCGGTGCTGGAGGAGCAGTTCGGCAAAAAAATCGTCGATTTGGTGCACGGCGTGCGTGATATGGACGCCATCCGCCAGCTCAAGGCCACCCATAACGACTCCATGGCGCCGGAGCAGGTGGATAATGTCCGGCGCATGCTGCTGGCCATCGTCGAGGATTTCCGCTGCGTGGTCATCAAGCTGGCGGAGCGTATTGCCCATCTGCGGGAGCTGAAGGACGCGCCGGAAGACGAACGGGTGCTGGCGGCCAAAGAGAGCTCCAATATCTACGCCCCCCTGGCCAACCGCCTGGGCATCGGCCAACTGAAATGGGAGCTGGAAGACTTCTGCTTCCGCTATCTGCATCCCGACGAATACAAACGCATCGCCAAGCTGCTGCATGAACGCCGTATAGACCGCGAACAGTATATCGAGGACTTCGTCGCCTCGCTGCGCAGCGCCATGAAGGAAGAGGGCATCAAGGCCGACATCTACGGCCGGCCGAAGCACATCTACAGCATCTGGCGCAAAATGCAGAAAAAGTCGCTGGAATTCGATGAGCTGTTCGACGTGCGCGCGGTGCGGGTGGTGGTGGAGCGGCTGCAGGATTGCTACGCCGCCCTGGGTATCGTCCACACTCATTTTCGCCATCTGCCCGACGAATTCGACGACTATGTGGCCAACCCCAAACCCAACGGCTACCAATCCATTCATACCGTGGTGCTGGGACCGCGCGGCAAAACGCTGGAAATCCAGATCCGCACCCGGCAGATGCATGAGGATGCGGAGCTGGGCGTGGCCGCGCACTGGAAATACAAAGAGGGCACCGTCACCACCGGCGTGCGTTCCGGCTATGAAGAGCGCATCGCCTGGCTGCGTAAGCTGCTGGCCTGGCAGGAGGAGATGGCGGATTCCGGCGAGATACTGGACGAAGTGCGCAGCCAGGTGTTCGACGACCGGGTCTATGTCTTCACCCCCAAAGGGGACGTGGTGGATTTGCCCGCCGGCTCCACGCCGCTGGATTTTGCCTACCATATCCACAGCGATGTGGGCCACCGCTGCATCGGCGCCAAAATCAGCGGGCGCATCGTGCCGTTCACCTATCAGTTGCGCATGGGCGATCAGGTGGAAATCATCACCCAGAAGCATCCCAATCCCAGCCGCGACTGGCTGAACCCGAACCTGGGCTATGTCACCACCAGCCGGGGACGTTCGAAGATCCATAACTGGTTCCGCAAACAGGATCGGGACAAAAATATCCTGGCCGGCCGCCAGCTGCTGGACGATGAGCTGGAGCATCTGGGCATCGGCATCAAGGAAGCGGAAAAGCTGCTGTTGCCGCGCTATAACGTCAACTCGCTGGATGAACTGCTGGCCTCTATCGGCGGCGGGGACGTGCGCATCAACCAGATGGTCAACTATCTGCAGGGCAAGCTCAACCAGCCCAGCGCAGAAGAGCAGGATCGGGAGGCCCTCAAGCAGCTGACGACGCCCAAGGCCACGGCGGTGCCGCGCTCCAAGGACAACGGGCGGGTAGTGGTGGAAGGGGTGGGCAACTTGCTGCACCATATCGCCCGCTGCTGCCAGCCGATTCCCGGCGATGATATTATCGGTTTTATCACCCGCGGCCGCGGTATTTCCATTCACCGCGCCGACTGCGAACAGTTGGCGGACCTGCAGGCCAACGCGCCGGAGCGCATTGTCGACGCGGTCTGGGGGGAAAGCTACTCCAGCGGCTATTCGCTGGTGGTGCGGGTAGTGGCCAACGATCGCAGCGGCCTGCTGCGCGATATCACCACCATCCTGGCCAATGAAAAGGTCAATGTGCTGGGCGTCGCCAGCCGCAGCGACGTCAAACAGCAGTTGGCCACCATCGATATGGATATCGAAATTTATAATTTACAGGTGCTGGGGCGCGTACTGTCCAAGCTGAACCAGCTGCCGGACGTTATCGACGCCCGCAGATTGCACGGGGAATAACATGTCCGATATCGTCAACGCCTCTTCATCCCAGCAGCGGCTGCTGGGCATCATGACCCGCCTGCGCGATCCGCGGGGCGGCTGTCCCTGGGATCGGCGGCAGACCTTCGATACCCTGGCCCCTTACACTCTCGAAGAGACCTATGAAGTGCTGGACGCCATTGCCCGGGGCGATTATGACGATTTGCGCAGCGAACTGGGGGATTTGCTGTTTCAGGTGGTGTTTTACGCCGAGCTGGCGCGGGAACAGGGTTTGTTTGATTTCGACGATATCTGCGATGCCATCAGCGATAAGCTTGAGCACCGCCATCCCCACGTTTTCCCGGACGCCGACGGCAAGATTTCAGCGGCCCGGCCGGGACAGTGGGAAAACCTCAAGGCGCAGGAGCGGGCGGAAAAGGCCAGGACGTCGCCTATGGACGATATTCCCGATAACCTGCCGGCGCTGATGAAAGCGCAAAAAATCCAGCAGCGCTGCGCGGCGGTAGGCTTTGACTGGACCTCCCTCGGCCCGGTGGTGGACAAGGTCCATGAAGAGATCGAGGAAGTAATGTACGAAGCCCGCCAGGCGGTGGTGGATGAGGATAAACTCGAGGAGGAGCTTGGCGATTTGCTGTTCGCCACGGTAAACCTTGTCCGTCATTTGGGTAAAAAAGCCGAAACCGCCCTGCAAAAGGCCAACCGCAAGTTCGAACGGCGCTTCCGCCAGGTGGAAGCCATTATCCTCGCCCAGGGCCTGACGCTGCAGCAGGCTTCCATCACCCAGATGGAAGCCGCCTGGCAGCAGGTGAAAAAGCAGGAAAGCGCCGGCTAACAACGGGTTCTTCGCAGACAGCTGACGTACGTACCCGGCGTCAATAGGGGGGGCAGGATGGTAGAGGAGTAAACCGTCCGCGCCATGGATGGATTTACGGCGGGTTTACTGATAGCTACCCTGTCATCCTGTCCCGACCCGGCATGTGACTGCCGTGCCGGCGTCGCATTTAGCAAAACGAACGTTTGTGGCCGATTAGCGCTTCAGGTATACTGTTTTCCCGTCTTGGTTATTCCGTCTTTACACCCTAATTCTCAGGTTCAGCATGACAACTAATTATATTTTTGTAACCGGCGGGGTTGTGTCCTCATTGGGTAAAGGTATTGCCGCGGCCTCCCTGGCGGCTATTCTCGAAGCCCGGGGACTCAATGTTACCATCATGAAGCTGGACCCTTATATCAATGTGGATCCCGGCACCATGAGTCCTATCCAGCACGGCGAGGTTTTCGTTACCGAAGACGGGGCGGAAACCGACTTGGACCTGGGACATTATGAGCGCTTCATCCGCACCAAAATGTCGCGGCGCAACAACTTCACCACCGGCCGCATCTACTCCGACGTGCTGCGCAAAGAGCGCCGCGGCGACTATCTCGGCGCCACCATCCAGGTTATCCCCCATATCACCAACGCCATCAAGGAACGCATCATTGAAGGCGGCGAAGGCCACGACGTGGTGCTGGTGGAAATCGGCGGCACGGTGGGGGATATCGAATCCCTGCCGTTCCTGGAAGCCATCCGCCAGATGGCGGTGGATGTGGGACGCGAGCACACCATCTACATGCACCTGACCCTGGTGCCCTATATGGCGGCTTCCGGCGAGGTGAAAACCAAGCCCACCCAGCATTCGGTGAAAGAGCTCCTCTCCATCGGTATCCAGCCCGATGTGCTGATCTGCCGTTCCGATCGTTCGGTGCCCAATAACGAGCGGGCAAAAATTGCTTTATTCTGCAATGTGCCGGAAAAAGCAGTTATATCCCTTAAAGACGTTGATTCCATTTATAAAATCCCGGCCCTCTTGAAATCACAGGGCCTGGACGATTATATTTGTAAACGATTCAGCTTGAACTGTCCGGAAGCGGACCTGTCTGAATGGGAACAGGTGGTTTACCAGGAAGCCAATCCGGGCGGCGAAGTCACCATCGGCATGGTGGGCAAATATGTCGAGCTGCCGGACGCCTACAAGTCGGTTATCGAAGCACTGAAGCATGCCGGCCTGAAAAACCGTTTGACGGTAAACATCAAGCTTATCGATTCGCAGGACGTTGAAACCCGCGGCGTGGAAATCCTGAAAAATCTCGATGCCATATTGATCCCGGGTGGTTTCGGCTATCGCGGGGTGGAAGGCAAAATCCTCACCGCGCAGTATGCCCGCGAAAAGAAAATTCCTTACCTCGGCATCTGTTTAGGGCTGCAGGTAGCGTTAATCGAATTCGCCCGCCACGTGGTGGGCATGGAAAATGCGAACTCAACTGAATTTGTGCCAGACTGTAAGTACCCGGTGGTGGCCTTGATCACTGAATGGCGCGATGAAAACGGCAACGTTGAAGTCCGCAGCGAACAAAGCGATTTAGGCGGCACCATGCGTCTGGGCAGCCAGGCCTGCCAGCTTACCGAAGGCAGCCTGGTGCGGGCGATGTACGGCGAACCGACCATCGTTGAACGCCACCGTCATCGCTATGAAGTCAATAATATGCTGCTTAAGCCCATTGAAGCCGCCGGCATGCGCGTTGCCGGTCTGTCGGGGGATAACCAGCTGGTGGAAATGATTGAATACCCGGATCACCCGTGGTTCGTGGCCTGCCAGTTCCATCCGGAGTTCACCTCGACGCCCCGCGACGGTCATCCGCTGTTTACGGGCTTTGTGAAGGCTGCCGGCGAGTTTCAAAAGCGTCAAATGAAATAAAAACGACGTATGATCGGCGTGCCGTACCCCGGCGCGCGGGGTTCGTCCAGAATTTTGTTTTAACTTGTACTGAGGAAATACTAATGTCCAAAATTGTAAAAATCATCGGCCGTGAAATCATCGACTCACGCGGAAATCCGACTGTTGAAGCAGAAGTGCATCTGGAAGGTGGTTTTGTTGGTTTGGCCGCTGCGCCGTCAGGCGCTTCCACCGGTTCACGCGAAGCGCTTGAACTGCGTGACGGCGACAAATCCCGTTTCCTGGGTAAAGGCGTGACCAAAGCGGTTGGCGCTGTTAACGGCCCGATTGCCGAAGCCTTGCTGGGTAAAGACGCTAAAGACCAGGCCGCTCTCGACAAGATCATGATCGATCTCGACGGCACTGAAAACAAATCCAAATTCGGCGCCAATGCCATTCTGGCCGTATCACTGGCCGCCGCCAAGGCTGCCGCCGCGTCCAAGGGCATTCCGCTGTACGAACATATCGCCGAACTGAACGGCACCCCGGGCAAATTCTCCATGCCGTTGCCGATGATGAACATCATCAACGGCGGCGAACATGCCGACAACAACGTCGACATCCAGGAATTCATGATTCAGCCGGTAGGCGCGAAGACCGTTAAAGAAGCCATCCGTATGGGTTCCGAAGTTTTCCATAACCTGGCCAAAGTCCTGAAGTCCAAAGGTCTGAACACCGCGGTGGGTGACGAAGGCGGCTATGCGCCGAACCTGGAATCCAACTCCGCCGCCCTGGCCGCCATCAAGGAAGCCGTTGAGAAAGCCGGTTATGTGCTGGGTAAAGATATCACCCTGGCCATGGACTGCGCCGCGTCTGAATTCTATAACAAAGAAACCGGTAAATATGAGCTGAAGGGCGAAGGCAAAACCTTCACTTCTGAAGAATTTACCCATTATCTGGAAGGCCTGACCCAGACCTATCCTATCAAGTCCATCGAAGACGGCCTTGATGAATCCGATTGGGACGGTTTTGCTTACCAGACCAAAGTGCTGGGCGACAAAATCCAGCTGGTGGGCGACGACCTGTTTGTAACCAATACCAAGATCCTGAAAGAAGGTATTGAAAAAGGCATTGCCAACTCCATCCTGATCAAATTCAACCAGATCGGTTCTTTGACTGAAACCCTGGCCGCCATCAAGATGGCGAAAGATGCCGGTTACACCACCATCATCTCCCACCGTTCCGGCGAAACCGAAGATGCCACCATTGCCGACCTGGCAGTAGGCACCGCGGCCGGCCAGATCAAGACCGGTTCCATGAGCCGTTCCGATCGCGTCGCTAAATACAACCAACTGATCCGTATCGAAGAAGCGTTGGGTTCACGCGCTCCTTTCAACGGTCTGAAAGAAGTGAAAGGCCAGGCGTAAAATCTTGGTGCCGGTAGTCAAAGCCCCATTGTGGTGGGGCTTTTGAGCCTACTGGCATAGTGCCCGGTCGGGACAGGATGCGAGATCGTAAACACGCCGTGAATACCAGCATCCTGTCCCGCCTTGTTGACTCCGTGCATATTTGTTAGTCGTCTGCGCCACATTGTTTTAGAATTTTCATCATCCCTCTTACTTACCACCGCTCTACCTCCCTTAACCGCCGCTTTGCAATTAACGCGATACCGTCCGTTATGGATTAGTGTTACTCTGCCCGCCACAATTTCGGACCCGCCGGTGAAGCGGTGGAAGATAACATCCGCCGAATGTCGCGCTTTATGCCGGAAATTATCGCGGGTTTGGCCTAAGCCGCCTAATCTGTAATAATCAGCGCCCTATTTGATGTGACATCAATCGAGAAAAACATGCAGTACCCGCTCAACGAACTGTTTCAGACCCTCCAGGGTGAAGGCTACTTCACCGGCGTGCCCGCGATTTTTATCCGTCTGCAAGGCTGCCCGGTGGGCTGCAGCTGGTGCGATACCAAACACACCTGGCAACAAGATCCCCTCGAGGAAGTGCCGGTGGGGGATATCCCGCTGAAAACCGCGGACAGCGCGAAATGGGCCCTGGTATCGACGGAGGAGATGCTGGAGATTATCACGCAACAGGGCTATACCGCCCGCCATGTGGTGATAACCGGCGGCGAACCCTGCCTGCACGATCTCTTTGCGCTGACCCAGATGCTGGAGCAGCAGGGTTACAGCTGCCAGATTGAAACCAGCGGCACCCATGAAGTGCGCTGCACCAGCCAGACCTGGGTGACGGTATCGCCGAAAGTGGGGATGCGCGGCGGGCTGGAGATCCTGCCGCAGGCGCTGCAGCGTGCCGATGAAATCAAGCATCCGGTGGCGCGAGAGCGCGATATTGAACAGCTGGAAGCGCTGCTGGCCACGCTGGATGATGACAAGCCGCGCATTATCGCCCTGCAGCCGGTGAGTCAACAAGAAGCCGCCACCCGGCTGTGCATCGAAACCTGTATCGCCCGCAACTGGCGCTTATCCATGCAAACCCATAAATATTTGAATATTGCCTGATTCATGGCGTGCGTAATGTTTTAAATTTTTACGGCATCTCAATCACTATCTTGCCGAAAGCGCCCCGGTCGAGATGCTCCAGCGCCGCGGACAAATAGGCCATGGGATAACACTTATCGATGACCGGCTTCAGCCCGGTCCCGTCGACGGCTCTCACCAGGTCTTCCAGCCCACGGCGATGGCCGGTGCCGATACTTGAATGGTGACGTCCTTGAACATTAACGGCGCGGACGGCGTCGTCGCCTCGAATCCCTCCAGCGCGCCTATTGTGGAGTGAAACCGGCGCTTTGTTTCGCTGGCACTTTGAAGGTCACGGCGAGTCTATCGACGTCGATGTGGATAGCGTGGTGACCGCCAACGACACGGACCTGCTGCTGACGGCGGCGCTGCAAGGCACGGGGCTGGCATTCCTTCCCGAAAGCTTCGTGGCGGCCCGCATAAAGAGCGGGGAGCTTATCCAGGTGCTGGAGAGCTGGTGCAAGCCTTTTGCGGGATTTTATCTCTATTATCCCAGCAAGCCGCATATGCCCGCGGCGCTAAGAGCCTTCATCGACTTTATCAAGCTGCCGGCTTCGCCCCTGGCGCCGGGGGAAATGGCTGCGCCGGCGCAGACGCGCAAGCCATGACGAAATGCGTGTTCCATATCGCCATGGGTGCTGTCGTTGGGATAGAGCAGCGGGGTAAAGGGGTTACTCTTCACCGCGGTAAATACAGCCGGCGGTGCAGGTTTCCTTCACCATGATGGCGCTAAGCAACGGCAAGCGCGGCTTCAGCTGGCGCCAAATCCAGCGGGCGAGGATTTCGCTGGTGGGATTCTCAAGGCCGGGAATATCGTTCAGATAATAGTGATCCAGCTGTTCCAGCACCGGGCTGAACAGGGTCTTCAGTTCACCGAAATCCATTACCCAGCCGGAATGGGGATCCACCGGGCCGGTAATTTCCACTCGCACCATAAACGAATGCCCGTGCAGGCGGCCGCATTTATGGCCGTCGGGCACATGGGGCAAACGGTGCGCCGCCTCAAAGGTAAAATCTTTAAATAACGTGGTTACCACGATGGGGCCTCTATAAAAAACGAACGTTGCATGGTACAGAAATACCGCAAATCTTGCCATGCAATAATTAGCCGCAATTCTAACGCACTTTTACCGCTTTGCCCGGCGCATGTCCTGGATTTTCGTCGCTTGCGGCCACTTCGCCCTCCCTTTTTGCCGGAGCGGACAGGGGGTTATTACTTTAATCGATAAGTTTAACCGAAATTACTCTTTAGGCTATTTGGTTATTTATTATTGCCATCGCATCTTTTATAGATTGCATCACACTGGGTAACCTTACAAACTCTAACGATCCCATAATAAATGCCCGGCTAACCCGGTAAGCATAAGGAAATTCAGCAGCAATGACGACTCAGGCTCCACCCACTTCTTTGCTCCCGTTGGATCCGGAACAATTGGCCCGTTTGCAAGCCGCCACCGGCGACCTCTCACCCTTGCAAATGGCCTGGCTATCCGGTTACTTTTGGGGGCAGGTCCAGCAACCGGTCACGGCGGTAGCCGCCGCGGCGCCGGCCCAGCCCAAGGCCCAGTCCGTCACGTTGCTGTCCGCCTCGCAAACCGGCAATGCGCGGCGGCTGGCCGAACAGCTGCGGGATGCCCTGATAGCCGCCCCGCTGGATGTCAATCTGGTGAACGCCGGCGACTATCGATTCAAGAATATCGCCCAGGAAAAGCTCCTGGTGATTATCGCCTCCACCCAGGGCGAGGGGGATCCGCCGGAAGAAGCGGTTGCCCTCTATAAATACCTGTTTTCGAAAAAGGCGCCGCGCCTGGATGATACCCAGTTTGCCGTATTCGGTCTGGGGGATACCTCATATGAGCATTTTGCCAAAATCGGCAAGGATTTTGATCAGCGCCTGGCGGAGCTCGGCGGGCAACGGCTGCATGACCGGGTTGATGCCGATGTGGAATATCAGGCCGTGGCGGAAGCCTGGCGCAAGGATATCGTAGCGCTGCTCAAAGAGCGGATCCCGCGGGAAAGCCCGGCGGGGCAGCAACAGACCCTGAGCGGCGCCCTGGACCAAGTGGATGCGACGCCTTATACCAAAGAGCAGCCGCTGGCGGCGACGCTGTCGGTAAATCAAAAAATCACCAGCCGCCGGTCGGTAAAAGATATCCGGCACCTGGAAATTTCGCTGGGGGATTCCGGCCTGCGTTATCAGCCGGGCGATGCCCTGGGCGTCTGGTTTGAAAATGACCCGGCCCTGGTGGATGAGCTGTTGGAACTGCTGTGGCTCAAAGGCGAGCAGCCGGTGCAGGTGGACGGCACGCTGATGCCCCTGGCGGAGGCCCTGCGCGGCCATATTGAACTGACCCAGAATACCACCGTCATCGTGGAAAAATACGCCGCCCTGGCCCGTGATGAGGGATTGCTCTCCCTTACGGCCGATAAAGCCGCGCTGCAGCACTATGCCCAGACCACGCCCATCGTGGATATGGTCCGGCAAGCGCCGGCGGAGCTGACCCCGGAGCAGCTGCTGGGCTTGCTCAGACCGCTGACGCCGCGCCTCTATTCCATCGCGTCGTCACAGGCCGAGACGGAAGACGAGGTGCACATTACCGTCGCCGCCGTGCGTTATGAGGTGGACGGACGGGCCCGCGCCGGCGGAGCGTCCGGATATCTGGCGGATCGGCTGGCGGAAGATGGCCAGGTGCGCGTTTTTATCGAGCATAATGATAATTTCCGCCTGCCCGAGAGCGGCGACACGCCGGTCATCATGATTGGTCCCGGCACCGGCATCGCCCCGTTTCGCGCGTTTATGCAACAGCGTGAAGCGGATGGCGCCACCGGCAAGAACTGGCTGTTTTTCGGCAACCCGCATTTTACCGATGATTTCCTGTATCAGGTGGAATGGCAACGCTATAAAAAAGAGGGATTGCTCACCCGGATAGATCTCGCCTGGTCCCGGGATCAGGCCCAGAAAATTTATGTCCAGGATCGGTTGCGTGAGCAAGGCGCGGAAGTCTGGCGCTGGCTCCAGCAGGGCGCGCATATTTATGTTTGCGGCGACGCCAATCATATGGCAAAGGACGTCGAGCAGGCATTGCTGCAACTGGTGGCCGAACACGGCGGCATGGATACTGAACAGGCCGATGAATTTTTAAGTGAACTGCGCGTTGAGCGCCGTTATCAGCGGGACGTCTATTAATGAGTGAAAAAAAACCTTCCCCGCCCCTGTCCGATAATGAGCGGATAAAAGGGCAGAGCAATTTTCTGCGCGGTACCATCGCCGAAGATCTTAACGACACATTAACCGGCGGATTTACCAGTGATAATTTCCAGCTGATCCGCTTTCACGGCATGTATCAGCAGGATGACCGCGATCTGCGCGCCGAACGGGCCGAGCAGAAGCTGGAGCCGCTTATCAATATGATGCTGCGCTGCCGCCTGCCGGGGGGGATTATCACCCCTAAGCAATGGCTGGCCATCGATGAGTTCTCCGCCTCGGATACCCTGTACGGCAGCATTCGTCTCACCACCCGCCAGACCTTTCAGTTCCACGGCGTGCTTAAGCCCCATTTGAAGAAAGCGCATCAGATGCTGCACCGGCTGGGACTGGATTCCATCGCCACCGCCGGCGACGTTAACCGCAACGTGATGTGCAGCGCCAACCCGGTGGAATCTGTGCTGCATCAGCAAGCCTATGAATGGGCGAAAAAAATATCCGAGCATCTGCTGCCCAGAACCCATGCCTACGCCGAAGTTTGGCTGGATGGTGAAAAAAGCGAAACCACCGATTCCGAACCGATTCTCGGGCCCGCTTATCTGCCGCGCAAGTTCAAAACCACGGTAGTTGTACCGCCCCTGAACGATGTGGATGCCTATGCCCACGATCTTAACTTCGTAGCCATCAGCGAACAGGGGCAATTAGTCGGCTTTAATGTCCTGGTGGGGGGCGGCCTGGCCATGACCCATGGCGATACCTCCACCTATCCCCGCGCCGCCAGCGAATTCGGCTACATTCCGGCGGAGCACACCCTGGCGTTCGCCGAGGCGGTGGTGGGCGTCCAGCGCGACTGGGGCAACCGTTCCAATCGCAAAAATGCCCGCACCAAATATACCTTGGAACGGGTGGGGGTTGAGGCGTTCAAAGCGGAAGTGGAAAGGCGCACCGGCATTCAATTCGAACCCATCCGCCCTTATCATTTTACCGAACGGGGCGATCGTTTCGGCTGGGTCAAAGGGGTGGAAAACCGCTGGCATCTTACCCTCTTTATTGAAAACGGCCGTATACTGGATTATCCGGACCGATTGCTCAAAACCGGGATGGCGGAGATCGCCCGTATCCATAAAGGGGATTTCCGGCTGACCGCCAACCAAAACCTGATTGTCGCCGGCGTGGCGACCCGTGATAAAGCCAAAATCGAAGCGCTGGCACGGCAATACGGTCTGATCAATGACGACGTGACCCTGCAGCGCAAGGCCTCAATGGCCTGCGTGGCGTTTCCGACCTGTCCGCTGGCCATGGCGGAAGCGGAGCGTTTTCTGCCGGGGTTCGTGACCCAAGTGGAAGGGATCATGTCGGCCCACGGACTGGCGAACGACGAAATCATTTTAAGGGTGACCGGCTGCCCCAACAGCTGCGGCCGTTCCATGCTGGCGGAAATCGGCCTGGTGGGCAAAGCCGTCGGCCGCTATAACCTCTATCTGGGCGGCGATCGCAGCGGTGTGCGTATTCCGCGCATGTACCGGGAAAATATCACCGACAGCGAGATTTTAAAGATTATTGATGATACGACCGGCCGCTGGGCCGCCGAGCGCCAGCCGCAGGAAGCCTTTGGCGATTTTGTCTTGCGTGCCGGAATCGTCAAGCCGGTTATCGATCCGGCCCGCGACTTCTACGATTAACCCGGGGGTTTCTATGACCGAACTGAATCTGAACAGCCTTAACGCGCTGGATAAGGCGCAACAGACGGAGGCCCTGGCCGATATCAACCTTCGGCTGGAGGCGCTGACCGCCGAGCAGAGGGTGGGCTGGGCGCTGGACAACCTGCCGGGGGAAGTGGTGCTGTCGTCCAGTTTCGGCATCCAGGCGGCGGTGTGTCTGCATCTGGTCACCCGACAACGGCCGAATATCCCGGTGATCCTCACCGATACCGGTTATTTGTTCCCGGAAACCTATCAGTTTATCGACGCCCTGACCGAAAAATTGCAGCTTAACCTGCAGGTCTTTCGCGCACAGCTGTCCCCCGCCTGGCAGGAAGCCCGCTACGGCAAGCTGTGGGAGCAGGGGGTGGAAGGTATCGAGCAATATAACCAAATCAATAAAGTCGAGCCCATGAACCGGGCGCTGAGCCAGCTGCAGGCGCAAAGCTGGCTGGCCGGCCTGCGCCGGGAGCAGTCCGGCAGCCGCGCCAGCCTGCCGGTGCTGGCTATCCAGCGCGGCGTATTCAAGCTGCTGCCGATTATCGACTGGGATAACCGCCAGGTGTACCAGTATCTGAAGCAGCATGGCCTGGATTACCATCCGCTGTGGGAACAGGGTTATCTTTCGGTGGGGGATACCCACACCACACGCAAATGGGAGCCGGGTATGAGCGAAGAGGAAACCCGCTTTTTCGGCCTGAAGCGGGAATGCGGCCTGCACGAGGGCTGAGTTCGTGGTAAAACCTGCCGTGCAGACTTTTCAAGGGATAAGTTGCAGGTGTGTTGGCAATACTCGGCTTATCCATGAGCCTTGCCCCTATCGGGGCCGCGACGAATCGCGTTCAAATCTGTTCCCGGCAGATTTGTCGCGGCGTCGCCGCCTTCCTGCAACTCGAATTAGTTTGGGTATATTAATAAATCCCGCTAATCTATTTATAGGTTTAAATTATTGCAGAGCCTTGGTGGCGAATTATTCAGCATGCTGAAGTATGATAAATCTTTGTTTAAATATAACTGACTGAAACAAATCTAAGAATAAATATATTTTTATGTACCTTGGTTTTACCGGTCATTCATCATGACCTCATGTAAATTAATATGTCGCTATTCATAATTGTACGATAGTTAAAATCGGCATCTGCGTATCCTCTTTTCCCCAAACCCCGCCTAACGGCCTTATTTGTGACAGGCAGATGAATTTTTCTGGTCTTATATTTGCTGATTGTTTCCCGCTGCTGCCAGTTGTGCTGCAATATCTATTGAAAACCCATGATTTTCTTAATATCTTATCTTGTGATGCGACAGAACGCCCATTCATCCGCCTTGCCAAGTCTGACACAAATCATACTTAATCCTTAATTTCTTCATGATTTTTACGCAGAACTTACATTACAAGGGATTATTTTTCTTTAAGGGAATAATAACGCCACTAAATAGTCTGTCTTTGAATAAAATATCAGAAAACCTCAAAGAAAATTGTTACCCGGACGAACTTTTCAACGCGCCGGATTACCTTCATTTTTAACGCTAGCGGCCAGACGGATAAATGACGCCATGCCGGCATGCCGCACTACGTTGGCCATTATCGTTTAACATTCATTCAATCTGACGGGTTATATCATGAACATAAAATTTTGTCTCGCCGGCGTTTTCATCGCTATACCTATTCTTTTCTCAGACGTGGTCTTCGCCGATCCCATCGTCGCTCCGTTCTGGACCGGCAATATGATGGATGATTTCAAACGGCCCAAACCCGCGCCGGTCGTCACCGCAAGCCAAAAGACCGCCGCCGCTCAGCCGCAGGCCTCAAAGATGAGCGGCGAGGTGAAAACGGGCATGGGCGCGCCTTTCTGGTCCGGTAACGCCATTGGGACTAAATAATCCCCCGGTAAGCGTAAGTTAGCCGGCGGCGGGCGAAGCACGCACCGTTGCCGGCGATTATCCCTTGGGCTTATCTGCCCCGGTGAGTCTTTCCAGCATCGGTCCGAGCAGCGCCAAGCTATCCCGGGCGCGTTTATCCATTTGGCCGGTGAGGTGGCGATCCAGGTAGGTCAGATTATCGAGGGGACTCTGGTAACGCACCATGCCGTGGGGGAAATTGCGGCTGACGTTGCGTTCACGGCATCGGTTTCCGGCGATGCCCGAACCGACATCCAGTACCGCGAAGCCGGCTTTGGCGAAGGGCAGGGCGTCGGTGCTGCATTCGGCGGCGGCGCGGATGCCGGTATTGAGTATCAACGGAATGCCCGCCTGGCGCGCCCGGGTTCCCAGGTCTTTCACCAGCCCCAGCAGACGGCTGTCGCCGCTGTCCGGACTGTAGTCCACCCGCAGTTTTTCGCCGCCGATCAGGCTATCAAGATTAATCACCAACAGGGTATTGCGCTTTTCCTGCGGCGTCATCCGCTGCAGATAATCCTCGGCCCCCAGTGTCTCGGGTTCGCCGGCGCTGAGCGCCACGAAACGCACCCCTACCGCGAGGGGAACCGGCCCGAGCCGCCGGGCCAGATCGAGCATGACGCCGAGGCCGGAGGCATTATCGTCCACCCCCTGCAAGGTCAATCCCCCAAGATTGTTATTCAGATCGCCGTCGCTGCGCGGCATAAACGTATCTGAATGGGCAATGACCAAGATTTCGCCGCCGGTGGCGCCGGCTTTGGCGGCAATCACCGAGGTGGCGGAAATCTTGCGCCAGTCGGCCTTGCCGTCGCTGCCATGAAATTGGTATCGGGTATTAAAGGTACGCAGATTGCTTTGGTAACCCATCTGCGCCAGGCGCCGCTGCAGGTATTCCGCAGCCATCAATTCAGCCGGACTTCCCGCCATGCGCCCGGGGAAATAGGTGGCGATATAGCGCATCTGCTCTTGCGCATAATGGTCTGGCGCCGCGAAGGCCGGCAGACATACCGTCAGCAAACCGCTTAAGCCCAGAACGAGCCTGGCGCGCTTACTG
This sequence comes from Sodalis sp. RH16, assembly GCF_047324245.1. Classification (NCBI taxonomy): domain Bacteria; kingdom Pseudomonadati; phylum Pseudomonadota; class Gammaproteobacteria; order Enterobacterales; family Bruguierivoracaceae; genus Sodalis; species Sodalis sp. RH16. The sequence goes on along the minus strand of NZ_CP178737.1, from coordinate 288,958 downwards.
TGGCCCACGAACCTGGTTCGCGTAATGCGACCGAGGTGAAACATAAACCTTTTCCTTGTTAATCGATGCGGCTGTCTGTATTGCCGCTACTCACTGGGTATAGTATGTAACGCCCGCAGGGCTAACACAATTTGTACCCTCCGGCTTATGGCGCTTACCGCACGATTGGTTGCGCTTCGGCGGCCGTATGTCAATTGCAGCGTTATTCCATTAAAGCAAATGTAATTCCAATTAAGAATTTAATAGAACCTATCTGCAAGACGTATAGTCATTTTATTGCTAAGTCACATCGTTAAAGGTTGCCGTGGATTATTTACCTCTGTTTGCCGATCTCAGGCAACGCCCTGTGCTGGTTGTCGGCGGAGGCGATGTCGCCGCGCGTAAAATCCAATTGCTGCTGCGCGCCGGCGCGCAGGTCAGGGTGGTCGCGCGCCGGCTGTCGCCCGAACTGGAACAACAGGCGCAGTTGAAGGCTATCCACTGGCTTGGCCAGGAATTTTCCGAAGATATGCTGGAGGGCGTTTTCCTGGCGATCGCCGCCACCGATGATGGGGATCTCAATGCCGAGGTCTTTGCCGCGGCCGATAAGCGCCAGATATTGGTCAATGTGGTGGACTGCCAGCCCTTATGCTCCTTTATTTTCCCCTCCATTGTCGATCGGTCGCCGATAACCGTCGCCATCTCCTCCGGCGGGAAAGCGCCGGTGCTGGTGCGTATCCTGCGGGAAAAGCTGGAATCGCTGCTGCCGTCGTTCCTCGGGCCGATGGCGGATATTGCCGGTGCCTGGCGTGAACGGGTCAAACGGCATATCCCTTCGGTTGCCGGGCGCCGCCGTTTTTGGGAAAAGGCTCTTGAAGGCCGCTTCGCCACCCTGGTGGCGCAGGGGCAGCTTGTTAATGCCGAGGAGGTCTTGCAACAAGGGCTGACAGCCAATGCCGAAGAAGCGCTGCAACAGGGCCTGACCGCCGAAGCAGAAGCCGGGGGCGACGTTGCGCTGGTGGGGGCCGGCCCCGGCGATAGCGGGCTGATGACCCTGCGCGGCCTGCAACTGATTCAACAGGCGGACGTGGTACTGTTCGATAACCTGGTGAGCGAGGACATCCTGGAACTGGTGCGGCGCGATGCCGAGCGGATTGCCGTGGGCAAACGGTGCGGCGCCCACTCCATGGCCCAGGAAGAGATCAATCGGCTGCTTATTCTTCATGCGCGGCAGGGCAAACGGGTGGTGCGCCTCAAAGGCGGCGACCCCTTTATATTCGGCCGCGGCGGCGAAGAGCTGCAGGCGGTGGCCGCCGCCGGCATTCCATTCCAGGTGGTGCCCGGCGTGACCGCCGCCGCCGGTGCCGCCGCCTACGCCGGCATCGCGCTGACCCACCGGGATCATGCCCAAAGCGTGACTTTTATCACCGGCCATCTGCGCCCCGGCGGCGAACAGCTGGATTGGCCGGCCCTGGCCCGCGGCCGGCAAACCCTGGCGATTTATATGGGCGTGATGAAAGCGGCCGAAATCAGCCGGCAGCTCATCAAACACGGCCGATCGCCGTTCACGCCGGTGGCGGTTATCGGCCGCGGCACCCGGCCGGATCAGCAGGTTTTCACCGGCACGCTGGAAAAACTCGCTGACCTGGCGCAACAGGCGCCGACACCGGCCTTGCTGATTATCGGCGAAGTCGTCTCCCTGCATGACGAAATCGCCTGGTTCGGACAAACAGCTTTAGCGGCGCAGAAACGCGCGTCGTTGGTCAATCTGGCTTGAGGATGTAAATATGGATCAACAACGACTCACTCATTTGCGGCAACTGGAGGCGGAAAGTATCCATATCATCCGTGAAGTCGCCGCTGAATTCGCTAATCCCGTGATGATGTACTCCATCGGCAAAGACTCGTCGGTGATGCTGCATCTGGCGCGCAAGGCGTTCTTTCCCGGCACGCTGCCGTTCCCGCTGCTGCACGTGGATACCGGCTGGAAATTTCGCGAAATGTATGAGTTCCGGGACTATACCGCCAAAGCCTATGGCCTTGAATTACTGGTCCATCGCAATCCGGATGGGGTCGCCATGGGGATCAATCCCTTTATTCACGGCAGCGCCAAACACACCGACATCATGAAAACCGAAGGGCTGAAGCAGGCGCTGAATAAATACGGTTTCGATGCCGCCTTTGGCGGTGCGCGGCGCGATGAGGAAAAGTCCCGCGCCAAGGAACGCATTTACTCCTTTCGCGATCGCCTGCACCGCTGGGACCCGAAAAACCAGCGTCCTGAGCTGTGGCGCAACTACAACGGCCAAATCAACAAAGGGGAAAGCATCCGGGTATTCCCGCTCTCCAACTGGACCGAGCTGGATATCTGGCAGTACATCTTTTTGGAAAATATCGAAATCGTGCCGCTTTATCTGGCTAAGCCTCGTCCAATCCTGGAACGCGACGGCATGCTGATGATGGTGGACGACGACCGTATCAATTTACAACCCGGTGAAGTGATTGCCCAGCGGATGGTGCGTTTTCGCACCCTGGGCTGCTGGCCGCTCACCGGCGCGGTGGAATCCAACGCCCGCACCCTGCCGGAAATCATTGAGGAGATGCTGGTGGCCACCACCAGCGAACGGCAGGGCCGGGTAATCGACCGCGATCAATCCGGATCGATGGAACTGAAAAAGCGTCAGGGTTATTTTTAAGGAGCCATCGCCATGAATGATGTAATCGCTAAACAAATCGCCGAGCAGGGCGGTGTGGAGGCCTACCTTCACGCGCAGCAGCATAAGACCCTGCTGCGTTTTCTCACCTGCGGCAGCGTGGACGACGGCAAAAGCACCCTCATCGGCCGCCTGTTGCATGACACCCGGCAAATTTATGAAGACCAGCTCTCCACCCTGCATTCCGACAGCAAACGCCTGGGCACCCAGGGGGAAAAGCTGGATCTGGCCCTGCTGGTGGACGGCCTGCAGGCCGAGCGCGAGCAGGGTATTACCATTGATGTGGCGTACCGGTACTTCTCCACCGAAAAACGCAAATTCATCATTGCCGACACCCCGGGACATGAACAATATACCCGCAATATGGCCACCGGCGCCTCCACCTGCGATTTGGCGGTCCTGCTGATTGATGCGCGCAAGGGCGTCTTGGATCAAACCCGGCGGCACAGCTTTATCAGCACGCTGCTGGGGATCCGCCATCTGGTGGTGGCGGTAAACAAGATGGATCTGGTGGACTACGATCAGGCGGTTTTCGAACGGTTCAAACAGGATTATCTGCTGTTCGCCGAAGAGCTGCCGGTGGACTTGAGCATTACCTTTGTGCCCATTTCAGCCCTGGACGGCGATAACGTGGCGCAGCCGAGCCGCACCATGCCCTGGTATAAAGGCCCGACGCTGCTGGATGTCCTGGAAACGGTGGAAGTGATTCATCTGGACGAACAGCAGCCGATGCGTTTTCCGGTGCAGTATGTCAACCGCCCCAACCTGGATTTCCGCGGCTATGCCGGCACCGTCGCTTCAGGCGTATTGCGGGTCGGCCAGGCAATCAAAGTACTGCCCTCCGGCGTCACTTCCACCATTGCCCGCATTGTCACCTTTGACGGCGATTTGACCGAGGCCTGGTGGGGCGAGGCGGTGACCCTGGTTCTGGCGGATGAGGTGGACATCAGCCGCGGCGATATCATCGTGGATGCCAAAGAGACCCTGCAGCCGGTGCGTAACGCCAGCGTGGACGTAGTATGGATGACCGAGCAGCCGCTGGTGGCGGGGCAAAGTTTCGATATTAAAATCGCCGGTAAAAAGACCCGGGCCCGGGTGGAGAACATCCAGTACCAAGTGGAGATCAACAGCCTGACGCAGCGGGTGGCGGACAGCCTGCCTCTTAACGGCATCGGTTTGGTGGAACTGGCCTTCGACGAGCCGATGGTATTGGACAAATATCCGCATAACGCCGTAACCGGCGGCATGATTTTTATCGACAGGCTGAGCAATGTCACCGTCGGCGCCGGCATGGTGCGCGAACCGCTGGCGGACGTTTACCGGGAGCCGGCCCTTTACAGCGAGTTTGAACTGGAACTGAACGCTTTGGTCCGCCGACATTTTCCCCACTGGGGCGTCCGTGATTTAATGGGGGGAAAATAGCCATGGCGGACCCGGCGGAAGAGAATATCGTCTGGCACGATCATCCCGTGGCGCGGGAAGATCGCGAGAAACTGCACCGGCACCAGGGCGTGGTCATCTGGTTCACCGGCCTGTCGGGATCCGGTAAATCCACCCTCGCCGGCGCTCTCGAGCAGGCATTGCACCGGACGGGTGTAAGCACTTATTTATTGGATGGTGACAATGTCCGCCACGGTTTATGCCGGGATCTGGGTTTTAACGACGCCGACCGGCGGGAAAATATCCGCCGGGTGGGGGAAGTCGCCCGCTTGATGGTGGATGCGGGTCTGGTGGTGCTGACGGCGTTTATTTCGCCCCATCGCGCCGAGCGGCGCATGGTGCGCGATATGCTGCCGGCGGGACGTTTCATCGAAGTATTCGTGGATACGCCGCTGGCGGTGTGCGAAGCCCGGGATCCGAAGGGGCTGTATAAAAAAGCCCGCGCCGGCAAGCTGCCTGATTTCACCGGTATCGACTCGGTTTATGAAGCGCCGGAACAGCCTGAAATTCATCTGGACGGCCAACAATTGGTAACATATTTGACCGACCATTTATTAGACCTGCTGCGCGGCCGCGTTATTATCAAACCCTGAGATATCTTGTCGGCTCTGCGTCTCGGAGCATGCCGGTGTATTTAGAGCCCAGGGATTAAGATGTATGCTGAATGTTACCCAGTCCAAGCACGTCATACCCGTTACGGTGAAGCCTATCAGCGCCCGTGGCGGTGAACGCGGAACCGAGGAGCCGGCCTATGGTTTCTGGGGCGCCATGGCGGGTTTTCTCTTTTATTGGGTGGCCTTCGCCGTGCCGATTATGGTTTATGGCGCCAACGCCCTGTTTTTCCTGCTCTACACCTGGCCGTTCTTCCTGGCGTTGCTGCCCCTGTCGGTCCTGATCGGTATTATTATCGGCACCCTGCTGGCGGCACGGGTCTTGCTGATGATACTGCTAAGCGGCCTGTCGGTATTCAGCCTTTTCTGGCTGGTTTTCTCCTTGCTCACCGGCTGGTAATGGCCGTTTTGAGTGAGTTCCGGTAACAAATGGTAAATAGCCATCGTCAATCAGGGCGGAAAAACGTCTTTTTGCCGGTTTTGCACGTCATTTTATCGGCTGGAGTGGAGTCCGGTCACAAGTTATGGGATGATTGCGCAGTCTATCAGGGGGCGGAATGGGTAAACTAACGCTGCTATTACTGGTACTGCTTGGCTGGCTGCAATATTCCTTGTGGCTTGGAAAGAACGGTGTTCATGATTTAGTCCGGGTTCAGGACGACGTTTCGGTCCAGCAGGGCAGTAATGCCAAGCTTAAAGCGCGCAATGATCAGCTGTTTGCTGAAATCGACGATCTCAACGATGGCCAAGAGGCCATTGAAGAACGATCGCGCAATGAACTCGGCATGATAAAGCCGGGGGAAAGTTTTTATCGCCTGGTGCCGGATCAATCCAAACGCCAGCCGGCCGCCCCGATTTCACAAGATAATCAATAATGGCCTCTGAAGTTTTCCCCGATGTTATCGCCATCTTGCCGGCCGCCGGTATCGGCAGCCGCATGCAGAATGACTGTCCGAAGCAGTATCTCACCATCGCCGGTAAAACCTTGCTGGAGCATGCCGTTGAGGCGCTGCTGCGCCAGCCTTGCATCCGCCGGGCGATCGTGGCGGTGAGCGCGGACGATCGGCGCTTCGCCCGTCTGCCCCTGGCGGATAATCCGCGGGTGAGCCGGGTCATCGGCGGCAAGGAGCGGGCCGATTCGGTGATGGCCGCCCTGGACCAGGCCCATGGCGCCGACTGGGTGCTGGTACACGACGCCGCCCGCCCCTGTCTGCACCAGGACGATCTGGCGCGTTTGCTGGCGATTACCGCGTCCTCCGTCGTCGGCGGCATTCTGGCGACGCCGGTAAGGGACACCATGAAACGCGCCGGTCCCGGCGGCGCCATCGATCATACCGTGGAGCGCCGGGATCTCTGGCACGCACTGACGCCGCAATTATTCCCGCTGCCGCTGCTCAAGTCCTGCCTTTCCCGTGCGCTGAACGACGGCGCCGTGATCACCGATGAAGCGTCGGCGCTGGAGCATTGCGGTTACCAGCCGCTGCTGGTGCCCGGCCGTTCGGACAATATCAAAATTACCCGCCCGGAAGATCTGGCGTTGGCGGCATTCTATTTTTCCCGATTGTTATCCCCCTCGTTGCAAAACGCGCACTTTTAACGCGCCCGCATAAAAAGGAGAACCGTTAATGCGAATCGGTCATGGTTTTGATGTGCATAAATTCGGCGGGCCCGGCCCGCTGGTTATCGGCGGCGTCCGCATACCCTACTGCCAGGGCCTGTTGGCGCATTCCGATGGCGATGTGGCGCTGCATGCCGCCACCGATGCCCTGCTCGGCGCCGCGGCGCTGGGGGATATCGGCAAGCTGTTTCCGGATACCGATCCGGCGTTTAAAGGCGCCGACAGTCGGGTGCTGCTGCGGGAGGCCTGGCAACGCATCCGGGCCAAAGGCTACCGTCTGGGCAACATCGATATCACCCTTATCGTCCAGGCGCCGAAAATGGCGCCGCATATTCCGCAGATGCGCATCAATATCGCCGAAGATCTCGGCTGTCATATGGACGAGGTCAGCATAAAGGCCACCACCACCGAGCAATTGGGGTTTACCGGCCGGGGCGAGGGCATTGCCTGCGAGGCGGTGGTCTTGCTGCATAAAACCCTATGATGGATTTCCAGACACTGTACCGCCTGCATGGCGAACCGGCGGCGAGCGGCCTAATCAAGGCCCGCCCGGAGGATTTCCTGGTGCAGGAAGACCTGGGCTTCGAGCCGGACGGTGAAGGGGAACACGTTCTGGTGCGCGTGCGCAAACAGGATTGCAATACCCCTTTCGTGGCGCAGGCTCTGGCGAAATTCGCCGGCCTGCCCGACCGGGCGGTGAGTTATGCCGGCTTGAAAGATCGCCATGCGGTGACCGAACAATGGTTCTGCCTGCACCTGCCCGGCAAGGAAACGCCGGATTTCAACGTCTTCCAGCTGGCGGGATGCACTGTCCTGCAAACCCACCGCCATCGCCGAAAACTGCGCATCGGCACCCTGAAGGGCAACTGCTTCACCCTGGTGCTGCGCGACGTCAGCAATCCCCCGGCGGTTGAGCAACGGTTAACGGCTATCCGCAGGGACGGCGTGCCGAATTACTTCGGCAGCCAGCGTTTCGGCCATCAGGGCAACAATATCGCCCAAGCGCTGCATTGGGCCCGTGGGGAAATTCACGTCAAAGATCGCGCCAAACGCAGCTTTTATCTCTCCGCCGCCCGCAGCGCCCTGTTCAACGCCGTGGTGAGCGAACGGCTGTCCCGCTTGGGGCGCTGGCATCTTATGAGCGGCGACGCGCTGCAGCTGGCAGGCCGGGGCAGCTGGTTTGTCGCCACTGACGACGAACTGCCCTCCCTGGATGCGCGCGTGCGGCAAGGCGAGCTGAACATCACCGCGCCCTTGCCGGGAAACGGCGAGCCGGGCACGGTGCGTGAAGCCTTGCTGTTTGAGCAAGCCTGTCTGGAGCGCCAGCCCGACCTGCTGGCGTTGCTTGTCCGCGAGCGGGTAGAACCGGCCCGCCGCGCCATGCTGCTCCATCCGGCGGACATGCAGTGGCGCTGGCATGACGACGCCACCTTGCAGCTGTCGTTTGCGCTGCCCGCGGGAAGTTTCGCCACCAGTGTGGTGCGTGAATTGCTGGACGCGCCGCTGGAGGGCGCCTGGTGATCCCGGCCGCGGCGAATTTTACGTAACGGCCTGAACTCCAGGCTTCACCACCGTGGCGTTTCATGCCATTATTGCTTTTATTCCCAGCCTGCTGCCGTTCATTGATAACCTCAAGGAACAGGCTGGTTTTTGCGTCCTATGGGTGGACGGCGCGTTATTCACTATTAATAATTAATAAAGCCAATCATGATATGCGCATATTGCTAAGTAATGATGATGGAGTCCATGCCCCCGGCATTCAAACGCTGGCGGTTGCCCTGCGTGAATTTGCCGACGTGCAGATTGTCGCGCCCGATCGCAACCGGAGCGGGTCGTCCAACTCGTTGACGCTGGATATGCCGTTAAGAACGGTTAAGCACGCCAACGGCGATATCGCGGTACAGTCCGGCACGCCTACGGATTGTGTTTACCTCGGCGTGAACGTCCTGATGCGGCCGGTGCCGGAGATCGTGGTATCGGGTATCAATGCCGGCGCGAATCTGGGGGACGACGTCATCTATTCCGGTACCGTTGCCGCGGCTATGGAGGGACGGCATCTGGGGTTCCCGGCGCTGGCTATCTCCCTCAACGGCGAACGACATTACGATACCGCCGCCATGGTGGCCTGCCGCCTGATCCGGGCGTTGGCGCAGGAGCCGCTGCGCACCGGTAAAATCCTTAACGTCAACGTACCGGATCTGCCGTTGTCTTCACTGAAGGGCATTAAGGTGACCCGCTGCGGCAGCCGACATCCCGCCAATCAGGCCATCGCGCAGCGGGACCCCCGCGGGCACGAAATGTTCTGGATCGGGCCGCCGGGGGAAACCTTTGATAACGGGCCCGATACCGATTTCGCCGCCATTGAGCAAGGCTTTGTTTCCATCACGCCGCTGCAGGTGGATTTGACCGCCTATTCCGCCCAATCGGTACTCACGTCATGGCTGGCTAAAGCGGAGGTCAGCGGGAAATGGTAAACCGGCGCACGCAGACACTGATAGCTCAACTCAGGCAGCAAGGCATCCAGGATGAGCGGCTGCTGCAGGCGATAGAAACTGTCCCCCGGGAACGCTTTATCGATGAAGCCTTCGAGCACAAGGCTTACGATAATACGGCCTTGCCCATAGGCTCCGGCCAGACCATCTCCCAGCCTTATATCGTCGCCCGCATGACCGAGCTGCTGCGCCTGCAGCCCACCTCCAGGGTCTTGGAAATCGGCACTGGATCAGGCTATCAGACCGCGATTCTGGCCCACCTGGTGCAGCATGTCTGCTCGGTGGAGCGCATAAAAAAGCTGCAATGGCAGGCCAAGCGCCGCCTAAAACAGCTGGATCTGCATAATGTCTCCACCCGTCACGGCGACGGATGGCTGGGCTGGCCATCCCGCGGACCCTTCGACGCCATTATCGTTACCGCCGCGCCGCCGGAAATACCTTCCGCCCTGATGGCGCAATTGGATGAGGGCGGCATTATGGTGTTGCCGGTGGGAGAGGATACCCAGGACCTGACCACCGTTCGCCGCCAGGGCGGCGAATATCTGGTGGAAACCGTGGAAGCGGTTCGTTTCGTGCCGCTGATTAAAGGGGAACTGGCGTAACGCCGCCCTGGCGATAGATTAGCGAATTTCATGTATCAGTCCTTGACCTTCCCCGATGCTAACGGAGCGGACCTGTCCCCCCTTTGCCACTATCGCCTTTTTTTAAACTTCTATACAACTGGTGTATGGCACCCTCCGCCTTATATTGCTAGCATTGACAACAGAATGTTTGTTTTCGGAAAGCGCTGAAAATACTCTCATTCATGGGGTCATGAGAGGTAATTGGATGTATAACGTTAGTGTCTAGCATGTTTGGAATGATAATTGGCGTTGCTGCCATAGGGGAGAGATGAGCATGGGAAGCCCAAAATGCTATTGGCGCCGCGTTGCGGTTTGTGCAATGGCGGGCAGTATCGGGTTGGCCGGTTGCGCCAGTAATGAATCTTCAGCACCCATCAGCAGCGTGGGCGGCGATAATAACGGCGAAATGACGACTCCGCCACCCCCGTCGCAAATGTCGATGCCGATGCCGGTTCAGCAAAATCGGGCCGCACCCGTCAGTGGAATCAACACCCCCCAGCAAGGGAATTATGTTTATAACCGCAGTTACAATACCATTCCCAAAGGTTCCTATGCCGGCGGCTCCACGTACCAGGTAAAGCGGGGCGATACGCTGTTCTATATCGCCTGGATCACCGGTAACGATTACCGCGATTTGGCAAAAAGAAATAATATTCCGGAACCTTATGGGTTAAATGTTGGTCAAACATTACAGGTAAGTAACGGAACGGCACCCCTTACCGGTAGCACAGCTGTAGTAAGTAACGGAACGACATCACCTCAACCCGGTAGCGGAGCCGTAACGGGTGGCGGCGGCATGCTGGCAGGCACCTATAATCGGCCGATCAGCGCAGGCGCCAATGTCGTACCAAACCCGCCGTCAAATACGAAAATGGTGAGCACGGGTATTGATTCCCAAGCAAACAATGCGTATTCTGACGATTCAGGTAAACAGAATGTAGGGAAAATGTTGCCCTCAAACGGCAGCAAAATGTTACCCTCATCTGGCGCTGTTGTGACCACCACTGTCACGACTACCGCGCCAGTTACCGCCCCAAGCACGACGTCAGGCGCTGTTTCGTCTGGCAGCACTGCGATAGCCGGCTGGCGCTGGCCGACGGACGGGAAAATCATCGACAGCTTCTCCGCGGCAGAAGGCGGAAACAAGGGCATCGATATTTCCGGTTCACGCGGACAGCCTGTGAAGGCTACGGCAGATGGCCGGGTTGTTTATGCCGGCAACGCGCTGCGAGGGTATGGTAATCTGATAATCATCAAACATAATGATGACTATCTGAGTGCTTACGCCCATAATGATACGATGCTGGTCCGGGAACAACAGGAAGTGAAGGCGGGACAGTCTATCGCTACCATGGGTAGTACAGGAACCAGCTCAGTAAGATTGCATTTTGAAATTCGTTACAAGGGGAAATCCGTAAACCCGCTGCGTTATCTTCCGCAGCGATAAATTGGTCGGAATATTTCGGTATTCTGTCCTGGGATCACGGGTAGGAGCCACTTATGAGCCAAAATACGTTGAAGCTTAACGAGTTACATGAAGATGCTGAATTCGATGAGAATGGTGCTGAAACATTTGACGAGAAGGCGCTGGTAGATGAGCCCGCTGATAATGATTTAGCGGAAGAAGAGCTGCTTTCTCAGGCAGCAAGCCAGCGAGTGCTGGATGCTACTCAGCTTTATTTGGGTGAGATCGGATATTCGCCGCTGCTTACCGCTGAGGAAGAAGTTTATTTTGCCAGACGTGCACTTCGGGGTGATGTTGCCTCACGGCGTCGGATGATTGAAAGTAACCTGCGGCTGGTGGTGAAGATTGCCCGTCGTTACGGTAATCGCGGACTTGCCTTACTGGATTTGATTGAGGAAGGCAACCTCGGCCTGATTCGTGCGGTAGAGAAATTCGATCCTGAAAGGGGATTCCGTTTTTCTACTTACGCAACCTGGTGGATTCGGCAGACTATTGAACGGGCGATCATGAATCAAACCCGTACCATTCGTTTACCAATCCATATCGTAAAAGAACTGAACGTTTATCTGCGTACCGCCAGAGAACTGTCGCATAAACTGGATCACGAGCCAAGCGCGGAAGAAATCGCCGAGCAGCTTGATAAACCCGTTGATGATGTCAGTCGCATGCTGCGGCTTAACGAGCGGATAACATCAGTTGATACCCCGCTGGGTGGGGATTCCGAAAAAGCGCTGCTGGATATCTTGTCTGACGAGAAAGACAGCGGGCCGGAAGATACCACTCAAGACGATGACATGAAACAAAGCATCGTGAAATGGTTATTCGAACTGAATGCCAAACAGCGCGAAGTGCTGGCCAGACGTTTCGGTTTGTTAGGCTATGAAGCCGCTACGCTTGAAGATGTCGGTCGTGAAATCGGTTTGACCCGCGAGCGCGTTCGTCAAATCCAGGTTGAAGGGCTGCGTCGACTGCGTGAAATCCTGCAAGGGCAGGGGCTGAACCTCGAGGCACTTTTTCGCGAATAATATCCGTGAATTTGCCCGGCGCGCCACATAAAAACGGTGGGATGTAAATCCCACCGTTTTTTATTGTGCCGCCGCACATGGAACCTTCAACGGTGGCATGTTTGGTCAGCGTGTGTCCTCCCGTCTCCTGCACAATTTTTATACGTTGTTTACACGACGCTAAAGTTTGAGCAGGTCCTACTCTGTTGAATGCCATCAATGTGAGTATTGTTAACTTTACCCAATGGAAAAGTAATTTCTTTGAGTCGTTTAACAATCTGCAGGAGGCCTATATGGAGCAGCAAAACACACCGGGGAATGGATGTTTAACGATTGATTCATTGAGTAAAATTCCCATCATCTCGATGATGGAACATTCGACAATCCCCTGGGCGATAAAAACTAATGATTCTCGTTTTGTTTACATCAATGAATCGTGCATGGATTTTTTTAATATCCCGGCTGGGTTTGACTTTGAGGGGCGGCTTGATGAGGAATTTCCAACCAAATGGTCCGAACAGGCCCCTGAATATAAGGCGCATGATAGAAAGGCCGAGTCCAGTAAAGAGGGTGCGGAAATCATCACGACATCCTATTTTGGTCGCGATTCCATACTAGAGCCGTGGTACTGTCCAAAATTTCCTATATACAATCACGATGGAGAGGTTATCGGCAGTATTTTTTATGGTAAAAAATTTAACTTTCTTTCAGTGTGCGATTTTTTCAATAATCTAAAGCCATCCATAATCACATTGACTCCTCCAGACAATATTTTTACTGAAAAGGAACTCGATGTAATTTTTTATGCAACTCAAAAACTTACATCTAAAGAGATTGCCGGCAGATTGTGTCTTTCAGCCAGAACTGTCGAGAACAGATTGGGTGTGATCTATAGCAAAATCGGCGTCAATTCCTCACAAGGGCTCATTGAATACTGCCAAAATTCCGGGTTAAGCAGCTATGTCCCCAAAAAAATCCTCAGGCAGGGTGTGGATTTTTTTTGGTAAAAGAACAGAAGGTTTAATTTTAGCCCGCCCCGAGCGGGCTTTTGAATTGTTAAGGCTGAACCTGTGACGTCGGGAAGCGGTGGCGGGAGTCATGCCACCGCCAAAAACACAGTAATATGATTACAGCATTCCCTTCAGCCGGTAGAGCCACTCCAGGGCCTGGCGCGGAGACAGCGCGTCGGGATCCAGTTCGGTCAGTGCCGTCACTACCGGCGATATCTCTTCCGGCTCCGGCTGCAGCAACGAGAGCTGTGAACCATCCACTGTACCGGTGGCGGCGTGGACAGACAGGTTTTCCAGCTCCTTCAGCTTTTGCCGGGCGCGTTTAATCACTTCCCGCGGCACCCCCGCCAATGCCGCCACCGACAGGCCGTAGCTCTTGCTGGCGGCGCCGTCCTGTACGGTATGCATAAACGCAATGGTCTCTCCCTGTTCCAGCGCGTCCAGATGCACATTCACCACCCCTTCCATTTTTTCCGGTAGCTGGGTGAGCTCAAAATAATGGGTGGCGAACAGGGTCATGGCCTTGATGCGGCCGGCGAGGCTCTCGGCGCAGGCCCAGGCCAGGGAGAGCCCGTCATAGGTAGAGGTGCCCCGGCCGATTTCATCCATCAGCACCAGGCTTTGCGGCGTCGCGTTATGTAAAATATTCGCCGTTTCGGTCATCTCCACCATAAAGGTGGAACGGCCCGAGGCTAAATCGTCCGCCGCTCCCACACGGGTGAAGATGCGATCCACCGGACCGATGACCGCCTGTGCGGCCGGCACAAAGCTGCCGATATAGGCCATCAGCACAATCAGCGCGTTCTGCCGCATATAGGTGCTTTTACCGCCCATGTTCGGACCGGTAATAATCAGCATCCGCCGCTGGGCCGACAGCGCCAGCGGATTGGCGATAAAGGGTTCGCTCAGCACCTGCTCCACCACCGGATGGCGGCCGGCGGTGATTTTGACGCCGGGCACGCTGGTGAGGGTCGGGCAGACATAATCCAGGGTTTCCGCCCGTTCCGCCAGATTGCTCAGCACGTCCAGCTCCGACAGCGCCGCCGCGCTTTGCTGCAATGCCGCCAAATGGGGCAACAGCATATCGAACAGCTGATCGTAAAGCGCCTTTTCCAGCGCCAGGGCTTTGCCTTTGGACGTCAGCACCTTGTCTTCGTACTCTTTAAGCTCCGGAATAATATACCGCTCGGCGTTTTTAAGCGTTTGCCGGCGGACATAATGGATCGGCGCCTGGCGGCTCTGACCGCGGCTGAGCTGAATATAATAACCGTGCACGGCGTTGAAGCCCACCTTCAGCGTGTCCAGGCCGGTACGTTCCCGCTCCCGCAGCTCAAGGCGGTCCAGATAGTCCGTGGCGCCGTCCGCCAGCGCCCGCCACTCATCCAGTTCCGCATTATAGCCCGGCGCGATGACGCCGCCGTCCCGCACCAGTATCGGCGGCGTTTCCACCACCGCCCGTTCCAGCAGTTCTTTCAGGTCGGTAAACAGCCCGGTTTGCCCGAGCAGCAGCCGGATATGTTCGTTGTCATGCCCGGCGAGCACGGCATGGATTTCCGGCAACTGCTGAAAAGCATGGCGCATGCGTCCCAGATCGCGGGGACGGGCGGAGCGGAGCGCCAGGCGCGCCAGCACCCGTTCCAAATCCCCCACTTGCCGCAGCAGGGGCTGCAGCTCGGCATAACACTCCTGAAGGGCCTGTATGGTTTGCTGGCGATGGGTCAACACGGCGATATCCCGGGTGGGCATATGCAGCCAGCGTTTCAGCATGCGGCTGCCCATAGGCGTCACGGTATGATCCAGAATATCCGCCAGCGTATTATCGGTTCCGCCGCCGAGATTCTGGGTCAACTCCAGATTGCGGCGGGTAGCGGCATCCATCACGATACCGTCCTGCTGGCGCTCCAGGGTGACGGCGCGGATATGCGGCAGACTGGTACGCTGGGTATCCTTAGCGTACTGCAGCAGGCAGCCGGCTGCCCGCAGGGCCCGCACGGCGCGCTCGATGCCGAAACCGTTCAAATCACGGGTGCCGAACTGCAGATTGAGCTGCTGGCGGGCGGTTTCCAGCTCGAATTCCCAAATCGGCCGCCGGCGCAATCCCCGCCGATGCTCAATCAAACCCATTTCCGAAAAGGTCTCCGGATAAAGCAGCTCCGCCGGGTTGGTGCGCTGCAGCTCGGCGGCCATGGCCTCGCTATCCGCCGGCTCGCAAACCAGAAAACGTCCGGAGCTGATATCCAGGGTGGCATAACCGTAGCTTTGCTGGTCATGCCATACCGCCGCCAGCAGGTTGTCCTGGCGCTCGCTCAGCAGGGCTTCATCGCTCAAGGTGCCCGGCGTCACGATCCGCACCACCCGACGCTCCACCGGGCCTTTGGTAAGGGCAGGATCGCCGATTTGCTCGCAGATGGCCACCGATTCGCCGAGCTGAACCAGCTTGGCCAGATAGGTCTCCACCGCATGATAAGGTACGCCGGCCATGGGAATCGGCTCGCCGGCGGATTGTCCCCGCCGGGTCAGGGAAATATCCATCAGCTGCGACGCCCGTTTGGCGTCGTCAAAAAACATCTCGTAGAAATCCCCCATCCGATAGAACAACAGGATATCCGGATGCTGCGCCTTCAGGCGCAGGTACTGCTGCATCATGGGTGTATGGCTGTCTAAATCTTCTGTGGTACTCATGGAGTTATGATATCCATTTCTCTGTTTTTCATGAAGTTAGTGATGATGATTGTTCTCATGAATTATCACTTATAGCGTAGCGCCCATGATAACGGAGTCTTTATGGCAGGGAAACAAGCGGGGACGCCTCTTTCGTCAAAAGCGATAGAAATGATGAAACCTACAGATAAAGATAAGGCTGATACCGGTGAAAACCGTGGCCTGCGTGTCGGTTGCGGTTCGACCGGCGTCAAAACCTTTTTTTACCGTTATACCGGCCCACTGATCAATAAGCTGACCCAGGTCAAAATCGGCAACTTCCCGCACACGTCACTGGCCGTGGCGCAAAGGTTCAGGCTGGCGGTCTTCTAAGGGAACTCACGCTGGCATACGAGTTTGCCATTGGCTTAGGGTGCTTGGAAGAAAGTTTTGCTAATCCGACCTTGCTGGCAAAATCAAGTTTACGGCAGACCAGAATCAAGCTCACCTGTGGGGGTGGCACCCGGGTATTGAGCGAGAGCGAGTTGGCTAAGTTTCTTAAATGGCTGCCGGGATCAGCCTATGCTCCCACCATTAAAAATGTATTGCGCTTGACCTTATGGACGGGATACCGAACGGGCGAAGTGTGCAATATGGCCTGGGACGACGTGGATCTTGCTAAAGGGACCATGCATCTTCGGGAAACCAAGGCCGGGGTAGAGCGCGATGTACAGTTATCCACCCAGGCTATCGATTTCCTGAAAATTTTACGCCTTAACTCCAATAAATATCTATTTCCCTCGCAAGCAACCAAGCTGCCTATTCAGCAGAAGTACCTGACGGAAAACTCATGGCGTTTGCGTGAGTCAGATCAAATGCTGGATATTCCCCCCCCATGACTTGCGGCGCACCGTTCGTACCGGATTGTCTCATTTGCAATGCCCGAATGAAATTGCCGAGGCAGTGCTGGGGCATACGCGTGGCGGGGTTGAAGGGATTTACAACCTGTATAAGTATGGCGCCGAGTGCAGGAAGTGGTTGCAGGTATGGGCGGATTATTTGGATAGCGTGGCATAAGGGATATATCTGATTTGTACTGACTCGTAATTAATCTGACAGCCTTGCTACTCTGGGTCCAATCAGATCTGACAGTCAGCTTAGTGAATCGCCACGGATCATTTAGACACTTTCGAGCCGTTGATAATATTGATGTTCATATTCCGCCGGTGACATCTGATCGCTCGAGCCATGCCGACG
Source organism: Sodalis sp. RH16 (assembly GCF_047324245.1). NCBI lineage: Bacteria > Pseudomonadati > Pseudomonadota > Gammaproteobacteria > Enterobacterales > Bruguierivoracaceae > Sodalis > Sodalis sp. RH16. Next base: position 272,105 of record NZ_CP178737.1, on the reverse strand, counting down.
CTTACTGTTATAAAACATTTCGACGTAATCAAAAATATCGCTCCTGGCTTCTTCCCCCGCTCAGTTGCTGTGCATGTGTAATAGCAAGCAAGATGATCAATCGCATACTCTGCATCTAACCAACATCCTTTTTCATTGAAAAAAATGCCGACACATCAGCATCGTTTTTAGCTTATAATATGTGCTTGTGGTAAGTCGTTAGCACGGGAGTTGTGATGAGCAGTAGTAAAAAAGTGGTGGGATCTTATACCAAACCCTCACGCGAACAGATTGTCCGTTCGGTGGTGACCTCGACGGCAATCGAAACAGGCCGGTCTTCGGAGCAAGTTGAGGCCTCCCTCAACGCCCAGCGCAAAAAATTCGCCCATCTTCGTCTAGGAGATTAAGCGTTTTCCAGTGCTTTGCTAACCCAATATTTTATCGGCTCATAATTCATGGACATGCCTGCATGAATGGCTGATATGTATTGGCTTTTGTTTTGCTCCCAGCTTTGATAATCCAATGGATTAAACCCTCCCTGCACCGCCATAACGTCAGCCAGTAGCCGCGATAATCGTCCGTTGCCTTCCCTGAACGGATGGATGAGTATCAGCTCGACATGGACAATGGCGATCGCTTCAGTGACGTGCTCTTTGTCCATCCCCGAGCGGGGAGTGTATTTGGCGAGGTATCTTATTTCGAACTCATTCAATAATTTCGGTACTTGGGCTGAAGGCGCAAACATAAAGCCGCCTTTACTGATATTCACCGTTCTTTCTTGTCCTGCCCACTCATAGATGTTCTCTAGCCAGCGCCGATGCCAGCTTTTTATCATGGCAACGGTTATTCGCCCAAGGGGGAATTGCTCTTCAAAAATAGTCTGATAAAATTTTTCCAACAGAACCAATTCCGCGCCGTCAATTTCATCAGGATTGGAAATCCCCAGCTTGTTTGCCAAGACCTGTTCGCCAGAGCCTTCGGCAAACTTTCCTTCGCTGTTGGAAACATCATATCGGTTCATTGGGGAATTCCACTTTGCGGATGTTACTGCCAGAGCGTCAGCCTTTAATTATAGTGCTATACTCGACTGGGTGAAATTAATGAACTATAAATCAATAAGTTATAACAATGTAGGTTAAAGTGTAGTCTTTCCTTCTTTTCTAAAAATAATCGTTAAATATCAACATCAACACACCAATGCATCATGGGTGTATGGCTGTCTAAATCTTCTGTGGTACTCATGGAGTTATGATATCCATTTCTCTGTTTTTCATGAAGTTAGTGATGGTGATTGTTCTCATTAATTATCACTTATAGCGTAGCGCCCATGATAACGGAGTCTTTATGGCAGGGAAACAAGCGGGGACGCCTCTTTCGTCAAAAGCGGATGAAATGGTAAAATTCCAGCAACAGGCGGTCTTCCGAGAAAGGATAATTCGTTGGCACAACGCAAATTGGCAAAATCCAGGCCCGTCACTAAATCTTCTACAGGCGATCCGCAGCGGCAATTTCAGATGCACTGGGAAACCATTGACCGGTTGCAGCGTGAGATGGCAACAAAACAGCAGCAGCAAGATGCTGTCATGGCCCGATTCCGCCAGGAAGTGTTGCCCATTGAGCACCAATACGTCCAGGCGCTCTACGACAAAACCCTCCGGCTAATCTCATTTGCCGATAAAAAAACGCTGGGAAAGTATAATCGCGAAGCGCTGTTTTCATGGATAGGGGAAGAATTGGAAGAGCTGTTTCATTATCCATTTAATGAACATCTCGATCTGGAAGCGCTACGTCAGCAGTTTCTCGCCATGAACACGGTACCGGACGACGAGCCAACTCAATATGAGATTGATGAATTTCGCCAGTACGTCAAGGATGAGTACGGCTCAGACGGACAATTGAGCGACGCGGAATTGATTGAGCTGATGATGAATCCTGAAAAGATGTTCAACACATTGGACCGTCTGTTCACTGATGCTGAAAGTATCTTCGATGAAGATGACTATGACTATGAAGATTTTGATAAAGCCGGCTTGCATGATGATGACGCAGGTTATGACGACGACTATGGTGATGGCAATGAAGCTGATGACGGCCGCACCGATCAAAAAATTGACAACGCGCAGCAAACCTTGGATGGTCTGTTAAAATCGCCAGAAGTGAAGAAGATGTACAAAAAGCTCGCTAACATCCTGCACCCCGATCGGGAAGGCGATCCGGCGAAAAAAAATGAAAAGCATCTTTTGATGGTGCAATTGTCCAAGGCTAAAAAAAACCATGATGTCTGGACGATACTGGAAATGTACCACCGATATTCGGACCCGGATTTCCATTTTAGCCAGGCTGAGATACCCGCTATCAACGCGCTGATGCAGCAGCGGATTAAGTCGCTTAGTGCCGAACTGGCCGAGACGGAAAATCCTTCTTCGTTGTCGGGCATGATTTGGGAAAAATTCGGCGCCAAAACGACTAGAGGTATCGATAACAAGTTCAAGAAGCACATCGAAAAATTACATCAACTGCTTGAAGAGCAGGTTCAGCAACGCCAGCAATTACGTTCGCTGGCGGTGTTGAAAATCTATTTGGCCGCTCGGCGTGCGGCATATGAATTTGAGTGGCAGAGGGGGGATTTTTTTTAGTCTGCCCTGCCCGGGCCGCGTTAAATCGGAGCTGGGTGGTCTGATAAAAATGAGATGACCGCTTATTGGACTGATTTTACAGATTAATTTATTATAAGGTCAGAATCAGCAAGGGGAGCCGAATGGCAGATTATCAACCGCCTTACAGTATCACACCCACGATCCTGACTCGGGTGGCGGAGGTCGGCGAGTTATTGGGACATTGGTCCGAGCAAGCCGGACGATCTTCCCCGTTATTACGCAAAGAAAACCGCATCCGTACTATTCAAGCGTCATTGGCCATTGAACATAACAGTCTTACCACTGAGCAAGTTACCGCCATTATGGACGGCAAACGGGTGCTGGCGCCGGTAAAAGATATCCAGGAAGTACGTAATGCCATTCAGGCCTATGAAAAAATGCCTTACTGGCGTAGCGATCACATGCCAGATTTATTGGCCGCCCATCGGCTACTGATGACAGGGTTAGTGGACACTCCGGGTCAATTGCGTAACGGTAATGTTGGGGTTTACCGTGAAAAGCGGCTTATCCATATGGCTCCGCCGGTTCATCAGTTGCCGCGTTTAATGGGCGATTTACTGAAGTGGTTACATTACACCGATGCTCATCCTTTGATTGCCAGCTCTGTCTTTCATTATGAATTTGAATTCATTCATCCCTTTGCAGATGGCAATGGTCGCATGGGACGCTTATGGCAAACCTTGATTTTAGGTGAATGGCGTCCGGAGCTGGCCTGGTTGCCAGTAGAAACGTTAATCCATCACCGGCAGCAGGAATATTACGATGTGCTGGGTGAATGCGATGGCGCCAGTGACTGCACGGCATTTGTGACTTTTATGCTGGATATCATTATCTCAGCTTTGGCCGAAGGCATTGCTGCTCTGCGAAATGATGCTATCATCATGCCGGTAGAAATGCCGGTAGAAATGCCGGTAGAAATGCCGGTAGAAATGCCGGTAGAAATGCCGGTAGAAATGCCGGTAGAAATGCGATTATCTTTGAATGCCACCGCACAACAAATTCTATCGATCATCGCTAAATGTCCTTCCATTACCATGGCCAGGCTGGCAGAGGATCTGGCAGTGAATCGTCGCACTGTTGAGCGCAATATCAAGATATTGCAGGACAAAGGGTTACTGGTGAGGCAAGGGCCGACCAAAAACGGCTCATGGCGAGTTGTCCTATGATGGCTAGCAAAAATCAGGTCCCCAGCCGAATCATAACGTTTAGCAACGGGGAAAAGCCTTTGGCGGAGAAGCGTCATCAGTGAACGATCTCTATATCATCAGCGCGGGCGCCGCCCGCGGCTTAATTGAATCCACCTGCGAGGAATTTTCCGCGCCCCGGCAATTGACGCCGGCAAAAGAATTCGCGGCGGTGGGGACGACCTTTGATCGGGCGCGCCAGGCCATGTCGGTCCATGAGCGCTGCGATCTGCTGGCCCTGACCCCGGACCTGCTGCAACGCCTAACCGGAGAATTTCCGGGACGTATCGCTCCCGCGGGGACCTTGGGTTTTACTCCTACCTGTCTTGCCTGCCGCCAAGGCGTGGAGCCGGTTGATATTTCCACCGTTGATGCGTTGCGCCGGGCGATAAGCGAGACGGATGCGATTTTCACCGGCGATCTGCGCCAGTCCACCATCGGCCGCCACACGGTGCATCTTTTGGCCAGCCTTGGCCTTGACCCCCTTGCAACGCCCGAAGTGGTTGAGTTTCCCGGCGGCGCGCAGGCGGTGGCGGCCATGGCGACCACGGAAAAATCCGTCCTCGCCATTGCACAACTGACGGAAATACGGCAGCATCCCTCAGCCGTATTGGTGGGGTCGCTTCCCGCTGAATTCTACCTCGCCACCGAATATGTCCTGGGGGTAGTTGATGATTCTCCTGCGGCATGGGACTACGCCGCCTTGCTCACCGGCGTCTCGCGGCAGGAGACGCGCAGGCAATGCGGATTTAATCCCTGCTGACGTTTGCTCTGCCTGCGGCTAAAGATTGCTAGGATTCGAAAGAGGCCAGCGTTTGTGCAAGCAGTTCTTCGGACAGGGCTTCATCATCCACCGCCCGCGCCAAAATCATCGCCCCAATCATGGCCGACCAGCGAGCAATCGCTACGCGCCGGCGTTCTTCCTCGCTGTTGCCGGGGGCGGTTTGGCTAAAACGCTCGATCTGCGCTTTGACGGCGCGGGTGGTGATGGCTACGGTTTCCGGCGACGTGCGGGAAATTTCGCTGCCCAGAGCCGAGAACATACAGCCGTGGCGCCGATCGTCCCGTTGCTGTTTGCTCAGGTAACGTTGCCCGAAGGTCTGCAAATCCAGATCGGCGAACGGTGAGGTACCGTCTTGAAGGAACAATACATGTTCAAATACCTTGGCGATAAGATCGTCCTTTGACTTGAAGTGGTTGTAAAACGCGCCGTGGGTCAGCCCGGCGGCCTTGGTCACGTCGGCAATGCTGACCGTTTCACATCCCTCTTCACGCATCAGTTGCGCAGCGGCATCCAGAATCCGGCGTCGATTATCGGCAAGATGGTCGCGGCTGATTTTCATCTCAAAGATCCGTCAGGGTAATGTTCAGAATGATAATAAAGAGTATCCGACAAAACGCCTTTTTTTGCAATGATGATAGATAACACTATTGCATAAGACGTTTGCCGCTCTTATGATGATGATCGTCACTATTAGCAAACCTATGCATGAATGTTATCGACTTCTCTCCTAAGGATACCTTTATGACTTCACTACACTCCACGGCCCTGGTCACCGGCGCATCCACGGGCATTGGCGCCATGTACGCAAAAAAACTGGCTGGCCGCGGCTATCATCTGGTCCTGGTGGCCAGGGATATCAAACGCCTTGAATCGCTGGCGGCAGAGCTGAGATCCGATTTTGGCGTTCAGGTCGATGTCGTACGCGCAGACCTGACAAGTCCGCAAGACCTTCATCAGGTGGAAAAGCGTTTGCGGGAAGATCCCGCCATCGGATTATTGGTGAATAACGCCGGCGCGGCCAATCACGGTTCGTTTATCGATGCCGACCCGGACAAAATGGAAACCTTGATTGATCTTAATGTGCTGGCGGTAACTCGCCTTACCGCCGCCGCGCTTGCCGGCATGCTGGCCCGCGGGCAAGGCGCCATTATCAATATCGCCTCGGTTGTGGGCCTAGCCCCCGAGTTTCCCTTGGGCATCTACGGCGCCACCAAGTCCTTTGTCATCGCCATGTCGCAGGCGCTCAACGCTGAGCTGGGTGCAAAAGGAATTTATGTCCAGGCGGTGCTGCCCGCGGCCACCCGTACGGAAATCTGGGAACGGGCCGGACGCGATGTGAACGCGCTGCAGGGGGTTATGGAGGTGGAAGAAATGGTTGACGCCGCGCTGGTGGGGTTCGATCGCCGGGAGACGGTAACAATCCCCCCGCTGCATGACGAAAGCCTGTGGCAGGCCTATGATACGGCCCGCCAGGCGATGCTGCCGCATTTTGCCCAGTCCCATGCCGCCGACCGTTATCAGACAAAATAACGGCATTAACAGCGACTGGACCGTATTTTGAAATTAGGCGGCCTGACCCCGCTCTTTCGAGCGGGTATTCTCGTCACCGACGGACGGAATTATCATATTCAATCCGCGCGGCGGACCGGAGCAGGCTGTCGCCGGTTATTGGACATCCCGCAATAAAGGGTGGGGTAAAGTCAATCGACGACAATCACTTCCGTCAGGCTCTCCAGATCCTTGAATTCATTTTCGGGGATGGCGGAGTCGGTAATAAAATAGTCGATATCGGACCAATTGCAAAATTGGAATAGCCCGGAACTGCTGAATTTCGTACTGTCGCTGACCACCACTTTAATGGTGGCGCATTTCACCATGGCTCTTTTGATTTCCGCTTCTTCATAGGAAGCGGTACAAGGGCCATGCCTGCCTCGCAGTCCGTCGGTGCCGAGAAAAACAATGTCGGCATTCAGCGATTCGAAAACGTTAACCCCCCACAGGCCCACCATGGCTAAACTGTTGGAATGGATTTTACCGCCCACCAGGTAAATATCATTATCGGTACCCGCCAGCGGTTGCACGATATTAATAGCATTTGAAATGATGGTAAGTTTACTTTTCATGACCAGCGTATTGGCAACACACTGGATAGTACTGCCGGTATCTAAAATAACAACGCCTTTTTCAGGAATAAGCTGCGAAGCAACCTGGGCGATTTTATTTTTAATATCCAGATTTTCCGTGTTTTTGCGCGCCAGCGGCTGCTCTATGGTCAAGATGCTGCCCGAGGCGATGGCGCCGCCGTGTCCTTTGGTAGCGATCCCTTTACGATCCAGATAAATAAGGTCTTTGCGTATGGTTTCGGTGGATACGCCGAAAATTTCCGCCAGCTTGCCGACTTTAACGCTGCCTTCCGCAATCAGAATCTGAGCGAGCCTATTTCTGCGTTCTATGGTCAGGGAATTGCTCATCCGAATTACCACGCTCAAGATAATTAATAACATCAATAAGATAGATTATAAAGACCGGTAAAGGAAGTCAATACCGGTTCTTTTCCTTTGTGAGCGAGAGTTTTCCTGGTTTATACCCGCCGGCGTTTCCCGAGCAGCGCGGATTTGCCCCTGCTAAAAGTGCGGCTTTTTTAGCCGAATCGTTCTTTCATGGATTTTTTGTGAGGCATATCAAATTTATTAGACAAAAATCTTGCCTGACTTGTTTTTCCCATAGATATTGCGATTATGGTTGCGATTGTGAGTGTTTGGTTGGGTATTATCGTATATATAGCTTTAAAGCCTTTGGATGCCAAGGATGAAATCCAACATAGAGTTCGTTGGATTGGCTAAAAGAGGGTGAGAATGTCTTTTTTGTTGCAAGGTTGTGATAAGCCTTTAACATCAATGAAATGGCTAAGACTTATCTGACGCAGGATCAAAGGAGCTTAAAATGACCACTATCCTCAATGAAAATAACATCGTATTAAACGCCTCTTTCAGCTATAAGGAAGATGCGATCCGAGCTGCAGGAAAATTGCTGCTTGATGGCGGTTATGTAACTGAAAAATATATTGATTACATGCTGAAGCGAGAGGAGGTGGTTTCCACCTACCTGGGAAATAACCTGGCATTGCCCCATGGCATCGACGGTTCGGAAAATGAAATCATACGGTCGGGCATTGCCGTGATCCAGGTTCCAAACGGAGTCAGCTTCGGCAAAGACAATCAAAATGATATTGCCCATATTGTTATTGGCATCGCCGGCAAAGACGGTAGCCATATGGATATTCTTAATCAGATTGCCATTGCGTGCATGGAAGAAGAAAACGTCCAGCAAATGCGGCATGCGACGAATAAAGCCGAAATTTTGAATTTGCTCGGCCTGTGATGTTTCTGCCGAGAGGAAAAATAGGTCTAGTCCTGCGTGTTCTATCCGGCTGTGCTCGCATTATGATGCTGCTTTTTGGCAAATTTATGCAGCGTCGACTTAATCTGATTGGATAAATTGGCGCGCAGTAAAGCAAGGATTGTGGTTTTTCAACAGCGAAAAAAAAATGCCGGTGTATTACATCGGCAACGAATAGGCATTGCCGCAATAAGGCGCACTTGCATCCCATGTCTATAGAGTAATCTTATTTGCCGTGAGAAGAGAATGAGCATGAACTGTTTAATTGAAGATTTTATTATCAATAATCCCAATGGATTACATGCCAGGCCCGGTGCTTTTTTTGTTGATACCCTCAAGCCTTTCAAGAGCGAGGTGAAAATCTGTAATACACACCGCGGTGAAAAACAAGTTAATGCGCGCAGTCTGCTTAGTCTTATGGTCTTGGGAATAAAACAAGGGCATAACGTGCGCGTATTTGTTCAGGGAGACGATGCGCCCCAAGCGTTGGAAGCGTTGCGAAACGCCATTGCGTCTGGTTTGGGTGAATAACGTTTTAAAAGAAAATCTGTTTAGCCAAAAAAATAAACAGACTGATATATTTAGAAGGAATGAAGGATGGAAAAGAAAATAATTACCTCGCCATCAATAATGTGCGCGGATTTGCTAAACCTGGAAACATCAGTTAAAGCGCTGGAGGATATTGGGATTGATGCATTGCACATTGACGTAATCGACGCTTCTTTTAGTCCCAGTATGCCGTTAGGACTGGACACGATTAAAAGGTTGCGGGCAAAAACCTCATTGGATTTTGATGTTCACATCATGTCCACCAATAATGATTGGTTTATAGAACAGATTCTTGCCATCGGCGTCCAGCAAATCTCGTTTCATTATGAAACCAGCCTGCACGCGGACCGCTTGGTGAATTTAATCAAAAGGAAGGGGGTGAGGGCAGGTTTGGCGCTGAATCCGGCCACCTCGCTTTCCTGTCTGGATTATTTGCTGCCTCAGCTCGACCAGGTGTTATTGATGCTTATCAATCCCGGTTTTGCGGGCGATGCGGGAGAAAAACAGGCGGCGTATTCAGAACAGAAAATCTCCGATCTCGCTGCTTTGATCAGACAACGAAGACTCAGTACGGAAATTCAGGTTGACGGCCGGGTTTCGCTGGAAAGCATTCCGCACCTTATCCGTGCCGGGGCCACCAATCTGGTGCTGGGCAGCACCAGTCTTTATATTCCCGGCCGCTCTTTGCTGGAGAATAAAAAGCTGCTGGATGCAGCAATACAAAACGGCAAGCTGGAAAAACCGGAAAGTATGTAACCGATGTCAGGGGATGCGCAGCGATGGATTATTATCAGACTGAATCAGCGATTATCAAAGAATTGGAAAATACCATGGGCAGTATCGCTGCCGATGATGTGCTGGCATTAGTGGAGCATATACAACGTGCAGAAAAGGTTTTTTTTGTCGGCGTGGGAAGGGTCCTGCTTTCCCTGGAAGCCATCGCCAAGCGGCTCGCCCATTTAGGGATAAAAACCTATATCGTCGGGCAAATCACCGAACCGGCCATCACGAACAATGATTTGCTCATTGTGGGTTCCGGCAGCGGCGAGAGCATGTTTCCGCTGGGCATCGCCAAAAAGGCCCGTTCTTTTGGCGCCGCCGTGGTACATATAGGCTCCAACCCCAGCAGCTCGATGCGCGAATATACCGATACCTTTGTTAGGATCCCGGTACAAACCAAGCTGGACCGGCCGGATGAAGTCCATTCCATACAGCCGATGACCAGCCTGTTTGAACAGGCATTATTATTGTTGGGCGATACCATAGCTTTGATGATGGTACGTGAAAAAAATATCGACATGCATAATTTGTGGCAATTCCATGCAAATCTCGAATAGGACTAATGTTATGAGTACTTCAGGCTGGCTGGATTTAGGTAAGAAGGTTGTTATTGTCACCGGCGGCATGTCGGGTATCGGTGCGCAAATTGCGAAAACCCTACACGCCAACAATGCCACGGTAGTGGTATGCGATCTGAATATCAATGAAGAGGCCAAGAGCTATGCTTCTTTGCTGATTAAATGCAATATCGCCAACAAAGCGGATGTCGATGCCATGATACGCACCGTCATTGATGAATATCATCAAATTGATGCGCTGGTTAATAATGCCGGTGTTAACCGACCTCGGTTATTAGTGGATTATTATAAAAAGGACAAACAATACGAGGCCACCGAGGCGGATTTTGATTTTATCGTCAACGTCAATCAAAAAGGGCCGTTCCTTTGCACCCAGGCCGCGGTAAGGCAAATGATTGATAACGGCAAAGGAACGATTGTGAATATTTCTTCTGAGGCCGGTACGGAAGGATCGGCGGGACAGAGTATTTATTCCGCGACCAAAGGAGCGCTGAATAGTTTTACCCGTTCCTGGGCGAAAGAATTGGGAAAATTTGGTATCCGGGTGGTGGGTATCGCGCCGGGCATCAACAAGCGGACCAATATGAACAATGACGAAAATTATCGTGCATTGGCCTATACGCGCGGCTGGGATCCCAACAAGATAGACGATGATTATACCGGTTCCATACCTCTGGGCAGACCGGGGGAACACTATGAATTAGCGGATTTGGTCAGTTATCTGGTCTCGGATCATTCAAGCTATATAACAGGTACGATTGTTAATATATCCGGCGGAAAGTCGAGATAAATTTTTTATCAAATAAAACGATAGAAGCTCTTATTATCCTACAAACGGGGCGAAAGCAATGCTGATTGATAATACTGAACAAATAGGTGAAAAGAAATCATTCCTCGTGAAGGTTCAGCGATTTGGAAACTTCTTAAGCGGAATGGTAATGCCCAATCTCGGCGTGTTCGTCGCCTGGGGACTGATTACGGCGCTGTTCATCCCCACAGGATGGATACCCAATGCGCATCTGGCCGCTCTGGTCAGCCCGATATTAACCTATCTGCTGCCGTTGCTGGTGGGCTTTACCGGCGGCTATATCGTCCATGGCCAGCGCGGCGGGGCATTGGGAGCGCTGGCTACGATGGGTATCATTATCGGCTCCAATGTTACCATGCTCGGCGGCGCCATGATTATCGGCCCCTTCGCCGCATGGCTGATGAAAAAAGTCGATCACTACCTTGAAGGGCGCTTCAGGGCGGGATTTGAAATGCTGATCAGCAACTTCAGCATGGGGATCGTCGGTCTTGTCATCACCTTGCTAGGGTATTTGATCATCGGTCCGGTTATCTCGGTATTGATTCATATCCTCTCAGCCGGCGTCAATTGGAGCATCGCCCATGAGGTCCTGCCGCTGATTTCCATATTTGTCGCGCCGGCCCAGGTGCTGTTTTTGAATAATGCCATCAACCACGGCATCATGGGTCCGCTGGGCCTGCAGCAGGTGGCTGAGCACGGCAAATCAGTGCTGTTCCTGGTTGACGCCAACTGCGGTCCGTCGGTGGGCACATTGCTGGCCATCTCCTTCTTCGGAAAAGGAATGGCGAAAAAAACCGCGCCCACCGCCGCGCTGATAGCGGGTGTCGGCGGCATCGGCGAAGTGTACTTTCCCTTCGTGCTAATGAAACCCGTGCTGGTATTCGCCACCATGGCGGGGATTACCACCTCCTTGACCTGTTTCCTGATGCTGGGCGGCGGGACCGTCGCCACGCCGTCGCCGGGCAGCTTTTTCGCCATGTTGGTATTGACGCCTAAAGGGGCGATGTTAGGCAATCTGGTGGGTTTCTTTGCCGGAATGGCGGTGGCTTTCGCCGTGGCGACGGTACTGCTGAAGATGGATAAGAGCCCGGAAGAAGCGGACGCGCCGGAACTGGCTGATGCCGACCCCTACGCCGCCGCAGCGCTCAATCAAGAGGCGTTGGCGCGTGTACACGGCGTCACTATCCGTAAAATCATCGTAGCATGCGATGCCGGTATGGGATCCAGCGCCATGGGGGCTTCAATTCTGCGAACGAAGCTTAAAAAAGCCATGCTTGATATCGACGTCAAGAATGCCAAAATCGAAGAAGTCCCCAAGGACGTCGACCTTATAGTCACCCATGCCCAGCTTTTTGATCGGGCGAAGAAATTGCATGACAACGGCAAGGTGGTTTTTATGTCCATCACCAATTTCATGGAAGGCGGCCAGTACGATTCTATCGTAGAATATGTGAAAAACAGCCGGGGAGGTTAATAAGCTTTATGAACCGGTTTCGGAAAGCGATGGCGACGGCCTGACGCCCCCGCGTGAGAATAGCTGGCCCGCGGATCCGGTGACAAGCAAGTCGCCGGACCTTCAAAATCATTCTAAAATATATAATATTCCCCCAGTCTTCAATTTCCCCTTCCTTATGCTGCCGCTAACTCTATTTGAATGTTAGTGTGTCAATTTTCAGATAATAATATGCAATATTTTCTATATTCTATTGCAATATTTTTAATAAAAATAAACGATTAATTATAACTACTTGATTTTTAAAATGTCTATTACGTTTCTAATTCATTAATTTTCATATGATTTTGATAATATCATGTCAATGATAATAAGTTATTTCTAGGTGGCGTCTCTCTAAAGGATGACAAATGATGACCACCACGACATGATAGATTTTGTTTTTGTCAATTGGGCAATATGGATTTTCTAGAATATAGAGATTCGATCGTTATGATATATATTTTCGTCTGCGTTTTTTAATAATTATTCTGGCCTAGATATATTCCGTTGATTATATTCCGGAACCTGAAGTATAGGTTGCGGTAAAAAGAGGAAATTTATGCATGATACCTTTACACTCTCTTCAGACGAAAATCCCCGTCGAACCCGTGAGGCATGATAGCGTTAATCTTGGGGATGAGGCCGATGTGTCTTCCAGCACCGAGAGTGCGTCGAGACAATTGGAATGGCAGTTCAATGAAAATAACGCGCTGGGACAAACAGAATTAACGACCGAAGCGTTAAAAACCTGCGCGATAAATCTCGACCGTCAGCTAGATGCTCTCAACGGCGAGTTGTTGGCTACGTTGCGCCCCCATGAACTCAATGGCGCGGAACGTCTCCTGGCGAGCGCCGAAGATTTATTGAAGAACGGAGAAGATGCGCCGCTCTCTACCTTAGTCGGTACAGACGAAGATACCATCGCGAAGCATTTGCGCGATCAGTTACAGCGCCAACCCTCCGCTGAATTTATGGAACGCGGCAGGACGCTGCTGGATTGCATCGGCAGCGTGCTGGCCAATGATTTTACCCTGTTATCCGGCAACGCGGCGCGCCGTACGGGGAATGTGATTGCGGTGGCGGCGCGAACCGGCACCATCGTTGCCCTGACCACCATGTTGCGCCAGCTGCTGGGTTTTGCCCTGGAGCAGAACTTCCATTCTTTGGGAAAAGACGCTTCGCTGACGCCGCGTATGGTGGCGGGAATCGCTTCACTCCTGATTGGGCCGGGACTCAATCTGGCCGGTGCGGTACGCGATGAAAGAAACGGTTTAGCCACCCCGGCATCACGGATTTCGCGCACCTGGATGGGGCTTTTGAGCCTCGGCGGTTTGCTGATTGCCTCAGCCTATGATCCCGTCGCCGTAATCGGACATAAGCTGGCCGCCATCGGACCGCAAATGGCGGCATATACCTTGGCCCGCGACCTGCTGCAGATGTTTTTTCCGCTTCATGAGAATGGCGGGACCAATGCCACCGGGATGTTGTGCTCCGGCTTTATGTATGGCATCGCTCAACTATTACTCGGCGAGGGCATGGTGAATTTCGCCCCGCAATCCGGCGCGGAATATCTGATCTCGGAAGCGGGCCGGCTGGGAGAGCCCATGGCGGACTGGGCGGCGGCAAGCGCGGCCATGGCCCTGATTGAACCAAACCATCTGCACGATCTGCTGCGCAGCGCCATGAATACCGCCGTGGAAATGTTTGATGAGCTGCAAAGGCCGGCGTTGATGCGCTATTTTTCAACTCAACAGGGAACCGGTGCGGCGCAGGGGGAGGCCGAGGCAGCCCCTGAGAAAGAGCCGTTGACCGCGGGCACGGCTGCTTTTGCCTCGGGCGCGGTTACAACCCTTAGGTCAGCGTCGGATAAAAACAGCAGCCGCAGTATATCGGCCGAACCGTCGTCTGCCGGGGACAAGCGCCGCCGGTCCTCCTCGTTCAACGGACCGGACCAGGGCCGGGAAGGAGTACGGATAGGCCTTGATCGGCCGCGCATCGGTACCGGTTCCTGGCCCACATCGGGTCAGTTGGCCGACAGTATGCTCACCACCTGCGCCATGCGCACCTCGGTATTTGAAGCGGTAGTGGCTATTGCGCTGACGGTGTCAACCGCCCTGCAAAAAACCCGGCTGGAGCAAACGGAACAATGCCATATTGTGAGCGCCCTGATTGGCGGGTTGGTCATGGTGGGATATCCCGCCTTTGTCTGTGCTCATTTGACCGGCTCTTCGTCTCCGGACTCATTAGCGCCCGCTGCCGACCCCGGTACCAGTCCAGATCCCGCAGCGATAGAAAAACAGGGATAAGCGCATAGCGGCGACAAAAACATGCCATGGTCCGGCCCGGTTTATGGCCGCGTGCTAATAATTAATCTTGCTTAAAGCTTGCAGCCTTGATTCCATGTTTCTAAATAAAGCGGATAAAACCTCGAATGTCGCGCTACCGGGGGTGTCTATGGGGCAAAGGCCGGCCGGCTCTTTTATCCGCCTTGGCCGTTTAAGCTATGAAATGAAGCGTTTACCATCAAAATGGTAAACTCGACCAGCGTTATCACAATCTGATTTATCGGGGGACGGCATGGATGGAGTTTTGATTTTCTGTAAAGACTCAATATTGAGGTTTCGTTCAGATTATGACGATCTGACGGCGGTCCCCCTCTTATCTATCCAGGATTGTCTTGAGGAAGAAAATGCGCTTTTCCTCCTGCAATATTTTCGCCATCGCGTGATCATTGAAGAGGGCACGACGCTATCTGATATGTTTTTGGCCATAGAGCCCTGGGCCGGCGTACTGGCGGCGTACCTTGACATAGATGTGAGGGCCTATATCGATGAAATCAGAAAACCCTCGCAGGTGGAGGCGGTATTCGACTGGATTGGCATTCAGAAAGTGACGTCGGTGCATCGCGCTTATCAGCATCATGACATTCATGATGGTGAGGACCTCACCAGCTATTTCAACCGTGAACGCATACCCACCAAGCATTTTGATATTGAAGCCGCCTGTACGGCCAATGGCTATAAAAATGGCGATAAGGAGCATTACAGTATCAGCGGTGATATACATACCATCAAAAACGTCCCGGTGGTGATAAGTGACCGCCAAGTTTTGGTCAGCTATGGACAGGATAAAAATAATCTATTGAATCATCGGCATGCGGGTGTCGTGGTTAATAATAAGACAACCTATATACAGGGTGGGATAGCCTTTTCGTTGAATGAAGTTATGGAGGCGCTGTTCAATGACGGCTTGTTTTATTTTTCGCCGCAAATCGCCAGCCATGATATGGCGAAGATTAAAGAAATGGCTGAAATAATTGAAAAAAATGAGGATGAAAGCAGAGAGGCGGCCCTGTATTCCGGAATTGATGAAGAGGAGAAGCTGGAGGCAGTCAATAAGATAAAAGTTGAAATTGCCGAAGGGGCATTCGACCCGATGATTGATCATATGGAGTCAGAACAGGCCTATTGGCAATATGTTAAATCCCTGTGCGACTCAAACAGCGAACTTCCCATTCGCATCGGCCAAATCGATGAGGCCAAATCTCCAGAACATCGGTTTTACAATTTTATAATGGATGACAACTGAGTGCGTTATCATCTTTCCATCAAATTTTTAGCTCTATTTCTTGAGAGTATTTACTCTAAATTTCCATGACTACCCGTTATTCATGATGACGCCCCCTTCAGCGCCATTAAGCATGCCGCCAGGCGTGCGTTTAGTGTAAGGGGGCGGGAAGCGTGCGTCATTCGTAACGGCGGAAATAGATTTCCAGCTTGGTTTGCAACTTGCCCAGTACCGTACAGAACATTAGATAGATAAACGCCGCTTCAATATACAAAATGAGCGGTTCATAGGTGACGGATACGATGCGCTGGGCCGCCAGAAACATTTCCGGTACCGTAATCACCGCAGCCAGGGAGGTATCCTTGATAAGCGAGATAAACGAATTGGCCAGCGGCGGCAACGAGACAAATACCGACTGGGGCAATATAACCCGCCGCATGGCCTGCGGACTGCTCATGCCGATGGAATATGCCGCCTCCCATTGTACCTTCGGCACCGAAATGATGGCGCCGCGGATAATCTCCGAGCTGTAGGCGCCCACGTTAAGGATAAAACCTATTAATGCGGCCGGGAAGGCGTCCAGCGTGATGCCTGCGCTGGGCAAACCGTAAAAGATAACGAACAGCTGTACCAGCAAGGGGGTGCCGCGAATCACCCAAACATAAAAGTCCGCTATTCCTTTAAACGGCTGTGGGCCATACAGCCGGATCAGCGCCACCACAAAAGCCAGCGCCAATCCTCCGATAAAGGAAAGAACCGCCAGCGGCAGGGTAAACATCACTCCGGCTGTAAATAACCGCCAAAAGGAGTCCAACATCAGTTGAAGCCAGGATGGCATCGGCAAGAACTCCTGAATGTTAAAAAATTACTTGGAGATATCCTGTCCGAAATAACGGATAGAAATAGTTTTATAGGTGCCGTCCGCTTTCACTTCATCCAATGCGGTATTCAATGCTTTCACCAACTCCGGCTGATCTTTGCGGATCAGGATGCCTGAAGGCGCGTTTGCATCCTGGGATGCCACCACTTTCAGCGGCGCGTCAGGTTTGTGCTTTTTGAAATCGAGATAGGATAGGTTGTCGTTAAGGGTCGCCGCGGCGCGTTTGCTTAAGACCAAATCCAAAGATTGATTGAATCCGTCAGTGGGCACCAGTTCGGCGCCGTATTTGGTCGCCAGCTGTGAAAAATTACTGGTTAGACTTTGTGCCGCCTTTTGCCCCTTTAAATCGGCAAAATCTTTGATGGTGGTATTATCGTCACGGGTAATCAGAACCACTTTTGAATCGATATAGGGTTTGGAGAAATCAAATTTAGCCTGGCGCTCCGGTGTTATTCCCACTTCGTTGATAACCGCGTCATACCGCTTTGCGCTCAGTCCGGCGATAAGCCCGTCCCAGCGGCCCTCGATAAACTTGGCCTTAACCCCGAGCTTGGCGGCAACGGCACGTCCCAAATCAACGTCGAACCCCACCAGATTATTATTGCTGTCGTGAAAGGTATAAGGGGCGTAAGTTCCTTCGGTACCGAAACTAATGGTGCCCGCGGCCTTGATTGCCGCCAGTCCGTCTTCCGCCTGGGCCTGCAGCGCGGTAAAAAACAGGGACCCGGTTACCAGAGCTAATGTGATTTTTTTCATCGTTATTCCTGAAAGTGACAGTGGAAAAGACGCAAGAGGCGCCTTATATGTCGGAGAATGCTAATCCACTTTGTATTTTGCAATAAATTCCATTAAGTCATTAGAAAGCACATTAAATTATAACGGATATTTTGGAAAGAACGATAGTGCATCAGCCCTGGAGAGACAAGCGAAAAATCGATTTTGCCAATCCGTGGTCCGGCCCGGCTATAATAGACCTGCGAGCCCCGTTTATCCATTCGCCCATTGCCGTTGCGGCCGGCTGTCGCCGAAGCCGCTATGCTGTTTGTCGGATGCCGGAGCCCGAGGTAAAAATTGGAATGCGCCTTGCACTAATTCAATAAAAACGTTACGGGAGCCTGCGAGTGCATTCCCGTTGGCCTATTTCACATCAGGATGGGGTATTATGAAAGACGACGAACTTTTTCAACTGAGCGCCCGCCTCGGGGCGGCCCTGAAAGAGAAGGGCAAGTTTATTACCTGTGCCGAATCCTGTACCGGCGGTTGGATAGCCAAGACCATTACCGATACGTCAGGCAGCGCCGGCTGGTTCGATCGCGGTTTTGTGACTTACGGGAACCAGGCAAAATCGGATATGCTGGGGGTCAAGGCCAGTACGCTGGAGCACCATGGGGCGGTGAGCGACCCGGTGGTGCTGGAGATGGCGCAGGGAGCGCTGGCGGCGGCGGGGGCTGATTACGCCGTGGCGGTCAGCGGCATTGCCGGGCCGGACGGCGGGACGATTGAAAAACCGGTGGGCACGGTGTGGTTCGGGTTTGCCGCGCGGCATCGCGCGCCGTTTTCCCAACTGATGCATTTTGACGGCGGCCGGGATGACGTCCGCAGACAGGCGGTTCACTTTGCCCTGAAAACCCTGTTGGACACATTTTTCTGAAAAACACTTGATACTGTATGATTGTACAGTATAATTGGCAACACTAGCGGTATGTGCCCAATGGCTTTCAAGTTGCAGCAAGGCGGCAAGGCGGCAAGGCTGAGAACCCCCGGGAGCTTGGTAACCAAGTGACTGGGGGGGTGGGCGCGGCCAACGCCGCTGCAACTTGAAAGATGACGGGCATAGATGTTTGGCGAAAGAGGGTGGCGATGTCGCTCCCCGCTTGATAGGAGTTGAAATGGCTATTGATGAGAATAAACAAAAGGCGTTGGCGGCGGCATTAAGCCAGATTGAAAAACAATTTGGCAAAGGCTCGATCATGCGTCTCGGTGAAGATCGGTCAATGGATGTCGAGACGATCTCCACAGGTTCTCTTTCCCTTGATATTGCGCTGGGCGCAGGCGGTTTGCCCATGGGGCGCATAGTTGAAATCTATGGGCCGGAATCCTCGGGTAAAACAACGCTGACCCTGATGGTCATCGCCTCCGCGCAGCGCGAAGGTAAAACATGCGCATTTATCGATGCCGAGCATGCCCTGGATCCCATCTATGCCAAAAAATTGGGTGTGGATATCGATAACCTGCTGTGTTCACAGCCGGACACCGGTGAACAGGCCCTGGAAATTTGTGATGCATTAACCCGCTCCGGCGCGGTGGATGTCATTATCGTCGACTCCGTCGCGGCGCTGACGCCGAAAGCGGAAATCGAAGGTGAAATCGGCGATTCCCATATGGGACTGGCGGCGCGCATGATGAGCCAGGCCATGCGTAAACTGGCGGGCAATCTCAAAAACGCCAATACCCTGCTGATCTTTATCAACCAGATCCGTATGAAAATCGGCGTTATGTTCGGGAATCCCGAAACCACTACCGGCGGTAACGCCCTGAAGTTTTACGCGTCAGTACGCCTTGATATCCGCCGCATCGGCTCCATCAAAGAGGGCGAAGTGGTGGTGGGTAGCGAGACGCGCGTGAAAGTGGTGAAAAACAAGGTAGCCGCGCCCTTTAAACAGGCTGAATTCCAGATTCTTTATGGGGAAGGCATCAACGTCCACGGCGAATTGGTCGATCTGGGCGTCAAGCATAAGCTGATTGAAAAAGCCGGCGCCTGGTACAGTTACAACGGCGAAAAAATCGGCCAAGGCAAGTCCAACGCCTGCGTCTTCCTCAAAGAACGCCCCGAGATTGCCGCCGAGCTGGATAAAAAATTGCGGGATATGTTATTGCACAATACCACTGACGCCGGTTTTGCCGGTGAGAGCGAAAGTTTTGATGAAAGCACCGCCAATGAAAGCAGTGAGGAAATGTAAGCTTTGCATGCCGGGAAAGCGCTCTTTTTCGGCGAGTGAAGGTTAACGCCATGGCCGCGTTGCTCGATCGTGCACTACATATACTTTCAATGCGGGATCACAGCGAA
Source organism: Sodalis sp. RH16 (assembly GCF_047324245.1). Taxonomy (NCBI): domain Bacteria; kingdom Pseudomonadati; phylum Pseudomonadota; class Gammaproteobacteria; order Enterobacterales; family Bruguierivoracaceae; genus Sodalis; species Sodalis sp. RH16. The sequence goes on along the minus strand of NZ_CP178737.1, from coordinate 252,378 downwards.
GCCGAGCTGCGGCGCAAGCTGGCGATGCAGCCGCCTGCGCAAGGGCGGCGATGGAGTCGTCGTCCGTCCGCAGCGGCGGTAGATCCCACGGTAAAAGAAGACATTGAAAAGGAAGTCGATGCAAAAGAACGTATGGCTGAAATCTCTGAAGCCGAGCTTGAGGCCGCCATCGACTACTGTCGCCAAAATGATTGGCTGAACGATAGCCGCTTTGCCTTAAGGTATGTTAGCAGCCGCAGTAAAAAGGGGTATGGCGAACAAAAAATTCGCATGGAGCTTATCCAAAAGGGAATAGACCGGGACACCATTGATACCGCCTTTAGCGAGGCGGGTATTGATCGATCTGCGCAGGCCCAGGCAGTGGCATGGAAAAAATTCGGGCAACCTCTTTCCACCGATCGCCTGGTAAAAATCAAAGTGCAGCGTTATCTTCTTTCCCGCGGTTTTTCTTTTGAAGAAATACAATCAATCTATACCCAGTAGATTTCAGGTTGCAGCCAACATTGCTGCAACCCTAAAGATGATGGGTATAATAAATTTATAAATTGGTTGCGATGGGATTTTACTTCGCATCAAAGAAAATTTATCTTATTCCCACTTTTGAGTTCGTGAACGCTACTGTAGCGCCCTAATACTGCGCTATTCTGTTTTCGATCCGTTTGTTTAGCTTGATTCCGGGACAACTATGAGCAAGAGCACCGCTGAGATCCGTCAAGCGTTTCTCGATTTTTTCCATAGCAAAGGACACCAGGTAGTCGCAAGTAGCTCCCTGGTGCCTGATAACGATCCGACATTATTGTTCACCAATGCCGGCATGAACCAGTTCAAAGACGTTTTCCTCGGTCTGGATAAACGCCAGTACCAGCGCGCCACCACGTCGCAGCGCTGCGTTCGCGCCGGCGGTAAGCATAACGACCTGGAAAATGTCGGTTATACCGCCCGTCATCATACCTTCTTTGAAATGCTGGGCAATTTCAGCTTCGGCGACTATTTCAAACAGGACGCCATCAGTTTTGCCTGGGAGTTATTGACCGGCGAGCAGTGGTTTAACCTGCCGAAAGAAAAACTGTGGGTGACCGTGTATGAAACCGATGATGAAGCCTACAACATCTGGGCGCAGGAAGTGGGCGTGCCCCGTGAACGCATCATCAGGATCGGCGATAACAAAGGTAGCGCCTATGCCTCGGATAATTTCTGGCAGATGGGGGATACCGGCCCATGCGGTCCCTGCTCGGAAATCTTCTACGATCATGGCGAACATATCTGGGGCGGCCCTCCGGGAAGCCCGGAAGAAGACGGCGATCGTTATATTGAAATCTGGAATCTCGTTTTCATGCAGTTCAACCGGCAGTCGGACGGAACCATGCTGCCCCTGCCGAAACCCTCCGTGGATACCGGCATGGGATTGGAGCGCATCACCGCGGTATTGCAGCATGTGAATTCCAATTACGACATCGACCTGTTCCGCACGCTGATCGGCGAAGTGGCGAGCGTGACCGGCTGCACGGATCTTTCCAGTAAATCCCTGCGGGTGATTGCCGACCATATCCGGTCTTGCGCCTTCCTGGTGGCGGACGGCGTGGTGCCTTCCAACGAAGGTCGCGGTTATGTCCTGCGGCGCATCATCCGCCGGGCCGTGCGCCACGGCAATATGCTGGGCGCGCGGGAGACGTTTTTTTATAAGCTGGTGGGGCCGTTGATCGACGTGATGGGACCCGCCGCTGAAAGCATGAAGCGGCAACGCGCCATGGTTGAACAGGTGCTTCGCACGGAAGAAGAGCAGTTTGCCCGCACCCTGGAACGCGGCCTGGCCCTGCTGGATGAAGAGCTGGCCAAGCTTAAAGGCGATACGCTGGATGGGGAAACCGCTTTCCGTTTGTATGATACCTACGGGTTCCCCCTGGATCTCACCGCCGATGTTTGCCGCGAGCGGCAGTTAAAAGTGGATGAGGAAGGTTTTGAACGCGCCATGGATGAGCAGCGTCGCCGCGCCCGCGAATCCAGCGGGTTTGGTGCCGATTACAACAGCATGCTGCGGGTGGATGACGCCACACGATTCTTCGGTTACGAAGAGGTGCGGCATCAGGGTAAGGTTACCGCGCTGTTTCGTAACGGCCAGTCCGTGCCCGCGGTACAATCCGGCGAGGATGCCGTGGTGGTGCTGGATGAAACCCCCTTTTACGGCGAGTCCGGCGGTCAGGTGGGCGACAAGGGCGAGCTGAAAACGTCGCTGGGGCTGTTCAAGGTGAGCGACACGCAAAAATACGGCCAGGCCGTAGGCCACCTGGGGCAGCTCGTCTTCGGGGAATTGAAGGTCGGCGATCGGGTCGAGGCCAGCGTCGATGAAGAGCGGCGTAGCCGCATCCGTTTGAACCACTCGGCCACGCATTTGCTGCACGCCGCGCTGCGCCAGGTTTTGGGGGATCATGTGGCGCAAAAAGGGTCGTTGGTTAACGATCAGTACCTGCGCTTTGACTTCTCCCACCCGGAAGCCATGAAACCCGAGCAGATTCGCAGGGTGGAGGATATTGTGAATGAGCAGGTTCGCCGCAATCTTCCCATCCATACCGATATCATGGATCTGGAATCAGCACGCGCCACAGGCGCCATGGCGCTGTTCGGCGAGAAATATGATGCCAAGGTACGGGTGTTGACCATGGGGGACTTCTCCACCGAGCTGTGCGGCGGCATTCATGCTTCCCGCACCGGTGACATCGGGCTGTTCCGGATTTTGTCCGAATCCGGCACCGCCGCCGGCATCCGCCGTATCGAGGCGGTGACCGGGGAAGGCGCGCTGGCAACCGTGCATCAGCAGAGCGATATTGTCCGCGATCTCGCCCAGTTGGTGAAGGGCGACAGCCAGAACCTGTCCGATAAGGTAAAAGCCTTGCTGGAGCGTACCCGCCATTTGGAAAAAGAGCTGCAGCAGCTCAAAAGCCAACAGGCTGCCCAGGAGAGCTCCGCGCTGCGCGGTAACGTAAAATTGATTAACGGCGTCAAGGTGCTGGTGAGTAAACTGGACGGAGTGGATCCCAAAATGCTGCGTAACATGGTCGACGATTTGAAAAACCAGCTGGGTTCCGCGGTGATTGTCCTGGCGACCGTGGCGGATGATAAGGTCAGCTTGATTGCCGGTGTAACGAAAGATTTAACCGATCGTATCAAAGCCGGTGATCTTATCAGTCATCTGGCGGGTCAGGTCGGTGGTAAAGGCGGCGGACGGCCCGATATGGCCCAGGCCGGCGGCAGCGATGTCCAGGCTTTGCCCGCGGCATTGGCAGGCGTTGAAACTTTCTTGGCAGCCAAATTCTGAGCGCGATAAGAATACGTTATTATCAACGCCATAGCTTTCTGTTAAGTTATGGCGTTTGGATTCGTATTATTCCCGGGGTCAAAAGTTAGGCGCGAAGCTGGTCATATCGACTAAACTTATACCTGATGTTGAAAGTTGTCAGCCTGCTGGCATTTTATGTCACTAACATGACTTACGTTTTCACGGTATATGATGGATAATGGCGGGAAACTGAGAGACCCGACTCTTTTAATCTTTCAAGGAGCAAAGAATGCTTATTCTGACTCGTCGAGTTGGTGAAACCCTCATGATTGGCGATGAGGTAACGGTTACGGTTTTAGGAGTCAAGGGCAACCAGGTACGTATCGGTGTCAATGCGCCTAAAGAAGTTTCAGTTCACCGTGAAGAAATATACCAGCGTATTCAGGCTGAAAAGTCGCAACAGAACCCATTCTGATTTTCATGCGCCTTGCATTAGCGAGGCGTAGCAAATTATGTTTCGAAGTTTTCTAATTCATTTCTAAATATTCCTCAATTCAATCGCCCTTAAGCTGCTTTCAGCGGATTAAGGGCGGTTGTCCGCTATTGCGCTGTCAATGTGTTCAAGTTGCATGGGATTTAGGCAAACGCTTCACAGACGGGAAAAATTGTTTGACTTATCAGGCCGGGAAAGTAATATGTGCGCCACGCAGTGCCGATGAGCTTTAACACCGGCGCGTAGGTGAGGTGGCCGAGAGGCTGAAGGCGCTCCCCTGCTAAGGGAGTATACGGTCAAAAGCTGTATCGAGGGTTCGAATCCCTCCCTCACCGCCATTTATTAATGCATCCATAGCTCAGCTGGATAGAGTACTCGGCTACGAACCGAGCGGTCGGAGGTTCGAATCCTCCTGGATGCACCATTCACTGTTGGAATAGCGCCATCAGTGGTAAGTAGTGAATAAAATAATCGATGTTAGTTGTTACAATATCATTGTTTATTAGGAGATACATTGGATTATGCCGGCATCTTGCGGCAAGTAACAAAAGCGAACGCTTGGGTTATTATCCATCAAACACAATGCATCCATAGCTCAGCTGGATAGAGTACTCGGCTACGAACCGAGCGGTCGGAGGTTCGAATCCTCCTGGATGCACCATTTCCGCCCTGATTAATATCAGTATGAAAACGCTTGTTAATAACAATTAACGCTAATAGCTGAATATTGTTATTTATCAGCGAAAATACTTGATTCAAGCAGAGAGATACGGTTGCTCAGTAAAGCGGGCTCCGGGTTTTATCAACCACTCATCGTATTGCATCCATAGCTCAGCTGGATAGAGTACTCGGCTACGAACCGAGCGGTCGGAGGTTCGAATCCTCCTGGATGCACCATTTCGCTCTTATCTGCAAACCCTTTCAGCCGTGCGACTCAACCTTTTCCCATGATTCCCTGTGGCCGTAACGCGCTCGTTTCTCCGCAATTCCTCCAATGCCGCAGACAGCTTTCACTCCCGGGTTTCCCTCACGGAAAAAAAGACAATGTTATGACTTTGCGTTACAGTAAAGCCCTATTATGGGTATCAGGAAGCGATGATGTACGACCAATACGATGGGCTGATCTTTGATATGGACGGAACGCTGCTCGATACAGAGCCCACCCACCGCAAAGCCTGGCATCATGTCCTTAAGCAATACGGTATGCAGTACGATGAGTCTGCGATGGTATCGTTAAATGGATCGCCAACATGGCTTGTTGCTAAAACGATTATTGACTCTCATCATGCCGCTATGGATCCCTATATCTTAGCCAGTGAGAAAACCGCGGCAGTCAAGGCTATGTTATTGGAATATGTCAGGCCGCTGCCGCTGGTCTCGGTGGTAAAAGAGTACTATGGCAAACGTCCGATGGCGGTTGGCACCGGCAGCGAGCATAGCATGGCTGTGGCATTGCTCGAACATCTGGGGTTGCTGAGTTATTTTGTTGCGGTGGTGGGGGCGGATGACGTGAGCCATCATAAACCGCATCCTGAGACCTTTTTGCGCTGCGCCGAACTGATGGGTGTCGTTCCGGAAAAATGCGTCGTTTTTGAAGATGCCGATTTTGGAATTTTGGCCGCAAAATCCGCAGCAATGGCCTATGTTGATGTAAGGTGCCGTTAATCGTTAACCGCCAGTATTATTCTTGGCGAAACGGGCCTGCCCAGCCGAGGGTATTTCACTCGCGGCGACCCGGTATAGCACATTCGCACACATATGGGCCGGATGTTAAATGCGTTAATGATAACGATAGATAGCCATAAACGGGCAGATTCAATTATGCTAACCCAATTCAAATTTTTCCGCGGGAGGTCAATTTGATCCCGGACGTATCAAAAGCGCTTTCATGGCTGGAAGCCAACCCCCACGCATTAAAAGGTATTCGTCGGGGGGTCGAACGTGAAACGTTGCGTATTTCCGCCGATGGAAGTTTGGCGCAGACCCCGCATCCCGAATCCCTTGGTGCGGCGTTGACACATAAATGGATTACCACGGATTTTGCCGAGGCGCTGCTTGAATTTATTACGCCGGTAGATGACGATGTTGATCATCTATTAACATTTTTGCGGGATATTCACCGCCATGTGTCGCGCCATCTGGGTGACGAACGCATGTGGCCGCTGAGCATGCCCTGTTTTATCGATAGCTCACAGCCCATCGAGCTGGCGCAGTATGGCTCCTCCAACCAGGGCCGCTTCAAGACCCTGTATCGCGAAGGACTGAAAAATCGCTACGGCGCGTTAATGCAGGCCATTTCCGGCGTACATTACAATTTTTCGCTGCCCTTGGCATTCTGGCAGGCGCGCGCGGGCGTCAAAGACGAGATCGATGGAAAAGATGAAATTTCCGCCGGCTATCTGCGCTTGATCCGTAATTATTATCGCTTTGGCTGGATCATCCCGTACTTGTTCGGCGCGTCGCCGGCAATCTGCTCGTCATTTATTGACGGGCGCAAGACCAATTTGCCGTTTGAAAAAGCCGAATCCGGCATGATCTACCTGCCATACGCCACCTCGCTGCGGTTAAGCGACCTGGGGTATACCAGCAAGTCGCAAAGTCAATTGGGCATCACCTTTAACCGTTTGCCTGAATATATTACCGCCCTGAAACAAGCCATCAAGACTCCGTCCGCGGATTATCAGCGCATCGGCCTGAAGAAAAACGGGCAATATTTGCAGCTGAACACCAACGTCCTGCAAATTGAGAATGAACTTTACGCGCCAATCCGTCCCAAACGCATTACCCGGCCGGGGGAAACGCCTTCAAACGCCTTGCAGCGCGGCGGCATCGAGTATATCGAAGTTCGCTCCCTGGACATCAACCCCTTTTCCCCTATCGGTATCGATGAACAACAGTCGCGCTTCCTGGATCTTTTCCTGATATGGTGTACGTTGGCCGAGGCGCCGGAAATGAGTGCGCAAGAGCTGTTGTGCACCCGGACCAATTGGAATAGCGTCATTCTGGAAGGGCGTAAACCCGGCTTGATGCTAAGCGTTGATTGCGGCGCGGCGCAGATGCCGCTGGCGGACGTGGGCAAAGAATTGTTCAGGGATTTACGGCGCGTGGCGGAAATTCTCGACAGCAATAATCATAACCGGCTCTACCGCCAGGCCAGCGATAATCTGGTGGCGGCTTTCGACGATCCTGAACTGACGTTTTCCGCCCGGATATTAAAGGGCATGCGAGAGCATGGGATCGGAGGGCTGGGTATGAAGCTTGCCAATGATTACCGCCGGATGCTGTGCGACGAGCCGCTGGAAATCTTGACCGAAGAGGCGTTGGCGGCGGAACAGGCGCGTTCATGGCAGCGTCAGCGGGAACTTGAGGCGGCGGATACATTGAGTTTTGATGAATATCTGGCCAAACAGAACGGCGAGTAGATGATAAAGAAAAGGCCACAGAATATGTGGCCAAATAAACATCTCTGAAGACAGGGATGATGATAACAAATGCGCGTCTTTCATATATTCAGACTCGCGGCCAGTAAAAAAGTTTCCACGATCAGTAAAAAAATTAATTATTTTTTAGAGGAGGTGACGATATGCCACTGTTGGATAGCTTTACCGTAGACCACACCCGCATGGCGGCGCCAGCGGTTCGTGTTGCTAAGACCATGAAAACCCCCCATGGCGATACCATCACTGTCTTTGACTTGCGCTTTTGCCGACCAAATCTGGAGGTTATGCCTGAACGCGGCATTCACACTCTGGAACATTTATTTGCCGGTTTTATGCGTAATCATCTCAACGGCGACGGCGTGGAAATTGTCGATATTTCCCCTATGGGATGCCGCACCGGGTTTTATATGAGCCTGATCGGCGCACCGGATGAACTCCGGGTTGCCAAAGCATGGAAAGCCGCGATGGAAGATGTGCTGAAGGTAACCGATCAGAGAAAAATCCCTGAACTGAACGAATATCAATGCGGAACCTATCATATGCACTCCCTGCCGGAAGCGCAGGAAATAGCCCGGCATATTCTCGATAGCGACGTTCGGGTAAATCACAACGAAGAATTGGCTCTGCCGAAAGAAAAACTGGCGGAACTGCATATCTAAGTTAGCTAAAGCCCTTCTAGCGAAGGGCTTTTTTATAGGATGGTGTTTTATGCAGGGGGCTAAACGGCTTCTTCCACGCCCGCTTTAAACGCTTTGAGGGGGGTGATGCGCACCTGCTTGATCATATTGTCCTGTACCGCCAGAATCTCTATCTGGTAATTGCCTATCTGGGTGTGTGTGCCCACTTCCGGAATATCCTGCAACGCCTCCAGCAGCATACCGTTCACCGTGCGCGCCTCTTCCTCGGGCAGCGTCCAGTTAAAGGCCTTGTTCAATTCGCGGATATTGGCGCCGCCTTCAATCAATACCGAGCCGTCGCTTTGCGGGATAACTTCTTCCGCCAGGGTCGGCGACATGGAGGTGGTGAAATCGCCGACGATTTCTTCAAGAATATCTTCCACCGTCACCAGACCCTGTATATCTCCGTATTCATCGACAATCAGCCCGACCTTTTCCTTATTGCGCTGGAATTTGACCAGTTGAATATTCAGCGGCGTGCCTTCGGGGATGTAGTATATTTCATCGGCGGCGCGCAGCAGGTTTTCCTTGGTGAACTCCTGCTTTTCCGTCATCAGGCGGTAGGCTTCGCGCACCCTCAGCATACCGATGGCGTCGTCAAGATTATCCCGGTAGAGCACGATGCGTCCATGGGGCGAATGGGTAAGCTGGCGAATGATGGAGCGCCATTCATCGTTAACATTGATGCCGACTATTTCATTGCGCGGGACCATAATGTCGCCGACGCTGACCTTTTCCAGATCCAGCACTGAAATCAGCATGTCCTGATTGCGGCGGGAGATAAGCGAGCGGGATTCGTTCACGATGGAACGCAGCTCGTCTTTGCTTAAGGCATCATTCAGATTGGAAGGGACTTTTATGCCCATGATGCGCATCAGGATGCGGGTGATAATATTGAGCAGCCACACCAGCGGCAGCATGATTTTTTGCAGCGGCACCAGCAGCAGGCTGCTGGGCAGCGCGATTTGTTCGGGATAGAGCGCCGCCACCGTTTTCGGCAGCACTTCGGCGAACAGCAGGATCACAAACGTCAGGACACCGGTGGAAATCGCCACGCCGATATCGCCATAGAGCCGCATACCGATAATGGTCGCCAACGCCGATGCGAGAATATTCACCAGGTTATTGCCGATCAGCACCAGGCTCAGCAGACGATCGGTGCGGCGCAGTAATTTTTCCACCCGACGGGCGCCGCGGTTGCCCTGTTTGGCCAGGTGGCGCAGACGATAACGATTGAGGGTCATCATCCCGGTTTCCGAACCGGAAAAATAGGCGGACACCAGTACCATAATGACTAATATTATTATCAGTGTACTGGTTGAAACATGTTCCAACGTGGAAATTCCTTATAGGCGTTAAACGTGACGGCTGATTGCGGACAGTGATTCAGCCCGCCATGACATTTTGCCAAACGCGGCTACCGAAGTAGGCCAGTGTCAACAACAGTATCCCCAGCAGGCTGAGCCACACCACGCGGCGGCCTCGCCAACCCTCATGGTAATGACCCCATAATAATGCAATATAAACAAACCAGGCCGCAATCGAGAGCACCGCTTTATGCTGATTTTCGCCGCTGAACATGTTTTGCATATACAGCAAGCCGCTGCCCAGGGTCAACGTTAACAGAATCACGCCAACCTGGGTGATGTGGAACATCTTTCGCTCAATGGTCATCAACGGCGGCATATCAGCGCTGAAGCTCAATTTTTTGGTCTTCAGCAAATGATCCAGCCAGGCCAGCTGGCCGGCATACAGCGCGGCGATAATCAGCACGGCATAGGAAAACAGCGCCAGTCCGATGTGCACCAGCAGTCCCGGCGTTGACTCCAGATGGGTAATGAATTCTCCCGGCATAATGGTGGCGGCCGCCACATGGATCATCGCCAGAATATAAACCACCGGCAGCAGGAACCAGCCCCGGTTGCGGGTGGCCACCACGGTCATCACGATGCAAATCATCAGGCTGACTAATGAGCTGATATTCAGCAGACTCAGGTTTTGCCCCGCCTGAACCGAAAAAATCCGCAGATAGAGCGCACAGGCGTGGCTAACCAGCGCCACGAAGGCCGACAGCAGCGCCAGACGGCGGTAAGCACTGTTCCTGCGCAAAATGCCCGGCAGAATCAGGCCAAGACTTAATGCATAGGCAATAAAAGCCAGAAGGGCTATCCAGGACATATCGGCTTGGGACTTAACCTAAAGAGAGTGAAACGCACAGTATAACGTTAGCGGCGCCCCGCACCAACCGTTCTCGTCGTCAATGCAGCGATATGTCGCTGCTTCGTGTTATAATGGCCGTAATAATGTCGCAGCCGCGGCCGGACCTCAGGTTGAGTAGAGAACGATGTTTGAAAATTTATCCGATCGGTTATCCCGTTCATTGCGCAATATCAGCGGCCGGGGCCGCCTGACAGAAGACAATATCAAAGAAACGCTGCGTGAAGTGCGCATGGCGCTGCTGGAAGCCGATGTGGCTTTGCCCGTGGTGCGTGATTTCATCAACCGGGTGAAGGAAAGCGCGCTCGGGCAGGAAGTGAACAAAAGCCTGACGCCGGGTCAGGAATTCGTCAAAATCGTCCGCACCGAACTGGTCACCGCCATGGGGGCCGAGAACAACGAGCTCAATCTGGCCGCCCAACCGCCGGCCGTGGTGCTGATGGCGGGCCTGCAGGGTGCCGGTAAAACCACCAGCGTGGCGAAGCTCGGGAAGTACCTGCGCGAGAAGCACAAAAAGAAAGTCCTGGTGGTCTCGGCGGACGTCTATCGTCCGGCGGCGATTAAACAGCTGGAAACCTTGGCCCAGGCCGTCGCGGTGGATTTTTTCCCGTCAGACGCGGGACAGCGTCCCCTGGATATCGTTAACCAGGCGTTGCAGCACGCGAAGCTGAAATTCTACGATGTTCTGCTGGTGGATACCGCCGGTCGCTTGCACGTCGATGAAGCCATGATGGACGAAATCAAACAGATCCACTCGGCCATCAAGCCGGTGGAAACGCTGTTTGTGGTGGACGCCATGACCGGCCAGGATGCCGCCAACACCGCCAAGGCTTTTAACGAGGCGCTGCCGCTCACCGGCGTGATACTGACCAAGGTTGACGGCGACGCCCGCGGCGGCGCCGCACTGTCCATTCGTCAAATCACCGGCAAACCGATTAAATTCATGGGGGTCGGCGAAAAAACCGAGGCCCTTGAAGCGTTCTATCCTGACCGCATCGCCGGCCGCATCCTCGGCATGGGGGATGTTCTCTCGCTGATTGAGGATATCGAAAGCAAGGTAGACCGCGCCCAGGCTGAAAAATTGGCCAATAAGCTGAAAAAAGGCGATGGCTTCGATTTAACCGATTTTCTCGATCAGCTTAAACAAATGCGCAGCATGGGCGGCATGGCCAGCATGATGAGCAAGCTGCCGGGGGTAGGCCAGCTGCCGGCCAATGTGAAATCGCAAATGGACGACAGCGTCTTGACCCGCATGGAGGCCATCATCCATTCCATGACGCTTAAGGAGCGCGCGCAGCCGGAGATTATCAAAGGCTCGCGTAAACGCCGTATCGCCAGCGGCTGTGGGCTGCAGGTTCAGGATGTCAACCGTATGCTCAAACAGTTCGACGATATGCAGCGTATGATGAAGAAGATGAAGAAGGGGGGAATGGCGAAAATGCTGCGCGGCATGAAGGGTATGATGCCGCCCGGATTCCCCGGTCGCTAGCTGTATACCCTTCATCTTTCGCGTTGCCGCCTTGTCGCGACTCGAAATCTATTGGGTATAGAGATTGCTTTTTGCTCCAAAACGAGTAATATTTTGGGGCTTTTTATACGGCAACCGGACCCCGTTCCTCGATGGGGCCCGGTTGTTTTATTCACTAAAGAGGATGTTATGGTAACAATTCGTTTGGCACGTGGCGGCGCAAAAAAACGCCCGTTCTATCAAATCGTCGTGACCGATAGCCGCAATGCGCGTGATGGTCGCTTTATTGAACGTATTGGTTTCTTCAACCCGATCGCAACCGGTCAGGCGGAAACCCTACGTTTGGATCTGGATCGCATCCAACATTGGGTCGGCCTGGGCGCAACTGTTTCCGATCGCGTTAGCGCGCTGATCAAAGATGCTAAGCAAGCGGCTTAATCTGTCGCGGTGGTCGTTATGAGCAAACAACTCCTTACCGCTATTCCCACCAAGCCCGTTGTTCTGGGTAAATTGGGGTCGACGTATGGTATTCACGGTTGGCTCAGAGTGTTTTCTTCCACTGAAGAATCCGAAAGTATTTTTGACTACCAGCCCTGGTTTATCAAACGGGGCGGCGAGTGGCAGCAGCTTGAGCTGCAAGGCTGGAAACACCACAATCAGGATTTGATCATAAAGATCAAAGGCATGGAAGACCGGGAAGCCGCGAGTCTGCTGACGAATTGTGAAATCGTCGTCGATTCAACGCAATTGCCGCCGCTGGAAGCGGGTGATTATTACTGGAAAGACCTTATGGGTTGCCAGGTAGTGAACACCTCGGGTTATCAGCTCGGCAATGTCATCGATATGATGGAAACCGGCTCCAATGATGTGATGGTGGTGAAGGCCAACCTGAAAGATGCCTTCGGCATGCAGGAGCGATTGATTCCGTTCCTCGACGGGCAGGTTATCAAGAACGTCGATCTCAACGCTCATATCATCGAGGTTGAATGGGATCCGAATTTTTGACCCCGAATGTCAAGCAGTGATACTGGGTGGAATGTGTTATGTGGATTGGGGTAATCAGCCTGTTTCCCGAAATGTTCCGCGCGATTACTGATTACGGGGTAACCGGCCGGGCAGTAAAAAACGGCCTGCTGGATATGCAGTGCTGGAGTCCGCGTGATTTTACCTATGACCGGCATCGTACCGTGGACGAACGCCCTTACGGCGGCGGACCGGGCATGCTGATGATGGTGCAGCCTTTACGGGATGCGATTCACGAGGCGAAAAACAAGGCAGGCGAAGGGGCGAAGGTGATTTATCTCTCCCCCCAGGGACGCAAGCTCGATCAGCAAGGTGTGAGCGAGCTGGCCGCGAACCGGAAGTTAATCCTGGTGTGCGGCCGTTATGAAGGTATAGACGAGCGCCTGATAGCCACCGAAATTGATGAAGAATGGTCAATTGGCGACTATGTGCTCAGCGGCGGCGAACTGGCCGCCATGGCGTTGATTGACGCCGTTTCCCGGTTTATCCCCGGGGTGCTGGGACACGAGGCATCGGCGGCGGAGGATTCATTCGCCGAGGGGTTGCTGGATTGTCCTCACTATACCCGTCCCGAGGTGTTGGCAGGCATGGAAGTTCCGCCGGTATTGCTGTCGGGCAACCATGCTGAAATTCGTCGCTGGCGCCTGAAACAGTCGCTGGGCCGCACATGGCTTAGAAGACCTGAACTTCTGGAAAGCCTAGCTCTGACTGACGAGCAAGCAAAGTTGCTGACTGAATTCCAACGGGAATATCAGTTTGAGCGACAACACTAATAGGGGTATGGCAGCTTTGTCGCTGACAACCCGAACACTCAGTTTATCTAGGGTAAGAGACCTATTATGAGCAACATAATTAAACAGATTGAAGAAGAGCAGATGAAGCAGGACGTACCTGCATTCCGTCCGGGTGATTCCGTGGAAGTCAAGGTATGGGTTGTTGAAGGTACTAAAAAACGTCTGCAGGCATTCGAGGGCGTGGTTATCGCTATTCGTAACCGCGGTCTGCATTCTGCATTCACTGTTCGCAAAATTTCCAACGGCGAAGGTGTAGAGCGTGTTTTCCAGACGCACTCACCGGTTATCGACAGCATAACAGTTAAACGCCGTGGTGCCGTTCGTCAGGCCAAACTGTATTACCTGCGTGAACGTACCGGTAAGTCCGCTCGTATCAAAGAGCGCCTTGGCTAAGCGTACGCTTTCGCAACATCCGAAAGCAAAAAGTTATCAAGGTCGGCCTAAGGGCCGGCCTTTTTTTACCGCATTGCTTCGACGGCATGCCGATATAACGCTGCTGGAAGGCTAACCATATCCCTTAGCAGCCGATACAAAGCTGACGAGGATTGGGAAAGCATTGCTGGGATAAGCGTGTTTGCTTCGCGCGCGCAATAGGCTGGGATGCCGTATTTCTGCGTAACATCACAGGGCTTATAGCTATCAGACATTTTTATGAGTTTATCCTCACTAAGCGCTTCTACTTGTTTGAATGGGCTCGTCGCGCCGTAGTCGTTAACATCGAGGCCAAACATGTCTGATAACATTTTTGCCATTGCATCCAGAAAAGTCTGATTTATAAATAATTTTTCATGGGATTTATCTATTGTAAATTCGAAATTTTCAGGTATGTAACAACTATGTCCATATTCACTATAGACTTGCTTAAGGTTTTTTATTTCAAAAATTTTATTAACAAATGAATCGAAGATAATAGAACGTCTCCGATTGTTAATTACAAAATCAAGCCGCGCTGCGCCATGGTCGCCCGTTGATTCAACCGCTGTAACGCACTGTACGGTTAATTGAAGGGATTCTATGGTTTCGTTATCATAACCATGGGCAAGGAGGTTTTTTCTCAAAAAGAGCGCTAACAGCGTCGCGGTGAGTATGGCAAATGCGCCACAGTTGCCGCAGCGGGTGTTGAGCGTGTTATGCATAAGATTTATTGTATAAGGAATAATATAATCTATTTCAATATTATCCTGAATTTTCATGAAGTAAAAATTTTTTTTGATAATATTATCATACTTAAATAATAATCTATTTTTCACATTCTTCTTAAGTTCACAAATAGCGGACTTGGTCAGGTAAAAAGACTCTTTCTGTGCTATTTCAATAGCCGAACGGCTGCTGGAATAACAAATAATGGAACGTGTAAAGTCCATGCATTCCGTCGCTATATTGATAATGTTCTTTATAACTCTGGTTATCTGTTGCTGATCCAAAGGTGTCATAATGACGCGCGCCCGGTTTTTAGCAGCAGCAAAAAATTTATTTGGATATTTAATATCATGCTGATTTTTTTCATTGGCGGTCCAGCTAGATTTATCTTGCTCTTTGGAACAGAGCATTACCAATTCATTCCGTAAACTAGAATCAGATTGTTGGGACAATAACATGCTAAAATAAGCAAGAAATTCTTGATCATTGACATAGCCGGTGTAAACCCTGTCAATCTCCATGGTTGTATTGGCCGAAGCATAGGCAGGGAAGTTCAATCTCTTGAAATTAGCCTGTATTTCTTCTTCTTGGTATATTTCATTTAACAAGGGTTCTATAATATAGCCGTGCTTATAGCCATCAAAATCGTAGAATTCCAATCTGACCACTACGCAGTCGCCCGTTCCCGTGATTGCTTTTAATACGGAAATTTTGGGTGCGATTAAGTCAATTTCTGTTTGATTATAATTATTACTCTTAAGGGTTTTTATCAGCGTGCTCTTTAAAAGTAGTGCAATCAGGATATTTACTTCTCCTATTTTTCCTACGCCTTTACGAAAAAATTTTACCAGTGCTTCAACATAGGATAATTCTCTATCTGCAATTTCCTGTTCAATATTAACCGATTCCAAAAAATCGTGATAAACATAATTGATATATTCTTTATCATAGTGGGGATAACTAAGTGAGTCGCCGGAGTGATCTCCCGCCGCGACAAGCCTATAAAACTTTATGGCAGAAGATGCACTCATTTTTTTAACGGTATATTCAACTATCTGCTCGCAGTGACAGAGAATATTTTTTATCAGCTGTTCATTGCGCAAGGAATCTGAGAAGGTGGACATCGGTAAAACTGTCCATGGAATAGAAGCGTTGAACGTATTTGATATCAGCATTGGGTGATCTCTTGGTATTGATAGGGTCATTAAGGCTTAAGGGAGACACCCTATATTAAAAAATGGTAACACCAATGTAAAGCCTCTTAATAGCATGAGGTGGGGGCGTTTTTTACTATTTTTTCAATTTGAGATGTTTTATAAATCCCATAATTTATTACTTATAAATATATTAGATTAAAAATTATGTTGATGGTTTTATAAATATGACTATGCGTATAAGAGAAATGTTATTTTAGGAAACAAAGGTTCACTGCGGTGGGAGTTGCGCTCCAAGCACAAGTCTCAGCGGATAAAATCAGCCAAGCAAGAATTTATGCTAGGGTGGGATTGTCATTTCGACACTCTTCGCAAGCCGATATGACAAACAGGTCATGCCTATCCTTTATCCCGGCCCTTTAGCCATTCCTGCCTAAGCTGCTCCGCATTATCCGAGGCATCGCAAGCCGCGGGAAATTTACGTCCTTGCTTCCCTAAGGCCAACATCTTGTCCGGCAGGCAGATCTCAGACTTTCCCGAGCTATAACCCTTCAAATAATCATCGCGGTCGATTTGCGGGTTGCCGTACCATTCAGCCAGCGTATTATTGTCGCGCACGATTTTCCCCGCCAACGCGTCGTGATAACCCGCTTGAAACCATTGTGAACCACCCGATCCCGTGGACGGCGGTGGAGACGTCGATCCACAACCTGTCAGGCCACAACCTGTCAGGAGAAACAGCAGGGTGCATAGGGCGGGTTTTTTCATTGGCACCGGACCTTAATGCGGGATGGTTATGGTTTATGATAGGAGGTAACCCGGTATTATGCGACAGGTTTTCGCGGACGCAGAGGCTGTCCGGGGTGTGCTTGACAACCGGTAGGGCGGCCATCGTACCCTTGCATTAACAATTTCCCCTCTATCCCCTTAGCGTTAATTGCGTGTACTTTTTCTGTAAATTAAAGTTTACATTGGCTTCTATTGTAGCGCCGCCAAGTGCCGGTAAAGCCTTTTTTTCTGCAGCGAAATTCGATTTTATTGCTGTGTAATATATTAATTTATATATACTTTATGGGGCAATATTGGTTATTGCCCACGTGATCCAATCCTTGATTTGCCGCGTGTCAAAAATGGGTACAGGTAGTACTATTATATTTACACTTATGGATTGAAAACTTTACGTGCTGTGGTATCGTATGTGCCATACGCTGACGGCGGGTGATGACTTTACGATATACGGCATGGTTCATTGCTGAAGAGGTTATTTTGCGTTAACTCTCTTTCATCGGCAATCTTCAGCCAGATAACCTTTACCGTCAGAAACTTTGGCAAGGCAATATGGGTCAGGACAGTATCATGCAAAAAGACGCGCTCAATAATGTGCATATCATCGACGAGCAGGTGATGATTACCCCGGAAGAACTGAAACGGCAGCTACCCTTGACCCGGCAGGAACAGCAATCCATCGCCACGTCCCGTCAAACCATTGCCGATATCATACACGGCCGGGATCCGCGCCTGCTGGTAGTCTGCGGTCCCTGTTCCATACACGACCCCGATTCCGCCCTGGATTACGCCCGTCGTCTTAAAGCGCTGTCAGAAGAATTAAGCGACCAGCTCTTTATCGTCATGCGGGTCTATTTCGAAAAGCCGCGCACCACCGTGGGCTGGAAGGGGCTTATCAACGACCCGTACATGGACGGTTCGTTTGAAGTTGAAGCCGGGCTGAAAATGGC
This sequence comes from Sodalis sp. RH16, assembly GCF_047324245.1. Taxonomy (NCBI): domain Bacteria; kingdom Pseudomonadati; phylum Pseudomonadota; class Gammaproteobacteria; order Enterobacterales; family Bruguierivoracaceae; genus Sodalis; species Sodalis sp. RH16. Next base: position 234,962 of record NZ_CP178737.1, on the reverse strand, counting down.
CCGCGGCCTGTTGCTGGAACTGGTGCGCCTGGGCCTGCCTTTGGCCACCGAAGCATTGGATCCCAATAGTCCGCAATATGTCGGCGATCTGTTCAGCTGGTCGGCCATCGGGGCGCGGACCACCGAATCGCAGACCCATCGGGAAATGGCGTCGGGGCTTTCGATGCCGGTGGGGTTTAAAAACGGCACCGACGGCAGTCTGGCCACCGCCATCAATGCCATGCGCGCCGCCGCCATGTCGCACCGTTTTTTAGGCATCAATCAGGCGGGGCAGGTGAGCCTGTTGCAAACCCGGGGGAATCCGGACGGCCACGTGATCCTGCGCGGCGGCAAACAGCCTAACTACCATCGCGAAGATATTCTCGACTGCGAGCTGCAGATGGCCAAAGCCGGTTTGAACGCGGCCCTGATGATTGATTGCAGCCACGGCAATTCTAATAAAGACTACCGCCGCCAGACGGAAGTGGCACAATCGGTACTGTCGCAAATCAAGGAAGGAAACCGTTCCATCATCGGCCTGATGCTGGAAAGCCATATTAATGAAGGCAATCAATCATCCGATCAACCGCGCAGCGCGATGCAATACGGCGTTTCGGTCACGGATGCCTGTATCAACTGGCAAAGTACCGATACACTGTTACGACAGATGCACGATGAGTTGCGCGACGTTTTGACAGGACGATTGTCGGGAGAATAAGACGTATGGTTGCCGAGCTGAACGCATTACGCGATCAAATTGATGAAGTGGACAAATCGCTGCTGGCATTGTTGGCCAAGCGCCTGCAACTGGTGGCAGAGGTGGGCGAGGTTAAAAGCCGCTACGGCTTGCCTATCTATGCACCGGACCGCGAAGCGGCCATGCTGGCGTCACGCCGCGATGAAGCCGTAGCGCAGGGGGTTCCCCCCGATTTGATTGAAGATGTGTTAAGACGGGTCATGCGCGAGTCTTACAGCCACGAAAACGACAAAGGGTTCAAAACCCTTTGCCCCCATTTGCGTCCGGTGGTGATCGTCGGCGGCCGGGGGCAGATGGGGCGGCTGTTTGAAAAGATGCTGGGGCTGTCAGGCTATCAGGTCAGAATATTGGAGCAGGAGGATTGGCCCCGGGCGGAGTCTCTGCTGGCGGATGCGGGCATGGTCATTGTCAGCGTGCCCATCCATCTCACCGTGGAGGTTATCGAACGCCTGCCGCCGCTGCCGGAAGACTGCATTTTGCTTGATGTCGCATCGATAAAAAATGCGCCCCTGCAAGCGATGCTGGCGGCTCATCCCGGCCCGGTCGTGGGGCTGCACCCGATGTTCGGTCCCGACAGCGGCAGCCTGGCAAAGCAGGTGGTGGTCTATTGCGACGGCCGGCAGCCGGAGGCCTATCAATGGCTGCTGGAGCAAATACAGGTCTGGGGCGCGCGCCTGCACCGCAGCAGCGCGGTGGAACATGACCAGAATATGGCCTTTATCCAGGCGCTGCGTCATTTCGCCACCTTTGCCTACGGTATGCATCTGGCGGAAGAGAATGTCCAGCTGGAGCAGCTGCTGGCGCTCTCATCCCCCATCTACCGGCTGGAATTGGCCATGATTGGCCGCTTATTCGCCCAGGATCCGCAGCTCTACGCCGATATCATCATGTCTTCCGAAAGCAACCTGGCGCTAATCAAACGCTATTATCAGCGTTTTGGCGAAGCCATTACCCTGTTGGAACAAGGTGATAAAGACGCTTTTATTGCCCGTTTCAAAAAAATCGAACGCTGGTTCGGCAGCTATGCGCAACGTTTCCTGGAGGAGAGCCGCCTGCTGCTGCGCCAGGCCAACGACAGCCGCCGGTAGCGCCGGTAGGTCTTGGTGGGCGGCAGTGTCAAATGCCGCCCATCGTCATATCTACTGCAACGGTTGCCAGTGCCCCGATGCCGGGTTAGGGAGCACCGCGTAAGCGGTTCTCCCGGTTATCGATTGCCCGGCTATTTCCAGACTTAATGCCGCAGGCAACCTCAATGCCCTTGGCTATGCGGCTAACTGGGATCCACCGGTACCACATTCTCGCTGGGATAGCAGCCCAGAACTTTAAGGGAACGGGTAATGGCCAGTAATTCCGTCAGGGCTTTTTGCATCGCCCCATCGCGCAGGTTAGCCTGCACATCGATATAAAACATCTCTTCCCGCGGGTTGCCGTTAATGGGGCGTGATTCAAGGCGGGTCATCACGATGCCGTGATCACGCAGCACCAGCAACGCTTCCACCAGCGCGCCGGATTGCTGGCCGGTGGCCATAATCAAGGTGGTTTTAGCCGGCACCTGCTCCGAAACCTCAATGGCTTTACGGGCGAGAATAATAAAACGCGTGAAGTTCTGCTGCTGATTGGCCAGATTCTGCTCCAGCACCTGCAAACCGTACAACGCTCCGCCGGGACCGCTGCCAAGGGCGGCCGCTTTGGGTGAATTCAGCGCCGCCACTTTTTCCATGGCAGCGGCGGTGCTTTCGCAATATTCAATTTTCCACTGCGGATGGCGGGCGATAAATTGACTGCACTGCTGGAAGGGCTGCGGATGGCTGTACACCACCTCGATTTGCTCCAGGGTGCTCTCGCCGGCCACCAGCATGCAGTGATCGATAGGATTGGTCAGTTCCCCCACCAATGACAAATTGGTGTGCTGCAACAGATCGTAAACATCGTTGATTGAACCGGAACTGCTGTTTTCAATGGGCAGCACCCCGTAGTCGGCCTGACCGGTTTCCACCATCTGCACAATGTCGGTGAATTTCAGGCAGCCGCACTCTACCACCTGATCGAAATAACGCGCTCCGTATTGCCGCGCGGCCAAATGGGAGTAGGAGCCCTTCGGTCCGAGAAAGGCAATGCGCGCCGAGCGTTCAATGGTCTGGTTTAAATTCGATTGCAACAACGCCTGCTGCGTCAGCACCGAATCCTCGATAATCAGCTGGAACAGGCGCGTGACATAAAACCCGTCGAGATTGCGTTTTTTGCCTTCTTCCACCAACTGTCCGAGCATATCGCTCTCACGGCTTTTATCGCGAATGGGCCGGTGAGTGGTCAATTTGTTGCGCGCGACCTCCAGCGCCAGTTCGCGTCTTTCCGCCAGCAGCGACAATAGTTTCAAATCCAGCGCGCTGATGCGCTCCCGTAGCGCTAATAATGGGTTGTCACTCATATGTTTAGTTACCTTTCACGCCGTAATAAAAAAAGCCCCCTGTTGTCAGGAGGCTTTTTGTTCGTCTTCGCATTCTTTCTCACATGACGAGCTGCCTCCCATTCAGGGGAAGGTAAAAAAGAAGGCGAAGAAAAACGGGGTCATGTGCATTGTATCGGCTTAGTGATCTTTTGGAGTGTTTACAGTAACCGCTGGCTTTTCATTCTGTCAATATAAAACGCGCCGTTACGGCGCGTTGTGGGGTGTGACCCGTTATGCGGCGGGAGAAATCCTCCCGGGCCGCCCCTATCGGTTAGAAAACCGCCAGGTTGTTGTTGATCTTGACGCATTCGGTGGCGCGGCGGGCTTCGCCTTTATGCTGCACTTTATTGAGCTGCCGTTCCAGCTTGGTTATCAGCTCATTAATGGCGGCATACATATCCAGGTTACCGGCGCTGGCTACAAGCGGACCGTTTGGCGTGTTCAATGTGGCGTCAGCCACAAATCCCTGCGGTTGTTTTGAGAGGATTATATGAGGGTTTATCAATTGCGTCTGCCACTTGGCGAGCTTTGCCAGACGTTCTTCCACATGTTGACGAATGGCCGGGGTGATTTCCATTTGTTTGCTGGTAATATTGATAATCATATCACTGCCTCTCTGTGTTTTCCCGTCTACGTAATGCCAGCATACCCTCTCGAAGGGCAAAAAGTGTGATAAAGATCACTTTTTATCGGCGGTTCAACAGAGGCTAAGGGGTTTTGTGAACCGGTCTCAGAAAAGGACAATGGGGGCTTGAGAGTTGCCGGCGGATCGGTCATTATCGATGAGATGATTCAGATGCATTCTTGTCGCCGGCGCATGGCGACAAACGAAAACGGCAGCCTTGGCTGCCGTTTTACGTTCATGTAGGCGAGGTTCAGGCGGGATTGGCCTGGATAATCTTCGCTACCTTGTCAGCCTGGCCGGGCAGCCGCAGCTCTTCATAGGCGTTTTGCATTAACGGCAATGCTTGATGGGTTGCCTGGGTATCAGGGAAATCAACCATCATCTGCTCGACCCGGTTGACTACCGCCACATAGGCGCCGCGACGGGTGTAAAAACGCACCACCGCCAGCTCGTAGTTGGCGAGCCGGTCTTTAAGATAAACCAGACGTTTATTGGCATCCGTGGCATACTGGCTGTTAGGATAGCCGCGAATCAATTGGGTGAAGTCCCGGAAAGCCGCACGGGCATGTTCCGGATCGCGGTCGGAACGATCGATGCCGAAGAACCCTTGAATCATGCTGTCATCCAGCGCCATATCCGTCAGACCACGCATATACAGGACGTAATCGACGTTCGGATGTGTCGGGTTCAGACGCAGGAAGCGATCGATGGAGGCCTGGGCCAACGTGAGATCCGCCGATTTGTAATAGGCATAAATCAAATCAAGCTGAACCTGCTGCGCGTAAGGACCGAAGGGATAACGGTTATCCAGTGCTTCCAGTTCTTTGATGGCTCCTTTATAGTCGCCGTCCTGTAATCTCTGTTGTGCGGTGCTGTACAGCTCGGAGGGCGGATTATCAGGAACGGCATCCTTGGAACTGGAGCAACCGACCAGCATCAGGCTCAATGTGGCTGCTGCCACCAGATATTTCATACGCATCATGACGTTTTGCTTATCCTCAGAGTGTTATTCCGGGAGACTGTCCGTTAAGCTCCCGAATGAGACCAGCTACAATAGCATAATTCTAAACGGCATTGCCGTGAAAACCCAACGATAACGAAGAAGCTGCATATGGCACAACAACAACTCCTCACCGCGATGGTGAATGAATCACAACTTGGGCAACGGTTAGATCAGGCTTTGGCCGAATTGTTCCCTGATTATTCTCGCTCCCGTATAAAAATCTGGATCCTCGACAGCCGGGTCCGGGTGAACGGAAACGTGACCGCTACGCCCAAAGAGAAGGTTCTTGGCGGCGAAGCCATTGAAATCGACGCGATTATCGAGGAAGAAACCCGCTGGGCGGCGCAGGATATCGCGCTGAATATCGTGTACGAAGACGACGATATCCTGGTGATAAATAAACCCCGGGATCTGGTGGTGCATCCGGGGGCGGGCAATGCCGACGGCACCATTCTGAATGCGTTGCTGCATTATTATCCCGCCATCGCCGAAGTGCCCAGGGCCGGTATCGTACATCGGCTGGATAAAGATACCACCGGTCTGATGGTGGTGGCAAAAACCGTACCGGCGCAAACCCGGCTGGTGGAATCATTGCAGGCGCGGGAAATCACCCGTGAATACGAAGCGGTGGCCATGGGGACCATGACCGCCGGCGGCACGGTGGAGCAGCCCATTTCCCGCCATCCCACCAAGCGTACCCATATGGCGGTGCATCCCATGGGCAAACCGGCGGTGACCCATTACCGCATCATGGAGCATTTCCGCGCCCATACCCGGCTGCGGCTGCGGCTGGAAACCGGACGTACCCACCAGATACGCGTTCATATGGCGTTTATCAACCATCCGCTGGTGGGGGATCCGCTCTATGGCGGCCGCCCCCGTCCCCCTAAAGGCGCCTCGGAAGAGTTTGTGAATATGCTGCGCGGCTTTGATCGCCAGGCGCTGCATGCAACCAGGCTGCGGCTGTACCATCCCGTCACCGGCATTGAAATGGAATGGTTCGCCCCGCTGCCGCAGGATATGGTGGAATTAATCGCCGTCATGAAGGCGGATAGCGAAACCTTCGCGGATCAGATGGATTAACCATGGATTCCCTGCTGATTCCCCACTGGCCCGCTCCGGCCAACGTTCGGGCTTATTCCACCACGCGTCTGGGGGGTATCAGCCCGGCGCCCTATGCCTCGCTGAACCTCGGTCTGCATGTCGGGGACAGCCCGGCGGCGGTAGCGCAAAACCGCCGGCGCCTGGAGGTAATGGCACAGTTGCCCGCCTCGCCGAACTGGCTGGAGCAGGTACATGGCACCGATGTGGCGGTCATCAACGAAAGCTGCGGTAACGGCGATACGCCGCCGCGGGCCGACGCCGCCTACACGCGCGCCGCCGGTCAGGTTTGCGCCGTCATGACCGCCGATTGCCTGCCGGTACTGTTTTGCGATCGCGCAGGCACCGAGGTGGCGGCGGCCCATGCCGGCTGGCGCGGATTATGCGCCGGTATTCTCGAGCAAACGCTGGCCCGTTTTCAGTCGGATCCCGCCGATATCATGGCCTGGCTGGGACCGGCCATCGGTCCGCGGTCATTTGAAGTCGGTCCTGAAGTCCGCGAAGCGTTCGTTTCACAAGATCCCCGAGCCGGCGAGGCATTTGTTCCCCACGGCGAAAAATACCTTGCCGATATCTACCACCTGGCCCGTTTGCGGTTATCGGGCGTCGGTATCGGTCAAATTTCCGGCGGCGACCACTGCACTGTGTTCGAAGCATCAACATTTTTCTCCTATCGGCGCGATGGAATCACCGGACGTATGGCAAGTTTGGTCTGGCTGATATAATCTCTCTTACCAAGACGATCCATGGTGGATAACAAAGATTTTCCCAATGTTTGGCGAAATATCCTTGAATTTTAAATAAACGACCTTATTTAATCTCCAGTAGCAATTTTGACCAATATGGGAGGAGTTATGCGTCTGGATCGTCTTACCAATAAATTCCAGCTTGCCCTCGCCGATGCCCAGTCCCTTGCGCTTGGGCGCGACAATCAATTCATCGAACCTTTACACGTCATGCAGGCGCTGCTCAACCAGGAAGGCGGCACGGTACGTCCGCTGCTGCAATCCGCCGGCGTCAATCCCGTGCCGCTGCGCACCGCCATTGAGCAGGCGATTGAACGGTTGCCCCAGGTTGAGGGCACCGGCGGCGACGTCCAGCCCTCCGCCGATCTGGTCAGGGTGTTGAATCTGTGCGACAAGCTGGCGCAAAAACGCTCAGACACTTTCATCGCCTCCGAACTGTTCGTGCCGGCGGCCCTCGAGTCCCGCGGTACGCTGGCGGATTTGCTGAAATCAGCCGGCGCCACGCCGGAAAAAATCACCCAGGCTATCGAACAAATGCGCAGCGGAGACAACGTGAACGATCAGGGCGCCGAGGATCAGCGGCAGGCATTGAAGAAATACACCATCGATCTCACCGAGCGGGCGGAGCAGGGCAAACTCGACCCGGTCATCGGCCGTGATGAGGAAATCCGCCGCACCATCCAGGTACTGCAGCGGCGCACCAAAAACAATCCGGTATTGATAGGCGAACCCGGCGTAGGTAAAACCGCCATCGTCGAGGGCCTGGCGCAGCGTATCGTGAACGGCGAGGTCCCGGAAGGGATGAAGCACAGCCGGGTTTTGTCGCTGGATATGGGTTCGCTGGTGGCCGGCGCCAAATATCGCGGCGAATTCGAAGAGCGGCTGAAAGGCGTGCTTAACGATCTGTCCAAGCAGGAAGGGCATATCATCCTGTTTATCGACGAACTGCATACCATGGTGGGCGCCGGCAAAGCCGACGGCGCGATGGATGCCGGCAATATGCTCAAACCCGCCCTGGCGCGCGGTGAGCTGCATTGCGTCGGCGCCACCACCCTGAACGAATACCGTCAGTACATCGAAAAGGATGCCGCGCTGGAACGGCGGTTCCAGAAGGTATTTGTCGCCGAGCCCAGCGTGGAAGATACCATCGCCATTCTGCGCGGCCTGAAAGAGCGTTATGAACTGCATCACCATGTGCAAATAACCGACCCGGCCATCGTCGCCGCGGCGACGCTGTCGCACCGGTATATTTCGGATCGGCAGTTGCCAGATAAAGCCATCGACCTGATTGACGAGGCGGCTTCCAGCATCCGTATCCAGATAGATTCCAAGCCGGAGCCGCTGGACAGGCTGGAACGGCGCATCATCCAGTTAAAGCTGGAACAGCAGGCGCTGAAGAAAGAATCAGACGATGCCAGTATTAAACGGCTGGAAATGCTCAACGAGGAGCTGTCGCAAAAAGAGCGGGAGTATTCCGAACTTGAAGAAGAGTGGAAAGCGGAAAAAGCCTCGCTATCCGGCACGCAAAATCTGAAGGCCGAACTTGAACAGGCGAAGATATCCATTGAACAGGCCCGGCGGGTCGGGGATTTGGCGCGCATGTCCGAATTGCAGTACGGCAAAATTCCGGAACTGGAAAAGCAGCTGGCGGCGGCATCCCAGGCCGAGGGTAAAACCATGCGCCTGCTGCGTAACCGCGTCACCGACGCTGAAATAGCCGAAGTGCTGGCGCGCTGGACCGGCATACCGGTATCGCGCATGCTGGAAAGCGAGCGGGATAAACTGGTGCGGATGGAAGAAGAACTCCATCAGCGGGTCATCGGCCAGAACGAAGCGGTGGAAGCCGTTGCCAATGCCATCAGGCGCAGCCGCGCCGGCCTGGCGGATCCCAATCGGCCCATCGGGTCGTTCATGTTCCTCGGCCCCACCGGCGTCGGCAAGACGGAGTTATGCAAGGCGCTGGCGACGTTCCTGTTCAACAGCGATGACGCCATGGTGCGTATCGACATGTCCGAGTTTATGGAAAAACATTCGGTGTCCCGTTTAGTTGGCGCGCCTCCGGGATATGTCGGCTACGAAGAGGGCGGCTATCTGACGGAAGCCGTTCGTCGGCGTCCCTATTCGGTGATCCTGCTGGACGAAATTGAAAAGGCGCACCCGGATGTCTTCAATATCCTGCTGCAGGTATTGGATGACGGACGCCTTACCGACGGACAAGGCCGAACGGTGGATTTTCGTAATACCGTGGTCATCATGACCTCCAACCTGGGCTCGGATGTTATCCAGGAACGCTTCGGCCAAATGAATTACCAGGAAATGAAAGAAATGGTGCTGGGCGTGGTCAGTCATCATTTCCGGCCGGAGTTTATCAACCGGGTTGATGAGGTGGTGGTATTCCATCCGCTGGCGCGGGAACATATCACCCGCATTGCGCAGATTCAGCTGCAGCGGCTGTACAAACGCCTGGACGATCGCGGCTATAGCATGACGCTGACGCCCGCGGCCTTGGAATTGCTGGGCCAGACCGGGTTCGATCCGGTTTACGGCGCACGGCCGCTGAAGCGGGCTATCCAACAGGAAATTGAAAACCCGCTGGCGCAGCAGATGCTGTCCGGCAAGCTGATACCCGGCAAGCCTATCACCATGGATGTAAAAGACGGCCATATCGTCGCCGTGCAATAAAACGTCCGCCGGCTTTTATCATTGCGCCGGCTTGATGCCTTCAAAAGCCCCGTGGGTTTAACTCCGGGGCTTTTTTATCGGGATAAGGATAAACGCCAATAAACGCTGCCGTGAAAGCATCCCCGCTGCTTTAGAGCGTTACCGAGAAACTATCCGGTTTAATAATGAGCAACTAAACTTTATTTTGAAAATAGTGCTTGTCTCGCCTCGGGAAGTCCCTATAATGCGCCTCCACTGACCGGGATTAACCGCTGCGACGGACCGGGTCGGAAAGGGAAAAGCGCTTCGCTAAAGCAAATAAAAGCTTGACTCTTCAGCGGGAAAACGTAATATACGCAACCCGCGCCAGGTGAGATTTTAGACCTCCCCGGCCATGCTCTTTAACAATTTATCAGACAATCTGTGTGGGCACTCACAAGACCGTATCGAAACACAACAATACAAGTCTTAGAGTGTTTACCAGTTAATTCAGTAATGAATGAAACAGTAGATTCTTGAGCATCAAGCTTTTAATTGAAGAGTTTGATCATGGCTCAGATTGAACGCTGGCGGCAGGCCTAACACATGCAAGTCGAGCGGCAGCGGAAAGTAGCTTGCTACTTTGCCGGCGAGCGGCGGACGGGTGAGTAATGTCTGGGGATCTGCCCGATGGAGGGGGATAACTACTGGAAACGGTAGCTAATACCGCATAACGTCGCAAGACCAAAGTGGGGGACCTTAGGGCCTCACACCATCGGATGAACCCAGATGGGATTAGCTAGTAGGTGGGGTAACGGCTCACCTAGGCGACGATCCCTAGCTGGTCTGAGAGGATGACCAGCCACACTGGAACTGAGACACGGTCCAGACTCCTACGGGAGGCAGCAGTGGGGAATATTGCACAATGGGCGCAAGCCTGATGCAGCCATGCCGCGTGTGTGAAGAAGGCCTTCGGGTTGTAAAGCACTTTCAGCGGGGAGGAAGGGGTTGAGTTTAATAGATTCAATCATTGACGTTACCCGCAGAAGAAGCACCGGCTAACTCCGTGCCAGCAGCCGCGGTAATACGGAGGGTGCAAGCGTTAATCGGAATTACTGGGCGTAAAGCGTACGCAGGCGGTTTGTTAAGTCAGATGTGAAATCCCCGAGCTTAACTCGGGAACTGCATTTGAAACTGGCAGGCTAGAGTCTCGTAGAGGGGGGTAGAATTCCAGGTGTAGCGGTGAAATGCGTAGAGATCTGGAGGAATACCGGTGGCGAAGGCGGCCCCCTGGACGAAGACTGACGCTCAGGTACGAAAGCGTGGGGAGCAAACAGGATTAGATACCCTGGTAGTCCACGCTGTAAACGATGTCGATTTGAAGGTTGTGGCCTTGAGCCGTGGCTTTCGGAGCTAACGCGTTAAATCGACCGCCTGGGGAGTACGGCCGCAAGGTTAAAACTCAAATGAATTGACGGGGGCCCGCACAAGCGGTGGAGCATGTGGTTTAATTCGATGCAACGCGAAGAACCTTACCTACTCTTGACATCCAGAGAAGACTTCAGAGATGGAGTTGTGCCTTCGGGAGCTCTGAGACAGGTGCTGCATGGCTGTCGTCAGCTCGTGTTGTGAAATGTTGGGTTAAGTCCCGCAACGAGCGCAACCCTTATCCTTTGTTGCCAGCACGTCATGGTGGGAACTCAAAGGAGACTGCCGGTGACAAACCGGAGGAAGGTGGGGATGACGTCAAGTCATCATGGCCCTTACGAGTAGGGCTACACACGTGCTACAATGGCGCATACAAAGAGAAGCGAACTCGCGAGGGTAAGCGGACCTCACAAAGTGCGTCGTAGTCCGGATTGGAGTCTGCAACTCGACTCCATGAAGTCGGAATCGCTAGTAATCGTGGATCAGAATGCCACGGTGAATACGTTCCCGGGCCTTGTACACACCGCCCGTCACACCATGGGAGTGGGTTGCAAAAGAAGTAGGTAGCTTAACCTTCGGGAGGGCGCTTACCACTTTGTGATTCATGACTGGGGTGAAGTCGTAACAAGGTAACCGTAGGGGAACCTGCGGTTGGATCACCTCCTTACCGAAAGATACGCGTCAAGTGACGTGTCCACACAGATTGTCTGATAACAGTATTGAGCAAGAAAAACCTTCTATAGGCTTGTAGCTCAGGTGGTTAGAGCGCACCCCTGATAAGGGTGAGGTCGGTGGTTCGAGTCCACTCAGGCCTACCATTCCTTCCCATGCTGCGTTGCGGCGCCACTCGTTTATTATTATAAACTTCGTGACCCCACGCCTTGCCTGGAAACGAATGGGCTATCGTGTTGTTTCTCTCCCAAAAGAATATTGCTACTGGCGTTGATAACCAATGCAAGTTTGCGGTGCCGGGAAAAAGACGACAGGATGATAAAAGGTTAGAAACGACTTGGGGCTATAGCTCAGCTGGGAGAGCACCTGCTTTGCACGCAGGGGGTCAGCGGTTCGATCCCGCTTAGCTCCACCATTTCGCACCGCGAAATGAGAGATTGTCTGGTTTTTCTTTAATTATTTCAGAGCACACTGATATGGCGACGCCTGCGGGTGAATGCGTGTTAAGTATGCTGCGAAATACTGCTCTTTAACAATCCGGAACAAGCTGAAAATTTGAAAAAACATGCTGAGCAAAATCAGTATGCGAGTCTCTCAAAGCAAGCAAACCTGAGACATCTTAGGGTTGTGAGGTTAAGTGACTAAGCGTACACGGTGGATGCCTAGGCAGTCAGAGGCGATGAAGGACGTGCTAATCTGCGAAAAGCGTCGGTAAGCTGATATGAAGCGTTATTAGCCGGCGATGTCCGAATGGGGAAACCCAGTGCAATTCGTTGCACTATCATTGCGTGAATCCATAGCGCAATGAGGCGAACCGGGGGAACTGAAACATCTCAGTACCCCGAGGAAAAGAAATCAACCGAGATTCCCCCAGTAGCGGCGAGCGAACGGGGAACAGCCCAGAACCATCATCAGCTTTTGCATCAGGAGAACGGTCTGGAAAGTCCGGCGACAGAGGGTGATAGCCCCGTATCCGAAGGTGCAGGAGTTGTGGGTTCGATGAGTAGGGCGGGACACGTGATATCCTGTCTGAAGATGGGGGGACCATCCTCCAAGGCTAAATACTCCTGACTGACCGATAGTGAACCAGTACCGTGAGGGAAAGGCGAAAAGAACCCCGGCGAGGGGAGTGAAACAGAACCTGAAACCGTGTACGTACAAGCAGTGGGAGCCCCATCACTAAGCCAGTGGTGAAGCTGCATATGCATCCTTTGCTAAAGGTGCGGTAGGCGGAGCGAAAGTGACGCCCAACCGACAAAATAAGCAGAGGGGGCTTAGTGATGGGGTGACTGCGTACCTTTTGTATAATGGGTCAGCGACTTATATTCTGTAGCAAGGTTAACCGAATAGGGGAGCCGTAGGGAAACCGAGTCTTAACTGGGCGTGTAGTTGCAGGGTATAGACCCGAAACCCGGTGATCTAGCCATGGGCAGGTTGAAGGTTGGGTAACACTAACTGGAGGACCGAACCGACTAATGTTGAAAAATTAGCGGATGACTTGTGGCTGGGGGTGAAAGGCCAATCAAACCGGGAGATAGCTGGTTCTCCCCGAAAGCTATTTAGGTAGCGCCTCGTGAATTCATCTTCGGGGGTAGAGCACTGTTTCGGCTAGGGGTCCACCCCGGATTACCAACCCGATGCAAACTGCGAATACCGAAGAATGTTATCACGGGAGACACACGGCGGGTGCTAACGTCCGTCGTGAAGAGGGAAACAACCCAGACCGCCGGCTAAGGTCCCAAAGTCATGGTTAAGTGGGAAACGATGTGGGAAGGCATAGACAGCCAGGATGTTGGCTTAGAAGCAGCCATCATTTAAAGAAAGCGTAATAGCTCACTGGTCGAGTCGGCCTGCGCGGAAGATGTAACGGGGCTAAACCATGCACCGAAGCCGCGGCAGCGGGCGTATCACTTAAGACAATTGTGCGGTAAAGACGATTGACGGAGCGCAGCGACGTCAATGCGTTCATGACGTTGAGTTGACTTAAGGATACGCCCGTTGGGTAGGGGAGCGTTCTGTAAGCCTGAGAAGGTGGCCTGTGAGGGTTGCTGGAGGTATCAGAAGTGCGAATGCTGACATAAGTAACGATAAAGCGGGTGAAAAGCCCGCTCGCCGGAAGACCAAGGGTTCCTGTTCAACGTTAATCGGAGCAGGGTGAGTCGACCCCTAAGGCGAGGCCGAAAGGCGTAGTCGATGGGAAACAGGTTAATATTCCTGTACTGGGTGTGACTGCGAAGGGGGGACGGAGAAAGCTAGACCGGCCGGGCGACGGTTGTCCCGGTTCAAGCGTGCAGGTGGAGAGGACAGGAAAATCCGTTCTCTTATAACACTGAGGCGTGATGACGAGCCACTACGGTGGTGAAGGGGTTGATGCTACGCTTCCAGGAAAAGCCTCTAAGCACCAGGTCACATCGAATCGTACCCCAAACCGACACAGGTGGTCAGGTAGAGAATACCGAGGCGCTTGAGAGAACTCGGGTGAAGGAACTAGGCAAAATGGTGCCGTAACTTCGGGAGAAGGCACGCTGGCATTAGGTGGAGGAACTTGCTTCCCGAGCCGAAGCCAGTCGCAGATACCAGCTGGCTGCAACTGTTTATTAAAAACACAGCACTGTGCAAACACGAAAGTGGACGTATACGGTGTGACGCCTGCCCGGTGCCGGAAGGTTAATTGATGGGGTTATCCGCAAGGAGAAGCTCTTGATCGAAGCCCCGGTAAACGGCGGCCGTAACTATAACGGTCCTAAGGTAGCGAAATTCCTTGTCGGGTAAGTTCCGACCTGCACGAATGGCGTAATGATGGCCAGGCTGTCTCCACCCGAGACTCAGTGAAATTGAACTCGCTGTGAAGATGCAGTGTACCCGCGGCAAGACGGAAAGACCCCGTGAACCTTTACTATAGCTTGACACTGAACATTGAGCCTTGATGTGTAGGATAGGTGGGAGGCTTAGAAGTAGGGACGCCAGTCCTTATGGAGCCAACCTTGAAATACCACCCTTTAATGTTTGATGTTCTAACTCCGGCCCGTAATCCGGGTCGAGGACAGTGTCTGGTGGGTAGTTTGACTGGGGCGGTCTCCTCCTAAAGAGTAACGGAGGAGCACGAAGGTTAGCTAATCACGGTCGGACATCGTGAGGTTAGTGCAAAGGCATAAGCTAGCTTGACTGCGAGAGTGACGGCTCGAGCAGGTGCGAAAGCAGGTCTTAGTGATCCGGTGGTTCTGAATGGAAGGGCCATCGCTCAACGGATAAAAGGTACTCCGGGGATAACAGGCTGATACCGCCCAAGAGTTCATATCGACGGCGGTGTTTGGCACCTCGATGTCGGCTCATCACATCCTGGGGCTGAAGTAGGTCCCAAGGGTATGGCTGTTCGCCATTTAAAGTGGTACGCGAGCTGGGTTTAGAACGTCGTGAGACAGTTCGGTCCCTATCTGCCGTGGGCGTTGGAAGATTGAGAGGGGCTGCTCCTAGTACGAGAGGACCGGAGTGGACGCACCACTGGTGTTCGGGTTGTCATGCCAATGGCATTGCCCGGTAGCTACGTGCGGAAGAGATAACCGCTGAAAGCATCTAAGCGGGAAACTTGCCTCGAGATGAGTCTTCCCTGTGGCTTTAAGCCACCTGAAGGGACGTTAAAGACGATGACGTTGATAGGTCGGGTGTGTAAGCGCAGCGATGCGTTGAGCTAACCGATACTAATGACCCGTGAGACTTAACCTTACAACACCTAAGGTGTTTGGGCGATGAGAGCGTTGTCCGCAAGGGCGATGAGATAATTTTCAGCGACGTTCCGGATAAAGGCCAATGGTCATCAGTAAAAGATGACAGTTGGATAGCGAATTTGCCTGGCGGCACTAGCGCGGTGGTCCCACCTGATCCCATGCCGAACTCAGTAGTGAAACGCCGTAGCGCCGATGGTAGTGTGGGGTCTCCCCATGCGAGAGTAGGGAACTGCCAGGCATCCATTAAGGCCGATACCTCGAGTGTAACGAGAGGCGTCGTGAAGTAAACCCTGGCAGTTCGCTACTCGAGTAAGAGAGTAGGACAACCGGCTTTGCCGGTTGAACGAAGCCGAAGGCGCCGGCCCGCAGGGTGACCGCCGCAGGCGGGCATCAACTGCCAGGCATCCATTAAGGCCGATACCTCGAGTGTAACGAGAGGCGTTGGTGAAGCACCACAAACGGTTTTATGACATGCGTTGACCCCGCAAATGTTAAGTTTGGGTGTAGTACCGAATCGTGGTGCGGTAGTTCAGTCGGTTAGAATACCGGCCTGTCACGCCGGGGGTCGCGGGTTCGAGTCCCGTCCGCACCGCCACTGCAATAAGAAGCCCCGAACATCTGTTCGGGGTTTTTTTTTCGTATGCCAAGCATGGCGAGAGCGTCTTGATGGACACGGTCTCACTGTGGCGCACTCCCTGATGCTAAACGGTGCGTACATTGCTGTGAGAGGACAGCGATCGGAAGACCGCCTCCTGCAGGATAATCAAATTGCGCCTCAGGGGGGCAGGCTGATTCGATCAATTTCCGAAAATGCCTGTTCCACGGATAAATAGGGCTGCGAGCTGGAAAATGTT
Organism: Sodalis sp. RH16; assembly: GCF_047324245.1. NCBI lineage: Bacteria > Pseudomonadati > Pseudomonadota > Gammaproteobacteria > Enterobacterales > Bruguierivoracaceae > Sodalis > Sodalis sp. RH16. Next base: position 218,983 of record NZ_CP178737.1, on the reverse strand, counting down.
TTCATCACCTGCCAGCTGTACAGCGGCATACCGGGGTCGTTGTGCGTTTCGCTAAGCTGGTAGACACTGAATGAAACCGGTTGCGTATCCGACAGGTCGTCGCCGGTCTTATGGGCGCTCACCAGATAGTAGTGTGAACCGGCGCGATAAAGCCGCGTATCGGCAATGGCGATGGCCGATGCGGATAACCAGTAGTCAAACCAGATAAAATAATCATTATTTGCCACCGGGACGATACTAAACCCTCCGTCAGGCTTGCGGATAAAAAAACTCATGCCGCGATTGGGATATGCGGTATTGTTGTCGAATTGCCCCAGCATAATATAATCATCACAACCATCGTTATTGATGTCAATGATATTGGCGCCCGGGGTTAAGTCCACCGGGATCAAGGGAGCGGCGTAAATAGGGAAGGGGAAAAACAGTAATCCCGCCAGAAAGCTATTTTTCATCGGCATTCCTCTACTAAATAATTACCGATTAGAGACGCGGATAATAAATAATCAGCCCTGACTGCAATGAAAATTGTATAAATTAATAGTGCCTGTATATATCCTTTCAGCATTATCCATCCAGTTAAAAGTGAAGACGATTGGTTTGGGTGAGGCGTTTATCCTTTTACTATCAATGGCCTTCGCGGCAAACCTATAATTTTACCTGACCGGCATTCGGTTCAAGTTTATCAAGATAAAACTAACCCGACTCACAACAAAATATTAAAATATTCTGGCTGTGCGCTATAATAATTATTGATATGGTGTATTTTCAAATTATAGTGTGATAATCAGTGCTTAGATTTGTAGAAAGAAGATAGTGGTTTCATATAATATAAATAATTGTTTAACGCTTTGAGTAGAAGATAAAACCGCTGTTTTGTTGTGAATTTAGATAATGTGTAGGCGATATTATACAGAAGCTGAGACATTGTTTATCGGGATCTGCGGTTCAGTTTTATCATAAAAAAGTGTTGCTGTGGTATAGGGTAGATTTTCTTGATGGGCCTATCTCATCGGTAATCTGATGATATCGATACAAGACAGCAATAGTCTTGTTTGATAAAACGAGATCGCATTGCCATACATAGCAAAGGCTATAGATCGTTAGTTTAATTTTACGTTAAATTCAGGCTGGATTTCTGCGTGCCATGCTTATTGGCATGGGAAGCGAAAAATTTTTTTTGCAATAATTTTGATTCCTGCCCCGATCGCTCAAGCGTCTGGATAAAGGGTTTGTTCATGGCGCGCTTGGTATGGCTGAATACAGCTCTTGGGTATGCCGCTAGTAAATTTGCATGGCCGATAGCGGCACTCACCAGCAATTCACGCTCGGTGATTTGATTGATAAGGCGATAGTCCAGACAGCGTCGCGCATTCATTTCGCCACAGCGATAAATGATCTCTTGCATAGTGGTGTAGCCATGTGTGAAATGCAAAATAGCCGCGCCTAACGAACAGCAGATGCCTTGCTTAAGTTCCGGCATGACGAAACAGGCGTCTGCCGACATGATACGCCGGTCAAACATCATGGCGAACTGGAAGCCTATACCAATGGCATAGCCATCCACTGCGGCCACTGTGGGCTTGTTCACCTCCAATACTGTGCGGTAAAGCTCAACCAGCCTGTCAATCCAGCGTTCAGCGGCTTCTCCTCTCAGTTTTTTAATCTCGTTATAGTTGCCCCCGGCTGAAAAAGAGCGGTTTTCGCCACCGTATACCACCAATGATTTGACAGCCTCGTCATGCTCGGCGGCCATGAGCGCCTTGATAATGGCAATCTCGAGATCCTCATTAATAATATTATATTTAGAAAAATTATTTAAAGTAATCAAACGGACTGAACCTATATTTTCTTCTAGAATCATAGTCATTTTCCTTGGTCAGAAACAGCCGGTTTAATGGGCTGATGATACGTTTTCTTTTGTCATAAAGTCGCTATTCAACACGCTATGATAGATTATATGAAAGTTATAAATATTCATTTAATACAATTTGCGGATGAGAACGAAATAGGAAAATATATATTTACTTATCGTTTAAGTGACAATATAAGTAGGATTTTTTTAAAAATATACTGAACCAAAGTATAGCCAGTAAGCGGAAAACAGGAAGAGCCGTTAAACCTGAGACTTATTTTCTTAAGAAAATGTGTCTCATTCACTACCGGTCATCGCGGGAAAATAGCCGGCCCAATGGGATGGGACCCGCTCAATGACCGGTTAGGGACAAAATTGCTATAGGTGGGCATCACCTGGCTTATGGCGATGATACAACAACTATTTAACGCTTCGGGCCCGCCGCAACCCATTCTATGGTACACTCTATAAAGTTATTCTTAAGTTTTCAGGTTAACGTTGAAATTAGCCGGTAAACGCCTTATAAAGTTCAGTAGCTGGATAAAAGTCTGTGGGTAAAAAAACAGCTATGCAGATGACCCAATTATTCTTCACAGGCGCGAAAGAAACAGTTGATAGGCGGTAACCGTGCCAAAAAAAACATATTCAGTCAGGTATGTTGCGGGCCAGCCAGTTGAGCGTATTTTCCCTCCACTTGCCTTTAGTCGTCTTGGCCAAGCGCTTCCCCCGGGGGAACCGCTGCCGGGTTCCAAGCTGTTACGGGTGATGGTATGGAATATCTTCAAGCAGCAGCGTGCGGATTGGCTTTCAGTGCTCAAGGGTTTCGGCAAGGATGCCCAGCTGATGTTGCTGCAAGAAGCGCAAACCACCCCGGAACTCATCAGATTTGCCACGTCAAACTACATGGCTGCCGATCAGGTGCCGGCGCTGGTGTTTCCGCAGCATCCATCGGGCGTAATGACGCTGTCGGCAGCCCATCCGGTGTATTGTTGCCCATTGCGTGAGCGCGAACCGCTGCTGCGTTTGGCGAAATCCGCCCTGGTGACGGTCTACCCCTTGTTCGATGGGCAGTTGATGATGGTGGTGAACATCCATGCGGTGAATTTCAGTCTGGGGGTGGATGTTTACAGTAAACAGCTCGGACCCATCGGCGAGCAGATACTTAATCACCAGGGACCGGTGATTATGGCGGGCGATTTCAACGCGTGGAGCCGGCAGCGCATTCTGGCGCTGTATCGCTTTGCCGATCGCATGATGCTCCAGGAAGTGAGATTTCTGGACGACCAGCGGCGACGCGCGTTCGGTCGGCCGTTGGATTTTGTCTTCTATCGGGAGCTAAAAGTAACCGAAGCATCGGTGCTGGTGACGCAGGCTTCTGATCATAATCCGCTGCTGGTTGAATTTGAGCCCCATAAGCGAAAGGATTCCTCGGTACCCCAACAGCAGATTGTCGGAATAAAGCCGCGCTAACGGCGAGATGGCGGCAGGCTGCCTTTTCTGAAGACAAAAAAAACAAGCAACGAATTGCTTGTTTTTTTTATATCGGCGCTTTATATCTGAACCAGTTCGGCACCTGATATGGACACCCTTCAGGAATCCGTGGCTTTACCGTTTACGAACAGGGTCAATTTAAGACCGGGTTGTAACGTGCTGGCACTGTCCAGCGCATTGTTCCAACGCATCACATCTTTTATATCCACCCCATGCCGCCTGGCAATACTGGCCAATGAATCACCTTTACGCACCTGATAGGTGATACTGCCGCCATTGCCGACGATACCGGTATTGCTGGCCACCTGTAGTGTCTGGCCGATCTTGAGATTGCTGCTGCTGCGTAAATTATTCCATTTAAGCAAATCAGCGGTTTTAACGTCCAGACGCTTGGCTATGCTCGACAAGGTATCGCCGGAGCGGACCTTGTATTGCGCTTTCGCACCGCCTACGGCTTTGTTATCCGCAAGCTGGGTGGATTGCACCGCGGCAATATCCCCTACCGCCAACGAGTCCCTGAACTGCGAAGCGTGGGCTTTGGGCAGCATCAGGTAATGCGGACCGTTCGGCGCGGTAACGTTAAGTTTATAGCCGGTGTTATAGCTTTTTAACTTGGTTAAAGATAACCCGGACATTTCTGCCGCTTGCGTCAATTCTATTTGCTGGCCCACTTCAACCCGAGCCAGCGCACGATCGTCATCACCTTTCGGCAACACAACGCCATATTGTTTGCTATTCTTAATAATAGCGCTCAGGGCAAGCATTTTAGGAACGTAGATTGTTGTCTCGCGCGGCAAGGATAAAGACCAAAAGTCAGTGGGTTTGCCCCTGGCTTTATTGGATTTGATCGCTTGCATAATACGTCCTTCACCACTGTTATAAGCAGCAATGGTTAATAACCAATCGCCATCAAACATGCGGTTCAGGCGTTGCATCATATCCAACGCGGCGGTTGTAGACGCGACAACATCGCGACGTCCGTCATACCACTGGTTTTGCTTTAAACCATAATTCCTTCCTGTAGTAGGCACAATCTGCCAAAGGCCAGCCGCTTTAGAGGCGGATGTTGCCTTGGGGTCAAAAGCGCTCTCCACTATGGGTAGCAGTACTAGTTCCATCGGCATTTTGCGTTGCTTTATCTGCTCGACTATCCAGTACATGTACGGCTCTGCCCGTAATGTTACATCGTGGAGATAGCTCTTGTTATGTAAATAACGCTTTTTTTGTTCGCGGATCCGGGCGTTTTCCGGTACCTGCATCTTCAGCTCGTCGCTAATGAAGTTCCACAGATCGGGTTGCGCGAGACTTGAATTATCCAGCCATCGCGCCGAGGTCGCTCGCTCATCTGTGTACTTTCCTGCTTCACCTTGACCTGCCGAAGAAACACTCTGTGCATGCTGTTCGGGTGCGTTATCGTCCTGCCTGGACGTCTGGCAACCCACTAGCAAGACCGAGGCGATTAATATCGCATGAGTCTTCATCGTGTATGTCAATAGTTGCTTAAAAGACAAGCAATAATACTTTGAACACCCCGACAATACAACTAAAACCTTTAGAAATGATCCTTCTTCTCCCGTAATAACGCAAAAATACGCCATTCTTCATCCAGGGTGTGATGTGGGTCTAACTTCCTTTGTAAATCAATGTCATGACAACGTAAGAAAAGGTTAATTTTGTCCTCAATTTGCAGTGTGGAGGGCAGGCTTGCTTGGTTTTTTGACCGTAACTGCCTAATTTTACGTTCATAAGCGGCGATCGGCTCATCTTCGGGAAGAATCGAACGGGCAAAGGCAAGATTAGCCAGGGTATACTCATGGGCGGCGCAGATGAGCGTATCCGGCGGAAGTCGCTTAACTTTCTGAAATGACTCATACATTTGCCGGGGAGTGCCTTCAAAAAGACGGCCGCAACCGGCGGAAAAGACCGTGTCGCCGCAAAACAGGTACGGGGCGCTGTAAAATCCGATATGTCCTAGCGTGTGGCCCGGGAAAGCCAGTATCTGAAAGTCCAGGTCCAGCAGATTTACCTGGTCTCCCTCGCCGACGATATGGTCGGCACCTTTACTGGCTGTTTCCTGCGGGCCGTATACCGGGACGTGATAGCGGGCGACCAGATCGGCCACGCCGCCTACGTGATCCTGATGATGATGGGTTAATAATATCCCTTTAAGGGTAAGCCGGCGTTCGGTGAGGGCAGCCACCGCCGGTGCGGCTTCGCCGGGGTCGACGATGATGCTTTCCTGCTGGTTATTATACAAAAGCCAAATGTAATTATCCTGGAACGCGGGAATACTGATAAGATTCATCGTTAACCTCTGTTTATTTTTCTTAAGGTATCTAGAAGATAGTCAAACATGAAACCAGCGCAAATTACGCAGCCTATTGTCGCGCCAACCTCATGGGATGACCTCCCATATGGAGATAACTATCGCCGGGCTTTAGAGACCAGTCTGCAGCCCTGGTGGCCGAAATTGTTTGGGTTTCATTTATTGAAGATCGGTGCGTTAAGCGCCGAGCTGGACACTGAAAGCTGCGCGGTATCGCACCAGGTGAATGTGGGCGTTGAAGGGGGAACGCTGCACGTGGTGGCGGATCCCTATCAACTGCCCTTTGCGAATAAATCCACCGATGCCTGCCTGTTGGCGCATACGCTGTCTTATACCTCGGATCCGCATCGTCTGCTCAGGGAGGTGGATCGGGTATTAATCGATGACGGCTGGTTGATTATTACCACATTTAATCCGGTGAGTCTGCTGGGTCTGGGCAAAATCTGCCCGATTCTGCAAAGTCGCCAGCCGTACCGGAGCCGGATGTATACCCAGATGCGGCTGATGGACTGGCTGAGCGTGCTTAATTTTGAGGTTCTGCACCGTTCACGTTTTCAGGTGCTCCCCTGGCGCCGGCGCGGCGGACGTCTGCTGAGCGAACATCTGCCCGCCATCGGCTGCCTGAGCGTGATAGTCGCTCGAAAACGCACCTTTCCGTTAACGCTTAACCCGTTGAAAAGCAAATCGCTGGCGGCCTCCCTGCGCCGTACGGTAGGGGCCGCCAGCCGCAGCAGTTAGTTGCCGCCGGCTCTAGGCTTGCGCCCGGTAGCCGATATCCTCGAAGGCGGGATTCAGCGCGGCGCTGCGGGCCAGTTCATCGCAACGCTCGTTTTCGGGATGGCCGGCATGGCCCTTGACCCAATCCCAGCGCAGCACGTGAGTCTGTATGGCTAAATCCAGCCGCTGCCACAGGTCGACGTTTTTCACCGGTTTTTTCTCCGCCGTTTGCCAGCCGCGTTTTTTCCAGTTATGAATCCATTGGGTAATGCCTTGGCGCACGTACTGGCTGTCGGTGCTGATGACCACTTCGCAGGGGCCCTTCAGCGCTTCCAGCGCCACAATCGCCGCCATAAGCTCCATGCGGTTATTGGTGGTAAGCCGGTAGCCGGCGCTGAAGGTCTTTTCATAGTCTTTATAGCGTAAAATCGCCCCGTAGCCCCCCGGGCCGGGATTACCGAGGCAAGAACCATCGGTGAAAATTTCTACCTGCTTCTGCATATCTGGTAGACTACCTGTCTGTTAAAAAAACCAAGTCTGACATAAATGAGCGCTACGGGCACTGGAATTACGCGGCAGATTGTTCTTGATACCGAAACCACCGGTATGAACAAGCTGGGGGTACATTACGAAGGCCATCGCATTATTGAAATCGGCGCGGTTGAAGTGATTAACCGCCGCCTGACCGGCCGGCATTTTCACGTTTATCTGAAACCGGATCGGCTGGTTGACCCCGAGGCCTATAACATCCACGGTATCAGCGATGAGTTTCTGGCGGACAAACCCACGTTCGCCGACGTCGCCGATGAGTTTATGGAGTTCATCCGGGGCGGTGAGCTGGTTATCCATAATGCGCCGTTCGATATCGGCTTTATGGATTACGAGTTCGGCAAGCTCAATCGCGGTATCGGCAAGACTGAAACCTTTTGTACGGTCACCGACAGCCTGGTGCTGGCCCGAAAGCTTTTCCCCGGCAAACGGAACAGCCTCGATGCGCTGTGCGATCGCTATCTCATAGACAACTCCAAGCGCACGCTGCACGGCGCGCTGCTGGACTCCGAAATTTTGGCGGATGTCTATCTGGCCATGACCGGCGGCCAAACCGCGATGCGTTTTTCCATGGAAGGGGAGAGCGGGCGGACCAATGCGGACGGCGGCGAGCATATCCAGCGCGTGCAGCGCTCCCAGTCGGCGCTGCGGGTGATATATGCCAGCGAGGAGGAATTGGCCGCCCATGAGCATCGCCTGGATCTGGTGAAAAAGAAAGGCGGCAGCTGCCTGTGGCGCCCGGCGGAAGAGTCCCAAACCCATTAGATTTTTTTCATACGGCTGGAAAAACAGCGTTATGTTGAAATTATCGCCAAACGATGTCGGCCGGCGTAAAAAGCATTGACGGCATCCGGCGCTGACCGTACTATTCGCCTCGCTTTCCCGACAAAGCACAAGTGCGGTGCGGTAGTTCAGTCGGTTAGAATACCGGCCTGTCACGCCGGGGGTCGCGGGTTCGAGTCCCGTCCGCACCGCCAACAAGATTCAAGATGGGCCACGGTTATGCCGCGGCCCGTTTTTTTTTGTCTGTCCATACCTACGAGACCCGTTGAGCGCGGCGGCTGGAATGTGTTCAGCTCCCCGTTGAAACGTGCTGAAACCAATCTCACAACATACTGCTTTAAAAGCTATTTCCGAATATAAGCCGTTGTGCCATCATTCTGCCGGTAACGTTATATACACTAAATAATTCGAGTTGCAGGAAGGCGGCAATACAGCGACAAATCTGTCTGGAACAGATTTGAACGCGCCTTGTCGCGGTCCCGTCAGGGGCGAGGCCCAGGGATGGGTCGAGTATTGCCAACGAACCTGCAACTTGAAGTATGACGGGTATATCAGGAGATCAGATGTCCCTAACACCTCATCCCGGCAACGCGTCGGCGGGTATGTTGGCCTTTATCATCATACTGACCGGCGTCGGCGCCGGTGTAGCGGGCATGTTCCTTGCGCTGCTGCTGCATACCGTCCAGCATATGGCTTATGGCTATAGCCTGGACAGCATTATCAGTCCGGAGAGTTTTCTGACCGGCGTCAGCGCGTCTTCCCCACAGCGCCGGGTCGCTGTTCTATGCCTGTGCGGCCTGGTGGCCGGCATCGGCTGGTGGCTGGTGTATCGCTATGGCCGCAAGCTGGTGAGCATCAAGCGAGCCATCAGCGCCGAGGCGCCGCTGATGCCGCCGGCCGCCACGCTGTCGCATATTCTCCTGCAGATCGTTACCGTTGCATTGGGCTCGCCCCTGGGACGGGAGGTGGCGCCACGGGAGGCAGGAGCCTTGCTGGGCGGCTGGCTATCCCATTACGCCCGCCTGAGCCATGAACAGCGGCGCCTGGTGGTGGCCTGCGGCGCGGGGGCCGGTCTGGCGGCGGTGTACAACGTGCCGCTGGGGGGCGGGGTGTTTGTATTGGAAGTTTTATTGCAAACGTTCAACTGGCAGACCGCCATTGCTGCTCTGGTTTCTTCCGCTATCGCCGCGTCCGTTGCCTGGCTGGGACTGGGCGCCGAACCGTCGTATATAGTAGACCATTTCCCGCTGACCCTGCCCCTTATCGCCTGGGCGGTGGTCACCGGGCCGCTGTTCGGGCTGGCGGCCTACGGTTTTGTCCGCTTGACCGCGGCGGCCCGCAAACGCGTGGTCCGCAATAACCAGCTGCCGGTGCTGTCGTTTGTGAATTTTGCCATCATCGGCGTACTGGCCGTCTGGTTGCCGGCGCTGCTGGGAAACGGCAAAAGCGCGGCACAGCTCGGATTTGCCAGCGAGGTGACCATGAGCGCGGCGGCGGTGCTTTTGGTCATTAAGGTAGCTATTACCGCCAGCAGCATCCGGGCCGGTGCCGAGGGCGGATTGTTAACCCCCGGACTCTCCAATGGGGCGCTGCTGGCGGTGGTGCTGGGTGGCCTGTGGAGCTTGATATGGCCAGGCGTGCCGGTCGGCGCCTATGCCGTTATCGGCGCCGCCGCGTTCCTTGGCGCCTCCATGAGCATGCCGCTGACGGCCATTGTGCTTATCACCGAATTCACCCGCATCGACCATGATTTTCTGGTGCCGATTATTCTGGGCGTGGCGGGCTCGGTCTGCGCCTGCCGGCTATGCGGCAAATGGCTGGGCCGGTCCTGAACGCCTACTCCTTCGGCGCTGAAACCATGCCTGCGTAATGCACGGCGGTGTCGGCGACCCGTTCGCGGCGGGCCAGGTAGCGGTAGCAGCCGCCCCCCAGGAATACGCCGATAAACCAGCTGAAATTCGCCACCTGATGCAGGCTCGGCGTGAAGCTGATGGCCAGGCCGATAACCACCGCCGGCACCAATGCCATTATCGCTTTCGGATTAAATCCGTTCCGATACCAGTAGCGCCCGCCGGGCGTGGCGTTAAACAGGTCGTCCACCGAGATTTTACCTCGCTTGATAAGATAAAAATCCGCCACCAGGATACCGAACAGCGGACCGATAAAAGCCCCCAGCACATCCAGGGTGTAGTGAATCAATTCCGGGGACTGGAACAGGTTCCAGGGTGTCAACAGCACCGAACCTATGGCCGCTATCATGCCGCCGGTGCGAAAGCTGATTTTTTGCGGCGCGCAGTTGGAAAAGTCGAAGGCCGGCGAGACAAAATTGGCCACGATATTGATACCGATGGTGGCGATGATCATGGTGAGCAGGCCCAGGGCCACCGCCACGCTGCTGCCGACCCGGCTGACGGTTTCAATGGGGTCGGTGATCATTTGCCCGAACAGGCTCTGGGTTCCGGAAACAATGACCACGGTCACGATGGAAAACAGTAAAAAGTTGAACGGCAGCCCCCAGCGGTTGCCCCGGCGGATTTCGTCCATGCTTTTACCGTAGCGGGAGAAGTCGCCGAAATTCAGCAGCGGCCCTGAAAAATAGGAAACAACCAACGCAATGGCGGTCACCATTTGCCAGGCCTGCTGGCCGTTGGACAGCGACTTGCTGCTGAGAGTAAAGGAAATATTGCTCAGACCGGTTTGATAGAGGATCCAGCCGGCCAAGGCCAGCATGACCACATAGACCGCCGGACCGGCAAAATCGATAAAACGCTTGATGGCCGACATGCCGTGCCAGAACACCATCGCCTGTAAAAACCACATCAGGCCGAAGCACATCCAGCCCAGGGAGGAGAGGCCCAGCCAGCGGCTTTGCGTCAACGGCGTCAGGGTGGGGAAGAATTTCAACAGCACCAGCATCAGGGCGTTGGCCGCCAGGAAGGTTTGGATGCCGTACCAGGCAAAGGCGATGAGCCCGCGGATGACCGCCGGGATATTGGCGCCGAAGACGCCGAACGCCTGGCGGCAAATAACCGCATAGGGCACACCCGCCATCTGGCTCGGTTTCGCCACCAGATTGGCGCAGATCTGCACAATGCAAATCCCGCAGAGCAGACAGATTAACACTTGCCAGCTGGCCAGACCCAGAGTGAAGAAGCTGGCCGCCACCACGTAACCGCCCATGCTGTGCACATCGGACATCCAGAAAGAAAATATATTGTACCAGCTCCAGTTTTGTTGACGGGTAGGAGCGAGATCATCATTTGTGAGCTTGGGACTGTAATGGCTGTGATCGATGGATCCGGTTTTCGGGGTCATACTGTTACTGTTTGGCATGGAAACTGCTCCTCTGAATACTCACCCGTGAATGGAAGATGATAGCTATCGACAGGGGAAGGTTTTGCAGGATTCAGGCCAAGTGTTGAAAAGCTTGTATACAAAATAATTATTTTACGTATACGATAATCTATCGGTACGTATACAGGAGTGTGGCATGTCCAGTTGGTACGGGCTAAAAACCGTCATTTTTTCGCAAGATAAAGACGATGAAATCTACCATGCAATCGTTAAAGCCATTGTTGAGCACCAACTGCCGCCGGGCAGCAAATTGCCGGAAGAGTCGCTGGCTGCGGTGTTCGGCGTGAGCCGCACCGGCATCAGAAAAGTGCTGCAGCGCCTCGGGGCGGTGCAATTGATTACGCTTACGCCCAAACGCGGTGCGCAGGTGGCGACGCCCGGCGTGGATGAAGCCCGCAATGTGCTCGCCACCCGCTGCATGCTGGAGTGCGCGAATCTGCCGGCGGTGGTGGAACGATGCGAAGCGGCGCATATCACTGCCCTCAAGACCATCATGGATGAGGAGCAACAGGCTCATGAGGCCCGGGACGGCGCGACGGCAATCCGCCTGTCGGCCCTGTTCCACGTGCAGCTGCAGGCCATCTCCGGCAATGATGTCCTGACCCAGATGGTATCGCAGCTTACGCTGCGCTCGTCGCTGGTGATTGCCGCTTATGGCGCTCCCTGGCAGCAGGGTTGCCGTTGCCACGATCATCAGGAGCTGCTTGACCTGTTGAAAGACGGCCGCTCCGGGGCATTGGCGGAGCGGATGAAGCGCCATTTCGACGAAATTCTGGCAAATTTGCGGTTTGAACGCAGCGGTGAAACCGCGCCGGACTTCGCCCGCCTGTTCGGTATCGCCGCCAAGGGAGAATCGGTATGACGTCGTGCTGTATACAATTAATCAATCCCAACACCAGCCTTTCCATGACCGAACGGATACTTACGGCGGCCCGTGACGTGGCCGCGCCGGGCACGGACATCTTTGCGGTGTGTCCCGAGGCGGGGGCCCCCTCCATCGAGGGTCACTTTGACGAAGCCATCGCCGCCATTGGCGTGCTGCAGCGGATTAAGGAAGGGCGTGAGCAAGGGGTAGACGGCCATGTTATCGCCTGTTTCGGCGACCCGGGGCTGCTGGCGGCGCGTGAACTGGCATCGGCGCCGGTTATCGGCATCGCCGAAGCGGCGATGCATATGGCGACGCTGGTGGCCACCCGCTTTACGGTGGTGACTACCCTGCCGCGCACCCTGATCATCGCGCGCCATTTGCTGCAGCAATATGGATTTGAGCGGCACTGCGCCAGGCTGCGCGCCATCGATTTGCCGGTGCTGTCCCTGGAGGACGGTTCCGGCCTGGCCCGGCGTAAAGTGCGTGAACAATGCCTGAACGCCAAACGGGAAGACGGCGTGGGGGCCATCGTGCTGGGCTGCGCCGGCATGGCGGATTTAGCCCTGGAACTGTCCGCTGAACTTGAGATGCCGGTGATTGACGGCGTGAGCGCGGCGGTGAAATTGATAGAGTCGCTGCACGGTATGAAATTGTCCACCAGTAAACAGGGGGATCTTGATTTTCCCGTTCAAAAAGAACTTTCCGGGTATTTTAAGGGACTAAACTGAAATATCAGCGCTCAAAAAGGAACAGCCCATGACTGAAACCACCGAAAAGAAGAGCTTTTCCTTCAATAAGAACTATCCCCGCGATCTTATCGGTTATGCCGGGAAACCGCCTGATGCCGCCTGGCCCGGCAACGCCCGCATTGCCGTCCAGTTTGTCCTGAATTATGAAGAGGGTTCGGAAAACAGCGTACTGCACGGCGATACCGGCTCCGAGCAGTTTCTCTCCGACATCATCGGCGCAGCCAGCTATTCGGAGCGCCATATGTCTATGGAATCATTGTATGAGTATGGTTCCCGTGCCGGATTTTGGCGTATTCATCAGGAATTTCAGCGCCGCGGCCTGCCGCTGACCCTCTTTGGCGTGGCGATGGCCCTGGCGCGCAATCCGCCGGTGGTGGAGGCCGTCAAACAGGCGAAATACGATGTGGTGAGCCACGGCTGGCGCTGGCTGCACTATCAGGGCATGGACGCCAAAACCGAACGCCAGCATATGCATCAGGCGGTGGACGCGCTGACCGAACTATTTGGCAAGATCCCACTGGGATGGTACACCGGTCGCGATAGCCCCAATACCCGGCGGCTGGTGGTGGAGCACGGCGGGTTTCTCTATGACAGTGATTATTACGGCGACGACCTGCCTTTCTGGACTCAGGTAGCCTGCACGGACGGATCCGTTAAGCCGCATCTTATCATTCCCTACACCCTGGAAACGAATGATATGCGTTTTGCTACGCCCCAGGGGTTCAACAGCGGCGATCAGTTCTATTCCTATCTCAAGGACAGCTTTGACGTTTTGTACGACGAAGGGGAGACCTCGCCGAAAATGATGTCGGTGGGCATGCACTGCCGCATCCTCGGGCGGCCAGGACGCTTTCGGGCGCTGCAGCGGTTTCTGGATTACATCCAGCAGCATGAGCGGGTATGGATTTGCCGCCGGCAGGACATCGCCGAGCATTGGATTTCCCATCACCCTTTTAAGCCGCCGCGGCCGGAGCATGAATAAACCCGCGCGCCGGGTTATCCCATCAGGCTGATATGAGCGGCGACAATGCGCCAGCCGCAGGCCAGTTTTACCCAGGTCTGGGTTTGTCGGCCGATACGGTCGGTGCTTGGGCGGGTAAATTCGGTATTTGCCACCGCCATATCGTCGCCAAATGTAGTGATGACGGTATTTTGCAATACCCGGTCCAGCCCGTTGGCCGGCCGCGTTGCCCGAAAGGCCTGGATAGCCTCGATACCGTAAAGATTTTCGCCGGCGCCGTAGCGGATAGTGCGCGGGTCGTGCCAGAACAATTCATCCAGTACGGCGACATCGTTGGTGATAAGCGCCTGTTCGTAGCGGTAAAAGGCGGCGTTGACTTCCGCCAGTATCGCGGGGCGATCGATAAATTCACTTTTCATGCGGCGTGCACTCTTGCTGGGTCGTTTAAATACTATCCGTTTAAAATAATATCTGACCGCCTATGTAAAAAGGGCTGCGCCAGAATGCCCGTATTGGCGTTTTCCGGCAAGCACTGAACGTCAATTTCGATAGATTTCTGACTGTTTTGCATAGCGCGTTCAAAAACCGGCGGCGCTGCCGTTGCTGCGGGGATCAAACGCCCCTTCCAGCATGCCGTTGTTATGGCGGATAACCGCTCCCGCGTGGCCTACCGCTTCGCTGAATTCTGGCAGCATCTCCACCTGGTGGCCAAGGGCGCGCAAGGACGCCACCGTCGCGGCGGAGAAACGCCCCTCCAGTTTCAGCGTATCCGTGGCCTGTCCCCAGGTGCGCCCCAGCAGCCAGCGCGGCGCGCTGATGGCCCGCTGCAGCGGCATTCCTTGCATTACATGGCGGATAAACAACGCCGCCTGGGTTTGCGGCTGGCCGTCGCCGCCCATGGAACCGTAAATCATCGTTCGTCCGTCATGGAGCTTCGCCGCGGCGGGATTCAGGGTATGAAAAGGATATTTGCCAGGGGCCAGGGCCCGCAGATGCGCGGGGTCCAGGCTGAAGGACGCGCCGCGGTTTTGCCACAGTACGCCGCTTTTCGGCAGCAGCACGCCGCTGCCGAACTCATGGTAAAGGCTTTGGATAAAGGATACCGCCAGCCCGCTGCTGTCAATGATGCCCATCCAAACCGTATCCCCCGGCGACAGGACACTGCCCCAGGGGGCCGCCTGCCCGCTGTTTATCCGTTCCGACAGCCCGTCCAGCACCGGCGCCGCCAGCAGGCTTTGGGCATCCAGCGTCATATGGCCCGGATCGGTTATACAGTTGTCCCGCATGGCAAAAGCCAGTTTGGTGGCCTCGACAATGGCGTGAATGCAGTGGCTTTCCGACTCATTGGCCCAGGGGAGACGATCCGTCAGCCCCAGGATCATCAGGGATACTAAACCCTGGGTGGGGGGCGCCAGATTAAACAGTTCTCCCATGCTGTGCGACAAACGCAGCGGAATGCTTCGCCGGGCATGAAACGCCGCTAAATCGTCGGCGGTGACGGGCATGCCCAGCAGGGCCATCTCTTGGGCCATATCAGCCGCCAGCGGTCCGCGATAAAAGCTGTTCAGTCCTTCCACCGTCAGGCGGGTGAGGGTATCCGCCAATTGCGGCTGAATAAACCGGCTGCCGGCGTCGGGGGGCTTGCCTTGAGGCAGAAACTGCCGGGCAAAGCTTGCCTGCTTCGCCAGCTCATCGAATTTTTCCGCGGATGCCCGTGCCTGGGATAATGACACCGGCATACCGTCGGCGGCATAACGAATGGCATCCCCCAGCAGTTGCGAAAGCGGCAGCAACGGATTGCCCATTTCCCGGGACAGCGTCAGCGCCTCCGCCCATCCCGCCACCGTCCCGGCAACGGTCAGGGCCGATTTCGGGCCGCGATGGGGGATAGCCTTCAGCCCGTCATACAGCGATATGGCGGCAAGGGAACCCGCCGGTCCGCCGGCGTCGATAGCAACGGGATCCCCCTGCGGCGGCACGATCAGCCAAAAACCATCGCCGCCAAGCCCGGTCATATGCGGGTAGACCACCGAGATGGTGGCGGCCGCGGCAACCATGGCGTCGATGGCGTTACCGCCGGCGCGCAGAATAGAAAGGGCGCTTTCACTGGCCAGATGATGGGGCGTTACCGCCATTCCCATCGGCGCGATATTACTGTGGTTCATCGGGGGCATGGTCCTGTCGCCAAGGATGGATAAGGTGAGTTAAGCAAGAGGCGTTCCAACGTGCGGACCGCTATTGACATAGGTGACATAAGGCACGCGATACCCAATAGCTTTCGAGTTACAGCCAGCACAGCTGCAACTTGAAAGATGGAGGGTATATGCTAGGGTAGGTTGAAACGAAAGTAACAGGGAATCAGGGAACATGACGCCTTTTGATGAGCGGCTGCGTGACGCTTATGCCCGTTTGTCGCCGCAGGAACAGCGCATAGCCGGGTTCATTGCCGATCATTTTGACGATATGACCAGCTATAACAGCGCCGAACTGGCGAGGCTGAGCGGGGTGTCCAAGGCGACGGTAAGCAGACTGTTCCGGCGTTTGGGATATGAGAATTACCGCCAGGTCCGCGATGAGCTGCGCACGCTGCGCCAAAGCGGCATGCCCTTGGCGGATCGCCGCGACGCGGTGCTGGGCAATACGCTGCTGGAGCGGCATTACAAACAGGAAATGGCTAATCTGACCCACTGGGTCAACCAAATGGACGGCCCGCAGTTTTCCGCGGTGATCCAGGCCATGAGCCACGCACGGCGACTGTGCCTGGTGGGGTTGCGCAACAGTTATCCGGTGGCGATGCACCTGCGTCAGCAGCTGTTGCAAGTGCGCAGCCAGGTTAACCTGCTGCCCCAGCCGGGACAAACCCTGGCGGAAGAGGTCATTGATCTCACCGGCGATGATATGGTGGTGGTGGTGGCGTTTCGCCGGCGTACCCCGCAAATCCGCCCGTTCTTGGCAAAACTTCAACACAATAATGTGCCGGTGCTGCTGATAAGCGAGCCCCAGGCGCAGGCCCTGATCCCGCTGGCGCGTTGGCATTTGGCCACGCCGCTGGATAGCGTATCGGCGTTTGATTCCTATTCGTCGGCCATGAGCCTGGTGAATTTAATCAGCAATGCGCTGTTGCACGACACCCTGGCCCAGGGGCGGCAGCGCATCCATAACATTGCGGACTGGTACGGCTCCCTGGAAGAGCTTGAGCAGCGCCGCACGTAATAAAACGGCGCGCCGGAGTGGTGCGTTTGCCCACTGGCGGTGCATACGGCCTTCGCTGAAAAAGCACATCCTCAGCCCGCGAAAACCCCCGAATACCCCGACTGACCGCGTTTAATAATAGGTTACGCCGTGCCCGTGCGCGGGGAAAATGTCCGGCTTCATTTGGCACATTAGTTGCAGATTGACTGATTGTAGAATCATTAGTTTCATCATTTCACCTGGGAAACCGAGAATGACCATCAGAAAACAGCTTATTGCCCTGGCGGGCGCGGTCCTGTTGCTGACCCAAGCCGGCGCGGCCATGGCCGATCAGTGGCAGCAAATCCAGCAGCGCGGCGTGTTGCGCGTTGCCATCCCGCAGGATTTCCCGCCTTTTGGTTCCATCGGCACAGACATGCAGGCCGAGGGCTACGATATCGATATGGCGCATTATCTGGCCGACAAGATGAAGCTCAAACTGCAACTGGTGCCGGTGACCAGCGCCAATCGGGTGCCTTACCTGCAAACGGATAAGGTGGATCTGGTGATATCCAGTTTGGGCAAAAACGCCGAACGTGAAAAAACCATCGATTTCAGCCGGGCCTACGCCCCGTTTTTCCTCGGCGTATTTGGGCCGAAGGACGATGGGCTCAAAGCGCCGGCCGAGCTTAGCGGCAAGACCATAGCGGTGACCCGCGGCGCGGTGGAGGATATGGTGCTGACCGACCTGGCGCCGAAAGATGCGCAGATCAAACGTTACGAAGACAATAACACCACGCTGTCGGCTTATATGTCCGGCCAGGTGCAGTATGTGGCCACCGGCAATCTGGTGGTGAGCGCCATTGCCCGCCAGAACCCCGCCAAAGCGCCGGTGCCGAAATTCATGCTGAAGGATTCCCCCTGCTTTATCGGCCTGCGCAAGGATGAACCGGCGCTGAAGGAGAAGGTTAACGCGCTTATCACCGAAGCGTTAAAGGACAATACCCTGAACAGCCTGTCCGAAAAATGGATGAAAGCGCCGCTGCCGGCGGATTTGGGCGCCTGAGGATGCCACTCCCATGACCTATCAGCTCAACTTCCCGGCGCTTTGGCCCTACCTGCCGCAACTGCTGTCCGGTCTGTGGGTGACCATCATGCTGGCTGCCGTCGCCACCGTGGGCGGCATCGCCATCGGCATCTGCGGAGCGGCCGTACGCAGCAGCCGGTATGCTCTGCCGGGCCGGGTATGGGGCCTTTATGTGGAACTTATCCGCAATACGCCTTTTGTGGTGCAACTGTTTTTTATCGTCTTCGGCCTGCCGGCGCTGGGATTGAAGCTGACCGCCGGCGAAGCGGCGCTGCTGGCGATGCTGGTGAACCTTGGCGCCTACAGTACCGAAATCATCCGCGCCGGCATCCAGGTGACGCCGAAAGGCCAGTGGGAAGCGGGCCGGGTGCTGGGCCTGTCCCGCGGGCAGGTTTTTCTGCGGGTGGTTCTGCCGCCGTCGTTGGGACGCATCTATCCCTCCCTGGTGAGCCAGTGTGTGATTGTGATGCTTGGTTCTTCGGTTGTTTCCCAGGTTTCATATGAAGAGCTGACCTTTGCCGGCAGCCTTATCCAGTCGCGCACCTTCCTGAGTTTTGAGGTTTACCTGGTGGTGACGCTTATCTATCTGGCGCTGTCGCTGCTGATGCGGCAGGTTCTGCTGCGGGCCGGCCGCCTGATATTCGGCGGAGGGATGTCATGACCTCGTTCACCGACTGGGATATCGTGCGCAACCTGCTGCTGGCCGCGCGCTGGACCTTGTTATTGTCACTGGTGGCCTTTGTCGGCGGCGGCCTGGTAACGTTGCCGCTGATGCTGATGCGCCTGTCGCGCCGGCGCTGGCTGAAACAGGCTATCCGCGCCTACTCAAACCTGTTTCAGGGTACGCCGCTGCTGATGCAGCTGTTCCTGGCTTTTTTCGGCCTGGCGCTGTTCGGCATTGACGTCAGTCCCTGGCTGGCGGCGGCGCTGGCCCTGACGCTGTTCACCAGCGCGTTCCTGGTGGATATCTGGGGCGGCAGTATCGACGCCCTGCCCAAAGGACAATGGGAGGCGTCACGCTGTCTGGGCTTAAGCTTCGGCCAGACCCTGCTGCGCGTGATGGCGCCCCAGGCCGTGCGCATCGCCATCGCGCCGACGGTGGGTTTTTCGGTGCAGGTCATTAAAGGCACCGCCCTGGCCTCCATCATCGGTTTTGTCGAGCTCACCAAAGCGGGAACCATGCTGTCCAATGTCACCTTCCAGCCCTTTAAAGTCTTCGGGCTGGTGGCGCTGGGGTATTTCATTATGTGTTACCCCCTGTCCCGCTTCAGCCACTATCTGGAGAGAAAGCTTCATGCCGCTGATAACCATTAACCAGGTGCAGAAATATTACGGCCAAAACCACGTGCTAAAAGGCATCGATCTGGATATCGACCAGGGGGAGGTGGTCTCCATCATCGGCCGCAGCGGTTCCGGCAAAAGCACCCTGCTGCGCTGCATCAACGGCCTGGAAGGTTACCAGGAAGGCAGCATCAAGCTGGGGGGCATGACGGTTACCAACCGCGATTCACAAGCCCGGGAAATAAGCCGTTCGGTGGGCATGGTTTTCCAGAGTTTTAATCTGTTCCCGCACATGACCGCGCTGCAAAATGTCATGCTGGCGCCGCGCCGGGTGCTGGGGAAAAAAGCGGCGGAATGCCGCGAACTGGCCGAGCTGATGCTGAATAAGGTCGGGTTGGGAGACCGTTTGGATTATTATCCCTCGAGCCTGTCCGGCGGCCAGCAGCAGAGGGTAGCCATTGCCCGCGCGCTGGCGATGGACCCCAAGGTGCTGCTGTGCGATGAGATTACCTCGGCGCTGGATCCCGAGCTGGTGGGAGAAGTGCTGAAGGTGCTGGAGAAATTGGCCGCCGAAGGCATGACCCTGATACTTGTGACCCATGAAATGAATTTCGCCCGGGAGGTGGGGGATCGGGTGGTGTTTATGCACCAGGGCAAAGTGTGGGAGCAGGGGCAAAGCCGTCAATTGTTCGCCAGGCCGCAAACGGCGGAGCTGAAACAGTTTATCGCCTCGGTGCGCGGTTTAGGAGATGACTGATCATTGTCCCGATGCGCGGCACCGGGAATGCCTGACCATCTCCTCTATGTTGGTCCCCGGCGATGCGTGGCCCGACCTGCGGCAATCCGAAGATTATCGGTCATCTAACGAAAACGAATGGTGGTATCAAAGGATAACTCATGTTGGATAATGCAAAGTACGATCAAATCAATCCCCCGTCCCGTCTACTGATGGGGCCGGGTCCGATTAACGCCGATCCGCGGGTGCTGCGGGCGATGGCCAGCCAACTGGTGGGACAATACGATCCCGCCATGACCGGTTATATGAATGAAGTGATGGCGCTGTACCGTGGGGTGTTCAAGACCGAAAACCCCTGGACGCTGCTGGTGGACGGCACGTCACGCGCCGGTATCGAAGCGGTGCTGCTGTCGGTAATCCGCCCCGGTGACAAAGTCCTGGTGCCGGTATTCGGCCGGTTCGGCCATCTGCTGTGCGAAATTGCCCGGCGCTGCCGCGCCGAGGTCCATATCATCGAGGCTCCCTGGGGCGAGGTGTTCAGCCCCGACCAGATTGAAGACGCGGTGAAACGAGTGCGTCCGCGGGTGCTGCTTACCGTGCAGGGGGATACTTCAACCACCATGCTGCAACCCCTGGAACAGCTGGGGGAAATCTGCCGCCGTTACGATGCGCTGTTTTACACCGACGCCACCGCATCCCTCGGGGGGAATGCCCTGGAAAGCGATGCCTGGGGCCTGGATGCGGTTTCCGCCGGTTTGCAGAAATGCCTGGGCGGTCCCTCCGGCAGCGCCCCGGTCACCCTCAGCACCCGCTGCGAAGCAGTCATCCGCAGCCGTAAATGCGTAGAGGAGGGGATTCGCACCGCCGAGCATCGGGATGGCGACGATGAGATGATTTATTCCAACTATTTCGACCTCGGCATGATCATGGATTACTGGGGACCGGAACGCTTAAATCACCATACCGAAGCCACCAGCATGCTGTTCGCCGCCCGCGAATGCGCCCGGCTGTTGCTGGAGGAAGGCCTTGATGCGGCCATAGAACGCCACAAACTGCACGGCGGGGCGATGCTGGCGGGTATCGACGCCATGGGGCTCGAGGTCTTCGGCGACAGGCGCCATAGAATGAATAACGTGCTGGGGGTGGTTATCCCCACCGGCCTTGACGGCGAACAGGTGCGGCAGATGATGCTGAATGATTTCGCCATTGAAATCGGCACCTCGTTCGGGCCGCTGAAAGGGAAAATCTGGCGTATCGGCACCATGGGCTATAACGCGCGCAAGGATTGCGTGATGCAAACCCTTAGCGCACTGGAAGGGGTGCTGAATCGTCTGGGCTTTGCCGGTCCCCGGGGGGCCGGCCTGCAGGCGGCCTGGGATCATTACCAGAGGGAGCAGCCATCATGACCGATTATGGTATGCCCGAGCCCTTCGCCGCCGACGCCGCCCGGCGGGTCATGGCGCGCTGCGATATTTTGGCCGCCATCAGCGAAACGCCGGGCCAGCTGACCCGAACCTACCTGTCGCGGGAGCATCTGTTGGCAAACATGCAGGTAGGTGAATGGATGCGCTCGGCGGGCATGCGGGTCTGGCAGGACAGCGTGGGCAATATCTGCGGGCGCTACGAAGGGCAGCAAGAGGATTTGCCCGCCATCCTGCTGGGATCGCATCTGGACACGGTGCGTAATGCCGGGCGCTATGACGGTATGCTGGGGGTGCTGACCGCCATTGAGCTGGTGCACTTTCTTCATCAGCGGCAACTGCGCCTCCCCCGGGCCATCGAGGTGATCGGGTTTGCCGATGAAGAGGGCACGCGCTTCGGCATAGCCCTGCTGGGCAGCCGGGGGATCACGGGCACCTGGCCGCCGGACTGGCTGGGGCGTAAAGACGAGGAGGGTATCGACGTGGCGCAGGCGATGACCAGGGCCGGTCTGGATCCTGCCCTTATCCTCCGGGCCAAGCGGGATGCAAAGGACTTCGCCGCCTATCTGGAATTGCATATCGAGCAAGGCCCCTGCCTGGAGCAGGCGGGAACGGCGCTGGGAGTGGTGACCGCCATCAACGGCGCCCGGCGTCTTAATTGCCGGTTCGCCGGCGTGGCGGGCCATGCCGGCACGGTACCGATGCCGCTGCGTAAAGACGCGCTGAGCGCCGCCGCGCGCTGGATTGCGCAAATCGACGATCTCACCATTGCCCGCGGACCGCAAATGGTGGCCACCGTCGGCACCTTGCAATGCCTGCCGGGAGCGGTGAACGTGATTCCCGGCGAGGTGAAACTGACGCTGGATGTGCGCGGCCCGGACAGCGAGGAACTGCAGGGGCTGGTTACCGCGCTGCTCGGCCTGGCCGGCACCATCGCTTCCCGGCGCGGTATCGGCTTTAGCGCGGAAGAGTTTTATCATATCGGCGCCACTCCCTGTGATGCCATACTGCAGGCTAAACTGGCGGAGAGCCTGTGCCGCATACAGGGCAGCAGCCCGCGTTTGCCCAGCGGCGCCGGCCATGACGCCATTGCGTTGGCGGAGTGCTGGCCGGTGGGGATGCTATTTATCCGCTGCCGCCGGGGTATCAGCCATCATCCCGATGAGCTGGTGGCGGAAGCGGACGTGGCCGTCGCGCTGCGGGCCTATTTTGATGCCGTCAGCGCCCTGGCGAGCACCGTGGGGGATATCGGCGCGAGCCTGAAGGCGGGCTGATCTCTGAGGCGCTTCTCAGCCTGAAAGACGGCCACGGGCGATATCGGTTTACACTTGAAGGCGGCTAAATCCTGGGTGACGGTTTTTGATGACGCTTGATGAATTTAATGATGCGGACGCGGCGCTTTTGAAACCGATGCTGCTTGCATGCGCCGCCGTGCGCTCCTGGGGTGATGCCATCATCGCCGCCCGGCCTTTTAGGGGCCTGGATGAGCTGCTGGCCTTTGCCGATGAAACCGCCCGGCGGTGGGGGGCGGAACAGGTGGATGAGGCGTTGATGCAGCATCCGCGCATCGGGGAGTCACGGGAGCATAACGACGCCGCCGCCGAATATTCCCGCCGCGAGCAACCGGTGTTTACCGATGGCGATGAGCAACTGAAACGGGCGTTAAGGGAAGGCAATCGGTTCTACGAGGCTAAATTCGGCCGGATATTCCTGATTCGCGCCGCCGGGCGCAGCGGCGAGGAGATCCTGGCCTGTTTGCGGCAGCGGCTGCATAACAGCGTCGAACAAGAACAGCGGGAGACGGCGAATCAACTGCGGGAGATTGCGCTCTTACGCTTACGGCAGGGAGTTTTATGATGGGCATCATTACTTCGCATGTGCTGGATACCTCGCTGGGTAAACCGGCGACGGGGATGGAGATGGCGCTGGAGTTGCAGCGGGATGGCGATTGGGTCAGGCTGTCCGGCGGCACCACCGGCGCCGATGGGCGTTTGAACGGGTTGACGCCTGAGGGCGTGCCGCCGGGGCATTATCGCTTGAGCGCCGGGGTGGGGGCGTATTTTGCCGCCGGCGGCCGTTCTACGCTGTATGGCTGCGCCGTGATTGATTTTTATCTGGCCGAGGGTGATGAGCATCTGCATTTGCCGCTGCTGGTGAGCCCGTATGGGTGGTCGACGTATCGGGGGAGCTGACATCTGATTGGCGCGGTCTCCCTTTAACATGCTCGTGGCACGTTCGGTGATAGCGGGCCTACCGAGCCATGGGGCGCTCGGGCGGGCGGTAAAACCACGCCCGCGTCGACCCCATTGGCGCGGTTTCCCTTTAACACGCCTGGTTCAGCGTCGGTGAACGCGGACTTACCG
Organism: Sodalis sp. RH16; assembly: GCF_047324245.1. Taxonomy (NCBI): domain Bacteria; kingdom Pseudomonadati; phylum Pseudomonadota; class Gammaproteobacteria; order Enterobacterales; family Bruguierivoracaceae; genus Sodalis; species Sodalis sp. RH16. Next base: position 195,274 of record NZ_CP178737.1, on the reverse strand, counting down.
TGCCGCATGAGGCCGGCTAGATATCCAATTGGAAATTATCGGCGTCCAGCCAGGCGGGGAACGCCTTGCGGTATTGTTGCAGGATATCCAGCGATAGTTCGGCTTCCAGGCACGCCGGCTGATGCGGTTTACCCTGCGCCAGTATGTTGCCGGACGGGTCGATAATCATGCTGTCGCCGCTGTAGTGATGGCCGTTGCCGTCGGTGCCGACCCGGTTGCAGCCGGCCACGTAGGCCTGGTTTTCAATGGCGCGGGCCGCCAGCAGGGTTTGCCAGTGGCCGGCGCGGGGGGCGGGCCAGTTGGCGACATAGAGCGCCAAGTCGTAGTCCTGCCGGTTGCGGGACCATACCGGGAAGCGCAGGTCATAGCATACCTGGGGCAGGATCCGCCAGCCGCGCCACTCTACCACCAGCCGTTTTTGCCCGGCCTGATAATATTGATGTTCTTCGGCCATGCGGAACAGATGCCGTTTGTCATAGACATGGACCTGGCCCGAGGGTTCCACCAGCAAAAAGCGGTTTACCGCGCCGTCCGGGGTGCTGATGGCGGCGCTGCCGGCCACCATTGCCTTGGCGGATGCCGCCCACTTATGCAGCCATTCCACTACCCTCCCCTGGGGCAGGGCGTTATTGGCCGCTTCCATGGCGAAGCCGGTGGTGAACATTTCCGGCAGGATTATCAGATCGCGTCCGGCGGTAGTGGCCAGCAGGCCGTCGAAATGGGCTAGATTGGCCTCGCCGTCCATCCAGGCCAATGGCTGTTGCAGTAGCGTGATTTTCAGAGTTGACATAAGCGCTCCGCGGCGGCGTCAAGAGTGGCATCCTGTTTGGCAAAGCACAGCCGGATGAGCTTGTGCGGGAAAGGATCGGCGCAAAAGACCGACAGGGGAATGGCGGCGACGCCCACTTCCACCGTCAGCCATTTGCTGAACGCCACGTCGTCCATGTCTGATATGGCGCTGTAGTCCGCCAGCAGGAAGTAAGTGCCCTGGCACGGCAGCACCTTGAACCGGCTCGGCGCCAATGCGTTGGTAAGATGATCGCGCCGTTCGCGATAGAAGTCGGGCAACTGCTGCCAGTGCTGCGGTTCGGCGTTCAGCATATCGGCGATGGCCAGCTGGGCCGGCGTGTTCACCGCAAAGGTGAGATATTGGTGGATTTTGCGCACTTCGGCGCTGAGCACCGGCGGCGCGATGCAGTAGCCGATTTTCCAGCCGGTCATATGATAGGTCTTGCCGAACGACGAGACGGCAATGGCCCGCTGGCGCAGCTGCGGATGGGCCAGCACGCCGGCATGGCCGCCGGGGGCGAAGCAGATATGTTCATAGACTTCATCGCTGAGCACGTAAATTTCACGCTCGGCGATGGCCTGCCACAGCTGTACGAAATCTTCCGGCTGCCAGACGGTGGCGGAAGGATTATGCGGGGTGTTCAGGATAACCAGGCGGGTTTTATCGGTTAATTGATTGCGAAAGACCTCCCAGTCGACGCGAAACGACGGCGGCTGCAGGGCGATGTGGCGTGTGACGCCGCCCGCCAGGGTTACCGCCGGGGCATAGCTGTCGTAGCTCGGGTCGAAACAGATGACCTCATCGCCGGCGCGAACCAGCGCGCTGACGGCGGCGAACAGCGCTTCGGTGGCGCCGGCGGTGACGGTAATCTCGGTGTCCGCATCGGGACGCCAGCCGTAAATCTGTTCGGTTTTATCGGCGATGGCGGCCCGCAGCGCCACGGCGCCGGTCATCGGCGCATATTGGTTGGCGCCTTGTTCGACGTGGTACGCCAGCCTTTTTTTCAAATAGCCGGGACCGGAGAAATCCGGGAAACCCTGTGACAGGTTAATGGCTTGATGCTGCTGGGCCAGGGCGCTCATTTGGGTAAAAATAGTGGTGCCCAACGACGGAAGTTTGCTTTCAGGTGTGAAGGATGTGCTGCTCATGGCTAATGACCACTCTTAGAAGCCGGTTTTGAGTCCAATATAACACGCTGGGTACAATTGACAATCGGGACGTTTAGATGGGTAAACGGCTAAACGCCAAACATCGAAACATAATCCCGGCGAAGAATTTTTTTATGGCGGCGAAAAGGAATGGCGGAGGGGAATAAAGGTTATTTCATCCAAAGAGAGGGGGCGTTAGAGTGAATGTAGCTCGTTCAGTCAGCCTGATTAGGCTAAGACTTAACCGAGTTTGTTTCCAATGCCAGTGGGATTAATTCTTAGGGGAATCATTCAATAAGTTAATCAAAACATTTGAAATACTCATACAAATATATGGTCTATTATTCCCTTTCCTTTAACGCCATCATAACACGCACGACATTCTGTTAACTTTTCCCCATGAGAATCCTATGATCCCGAAGATTAATGTAAAAAAAATCGCCGTCCCGGTGGTTATCGCCTTTGGCGCGCTGTCCGGTTTTGCCCGGGCTGAAACGCAGACCTATGTCATGGATCCCGCTCATACGTCGGTGGTGTTTTCCTGGAACCATTTCGGCTTTTCCAATCCCACCGCTGATTTTTCCAATGTTACCGGCAATATCGTGCTGGACGACAAGCACATCACTCAGACAAAAGTGGACGTGACTATTCCCATCGACAGCGTCGATACCCATGTGCAAAAGCTGACGGAAGAGTTTAAGGGCAAGGATTATTTCGATCAGGCCACCTATCCCCAGGCCACCTTCCACAGCACAAAAATCGTCAGCGAAGGCGCCCACAAATATAAAGTGTATGGCGACCTGAAAATCAAGGACATTACCAAACCGGTGATTTTGAATGCGGTGCTGAACAAGATAGGCCAGCATCCGATGGAGAAAAAACAGGCGGTGGGCTTTAACGCCACCACCACTATCAAACGCTCGGAATTCGGTTTGGATAAATATGTCCCCATGGTGAGCGATGCCGTGGTGGTGACCATCTCCACCGAAGCCCTGGTGAAATAACCCCCCGTTCCGCTGCCGGCGCGTGGTTGTTTCTTGATAACCGCTTATTCCGGCAGCGGATCATTCGCTTGATGGATCCTGTATCTGCAGCGTACCATTCGCTTGGTGTGCACTTTATCGGCAGCTGACATTTCAACTGATACCGTTGTATCGACAGCGCGCTATACACGGGTATGCGTTTTTTTGGCAGTGAAATGTCTCATGGCACGCCGTCACTGGTCCGCAATCCATCCCATGTTACCCGCATCGATCCCGCACTGATTGTTCCACGCTGTTTCCCCGTGATGATAATCTGGCTCACAAATAATGATTTTCCTGCTATTACTCCATTGTCCCGGACCATCTTCGCTTCTCGCGGTTTCGCCAATCCGGTAAACTGTTTACCGAAGATTTTCTGAATTTGCGAGCCTATACCGAGGGACTTATGTATCAGGATTTGATTCGTAGCGAACTGAACGAAGCCGCGCTGACGCTGGCTAACTTTCTGAAAGACGAAAAAAATATTCAGTCTATTGAGGATGCGGCCAGGCTTATCGCCGATTCCTTTAAAACCGGCGGCAAAGTGCTGTCCTGCGGCAACGGCGGTTCCCATTGCGACGCCATGCATTTCGCCGAGGAGCTTACCGGCCGCTATCGCGATAACCGCCCGGCTTATCCGGCCATCGCCATTTCGGACGTCAGCCATTTATCCTGCGTCAGCAACGATTACGGGTATGATTTTGTCTTTTCCCGTTATATTGAAGCGCTGGGCAATAAGGGCGATGTGCTGCTGGGCATCTCCACCTCCGGCAATTCGGCCAATATCATCCGCGCCGTCGACGCCGCCCGGGCCAAAGGCATGAAAGTGATTACCCTTACCGGCAAAGACGGCGGCAAAATGGCCGGCACCGCCGATGTGGAAATTCGCGTGCCCCATTTTGGCTACGCCGATCGTATCCAGGAGATCCATATCAAGTCGATTCATATTCTGATCCAGCTTATTGAAAAAGAGATGGCTGCGGCGGTGTAATGCAGCGCCGACATCGGCATGGAGGCGGCGGCGTAACCTCGCTCCGGCATCGGGATGAGGGCAGCAGCGTATTGCGGTAACGGAATCGGGATGGCGGGCGGGTAAGGTCGCGCCGCCATCGGGATGGCGCGGAACAGGAGAGGGTCATGTGTGAACTGCTCGGGATGAGTGCCAATGTGCCGACGGACATTTGCTTCAGCTTTACCGGGTTAATGCAGCGGGGCGGCCGCACCGGACCGCATAAGGACGGATGGGGAATCACGTTCTACGAGGGGCTGGGCTGCCGGACCTTCAAGGATCCGTTGCCGAGCATCAGCTCGCCCATCGCCCGGCTGGTGCAGGAGTATCCCATCAAATCCTGCGCGGTGGTTTCTCATATCCGCCAGGCCAATCGCGGCCGGGTGGCGCTGGAAAACACTCACCCTTTTACCCGTGAACTCTGGGGACGGAATTGGACTTTTGCCCACAACGGCCAACTGCGGGGATACCGTCAACTGGACACCAGCCCCTATCGGCCGGTAGGGCAGACCGACAGCGAGTATGCGTTTTGCTGGCTGCTGGCCCGGCTGGCGGAACGCTATCCCCGCACCCCCGGCCATTGGCCGTCGGTGTTCCGTTATATCGATAGCCTGGCGGGCGAGCTGCGGCAAAAAGGCATCTTCAATATGCTGCTGTCCGACGGCCGTTTCGTTATGGGATATTGTTCCAGCGAACTTTACTGGATCACCCGGCGGGCGCCGTTCGGCAAAGCCACCCTTATCGATCAGGATGTGGAGATTGATTTCCAGCAGCAGACCACGCCAGACGATGTGGTGACGGTCATCGCCACCCAACCGCTGACGGGGAATGAAACCTGGCACAAGGTTGCGCCAGGGGAGAGTGTATTATTTCGGCTGGGTGAGCGCGAGCTGTGACGCCACGGGCGCGCGGGTCATTTGCATCGGTGTGCCTATCACATACTGGCCGTTGACCACCGCCACCGCCGCCGGCTGATGATGTTCGGCAAAGAAAGCGTAGCCGGGCTGCAGCTGTTGCCAGAAAGAATAATAGGTGGAATAACGGTGGCGCTGCATATTTGCCGGCGTCATACGGAACGGATAAATATGAATCTTTATCGCATCCTGGCCGTTTCGTAATGCCGCATCCACATAGCGGTATATTTCAGCAATATAACTGTCGGTCATGGCGTAACAGCCGATGGAACGACAATCGCCATGAATCATCAGCATGGCGCCGGAATAGCCGCGGGATTGATCGTAGGCATTGGGGAAACCGATATTGATGGCCCGGTAATAATGGCTGTTGGGCTGCAGATTGCGGCTGTCGATAGTATAAAAACCTTCCGGACTTTTAAAATCGCCTTCCACCCGTTTCGGGCCCAGCCCGCCGGAGAAGTTGCAAATGCCGTAGCTGCCTATCAAGCGGTACTCCGGGCCTATCTTGGCGTAGAGCTCAAGGGTTCGCTCTTCTTTGAAGATTTGAATAAATACCGGTGAGCCGAGTAATTGGGCTTTCAATTCATTTGAAATAACTTGCGCCTGCTCACTGGCATAACTGACCGATGTAAATGCCGGTATACAAAACAACATCGCAAACAGCAGTGCGATTTTGCTCATTATCATTCCTGCGTAGTCAAAATAAATAACAAACCTGCAATAATCATTGCCGGCAAACCCTGTAAAACGATAATACATTTAAGATAATCAGCGACACGATATCACTGCCCGAACTTTTATCAAGATACGTTTTGTATATATTCGCGTACTTACTGTATACTCATACAGTTAAAAGGGGGGCAAATGCGCAAAATCATACATGTCGACATGGATTGCTTCTTCGCGGCAGTGGAAATGCGCGACGATCCGAGCCTGCGCGATATCCCCATTGCCATCGGCGGCAGGGCGGACAAGCGGGGGGTCATCAGCACCGCCAACTATCCGGCCCGGGTATTCGGCGTGCACAGCGCGATGTCCACCGCCATGGCCATGAAGCTTTGCCCCCATCTTAAACTGCTGCCGGGGCGCATCAATGCCTATAAAGAAGCATCGGCGCATATCCGTGAAATCTTTAGCCGTTATACGCCGTTAATCGAACCGTTGTCGCTGGACGAAGCCTATCTGGATGTGACCGACAGCGCCTATCACAGCGGTTCGGCCACCCTGATGGCCCAGGCCATCCGCGCCGACATCGCCCGCGAGTTGCGGCTCACCGCCTCCGCCGGCGTAGCGCCGGTTAAGTTTCTGGCCAAAATCGCCTCCGATTTGAACAAGCCCGACGGGCTGTACGTTATCAGGCCTGAACAGGTCGCCTCTTTTTTGCAGTCGTTGCCCTTGGGGAAAATACCCGGCGTGGGCAAAGTCACGGCGAAAAAACTGGCTGACATGGGTCTTAATACCTGCGGCGATATACAGCGGTATGATCTGGCGGCGCTGCTCAGGCAGTTTGGCAAATTCGGCCGGGTGATCTGGGAGCGTTCTTTGGGTATCGATGAGCGGGAGGTGACCTCCGATCGGATGCGTAAATCGGTGGGGGTGGAGCGCACCCTTGAGGTTGATATCGACGATTGGGCGGCGTGCGCACAGATTATCGAGGCGCTGTACCCGGAGCTTGAGCGCCGGCTGGAGCGGGTGCGACCGGATCTGCACATCGCCCGGCAGGGCATCAAGCTCAAATTCGCCGATTTCCAGCAAACCACCCAGGAGCACGTGTGGCCGGTACTGAACAAAGCGGATTTGATGGAGATTGCCCGCCAGGCGTGGGATCAGCGGCGCGGCGAACGGGGGGTGCGGCTGGTGGGGCTGCATGTGACGCTGCTGGACCCGCAGATTGAGCGGCAGCTGATATTTAACTGGGAAGATGATTTGTTTTTGTGAGGGGGGAGCTGCGCTCCCCCAACCCCTGCAAGGGCGGCTCGCTGCACGATTGGTGTAAGCGGGCTTACCGTGCCATGGGCCCCGATGTTTAGGCTTTTTCCGGGATGGCCCTAAGCAGTGCGGTCAATAAGGTCCAGTACTGGCCGACGCTTTTGATATGCACCTGTTCGTCCGGGGAGTGAGGGCCGGTGATGGTCGGCCCGATGGAGACCATGTCCATGTTCGGGTAGGGCTTTTTGAACAGCCCGCATTCCAGACCGGCGTGGATCACCTGGATGTTCGGCGTTTTGTTGAACAGCTTCTGGTAGGTTTCGCGTACCAGATGCATCACCGGTGAGGCGGCGTCCGGCTTCCAGCCCGGGTAGCTGCCTTTGGCAATGCATTCCGCGCCCGCCAGCTGGCCCAATGCGGTCAGGGATTCCACTACGTTCTCTTTGCCGCTGTCGATGAGGGAGCGAATAAGGCAGCGGATGGTGGCGGTCTTTTCGTCCAGGGACACCACGCCGACGTTCAGGGAGGTTTCTACCACGCCCTTTACGTCGTCGCTCATGCGAATCACGCCGTTGGGGGTGGCGTTCAGCAGGGCGATAAACTTGTCGCCGCAGGCTTTGGTCAATGCCTGCAGTTCGGATTGCACCGGTTCCACTGAAATCGCCAGTTTCTTTTCCTTGGCCGCCAGCTCCGTTTGGATAACCGCCAGGTACTGTTGCGCCAGCGAATTGAGGCTTTCGGTATTCTCCTGCGGCAGGGCCAGGGTGGCGAAGGCTTCACGGGGTATGGCGTTGCGCAGGGTGCCGCCGGTAACATCAAGTACGCGGAGATCCAGTTTTTTGGCGTGCTGGAACAGAAAGCGGGCCAGCAGTTTGTTGGCATTGCCCTGTCCCAGATGAATATCGACGCCGGAGTGGCCGCCCTTCAGCCCTTTGAGGGTGAGCTTGACCACCTGGTAGCCGGCGGGCACCGCTTCACGTTCCAGCGGCAGCACGGTTTTGAAATCCACCCCGCCGGCGCAGCCCATGTAGACTTCGCCCTCTTCCTCGGAATCGGTGTTAATGAGGATTTCAGCCTGCAGCCAGTTCGGCTGCAGACCGAAGGCGCCCTCCATGCCGGTTTCTTCGGTCATGGTGAGCAGCACTTCCAGCGGGCCGTGCTGCACGCTGTCATCCGCCAGGACCGCCAATGCCGAGGCCATGCCGATGCCGTTGTCCGCGCCAAGGGTGGTGCCGCGGGCTTTTACCCAATCGCCGTCGATATAAGGCTGGATCGGGTCGCGGGTGAAGTCGTGCACGGTATCGCTGTTTTTTTGCGGTACCATGTCCAGATGCGCCTGCAACACCACCGGACGGCGCTTTTCATAACCGGGGGTCGCCGGCTTGCGCAGCAGCACATTGCCGGCCTGATCCCGCTCCGCAAACAATCCTTTTTCCTGGGCCCAGCGGATTATATGGCCTGCCAGGGCATCTTCATGATATGAGGGATGCGGAATGGAACAGATTTTGTCAAAAATTTGCCATAGGGGCTGTGGCGAAAGTTGAGTCAGTTCAGACACGATAAAAACTCCTGTAACGACAAAAGACCCGGGCCGGGGAGTCAGTGTGGCGCGCAGCCGGCCGCAGGGTCACCAAAGATGGCTCAAGAATACCACTTTACCGTAACGGGCGGTGAAACTGCGGTTAAAAAGGGTAGTAGCACTGGTATTTCGTCGGTTGCGTCTCTATAATCTCGCGCAACCTTTTTTCCCCTGGTACTTTTAAGCCGAACCGATCCGGCTGGGACAGCATTTATGAGCGAAAAATACGTCGTAACCTGGGACATGTTGCAACTTCAGGCTCGGAAACTGGCCCAGCGCCTGCTTCCGTCAACGCAGTGGAAAGGCATTATCGCGGTAAGCCGCGGCGGTCTGGTTCCCGCTTCCATCCTGGCGCGTGAATTAAATATCCGCCACGTGGATACGGTGTGCATCTCCAGCTATGACCACCAGCACCAGCGCGCGATGACCGTGCTCAAACGCGCCGAGGGCGATGGCGAAGGCTTTATCGTCATCGACGATCTGGTGGATACCGGCGGCACCGCCAAAGCCATCCGCGACATGTATCCCAAAGCCCATTTCGTCACCATCTTCGCCAAACCCGCCGGCCGGCCGCTGGTGGATGACTATGTGGTGGATATTCCCCAGGATACCTGGATCGAACAGCCCTGGGACATGGCGGTGGCCTTTGTTCCGCCGCTGAGCGAAAAATAAGGGTTCTTTACGTATTTCGCGCCGCCCGATGCTTATTGCGGCTTAATGCGTCCCATGGCGATTTATCGCTTTTCCTTTCTTCGGGCCGCTGCCGGCTTGTCCGCCACCCCCCGGAGCGGCAAACCGCCAATATGCCGTATCCTCACGCCCGTTCATGACGGGCGTTTGTTTTTTGGCCGCTAAATGAGTAATCTGGCAGGCATCCTCCCGTCAGCGCGGGACAGAATTCAATAACCTGGCGTATCGGCATGGCTTAGCTGCATGATGGGCATGGCTTAGCGTCAGGGCTTATTGTTATGGCTTAACGGCTTGGCGTAATGGAGAATACAGCTCAATGAGCAGTAGGAATCTGAGCGAGATACTGTTTAAACCTTCCTTTAAACTTCCCGAAACCTCCACGCTGGTGACGCGCGCCCGCCACCCCTCCGGCCAAAAGCCGATGCTCGCCCCCCTGGACGGCGCCAATCCCGGCAACTGGTATCGCATGATCAACCGCCTGTTGTGGATTTGGCGCGGCCTGGATGCCTGGGAAATCGAAGAGACGCTGGCCCGTATCGCCGCCAGCAAAGCCGAACGCACCGATGACCGCCTGCTGGATACCGTCATCGGCTATCGCCCCGGCAACTGGATTTATGAGTGGTCCCACCAAGGCATGACATGGCAGCAGAAGGCCATGGATGAACCGCAGCCGGAGGTGTCCGGCGAGCAATGGCTCAAGGCGGCCAATTTCTACAGCATCGCCGCCTATCCCCACCTGCCGGGGGATCAACTGGCGGAGCAGGCGGAAACCCTCGCCAACCGCGCCTGGGAAGAAGCGGCGAGCCGGCTCAGCTATCAGCTCAAGGCCTTGACCTTCCCCATCAGCGGCGGCGGCACCCTGACCGGCTTCTTACACCTGCCGTCCGAAGGCAAAGGCCCTTTTCCCACGGTACTGGTGTGCGGCGGGCTGGATATGCTGCAAAACGACACCTATCGCCTGTTCCACGACTACTTCGCCCCGGCGGGCATGGCGATGCTCACCATCGACATGCCCTCCATCGGTTTTTCCTCCAAGTGGAAACTGAGCCAGGATTCCAGCTTTCTCCATCAGCAGGTGCTGAAATCCATGGCGAACATCCCCTGGATAGACTCGCGGCGCGTCACCGCCTTCGGCTTCCGGTTCGGCGCCAATATTGCCGTGCGCCTGGCCTACCTGGAATCCCAGCGCCTGAGCGGAGTGGCCTGTCTTGGCCCGGTGGTGCACGCGCTGCTCACCGACCCCGCCCGGCAAGACCGCGTGCCGGGCATGTATATGGATGTCCTGGCCAGCCGCATCGGCATGGCCAACGTCTCGGACTCGGCGCTGAAAGTCGAGCTCAGCCGCTATTCCCTGAAAACCCAGGGATTGCTGGGCCGCAGATGCCCGACTCCCATGCTGGCGGGCTATTGGGAAAACGATCCCTTCAGCCCGAAGGAAGAGGCGACATTAATTGTTTCCTCCTCGTCATCCGGCACGCTTTTAACGGTGAAATCGGCGCCGGTCTATCAAAATTTCCATCATGCTTTGCTGAATATTCGCGATTGGCTGAAAAAAAACTGAAAATTCTAAGTTGATTAATTCTATTAGTTTGCTAAATAGAGAAGACGGTTATTTTTTTCGCGGTATTAGAGGTTAAAAAGCATGGCTTTAGTCAGTGGACATCCCAAAAGCAGATTAATGAAAGGATTCACCGCGCTCGGTCCCTACATTCGGGAAGGGCAATGCAGCGACGATCATTTTTTCTTTGATTGCCTGGCGGTATGCATCAACATGCAGCCGTCGCCTGAAAAGCGGGAATTCTATGGCTGGTGGATAGATCTGAACGCCGAAGAAAAACGCTACACCTACACCTACCATTTGGGCCTGTTCGACAAAGAGGGCCACTGGAGCGAGAAAAAAATCAAAGAGCAGGAAGTGCTGGATAAATTGGAAAGCTCGCTGCGGCAGTTTCACACCCGCCTGCGCGCCTACATCGTCTCATTGGACATGACGCTGGAACCGGCGGATTCCTTTAAAGACCATCCCTTCAGCCTGTCTTCCTGACAGCACGCCGGGCCTGCTTTTTATCGCAAATCGCGTTATGCTGACCGGCATAGCGCTTTTTCTTTTTTAAAAAAAGACAGGCAAGGCATTTCAAAATTTATAACGGTATAAAAATTATGGATGGCAGCCAGACCTTGGTTGTGAAACTGGGCACCAGCGTACTCACCGGCGGATCGCGCCGGCTCAACCGCGCCCATATCGTCGAGCTGGTGCGCCAGTGCGCCCAGCTGCATGGCGCCGGGCACCGCATCGTGATTGTCACCTCGGGGGCCATCGCCGCCGGTCGTGAACATCTGGGCTACCCGGAACTGCCGGCCACCATCGCCTCCAAGCAATTATTGGCCGCCGTCGGCCAAAGCAGCCTGATTCAGCTATGGGAACAATTATTTTCCATTTACGGCATCCATATCGGACAGATGCTGCTCACCCGCGCCGATATGGAAGACCGCGAACGTTTCCTCAACGCCCGCGACACCCTGCGCGCGCTGCTGGACAACCGCATCGTCCCGGTTATCAATGAAAACGACGCGGTGGCCACCGCTGAAATCAAGGTGGGGGACAACGACAACCTTTCGGCCCTGGTGGCGATATTGGCGGATGCCAACAAGCTGCTGCTGCTCACCGACATCGCAGGCCTGTATACCGCCGATCCCCGCAACCATCCCGACGCGGAGCTGATTGCCGAAGTCAAAGTCATCAACGACGCCCTGCGCGGCGTGGCCGGCGACAGCGTATCCGGCCTTGGCACCGGCGGCATGGCCACCAAGATCCAGGCGGCCGAAGTGGCCAGCCGGGCCGGAGTGGACGTGGTGATCGCCGCCGGCAACCGGCCCGGCGTTATCGGCGACATGATGGCGGACCTGCCGGTGGGCACCCGCTTCCATGCCCAGGAGATGCCGCTGGAGTCCCGCAAACGCTGGCTGTTCGGGCCGCCGCCGGCTGGGGACATTACCGTCGACGACGGCGCGCTCACCGCCATACTGGAGCGGGGCAGCTCACTGCTGCCCAAAGGCATCAAAGCGGTGGCGGGGGATTTCTCCCGCGGCGTGGTGGTGCGCATCCGCGGGCTGAACGGCAAAGACATCGCCCATGGCGTTAGCCGCTACAACAGCGACGCCCTGCGCATGATTGCCGGCCATCACTCCCAGCAGATAAGCGACATCCTCGGCTACGAATACGGCCCGGTGGTGATCCATCGCGACGATATGATTATTTATTAAGGAGTTTTCATGCTCGAGCAAATGGGTAGGGCCGCCAAACAGGCCTCCTGGCAAATTTCAGTGCTCAGCAGCGCTGAAAAGAACCGGGCATTGCTGGCCATCGCCGACCGGCTGGACGCGCAAAGCGAGACCATCCTCCGTGCCAATGCCCTGGACATGGCCGATGCCCGGCAAAACGGCCTGAGCGAAGCGCTGCTGGATCGTTTGCTGCTCACCCCCGCCCGGCTCGCGGCCATTGCCCAAGACGTGCACCAGGTCGCCCTGCTTACCGATCCGGTGGGGCAGGTGATTGACGGGCGTTTGCTGGATAACGGCCTCAAGCTCGAACGCCGCCGGGTGCCGCTGGGGGTGGTGGGGGTTATCTACGAAGCGCGCCCCAACGTCACGGTGGACGTGGCCTCCCTGTGCCTGAAAACGGGCAACGCCGTTATCCTGCGCGGCGGCAAAGAGACCCACCGCACCAATACCGCCACCGTCGGCGTCATCCAGGATGCCCTGGCCGCCTGCAACCTGCCGAAAGAAGCGGTACAGGCCATCGACAACCCCGATCGCGCCCTGGTGGCCGAACTGCTGCGCCTGGACCAGTATGTGGACATGCTGATCCCCCGCGGCGGCGCGGCGCTGCATAAGCTCTGCCGCGAACAGTCCACCATCCCGGTGATAACCGGCGGCATCGGCGTCTGCCATATCTATGCCGACGAGACCATCGACTTCGCCCAGGCGCTAAAGGTGATTGAGAACGCCAAAATACAGCGCCCCAGCGCCTGTAATTCCCTTGAAACCCTCTTGGTACACCAAGGCATTGCTCCGGAGTTCCTGGCCGCCCTGAGCCGCCATATGCATTCTGTGGGCGTACGGTTGCACGCCGATGAACGGGCCATGCCCTATCTGGCGGACGGCCCCGCCACCTGCGTGCCGGTGGAAGAAGCGAATTACCACGACGAATGGCTTTCCCTTGACCTGAACGTCCGGGTGGTCACCGGCTTCGACCAGGCGGTGGAACATATCCGCATTTACGGCACCCAGCACTCCGACGCCATCCTCACCCAATCCCTCAGCGCGGCGGAACATTTTGTGCGGGAAGTGGACTCCTCGGCGGTGTATGTCAACGCCAGCACCCGCTTCACCGACGGCGGCCAGTTCGGCCTCGGCGCGGAAGTGGCGGTAAGCACCCAGAAACTCCATGCCCGCGGCCCGATGGGTTTGGAAGCGCTCACTACTTATAAGTGGATTGGGTACGGGGATAATCTGGTGCGGGGGTGATGATCCGGGCTTTTGTGGCTTCTGTAAGCCCTTGTTTTTGACGTAACCCTTGCTCTGCATAATCTTAATTGATTCCATGGCCGCCGAATTTCGGCGGCCATGCTTATTTTTCCCTAGCAGTATTCAAGTCTGAAACGTGATTTGCCAGATCAATCCAGCCCGTCATCATAGTCAGCAAAAAGTCCCCTGTGCCGTTCCACAAATTCCAGGGTATTGCCCTCAGGGTCCTCCAGGAAAATCGTGCCGATACCCTGGTCCAGCGGACCTTCGCTATCCATCAGCCAGAACACCTCCATGGAAAGGGACATTTGATAAGGTCGCAGGCCTTTCTCCAGCAGATGCCGGCAGCAGTCGTTGAGGTTCTCCACCTGAAAGGCGATATGACGGGAGGAATCTTTGGGTGCCAGCGGCTTGTCGGTGGGCATCAGGTGCAGGGAAAAGCCGTGGCCGGTGCCCAGCCAGTTGTGTTTGGTGGGGTGACCCTGCATACCGAGGGTATCACGGTAAAACGCCGTCATCTTTGCCATATCAGCCACCGCCAATGCCGCATGGTGCACGCCTTGTAAGTTCATTAACCACCTCATGACTGTGAAAAGAAGAACAAAAAGTTGTCAGGTTAATGATAGCGGGTATTGATTGGTTGATTTTTATTAGCAATCTGCTCTTTTTATCAGCATACGGACGCGCGCCTATTGACTCTTCAACCGCTTTTGCATAACGTGTCCCCCCGTGATTTGCCCCCGCATGACAGCCTTATCATGCCGATATAGCTCAGTTGGTAGAGCAGCGCATTCGTAATGCGAAGGTCGTAGGTTCGACTCCTATTATCGGCACCATCCATTTATCCGCAACCCTCCGTAATTGTTCGTTTTCTACTGATTTTACTGCATTTTATCAAAACTGTTAGCCGTGATTGTTCGCAATACTCCGTTGCAAACCGCGCCTAAAACGGGTACAAATTCGGGTATCCAGATTGGGTTACGGGTACATCATGAAGCTGAACGCGCGACAAGTCGAAACGGCCAGGCCAGAAGCTAAAGATTACAAGATGCCTGACGGCGCTGGCCTTTTCCTGCTGGTTAAAAGCACCGGTGCAAAATACTGGCGGTACCGCTATACGTTCACCGGCAAAGAAAAAATGTTGGCGATCGGTGTTTACCCCGCGGTTTCCCTGGCCGCAGCCCGCCAGCGCCGTGACGAGGCTCGGCAGAATGTTGCCGCAGGCGTTGACCCGGTAAAAGCCAAAAACTATGGCGCGGCGGCTACGGCGGCGAAAACCATCACGTTCCGCGAGATAGCGGCCGAGTGGCATAGCTTCAAAAAGCCACGTTGGTCGGAAGGCTATGCGAAGGATATTATTGAAGCGTTCAGCAAAGATATCTTTCCGGCGGTGGGTGCTATGCCGATAATAGATATTGAGCCGGTGGATATGCTGGCCGCGCTACGCGTTATCGAGGCCCGCGGGGCCACCGAGAAAGCGGGCAAAACCCGGCGGTGGTGCGGTGAGGTATTCCGCTACGCCGTGGCGACCGGCCGGGCGAAATATAACCCGGTGGGTGAGCTGAAAAGCGCCATGCAAAGTCATGAGGGAGAGCGTTACCCGTTTCTGGTAGCCGAAGAACTGCCGGATTTTCTACGGGCGGTGGAAGATTATAGCGGGAGCGTTTTAGCAAAACTGGGCATTAAGATTTTGATGCTGGTCGGGCTGCGCCCGGGTGAGCTGCGGCGGGGAAAATGGTCAGAAGTGGATTTTGACGAACGGCTGTGGGCAATACCCAAAGAGCGAATGAAAAAACGCCGTGATCATCTTGTTCCCTTGTCGGAGCAAACAATTTTATTACTTAGAGAGCTGCAAAAAATAACTGGCCGATTTGAAAATATGTTTCCGGGGAGAAATGACCCGTCAAATGTTATGAGCGAAAATACTATTAACCAAATGATTGTGGCTATTGAATATAAAGATAGGATTGTCGGGCATGGTTTCCGCCATACGATGAGCACGATCTTAAATGACCAGGGCTTTAATTCTGATTGGATAGAAGAACAAATCGCCCATGCAGATAAAAACGTTATTCGCGGAACGTATAACCATGCCCGATATTTGGAAGGAAGGCGGGAGATGATGCAGTGGTATGCGGATTATATTGATACTTTGCAGTTAATTTAGGTCTCCAAATACTGGGCTTTCCACGCCTCAACCTCGCCCCTAACCCAACGGACCGTGCGGGTGCCGAGTTGCTTTTGTTTTGGAAATTCCCCTTTTTTAATTTTGTCATAGATAAACGTTCTTTTCATTCCGGTAGACCGTTGAACTTCATTGATATCAATAAGGTCGGTGGATAAGGCGGGAGCGATCATCTTAAACCTCTCTTCTTCATGGCTTCAAGCAGAATGTCCTGCACTTTCCGTTTTGAGTTGCGCCGCTCCATTACCATTTCATCAGCGGTGCCAGCGGCAATGATGTAGTGGATAAATACCGGGCGTTTGTGCCCGGCCTGTATCTGGCGTGTTGGCCCTATGCGCTCGATAATTTGCTGGTATTGTTCTAAGTCCCACCAGTGCGAGAAAAACACCAAAATATTCCCGCCGTCCTGAAGGTTCAGGCCGTGGCCGGCGCTGGCCGGGTGAGCGAACAGAACAGGTATCCGGCCGGCATTCCAGTCGCGCAGCGTTTGCGGGTCAGCGTCTAGGTGTCGACCCTTGGGGAAAGCTTTTAGCAGACGGGTTAGATCGTGCTTCCAGTGATAAGCCACCAGTACCGGCATGCCGCCGGATTCGGCAATGATGCTGTCCAGCGCCTGGATCTTGGCGTCATGCACTTCCGCCCAGTTCCCCACGTCGTCGGTATAGATTGCACCGCTGGCGATTTGCAGGCATTTAACCGTTTTGGCCGCTGCGTTCGGCGCTTCAATTCCAGCCCCGTCCAGATAGAGGAACATTTCTTTTTCCATCGCCTGATACTGGCCGCGCGCTTTCGGTGGTAGGTTTATGCGGATCACGTTGGGTAAAGGGTCGTTGATGTCGAACCAGTCGGCAGCATCCAGGGAGATTGTCACGTCGCTTAGTGCAGCTTGCATCTGTTCTTGGGCACCGGGACGTACTTCAAGCTTTGACCACTGCTGGCCGGGGAATTGGATGCTGTTGAACCAGCGCGACGTAAACGCGCTATATGTACGGCCCAGCCGGTCACCACGGTCGATAAACCACGCCTGGCCCCACAAATCGATAAGGCCATTGGGCGCCGGCGTGCCGGTAAGGTTCATCCAGCGCCGCACATGCTTGTGCACCACTTTTGCCAGTGCTGTCGCGCGCTTGCCGCCCTGACGTAGCCGGAACGACTTTAGCCGGGTGCTTTCATCTGCTATGACGGTACCGAACGGCCACCTGTCGCCCAGCGCTTCGACCAGCCAGACAAGGTTGTCATAGTTGGTCGTGTACACGCTAGCGTTAGTGTTCGCCAACGCAGCCAATCGTTCTTTGACTGTGCCGACAATCGGTTGCATTTCAATATTGCGCAGGTGGCCCCATTTCTCGGCCTCATCCGGCCAGGTCGACCGGGCAACGCGCAGGGGCGCCAGGACAAGCGCCGGCCGCGTTTCGCTGCCTGCCATAAACAGATCTTCCAATGCGGTTAGCGCCGCCACCGTTTTACCCATGCCCATGCCGGCCCAGACGTTGGAGCGCGGTACGCCGAGAGTGTGGTCGATAATGAGATCTTGGTACGGTCGTGGTGAAAATAGTTTCTTTGGCATATCGTCTCCGGTTATTATTAATTTTGTTTTAGGTAACAGGGGCCTCAAATGGGTGCTTTAGAAGAAATAGTTAAAAATAAGGTACCGTTTGTTACGGTTTCGACGGTAGCGGTATATTTTATTGCTCTCGCTTTCCAGTATGGATACGCGTTTTTTTATGGATATCCCTCAGAGTTCATTGAGATTGGTGTAGATACCTTATTAAAAACGGTAAGCTGGGTTTTTATTATAATTTTCCCCGCCGTAAGTGTTCTTTATTTTTATTATATCACGTATAAACTTGAGAGGTTTTGGGCGGTTTTTTTGGCAATAGGAGGCGTATTTTTTTTATTATATATCAGCGTGGTTGGGGCCGTATGGCCTCAGACTTTTTTAGCAAATGGCGGATTTTATATTGTTACATGGATGATATTTTTATCCCTTTATCCTGTAATATTCCTTTCAGAAGGCTTAATGAGGGGAATGTTACCTTTTAACAAAATAAGTATAGGGGAAACACTGTTCTTACTACCTTTCATAATCGTCTTCGCTTTTTCAATCGGTTCATTAAATGCCTACAAAATGATAAATTTATTTGAAGTTAAAAATAAACAGGGTGTTTATTTAATTACAAGCTATGGAGAAAAGTTAGTTCTTGGTTCATGTAATAAAGATGAAAAAATATTTAGTAGAACAGAAGGCGAAGACGGTATCCAATTTATTAAGGTTATAGACCCAGATGAAATAGATAAAGTTAGGGCATGTTTCCTAAAAATAAAAAAGAGTGCAAGGTAATAACGTATAAGTAAGTAATAAATGTCATACTTAATTTTCTATCGAATGACAATTATCGCTAGGCCAATCACGCAGAACCAAAAGCTGATGCAAAAAAAAACGACGGTCCACCAGATGGCGCGCCGCGACCAGTTATGTGGCTTCATAAAATGCCCTCCAGATTCTTACTATCCAGCACCACCACGTCGAAACCCAGCGCATACAGCCTAGCGTGCTGCCTGAGCTGTTCAGGCCGGGGCTTTTCGCCCGGCGCTTTACACTCGACAAAAATGATCCGGCCGCCCGGCAGGAGCACAACGCGGTCGGGAACGCCACGCAGACCAGGGGAAATAAATTTGTAGGCAACGCCGCCGGCCTTTTTGACCTCAACCCGAAGATGTTTCTCGATTGCGCTTTCACGGATATACGCCATGGCTCACTCTCTCGCGCTCGATGTTGGGAAAATATGACCCTGTACGCATACGCTGTTACCATCCGGCCGACGCTCGGTCGACACCAACGTAGAGCCACATTTTGGGCAGATGCGAACGACAGGAGCAATCCGCGGGGGGGTGAACGGGGCAGGGCCAACGCAGGGACCCATCGCCGGATGGGCAGGTACAACGGGGTGTCAATTCGTCGATATGTTCGATGAGCCGCAACACAGTAACGCAATCAAATTTACCCTTGCCTACTAAAGCTATACGCCGAATTTTTTCGATCTCTTCAACTGCTAAAATTTCACTCATGTTATTTAATCCTTTCGATAGTGATAAGCTTCGAACCCGCCAGCGCTCAGCGGCAGGTCGGCGGCCCATTTTGGATTTGTTGCGAGAAGAGCGCTAAGAGCTTCGTGAGAATAGATACCGGAGTCGGGTGCTTCGGTGATCACTTCATCGTGCACGGTCAGCACAATGTCGTAACCCGCTGCCTCAACACCTGGCATGTTGCCGGCCAGCACATCGCGCGCGGCAGCTTGCGTGACGTTTTCCACCAGTTTCCCGCCGTATGTTTTGAGGCGCTGCCATTTGCGGCTGTACGGGTTGGTACCCATATAACTAATATTGCCCGCCTCGATACCGATCCCGGGGTAACAAACCGCCCGGCCTGACGGCAGGGCGATACGCAGCCAGCTACCATCCCGGCGTACCTTAAGCCGCTGGCATTGCAGCGTCACTCCCGTCGAGGCGACTGCCCGGCGTACTGTGTTCTCCAGGTCATACCAAAACGGTACGGTGGCCGAATGGGCATTGCGCCACAAACGTTTCAGTGAATCGCAGGTAATAAAAACGTGTTCGCTCAGGCCATAGGTTTTTTTGGTTTCGACCGATTTACGCCACCAACTTTGGGCCTCGCGCTGTATTGCAGCGGGGATGTTGGGCAGCGCTGCGTCGGCCAGTTCGTCGAGATCAAGGCCGTAGGTAAGGGCGAAGGTCACAAAAGCCGCGACGCCGCCGCCGTACCCGAGGCCCAGCTCCATGACTTTGCCGATTTGACGCTGATGTTTGTCCACTTCATCCGGTGATATGTTGAAGGCGCGGGCATAAGCCAGCTTATACAGGTCCGGCCCGGTACCGGCGTCATAATCCCGGAACGCTTCTAGCTTCCACTCTTCGCCAGCCAGCCAGGCCAGCACCCGGCCCTCGATATTAGACAGATCACTGACGACCAGCTTTTTCCCCGGTGGCGCCATGATGCAGCTGCGTAGCGCCGAGCTGGTCAGCTCCATCACGTTATCGAATAGCAGGTCGGCACAGCCAGCTTTCAGCGCTTCAATGCCACGGTCAATAACCGGTTGTTCCAGCGTTGGGCGCGGAAGATTTTGCGGCTGGAACAGTCGCCCGGCCCAGCGCCCGGTCCGGCTGGCGCCACAAAACTGTAGCGTGCCGCGCAGTCGGCCGTCTTTGCTTACACCATTCAGAAGTGTTTTGTATTTACTGGTACTGGTCGTACTTGACTGCAGGCGGATAGCCAACAGCTCGCGCAACGCGTCAGGCAGGTCCGGATCAGCTATGCGGCGCTCCAGGGTACTCTTTTGCATGTCCGGCAGGTCAACACCGAACGCCTGGGCGATATGGCGCAGCATGGCATCGCGCTGCGTGGCGGCCTGTACTTCGTTGTCCGTTATCACCTGCGTACGTTTGCCGAGGCGCGCCTGTTCATCCTCTACCGCGTTCAACGCGGCCGTGGCAAGCTCGATATCCATGCACACGCCGCGATCGTTAATGCGCTGGTCGAAGTGCCATAAAGCCAGCTCCTCGCCTTGATAATTCCAGACCGGCAGCTTTTTATCGATGGCGCGCATCGCTTCAATATCAAGGCTCGCATAGGCAACAAAGCGTTTCCATTCTTCCGGGTGTGTCTTCGAAGTGGCCCGGCGTAGCGCATTATTTTTCGGGCGTGGCTTGCAGAACAATTGGATCAGCGCTTTGCCTTCTTTGTCCTTTGCCTGGTCCGCCGGCACATTTAGTACTTCGCAGAGCGCACCCAGCGCGCCGGGGAGACCGTGGGCCAGCGCTTTGACCATCGTATCCCGCCAGCGCTCAACGCCGCCGACGACAAGCCCTGACATTTGGCGTCGTCGCAAATCGTGGCGTAGCATGGTGCGGTCAAAATGGCTATTGTGGGCATAAATCACTGTATTTTCGTTGCGAAGTGAGGAGAACAGCGGTACTGGGAGGGTCGTGCTTTCTGTAAAATCATGCACGCTGACGGGACCGTCATCGATGGCCCAGGCAATAAGCATGATCTCGACACCCTCGGCGTAGGAATGGGTGCCGTTTTTTATTGGTGTTTCGCAATATGTTTCAAGATCAAGCCATAGTTTTTTAAGCATGATAAGACTATGCTCCTATTACTTTTTAAGTATTTTATAAAGGGTTATATACATATATGGAATTAACAATCACTTGGGGCATAATCGCGAAGGCGTGTATAGGCTTTTTAGGTATTTATATATTAATGCCTTTGGCGTTAATAATTCGGGATTTCTTGGTCACTAAATTCATTGAGAAATTTATTTTTAATTACAGCTTTTTTAACGATCTTGAGAGGTTGCAGCGAAGTAAGGCAATGTGCGACTTCAGATACAATAAAAACGTCAGATATAACTATGATGATGGCGCGCATAAATATTTTATTGCTGATATACAGGTTAGCGAGGTGCTTTTTCATAAATATGAAAATGAAAGCGCATTGCATATGAAGACTGTTGAATCGCTTTCGCCTACGGTTACTCTAAAAATAAATTGGATGCGTTGGTCGGATAAATACTTTAAAATGAAAACTAATGGAGCTGAAATTGCCTCTAAAAGCGCTGCTCGTATATATAAAGATGCTGTAAACGAAATTAAATCTAATTATGAAGATATAATCTATAGCGATATTAGCGATGACCATACGATTTAACGCACCCAAAAATACCCGGCACGGGGCCGGGTAGGAGTGTTAGATCAGCGCGTCTGCGTCGGCGCCATCAGAAACTTCGTCAAAATCATCAGGCGTTGCTACACCGCCACCGGCGAATGCATCACCGTCCTTATAGAACTGGACACCGCCCAGCGAAGCGCTGATACCCTTGCCCTTATTGTCATAGGCATAAATGGTTATAGTGGCGTTGACGTAGCAGCCGGAATAAGGTCGGCCATCGGCAGCGGTAATGTAGTCCCCCCGGTTTTTAGTACCACTGCCAATGAGGATCTCCGACCAGTTTTTGCCTTGCGTAGATAACTGGCGGCATATCGCCGAGTGAGCTGTGTGGACGCTCCTCGTTATATTCTGTACGCCAGCTCTCTATTAAAAACCGCACTTCAGATAGCGTCCGGAACAGATACATATCAAGTATTTCTGTTCGCAGGGTTTTGTTGAACCGCTCGATAAATCCGTTTTGCATTGGCCTACCAGGCTGAATAAAGTCCAGCATGACACCGTTATCCTCTGCCCATTCCGCCAAGGCAACAGCGGTAAGTTCGGGTCCGTTGTCACTTCGAATATAAGCCGGATAACCTCTCTCGCTGCTGAGTCGGTCCAGGATACGGACGACACGATGAGCCGGTATATTTAAATCAACTTCGATTGCCAGTGCTTCCCGATTAAAATCATCGACCACATTGAACAGGCGGAACCTTCGCCCATCTATCAAGGCATCACTCATAAAATCTACTGACCAGCAATGGTTCATGTTATGCGGAATAACCAAAGGCTGGGGATGACGGTTGGGCAATCGTTTTTTTCCCTTACGCCTGAGGTTTAACTTCAACAATCGATATATGCGGTAAACCCGTTTTGCATTCCAGATCTGTCCGAACTGACGTAACTTATTGAGCATCAGACCAAAGCCATAGGCCGGATACTGTTGCGCCAGGTTTTGTAATGCCTCTATCACCGGCAGGTCCCGCGCGGTGTTATGGCGATAATGCAAAAGACTTAGACTGATGCCAATAATCCGACACCCGCGACGCTCGCTGGCGTGATGTTCCTTCATGACATAACGCACCAACTCACGTTTCTCAGGTGCCGTTAAAGTTTTTTTGCTAAGACATCCTTAAGGATTTCATGATCCACGCTCAGGGAGGCATACATCTGCGTTAGTCGGCGATTTTCTTCTTCAAGCTCTTTCATCCGCTTGATATCAGAGGATTCCATCCCGCCGTATTTGGATTTCCAGTTATAGTAGCTGGCTTCTGAAACACCGTTTTCGCGACAGACATCCTTCACATGCCGGCCACCATCAACTTCTTTCAGGACTCGCAAGATCTGAGTTTCAGTGAAACGCGCTTTCTTCATGATGAGCCTCCCGTTGGTTGCATTTTAACCAGAGAACTCCATCAAGCGGTAAGACTAAATTCAGGGGGGACTACACTATGGAGGAACACTTGACAGAAACAACGACTGAATCATTTCCAGATAATTTTGAGTACAAAAAATATTAAACAACAACTTTCTATATCAAAATAAAGATATAAAAAGGGGACGGGTTGTTGTCCGTTACGGTAGTTACAGTTTCGGCATGGACACAATCTTATCCGCTGCGATCTGTGAAAGAAAACCCGAACGGCTTCCGTATTCCGGATGGCTGGCAACAAACTGATCGATGCGACGAATCAGTAATGATGGCAGTGTGACATTTATTTTCTCAGATTTACCCATTAAACGGGTTAAATCCACATCGACTACTGCCCAGATAACCCCTTCATAATCCGAGTCAGCCAGGTAGTTATCAATACTGGTAGCTTGCGGCACTGGCTCTCCATCTTCGAGTAATAGTTCAATATGTGCCTCAATGGCTTCGCGAACGCTTTTAATAGCATCATTAAAATCATTACCACCCGAAAAACACCCAGGAATATCAGGCACACGAACGCCAATAGATGATTTGCCTTTATCAATAGCAACTGGATATAACATTCAAATCTCCAAGAGTAAGAGCTTAAAGCCCTGCCTGCTTTTTTATACTTCTCAGCGTGGGTAGCGGTAT
Source organism: Sodalis sp. RH16 (assembly GCF_047324245.1). NCBI lineage: Bacteria > Pseudomonadati > Pseudomonadota > Gammaproteobacteria > Enterobacterales > Bruguierivoracaceae > Sodalis > Sodalis sp. RH16. Next base: position 171,682 of record NZ_CP178737.1, on the reverse strand, counting down.
GTCCTTCTGTGGATGTTTTACCGTTACCAATCCCTTTATTATCGAGTGCTTGAACTGGTGATGACTGCCTTTCACTCTCACGAGATACCATCCTTTAGCTTCAATCATCGCTATTGCATTCCTGCTGTCCATTCCCCGGCTTGCTCCTGACTTAGGGGTTATAGTAACCTCGCTACATGAGCGGGTCAAGAAAATTTGGAGTTATTGGGGGTATCGATATGATTTTATAAGAGGTGATTTTAATTCCTCTAGAAAAAATAAAATGAATTTGTGGTTTTATTTGTCCAAGGGTCTGCCATCAATCAATATATCGAGTAAAAAATATTCCGGAGTTAATTATAATGATGCCTCAGAGCTCAATTCTCGTCAAAGACAACTAATAACTAACCCCGCTAATGACCTACTTGCTTATTTATTTACACCAGCAATTCCGTATCAATGATCAGCTGTCCATTTTTTACCGTCACGGTCACCTTTTTGCCGGTGGTAAAACCGCACTGGTGCAGCCAGCGGCCTTTTAGCATCAATGCCGGCGCAGCATTGGGCATGCCGCCATTTGGAACGTAGCTAACAGTATAATAACGGGTATCAACTTTTTCTTGGGTTGAGCGGGGTTCTGACTTAATATGCTTTTTAGCCATGGTGACTAGCCTCGATAGTTGCTGATGGTGAGCGGCGGTAGGGCGCTTCAACGCCTTATCGCCGCGTTAATATAGTACTGACTTCGTTTATAACCCTATTAAGAATCAGATGCTTTACGGATGTTGTTAATAACAATACGAAAGCGCTAATTCACCAAAATTAAATAACCAGGATTATACTGGATACTTTATCAGTGAGATGAAGGAAAATCCACCAAAAAAATAAATTAATAACTCAGCATAATAACGATGATATATAGTTAATCATAACGTGGTGATTCTTGTTAATGTAAGTTTATTAGCGTTGATACAAAAACGAATAAGACGACTTATTCCGGCCAACCCATCTTTCTCTTTAAAATCAAGAATCACAATTATTGAAATCATTAAATGGGAAGTATTAATCCAGCCGCTGCCAAAAAGATTTTTTTCGCCTATGCTGTTGCCGAAGTTTAACCTGATACTCCTGCCAAGAGGGCAGGGGATCATACCGTTCTATCTCTGCATCCAGCCGGGCCAGCTGTCGATAGTAATCTTCCGCGTGGTGATAGGCTTAGCTGCGCCCGGACGCAAGAATGTCCTCTAACAGCAACCGATAGCACGCCGCCTCGGCCAGGTGTTCTTGTGCTTGATGGAATACCTCTGCCCAATCAAGCAGCGTGCCGTAAAAAACGTTCAGTTGCGCAATATGCGTGAGAAGCTGCTCTTTTGCTTCTGTTATCCCATGACAGGCGATCAGCGTATTGATACGTAATTGAAGATGAGAGATTTTCAAGGCGTTTATAATCGCCTGTGCTTCCATTGCCGGTTTTTCATTTTCCGGCAATATTTCCAGCAATGCCTTGAGGCGCAAATGATCGGGGGACAGTTGGTAGGCTTCACGCCGCAGTTCCAGCAATTCCTGATGACGGCCCAGCAGTTTATAAGTCGCGTCCAGTAAGCTTAACCTTTTAGATTCAAAACGCTTATCCCATGTTCCCTGCAGCCATTTCAACGCGGATTCGCCATCATTTACACTGAGACAAAACTCGATAATATTTTGTTTTTGCGATTCATTTGGTCTTGGCGAACTGATTAATACAGAACTCTCGAACATATTGGCATCCCCCAGGGCTTGCGCCACTGCTTTGATACCTAGCGCTGCCTTGACCGCCCCGTAGTTGTCACCTCGTTTAAAGGGCGCCGCCTGCTTGAACGCATTTTCAAAAAGCCCGGATATTTGCAGCAACTCATCTTTTGTTAACAGGCCACCGCTTTTGGCGATTAAGCCATCCCAAACGGCGCAACCATTGTCGTTATCGCAAATGGTCAATTATAAACTTAACTTACGCGCCCAGTCACGTAAGCTTCAATGCGAAACGTGCCGCAAATTTGATAAATACCCGGCCGAAGCCGGGATAAAAACATCATTTATGTGGGAAGTTGTAGTGTTCCGGAAGCTCGTAATTTTCGGGTATATCGGGCCAAATTGATGAGCTGCGTAACAAATCAGCATCATCTTTAAAATCCTCAAAAAAGTTAGATAAATTCATTGCGTATACCCTAATGTAAACCAAAGCAACTTTTGCAGCAACTTTATCGTCAGCATCTTCGGCTTTATCTAACAAAATAACTGCATCTTGAAGCTTAGCCATGTTGTTTTCAAATCTTTTATCAAGATCAGCATTATAATCAAAAGACAAATCTTTTTCATTGTTTGAATATGCATCTTGTAAAATTCCAATGAATCTCATCCTCAGTCTTGAAAAAATATTGCTCTCTTTCATTTTGGTAATATCCTTCCTTCAGCAATTGCTTTATCTGTCTTAGTCTTATTAATGCTACCATCCAAATCTAGAACGCAGTTAATTTTATTATTTTTATCGAATACTTCGATATGGTTGTTATGTTTAGCATCCAAGTAGAACTGCCTTCCTTTGGTGAGATAATCATTAATATCATTAGTGACTACATAAACAGTTCGCCCCTGATAGATTTTGCTGGTTTTTTGTGAATTATCCTTCGCGTGCTCGCCAAACCCGGTTTGTTTAAAAAACTCACCCATATTGCCCACAGCGCCTTGATTAGGCCGGTAGCTTTCTTTCCTGCCGCTCTGTCAACATCGCGAAGTGGCGGCAGGTTTTCATCGTCCAAATGTCCAGTGTTTGTCGTTATCAATCTGCATCAGCTAATGTATCATTCGGTACTTTTACCGACGCCGTTTTAGCTGATAACATTCCTGCCTTGCGTTTATCTTTCAGCCGGTAGCTCTGTCCTTTTATATTAACCGTGGTTGAGTGATGCAGTAAGCGGTCCAGGATCGCCGATGCCAGCACGTTATCCCCGAACACTTCTCCCCAGTCCACGAAGCTTTTATTCGAGGTCAGTATGATGCTCGCTTTTTCATAACGCCGGTTCAGTAGCCGCAAGAACAGGCTCGCTTCTTCCCGCGTCATCGGCAGATAGCCGATTTCATCGAGGATCAGCACCCGGCTATAGCTTAACAGTTGGATCTGCCTCTCCAGGCGGTTTTCCTGTTTGGCCTTGAGCAGCGTTGCCATCAGTTTATCCAGCGGCGTGAACAGCACCCGGTGACCGCCATCCGCTGCTTTGACGCCCAAGGCCACCGCCAGATGGGTTTTCCCCACCCCCGGCGGTCCCAGCAAGATAACATTTTCATTGCGCTCCACGAACGCCAGTCCCGCCAACTCGCGGATCACTTTGCGGTCTATCCCCGGCTGGAAGGTGAAGTCGAACTGCTCCAACGTTTTTATCCAGGGTAACCGGGCCTGCTTGAGCCGTGATTCCAGGCCCCGGCTACGGCGCCCGTTCCATTCCTGTGACAAGGCGCGGATCAAGAACTCACGATAGTTCAGCTCTTCTTTCGTGGCCTGCTCCAGCAGGTTTTCCACCGCGCCGCTCAGATGGTCCATTTTCAGCCGGGTCAGTAAGTTTTCCAGTTCGTTCATCACTGTAGTCCCTCATAGGCATCCAGCGGTCGTTGCTCTACCTGGCAGGTCCGCTGCCACAGCGCCTGATGATGTTCCGGCACCGTCTGCCATCCGGCGGTGACCGGTGACAACTGATGGCGGGCGATAAGTTCATCATTGCCGTAGACGCGTAACTCATCGTCCAGGGTAATGCGTACCGTGACCTGACGCCCGCACCATGCTTCGGGCAGGCTGTAACGGTTGCCCTGCACGTCGATGTAGCCATCCCAGGCTGCCTGGCGGGTGTCGTGGTAACTGGTATCGAACGGCCCGGCGGGTAACGGTTGCAGGGCGGTTTTTTCAGTCATGAACCGCTCTGCCGGTGTCTGATGGAACTGGCGCAGGTCGCGTTGATCGGCCTCATGCGCCAGCCACTGGCTCAGGAGCTGATTGACGTGCGCAAAACTGTCGAACCGGCAATAGTGAACGAAGAAGTTGTGTTTCACATAACCCACCATGCGCTCTACTTTCCCTTTGGTCCTGGGCCGGTGAGGCCGGCAGGCGCGGGGGATAAAGCCGTAGTGCTTCGCCAGCGACTGGAACCCGGCGTTGAAGATAACCTCGCCGGTATTATCGTGTTTGAGCACCGCGGCCTTCTGGTTATCAACCAGCACGGTTTTCACGCTGCCGCCGAAGTAACCGAACGCCTGCACCAGCGATTCGTAAGTGTGCTCCGCATCCTGGCAAGGCGCGGCGAAGACATGAAAGCGGCGCGAGTAGCCCAGCGTATTGCCCACGAAGTTGATTTTACATGGCTGGCCCGCCACTTCTGCTTCCACTTCACCCCAGTCATGCTGCAACTGATAACCGGGCTGCGTTTCGAAGCGGACGGTTTCACGACCATGCCGGAGTCGGCGTTTGGGCTGGATATATTCCCGCAGCACAGTGGTGCCTCCATCGTAGCCTTGCGCCTTGATTTCCTGAAAAATCACTTGCGCGTTCCAGACATGTTCGCTCAGGCGCATATCGATAAAAGCCATATAGGGTTCAAGTTTGCGCATACGCCGTCGTGAAGACGCCCGGCGAGGACGTTCAGGCTCAAGTAGGTGCCGCCTGACCGTGCGTTCTGAACACCCGATCTGATGGGCAATGTCGATAATATAAGCGCCTTGAGTGCGCATTTGTTTTATCATTAGATGGTCCCCTCTGCTTAACATAGCGCTTCCTTTTTCGGTGTAGGAACCTTAAAGAAAGACCATGTTGGGTGGAGTGGACAACTTTTCCGATGAATTACGACCTTATATCAGCGATGCCGACACATTGACCCGAACCCCAAATTAACTCCGACCATTATTGGAAATTACCGGTTCGTTTGATCTGTCATTCTGCTCTGATCCGGCGGATTCTCGGGCATATTCCGCTGGTGTTTGCCACCCCAGGGAAGAATGGGGTCGACTCTGATTATAAAATACTCTCCACGCCTCGATTTTGCACCGGGCATCATCCAGAGACATGAACCAATTCTCGTTCAAACACTCTTGCCGCAGCCGGCCGTTGAAGGATTCCACCGTGGCATTGTCCGTCGGTTTACCCGGTCGGGAAAAATCGATCTTTATCCGGCGTTCATACACCCACTTGTCCAGCATTTTACCGGCAAATTCGCTGCCATTGTCGGCCTTGAGCATTAACGGCAAGTGTCGGCTAAAGGCGATAGTGTTCAGCATATTAATGACATTGCCTGCCCGCAGATTTTGCCCTACGCAGATCCCCAGGCATTCGCAGGTAAACAGATCGATGATGGTCAACAATCTCAAGCGGCGCCCGTCATACAGCGCGTCCGAGACAAAATCCATGCCCCAGATATGATTGGGGTGGTTTCCTCGCTGTACCGGTTGGCGGGAACGGGCTGATTTATTCCGGTGCGGACGCTTCAGACGCAATGACAACCCCTGATCCCGATACAGGCGATAGATCCTTTTATGGTTATCACGCCAGCCCTCGCGCCTGAGCAGGATATGTACCCGCCGATAACCATAATGGACGCGCGTCTCGGCGATCTCCCGGATACGCAGGCCTAAGGCACCTGAATCACGCACGACCGACCGATTTCGCACTGAACTGCGGCTGGCGTTGAGCGCACCACACACCTGACGCTGACTGGCTCCATAGCGCGTCTGTAAGTCGAGGATCCATTCACGTAACCGCGTCAGCGTTATATTTTTTTGACAACACATCCTGCAGCATGGCTTTATCGAGGCTCAAATCAGCCACCAACTTCTTCAGCCGGGTATTCTCCTCCTCCAGTTGCCGCAAGTGCTTCAATTCGGACGGAGACAACCCACCGAATCGTTTTCGCCCGATGTAAAACGTGGCATCGGAAATGCCCAATTTGCGGCAGACCTCCGGGACCGGTGTACCCAGTTCGGCCTGTTTGAGTGCAAACGCGATCTGCTCTTCGGTGTAGCGGGACTTTTTCATCGGCATCACCTCGTCAACGGGATGGTTTTATCATGCCGGATTTCCAGTTCAGGTTGGAGCAGAATTCGGGGGTAGGGTCACAGTGAATATGAGATTTTCCCGACCGAAGCCGGGAAGCGAATATCAATAACGAGGAAAATTATAGTGTTCAGGTACCTGATAGTTATCAGGCATATCACATGTATATAAAGCTTTTGATAATCGCAAAGTGTCGTCTTTCATATAATCAAAGAAATTAGCAAGCCCCATGGAAAATATTTTGATATAGACTAAAGCTGCTCTTACTGCCAGGTCGTCTTTGGCGATCCTGGCTTTTCTTAACAATTTGATGGCATTTTGTAATCTGATCATGTCGTTCTGAAACCTTTCATCGAAATCATTTTTATAATCAAGGTATAATTCTTCCATTGTGAGAGATGCCAATTCGTCTACAATAGCTTTATAATCAATTACCATCTCACCAAATACTGTGTTTTCTATCATTTCAAAGTCCTTCCTTCGCCGTCAGCTTTATCTGTTTTGTCAGAATTGATGCTACCATCCAAATTCAGCACGTGTTTAAATTTATCTTTCAAATCGAAAACTTCTAAATGATTTTTATGCATACCATCCAGATAAAACTGGTCGCCCTTTAGGAGATCTTGGCTAATATCATTATTAGCCCTGTAAACAGTTTGCCCCTGAAAGATTTTGCTGGTTTTTTGTGAATTATTCTTCGCGTGCTCGCCAAAACCGGTTTGTTTAAAAAACTCGCCCATATTGCCCACAGCGCCTTGATTAGGCCGGTAGCTTTCTTTCCTGCCGCTCAGCATAACATAGATCGGCTTGTCAGCGGTTTCAAGCGGCGGAACCACAATCAGATCACCATCAAAACCGGGCAAAGTCGTCACTGTAGGCAAAGCAATGGGCTGTGCATTATTACCGGTATGGATAACAGGCTTAGGGCCAATCTCTGGTGTGATTATGGCCCCCAGGCCTGCGCTGCCCGGAGCTTCCGCCGGCGTCACTAAAATGGTGCTGGCCGGTAACGCGTCCGTACCAGGCAGAGTGCATTGATAATTACCTTTACCGTCAGGTATGCCTGTAACGACGCGAACGGGCGTGGGTTGTTCAGTCCTAATCAGTTCAATGGCTATCTGGCTGTTTGTTAAAACCAGACGGCCTCTGATGGGGACATCAATGGTGTTATGTTCCAGAGCAGCTAGGCGTAAACGCTCTTCTGATGGCATGTTGAGCATTGCGGCCGGTAGCGTCTTGACGAAATGTTTTTCGCCGGACACATTATCGCTTCCCACTCCCGCCTCCTTGGGATAAAGCCCAGCAATAATGATGGCGGCGTGCGGGCCCGCTTTTGAAGATGAGGCAATCGCGCCCAGTTCAGCCAGGGCAGCCGTAATTCTCGCCAATAGACCTTCAGCAGCGGGCGCCGTAGAGGCCAAACCTGCTGCGGCAGCCATAGCTGCTGCTTGGCTCGGGCTGGGAAGAGCCTCATAGGTCTGAATGTTTTCTTGATTCAATTGCCTCGCAGCAATGAGCTCTTTGGCCACTTTGGCCGCATCATCGGCTTTTCTCTGCGCTTCAATGGCCTCATTTGCCCGTCGCTTGGCTTCGGCGGCCTCATCCGCTTTCCTTTGGGCTTCCTCCCGCTCTCTTGCCGCTGCCGCTTCTTGAGCTAATTTTTGTTGCTCCGCTTCCCGATTTTTTGCTTCTTCTTGTTCTCGAAGTCTTGCCTCTTCTTGGGCCTGACGTTGCATGTTTTCCTGCTGTCTTGCTGCTTCTTCCGCCCTCATTCTGGCGTTGGCTTCTTGAACGTCGGCTTGCGTTTTAGCTTTCATGTCAGCCAATTTTTTTTGCTGTTCCGCCCTGGCCTGTTCCATTCTTCGGTTGGTTTCTTCGTTTCGTTTTTTTTGTTGCTCGGCCTGTTTTTTTTGTAGGTCAGTTATTTGGTCACGAATCTTTTGATTAGATTGCTGAAGATTGTTATTGAGATTACTTAATGATGTATTTAATTTTCCTACGGCTCGCGGACTTGGGCCTCCCAATCCAGCATTGGATGCCCCCGTTAAATGACTTATTGGCCCATAAGGGGTCTGAGTGATTGATCTGCCATTTCCTTGGTATGTGGTCTTCCCAGTTGAGTGTATCGGCTTGATAGGCATATTCTTTCCCTAGATTAATTGATGAAAGTGAAAATTTTATGTGCTATTTATTTTATTTGACGGAATGACCTAACCATTTCCAGAAGCATGTCAAATCAAAAATAAACCGCTATAAGTAATTAATCATAGGGACGTTCAAAAATGCTTAAACAAATAGTCTGAAGAGGGAGGATGATAAACGGATATTTAACGCTAGGTAATGGGATAATAATCGATTCTTAAAAAATAAACAACGCAGCAGAATAATGGTATCATACCTATTGCAATAATCTTATTTTTGTTCTTTTAACACGGATTTATTAGCATCAGTAATTAATAATCAAAAACGCTCCGATAGAGTGAGAAGTTTGATATGATTTCTACCATAAGATATAACAATCATGATAACACCTGTAAAACCCCGCCCACAGTACAGCAAAAATATGCACTGGATCACATTCCAGCCCTCGATCCCGGTTCAGCATGTTGAACTAGGTCTATTTTCCGCCGAACCGACGGAATAGACTTTATATAACCGTCATACTTCAAGTCGCAGGTGTGTTGGCTTTCCTCGCTCACCCCAGTCACTTACTGGAGTAAGCTCCTGGGGATTCGCTGCGTCGCCGCCTTCCTGCAACTTGAATTATTTAGGGTATATCAATCTGAATCGGAGCGGTTATGGGCGGTAAAGGATGTACTTCATTAATCAGGGCTGAAAAAATACTGACGCATATTGCTTATGTGGGTAACGCAAGTTTTATGGAGCTGGTCAAAGAGTTCCAATACCCGAAAAGTAGCATGCTGAATTTATTGGATGTCATGGTCGAATGCGGCTTTCTGATCAAAAGCGAGCAAAATCAATATTTGCTTGGCATAAAAAACTACGAGCTGGGTTGCCAGGCGCTGCATCGGAAAAACATTTTTGAAGTGACAAAACGTCCGATGCAGGAGCTTTCCATGAAAAGCGGCCTGGTATGCCATCTAGGAGCGATGGAAAACACGTATGCAATCTATCTTGATAAAGTAGAAAGCCCTGAATCCGCGCCCACACGTAAGAGCTGGATAGGTAAAAAACTGGAATTGCATATAACGGCTCTGGGGAAAGCCTTGCTGGCCTGGAAACCTTTGGAGGAGATGGATTATTTTCTCGATGCTCTGGTGTTGACGGAACACACCAGGAATACCTTGACGGATAAACGTCTGTTCAGAGATGAATTGCAAAAGACACGTCTGCGGGGATGGTCAATAGACAACGAAGAATCCACCTATGGTGCGGTATGTCTGAGTATGCCCGTTTTCAATATCTATAACAGGGTTAATTATGCCATTTCACTGTCTGGTGACCCGGTTATTTTTTCAGGCAATAAAGTCGATGGTTATATTGAATTGCTCAGGCAATGTGCAGACCAGATATCTTATGGACTGGGTTACAGAAATCAGAATGATTTCTTAAAAAAAAGGAAATGACGATGAATAAAAAATTCAGAGGGATTATCCCTCCGGTATCCAGCACTTTTGATGCCAATGGCAATATTGATAAGCCCGCCTTGCAGCAGGTGGCCGATTTTCTGATTGAGAAAGGCGTCAACGGATTGTTCTATCTGGGAACGGGAGGCGAATTCAGCCAGATGACTGTCCGGCAGCGCTTGGAATTCACCGAGGCGGCTGTCGCTGCGGTAAACTATCGCGTTCCGGTATTGATTGGGGTCGGTTCCACCTCCACTGACGAGGCGGTGCAGTTGGCGGAATATGCCCAGACCTGTGGCGCGGATGGCGTGGTGGCCATTAATCCCTACTACTGGAAAGTGGGCAGCGCCAACCTGGATGATTATTACCATCGTATTGCGGCCAGCGTCAGCCTGCCGGTTATTCTCTACAATTTCCCGGACCTTACCGGGCAGGATTTGAGCCCGGAAATCGTTAAACGTCTGGTGTTACAAAACGAGAATATTGTGGGCATCAAGGACACTATCGACAGTGTCAGTCATTTGCGGACCATGATTAATACCATCAAACCTGTTCGTCCCGATTTTTCGGTATTTTGCGGCTACGATGATCACTTGCTGAATACCCTTTTATTGGGAGGCGATGGTGCGATAAGCGCCAGCGCCAACTTCTCGCCTGAGTTATCCGTGGGAATATATACGGCTTTTCAGGAGAACGATCTTGCCGCGGCCGCTGTGCTTAATAAGAAACTGCTGCAGCTTCCCTCCCTCTACTCTCTGGAAACGCCGTTTGTATCTCTGATCAAATATGCCATGCAGTGTGTGGGTTTGCCGGTAAATACCTACTGTCTGCCGCCGATTCTCGAGGCTTCTGAAGACGCGAAAAGGAAAGTCCGCGAGCTGTTGTTAGCCCAGGGCATTTTAAAATCATAAGGGGAATATCATGTCTGTTCGCGATATTTTTGATGAAGGCAATCAGGATATCTTCCGGGTCAGGACACATGCCGCCGGCCCGGATGGGGAATTGCCACTTACCCCGGACATGCTGATCAATCGCCCCAGCGGCGATATTTTCGGCATGACCATGAATGCCGGTATGGGGTGGACGCCGGACGAGCTGGACCGTGACGAGATCCTGTTGATTAGCACCCTTGGCGGGATGCGCGGGCCTGAGGGCAAACCCATTGCGCTGGCGCTGCACCAGGGGCATTACGAGCTGGATATCCAGATGAAAGCCGCGGCGGAGGTCATCAAGGCGCAGAACGCGCTGCCTTATGCCGTTTATGTCTCTGACCCTTGCGATGGCCGTACTCAAGGCACCGTCGGGATGTTTGATTCCCTACCTTATCGCAATGACGCCTCCATGGTGATGCGCCGCTTGATCCGTTCCTTGCCGGGGGCAAAGGCGGTTATCGGCGTGGCGAGCTGCGACAAGGGGTTGCCCGCCACGCTGATGGCATTGGCATCCCAGCATGACAAAGCCACGGTGTTGATTCCGGGCGGGGCGACGCTGCCCGCCGTTAACGGCGAGGACAACGGCAAAGTACAGACAATCGGGGCGAGGTTCGCTAACGGCGAATTATCGCTGCAAAGCGCCCGCCGTTTGGGATGCCAGGCCTGTGCCTCTTCCGGCGGCGGCTGCCAGTTCCTGGGAACCGCCGGCACCTCGCAGGTTGTGGCTGAGGGACTCGGACTGGCGCTGCCGCATTCCGCGCTGGCGCCGTCGGGGGAGCCGGTTTGGATTGAGATAGCCAGGGCGTCGGCGCGGGCCGCCGTGCTGCTGCATAAAAAAGGCATCACCACTAAAGATATCCTCACCGATGAGGCCATCGAAAATGCCATGATGGTCCATGCCGCTTTTGGCGGCTCAACCAATTTGCTGCTGCATATTCCGGCTATCGCCCACCAGGCCGGCTGCAGGATTCCGACGGTTGACGACTGGATCCGGATCAATAAACAGGTGCCTCGCCTGGTGAGCGTGCTGCCTAACGGCCCGGTTTATCATCCCACCATAAGGGCCTTTATGGCGGGGGGCGTGCCGGAGGTGATGTTGCACCTGCGCCGGCTCGGGCTGTTGCATGAAGACGTGATGACCGTGACGGGAAGCCGGCTGAAAGATAACCTGGACTGGTGGGAGCAGTCGGAAAGGCGGCGGACATTCAAAGCGCTGCTGGTGAAACAGGATAATGTCGAACCGGATGATGTCATTATGTCGCCAGAGCAGGCGCGGGCGCGCGGCTTGACGTCCACCATCACCTTTCCGATGGGCAATATCGCGCCGGAAGGATCGGTTATCAAATCCACCGCTATCGATCCCAGCGTGATTAACGAAGACGGCATCTATTACCATAAAGCCCCGGTTAAAGTGTATCTCTCCGAAAAAACCGCTATTTACGATATCAAACACGAGAAAATCAAAGCCGGCGATATTCTGGTGATTATCGGCGCGGGTCCTTCCGGTACCGGAATGGAGGAAACCTATCAGGTGACCAGCGCGTTGAAACACCTCTCCTATGGCAAGCAGGTGTCGCTGATTACCGATGCCAGATTCTCCGGCGTTTCCACCGGCGCCTGTATCGGACATGTCGGGCCGGAAGCCCTGGCAGGGGGTGCTATCGGGAAATTACGCACCGGCGATATCGTCGAAATAAAAATCGACTGTAGGCAATTGCACGGCGAGGTCAATTTCCTGGGCACTGCCGCGGATGAAACGCTTCCCACACGGGAAGACGCCACGGCCATTCTGAATGCCAGAACCAGCCATCCCGATTTAATGCCGGATCCGCAATTACCGGATGACACGCGTCTTTGGGCTGTATTACAGGCGGTCAGCGGCGGAACATGGAAGGGCTGTATATATGATGTAGATAAAATATGTGCTGCATTAAAAGCATGACGAAATATTGAAATAAATAAAAAGAACATCTTTACCTTATTATTGAGAGGTTATTATGCCACTGTTAATTGTTGTGGTAGGTATTGCTGCACTCCTACTTTTAACCATAAAAATAAAACTGAATACCTTTGTATCGTTGGTTATCGTTTCCATTGGCGTCGCCATCGCCAGCGGAATGCCGTTAAATAAAGTCGTCACCTCGGTCGAATCAGGATTGGGCGGCACGTTGGGCCATATCGGCCTGATATTCGGTTTTGGCGTGATGCTGGGGCGGTTATTAGCTGATGCCGGCGGGGCGCAGCGTATTGCCCTGACCATGCTGAAATATTTCGGCGCCCGTAAACTGGATTGGGCTGTGGTGTGTTCCGCTTTTATCGTTGGTATAGCCTTGTTTTTTGAAGTGGGGCTGATCCTGCTGGTGCCTATTTTATTCGCCATCGCCCGGGAAGCGAAAATTTCCCCCATGAACATGTGCGTGCCGATGCTGGCGGGATTGCTGGTTGCCCACGGTTTTTTGCCCCCTCATCCCGGCCCCACCATGATAGCCCGTGAGTATGGGGCGGATGTGGGCGTGGTGTTGCTTTACGGCGTGCTGGTGGGGATACCGGTATTTATCCTTTGCGGTCCGTTGCTTAATAAGCTGTGTAAGCGCTTGATTCCGGAGGCCTTCAAAAAGGCCGGTAATATCGAATCCCTGGGAGTTGAAAAGAATTTTTCCGAAGCGGATATGCCGGGGTTCGCCATCAGCTTCTTCACCGCCATGCTGCCTGTGATCCTGATGGCATTGGTGACCATTATCCAAATGGCCCGCCCGAAGGATGCCGGCGATCCGGGTACGCTGTATTCGATTATCCTATTTATCGGTAATTCCACCATTGCCATGCTGGTGTCTCTGCTGTTTGCCCTTTACGCCATGGGGGTTGGCCGAGGGAAAAAGATCCCGGAACTTATGGCTTCCTGCGGCCAGGCCATCGCGGGTATTGCCGGCCTGTTGTTGATTATCGGCGGGGGTGGCGCGTTTAAACAGGTATTGATTGATTCCGGGGTGGGAAGTTACATTTCATCGCTGGTCTCCGGCATGGATATCAGTCCTATCCTGATGGCGTGGGGTGTAGCGGCCTTTTTCCGAATTTGCCTCGGTTCCGCAACCGTTGCGGCAATATCCACCGCCGGCCTGGTTATTCCTTTGCTTTCCACCCATCCGCAGACCAATCTGGCCATGATCACCTTGGCTACCGGCGCCGGTTCCTGTATCTGCTCCCATGTGAATGATGCCAGCTTTTGGATGGTAAAAAACTTCTTTGGCCTGACAACGAAAGAAACATTCTTATCCTGGACGCTAATGTCCACACTGTTATCCATCAGCGGCCTTATTTTTATATTCATTTTGGATATGATGATTTAGCGGCAATCGTTGCTGCTGCATCAGCGCGCATTGCGACAATATACATCTCTTCCATGTAAGTAATGAGCCGGCGCCTTACGGCGCCGGCTGAGTTAGAGGATAAAGTGCCTGCCTCATCTTATTGACTCAGGGTATGTTTGTCGGCAGTCTGAGCCTCCGATAATGACCCCGGCCATCAATCAGTGAAATCCGTGGCTTGCGAAGCGCCCTTCCAGGCCGCAAGATCCCCGCTGACGGCCTTCAGTTTCTCCTCGGCCAGTTCATTGGCTCTCTGACCCGCGAACAGATGAACAGGAGGTTGTGCCGCACCGGCCGCTTGTATGATGAGCAACGCCAGTTTTTCCGGGTCGCCCACCTGCTTGCCATCCAGCCCATTCAGGTGCAAATCCAGCGATGCCTGGGCGGCGGTGTAGTCGGCAATATAGTGATGAGGTATCTGATAGGTACCAGGCATATCACATCTATATAAAGCGTTGGATAATTACAAAGTGTCGTCTTTCATATAATCAAAGAAATCCGCATGCCTCATGGCAAATTGTAATAGTGGGATAACGACAAAATCGCCTGGTAATTATACCGTCAGAATCCCCTGGTAATCACACTAATACATGTTACTCGTTAAAATTGTAGTGCTCTGGAATTTTATAATCTTCCGGAATTTCTATCCATTTTGGTTTGTTTAAGATTGATTCGATATCGTTCACTATAGCATTGAAGAAATCAGCAAGCCCCATTGATTGGGATCTTAAAATAAGCAATGCAGTTTGTGTTGCCAGTTCATCTTTCTCGCTACGGGCATTATCTAAGAAGTTGATTGCTTGATTCAGCAAATTTAACCTCGTCTGAAATGTTTCATCCATATTTCTTTTATAGTTGATAGCTAAATCGTCAGATTCAGACAAATCGCCTAATTTTTCTATTAATATTTCGGAAAGTATATTTTTCATTTTCTCAAATTTAAGTTTGTCATTCATTTTGGCAATCTCCGTCCTTCTTTTTGAGCTTCAAAAGTCTTACGCGTATTAATAGAGCCGTCAAGATTTAGTACTAGTTTTATTTTTCTATTACTATCAAATAATTCAAGATGATTTTTGTGTGCTCCATCGAGGTAAAATATATCCCCATCCGCTATATGTGATCCAATATCTTTGTTTGCTTTGTAGATGTTTTGTCCTTGGTACTGTTGATTAGTCTTGACTGAAAATTCTTTAACTTGACTACCAAAGCCCTGCTGCGTAAAAAACTCACCCATATTGCCCACAGCGCCTTGATTAGGCCGGTAGCTTTCTTTCCTGCCGCTCAGCATAACATAGATCGGCTTGTCAGCGGTTTCAAGCGGCGGAACCACAATCAGATCACCATCAAAACCGGGCAAAGTCGTCACTGTAGGCAAAGCAATGGGCTGTGCATTATTACCGGTATGGATAACAGGCTTAGGGCCAATCTCTGGTGTGATTATGGCCCCCAGGCCTGCGCTGCCCGGAGCTTCCGCCGGCGTCACTAAAATGGTGCTGGCCGGTAACGCGTCCGTACCAGGCAGAGTGCATTGATAATTACCTTTACCGTCAGGTATGCCTGTAACGACGCGAACGGGCGTGGGTTGTTCAGTCCTAATCAGTTCAATGGCTATCTGGCTGTTTGTTAAAACCAGACGGCCTCTGATGGGGACATCAATGGTGTTATGTTCCAGAGCAGCTAGGCGTAAACGCTCTTCTGATGGCATGTTGAGCATTGCGGCCGGTAGCGTCTTGACGAAATGTTTTTCGCCGGACACATTATCGCTTCCCACTCCCGCCTCCTTGGGATAAAGCCCAGCAATAATGATGGCGGCGTGCGGGCCCGCTTTTGAAGATGAGGCAATCGCGCCCAGTTCAGCCAGGGCAGCCGTAATTCTCGCCAATAGGCCTTCAGCAGCGGGCGCTGTAGAGGCCAAACCTGCTGCGGCAGCCATAACTGCTGCTTGGCTGGGACTGGGAAGAGCCTCATCGGTCTGAATGTTTTCTTGATTCAATTGCCTCGCAGCAATGAGCTCTTTGGCCACTTTGGCCGCATCATCGGCTTTTCTCTGCGCTTCAATGGCCTCATTTGCCCGTCGCTTGGCTTCGGCGGCCTCATCCGCTTTCCTTTGGGCTTCCTCCCGCTCTCTTGCCGCTGCCGCTTCTTGAGCTAATTTTTGTTGCTCCGCTTCCCGATTTTTTGCTTCTTCTTGTTCTCGAAGTCTTGCCTCTTCTTGGGCCTGACGTTGCATGTTTTCCTGCTGTCTTGCTGCTTCTTCCGCCCTCATTCTGGCGTTGGCTTCTTGAACGTCGGCTTGCGTTTTAGCTTTCATGTCAGCCAATTTTTTTTGCTGTTCCGCCCTGGCCTGTTCCATTCTTCGGTTGGTTTCTTCGTTTCGTTTTTTTTGTTGCTCGGCCTGTTTTTTTTGTAGGTCAGTTATTTGGTCACGAATCTTTTGATTAGATTGCTGAAGATTGTTATTGAGATTACTTAATGATGTATTTAATTTTCCTACGGCTCGCGGACTTGGGCCTCCCAATCCAGCATTGGATGCCCCCGTTAAATGACTTATTGGCCCATAAGGGGTCTGAGTGATTGATCTGCCATTTCCTTGGTATGTGGTCTTCCCAGTTGAGTGTATCGGCTTGATAGGCATATTCTTTCCCTAGATTAATTGATGAAAGTGAAAATTTTATGTGCTATTTATTTTATTTGACGGAATGACCTAACCATTTCCAGAAGCATGTCAAATCAAAAATAAACCGCTATAAGTAATTAATCATAGGGACGTTCAAAAATGCTTAAACAAATAGTCTGAAGAGGGAGGATGATAAACGGATATTTAACACTGGCTAATGGGATAATAATCGATTCTATAATAATGAATTTTCGATACATTTAATTATTGACATGCTGCGGTTGTGGATATTATTTTTATTTACAGTATTTATTTCTGGATGGCAACCATCGCAGCGGCCTTTTTTTGTGCCTTGCTGATGCGTTTTGGCCTTCTTGAGTGACTATAGGGATATTCGCAAAAGAGAAACTCTAAACAAAACTAGCATAAATGAAGTTATTTGTAGATTTAATTGTCTGGTTATTGTTGGTTAGATATTTATTAATGCTTTACCTATTCCTTCTTTAATGACATCTCATTCGTTTAATTTCGAACGCTCAGTGAGTATTCTTCCATGTCAATAGCAACAGGAGTAATCATTCAAACCTCCAATCAAGATATTCTGGTATCAATTAACAATGATGGGATTTGATAGTCAGATAAATAATGACGAGAACCCATTACGACATTTATGATGATTTAGCGGCAATCGTTGCTGCTGCATCAGCGCACATTGCGCCAATATACATCTCTTCCATGGAAGTAATGAGCCGGCGCCTTACGGCGCCGGCTGAGTTAGAGGATAAAGTGCCTGCCTCATCTTATTGACTCAGGGTATGTTTGTCGGCAGTCTGAGCCTCCGATAATGATTCCGGTCATCAATCAGTGAAATCCGTGGCTTGCGAAGCGCCCTTCCAGGCCGCAAGATCCCCGCTGACGGCCTTTAATTTCTCTTCGGCCAGCTCATTGGCTATCTGACCCGCGAACAGGTGAACAGGGGGTTGCGCTGTGTTGGCCGCTTGTATGATGAGCAACGCCAGTTTTTCCGGGTCGCCCGCCTGCTTGCCATCCAGCCCGTTCAGGTGCAATTCCAGCGATGCCTGGGCGGCGGCGTAGTCGGCAATGGCGTGCTGAGCCACCACCAGGCTTTCCCGCGACAGGAATCCGGTGCGCACCGGGCCGGGATACACAATGGTCGCTTTGATACCCAGTTCAGCCACTTCCGCCGCCAGGGTTTCGGTCAGCCCGGCCAGCGCGAACTTGGTGGCGACATAACTGCCCCAGCCCGCATAGCCGCCCTGGAACCCCGCGATAGACGCCACGTTGAAGATGTGTCCGCTGCGCTGCTTGCGTAACTGCGGCAATGCGTGGCGAAGCACATGCAGCGGCGCGAACACATTAACGTCGAAATTACGGCGTAGTTCCGCATCCGTCAGGGCTTCAATCGTACCTTGCTGACCGTAACCCGCATTATTCACCACCACGTCTATGCTGCCGAATACTCCGATGATTTTTTCCATAGCCGCTTGCACGCCGGGCTCGGACACCAGATCAACCTCAAGGGCGAGGAAGCGGTCGCTATCCGCCCCTAGCGCCTGGCGCAAACTCTCCATGGTGCGCGAGGTGGCGGCAACCGCATCACCCCGCGCCAGTACCTGACGCGCCAGCGACAAACCAATGCCGCGAGCCGCGCCGGTAATCAGCCAGGTTTTATTGCTCATGTCTTATCTCCTCTGAAACAGGCTGAAAAATGAAAATCTCGTTAACGCCACCATGCTAAACAGCGCGGGGCAGGTAAAATAGGCGTATTCTTATCCTATGATTGCCTGTTTCTATTCAAAGGATTCACTTTCCAGGGGATAAACAGCAATGCGATTGCTTGATTGTAACTGGCAATAAAGAGAGGAGATGCCGGATGTTCGATGAGATGGTGTCACTGATTGGCGGCCTTGCCCCGAACGAGGGCTATACCCGCTCATTGCTGGAGGATGTGCGTTTCATGCGCTCCAACCGCCCCCTGGGCCGCACGCCGGTGATCTATGAACCGAGCATTGTGATTGTCTGCCAGGGCCATAAGCGCGGCTACCTGGCGGACAAGGTATATTTTTACGACAAGCAGCATTATCTGGTGCTCTCGGTACCGCTGCCGTTTTCCACGGAAACGGAAGCCAGCCCGCAGGAGCCTTTGCTGGCGGTAACGGTATCGCTGGACAGGACGGTGTTATCGGAACTGGTGATGTTGCTGGACAGTCCGGATTCGCCGCCCCACGCCGCACCCGAAGGTATCATATCAACGCCCCTTGATGCCTCGCTGGCGGATACGACATTACGCCTGCTGCGGGCGTTGTCCTCGCCGCAAGAGGCAAAGATCCTCGGTCCGCAGCTGGTGCGTGAGCTGTATTACCGTGCGCTGGTGGGGGAGCGCGGCGGTGCGATAAGGGCCGCGCTGGCAAATCACGGGCATTTTGCCAATATTTCCAGAGTGTTGCAGCGCATTCATCTGGATTTTCCGCAGCCTTTGCCTATTAGCGTCCTGGCAAGCGACGCCGGCCTGAGCGTGCCCGCTTTCCATAAACACTTCAGAGTCGCGACCGGTACTTCGCCCTTGCAATACATCAAGTCCGTGCGCCTGAATCAGGCGCGTTTATTGATGATTCGCGATAATTTGACGGCCGCTTCGGCGGCGTTCAGGGTGGGTTATGAAAGTCCCTCGCAATTTAATCGCGAGTTTCGGCGTTTCTTTGGCCGTAGTCCGGGAGAAGAGGCGCGAGAAATGAAAGCGGCATTTTCCTTATTGCCGCCGGTATAGAGTTTGGCTCCTAACCCGCTGACCAGGGCGCCAATAAACATATCGGCATAAGCTCACATGCATACCTATTGGACGAGATCCCCAGGCAGCGTTCGTTCTCATTTCCAGACGAAAACGCCGCAACAGCTTTCAGGCATGCGCGTCCTTGATCGAAACTGCTTTGTTTCTCTTGGCCGGTCGCGTGATCCACACCAGGGGGATGATGAGGATGAAGATACCGGCCGAGAGATAAAAGATATCGTTTAGCCCTAACATGGCGGCCTGGGCGCTGAGGGTGACATCGAATAGCGCCTGGGCCGACTGGGTATCTGAATGCAGCAGCGCTTTGAGCGCATCGATCTGCTGATTGAATACCGGATTGTAAATGCTCGCCTGCTCGGTGAGGCGGGCGTGATGCAGGATCGTGCGGTTGTTCCACTCGTTGCCGGCCAGCGACGTGCCGACCGCGCCGCAAAACACCCGCGCGAAGTTGGAGAGTCCCGCTGCGGCGGGTAATCGCTCGGCGGGTTGGCCGGACAGAATGATCGATGTCAGCGCCAGGAAAAACATCGGCATCGGGATGCCTTGCAGCAGGGTGGGCAAGACCAGATGCCAGGTGTCGATTTCGGTGAGATATTGCGAGCGCAGCAGGAAGACGAACGCAAAGCCGATAAAGCCAAGGGTGGCAACGGTGCGGGCGTCGGTGCGCGGCAACACGCGGCCCATGATGGGCGACATGATGACGGCGAAAAAGCCAAGCGGCGCGGTAACCAGTCCCGCATCAACGGAACGGTAGTTGAGGTATTCCTGCATCCATTGCGGCAGCAGCACGAGATTGCCGAAAAATACCCCGTAACCCACCGAGATTGCGATGGTGCCGCCAAGGAAGTTGCGCTGTCCGAAAAGCCTGAGATCGATAATCGGATGCTCCTCGGTCAACTCCCATACCATGAAGAATGCGAAGCTCACCAAGGCGGTAATGCCAAGGGCAACGATAAGGGGCGATGAAAACCAATCCAGATCTTTGCCTTTATCAAGCACAACCTGCAACGAGGCGACCCAGGTTATCAGCAGGCTGAGACCCACCACATCGATTGGCAGCTTTCTGGTGGCCGTTTCGCGGTCTCGGTAGATTATCCAGGTGACGCCCGCCGCGAAGAGTCCGATGGGAATGTTGATGAAGAAAATCCACGACCAGCTGTAGCTGTCCGTGATCCAGCCCCCCAGCAAGGGGCCGGCGATGGGGCCCACGGTGGCCGTCATCCCCCAGAGGGAAATCGCCATCGCGGACTTGTGTTTGGGATACGAACCCAGCAAAATCGCCTGCGACAGCGGAATCAGCGGGCCGGCCATAACGCCCTGCAGGACGCGCGCGGTGAGGAGCACCGGCATGGTGGGAGAAATACCGCACAGCCACGACGCCACGATAAACAATAAGATCGCGCCAACGAACAGCTTGACCTGACCGATACGCTGCGTGAGCCACCCGGTGAGCGGGATGGATACCGCATTCGCCGCGGCGAACACCGTGATGACCCAGGTGCCTTCGTCCACCGATACGCCAAGGTTGCCCGAAATGTTCGGAATGGCCACATTGGCAATGGACGAGTCGAGCACGGTCATGAACGTTGCGAGCGCTACCGCGATGGAGGCGAGGATCAGCTGGCCGCCATGCAGCGGGGGGGGAAAAGCCTTGGTTGGATTCATGACGAAAACCTTTTGATATTTTCAAAAAAGTATGGCTTTTATAGCAGGCGGCATAAATGTCATAATTCCGTCGTTTTAAGACAACGAGAGCGTGAGATGGCTGTTCAGAAAGTCGGTTTTGTTTTGTATCCGGGGTTCACGCCATTACAGCTCGCAGTGGCGGGTGCCTTCGATATCGCCAATCAGCTGGCGGGCGAGAAGCTGTATGAGACCCGGATGATGTCCGAACGAGGCGGTCTATTGCGAGGCCCGGTCGGCGTGTGGGTGGAGACGGAACCCTTTTCCGACGATTATTTCGACCTGCTGGTGGTGGGTGGCGGCGCTGTGCAGCCCGACTCTGCGGTGATTGAGTTCCTGCGCACCGCACGCCAGAGAAGCAGAAGAATCGCCGGCGTGTGCACCGGTACCTTCGCGCTGGCCGCCGCCGGTCTGCTGGACGGTCTCAGGGTGACAACGCATTGGAAAATCGCCAGAAAGCTCCAGGAGCAATTCCCATTGGTCCATGTGGAGGAAAATCGAATTTTTATCGTGGACGGTTCTATCTGGACATGTGCGGGAAGCACGGCGGGTCTTGATCTTGCGCTGGCGTTGATTGAGGACGACTTCGGTATCGAGACGGCCCGTGCCATCGCCCGTCACTTTGTTATGTACCATCGCCGGAGCGGAGGACAATCGCAATATTCCACCCTGCTTGAGCTGGAACCCAAGTCGGATCGATTGCAGAAAGTGATCACCTACGTTCGCCGTAATTTGGGCAAGCGCCTGGGTGTGGAGGAGCTGGCGGCAGTGGCCAATCTCAGCCCCCGGCAATTCAGCCGTTCATTTCAAACTGAAACCGGCCAATCGCCGGCGAAGGCGGTGGAAAATATCCGGTTGGAGGCCGCACGGAATCTAATGGAAGACAGTACCCATTCCATTAGCGCTATCGCTCAGCAAACGGGATTTGGCGATTCAGACAGAATGCGCCGCGCCTTTATCAGGGCCTTTGGCCAGTCGCCCGCGATCATGCGGCGTGCCGCGGGGCGCCTTGCCGATATCAGCGTCGAGCCTTGAAGGCCTTTTTAGTGAAATAGCCGGAATGTTTACCGCTGATGATCCGGGTAACTTCAAAATACAGTGGCACCGATTCACACCGGATTCTCCGTTGCAGCCACTTTTGAAGACTATACCCATGTCGCCTTCAAGGTCGGCTCCCTTGAGGAGGCAATAAGGGGCAATGACCTCATCCTTGGTCCTTATATCGAGTAAACAATCGATTGTCCGGCTGCCGCTGCTGATGTGTTTGGCAGATTGCAAAGGCTACGGTATAGGGCGCGCTTGAGCTTAATGAATTCCGCCAGGGGCATTTCTGGCGGAATATCGCTGTTACCTACACTCAGCAGGCATCAGGGCATTAACATCCTGAACCAGTTTTGGCATGGTGTCAGCCGCATTGTCTCGAGCCGTCACTAACGCTTCGGTGTGGTCTTTAATCACTTCAATTATTTTTAGCGAGTTTTCACCCGGGAACGATGCCCATTCGCCTAATACCGGCACCTGCTTCAGGCTGGTGGTATGGTTCGGATGGGACGCGTAAAAGTTGCCGAGCAGGTCTGCTTTCTCAACGGCTATTTTGTTTCCGGGCATATACCCTGTCAGGTTGGCCATTGCGGTCTGGCCTTCAGGACCGGTGACGAATTTAACATACTCCCATGCCGCGGCCTGACGTTTGGTATCGGTAGAAAGCACCATGGCAACGTTTCCGCCCGCCGGTAACCGACCTTGCGCAGCGGCCAGCGGGAAGGGCATCGTTTTAAAGCCGAACGTTCCGTTGATCTGCTTTTCAGCGGCGGCGACATAGGACGTTGAATCCGCCATGATGCCTATCGTACCCGAAACAAATGACTGGCGAGCCTGTCCGAGCGCCAGGTTAGGCATGCCTGACTTTCCAAACGACTCAAGCGTTTGCAGCGCCCATTTACCCGCATCACTGTTAAAGCCGATTTTGCAGCTATCAGGTTGCAGCATGTGTCCGCCTTTACTGGTTATCAGCGTCTGAAACAGCCAGTTGCCGGTCTGCTCCCACTGGTAATAAAGGCCTGTTACCGGCGATTTCGAATGGCTCTCAATCGCTTTACCGAGTTTGATCAAGTCAGGCCAGGTGCCCGGTAACCGATCTGGATTGCCGCCCGCCGCTTTTACCAGATCGGTATTGACGTAAAGAACCGGTGTGGAAACCGCAAAAGGCAAACCGTATTGCTTGCCTTTCCAGGTCCCAAGCTTAGCCAGCGTCGGGTAATAACCTAATTTATCCAGGCCACCCTCTTTCTTGATGTATGTATCCAGAGGCGCCCCAATACCACGGTCAACAAACAATCCGATTTGGTTGATTCCGTTGAAAGCAACATCCGGCATGCTATGGGTGATTTGCCCGCGCAAAATTTCCTGCGCAGCTTCTTCATATCCTTTTACCGGATTACGAAACTTTATTTCAATACCAGGATGCGTCTGGGTAAAGCGTTTTGCTAATTCCTTCTGTAGGGAATTGAACGTCCCCGGGGTGGTATACAGCACATCAAGCGTTATTTTATCGTCTGCATGGGCTGCCGTAATGCCAGACAAAATAATCGCGCCGGATAAAATGCGGCTGCACACTGAAGCCTGTAAAGACATGGTATTCTCCTGGAGTCATTAAAATAAAAGCTTATTTATTTGCCGATGTTGTCATGCCATCAATAAAACGACGCTGTGCCGCAAGGAAAACGAAAATCAACGGAATAACAATAATTACCGCCCCCGCCATCAGTGGTCCCAGTGACTGACCGGATTCATCATCCCGGAATAATAAGATGCCCAATGCCGGTGTCGAGATTGCCTGGTCGCGAACCGCAATCATGGGCCAGAACAGATCGTTCCAGTGCGCAACCAACGAAAAAATGCCGAATGAGGCGATAGCCGGCGTGCTCATCGGCATGATAATGCGCCAGATAATGGAGAACTCGCTCAGGCCGTCCAGCCGCGCCGCCTGAAGAATCTCTTCGGGGATTTTGCGAAAGAACTGACGCAGCAAAAAGATGCCGAAGGCCGAAATCATCCACGGCAGAATCAGCGATGCATAGGTATTGAGGATGCCAAACACATACAGCATTAAAAAGTGAGGGATCGCCAGGGCCTGCGGCGGCACCAGTAAACCAACCAGCACGGCGGAAAACAGGGTATCCCGGCCGCGAAATCGCAGTTTTGCCAGCGCATAAGCGCAGGGCACGCACACGATAAGCTGGATCAGGAAAATCACCGCGCAGACAAAGACGCCATTGGCGAGAAACCGCAACATCGGTACAGAAGTCAACGCCGCACGGTAGTTCTCAAGTCCGAAAAAGTGCGTTGGCCACAAATGGAAATCGGCCGCGAAAATCTCCTGCTGAGGCTTCAGGGACAGGCTCACCATCCAGATAAAGGGGAGCAGGGTAAACAAGGCGGTACACAGCAGAATCACATGCCGCAGCACCAGTTTCGGCGAAAGAGACAATGAGGAAAATTTAATCATGAGTAATGTACCCGCCGCTCAAGGATTTTCGACTGGCCGAGGGTGAGACAGACAACAATCAGCAGATAAACCACGGTAAGCGCCGCGCCGTAGCCGGTTCTCAGGTAGTCAAAACTTTCGGTATAGAGCCGGTGCAGCAGGACTTCCGTGGCATAATTCGGTCCGCCCTGAGTGAGAACACTGACGCTGTCGAACACTTCAAAAGCCCGGCATGCGGTCATTATGCTGACGAAGATCATCACGGGTCCGAGCATAGGAAGGGTGACGGTACGAAGCCTATCGACAATGCCGTCGGCCCCATCAATGGCGGCGGCGTGATAGAGATCCTCTGGAATAGACTTCAGTCCGGAAACAAACAGCACCATGGCGAAGCCAAAGTTTTGCCAGATGCCAATGACGGCAATCACCAGCAGAGCCGTATCTTCATCTCGTAACCAGTTAGGGCCGGTAATACCGAATACCGACAACGCGCGATTCACCAGGCCAATGGTGGGATGAAGCATTGACCCCCAGACGATGGCCATTGCCGACATCGTCGACATCACCGGAAGAAAGTGAATCGCACGATAAAAGCCGCGCAGGCTGGGGCTGGACTCGATTAACAGCGCGACGGTCAGGCCCAGAATCAAGGTTCCCGGTACTACGATGGCCACATACAGCAACGTATTTTTCAGCGCCGTCCAGAACACCGGGTCGGAGAATAACGTGTTGAAATTTTCCAGGCCAATAAACCGGAGCGCCGATGTGCCAAACTGCCAGTCGGTCAGTGAGACGGCTATCACCACCAGCGCCGGAACGAACAGCAGCACAATCAGTAACAAGGCGGCGGGAAATACCGACAGGTAAGCGAAGTGCCGCTGAGCCTGCACCAGCGACTTTTTCGGTGCCTGCCGGTTTGCCCTGGCTGTCACAACGTGTAATTCGCTCATACCGCGATCCGCTCCTTTTCCGTCAGCCGCTTGCCATCGGTATCAAAAACCAGAATCTGGCGCGGATCGAGCATGATGCCCACGGCGTTACCCGGCGAGAGGCGAGGCGAATGCGGGTCACGGCGCACGATAATCCTGCCCGCGCCGTTGATATCGACATGAATGAAAATATCCGCACCGAAGTTCTCAACATTGCTGACCACGCCTTCCAGCACGCCGGTTCCGCTGGTTACAATGGACGCTGATTCAGGTCGAAAGCCAATGCGGTGTGCGCAGGCAAAGCCGTACTTTGCGGCTCCCGGCATAGCGTCAACGGCCAGAATATTAATCTTCGGGCTGCCAATCAGTTCAGCAACCCGGATTTCAGCCGGATTACGATACAGCTCTTCCGGCGGCGCTGTTTGCAGGACATCGCCGCCGACCATGACGGCAACGCGGTCGGACATGGTCATCGCTTCAGCCTGATCGTGCGTTACATAGACAAACGTCACGCCAAGGCGGCGATGCAACGCCACAATCTCAGCGCGCATTTGCACACGCAGCTTCGCATCAAGGTTGGAAAGCGGTTCATCCATCAGGAATATTTTGGGATGACGAACCATAGCGCGGCCCAGCGCCACGCGCTGGCGCTGTCCACCCGATAACTGCCCCGGTTTACGCTGTAAAAGAGGGTCGATATTCAGCATCTTCGCGACCTGGTTCACTTCACCGGCGATATCACGCTCTATGCTTTTTCGTGCCGGCAGCAGGTAACCCAGCACCGGCAGGCGCTGAATACGACTCAGTCGCTGCATCCTCAGCGGCAGGGCTATATTGTCAAACACCGTGAAGTGGGGATAAAGCGCATAGGACTGGAAAACCATCGCGACATCACGTCCGCTTGGGCGGCGCGCATCAATGTTCTCTCCATCCAGTTCAATACTGCCGCTGTCCTGCGCTTCCAGACCCGCCAGGATGCGCAACAGTGTCGATTTTCCGCAGCCGGAGGGACCGATTAATGTCAGAAACTCACCGTCGCGGATATCCAGCGAGACGCTTTTGAGCACGGCGGTTTCTCCATAGGCTTTACCGATCTGACGAATGTTGACGCTCGCCATTTTTACTCCTCACGACTTTCGTGTTGCAGGGCCTGGCCATCAAATGACGGCAGCGGTTTACCCAGGTGGGTGAAAATGGTGGGGGCAATATCAATCACGCAGCTGGGTGATGTGCGCACGCTATCCGGGGTAAAACCCTGTCCCGCAGCCATCAGGAACGGCATCTGTTCATAAGTGCCCATGCCGCCATGCTGCCCGGCGCCGAGAATATCTGCTTTGTCCCCCGCGCGTCGGGCCGTGAACCCTTTTCCGGCCACGCCGTAGTCATTTGTTTCGTCGGTGCTGCGCATGGAAACGGCGAATTCCGGGCCTGCCTCACTGGGAATACCCGCCGACGCAAACTCACAGCGCGAGAACACCTGGCCTGCCCAGGCGCGATCGCGCAGGAAGATCTCAATCTCTGACTTCCTGCCGGACACGTCGGGATGCAGGTAAATCAGTACCGAGGTTCCGTTCGACGCCACAACCACATCATCCGATTCCATGCTGTTTTTCAGACCCGCGCCGACCAGCTCAGCTTCAACATCAATGACCCCATCCACGATTTGGTGACCATGATCCGAGCCGATCAGCAGCAAAATGTCTTGTCGATCGGCCATGGCCTCAACGGCGGCAATCACCCGCCCCGCGTGACTGTCCGCACTGCGAAGGATGGCCAGATGTTCGGGTGATCCTAATGGCAGATTGTGCTGGGACGCGTCGGGTTCGCCCATCCAGAGAACGCCCACGGCCGGACAATCATGGGTGCTAACCACCCGTGCAATAAACCTGTCGGTCATCACGCTTTCGCCCTCGGTGTCCAGCGCAATGTTGAGCTCGTCAAGCGGAGGAACGGGCTGGCGACCGGGGCCGAATGACCCCGCGCGATGGTAGACGTGACAAAATCCATCCGGATCGTGGGCATAGGCCGCCCCCGGCGAGACATTACTGAAAATCACCACGCCGCCCTCGTCCGCGAGGTGTTCCGCCATCGTCGGAACATGCAAAGAGCGGCCGGTGACGTTGCGCTTGTGCTGGAGAAAACCCGGTTTACCCGCATCATGGCGGACCAGACGGCCGTTTTCAGTCAGCACCATGGTATTTCCCGCCATCCCATGACGGGCCGGCCGGCAGCCGGTAGCGATGCTGGCCGATACCACTCGGGTGCAGCTCGGGAACACGGTACGGTGAGCGGAGAACTGCTCGGCACGGCGGGCAAATGCACACAGATGAGGCGTATTTTCCTCACCGATCAAATCCCGACGTAAACCGTCAAGAATGACAACTATGGCGCGGCGCATCAGATAGCCTCGTTCAGGAGTGCGAAGAAGATGTCAAAGTTGCGCAGCCGGTGCGTCGGATCGGCTTTCACCGGGATTGAGGTAATAAAAGGAACGACCTGTTCGGTGAGGCTGCCATGGGAGCGCAGACGAGCGCCGGAAAGTTGCGACAGATCGTGGTCGGCTTTGCCGGCTCCCAGAGCCACTCCTTTAATCGCAACAACCGCGATGTCGCCTTCACGATCGTCGGCCACTTCGAACATCAGGCAGGCTTCATCCCGTGGCAGCGCCAGTGCAACACCGGGGATATTGCGGACAAAATTCAGCACGTCATGGATGGCGATATCCGGGGCCAGGAGATGAATGCGGATAAACCCGCCCAGCGCACCGTGGTGGCGAACGAACGGGTCGGTAATCGGGCAGATCACCCGGCATTTTCCTGCCCCGAATGCTTCGTCCAGCAGATCTGAAAGGTAAACAATACGCGGATTGCCCCCGGCATCAGCCATATCACTCATGCCATGATCGGCAACGATGCCCAACCGCGCGCCAAGCGACAGCATTTTTCCCAGACGCTGGTCGACGGCCACCATAAATTCGAGTGCTTGAGGATCGTTGGGCGCATGTTTGTGCT
Organism: Sodalis sp. RH16; assembly: GCF_047324245.1. NCBI lineage: Bacteria > Pseudomonadati > Pseudomonadota > Gammaproteobacteria > Enterobacterales > Bruguierivoracaceae > Sodalis > Sodalis sp. RH16. Next base: position 143,216 of record NZ_CP178737.1, on the reverse strand, counting down.
GTACATAATCGGACAGCGACAGGTAGCAGATGTCCGGCCGGGTGGTTTCCAGCAATGTGATGCCCGCATCCAGCACGAAGAGTGAAAGATCGGCTGAGTACTGGTCTGGCGCGCTTCGGCCGACAAGCGCTTCGACATTGCCTATGCCGTTCTCTGCTTCGGTGGCGTCGTTGGCTTTTTCAGCAGAGAAAGCAATGCCATCCAGGTCCTTGCCCAGCGCCTTGCGCAGTTTATCTTTCGCCGTGATCGCAACAACCTTTGCGCCCGCACGGGAGAATGCCGACAGCAGCGTTGGCGCCCGCACCGGGGAGGAGTCAACCATCATGACGTCTTTGCCCGTTTCGCGGTCAAAATAGAAGTTGCCGGAGACGCCATGCACATTCGGCGATACGCCGCACACGATGGAGACGTTATTGGGATTGGTGAAGGTCGGCATGCTGGCCAATGCCTTACCGGCAAAGCCGCTGTCACGCATTTTGTCCAGATTCGGTATCAGACCGGCCTGGCTCGCGGCGTCGATGTATTGGGGATCGCATCCATCGAAACAAACCACCACAGTCGATTGAACGGGCCACTGATATTCACGGCCATTAACAGTGACGGTTTTTTTATCGCTGTAAATATTATTGCATTCTGACATGGGTATTCTCTCTTATGAAAATCTTGATGGTGGTGAATTTACCATTCATGAATGACACATTTGTGAATCAGAGGGAACAAATGTGCTATACTTTCCATATTAGAGACAATACTATGATTATCAGGGAAAAAATTTTGGAAGAAAGTAAAAGCGCTCAGGATGAAAACGCGTTGATTGCGCGGATCTGCTGGCACTACTTCAAAGAGGGTCAGACTCAGGATGTGATTGCGCGCCACCTGAATATCACCCGTAAAAAGGTCAACCGAATCCTGGGTGAAGCGAGAACGTCAGGGTTTGTGCAGATCATTTTGCCCCAGACCGTTGCTGTGCGCATCGATCTGGAAAACGCCCTTACCGCAAAATTTGGTCTCGGCCGGGTCATCGTTGTCCCGACGCCAATCGAAGGTGATGATGTCAGGGCGATGGTCGGCTCGGCGGCAGGGCAATATATCTCTGAAAATCTGCCGCCATCAGGCACGCTCGGCATAAGCTGGGGAGGCACCATTCATACGGCTGCCCAGAACTTTTTGCCACGACCGGAAGGGGGCGATCGCGTGGTGCTGCTTTGCGGCGGCCTGGCTGAAAGCACCAGAATCAACCCTTATGACAACGCCGCGTCTGTCGCGCGGGCGCTCAATGCAAAATGTTTTTATGTTACCGCACCGATGTTCGCTTCCTCAGAAACGCTACGAGACGCCCTGGTGGCCAGTGAGCCGGTGAGGTCGGTGCTTTCCATGGCAGGCCAGCTGGACATGGCGCTCCTGAGCGCTATCGATCTCTCTGAACAATCCAAAGCTCTGGAATATGGCGTCATCGACGAGCCATCACGCCTTTCGCTGATTGAAGCGGGCGCTGTGGGAGATATTTGCGGTCACTATCTGGATGTCCAGGGAAAAAAAGTAAAGCATCCTTTAGCGCAAAGAGTGATCAATCCCACGATTGAGGATTTGAAAAAAACCGGACAGCTGGTGCTGGCCGCGGGCGGGACCCATAAATACGCTATTATTCTGGCCGCCATCCGTGCCGGGCTTTGTCATGTGCTGATCTGCGATGAAAATGTCGCGAAGGCGCTTTTGGCAGCATGATCTTTATGTTCGCGTTGCTGGCGACCGGTCAAAAGCGTGGCTCCTGGACCGTATGTTTACCCATTCAGCCCGATGAATCGGGCTTTAAAGCTGAAATGATGACGGTCAGGCAATGACTACTTTTAGATCTTTGGGAAAAACGAGATTTTTTATTTTCTGATCAGGATCGGAAGTAAACAGCCAAGATACTTCTTTCCAACCGGCCACTAGCGATGTGGCCCGATTGTTCAATTTATGCCCATCAGCCAGAACGATGGTTTGATTGCTTTGCTTAATCATCTGGCGGGCAATGGCCGCTTCATCCAGATTCTGGTCCATAATTCCCGCGTCCGGACTGACGGCGCCGGCGCCAATGACTGCATAATCAGCATAAAAACTGCTTATAGACTGCAGCGCAATGGAACCTATACATTCCATTTTGGATGTGCCGAATTGTCCACCGATAAGGATCAGATTAGTTGTGCTGTTCTCATGAAAAAGATTCGCGATGATGGGTGAATTGGTAATCACGGTCAGGCCATTGATGGAAACTATCTGGCGGGCAAATTCAAGCGTTGTCGTACCAAAGTCGATAAGTAATGAGTCTCCAGGCTTGATCATCCGGGCCGCTTTGATAGCGATGGCTTTCTTTTCATCCTCAGCGAGTTTTGAACGTTCTTTAAATTCCAGCTCGAAGCCAAACTGGGCGCTGACAGCGCCTCCATGTACTTTCTTGATGTAGCGCAGCTCCTCGAGTTTGTTGAAATCGCGCCTGATGGTCTCCTGGGAAACATCAAAAAACTCGGCGAGATCGTTAACGAATACCTGTCCATGCTCTGCGAGCTTATCGAGAATGATATTCCTTCTTTCCGCGCCGTTTGAATAATCCATCAGTGTCCCGCCTGCATAGTTATGACCTGTGAGAAATACATAACACCGGTGCCTGAACGCACCGATGGTTGAACTATTGAATGGCTTGAAAATAGCAGATTCCTGACACGGAAGAATAGGGGAAGTGTGGCTATTATGTGGTTTTGGCCAAAATCTTTCCTTTTGTGAAAGATGATTGCTGTGTCATCACAAAAACCTATGAGTGCCAACGCGTATCTGTCAGTTATTGTGATATTTATGTTGATATAGTGTTTTTTATATCAATAAACACATGTAAACAACAAAAACAATACATCCCTTACTGGCAGGAGGTAAGAATGGCGAGTCCGCATTGCCCAGCATCAGGAAATCGCGGTAACGACAGGAGGCCATAATGCCTAAGCACATCATGACTTTTGATATCGGTACCTCGTCACTTAAAACTGCGTTGATTGATGAATGGGGAAAAGTGGTTGCCGAAGGCGGGGCAAGCTATCCGATAAAACAACCTGAAAACGGCTGGGCAGAACAGGATCCTGAGGTTATTTGGAAGCATATTTGTGAAACCAGTCGGGTGGTGATGCGCAAAAGCTCAGTAGCAAGGGATGATGTTCATGGCGTGGTATTCGTCGCGCCATGGAAAAACATTATCTGTCTGAATAATCAGGGAGAAGTTCTGCGCGACAGTATCATCTGGATGGACAGTCGGGCAGTTGTCCAGGCAGAACGCCTGAATAAATCAGCGGGGACATTCGTCGGGACAGGTCAGGAATACTGGCCGCGGCTCATGTGGTTAAAAGAAAACCAGCCGGAGATCTGGCAACAGTCGAACCATATTGTCGGGTTGAATACCTATTTCAAATACAAAGCTACCGGCAACCTTTTCACCGAGCCTTCAGATGATTTTATCCGTTCAGATAATCCTGAGCTGAACGACTATTATCAGCAGGTCCTCAGGGCTGCCGATCTCATGGATGATCTGGATAAATTTCCACTCTCCCGCAAAGCACAGGAGACGATAGGAGTGCTGACGGCAGCCGCTGCCGACGAACTGGGCCTGCGCGGTGATGTGCCTGTCTTCGGCGGTTTTGGTGACCTTGTGGCGATCACGTGGGGGGTAGGGCGCTCTCAGCTGGATGATGCCCATCTCTATTTTGGGACATCATCCTGGCTGGTCAGCATCATCGGTAAACGTTCTGATCTGGACGCGCCATTATATTTCTCAATCGATCGTGAAACGCAAGGGGCTGTTTATGCACTGCAGACCGGTTGCCTGGCGCTGGACTGGCTGGCCGATCAGGTTTACAGGGTCGAACGTACCATACTTGAATCGGACATCTATAACCTCATTAGCAAAGAAGCCGGTCAAATAGCGCCTGGTAGCGAAGGTGTCATCGCCGCGCACTGGCTGAACGGTGAGCTTGCCCCGTTCTCCCAAAACGCCAAAGGCTTTTTCCTGAACCTTTCCATCAATCATGACCGGCGTCATATGGCCAGAGCCATGATGGAGAGCATCTGCTTTACGCATCGCCACAACCTTGAGCGGCTTCATGGACTGTCCGGTCGCCTGCAGAATCATATCCGCGTTGTGGGTGGCGGTGCGGTAAATGATGTCTGGATGCAGATGCTTGCTGACATCCTTCAAATCAAGGTGCAAATCCCGGAAGCTCCCCGCTATACAGGAACGATTGGTGCCTACTACTGTGCGGCAATGGGACTGGGCTGGCTCAATGATTTGAATACAATGGCGGACAAGGTGGCCATCCAAAAAGAGTTCATTCCCAATCCTGGCAACAAGGACGTCTACGACAACAACTACCGGGTATATATGAAAATTCATTCAGCGCTTAAAGACATCCACCGTGACTTAAACGGAGAGTATTAATGAAGATCCTTGTTACCGAATTTCGTCAGGAGAGTAACTCTTTCAATCCTGTCCTTTCTTCCCTCGAATTCTGGAGACAGACGGGAGAATACGAAGGAGAGCGGGTGCGAAAGGAGTTTGAAGGCCAACAATGTGCAATCGGCGGCTTCTTCAAAGCGTTGAATGAGAAAGCCCCGCTTGCTGAAGTGGTATGCGGAACGGTGATGGCCTGCCAGAGCGGCGGGGTAGCTGAACAGTCCGTCATGGATCATTACCTGTCAAAACTTATCCCCCAGATTAAAGAAAGCTTACCTCTCGACGGCGTTCTCATATCGTATCATGGTGCGTTAATGACAACGGAATATGATGACCCGGAAGGAGAAATCACCCGGCGAATCAGGGTGATTGTGGGAGATAAAACGGTCATTGCCGTTTCGTCCGATCTTCATGCTTATATCTCTGACACGTTAATCAGCAATACCAACATCATACTGGCATATCTGACATATCCTCACGTTGATTATGTCGAGACGGGGTACCGCACGGCCGCGCTGGCGCTGGATGCCATCTCCGGCAAAAGAAAGCCGGTTACGGCCTGGGTGCCTGTTCCGATGATTGCTCCAGCCGCGGCCTATAACACCCTAAAAGGAGCATTCAAGGAGATTATTGACTACGGCCGGAAGCTGGTGGCTGAGGGCCGGCTCATTGATTTTTCTTTCTATCAAATGCAACCCTGGCTTGATATTCCCAAAGCCAATTCCTCTGTCGTTGTGGTTGCTGACAACCGAGAGCAAGCTGAGAAATACGCCAAGGAACTTGCAAGCTTGCTCTACTCAAAACGCCATGATTTCCGTATTAAGCTGACCTCTGTAAAAGAAGTCATTGAACGAGCGCTCAAAGCAGATACAGCAAAACCGGTCATCCTTGTTGATTCGGCTGACTCCTGCAACGCCGGTGCAACCGGGGACAACATGGCAGTTGCCACTGAAATACTCCAATATGGAGCCGGTTTGCGCTCAGCTGTCGTCGTGAACGCGCCTGACGCAGCGTTGAAAGCTCATCAGGTCGGTGTGGGCGGGGAGGCGGAATTCAGTATCGGCGCATCCCGCGATCCCCGTTCAATGTCTGTTACCTGTCAGGCTCGTGTTAAATCGCTGCACGATGGCGTATTCCGACAGGAAGGTCCGGCTGGAAGAGGGGTGGTCCAACGCATAGGCCGCTCAGCGGTGCTGAGCATCGGCAACCTTGATGTTCTGGTGTGTGAATGGATGGCGGGTAACGGCGATCCTCAACTCTACCGCGCGCATGGTATTGAACCAACGCTGTACGATTTGGTGGTTGTAAAGGCTTCAACGTCCTTCAGAGGAGCTTACGAAAAACTGGCCGGTACCATTTGCGAAGCACAGACGCCCGGCGCCGCCAGTTCTGATTTGAAAAGTCTGCCCTTCACCAGGCTGCCAAAAGACAGCATGTACCCCTGGGCGGATATCACCAATCCGCAATGGGAAGTCGCCTTCACTGCCCCACTTTACTAGCCTTCTGCCCCCGACAGACTGCCCCTTACCGGCGGTCTGCCATCTGCGTCATCTTCCCCGCTTGAATTTGGCAATTTCCGGCAGGCCGCGGCGGTCAATCTACGGATTACCTTTAATCGATTGCATTGCTGAGTCTCATCCCTTCTGCAGAAACAATACATTCGATGCCGGCATCTTGCAGCGCATTATAGAACGCTTTACCCGGCAAACGGTCCGTGACCAACCGATGAATATCTTTCAATGAACAGAGTGTGAACAGGGCCGAGCGGCCTATTTTGCTGTGATCGGCCAGTACCGTAACCTGTTTTGCCTGAGCGATCATCGCACGCGCGATCTCGGCTTCTTCCAGGTCATAGTCCATGACGCCATTTTCATCCATAGCCCCCACGGTAATCACGGCATCCGACACATGAAACATGGAAATTTGCGCTACGGCAAGCGGGCCAAGGTTTTCCGCCGCATCTTCACGATATTGGCCGCCAATCAAGTACACTTTATGGTTTCCGCTGCTTCGCGCCAGTACTTGCGTAATAGAAACCGAGTTGGTGATAATCGTCAATTCCTTGGCATTGACCGCCAATTCACGGGCGAACGCAAGGGTCGTTGTCCCGGTATCAATGAATATTGAATCATTTTTGTGAAATAACGAGGTTGCCGCGAGGGCAATTGCGCGTTTTTCCTGTGCGTTTTCACTCAGGCGCGCGCTGAACTCGCCTTCCTGCAGCGTATTATCCAGTATTGCCGCCCCGCCATGGAATTTGCGAAGTTGCCCTATGTTTGCCAGATCGGTCAGATCGCGCCGGATGGTTTCCTTTGAAGCACTCAAATGCTCAGCCAAAAAGTCCACGGTGAGTTTATGATGTTCACTAAGTAGTTCTATTATCGCCAAGCGCCTTTGCTCTGGTCGCATCACCCTTCATCTCCACGTTGAAAGAGAAACCCGCATGGTTACATAGCGTTATTCACTCTGACTGAACGGCAAAGAGAGTACGCATGGTATAAAAAATGTCAATCAGGCCAGCGGGCCTTGATTGATAAAATGGATGACCAATGGGGCAATTGGCTCATTAATGGATGTTATATCATGCCGGCGCTCTGGTCTTGCGTCACACCGCCTGTTTCCTTTTTTGGCGAATCAGGCTCAGGCCTTGATCGAGGAGAAGAATACAGATGATTATCAGCCCCTTGTATAAGTCGAGGCTCGACGGATCTATTCCCAGAATACGTAGTGCGGCGGTTAAAAGGCTGATTATCAATGCGCCGCATATTACCCCGGCCACCATGCCCCGGCCGCCGAAAAGGCTGGTCCCGCCTATTACCGCCGCGGCTATGGCGTCCAGTAAGAGACTGATGCCGCCGACATTGGGGTTCACAACCGGAATTCGCGCGATAACCACTGTCGCCGTGAAGAAAACAAGTACCGATGAGACCAGGAAAACACACACTTTTTGCCCCCGCACCGAAATTCCCGCCAGTACTGCGCGCTCGGCTGACGAGCCTATGGCATAGGTTTTCAAGCCAAAGGCCGTTCGTTTCGCCAGCCACCAGCACAGTGCTGCGATGATGATAACAAACAGCACGGTGGGCGGGAGAATATAAGCGGACGTAAAGGCGCCAAAACGGCGAAGCAAAGGATTCAATACCAGGATAGTGCCGGTCTTTGCCACCATTAGCGTTGCGCCTTGCAGGATAAGCGTAGTCACCAGCGTAGCGATAAATGAGGGCAGTTTAAGGATAGCGACCATCAATCCGTTTATAAGCCCGAAAAAGAGACAAGAAAATAGTCCGACGGCCAAAGACGGCGCTAATCCATATCCCGAGGACAATAACGTACCCATGGTGACGGCGCTGAATGACACCAGGTTACCCGCGGACAAATCAATTTCACCTACTAGCAGGATCCAGAACATTGCCAGCCCCAATAAAGCAACCGAGGTGGCCTGTAACACGATAATATTCAGGTTGTTAACAGAAACTATCCGGCTGTCGACGCCGCCAAATATCACTAACAGCAACGCCAGCAAAAGCAGGGGGGCGAAATCCAATCCCCATCTGAGCAGTGAACGTTGGTTGATCATGGTTTGACTCCCGGGATTAGACATATTTAAACGCCAATTTCATGACTTGTTCTTCCGTCGCGCCGCGTGGCAGCTGTCCGGCAATGCGTCCTGCGCTTAAAACCACAATTCTGTCCGCGACGCCAAGCGCTTCAGGCAATTCACTTGAAACCATCAATATTCCCATTCCCTGCTGTTTTAACCCGGCAATAAGGCTGTGAATTTCGAATTTTGCTCCGACATCGACGCCATTTGTCGGCTCATCAAGCAGCAGCAGATGAGGTGCGGTCGCCAGCCATTTACCAATCACGATTTTTTGCTGGTTGCCCCCCGAGAGGCTACCCGCCAGGGTCTCGGGGTTGGCCGGACGAACGCCCAACTTGGCGATCATGCTTTTTGCCAGTTCCGCGATATTGCTTCTCGCCAGGATCCCCGCACGGCTGTTATGCCAGATCCAGCGCAGGGCAATGTTATCCTCCAGAGACATGGTGCTGATAAACCCTTCTTTATGGCGATCTTCAGGTACATACGCAACGCCCAGCCGGCTGGCCATCCACGCATTGCCTGACAACAATTCTTTTCCCTGAAGAGAGACTGTTCCGTGATTAAATATCTCCTGCCCGGAGATACATCGCAGTAATTCGGTCCGCCCGCTCCCCATCAAACCGGTCAAGGCAACCAACTCCCCTTGTTTTACTTCCAGATTGATATCCAGCAATAAGCCGCCGGCTGAGAGATTAGTGACCTGGAGCAGTGATTCACCAAGCTCGGCCTTGCTCCAGGGAAAGACGTTGCCGATATCCCGTCCTACCATCATATTGATCAGGGCTGATTCGCTGGTGGCAGGGATTGCGGCTTCTCCTGCATGTTTACCATCGCGTAATACCACCGCCCGGCTGGCCAGCGTGTAAATTTCCTGCATCTTGTGGGAGATATAAAGCACGCTGCAGTTGCGTTTGATTAAACGCTCAATAAGCAGGTAAAGCTGGTCACGCTCCGGGTTGGTCAGGGCACTGGTGGGTTCATCCATCACAATCAACCACGCATCAGCCATCATGGCTTTTGCCACTTCAACCATTTGACACTGGCCGATGGTGAGGTTGGCCACTTTAGCATCCGGGCTGATGCCCAGCTGTAGCTCATCAATCAGCATTTTTGCACGGTTGCGCATTAACTTGCGGTTAAGCGCCACGCCAAAACGCTTAGGAAGATGAGCTTGAGCCAATGCGAGATTTTCCGCTACGCTAAGCTCCGGAATGAGACTGAAATGTTGATGAATAATCGAGATTCCTGCCCGCCGGCTGTCGGCGGGCGAAGCCAGTATGACGTGCTGCCCATCCAGCCACAGGCTCCCCTCTTCGGGTTGATGAATGCCCGAGAGCACTTTAACCAATGTGGATTTACCGGCGCCGTTTTCGCCTACCAGGGCAACCACCTCGCCGCTGCGAAGGTTCATGGATACCTCAGAGAGCGCCTTTACCCCGGGGAAAATTTTTGAGATCCCTTTGAGCTCCAGTACGCGCTGGCCGGTTTCCGGCTCGACGCGCGGAAAGTGGCTACGGGTACCGCGGTCAAACAGTCTGCTCACTTTCCAGCCATGGAAAGTCTCTCGCTGGCTCAACAAAACGGCGATCAGCACGAAGCCGCCGGTGAAAAAATAGTTAACTTGCTGGGACACCTGGAGAAAAGAGAGTCCGGTATTTACAACGCCTAGCAGCAAGGCGCCCAGGGCTGTGCCGAGGATCGACCCTTTCCCGCCGGCCAGACGGGCGCCACCGATAATAGCCGCGGTAATTGCGGAGAATTCCAGTCCGATACCCGCCAGTGGTTGCGCTGATCCGACGCGTCCGGTTGTCAGCAATGCCCCCAAACCGGCACTCGCCCCGGCCAGAACATAAATTAATGTACGTACCTTGCGTACCGGAATCAATGAGGCCTTTGCCGCGTCTTCGTTGCCGCCGGTTGCATATAGCCAGCGGCCGAATATTGTGCGGTTAAGCAGGAATAGCCACAATAATGCCAGCACCACGGCAACGACCAGGCTAACGGGCACCCCCGCTATATCTGTACTGCCAAACCAAAGATAGAGGGGGGAATCAATAGAGATGGATTGAGAGCCGGAAAAGCTGAGTGCGACCCCGCGCGCAAAGGCATACACGGCCAACGTCGTCACGAAAGGACTGATATTGATATAGCTAATCAACACACCGTTCAAAAGGCCGAATACCGCCCCAATCAGAACCACGGCAATGATTGCCATCCAACCCGGCATTCCCGTGGACTGCATAACCAATGCCGCCAAAATTCCGCTGGCGGCAAGGACGCTGCCGACAGAAATATCGATACCCTTGCAGATGATCACGGCAGTCATGGCATATGCCACCGTAGCGATAACGGCGGTCTGTTGCCCGATATTCAATAAATTGGCCGGGGAGAGGTAGTCAGGCGTCGCAACGCCGAATACAGCGACGGAAAAAAGAATAATGGCGAAGAGCACCATTTCCTGCTTAATGGTTTTACGTTTTTCTTTCGACTTCATTGCCACGTTCACGCTGTTTTCCGACATGATTTTACTCCCAAAGCCCGGGCCGCAGCGCCGGGCTAACAGGCAGTGCTTACTGAGCGGCTACGGTCATCGCCGAGTCCGGCTTGGACGGCGACATCTCGTTCCGGTAATCCTTAGCGACGACTTCTGCTTTGGCTGGAGTGATATAAGGGAAATTCATCCCCTTCGCTTTAAGCTCAGCCGCCGTTTTATCGGATGTCACAAAATAGGTCGGCATATGAAGATCAGTATCATATTTGGCGCCTTTGGCAATGCGCGCTGCAACCGCGATATTCCAGTACCCTACACGGTAAGCCCCGTTCAGCACATCAATGACATTGGAACCGTCCGCCACATAAGGGAACATCTCAGGATCCCCCTCATAACTGGCAAACGCGATTTTGCGTCCGTTGGCATCAACAACCGCTTTTGCCGCTACGCAAATGGAATCAGCGAAGCAGCCGATTCCCTTAAGGTCAGGATAGGTAGAGAGCCAGGTTTGTACGGCATCAGAGGAGCGGGAACTGTCCCAGTTCGTCGCTTCGACGCCCACCAGTTTAATACCGGGGAACTCTTTGCTCATGACATCGCGGAAGGCTTTCTCGCGGGTATCGGAAACATAGTTGCCTTTTCCGCCGATTAACAACGCGACCTCTCCCTTGCCTTCAAGTTTATTGCCCAATGCACGGGCAACGGTGCTCATATTGGAGTAATCGGGATAAAGCGTATTGTAATTCCAATTCCCGTCCACTTTATTGCCCATGGCAATGACGGGAATATTTTTTGCTTTTGCTTTTTGTACCGCCGCCGCAATCGCAGCGCGATCCAACGGATCGACGAGAATCACGTCAACGCCCTGGTTCACGAAGTTCTCAATGTTGGAAATCTCTTTTTCCAGGCTGCCTTCGGAACCTTGCCAAATAGTTTTAACGCCGTAGTCTTTTGCCGCTTCATCGCCTGCTTGACGCATACGGACAAAAAACGAGTTTTGCAGGTCTATGGCCACAATGCCGACCACCGGTGTTTTTTTATCTGCTGCAAAGCTCGCAGGTGCTATCGCAGAGGCTAAGGCAACAAGCAAAGCACTCACTACCAATGTCTTTGTTTTTAACATTTTCAACTATTCCTTTTCACTCCTAACACCTAAGTTTGCAGTCAAAAGCCTGATTTTACATGGCAATTGGCATGCACGGGAATCAATTAATACGACCGAACAGTAATATATTAGTTACCGAACGGTCAATTTCTTTTGCAATTTTGTGACAAATAAATGCAATAATTTGTTCATTAAACATTCGGAAAGTGCTTTTAATCCGGGTTGAGACTGGCGAGTAGATGAATATGCTGTTTGTGTGGATTTATTCACGCCTTATGACCGAACGGTCATTTTTCATATTGATTTTGGTCAATTGCTGGCGTAGGTTTTTAGCACTCACTTATCTTCCCGGCCATTCAAACGGTCAGGGGTGTGACGCATTTTCTGATCGTTTTGTTTACAAAATGCCATGGATTGTCGAAGTTCGTTTTAGCGTGTTAAGTGAAGGTGGAAATAAAGTCATGACACAATCAAACAGTTCCGCAGACGTGATTGTTATCGGTGGAGGCGTGGTGGGATGTGCCGTATTCCGGCGCTTTTGTCTAATGGGGGCCAGAGCGGTGCTGCTGGAAAAAGGCGGGGATATTCTCTCCGGCGCCAGCAAGGCCAACAGCGCTTTGCTGCATACCGGATTTGATGCTCCGCCGGACAGCCTGGAGCTAGCCTGCATGCAGGCCGGCTACCGGGAATACCTTGCTATCCATCAGAAAATGAACCTGCCGCTGCTGGAAACGGGAGCGATAGTGATTGCCTGGAATGACGAACAGTTTGCGGCTTTAGCCGGAATTGTGAAGGTGGCGCATCAGAACGGGGTAATGGATGTTAGGCAGATTGATAGCCAAGAAATATATCAACGTGAACCCCACCTTTCACCCGGCGCAATGGGCGGGGTCATTGTTCCCGGCGAAAGTGTTATTGATCCCTGGAGCACGCCATTGGCTTACCTGGTACAAGGCGTCAAACACGGTGGCCGGTATCATTTCAACTGTGGGGTCAGACATGCCGGTTTTAACGACGGCCAGTGGACTTTGGAAACGGCGAAGGGCACATTCAACGCGCGGCTGGTAATCAACTGCGCGGGTAATCATGGCGACCATGTTGATGCAATGTGGCGCGAACCTGAATTTGAAATCCGTCCGCGTAAAGGTCAGTTTCTGGTTTACGACAAGCCCGCCGCGGAAAAAATCACAGCGATCATTTTGCCGGTCCCCACCGCAATCACGAAAGGGGTTTTATTGTCAAAGACCATCTTTGGCAATCTTATCCTGGGGCCGACGGCGGAAGAACAAACCGATCGCGATAAAGCTGAAGTCGATGAAGAAAAGCTAAAAGAGCTGATGGAGAAAGGTTGCCGGCTGCTGCCCAGCCTGGCGGATTATAGCGTAACGGCGACCTACGCCGGTTTACGTCCCGCTACCGAAAAGAAAGAATATCGCATACTCGATTATCCTGAAAAACAGTGGATTACCGCGGGTGGGATTCGTTCTACCGGGCTGACTTCCGCACTGGGGATTGCCGCCCATATTGAATCCCTCTATAGGCAGAATTTTGCGCCTTTGTTTGCGCTTAATCCCCCAGGACAACTTTTCTGGCCCACCATGCCTATGCTGTCCGAATACCAGCCAAGGGATTACGCCTGCCCGGGCAACGGTGGGATTGTCTGCCACTGCGAACTGGTTACCCGCAGGGAGATAGAGGCGGCATTTGACTCTGATATTCCTCCTGAATGTATCGGGGGACTTCGTCGCCGAACGCGCGTCATGATGGGACGATGTAATGGGTTTTTCTGTAGTAATCATGTGGCCGAGATAGTTGGGAACCGTTTGGATAACTCGCTGGTCGTTGGACATATAGAATGAAAAAAAACTACAAGGTGATTATTATCGGTGCCGGCCCGGCGGGGTTGGCCGCTGCCAGAGCATTAAAGGACGCGGGTGTCCAAGATTTGCTGTTGATTGAGCGTGAGAGCCAGGCGGGCGGGGTGCCGCGGCATTGCCAACATCCCACGTTCGGACTCCTGACCTATTTTCGGCCAATGAAAGGGAATACCTGGATAAAGAAGATTCTGCAGCCGGTCAAGGAGATCCCCCTGCGAACCGACACCACGGTTATCAGTATCCGGCCCGGGGGTTTCGTTGATATTTCGTCGGATAACGGTTTAGAAACGCTTCAGGCAAAGAGAGTGATTATCGCGACGGGCGTACGTGAAACGCCGCGACATGCGCGACTGATAAGCGGTCTTCGTCCGCAGGGGGTGCTGACGGCCGGTGCATTACAGCAGTTTATCTATTTGCGTAAGCTCAAACCAGGAAACCGCTCGGTCATCGTCGGCAGCGAACTGGTCAGTTTTTCTGCGCTTTGGACCTTATACCGCGCAGGTATCAAGCCTGTGGCGCTAGTGGATGAGCATCCCCGTCCTGTTGCCTTTCGCCTTAGTACGTTATTGGCCCATTTACTGAGAGTGCCCGTTCATTTTAACACTCGGGTCAGTCATATCTGTGGCAGTGAACGTGTTGAGGGTATGGACATTACCGATAAGCGCGGCAAAACAGTAAGGCTGGACTGCGACAGCGTCATTTTCACCGGCAAATTCGTTGGGGAATATACCCTGATTCTTAAAAGTCATTTGCAGCATGATAAAAAAACCGGCCGTCCTCTTTTTGATCAGCATGGTTGCTGTTCTGATCGCGACTTTTATGCGGTAGGGAATATGACGCATCCGGCAGATATGGGCGACCAATGCTATCAGGAAGGCTTGCAAGTAGGCAAAGCCGTGGCCCTGGCTCTGCAGGAAGAGCAGCCGACACAAACGGATAACCCGGTGTTGCCCATTGAACATCAGGATATTATCCGGATGTCGGCCCCGGCCGTCATCCGTCTGGGCGGCGAAGATAAAACGGCGACGCTGAACATCAGGGTTTCGCGGCCCGTCAGCGGTGAGGTTGTGGTACGCGACGGGCAACGGGAGCTGTACCGCCGGCGTCATCGCTGCATGCCGGAGCGCCGGATTCTGCTGAAAAATATCAATATTACTCACTTGACCTCAGACAGCACGCTGTCCATTTCAATTGAGTGAACCTGTGCCGGAAAAATGAGCAGATATATACCCTAAAACGACGAGCTGCGGGAAAGCCAACCTTGTGACCATAAAACCCGCAGCGGGAAGTTTTACGGGTATATCCCTTGTCCTTCATGTTAAGCGCGTAAATTGCGGGAGCGGGAAATGATGTCCAAATAGCGAGTATAAAAAGGTTGTAAATCATTACGTTGCGGCGTGATGACCTCATGATTACCGTTTATCTTGAACGCGTCATGATTTCCCAAGCCTTTTTGCGCGAGCAATGCCACGCCTTGCGCCGTCATTTCGCGGTTAACGGGGGAAACAATGTGTTTTTGAATCAGGTCAGAAAGGAATTGCTTAAAATACCGGTTCGATGAGAGCCCGCCGTCAACCGTGATGCTATCCCCTATCGGCTGCACCTTGTCCATGGCATTAATCACTTCCGCTGAGCGGACGGCAATCCCTTCTAGAATCGATTGAAGCATGTCTTTGCGCTCGGTTTCCAGGGAGAGCCCGGCCCACAGCCCTGCGGCAGAACGATCCCAGTATGGGCAGCCAAGGCCGGACAAAGCAGGCACAAACGCTAAACCGCGAGCGATGGCAGGCTGATTTGGAAAGTCAGAAAAATCTTCAATATCGGTGAACAGGCCGATTTTCCGCGCCCAGTTAATTGCCGAGGCTGCGTTATATACGCCGCCATCCAAACCATACACCGGCTCTTCTCCCGGCAGCTTCCAGCATAACGTAGGTAATAGCCCTGAATTTGCCGCATCGGGCACTGCATTACCGGTGATCGACTGCAAAAAGGCGCCGGTACCGAAGGTGATTTTCATCTGTCCGGGAGAGCGGCAGCCATGTCCATAGGTACCGGCAAATTGATCAACAATACAAGCCGTGAGAGGGGCGGTCTTTCCCGCCAGCGTCACATCACCAAAATACCCGATATTATCTTTAACGGCGGGCAGGGCTTCGATGGGAACGCCAAACAGCCGGCAAAGCGCGTCATCCCACTGCAGGGTTCTGATATTAAACAGCGAGGTCCGGGAAGCGGAGTTGTAATCCGTTGCGTGCGTGCCGCAAAGATGAAACAGGAAAAAAGCATCCATTGTCCCAAGACGCAACCGCCCATTACGGGCGAGTTTTTTCGCGTCCGGCACATTACGCATAATCCAGCCCATCTTACTGGCAGAAAAGTAGGTATCTAAAGGCAGCCCTGTTTTCTCACGAACCATCGCTTCCGCGCCATCCTCTTTCAACTGTCGGATGACCGATTCAGTACGCTGATCCTGCCAGACAATGGCATTGTATAACGGTAAACCACTTTGGGCATCCCATGCCACGATGCTCTCGCCCTGGTGCGCGAGGCCGATGGCATCCACCACGTTACAATCGCTGAGGCACAGACGGATATTGCCCAGGATCTCCATTGGATCATGTTCGACCCAGCCGGAATCGGGGGTAATTTGTTTATGGGCGATTGCGGCAGGGGAATGGTGCGTGCCGTCTTCTGAAAAAACGATGACTCGCGTACCTGTGGTTCCCTGGTCGATGGCAGCATAACGCTGATTGGGCATTAAAAATCTCGCGGCAGTAAGTTGACGGGTTTATGTTGTTATTAAGACTGATTTATTGTGATTTCACCACTTTTTCGTTAAAAAAACGCTTAAGGCACAATTAGGTATTTCAGATCCATAGGCCCCCTTTTTTTCTTTTCATTGTATTTAGCGTTATCGATCACATTCGCAAACAGTGAATCGGCCAACAATCTTTCAACCCTGAAATTCAAAGCGCTAATGGATTGATGTATGTTGGACGAAATTATCATTAACCAACTCCAAGCTATTGTAGGGAAAGATAATGTATTGATTGGCAGCGTTAATTTGACGACGTATAGCTATGATGCCACTGCCGATGTGCCCCATGCCATGCCTGAAGTGATTGTCATGCCTACCAGCACGGCGCAAGTGCGAAAGGTGGTGCAATTGGCCGCCTGGAAAAGTATTGCCATCTACCCGCGCGGCGCGGGAACCAATTTGAGCGGCGGAACCATTCCTCTTGACCATGGGATAGTCCTGTCGTTGCAAAAAATGGATCAGATTCTTGAAATCGATGCGGAGAATCTTACCGCCACCGTGCAGCCCGGCGTTGTCATCCAGGATCTTAACAATGCCATTGCGCCCTTTGGGCTGATGTATCCCCCCGATCCGGGCACCGTCACCACCGCCACCATGGGGGGCTCGGTGGCGGAAAACTCGGGGGGACTGCGCGGCTTGAAATATGGCGTCACCAAACATTATGTCATGGGCATGGAAGTCGTCCAGGCCAATGGCAACAGCGTGCGTTTTGGCGGTAAAACGGTGAAAAACGTCACTGCTTATGATTTTTCCAGCCTCTTTGTTGGTTCTGAAGGCACGCTGGGCATCATTGTTGAAATAACCTGCAAATTACTCCCCGAGCCGAAATTTCATAAAGCGATGCTGGCCGCCTTCAATATCATGGAAGACGCCGGTAAAACGGTTTCCGATATTATCAAGGCGCAGGTTATTCCCGCTACCCTGGAAATTATGGATAACATGACCATCCGTACGGTGGAGGATTTTGCCCATGTCGGACTGCCCACGGACGCCGCGGCGCTGCTATTGATTGAGGTTGATGGCATGGCCGAACTGGTGGTGGCGCAAGAAGCCGACGCGGTGATAAGGATTGTCGAAGAAAACCACGGTAGCTTGCATATTGCCAATTCAGATGAAGAGCGCGACAACCTCTGGTCCGCCCGACGGGCGGCATTGCCGGCGCTGGCGTCACTTAACAATACGGTGGTATTGGAAGACGCCACCGTGCCGCGCAGTCGTGTCACCGACATGCTGCTTGCGCTGGCGGAGATCGGGCGCAAGTACCGGCTGGTGCTCGGCACCTTTGGCCATGCCGGCGACGGGAATCTGCATCCCACCATCCTCGCCGATAAATATAACGCTGACGAGATGTCCCGGGTGCATCAGGCCGTCGAGGAGATCTTTGCCACCGCCCTGAAATTAGGCGGCACCTTATCGGGGGAACACGGCATAGGCATCGCCAAAATGCGTTTTCTAGGCAATGAGATTGGTGACTCTGGTCTCGAGCTCATGCAAGCCATTAAAAACGCCCTGGACCCCACCCATATGTTAAATCCCGGCAAGCTCATTCCCAGGGAAGAGAAGACTCATGTTTCCCGTTGAAAAGTCAATCCCGGTCCGGACCGTATACGACGACCTGGCGGCAATCCAGACTGAACTGGATAAGTGTATGCACTGTGGTTTCTGCATGGCCGTTTGTCCAATCTATAAAACCACTAA
This sequence comes from Sodalis sp. RH16, assembly GCF_047324245.1. Classification (NCBI taxonomy): domain Bacteria; kingdom Pseudomonadati; phylum Pseudomonadota; class Gammaproteobacteria; order Enterobacterales; family Bruguierivoracaceae; genus Sodalis; species Sodalis sp. RH16. Next base: position 125,152 of record NZ_CP178737.1, on the reverse strand, counting down.
AACCGAATCCGGCGTGGCGAGGGGCAAGATAGGCGTTGCTGAAGCCGTCATGGCCGGCAATTTGCAGATTGATGATCAAGACGTCGTCGATATGCTGTTCAACTGCCTGGTGTGCAAGTCCTGTATGCAAACTTGTCCCACCAAGGTTGATTTTGGCCGAATCATTCTGGCGCTGCGGTGTGCCGTGGTGCGAGAGAAGGGATTGCCCTGGGCCAAAAAGGCGATATTCAGCACCCTGAAACATCAGGGGGTATTTGATCTGGGCATGAAAACCGGCGCGCGGCTCAGCGGCTTGTTATTTCGCCAGGCCGGGCAACAGGCCATCGCCCCCCGCGCGTCGCTGGCATTGCTGGGAAAATCGGCAGGGTTTGATCAAAACCGGCGGCTGCCGGCGTTAGCCAAAAAGCCCCTGCGGGATCGCCTGCCTGATGTCCTCCCGGTGGAAAATCCTGTTGCCAGGGTGGCTTTTTTTACCGGGTGTTCGTTTAATTATTTGTACCCCGAGGTAGGTGAAGATCTGGTGTCGGTTTTGCAGGAAAATAACATAGCGGTGGTGATTCCCCGGGATCAGGGATGCTGTGGCGTGCCCGTTCTGGTTCATGGCGATATAGAATCCATTCGCCGGCTTGGCAGAAAGAATATTGACGCGATGGACAACAGCGGCGTTGATTATATCGTGACCGGCTGCGGTTCCTGCGGGGGGGCCTGGCAACATGATTATCCGGAAATATTCAGGCAAGATCCGGTGTATGGGCCGAGGGCGGATTTTTGGCGCAGCCGTACCTATGATATTTCCACGCTGCTGACTGACGTCATCGGCTATCGCATTCCTCAAGGCCAGGTGAATGCCGTCATGACCTATCACGATCCCTGCCACCTGAAAAAAGTGATGAAGGTTTTCCGTGAACCCAGGGAGATACTGAAAAATATACCCGGTGTGATATTCAAGGAAATGGCCAGGGCCGACGCCTGCTGCGGCAGCGGCGGTTCGTATGTGCTAACGCATTTCAAAACATCGGTAGCCATCGCCGAAAGAAAAATCAACGATGTCAATCAAACCGCCGCGGATACTATTACCACCGGCTGCCCGGCCTGCATGATGCAATTATCCGATAACGTACATCGCTTCGGTCGCCGGCAAAAAGTCAGGCATTATATTTCTATTCTTGCCGAATCGTACCGCAAAGAGAAAGAGGCGGGGTTATAGCAATCGGTTGATTCTGCCTAACGCTAAGGTAGCGGCAACTTTTACTTCTTTTACAACGTCATTGGAAAGCAGCAAAAGGCGCTCTAAAATCTCAGGCTCGGGGTCTGCCGATTCAGCTAAAGCCTGAATGGCGGCAATTTTTACTTCCCTGATATTGTCGTTTGTTAATGCTATTAACCTTTTTTTTACGTCTGGCAACATATCAACTCTCCTGTTGGTAAAATTCAACGAGCAGACTTTATTTTATAGTTAGGAAAAAATAGGGCAAAACCGGACCTGGGGGAGCCTTCAATAGCAATTCCTCGCCGATCGTGTCAAATCGAACATTTCCCTAAAGCATTGGCGTGTGTTCCAACGCATCCACAATGCCACTGTGCGTCGCTACAGTAAGCCTCCGGGAAATGTAAAACTGCGCGCTAGTGCGCAAAAGGAAGCGCACATGGCGCGAATTGAAGGTTTCGTATTCGAGGAAGTGGCAGTTAAAGCCGGAGGGGCTACAAATCCATGCCGAATCCCCTGCCTGGCCTGCCGGCTTAACCATGGTGCGGCACGCGAAAACGCGCGCCCTTGGCCAATTGGCCTAGCCTGGAATCCGAAGATAAAGGATGTGCTGCGGGATAAATTTTTGCAGATGGCGGCAACTGCAATTCTTCCCAGGCAGGGCAATGCGCATTCATTTAATCGGAATCACACAAAGTCTTTTTGGACTACTACATATGGCAGTCCATATTATCCATATAAAAATTAATCAAAAAGCCAGCGGTATTAAATTTCGTTAGCAGATGAGGCTACTGATATAAAAGGCAATGATATGCCTAACATATTCAAATGTATTTAATTGATTAGCTTATATAATGTCAAACTGATTTTACCACTTCATTTTACCTTTTAATTTTTTCAACCCATCTTGTGCTTGTTTGCCAATTTTCTTACCCGCCTTATCTGCTTGATCAAAAACACGGTCTCTCTCTCTTCTCAACTTTTGTTCAAGGGATAAAGCTTTTTCTTCCTCAGTCTCAATGCCGATATCCTGCTGTAATCGATCCTTCAGTGATTTCAACGAATCCTCTAATTTACTCTCTTCTTGGAGGATATAGGGAGTATTGCTAAGACCTAAATCAAATTCTACTTTTATATCTCGGCAGGGACGAGAAGCTTGTTGTATTAACTCCTCAACCTCTTGCGGATTACTTACGCTCATGAGCGAAGAGTTAATTTTCTCAAGATTATCATTGGAAAAATGAATGAAATTCTTAATTCCGGCCTTATCGGTATGATTGCTCACGGATTCCAAATTGGAGATAAGCGCTGCAAATCTTTTGGGTAAATTGCTGTTGTGGCTGATGATAGTGCTATCTTGGCCTGGCGCAATGTTACTAGTGGTACAATTATTAATATCCATAATGTCATTTCCCGGAAGCTAAGTAATTCATAAAAATAACAGGGTTAGATTAAATGAATGGTAAATAAACTTCGCTTTTTGGACACGAAACATATAAACATGATCAATGAAAACATTATTTTAAAAATAAATGAAAGAGTTTAATAATATGGTTTATGGGCACATTATTCAGCGAGACAAATTAACTGTGCCGCTGAAATTTATATAAGATAAGCGTCCGGTAAACCGGACGTACCCATTTTGCCGCCGGTGTTACTGCTGCGGGACGGTGGTGAATGCCGAATCGCCATCTTCAGCGCTGTGGGCTTCCCCCTCCGCCACCGGAGCGCAGGAGTCTCGCCGGATGAACTGGGTCGGCATCATCAGCCGGCGGGATTCCAGTTCGGGATTGGCGATGCGCTCCAACAGCAGTTCCGCCATATGCCGTCCCATTTGCTCGGGGAACTCCCGGATGGTGGTCAGGCTGGGGTAGAGCAAGTCCCCCACCGTATCGTTGCAGCCCACCACGCTGATGTTTTCCGGGATGCGCAGGCCCTGTTCCCGCAGCCCCTTATAGACGCCACAGGCGGTGGAGTCGTTGCCGGCGAAGATGGCAGATACGGGTTCGCCGGTGGAGAGCAGGTATTTTGTGCCCAGATAGCCGATTTCGGTGTCATCTTCCGAATCGATACTGCTCAGCCTGGGGGTGAGCGACGCCTCTTCCATGACCCGGCAATATCCTTCGTGATAGCGGGCAAACCAGGGCAGGCGGGTATTGCCCACAAACCAGATATCCCGATGGCCCAGGCTGATAAGATAGCGGGTCACGTCTTCGCCGCCGCGCATCTCATCGGAGAAAACCACGTCGTTCTTCAGGGTGGGAAATTCCCCGAGGATATTGCTGCCGAGCACCACATAGCTGATGTTCTTTTGCTCCAGCAACTCGATGAGATTCGGCGAGGGATTTCCCGCCAGAATGACGCCGCGCACCATCTCCCGGCGCTGTAACAGCTTGGGCAGATGCAGCTCCCGCGAGGTGGCGTTGGGGGGATAGGACAGGGAAACAAAAAACAGATCCCAGCCATGGGCGGCGCAATAGGATTCGGCGCCCGCCAGGATGCAGGCGTGAAAAGGCGGCAGCATTGTCCGGTTACTGAGAAGAAAGACCAGGGCGCCGGACTTGGACGGCTGTGGGGTGTCGATATTGAGCCGGTCGGCCGCGTCCAAAACCTGTTTGCGCATAGCCGGGTCGACGCGGGCATTGCCGTTCAATACCCGTGACACCGTGGCGATACTGACGTTTGCCTCGGCAGCGATTTCACGAAGGCCGGGACCGCCGTGTTTAGACTTACGCGTTTTTGTCATGGCTCTGGGTCCTGTATTGCCGTTTTTCCCGATAGGTGATGATATGCGGGAAGATTGCGTTTTGAGAAAGATTACTTAGCGTGAAAGTAAATTGCAAACGCAAACTTAAGCTAAAGTTATTCCCTTCATTGCAGTAAAGCTGTACTTCACAGTGAGCGTTATAATCCGTCATCCCATTGATACGCCGGTATTCTCCCGTTAACCCTCAGACCGTTAATGAAATTTAAGATCGCTATAGCATAAGAAGGTTATACACAACTGCATGTAAATTTACTGGCTATGATAAGAAAAACGTATCTATAACGAGTAATTTTACCATTGACGCTTTTTCTCCTCGATTGTACCTTGGTTTAAAATTCATACAGCCAGTCCTGCCCGAAGAGGAGCGAATGATTAAAATTCATAAATTTGCCGACAAGGTACAAACCGCCGGCGCGGCTGCATCGGCCGGAGCGGCGGCAATCGTCGCGGCCATCGGGAAAAGCGGCAGGGCGAACATTGTCTTGGCCACCGGCGCCAGTCAGTTTGAAATGATCGAGGCGCTTATCGGGCACGAGGAGATTGACTGGTCCCGGGTCACCGCCTTCCATCTTGATGAATATATCGGTATGCCGCAAACGCATCCCGCCAGCTTTCGCCGCTATCTCCAGGAGCGTTTTGTCTCCAGGCTGCCGACGCTTGGGGCTTTTCACTTCATCCGGGGCGATGCGGCGGATGTGGAGGAAGAACTGCAGCGCATCGGCGGCCTGCTGGATAAACATCCCATCGATGTCATGTTCGCCGGCATCGGCGAGAACGGCCATCTCGCCTTCAACGACCCGCCGGCTGATTTCACCTCCACGGTGGCTTATAAGGTGGTGGACCTGGATGAACGCTGTCGCCGGCAGCAGTTTGGCGAGGGCTGGTTCGCCACCCTTGAGGAGGTCCCCCTGCGGGCCATCTCAATGACGGTGCAACGCATTATGGCCAGCAAGGCGGTGATCCTCACGGTGCCGGACGAACGCAAGGCCGAGGCGGTGCGCGGCGTTGTGGAGGGGCCGGTGATCAATGCATGTCCCGCATCCATTTTGCAGCAGCATGATAATTGTCAACTGTTCCTTGATGGTCCCGCGGCAAGCCGGCTGACCCGCTAACCCTGGGAAACGAAGAACCTGAGTTAACACTGATTAAAGGAGTGGAGTCGTGAAAAAAAGCAGCATTGCCCTTTGCCGTCTGGCCGCACTGGCGGCTACCGTGGTTCTCTCGTCTCTCGCCGGTTCGTTTCAGGCTTTCGCGGAACCCGTTACCATTAACGTTATCGATGTGGCCGGCGACCTGCAGATAAGCCAGCCCGCGTTCGATAAATTCAAGGCCGAGCATCCCGAACTGGTGAAGAACTTTGTCTTCACGCAGGCCACGGCTCCCGAACTGGCCGGCAAGCTGAAGGCGCAGCAGGATGCCGGACGGGTGGACATCGACTTTGTCCTTACCGGCAACGATGCCCTTGCCGCCGGGATGGGACAAGGGTTGTGGATGCAGATTCTGCCACAATACCAGAGCATGTTTCCGAACATGGAGCAGCTCTATCTCCCTGGTGCCTACCTGATGCAGAAAATGGCCCGGGGGCAAGCGTTTGTGGTGGATTGGACGCCGTCCGGCCCGCTGCTTGAGTACGCGCCGGATCGGGTGAAGAATATGCCGGACACGGCGGAAAAACTGCTGTCCTGGTGCAAGGCCAATCCCGGCAAATTCATGTATGCCCGGCCGTCCAATTCCGGCCCGGGCAGGACCTTTGTGATGGGTCTGCCCTATTTGCTCAAAGACAAGGACCCCCTGGATCCGGTCCACGGCTGGGACAAGACCTGGGCCTATCTCAAGCAGCTTGACGGCTGCATTGAATACTACCCCGGCGGCACCACGGCAACCATGAAGGAGCTGGCGGAGGGCACCCGCGATATCATCGCCTCCACGGGAGGCTGGGACATCAATCCCCGCTATTTGGGCATCGTGCCGGCGGAGTATAAGGTCGGCACCCTGAAGGGATTCCATTGGGTGGGAGATGCCAATTACATGGCCATACCCAAGGGGATCGCGAAAGAAAAACTGGATGTAGTGCTGCAATTAATGGCCTTTATCCTGAAACCCGAACAACAGGCCTTTATGTACGATCACGGCTATATGTATCCCGGTCCGTCCATCAAGGGCGTCACCCTGGATATGGCTCCGGCCGACAGCCAGGAGACGATCAAGACCTTCGGGCGGCCTGAATACGCCGGGCTTATCGCCAACAACCCCACCGAGCCGCCCCTGGACGCCAAGCAACTGGTGGCCATGTTCGATAAGTGGGATCGCGACATCGGCGCGGCAAAGATGCAGAAATAGGGAATAGGCGGAAGATGGCGGGCCTGGCTGCGGCCCGCTCTTTTGATACCGAACTCAGGCTGAGGCAGTGAACAATGGCAATAACATCACGGGATTTTCGCGAACTGCGCCTGGAGCATATCAGCCGCGCCTTCGGCAGCCATAATGCGCTGCGGGACGTGACGCTGACGGTAAAGCGCGGGGAGTTCATTGCGCTGCTCGGTCCGTCGGGCTGCGGTAAATCCACCGCCCTGAATTGTCTGGCGGGCCTGTTGTCCCTGAGCGGGGGCGGCATTTGGCTCGATGATCGCCGTATCGACATGCTCAAGCCGGAGGACCGCGGCTTTGGCATGGTGTTTCAGAACTATGCGCTGTTCCCGCACATGACTGTCCGGCGCAACGTGAGCTTCGGCCTGCAAATGCAGGGAGTGGCTAAAGCCAAAATGGATCTTAAGGTGGAGGAATCCCTGAACGTGGTCAGGCTGGCGCAGCAGGCCGATAAATTGCCGGCCCAGCTCTCCGGCGGGCAGCAGCAGCGCGTAGCCATTGCGCGCGCCATCGCGGTGGAGCCGCCGCTGGTGCTTATGGATGAACCCCTTTCAAACCTGGATGCCAAGCTGCGGCTCGAAATGCGCGGCGAAATCCGCCGTATACACCGTTTGCTGGGTTCCGCCACCATTTACGTGACGCACGATCAGGACGAGGCCCTGTCCCTCGCCGACCGGATCGTCGTGCTGCGCGATGGCGGCGTGCGCCAGATCGGTACGCCGCACGATCTCTACAATCGGCCGGCCCATCTTGATGTGGCGGAGTTTATGGGATTTCGCAACGCGCTGCCCGCGCGGATCCTGCGCAAGCAGGGGGATGACGTAGAAATGTCACTCTCGGGCGCAACCCTATGGGGCCGGGGGATGGATGCCACGGACGCGGGAGAGGTGGTGGCCGCCATTCGTCCTTCCGACCTGGTTCCGATGCCGGAGGGTGCTATCGGCGCGATCGTGACCGGAATGGAGTATTCCGGCGAGAATTTTCTCGGATCCGGCCGGACCGCTGACGGATACGAGGTCTTTTTCCGGGCGCGGGACGCTATGGCCCCGGGTGCGACGGTGCGCTTGGGGGCGCCCGCCGATCGTGTGCTGGTTTACCCACGGGAGAACGTGCAATGAAGCCGGCCGGCGCTGAAACCCTGTACACCCAGCGAAGCCGCAGGCTGGCGGACTATGGTTTTGACGGCGTGACGCTGCTGATTTTGCCGGCAGCGCTGTTCCTGCTGCTGCTTTTTATCTATCCGTTTCTCTATGGACTGGTGCATTCCTTTATGCCCAAGAGCGGGCAATGGTATGCCAACTACGCCAAATTTTTTTCCGATCCCTATATTTATCAGACGATTTGGCTGACCCTGCAACTCGCATTCCCCGTCACGCTGGTGAACGTGGCGCTGTCGGTGCCCATCGCCATGCGGGTGCGGCTGATGCGCCATCAGCGGGTGCTGACCACCATTCTGGTGATTCCCATCACCCTCGGCACCGTACTGGTGGCCGACGGCCTGCTGAACTACCTTGGGCCGCAGGGCTGGTTTAACCGGGTGCTGGTCACCGTGGGACTTATCGATCATCCGGTGCGCCTGGTCCACAACTATACCGGTGTCTTCCTGTCCCTGATCATCACCGGCTTCCCCTTCACCTTCCTGCTGGCCCTGTCGATGATTTCCGGTATCGACCCGGCCCTGGAACAGGCGGCCGCCACCCTCGGCGCCCGGGCGCGCCAGCGTTTCCGGCATGTGATCCTGCCGCTTATCCTGCCCGGCCTGGCGGTTATCTTCTGCCTGTCTTTTGTGGATGCATTTTCGGTCTTCCCCTCCGCCGTTATCCTGGGGGCGCCGGCGGGGGAGACGCGGGTGATCTCCATTGCGGCCGCGCAGGCGGCGTTCGAGCAGTACGACTACTCCTTCGCATCGGCTATCGCCATGATCATGGCTGTCGTCCAATTTGTTATCGTCGGCATCATTCTCACGGCGCGCAGCCTGTTTTATAAAGGGCCCGCGGGTGGGGGCAAGGGATAAACCATGAACCTGGAAAAGCTGCTATGAACCTGGAAACTACCCTGGACAGGCTGTGGAAGATTGCCATCTGGGCCTTTGTGGCCTTTTTTATCCTTAATCTGCTGGCGCTTATCGCCACCGTGGTGGTGAATTCATTCGGCACCCGTTGGTTCGGCACCTGGCTCCCGGCCGGCTTCACGTTCCGCTGGTACTTTTCCGCCTGGCGGGAGTTTCAGTTGGGGGACGTGCTGGTGACGACGTTCCAGATCGTCGGCACGGTGGTTGTGCTGTCGGCGCTGATCGGCGTGCCTGCCGCCTACGGGCTGGCACGGCGGAACTTCCCCGGCAAATCGCTGGTGATGGCGCTGTTCCTGTTGCCGCTGCTGGTGCCGCCCATCACCTTCGGCATTCCCCTCGCGACTTTACTCTATCGCCTGGGTCTGGCGGGCACCATGAACGGCGTTATTCTGGCCAATCTCGTGCCCACCGTGCCTTTTGTCGTGGTGCTGATGATACCGTTTATCGAGCAGATCGATCCGCGCATCGAGGCGGCGGCCCATGTCTTCGGCGCCAATACGGGCAAGCTTTTCATTCATGTGCTGATTCCCATGCTGTTGCCAGGCATCCTGGCGGCAACCCTGCTGTCCCTGGTGAGGACTATCTCCATGTTTGAACTGACCTTCCTCACCGCCGGCCCCAGCAGCCAGACGCTGGTGGTATCACTTTATTATTCCGTTTTCGCCGCCGGGGTGAGGGCCGGACAATCCATTGACGCCATGGCCGTTATCTACACCGTGAGTTCGCTTATCTGGCTGATTGTGGCGCTGCGCTTCGTCAACCCGACGCAGATCGTGGCGCGGGCGCGCAAAAGCCCGACCCTGTAAAGGCATGAATATATCGACAGGCTGCTTGTGACACGACGCGGCCGTGGGGTATGGCGAACGGCCGGCGTCGCCGGACGTTCAGACTGCTGACAAACGTACTTGGAGTCGATCTGGCAGCTTGCCCCGGCAGGGCGCTTTGTCAAGAAGCGCAACGTCCGGCATTGCGGCCATTGCGGTTAAACCGCGGGTTGATCCGCCACCAGACGCAAAAGCGTGACTTCAGACGGCGCGGCCAGCCGTACCGGCGGCCCCCAGTAGCCCGTGCCGCGGCTGGTGTATACCCAAAGATCGTTAAGTTTGCCCAGCCCGTGCACAAAAGGCTGCTGAAACCGAATGAAGAACATCCACGGCAGGAACTGGCCGCCGTGGGTGTGGCCGGATAATTGCAGCGTAAAGCCTGCCTCCGATGCGGCGGCCGCGCTGCGCGGCTGATGGGCCAGCAGCAGCCGGAACGGGATGTCCCTCGGGGCGCCTTGTATGGCTTTCGCCGGGGAACTCATGTGCGCCGGGTCTACGTTGCCCGCGTTATAATCCGTTACGCCGGCAACGACAGCATGCGCGCCGTCGTGGTTCACCACCACATGCTCGTTCATCAACACCCGGAAACCCAGCCGGCGAAACTCAACGATCCATTCATCCGCGCCGGAATAATATTCATGATTTCCGGTGACGAAAAAGGTGCCGTGCCTGGCCGATAACGCGCCGAGGGGCTGCGCATCAGCCGCCAGCCGGGGCACCGTGCCGTCGACCACATCGCCGGTGACGGCAATCAGATCCGCCTTGAGCCCATTCACCGTGGCGACGATTTTCTCCACATAGCCGCGTTTGATGGTGGGGCCGATATGGATGTCGGTGATTTGCACAATCTTGAAGCCATGCAGCGCCGCCGCCAATCCCGGGATAGGGACATCGATAATCTTCACCGGCGCGTTTCGGCGCGCGTAATAGACGCCCAGCAACGTGAGCAGTACGGCCAACGCCGGCACGCAGAGCGCGCTCACGGAGATGAAATCGTAAGGGGTTGACGCTATGCCCCGCAGGCGGTTCACGACGTAAAGCAGCAGCAGGATATCGCGCAATACGGTCAGCACCAGCAGCGACGAGAACAAGCCTATGGCGAGATAGCCTATCCAAGCCAGCAGGTCCGACAGCGGCTGTTTTTTGATAGTGCGCGCGGCCATGCCCAGCGGGATCAGAAAAACGGACACAACCAGCAGCAGTCCTCCCAGCCATTTGTACGGGGCGCCCACCGGCAGGTCAGAAATGAGCCGCACGCCGATATACACATGCAAAAGAGTAATGATGCTGATAAGGCGAATGAAAAATGCGGAGCGAAGCATAGGTGATTTAACCTTAAAAGATATCCTGGTAAGAGTTTATGTGCCCTGACTGCCCCTGGAATCACGGACACTCCCTTGTTGTGGCCGCGCACCGGTGGGCACATTGCTGGATGGAAAGGCAGTGTTTTCTATGTTCTACGCTTGATCAGGGACAATGCGTTAACCAGGTGAGACTTGTCTGCATCGCTTAAATTAGGCGCATTCAATAAGCCAGAAATTTCCGACTTATCCTGTTCGCTAAAACGACCGACAAGTAATCGCTGGCCGATGGAATTCAGTATCACCTTGTCTTGGTCAGAAATCGCCTTCCTGACATCATCAAGGTTTTTAGGTCGCCAGTTCTGCTCAGGGCTGGATAACCAATCAGCAAGGTAACGGTATTGAATAGCCTTTGCAACATCCATCTGTGCCTGTATAAACGGCACCACAGACTGTGGATCCAGACCTGTGTCCCTCGCTTCTTCCTGTGCCAAAGCGACAACTTTTTGTTCCCTGACTAAATCTTCAACCGGTAAATGGTGTTCTGCCTTGTAACCTGCTACATCTTTCATTATGAGCATGCGCTCATTCAAGGCCGACGATAGAGGTAAAATTGGATTAGCCAAGACCGGGCCGGCAAAAACCGCGCCGGCTAGAAACAAAGATGACAATAACAATACGATACGACGCATCACTTCCTCAACGACGGTTCATAAAAAGAGAGAGTATAATCAGGATATTGCTGAATTGTTACATGACTTGCCGTTTTTGGACAACCCCAGATTAGTCAACACTTTCTGTACTACGGTCTCTTTAACGCCGCTTTAAACGCATCCGACACGCTCCAGAAACAGCAATCGTCGCTCGCCAGCCAATGGGGGCCGGCTACGCGAAACAGGTCGCGAAGATCATCCTTTACCCGCGCCAGCAGAAGCGTGCGCCCGGTTTTCGCCAAACGCACCTGGCATTCAAGCAAGGCATCCATTGCCGTGCTGTCAAAATCCGGACTTTCTTCAAGTGAAAGAATGACCACCCGGATGGCCGAATCCGCCTCGGCCCAATCGGCCACCACCGCCAGCACCCGTTCCGCGTTGGCAAAGAACAGCGGCTCCATGGGCCGCACCATCAAAATCCTCGGGTCTGTCTCGGTTTTCTGGTTTCTGGCCAAATCGACAAAATCATGGGTGCCGGGAATTCTCCCAAGGCGGGCAATCCGTGCGGCGGAGAACCGTTGCAGCAGGGCCAGTAAGGATAAGCCAACCGCAATCATCATGCCGTCGAGCACGCCAAACCCAATCACGGCCAGGGCGGCGGCCGTCGCCACGATTTCGTCGCGCCGAATGTGCCAAAGCCGCAGGACAGGCCCCGGATTGAGCGCGTGAAACAAGGATGCGATAACGACGGATGCCAGCACGGGCGCCGGCACCAGCGCCACCAGAGAGCGGCCCCACAGGCTGAGAATGATCAATACTATCATGGCTGCGAGGCCGGCATAGCGTGTCCGCGCCCCGGCGGATTCCGCCGCGGAAGATGCGGAAAAACCCGCCCCTACCGGCATGCCGTGCAGCAGCCCGGCGACAGCGTTGGCGAAGCCCAGTGCAACCAGCTCGCGGTTGGCGACGACTTTGTCGCCGTGCAGCAGCGCAAGGCCGCGGATTGACCCCCAGGACTCGGCGAAAAGAATCAAAAACAGCGGCACCGAGAGTTCAATAATTCGTGACCAGTCATCAAGGGAAAGCGCGGGCCAGGAGAGTCCGGGCATCGCGATGGCGATGGCCCCCACCAACCCCACATGGTATGCCGGCAGGTCCACCAGCGCCGATAGCAGCACGCCGGCGGCAAGCACCAGCGCCGAGGCCGGGAAGCCACGCCATCGCCGCAAAACCGCCAGACTGAGCAGCGCCGAAACCCCCAGCGCCACCGACGCGATATGGAATTGCGGCAAGGCTTCGGTTAAATGCCAGATCAACGGCAGGATGCCGCTGTCTCCGTTTGGTGGCAGCGTAACGCCGGCGATGGCGGGGATCTGCTTGATGGTAATGGTCAATGCAATCCCAAAAGAAAAGCCGCTCAGCACCGGGCGCGAGATAAAACTCGCCAAGGCGCCGGCACGCAAGGCGCCGGCAACCAGAAAGCATAATCCGGCCCCGAGGATTGCCGCATCGGCCACCAGAGCGCCCTGGGGCACCTGCCGTTGCATTGAAATGATCAGCGCTGCCAGAATGGCCGCCGATGATGAGGTGGGCGCGACCATGGCGAACCGGCTTCGTCCCAGCAGGGCATAGATGCCAAGACCGACAATGGTGGCGACGATCGCGTGGTCCGGCGACATGCCGGCAATAGCCGCATAAGCGATGGCCGAGGGCAGCAAGAGGCCGGCCACTGATATCCCCGCCAATACTTCTTGTTTCATTCTGAGACGGCCAAAAGTGAATTCGTTGTATATGCGTTTTTGATGCAGCACTCGCCAAAAACGATGGGATCCCGCATTGTCGTCTCCCTATCGCCATCGGAGCAGGCGGCAGGCTTGAGCTTTCAACAGTGTGTACCACATTGGGGTGAATGGCGCCATCCGACAATCGATGCGATAAGGAGGTAAAGAGGGGGAAAGGGGCGGGCAAACGCCCCGGGAAGTTATTTCCGGCCCAGTATAAAGCCCAGCAGGAGACCGATGGTACCGATTGCAGCAAGCCCTACGAGCGGATATTCACGGACCTGGTCACGGGCCCCTGTGACCGCATCGTTAAAGACTTCCGAGACCTTTGCCGTAGCCTGCCGTGCCGCACCTTTTGCTTGTTGGTCAGGAGAATCCACCGCTTCGCCGAATTTTTTCTGGGCGGCGCCGGCGAGACCTTCAGCTTTGTTCTTCGCAGAGTTAGCCAAATCATCGAATGCTTCATCATTTGGTTTTGTAATATCTGACATAACTATTCCTCTTTTTATTATTCACAAGAATAAGGATAGTTAATATTTGCCAATTGTACTAATTGACAATAAATCCAGGCCATGGAAGGATAAAAAAACGGGGCGGCCTATTGTAGAAGGAAAAATAAGTGACTGAATATACTTTGATTTATGTGCCGGACCCCGCGCTGCGGGCTAAATCACAGCCTGTCTCTACCTTCGGGGCGGAGCTGCGGGAGCTTGTGGATAATATGGCGCGGGTCATGCGAGAGGAAAAAGGCGTCGGATTGGCGGCGCCGCAGCTGGGCATATCGCAGCGCGTGATTGTGTTGGAAGTGGCGCAGGCTCTGGAACGCGACGGTGAGCTCATTGAGCCGGTCCCCTTGACGGCGCTGATTAATCCGCAGATCACTCCGGTAGGCAATGATAAAGCCGAAGGCTGGGAGGGTTGCCTGAGCATTCCAGGACAACGCGGCTACGTCGAGCGCTGGCGCCACATTACCTATACGGCGCAGGATATCAATGGGCGGGCAGTGCAAGGGCGGGCAAGCGACTTTCATGCACGAATTATTCAGCATGAAGTTGATCATCTGGACGGCATATTATATACCGATCGCACTGACCAGGTTGAGACCTTCGTTCGCCCCGCGTCCTGATCCCTAATAAAAAAATTTCCCACCCGGACGTCGCTATTCCTTACGCGTTATGCTTAGCCAGCAATCGAAAGAGGACAAGCCCGACGGCAAGCCAAAATGCGGCAGAAATCAAGAACACGGCAAGCCAAGCTTTGCGCTTGAGCTCATGGTCGGTTTTGTTGTCCATTCAATTACCCGGTAAGTCAGCAGGTCATACTGATTTATCGGTTGTTTTCCAACTATCCTTTAATGTAAAGACGATTGCGCCGAGTCAGGCAGAAAAAACCGCCCAAGGTAGGAGCTCGGACGGAGTTTGTAGAAATAGCGCCCTCAGAGCCAACCTCAAGCGCTATATAATTAGTATAGATATAATTTCGAATGTAACAAGTTATCCGGCAAATATAAAAATCCGCCGCAGCGGTTCGTCACGTTAACGAGATGATACAAAGGGTCACCGTATCAGGATATTTGCTCCTGACGGTTCTTTTAAGGCTAGATGAAAAGGCTAGATGAAAAAGCTAGCTTAATCGTATAAAAACTAAATATATAATTATTTAATACATTCGCGGCAGGCGAAAAAATCAACCCGGACCGCCGCGTTTCCCTGACCGGCGTGCCAACATGCCATGATCATCAGCAGGGCTAATATGAATAGAGTTATTACCTGAATGCCGAGGTGTTGGCGAGAGCCGCGGCGGATTCACTTTCTCATCAATGACAATGATTAATATTAGTTTTTATCCTCTTTTTTATCGCAATGATGCCCATTAAAGATTTTTTGGTACATTTTCCGTTCTATGACTAATATTAATATGGCTAATGTTATGGATTGATTAAATGCTGTCGTTAGCCATGAGTCGCAGAAATTTACCTTCACGCAACTGCGATCCGACAATAACAAGTCTGGCGATAAATGGAGATTTCAACATGATCGAAAATTCAACCACTGCACCTGGACATTACAACGATACATTGGTTGAGCCGGTAAATGGCGTTCCGCTCAAGCGTATTTCGTGGAGCGCCGTTTTCGCTGGTGTCATTATTTCAATGGTGGTCTATTTACTGTTGGCTATATTGGGTACCGCCGTCGGTGCCAGCACCATTGATCCGTTGAAAGAACAGAATCCCCTTGAGGGCTTAGGAACCGGCGCCGCCATTTGGACCGGCGCCAGTATGCTGATCGCCATAGCCGCGGGTGCTTACTTCAGCGGACGCCTGGCTCAGCGCGAAGGGGCGCTCCACGGGCTGTTAATGTTCGGCGTGAATACCTTGATTTGCGCCTGGTTCCTGATTGTGGTGGTCAATAGCGCCATGAGCGGCGCAATGAGTGTGGTGGGATCGGGGCTGCAAATCGTCGGCAAAGGTATTTCCGCCGCCGCGCCGCCGGTCACTCAAATGGTTAAAGATAAACTGGGAGAAAATAATATTAATCTCGACAGTTTACAGAATGAAATTGAAACCACTTTACGTCAGACGGGTAAACCGGAACTGCAACCGGAGAATCTGCAAAATAAAGCGCAGGGCGAAGCCAGCAATGCTCAAAATCAGGCATCTGATACTGCCAATCATCCCCAGACCGCGGATACCGATGTGGCTAATTTTATTCAAGGCCTGATCCAGCGTAATCAGGATACTTTCCAGGCCGCCGATCGCGATGCGTTGAAAAATATCATCAAGGCGCGCACCGGCAAGAGCGATCAGGAAGCCGACCAGACCGTCGATCAAATTGAAAAAAGCTATCAGCAGGCCCGTGCGCAATATGAACAGCTAAAACAGCAGGCGGAACAAAAGGCGCGGGAAGCCAGTGATAAAGCGGCTGCCGCGACGGCCAAGGCCAGCTGGTTCACCTTCTTCATGCTGCTGGTGGAAGCCGTTCTGGCCGGCGTGATGGGAATGGTGGGCCGTCGTACCCAGCCCCGCCCGGTGGTGGCTCAGCAGCGTCCGCTGTAAGTCTGCGGAGCTACGTCAAAGGGAGAGATGAATATTTCCCCCTCAGACTGCTGACAAAGTACTCGAAATTAATAGGGAGAGATAGGCTGCCAGAAGAGTAAACCGTCCGCGCCCTGGATGGCGCGGATCGAGCCTCCAGGGAGGGATTTACGGCGTGTTTACGATCTGGCAGCCTGTCCCGATCAGGCACTTTGTCGACAAACTCGGGGAGATAAATATATCTCCCCATAATGATTTTAGTTGTGAATGATAGGCAATAGGATGCTGTTTTTGGCGTGATCTATCTGTTCAGGCCCGCCGCGGGGAGGCCATAGTTTCAATGAGTAATACTTCTCACGGAGCCTGGCGCGTTCCTCCAGTGATTCAAATGCCCAAATATGTACGATGCGAGGTAGGCCGTCCAGGGCGTACATATTGATAATGAGGTGCGATGTATACTCCTCAGCGGGCCGCAGCGCTTTTTCCCAGGCGTCAATGGTGGGCTGAAGGCCGCCGGGTTTAAGGTAATAGGTGCGCAGTTCGAAATATTTTCCCATGGCGACCGGTTTGACTTCCGGCAAGAACGGAAATTTTTTAAAGCTTTCTCTCGATTCCGTGATGCCTTGCATGTCCCCGATAAATTCACCTGGTCCGGTCAATGCGCGTTCACGGGCTTCTACATGCCGATTCAGGTCGGGATAGGCCCGTAACAGGACAACCTGAAAAAGATCGCCTATTTCCGTTCTCCATGCCCCCAGTAACTGACTTTCCCTGCTATTGTCGCGGGCGGACTGGATGCATCGGTCCGCCGTTTGTTTCAAGCTAAGTGCCGTCGCGCTGATTCGGCAGAGTTCATAAATCATATGCGCCTCCCGTTTTACGTGGCTCTAGTTACCTGCATTGCGTGTAAGAGTGAACTTTCTTGCGCTGTATTGCACGTTAGTTCCATTACAAAGGTGATCTTATACGGTCATATCACTGTCCGCCCAGGGCCCTTTCGCCACGGAATCACGAATCATCAACTCCGCGATGAAGGTTTGGCGTTTGTTGATCTCCCCGCCATCCAGTATGTCGACAAGTTTATCAACGATGGCCGCGATCATTTCGGATACCGGAATCCGTACGCTTGAAAGCGACGGCCGGCAGTAGGGCGCCATGGGGATATCGTCAAAGCCCAGCAGGGAGACCTGGTGGGGTACGTCGATACCGGCATCGCTCAGCGCTTTTAGCGCACCGATGGCCATATCATCGTTGCTGGCCACCATTGCGCTGAAGGACACCCGTTTGTCGAGCAGGCTGTGCACCGCCGCGGCGCCGCTGGCGGGAGTCCATTTGCCCTGGTAGATGCGATCGTTGTTTAACGGGATCCGGCGCCCCTCGAGGGCCGCTTTATAACCGGCCAGGCGCTGCAGGCCGGTGGGGGAATCCAGCGAGCCGGTAATAAATGCGATCTCCCGGTGGCCCTGCTCAAACAGATAATTCACCGCGCGGAAGCTGGATTCCCGGTGATCGGTATATATGCAGTAGCTGTCATTTTTGAGCAGCTTGCGGTTGATAACCATAATGGGCTGTTTGTGCTGATGAATGATTTCATCAAGGGCATCAATACTGATAAACCGCGGATAGATAATAATGGCATCGCAGCGCAGATCCAATAAGAACTGGATCGCCGCCCGCTCCTCTTCGGCGCTGTGCTTGCCGTCCGCCAGAATAAGCTGGCGGCCGTGATCTTCCGTCATTCGCGCCACCTGGAACAGCAGTTCGCTGAAATAGGTGCCATGGTAAAGCGTGTTGGTCACCACCAGGCCGATGCTTTGCGATTTGCTGGTGGCAAGGTTGCGCGCCAGCAGGTTGGGGCGATAACCGCTCTCTTTGATGGCCTTGAAGACGCGCTCCTTGGTGGCAGGGCTGACATAACCGTTGCCTGACAATACCCGCGAAACCGTCGCTTTGGAGACGCCCGCCTTGTGCGCCACTTCGAGCATTGTCGTCATATCGTCTCTTTTACCACTTCACGTATTGTCGTCATATCGTCTCTTTTGCCAACAAAAAGCTCGCGGCTCAGTTTACGTGATTTATGCCGGCGTTTCAGCAATCCCGTCATGTCGGCCCTTGGCCAGAACTTAGCGCTATTTTTTTATAGTACTGTTTTTAAAAGTAAAAATACAATCCACTGTGTAGACGGTCAATTTAGTGACAATGTTCACAAATTTAACATTTTGTAAATTTTAGCTATTGCCAAATCTATCTAAATTAATCATTCTTTTATGAAACCGGTTTCTTATGTCAATCACTTCTTCTTGAATTTTTCATTGAGAAATCTCCGTATTTCCCGCTACTGCGAGATAAAAATTAAATGGCGAAGAACTACGCGGCAACCGCAAAATCCATTGTCGAAGCCATCGGCGGTTTCAGCAATATCGAGGCTTTAACCCACTGTATGACGCGCCTGCGTTTTGTGGTTAAACATACAAATCAGGTGGATACCGCGGCCCTGAAGGCCATTGATGGCGTGATGGGCGTGGTGCATAACGAAAGGCAGTGCCAGGTGATTATCGGCAATAACGTCGCGCTGGCCTACGCCGAAGTGCTCAAGCTCGGCCAGCCCGGGGGAACCGGGCCGGCGGCCGGACCGGAGAAAAAAAGCCGAATAACCCTCAGAGGCATCGGCGCCGGCATTCTTGACGCCCTGATCGGCACCATGTCGCCGTTGATTCCCGCGATTATCGGCGGCTCGATGGTGAAACTGCTGGCGATGATCCTGGATATGGCCGGGGTATTCGACAAGGGTTCGTATACGCTGGCCATTCTTAACGTCATGGGGGACGGCGCGTTTTTCTTCCTGCCCATCATGGTGGCCGCGTCCGCGGCGGTGAAATTTAAAACCAACCTGTCGCTGGCGATAGCCATTGCCGGCGTACTGGTTCATCCGGCGTTTATCGATCTGATGGCCAAGGCGGCGCAAGGGCAGCCGGTGGAATTCGCCTATATCCCGGTAACCGCGGTGAAATACACCTATACGGTGATCCCGGCCCTGTGCATGACCTGGATACTGTCTTATATCGAAAAAGGCATTGACCGAATTACGCCGGCGGTGACCAAGAATTTCCTCAAACCGATGCTGATTGTGCTGGTGGCCACCCCCATCGCCATTGTCATCATCGGACCGCTGGGTATTTGGATCGGCAGCGGTATCTCCGCGGTGGTGTATACCGTCCACAGCTATCTGGGCTGGCTGTCGGTGGCCATTATGGGGGGGCTGTGGCCGCTGCTGGTAATGACCGGCATGCACCGCGTTTTTACCCCGACCATCATCCAGACCATTGCGGAAACCGGCCGGGAAGGGATGGTGATGCCGTCGGAGATCGGCTCCAACCTCTCCTTGGGCGGTTCTTCCCTGGCGGTGGCCTTTCGCACCAAAAACCGGGAGCTGCGCCAGACCGCGCTGGCGGCGGCCGCGTCGGCGATTATCGCCGGCATTTCCGAACCGGCGCTGTACGGGGTGGCGGTGCGTCTGAAGCGGCCGCTGATCGCCTGTCTCATCAGCGGATTTATCTGCGGCGCGGTGGCCGGCATCGGCGGGCTGGCAAGCCATTCCATGGCGGCGCCGGGCCTGTTCACCAGCGTACAGTTTTTTGATCCGGCCCACCCCATGAGCATGGTCTGGGTGGTGGGTGTGATGATTCTGGCGGTGGTTGTCTCGTTTATCACCACGCTGATTCTGGGCTTTGACGATCTTCCGCAGAGCGAGCCGCCGGCGGTTTCCGACAATGCGCCACGGGCGGAGCCCGAAGTGAGCGCGCTGAAAGGCCAGACCTCCTGAACCGGCTTTTGCAAACCATGACAATTTAGAAAAAAGAGGTATTACATGTCCGACAGCAGGTTTCCGGCGGGTTTTTTATGGGGCGGCGCGCTTGCGGCGAACCAGTGCGAAGGCGCGTATCGCGAAGGAGGAAAAGGCCTGGCGACGGTGGATATGCTTCCCCACGGCCCCCACCGCATGCCGGTGAAGCTGGGTCTGGAAAAGCGTTATACATTGCGCGGGGATGAATTTTACCCAAGCCACGACGCCATCGATTTTTATCATCGTTACCGGGAAGACATTGCCCTGATGGCGGAGATGGGGTTCACCGTCTTTCGCACTTCTATCGCCTGGAGCCGCATTTACCCTAAAGGGGACGAGACGGCCCCAAATCAGGCGGGCATCGACTTCTATCGCGATTTGTTCCTGGAGTGCCGCAAATACGGCATCGAGCCGCTGGTGACCTTGAGTCACTTTGATGTGCCGATGCATCTGGTCATTGAATATGGATCCTGGCGCGACCGGCGCATGGTGACGTTTTTTACCCGTTATGCCCGCACCTGTTTTGAGGCGTTCAACGGGCTGGTGAAGTATTGGCTGACCTTTAATGAAATCAATATTCTGCTGCACAGTCCTTTCTCCGGGGCCGGGTTGGTGTTTGAAGCGGGTGAGAACCCCGAGCAGATAAAATACCAGGCGGCCCATCATGAGCTGGTGGCCAGCGCCCTGGCGACCAAAATCGCCCACGAAGTCAATCCTGGAAATCAGGTGGGGTGCATGCTGGCGGGGGGCAATTTCTATCCCTATACCTGTAAACCGGAAGACGTCTGGGCAGCGCTGGAAAAAGATCGTGAAAACCTGTTCTTTATTGACGTGCAGGCGCGGGGCGCCTATCCGGCTTATGCTGCGCGCGTGTTCCGGGAAAAAGGCGTCAGCATCGTTATGGAGGAAGGGGATGCGGCGATTTTACGCCGGCACAGCGTGGATTTTGTCTCTTTCAGCTATTACGCGTCCCGCTGCGCCGCCGCGGACATGGATGAACACAACACCAGCGCCGCCAACGTTGTAAAATCATTGAAAAATCCGCATATTGCCGCCAGCGAATGGGGGTGGGGAATTGATCCCCTGGGACTGCGTATCACCATGAACATGATGTACGACCGTTATCAGAAGCCGCTGTTCCTGGTTGAAAACGGCCTGGGCGCGCGGGATGAAATCAATGAAAACGGGGAAATCATCGACGACTACCGTATCGGCTATCTGCGTGAGCATATCGGCGCCCTGGCTGATGCCATCGAAGACGGCGTCCCGGTGATGGGTTATATCATGTGGGGATGCATTGACCTGGTATCCGCGTCTACCGGCGAGATGAGCAAGCGCTATGGCTTGGTGTATGTGGACCGGGACGATAACGGCAAAGGCACCCTGTCCCGCAGCCGGAAAAAATCCTTTTACTGGTATAAAAAAGTCATCGCGTCCAATGGCGGCGACCTGGCCTAATGCCGATCCGTGTTTACCCGGCGCATGGGTGCGCCGGTCCACGTTATGAAACTCTTAACTGAATGATGCATTAACTGTCCATGTGAAATGCTTTTTATTGACCTGCCTAATTTTTTTAATGCTTTGCTAATAACACTTGCAAGTTTATAAATCAGCCGACTTATCAAAATTATCGGGATAACTGGGAAAGTATATTTTAGAACTATACCCTATATTGTCTGGTTAATTATTATAGGCTTGTCTGTAAAGCGACGCGCTGGAATAAACTATTTGCCTATAACCAAGGTAGGCCTTATAGTGTTTCAAAATGCTTAAGACCCGATAAGAATGTTAGCTTAAAGGTTTGATGTTTATGCTATTGATATATTGATAGCAAGCATGACTTATTGTTTTAATCCATCTCAGAAAGGACTCACCATGAATGAAATCAATACGCCAAGGACTTGGAGTTGTTTTCCCTGTTGCTCATTATCAAACACAAGGGAACCCAATACTTCCCAAGATTGGGGTATTCACGTTCAGGGGGCAGCGAATACCGCCTTCCCCCCCGCCGCTTCCGCTGAAGGTCCTGTAACAACTCAGCCATGCGAACGTTTCTTGACGGCGGTTGGGACGATACCGAACCGGACCGTGGCCAGTACGACTGCCCAGCCGGCGGATCGCTTCCAGCCTTCGGCGGCCAGGGCGTTCGGATCATGTGAAGACATTATCGGTAGCCGAAGGGTGGGCAACGTCAATATTCTGGCTACCGGGGGTATTCAGCCAGACAGCTTTATAAAAGATTTTACCCAGCGCTGCCAGGACAGTATGTTTGACTTGGCGGGCAGCCATGCCAGCGCCGTCAAGCAGCGCTTTGAACAAAATTACGGCCGGGATATTTTGCATGATTTCAAAGATTATGCGGTAGTGAATTTCATTATAACTGAATATATCAAACGGCATGCTGATGTATCTCCAGAGGGAGTTCGTGGATTTGAGAAGATTAAAAAAACGTTTGGCATCCTATTAAAAACGGATCCTTTAAATAGAAAATCAATTTTTTCTAACTCCAGAAATACCGAAAATCGGGACAAATTGGAGAAAATATCTCTGTCCATAAAGCAATGCATTGAGCTTTTATTTAATAAAAATGATTTCGGCCCTGGTGATTTTATGCTGCAAGAGCTGGTTCTCGATTTTATTTTATTATTTCACTTTTCAAAAGAAAATGTGGATGTCAAACAGATTTTAAATCGCAAAGAAATGCTGAGGTTTTTGATATCACCGTATAGAGCCTCGTTAGCAAAGGGTCGGGACTCGCGTATAAACGGTTACTCTAGAGGTGATAATAGGGGATATATCAGCGTCATAGCATCAGATCTTGACTATATCCGTAATAGTGTGGCAGAGCTGGTCTTGACAACAACATCTTTTAGAGAAAAGTTAGCCAAAACATCCTTTCAGGATATTTTGGCTTTGGGCCAGTCTGTGAATGAGCAGTCGTCCGCGCCTTGATTGACCTGACTTCCCCCCTTTCACTGTTGCAATGCGGCCGGTAAGGGCGTCGGTTCAAAATTATTTAAGTACAGACACCATGGCATCGCCACGGCCGCCGTGGCCGCCGTGACCATGCCACCAAGGACAGCCATTTAGGGACACGGTGATTGCAATAATACCGATACACATCAGAAAACGTCGCATAGTTAACTCCTTTTAAAGGTAGTTCAAGTATTATCCATAAAGAGAATTAATCAATGCGGCCAGCCTGTTTATTAAAGAATTGCAATGTGCCCGCCGGCGAACGAATCGCTCGGACGCCCGGCATGTTCTTCATTCAACAGCGCATTTATCGAGGACAGCGGCCTGTGTGTCATCAGACTGCTCGGGGTTTTGCAGGTAATGATAGACCGCATACTGCCCGCGCACTTTGCGCCGCCGTCCGCGCTGGACATAGTGGTTACTCATCCCCTGATCGAGGATGCGCGCTTTTACCGTGTCGCTGAACAGCAGGTCAAGAATATCGTTTACCTGATTGCGCAATTCATCGCTGAGCAGTTCCACGCCCACTTCGATACGGTTATCAATATTGCGGGTCATCCAGTCGGCGGAAGAAAGAAACAGCCGGGGGACACCTTTATTATGGAACTGATAGACCCGGTCGTGTTCAAGGAACCGATCGAGGATGCTGATAACCTGGATATTCTCGCTGACGCCCGGCACACCCGGGGCTAGCGTGCACATGCCGCGTACCAGCAGGCGAACGGGCACGCCGGCGGCGGAGGCGGCATACAGCCGCTCTATCAATCCCGTATCCACCAGGTTATTGACCTTGAGCCTGATCCCCGACGGCAGACCGGCGGCGGCGGCGGCTATTTCGGCATCGATTAACCGGTACAGCCGGATGCGGGCATTCAGCGGGGACACAATAAGCCAGTTGAATTTTACCCGACGGTAGGGATTCTCGATAAAACTGAACACCTGCCGCACTTCGTTGGTGATGCGTTCATCTTTGGTCAACAGAGCGTAATCCGTGTACAGCCGGGCGGTGCTTTCGTTGAAATTGCCGGTGCCCAGATGGGCATAGCGCACCAGCTTACCGTCTTCGAGGCGGCTGATGAGAAACAGCTTGGAATGTATTTTGAGCCCCGGCACCGAAAAAACGACCTGCACGCCGGCGCTTTTCAGCCGGCGCGACCATTCCAGATTGGCTGCTTCATCAAAGCGGGCCTGGAGCTCCACCACTACCGTCACCTTTTTACCGTTGCTGGCGGCATGAATCATGGCGTCCATTACCCGGGAATGCCGCGCGACCCGATAAATATTGATCCTGATGGTGACCACGCTGGGATCGAAGGAGGCATGACGCAGGATTTCAAGCGTATGTTCAAAGGTATGGTAGGGGTAATAGAGCAGGATATCCCGTACGCTGATGGCGTCGAACATATTGCGGTAACCGGTGAAATGCGGGTGTTGCAGCGCGGGTAGGGGCTCGTTCACCAGCCGTCGCTTGCCCATATCGGGAAAGCGGATGAAGTCGCGGAAATTATGATAGCGTCCCCCGGCGATCACCGAGTCGTGATCTTCAATGCCCAGTTTGTCATACAGCATGGTCAGCATATCCGCCGGCATATCACGCTGATACGTCAGGCGCACCGGCTCCGCTTTCAGCCGCTGTCTGAGTCCGGAAGACATCATTTCGGGCAGGCTGGTATCGGTCTCCATGGTCAGGTCGAATTCCGCATCGCGGGTCATTTTCATCGAATAGGCCTGGATGGTATCGTAATCGAAGAACACGCCGAAAATGTCATCCAGGCAAAGACGCATCACGTTATCCAGCAGGATCAGCGGCCTGCGGCGCCGCGATCCGGCGTCGGCGGGCAGGGAAATAAAACGCGATGTCTTGTCGGAAGGAATCTCCAGCATGGCATAGCGCGCCGACGCGCCCTGGATCATTTCCACCACCAGATAGGTGTATTCATCACGCAGGAAGGTGACCAGGCTGGTATCGGGTTCAATCAATATCGGAAAAAGCAGCGTTCGCAGCGACTGGCGAAAATAATTTTTCAGCCATTGACGCTGCGCTTCGGAAATCTGGTTTTCATTCAGCAGAAATATCTGGTTGCGCGCCAGTTCACGGAGCAGGTCATTATATAAAGCGTCGAATTTATCGTTGCTTTGCCTGATGCGCTGTTGTACCTCGTTCAGTAGCCATATGTCGGTATCCGTTTCCAGGGCCTCGCTGATGAGTCGCCGCCGCCGCAAATCGGCAAAGCGGACCTTATAAAACTCATCGCGGTTGCTGGAGTAGATGCCCAGGAAGCGGATACGCTCCACCAGAGGGTTGCGGGGATCTTCCGCTTCCTGCAATACCCGTTCGTTGAAGGCGAGCCAACTCAATTCCTTGTCCATATGAATGTTATGGGGCACGGCAACTCCTTGTATAACAGACAATGATGAGAGTTATTATGGGAGTCGTTGATGACAATTATTCGTGTCTGGCCTCAGATTCATAAAAATATTTTAATCTCGTCATGTGCCGACCGGATACCCGGTCAGCGCACCCAAGCCGGGCGCAAAGCCGGTTCAGGCTGGGGCAATCAGCGCATTGAGTCGTTCAATGGCGCAGCGGACCGCCAGCCGGCGGCCCAGACGGTCGTACCACTGCACAACATGGGGATGGTTATCCTGGGCGATTCCGGCGGTTTTCCGCCGTGCCGGCGCGCTGTCTTGGAAATATCCGCTGGGTTTATTAAAAATAATCCCCTGCATTAACTCGAAAATAGCTAAAACGCCATTATTAGGCAATTGCCATAATAATCATAGGCGCATGTACAGTCGGCACAAAATATCCTAAAGAACGGGACGAAATGGCCGATAGCATGGTTGAACATTTTATTATGTATTAGTCGTCTGGATAGGTTAATTTATATGGAAAGCTATTATGATTAATTTAAAAAGTAAAATAAACAGCTTTAAAGTATCCCATAAGCTCTACTTGGGATTTGGCATTATTTTATTATTGGTGGTTATTTCCTCAGGATTGAGTGTCCAACGGTTTAAGTCCATACGCGATATTTATGAAAAAACCAATTTAATCTATAATATCAATATCGATGTCTTCCAGGTTAAAGTCAATCGCGTTAAATATCTGTATTCCCTTGATGACGGCGTACGCAAGGTGATGGCCGGGTTTATCGATCACGCCACCTTGCTGACGCAAGAAGCACAGGCGTTGCCCTGGGATAAAACCTCCCGCGATAATCTTGATGGTATTGCCCTGTATCTCGGCGATTTTAATAAATCGTTAGAGAATATGAGCGCTTACGCCAAGAAAATGGTTGAGATTAAATCGCAATTGCATGACCTGTATAGTGAGAATGCCCTCGACGCCTTCAAAACCGCCTTGCTTACCCAGACACTGGGTGCGGATTTGGAGAATAAACTCAATGGATTTGCCTTATCTTTTAGTGAAATCAAAGAAAACGCCTACAATCTGCAGTTGAAAGGCAACGATGATGCCCTGGCCCTGTTGCAAAAAAATTATGCGGATGATGAGAAAAAATACCAGGACTTGGCCGCCAGCCTGACTCCGGAACAAAAATTGCAGCTCGATACTTTGTGGGGTTATTTTGGCCGATATAAGAATCTCAGCGAGACCTATTATACAAACTACAAGAATTTAAACGCGGCCGAAAACAACGTCAAGGCCGCCGGGGATAAGAGCAGTGCCGCGGTTAAAGTCATTATCAATGCCGTGCAGAAAAAAAATGATGCATTGGCCTATAGGTCGGCAGGCATTACCATTATTATAGGCTTTATCGCAGTGATTTTCGGCGTTTTGGTTTCCTGGTATATCACCCGGCAAATTACCCGGCCGGTGCTGAACAACCTGGCGGTTGCCGAGCGTATCGCGGATGGCGATCTCAGCGGGTCGATAACCTCCGATCGTAATGATGAACTGGGGCAGCTTACCGCGTCCATGGCGCGCATGAATGCCAAGCTGCGTACGATTATTTCCGATGTGCGCGACTGCGTCGGCACCGTGGCGTCGTCGGCGGCTAAAATCGCCATGGGCAACACAGATCTTTCCTCACGCACCGAGCAGCAAACCACCGCCGTGGTGGAAACAGCCGCCAGCATGGAGCAGCTCACCTCGACGGTGAAAAACAATGCGGAAAACGCCAAACATGCCAGCCTGATCGCCGGCGAAGCCACTCAAAATGCCCATCAGGGCGGTGAAGTGATGAAAAATGTCGTCACGACCATGGACGCCATTTCATCCAGTTCAAAGAAAATTTCCGATATTACCGCCGTCATCAACAGCATTGCTTTCCAGACCAATATTCTGGCGCTTAACGCGGCGGTGGAAGCGGCGCGCGCCGGTGAACAGGGCCGCGGATTCGCGGTGGTAGCCAGCGAAGTGCGCAGTTTGTCGCAGCGCAGCTCACAGGCGGCGAAAGAAATCGCCATGCTTATCGGCGAGTCCGTTTCGCGCATTGACGCGGGTTCCGCATTGGTGGCGCAGGCCGGCGATACCATGCAACAAATAGTCGCCTCGGTCATGCGGGTGAATGATATTATGGGGGAAATTTCTTCCGCCTCGGAAGAGCAGAGCCAGGGAATAGAACAAATCGCCCGCGCCATCGGCGAACTGGACACCACAACCCAGCAGAATGCCGCCCTGGTGACCGAATCCTCAATTGCCGCAGGCACGCTCGAGGATCAATCGGCGGTACTGGAAAAACTGGTGGCCAGCTTTATTTTATAGCGGCTGCCTGTATGAACTTAGATTAACATTGGTCGGGCGAAACGATACACGCCTGGCTGATTTGGAAAATCCCGCGGATAAATCCCTGTCCGGACCTGAAGCCCTTCATTAAAATGCGAAATATCTCGAAAATTTATATTGCGCTTTAGCTTCTCGAAATGGTGTTTATATTCTGTAGATATTCACACCGCTACAGTGCGCCGATGAAAACTTTCCCCACACCCCATGATTCGTTATTCAGGAAATTTTTTGGCGATGTCGATGTTGTCACCGATTTCCTGCAAATACATCTGCCGACGGCGCTGCAAGACATGTGCGATTTTAGCACGCTGACTATGACCTCCGGCTCTTTTGTCGAAGATGACCTGTGTACCCAGTACTCCGATATGATTTACAGTATGCAAACGTCGGAGGGTGCCGCTTATCTTTATTGTCTCATTGAGCACCAGTCCAGCGCGGACGAGATGATGGCGTTTCGTCTGCTACGTTACAGTATTGCTGCCATGCATCGTCACCTTGAGCAGGGGAATAAAAAATTGCCGCTGGTCATACCCCTGCTGTTTTATCACGGAACCCAGAGTCCCTACCCCTACAGCACTCGTTGGCTGGATTGCTTTCACAACCCAGCCATAGCGCAAACGCTATATTGTCAGCCATTTCCCTTGGTGGATGTGACGGTTATTTCGGATGATGAAATCAAAACCCACCGAAAAGCGGCATTGCTGGAGTATGTGCAAAAACATATTAGGGAAAGGAACATTAACACTCGGCTAATGGATATTGTCTTTTTGCTGAAGCGGGCACAGCCCAGCAAAGAACAGATGAAATCGCTGCTACGCTATCTGGCGCAGGAGGGAAATGCCCTTGACTATAAAGTCTTTTTCAGTATTCTGGCAAAAAATACGCCACGTTACAGGAAGGAACTGATGACTATTGCGGATCAATTGGAACAGAAGGGATTACAGAAGGGATTACAAAAGGGACGCAGCGAGCAAGCGAGAGTAATCGCCCGTAATTTGCTGTTCATGGGCCTTGAACGTGCCGCAATTGCGCGTGCCACCGGATTGAGCCATGCTGAACTCGATGGGCTAATGGATTCTACGGTCTAGGTTAAAAACCTATCATAAATCCACCGGATAGAGTTCGGCATGGCTGGCGACATATGCTCGTCCGTCAGGCAATACCCAGCCCCTGAACATGCCCAGCGTGTTGAATGGGGCGGTGATATTGCCTTTTGCATCAATGGCCACGGCGCCGGCGCCAACGCCCTGCTGTTTAAACTCTCCAAGGATAAGGTGCGCAGTCGCCTCCTCGATGTTTTCTCCGGCGTAGACTATCCGGCTGGCGATATCGTGGGCCAGCACGTGGCGGATGAAATACTCCCCCTGGCCGGTGCCCGATATCGCACAGATGCCGTCCCGGGCGTAGGTGCCCGCGCCGATCAACGGGCTGTCGCCGATGCGCCCGGCGGGCTTGTTATTGTATCCCCCCGTGGAGGTGGCGGCGGCAAGATGTCCCTGGCCGTCAAGGGCCACCGCGCCAACGGTGCCGTGCTTTTCCGCTTCTTTCGCTGCTTTATAGGTGCCTGCCGTCTGATGGCGGCGCATGGCCGCGAGGGCTTCGACGCGGCGGGGAGTGGTAAAATAATCGGCATCAACGCAGGCCAGACCGTGGGCCAGGGCGTAATTGTCCGCGCCGGCGCCGCCCAATAACACGCTGTCGCCGGCATCGAGCAGATGGCGGGCCGCTAAAATGGGATTGCGGATATGCCTGGCCCCGCATATCGCCCCGGCGGCCAGCGTGGCGCCATACATAATGGCCGCGTCCAGTTCATGCTCCCCGTCGGCATTCAGGGCCGCGCCGTAGCCGGCGTTGAACCAGGGCGAGTCTTCCATCACCAGCACCGCGGCCTGTACGGCATCCAGCGCGGATCCCCGGGCGTGCAGCACGCGCCAGCCGGCCGCCAGCGCCTGTCTGAGCGCCTCGCGGGCGGCATGCCACTCGTCCGCTGTCATCTCGTGTTCCGCCATCACGCCGCAGCCGCCGTGGAGCGCCAATGCTATCGGGGAGACAGTCTCAATCATGCTGTTTACCTTATTATTGCTTCAATTGCATTATGCCCGGAAATGGGCGAATTCATCATGCTTTACGCCCAGTGGCAGGCGACCTTCAGTCCCGATGATTTCACCGCCAATATCGGGCGTTCGACCCGGCAGAGATCGGTGGCCTTGGGACAACGGGTATGGAACCGGCAGCCCGACGGCGGAGCCAGCGGGCTGGGCAGCTCGCCTGTGAGGCTGACGTTTTTTCCCCGGTCGGCGGGATCAAGGGTAGGGGCGGCGCGCAGCAGCGCCTGGGTGTAGGGATGAAGAGGCGTCTCATATAAAGTCTCGGTATCGCCTACCTCCACCACTTCTCCAAGGTACATTACCGCCACCCGGTGTGAAATATGGCGTACCAGCCGCAAATCGTGGGCGACAAACAGCACCGTCAACGACAGCTTTTGCTGTAAATCCAGCAGTAGGTTCACCACCTGCGCCTGGACGGAAACATCCAGCGCCGAGACCAGTTCATCCGCCACCAGCACTTCCGGTTCCACCGCCAGAGCCCGGCTGATGCCGATGCGCTGGCGCTGTCCGCCGGAAAACTCATGGGGATATTTGTCGATGGCATCCGCGGGCAGGCGCACCAGCGTCATCAATTCGCGGATCCGGGCCGGGATCCCTTTCTTCGGCAGGACATGGTGCACCGAAAGGGCTTCCTTAAGCATTTGGCCAACGGTCATTCTCGGATTCAGCGAGCCGTAGGGATCCTGGAAAATCATCTGCACCTGACGGTTGAAGCTGCGCCGCTGATGACCTCGCAGTTCGGCGATATCCTGTCCCTTGAAACGCACGCGCCCGTCGGTGGCCGTTTCCAGCCCCACCAGGGTGCGTGCCAGGGTGGACTTTCCACAGCCGGATTCGCCGACAATGCCCAGCGTCTCGCCGCGTGTAATCTCCAGTCGCACGCCGTTAAGCGCCTGGATGAATTTTTTCGGCTCACCCTTTATATATTGCGAGAGGGATTGCTTAACCGGGAAATGCACCATGGCGTCTTCCACGCTGATAATGGGGATCTCGCGAGAGGGATTGCTCATTTCATGCTCTCTCCAACTGCTCAGCCAGGTATGTCTGAATACGCTGATGGTGATGGCAGGCCACCTGCCTGTTTTCCGACAGCCGGTCCAGGGTCGGCACCTGCAGCCGGCATAAATCAGTGCTGTAGGGGCAGCGGGGGTTAAAGCTGCACCCCAGGGGCAGATCCAGCAGCGAAGGGGGAGTGCCTTCGATTGAACGCAGCGCGGTGCGCGCATCGCCGGACTGGGGAACCGACGCGATAAGTCCCTGGGTATATGGATGGCGGGGACGTTGCAGTAAGTCCGCCACCGGTGCGGTTTCCACGATGCGCCCGGCATACATCACGGCAACGCGATCGCAGAGCTGCGCCACTACGCCGAGATCGTGGGTGACGAAAATAATTCCCATGCTGAGCTGATCACGCAAAGTGAGCATCAGCTTGAGGATTTGTTCCTGAATGGTCACATCCAGCGCGGTGGTGGGTTCGTCCGCCAGCAACAGCCTGGGACTTCCCGCCAGGGCGATGGCTATCATCACGCGCTGGCGCATCCCGCCGGAGAACTGGTGCGGATAATCGTCAAGGCGGCTTTCCGGCGCGGGAATGCCCACCTGGTTCAGTAACTCGATGGCGCGCTGCCGCCTGGCCTTCCGGTTCAGTTTGGTATGGGCGTGCAGGCTTTCTTCAATCTGCCGCCACACGGTGAGCACCGGGTTGAGGGCTATCATCGGCTCCTGGAAAATCATGGCGATTTCCCCACCGCGCACCGCGCGCAGGGCGGCGGCATCCAGTTCGGCCAGTTCGCGCCCTTGCCATTTTACCGACCCCGTCACCCGTGCCGAGGCGGGCATCAGCTTTAACAGGGATCGTAGCGTCACGCTTTTACCCGAGCCGGATTCTCCCACCAGTCCCAGAATTTCCCCCTGCCGCAGCGTCAGGCTGACGTCTTGTATGGCGGGCAATTCGCCGCGGGCGGTATGAATGCGGGTATTGAGGTTGGTGACCTCTAACAGCGCGGGTTCGCGTCCGCTTAATGGCGTATTCATCAATGTCACTCCGCGGTTGGGTTAACGGCTGCCGGGACGTAAAAGTTCCGCCAGGGTATCGCCGAGCAGGCTGAAGCCCAGGCCGGTAATCACAATGGCAACGCCGGGGAATAT
The DNA here is from genome assembly GCF_047324245.1 of Sodalis sp. RH16. Lineage (NCBI taxonomy): Bacteria > Pseudomonadati > Pseudomonadota > Gammaproteobacteria > Enterobacterales > Bruguierivoracaceae > Sodalis > Sodalis sp. RH16. The sequence goes on along the minus strand of NZ_CP178737.1, from coordinate 93,321 downwards.
CGTGATCCACCAGGCGGTATCCATGAAGTTTTTGCCCGAGGCGATCAACACTCCCCATTCCGCCGTGGGCGGCTGCGCCCCCAGCCCGAGATAGCCCAGGCTGGAGCCGAGCAATATCGCCAGCGCCATGTCGGTCATCCAGTACACAAGCGTAGTGGTGACCACGTTAGGCAATAAATGGCGGAAGATGATGCGCAGGTGGCTGTATCCCATAACCCTGCCGGCGGCGATATAATCCAGCCGTTTTTGCACGCTGACCTCGCCGGCAATCAGGCGGGCGTAAAATACCCAGTAGATGATGCCCACCGCGATATACATACTGTTCAGCCCCGGGCCCAGAATGGCCACGATGGCAATCACCAGCACCAGCAGCGGGAAGGTAATCACCGCGTCCACCACGCGCTGGAACAGGGTTTCCACGATACCGCCGTAAAAGCCCACCAGAAGTCCCATTAGGGTACCGAATATCATGGGAAACAGCGTGGTGAACAGGGCTATCTCCAGATCGATGCGCCAGGCATAAATCACCCGGCTAAACACATCACGGCCGAAATTATCGGTACCGAACAAATGCTGGGCGGAAGGGCCTTTGAGGATGGCCCGATAGTCGAACTGCAGCGGATCAAACGGCGCTATCCAACCGGGGAAAAACGAGGCCGCCAAACCGAAGGCCAAAATCAACAGGCTGAGCAGGGAAGGCCAGGGCAGGTGGTTACGCCATGTACGGGTCAAAGAGCGTCGCAGCGGCAGGGTTGTCATCTTGCCCTCCTGGGGTCGAGCATCACCTGAACGATATCGGTGGCTAAAAAGATCAGCGAAACCAGCACCGCCAGGACAATAACCAGTCCCTGAACCATGGGGTAGTCACGGCTGAAGATGCTGTCCACCATCAGCCGGCAGATACCCGGTACGGCAAAAACGGTTTCGGTAATCACCGCGCTGCCGATAATGGTGCCGATGTTAAGGGCAAACAGGGAAAGCATGGGAATAAGCGAGTTGCGCAAAACATGGCGTAGCAGGACAACGCGGTTGCTCAGCCCCTTGGCCCGGGCAAAGGTGACATATTCTGCATCCAGTACGGCGATGATGGATGCCCGCAGGCTGTTCATCAGTACTGCGGTGAGACTCAGGGCCAGGGTCATGGACGGCAGAAAAAGGTGCCACACTTTGTCAATGAACGTATCGCCATAGCCGCCCACCGGAAACAAATGCAGGTGGGCTGAAAAGAGGGTCAACAAGACCAGGCCGATATAGAAAGGCGGCATGGAAAGCGTGACCTGGAAGGAGCCGCGGATGGCCATGTCACCCGCGCTGTTGCGCCTCAGGGCGGAGTAAAAAGCCAGCGGGATGGCCATGAGCAGGGCAAAAAATCCCGCCATGGCGGTGAGCAGCAGCGTCACCGGCAGACGATCGACAAGCACGGTGGTGACCGGCGCATGCAAGGCGAACGAGTTACCCAGATTCCCCGTTGCCACCTGGCGGACAAACAGGAAAAACTGCACCGGCAAAGGCTTGTCGAGGCCCAGTTCGCTATTGATGCGCGCCACATCGGCATTGGTGCTGCGATCCCCTATCATGGCGCTGGCCGGGTCCCCCGGCAGCAGGCGGACGATGGTAAACGTCACCACCAGAATAACCAGCAGCGTCGGGATAATCAGCAGAATGCGTTTGAGAATGTAGGTCAGTTCAGGCACCCGGCCCTCCAGTGACTAGGTACAAAGCAGGCGGCCTTGCCGCCTTGCTGGGCATACCAGTAATCTTTCGCGTTGCAGCCGCGTTGGCTGCGCTATCTGCGATGGACGATGCCAAAAGTTATTTCTTGCTCAGCCAGGTGGCGGTGAAGATATTGTTCCCCAGGGGGATCTGCACAAAATCATGCACGCTCTTTTTCAGCGCCACCGGATAGGAGCTTTCATACAGCGGAACCGTCGGACCGGTGCTGTTGTAGATGTCCTGGATCTGCTTGTAATCCGCCGCCCGTTTAACCGGGTCCATCTCCTTTTGCGAGGCTTCAAACAGCTGGTCTACCTGGTCGTTTTTCCAGCCGGAATGCAGCGCATCGATATTCTTTGAATAGGCGAAGTAGGAGGCGATTTCATTGGGATCGGCAATATCGTCGGTCCAGGGGGACAGGCGCATGTTGAAATCCCCTTTACGGTAACGCTCGGTACGGGTGGCGTTATCCACCTGGCTGATGGTGACGGTAACGCCAATCTGCGACCACATTTGCTGCAGGGCGGTGGCGATGCTGATGTCGTCTTCGTTGCCGGCCAGGATCATCAGGCTGGTGCTAAAGCCTGACGGATAGCCCGCTTCCTTCATCAGGGTCTTGGCTTTCGCCACGTCCACCGGATACAAGGGGGCCGTGCCGGAATTCAAGGGGGTGGAGGTGGACATAAAGGAGGTCATCGGCTTGCCGATGCCGTAGGTTACCAGCTGGATCACGCCCTCTTTGTCGGTGGCGTAGTTCAGCGCCTGGCGTACCTTGGGCTGCGCCAGCGGGTTGGGTTTGCCGTCGATTTGCGGCCGCACGTTCATACTGGCGTATTCCACGCGGGTGGAAGGATACAGCACCATGTTCAGCGACGGCTGGCCCTTTAATTCATTGACCCGGGAGTAGGGAATGAATTCGGCGCCGTCCAGTTCGCCGGACTGCAGCTTCAGGATACGGGTCGCATCGTCAGGCACGATTTCAAAGGTGATGTTGTCGAGATAAGGCAGCGCTTTGCCATCCTCGCCCTTGCGCCAATAATAGGGATTGCGCGTAAGCGTCATGGTGGAGTTATGCTGCCAGGCTTTCAGCACAAAGGGTCCGGAACCCACCGGATGCTCGGCGAAGGCGGTGGCTTTTTCGCGATCGGTGCTGCCCGGCGCGGCCTCGAAGGCTTTCTCCGACATGATGGACGTGTTGAAGACCGTCAGGGCGGTGAGAATGGCCGGGTCGGGATGGGACAGGTTGATGACCACGGTCTGCGGATCCTTGATGGTGACGCTATCGATTGCGCTGACCATAAACTGCCAAATTCCGTTACCGGGTTTACTGGCGCGTTCCAGTGACCACTTCACGTCTTGGGCGGTAATCGGCGAGCCGTCTGAAAAACGGGTGCCGGGGCGCAGCGTCAGGGTCACGCTCTTGCCGTCGCCGGCCACTTGCCAGGCGGTGGCCAGGCCAGGCTCGACGCCTTTGCCGTCGCGGGTAGGCTCAAGCAACGTATCGTACAGATTCGAAAGAATCCAGATGTCGTTATTGCTGTCGTTAAACACCGGCTCTAGAAACGTGCTGTCGGCATAGCGCCCGTAAACCAGCGTCCCGCCGCGTTGCACGGCGTCGGCGGCCTGGGCGGCCGAGAGGCCCAGAGCGCTTGCCGTCAGTAATGCTATCAGGGTTATTTTAGATAATGCCGTCATTGCCACGCCCCTTTGATCGTCGAAAAATGTGATCGTTACGCAGCATCAGGCTGCGGAATGATGGTGCTGTTGCCGATCTGTTCTAGTGTACTGGTACAATATTTGAGTCATCTGTCACACAATGTCAATAATCTGTCTTAAAAAAGCGAGATATTATTTTCCTATAGTGAGCTAAAACAGTTCTTTAACTCTCCTATAGGCAAATCCGGCTTGCATTTCAGTAAAAATCAATATTACTGTATTAGTGCGCTATTACACCTGAAGGCTCATTATGGATTTTCATTTGGATCGCAGTTCACCGCTTCCCCTCGGGGTACAGCTGCGCGGGCTGATTGAATATGCAATCACTTTCGGCGCGCTGAAAGCGGGCGAGAAACTGCCTTCCGTCCGGGTTATGGCGGAAATGGCCGGAGTGGCGCCCATGACGGTCGCACAGGTTTACAGTGAATTGAAAGAGGCGGAGCTGGTATTCAGTAAGCCCGGCTCCGGCACATTTATCGCCGACGCCAAACAGTCGCTTCCCTCGGGTATGCCGGACAGCGGCCTGCTGTATCAGCGGATAGACGACCTGCTTGAGTGCGGTATCGGTATGGGTCATACCGTCCAGGAACTGGGGCAATTGGTCATCGGCCGGTTCAACGACCGGCAGCGGAATTTCAGTCAAAAACGCGTTTTTCTGGTGGGGAATTTCATTGCGTCCGCCCGTGACTATGCTGCGAGCGTTGCCGAAACGCTGGGAAACAGCGCATTAGTCGAAGCCACGACGGTCACCGACCTCAAGAGCGACGAACTCCTGCGGCGGCGGGCGGCGGCGGCGGATTTGCTGCTGACGTTTGCCCATCGCCGTCGCGAAGTCAGCCAGCTGTTGCCGGGTGCGCGGGTGATGAATATCAATCTTATCCCCTCGGAGAATACGCGCCGCGCCCTGGCTTCCCTGGATCCGCTGACCCGCGTGCTGGTGGTGTCGATTTTTCCCGAGTTCACCGCCTTGATGAGCGAGGGGGTTAAGCGGTTTGCGCCCCATGTTGACCATATTACCGTGATCCAGCGTGACGATCCTTCCCTTGCGGCACAGTTGCCGCAGGCGGATACGGTGGTCTACGCCACCGGCGCCGAGGAGCTCGCCGCCGGGCTCAAGCCGGGCCAGCAGGCCTTTGAATATCGCCACGTTCCCGATACGGGGGATATACAGCGGGTGGTCCTGCCGCTCTTGCAACGTGATTTCGGCAATGCACTTGATAGTAAGGAATTCAATGAAAATTAGTGACATGAATTGGCAGCAGGTGGAAAGCTACCTGTCCACAGACGATCGCGCCATCGTACCGTTAGGCAGCACTGAACAGCATGCCTTTCTTAGCCTGTCGGTGGATTCCATCCTGGCGGAAAAGATCTCGACGGATGCCGCCGAAGCCTACGGTATACCCGTTTTTCCCGTTCTGCCCTTTGGCATGACGCCGGCGTTCAGCGATTATCCGGGCACCATCAGCCTGAGCATGCGTACCTATACCGCTCTGCTCTACGACATTCTCAACAGCCTCAAACGCCAGGGGTTCCGGCGCATCCTGCTGGTAAACGGCCACGGGGGCAATTCTCCGGCGCAGAACATCATCAGCGAATGGATGGTGCATAATCCGGAGGTGACGGTACAACTGCATAACTGGTGGAACGCTCCTTTGGCATGGGCCAAAGTCACCGCCATCGATCCCGTGGCGTCTCATGCCTCATGGATGGAAAATTTCCCCTGGACGCGGCTGGCCGGCGTGGCGCAGCCGGATAGCCAAAAGCCCATGGTGAACCTGGCTCAATTGCGCAAGATGAATCCGACCCAGGCCCGCAGTTATCTGGGGGACGGCAACTACGGTGGTTATTACCAGCGGCCGGACCATGAGATGCTGGCTATCTGGCAAACCGCCATTGATGAGCTGCGCCAGATTATCGAATCACTATAAACAAGCTCAAACAGCCCTTTTATGCCAGGAGGTCTCCAGCATGTCGGCACCGCTCTCTACCCTTTCAATAAATGAACATCAACAGGCGCCCTGGGTGATTTGGGGCGCCGGCGCCATCGGTGGCGCAATAGGCGCCGCCTTTGCCGATGCCGGCGAAAAGGTGATTTTTGTCGACAGCGTGGCTGAGCATGTGGCGGCGATTAATCGCGACGGGCTTCGCATTACAGGACCGTTGGGGGATCGATGCGTTCGCGCCCCGGCCTATCTGCCCGAAGAGATGTCGCGGCAATTTCCCGGCAAGCTGGGCGCCGTTTTGCTGGCGGTAAAATCCCATCATACCCGCGGCGCCATGGAAACCATCGCGCCGTTATTAACGTCCCAGGGTTATGTCGTTTCTTTGCAAAACGGTCTTAATGAGACGGTGATAGCCGAATTTATCGGCAAACAGCGCACCGTCGGCGCTTTTCTCAATTTTGGCGCGGATTTTCTTGAGCCCGGGGTAATTCACCTTGGCGGCCGCGGGGCGGTGGTGATCGGGGAACTGGATGGCGTGACGTTGCCGCGCACGGAAACGTTATTCCGGCTGCTGCAAAAATTCGAACCCAATGCCGTCCTCACCGCGAATATCTGGGGCTATCTCTGGTCGAAAATAATCTACGGCGCGCTGCTGTTTGCCACCGCGCTTACCGACGACAGTATTGCCGATGTGCTGGCCATGGAGGAATACCGGCCGGTACTCACCGCGCTCGCCAGGGAAATTGGCGCCGTGGCCGCCGCCAAAGGCATAGTCCTGCTGCCCTTCGACGGTTTTGACCCGTTGGCTTTTATGCCTGATGCAACCCCTGAAACAACCGCCCGATCCTTTAACGACATGGTGGCCCATAACCGCCGCTCGGCAAAATCCCATTCCGGCATCTGGCGCGACCTGGCGGTACGGAAACGGCAAACGGAAGTCGATGCGCAAATCGCGCCGGTTATCCCCATCGGCGCCGGGTGCGGCATTGAGATGCCGTTAACCGCCCGGCTGGTGGAACTGATTCATCGCATAGAAAAAGGTGAATTGCCGCAAACGCAGGCCACGCTTGCACTGCTGGGAGAAAAACGCGATGCCTGATACCTTTGATTTTTCCGCTCGCCGCGTGGTGGTCACCGGCGCGGCGCAAGGTTTCGGCCGCGCCATATGCCAGGCATTCACCAGCCGGGGCGCGACGGTTTTCGCCTGTGACATCCAGTCCGGCGGGGTTGAAGAGACCGCCCGGCTGTGCGGCCCCTCCTGCCATGCCTTTACCCTGAATGTAGCTGATAGCCAAAGCGTTACGGCGCTGTTTGACGAACTGATTGAAAAACACGGCCCCGTGGATACCCTGGTGAATAATGCCGGCGGCGTGGCGGGACAAACCGGCCTGCCCATTGAGCAGGTTACGCTGGCGCAATGGCAGGCGATAGTGGACGTTAACCTTACCGGCGCCTTTCTGATGTCACAGGCCGCCGCGCCCGCCATGAAGCAGCAAAAATTCGGCCGTATCGTCAATATCTCCAGCCGTGCCGGGCTGGATGTCAGCCTTACCGGCATCCAGGCCTATGCCGGCGCCAAAGCGGGGCAGATTGGCCTGACGCGTCAGTTGGCCCATGAGCTGGGTCCGTGGAATATCACCGTTAATAATGTTGCCCCGGGTTTTATCCGCAGTAATCCCTCCACTGAGAAACAGTGGCAGGCCATGGGTAAAGAGGGCCAGGCGCAGCTCATTGATCGCATTGCCCTAAAGCGGCTCGGCGCACCGGAGGACATTGCGCATGCGGTGCTGTTTTTCGCCTCTCCTTGGGCAAACTGGGTGACCGGTCAGGTGTTGAGCGTGGATGGGGGGAGATAAGGCCCTGTGCGCAGCATAGGCTGTGTTAGTCAAAAACAACCATATCCGGCTGCTGGATATTGCCTTGCTGATGGGTCTGGCGCAGCTCGGTAAAGCGCAGGCGGAGTGTCTGATACGCTATTTGACGCAGGAGGCCGATCTCCTTGACTGGGAGGCTTTGTTACGTATTCTTATCGAAAATACACCACGTTACAGGGAAGATATGATGACTGTCGCAGAACATCTAAAACAGATGGGACGCTAGATTGGTCTGCAAGAAGGACTGAAAGAGGGACTACAAGAAGGTCTGCAAAAAGGATTGCGAGAAGGGCTGAACCGAGGAATAAATGAGGAACGCAGCCAGCAAGCGAGAGAGATCGCCCGTAATTTGCTGGCTATGGGCCTGGACCGCGATGCGATTGAACGCGCTACCGGAATGGATAATCATGAGCTCGATAGCCTTGTGAATTCACTGGCGTAAAATAAACCCTGGCTGCGGTTTTCACTACCAGAGAGAAAATACGCTGCGCTTCGATAAGCGATAAATGACGTTCACCGGGATGGATGAGACGGTACGGCGATCCCTGTAAACATTGCCGATTGCTGATGATACCTTGCCAAACCGGGTCATAAAAAAGCCCTATGGCCCGTCCGCTGTGTTGCCGATTAACTGTGATATAACTCTCGTACATGGCAATGGCGCTGTGTTAGCTTTAATTAATCCTCATATAGGACTAAACAATTGCTCTATGTATGGTCATACAGTTAAGTCAGAACCAATTGGTCCTAACTTAGGATGTATGTGAATACCAGGCGCAGACAAATTGCCCGTCCCCCATGGGGCGGCGAGAATCGCGATTAACTACCGGAGCGTAAAATGAACGGGATAGACTATGTGGTCATGGCGCTGTATGCCCTGATGATTGTGATCATTACCCTGTGGGCGATGCGTAAGGTGGGCAGCACCAAGGATTTTTTTGCCGCCGGCGGTAAAATGCCATGGTGGCTGTCGGGCATTTCACATCATATGTCGGGCTACAGCGCCGCGGTGTTCGTGGCCTATGCCGGCGTTGCCTACAGTTACGGCATCACGATCTATTTCTGGTGGGCGCTGCCCATCTCCATCGCGGTATTTCTCGGCTCGTTTATCTTTGCGCCGCGCTGGGCGCGGCTGCGTATCCATATGCATATTGAATCGCCGATGGAGTATCTCGCCACTCGCTATAACGTCCCGACCCAGCAATTACTGGCCTGGAGCGGCGTATTGCTGAAGACCTTCGATGTCGGGGCCAAGTGGGCGGCCATCGCCATTATCATCAACGTTTTCACCGGCCTGGATACCGTTTACGGCATCGCTATCTCCGGTATATTGTGCCTGTTTTACACCGTGATGGGCGGTCTATGGGCGGATGCCTGTAACGACTTCGGCCAGTTTGTGGTGCAATTTATCGCGGCCATTGTGATGGTGGCCGCGGTTGCCGCCCATCTGGGGGGCCTGCATGGATTGCTCACCGTGTGGGACCGGCTGCCTCCAGCCCACACGCAGATCATTCGCGAGCCCTATACGCTGGGCTTTATGCTGGCCTATTTCGTGATTTACACCCTCAGCTATAACGGCGGCACCTGGAACCTGGCGCAGCGCTTTATCGCTTCGCCGCGCGGCAGGGATGCCCATAAAGCCGCGCTGCTGTCGGCGGTGTTGTACCTGGTGTGGCCGCTGGTGCTGTTTTATCCCATGTGGGCCGCGCCGGTGCTGTTCCCCGGCATCGCCGATCCGTCCCAGTCTTATTCGGTCATGGCGATGCACTTATTGCCCAACGGCCTGATTGGCCTGGTGCTGGTGGCCATGTTTGCCCATACCCTGTCCATGACTTCCTCCGACTCCAATGCCATTACCGCCGTGGTCACGCGGGATATCCTGCCGGTGCTGTTTCCGCGGCGCTTTGGCAACGGCCAGTCCTCGCTGGTGGTGGCCCGGGTGACGGTGGTGGCCTTTATCGTCACCACGCTGCTGATTGCGGTTAACGCCGGCCGGTTCGGCGGCGTGCTGACCCTGTTGATTATCTGGTTCGGCGGGCTGGTGGGACCTATCTCCATTCCTATGCTGCTGGGCCTGCTGCCCTGGTTCAGAAAATGCGGCCCCCTTGCCGCCATCGGATCCTGGGCCGTGGGGATCGTAGCGTTCTTCGTGGTGAAATTTGCGATTCCGGGCATGAGCACGACGGAAGTCGTTGCCATTCCCGTACTCTCGTCGTTAATCGTCTATGCGCTGGCCGGCCTGTGCCGGCGAAGCCCGGTCAGCCCGCAGGTGGATACTCTGCTGGCCGCGCTGAATCAGGATCAGGCGGCGTTATCCGCCGGCCGTCCTGCCGTTGCCCTGCGCAAGTCATAAACAGATTCAGCTAAAGGAGTTTTATATGTCATTGCCAGTGTTGACCGGCCGGTATGAACAGCTTGCTGTCGAGGTATTTGCCGACCGCATAGCCTTGGGTAACTCGGCCGGCGCGGCTGCGGCCGACGCTTTGCGCCAATGCCTGGCCAGGCAGGAGAACGTGCGGATTATTTTCGCCGCCGCGCCGTCGCAGAATGAATTCCTGGCGGCCCTGGGGACAGCCGAGGGCATTGACTGGTCGCGGGTGACGGCGTTTCATATGGATGAATATATCGGCCTGCCGCCGGATTCGGAGCAGCGTTTTAGCCACTACCTCAATAGCCATTTGTTCGAGGTTGTCCATCCGGGCACCGTACACCTGATCCCGGCCTGGGAGGATGCGGACCGGATCTGCCGCCATTACGCCGATCTGATCCGGCAGGCGCCCATTGATATGGTCTGCCTGGGCATCGGGGAGAACGGACACCTGGCCTTTAACGATCCGCCGGTGGCGGACTTCCGGGATCCTGCCGTGATGAAAACGGTAGAGCTGGATCCGGTGTGCCGCCAGCAGCAGGTGAACGACGGCTGCTTCGCCACCCTGGACGCGGTGCCCACCCATGCGGTGACCCTGACCGTTCCCACCTTGATGGCCGCCGGGCGGCTGTTTTGCATGGTGCCGGGAGCACAAAAGCGGGCGGCGATGACGGCCATGCTGCGAGAGCCGGTTTCCACCGGCTGTCCGGCCACCATCCTGCGTACCCATGCCCACTGCCGGCTGTTTGCCGACCGGGATGCCTTTGGAGAAAATCCCCATGGATAAGGTTTGCCTGCGGGGCAGGGATTATCGGGATTTGGCCGCGGTGGAGATCCATGCGGAGCACGGCGTGATCTGCCAAATCAGGCCGCTGCCTCAGGATGACGCGCTGCCGATTATTGCGCCGGGGTTGGTGGATTTGCAGATAAACGGCTTCGCGGGGGTGGATTTCAATCATTACCCTATCAATGAGGAATCGGTGTTGGCGGTGACCCGGCGTCTATGGCAGGAGGGCGTAACAACATTTTTGCCCACGGTTATCACCAATAACGATGATGACACCGAGCAGATGGTCCGGGGGATAGCCAACGCCCGCCGCCGGTTTGCCGCGGTCGGTTACGGCGTGGCCGGCATACATCTGGAGGGCCCGTTTATCTCCGCCGAAGACGGGCCGCGCGGCGCCCATGACCGGACTTTGGTCAAGGCGCCGGATTGGTCCTTGTTTCAGCGCTGGCAGAAGGCGGCGAGGGGAGATATCCGACTGCTGACCCTGGCGCCGGAGTGGCCCGGCAGCGCGGCGTTTATCCGGAACTGCGTGCAGGAGGGCGTGACGGTTTCCCTCGGCCATACCGGCGCTGATGCCGCCCAAATTGCCGTGGCGGTGGAGGCGGGCGCATCGATGTCAACCCATCTTGGCAATGGGGCGCACCTGTTGCTGCCCAGACATCCCAATTACATTTGGGAACAGTTGGCGCAGGATAAATTATGGTGCGCCATGATTGGCGACGGCGAGCATTTGCCAATGTCGGTGCTGAAAGTATTTATGCGTGTGAAGCGACAGCGGGCCTTTTTGGTGAGCGATACCACCAGCCTGGCCGGGATGCCTCCCGGACGCTATCAATTGCACATTGGCGGCGATGTGGTCCTGAGCGAGCAGGGCCGTCTGTCGCTGGCCGATAATCCCGGCTTGCTGGCGGGGTCGGCGCGTTCGCTGCTGTACGGTGTCAATGCCCTGATAACAGCGGGTATGGCCAGCCGGCATGAGGCGTGGGATATGGCATCGGTACGTCCCGCGGCCATGCTTGATTTACCGGCGAAGGGGGGCTTGGCGGTGGGCTCCCCGCTGGATGCGGCGCTGCTTGGCGAAAACGGTACAGGGGAGTTGAAGGTGTTATCCACCTATGCGCAGGGCGAGTGCGTTTGGCGGGAGCAATAGTGTTTACCCTGACCGGGTTATGCCATAATGCCGGCTTATTTCCCGCCGATTGCCAGGGTAAACCAACAATGAAAGAGCCAGGAAAGGGCCCCGCGCTGCTGCGTCAATATAATGAAATGCATGTGCTGTCTTATTTACGCCAACAGCGGATCAGTTCACGTCTTGATATTGCCCGCGCGCTTTCATTAAGTAAAAATACCATTTCCCTTATCATCGACGATTTTATCGCCGCGGGTTTGGTTGCTGAAATCGGCGTTGCCCAGTCCAGCTCCAGCGGTCGCCCCAAAATTCATATCGCCCTTAGGCCGGAAAAAATGAAATCCGCCGGAATTATGGTGGAGCGTCAGCATCTGCACTGGGCGGTATATGATTATTTTTCCGAGCTGTTGGAGCAAAAGACATCGGTTATTGATACCGCCGACGCCGACAGCGTGGTAGGGGAAATTGCCCGCCTCTGCGCTTGGATGCACCGTCGTTATCCTGAGCTTATCGGTATCGGCGTCGGCTTTCCCGGTATTATCGATCCGCAGAACGGCTATATGCATGTCTCATCCCATCTGGGCTGGCAGCAGGTGGACATCTTGGCGGCGCTACGCCGCAGCGTGCCTTTGCCGGTGGGGGTAATGAATATCGTCAAGGCGGCGGCGCTGGTCTCGCGCCAGCATGGAACCACCGCTCCCGCCGATGAACCCGCTTTTTACCTGCGGATTGCCGAAGGTATCGGCGGCACGTTGATTACCCGGCACGGCGTTTATTACGGCGGCAGTTGGACCGCCGGTGAAGTGGGCCATCTTAACGTGGCATCCGACGGCCCTGTTTGTACCTGCGGGCAGCGGGGTTGCCTGGAATCGCTCATTGGATTATCCGCCATCAACGCGCAGCTTGGCCAGCTACAGCCGGGCTTGCGGTGGGCCGATCGAACGCAGGCTCCGGCGCTGGTGGATAAAGCGATCGCCCGGGCAGGAGAGTTGCTGGGCAATGCCCTTAGCCAGATCATTCATCTGGTGAACCCCAAGACCTTGCTTATCGATTGCGTCTACAACGTGTCGCCGCTCTTTACCGAACGGGTATTAACCGTGGCGCGGCATCGTACCCTCCCTTTTGCCTATGGCCATACCCATATCCGCTTCCTGCCTGATAGCTACGACCCGGCACAGGGATTGGCCCTGGCGATGATACTGCGTCATGAACACATTGAACTCTAGCCATTGTCCGCGGCTGCCGGCAAAGGATGCCCGAATGGTATCGCAGCGCTATGGTCCAGATTAAATGGTTCCTTAACCTCTACCTTTAATTGACAAAAAAATGGGCCAGGGTAGGCCCAAAAATGAAGACATGCAGACTTATTTTTATGTGACGAAGATTAGATAATCGCTGCAAGCAATGCAAATTGAAAACATGTGCTTGGAATCGTCTTCGCAAAAATTTACTTTCCCCTTAACTTTATGAGTTACGTTAATTTTCCGTTTGGTTCCTTCATGAACGTTCCACGTCCCCCTATACTGGGCTAATCCAATAAGCGTCGAGTTCTCTCACTATGGCCATACAACCTTTTACGTTACGGATTGCGCAATCCGAGTTAAGCGATTTGAAATTACGCCTGGCAGCCACCCGCTGGCTTGAGTCCATAGACGACGACAGCTGGCGTGAGGGAACCTCGTTGAATTTTATGCGGCATCTTGTTGACTACTGGCGGGACAGCTTTGACTGGCGGGCGCAGGAAGCCCGGCTTAATGCTTTTCCCCATTTTATCGCCGGGGTTGACGGTCAGCGGATCCATTTTATCCATCAGCGCGGCAAAGGGCCTTCTCCCATGCCGCTGATCCTGACTCACGGCTGGCCCGGTTCCTTTGTGGAGATGCTTGATATTATCCCCTACCTGACGGATCCGGCCCGTTTCGGCGGCAGTGAATCCGATGCTTTCGATGTTATAGTGCCTTCATTGCCCGGTTATGGTTTCTCGTCCGCGCCGACGGTACCCGGCGTGGGCGCCGGCCAAACCGCGCACCTATGGGCCGCCTTGATGGGGAAGCTGGGTTACGGCAGGTTCGCCCTGCAGGGCGGCGATTTGGGGGCGGGAGTATCAAGCTGGCTGGCAAGGCTTTATCCGGCCAGAGTGATTGGCCTGCATCTGAATTTTATTCCGGGCTCGTATCGACCTTATATAGATGACAAGCAGCCGCTAACCGAGGAAGAACAGGATTTTGCAGGCCAAAGCGCCGCATGGGCCAATGAGCAAGGGGCTTACGGGCATGTGCAGGGTACGCGTCCGCAAAGCCTGGCGTTTGCCCTTAACGATTCGCCGGTGGGGCTTGCCGCATGGATCGCGGAAAAATTCCGGGCTTGGAGCGACTGTGACGGAGATCTGGAAAAGGCCATATCGCTGGATGTTCTGTTAACCAATATTTCCCTTTACTGGTTTACCCGCACCATCGGCTCCTCCTTCCGTATGTATGTCGAGGGGCGCCGAAATCCTCTGCTGTTATCTGCCGGTGAACGCATCAGTCCGCCGCTGGCGGTGGCGCATTTTCCCAAAGAGCTCCCAATGCCGCCGCAAAGCTGGGTGCGCAGGGGCTACAATCTGCAGCGCTGGAGCAGCATGTCTCACGGCGGCCATTTTGCCGCGTTGGAATGCCCGCAAGAGCTGGCGGCTGACATACGGCGTTTTTTTAATACATTGCGCTGACGCTATCCCGCCGGCGCCGTGGTATCCCGGATATTCAGCGTGGTCGGCAGGATAATGGTGCGCACCGGGGCATCGGGACGGGCCATGCGCGCCAGCAATGCGTTGCCCGCCGAACGGCCGAGTTCTCTTTTGGGCTGATCAACGGTGGTCAGCCCCTGCGCCGGCAGGGGATAGCGGCCGCTGAGGCGCATCTTGAAGGCGTCGTCAAAACCGGTCACCGACATATCTTCCGGAACCTGCAGACCGTGCTCATGTAAAAAGGAGATAACTTCCAGCGCGACAAAATCGTTAGCCGCCAGTATGGCTGTGGGGCGCGGGGTACAGGCTAATAATGCTTCGGCGGCGCGGCGCCCGCTCTCAGCCTGGTAGTTCCCTTCAACCAGATACCCCGGCGGAATACTACAGCCGAGCCGCGCCATTTCCGCGGTAAAGCTGTCTCGACGCTCACGGGCGGTGGAGGATTGCGCCGGGCCGGTGATATAGGCGATGCGGCGGTGTCCCAGGCCATAAAGATGTTCCAGCAGTTGCCTGACCGCCATGGCGTTATCCGGACCGACATAATCACCGGCGTGTCGCGCCGGCCGGCGATTGACGAGCACATAGGGCGGTCCGTTCTCCAACAGCGCTTGCGACTCATCGCTGACCGTCTGCGACACCAGAATGATACCGTCCACCTGGCGATCGAGCAGCGACCGGATAATCGCCAACTGCTTGCGGGCATCTTCATCAGTATTGCAAAGAAAAATCGTGTAATCCCCGGCGGAAACCACTTCATCAATGCCCTTGACAATTTCCGGAAATATCGGATTGGTGATATCGGCAATCAGCACGCCTATGGAGGATGTTCTTTGGGTCCTCAGGGCCCGCGCGATGGTAGAGGCCCGGTAACCCATCCTGGCGGCGGTCAGGAGGATCAGGGCCTTGCGTTCCGGATTGACATATCCTTTACCCGACAGCGCGCGGGCGACCGTGGCGCGGGAGAGGCCGCATTCAAGGGCGATATCCGTCATGGTGGGACGCTTTATCGTCGTATTGTCCCGTGGTTGGCTCATTGCGTTGTTTCCCGGCCTGTTTCATCTCAGTTTATAGGAAGAGTTATACCCGATGGAACAGGCAAAAGAAATGAGATCGATCTCACAAACGCTTTCCGCATTGCTTGGTAGGTTTATGAAGAAGCAATTTTGTGTTCATAAAGTGAGATCGATCTCATATACCATTTCTCCCCGGCCGTCCGGGAGGCGGCATCAGGGAATAACCACCGGAGGATACATGGGCCGTACCAGTAAACTCACATCCCTTAACGTCGCGGCAAAAATGGTGAGCGACGGGCAGCGCATTGCCCTGGGGGGATTTGCCGTTTATCAGCGTCCCATGGCCTTTGCGGGCGAACTGGTTCGCCAGGGCCGGCGCAAGCTGACGCTGGTGGGGGTCGTTAATTCCATTGAAGCGGATCTGCTTATTGGCGCGGGGGCGGTTTCCCGCATTGAGACCTCCTATGTCGGGCTGGAAAAATACGGCCAGGCGCGGAATTTTCGTCGCGCTGTGGAAAACGGCGTTCTTGAAGCGGTTGATTACCCGGAACTGCTGGCCTGGGACAGGTTTCGCGCCTCGCAGGAGGGATTGCCGTTTTGGCCCTGCGCCTTTTTGGGCGGCAGCGGCGTGGTGAAATACAACCCGGACATTATCCCCTTCACCTGTCCGGTCACGTCAGCGATGCTGTGGGCGGTGCCGCCGGCCGCGCCGGACGTGGTGATCGTTCATGCGCCCATGGGAGACGAATACGGCAATGTGGCCTTCAATCACCCCAGGATGCTGCCGCAAAGTGTGGATATAACCTTAACCCGCGCCTGCGATACCGTTATCGTTACCGTGGAGAAAATTGTTACTGCCCGGGAAATAAAACAGCGGCCGCATTTGGTCGAAATTCCCGCCTTTCGCACCACCCACATCGTCGAGGCGCCATTTGGCGCCTATCCCACCGCCATGACCGGTCTCTATGATTGCGACGATGCCGCCTTCGCTGACTATGCAAAAGCGTCGGCATCCGCCGGCCATTTTGCCGCCTGGCTGGCGCAAACGGTAAAAGCGCCGGCAGGTCCGGCGGCCTGGCCTGAGCGTTTCGGCATGGTACGCCCGCCCTCGCCGGGCAACAGGGAGACGCCGGCATGAACGGGTTCTATTGCACCGTGGAAGAGATGCTCGCCGTGGCCCTGTCCAAGCGTTTTCGTAACGGCGAAACGGGGTTCACCGGCCTGGCCACCGGCGGGGCGGCGGCGCTCTATATCACCGGCATTCCCTTGGCGGCGATGGAGTTCGCCCGGCTAACCCACGCCCCCGATTTAACCATTCTGCTTGCGGGCTGGTGCATTAATCCGGATTTCTCAGCGCTGCGGGAACTGCCCGCGGCGGAATTCGACGGCAAACTCCAGAACCTGCCCTGCGAAGCGCAAATGCAGGGCTACCCTGGGCAGTACGCCGTCCGGCGTGGGGATGTGGATTTCGGTTTCGGCTCCGGCGTGCAGGTGGACCGCCGGGGAAACATCAACAGCACCTGTATCGGCGATTATCGCCGGCCCAAGGTGCGGCTGGTGGGCTCGATTCTGCTGCCGGAACATATGGCCTGCTTCGGCCGCGAGTACCTGATGATGCCGCACCACGAGGCGCGCAGCTTCGTGGAGCAGGTGGATTACGTTTCGGGTGTGGGATATCCCGGCGGCGAGGGGGGACGGCGGCGCCTGGGGCTGACCCGCGGCGGCCCGGAATGGATCGTGACGCCGAAGTGTATTTTTGAATTTGAGCCCGGGTCCGGCACGGCGCGTTTGCTCAGCATTCATCCCGGCGTCGATCCCGAAGATGTCATCCGCTCCACCGGCTTTGCCGTTTCAACGGACGGTGTGCCGGTTACGGCGTTGCCCGACCCGCAGGAACTTGACCTGCTGCGCCGCAAGGTAGACCCCAACAGCGTGCTTATCCCCCATGGCGGAGATGCTCCGCCGGCCCCTGCAACAAGAGGAACTCTATGAAAGCCAAACGCCTTGCCCTTCCGGATGCGATTGCCCGTATCCCCTCGGGCTCCACCATCGCCCTGGGCGGCTCGTTGCTGCGCCGGCAGCCCATGGGCATCGTGCATGAAATCATTCGTCAGCGCATCACCGATCTGACCTTGCTTACCTGGGCCACGACGCTTGCCACCGATATGTTGGCCGCCGCCGGCTCGATCCGGCGCTGGGAGGGGATTTACGCCGGTTTCTTCCGGCACGGCCTGGCGCCGAATTTTCGCCGCGGGGTGGAATCGGGCCGGATTGAGACGCACGATTACTCCGAATCCGCTTTCGTCGCCCGTTTCCGCGCCGCGGGAATGGGGCTGAGCTTTCTACCATCCAAGGCGTTGCTGGGTACCGGCATGCCGGGTAAAAGCCCGGACGAGGTGAAACCCATTACCTGTCCTTTTACCGGCGATACCTATCTGGCGCTGAAGGCGGCGGAAGCGGATTTTACCCTGCTGCACGGCTATACCGCCGATGAATATGGCAACGTTCAATGGCCGGTGGTGCGCGACAGTGATGATATCGACCAGATGATGGCGTCCGCCTCCAGGCGGCTTATCGTGACGGTGGAAAAAATTATTCCCCATGAACAGGTACGCCGGCGCCCGGCGCTGACCTACATTCCCCATACCCTGGTGGAAGCGGTGGTGGAAATGCCTTATGGCGCGCATCCCACCGCCACCGACGGTTTTTATAACGAAGATGAAGCCGCGCTGAAAGCCTATCTGGCCGCGGCGAAACAGCCGGGAGGAACGGCGGCCTATATTCGCGAATATATTCTAAATACCGGGGACCGAGACGGCTACCTGGCCAAATTCGGCACCCTGTCAGCCCTTCATGCCTTTGATGTCGAACGGGAGAGCCAGGCTCATGTCCTCTGAACGCGCTACAAACAATGTGACACAGAACGTTGCCTCGGATAATGCCGCGAACGTTGCCATCAATAATGCTGCGAGAGCCGCCACCGACTATACCATCGAAGAGCTGATGATCGCCGCCATCGCCCGGGAGCTTAAGGACGATGAACTGGGTTTTGTCGGCCTTGGAACCGCGGCCCGCGCTTTTACCCTTGCGGTGGGCATTCCCATTGCGGCGGCCCGCCTTGCCCAGCTCGGCCATGCGCCGGGTTTCTCCATTTACTGGGGCAACCTGCTGACCCCGGCGCTGGATGTTATTCCCGATGCCCTGCTGCAGGATGCCTATACCCATTGGCCCGCGGCGGCCTCACCGGCGGATGTGGGCTACAAGATCGATATGGTCACCCGCGGCCGCTTTGATGTGTCGTTTGAATCCGCCCCACAGGTGGATCAATACGGCAATCTCAACATCACCGAGCTTGGCGGCGCAAGCCCGCCGAAAACCCGGCTGGTGGGCTGCCTGGCGCAAACGGAGCACCTTGCCTTTATCAAACGGCCGATTATCGTCACCGATCTGAGCCGGCGCGCCTTTGTGCCGGCGGTGGATTTTATTACCAGCGTGGGTTATTACCGAGGGGAAGACAGCAGGCGCGCTCTTGGCCTGCCTGGACCGGGCCCCAGCCTGTGCGTTACCGACAAAGCCATATTCGATTTCCATCCGCTATCGAAAAAAATGCGGCTACGCTCGGTCCATCCGGGCATCACCCTTGACGACGTGCTGGCCGCCATGGGGTTTGAGCCGGTGGTAGACGGACCGATGAAGGAAACCGCGCTTCCCACCGCCGAAGAGGTGCGCCTGATCCGCGAGGTTATCGATCCCCACGGCATGCTGTTCCAGGCGAAACGGCTATCGGCATGATACGGATCGCGCCGCTTCATGCGCCATCACCATGTGGCGGCATCCTCCGCTATCCCGGCGGAAATAAGCATGGAGAAGCGCCGTTCCGGCTATGCTGAGCAGGCAGCCGGCCGGTTCAGTCCGCCTTGGCCGGACCGGTGGAGCCGCGAACGATGAGTTTCATCGGGAAGATTTTTTTCTTCGGTTTAGGCGTGCTTTTCTGGCGGATCATTTTCATCAGCAGGGAGGTGGCCGCCGCGCCCATCTCCCGGCGCTGCAGGGCGATGGTGGTGAGATTAATGGGTGAGAACGACGCCATTTCTATATCATCAAGACCTATCAGCGAGAAATCCGCCGGTATTTTTAAACCGGCTTCATGGGCGGCGTTCATGACCCCTATGGCGCTCATGTCATTGGCGGCCAGTATGGCGGTGGGGCACCGGTCCAGGGCAAAAAAACGCTTACCGGCGTCATAGCCGCCCTTCACATGGTAATCGCCCTGAATAACCCACTGGGGATTGATTTCCAGCCGGTGCGCTTTAAGCCCCTCGATATAGGCGTCATAACGTTCATCCGCGGTGGAGGAATCGCGCGGCCCGCGAATCAGCCCGATGCGCTTATGCCCAAGCCCCGCCAGATGCTTGATGGCGGCGCCGATGCCTTCATCGTTATTGGCGCCGACATAGGTATCCTCATGCTGCAGCGAACGGCGCTGCAGCATGACAAAAGGCGTGCCGTCCTCCAGCAACGCCCGGACGGCCGGCTGCTGGCAATGCTGCGATAGCAGCACCAGCCCGTCCACCCGGCGATCCAGCAACACCCGCATCTGCGTCAGCTGCTTTTCCAGTTGACCGTCGGTATTGCACACCAGCAGGACGCACTGCTCTTGATCGGCAATATCTTCTATACCCCGTAAAAAATCCGGAGAGGAGGGGTTCGCCACATCGGCCAGCAGCACACCCAGCGTAAACGTGCGTTTCATCCGCAGCGAACGGGCCACCACCGAGACCCGGTAACCCAGCTTTTCCGCCGCTTCCCGCACCTTCAGCCGGGTGGTTTCCCGGACATAGTCTTTGCCGCTCAGCGCGTTTGATACCGTTGACAGCGCCACGCCCGCTTCGCGGGCCACATCATGGATGGAGACTTTGCCGTTATGTGGCGTTAACTTGTTTTGCGTCGCCTTTTTTGCCATTAAGATCAAACCTTGCAAACCGGATCGCTATGTTGGAAGTAGAGCCGCAAAACGATTATCGCACAGCCATGAGCCTCCAAAAAAACGTTTTTATTCGCGGCGGGTAAATTCTCCCGCCGCTGGATAAAAAGAGTCCGGCTAGCGGGCTTTCCACAGGTAAGCGCTAGAGCCCTTTTTTTGCGGCTTGACCGGCATCATGTCGCTGTTGAGATCGCGGCCGCGCGTTTCCCCCGTACCCAGGGCGCACAGGGCGGTAATCAGGCCGGAAACGACGATCATAACGGCGATGGGCCAGAAATCGCCGCCGGCCCAGGCCACCAGGGCGGTTGCCACGGCGGGGGTGAATCCGCCGAAAATGCCGGCCAGCTGCGAGCCCACCGAAACGCCGGTATAGCGGACCTCCGTGGAAAAGAGTTCAGACAGATAACAGGGCTCGATGCTGTACATAGAGCCGATGATAAAACTGTAGCCTCCAATCAGCGCGACATAAACGGCAATGATATTGCCGGTATCGATGAGCCAATAAAAGGGATAAGCCAGCACGCAGGAACCCAGGGAGCCGATTAAAAACACGGTACGGCGGCCGATTTTATCGGATAATATTCCCCACAGCGGGAATGAAATAACCCCCGAGGCGGCGCCGAGCACTACGCCCAGTAATACCGTATCGCCGCGCATGTGAAAGCGGGTAGTGCAGTATTGCAGAACGTAGCTGATGATCAAATAACCCACCACGCTTTCACTTACCCGTAGCCCGGCGGATAAAAAGATCTGTTTCGGGAATTTTTTGAATACCGCGACGATGGGCAGCCTGTTTTTTGCCCGCTCGGCGGCCATTTTTTGAAAAATAGGCGGTTCCTTGATTTTCAGCCGGATGAAAATACCGATAAGCATCAGGATAACGCTGGCAAGAAAAGGGATCCGCCAGCCCCAGCTTAAAAACGCCGGCGCCGGCAGCGCGGAGGCCAGAGCGAACGCGCCGGTGGAAATCAATACGCCGATGGCATTGCCCAACTGGACAAAGGTGCCGTAAAAGCCTCGTTTATTCACCGGCGCGTATTCGATCATCATGGTGGTGGCGCCGCCCCATTCACCGCCCACCGCCAGGCCCTGGATCAGACGCGTGATCACCAGCAGTATGGGGGCGGCAATGCCGATCATGGCGTAGGTGGGCAACAGGCCGATAACGATGGTGGCGAACCCCATAATGGTAATGGAGGCTATCAGCATCGCTTTCCTGCCGATGGTATCGCCGAAATGGCCGAAAATGACCGCGCCGATGGGACGGGTGAGAAACGCTACGCCCAGGGTGACGAAAGAGACGAAGGTCGCCACCGTCGGCGGCATATTGCTGAAAAACAGATGTGGGAAAACCAGTGACGCCGCCGCGCCGTAAATGAAATAATCATAAAACTCGATAAGCGTTCCTATTAAGCTGGCGAAGGCCACGCGTGATAATTCTTTTCGTATGACTTTATCCTGATCGGTATTTTGTATGGCTTCGGTTGTCGCGTTATTCATATCACCTCCGGAGGGAGCGCTTTAAAGTAGGGTATGCGTAAGCTTGTTCTCAGGGTTTATGTGCGCTGGCCCAGCCTACGGCGGTAATGTCGCCGTCCTGGTTCTCAGCCCAGACATGAAATTTCACCAGGCTTCCCTCGACTTCCCGCACCACGGCTTTGCAGGTAATTCGGTCGGCGCGATAGACGGGTTTGACATAAGCCATTTTTATCCAGCCGGAGGTATGCCAGGCCGGTCCGATAAAGCGGGCCAGCATTTCGGCAATCCAGCAGGTTTCCATCATTCCCTGGGCCAGGGTGTCGCGAAAACCGGCCTTCAATGCCACCTCAATATCGGTATGGATGTTGTACCACTGGCTGTTGCCGCCGGAAAAAACCGACATTTGTCCCTGTTCGGGACGTTTTATCAGCGGTTTTACCGGCGTGCCCGGCCGCGGCGTCCCTTCGGCGATTTCAACGGGGGCGGCATGCTCAGGCCAGTCCGGCACGACATGATCCGCCGAAGGGGCGCTCCCTGAACCGCCGGTGCCCAGTTGGATATCCCGGGGAATACGCATGATCTCGGTGCTTATCTGACGGACGTAGGGTTTGCCGTCCCCGGCGTCGCGCGCTTCGGCCTCGAAGACGGTATAGCCCTTGCCGCGTTTCATGTATTTATCGGTGTATTTTCCGCTGTAGCTCAGCTTTGCATTCAGCGGAATCGGGTTAAGAAACCAGATCTCCTCTTTTTGATGCAGGCCCACCGTCCGGCTGGGGTCATAGACCGAGCAGAACAGCGCCACCAGATCGCGGCCCACCATGGGCGCCGGGACATAGGGCCCGGCGTCGCGATACTGCGGGCTGTAATCGTCCAGTGCGAAGCAGGCCCGGCGGCGATAGGCTTCATCGGCAATGACGCTCACCGGGCCGATGCGTTCATTCAGCACCACATTGTCATAGGTCGGCTCCCGAAGTTCAGGATGTATACGGGCCATGATGTTTCCCTCGTCGCATAATGTTATGGCCGGCCGGCCGGCGCGATGCCGCACCATTCCGCCAGAATCTCATCGGTGTGCTGTCCCACCAGCGGCGGCGGACGGCGAATGGTGCCCGGCGTGTCCGACAGGCTCACGGTGACACCGTGGGTGGTATAGGTCCCGGCGGCGGGATGCTCGATATCCACCAGTTGATTTCGTGCTTTCAACTGCGGGTTTTCCAGCACCTCATCAATGGTGGCCACCTTCGCGCAGGGCACGCCGGCCCGATCCATTGCGTCAACCACGTCTTGCGCCGTCCGGGCTTTCACCCAGGCGGCCACCTCTTTATCAATGGCACGATTGTTTTCCAGCCGGGCGTGATAGGTGTTGAAGCGGGCATCCGCCAGCAGATCGGTACGTTCCATCGCGGCCGCCAGCCGGGGAAACAGGGTATCGGTACCCGCCGACATATACACCCAGTCGCCGTCCCGCGTCTGATAGCTGTTCACCGGCGCTGAGTACCTATCGATATTGCCGATGCGCGTCATGGTGCTGCCGAGCTGCGCCTGTTCCGGAATAGCCGATATGAGCATGCTGACGGCGCTTTCCAGCAGGGTGGCTTCCACCAGTTGGCCGCGTCCGGTGCTGTGGCGGGCATTCAGGGCGGCCAGCGTGCCGATGGCGGCGTACAGGGCGGAGGCATAATCCACCATAAAGGTGCCCGCCATGGTGGGTGGGCCGTCCGGCTGGCCGGAGATGCTCATCAGGCCGCTCATGGCCTGGGCAATGGCATCGAAGCAGGGACGCTGGGACAGGGGACCGGATTGGCCGAAGCCGGAAACGCGCACCATGATCAGGCGCGGATTGAGCTTTTTAACATCGTCCCAGCCGCAACCCATTTTTTCCATGGTGCCGGGGCGGAAATTTTCAATCAGCACATCGGCCTTGGCGATAAGCCGGCGCAGCAGCGCCTGGTCCTCGGCATCGCGAAAATCCAGGGCCAGGCTGCGTTTATTGCGATTGAACGACAGGAAATAGAGGCTCTCGCCATTGAGCTGCGGCTTGTTTTGCCGCGTGTCTTCCCCTTTGCCTTTACGTTCAATCTTCACCACGTCCGCACCCAAATCGGCCAATTGCATGGCGCACAGCGGACCGGCAATAAAACGCGACAGATCGAGGACCTTGAGTCCTTCCAAAGATCCGGGCATGGCTACACCTCCTGTTGGTTTATTGCAAGACCGGCCGCGGCGTCAACCAGGTAAGAAAACGCCACCATCCCGGGATCGTCCAATCCCACCGATCGTTCGGCGAACATACGGGCGCGGCCGATTTTGTTGGGTTTACGGCGAAATTCCGCCAGCGTGTCCTTCACCGCCCGACGGGCAACCGGGAAGAAATCTTGCCCAGGCGGGGTTTCGGATAGGGCGCGCCGCACGGCGTCCAGGGGATCCAGCACGGTTTTGTCGCCCAGGGAGGCGCCGCCGCGGGCCATCAGTGCCGCCAGGATATCGTCCAGCAAGGGCGGAATGTCGCCGTTTTCCAGCGTGGTTTTGCCGGCGCTTTTTTTCGCGGCGGTGAAGAACGCCACCCCCAGCAAAGTACCGAAACTGGAGCCCGACGCCCGGACGCAGGCCATGGATGCGGCGTTGAAAACCGATGGAATATCCGGGGCGGACGCATCGAGCCCCTCATCCATCAGCCGGGCGCATTTTTCCAGGGTGGCGCCTAAATCGCCGTCCCCCAAACGGCCGTCCAGTTCATTGAGCTCAGGGGACACCTGACGGATCTTTGCCGTACAGCGGCTCAACAGCGCGACAAGTTCTCGTGGGGTCATTGCCATCAAAGATTACTCCAGTAAGGACAATCGGCGGGCGCAAGCAGCAAGGCCTCCAATTCTTCATCAAGGGTGATGAGCGACAAAGAGGCGCCTGACATTTCCATAGAGGTGGCATAACGGCCCACCAAGGGAAACGCCACCTCTATCCCTTTTTCCCGCAGCTGGCCGGCGACGCGGCGATAAAGAATAAACAGCTCCTCCAGCGGCGTGGCGCCCAGGGAGTTCACCATTACCGATACCCGATCTCCCGTGGCGATGCCGGCATCGTCCAGCAAGGTTTGCAACATCATATCCGCCATGTCGTCCGCCGCGATTATCGGGCCGCGGCGGATGCCGGGCTCGCCGTGAATGCCCATGCCGTATTCCATTTCGTTTTCCGCCAGGGTAAAGGTGGGTTTTCCCGCTTCCGGCACGGTGCAGGGCGAAAGCGCCACGCCGATGGTTACCGTATTGTCCACGGCGCGCCGGGCGACGGCGGCTACCGATTCAAGCGTAGCATCCGCTTGACCGGCCTTTGCGCCGGCAATCTTGTAAGCGTAGACAAGGCCCGCCACCCCGCGGCGTTTATCCCGCTCCTCACGGGAGGCGCTGCCCACATCGTCGGCGGCCAGCACCGTCGCCGTGGCGATACCCTCCGCCTCCAGCATTTCGCTTGCCATGGCAAAGTTCATTTTGTCGCCACCGTAATTACCGAACAGCAGGAGTACGCCGTGGCCGCCGTCCGCCGAGCGTATGGCGTCCATGCAGTCCATGACCGCGGGGCCGGCAAACACGTTGCCCACCGCGCAGGCATCCAGCAGGCCTTCGCCCACATAGCCGGCAAAGGTGGGTAAATGGCCGCTGCCCCCGCCGGAAACGATCCCGACTTTTCCTTTGCCGCCGCCGAGGCGCACGATGACCCGGCCGTTTTCGCCGGTCCGGCCATAACTGCGGGGATAGGCCAGGCACATTCCCTCTAGGGCCTCATCCGCATAATCGGCGGGGGAATTCAGTATTTTTTTCATCTCGTCCGTCTCCCTTGTCAGTAATCGAGGTTGTCCTGGCCTTCGAATGCCGTCACCGGGGGATAGGCGCGCTGTTCGGTGATGACATCAATGACGGTGGTGTTGCCTCTACCGAAGGCCTCTTTCAGGGCGGGCAGCAGATCCGGCGGATTTTCAACCCGAACCCCTTCGCAACCGCAGGCCCTGGCGATAGCCGCATGGTCCACGGGACTGAAATCGCAGGCGTCGGAATAATCGCCAAACAAGGCTTTCTCGGCGTGTTTTTCGTAACCGAGTATTTGATTATTGAGCACCACCAGGACCACATGGACGCCCATGCGGTGCGCGGTTTCAAGCTCCGACCAGACGTGCGCGAAGCCTCCGTCCCCCACCAGGGCGAACACCGGCGCATCCGGCCGGGCGACTTTCGCGCCGATGGCATAAGGAAATCCCCACCCCAGGCCGGCAAGGCCGCGAGGGGTGATGAAGCGGGCGCCGGCAGCGCGCGCCTTAAGGAAATTCGCCACCCAGATTGATGAATAGCTGGCGTCGGAAACCACCACCGTTTCCGGAGTAAGGAGGCTGTCCACCTCCCGCATCACCCGTTCGGGCCGGATGGGACGGGCGTCTAAATCAAGGGTGTTGTTGACCTCAGCCAGCCAGCTTTCATGGCCGGCGGCAATCTTCGCCGCCACGGAGGCCCGCGCGCTTCGCCGCGTACCGAGATCGCGGCGTGCCAGCGCCGCCGACAGCGCCGCCAGGGTGAGCCTGGCATCCCCCACCAGGCGCAGAGCGTCATAGTTTCGTCCCACTTCGGCGCTGTCGATATCCAAATGAATATAGCGGGCGTCGCGGGGATAGAGGTTCCAGCTGTCGGTGCCGTTCTGGTTGGTGCGGTTGCCCACCAGCAAGATCACGTCTGCCTGGGCGACCATTTCGCGCAAATGGCGGGTACGGCCGCGCGTCCCCATAAAATATCCCACCACGCCCAACGACAGTTCATGGCCTTCATCCACCGCGCCCTTGCCCATGGCCGTGGTGGCCACCGGCAGGCTGGCTGTCTCTTGCAGCGCCGCCAGTTCCCCCGCGGCGTCGGAAATATGCACGCCGCCGCCGGCAATAATGAGCGGGGCACGTGCCGAAGCCAGCAGGCTGGCGGCCTCTTCAACGGCCGCCGGATCCGCTACCGTGCGATCCAGCGGATAATGTCCGAGGGAAGAGGCGTGAGCGCGCTGGATGTCCTGCGCGGCGTCGTTGAACAGGTCAATGGGCACGACGATGACCGCCGGGCCGGGACGGCCGGACGCCGCGGCGGTAAAGGCCATATCGATATAGTCATCCAGCCGCTCTATTTCCGTGACCCGGCGCGTCCATTTGGCGACCCCCTTGAACAGATCCAGGTGATCGAGCTCCTGGAAGGCGTTTTTATCGGCCATTTTGCGGTGAACGTCCTGGACCACGGCAACCACCGGCACCGAGGCTTTGTAGCACTCAGCCAAACCCGCCACCAGCAGCGTGGCGGCCGGCCCGTTTTGCGCGGTGACCACGGCCACCTTATGGGACAATCGGGCATAGGCATCCGCCATATAGGCGCCGGCGTTTTCAGCGCGATAGCCTATCTGGCGGATACCGTAATGGGGGATGGCGAGAAATAACGCGGCTGGAATGCTTTGTCCGAAGATGACGTCGACACCATGGCGCCGCAGCGCGGCGGCAAAAATATGCGCTCCCGTCCTGCGCTGTGCATCGCTGAGAGGTTGCGGCCGTTCAAGGTTCATGAATAACTCCTGATCATCGCTCATTTCGTAGCCGTCACCTCGTGTTAGGTTGATGTTAACAAGGTGGCAACTTATCCGTAACGTAGTTTGAGCATTGCATAAAAACGTTTTTAATAAAAACGTTTTTATTGTTTTTGCCGCGTGGGATCACAGAATTTGTCACAGAGGAAAAGCAGCGCGCCGGCGGCACGGGACGACGTGACCCGGCGCCGCTGCGCGCTTAAATCATTGCCCCGCCATCGGGGAATCACAGGAAGCCGCGATATAGTCCCGCAGCCATTGATGGGCGGGATCGCGATGAACCCGTTCATGCCAGAGCATGGACATTTCGAAGCCCGGCACGGCAACGGGCGGTTCGACGACTTGCAGCGCCGGCAGGCCGTCCACCAGCCGCAAGGGCATTATTGCCACCAGGTCGGTGGCGGCCAGCACCGATCTGAGCAACAGGAAATGGGGAACGGAAAGCACCACCCGGCGCGTCAGGCCCAATTGGGCGAGGGCGGTATCCGTTACGCCGTAAAACCCGCCGCCGTCCGGCGACACCATCACATGATCGAGCTCGCAGAACTGCGCCAGGGTCGGCGGTTTTTTCAAGCGGGGATGACCGGCCCGGCCGGCCAGGACATAGCGCTCGGTAAACAGCGCCCGGCGATGCAGGCCGGAAGGCGCCCCTTCGCTGGTATGAAGGGCCAGATCGATTTCACCTTGTTCCGCCTGTCTGGCAAGGCCGGACGGAACGGATTCAATAAAGGCCAGCCGGGCGCCGGGCGCGGCGCTGCGCAATCCCGCCAGCGCCGGCAGCAGAATAGTGGATTCGCCATAATCGGACGCGGCGACGCGCCAGGTATGTTGCGACGCGGCGGGATCAAAGGGGCTGGCGGGGGATACCGCGGATTCAAGAGCCTCCAGCGCCTGCCGCAAAGGCTCGCGCAGAGCATCGGCCCTGGCGGTGGGCCGCATCCCCCGTGGTCCGGGCAATAACAGCGGATCGCCGAAAATTTCTCTGAGTTTGGCCAGATGTACGCTTACCGACGGTTGGGAAAAATTCAGGCGCTCCGCCGCACGGGTGACGTTGTGTTCCGCCAGCAGTACGTCCAGCGTGATCAGCAGATTAAGGTCAAGGCGGCGCAGGCTATTCATATTGTTAATACCTGTAATATTGGAAATTCATTTCCACTATACCTGACAAGCTCCTATGCTGCCCTTATTCCAACTACGCCTTATTTCAACTAAAGAGGTTCAGTCATGAATGTCCTGATTGTCTATGCCCATCCGGAACCCCGGTCCTTAAATGGTTCCCTGAAGGATTTTTCGGTCAGGCATCTTGAGGATGCCGGCCTTCATGTACAGGTATCTGACCTGTACGCCATGAAATGGAAGGCCTCCCTCGACGCGCAAGACAGTACGGCGTGGCCGGCCGATGCGCGCTTTGACGCCTCCCTGGCGTCCAAAGAGGCTTATGAAACGGGTACCCAGCGCCATGATATCGCCCTTGAGCAGGAAAAACTCAGGTGGGCGGATGCGGTTATCCTGCAGTTCCCCCTGTGGTGGTTCTCCATGCCGGCCATTCTCAAGGGTTGGGTGGAGCGCGTTTATGCCTATGGCTTCGCTTACGGGGTGGGTGAACACTCCGACAACCATTGGGGCGATCGCTACGGCGAAGGTGCGATGGCGGGAAAGCGGGCGATGCTGCTGGTCACCACAGGCGGGTGGGAGTCCCATTACGGCCCCCGCGGCATTAACGGCCCCATTGAGGATATTTTATTCCCTATTCAGCATGGGATATTGTATTACCCCGGTTTCGATGTCGTGCCGCCATTCGTTATCTACCGTACCGGCCGCACCGATGAAAAACGATATGGCCATATCCGCGACGCCTTGGGGCAACGCCTTGATACGCTGTGGACCGCTGCGCCTATCCCCTTCCGTCCGCAGAATACGGGTGCCTACGATATTCCGGCACTGACGCTGCGCCCCGATCTCGCGCCGGGAGAGGAGGGGCTGCGCGTGCATATCGCTAAGGAATAGCTGCTGCCGGGCAAGCCTCTTTAGCAATGATTAATTTTTCTGCAGTGAAGGCATTGGCCCGGTTGTTTATTTGACATATATTGACCGCCTTCCTAAGGTTTGAAGGCCATTGGCGGAAAAGAAAAATTTTTCGATCGTTACCATCGCTCATGTTTTTCTCTTCCCCTCCCTGGCTTATGCAATTTCCTTCATCGAATGTCAGGATTGAGCTCATGAGCGGTTTTTTCTTATTTTATAAAGCTGGGGTGCGGCGTGAAATTTAAGCTTATTTACGCCGACCCGCCCTGGCAATATCGCGATAAATCCAAGGACGGCGAGCGGGGCGTTCAATTCAAGTATCCCGTCATGACCGTTACCGATATCTGCC
The DNA here is from genome assembly GCF_047324245.1 of Sodalis sp. RH16. Taxonomy (NCBI): domain Bacteria; kingdom Pseudomonadati; phylum Pseudomonadota; class Gammaproteobacteria; order Enterobacterales; family Bruguierivoracaceae; genus Sodalis; species Sodalis sp. RH16. The sequence continues at coordinate 63,621 of NZ_CP178737.1, read as the reverse complement.
GGTTGCCGGTCTGGGATTTAGCCGATCCCGCATCCTGTCTGTTGGCGATGTGGCACGTACCCTCTATGCCCCTTGAGGCATTGAAGGTTGTGGAGGCCTGGGGGTTCCGCTTTATGACGATGAAAGGCTTCACCTGGCATAAAACAAACCCGTGCAAAGGGAATTCCGCAATCGGCATGGGCCATTTGACGCGCGCTAATTCCGAAGACTGCATGTTTGCCGTGCGGGGCAGATTGCCCGTGCGGGCAAGCGCCGGCATCTGCCAGCACCAGACGGCGCCGCGCGGCGAACACAGCGCCAAGCCCGATTTGTTTCGTCGCTTACTGGTGGAACTGGTGGGCGACGTCCCGCGTATTGAACTCTTTGCCCGAAACCGGGTACCGGGCTGGGAGAGTTGGGGCAATGCCTGTGACAAATCCGTCGAGCTTTCCGCCGCTATGGTCAGGAGTATAGGCCAGCAAAATTGAACATTGCGCTTAATAATTGTCCTGGTGATCTAAAATATCCTTTATTCCTTAAACAGTGATTTTGAGATAAACGTCATATTTTTTTTATGTCAGTCCCTAAAAAAAATTATTGGTCATTGCTCTTGGGAAAATTCGTTTTAAATCATTGGGTCCCTCGTAGGACAATCTCTATGCCACCCTTCGTCCTCCTTGCGAAGGGGACTGTTTCATTTGTCGCCGAATCGGTTAATGGCCATTGCCTTTTATAGGATTGCTATTGATTTTAAAAATTAAAAAAAATCATCAGAGCTGTATAAGCTTTTTTTTTATACGATTCTCCAGAGCACATTGATATCAAAATGAGCCGGGCTGTCAGTGGCATATTCATTAGCCGTGAACTAAAGTCAAAATGGATTTTTTGCTATTAGCGGCAAAGCCTTCCAGGCAGAAGTTTAAAAAGAGAGCAATAGTAAACGGGCGGACATACCTAGGTCTGCTCTGGAGTCATATGTCAAATACCACGGGCTTGGAAGGGGTGGAAGTTAAACCCGAAGATAATAAAAACGAACCGTCGAAATCTTGGTTGAAAAAACTCGGGCCGGGTTTGATTACCGGCGCCGCCGATGACGACCCCAGCGGCATCGCGACGTATTCCCAGGCCGGCGCGCAATTTGGCTACAGCATGCTATGGACGCTGATGCTCACTTATCCCCTAATGGTGGGTATCCAGATTATCAGCGCCAAAATAGGCCGTGTCAGCGGTCATGGACTCGCCACCAATATTCGCAGACACTATCCCAAATGGCTGCTCTATACCATCGTGGGTTTGCTGCTGATTGCCAATACCATCAATATCGGCGCTGATATCGCCGCTATGGCGGGGGCGCTGAATTTATTGGTAAAAGGTCCCGTCCGCTGGTATGTGGTGGGGTTTGGCTTAATATCATTACTTCTGCAGATCTTTATTCCTTATAAACGCTATGTGCGAATATTGAAATGGCTAACCCTGGCATTGCTTGCTTACGTGGCAACCATTTTTATTATTCATATACCCTGGACACAGGTCTTGATAAATACGTTTTGGCCGCATTTATCCTGGAAGCCGGCCTATGTTACGACAGTAGTCGCCATTTTCGGTACCACCATCAGCCCCTATCTATTCTTCTGGCAGGCCTCGCAAGAGGTGGAAGAGCAGCATGCCGATGACGAGGCGGAGGCGATTAAACATGCCCCCGAGCAGGCGACAACCAATTTCCGCCGGATTAAAATCGATACCTTCATCGGCATGGCGGTTTCCAATGTCGTGGCCTTCGCCATTATTTTAACCACCGCGGTGACGCTGCATATGCACGGGGTGACTGAAATCCATACCTCGGCGCAGGCGGCGACCGCGTTACGCCCCGTCGCCGGTGATTTTGCCTTCTGGCTGTTCAGCGCCGGCATCATTGGCACCGGCATGCTAGCGATTCCGGTTTTGGCCGGCTCGGGCGCGTATGCCGCCGCCGGGGCCTTTAAATTGCCAAACAGCCTGGAATTGAAATTCAAGTATGCCAAAGAGTTCTACACCATTATCGCCGTGTCGACCCTGATTGGCATCGGAATCTGTTTCATGCCCATTGATCCCATCAAGGCGCTGTATTGGAGCGCGGTAATCAATGGCGTTATTTCCGTGCCTATCATGGTGGTAATGATGCTGATGGCGGCGCGTCAGGATATCATGGGTAAATTTGTCATCTCCACCCGGCTTAGCGTATTGGGCTGGATATGCACGGCGGTCATGGCCATAGCGGTGGTGGCCATGTTTGCCACGCTGGGCAAATAAACCGGCACCCGGATCCATGGCGGCGGTGCCCCCGGTCTTGTTTTCTACGCCGCCGTATGCTGCTGAAGACATAGCGCCAGCGCATCAAAAACAGCTTTACAGCGCGGGCTGTTGCGCAAGTTTTCATGCATGGTAACCCAGGTTTCCAGCCTGAACTGGCACTGGGCGGGCAGCACGCGCACCAGCTCCGGGGACCGTCCGGCCAGCGCCGACTGATACCAGCCGATACCGCAGCCGGCGCGGATTAGCGCCAGCTGCGCCACATCGCTGTCGGTGCGATAGGTAAACCCTTCGCGTGTCCACTCCGGCAGCGATTTGCCGGCGGCCCGCAAAAAGGGCGTTTGCGTGTCAAACCCTATCAGCGCATGCCCCATCAAATCCGCCGGCGCCGACGGTATGCCCCGCCGCCGCAGGTAGCCGGCATGGGCGTACAATCCCAGTTCCACCTCCCCCACTCGCCGGGCGATAAGCGACTCCTGCTTTGGCGGCGTCATGCGCACCGCGATATCGGCTTCACGCTGCAGCAGGTCCTGCACCTGGTTGGTGGGCACCAGTTCAATCCTGAGCTGCGGATGCGATTGCCCCAGCCGCGCCAGCATCGGCGGCAGCACTTCTACTCCGATGACTTCGCTGGCGGAGACGCGCACCGTACCCGTCACCTCCCGGCCCCGGCTGGTGGCCGCGCGCGCCAGGGCCGCCGCGGTATCCCGCATGTCCTGCGCATATCTGCGCAGGGACAGCGCGGCTTCCGTGGGCATCAGTCCCGTCTGCGATCGAATGAACAGCGGCTGGCGGAACGATGCTTCCAGGGCCGTGATATGGCGACCCGCCGTAGGCTGGGTAATGCCGAGGGCGCGCGCCGCGCCGGAAAGCGACCCCTCGGTCAGCACGGCGAGAAAGGTACGGTAAAGCTCCCATCCGATAGCGTCAGACATACCTCTTCGCTCCTGTCACCATACATAAATGTATAGCCGATACGCTATCATCAACAATTTCATTTTACTACCGGCGGCGGCAGACTCTTTCCATTGGCCAATAGACTGAGATGAAAAATGACGAGAACGGACAATTCGAGAAAACAGGTCCTGGTGCTGGGCGCCACCGGCGGTATCGGCGGAGAAACGGCCCGCAGGCTTCGCGACAACGGTTGGCGGGTTGTGGCGCTGCATCGCCGGCCGCCGGATACCGGGGCAGGGCACGACGGCATCACCTGGCTGCGCGGCGATGCCATGAATAGCGATGACGTACGGCGGGCGGCCCAAGGGTGCGGCGTCATTGTGCACGGCGTTAATCCCCCCGGCTATCGCCGATGGGGGGAACTGGTCCTGCCGATGATCGATAATACCATTGCCGCCGCCATCGCTGGGCGCGCCACCATCGTGCTGCCGGGCACGGTTTACAACTATGGCCCGGATGCCTTTCCGCTACTGGATGAAGATGCCCCGCAGCACCCGCTGACCCGCAAGGGCGGCATCCGCGTCGAACTGGAACGGCGCTTGTATGCGGCCACCGGGCAGGGCGCCCGGGCGATAGTGGTACGGGCAGGGGACTTCTTCGGGCCGCGGGCCGCCAATAACTGGTTCTCGCAGGGCTTGATCGCACCGGGACGGGCCGTGAAGCGTATCAACCAACCCGGCGACCGCGGTGTCGGCCATCAATGGTGCTTTCTGCCGGACATGGCGAACACCATAGCGGCGCTGCTGGACCGCGGGAACTCCCTCGCGCCCTTTGCCACGTTTCATATGGGCGGCCATTGGGATGCCGACGGCACGCAAATGGCATCGGCCATAAGCCGCGTTGTGGCGCGCCACGGAGGACAACCGGCGCTGCGTACCTTCCCCTGGTGGCTGGTGCGGCTGGCTTCCCCCCTGGCGCCCACCCTGCGGGAATTGCTGGAGATGCGCTATTTATGGCGCCGCCCGGTCAGGTTGGACAACCGACGTCTGACGGCGCTGCTGGGCAGCGAGCCCCATACCCCGCTTGATCAGGCGGTGGAGGAGACCCTGGCCGGATTGGGGTGCATTCCATCAGGATAATGGCGCTCGCAGCAGGAGTGCCGGCCATGGCCACCAAGCATCTTGATGCGCTGGAGACGCCCCTAGGGGCAGGGTTATTCCAGCGGAGTACGCGTAAGCCAAGTCTGACCGAGGCGTGGCAGCAGTAACTACAGATGGTAAACCGGCTGTTGCCGGCGCTGGGTGACGTTGAAAATCTGCTGGCTTCGCAGCGGGCCGATGCCAGGGGTATTGAGACTCAACCCGCAATGCGTCCCCGGCCAAGACCCGCGCCAAGATCAATTTTCTTGTGGACGCCTTCCAGCAAAGCCCTCCCAGGGACGGGTAAGCTATTACCGCACCATGCTAGGGCGGGACACGTCCCGCCATCGTATGTGGCTATGATAACCGACGTCATAAACCGGGAGACTTTGTCGTGGCCGAAGGTCTGCTAGGTCCGCTGGTGTTCAGTGGACAAACAGGCTCAGCAGCATCACCACCGCCAGCCCCACCAGAGAATTTACCAGCTCCAATAATCCCCAGGTTTTAAAGGTGTCTTTCATGGAAATCTTGAATGACTGCTGAAATAAAAGAAACCCGCCGTCATACATCAATGTCATGGTATTGCTGCCCACCGCGCACACCAGTACCATCAAGACCGGATTGACGTGGAAAGCATCAATCATGGGCGCCACAATGCCCGCGGCGGTGATGGCGGCTACGGCGCCTTGCCCGGTCAGGATACGGATTATGACGGTAATGAGCCATGCCAGAATCAGCGGCGAAACCGGAATATTCCCCACCATGCTGACAATGGCGTTGCCGACGCCGGTGTTGATAATCACCTCTTTCATGATGCCGCCGGCGGCAATAACCAATAACACGTTTGATACGCCGGAGATGGCGACGCTTAAGGTGTCCGTAATCTGCTGGCCGCTTTTTCCCCTTAAAACGCCCAGTGCGAAAATGCCTACCAGCACGGCAATCAGCATGCTGATTTCGGCGCTGCCGAGAAAGGCCGCCACCTTGAACAGCTCGCTGTCTTTATCCACTATCAGCCGGATGATTGACGAGAAAATCATCAAGATGGCAGGCAGCAACGGCACCAATAAACTGATGCCGAACCCCGGCAGCTCGTTGGCGGGTTTGAACTCGGGGGGCGCCATAATGTCACCCAGCGGCATTTTATCGATGCCCGGAATGAATTTTGTCAATATGATGCCGGAACAGATTATGGAGGGAATGATAACTATCAGGCCAAAGATATAGACCAGCGAGATATTGGCATGAAACGCGGTGGTTAACGCCATCGGTCCCGGCTGCGGCGGAAAAATACTGTGCCCCATGGTTGCGCCGGCCACCAAAGGCACAATTAATCTCATATAGGGAATATTGGCTTTTTTCGCTATGCTTATCACCAGCGGCGCGGTAATCAAAAACGCCACCTCATAAAACATGGCCATGCCGAAAATAGTACCGATGATCAACAATGCATATTGCAGATAGCGCACGCCCAGCAGGTTGATAATAGTATCGGAAATCTGCTGCGATGCACCGGATTCCGTCATTAATTTACCGATCACGGCGCCAAAAATAACAATCAGGGTTAGCGTGCCTAAAATACTGCTTAGCCCCATTTGTATCGTGGCGACTATTTTATCGATGGGCATTCCTTCGGCAAATGCAAGAAAAATTGCCGAGACCATTAACGCCAAAATAGTGTGCATTTTGACTTTAACAATCAATATTACCAACAACGCTATCCCGACTAAAACCCACAATAAAGGCATTATATGCGCCATACTCTTGACCTTATTATAAATACTATGGATATGATCTAATTCTCAGCATGGCCTCAAAATTTCCTTAACGAGATGTTATCTGATAATGATCCTCATTTACTCTCCATACTACCATACTATGTTAAAGACGTTGAATTCTGTGAAATTGATCACAGAATTTTCACCATCGAAGCCTAACCAGGGTTTGAGATAAATTAATCTCGTTGAAGTGTTTATCAAGGGCGAAGGTAAACACAGCCGTCATGCCGCCGGGTCGCCTTCATTGGCACTCTGCACCATGGCGATAAAGAGATCCCGCAGCGGATCCGCCAGGGCGGGGTTCCAAAACATTCCCACGTCCCAATGGGCATAAGGGCCCCGCAGCGGGATCATATCTATGCCTTCGGGGGCAATATAAACCGTACTTTCCGGCACGACGGCTACGCCTACACCGGCGACCACCAAGGCCAGCATGGTTTGCAGGTCCCGCGTCCGCTGCACGATATTTGGAACGATGTGGTTAAATTCCAGAAACAGTTCTATTTGCCGGAACAGGCCCGGTCCTTTTTCCGCAGACAGTTGGATAAAGGGCTGCGAAGCAATGAGCTGATAGTCCTGGAGGTCGGTGGTTGCCGGTACCGTTTTTTTCTTCACCGCCAGCACCAGTGATTCGGAAATAAGTTTAAGTCCGGTAAGCGGCGGTTCCACCGGCATGCGCATAAAAGCCAATTGCAGCTGGCCGGATAACAGTTGGGCGGTCTGTTGGGTGGAAGAAATATCCTCCAGGCTGACGATGACATCCGGATAAGCCCGGCGAAAGCGCGCCACCCAGTCCGGCGCGATTTTAATGCCGGAAATGCCAAAACCGATGGCCAGATTTCCCTTGGTCCCTTTCGCAATATCGAGAGCATAATGCCGCAACGCTTCCCCTTGCTCCACCAGTTCACGCGCTTTCTCCAGCAGCAGCACTCCAGCATGGGTCAGTTGAGCGCCGTGTCTTCCCCGGACAAACAGGGTCAGGCCCAGCTCGTTTTCCAGCAGTTTGATCTTTTTTGACAGCGCAGGCTGGGTAATGAAAAGCCGTTGCGACGCCTCACGATAGTTTTGTGTCTCCGCCAACAGGACAAAGGCACGCAAGAGCAGAGTATCCATTCCAATTGGTTATCGAAAGAAGAGAATAAGTGATTATATTTAAATCGCTTTTTGCTATCTACTCTTTATGGGCCTCAGGGCGCGCACATGTGATAACCATCACGTCCCGCACTGGTTACTACCGGGGTTTACTCAGGAGATCATGATGTCAAAACAACGCTTTATCTTTTTACTGAAAGGGGAAGTGGTAACCCCGCAGTCTTTGGACGATCCGGACGCCGGAGAAATTATACGTGCGGCATTATGCCAGAGTTTCGCCATTTCACATTTGCACGTTCTGGCAAAAAACAGCCGTGAAGCGCTGGCGAAGTACCAACTGTTGAGCGAGGGGTATTCAAGTGAAAAAAGAATGGAGGTCAGTCTTTATTGAGCGTGAATTACTGCTTACCTGCAAATAAAAGCCCCTCCCCAGTAGCGATGCTCCAGGGAGGGGCGATATGATGAAAATTTTTGTATCAGTTAGCTGGGCTGTTATTCAGCGGTGTTAACATGATGGGCATTGCCCTGGCTTACCGGGTAGGTATGGGCATAATCCTGATAATCGTTCTGGGCGGCCATGGAGACTGCCGGTGCGACCATGGCGGCGATGAGTGCGAGTGCTGCGATTGTCTTTTTCATGATGGTATCCTGTGTTCTCGTTGTAAGGGTGAAAGCTTTTTGCTTTCGATGAACTAATATTAACGAGCATTAATAAAATAGTCCAGAAAAATTTTTTGGCTGATATGTTCAAAATAACTGAAAGAGTTATTCAAGACCGAATTTTCCCATACCGCTGTACAAACCCCTTGACTGTGGCGGTAAACCAAGCCTGAAGGGATGCGTAAGAATCAACGTTGCGATAGCCGCCGAGACGTTTATTGTGAGCCGGCCGGTGAAACAGCCTTTCGCCAATGTAATAATTTTGCCGACGGGTTTGTTATATTTCGGGGGTAATAAATTATCGCCATGGATATGTAATATTGAAGTTCAAAAGCACGTAAAAAATCGCTTTTCGAGATTTTTCTTGGAAATATCTCTTTAACAATAAATGTCTTTGAATTCTATAATCAGTCAGAGATGATATATTTTATAGCAATTCAGTTTATTCTGCAAAACACGATATGTAATTCTATATAAGAATGTATTTATATTGTATTATTGATATCTTTAACAAAGAAAAAACCTGGATAAATCTATTTTAATTAATATTTCTGCCACTATAGTCATTCCTTGAATAAGGTTAATTTGGCCATCGTTTTATACGCTGCGATCAAAATATACAATGCCTGGAAATAAGATAGGTACTCAATATGATGAATAACATTGATCGGTCAATCCATTCACCAGCGGTCTATCAGGGTCTCCAGGGGGATACCCCTAAAAAATATCTTAATCAGTATTTCACGGCGGCATATTCCATTAACCATGGCAATGTCCGGAACAATGATCGTTTAACCGGTCGCGATCTTTATTACCTTGCGCAAAGTCTGCAGAGTGAGAAAGTGACTCATTGCAGCCCCATGTCTGCTATAGGAGGATTGCCGGCAAAGCCTAAAAATTTAGCGGAACGGTTTATTTGCGCCCTGATGGTGTTGTCGCCTTGGCAAAGGGAAGGGCAGACGCAGGCAACGTTGCCCACCGGCGATAATAATCTGGCGGGAATCTACGCCGGTCGAACGCCAAAGATGTCAGGAGACCTCGTTATAGAGCCGCAGGCATCCCAATATGCCTCTTCGTCGGGGAACCGTCGCCATGATCATGCCGTGACGCGGAGACAAGGTTCTTCCTTAAAGGTAAAGCGCGAAGCGGCGCCTTCATCCCGGTTTGCCCGTTCCGATCCGCAATACATGCTCGGAATCTATTTAAATAAAAAAGCGGCGGCAAAAGTGGATCCCGAAAATGTCGATGTCAAGCAGTTGGGCGCCAAACTGATTGAAAGCGTCGATCGGTTACCGGACATTATTCCGGATGTTGCCCGCCTGACCCTGTACGGCAGTCATCTTTACGGCGAGCGACGGGGCGAGAACCTTACACCCCTGCAACAACGGAGCCTGATTGCGCAGGCTTTGTGCCGTTTTATTTATGGTGAGGAGAGCATCGTTCTGCGTGTCGTAAAGCTATTTGACGCCCAGCGCCATATTACCCACCAGGAATTTGCCGGAATAGTGCAATCCTGGCCCTATCCTGCGGGGTATGAGACTCATCAACGGCTATGGAGGGAAAATTACGAAGCCCTTGAAGTCCCCATATTTTATCTCAATAGCCTGTATGCCCAGTCGGATGTTCAGGAAGCCGGTAATAACGATACCCGAACGAGTGTTGATTTGGATAATCTGTGGGTCGGCAGTCTGACCTGGACCCTATTGCAATTCGGCGCCCGAGCAATTACTCAGGAGGATCCGGATAAGATCAAATCGATGTCCTATTATTCTCTGATCGAACTGGGTCTCGGGTTGGTGGGTATGTATCGCCAGGGCCTGCTGGCCTCCGGCGTGGAGCCGATTATGTATCTGGGGCTGCTGCTGTATTTTCTGCGCGCGCGGCCGGATCTGGGTTTAGGGGAAATACTGGCATCCGATACCGTTGACGCTGCCTTTGACGCGTTAAAAGCCGAGCTGGAGGCCCGTCATCTCACCGTCGGTAACCTGTATGACGGCTTTACGCACTATCAGGCCGCTTATCATCGGCCCGCCTGGCGCAGCAGGGAGGCGGCGGCGGCGGAATTGATTAAACAATCCTGCGGCAGCGCGGATGCCCGGTTGGTGACGCTGAGCCTCCCCAAGGGACATACCAAGCGGAGCGCGCAGACATCCGTCCAGCAACTGCTGCTGTCGCCGTCCAGTTTTTACTGTCTGGATAACGGCGAGCGGGTGCCCAGTCTGGATACGTTTTATCAACAGCAAGTGGATGCCTTTGCCGGTTCGATCCGGGATCTGGATAACGCCCTGCTGTCTGTGGCCTTTATGCCCAGCGACGTCCGGGATGAGACGTTACAGGCGGATGATTTGCGCTTTCTTCAGCGGTCGGAGATCAAATGGGTCATCCCCAAGCTGGAGTTGATCCGCCGGCCGAAGGATATGTTTTATTCCAGCGTTGTCTTCCAACACCTCGGCAAACCGGATGCGCTTTTTTTCCAGGCCAAACAGGGTGATACCGAACGGTTGTTTACGCTGCAGACCACTTCCCAGGGTTACCTTCTGCGTGAACTCAAACTTGGGCATCACGATTACAGCGCCCTAAAACCTTTTATGGTGGATTGGCCGGCGCCGGCGATGATTTCTCAATTCAAGCTTTCCATCTCCTCGATGCTGAACGCCGGCTTGATGAAGCGGTCGAACGAGACGGTGGCGCTTTTCCTGCAGCACTTCGCCGAGCGCCATTATCAATCCTATCGGCTGCAAATCCACACCAGGGGTTATACCGGCGGCGAGTCTGTGCCGACAAAGGTTTTGGACACGGTGGCCGGATACGTTATTCCCTTTTACAGCTGTATCAATTCCATTATCGATAACCAGCATCAAGCAGCCTTTGCCGAGTGTTTGGTGGACGGGGCCCTGGTGGGGCTACCTCTATTCTTTACCGGTGTCAAGGCCGGGCTGGGCCTGTTCAGGGAAGGAATGGTGGGGGCCGGTCAAACGTTAGGAGGGCCGATGTTCAGCGCCTCGAATCAGGAAATCTTCCGCAATGTTGTGCCTACCTCAGTACAGATTGCCGGCGGTATCGCCGGTACGAGCTCTTCAATGAGGCACTTCGCGGATGTCATGGGCAAACAGGCGCTCAATAGCCTGGACCCGGGTTTTGCCGCCCTGCGCTCATTGAGCATCGTGAGCAAGGGGCTTTATCTGGCGGTGCTCGGCAAAACGATAGTTGGACTCGGCGCGTTAAAGTCTAGGCTTATCAAAGTGTCAGGGGAATTACCCAAGATCGTTACCGAAAGTCTCGATCTGGAGGGGACGATTCTCTATGACGCGTATGGCAATACTCCCCTGACCCTGACAATAAAAGGTACCGATTACTCGGTTTTGCAAATACAAAACAGCAGCATGGTAGCGGTGGAAACCGGGGAACGCATGCCGGACGGCCATTTAATGTTTGCCCAACTGGATATTCATAGTCGGTTCGGCATTTATAAAAAATACTTTTGCCTGTACAGCGGCGATAACCCGCGCTGCCTGCTGACAGACTACCGCCATCCCGCCGTGCGGCTGGATGAGAATGCGTACGCGCCATCATCGCAAAGCAACCCCTATTACTGGTCGCTCTCCAGCAATCTGCCTATTCAAGTGTTGGTGGTATACCCGCTTCATATGCTGGAGTTCGGCGATCGGCAATGGTCGGCATTTGAAGTCAATCACCGCCGCTGGGTCCTTGATCATCAGACCGGCAACACTGAAGCCCTGGATAACAGCGACGATTGGCTGGCGAAAACAAACGTGAAGGGCGAGCGGGTATCGATGATTGAGCCCGGAATTGACGACCGGTCCTTCAGGCTGAAATTGTCTCCTTTGCGGCATCGGCGCAAACGGGATTTGACATTGCCGCGGGTTCAGGACTGGCGTCGGTTGCTCCATAATTACACCTTGAATGACGACGGTATTTTGAGCTACTACGCCAATATCCATAACGAAAAGGATTTGAGCGTCAAGATCGGCGAGGCGGATTATTATCTCTCAATCGAAAAAAACGCCTGCACCTTCTTGTTGCGCCATCCCAGCGAACCCGCCGCCCCGATGTTTCGCGTGGCCTATGTGATAGACGGCGGCGATTTTGTTTTCGCCTCGCCGGTAGAGCTTTCCAACTCCCACCATATCGGCGAATCACTACGAAAGAAAATTGAAGACAACCCGCAGGCCACGCAAGAACCTCATATTGATTTTCTGTTGCCACCGCTGTTTAACGGCGCATTTTGCTACGGTAATAAAATGTTCCTGAAAATAGGCGATCGTATTTTACATATCGCCCATTTCAATGGGATTTACCATACCTTATCCCTGAACGGGGATAAATCTGGCGACAAGTATTGGACGCTCCGTTACGAGTTATTTACCGGTAGTTTTGATATTGTCGATATCCAAGACCATTTACCCGCGAAAAATAATGGCATACGAGAGCCCCGTTCCCGCTTTGATCGGCTGGCGATACGAACTTATTCCAATCATATCTATCCTACCCTGGCGACACTGTGCGGGATGGATTATAGCGACGTTGATACTTTGCCGCTGCCGGAGTCCGACCTGTACACCCGTTTACGCCAGGTGGCGCTGCTGCTGCGCCTTGACGTGCAACGCCGGTATGAATTGCTGCATGCCACCAGCGTGGCGCTGCGCGCTTTCAGCATGGATCGCCACCTGAAGGTTGAGTGGAAAAATGATTTTCAGGCGCTTTCACTCTGGACCACTTTGGAGAAAGTTGTCTGGCTCTGCCGTTCCCATAAACCATTAGGAAGCGCCTGGAGCCATCGGCAATGGCGGCAGGACGAGAGCCGCGTCTGGCGTTTGCCCGCGCCATTACTGATAGCCCGGCGACCCGATATGCAGCTCTTTATCAGCGACAAGGAATACATCGATGGCCATAAGTGGCAAAAGAAAGACTATGCCTTGCTGCTGGAACGCGAGGGGGTGACGGTCAAGCCGCTTGACCCCGAAGGCAGTCTACGCCGCTGGCTGCCGGCGCTGGAGCATGCCAGCCAACGGACGATAGTCACAAAATTCGCCTTATCGAAAACACAGCAGCCGATATTTTGGATCGATCTTGAGGGCCAGATTTGGGCGCAAACGCCGGATGGGGTTAAGACCCCGCTGTATCGCCATAATACCGATCAGGAGATAGATGAAATTGTTACGTCGCCGGACGGCAGTATTGTAGTACTGATTCATATCCGCACGTCCCATACGGAGGCGGCGTTATTTTACAGCATGCCGTCTATGGGCTCACCGCTCGCGTCACAGGATCTCTTTCCCTATAAAGAGGCAAGCCTGGACGGATCGTGCGTCCCGGGCAAAGAGTGGTGGGTAACCGACACCGGCGACCTGTTTGCTCCCTGGGATGATGGATGGTCTTTTTTGGGCGAGGATAATCCCCACCGCGGCACTCCTGAGGGCTACCAGCCGGACTTCGTTTCCCCAGACCAGCGTTTTCTTGGCTATACCCGGCGTGATGACAGTACATTGACCCATGAAGTTGTACTGGATGATACCTTCGGCGACCGGCAGATAAAACTGCAACGCAGCCGGCCTTGTTCCACGGAAAGCTTCGGTATGGGAAGGCTGGCGAGCGTGGCGTTTTCTTCGCTGAACGCACTGGTAGCCCTAGGGTTTTCCGACGGTTATATCGAAATATTCCGCATCCATGATGAGGAAAACCAAGGCGCGGTGGTCTCCCTGGGCCATATCAGCCTGCCGTTGGCTGAGCTGCTCATCTCCGACACCCGCCATCCCAAGCCAAAGCAGATGGCGATGAAATTCAATAACGCCTTTGATCGCTTGGTTGTTTTTCATGACATCGGGCTGTTTAGCGTTGATGCCAAAGGGAACGGCAGCTATGTGGCCTCTGAAATTTATGTGGCTGATTTACAGGAGGCAGGCACCGGACCTTAGGCAATAGGAATTGATGACTTTCCCCTTTTCAATATGGGGCCGGGCCTTAGCTGTGTGGTTGGTTCACCGGCCCTCATTCTTTATGTTAACTCACTATGCTTAGTGTAAGGTAGCGCTGAGCCTGCCCGTGCCGATAGGGTCCTGGGAGACGGCATCCATCACGCTCTCCAGCGCATTGAGCGTCAAATCCAGGCGCGTGCTGTGTCGCCTTTGTTTTGCTCGGGTTTCCACCACCGGCTGCTGACTATGCAGAAGCGCGGAAACATTAACTAACCGTGCTTTCAGAGACAACGTATTTTTGCATCGGCATGAGAAATTTGCAGCGGCTGTTCAGAATATCGGTGGTATATGTGCGAGTAGCAATGAATAAAACAGATTTTTGGATTAGCAAATATCAAGGAAAGACGTTACAGAATATAGATGAATACTACACTATTAACGGTGTTTCTGATGAGTGGCTATATTTATGTGAATCTATCACTTTCAGCAAGCTATATTTATCAGTCCGCAGTGTGGACTGAAAAAACGCAAATTCATCGCATCACTTCAATAATTTTTGCATAAGAACCATGTCAGAACGAGGTTGTTTATCTGCCTCGGCAAAGCCAAGGGACAGATATAACCCCATGGCTTTTTGATTATCCCGATACACATTGAGCGTCAATAGGTTCATGCTGCTGACTTCGGTTGCTTTGGCGATAAGCTGTTGGCAAAGAACCCGGCCAAGGCCGTTCCCACGGGCTTGCGGGGATATGATAATACGGGCCAAATGGCTAATGCCGGATTCTTTTTGTACCACCTGACCAAATCCGAGGGGATCGCCAGGACGCTCAGAGTTACACAGTATATAGCTCCTTCTGGTCGCATCCTGTCCATTCAGTAACTGTGGCAAATTTTCCGCATCCAGTGGAAACGGTAAATTAGGCCCTGCCCAACGCATACAGGCCGTGGCATCCTCCACCCAGGTGGACAGGACCGCATAATCCGACGGAGTCGGCAAACCTAATATATAAGCCATACACTATGCCAAATGATTGAATCTCTGCGGCAAGTATATCCAAAGATAAATGGCAACAATACCCATGATTAAAAATTTCCACCCTGCGTATCCGTGCGCGCATCCAGCTCAAGATCGCTGAGCAGTCCCGGACCGGTGGGACGCCACCCCAGGCGCTGCCGGGTCAGCTGACTTGACGCGGGCATATCCATGCCGGCGAACATGGCCAGCCAGCCGAAATGGGATTGGGCTTCTTCCACACGGATGCTGACCACAGGGATTTGCAGCAGTTTGCCAATGGCTTCCGCTATTTGGCGCAGGGGTATGCCTTCCTCTGCCACCGCGTTATATCGGCTGCCCGGCTCATGCTTTTCAAACGCCAGCCTATAGAGACGCGCCACATCCAGCAGGTGCGCCGCAGGCCAGCGGTTGACTCCTTCCTCGACATAAGCCGATACCCCTTTGTCGCGAGCCAGGCCGATAAGCTGGCTGATGAGGCCCTGCTTGACCTTATTATGCACCTGCGGCAGGCGGACCACCGACACATTCACCCCCCGCTCGGCAACGGCCGCTCCCGCATTTTCCGTAGGGGTACGGGGGATAGGATGGTTGGGAATATAATAATCCTCCGTGGCGATCCGGCCTGGAGCCGCCGCACCCATAGCGGTTACCGAGGTGATGACCAACGGGCGATCCGTGCCGATGAGCGCGGAACCCAGGGCGTCAATGGCCCGGCTTTCCTTTTTGCCGCTCTCCTCGAACGTCGAGAAGTCATGGTCATAAGCGCAGTGAATCACCCCGTCAGTTCCGGCTGCGCCAAGACGCAGGCTATTCAGGTCCTCCAGACTGCCGCGATGCAACTTGGCCCCGGCGGCGATGAGCCGTTTCGCCCCGTCATCCGATCGCGCCAGCCCAAGCACCTGATGACCCGCGTTGATGAGTTCGGGCACCAGGGCAGTGCCGATAAACCCGGTCGCGCCGGTTAGGAAAATTTTCATAGCTGTTCCTTTGATGTGAATGGATAAGTTATCTCAACGAGGGACGCTCGCGTTTCTTCTTACCAATAGCTGTCACGATAGCAAAAGAGGGCCGTACGATGTATTCTTTAAGTTCGTATTACTGGTTTGATCGTACGGATTTGCATGGACCCGCTCTCAGAGATGTTATCGCTGCTCAAGCTCAAGACCTATGTGTCGGGGGGCTTTGTGGTGAACGAACAATCATGTATCCAATTCCCTAAGCATCGGGGCTTGAAGTGCTACTCAGTGGTAGCGGGTTCATGTTTCCTGGCGATGGAGGGAGTAACCGACCCGGTGTTCATGGGGGAGGGTGATTCTATCCTCCTTCCCCGCGGCCGGCCGTTTTGCCTGGCGACGGACCTGTCTTCTCCGCCGGTGAATTTCGACGTGCAAATGGCCGCGCGCAGGCCGGAAGTTCCGCTCTTTTCCGACGCCGTGGGCGGATGCTCCGTTCTTGGCGGGCACTTCCTCATGACCGGCGGGCATGCCGACATCCTACTGAACGCGCTGCCTCCCATCGTCCATATCCGCAACGAGTCGAGTAAAGAAGTGATGCGATGGTCGCTGGAATCCTTAAGGGAGGAATTACGCGATCCTCAGTTGGGGGGATCGCTGGTGGCGCAACAGCTTGCTTATATTTTGCTGGTGAAGGCCCTTAGGCTGTACCTGCAGAGCGAGGCAACCAGGGGCGTAGGGTGGCTTTTTGCCCTTGCCGACCCGCAGATGAGGGCCGCGATAGCATGCATGCACAACGATCCGGGGCATCCCTGGAAATTGCAGGAACTCGCTCATCACGTCGGCATGTCGCGCACCGTCTTTGCTCAACGGTTCAAGGAAAGGGTAGGGATGACCTCAATGGAATACCTTACGCACTGGAGAATGTTGCTCGCCAGCGATCGCCTGCAGACGTCTGATGACCCTGTTTCCAAAATCGCCTGGTCAATCGGCTACGGTACGGAAAGCGCCTTCGGCAAGGCGTTCAAACGGGTTCTGGGGTACTCGCCGAGAGAACACCGCCGGCGCTATCAAGCAGAACCGCTGCCCGGCACGACCGATGAGTGATGACAGGTGGCGGCGCTCAATTTCATGGTTCGTTCAAATCGACTTAAAACGCTTACCTTTTATTCTCAAACGGGCGATTTTGGCGAGTTCGACATCCTCTAGCGCCGTTCAGGCCGCTCATCGGTGATTTGAAGGCGAATTCCCCGTCCAGCTTTTCGTATTCAGCCTTAAATTCCGGTTGCTCCATCCAATCTAAGACCATTTCGGCATGGGTTTTGGTTGGAGGTATGCGTTTAGCGTTCATTTTTTACCTCTCTCAATCTGGCTTCAGCCCTGCATTCACCGTTTGGCTGTTCATCGGTTGCCTCGGTTTTATGCGCCCGGTTCATTTTCATGCGTTCCGCCGGTATATGCCATTCTCTCGCTGATAAATCGAGTTCTGTCCAGCGGATATTGAGGCTTCGGCAGGGCTGGTAATCGTTGATAGCCTATACCAGCGAGCGCGCTTTAATGTCCGTGATGCTGATATCGCCGATGGCGGAAAAGATATCCTTTTCAAGGGAGCGCCGGATATCTTAGGCATAGTCACGATATCTTCCCAGCATTCCACTAACATAAAAAAGCGAGCAGGGCTTGCGCTATGCGGGCTTAGTGGACTTCTTTGACGTGGCTGTGGAATCTGAATTTTTCGTGTAATACATTGGTATGTATAGATTAATTTTCAATTCATGGATCGCCTGGTAAACTAACCGATACCCGGCAGACCTGAGCTTGATTTTATAATAATCAGGCATGCCGCTGAGCTGATTGGCGGGAATATGGGGATTGACCGAAATCTCTTTTAACTTCTTTTTGAACTGCTCACGTAACGGCGCGCCCAGCTTTTTAAACTCCTTATGGGCGTGCTCTTCAAACTCCAACTCATAGCTCATCCAGCTTGACCTTGACGCGCTTACCTTTCATCCGAGAACGGGCGATCTTGCCAAGTTCGATATCTTCCTGATAATCCACCATGGCTTCCCATGTTTCCGGTGAAATGTAGTAACCGGAGATATGGCCGTTGGTCAACACCGCCACCGGTTGCCCGTGGGCCTCTTTCAGGGCGCCATTGGGTGACTTTTTAAAATCGCTGATACTCACCGACGCATTAGCCAGGATAGGTTGTACAGACATAACGAGTCCTTTTTAGTACGATATTTGATACTAAATTTAGCACTAAGTCAAAACGGCAGCAACAGTGTTATGCGAGTCTGCCGGGAAAAAAAGATTTTACGCAAAACTGTTCATCCTGTTCGCCTTTGATTTTTATTTATACAAAACATAATATTAAGTGGCGATGAGTTGATGAATAGGTGACCCTAACTCATCATCTTTTGATTACTGCCCATATGCCGAGGTGAAAATGAGCTGCTCTTTCTGATGCTCAAATGGATCGATCTGCTTTGCCAGCAAGATGCGCGATTCAGATCTTAGTTTACGTGCATCAGAAAGCGTGACGGCTGGATAAGCTCCGAAACTTTGCTTCGTCCGCTGTTTGGTGAAAGGGCGATAGTAGCGAAACTGCCAGAGTTTACTGCCGCTTGATTTGATAAGTAGAGCCAACCCATCACCATCCTAGAGGAGATAATCGGCATCTTTAGGTTTTGGTGCTTTGATTTCCGTATCGGTTAACGGCTTGGTTTGTCTTGACATGATCAGTCTCCGCTCTTGTAGGCCCAACGAAAACCATAATAGTTTTCGTTGGGCCTATCAATGGGCCCAAAAGGATTGGATTTAATTAGGTGACTTCAGACTCGAGAGGATACAAAAAAGCCCGCAGGGCTTACGCCTTGCGGGCTTCTAGGACTTCGTTGGATGGCTCTGGTAACCATCAACCAAGAATTTGGTGGAGCTGGGGGGATTTGAATTTATTGCCTATTATTTTGATTAGATGGCTTATTCCTGATTCCATTTTTGTTTTATGGGCCCAAGTGTGGGCCTAAAATTTTTGTTAACCTGGAGTAATCTAGGCGTCAGCATTCCATTGTTTGAAATAGCCCTTTAATTTTTCAACGGTATGGCGCCATTTTTGCGTGGTGGGTTTACACACGGTATTTTGATTGCCAAAGAAACCGACCTCATTGACCGCTTCGCTCTCGCTGCGTGTCTCTAGCCATTTCACCGGTACAAAGTATTCCGATTTCTCCGGGTTATTCGCATTCTGGCGATAAAGTTCGCCATGCTGAAGTACGTCCATTGCCAGCTTCTCACCTTCAGGCGTGTCGATTTTAAAGCTGCTGGCGGGCTGCACGGCTGAAAGCACTTTACCAATACCTACATAGCCTGTACCGGGGATTTTTACCCAGACGCGATCGTCTGGCTGCAGCTGTTTTAACGTCTGGCTGTACCAGCTACCGCCACCCGCGCTGATAAACCCATAACGCCGGGCATCCTGCCAGCTACGGCTCAGCGGGTCGCCAAAGGAGACATAAAACTCGCCGTTCCAGGGTTCGCGTTCTTCAGCGTTGATACCCGACGTGGCCTGCGCGGCGTTGGTCTGGGTTTCGCTTGGGTCAATAAGCCAGGCGCGGCTTAAAAGCTGCTCGTCGGCATTCTGGAATACCTGGAAGAACAGAACGTTGATGGGGATATCACGTTCACTAAGGTAGGTAACAATGCGCTCGGTTGAAGGATCGAGTTCAGAGGCAACGATAATTATCTGATGCGACTGATTAAGCGATTCCTCTTCCAGTACGTTGTTAAAGCGCTGCTTGAAGGCGTCACCCAGATTGCCGCCTTTGGAAAAACGTGCATAAATCTGCGACAGTCGTTCCGGGGTTAACCCCGCCACCCAGGAGGCATAATCCAGCGCCTGCGCCACCACCTCGCGCGGCGTGCGATCGCGCTTTAACTCAATAAGGATCAGTGAAGCATCCGGCGCAATTGCCAGCAGATCGATGCGCCCGCTATCCAACGTAGGTTCCTGATGTCCTATAATCATCCATTGGTTAGACAGAATGGAAGGATCACGCAGGATCATTTTCTCCAGCAGTTGCTCACTGGCCAGGCGACTAACGGATAACGGCTCAGGGATTTCGCCCACGCGCCAGATGGCATGATGGATCGACATGTTTTGTTCCTTAGTTTAGCGCTGCGTCAGTGAGTGAATCCGCCAGTTGAAGTTGGGTTTGTTGCACGGCTTGCAGGTGGGATTTAAGGGGGTCGCAAAGTAACAATAACTCTTTGATTCTCGCATTTATTCGAATCTGTTCTTCTATGGGGGGTAACGGAAGTTGCAAATTGAATAATTTATCTGATACCAGCTTACAAGTACCGTGTGAAGAGCGTTCAACAAGTTTAAGTATTATGGATGAAAAACCGTTCATTAAATGAAGCAAAAAATCCACATTGAATAAATTACTTGTAATAGCTTTCATATCCTGATTTATCGTTACTTCATTTATATTTATAGCTACTGGAAATGTGTGGGCAAGGATCATTCCCCTCACAACAAACAAAAGACTATTGGCAGGGATGTAATGCACTGAACTATGGATGATGGCCGACTCAGTAATACTAAGTTCGGATTGTGATATATAGTCAATTTTCATATCCTTGGGGGAAACCCATGGTATATTTCCAGACCAATAATCTTTATTATTTTTACTCGGCGTACCTCCGCCTCTAATAATACCTATATCACCGAAACGTACCCATTCCCACCCCTGCGGCAACTCAAAAGGCTTTTCCTCATCACTAATCGGCGATAACGTTTTTTGCCTTTTAATTTTACCTTCTTTTACCAACTGCGCTTTTTCTTGTTCAATGCTTTTTAGCAGTTCGGAAGCAGGCTCATCATTGGGATCTTGCGGCACCAATTTACCCATCACCGCCAGTTGCAGGATGGTTTGCTTAAGTGCGTCGATACTCGCTTCGGTGGTAAACAGCGTGTCGAAATGCTGATTAATACGCATCCAGTTTTCGGCTAGTTCTTCTGCGTTCTGGCTGTCGGTGAGTGTAGCCAGTAGGGTTTCTACAAGCTGGGAATGCGCATCCAGGCTGGTTAGGGATTGCTGTTCCAGTTGGTCGCAGAGGGACATTAGTTCATTTACTTTTGAAAGGATGCGTTGTTGCTCTTTTTCGGGGGCTAAACCAAGTAAAATAGCATTCATTTTTGCTTGATTCATTTTGGGTTGTGCTGTCCCTGTAATATATTCCTCAAGGCTAATGGAGTTTATATACAAGCCCACATAAAGTAGGAAGCTTTCGTTTATCCCATCTAAAACATGGGCATGGTTGTTAACCCAATATTTCCCATAAGCCATATAAGCTATTGGTGTTGTTCGATTTATTAAATTAGCCCCATCTTCGCCGACAAGCAGTAATGGTTTTTTAAAAATAAAGTCATCAATATGATCAATTATACCCGAAGCGCCGTAATAGTCGAATTCGCCATGTCGTTTTGATCGTTCTTCTGACGAAACTGGAATTCTTTCTGCATCACGGTTAATCGTTGCATCACCTAAACGACAGAACTCCCATCCTACTGGCAATTCAAAAGGCTTTTCCTCTTCACTAATCTCCGGCAAAAGCTTTTGCTTTTTGATTTTGCCCTGTTTTATCAACTCTGCTTTCTCTGCCGCTATACGTTTTAACAGCTCAGACGCTGGTTCATCATTCGGATCCTGCGGCACCAGCTTGCCTCGCACCGCCAGTTCCAGAATCAGCTCGCGCAATTTCTTTATGCCGTACAGGTCGATTTTGCCGTTGCTGCCGCGTCCTGCGGTGGAACGGGTTTGCAGAGCGGAAGTCCAGGTGTCGAAATGGTCGGTAATCAATTTCTCTACGGCCATCAGTTCACCTCCTTGCCTGCCAGCGCGGCGCCGAGGATATCGCGTAGCTGATTGCGCAGTTCGCTGATTTGGCTTTGCTGTTGTTGGAACTGCGCTAATAACTTATCCGGATCGTGGCTGATGGTTTCGCCCTGGTAGGGATTTTTGATATCGAGATTAAAGTTGCGGGCGATAATTTCCTCAATGCCCACTTTCCACGCCTGATGGTTTTCCACCCGACCGGCAAAGCCGTCTGTTTCGCTGCCCCACCAATCGATTTCAGCCTGGAACTCCTCAAACTTCATCGGCTTGGTTTTGTTGTAGTTCTTTACGCCCGCAGGGTAGGGGTGTTCATAGAACCAGATCACTTTGGTTGGCTGGCCTTTAGTGAAGAACAACAGGTTGGTTTTGATGCCGGTATAGGGGTTAAATACGCCGTTTGGCAGGCGGACGATGGTGTGCAGGTTGCATTCTTCGGTGAGCAGCTTCTTGATTTTGGTTTTTACGCCCTCACCAAACAGCGTGCCGTCCGGCAATACCACGGCGGCGCGGCCTTTGTCGGCCAGCACTTCAATGATTAATTGCAAGAACAGGTCGGCAGTTTCGCGGGTTTGCATCTCTGCCGGGAAGTTTTTCTCGATGCCGTCTTCTTCGGTGCCGCCAAACGGAGGGTTGGTAACAATCACATCCAGTTGCTCATCCCAGGAGGCGAGCGGTTTGTTCAGCGTGTTGCCGTGGCGTATTTGCACCGGCACTTCAATGCCGTGCAACAGCATGTTGGTGGTACACAGCAAATGCGGCAACTGTTTTTTCTCCACACCGTGGATCTGCTGTTGCAGTACTTGGTGGTCAGCGGTGTTTTTAACGTAATGCTCTTTAACGTGGTCAAACGCACAGGCCAGGAAGCCCCCCGTACCGCAGGCTGGGTCCAAAATCGACTCGCCCAGTTTCGGGTCGATGCGGTTGACCATAAAGCGCGTAACCGCTCGCGGGGTATAAAATTCGCCCGCGTTGCCCGCGCTTTGCAAATCGCGCAGAATTTGCTCATAGATATCGCCAAACAGATGGCGCTCGGCGCTGCTGCTAAAATCGATTTCATTGAGTTTATTGATCACCTGGCGCAGCAGCGTGCCGTTTTTCATGTAGTTATAGGCATCGCTAAACGCTTGTTTGACCACAAAACCACGCGGGTTCTTGTCTATTGGCGCGGTCAGGTTTTTTAGCGCGGGGAACAAGTCGTCATTCACAAATTCCAGTAGGTCGTCACCGGTGATCCCTTCGCTGTTCGCCGCCCAGGTACGCCACAGATAGCGTCGAGGGATGGGAAACTGATAATTATCCTGCTCCAATTCCAGCTCTTCTTCCTGGGTATCAAAAATTTTCAGGAACAGCAGCCAGGAGAGCTGGCCGAGGCGCTGGGCATCGCCATCCACGCCTGCGTCTTTACGCATGATGTCCTGCAAGGATTTAATGACAGAGCTAATCGACATGTTTTATTTCCATACTTACAAAAGAATGCCACCGGCGGCATAACCCCGGTGGCGGAATGTTATTGGGGTCTCAGGCTGATTGTGGCGGCAGTTGGTAGATTTCGTTTTCCAATTCGTTCACGGCCTGTTCGTAGGCCTGTTTGTTACCAAAGCTGCTTTTGATGATTTCCAGCGGGCGACCGAGCGTGTCGAACGGTTTTAGTTTCAGCACCTGAATATCCTCAATTTCCTGTACGCCTTCATCGGCGTATTTGTCCAGCAGCGTATTCAATACGTTCTGCGCAGGCTCCGAATATTTGGTGAAGTAGTTACGCTTGCGCACGTTGTCGGCGCGCTCTTTGCGCGTCAGCGGCGGCTGGCCGTAAACCACATGGCAAAGCAGATCGAACGGATCGAGATCTTTACCCACTTCCTCCGCCAGAACTTCCCAAAGGATGCCCAGTTGTTGCAGTTCCTCAATGATAACTTGCTTGCGTGTGGCAGAGTGCCACTTACGGGTGAAGTCATCAAGCGAAGCGTACTGTTTATCTTTCAGCAGCGTTTTGCGGGTGTAATCCTGGAAAGATTCAGTCACCAGCTTGCCGTCGGCGTCGTAATACTGCACGCGTTTCGCCAACACTTTTACCGCCACACCGTTGACGTGGAATTTACGGATTTTGTTTTCTTCGTCTTCCTCGAATGCGCCGGAATTGTCACCCGGTGTCGCATCATAAATTGCTGAGGGTTCCTCGGCATTTCTGACGCCAGAAGAAGTAGCTTCCTCAGAGGATTCATCTGCCAGTACCTCGTCGAATCCGGAGTCTGGATCGGTGATCTCTTCCGGCGTGACGTGAATCACTTTTTCCGGCACACCGTCAAAGCGTTCATCGGCAAAGAGTTCGGTGGCCTTTTTGAAATCGAGAATAGTGAACCACAGCTTGCCGAACTTCTCGTTGATGCGCGTGCCGCGCCCGATGATTTGCTTAAATTTGGTCATCGACTTGATGTTCTGATCCAACACCACCAGCTTACAGGTTTGGGCATCCACGCCGGTGCTCATCAGTTCAGAGGTGGTGGCAATAACTGGATAGGCTTTTTTCGGGTTGATAAAATTATCCAGCTGCGCCTTGCCGATATCGTCATCACCGGTAATTTTCATGATGTATTTTTCGTTTTTCAGCACCTGCTCAGGATTGAGTATTATTAGTGCGTGCCGCATTCTTTCGGCATGGTCGACATCGTTACAAAAGACGATGGTCTTATCCATCGGGTTGGTGCGTTTTAAATAATCGGTGATGGTCTGCGCCACCAGCATAGTGCGCTCGTCTATCACCAGGGTTCGGTCAAAATCTTTCAGGTTATAAATACGATCCTCAATTAATTTGCCGTATTTATCCAATTGTCCTTTAATGGGCCGCCAGCCCTGCACATCCACATCTATATCCACACGCACCACTTTGTAAGGCGCGAGGAAGCCATCTTCAATGCCCTCTTTAAGGGAATAGGTATACACCGGCTCGCCAAAATAGTCGGTACTGGAAACGTCTTCGGTTTCTTTGGGCGTGGCGGTCAGGCCAATCTGCGTCGCGCTGCTGAAATATTCCAGGATTTCGCGCCAGGCGCTGTCTTCAGATGCGCTGCCACGATGGCATTCGTCAATAACAATCAGGTCAAAGAAGTCAGGCGCCACCTGTTTGAACGCCTTTTGATATTCTTCTGGCCCGGTTATAGCCTGGTAAAGCGCAAGCTGAATTTCATATGCCGGGTCGATAGTGCGTCCTACCACTTTTGCCATTGCGCTGCCGAAAGGCTGGAAGTCATTATTCTTGGTCTGATCGACCAGAATATTACGATCGGCCAGGAACAGAATGCGTTTCTTATTTTTCGCTTTCCATAGGCGCCAGATAATCTGAAACGCGGTGTAGGTTTTCCCGGTTCCCGTCGCCATCACCAGTAAGACGCGGTTTTGTCCTGCGGAGACGGCCTCTACGGTCTTATTAATGGCCTGTAACTGATAATAGCGTGGTGACTTGCCGGTACTATCATCGTAATAATCCTGGCTGATTACCGGAAGCTGCTCGGCGGTAAACCCTTTCCAGACACAGTATTTATGCCAGAGTTGCTCCGGCGTCGGGAAATCGTCCAGCGTGATTTCTGATTCAAGCTGCGTGGGATGGGTTTTATCGTGGAATATGAAACCATCTCCGTTGGAGGCAAAGACAAAAGGCACGTCTAGTAAACGCGCGTAATCCAAACCCTGCTGCATGCCTTTACCTACTTCATGCTTATTGGCCTTCGCTTCCACGACCGCCAGCGGTAACCCTGGCTTGTGGTAAAGTACAATATCAGCAGATTTCACCGTGAGGCGCGCAGCCAGCTTACCGCGTACGACAACTTTACCATCGCGGAGTTTTACCTCCTGACGAATTTGCGACATTACATTCCACCCGGCTTCTTTAATCGCCGGCAGGATGAACTTGGTAATGATATCCGTTTCCGTCAGATTAGTTTTATTTACGCCAGCCATAGCAAAGCTCTCAACGGTAAAGAGAAGCAGATATCTTTGCATACATTGAGCCTCACGTCTTGACCTGAAACGCGGTTTAGGTAATCCGATGCCGTCGAAAATGACGCCTTACGTTAGATGGTAACTACAAAGCAGATATGGGCGTCATGGGTTAGCCGGGCTTGCTGCCGAGGTTAAAGTGCGCCCCAATGTACCATCCAGGCATAAAAACCACTTCGAGAAGTGTGTAACACGCGCGCCAGGACTTTTGTGGCAACGCTTTCTAAACAAGCTCCCCGGCTATATGGGGCCAATAGCTTCATGTAGCCGGGGAGCCGACAAGGCCGCACGGCCGCGTCAGCCAGTTTTTTAGCGGGTGCGCCAGATGGATCTTGCGCGCTATGAGCTTGAGAAAGATAACGCTTGTATGCTGTTGCAGCGGCTCCAGCCAACTAATGGGCCGTCACTGCACGCCGCAGTGACGGCCCTGGGAATTGCAGCAACAATGCGGGTTGGCGCTGTATCCTATTTCATGCTGCGCACATGATGATGCCCTGACACACTGGCAGGGCAATAACCTCCCGGCAGGTTTAAATACCGGGAACCTTGGCGCAAGGCAATAAACGCCACATCGGCTGAAGTTGGCACTTCACCGATGCCGTACCCACCCGGTTGCCCATCCCTGGCGTGTTTCGGCTCAACTTTGCGCGCCACCCCTACCCATGGGGGAGCTTGAGTTATCCCAGGCTTGATACGTCTAGCCATCACCACATCGCGCTTGTCGGCGCTTATTCCTTGCTTTAGTTCGGCGTTATAAACGCCTGTATGGCGTAACCGTCTATCCCATTATCATCGCTTCATAGGAGGTCATTATCCAAATTGTTTGCATTGTTATTCCTTGCGATAAACACCGTTCAGTCTTCCTACAGGAAGCAGGACGGTGGCCTCATTCGAGGCAACAGGTGATCTGAGCACCTGGCCCATGCCCTTCGGGGATCTCGCTTCAGCGAGTTGGCAATAACACTCACCTTTTTTAGCTCAGGACAGAAAACGCCATAGTCACACAGGAGATATCGATGGATGATCTCGCCTATACGCTACGCCAGCTTTGCCAACGAAATCGCGATGGCAGCCATGCGACGCAGGCTGACCGGATGCGTTCACTGGCGTTGGCCGGCCGTCAATTACGGGAGGCGGGATTTCGGCAGATGCGGGCAACGTCGCTTAAGGGTAAACATGTCACGGTATTACTTGAGCGTTGGCAGGGTGAAGGGTTGTCGGCGGGCACACTCAAGAATCGCCTGGCGCATTTGCGGTGGTGGGCAGAGAAGGTCGGCAAGGCCGGTGTTATCCCAGCAGATAATACGCAACTGGGTATCCCTGAGCGGCGATTTGTCGCCAGCGAGAACAAGGCGCGCGAGTTAAGCGATAGTTTGGATAAAGTGAATGATCCCTATGTACGCATGAGTCTGCTTTTGCAAAAGGCTTTTGGGCTGCGTCGTGAAGAGTCCATTAAGTTCCCCCCCGGCTATGCTGACCGTGGAGATTGTCTCGTTCTTAAGAGAACATGGACCAAGGGCGGGCGTGAACGAACGATACCCATCCTAACTGTTGAGCAACGAGACGTGCTCGATCGGACGCATAGACTGGCTGGCGCGGGTTCGCTGATACCAGCGCATAAAACGTATATACAGCAGCGCCATGTTTATGACGGACAATGCAAAGCGGTGGGGCTGAGTAATATGCATGGATTGCGACATCATTACGCACAGGCTCGGTATAAAACATTGACGGGATGGCCAGCTCCGGCGGCTGGTGGCAAGTCTAGCCACATGCTATCACCCTTGGAGCGTACCCAGGATGCGATGGCCCGCCAGACTATCAGCCGGGAACTAGGACATGAGCGAACCCAGATCACGGCTGTATATCTTGGGCGGTAGGTGTTGCATGAATATTTGACCCGAGGAAGGGGGGCAACATCAATTGAGTTTTGACTTGATACGAGCCGCATTAAAATCGACGTCATCACCAGCGGCCAATGGCTCGATGCCTAGCATCTATCCAGGATGATTCGAGATGCTGTTAGTTCGGCATATTTCGCGGTAAGTTATAGGGTGTACTGATTCGTACTTAATCTGGCACCCTTGCTAATCTGGGTCCGATCAGATCTGACCGTCAGCTCAGTGCTAGAAGCAGACATTGCTAACATTACGGGAGCAAGTCGGGGAAATGATGAGAAGAGCTGTGTCCACAAGACGTGGGTAAGATCAGTAGTCGGATTTTTGTCATAACAAGTTTTTTTTATTAAAAATAGGAGTATTCTCTCAGATGAGGCGTATCGCTTTGCGATCATCCAGCCATACTGGGTGCAACTAATTTTGGGAGGCTTGTCCTCTAGTTTACTAGTCTGTTTACAGGCGTTACACGATTACTACCTTAGGCGCCTCACCTTAATACGGATTTTTTATGAATAGCACTTTCTCTGATAAAGTTTGGTGGACACGTAAGGCTAAAATAAAAGCTGAGCGTAGACTTTTAAATTTAGATTATTACTCTCAGTTTCTTTTGCTATGGTATTCCTCATTCTTAGTTTGTTATTCTATTTACTCACTTGTAAAACCGCCTGCAAACGATAATGAATCTGTTATTATGGTTGCCTTATCTGTTTTAATTCTTGTGCTGACCCTTTTCATTAACAATATGAATTTCAAAGGGCGCGCGATGCTTATAAAACAATGTTATGAGAAATTAAGTGTAATTCACACCTCTTCTTTAATTAGCACACCCCTTACCGAACTGGATAGAGAGTATCAATCGATATTAGCTGCTTCAGAGAACCATCTTGAAAGAGATTTTATTAAAGCAATGGTTGATGAAGACTCTAATACATGTGATAAAAATTTGCTAACAAAACACCCAACATGGTGGCATCGAGTGCAGGTTTGGTTTTACACATTACGGAATTTTGCTATCTTCTCAGTCCTGTTTTTATTTCCTTTGGCTATTTTATTAGTGTTGAGAGAAGCGTAATGAGTTCATCTGATATATTCAAAAAACACTTTAGCGTTGAAAATCTTAAAAGAATTTATAAAGATATTATTTCTTTATCTCCTGCTATCGGCATAGATAACATGTCACATGAAATTTTCTGGAAATTTCAAAAAGAAGAAATAGAAACCATTAAGCGAAAGTGTCTTTCAGGTGAGTATAAATTTAATAAATATAAACTAAAACTTATCAGTAAAGGTAGAGGAAAACCACCAAGAGAAATTTCTATACCCACTATCCGGGATAAAATTGCTCTTCGAGCAATATGTGATTTTTTACAAGAAATATACCAAGACTTAGTAGTTTTTGATTTACCACAAGATATGGTAGTTAATGTTAAGAACAGTATTAACGACGAAGATTATGAGTTTTTCATGAAATTTGATGTGGCTAATTTCTATCCATCAATTGTACATGATAAGTTGATCAGTAGGTTACGTGCCAGGATCAGAGATGAAAAAATTTTATCTTTGATTGGAAGTGCTATCCGTTCTGCTACAGTGTCCAAGCCAAAACGTGATGATTTGCCCTCTGATCATGGAGTTCCACAAGGTTTATCAGTCTCGAATATATTGGCAGCGATTTACCTCTTAAATATTGATATGTATTATCGCAACAAAATTGGTATTAAATATTACAGATATGTCGATGATGTGATGATTCTCTGCGAGTCTCCAGATGCACCAGGAATAACCTATGATTTTATTTCTCGCTTTAAACGTCTGGGATTGAATGTATATGATCCTAAAAAAAATCCTGAGAAGTCAAGTTCTGGTTATTTAAATGGAAGTGAATTTGGATATTTAGGTTATTATTTTGATAATGGGAAAGTAACTGCTCGAAAAGGTTCTGTTGAAAATTTACGTGAATCATTGCTAGCTATATTTACAGGTTATAAGCATTCGAAATTAAAAAGTGCTGAGTTTTTGGAATGGCGAATCAATTTAAGGGTTACAGGTTGTATATTTCAGAATAAATCAAAAGGATGGATGTACTTTTTCTCGGAAATTAATGATGAAACGTTATTACATGAGTTAGATGATTTTTTGAAGAGACTGTGTAATAGATTTAGTGTTACTTTGTATTTGAAGTCATTTGTAAGAACATTTTTTCAAATTAAATTTAATCGACGCGAAACTAACTATATTCCTAACTTCGATGAATATGATGTACCTCGGAAAATATATGTCTTAACTCACTACTTTAATAAGAGTGTCAGAGGTATGACTGATGAAGAAATTGACTATAATTTTAGCAAAAGAATAGCCAAACAAGTTAAAGATATTGAGACGGATGTTAAAGATGCTAGCTACTAATATAATTGGAATACCATTGCATCATCTGAGCATGGTTTGTATATATTGCGCATGGTTATAAGTTTCTATCAACATGCAGCAAGCTGCATTTCAATCCACGTGCTATCGTAGTGTTGGTGGACGTCAAAGGTTGATGGAAAGCACATCTGGTCAGGGAAGAATTTAACAAGATGTAATCTGACAGATACATGTATAAATAATAGGCAATTGTCAGTTAAGGTCTGAAATAATATTTACCTGCTCCACGTCGTTTAAAACACCCTGCTGTTTGTAATGCCTGCATTGTGAACTGATAGCATTTGTACATTGAAAGGCCGGTAAGTTTTTTTTTTGCTCATAACGGCCGTTCGCCATACCTTGAAGTCGAGCTGATTTGAACGACCGCTTGTGCGAAACGTGACTGATCGCGCGCCAATCTATTTACACCCTGCATATAATTATGCACCGATTTTTCGACATTGATTGAGCAGCACTTTGCAGTGATGATACTGGTGCACAGGCCGCCGTCGACGACCGCTATGACTACCTACGGGGATAGGCAAGTGCGTTAAAGGTACCGGCAAACTGGCCTGAAATGCATGTCGGAAGTATCCTATAGGTTTGGATTATAGGAGCAAGATCGCATGGACTTATTCTCACGGCGTCAAGGGCTCGGTCATCCCGACGCGGAAATCAAGATCAGGAATGACGCGCCACAGGAAGTGCGAGACGCGGCGGTTCAGATCGCTTACCAATGTGGTCTCAAGCCAAGTAACATCAGAACTCTTTTGTGCCAGATCCTCTTTCGTGCACCCGACAAGAACAATTGGTCAGAGTTTTCTAACATCAATAGTGAGGTCCGAGAACTAGCCGACGACTGCGAATGGTACGAGGTTGATGACCTGATCGAAAAGCTTGCAGACGAATGCGCATACAGCGGTCAAGATTACGGCGCGGAGGTGAACCGATTTTTCCGCGTTGCTGGTGTCGGTTGGCAGCTCATCGGCAACCGGGTCGATATGAGCGGCACCGAGATATTCGAAGTTGCTATCCGTCAAGGTCAGACGACAGTGCGTCAGCAAAAGCGAATAACGGCGGCGAGCGAGCTCTCCCGGCGTCCACAGCCGGAAACGACCGGTGCCATTAAGTACGCCATGGCAGCACTCGAGTGTGTTGCGCGCGACGTAACTGGGAGCAAAGATACTCGGGGACAGCTTGTCCAACGCAATGTAGGCATTTTCCCTCTTCCCATCGATCAGATCGTTGAGAAGGCATGGGGGTACACCTCCAACTACGGTCGCCACCTAACGGAAGGACAGCCACCACAATTCGAGGAAGCTGAGCTGATGGTGGGTCTCAGTGGTGTTCTTTGCCGCTACCTTTCCCAAAGAGCTCCGGGTAAGTCGCAATGATTACGAGTTCAGCTTCGACCCCTCACCTCCGAATATTCATCGGGGCACCTCTGGAGCATCAGTCCGAACTCGACTCCCTCCAAGCAGCACACGCGGCGTTGATGCAATCGCATCGCTGGGCCTATGTCTTTGCAAACTTCAACGTTTCCGGTCGCCAGATAGATCTCGCAATCTTCACTGAGACAACGACGCTCGTCATAGAAGCGAAGGGGTATACTCAACCCATACGGGGAGGCATGAACGGATCATGGGAGCAACGCGGCCCCTATGGTACGAAAAAAATCGGAAACGCCTATGACCAGGTGCTGGGGGCCAAGAACGCGTTGCGCGATGAAATGCAGAGGGTCACAAGGGTCGATGGGTATCCAAATGGACTTGTCGCGATCATGCCAAATATTCCAGTTGACTCGTACGTGACCTCGGGCGATTTCAAGGCTGCGGTTGGCGGCGAGCAGCACATCGCGCAAATGTTGAGCCAGCGTTCGGGGGCACTCCTTACGGAAGAACTCTGCGAAACGCTTGCTCGGCGACTGCGCCTGGAAGCAATCGAGAGCGTTGATGCCGCCTTGAATGAACCGATGTTGACGGCGACAAGGTCGTGTGCCACATACATCACAGCTTTCGCCGAGTTCTATGGGCCACAGGCCACTAAGCTCCTGGGCGATCAATACGAGCATGAAGAGTCTGCCGTTGCACTGATAGATGTGCAATCCATGGCCGCCGGAAGTGCTGAAGGCATATTGATCCGTGGGCCATCGGGTTGCGGAAAAACCCTCCTGGCGACTGCCTGTGCAATATCGTGCATGGGAAGCAATTGCATTCCGATCTTCGTTTTCGCAAAGGATTTTAATGGTCAGCTTCAGAGCCTTCTCGACAGGGAGGTTGCCCTCCTGAATTCCCGTTCAGCGCGCAGCATCGTTGGTGCCAGCCAGCTTCTTGGTAAGCGGATCATCCTTTTTCTCGATGGCTACAATGAATGCCGGGATGACCTCAAGGTCGCCTTGACCAGAAGCCTTAAGGCATTCGCGTTGCGCTTTGGGTCTGGGCTTGTCGTCAGCACACAGCACGATTTTTCTCGCCCAGAACTGTTGTCGATGAAAACTGTCATCGTCATGCGTCCGTCAGATAAACTCAAGATGGCGCTCGCCAGGATCGAAGAGCTGGGTGATCAGGCAGGGAACTGCATGGGCCTTCTTCAGGCTGCGCGCTCAGGGCTGGAAGCCGAGCTCGTGGGGCAAGCAGGCTCGTTGTTGGCGGTGGGCGCCAGCAGATTCGCACTCTTCGATGCCTATTCGAGGATCAAGCTGGGAATCGAGGCGAGCGAGGGCGTTCGTGTCCTGAGCACCCTTGCTAGTATTCTTGCCAAAAGGGCTTGCTTCAGTCTTTCCATTCGAGAATTTGACAGACTCGGTGACTCTGTTAGTCTCAGCCGTGAGGCCCGGGATGCTCTGTTTCGCTCACAGCTTCTCTATCTGCGTGGCGACCGAGTGAGCTTTGTGCACGAGTTGTTCTATTCGGCGTTTGCTGCGGAGGCAGTTATTCGTAGTGCCGGAGGCGACGTCTCACAGATTCAATCCGCTCTCAATTCGCCGCGCTTTCATTCTTCCCGGTCATTCATCATCGGTGGTGTTGAAGATGACCGTGCAACACAAGACGTTCTCGATACGAATACGGACCAGGATCTGCTGACCGCCTGTTGCCGTGGTGAATGCGGCGCCTTAGCTCAGTCCATTGTGAAGCGTAGGATATATGCAATCCTTGATGCTATGGTCTCTGAGGCACAGGGAATCAAGTTTGAGCTGATCGGAGAAGGATGGGACGGCGTGACCGTAGTTGGCACTTCGCTTCGCCTTGATATCAAGGATTGCCGCAGCTATCTTCAAGCTATTGGGCAGTCCCTAACGGATGGGCAATATTTCGATGCCATCATGGCTGCATGTAAATACATGGACGAAGCCATAGCAAACGCTGCGAGAGAATTCGCCCAAGAAGCCAAACAAAGGAAGATCCCGCTTCGTCATGCTCTGTTCTCTCAGGCTTACGTCATGCACCGCACTGCGGCTATATCGCAACTTGTCAACTTTATTCATAGCGGATGCTTATCAAATCGCAGAAAGCAGGGCCGGGAATTTGAAGCAGCGCTCAGGAAAGCATGGGCAAATGCAAAGACACCTGGCCAGTTCTATTTTCTGACTGGATTGGCAAAATTTTCGGGGTGCGACAAGGTGGCAGTACCCTACGTGGTACGCTTGCTGCAGAATATCAGATTGTATCCGTATCACCTTCAACTCAATTTGATTGAATTTTCACAATATCTACGCGATGTAGAAGAGCCATATCGCACTGAAATGATCTACGCGCTCCAAGCATCTATCGACAAGCTGGGAGTGATGATGAACACGATGCTCTTTGAAGCGTTACATGCTCTTGGGGCCTTGCAAGAGGCAGAACAGAATTACTTGGAAGTCATCCAGCGTGAAATCACGGATGCCTTAGGTATGGAAGGACCAGAAGCTGATCAGGCAGCCTGGGGAGTGTTTTCATGTCAATTCGATCATCCTTTTGACTCATCGTACTGGGAAGAAGTACAGGAACTTGATGATGTGCGAAAGAAGCTCCTGCTCACCAAGGCATGTCGCGGCGCAGCGCTGCCCTATCTTTCGTTCCTCGGCATTCTTATCCGACAGTTGTCTGAATTCGATGACCCCGCCGTGGCATATGTGATTGCGCCATGGACCACGCTGCCCGACGAGAAGCACTTCATGCCTCAAGATGCCATCGAAGTTTTCGTTGCCGCGCATGAATCTTTGGGGCACTTGGGGGTTGATCTTCCCAAATCAAGAGGTGAGGTGTCAACAAACGCGGGGCGCGCCCTGCTGGCATGCGGAGAGCTCTTCTATTGGTCGAATCGGTGTGATGTAAAACATCCGCAGACTGCCAGCCATACTGATGTAGCACGGGCTGTCCTCCTAGACCATTACGCGTGCGCAGGCGCCGGGGCGCTCTATCTCACTACGTCACAAATGATTTCCGCCGATGGTGGGCGAAAATCTTTGGTCAATGAATATCCGGACCTGGCGGTTACCATTTGTCGCGAGGCCCTAAAGAGGAAGGAGGCGCAAGTTTCATTCTATGAGTGTGGATTTCAAGGTGACGCAGCGAGCGTTGCAGCCTTCTCCATCCAAATTTTGGGCGCTTTGGGTGACAGGAACGATCTTAACGCTCTCAGAGACCTCTGCGATGACGACAAGAATGGCGTTGGCGCGCTGAACGCCATCAAACAGATCGAAGCGCGCACGAGCTTCAGGCAGGTCTATTAACTCACCAAATTCAACTGAAAATGGCATCTTCAAGGACGGTAATAGCTGAGGCACGATCCTGCATCAGGTTCTTAAAGGGGCGGATGCCACGTCATATGGATCGCTGAATGATCGATCCTAAGGCAACGCAGACATAGACTCTTTCAAGAATCGGGGCTTCTAAATGTCCTTTTTTTACTGTTAGCCGACTGTCAGATTGAGCAACGGCTGATCCCTAAAAATAATTATACAAAACGGATTTGCAGTTTTTTCCCTACCGCAGCGGCATATTTTTTCAGCGTGTTATAAGACGGTCCTTGGGTACCGGAGGCTAAACCGCTTTCCAACCGTGTAATCGCCGTTGCTTTGGTCCCCATTCGCTCAGCGACTTGCGCTTGGGTGAGGCCGGCTTTTTTGCGTGCGGCCAACAGCTCATCAAGCAGGGCGAATTCCCCGTCCAGCTTTTCATATTCAGCCTTGAATTCCGGTTGCTCCATCCAATTAGAGACCATTTCGGCATGGGTTTTGGTTGGCGGTATGCGTTTAGCGTTCATTTTTTTACCTCTCTCAATCTGGCTTCAGCGATGCTGAGTTCTTTACGCGGCGTTTTTTGGGTTTTCTTGATAAAGCTATGCAGCATCACAATTCGCTTTCCCACTACCGCGCAAAAGAACACACGTCCAATCCCTTCGTTACCTTTTACTCGAAGTTCGAAAAGTCCATTTCCGAAGGCGCTGGTGTGTGGCTCACCGAGGTTACCACCGTATACTGTCATACGTTCGGTAAGCCTGGTATACCTGGCTCGCAAAGACAATGGCCAATGATCGATATCGTATCGAACGTCTTCACTGTAGTAATCAATAGTGTATTCCATGGCTCAAAACATAACAAAAACGTTATGTTTATGCAAGCCGCAACGACTGTAACCCAAAGGGTATAACACAGCAGAAATCCTTATCTTACTCCCGATTAAACGCATAATAATGAGCAACAGAAAATTGAATGGAAGTGATCAGCGTTAGACTGATCGGTTATAAAACTCTTAACCCTTTTATTCCTTCGCTCATCATGCTTCCGCTATCTGCGGTCGACACAAATTCGGCCCACCACTGCATCATCGGGCGTCGTTGTTCAAGGTAATCACTACGATTGTAGGCGCGGCGTACTTCATTTTTATCCACATGTGCCAGCGCGGCTTCGATAACGTCTGGCGGGAAGCCTTGTTCGTTAAGCGTGGTGCTGGCGATTGAACGCAGCCCATGGGATACCAGGACCCCACCAAAACCAGCGCGTTTCAGCGCTGCATTCACCGTTTGGCTGTTCATCGGTTGCCTCGGTTTTATGCGGCTGGGGAAAACGTATTCACGCTGGCCGCTCAGTGGCTTCATAATCTCCAGAATAGATAATGCCTGCGCAGAAAGCGGCACTATATGCTCCCGGTTCATTTTCATGCGTTCGGCCGGTATATGCCATTCTTTCGCTGATAAATCGAGTTCTGTCTAACGGGTATCCGAGGCTTCGGCAGGGCGGCTAATCGTCAGTAGCTGCCACATAAATAAACAACGGGTGGGGAGTTCGATGTTAGCCAGCCGCATCGTTTGCATCAGTTGCGGTAGTTGATCTGGGCGGATGCTGGGCATGTGTTTTTTCTGCGGTTTCTCGAATGCCTTGCTGATATTGACGCTGGGCTCCGCATCGATCAGACCAACGTTCATGGCATAGATCATCACCTCGTTAATCCGCTGGCATAACCGCCTAACCGTTTCCAGCGCACCTCTGGCCTGCACCGGCTGGATAGCCTGCACAAGCGTGCATGCTTTAATCTTCGTAATACTGATATCGCCGATGGCGGGAAAGATGTCCTTTTCGAGGGAGCGCCAAATATCGAAGGCATAGTCGGCGGTGACGCTGCTCTTTTTTAGCTGGAGCCAGCGTTCGGTAATGGCCTTAAAGGTGTTGGATTGGGTTTCGAGCGCTTGCTTGCGCAATGAAAGCTGGTGTTCATAAGGGTCAATATCTTTTACCAGCAGGGCACGGGCCGCTGTACGGCGTTGCCGGGCGTCGGCTAGAGTGACTTCGGGATAAGGCCCAAAAGTCAGCTTTGCGCGCTTTTTGGTTAAAGGTCGGTAGTAGCGCATTTGCCAGACTTTTCTGCCGCTGCTTTTGATGAGCAGTTGCAGACCGTCTCCGTCATGCAGTGTGTAATCCGCCTCCTGTGGTTTGGCGGCTTTGATCTCCGTATCGGTG
This sequence comes from Sodalis sp. RH16, assembly GCF_047324245.1. NCBI lineage: Bacteria > Pseudomonadati > Pseudomonadota > Gammaproteobacteria > Enterobacterales > Bruguierivoracaceae > Sodalis > Sodalis sp. RH16. The sequence continues at coordinate 26,746 of NZ_CP178737.1, read as the reverse complement.
AGGGGTTTTGTTAACCGTTCCATAGGTACCTCCATCATTTAGGTACCCGCTGGATGGGTACCTGCCTTTCGGGTACCTAAGAAGGTACCTAAAAGTTATGGAGGCCACAAGATCGCCACAGCACCCAGCATACGTGAAAAAGCCCGCAGGGCTTGCGCCATGCGGGCTTCTTGGACTTACTTGACGTTCTATAGAACAGAATTTGGTGGAGCTGGGTAAAAGCGCCACCAAATACTAACTTGCTGATTCTTTTGGCAATGTAGCGGGAATCAATGTCACATCACTATGCCACAATGGAATGACTCTTCACAAGTAGTGAATGACAGTTTATAAACCAATTATTTTTGTGATCAGTATCAATAATAATGACTTGAATGATAAAATTAACTTATCTATGATATTGCCTATATATAGTGTTCTTTTAGGATTTTAGAATCAATATGTAGTTTGGTATCTCTGGGAGTGGGAATTGAGCAGAACTGAAGAAGAGATAAAACAGGCTACGGCAATCTATTCTGTTTTCAAGGCGGAAGTTGATAAGCGAGAGCTATCAAATACAGATAATTATGACAAAAACATATTAACTCTATCATCCGCAGGCTTGGCAATATCTCTCACGCTGTTAAAGGATATAGCTAGTAAAGAAGGCCCATTTTGGGTGTTTTTTCTCTATATGTCTTGGGTTTTTTTTGGCTTGGCCATCCTCTCAACTATTTCTAGCTTCCTGATAAGTAATAAAGCATTAGTCAAACAATTGGCTATAGCAGAACGCTACTATTTGGATGGTGATCTGAATGCTTTTAGTGAAAAAAATAAATGGGCCCAGTTTACATCTCTAGTTAATTGGTTTTCAGGTGGGTTCTTCATACTCGCGATCATCTCAGTAATTTTATTTGGTGCGTTAAACTTTTCAAAGAGGCCTGCAATGAGTAGCAATGACTCCAAAAAATGTACGCCAGTAAGAATTGATGAAGGGCATGTGATGCCGCAAATGCAAAAAGTACAAGTCGACAAGGGGGCTGTTATACCGGCAATGCCAAGAGCTCCGGCGTCAATTCCTGTTCCGACAAATCCTGCTGTATCACCATCATCTCCATCGGTTCCTAATCCGGTGAAACCTTCAAACCCGTAAAAAATGTATGAAAACGGAGCAAGCTATGAGTGATGAATTTAGCGATAATAGATCTCAAATCAGCATGGAAGGGCATTCTGTGCCAGTCATGCAACGCGTATTTACAGGTAATGGGGCAAATGTACCAACTATGCAGTCTATCCCTCCTACAGCCCCACAAACCTCACAATCTACTGGTCAAACATCCAGAACCCAGCAGCTATCGGCTTCTTTAGCTAACAAATCATCCGGTAGAGGATAGAAAATGAGTAATAAAAACAATACGATTATTCATATGGTTGTTGGCGATGGGGCTATCGTTCCTCAAATGATGAAGAGTCAACCTGCTAATGTTGAAAAACACGGCGCTACAATACCTAAAATGCAGCCAAACCCTACTCAAACTTCAGTTTCTCCTCAGACTGCTCAACAACCGTCAAGCAATCCTAAAAAATAACTCTATATCAATATTTTTAGCGTTGTATTCTCATATTAACAATGTTGCGAATTCAGATTCCTCTTTGGGAACTGAATTAGGGTCCAAGAAATAGTTGGGATAAACCGCAGAACTGATCCCCTGCGGTTTATCGATACTGATTACAATCGTGGTTCAGCAACAGCTTCGAGTCTGATGTTGGTCATCAGTCCGCCAATTAGTGCAGCAAATAACACTCTAAACCCTGTCCCAAAATCGAAAATCATCACCCAATCCGACGAGTTAATACCAACGAAGAGTAGTGCAAAGCTCGGCAGAAGTAGCAATGCAATTAGCGAGAGGGTAGCCCCACGTTTTCTAATGGATGATGAACGTTCGGATAGCTTCGTGATCCCGAAGCCTATAAGCGGTGGGCATATCAGCGAGTACATCAAAACATATGGGCCGTTACTGATAAAAAGCCCACCGATTAACAATGCTATGGAGATCACAGCCATCGTTACTGCAAGATCATGCAGACTTTTATCATGGTGTAGTCCCCCCGGTTTTTAGTACCACTGCCAATGAGGATCTCCGACCAGTTTTTGCCTTGCGTAGATAACTGGCGGCATATCGCCGAGTGAGCTGTGTGGACGCTCCTCGTTATATTCTGTACGCCAGCTCTCTATTAAAAACCGCACTTCAGATAGCGTCCGGAACAGATACATATCAAGTATTTCTGTTCGCAGGGTTTTGTTGAACCGCTCGATAAATCCGTTTTGCATTGGCCTACCAGGCTGAATAAAATCCAGCATGACACCGTTATCCTCTGCCCATTCCGCCAAGGCAACAGCGGTAAGTTCGGGTCCGTTGTCACTTCGAATATAAGCCGGATAACCTCTCTCGCTGCTGAGTCGGTCCAGGATACGGACGACACGATGAGCCGGTATATTTAAATCAACTTCGATTGCCAGTGCTTCCCGATTAAAATCATCGACCACATTGAACAGGCGGAACCTTCGCCCATCTATCAAGGCATCACTCATAAAATCTACTGACCAGCAGTGGTTCATTTTATGCGGAATAACCAAAGGCTGGGGATGACGGTTGGGCAATCGTTTTTTCCCCTTACGCCTGAGGTTTAACTTCAACAATCGATATATTCGGTAAACCCGGTTTGCATTCCAGCTCTGTCCGAACTGACGTAACTTATTGAACATCAGACCAAAGCCATAGGCCGGATACTGTTGCGCCAGTTTTTGTAATGCCTCTATCACCGGCAGGTCCCGCGCGGTGTTATGGCGATAATGCAAAAGACTTCGACTGATGCCAATAATCCGACACCCGCGACGCTCGCTGGCGTGATGTTCCTTCATGACATAACGCACCAACTCGCGTTTCTCAGGTGCCGTTAAAGTTTTTTTGCTACGACATCCTTAAGGATTTCATGATCCAAGCTCAGGGAAGCATACATCTGCTTTAGTCGGCGATTTTCTTCTTCAAGCTCTTTCATCCGCTTGATATCAGAGGATTCCATCCCGCCGTATTTGGATTTCCAGTTATAGTAGCTGGCTTCTGAAACACCGTTTTCGCGACAGACATCTTTCACATGCCGGCCACCTTCAACTTCTTTCAGGACTCGCAAGATCTGAGTTTCAGTGAAACGCGCTTTCTTCATGATGAGCCTCCCGTTGGTTGCATTTTAACCAAAGAACTCCATTAAGCGGTAAGACTAAATACAGGGGGGACTACAGTTACGCTGATAGATGTAGTGGGGGATGTTGCTAGATAGCATATGGTACACTCCTGAGTCACAGTTGTGACACATGCCAAAAGAAAAACGGCCTGAATCTCAAAGAGAATCAGACCGTTAGATAGTGGTGGAGCTGGGGGGATTTGAACCCCCGTCCGGAATTATTACGTCCTCGGCACTACATGCTTAGTCCAGTCATTACATTCACCTGCCAGCTGCGGACGGACACGCTACTGACAAACTAGCCTGATTAGTTTTAGCGCTTTAACCCCAGGCAGGATCTCCACGCGAGCTCTTTTGGGTTTGACCTCTCTTGATCCCCGTCCTAAGAGCGAAGGCTAGGGAGAGAGGGAACCTTCAGGGTATTAAGCTGATTAAGCTGCTAAAGCAGCAGGTTCGAACGAGTTATCGTTTGCAATTATTTTTTTGAGGCTGTTTAACGAGGCCTACCTCACCTCGGCATGCACCTTGGGTTTCACAAATCCCGTCGAATCCAGAATCAGCCCCAAGTTGTTAATTTCATTATAGCAAAAACGCGGGGGCGGGGCAAACCTTAACGGCCGGCGTGCTTCATTATGCGCGCTTTATCCACCTGCCATTCGCGTTCTTTGATATCTGTGCGTTTGTCATACTCTTTTTTACCCTTGGCGACGCCGATGCGTACCTTGATCCAGGCGTTTTTCCAATAAAGGGATAGCGCCACCACGGTATACCCCTCGCGGTTAACCCGGCCGAAGAGCGTGGAAAGCTCGCGATGGTTGAGCAGCAGCTTGCGGGTACGCGTGGGATCGCACACCACATGGGTGGAGGCCACCGCCAACGGCTGAAAAGTGGCGCCAAAAAGAAAGGCCTCGCCGTCTTTAAGCAGCACATAGCTGTCACTGATGTTGGCTTTGCCGGCACGCAGCGATTTGACTTCCCATCCCTGCAACGAGAGTCCTGCTTCGAACTCTTCCTCTATGAAGTATTCATGTCGGGCGCGTTTGTTCAGCGCAATAGTGGCGGAGCCTGGTTTTTGAGCTTTTTTCTTTGTCATGATACTAAATATTATACAGTTTTATGGAGGGAATTAAATGCTTTCCTGACCCGGTTGCCGGGTTTTCGAGCAAATGGCGTTAAACAAGCGGTAACAGATTTTTTATCTCATGACAGATAAATGATAATATTAAGTAGTTAACGACATGACAGGAACTCTTATGCCTCATATCAGTCGTTCCGCCTTGGTACCCTACAGCGTGGAACAAATGTTTGCTCTGGTAAACGATATCAGTGCTTATCCGGAATTCATACCCGGCTGTACCGGCAGCCGGGTGCTGGGAAAAGAAGGTAACGAGCTGACCGCCGAGATGGATGTGTCCAAGGCAGGCATCAGCAAAACGTTTGTCACGCGCAACGTGATAACCGATAACGAGAGCATTGTGATGCGCCTGGTGTCGGGGCCGTTTCGCACGTTTTCCGGCGACTGGCGGTTTACCACCTTGAGCCCGGAAGCCTGCAAGGTGGAATTCGAACTCAGTTTTGAATTCAAGAATAAATTAATCGAACTGGCGTTCGGCCACATCTTCAAGGAGATGGCCAATAGCATGGTGCAGGCCTTTACCCGCCGTGCGCAGCAGGTTTACAGTGCCTGACATCCGGGTAGAGGTGGTATATGCCTTGCCTGAGCGGCAATATCTTTACCCGCTCACCTTGCCCGCAGGCAGCATGCTTAAAGACGCCATTGAGGCCTCCGGTATTTTGGCCCTGCGGCCTGATATTGATCTGGGCAAAAACAAGGTGGGGATATTCAGCCGGCCCGCCGTGCTGGAGGATATCCTGAATGACGGCGATCGGGTGGAGATTTACCGGCCGCTGTTGTTGGATCCGAAGGAGTGGCGGCGTCAGCGTGCGGAGCGCACCAGGAAGTAAGACGGAGCGGCGTGTCCGTCTAGCTGTTGTTTTGCGGCCATCTCTTTGGCGGACTCAGTTCCAGAACTACACCAGAACTACACCAGCAACACACCTGAACGACAGCCGCCGGATATCATTACCGGCCGCCGCCGCTATGGCGCTGGCCGTTATGAGCTGGGGGCATTCAGCGCTGCCTGGTTATCGATATGGGTCAATGTGCCGCTGTTATCGAATGTCAGGGTAAGGGTTTGCTGGGTTACCGGCTCATGGCCCGGCTGGCGGCGGAACACGTAAAACCAGGTATTGGTGCCGAACGGGTCGTGTAGCATTGGCGTGCCTAACGTATAAGCCACTTGTTGCTTGGTCATGCCGGTATGAAGTTTCGCCACGTCAGCTGTGGTCAGATAATTTCCCTGATTGATATCGGGGCGGTAAACCAATCTTTCCAGCGTAGAACAACCGGCGGTTAACATCAGAAGAACGACGGCAGCGGCGGTCAACGTCTTACAGCTCATAATAATCACATTCCTTTTGGGCATAGGATGCCGATGATAATAGACCTTGCCGACATTGGGAACCTCTAGAAGGCCCATCTATGACCGCGGGAACGTAAAAAAGTTGAGCTTTTCTATGCTGCGAGCAGTTCTTTAGCATTTGCCAGCGTATTTTTAGTCACTTCGCTACCGCCCAACAGACGCGCCAGCTCTTGCAGGCGGGCTTTTTTGTTCAGCGAAAGCATCTGTGTTTCGGTCTCGTTGCCATCGGTATTTTTGCTGACATAAAAGTGGTGATGGCCCGAGCCGGCAACCTGCGGTAAATGGGTAACGCACATCACCTGGGTGGACTCGCCCAGCTGACGCAGCATTTTACCCACAATCGCCGCGGTAGGGCCACTGATGCCGACATCAACTTCATCAAATATCAAGGCCGGGGTATCCATCTTACGCGCGGTAATGACCTGGATTGCCAGGGCGATGCGGGATAATTCGCCGCCGGAGGCCACTTTCGCCAGGGGCTGCAGCGGTTGCCCGGGGTTGGTGGTGACCAGGAATTCGATGCGGTCACAACCGTCGGCGCTGAGCTGGTCTTCATCAAAATGGACGGCGATGGATAATTTCCCGTGGGGCAACGACAGCTCGCGGATGCTGCGGGTGATAAGCTCCCCCAATTCCCCCGCATGCTCCAGCCGTTTCTGGTTGAGCTGGCGGGCGGCGTGTAGCGCCTGTCCATGATACCGTTCCACTGCCTCCGCCAACCCCTGTGCGTCGATATCCTGCCGTTCGCTTGATTCCTGCTCCTGAAGGAGACGCTGATATAACTGCGGCAATTCCTCCGGGGCGACATGATGCTTGCGCGCCAGGTTCATCTGCCGCGAAAGCCGCTGCTCCAGTTCAAACAGCCGTGCCGGATCCAAATCCAGATTCTCGCCGTAGTGGCGCAGCTCATCGCTGGCTTCGGTGAGCTGTATGGAGGCTTCCTCCAGTAAATCCAGAATGGGGGAAAGGGCGGCATCCATACCGGCAAGTTCGGTCACCCGCTGCTTGACCCCATACAATAACCCGAGCAGATTTTGGTCTTCCCCCTCGCTCAGGGTCTCGAGGGCCTGGCGGGTGGTGGTAATCAACTGGCCGCTGTTGGCCAGGCGCTTATATTCCAGGTCCATGAGTTCATATTCATCCGCCACCGGCATAAACTCATTGAGTTCCTTTAACTGATATTGAAGCAGCTCGCGTCGGGCGGCGCGGTCGGCGGCGTTTTTTCGGGATGCGGCCAGTTCAAGGCAGCTTTGATGCCACTGCCGGTAAGCGCCCGCCATGGTCTGGCGCAGCGCTTTTTCATCGGCATAGGCATCCAGCAGGTGCTTTTGATGATCCGGCCGCATCAGCAGCTGGTGGGCATGCTGTCCGTGGATTTGTATCAGGTGGTGCCCCAGATCCCGCAGCTGCGACAGCGGCACGGACACGCCGTTGATAAAGCCGCGGGAGCGCCCGTCCTGGCCCACCACCCGGCGCAAAAGGCATTCATTGCCGTTGTCCAGCTCGTTATCCGCCAGCCACCGCGCGGCCAGGGGAGTATCGCCGAGGACGAACCGGGCGCAGATATCCGCCCGGGGCGCGCCGGGCCGCACCATGGCGGCGTCCGAGCGGCTGCCGAGGCAAAGGCCGAGCGCATCGATGGCAATGGATTTACCCGCACCGGTTTCGCCGGTTATCACGCTCATTCCCGCTTGAAAATCGATGGTTAATTCACGCACTATGGCAAAATTAGCGATGGTCAGTTGAGACAGCATGGCGATATTCCTGTACAAAACAACATAGCTGGAGTTAAGCACAGTATAAACTGGTTTTTTATACAGTAAAGCGGCGGCTGCCGCTTTTTAAAATAATTTTTTCGACCAGCCCAGTTTGGTGCTCAGCGTGTTGAAATAGTTGTAATCAAGAGGATGCACCAAATCGAGGTGGTACTCGCTGCGGCGGATGAAAATCTCTTCGCCTTCCTGAATGGGCAGGGCTATCTGGCTGTCGCAGCTGATCTCCAGTTCGCTGCCGATTTGGGAAAACTTCAACCGTATGGTGCTGCTGCCGTTGATGACCAGCGGCCGTGACGATAGGGTATGGGGAAACATGGGCACCAGTACGATGGCGTCCAGCGGCGGGGTGAGTATGGGGCCGCCGGCGGAGAGGGAATAGGCGGTGGAGCCGGTGGGGGTGGCGATAATCAGACCGTCGGAACGTTGGGAGAAAGCGAAGCTATCGTCAATATACACTTCGAATTCAATCATATGCGCGACCTTGCCGGGATGCAGGACCACTTCATTGATGGCGGTGCTGAGCCGTCCGCATTGGTTGTCGCGGCAGACCTGCGCTTCCAGCAGGAAGCGCTCTTCACAGCGGTAGTCTCCCGCCAGTACATCTGACAGCTGCTGCAGGGCTGAATCCGGATCGAGATCGGTGAGAAACCCCAGGTTGCCGCGGTTTATGCCAATCACCTTGGTGTCGTAGCGCGCCAGGATACGCGCCGCGCCAAGCATATTGCCGTCCCCCCCCACCACTACCGCCAGATCGGCCCGCTGGCCGATGTCGGCGAGGCTGCCGGTGGCTGCGCCTTCCAGATTAAGGTCCCGGGCGATTTGATGCTCGATGATAACCTCATGTCCTTTCGCGATCAGCCAATGGTAGAGCATTTCATGAGTGGCCAGGGCGTTTGGATGACGCGGATGGCCGACAATGCCGATGCTCTTAAAGGGTGTATTCATGTTGTTGTTTTCCTCGCCGTGTTTTGCTGACTATACCCTTCATCTTTCAAGTTGCAGCCGCGCTGTCTGCAATTTGAAATCCATTGGGTATACATTATGCGACATCCCTTGAATCCCTGCTATTCATCCCCATAATAAGCGGAGTAGCAAGATTAAAAAGGCTAAAACGCGGAGAAACTCATGATGAGTAGTAAAGAACAGAACGCCCCTGACGAGCAAGTCTCACCGGAAATCGATATGGAACCAGAGCAACAGTCGGAAGCTGTGCCCGAGACGGCAGAAGTCGTGGATCCGCGCGATGAGCAAATTGCTGTTTTGCAGGCCAGGGTGGATGAACTACAACAACGGGAACGCGACAGCATGCTACGAGCCAAGGCGGAAATGGAAAATGTGCGTCGCCGTGCCGAACTGGATGTGGAAAAGGCCCATAAATTCGCTTTGGAAAAATTTGCCGGCGAACTGCTGCCGGTCATTGATAACCTTGAGCGCGGGCTGGATACGGCCGACAAGTCCAACAGCGAGCTGACCCCGCTTATCGAAGGCATTGAACTGACGTTGAAATCCTTGCTGGATGCGGTGCGCAAATTCGGCATCGAGGTGGTGGGGGATACCCATGTTCCTTTCGACCCCGCAGTCCATCAGGCGATGACCATGCTGGAATCGGACGAGCATGAGCCTAACCAGGTCATGATGGTGATGCAAAAGGGCTATACCCTGAACGGACGCCTGCTGCGCCCGGCCATGGTGGCTGTGTCGAAGGCCCGCAGCTAACGATATCAGCCCTTGGCGCAGCCATAATGGCTTGAATGCATTATTGAATTCCTCCCGCCGGTTGGCAAACTGTCAGCCTCGGCGGGGTTAGAGGCGCCTGAAATATCCCGATTCCCGCCCAACCAAAGATTCTCATCTTCCCGGCTTGCCCTTACCGATCAGAATGGGTCCTGGCCGTCGCTGCCGTCGCTGCGTAAATCAATGAGACGGCAGATGCGGCTGCCAGTCTATGGGTTCTTGCCCCTGCTCTATTAAAAACGCGTTGGCTTTAGAGAAGTGTTTACAGCCCAAAAAACCCCGGTGCGCCGACAGCGGCGAAGGATGGGGCGCCTTGAGAATATGATGGCGTTTAGGATCGATAATTCCGCCTTTCTTTTGCGCATGGGAACCCCAGAGCAGGAAAACCACCCCCTCGCGGCACTCATTCAGCACTTCAATAACTTTATCAGTAAAGGTTTCCCAGCCCAGGCTGGCGTGGGAATGGGCTTTGCCCGCTTCCACCGTCAATACGGTATTGAGCAGTAGCACGCCTTGTCCGGCCCAGCTTTGCAGGCAACCGTGATCCGGAATGGTAAAACCGGGAATGTCCGCGCTGAGTTCTTTATAGATATTCACCAGTGAGGGCGGGGCGGGCACGCCCGGCCGAACGGAAAAGGAAAGGCCGTGGGCCTGGTTGGGGCCATGGTAGGGATCCTGTCCGAGAATGACGACTTTCACCGTTGCCAGTTCCGTATAACGGAACGCGTTGAATACGTCAGGTTGCGGCGGATAGACGGTTTTTCCCTCCGCCCGCTCCTGTGCCACGAAAGCCAGGGTTTGCCGGAAGTAGGGTTTGGTTTTTTCTTCAGCGAGGGTATCCCGCCAGGTGGGGCTCTGCGTCATGGTACGCTCCATGTTGGATAATGACTTATCCGGTAGCTTACCGGGTAACGACCGTCGGCGAAATGCTTAATGTAATGAGATGCATGGCAAATTAAATTGTATTATTTCAAAATTATTTTAAAAAAAGTGCCGGCGCTAAAACAACAAAATTGATATAAAACATAAACATGTCTTTTTGGTAAAAGACTTATCGCCTTAAAAATTGATTTAAATCAAGGATAGTCGGCCGATTGGCTGGTATATAATCAGGCAGACGAATTGGTTTTACCAAATGTCCACAAACGCAAAACATGCAGTAGGGACATGGCGTGAAAATTTTGAAAGCCACACCACGGAGGCATCTATGATTATCGGAACTCAAATTACCCAGGCCGACAATAAAGCTTTGATTAATTCTTTCTGGCTGCTGGATAACAGTGTGGAGCAGGCGCGTTGCCTGTGTGCTGTTGCCGGCTATGCCGATGATCAGGTCGTAGCGTTAAGCGAACTGGGCAACATTGAATATCGCCAGATTCCCATTGAACAAAAAGAAGTCGTGCGCGTAGAAGGCGGGCAGCATTTGAATGTGAATGTGTTAACCCGTGAAACTTTGGAAGACGCCATCGCCAATCCGGATAAGTATCCGCAATTGACCATCCGCGTATCCGGTTATGCCGTACGTTTTAACTCGTTAACGCCGGAACAGCAGCGCGATGTTATCACCCGTACGTTTACATCAGCCATCTAATGGTCTTTGTAGTGCATTAAGGGAGCCTAGGCTCCCTTTTTTCATGGATCGGATTTTAGAGTGTTATATAATTTTATTATAAATCAATGTATTAAAAACTGAATAAGATAAAAACAGGTTTATATCAAATAACGGAATTGACCCGCTGTCACTATTTTGAACAGAACTTGTTTCAAATCATATGGCAGGTAACTAATTGAAATAATACTAAAAATAACTCAATAATTATTTTATCAAAAAAAAAAATTTTAGTTAAGTATCATAAATACAATCATTCTCATTTCTAGAGTGTTAAACCCCTGAAAGATCGGGTGTGGCATAAAAAAAAGCCGCCCCGGCGGGCGGCTTTTTTAGAGGTGCGATGCATTATTCATCAGCGGGTTTTGCCGCCGCTGCCGATTCACTCTCAACCTGTTTGCCCGCCCGGCGCTTGCCGATATTTCTTTTATCGCGCAGACGCACTTTGACCTTGTCTTTCACCTGTCCCTGCTGCTTTTTCTCCTTCCGTTTCGCCAACACTTTTTTCGATGGCTTACCGGTGGCTTTTGGCGACGGCGCACGGGTGGCGGGGCGTAACTCGTCCACGATCCGTGCTTTCAAAGGTTCGTTAAGATAGCGGCTTATTTTGCCCAGCAGCAGGTGATCGTGGGCTTCAATCAGGGAAATCGCGGTGCCTTTTTTGCCCGCCCTGGCGGTGCGGCCGATGCGGTGCAAATACACGTCGGCGGTGGTGGGCAGATCGAAATTAATCACATGGCTGACATCATCTATATCCAGCCCGCGCGCCGCAACGTCGGTGGCCACCAGCACCGCCATGCGTCCGTCGCTCATGCGTTTTATGGCTTCATTGCGTTTGGCCTGCACCATTTCCCCTTCCAGATAGCAGGAGGTAATGCCCGCCTCATGCAGCCAGCCCACCAGTTCATGGACGCGTTCGCGCTTGCGGACAAAAACAATGGTTTTTGTCACGTCGGGCTGTTTTAGCAAATGGCAAAGCAGGGCGGTTTTGTGCTTGAGATCGTCGGCGCGGTAATACCACTGGACGATTTTTTTGCGTTCGCGCCGGGAGGAAGCAGCATCGATTTCAACCGGATCGTTGAGCAGGCGCTCGGCAAAATCCTTCACCGCGTTGCCTTCCAGGGTGGCGGAAAACAGCAGCGTCTGCTTGCGCCAGCGGGTTTCGGCGGCAATCACCTCCACGTCATGGGCAAATCCCATTTCCAGCATCCGGTCCGCTTCATCCAGAATCAGCGTTTCCACCGCGCGGCAGTCGAAATTTTCTTCTGTGATGTACTGCAGCAGCCGGCCGGTAGTGGCCACCACGATGTCCTGATTTTCGCTGAACACTTCCATATGATTCATATACGCCACGCCGCCGGTGATGGTGGCGACGTCAATCTGGGTATGGGCCGCCAGTTCCCTGGCCTGATCAGCGACCTGCATGGCCAGTTCACGGGTGGGCGTGACGATCAATACCCGCGGCGGCCCGGATTTCCTGCGGGGAAAATCCAGCAGGTGTTGCAGCACCGGCAGCAGGTAGGCGGCGGTTTTACCGGTTCCGGTAGGCGCCGAACCCAACACGTCGCGTCCCTCCATGGCCGGCGGGATCGCTTCGGCCTGAATGGCGGTAGGGCGCTCATAGCCTTTATCCTGCAGGGCGGCGAGCAGGCTTTCATGTAGGTCGAGTTCGGTGAATTGGGTTACGGTCATGGTCTACCTCTGGTTGGGGCGCAGATTATAGACGGATCCCGATCAATCTTCATCTGTTTCCGCATGGATGGTTATTTCCACACCGGGCCTGTTTGACATAAAGTAACCCGATTGTTCGCCGGGAGCCTAGTAATGATGGAATCGCCAGGTCAAAAGACCCTGTTGCGCCGGGATGGTTTTACCTTTAAGTATTTTTTTGCCGCCCACGATCGATGCGCCATGAAGGTAGGCACCGACGGCGTGCTGCTGGGGGCCTGGACGCCGCTCTGTCCTGTCCCGCGGCGTATACTGGATATCGGTACCGGCTGCGGTCTTATCGCCCTCATGCTGGCCCAGCGCACCGGAGAGGGGACGGCTATCGACGCTTTGGAACTGGACGGCGCGGCCGCGGCCCAGGCGGGCGAAAACTGTGCCCGCAGCCCTTGGGCGGCGCGTTTACGGGTTATTAACGATAACATTCTCACTTATGCCCTGACGTCCACTGAACGTTATGAACTGATTGTCAGTAACCCGCCCTATTTTCCGGTGGGTATTCCCTGCCGGGATACCAGCCGGGATCGGGCGCGTTCCACCGGCACCCTGACCCATGAACACCTGCTGGATGCCGCTCGGCGATTGCTGGCGCCGGAGGGCCTGTTCATGCTGGTATTGCCCCTGGACATCGGCGAGGGGATTATCCGGCTGGCCCGCCGGCAGCGGTGGCAGGTACGCTATCGCACCGAGGTGGCTGATAATCCGGGCAAACCGCCGCACCGGATTTTGCTGGGACTGTCAACGGCGGCCGGAGCATCCTGTTGTTCGGCGTTTACGCTCAGGGATGAAAACCGGGCCTATTCGGCGGCCTACCGCGACTTGACCCGGGATTTTTATCTCGGGTTATGACATGGGCGGGCGGGATTTCCGCGAAAACCGGCGCGGCGCTGCTGCACCGGCCGGTTTCAGGGGCAGGACGTTAATCAGGGATGCAAAATGGTGGGCTGCGGATTTTCCAGCATATCCGGATAGTCCAGGGTGTAATGCAGGCCCCGGCTCTCCTTGCGCAGCATGGCGCTTTTTACAATCAGTTCCGCCACCTGGATCAGGTTGCGCACCTCAAGCAGATTATTGGAGATGCGGAAATTGGAGTAATACTCGTCTATTTCCCGCTGCAGCAGATTGATCCGGTGCAAGGCCCGTTCCAGCCTTTTGGTGGTGCGCACGATGCCCACATAGTCCCACATGAACAGGCGCAGTTCGTGCCAGTTATGCTGCAGGACCACTTCTTCATCGGAGTTGCTGACCCGGCTTTCATCCCAGGGCGGCAGCTGTTTTGCCTGTTTGACGGTGGGCAGGCGCGTGATGATATCCTCCGAGGCGGACCAGCCATAGACCAGGCACTCCAGCAAGGAGTTGGACGCCAGGCGGTTGGCCCCGTGCAGGCCGGTATAACTCACTTCGCCGATGGCGTATAACCCGTCCAGATCGGTACGTCCGCGCTGATCCACCATCACGCCGCCGCAGGTATAGTGCGCCGCCGGCACGATGGGAATAGGCTCTTTGGTTAAATCGATATCAAGGGTAAGCAGCTTTTGATAGATCATCGGGAAATGATGCTGGATAAACTCCGCCGGCTTGTGGCTGATATCCAGGTACATGCAGTCGGCCCCCAGGCGTTTCATTTCGTGGTCGATGGCGCGGGCCACGATATCCCGCGGCGCCAGTTCTCCCCGTTCGTCGAAATCGGGCATGAAACGCGAGCCGTCGGGACGCTTGAGCAGCGCTCCCTCGCCGCGCAGGGCTTCGGTCAGCAGGAAATTACGCGCCTGGGGATGAAACAGGCAGGTGGGGTGAAATTGGTTGAATTCAAGATTGGCCACCCGGCAGCCGGCTCGCCAGGCCATGGCGATCCCGTCCCCCGAGGAAATATCGGGGTTGGTGGTGTATTGGTAGACTTTTGACGAGCCGCCGGTGGCCAGCACCACGGTCTTCGCCCGGCAGGTTTCCACCCGTTCCTTTTCACGGTTCCAGATATACGCACCCACCACCCGCCGGGTACCGGTCAGCCCGATTTTATTGGAGCTTATCAGGTCCACCGCGTTGCAGCGCTCCATAATATGGATATTCGGATGGTTGGCCGCTTTCTCCACCAGAGTGGTTTCCACCTCTTTGCCGGTGGCGTCCGCCGCGTGCAAAATCCTGCGGTGGCTATGGCCGCCTTCTCGGGTCAGATGATAATGCTCCTTGGTATCACTGCTGGTTTCGGTATCGAACAAAACCCCTTGGTCAATCAACCATTGGACGCAGTGGCGGGCGTTGCCGGCGATAAATTCCACCGCTTCGCGATCGCACAACCCGGCGCCGGCGATAAGCGTATCTTCCACATGGGAATCAATGGTGTCGGTTTCGTCAAACACCGCGGCGATGCCGCCCTGGGCGTAATAGGTGGATCCTTCGCTGAGCGGCCCTTTGCTCAGTACCATGACCTGACAATGCCCGGCCAGGCGCAAGGCCAGCGAAAGCCCGGCCGCACCGCTGCCAATGACCAATACATCGGTTACATGTTCAGTTGAGGGTTGCATTTGGATGGTGTTTACCCAATAAGAAATTACAGTTTTCCGATGGTAGCACTCAATGATTTAGGGCTAAACCGCTAATTGCTGATATTTTACCCATGACAATTTTCTCTTCTTTACTGACAGCCGTCGCAATACCGGGTAACCTGCGCTGTTGATACGGTGCCGGACCGGATTTTATGATCTGGTCGCGTGATTTCAGGAATCTAACACTAAAAATATTTTTTTCATGATAGTCTGACTGACACCCGGCCCGAGAGCCGGTGCGCCGATAGCCGTCTCCCATTGAATCCAAAAAAATACAGGTGGGACGGAACTTCATGGTTAGCATAAACTCCAAGCGGGAGCTTGCTCGTGTTATTGGTTTAGTGGCTGGCGGTACTATTTTTTTCGCGTGGAGATAAATTTGGGGAGAATTTACCTCGGATGAGCGAGCAGTTAACGGATCAGGTGCTGGTTGAACGGGTGCAGAAAGGCGACCAAAAAGCGTTCAATTTACTGGTCGTTCGTTACCAGCATAAAGTAGCGAGCCTGGTGTCGCGTTACGTTCCCCAAGGGGACGTACCTGATGTGGCCCAGGAGTCGTTTATCAAGGCGTATCGCGCCCTGGACTCTTTTCGCGGGGACAGCGCTTTTTATACATGGCTGTATCGAATCGCCGTAAACACGGCGAAAAATTATCTGGTAGCTCAGGGACGGCGTCCGCCGGCCAGCGATGTGGACGCCAATGATGCCGAAAATTACGAAAGTGCCGGCGCATTGAAAGAAATATCGAACCCTGAGAATTTAATGTTGTCTGAAGAATTGCGACAGATAGTGTTTCGCACTATTGAAGGGCTTCCTGAAGATTTACGTATGGCCATTACGCTTCGGGAACTGGATGGTTTAAGCTATGAAGAGATAGCGTCCATCATGGATTGCCCCGTGGGAACGGTAAGATCGCGTATCTTCCGTGCACGCGAAGCTATTGATAATAAAATTCAACCGCTGATTCAGCGATAACGATGGCGGCAGGAGAAGGTGCCCACGCATGCGTAATGAAAAGCTTTCGGCTCTTATGGATGGTGAACTGTTCGATAATGAACTGATTAACGCGTTATCGAAAGATGACTCGTTACGGCAGAGCTGGCAACGGTATCATCTGATCCGCGATACAATGCGTGGTGATATTGGTGAAACCCTTCATCTTGATATCGCCGATCGTGTCGCGGCCGCAATTGCCCAGGAACCTGTACGCCTGGTGCCTGTCTCGGTGAAAGAGTCGCAGCCCCGGCCGGAAACCTGGCACAAGCTGCCGTTCTGGCGCAAGGCGAGCCCCTGGGTTGCCCATGTGACCCAAATCGGTTTGGCGGCCTGCGTGTCTCTGGCGGTCATCGTCGGCGTTCAGCACTATAACCGTCCGGTCAACGATGCGCAGCCGGAAGCGCCGGTATTCAACACCTTGCCCATGATGGGCCAGGCGTCCCCCGTCAGCCTGGGTGTCCCTTCAGGCGGCGCGGTTGCCGATACCGGTTCGCAGCAGCAGCAGCAGCAGGTGCAGGAACAGCGCAAACGCATCAACGCAATCTTTCAGGATTTCGAATTGCAGCGTCGGGTGCATTCAACGCAATTGCAATTCGACCAGCATGAAGCCCAGCAAGCAGCGGTTCAGGTCCCGGGAACACAGTCATTAGGAATGCAGCCTCAGTAATGAAGCAATTTTGGTGTGCCGTTTGTTTAATGACAAGCGGCTTGCTCTATGCGACAAATGCCCCGGCCGAGGCTACCGCTTCCGTTCCCTCCGGGGCGCCTGCTTCCGCCCCCGCAGGGGCTCCTGCCCCCATTACCGCCCCCGGCGTCTTGCTTCAGCAGATGAGCCAGGCAAGCAAATCATTAAGCTATGAATTTGCTTACGTCAGCGTCAGCAAGCAGGGTGTGGATTCTTTGCGTTTTCGTCACGCCCTGTTTGAAAAACGTCCGTTTGCGCAGCTGCTGCAAATGGATGGCCCCCGGCTTGAAATCCTTCAGCGGGGCGACGAAATCAGTTATTTCGAACCCGGCCTCGAACCCTTTACACTCTCCGGCGATCATATCGTTGATTCTCTTCCTTCTATCGTTTACGCTGATTTTGGGCGTCTGGCGCAGTTCTACGATTTTATTCCCGTAGGGCGGACGCGAGTCTCCGATCGCTTATGCGATGTGGTGCGCATAGTAGCGCGGGACAGTACCCGGTTTGGTTACGTGGTGTGGATCGACTCCGAGACGAAACTGCCTTTACGTGTCGATTTGCTGGATCGCGACGGTGAGGCGCTGGAACAATTCCGGGTGATCTCATTTGTCGTCGACCCGCAGGTCATGGACATGATGCAGGGTCTGGACAAAGTGAATCTACCTCCGTTGCTGGCGGTGCCGGCCTCGGAAAAGTCACAGTTTGATTGGAACACCAACTGGCTGCCGGCGGGTACCGCTGAAGTCTCGCGCAGTCGCCGTACGCTGCCGGGCATTAACGTGCCCATTGAAGCCAGGCTGTATTCCGACGGGTTATTCAGTTTCGCGGTGAATATCAACCAGGCCACCGCGGCGGACAGCAGCGCGGAGCGGTATATCCGCACCGGCAGGCGCACGGTCTATACCGATATTCGCAACAATACAGAAATCACCGTAGTCGGTGAATTGCCTCCGGCAACCGCAAAGCGTATCGCCGACAGCGTGGTGTTTAAGGCGCAACCATGATTAAAGAATGGGCAACGGTTATCTCCTGGCAGCAAGGTATTGCGCAACTGCGTTGCGAGCAAAGCTCGGGTTGCGGCAGCTGTCATTCCCGCAGCAGCTGCGGCACCAGCATCCTCAATAAAATGGGGGCCGATTCGTCGCACCAGCTGCGCGTGGAAAGCAAGCACCCTCTGGTGCCCGGCCAGCGGGTGGAAGTGGGCATCACCGAAAGCAGCCTGATCCGTTCGGCTTTGCTGGTGTATATGCTGCCTCTGGTGGGCTTAATCGGCTGCGCGTCAATCCTGCAGGGCCTCTTCCACACCGATATCGCCGCCGCATTGGGTGGGCTGCTGGGGGGGGCCGGCGGTATGCTGCTGGCGCGTTTTCTGGCGCAGCGCATCGGCAACCAGATTGAATATCAACCGGTGATTTTGCAAATCGCTCTGCCGCCGGCTTCCCTCTCTTTCCGTCGGGAAAAAGAGTAGCTTGACGGTGACGGGCCGCCGCCGGCCCTGTTGCCTTATAACGGGCCGCTGCCTGGACGCTATCTCAACAGCTCCGGGCTACTCCCTATTCGTCAATGGTCCGCGTTCGCGGGCGTGTATCGCATTCCAACCTCCCGCTTTAAATCAATTTACAACCTTCCGGCGGTTTGTCGGGAAGCGGCTGATGCCGGAAGTGTCATAGGAACAAGGAGTGGGGTAATAATCCGATGACAAGGCCCCAGCCGGATCTTCCTCGGCTGCCTTTCTTGGTTTCCGCTTTCAGTGTAAGATGCGACGATGTTTTTACGGGTAATCGTGTTGCTATATCCATCCCCGTTTCCATTGGAATATTTTTTAGCGTTAAAATTTGAGAAAAATTCATATAAATGAAGCATATAAGAAACTTTTCAATAATCGCCCATATCGACCACGGTAAGTCGACTCTCTCCGATCGTCTGATCCAAACCTGCGGCGGTTTGGCCGAGCGGGAAATGGAAGCCCAGGTATTGGACTCCATGGATTTGGAGCGTGAGCGCGGCATTACCATCAAGGCCCAGAGCGTAACGCTGGATTATAAAGCCAATGACGGTCAGATTTACCAGCTGAACTTTATCGATACTCCCGGACATGTGGACTTTTCCTACGAAGTGTCTCGCTCCCTGGCGGCCTGCGAAGGGGCCTTGCTGGTGGTGGACGCGGGGCAGGGCGTGGAGGCGCAGACTCTCGCCAACTGCTATACCGCCATGGAAATGAATCTGGAAGTCGTGCCGGTATTGAACAAGATCGATCTGCCCGCCGCCGATCCCGAGCGAGTGGCGCAGGAAATCGAGGATATCGTCGGCATCGACGCCACCGACGCGGTGCGCTGTTCGGCCAAGACCGGCGAAGGCGTGCCGGAAGTGCTGGAGCGGCTGGTGCGCGACATCCCGCCGCCCCAAGGCTCCCCGGAGGGGCCGCTGCAGGCGCTGATCATCGATTCGTGGTTTGACAACTATCTGGGCGTGGTGTCGCTGATCCGGGTAAAAAACGGCACGCTGCGCAAGGGCGAGAAAGTCAAGGTCATGAGTACCGGCCAGAGCTACAATGCCGACCGGCTGGGCATTTTTACGCCGAAGCGGGTGGACCGGGACATCCTGAACTGCGGCGAGGTGGGTTGGCTGGTTTGCGCCATCAAGGATATCCTGGGGGCGCCGGTGGGGGATACCCTGACCCTGGCCCGCCAACCGGCGGAAAAGGCCCTGCCGGGCTTCAAGAAAGTGAAGCCGCAGGTCTATGCCGGCATGTTCACCATCAGCTCCGACGATTACGAAGCCTTCCGCGATGCTCTCGGGAAGCTGAGCCTGAACGACGCTTCGCTGTTCTACGAGCCGGAGAGCTCCACCGCCCTGGGTTTTGGTTTTCGCTGCGGTTTCCTGGGCTTGCTGCATATGGAAATCATACAGGAGCGACTGGAGCGGGAATACGATCTGGAGCTTATCACCACCGCGCCGACGGTTATCTACGAAGTGGTGACCACGGATAACCAGACCCAGTACGTGGACAGCCCGTCCAAGCTGCCGCCCCTGAACAATATTCTTGAGTTGCGCGAACCCATCGCGGAATGCCATATGTTGTTGCCGCAGGAGTTCCTCGGCAATGTCATTACCCTTTGTATCGAAAAGCGCGGAATGCAGACCAATATGGTCTATCACGGCAACCAGGTGGCGCTCACTTACGAAATTCCCATGTCGGAAGTGGTCCTGGACTTTTTCGATCGGCTGAAATCCACCTCCCGCGGCTATGCTTCGCTGGATTACGGTTTCAAGCGTTTCCAAACCTCCGATATGGTTCGGGTGGATATCCTCATTAACGGAGAACGGGTAGACGCCCTGGCGTTAATTACCCATCGTGATAATTCACAGCGTCGCGGGCGCGAAATCGTGGAGAAAATGCAGGAACTCATCCCCCGGCAGCAGTTTGATATCGCCATTCAGGCGGCTATCGGCAACCACATTATTGCCCGTTCCACTATTAAGCAATTGCGTAAAAACGTACTGGCGAAATGTTACGGCGGCGATGTCAGCCGCAAGAAGAAATTGTTGCAAAAGCAAAAAGAAGGCAAGAAGCGCATGAAGCAGGTTGGTAACGTGGAGCTGCCGCAGGAAGCCTTTTTGGCTATTCTGCACGTCGGCAAAGACAGTAAATGAGTTTGAGGAGTTAGCATGGCGAATATGTTTGCCTTGATCCTGGCAATAGCGACCTTGATAACCGGTATTATCTGGTGCGTGGATCGATTTAAACTGGCACCGGCACGCCGGATGAAACAAGCGCAAGCCACGCTTGATACCGGCGTTCCGGTCGCTGGTAAAGCCGTGCCGAAAAAAGTCGGCCAGCCCGGCTGGATTGAAACCTGTGCTTCGATTTTTCCGGTATTGCTGGTGGTATTTGTAGTCCGCTCTTTTATTTATGAGCCGTTTCAAATCCCGTCGGGCTCAATGATGCCGACGTTATTGGTAGGGGATTTCATCCTGGTGGAAAAATTCGCCTACGGGATCAAAAATCCCATTACCCAAGCCACGCTGATCCCCACCGGGCATCCGCAGCGCGGCGATGTGGTGGTATTCAAATATCCCCTTGACCCGACGCTGGACTATATCAAACGAGTGATTGGTCTGCCCGGCGACCGCGTCAGTTACGATCCGCTGTCAAAAACCGTGACGGTTCATCCGGGGTGCGGCAATAGTCCTACCTGCAACAGCGCATTGCCGGTGACCTATAGCGAAATGGCTCCCAGCGATTTTGTCCAGACCTTTGATTCCACCGGCAACGGCGAATCCTCCTCCGGCTTTTTGGAAGTGGCGCCGGACCAGTCGGTGGATGACGGTATCCGCCTGGCGCAGCGCATCGAGACCCTGGGCGACATATCCCATCGTATTCTGACCGTTCCCGGCCAGCAGGATCAGATGAATCTCTATTACCAGCAGCGGATGGAGTGGGTAGTGCCCGACGGGGAGTATTTCATGATGGGCGATAATCGCGATGATAGCGCCGATAGCCGTTATTGGGGTTTTGTCCCGGAAAGAAATCTGGTGGGCAAAGCGACGGCGATTTGGATGAGTTTTGAAAAACAAGAAGGGAAATGGCCTACCGGCGTTCGTTTAAGACGTATCGGCGGTATTCATTAATCAAATCTCTTTTTAAGCGAAGCATTATCGCGCCACCCGTTGTAGAATATACATAATAGCTTTCAGGCTGCGGCCATCACGGCCGCGGCTTGAAAGATGAAGGTAGTATACCCAATAGCTTTCGAGTTGCAGCAAGGCGGCAAGGTTGTGAACCCGATGAGCTTACTTAGGTAAGTGATTCGGGTGAACAAGTGTAGCCAACACAGCTGCGGCTTGAAAGATGAAGGTTATAACAGACTGGTTCCCGGTAAGGGCGCCACTGCAAACGAAACAGTTTTGGCGTGGCTTAGCTCAAGCAGACCTGTTCCGTATGCTGTAGTTATTTGACGCATGGTTGAGTTATTGGTAACGCATGAACCCCATCTTAATTAATAGGCTCCAGAAGAAACTGGGCTACACTTTTCAGCAGAACGAGCTCCTGTTACAGGCTTTGACACACCGAAGCGCCAGCAGCAAACATAATGAACGGCTGGAATTTCTTGGTGACTCAATATTGAGTTTTGTCATCGCCAATGCGCTGTATCTTCGTTTCCCGCGGGTAGACGAAGGCGATATGAGCCGCATGCGCGCGACGCTGGTGCGGGGCAATACCCTGGCGGAAATGGCCCGCGAGTTCGAACTGGGAGAGTGCCTGCGGCTGGGACCCGGAGAGTTGAAGAGCGGCGGGTTTCGTCGTGAATCCATTCTGGCCGATACCGTGGAGGCCCTGATCGGCGGGATTTTTCTCGATAGCGACATTCAGAATATCGAGCGTCTGATCCTTAACTGGTATCGCAGCCGCCTGGATGAAATCAGTCCCGGCGACAAGCAAAAGGACCCAAAGACCCGTCTGCAGGAGTATTTGCAGGGGCGTCATTTGCCGTTACCTACTTATCTGGTGGTTCAGGTTCGTGGCGAGGCGCATGATCAGGAATTTACTATTCACTGCCATGTCAGCGGCTTGTCGGAACCCGTGGTGGGTAACGGATCCAGCCGTCGTAAAGCCGAACAATCAGCCGCCGAGCAGGCGCTGAAAGAGCTGGAGCTTGAATGAGCGAAGAAATAACCTATTGCGGATTTGTGGCCATTGTCGGACGGCCCAACGTGGGCAAGTCCACCCTGCTGAACCAGTTCCTGGGGCAGAAGGTTTCCATTACCTCCCGTAAGCCGCAGACCACCCGCCACCGCATTATGGGTATCCATACCGAGGGGCCTTACCAGGCCATTTATGTGGATACTCCCGGGCTGCACATTGAAGAAAAGCGCGCCATCAACCGCTTGATGAACCGTGCCGCCAGCAGCTCCATGGGTGATGTGGAACTGGTTATTTTTGTGGTGGAAGGCACTCACTGGACCGATGATGACGAGATGGTGGTGAACAAGCTGCGCGATGTCCATTGTCCGGTGGTGCTGGCCATTAATAAAGTGGATAACGTCACCGACAAAAGCCGGCTGCTGCCCCATATGAATTTCCTCAGCCAGCAGCTGAATTTTCACGATGTGGTGCCCATTTGCGCCGAAACCGGGATGAATGTCGACACGCTGGCGGCTATTGTGCGCAAGTGCCTGCCCGAGGGCGTGCATCAGTTTCCCGAAGAGTACATTACCGATCGCTCGCAGCGTTTCATGGCCTCCGAGATTATCCGTGAAAAACTCATGCGCTACCTGGGCGAAGAATTGCCTTATTCGGTCACCGTGGAAATCGAGAGTTTTGTCACCAACGAACGTGGCGGTTTTGATATCCATGGCCTGATCCTGGTGGAGCGCGAAGGCCAGAAAAAAATGGTTATCGGCAACAAGGGCAGCAAGATCAAAACCATCGGTATCGAAGCCCGTCAGGATATGGAAACGATGTTCGAGAACAAAGTGCATCTCGAGCTCTGGGTTAAGGTGAAATCCGGCTGGGCCGATGACGAGCGGGCCTTGCGCAGTCTAGGTTACGGCGAAGATCTCTGAGGGAATAGCCGATGGAGGGCTGGCAGCGCGCGTTTGTCCTGCATGGACGACCTTATAGCGAAACCAGCTTGCTGTTGGATTTTTTTACCGAAAACGACGGGCGGGTGCGGATCCTGGCCAAAGGAGCGCGCTCCCGCCGCTCCGCCTTGAAAGGTGTTCTGCAACCCTTCACTCCGCTGCTTATCCGCTGGAGCGGACGCGGCGAAGTCAAAACCCTGCGCAATGCCGAGCCTGTCTCCCTGGGCCTGCCGTTAACCGGCCTGATGCTCTACAGCGGGTTGTATGCCAATGAGCTGCTGTCCCGGGTAATGGCCTATGGCACCGACTACTCTTCCCTGTTCTTCGATTATCTGCAATGTTTGCAGTCACTTGCAGCCGCTACCGGATCCCCCGAGCCCACCCTAAGGCGATTTGAGCTGTCGCTGCTCCATCACCTGGGCTACGGCGTGGATTTCCTGCACTGTGCCGCTACCGGCCTGCCGGTGGATGATGATATGACTTACCGCTTCCGGGAAGAAAAAGGTTTTATAGCCAGCGTCGTCATCGACCACTACAGCTTTACCGGACGTGAGCTGCAGGCGCTGGCCGCCGGACATTTTCCCGATATGGAAACGCTGCGCGCCGCTAAACGGTTTACCCGCATGGCGCTTAAACCCTATCTGGGGGGTAAGCCCTTAAAAAGCCGTGAGCTTTTCGGCCAGTTTATGGTAAATAAAATCCCGCCTAAGCCGTTGCCCGACAACGGCACGCCCGGTTAAACTGGCCGGGGCCGTTTCGGTGCCGGGATAATCCACCGCGCTAAGCATAAACAGACTAGTGCGGGCATATAGATGTAAATGATAGGTGTAGGCCGGCAGGTCTAGGCTGATAAGGTTGACTGAGTACAGAGGAATGCTATGTCCGGTTTGCTGTTAGGCGTGAACATTGATCATATTGCCACCTTGCGCAACGCGCGGGGCACGAATTACCCCGATCCGGTACAGGCGGCCTTTATCGCCGAGCAGGCGGGTGCGGATGGTATCACCGTTCATTTGCGCGAAGACCGCCGCCATATTACCGACCGCGATGTCCGTTTACTGCGCCAGACCATCCAGACCCGGATGAATCTGGAAATGGCGGTGACCAGCGAAATGATCGCCATTGCCTGTGAGTTGCGGCCGCATTTTTGCTGCCTGGTACCGGAAAAACGCCAGGAAGTGACCACTGAAGGCGGCCTTGACGTTGCCGGCCAAATCGACAAGATGAGAGATGCGGTGGCTCGTTTATCTGCGGCCGGCATTCAGGTGTCGTTATTTATTGATCCCGATGAAAAACAAATTGCGGCGGCGGCGGCGGTGGGTGCGCCCTATATCGAAATACACACCGGCGCATACGCCGATGCCGCTGATGAAGCCGCCCTGCTGACGGAGTTCGAGCGTATACGCCTGGGGGCGGTGTTTGCCGAGCGCCAGGGACTCAAAGTCAACGCCGGTCACGGCCTGACCTACCAGAATGTCCAGCTCATCGCCGCGCTGCCGCAAATGCACGAACTGAATATTGGTCATTCCATCATCGGCCGCGGGGTGATGAGCGGTTTGGCCGAGGCGGTGTCCGAAATGAAGCGGCTGATGCTCAAGGCGCGCGCCTGATGCCTATCCTTGGGATCGGCACCGATATCGTTGAAATCGAGCGTATCGAAGCGGTGGTGGCGCGCAGCGGCGACCGTTTTGCTCGCCGTATCCTTAGCGAGGCCGAATGGGCGCAATACCTTAAGCATAAGCGGCCCATCCGCTTTCTGGCCAAACGCTTTGCGGTAAAGGAGGCGGCGGCGAAGGCGTTCGGCACCGGTATTCGCAATGGCCTGGCGTTTGCGCATTTTGAAGTAAACAACGACGTGTTGGGTAAGCCCGGTTTGACGCTACATCTACAGGCCGCCGAGCTGGCGGCAAACCTGAAGGTGACGCAAATCCACGTGACGCTGGCGGATGAGCGCCATTATGCCTGCGCCACCGTCATCATCGAATATCAAGAAAGCCCCCAGGCCTAACGGCTAATGCCGCCGCTTGAGTGGACGACGAGACGGTGGATAAACTACAATCGATCGCTGTGGTACATCATCACGAATTTTTCCCACAGCTGCTCGTTGCTTTCCAAAACGGCCGGGTCCGCAATGATGGTGTTATCAATAGGGCACACTTTCTGGCAGGTAGGCGTCTCGTAATGACCGACGCATTCAGTACAGCGGTTCGGGTCGATTTCATAGATCTCAGGCCCCATGCTGATAGCCTGGTTCGGACACTCGGGCTCGCACATGTCGCAGTTAATACACTTCTTGGTAATCAATAAAGCCATATCACTTTTGCACCCATTAACGGCCGGGACTTGTTCAGCCGTATCATCCGCGCACATTACCACAAAGCCGGGCAAACGCCAATAATGTCCTCTATTGCCGGGCCCGCACCTCGTGGCGCCCTTATGTGTCGAGATAAACGTCGTCCAGCGACTCGGCGTTATTTGAGCAATCCCTATTATTTAGCAAAAATGCTATGCAGCTTATCGGGTTTAGCATATTCTGAATAAGCCGGTTTTTCACTGACCTCGCGCCCTTAATCGTTTCAAAATAAATTAGAAGTTGCAGAGTTATATACCAATTCCACTAAAATATACCTGTTATAAATTAGTCATTGTTAGTATTGAAAAAATTGATTTAATATTAATAACCAATGGGGCTAATAATGAAGTTGAATGATAAGGATATCTATCGACAAAATATCGGGATATATCATAATAAAACTCATAAATATATGAGCGATAAAAAGCTGACAACCAGATTACATTATTTATCTAATCATCCAGGGGATGCCGCTGCGAATTGCCGGGCAAACCTGATGCTGCATATGCTGTTGTGGGTGACCAATGCGGCAGAGCCAATGGTTTTTTCCCCTTCTGCCCGGCGAATGAAACCAGCGGCCTCGGGGAGTGGTCCTGCTGGTGTTTTCCGGTCGCCGCTAGGCATCGGAATCAAAAAAATATCGCTGTCCACGGTCAATGCGGCGGAAATAACGGCCAATTGCTGCATAAGAAATGATTTTCCGGTGTCTGCGGAATATTTATCGGCGGCCCGCCTTGGCTATGAAGGCCGGGACGATTGTATAACCGGACAATCGCTGCGAGCATCACGGCGGGCAGATGATAAAAACCATGATAACCAGCCGGGCCGGCGCTGGGCCGGCATTGCCGGTACGTCGACGAATGTCATGACGTTAATATCCACTGCCGCTATGTCGGCGATGAAGCGCCTGATGGAAAACAGCGTTTACAAGGTTAAAACCTATATTGATAACATATCGTTATTTCCCTCAGCGTCCGCGGTTGAAGTACCACCTGCACCGGTGGGCAATCATAGCCTTATCAATGCTCATACC